>NZ_JAPNKA010000001.1:8912500-12930000 GCF_026626635.1 Archangium lansingense
CGGAGCCCGACAGCTCAGGGCGCGGGCTTCTCCAACTTCAGCTTCGAGAGATCTGCCCGCCCTCGCCGGCTGCGCTCGGCGATGACCACCGCGTGCAGGTCTCGATAGGCGCGATCAAAGTCGTCATTCACAATGATGTAGTCGTATGAGGCGACTCCCCGCTCGATCTCCGAGCGGGCGGCCAGCATCCGGCGGCGGATGGTCTCTTCCGCGTCCGTCCCGCGATCGCGTAGCCGGCGCTCGAGCTCATCCATCCCAGGAGGAACGACGAAGACGAGCACCGTGTCGGGCTGCTTGCGCTTGATCGCCAGTCCGCCCTGCACATCGATGTCGAAGATGGCCACGCCCTTCCGGGCTCGCGCCTCGTCCACCACCGCCTGGGAGCTGCCGTAGAAGTGCCCGTAGACCTCAGCCCACTCGACGAACTCGCCCCGCTCAATGCGATCCTGGAAAGCGGCGACATCCACGAAGTGGTAGTCCACTCCGTCCTGCTCCCGTCCTCGGGGCTTCCGGGTGGTCACGCTGACAGAGAAGATAGCGTCTGGTAGCTCGGCAAGCAGGCGGCGCGCCAGGGTGGTCTTCCCTGTCCCTGAGGGTGCGGAGAGGACGAGCAGAAGACCAGGCTGGAGATGAGTGGGCTCGTTCATTCGACGTTCTGAACCTGTTCGCGGATGCGCTCGACTTCTGCCTTCATCGACACCACGCGCGAGGAGATCTCCGCGTGCTGGCTCTTCGAGCCCGTGGTGTTCACCTCGCGGTGCATCTCCTGGACAAGGAAGTCCATGCGGCGGCCCGATGGCTCGCTCCCCGCCATCATCTGGCGGAACTGCTCGAGATGGCTGGCCAGCCGCGTCATCTCCTCGGCAATGTCCGTCCGCTCGGCGAAGACGGCCACCTCCTGAGCAAGCCGCTGCTCGTCCACGGAGATGCCTCGCGCCAGCTCGGCCACGCGCTCGGCCAGCCGCTGGCGGTACTCCTCCACCGACCTCGGAGCCAGCTGGGCCACCTCCTTGCTCCACCGCTCGATGAGCCCAAGCCGGGTCTCCAGGTCCACACGGATGGCCTCGCCCTCCACCTGGCGCATCTGCTCCAGAGCCCCAAGCGCCTGGGTCAGCGCCTCCTGCACCGCCTGCGTAGCTGCCTCTACATCCATCCCCCGCTCCTCCAGCCGCATCACGCCCGGCTGGTTGGAGACATGGGTCCAGGAGACCTCGGCCATCATCCCGAGCGCCTCGGCTACCTGGCGGAAGGCCCGCGAGTACTCCCGCGCCAACGCCACGTCCACCACCGGCACCGTTCCGGCCGCCGTCGCCGTCTGCCTCTTGATGAAGACCTCCACCGCGCCGCGGGCAAGTCGGTCCTTCACCTGCTTCACCAGCGCCGGCTCCAGCGCCGCCAACTCCCGCGGCAGCCTCGCCTTGACCTCGCAGAATTTGTGGTTGAGCGAGCGCAGCTCGACGGAAAACTCCTCGTCACGCACCCGCGCGCGCCCAGCTCCGAATCCAGTCATGCTCTTCAGCATTGTGGCGGCTTGCTAGGCGCTTCCGGCCATCAGGTCAAGCCACCTGCGCGGATCCTCTCTGCTATGGTCCGCCCCCCGATGGTCTGGCACAAGCGGCTCGAGTTGTGGGCGAAGCTGGCACTCGCTCTGGTGGCTTCCGCCCTCCTCTGGCGTCCCGGCCGGCGGCGGAAGCCTGGAACCCCCCTCCCCTCCCCCCGGCGAATCCTCCTCGTCCGTATCGACAACCGGGTGGGTGAGGCCCTGCTCACCACCCCCCTGCTCACCACCCTCAAGGCGGCTCACCACCCCCCTGAGGTCCATGTCCTCGTCCACTCCAAGGTCGCCCGCGTCCTCGCCGGCCACCCCGAGGCTGATCGCATCATCCCCTTCGACCGGCGCCTCCTCTGGCTCGGAGCCCTCGCCCCCGGCATCCGCGCCCTGCGCCGCGAGCACTATGACGTCGTCGTGGACTGCTCCAACTGGTCCACTCCCTCTGTTACGTCCGCCCTCATCTCCCGGCTCGTGGGACCTCGCGCCCTCGTCATCGGCCCCCACCAGTGGCCCGTCCGCTACCTCCACTCGCTCTCCGTCCCCGCCCGCACCGATACGAGCCGCGAGGTGCTCCAACGCGTACACCTGCTCTCCCCCCTCGTCCCCGGCTCGCCCCGAGAGTCGATGTCCTTCCGCACTCCCCAGGTCAGCGAGGCGTTCCGCTCATGGCTCGAGGCCGGCTCCGGCTCGCCCCGTGCCGTGGTCAATCCCGGTGGGAGACTCGGCTGGCGACGCATTCCTCCCGAGGCCTTCGCCGCTGCCGCCCAGGCGTTGATCGCCTCCGGCCGCACCCCCATCGTCACCTGGGGCCCCGGTGAGGAGGAGCTCGCCCGCTCCGTCGTCGCCTCCGCCCCCGGCTCCCAGCTCGCCCCTCCTACCAATATCGACGAGCTGGCTGCCCTCATGCGCTCCGCCGGGCTCACCGTCTGCAACAACACCGGCCCCATGCACCTGTCCGTCGCCGTCGGCGCCCCCACCCTCGGACTCTTCCTCCGCATGGACATGGACCGCTGGGGTCACCCCCTCCCGCCTCACCGCATGGTCGACCTCACCCCCGTCGTCGACTCCGGTGGTGACCTCCCGGCTCGCGTCTTCGAGGTCGTTCGCGCCTTCGCCGAGGGGAGCCAGGTCCGCGGTTCAGCTCCCTGAGCCGCGGGTGTATGGCCGGGAGGCTTCGGGTAGGAGCTCCGGGACTCCGTTACGGATCGGGTACGCGAGGCTACAGGTCGGGCAGTAGAGCTCGGCCGGAGTGGTGCTCCCTGGGTTGGAGCTCGGGGGACGGATACCCTCACCCCGACCCTCTCCCTGTGGGAGAGGGAGGGTTGTTGGGAGGAGAGGGGTGAGCTCGCCCTTGCACCGGGGGCACGCCAATGTTGAGAGCAGCCACTCCGGAAGGCTCATTCGACTCGCCCCTACTTCGACTCTCGCTCCGCCTGCAGCCGCTTCGCGAGCTCCGTCGTGCTGTGATTCTTCGGATCCCCCGCCACCGCCACCCGGCCTCCGTAGGCCCTCACCTCATCCCCCTCGGGAATCGTGTCCGGCGTGTAGTCCGTCCCCTTCACGTGCACGTCCGGCTTCAACGCCCGAATGATGTTCCGCACGTTCGGCTCGTCGAACACCAGCACACGATCCGTACACGCCAGCGCTGCCACCATCTCCGCCCTCTCCCCCTCGGGAATGTGCGGCCTCCCAGGCCCCTTGTACGCCCTCGTCGACGCGTCCGAGTTCACCGCCACCACCAGGCAGTCCGCTAGCTCCTTCGCCCCCTCGAGATAGCGCACGTGCCCTACGTGGATCAGATCGAAGATCCCGTTGGCCAGCGCCACCGTCTTCCCCTCCGCCCTCCAGCGCTCACGCTGCTCCACCACCTCCGCCAACCTCTGCACCTTGCTCAACGTGCTCACCGCGCACTCCTCAGCTCGCCCAACAGCTCGTCCCTCGCCACCGTCGCCGTCCCAGGCTTCTGCACCGCCAGCGCCCCCGCCACGTTCGCCAGCCTCGCTGCGTCCCCAAAGCTCCCCCCCGCCGCCAGCCCCAGCGAAAAGGCCGCGATCACCGTGTCCCCCGCCCCCGTCACGTCCACCGCCTCCTTCGCCCCATGCACCGGAATCAGATCCAATCCGCCCTTCGCATCGAAGAGCGCCATCCCGTGCCGGCCCCTCGTCACCAACAGCGCCTGGCACTTCAGCCGGCGCACCACCTCGTGCCCCGCCTCCAAGAGCTCCGCCTCCGTCCTCAACGGCCTCCCCACCAGGGCCTGCAGCTCCGGCTCGTTGGGCTTGCACACCGTCACCCCGGTGAACGCCGACAGGCTGTAGCGGCTGTCCACGCACACTGGCAGCCCGTCCGCCGCCAGCTTGCGCAACGCCGCCCTCATCTCCTCCCCCACCACCCCCGCGCCATAGTCCGACACCACCAGCGAGTCCGCGTCCTTCGCCGCCTCCTCCACCCGCTTCACCAGCGCCCTTCTCAGCTTCGGCGGCAACGGACCCCGCTGCCCCCGATCCAGCCTCAACATCTGCTGCCGCGTCGTGTTCACCCCTCCCGCCAGGATGCGCGTCTTCGTCTCCGTCTCCACGCCCTTCGCACTCACCGCGCTCAGCTCGATTCCCGCCTCGTCGAACAGCTTCCTCAGCGCCCTCCCCATCTCGTCCACGCCCAGCAGCCCCACCGCCGTCACCTGCCCCGACAACGAACGCACGTTCGCCGCCACGTTCGCCCCTCCCCCCAGCTTCACCTCCGAGGACTCGTGGCGGACGATCAGCACCGGAGCCTCTCGGCTCACCCGGTCCGTCTGGCCGTAGATGTAGTGGTCCGCGACCAGGTCCCCCACCAGCAGCACCCTCCGGCGCGCGAAACCCAACGCGAATTGGACCAGAGGGGGAGCATTGACTCGAGCGGGCAGGACGGCAGCCATGGCGGCGCGTTGTCCCACAGCAATTCCCCTTCCACAAGCCGACCTTTTCCTACCCGAGCCCGAGCGCCCGCCGGAGGTGCAACTCCCCCTCGAGCACCTCCACCCCCAGCCGCACCGTCCACGTCTCGAAGCCCCCAGGCAGCCGCACCCAATCCTTCTCCGTCGTCACCACTCGCGCGCCCAGGCCCGCCGCTCGGCGACTCACCTCGTGGAGTTCCCGCTCGCTGAAGCGATGGTGATCTGGAAACAAGGCCGTCCCCCGGACGTCCGCCCCCAACTCCCCCAGCGTCTTCAGGAAGCCCCCCGGCCGAGCAAGCCCCGCCAACGCCAGCACCGGTTGTCCCCTCAGCGCCTCGGGCGGGTGGAGCTTCCCCGCTGGATCCACCCAGGCCGTGGGCCGGTAGCGCGTCCGCACGCACGGGGCCGGTAGCGGCGGCAACTCCCGCACGGGCTCCGCCGCGGCTCGCACCCAGAAGAGCGTCGCCCGACTCAGTCCCGAGAGCGGCTCGCGCAGCGGGCCTCGCGGCAGCATCCGTCCATTTCCAAAGCCCACCGCCTCGTCCACCACCACCACGTCCTCGTCCCTCGCCAACCGCCGGTGCTGAAAGCCATCGTCGAGCAGCACCACCTCCAACCCGAACGCGTCCCTCGCCCGGCGCGCCAGCGTCCGCCGATCCGCCCCCACCAGCAGCCTCGCCTCCGGACACCGGCGCGCCAGCAGCAACGGCTCGTCCCCCGCCTCCTCCACGGATGGCAGCGGCCCCGCTCCCGTGAACGTCAGCGGCTCCTTCGAGCCCCGCCCATACCCTCGCGTCAGGATCCCCACCCGCTTCCCCTCCCGCACCAGCAGCTCCGCCAGGTACAGCACCGCCGGCGTCTTCCCCGTCCCTCCCACGTTCAGGTTGCCCACCGAGACCACCCGCAGCCCCTCCACCCGCTCGCCTCGCAGCACGCCCGCGTCGTAGAGCGCTCCCCTCAGCCGCACCCCCGCCCCGTAACCCCACGCCAGCACCCCCAGCGGCGCCAGCATCGCCCTCCGACTCCACGGCTCCGGCCTCTCCGGGTAGAACACCCGCTCGATCGCCGTCGGCGCGGCCTGTCTCGGAGCCCCGGCGCTCACCGCTCCGCCCTCGCCTGTTCGTACAGCGCGATCACGTCCGCGGCGATCCTCGCGTTGCTCGGGTGCGCCACCCTCGCCCCCGCTCCCGACTCCGACGCCGCCACCACCGCCTCGGGCGTCAGCTCCTCCACCAGCGCGTCCGCCAGCGACGGCAGGTTGCCCTCTTCCACCGCCACCACCCGCACCCCACTCGCCCTCGCCTGCGCCGCCGCCCTCGCGCTCCAGTCGTTCCCCAACCCCAACACCCATACTTCGTCCAACGCCCTCAGCCAGCGCGCAAACGCCTCGCCCTGCTGGTACCCCGCGAACGTCACCCCCTCCTCCAGCCCCAACCCGCGCACCTGCTCGCGCACCGGCTCCACCAGCCCTCCGTCTCCCACCAACACCAGCCGCGCTCCCGCGTTCTTCTGGCGCAGTCTCGCGAAGGCCTCCACTCCCAAAGCGTGTCTCCTCGAGGCCTGGAAGGTGGACACCATCCCCACCAGCGGCGCGCCCGTGAGCCCCATTTCCTTCCTCAGTGCCTCGCGCTCCTCCGCGGGCCGGAACATGGGATCCACCAGCGGCGGCAGCACCCGAACCCGCCTCCCGACCAATCTCGTGATGAGCGACGACGACGGCACCGTGTACGCGTCCGCGTGCGGCAACGAGGCCCTCAGCGACCTCGACGCATGCACCGACCGGATCAACACCGCCCCCCTCGGCCTCCCCCACCTCGCTACCAGGTGATCGTGCGTGAAGTGCGCGTGCACCACGTCCACGCTCCTCGCCCTCAGCCGCCTCGTGTCACTCCACACCTTCCACGGCCTCGACTTCACCGATAGCTCCAGCCCTCCCTCGTCCAGCAGCCCCAACGCCTCGAATCGCGGCACCGCTGGCTCCTCCGACGCCACCTCCGTCCGCCGGCGATCCACCGCCACCGTCACCTCGTGCCCCGCCTCGCGCTGCGCCAACGCCAGCAACGCCACGTTCTCCGCGGGCCCACTCCAGAACGGGCTCGCGAGCAGGTGCAGGATTTTCATCGCCAGTCTCGATCCTTGCTCGAGTGGGGGGACGGGTTCGCGGTTACGGCGGCCCACACGGTGACGGGCACCCTCACACCGTCCCTCTCCCGGTGGGAGAGGGGAAATTGGAGCGGGGCTTCGCCAACGCGTTCGCCATGTGCTCCACGTTGCGCTGACTCGCTCCAGAAATCTGTCTCACCGTCGCCCTCGCCAGCTCCCCCAGCGCCCCCACCGTCTCCGGCTTCGCCAACAGCTCCGACATCACCCGGTACAGCTGCTCCCCATCCTTCACCTGGAGGCCTCCCCTCCCCACCAACACCTGCACGCTGTCCCGGAAGTTCTCCATGTGCGGCCCGAACAGCACCGGCTTCCCCTGCCCCGCCGGCTCCAGAATGTTCTGGCCCCCTCTCTTCGTGAACGACCCGCCTACGAACACCAGCGTCGCCAGCCGGTACGCCCTCGACAGCTCGCCAATCGTATCCAGCACCACCACCCGCCCTCCCCCCTCGTTCCCCTTCGAGCGCAACCCCACGCTCAGCCCCGCATCCCTCACCAGCCCGGCAATCCGCCCCGCTCGCTCGATGTACCTCGGCGCGATCACCAGCCGCAGGTCCGCGTGCGCCTCCAGCAACCGCCGATACACCGTCAGCAGGTGCTCCTCCTCACCCTCGTGCGTGCTGCCGGCAATCCACACCCGCTCCCCCGCCTTCAGCCCAAGCGCGCTCCGCAGAGCCTCGTCCTCCTGCCCCACGTCCGCCACCGCCAACGCGTCGAACTTCGTGTTCCCCGTCACGAACACCCGCTCGCTCGGCGCCCCCAGCCCCAACACCCGCTCCGCCTCGTCCTCGCCCCGCATGAGGAACAGCTCCATGTCCCTCAGCGGGTTGCCGATCAGCCCAAACAACACCCGGTACTTCCCCTGGTGCGCCGGAGAGAAGCGCCCGTTCGTCAGCACCACCCGTCCCCCCGCACAGCTCGCCGCTCGGATGAGGTTGGGCCAGATCTCCGTGTACTCGAGCACCAGCAGGTCCGGCCCAATGGCCTTCACCGCCCGCCGCGTCGCGCCCCACAGGTCGTACGGCGCGTACACCACCCCGTCCACCTGCTTCGCCAGGCGCTCGCGCCCCATCATGTAGCCCGAGTTCGTCATCGTGGAGAGCACGATGCGGCACCCCGGAAAGCGCGCCCTCAATAGGCCGAACATCGGCGAGAGCGCCAGCAAGTCTCCCGCACTCGCCCCGTGCATCCAGATGGTCGGCCCAGGCCCTCGCGCCGGCAGCTCTCCCTCCGCGTAGAAGCCCAGCCGCTGTCGCAGCCCGTGCCGCGTCTTGCGGTGCAGCGACAACACCGGGAACAGCACGGCGAACAGCAGATAACTGGCGAGGACGTAGAGCAGTCGCATGGCAGCCGGGGCCGCGTCCCTCTACCAGATGCCGCACCTCCCGACAGCACACATCCACCCTCCCCGACTTCCCGTCGAAACCTTCGATACTCTACGTTTCTTGAAATTTGTTAAGACAGGAAAGATGGAATTTGTCAGTAATCCTTGAAATCGTTGGACTCATCGTGCACAGTATTTTCCGTCCTTGAGGCACAGGGATCAGGAGGCAGCACAGTGGCAATTCGCATCCGTGGAGTGATGGGAGTAGCGGCCCTGTCGTTGATGATGGGCGCCTGCACCGAAGGCAACACGACCGACAACAACAAGCCCGGGGCGGTCAGGACGCTAGCGTCCGCACTCGGCAACACTGTGGTTGACGCTGACTCGACGGGCACTGCCCGCTTCATCACCGGTGACCTGGGCAACCTGCCCGAGCTGTCCTCCCCCGAGGCGGCGCTCACCGCGGACCTGAGCCCCGTGCTGGCGGGCATCGCGCCCCAGTTCAAGCTGGACGCGAGCAACCTGACCCTCAAGCGCGCCTACGCGGACGCCCAGGGTGACACCCACTACCGCTATGCGGTGAGCCACAACGGCCGGGCCATCTACGGCGGCGAGCTGCGCCTGCACGCGCGCGGCGGGAAGATCATCGCGGCCAACACCAACGTCCGCGGCGACCTGGTGGGCCCGGACAAGGCCACCGTGGCCCCCGAGGCCGCCATGAGCGCGGCGGAGCAGGACCGCGAGGCTCCCCAGGGGTCCCGCCTCGCGGGCTCCCCGGAGCTCTTCTACTACCGCAACGGCGAGAAGCTGGAGCTGGTGTACGAGGTTCGCCAGACCGGTGAGCAGGCCGACGGTACCCCCGTGGACGACTCGGTGCTGGTGAACGCCGCCGACGGCTCCGTCCTGCTGCGCATCCCCCACGTGCACACCGGCCTGAACCGCAAGCTGTACGACGGCAAGACGCTGTCCACCCTGCCCGGCACCCTGACCCGCTCCGAGGGCGACGCCCCCGTGGCCGACGCTGTGGTCAACACCAACTACGACCACCTGGGCACCGTCTACAACTGCTACCAGAGCCTGTACGGCCGCGACTCCATCAACAACGCGGGCGCCACGCTCATCAGCACCGTGCACCACCGCGTCAAGTACGTGAACGCCTTCTGGGACGGCACCCAGATGGTGTACGGCGACGGCGACAACGTCACCGCCTCCAACCTGGCCAACTCGCTGGACGTGACCGCCCACGAGCTGACCCACGCCGTGACGGACAACGAGTCGGACCTCATCTACTCGGGTGAGTCCGGCGGCCTCAACGAGTCCATGTCCGACATCTTCGGCGCCGTGTGCGAGTGGTACGGCGACGGCAAGGTCGTCAGCGCGCGCACCTGGCTCATCGGTGACGACGTGTGGACGCCGGCCACCCCGGGCGACGCCCTGCGCTACATGGCCAACCCCACCCAGGACGGCGACTCCCTGGACTACTACCCGGACTACGCCTCGGGCGTGGACGTGCACTACAGCTCCGGTATCTCCAACCTGGCCTTCTACATGCTGAGCCAGGGCGGTACCCACCCGAAGGGCAAGACCACCCAGGTGGTGGCCGGCATCGGCATCGAGAAGGCCTCGCGCATCTTCTACAAGGCCAACGCCGACCTCATGACGCCGAGCACCACGTTCGAGCAGGCCAAGGTGGCCACCGAGCAGGCTGCTCAGCAGCTGGGCTACGACGCGGCCACCATCGCGTCCGTCACCAACGCCTGGAAGGCCGTGGGCGTGGGCGTGCCCGTGCCTCCGCCGGTCAACACCCCGATCGAGAAGAACACCCCGATCTCCGACATCGCTGGCGCCAAGGGCTCCAAGGTGTACTACAGCTTCAAGGTGCCCGAGGGTGCGACCGACCTGAACGTCAGCATCGCCGGTGGCACGGGTGACGCGGACCTGTACGTGCGCTTCGCCAACGCGCCCACCACCACCCAGTACGACTGCCGCCCCTACAAGTCCGGCAACGCGGAGAGCTGCCTCTTCGCCGCTCCGTCCCAGGGCACCTGGTACGTCATGCTCAACGGCTTCAGCGCCTACACCGGCGTGACGCTGTCGGTCACCTGGAAGGGTGGCTACATCCCGGTCGAGAAGGGCGTGCAGCTCGACGGCCTCTCCGGCGTGGCCGGCTCTGACCAGGTGTACAAGCTCGAGGTTCCCGCCTCCGCCAACGGCAGCCACCGCAACATCCACGTGCGCATCTTCGGCGGCGAGGGCAACGCGGACCTCTACGTGCAGCACGGCTCGGCGCCCAGCCACTTCGAGTACGACTGCCGCGAGGTCAAGGAGCACAACTCCGAGAACTGCAACCTCAACAACGCTCGCCCGGGCAACTACTACATCAAGATCTTCGGAGCCAAGGGCGGCTACCAGAACCTCTCGCTGCGCGCTGACTACAACTGAGTTGATGGCGCAGTAGTGATTCGACGGCCGCTCCCGTTCTCACGGGGGCGGCCGTTTCACTTTGCGGGGCACGGTGGGGAGCTCGGGGACGGGCACCCTCACCCCGTCCCTCTCCCGGGGGGGAGAGGGGAAATTGGCACGCTTGTGTCACTGGGGTCAGGGGAGCTTGGTCGCTGGCAGGACCTTCACCGGGCTCGGGACCATCCAGGGCCTCCACTTCGTCCCGAAGAAGCTCCCCGGTGCTTCCACCCACGCTTCCACTTGCACCGCCCCCTCCTCCACCAGCTCCACCGACCTTCCATCCGCTCTCAACCGCCCCGCCCCTCGTACCTCGACTCTCACCTTTTCCCCGGCCCCCGGCGGCAGGCGCACCGTGAGCACGTCCCCCACGTGGGCCTCCCGGCGCTCCGCGTTGACTCCCTCCAGCGCGAAGCCCTCGGGCTCCCCCAACGCCCGGAAGGCACAGACCGCCTCGCCACTCGCCAGGCCCTTCACCACCTGGTCAGCCGCGGCTCGTGCGTCCTCGGGGAGTTTCCGCATGTCCGGCAGGTACATCGCCAGCGCCCGGAACACGTCCTCGTAGCGCGGCAACCCGTGCGCGTCGTGCGAGCACAGCGCCACCCGCGGCTTCTCCCGCTCGAGCGCCAGCAGCCTCGCCATCGGCTCGGGCCCCGGCTCGACGAGCATCATCACCCCGTGCACGGGGTTGCCAAAGGACGCCCCCACCGCCGGCAACAACCGGCTGAACGGGCGGCTCATCGCGTCTCGGAAGAAGGTGTCCGCCGAGTACAGCTCGAAGCCATCCGCCCGCCGCGCGGCCTCCTCGTGGCGCCAGGGGTTGCGCTTCTGCACCGGGTGCGCGAGCACGCTCACCCCACCCGCCCTCTCCACCGCCGCCTCGGCCGCCCCTCCGTCCATCCCCTTCTGGAAGCCCTCCAGCGGGCGCTGCAGGCCGAACGCCACCAGGTGGCCATGGGCCGTGGACAGCTCCACGCCCGGCACCATCAACACCCCGTCTACGAAGGCAGGCTCCCGAGGGGCGAGATCGTTGTGGTCCGTGAGCACCACGAAGTGCAGGCCCGCCGCCTTCGCCGCCGCAGCCACCTCCTCCACCGTGCCCCGCCCGTCCGAGCGCAGCGTGTGCACATGGAAGGCCCCTCGCACCCATCCGGGCCCGTCCGCCTGGGACGGCACCACCGGGTACTCCGCGTAGAAGGCGGCCAGGGTGAAGAACCCCGCCACGCCCAGGAGCAGCAGCACCAGCCCCAGCAACGCCCGGAGCAGCCTGCCCACCACCACCGCGGGCTTCACGCCGCTCCCCGCTCCGGCGCCGCCGTCTGTAGCGCCCAGAGCGCCGCGTAACGGCCTCCCGCCTTCAGCAGCTCCGCGTGGCTGCCCCGCTCCACCACCCGCCCCGCCTCCACCACGCAGATGATGTCCGCCTCCACCACCGTCGACAGGCGGTGCGCAATCACCAGCGCCGTCCTCCCCGGCAGCACCGCAGAGAGCGCCGCCTGCACCTCGCGCTCGCTCTCTGGATCCAGGCTGCTCGTCGCCTCGTCCAGCACCAGCACCGGCGCCTTCGACAGCACCGCCCGCGCGATGCACAGCCGCTGCCGCTGGCCTCCGCTCAGCTTCGCCCCGCGCTCACCCACCCGCGTGTCGTAACCCTCGGGCAGCGCCCGGATGAAGCCGTCCGCGTTCGCCACCCGCGCCGCCGCCTCTACTTCCTCACGCGTGGCGTCCGGCCGCGCGTAGCGCAGGTTGTCCAGCACGCTGCCCGAGAAGAGCAACGGCTCCTGCGTCACCAGCGCGAACTTCGCCCGCACACTCGCAGCCGTGTAGCCGTCCACGTCCACCCCGTCGAAGAAGAGGTGGCCCTCCTGAGGGCGCTCGAAGCGCAGCAGCAGGCTCGTGAGTGTGCTCTTCCCTCCGCCGCTCGGCCCCACCAACGCCACCACCTTGCCCACCGGTAGCTCCAGCGTCAGCCCGTCCAGCGCCCGCCGCTCCCCGTAGAAGAAGCGCACGCCCTCCACCCGGATGCCCTGTCTCAGCGCCGGTGCCTCGAGAGCCCCCGGCACGTCCTCCACCGGGTGGCGCAGGTCCAGCAGCGAGAAGAGCCGCTCACCCGCCGCGCCCGCCTGCATCGCGAACTGCGTCACCCGGCCCAGGTCCTTCACCGGCTGGTACACGAGCACCACCGCGGTGAGGAAGGACAGCAGGGACTCGGGCTCCATCGCGTGGGTGGCCGCCGCATAGGCCAGAGCACCCGCCAGCGCCGCGGCCGCCAGGACCTCCATCACCCCGGGCACTCCGCCTCGCGCCCAGGCGGCCCGCACCAGCGCCTCCTCGTGCGCCCGCGCGTGTGTCGAAAAGCGCGCCAACTCCGCCGCCTGTCCATTGAAGGCCTGGATGGTGCGCATGCCCCCCAGCCCCTCCTGGAGCTGCCCCGAGAGGTGGCCGAGCTGTACCTGGCCCTCGCGCGTGCCCTTCAGCGCCTTGCGCGTCAGCTTCGAGGCCGGCAGCGCCGCCAGCGGCAGCACGCACAGCATCAACCCGCCCATCAGAGGACTGATGGACAGCGCCACGCCCGCCAGCACGACGATCTGCAGCGAGTCCCGCAGGTACGAGCCCACCGTGTACATGGCCGCCTGCTCCACCGCCTGCACGTCCGCGGAGAAACGGCTGAGCAGATCTCCCATCCGCTCGCGCGCGAGCTGCGCGGGCGACAGCGCGGTGAGGCGGACGAAGAGCTCCCGCCGCAGGTCCGCCACCACCTGCTGGGCGAAGAGGCCCATGCAATAGAACTGCCCGAGGTACCCCACGCCCTTCACCACCCCCACCGTCAGCACCACCACCGGGAAGCCCCAGAGCACGGACTCGCGAGGGAGGCTCGACAGCCATGGCACCTGCTGCGCGCCACCAAAGCCCTCCGCGCCCCCCGACAGCAGGAAGCGCAGCGCCGGCCCCATCAGGTACGCGTACGCCCCCGTGGCCAGCCCCACCAGCGCCATGCACGCGAAGGCCGCCACCAGCACGCCCACGTGCGGCCGGGCGTACCCCAGCAACCTCCACAACACCTTCCGCATCACGGAATCACCGGCCCACCTTGCGCAGCGCGGCCTTGGCGAGCTGGGCATTGGGATTGAGCTCGAGCACCTTCAACAGCTTCTTGCGCGCCACGGACGCGTCCTCCATCTCGCTGTCGATGATGGCCGAGATGATCAGCGCCCGCTCCAGGTACGGGTTGAGCGAGAGCGCCTTGCGCAACACCTTCTGCGCCGCCTTCGCCCGGTCCTCCTTCGGCCCCGTGCCGGCCAGGAACGTGGCCCACGCCAGGTACGAGTAGTACTCGGGCTCCTGCGGGTTGAGCGTCACCACCTCCTCGAAGTGGATGAGCGCCGAGCGGTACTGCTTGCGCTTCAGCGCCGCCTCCCCGCGCCGCAGGATGATCTCCGCGTCCACGTTCACCGTGGTGGCCCGCCCCACGTCCATGCGCGACATCAGGTACTGCAGGTACGCCTTGCGCTTCTCCTCCACCGACAGCACCCGGTACGCCGCCGAGAGCTTCTCCTGCACCGAGTCCAGTAGATCCTTCATCTCCGAGGTGTCGTACTCGGCGTAGCTGTCTGGATGAAAGTGCGTGGCGAGCTCGTGGTAGGCGCGCTCCACCGCCTCGCTGTCCGCGGCGATGTCCAGCCCGAGGCAACGGAAGTAGCTGCCGGTGATGATCTTCACCGCGCCATCCCGCAGGCTGGCCTCTGTCTCCGTCGGCAGCGGCTTGCGCTTGCGCGGGGCGATGGACTCCGGCACCGCCACCACCTCGCCGGGACCCGTCGCCACCGGCGTGGACGAGAAGCTCATGCAGCCCGCCAGCTTGAGGAACCACAGCAGCGAGTACCCGCGCCGGAGATCTCCTCGCCCGTGCGCCAGCAGCTCCCGCAGCGCGATGCGCCCGTTCACCTGCATGGCGATCTTCAGGTCCTCCGTGTTCAGCCCCAGCGCGCCCAGGTCCTTGCCGAACTCGGGCGTGCGCACCGGGAACTCCGCCTGGTGCGAGCGCAGCGGTGCAGCCATCACCTTGAGCGGAATGGCCCGCCGCGCCCCATCGAGGATCGGCGCCAGCGCCGGCGTCTCCACCGTGGCCACCTCGGCCTGGAACTCGTCGCCCGCGTAGAAGGCGTAGCGGCCCTCACGCATGCCGATGACCTGGGCCAGCCGGTCCGTCGTGTAGTCGCGCAGCAGTTGCAGCAGCTCCTCGCCCGCGGCCTCGACTCCCGCATCTGCCAGCGCCGCGCCAATGCGCAGCCCCGAGCCCAGCGCCTGCACCACTCGCTCCGCCTGCACCTCGGTCACCACCTGACGCTGCAGCAGGTAGCTGGGCAGCGCGTCCTGCCGCGCGCTGGAGTCGTAGTTCACCGCGCCGCCTCGGGCGAAGAACACCCGCCGCGTCAAATCCCTGTACGCCACCACCAGCACGCCGTCGCGGCCCAATCGGTGCAGCGACACCAGCAGCGCCGGCAACGGGAAGCCCTTGAGCTCGCCGCTGATCACCGCTGGACGCGCCAGCAACGCCCGCACACCCTTGAGCGGCGCCCCGGGCTGTGCCGCCACGCTCGCCAAGGACTGCAGCTTGCCTACCAGCTCGCCCGGCTTGAGGGGATCCGCCACGTAGGCGTTCACCTTCAAGTCCAGCACCGAGGCCACCCCGCGCGCCCGTCCCAGGTGGCCCTTGTCGATGGCCACGATGGGCACGCGCGCCCCCTGACTGTGGTTGCGGATGAGGTGGCCCACGTGCGCGCCCTCCAGGCGCGGCATATCCACGGACACCACCACCAGGTCCGGGTTGTCGGCGACGAAGTGCTCCATCGCCGAACCGGGATCGCTCACCGCTCGCACGGTGTAGCCAGCTTGAGACAGCACCCCGGTCAGGTGCTCCAGAGTGGGCGGATGGCTCTCGGCCAGAAGAAGCGTCTTCAAGGGCCGCCGAGTGTACACATTCGGCCCGCGCGCATCAGTGGGTATCCACGCTCCCCCGCTCGTGGATTTCTCCCTCTCTCCGAATGGAATCGCCTGGCCGGTTGCCCAGGGTGGGAACGAACGCTCCCAGAGTGAAAGAGTTCAGGGAGAGCACCGCGCGGGCCGTCCATCATGCAGGAGTGCGGGCTCCGTGAAAGCGGTGATGGCTCAGGAGAGATCCGACAACCAGGAGATCCAACGGCGCGCCGCGCGCGGAGAGCGTCCCGCTGAAGCAGCTTAAAGAACGCACCGCTCCCGAGTACGAAGGCTCGGGAGCTAAGCGACTGAACTCGGAGCGTGAGATGCAGACAGAGGCCACCCCCTGGCGCGGATACACCCTGCGGCGAGCCCAGTTCGAGGAGCTGGCAGTACTGCCGGAGATCGAGCACCTCGCGGCGCAGCAGTTCCTCCAGTCCGCGCAGCCCTTCGCCGCCCAACTGCCAGAGCAGACGCTCGAGCAACTCCAGGAGTACCAGCGGCAGGGAGGCGTCTGGGTGGCCGCCTCCGCGGAAGGAGACCTCGCGGCCTTCGCGCTCTGCAAGGAGGTGGATGGCATGGCGTACCTCGCGGAGATCGACGTGCACCCGGCCCATGCGCGCCAGGGTCTGGGCCGAGCCCTTTTCGAGGTGCTGAAGCGCCAGGCCCGTGAGCGAGGTTACCCAGCAATGCTCCTCACCACCTTCCGAGACGTGCCCTGGAATGCGCCCAACTACGAGCGCTGGGGCTTCCGCATCATGAGCGACGACGAGGTGGGCCCCGAGCTGCGCGGCATCCGCGAGCACGAGACCCAAGCCGGCCTCCCTCCCGCGAGCCGAGTCTGCATGGTGCTCGCACTGGACGCGAAGCCCGGCCCGTGACGGCGGCCCTCACCCCCAGGAGATCTCGTACTCGCTGTCGAGCACATCCGTCTGCTGGCCGCGCACCCTCGCGCGGTAGGCCTGCACCTTCTCAAGCAGCTCCAGCAGCACGCCCTCGTGGAACGGGTAGGGAATGAAGGTGCGCTTCACCCGGAAGCGGGCATGCGCCGGCGCCACCCACGACAGCTCGTACATGCCGAAGCTCAACGAGACCCGGTACACCACGGGCAAGCAGTCCAGCAGGCGCCGTGCATCCCCTCCGTGCATCACCCCCATGGCCCGACCCGCCGAGGACTCCCGGAAGTCCGCCGCCGCCCTCCGGCCGATCCGCCGCAACGCCTCCTCGATGGTCCCGTACTTCTCCGCCAGCAGATGCATCGCGGTGGAGACCATCCGGAGATAGGTGGCGATGGGGTAGTTGAAGAGCTCCACGAACTTCTGCTCGCCACTGGCCTCCAGACAGCGCTGTGCCGTCTCCGCGTCCCCGAGCTCCTCCAGCGCCTTCAACAGGCCCATGCAGAACACGCCACGCGCGGTGTCGGTCGGAGCCGCCAGGGAGATCCGCCGAGCGAAGTCGCTCTCCCAGTGCTCCTTGGTGAACCGCGGCATGGCCACCTGACCCTCCTGGCTCATGCGACACCCCCCATGAGTTGACGAATCGGGTACCCCACCCCACATGTGGGGCTTTATCGGGCGCACCAGAGCGAGGTTTCTATCCGCGGGTCACGAAATCAGGAAGCGTCCATTAGCAACGCTTCAGCGACACGACAGGCACGCCTCTCAGAGCGTGAGAAACATCAGCTCCTCGTCGACGTACGTCTCGCCGATGCGCAGCGCCCGCTTCTCCACGCCGTAGGGTTGAAAACCCAACGAGAGGTACAGGGCCCGCGCCCGGTCATTGCCCACCACTACCTCGAGGTGGAGCTGTTCGACACCGCCCATCTTCCTGCTGGCGTTGATGGCGACCTCGAGCAGCCGCCTGCCGATGCCTTGAGCCTGGGCCTCCGGCGTGACGTACATGCCCCAGATGCGAGCCTTGTGCGCCGCCTTGCGAAAGGAGTCCCGCCGCAGGCCCGTCATCCCCACCAACCTGTCGTCCACGAAGGCCCCGAGCACGAGGTTCGTCGCGGGAGACTGGCTGTCGAGCCGGGCACGCACCACGTCGAGGGGGACGTTCTCCTCTTCCTCGGGGGAGGAGGCAAAGCAGTCGGGGTGCTCCCGGAGGGCCCTGAGCCGGAGGGACCAGAAGGCCGCCGCCTCCGAGGGAAGCAAGGTCCGGATGATCGGTTCGCTGGGAGGCGCCATGGCCGGAGCCTGCTGCGTCCGGGGGGGCGTCGTCTACTGCGATGGAGCCCGCGCGACGCGTGGGTGACTGGGCATCCGAGCAAGGCCCTGCGGAGGATGCGCAACGACGCTGAGCAGCGCTTCGGATAGGATGCGCGCCGCTTCTCATGTCCTCTGCCCCCCAGATTCTCGTCGTGGCTGGCGAGGCGTCCGGTGACGCCCACGCCTCCGAGCTCGTTGCCGCCCTCAAGGCCCAGCGTCCAGACCTCACCTTCTTCGGCATGGGAGGCTCGCGTCTGGCCGCCCAGGGCGTGGAGCTGCTCTACGGCGCCCACGAGGTCAACGTCATGGGCATCACCGAGGTGCTGCCCAAGATTCCGCGCATCCTCCAAGTGATGGGCGGGCTGGCCCAGGCCGCCGCCGAGCGCCGCCCCGCCTGCGCCATCCTCGTGGACATCCCCGACTTCAACCTCCGGCTCGCCGCCCGCCTCAAGAAGCTCGGCATCCCCGTCGCCTACTACGTCTCGCCGATGATCTGGGCCTGGCGCCGAGGCCGCGTGAAGACGATCGCCAGGCTCGTGGACCGGATGCTCTGCATCCTCCCCTTCGAGGAGGACTTCTACCGGGAGGCCGGAGTCGCCGCGCGCTACGTGGGCAGCCCCGTGGTCGAGCAGGTGCCCTCCCCCGCCAGTGCCGCCACCTTCCGCCAGAAGCTCGGGCTGCCCGAGGAGACGCCCACCCTCGCCCTGCTGCCGGGCAGCCGGATGAGTGAGATCCGCCGCATCCTCCCCAGCATGGTGGGCGCGGCGAAGCAGCTCGTGGCCGAGCGCCCCGGACTCCAGGTGGTGGTCCCGGTGGCCCCCACCATCCCGCGCGAGGAGATCCTCTCCCGCTTCCAGGGCAGCGGTGTGCAGCCCGTGCTGGTGGACGGCAGAGCCCCCGAGGTGGTGGGCGCCAGCGACGCGGCCATCGTGGCGTCGGGCACCGCGGCCCTCGAGGCCGGGCTGATGCAGCGGCCCCTGGTGGTGGTGTACCGCGTCTCGCTCATCACCTACCTGGTGGGCCGGATGATGCTGAAGGTGGCGCACGTGGCACTCGTCAACCTGCTCGCCGGCCGCCGGGTGGTTCCCGAGCTGCTCCAGGGCGACATGACCCCCGAGCGCATCGCCGGGGAGATCCGCCGCCTGTGGGTGCCAGGCACACCACGCGAGGAGATGCTCCAGGGGCTGGAGGAGGTGCGCACCCGGCTCGGACAGCATGGAGCCGCCGCCCGGGCCGCCGAGTCGGTGCTGGAGCTGCTCCCCCCCGCCTCAAAAGTCTAAGGGCAGACACCGCGCGGCACTGTGCTATGTCCCGCCGCGCGATGAATCCAGCGCTGGTCTGCATCCCCACCTACAACGAGCGGGACAACCTCGAGCCCATCACCCAAGCGGTGCTCGCGGCCGATCCCCGCGTGGACATCCTCGTCGTTGACGACAACTCCCCGGATGGAACGGGGAAGCTGGCCGACGAGCTGGCGGCGAAGGAGCCGCGCATCCGCGTCCTGCACCGCGAGAAGAAGCAGGGCCTGGGGCGCGCCTATCTCCATGCCTTCCGCGTGGCGCTCGATGCGGGCTACCAGTACATCATCGAGATGGACGCGGACTTCAGCCATGACCCGCGCTTCCTGCCCACGATGCTGGACATGGCGCAGGGGGGCACGGATCTGGTGCTGGGCTCGCGCTACGTGAGCGGCGGCGGCACCGTCAACTGGGGCACCGGCCGAAAGATCATCAGCCGCGGCGGCTCGCTCTACGCGCGCACCATCCTCGGCGTGGACGTGAGGGATTTGACCGGCGGCTTCAAGTGCTTCAACCGCCGGGTGCTCGAGTCCATCGACCTGGACGCCGTGCAGAGCACCGGCTACGCCTTCCAGATCGAGCTCACCTACCGCACCCTGAAGAAGGGCTTCACGGTGAGGGAGACGCCCATCATCTTCGAGGACCGCCGCGTCGGTCAGTCCAAGATGAGCCGGAAGATCTTCCTCGAGGCCCTGACGATGGTGTGGAAGCTGCGCCTCACCGTGTAGAGGGGCGCATGATCTCCGAGCAGCTCTCCCTGTTCCTCGTCTCGCTCCCGGCGGTCCTCTTCGTGGTGGACCCGGTGGGAGTGGTGCCCATCTTCCTGGCGATGACGTCGGGGGACTCGGAGGAGAAGATCCGCAAGACGGCGCGGCGCGCATGCATCGTGGCGTGCTCGCTGCTGGTGTTCTTCGCCCTCTTCGGCGGCGTCATCTTCAAGGTATTCGGCATCTCGCTGGGCGCCTTCCGGGTAGCGGGCGGAATCCTGCTGCTCATCACCGCGCTGGACATGTTGCGCGCCCGGCCGTCGGAGACGCGCACCACCCCGTCCGAGCAGGCGGAAGGCGAGAGCAAGGAAGACGTGGCGCTGGTGCCACTGGCGATGCCGCTGCTGGCGGGACCTGGCGCCATCGCCACCGCCATGGTGCTGATGGCTCGGGGCGGCGACAACCTGCTGTCCGCCGTGCCCGTGCTGGTGGCCATCGTGCTCACCTTCGTGGCGAGCTACTTCGTGCTTCGCGCCGCCGGCTTCGTGCAGCGCGTGCTCAAGCAGTCCGGCGTGGCCATCCTCGAGCGCGTGATGGGGCTCATCCTGGCGGCCATCGCGGTGCAGTTCATCGCGGACGGAGGGAAGGACCTGCTCCGCGAGAAGCAAGAGCCGGTCCGGACGTCTCAGATGCTGGAGGACACCCAGGTGCCGGCTTCGCTCTTCATCACCGCGCCCTTGGCCTCGCCGCCCAGCGACAGCTCGTCCGGGGCCACGCGCTGCACGTCGTAGACGTAGCCGCCCACCCGCGGCTGGAGGAAGAGCACCACCGCGTCCGTGGTGATCTGCTGCACCACCTTGTAGTGGGGACCGCCGCACGAGGGGTCTTCGCCCGCGAAGAGGCGCTCCAACATGGACTCCTCGGGCCGCCGCACGAAGACGAGCACCTGCGAGGGCCCTTCACGCCCATCCGCCATCAACCCGGAGAGCAACTGCTGCGTCACCGGCTCGCGCATCAGCGTCTGGACCAGCTCACACTTGCTGGCCTCCTCGTCCGGCTTGATGAGAGACGCGCGGGAGCGCATGCAGCCAGTGGCGGCGAGGGCGAGCAGAGCGGGCAGCACGAGTCGCTTCATCCGTCGGTTCTCCTTGGGGTGCATCACAGCTTCCGCCACTGCGGCGGGATGGGGGTGGGAGCCAGGGCCGGGGGCTCCACGGCCAGGATATACTCGGCGCGCCGGTTGGCGGCCTCGTCCGTCTCGTCCTGCGTGGCCACTCGAGGGGACTGCTCGCCGAGGCCCTCGTAGAAGATGGGCAGCTTCAGGCCCCGCTTGCGCAGGTACGCCGCGATGCTCCGAGCCCGCTCCAGGGACAGCTTCCGGTTGGAGTCTGAGTCCCCCACCGTGTCGGTGTGCCCGAGGATGTAGAGGCGCAGCTCCGCGAAACGGCCGTAACGCGTCACCGCGTCGGCGATGAGGGCATGGCTCGAGTCCAGCTTCCGCCGCTCCGCCGCCGGCACGTCCGCGCGGCCCGAGGCGAAGTTGACCTCCTCATGCGGGATGTCCACTCGCCATGGGAAGAGGTCCACGCCCGTGTAGAACTCCGAGGTGTCAAAGGCCTTGAGCGAGATGCGCAGCACCCGGCCCTCCGCCGCCGGCCACGTCACTTCCAGCGGCTTGCCCGCGGGCGCGCCGTCGAAGGGAACCTCGCCGTCGAAGGCCTTCTTCCCGGTGTCCATCAGCACCGTCACCTGCGCGCGCGACGCGGGCCGGGACAGGGTGAAGCGCAGCGTGCGCCCCTCTACGTCCACGTCCTCCGGAACCACCGTCAGCTGGAGTGGCCCCAGCAGCTCCGTGTCGAAGGACAGGGGGATGCTGGCCTCCTCCGCATCCGGGAAGCGCACCACCAGTTCCCCCTCGTAGTGGAAGCGGCCCTCTGGCTGCTCGAGCGGGAGGGCACGCGTCACGCCCGGCTTGCCCCCGCCCTTCACCCGCACCTGCTTCCCGTCACCGCGCTCGAGCTTCAACTCGAAGCCGGCGATGGGCTCCTCGATGTGCACCCGCAGCTCCGGCAGCCCCTTGCCCTCCGCGGCCCGGGGCTGCAACGACACGCGCACCGCGTCCGCGAGCGCGCACAGGGGGGACAAGGTGAGGCACAGCAGCAAGAGACGGGTGTTCATGCGTGGTGGCGACCTCCGGGGCGAGGCCAACCCTGGCCGGGGCTCGTGGCTCGTTGCAACGCGAAGCCGGGCCTGGCCCCGGAATAGTGTTCGGAACAGGCCCTTGGGAGGCGAGCATTCCACACAGGCGTGGAGCTTGACGACCCTCACCCCAGCCCTCTCCCAGAGGGAGAGGGAGCAGGCACGGGGGGCAACCAGGGAATCGTGGCACCCTCACCCCGTCCCTCTCCCGGAGGGCGAGGGGAAATGGGCGAGGATGTGTATGCAGGAAGAGCGGTGGCTCAGGGGACTCCGACGAGCGTGATGCCCGCCTTGTCCGCTCCCCGGAAGAGCTCCGGCGCGTCCAGCAGCACCGTCTTGCCCGCTTCCAGGGCCAACACCTTCGCCCCCACCTCCTGCATGACCTCCAGGGTGCGCGGGCCCACCGCCGGGAGATCGAACCGCAGATCCTGCCCCGGCTTGCAGCGCTTCACGATAACGGCTCCCGCGCCACCGTACTTGCCGCCCCGGCGGATGGCCTCGTCCGTGCCCTCCACCGCCTCCAGCGCCAGCACGTGGCCGTTGTGCACCACCACCGTCTGGCCCACGTCCGCCTGGCCCAGCAGCATGGCCACCTCCCGCCCCAGCACCACGTCCTTCTCCTGCGCCGCGTTCAGCCGAGGCCCCGCCAGGTGCCCCTCCGGGCACAGCGCCTGCGCCAGCCAGTCCGTGGGCGCCACGATGGTGATGCCGTGCGACTCGAAGTAGTCCGCCACCGCGCGCAGCAGGGCGTCGTCCCGGAAGCTGCGCAAGCGCGAGATGATGCGCAACGCGCCCAGATCTGGCCGGGCCTCCGTCAGCGCGCGCACCCGGCCGATGCCTCCGGCCATGGCCGCCCGCTTCACCCCTCCCTTGCGGAAGGCGCGGACGATCCGGTCCACCTGCCCCAGCCGCACCCAGGTCAGCTCGGAGACCTCGGACTCGAGCGAGGGCTCCGCCTCGCCCCGGTGGGCCACGGCCACGACCTCCAGCCCCTGCTCCCGGGCCGCGCTCGCGAACAAGAAGGGCAACCGTCCGTTGCCCGCGATGAGGCCAATGCGCTCCACGTTCACGTCAGCGCGTCAGCCCGCGCTTGCTCTGGCTGACGAAGTTCAGCAGGTACTCGATCTCCGAGTGGCCGCTCATCTCCGCCTTCAGCTGGGCCACCGCGTCCGCCAGCTGCAGCTTCGAGCGGAAGAGGATCTTGTAGGCCTCCTTGATGCGGCCGATCTGCTCCTCGGAGAAGCCGTGACGCTGCAGGCCCACCACGTTGAGACCGGCCAGCTCCGCCCGATCTCCCTGCGCCGTGCAGTACGGGGCCACATCCATCACCACCATGGAGCCGCCCGCGACGAAGGAATGCTTGCCCACCCGGGTGAACTGGTGCACCGCCGACAGCGCACTGATGATGGCGAAGTCCTCGATGAACACGTGCCCGGCCAGCGCGGTGCTGTTGGCCAGGATGCAGCCGTTGCCCACCACGCAGTCATGGGCCACGTGGCTGTAGGCCATGAAGAGGTTGTTGTTGCCAATCCGCGTCACTCCGCCGCCACCGGCCGTCCCGATGTTCAGCGTGACCGACTCGCGGATGGTGTTGCCGTCACCGAGGATGAGCTCGGTGTCCTCGCCCGCATACTTCAAGTCCTGGGGCGCCGCTCCCACCGAGGCGAACTGGAAGATGCGCGTCCGCTCTCCGAGCGTGGTGCGCCCCTCGATGACGACATGCGGGCCCACACGCGAGCCCGCGCCAATCGTCACCTTCTCGCCGATGAGGGAATAGGGACCCACCTCCACCGTCTCGTGAAGACGGGCTCCGGGGTGGACCACCGCAGTGGGGTGAACCTGCGCCATGGTGTCTACCTCGTGCCTTCTCAGGAAGCGTCGGCCGTTGAGCCGCCCGCACCCTTGTTCTTGTCCACCACCGTGGCCAGGAACTCACCCTCGGCCACCTTCACGCCATCCACCGTGGCCGTGCCCTTCGTCTTCCAGATGGCGCCCTTGTGGCGGATCACCTCGATGTTGAGCTGCAGCCGATCTCCAGGCACCACGGGCTTGCGGAAGCGCGCCCCATCCACGCTCATGAGGTACGTCACCATGTTCTTGGGGTCCATGTTCTCGGTCTTGTACGCGAGAATGGCCATGGCCTGCGCCAGCGCCTCCAGGATGAGCACTCCAGGCATCACCGGGTGACCCGGGAAATGACCGTTGAAGAACTCCTCATTCATGGTGACGTTCTTGTACGCCACCAGCTTCTGGCCGGGGACGATCTCCACCACCCGGTCCACCAGGAGGAACGGATAACGGTGGGGCAGCAACTGCTGGATCTCCTGGATGTCCATCATCCGCCCTTCTCCTTCTTCTCGAGCGTCTCGACCCTGCGGCGCAGGGTGCGCACTTCCTTGAGCAGATCGCTGATCTGCCCGAGTGCGGCCGACATACGCAACCATTCCCTGTGGGGCACAGCCGGGCTGCCACTCACCACCTGCCCGTCCGCCACGTCGTGCGCCACACCGGACTGAGCCCCAACCTTGGCCATGTCCCCCACGCGGATGTGGCCCACCACGCCTACCTGCCCCGCCAGCACCACGCCCATGCCCAGCTCCGCCGAGCCGGACACGCCCGCCTGCGCACAGATGAGCGACAGCGGACCCACCTTCACGTTGTGGGCAATCTGCACCAGGTTGTCGAGCTTGGAGCCACGGCCGATGACCGTCTCGCCGATCGTCGCCCGATCGATGGTGGTGCAAGCACCAACCTCCACGTCATCCTCGATGCGGACGATGCCGGACTGGGGCACCTTGAAGTGCTCCGGGCCGCTCTCGCCCTCGGGGTTGAACGCGAAGCCGAAGCCGTCCGCGCCCACCACGCACGAGGCGTGCAGGGTGACGCGCGCGCCTACCTGGCAGTGCTCGCGCACGGTGACGTTGGGGTAGAGCAGGCTGTCCTCGCCAATACTCGCCCCCTCGCCCACGAAGGCTCCGGGGAAGAGCACGGCGCGAGCCCCCACGGTGGCGCCCTTCTCCACCGTGGCGCCCGCCATCACCGTGGCCTCCGGGTGCACGCGCGCCTCGGGGTGCACATGAGCCCCCGGACGCACTCCCGCCACATAGGTGGGCCGCGGGTGGAAGAGGCTGGAGATCTTCGCGAAGGCCAGGTGCGGGTTGGACACGCGCACCAGCGACACGCCGTCGCGGGGCTCGGCATCCTGCATCACCAGCACGGCCGAGGCCCGGGTGGCTTCGAACTGCCGGCGGTAGCGCGGATTGCCGTAGAAGGAGAGCTCACCAGGACCCGCCTCAGCGAGTCCGTTGAGCCCCGTAATCAGGAGGCCGGCATCTCCAATGAGCTCGCCGCCTACATAGGTGGCGAGCTCGTCGAGCCGGCGCGGGGTGGGTGCGTGCACGAGAATGCCTACTTCTTGGGAGCGTCCTTGGCGACCGGGGCGTCCTTCGGCTTGCCCGCGGAGCTGTTGTAGGTGCGGATGACCTCGTTGGTCAGGTCATACTGGCTCAGCGCGTACACCAGGCCGGAGTCCCGCTTCTCGAAGACCAGGCCCAGGCCCTCGCGCTGCGCGATGGTGCCGATGACCTGGTCGATCTTCCCGATGATGGGCTCCATCTCCTTGCGCTCGCGCTCGGCGGCCTCACCGCGGCTCTGCTCCCACTTCTGGGCGAGCTCGTAGACCTTCTTCTGCAGCTCGGTGGCCTTCTGGATGCGCGTCTCCTCGCTCATCGCGCTGGCCTGCTTGTCCAGGGTCTCCTTCTCCTTGCGCAGGCCCTCCTGCTGGGAGTCGATCTCCTTCTGGCGGGCCTCGAGCCACTTCTGGAGGCGAGCCTTGGCGGCCTTGCCGTCGCTCACCTCGAGCAGGACCTTCTGGTAGTCCACGTAGCCAACCTTCAGCTCCTGGGCGGTGGCCAGGGTCGGGACGGCAAGCGAGAGGGCAACGGCCAGGACCGACAGTTTGCTTCGAAGCGACATGTGCGACAGCTCCTCGGGGGGAAGGTTTGGAAGTCCGACGTCCCGACCCACTCCCCTGTTCAACAGCCGTAAAGACGGCCGCTTGGGAAGCGAGCGGGCCGCCTATCAGAAGAAATTGCCGATCGTAAACTCGAAGAGGATGGCCTGATCATCCGGGCGCTTGTTGAGCGGGATTCCCCACTCGAAGCGCAAGGGACCAACCGGCGAGAACCAGCGGAAGCCGAAGCCCACCGAGGTGAACAGCGTCAACGGCAAGGGCACGCCGCGGTCATTCTCTATTTCGAAGAAGTTCTCGTTGGCGGCGTACGCATTGCCCGCGTCGAAGAAGACGACGCCGCGGATGCCGGCCTTCTCGAAGACGGGGAACTCCAGCTCCAGGTTGAGGATGAGCTGCTTGTTGCCACCCACGTTGAGCCGCTCGACGGGAGAGTCCGGCGAGCCGGAGCTGGGCGCCAGCAGGGAGGGGCTGATGCTGCGCAGCAGGTAGCCACGCACCGAGTTGATGCCACCCAGGTAGTAGAGCTCGGAGATGGGCAGCGGGCGGTTGGCATCCAGCTGCTGGATGTAGCCGATGGTGGCGTTCGTCTTGAAGACGGCGCCCAGGGGCAGCGGGAAGTAGAGGCGCGAGTAGGCCGTGTAGCGGGTAAACAGGAACGGCGAGGTGCCAATGGCCAGGAAGGGAGGCGCGTACTCCACCGAGCCGTAGTGGATGAAGCCCTTGGAGGGGAAGAGGCGGTTGTTTCGCTTGTCGTAGGTGACCGACAGGCGCACCGAGCTCGTCACACCACTGAGGAAGCGGTTGGCCAGCAGCACGCCACCGAAGTCGTCCGAGGCCGACACGTTCACGTGCTCTTGCGAGTAACCCACGTTGACGAGCAGGTCCTCGATGACCTGGTAGCCCAGCGACAGGTTGCCGCCCGTGGACTGACGGGTGAAGTCGACGTAGTCGGCCTCCACGCGGAAGAAGTCGGCGGACAGCAGGAAGTTGGTGTCCAGGAAGTAGGGATCGAAGAAGGAGAGCTGGACGAGCGAGCGCAGGCTCGAAATCTGCGCCGAGGCCGACACGCTCTGGCCCCACCCCAGGAAGTTATTCTGCGACACCTGGGCCGTGAAGATGAAGTTCTCCACGTTGGAGAAGCCGAGGCCGACCTGGAAGGTACCGGTGGCCTTCTCCTTCACCTCCACCTGGACGATGATGGAGTCCGAGCGGGTGCCCGGCCGCTGCGTCACTTCCACCGTCTCGAAGAAGCCGAGCGCCGTGACGCGATCCTTGCTGCGGCGCACGCCGGTGCCGCTGTAGAGCTCGCCCTCGTACACGCGCAGCTCGCGGCGGATGACCTTGTCGCGCGTCTTGGTGTTGCCAATGACGTCGATGCGCTCGATGGAGACCTGCGGGCCCTTCTGCACGTCGAACGTCAGGTCCACCGTCTTCTCTTCCGCGTTGACCGCGGTGACGGGGTTGATGTTGGCGTAGGCATAGCCCTGGTCGTAGTAGACGTCCGTGATGGCCTGGATGTCCTGGCCCAGCTCCGTGCGGCTGAAGTGCCGGCCCGTCCCGGACTTCATCAACGCGGCCAGATCCTCCTTGGGAGCCACCAGGTCACCGGCGAAGTCGATCTTCCCGATGTCGTAGAGATCCCCCTCCGTCACCTTGATGGTGATGAAGATGTCGCGCTTGTCAGCGGAGAGGGCCACGGTGGGCTTGTCCACCCGGACGTTGATGTAGCCCTCGTCGTAGTAGGTGGCCTGGATGACGGCCAGGTCGCGCTGGAAGGCCTCCTCGCGGTAGGTGCCCTCGCCGGTGATGAAGGAGAGGTAGCCGCCCTCCTTGGTGATCATCACGTCCTTGAGCTGGGAGGCGGGGACCTTCTCCGCGCCCAGGAAGACGATGTCCTTCACCATCACCTTGGAGTTCTCGTCGATGACGAAGATGACCTCGACCTGCCCACCCGCCAAGGGGGCGATCTCGTGGTTGACCTCGGCGAGGAAGTAGCCCTTGTCGACGTACTTCTCCTGGATCTTCTTCTGGGTGCGGCGCACCGCGTCCATGTCCAGGATGGTGAGGGCCTTCACCTCGATGGCCTCCTTGAGGTCATCCTGGTTGAGCTCCTCGTTGCCGCGCAGCTTCACGCCGCGGATGGAGGGCCGCTCCTGGACGCGCACCACGTAGACGATGGCGCCGGTGGGCAGGCGCTGCGTGAGCAGCTGCACGTCGCTGAAGTAGCCAAGCGCCCAGACCGCCCGGAGATCCTCGGCGGTGCGGGTCGCGTCGAAGGGCTCACCCACCTTGGTGCGAAGGGCACGGCGGATGGCCTCGGCCTCGACGCGGCGGTTGCCCTCGATACGGATGTCAGACACCTCACCTTCCCGGACCTCCCGGTCTGGGGCAGCGGGTGCTTCGGAGCCGGGCGTGGCGGCGGGCGGGGGAAGCGCCTCGGAGGGGACGGAGGCCGGTGGGGTGCCCCTGCCCGCCTGCGCGAGCACGCGACCGGGCATCACCGTCCATGCGGCGACGAGGAGCGGGACAAGAAACCTGAGAGAGAGAACGGGGAGCCTCAAGAGAGCGTTCGGCCGGTAAAGGGCGGGGCAATCTACGGGAGGAATTCGGCGGGTCTCAATGGGAAAGCGCGAGAAGGGGGGCTGAGAACGTCAAGCCTCGGTCACCTGGCCGGCAACCAACCGCAGCCGTCGGGGCATGGAACGGGCCAGGACCTCGTTGTGGGTGACCACCACGGCGGTGATGCCCAGGTCCCGGTTCACCTCGCGCAAAAGCTGGTGGATGCCCTCGCCGGTGGCCGGGTCCAGGTTGCCGGTGGGCTCGTCGGCCAGCAGCACCGCCGGCTTGAGCACCAGGGCCCGGGCCAGGGCCACGCGCTGAGCCTCGCCGCCGGACAGCTCCCCGGGGCGGTGCTCCACCCGGCTCCCCAGCCCCACCCGCTCCAGCAGCTCCCGCGCGTAGGCGTAGGACTGGGCCCGGTCCCGGCGCTGGACGAGGGCCGGCATGGCCACGTTCTCCAGCGCGGTGAACTCGGGCAGCAGGTAGTGGCTCTGGAAGACGAAGCCGATGGTGCGGTTGCGGAAGTCGGCAATCTCCGCGTCGTTCATCGCGAAGACGTTGCGGCCATCGAAGCGCAGCTCGCCCGCGGCCGGGATGTCCAGCGTGCCCAGCACGTGCAGGAAGGTGCTCTTGCCTGCTCCGGACGCACCGATGAGGCTCACCAGCTCGCCCTTCTCGATGTCCAGGGACACCCCGCGCAGCACGTCGATGCGCTTGCCGTGCAGGAAGTAGCTCTTGAAGACGTTGTGGATGGAGAGCAGCGCCATCTTCCTCACTCCGCCTTCAGGCCTTCCACCGGCTCCACGCTGCTCGCCTTGAGCGCGGGATAGATGGACGCCAGGTAGGTGACGAGTACCGCGATGACCACCGCGAGTGCGGTCTGAACCGGCTCGATTTTCACTGGCAGCGCGGGGATGTAATAGACGGACGGGTCCAGTTTGATGCCCACCTTCAGGATGAAGTAGCACCAGGCCAGGCCGGACAGGAGCCCCAGCAGACCACCTGCTACGCCAATCTGCAGGCCCTCGGCGAGGAAGATCTTCACAATGCCGCCGTCGGAGACTCCGAGCGCCTTGAGCACGGCGATCTCCTTCCGCTTCTCCAGCACGAGCATGATGACCGTGGCCACGATGAGGCCGGCGGCCACCACGATGATGATGGACAGGATGATGCCCATCACCAGCTTCTCCAGCCGGAGGGCGGAGAAGATGTTGCGGTGGATCTCGCCCCAGTCACGCGAGCGGTAGGGGTAGCCACCCAGCTCGCGGGACACCGCCTGGGAGATGCGGCGGGCGTCGTCCACGTCCGCAACCTTCAGCTCGATGCCGCTGGGGCCGTCGGTGCCGAAGAGCTTCTGCGCTTCGGAGAGCAGGATGTAAGCGAACTTGGCGTCGTACTCGTACATGCCCGAGTAGAAGATGCCCGCCACGCGGTAGGCGCGGCTCTTGGGGATGAGGCCGGCGGGGCCCAGCTCGGCGCCCTGCGGGGAGATGACGTTCACCCGGTCTCCCACCACCACCCGGAGGATGGTGGCCAGCTCCCGGCCGAGGATGATGCCGGGCAGCACCTTGTCCTCGGCGCTCCCGCTGGACTTGCCGATGATGGGATCCTCTTCCTCTTCCTCTTCCTCGGGCTCCTTGCCGAAACCCCTGAACTCGCGCCGGGGGACGATCTTCTCGGGCGTCTCGAGGTTGTCCAGGCTGCCGCCCGGAAGCATGTTCTGGCGCAGGTCCAACACCGAGCCCACCGTCTCCGGGTCGATGCCCTTGAGGACGATGCCCTGCACCTCGTCGTCGGCGAGCACCATCACCGGGTTGTCGATGGAGGGCGTCTGGCCCTCCACCCCAGGCACCTTGGCGATCTGCTCCATCAGCCGCTTGTACTCGGGCAGCCCGCCCGCGTACTTCGACACCACCACGTGCGAGTGGGCTCCGAGGATCTTCTTCTGCAGGTCCTCCTCGAAGCCGCTCATCACCGACAGAACGATGATGAGCGCCATCACGCCCACGCCTACGCCGCCCACCGAGAGCGCCGTCATCATCATGGTGGGTGACTGCTCGCGCAGCTTGAGTCGGTTGAGCGCGGACGCAGCGGCGAGCGGATCCTGCAAGCCCAGGGCACGGATGCGGGTGCGCTCCACGGCCGCCTCTACCGCGCGGATGATGCCGTAGACGATGAGCGGCGGGATGATGCCGAACATCAGCACCGCCAGCGTGCCCAGTAGCAGCGAGGGGCGGAAGACCCCCACGTGGCGGCGCGCGACGAACAGCTCGAAGCCGAGCCTCAGGTCCAGGCGCCCGCTGCCCGCGGCGATGAAGCCGGTGTTGATGCCCAGCACCAGCATCAGCACCAGCAGCGAGAAGACGAGCCAGTAACCAATCACCGGGCGGCCGAGCATGTCCGCCAGGTACGTCACCTCGCGCAGCCGGTAGCCCAGCGACAGCTGGAGATCCGGAATCTGCTCCATCAGCGTCAGCATGATGGGCACGGGCAGGCCCAGGTAGATGACGCCGATGGTGGCCTCGGGCATGGCCACCCGCCGCGCGCGCGAGGCCCCCACGAAGCCGCACGCGAAGGCGACGAGCGACGAGACGATCAACGACAGGGCGAAGGCGACCGTCGGCGCCAACCCCTTCTCCCCCGCCGCTCCCGAGCCGCCACCGCTGGACAGGAACGTCTGCAGGAGGATGAGCACCAGCTCCGCCAGGAGGATGCCGCCGCCGAAGGCGCCCAGGGTGCTCCAGTAGAAGTCGCGGTACTGGGCCAGCCGGGGGTACAGCGTCGCTCCGGCAGCCGGGCTCGGCCCCTCAGAGGAGGCAGGGGCGCGCCGGATGCCGGTGGCCATGATCGCCCAGCCCACCAGCCACGTGGCCGTGCCGGCGATGACATACTCCGTCCCGACGAGCCCCACCGAGGAGGGCACGGCAGACTGCAGCGACGCCAACCCCACCGCGTTGAGCGTCTGCAGGAGTCCGCCCCAACCGAGGACGGAGAGCCCAAACATCCCGGCCACCCGGGCCCAGGCGTCCGAGCGGGTAATGGCCACGCCGAGCAGCACGGCCCCAATGAGCGCCACGAGGGCGCCGCTCCAGATGAAGCTCCAGCGGTAGACGGTCTGCCGTTCGGCGTTCACGAGGTTCCCTGCCTACTTCGCAAGCGGCTTGAGGAGGGGGAAGAGGATGACGTCGCGGATCGACGGTGCGTCCGAGAACAGCATGGCAACGCGATCAATCCCGATGCCCTCGCCAGCCGTGGGCGGCATGCCGTGCTCGAGCGCGCGGATGTAGTCCTCGTCGTAGTCCATCGTCTCCTGCTGGCCACGCTGCTTGGCGTCCAGCTGGGCGAGGAAGCGGTCCTTCTGGTCGAGCGGGTCATTGAGCTCGGAGAAGGCGTTGCCGATCTCCCGGCCGGCGACGAAGAGCTCGAAGCGGTCGGTGATATCCGGGTTCTGGTCGTTGCGGCGCGCCAGTGGACTGACGGCGGTCGGGTAGTGGGTGATGAACGTGGGGTGAACCAACTTCTGCTCCACGTGATGCTCGAAGAGCGCGCCCACCAGCTCGCCGTGGTGCATGGTCTCGATGGCGCGGCGCTCGGCCTCGCCGTGCGTCGTCTTGAGCAGCTCGTGGCGCAGCCGCTCCGGGTCCGCCATGTCCTTGTCGGTCAGGGACGGCACCACCTCGCGGATGGCCTCGGTCATGGGGATGCGCTTCCACCCCTTGCCGAAGTCCAGCACGTGCCCCTGGTACGTCACCTTCGTGTCGCCCGTCACCGCCTTCGCCGCGCCCGAGAGCATCTCCTCGGTGAGGTCCATCAGGTCCTCGAACGTGGCGTAGGCCTGGTAGAACTCAAGCATCGTGAACTCGGGATTGTGCCGAGTGCTGATGCCCTCGTTGCGGAAGTTGCGGTTGATCTCGTAGACGCGCTCGATGCCGCCCACCACCAGGCGCTTGAGGTAGAGCTCCGGGGCGATCCGCATGTACAGATCGATGTCCAGGGCGTTGTGGTGGGTGCGGAAGGGCCGGGCCGCCGCGCCGGACACCAGCGGGTGCATCATCGGCGTCTCCACCTCGACGAAGTCGCGCGTGTCGAGGAAGTCCCGGATGAAGCGCACCAGCTTGTTGCGCTTGAGGAAGGTCTGCTTCACATCCGGGTTGGAGACCATGTCCAGGTAGCGCTGGCGGTAGCGGACCTCGACGTCCGTCAGGCCGTGCCACTTCTCGGGCAGGGGCCGCAGGGACTTGGTGAGCGGCACGAACTTCGTGGCGGACAGGGTCAGCTCGCCCGTCTTCGAGCGGAACACGGCGCCCTGGGTGGCGACGAAGTCACCCATGTCGGTGAGCTTGAAGAGCTCGTAGGCGTCCCCGAGGGCGTCCTTCTTGAGGTGGACCTGGATCTCCCCCGAGCGGTCGCGCAGCTTGACGAAGGCGGCCTTGCCGAAGCTGCGCACGGCCACGATGCGGCCGGCCACGTCATAGACGGCGGGCTCGGCCTTCTCGAGCTCCTCCATGGACTGGTTGCCGTGACGGGAGAGGATATCCGCGGCCAGGTGCTGGGGGCGGTAGCCGTTGCCGTACGGGTTGAAGCCGGCCTCACGCCATTTGCGCCCCTTCTCGAGGCGCTGGTCGTAGATTTCCTGCTCCTTGGACCCGAGGTCCGCTTCCGCCGTCTTGTTCTCTGGAGTGTCAGCCATGGGGCATCCCGTAGGGGCGCGGCACCGTAGCCAAGCCCACCCCGGGACGCAACGAATGGCTAGAGGGGATGTTCCCGAAAAGACCTGACCCCGCCCGTCTCAGGGCGCGGACATGATGAGGAAGGCCCCCACCGCGGCCGCGATGAGCAGCGGGATGAGGATCTCCACTGGCAGGCGGTAGTGCGCGTGCATCTGGTTCAACCGCTTGAGGCCAAAGCGGCGCTGACGCTTCACCCGCGTCATCACCATGGAGGCCAGCGCCGGTGGAGCCTTCTGCTTCTCCACGTTGCGCACCCGCAGCACGGTGGCCGAGTAGCGCTGCCACCCCTGCGCGCAATCGCTGCACCCGTCCAGGTGCGAGCGCACCGCCTGGGCCTTCTCGGCGGGCAGGTCCTCATCGGCGAGGGCGATGAAGAGGGCCTTGGTCTCGCGGTGGCTGAGCTGCGCTGGCATATCCCGGAGTCTCCGCTGAAAACCGTTCATTCCTCAAGCCGCCCCAGGAGATCCGCCAACTTCTCCCGCGCCCGGTGGAGCCGACTTTTAACGGTTCCCAACGCAAGCTCGGTGATGTCGACGATCTCCTCGTACGAGAGCCCCTCGATATCCCTCAGGGCCACCAACATCCGTGCATCCGGGTCCAGCTGCGAGATGGCCCACTGCACCCGCGCCTGTTCCCTGGCCGACTCCAGCGCCGCGTCCGGTCCCGGCGGCGAGCCCAGCAGCTCCGCCAGCGTCCCCTCGCTCTGCTCACCATACTCCTCCGAGCGTCCCCTCCCCCGCCGCTTCAGGTACTTCAGCCGGTTGATGCAGTGGTTCTTTCCAATCCGGAACAACCACGTGGACAGCTTCGAGTCCTCCCGGAAGCGGGACAGGTTCTGGTGGGCGCTCACGAAGACGTCCTGCACCAGATCGTTCGCCTCCTCCCGGTCCCCCAGCATCCGCACGCAGAAGTCGTAGAGCCGGTCCTGGTGCGTGCGCACCAGCGACTCGAAGGCCTCTGGCTCGCCCCGCCGCAGCTTCGCCAGCAGCAGACGCTCCTCGCGCGCGGCGGCCTCGGCCTCGGCGGACACCGGCGTTCCCTCCGTCTCCATCCCGAGCACCCCGCTCGAAGACACCGGTGACCTCCCCGCGTGGCCTACACCGCGCGCTTCCATCCTACCCCGTCCCGCGCTCCCCTGTTCCACGGCCTCGGACAACGAGGCCGCGGAAAGGTTCCACCCGTTTTTCCGGGCTACCCGGGCAGGCTACTCGGGGGCGTTGCGGTTGGGGTTCTTCACCCCCATGAGCTGGGCGGTGACGAACTCGTCCAGGGTGCCGTCCAGCACGGCGTCTACGTTGCCCGTCTCCACGCCGGTGCGCAGGTCCTTCACCATGCGGTAGGGCGCGAGCACGTAGGAGCGGATCTGCGAGCCGAAGGAGATGTCCTTCTTCTGGGCTTCGGCGGCGGCCTGCTCGGCCTCGCGCTTCTTGAGCTCCAGCTCGTAGAGGCGGGCGCGGAGGATCTTGAAGGCCATGTCCTTGTTGGCCGACTGCGAGCGCTCCGTCTGGCAGGTGATGAGGATGTTGGTGGGCAGGTGGCGCAACTGCGCCGTGGAGGAGGTCTTGTTGACCTTCTGGCCGCCCGCGCCACCGCCGCGGATGAACTTCAGCTCGTAGTCCTTCTCCGGGATGTCGATCTTGATGGTGTCATCGACCTCCGGGTAGACGTCCACCGAGGCGAAGGCCGTCTGCCGGCGCGCGTTGGCATCGAAGGGGCTGATGCGCACCAGCCGGTGCACGCCCACCTCGGCCTTGAGGTAGCCGTAGGCGAACTCGCCCTCGATGCGCAGCGAGACGTTCTTGAAGCCCGCCTCTTCCCCATCCACCGCGTCGTTGATCTCCACCTTCCAGCCCTTGGTCTCGCAGTAGCGCGTGTACATGCGCATGAGCATGGCGGCCCAGTCCATGGAGTCGGTGCCGCCCGCGCCCGCGTTGATGTCCATGAAGCAGCTGGAGCGGTCCTGCTCGCCGGAGAGCATCCGCGCCAGCTCGAGCTTGGAGATCTCCGTCTCGAGCGAGCCGAGCGAGTCCTCGGCCTCCTTCGCGCTGTCCTCGTCGTTGGCCTCGGCGGCCAGCTCGAAGAGCACCTGGGCATCGTCCAGGCCGCGCAGCGTCTTCTCGTAGGAGTTCACGCTCGACTCCAGCGTGGTCTTCTCCTTGAGCATCGCCTGCGCCTTGGTGTTGTCGTCCCAGAAGTTGGGGAGCGTGGATTCGCGCTCGATCAGCGCAATGCGGGACCTCTTGCGGTCGAGGTCAAAGATGCCCCCGGAGCGCGAGCAGGCGCTCCCGAAGTCCGTTGATCTTCTCCATCGAATCGTTCGCCATATGTTTCCTCGGTGTGCGCGCGAGGGGTGCCCGCGCGCGATTGTCGGATGATTAGCTACCGGAAGCCTTCAGGGAAGGAGACAGTGGCTCCGCGGGCCGGGCCGCCAGAGCCGGAGCACGGGCCAGCGTGCACGCCCCCTCCAGGCCCATCGACAGGGGCAGCAGGAGCGCGATGAGGCGCCAGTTGTCCTGGTCGAACATGGGCAGCAGCTTGAGCATCAGCCCCAGCACGCCCAGCGCCGCCAGCACTCGCCACAGGCGCCGCAACCGCTCGACGGCCCGGGGCGAGCCGCGCATCAACTGGATGCCCAGCGGTACCGCCAGCACGGTGAGCGGGTTGGCCAGGAAGAGGTTCTCATTGCGGTACGTCACCGTGTGATCGGTGAACAGCCACATGATGAACAACGCCAGGCCCGGAATCCCGAACACCAGGCCCACCAGCAGGTTCTGCAGACCGAGCAGGATGCGAGGTGCCCGGGCCCCGCTCCGGCGGCGGCTCCACAGCCCCAGGCCCACCGCCCCACCGCCCAGGGCGAGGCCGAGCAGCAGCAGCACGGGCGCGTACTTCGGCGGCTCCGCGGGCGTGACCGGGCGGCCCTGCGCCGCGTAGATGTCGAGGGTCTTGGCCACCAGCGGGCGCGACTGCCCGTCTTCCCCCACCACCTGCATCTCCGCCACCTGACGCTCCAGCTCGTCCGGGAGGAAGGCCTCCTGCCAGCGGGTGACGGGCTTGTCGATCTCGTCATTCATCAGGAAGTCGAGCAGCAGGCCCATGGCCGGTCCGACGTCCGAGTAGCGGCGCGTGTGATCGCGCAGCGTCATCCGCCCCGGGCCGCTCATGGCCTGATGGAACTTCCCACCCAGCACCTTGTCGATGGCGTCGCGCAGCCGCGTCACGCAGTTGTCGTTGTAGTGGTGGTACAGGTAGTGGCGGTTCTCCGGCAGCACGTTGACTGCCAGCAGCTTCCCCATCTCCACCTTCTGAGCGGGCGTCAGGTTCAATTCCTGCAGCCGCACGTCCCGGTTCAGCGAGCGGTAGAAGCGGAAGGTGCCGCCAGGGCCCGCGTCGTCCACCCAGAACTCGAGCCGCCCCATCGCGTAGCGCGCCAGCATGGTCGAATCGAAGGAGAACATGCCGTAGTTGTAGAGGCGGGACTGCTTGTGCTCCCGATCCTCCACCACCAGCGAGCCGTGCCCGAACCACGACGCCACGTCATCCCCGGGCCCGAAGGTGGCCAGGTAGATGGTCAGGTCCTCGCCCCGGCTCTCGCCCGTCCCCCAGGGGGGCATCTCCTGAGCACGCGCCGGGGTGGCGGCCAGCAACAACAGGCCGAGCAGGCAAGTCAGCAATGGAGCAAGGCGAGGCATTGTCCGTCCCAACAAATGAGGGCGGACCTACCTATCATGCGCGCCGCCCGACTCAACCCCGCGTGTGCCCGGCAGGGGAGCGGGCGTTCAGTGGTAGAGGGGGCGGTACCGGCCCAGAGATAAGGGGCCCAACCTCTTCCCGAGGAGTCTCCCATGTGGCGCGGCGCCCTGCTCAGCACCCTCTGCCTCATTGCCTGCCACCGTGCCCCGGCGCCCTCGTCGGAGGCCCCCGTCCCCACCGCCACCGCACCCCGCGGCGGGGAGTCCGCGCTCGCAGCAGGACCAGACGCAGGAGTTGCGGCGGCCCCACGCCCACCTCCGGCCACGAAGGAGCCACGGCCCGGAGGTCCGGATAAGCCGGAGGCGGAGACCCGCTGCACACGCGATGAGGACTGTGCCTTGACGCAGCTCGCCCCCGAGGGGTGCTGTCCTCAGTGCACTCCGCGAGCGCTCTCCACCGCCGCGCTCGCCCGCCTGCAGCGGTCCTGCGCCAACGTCCCGGAGTCCTCCTGCCCCATGCCCGCCTGCCGTGCACCTCCGGGCATCCCCACCGCAGCCTGCGCGGGAGGGCAATGCACGGTGCGTTTCACGCCCCTGGACTGAGGCAACCGGGCCGGGGGGCACTCACGTCATGAGCTTGCGGGCCCTGGGGGCCACGGCGTCGCCCACCATGCCGCTCTCGCCCAGCAGCCGCTCCTCGGTGCGCGCCATCTTCTGCGCGTCCTTCGGGCGCTCGTGGTCGTACCCCAGCAGGTGCAGCAGCCCGTGCGCCAGGTAACGCGCCACCTCCGCGTCGAGCGTCCGCTCGTACTCCTTGGCCTGCTGCTTCGCCGTATCCAGCGAGATGACCACGTCTCCGAGCTGCCTCGGCCCGGGCGTGCCCTTGGGCAGGTCCCCCGCCGGGAAGCTCAGCACGTCCGTCGCCTTGTCCTTCTTGCGCCACGTGCGGTTGAGCCGGCGGATGGCATGGTCTCCCACCAGGGAGATGGACAGCTCGCACCCCGTCAGCTCCATCTTCCGCAGGAACGTCTCCGCCAGCTCCGTCACCTGCTTGGAGAAGCGCTTGCCCTGCGGGTGCGCCACCTGCACCGTCACCCGGTTGGCCTGCTCCTCCTTGGGCGCCTCCTCGATGTGCGCCAGCTCCACCCGGAAGGCCGGCGCACACATCGAGTAGTAGTCACACGCGCCCTGCCCGTCGTTGCGGTACACCACCCGGTGGCCCCGGGGCACCATCCCCAGCTCCCCTTCCCCGATGAGCTGGCGCCGTCCGTCCACCACCAGCGTCAGCTCCCCCTTCAGGACGATGACCACCTCGTCGAACTCGGGAGTCTGCGCCGGCTCGGACCAGCCCGGCGGCGCCAGCATCCGCGCCACCGACATGGAGTCGGTGCCCGTCGTCGCAGCGCCCACGAACTCCTCGATGCGCTTGCCATCCTCGCGGGGAATGATCTTCCCCTTGCGCAGCTTCACCACGTTCGACCTCCTCCGCCTGGGCGCATCAGGTGCCCGTGCCCGCAGGGCGCCCCTTACCATCCTGCTTCGTCCCCGCCACCGTCAGCGCCGCCCCCTTGGGGCCCGCCAGCAGCGCTCCCGCCGGGTATTCCGGACGCGCATGGTAGATGCCCTCCAGCGTGTGCAGGAAGGATTGTGAGATGAGGTTCAGGTCCCTGAGCGTCAGATCACACTCGTCCAGCTGCCCCTCGGAGAAGATGAGGTTGATCATCTTCTGCACCTGGGCATACAGCCGGGGCGTGGTGGGCTCGGGCAGCGCGCGCGTCGAGGCCTCCACCGCGTCGGCGATCATCACCAGCGCCGCCTCGCGGAACTGCGGCTTGGGGCCCGGGTAGCGGAAGATGCTCTCGTCGATGGGCGGAGCGCCTTCCTTGCCCTCCTGATCCTTGACGGCCTTGTGGAAGAAGTAGCCCACCAGCCGCGTGCCATGGTGCTGCGGAATCGCATCCGCCACCAGCTTGGGCAGCCGGTACTGGCGCGCCATCTCCAGCCCCTCGGTGACGTGGCGCTTGATGATGACGGCGCTCATCGCCGGGGCGAGGCTGTCGTGCTTGTTCTCGCCCTTCTGGTTCTCGCCGAAGTAGAGCGGATTCCGGCCCTTGCCGATGTCGTGGTAGTACGCACACGAGCGCGCCAGCAGCGGGTTGGCACCAATGGCCTCCGCCGCGTTCTCCACCAGCGTGCCGATGATGATGGAGTGGTGGTAGGTGCCCGGCGCCTGGACGATGAGCTCCTTGAGCGCCGGGTGGTTGAGGTTGGCCAGCTCCAGCAGCTTCAGGTCCGACGCGTAGCCGAACACGGACTCGATGAGCGGCGTGAGCGCCATCACCATCACCGGCACCGCCAACGAGGTTCCCACGAAGGCGAACAGGGCCGTGATGAGCGTGTCCGGATTGAGCCCCTTGCCCTCCGCCAGGAAGAGGCAGAGCACCGCCACCAGGTTGACGCCGCCGGTGGCCAGGCCCGCCTTGAAGATGCCCACCCGGTCCTTCGCGCTGGAGACGCGGTCCGCTGCCACCAGAGCACCCACCAGCGCGTAGATGCCGAAGGACAGCGAGTTGCCCAGCATCACCCCGCACAGGCTCGCCAGCACCATGGCGAAGAAGAGCGCCAGCTCATCGGAGAGGACAAAGCGCACCAGCATGGCCCCGGCCGCCACTGGGAACGCGTAATAGAAGGCCTCCAAGGGAATCGCCGTGTACCGGTCCTGCACCGCATCCGCGATGGACACCCACACCTGCAACAGGCCCAGCATCGCAACCAGCAGCAGGCCCAGCAGCATCGCGTCCTTGCGCGTGGGGCGGAAGCGCCGGAAGGCCGCCCGGCAGAAGAGGTACGTGGCCGAGACGAGCAGCACCACCAGCCCCGTGCCACCCACCTGGAGCTGGACCAGATCCAACCGGTCCGTCTGCAAGCGCATGCCCCGGATGGCCACCAGGTGCGTCTCGTTGACCAGCTCGCCATCCCCGATGACGCGCTGCCCCTTCTTGATGGAGATGACGGCATCCTTCACCGCCGCCGCCGCCTGGCGCCGCCGAGCGTCCGTCTCCGCCAGGTTGATGGTGACGTTGGGCCGCACCAACCGCTTGGCCAACCGCAGCACCGCCCGCCGCTGCACGCCCGGCGAGTCCGGCAGCAGGTTGCCCGGAATGGAGGCAAACCGGTCCATCTCCATGTGCGCCTCGCGCACATCCACCACGGTGGGCGCCGTCCCCTGCAGCGTCTGCTCCCCGCGGTGCCTCAAGTCCCGCACGGTGATGCCCTGGGGGCCCTCGCGCGCCAGCTCCTCGCGCGAGTTGGCGATGTACACCGGGGTGGGCTCGGTAAAGCCGTACGCCCGCTCCACCAGCGACACCGTGGCCTGCTCCACCGCCTCGTTGAAGCGCGCCGCGGCCAGGCCCTGGACGTCTTCCGGGTCCAGCACCGCGTCCTTGCGCCCGAACAGCAACCCCTGGAAGTGCTCGCGCTCCTCGGCAGTCAGGGCCGGCGGCTTGCGCGGCTGCGCCTTGCCGGCCTCCAGGGCCACCACCTCCTGGGAGGCCTCCTTCGCCGCCTGACGCTGACGCATCTCCAGGAAGGCCGTGCTCACCGAGTTGCGGATCTCCAACAGCACACCCGGGCTCAGGTCGTACACCGGCCGCACCGCGCTGCGTGCCTCGAGGCGCCGCTGCTCGGTCATCGACTGGTGGATGATCTCGTAGTCCCGCCCGGCCTTGAATCCCGCCGGGGAGTTCGCCCGGAAGGGCTTGCCCAGATGATCTTCGGTGAGCGAGGGAATCTGCTGGCTGAAGAGGCCCGGGGAGATGACGAAACCAGCCGCCACCGACACCGTCAGCAGCAGCAACAGGCTCGCCAGGCGCCGGCCCCAACGAGGGCCGAGCCGGAAGCGGTGGGCGAGCGCATCCAGCGGACTGCGTCCGGGGGGCGGCGATTCCGGTTCGGCCATGGGGTTGTCCAACCTATGGGAGGCATGACGGGTTCATCAAGCAAACCGGGCGACGGAAATCCGTTCCGCCGCCCGTTGCCAGCTCACCCGGCGACTAAGCTCGTGAAATCAAGGGGTTGGCGTGTCGGATTCCGGCGCACCCGGAGCCACTTCCGGTGCCGCGCCACCCGCCACCACCGCTTCCGCTTCCTTGAGGGCCTTGGCGGCCTGCTGCGCCGCGTCGTACCGGTCGTAGGCGCGGATGACCTCCTGCACCAGCGGGTGACGCACCACGTCCACCTCGGTGAACTCGGAGATGTTGATGCCCTCCACGTTCTTGAGGATGGAGCGCGCGTGGTGCAGACCGCTGGCCTTGCCCACCGGCAGGTCCACCTGCGTCACGTCGCCGGTGATGACCGCCTTGCTGTTGTAGCCCAGGCGGGTGAGGAACATCTTCATCTGCTCGATGGTGGTGTTCTGCGCCTCGTCGAGGATGACGAAGGAGTCATTGAGCGTGCGGCCGCGCATGAAGGCCAGCGGGGCCACCTCCACCACACCCTGCTCGATGAGGTGCAGGGCGCGCTCGACGGCCATCATGTCGTGCAGCGCGTCATAGAGCGGGCGCAGGTAGGGGTTGACCTTCTCGGCCAGGTCACCGGGCAGGAAGCCCAGCTTCTCGCCGGCCTCCACGGCCGGACGCGCCAGGACGATGCGCTTGACCTTGCGCTCCTGCAGGGCGGCCACCGCCATGGCCATGGCCAGGTACGTCTTGCCGGTACCTGCAGGGCCAATGCCGAAGACGATGTCGTGGGCGCGGATGGCATCCACGTAGCGCTTCTGCGCGAGGCTCTTGGGGGCGATCTGCTTATTGCCCGAGCTCTTGAGCACGGGGCCCATCATGACGTCCTGGAGCGACTCAGCGCCGCCGCGACCAAGCACCTTGATGGCCTGCTCGACGTCCTCGCGGTAGATGGGACGGCCGGCGCGGATCATCCCCTCGAGGTTCTCCACGAGGCGCACCGTGAACGCCACGGCATCCGCGGGCCCGGACAGATGGAGCTCGGTCCCCCGCTGTCCGACCCGAACACCGAGCCGGCGCTCCATGAGCTTCAGGTTCTCGTTCTGGTTGCCACACAGTGCCAGGGTCGTCGCGTTATCGCGGACATCCACCTTGGCGGAGGTGGGGCTGACTGCTGCTTGAGCCTCTACGGTGGCGGGGTTTCGCAATTCGTCTAATCCCTCGGGACGGGTGTCGGACAATTCTGTTCCTCACTACGAAGCTAACGTCCTCCCACTGACAGCGAAAGGAGGAAGCGAGCAGCCCGCCTAGCGCAGGGGAGACAGGAGGATGAACTGCCGATCTGACGTACGGCGATAGTAGTAATCGTCCCGCCAGGGGTAGCGCAGGTCCTCCTGCTGTAGGAGACCCACCTCCACCAGTGCCTCCAGGCGCTCGGGGAGGGCTCCCTTTTCCAGTCGAAACACCTCCAGGGCGGCTTCGATTCGGGCCTGTTGGGCGCGCGCCAGGAGTCGCTGGGCCGCCGGGTCCGCGAACGAGGAGGCGGAGTCATCCCCCAGGTCCCAGGTGTCCGGCCGGAGCCGCGAGCCCACGAAGCCCAGCGCCGCCAGGACGATCACCGTGACGACGGCGCGGGCCACGATGCCGCCCACCCGGACGAGCAGGCCAGCCCCACCCACGGAGGCGGCCCGGCCCGAGGGCTGATGGGCGCGGACGTACTCGAGGTTGAGCAGGTTGACGATCGCCTTGCAGGTCTCGAACTCGCCCAGGCTGCTGAGGTCCACCAGCTTGCGCAGGTCGCGGCCGGGGGCGACAAGCTCGTAGACGCGACGCTCGGAGCTGCCGATGGACTTGAACTCACCCTTGTTCTCGTCCTTCTTCTCCTCGGAGAAGGCATCGTCGAAGGAGGCGTCGAAGTCGTCTTCTTCCTGCTTCTTGTTCTTGGGATTGGGGGCGGGCAGCTCCTTGAGCCGCTCGAAGGTCATCGCCTCGCTGGAGATCTTCTTCCGGACGTGGGGCCACTCGTCCACCATCCGGAAGCCTTCCATCAGCACGCTCTCGGCGCGTAGCGGCGTGATGGACTCGCTGTCCGGCTGGACGTCCTCCTGCTTGAACTCGTAGGTGCCCGCCTTCCAGAGGAAAAGCCCGTAGAGGGTCTCCGTCACCTGGAGCTGCATCATCTGCTTGAGCTTCTGGGCGGTGATGGCACCGGAGGAGGTGAGCACGTCACCCAGCCGCTTGAGGGTGCGCTTCTGCGTCTCCAGCGCGCTCTCGAGCTGCTGCTCGGTGATGATCTCGGCACGTACCAGCATGTTGCCGATGAGATCCTTCTTCTTCCGGGTGACGCTCTCGGCGCGGACGATGGCGCCGTCCCGGAAGAAGACCTGGACCTCCTGCTCCTTGCTCTTGAGGTACAGGACACCCGTCTTCTGCTGCTGACCGATCAGCTGCAGGATGTCCGCGATACCGAAGTCCTTGAGCGTTCCCGTAAGGGCCATCGTCGGTCCCGGCCTACTCGTTCTGGCGGCGGTACAGGCCGCGCAACGTCAAAAGGTGGAGGGGAATGAGCACCAGCAGCAGCGGCGCGAGCTTGAGGTACAGCGGCACCTCGCCATAGGGCGCGCGCAGCACCCCGGAGCGCAGCAGCACCCCAGCCACCGCGAAGAGGAAGAAGAAGGCGTAGAGGGTGCCGCGCACCGTCAGCCCCTGGAAGAGGTGGCCCGCGCCGGACACCAGCGCGCCGAAGGCGTACGACACACCACTCTCCCACTGACGGTTGCGCTCGATTTCAATCTGCTTGCGGGCCCGGACACGCGCTTCCACCGCGCCCTTGCGCGAGAAGGCATTGACGCACTGGGCGCACATCTTGCTGGCAATGCCCAGCTCCTTGTCGCAGCGCCGGCACACCGGGCGGCCGCACTTCTCGCACTCGCGCGAGGCCTTCATCGACGGGCCCGCGAAGCCGAGCCCGATGGCGAGCAACGCACCCAGCACCGGCAGACCCCAGGCCGTGAGTCCCGAGCCGCCCCCGAGCAACCGGCGCGACAGCTGCGCCTCCACCCGCTGGGCCGCCAGCGGATCATCCGTCGGGGGCATGTCCGCCTCGGTGATGGCCGGGGCCAGCAGGAGGCGGTTCATCAGGAGCCGTTCATCCGGCGGGCGCTGCCACATCAACAGGGCGGGGTCCACGCGCTGCGCTGCCTGGAGCGCATCGCGCGCCTTCTGGTTCTCGGAGCCGATCTCCGAGTCCGGCGCCACCGCGGCGCGGCGGCGATACACCTCGGCCAGGTTGAAGGCAGGAGCGGCCAGTCCCGGGTCCGTCGCCGAGGCCTCGGTATACATCCGGGCTGCCCCGTCCTGATCGCCCGTGGCCAGCAGCGCGTTGGCATGATTGGTCATCAGCCCCGCGTGCCCGATGGAGTTCAGGGCCGCCGCCGCCTTGTAGTGAGTGATGGCCTCCTGCATCTGGCCGCGGCGGGCCTCGAAGCGCCCGAGCGCGAACAGCTCCGCGAACTCGACCTTCTGCTTCTTCTCGAAGCGCTCGCGCACCCGGGCCGCCACCGGCTCCGCGGCCAGTCCCCCGCGCTCCAGCAGGTAGACGTCCTCGGCCACCGTCCCGGCGAAGGCCGAGGTCTGGGCGATCTTCCCTGCGGCGAACGGCACGAAGGCCGCCAGCACCAGCAGCACCGCCGCCACCGCCCGCTCCAGCATGGAGAGGTAGAAGGCCACCGACAGCAGGAGGATGAGCAGCACGGGCACCAGGCCCAGCCGCAGCGCCACCGGCGTGCCGATCAACAGCAGCACCGCCAGGGCCGCGGACTGCCACCTCGCCGCCGCCCGGGGGAAGAGGTGGTGGAAGTCGTGGAAGAAGTAGCGCGCCCGCCGCAGGAAGAGCACCCCCACCACCACCGCCGCCGTGGCCAGCACCGCCACCAGGAACACCGCCCCCAGGTCCGCCAGCGCCGGGCGCCGGTAGCGAGGGTCCTTCAGCATCACCGACAGCGCGGCCTTGATCTCCCGGCTGTAGGCGCCCACATCACCGGGCGAGCGGCGCGCATAGGCCTCGGCGAGCGCGAGCCGCGCGTAGGGAAGGTTGGGCGAGAGCGACACCGCATGCTCCACCAGGTGCAGCGCGCCGGCGTTGTCATTGGCCTTGCGCCGCCCCTCGGCCGCCCGGATGAAGCCGATGCTGAACGCCTCCATGTCCAGCGCGGCCACGTCGTCCTTGAGGGACACCAGCTCCGTCTGAGCCTTGCGGGCCGCCTCCATGTCCAGCGCGGCCACCGCCTTCTGCCACTTGTCCCAGGCGGCCTGCAGATCCGCGTCCGTCACCCTCGGGGTGAGGATCTGCGGAGGCGGCGGCCGAACCACTGGCGCCGGAGGCGGAGGCGGCGGCTTCGTCTCCACCACCGTGGTCGCGGGCTTCTCCTCCCGGACCTCCGGCTGCGCAGCCTCCTCCTCATCGTCTTGCGACTTCTTGCCCTTGCGGTTCTTGCCACGGCCAGCTCGCGTGGTGCCCTCGTCCGACTCTTCCTCAGAGTCTTCGGAGATCTCCTCCGCGGGATCGACCGTCATCTCGGACGGCTCCAGCATCGAGGGATCGTCGTACGTGGGCTTCTCGGCAGGCGGCTTCTGCGCGGCAGCGGGGCGCTGCTGCCTCTGCGCATGCGCCTCGCGCGCGGGCATCCACAGCGCGAGGCACATCATCAACGACAGGAGTCGCAACAGGGAAAGGCGCGGCATTCAGGCTGCCGATGATAGGCGACGGCCCACCCCCGCGGAAGTTGTCACCCCCCTTTCACGGTTCCCTCGTGTTACAGGAACTCGCTCGCTCGCCCGGGGAGGAGAAGGAAGCATGAGTGCAGCAGGGGAGCAATTGGACAGGTTGGTGGAAATCATGGCCCGCCTCCGTGCCCAGGATGGTTGTCCATGGGACAGAGAGCAGGACCTGCGCTCGCTTCGCCCCTACCTCACCGAAGAGGCCTTTGAGGTCCTGGACGAGATGGACCGGGTGGCCGAGGGCGGCCCCTGGCGCGCGCTGTGCGAGGAGCTGGGGGATCTGCTCTTTCAGATCGTCTTCCATGCCCGGCTCGCCGAGGAGCTGGGGGAGTTCTCCATGGCGGACGTCTCGGCGGCGATCAGCGACAAGCTCACCAGCCGCCACCCGCACGTCTTCGGAGAGCGGCAGGCGGATGGCACCCCGCAGCCCCTGGCCAACTGGGCCAAGCTGAAGGCGGAGGAGCGCAAGAAGAAGACGGGCCGCGAGGGCTCGGTGCTGGACGGCGTGCCCACGGGCGCCCCAGCCCTGCTGCGTGCCGAGCGCCTCACGGAGAAGGCCAGCCGCATCGGGTTCGACTGGCCGAGCATCCAAGAGGTACGCGCCAAGCTGGACGAGGAGCTGGGGGAGCTGGACGCGGCCATCGCCTCGGGGAACCGGGACGAGTTGGAGCACGAGCTGGGCGACGTCCTCTTCTCCCTGGCCAACGTCGCGCGCTTCATCCAGACGCCGGCCGAGGACGCCCTGCGGATGGCCAGCCGACGCTTCACCACGCGCTTCCAGCACATCGAGTCCGCCCTGCGCGCGGAAGGCATCCCCCTGGGCGAGGCCACCCTGGAGCACATGGACCGCCACTGGGACGCCGCCAAAAAGGTGGAGAAGTCTCTGCCACCCCCCATCCGCGTCCCCCGTGCACCCCTCGTGGCGCTGCGCCTACCGGTGGCCGACCTCGGCGCCCAGCAGGCCTTCTGGGATCGGCTCGCCCCGCTCCTCGGTTGGAGCGCGGAAAAGGGAGCGGCCGACGAGGCGGCCTATGGGGACGGGATGTACAGGCTCGTCTTCACCCCCGGCCCGAAGACCCCCTCCCCCCCCTCCGTGACCTTCGGGGCCCCCTCCGCCGAGGCCGTGGAGCGGCTGCGGACCCTCCTGGAGGGCACCTCCCCCGGGTGCGTACTGGACGGAGGGGCCTCAACGGGGCGGATCACCTTCCAGGATCCCGCCGGGCTGCGTTGGGAATACGCCTTCGGAGCCGGCTGATTGATGAGACTCGGGCGTCCAGAAGGTGGCACGGATCACGCAGGTCTTGACGCTCGGTAAGGCGCCGAAGTAGGTACGGCCCCTCTTTTCCACAGAAGTAAGCTGGAGATCACCTTGGCCAACACCAAGTCTGCAGAGAAGCGTAACCGCCAGGCCCAGAAGCGCCGCGCGCGCAACATCAACGTCCGCACCACGGTGAAGGATGCCGTGAAGAACCTGCGCGACACCCTCACCACCAAGGACACGGCGAAGACCGGGGACGCCCTCAAGGCCGCCACCCGCACGATCGCCAAGGCTGCGTCCAAGGGCGTCATCCACAAGCGCGCCGCCTCGCGCCGCATCTCCCGGCTCGCCAAGGCCACGAACCGCGCCAAGGCCGCCGCGAAGTAGTCAGTCGTCGCGTCCCTCACCAGCTACTGGCCAACCGGTCGTATCCCTCGCGCATCAACGTCTCTGCGAGACGGTGCAGCGCGGACTGCCGGTTGGCCTCGACCTCCAGGACATCGCCGGACACGCTCGCCGTGCCCGGAAGGAAGTCTTCCGTCCCGGAGACCTCTGCCGTCGCCACCACCTGTCCGTCCCGCTTGAGCTGCAGCAGCACCGTCGCGGAAGCACGGTAGCTCGCCAGCTGCGGAGGGGCGCTCTGCGTGTTCCCCTGAAAGACGGGCTCGGCGATGGCGGTGGGCATACTGCCCACGCCCAACACCACGCCCTCCAGGGTGGCCTCGCAGGCCCCCGTGCCGCCGAGCACCCCGGCGCGCACCAGCTCCTGACGCATGCTCCGAGTGAAGAGCAGCTCCAGGCCCGGCTCCGCCGTGTTGTTGCTGAAGACGGGCGCGCAGACCGAGCGCACCCCTCCAGGCAGCCCCGTGCCCCGAGGCGTGAAGCGATAGCCGCACCCAGCAGCCGACAGCAAGAGGACCCACCCCACCACGCGCATACGGGACATGGCGCCCACACTAGCGGCGCGATCCCCACGGTCAAGCGGGAGGGGAACCCCCGTCCTCGCGCACCTCTACCCCGCGTGATCGCACCACGTCCGCGAGCGTGAGCCAGGCGGAACGCAGGCGCTGCTCCACGGAGGAGCCACGCCGCACGGTCCCCAGGTCCCAGCGCGTCTCCACCTCGCCGGTGGACTCCAGGACGAGCGTGTAGCGACGCCCGGAGAGCGCGAGGGCCACTCCCACCAGGGCCAGCAGGCCGAGCAGCACGCGCACCACCTGCGGCACAAAGGGCAGCACCACAAGAGCGCCGACGGTGAGGGCCAGGGCCTCGTAGCGCAGCCGGTGCACCAGGGAGAGGCGGCGCAGGCTGGGCAGCTCGAGGAGGAAGGGCGTGGCGGAGCCTCCCGGATGAAAAGAGAGGCGGTTGCCCTCGCCCACGAGGACGCGCCCGCCCGGGAGCTCCGCCGAGAGGAAACGGTCCGCGGAGGAGCCCCGCCCCGAAGGCAGAGGGGCCTCGGGCAGCTCTCCCCCGCACGCGGCGCAGCGGCCCGCCCCCGCCCGCTGGGGACGGCCGCATTGCTTGCACATGACGAGGACCTCGGTCGGCACCGGGCTCCCGTCTCAGCCGACGACGAAGTTCACCAGCCGCTTGGGGACGAAGACGAACTTGCGCAGCGTCTTGCCTGCCATGGCCGCCTGCACCCGCTCGTCCGCCTCGGCCGCGGCCCGCACATCCGCCTCGGCCGCGTCCGCCGGCACGCGGATCTCCGCGCGCAGCTTGCCGTTCACCTGCACCGCGTACGGAATCACGTCGTCCACCACCAGGGCCGGATCGAACTCCGGCCAGCCCTGCGTGACGGTGAAGTCCTTCGCACCGTAGGACTCGGCGATCTCATCGGCCAGGTGCGGAGCGAACGGAGTCAGCACCACGGACAGGATGCGCACGGCCTCGGCCATGGCGGCCTTCTCCGCGGGCGTCTCCGGCGTCCCCAGCGCGTACAGCGCGTTCACGTACTCCATGGAGCCGGCGATGGCCGTGTTGAAGGACAGGCGCTCGATGGCCTCCCCCACCCGCTTCAGGCACTTGTGCGCGGCCCGGCGGATCTCCAGCGCCTTGCCCTCATAGGCCCCGTCATGCGTGGCCCCGGCCACGCCCTGGTGCTGCACCGCCAGCGTCCACACCCGCTTCAGGAAGCGGAACGCGCCCTCCACCTGATCGTCGGACCAGTCGAAGTCGCGCTCGGGCGGGCCGGCGAACAGCACGTAGGTGCGCGCGGTGTCCGCGCCGTACTTGTTCACGATGGAGGCTGGCGCCACCACGTTGCCCCAGCGCTTGGACATCTTCCGCCCGTCCGGGCCGTTGACGATGCCCTGCGTCACCAGGCGCTTGACGGGCTCGTCCACCGGGCTCAGCCCCAGCAGCTTCATCACCCGCGTCCAGAACCGGAAGTACAGCAGGTGCATCACCGCGTGCTCGGGGCCGCCCACGTACACGTCCACCGGCAGCCAGCGCTGGGCCTCCTTCGGCTCGATGGGCGCCTGGTCGTAGTGCGGCGACAGGTAGCGCGCGAAGTACCAGCAGGAGTCGACGAACGTGTCCATCGTCTCCGTCTCGCGCCGCGCGGGGCCCTTGCACTTGGGGCACGTGGTGTTGACCCACGAGGGCACCTTCGCCAGGGGCGGCTCGCCCTTGCCCGTCAGCACCGTCTGGGTGTCGATCTCCGGCAGGCGCACCGGCAGCTGCTCCAGCGGCACGGGCTGCCCCTTGCGCTCGGGATCGCACTTCTCGCAGTAGACGATGGGGATGGGCGTACCCCAGTAGCGCTGGCGGCTGAAGCCCCAGTCCTTCTGGCGGTACGTCACCTTGGGCTCGCCGCGGCCCTCGGCCCGCAGCTTCTCGCCCATCTTCTTGCGCGCCTCGGCCGACGGCAGCCCCGAGTTCTCGCCCGAGTCCACCAGCACGCCGTCCTCGGTATACGCCTTCTCCAGCGCGTCACCCGCCGGCAGCTTGTCGCCCGAGGCCGGCTGCACCACCACCTTCACGGGCAGGGCGTACTTGCGCGCGAAGTCGAAGTCGCGCTCGTCGTGCGCCGGCACGCTCATCACCGCGCCCGTGCCGTAGTCGGACAGCACGAAGTTGGCGATCCAGATGGGCACCGGCTGGCCGGTGAAGGGATTGATGGCGTGCGCCCCGGTGAAGACGCCCTCCTTCGTGGCGCCCTCGGCGGTGCGGTCCGTCTTGGAGATGGAGGCCATCTTCTTCACGAAGGCCTCCACCTCGGCGCGCTGCGCGGGCGTGGTCACCTGCGCCACCAGCTTGTGGTCCGGCGCCAGCACCACGTAGGTGCAGCCGTAGATGGTGTCGATGCGCGTGGTGAAGACGCGGATGCGCGCGTCACTGCCCTGCACGTTGAAGTCCGCCTCCACACCCTCGGAGCGGCCAATCCAGTTGCGCTGCATCGAGGTGATGCGCTCGGGCCAGTCCTTCAGCTCGTCCAGGCCGTCCAGCAGCGCCTGCGAGTACTTCGTGATCCGGAAGGACCACTCGGGCAGCTCCTTGTCCACCACCGGGGACTCGCAGCGCTCGCACGTGCCGTCCTTCACCTGCTCGTTGGCGATGACAGTCAGACAGCCCGTACACCAGTTCACCTTGCTAAAGCGGCGATAGACCAGCCCTCGCTCCAGCATCTGGATGAAGAACCACTGGTTCCAGCGGTAGTACTCGGGCTCGCTGGTGTTGACCTCGCGCGTCCAGTCGTAGCTGTAGCCCAGCGAGCGGATCTCCTTCTTGAAGGAGTCGATGTTCTCGCGGGTGCGCACCGCCGGGTGCACGCCGTCCTTGATGGCCGCGTTCTCCGCCGGCAGACCAAAGGCGTCCCAGCCCATGGGGTGCAGCACGTCGAAGCCCCGCATCTGGAAGAAGCGCGCGTAGACATCACCGATGAGGTAGTTGCGCACGTGCCCCATGTGCATCTTGCCGCTGGGGTACGGAAGCATCTCGAGGATGTACTTCTTCGGAGCCCCGGGGCGCTTGCCCGCCCGGAACACACCCGCCTCTTCCCAACGGTTCTGCCACTTCTGCTCGATTGCCTGCGGCTCGTAACGCTCGTTCATGGCCATGACGTGGTGCGTCTTAGTGGGACGTCCGTCCCCAAGCAACAACAGACGCCCGGGTCCGTCTCCCTCTGACGCCTGCTCCCCAGGCACGAGGGGCCAGAGGTCGGCTCGACAACAAGCGCCCGCTGGGCTGGCCGCTACTCCAGGCGCAGCAGGCTCTTCACCGTGTCCTGCACCACCTTGGACTGCACCGGCTTGACCAGATAGGCGCTGGCCCCGAGCGCCATGGCGCGCTCGCGATCCTCAACGGCAGACTCGGTGGTGATGACCACGATGGGGACGGTGCGGTACGCGTCCGTCTGCCGGATGTGGCGGATGAGCTTGAGCCCATCCATCAACGGCATGTTGATGTCCGTGAGGATGAGATCGTAGCGGCCCAGGGTGAGCTTCTTGAGGCCCTCGGCCCCGTCCTGCGCCTCGTCGGTGTGGAGCCATGAGCCCAACCGCTGCAGCGCGTACATGAGACTGCGCCGCATCGCCTGAGAGTCATCCACCACCAGCGCCCGGATCTGCTGCGTCATGGCGCCGACCATAGCACCGCCCGGCGTCCGCGAGGTTGGAGAACCCAGGTCGCCCCCTGCTGCGGCACGGGCACCTGCATGCAGTCGTACTGGCTCCCAGGAGAATACTCGCGGGTCCCTCCCATAGCGGCCGGCCGGGCGGGCGCGCCCGAAATCCGACGAGACAGGTCATGCACTCCGCGTTACCTCAGAGGAATGCCTGAAGGGAACATCATCCATCGTATCGCCCGGATTCACGGCCAGTGGCTCGTGGGGCGGAGCTTCATCGCGGACTCGCCCCAAGGGCGTTTCTCAGCGGATGCCCGGCTCCTGTCGGGACGGACACTCGTGAGTGTGGACGCGCATGGCAAGCACCTCTTCCACCACTTCGAGGGCGGCGTACGGCTGCACATCCACCTCGGCCTCTTTGGCAATCTGAAGCACTTCCGCTCTCGGGCTCCGCCCCCCTCCTCTGCGTGCCGGCTGCGGCGCTCCTCGCCCCAGGCGTCACTCCACCTCGCCGGGCCTCAGGCTTGTGAGCTGCTCAGCCCCGAAGACGAGGCCACCCTCCGCTCCCGACTGGGGCAGGATCCGCTGCGCCCGGATGCCTCGCCCTCGCGAGCCTTCGAGGCCCTCCGCCGAGGACGCATTCCCCTGGCGGCCGCGCTGCTGGACCAGGAGCGCATCGCAGGCGTGGGCAACATCCTGCGCGCCGAGGCCCTCTTCCTCGCGCACCTGCCGCCCTTGCGCCCCGCCTCGGAGTTGAGCCTCGTGGACTTCGAGCGCCTGTGGGAGGCCCTTCGGCTGCTGATGGAGGACGCGGCCCGCGACGGGCGCATCGTCGCGCCCCATGCACCCCCGGCCCCCTGGGAGACTCCCGGCAAGCGCCGCGAGGATCGCTTCAGCGTCTACGAGCGCGGGGGCCAGCCATGTCCTCGGTGTGCCTCGCCCATCTCGCGCGTGGAGCTGGCCGGACGCGGACTGTTCTTCTGCCCCGGCTGCCAGACTCCAGGCGCACGTGGGAGACCGGCTCGCCGCCCTCGAGCCGCCCCGTCTGGACGCGCTCGTCCCTGAGCGCCCCGACTGTTCTCATGCACCGGGGTCTCCGGTCGGATACAAACCCTCTCATGTTCCGCCGCACCGCCCTCGCCGCCTTCAGCCTCTCGCTGGCTGCCTGCTCCACCCCACAGCACAACACCCGGGAGGTGCTCCAGCGCACCGATACCCGCTTCTTCATCCGGGAGCAGTGCCAACCCAAGAGCACCGCCTCTCTCTCCCAAGCCCAGGTCACTGGGCTCGACGAGCTGCCCGCGTCCCTTCGCGACCGGCTCCTCGCGGACCTCCCCGTGGAAGCCACCGGGAGCAGACCGTTCATCCAGTGCCAGGATGTCGCCGCTCGGCTCCTCGAGGACCGGCTTCACGCACTCTGCTGGCCGGAAGCGCGCGTGACGTGGCAGCCGGAGACCGGGACCGTCACACCACCTCCCCAACCCCGGCTGAGCGTCCAGCTCGGGACGCGCTACCAGGTCGACGCCATCTGGGTCGTCCAGGGCAAGAACGCAACGGTGCCAGCGTCGCGCATCATCAAGGCGGCGCAGAGCGCCCTCCCCAAGGACAGAGCGTGCACGGCCCGCACGTTCGAGGACATCCGGACCCAGGTCTCCAAACTCGGGACGTTCCACCGGGTGCTCGTGGCCCCGGGCCCACCGGGCAGCGAACACAAGGTCCCCGTGGTCATCGACATCAGCGAGAAGACTCCTGTCCCCCAGACACGAGGGAAGTGAGCCACACCCGGCTGTTCTCGCGGCGAAAGTGGCCCTGTCCCCCTCAAGTGGAGGAGCGGGAGAGCAGGCGGAACAGCTTCGCATGCTCGGGATAGCGGGCGGCCAGGTCCTCGCCTCGGGGCATCTCCCAGTCCGCGAAATCGAAGCCGGGGCCCACTGTGCAACCACACAACGTGTAGTCACCTCGAGGCAGCGCCGCCTGCAGCACCCCAGCCGGCACGAGCACCTGCGGCAGCTCACCTCGGGTCACATCCCGGCCCAGGCTCACCGTCTCCATGCTGCCATTCTCGTTGAGCAGATACATCGTCAGCACGTGCCCATCGTAGAAGTGCCACAGCTCGTCTGAATTCACCCGGTGCCAGGCCGCGAACGTGCCTCGCGGCAGCAGGTAGTACATGGCGGTCCCCACCGAGCGCGCGCCTCGCGGTGTTTCCACCGGCACCGTCGAGCGCCACGTCTCTCGGTAGAAGCCCCCCTCGGGATGAGGCGCCAATCCCAGTGTCTTCACCAACTCTTCGACCATGGGACCAGTGTAGCGCCACCATGGCGTGCGATACGCTTCGTCACAATGCCTCAGCCATTTCCTCAACAGCGGAGGCTTCGCCTCGTCGCGCTCGTCCTCGTCCTGCTGGGCCTGGGCTGGGCAGGCTCTGGTGCGGTGGTGACGTGGCGGCTCACGCGCAGGGCTCGGCCTGTCTTTCCCGAACCAGCTCCAACGCTCGCCCGAGGTGCCATCGAAGCGCATCGGCTCGTCACGGCTGATGGCCTCGGGGTGGGCGCCTGGCTGGTGCGGGGAGAGCCCGGTACGCCCTGCGTGCTGATGCTGCATGGCAACGGAGGCTCGCGAACCTCGCTGCGCTCTCTCCTCGAGCTACTCGCCGGACAGGGGCATTGCGTGCTGGCCCTCAGCCTCCGCACCCATGGGGACTCGGAGGGCGAGGTGAATGACCTCGGCTGGAGTGCCCGTCAGGACGTGCTCGCCGGCATCGCGTTCCTCGAGCGCGAAGTGCCGGACCGTCCGAGGATCGTGTTCGGCACCTCGCTCGGGGCCGCGGCCGCCATCTTCGCCTCGCGGGAGGTGGGCTCCCGCGTTCAGGGGTACGTGCTCGAGTCACCCTACCGGGATCTGCGCACCGCCGTGAGCAACCGACTGGAGAGCTACCTGCTGCCCGGGCTCGACAGGCTGGCCTTCCACAGCATGTGGCTCTTCGGGGACGCCTTGCTGCCCGTTCCCGCGGAGCAGCTCCGCCCGCTCGACCATGTGGTCGGCATCCCCCAGGAGGTACCCGTGCTGTTCCTGGCGGGGGCCAAGGATCGTCACGCCCGCCTCTTCGAGGTGGAGGACCTCGCCGGACGCATCTCCTCTCACGCCCGGCTGGAGGTGTTTCGCGAGGGCCATCACGGGACGCTCCGGGACTCCGAGCCCGAGCGCTACCAGCGGCATCTGCTGGAGTTCGTGCGCTCCTCCGTGCGACGGTGAGCCATGCGAAAACACATCCCACGATGGGCTTTGATGCTGCTGGCGCTTTCGCTCACGGGCGCCATCGCCGTCATGCTCACCTCGGTGGAAGAGCGACACCTCTTCAGGATCCACTCCAAGTACGGATGCACGATCGACACCGCGGTGGATAGCAGGCCTCGATTCCTGTCAGTGGGAGGAATGTCGGGCCATGGCCAGTTCACGCTGCCTTGCGGACAGTCCACGACGCTCGAAGACATGAGCGACGACATTCGCTTCGAGTGCGTCTGTGAATAGCTCACGCACCCTCTGACGGACGACCCTCACCCCAACCCTCTCCCAGAGGGAGAGGGGCCTACCCCGGCTGGCGCATGGCGAACGGCCTGTCTATCGTGCTCCCTCACCACCGAATTCAGCAGCGGCCATGGGACACGTTCACATCATCCGAGACTTCCCCTCCCCTCATGAGGGCCGCTCCCGCACCGTTCGCATCTACACGCCAGATGCCTACGACTCCGCCCCCGCTGGCCACCGCTTCCCCGTCCTCTACATGAACGACGGGCAGAACGTCTTCGCCCACCCAGAGTCCGCCTTCTACGAGACCTGGTGCGCCAACCTCACCCTCGAGCAGCTGGTGCGCTCCGGCAGCATCGAGCCGTGGCTCATCGTCGCCGTGGACTCCACGTCCAATCGGCTCGCGGAGTACTCGCCCTGGGACGAGCCGCGCAGCAACATCCGCGCCCAGGGTGAGCCCTACGTCCACTTCCTCCTCGATACGCTCAAGCCCTATATCGACCGCGTCTACCGGACTCGTCAGGGCGCCGAGTGGACGGGCGTGATGGGCTCCTCCCTCGGCGGTCTGATGGCGCTCTACCTCGGCAGGAGGTACCCGGAGCTGTTCGGCCGCATCGGGGGCCTGTCTCCCTCGGTCATGTGGGGGTGGAACCGGCTCTTCTCGGAATGGACGAGCCACTCCCGGACCTGGTCGCGCATCTACCTGGACGCCGGTGCCGAGGAGACCATCGATCCCGTCGGCTACACCATGTACTACGGCGAAGCCACGCGCGACTTCTACCACCACCTCAAGCGCCTCGGTTACGCCGACCACGAGCTCCACCTCGTGCTGGAGCCGGGTGGCCAGCATCACGAGCTGGCCTGGCAGCGGCGCCTGCCCTTCGCCATGCACTGGCTGCTGCGCTGAGCAGGCCGGGCGCCTCGCTCAGGACTGCGCCTGGATGAAGCGCAGTGCATCCATCATCGCCGGCAGCTCCCGGTGGCGGGTGAGGTACATCTCATCCCCCAGGGCACTTTGATAGACGGCGGGCATCTCGCGGTGCAGGAGCAACGCCTCACCGAGCCGGCTCACCACCTCCTGGTGGCCATGGCGGTACTGGCGACCGGAACGCCGTGCCACATGACACACGTGGTACTTGGGCTCGTAGCGGAAGCCTCGCACGTCCTCCCCGGCGAGCATCCGTCCCCAGAGGCGGTACACGTCGATATCGCACGCGTAGTTCATCATGTCCGGCAGGTAGGCCCCGGGCGGACGCAGGTTGGCTTCCAGCGCGACGTAGCTCCCGTCGGCGAGGCGGAAGAACTCGAGGTGGAACCAGCGCTCGCGCAGGCCGAGCGCGGCCACCGCCTGGCGCCCCAGTGCGTCCAGCGCCGAGGGAATCTCCTTGAGGCTCCAGATGGCCAGGTCGCGCCGCTCGAGGACCGTCTCCATGATGCCGTCGCTGTACTCGTGGCTGAAGACGAAGACGATGTGGCCGTCCCGGTCCACGAGCCCGTCGTAAGTGACGATGGTGCCGCGAACAAAGGCCTGCGCCACGTAGCCAGCCAAGGACTCACGAAACGCGGCATCCACCTCGGCGTCACTGGACACCTTGAAGGTGCGAGCGGCGCCGACTCCCACGTCGGGCTTGATGACGAGGGGATAGCCCACGCGCTGGGCGAAGGCCTTCACACCGCTCGCATCCCGGACGGGAATGGCATCGGGGTGCGGGACGCCCGCCTTCTTGAAGAGGTCATGCATTCCCAGCTTGGAGCGCAGCCGGGCGATGTCCGCTGGCAAGAGGCCTGGGACGTGGAAGTCCTCACGCAAGCGAGCCTCGACCTCGAGCCATGTCTCGTTGAGCGAGTCGATGCGATCGATGCGGCCGTGGCGCCAGGTGAAGTAACCGACGGCACGCAGCAAGGCGTTGTAGTCATCGAGGCGGGGCGTGAAGAAATACTCGGAGAGGGCCTCGTGCAGCTCGGGCCGGAGGGCGTCATACGGGGCATCGCCAATCCCCAGCACATTGACCCCATGCGCTCGCAGAGCCACGACGAAGTGGAAGAACTGGGGTGGGAACTGGGGGGAGATGAAGACAACGTTCATGGCGGCATTTCCGGCGGGGTGGATGACGCGCTCCCAATGCCGCTCGATAATGACGCAGAGCGGCAAGGAAAGTGAAGAGGGAGCTCAGGGGCAACCGCACCACGTGTTCGCCAGTTCCCCCGATGTGCCCGGCCCCGACTGATAGAGGTACGGGCCTCCCGAGAGGTAGTGGCACAGGGGCTCCGCCGACGTGTCATAGCTCGCCGGGCTCGTCCCCACTCGCAGGTGCCGGCGGGCAAACTCAGAGCAGACCTCGCAGGCCGCCGCCCGCGTCGGCGCATCGAGCGACACGTCCGAGGCCCTCGCCCGCAGCGCCTCGAGCCCGTCCGAGGAGCTCGTCCGGCACCAGTCCGCCGAGTGCCCCCGGTGGAAGACGCGTGCGAGCGCCAGCGCCCGCTCCCCCGCCTCGGGCAGCGTGTCCGGCGTGGACGGCCACGGCAGCACCGGATCGATGTACGAGGCCAGCACGCCCCCACTCGCGTACTCCCCATTGGGCTTCGCCCCCAGGAAGGACCCGAAGCGCCCATCCGCCAGCTCCGTGCCCTCGGGCCGCTCCTTCGCCAGCAGCCGCGTGAGCGAGACGATGCGCTGCATCTCCAACCGGAACTGGTTCTTCAGCCGCGTCGGTACCGGCACCTCGCCCGTCTCGTGCGCCACCGTGGGGATGATCCACCCCACCACCCGCGAGTCCAACCCGAGCGTCACCTGCTGGCCGACGATGCGGAACTGCACCGCCGCCGCCTCCAGCATCGACCGGTTGGTAGCCCGCTGCCCGAAGCACTCCGGGCCCGTCGGGTCCAACGTCCGCAGCCCGTCCGCCGGAGCCCCCAGCGCACCGTGGTTCTCCCCCGCCGCTGCGTACACCTCGCGCATCCCCGAGACGGCGCACGACAGCAGGCGCTCGGACTGCGGTGCGTACGTGCTCCCCTGCCCCAGCAGGTGCAGGTAGTCATCCCCGATGGCTGGGTAGCGGGCGCCCCCCGGACTGACGAACTCGACCGATGGGTGCGGCGCGCAGAGCGCGTCGTTGACGTCGTAGCTCGTCCACTCGGGCAGCCGCTGCAGCACCCCGCGTGCCCCGTGCAGCAACCCCGAGGCGAGCGCGATGAGCACCGCCTTGTCTCTCGGGTCATCCCCTCCGCTGGGGAAGTCCGAGAGCTCCGGCGAGCCCCAGCGCTGCCACATGTGCCCCATGCTCCAGGCATCCTGCAGGTAGTGGTGGCCCACCGCCTCCAGCGCCAGCGCCTCGGTCTCGCACGCGCGGAGGTAGTCCCCGTAACGGCCACCCGCCGCGCCCAGTGCATCCTTCATCGCCTTGCACTCCCTCGCCCGAGCGAGCGCCAGCCCGTGGTAGTGCGCGTAGAAGCGCCCGGCCTGCGGCACGAAGTGGTTCGAGTTCACCGGACCCATGTGCGTGGCGAAGTCATGGCACTGCGTCGCATCCGCACCGATTCCCGGCAGCGGGCACGTCTCGTGGCCCGTGGCCCAGTCCCACAGCGCGTACGAGAAGTCCGGGAGCTGCGCCAGCTCGCCGGGCGTGAAGGCGCGCACCTGCACCCGCGCGGTCTCGGCAAAGGGCACCGGCAACAGCGAGGTGAGCTGCTGCCCATCCACGTTCAGCGGCTGGCTCGAGGTGAAGACGCGCAGCCGCGCCGTCGCGGAGGTCTCGGCCGGCAGGCCCGCCTTCTCCCGGGTCAGCTCCCAGAGTTGACGGTGCTCGTCGAGCTCACCCACCCAGCGGTGGCGCGCGGTGTTCGGGCCTGCTGCGGGCGCGCAGTAGGAACCGGAGCCCCGAGGGTACTCCCCCACCTCCTTCGTTGGGTCCTTCTGCTCGTAGCAGACGGACTCCCAGGCAGCGGCGGGCAGCGACAGCAACAATGCCGAGGACAGGAGAAGCTTGCGCATCACTTGCCCTCCAGCAGCGAGCGGACGCCGGGGAAGCAGTCCGGTTGGAGGAAGAAGGTCTGCTCGAAGGCGGAGAGCGGCTCCTGTCCCTTGTCACGGGCCTGGGCGTAGGCCTCGGCGCAGGCCGCGGGGCAGCACTCCTTCTCCTGCCAGGGCTTGGAGGTCTTGCACTGGGGCACCGCCGCCACGCACTCGTCCAGAGAGCGCGCTCCGGGCTGGAAGCAGTAGGTGACGAGGTCGGAGCAGGCGCCCAGCGCCGTCAGGGCATCGCTGCCTGTTGGATCAAGCTGAAGACCGCCCGAGGGCGTCTTGATGAGGACAAGGTTGCCGGTGTCCAGCTTCGGCAACGGGAGGTTTGGGAGATCCACCTTCGGGAGCTCCGGGAGCTGAAGCTTCCCGTCCTCGCAGGCGAGTCCCACTGGGAGCATCGCCACGAGAAGCACTGCACGGAGGATGCGGAGCAAGTCACTTCCCCTTTCCGGCCCTGGGAGCCGGAAGGCTCCCCCTGTGACTGTCGAGTCACGCACAGGTCACGAAAAGGAGGCAAGGGCCCCTCAGTAGCCGACGTAGGCCTGACCCTGGCGGAGCGCCTTGACGCCGGGCACCTCGGACACCGAGCCGTAGCGCTCCACCGCGTACCGGACGCCCGCGATGATGTTGTCCACGGGGTTGCGGATGTCGTCGTGTCCCGGGAGCTTGTTCGCGTCGAACGTCGGCTGGATGGTCTGCATCAGGCCGATAGACGGATGGCCCGCCTGGGCGTTGTAGTCCCAGTTGTTCTGCACGTTCGGGTCACCGCTGGACTCGTGCTGGATGATGGTGGCGATGTCCTGCGGGTTCATCTTGTCGGCCGGCACGCCCGCGGCGCTCAGCTTCTGCATGGCCTCCTTGATCCAATCACCCACCTGCCCCTTGGGAGCGTTGCCCACGGGAGCGCTGGACTGCGCGCCCTTGGTGGGGGAACCGCCGTCGAGGTTGACGCCCTTGGGGCCAGAGGCCTTCACGAACTCATCCTTGCTGCCCGGGATGTTGAGCTTGTCGCCCGCGAAGATGAGGTTGGAGTCCTTGATCTGCGAGTTGGCCTTCATCAGCTCGCCGACGCTGGTGTGGTGGCGCTGCGCGATCTTGTTCAGCGTGTCCCCGGCCTTGATGCTGTAGCTGCCCATGTGCGTACCCTCGAAGTCGGAAGCGACGTAGATGCACGTGGACAAAGCAGGAGGCGTGCCATGCACTGAGCCCTCGCCTCTGTGCTCGGAAGCCCTTGATTCCACTCGTCTTCGCTCTGGCGCCGGCCGTCCATGGTGACAGCCCTCACCACTTCGCGCGGGTGGCCGCTGGTGACAGCAATCATCCCCTGGTGACTGCTGTCACCACCCGGAGGCCGGGAGTCATCCAGGCCGCGCGGCGGACGGAGGCGGCTCGATGGCCATGCCCCGGCGGCGCGCTCTGGGCGCGTCCAGGAACGTGCCCAGCAGCACCCAGCGCCGTGCATCCTCCGCGGCGCCCGGCTTCGCCATCAGCGGCGTCGTGTAGTGCCAGAAGGGCAGCCGGTACACCGTGATGCCTCCCACGGTGTTCACGCTCTGCATCTCCGAGAAGTGCCCGCCCTTCGAGTAGACGAGCCACTGGTGCGCCACCGCCGGCGTGGCGAACGTGAGGTGCATGTCCACGTAGCCGTCGAAGGCCTCGGCGTCCTCGGGGTGGTGATCGTTGTGCGGGCCCGTGTAGTCCCCCGGGCCGTAGCACAGCGCTTGAATCCCCCACTTGCGCCGCAGCGGCCTCCCGCTCACCGACGCCGCGAACGCCGCGAAGCTCTCCGAGCGGAGCATCCCCACCAGCCCCACCTGCTCGGCCGCCTGCCACGAGCGCGAGCGCCGGCTCTCCAGCAGCGCCGTCCTCACCCGCACCGTCTTGGGCAGCAGCTCCGCGTAGTTCTCCGTCATCCCCCAGATGCTCTCCGGGGGAATCGGGTCCTCCATCTGCGCCAGCGTGTCCCGAAGCGCCTTCTCCAGCAGCTCCCGGCACGCCACCGCCTTGCGCGCGTCCAGCACTCCGCCGAGCGCCACGAAGCGCTGTCCCGGTCGCAACAGCGCACCACACGCCTCCCGGTCGCGCCCCTCCAGAATGCGCCGCCCCTTGGGGGTGAGCAGCTCCGCGAACTCCGTGGGAAATCTCTTCATGTCCTCGCTTCTAGAGTCACCGGCGCTTCCGCGCCAGCTCCACCAGCGCCGGGCCGATCTCCCCCAGTGGCAGCACCCGGCTCACCGCTCCCGTGGCCACTGCCTCCTGGGGCATCCCGTAGATGACCGCCGTCTCCTCGGACTCGGCCCATACCTCGCCGCCCGCCTTCCGGATGACCTTGGCACCCACCGCCCCGTCCGAGCCCATCCCCGTCAGCACCACGCCCATCGTCTTGGAACCAAACACCTCGGCCAGGCTCGTGAAGAGCCGGTCCACCGAGGGCGCGTGCTTGTCCTGCATCGTCGGAGGCGGCGTGCCCAGCACGTACTGCCCGTTCTGCCGGTACACCACCAGCTGCCTCCCGCCGGGCGCGATGAAGACGTGGCCCGGGGCCAGCAGGTCTCCCTCCTGGGCCTCGCGCACGGTGAAGGGCCCCAGCCTGTCCAACCGCTCCGCGAAGGCGCGGGTGAACTGCTTGGGCATGTGCTGGCACACCAGCAGGCACATGGACGGCTCCGGCGCGAGCGACTCCAGCAGCCGCTGCACCGCCGGAGGTCCACCCGTGGAGGCTCCGATTCCCACCACGAACGAGGGCTCCAGCGGCAGCACCTTCGGCTTGCGCGCCATCGGCTTCACCTCGGCCGTCCGCACCAGCCGCGCCGCCTGCACCTTCTCGTACAGCTCCTTGCGCAGCTTCTCCAACACGTCCGGCGTGGGCTTCGCCGGCTTGGCAATGAAGTCGAAGGCGCCCAGTTCCAGCGCCTTGAAGACGTCTGTCTTGTGCGCGTAGCTGGAGATGACGATGACGGGCGTTGGCGCCGAGCTCTTCAGCAGTCGCAGGAAGGAGTACCCGCCCAACCGAGGCATCTCCAGGTCCAGCGTCACCACGTCCGGGTGCAGGGCCATCACCTGGCGCAGGCCCTCGTTGCCGTCGCACGCCGTGCCCACCACCTTCACGTCCGGCGAGGACTCGAGCAGCTCCGTCAGCAGCCGCCGGTTATGGGCCGAGTCATCCACCACCAGCACCTTCACTGGCTCCAGGGCGCTCATGGGCTACCCCCTCCGCCCAGCTCCGGCTTGCGGTAGACGAGGTCGCTGCGCAGGTGCACCAACTCGAAGTCCGCGCTCAGGTTGATGAGGTTCTCCGAGTGTCCCAGCAGCAGGTAACCACCGGGCACCAGCTTGTCGTAGATGAGGCGCAGCACCCGCTGCCGGGCGGGTGTGTCGAAGTAGATCATCACGTTGCGGCAGAAGACGACGTCCGGCCGGGACACGAGCAGGGGTGCGTCCGGATCCTGCAGGTTGTGGTGCCCGAAGGACACCCAGGCGCGCACGTCGTCGCGCACGCGCACCCGATTGGGCCCCACGTGGACGAAGTAGCGGGCGACCTTGTCCGGCGGCGTGGCCCGGAGCGCGGACGGCCCGTACTCGCCCAGGCGCGCGGCGGCCAGCACCCGGCGGGAGATGTCCGTGCCGTGCACATCCACGTCCCATCCCTCGAAGCGCCCGCTGTCCTTGAGGAGCATGGCCACCGTGTAGGCCTCCTCCCCGGACGAGCACCCCGCAGACCAGATGCGCAGCCGCTTCACCCGCGCGTTGCGGCGCTCCAACTGAGGCAGCACTTCCTCAGAGAAGGCCTTGAGCTGGCGCGGCTCGCGGAAGAAGTACGTCTCGTGCGTGGTGAGGGCCTCGATGGCCGTCTCCAGCTCGGCGCGGCGCTGCGCGTCGAAGCGCAGGTAGCGGTAGTAGGCGCTGAAGTCCGTCAGGCCCAGCGCCTCCAACCGAGGCCACAGCCGCCGCTGCATGACGTACTTCATGTCGTCACGCACGAGGATGCCGCAATGGCCGTAGACGAAGTCCCGCAGCAGGCGGAACTCCTCCGCGGTCATCTCCGGCCTGCCTGTATCGAAAGGCATCACCCCCGGAACCTCCGCGGCAGCTCAGCGTCCAGACAACCGCTCCACCGCGTCAACCAGCGCGCGGCGGGCGAGTGAATCCGTCTCGGCCGCCAGGGCGGCCCGTGTCGCCGGCAGGCACCCGGGCCCACCGGAGTCTCCCAGGACCCGTGCCGCCGCGGCTCTCACATCCCAGCTCGCGTGACCCAGCAGTCCCACCGCCACCGACACCCCCTCGGCCGAGGCCGCGCCCGCCAGCAGCGCCGCCTTCACCACTTCATGGTCTCCATGGGACACCGCGCGCCGAAGCACCTCGTCACGCAGAGCCCCTAGCCGCGCCAGCGCCTGCACCGCCCGCCAGGCAATGGCCCCGTCCGGGTGGGGTACCAGGGCCTCCAGGTCCGCCGCCCGCTCCACGGCCCCGCATTCTCCCACCGCCTCCAGAGCGGCCAGCCGCACCTCCAGGGCGTCGTCGGCCAGGGCCTGCTTCAGCAGCCCCGCCATCGAGCCATCTCCCAGCTGGCCCACCACCCGCACCGCCGCGGTGCGCACCCGCGGGGACTCGTCCGACAGCGACTGGCGAGCCAGCTCCAGGCCCCCAGCCGGGTCCACCGCGGCCAGCACCTCCACGGCGGTGGCACGCAGCGGCACAGAGGCCTCGCGCGCCGTCCGCCGCACCAGGGGCAGCATGGCCGTGCCTCCCACTCGCACCAGGGCGCTCAGCACCGCAGGCTCCGCCCCGCGCTCCAGCGCTGACTCCAGCGCCTGCGCCACCGGCTTCGGGAAGTTGGCGGCCAGCATCACCAGCGCGCGAACCGCCGGTCCGGCCAGCTCCGGGTGGCCGAGCAGCTGCGACAGGGGCTCCACCGCCTCCAGCGAGCTCGTCCGCCCCAGGGCCTGCACCGCCACCGACTTCAGGTCCAGCTCGCCCCAGTCGAGCATCTGCACCAGCTCGGGAACGAACGTGGCGTCCACCAGCTCCACCAGCACGTGACCCGCCGCCTCGCGCGCCGGAAAGGAGAGCCGGTCCATGCTCGCCAGCAGCTCGCGCCCCGTCTCCGGGCCGAAGTGCGCCAGCGTGCGCATCACCTCCGGCATCAGCCGCTCTTCCTGCGCCACCTCCGCTACCAGCGGCGCCAGCTGCGGCTCCCGCAAGGCCGCCGCCGCGACGAGCGCTCCGGCCTTCAGCTCGATGTCGTCGGACTCCAGCGCACTGGCCACCCAGCCCACCGCCTCCGGCAGCCGCTTGAGCGCCAACCGCACCGCGGCGTCCATCTCCGGCCGCAGGGAGGGCTCGGCCAGGCCCGCCTGGGTGCCCAGCGCCACGAGCGCCGCCTCGCGGGTGGAGCGCGACTCCGCGCCCAGTCCCCGGCACACCAGCTCCGTGGCTGCCACCTGCGGAATGAGGCCCAACACCCGGTAGGCGCTGCGCTTGAGCGTCGGATTTCCCAGCAGCCGCACCACCTCCGGCAGCGGCGGCGGGTGGCGCAGGACCGCGAGCGACTCCAGCGCGCTCAACTGCAGCAGCGGCTCGGGGTCGTGGAGGATGCGCTCCAGCGCGCGAGCCGAGACCTTGCCGCCCACCCGGCCCAGCGCCTCCGCCGCGGCCACCCGGACGTTGAGGTCCGGATCCTCCAGCATCGCCTGCACCAGGGCGTCCTCCGCCTCTGACCGCCCCAGCTGGCCGAGAATGTCCGCGGCGAACTTGCGCTGATCCGGATCCACGTGCCCGAGCAGCCGCACCAGGGGTGCCACCGCCTCCAGGCCCATGCCCGCCAGCGACTCCGCGGCCGCGTTGCGCGCGCCCGTCTCGTCCCGCTCGCCCAGCACGGAGATGAGGCGCTCCACCACGATGTCGCGCTCGGGTACCCGGGTGAGGCCGTCGGCCGCCGCACGGCGGACCCGCCAGCTCTCGTCATGGAGCCCCGCCACGAGCGTCTCCCGAGCGCCCTCAGCGGACACATCCAGCTCCAGCAGGGCCCGGTAACGCGCCTCCTCTGCGTTCCGCCCCTCCTCGATCATCCGTTCATCCTCCGGCCAGTGTCTCGCACCATCTCCGCCAGCAGCAGCGCCTTCACGTCCAGCAGCAGCTTGAGCCGCTCCTGTCCCCGCGTCTCCGGTGCGCGCCTCTCCAGTCCGCGCCGGGTTGGCTCGCGCCTCTCCTTCTCGCGCTCCTCCTGCTCACCGTACACGCCGACGACGAAGGGCGCCGGGCCCACCGCGCCGATGGCCGGGGCGGGTTTGATCTCACTGCGCCGCAGCCGCACCACCTCGGACACCCGATCCACGGTGAAGGCCACGCGCCTGCGGCCCAGCCAGCACACCAGCAGCCGCGTCTTGGGGGTGTCCACCGGGGCCTCCACCCCGAGCAGCCGCTTGCGCAAGTCCACCACGGGGATGATGGAGCCGCGCAGGCGGATGACGCCCTCGATGAAGAGCGGCGCGCCCCGGATGGGGGTGAGGCGCTGGGGCTGGAGGATCTCCTCCACCCTCATGATGTCCACCGCGTACTCCTCGGGCCCGACGAAGAAGGCGCACAGCTGGACGAGCGGATCCCTCTCCGCGGCGGCGGCGCCGTCGGCCTGGGACTGCGTGAGTTGGCTCAGGACGTTGAAGCGCTGTCTCATGCGAGGGCCTGCCAGATGTCGAGCAGGATGAAGAGCTGTTGGTTGCGCCGCCCGAGCCCCACCACACAGTCGCGCTCCCCGCCGCCCACTCCGGGAGGGGCCAGCTCCAGCATCGAGGGCCGGAGCCGCACGACCTCGGAGACCGAATCCACCCAGATGCCCGCCAACCCGTCCGCCGTCTGCACCACGATGATGCGCGCACCGCGTGGAGGTTCCGAGGCCTCCGGGCCGGCCACCAGGGGCGCCTTGTCCGCCAGCCGCAGCTTCACCTTGATGTCGTAGACGGGCAACACTTCGCCGCGCAGGTACATCACCCCGAGCAGGTTGGAGGCAGCGCGGGGCACCTCGGTGAGCGGCGGAACCTTGACGATCTCCCGCACCCCGTGGATGGGCACCGCGTAGTGCTCCCCTTCCAGCCGGAAGGCGAGGTACTCCTCGGGGATCTCCTCGGGAATGGGCTCGACCGTCTCATCGGTGCCGGCCACCAGCTCTTGGATGGGGCCGACGTCCTCATCCGGACGGTAGAAGTAGCTGTCGAGCAAGACGGACAGGGAAGGCACGGAGTGGAGGATAGCAGCCCCACGGCCGGAGGCATCACGCGCGGCGTCGTTCCAAGCTCATCCCCTCCTCCAGCAGGGCACCGACGTCCAGCACCAGGACGGTGCGCCGGTTGGCCAGGTCCGCGGCCCCGGAGATTCCTCGCACGCCCTGCAGGCGGCCACCCAGCGACTTGACGACGATGTCCTGCTGGCCCTGCAGCTCGTCCACGGCGATGCCCAGCCGCTCCTGTGCCAGGCCGGCGACCACCACGAAGTGCCGCTCGTTCGGGCGCTCGGGGTGGCCGAACTGCCGGGCCAACCGCATCAGGGGCAGCGTGGTACCCCGGACGTCCAGCACCTCGCGCCGCTCCACGGTGCGAATCTCCGAGGGCTTCACGGAGAGGATCTCCAGCACGCTGTTGAGCGGTACGGCGTAGGTGCGCCCACTCACGCCCACCACCAGGGCGCGGATGATGGCCAGGGTGACGGGCAGCGTGAGGTGGAAGGCAGTGCCCTGCCCGCGCTCGCTCCACACGTCGATGATGCCGGACAGGTTGCCGATGTTGTTCTTCACCACGTCCAAGCCCACGCCGCGGCCGGACAGCTCGGACACGCTGCGGGCGGTGGAGAAGCCTGGCAGGAAGATGAGGTTGAGCAGCTCGCGTCGGCTCATCTCTCGCGCCTGCGCCTCGGTGATGAGGCCCTTGCGCAGCGCCATGTCGCGCACACCCAGCTCGTCGATGCCCGCCCCGTCGTCACTCACCTCGATGACGACATGGTTGCCCTTCTGCTCGGCCCGCAGCGACACCCGCGCCCGCCGGGGCTTGCCCGCTGCCTGCCGCGCCTCCGGTGACTCCGCGCCGTGGTCGATGGCGTTGCGGATGATGTGCATCAGCGGATCGCTCAGCTCCTCGACGATGAGCTTGTCCAGCTCCACGTCGCCGCCGCCGATGACGAAGTCGATCTCCTTGCCTGCATCCCGGGCAATGCGGCGCACCAGCCGGGCCAGCCGGTCGAACACCTGACCCACCGGCACCATGCGCGCCTCGAGCAGGCCCTGCTGGAGCGCGTCCAGCTTGCGCTCCAACTGCCGCGTCTCGCGCGACAGCTCCTGCCCCCACATCTTGTTGGAGAGCGGCACCGCGCCGTCCTGCTGCCGCGAGGCCTCCACCATGCGCTGCAGGTTGGCCTTGATGAGCAGCAGCTCGCCCACGGTGTTCATCAGCGCGTCCAGCCGGCTGATGTCCACGCGCACCGTCTGGGTGAGCGAGCGAGCCGACTCGTTCTCCATCCGCGGCCCGCGCGAGGTCGGCGGCTCATCCGACAACGTGCGCACCGGAGGGCCAGCCGTCGTCTCGAGGCGAAGCGTCGAGGACTCGTTCCCCCGCATCGCCGCCAGCACTTCCTGCGTGAGGTCATCCGCGCTGGGAGGCTCAACCGCGCGCAACGCCGGGGCCTTGCTGGTGGACTCCTCCGCCCCCTCCGCAGCGGGGGTCTCCGCGCTGCTGCCCTTGGGGGCCCTCTTCTTGCGCGTCTTCTTGGGAGCGGCGGGCGCCTCAGCAGCGGGAGCGGACTCCCGGAACACCTGAGCCACCGACTGCGCCACGGAGGCGCGCGCGGCGGGGGCCGGAGCACCGCCAGCCGCGGGGCGCACCTTCAGCGAGAAGAGCTGCGCGGGCGTGCCCTGGAGCTTCGCCGCCAACTCAGACTCCGGCACCTTGGCGCCGAAGATGAGATCGAACGCGATGCCCGAGGCCCCGCCCGGCTCCGACGAGGGCAGCGTGCTGACGATCTCTCCCAACGGCTTGAGGCGCGAGTTGAGCTCGGCGAGCCCCGTGTCGAAGTCGGACAGATCGAACGCGGCGCGCACGCGGTAGAGGGCCACGCCTCGGCGCACGTTCTCGCGCAGGCGGTGCTCCTCGTACTCGGTGAAGACGGCGCGCACCTGCGCGTCCAGCTCCAGCCGGTCGAGCGGATCCTCATCGACCGCGGCCTCCGAGACGCCCAGGTTCGCCAGCCGCGAGCCCAGCTCCGTCACGCGCCCCGTCAGAGCGTCCGAGGACACCTCGCGGGACGCCTCGGACAGCAGAGCCTGGAGCACATCCAGCGTCTCGATGAGGGAGTCCAGCGCCTGGTCGTCCAGCGCCAGCTTCCCCAGCCGCAGCCGATCCAGCAGATCCTCGGCCTGGTGCGCCAGCTTCGAGATGCGCTCCTGCCCAAAGAGTGCAGAGAGCCCCTTGAGCGAGTGCGCGGCCCGGAAGATTCCGTTGATGAGCTCCGGGTCCGGATCCGTGCCGCGCTGCTGATCCAGCACGAGCAAGTCCTTGCCCAGGGCCTCGAGGATCTCCGTCCCCTCGGCAACAAACTCCGCGAGTGCTTTTCCGGCCTGGTTCACGCGAGCTTCAGATAGCGGCGCACGAGCCCAACCAGGCTCTGCGGCGAGAAGGGCTTGACGAGATACTCCGCCGCGCCGAGCGCCAGCCCCCGGTCGCGATCCTTCTCACGGCCCTCGGTGGTGACGATGAACAGCGGCGTGTCGCGGTAGTTCGGGTTCTTCTTGACGAAGTTGATGAGCTCCAGCCCGTTGATGTCCGGCATGTTGATGTCGGTGATGATGAGATCGAACCGGTGGCGGGGCAGGAGCTTGAGGGCCTCGAAGCCGCTGCTGGTGGCGATCGCCTCCAGACCGGAGATGGACTCCACCGTCGCGGCGATCAGCTCGCGTGACGCCTTGGAGTCCTCCACGATCAGGATCTTGAACTTCATGGGTTGGAACCGGCCACCCATCGTAGCAGAACGGAGAGCCGCGGCGAGCTTCAGCCCTTGCGTCCGGGCAAACGGCGCGCCAGTTCCTTGTCCGCCAGCACGGCGACCTTCCGGCCTCCCTTGAAAGCCGGGATGAACCGGTCTGTCAGGACAGAGGCCCGGGTGGCCTCATCCAGGGCGCCAGTTCCGGGAATTTCCAGGGCCACGGCTTCCACCTTCGCCCGGGAGAGCACCTGGCCCGCGTTGGCGAGCGCCTCTCCCAGCGAGGAGGCATCCAGGCCCTTCCTGCGCCCCAGGCCGATCACGAAGATGCGGGGCACGGGGAAGCGGCCATCGGCGGGCAGCAGCAGGGAGTCGTCGCGGGCGCCCACGAAGAAGCCGGACTGAACCACGCGCGACAGGGCACCGCACAGCCGCCAGTCCACGTAGCCAGCCGAGCCCGGCAAGGGCCGGTCATCCTCGCCGACGAAGAGGCAGAGCGCGTCCACCCCCTCCAGCGAGTCCAGGCCCTGCAAGCTGACGTCGTAGGCGGCGACGTTCACTGCTTCCCCAGCGCCGCGGCCACGCGGTCCAGCAGTCCGTTGACGAAGGCGCTGGACTCCTCGGTGCCGAAGTTCTTGCCCAGCTCCACGGCCTCGTTGAGGGACACCTTCTTGGGGATGTCCGGGCGGTACTTCAGCTCGAAGACGCCCAGGCGCAGCACGTTGCGGTCGATGCGGGACATCCGGTCCAACCGCCAGTTGTGGCTGTGCTGCTCGATGAGCCGGTCAATCTCCGCCTGGTTCGACATGACGCCGTCGACCAGCTCGCGGGCGAACTTCACCGCCTCGGGCTCCTTGTGGGCTTCCTCGGTGGCGGCCCACGCGGCCTCGAGGGCCTCATGGACGGACCCGGGCGTCATCTCCAGTTGATAGAGCGCCTGCAGTGCGCGCTCCCGTGCCGTTCTCCGAGCGCCCATGGCTAGGCCTTCTTCCCGTCCGCGGCCAGGGTGGTGGCCAGCTTCGCGTGGAGGTTGACCATCTCGATGCAGGCGGCGGCGGCCTCCGAGCCCTTGTTGCCGGCCTTCACGCCAGCCCGGTCGATGGCCTGCTCCACCGTGTCACACGTCAGCACGCCGAAAGTGACGGCCGCCTGAGCGTTGAAGGCCACGTTGCCGATGCCCTTGGCGCACTCGCCCGCCACGTAGTCGAAGTGCGGGGTGCCACCGCGGATGACGGCCCCCAGGGTGATGACGCCTACGTAGGCGCGCGACTCCGCCACGCGCCGCGTCAGCGCCGGCAGCTCGTAGGTGCCGGGGCAGCGGAAGACGTCGATGTCGCCGTCGGCCACTCCGTGGCGCACCAGCGTGTCCACCGCGCCCTTCACCAGCTCCTCGGTGATGAACGCGTTGAAACGGGCCACGCAGATGGCGAAACGGCCCTTGGGAGGAAGAAAGTCACCTTCGATGTAGCGAGGCATGTGCGGCCCCTCTCTACACCAGCCACCCGGCTGGCGTCCTTATAGAGTTTTGCGGCGGGGAGGGCGGCGGGCGGCCACCCGGCGCACCGGCTCGGCGGACAGGGTGAGCGGAATCTGCTCCGCCACCTCCAGCGAGTAGCTCTCCAACCCCACGATCTTCTTGGGGTTGTTGGTGAGCAGGCGCAGCCGGGACAGCCCCAGGTCCTTGAGGATCTGGGCCCCCACGCCAAACTCGCGCAGGCGCGTCTGGTCGTTATGGCCCGGTACGGACTCCTCATTGGAGACGTGGGTGCACTGCAGGCGGTTCTTCGCGGGCACGTCGCGCTGGAGGACGACGACCACGCCACGCCCCGCCTCCTGAATCCGCTGGAAGGCCTGCTCGAGCTGGCTGCCGCAGTCACACCCGGCGCTGCCCAGCTGATCTCCCACGAGGCAGGCCCGGTGGACGCGGGTGAGCACGGGCTCGCGGCCGGAGATGTCGCCCTTGACCAGGGCCACGTGCACCGCGCTGTCCACGTCGCTGCCGTAGGTGTAGGCCTGGAAGGCCCCCTGGCCCCGGCGCTCCAGCTTCGTCTCGCCGATGCGCTTGACGAGCCGCTCGCGCTCCAGCCGGTAGCGGATGATGTCCGCCACGGACAGCAGCACCATCTTGTGCTTCCGGGCGAACTTCACCAGGTCCGGCCGGCGAGCCATGGTCCCGTCGGGGTTCATGATCTCGCAGATGACGCCCGCGGGAGAGAGGCCCGCCAGGCGAGCCAGGTCCACGCTGCCCTCGGTCTGGCCGGTGCGCACGAGCACCCCGCCATCGCGGGCGCGCAGCGGGAAGACGTGGCCGGGGCGAGCCAGGTCGCTCGGCTTCGCGTTGGGAGCCACCGCGACCTTGATGGTGTGGGCGCGATCCGCGGCGGAGATGCCGGTGGAGACGCCCTGAGAGGCCTCGATGGAGACGGTGAAGGCCGTCTGGAAGGACGAGGTGTTGTCCTGCACCATGAGGGGCAGGTTGAGCCGGCGGATGCGCTCCTCGACGAGCGACAGGCAGATGAGCCCGCGCCCGTGGGTGGCCATGAAGTTGATGGCCTCCGGCGTCACCTTCTCCGCCGCCATGACGAGGTCTCCCTCGTTCTCGCGGTCCTCGTCATCCGTGAGGATGACCATGCGCCCCTTGCGGATCTCCGCGAGCGCCTGCTCCACCAGGGAGATGCTGTCCGTCTCGTGCTTCCTGCTGCTGCGCGCCATTGCTTCCTGGCCTTTCCTTCGAATCAACCGCCGAAACCGGCCGCCTTGATGACCGCCTCGGAGAGCCCGCCACCCGGGCCCTGGCGCAGCGACACCAGCCGCGCCACGTACTTGCCGATCATGTCCCCCTCCAGGTTCACCCGCTCGCCCACGGCCTTGGCCCGGAGCGTGGTGCGCTCCTGCGTCTCGGGGATGAGCTGAACACTGAAGCGGTCCACCCCCACCGAGTTCACGGTGAGGCTGATGCCATCGATGGCCACCGAGCCCTTCTCGATGAAGAAGGGAGCCAGCTCCCCAGGGAGCCGGAAGACCATCACCCACGAGCCACCCTCGGGCCGGGTCTCCAGAACCTCGCTGACGGCATCCACATGCCCGCTGACGAGGTGGCCGCCCAGCCGGTCCCCCAGGGCGAGCGCCCGCTCGAGGTTGACGCGCGAGCCGGGGGCCACGGCCCCCAGGGTGGTCCGCCGGAGGGTCTCCGGGGCCGCCTGCACGCGGAACGAGTCCCCGCCGCGCTCCACCACGGTGAGGCAGGCCCCATCGACGGCGATCGACTCACCGAGAGCGAAGTCCTTCGCGCCCAGCGCCGTGCGGATCCACACGTCCGTCATCCCGCCGGGGATGACCCGCTCCACCACACCGATGTCCTGGATGAGTCCGGTGAACATATCGGGCTGGCTTATAACGGATCCGGGCCCGGCGATCCGCTGCCCGACCATTCTACCCTCCCCCGCTCGGCAGGCGGGCTCACCGAAGCCATCATGCCGGGTCGGTCCGCCAGGACCCGCCCAGGCAGGCCCACGTCAGAGCCCCTGAGCCCACCACCGAGGTCCCAGGAAGAGTCCGGTTGCTGTCCGACAGCCGCCCCTGGCAAGGTCGCCGCGTCCATCGACCGCCTCGAAGCCCATGCCCCTCTCCCAGCAGGCCAGAGCCCGTCTCGCGGTGGTCGCCGCCACCTTCGCCCTTCCCCTCCTCTATTTCCACCGGGCGGCCTTCACCGAGAAGATCTTCGCCTCGCGCGACATCCTCCGGGTCTACTACCCGCTGAAGCAGTACTGGGCCGAGCGCGTGTCCCAGCTCCAGTTCCCCGACTGGTACCCCTACAACGGGCTGGGGCAGCCCTATCCGGGCATGCTCATCTCCGGAGCGTTCCACCCGGCCAACCTGCTCTACCTGCTGCTGCCGCTGGGGATGGCGCTCAAGCTGATCACCCTGCTGTCCTACGTGGCGGCCTTGGGAGGCACGTACCTCTTCGGCCGACTCTGGGGGCTGGGCCGCGGTGCCGCGCTGCTGGCGGGAGTCACCTACACGCTGTGCGGCTACATGGTGGGCATCAGCAACAACCTGCTCTACCTCATGGCGGCCAGCACGTTCCCCTGGGCCCTCTGGGGCGCCGAGCGCTTCCTGCGCCAGCCCTCCGTGAGCCGTGCCGCCATCGCCGCCCTCCCGCTGAGCCTGGTCCTCCTCAGCGGTGACGCCCAGAGCTTCGCCCTGTGCAACGGCATGCTGCTGGTGCTCGTCCTGCTGCGCCCGGACCGCACCGGGGCCCTGCGAGCCGCGCCCCGCGCTGGACTGCTCATCGTGCTGGGTGCGCTGCTCTCCGCGGTGCAGATCCTCCCGGTGCTCACCACGGTGAGGAACGCCTGGCCCAGCGCGCCGACGCTCCAGGTGGCCACCCTCTTCTCGTTCCATCCCCTGCGGCTGCTCGAGCTCGTCTTCGGGGCGCTCTACCTCGACCCGGGCTCGGGGACGGCGGCCTCGAGCGTGATGGCGGATGAGCTGTTCCAGTCGGGGGCGGGAGGCTTCTGGGTGTCCTCGGTGTACATGGGGCTCCCGGCCGTCCTGCTGCTGGGAGGCGCCCTATGGCACGGACGGCGAGAGCCGCTGACCTGGAAGGTGGCCGGCGTCACGCTCGCGATCCTCGCCCTGACGCTGGCGCACCATCTCCCGCTGTACCGCTGGTTCTACGAGTGGATTCCCCTCTGGAACGCCTTCCGCTACCCGGAGAAGCTGCTGCCCTACATCCTGTTCCCGTGCGCCCTCGGTGCTGGCGCCGGGCTGGAGGCCGTCCTCCGCGAGCCCCTCATGGCACGGCGCCTCGCCCGGGCCGGTTTCGTCTTCGCTGGGCTCAGCGGCCTGCTCGCGCTGGGCGAGTGGCAGCTGCGGCTGTTCTCGAGCGGGGTGATCCACTCCCTCTGGAAGGGGGCGGATCCCGTCATCCTGGAGGTGCTCCACGGCAACTTCCTCCAGGCGGCCGTGGTGGCGGCGGTGACGCTCGGGCTGATGGGCGGCGTGCTGGCGCGCCCACTCCCGCCGGTTCGATGCGTGGCGGCCATCGTCGGGCTCCAGTTCGCTGTCCTCTACCTGGCCCATGAGGGCACGTACCACGTGACCTACACGGACGTGCTGGAGCAGCCCAGCGGCTTCGTGGAGCTCATCCTGAAGCGAGAGGCTGAGGCGGGCGCGGTGCGGCCGCGGGTCTACGCAGGTGTCGAGGATCTCTCGCCGCGTGAAGTCCCCGAGGGGCTACATCCCGTGGATCTCATGTCCGTCAACTTCGTCGCGGGGCTCGCGCCGGACACCCCCGCGCTCTGGCACCTGGAGAGCGCCGGGCCTTACCTCCCCGCGGTGTCCCGACGTCTGGCCGGGCTGTTCTACTCGCCCGACACGAGCAACCTCTGGATAGGCCGACTCTCCGGCCTCTACCACGTGCGCTACCTCACGCTGGAGGCACGGAGCTACCAGCAGATCTCCGGCAACCGGGAGGTCGTCCTCGCCGAGGAGCCCCGCCTGGGAGCGGGAGCGGTCCTGCTGGGCAATCCCAACACCCAGCCTCGCGCCTATCTGGCCACGCCCGTGTGCGTGCCGGACGAGCCCACTGCGCGAGCCCTGCTCACCTCCCGCGCCTTCCGCCCCGGGCACCAGGCCGTGTTGGAGTGCCCGGCTGGCACCCCGCGAGAAGAAGCAGCATCCGCCGCTGGAGAGCCCGGCCAGGTGCGAATCGTCCATTACACGCCGGAGTCCGTGGAACTCGAGGTGGAGGCACACGCGCCGGCGGCCCTGGTGCTCAACGACGCCTTCTACGACGGATGGAGCGCAATGCTGGACGGGCAGCCCACGCCCATCCTGCCGGCCAACCTCGCGGTGCGCGGGGTGCGAGTGCCCGCGGGCACCCACCGGGTCTCCTTCACATACCGCACGCCGCACCTGGGACTTGGGGCGTTCATCTCGCTAAGCACCCTGGGGCTGCTCGGAATCGCGGTGCTCGTGGAGCGCCGCAGGCGGAGCGCAGGGGCAGAGCGCGGCAGGTAGGAGCCCGCATGATAGCCCTTTCCAACTTGGACCCAGGCATTTGCAGAGCGAATCCGAGGTAGCGTGCCACCATGTCCATTCATCGAGGCCAGGCTGTCACCGCCCCTCTGTCACTCACCGCTGCGGCGGTGATTCTAACGCTCTCTCTTTGTGCTCAGGCCCAAAGCACCAGCATCGAGTCGGTCTCGAGCACTCCCGTCGAAGCATTAAGCGCACTCACGGCGGGCCAGGAGCTTTTGGAGCCTTGGACAGGCCATCTGGCCGGCAAAGTCTCGAAGGGGAGTGCACGAGGCTCACGCTCTGGCAAGGCGTTCACCCCTGCGGGGAAGAAAGAAATCGACGCGACCAACGCCGCCAAGAACGATGGTGTCAACAAGTGCGAAAGCTGCGAGGTCGAAGTGGTGCCCGGACAGAAGAGTCAACGCGGCGTGTCGCCACCAAACAATCAACGTGAGCGAGACCACATCACTCCGAAAAGCAAAGGTGGCGATGGCACCCCATCGAACGGTCAAGTGCTGTGTCGAGAATGCAATCTTGAAAAGTCAGACAAAAAACCATGAACGAACGCCTGAAGCTTCGTTTCCACTTCGAGAATTCAGCGGGCGAAAACGAAACGGAAACCATGTGGGTGATCAAGCGGGATGATGGCTACGAAATTGATAACATCCCGTTCTACGTAAAGGAACTGGCCCTGGGAGATGTCGTTGCCGCGCAATCAGATAAGGGCGGAGCCCCATGGTACTCGGAACTAGTACGCCCCAGTGGCCATAGCACCATCCATCTCTGGTTTTCACATGAAGAGGATGTCGAGTCTGTTCGTGGAACACTTAGACAGATGGGGTGCGCCTCGGAGGTGAGCAATCTGCCTCGCCTGGTGGCTGTGGATGTTCCACCAGAGGTGAGTTATGACAAGGTCAAGGCATTCCTAGAGCAAGGAGAACAGACCGGGCTGTTCGAGTATCAGGAGGCGTGTCTCGGATTCCTGTGACCCCACCCCGTTGGGGAACAACCCAGACCCAACAAGTGCAGGGCTCACAGGTGCACGAGGAGCTCACGCCTTCTTCGAGCCCTCGATGTAGCTCGTCATCGCATCCATGTCCGCGATGATGGCCTTCTTGAAGCTGCCCAGCAGAAGCTTGCCGAACAGCTCCAGAATAAATCCCATCCCGCCGATCTCCGCCGCCATCGTCAGGGTGGTCTTGCCGCCCGCGGGCTCGAGCAGGTACCGGAAGCGGTAGTACCCGCGCTTCGAGCTGCCCTGCGTCCCATCCACGTACAGTTCAAGCGACCTACCAGGCTCGAGGCCTGTAACCTCGAAGAGCTCGCTGGCATCTCTGCCGAACATCCGCCGTGTCTCGCGCCACTTTGTGCCCACCCCGAACTTGCCGGGCGAGAGCTTCTCGATGCCCACGAAGTTCGGCATCCACTTGCTCGCGGCATCCAGGTCCTTCAGGACGCTGAAGACGCGGTCCGGTGACGCGGCAATCTCCTTCCGCACGGTGAACTCGAGGGCCATGTATGCACTCCGCAAAGAGAGGCCGGGGAAACTACCGGCCCCCCGCGGACGTGCTCAAGCACCGTCTCCGCTCAGCGCCCGGGTGCGTTCACCAGTGTGACCGAGAGCCTGCTCCGGCCGAAGTCATAGGTGAAGGAGCCCGACGTGGCGTTCTCCGAGAAGTACGTCTCCGGGGACATGAGCCACTCGTCACCGCTGCCCGAGTCCCAGTCCATCACCCGGACGCGGAACGTCGGGGCCTGGGTCTTGATTGTATAGAAGCGGTTGCGCGGCATCCTCCCGGCCAGGCTGTGCCACGTGGACATGGACGGGTTCTGCCAGACCCATGACACCTGGGCACCGCTGTCACCGTCGACGATGCCATCCCCATAGCCGTCGTGCGAGTCCGCGCCCCTGCCGTCGCTGAAGAAGAGATTGAAGTAGGGATCGCTCAGGTCGTTGCTGCCGTCCTGGTCGGAGGCGATGTAGAGCGAGTTGAGGGTGATCTCCACCGCGTAGGGATTGCAGTCGAAGTCGCGCGAGAAACTGGTGGTGGTCTTGAAGTAGTGGCTCACCAGATGCGCGGGATCGAACGTCAGCTCGCCCGGGAAGACCGGCCCGTCATCCTTGTCATCCCAGCCCCAGGGTGCATTGGCCGAGTTGCTAGAGCAGCTCGCGCCATCGCCACAGGTTCCTCCATCTTTGCCCCGGAAGGATCCGAAGCTGGCGAAGGTGTTGGAGTCGAAGCGGTGCTCCCAAAGCCCACCGGGCTCGAAGATGTCGATGAGCTGGTAATAGGCCGTGGGCTGGGGATTGGCGCTGGAAGGCGTCGCCGGAGCGGTGGCCGTCTCGTACCCAAGATAGGGTTTGGAGGGGTAATACCAGATGCCATCCCCGTCCTGGACGTGGCCACCGCCATAGGCATACAGCCCGTGCCCCTTCGCCTCCTGAAACGTCATGGGATGGCCACCCGAGAGCAGAAGCGAGCCGTCGATGCCCTCGGCGTTCGCGGAGAAGTGAGTGCCCCCCGCCGTGTAGCTGTAGTGGTCCGTGTGCGCGACGGTGACGGCGCCCTCCAGTTGGCCGTACTGGGTGCCATCCCGGTAGACGGTGACGAGCAGCCCTTCCAGGTCGTTCTCGTGCTCCGTGTCGAACACCGTGTCCGACCAGTCCTGCGGGTGGTAGACGGCATACAGGATGTACCAGTGCGTCGGCGTGCTCGTGACGCTGTAGTACACATAGGGGAGCGGGTTGCTGGTCAGCGCATCGGCCGCCTCCCAGTTGTCATTCAGAATCCAATCACCGTCGAAGTCGATCCGCGTCACCATGTCCCCGCGGTACCTCGTGGAGTCGGCATCCTGGTGATGGATGGGGGCATAGCGCCAAGCCAGGTCACGATTGGTGGTGGCATTGCACGCCGCCTCGGCGTCGAGCGGCACGGCGGCAGCCGCCAGGAGCAGCGAACACAGCAAGGGGATTCGCAACGACATGGGTCTTCCTTTCCCACTCAATCCATCAGCCGGTTGAGGCTGAGATCCAGTCTGCTGCGCACCAGGCCCAGGAGGCTCTCCAGCTCAACGCCCTCGAGCTTCAGCCGAGAGGCCAGCTCTCCACGGGTGAGCTTCAGCAGCCGCTCGCGGGCCTGCACCACCCGGCGCGCAACGCTGGAGCGAGGCTCTCCGTACATCGTCGCGAGCCGGTCCATGGTGAGGCCATGGATGTGGTGCAGGCGCAACATGGCCCGCTCCCGCTCGGGCATCGCCGCCAGGGCCGTGCGCAGCGCAGTCACGAGCGCCTGGCGCGAGTCCGCCTTGAGAAGTTCCCGCTCCGGGTCATCCGGCGCCAGCATCCGCGCGAGGGTCTCGGGCGGCTCGTTGAAGAGCTCCTGGCGCCCATCCTGACTCGCCAGCTCGCCGACGATGCGCACCCCGATGATGCGCACCCAGGCCAGCAGCGGGCCCCGGCCCGAGTAGTCGGCAATCTTTGGAGGAGTGTCCCCCCGGCCCAGCAGCAGCCGTTGGCGCATCACCTGCAGCACCTCGTCCGCGGTGGACGCGGGAATCTGCCCGAGCCGGGCGGGCACCTTCTGGAGGACGTGCTGCTCGAAGGCGAGCAGGGCCTGGCGCTCCCCCATGGCGCAGGCGCACGCCAGGTACAGGTCTGCACCATGGAGCTGCCGCAGCACCTCGGCGCTTCCATCTCCAGGCAGGTGCCGCGCCAGGTGCCGCACGAAGGTCTCCGGCGCGAGCGTGACGGTGGGCCACGCCGCCTTCCCCGCCTCGAGGAGCCCTCGCAGGAGTGTCTCCAGGCCCTCCACCGCCTCCAGCCCGGTGAGCCGCTCCGGGGGCACCTGGGCCCGCAGCAGCGCCGAGAGGGAGCTCGCCCCCTGTGTCCCGCTCATGGAGTCTCCACCTTCCGGGCCACCGAGGACGGGGCCGGGTGCCGCTCCTGCCAGTCCGTCACCTCGCGCAACTCCAGGCGCGCCCGCGTTCCCAGGCCGGTCAGCTGAACCCGGGCCTCCTCCGCCAGCACGACGGCACGCGAGAGCTCCACGGCCGGCTCCTGCTCTCCCAACGCTCGGGCCAGCATGAAGGAGGCCCACGCCTCATCGAGCGGATCCCTCGGGGCGCGCGCGTGCACCTTCCGGGCACGCTCGAGCAGCGGCACGGCTCGCGTCGGGTCCCCGAGCGCCAGGTGAGCCTCCGCGATGCATGCGAGATCGAACGCGATGTCCGGAGTCTCCGCGCCCTGCGCCTGCTCATCGCTCTTCAGGGCACGCTGGCAGTACGCAAGTGCCTTCCGCGGCGCACCGGCCGTCAGCTCGAGCCGGGCCAGGGGGCGCAGCCCGTTGTTGACCGTGGCGCTGTCCGGGCCGTTCTCCTTCTCCCACAGCTGCACTGCGCGCTGCAGGTGGCGCCGCGCCTCATCGAGGTGGCCCATCCGGTGCTGGACGATGCCGATGTACATCAACGGCGCGGCGGCCCGCGGCGAGTCCGGGCCCAGCGTGCGCTGGATACGCTCCAGGGCCTGCTGATGGTAGCCGAGCGCCTCGTCGAGCCGCTGGGAGTCATAGGACACCATCCCGAGCGCGCAGAGCGCGGTGGCGGTGTTGGGGTGGTCCGGGCCCTTGCTGCGCTCGAAGATGGCGAGCGCCCGCTGGAGGTACTGCCGGGCCTCGTCCAACCGGCCCTGCTCGCGCAGGGCCACGCCGAGGTTGTTGAGCGGGGGGGCGAGGCTGGCATGGTCCGGGGAGCGCGACGTCTCCAGGAGCAACAGGGCGCGGCGCCAGGTGGCGACCGCCTCCTCGCGCCGACCCAGGGACAGGAGCTGCGTGGCGATGTTGCTGAGAGAGAGGGCGAGCGCGGGGTGCTCGGAGCCCCAGAGGCTCTCCCGCAGTTCCTGGGCCTGACGGTACAGCGCCAGCGCCTCCGTGGGCCGTTCCTGGCGGGAGCGGACCCGGCCCAGGCTGGAGAAGAAGTAGGAAGTGCGCAGGCTCTCGGGCCCATAGGTCTTGCGCGACAGCTCCAGGCCCTGGGTGAGCTCCTCATCCGCCTGGTCCAGCTTGCCCTGAACCAGCCGCACCCCGCCCATCCGCAAGTGCAGATCCGTGGCGATGGCCGGGAAGCGCTCCCGCCCCAATCGCTCCACCACGGCCCGGGCGTGCTGGGCGAGCCGATCCGCCTCCCCCACCCGCGCCATCTGATCTCCCACGATCCACACGAGGAGGACCCACACGCGCGCCACCGTCTCATCGTCGCGGCCGGCCTCAGCGGCCCAGAGGGCACGGTAGAGGATGTCCTCGGCCTCCTTCGCCTTGCCAGCATGGCCGTGGAGCTGGCCGTGGAGGACGAGCACCTCCGCATCCAACGGACGGTAGTCGAGCGCGTCGATCTCCTGGAGGAGGGCCGACGTCATCTCGATGCCCTCGGCGTGCCTGCCAGCCTCCATGCGGGCACGGGCCTCGGCGAGCCTGCGGCGAGCGGCATCCACACGGGGACGGAGCACCTCGGGCGGCTGGGGCCGGGTATAGGTGGCCGGGGAGTCCCTGCACCCAGCGAGCCCCTCGAGTGAGGCCACCAGCTGCGGCACGTTCTGCACCGTCTGGGCGTCCGCCTTCTCCAGCACCTCGGTGACGGCGGCGAACTGCCAGAGCCGAGCGTCGAGACACGCGGACGTCTGCCACGCGGGGCTGGAGGTGCTCTCGCCCGCCGACAGACAGGCCTCGGTGCGCAGCGAGCGCCAGAGTGAGGCGTGGGCATCCAGCGCGGTGGAGAGCTTCTCCCATGCATCCGTGGCGTAGGGCTTGTTCGTGGAGAGGAAGGCCGCACGCACCCGGTCCCGCCGCTCGGGCCCCCAGGCGGCGTCGAGCTTCTGCACCTCCTGGGAACAGCGCACCTCGCGCCGGTGCGCCACCACGTAACCCATGGCCACGCCCACCAGACAGGCGGTGGCGGCGGACACGGACACCCAGGTGCGCACGCGGCTCGGACGCAGGGCGAGCGCCTCCAGCAGGGCCTCCATGGAGGGGAAACGATCCTCGGGGCGGGGCCGCAATCCCCGCAGCACCGCGTTCCTCACTCGCGAGGGGACCTTCGTGTCGCGCCCGGGCGCCCGCACACGGCCCTCCTTCGCGGCCCGACCGAGCGACTCCAGGCTCACGCCCTCGAAGGGACGCACTCCGTGGAGCGCCTCGTAGAGGGCCACGCAGAAGCTGAACTGGTCCGAGAGCGCATCCGCCCCGCGCCCCTCCAGCTGCTCCGGAGCCATGTAGGCCGGCGTCCCCAGGAGCGCGCCCGTCCGAGTCAGCAACCCGAGGGAGTCCTCTGCCTGCGAGGGAGAAAGAGTGGAGGGTGCCTCCGGCGGCGAGCCCCCTCGACTGACGGGACGGGCCAGTCCGAAGTCCGTCACCCGCGCTCGGCCATCCCGGCCCACGAGGACGTTGGCGGGCTTGAAGTCTCGGTGCACCAGCCCCGCCGCATGCGCGGCCGCCAGCCCCTGCCCTGCATCCAGGAAGACCCGCAGCACCTCTCGCCAGGGCCGCGGCTCCTTCAACCATTCCGCCAGCGTGGTGCCATCCACCAGTTCCAGGGCCAGGAAGATGCCGTCTCCGCACACCCCCACGTCATGCACGGCGACGACGTGAGGGTGGGAGAGCCGAGCCAGCGCCTGGGCCTCGCGCAACAGCCGCAGCCGCAGCTCCTCCACATGGCGGCCATCGGGGCGCAGCAGCTTGAGGGCGACCTGCCGGTCCAGCTCCGGATCATAGGCCGCGTACACCACCCCCATGGCCCCGGCTCCGAGCCGCTCCAGCACCACGTACCGGGAGAGGGTGGAGCCCCGAGCCAGCGACTCGATGCCTCCGGACGCGGGGACGTTCGGGACACCGGCCGATGGCGTGGAGTCTCGGCCCGCCGCCAGCGCCAGCTGGCAACTGGTACAGCCCTCCACGTGCGCCAACACCTCCTGCCTCCGAGCCTCCGGCAGCAGTCCCACCAGGAAGTCACTCAGCGTCGTTTCGTCCGGGCACCCCATCCGACGTCTGAATTTATCAGGGCCTGGGATTTCTGGGGTATCCGAACTCGCGCTTTGGGTCGGGTAGGAGGGAAAATGTACTTTTTTCACGACTCCGGAGAAAGCGGGTCTTCCAGACTCTTCATCTGGCGGATGACCGGAGGCGGCCCAAGCGACGTTGCCGAAGTGGTCGAGTGAGCCTTCAATCTCCTGTGCCCAAAGAGCGCCATCCAGACGCCTGGGGTGACGAAGGCCCCCGCCCCCCGTGCGCCCGGAAGTGTCCGAAAAAGCGCTATACTGAAGGGTATGGATCTGTCCGTCTGGCTGACGAACTTCCGGGAGCTGCACGAGCGCGCGCGCCGCAGGCTGCACACGAGTGATGAGCGCGCACTCTACCTGGAGGCGCGCGAACAGCTTGCACGTTCACTGCTCGCGGCACAGGGCCACAAGCTGCAACCCGGAGCCAGCGCCCGGCGCAACTTCCGCGTGCCCAAGGGGATGCACGTGGATGTCAGCTTCCGCGCCGCCCCCCTGCGCAGCCGCACCCTGGACATCTCCTCCGGAGGCTTCTCCTGCATGCTGGGTGGTGCACCCGCCGGGGGAGAGCTCTGCGGCTTCGTGCTGTGGCTGCCGGGACAGGAGGAGGCGCCGGTGGTGGGCCGGGCACGCGTCGTCGCGTCCGCCCCGATCTCCCAGCAGGGCTCCCAGCGGGTTTCCTTCACCTTCGTGGATGTGAGCGACGAGGACCGCGAGCGGCTGGAGATGATGATCTTCGATCTGGCGCTCGGCTACATCGTCGCCTGAGCCGCCGCGCGCGCGCCCGGGCCGTCACTTCGGCTCGGAGAGTCGGGCCCGGATGAGCAGGTCCTCGCCAACCTGCTCGAAGGAGAGCTTCCCCACGGTGAGCGCCCGGGCCATCTGCTTGACGCCCAGTGAGCCCGACCAGGACAGACCCTCGCTGCCGATGAGCTTCGGGGCAACGAAGAGCACCAGCTCGTCCGCCAGCGACTCGCGAAGGAACGAGCCGTACATCTCCGCCCCACCCTCCACCAGCACGTGGTTGAGGCCCTCCTTGGCGAGGCGGCGCATCAGCGCCTCGAGGTCCACGCGCCCCTGCTTCGCGGGCAGTTGCCAGACCTCGGTGCCCACGGCGGCGAAGCGCTTCGCCTTGCGGCTGGTGGGGTCCTCCAGCGTGGCCACCACGGTGCGTGCCGGAGAGCGCTGGGTGAAGACGGTCAGCTTCGGGGACAGGCGCAGGTGCGAGTCCACCACCACGCGCACTGGATCCTTCCCGCCACCCTCTGCGAGCCGCGTGGTGAGCTGGGGGTTGTCCTTCTTGACGGTGGTGGCGCCCACGAGAATGACGTCCACCTGATCTCGAAGCCGGTGCACCCAGGCCCGCGCCGACTCACCCGTCACCCAGCGCGAGTCCCCCGTGGCGGTGGCCAGCTTGCCATCCAGCGTCACCGCCGCCTTGAGCGTGACGTAGGGCAGACCGGTGCTCACCGCCTTGAAGAAGGGCCGGTTGAGCTTGTCGGCCTCCTCCTTCAGCACGCTGGTGACGACCTCCACACCGGCGCGCCGCAGCCGAGCCACGCCCTTGCCATTCACCTTCGGGTTGGGGTCCGACGAGGCGGTGAAGACGCGGCGCACGCCCGCATCGAGCACGGCCTGACTGCACGGCGGGGTGCGCCCGTAGTGATCGCACGGCTCCAGCGTCGTGTAGAGGTCCGCCCCGCGCGCCTTGGCTCCCGCGGCCTCCAGCGCCACCACCTCGGCGTGCGCCGTGCCGGCCCGCCGGTGGTAGCCGCGCGCAATGATCCGGCCGCCCTTCACCAGCACCGCGCCCACCACCGGGTTGGGGCTGGTGCGACCAAGTCCCTTGGCGGCCTCCTCCAGCGCCAGGCGCATGAAGAACTCCGCCACCGCCCGGTCGAAGTCCGCCGCGCGCTTCGCCCTGGGAGTGCGCCGTGCCTGCATCCGCGCTCGCGTCAAGAGCCGCATCGCCCGTCAACCGTCCTTGCCCGCGGGACGCGGCGGCCTGAGCTCCCGCGTCCGGTCCGACAGCAGGTCCTTCAGCTCCTCCATGAACTCGGAGATGTCACGGAAGCTCCGGTACACCGAGGCGAAGCGGACATAGGCCACCTCGTCCAGCCCGTGCAGCCGGCGCATGACCTCCTCGCCGATGACCGACGAGGGCACCTCCTTCTCCCCCATCCCCTGCAGCAGCCGCTCGATGGCGACCACCGTCTCCTCGAGCTGATCCGCCGACACCGGCCGCTTCTCGCAGGCCTTCTTCAGTCCCGCGAGCAGCTTGTCCCGGTCGAACGTCTCCCGCCGCCCGTCCTTCTTCACGATGAGCGGATAGAGCTCCTCCACCCGCTCATACGTGGTGAAGCGCCGCTTGCACTGCAGACACTCGCGGCGCCGACGGATGACAGACCCCTCGTGAGACTCGCGCGAGTCGATGACCTTGTTCTCGGCGTCCTGGCAGAAGGGGCAACGCATGAATTCGGGACTCGGGAGCGAGGGGAAGGCCCTCACCCCGACCCTCTCCCAGAGGGAGAGGGAGAGAGGGAGGAAGGGTTACTTCAGCCGCGAAGCGTAGAGCGGGAAGCTCCGGGTGAACTCCTGGATGCGCTCACGGACGTTGGTCAGCCGCTTCTCGTCCGACGCGTGGTCGAGCGCCTCCACGACGAAGGCGCCGATGGTGGCCATCTCCGCCTCCTTCATCCCGCGCGAGGAGACGGCCGGAGTGCCGATGCGCACGCCCGACGTCACCATGGGCTTCTCCGGGTCGAACGGAATCATGTTCTTGTTCACCGTGATGCCGGCCTTGTCCAGCACCGCCTCGGCCACCTTGCCGGTGAGGTTCTTGGGACGCAGGTCCACCAGCATCAGGTGGTTGTCCGTGCCGCCCGAGCACAGACGCAGGCCACCACGCTTGAGCGCCTCGGCCAGGGCCTGGGCGTTGGCGACGATCTGCCGCTGGTAGGCCTTGAACTCGGGGCTGAGCGCCTCGCGGAAGGCCACGGCCTTGGCGGCGATGACGTGCATCAGCGGACCGCCCTGGATGCCCGGGAAGATCTGGCTGTTGAGCGTCTTGGAGTACTGCTCCTTGCTCAGCACGAGGCCACCTCGCGGGCCGCGCAGCGTCTTGTGCGTGGTGGAGGTGACGATGTCCGCCATGGGCACCGGCGAGGGGTGCACGCCCGCGGCCACCAGGCCGGCGATGTGCGCCATGTCCACCATCATCGCCGCGCCCACGCTGTCGGCGATCTCGCGGAACTTCGCGAAGTCGATGGTGCGCGGGTACGCCGAGGCGCCCACCACCACTACCTTCGGCTTGTGCTCCTTGGCGAGCGCCGCGGCCTGCGCGTAGTCCAGCGTCTCGGTGTCCCGGGTCAGCCCGTAGTGGACGACCTTGTAGAGCTTGCCGGAGAAGTTGAACGCGGCGCCGTGGGTGAGGTGGCCGCCCGAGTTCAAATCCAGCGAGAGGATGGTGTCACCGGGCTTCATCAGCGCCATGTAGGCGCCCATGTTGGCCTGGCTGCCCGAGTGCGGCTGGACGTTGACGTAGTCCGCGCCGAACAGCTCCTTGGCCCGGTTGATGGCGAGGTTCTCCGCCACGTCCACCACCTCGCAACCGCCGTAGTAGCGCTTGCCCGGGTAGCCCTCGGCGTACTTGTTCGTCAGCACCGAGCCCATCGCCTCCATCACGGCGGGGCTCACGAAGTTCTCCGAGGCGATCAGCTCCAGGCCCTCTTCCTGGCGGCGCGTCTCGTCGTGAACGACCTTGGCAATCTCCGGATCGACCTCGGCCAGCTTACGGATGTTCTCCATGGACACGCTCTCCTCGGTTGAGAATGCGGGCCTCAGCGTCCGCCCTCGGACTCGGCCTCGCGAATCTTGTCCAGGCGCTTCTGGTGCCGACCGCCCTCGAAGGGCGTGGCCACGAAGGCCTCTACGATGCTGCGCGCCAGCCCCACTCCGACGACCCGCTGGCCCAGGCACAGCACGTTGGCGTCATTGTGGGCCCGCGTCATGCGCGCCTCGAACTCACTGGTACAGAGCGCCGCGCGGATGCCCCGGTACTTGTTGGCCGTGATGCTCATGCCAATCCCGGTCCCGCACACCAGCACGCCGTACTGGTACTCGCCCGCGGCCACCGCCTTGCACACCGTCTTGGCGAAGTCCGGGTAGTCCACCGAGGCGTTCGTGGTGGGACCGACGTCATGGACCTCGACGCGCAGCTCCTGGAGCGCGCTGACGAGCTCACGGCGCAGCTCCAGGCCCGCATGATCCGACGCGATGATGACCTTCACGTGAGCCCTCCCTCTTCCAGACGGATACGGGGCGGGCGGACACGGGGGCAACCCGGAAGCCGCCCTACCCTCACCCCGACCCTCTCCCGGTGGGAGAGGGAGTGGCGGGGGGTGTTTCTACTTGAAGCGCTTGAAGACGAGCACCGCGTTGGTGCCGCCGAAGCCGAACGAGTTGCTCATCACCGCGTCCACGCGCTGCTCACGCGCCTGATTTGGCACGTAGTCCAGATCGCAGTCCGGATCCGGCGTGGTGTAGTTGATGGTCGGCGCGAGCACGCCGCGCTGCAGCGTCATCACGCTCACCACCGCCTCGGCGCCACCTGCCGCGCCCAGCATGTGGCCGGTCATGGACTTGGTGGACGACACCGCCAGCTTGCGGGCATGCGCGCCGAAGACCGCCTTGATGGCCTTCGTCTCGTTGGCGTCGTTGAACGGCGTCGAGGTGCCGTGCGCGTTGATGTAGCCCACGTCCTCGGGGTTCATCCCCGCCGAGGCCAGCGCCAGGCGCATGCAGCGCGCCGCACCCTCGCCCTCGGGGGCCGGCTGCGTCACGTGGTGCGCGTCCGAGTTGGCACCGTAGCCCACCAGCTCCGCCAGGATGTTGGCGCCGCGCTTCTTCGCGTGCTCCAGCTCCTCGAGCACGACGATGCCCGCGCCCTCGCCCATCACGAAGCCGTCGCGGTCCTTGTCGAAGGGACGGCTGGCGGCCGCCGGGTTGTCGTTGCGGTTGGACAGCGCCTTCATCACCGAGAAGCCACCCATGCCCAGCTCGGTGATGGCGGCCTCGGAGCCTCCGGCGATAACGGCGTCCGTCTCACCCAGGCGGATGGACTTCCACGCCTCACCGATGGCGTGCGCGCTGGTGGCGCAGGCCGACACGGGCGCCCAGTTGGGACCCTTGCAGCCATAGCGCATGGAGATGAGGCCCGGCGCCATGTTGATGATCATCTGGATGATGAAGAAGGGAGACAGCCGGTCAAACCCCTTCTCCAGCCCCTTGCGGTGCTGCTCCTCCAGAGAGGAGATGCCGCCGATGCCCGAGCCGACGATGACGCCCACCTTCTCGGGCGCATAGCCGTGAGGCGCGTCCGACCCGACAGGCAGGCCGCTCTCCTTGACGGCCATCTCGGCCGCCGCGAGCGCATACTGGGAGAACAGGTCCATCCGGCGCACTTCGCGCTTGTCGATGAACTGCTCCGGCTGGAAGTCCTTCGCCTCGCCAGCGAAGTTCGTATCGATCTTCTTCGTATCGAAGCGGGTGATCGGTCCGATACCAGACTTGCCGGCGAGCATCGCCTGCCAGTTCTTCTCGGTCCCGGTTCCCAGTGCCGTGATGATTCCGGTGCCGGTGATGACGACTCGACGGTTTGACACGTTGCTCTCCACTCAAATACGCGCTGCTGCCATGGAACGCTGGGCGGGACCAGCGCTCCCCGGCCCTACGGTGATGCCTACTTCTTGTGGGTGTTGATGTAGTTGATGGCGTCGCCGACGGTCTTGATGTTCTCGGCCTCCTCGTCGGGGATCTCGACCTCGAACTCCTCCTCCATCGCCATCACCAGCTCCACGATGTCGAGGCTGTCCGCGCCCAGGTCCTCGATGAAGGAGGACTCCGGCTTGATCTCGTCCTCCCCCACGCCCAGCTGATCGGCGATGATGTTCTTGACCTTGGCCTCGATAGCATGAGTCGACATAGGTAATGAAACCTCCAGGAACCGCGTGGCGGCCCGGCATACTCCCCGGACCTATGTAAAGGCGGGCGCGGTATAACCCACGACCGTCGCCGATCCAACCCTTGGCTACATGTACATGCCGCCGTTCACCTTCAGAACTTCACCGGTGATGTAGGCGGCGGCATCGCTGGCGAGGAAGAGGACGGCGTTGGCCACGTCCTCCGGGGTGCCCAGGCGGCCCAGGGGGATGGCGGCCTCCATCTTCTCCCGCGTCTCCCCGCCCAGGTGCGAGGTCATGTCCGTGCCGATAAAGCCGGGGGACACGGCGTTGACGCGGATGTTGCGGCTGGCCAGCTCGCGGGCCACGGACTTGGTCAGACCGATGAGGCCCGCTTTGGAGGCCGAGTAGGCAGCCTGTCCGCCGTTGCCCATCTCCCCGACCACAGAGGTCAGGCTGATGATGGCGCCGCCCTTCTGCTTCATCATCGGCCGGCTGGCGGCACGGATGAGCGCGAAGGCGCCCTTGAGGTTGGTGTCCAGCTGCTTGTCCCAGTCCTCGTCCTTCACCCGCATGACCAGGCCGTCCACGGCCACGCCCGCGTTGTTGACGAGCACGTCCAGGCGGCCGTACGTCTTGACCACGTTCTCCACGGCGCTGGCGCAGGCGGTGGAGTCCGCCACGTCGAAGCGAACCGCCTCGCCCTTGGCCCCGGCCGACTGGATGAGGCCCAGGGTCTCCTGTGCCGCGGCCTCGTTGCCCGCGTAGCTGAAGACCACCGTGGCCCCCTGCCTGGCGAAGGCCAACGCGATGGAGCGGCCGATACCTCGGGAGCCGCCCGTCACCAGCACCACCTTGTCCTTGAACGCGCTCATCTCAGGCTCCCAGTGCCGCGAGGGTCTTCTCCAGGCTCGCGGAATCTTCCACGTTGAACAGCTCGATATCCTTGGTGATGCGCTTGATGAGCCCGTTCAGCACCTTGCCGGGGCCCAGCTCGACTACGCGCGTCACGCCCTGCGCCTGGAGGGCCTGGATGCTCTCCACCCAGCGCACCGAGGAGCTCACCTGCGCCAGCAGCAGCGGCACCACACGGGCCGCGTCGCTGTTGGGGGCCGCCTCCACGTTCGTCACCACCGGGACGGAAGGGGCGGACACCTTCACCTTCGCCAGCACCTCGGCCAGCCGCGGCTTCACCGGATCCATCAACGCGCAGTGGAAGGGGGCGGACACCGGCAGCAGCTTCGCCTTGCCACCCAGCTCCTTCGCCTTGGCGATGGCCCGCTCCACGGCCTGGACGTTGCCGGCGATGACCGTCTGCTCCGGCGAGTTGTAGTTGGCCGGGGACACCACCTGGCCCTCGCCCGCCGCGTCACAGGCCTCCTTCACCTTGGCCGGCTCCAGGCCCATCACCGCGGCCATGGCGCCCACGCCCTCGGGCACCGCCTCCTGCATGAAGGTGCCACGGGCGCGCACCGCCCGGACCGCGTCCGCCAGCTGCAGCGAGCCCGCCGCCACCAGCGCCGAGTACTCACCCAGCGAGTGCCCCGCCACGAAGGCCGGCGCCGGACCCCGCTTGGAGAAGACGGCATGCACCGCCACCGACACCGTGAGGATGGCCGGCTGCGTGTTGGCCGTCAGCTTCAGCGAGGCCTCCGGTCCCTCGAACAGCATCTGGGAGAACTTCTCACCCAGCGCCTCGTCGGCCGCCTCGAAGACGGCCCGGGCCTCGGGGAACTTCTCGTACAGGTCCTTCCCCATGCCGACAGCCTGGCTGCCCTGCCCGGGGAAGACGAACGCGATCTTCGACATACTCCTGCTCCCTCCCTTTCAACAGCGCATCACCAGCGCATCACCGCACTGCCCCACGTCATCCCCGCGCCGATGGCCATCATCGCTACCACTTCGCCCTGCTTGAGCCGACCGGCCCGGTTGGCCTCGTCCAGCGTCATGGGCAGGGACGCGGAGGACGTATTGCCGTATTCGTGCAGGTTGAGCCAGCACTTCTCCACCGGCAGTTCCAGCCGCTGTAGCACGGCTTCGAGGATGCGGATGTTGGCCTGATGCGAGATGACGTGATCCACGTCCCGCACGTGCAGCCCATTGGACTGCAGGGCCGTGTGCGTCGAGTCCGCCAGCGCACGCACCGCGAACTTGAAGACCTCACGGCCCTTCATGTGCAGCGTGTGCAGCTTCTCCTTCAGCACCTCCTCGCAGGTGGGCTTGCTGGTGCCGCCACCCGGGATGCAGAGGATGTCCGCGAAAGAACCATCCGTGTACAGGTGCGTGGAGAGCAGCCCGCGGTCCGCGTCCTCGGTGGGCGCGAGCACCATGGCACCCGCCGCGTCCCCGAAGAGCACGCACGTGTTGCGATCCTCCCAGTTGACCGCCCGGCTGAGCATCTCGGCGCCGATGACCAGCGCACGCTTCACCTGGCCGGTGCGGATGAACTGGTCCGCCACGTTGAGGGCATAGAGCGAGCCGGAGCACGCCGCCGACACATCGAAGGCAAAGGCGTTCTTCGCACCCAGCTTGGCCTGCACCACGGCCGCACAGGAGGGCATGGGCATGTCCGGCGTGACGGTGCCCACCACGATGAGCCCCAGCTCCTCCGGCTGCACTCCCGCCATCTCCAGCGCCCGCCGGGCCGCCTGCACGGCCATGTCGCTGGTCGCCTCGCCCGGAGCCGCCACCCGACGCTTGCGGATCCCCGTTCGGGCGGTGATCCACTCGTCGGTCGTGTCGACGATCTTTTCGAGGTCGGCGTTGGTCAGGACCTTCTCCGGTGCGTACGAGCCGGTACCGATGATTTGCGTGCGTGCCAAGGGGACTCCCGGTGGGTGTACCGGACACGAACGCCTCGGGCGCGCTCTCTAATCGGAAAAGGCCTCGGCTGTCGCCCCCTTTCCCCTCTGGCGGGCAGGGAGCCAGGCGGCGGCGTCCGCAATGCAACGCGTCAACTCCGTGCGCAATCCCGCCTGGGCTGTCTGCAGGGCAGCCTCGAGAGCTTTTTGAATGGCCCGAGGCGAGCTGCGGCCATGGGCCACGATGCCCACGCCTTCGATTCCCAGCAGGGGCGCGCCGCCGTACTCCGCGTAGTCCATCACCTTCTTCAGACCGGTGAAGGTGGGCTGAAGCAACAACGCTCCCAGCTTCTCTGGCAGGCCCCCGCGCCGCTCGATGGCCGAGCGCAGCAACCCCGTGACGGCCGCCGCGACCCCCTCGGAGGTCTTGAGGACCACGTTGCCGGTGAAGCCGTCGGTGACGACCACCTCCACATTGCCGGAGAAGAGGTCCTTGCCCTCCACGTAGCCGGTGAAGTCCAGATCCGAGGCCCGCAGCAGTTCGGAGGCCTCGCGGGTGAGGGATGTCCCCTTGGAGGGCTCTTCCCCATTGGAGAGCACCGCCACCCGCGGCCGAGGGATGCCCAGGCGGGCCCGGACATAGGCGGAGCCCAGCACCGCCCACTGGGCGAGGTGCACGGGCCGGCACTCCACATTGGCCCCGGCGTCCAACAGCAGGCAGCGACCCGCCCCCTCGAGGGCTGGCAGCAGCGTGGCGATGGCCGGGCGATCCACTCCGGGGATACGGCCCAGCACCAGCAGCGCCCCCGCCATCACCGCCCCCGAGTGCCCCGCCGACACCAGCGCCTCCGCCTCTCCCCGGCGCACCAGTTCGAAGCCCACCCGCAGGGAGGAGTCCTTCTTGCGGCGGATGGCGGAGATGGCGTGATCCTCCATCTCCACCACTTGGGAGGCGGGGTGGAGGCGCACGTTGGGGGGGAGCCCCCCGGCCCGGGCCAGGGGCTCATGCAGACGCGCCGGGTCACCCACCAGCACGACCTCGTGCGCCGGGTGCTCTCGCGCGAACAGGAGGGCCCCCTCCACGGGGGCCGCGGGGGCATGGTCACCCCCCATCGCATCCAGGACGAGCCTCATCGCGGGCGCATCCTTCCATGGACGCTCTGGAGCTGGGAGCACGGAGAGCAGACAGGTAGACACCTCCGGGCCCCTGGACGTAAGAATGTGGGCATCCAGGTCAGGGTTGGACTGGGCACGGCGATCCCCCGCACAGGCGCGTTGACTCACACACGCCGAGCGGCTAGGGTCCGCCGCCTTCCGAGCTTTTGCCGGTCGGGACCGGTGGGGAAGCCCCGAGGTCCAGGGCCGTGACGAGATAGAGGTGAGCCGTGGGTGTTCCCAAGAAGCGTACGTCCAAGATGCGTCGTGACCGCCGCCGGGCGGCCAACAACAACCTGCGGAGCGCGGTGCAGGTGATTCAGTGCGCCAACTGCAAGGAGCCGGTGCTTCCGCACCGCGCTTGCGCGGCGTGCGGCCACTACAAGGGCCGCGAGACGGTGCCGGGCGCTCAGGCCTGATTACCTGACTCCAGTTCCACTGGAAGGCACGAAGGCCGCTCCCTCCTCCCGAGGGGCGGCCTTTCTGCTTTGGTCCCCCCTCACTGCCCGGGCCACGTGTCCCGGCAGGTACTCCCCGGGATGGGAGGGGGCTCGGACTCGAGCAGGTGCGGGGGCGCCATCTCGCCCTCGTCCCGCATCCGCAGCGCCAGATCGATGCGCGCCGCCGCGTTGATCAACCCCAGGTGACTGAAGGCCTGGGGGAAGTTGCCGAGCTGCTCGCGCGTGAGCGGATGGACCTCCTCGGCGAGCAGCCCCAGGTGGTTGGCCGCCTCGGCGTGGAACATGAAGACCCTCTCGGCCTCATCCAGCCGGTTGGACAGCGCCAGCGCCTCGACGAGCCAGAAGCCGCACAGGAGGAAGCCGCCCTCGGGACCCGCCACCCCATCGTCCATCCGGTAGCGGCGGAGGAATCGTCCCGCCCCCAGCTCGGTGCGCAACCAGTCGATCGTCCCCTGCACGAGCGGCTCGCACGCCCGGAAGCACCCCGCGACGGGCAGCAGCAGCAGCGAGGCATCCGGCTCGTTGCTTCCATAGAAGCCCACGAAGTGCTTGCCCGAAGGGTCTACGCCATTGCGGAGGATGTCGTTGCGGATGAGCTCCGCCTCGTTGGCACATGCCTCCTGGAGCTCGGGCTCGGCAAAGAGCCGGGCCAGGTGCCGGCCCCGCTGGAACGCCAACCAGCACATGAGCTTGGAGTGCACGTTGTGACGCATCTCCCGGCGAGGCTCCCAGATGCCGTGATCCGGCTCGCGCCAGCGGCGGGCGGTGGTCTGGAGGACCTGCTTGAGCAGCGCCCAGGTGCGCAGCGGCAACCGGCCACCAAACCGCTCGTAGAGATAGGCCGCATCGAGCAACGCGCCGGCCGTATCGAACTGGAGCTGATCCCGAGCGTCATTGCCGATCCGCACCGGGCTCGAGCCCTGGAACCCGGACAGGTGCTGGAGGAGCTTCTCCTCGGGCACCGGGCCCCCATCCAGCGAGTACATCACCTGGAGGGGATCGCCGCGCTTCAGCGTGTCGCGCACGAAGTAGAAGAACTCGCGGGACTCGTTCGGGTAGCCGATCAGGTTGGTGGCACGCACGGCCATGGCCGCGTCGCGCACCCAGCTATAGCGGTAGTCCCAGTTGCGAGGCCCGCCAATCCACTCGGGCAACGAGGTGGTGGCCGCGGCCACCATGGCGCCAGTGGGGGCGTACATCAGCAGTTTCAACACCAGTGCCGAGCGGAGCACATGGTGCCGCCAGGGCCCCTCGTACTGGAGCTGCCGGGACCACTCCCGCCAGGCCTGGCGCGTGGCGCGAAGCAGCTCGTAGGGCCGATACGCGGCAACGGGCTCCGCATGCTCCGAGTCCCAGGCCAGAATCATCCAGCGCCGCTCGCCGCGGCCAAGCCGGATGCTCGCCCGGACCCCCCCTGACGCGCCACGAGGCTCCCACCGCACCTCCTCATCGAGGACCGCCACCATCCGCTCGCCCAGGGCCCCGCGCGCGACCAGTCCATGCCCCTCTCGGTCCAGCCGCGTCTCCGACTCGCCGTACCTGAATCGCGGATCGAAGATGACATCCAGCTCGAGCGAGCCCTCCAAGCACTCGATGCGCCGGTGCACCTCGTGGATGGTGGCGCGGGGATCATTCGTCCACGGCATGTAGTCGATGATCCGAACAACCCCCTGGCTCTCGACCCGGAAGAGCGTCTCCAGCACGTTGGTGTCCGGGTCGTAGCGCTGCAGGCTCTCGAAGGGCCAGACAGCCGGGGTGATGCCGGTGCAACCGCCCTTCTCGTCATCGAGGATCGCCGCGAAGACGCTCGGGCTGTCGAAGCGGGGAAAACAGAGCCAGTCGAGGATGCCATCGGGCCGGACCAGGGCGCAGGTAATGCCATCACCAATCAGCCCCCGGCTGGCCAGGGAGATCTCCCGGTACGACGCCGGATTCGTGAACCGGAACGGCCGGCTCATCCGCTTGGCGGCACTGTAGAGGTCCATGCGCGCTGCCCTCTCCTCCCCCAAGGGTAGGAACCCCCACGGCCCGTGAAGCCAACCCGGGTGGAGACCAACCAGACGTCCGCGCCGCCTGACGTGTCAGCCCCCGGATTGACGTGCCAGCCGTCATGTCAGCACGGCCCCCTGCTCCCCCTCCGGCTCCCGAAGCACGTTCCTCCGCGGGCTTACGCGCCGGACCGCGCTGGCCTGGCCCCTGCACAGGCCTCCGCGTGATGCCCACGGTCCTTGCTTTTTGAGGACTTGGAAAACCTCAAGCCCTCTTCTCTCAGAGACTTCCGCTTCTGTAAGTTGCAGAAGGCTCTCTAATAGTTGTTTTGAGTTCAAACAGTATTCCGCCGCCGCAGCTAGGAACGCCATGGAAGCCCTCATCAATCAATTGAAGTCGCTGGCCCTCACGGAAGCCCTCCCCTTCCTCCTCAAGGCAATGGGCGCGCTGGTGCTGTGGTACGTGGGCCGCACGGTCATCACTGGCTTCCGGCGCGTGCTGAACCTCGGCCTGCAGAAGCGCCAGCTGGACGCCACGCTCATCCGCTACATCGAGTCGCTCTTCGCGGGCTCCCTCACCATCCTCCTGCTGCTCGCCATCCTGGGCATGATGGGGGTGGAGACCACCTCGTTCGCCGCGCTGCTGGCGGCGGCGGGCATCGCGATCGGCACGGCCTGGTCCGGACTGCTCTCCAACTTCGCCGCGGGCATCTTCCTGCTCGTGCTGCGCCCCTTCCGCGTGGGCGATGAGATCTCCGCGGGCGGTGCCACCGGCCTGGTGCAGGAGATCGGCCTGTTCGCCACCACCATCGACACCGGCGACAACCTGCGCATCTCGGTCGGCAACAACCGGCTGTTCGGCGACAACATCATCAACTTCACCCACCACCCCCACCGCCGGGTCGTCGTCAAGGTGCCGCTGATGCACGGCGTGGACGTGCCCACGATGATGCGCGCCCTGCGGGAGCGAGTGGCGGTGGTGCCCGGCATCCAGGAGCAGCCCGCTCCCAGTGTCGACGTGGTGGAGCTCACCGCGCTCGGGCCGGTGCTGGGCGTCGGCGTGTCCTGCAAGCCAACCCTGGCCGGGGCGACCCAGGCCGCCATCTCACTGGCCGTCGCGGAGTTCCTCATGGCCTCCGGGTACGCCGTGCCCCAGCAGCCCGCGCAGCAGCCCATCGCCAAGGCGAGCTGAAGCGCCGAGCACATCCGGGACCGGGGAAAACCCCCGGCCTGGCAGGCGGGCCCTCCACCGCCCCAGTGTGTGAATTGGACGGAATAAAGGGTGCCATCCACCCCGCATGAGGCACTTCATCACGCGTGGGCGGGCATTCCTCTGGCTGGTGCTGCTGGTGTCCCTCCCCGCGCTCGCGGGAACACACCCCAGCCTCTTCTTCGAGGCCTCCCAGCTCGAGTCGCTGCGCCAGAAGGCCCAGACGACCCATCAGGCCATCTACCAACCCCTGTTCAAGGGCGCGACAAGCTACCTGGGCAGCACCGTCTCCCCCTCGGGCCTCGTCACCTGGAAGGCGACCGGGAAGACGTTGCAGCTGGACCGCCGCGAGGTCGGCAACCTGCTGGTGGTGCTCGCCTTCGTGGGGCAGCTCTCCACCGACAGCCGGTACCTCGAGCTGGCCCGGAGCTGGCTGCTGATCGTCTCTTCGTGGGGAAACCTCGACCTCGACGGCACGCATGATCTCATCCAGGCGCACCTGCTCGGAGGCGTCGCGGTGGCCTACGATCTGGTGGCCCCGAAGCTCACTGCCACCGAGGCCTCGCGCGTCCGCACCACCCTCCAGCAGAACGCCAACGCCCTCATGCAGGCCTCCAAGGGCGGCGAGTGGTGGGCGGACGAGTACCTGCAGAACCACAACTGGGTGAACCATGCCGCCATTGGGCTTGCGGCGCTCGCCACCCGGGGAGACCTGCCGGACGCCACCACCGGGCCCTGGATGGAGCTCGCCACCGGCAATGCGCGCAAGGTGAAGCGGGTGTTGGATCTGGTGACGGATGGCCTCTGGCACGAGGGCTTCGGCTACGTCACCTACGGGCTGAGCTGGTACCTGCCCTTCGTCCACGCGCTCCAGCGCGTCACTGGCGTGGACGTGGGAGACCTGGTCCTGGTGAAGGCGATGCCCCGCGCCCTGGCCGCCACCCAGCTCCCGGAGCGGCCTCACCACTCCCTACTGCTCCACGGAAACTTCTACGCCATCAGCCGGGACATGGGGCTGATGCCCCTGCGCTACGCGGCGACGCGCTACCGCGACTCCGTGGCCCAAGCCACCGCGGACACCTGGATGCGCGGCACCACCTTCAGCAGCTACGCGCCCGAGCTCAACCAGCGCGTCTTCGAGTTCCTCTTCTACGACGCCTCCCTGCGCGCCACGGACCTGCGTGCCCTGCCCTTGGACTGGTACGGCGACAACCAGCAGGCAGCGGTGTTTCGCGGCGGCTGGGACAAGGGCTCGATCCTGTTCGCGCTCAAGAACGGCCCCTATGGCGGCATGGCCGGGTGGCAGTGGCTGAAGAGTGGAATGGAGCCGCGTGGCACCCTCAACATCAGCCACGACCACGCCGACGACAACGGCTTCTACCTGTACGGCCAGGGCTCCTGGCTGGCCCCCGAGGCTCCCGGTTACTACATCGGCCACTCGGGCTCACCAGGGCCCGCCGCCAACCAGACCGTCTTTCACAACTCGCTCACCATCGACGGCCTGGGCCAGCTCGGCGAGGGCGTGCGCGACAAGAGCGACTCCGCCGCGTCCTATAGCTGGTACCTCGACCGCAAGGGCGGCATCCCCTTCTTCGGCTCCAGCGAGCACTTCGGCTACGCCATCGGCGACGGCGCCTCGCTCTATGCCTCGGCATTGGGACTGCGCCGCTGGGACCGTCATGCTCTCTTCCTCGACCGCCGGTGGGTGGTGCTGCGGGACGTGGTGCAGGCCTCGAAGTCCCACGTGTACCGGTGGTCCTGCCACTTCATGAATGGCGCTACCCGGGAGGGAGGCTGGCTCCATGGGCGCGGCGAGAACGGCCAGGCCCTTGGCGTCGCGGTGGTGGCGCCCGAGTCCTTCGATGTCTCCTTCACCGAGCAGCGGCCCGTCCACATCCAGAAGTTCAACCCCACCGGCTTCGTCGTCAACGCCGAGGTGAAGCCCTCCACCGCCTCTGCCAACGTCACCTTCCTCACTGCCCTGGTGCCCACCACGGAGTCGACCTGGGCCTCGCGCCCGGCGGTGAAGGCGCTTGATGCTCGGACCCCGGAGGTTGGACTGAAGGTGACCGAGGGGACATCCACCGTCTACGCCCTCTTCAACGACCTCCCCGGGCAGAGCCGTGAGGCGGGAGGGCTGCTGCTGGCGGGCCTCGCCGGTGTCGTGCGCTACGAGGGCACCACGCCCACCCGCGTGTTGCTGGTCCAGGGCACGAGCCTCTCCGAGGCCTCGCGTACTCTCATCAGCCAACCCGAGGCCACGCAGGTGCTGGAAGCGGACGGGCTCGCCTCCGACACGCTGCGGCTGTCCGGAAACGGCCAGGGTTCGCCCCGCATTCATGCGCCCCAGGCCACCCGCGTCCTCTGGAACGGCGTAGAGGTCCCCTTCCACCGTGAGGGAGACACCGTCGTGGTGGGGATGGTGGACGCTCCGCTTCCTACGAGCCCCTCGTCTCCAGACGGCACCGAGACCCCGCCCCCTGCCGGCATCGAGTCCCCGACTTCCGATGGCATCGAGAACGAGCCCCTCGAGGGCTCCGGCTCGGCGATGCCGCCCCTCGAGGATCCAGAGTCCGAGACCTCCCGCTTCCGGCCCGCCGGCCTGTCCTGTGCCACGAGTGGAGAGCCGCTCGCCTTCACCTGGGGCCTGCTCGCCCTGAGCGGAGTGCTCGCCCGCTGGCGGCGCCGGCCGTCGCGTTCGCACGTGCGCTAGAACCGGGAGATCCCGTGCCCGCCCCCCGACGGGTTCGAATCCCGTCGGGGACAACCTGGAAGGCCCAGAAATCTCAAGGGGTTGCTGGGCTTTTCCTTTGCCCCCGGTTCCTCATGTGCCCTCAGTGTGCCCCTCCGGCGTCTCTGGCCGGTGCGGCGTGGAGCTGGGGCACAGGCCGGTCGAGCTGATTGGGGGAGCCCTGCGCGAGGATCGAAGAGCTGCAATCCGTCTTGCACAGCACGCAGAATTGAGCGCCGTGAAACAGTACCTCGACCGAACCTTCCTCCAGCTGGGGCGTGGCTTCCAGTTCTCCGTCGAGCCGCCGCCGGCGCTCGCGAGCGCCGAACACCTGGCCAGCCGCGACTCCTGGACCGTGCTCGGCAGCGTGCTTGCACGCGTGCGCCAGGGCGACCTGCGCGCGGTCGAGGTCCTGCCGGACCTGATGGCGCGGGACGACGCGGCCCTGGTCTGGAACGCCTGCGTGCAGCTGATCGGCTTCGCCGGGCGCACCTCGTTCATGCTCGACACGGCTGAGCGCTTCCTGTCCCGGCCAGACGATCTGGGCATCCAGTGGAGCATCGGCGACCTGCTGCGCAACGGCTGCAGCCTGCGCGCGGTGGAGCCCCTGCTGCGGCTGCATGCGGCGGCCACTGACAGGGATGCACGACGGCATGTCGAGCGCTGCCTGTCGACACTGCTGGAGGAACAGCCGGGCGCGATCGATGACGGCGCCGAGGAGCAGGAGGTTCCGGACCCCGCGTATCCGGAGCCCTTCACCCAGACCATGACGGTGCTGGACCGTGCCGGCTATGCCGCGCAGGTGCGCGAGGCGGCGGCCGAAGTTGCGTCGCGGTTGGCCTCACGCGACCAGGCGGTGACGGCCGGCCTGCCGCTCGACCTGGAAGCGCTGGTCAGGCGCCTGCACGAACGCATCCGCTCGGGCGAGCCCAGCGGCTCGCGCATGGAGTGGGAACGCATGTGCTTCGAGGCCAGCACCGGCGTCGACTGCACTGCGTTCTACGAGCAAGGGCGACTGCAGCGGCTGGCCGCCCTGGCCATCCTGGAGGACTTCATGGACGCCGGACACGCTGCGGCCTTCGAGCCCGGCGTGCGCTACTTCTTCGGGCATCGCGTCGATAGCACGCGCAAGGAGACGTCCGAGGCGTGTGTCCCTCTCGTGGGCGGAGCGGTGCCCAGCAATGACTGACGTTTGTGACACAGTAGGACTACGGGCAGGCTCAAATAAGTATGGAGGAAGGGGGAGCCTAACCCCTCTGTCCACTGGGTGGGGACAAGCTCAGGGGACCGGCGCCAGCAACATGCGCCGTCCCCAACTGGTACCTCAGCCTGCTCACCAGGAAGAGGAAGCGCACCCCGTAGACGAGGTTCGCGAGCCCCGCCACGAAGTAGAGGATGCTCAGGGGGCCGACGCGCGGCACCTTGAAGAAGCTCACCCCCACAGTCACGCCCATCGAGATGATGAGCATCCGGCCCACGTGTCTCGTGGTGTCGGCCAGGGCAGGCGCCGCCCGCATGAGGGACTGGATGAGAAAGCCCATCGCCACGAGGCTGAGCACGAGGGGTAGGTCCTCGAGCATCGGGTGGCCCAGCAACCCGAAGGACGAGAACGCGAGGACGAACAGGCTGAGGGCGATGTAGGCAGGCTCTCTGGCTCCAGACACCTCCGGTACACGGGCGTACTGGAAGAGGCTCATGCTGATCAGGGCGAGGGGGATGGGGAACACCGACGTGAAGTGCACCAGGGGGTGCACGTTCGAGAACGCGGCAATGAAAAAGAAGGGCCAGAGCGAAAGGGCGGACAGGACGGCGAGCGCATACAGGCCTCGGAGCCACAGGGTGAGTCCGCTTGCCGCGGCCTTCCACTCCGACACCTCGGGCTGGGGAGCCCGCGTGCGGAGCACCTCCGCGTGGGTCAGGAAGAAGGTCCCCGCCAGCAGGACATGGATGGCCATGAACGGCGCCGTAAGAGCGACGAGCACGGTGGACCGCGCGCTGTGATCGGACAGGAACTGGGCCAGGAGCATCCCCCCGAATTCCAGTGCCGTTAGACCCGCGATGGCCAGGAAGAGGGGCCGAGGAGGACGGACCTCGAGCAACAGGCACCCCTGCCACACCGTCAGGAGCATGGCCCCGATGAAGGCTGCGAACGCCAGGGTGATGACGACGGTCAGGATGGAGTCTGCCAGCCCGCGCTCTCCCTCCGTGCCCTCGGAGAGGAGCATGGAGCCGAGCAAGAGGACGACCTGGACCCCGATGAGCATGACCGAAGCCGCAGCCCCGCGGCGCACCTTCTCGTTCTCCAGGCGCGACGCGAACCTCAGCAGCCCAAGCGCAAGGAGGGCCGCGGGCAGCAGCTGCAGCACCGAGAACGCGTATGAGACGAGGGCGGCGAGATGGAGGACGCAGCTGGAGAACGCGCCCAGGAACAGCAGGCGAAGCCCAGAGGCGTAGGGGTCCTGAGCTGAAGAGGCAGGCGACGTCATGGGGATCCTGGGGCAGAGAGGGAGCACCCGTGAAGCGGCCGGTACCTTACCCGTTGCGATGCCGTCACGTACGCCAGCACCTTGCATCTGCCTCCACAGCTGACCTGTCAGTGACCTGTCAGCACCGCAAGCTGACACACGAAGGGCTGCAACTTAGAGTGAATGCCCAACGATTCCTCAACCAGGTCGAGTTCTTCTGAGTGGAGTGAGAGATGAAGTCTCGTGAATTGGTTCGGCTGGTATTCGAGGGCGGATGGAATGCGGGGGACGAGGTCGATACCCCCATGCGTGGGTATCGCAGCCATGTCTGGGCTGAGCTTGCGGATGGAAGCCGCCACAGGATGACGTTTTATGACGTGACGAGGTTGGCCCAGACTCTCGAGGACGACTCCCAGGCGGGGAGACCATTCTTCGCGGAGCCGGGACTCGTCATCCTCACGGAGGTGACGTTGCCCAACATGGAGGCCGCGGCCAGAACCCTGGCTGCGGAAGGGTTCTTCGAAGAGCAACATTGAGCCGATGAAGCGGCGGCCTCCAGCCGTGCGCCCGGGAGTGGGGCAAGACTCCTACGTGCTGACGACCGTCAAGGTTCTCGGCTGGCGCTTGCCGTAGTGCGTCCCGCGACCAGAGTAACCTCCCAAGTAATGCCCGGGAGGTTACTTCGCCCGTTCAGTCCGTCGAGCCCCTTCGACCGGCTTTTTCAGCAACCTGCCAGGACGAATGGGAGGCCTGTAGGTCTGTCAGCTCATCCAACGTTCTGGAGCGGCGCCTGACCCATTGCCGGCGTGAGCAGCTTCGTCGCATCCACACTCCACGGCGCATCCCCCTGGGGCAGGACCGCGATGCTCGCGGCGTTCGGGTACGCCGGTGTGGTGGCGAAGTTCAGCGAGTTCAGATCGATCATCGTGAGGAGCCCGCTGAACGCAGACATGAAGTAGTACTTGCGATGGGTGTGATCGCGCACGCTCGTCCACATCGTGTAGTCGCCGTACGTGGTCGTGTACGAGGGCGGCGTCGTGGCTGGGGTGCCCGTCGTGGACTGCGAGTTCACCTTCGTCTGCAGCAGCATCCCGTACGGCGTCCCCATGCAGATCTGCGTGAGTTGCAGCGCGACCATGACCGCGGTCTGCTCCGAACCGGCGAAGCCGGGCGGGTTCTTCGACGGCGGCGTCGTCGGGAAGACGCCTGGCGCCGGCAGCCAACCCGTACCATCCGCCGGGAGCTGGCTGATGCCCTGGGAGAGGATCGTTGCCCTGACGAATCGCGAGGCGGACAGCGAGTCCCCGGGCAGTCCGACCAGACCGCCTCCGACGGGATTGCCGGCACCCGAGGTGGAGGTGCCGTTGCCGACGAGCGTCAGATTGAAGTAGTTCTTGACGTTCGTCAGCTGCCAGTCATAGGTCGGCCAGTTGGTCAAAACGGCGTTGGTGCTCGGGTAGACGATGGTCTTGCCCTCGATGAACTCGATGACGGCGCTCTGACCGGTGCTGTCCGTCACGATGTAGTGCAGCGGGATATAGTACGGCTGTCCCGGCGCAGGCCCCACGACGGTGATCGTCTTCAGGGCTGCCGTGAAGTCATCGACCGACGCGAAGTTGCCGAGGATCCACGCAGGAAAATCCAGGAAAGACACCTGGGTCCCCTTCGTCCCACTCCCAAGGGCTGGGTACATGGTATCGGGGGCGAGCCACAGCCCTCCGACGGACAGCCCCTCGCTGTTGATGCCGTCGTTGAAGGTCGGCAGAGATGTCCAATTGCTCCCGGAGGGGGCGATTCCCACGAAGCCATAACGATTGGTCCACTGGAGCGTCGTCCACCCCTTGACTGCCGCGACGGGATTGACCGCTTGCAGCGGCCAGGACTGGTTGCTCGGCATGACGTAGACGCTCTGCTCGATTATTCCCGGCATCTCCAGCGCTCTCGCGCTCACGAACGTCTTCGTCAGATCCGGGGGGCTCTGATTGGGATTGGAGGGGACTCCGATCAGCAGGTTCGTGCACATTTTGGGGCCTCTTTGGATGATCGTTCGCCGCTATGCGCGACGCCCCATCGTATGTTGGAGCGGGCCGCCCTGCACGAGAATAGCCTCGGCTCCTTTCCGTTCCAGATTGATAAAACATTTTGATATAGGTATTCCCCGCATCCAGCCGGCCGCCGACGCCCAAGCCGGACTGTAACTCTTACATTTGAGACCAGGCGGAAGTTGAAACATAACGCGGACGATTCCACCCTCACTTGGAGACTCCCGATGAAGCTGCGTACTTCCCCCTGGCGTGCCACGGTCGCCGCGGTCCTCACCGCCGTGAGCGGCGCCGCGCTCGTGCCCACCACCGCCCAGGCCGCCGCGCCCCTGGTCAAGACCCAGGCGCCGGGCTACTACCGCATGATGCTGGGCGACTTCGAGGTCACCACCCTGTCCGATGGCACCCTCGAATTGCCTTTGGACAAGATGCTGACCAACATCAAGCCTGCCCAGGTGGAGAAGGCATTCGCGCGCGCGTTCCTCGAGACGCCCGTGGAGAGTTCGTTCAATGCCTTCCTCATCAACACCGGCTCCCAGCTCGTGCTGGTGGATACGGGCGCCGGCAACCTCTATGGCCCGACACTCGGCAAGTTGCTGACGAACCTGAAGGCAGCCGGCTATCAGCCGGAGCAGATCGATGCCGTGCTCATCACCCACCTGCATCCGGATCACATGGGCGGGCTGATGACTGGGGACAAGCGGACCTTCCGGCATCCGAGGGCAAGGGCTACGTCTTCGTCCCGGCCAACTACACCACGAAGCAATAACTCCGCGGCTCACCGCGGAGTGAAGAGGGAGCCTCCGGTGAGGCCCCCTTTTCACCACCAGGAGGTCGCCCGGAAGAAGCGCTGAAGCTGCTGGAGTCGGTCGAGATCTACCGAGCGCGGGCCCGGGAGCGGAATAGCTGAGGTGTCCATCAACGAGCGTGCGCGGGAACAGCTACGGCACGATGGTGGTGCACTGGAAGTTGCGCTGAGCCGACGCCGTGGCGCCCAGGGAATCCGTGACGGTCAGTTGCACCTGGTTCGGCTTGCCGATGGTGCTGATCGTGCAGGTCCCCTCGATTCGGGTGTTCGGGGAAGTGCCGGACACGTAGGCGATGGTGACGTAGCTGTTGGACGTCCAGGTGAACGTATAGGGAGGCGTTCCACCGTTGGCTCCCCCGTAGCACCCGAAGTAGCCGTTCCCCATATTGGTGCAGAGCGCGATGCCTGCGGTCAGCGTCGTCAGAGCCTGCCCCCCCTCCTGGAGGGCCTGCGTTTCAGCCATACCCGGGGTCTCCTCCATGGGACCGCCACAGGCTACCGAAATCACAGACGCCGCGAACATTGCCGGAAGGTGGACGCGCTGGAGCCTCTTCATGGACTACCCCCTGTGAAATAGCTGGAGGCGGGATGATAGGGCGCGGGCGCATTCGACTCAACCTGGGAGCCGCGACAGTCGACGAATGACGGCACCGTCTGGGCCACCAGATGCGAGGGGCTCACCTCATCCAGCGGGATGGGGGGAACAAGATCACCTCGCTCTCGTCTTCCCGTTTCCGCAGGTGCTGGGTCGAGTCGTGCGCCTTGTGCTCGACGTACATGCGGATGAAGCGCCGCACGGGGGCCGCGACCGCCAGTACAGGTCCCAACGGTGACGCGGGGTGGCCGAGCGCCTGCAGGAAGTGTCTCTTCAGGGCCGCCGCCACCGCGCGGACGCTCGGAGCCGGCCGGGACAGAGCGGCGAAGAGGTCGTCCTTCTGCTGCTGGGTGAGCGGCGGCATTTCCGCCAGCCCCAGCGCCGCTTCGGCGAGCTTGAGCGGGCTGACGACGACAAGCTCGTCGCTGTGCGCGATGCGCCTCAGCTTGGTCCCGTGGAGCTCTTCATCCGTGATGAGCGTGACCTGGACACGCGCTCCCCGCTTTCGCTTGAGCGTGGGGTAGCGCACCCGCAGGTCGGTCTTCTCGAAGAGGTCCTCGAGCAGCGACGCCCGCCGTGCCACATGCTGCTCCTCATTCAAGAGGTCCAGGATGAGCTGCTCGAACCACGGTCCCACGGTCTCCGACTCTCCCAGCATCTTGTCCAGCCGGAAGCTCGCGGGAAGCCGGTTCATCGCGCGGAGGTTCGTCTCGAACATCGAGATGACATGCCGTGCCCATGACGCTTCCAGCCGCGCCTGCGACTCCGGGGTGTCCAGCACATACCAGACGCCCCAGTGCCGGGCGGCGAACGCCTGGCTCGGGCGGAACTGCGGGACTCCCGGGCTCTCGATGAAGAGTCCGGCGCGCGATGGGACCTGGGCACCGGGCTCGGCTGAAGGTGGGGCCTGATGAATCACCTCGCGTGCCCGGAAGACCTGCTGCGGAGGCCGCACGTCATGGGCGAGTTGCTTGAGCAGTTTCGTCACCAATACGCGCCGGAACGGAGGAGGTGCACCCCTGTGGATGCGCTCCCAGTAGCTATCGAGGGTGTTCGGCGCCAACAGGCTGGAGCACTCCTCGAGCGCGGGCTCGGGTGCGCCGCGCTCCCACGACGATTCCAGCTCGAGCAGCAGGGGCTCGGCCCGGCTCAGGTACACCCCGGGCTCTACCAGGGGCGGTGCCGGAGCCGGAGCCCGCGATGAGGGGCGTGGAGGCCTCTCGCGTCTCACCGGGACCCACCTCACGACAGGATGCGCGCCCGGCGAGGTCTTCAGCGGCACGTCCTCCGGGGCTCGCGGTGCCAGCAACCCCCCGATGAGCCAGTCCTCGATACGCGCGCGGTCCTCCGGCAGGAGTTCGAGCTGCGCGCGGCCGCAGAAGTGGATGACATTGCGCGCGAACGTCTGTGCCAGCTCGAGCACGCTCATGTTCTCCGGCCGTACGGGGATGGAGTCCGTTCTGTACATGATGCCCTTGAGAACCAGGCACACGCTTTCGCGCGAGATACGCTCGCCCCCGGCGACGAGCCGATCTCGAACCACCTTCGAGGTGGAGTTCAGGTGGAATGGATGTTCGCCCAGCGTCGCGGCGAGGATCTGGAAGAGCACTGCGAATTGCCGCTGGCTGAGCGGCGGCGTTCCCGTGACCTGCTGCACGCGATGCTCGATGCTCTCCGGACCGGGGCCCTCGCCGCGGCTCGTCATAGCCTCACACTCGACTGGTCGAGCTCGATATAGGCCAGCCCATGGTTGCCGGTGAGCGCGAGTCCCGAGCCATCCCTGCGCGGTTCCTCCTCTTTCTTCGGCTCGGGGCAGCCGAACAGGAGAACGAGTACGCCCAGCACGGCGATGCGGCCAACATGGATGGTCATCGGGGCCTCCAGGGGCAATGAAACGTATCCCAATTCCGGGTATGACGGGGCCTCTTCGGCGTATAAGACCCCGCGAGGGTGTCAAAGAATCAATGGAGCCACCTCCAACTCCACCGGCTCGGCCCACTCCTGCGCATAGCGACCCTGGTCTTTGACACCGATTCCGGAATTCTCCTCACCCAGCCGGCCGCCGACGCGTTGGACAGCGTCGACGGTTGCTGAGCTGGTGTCTGACGAATGCGAGAGCGTGGACTGCCTGAGCCCATCATCCAGCGCCACTACGGATTCTATTGCGACATTCGAGATGGGCAGCTCGGCGGGGTGACCACCGAATCACTTTTCAATGCACCGCATGCTCCAGCCGGCAGAAACGAGTCTGGCAGCGAGAGGGGGGAGGCGGGTTTCGGGCCGCACCGCCTGGAAACCCGGAGGCTACTGCACGACGAGGCGGAAGGGGACCACGAAGTTGATGGTGGGCTTGACGATGGGCGTCGCGGGCAGAGTGTCCGCCGGAGGCACGCCCTGGACCTCATTCGTGTAGTTGGTGCAAGCTCCCGTGCTGTCCCGGTAGGACTTGCTCTGGACCGTCGTGGCGGTGAACGTATCGGGCAGGGTCCGGAATGTATCGGGGGGATCGCCAGCTATCGAGAACACGAGCCGGGGCATGCGGCTTACGGAGAGATATGCAGTGCCCGTGCAACCGACGCCGTCGTAGTAGATGGAAACCGATTGCTTCAGGATATTCCCGGTCGACTCATCCAGGCGCCAGATGAAGCCCCTGGAATCGAAATAGGGCACCGCGTCTTTCACGCTCACTCCCGGGCCGATCAACGTGTTGTTCGCATCCCGCCACACGGCGACGGGGAGCGAAGTGCCGGCGGGACTCAGGGGGCCCGTGTCTCCCTTGGGCCCCTGGGGCCCCGTGTCTCCCTTGGGCCCCGTGTCTCCCTTGAGCCCCTGGGGGCCCGTGTCTCCCTTGGGCCCCTGGCTCTCGGTGCAGGCAACCAGCCCTCCCAACAGCATCGCTACGGCGAACATCCTGGATTGACGCATCATGCCTCCTCGGCATCGAAGACCGCACGGGCACTCTGCACGGCACATCCATGATGGCAAGGATTCTGCCCCCCCTACGCGGTTGCGTGAGAGAGGGATTGAGACTCGGAGGAGCGGACGATCGTCCGCCCCGGACGTCGTGGCGAGGGCGAGCACTCTGGCTCACCCGGGAGGCGCTGGCTACGGCGACGGTGCGCGCATGCAGCCAGTCCCCGCGCAGCTCCGTTGCCGCGATCCCCAACGGTTTGCGGCGCGCCTCATCGGCCTTGTTGCGCTCGTTCTCCCGCTCCTCAGAGCCTTGCGCCCACGAGAGGGGGCCTGCCTTGCGCCATGTCCAGGACATCACGGCCACGAGCGCCATCGTGGACGTCATCCTCAGGCCCTCGACACCCAGGGTCCAAGCTCGACCTCCAGGACTTCTCCGCGCATGCTCAACCCGCAGCAGGCAGAGCAGCTCGAGACGCGGTAGGAGCTGTCTCTTCTCTCTACGAGATAATGGAGGCGCGGGTGGCACGAGAGTGGGGGCAGTGGAGCAAGACGACGGTTTCGGGCAAGTATTGGCTCGATGTTTCAACAGCCCATCACTCGCCATGCGCGAGCGGCTCGCCACTGGAGCTGGAGCAGTGGTTGTCGTTGTCGGGATGGACAGACAGCGTGGGCTTTGTCAACCGCGAGTGGCTCTTGCCGCGTGAGGGCAGTTTCATTGATGGCCTCCTGGAGGAGATTGTCGCGAGCGACCTCAACCAGGTTTCATACAAAGAGGTGGCCTCCAGGCGGGGGGCTGAGTTGATCGGCCTCTTCGAAGATCTTCAGGCTCTGCTTGGACTGGACGAAGTGGAGCCTTGGCGCCGCTACGAATTCGCTCACTGGTTTCGGGCACATGGCCAGTCGCAAGGCAGGAGGTACGCACCCGAGACTGACGTGTTTTTCTCTCGCGATGCGTCGCTCTACCAGGGCGCCGTCTGGAAGCTCACGACGCTCATCAGTGGACACCTTGTCTGTCCTGACGTGGGTCTCCATTTCAGGAAAGGGTGGGGCTGGTAGCTGAAGCTACGTCGACTGCCCGGCGTGGCAGCGAGCAGCCGCCCTGCTTGCACACAGGGTCTTGCCCTGATGCCAGTCGATATGTACGTTCGTACACATGTTATGTACGCTCGTACACATCGAGACCTGCTTCACGCTCATGCCCCTCTCATGCCCGAGAACCAGGAGACGCGAGTGGTGACCCGCCGGCACGACCCCGATCGCCGCGATCGCATCATCGACGCGGCACTCGCTGTCATCGCCGAGGGCGGCGTCGCCGGCACCTCGCACCGCCGCGTCGCCGACCGCGCCGGGGTTCCGCTTGGCTCGATGACCTACCACTTCACGAGCATGGACGAGTTGCTGCGCGAGGCGTTCACCCGCTTCGCCACGCGCCTCAGCGAGCGCTTCACCGCGCGCCTCGAGGCGGCGGCGGACCTCGACGCGCTGGTCGAGGCGGTCGTCCACCTCGTGCACGCTGACCTCACGGCCGGCCCGGACGACCTCGTGCTCACCCTCGAGCTCTACACGCTCGCCGCACGCCAGCCCGCCTTCCGGCAGATCACCCATGACTGGATGCGCCGGAGCCGCCAGGCGCTCGAGCGACTCGTCGACGCCAGGACGGCGCACGAGCTCGACGCCCTGATCGAGGGGCTGTTCATCCACATCAGCCTCGACCCGGCCCCACGCAGCCGCGACGTCACGCGTGATGCCGTGCGCCGCATCCTCTCGCTCTGAACCTGGACCCTCATGACCACCCCCCATCCTCCGCGGGTGCTCCGCCAGCACCGGGCGGCCCGCGTCGCCGTCGCAGCGCTGTTCCTCACGAACGGTGCGATCTTCGCCAACCTGTTGCCGCGCTATCCGCAGCTCAAGGCCGACCTCGGGCTCAGCAACGCCGAGTACGGACTCGCCGTCGCGTCGTTCCCCTGCGGGGCCCTGATGGCCGGGCTCGCCGCCGGAGCACTCATCCGCCGCTTCCGGTCGTCGCGGGTCGCCGTGGCTGGCACGTTGCTCACGAGCGCGGGCGTGCTGCTCGCGGGGCTCGCTCCCTCATGGGGTGTGCTCGCCGGGGCGCTCTTCTTCGCTGGCTGCATGGACGCCATCACCGACGTGGCGCAGAACTCGCACGGCCTGCGCGTGCAGCGGCTCTACGGCCGGTCCATCCTCAACTCGTTCCATGCCATCTGGAGTGTTGGCGCGGTGAGCGGCGGCCTCATGGGCGGTCTCGCCGTGGGCCTCGACGTGCCGCGTGGCGTGCATCTGGGCCTGTCCGCCCTGCTCTTCGCCGTCGTCGCGCTGACGGCGCTGCGGTACACGCTCCCCGGCCCAGAGCCCATCGAGCCCGTCGAGCGCTCTGAAGGAGGCGCGCAGACAGACGGCCTCCCCGCGCGGCGCGAGTCGACGGGCCGCGGTCGCATCTGGCTCATGATCGCCGCGCTCGTCCTGATTGCCGTCGGCGGCACGCTCGTCGAAGACGCCGGCATGACCTGGGCGGCCGTCTACCTTTCCGGCACGCTCGGCGCCGGCGTCGCCGTCGCCTCGTTCGGCTTCATCGCGCTCGTGGGCTCGCAGTTTGTCGGGCGGCTGCTCGGCGATGGCCTCGTCGACAGGTTCGGCCAGCGCGCGATCGCCCGGACAGGAGGCGCGACCACGGTAGCGGGTATGAGCGCGGCGCTGCTGTTCCCCTCGGTGCCGGGCACCATCGCGGGCTTCGCACTCGCCGGCTTCGGCGTCGCGACGCTGGTGCCCGCCGCGATGCATGGCGCCGACGAGCTGCCCGGCCTGAGAGCCGGTACCGGCCTTACCATCGTCAGCTGGCTGATGCGCCTCGGGTTCCTCGTGTCGCCCCCGGTCGTCGGGCTCGTCGCCGACGCCGTGGGCTTGCGCATAGGACTGCTCGTGGTGCCGCTCGCGGGCACGCTCGTGCTGGTGCTGGCGGGTGTGTTGTCAGCCGCCCGCGTCACGCATAGGGCAAATGGGATGCCCATGGAGGGTGAGGGCTCGTGCGCAGCGGCCGCGGAGGGCCGCTGACGGGGGCTGGCCGAGTCGTGCGCCCGGTCGGCGCAGAGGCCGCGCAGCCCTCTTGGGGTACACGCCTGCCCAGGCCACCCTCCCAGCAGGGGCGCGGCGGGGCCCTGGACCTCTTGGCTGGCGACACACCGCTCAAGCACAGAAAGGATTAGCCCAACGACTTCCGGCCTGGGTGTTTTGCTTCACCGGACGGATGGCATCGTGGCGGGGAGCGGCCCCTCGGAGTGAAGCCGCTCCTCCGTTCCTTCGACACGCCAGAGCAGCTGCCAGTGGTCCCCGCGCCTGCGCACGATGAGCTCGCCGAGCGCGACACTCGCCAATGCATTCTCTTCCAGGACCGGCCTGAAGCATTCCTCCGCGCGTACGAGGCGCTCGCGCGTCTCGGGAGCCAGGACCGCTCCGTCGTCGAGCAGTCCCCGCTTCGAGCTCCATTCCCTGCCCTCGGGCAGCTCGAGGGCGAAGTCGGCGCAGGCCCGCCGAAACTCGAGCGATCGACGTCCGGCCTCGGCCCAGAGCGAAGCCGTCCTGCCGAGATGCATGAGCCGCACGATGACGACATAGAGGTAGGCGCCCGCCATCAACAGCCCCGCGCCCCACACGAGCGGCCGGTACGCGGGAGCCACGAAACGCCCCGTGAGCATCGCGGCAGCGCCAAGCAGGGCGAGGAGGAGGAGGCCGGCGATGAGCAACTCGACGAGTGCCACCCCACGCTGGGCACGCAAGCCACCCGGTACAGGACGACCCCTCATCTGCTCCCTCCTGCATCAACGCCCAGGCACGAACCTTCTCATGTGAAGGATCAAAATCCCGGAGCTGACTGGCCAGACAGGGCTCCCCCCTCCATGCCGTGCCTGACCAGCCAGCCCCTGGGCCCCCTCCCCGGGCTCCGGCACTGTCTGAACGGATTGAGCCAATGACGCGGAAAATGATGCACAAAACCTGCGGGCTGTCGGACCGAGCCAGCTTCGCTGTCTGCTCCAGGAACGGAAGCGCAGCGAAATCAGGCCCTTGCATACGGATGAGGCCCTGAGCGCGAACCGGCCTGTCGTCTTCGCTTCCATGCGGCCCCGAGCACGATGACGCGTGGAGTCATGATTTCGCGAAAGTGAACTCGGCTGTGCGTAATCTGTCCGAAACTCGACATTATTAGCTGGGTTTAACGAACTCCATAGGAATTCGAGCCTACCTGCCTAACATGGAGACTTCCTTCGGACAGTGGAGGATCTCTGGCTTCCGCACGAAGGGCTCGACTGGAGAGAAAAACCACATGCACAACAAAGCTGCTGGAGTGGCAGTTGGAATACTGGTCGCCACGCTCATGGCAGGCGACGCCTTCGCAGTCACGACCGGGGTCCAACCCTCGGGCTCGTCGGCCGTTTTCTATATCGGCACCACCTCGTGGGCGGACCTTCACTACAAGGTCAACAACGGGGGCCAGATCAACGTGCGGATGGCGGTCGTCAATGGCCGCAACGAGTACACGGTGACCAACCTGGCCGCAGGTAACGTCGTCGACTATTTCTTCACCTACTGGGACGTCGCCTGTAACTGCGCCTACGACACGGCCTGGACCCGGTACACGCACAGCACCACCGGCGGTGGCGGCACGGATGCAGGCACCGACGCCGGCACCGGCGGCGGTACGGATGCTGGCACCGGTGGTGGTACGGATGCTGGCACCGGCGGCGGCACTGGCAGCATCGTGCCCCTGTTCAACAGCAGCACGACGCTGGAGCCCGCCCTGGTGCAGGACACCGGCACGGCAATCGTCACCCGGGTTGGCGACCGCGTGCGTGATCGCCATGCGCGTGAGGATGAGTACCAGGCCTACGACCACTACCTGTCGCTCTACTTCGAGAAGCGCACGCACTACATCGAGATCGTGGACGAGGTGGCCAAGGGTGGCAGCCGGATCGTCGTCAACCTCCACACCGTCTACCCGTATGACAGCCCGGACTTCCGCGCGTTCTTCCGCGGCATCAACACCGTGGCCGAGTACTGGCACAACGCAGACTTCACCACGGTGAATGACTACCTCTACACCGCCAGCGTCAACTTCAACGCCAAGGAGGGCCGCGCCATCCGGGTGGGTGACAGGATGGAGCTCGAGGTCGGTGTCTTCCTCCGGGGTCCGGTGGATGGCCGGTTCAACTACTACTCCACCATCATGCTGTACATCGTCGGCAGCGGCGGCATCGTGCCGCTCGAGGTCTCCGGGGCCTATCAGGACTCGTACCCGATGCCGGACATCGGCCAGAGCGGCGGCCGCACCACGGGCAACCAGCATCTGTCGAACGAGGCAGACAACCACTTCCTGCAGATGGCGCTGAACATGGCCCCGGTGAACGCGCAGCCCTTCGTCGAGGGCCGGCGCATCCACCACACCGACTTCGGGGATGGCAGCCACTCCGAGCCGAACAACCCCGTCTTCACGGCCCAGGCGAACAAGCTCGGGCCCAACTACATCGCGCGCTCCTGCATCTCCTGCCACGTGCAGAACGGCCGCGGCCTGCCGCCCGCCGTCAACACCACGCTCACCAACTACACGGTCAAGGTGGGCCGGGTCAGCGGCACTACGGTCAGCGTGGATCCGTTCATCGGCTACCGGCTGCAGCCGCGCAGCACCAGCGGCACGCCCGAGGCCGACGTGCGCATCTCCGGTTGGACCACCACCAGCGGCACGTTCACCGACGGCACGGCCTACCAGCTGCGCAAGCCGACCTATAGCTTCCTGAACGTCACGCCCACCCACTACTCGGCGCGCATCACCCCGCAGCTCGTCGGCATGGGCCTGCTGGAGGCGGTGCCCGAGACCACCATCGCCGGCCTCGCCGATCCCAACGACAGCAACGGCGACGGCATCTCCGGGCGCATGCAGACGGTGGCGGATCCGGAGACGGGGGCCACGCGCCTGGGCCGCTTCGGCTGGAAGGCGGGCGCGGCGCGGGTGCGCCACCAGGTCGCCGAGGCGCTCCGCAATGACATCGGCGTCACCAGCCCCGTCTTCACGACGCTGGACTGTGGCACGTCACAGACCGGCTGCTCGGGCACCAGCACGGAGCTGAGCAACACGGACCTCGACAAGCTCACCCGCTACATCGCCCTGCTCGGCGTCCCGGCGCGCCGCGACTACCGCGACGCCCAGGCCCTCCAGGGAGAGACGCTGTTCCGGAACGCGGGCTGTGCGAAGTGCCACACGGAGACGCTGACCACGAGCCAGTACCACCCGAACGCGGAGCTGCGCAGCCAGACCATCCGCCCGTACACGGACCTGCTCCTGCACGACATGGGCACGGGCCTCGCGGACAACCTGCCGGAAGGCCAGGCCTCTGGGTCCGAGTGGCGCACGCCTCCGCTGTGGGGCATCGGTCTGACGGCCGGCGTCAGCGGCGGCGAGGCCTACCTGCACGACGGCCGCGCGCGCAACCTGACCGAGGCCATCCTCTGGCACGGCGGTGAGGCGCAGGCGGCGCAGCAGGCCTTCGTCCGGATGAGCAGCGCCGAGCGGAGCGCCCTCCTCCGCTTCCTGCAGTCGCTCTGATGCGTCACACGTAGAGTCGCTCGGGGACCGCCACCGTCACTGTGGCGGTCCCCTCTTCGGAGATGCATCCTGGCCGAATGAATCGACCGGAGGGTACATCCCCACCATCAACCTGGACGAGGCGAACTACGTCTACGCCGAGCACCCGTCCTGGATGGACGAGCCCTTCTTCCGGGCCGCGGTGGACCCGGCCCTGCAACGCCGCTTCGATGATCCCGAGTGGCGGCGCGAGACACTCGCCAGCCAGGGTGCGGCGAGCGCGCGGAAGGCCGTGGCGCTCAATCTGGAGAACCTGCGCATCCTGCACCAGGCGGGTGTGAAGATTGGCTTTGGGACAGACTCGGGCACGCTGCCTCAGCGCATTCCCGGCTTCGCCGAGCACCGCGAGCTGGAGCTGATGACCCAGGCTGGCCTGACACCGGCGCAGGCAATGCGTATCGCGACGCGCGACTCGGCCGAGCTGTTGGGCTTGAAGGATCGCGGAGCGATCGCGCCGGGCATGCTAGCCAACCTCGTGGTGCTGGACTCGGACCCGACTCAGGACATCCGCAACACCCGTGGCATCCATGCGGTCTGGCGGCGCGGCGTTCTCTCTCCTGCTCGTGAAGCCCACGATTGAAATTCTCCGCGGACACTCGCATTTGATTTCTCAAAAACCGAGGCAAGACCACGCTGGCGGCGCGTGACGGGGGGTGCATTTCTTTTTCACGAAATCGTGGTGCTACTTTTTTCAGCACTCCGGTGTTGGAATACCCGGGACTACCTTGAATCCCCCCTTCACGAGGAACTCAGGTGCTTCGACGATTCATCTTGGGGGCCGCCCTCTTCCTGTCAGGAGAGGCATTGGCCAAACCGCCCGCGGCCAGCGTGTTCTGCACCACCTATCCCTCGGCGCCCGCTTGCACCGGGCAACAGCCGGCCTGCACCTACTGTCACGTCGCGCCGCCACAGCGAAATGCCTTCGGCGCAGGGCTGGAGTCGCAGCTCGCTCCCGGTGCGCCGCGCCCGCTGTCCGACGCTGACTTCACCTACGCGCTCCCCACCGCGCTGAGGGCCGTCGAAGGGACGGACGCCGACGGCGACGGCGTGTCCAACCTCGTGGAGATCCAACGAGGCACCCTGCCGGCCGACGCCAACAGCGTGCCGGTGGAGACGGGTGGATGCGCGGCGGGCACCAACCCCCAGTATGACGTGTGCCGCTACGACGCACGCTTCGCGTACCGGCGCGTGCTGCTCGATTTCTGCGGACAGTCGCCCACCTATGCGCAGCTCAAGGCGTTCGCCGCATTGAGCGCGAATGACCAGCGCGCGCGGCTCGACGCCGAGCTCGACCGCTGCACCGCGAGCGAGTTCTGGCTCGGCAAGAATGGGCAACTGTGGAAGCTGGCACACCCGAAGATCCGCCCGGTGGGCTCACTCAAGGCCGGAGAGGACAAAGGAGCCATTCCCCTCGCGGACTACTATGACGACTACGCCCTCTTCGCCTACTCACAGCTCGACGACCACGACGCACGCGAGGTGATGACGGCGAAGTATTTCGTGCGCCGGGAGACGAACCCCACGCGCTATTCCATAGCAACTTCGCTGCCGACACAGTTTGTCGATGAGGCGCACCGCGCGGGCAACATCACCTCCTCGTGGAGCCTCATCTATTTCGTGATGTTCACCGCGCTCCCCCGGAACGCCGCGTCACAGGCCTACCGCTCGTATCTGGGCCTCGACATCGCCAAACAGGAGGGCCTCTACAGCATTGCCAACGAGCCCCGCGACTATGACGCCAAGGGTGTGACAGCACCGGCCTGCGCGGCCTGCCACGCGACGCTCGACCCGCTGAGCTACCCCTTCCGCAACTACCAGGGCCTCTCCCTCACGGCCCGCAGCACCTCGGCACGCTACATCCCCAACCGCCTCGAGACGTACTTCAGTGACGTCGCGACGACCATCACCCAGACGCCCGAGGCCGGCTACCTCTTTGGCCAGCCGGTAGCGAACCTCGTGGAGTGGGCGCAGGTGGGCGCCAACAGCGACGCCTTCGCCATCGCCACCGTTACCGACTACTGGAAACTGCTCATCGGCCACGCCCCAACCCCCGAGGAGCACGCCGAGTTCGTCTACACCTGGCAGCGCTTCAAGGGCACGCACCAGTACCGCGTGCAGCGCATGCTTCACGATCTGATCCGCACGGAGGCCTACGGTGCGCCCTGACTCTCTTCGCGTGTTGCTCCTGTCCGCAGCCTTCGCGCTCACCGCCTGCCCGTCGCCCTCCCCTTCCGGAGAAGACGCTGGCACCCCGCCTCCCGGCGACGCGGGAACTCCCACCCAGACGGAGGTGGCGCGCTCCTCGCGCAACAACCTGCGATTCAAGGGACCAGAGCGGCTGGCATTCGACTTCGCAGCGGCGCTGTCGCTGCCGGCCGATCAGGTGTGTAACGAATTGGGTCAGTACCCCTGCACCACCTTCGTGCACACCGTGGCCCTGGGAGGCGTTGAGCCCTACGGCATTGGCTTCTACGAGCCCCTGCCGTTCACCGGGGTGACCACGCCCATCACCATCGACCGCGTGGCGTTGGCGGCATGCGGCCAGCGCGTCACGCTCGACGTCACCACTCCCTCAGGGGCCGTCATCTTCGGGGGCATCGAGCTCGACGCCCAGGGGCGCCTGGCGAACCGGGAAGGCACGCCAGTGAAGAACGCCATCACCGCGCTCTACCAGCGCGCCCTGCTGCGAGACCCCATGGAGTCTGAAGTCGACGCGTTGTTGCAGTTGGCCACCGACATCGAGACCTCGAGCAGTCAGACGCCCGGCCGCGACTGGATGAAGGCCGCCTGCTTCGTTGTCCTCTCCTCCGCCGAGTCCGTCTTCTTCTAAAGGGAAACGCCATGTCACTCCGCAACAATGGCCGGCTCTCGCGCCGGGAGATATTGAAGGCGCTGTCGCTGTGCGCGGCGGGCTCCGCGACCCTGGGACCGCTGCTGACGGGCTGCCGTGATGCGCTCAACACCCCGGAGGCACTCGAGCGGCTCGGGGGCCTGCGCCGCGACCGCCTGGATGGCAAGCCCCGCTTCCTCATCGTCGTGGGCGCCGCCGGAGGAGCTTCCATCGTCGACAGCCTGCTGGCGGTGCGCGCCTCAGAGGCCGGTGCCAATGCCTCGCGGCTCAACACCTTCGCCGATGCGCAGGTGCAGAACGTAGAGGGCTCCCCGTTCCGCGCCGTGAAGGTGAACAGCGCGCGGCTGGGCAACATCCCCCAGCCGGTGAACACGGATCAGCTCCCCTTCGTGAGCAAGCACAAGGACTCCATGCTGGTGGCCACCACGGTGGGCACCTCGGTGAACCACGTCATCGCGCAGAAGCGGAGCCTCACCGGTAATGCGGCCTGGCGCGGCCGGACGCTGCAAGAGTGCGTGGCCCTGCAGTACGGCGCGAGCTTCCCCATTCCCAACGTGAACATGGCGATGGGGGGCTACTCCGAGCGCGGCACCGACCACTCGCTGCCCTCGTACTGCTACGGGGAGGTGGTATCCAACGCCTCGCTCTGGCCGTTGGGTCTCGATGGCAGCAAGGGCATCAAAGATGCGCCCCCGCGCGACGTGGTGGAGCTGGCTCGGAGCACGCGCAACAGGCTCGATTCCCGGTCGGTCTTCGGGCGGACCTTCGAGAACGCGGCGGCGCTCCAGCGGTGGAACGAGCAGCGCATTGTGGGGCAACCGGCGCTGGAGGCGAAGGAGCTGATCAACCGCCTCAACGTGTTGCCCGACCAGCCGCCGAAGACGCCGCTCTCCGAGTACGGCCTGTCGAGCTCCCCCGACGGAGAACGGCTGCGCGCTCTCTTCCCGGACTACCTGACCGACCCCGTGCAGGGACAGGCGGCGCTGGCGTTCCTGCTCCTCAAGTACCGGGTCTCGGTGACGGTGACGCTGGGTCCCTCGTTCAACGTGGCGGTGGGCGGACAGAACGGGCTCATTGCCAATCCGCCGCTGGCCTTCGACTTCAGTCATACCGAGCATCGCGCCGGCCAGGCCTTCATGTGGGCGCGGGTGATGGGCGTGGTGGACAAGCTCATCGAGCTGCTCAAGGCGGAGCCCTTCGATGAAACGAGCGGCGAGAGCCTGTGGGATCGCACGTTGATCTACGTGGCGACCGAATTCGGGCGCACGCGCTCGCGGCCCAACGATGCCACCGAATTCAGCAGCGGGCATGAGCTCAACAACGGCGTCGTGATGCTCTCGCCGATGCTCAAGGGCAACACGGTGCTGGGTGGGATGGATCCACTCACCACCCTGACCTACGGCTTCGACCCGCGCACGGGAGCGCCAGAGCCCGGCAAGGTGACGTCGAACGAGCCCGACATCTTCTCGGGTGTCCTGACAGCCCTGGGCGTCAACACCTCCGGCAGCGGACTCCCCGACGCGAGCGCATTCGTGCGAACCTGAGCCGAGCCACCCGGCATGCGCCAATGGAGGCGCCAAGGAGAAGGATGTGATGCGACAGTCACTCGACTGGACCCGTGTGTTCCTGTGCGCCGCGCTCGCCGTCGTTCTGGCGGACAGCGCGGTAGCCGCCGAGCCGGTGCCCCTACACCAGTCGTTCACCCTAGAGTCCGCGACGCTCAAGGAGACGCGGCGCATCAATGTCTACACGCCGCCGGGTTACGACGCGGCGAAGACCACGCGCTATCCCGTGCTGTACATGCCGGATGGCGGCGTACAGGAGGACTTCCCGCACGTCGCCACCACCATCGACACCGCGATCCGGGCTGGAGAGCTACGGCCGCTGATCCTGGTCGGTATCGAGAACACCGAGCGGCGACGCGACATGACCGGCCCGACCGAGGTCGAGGAGGACCGCAAGATCGCCCCGCGCGTTGGCGGCTCGGCCGCGTTCCGCGGCTTCATCCGTGACGAGCTGATGCCGCAGGTGCGCCGCCGGTACCGCGCGACGGACGAGACCGCAGTCATCGGCGAATCCCTCGCCGGCCTGTTCATCGTGGAGACCTTCTTCCTGCAGCCGAAGCTCTTCGACACCTACATCGCCTTGAGCCCGAGCCTGTGGTGGAACAACGAGGAGCTGGTGCGCAAGGCTGGCGAGCGGCTCAAGGCCCATCCAGACCTGCGCAATGGGCTGCATCTGTCGTCCGCCAACGAGGAGAACATCGCCCCCGCCGCCGCGCGCCTGGCGGAAGTCCTCCGCGCGAAGGCTCCTGCCGGACTGAGGTGGCAGTACGAGCCCAGGCCGGAGCTGCGCCACGACACGATCTACCGCTCGGTATCACCCCAAGTGTTGCGCAAGTGGTTCGCGCCTGGGGCCACGCCCCGCAAGCCGTAGGCCCGAGGTCGAATCCCATACGCTTCCTCGCGTCACGCGTGATGTGAGAGCCGCACGTTGGGCGGGAATGCGCGTATCCGCCTCAGCGCCGACGAGTTCTCCCAGGATATCTTGGAAATCTGCTATGGCGGGGTTTCAAACCCAAGGAGCCCCCCATGGTCCCGCCCCTCCGTTCCTGGCCCTGTCAGCGTTCGCTGTCACGCGTCCTCGTTCCCCTGCTTGGACTCGCCCTGTCCACGGCAGAGGCGCTCGCGGCGACGCGGCCCTCGCTGGTGAATACGCGCATCTCGACGCCCTTTGGCTCCAACGGCCACACGTCGAGCCTCGATGGCCGGCTCTTCATCGGCAACGTGGGGGAGGATCACGCGACGACGACCACCACCTGGAGGGCTCGCGTGTTCCGGCCCGAGGCGGTGACCTACGACGCTGAGGGGAAGCCGAGCTTCTCGAGCGCCTTCTCCACTGGCAAGACCCTCCAGGTGAAGAACGGGGAGAACGCGCTGGCCTTCTGCTTCCTCAACCCGGCGCAGCCCTACACGCTCAGCAGCGGCGTTGCCGTCTACCAGCCCTTCATCTTCGACTCGATGATGTTCAACGGCCCGAATCGCTTCCGCCGCCGCACCGCGGATGTCCGGGTCAGCCAGCCCTTCACAGTCCAGGCGGAGCTCGCCTCCTTCACCACCGGGGCGTTGGAGGAGCTGAAGACTGTCTCGGGCGCCCCCATCATGGGCATCGAGCCGACGATGACCTCCGATGGGCGGCTGCTCCTCTTCCAGGGCGGCCCCCTCAACAACGGCACCATCGATTACCTGATGTACAGCTACAACCCCACCCCCTGCGCTGCCACGGGTTGGAGTGAGCCCCGGCCGCTGTCCATGATGTTCAACGACCCCAATCCGGGTCTCAAGCGCTACCCGATGGCCTGGCAGCGGATGAAGGCAGCCACCGGCGAGGACTTCGGGGACACCGTGGCTGGCGGCAACCTGATTCGTGCCGCCTATCCCTGGGTGGACCACGAGGGCCGCAACGTCCTCTATGCCGCGGTTGGCTTCACCGGTGCCGCGGGCGGGCGTCGCGAGGCGATGAGCCTGATTGGCGCGGACACGGGATGGATTGCCCATCACATCGACGGGAGCCTCAACACCGACCGGCAGGACATCGCGCACCTCTTCTACTCGGGCCCCATGTGGAACTTCGAGCAAGAGCGCGCTCCCTCCCAGAACTTTCCGCCGGGCTCGAGCAACGAGACCCGCTACCTGCCCGTCACCAAGACGCATGACGTGCTCTCACTCTTCGGCAGCAACACGGCGGACTACAACGAGGTCGACCTGGGAGAGCTGCTCAATCCCTTCCAGATGCTCTTCCTGCCCATGAATGAGATGGTCACCCGGGCTGGAACGTATGATCTGACGCGCACGCCCGATAGCGCGGGCCGCTTCTACACGGGCACACTCGTGGGCACGGCGCAGATCTCCGAGAAGAATGACGTGACGCAGCCGCCCTCGGGCTCTTTGTGGGAGCCGCACGGCAAGGGCAAGGCCCTGGTTGTCTCCGGCGGAGGCGCCGCCACCGTGAACCTGACCGACTCCAGCAGCGCCATTCCGGGTGTCGGGGCCTTCGTGCGCGGCTTCACCGTGCAGCTCGCCATCCGCCCTGACGCCGCCATCAACCAGGGTTGCACGGGCAATCCCTACCGTTATCTCCTGGCGAAGCCCGGGGGCCTGGATCTCATCTACGAGGCAAACGGCGCGGTGCACATGTCGTTCGTGATCAATGGTCAGCGGGTTCGCCTGGGGTTCAGTCAGCCGCTGCCCAAGGGCGTCTGGACGCATCTGGCCTACACCTGGGATGGGGTCACGGGACAGTTCGGCGAGTACATCAACGGCAAGGCCACGGGGCGCGCGCTGCCCACCGCTCCCGGTTCCTTCCGGTTGGGCACGGGGACGCTCTCCATTGGCGCGGGCCCGAACCTCGACACCCAGAGCTGCCCGGCCAACGGGGAGGGCTCGTTCAAGGGCTACATCGACGAGGTGCGCTTCTTCACGAATGCGCGCTCCAATCGCAGCCTCTGCCTGACGACGCATGGCGCGGACTGCAAGGAGGCCGCCATCCAGGAAGAGCCCACCGGTGGCCAGTTCGTCATGAATCAGCAGCACCCGTCCTGCAACGGCCTGTCGACCCTGGGCTCGCAGGCGTGCGCCGTGTCCATGCACCGCGTCTGCGCGCAGCGCGGGGCCGATGACGCGCTGAGCAGCGCCACCAACTTCTACGAGACGCTCCAGCAGGTCATCGGCAACCGCCCGCCCATCTCCCTGCTGGGAGTTCCCGCCTCCGCTACCAGCACAGAGGTCGGGGTGGCGTGCGCGCCCATCCAGCACCAGAGCCTGGGGGTAACCTTCGAGGAGCTGGCACGCAGTCACGCGGGCTGCACCGATGATCGGGTCTCCATGTCCAGCGACTGCACCGCCGCCGCCCACCGTTGGTGCCAGGGCCTGGGGTGGACGACCGGAATGATCTTCGAGATGACCTCCCGGCCGTGGGTGGGCTGCTTCAACTCGGGGCTCATCCAGGATGTTGCCCGATCGCAGCTCGGGCCCGTCTCCAACGCGGGCAGCCTCACCTCCGCGGAATCGCGGCTGGAGGTCAGCAAGTGGTGCCAGGCGCGTGGTTACGGGGCGGGAGTCGTCCAGGAGGTACCCAGCACCACCACCGCCCATGTCCACTGCTTCCAGCCCGCGGTGACCCAGAGCTGGAAGTTCGTTCCCTGAGCGGCAAGTGTGCACGGAGCGGCAGGTCCGGGCGCCAGAAGTCGGCGCTCGGACGGGCGTATGCCCCTCGCTGACACGATGATGACCTGCCGGAGTTACGAGCAGGTCATGGCATCCCAAGAGCGCGTTGAGACTCTCCGGGTTGAAGTGGAAGTGAAGCCCAGGCTGCGCGGCGTGTCGCACGCGTTCGCGTTCGTAGCGGCGCTCGCCGGGTGCCTGTTCCTCGCGCAGGCTCCGGTGGAGGGCGTGCGGTACCTGACCGGCATGGTGTTCGGCATCAGCCTCGTGCTGATGTTCGGTATCAGCGCGACGTACCACTGTCCCAAGTGGAGCCCCGCCACCTCCCAGCGCATCCAGCGGTTCGACCATGCGGCCATCTATGTCCTCATCGCGGGGACCTTCACGCCCATGGCCGTACTGGATGCTGCCGGAGGCTGGGGGCCGCGGCTGCTCTGGGTGATGTGGGCCGCGGCGCTCACGGGCGCCGGCCTCTCGCTGCTGGGCCTCTCTGGGCCGCCTGGGCTCCGCTCCGTCCTCTATGTCGTGCTGGGGACAGTGTCGATCCCAGTATTGCTACGGCTGCCAGGCGTCATTGGCTCGGCGCGTGTCGGGTGGCTCGTCTTCGGGGCTGTCCTCTATGCCCTGGGCGCCGGGGTCTACGCGCGCAGATGGCCGGACCCCCGCCCCGCCGTCTTTGGCTACCATGAGATCTTCCACCTCATGGTCATCGCCGCGGCGACTGTGCACTACGCAGTCATCCTCGACGTACTGAGGGGCCGGTGAAGCAGCCTTGGCCCTCCGCGGCCGCATCCTTCGGAGACCCGATGGGTACGCCTTCTGGGTAACCGGGCGGGCGAGGGCCTCTCTGTCAGGCGGTGCCTCCCCAGACGTCAGGGACTTCCCCACCCTCATGAGGTGGAGGAATGAAATGCACATGGAGCCGGCGCCCGGCGTGCTCTTGCCCGAGGAACCCGCGCGGCGCGATGCGCGTCACGAGGCGAAGATCGAACGGATCGCACGGCAGTTGCGACAGCGGACGAGCGCGCGGCCCGCGTCCTTCAAGAAGAAGACGCCACCGCATCAGGTGCCCAAGCGCTACGACTCGCGGCGCGGCGACGAGAAGATCGACCTGAGTGACCTCGACCAGATCCTCGAGCTCGATCCCGTGGCGATGACATGCACGGCCGAGCCCGCGGTCACCTTCGAGGAGGTGGTCCGCGCGACGCTGCGCTACGGGCTCGTGCCCATCATCGTCCCCGAGCACAAGACCATCACCCTCGGAGGCGCCGTCGCGGGGTGCTCCATCGAGTCCATGTCCTTCCGGGACGGGGGCTTCCACGACACCTGTCTGGAATACGAGCTCATCACCGCGAAGGGGGACGTGCTGCGCTGTTCCCCTCAAGAGAAGCCGCTCGTGTTCCAGATGCTCCACGGCTCGTTCGGGACACTCGGTGTGCTCGCGAAGCTGAAATTCAAGCTCATCCGCGCCGCGCCCTACGTGCACGTGACGTACGAGACCTACGCCACGCTCGAGGCCTTTCAGCAAGCCATCTGGCACTACTTCACCGCCCAGGAAGCGGACTATCTCGATGGGCAGATCTTCTCTCCGACTCAGCACGTGCTGTGCGTGGGCCGCTTCACGGAGCGCGCCCCGTACGTGAGCCGCTACGACTGGCTCAAGGCCTATTGCGAGAGCATCCCGCGCCGCACGGAGGACTACCTCACGGTCTACGACTATCTCTACCGCTACGACCGAGGGGTTACCCACGTCACGCCCAGGAGCCTCGTGGGCCGGGCGCTGTTCGGCAAACTGGTGCACTCGGACACCGTGCTGAGGGCCGCCGAGCACTTCCACCGCTTCCTGCCAGCCAAGAACCCACCGGTCATCGTGGACGTGTTCATCCCCTTCTCACGCACGGCCGAGTTCATGGACTGGTACCACCGCGAGATGCACTTCTATCCGGTGTGGTGCGTGCCCTACCGGCGAATGCGGGATTATGAATGGCAGACACCCCGATGGTGGTCCGGCGTGAAGGATCCCCTGTTCCTGGACCTCGCCGTCTACGGGCTCGAGCAGCCGCGAGGCCGCAACCTCTACAAGGAATTCGAGGACGAGTTGCAGCGGGTCAACGGCACCAAGACGCTCATCTCATACAACTATTACGACGAGCAGACCTTCTGGAGCATCTGGAACAAGGAGACCTACCAGGCTGTGAAACAGCTGACGGACCCGGACAACATCTTCCGCGACCTCTATACGAAGACATGCCGGGCGGCTCTCGGACTGCAAGAGCAGACGCCCGGCCCCGGGGCCTCGTGAAGGCGATACAGTCCTCAGGGCGACTTCTTCTCGAAGAGTTCCTTGGCGCGCGTAATGGCCGACATGGCGTTGGGCCAGCCGACGTAGAAGGCCAAGTGGGTGATGAGCTCGGTGAGTTCCTCCTGCGTCACGCCGTTCTCGATGGCACGCGGGAAGTGGAAGTTCATCTGCTCCGTCTTTCCGGTCGCCACGAGCGCCGCGCAGGTAATCAGGCTGCGGTCGCGCTTGGACAACTGCGGCCGCTCCCAAATGTCCCCGAAGAGCACGTCGTCGGTCAGCTCGACGAGCTTCGGCGCAAAGTCGCCGATAGCCTTCTGTGCGGTGGTGGCGGGCTTGGTGGTACTCATGGTTCGCTCCTCTCTGGGTTGATTGCTGTACTGCGCGTCGCTGACCTTCTCCATCCATTCGACAACCTTGCCGTCAAGCTGCTCCTGGATGGCCAGATGGGTCATTGCGGTGTTCGGTGAGGCGCCGTGCCAGTGCTTCTGCCCGGGCGGAATCCAGACCACATCTCCTGGCCGGATTTCCTCGATGGCGCTCCCCCAGCGCTGCACTCGGCCGGAACCAGCCGTCACAACCAGCGTCTGCCCGAGCGGATGGGCGTGCCACGCAGTGCGAGCACCGGGCTCGAACGTGACGTAGGCGCCTGAGGCGCGTGAGGGGGCGCCCGGCTGGAACAGTCGCTCGACGCGCACGGTACCGGTGAACTGTTCGGAGGGGCCCTTGGCAACGGGCTGTGAGCCGCTGCGCGTGATACGCAGGGCCTGGGAATCCTCACGTGAGGCGGCCGAGGGAGTGCCCGCCCCCGTGGCCGCGCGCTCAGGACTGGCTTGGGCGACCGCCAGGGCAAGCATTGGAAACAAGACGACCGTCGCGGCGAGCAGTTGCATGTCCATCTTCCGATTCATTGATGAGTCGTGGCGGTGTCGGACCAGAACGTGCTGACCGTGAACGTGGGCAGGTCCGCGTGGGGCTTCCCGAAAAGAAGTAGGCCCCCGATTCGCCGAGGACTAGGCACCCCGGCGCAAATGGGCTTTGAAGCTCTGCTTGATAATGAGATGTGGTCTGCTGGCTTGACCGCCATGCGCCCCGGAGGGGGGCGGCCGGGCGGTGTCCACAAAGGCCTCGAGGGGGCACTCGCGATGAAGACGGCTCTCCTTCCCCAACTCCAGGTGTTCCTCGCCGTGGCCCGACTGCGCAGCTTCACCGGCGCGGCGCGCGAGTTCGGCGTCTCTACAACCGCGGTGAGTCAGTCCGTGCGCCAGCTCGAGGAGCAGTTGCGCGTAGTGCTGCTCACCCGTACGACGCGCAGCGTGTCGCTGACGGATGCCGGGCGGCGCCTGGTTGAGGGCGCAGGCCCGGGACTGGGCCAGGCGCTCACCGCCCTCAGAGAGGTGTCCGCGCAGCCAGGGGAGGCAGTGGGCCGGCTGCGGCTGTCAGTGCCGCGAATGGCGGTGCCCTTCCTCATCACTCCGGTGCTCCCCACCTTCTGCGCGCGCCACCCTCGGGTGGAGCTGGAGCGCGGCCGCAGGACATGGCGCGTACCGGTGCGCGGAGGCGTTGTCACCAACGACATCCATCTGCCGGTGTCCCTGGCGGAGGAAGGCTTGGGGCTGGCGTACGCCTTCGAGCCGGTGGTGGCGGAGCAGTTGCGCACCGGGCGGCTCGTGCGGGTGCTCGAGCCCTACTCGCCCACTGTCCCCGGCTTCTTTCTCTACTTCCCCAGCCGTGCCCAGCGCTCCACGCCACTGCGCCTCTTCGTCGAGGCTGCCAAGGAGTTGGCCGCCAGGGCAGTGTGAAGTGCCCCCCATCTCGGTGCGAGTACCTCGGAGCGCAGGCCCGGGAAAAGACAGAATGCTGCCGCGCCCTGTCACGAGCCACCTGGCTTCACAGAGTCATCCGCGCCCGCCTGACACAGGGGGGAGGAGGGCCGCTGACAGAGGCCGGCCGAGCAGTGCGCCAGGCTGGTGGAGAGGCCGCACAGCTCCCTTGGGCGGTCAGGCGACCCCGCGTCAGCCTGCGTCTCGCCCCACGGTGCAGGGGCCGGGACCCCCTCCCTCCCCACGAAAGGCGGGGCCTGCGCTTCCCCGCGAGCTGGCACTGCGGCGCGGCGAAGGGTTGGGAATTGAACCCAGGGACAATGGCCTGTCCTGAGGAGCGTGCCATAGGCATCTTCGTTTCGGAACTCCAGTGACGGTGCCCCCGCGCACTCCCGCTGCGGCCGCCCGTGCTGGGGGCAAGCCTCCAGGGGGGGCCACCATGCCAACACGCGTCTCGCTGAACTTCGATGACTGTCTTTCCAGCCAGCTCCAGGCCGCGGCGATGCTAGGAGCTTGTCGGAGAATCGCCGAAAAACGACTCCTACATACCAACCATAGCGGTGTGTTTGAGTCGCACTACCCCTCATGTAGTGGGTAGCCGAGGTATTCCGACAGGCTCCTAGAAGCCCGGGGAATGCGCGGCACCTTCTACATCAACAGTGGGAAGCTGGGCCTATCCGGCCGTCTGACGGTCGCCCAGGTGCGTGCGCTCCAGGACGCCGGACACGAGATTGGCGGCCATACGCTGACCCACCCGCACCTGACCACGCTGTCGGCGGACGAGCAGCGGCGGGAAATCTGCAACGACCGGGTGGCCCTGCTGAACCAGGGCTTCCGGGTGACCTCGTTCGCCTACCCATTCGGTGACAAGGACTCCGTCACACGGCAGATTGTCATCGACTGCAACTACAACTCGGCCCGGGAGAGCGGCGGCCTGCGCACGCCCACGGGCAGCTCCGGCAATCCCTACGCGGAGTCCGTTCCTCCCGCGGACGCCTACGCCATCCGCACGCACGGCTCCGTGCAGGACACCACCTCACTCGCGACCCTCCAGGCCTACGTGCTCCGGGCGGAAGAGAGTGGCGGCGGCTGGGTGCCCATCGTCTTCCACCACATCTGCGACGGGTGCGGTGAGACGTATGCGATTACTCCGGCCAACCTGGCGGCGTTCCTCGACTGGCTGGCCCCGCGTGCCTCGCGGGGAACCACGGTCGTCCGCATGGACACCGTCATCGGCGGGGTGCTGAAGCCACCCGTCACCTTCCCGCCGGTGGTGACCCCGACGCAGCTCTTCAAGAACCCGTCGCTCGAAGCGGACAGCAACGGGGACGGGACGCCGGACTGCTGGCAGCGCGGAGGCTTCGGCACCAACGCCTTCACCTGGACGCGGACGACGGATGCCCACGGCGGAAGCTGGGCGCAGCAGGTGCGCATCACCAGCATCACCAGCGGAGACCGCAAGCTCATCAACCTGCAGGACGGCGGCTCGTGCTCGCCCCCCGCGACCACCGGCCACCACTACCGCGTCTCCGCCTGGTACAAGGCCACCACGTCGGTTCGGTTCAAGGCGTACTACCGCAACACCTCGGGCGGTTGGGATTTCTGGACGCAGGGGCCGCTGCTGCCGGCGACCAGCACCTACACCCGGGCCGAGTGGACGACGCCCGCCGCGCCCTCGGCGGCCAAGGCGCTCAGCCTGGGCATGTCGCTCGACCAGGTGGGCACGCTCACCATGGACGACTTCTCGCTCACCGACCTCGACGCGACCGCCTCGCCGTGAGCGGGCCCTCCGGACTGCCCGGAGCTCGGGCGCGCACCGCACGCCGATGTTGGAGGGGATGTACAAGCCAGCACAGGCGGGAGCCCCATCCTCGTCTATCATCCCGCGCTCCTACCCCATGGAGGAGAACATGATGAACCAGAAGCTCCTGCTGTCGCCCCGCGAGCTCGCCGAGGCACGAGCACGCGGAGAGAACATCGTCATCATCGACACCCGCGCCCCCGAGGAGTACGCCGCCGGGCACATCCCCGGAGCGGTCAACGTCCGGGACGTATTCACCTACCTGTCGAACTCCACCCCGGAGGGGCTCGCGACGATGCAGCACACGTTCGCGGACCTCTTCGGCCAGGCGGGGCTCTCGGGGAAGGAGACCGCGGTCATCTACGAAGATGCGATGAACAACGGCTACGGGCAGTCCTGTCGTGGCTACTTCCTGCTGAAGTATCTCGGCTATCCGAGCGTGGCCATCCTCCACGGCGGGCTCCGGGCCTGGATGAAAGAGGGGCTGCCGCTCTCGACGGAGCCCGTCGAGCCCGAGCCGAAGCGGTTCCCGCTCGACCCGAAACCCGAGCTGATGATCGACCGGGACGAAATGCTGCGGGCCCTGAAGGACCCGTCCGTGGTGCTGCTCGACGTGCGAGACCAGGACGAATGGGTGGGGGCCAGCTCCTCGCCCTACGGGGTCGACTTCTGCCCTCGCAAGGGGCGCATCCCTGGCGCGGTATGGATCGAGTGGTACCAGATGATGCGCAAGCAGGACGACATCCCCCTGTTCATCTCGAAGGACGAGGTGCGTTCGCTCTGCGCCTCCGTCGGCATCCAGCCCGAGGCCAAGGTCTACCTCTACTGCTTCAAGGGAGCGCGGGCCTCGAACACGCTGGTGGCGATGAAGGAGGCCGGCTTCGATGCTGTGCACCTCTACTTCGGCTCGTGGAATGAGTGGTCGCGCGACCCGGCGCTGCCCATCGAGCAGGGCGAGCCGGATCCACGGCGCATGGCCCCTCGCGCGTAGCCCGCCTCTTCAATCCACTGGGAGGGTCTCACGTGGCCGCTCCAACGGCCCCGTGAGGCCACATCCTGGAAGAACTGCTCAGCCGCCCGGCCGCATGAGCTGCCGGTACTGGCGCGGGCTCAAGCCCGTGATCTGCTTGAACTGGCGGGACAGCGCGCTCTGGTCGCAGAACCCCACGGCCAGGGCGATCGCGGAGATGGGCTGCTCGGTGCCGGACAGCTTCTCGGAGGCGGCGTCGATGCGCGTCTTCATGATGAACTGCCCCGCCGAGAGCTGGAAGATGCGCTGCATGCGCCGCTCGAACTGCGCCGCGGACATGCCCGCCCGCCGGGCCAATGCGTCGATGCGCAACCGCTCTCCATAGTTCGCCTGGATGTGGTCGATGGTGGAGGCGAACCGCTCGTCCACCATTCCCGCGCGGCCGGGCTCGTGCACGTCCCTCGAGAGACACGCCAGCCCGAGCACCGCCCCCGAGGCCTCGAACAGCGGCACCTTGTTCGTCAGGCACCAGCCCGGCCTGCGGTTGTTGAAGAGCGTCAGGTCCAGGTTGTTGACGAGCGGGCGGCCCGTACGGAAGACCTGCTTGTCCTGACGCACGTAGCGGTCGGCCATGTGACGGGGAAAGAGCTCGTGCGCGGTGCGCCCCACGGCCTCCGCCTTGCTCTTCAACCCGCAGCGCTCGGCACACGCCTCGCTGATGCACACGTAGCGCCCGTGGATGTCCTTCACCGAGAAGACGATGTCCGGGACACGGTCGAACAGGGCCTCCGCGAAGAACGGGTTCGCCACCCGCTCCATGAAGCCGGTCCTCCAGGTCTCCAATTCTTCGCCTGGGGTGAAGTCTCTGCGCTGAGTGGGTTCGGTGATTTCCATCATCTTCTCGGTGGGAAGTCACAAGAAGCAAGAGAAGCCCTGCACCTAGTCTTTGACTCCGCGTGAAGTTCACCTACCACCGAGGAGCAGGAACCATGAGCAGTGTTTTCACCGCTTGGAAACGGTGTTGTACCGCATGGACGTTCTGTCTGGCCCTTGTGGGACTCGAAGCCTTCGGCGCGTCCCCTCCGCCCCCTCCCCCATCCCTCCAGGCCCACGCGCGGCCATCCGCCCATGAGCGCATCCTTCCGGAAGAGCGCCAGCCGGACGTGTCCCCCGAGCAGATGCGCGAGGCCCGCACGCCCCCCTCGAGCAAGAGCGCGCTGCTCGCGGCATGTGATACCGGCGCCTTCGCATCCGCCAGCGGCACCGCGCTGGTCACCCTGGTGAAGGGCTCGGCGGTGGACTGCGTCAACACACTGTTCGGGCTGACCGGGACCCGGGCCGGGCAGGTGTTCGCCGAGAGCAAGATGGTGACCATCGCCAACGCGCTCACGAGCAGCGCGCAGCAATACCCCGGGAACAACAGCGGCAGTGCACTGCAGCTCATCCTGTTCCTGCGCGCCGGGTACTACGTGCAGTACTACCACTCGGAGGACGTGGGCAGTTATGGCACGGCCCTGAAGACGGCCATCCGGCCGGCCCTGGCCGCCTTCGTCGCCAACAGCCACTTCCAGGACGTCAACGACACGCATGGAGAGGTGCTGAGCGAGTTCGTCACCCTCATCGACAGCGCCTCGGAGAACGCGCTCCACCTGGGCACCTTCCAGTCCATCCTGGACCGGTTCAACGACGGGTTCCTGTCCTCCTGGGGAATGCGCGGCGCCGCTCACAACGTCTTCGTCGGCCTGTTCCGCGGCCACTACAACAGCGACTTCGTGGCGCTGGTGCAGCAGGAGCCGTCCATCGTCGACACCTTGAGCGGCTTCATCTCGCGCAACGAGCACCTGCTGGGGACCGACTACCAATACTTCCAGGTCAACGCAGTGCGCGAACTGTCTCGCTTCCTGCAATACCCCGGGACGCTTCAGAACAAGGTACGCCCGAAGGTCAAGGCGATCCTCGCCGGCCATGCAATGACGGGCCCCGGCGCGGGGATGTGGGTGGGTGCCGCCGAGATGGCGGAGTATTACGACGGAAGCAACTGTGCCTATTACGGCATCTGCAACTTCCGGCCAGCGCTGGAGCAGGCCGTGCTGACGGTGAGTCACCCCTGTGGCTCCACCCTGCGCATGCGCGCCCAGGACATGGGAACCACGGAGCTGAACCAGAGCTGCGCGCAGCTCGCCACCGAGGAGACGTATTTCCACGACAAGCTGAAGAGCCGCCGCGTTCCCGTCGCCAATGACAACAACGTGGCGCTGGAGATGGTCATCTTCAACAGCAGCCAGGACTACCAGACCTACGCCGGAGTGCTGTTCGGCATCGACACCAACAACGGCGGCATGTACCTGGAAGGGGACCCCGCCACTCCGGGGAACCAGGCCCGATTCATCGCCTACGAGGCCGAGTGGGTCCGCCCTCAATTCAAGATATGGAACCTGGAGCACGAGTACATCCACTACCTGGATGGCCGCTTCGACATGAAGGGGGACTTCGGGGCCAGCACCAGCCAGCCGACCATCTGGTGGATTGAAGGACTGGCCGAGTACATCTCGAAGAAGGACAACAACACCGAGGCCGTCTCCATCGGCGCCAGCAAGAGCATGCAGCTCAGCCAGCTCTTCCGGAACGACTACAACAGCGGCGTGGAGCGCATCTATTACTGGGGCTACCTGAGCGTGCGCTTCATGTTCGAGCGCCACGGGGACCAGGTGGACACGATGCTCGCCCACTTCCGCGGCGGCGACTACACCGCCTACCGGCAGTACCTGGACGGGCTCGGCACCACGCACGACGCGGAGTTCCACGAGTGGATTGGCTGCGTCGCGACCGCCGCCGACCCCCGCACGTGCGCGAACCCATCGCCGAGCCCGGGTGTGCCCTGCACGGACCCCAACTCCATGGTGCTGGGCAATGGCTGCTACCGGGGCGGGCTGGCCTCGGGTGACGTGCTGTACTTCTACCTCTGGGTCCCATCCGGCGCTCACAACCTGCGCTTCCAGATGAGTGGAGGCACGGGCAACGCCGACATGTACATCCGCGCCATCCACTGGCCGACCTCCACCACGTATGACTACCGGCCGTACCTCCCCGACAACGAGGAGACGGTGGACATCTCCAATCCCGCGGCCGGCAACTGGTTCCATGTGATGCTCCACGCCCGTTCCCCGTTCTCCGGTGTGAGGCTCGAGGCCCGCTTCGACGAGTGACCCCGGCCTCGTCCCAGGTGGACCTCCGAGCCACCTGGGACGTTCATCCCCGCTTCAGCACTCCATCCACCGTGCGCCAGAGGTTCAGCGGGTTGGACTCCCGCAGCTCCGAGGGCAGCAGCGCGTCCGGCACGTCCTGGAAGCATACCGGCCGGGCGAAGCGGTGGATGGCTCCGGTGCCCACCGCGGTGAAGCGTCCATCCGAGCTGGCGGGATAGGGCCCACCATGCACCATGGCCGCACAGACCTCGACGCCCGTGGGCACGCCGTTCACCAGCACGCGCCCGACCCGGTCCGCCAGCACGGGCAGCAACTCCGCGGCGAGCGCATGGTCGCCCGCCTCCACCATCAGCGTCGCGGTGAGCTGACCCTCCAGGTGCGCGGCCACGCGAGCGAAGTCCCCGGCCTCCCGCACGTGAGCCACGATGGCGCAGCTTCCGAAGACCTCCTCGGTCAGCGCCGGCTCGGACAGCAGTGCGTCCAGTTCCACCTCGAACAGGGCGGGCACCGCGTAGGCGGCTCGGGACTCGCCCTCCACCCTCCGCCGGGTGTCCGGGCGCGCGGCGAGCCGAGCCACTCCCTCGCGGAAACGCTCTGCGATGCCCTCGGTCAACATGGGCACCGCCGGCGCCGCCCCGAGACGCTCCGCCAGCCGTGCACGGAACGTCTCATGTCCCTCGCCTCCAGCCGTCACGATGAGGCCCGGCGAGGTGCAGAACTGGCCCGCCCCCAACAGCATGGAAGCGGCGAGCTGCTCGGCCAGCGCCTCGGGGCGTGCGGCCAGGGCGGTGGGCAAGATGAATACGGGATTGATGGAACCCATCTCGGCGAAGACGGGGATGGGCTCGGGACGCGCGGCGGCGAGCTCCATCAGCGCCCGGCCACCGGCCCGTGAGCCCGTGAAGCCGACGGCGCGGATGGACGGGTGCCGCACCAGGGCGCGGCCCACGTCCATGCCGGCGTCGAACAGGAGCGAGAACACCCCTTCCGGAAGACCGCAGGCCAGCACGGCCTCACGCAGGGCCAGGCCCGCACGCTCCGAGGTGGCCGGATGGGCGGGATGGGCCTTGGCGATGACCGGGCAGCCCGCGGCGAGCGCCGAGGCGGTATCGCCCCCCGCCACGGAGAAGGCGAGTGGGAAGTTGCTCGCGCCGAACACCGCCACCGGCCCCAGCGGGCGGAGGGCGGAGCGCAGGTCCGGCCTGGGCGCGGGACGCCGCTCCGGCGCGGCATGGTCAATGCGGGCATCCACCCAGCTCCCTTCCTCGAGCAACCGGGCGAACTGCCGGAACTGATTCGCGGCGCGGCCGAGCTCACTCTGGATGCGCGCGGGCGGAAGGCCCGTCTCCCGAGGCGTGACGGCCAGGAAGTCGGCCTCGGCCGCGAGCAGCGCCTCGGCGGCGCGCTCCAGGAACACGGCCCGCTGCCGGGAAGGCAGTGCGCCAAAGACCGGCATGGCCTCCCGCGCGAGCCGGCAGGCCCGTTCAACCTCATGGGGGTGGGCAGAGTGGTAGCGAGGTTCGAGCGCCCTGCCCTCCGCCGGATCCCACCCGGTGAAGGTTCCGCCACCCGGTTCGCCGCGCTCGGCGCCAATCAGGGACAATCCCATCCATTTCATACCGTGTGTCCTCGTATGGGAGTAGCTACAGCGCGGGCCGGTGGGCCAGGGCCTCGCGCAACACGCGCAGGCACTCCTCACGCTCGGCGCCGACCAACTCCAGGCGCGGCGGGCGCACGCGCTCGTGGCCCCAGCCCATCTCCTGCTGCACCAGCTTGATGAGCTGGACGAACTTCGTGACGGTGTCGAGCCGCAGCAACGGCAGGAACCACCGGTAGAGCGCGAAGGCCCCGTCGTGCTTGCCGGCGCGGGCCAGCTCATACAGGCGCACCGACTCGGCCGGGAAGGCATTCACCAGACCCGCGACCCAGAAGCTCGCCCCCGCGCTCACGCCCTCCACCAGACAGTCATCCACGCCCACGCCCAGAGCCAGCCGGTCCCCCAGCAGGGCGCGGATGCCCGTGACGCGGCGGGCGTCGGTGGAGGACTCCTTGACCGCCGCCACGTTGTCGAAGTCAGCGGCCAGCTCGGCGATCTGCGCGGGGCTGAAGTCGGTCCGGTACGCCACCGGGTTGTTGTAGAGGAGGCAGGGCAGCCGGGTGGCTCGAATCACGGCCGACAGGTGCGCCTTCATCTCGCGCCAGTCGCTGGAATAGACATACGGCGGCAACACCATCAGCCCGGAGCAACCGGCCTCCTCGGCGGCCTTCGCGAGGCGCACCGCCTCCGCCGTGCCGAGCGCGGCGATGCCTGGAATCACCGGGGCCTTCACGGCCTCGACGCAGGTGCGCATCAGCGCGGCCTTCTCCTCCAGACCCAGGGTCGCGCCCTCACCCAGGGAGCCACAGGGGATGATGCCGGTACACCCCTGGGACACGAGCCAACGCACGTGCGCTCGGACCGCTCCGTGATCGATGGAGAGGTCCGCGTTGAAGGGAGTGGTGATGGCGGGTAGCACGCCGGTCCAGAGGCTCATGACTGTTTCTCCTGGGTAGAGGTGAACTCGGCCGGCAGCCGAAGACTGCCGACTCTCGCGGGAAGACAGGGCGGGCGGACGTCCTCGCCAGCCCAGCCGAACAGGGCCTCGGCGGCAGGCCCACAGGTGCGGCCCTGGCAGGCGCCCATGCCGAGCCGGGCATACAACCGGGCCTCGCGCAGGTCGCGGCAGCCGTCCAACGCCGCGAGCGGGACGTCCTCGCAGCGGCAGAGCAAGGTCTCGGGCGTGGCGAGCCGCTTCAACTCCGGGCGTGGCGAGTAGTATCGGTCCAGCAGCCGAGCGAAGGTCCGGGCGCGGTCCCACGCGGCCCACAAGTCATCGGGAATGGCTTGCTCCGCCGCCGCGAGGCCGGCGATCTCTCCGGTGACGAGGGCCTGGTCCACCCCGCCGATGCCGAGCAGTTCTCCCACCGCGTAGACGTTGGGGACACTCGCTTCCATGCGCTCATCGACGGCGACCGCCCCGGCCGACACCGCGCACCCCACCAGCCGCGCCAGCTCCAGGTTGGGCACCAGTCCAAAGGCCGCGCCCAGGTAGTCGCAACCCATCCGCTCCTCCCGGCCCCGCACGGACAGGCGTACCTGCTCGAGTCGCCCGTCGCCCTCCGCGGCCACCACCCACGCATCCGTGGACGAGGGCACTCCCACCAGCCCTGCCGTCAGCGCGGCTCCCTGGAGGAGCTTTCCCGGATGACGCCAGAGCTGGAGGGCGAAGCCCCAGTGACTCGAGGCGGGTGCCTGCTCGGCGATGAACAGGACCTCGCCGCCCTTCGCGTGCACCGTCGCGGCGGCGGCGAGCAGTAACGGCCCGGTGCCAGCCAGCACCACGCGCTTGCCCCGGACGGGCAGGCCGTCCTTGACGAGGACCTGGAGTCCACTGGCCCCCATGACACCTGGCAGCGTCCAGCCGGGAAAGGGCAGGAAGCGCTCACGCGCGCCGGTGGCGAGCACGAGCCGCCCGTAGCGCACGGCGAGCGGGGTCTTCCCTTCCTCTGTGAGCAACAGTCCCGGCTCGGGTGCGGCGACGACGCGCGTCCCCAGCCGCAAGCGAGCACCCGAGTCCGCGAAGCGTCTCAGCCATCTCCGGGCCACCGGGTTGCCGCCAGGCCTCGTCTCTCCGCGCCAGACCTGTCCTCCGGGAGTGGGCTGCTGCTCCAGGACGAGCACATCGAGGCCCGCCTCGGCGGCACGGCACGCCGCGGCGAGCCCACCGGGGCCAGCGCCGACGACGAGGAGGTCACACACCTCACGCATGGGTCACCACCTCCAGGCCATCGCGGCACGGCGTGAGGCAGGTGAGCACCTCGGGCTCTCCGTCGATGGTGGCGCGGCATTCGAAGCACACCCCCATGCCGCACAGGGGCGCACGGGGGTGGCCCTCCAGGTCGCAACGGCTGACGAATTCCCCCGCGTGGGCGAGGGCCGCCGCGACCGAGGTCCCCGTGGGAACGGTGAGGGTCCGTCCGTTGATGCGCAAGGTGACGGTACGGGTCGCGGTCCTCTTCGCGTCAGGCATGAAGGGCCTCCGCCGTGCGCGCCTGTTCCAGGAAACGTGCCGGCTCGTAGGGTTGGAAGGGAATCGCGCAGGCGCGGCCGAGCATCCGGTCGGCCAGGAGCCGGGCGCTGCCCGTCGCGGTGGTGATGCCGAGCCCCTCGTGACCGCAGGCGAGCCAGAGCCATGGCTTCGAAGGGTGCGGCCCGAGCAGGGGCAGTCCATCCGGCGTGGCCGGGCGCAGACCGGTCCAGATGCGCAGCGCTCGAAGACCATTCAATCCCGGCAGGAAGAGCTCCGCGCGCTGGAGCATCCGCTCCAGGATGGTGGCCTCCACCTCGCGGGTCGCCACGCCCGGCTGGCGCGAGGAACCCAGCAACAACTGGCCCGTGGTGCGCGGCTGGGCGTTGAACGCGACCGAGGCGCCTTCCGTCCCGTGGGCGCTCTTGAGATAGCCAAGCTCGACGAGCTGGTGGTGCACCACTGGCGCGCCCCGTTGGGTGATGAGCAGGTGTCCCTTGCGGGGCGAAATGGGCAGCTCCGGGCAGAGCGCGGGGCTCGCGACGCCCGCGGCGAGCACGATGCATCCGGCCGCCAGGACGTCACCATTGGAGAGCACGACGGAGCCCTGGCGCAGGGTCCGCACCGGAGAGCCCATCAGCAGCCTGGCCCCCCGGGACCGGGCCTGGAGGGCGAAGGTCCGCGCGGCAAGCGGAGGATAGAGCACGGCATCCCCGGGCACGCGCAACGCCCCCACGAGTCCGGGAGCCAGCGCCGGCTCGGCCTCATACAGCGCGCTGGAGTCCAGCACCTCGGCCCGGATGCCGGCAGCGCGGTAGTTCTCGACCTTGGTGGCGACGGCGGCCAACTCCTCCGCGTCGGCGGCGAGCCAGAGCGTGCCACAGGCGTCGTACTCCACCTCTCGAGGCAGGCGCGCGGACAGCTCGCGCCAGAGCGCCACGGAGTAGCCCGTCAGGGCGAGCTCCGCCGGATTGTCGTCCATGGCGACCAGGTGGCCCATGCCACAGGCCGTGGTGCCCCCACCGATGGAGCGGGCCTCCACCAGCGCGACGGACATCCCCTCGAGGGAGAGCACGTCCGCGAGCGCGGCACCGACGATGCCTCCGCCGACGATGACACAGTCGAAGGCGCTCATCCGATGCCCCAGGCGAAGGGGTCCTCGGGGTCAACGAGCAACGTCGCCTCCGCGTTCACCGAGGCCGTGCCGGTGATGGTGGGCAGGATGCGCTCGCCGTCGCGGACGTAGCGAGCCTCGAACCGGCTACCGATGATGCTCTCCTGCACCCAGGAGGCGCCCTCCGCGAGCGAACCTTCCGCGGCGAGGCAGGCGAGCTTGGCGCTCGTTCCGGTGCCGCACGGGGAGCGGTCGTAGGCAAGACCCGGACAGAGGACGAAGTTGCGCGCGTCAGCGCCGGGAGAGGGCGAAGGGGCGAACAGCTCGACGTGGTCGATCTCCGCGCCGCCCGCGCCGGTGATGCCATTCGCGGCCAGCGCGCGCTTGATGGCGGACGTGTACGCGGTCAGGGCCGGGATGTTCCCCATGTCGAGCGGGACATCCCGAGCCCGCGTGAGGAAGAACCAGTTACCGCCCCAGGCGACGTCACCCCGCACCTCGCCATGGCCAGGCACCTCGAGGGCGACATCGTGAGCGAGGCGATAGCTTGGCACGTTGGCGATGCTGACCCGCCCATCTGCATGCAGGGTGGCCTGGACCACCCCCACCGGGGTCTCCAGCGCATGCACGCCGGGGCCGATACGGCCCAGGTACGCCAGCGTCTTCACCACGCCGATGGTGCCGTGGCCACACATGCCGAGATAACCCACGTTGTTGAAGAAGATGACGCCGGCCACGCACCGGGAAACCGAGGGGGTGCACAGCAGCGCGCCCACCATCACGTCGGAGCCACGTGGCTCGCACACGATGGCTCTGCGGAAGGAGTCGAACCGTTCGCGGAAGCGCTCGCGCAGGGACTCCATGTCCCCGGCCCCCAACTCCGGGCCTCCCTCCGTCACAACACGGGTGGGCTCGCCTCCGGTATGGCTGTCAATGACACGAATACGCCGCATGCCGCTCTGGGTCCTGGACTCCATGGGCGGCACCGTATGGGTGACGGCTCGCGATTTCTTGCGAGTTTCAGTCACGCCGGCAGGGCAATCATGCAAATGCGCCTGCCCCGTCCAACCCTGCCAAGGAGGTCGCAGGGACCTGGACGCTTGAACAGTTCGCCGATAGCTGCGTATAGCAAGCGCCTCGCGAAGATCGTCGTGACCGCGACCGAGGCCCGGCCGCTGATCGGCTAAGGTCGACTCATCATGAAAAGGACCACCGCGAAAAAGGGGGTGACCCAATCCCCTTCGCCCCCCAAGAGGGCGCAGAATGCACCTCGACCCGCCGTCAAGCCGGCCTCAAACGCAGCGAAGCCGTCACTCGAGGATGAAGTTCAGTCGGTGCTCCAGTGGCTGAAGGACCACAGTACCCAGGCCACGCTCGACGGCATGGCCCGCTACGCCATCCCTTCGGACAAGGCGTTCGGCGTAGCGATGAGGGACATGAAGGCGCTCGGCAAGAAGCTCGGGCACAACCATGAACTCGCCTTGGCGCTCTGGGACACCGGCTGGTACGAGGCGCGCATGCTGGCCTCGTTCGTCGATGACCCGGCGCTGGTCACGGCCGCGCAGATGGATCGCTGGTGCAAGGATTTCGACAACTGGGCGATCTGCGACACGATGTGCTTCAACCTGTTCGACCGTACGCCACATCGGTGGGCGAAGGTCACGCAGTGGAGCAACAAGCGCAACGAGTTCGAGAAGCGCACGGCCTTTGCGCTGCTGTGGAGCCTCACCGTGCATGACCGGCACGCCGACGACGAGGCATTCATCCGTGGCCTCGCGCTGATCGAACGCGAGGCCGGCGACGAACGGAATTTCGTCAAGAAGGCCGTGAACATGGCGCTGCGTGCGATCGGTAAACGCAATCGCGCGCTCAATGCCGCCGCAGTGGCAGTGGCCCGGCGCCTGGCGGACTCAGAGCAGGGCGCGGCGCGGTGGGTGGGAAAGGATGCGCTCGGGGAGCTCACGAGTCCTGCGGTGACGAAGCGCTTCAAATCGTAACGTCAGCCAGGGACTGAAGCGTCCGATAGGTATTTGGACCGGATTCCAGCCGAGGGAGGTGAGGGAGACGCCCGCCCCGGCTATCAGCGGAACGAACACCCGGTGCGGCCGTCCTCCGCTCGTGACAACCGCTCCAGAGCCAACGCACCGCGTGCCCCGTAGCGAGCTGGGGCACTGCGTCCGCTAGTTCCGCCCTCGCCGCGGGCCGGACAGCGTCAGGGTGATGGGCCGCGAGGTGGTCGGTCCGCCACATTGCGTGATGCGTTGGGCCTCGAGGGAGACCGCGAGGCCGTCCCCCGTCAGGCTTCCGCTCCCATTGGCGATGCCCAGCGTAGAGGTACAGGCGTCGTCGGGAGGCAGCGCGCAGGTCCTGCTCTGGAGGGTGAAGGCGCGCTCGCCGAGCATCTTCCCTCGCAGGGTGCAGCCGAGGACCGAGAGCTCCAGGGTCAGGGCCTCCCGCTCGGTGCCGGATTGAAGCACGAGGGTTTCGCTCGCCGGTTGGGAGCTCGAGACGCCATTCGTGATGATGGTGAGGGTTCCCGTGACGTCGTAGGTGCCGAGCAGCCGCTGACGGGCCTCGAGCAACGCGTCATCCTCCTCTTCACGGCCGCCGCAGGCGGACACGAGGAAACACACGGACGGGATGAGGGCGGAGAGAAGGCGCATGGGTGTGGCCACCAAGGTGCCGCCCGGGGGTGGGCGGAGTCAGAGTGCGTCTGACAGCCCCAAGGTGGTGCCTGCTCGACTGGACAGCACCCGTCCTCCGGTCCGAGGAAGGTGTTGTCTTGTGTTGCATACAGCCAGTGCGTCGGCGTGGCGCACCGCCTGAGTGCTAGTCGAGCAAGCGGAGGAATGCCTTGGCTGGTCGAGCAAGTGCCCTGAGCGCGGCACTCAGGCAACGCTCACCCTGGACTGAAGGAGAGGGGCAGGCGGACGGTGAAAGTCGAGCCCTGCCCGGGGATGCTCTCCACATGGATGGTGCCACCATGCAGCTCGACGATCTGCCGCACGATGTAGAGCCCCAGGCCGAGTCCCCCGTAATGCCGTGAGGACACCGCCCGCTCGAACCGTCCGAAGATGAAGGGCAGGCGATCGGGGGAGATACCAATACCCCGATCGCCCAGGGTGAGCACAGCCGTCCCATCCTCGAGGGCCACCGTCACCTCGATGGGCGCCCGCGCGCCGTACTTGATGGCATTGTCGAGCAGGTTCGTCACCACCTGCTCGAGCCGAGAGCGGTCCCACCGACCCACCACGGGGGCGTCGGCTCGCAGAACGAGAGGCGTGTGTGTGCGCGCCAGCACGCCTCCGAGCTGGGCCACCACGTCGCGGACCACCTCCGAGAGATCCACCTCCTCCAGATCGAGCTGGATGTGATGGGACTGCAGCCGCGAGACGTCCATGAGGCTGTTGATCAACAGGGTCAGGCGCCTGCCCTGCCGCTCAATCCCTTCCAGGGACGTTGCCACGGTCTTCCAGGGGGGCTCCGCGCCACCGCGGGCGAGTCGGAACAGGCGCTGGATGCCGAGGCGCAGTGCGGTGATGGGCGTGCGCAGCTCGTGTGAGGCAATGGAGAGGAACTCGTCGCGGGCCTGGATGGCCTCCTGGGACTCCCGGTAGAGCCGGGCGTTGTCCAGTGCGAGCGCCGCGCGCCAGGCGAGATCCTCGGCCAGCCGCACGTCCTCGTCCTGGTAGCGGTCCGGATGCACCGAGGCAAAGGTGAGCGCTCCCATGGTCCTGCCGCGGGCCACCAGGGGCACGGAGAGCCCCGAGCGCAACCCCAACTCCCGCACGACGTCCAGGTGCGCGCGCCCATGGTCGCACAAGGCCAGAATCCCCTCCTCTCCGGCCAACGCGGTGAGCACGAGCGGACGCCGGCTGCGAATGACCTCCGCGATGCCACCCGGCGCCTCCAGGTCCGGCACACACGCCTCCAGGCGTTTCGCACCTGGCTCCTTTGAGGGGTCGGCGTGGGCCATGGCGGCCCGGGCGACGCGCGGATCCTCTCCCGTCAGATCCACCGCGCACCACTCGCCGAGGAAGGGCAAGCCCAACCGGGCCACCGTCGCGAGCGTGGCATCGTAGTCCAGCGAATCGGCCAGCACGCGGCTCGCCGAGGAGAGAAACTCGGAGCGACGCCGCGCCACCTCCGCCGCGGCGCGGGCCTCCTTCTCCTGGAGCAGCAGCCGATCCCGCTCCTGCTCGGCCATGCGGCGGAGGGTGATGTCACGCCCGAGAACGACGAGCCCCTTGCGCTGCCCATTGGGGTGGTACAGGGGAACCTTGGTGACCTCCACGACGCGGGGGCTTGCACCCGGTTGGGGAATGGCCTCCTCCTGGCGCGTGACCTGTCCCGCTGCCCAGGTCCGTTGATCACTGGAGTAGCAGGCGAGTAATGCCTCCCGGAAGAAGTCGCTGAGACTGGCAAGCTCGACGTCCGTCAGCCCCTGATATCCGGCTCGCGACAAGTGGAAGAGCTGGAGCCCGGCATCGTTCGCCTCGAGCCAGCGCCCATCGGCGTCCTTCAGGTAGATGGCATCTGACGTCGTCTCCAGGAGCGTGCGCAGGCGCTCTGCGCTCGTCCGCAGCTCTTCCTCCTCCTGCCGCTGGCCGGTCACGTCGAATGCAATGCCAATCGTTCCCGAGCTGGCCCCTTCCTCGTCGAAAGCCGGCTCGACACGGACCTCGAAGGTGCGATGGGACCACTCGGTGTCGTAGCGCGCGGGTTCTCCACTGAGGGCACGGTAGTGGGCGGCGAGCACGGAAGAGGGCTCCTCACCCGCGCCGAGGACGTCGAGCAGCGACTTTCCCTCCAGCTCCAGGCCCGGCGCGGCCAGCTCCGAGCCGGCGGTGGCGAGGAAACGCAATTCCCGGTCAGTGAGGAACACGAAGACGGGTGCCTGAGCAAGCATCCGCCGCAGGACGGCCTCGTGCCGCAGAAGCTCTTCTCTGGTGAACAGGAGGCTTCTCACGGGCTGTGTGACTCCCGCCAGCTCCTGGATCTGCCCCGCTCCATCGCGAATCCCTCGAATGGACGTAACGCACCACCGCGAGCCCCCATTCGCCGCAACGGGACGGTGGACGCAGCGCCGCGCCCGACCATCCGCCGCCACCGCGCGCAGCACCTCCAGCGTACGCGCCCAGTCTGCGGGATGTATGAGCTCCATCAGGAAGACGGGGCGGGGGCTGGCACGCTCCTCCGAGGGCTGCCATGGGAGCGAACGGATGGCAGGCTCAACGGAGAGGAGTCGCAGACTCTCCACATCCGCCTTCCAGCAGACTGGGGAAGGCAGCTGGGGCTCGAGAAGCGGAAGCCCCCATTCCATCTCCGGAGATGAATGCGCCACCTCGTGAAGGTGGGAATCCTCCGGCACATCTCCACCCAACTGCCAGACGAGCCCCAAGTGGGTTCCAGCTAGAACGGACGGGGGAGTCCTACTCTGACGCCTCCCGGCTGACGGGTCGCAGAAGGGCCATGCGCAATCCAAGATGAGTGCTACCTCGCCGCTCGAACCGTCACGCGTGTCCGGCAGCCTGATGAATACTGACTCCGGAGATGGGGGGCTCGAAGCGCGGCAGCAGGACGGTGAAACAGGTGCCGACTCCTGGCGTGCTATCGACATGGATGGCGCCACCCAGCGCAGAGACAATCTCGTGAGCGATGTAGAGACCGAGGCCCAGCCCGCCGTACTCACGCACAGAGACAGCACGCACGAAGCGCTCGAAGACATGGGGAAGCCTGTCCGGCGCAATGCCGATGCCGTGGTCCTGCACGGAGAGGCGCGCGATTCCATTGTCGGCGGTGATGGAGAGCTCGACAGGCTTGTGGTTGCCGAACTTGATGGCGTTCGCCAGAAGGTTGGTGATGACCTGCTCCAGGCGCCCCCTGTCCCAGCGGCCCATGACGGGGGTGTCGGCCCGGATGAGGACGGATGAGCCGGAGCGGACGGACTCTTCACGGAAGTGCTCGACGACGTCGCGGGTGATGGCAACGAGATCGACATCCTCGAGTTGCAGATGGACCTGCCCCGCCTGGAGGCGGGAGACAGAAAGCAGCTCATCGATAAGGCGAGTGAGGCGGCGTATCTGGAGCCGGGCGTTCTGGAAGGCGCGGGAGATGACATCGGGGCGAGCGGAGGAACTGGCGCGCTCCAGGCCCTGCATGGACAGCTTGAGTGAGGTGATGGGGGTGTACAGCTCGTGGGAGGCGATGGAGAGGAACTCGTCGCGCAGGCGGATGGCCTCCTGGGCTTCGCGATACAGCCGGGCATTGTCGATGGAGATGGCGGCGCGGCGTGCGAGTTCCTGGGCAAGGGCGAGGTCCGCGGGGCCGTACCGGCACTTGGGGGTCACGCAGAAGAGGCTAATGGAACCAATGCTCTTGTCCTGAGCAATGAGAGGCACAGCCATGACGGACCGGATGTCGAAGGAACGCATCACCTCGAGGTAATGCTCATCCTGGCTGAAGACCCGAAGGAGCTCGTCGGACACCTCGGGGATGACCTGCGGCTCGCCTGTGCGTACGGCCACCACCCCCGGCAGTCCTGAGTCCCATTGGGGAGGATGTCTCCGCTGAGACTCGCGTAGGAGGGCCTCCTTGGCGGGGCTGGCGCAGGCAACAGCAACGCAGTGGAGCGTATGGGGCCGCTCCAGCACGAGGACCATGCAGCAGTCTGCGAGAAAGGGAACCGCGAGGCGAGCAACCCGGGTCAGGGTCGTCTCGTAGAGGAGGGACTCGGCCAGCACCACGGAGGACTCGGCCAGGAAACGCACGGCGCGCTCGGCCCGGCGGCGCTCCTCAATCTCCACGTGGAGCTTGCCGAACAGCAGGCTGTTCTCCAGCGAGATGGCCATCTGTGAGGAGAGCAGTTGGAGCACCCTCACGCGGTCGGGCGCGAAGGCACGGGTGGCGAGGTTGTTCTCCAGATAGAGCACCCCGGAGCACGAGGCCTGGCGGCGGATGGGAACAGCGAGCGCGGACTTGAGGGCGTGGGAGACGACGTAGGGGTCGGAGGAGAAGGAGCTCCGACGGGCATCGGCGAGGATGACGGCGTCTCCAGACTCGTAGGCGTGCGCCACCATGGTGGGGGGGACGTACGAGGAGGAGTGGAAGGGCGCACGCTCGAGGGTGACGGGTTCTGAGGTGGAACCGCGGGCACGAACGTAGAGCGAGCCCTCCTCGTGAAGGAGAAGGGCGCCGCACTGAGCCCCAGCGACCTCCAGACACACCGTCATGAGCTTCTCCAGGAGTCTGTCGAGCACCACTTCTCCGGAGAGGGTCTCCGCGGCTTTGAGGATGCTGAGCAGGTCGAGCCTGGCCCCGCGCGATTCCTCATCGTCACGCGTGGTGGGCGTCTTCCAGGGCAGAGCCTCTCCCAGGGTGAGCTCCGGGAACTCCTCCACGAGGATGGACGCCTTGGCCTTGGCGCCCCAACGAGCAAACCCCTTCACCGCGGCGCGCAGGTAGAGGGCGGCGATGCGGTGATGGCCGAGGGAGTGGTAGTACCGGCCCGCCAGATCGTTGGCGAGGGCCTCGTCCTGGGGGAACTCGTTCTGGTGAGCGGAGCCGATGGCTGCATCGTACAGACGCATGGCCTCGCTCTGGCGGCCCTCGAGTTGCGCGAGCTCGGCGGCGACCAACTGGTGCTTCTGACGGAAGTTCTCGGGACAACCCCGAGCCCAGGTGTCGAGGCTGTGCAGGTGCGCTTCGAGTTGCGCCAGCAGCGAGTCCTTTTCAGAGGAGGGGGCCGCGGGTTGGTACGCCGCGAGCGTCAGCGCGGTGTAGAAGACGTAGTCGATCCCGTTGACGAAGGGCCGCATGAAGTGGACGTTCGTGCCCGCGGCGCGAGACATCTCCAGAGCATCAGCGAGGTCGCCCAGCAGGTAGGACGTCTGGACGCGCAACGCCTGGTATTCGCAGAGAACCAGGGGGCTCTCGCGGATGGAGTCGACGTACTCCTTCTCGGAGAACGCATCATCGTCGTAGCGAGCCCGCTGGTGGGTCCGTTCCTGGAGGCACCGGATGGCCTGGCGGTATGCGAGGAGGAGGCCCTTCATGTCCCGGTGACCCAGCTTCTGGAGGAGCACCAGGCTGGCCTCGCATTCGGCATGTGCGCGAGAGAGCTCGGTGCCCATGCTGTACAGGAGGACCGCCAGGTTCGTGGCGGCATAGCCGGCGAACAGGAACTCATTGCCCTCCAGCCCGGCGGTGATGGCTCGGCGGGACAGCGGAATGCTGGTCCGGTACGGCGCCCGCCAGTGGTTCACGCCGGCAGCAAACATGAGCAGGCACCGGCACTCCTGTCTCGGATCGGCGTAGCGCCGGCTCAGCTCTACTCCGGTCTCGCCGAGCTTCATGGCGGTGTCGTAGTCGCCCGTCGCTACCCCGAGAATCATCGCGTAGGACGCGTAGGCGTGCGCGGAGTAGGGGCTGTGGCCGTGCTCCAATGAGAAGTGGAGCATCCGTACCTGGAAGTAGGAGAACAGCAGGAGCTGGTCAGAGAACCAGGCGGCCATGACGACGCTCGACATGAAACGCATGAGGGCAAGGAGCCGCGGGTCCTGCATCGAAGGGGCCGCCAGGAGCTCCTCCCGGGTGTGGCCCGCCAGCAACCCGTCCACCGCGGCGGACTCGGCCGCGACCGCCCGCTCGAGCTCGCGCGCTGGCAGCTCCTGCCCCATCAACCGCAGCCCTTCCCTCCCCCACTGGATCGCCCCCTGGTAGTTCCGGGAGATGATGTAGGCGATGACGTGGATCTCGTAGAGGTCCACCTTCTCGAGGTCCAAGGTGACGTGGGGCAATGCGTCCTGGATGAGCGCCTCGGCGAGGGCATGAGCCCCGGTGAGGTGTGCACACTCCGCCGCCTGCCGGTGCAGCAGAAGCGCCAACTCATGGTGTGACCGCCAGGCCTCCCACGGGAGCAGCTCCAGGCCATGCCGCAAGTAGACGAGCGCGGAGTTGAACGCCGAGGTCGCCACGGCTCTGCTTCCGGCCCGGTAGTACAGCTCGGCGAGCCGGAGGCGCTCGGCGAACCCCAAGCCCCGGCTCGACTCCAGGCCCATGTCGAAGTGGTCCACCACCTCGAATATCCGCTCGTCGAGCTCCTGCTCGGAGACTCCCTCCAGCAGCCTGTGCCCTACCTCCCGGTGGATGCGGCGTCTCTCATCCTCGGGGAGTAGCGAGTACACCTCCTGCCGGATGCGGTCGTGCACGAAGCAGTAGGTGGCTGTTTGCGCCGCGGGGCTCTCCGACACCTGACGCTCCCCACTCGCGAAGCGGGGGCCCTGGCTGGCTGGCACGAGCAGCCCTTCCTGGATTGCACTCCAGAGTGCTCCGGCCGCGTCCTCGACGGACCTCCCCGCCACGGCCGACAGCAGCCACAGGTCCACCCGGCCCCGGAAGCACGAGGCCATCTCGAGCAGCCGCTGGGTGAGCTCCGGGAGCCGGCGGATGGCTGGCAGCATCAACTCGATGACGTTCTCGGTGACCTCCACCTGCGCGATGCGCTCCAGGTCCCAGCTCCACCTCTCCTGCTCGGCGTCGAAGACCAGGAGCCCGCACTGGTGCAGGTAGCGCAGCAGCCTCTTGATGAAGAAGGGATTGCCCGCCGTCTTGCGTAATAGAAGCTCCGCCAGCGGCTCGACTTGATGGGGAGTCGTGTGCAGGGTGTCGCGACAGAGCCGGATGAGCGCGTGGCGGTCCAGTGGGGGCACCTCCAGGGTGCGGAGGGCCGCGCCCGCTGCGTGCATCACTCCAAGCGTCTGGAGCAGACGATGATCCGGTCCCACCTCCTTGGAACGATAGGCACCGAGGAGCAGCACATGGTGGAGGTCCGGTGCCGTGGCCAGGCTCTGGAGCAGTTGGAGTGAGCCCGTGTCCGCCCACTGCAGGTCATCCATGAAGAGGACGAGAGGACAATCGCGGGTGGCGAAGACCTGGAGGAAGGCCTGGAAGGCGAGCTGGAAACGGCCCTCCATCACGGTGCCCCCCAGCGGCTCCGGGCGGGGCGGCTCTCCGAGGAGACGCGCCAGCTCCGGAATGAAACGGCTCATGATGCCGGCATGACTACCGAGCGCCTCCCTCAGGCGCTGGCGCCAGGGGAGGAGCGCATCGGGTGGCTCCTGGAGCAGTCCGCGGACGAGTCCACCCAGCGCCTCCACCAGAGGGGCATGAGGCACGTGACCGTGGAGTGGATCGAACTTGCCGAAGAGAAACCGCGCCCTGCCCTCCAGCCGCCTGCGCAGCTCGTGGACGAGCGAGGATTTACCGGAGCCTGCATCTCCCGTGATGAGCACGACCTCACTGGGACCGGTATTCACGCGCTTCAAGGCACAGCACAGCTCGGCCAGTTCATGCTTGAGCCCGTAGAGCTTGTCGGAGATGACGAGCTCGCGCGCCCGGTCATGCCAGGCGAGCGCGAAGGGAGCGATGACACCCCTCTCCTTCCAACTGCGCCAGGCTGCTCTCAAATCCAACTCGAGGGCCTCGGCGCTCTGGTAGCGCTCCTCGGGCATCTTCGCTAGCAGCTTGAGGACGATGTCGGAGAGCACCTTGGCAATGGAGGGGTTGAGCTGCTCCGGAGGAACGGGCGACCTGGCCAGGTGGGCGTGGATGAGCTCGACCGGGTCCGCCGAGACGAAGGGGGGGACACCCGTGAGCATCTCGTAGAGCGTCGCCCCCAGGGCGTACAGGTCCGCCCGGTGGTCCACCAGCCGGTTCATCCTCCCCGTCTGCTCCGGCGCTATGTACGCCAGCGTCCCCTCCGACGCTCCCACCAGTCCCGTCGCCTTCGTCGCCGTGCAGAAGTCGATCAGCGTCACCTGCCGGCTGTCGGGCCGCACCACCAGGTTGGACGGGTTGATGTCCCGGTGGATGACGTTGCGCTGGTGAAGCTCCAGCACGATGCCCGTCACCTGGATGGCCAGCTCCAGGAAGAGCCCCGTCTCCAGCGGCTTCTGTCCCAGGTGCTGCTCGAGGTCCACCGGGCCGGCGTCCTCCAGGACGAGCGCCAGGATTCCGGCCACCTCCTCTAGCGAGAGGGGCCTCACCACTCCTGGAACCTCCAGCCCACTGAGCATCTCGTGCTCGTGCCGGAGCATAGCGGTGGCATGAGCGGCGTACGGCCCGGGTTGGACGGCCTTGATGATCCGAGGCGTGCCCGTGCGCTCCTCCCGGACGCGGAATACGGTGTACTGGCGCCCCTGGTGGATTTGCAGAAAGTCGTTGTAGCCAGGAATCTGGAGCGACACGACCTCCCCCCTGGGCGAAGCAGCTCACGATGAATGTCCAATCACCGTGGGGACGGGAGGCGCTCCTTCAGGAGTCTCAGGGGAGGGAGCCATCGATTGCCCGATCGCGCACCTGAGGAAACACAAGAGGCCGCCCCTCAATGCGAGGTGACGGCCTCCGTCCTTCCCGCGCCCGGGGCACGGACTAGCTCTGGAGCTTGATGTTCTTGAGCACCGCCAGCCGCGGATCCACGAACTTCGTGTCGCAGCCGCACTGCTTCTCGTTGAGGTTCTGGCCGCACTGCATGCACAGCCCGCTGCAGTCCTCGCGGCACACGGCATTCATCGGCAGGGCCAAGAGCACCTGCTCGCGGACGATCGGCTCCAGGTCGATCACCTTCCCGTCGAACACCTCCGCATCCGCATCATCCAACGCGAATGAGCCACCGCTCTCCCCCAGGCCCTTGTCCTTCTCCTCTTGCTCCTCCTCGTCCAGCAGGCCCCCGCCACGGGCGAGTGACTCAGGAACGAGGTTGAGGGTGAAGGACACCGGCAGCTCCAGCTTCGACTCCGTGAGGCAGCGCTTGCACTCGGCCACCACACGCGAGGTGAACTTGCCCTCGAGCAACACGCCCCCGCTCACCTTGCGCAGGCTCGCCGAGACAACCAGGGGCTCGAGCGGCCGGAAGCTGGACCCCTCCAGCGCGGCCCCGAGCAACTCCAGGCTCATCTCCTTCTTCACCTGGAGCCCTTCGTCGCGAATTTCTTCAATCTTTACGAGCATCTACCCGAGTTCCTATCCAAAAAGGGGCGCGCATCATGGTGAGGCTCCCTCCCGCAGTCAACGCGCCCGAACTCTTTAGATGTCACCGGCCCTTCACCGTTGCGAGACTGTCCTCGCGGTAGAGGGGTGCCTGGCCGTCTGCTAGGGTAGGTACCAATGTACGTCCGGCGGTATCGCGTGGTGGCCAGCATCGTGGTGGCGAGCCTGCTGTCCCCCGGCGCCTCGCTTGCTCGGCCTATTTTCCCTCGTCCCCTCCTCTTCCAGGTGGCTCCGGCACGCCCGGAGATCGCCCGCGCTCAGCAGCAGATAGAGAACGGCGAGTTCGAGGAGGCGGTGAAGACGCTGGAGGCCGGCCTCGACGCCCCCGACGTCACCGATGATCAGCTCGTGGAGCTCTACCGCCTGCTCGGGCTCACCTCGCTGTACCTGGGGGATGAGGCGCGGGCGCGCGAGGCCTACGAGATGCTCCTCCAGGCCCGGCCGGACTACGAGCTGCCCCGTACCGCGCCTCCGAAGATCCGCACGCTCTACGCGCGCATCAAGGAAGACATCAAGAACCGCCGCGTTCGGCCCGTCACCCTCCAGGTGGACCCCATCCCGGACCCCGAGGGCAGCGAGCCCGTGATGGCGCAAGCCCTCATCCAGGACATGGCGCTCGGGGCGCGGGCACGGCTCTTCTACCGGCGCGCGGGCGCCCAGGCGTACAGCTCGGTGGACTTCACGCGCGACCGGACCAATAAAGAGCGCTTCACCGCCACCATCCCCGCCTATGAGCTGCCCCGCACCGCGTCGGCCTACGAGGTGGAGTACTACTTCGAGGTGGCGGACGCGGCGCAGCGGCGACTGGCGGGCCGGGGCGATGCCTTCAACCCGCTCGTCTTCCAGGTGGCCCCCGAGCCGGGCACGGTGGCCACGTCCGCCGCGAGCGAGCGCCCCTGGTACAAGAGCCCGTGGCTCTGGGTAGTGGTGGGCGCGGTAGCCATCGGGGGCACCGCTGGCGCCGTCGTCTACGCCACCTCCGAGGAGCGGGGCCGCGTTCCCATCACCATCCGCGTCAACCCATGAGCCCGCGACCCTCCCTCCTCGTTTTGCTGGGCGCCACCCTCGCCGCTGGCTGCGGGGCTGAGCCCTCCTCGTCCGGAAACCGCCTCGGCCTGGAGCTGACCATCTCGCGCGCCGTCGCCGATGAGCTGGGCGCCTTCCAGGTGGTGGTGTTGCCCGAGGGGCAATCGCGCCGGTGTGGTGACATTCAACGCACCTGTCTCAACCAGCAGGTGAAGCCCCAGGAGGCGCTCGTCATCCAGGGGCCGAACGGCACCAAGGCGCGTGCTCTGCGCTTCGAGGCGGGGCTCCAGGGCGGAGCCCAAGAGCTGACCGTGGACATCCCGGTGGGCCGCGATTACGTCGTTGTCATCGAGGCGCTCTCGCGCTCCAACCCGCCGCGCTTCCTGGGCAGCTCCTGCAACTACCTGGAGTCCGTGAGCGCCACCCGCAATGAGCCGCTCATCGCCGCCGCCATCACCCTGACGGCCGTGGAGTGCGACCCCACCTTCGCTCCCTGAACAGTCCGAGCGGACGGACGAGCCCTGTCACAGAGGCGTCACCTGCTCGTCATTCAACCGCCATCGCCAATCTGCTACCCCTAAAGTGCAATCAGGGGGCTCGGAGGAGCGATGGCGCGCATTCTGATCATCGAAGACGAGCAGGACCTGTCCGGACTGGTGGAGTACAACCTGCGGGCGGCGGGATTCGAGGCGGAGGTAGCGGGAACCGGTGCCAGCGGACTGGCCCGGGCACGTGCCAACGTGCCGGACCTCGTGCTGCTGGACTTGATGCTGCCAGACCTGGCGGGCAGCGAAGTGCTGCGCATGCTCAAGAGCGACACCGGGCTGCGCAAGGTGCCGGTCATCATCGTCAGCGCCAAGGGGCAGGAGTCCGATCGCGTCCAGGGCCTGGAGCTGGGCGCGGATGACTACGTGGTGAAGCCCTTCTCGGTGCGCGAGCTGCTGCTGCGCGTCCGGGCGGTGCTGCGGCGCGCCGATGTCGACGAGGGCCCCGCCGCCCAGCTCACCGCCGGCGACATCCAGCTCGACACCTCGCGCCATCAGGTGAGCGTGAAGGGCCAGGAGGTGGTCCTCACCGCGCTGGAGTTCCGCCTGCTGCGCACCCTCCTGGAGCGCGCCGATCGCGTGCAGACGCGCGAGGTGCTCCTCTCGGACGTGTGGGGCATCCAGGCGGAGATCCACACCCGCACGGTGGACACGCACATCAAGCGCCTGCGCGAGAAGCTCGGTCCCGCGGGTGACATCATCGAGACGGTGCGCGGCGTGGGCTACAAGCTCAGCCCCCCGTCGCGCTAGAAGCCCATGCCCCTGCGCCTCTTCCTGCTGCCCCTGCTGGCCCCCGCGCTCGCGGCGCTCGTCCTCTTCCTCCTGCTGGGCTGGAGACTGGACGCCCTCTTCGTGGCGCTCGCCACGCTCTCCGGCTCCTTGCTGACACTGTTGGCGGCCCGAGGCGCGCTCAAGCGGCAGCTCCTCACCCTGGCCCGCCAGGTCCGCACCCGCGCCGAGGGCTCCTCCGCTCCCGGCAACCGCGAGGACGAGCGCGACCGCTCGAGGAAGTGGCCAACCTCCAGGGCGCCATCGACTCGCTCCACCAGCAGCTCTCCGCGCGCAACGCCGGCCTCAACCAGGAGTCGCGCACCCTCACCGCCGTGCTGGACGGCATGGCCGAGGGCATCTGGGTGACGGACGCCGAGGGCACGGTGGTGCGCCACAATGACGCGCTGCGCGGCATGCTGCAGACGACCGGGGACATCATCGGCCAGCGCCCCCTGGCGCTCCTGCGCAACGACGGACTCAACGAGGCCGTCATCCGCGCCTGCCGGGAGGGCGCCTCCACCCGCCTCGAGCTGACGCTGGAGGGCCTGTTCCCCCGCATGCTCGCCATCCGGGTGACTCCGCTCGGCAAGGACCTGCCCGGCAGCGCCGCCGTCTTCCACGACGTCACCGAGCTGCGCCACCTGGAGAAGGTGCGCAAGGACTTCGTCGCCAACGTCTCCCACGAGCTGCGCACCCCCATCACCGCCATCCGCGGCTACGCCGAGACGCTCCAGGGCGGGGCCCTCCAGGACGCGACCATCGCCCCCAAGATGGTGGACATCATCCACCGCCAGTCCGAGCGCCTCTCGGAGCTCGTCGAGGATCTGCTCGAACTGTCCCGGTTGGAGTCACGGGAAGTGAAGTTGAAGGTGACGGACGTGCCCCTGGCGGTGGCGGCCTCCCGGGCTTCCGAGGTGGTCCGACACAAGGCCCAGGGCAAGAAGATTACGGTCGAGCTGAACATCCCCCCGGGGCTGGTGGGGCGAGGAGACGAGCGGGGGCTGGAGCAGGTGCTCCTCAACCTGCTGGACAACGCGGTGAAGTACACCCCCGAGGGCGGGCGGGTGGTGGTGACGGGCGCTCTAGAGGAGGCGCGGTGCGTGGTCCACGTCCGGGACACCGGGGTGGGGATAGAGCCCAGGCACCTGGCCCGCATCTTCGAGCGCTTCTACCGGGTGGATAAGGGCCGAAGCCGGGACATGGGGGGGACGGGCCTGGGCCTGTCCATCGTCAAGCACCTGATGAGCGCCATGGGGGGCGAGGTCCGGGTCGAGAGCCAACCAAACGAGGGCTCTACCTTCACAATTTTCCTACCAGCGGCGGTGCCCTCGGCCTCGGTAGCGGGTTAGGATGGGGCGGCCATGCGGGTCGCCATCCTCGCCGACATTCACGGGAACCTCCCCGCCTGCGAGGCCGTCCTCGAGGATATTGCCCGGGTCGCGCCCGACTACATCGTGGCCGCCGGGGACCTCGCCCTGCGTGGCGCGCACCCGCGCGAGACGGTGGAGCTGCTCTTTGATCGCTGTGATGCGATCCTCATGGGCAACACCGACTGCTACCTCGCCGGCCACTACCTGGGTGGGGCCTACCGCGAGCGCGACCACTGGAAGACCGAGCTGCTCCAGTGGACGAGGGATCAGCTCGGGGATCCCTGGCTCAAGAAGCTGGGCGCCCTGCCCTTCTCCCAGCGCTACTCGCCGCGCAAGGGGCAGGATCTGTTCGTCTGCCACGCCAACCCGCGCAACCTCGAGGACTCGCTGGATCCGACGTTGGACGAGAACACCATCCGGCGCTACTTCCAGAACCTGGACGCGGCGGCGTGCGCCTTCGGCCACCTGCATTTCCCCTACCGCCGCCGCGTGGGCCGGCTGCTGATAGCCGACGTGGCCAGCGCCGGCATCCCGCGTGACGGAGATCTGCGCCCCGCCTACGGCGTCTTCACCTTCACGCCCAAGGGCTGGCGCGTGCAGATCCGCCGCGTGCGCTACCCGGTGCGCAAGGCCACCCAGGCCCTCACCGCGCGCCGCGTGCCCGGCGGCCCCCTGCTCATTCACAAGCTCGTCGAGGCGCGCTACCGCCACCACAAGGCGCTGATGGAGGCCGCGCGCCGTCACTCGGGACTGCCTCCGCCCGGCCCAGTGCTGCGCCCGCCTCCGGGGGCCAACATCCCCCACAGGGCCCCTACACCGCTGGAGCTGCCCGTGGTGGCCGCCGCCCCGCCGATGCTCCTCAAGCAGGCCGCGGGCGACGAGGAGCATCACCACGCTGCCGCTGTCGAGGACGAGCCAACGCCTCTGTCCACTGTCACGGACTTGGACGGCTGACGCGGGAACGTTGCTTGCCTCTCTGGCCCCAGCGGCCTAGGCACGCGGCCCGCCATGTCTCCTCACCAGATGCCCCTGCTGCTCGTCCGCCATGCGGTGGCCGAGGACGCTCACCCTCTGGGTGACGAGGCCCGTGCCCTCACCGTCGAGGGCCGCGCCGCCTTCCGCACCCATGCGCGCAAGCTGGCGCGCCTCACGCCCATGACAGGCATTGTCACCAGTCCCCTGGTGCGCGCGGTGCAGACCGCGGAGCTCCTCGCCGAGGCCTTCGGGCTGGGCCAGGTGGAGGTGCATCCCGCGCTGCTTCCCCGCCACAGCGCGCCCAAGCGCATCCTCCACCTGGCGCGCGAGCTGGGCGCGGGGTGGATGCTGGTGGGCCACAACCCATCTCTGGCCCGCGCGGGCGCGCTCCTGCTCGATTTGGACGATCTGCCCGGAAAATTACGCAAAGGCACAGCGCTCGCGCTCTACCCTGATGGCAAACACTTCACCCTCGCATGGCTGGCGGCACCAGGCCGAGCACTTGTGCGTCGCCAGGATTGATTTCCTGGAAGCCGAGTGGCAGATGTTACACAGTTGTCGCAAATGCGTCACCCCGGTGCAAACGCCAGGGCCCAGAGTGCGCCTCCGCCATGCCCCACGTCCTCATCGTTGATGACGAGCGCGATCTCGCCGAGCTCATCGATTTCAATCTCCGCGCCGCCGGGTTCTCCACCCGCGTGGCCCCCACTGGCGAGTCGGCGCTGACGGCCACTCGCGAGCAGCGCACGGACGTCGTCCTCCTGGACCTGATGTTGCCGGACATGTCCGGGGTGGAGGTCTGCCGACAGCTGCGCGCCGCCGCTACCACCCGTGACGTGCTCATCGTCATGCTCACCGCCAAAGGCGAGGAAGCCGACCGCGTGCGCGGCTTCGAGGTGGGCGCCGATGACTACGTCACCAAGCCCTTCAGCGTCCGAGAGCTTGTCCTGCGCCTCAAGGCCATCCTCCGCCGCAGCAGCCCCGCCAAGGACGAGTCCGCGCCCGTCAAGCTCGGCCCCCTCACGCTCGACACCTCCGCCCACCGCTTCTACGTGGACGGCAAGGAAGTGACGCTCACCGCGCTCGAGTTCCGCCTGCTCGAGTACCTGATGACGCGCGTGGGCCGCGTGCAGTCGCGCGAGCAGCTGCTCGAAGAGGTGTGGGGCCTGTCCAGCAACCTGGAGACGCGCACCATCGACACGCACGTCATGCGCCTGCGCGACAAGCTGGGCACCGCGCGCGCCTACCTCGAGACAGTGCGCGGCGTGGGCTACCGCATTGTCGAGCCGGGAATGGTCTGAGCGTCGTCACCCATTTGTCACGCGCTTTCCCTTAAATAGCCACAGACGGCACATAGATGGGGGCCACCGCTGTTGTACGGCGGCCGGAAAGTACCGGAGCCCCCAAAACCTATGCGCAGTCTGCTTGCCGTACTGCTCACTCTGTCCCCTGGCGCCGTCCTGGCCCAGGAGACCCCGCCCGCCCCCGAGGCCCCCGCAGCCGAGGAGCCTCCTGCGGCCCAGGAAGCCGCCGCTGATGCGGACGTCGACGAGCGGGTGACGAGCACCGAGGGAAAGGTCTCCTCCATCGAGGAGCAGCTGGCCGAGATCAAGAGTGCGCTCTCCCCCCTGACGAAGCTCAAGTTCTCCGGCTACGTGCAGGCCCGCTACCAGTACGAGACGACGCGCGAGGACAACACCGGCGGATTCAGCCGCTTCACCGTCCGCCGCAGCCGGCTCAAGGCCACCTACACGGGTGACATCGCCCAGTTCATGCTGCAGCTCGACGCGTCGCCGACGGCCGTGTCGCTCCGGGATGCCGAGGCCACGCTCTTCATTCCCGGCACGAAACAGGACCAGGCGCTGACGCTGGGCCAGTTGAAGTGGCCGTTCGGCTACGAGTCCGTGCAGTCCTCCGGCGACCGCGAGTTCCCAGAGCGCACCCGTGTCGTCCGGGCCTTCCTTCCCGATGAGCGGGACCGCGGCTTGCGCTACAGCGGCAAGTTCGGCGTCTTCCGCGTGAGCGGCGGTGTCTTCGACGGCAACGGCATCACCAACCCCGGCTCCATCGGCGTGGACAACGACAAGGAGAAGGACGTCCTTGGCCGCGCCGGATTCGACCTGAAGTGGATCTCCGGCGGCATCTCCGGCTGGTTCGGCCACACCATTGCCAAGGGACCCACCGACACCAACCGCCGAGCCTACGAGCGCAGCCGCCTGGGCGCGGACGTGCAGCTCTACCTGGACTTCCTCCCCGTGGGCGCCACCGCCATCAAGGGCGAGTACATCCGGGGCACGACCTTCCTCTACAATGGCGTCGAGAAGTTCGGCCGTCCGGCCAGCGGCTGGTACGGGCTGGTGGTGCAGAACCTCGGCATCTCCAACGCGGTGGCGGTGCGCTTCGACCACTTCGATCCGGCCAATGGCACTCCGACCCTGGCGGACGCGAACGATCCCACCAAGCCGGCGGGCACCAACGCCACCGACACCATCGGGCTGACCGCCATCCACTACTTCGGCGAGCACCTGAAGCTCTCCGCCACGTATGAGCACCCCATGACGGCGGTCGTCGCGGAGGCGAAGGATCCGCACGACGACCTCTTCACGCTCCAGATGCAGGCCCGCTTCTGACCCGCAGCTTCCCCACTTCCTGGAATCCCAAGGAGACGTCCTCATGAAGAACTTCATCGCTTCCCTTGCCGCGGTGCTGCTGCTGGCCCTGCCGAGCGCCGCTCGCGCGGGCACCGTCACCGTCAAGGGCTCGGACACCATGGTCATCCTCGGCCAGCGCTGGGCCGAGGAGTTCATGAAGAAGACCCCCGCCACCAAGCTGCAGGTGACGGGCGGTGGCTCGGGCACCGGCCTGGCCTCCCTCATCAACGGCACCACGGACATCGCGATGTCCAGCCGCCCCATGAAGGACGCCGAGGGCGAGAAGCTGCGCACCCGCTTCAACACCACCGGCCAGGAGATCGCCGTGGCGAAGGACGGAGTGACCTTCTACGTCCACGAGTCCAACCCGGTGGAGGCCCTCACCCAGGAGCAGCTCAAGGGCATCTACCTGGGCGACATCACCAACTGGAAGGAAGTGGGCGGCCCGGACGCGCCCATCGTCGTCTACTCGCGCGAGAACTCCTCGGGCACCTACGTGTTCGTGAAGGACAACCTCCTCAACGGGGAGGACTACACCTCCAGCGCCCAGACGCTGCCCGGCACCGCCGCGGTGGTGAACGCGGTGGCCAAGGAGAAGAACGGCATTGGCTACGGCGGCGCCGCCTACGCCAAGGGCATCAAGGAGCTGAAGATCAAGAAGGGCAACGAGGCCATCGCCCCCTCCGCGGAGAACATCAAGAGCGGCAAGTACCCGCTCTCGCGCGACCTCTACTTCTACCTGCGCAACAAGCCGGCTGGCGAGGTGAAGGCCTTCATCGACTTCGCCCTGTCCCCCGAGGGCCAGGCGATCGTCACCAAGGTTGGCTACTTCCCGGTGAAGTAGCACTCCAGGGCGAAGCCACACGCGCGTCACGCGATTGTCACACGAGGCTCGAGGACAATGATGGATAGACAGGTGACCATGCAGGGTCAGGGTCTCGTGGAAACGGCAACCGTGGCGCCGCGGCTCTCCTCCACCGCCCGGCGCAGACAACTCCGGGAGAAGGTCATTGCCGGAGTCATCACCGCGATGGCCTTCACCGGGATTGCCGCGCTGGTGCTCATCCTCGTCTTCATCGCGAAGGAGGCACTGACGCTCTTCCTGGATGCCCAGGCCCGCGAGGAGGCCAGCCTCTCCAAGATGTTCCTGCCGCAGGTGGTGCGGCAGAACCGCCCGCCCGCCTTCGTGTGGCAGCCCGTCTCGGGGATACCGAAGGTGAGCATGATTCCGCTCTTCATCGGCACGCTGAAGACGACGCTGGTGTCCATGCTGGTGGCGGTACCGGTGGGAGTGATGGGCGCGCTGTACGCGGCGGAGTTCGCGCCTCGGCGGCTGCGCGAGGTGCTCAAGCCCACCATCGAGCTGCTCGCGGGCATTCCCTCCGTGGTGCTGGGCTTCTTCGCGCTGATGGTGCTCGCCTCCTTCCTGCAGGACACCTTCGGCCTCACCACGCGGCTCAACGCGGTGGTGGCGGGCCTGGGACTGGCGCTGGCCATCGTCCCGGTCATCTTCACGGTGTCCGAGGACGCGCTCACCGCGGTGCCACGCAGCTATCGCGAGGCCTCACTCGCGCTGGGCGCAACACCCTGGGAGACGGCCTGGAAGGTCGTGCTACCGGCGGCGGCCCCGGGAATCCTCGCCGCGTGCGTGCTGGGCTTCGGCCGCGCCATCGGCGAGACGATGATCGTCCTGATGGCCTCGGGCAACGCGGCCATCGTGTCGTGGAACTTCTCGGACTCGGTGCGCTCCATGTCCGCCACCATCGCCGCGGAGATGGGCGAGGTGGTGGTCGGCAGCCCGCACTACTCGCTCCTGTTCTTCATCGGAGTCGAGCTCTTCCTCTTCACCTTCATCCTCAACATGGTTGCCTCTACCTGGACCCGGCGGGTCCTCAAGCGACTGACGGGAGCGGGAGCGTGAAGCACACCATGCGCCGGGCCGTGGGCGCAGCGCTCACGTCCCTGTCGGGCCTCGCCGCGCTGCTCATCGTGGCCATGCTGGCCATCATCCTCTTCGACGTGGTCCGTGGTGGCATCGGGCACGTCTCCTGGACGTTCCTCTCCCAGCCGCCCTCTGACGGCATGATGGCGGGCGGCATCTTCCCCGCGCTCTACGGCACGGCGGCGCTCACCTTGCTGATGACGCTGGCGGTGATGCCGGTGGGCGTGCTGACGGCGGTGTACATGCACGAGTACGCCCCCCCGGGCTCGCGGCTTGCGGGCGCGGTGCGGATAGCGGTGGCCAACCTGGCCGGCGTCCCCTCCATCGTCTTCGGCCTCTTCGGCCTGGGCTTCTTCATCCACTTCGTCGGCGGGAGCATGGACCGGCTGCTCGGCTACCAGGAGCTGCACTGGGGCCAGCCGGGGATTCTCTGGGCCTCGCTCACCCTGGCGGTGTTGACGCTGCCGGTGGTCATCGTCTCCACCGAGGAGGCGCTGCGCGCGGTGCCGATGGACCACCGCACCGCGAGCCTGGCGCTGGGCGCCACCAAGTCCCAGACGCTGGCCCGAGTGGTGCTGCCAGGTGCGCTGCCGGGCATCCTCACCGGCGCCGTGCTGGCCGTGTCTCGCGGAGCGGGCGAGGTGGCCCCCATCCTCTTCACTGGCGCTGCCTACTTCCTCCCCGACCTGCCCAACACGCTGAACTCCCAGTTCATGCACCTGGGCTACCACACCTACGTGCTCGCCACGCAGTCCCCGGACGTGGAGGCCACCCGGCCCCTGCTGTACGCCACCGTGCTGGTGCTGCTCGCGCTCACCTTCGCCCTCAACCTCGTCGCGGTGCTCATCCGCGCCCGCACCCGCCGGCGCGCATCCGGCTCCCACTGACCCCCCGCCATGTCCCTCTCCTCCGTCGTCCCCGCGCGCATCAAGATGGAGGCGCGCCAGCTCTCCCTCCTCTACGGCTCCAAGGTGGCCGTGAAGTCGGTGAGCCTCACCCTGCCGGAGCACCAGGTCACCGCCCTCATCGGCCCCTCCGGCTGTGGCAAGTCCACCTTCCTACGCTCGCTCAACCGGATGAATGATCTCATCCCGGGCGCCAACCACCAGGGCACCGTGCTGCTGGACGGCACCAGCATCCATGACCGCAACGTGGATGTGGTGGACCTGCGCCGCCGCGTGGGCATGGTCTTCCAGAAGTCCAACCCCTTCCCCAAGAGCATGTTCGAGAACGTGGCCTACGGCCTGCGCGTGGGCGGGATGAAGGACAAAGCGGAGCTGGCCGCGCGCGTGGAGAAGTCCCTCCGGGGCGCGGCGCTCTGGGACGAGGTGAAGGACCGCCTCAACGACAGCGCCCTGAGCCTGTCCGGCGGCCAGCAGCAGCGCCTGTGCATCGCGCGCGCCCTGGCCGTGGAGCCCGAGGTGCTCCTCATGGACGAGCCCGCCAGCGCCCTGGATCCGATCGCCACGGCGAAGATCGAGGAGCTCATCCACGAGCTGAAAGAGCGCTACACCATCGCCATCGTCACGCACAACATGCAGCAGGCAGCACGGGTGAGCGACCGAACGGCTTTCTTCTACATGGGAGAGCTGGTGGAATGCGGGCCCACCGAGCAGATCTTCACCAACCCGCGCGAGAAGCGCACCGAGGACTACGTCACCGGGAAGTTCGGGTAGGAGCGAGGGAGAGCGGGCATATGCCGTCGACGCATACGGACAAGGCATTCGAGGCGGACCTCAGGGACTTGCGCGAGAAGCTGCTGGCCATGGGCGCCAAGGTGGAGGCGCTCATCGCGGACAGCATGCGCGCGCTCATCGATCGCGACTCGCCGCTGGCCGAGCGGGTCATCCAGGCGGACAAGGAGGTCAACCGCCTGGAGGTGGAGATCGACGAGACGTGCCGCCGCATCCTCGCGCTGCGCCAGCCGGCCGCCAGCGATCTGCGCCTCATCACCACCGCGCTGAAGATCGTCACCGACCTGGAGCGCATTGGCGACCTGGCGGTGAACATCGCCGAGCGCGCCAAGGACCTCAACGAGGCCCCGCCGCTCAAGCCCTACGTGGACACGCCCCGGCTGGCCGAGCTGGCCCAGCAGCAGGTGAAGAAGGCGCTGGATGCCTTCGTGTCCTCGGACGTGGCCAAGGCCGAGACGGTGCTCAAGGAGGACGAGCACCTGGACGTCCTCTACCTGAAGATCTTCAACGAGCTGCTCGGCTACATGATGGAGGACTCGAAGAACATCCGCCGCGCCACCGCGCTGATGTTCATTGCCAAGCACCTCGAGCGCATTGGCGACCACGCCACCAATGTCGCGGAGATGGTCGTCTACATGGTGCGAGGCACCGATATCCGCCACCCGCGCAGCCGCAACTTGACGACTTCTTCTTGACGCGAAAAGTCATGTCACCCACCTGACACCGCCAATTCTCCTGGCTGCCGAGGGAGCGTCACCACGCGGCCTTTGGGCTTCGCTAACTTAGCGGGTAGGATGCGCCGCGAATGCGCTCCCCCCGTTCAGGAGACAGCCCGCGCCCATGATCCACGCGCTCAGCCACACCCTGCTCGCCCTCGCCGCTTTTGGAGTCATCCCGCTCGCGGCGCAGCTCTTTTTCGTGCTGCGCCGGCAATGGACTCTGTCCCGGGCTCCCGCTCCGGTCTCCAACCGCAACGGCGGGTCCCCGCTGGGCATCTCCATCCTCAAGCCTCTGTGCGGGGTGGATGACGACCTGGAGGCCAACCTGGCGTGCTTCGCCACGCTCGGCTACCCGGCCTACGAGGTCGTACTGGGAGTGAAGGACACGCGAGATCCAGCCTACGAGGTAGCCCGGGCCGCCGTGACGCGCTGGCCGGGCGTCATGCGGTTGGAGCTCCAACAGGGCGAGCCCGGTCTCAACCCCAAGGTGAATCAGCTCATCACCCTGTCGGGAGCGGCCCGCTACGACATCCTGCTCATCAGCGACTCCAACACGCGCGTGGGGCCGGACTACCTGGAGGAGATTGCCCGCACCTTCGAGGACCCCAAGGTGGGCTGCATCTCGCACCCGGTGAGCAGCATCGGTGAGCAGACGCTGGGCTCGCTGATGGACAACCTGTACCAGAGCACCACGACGGGCGCGGGGCAGATCGCCGCGAAGCAGGCCGCCAACCAGGACATCGTGGTGGGCAAGTCCATGGCGCTGCGCCGGAGCGTGCTGGAGGCACTGGGCGGCTTCTACTCGGTGCGCAACGTGCTGGCCGAGGACTTCGTCATCGGCCGCTGGGTGTCGCGGCGGCTGGGCCTGCGGTCCGTGGTGGCGCGCGCCCCCGTCTACAACGTGTCGCAGAAGAAGAGCGTCACGGCCTTCTTCAAGCGCTATGTGCGCTGGTGCATCATCCACCACACCTGCATCCCCACCCCGGTGTACCTGGCGCAGTCGCTGCTCAACCCGCTGCCGTATGCGCTGCTGGGCACCCTGCTGGAGCCCTCGCTCCGGGCACTCGGAGTGGTGGGCGGGGTAGCGCTGGCCAAGGTCGTCCACGACGTGGCGATCTTCCGGGCGCTCCGGCCCGGGCAGGCCACCCCGGCGATAACGGTGCCGGCCGTGCTGCTCAAGGACGTGCTGCTCTTCGTCGCCTGGGGCAATGGCCTCTTCGCCCGCTCGGTGGACTGGCGCGGCAACAAACTGCGCGTGATGGACGGCTCGCGGCTGCTGCCGCCCACGCCCGCCCCGGTGGAGTCGCTGCCCACGCCCCAGGCCAAGTCCCAAGCCGAGGCCGACGCCGAGCGTACCGAGGAGCTGCTCGCGGGCTGACGGCTTCACCGCGAAGTCACCGGGCCCCCTCGGAAGGTTCACCTGGGGGCCATCCCCGTGTTTCAGCGGCTGGGTACTTCATGCGTACCCATGCTCATCCGAAAGCTGGCACACCTGTCGGACCTGCACCTGGACCTCTCCCGCGAGAGCGACGCGACGGCCACCGCGCTCGTGGAGACCCTCCTCGCCGAGCGCGTGGACCATGTGGTGGTGACGGGAGACCTGACCCACCAGGGCAGCCGAAGCGAGTACCGACGCTTCCGGGAGCTCTTCGCTCCGCTGCTCGAGGCCGGACGGCTCACCTTCATCCCCGGCAACCACGACCGCACCGGTGAGGACGCCGGCAGCAGTTGGATGAACGGCCAGAAGGTCCGGGTGGAGCGGCACGAGGACCTCTACCTGGTGTGCGTGGACTCCACCGGCCCGCACAACCGCAACTACTTCGCCTGCCACGGCGAGCTGACCCGGGCGGCGCTGGACGAGGCGGATGCCGCCCTGTGCGCCGCTCCGACGGGTGCGCTCACCGCCGTGTTGCTGCACCACCATGTGCTGCCCCTGCCTGAGGAGAGCCTGCCGGAGCGCTTCGCCACGCGCATGGGCTGGCCGCATGCCGCGGAGCTGACGCTGGGCGCCGAGCTGGTCCGCCGCGTCCAGGGCCGGTGCGATCTCATCCTCCACGGCCACCGGCACGTGCCGCGCGAGTTCGACCTGGGCCCCTTCCAGGGCCGCGGGCTGCGCATCTACAACTCGGGCAGCTCCGTGGAGCTCGGTCGCTTCCGCCTCTTCCAGCATGCAGCCGGCCGCCTGGTGGGCGAGCCCTCGTGGCAGCAGACGGCGCTTCCCCCGGCGCGCAAGCGCTCGGCCCCCAATGTCATGCCCGCCCTGCAGTACCTGGCCAGCCAGCTCACGATGTCGCTCGTTTGAGGGCTCGTCTCCTCCCCTGCCCTCCGGCCGACCTTGTTCCCTACGTGAATGCCACGTTGCCGTCGACGGGTTGTCCCCACGTACCAGGAGGACACTTGGGTCGAAGGGCAGCTGAGGACAACGGACGCAAGGTGCTGGTCGTCGACGACGACGCGGACTGGCGAGAGTTCCTCCGGCTGTGTCTGGAGGACCTTGGCTACGAGGCCATCGAGGCCTCCAACGGCCAGGAGGCTCTGGACTCGCTGGCACGGCAGCGCTACGGCGTGATGCTCCTGGACCTGAACATGCCCGGGATGAACGGCTTCGAGGTGCTGGAGCGGATGCCGCGCAACGGCAACCCGCCTCGAGTGGTGTTCCTCACCGCCGCGGCGGCGCAGGAAGTCGGAGGAGCCCTCCGCACTGGCCCGCACTACTACCTGCCCAAAGGTGCCAGCAGGGATCAGCTCTCACTTCTGCTTCAATCGTTGGACTCCTAAACAATTCCAGTTGCTATACATCGATGACCGGAGGGTAGACGGCCATCGCAACCGAGTTCGCCATCATCCTGTTGCTGATCCTCGCCAACGGCATCTTCGCCGGGGCGGAGCTCGCGCTGCTGTCGGTGCGCAAGACGCGCCTGAGTGAGCTGCTCGAGGAGGGCAACCGCGCCGCTCAGGCGGTGCAGGCGCTGCGGGACAACCCCGAGCGATTCCTGGCCACCGTGCAGATCGGCATCACCGTGGTGGGCGCCTCCGCGGCGGCCTTCGGCGGGGCCTCCATCGCCCAACGGCTGGTGGGGCCGCTCACAACGCTGGGGCTGAAGGGGGAGACCGCCGAGAGCGTGGCCTTCGCGGGCGTGGTGGGGCTGGTGTCCTATCTGTCGCTCGTGCTGGGCGAGCTGGTGCCCAAGTCCCTGGCCCTGCGTTTCTCCGAGGGCTACGCGCTATTCATCGCCCGCCCGCTCCTGGGAGTCTCCTGGCTGGTGCAGCCGCTGGTGTGGTTCCTCACCGCCAGCTCCAACCTCATCCTTCGCTTCTTCGGAGACCGGACCAACTTCACCGAGTCGCGCCTGTCACCCGACGAGCTGCAGCAGCTCGTGGAGGAGGCAGCGAAGTCGGGCACGTTGGATCCCCGCGCCGGGGAGATCGCCTCGCGGGCCTTCGATCTGGGCACCATCCCCCTGTCCGCGGTGATGGTGCCTCGCAGCCGCATCGTGGCGCTGCGCCGGCACTCGAGCGCTGAGGAGATCAAACAGGTGCTGCTGGAGCACGGGCACTCGCGAATGCCGGTGTACGAGGGGACGCTCGACAACATCGTGGGCTACGTCATCGCGAAGGATCTGCTGGGCGTGGCATGGGAGGGCTCGCTCATCGTGCTGGAGGACGTGATGCGGCCGGCCTGGTTCGCCTTCGAGTCGATGCGGGCCATTGACGCCCTGAAGGAGCTGCAGCTGAAGCGGATGCAGCTGGGCATCGTGGTGGATGAGCGGGGCGGCGTGGCGGGCCTGCTGACGGTGGAGGACCTCGTCGAGGAGCTGGTGGGGGAGATCGCCAGCGAGTTCGAGAAGCCCGAGGAGCTCATCCGGCGCGAGAGCCCACCTCGGTGGTCGTGCAAGGCACAGCGGCCATCCGGGACGTGAATCGGGCGCTGGGGCTGGAGCTGGAGGAGGGCCAGGGCTGGTCCACCGTGGGAGGTCTCTGCTCCGCGGAGGCCGGCACCATCCCCGAGCCGGGCACGAAGCTGACCCTGGAGGACGGGACGGTGCTGGAGGTGCTGGACTCCAGCCCCCGCCGGGTGCGCTCCGTGCGCATCCACCTGCCCAAAGATGAGGAGTCCAGCGCCTCTTGAACATGCGGCAGCTCGGCGCGTGGCGCGAGCTTCCGCGTGAGCTGAGGAGAAGTGTCGTTCGGGAGGCAGTCCGCGTCGTGGCCGATCTGCCAGCCAGGAAGAGTCGCCAGGCGTCCATTGTCCGCGGAGGTTGGGGACCGTGTACCGCCTGACGATGCACCAGCCGGCTCTGTGCGGAAGGTTGCGGCCCCTCCATCCGGCACGTGGAGGCGCTGATGCAGTGAGGCACCGTGTGCCCCGCTCCTCAAGGAGGCGGAGAGTCATGCGGGCCAACGTCTTTCGTGGCGTGAATCAGTTCGGAATCGAAGAGGTGGAACGTCCCCAGGCGTGCCCGGGTGAGGCCGTGGTGCGGATGACGCTCACCACCATCTGTGGCACGGACCTGCACATCGTGCGTGGCGAATACCCGGTGAAGCCGGGGCTCGTCATCGGCCATGAGTTCGTGGGAGTCATCGAGGACCTGGGCCCCGGCGTGGAGGGCTACCGGGTCGGGCAGCGGGTCCTGGTAGGCGCCGTCACTCCGTGCGGTCAGTGCCGCACCTGCCTCTCCGGGCAGCTCTCGCAGTGCGGACACGGCGGCGGCTACGAGGCGCTCGGCGGTTGGCGCCTGGGCCACACGCTGAACGGCGTCCAGGCCGAATACGTGCGCGTGCCCTCGGCCCAGGCCAACCTGGCCCCCATCCCGGACGAACTGACGGATGAGCAGGTGGTGCTCCTGGCGGACATCGCCTCCACGGGTTTCAGCGGCGCGGAGTCCGGCAAGGTGCGCATCGGCGACGCGGTCGTGGTGTTCGCCCAGGGGCCCATCGGGTTGTGCGCCTCCATCGGGGCGCGGCTCATGGGCGCGGCCCTGGTCATCGGCGTGGATGGAGATGAGAACCGCCTGAAGATGGCGCGTCGCATGGGCGTGGACGTGGTGCTCGACTACCGTCAGGTGGATGTGGTGCGGGAGGTGAAGCGACTCACCGGCGGCGGCGCGGACGTGGCCATCGAGGCGCTTGGGACGCAGAGCACCTTCGAGAACGCGCTGAGCTGCCTGCGGCCCGGGGGTACCCTCTCCAGCCTGGGTGTGTATTCGGGGAAGCTGGAGCTGCCCTACGACGCCTTCGTAGCGGGCCTGGGGGACCACCACATCGTCACCACGCTGTGTCCTGGCGGCAAGGAGCGCATGCGACGGCTGATGGAGATGGTGCGGAGCAAGCGGGTGGACCTCACTCCACTGCTCACGCATCGCTTCAAGCTCGACGACATCCGGGACGCCTATGCGCTCTTCGGCGAGCGGCGCGAGGGCGTCATCAAGGTCGCCATCCGGCCCTGAGAGCCACCTGCCCCCACCTGAGTTCCATGCTCGCCAGTGACACCGCTCTCCAGCTTGGGGCGTGAGCGGGTGTGTCGCGCGCGACGGCGTCCGCTCGCCGAGGGGGGGACACGAGGCTGCTGCAGGACATCATTGGTCTGCGGCCTACCCAGCGGCAGGACGATTCAGGTGGGCAGGCTGCGGCCGGCACGGAGGCGACTTCTGCGGCATCCATGCTGCAAGGCCCGGCCGGAAAAGCGAAGGGCCCGGAACCATCGGGGGATTTCCCCAAGGATTCCAGGCCCTTCACTTTGCGCGCGATGCAGGATTCGAACCTGCGGCCTTTGGCTCCGGAGGCCAACGCTCTATCCAGCTGAGCTAATCGCGCAAGCAGCCTCAGCGACAGCGGGTGGGTAAGTAACCGACTTCCTCCGCTGACGCAAGCACGCTTTCTTGGAACAGCGCCGGGTGGAGACATCCTCCCCAAGGGGCCCGACTCCACTGTTGGATACCCACCTGACTGACCGCCTGGGGAGCGGGCGCCACATCAAGGTGGCGATGAGCAGGCCCAAGGACGCCGGTCGGGGTATGCACCTGGGGCCGGGCGAGCGAAGTCCCAGCCCAGACGAAGAGCGAGCGATGCACGAGAACGAGGAGGTTCGAGGTTGGGGGGAGTCCACGGCGGGCCACAGCCTGGTCCACCGGGTGGAGGGCGTGGCGCAGCTGGCCGAGCTGATGACGGCGGCGGGTGGGCGTGGGGAGACGGTGGCCTTTCGCGGCGGAGGGCGGAGCTACGGCGACGCGGCCCTGAACACCGGGGGAGCCATCGTCGAGCTGGGACGGCTGGATCGCATCCTGGAGTTCGACAGCACGGAGGGCCTCTCGCGGGTGGAACCCGGCGTCACCGTGGCGGCCCTGTGGCGCAAGAGCATCGCCCACGGCTTCTGGCCGTACGTCGTGCCCGGCACCATGCACGTCACCATCGGTGGCGCGCTGTCCATGAACATCCATGGGAAGAATCAGTACAGGGTCGGCTCCTTCGGCGAGTACGTCCGCTCCTTCCGCCTGCTGACGCCCTCGGGCCAGGAGCTGCGCTGCAGCCGCACCGAGAACGCCGACATCTTCCACGCCGCCATCGGAGGAATGGGACTGCTCGGGTGCATCCTCGAGGTCGAGCTCCAGCTCAAGCGCGTGTCCTCCGGGCGGCTCCTCGTGCAGGCGCGCAGCGTGCGGGACCTCGGGGAGGCGATGCAGGCGCTCGATACCTCCCAGGCCGATTCGGACTACATGGTGGGTTGGATTGACTGCTACGCGCGCGGCGCCCGCCTCGGTCGAGGACTCCTGCATCTGGCGCAGCACGTCCCCGCCGAACAGAGCCCCGATCCCTTCCTCGCCCCCGAGCGGCAGGATGTCCCCGGACGGGCCTTTGGCGTGGTTCCGCTAGCCTGGCTGTGGCCTGGCCTCTGGCTGACCGTGCACGGCAGAGCGATGCGCTGGGTCAACATGGCCAAGTTCTACGCCGGCATCCGTGAGGCCAGCCGCCCGGCGCATCTGCAGACACATGGCGCGTTCCACTTCCTGCTCGACTACGTGCCGGGATGGAAGCGGGCCCTGCTTCCGGGTGGGCTGCTGCAGTTCCAGCCCTTCGTCCCCAAGGAGCAGGCCGCCGCTGTCTACACGCACATCCTGGAGCGCTGCCAGCGCGAGGGGCTCGTCCCGTACCTCGGGGTGCTCAAGCGCCACCGGCCGGCTCCGTTCCTGATGAGCTACTACGTCGATGGGTACTCGCTGGCGCTCGACTTCTCCGTGACCGGCTCCAACCGCGAGCGCCTGTGGAAGCTCTCCCGGGAGTTGGCGGACCACGTGCTCGCCCACGGCGGGCGCTTCTACTACGCGAAGGACTCCATCCTCACCGCGGAGCAGTTCCGCGCCAATCACGCACCGGGAGCCATCGAGCAGTTCCTGGCGCTCAAGGCGAGACTGGATCCGAACAATGTTCTCCAGACGGACCAGTGGCGCAGGCTGACAACCCCCGCTCAAGGCTCACCTCTGCTCGCTCGCGCCATTTGAGGGGAATGCACGAGCCGGGGATCGAACCCGGACGGCCCCTTCGGGCCAGCGGATTTTAAGTCCGCTGCGTCTGCCAGTTTCGCCACTCGTGCGTCAGCCCCTCTCGTGTACTGACTTCGCCCCACTCTGCGCAAGAGGCTCCCCTGCCAGATCGTCCTCGATTCCGGAAGTTCCTGTCTCCCCCAGCCCCAAGCCCTCGGGCCATGGGTTTTCAGGGGTGCGCATGGAGTCCCACTTTCGCGCAGGATAGATTTCTCCTCCACCTGGCAGGCGAGCCTTTCAGCATGAGCGCGAACGAACTTCCCTTGGCCTCCTAGGCCCGGCGCCTGGAGCCGTCCGCCGTCATCCGCCAGGGGTAGACGCCCCGGCTCAGCGGTAGCGAGACGCCTGCAGCTCGTACATCGTCGCGTAGTTCCCGCCGCTCGCGAGGAGCTGCTCATGGTGGCCCTCCTCGATGATCTTCCCATCCTTGAGGACGAGGATCCGATCGGCCATCCGCACCGTCGAGAACCGGTGGGAGATCAGCAGCGCCATCTTCCCCGCCGTCAGCTCGCCGAAGCGGTTGAAGACGTCCAGCTCGGCGCGCGCATCGAGCGCTGCCGTCGGCTCATCCAAGACAAGCAACTGTGCATCGCGCATGTACGCCCGCGCGAGCGCGATCTTCTGCCACTCGCCGCCCGAGAGATCCACGCCCCCCTCGAAGCGCCGGCCGAGCATCTGGTCGTATCCACTCGGTAGGCGGTCCACCACCGTGTTGGCCAGGCTCTTGTGTGCCGCCTGCTCGATGAGCGCGCGCTCGCCCTGCTGCTCGATACGGCCCACGGCGATGTTGTCCGCCGCCGTCATCTCGTAGCGGGCGAAGTCCTGGAAGATGACCCTACCTCGTGCCACAGGTCGTCGGTGTCGTACTCGCGCAGATCCACACCATCGAGGAGGATCTGCCCCTCGGTGGGATCATAGAGGCGCATCATGAGCTTCACGATCGTCGTCTTGCCCTGGCCGTTCTCTCCGATGAGGGCGATACGCTCGCCCGGTGCCAGCCGGAAGCTCGCCCCCTTGAGGACGGGCTGCGGGCGGCCAGGGTAGGCGAAGGTGACGTCGCGGAACTCGAAGCCCTGGCGGATGGGCCGAGGAACCTTGAGCGCCCTTGGACCCGACTGGATGGCCGGCTTCACCGCGAAGAACGCGAGCATGTCGTGGACGTACAACGCCTGATCCGCGATGCCCACCGCGGTGGAGAACATGTCCTGGATGTTGCGGTTGGCACCCGCGATGGCACCCGCCAGGAAGGTCAGCTCACCCACGCTCAGTTCGCCGCGCGCCGCCTTGTACACGGCGAACGCGTAGGCACCGTAGTAGCCCAGCGAGCCGAGGAGCGACAGCAGCGAGAGGCCTCGGAACGCGCGTCCGAAGTGCGCGACCACGTCCTCTAGGATCTCCCCCGAGAGCTTCTCGTAGCGGCGCATCAGGAAGGGACTCAGACCGAAGATCTTCAGCTCCTTGGCGCTCTCCCTGCTCGCACCGAGCTGTCTCAGGTAGTCGAGCTCACGCCGCTTGGGCGTGTGCCGGAAGTTCATCGCGTAGAACTCTGCGCCGAAGCGGCCCTCGACGAGCGCCGCGGGCACCAGGCAGAGGATGATGAACAAGAGGATCCACGGGGAGAACACCAGGATGCCCACGCACAGGCTCGCCACGGTGACTATCTGCTGCAGGAAGCGGGCGACCGCCTCGACCATGACGAGCCGATCGGTGGCCTGCACGCGCGCCCGCTCTAGCCGGTCATGGAAGGAGGGATCCTCGTAGGTCGCGAGATCCAACTGCGAGGCATGCTCGATCAGCCGCAGGCTGACGTGACGGACGTACCGCTCGGCGAGCACGACATTGAGGTAGACGATGGAGCGGGCAAGGATGCCCCCCAGCGCCGCGAGGGCGAACTCCAGGCCGACCAGCTCCCACAGGTGCTGGGTCATGCCCTGCCCCGCCGTCGTCCCGCTCACCACGGCATCGACAATCCACCGCGCCACCACCAGCACCGCCACTGGCACCAGCGCCGCGACCGAGCGCAGCACGAGGTTGGCCAGCACCGTTCCGGGACCGGAATCCCAGACCATGCGCAGCACCGGCAGGATGTTCTTGAGCGAGGCCACACGCCCCTGGGGTTGGGACTGCTCCATCATGGGGTGAAGTCCTTCGTCTCGTAGACCAGCCCCTCGACCCATCCTGTCTGCCAGTGCTGGTGGAAATGCTGAACCAGGACGTCGTCACACGTCAGGTTGGCCACTGCCGCGAGGGACATGGCCTGATCCCTCGGCCCACTCGCACCGGCCTCCGCCGCACGCCGCAGGTCCGCGAGCGCACGCTCGGGCCGGAAGCGCAGCGCGAGCGCGGAGAGATGCGGCGCGGCCGGAGCCGGAGGAAGGCCCGCGTCAACCGTGGCGAGCGCCGCCTGCGAGAGCAACGTCGCCGGGGGGAACCAGAGGAACAGGGTGGGCAGCAGTTGCTCGGCGAGCGCATCGTGCCCGACGGTGGCAGCGCCCGCCGCGCGCAGCCGCTGGTCCGACTCCGTGAGCGCCACCCAATGCCGCAGGGGAATCTGCCTCCGCGCGATCGCCACGAAACCGGCCAGCATCGCCCCCGAGGTGAGCTGCCCGTGGTGCGCTCCGTCGAGCGACTGGGACTCAACGTCGTAGCCGGTGTGGAACAGCTCGGCCGCGGAATCATAGAGGAACGCGAAGTCCATCCCCTCGCGCTGCTCCCGCGCCCGCGCCTCGGCTTGTCCGAGCCGCGCCAGCAACTCCTCCTCCGAGGTGGCCCCACGCGAGGCCTGCAGCCCCCGCTCGACGACCACGAGCGCCGCGGCCAGTACACCGCTCTCCGCCGTGGAGATACGCCGGGGCCCCACCGGCCGCCGCTCCGCCGCGTCATACCGCGCGAACGGATGCCCACGATGGCGCTCCAGGCCCGCGACGGTGGCCAGGGACTCGCCGAGCCGGGACACGAGATCCTCGAGTGCGAGGTAGCCCAGGTGGTACGCGCTCAACGGCGCCACCAGCCAGAGGGCGAGATCCGTCGGAGTGAGCTCCGCCGTGCGGGGCAGCTCCCGGCCGGTCGGATCCATCCGCGCGTACTGCTCCCAGGCACCACGAGCCAGGGCCTGGAGAACGTCGCGCTCCGGCATCACCACCGGAGCGGAGGCGCGCATACTCCGGGAAGGCAGCACCACGAGGGGAATCCAGACGAGGAGCAGCGGACTGGCCCAGGGCAGCGCCCCCGGGTTGAACACGGCCAGGGCACCGCCAATGCCGAGTGCCAACACAACAGCGCCCCACACCTCGGGGAACACGAGCAGGGAGCGAAGCCCGCCACCCTCACGGCTCGACTGGGCGTGTGTCGTCCAATCCAGCATCCGGCGCCTGTCGAACGCGAGCCGGTACAGGGTGCGGCCGATGGCATCGAGCGAGAGGGCGGTGAGCGGAAGGAGGCGCTCGAGCTGAATGAAGGCGTCCATGAGGATGGCCGGGATCGAGCCGGCCAGGTAGCGCAGGCCGTTGAGAACGGACCGGGAGCGCCATCCCATGACGAGCGTGCCTGACACGGTGGCGACCAGCGCGCGGCGGCAGATCCACAGCAGCGCCCCGAGCGACCAGGCCCACACGCTGCTGCTCGGAAGACACAGCCACCCGTAGACGATCGCGAAGAGCGACAACGGGGTGCCGAGGCTCTGGCGGAGATCCTTCAGCAGGTTCCAGCGATCGTACAGGGACAGGGTGTTCGCAACGAGGCGGCCCTCGCGCGTAGGCACCCAGGGAAGAATCCACGGCAGCAGTTGCCAGTCGCCTCGAATCCAGCGGTGGTTGATGCGGCAGAAGCTCTGGAAGCTCTTCGGGCGGCTCTCGAACAACGTGGCGTCGTGAACGAACGCGACGCGCGTGTACATGCCCTCGAGCTTGTCGTGGCTGAGGATGGCGTTCTCGGGAATCCGGCCCTCGAGGCTGCGCGTGAACGCGGCCACGTCGTAGAGGCCCTTCCCATAGAACTGGCCGGTGGCGAAGAGGGACTGATGCAGGGAACCCGGGCTTGGGATGAAGAAGTTCTTGCGATCCCGGGCGATGGACACGGACCAGCCCCCCGAAGCCAGCCACTGCGCCCGGGAGGGCCCATCCTCAATGTGCGGCTGGAGGAGCGAATAGCCCGCGCTCACCCGCCGGCCGGACGCGTCGAACCGGGCCTGATTCAACGGGTGGTGGAGCGTAGCGACCATCCGGGCGGCGTGGCCGGGCAGCAGGTGCGTATCCGCATCGAGCGTGAGGATGTAACGAATGGAGTGCAGGGCCTCGGGTACGGTGCCCATGTAGCTGGTGTCACGAGCACCCAGCAGCAGCTGGTTGAACTCCTCGAGCTTTCCGCGCTTGCGCTCCCAACCCATCCAGCGGCCCGCGACGGGGTTCCACCGCCGCTCGCGGTGGAAATAGAAGAAACGCGGCTGCACGGAGTAGCCGTGTCGCGCGTTGAGCTCGCGGATGCCCCGCTCCAGCCGCTCGAGCAGCTCGCGTTCGGCCGGCAGCTCCTTCTCCGGAGCGTCGCGGAAGTCCGTCAGCAGAGCGAACAACAGGTGGGGATCGACATTGCCCAGGTAGTTGATCTCCAGCTTGCGCAGCTGGGCCTCGATGTCCTCGGCACTCGAGATGAGCAGCGGCGTGATGACCAGAGTCCTGGCGTCACGCGCAAACACCCCTTCGGGCTCCAGCCTCGGAAGCGGCTCCGGAGCAGGCATGAGGTGCAGGAGTATCAGGTCGACGTTGTCGTTGAAGCAGTCGAAGAAGGGGGACGCGAGGAGGACCACCAGGAAGAAGCGATGGACCGACGCCACCCCATGCGCGGCGAGCAAGCGCTCCAATCCGATGAGCGCGAGCACCGTGAGCACGGAGAGTGCGCCGACATAGATGCCCCTGGCGTGCCGCCGCAGAGTCCGGGCGGCGCGCTTCGTCCAGGGGACACGGCAGCCCAGACGGGCTTCGAGTTGAACTCGCCCCTCAGCGATCAACCAGGCGCCGACGTGGTGCCCTCGAGGCTCACTGGCACCGTGCTCCTCGCTAAGGCGGATCGCCTCCTGTGCGACCGCGGTGGGCGTCTGCCCCGACCACTCCGCCAACTCCTGGCATGCCCGCCGGTACCGTTCGCGAGTGGTCTCGTCCATCGCGGCGTACACCCCCGCGGGATCTCGTTCGAGGATCGGGTCGAGCTCTCGAGTCATGGAAGAAGACACGAAGACCAGCTTGCCATACCCCTGCGCGCCCACTCCATGAGGGGGGATGCTTTTCCCTGACGCGGCCCGCCGACGCGTCGCGGTGCAAAAGCACCACGGATGTAGCAGCGATACCACAGCACTTGGGTGGCACGAGACCAGAGGTCAGGTCGCCCGCCAGGACATGAGGCAAGCATCCTTCTCATGACAACGCGGGCACTGTTACCATCGCACGCTCGCAGAGTGGGCTGGGTTGACCCCATCTGGACTCCCAAGCCCGCGCAAAAGCCCCCCGACTCCGCCTATGAGAACCGCCGCGCACGTGTCCTCCACCTCCACTCTGCTGGATCTGATCGAGGAGCGCGCCACGCGCCTCTCCGAGGCGCCCCTCTTCCACTTCGTCGAGGACTCTGACAGCGACAACAGCACCCTGTCTTACGCAGGGCTGCTGCAACGCGCCCACGCCATTGGCGCCTGCCTACAACAGCTCGCTACACCAGGCGAGCGAGCTGTCCTGATCTACCCGCCGGGCCTCGAGTACGTCACCGGCTTCTTCGGCTGCATGGCCTCGGGCGTCATCGCCGTTCCCGCCTACCCGCCCGACCCCTCCCGCCTGGAGCGCACCCTTCCGCGCCTGCGCTCCATCATCCAGGACAGTCAGGCCTCGGTGGTGCTCACCACCTCCTTCATCCTCTCCATGGCCGAGGTCCTCTTCGAGTCCGCTCCCGACTTGAAGCAGCTGCGCTGGGTGGCCACCGATGAGCTTCCGGCCGACGCCGCGCGGGACTGGCACCGGCCCGACTTAGGCCCCGGCTCGCTGGCCTTCCTCCAGTACACCTCGGGCTCTACTGGCACTCCCAAGGGAGTGGAGCTCACACACTCCAACCTGCTGCACAACCTGCGACTCATCCACGGCGCCTTCGGCATGAACTCGGGAAGCGCCGGCGTCATCTGGCTGCCGCCCTACCATGACATGGGGCTCATCGGCGGAATCCTCGGCACCGTGTACGGCGGGTTCTCCACCTCGCTGATGTCGCCGATGACCTTCCTGCGCCGCCCCCTGCGCTGGCTGGAGGTGCTCTCCCGCACGCACGGCACCATCAGCGGCGGGCCCAACTTCGCCTTCGACCTGTGCGTGCGAAAGAGCAGCGAGGCCGAGCGCGCCGCCCTCGGCCTGAGCCACTGGGAGGTGGCCTTCTGCGGCGCGGAGCCCATCCGCCCCGAGACCTTGGAGCGTTTCGCCCAGGCGTTTGCCCCCAGCGGCTTCCGTCGTGAGGCCTTCTACCCCTGCTATGGCCTCGCCGAAGGCACCCTCATCGTCTCCGGTGGCCAGTTGGGCGTGGCTCCCGTGCGCCAGTCCCTGGACACGCACCGGCTTCGCGAAGGCCGCGCCGTGGCCGCGTCGCCAGAGCAGACGCACAGCCAGACCCTGGTGGGCTGCGGGTATTCGCTGCCGGACCAGCAGGTGCTCGTGGTGCACCCAGAGACGCTGCTGCCCTGCACTCCCGGCGAGGTGGGTGAGGTCTGGGTGAAGGGACCCAGCGTGGCCCGCGGCTACTGGGGCCGCCCCGAGGACACCGCGCGAGACTTCCACGCGCATACGGCGGACGGCACCGGGCCTTTCCTGCGCACCGGTGACCTGGGCTTCCTTCAGCAAGAGAGCGGCCAGCTCTTCGTCACCGGCCGACTCAAGGACCTCGTCATCATCCGCGGGCGCAACCACCACCCGCAGGACCTCGAGCTGACGGCGGAGCAGGCCAGCGCGGCGCTGCGGCCCGGGTGTGGAGCGGCCTTCTCGGTGGAGGTGGAGGGCGAGGAGCGCCTGGTGCTGGTGTACGAGGCAGACACGCGCCGCCAGCCCGTGGAGGTGGAGGAGGTCACGCGCGCCGTCAGCCAGCGGGTGGCCGCGACGCACGAACTGCAACTGCATGCGCTGACGCTCATCACCCCTGGCAGCCTGCCCAAGACGTCCAGCGGGAAGATCCAGCGCAGAGCCACTCGGGCGGCATTCCTCTCGGGTGAGTTGCAGGAGCTTGCCGCGTGGCGCGCGCACCCGGCCGGCCTGTCCGAGGAGCCAAGCTCCAGCGAGCCACAGGTCATCGAGACACAGGAGCGGCCTGGTACGCCCGAGGCGATGGAGGAGTGGCTGCGAGCCCGGCTGGCGCGGCGGCTGAAGGTGGCCCCGCAGCAGTTGGAGCGCGACGAGCCACTCACCGGCTACGGCCTGGACTCGCTGGCGGCGGTGGAGCTGTCGTACGAGGTGGAGAAGGGCCTGGGCGTGAGACTGCCCATGGATGCGCTGCTGGGAGGGCCCACGCTGGCCGAGCTGGCTCAGCGACTCATCCGTCTGGATCCGGCCTCCGCTGGGCCGGCCGCCACCAGTCCCCTGCCTCGCGCCCCCCGCGAGCAGCCCCTCCCGCTCTCCTTCGCACAGCAGCGGCTGTGGTTCCTCGACGAGCTCTCCCCGGGCAGCCCCCTCTACAACATCCCCGCCGCGGTGCGGCTGCACGGCGCACTGGACGTCTCCGCCCTCGAGCGCACCTTCTCCGAGCTGGTGCGCCGCCACGAGTCCCTGCGCACCACCCTCCACTCCGAGCAGGGCCTCGCCTCCCAGCGCATCCACCCCCAGGGCCACCTCGAGCTCTCTCGGGTGGACCTCGGCGAGCTGCCTCCCCAGCAGCGTGAGTCCGAGGTACTGCGTCTCACCTATGAAGAGACGCTGCGCCCCTTCGACCTGAAGCGCGGCCCCCTGCTGCGCACCTGCCTGCTGCGGCTCTCCGACTCCGAGCACGTGCTGGTGCTCTGCATGCACCACATCGTCTCCGACGGCACGTCCATGGGCGTGCTGGTGCGCGAGGTGGCCGCCCTCTACGAGGCCTTCTCGCAGGGCAGGCCCTCGACCCTGCCCGAGCTGCCTGTGCAGTACGCCGACCATGCCCTCTGGCAGCGCCAATGGATGCAGGGCCAGGAGCTGGACGAGCAGCTCTCCTGGTGGAAGCAGCAGCTTGCCGGCGCCCCTGGCCTGCTGGAGCTACCTACGGACAAGCCGCGTCCGCCCGTGCAGGGTCACGGCGGCGCCAGCATCCCGGTGCGGCTGCCCTCGGCCACGTGGGAGTCACTCAAGGCCCTGGCCTGGCGCGAGGGCGTCACGCCCTTCATGCTCCTGCTGGCCGCCTTCCAGGTGGTGTTGCACCGCCACTCGGGCGAAGAGGACATCTGCGTCGGCACGCCTATCGCCGGCCGCACCCGCGCCGAGACGCAGGGCCTCATCGGATTCTTCGTCAACACCCTGGTGCTGCGCACACGGCTGGACGGCAATCCCTCCTTCCGCCAACTGCTGCGGCACGTGCGGGACACGACGCTGGGTGCCTATGCCCACCAGGACGTCCCCTTCGAGAAGCTGGTGGAGGAGGTCCGGCCAGTACGCCACCTCAGTCACAGCCCCCTCTTCCAGGTCATGCTCGTGCTGCAGCCTGACCCGCTGCCCGGCTTCACCCTGCCTGGGCTGACGCTCAGCCACGTGGAGCTGGAGAGCCGCACCTCCAAGTTCGATCTCACCCTGTCCCTCAGTGAGTCCGCTCAGGGACTCGCGGGGACGCTGGAGTACGCCACCGACCTCTTCGAGTCCGCCACCGTGGCGCGACTGGCGGGCCACCTGCACCTGTTGCTGGAGGGAGTGCTCGCCCATCCCGAGCAGCGCATCTCCGAGCTGCCGCTGATCACCGAGACGGAGCGGAACCAGGTGCTGCGCGAGTGGAACGACACTCACGCTCCCTTGCCGGTGGACACCTGTATCCACCACCTCTTCGAGTCCCAGGTTCTTCGTTCTCCGGACGCTCCCGCGCTTGGCTTCGAAGGCTCCTGGCTCTCCTACCGTGAGCTCGACGAGCGCTCCAACCAGCTCGCCTGGCACCTGCGTCACCTCGGCGTCCGCCCTGAGGTCCGCGTCAGCCTTTGCTCTGAGCGCTCCCTGGAGATGGTTGTCGGCCTCTTCGCCATCCTCAAGGCCGGTGGCGCCTACGTCCCCCTCGACCCCTCCTACCCTCGCGAGCGTCTGGAGTGGATGCTGGAGGACTCCCAACCCGCCGTTCTCCTGGCCCAGCCCTCCCTCCTGCCTCTCCTCCCCTCGTCTCCTGAGGCCCGCGTAGTGCCTCTGCTGCTGGGTGACGAAGCCCTTCGCTCCTACCCCACCCACGCGCCCCCTCCTCTCGCCTCTCCGGACAACCTCGCCTACGTCATCTTCACCTCCGGCTCCACTGGCCGCCCCAAGGGCGCCATGAATTCCCACCGCGCTGTCTGCAACCGCCTCCTCTGGATGCAGCATGCCCTCGGCCTGGGTGCCCATGACGTCGTCCTGCAGAAAACTCCCTACAGCTTCGACGTCTCCGTCTGGGAGTTCTTCTGGCCTCTCATGGTCGGCGCTCGCCTCGTATTGGCCCGCCCCGGTGGCCACCAGGAGCCCGACTACCTGCTGCGCCTCATTCACCAGCAGCGCGTCACCACCGCTCACTTCGTCCCCTCCATGCTCCTGCCTTTCCTCGAGCAGCCGGGCCTGGAGCTCTCCTCCTCCCTCCTACGCGTGGTGTGCAGCGGCGAGGCCCTCTCCCCGGAGCTCGAGCACCGCTGCATCCAGCGCCTGCCCTCCGCTCGCCTCTTCAACCTCTACGGCCCCACCGAAGCCGCCGTCGACGTCACCTCCTTCTCCTGCCTCCCCTCCTCCGGCCGCCGCTCCGTCCCCATCGGCCGCCCCATCTCCAACACCTCCATCCTCCTGCTCGACACCCACCTGCACCCGGTGCCCGTGGGTGTCCCCGGCGAGCTCTTCATCGGCGGCCTCCAGGTGGGCCGCGGCTACCTCTCCCGCCCTGACCTCACCGCCGAGCGCTTCATCCCCGACCCCTTCGGCGCTCCCGGCTCCCGCCTCTACCGCACCGGCGACAAGGCCCGCTGGCTGCCCGACGGCAACATTGAGTACCTGGGCCGGCTCGACTTCCAGGTGAAGGTGCGCGGCCTGCGCATTGAGTTGGGTGAAATCGAAACCGCTCTGGAGCACCACCCCCACGTGCGCCAGGCCGTCGTGGCCGTCCGCGAGGACGTGGCTGGCGACAAGCGCCTGGTGGCCTACGTAGTTGCTCCCTCCGAGCAGCCTCCCTCCGCTGTCACTCTGCGCGACTTCCTCAAGCAGAAGCTGCCCGAGTACATGGTGCCCTCGGCCTTCGTTGTCCTCCCCTCCCTGCCTCTGACGGCCAGCGGCAAGGTGGACAGGAAGGCCCTCCCCGCTCCCAACGGCTCGCTCGCTTCCACCGCTGAGTACGTCGCTCCTCGCAACGACGTGGAGCAGCGCCTGTGCGACATCTGGGCCCAGGTGCTCGGCCTGCCCAAGGTGGGCATTCACGACAATTTCTTCGAGCTGGGTGGCGACTCCATCATCAGCCTCCAGGTCGTTGCCCGCGCCCGCCAGGGGGGCCTCTCTCTCGCCACTCGCGACCTCTTCCAGCACCAGACGGTGTCGCAACTCGCCCAGGTGGTGCGCACCACCTCCGAGCCGCTGAGTGAGCAAGGGCCTGTCACCGGCCCCGTACCGCTCACGCCCGTCCAGCTCCAACTGTTGCGGCACGATCCGGCCCACGCCCACCACTTCAACCAGGCCGTGCTCCTGGCTTCGCGCCAGCCCCTGGAGCCGTCCCTGCTGGAGAAGTCCCTCCAGCACCTGCTCTCCCATCACGATGCCCTGCGCCTGCGCTTCCGCCAGCACGAGGGCTCCTGGTTGCAGGAAAACGCCGGCCCCGAGGAAGCATCCTTCCAGCTCCTCCAGGTGGACCTCTCCACCACCCCCGCGCCCGAGCAATCCGCCGCGCTCGAAGCCGAAGCCTCACGCCTGCAGGCCAGCTTCGACCTCTCTCAGCCGCCCCTGCTGCGTGCGGCCCTCTTCCATCTGGGCCAGGGCCAGCAGCGCCTGCTCCTCATCGCCCACCACCTCGTCATCGACGCCGTCTCCTGGCGTCTGATCCTGGAGGACCTCGAGGCCGCCTACGCCCAGTTCCAGCACGGCGTCTCCGTGTCGCTGCCGGCCAAGAGCACTTCCCTCCAGGCCTGGGCTCGCCGCCTGCAGGCCCATGCTCACTCCGAGTCCCTGCTCGCCGAGGTTCCTCTCTGGCTGGATGAGGCCCGTCGGCATGTGGCGCCGCTTCCCACCGACGCCTCCGGCGCCAACACCCACGCATCCGAGCGCTCCGTCTCCGTCGGCCTCGACACGGAAGAGACGGCGCTGCTGCTCCAGGAGGTCCCCTCTTCCTGGCGCGCGCACATCAACGATGTGCTGCTCACCGCGCTGGCCCAGGCACTCTCCGAGTGGACGGGCCAGTCCCAGCTCCTGGTCCACCTGGAAGGCCACGGCCGCGAGGAGCTCTTCGACGACGTGGACCTCTCTCGCACCGTGGGCTGGTTCACCTCCTTCACTCCCGTGCTGCTGCCGCTGCCTATCGGTGGCTCGGCCGGTGAGAGCCTGCGCTCCGTACGGGACTCGCTGCGCCGCCTGCCCCACCACGGCATCGGCTTCGGTCTGCTCAAGTGGCTGGGCCCTCCCGAGGTGGCTGAACAGCTCCGCGCCCTACCTGTGCCGCAGGTGGCCTTCAACTACCTCGGCCAGCTCGACGCCACGGCCTCCTCCAACCGCCTCTTCTCCCTGACCTCCGAGTCCTCCGGACCTCGCGCCGCTCCCTCCGGAACCCGCCAGCACGTGCTGGAGGTGAACGGCTCCGTCCTCGGTGGCCGGCTGCAACTCGACTTCGGCTACAGCACCCACCGCCATCACGCGGCCACCATCGAGCGCCTCGCCCAGCGCTTCCTCCACCACCTGCGCGCCCTCATCTCGCTGCGCACCTCCGAGGACGCTCGCCGCTTCTCGCCGGGTGACTTCCCCCTCGCGGCCCTCTCCCAGTCGTCGCTCGACTCGCTGCTGAAGCAGACTGGGCCCGACCTCGAGGACATCTACCCGTTGTCCCCGACCCAGCAGGGCATGCTCTTCCACGCTCTGCTCTCCCCCGAGTCCACTGTCTATTTCATGCAGCACTCCTGGGCCATCCACTCCGCCCTGGATGCCGCTGCCCTCCATCAGGCCTGGCAGTCCACCACCGAGCGGCTCACCCACCTCCGCACCTCATTCCACTGGCAGGGGCTCGACGCTCCGCTCCAGGTGGTGCACTCGCGCCTCCCCTGCGCCTTCGAGGTGCTCGACTGGCGCGCGCTCCCCTCCGCCGAGCAGCAGGAGCGCTACCAGCAGTACCTCCTCGAGGAGAGACAGCGCGGCTTCGAGCTGCGCCGTGCGCCCCTCATGCGCATGACGGCCTTCCGCCTCCAGGAGAAGGTGTGGCGCCTGCATTGGAGCCACTCCCACCTGCTGCTGGATGGCTGGAGCCTCGGCATGGTGCTTCAGGAGTTTTTCTCCCTCTACGACTCCGTCCTCTCCGGCAGAGCTGCCCCTCCCTCGGCGCGCACGCCCTACCGGGACTACGTCGCCTGGCTGCGGCAGCGGGATGAGTCGGCCGATGAGTCCTTCTGGCGCTCCTACCTGGCCGGCGTCTCGTCGCCCACGCCGCTCCCGGCTGACACCCATGCCTCCCCGCCGCCGGGACAGGCGCCCTCCCACCCCTTCCACGAGCTGCACCTCTCCGCCGAGGCTAGCGCCGCGCTGCAGTCCTTCTCGCGCCAGCACCAGCTCACCCTCAACACCCTGGCCCTGGCCTCCTGGGCCCTCGTCCTCTCCCGATACAGCGGTGAGAACGAGCTCCTCTTCGGCACCACCTTCTCCGGCCGCCCCCCCGAGCTTCCTGGATCCGGCTCCATGGTGGGCCTCTTCATCAACACGCTGCCCGTTCGCGTCCGCCTGCCCCCGGGCTCCACTCCGCTGCTGCCCTGGCTCCAGTCGCTCCAGGTGCAACTGGCGGAGCCGCGCCAGTACGAGTTCGCTCCATTGGTGCGCGTCCAGTCGTGGAGCGAGCTGCCCCGCGGCACGTCCCTCTTCGAGTCCCTGCTCGTCGTCGAGAACTACCCCATCGACGCCACGCTGCGGCAGCGCACCTCTTTCCTCGACGTGCGTGACGCCATCGCCGCCGAGCGCTCCAACTACCCCCTCGCCCTCGCCGTCATTCCGGGCCCCACCTCGTTGCGGCTGCTGCTCTCCCATGACGAGCCCCGCTTCCCCGCCGAGGCGATGAAGCGGCTGCTCTCTCATTGGCGCACCGTCATGGAGGGGCTGGTGGTCCGGCCCTCGGCGCGCCTGGACGACGTCACCCTGCTGTCGGACGCCGAGCGCCTCCAGGTGCTGGGCGAGTGGAGCCGCACTCCGGGCTTCCCGCCCGAGCAGCCCGTCCACCGCCTCATCGAGGCCCACGCTCACCTCACTCCGCACGCTCCCGCCGTGCGCTTCGGTGACGAGCTCCTCACCTACTCCCAGCTCAACTCCCGCGCCAACCAGCTCGCTCGCCACCTGCGCCGCCTCGGCGTTGGCCCAGAGGTCCTCGTCTCCCTCTGCCTCGAGCGCTCCGTCGAGCTCGTCGTCTCCATGCTCGCCACCCTCAAGGCCGGTGGCTCCTGGCTCTCTCTCGACCCCTCCCTCCCCTCCGAGCGTCTGGACTTCATCGCCTCCGACGCTCTCTCCCCCGTCCTCCTCACCCACTCCTCCCTCGAGCACCTCCTCGACCGTCGCGGCTTCGTCTTCCTCTTCGACGAGCACTGGGAGCGCGTCGAGCTCGAGTCCGAGGACGACCTCAACCTCTCCGTCGACGGCGGCAACCTCGCCTACGTCATCTACACCTCCGGCTCCACCGGCCGTCCCAAGGGCACCCTCCTCACCCACGGTGGCCTGGCCAACACCGCTCTCCAAGCGGCTCGCGCCCATGGCTACCGCCCCGACAGCCGCGTCCTCCAGTTCGCCAGCACCAGCTTCGACGCCTCCGTCTGCGAGGTGTTCTCCTCCCTCGTCGCCGGTGCCTGCCTCTGCCTGGCCTCCAAGGAGCAACTACTTCCCAGTGAGCCCCTGCGCTCTCTGCTGGTGCAGCAGTCCATCACCGCGGTGACGCTCACTCCCTCAGTCCTCGCCCAGCTCGAGCCCCAAGGGCTGCCCAACCTGGAGACCCTCATCTCCGCCGGCGAGGCCTGTACTCCCGAGCTGGCCCGCCGCTGGTCTCAGGGCCGCACCCTGCTCAATGCCTACGGCCCCACCGAAGTCACCATCTGCGCCACCATCACCGGTCCGGTGGACGCTGAGCGCCTGTCCATCGGCCGCGCCCTGCCCAACGTGCAGGTGTACGTGCTCGACGAGCGTCTGCAGCCCGTGGCCCCTGGCGTCCCCGGCGAGCTGTATGTCGGTGGTGCCGGCCTGGCTCGTGGCTACCTCGGCCGCCCGGAGCTCACCGCTGAGCGTTTCATTCCCCACCCCTTCGCCGCTCTACCCGGCGAGCGCCTCTACCGCACCGGTGACAAGGTGCGCTGGTCCGCTCGCGGCGAGCTGGAGTACCTGGGCCGCATCGACTTCCAGGTGAAGCTGCGCGGCTTCCGCATCGAGCTGGGTGAAGTGGAGTCGGTGCTTCGCGAGCAGCCCGGCGTTCACGAGTCCGTCGTGGTTCTGCGCGAGGACTCTCCCGGCGACAAGCGCCTGGTGGCCTACGTCGTGCCCTCTGCCGGCGAGCAGGTGGAGCCTCAGTCCCTCCGCACCGCCCTGCTCTCGCGTCTGCCCGAGTACATGGTGCCCTCCGCCTTCGTCTCCCTGACGGCCCTGCCCCTGACTACCAGCGGCAAGGTGGACAGGAAGGCCCTGCCTGCTCCGGCTGGCTCCGGCACCGCCTCCTCCGAGTACGTCTCTCCCCGCACCGACACCGAGCTGCGCCTGGCCTCCATCTGGAGCGAAGTCCTGGATGTTCATCAGGTGGGCCTTCATGACGACTTCATGTCTCTCGGTGGCCACTCCCTGCTGGCCACTCAAGTCGTCTCCCGCATCCGCGCCGCCTTCGGCGTGGAACTGCCCCTTCGCATCCTCTTCGAGGCCACCACCCTTCAGGCCCTGGCCCAGCAGCTCGACGCCGCCGCGAACACCGCGCAGGCCACCCGGCTCCCGTCCCTGACGCTCGCCTCGCGCGAGCAGCCGCTTCCCCTTTCCTTCGCCCAGCAGCGCTTGTGGTTCCTCGAGCAGCTCGAGCCGGGCCGCGCCACGTACAACACGTCCGCCGTCATTCGCATGGCCGGCAGTCTCGACGTCGCGGCGCTCGAGCGCAGCTTCACCGAGGTCGTGCGCCGTCACGAGTCGTTGCGCACCACGTACCACGCGCAGGAGGAGGGCACGGCCATCCAGGTCATTGCCGCGCCCACCGCGAAATCACTGCCCCTGGTGGATCTGAGTGCCCTGCCCGAGTCCCAGCGGGAATCCGAGACCCGGCGCCTCGCCCAAGAGGAGGGCCAGCGTCCCTTCGACCTGGAGCGCGGCCCGCTGCTGCGCGCCGCCCTGCTGCGGCTCTCCGACTCCGAGCACCAGCTCATCGTGGTCGTGCACCACATCATCTCCGACGGCTGGTCCGTCACCGTGCTCATCCAGGAGATGAGCACCCTTTACGCGGCGTTCTCACAGGGCCAGCCCTCGCCCCTGCCCGAGCTGCCCGTGCAGTACGCCGACTACGCCCTCTGGCAGCGCCAGTGGCTGCAAGGCGAGGAGCTGGAGCGACAGATCTCCTACTGGCAGCAGCAGCTCTCCGGCGCACCGAGCCTCCTGGAGCTGCCCACTGACAGGCCCCGTCCCTCCGTCCAGAGCTTCCGCGGTACCACCCTGCCCGTCCACTTCCCCCGCGAGCTGTCCGAGTCGCTCAAGGTCCTGGCCCAGCGCGAAGGCGTCACTCCCTTCATGCTCGTGCTGGCCCTCTTCCAGGTGCTGCTGCAGCGCTACTCGGGGCAGGACGACGTCAGCGTTGGCTCCCCCATCGCCGGCCGCCGCCTCTCCGAGCTCGAGGGCCTCATCGGCTTCTTCGTCAACACCCTCGTGCTGCGCACCCGTCTGGAGGGAAACCCCACCTTCCGGGAGCTGCTCCAGCGCGTGCGCGAGACCACTCTGGGCGCCTATGCGCACCAGGATCTTCCCTTCGAGAAGCTCGTCGAGGAACTCCAGCCCGAGCGCAACCTCAGCCACAGCCCTCTGTTCCAGGTGTGGTTCATGCTCGACAAGCCCCGCCTCAGCGACTTCTCCAGCGCGGGCCTGAAGATGAGCGCCCAGGAGCCTGATACCGGCATCTCCAGGTTCGATCTCACCCTCTTACTCTCCGACACCGCTGAGGGCCTGTCCGGCAGCTTCGACTACAACACCGATCTCTTCGACGCCTCCACCATCTCCCGCATGGCCGAGCACCTGCGGATGCTGATGCAAGGTGTGGTGGACGCACCAGAGGCCTGCCTCTCCGAGCTACCTCTGCTCACCCCGACCGAGCGCCAGCAGGTGCTCGTCAGCTGGAACCAGTCCCGCCGCGAGCTCCCAGAGTCCCCGCTCGTCCACCGCCTCTTTGAGGCCCAGGTCCTCCGCGACCCGAGTGCGCCCGCGCTTCGCTTCGGCGGCGAGCAGCTCACCTATGGCGAACTCAACGCCCGCGCTAACCAGGTCGCTCGCCACCTGCGCCACCTCGGCGTCGGCCCCGACGTCCTCGTCTCCATCTGCCTGGAGCGCTCCCTCGACCTCGTCGTCGCCATCCTCGCCACCCTCAAGGCTGGCGGCGCCTGGCTTCCGCTCGACCCGTCCCTTCCTTCCGAGCGTCTGGACTTCATCACCACCGACGCCAGGTCTTCCGTCCTCCTCACTCACTCCTCCCTCAAGCACCTGCTCGACCGCCGAGGCTCCGTCTTCTTCATGGACGAGGACTGGACTCGCGTCGAGCACGAGTCCGAGGACAACCTCGACGTCCCCGTGGATGGCGCCAACCTCGCCTACGTCATCTACACCTCCGGCTCCACCGGCCGTCCCAAGGGCACCCTCCTGCAGCACCGCGGCCTGTGCAACACCGCCCTGCAGACTCTCGACTTCATGGCCCTGCGGCCCGGCTGCCGCCTCCTCCAGTTCTTCTCCTCCGCCTTCGACGCCTCCGTCTCCGAGGTCTTCCCCTCCCTGCTCTCCGGCGCCTGCCTCGTTCTCGCCTCCCGCGACGAGCTCCTGCCCGGTGCTCCTCTCCTGAAGCTGGTGCAGGAGCAGTCCATCACCACCCTCAAGCTCACCCCCTCCGTCCTCGCCCAAATGGAGCCCGACGGGCTGCGCGGCGTCCAGACTCTCATCTCCGCCGGTGAGGCCTGCTCTCCTGAGTTGGTGGCTCGCTTCTCTCCGGGGCGCCGCTTCGTCAACGCCTACGGCCCCACCGAGGCCTCCGTCTGCGCCACCGTCAATTCCGAGGTCGACGCCCAGCGTGTCTCCATCGGCCGGCCCTTCCACAACGTCCGCGCCTACGTGCTCGACTCGCACCTGCAACCGGTGCCTGTCGGCGTGCCCGGTGAGCTCTTCATCGGCGGCGTGGGCCTCGCTCGCGGCTACCTCGGCCGTCCGGAGCTCACCGCCGAGCGCTTCATCCCCAACCCCTTCTCCTCCGAGCCGGGGGCCCGTCTCTACCGCACCGGTGACAAGGTTCGCTGGCTTGCCGACGGCAACCTCGAGTACCTGGGCCGCATCGACTTCCAGGTAAAGCTGCGTGGCTTCCGCATCGAGCTGGGTGAAGTGGAGTCCGTCCTCGTCCAGCACTCCTCAGTCCGCGAGGCCGTCGTAGCCCTGCGCGAGGACACCCCGGGCCACAAGCGCCTCGTGGCCTACCTCGTGCCCACTTCCCCTCTCCCCTCGGGAGAGGGACGGGGTGAGGGTATCTCGGGCCCAGGGTTGAATCCCGAGGCCGTGCGTACCTGGCTGCGACAGAAGCTGCCCGACTACATGGTGCCCTCGGCCTTCGTCTCCCTGGAGTCCCTGCCCCTCAACTCCAGCGGCAAGGTGGACAGGAAGGCCCTACCCGCTCCGGACTTCTCCCGCTCCGAGCTCAAATCCGCTTACGCCGCGCCTCGTAACGACACCGAACAACGCCTGTGCGACATCTGGTCCAAGGTGCTTGGCGCTCCCCAGGTCGGCATCCACGACAACTTCTTCGAGCTGGGCGGCGACTCCATCATCAGCCTCCAAGTTGTCGCCCGTGCTCGACAGGCCGGCCTCGTCCTCACCACCCGCCAGCTCTTCCAGCATCAGACGGTGGCGCAACTGGCCCAGGTGGTGAAGTCCGCCTCCGAGCCGCTGGGCGAGCAGGGCCCCATCACCGGCCCCGTGCCGCTCACACCCGTCCAGCACCACCTGCTGCGGCACGACCCGGCTCACGCGCACCACTTCAACCAGTCCGTGCTCCTGGCCTCGCGTCAGCCTCTAGAGCCGTCGCTGCTGGCGAAGACTCTCCAGCACCTGCTCTCCCACCACGATGCCCTGCGTCTGCGCTTCTGCCAGCACGAGGGCTCCTGGCTGCAGGACAACGCCGGCCCCGAGGAGGCGTCCTTCCAGCTCCTCCAGGTGGACCTCTCCACCACCCCCGCGCACGAGCAATCCGCCGCGCTCGAAGCCGAGGCCTCTCGAGTGCAGGCCAGCTTCGACCTTTCTCAACCGCCCCTGCTGCGCGCGGTCCTCTTCCACCTGGGCCAGGGCCAGCAGCGCCTGCTGCTCGCCGTCCACCACCTCGTCATCGACGCCGTCTCCTGGCGCGTGCTCCTGGAGGATCTCGAGACCGCCTACGCCCAGTTCCAGCAGAGCGGCTCGGTGACGCTGCCCGCCAAGAGCACCTCCTTCCAGTCCTGGGCCCGCCGCCTGCGTGACTACGCTCGCTCCAAGGACCTCGCCGCCGAGGCACCGCTCTGGATGGACGAGGCGCGTGAGCAGGTGGCCCCGCTGCCCACCGATGCCTCCGGGCTCAACACGAACGCCTCCGAGCGCTCCGTCTCCGTGCGTCTCGACGCCGAGGAGACCCGGCTGCTGCTCCAGGAGGTCCCCTCCGCCTGGCGCGCGCACATCAACGATGTGCTGCTCACCGCCCTCGCGCAGGCCCTCCGCGAGTGGACAGGCCAGTTCCAACTCCTGGTCCACCTGGAAGGCCACGGCCGCGAGGAGCTCTTCGGCGACGTGGACCTCTCGCGCACCGTGGGCTGGTTCACCTCCTTCACCCCCGTGCTGCTGCCGCTGCCTTCTGGCGGCTCGGCCGGTGACTGCCTGCGCTCCGTGCGCGATTCGCTGCGCCGCCTGCCCCACCACGGCATCGGCTTCGGCCTGCTCGAGTGGATGGGCCCGCCCGACGTGGCTCAGCAGTTCCAGGCGCTCCCCGCGCCCCAGGTGGCCTTCAACTACCTGGGACAGCTCGATGCCACGGCCGCCGCCAGCCGCCTCTTCTCCCTGGCCTCCGAGTCCTCCGGGCCGCATAGCGCGCCCTTCGGCTCGCGCCTGCATGTGCTGGAGGTCAACGGGTCCGTCCTCGGCGGGCAGCTGCAGCTTGCATTCAGCTACAGCGCCCACCTGCACCACGCGGCCACCATCGAGTCGCTGGCCGGGCGCTTCCTCCACCACCTGCGCGCACTCATCTCCCTGCGCACCTCCGAGGACGCCCGCCGCTTCTCCCCGGGTGACTTCCCTCTCGCCTCGCTCGCCCAGCCGTCGCTCGACGCGCTGCTGCGTCATGCCGGGTCTGATGTCGAGGACCTCTACCCGCTGTCCCCCACCCAGCAGGGCATGCTCTTCCACTCCCTGCTCTCCCCCGAATCCTCCACCTACTTCGAGCAGCTCTCCTGGACGGTGACGTCCGCGCTCGACCTGCCCGCCTTCCTACGAGCCTGGGACGCCTGCCTCCAGCTCCACCCCCTCCTCCGCTCCTCCTTCCACTGGGAGGGGCTCGATTCACCGCTCCAGGTGGTCCACTCCCGCGTCGAGCTGCCCTTCGAGCTGCTCGACTGGAGCACGCTGCCCATCACGGAGCAGCAGGGCCGCTTCGAGCAACTCCTGCGCGAGCAACGTCAGCTCGGCTTTGACCTGCGCCGCGCGCCTCTCATGCGCCTGACGGCGGTGCGCCTGGCAGATGGCTCCCTGCGCTTCCTCTGGAGCCACCACCACCTGCTGGTGGATGGCTGGAGCCTGGGCCTCCTCATGAAGGAGGTCTTCTCCCTCTACGACGCCTTCCGGGCAGGGCCCGCGCCGCAGCTCCCCTCCAGGCCGTCCTTCCGCGACTACATCGCCTGGCTGTCGCGCCGCGATGCCTCCGGTGACGAGGCTTACTGGCGTTCCTACCTGGAGGGCTTCTCCTCCTCCACGCCCCTGCCCGCCGACACACACGCCGCACCTGCACAGGGTCAGCAGCCGACGCAACCCACCCTCGAGCTAAGTCTGTCGCCCGAGGCCACCGCCTCCCTGCAGGCCTTCGCCCGCCAGCACCAGCTCACCCTGCACACCCTGGCCCTCGCGGCATGGGGCCTCGTGCTCTCTCGCTACTCCGGCGAGCAGGATGTCGTCTTCGGCAACACTGTCGCAGGCCGGCCGCCCGAGCTGCCCGGCTCCGACGCCATGGTGGGTGTCTTCATCAACTCCCTGCCCATCCGCGTCCAGCTCCCGTCCAGCACCTCGCCGCTGGTGCCCTGGCTCCAGTCGCTCCAGGCCCAGCAGCTCGAGCAGCGCCAGTACGAGCCCTCTCCACTCGTCCAGGTCCAGGCCTTCAGCCAGGCGCCCCGCGGCACGCCGCTCTTCGACTCCCTGCTCGTCTTCGAGAACTACCCTCTCGATGCCTCGCTCCTGGCCTCGTCCATCCAGGTCCGCGACATCCAAGGCTTCGAGCGCACCAACTATCCGCTCACGCTCTCCGTCCTGCCCGGCGCCGCCCTCCGCCTGCGCGCTGTCTACGACTCGCCCCGCTTCGAGCCCGCTTCCATGCAGCGGCTGCTGGAGCACTGGCGCTCGGCCCTGCTCTCCCTGGCCTCCGCCTCTCGCGTGGATGAGGTCTCCCTGCTCTCTGAAGCCGAGCGCCATCAGGTGCTCGTGCAGTGGAACGACACCTCCGCCGACTTCCCGGCCGAGGCCTGCATCCACCACCTCTTCGAACAGCAGGTGGCCCTCCGCCCCGATGCCATCGCCGTCGAGTTCGGCGACCAGCGCCTCACCTATCGCCAGCTCGAGGCCCGCTCCAACCAGCTCGCCCGCCTGCTGCGCGCACACGGCGTCGGCCCCGATGTGCTGGTGGCGCTGTGTCTAGAGCGCTCGCTGGAGCTCATCGTCTCCCTGCTGGCCATCCTCAAGGCCGGTGGCGCCTACCTCCCGCTGGACGCCTCCTATCCCGCTCAGCGCCTGGCCTTCATGCTCGAGGATGCTCCGCCTCTCCTCCTGCTCACCTCGCGCGCCCTCCTCCCCCAGCTTTCCCTTCCTGCCCCCATCTCCACGCTGCTCGTCGATGAGGTGAACCTCGCAGGGCTGTCCTCCTCCGCTCCCGCCTCTGGCGTCACCTCCCGCAACCTCGCCTACGTCGACTTCACCTCGGGCACCACCGGCCGTCCCAAGGGCGTTGCTATTGAGCACCGCTCCGTCCTTCGCCTCTTCCACGGCATCCACTACGCCAACCTCGGCCCCGAGGAGACCTTCCTCCTCATCGCCCCCATCTCCTTCGACGCATCCACCCTGGAGCTCTGGGGCCCCCTCCTCTTTGGCGGCCGTCTCGTCGTCTTCCCGCCTCAGTCTCCCAGCGACCTGGAGCTGCTCTCCCAGGTACTCACCAAGCATCAGGTGACGACTCTCCACCTCACCGCGGGCCTCTTCTCCCAGGTGGTGGAGCACAAGCCCGAGTGCCTGCGCGGCCTGCGCCAGCTGCTCACCGGTGGTGACGTCGTCTCCGCTCCCCACGTGCGCCGCGTCCTGGAGTCTCTCGGCATTCCCGTCACCGCCTGCTACGGCCCTACTGAGAGCACCCTTTTCACCTCCTGCTTCCGCATGTCTCGGCCCGAGCAGGTGGGCTCGGCCGTCCCTATCGGTTCCCCCATCGCCAACACCCAGGTGTACCTGCTGGATGCTGCTTTCCAGCCCGTGCCCGCTGGCGTTCCAGGCGAGCTCTTCATCGGTGGCGACGGACTGGCTCGCGGCTACCTCTCCCGCCCTGAGCTCACCGCCGAGCGCTTCCTCCCCAATCCCTTCGGAGCCCCTGGCACCCGCCTCTACTGCACGGGCGACCTGGCCCGCTGGCGCCCTGACGGTGCCCTTGAGTTTCTCGGCCGCATCGACAACCAGGTGAAGGTGCGTGGCTACCGCATCGAACTGGCCGAGGTGGAGTCCGCCCTGCTGGCACATCCCTCCGTGCGCGAGGCCGTTGCCCTCATCCGCGAGGACGTGCCCGGCGACAAGCGCCTGGTGGCCTATTTCACCTCCGAGTCCAAGCAACTCGACGCATCCACCCTGCGTGCCTTCCTCCAGCAGCGGCTGCCCGAGTTCATGCTGCCCTCGGCCCTCGTTCACATCGAGGCGCTGCCGCTCACTTCAAACGCCAAGGTCGATCGCAAGGCCCTGCCCGCTCCGGACGGAGCGCTCGCGTCCGCCGCTGACTACGTCGCTCCTCGCAGCGAAACGGAACAGCAGCTTGCCTCTGTTTGGGGCGAAGTGCTGCGCGTTGAGCGCGTGGGCCTCCACGACAACTTCTTCGAGCTCGGCGGCCACTCGCTGCTGGCCACCCAGGTCGTCTCCCGCATCCGCTCCGCGTTCGGTGTGGAGTTGCCCCTGCGCGCCCTCTTCGAGGCCCCCACCCTCGAGGCGCTCGCCAGCACCATCGCGGCCTCCACCCGCACCACGCCCACCCTGCCGCCCCTGCGGCCCGTGTCGCGCCAGCAGCCCCTGCCCCTGTCCTTCGCACAGCAGCGGCTGTGGTTCCTCGATCAGCTCATCCCCGATAGCGCGCTGTACAACATGCCCGCCGCGCTGCGGCTGGAAGGCACGTTGGACACGGCCGCGCTGGAGAAGAGCCTCTCCGAGCTGGTGCGCCGCCACGAGGCCCTACGCACCTCTTTCCCATCCGAGTCCGGCCAGCCCCTCCAGGTGATTGCGCCGCCCTCGCCCATGGCTCTGGAGCGCGCCGACCTCAGCGCCCTGTCCGCCGCCGAGCGGGAAACCGAAGCCCGTCGACGGGTAGAGGAAGAGTGCCGCCGGCCCTTCTCCCTTGCCCGCGGTCCGCTGCTGCGCGCCCTGCTGCTCAAGCTGACCGACACCGAGCACGTGCTACTGCTCAACATGCACCACATCATCTCCGATGGTTGGTCCATGAGCGTGCTGGTGCGCGAGGTGGCCGCCCTCTACCAGGCCTTCTCCCAGGGCCTGCCCTCGCCTCTGCCCGAGCTTCCCCTCCAGTACGCTGACTACGCCGCCTGGCAGCGCCAGTGGCTCCAGGGTGAGGCGCTGGAAGCGCAGCTCTCCTACTGGCGCCAACAGCTCGCCCACGCGCCCCAGTTGCTGGAGCTGCCCACCGACAAGCCCCGGCCCGCCGTGCCGTCCTATCGCGGCTCCCTCCTCTCTCGGGTCATGCCTCGTGCACTCTCCAAGGCGCTCGAAGCACTCTGCCAGCGCGAGGGCGTCACGTCCTTCATGGCCCTGCTGGCCACCTTCCAGACGCTGCTCTCTCGCTACTCCGGCCAGACAGACGTCCTCGTCGGCACCGACATCGCCGGCCGCACCCATGCCGACACCGAGGGCCTCATCGGCTTCTTCGTCAACCAGCTCGTCATGCGCGGGGACCTCTCCGGCAACCCCACCTTCCGCGAGCTGCTCAGCCGCACCCGCCAGGTGGCCCTCGGCGCCTACGCCCACCAGGACGTCCCCTTCGAGGAGCTGGTGCGTGTGCTCAACCCCGAGCGCAGCCTCTCTCACGCTCCTCTCTTCCAGGTGAAGCTCGTCCTGCAGAACGCTCCGGCTCCAGAGCTGCGCCTGCCTGGCCTCACCTTCCGCAGCGCGCAGAGTGCCACTGGCGCCGCCAAGTTCGACCTCACCCTCTTCGTTGACGAGACTCCCTCTGGCCTCTCCTTCGTCTGCGACTTCAGCACCGACCTCTTCGAGCCCAGCACCATCTCCCGTCTCATGGAGCACCTGCAGGTGCTGCTGGAAGCGGCCGTCTCCAACCCCGACTCCCGCCTCTCCTCCCTTCCCCTTCTCACTGAGGCCGAACGCCAGCTACTCCTTGTCGACTGGAACGACACTCACGCTCCCCTCCCCGCCGACACCTGCGTCCACCACCTCTTTGAGTCTCAGGCCCGACTCACTCCAGACACCCTCGCCGTCTCTTTCGGCGACCAGCGCCTCTCCTTCCGTCAGCTCGACGAGCGCTCCAACCAGCTCGCACACCACCTGCTCTCCCTCGGCGTCGGCCCTGACGTTCGCGTCGGCCTGTGCCTCGAGCGCTCCCTGGAGATGGTTGTCGGCCTCCTCGGCGTCCTCAAGGCTGGCGCCGCCTACGTCCCCCTCGACCCCTCCTACCCCTCCGAGCGCCTGGCCTTCATGCTTCGCGACTCGCTCACTCCCATCCTCCTCACCCAGCAACACCTCGCCGACGAGCTTCCCGTCCAGAGCGAGTTCCTCGTCTGCCTGGACTCCGATTGGGACTCCATCTCCTCTCAGCCCTCGCACTCCCCCAACGTGCGCGTGCTCCCCGACAACCTCGCCTACGTCATCTACACCTCTGGCTCCACCGGCCGCCCCAAGGGCGCCATGTTGGAGCACCGCGGCGTCGTCAACTACCTGCTCTGGTGCACCCAGGCCTACTCCATTGCCCAGGGCAACGGCTCTCCCGTCCACTCCTCCCTCTCCTTCGACCTCACCGTCACCAGCCTCCTGGCCCCTCTCATGGTGGGCCGCCCTGTCCTCCTCGTCCCTGACTCCCAGGGCTTCGAGGGCCTCTCCCAGGCTCTGCTCAGCGGCGACAACTTCAGCCTCGTCAAGCTCACCCCCAGCCACCTGCGTCTGCTCCAGCAGCAGCTTCCCTCCGACAAGGCCGCTGGCCTCACCCGCTCCTTCATCATCGGCGGCGAGGCCCTCACCTCCGACATGCTCGCCTTCTGGCGCACGCATGCTCCCCTCACTCAGCTGGTGAATGAGTACGGCCCCACCGAGACGGTTGTCGGCTGCTGCGTCCACACCGTCTCCGCCCATGATGCCGCCGCCGGTGCTGTCTCCATCGGCCGCCCCATCTCCAACACCCGCCTCTACCTCCTCGACTCTCACCTGCAGCCGGTGCCCGTAGGTGTCCCGGGTGAGCTCTTCATCGGCGGTGTCCAGGTGGGCCGCGGTTACCTCGGCCGTCCGGAGCTCACCGCCGAGCGCTTCCTCCCCGACCCCTTCTCCTCCACGCCCGGTGCCCGCCTCTACCGCACCGGTGACAAGGCTCGCTGGCTGCCCGACGGCAACCTCGACTACCTGGGCCGCATCGACTTCCAGGTGAAGCTGCGCGGCTTCCGCATCGAGCTGGGCGAAATCGAAGCCTCCCTGGAGCTTCACCCCCAGGTGCTCCAGGCCCTCGTCCTGGTGCGCGAGGACTCCCCCGGTGACAAGCGTCTGGTGGCCTACGTGGTGCCCACCGCCTCCACTTCCCCTCTCCCTCCGGGAGAGGGACGGGGTGAGGGTATCTCGCTCCCCGGGTTGAAGCCCGAGGAGCTGCGCACCTGGCTGCTGCGGAAGCTGCCCGAGTACATGGTGCCCTCTGCCTTCGTCTCCCTGGAGTCCTTGCCCCTCACCTCCAATGGCAAGGTGGACAGGAGCGCCCTGCCTCCTCCTGGCTCCGCACTCACGCCCGACGCCGGGTACATCGCCCCTCGCAACCAGACCGAGCAGCAGCTCGCCTCCATCTGGAGTGAGGTGCTGCAGCTCGAGCGCGTGGGCATTCACGACAACTTCTTCGAGCTCGGTGGCCACTCTCTGCTTGCCACCCAGGCCATTGCTCGCATCCGCTCCGCCTTCAGCGTCGAGCTCCCCGTACAGGACTTCTTCGAAGCTCCCACCGTCGAGGCGCTCGCCCGTGTCATCGACGCCACCACCCGTACCACGCCCACCCTGCCGCCCTTGCGGCCCGTGTCGCGCGAGCAACCCCTGCCCCTGTCCTTCGCCCAGCAGCGGCTGTGGTTCCTCGATCAGCTCATCCCCGACAGCGCGATCTACAACGTGCCCTCTGCGCTGCGGCTGGAAGGCACGCTGGACACGGCCGCGTTGGAGCACAGCCTCTCCGAGCTGGTACGCCGCCACGAGGCACTGCGCACCACCTTCGCCTCTGAAGCCGGTCAGCCCCTCCAGGTGATTGCTCCGCCCTCGCCCCTGGCGCTGGAGCGCGCTGACCTCAGTGCCCTGCCCACGCACGAGCGTGAGGCCGGGGCCCACCGTCTCCTCGAGGAGGAGTGCCGCCGGCCCTTCTCCCTGGCCCGCGGCCCGCTGCTGCGAGCCCTGTTGCTGAAGCTGTCGGACACCGAGCACGTGCTGCTGCTCAACCTGCACCACATCATCTCCGATGGCTGGTCCATGGGCGTGCTGGTGCGTGAGGTGGCCGCCCTCTACGAGGCCTTCTCCCAGGGCAAGCCCTCACCTCTGCCCGAGCTTCCCCTCCAGTACGCCGACTACGCCGCCTGGCAGCGCCAGTGGCTCCAGGGCGAGACGCTCGAGGCTCAGCTCTCCTACTGGCGCCAGCAGCTCGCCCATGTACCCCGGTTGCTGGAGCTGCCCACCGACAAGCCCCGTCCCACCGTGCCTTCCTACCGCGGGGCCAACCTCTCCCGGCTCATGCCTCGTGCACTCTCCCAGTCGCTCGAGTCGCTCTGCCAGCGCGAGGGTGTCACCTCCTTCATGGCCCTGCTGGCCGCCTTCCAGGTCCTGCTCTCGCGCTACTCCGGCCAGACGGACATCGTGGTGGGCACCGACATCGCCGGCCGCACCCACGCCGACACCGAGGGCCTCATCGGCTTCTTCGTCAACCAGCTCGCCATGCGCGGGGACCTCTCCGGCAACCCCACCTTCCGCGAGCTGCTCGGCCGCACCCGCAAGGTGGCCCTCGGCGCCTACGCCCACCAGGACATCCCCTTCGAGGAGCTGGTGCGTGTGCTCAACCCCGAGCGCAGCCTCGCCCATGCGCCCATCTTCCAGGTGAAGCTCGCCCTGCAGAACACCCCCGCTCCCGAGCTCCGGCTGCCCGGCCTCACCCTGCGAGCCGAGGAGAACACCACGAGCGCGGCGAGGTTCGATCTCACGCTCTACGTCAACGAGACCGAGCAGGGCCTGGCCTTGCTGTGTGACTACAGTACGGACCTGTACGAGGCCAGTACCCTGGCCCGTCTCATGGAGCACCTGCAGGTGTTGCTGGAGGCGGCCATCGCCAATCCCGACCTGCGCCTGTCCTCGCTGCCCTTGCTCACCGAGGCCGAGCGGCACCAGGTGTTGCGCGAGTGGAACGACACTCACGTACCCCTGCCGGTGGACACCTGCATCCACCACCTCTTCGAGTCCCAGGCGCTGCGCACGCCGGATGCGCCCGCCCTGGGCTTCGAGGGCTCCTGGCTGACCTACCGCGAGCTGAACGAACGCGCCAACCAACTCGCCTGGCGCTTGCGCCACCTGGGTGTCGGGCCCGAGGTCCGCGTGGGCCTGTGCTCCGAGCGCTCCCTGGAGATGGTGGTGGGCCTCTTCGCCATCCTCAAGGCCGGCGGCGCCTACGTGCCCCTCGACCCCTCCTACCCTCGCGAGCGCCTGGGCTGGGTGATGGAGGATGCCCGTCCCGCCGTGCTCCTGGCCCAGCCCGCCCTGCTGCCGCGCCTCCCGCAGGAGCACGGTGCCTCCGTGGTGTCCCTGGACCTCGATGACGAGGTGCTGCGCGGCCAGCCCACGCACGCGCCCGCGCCTCTGGCCAGCCCGGACAACCTCGCCTACGTCATCTTCACCTCGGGCTCCACCGGCCGTCCCAAGGGCGTCCAGGTGCCCCACCGCACCGTGGCCAATTTCTTCACCGCCATGGAGGCGAGCCTGCACAGGCCCGAGCGCGGTGTGTGGCTGGCCGTCACCAGCCTCTCCTTCGACATCTCCGTCCTGGAGTTGCAGTGGACGCTCTCGCGCGGCTTCTCCGTCGTGCTCCCGTCCAACACCCTGGGCACCGGCTGGCTGGCCAAGGCCGTGCGCCAGCACTCCGTCACCCACCTCCAGTGCACGCCCTCCATGGCGCGAGCCCTCCTGCTCGAGGCCTCTTCCTCCGAGGCCCTGCGCTCGCTCCAACAGATGCTCGTGGGCGGCGAGGCCATGTCCGCCGAGCTGGCGCGCGAACTGCGCCAGCGCGTGCCCTCCCTGCTCAACATGTACGGGCCTACGGAGACCACCGTCTGGTCCTCCACCCACTGCGTGCCCGCTCAGCTCGACGGCCCCGTCCCCCTGGGCACGCCCATCGCCAATACCCAGCTGTACGTGCTGGATGAGCGCATGCAGCCGGTGCCCCTCGGCATCTCCGGAGAGCTCTTCATCGGCGGCGAGGGAGTGGTGCGTGGCTACCTCGGCCGCCCAGACCTTACCGCCGAGCGCTTCGTACCGGACCCGTTCAGTGCCACGCCCGGTGCCCGGCTCTACCGCACGGGAGACCGGGTGCGCCGCCGCGCCGACGGCTCGCTCGAGTTCCTGGGCCGCATCGACTTCCAGGTGAAGGTGCGCGGCTACCGCATCGAGCTCGGCGAGATTGAGACCGCGCTGCAACAGCAGGCCCAGGTGCGTCAGGCCGTGGTGGTGGTGCGCGAAGACTCCCCCGGCGACAAGCGCCTGGTGGCCTATGTGGTGCCAGACTCCGCCGGGCAGCCGCCCTCCGTCACCGCCCTGCGCGACTTCCTCCAGCAGCGGCTGCCCGAGTACATGGTGCCCGCGGCCTTCGTCTTCATGGAAGCGCTGCCCCTCACCGCCAATGGCAAGGTGGACAGGAAGGCCCTGCCCGCTCCGGACGGGGCGCTCATGGCCACCGCCGAGTACGTCGCTCCTCGCAATGAGACGGAGCAGCGGCTCGCCTCCGTCTGGAGCGAGGTGCTGCGCGTCGAGCGCGTGGGCCTCCACGACAACTTCTTCGAGCTCGGCGGCCACTCGCTGCTGGCCACCCAGGTCGTCGCCCGTATCCGCTCCGTGTTCGGGGTGGAACTGCCCCTGCGCGCCCTCTTCGAGGCCCCCACCCTCGAGGCGCTCGCCCGTGGCATCGACGCCAGCACCGGCTCCACGCCAGCGCTCGCCCCTCCCCCGCTACAGCCCGTGTCGCGCCAGCAGCCCCTGCCTCTGTCCTTCGCTCAGCAGCGGTTGTGGTTCCTCGATCAGCTCATCCCCGACAGCCCTCTGTACAACCTGCCGGCGCCCCTGCGGCTGGAGGGCACGCTGGACACGGCCGCGCTGGAGAAGAGCTTCTCCGAGCTGGTGCGCCGCCATGAGGCCCTGCGCACCTCCTTCCCCTCCGAGTCTGGCCAGCCCCTCCAGGTGATTGCTCCGCCCTCGCCCATGGTGCTGGAGCGCGCCGACCTCAGCGCCCTGCCCGCTCATGAGCGAGAGGCCGAGGCCCGTCGGCGGGTGGAAGAGGAGTGCCGTCGTCCCTTCTCCCTCGCCCGAGGGCCACTGCTGCGCGCCCTGCTGCTCAAGCTGGCCGACACCGAGCACGTCCTGCTGCTCAACATGCACCACATCATCTCCGATGGTTGGTCCATGAGCGTGCTGGTGCGCGAGGTGGCCGCTCTCTACCAGGCCTTCTCCCAGGGTCTGCCCTCGCCCCTGCCCGAGCTTCCCCTCCAGTACGCCGACTACGCCGCCTGGCAGCGCAACTGGCTCCAGGGCGAAGCGCTGGAGGCCCAGCTCTCCTACTGGAGCCAGCAGCTCGCCCACGCGCCCCAATTGCTGGAGCTGCCCACCGACAAGCCTCGGCCCGCCGTACCTTCCTACAGCGGTGCAAGTGTCTCCCGGCTCATGCCGAGTACGCTCTCCAAGGCGCTCGAGTCGCTCTGCCAGCGCGAGGGCGTTACGTCCTTCATGGCCCTGCTGGCCACCTTCCAGACGCTGCTCTCTCGCTACTCTGGCCAGACAGACGTCCTCGTCGGCACCGACATCGCCGGCCGTACCCATGCCGACACCGAGGGCCTCATCGGCTTCTTCGTCAACCAGCTCGTCATGCGCGGCGACCTCTCCGGTGACCCCTCCTTCCGCGAGCTGCTCGGCCGCACCCGCAAGGTGGCCCTCGGCGCCTACGCACACCAGGACGTCCCCTTCGAGGAGCTGGTGCGCGTGCTCAACCCCGAGCGCAGCCTCTCTCACGCTCCCCTCTTCCAGGTGAAGCTCGTCCTGCAGAACGCTCCGGCTCCCGAGCTGCGCCTGCCTGGCCTCACCTTCCGCAGCGCGCAGAGTGCCACTGGCGCCGCCAAGTTCGACCTCACCCTCTTCGTTGACGAGACTCCCTCTGGCCTCTCCTTCGTCTGCGACTTCAGCACCGACCTCTTCGAGCCCAGCACCATCTCCCGTCTCATGGAGCACCTGCAGGTGCTGCTGGAAGCGGCCGTCTCCAACCCCGACTCCCGCCTCTCCTCCATTCCCCTTCTCACTGAGGCCGAACGCCAGCTACTCCTTGTCGACTGGAACGACACTCACGCTCCCCTCCCCGCCGACACCTGCGTCCACCACCTCTTTGAGTCTCAGGCCCGACTCACTCCAGACACCCTCGCCGTCTCTTTCGGCGACCAGCGCCTCTCCTTCCGTCAGCTCGACGAGCGCTCCAACCAGCTCGCACACCACCTGCTCTCCCTCGGCGTCGGCCCTGACGTTCGCGTCGGCCTGTGCCTCGAGCGCTCCCTGGAGATGGTTGTCGGCCTCCTCGGCGTCCTCAAGGCTGGCGCCGCCTACGTCCCCCTCGACCCCTCCTACCCCTCCGAGCGCCTGGCCTTCATGCTTCGCGACTCGCTCACTCCCATCCTCCTCACCCAGCAACACCTCGCCGACGAGCTTCCCGTCCAGAGCGAGTTCCTCGTCTGCCTGGACTCCGATTGGGACTCCATCTCCTCTCAGCCCTCGCACTCCCCCAACGTGCGCGTGCTCCCCGACAACCTCGCCTACGTCATCTACACCTCTGGCTCCACCGGCCGCCCCAAGGGCGCCATGTTGGAGCACCGCGGCGTCGTCAACTACCTGCTCTGGTGCACCCAGGCCTACTCCATTGCCCAAGGCAACGGCTCTCCCGTCCACTCCTCCCTCTCCTTCGACCTCACCGTCACCAGCCTCCTGGCCCCCCTCATGGTGGGCCGCCCTGTCCTCCTCGTCCCTGACTCCCAGGGCTTCGAGGGCCTCTCCCAGGCCCTGCTGCGCGGCGACAACTTCAGCCTCGTCAAGCTCACCCCCAGCCACCTGCGCCTGCTCCAACAACAGATTCCTGCCGACAAGGCCGCTGGCCTCACTCGCTCATTCATCATCGGCGGCGAGGCCCTTACCGCCGACACGCTCGCCTTCTGGCGCACGCATGCTCCCCTCACCCAACTGGTGAATGAGTACGGCCCCACCGAGACGGTTGTCGGCTGCTGCGTCCACACCGTCTCCGCCCATGATGCCGCCGCCGGTGCTGTCTCCATCGGCCGCCCCATCTCCAACACCCGCCTCTACCTCCTCGACTCTCACCTGCGGCCGGTTCCCGTCGGAGTACCCGGTGAGCTCTTCATCGGCGGTGTCCAGGTGGGCCGCGGCTACCTCGGCCGTCCGGAGCTCACCGCAGAGCGCTTCCTCCCCGACCCCTTCACCTCTACGCCCGGCGCTCGCCTCTACCGCACTGGCGACAAGGCCCGCTGGCTGCCCGACGGCAACCTCGACTACCTGGGCCGCATCGACTTCCAGGTGAAGCTGCGCGGCTTCCGCATCGAGCTGGGTGAAATCGAAGCCTCCCTGGAGCTTCACCCCCAGGTGCACCAGGCCCTCGTCCTGGTGCGCGAGGACTCCCCGGGCGACAAGCGCTTGGTGGCCTACGTGGTGCCCACTGCCTCCAATTCCCCTCTCCCTCCGGGAGAGGGACGGGGTGAGGGTATCTCGCTCCCCGGGTTGAAGCCCGAGGAGCTGCGCACCTGGCTGCTGCGGAAGCTGCCCGAGTACATGGTGCCCTCGGCCTTCGTCTCCCTGGAGTCCTTGCCCCTCACCTCCAATGGCAAGGTGGACAGGAGCGCCCTGCCTCCTCCTGGCTCCGCACTCGCGCCCGACGCCGGGTACATCGCTCCTCGCAATCACACCGAGCAGCAGCTCGCCTCCATCTGGAGTGAGGTGCTGCAGCTCGAGCGCGTGGGCATCCACGACAACTTCTTCGAGCTCGGTGGCCACTCTCTGCTCGCCACCCAGGCCATCGCTCGCATCCGCTCCGCCTTCAGCGTCGAGCTCCCCGTACAGGACTTCTTCGAAGCTCCCACCGTGGCCGCGCTCTCCCTGAACATCCTGCGGCTCACGGCCCAGGTAGATCTGTCGGAGCTCGAATCAATGATGGATCAGCTCGACCAACTGGACGATCTGGAGGTCCAGAAACTGCTGGCCTCCGAGTCCCCATCCCCCGACGAGCCAGAGCCCCAAGAGTGAGGGATACGCCATGACGTCTCCAAAGAATTCCGCCCTACCCCCAGGGCCCAAGCGCCATTGGCTCCTGGGCACCGGCATCCAGCAGTTGAAGAACCCGCTGGGGCTGCTGGTCCGAGGCCAGCAGAAGCACGGCGACATCGTCTTCTTCCACCAACACCATGGCCCGACCTGGCTGCTGTCGCATCCGGACCATGCGCAACGCGTGTTGGCGGACAACGCCACCAACTACCTCTCCATGATGGGCGATGGGCCGGATCCAATGCTGGGCAGGGGGCTGTTCGCCAGCAAGGGTGACTTCTGGCTCCGCCAGCGGCGCATGGTGCAGCCCGCGTTTCATCGCCCGCGGCTGGCCCGGATGGTGGAGGGGATGGTGCAGGACGCCCAGCGCGCGGTTGAGCGCTTGGCGCCGCTCGCCAGCACCGGTGAGCCGGTGGAGCTGCTGAACCAGATGCGCCGTCTGGTCATCAGCATGCTCGGCACCTCGATCTTCTCGAAGGACATCTACGAGAGCCAGCCCCTGCTCCGTGAGACGATCAATTACTTCTCGCAGGAGATCCACAGCCCCCACGACTCACTGCTGGAGGCCTTGGGGGGGATGCTTCGCCTGTACCGGTCCCGGTTCAAGCGCTTCATGAAGGCCGTCGAGGACATCAACACCGTGTTCTACGGCCTCATCGCCGAGCGCCGCCAGTCCTCCACGCCCAGGGAGGACGTGCTGACGATGCTGATAGAAGCACGGGACACGCAGGGCGTGGCGATGACGGACACCGAGGTGCGCGACGAGTTGGTGTCCCTCTATGTCGGCGGGCATGAGTCCACGTCCGTGGCACTCACGTGGATCTGCTACGAGGTGGCGAACCACCCCGAGGTGCAGCAGCGCATCCGCGAAGAGCTGGCCACCGTCCTGGGAGGAAATCCCCTCACGGCCGAGAGCCTCCAGGCCCTGCATTACACGCGTGCGGTGGTGGAGGAGACGCTGCGCCTCCGCCCTCCCGCGTGGCAGTTCGTGCGCCGGGCGGCGAAGGAGGATCAGCTCGGAAGCTGGACCATCACCCCGGACACCAAGGTGATCATCTCGCCCTACATCCTGCACCGGCATCGCGATTTCTGGGAGGAGCCCGAGCGCTTCATCCCCGAGCGCTTCCTCCCCGAGCGCAAGGAAGGCCGGCACCGCTACGCCTACCTGCCCTTCGGCGCTGGACAGAGGCAATGCGTGGGCAACGGCTACACGCTGACCCTCCTCACGACAGCGCTCGCCACACTGCTGCAGCACTACCAGCTCCGCCTGGCACCTGGGTACGAGCTCGTCATCATGTCCGGCTCCACCCATCGCCCGCGCAACGGTGTGCTGGCCACGCTCCATCCCGTGCCCGCAGCGGCGTGAGCATCCGTCTCCTCTCTTTTCGAAGCCCGTGCCCATGAGCGACATCCTCAAGCGTCTGGCGAACCTCTCCCCTGAAAAGCGCGACCTGCTGCTCAAGCAGCTCCAAGCCAAGGGAGCACGCACGCCCCAAGTCTCCGGGCTGCCGCCCATCGAGCGGCGGCCGAGGGAGGACGCGCCCCAGCCCCTGTCGTTCGCACAGCAGCGGCTGTGGTTTCTGGAGCAGCTCGAGCCGGGCACCACGCGCTACAACCTGCCCGTGGCGGTGCGGCTACAAGGCTGGCTCGACGCGCAATTGTTGGAGCGTGTCTTCAACGAGCTGCAGCGGCGCCATGAGACCCTGCGCACCACCTTCCGAATGGAGGGAGACGCCTCGGTACAGGTCATCGCGCCCACGGCGGGGCTGCGGCTGCCGGTGGTGGACCTGACGGTGCTGCCCGCTGAGCGGCGAGAGGCCGAGGCCCTGCGCCTGGCCACCGAGGAGGCGCTGCGCCCCTTCGACCTGGAACGCGGGCCACTGCTGCGTGCCACGCTGCTGAAGCTTGGCGAGCAGGAGCATGTGTTGGCGCTCAACATGCACCACATCGTCTCCGATGGCTGGTCCATGGGCGTGCTGGTGCGGGAGATGGGGCTGATCTACGCGGCCTTCTCCCAAGGACAGCCCTCGCCTCTGCCCGAGCTGTCTTTGCAGTACGCTGACTACGCGGTGTGGCTGCGCCAGTGGCTGCAGGGAAAGGAGCTGGAGCGCCAGCTCTCCTACTGGCGGGAGCAGCTCGCCGGAGTATCGCCGGCACTGGAGCTGCCCACCGACAAGCCACGGCCTCCCGAGCAGACGTTCCACGGTGCGGCTGTATCCATGCCGCTGACGAAGCAGCTCACCGAATCCATCAAGGCGCTGTGCCAGCGTGAAGGCGTCACGCCATTCATGGCGCTGCTGGCCTCCTTCCAGGTGGTGCTGCACCGCTACTCGGGGCAGGAGGACTTCTGCGTCGGCTCGACGCTCGCCGGCCGAGATCAGGCGGAGATCGAGGGGCTCATCGGATTCTTCGTCAACACCCTGGCCCTGCGCGCCCGCCTGGAGGGAAACCCCACCTTCCGTGAGCTGTTGAAGCGCGTGAAGGAGACCACGGTTCGCGGCCTGGCCCACCAGCACCTTCCCTTCGAGAAGCTGGTGGAGGAACTCAAGCCCGAGCGGAACCTGGGCCGCTCTCCCATCTTCCAGGTGCTGTTCGCCTTCCTGAATGCCCCCATGTCGGAGCTGAACATGCCGGGGCTGTCCCTGCGCCCGCTCGACATGGGACTGAGCGTCCCCAAGTTCGAGCTGGAGCTGACCTTCACCGAGGGGCCGGACGGACTCCAGGGCAACTTCACCTACAACACCGATCTCTTCGACGCCTCCACCATCTCCCGCATGGCCGAGCACCTGCGGGTGGTGCTGGAGGGTGTGGTGGCCGCACCGGAGGCCCGCCTCTCCGAGCTACCTCTGCTCACCCCGGCCGAGCGCCAGCAGGTGCTCGTCGACTGGAACCAGTCCCGCCGCGAGCTCCCAGAGTCCCCGCTCGTCCACCGCCTCTTTGAAGCCCAGGTCCTCCGCACTCCGGACGCTCCCGCCTTGTGCTTCGGCGATGAGACGCTCTCCTACGCAGAGCTCAACGCCCGCGCCAACCAGCTCGCGCGCCACCTGCGCCGCCTCGGTGTCGGCCCCGACGTCCTCGTCTCCATCTGCCTGGAGCGCTCCCTCGACCTCGTCGTCGCCATCCTCGCCACCCTCAAGGCTGGCGGCGCCTGGCTTCCGCTGGATCCCACGCTCCCCTCCGAGCGCCTGGACTTCATCGCCTCCGACGCCTGGGCTCCCGTCCTGCTCACTCACTCCTCGCTGGAGCACCTGCTCGACCGCCGAGGCTTCGTCTTCTTCATGGACGATGACTGGTCCCGCGTTGAGCACGAGTCCGAGGACAACCTCGACATCCCCGTGGATGGCGCCAACCTCGCCTACGTCATCTACACCTCCGGCTCCACCGGCCGTCCCAAGGGCACCCTCCTGCAGCACCGCGGCCTGTGCAACACCGCCCTGCAGACTCTCGACTTCATGGCCCTGCGGCCCGGCTGCCGCCTCCTTCAGTTCTTCTCCTCCGCCTTCGACGCCTCCGTCTCCGAGGTCTTCCCCTCCCTGCTCTCCGGCGCCTGCCTCGTTCTCGCCTCCCGCGACGAGCTCCTGCCCGGTGCTCCTCTCCTGAAGCTGGTGCAGGAGCAGTCCATCACCACCCTCAAGCTCACCCCCTCCGTCCTCGCCCAAATGGAGCCCGACGGGCTGCGCGGCGTCCAGACTCTCATCTCCGCCGGTGAGGCCTGCTCTCCTGAGTTGGTGGCTCGCTTCTCTCCGGGGCGCCGCTTCGTCAACGCCTACGGCCCCACCGAGGCCTCCGTCTGCGCCACCGTCAATTCCGAGGTCGACGCCCAGCGTGTCTCCATCGGCCGGCCCTTCCACAACGTCCGCGCCTACGTGCTCGACTCGCACCTGCAACCGGTGCCTGTCGGCGTGCCCGGTGAGCTCTTCATCGGCGGCGTGGGCCTCGCTCGCGGCTACCTCGGCCGTCCGGAGCTCACCGCCGAGCGCTTCATCCCCAACCCCTTCTCCTCCGAGCCGGGGGCCCGTCTCTACCGCACCGGTGACAAGGTTCGCTGGCTTGCCGACGGCAACCTCGAGTACCTGGGCCGCATCGACTTCCAGGTAAAGCTGCGTGGCTTCCGCATCGAGCTGGGTGAAGTGGAGTCCGTCCTCGTCCAGCACTCCTCAGTCCGCGAGGCCGTCGTAGCCCTGCGCGAGGACACCCCGGGCCACAAGCGCCTCGTGGCCTACCTCGTGCCCACTTCCCCTCTCCCCTCGGGAGAGGGACGGGGTGAGGGTATCTCGGGCCCAGGGTTGAATCCCGAGGCCGTGCGTACCTGGCTGCGACAGAAGCTGCCCGACTACATGGTGCCCTCGGCCTTCGTCTCCCTGGAGGCCCTGCCCATCAACTCCAGCGGCAAGGTGGACAGGAAGGCCCTGCCCGCTCCGGACTTCTCCCGCTCCGAGCTCAAGTCCTCCTACACCGCTCCTCGCAACGACGTGGAGCAGCGCCTGTGTGACATCTGGGCCCAGGTGCTCGGCCTGCCCCAGGTGGGCATCCACGACAACTTCTTCGAGCTGGGTGGCGACTCCATCATCAGCCTCCAGGTCGTCGCACGCGCACGGAGGGCCGGCCTCGTTCTCGCCACACGGCACCTCTTCCAGCATCAGACGGTGGCTCAGCTCGTCCAGGTGGTGAAGTCCGCCTCCGAGCCGCTGGGTGAGCAGGGTCCCGTCAGCGGCCCCGTGCCACTCACGCCCGTCCAGTTCCACTGGCTGCGGCATGGCCCAGAGCACGCCCACCACTTCAACCAATCCGTGTTCGTGGCCTCGCGCCAGCCCCTGGAGCCGTCCCTGCTGGAGAAGGCTCTCCAGCACCTGCTCTCCCACCACGATGCCCTGCGTCTGCGCTTCCGCCAACACGAGGGCTCCTGGCTGCAGGACAACGCCGGCCCCGAGGAGACCCCGTTCCACCTGCTCCAGGTGGACCTCTCCTCCACTCCTGCTTCCGAGCAGTCCGCCGCGCTCGAAGCCGAGGCCTCGCGCCTGCAAGCCAGCTTCAACCTCTCCCAGCCGCCCCTGGTGCGCGCGGCGCTCTTCCACATGGGCGATGGCCAGCAGCGCCTGCTACTCGCTGTCCACCACCTCATCGTCGACGCCGTCTCCTGGCGTGTGCTCCTGGAGGATCTCGAGTCCGCCTACCAGCAGCTCCAGCAGAGCTTCGTGGTGACCCTGCCGGCGAAGACCTCCTCCTTCCAGTCCTGGGCTCGCCGCCTGCAGGCTCACGCCCACTCCGAGGAGCTCGCCGCCGAGGCACCTCTCTGGATGGACGAGGCGCGTCAGCAGGTGGCCCCACTGCCCACCGACACGTCCGGGCTCAACACGAACGACTCTGAGCGTGCCATCTCGGTCTCCCTCGACACCGAGGAGACACGGCTGCTGCTGCAAGAGGTTCCCTCCGCCTGGCGCGCGCACATCAACGATGTATTGCTCACCGCCCTGGCGCAGGCCCTCCGCGAGTGGACGGGCCAGGCCCAAGCGCTCGTCAACCTGGAGGGCCACGGCCGCGAGGAGCTCTTCAGCAACGTGGACCTCTCTCGCACCGTGGGCTGGTTCACCTCATTCACCCCCGTGCTGTTGCCGCTGCCTTCCGGCGGCTCGGCTGGCGACTGCCTGCGCTCCGTGCGCGATTCGCTGCGCCGCCTGCCCCACCACGGCATTGGCTTCGGCCTGCTCGAGTGGCTGGGCCCGCCCGAAGTGGCTCAACAGCTCCAGGCACTCCCCGCGCCCCAGGTGGCCTTCAACTACCTGGGACAGCTCGATGCCACGGCCGCTGCCAGCCGTCTCTTCTCCCTGGCCTCCGAGCCCTCCGGGCTTCGTATCGCGCCCTCCGGCTCGCGCCTGCATGTGCTGGAGGTCAACGGCTCCGTCTTCCAGGGCCGACTCCAGCTCTCCTTCGGCTACAGCACCCACCTGCACCACGCGGCCACCATCGAGTCGCTGGCCGGGCGCTTCCTCCACCACCTGCGCGCCCTCATCTCCTTGCGCGCCTCCGAGGACGCCCGCCGCTTCTCCCCGGGTGACTTCCCTCTCGCGGCCCTCTCCCAGCCATCGCTCGACACGCTGCTGCGTCAGGCCGGGCCCGACGTCGAGGACCTCTACCCCCTCACCCCCACCCAGCAGGGCATGCTCTTCCACGCCCTGCTCACTCCAAGCTCCTCCGCCTACTTCGAGCAGCTCTCATGGATGGTGACATCCACGCTCGACCTGCCCGCCTTCCTGCGCGCCTGGCAGACCTGCCTCCAGCGCAACACCATCTTCCGCTCCTCCTTCCATTGGGAAGGACTCGATTCACCGCTCCAGGTGGTCCACTCCCAGGTGGAGCTGCCCTTCGAACAGCTCGACTGGAGCACCCTGCCTGCCTCCGAGCAGCAGGCCCGCTTCGAGCAGTTGCTCCTCCAGGACAAGCAGCGCGGCATCGATCTGCGCCGTGCACCGCTGGTGCGCCTGACGGCCATCCGTATGGCCGAGGACCATGTTCGCTTCCTCTGGAGCCACCATCACCTGCTGGTGGATGGCTGGAGCCTTGGCCTGCTCATCGGCGAAGTCTTCTCTCTCTACGAGTCCTTCCGCTCGGGCCTCTCCCCACAGCTCGCCCCCAAGCCCCCCTTCCGCGACTACATCTCCTGGCTGTCGCGCCGTGACGCGTCCTCCGACGAGGCTTACTGGCGCTCCTACCTGGAAGGCTTCTCTGCTCCCACGCCGCTTCCCGCCGACACGCATGCCGCGCCGCCTCGAGGTCAGCCGCCCGCGTATCACCCCATCGAGATGACGCTGTCCACCGAAGCCACCGCCTCCCTGCAGGCCTTCGCCCGCCAGCACCAGCTCACCCTGAACACCCTGGCGCTCGCGGCCTGGGGCTTCGTCCTCTCGCGCTACTCCGGCGAGCAGGACGTCGTCTTCGGCAACACCGTCGCGGGCCGGCCTCCCGAGCTGCCCGGCGCCGACACCATGGTGGGTATCTTCATCAACTCGCTGCCCATCCGCGTCCGGCTCCCGTCTGGCACCTCGCCTCTGATGCCCTGGCTCCAGTCGCTCCAGACCCAGCAGCTCGAGCAACGCCAGTACGAGCACTCCCCGCTCGTCCAGGTACAGGCTTTCAGTCAGGTGCCCCGTGGCACCTCGCTCTTCGACTCCCTGTTTGTCTTCGAGAACTACCCTCTCGACACCTCTCTTACGGGCTCGGCCTCCTCGCTCCAGGTGAGCGACCTCCAGGCCATCGATCACAACCACTATCCGCTCAACCTCGCCGTCCACCCTGGCGCAGCCCTCCGGCTGTGCCTGACCTACGAGTCGCCCCGCTTCGAGCCCGCCGCCATGCAGCGGCTGCTGGAGCACTGGCGCACGGCGCTGATGGCCCTGACCTCGGCCTCTAGCCTAGGCGACGTCACCCTGCTTTCAGACGCCGAGCGCCTCCAGGTGCTGGGCGAGTGGAGCCGCACCCCGGGCTTCCCGCCCGAGCAGCCCGTCCACCGCCTCATCGAGGCCCATGCTCACCTCACTCCCCACGCTCCCGCCGTGCGCTTCGGTGACGAGCTCCTCACCTACTCCCAGCTCAACTCCCGCGCCAACCAGCTCGCTCGCCACCTGCGCCGCCTCGGCGTCGGCCCTGAGGTCCTCGTCTCCCTCTGCCTCGAGCGCTCCGTCGAGCTCGTCGTCTCCATGCTCGCCACCCTCAAAGCCGGTGGCGCCTGGCTCTCTCTCGACCCCTCCCTCCCCTCCGAGCGCCTGGACTTCATCGCCTCCGATGCTCTCTCCCCCGTCCTCCTCACCCACTCCTGCCTCGAGCACCTCCTCGACCGTCGCGGCTTCGTCTTCCTCTTCGACGAGCACTGGGAGCGCGTCGAGCTCGAGTCCGAGGACGACCTCAACCTCTCCTTCGATGGCGGCAACCTCGCCTACGTCATCTACACCTCCGGCTCCACCGGCCGTCCCAAGGGCACCCTCCTCACCCACGGTGGCCTGGCCAACACCGCTCTCCAAGCGGCTCGCGCCCATGGCTACCGCCCCGACAGCCGCGTCCTCCAGTTCGCCAGCACCAGCTTCGACGCCTCCGTCTGCGAGGTGTTCTCCTCCCTCGTCGCCGGTGCCTGCCTCTGCCTGGCCTCCAAGGAGCAACTACTTCCCAGTGAGCCCCTGCGCTCTCTGCTGGTGCAGCAGTCCATCACCGCGGTGACGCTCACTCCCTCAGTCCTCGCCCAGCTCGAGCCCCAAGGGCTGCCCAACCTGGAGACCCTCATCTCCGCCGGCGAGGCCTGTACTCCCGAGCTGGCCCGCCGCTGGTCTCAGGGCCGCACCCTGCTCAATGCCTACGGCCCCACCGAAGTCACCATCTGCGCCACCATCACCGGTCCGGTGGACGCTGAGCGCCTGTCCATCGGCCGCGCCCTGCCCAACGTGCAGGTGTACGTGCTCGACGAGCGTCTGCAGCCCGTGGCCCCTGGCGTCCCCGGCGAGCTGTATGTCGGTGGTGCCGGCCTGGCTCGTGGCTACCTCGGCCGCCCGGAGCTCACCGCTGAGCGTTTCATTCCCCACCCCTTCGCCGCTCTACCCGGCGAGCGCCTCTACCGCACCGGTGACAAGGTGCGCTGGTCCGCTCGCGGCGAGCTGGAGTACCTGGGCCGCATCGACTTCCAGGTGAAGCTGCGCGGCTTCCGCATCGAGCTGGGTGAAGTGGAGTCGGTGCTTCGCGAGCAGCCCGGCGTTCACGAGTCCGTCGTGGTTCTGCGCGAGGACTCTCCCGGCGACAAGCGCCTGGTGGCCTACGTCGTGCCCTCTGCCGGCGAGCAGGTGGAGCCTCAGTCCCTCCGCACCGCCCTGCTCTCGCGTCTGCCCGAGTATATGGTGCCCTCCGCCTTCGTCTCCCTGGCGGTCCTGCCCCTGACTACCAGCGGCAAGGTGGACAGGAAGGCCCTGCCCGCTCCGGCTGGCTCCGGCACCGCCTCCTCCGAGTACGTCTCTCCCCGCACCGACACCGAGCTGCGCCTGGCCTCCATCTGGAGCGAAGTCCTGGATGTTCATCAGGTGGGCCTTCATGACGACTTCATGTCTCTCGGTGGCCACTCCCTTCTCGCCACCCAAGTCGTCTCCCGCATCCGCGCCTCCTTCGGCGTGGAGCTTCCCCTTCGCATCCTCTTCGAGGCCACCACCCTTCAGGCGCTCGCCACGGTCATCGAGTCCACCTCTCGCGCCACGAACGCGCCCGCCCGACCACCCCTGCGGCCCGTGTCTCGCGAGGAGTCTCTCCCGCTGTCCTTCTCTCAGCAGCGACTGTGGTTCCTCGAGCAGCTCGAGCCGGGCACAGCGCGCTACAACGTCCCCGTGACCGTGCGGCTGCAGGGGGTACTCGACGCCCCCGTGTTGGAGCGAGTCTTCAACGAGCTGCTCCGGCGTCACGAGCCCCTGCGCACCACGTTCCGCACCGAGTCGGACAAGTCAGTGCAGCTCATCGCCCCCGCCGCTGAGCAGCGGTTGCCGGTCGTGGACCTGACGGTGATTCCCGCCGTGCGGCGCGAAGCCGAGACCCTGCGGTTGGCCACCGAGGAAGCTCAGCGTCCCTTCGACCTGGAGCGCGGTCCGCTGCTGCGCGCCACGCTGCTGAAGCTCGACGAGCAGGAGCATGTGCTGCTGCTCAACATGCACCACATCGTCTCTGACGGCTGGTCCATGGGCGTGTTGGTGCGTGAGGTGGCGGCGCTCTACCAGGCCTTCTCCTCGAACCAGCCCTCGCCGCTGCCGGAGCTGCCGGTGCAGTACGCCGACTACGCCACCTGGCAGCGTCAATGGCTGCAAGGCGAGGAGTTGGAGCGACAGCTCTCCTTCTGGCGGCAACAGCTCGCTGGCGCCGCGCCCGTCCTGGAGCTGCCCACCGACAGGCCGAGGCCGCCCGAGCAGACGTTCAACGGGGCCACGCTCGACCTGCCACTCTCGCTGGAACTGACCGCGGACCTCAAGAGCCTCTGCCAGCGCGAGGGGGTCACGCCCTTCATGCTGTTGCTGTCCGCCTTCCAGGTGGTGCTGCGGCGCTACTCGGGCCAGGAGGACTTCTGCATCGGCTCGCCCATCGCCGGCCGGGATCAGGCGGAGCTCGAAGGGCTGCTCGGATTCTTCGTCAACACCCTGGTGCTGCGCACTCGAATGGAGGGCAATCCCACTTTCCGCGAGCTGCTGCGGCGCGTGCGGGAGACCACCCTCGGCGCCTACGCCCACCAGCATTTGCCCTTTGAGAAGCTCGTCGAGGAACTCCAGCCCGAGCGAAACCTGGGCCGAGCCCCCGTCTTCCAGGTGCTGTTCGCCTTCCAGAACGCCCCTGTGGGCGAGCTGAACGTGCCAGGGCTGGCGCTGCGGCCACTGGCCACGGGCACGAACGTCTCCAAGTTCGAGCTCGAGCTGGCCTTCAACGAGACTCCGAGCGGCTTCCAGGGCAGCTTCGTCTACAACACCGATCTCTTCGACGCCTCGACCATCACGCGACTGGGCGAACACCTGCGGGTGCTGCTGGAAGGCGTGGTGGCCGCACCGGAGGCCCACCTCTCCGAGCTGCCCTTGCTCACTCCGACCGAGCGCCAGCAGGTGCTGGTGGATTGGAACCAGGCCCAGCGCGACCTACCCGAGTCCCCGCTCGTCCACCGCCTCTTCGAGGCCCAGGTCCTCCGCGCTCCGGACGCACCCGCTCTGCGCTTCGGCGATGAGACGCTCACCTATGGCGAGCTCAACGCCCGAGCCAACCAACTCGCGCACCACCTGCGCCGCCTCGGCGTCGGCCCCGACGTCCTCGTCTCCATCTGCCTGGAGCGCTCGCCCGACCTCGTCGCGGCCATGCTCGCCACGCTCAAGGCCGGCGGCGCCTGGCTGCCGCTTGATCCCACGCTCCCTTCCGAGCGCCTGGAGTTCATCGCTTCGGATGCGGGCCCCCGGGTCCTCATCACCCGCTCGTCGCTGAAGCAACTGCTGGGAGCGCACGAACCGATGCTGCTCGTGGACGAGCACCGGGAACAGGTGGAGCGCGAGCCCACCGGGAATCTGGAGGTCGAGATAGACGGTGGCAACCTCGCCTACGTCATCTACACCTCCGGCTCCACCGGCCGTCCCAAGGGCACCCTCCTGCAGCACCGCGGCCTGTGCAACACCGCCCTGCAGACTCTCGACTTCATGGCCCTGCGGCCCGGCTGCCGCCTCCTTCAGTTCTTCTCCTCCGCCTTCGACGCCTCCGTCTCCGAAGTCTTCCCCGCTCTGCTCTCCGGCGCCTGCCTCGTTCTCGCCTCCCGCGACGAGCTCCTGCCCGGTGCTCCTCTCCTGAAGCTGGTGCAGGAGCAGTCCATCACCACCCTCAAGCTCACCCCCTCCGTCCTCGCCCAAATGGAGCCTGACGGGCTGCGCGGCGTGCAGACGCTCATCTCCGCCGGTGAGGCCTGCTCTCCTGAGCTGGTGGCTCGCTTCTCTCCGGGGCGCCGCTTCGTCAACGCCTACGGCCCCACCGAGGCCTCCGTCTGCGCCACCGTCAATACCAAGGTCGACGCCCAGCGTGTCTCCATCGGCCGGCCCTTCCACAACGTCCGCGCCTACGTGCTCGACTCGCACCTGCAACCGGTGCCTGTCGGCGTGCCCGGTGAGCTCTTCATCGGCGGCGTCGGCCTTGCTCGCGGCTACCTCGGCCGTCCGGAGCTCACCGCCGAGCGCTTCATCCCCAACCCCTTCTCCTCCGAGCCGGGGGCCCGCCTCTACCGCACCGGTGACAAGGTTCGCTGGCTGGCCGACGGCAACCTCGAGTACCTGGGCCGCATCGACTTCCAGGTGAAGCTGCGTGGCTTCCGCATCGAGCTGGGTGAAGTGGAGTCCGTCCTCGCCCAGCACCCCTCAGTCCGCGAGGCCGTCGTAGCCCTGCGCGAGGACACCCCGGGCCACAAGCGCCTCGTGGCCTACCTCGTGCCCACTTCCCCTCTCCCCTCGGGAGAGGGACGGGGTGAGGGTATCTCGGGCCCAGGGTTGAATCCCGAGGCCGTGCGTACCTGGTTGCGACAGAAGCTGCCCGAGTACATGGTGCCCTCGGCCTTCGTCTCCCTGGATGCCCTCCCGCTCAACTCCAGCGGCAAGGTGGACAGGAAGGCCCTGCCCGCTCCGGACTTCTCCCGCTCCGAGCTCAAATCCGCTTACGCCGCGCCTCGTAACGACACCGAACAACGCCTGTGCGACATCTGGTCCAAGGTGCTTAGCGCTCCCCAGGTCGGCATCCACGACAACTTCTTCGAGCTCGGTGGTGACTCCATCATCAGCCTCCAGGTCGTCGCCCGTGCTCGACAGGCCGGCCTCGTCCTCACCACCCGCCAGCTCTTCCAGCATCAGACGGTGGCGCAACTGGCCCAGGTGGTGAAGTCCGCCTCCGAGCCGCTGGGCGAGCAGGGCCCCGTCACCGGCCCTGTGCCGCTCACGCCCATCCAGTTCCACCTGCTGCGGCACGACCCGGAGCACGCCCACCACTTCAACCAGTCTGTGCTCGTGGCCTCGCGCCAGCCCTTGGAGCCAGCTCGATTGGAGAAGGCCCTCGCGCAGGTGGTGGCCCACCACGATGCGCTGCGCCTGAGCTTCCGCCAGCATGAGGGGGCATGGCTGCAGGACAACGCCAACCCTGAACAGGCATCTGTCCACCTGCTCCAGGTGGACCTCTCCGCCACTCCTACCACCGAACAATCCGCCGCGCTCGATGCGGAGGCCTCGCGCCTGCAGGCCAGCTTCGACCTCTCCCAGCCGCCCCTGTTGCGTGCAGCGCTCTTCCACCTGGGCGATGGCCAGCAGCGCCTGCTGCTCGCCGTCCACCACCTCGTCGTCGACGCCGTCTCTTGGCGCGTGCTCCTGGAGGACCTCGAGTCCACCTACCAGCAGCTCCAGCACAGTGCCCAGGCGACGTTGCCGGCGAAGACCACCTCCTTCCAGGCGTGGGCCCGCCGCCTGCAGGCCCACGCCCACTCCGAGGCGCTGCGGAACGAAGCCGCGCTCTGGCTGGACGAGGCTCGCAAGCAGGTGGCCCCGCTGCCCACCGACGCCTCCGGGCCCAACACCTACGCATCCGAGCGCGCCGTCTCCATCTCCCTCGACACCGAGGAGACGAAGCTACTGCTGCAAGAGGTCCCCACCGCCTGGCGCGCGCATATCAACGATGTGCTGCTCACCGCCCTGGCCCAAGCTCTGTCCGAGTGGACGGGCCAGTCCCAAGTGCTCGTCGACCTGGAAGGCCACGGCCGCGAGGAGCTCTTCAACGACGTGGACCTCTCGCGCACGGTGGGCTGGTTCACCTCGCTCACTCCCGTGCTACTGCCGGTGCCTTCGGGCGGCTCGACGGGTGAGTGCCTGCGCTCGGTGCGCGACTCCCTGCGCCGACTGCCCCACCACGGCATCGGCTTCGGCCTGCTGAAGTGGCAGGGCCCGCCCGACGTGGCGCAGCGGCTGAACGCCCAGCCCGCCCCCCAGATCGCCTTCAACTACCTGGGCCAGCTCGACGCTACGGCCGCCGCCAGCCGCCTCTTCTCCCTGGCCACCGAGTCCTTCGGCCCCGGCATCTCGCCCTCGGGCACGCGGCTGCACCCCTTGGAGATCAACGGCTCTGTCTTCCAGGGCCGACTCCAGCTCGCCTTCAGCTACAGCGCCCACCTGCACCACGCGGCCACCATCGAGTCGCTGGCCGGGCGCTTCCTCCACCACCTGCGCACGCTCATCTCCCTGCGCACCTCCGAGGACGCGCGACGCTTCTCTCCGGGTGACTTCCCCCTCGCGGCCCTCTCCCAGCCGAAGCTCGACACGCTGCTGCGTCAGGCCGGGCCCGACGTCGAGGACCTCTACCCCCTCACCCCCACCCAGCAGGGCATGCTCTTCCACGCCCTGCTCACCCCGGAGTCCGCTACCTACTTCGAGCAGCTCTCCTGGACGGTGACGTCCGCGCTCGACCTACCCGCCTTCCTTCGAGCGTGGAAGACGTGCCTCCAGCGCAACACCATCTTCCGCTCCTCCTTCCATTGGGAGGGACTCGAAGCCCCGCTCCAGGTGGTCCACGCTCAAGTGGAACTGCCCTTCGAGCAGCTCGACTGGAGCGCTCTGCCCGCCTCCGAGCAGCAGGCCCGCTTCGAGCAGTTGCTCCTCCAGGACAAGCAGCGCGGCATCGATCTGCGCCGTGCACCGCTCGTGCGCCTGACGGCCGTGCGCCTGGCCGAGGACCGCGTGCGCTTCCTCTGGAGCCACCACCACCTGCTGGTGGATGGCTGGAGCCTCGGCCTGCTCATCAGCGAGGTCTTCTCCCTCTACGAGTCCTTCCGCTCGGGACTCTCCCCGCAGCTCGCGCCCAAGCCGCCCTTCCGCGACTACCTCGACTGGCTGTCTCGCCGCGACGCCTCCGCTGATGAGGCTTACTGGCGCTCCTACCTGGAGGGCTTCTCCGCACCCACGCCGCTGCCCGCGGATACACATGCCGCGCCTCTCCAGGGCCAGCCGCCCGCGCATCACAGCCTCGAGCTGGGCCTGTCCACCGAGGCCACCGCCTCCTTGCAGGCCTTCGCCCGCCAGCACCAGCTCACCCTGCACACCCTGGCCATTGCCACGTGGGGTCTCGTGCTCTCGCGCTACTCCGGCGAGCAGGACGTCGTCTTCGGCAACACCGTCGCGGGCCGTCCTCCCGAGCTGCCCGGCTCGGACACCATGGTGGGCATCTTCATCAACTCGCTGCCCATCCGCGTCCAGCTCCCGTCCGGCACCTCGCCTCTGGTGCCCTGGCTCCAGTCGCTCCAGACCCAGCAGCTCGAACAGCGCCAGTACGAGCACTCTCCGCTCGTCCAGGTGCAGGCCTTCAGTCAGGTGTCCCGTGGCACCTCGCTCTTCGACTCCCTGCTCGTCTTCGAGAACTATCCTCTCGACGCGTCCCTGGAAGGCTCGCCGTCCTCTCTCCAGGTGAGTGGCCTTCAGGGCTTCGAGCACACCAACTATCCGCTCACCCTCTCCGTCCTTCCTGGCGCCGCCCTCCGCCTGCGCGCTGTCTACGACTCGCCCCGCTTCGAGCCCGCTTCCATGCAGCGGCTGCTGGAGCACTGGCGCTCGGCCCTGCTCGCCCTGGCCTCCGCCTCTCGCGTGGATGAGGTCTCCCTGCTCTCTGAAGCCGAGCGCCACCAGGTGCTCGTCCAGTGGAACGACACCTCCGCCGACTTCCCGGCCGAGGCCTGCATCCACCACCTCTTCGAACAGCAGGTGGCCCTCCGCCCCGATGCCATCGCCGTCGAGTTCGGCGACCAGCGCCTCACCTATCGCCAGCTCGAGGCCCGCTCCAACCAGCTCGCCCGCCTGCTGCGCGCACACGGCGTCGGCCCCGATGTGCTGGTGGCCCTCTCCCTGGAACGGTCGCTGGAGCTCATCATCTCCCTGCTGGCCATCCTCAAGGCCGGTGGTGCCTACCTCCCGCTGGACGCCTCCTATCCCGCTCAGCGCCTGGCCTTCATGCTCGAGGACGCTTCTCCTCTCCTCCTGCTCACCTCGCGCGCCCTCCTCCTTCAGATTCCCCTTCCCACTCCCATCTCCACGCTGCTCGTTGATGAGGTGAACCTCGAAGGCCTGTCCCCAGCTCCGCTGGCTTCGGGCGTCACTTCCCGCAACCTCGCCTACGTCGACTTCACCTCGGGCACCACCGGCCGTCCCAAGGGCGTCGCCATCGAGCACCGCTCCGTCCTTCGCCTCTTCCACGGCATCCACTACGCACACCTCGGCCCCGAGGAGACCTTCCTCCTCATCGCCCCCATCTCCTTCGACGCCTCCACCCTGGAGCTCTGGGGCCCTCTGCTCTTCGGCGGCCGCCTCGTCGTCTTCCCGCCTCAGTCTCCCAGCGACCTGGAGCTGCTGAGCCAGACGCTCACCCGCCACAAGGTGACGACTCTCCACCTCACCGCGGGCCTCTTCTCCCAGGTGGTGGAGCACAAGCCCGACTGCCTGCGCGGCCTGCGCCAGCTCCTCACCGGTGGTGACGTCGTCTCCGCGCCCCACGTCCGCCGCGTCCTGGCGTCTCTCGGCATCCCCGTCACCGCCTGCTACGGCCCCACCGAGAGCACCCTCTTCACCTCTTGCTTCCGCATGTCTCGGCCCGAGCAGGTGGGCTCGGCCGTCCCCATCGGTTCCCCCATCGCCAACACCCAGGTGTACCTGCTGGATGCCTCTTTCCAGCCCGTGCCCGCTGGCGTTCCAGGCGAGCTGTATATCGGTGGCGACGGCCTGGCTCGCGGCTACCTCTCCCGCCCTGAGCTCACCGCCGAGCGCTTCCTCCCCAATCCCTTCGGAGCCCCTGGCACCCGCCTCTACCGCACGGGCGACCTGGCCCGCTGGCGCCCTGACGGTGTCCTGGAGTTCCTCGGCCGCGACGACAAACAGGTGAAGGTACGCGGCTACCGCATCGAGCTCTCTGAGGTGGAGTCCGCCCTGCTGGCACACCCCTTCGTGCGCGAGGCCGTCGCCATCGTTCGCGAGGACGTGCCCGGTGATAAGCGCCTGGTGGCGTACGTCGTGGCCTCCCCTGCGCAGGCCCTCGACGCGGGAACGCTGCGCTCCTTCCTCCAGCAGCGCTTGCCCGAGTTCATGCTGCCCTCGGCGTTCGTGCACCTCGATGCGCTGCCCCTCACCTCCAACGCCAAGGTGGACCGCAAGGCCCTGCCCGCTCCGGACGGAGCGCTCTCCTCCACCGCCGAGTACGTTGCTCCTCACAGCGAAACAGAGCAGCGGCTCGCCTCCCTCTGGTGCGAGGTGCTGCGCGTCCAGCGCGTGGGCCTTCACGACAACTTCTTCACCCTTGGCGGCCACTCGCTGTTGGCCACCCAGGTCATCTCCCGCATCCGCGCCGCCTTCGACGTGGAGTTGCCCCTGCGTTCCCTCTTCGAGACTCCCACCCTCGAAGCGCTCGCCAGGGCCATCGAAACCACCACCCGCTCCACGCCCGCTCTGCCGCCCTTGCGGCCCGTGTCGCGCCAGCAGCCCCTGCCTCTGTCCTTCGCCCAGCAGCGGCTGTGGTTCCTCGATCAGCTCGTCCCGGACAGCGCGCTGTACAACATGCCGGCGCCGCTGCGCCTGGAGGGCACGCTCGATACGGTCGCGCTGGAGCGCAGCCTCTCCGAGCTGCTGCGTCGCCACGAGGTGCTGCGCACCACCTTCCCCTCCGACTCCGGCCAGCCCCTGCAGGTGATTGCTCCGCCCGCTCCGATTGCGCTGGAGCGCACCGACCTGAGCGCTCTGCCGGCCCATGAGCGAGAGGCCGAAGCCCACCGGCTCCTCGGAGAGGAGAGTCGCAAGCCCTTCTCCCTCGCCCGGGGCCCGCTGCTGCGAGCCCTGCTGCTGAAGCTGTCAGACACCGAGCACATGCTGCTGCTCAACATGCACCACATCATCTCCGATGGCTGGTCCATGAGCGTGCTGGCACGCGAGGTGGCGGCGCTCTATGAGGCCTTCTCTTCGGGCCAGCCCTCGCCCCTGCCCGAGCTGCCCGTGCAGTACGCCGACTACGCCGCCTGGCAGCGCGGTTGGCTCCAGGGAGAGGCGCTGGAGGCACAGCTCTCCTACTGGCGTCAGCAGCTCGCCCACGCGCCCCAGTTGCTGGAGCTGCCCACCGACAGGCCGCGTCCTGCCGTGCAGTCCTACCGTGGCGCCAACCTCTCTCGGGTCATGCCCCGTGCGCTCTCGCAGGCGCTCGAGGCGCTCTGCCAGCGCGAGGGCGTCACCTCCTTCATGGTGCTATTGGCCGGCTTCCAGGCCCTGCTCTCTCGCTACTCGGGCCAGACAGACATCGTGGTGGGTACCGACATCGCCGGCCGTACTCACGCGGACACCGAGGGCCTCATCGGCTTCTTCGTCAACCAGCTCGTCATGCGGGGGGACCTCTCTGGCACCCCCACCTTCCGCGAGCTGATGAGCCGCGCGCGCCAGGTAGCGCTCGGAGCCTACGCCCACCAGGATGTGCCCTTCGAGGAGCTGGTGCGCGTGCTCAACCCCGAGCGCAGCCTCGCCCACGCGCCCATCTTCCAGGTGAAGCTCGTCCTGCAGAACACGCCCGCTCCTGAGGTGCGACTGCCCGGCCTCACGCTCCGAGGCGCGGAGAGCAACACGGGTGCTGCGAAGTTCGATCTCACGCTCTCCATCAACGAGACCGAGCAGGGCCTGTCCTGCATGTGCGACTACAGCACGGACCTGTTCGACACCAGCACCATGGCCCGTCTGCTGGAGCACCTGCAGGTGCTGCTGGAAGCGGCCGTCACCAACCCCGACCTGCGCCTGACCTCCCTGGCTCTGCTCACCGCGTCCGAGCGCCAGCAGGTGCTCGTGGACTGGAACGGTACACGGACGGAGCACGAGGACACCTGCGCCCACCACCTCATCGAGGCCCAGGTGCAGCGCACGCCGGACGCCATCGCCGTGCGGTTCGGAGAGCAGTCGCTCACCTACCGCCAGCTCGACGAGCGCGCCAACCAGCTTGCCTGGCACCTGCGTTCGCTAGGCGTCGGGCCCGAGGTCCTCGTGGGCCTGTGCGTCGAGCGCTCGGCGGACCTGGTGGTGGCCATCCTCGCGATCCTCAAGGCGGGAGGCGCGTGGCTCCCGCTCGATCCCACCTACCCCACGGAGCGACTGGCCTTCATGTTGCGTGACGCCCGTCCGCCCGTTCTGCTCGCTCAGGAGCACCTGGCCGACGAACTTCCCGTACAGAACGAGCTCCTCGTCTGCCTGGACTCGGAGTGGGACGCCATCGCCACGCAGCCCGTGCAGACCCCGGACGTGCGCGTGCGGCCCGAGAACCTCGCCTACGTCATCTACACCTCCGGCTCCACGGGCCGTCCCAAGGGCACGCTGCTGCAGCACCGCGGCCTATGCAACACCGCCCGAAGGACCATCGACGCCATGCGGCTGCGGCCCGGTAGCCGAGTCCTCCAGTTCGCCTCCATCGGCTTCGACGCCTCGGTCTGGGAGATGCTGCCCACGCTGATGGCGGGCGGACAGCTGCACCTCGCCCCTCGCGAGGAGCTGATGCCGGGTGCGCCGCTGCACCAACTGCTCCAGCAACGGGCCATCACTGCGGCGACGCTCACGCCCTCGGTGCTCGCGCAGCTCGAGCCTCGGGGACTGGAAACGCTGGAGACGCTCACCTCCGCGGGAGAGGCGTGCACCTCCGAGCTGGTGGCGCGCTGGAAGCCGGGCCGGCGCTTCATCAACGCCTACGGCCCGACCGAGACCACCATCTGCGCCACGCTCGACACCGAGGTGGAGGAGCGGCGAGTCACCATCGGCCGGCCCTTCGACAACGTGCAGGCGTACGTGCTGGACGCGCGCCTGCAACCGATGCCCGTGGGAGTGCCGGGAGAGCTGTGCATCGGCGGCGCGGGCCTGGCCCGTGGCTACTTGGGCCGTCCAGAGCTGACTGCCGAGCGATTCATTCCCAACCCCTTCGCATCGCAGCCGGGCGAGCGCCTGTACCGCACGGGGGACAAGGTGCGCTGGCTGGCGGACGGAAACCTCGAGTACCTGGGCCGCATCGACTTCCAGGTGAAGCTCCGCGGCTTCCGCATCGAGCTGGGCGAGGTGGAGTCCGTGCTTGCCTCGCACCCGTCGGTACGCGAAGCGGTGGTGGTGCTGCGCGAGGACGGGGCGGACGGCAAGAAGCTGGTGGCCTATGTGGTGCCCGGGGAAGGAGATACGGCCGAAGTGGGCATCCTGCGCGCCTTCGCCGGCGAGAAACTGCCCGAGTACATGGTGCCGTCGGCCTTCGTAGTGCTCCAGGCCCTGCCACTCACCCCGAGCGGCAAGGTGGACCGAGGGGCGCTGCCCGCGCCGACGCTCGAGGATCGCCGGCAGCGCAAGCCTTACACGGCGCCGCGTACCCCCACGGAGGAGCTGCTCACCCAGCTATGGGCGCAAGTGCTGAGCCTGCCGCAGGTGGGCATCCACGATAACTTCTTCGATCTGGGTGGCGACTCGCTGCTGTGCGTGCGGCTGGTGGCCCAGGCGGCCCAGGCGGGCCTCGCGTTGCAGGTGAAGCAACTGTTCCAGCATCAGACCGTGGCGGAGCTGGCCCCGGTGGTGGGAACCATCGCCCCGCGGCCCGAGGTCTCACAGGAAGAAGGCGCTCCCCGCGGCGACGAGGAGCTGCCGATGCTGCCCCACCAGAAGTGGCTGGTGGAGACGTTCGACATGGAGACCCAGACCTGGGCCAGCACCCTGTTCTGGGACGTGCCCGCGGAAACCCGCGTGGACCTGCTCCGGGCCAGCGTGGCGTTCCTGAGCGAGCAGCAGGACGTGCTCCGCCTGCGGCTCCAGCGGACGGCAGAGGGATGGACGTCACGGTTGCTGGCCTCCGCGGGCGAGCCTCACGTCGAGGAGCTCGATCTCACCGGGCGCACTCCGGAGGCCCAACGAGAGGCCATGATGGAGGTGGCTCGCCGGCTCCAATCCCACCTGAGCATCACCCGCGGTCCGGTGCTGGCGCTGGTCGTGTGCCGACTCGGCGGCTCGGGGCCTGACAAGCTCATCCTCTCCCTGCACCACTGCATGTACGACGGGTACGCGATGCCCATGCTGCTGGGTGACCTGCACACCACCTATATGCGGCTCGCCAGCGGACAACCGCCCAAGCCGCTGGCGGTGAGTACCAGCTACCGTCAGTACATGCTGACCGTGGCAGCCCAGGGCCGTTCCCCCGAAGCCATGAGGGAGGCCCGCGCCTTCTGGCTCGACGAGGCCCGCCTGCGTCCGAGCTCGCCGATGCCGGTGGACATGCAGGGCGGGCAGCACACGACGCACAACTCGCGGCGCCTCTCCACGCCCATCGCACCGGAGCTCGCGGACCGCCTCGCTGACTACGTGCGCGCTCACGGGGACGTGTACCTCAATGATCTGCTGCTCTTCGGCCTGGCGCGCGCCTGGGCCCGCTGGTCGGGGGATCGGCCGCTGCGAGTGGATGTAGAGCACAACGGCCGAGCGGACATGGTCCCGGGAGTGGACCTGTCGCGCACGGTGGGACCGACCAACCTCAAGTTCCCGATGGTCTTCGAGCTGAAGGCCGCGGAAGCACCCTCGGTGGCCTTTGCCTCGGCGAAACGCACCGTGCGCGAGACGATGGCGCATGCGCTGGACTACGGACTGCTGCGCTACGGCCCGGACGAGACAGTGCGTCAGCGGCTGGCCGCGTGTGGCTCACCCCAGGTGTTCTTCAACAACAAGGGAGCGACGCTGGGCAAGCCGCAGCAGGAAGCGCCGATGCCTGGAGGAATCGAGTTCATCGTCCCGCCCAGATTGGATGGTAAGGCGGACATCATTTCTTACGACTTGATGATCGAATGCGACGGAGCGGGCCCGGCGATGCAGATCACCTGGGTCTACAGCGGGGACATCCACCGGGAGGAAACCCTCCGCTCATTGGCCGAGGACCTCTACGCCCAACTTGCCGCGCTCCTCGACGAAATCTGATCCCGCGCGGGGCTTGGCCCACCTTGGCGAGCTCCGCGTAAACGTGTTCTCATGCACCGCCCCCCGTAGTACGCCGTGAACCCCCCATGTCACAGCCGACCTATCGCCTGGCGAACCACACCTGCGTCGTCCCGCTCGTGCAGAGTTGGGCCGCCTGGTGGATGACGACAGTGCCAGCGCCTGCCAGCCTGCACGTCCACAAGTCACAGATTCCCCTGCTCAAGGCGTACTTGCAGAACCCCGACTTCCATGCGCGGGCGGCGAAGGATCCGGCCCTGAGTGGAGGCACGTTCGTCGGCATCTCTCCAGAGCGCGCGGGCGAGGTGAAGGCCCTGCTGCAGCAGACGCAGGAGGCGCAGGCGGACCGGGTGAAGATGGCCGAAGCCCTGGAGGACTTCCAGGGCTGGCTGATGGAGGAGGCGAAGGGCCAATCGCTGGAGCCCCTCTACGAGAAGATCCCCGAGCCGCTGCGGGGCCTGGTCGAGCTGGCGTACGACTACCACAACCGAGCTTTCCTTCGAGTGATGGAGGGCGGGCTGTACCGCAGCCGCTATCACAAGCCGGAGTTGCAGTCGTTGCGCCTGCTCCGGCTGGAATCGGACTCTAGCCGTCCCCACCTCTTCACGACGCCGTACCTGATGCAGGCCGGGCAGCTCGACTGGGCGGTGCCCTTCTCCGAGGAGCGCATCAGTCGGCTCTTCGAGACGGACCTGTCGCCCCGGCCGCTCGGCTATCTGCGCGATGTGCTGGGCCCGGCCGTCACCAGCGACGAGCAACTGCTACCGCTGCTGACCGAGGAGCCGCCCGCGACCTACACCCCCTGGGAGGGCGCGCAGCCGCGCGTGCGTTACTTGGGTCATGCATGCGCCCTGGTGGAGTGGAAGGGCGTCACTGTGCTCGTGGATCCAGTGATCAGCGCGCGTCCGGCCGGTGGAGGCATGACGCGCCGTACCTTCCACGAGCTGCCGCCGCGCATCGACTACGTCCTCATCACTCACAACCATCCGGATCACCTCCACATCGAGACGCTGCTGCGGCTGCGCCACCGCATCGGCCAGCTGGTGGTGCCGCGCTCGGGTGGAATGATGGTGGGCGACTACTCCATCAAGCTGCTGGCCCGGTCGCTGGGCTTCCAGAACGTGCTCGAGCTGGACACCTACGAGTCGCTCCCCCTGCCGGACGGAGAGATCGTCACGGTGCCCTTCCTCGGCGAGCACGGGGATGTCTGCCAGGCCAAGTCCTCGTACGTGGTGCGGGCGGGAAAGCAGCAGATGCTCTTCGCCGCGGACTCCATGTGCGTGGACGACGCCGTCTACCGCCACATGCGCCAGAACCTGGGCACCATCCAGACGGTCTTCATGAACACGGAGATCGAGGGGGCGCCGCACACCTGGACGCTGGAGGCGCTCTTCCCGAAGAAGCGCGACCGCAAGTTGGAGAAGAACCGGCGCTGCCGAGGCAGCAACGCGGCCGAGGGCCTGCGGCTGCTGGAGTTGGTGGGAGCCTCGCGGCTGTACAACTACGCCATGGGGCTGGAGCCGTGGATGGAGAACATCATCGGTCCGCCCAGCCCGCCCGAAGCGCCGCGGATGAAGGAGTCCGATCGGCTGCTCGCGGAGCTGCGCGCCAAGGGGCTCGGAGCAGAGCGGCTGTGCGGCCCCACGGATCTGCTTCTGGAGTCCTGAGACATGAACGCACGAAGGTTGTCATTGCTGGCGCCCCTGTTGTTGGCCACCACGACCGAGGCCGCGCCCCGCCATGAGGTATCGGCGGGGTTGTCCACCATGTTCCAGATGGGGACGTTCCGCCCCTCGCCGAACTTCATGCTGGTGGAGGTGGCCGGCCTGAGGACGGTGGCCGAGGAGGGCCCCCTGAGCGCCCTGCAGTTCGGCGGTGGCCTGCGAGTGGGTTGGCCCTCGGCGCAGCAGCAGCTTCCCCTGGAGGGCTTTCTCCGGGTGCAGCTCGGCGCGAAGCTGGGCTTCTGGCAGCCCGCGGGAGGCCTCGAGCTGGGACTGACGGGCTTCAACCAGCGCCTCTACACCCCGGTGCTTCCCGACAACCAGCTCGAGCCTCTCGAGGACGAGACCCTTGGCCCGGCCTATGGCTCCTTCACCATGAGTCCCGCGCGTTTCCAGGTGGGCCGCTTCCAGTTGAGTGCGCTTCAGCTCCACCTGGGCACCGGGCTCAAGACGCCGGGCTCCAGCGTACGCGTGCAGCTCGGGCTGGTGAGCATTGGAGGCTGGCTATGAAGAAGTTCTTCGCGGCCGCCAGCCTGATGCTGGCCAGCGCATGCGCCCCCACGTCCAACTACTCGGAGGAGCAGCTCTCCAGGCTCGCCACGCTGGCTGGCCAGATCGAGACCGAGAAGCTGATGGCCCATGTCCAGGCGCTGACCGGCAACCACGTGGAGGAGACTCCCCTGGCTTGCTCGGAGCTCCAGCGCAAGGAGTACCCGCCCCTCTGTCACCTGACGAGGGACAGGGCGCGCGAGCTGATGCGAACGCGACTCGAGGATGCGGGGCTCCAGGTGCGCGACCAGACCGGTCAGCGCGGAGAGCACACCTTCACCAACCTGATTGCCGATCTGCCGGGCACCACCCATCCCGAGGAGCTCATCCTGGTCGGCGCCCACTTCGATGCCCACTACATGGGCGCGGACGACAACTCGACGGGCGTGGCGGGAGTGCTGGAGCTGGCCCGGGTCCTTTCGCAGTACCGCTTCGAGCGCACCATCCGCTTCGTGGGTTTCGATCTCGAGGAGCTCGGCGACATCGGGAGCGCCCACTACGTGGACATGATGGGTGACGAGAAGCTGGTGGCCAGCATCATCTTCGACTGCATCGGCTACTACAGCACGGAGCCCGGCTCGCAGCAGTCCATGCCTGGGCTGCCCTCGCCCACCACGGGAGACTTCCTGGCCATCATCGGAAACGACAACTCGATCGACCTGGCCACGGAGCTGCACCAGCTGAACGATCACCTGAAGCTGATGCGCCTGTTGTCCATCATCGCCCCGGGCAATGGCACCACCGCGGTGCCTGTCAGCGCGAGCCTGATGCGCAGCGATCACGCCCCCTTCTGGTACAAGGGGCACAAGGCCCTCTTTCTCACCGACACGGCCAACTTCCGCAACACGAACTACCACCGGGATACGGACACGGTGGAGACGCTCGCGCCCGACTACTTCCGCCGGGCCGTACAGATCTCGGCCGCGGGCCTGGCCACCTGGGCTGGAGGCCCGCAATGAAGATGCAGCACGTGTTGCCCAGGCTCGGGCTGATGCTCGGACTGCTGCTCGGCTCGCTGGCCAGCGCCGAGGAGGGCTCGGCTGAGCCTCTCACCCACCGCATCACCGCCTATTTTCACTCGGGACTGGACCTGTTCCTCTCCGACTTCCGCACGATGGGAGGCGTCGGCGGAGGGTTCGGGGTGCGAGACACGGTGAATGATCGGTTCATCCTCCAGGCCGATGCGCGCTATCTGCTGGGGCTTGGGAATGCGGTGGAGCTGCGTGCGGGAGCGGGTATCCAGCGGCAGGGGACGTGGACTCCGGCAGCGCTGGTGATGGTCTCGGGAATGATGGGCGGGGGGATGCGCTTCATGACGTCCGAGCGCTCCACGCCCGTGGTGGCACCCGCCCTGACCGTGGGGCTGCAGCTCGCCCCGCTGCGCTTCACCCACTCCGGGACGCAGTTCTCGCTGTTCGAACTCGGGGTCGGCGTGGGCTCGGAATGGCCGGGCCGGGGGGTGTCCATGCACCTCACTCTGCTGGAGGCAGGCACCACTTTCTAGTGCCCGGGAGCCAATGCAGGGATCCCTTGCCGTCGGCTCCTCCCTTCTTTCATCATCTTCTCTCGTCTCCTTTTTCACCCGGGCTCCTGAAGGCCCGTGGAGCACCGCATGTCTCAGCCCGCGCTCTACCTGAAGCAGAACGTCGCCCTCGAGCCGCTGTACAACCAGTGGTACGCATGGTGGTACCTCGTGGCGCCCTCGACCGCGCCGCTCTACGTGACCAACCACCACGTGAAGATCATGGAGTCGTTCGTGGCCAACCCGGCCATCCACGTGGCGGCGCTGAAGAATCCGGCGCTGGCGGGTGGTCCCTACCTCAACTACGGGGTCGAGCGGGCGAGCGAGGTGAAGGAGTTGCTGGAGCGGACGCGCAAGGATCAGGCGGCGTCGCTCCAGTTCGCCCAGGCGGTGTTGGAGCTGGACAAGCTGCTGGCCACGGCCAACGGCTCTTCGCTGGAGGAGCTGTACAAGAAGGTGCCGGACATCCTGCAGGGGTACGTGGAGCTGACGTACGATCTGAACAACCGGGCGTCGCCGCGTTTCTTCGAGTCGCTGCTCTACCGCAGCCCCCACTACAAGGAGACCTCGCAGAGCCTGTCCTTCCGTCTGCTGAAGGGGGACGCCCGGCCGTATGTCTTCAGCACGCCGCGGCTGGACTCCGACAAGGACACGCTCCACGTGCACCTGCCGTTCCGGCACGAGGCCATCGACAGGCTCTACGCCATGCGGCGCACCCCGGGCCCGGTGGAGCCCATCCGCGAGGCCCTGGGCATTGGCGCCAAGGACGCCGAGCTCTTCTCCACCTTCTTCACAGAAGAGGCTCCGCGCCCGGCCCCGCGCTACGACGGTGATGGCGTGCGCGTGCGCTACTTCGGCCACGCCTGCGTGCTCATCGAGACGCGTGACGTGAGCATCCTCACGGATCCCGTCGTCAGCTACGACTTCCCGACCGACCTGCCCCGCTACACGCATGCGGATCTGCCGGAGAAGATCGACTACGTGCTCATCACCCACGGGCACGCCGATCACCTGATGTTCGAGCCGCTGCTGCAGCTGCGCCAGCGGATCGGCACCGTCGTGGTCCCGGCCAGCAATGGCGGTGCGCTGGCGGATCCCTCGCTCAAGCTGATGCTGAAGGCGGTGGGCTTCAAGAACGTGATGGCCCTGGCCGAGCTGGACACCATCGAGCTGCCGGACGGAGCCATCACCGGCGTGCCCTTCATTGGCGAGCATGCCGACCTCAACATTCAGGCGAAGATCGCCCACCTGGTGCAGCTCAAGGGTCGCTCGATGCTGATGGCCGCGGACTCCAACGCGCTCGAGCCGCGCATGTACGATCATGTTCACGCGGCCGTGGGAGACATCGACGTGCTGTTCCTCGGGATGGAGTCCGAGGGTGGGCCGCTGAGCTGGATGTACGGGCCGCTGCTGCCTGCGCCGCTGCCGCGCAAGATGGACCAATCGCGGCGCCTCAACGGCTCCAATGCCGAGCGGGCGATCGAGATCGCCCGGCGCATCAATCCCAAGCAGGTACACATCTACGCCATGGGCCGCGAGCCCTGGATGGGTCATGTGATGGCGATGGGCTACCACGAGAACTCGCCGCAGCTCGTCGAGGCCCGCAAGCTGCTCGCCTGGTGCCAGGAGCGGGGAATCACTGCCTCGCTGCCTTACGTCCAGGCGGAGCTCTTCTTCTGATTCTGACGTCCCCCTTCACCTATAGGAGCGCACAACCATGAGCGACAATGAGGATACGACCATCTACAAGGTCGTGATGAACCACGAGGAGCAGTACTCCATCTGGCCGGCGGAGCGTGAGAACGCGCCTGGCTGGAAGGACGCGGGCAAGCAGGGTCTCAAGGCCGAGTGCCTGGAGCACATCAAGCAGGTATGGACCGACATGCGCCCGTTGAGCCTGCGCAAGAAGATGGAAGAGCAGTCGCGCCCCAACTGAGGGGACGCCGAAGCCTGCCGTCCAGCCCGGGCGGCAGGCTCCTCAGCAGAACTCAGGAGCCGGTCTTCAGGAGCGCCGCACGAGCGGCCTCCTTCTCCTTGCGCATCATCTCCTGCTCCACCGACTGGTAGAGCGCGCGAACGTTGGCGGCGCCGAAGCCCCGCGCCTGCTTGCGCTGGATGATCTCGAAGAAGAGCGTGCGCCGCTCGTGCACCGAGCGCGTGAACACCTGCAGCAGGTAGCCCTCGCCCTCGCGATCCACCAGCACGTTGCCCGCGCGCAGCACCTCGATGTCTTCGTCCAGCTGGCCCACCCGCGCCGTCATCGCCTCGTAGTAACCGGCCGGGCTGTCCAGCAGCGGGAACTGGCGCTCGCGCAGCCCCTGCGCAGACTCCAGGATGTCGTCGCACAGGAAGGCCAGGTGCTGCACGCCCGGCCCGCGGTGGTTGCTCAGGAAACGATCAATCTGCCCCGGCAGCTTGCCGGGCATGGGCACCATCATGGGGAAGCACACGCGGCCAGTGGCGTCCTGCACCACCTTGGAGTTCATGCCGCCGTACTGCGTCTCCACGTTCTCCTCGTGGCACTGGTGCAGCCCCAGCAGCCGGGTGTAGGCGTCCACGGTGGCCTGGAGCGTGCCCGGCATGAGGCACAGGGCCACGTGGTCCAGCGTCACCATGAGCTCGTTCTCCGGAGCGGCGGACACCACGGGCTGGAAGCGGCCGGGCCAGAAGTCGGACTCGGGGGCCTCGCGCTGGATGAAGGAGTGGACGACGTCGCCCACCGGAGAGGCCACAGTGGCATGGATGAGCTGGCCATGGGAGCCCTCGTACACGCGGGGCTCACGCACGGGCTGCCCACCGCGCCGCAGCGCGTCGTGGAAGGCTGCCGTCGCATCCGTGACGCGCAGCGCCACGTCCTTGATTCCGTCTCCGTGAAGCGCGACGTAGTCGGCGGCCTCGTGCTGAGTCGCCAGGGCCTGGGTGAGTACCAGCCGGATGTGGCCCTGCTGGAGCAGGAGGCTGCGGCTGCCCTGCTGGCCCGTCTCAGGACCCGCCCGGCCCGTTACCCGGAAGCCAAGACCGGAGCAGAACGGCTTCGCCGCCTCTTCCACGTTGCCCACATACATCTCGAGGTGGTCGATCCCAACGAAGTCCACGTGCGGCTCTCTTCCTCAATGCGGCCGAGTGACAGACCAGCCTACCTGGCGGTCACACTGCGAGCGTAAGCAGACTGCATTTTTCCACACCCAGCGACAAAAGGGAATCCCCTCAAGTACTGTAAATCAGGGAGGAGCTGATCTCCCCAAAGGTAGGACGTCCGGCTCCAGGTCATGGGCGGAGACGAGGGCCCCATCTCCACCCGTCCCCATCCCAGTCCATCCGGGGAGCGAAGGAGCCTTGCGCGCAGGGCTCAGGCGCAACCGAGACCCTTGAGGTCCTGAGCAAGCCGAGCGCTTTTCACCTGCTTCGCAGCTCACGACGCCTGGAGCGCCTCGGAGAGTAACCAGGCAGCCCGAGAGTCAGCCGACGCCGTCTCTCAACAGATGGACGGCCCGACGCACTTGGGCATCCCGCCCAGGCGAGCGCTGTTATATAGCGACCGCCATGCTTGAGACCGTCGCCAAGGGCTTCCGAGCCGCCAAGAACCGCCTTGCGGGCAAGAAAGAGATCACCCCGGAGATGGTGGACGAGTCGCTTCGCGACATCCGCGTCTCCCTGCTCGAAGCCGACGTGGCCTTCGATGTGGTGAAGAAGTTCGTCGCGCGGGTGCGCGAGAAGGCCGTTGGGGAGGTGGTGCAGACGACCGTGACCGACAAGGCCGGCCAGAAGCACCGCGTCACGGCGGGCGACCACTTCGTCAAGATCTGCCATGACGAGCTCGAGGCCCTGATGGGCCCGGTGGACACGAGCATCCAGCTCAAGCCGAAGGATCAGGTCAGCGGCATCATGATGGTGGGACTGCAGGGGTCGGGTAAGACGACGACCACGGGCAAGCTCGCCAGCAAGCTCCTCAAGGACGGCCGCAAGCCCCTGCTGGTGGCGGCGGACATCTACCGTCCGGCGGCCGTGGATCAGCTCAAGGTGCTGGGCGAGCGGCTGAAGGTACCGGTGTACTTTGAGCCCAACGTGCCGCCGCCGGAGCTGGCGAAGCGAGGGTACGCCGCGGCGCGCGAGCAGAAGTGCGACGTGGTGCTCATCGACACGGCGGGCCGGCTGGCCATCGACGAGGCGTTGATGACCGAGCTGGAGGCCATCAAGGCGAACGTTCGGCCGGACAACATCCTGCTGGTGTGCGACGCGATGATTGGCCAGGACGCGGTGCGGACGGCGGCCGAGTTCGACCGTCGCCTGAGCCTGGACGGCTTCATCCTCACCAAGCTGGACGGTGATGCGCGCGGTGGCGCGGCGCTGTCCATCAAGGAGGTGACGGGCAAGCCCATCAAGTTCCTGGGCATGGGCGAGTCGATGGACAAGCTCGAGGAGTTCCGCCCGGACGGCTTGGCGAGCCGGATTCTTGGCTTCGGCGACATCGTCGGCCTGATGAAGGACTTCGAGGGCGTCGTCGACGAGAAGAAGGCGGCCGAGGACGCGCAGAAGTTGCTGTCGGGCAACTTCACGATGAAGGACTTCGTCGAGCAGATCCGGATGGTGCGGCGGATGGGGCCGCTGAAGGATCTGCTGGAGAAGTTCCCGCTGTTCGGAGAGATGACCGAGCAGCTCAATCCGGACGAGAAGGAGCTGACGAAGATCGAGGCGATGTACGACTCGATGACGCAGCAGGAGCGGCTGCGTCCGAACCTGATCAACGACAGCCGGGTGAAGCGCATCGCGAAGGGAAGTGGCCGCAAGCCGGAAGAGGTGCGCGAGCTACTGCAGAAGTTCGGGATGATGCAGCAGGTGATGGGGACGATCGGTCAGAACCCGGGCCTGCTGGGACGAATCCCGGGGTTCAAGCAGATGGGTCAGCTGGCGCAGATGAAGAACATGGACCTGTCGAGCATCTTCGGGAAGGACCCGAAGATGATGGAGAAGGCCATGGCGGGGATGGGAATGGGCGGCATGCCGATGCAGATGCCGCAGATCGCCCCGGGCTACACGGCGCCGATGGGCCAGGCGGCCATGGCGAAGGCGCGGATGATGGGCTACGCCCCGCCCTCGGCCACGGGCGGCAAGCCCGAGAACAAGGACGCCATCAAGGAGCGCCGGAAGCGCGAGAAGGAAAACAAGAAGAAGAACCGGAAGAAGAAGTAGCCGCAGTTTCGGTTCTCGGAGTCACCCACGCGCCGCTCGGGAAGCCCCAAGGAGGGCTTTCTGGAGCGGCGCGGGTGTTTCGAGGGACCGAGTCCGGCGTGGTGGACGGTGCGTCCTGGGAGTGAGACGCGGTTTCCGGCGTGATTCACGGCCCAGGCAGGACTGAGGCATTCTCCGCGAGTTGTTTCGGGGACTTACGAGAGTAAGACCCTGGGACTCAGCCACAGGGTCCTGGAATGGACCCTGCACTGTGGAGAAGCATGCCCACGATCAAACGCTACATCCCCCTGGTCCTCGCCGGATTGGTTTCCGCCTGCCTCCAGCTACCGGAGATCGACACCAGCCCGCCTGTTACGCCGACACAGCCAGACGCTGGAGCGGTGGATACGCCTGATTCAGGAACGCCGGTCACAGACTTGTCTGTCACGATTACCGCCCCTACGGGCACGTTCTACACCAGCGGGTCTGTTGCCATCTCCGTCGACGTGCGAGGAGGGGCGCCTGAGTTGGTGCAGCTCTTCAAGAATACGGAGGAGCTCGCGACGCTTTCCTCACCCTATACGTACAACTGGAATACGGCAGCCACACCTGAGGGCAGCTACACGCTGACTGCACGCGCCACCAAGTCGGGCCGGACGTTCACCAGCACACCCGTGACCGTCATCGTCGACCGCACCAACCTGCAGGTCGCCTCGCGTTCGCCGGCACCAGGCTCGACCAATGTGGCCTACAGCACGCCCATCCAAGTGGTCTTTTCGAAGCCCGTGAAGGCGGCGACGATCAGCGACACCACCGTGAGCTTCGCTGTGGCTGGGGTCCTGGCGGAGAAGACTTTCTCGCTTTCGAGCGACGGCAGAACGCTAACGATCGCCCCCAAGGCAAAGCCGCCCCTGCCCGCCACCTTTTCGATTGGCCTGAGCAGTGGCATCACCGATTCGGCCGGCAACGCGCTCGTCGTTCCGACGACGCCGTGGAGTTTTGAGCTTCCACATTGGCATTCCTTTGGCGGACCACTGAATGCAGTGGGTGGCAATACGCTACTGAAAGACACCGCCATAGCCCTCGATGGCCAGGACAACCCGGTGGTTGCCTGGAGCGAAGAACTCACGGCTGGAGGCAGGGCATCCATCTATGTCTATCACTGGGATGGAAACGCTTTTACACCGGTAGGTAGCGCCCTGAACGGCACATCGAACGGCTCCGCCTATAAGCCGGCCCTCGTGCTCGATAGCAGCGGGAACCCTATCGTTGCATGGCAAGAGTCGGATGGGTTCAACGAGAACATCTACATCAGGCGCTGGACTGGAACTACTTGGCAATCCGTGGGGGCGGGAGCCATCTCCGCCGTGAATGACACGGGTTCCAGCCCAGTTGCGACACCGGCACGAAACCCCTCGCTCGCAGTGCGCGGGAATAACCTCTACGTTGCCTGGGATGAGATGAACGTGGAGGGGTTCTCGGCTATTTATGTCTGGAAGTCAGTCAATGGAGGAGCATTCACTAGCGCAGGGGCTTCTGGAGGCCGGGTCCATGCTGTGGGCGGATTTACCAGCGCTACCAAGCCATCCCTTGTGTTGGATAGCAATAGCCAACCCATCGTGGCCTTCCAAGAGCAGACTCTGGAGGAACACTATCCTACGAACATCTATGTCATGCGCTTGCAGCAAGACGGATCTTGGGTCTATGCTGTTCCACCCGCCCAAGGAGACCCCAGCAACCCCCCCGTCGTCTCTGGCGGACTCAGCGCATCCCCAGGAGGAGACACATGGGCTCGCGACTGCTCGTTGACCATTGACGCCCAGAACAATCTGTATCTGGCTTGGACGGAAGAGTCCTACATTGACGGACCCAAGGACATCCAAGTCTTTCGTTCTACTGGTCCACAGGCATGGGAACGGAATGGAAGCCCCCTGAGCGCATATGACGGTTACAGCACACCAACAGGGCAAGCACGAATCCAATCAACCCCCGCTGGCAAGCTTTTCGTTACTTGGACTGAGTTTGATGGAATTGCCGAGACAGGGTACGTGCATCTGTTTGCCAGCTATTGGGATAACAAATCTTGGAATAGTATAAACAAAGAGGATGGCATGAACCAGAATCAGGTAAGCAGCGCACAACCAGCGCTTGCACTTGACTCAATCGGGAGACCTGTAATCGTTTGGCATGAAGGCCGCAACGCAGGTGGGAGCGGCACCGGGGAATATGCCTACGTAAAGCACTACAACGAATAGGACGCTCTGTTCCTGAACACCCCCAAGACCACAGCTCTCATGGTAACGGTTTTGGGATTCGCACAGAGCGGCAGGGTTAAGATTCAGCCTTGCCGCTTTGGAACGACAAGCCCACGAGACAAGCGGCGCAAGACACGCCGTTTTTGCCGTCGCTTGTAGAGTTTGTGAGCGTTCTCCCCTTCCTCATTCAATCGGGCGGTCTCCTCGTCCATAATCTGGAACTCAACAAGAGTGAAGACCGTCCGGTTCTTGCGCTCACGCGTGTCTTCTGTCGGTGGCGGCAGGTACGCATCCATCCGCACAGGCACATCCACGACGAAGTTCAACGCCCGGTATGTACTCCCAGAGTACAGGTTGCGAGTGCGATCCTCTCGGTCCTCATAGTCGAGGTCCAAGTGGAGTTGCTGGGCGAACTGCTTGAGGTGGGGGTTCTCTTCGAGCACCGACTTGAATGAGACGAGCGTGTTCTCGGTCTGACCGGGGACGACGAAGTTGAAGGGGAAGAGGTGCTGCGTCAGGAAATAAAGAACTGGAACGATATCCCCCTGCTTCTGGGTGATGATGCGAAAGCGAGTCCGGTCATAGATCTGGGCCGCGACCGTTTCCTTCTTGGCCAGCAACTTCGTAATGAGGGACTCGCGGGATTTGATGGAATGCGCGAACTCAGCAACGGGCAGCCCCTTGTCCCGAAGCAACTGCGCTACACCCAACACTTTGTCAGTCACCAACTCGGACAGTTCCGCCTCGGAGACCGCCAAGCGATGCATCAGGTCTCGGCCCTCGATGTGCTGGAGGACGTGCATTACCTTGAGCACGATGCAGGCGATGCGGCGGTGCCTCGGGAGGCCCTTCACACCGGAGGCATAGAGGAATAGATCGTGAATCTCTTCCGGGTCCGCGACCGAGTCCGCGACCCGGTAGTCGAAGGTCTTCCGAAGATACTCGACGGCATCGGCAAGGACCGTCCGGGCCCAGCCCTCGTCCTCAGGACGGGATGTGTCGATCTGGCAAAGCCGGAGGAAACGGTCGACCTCGTCCCGGGTCTGGAAATGCATTCGCCGCCAGTCGATGACCGAGCCCCCTCGGAGGATGAGCCGGACGCGCTCGAGCTCGCGGAGGCCCATGTCCGCCACGGTACAAACGGGGATATCGGGCAACTGTGGGATAGTGGGCGCAGACTTCACGACTGGGCTTCTAGCCGAGCCCGTCCATAGAGGGAAGGCCTTCCGAAAATGCAGAAAGGCCCTCGCCTGCATGGAGAGGGCCTTCAAGAGTCACCGCGAGGCAGTTCCGCTACTTCGCAGCTACCTGCTGATCATCGCGATACTGGGCCTGGCGGACCAGTTTGCCGTCCTCGGAGAACTCCTGGACAAGACCGTTGCGCTTGCCGTTCGCGAACTGCTCGACCAGCCGCTGCTTTCCGTTGGGGAAGTACTCCACGCGCTTGCCATGGTAGTTGCCCCCCTGGAACTCCGTCTCACCTGTCTTCACCCCGTTGGCGTCCCAGAAAGTCCAGAGACCAGAGCGGGCTCCATCCGAATACTGCCCCTCCGACTGCTTCTGACCATTGGAGTGGAAGTCCATATAAGGGCCATGCAACTGAGCCTCCCCCTCCTTTCTAGAGGCGACCTTTACGCAGAAGATACCGTCAACCTTGGAAACCTTTCGCCCCTTCTGCACAGTTCCGGCAGGACAGGCGAGACGTACCTCCTGAGCAGAATTGGTGCTGGATGCGCTCTCCGCCCAAGCCACTGGAGCAGTAGTCATGGCAAAAACGGCGAGGGAGCGAAACGCAGTCTTGAGGGACATACAGCATTCCTTTCATGTGGTCCAAACCAGCACTGCTGCCGGTCATCATCAAAAACGCCCACAGCGCCGACAAATTCAATGGGCTTTAGTGACATTCGCCAAGCCCACCGCTTGAGACCTGTTGCAGATGCTGTAACACCAAACGAACAACAGCCCCATCCCGAATGTCGGAATGGGGCCCTTGTAAGAGACGTATGCGTCTTGACTCTTCTACGGCCGGTTGAGCTGCTTGCAGGTCTCGTTACCACCGGTGAAGTAAAGACCGATGGACAGCGTCGTAGCAGTCGAACCAGGGCAGAAGTTCATGGTGAATTCCGCCCGCTTACCAGCATCCGCAGTGGTGTACTCGGACGGGCGGATCAGCGTGGTGCCATCCACCTGAGAACCGTTGACACGCACGTAGAACAGGCCAGGCAGCCCGCTCTTCTCTCCCGGGAAAGTACCCGTCTTGATATAGGCCTTCACCCGAGCCTTGGCGGTCATGCCAGTCGAACCCGTAGTTCCATCACCACAGAACGAGTCCTGAGCGAAGGAGACCTGAGTCACATCGTAGATAATCGGACCAGTGGAAGTCGCCGCATTGAACGTCGGCGCGCGGCCACCCTGAGCAGGATCGAAGTTCGCACAGGTCGGCGCAGGCACCGCCGTGCACTTGCTGCTGCTGCAGAACTGGCCGTAGGAACAGGTGCTCTGACCCTCACCCGTGCAGCTCTGGCCAGGCGTCGAGCCCGCCTTGCAGATGCCCGAAGCCGTGTCACAGGTCTGGCCCGTGGCGCAGTCCGTGTCCGCAGAGCACTTGGGCACGCACACCTCGCTGCCGGTCGTGTCGCACACCAGCTCCACGCCCGTCACGCGGTCATCCTGGGCGCAAAGCGCACTCGTGCTGCACTTGCAGATATTCGTGGTGTTCGTGGCGCTGATCGTCTCGCAGATCTTCGCCGAATCGGGACACTCCGCGCTAGTACCACCAGGACAAGTCTGCACGCACACCTTGGCGTCCGGATGACAGATCTCGGCGTCAAGGCAGTCCGTGTCCGCCGTACAGGTCAGGCTATCACGGCCACCGTCAGGGCAACCCGTCAGCACCAGGCTCATCGTCCCCAGCGCGGCGAGCATCAACGTCATCTTGCGAAGCTGCATGTCTCGACTTCCTCCTGAATGGATACATCGCACGAGGCGGGCCGCCGGCCACTCAGGCCCCCCTCCGTCCTGCAGCGCGCGGCTTTAGTCCCGGCGCTCCAGACGTGTCAACGAATGTCGACACGCCCTTCGACGCATCCTCCACGAGGCAATTCAACACCCATTCAAGCGGACAGTCGTACGAGACAAGTGACACCAATGTGACTGTCCGCCTTCCGGATTATTAGAACGTGAACGGAAAGTCGATGGGCTCCCCCTGTACCTTGTGCTTCGGGAAGCTCCAGCTCTTGATGAGCCCGGAGATGCAGGTCGCCATGTAGGTCGTGCGGAACTCAGACGTCTGGCAGGACACGTTCTTCGTCTTGCCGTTGGTCTGGATCGTCCAGCGCATCACCAGCTTGCCGCTCAGACCTGGATCCTTCTTCTTCTGCTCGCTCACGCACTTGACGATGGCCGGCTTGTTGGCCAGCACCACCTGCATGATGTCCGACTGCCCGAGCCGATCCTGCGCCGCACCACCTCCGCCAGGCTCCGGCGGAATGTAGGCCGTACGGCCGTTCGCCGACACCGTGTCGGGCTTGGAGCTGGGCTTCTTCGTGCCGAAGAGTTCATCGAACTCGTCATCCGCGTTCCCACCGCCCTTGGCGGCAGGCTGCGGCTTGCTGCGCACGACCGGCTCTTCCTCGTCGTTGCTCGTGTTGCGGGCCGACGTAGGACGGCTCGTCGTAGTGGAGGGCTTCTTGGTCGGCACCTCGGCGCGAGCCACCTGCTGCGGCTCCGTCTTCGGCGGCTCGGCGGGCTTCACCGGGTCGGTGGGCGGAGGCGTCGCCGGGTTGGTCGCCGGCGCGGTTCCAGGGGTCCCCGCGGCCGCGACCGCCGGAGCAGTCGTGGGAGCAGTCGCTGGCGCCGTGGCCGGCTGCTGGGTCGTGCCCGCCGCGGGCGTGGCGGTGTTCTGAGCCGTCGCCGGAGGAGGCGGCATGGGCGGCAGCTCCGCCGGCTTCGACGGAGCCGTCGCCGGCGCCTGAGCCACCTGCTGCGTCGCCGCGGGCGGTGTCACAGGGGCCGGCTGCTCGGAGGAGCGGGTCGCAAAGAAGACGCCCCCTCCGACGAGCAACACCGCACCGACCGCCGCGCCGATGATCATCCCCATCTTCCCGCCCTGCTTCTGCGGAGGCATGGCCTGCGGCGGATAGCCAGGGTATGCCGCAGGCTGCGCGTACGGTTGGGCCGGAGGCGCATACGGCTGCGCCATCGGCTGTGCGTACGCCTGCGGGGGCGGCTGCGCATAGGCCGGCGCCGGAGCGGGCTGTAGGTACGGCGCGGGCGCAGAAGGCTCGGCCATCAAGGGGCTCGGCGCCGCCACGGGAGCGGCCTCCGGCGGAGGCACATCCAGCAGCCCCGAAGCCGCGGGCTTCGCCTTCTTCTCCTCCACCGGCGAGGCCTTGGCGGCAGGCTTCGACAGCGCCTCGTTCTCCTCCTTCACCAGCGAGGCGAGCACGCTCGCAGCCGAGGGCTTCCAGCCCGTCTCCTGCGCGGACGGAGCCACAGGGGCCGGCGTGTCGGACTTCGCCGACTTCGACAGGCCACCGCCTGCGCTGAAAGCGGACTCGACGGGCCCAGAAGCCACCGGCGCGGACGACGCCACTGGCGCGGGCTCCACGATGACCGGCTTCGTCGGGCGCGGCGCCAGCACCGACGCCAGCTCCGTAGCCTCGGACAGCGGAATCCAGTCGCTGAAGCCCGCGCGCCAGCACAGGCTGTCAGGACCGACCTCGCCCTTATCCCAGTGGTCCTTCACCTTCTCCATCGACAGCGGACCCACCTGCTTCTCGTCGATGGCGACGAACCACTCGTGCGAGGCCGCGGACCTGGCGCTCGACTCCGCCTCCGCGAGCTTGCGCACCGTCTCGCCAGCATCCGACAGGGCCGACGAATCCAGCTGCGCCGGACCGGCAGCCTCGCCCGCCGGAATCCTGTGCGACCCGGAGTTGAGCACCTGATCGAACACGGCGCCGAGCTCATCATCCTCGACACCGCTGAAGATGCCGCCCTCGGGAGGCGTGCCCAGCGTCGGGGGCAACCCGAAGCCCTCGTTGGTCGATTGATCCTTGGACGCGGCCGCACCGCCAGCGGCCTCACCACTCGTCCCCTCCTCTTTGGCCGGCTCAGCGCCGGCTGGGCGGACCACGATGTTGTAGCCGCACTTCTTGCAACGGACCTTGACGCCCTTCGCGCCAACCTTGTCGTCGCTAATCATGTACTGCGCGCGGCAGCTATCGCAGACGAAACGCATCGTTCCCCGCAACTCTCAGAAATGACGGCAGAAAATCCGCCGGAATCGTAGAGGTGGCACCCGGGGGGGTCAAGGATGCCGCCCTCGCCCGCCCGGTTGCTGTTTCAACGTGTGAAACCCCATTTCGGGTCTCACGAACACTCCAGCCGCTCATTACTTCCTCACCTGCACCTCCACGTCCGTACCTACCGCGACACGCAGCTCGCGGAGCTCGTCGGACGTGGCGAACAGCAGCAGTTCCTTCAGCTTCGCCTTCGGGGAGACCCGGAAGGCCGAACCAGTCTCCCCCATCACCATCCGCTTGACAGGCTCGCACTCCCCCGCGGCGAAGAGGCCGGCACGTGCCGCCGTCAGCTCCGCGCCCTCGAGGTACTGACGCACATCCCCCGGCGTGGCCGTGGGCAGGTAGACGCGCGCCACCTTGGCCAGGGCCGCGCGGGCCGGCTCGCTGAAGGCCTTCTCCAGCACCCGGCGCTCAGCATCCACCAGCCGCGGGTCCACCGTGAAGCGCAGATTGGGCACCACCAGGCTCAGCGCCGCCTGCACCACGGCCTCGAGCCGCTCCGGGACCAGCCGCTGACTGAAGGCCAGCTCCGGACGCACCAGGGCGAGCGTCCGCCCCAGCAGGTAGTACGCCTCGCGCTGCCCCTGCTCCGCGAAGAAGCGTCCACCCGCGCGGATGCAGGCCGGGTGCGTCTGCAGCACCTCCACGTTGACGAGCGGATCCGGTGCCGGCTCGTTGGAGCGCTTCGCCATGTTCTCACGGCGGATCACCAGGTGCGGCGAGTACAGCTCCACCGCGTCCAGTCCGAACAGGCGCGCCACGTACCGGTAGTGCTGCACGTGGTACTCCTGCGCGCTCGCCAGGTCCACGCGGTGCTTCTTCGGGACAATCTGGTAGTTCTGGAAGGGCACCGCGTACAGGTGGCCCACCTGCACGAAGAGCAGCCCCATCAGCTCGGTGAGCGGCCCACGCAGCTTCGGGTGCAGCAGGTGCGTCTGCCACATCTGGTCCGAGAGCGGACGCTGGGCCACTTCCTTGCGCTTCGCGTAGGGCCCCAGCTTGGAGAGGATCTCCTTCTCGTCATCCCCCGCCTCGCCGAGCAGCCCCGCGACGGCCTGAGCCGCCATCCACGCGCCGTCGTAGTCCTTGCGCATCGCGGACAGGCGCACCAGCTGGGAGACGACCTTGCGCGGATCACCCGTGTTGGGCAGAGCGCGGCGGAGCGCGGCGATGGCCTCGTCCTCCTTGCCCGGAGAGGCCGCGGCCAGCTCGGCGTAGACCTCCTGCACCTGTGCGTCGTCCGGCAAGCCCTTGGCAACGACGCCGTAGGCCGCCACCGCGCCCTCCTGATTCTTCAGCACCTGGCGGTAGAGGTCACCCAACGCCCGCCACAGCCCCATGCGCGCACCGTGCGTATCGGGCGTCTTCGGCATGCGCCCGAGCATCTTCGCGTAGTTCTCCTCCAGCGCCTTCCACTTGCTCGCGCCGCCCAGCATCGCCTCGAGGGCACTGAAGGCCTCGATGAAGCGATGATCCAGGTCCAGCGCCGTATTGAACGCCACGGCCGCGCCGTCCACGTCGCGCAGCTCGTCCCGGCGCAGCTCGCCGAGCGCGAACCACACCCGCTTCGCCTTATTGGGCTCGGCGGCCAGCGAGGGCAACCGGAGCATCCGCTCCAGCATGTCCGCAGCCTTCTGGCCCTGGCGCGTCTCACGCAGCAGCACGTAGAGCGCGTCCAGCACCTCGAGCGACTCCGGCAGCAGCTTGAGTGCGCCGGTATACGCGTCGATGGCCTGGTACGGGTCCTTCAGCTTCTCGCGCGCGAGCTGACCCAGCTCCAGGAAGACGCTCGCCTTGGCCTCTCCTTCCAGCACGTTGGCGAGCTGCTGGCGGAGCTCGGCGGCCCGCTCCCAGCGGCGCCCCTGGTCCATCAGGGCCACCAGCGCACGCAGGGACGCCTCGTGGCTGGGGTCGACGGCCAGCGCCTTCTCGAAGTGGTTCTGCGCGCGATCCGCCTGGTTCAGCTTCGCGTGGATGTCGCCGAGCTGCCAGTAGACCTCCACCACCTCCATGTCAGTGAGCTCTTCACGGTGGTGGATGAGGATGGTCTGGAAGATGCGCAGCGCGTCCTCGTAGCGATTCGCGTGCTGCACGAGCAGGTGGCCGTAGCCCTCGAGCACCGGCAGGTAGGTAGCGTCGAGGTCGTACGCCTTCTTGTACGAGTCAAGCGCCTTGTCGCGATTGCCCAGCTTGTCCGCCACGTAGCCCAGCCGGTACAGCTGGCGGCAGAGGTCCGCGGCAACCGCGGGGTCCTTCTCCGCGATGGCCTTCTCCGCCATCTTGCGCACGACGATGTCGAGCATCCGCTCGGCGGACACCCAGTCCTCACGCGCGCTGTAGACGTCCGACAGCGGACGCGCCGCCTCAAGGCTGTCCGGGGCGTACTTGAGGGTCTCCTCGTAGTAGGCCGTCGCCGTCTCTGGATCGCCCTTCGTCTCGGCGTTGTAACGCGCCACCTCGAGCAGCGAGCGCGCCTTGGCCTCCGCGTCCTCGGTCTGCTGCGCCTCCTGGAGCAGCGTCTGCTCGTAGCCGACCCAGTCCTTCTCCTGCTCCTGGATGCCCTTGAGGGCGCCGATGCTGGGCAGGTGGCCCGGGTCGATGGAGAGGGCATTCTGGTAGGCCGCACGGGCACTGCCCGTGTCCATCAGCATGTCCTCGTTCATCTTGCCCATGCGGTAGTACAGATCCACCGCGTCGGGCGCGTTGCCCGCCAGCTGCGCCTCCTGCTGCAGCATCTCCAGGGCGTAGGGCCAGTTGCCGCTGCGCTCGTACAGCTTGCCGAGCGCGTGCAGCGCGGGCCGGCATCCGGGATCCATGCTCAGCGCGTGGTGGTACGTGTTCACCGCCCGGTCCACCTGCTTGAGCTGCTGGTGGTAGACGTTGCCGATCTCCACGTACAGCTCGGCCTGCTCCTGCGTCGACGTGGCCAGCTGCAGCTGCCGCTCATAGGCGAGGACCAGGTCCTCCCACCGAGCCTGCATGCGCCGCAGGCGGATCAGCGTCTTGATGGCCTGCAGGTTCTGCGGATCGATCGCCAGCACGCCCTCGATGAAGGCGTCCGCGTTGGCCGGGTTCTGGTACTTGTCCTCCCAGATGCTCGCGGAGCGGAACATCACCCGCACACGCTCGCGGTAATCGCTGATGACCTCGAGCATGCGCTCGTAGATGGCGAGCAGGTCCGCCGGCTGGTCCAGCTTCGTGTGCAGCCGCTCCAGCGACTCCAGCGCCTGGAGGTTGTACGGCTCGAACTCGAGCGCCTGCCGGAAGGCGGCCACCGCCGCCTCGTCGTCGCCGATGTCGCGCTCGTAGACGTTCGCCACCTCCACCTGGATGCGCGCCCGCTCCTCGACCGTCGCCGCCAGGTCACGCGTGCGGAGCAGCGTGGAGGCCACCTCCCGCCAGGCATTCTGCCGGCGGTAGAGCTCGGTGAGCACCCCCAGCGTCTCCGCGTCCGGCTCCAGGTCCAGCGAGCGCAGCAACGCACTCGCCGCCTCGTCCGGATCCCCCTGCTCCTCGAAGACGCGGGCGATCTCCCGAAGAATGCCCTTGCGCGCCTCAATGGAGCCGGCGGCCTCGAGCTTCTGCTCCAGCGCCACCACGTACTCGCGCTCGCGGCCGCGCCGCTGGAACATCCCCGCCAGCCCGTCGAGCGCCGTGGCGTTCGTCGGATCGAACTCGAGGATCTTCCGCAGCGCCGCCTCCGCCGCCTGCGGATCGTTCAGCTTCAGGTCATGGACGCGCGACAGCGTGGCGTACATGCGCTCGGCCAGGGGACCGCGCGGCAGGGCGTCTGCCACCTCCTCGTAGACGGCGGCGAGCTCCTCGTGCGAGCCCGTCTCGTCGGCGAGCCGCTCCACTTCCTCGCGCAGCGTATCGTCCGACGCGTCGATCTGCAGCGCACGGCATAGCGCCAGGAAGGCCACGTCCTTCTGGCCGAGCCGCTGCTCCTGCACCCTCGCCAACTCCTTGAGGGTGGCCAGCTTCTCTTCTTCGGTGACGAGGTGCGGCAGGTAGCGATCCACCACCTGCGCGTAGGCACGCCAGTCGTTGTACGAACGGTAGAGTTCGCACACGCGCGCGTAAGCCGTGGGATTGGCCGGGTCGAGCTCCAGCACCTTCTCCAGCGCACCGCCGGCCAGCTCGGGCTTGCTGCCCACGCCCGTCCACAGGTCCGCCACCGCGAACCACGTGGCCACCGCCTGCTCACGCTCCTCGGCCTGCTGGTGCACCTGCACCTTCAGCTCGAGCGCTCGCACCGCGTCGTTGTAGGCCCGCAGCGAGACGAAGAGCGTATGAACACGCTCCAGGTCCTCCACCGCGTGGGGCTCCACTTCCAGCGCGCGGCGCGCCGCATCCAGGGCCTCCTCGCGGCGACCCATGCCCGAGAGCACCTCGGCCAGCCGCAGGCGCAGAGCCTTCACGCCCTCGGCCGACTCCTGCAGCGGGACGAGCCGCCGCAGGATGCCCACCAGCTCTTCCGCCTGCCCGGTCTCCTCGTAGAGCTCGCGCAGCGTGTCCAGCACGCCCCGGTGCCGCGCGTCGCGGTCCAGCGCGGCCTTGAGGTAGCTCACCGCCGCCTCGGGCTGCTTCAGCAGCCGGTACAGCACCCGGCCCAACCGCTCGTTGAGCCGCACCACCTCGCGCGGATCCAGCGTCTGCGCCAACCGGTCCGCCAGGAGCGTGCGCAGCTCCTCGTGCCGGCCCGACTTCTCGTAGAGGCCCTCCAGCGCCGTGAACGCCTGCTCGTTGCGGGCGTTCTTCGCCAGCAGCTCGCGGTACAGCTCGATGGAGCGGTCCAGATCCTCCAGTCCCTCGGAGGACACCTGCGCCATGCGCGTGAGGACACGCTCACGCTCCGGGCCGGTGACGCGCTCGGCCTGCAGCTTGAGGATGTTGTACAGCTTGTCGTGCGCGCCAGCCGCGTCGTAGATGCTCTCCAGCAGCCGCGCCGAGGCCAGGTGCCCCGGCTCCAGCATCAGCACCTGCTCGAACGCGGAGGCCGCGCGATCCATGCCGTCCAGCTTCTCCTGGACCAGCTGGCCCAGGCGGAAGAGGAAGCCGACCTTGTCCGCCGTCTCCTCCGCCGTGGAGGCAAGCGCCTCCAGCACGTTGGCCAGCTCCGGCCACGCCTCCAGCGCAACGTACAGCCGATCCAGCGCGGCCAGCGCCTTCTGCTGTGCCGCCGGATTCAGCGTGCGCGCGCGCTCGTAGTAGACAACGGCGCGCTCGGGCTCCTGCAGGCGGGCCTCGAACACGTGGCCCAGCTTGAGGCACATGTCCGAAGCATCACGAGCCTCGGCCACTCGCGGCAGCGCATCCTCGTAGGCCACCACCAGTTCGTCGTACGAGCCGGCCGCGTCCGTGGCGTTCTCCAGCCGCCCGCGCAGCTCGCTGTCGTTCGGGTCCTCCTTGAAGGCCCGGAAGAGCGCCAGGAAGGTGAGCTCCGGCTCGCCCTGACTCTCGCGCAGCGTGGCCAGCTCGCTCAGCAGCGTCTTGCGCTCGTGCGCGTCCGGGGACACCCCCACCCGAGTCTCGATGAGCGACGCCAGCCGAGTCACATCCCCGCTCGCCCGGAAGGCGCGCAGCAGCGTCTCCACCGCGAGCAGGTTCTGCGGCTCGCGGTTCACCAGCGCCTCCAGCCGGCCCACCGCACCAGCATGGTTGGGCTGCAGCGAGAGCACCTCGCCGTAGAGCGCCAGCGCCCCGGCCTTGTCCAGCAGCTTCGTCTCGCGCAGCACCGCGAGGCGGAAGCGCAGCTCCAGCCCCTCCTCGGGCGTCACCAGCGCGATGCGGCGGGCCAGCACGTCCGCCATCTCCGGCCAGCGCTCCAGCTTCTGGCACAGGCCGTCCATCCGCGTGAGCGCGGCGGCGTCGTCCGGCTTCACGTCCAACAGGCGCCGCAGGGTGGCCAGTGCACCCAGCCCGTCCTGCAGCTTCTCCTCCTGGAGCACAGCGATCTGCAGCAACACCGAGGCGCGGCGGGCCGGCTCCTCGGCGCTCGTGAGCTGGCGGCGCAGCACCTCCAACAGCTCCTGCGGCGTGCCCGTATCGGCCACCAGCCGCGCCACGCTGTCGAGCGCGTCGGTGTCCGTAGGCCGCAGCGTCAGCACCTTGCGCCACGAGGCCAGCGCCTCGTCATCCTCGCCCAGGCGCGCCTGCAGCCGGGCCAGCGCCCGGTACAGCTCGGCACGCGCCGAGTCACTCGCCCGGGGAGCGATCTCCGAAAGGACAGCTGCGAACTCCTCGGCCGCTCCCGCCTTGTCCACCAGCGAGAGGCACAGCTCCAGCGTGCGCGCGTCGTCCGACGCGTCACGCAGCGCACGCGTGGCCGACAAGAAGGCCATCTCCGCGTTGTCCAGCGGGCCCGCGTACGTCTCCGCGATGCGGCGCAGGAGTACCGCACGCTCCTGGGGCACCGGCTCGGCGGAGATGCGCGACTCCAGCATCTGCACCTGCTTGAGGTGGTCACCCACCGCAGCGAACACCGGCTCGAGCGCCAGCGCCGCTTGACCACGCAGCGGGCTCTCCGAGCGCGCCATCTCCTCCAGCGCGCCCACCGCACCGGGGTGTCCCGCGCGGCGGCGGAGCACGTCCTGGTAGAGCGACAACGCTCCGCGCGGGTCATCCAGGCGGCTGAACTTCAGGCGGCCCAGGCGCACTCGCAGCTCGCTGCCCTCTTCCTGGGCGTTGCGTGCATCGGTGAGCTGGATCTCCCGTTCGATGTGCTGCGCCAGCTCCGGCCAGCGCTCCATCTGCGTCAGCACGCGGCCCAGCAGCTTGAGCGCGTTGGCGTCCTCGGGCCGACGCTCGAGAATCTCGCGGTACGTCTGCGCCGCGAGCGCCTTGTCGGAGAGCGTCTCCTCGGCGAGGTGGGCCAGCTCGAAGAGCAGGTTCACCTGCGCGGGGACGGATGGCTCAGCCGCCACCTGCCGACGCATGGCCAGCGCCAGCTCGCGGTTGGCACCCGTGCGCCGATGCACGCGGGCGATGGACTCCAGCACTTGCTTGTTCTGCGGATCGCGCCGGCTGACCTCCTCCAACGCACGCACCGCCAGATCGTAGCGCTTGAGGCGCCCGTCGTAGATGGCCGCGAGCCGCCGCCACAGGTCGCCCGCCAGGGGCTCGGTGGCCCCGCGCTCGAGCTGATCCTCGTACGCCGCCGCCACCTCCTCGAAGGAGCCAGAGTCGGCCGCGAGCCGCTCCAGGTCATCGCGCACGCCGTCGTCCTGCGGGGCCTCGTTGAAGGCGCGCAGGCGCGCGGCGAAGGCGAGCGACGTCTGGCCCAGCGCCTCGCGCAGGGTGGCCACTTCCTGCATGCGCTCCAGCCGCCGCGCGGGCGACATGACGGGCAGCAGCAGCTCCAGCACCTCCACCAGCTTCCGAGTGTCGTTGAGTCCGCGGTAGACGGGCTCCAGCAGCCGCGCCGCATCCACCCGCTGTACATCGAGCTGCAGCATGCGCTCCAGGCCCGCGACGGACTGCGGATCTCCTGGGACCAGTGCCAGCAGGTCGCGGTACGCGCTCAGCGCCTCGGCGGGGCTGCCCTCCTTCTCCAGCAGTTGTGCCCGGCGGAGGATGAAGCCGCGACGGGACTCGGCGTCCGTAGCCAGCTCGGAGAGCAGGTCCAACACGTCCGCCTGCTCCGAGAAGCGCCGCACCTTGGCGAACAGCTTGTCCAGCGCGAGCAGCCCGTCGGCATCCCTGCGGATGGCCAGTGCCGAGCGCCACGCCTCGATGGCCTTGGCGTCATCGCCCGCGGCGGCGTAGGCCTCACCGGACTTCACCAGCAGGGCGCGCCGGGCCTCGGGGTCCGTCGCCAGCGCCGACTGGGCGGCGTAGACCTCGGAGAGGCTCTTGGCGTTCTGCCCCCGCTCGTACAGGCGCGAGAGGGCCTCGAGTGCCTGCCGATCCTGCGGCGCGTCCTCGAGGATCTTCTTCCAGACGCCGGTGGCCTCCTCCGTCTGGCCGAGCTGCTCGCGCAGCTCCGCGGACCGGCGCAGCAGTCCGAGTGCCGAGACGTCGCCCTTGGGCAGATCGAACGCGGCCTCCTCGTACAGCTCGGCGAGCATCTCGTACGAGCCCGTCTCACGCGCGAGCCGCTCCAGCTCCGGTTGCTGGCCCTCGCGATCCAGGCCCTGCGAGAAGGCCTTCACCGCCGCCATGAAAGCAAGCGGAGGCTGCAGCATGTCCTGCTCGTAGATGCGGCGAATGTCCGCGGCGAGCTGCACCTTCTCCGCGCTGAGGGCAGAGGCCATACGCGCCTCGCGCAGCGCCACGCGGCGCTGATGATCTCCCAGCCGCGCGAGCACCGGGTCGAGCACCTCCAACGCCCCCGCGCTCAGCGGCACGGCGGCCTTGACCCAGTCCTCGAGCGCCGCACGGGCGCCAGGGTGGCCCGGGTCCTCGGCGAGGATGCCCTGGTAGAGCTGGAGCGCGCCGTTGGGATCGTCCAGCCGGGTGCGCTTCAGCTCGGCGAGACGGAAGGAGACCTCGCGGCCCTGCGGGCTCTGTCCCTCCTGCGTGCGCCGCAGGCCGAGCGCCCACGCCAGGTCGCTCGCGCGGCCCAGCTCGTTGTAGAGGCGGTCCAGGGAGGCGGCGGCCTCGCGCTGGTGCGGATCCCGCTCGGCGATGGCGCGCCACGCGGCGGCGGCGCTCTCGGCGTCCTCCAGCTTCGACTCGTGCAGCAGGGCGGCGTCGCGCAGGTACGCGAGCTGCTCGGACAGCTCGGGCGCGGCTGCGGCGAGCTTCTCCAGCACCTCGGCGAGCGCGGCCCACTCCTCACCCGCGCGGTGCAGGCGCTGCAGGGCGCGCAGGCAGTCGAGGTTGCCCGGCTCCAGCACCAACAGCGCGCGGAGCGACTTCAACGCGGCGTCGCGATCGTCGAGCTTCTTCTCCTGGACCTCGGCCAGCTCGCGCAGCAGCCCGGCCTGGGCGGGACCCGCGGTCCCCTCCTCCGTCAGCTCGATGATGATTTCCGCGTAGGCATCCAGCGAGTCCGCGTCCTCGGCCGCCTGGCGCGCGGCGGCACGCAGGGGCATGTCACCCGGCGCCAGGCGCAGGGCCCGGGCCAGCGAGGCGAAGGCCAGCTCCGGCTGGCGCAGCTGCGTCAGGTGCACCTGTGCGACTTGACGAAGCGCCAGCACCCGAGCCGCGTCGTCGCGCGCCACCTCAGCCAGCACGTCCAGCGCGGCCACCAGCTTGCGGTGATCCTTCGTCGCCTCGTAGGCGGGAATGAGTGCACGCGCGGCTTCCTCGCGCGCGTTGCCGTCGCCGAGCATCCCTTCGAGCGCGGCACGGGCATTCACGTCGGAGGGACGCTGACGGAGGATGTCCGCGAAGCTGCGCACCACATCCGTGCGGTCGCCCGAGGAGTCCTGCAGCACCTGCGAGCGCTTGAGCGTCAGACGCGCCACGCGGTCCAGGTCGCCCGCGTCCTCCGCGAGCGCAATCTGCCGCGCGAGCACCTCACCCAGCTCCCGGTTGCGACCGGCCTTCTCATACAGCTCGGCCAGGCGAGGCAGATGACGCACCTCGTCCGCACCAGAGTGGATGGCCGCCTGGAGGGCCTCGGCGGCCTGCAGCGGCCGGCCCAGCCCGGCGTTGAGTTCCACGAGCTGCATCTGCAGCTCGACCTTCTCCGCCTTCGTGGCCGTGCTGATCCGCTTGCGCAGCAGGGCATCCGCGTCCGCCGCGCGCCCTGCCTTGCCGTACAGGTTGATCAGCCGACCGAGCACCTCGGGAGCCTCGGGCGCCCGCTGCAGCGCCGTCTCCAACGAGCCGATGGCCTCCGGGAGCGCCCCGGACTCCTCGGCCAGCTTCGCCGCCTCGGAGAGCAACTGCACCGCGAGCGCGGGGGCCTCCGCCTCGGTGGCCAGCGCCCTCAGCACGCGCACCAGCTCGGCGTGAGAGGAGAGATCATGCGCCAGGCGCGCTGCCTCGGCGCGGTTCACCTCATCCGCGGGAGCCTCGCGCAGGGCCTTCACGCGCAGGTCGAAGGCAGCCCGGCCGTCAGCGAGCTGCTTCTCGTGGATATCGGCGATCTGGCCAGACAGCCGCTGACGCACCGCCGCGTCCTTGGTGGCCTCGAGCTGCTGCAGCATCGCGGACACCTGGCGCTGGTGATCGCCGCTGCGGCCGTAATGGCTGGCCAGCGCCTCGGCGATCTCCGGCGTACGCACACCGGCCGACGCGAGCTTCTCGAGCCCGCCCAGCACCACGCCCGTGGCGACATTCTCCGCGAGTAGCTGGAGGAAGAAGCCCACCGCATCCTGCGGGCGGTTCAGGCGCTCGGCGTACAGACGGGCCTGACGCGCCGCCCAGTCGCTGCGCTCCACCTGCGTCTCGGCCAGCTTCGCCAGCTTGCCGGCCAGCGCCGCGGCCTCCTCGAACTTCGACAGCGCCACACACAGCGCCTGCAGGCGCCGCACGGGGGACGGGTCTTCCGGAGCGAGCTTCACCAGCTCGCGCACCATGGGCTCCAGCTCGGCCGGAGCCGCTCCGGTGGCCTCACGCTTGGCGATCTCCCCTTCCAGGCGCAGCTTCGGGTCATCCGCGAGCGCGGCGGCGGACCGGAGCGACTTCACCGCTTCCAGCGCGGCGCTGTCACCCGGAGCGCGTGCGAGCACCTCCCGCCAGGCCGCCTCAGCGCCCGCCGGGTCCGCCAGCGTGCCCTGGAGCAGTTGCGCAAGGTGCCGCCAGAGCGAGAGGGCCGCCTCGGGGGGCGCCACCGCGACCGCCTTCCGCAGCGCCACCGCGAGCGCGGGCTCCGCATGGGCCTTGCCCGCCTGCTCCATCACGGAGTCCAGCAGCATGGGCCGGCCAGGCTCCAACGCCAGGGCGCGGGCGAGGACTTCAAAGGCGCCGCGTGCGTTGTCCGCCTCTTCGTAGAGGAGCGCGAGGCCCTCGCAGAAGGCCACGCGCTCGGAGCGCGGGCGGGGGGCGAGCAGCGCCAGGTCCAGCAGCGGCTCCATCGCCTCGAAGTTCTCGTCCTCCGCCAGCAGGCGGGCGAGCTGGAAGGCAGCAAGCGCGTTGGCCGGGTCCAGCTTGAGCGCGGCCTCGAGGTGCGCGCGCGCCGCGTCCCCGTCCTTCTGATGCAGGCAGAGGTCCGCCAGCCGCAGCCGCAAGGCCACCTGCGTCACGCGGTCCTTCACCGTGCCGAGGTAGCGCTCCAGCATGGCGAGGGCGTCCGCCGCCCGATCCTGCTCCAGCAACAGCTCGGCGCCGAGGCTCGCCACGTCCGCGCGCGACGCATCCACGGTGGTGGCCTTCTCGAAGGCGGCCAGTGCCCCGGCCGCGTCGTTGAGCCGCGTGAGGCGCAGGGTGCCCAGCCGCAGCCACAGGTCCACCTGGGCATTGCGCTCACGCGCCTCGCCCGCCATCGCCTCGAACCAGGCCTGCGCCGGCGCGAAGTCACCATTGCGCTCGGCCACGCGCTCGATGAGGTTGAGGGCCTCGGGCATACCGGGCCACAGCAGGAAGCAGCGGTCCAGCGCCTCCTTCACCTTGTCCGTAGCAGCGGGCTCGTACCAGGCATGCAGCTTGGCCACCAGGAGGGACAGCCGCGCCGCGCTCTTGCGATCGCGCTCCTCCAGGGACATGCCGCGCAGCATGCGCGCGCGCTCACGCCACGACTGCTCGAAGCGCTGCAGCGTCTGCGCGGCCTTCTCCGCCCGAGCATTCTTCGGATCCAGCTCACGCAGGACGGCCAGGGCCTGCTGGGCAAGCAGATGCTCGGTGGGGTCCTCCACCAGCCGCTCGGCGAAGGCGGCGTACTCCTCCGCCATACCCTCTCCACCGAGCGCGCTCCGCTCGCGCTCCAGCGACTCGAAGACGGGCTGGAAGCGCTCCTCGGACAGGAGGAGCTGGCGGGCGCGCTTGAATGTGGCGCGCTCTGGCTTCGCACGCGCAGCCCGCTGCAGGCACAGCACCGCACGGTCCCGCCGGAACAGCTTCTGCTCGTGGAAGTTCGCCGCCTTCATGAAGAAGGACGCAGCCTCGTCGCCCTGGCTCAGGGCGCCGAGCCGCTCCAGCACGTCCACGAGCGCGGCCACGTCCTGGCGAGCCTCGTAGACGATCCTCAGCCCGCGCAGCACGGGCCTCGGGTCCTCGGCGATCAGCAGCGCGCGCCGCAGCAGCTCCTCGGAACGAGAGGGGTTGCGCAGCCGCTCGTAGGCAAGCTGTCCCGCGCGCACCAAGACCCGCACCGCCTCGGCGGTCGGTGTCTCTCGCGCGCGTCCCTCGTAGAGACGGATGAGGTCCTCGACGCGGCCTGCCTTCTCGAGTGAAGCCTCGACCTCGGCAAATGGCCGGTCGGAAGCGACACGCTCAGCGGGTCGACGGAGGTTCGACTGATCCATGAAGGGCAGGCCTCGCGAAAAGAAAGGGGCGGAAGCGGACTCTACAGCCCGCTCACCGCCCCCAGCAATTGCGTAAATCCCGCCAACTGTCGAGATTTATTGGCTTTCTTGCTCGTTTGCAGCCGGAGCGGACGAGCTCCCCTCGGAGCCCTTCGCGCCCTCGGCGCCAGTCTCTTCAGCCTCTTCGGCGGCCGCAGCGGCATCCGCAGGCCGCTTGGGCGGCGGAGTGGCGGGCAGGGCCTGGGCACGCTGCACGCCCTCGTTGTCACCGAGCTTGGTGAACAGCTCGGTCGCCTTGTCACGCAGCTGGAGCTCTTCCGCCAGGGCAGCGGCCTTCGGCAGATGGCCGATCTGCTCGTAGAGCACCATGGCCTTCTCCTTGCGGCCGATCTCCTCGTAGAGCGCCGCCGCGGTGGCGGACTCCCCGAGCAGCTCCAGCCAGCGGGCGCGGCCGGCCGGCTTGTTCTCCGCCTCGGCGCGAGCAAGCTCCTTCTGCGCCAGGGCCTTGGCCTCATCCGCCAGCTTCAGCCGATTGAGGAAGTGGAAGGCCTTGGGCGGAGGCAGCGTCCCGAGCACCTCCACGGCCTCCTTGCCGCGGCCGGCGTTCACCAGCAGGGTGGCCGCACCGAGCCGATCCCCACGCTCCACCAGGGCCTTCACCTCCAGGTCCCGGACGCGGTTGGCCGCCGCGAAGTCGCGGGTGCGCTCGTACGCCTTGCGCGCCAGCGCCAGCTTCCCGGCACGCTCGTAGGCGAGCGCCGCCTGATCGAACTGACGGGCACGCTCATACAGCCGGGCGACGTTCTCGAAGTCACCCTTGCCGATGTAGATCTCCATCAGCAGCTCATAGGCTCCGGCCTTCTCGAGCACCTGCGGGAGCTGATCGGCGGGAACCGTCGCCATGAGGCGGCGGGCGGTGTCGTTGTCCTTGCCCGCCAGCGCGCTGCGCAGTGCGCTCTTCACATCCCCACCGGCCTCGAAGAGGCGGGTGGCATCCGCGAAGGAGTTGTTGCGCTCGTGCATGCGCGCCGCGTCGCGGGTACGGCCCATTCCCTCGAGCTGCGTCGCCTGCTCCTTCCAGTCACCCGTCAACTCGGGCAGCGGCTGCCGGCCCTCGCGCCCCTCACGGCGCTCCCCCTCGGGGGCACGCTCGCCGCGCTCCCGGCGCTCACGACGCTCGCCGCGCTCACCCTCACGGCCTTCACGGCGCTCGCCCCGCTCACGGCCCTCACGGCGCTCCCGACGCTCGCCGCGCTCACCCTCCCGGCGCTCACCGGAGGGAGGACGGGCGGCAGCGGGCTCCTCGCGCTCAGCCTGCGGCTCGCGGCCGCTCAGCGCAAAGGCCGCCGAGGCACGCTCCTGATCGCCAGCAGCGCGCCAGGCACGGCCCACCAGGTACATGACGTCCACGTAGGCCTGGAACTTCTCCTTCACCGGATCCGCCGCAGGAGCCGCAGGCGTGGCCGCACCTTCCGCAGGAGCGGCAGCCTCTGCACCCTCAGCGGGGGCCGCGGGAGCAGCTTCGCCGCCAGCCTCAGGGGCCGCGGTCTCCGCGGGAGCCTGCGCAGCCTCGGCACCGGCCTCACCGGCCTCACCGGCCGCCGCGCCCTCGGCCTGAGGAGGCCGGGTCTGGCGCTGCACGCGCAGCAGCGTGGTGATGAGCCGGCCACGCACGTTGAGGTCCAGCTCCTCGAGCGACTTCACCCGCAGGCTCCGCAGCGAGCGAACGATCGACTCGAGCGGCGACTTCTGAGCGGCGAAATCGCTCTTGCCCAGTGCCTTCTCCAGGGTGCTCAAATCGGCGATGACGCGCTGGCCCGGACCGATGGGGCCTTCCGCGCGATCGCGCCCGCGGCCACGTCCAGGACCATCGCCCCGTCCGCGACCGCCGTCGCGACCACCAAAACCGCCGTCACGACCGCCAAAACCACCACCACCACCGGGACCATCACGGCGCGGACCCTGACCGGGCGCACCGCCCCGACCACCGCGCGGTCCACCGCTTCCATTCTCCTGAGGCACGTAATTCTCCCGCTAAAACGCGTAGCGAAGGTTCGGCGTCACCGCGAACCCGAATGACTGAGACTTGACGAAGAAGCTGCCCGTCACCTCGATACCTACCGAGAAGTGGCGAAGGCGTGTGTAGTACTCCACTCCCGGTCCCGCGAATACCAGAATGTCGGGGTCCGGCAGGAGTTGCTGGGGCCTGAACATGGCGTAACCGGCGCCGCCGCGGAGGTAGATCCACGTGCGCTGGACCTCCTGGGCATCGGCCAGACCCACCAGGTGGAAACGCGCCACCGCGCCAGGCACCAGCATGGAGAAGTCTCCAGAGGCAGCGCCCCCCGAGTTGCCCACGTACTCTGAGCCGGCCCGGTTGGAGGCGCCCATCACGAAGACGCCCAGTGACAGGCGCTCGCCGAGGTCCACGCCCACCTCCACCTGGGCCATCTGCCCGGGAGAGAAGGGCCGCGGGCTGCCCTCGGGGGCCGGCGGGTTGACGATGAAGTACGGGCCACCGAGCACCGAGAAGTAGATGCCGCGCTCGATCTCCTCATAGGTCTCGGCCGGCCTGTCACCGGCGGCCTGCGCATGCGCGAGCGCAGGGATCGCCAGAGCGGCGCAAACAACGAAGGGGCGGAAGGCTTTCATGCGGTGCGGACGTTAGCCCAGCAGCGCGGAGACGCCAGTGCCAAAAAGCAAGATGGGCGGCCCCGCCACAGCGGAACCGCCCACCTGAATGTTTTCACGACTCAGCGGAGGCTACTCGCCGGCCGCCTTGAAGATGAACGGGTAGGTCACCACCACCGAGCCCCCGCCCTTGGGCTTGGGGAAGGACCAGGTGCGGACGCGACCGGCCACGCACTGCTCCAGCTCGGAGTTGCCCGCGCTGGACTGGGCCACGGTGGAGGTGACCACGTTGCCCTCGGAGGCGATGGTGAAGCGGATGGACACCTTGCCGCCCAGCTTCGGGAAGCGGTTGAGCAGGCTCTCGTAGCAGAAGCGGATCTGCCCCTTGTTGCGCTGGATGACCTGACGGATGAGCTCCTTGTCGAGCGAGCCGCTCACCGTGGCCTCTTCGGCCGCGATGCCCACGTCCACGCTCTGCTTGCCACCCAGGCCGCCCACGCCGGAGCCGTAACCACCCATGCCACCGCCACGGCCCTTGGTGCCGACGGCGCCGATGCCGACAACGTCACCGCCACCACCGCCACCACCACCGCCGCCCTTCAGGCCGAGGCCACCGAGGCCACCCACCATGCTGCCCTTGCCGACGAGGCCGCCCATGGCGCTCTTCAGATCACCTCCGAGGCCGCCACCGCCGAAGAGACTGGAGGCGCCGCCCTTGCCGCCGAAGATCTTGGCCGCCATGTTCTTGGCCGCCGCCTTCTTGTCAGACTTGGCAGCGGCCACGGGCTGGTTGGTCTGCTTGACGACCTCCTTCTTCCCGCTGTCCTCCTTCTTCTGCTTGGCGGCCTTCTCGGCCTGCTTCTCCGCCTTCTGCTGATTGAGCTTCTCGAGGAACTTGTTCTTCTGCGTCTCGGGCGGCTTGACGATGAGCTTGGCCAGGCGCGAGTTGTTGCCCGCCAGCTCGTCCGCGTACTCGTCACCGGCCGCGGCGTGGTTGGCCGCGCTGATGACGAACATCGACGCGAGGAAGAACATCACCAGGAAGATGTTGATGACGGAGAAGTCCATCGACTCCCCCAGCGGCGCGATGGCGCGCTTGGGCACGGACTCGAAGAGGACCTCCAGCGTCACCCCGCCCAGGTCCACCCAGAGGAAGTCGTCCTCCTTGAGGGTGATCGCGTAGGCCTCGCCCTCGTGGGTGGCCTTGCCGGACTCGATGACGGCCTTGAGGTCCGAGGTTTCGCCCTTGCGGGTGAGCTCGCCCTTCATCTTGCCAGTGAAGAGCACGGTGAAGGACTGGCCGTCGGTGCGCACCGCCTCGAAGCGCTCGCCGCCCAGCTTGGCGTCGCCCATGATGAAGTCGACGCCCTTGGCCGAGCCAACCGAGAAGGAGCGCTTCTGGCCCGGGGCCAGGAAGAAGTCGCCCACGCGCTGGTCGCCCCACATGAAGTGCAGGCCCAGTCCGAGCGGACCGTTGCCCTTGCGGGCGACCCGGCGCACGCGCGGAGCGGGCTCCTCGGCCGGAGCCGGAGCCTGCGCCACGGGAGCCGCCACCGGCTGCGCCACGGCCTTGGGAGCGGGAGCCGCCGCCACCGGCTGCTGCACCACCACCGGCACGGGAGCAGGAGTCACGGCGGCCGCAGCGGCCGGGGACACCGCCGCCTGGGACAGACCCACGGCCAGCGGGGTCTCGGGAACGGGGGCCACCGGGGCCGGAGCCGGAGCGGTGCTCGCAGCCGCGGACGCCAGGTTCACCGCAGCCACGGCGGCGGGATTCTCCAGGCGGATGGTGGTGCCACCGACCTTGATCTCATCGCCGAAGGACAGCTGGCCCTTGTTGACGCGCTTGCCGTTGACGTAGGTGCCCTCGACGCTGCCCATGTCGATGATGGACAGGCTGCCGTCGGCGGCCACCTCGATAACGGAGTGGATGCGGCTGACCTTCTCGTCCTCCAGGCACAGGTGTGCCGAGGCGAGGCGGCCAATCTTGATGATGTCGCGCTCGAAGTCCTTCGCGGTGACGAGTGTCTCACCTTTGAAGACCTTGAGTGTCAGAGGCACGGGCATGGAAATTCCCCAGTTAGCTTTCGGCGATCTCTAGGACAACACGTGCGGTGGCGGGTTCCCGGCTTTTTACAGCTCGCCCACCGACTGCATCACCTTGTCCTCGAAGTCCTCGCGGATGCGGATCAGATTGGAGTGCTGGACCTTCTTGCGCGCCTCGACGTACTCGCCGTCCGGCTTGGTGAGGTCACCTTCGATGGTGTCGTCCTCGAAGTCGATGGTCTGCGGGCCCTTCTGGGCCTTGCCACCACCGGCCTCCCTGCGCGGCGCGCTGTCTTCCTCGTCCTGGGCAAAGGCCGGGGTCACCGCCAGTACCACGCACAGCATCAGGAGCTTCCGCATGACTTTCTCCGAGCGGTTCCCCCCACCGGGGTTCCGCATCACGTCCGCCAGCGCCGGAATCCGGCGCCAGCGGACGAAGGTTCGCATCAATCCCCCCACCCTCGCCACTGCCTCTTAGAAGATGTCGTCGGCCGGCTCGGCCGGATCCGCCTTGGCTGGATTCTTCTGCTGAGGATCGGCGGCCGGCTGCGCCGGCTGTGCCGGCGGGGCGTTGGCGGGAGGGGTGTTGGCGGCGGGCTGAGTCCCGCCAGCAGGCGTGGTCGGCGCCGGGGCATCGGTGCCCGAGGCGGGGGCGACGTTGCCCTGCTTGGCCTCCTCGGCCTTCATCATCTCCTGCTGCTGCTTCTGGAGCTCCTCCAGCTTCTTCTGCTGCTCCTCGGCGGCCAGGGCCTCGCGCTGGGCCTGGACGATGGACTCCGCCTCGCGCAGCAGCCCGAAGATGGGGTGCTCGGCGTTGAGGGCCACCTCGCCACCGGACAGGGAGATGTACTTGCGGTACAGCTCGATGGCCCGGTCCGGAGCGCCCTTGTGGCGGTGCAGCAGGATGCCGCGGTTGAAGTAGACGGCGGCCATCTTCGGATCGAGCTTCTCCGCCTCGTCGTACTCCTGCATGGCCTTGTCCAGCTGGCCCTGGCCCTTGTAGGCGATGCCGAGGTTGAGGTGGGCGGCGGCGTTCTTGCTGTCAGCCTGGAGGACGCGGCGCAGGTGCTCCTCGGCGCCGGGGTAGTCCTCCGAATCGAGCTCCATCTGAGCCAGCTGCACGCGCGCGGGCACGTAGTCGGCGCGGACCTCGACGGCGCGCTTGAACGACAGGCGCGCCGCGTCCTTCTTCTCCTCCTGCAGGAGGATGAGGCCGATGGTGTGGTGCAGCTCGGGATCGTTCTGGTCGATCTTCATCGCGCGCAGCGCCACCAGCTTGGCCATGGCCAGCTGCTTGCGCTCCAGGTAGCTGCGCATCATCACCTTGTAGGCGGTGACGGACTGGGGCTCGCGCATGAGGGCGGCGCGCGAGAACTCCATGGCCTTCTCGTGGTCACCCGTCTGCCGGTAGATCTCCGCCAGACGAGCGCGGCTGTTGCCGTCATCCGGGTAGATCTTGAGGACGCCCTGGTAGATGGACACGGCGCCGGAGATGTCGCCCGCGTTCTGGGCGATCACCGCCAGGTTCTCCGAAGCCTGACGCAGGGTGGGCTTCTTCTTGAGAGCCACCTGGTAGCGGGAGACGGCCTCCTGCGTGTTGCCCTGGCGCTCGGCGAGCACACCCAGGTTGTAGTCGGCCTCGGCTACGTTCGGGTCCGCGTCCAGCGCGGCCTTGAACTTCCGCTCGAGCGACGGGTAGTCGAAGGCGTTGGCCTTCTTCTGGGCCTCCAGCGCGCCGAGCGCGTCCTCGAAGAGGAGCTTGGCGCGGTTGGAGATGGGCGGCGGCTCGTTGGTCTTGGTGACCGACTTGGTGCCAGTACCCGTGTCGGTGCTGGCGGCCTTGGTGCCCGCGCAGCCCGCGGCGAACAACGCCGCGAGCGCGGCCAGGAGGAGTGAGCGCATCATGGGGGGGCGATTCATTAGAGGAAGTCCTCCGGTTCCTGCTCGTCCGTCCCAGCCTTCTTGGGCGTCCCTTCCTTCGTGGGAGCGGAAGGCCCATCGACCTGGGTGGCCGTCTGCTGCTGCAGGCGCTTGGCCAGATCCGAGACGTCCTCGGCGACCTCCTGGGTCTGACCCTTCTCGGTCGTGGCCGCCTCGACGACAGGCGGCGGCACGTCCTGGATGGAGGTGAGCAGATCCCCACCGATGACCAGGTCACGGCCCTTGGACAGGGCCACCGTCTCCTCGGACATCGTCGGGAACTGCTCCGGGCGGTAGGTGGTGCGCAGCATCTTCAGGCTCTCGGCCGCGCAGTTGTTGAAGATGTCCAGCTCGCGGGCCTTGGCCACCGCGTTGGAGAAGGCCTCGGCGGCGCTCTCCTTGAGGGGCGTGGCGTTGTTGCCGAACTCGTCGCGCAGGGCCATCTCCGTCTCCTCGTCGATGCCCGGGGGCATGGGAGCGTTGATGAGCTTGTCGGCGAAGTTGTCGTAGACGAGGCCCAGGCGGTGCAGCGCGCAGATGCCAGGCTCGGCCGCGCCGATCTGCACCGTCTGCACGTACTTCTTCTCCACCACCGCGCGCGAGTCGTTCTTGTCCTTGATGGAGGCCTTGAACTTCTCCGGGCTGGCCGGGCGGCCCCAGGACAGCTTCACGCGCGAGTAGAACTGGAAGTCCGCCTCCACGCTGCGGAACTGGGCACGGGCCACGGGCTCCAGTGCCGACTTCTCCAGCGACTGCTGCAGACGCTTCGGCAGCTTCTCGTAGTAGTCGAGGATGCGGGCGTAGAGACGCTCGGTGTCCTTGGGACGGCGCAGCTTGTTCTCGTAGATGTCGACGATGCGGCCCTCGGCCGTGAGGAACTTGCTGGGGCTGCGCATGTACTGGCGCTCGTACTCCTCCAGCTGCGTCATCGCCTTGATGTAGTTGCCCGTCTTCTCGTGCAGGTCGACGATGGCCAGGAACACGTCCTCGGCGTCCTTGGCCTTGGGCCAGAGCGTCAGGTAGCGCTCGCGCAGGGACAGCGCCGCCTTGAACTGGCCGAGACCCTCGCGGTAGGTGGCCGCGTTGAAGAGCGCCACCTGGGCCTTGGACTCCTCCCACTTCTGCGGCGCGCCGGGCTTGTCGGACACCACCGGAGACGGCTTGCCCTTGCCCTTGCCCTTCTTGGCGCGGGCGGGAGCAGCGCGGACGGAGGCGGAGCCACCATTCTTGCTGGCCTCGTAGCCGCTCACGTACTGCTCGTACACGTCCGCGGACTCCTGGAAGTCACCGATGGCCTCCAGCGCCTCCGCGTTGTTGTAGATGCACTCCGGCACGAAGCGCGAGGACGGGTACTGCTCGATGATGCGCTGGCGGACCTGGATGGCCTTATCCAGCATCTTCGCCTTGTAGTAGTCCACCGAGGCATTGAAGAGCGCCACGTCGGCGATCTCCGTCTGCGGGAAGTCCGCCACGAAGGACAGGTAGGCCTCGGCCGCCTTGGCGAACTGACCCTTGGCCTCGAGCTGGCTCACCAGCTTGAAGCTGGACTGCTCGATGACCTTGGAGAGCTCGTCGCGGAACTTGCCGGTGGCCAGCTTGTCGTTGCTGTAGAACTTGCGCGCCCACTCGTTCACCTTCGCCCAGTCCTCGAGCAGGTTGTACGAGTCGAGCACCAGGTTGGCGGCGATCTCCGCGGCGCGCTCGCCGGTCTCGAACTTGTACTCGGGCGAGCCGAGGGCGATCTCGCTGAAGCGCAGCACCGCCTCGTCGAAGTGGTTGTGGCGGTAGTAGATGTTGGCCGCCTTGAAGGCGATCTCCACCTTCTTGTCGCCCTTGGGCACGTACTTCAAGTAGCGCTCGCAGGACTCCAGCAGATCCTTCTTGGCCTGCGGGATGTTGGACTTCTTGCGCAGATCCTTGCTGACCTCGTCCTTGAAGAGCCCCTTGGCCTCGGCGTCCTTCACCATCTCGTCATAGGCGAGCACGGCGTTGTACGCGGCGTTGCTCAGCCACTTGCCCGGCTTGCCGGGCTTGGGGTTGCCCTGCTCGTCCTTGGCCTCCAGCTGCTTCACGTCCTGCAGCACGACGAGCGTATAGTTGGCGGCGGCCTTGTCGAACTTCTGGAGGTTGTCGTTGAGGAGCTCGGCCCAGAAGAAGCGCAGATCGTAGGCCTTGGAGCTCTCCGGGAAGAGCGTCAGGTAGTCCGAGTAGATCATGTCGGCGTACCCGAACGTGGCCTCCTCGCGCGTCTTCTTGGCCTCGTTGTGCCAGGTGACGGCCAGGTTGGACAGGGTGCGCTCGGCCAGATCCTTGGCCTCCGCGAGCGCCTTCTTGTCCTTCTCCTCCTTGATGACGCCGGAGCCCTCGACCTCCTTCATGATCTTCACGAGCCGGCGCACCTGCGTGACGGTGCGCTCCTTGTTGCCCATGCGAAGAACGATGTCGACGATGCGGCCCTGGAAGCCCGGGGACTCGGGGGAGAGGGGCTTCTCCTTGATGAGGCTGTTGTAGGTGATGGCCGCCTCGCGGTCCTTGCCATCGCCGTAATACATGTTGGCCAGCGTCCGCATCATCGCGAAGCGGTCGTCCGGGTTGGTGGCGACCTTGGAGAAGTCCTCGCGGGCCAGCATCACGTCACCCTCGCGGGCGTAGGCGCGGACGTAGTCGGTGCGCGCCTCGCGCACCAGCGAGCTGCCCTTCTTGTTGGCGGCGCCGTCCTTCTCCACCGCCGCCGCACCGGCCAGCTCGCCGTAGAGCACCACGGCCTTCCACTTGTCCTTGGCGCTGGTGTAGTCGCCGAGGTTGAAGTGGCACCAGCCCTGCTTGTACAGGGCGAAGGCATACACCTGGCTCTCGGGGAACTCGGCGGCCTTCTTGTAGGCGGCGAGCGCCTTCTCCAGGTCCGCGTGCTTGCCCTTCGAGTTGTTGAAGTAGTACTCGCCGAAGGCCAGGTAGGCGTCGGGGATGTACTTGGACTTCGGGTGCTTCTCCACCAGGCGCTTGAAGGCCACCAGCGCCTTGCGGTCCTGGCCGTCCTCCATCAGGTAGGTGCCGAGGAAGAAGAGCACCTCGTCCGAGCGCTCGAAGTCCGGGTACTCCTGGACGATCTTCGTGTACTGCTCGAGCGCGAGCTTGCCGTACTGCTTCATCCGCGTGAGCAGCTCGGCCTTGCCCGCCTTGGCGCGGTTCTGACCGGCGCTGTCACCGCGGTTCATCGCCTCGAGGAGCTCGTCGTCCTTCCGGTTCGCCTCGAAGAAGTAGAACTTCGACTCCTCCCAGTACAGCTCGCCCAGGCGGAAGAGCAGCGAGGGCTGCTCCTTCTGATCCGCAGAGAGGGAGATGATCTTCTTGAGCGACTCGATCTGCTCGCGGCGCTTGGAGGCAACCTGCCCCTCCACGCCGAGACGGAACTGGTCGTATTGGAGGGCGGGCGCGTTGTCCTGCTTCTCCTTCTTGCGGCTGATGTCGCCAGCGAGCGACTTATCCACCACGGCAGTGGAGCTCTTCTTGCCGAGGTTGGCGTCGCGCGGCGCTTTCTTGTCCTGCGCTTGGGCCGTGGTGGCCAGGAGCAGAAGGCTGAGGAGGAGCGTGCGGCGCATGGGGTTCCTCTGCGGGGTTCTTCCGGTCAGGACCCTTGCCTGCTCGGCAAGTGTCCGGGACTCTTCGGGAATTTCCATCTGGAAGGCTGCGCACTATGCGCGGTGCGTTGGGACTGGTCAACAGGCCCTTGGGGGCATGCCGGGCTGCTTGGACCCAGCCGGAAAGATTTTAGAAGGGCTGTGCGAAAAGCGTCCTACCGGTTGCGCTGTCAGCCCCGGCTGGTAAGGGGGAGTCTTGCGCCCGGCCGTCCGGCTGCCCACCTGGGAGATGTAGCGACACATGAGCCTCCTGCCCGAGAGCGCCAGCTTCGAAGAGCTGGTGCAGGACTACTTCCTCGCGATCCGAGGCAGCGGATTGATGCTGTCCGCGCTCGACGCGGAGCTTTTGACGTCCTGGGCCGAGCAGGGAGTTCCCTTCGAGGTGGTGGCGCGGGGCATTGCCCGCTCGGCGGAGAAGGCGCTGTGGGATGCGCGGCCCGGAGAGCCGGTGCTGCGCAGCCTCCGAGCGTGCCGCAAGCAGGTGGAGGCGGAGATCAAGAAGCATCGGGAGCGCACGGCGGGCGCGGGCAACGAGAGCGCCCGGCGCACGACCCGGACGCGCTCCTGGGAGGAGCTGCGCCACGCCCAGCTCCAGGCCTCGCTGGAGCGGCTGGCCGAGCGGGAGCCGGCGCTGGCCCCTCGCGTCCACCGGCTGCTGGAAGCGGTGCTGCACGAGGTGCCCACCGAGTTCGCACGAATGGAGGCCCTGGAGACCCTGGTGGGGCTGATGCTGCTGCGCGCCCTCCCCTTCCCCGAACGGCTGGAGCTGTGGCGCTCGGCGTGGGGAGGGGACTCGGACCAGCAGTACATGTCCTTCCGCGCGCGGCGGCTGGCGCGGCGCTTCCGGCTGCTGGCCGTGGTGCGCCGGCGGCTGGGGCTGATGGATTCCTAGAGTGGTAGGCATCTGAACGTCCGTGTAGCAGGCTGACGAGCGTCAGGAGGCTCTGCTATGGCCTGGGGTCATGGGCATCAAGGCGACCGGCGAGGTGTGTGGCGAGTGTGGGGGGAGGACGTACCTCATCGAGCGGCGCGGAGACCAGGCGCATGCACGGGTGTGCACGTGCTCGGCCCGGTGCAGCCTGTGTGAAGGGCGCGGGTACGCATACGAGGTGCGCGAGGAGACCTTCAGCGCGAAGGTAGGCCCCAAGCGCTACGAGGTGCTCGTGCCGTGCGTCTGCCAGCACCGGGCGAAGCGCATGGAGCAATTCAACGAGGTGGGGCTGCCCGGCGTGGTGGCGCACTCGAGCTTCGAGAACTACCGGGCCTTCAACGAGGCGCAGGACCGGGCACGCAACCTGGCGATGCACTTCGCCCACCACTACGCCAAGAGCGGGGTGAACAAGGGCTTCATCCTCAGTGGCCCAGTGGGCACAGGGAAGACGCACCTGATGGGGGCCACGCTCAAGCACCTGGTGCTCGAGGTGGGGCTGGAAGCGCGCTACGTGGAGATCTCCCTGCTCTACGCCACCATCCGGCGCGGCTTCCAGGAGGGCAAGAGCGGCGGGGAGATCATCGGTCCGCTGTCGGACGTGCAGGTGCTGGCCATCGATGAGATGGGCAAGGGGCGCGGCAGCCAGTTCGAGATGGAGACGCTCGATGAGCTGATCGCCCGGCGCTACAACGCGGGGCGCACCACCCTCTTCGCGACGAACTACTCGCTGGAGCCGGAGCGCAAGAGCGTCCGGACGGCGGCGCCGAGTGGCTACCGCAGCACCGAGGACGCGAAGAACGCGGCGCGTGATGTGGAGTTGCTGCGCGAGCGCGTGGGTGAGCGCATCTACAGCCGGCTGTGCGAGATGTGCAGCTTCGTGGAGTTGCCCAAGGAGACGCCGGATCAGCGGCGCATGCGGCAGGAGCTGGACATCCGCCCGGGCCCGCCTCCAGGCAGCATGCGCGGCCCGGGCCGCTGAGCCCGTAGGTCCGCGGCTGGAACCTCAGGACTGCTCAGGCCCGAGCAGTCCCTCTTGAGCGGCGTACTCCCGCGTCGTCATCAACTCCTCGATGAGCTCGTGGGAGTCCGGAAACATCTTCTCCGCCAACTCCCCCAACCGAAGCGCCTTCTCCAGCGTCTCCTTCGTCCGCTCGGCATTCCAGTACCGGATCAGCCCCCACCATGCGTCCTTGAGCGTCCCCGACGCTTTTGCCGCGGCTTCCTCGTAGAGCTTCGCGGCCTCGTGCGAGGAGTCGCGATAGGTATCCAGGAAGAAGCCCAGTTCCACGAGGGCGGGAGCGCTGCGATAGGACCCTTGAACGGCCTGATTCAGAAGCCGCTGAACCTCCGCGAAAGCGGGCTCTGGATCCTGACCGTCATCCTGTGCGGTCCAGAGCCGCCGTTGCAGCAGCCATGCGAGGAACAGGGTGTTCTGCGTAAACGCGGGGCAAGCCTCGACCAACTCACGGTGCAACCGGAGCTGCTCTTCGCTCGGTTTGGCAACATCACCTGACTGCCGGGCGGCTTGGAACTTCGCAACCAACTCCTCGAGTCCAGGGTGCGCCATCGCTCACCTCACCGTCCCCATCTTTTCCATCAGGCGGTCCGGGTCTTGAAGCAGCTTCTTGACCATGTCGAGCTGAGCCCTCGTCGCCAGGCTGAAGTCCTTCTTGTCCAGCATCTGCTTGATTTCAAACAAGGTGAAGTCCTTGAGCTGGGAGGGGAAGTTGGGCGCACGCTGAAGAGAGGCGGGAAGCAGACCCAGCCTCGTATTCAGCAGCGCAATCCTGTCCAGCATTCGGGCTGCCACCGGCTGGGACAACAAGCCCGCCGCCGTCCCCTCGGCAATGAGCGCCTGGGCCTCTGCGAACTGTCCCTGCCCGATGAGCACCCAGATACGCGCAGAGAGCGTTCCGCCTTTGAGCCGAACACCCTCTTCCGGCTCGTCACCAGATGCTTCGCGTACCACGGCCTGTGAGCCGGGCTCCTCCTGAAAGGCCGTAGCGCCGCTATGGCTACAGCCCCAGAGGGACAGCACCATGAGCGTACCGAGAAGCCAGTTCCCGTCAGGCATGCCCCTCTCCGCGAATCACCAGGCCACTCCCGAGATTGTACCCCAGGAGTGGCCCCGACAGGCCGCGGTGAGGGTGCTAGCTCAGCTCACGGGGTGATGGCACGCAGCAGCGCGTTGCCCGATTCCGCCACGTACAGCGTTCCGTCCGGACCCACCGCGAGCCCCGCCGGCAGCACCAGGTCCGCGTCGCCCCCGCCGCCATTGCGCGAACCGAAGCGACCCGAGCCCGCCAGCGTCGTCACCTCCCCGCTCGGGGAGATGCGCCGCACGCGGTAGTTGCCTGGATCCGACACCGCCAGGCTCCCGTCCGCCAGCACCGCCAGGCCCAGGTAGGGCAGCATCCGCGCGTTCCTCCCCACCCCGTCCGCGAAGCCTCCCGGCGGCGATCCCGCTACCACGCTCACCGTGCCGTTGCGCAAGGCCATCACGCGCGACATCCCCGTCTCCACGCGGCATCCCGGACAGCTCGGCGCCTGCCGGATACTGACGTCCTGCAACACCGGAATTACCAGAAATTCTTGACTTCCAGACGGGCTGTCCTGCTAGACGTACACATGCGCCCAGAACCCAAGCTTCCGGCTGCTCGCCGTTGGCCCGTCATCCTCCTGCTGCTGACGGCCTCCGCTGCCTGCCACGAGGCACCCGCTCCCAAGATGGAGCGCCCCGGCACGGTGACCTCGGCACTCGACATCCCGACGCACTTCACCGACGTGGCACTCGTGGGCACGGTGCCGTGCTCCACCGACTACAGCCGCATCGACGACTGCTACAACGAGGAGAACCCGCAGCGGCCCAGCATCTTCCGGGAGCTGTCCGCGGCCTGGCGCCCCTATCAGCCCTCGGGGCTGCCGCCGGCGCTGCTCCCCTCCACGCTCGTGGGGCAGGTGCAGCCCTACCCTCCCTTCGAGTACTCCTGGAACGGGCCGCGCATCCCGCCCGCCGTGGATGCCGACGGAGCCCAGCAGGTGCTCCCCTACACCCGCAGCACCAACGACGGGCGCCTGTCCCTGCGCGGGGGCTGCCGCGGCTGTGGCGAGGGCTCCACACTCGTCACGTTCCGCCCCGAGGTGCTTGGCCAGGATCTCCGGTACGACTTCGCGGCGAAGGGAGCTCTGTTCTCGCAGCCCGGACATCAGCCCGGCCACCACCCCTTCGTCTACTACAACCCGCTCTTCTCCTCGCTGCAGACGAGGAACAACGGTTTCTTCCCCGACGCGCTCCACAACACGATCTGCGAGGACTCGGCGCCGGCCTACGTCTCCAGCAACCGCAACCCCGTCGCGTGCCACGCGCGCTACGAGGCCGGATCCCCATTCGTCACCGGGGACTGCTACGACATCTCGCTCGTATACGGGCTCACCGCGGCGGAGGCTTCCAACCAATGGGAGCTGCGCTCGGTGGATGTGACCGTGTTCGTCCGCAACCCGAAGACGCTGTCGGCCGGAGAGCGGCAGGGCGGGGACACGAGCGGCTGGGGGTTGTGGATCTACCCGCGCAATCCCGAGGGCGAGCTGAAGTCCCTGCCCCAGTGGGTGCTTCCTCCCTTCCGGCCCTTCAACGTGCACGAGACGCCGTGGAACGATCTGAACGGCAACAACCCCACCTGGACGTATTCAGGCACCAACCAGATCAACTGGGCGCGTGTCCTCAGCAGCCATCCCAGCTTCAAGTGCTACGACGAGCTCCAGGTGAGCGGGCCTTCCGGCACGATCTCCTACAGCTACCCGCGCGCCTCGGGTCCCAACGTCCCCAAGTGGTGCCAGTTCTTCGACCGGCAGTCCTCGCGCTCGCGCTTCCAGGTGGAGGATGACGAGGACACCGTCATCGGCAACGGCGGCTACTGGAACGGCATCCATACACGGCCTGCCTCGGGAGAGCAGAAGCCGTTCTTCCTCTTCGAGCCCACGGTGACCGGAGACGGCCGGCTGCTCGTCCTCAACATGGAGGGGCTCTACTACTCATACTCGCCCGATGCCTGCCGCGCGGAGGGGTGGGCGCACATGAAGCCCATCAGCATGATGCCGGTGGATCCCGAGGTGAACAGCCGCTACCAGATTGCGAAGTCGCAGGTGATTGGAGGGGTGCCCCAACCGTTCCGCGATCCGATGGGCAACTCCATCCCGTTCGGCGTGCGCAACCAGGGCGCGTACCCGTGGATCGACCGCGAGGGCAAGAACCTCTTCTTCGCGGCGAAGAACAACACGCATGACGGCTACTACGCGCGCCAGGTGCTCCGCCGGGAGATGTTCGGGCCCAACGTCTCCACCCAGACGCTCTCCGGCCCACCGCAGAACGACACACAGCGCGCGGACTTCAACCCGGATCGGAGTCCCGCGCAGGCCGTCACCGTGCTTGGGGCGTGGACGCACGGCAAGGCCGTCATCCTCGACAACGGGTTGAGCATCACCGACCTGGGCGGAAACCGCTCGAACAACCTCCAGCACACCTTTGATCTGCGCCTCTACGCCGGTAACGACATCTCGCTGACCCCCCAGGGCAGCTCGTCGATCTTCTCCTTCGAGAACCAGCTCAACCACTTCGACGCGCTGCGGCCCACGCTGCCCTTCGACGTGGTGTGGAACGTCCAGTCGAACACGCAGCGCACCTCCGAGGTGGCCTTCGACGAGTACCTGAACAAGCAGGCGTTCGTCGTCGCCCACATGAACGCGCCCATGCGCATGGATGTCTCGCCTCACGGGGCCCAACGCGCCGAGACGTTCCCCAAGGACGGCTTCGTCCCCATGCGCAATGTCTGGGCCAACGTGCGGAGTGGGGACATCGCGGACTTCCGTTTCGCGCGCAACCCGTTGGTGCAGAACGCGGCGACCACCAGCGCCACCCACGGCACCGAGGATCTGCGGGGGCCTGGTTCGCTGCGGCTCCGGGGCGGCGCACGCATCGAGCCCATCGCCCTGGGTGGAGTCAGCGGCAAGGGCGTGTGGATGGATGGCGTCAACGACTTCATGGACATGGGCTACCCCGTCCAGGCCTCGCGCCGTGACTGGTACCTCGGTATCTGGCTCGACTCGCGCCAGCCGTTCCCCAATGCCCCCTCCGGCCTCGAGCAGCGCACCATGCCGCGCACCATCTTCTACTTCCCGGACAACTCGTGGATCGGCCTCTCCGCGGGGAAGCACTCCTCCGGAGCCACCTGGCACGAGCTGGCCGTGTACAACGGCGCCACGGGAAGCTGGTACAAGGTGAACCTCGGCTCGCTCGTGCAGCCGGGCACATTCTTCCACTTCGGCGTGAAGGTGTTCACGCAGGCAGGCCAGCGCACCCTGCGGTTCTACGTGAACGGAACGCCTGTCACGACGTTGGTGGTCGCTCCCACGGACAGCGGCTTCAAGCTCATGGAGAACACCGTCAACGGTTGGACGTGGATGACGGTGAGCGATCCGGGGCCGGCCTTCGTGCCAGGACAGCCGAGGCTGCCCTTCCTTGGCTGGGTGGATGAGCTGCGCGTCTACGCGCTGTCGGCGCAGGACGCGCAGGCCCCCTGGCTCGACGAGCACATCTGCAACAACGCGCTCGGGACGCTGGTGGACATCACCACGTACACCGGAGAGTCCGCGCACCCCGCGCTGTCGGCATTGCGGAACCGGGCGAATCTGTACCCGGGTTTTCCCACGCAGCTGTGCGAGCAGATGAGGCTCGGCTCCCATGTGGATCCGCGCGACTACCCCGCGCAGTACGGCGAGCACCTGTGCATCGACCGCGTCCACAAGAACCCTCATGCGGACCCATCCCTGGCTTCCCGGTGCAAGCGCGCGCAGAAGCTGGCCCTTCCGGTGTTGCAGGCGGCCTCGCCGCGGCCCGATACCAGCGCCAACACCTTCTGCCTCACCTGCCACACCTCCACCGCGCCCCTCCCTGGGTTGCGTCCCGGCGCCCTCACGGCGGGCTCGGGACCCCGCTACCAGGATCCGCGGCGGCAACCGATGAACGTGCCAGCGGTGATGGGCGGCATCGTTCCACCGTGGCTCCAGGGAGGCATCAGCCAGCCCGATGGCACGCGGACGCTGGACCACCACTTCGATCAATTCCTGGCCCCCTGACGGGCCTGGCTGGAGCCCCATCCAAGAGGCGGGGCATGGCTCGCGAGAGGGCCTGCCCCGCCGCTCTTCAGACAGCGAAGCGATGTCCGGTCAGGTCGACCTTCGAAAGGGTCAACCGGAAAGGCTCCCCCTTCCGCGAGCCCTCTCCGAGCTCGACGGAGCTCTCGACGAGGACTCCCTCCAGGCCCGAGTCCTCCGCGAGCTTGGAGGCGATGTTGACGGGGTTGCCCGCGATCTCCCGCTCACCGTTGGCGAGCGGGAAGAGGTAGACCTCGCCCCGGGTCAGCCCGACACGGGCCTTGAAGCCCAGGGCGCGATTGCCCTCGATGACGTCGCGCGCGAAAGCGACCGCGTCACGGCCCTCGTCGAAGAGCACGATCGCCAGGGAGCCGTTGGACTTCACGACGTCCGCCCCATGGGACACCGCGATGCGACGGACCGCGAGGTTGATGAGCGACATGTCCGTGAACGAGTCCAGCAGGAACCTGTGCGGCTCGTGGCCCACCTTCACGAATGCCACCGTCCGGGTCTTCCAGTACTCGGGAAACTCCTCCTTCCCGAGCTCCTCCACGGACGCCGAACGCAGCCGCTGGAAGAACGCCGCGTCGAACGGCATCGGATAGTGGGGGTTGTTGCCTTCGACGGCGTCCACGGACCCGCGAAAGTCCGTCAGCGACCAGAGCGCGCCCTTGTCCTGGAGATCCTCGCGCACCCGGGCCGCGTCTCGCACCGGGCCCGTGAGGTGCTCGAGGACCGCCTCCGATACGACGATCTCCCCTCCCGAGGTCTCGTCCTCCGCGATGGCCTCGATGAAGTCAGCCCCCTCACCGAAGAGCCCGCCGCCTACCCTGTAGCACTCGCAGCTGTGGATGCCGATCCCCACCTGCACCTGCAGTGCCCTGGCCCTCGCCTGCATCGCGAGCATCTGCGCGACGACCCGCGCCGGCGCGATCTTCTCCTCGAAGAACATCTGCGAGTTGTCCGCCGCCCAGATTCCAATGGCCTCGCCACCGATCGCGGTCCCGTAGGAATGGATCACTTCCTTGGGCTCGGAGACGAGCTTCATCACCTGGGCCAGGGAATAACGCTGGGTCAGCGAGGACAGCCCCGCGGAGTCCGTGGAGACGACCGTGCCCCGCTTCCGGAAGGGGGCCATCAGCTGCTCGTGCCGGGCGGAGGTCTTGTCCTGCCCGTTCCAGCGCAGAACGAGCTCGGCCGGGATGAGCCCCGCGATGTCCTGCCGCAAGTCTGCCAGGGAAATATTGTACGTCGCCATCAGTCACCCTCCGCCTGAGCCGTCAGCCCTCGAGCAGCCAGTGCCGGCCGTCGGACCAACCCAGGAACCGGCGAGCGCGTCCCATGGGACCACCACGGCCACTCGCGTCGAACGTCTTACCGGCAGACACCCACTCGAGCCCAGCCATCACCGGCTCGAAACGGCGAACGAAGGCCTCGTCCTGCTCCTCGACGTGCTCGCGCGCCCAGTCGAGGAACTCCTGCAGCGCGAACCGCTCCACCAACGAGAGGAAGAACAGCATCTGCCTCCAGGCGTAGGCGGTGTTCTTCACCATCTGAAGCCGCGCCTTCCAGTGGTCGATCTTCATCGACTGCTGCCGGACCAGCCATTGGAAGCACAGCTCGGCGAGGTGCGGCAGGGCCGGGCGCAACGTCGCAGCAAGCCCCAGCGCCTCGAACAGGACGGCGAGGTTGTGCGTCGTGAGGATCTGCGCCTGCTCGATGATCGTGCCGTTACGGGCGACCGACCACCCCGCCTGCTTCGCACCCGCGCGCTCGGTACACAGCTCCGCGAAGCCCGGCGAGGTGTCCTTGCCCCACCGCTTCTCGCGATCGTCCAGCTCGAGGAGGAGCTCCGTAGGGACGTCGTAGTACCGGGCGTAGAGCGTTCCCTCGAGAAGCCGTGCCGCCGACCGCGCCGCATCGAGGTACTTCATGGAGAACGTGCCCATGAAGATGTCGGCGGCGAGCTCCTCCACCAGCGGAAGCTTCAGGTCCGCGCCCTTCGCGAGCGCATACAGCTCCTGAATCAACTTATTGGGGAGAAGGGTCTGGGGAAAGGAGGTGAGCGCGAGCGTCGAGACCTGCTCGAGCGTCTGCCGCGCCAGTGCTCGTGCACCGAGATCGCTCTTGCGGAACGGTCGAATGGCCTCCACCCATGGCAGCTCGTCGAACCGGACCTGGTGCTGCAAGTCCAGCAACAGCAACGAGCGCCGGCGCCGGAACGCGGCGTAGATGGCGGTGTAGAGTCGGCGCAGGTCCGGATCCTCGATACCGGCTGCTCCCACCTGCGAGGTGATCTGCGGCAACACCGTGGCGAGCACCTCGCCGGAACCAATCACCCCTCGCTCCACGAGCTGGTCGATGGGCGCCTCGAGGCTGCGCTCGACCTTCTCGAGCAGATGCGGGGGAATGGGATGGCCGCCCACTGGAGCGGAGACAACCTCGAGCGTGCTGAGCCCTTCATCGCCGGGCAGCGCCCGCAGGCGGTCCGCCACCTGCATTGCGAGCTCATTCCCAGTCGGTTGTGCGGCCATCCGCGCCTGCTCGTCGCGTACCCGTCGAAGCTGCTCCGAGCCGGGGGCTCCGTGCCTCGTCACATACGAGGCGAGAATCTTGCGAATGGAGCCGACGTCCCGGCCCGTGAGCGAGCGCGCATCGGCCACGCACTGCTCCAGAAAGCCGCGCAGCCGAGCGAAGTTCGCCTTCGGGTGCTCGGGCTTGCCGCACAGCGTGTGATTCAGGCGCTCGGCCTCGTAGTCGCGCAGCAGCTGCCGCGCACGCTCGTGCCAGCCTTCCGGCCAGCTCTGGCAGGGCCAACCGCCCTCAACCCGGCCCTGGCCATCGGGGCGGCGGACCAACTCTCCGCCCTCCACCGCCAGGTGGGGAAGCTCTCCTCGCACAGTCTCGAGGAACAGCTCGACGGCGCGGTCATAGAGTGGATTCCAGACCCGCAACGTCTCGTTCATCTTCGCGATCTGCGGACGCAGCTGGACAGAATCCAACTGCTCCACAGTGGTCCGGACCGTCTGCACGCGCACCACCGCGCTCGGGGAGAACGGACGGGCGTCCGGCGCAGGGTAGAACCGCAGCCGGTCGGCGAGCGGCGCCAACGTCTCCAGCAGCTCGAGCGCCCGCTCTGATTCGCCACGACCAAGCAGCCAGGTCACGGTCAGCAGCGCCCCCTCCTCCGGGACGCGCACCCGGTAGCAGCCGCTGTGCAGCGCCGCCGAAAGCTCGCGCTGGCCGTCGTCGCGCAGGAACCAGGCATTCAGCCGGGAGCGCTCCGTGGTGGCTCCCTCGGGATTGGGAAGCGAAGCGAGACGCTCCTGCTCGTATGGCTCTAACGGGCCCCCAGCGAGCAGCTGGCCGGTGGCGAATCCGCCATGCGCCACGTCCAGGGTGACCCAGGCGGGGACCCCCTCGACTGGCGTGCGAGAGCCAACCGAAAGCGCTCCCCGTGCCATCCCTTCCAGCACCGAGCACCAGCGCTCGACCTTCTCCGCCGCGCGAGCCCGGATGGCGGGGTCGGAGTGTCGCAGGCTCGTCTCGAGCCCACGGCGGAGCTGGTCGAGCACATAGCTGGTATTGACGCGGGGAGAGGGAGTTTCGGTCGGCATCGTGGCGCCCGAGAGAGAAGACTTGGAGGCAGGATTCGAACCCGCGCCCTGCCGGTTAAGAGCCGGCTGCTCTACCGCTGAGCTACTCCAAGGGTTGAAGAGACTTGGAGGCAGGATTCGAACCCGCGCCCTGCCGGTTAAGAGCCGGCTGCTCTACCACTGAGCTACTCCAAGGATGAGGCCCACCCTAGCACGAGTGCCCTCTTCAAATGGGTCAACCCGGGGGGCGGATACCCTCACCCCGTCCCTCTCCCGAAGGGAGAGGGGATTTCCGCGCGGATGTCTGTGCGGGTGGCTCAGGCTCCGAGGAACTCCCGGTGCAGCCTCGCGGTGAGCGGCTTCAGGTGCTGCTTGTCCACCAGCAAGGTGAGCTGCAACGGCGACGTGTGGACCGCGTGCACCCTCGCACCCAGCTCCTCCGCCACCCCCAGCGCCCTTCTCAGGTAGCTCCAGTCCGCGTTCAGCCCCGCCCCCACCGCCGTTACCGTTCCCACCTCCTCCCGCAGCGTCACCGCCTCCCCAAAGCGCGCCCCCACGTCCCGCTTCAGCGCCTCCAGCCCGTGCACGTCCTGCAGCGGCACCGCGATGAACGCCCTCCCCTCCCTCCCCATCAGCCCGTCGAACGCCAGCGCCCTCCCGCGCACCCCTCGCGCGTCCAGGAACTCCAGCAGCTCCGGCACCTTCACCGCCTCCACCGCCGCCGACAGCACCGCCATCTCCGACTCCGCCGTCACGCCCTTCACCCGCGTGTCCGCCGGCGCCACCAGCTCCTGCACCGCCGTCCCCGTCCCCGCCGCATGTGCCGTGCGCGCCAGGATGACGATGCCCTTCGCCTTCGCGAACTCCACCGCCTGCGCGTTCAGTACCTTCGCACCCGCGCTCGCCAGCTCTTGCATCTCGTCGTACGAGAGCGACTCCAGCTTCCTCGCGTCCGGCACCACCCGAGGATCCGCGCTGAAGATTCCGTCCACGTCCGAGTAGATCTCACACGACTCCGCGCTCAGCGCCGCTGCCAGCGCCACCGCCGTCGTGTCCGAGCCCCCTCGCCCCAGCGTCGTCACCTCCCGCTTGTACGAGACGCCCTGGTAGCCCGCGACGATCACCACCTTGCCCCGCGCCAGCTCGTCCTGGATGCGGTACGGCCTCACCTCCACGATGCGCGCCTGCGAGTGCGCGTCGTTCGTGATGATGCCGCTCTGGCTCCCCGTGAAGCTGATGGCCGGCACCCCCTGCTCCTGGAGCGCCATCGACAGCAGCGCCATGGAGATGCGCTCCCCACACGTCAGCAGCATGTCCAGCTCGCGCCTCGGCGGGTCCGGCGACACCTGCTTGGCCAGCGCCAGCAGCTCGTCCGTCGTGTCCCCCATTGCCGACACCACCACCACCACCTGGTAGCCCCGCTCCCGCGTCTCCTTCACTCGGAGTGCGACCTTGCGGATCTTCTCCACATCGGCGACCGATGAGCCGCCGTACTTCTGAACCACGATCGGCATAAAGCACCCGCTGCTTTGTTCCTAGGGGCCGGCGAAGGTCACAGGTAACCTGCCGGGCGTGTCCGCCCAGACACACTGGAAGTCACTATGCACAAGGCTCGCCAGCGCCCTCACGTGTCCCGTCCACGCCCGCCTGCCCGCATTGACAGTCCGACACCGGCTCTTATATCGGCGGCCGGTCGAACGCTTCTTTCCGGAGCCTTCCCATGCCCATGATCGAGGTCCAGAACCTCACCAAGCGATACCGGGAGCGGGTCGCGGTGGATCACCTGAACTTCTCGGTCGCCGAGGGAGAAATTCTCGGATTTCTCGGCCCCAACGGCGCGGGCAAGTCCACCACGATGAAGATCCTCACCGGCTTCCTGCCCCCCTCCGAGGGCACGGCCAAGGTGGCGGGCTTCGACGTCTTCGAGCAGCCCCTGGAGGTCAAGCGACGGATCGGCTACCTGCCCGAGACCCCGCCCCTCTACCCGGAGATGACGGTGGCCGGGTACCTGAAGTTCGTCGCCGAGCTCAAGGGACTGCCCGGCCGCGGGATTCGCGCCGAGCTGGAGCGGGTGGCCGGCCTCACCGGGCTCGCGGACGTGATGGGCCGCATCATCCAGAACCTCTCCAAGGGCTACAAGCAGCGCGTGGGGATTGCCCAGGCCCTGCTCGGCTCCCCGCCGGTGCTCATCCTCGACGAGCCCACCGAGGGGCTGGATCCCGCCCAGCGCGCCGAGGTGCGCGGCCTCATCAAGGGGCTGGCGGGCAAGCATACCGTCATCCTCTCCACCCACATCCTCCCCGAGGTGACGATGACCTGCGAGAAGGTCCTCATCATCAACCAGGGCCGGGTGGTCGCGTACGATCAGATCCGCAAGCTCGCCAAGGTGCACGGCGGCAAGGCGGAGAACGTCTCGCTGGAGGAGATCTTCATCAAGCTGACCGCGGCCTGAGGCCCGCGCGTCCCCCCGTACACGGTTTCGGAGGCCCCATGCGCACCGCGCTGGCGATCGCCCGCAAAGAGCTGTCCATCTACTTCACCACGCCCTGGGCCTACGCCGTCTTCACGGCAATGCTGGCCATCTCGTCGTTCTTCTTCGTCAACGGCCTCTACGAGTTCCAACGGGCCCAGGAGATGGCACGCCAGTACGGGTGGGAACGCATCCCTCCGGAGTTCCGCAACCTCACCGACGGGGTGCTGGTGCCCTTCTGGTCCACGGTGGTGATGATCACCCTTTTCGTGGTGCCTTTCCTCTCCATGCGGCTGTTCGCGGAGGAGAAGCGCAACAAGACGTTCGAGCTGCTGATGACAGCGCCGGTGCGGCCGTTGGAGATCGTCCTGGGCAAGTACCTCGGCGGCCTGGGCATCATCACCACCACGCTGGGGCTCACCATCTTCTTCCCCGTGCTGCTGGCCATCTTCGGCAAGTCCGACTCCGGCAGCGCGCTGGAGTGGGGCACGGTGCTGCTGGGCTATGGCGGGCTGCTCTTGTGGGGCGCCACCTGCATGGCCGTGGGCATGTTCATCTCCTCGCTGACGGAGAGCCAGATGGTGGCCGCGCTCGTCACCTTCGCGGTGTTGCTGCCGTGGATGCTGCTCCAGGGGCTGGCCCAGGCCACCGAGGAGCCCGTGCGCTCCTTCATCAGCTACCTGTCCTTCGGCGCGCAGCTCCAGGGCCTCATGCGCGGCGTGCTGGAGCTGAAGTCACTCGTCTTCTTCTTCTCCGTCATCTTCTTCTCCCTGCTGCTCAGCCACCGCTCGGTGGAAGCGCAGCGCTGGGCCTGACGTGCCCCCCTCGAGGACGCCAATGAAAGCGGCCAACATCGGCAAGATCCTGGGTGGCTTCGGGCTGCTGCTGCTGTTCTCCAGCCCCTTCACCCTCTTCTTCTCCTCGGGCTCCTTCGCCCTCGTCGCCACCAAGGTGGTGGCCGGCCTGGTGCTGGTGGGCCTCTACTTCGCCACCAACTTCAAGCAGTTCGGCCAGTTCGCCTCACGGCGCTCCAGCTTCTTCTTCGGGAGCACCGCGCTCATGGTGCTACTGACGCTGGGCGCCCTGCTGGCCATCAACTACATCGCCTACAAGAAGAACCAGCGCTGGGACCTGACCGAGAAGAAGATCTTCACGCTCTCGCCCCAGACGCTCTCGACGCTCAAGGGCCTGCGGGAGCCGGTGCGCGCCATCGGCTTCATCCCCACGGACCACCCCGCCTACGAGGCGCTCCAGGCCACCTTCGATCGCTACCACGTGGAGGCCCCGGAGCGGTTCGAGTACTCCTTCAAGGATCCACGCCGCCACCCGGACCTGACCGAAAAATACTCGCTGACCGAGAGCCAGACGACGGTGGTGCTCACGCGCGGCGAGGGCTCCAGCGAAACGCACACCAAGCTCAACATCGTCAGCGAGCAGGAGCTCACCAATGCCCTCATCAAGCTCACCCGGGTGAGCGAGCAGAAGGTGTACTTCGTGGTGGGCCATGGCGAGTGGCCGCTCAATCAACCGATGCCCATGTCGGGCCAGCGCGGCCGGACGACGAGCCTCTCGGAGATGAAGCAGCAGCTCACCCAGGAGGGCTACAGCACCCGGGAGATCAACCTCGCGGGCGGCACCACGGTGCCCCGGGATGCCTCGCTGGTGGTCATCGCCGGCGCCAAGGGACGCTACAGCCCCTCCGAGGTGGAGTCCCTGCGCCAGTACCTGGCCGCGGGTGGCCGGATGATCTACTTCGCCGAGGCGTACGGTGAGCCTGGACCGGAGCTGTCCGGGTTGCTCGCCGAGTACGGCGTGGGCATCGACCCGGGTGTGGTCGCGGATGCGCAATTCAACGGCGGCAGCCCCTACGTCGTCCTCTCACTCTTCTACGGCCGGCATGAGATCTCCCAGCCCCTGAGCCAGCGGCAGCTCAACATCGAGTTCCCCACCGCGCGCGCCCTCAACGTGCGAACCCTGGGGCTGGCCGAGGGCGTGAAGGTGGTGGCGGTCGTCTCCACCTCGCCCTTTGGCTGGGTGGAGCTGACGCCCGATGACAAGCCGGCGGCTGGCGAAGGCGAGCGGACCGGCCAGATCCCCCTGGTGACGGCCAGCACGCGCAATACCTCGGGCGCACAGGACAAGCGCTTCGACGAGGCCCGGCTCGTGGTGGTGGGTGACTCGGAGCTCCTCATGGACTCCAACTGGGGCCACGAGGGCAACCGCAACCTGGTGATGAATGCCTTCGGCTGGGCCACCACCCAGGAGGACAAGGTCACCATCCGCCCGCCGGACCGCACGGCTTCCACCCTTCAACTGGATGAGGACATGCTCAACCGCGTCCGGTTCGTGTCCACTGACGTCCTGCCCCTGTCGCTGCTCGGCGTGGGGATGGCCATCTGGCTCTCGAGGCGAAACAAGTGAACGCCCAACAGAAGAACCTCGTCACGTTGCTCACCGTCGCCCTCGTGGCCGGCGGGCTCGGCCTCTACGCGTACTTCGGCGTGATGCAGCCGGAGGAGAAGGAGGCCCAGCGCAAGGAAGCGGAGGAGAAGGTCTTCGCCGCCCACTCCCCCGGAGAGCGCGACACGGACGGCGGCGCCCCGCCTGAGCCCATCTTCACCTGGATCTCCGTCGAGCTGCCCATGGGCAAGACGGTGATGGAGCGCCAGGACAACACCTGGCGCATCACCTCGCCGGTATCCGCCCTGGCGGACAAGACGGAGGTGAGCAACCTTCTCGCCCAGCTCTCGACCGCGAAGTTCAAGGCCACGCTCGAGGAGAACCCCACCGACGCGGACCTGGAGCGCTACGGGCTGAAGCAGCCTCGCGCCTCCGTGACGACCCGGGCGTACGTGCCGGACGCGCAGGGAGGCGGCGCGAATGATCCGACGCGCCAGCGCTCGAGTACCGTCTACTTCGGTGTCGAGAACAACTTCGACGGCTCGGTGTACCTGCGCCGAGAGGGCGACCCGCGCGTGTACACTGCCCAGGGCGCGCTCCGCTTCGTGCTGCAGAAGAGCACCAACGAGTGGAGGGAGCGCGTGGTGTTCCCCGTGGAGGAGTCCTCGCTCTTGCGCATCGAGGTGAAGGCCCGCAAGAACGCCTTCACCCTGGAGCGCGCCACCACCGAAAAGCCGTGGAAGCTGGTGCAGCCGGTGGAGCTGCGCGCTTCATCCGAGCAGGTGACGAAGATGGTCTCGGCGCTCAATGGCCACCGGGCCATCATCTTCCCCAGTCAGGAGGATGAGGAGAAAGTGCGCCGGGCCCTGGAGAAGCCCTTGGTGCAGGCCACCTTCGTACGCAAGCTCGGCGGGCCGGTGCGCGTGCGCATCACCGAGCTGGAGCTGGGCGGGTTCAAGCAGACCGTCGCGCTGTCGGAGTGGGACTCGGAGAGCATGCTCGCCCGGGTGGACCAGCGCGCCCTCGACGTGCTGGACCTCGCGCCCAAGGACTTCAAGGACCGCAAGGTGCTCGCGTTCAGCGTCCGCGAGGTGAACCACATCACCATCCACCCGGCGCCAGGTAGCGAGCAGATCTCCCTCTCGCTGGCCCCGGACACCGGCAAGTGGGAGATGGCGGCCCCCATGGTCGGCATCGCCCAGCAGTTCAAGGTGGCCTCGCTGCTGGGCTCGATGGAGTCGCTCACGGCGGCGGCCATCGTCGAGTCCAACCCGAAGAACTGGGGCCGGTATGGCATCACCGGCACTTCCCGCGGCGTGACGCTGCGGGATGCCACGGACACCGAGGTGGCCCGACTGTGGATCGGCTCCGAGGTGAAGGGTAACCCGCAGCGCGTGTGGGCCCGCGGCTCGTCCGAGGACGTGCTCGAGGTGGAGAAGTCCGCCCTCGCGGCGCTGCCGCTTGCGCTGACGGACCTCATGGACGGAGTGCCGGGAGCGGCCAGCTCGCCCTGAGGCCCCGCCTCACACCTCGAGCTCATCGGTCCTGGGTAAGCGCATCCCCGGCCACGGGGCTCGAGAGCGAGGGCGGGGTGTAGGGCTGGTTCACGCGGGGAGCGGGCGAGGCCAGGTCTTCCTCCTTCAGATCGAAATACTTCTGGAGGATGGCCATGCCGGTGGGCGCCGCATCCGTGCCACCGGAGCCGCCGTGCTCATTGAGCACCACGACGGCGATCTCGGGGTTATTGGCCGGAGCGAACCCGGCGAACCAGGCATGGTGGCGCGTGAAGAAGTCCATCTGGCTGATCCTCTGGCGCACCGCGCCGATGCGGGCCACCTGGGCGGTGCCCGTCTTGCCAGCGACCAGGATGTCCTTGAGCCGCGACCCATAGGCGGTCCCACCCGCCTCGTTCACCGTGGCCACCAGTCCCTCGATCACCGCGCGCCGGTGGGCCTCGGGGATGCTCACCTGGCGCACCACCAGTGGCTCGTACGCCTCGAGCAGCTTGCCGTCCGGGCCCTCCAGCCGCTCCACCAATTGCGGCTTGAGCAGGGTGCCGCCGTTGGCGAGGGCCGCGTACAGCAGCGCCATCTGGATCACGGTGACGTTGTTGTCTCCCTGCCCGATGGAGCTGTTGAGCGCCAGACCCTTGAAGTAGCCGCCGGGAGTGACTCTGTCGTGGTACTCGGTGGAGGGCATGATTCCAGGCACCTCCGCCATCACCCCCACGCCGGTGGGCTGCCCCAGGCCCAGCGCCTGACCCATCTCCGCGATGGGATTCAGCCCCAGGGTGTCCGCGACCTTGTAGTACCAGATGTCACAGGAGGACTGCATGGCCTGGATGCCGTCGCGCGGCCCGTGACCTCTGTCGAGGTGGCAGCGCCAGACGCGCGAGCCCAGCTTGTAACCGCCCGGGCAGTTCACCACCGTGCTGGGGTTGAACGCTCCCGACTTGAAGGCCGCGAGCGCGGTCACCACCTTGAAGATCGAGCCCGGGGGGTAGTGCTCGGCGGCTACCCGGTTGATCATCGGCTGCATCGGATCGCGCGCCAGGGCGGTCATCTGCGCCGAGGTGATGCGGCCGGTGAGCAGGTTCGGATCGAAGCCGGGGCGGCTGATCAGCGCGCGGATGAAGCCCGTCTTCACGTCGATGGCCACCACCCCACCCGCGGAGCCCGGGAAGGCCCGCTCCGCCGCCTCCTGCAGGCGCATGTCCAGGCTGAGCACCACGTTCGCACCAGGAGTGGGCGGCCGCACCGCATCCGCCCCCAGCATGCCGTTGAGCTCGTCGAGGGCCCGGCCGCGCGCATTCACCACCTCCTTGCGCACCCCGTCCGTGCCACGCAGCTTCGCCTCGTAGTACCGCTCCAGGCCTCGGCGGCCCACGTAGTCGCCGAGCGCGTAGTGCGCGCCCTCTTTGTTGAGCTTCTCGAGCTCGTCCGGGTTGATCTCGTTCATGTAGCCCAGCACGTGGCTGAGCACCGAGCCCGCGCGGTAGTTGCGGTGCGGCACGGGCACCACTTCCACACCGTCGAGCACGTCACGGCGCGCGTTGAGCCGATCGTACTCGTCGCGACTGAGATCGATCTGAACCGGGACCGGCAGGAAGGACCCGGTGCGCCTGCCGGCCCTCATCGCAGCCTCGACCTTGAGCCGCTGCGCCTCGTCCCAGCGCAGCAGCTCCGCCAGCTTGGGCAGCACCTTCTCCGAGCAGTCCAGACAGAAGGCCGGGATGAGGAAGGCGTCGAAGGATGGGCGGCTGTCCACCAGGATGAGGCCGCGGCGGTCCTTGATCAGCCCACGGTCGGCGCGCAGCCGCACCTCCCTCACGAAGTTCGCCACGCTCTTGGCGGCGTACTCCTCGCCCTGGGTGATCTGCAGCCGGTACAGCTGAATGGCCAGGAGAAACAGCCCCACGACCATGGCGAGGCCCAGGTAGAAGAAGTGACGCTTGAGATCGCGCCCCGGCGGCGTGTTCTGTCCGAGCGTCGCTTTCACCGGGGCAGCCCCAGCAAGCACTCACCGGGGCTCGCGAGAGCACGGGAGAGGGGGCCAGGCACGTTCACACTCTTCGAGAAGTCCACCCGGTGACGATATCAAGAAGGAGCATGGGGGTGGGGAGGCCGATGCGGACCGCCCGCGAGGCGCTCGTGCACCTCACCCACTCGGGAGAGATGACAGGAGCGCCTCACGGCTGGAGTGGGGTCAGTGGCTGCCCAGGGTGGGCTTGCCGTTCAGGTACGTCTGGAGCACCTGAATCTTGCTGATCTGCGTCGGGTCTCCGCCCAGGGCCTTGTCGTACTTGAGAGGATTGGCTCCCAGCACGACGAAGTCCGCCACCTTGCGCGGCTCGATGCTGCCCAGCCACTGGTCGAGCTCGTGCTGGCGAGCCGGCTCCACCGTGACCGCGCGCAGCGCCTGCTCGATGGACACCGCATGCTCGGGCCCGAGCACGAAGCTCTCCTTGAAGTCAGGATAGGCCCACGTGCGCCGCGTGACGGCCTGCTCCACGAACCAGAGCGGGCGGGGCGGAGTCACCATCGAGTCGCTGTGGAGCGAGAAGGGGACTCCATACTTGAGATCAAACCCCATCGGGTCGATGTTCTTCGCGGTCTCTTCTCCCAACATCTGCTTGAAGGCGGCGCCCCAATACGCCACATGGCCGATGAGGTGCGTCACCCGCGCGTCCAGTGGCTGTGCCGACGCCGTCTTGCCGTCGTTCCCGAAGAAGATGCCTTCGCGCATCTTACCGATCTTGTCGGAGATCTTCTCCTCTCCAACCGTGTTGTGGATGAACAGCACCCGATGAGGGTTCGCCTTCTGCAGTTGGAGCTGTGTGAACGCCTGGATGGCCCACTCGTTCGCCTTGTTGCCGTTGGCGTGCAGTTGGAACCGCCAGGCTCCCTTGTCCCAGTGCGGCTTCAAGGCCTTGACGATCCCATTCACGTCATCGAAGTCTGCCCGGCCCTCCCCCGCCTCCTGGCAATGTCCGGGATTCTGGTACTGATAGGGAGCCTCGAGCCACGCGGTGCAGCCCTGCGTCGAACCGTCCACCCAGAGCTTGATGCCGCCAGCGCCCAGCCACTTCGGCAGCTTGCACTGAGGATCCGCGAGCGGATCGCAGGTCGGTCCCGTCGCCTGGAGGTCCTTACCCTTATCACTGTTCACGAGATCTTGTGTCACGACGCCCGTGATTCGCAGCGGGAAGTTCTGCCGCTCCGCGAGGAACTTCACGGCCTGGAGCTGAGACAAGCTCGCAAGTCCCCCATCCGCGATGGTCGTGAGCCCGGCTTCGCGCAGCTCCTGAATGGTCCGCTGGATGTCCTTCTCGTAGCTTTCGACGAGCTGGATCGGATTCGTGTACGCCAGCCCCAGCGGCAGACTCTTCTCCATCGCCGCGAGGAACGGAGCGAAGCCGGCAGTCTCCTGGAGCAAGCCGGTGTACCCGTTGGCGTCCGTGACCCAATCTCCGCCGCCCTTCTGGACCTCCGCCAAGAGCGTTTTGCAGTTATCCGAAGTCTTGCTGCAGACGGCATCGATCGCCTTCTGGTTCACGTAGGCCAGATGGCCAGACTGGTCCAGGATGAGCACCGGACGGTCCTTGCTCACACAGGCATCGAGATAGAGCTTCGGCTGAGCCGCGAATGGAATATTCCCGCTCACGCCGCACGGGTTCGTGGCCGAGGTGGACTGCTGCTGCCGCGATGGGTCCAGGTTCATGCCCAGGACGAACTCATTGCTCGCGAGATTGCCGGAGTTGGTCACCTTCATCGACTTGAGCGCGCTCAGCAGCTCAGCGCGGGTCGCGCAGTCCTCGGGGGTTTCCTTGCTGTACGGGGGAGGCAGGCAGGGCGCAAGATTGTGCGTCCCCATCAGGCTCTGGGTCAGCGTCGGCAAGAAGTGCATGTGCGGATCGATGAACCCCGGCATCAGCACCTGCTGTGGCTCCAGGCGGATGACCTCGACTCCGGTTCCAAGTCCCGCCATCACGTCCTTCTCGGTTCCCACCTTCACGATGCGGCCGAGCCCGTCCACGGAGACGGCCTCGGCGATCGTCCCACGGTCATCCATGGTGAGAATCGTGCCGACAAAGACAGTCGCTGCCGCCCTGCTATTACCGGTTCCTCCAGTCGTCGCACAGGCAGCCAGGAGATTCAGTGCCGCGACGAACACAAAGGAACGAGCAAGGGCGTGACAGGGAACCAGCAGCTCTCTGCGTAGGGTTCTGTTCATGGGGCTCCTGAAAGGGTTTGCCTCACCCTAACCGAGCACCACTCATTTGTGTGCATAAAATTCAGCAAGCCTATGTGCAACGGACCGCCATCCGCTCTCTGCGCCCTGGGATTGACGCGTCAGTCTTTGGATTGACGCGTCAACTCTGGGGCTGACGCGTCAGTCTTTGGATTGACGCGGTGGTGTGCAGGCTGCGCCCCGTCTGGAGGGTGTGGAGATGAGTCCGCCGGGGTTGCAGCGCCTCTCACGCGTCGTCGCGGCTGGCGTCCCGCAGGTGGTTCACGTCCCCCCAGGTCACCAGCCGGAAGGCCCCCTCGTGGTAGTCGAACTGGCTCCAGCTGGCGTTGAGCACGGAGAAGGCACGTGGCGTACCGTGCGGAATCCCCAGACAGTGCCGGAACAGGCTGCTGAGGACGCCGCCGTGGGTGACCACCACGATGCGTGCTCCCATGTGGCGGGCTCCGAGCTCCCTCAGGCACTCGACCGCATGGCGGAGCCGCTGTGACGTGCTCTCGCCACCGGGGACGACGAAGTCCGGCCCGCCCGCCGAGTACTCCGCGAACACCTCGGGGTGGCGCTGGCTCGCCTCGTCCCGCGTGAGCCCTTCCATGATTCCCAGGCCGCGCTCGCGCAGGCGCTTGTCCTCGAGGACGGAGTGGCCCGTGCGTATGGCGATGCGGCGCGCCGTCTCCAGGGCCCGCCCCAGGTCACTGCAGTAGAGCGCATGGAAGGAGACGGACTCGAGGCGCTCGGCGAGCGCATCCGCCTGACACAGCCCCCTGGCGCTCAGCGGACTGTCCAGGTGCCCCTGCAAGCGCCCCAGGGTGTTCCACTCCGTTTCGCCGTGACGGAGCAGGATGAATTCGGTCGTCATGGAGGGACAGATTAGCGCCGCCCCGTGTTCGATGCGCCCAGCCCTGGTGTTCCGGCGCCGGGGCGGGCACAGTCCGGCGGCGTTCCCCAAGGAATGACTTCGGTCATGGAGGTGGGTCTTGCACGAGTTTCCGCTGACGCTTCATTGGGAAGGTTCCACGGCCGGCGAGTATCCCCGTGATGCCGTGGCCCGCACGCCGGGCAAGCAGGACATCGCGGTGAGCGCGGCGTCCTCCTATGGAGGGGATGACTCGCGCTGGAACCCCGAGGACCTGTTCGGCGCCTCGCTGGGCACCTGCCACATGCTCACCTTCCTGTCGCTGGCGAAGAAGGTGCACCTGGAGGTGCGTGGCTACGAGGACCACGTCACCGTCACACTCGACACCGTGGACAAGGTGTCGCGAATCACCAGGGTGCGCCTGGCGCCGATCATCCGCGTGGCCCCCGGCACGAACCCGGCGAAGGTGCGCGAGATGTTCGAGAAGGCTCACAAGTACTGCTTCATCGGCCAGAGCATCACCTCCGAGGTGCTCATGGAGCCGACCATCGAAGAGGCCGGGTGAGTCCCAGCCTCGACGCACCCTGCCCCTGCCTCACACCTCGAGCAGCATGAAGCGCTTGTCAGGGTGCATCTTCGTCATGAGCGGCATCGCCACGTTGAAGACAGGGATGCCACTCTTCGTCTTTCCGGCGTGCGCCCCATGGTGCGCGTGCCCGTGGAAGACGGCCTCCGCTCCGTAGTGGTCCACCGGCATTGCCAGGCGGCTCGTCCGAGGAAGGGGCGAATCTCGATGTTCTCGCCCTCCAGCGTCTCCGGCACCGGGGCGTAGTGCATGATGACCACCTTCTTCTCCGTATCCAGGTGGCTGAGCGCCGCTTCCAGCTTGAGCGACTCGTGCACCGCCTCCTGCACGAAGGCCTTGGTCTGCCCCTCACCGAAGGCCTGCAGCGTGGCGTTGCCAAAGCCGCCGCCGAAGCCCTTCACCCCGGCCACTCCCAGCACCTTCTCGAAGATGAAGTGGTCCCCGTCGAGGATGTGCACCCCCACCCTCGACAGCTCCCCGCAGATCTCCTTCGCCTGGTTGTGCTCGTAGTCGTGGTTGCCGAGCACCGCCGCCACCGGCACCCGGAGCGCCGACAGCTCCTCGGCCAGCACCTTGCCCTCCTCGATCATCCCCCGGTCCGTCAGGTCCCCGCACAACACCAGCAGATCCGCCTCCGCGTTGATCTGCTTGACGAGCTGCCGGAAGCGGCCGTGTTGATCCTCGCGGCAGTGCAGGTCACCGACCGCCGCCAAGCGTATTTTCGAGTTCGCGTCCCGCGCCACGTGCCTCCCCCTTCTCTCGCTCTCGCTCGTCCCAGGACCGGCCATCGCCGTAGCCCCAGTGATGGATGTCCACCGCGTAGTTCACCCGCGAGATGAGGTTCCCGCGGCACAGCCGCTCGTCCCAGTTGCCTTCCTTGAGCGTGTCCAGCGTGCGCGACATCAGCTCCGTCATCAGCCACGTGGGCACCAGGTCCCGCTCGCACGGGTAGGCGAAGCGAAACATCATCAGGTGGCTGAGCAGCACCTCCCAGTACCGATCGAAGCGCCTGAGCAGCCGCTCCCAGTCCATGCGCCGCCCCATCTTGAGGATGAGGTGGTTGATGTCCGCGCCGTCGTAGCGCTCGCGCTCGTTCACGAAGGCCTTGGACCAGATGGTCTCTTCCGGTGGCGAGATGAGGCAGGGGTGGCCGAAGACAGAGGCCGTCTGCGCGTGGACGAACCACTCATCATCCACCGTGGCCACGCCGTTGCCCGAGGAGAAGATGAAGTCCACGAAGTACTCGCCCTTGTAGGCCTTGTAGATCCACACCTCGTCGACGCGCTCGGTGCGCCAGCCATCTTTCTCCAGCACCACGAGCGCCCGTTCCGCGTCGCGCTTGCGGGGGAAGAGATCCAGGTCCTTGGTGTCCCGGTAGATGCCCGTATACGTGGCGTAGGCGTAGGCCCCGCCAACGAGGAACGGCACACCGGCGTCCAGCAACACCTCGATGGCTCGGCCACGGGCGTTGATTTCGTCCGCGGTCCGGCACCTCTCGGCGAGCGCGGCATCGATTCCCATCTCCCCGGGGTGGTTGGGGTGTCGCTTTTCCATGGGGAGAACCTAGGAACGGGTCCTTTTTCTCGTCGGAGCCCCCGTCCGGTACGCCTGCTGGGCAACCAGGGAGCCTCCAACCGCTTGGAATCCCTGAGATTTCCATCTTCTAAAAATCGCCTTTTCTGTTTTTGGACCCCTGCTGTGTCCCTACGGGCAGATGAACCGCACCGGTCCAAAAAGGGGCCGAGCGGACACTCGAGAGGACCGACACATGACGCTGCGCAAGAGCCTGCTGATCTCCGCCCTGATGCTCGCTGGCTGTGGCCGGATGGACCGTGAGACGGAGTTCCGCTCCGTGCTGCCCACCAAGGAGATGGTGGAGGTGAAGACGCCGGAGAAGAGCGGCCAGGCGCTCACCGCCGAGGGGGACGTCCACGGACAGGGCAAGGGCGAGCTGAGCGAGTTCTACAAGCTGACCCGGGGCACCACCGTGCTGGTCAACGGCGGCACGCTGCTGGTCCTGGGACTGGTGGATGCGGTGACGGAGCACCGGCCCACCACCCTCACCGAGGACACCGCCGTGTGGGGTCCGCACACCGAGGCCCTGGCCCGCAACACCTGGAAGCTCACCGTGAAGAAGACGGGCGAGAACACCTACAGCTATGCCGTCTCGGCCAAGGCCAAGGAGGCGGATGACTCGGCGTTCGTGGACGTCATCATCGGCACGCACACCGCCGCGGTGGACGAGGCCGGCGAGCCGGTGAAGGGCTTCGGAAAGGGTGAGTTCACCCTCGACTGGGACAAGGCGGCGACGCTGCCCGAGCACGACAACAACGTGGGCCGCTTCACGGTGAAGTACTCGCGCCAGGACGACAAGAGCGCCGCCACGGTGGACGCGGCGTTCCGCCAGGTGCGTGACGAGAACGACGCCACCAGGCGCGCGGACGCGGACTACCGCTACGCCGCCACCCCCGGCCAGGGCGGCCAGTTCGACTTCAAGCTGAGCCAGGACTGGTACCGGGCGCAGGGCTCGACCTCGGACGCGAAGGAGAGCCTCACCATCAAGAGCCGCTGGCTGGAGTCGGGGGCTGGCCGCTCGGACATCAAGCTGTCGGGCGGAGACCTGGGCCAGGAGCAGGCCACCGCGAGCGAGTGCTGGGACACGGCCTTCGCCAGCCGCTTCCTGACGGCCAGCTTCGCCTTCCCCCAGGTGCAGTACGGTGCCGAGGCGAGCGACTGCGCCTTCACCTCGGCAGCCTACTCCTCGCTGTGAGCCCTCGTTGTAAGCTCCGGGCTTTCCACCCCGTAGCGACATGAGGCAGTTCGTGGCAGGAACGAGCCAACCGGCCCTGAAGGCCATCGACGGAGGACAGAAGGATCGGCGCGCGTTCCTGCGCGAGCTGTACACCGCATATGGCGGCAGCGTGTATGGGCGCTGCCGCTATCTGTTGAAGGATGCCAGCAAGGCCGAGGACGCGATGCAGGAGGTGTTCGCCCGCGCCCTCACCCACTCGGAGACGTTGCGCGCCGAGTCCTCGCCCCTGGCGTGGTTGATGAAGATCGCCACCCATCATTGCCTCAACCAGCTGCGAGCGGAGCGGGCTCCGTGGCGGCGCTGGTTCGAGCGGGACGAGCTGGCCCGCCCAGAGGGAGACGACGGGGCGCAGAAGCTGGAGACGCGGGAGCTGGTGCGCTCGCTGCTGTCGCGGGTAGATGTGGAGACGCAGGCGGCGGTGGTGCACTACTGGGTGGACGGGATGACGCTGGAAGAGGTAGCCGCGATGCTGGGGCGCTCGGTGCCCACGGTGAGAAAGCGGCTGGAGCAGTTCGCCGCGCTGTCGAACGAGGAGCTGAAGGTCTCATGAGCGCGCACCTGTCGGAGTGGACGTTGCGGCGGCTGCACACCGGAGAGCTCCCCGGGAAGGAGTCCCAACACGCCCGGGCCCACGTGTCCGCGTGCGAGGAGTGCCAGGGAGTCCTGAAGGGCCTCGAGACGAACCAGGCGCGATTCGAGGCGGAGATTCCCTTCGAGCGCTTCGAGGCCGGCGTGGAGCGCGCCCTGAACAAGCCGAAGGGGCAGCCCTCGCGGCCCCTGCTCAATGGTGTCCTGGTGGCCGTGGCGGCCTCGGTGCTGCTGGTGGTGATGGTGCGGCCGATGCTCTCCCAGCCTCCCACCAACCGGCTCAAAGGCGGGGCCTCGGCGGAGCTGCGCATCGGCGGAGGAGGGCCTCAGCGCGGCATCCTGCCGGGTGACACCGAGGAGCTGGAGCCGAATGAGCGGGTGCGGCTGGCATACGTGCCCGGGCCCTACCGCTACGTGCTGGCGGTGTCGGTGGATGACACGGGCGAAGTGTCTGAGCTCTACGCGCAGGCGGGAATGAGCCTCCCGGTGGAAGCGGGTCAGGGCCGGCATTGGCTGCCCGACAGCGTGACGTTCACTGGCAAGGGCCACGAGCGCGTGGTGATGGTGCTCTCCGACAGGCCGTTGGAGGTGGAGGCGGTGCGGGCATCGGCGCGGCGGGCCTGGGAGCAGGCCGGGGGCAAGGTGGAGGCCATGACCACGCTGGGCTCCGGCGGTGAAGAGACCCACTGGCTGCTGCTCAAGCCATGAGCCCCCTGTCCGGACGGGGTCTGGTGCTCGTCCTGGCGCTGGTGCTGGCGACGACCGTGCAGGCCCAGCCGCTGCGCCGCTTCGCGCTGGTGGCGGGCAACGACGAGGGCGGTGCCGACACTCGACCGCTGCGCTTCGCCCGGGATGACGCTCGCAGGATGCACGGGCTCCTGACGAGGCTGGGCGGGGTGGAGCCCAGCGATGCGCGACTGCTGCTGGACGAGGACTCCCGCTCCTTCCTCCAGGCGCTGGCCGGACTGGAGTCGGGCGCCCGGGCAGCGAAGGCCCGGGGCGAGCGCACCGCACTCATCGTCTACTACTCGGGCCACGCGAAGGACGGCGCGCTGCGGTTGGGAGAGAGCACGCTGGACCTGGAGGCACTCAAGCGCCGGCTGCTGGCGGCCTCAGCGGACATCCGCATCGCCATCCTGGACTCGTGTCGCTCTGGAGCGCTCACTCGGACGAAGGGGGCCCGGCGCGCGCCGGCCTTCGAGATCGACTCGGGCGCCACGCGCGAGGCCCGGGGGCTCGTCATCCTCACCTCCAGCTCGGCGGACGAGGACTCGCAGGAGTCGGACCTGCTGGGAGGCAGCTACTTCACCCACCACCTGGGCAGCGGGTTGATGGGGGACGCGGACCGCTCGGGTGACGGTCAGGTGACGCTCTTCGAGGCGTACTCGCATGCCTACGCCCGCACCGTGGCGGACACCGCGGACAGCAGCGCTGGGGCCCAGCACCCCACCTTCAGCTACGACCTCGCCGGCAATGGCGACCTGGTGCTGACGGACCTGCGGGGGCGCGATGAGGGGCTGCTGGTGCCTCGCACCGCGCCGGCGGGGGCCTACTACTTCGTGAACCCGGCGGGACTGGTGGTGGCGGAGCTGGACAAGGCCGTGGATGCCGAGCGACGGCTGGCCCTGGCCCCGGGCCGATACACAGTGAAGCGTCGGCTGGCGGACCGGCTGCGCGTTGGCGAGGCCGAAGTCCAGCGCGGGCGCACCACGGTGCTCGATGAGTCGCGGCTGCGCGATGCGCCCTTCTCGGATGATCCAGTGAAGGGCGTGGCGCCTCGGGAGCGCGGGCTGCTGCGCACCTACTGGACGCTGGGACTCACCGGCGGCTACCACGCCTTCTTCGATACGCCCACCCGCGAGAACCTCTTTCTCTCCACGCCGCTGCTCGGCCTGGAGGTGGGGCTGCACCACTACTTCCGCGAGAACTGGCGCTGGGACTTCGATCTATCGCTCGGCGGGCGCCAGGCCACCCTGGAGCTCCCTACCCTCTCGGGGCCGCGCTACCGCTACTCGCTGCTGAACGTAGGCACCTCGCTGGTGGCCGAGTGGCCCGTGGGCCGCGTCTCCCCCTTCGTCGGGCCCCGGCTCGCCTACCTCGTCATGGGCCGCGACTTCGAGGAGGAGAGCCTCCCGGACCAGTTCTACGCAGTGCTCACCCCGGGCCTCGTAGGCGGCGTGCGCTGGCGGATATCGGACCGCTTCGAGCTCACCGGACGAGCCCGCCTCCACTACCTCCTCTACAACGTCGACGCACAGCGCTCCCTGGGCTACTGGGAGCTCGGGGCGCTCGTGACGTACCGCCTCTGACAGGGAGCACGTGATGCGTACCTGCTGGCTCCTCCTGCTGGGCTGCCTCGCCGCGTGTGGCGGGAACTTCTCCAACGATGATCTCGAGTTCCTCAACGCCCTCCCCACCCGCGAGGACCTGTCCTCCAAGCTGCCTGGCTCCAGCGGCGCGGTGAGCGAGGGAGGCCTGCACCAGCGCTCGGATGCGCTGGCCGTGGGAGAGCCGTCCCAGCTCTACAGGGATACGCGCGAGGCCTCGGACGCGTTCAACAGCGGCATGGACGGGCTGCTCACCTTGCTGGAGGAGATCCGCAAGCTGCCGCCGACGACGCGCGAGCCGGAGGTTCGCGTGTGGGGACCCTGGCCGGACTCGAACCACCCGGGCCACGAGGTGCGTTTCGCGATGCAACGCCAGCCCGACAGATTCAACTACGTGCTCCAGTACCGCCGCGAGGGCTCCGGCGAGGAGGGATGGTGGTCCGCCGTGGAGGGCGCCTTCCAGCCGGACGGAGGGCTGCGCAAGGGCACGGGCGCGGTCAGGCTCCTCGTCAAGGAGACGAAGGACCACGGCTTCGAAGTGGGAGGGCTCGCGAACCTGGATCTGCTGGAGATCGTCTACCAGACGCGCGCGCTCCCCATCACCGTCCAGATGCGCTTCGTGCCGGCCCTGCCCCAACCCGCGTCGGAGCTCCTCTACGCGTACCGCGAGATTCCCGGCGGACTGGGGGAGATGGGCTTCCTGCTGGAGGACACCGACATCCTCCCCGGAACCCAGAAGGAGGACCTGGCCATCATCAGCCGGTGGACGAAGGACCGCGGCGGCGTGGGCATCATCGCGGTGACGGGCGGAGACGTGCCCGCGGGCTTCACCGCAACGCAGGTGGAGTGCTGGGATGCCAGCTTCCGGATCACCTATATGAAGCGGAGCTGGGAGACAGCCGTGGTGGGCAGGGCCTCCGCGTGCCCGGACGTGTCCGCGCTGGAGCAGTGAGGCACGGCCCGTCCGGCGCTACATCTCCTCCAGCTCCTTGCCCCTCGTCTCCCGGATGAAGAGAAGCACGAACGCGAGCGAGGCCATGGCCGCGGCGGTGTAGAGCCCATAGGCGAGCCCCAGGCCCACGGTCCGCAAGGCGGGGAACGTGGAGGACACGATGAAGTTGGCGACCCACTGCGCCGAGCCCGCGAGCGCCAGCGCATGGGCGCGGATGCGGTTGTTGAACATCTCCCCGAGCAGCACCCACACCACGGGCCCCCAGGACATGCCGAAGCAGAAGACGTAGAGGTTGGCGGCCACCAGTGCGACGGGGCCCGCCGCTCCCTGCAGGACGGGATTGCCCGCTGCATCCGTCCCGGCCGTGCCGAACACGTACGCCATCGTCCCAAGCGTCAGCGTCATACCCACCGAGCCCACGAGGAGCAGTGGCTTGCGCCCGAAGCGGTCCACCGTGGCGATGGCGATGAACGTGGTGACGATGTTGGTGACGCTGGTGATGACGGTGATGGCCAGCGAGTCCCGCTCCGAGAACCCGACCGCCTGCCAGAGGACGCTCGAGTAGTAGAAGATGACGTTGATCCCCACGAACTGCTGGAAGACGGACAGTCCGATGCCCACCCAGACGATGGGCAGCAGCCCGAACCGTCCCCGAAGGTCCGCGAAGCCCCCAGAGTGCTCGCTCGAGAGGGTCAGGCGGATCTCCTCCACCTTCACCTCCGCGCGGCGCCCCACGATGGTGCGAAGCACGTCCCGTGCCTTCTCTTCGCGATGCTTCGCGACCAGGTAGCGCGGGGACTCGGGAATCAAGAGGGCGCCGATGCCATAGAGGATCGCAGGGGGGAGCTCGGACAGGAGCATCCACCGCCAGGCCGCGAGCCCGAGCCAGAAGGGATTCTCGGCGGAGCCTCCCGCCGCGGCGGCGATGCCAAAATCCACGAGTAGCGCGGCGAAGATGCCAGTCACGATGGCCAGCTGCTGGAGCGAACCGAGCCGGCCCCGCAGGCGGGCCGGAGCGATCTCCGCGATGTAGGCAGGGGCGATGACGCTGGCGATTCCCACCGCGACGCCGCCCACCAGCCGCCACAGGCTGAAATCCACGAGCCCGAAGGCCAGTCCGGAGCCCAACGTTCCCACTGCGAAGAGCACGGAGGCGACCACCATCGTCCGGATCCGGCCAAAGCGATCCGCCAACTGTCCCCCCACGAAAGCACCCGCGGCCGAGCCGAGAAGCGCCGCGGACACCGAGAGGCCAATGGCCGCGTCCCCCGCCCGGAAGGTCGACTCCAGGGCGCCGACAGCGCCGTTGATGACCGCGGTGTCGTAGCCGAACAGAAAGCCGCCCACGGCGGCCACCGAGGCAATCATCACGACCTTGAGCGATGAGCCTTCAGCGGCCACCGCTTCGTCGCGTACATCGGCCATTCAGACCTCCCGGTGCATGCGACCCAACATCCGCACTCCGGGCGGCCCGTCATCCCCCTCGGAAAGAGAGGTGTTCGCCGCTGGAAACCCGACACGGCATGTCAGGTCTCACGGCGTCACGGCGGCGGCGAACCGGCGCTTGCCTTCGCGAATCGTGAGAATGACGGCGGGCTTCACGGGGTTGCGGTCCGCGTCCAGGGTGAGAGTGCCGGTGGCGCCGGGATGGTCCTTGGTGCTCGCGAGCGCGTCGCGGATGTCCGGGCCCGAGAGGGACTTCGCCCGCTCGATGGCCGCGAGCGCCACCTTCGCCGCGTCGTAGCCCAGCGCGGAGGCGGCCTCGGGAGAGCGGCCGTAGCGCTCGCGGAACGAGGCGATGAAGCGCTGGAGCTCGGGCGCGGGGTTGTCCTCGGCGTAGTGCGACGAGTAGTAGGAGCCCTCCAGCGCGCCACCGGCGAGCTCGAAGATGCGGTCCGACTCCCAGCCATCCCCGCCCAGCAGCGGCTGGGTCAACCCCATCTCGCGCGCCTGACGGGCGATGACGCCCACCTCGCTGTAGAAGCCCGGCAGGTACAGGGCCTGGGGCTTCGCCTTCTTCACCGCCAGCAGTGGCGCGCGGTAGTCCGAGTCCCCCTTGGAGTAGCTCTCCACCGCCACCACCGTCCCGCCCAGCTTCTTGAAGGCCTCGGTGAAAGCCTCGCTGAGACCAAGGGAGGAGGCGTTCTTGACGTCGTGCAGTACCGCCACGCGCTCGAGCTTCAGGTTCTCCCGGGCGAAGCGGGCCATGGCCGCACCCTGGAAGGGGTCGATGAAACAGGTGCGGAAGATGAAGTCCCCCTTCTTGGTGACATCCGGGTGGGTGGACGAGGGCGTCACCATGGGCACTCGAGCCGCCTGCACCGAATCGGCGATGGCCAGCGAGCCGGATGAGGTCACGTCTCCGAGGATGAGCACCACCCGATCCTGCGTGAGGAGGCGCTTGGCAGCGGCCACTGACTCCTCGAGCTTGCCCTGGGTGTCATAGGAGCGGAGCTCCACCTTGCGGCCCTTCACGCCGCCGGCGGCGTTCACCTGCTCCACGGCGAACTGGATGCCATCGCGCACCACCGTGCCGAACGAGGCCTCCGAGCCCGTGAGACTCCCCAGCATGCCGATGACGATCGGCCCCTGTTCGGTGGGGGCTTTCTGCTCCGACGTGGCTGTCGCCGGAGCGGGGGCCGACGGTGGCGGAGACTTCCGCTCGCAGGCGAGGGAACACAGAGCGACGGCGGCAATCAGCGGGAGGACGCGGTGCATGGTGGCTCTCGGGGGGCGAACTCTGTCATGAACGCCCGTGGCGGGCACGGTCTCGCAAAAGTTGTCCAACAGTTGGACAACTTCGTGAAGAGCGCGGCCGGGAGGTCAGCCGGTCTCAGTGGAACCGGCGGAGCAGGCCCGCGCGCGGTACTCCTTCGGGCTCATCCCGAAGCGCTGCTTGAAGGCGCGGCTGAAGTGGCTCGCGTCGTTGAAGCCCCAGGCGAAGGCGATCTCCGAGACGCTTCGTCCCGCCTGGCGGGTATCCCGGAGCGACGCGGCGCAGCGCACCAGCCGACGCTCGCGCAGCCAGTCCCCCATGGAGCACCCCGAGAGCTCGAACAGCCGGTGCAGGTAGCGCACGGAGATGTGGTGCGCGGCGGCGAGGTCCGCGGGAGACAGCTCCGGCTCGGACAGGTGCTCCTCGAGGTACGCCTGGAGGCGCCTCAGCCGGGCGAGGTGTGCCGGAGAGGCGGGTTCATCCTCGGGTTCGGAAGGCGTCCCGAAGGCCAGGGCGAGCAACCCCAGCACCTGCTCGACGATGGTGGGGGCGCTGCGGACATCCAGAGCTCCGGCCTGCTCCCCGAGAGAGCGCAGGAAGTCCGCGGCGAGTCGCCCCACCCCGGCACGCCCGTTCACGGACACCGCCATCGCCGCCCGCGGAGCGACCAGCCGGGGCAGCAACCGCTGGCGTGGGAAATGGAACACGAGCTGTCGGAAACGGCTGTCGAAGAGGAGCCGGTACGGACGCGTGCTGTCGAACATCACCAGGTCCCCCGGTGACAGCCATGCCAGGCGCTCGTCCTGCTCCACCGCACCCATTCCCTCGAGGTGGAGGCAGGCCATGATGAGGTCCGGGTCCGAGCTCGCGATGGACTGGCACGAGCGCACCACCTGCTGCGGATCCGCCGTGATGTCCGTCACCACCAGGCCGCCCACCTGCGTTGCGTCGAGGCATCCCTGGAATGGGCCCGACTCCTCGCGCCGGGTGTCCAGGGGCACGAACTGCCGGCAGACCACCTCATGCCAGAAGTCGAACTGCTCGCGCGCCGGCACCCGCGCCGTCGTCAGGAGGCTCCCCATGCTCCGAACGCTAACGGCCCCGCGCCCCGCCACGCGAGCCCCCTCCAGGCCTCTGTGCGCTTCCGGTCAAGCCGCCGTGCGCTCCTGGTCAAGCCCTGCGCATGAGCGCGCGGTACCCATGGGCCATGACAACGACCCATCCTCGATTCAAGGCCGCGGCCGTCCAAGCCGCTCCCGCGTTCCTCGACCTCGACGCTGGTGTGGACAAGGCCGTGCGCCTCATCGCCGAGGCCGCCAGCAACGGAGCCTCGCTCATCGCCTTTCCGGAGACCTGGCTGCCCGGCTATCCGTTCTGGGTCTGGCTTGGCTCACCCGGCTGGGGCATGCAGTTCGTGCAGCGCTACTTCGACCAATCGCTCGAGGCGGACGGCCCACATATGGCCCGGCTGCGCGAGGCGGCCCGGCAGAACAACATCCACGTGGTGATGGGTTACAGCGAGCGCTCCGGGTCCAGCCTCTACATGGGGCAAGCCCTGATCGGCTCCGATGGTGGGCTCATCGCGGCGCGGCGCAAGCTCAAGCCCACGCACGCCGAGCGCACGGTGTTCGGCGAGGGCGACGGGGGAGACCTGAAGGTGCACGCCACGGCGCTCGGCAGGCTGGGGGCACTCAACTGCTGGGAGCACCTCCAACCGCTGGTGAAGCAGGCGATGTACACCCAGGGCGAGCAGGTACACGTGTCCGCGTGGCCCAGCTTCTCGCTCTACCGGGACATGGCGTATGCGCTCGGCCCCGAGGTGAACCTTGCCGCCAGCCGGATGTACGCCGTGGAGGGGCAGTGCTTCGTCATCGCCTCGTGCGCCACGGTCTCCAAGGAGATGACGGCCTTGCTGTGCGACGCGCCGGACCGGGCGAAGATGCTGCTGGCCGGAGGCGGCTTCGCGATGCTCTTCGGCCCGGATGGCCGGGCGCTGGCGCAACCGCTGGACGAGCACACCGAGGGCCTCCTCTACGCGGACATCGATCTGGGGCTCATCCCGCTCGCCAAGGCGGTGGCGGACCCTACGGGGCACTACTCGCGCCCCGACGTGCTCCGGTTGATGTTCAACGACACGCCGCATCGGCTCGTGGAGCGCTTCGAAGCGGAAGCACGCGAGACCGAACAGGCCGCGTGAGAGCACCCGTCGGTCCTTCGCTGAGGCTCATCGGACGCAACCCAGGCTCAAACGACCAACAGCCCCGCCCGTCAGGCGGCTCCGCGCGCCTCACCCTCCGGCTCGGTGGCAGGCGCCTCCGAGCGCCCAGCCCGGCTCACGGGGAGTTCGATGCGCAGGCGTGCGCCGCCTTCTGGACGATTGCTGGCGGACAGCGCGCCGCCGAACTGCTCCACCAGCTCGCGCGACAGGGTCAGGCCCAAGCCGGTGCCCTTGTCGGGACTCTTGGTGGTGAAGAAGGCTTCGAAGAGTCGAGGCAGCACGTGCGGGGCAAAGCCGGGCCCGTTGTCCTCAACGAGCAGCACCACGCACTCCTGCTCCGCGCGGCCCACCAACCGCACCTCGCTGCTCGGCACCGGATGAGACTCCAGCACGTCTCCAGCGTTGATCAGCAGGTTGAGCACCACCTGGACCAGCCGCTGCCGCACGACGAAGATCTCCGGCAGGTCCGTGGGCACGTCCACCTGCAGGAACGACACGTGCTTCAACCGGAGCGAGGCCAGCTTCATGGCATCCGCCACCACGTCCACCAGCGCGCACGCCGTGGGCTCGTTGGCGTCCATGCGAGCAAAGCCCCTCAGGTCCGCAACAATCTGCCGGATGTGCTGGATGCCCACCCGCGTCTCCGCGAGCACCTCGGCCAGCTCCTCCCGATCCAGCTCCCGCGCCTCCACCAGCTCGGTGTGGACGAAGTTGACGTTAGAGCCTACGTAGGCCAGCGGGTTGTTGATCTCATGTGCCACACCCGACGCCAGCCGCCCGACGATGGCCAGCTTCTCCGACTGGGCCCGGCGGTGCTCGCTGAAGGCCAGCGCCTCGAGCGCCTCGCGGCGGGCGCGCTTGAGCCGGCCCTGTTGCTCCACCTGCTGGGCCTGGAACGTCTGGTGGGAGAAGTACGCCGCGAGCATGGCGATGCCCACCACCACGGACAGCCAGGTGAGCCACTGATAGAAGGAATGGTTCCCCCTCCACAGGAGCAGGGCGGTACCGGCGACTCCCACCGCGCCGCTCACGAGGACGGCCCGCACGTGCCGCCGGTAGATGAGGGTGATGGCCAGCGGCAGGACGGGCACCATGATGAAGTAGGGACCCCCCAGGCCATCCATCTCCATGGAGAGTGCCAGGACGCAGACCGTGGAGATCAGCGCGTTCAGGACCGTGAGCAGGCCCACCCAGGGCCTGGGTACCACGCGGACCAGGTACGTGTAGCCCAGCATGCTCGAAGCCCAGAGCACGCGGACCCCCAGCATCCAGGGAACGAAGCGGCCCAGGTAGAGGGCATCCACCCAGGCGAAGACGAGGATGGTCACGCACAGCACCCAGACGATCCGCAGGCTCCACACGCCCCCCGGCCGGACGGCTTCAAGCTCAAGCTGCTCCGGCTCTGTCTCGGGGGAACGGAGCATGGAGGAAGTCTCGTGAGGGGAGGTCCAGGGCATCGACGGCCGGGCGAGTCCGTGCAGGCCGTCCGAAGGGTAACACACAGGCGGCCGAGGGCCCGCGCCCCTTCCCATGCCCGGCAGCGGACCTCATCCTTCCTTGACTCGGTAGGGGTCACTCTCTAGGTTGATCCCCTTCTCCTCAGTCGTACTTAGTGAAGGACGTATCCCACATGGCTCGCGTCACAGTCGAAGACTGCCTCCCCAAGGTCGACAACCGCTTCGCGCTCGTGCTGCTGGCGGCCAAGCGCGCCCGTCAGCTCATGGCCGGCGCTCGCCCCATCATCGACACCTCGAGGAACAAGCCCCCCGTGCTCTCGCTGCGCGAGGTGGCCACCGGCAAGGTGAAGTTCGACCGGGACGTGCGTGAGGCCCTTACCGGCAAGTACGCCTCGTCCGAGCAGAAGGCCAACGGCCTCTAGTCGCCGGAGCCCTCCGGGCGTATCACCCCGGAGAGGGCGAGGGTGGCCCCCGCGCGCAGCAGCATCCTGGCCGCGCGCGCGGCGATGGCCTTCTCGCCCTTGTAGCCCAGCAGCGCCGCTACCCGCGTCAGCGGCACCCAGCGCGTCTCGTCCACCTCTACCCGGTGCCCCGCGTGCTGGATGTCTCCCAGCAGCCCGGACTCGTAGCGGAACAGGTAGAAGTGCACGCGCTTGAAGATGCGCTGGCCGCGGAACTGGTAGACGTAGCGGATCTCCCCCAGCGGCGCGACGAGCGTGGCCTTCAGGCCCGTCTCCTCCCACACCTCCCGCACGGCCGTCTGCTCGGGCGTCTCCCCAGGGTCCACATGGCCCTTGGGAAGCGCCCATAGGGAGCGGCCGTGGGGCCGGATGACGGCCACCTCCAGCTCGCCCCCCTGGTCTCGGATGACGACTCCTCCGGCGGACGCCTCACGGGGCATATGGCGAGAAGTTAACCGATGCCCGGCCCCCGCGGTCAGGAGACTTGTCCGAAGTGCCGCAGCTTGGCTTCTGCGCCCAACCGGTACGCGTAACGCAAGTCCGTCAGCAGCCGCTCCAGCCGCCTCCCCATCACGTGTCCCATCAGCCGAGAGCAGAAGTTGCGCGACAGCCGATTGGCCTCCTCGTACCGCCAGCGCTCCGCCTCGGACAGCTTCTGCCGGTAGGACACCCGGTCGAACAGCCTCCTCAGCAGCTCCTCCGCCCACGCCCCCACCCCGTCCCCCCACCGGTGCAGCAGGCACAGGGCGAACTTGTCCACCTCCGCCTGCGCCTCCAGCTCCAGCAAGGACACGGTACGTCCATGTACGGCCGTGTGTGTCACATAGACGAAGTGGGAAACGCCCTCGGCGAGCTGGCAGAAGCCATCCAGCTCCTGATCCAGCAGCGAGGCCACCGGGCCGCTCTCGTAGGGCTTGAGGCGGAGGAGCAGCGCGGGGGCGAGGTACAGGGCGAGCTCCAGCTCCCCGTCCCCCTCATAAATGAGGAGCTCCTCCTCACAGCGTCCGGTGGCGCCGAGCTGGGCGGCCGCCTCGGTGTCCACCACGAAGCCCTCCGCCCGAGCGGCGCAGGTAATGCCGTAGATGGCCTCCAGGTGTTCCTGCACGCGGCCGATCATTCATGGCCTCCTGGCTTCAGTTCGGCAGGCCCTTGGGCAGCACCAGGCCGGCATCCACCAACACCTGCTCCAGCTTGTCGTTGCCCGTGCGCACCCAGCTCTCGTACACCTTGAGGGTGCCCGAGGGGCCGTTCTGCACCAGCCCGCGCGCGGCGATCTCCTCCAGCACGTCCACCAGGGCGCGGAAGCGGGCACTCAGCTCCCGGTAGACGGCGGCGAAGCCCGCGGCGGGAGCCAGGTCCGCCAGCTGCCCGTAGGCCGCCCCGCCCATCTGGATGTAGTAGTCCTGGCCCACGGGGCCCTCGCGCAGCGCGCCAGAGAAGAAGCCGGCCTGGTAGAGCGAGACGTCGCCCAGCCGCCGCAGCGTGCGGATGCGCTCATCGCGCTGCTGCTGCAGCGAGCGGTGGTAGAGCACCGCCAGCGGCTCCTGCTCCTTGCGCCCGTCCTCCCCCTTGCTGAACAGGTTGTCAGTGCAGGCGAACTCAGCCAGCAGGTTCACCAGGTAGAACTCGGTCGTCTCGCCGACCGCGAGCTTCTGGCGCCGAATGACTTCCTCCAACAGCGCCTTGAAGAACTCCTTCAACGACGGGGCCGTCACCAGTTGACTCATGGACTCTAGACCTCCAACGCCCCCGAGGTTTGGCGGGCCGGGGACGCCACGTAAAAGTTACCAACGCCCCCCGACACGTTGCAAAAAGACCCCCAGTCATTCCGGGCACTTACGCTGGCACTCGACCCTCGCGACTGCCAGAACCGGTGGCGCGCCACCCCCACTTGGACCAGGACGTCCACAGGAAGACAGAGAGGAAAATCCCAATTGTGACGGGGACTTGGCAGAAGCCCTCCCCACAGTCCCGGCTCGCTTGACGGGTCAACTTCGCTGGTTATTATCCCGCGCGCTCGCTGATTGGCACTCGCGAGGTGCGAGTGCTAACGGCCCGGGCCAAGAGGCCCTTTTTCCCACAACCCCATGGGCGTTCCGTACGCCGGGGCGCCCCAGCTGAAGGAGACAGACCATGAAGATTCGTCCTCTGCAGGATCGTCTGATCGTCAAGCGCGTGGCCGAGGAGAACAAGACCAAGGGCGGTCTGTTCATCCCCGACACCGCCAAGGAGAAGCCCCTCGAGGGCCACGTGATTGCGGTCGGCAACGGCAAGGTGCTCGAGGACGGCAAGGTCCGCCCGCTCGACATCAAGGCCGGCGACACCATCCTGTTCAGCAAGTACGCGGGCACCGAGATCAAGATCGACGGTGAGGAGCACCTCATCCTCCGTGAGGAGGATGTGCTCGGCGTGATCGAGAAGTAGTCCCCGCTTCCGCTCCTCAACTCTCTACCCAAAGGAATCAACCAACATGGCGAAGGACATTATTTTCGACGTCCGCGCTCGCGAGGCCATCCTCCGCGGCGTGAACATCCTGGCCGACGCGGTGAAGGTCACCCTGGGCCCCAAGGGCCGCAACGTGGTGATCGAGAAGTCGTTCGGCTCGCCGACGATCACCAAGGACGGCGTGACCGTGGCCAAGGAGATCGAGCTCGAGAACAAGTTCGAGAACATGGGCGCGCAGATGGTGAAGGAGGTTGCCTCCAAGACCTCCGACGTGGCCGGTGACGGCACCACCACGGCGACCGTGCTGGCCCAGGCCATCTTCCGCGAGGGCGCGAAGCTGGTGGCCGCCGGTCACAACCCGATGGACATCAAGCGCGGCATCGACAAGGCCGTGGCCGCCATCGTGGCCGAGCTGAAGAAGCTGGCCAAGCCGACCAAGGACAAGAAGGAGATCGCCCAGGTCGGTACCATCTCCGCCAACGGCGACACCACCATCGGGCAGATCATCGCCGATGCGATGGAGAAGGTCGGCAAGGAGGGCGTCATCACGGTGGAGGAGGCCAAGGGCCTCGACACCACCCTGGACGTGGTCGAGGGCATGCAGTTCGACCGCGGCTACCTCTCTCCGTACTTCGTGACGGACCCGGAGCGCATGGAGGTGGTGCTGAACGACTGCCTCATCCTCATCAACGAGAAGAAGATCTCCTCGATGAAGGACATGCTCCCCATCCTCGAGCAGGTGGCCCGCTCCGGCAAGCCGCTGCTGATCATCGCCGAGGACATCGAGGGCGAGGCCCTGGCCACCCTGGTGGTGAACAAGATCCGCGGCGTGCTGAACGTGGCCGCGGTGAAGGCGCCGGGCTTCGGTGACCGCCGCAAGGCCATGCTCGAGGACATCGCCACCCTGACGGGCGGCCGGATGATCGCCGAGGACCTGGGCATCAAGATGGAGACGCTGACGCTCAACGACCTGGGCAAGGCCAAGCGCATCACCATCGACAAGGACAACACCACCATCGTCGACGGTGCGGGCGCGCAGAAGGACATCGAGGCGCGCGTGAAGCAGATCCGCGCCCAGATCGAGGAGACCACCAGCGACTACGATCGCGAGAAGCTCCAGGAGCGTCTGGCGAAGCTGGTGGGCGGCGTGGCCGTCATCAACGTGGGCGCCGCGACCGAGACGGAGATGAAGGAGAAGAAGGCCCGCGTGGAGGACGCGCTCAACGCGACCCGCGCCGCCGTGGAGGAGGGCGTGGTCCCTGGCGGTGGTGTGGCCCTGCTGCGCTGCTCCAAGGCGCTGGACACCCTCAAGGTGGACGCCGGTGAGAAGTTCGGCGTGGACATCATCCGCCGCGCGGTCGAGGAGCCGCTGCGCCAGATCGTCGGCAACGGCGGTCTCGAGGGCAGCGTCATCGTGAACAAGGTCAAGGAAGGCACTGGCTCGTACGGCTTCAACGCCGCCACCAGCGTCTACGAGGACCTGCTGGCCGCGGGCGTCATCGACCCGGCCAAGGTGAGCCGCTACGCGCTGCAGAACGCGGCCTCCGTTGCCTCCCTCATGCTGACCACCGAGGCCATGGTGGCTGAGCGCCCGAAGGAGGAGAAGGACATGCCTGCCGGCGGCGGTATGGGCGGCATGGGTGGTATGGGCGGCATGGGCGGCATGGGCATGTAGTCGCCCCCCAGGTACCGGAGCGCGGGTCCGCTCGCGCTCCGGTGTCTCTCGGACGGCCTCCGGTTCCCTCGTGGACCCGGGGGCCGTTCGCGTTTCAGGGAGCCGAGCGTGCGCCGGGTGGCGTGGCGTCTCCCTGCCTCTTAGTTTGGAGGAAGACACGAGGAGAACACGCGTGAAGCCTGTGAAAATCTATACCACCACCTATTGCGGCTACTGCGTCCGGGCCAAGGATCTGCTGACGCGCAAGGGGGTGAAGTACGAGGAGCTGGACGTCACCGGTGACGACGAGATGCGCTCGAAGCTGGTGGAGATGAGCGGCGGCCAGAGGACCGTGCCGCAGATCTGGATCGGCGAGACCCACGTGGGTGGCTACTCCGATCTGGCCCGGCTGGAGACCGAGGGGCGGCTCGACCCGATGCTCCAGGCCTGAGCCTTCTGGCTGTGGATGCCCGGGGGCAGGCGGCCAGCCGTACACCCCGGGCATCCCCCCTCCACCGTGCGCAGGTTGCCCGGAGCAACTCGCGCATGAACGGAGGTAGACGATGGCAGAGGCAGGGGAACAGGTCACCGGGACCAGGGACGAGAACTACGACGTCATCAGCGTGCTCCACCACTGTCTCAAGGCGGCCTCGGCGGTCGACCAGTACATCCAGGACGCCGAGCAGAGCGGTGACCGCGAGCTGGTGGACTTCTTCCGCGACTACCAGGAGTCCCAGAGGGACCTGGCCGAGCGCGCGAAGAACCTGCTGGGCGCGCGGCTGGCCCGGACCGAGGGCGTGAAGGCCAGCGGTGGCAAGAAGCGCCAGGCCCAGAAGTCGGCCCAGGGCCGCGTCTCCCCCGGGGCCCAGACCAATGCCGCGGTGAATTCCGGCGGCCGCCCGGACGATGACATCGTGGACGAGGAGTCCAAGGAATCCTTCCCGGCCAGCGACCCGCCCGCCAGGTACTAGCAGGCACCGCACGACGGGTTGAGCGTCCCGGGGGCTAGACTCCTCTGGGACGCTTCGTCTTCACTGCCGGCCCGTGAAACAAGCCAGATCGCTTCTCGCGTGCGCCCTCCTGTTCGCCGCCTTGGGTGGAGTGGCGTGCCAGACGGCCTATCGGGCCCACCGCGACATTCCTCCCGAGCTCACCGCCCATGCGGTGGTGGTGTACCCCTTCGGCTTCCGCTGGCCGGAGCCCGCCTGGCGCTCCTTCGAGCTGAGTCAGCGGCTCATCGACGTGGCCCTCGCCGAGGCCGGTGAGCAGGCCCTCTTCTTCGGCCCCTCCGAGTTCAAGGTGTACCGCCCCCAGGAGGACAACGCCTGGGTAGCGAGCAACGCGGTGTCGCGCCTGGTCTCCTCCGGGGTGCGTCCGGACCAGGCACTCGTCCTGCGCCCCTGGGCGGAGCGGCGCGTCCACTCCGTGCAGCGCGAGTCGCATGATGTGGCGGGCCGCCGCGTGGGCACGGGCAGCGTGGAGGAGACGGCCTTCCTGGGACACGTGGAGGTGCTGCACCCCTCCAGCGGCCGCGTCCTGGTGGAGGTGACGGGTGAGGCCGTGCCGGACCCGTTCGCCGAGCACTCCGACGAGGGGGCGGATCCATCGCCCGAGCTGACGCGGCTGATGGTGGGCCTCACCCGCGAGGCGCTGGCGGCCCTGGACGAAACCCTGCGCCCACCTCGGCTCCCTACCCCGCCCCTGGCCGGGGAGGTGATCCTGATTCCCTGGGAGACCTTCACGTATTCCGAGGAGGGCCGCCCCGCCTTCGCCCCGGAGCTGGCCGCCCTGGATGCCCTGGACGCCGAGGTGGTGCGCCAGCAGCGGCTGCGCTTCGCCAACCCGGGCCTGGCGCCCAGAGAGCTGACTCAGCTCGCCCGGATGCCGGCGGGCCTGTACGTGCTCGAGGCCCCCGCCGGAGGGAAGCTCGCTCCTGGAGAGCTGGTGGTCGGCGTGGAGGAGGGCCCCGCCCTGCCCCAGACACTCGCCCGCATGCGCTTCTCCCTCGTCCCCACCCGGGTCCGTGTTCGCCGCCCTGATGGGAATGTTGCCGAGCGGTTGCTGCCCTGATGCACCGCCCCCACACACCCCGACACTAACGCTTGCTCCCGGAGTACTACACCCATAAACAGGAAACTCCCGCGACGCTGGCGGAGTGCCCAGCCCGCCGACCCGGGGTGGAGGTCTACGCCAATGATCGACAACAGACCTGAGGTCACTCAGACCGTGCAGAGCCCCGAAGGGCGCTCGACACGAATCCAAGTGCGTGACTGGACGGTGGAGGTGGTGGCTGGCCCGGACAAGGGCAAGAAGGTCACCACACAGGATGCGCTGCTGCGCGTGGGCTCGGATGTGGCGAGCGATCTCGTGCTGAGCGACCAGACGGTAAGCCGCCGGCACATCGAGTTGGAGCGCACCAGCAAGGGCATTGTCCTGCGCGACCTGGGCAGCCGCAACGGCACTTTCCTGGAAGGACACCAGGTGATGCAGGCACTGCTGCAGCCGGGTGACAAGGTGATGGTGGGCAAGACGAAGCTGGCCATCAAGCAGGAGGCGCGCGCCACCGAGGTGGAGGTGATGGGCGGGGCGGATGCCTTCGGGGCCCTGGTCGCGGCCTCGGAGAAGATGCGCGTTGTCTTCGCGCAGCTGCGCGGCATCGCCCGGGAGGACATGAACCTCCTGCTCGAGGGCGAGACGGGCACTGGCAAGGAGCTGGCCGCACGCGCGGTGCACGAGCACTCGCGCCGGCGGCACGGCCCCTTCAAGGTGGTGGACTGCAACCTCATCACCGAGGAGAAGGCCGAGCGCGAGCTGTTCGGCGGCCTGCGCTCCAACGGCGAGGACGAGGACAAGGGCGCCAAGGGAGTCTTCGAGGCGGCCCAGGGCGGCACCCTCTTCCTCGATGAGGTGGGCGAGCTGCCGCTGTCCCTGCAGCCCAAGCTGCTGCGCGTGCTGGAGTCGCGCGAGGTGCCCTCGCTGGACGGGGCGACGGTGCCGGTGGATGTGCGCGTCATCGCCTCCACGCACCGCAACCTCGAGGAGGACGTGCGCCAGGGCCGCTTCCGGGCGGACCTCTACTACCGGCTCGCGGTGGCGCGCGTGCGCCTGCCCCCGCTGCGCACCCGGCGCGAGGACATCCCCGCGCTGGCCCAGTCGCTGCTGCGCGGCCTCAAGTCCTCCTTCGAGCTCACCCCCCAGACGCTCGCCCTCTTCGAGGGCTATGACTGGCCCGGCAACGTGCGCGAGCTGCGCAACGTGCTGGAGCGTGGTGCTCTCATGCAGGAGACGGGCAACGTGAGCTGGCTGGACTTCATGGCCCAGCCCGAGACAAAGCCCGAGGGTCAGCAGCAGCCCACCACCAGCGTTGCCGCGCTCGTCACCGGCATGCCCTACCACGAGGCCAAGGACCGGGTGGTGGCCGACTTCGAGCGGCTCTACTTCGCTGAGGTCATGCGCGTGTCCAACTTCGACATGAAGACGGCCGAGCAGCACACCGGCCTGTCCATGCAGAGCCTCTACCGCCTGCTGAAGAAGAATGGGCTGAGGTTGAAGGATCTCAAGAATGCCGAGGGACTTGATAAATAGCCCTCGCTTTTCCCAAACCCCAAGGGAGTTTCCCAAATCATGATGCGCCGTATCGCCATCGCCACCGTCCTCCTCGCCGCAGGCTGTGCCGGCCAGCAGGCGGCCCAGAAGAAGCAAGGCCCGACCACCACCGAGGAGCGGTTGCGCATCACCAACCAGCCTCCGTTCGACGTGGCGGTGTGCCAGCCCAAGGCACTCAGCCTGCCTCAGCCCCCCAACGAGGGCATCCTCGTGGGCGCGCTCCTCACCACCCGTCCCGAGGTGATGGAGTGTCTGGTGGACCCCAAGTCCCGCGGTGAGGCCGAGTCCACCCGCGTGGTGGTGAAGACCACCGTCACGGACCAGGGTGGCACCCACGCCATCACCGGGGAGAACCTCACCCCCGAGGGCACCGCCTGCATTCAGAAGGCAGTGGATGCGCGCGTGCCCCTCACCGCCCTGGCCAAGGGCGCGCAGCCGGTGACGGCCGAGAGCACCTTCGTCCACGAGGTGAGCAACAGCGCCAGCGTCAAGTTCGGCATCAACCCGGGCTCGGACTTCTCGGGCGCCGTGCGGCTCTCCGAGTCCACCTGGTGCGAGTGCTACGCGCCCTTCACCACCAAGGCCCCGCCCCAGCTCAAGGCCTCCGTGGACCTGAAGAAGGAGTCGGCGACCGCGGCGGAGATCGTGTTCGAAGCCACCAACACCCCCGAGGGAGATCAGCTCGCCGCCTGCCTCCAGGCCAAGATGATGACCCTGCCGGTGAAGCTCGAGGTGACCGAGGTGAAGTTCCCCTACCGGTTCACCCACTTCCACTCGCAGGCCACCGAGGCCTCGCCGGACATGACGCCGGAGCTGCGCTTCTACCAGCTGGACCTGCTGCGCAATCAGCGCGCCGCGAACACGGCCATGGCCCTGGGCACCCGCTCCAACGCCGCGGAGACCTACGAGGAGGTGCTCACCCGCTTCCAGAAGACCCCCCAGCGCAAGCAGTACGACATGCTTTCGGAGCTGACCTCCAAGTGCAACGCGCTCGTCGAGACCTCCAAGAAGTCCGTGGAGGCTTTCACCGGGCAGCTCCAGGCGGAGCAGCAGGCGCTGGCCAACGTCCAGGAGCTCAAGGCCAAGGACGCGGCCTGGGGTGAGCTCGAGGGCAAGCTCCAGGAGGTCGTGACGGCCGCCGAGCAGGATGTGAAGAACGCCCAGGAGCGGCTCGCGGCCGACCAGAAGGCGTGCCCGAAGGTCAGCTACTAAGCAGTCCGCCGAGCGCCTCTCGCGGGGAGTTTCGGCCCAGGGGCCCGACAGCGGGTCCAGCATGACGAAGGCGCGGCGCCCTCCCGACGGGTTCCGCGCCTTCTGTGTTTCCGGGGGCCGGTAGTCAGGCCCCGTCCCAAGCCGAGCGCCCGGGCAGGCCTGGGGTATTGCCCTGACGCCAGCGGCGGATTAGGGATGCGGGTATTGGGTGGCGAGGGACGCCGCCCCATGAGTCTCCGGAGGCATCCATGAACGCTCCCATTGTGCTTGCCGTGGTTGACGTCCTGTTCGCCCAGGGGGCGCGGGCCGCCTAGCCGGCCGAAGGTCCGACGCAGCGTGGTTCCGCTCCTTGCTGGGCGCCCTTGAATCCTCAGGTGCGCCACCGGCACCACTCTGTCCGGAGTCCTTCAAGTGTCCCTCGAATCCCTCGGCTGGGGTCTCGACCTCGCCAACGCTTTTTCCATCCTCCTCACCCAGCTCTCTCCTTCTCTCGTCCCAGGGCGCGTCGTGCGCCAGGAACGCGGACTGCTCACCCTCCAGACCGCCGAGAGGACCGTGCTCGCACGGCCCTCGGGACGAATCCTCCACCACGCCCACGGAGCCGAGGCGCTGCCCACCATTGGTGATTGGGTCGCGCTCCAGCTCCCTCCCGGTGATGGCGAGGCCCTGCTCCACGCCGTCATCCCCCGCCGAGGCGTCCTCATGCGGCGCGAGGCGGGCCACGAGCACGCGGGTCAACCCATCGCCGCCAACCTCGACGTGGTGTTCCTCGTCACGGGGTTGGATGGCAACTTCAACCCTCGCCGCATCGAGCGGGCGCTCACCCTGGCGTGGAACAGTGGGGCCACACCCGTGGTCGTCCTCAGCAAGGCCGACCTCGAGCCAGAGGTGGCCACGCGGGTCCTCGAGGTCCAGGAACTCTCCCCGGGCGTGACCGTGCTCGCGCTGAGCACGCTCATGGGAGAGGGCATCGAAGAGGTGCGCGCACAGCTCCCCGCCGGAAAGACGGGCGCGCTGCTCGGCTCCTCGGGCGTGGGCAAGTCCACCCTCGTCAACCACCTGTTGGGCGAGTCGCGTCTGGCCACCCAGGCCGTCAGCGCCGAGGGCGACAGGGGCCGCCACACCACCACCCACCGGGAGCTGTTCGTGCTTCCTCACGGCGGGCTGCTCATCGATGGGCCCGGCATGCGCGAGCTCGGACTGTGGGGCGAGGACGAAGGGCTCGGCCACGCCTTCGCGGACATCCTCGCGCTGGCTGACGGCTGCCGCTTCCGGGACTGCACCCACCACAACGAGCCGGGATGCGCGGTGCTCGCCGCCCTGGAGACCGGGGAGCTCTCTCGTGAGCGGCTCGACAGCTACGAGAAGCTGCGGCGCGAGCAGGCCTGGCAGGCCCGGCAGTCGAGCCCCGCCGCGCAACGCGAGCAACGCCGTCATGAGCGGACTCTGACCCAGATGGGCTGGGAGCGCTCTCGAGCCAAACGGCGCGGGGATTGAGCTGAAAACGGCGAAGGCGCGGGACCTGGACTCAGGTTCCGCGCCTTCTCCTTCTCACAGGGGTGTTTAGGCGGCGGTGATGTTGTCGTTGGCCGCCGTCGCCTCGCGCAGCTTCACGCTCACCAGCTTGGAGATACCCGGCTCCTCCATCGTCACGCCGTACAGCGTGTCCGCCACCTCCATGGTCCGCTTGTTGTGCGTGATGAGGATGAACTGCGACTGCTTGCTCATCTCCTTCACCATGTCGTTGTAGCGGCCCACGTTGCCCTCATCCAACGGCGCGTCGACCTCGTCCAGGAGGCAGAAGGGCGTCGGCTTGATGAGGAAGATGGCGAAGATGAGCGCCACCGCCGTCAGCGCCTTCTCGCCGCCCGACAGCAGGTTCATGCTCTGCAGCTTCTTGCCCGGCGGCTGCGCGACAATCTCCACGCCCGGCTCCCCACCCTGCCCCTCGTTCGTCAGCACCAGGCTCGCCCGCCCGCCGCCAAACAGCCGCGGGAAGATGGCCTGGAACTTCTCGTTCACGATGTCGAACGTCTGCTTGAAGCGCTCCCGGCTCGACGCGTCGATGCGCCGGATGGCCTCCTGCAGCTTCTCCATCGACTCCGACAGATCCTTCTTCTGCGTCAGCAAGAACTCCGACCGGCTCGTCAGGTCCGCGTGCTCGTCGATGGCCGTGAGGTTGATCTCCCCCATCTTCTCCACCTGCGCGCGCAAGTCCTTCAGCTCCTCCTCGGCCTCCTCGCTCAGCGACGGCAGCAGGTGGTACTTGTGCACCTCCTCCTGCAGCTCCGTCCCGTGCCGCTCGCGGATGCCCGCCACCAGGTGCTCCAGCTCCAGGGCGATCTCCCGCTCACGCAGCGAGTTCTGCGCCAGGCCCTGGGTGAGGCCCTCCAGCTTCGTGCGCAGCTCGCGCAGCACGTTGTCCTGCTCGCGCACCTCGGCCGAGGCCGTGCCGTGCGCCGCGCGACGCGACTCCAGGACTCCGGCCGTCACCGCCAGGTCCTCGCCCTTCTTGGCGCGCTCCGCCTCCGTCTCGGAGATGCGGCGCTGGAACTCCTCCACCCGCGACGAGCCCTCGCGCACCGTGGTCTCCAGCTTGCGCACCCGGTTGGCCATCTCCTCCTTCTGGGCCAGCAGGCTCTCCAGCTCCTTGCGGGCGGCGTCGCCACGCTCGCCACCGGCGGCCACCTTCACCTTCAGGCTGGTGAGGTTGTTCGTCGCCGTCTCCGCCCGCTGCTTGAGCGACTCCAGCTCGCCCACCAGCTGCTTCACGCGCTCCTCGCGCGCCTCGCGGTCCGCCTGGCCGTGTGCCACCTCGCCCCGGCTGTTCTCCTCCTCGTGCGCCAGCCCGTCGTACATCTGCGTGAGCTGCGCCTCGTCCGCGTCCAGCGCCCGGAGCCTGTCGCGCACCCGCGCCAGGTCCTCGCTCGCCTTGTGCAGGTCCTTCTCCTGGCTGGCGAGGCTCAGCTCCTCGGCGTGCTGGTTCTTCGCCAGCCCCTTGAGGACGTCCTCCGTGTCCCCCATCTGCTTCTGCAGCGTGTAGTGCCGGGTGAGGATCTCGTTGTAGCGCTCCTCCACCCGAGCCACCTCGGAGGCCAGCTCGACAATCTCGCGCTTCTTCTGCAGCGCACCCACGGCGACGCCCTCGCGCTCGCCGCCGGTGATGGTGCCGTCCGGGCGGAACACCTCACCGTCCAGGGTGACGAGCGTGCACGTGGAGCCCTCGGCCTCGGCGTACGCCTTGGCCACTCCCAGGTCCTCCACGATGATCACGTCCCCGAGGATGAGCTGCACCACGGGCTTGAGCGTCTCCTCGCACGTCACCTCGTCGATGGCGCGGGCCAGCACACCGGGACGCGACACGTCCGGCTGCACGGCGGAGGGCACGCGCTCGAGGGCGGGTACTGGCAGGAAGCTGCCACGGCCCTCGACGGCGGACTTGAGGTACTCCACCAACTCCACGCCCTTGTCGCGGCTCTCCACGACGACGTGCTGCAGCCGCTCGCCCAGCACGGCCTCCACCGCGCGCTCGTAGCGCGGCGTGGTGGAGATGACGTCCGCCACCAGGCCGAAGATGCCCTGCTGCCGAGCCTCTTCACCGGCGCGCACCATCACCGCGCGCACGCCCTTGTCGAAGCCCTCGTAGTCCTTCTGCAGCGCCTCCAGCGAGCCCAGCCGGCTGCGCTTGTCGCTCAGCTCCTCGCGCAGGCCGATGACCTGGACCTCGTTTTCCATGAAGGCCTGACGCGTGCGCATCAGCGCCTCTTCCTCATGGCCCTTGCGCTCGGCCAGCTCCAGCGACAGGTGGCGGCTGTCCTCCACCCTGCGGGCCACGTTCTGGCGCACGTCCTCGAGCTGCTTCTCCTGCTCGCGCAGCGCGTCCGCCTCGGCGCGGTTGCGGGTGCGCCGGGCCTCCAGGTCCGTCTTCTGACGGGCCAGGTTGACGAGGTTGCTCTCGTGGTTGGCCAGGCGGCTCGCCACGGTGACGACCGCCGCCCGCTCCTGCTCCAGCCGCAGGGAGATCTCCGCCTGCAACTGGCTCACCCGGCGCAGCTCCTCCTGCGCCACCTTCATGGAGACCTCGTCCTCCTTCCACGAGCCGGCGATGTTGCTCAGCTCGGACTCGCGGGCGGCCATGGTCTCGGCCAGCTCGGACTGGCGCGAGCTGACGGTGTGCAGCTCGGTCTCGGACTGCGCCACCCGGGCGCTCGTCTCCTCCAGGTCCTTGCGCCAGTAGGCCAGGTCCTGGTCCGCGCGCTGCACGGCGCTCTCCAGCGTGTGCACCTCGGCGGAGAGCTTCTGCAGGGCCTCGGTCTCGGACTCCAGCGCGGTGCGGCGGTTGGTGATCATCACCTCCAGCTCGCGCAGCTTCTCGAGGTTCTCGCGCTCCTCGCCACCCAGGCTGTTGAGCTTCTCGCCCAGCATCTTGGACTCGGCGTGCAGCGCCAGGAAGCGGTGCGAGGCCGAGTGCAGATCGATCTCCCGCATGCGCGCCTTGAGCTTCTTGTACTTCTCGGCCTTCTTGGCCTGGCGCGAGAGGCTCTCCAGGCGGCGCTCCAGCTCGCCCGTCATGTCCGAGACGCGCAGGAGGTTGGCCTGGGTGGCCTCCAGCTTGCGCTCGGCGGCCTTGCGGCGGGACTTGTACTTGGTGACGCCGGCGGCCTCCTCGATGAGGTTGCGCCGGTCCTCCGGCTTGCTGGAGACGATGAGGCCCACGCGGCCCTGCTCGATGATGGAGTAGGCCTTGGTGCCCACGCCGGTGCCGAGGAAGAGCTCGGTGATGTCCAGCAGGCGGCAGATGGTCTTGTTGATGAGGTACTCGGACTCGCCGCTGCGGAAGAGGCGGCGCGTCACGGTGACTTCCGGGAGGCCGGAGAGGTGAACGGGGAGCGTGTCCGTCTCGTCCACGTGGAAGGTGAGCGACACCTCGGCCATGGACAGGGGCGGCTTGGACTCCGAGCCGTTGAAGATGACGTCCTCCATGCCGCGGCCGCGCAGGTTCTTGGCGCTCTGCTCGCCCATCACCCAGCGGATGGAGTCCACCACGTTCGACTTGCCACACCCGTTGGGGCCGACAATGCCCGTCACGCCGTCGTCGAACGTGAAGACGCTGCGCTCCATGAACGATTTGAAGCCAGTGATATCCAGGCGCTTGATTCGCATGTGAAACGTGCTCCCGAGAGGTGAGCGGGCGGGCAGGAAAGCGTTCCGGAGGCCGAAAAATCGGCCTCGGAGCGATCAGACGAGTAGCACGCTGGATCTCAGCCGATCAAGCATGACCCTGCCATGCATGACGATATGCGAGCAGGCAAGCATGGCGCCCACCGGCCTGACGACCGGGGGGTTGTACGGGCGAGAACAGACCCTACCCTTCCTCATCCGATTCCACAGGCGACCTCCTCTCGGGCCCCTGCCTGCTCTCTCGCTCCTCGTGAGAGCAGCCTCGCGGGCATAGCAGGTCGGTCTGACACGGCCGCTCCCCAGGCGAGCAACCGCTGGAGGACGCGCTACGAACCGCTACAGGCCTGACCCATCCTGTCTCCTCCTGCTTCAGCTGACGGCCGACGGACGACGCGGGAGGTACACAATCCGCGCAGACCCCCGTGCAGCCCGGTGCACAGGGGGCCCTGCAAGCGCCTTCAAGTGCCAGGATTTCCAGCGGCGCCCGCCCGTGGCCCGTCCGCTGCAAGACAGGGCGGCATGTTCGCAACCACGACATCCCTCGCCCTGGCGTTGGTGGTGACCCTCACACAGCAGGAGCTCACGCCCGCCGAGCCCCCCGTCCCCGCTGCGGTGGTGGAGACACCCGCCCCTTCCGAGCCCGTGTCCGCGGAGGCCACCGCGGCTCCTGTTCCCGAAAGTGCCCTCGCGACGGAGGAGGACCCCGGGAAGCAGCAGCTCTCGCGCATCACCCTGAAGGACGGGCAGGAGCTGCACGGCGTGGTGGTGCGCCAGGACAACCGGATCGTCGTGGTGGAGCTGGCGGATGGCGATCGCCTGGAGCTGCCGGCCCGGCAGGTGAAGAGCATCGTCGCCGAACGAAATGCTCAGGTCCGGGACAATGGGGAGATCTGGTTCCAGGATCCCAACCGCACTCGCTACCTCTACGCGCCCAGCGGGATGATGCTGCGCCAGGGCGAGGGCTACTTCTCCCAGAAAGAGCTCTTCTTCTCCTCGATCAACTACGGCCTGACGGATCACATCACCCTCCAGGCCGGCGCGGTGCTCCCGGCGTGGTTGATCGACGGCGGCTTCAACCTCATCGGAGGCGTCAAGGTAGGCGCCTCGGTGGGAGACAAGCTGCACCTGGCCGTTGGCGCACAGGGACTCGTCCTCCCCGGACTGTCGGGCGGTGGGTTCGGGAGCACGGTGGGCTTCCTCTTCGGAACGGCCACCTACGGCACGCCAGACGCGCACCTGTCCGTGGCCCTGGGCAAACCCTTCATGCTCTCCAACAACCAGGACGCCATCAGCCCCTACTACATCGTCGCGGTCAGCGGAAACGTGCGGGTGACCCAGCGGCTCGCGCTCGTCACGGAGAACTGGCTGGTGCCAAACCTCGACGTGAACCTCGGCGGGGAGCTCCCGATGCTCAACTCCCTGGCGGTACGCATCTTCGGTGAGAGCTGGGCCGTGGACCTCGGCGCGATTCGCGTGCCGGGCACGATCATCCCCATCCCCTGGGTCGACTTCGCCTACAACTTCGGCTGACACCGGGCGGCTGGCGTAGGCTGGGAGGGCCATGGCCCTCGTCATCCGCTACCGCTGTCATGCCTGTGGTGCCCACGTGGACGCCACGGGTCACGCCTCCTGGGTGCGCTGCGGCTACTGCCGTGCGCTCGTGGGTGTCGACTGGCAGGCGTGGTTCGAGTCCCCCGAGTACGGCGAATGGTTGCGGAGCTATGCCGAGATGGCTCCGAAGTTCACCGTCCTGCAGCAGCACCTGGACGAGGCCCGGAGCGCCGCCCGGGACGGCCGGCTGGACGAGGCGGAGCGACACCTGCGAGAGGTGGCCGCACTCCAGATAGAGCTGACGCCGCAGCACTTCCCGCCGGAGGTCCGCACCGACTCGGCCTACCGCGAGCGCTACCTCCGCTACGAGTCCTGGGTCCGCCTGCAAGTCATCGTGGACCCCACCCTCGCCGCGCTCGACGCGGAAATCCAGCGGACCAGCACCTCGATGGACCTGAGGGAGCCTGTCCCCACGGTGGAGAAGGTGCTGGAGCTCGTGCGCCGGCAGTACTCACGCCTCGCCACCCTGCCGGGCTTCGAGGACCCCGACGACATGCCGCCCGCCTCGCGCAGCCGGCTGGGCCTCTCGCTGATCGTCAACGCCTACCTGCCGCTACTCTCCCCCGAGCACCGGCTCCCGCTGCTGCGGAGCGTGCACGGGGCCAACAACGTCCTGGAGACCGGGACCTCGGCCTCGGACGAAGTGGGTGTCTACCTCGAGTGGACGTGCCCCCGCTGCGGGCTGGTGTCATTCCAGGGCCGCACCGCGACGGAGCTCATCTGCGTCGGGTGCTTCTACAAGCGTCCCCTCTCCCCAGAAGTGCTCGGGCTGAACGAGGTCTCCAGCCGCTGCGGGAGCTGCGGCCACGCCGTGACGATCCCCGAGGGAGTGCTGGAGCAGCCCTGCGGCACGTGTGGCGCGACGGTGCGGCGGATCGCCCGGACTGGCGCGGTGGAGCAGGCGTTCTCGCGCGACATGATGGCGCAGTACGGCACGGGGCTTCCGCAAGCGGGCGTCCCCGGCCTCCCCGTCACCGAAGCCAACCGGTGGGAGCCGCGCCTCGCCGGGTTGGCGCGGCAGGCGAACTGGTACGCGACAATGGTTCCGCTGTCCCGCTACGTGGCAGTGGTCCGCCAGAGCTTCCCGGAGCTGACCGATGCGGAACGCGCCGCGCTGCTGGAGCGTGTGGGGGAGCTGAGGAATTTCGAGGGACTGTCGGACGATGGCCGGACCCGGCTCGCCGAAACACGGGCGCGGCTGCTGGGCCTGTGACGCTCAGCGCTTGAGGCGACGGGCCCACTCGACGCAGGGGGCCTCCACCCAGGTGTGCAGCAGGTGGGCCGAGGCAACGCTCGCCGCCAGGACAACGCCGAGGAACAGCAGGGCCACCCCGTCCGATGGCTCGACGACGCGCACCCGGATGGACATGAACAGCATGCACAGGGGCAAGTGCACCAGGTAGATGCTGTACGAGATGCGGCCCAGGTACTGGAACGGCCTGGGTGAGAGCCAGGAGAAGAGCCGCTGGCGGCGCCCGGCCACGTAGAGCAGGGAGCAGGTGGCAGCCGCCGCGAAGGTACTGCTGTCAGGGAGCCAGAGGAACACGCCCCACAGCAGCAGGATGAGGGCATACCAGGCCCCGCGGGGCAGACGACCCTCGAGCGCCCACCACGTCAACGCGCCCGCCAGGAAGATGTACGCGTGGGGGAGCAGAGACTGGGTGACTGCCTTCGTCTCCACGGGCACCAGGCCCGAGGGCCAGGCCAGCAGCGGCACGAAGAGGGCGGCGAAGAACCCCGGGACCACTCCATCGCGCCCCAACCGCCGCGAGAGCGCCTGGGCGAGCCCCAGCAGCACCGCGAACGACAGGTAGAACTGGAACTCGACGCACAGGGTCCAGAAAGCGACGTTGATCTGCCCGTACCCTGCGAGGTCCTGCAGGTAGAGCAGGTGCGTGAGCAGTTGCATGCCGGAGGGCCAGTCGGCGGGCTTCCCGGTCATCACCGTGCGCAGGAGCAGGAAGCCGCAGAACAGGCCAAGGGCCACCCAGTAGGGAGGATCCAGGCGCATCGAGCGACGGAGGATGAAGTTGCCGACGCCCCCAGGAGACAGCCGGATGCGGCGCAGCGTGTAGGCGATGACGAAGCCGCTCAGCGCGAAGAACACCTCGACGCCGCGGCGCCCGAAGAGGGCCACCTGCACCATCCACTCGGACAGGGCCCCCGCCCCGGGGAACATGAAGAGGCCCGCGGCATGCGGCAGCACCACGGCGAGCGCGGCGAACCCGCGCAGTCCATCCACCAGGGTCATCCGGCGGACGGAGGCCCCGGCCTCGCGAGCGCCCTCCCCTTCCCCGGGGACAGGCTGGAGCCCAGGGTCATCCCGACGCAGCGCGTCAGGAGCAGGAGTGGAGGGAGAGGACGGCATGCGGGGCGGCAACAAACGAGGACGGCTCAGGCATCCGGAGCCGCCACCACCGGGGGTTTGGGGCTCGCCTGGGGCTCGACCGTGACCCGAACCACGCGCGGCCCTTCCACCTCTTCCACCTGGATGCGCCACATGTCCAGCTTGAGCGAGTCCCCCTTCTCGGGGATGCGCCCCAGCCGGGCCATGAGGTAGCCGGCGATCGTCGTCACCTCGACGTCCTCGTCCTCGACGTCGAACGAGACGTCCAGCCGATCCTCCAGGTCATCCAACTGGGCGGTGCCGGGCAGCTCGAAGCGGCCTCCGGGCAGGGCGCGCACCTCGTCCACCCGCCGCCCCAGCTCGGCCACGTCGCCCACCACCTCGGCCACCACGTCCGCGAGGGTGACCAGGCCCGAGGTACCACCGTGCTCGTCCACCACCAGGGCGATCTGCCGGCGGCGGCGGCGAAACTCGGTGAGCAGCTGCTCCAGCGTGACGTGCTCCGGGATGTAGAGCACCGGCCGCTGCACCTGGGCCAGGCTGCGCAGCTCGCCCTTGGACAGGAGGAAGAAGAGGTCCTTCACGTTCACCACCCCCTCCACCTCGTCCATGTTCCCCCGGGCCACCGGCAGCCACGTGTGGCCCGCTGCACGCGCGTCCGCGACGCACTTGTCCAGCGGCTCCTCCACGTCCAGGAACTTCACCTGGTTGCGCGGCACCATCACCTGGCGGGCCGTCTTCTGCGCCATCTCCAGCGAGCGCTCCAGCAGCTCCGCGCGCGCCGTGGTGATGGCGCCTGCCTGCGCCGAGCTGTGGAGGATGACGCGCAGCTCCTCCTCGCTGTGTGCTTCCTGGGACTCGTGCGCGCCGTGCAGCCCGAAGACCCTCAGCAGCCACCCCGCCACGCCATTGAGCAACCAGATGGCCGGGTAGAAGACGAAGTAGAAGACCCGCATGGGCAGGGCCACGGCCAGCGTCGTGTCCTCGGCGCGCTGGATGGCGAAGCTCTTGGGCGCCAACTCCCCCACCACGATGTGCAGGAAGGTGATGATGGCGAAGGCGATGGCCACCGCCAGCGTGGACGCCAGCGCGGGCGCCGTCGCCTCCGGCACCACCCGCAGGAGCACCGGCGCCAGTAGGTGGGCGAACGCCGGCTCACCCAGCCAGCCCAGCCCCAGCGACGCGAGGGTGATTCCGAACTGCGTGGCGGACAGGTAGGCGTCCAGCTTCTCCACCATCTTCAGGGCGCCGCCGGCACCCGGCCGCCCCTCATCCACCAGCGCCTGGAGGCGCGTCTGGCGGACCTTCACGATGGCGAACTCGGTCGCCACGAAGAACCCATTCGCGAAGACCAGCAGGATCGCCAGTCCGAGGTAGACCCATTCCAATTCCATAAATGAGCTCAGACGCTCAGAAGAGCGCCTCGAACTCGGGGTCGCCCTTCAGAGCGTCGAACATCGTATCCGTGGCCAGCCAGCCCTGCACTTTTTGGCGATCCGCCGCCACGGACTTCTGCAGGTAGGTCAACGCTTCGGCCCGCCGGCCCCAGAGCGCGTAGAGGGCCGCCAGGTTGTAGTTGAGCAGCAGATCCTCGGCGTTGAGGGCGCGCGCCTTCTCATAGGAGCGCTCGGCCTCGGCGTAGAAGCCCTTCTGGGCGTAGCAGATGCCCAGGTCCAGGTGCGCCTCGAAGTTCTCCGGCTCCAGGCGCACCACGTCCTTCAGCTGGGTGATGGCCGAGCGGTAGTCCCCCTCGTCCATGAGCAGCGCGGCGAGCTCGTGCCGGGGGAAGGCGTCCTGCGGATCCAACTCGATGGCCGTCTGCAGCTCGCGCATGGCCTCCTCGATGCGGCCCTGGTCCGCATAGGTGAGGCCCAGGTTGAGGTGCGCGTCCGGGTACTCGGGGTCCAGCTCGATGGCCTCGCGGTACTCGGTCACCGCCATCTCGGCCGCATGCGAGGACAGGAAGCAGGCGAGGTTGTAGTGCGCGGTGGGACTCTCCGGCTCCAGCTTGAGCGCGGTGAGGTACTCACCCAGGGCCTCGCGGAAGAGCTTCTTCTCCGCATAGACGGTGGCGAGGTTGTCGTGCGCGTGGGCGGAGTCCGGATCGAGATCGATCGCCTTCTTGAACTCCTTGATCGCCTCATCCAACCACCCGCGGTCGGCCAGTTCGATGCCGCGCGAGTTGTGCTCGTCGGAGAGCGCGATGTTGTCCTTTTCCCTGGCCATGAATTCGCGGGGCAATGTACGCGCCGCCACTTTGGGGGCGCAAGGAAGAGTCAAGCTGCCCCGAAAGGGTCCGCCCCGGGGGACTCCGGCGCGGAAGGGGGATGCTTGCCCCCTCCCCCGGAAACCAGGGGAGGAGGCGGACAGCAAACTACTTGCGGCGCTCGCGAGCGCGGCGGCGCTTGAGGGCCGCCTTCTTCGTGGAAGCGCGATTGGACAGCTTCTTCTTGCTGCGATTTCCCTTCTGGGCAGGCATCTTCTGGTACTCCGTATGGGCGGAAGTGGGCCGCAATGGCGGCAGCGAACCGCCCTTTTTTCACGCCCCCGGCCTGGAAGTCCACGGAATTTCTTGACCCCGTCCGGCCTTGCCAGGGGCCGGACAACGGGGCACAACCCCCACCCAGACCGATGATTGACAAACTCGAAGAGGTGGAGCGCAAGTTCGAGCGCCTCACCGCCGACCTGTCCAACCCGGACATCATCTCCGATACGGCCAAGCTGCAGCGAGTCTCCAAGGAGCGCGCGGGCCTGGAGAAGCTGGTGGAGGCCTTCCGTGCCTACCGCAAGGTGCTCGCCGACCTCAAGGAGGTCGAGGCCTGGCTCAGCAGCTCGGACCCCGACGAGAAGGCCTATGCCCGCGAGTCCCTGCCTGGTCTCAAGGCCCAGCGCGAGGAGATGGAGGCGGAGCTGAAGATCCTCCTGCTGCCCAAGGATCCCAATGACGACAAGGACGTCATCCTGGAGATCCGCGCCGGCGCCGGCGGCGACGAGGCCGGTCTGTTCGCCGAGGAGGTCATGCAGATGTACCTCCGCTACGCGGACCGCAAGGGCTGGAAGGCGGACATCATGGACATGAGCCCGGGCAGCGTGGGCGGCGTCAAGGACGTGTCCGTCATGCTCTCGGGCGACGCCGTCTACAGCCACCTGAAGTACGAGTCAGGCGTGCACCGGGTACAGCGCGTGCCGGCCACCGAGGCCCAGGGCCGCATCCACACCTCCACCATCACCGTGTCGGTGATGCCCGAGGCGGAGGAGGTGGACATCAAGCTCAACCCGGCGGACATCGAGATGCAGGTGATGCGCTCGACGGGCTCCGGCGGCCAGAGCGTGAACACCACCGACTCCGCGGTGCGCCTCATCCACAAGCCCTCGGGCATCGTGGTGAAGTGCCAGCAGGAGAAGAGCCAGACGAAGAACCGGGCCATGGCCGAGCGCATGCTGCGCGCCAAGCTCTATGAGATCGAGCAGGAGCGCATCCGCAACGAGCGCGACTCCATGCGCCGCGGCCAGGTGGGCACCGGCGACCGCTCGGAGAAGATCCGCACCTACAACTTCCCGCAGGATCGGCTGACGGACCACCGCATCGGCCTCACGGTGCACAACCTGCCGGCCATCATGGGCGGCGGTGTGGAGGACGTCATCACCGCCTGCCGCACCCACTACCAGGCCGAGGCCCTCAAGCAGCAGATGGGCGGGGGCCCCGGCGCGAGCGCATGAGCAGCGAGAACTGGACCGTCCGAAAAATCCTCACCTGGACGACCCAGCACTTCGAGAAGCGCGGGATAGACGCGCCCCGGCTCACCACCGAGGTGCTGCTCGCCCACGCGCTGAAGACGACCCGGGTGCGCCTGTACGTGGACCTGGATCGGCCGCTGGAGAAGGCGGAGCTGGCCACCTTCCGCGCCCTCATCGAGCGGCGCATGGCGGGCGAGCCCACCCAGTACCTCACCGGCGTGCGGGAGTTCTACAACCGCTCCTTCAAGGTGGACGCGCGGGTGCTCATCCCCCGGCCGGAGACGGAGCTGCTGGTGGAGGCCGCCCTGCACAAGCTGCCCAAGGACGGCCCCGGCATGGCGCTGGACGTGTGCACCGGCTCGGGCTGCATCGCCATCAGCCTGGCGGCCGAGCGTCCCCAGGCCTCGGTGATGGCCACGGACCTCTCCCCGGATGCCTGTGCGCTGGCCCGGGAGAATGCCCAGGCCCTGGGGGTGTCTGAGCGGGTGACGGTGCTCCAGGGTAACCTCTACGCCGCCCTACCCCCGGACGCCCGCTTCGACGTGGTGGTGTCCAACCCGCCCTATATCGCCACGGAGGAGATCGCCACCCTGTCGGCCGAGGTGCGCCGGGAGCCCCACATGGCGCTGGACGGCGGACCGGACGGGCTGGTGCTCATCCGCAAGGTCATCGAGGGGGCTCGCCGAGTCCTCAAACCTGGCGGGCTGCTTGCAATGGAGATTGGCGAGACGCAGGGCGATGCTGTGAAGGCCCTCCTCCAGGCCGCGGGTTTCGACGACGCGCGGGTGGAGAAGGACCTGGAGCGGCGAGATCGCCTCGCATTTGGGACACAGCCTGTGGCTGCTTAGCCACGGGGGTGAGACGGAACAGATGGATAAGATCATCGTAAAGGGTGGCCACCCGCTGCAGGGCGAGGTGGTCGTGTCGGGCGCGAAGAACGCTGCGCTTCCCATCCTCGCCTCGGCGCTGCTGGCCGACGGCAAGAGCGTCTACCGCAACGTGCCGGACCTGGCGGACGTGGTCACCATGCTCAAGGTGCTGGAGACCATGGGCTGTGGCACGGCGCGGCTCACCGGCCGCCAGAAGGACGTGTGCGAGGTGGCCATCGAGGGGCCTATCACCCCCGAGGCCCCGTATGACCTGGTGAAGACGATGCGCGCCTCGGTGCTGGTGCTCGGCCCCTTGGTGGCCCGCTTCGGCCGCGCCCGCGTGTCCATGCCGGGTGGGTGTGCCATCGGGGCTCGCCCCATCGATCAGCACCTCAAGGGCCTCAAGGCCCTGGGGGCGGACATCACCCTCACCGAGGGCTATGTCGAGGCCCGGGCCAGGCAGCTCAAGGGCGCCACCGTCAACTTCGACGTCATCACGGTGACGGGCACGGAGAACGTGATGATGGCGGCCGTGCTGGCCAAGGGCCGCACCGTGCTGGAGAACTGCGCGCGCGAGCCCGAGGTGGAGGAGCTGGCCCGGGTGCTCAACAAGATGGGCGCCCGCATCCAGGGCGCGGGCACCTCCGTCATGACCATCGACGGGGTGGACGCCCTCAAGCCCGTGGAGCACGCCATCCTCCCGGACCGCATCGAGGCGGGCACGCTCATGGTCGCGGCGGCCATCACCGGGGGCAACGTGCTGGTGAAGCACGCCCAGCCCGAGCACCTGGAGTCCGTCATCCTCAAGCTGCGCGAGACGGGCTGCACCATCACCGCCGAGGAGCGGGGCCTGCGGGTGAAGGCGCCCAAGGTCGTCAACTCGGTGGACGTGAAGACGACCGAGCACCCGGGCTTCCCCACGGACATGCAGGCCCAGCTCATGGGGCTGATGACGGTGGCCAGCGGCACCTCGGTCATCTCGGAGAGCATCTTCGAGAACCGCTTCATGCACGTGCCGGAGCTGCACCGGATGGGGGCGGACATCACCATCCAGGGCCACACCGCCGTGGTGAAGGGAGTCAAAAAGCTGTCCGGGGCGCCCGTCATGGCCACGGACCTGCGCGCCAGCGCCTCCCTCGTGCTGGCCGGCCTGCGCGCCGAGGGGAAGACCGAGGTGGCCCGCATCTACCACCTGGACCGGGGCTACGAGCGCCTGGAGCGCAAGCTCCGCAAGCTGGGAGCCGACATCCGCCGGGTCAAGGCCTGAGCCTGAGGGGCCCCCAGGGTTGCGTGTGTGAACACATTGCAGCGGTTGGGTTGCATCTGAAAAATCATGCGACCTATCATTCTCTGAACGTCCGGGGGCCAGCAGTCCCCCTCGGGCGAACCCCACGGGAGCGCTGCTCCCCCCTACAGGAGAATGACCCGCCCCATGAATTGCCCCGGTTGCAGCGTCGAGATGGCCGATCTCGAAGGCGACCATGAGACGTTGCGAAAGTGTGGAGATTGCGGCGGTCTGTGGATCGACGTCGCGGATCTGAACCGGATCCTCCTCCACAACAACCTCCCCGGGCTGGAGAGCCAGGGCGGTAAGGTCGACGCAGAGGCTCTCACCGGCCAGTGCCCCGAGTGCCAGGTGGACCTCATCCGGGTGGACGGCGGTGACCGTCAGCACCCCCTGCACTACGACACCTGCGAGTCGTGTGGCGGAATGTTCCTCGAGTCGGAGTTCGCCGACGCCACGGACGCCAAGATCGCCGAGCAGGAGATCATCGACTTCTTCCGCCACTTCAGCGCGAAGAAGAAGACCGCCGCCGGCTGACGCCCCCCCTTGAGGGTGTCCCCTCCGTGCCACCCCTCCGGGCCCGTTATCCCTACGGGCCGGGAACGCCACAGTTCCGTTCTCACTCCATTCCCGCTCCCGGGATGAAAGCGCCAGCTCGTCTGTTGGCGAACCTTGACACCCGGGCGCCAGGGGATTGAGTAGGCGCTCGAATGCCAAGAGGGAACGGAATGCGACGTCTGGGGTGGGTGTGGCCGTGCGCGCTGTTGATTGCCGGCTGCCCGAACGGTTGCTCGGACAAGGGCACCGAAGAAGCAGACGCCGGACCGGTCGTCACCGGGCCCGAGCTGCTGAACGAGAAGGAGCCCAACGAGCGGCCGGAGCAGGCCCTCACTCTCGGCCGGGACGCGACGGTGAGCGCCAGTCTGGGCGCGGATCCCTCCAAGCCCGACGAGGACTGGTACCGACTTGCCCCGAACAGCCCGCGCGTGGCGGACGTGAGCGTCTCCGGCATTCCCGGCGGGGACGTGCTGCTGGAGGTGTACGACGCTCCCGGTGTCCGCAGCGCTGGCATCAACAGCGCGGGTGACGGCAAGCCGGAGCGCTTCCCCAACCTCTACGTAGAGGGCGAGCGCTGGGTGCGCGTGGTCTCTGCCCGCAAGGGCACCGGCGGCGCCTATACGCTCGAGGTGCGCTACCACATGCCCGAGGATGGCGTGGAGCGTGAGCCCAATGACCGCGCCGTGGACGCCTCGCCGATGCAGCTGGGCCAGGCGGTGGCGGGCTTCATCGGGCACGCGGCCGACGAGGACTGGTACCGGCTGGAGCTGCCTGAGCCGCCCGCCGGCGCTGCGCCTCCCCCGGCTCCAGAGCCCGCCCCGGCTCCGACCCCGGGAGCTCCCACGGAAGCCCAACCGCCCCCCGCCGAGGGCCAGCCGGCCCCCGAGGGCACGGAGACCCCGCCGCCCAGCCCCTCGGAGGCCGCCGCCAATCCCGAAGCAGCCCCTGCCCCCACGGGCGAGGGCGACCCGGCCGCGGCGGGTGCGCAGGCACAGCAGCCGGGAGGCTTCCAGGTGCCCGTGCCCGTCCCGGGCCAGGGAGGCCTGCAACCCGCGCCCGAGGAGCCACCCGCGATGGCGCTGAAGATCGAGCTCACGGGCATCGAGGGCGTGCGCGCGGAGCTGTCAGTGCTCTCGGCGGCGGAGGCGCCCCTGTTCGTCACGCCCAAGGGCAAGGAGGGCGAGGGTTATTCGCTGCGCAACATCGGCGTGAGGGCGAGCGACCGCGTGGTGTACGTGGTGGTGAAGAGCGGCTGGGTGGGGTCGGGCAAGGAGGCGAAGCGGGGCTTCAACTCGGAGAAGCCCTACACGCTCACGGTGACGCAGGAGGAGGCCGGAGCCAACGCGGAGCTCGAGCCCAATGACGAGCTGTACAAGGCCACGACCCTGCCGACGTACGGCTACAAGGAGGGCTTCCTCTCGCCCAAGGGGGACGTGGACAACTTCGTGCTGAAGACGACCGAGCCGGTGCTGGCCAAGGTGGAGCTGTCCGGCGTGGAGCGCATGGACCTGGAGCTGTCCGTGATTGCGCCCCCGGAGGGCGAGGGACAGAAGGAGACGGTGCTCCAGCGTGCCAACGACGGGACCATCAAGGAGCCCGAGCGCCTCAACAACGTGGCGTGCAGTGGTACCTGCTACTTCCGGGTGCAGGGGGCCTCGCGCAAGGTGGACGGCAAGTGGGTGCGCGACTACGAGAACGCGGATCAGCCCTACCGCATCTCCGTCACCACCGTGCCGGACGATGGCAGCCAGGAGCGTGAGCCCAACAACACCCAGGAGCGGGCCATGGAGCTCACCCCGGGCAAGGCGGTGCGCGGCACCGTCTATCCACTGAAGGACGTGGACTACTACCGATTGGACCTGTCGGACCGGCCGGTGCGCACGCCGATGAAGGTGACGCTGCTGGGCATCCTCAAGGTGGACGTGGGGCTCTACCTGCACCGCGTGGGCGAGGACGGGAAGCTGTCGCTCGTGCAGACGGCCGATCGCGCCCGGGGAGACCAGCCCGAGGTCATCCGCTACAGCGCCGAGCCCGGCGTCTACCTCCTGGAGGTCCGCGACGCGCGCAATCGCGAGGCCAACTTCCAGGATGCCTACCAGCTGACCGTCGAGGAGGGCGAATAGCCCCCCGCGCTACTTCTCGTTGACAAGCCGCGTGCGGGACCCTACTTTGAGACTGCTTGCGACGCGGTGGTAGCTCAGCTGGTAGAGCACGAGCTTCCCAAGCTCGGGGTCGCCGGTTCGAACCCGGTCCGCCGCTCTGACGTAGGGCCTGGAGCCTCTGGAGAAATCCTCCGGTGGTTCCAGGCCCTTCGCTTTTTCGGGCTCCCGCGTGCAGCAAGGATGCAGCAAACAGGTTGGACTCGGCCTTGCCGCTGCCCTCCCCTCCTCGCGCCCGCGGGAATTCGAAGGACAGCTTGTTGATCTCCTGCGCGAGCGGGGAGAGCACGTCCTCCGGCTGACACAACAGCGGGGGGCTCCTTTCGTGAATGCTCCAGTTGGCATGACGATCTTGGCCATGTGTCCAGGCACTTGGGGGTCGCCATGCAACAAGCCCATGTCGTCGGTCGCGGTCAACTGTGCCGCCCGATATGGCTCGCCGTAGGGCTGACCGTTCTGGCATCTGGGTGTGTATCAACGAGCGCCTCGGGGTACGGTGGAGGCTTCGCGTTCACTCAGGCCGAGTGCAGCCCGACCGACAGCACCGTCACCTGTTGCCTCAAGCAGAACCCAGGCCAATACGAGCGGTGTGGTGCAACACCTCCGACAGAGGCCACGCGCCCCAACTATCTACCGCCTGGACGCACTGAGTCCGAAGCTGCACCGATCCCCGAGCTTCCGACACAAGAGGAGAGGGAGCGATGGGATAGGGACATCTGCCGACCGCATTATGCGAAGTGTATCCGCGCCGGAGGTGACAGCATCGATGGCCGGAAATGGGGCGAGACGCAATGCCAAGCCTGTTACGACGCTTGTATGCGTCACGGATTCTGGCCATGGGAAGCCAACGACAAGCCCTGTCCTGGAGCCTGAGCATGGAACCCACAGGCCGGGAGCGCTCCCCTTCCTTTGGTCGTGAGATCGATCTTCTCTTCTTGGCGCTGATCGAAGCCAAGGCGCCCTACGAGGACTACAGACGCGAACTCTTGAAGTTGGAGAAGCGGTGGCTTCAGCGCGCAAAGACTCCAGCCCAGCGCCTCGCCGTACAGCAAACCATCGCGAAGACCATCCTCACCGAGGCATATGGAGGCAGGTTGGCGTGGAAGGAGTTCGGGCGGTGGCTTCGCCGTCTCCAGCAGCTCGGCTTCCGCGACCTAGGGATGCGCGTCCACGTCACCTGCATCTACGTGCAGGCACTTCACCTCTTCCCTCGGCAGGCTCGCGAGGCGTGGGCCATGTTGGAGGATACGGAGCGCAGGGTGCGCCGACTCCGTCGAGCTCGTCCCCTTCGGCAGGAACATCTGGAGTCGATCTCGCACGCGAAGAAGGTTGCCCGCGTGCCTCGCCCCCCTCCTTGATGCTCGTAACAGCTCGCCGTGCCCCGTCTGGACGGGGCGGAGACGAGCCTGCCGGGCATCGAAGCAAGGAGCGGCGGCGTCAGTCGGAGCTGGATGGGAGCGTGACGGTGCCGGGAGTCTCGATGGCGGCGAGCGCGGCGCAGAGCAAGTAGCGTCCAGGGTCTTCACCGCGCAGGCGGGCCGTCTCAATGAGAGAATAGAAGAGGGCCGCCACCTCAGTGCCGCGCAGCGACTTGGAGCCGTAGTGATTCTTGCGGCGTATCCGTCCGGCCAGTGATGTGCTGCGGGGCTTGGCTGGGGTGAAGGCGGCGGCGGACCCTGCCGGCCATGACAAAGCGCAGGGAGAAGCCGGAGTGGGTCCGCGTCGCGGAGGAGTACGAGGCGAGTGGGCTGACGCAGAGGGAGTTCGCCGAGCGACGGAGCATGACGCTCAGCACGTTGCAGTCGTGGGTGTACCGCCGCAGGCGCCAGCAGAGGGGGACGCCGGCCCAGCCCGTGCGCTTACTGCCGGTGCAGGTGATGACGGCGACAGCCCCGGTGGCGGGAGCGAGGGAGAGCCTGGAGGTGCTGCTGGGTAGCGGAGAGCGCGTGCGCTTCGCGGCGGGCACGGACGTGGAGTACGTGGCGCGACTGGTGGCGGCGCTGGGGCGCAAGTCGTGCTGACGCTGCCCGGCTCGGTGCGGATTCTGCTGGCCACGCAGCCGGTGGACATGCGCAACAGCATTGACGGGCTGATGGGGCTGGTGCGCACCGGCTGGGGCGAGGATGTGTACTCGGGCCACCTCTTCGTCTTCGTCAGCCGCAAGGGCGACAGGGTGAAGATTCTCACCTTCAGCCGCGGGGGCTTCGTCCTCTACCACAAGCGCCTGGAGACGGGCCGCTTCCGCCAGCCGACGGTGGATGCCGAGGCCCGGGCGGTGCAACTGGACGCCACGCAACTGACCATGCTGCTGGACGGCATCGATGTGCAGCGCGTGGAGCGCCCGCGCGCTTGGACTCCTGGCCGCCAGCCTTCCTCGCAAGTCGCCCCGGAAACGTTACCGCCCCGGTAGTGTGTTGGTGGCGGCATGGCTCGCTACCTTCCCCCGGACCATTTCTGCCCCTGGCGTGAGGAGGCCGAGGAGTTGCACCAGCGGCAGGTGGTGCTCGAGGCGAAGGTGGCGGCGCTGGAGAAGCGCGTCTTCGGCAAGAAGAGCGAACGGATGCCGCCGGTGCAGCTGCTGCTGCGGCGCCAGCAGGCCGGCGCGGACACCGAGACACGTCGGCAGCAGGCACTGGAGAAGCGGCGGCAGCGAGCGGCACGCCGGGCCGAGGCACCCACTCGCGAGGTACACCACCTGGTGCCCGAGGCGCAGCGCATTTGCCCCGCGCAAGTTCTTCGATGCCCTCTCCAAGACGCCTGAGGCCCAGACAGTGCTCGACTCCATCCTGGCGCTCTACCGGGTGGAACATGAGGCGCTCCAGGCCGGCGTGGTGCGCACGCTCGCCCACCGCGCCCTGCGCCAGAACAAGAGCCGTCCCGTGCTGGAGTCACTGCACACCTACCTCACGGAGCAGAAACCGCTGCACCTGCCCAAGGGACCCATGGGACAGGCCATCGCCTACGCTCTCAACCAGTGGGAGACCCTCTGCCGCTTCGTGGATGATGAGCGGCTGCCTCTGGACAACAACCGCTCGGAAGCCGCGCTGCGGTAAGCCTCCGATCCAGCCCAGGTAGTGGAGGTGCTGGAGGGGTCGCAGAGTGCGCGGCGCGATGACGACGAACACAGCGACGACAAAGACGGAGCCGGCGTGGTTGGAAGCAGCGCGGCAGCCGAGGTGGACCCCGGAGGTAGCAGCAGAGGTGGTGCGAGCGTGGGAGGCGGAAGGAGGTACGCAGTCGGCCTTCATGCGCAAGTACGGGTTACCGCGCGAGAGGCTGCGCTTCTGGACGCGCAGGCGAGAGGGAAAGGAGGGAGCGCGGACGGCCATGGCCTTCGTGCCCGTGGAGGTGGCGCCCGCCGAGCGGAGTGAGGTGGGGCGGGAGCAGGGGGAGGCGGTGCAGGTGGAGGTGGGCGGGGTGAGAGTGAGAGTGGATGCGAGAGCCAGCCAGGAGTTGGTGGCGCGGGTGCTGCGGGCGGTGAAGGAGGTGCAGGGGTGCTGAGGCTACCGGAGGGGGTGAGAATCTGGGTGGCGACGCAGCCGTGCGACATGCGCAAGCAGGCCGACGGGCTGAGCGCGCTGGTGCAGGGCAGTCTTGGGCAGCAGCCGAAGTCGGGCCACCTCTTCGTCTTCTTCTCGAGGAGAAGGGATTTCGTGCGCATTCTCTTCTGGGACGCCAACGGCTACTGCACCGTGAGCAAGAGACTGGAGGCGGGGCGCTTTCGGGTGCCGGCGCCCGTAGAGGGCCAGGCCGCGGTGCACCTGGAAGCGCGGCAGCTCGCGGAGTTGCTGTCGCTGGTGGAGGCCAGCAGCGCGGTACGGCGAGGCGAGGTGCATTGAGTCCGCGCTTGCGCGCCCGGCCCCACTTCGTGCATAGGCACGGTGCGCATGACTTTTCCCGTCACCATTGAAGAAGAGAGGGGCCAGCAGGAAGAAGCCCAGCCGACCGCCTTCGAGGCGGACGACATGGAGGCGGTGCGCGCCTACATGCTGCAACTGCTGATGGAGGGCCGCGGCGAGCAGGCCGTTGAGATGTTGTTGGGCCTGTTGGGTCGGCTGCGCGAGGAGCACAGCTCCACGACGGTGCGACTCCAGCAGGCGCTGCGGCAGCTGTACGGGCGGCGCAGTGAGAAGACTCCCGCCAGTCAGCTCCAACTCCTGCTGTCATTGTTCACCCAGCAGCAGTCCGCCGAGCCAGAGGCCGTGCCCGCCACCGTCGACGGTGCACAGGCAGCCGCCCCAGCGGCCCCGCCGGCCGACGCGCCGAAGAAGACGCCCAGACGCGCGCCCCTCCGCGGCGCCCAGGCCCTGCCCGCGCACCTGGAGAGGCGCGAGGTGCTGGTGCAACCCGCGGCCGAGGAGTGCGTCTGCCCGGGTTGCGGTGAGCAGAGGCAGCCCATGGGCGAGGAGGTAAGCCAGCGACTGGAATTGGAGCCGGCGCGCTTCTACGTGCGGGTGGAGAAGCGCCCGAAGCTCGGGTGCCAGCGCTGCAAGGAGGGGGTGGCCGCCGCGCCCGCCGGTGAGGCGCCATTGCCGGGAGCGCTGCCCGGCCCGGGGTTGCTGGCGCAGCTACTGGTGGGCAAGTACCGCGACGGGCTGCCCCTGCACCGCCAGCAGGCCATTTTCGACAAACGCCACGGGGTGAGGCTGCCCGCCTCCACTCTGGGCGACTGGGTGGCGGGGGCCAGTGACTTGCTGGCGCCCGTGGTGGCGCTGCTCAAGCAGCGCACGCTGGCGGACGCCTTGCTGCACACCGACGACACCGGGGTGCGCGTGCTGGACAGGGACGACGCCCGCGGCATCAAGCGCGGACACCTCTGGCCGTACGTGGGAGTGGGCGGCAACGTCTTCGTGGAGTACACCCCCGATTGGAGTGGCACGGGCCCCCAAGGGGTGCTGGCCGACTTCCGGGGCTACCTGGTGGTGGACGGCTACAAGGGCTACCAGTCCCTCTTCGGCCCCACCTCTCCACGCATTGAGGTGGGCTGTTGGATGCACGCCCGGCGTGGCTTCGAGCGCGCATACGTGGCCGGAGACGCTCGCGGCGGCACGGTGCTCACGCTCGTGCAGAAGCTGTACGCCGTGGAGCGGCAGGCCCAGGACGCGGGGCTCTCCGCCGAGGCACGCCTTTGCCTGCGCCTCGAGCACAGCCGCCCCGTCTACGAGGAACTCTTCGGCTTGCTGGAGGAGTGGGCCCCGCACGTGCCCGCCAAGACGCCGCTGGGCAAGGCCATTGCTTACGCGCGCAACCGCTACCTCCCCCTGGGCCGCTTCCTCGAGGACGGACGCCTTCCGGTGGACAACGGCGAGGTGGAGCGCCTCATCAAGCTCATTGTCCTCGGACGCAAGAACTGGCTCTTCCTGGGCAGCGATGCCGCTGGCCACCGGGCCGCCAGTGTCTACTCCCTCGTGCTCAGCTGCTACCGGCTGGGCATGGACCCGTGGGCCTACTTCCGCGACGTGCTGCCCAAGCTCGGCGACACCCGCTTCCCCGCCTCCCGCCTCGCGGAGCTCCTCCCCGAGTCGTGGGCCCAGCAGCAGGCTCAGCAGCGATAGGCTTGTCGACGCGCCATCCATCACGCGGCCACCGTGCCATGCTCCTCGGTGGCCGACACCATGGGCTGGACCGGAGGCTTACGCGCTGCGCAAGGCCGCGCTGGGCCGCAAGAACTTCCTCTTCGTCGGGCACGAGGCAGCGGGTGAAAATCTCGCGGGCCTCTACGCCTTGGTGGCCACCTGCGAGGCGAACGGAATCAACCCCGAGACGTACCTGGCGGACTTACTGCTGCGCGTGCAGACGCACCCCAACTCGCGCCTCGACGAGTTGCTGCCTCACGAGTGGAAGCGGCTGCGCGCCGCGGACTCCTCCTGAGCGCTCCCGCGCTCGTACCCGCCCTGCTCATCGCCTCCAGCCAGCTCGCACCCGCCGCCGAGCACGGCCCTCGTCCGCCCTCAAGTTCCCTCAGCACGTCGTCCGCCGGACGGATACCCCTATAGGGCTCGTACTTGGTTGTCCCCCCCAAGGCTTCGTCCTACTCCTGCCGGTTACCTCGGCATCCCGACCTACCCAGTAAGGCGGCTTCCATTTCTCCGCCCTTCCATGGTACGTTTTGGAGCACTTTGGAAGTAACCAATGAGGACTCACGCTCCTCTCAATCGATCCGCTGCGCACAGGAGACCACATGCTCGGAACCGGCAACCCGCCCACGGACACAGGGCGATTCACTTTCGAGTCGGACGGGTTCCGCTACGAGGTCTTCCGCCCGCTTCTCGCCCATGAGGACTACGACACCCTGTTTCTCTCGTGGTGCAGGCCCATGAAGGAGAAGGGGGCCCGGCGGCTCGTTGTCCTGAAGCAGGTAGAGGTGCCGGAAGGGCGTAAGGGCCGGTCCCGAGCAATCGAGGAAGTTCAGCTCGCCGAGCACCTTCATCACTCAAGGCTCGGCCGCGTCTTCAGGCTCGCGGAGTACCAGGGCTCGCCCTACGTGGTGATGGAGCACACGCGAGGCGCGTTCCTGGCCACGATCATCGGGTCCGCGCTGTTGCTGGACCGGTTGCTCTCTCCGGCCTTCGCGGCCTTCATCGCCGCCGAGGTCGCCGACGCTCTCGACTACGCCCACCAGTGCGAGGACGGCAGAGGGCGTGAGCTTCACATCATCCACCGAGCCGTCAGCCCCACGACCATTCGCCTCGGACGCAACGGCCGGGTGAAGCTAACGAACTTCGGCGCGGCCTTCTCAGAGCTACTCGGGCGCGTGCCCACACCACCGAAAGTGCTCCGCGGAAACTTCGCCTACGCGGCTCCCGAGATCATTCGCTCCGTCTCCGAGAAGGGTAGAGCCGGTCTTCTCTCACCCAAGGGCATCGACCGCCGGGCGGATATCTTCTCTCTGGGCTTCGTCCTCTTGGAGATGCTCGCTGGCCACCACCCTCTCGACCCACCGGACACGCTGCAGCCCACGATCTCCAAGCGTGTGCTCCAGCTCGTCTCCGGCGTGAGGGCCGAGCATTCCTCCTGGGCTTCCATCGAGGTTCTCGCCGACCGTCTCCTGCGTTTTGGTCCCGAAGACGTGGAGCGCATCGCCCATAAAGCCCCGGCCCCGTTGAAGGAGAGCCTTCACCGGGCGCTTCGGAGCAACCCTGCTGAGCGCTACCCATTGGCTGCCGAGATGCGTGACGAACTGCGAGCGTACCTCTCCGGCCTTCGACGGCCCTTCGGCGCTCACGAGGCAGCGGCGGAGTTGGCCGACATCCTCAAAAAAGCATCCGCCCTCAAGCGGAAGGATGCGCACCCTGTCGAGCTGGGAGTCCTCCCATGGCCGAAGGCTTCGAGCATCCGCTAGCCACTGGACCGAGCGCACCGATGATGGACTGGCAGAACGAGAAGAAAAAGCTGATGGCCCATTTGGCAGCAGTTGTGCGCGAGGCACGCAAAAGGGCCGAGCTGACCCAAGCAGATGTTGCGGAGCGCGTTGGGGTCGTCACCGAGGTATTTGGTCGGCTGGAGCGAGGATACCTACTCCCGAGCGTTCCGACTCTTCGAAAGCTGTGCCACGTGCTTCGCATGGACGCCAACGTCGTCCTGGGGCTCGATGTCGAGAAGGAACCTTCGTGGCTGAAGGCTTCTGAACCCGAGGCAGATGATCCGCCGGAACTACGCCGATTGGGGAGAACGCTTCGCCGCATGGATGCTGCACAGCTCGCGGTGATGATCAGCACGGCCAACGCGCTGATGAGACACACAGCGCAACGACCAGATGGACAGGCCGAGTGACCGGATGCTCCGACCTGGTTCAATCCTCGAAGGAGGAAGCAAGTACGGTCAGCACCTTGCTGAGCACCTTGAGCCGCTTCGGCGACCACGTCCGGAGCTGGTGGACGATACGCCGCAACTCCTGGGAGAGGTTCCCCTCTGGGGGAGCTTCATCCACCGTGGCCGCAACCTGAGCAGGGCTCACTCCCAGCAGCGCATCGGACGAGATGCCCAAGACGAGGCTGATTCGCCGGAGGCTTGGGACGGACGGCATCATGTCGCCCCGTTCGATCCTCCCGTAGACACCTGGAACGAGACCGACCTTCTGGGCGACTTGGGCCTGCGTGAGTCCAAGGCGTTCCCGAGCAGCGCGAGCCACCTCTCCAAGGGAGCGCTGAAGTTCTTCGTCCATGGGGACCGTCTACCACGGTGGACGGGGGGCCGGGGCTTTCGGCGTGCGGCTCCTCGTTCGCGAGACGGGTAGGCTCCGCGTTCTCGGAGGTGCGTCGTGGGATTCGTCTACAGACTGCCGGAAACCCAAGAGATGATCGGGGGCTACCGCATCATCGAGACGCTCGGCAGCGGCAGCTACGGCTACGTCTACAAGGCCGAGCAGGCCGGGCGATTCTACGCCGTCAAACTCCTCCGGGGCCGCTTGTTGAATGACCGGGCCAGGCGCGAGATCGGCATCCTGAACCACCTGGATCATCCCGACGTCGTCCGCTTCCTCGGATGCGGATACTGGCCTGACCCCATCATCGGTCACCCCTATATCGTCATGGAGTTCGCCGGGGGCCGGACCCTGGAGACGTATGTCTCGGAGGAGAACCCCTCGGCCAGGAAGTCCGCGCGCATCGTGCTGGATATCGGGCTGACGCTCGGAGAGGTTCTCCGGCAAGGCGTCATGCACAGGGACCTCAAGCCCGACAACGTCATCATTCGGGACGGGAACGCGAGACCGCTCCTGATCGACTTCGGAGTGGGCACCCTGATGGGGGCTCCGGCCATCACCACTTCGCGTCTTCCACCTGGAACCATCGAGTTCCGCGCGCCGGAGGCGTGGCGCTTCAGCAGAGAGAACGACTCCGCGAGCTACGGCTACGGCTCTTCGGACGAGCTTTGGGCCCTCGGCGTGTCGTTCTATTGGCTGCTGACGGACATCCTTCCGTTCGGGGACCGGGAGGACGAAGAAGAGGGCGGACTCGCTGAACGTATCCTCCACCAGACCCCCGTGGCGCCGCACGTCCTCAATCCCCGCGTGCCGCGCGCTCTCTCGGACATCTGCATGCGGATGCTGGAGAAGGACCCGGCGGCACGTTACGGGAGCGTGGTCGAGTTCTGCGCGGCGCTCGATGCAGCCATGACCAAGGCCGAGGCTGACTCGAGCTGGGACCTCCCGCTGTTCGAGCCGGACGCGCCCCACAACAGGACGACCGAGGAAGATCCAGCGCTGGTGGATGTGGCCGACTCGAAGCGCTGGCTCCGGCGTTGGCTGAAGAAAGAGCGCCGGAGAGGCCGGAAGCCACCGGAGAAGACTCCTGTTCCCGAGGCCGAAGTCCTCGCCGCCGTCCCTGAACAGAAGACGCCCGCTGTTGCCGTGGTGCCTGCCCCCGAGCCAGTTCCGCCTCCTGCATCCCAAGCCCCGGCCCCTCTCGAAGCACGGCGAGCGGCAGCAGCTCCGCCCCCGCTGCTCTCGCGCCGTCGCTTTCGCTTCGCAGCAGCAGCAGGGTTCGCGGCTGTAGTGCTCGGCGCGTTCCTGTTCGCATCCTCGCTGCCCCCTCGTCCTGGGTCGGCTCCACTCGATGCGTCATCCGAGGCCGCTCCCACTCGACAAGCCGAGTCCGGTCGTGAAGTGGCGCAATCCGCGAAGCCGCTGGATCCTCCAAGCGGAGAAGGCGCCGAGCCCACAATGGGCTCCATCTCTGCGCCTGTGCTGATCACAATGCTTCGCAAGGACGACAGCAGCGAGAAGCCCCAACAGAAGAAGACGAAGATTCTCGAACGCGCGGCCAAGGTCATCGGTACGGGCCTGGTTTGCAAGGCGCTGGTGGGATGTCCGACCCCCCAACATGTGCGGCCGACTCCGGAGCCTGCTCCGTGTCCAGCGGGTGCGATCGAGGCCATGGCGGAAAAGCTCGGCGTCCGCGTCGGACAGAGATTCATCGCCGTCTTCAGTCAGGAAGGCGCCCAGGTCATCACCGTTCGCGAAGGTTCCACTTCCGCCCAGTTGGGACCCCGCCGAGATGGTGAATCATCGGGCCGCATCTTTCTGTCCGGTACACTCACCATCGGAGAGGACCGCGTGTACGGTCGATTCACCGAAGCGCGCGACCTGAAGGGGGACGAAAAGCCGTTCCCGGTGTGCTTCGAAATGCGCGACGGATTCAAAGGTGGCAGAGGCGCGATCATCCGCGAGCGAGGTGAAGGCCCGGACACCGCTCGCATCTGGTCCGTGATGGACGTGAAGGCCGTGGACAAGTTCGAGTAAGAGCCAGTCAGGCGGACGGTATCAGCCTCCCGGGCTCAGTCACCATCGAGCCCGGAGACGTGATAGAGGCGAGCACCGATTCTGCCCCGGAGTCTCCGTCCCGTGTTCGCTTCGCCGTCCATCGCGCTGCTGATTCTGGTGCTTCTCGTGGGGACTTCCGCCACCGCGCAGACATGTCTCCCGCCAGGAGAGGCGGAAGGTCGGTGCATCGAGTTGACGGCGGACGGGACCAACCAGGTTCCCGAGGTACAGATCAGCCCGGGACAGCCCACCACCTTCAGCTTTGATTCGGACGTTCGCGCGGACGAGATGACGCTGGAGAACCGCGAGCGCTTCAAGGTGGCGCCTGGAAAGCGTCTCATCACGCTCGAACCCTCGGAGAAGATACGTGGCGAGAAGCCCAGCACTCTGACGGTGTGTTTCGCTGATGGTGCGGCTCCTCCCTGCATGGCCTTCCGGCTGGTCGTTCATCCGGCGATTGGCGAGCGCCGAGTGGAGATCTTCCGCCACCCGCGTCCGGTGGAGTCCGTCCAAGCCGAGTTGAAGAAGTCCTACGAGGAGAATGCAAGGCTCCGCGCGGAGAACGCGCGACTGCGTGCGGAGCGCGATGGGCCGGATGGACTCACTGGCCTGCTTACTTCCGGCATGATGGACGAGAGGGGCATTCCCTGCTCGGACGTCAATTTCATCCTTCGCCCCAAAGCGGCGCTGTCAGCGTTATGGGTCATCACTTGCCGGGCTCCTGGGAGGATGCTCATGCGGGTGGTGTTGCAGAATCCGGACGGCGCGACGCCCTGGACAACACAAGGAGCGAAGCTGGTGGGCTCAAGGGGTGAAGAGCTGGAGGGGTCCATCTGGCCGCAAGGGCCGGTTCTTCCAGGTGAACAGCTCACCCTATTCATTGAAGTGCGGACCGAGGACCTGCAGACCGCAGGCCCCTTTCTTTTGAAGCTCTGGGAGTCGAATGGGCCTCGGAGCGTCACACTCGGCAATGTGACCTTCCCGGCACTGGCTGAGAAGCCAGAGCCTTGAACGGGCCCTGGCCCGTCCCCAACGCGCAGCCCCAGGGGAGGACTCTCCCTGGTCTGCGGCAATCAGGCGCGAGTGACTATTCCCGAGGTGCTTCGGGAGCGCCTGTTGGGGGGCCCAGGCGCGACGTATCCCAGACGTACTCCTCCGTGGGAATCAACTTCATGTTCGTCAGCGCATGGCGTTGCACGAACGCGGCGAAGCGCTCGGAGACGACGATGATCCCCTGTTCGCCACGGGGGCGAAACACATCCTCGCCCGCCCAGGTGCCCGGATCCAGCGAGAAGCCGTGGATGGAATCCACTGAGATGGAGCGGCACTCCGTGCAGGTCATGGGCTCGCGGATGCGCAAGCGGCTGTGCGCCTCATCAATGGCGGCGCGGCCGAACCAAGGGGTGGCAACGAAGTAGCGGGGCACCTCGAGAGGCTGCGGCTTCTTGCGCCTGCCGCGCACGCGCATCACCTCCACGGGGTGGAAACCCTGCAACCCGGTCAGCCCTTCGGCCCTGAAGGCCTCGGCCATGCGCTCGGAGATGATGACTTCATAACCCGCCGGCTGGATGAAGTCGCCGAAGGACCCGCTGTGCAGCGTCACCTCGCCTCGATAGGGCGGCAGCCATGGCAGCATGCCAATGATGATCCCGCACACCGGGCAACGCGGGGCCTCCCCGACGTTGGCAGGTGACACGGAGCTGAAAGTGGTGTCGTGGGGCCCCCACAGCTCGTGCTTGAGCACGAAGAAGCGCGGGGTAGACGGTAGCTCAGTAGCCATTGGGGAACCTCGCGCGCATCTCCGGGCGGTCATAGATCTCGCGCAGCTTCTCCTCGAACTGACGCGGCGTTGCCCTCTTCTGGGACTTGAGCCATTCGACGACCTCATTGTCCACATCACGGTGCCATTGCTGATAGCCGCAGTGCGACAGCAACAGGGCCTTGCCGTTGATTCGCACCATGACCGCCCAGGTGTGGCCGAGCATAGGCGGAACAAAGGCCGTGTGCAGAGGATGCGCGCTGCCCACCACTGCACGCGTGCGTATTCTGGCCATCGCGATCACTCGTTCCGGGCGAAGCCGATCATCGATTCCGGCTCAAGCCGATCACCTGTTCCGGGCCAAGCCGATCATCGGAGCGGAGCGACGCTGGTGCTCCTCACTTCTCCGGCTTCGGCTCGGTCGTCAACTTTCCATGATGCTTGTGGATGGACTCGCCCAGCAACTTGATGAGGAGGCCGCGACGACCAGGAAGGCGAAGTCCAAGCGCTGAGCCTCACCTCGGACCGGGATGCCGGACCCCGGGCACACCTCCGGCTTCCCGGTCCAAATTTCCGCGCTTCCTCGTGAACGCCAACAACCCCTGTCAACAGCGGCGCCCGCGCCAGGGCAGACACGGCGCCGTACACCATGTGCATCTCGCTGATGCGGCTCACCGCCGACCAGCGAAGCGAAGAGTCCGGCGTGGAAGCGAGCAGGGCCAGCTCCATGGCCGTCATCAGGTGCGTGCGCGGTTGTGGCCCGTGTACTTCCACCCGCACCCACTCCAGCGGATGCAGGGCCCGGCTGCGCGGCGCATCCTCCACCGAGGACAGGTAGCGCGCTTGGAATTCCTGCCGCACCGGTTTTTTGAAGTACAGGGCCATGCGCCTGGAGAGCCCCGTCGCTTCTCCGGGCAGAGCGGGTTCGGCGCCCAAGCGCACTCCTTGCTGCGCCTCCCACGCCTCGGGTGACACCAACACCGTGGACACCAGCCCAGAGGGGACGTTGAGCAGATGTGTCGTTTCGCCCTCACGCCCCATGTGGAAGGTGGGCAGGGACTCGAGGAGGTCCAGCGTGAGGGGAAACGAGGCGAGCGCCTTCTGGGTGAAGGCCTGTCCCAGCAACACCTTGTTGTCCGGCGCGTTGCTGCCGAGCAGCTTCGCCAGCGCCCCGCTCGAAGTGAGCTTCCGCTCCAGAGGAGGGAATTCCAGGTCAGGCGTGGACAGCAGCACACGCGTCAGCAGGAGCACCGCATCCTCCCTCATGTCGGAGGTGAGTGCAGGGCCCCCGAGGATGGTTTTGAAGACGCCCAGGCGCTCGTCCAGGGTGAGTAGGGCGAGCACGTCATGGTCGAGGGCGACAACAGGCTGGAGCGCTTGCGGTGTCGCCGTGGCGAGGGCTGTCTGGAGAAGCTCTCGTCGCAGGGCCGCCAACCCGCCCGTACCGGCCCCCAGCCCCGGCCGCCAGTCCCCCGGGCGAATGAGGAGCGTGCCCGGGTAGTATCAGTAGGCATTTCCCTCTGTGCGATCGAGTGGCTCGGGGGCCCCGGCGACGGTGTTGAATTCGGCGCTGTAGCCCCGCCACCGCCCGTCCTTCCCGGGGATGATGACGCGCGGTGTGCTGCGGGGAGCGTTGCGCACCCGCAGCTCGGCCCGCTCCAAGGACGTCTCCTCGGTGAGCAGCACCAGGGTGCGCACCTGGACGCTGGAGCCGTCGGAGAAATAGAAGCGGCCCACCACACTGCCCGGGGCGAGGACGGGCGAGCCATCCGTGACGTTGTAGCTCGCCTTGAAGCGTTTGGAGCGCAGAGCGATGGCCTTCTGCAGGGGCTCGGCGGCCTCTCCGAGGATGTGCCCGCGCTGCACCTCGTCCCTCAAGGGCTCGAGCGCCTGGAGGTACCGGTCGAAGTAGCTCTGCCCGGCCCCGTCCAGAATGTCAGAGCGTTGAGCCCAGCGCAGGCCGCGTTCCACGAGCGCGGCGGCCCCGGCCCTATCCACGGAGGCCGCTGACAGCTGCAAGCGGCTCCAAGCGATATCCGCTCATAGGCGAGGGTGAGCATCGCCCCTGCGCCAATCCCCTCCGGCACGTCTACCTCCACCTCCTCCTGGCCTGGCTCGCGGCTCACTACCCGGGGCAGCGTTGCTTGCGGGTGGGCCTCAAGCGGGTCTACCCGCAGCCGCTTGTCCTCCCCCCAGTTCAGCGCGCCCGCGGCAATGATTTCATCGCCTGCCTCCACCACGAGGAGGCCTGGGTCCACCACCCGCAGGGAGAGCACTCCCTCGCGCCAGTCTTCCACGCGGGGGCTGAGTGCTTCCTCTCGCGGCTGCGCTTTCACCGAGAGCGTCACCCTCTCTCTCCTCAACTCGCCACCTGCCGCGCTCATGCTGGCTACAAGGTAGCTCGTCACCAGGAGGGCCTGGAGGCTCTTTGCACGGGCGGCTTCACGCATGTTCCCACCCCTGTGCTCCTTCGGCCACCTCCCAGGCCTCCGCTGCGCACGCCGCCTGCTGAACGAGGACAAGTAGCGCCAGCGCACTGGCCTCCCGGCTCGGCCAACCTCGCCGTAGCGCTGGCCGTGCCGCTCCTCGTGCCACCGCGCCCGCCCCCACCTCAGAACCGCGGTGCTTCTCCATGTGTCGCGCCTTTCCCCCAGGTGGAACAACCCTGAAAGATAGGATGCGGTCCGGCCAACCATACAGGGGGGAGAGCCCGCACGCGCCCTGGGGTTCGCCCTCTCCTACTTGACAGCCTCCATCGGCCCGCACGCGCTTGCCGACTCCGCAGCGGGCCCGTGGCGGCTTCCGCTCTCGTCTGTGAGCGGGGGGCCTCGCGCACGCACCTCCGGGAAGGACTGCAACGCGGACAGTGATCCCTCGGCGCGGCTCCTCGCCGTGAAGGCGGAGGCGGGGGCCACGCCCATCGAGCTCACCCGCGCCAATGCTCCTGGCAAGCGCGACAGCGGGACAAACCTCGCCAGTTCCTTCCCCAAGTGGGCGCCCTTCCTCTACCAGCGCACTCGGGAGGCGGGCTCGCGGCTGCAGTGGTTCACCTTCTCCTCCAGCCGCCGGTACGGACTGCGCAATCCGCTCCCCGGTAGCGATGAGAACCCCAACGGCACCCTGCTGTGGATCGCCGCTGTCGACCCGGACAAGGTCGCGCTCGGCCAGGAGCCCAGCTACCCCGCCCTCGTGCTGCCCATCCAGGACATCACCACGTCCAACCACATCGCCCAGTGGACGAAGGTGATCGTCCCCGTCATCCGCTGAGGCCGGCGACTCCCCTCTCGGGAGGCCCATCACAACCGGCCGGCGGTTTCTCCCTCTCCCGAGGAGGAGTCGCCTGCCGTGTCATCTCCCGTGTCCTTTCGAACACCTGCCCTACCCTGGAGTCCTGCCGGGGAAGCCAGGGGAATTTTCTCTCACGGCTGGTTGTGCAGAGTCCGCGTGAATTCATCCCGTAACCGCCTGCCCCTTAGCCGTTCAGCCATCCTTTTTCTCGTCGCCGCCCTGCTCCTCCTGGCTCAGTACGCCATGGCCGCCGAGCCCCAGCCGGTAGCGGCTCCGTCCTCCCCCGTGGAGTTCGTCTCCCGCGGCCACAGTGGCTCCCTGCGCGCCGTTGTTGTGCCTCCGGGTGAGACGCTCCAGCCGCACTTCGCCGTCCGCGAGGACGTGAAGGAGGCCCGTTGGCTGGCGCTGGGCTCGGACACACAGGCCCCCGCGTCTATCACCGACGAGGGATGGAAGGCCCCCGCTCAGCCTGGCGTCTGGAGGCTCACTCCCGCGACCCAGGGCTCCGAGCCCGGCCCCCACGCGGTCATCACCCCCGTGCATTTCGACGGCTCGAAGACGCAGCTCAACGGCTACCGCATTGGCCGCTGGCCCGCCCGCGGCGCTGGCCGCACCGGCCGCTATGCCCCTCCAGAGCTCCTCATCGAGGTGACGCCCGAGAACCAGGACTTCGCCGTCTCCGAGCACTTCCGCCTCCGCCACTTCCTCACCAAGGACCAGGCCCACGTCTGGCCCAAGTACCTCGTGCTCGATCTGCGGCTGGTGGACAAGCTGGAGCTCGTGCTCCAGGAGCTGCACACCCTGGGCTACCCGGCGAAGGAGCTCCACGTGATGAGCGGCTTCCGCACGCCCCAGTACAACGGGCCCGGGGAGAAGGGCCGCGCGAAGTTCAGCCGCCACACCTACGGCGACGCCGCCGACGTGTGGCTCGACGATGACGGCGACGGGCAGATGGATGACCTGGATGGCAACGGGCGCGTCGACGTGAAGGACGCCGAGGTGCTCGCCCGCGCAGTGGACCGCGTGGAGCAGCGCGTGCCCGAGCTCGTGGGTGGCTACGGCGTCTATCGCGCCAATCGCGTCCACGGGCCCTTCGTGCACATCGACGTGCGTGGCACCCCGGCCCGCTGGAGCAAGCGCTAATCCCTTTCAGGTAAGTCCGTGAAGGAGTGCCCGCGGCAATTTCCCCTCTCCCCCCGGGAGAGGGACGGGGTGAGGGTATCGGGTGAACCCGGGTTGAACCCCCTGCCCACACTGAGGACCACGGGTTGAAGAACAGACCCGGGTACCCTCTCCCGAAGGGAGAGGGAACATTCATCCTCTTCGGTCACTTTTCTGACGGGGATTAGCCGCGCACTCCTCCACAGGCAGCCGGAGACTCGCCCGCTGTCTGCACCGGCTTCACCGCCAGCGCCCGCAGCACTTCCGCATCGTTCCGGTAGAGGTCCTCCCGGAACCCAACCCGGCCTTCCGCGTCCACGAAGGCCGTCCAGTAGAACAGGTACACCGGCACCGGCGCGGGCAGCACCACCCGCCGAGGCTCGCCGCCCTCCTTCATCGCCGCTGCCAGCGACGTCTCCGTCCAGCCCCCGTGGCCTCGGAGCATGAAGTCCGCGAGCTTCACCGGCTCGGCCACGCGGACACAGCCGTGGCTGAAGGCCCGGTTCGCCTGCTCGAAGAGCGCCGGGTTGGGCGTGTCGTGCAGGTAGATGGCGAAGCGATTGGGGAAGATGAACTTCACGCTGCCCAGCGGGTTGGACTCGCCCGGCGGCTGCGCGAAGCGATAAGGCAGCCCTCCTGCTTCCAGCGCGTTCCAGTCCACTGTCCGCGGATCCACCTCCTGCCCCGTCGCCTTGTCGAGCACCTTCAATCCGAGCGCCTCCGCCGCCCCCGGGTCCTCCCTCAGCTTCGGCAGCACCTCCTCCTCAGTAATGGTCTCGGGCACGTGCCACTCCGGGTTGAGCACCAGGTACTCCACCTTGTCCTCGAGAACGGGCGTGCTCCACTCCGGCGCCCCGACAATGACCGGCATCCGCAGCACCGTCCTCCCCTGCTCCACCGCCTCCAGCTCGAAGGCCGCCAGGTTCACCATCACGTACCGAGGCTCCAGCTCCCTCGGTGCCTGGCGCCAGCGCTCCAGGTTCACCAGCAGCTGCCCGATGCTCTTCTCCACGGGCACCCGCAGCGCCACCAGCGTCTCCCTCCCCACCTTCCCATCCGCCGCCATCCCGTGCCGCCGCTGGAAGGTCGTCACCGCCTCCTCCAGCTCCGCGTCGTAGAGGTCCTCCGGTGTCGGCCGCAGCGGCGACTCCGGGGCGATCTCCATCGCTGCGCGGGCAAGCTCGTCCACCAGCGCCACCGTGCCCACGCCCGGCGCTCCTGGATGGAGCAGTCGCTCCTCAGGCGTAGGTGGCAGATCCCCCGTGGCACGCAGCCGCTCGCGCACCACCGCCACTCGCGAGTCCCTCATTCCCCGCTCGAGCGTCCCGCCCTCGGGCACCAGCGGCCAGCCCCCAGCGGCGGCGATGGCTCGGTAGTGGGCGAGCGCCTCCCGTAGCCGCACGAAGCCCGGATGATTCGGCGAGAGTCCCCGCAACGTGCCGGCCAGGTCTCCACTCGCGAGCGCCCCCTCTAGCACCGCCGCCAGGACCACCGGCCCTGGGCGCTTCGTCTGCCACCGGAGGCGCCGCGACGACACCTGCCCGGACATCAGATGTGTGGCGTAGGTGAGGAAGCTCGACGTCAGCCCCAGCTCCACCTTCACCCACGCGTCCCCCGGATCACCTCCCAGCGTCAGCCGGCGCAAGGCCTCGTCGAGCTCCGCACGCTGATAGCGCCCTGGCCACAGTCCCTCCGCCTCCGCCTCGCAGAGTGCCGCGAGGTACTGGCCCACCTGGGGCCGCACCGCACCGTCATAGGAGAACCACGCCGGCTGGAAGCCCCGCGTCTCGTAGAAGTAGACGAGGGCCTTGTTGGAGCCCTGGGCCCGTACCGCGGACTCGAAGGGCGGAGGAGTCCCTCCCGCGGCGAGGACAGGCATTCCGAGGAGCAGGCAGCACAGGAGGGCGGGCCAGGAACGCATGGGACGACAGTAGGCACCCCCGCGGTACGAGGCAGGCGAGCAGGCTCGCCCGCTCGCTCACCTGACCGTCCAGGTCTAGAGCCACCTGTCCAACTGATCCTTGACTGAACGTCCTTTCAGCTTCACCCTGGGAGTGTGAAGCCTCGTCCCATCTCGAACCCGACCAACCCCTGGGACACCACTGCGGTGGAGTACCTGGAGGAGATTCCTCCCGCGAAGCTGGAGGTGCTGGAGGACCACAGCCGCGAGGTGCTGGGCCGCAATGACAGCCCGGACGTCGGCTTCACCTGGAGCGTCAATCCGTACCGGGGCTGTCTCCACGCGTGCGCGTACTGCTACGCCCGGCCCTACCACGAGTACCTCGGCTTCGGCGCCGGCACGGACTTCGAGACGAAGCTGGTGGTGAAGCCGCAAGCCCCGGAGCTGCTACGCGCGGCCTTCGAGCGCAAGAGCTGGAAGGGAGAGACAGTCGCCTTCAGCGGCGTCACCGACTGCTACCAGCCGCTGGAGGCCTCGATGCGACTCACCCGCTCCTGTCTGGAGGTCTGCGCCGAGTACCGCAACCCGGTGGGCATCATCACCAAGGGGCCGCTCATCGAGCGAGACCTGGACGTGCTGAAGACGCTGGCGCAGGAGGCCCGGGTATCGGTGTGCATCACCCTGCCCTTCCACGATGAGCAGGTGGCTCGCGCCATGGAGCCGTACGTGGCCACGCCCCGCAGGCGCCTGCAGACGATCGAAAGGCTGGCGGCGGCGGGCATCACGGTGGGAGTGGCGGTGGCGCCCGTCATCCCCGGACTCAACGACGAGGACATGGTGCGAGTCCTCACCGCGGCACGCCAGGCCGGAGCCACGCGCGCCTTCTACACGCTGCTGCGGCTGCCGGGCCCCGTGTCGGCCGTCTTCGAGGAGCGCCTGCGCGAGAAGCTCCCCCTGCGCGCCGAGCGGGTGCTGCACCGCATCCGCGAGACGCGAGGGGGCGAGCTGAACGACTCACGCTTCCGGGTCCGCATGCGCGGCGAGGGGCTCTACGCGGACACCATCCGCAAGCTCTTCGAGACCACCGTGCGCCGCCTGGAGCTGAATACCGCGTGGCCCAGGAATGAGGCGGAGAAGGAAGAGGAGACCACCTTCCGCCGCCCCATGAAGCCGGGCACGCAGCTCAGCTTCTTCTGAGCGCTACCAGACCTCGCAGCGCTGGGCGGTCGGGCGCACCATCTTCGCACCCTCCTGGCACTGGAAGGCCTTCTGGAACTCCGGCAGGTTCACCACCGGCCCGTTCACTCGCCAGTACGGCGGCGAGTGCGGATCCGTCACCGCCATCTGCCGCGCGAACGGATCCCGGTACTTCGAGCACCACGACTGCGCATAGCCCAGGAAGAACTGCTGGCTCGGCGAGTAGCGGTAGCCGCCCACCTGCTTCGCCGCCTCCGCATCCTTCGCCAGCCACGCCTCCATCGCCGAGTGCGCCAGCTTCAGGCCGCCCAGATCCGCCACGTTCTCACCGAGCGTCAGCGCCCCGTTCACCTTCAGCTCGTCGATGGCCGTGTAGCCGTCGTACTGCTCCTTCACGCACGCCACCCGCCCGCGGAACGCCGTGTCCGACTCCGGCGTCCACCAGTCCCGCAGGTTGCCCTCCGCGTCGTACTGGCGGCCCTCGTCGTCGAAGCCGTGGGTGATCTCATGCCCCACCACCATTCCCATGGCGCCGAAGTTCACCGCCGCCGTCGCCTCGCGGTTGAAGAACGGAGGCTGCAGGATGCCCGCCGGGAAGACGATCTCGTTGAACGGCGGGTTGTAGTAGGCGTTCACCGTCGGCGGCGACATCAGCCACTCGTCCTTGTCCACCGGCTTGCCAATCTTCGCCAGCTGCCGCGCCTGCTCGAACGCCGCCGCGTTCACCCACGAGCCCAGGAACGAGCCGCGCTCCACCCTCAGCGCGTCGTAGTTGCGCCACTTGTCCGGGTAGCCAATCTTGTTGACGATCTTCCGCGCCTTCACCAGCGCCTGCTCGCGCGTGGGCGCGTCCATCCACGCCAGCGTGTCCAGGTTGCGCTCGAAGGCCTTCTCGATCTCCACCACCATCTGCTGCGTGGTCGTCTTGCCCTCCACGCCGAACGTCTTCGCGATGAAGGGCTGCGCCAGCGCCTCACCCAGCGCGCCATTGGTGAAGCGCACGCACTTCTTCCAGCGCGTCACATCCGCCTTCGCGCCCGTCAGGTTCTCCGAGGTGAAACGGAAGCGCTCCTCCTGGAAGCTCTTGGGCAGCGTCGGAATAACGCTCCCCACGTACTGCCACGTCAGGTACGGCTTCCACGTCTCCGGCTTCGTCGACTTCGCCAGCCGCTCCACCTCCTTGAAGAAGGGCGGGTGGGTGACGTTGAGCGCCTGCAGGTCCTTGGCGCCCGCCGCCGTGAAGTACACGTCCCACTGGAAGCCCGGCGCCTCCGCCTTCAGGCCCTTGCGCTCCAGCCGGTGATAGAGGTTCTTCGGCTCGCGCCGCTCCACCCGCGTCAGGGAGGCCTTCGCCAGCGCCGTCTCCACCTCCACCACCGACGCCGCGCTCTTCGCCGCCTGCTCGGGCGTCTCGCCCAGCAGCACGAAGATGTTCTTCAGGTGCTCCTGGTAGGCAGTGCGCAGGCTCTTCGATTTCTCGTCTTCCTTCAGGTAGTAGTCCCGGTCCGGCAGCCCGAGCCCTCCCTGGTCCACCTCGCCAATCATCTGGCTGGCGTCCTTGAAGTCGTTGTTGGAGCCCAGCCGGAAGAGCGGGAACACGCTGCGCGCGTGCATCGTGCCCACCACCCGCGCCAGCTCCTTCGCGTTCTTCGCCACCGTCAGCTTCGCCAGCTCCGCCTTCAGCGCGGGCAGCGAGGCGTCCAGCTGCGCCTCGTCCATGCAGGCGCCGTAGTAGTCCCCCACCTTCTGCGCGTAGGGCGTCCCCTCGACGACCTTGCCCGTGGACGCGGCCTCGAGAACCTCCCGGAGCACCTCCTCGTTGCGCGCCGCGATGGCGTCAAAGCCACGTGACCAGCGCGGGCGATCCGCGGGGATCTCCGTGTTCTTCACCCAGTTGCCGCATGCGTACTCGTAGAAGTCGTCGCACGGGTTCGCCTGCTGGTTGATCGCCGAGCCGTCCAGCCCGGGCGGCAGCGGCTTCGGCTCGGGCGCGGGCTGCTCCTGGGGGGGCGGCGGGGCCGGGGGCGTGGGAGCGGGCTCCGCCGTCTTGCAGGCGGTCACCACGAGACAGCAGGCGGCAAACAGTGCCTTTCTCATCCAGTGTTTCTCCAGGTGGAAAATCGAAGCGGGCCGCACCCTACCCGGCGCACGGCCCGCTGCAACGTCTGGATGACACGGACTTTCCGCTGGCGGCTACTCCTTGCCCAGCATCCCGTCCCGGAGGCTCTCATCCACCGGGCTCTTCCCCAGCCACACGGAGAACAGCGCGTCCGAGAAGTCCTTGCCCTCCACCGAGATCTTCTGCCCGCCCTTGCTCTCGATCGTCGTCCCCTTGCCGGGCACGTACGTCAGCAGCAGCTCGTCACCCTTCTTCACGTCCGGGATCGCCGAGGTGAACGTGTCCAGCCGCTGCTGCAGCGCCGGCAGCTTGTCCTTCGAGTTCTTCTTGAAGCCGTCGACAATCGCCTCGACGACCGACTTCTTGTCCAGGTCGCGCAGCATGGACATGCGCACCCGCTTCACCTGGTCCGTCTCGATGACCTGCTGCGGGCTCTGAGACGGGCTCTCCACGTACAGGCCGGCCGCGTACACATTGAAGACCAGCTTCTTGCGCAGACCCGCGCCATTCAGCTTCAGATCCTTCCCCTCGACCTTGAGCGTCTCGGGAAACTGCACGCCCGCGACTTCCTTGGCAGCAGCGGGCAGCGCGAGCACAACGGCCATCACGACGGCGAACAGCGTGGTGTTCTTCATGACCCCTCCTGACAGCGTGGAGACGCGCACCCTAGCCGTTCTTGCGGACGAACTCCTCCATGAAGGAGACCAGCACCCGCACGTTGTCCACCGTCACCGCGTTGTAGATGGACGCCCGGATGCCTCCCATCGTGCGGTAACCCTTGAGGCCCACCATCCCGGCCTTCTTCGCCTGGGCCACGAATTGGTCGTCCAGCTCCGGCGTGGGCAGCTTGAAGACCACGTTCATGTACGAGCGCGACTCCCGCTCCACGGGCGCATGGTAGAAGCCCGCGTGCTTGTCGAGCGCCCCGTAGAGCAGCTCGCCCTTCTCCCGATTCCACCTCTCCAGTTGTCCCAGGCCCCCTACCTGCCTGGCCCAGGCCAGCACGTTGCGGCACAGGTAGATGGCCAAGGTCGGCGGCGTGTTGTAGAGCGAGTTGTTTTCCGCGTGGGTCGAGTAGCGGAAGATCTTCGGGATGTCCTTGCGGCCGCGGGCGATGAAGTCCTTGCGCGCCACCGCAATCAGCACGCCCGAGGGGCCGAGGTTCTTCTGCGCCCCCGCGTAGAGGAAGGCGAAGCGGCTCACGTCCGTCGGCTTCCACAGGAAGTCCGAGCTCATGTCCGCTACCAGCGGGACGTCCCCCACCTCGGGCCAGCGGTGCCACTGCGTGCCGTAGATGGTGTTGTTGCTCGTGATGTGGACGTAGGCCGCCTTCGGGTCCAGCTGCAGCTCGTCCTGCCGCGGCACCCGCACGTAGCGCTTGTCCGGCAGCACCGTGGTGGCGGCGATGCGGGCCTGGCCCACCAGCACGGCCTCGTCGTAGGCCTTCTCGCTCCACACCCCCGTCATCAGGTAGTCCGCGCTGGCACCCGGGGGCAAAAAGTTCATCGGCACCTGGGCGAACTGCTGCGAGGCTCCGCCCGTGAGAAAGAGCACCTGGTGGGTGTCCGGGATGCCAAGCAGCTCGGTGAGCAGGGAGATGGCCTCGTTGTGGACGGACTCGTACTCCTTGCCCCGGTGGCTGTGCTCCATGATGGACATGCCGGAACCCTGGAAATCCAGAAGCTCCTCCCGCGCCCGCTCGAGGGCGGGCAGGGGCAGCCCAGCGGGGCCGGGATTGAAGTTGATGACGCGCATGGTCGTGTCCTCATGAAAGTGAACAACCGCGCGGCCATTCTGCCCCACGCCCCCCCCAGGGGAAGGGGGAAGCGCGGTGTCCGTCCACCGGCCAGCGTGTGGCCGCTCCAGACCGGGGAGGGTCCATGAGCCGGGTGGGTTCCTCTCGGGAGCTGACGGAGTGGGTGCTGCGGGCTGCACGGGGGGAGACGCCTGCCTTCAGCGAGCTGTACCGGCGGACCCGGCCCCTGGTGGCCCGGTTGACATCCGGTTTCGCCACATTGGACGCGGACGAGGTGGAAGACGTGATTCAGGAGACCTACGTGCGCGCCTTCAAGGCGCTCCCCCGGCTCAAGGAGCCGGCGGCCTTCGAGGCCTGGCTCCTGTCCATCGCCCGCAACCGGGCTCGGACCCGTTTGGAGCGCAAGGGTCAGACCCGCCGCATGGACGAGGAGCTCTCCGACCCGCCGCCGGAGACCGTCTCCGTGGTGCCCGAGGCCCTCCAGCTCGAGCGGGACATGGCCGTGGTGCGCCAGCTCATCGCCGAGCTGCCCGAGGGCGAGGAGAAGAAGACGGTGTACCTCTTCTATGTCGAGGGCCAGTTGTCCGCCCGGGAGATCGCCGAGAAGCTCGGGGTGGGCAAGAGCGCCGTAACGATGCGCCTGGAGCGGTTCCGGGCCCGAATCAAGCAGGAGCTGCTCCGGCGAGTGCTCGCCGGACGGTGGGAGTAGCTCTCATGAGACACCTGGATACCGATGCCCTGCATGCCCTGAGCGCCGGTGAGCCGGAGGCGGTGGCGTACTTCCGCGAGCACCTGGCGCAGCCCTGCGAGGCGTGCATGGACTTCCTCGCGAAGACACCTGGCCCTGGGCTGCTCGATGGGCAGGTGGACAACCTGCTGCTCCACCTCGCGCCCGCCCGGCAGGAGGAGCCCCGGCTGGACGAGGTGGGTTTCGCCCGCGTCCGCCGAGGCCTGCGCGCTCCCGCCCGGCCCTGGCGCGGGGTGGCGGCGGCCCTGGCGCTGGCGGCGGGCCTTGCGGGGCTCGTCGTCCTCACCCGCGCCCCCGTGCACCCACCTGGCGGAGAGAAGGGCTCCTGGGACGGAGTGAAGGGGGTGGGCCGCCTCGCGCTGGAGAGCTCCGTGGTGGCCCGCGAGCCGAATGGCACCCTGCGCCGGTTGGATTCGGGCGCCAGCGCCTCGGAGCAGGACGTGCTGGTGCTGCGCTACCACGCCACCGAGGCCGGCGAAGCCCTCCTCTTCCAGCAGCGCGCGGACGCGGCGCCCGAGCTGCTCGGCCGATTCCCCTTGCACGCCGGCACCCATGAGCTGGAAGGCCCGCAGGGCCTGGTGGGCATCAGCCTGGAGGGCGAGTCTGGTCCCCTCTCCTTGTGGCTGGTGGGCTTCCCCTCGGGCCAGGTCCCTCCCCCCGACGAGGTGCGCGAAGCACTCACTCGTGGCGACATGGAAGAGAGTTCGGTGCTGGCCATCAACCGGTTCGATCTCCACGTCCGCGGCGATCAGAGGCAGAATCCCAGCCCACGGTGAAGCACCTCCTCTTCACGCTCCTGACGGTGCTCGCAGCCTGCGCGAGTCCGAGCTCACTCGACAAAGGCAGCAAGGGCGGACTCGTGTCCGTGAAGGTGGACGAGGGCGCTCTGTCCAATGCCTACGCACCCCGACGCCTGGCCCTGTTGGTGGGCGTGTCGCAGTTCCAGGACGAGCAGTGGAGAGATCTGCGCTACTCCTCCAAGGACGCGGAGGACCTGGCCGCGGCGCTGAGGGATCCAAAGCGCGGCCACTTCGACCACGTCCGCGTCCTCTCCCGCCCCGAGCAGACGACCCGGGCCTCCATCCTCGCCGCGCTCCGCGAGCTGCGACGGGAGGCCACCCGGCCGGATGACGTGGTGGTGGTGTACTTCTCCGCGCACGGCACGCTGGCCCGCGACGGCAAGGGCGAGCTCAAGCGCTATCTGGTCACCACGGACGCCGAGTACCGAGCCATCCCGCAAACAGCGCTGCCCATGGACGAGCTGAAGTCCGAGTTCGACCAGTTCCCCTCGCGTCGCCGTCTCATGGTGCTGGCCACCTGCCACAGCGGCAGCGGCAAGTCGCTGCTGCCCCGGGAGCTGGAGGCCGAGCTGGCCGGCATCAAGGCGGGCTTCTACGCGCGCCCCATCGAGGAGTCGAGCCGCACCTCCATGGTGTTCGCCGCCTGCGACTGGGGCGAGACGGCTCGCGAGGACGAGGGGCTGAAGAACGACATCTACACCCACTTCCTCATCGACGGGCTCAATGGCGCGGCGGACCGCAACTTCGACGGCGCCGTCACCGCCACCGAGGCCCATGATCATGCGCGTCGCCACACCTACGCCTTCACCGAGGGACGGCAGCGGCCCTCGGCGGAGATCCTCGAGGTGGGCGCGGACCCGGTGGTGCTCTCCGGCCATATCAACCGGACGGGCCGCCCGGAGCTGTTCTCGTACAACCCCCGGCTGGACGGCTTCACGCTGAAGGTGGATGGGGAGACGCGCACGGAGCTGCCCGGAGGAGCCGCGGTGCCGCCGGGCAAGCGCACCGTGGAGCTCACCAAGGGGAGTGACGTCCTGGTGCGAGAGGTGGTGGACATCGCCGAGGGCGAGCGGCTGCCGCTGGAGCGCCTGTTGTCGGAGACCTTCCCGCGGCGCTCGCTCACGCTGATGGGCGGCATGTTCTCCTTCGTCGATGCGCGCAGCCGCAACGAGCTGCTGCCCGCCTCGCCGGAGCTGGCGGTGGTGCTGCGGCTGGAGGAGCGCCCGCTGCCGGACCTGAGCCTCGTCTTCGACCTGAGTGGCGGCCGGGGCCAGCAGAGCCTCCACCTGGCGCCCGGCACCTCCGTGCCCTTCACCTACACCTCGCTCTCGCTGGGTGCCGCGGTGCCCTACACGTGGAAATGGGAGCGGTTCTCGCTCTATGCGGGCCCCCGTGTGGCCGCTCTGTTCCTCCAGCGGTCCTTTCAGACAGAGGCATTCACCGGAGCGCAGCAATACTTCACCTTCAGCCCCGGAGTGATGGGAGGCGTGGCATGGCGACTGAGCGAGCGGCTGGAACTGAGCGCGCAGACGCAGCTGATGGTGACGTACGTGGTGGTGGATGGGCAGGGGCAGGCCGTGGGGTTCTCCGGTGGATGGGCCGGCGTGGGGTATCGCTTCTGATGCGCCAGACTGCCTACAACCTGACGATGGCCCTCGCCTTCGCCGTCGTCGCGAGCGCATGCGGGGGATTCGACAACACCCCCTTCCGGACGGGCGTCATCCGGGGCCGGCTCACCGAGGCAGACCCGTCGGTGGCCCTGGTCTCGCTGGTGGGCAACCCGGACGTGCGAAGCACCGTGGCTGGGGACGGCACCTTCGTGCTGGAAGGCGTGCCGGCCGGCCCGGTGGAGCTCTTCATCGTGGCCTCCGCGAACAAGGCGGTGCGGCTGCCGGTGATGGTGCCCGGTGGCGGCTCGGCGCGCCTGCAGGACGTGATGCCACGCGCGGCCGGCTTCCTGAACCTGCACGTGAGGGCACCCGCGCGCCAGAGCGTGGAGGATGGGCGGGTGTCCGTGATGGGCACGCCCTTCCAGCAGCTCCAGCTCCAGGACGATGGAACCCTGCGGGTGGGTCCCCTTCCAGAGGGCTGCTACGCGTTGGAGACCTCCGCCGCTGGCTTCCCGGTGAAGAAGACGGAAGCGTGCGTGAAGGAGAGCGAGTCCAAGGAAGTGAAGATCCAGCTCCCCGGTGGGGGCGACGACGATTGCACCATCTCCGACTGCGAGCAGGGTGAGCGGTGCAGCACGGAGGGCCGGTGTGCGGAGTGCACCTCGGATGAGCATTGCGCCCCGGGCCTCACCTGCCGGGACGAGCGGTGCCAGGTTCCCGCCGCGCCCTGAGAAGTTTGCCGTTCTTAGGAATTGGAAAACCCCGTGACGCCTGCATCTGAGTTGCGGCTGAGCTTCACGCTTGTGGTGTGAATGGATGCCCTGCGGGCAGCATTCATGAACCTCAAGCCAGACGTCAGAAATATCGATACGCTAGCGGGCCATGAGTAAGAAAACCTGGCTCCTCGGCACCCTGCTCGTAGTGACGGCGCTATCCGCTTGTGACTGCGGCGAACCCCCCTCCGGCGGTCCCGACGGCGGTAACACCGCGGACGGCGGGCTGAATGGCGGGCAGGACGGCGGCGGCGACGGTGGCGGTGGCGGAACGGACGGAGGCGGCGATCCCGATGGTGGCGGCAGTGGCGGCTCCACGCTGAGCACGCTGACCCTCAACCCCAACAAACCGATCCTCACCGTCACGGGCAGCACGGGTGTGTCCCAGCGCTTCACCGTCACCGGTACCTACGCGAACGGGTTCACCGAGGACGTGACGAGCCAGGCCACCTTCAGCATCGACGACACGCGCCTGGGCGCCTTCGTCGGGGCGAACTTCACCTCGAGCGCCACCGTCGGCGGCGTCAGCCCCGTGCGCGCCCGGATTGGCACCACGTCCGGCTCCACCGAGCTCACGGTGAAGCTGGATCAGAAGGTGCCGGACTCCTCGGGCCCCAGCGGCACCCCCACCGTGCCCGCCGACCCGGACACGCGGTTCAATGGTGCGGTGGATGCCGCGCTCAAGCCGCAGCTCGTCTACCCCAACCACGGCGTCATGGTGCCGCCCAACCTGGGACAGCTGGAGATCCACTTCCTGTCGGGGCCCAGCACCAACACGCTGTTCGAGCTCCAGTTCTCCAACACCATCACCAACGTGCGCGTCTACCTGCGCTGCTACCTGCCGAGCGGCTTCACTCCGGCCGCGGGCACGGTGCCGTCGGGTCAGCGCGGCTGCATCTACACGCCCGAGGCGAAGGTGTGGAGCTTCCTGGCCGAGAGCAACCGCGGCGGCCTGCCGGTGCGGCTCATCCTGCGCGCCACGGACGACACGGGCACCGGCAAGGTGGGCGTCTCCGATCCCATCTCCATCCAGTTCGCCCGCGCAGAGATCAAGGGCGCCCTCTACTACTGGACGACGTCCGGTGGCACCGGCGTGATGCGCTATGACTTCGCCGGTACCGGCGCCCAGAGCGCCACCTCCGTGCTCAGGGCCAGCAACATCAACACCGGCGTGAACTGCGTGGGCTGCCATGCGCTGAGCCGCAACGGCAAGAAGCTGGTGGCCGAGGTCAATGGCCAGAACGACGGCCGGCTGGCCCTGGTGGACCTGTCCACCTTCAACTCCGCCACGGACAAGGTCAACCTGGCCCAGAGTGGCACCAAGCTGAGCAACTTCGAGTCCTGGAACCCGGAGGGCACGAAGTTCGTCGGCACCTACGCCGACGACAACGCCACCAGCTACAACCTGAGGATCTTCAACGGCGACACCGCGGCCATCGAAGGGGACATCCCCAACACCGGCACGAAGACCAACCCCGCCAACCACCCCGACTGGAGCGCGGATGGCCAGAAGATCGCCTACATGTCCATGGGCATCGCCGGAACGAACCAGCGCAGCGCCATGGGCGCCATCAAGATGGTGACGGCGAAGACGGACGGCTGGAACGATCCGGTGACGGTGGTGCCGTCCAAGACTGGCGTGAACCGCTACTACCCGGCCATCGCGCCCGACAACTCGTTCCTCGTGTTCAACGAGTCCACCTGCCCCTCCGGCAATTCGGGCACGAACTGCAACACCGACACGGATCCGTCCGCCATGCTGTGGGCCGCGAAGCTGCAGGCCAACGCGACGCCGGTGGAGTTGACCAATGCCAACCGGGGCGGCGTGATGGACAAGAGCGAGACGAAGCTGACCAACAGCTATCCGAAGTGGAGCCCCTTCGTGACGCGCGGCAACAACGGCGAGAACAGCAAGCTCATGTGGGTGACGTTCTCCTCCTCGCGCAAGTACGGCCTGCGCCAGCCCACCACGTCCTCCTCGAGCGAGAACTCCTGGAGCACCCTGCTGTGGATGGCGGCGGTGGACCCGGACAAGGTGAGCGCGGGAGGGGACCCCTCCTACCCGGCCTTCGCGCTGCCCTTCCAGGCGCTCGACACCTCCAACCACATCGCCCAGTGGGCCCAGTACCTGGTGAGCAACGGGTGCTCCACGGAGAGCGAGGGATGCGGCTCGGGCGGCTCCACCTGCTGCAACGGCCTGCAGTGCGTGCAGCTCAACCGGGATCCGCCCATCCCCTGTGACGTGAGCGGCGCCTGCGTGTGCAAGGCCATCCCGCAGTGCTCGGAGACCAACCAGCCGTGCTCGACCGCCGCCTCCTGCTGCGACGGCCTGCGCTGCCTGGACAACACCACCGGCGGCGATTGCCAGGGCAACAACTGCACCTGCACCCCGCCGTGCGCCGGCCCCAATGCCTCGTGCGGCGGGACCGTCGCGTGCTGCGATGGTCTGAGGTGCAAGGCCAGCACGAGCGGCAACACCTGCCAGGTCATCCTCCAGTAGCGGCACCCGCTCCGGCGGCTCCGGTCCACGCCGGAGCCGCCCTCACCGGGCGGTGGTCTCCGCCCGGTGAAGCCTCAAGGCGACAGGACGAGGCCGTCCTCCACACAGGACGCCACCGCGGCGCGGATGTCGGCCTCGGCCACACCCGTCGCCTCCGCGACCTGGGGCGGCGTCAGTCCCTCCACCGCCATCTTCAACGTCAGCAGCGAGCGGTCGTTCGCGGCCAGGAACATCGTCACCAGACGCTCCGGGTGGCGCCACAGCAGCGCCATTTCCTGCCCCCGCTCCGGCGGTCCCCGCTTCTGCTGCCGCACGTACGCGCAGAGCTGGAAGGGGTGCTCCAGCACCGCCAGCGTGGGGTTCACCGTCAGCCGCTCCACCCGCGCCGGCACCGGCTCCATCGACGCGTACACCGCGAAGTCCGTCCACTCGAAGCGCGCCAGCGCCGGCAGGAAGTCCGGCAGCCCGCGCCTCACCGCCTCGTCCGCGAGGAACCCCGGGAAGCCCTCGCCCAGGCGGTTCATCTCGTAGGGCCGCGAGGGACTCGAGGCCTCGTACGCCCGCACCAGCTCCGCCCATCGCGCCTCGTCCACGCCCGCGCGCGTGAGCGGGTAGAGCTTCCCCAGCGTGGACGTCACGTGGTGGCGCACCATCGCCCCGTAGAGCGACACCCGCGAGCGCGGCGCGTCCCAGCCCGGGTGCGCCGCGTAGAGCCGATCCAGCGCGTCCGGGCCCGGCCGCGTGAGGTACTGCTCCATCGAGTCGAAGAAGCCGCGCAGTCCCGGTTTCATCGCGCCACCGCCCGGGCCAGCTCAACCTCCGCCAGCATCGCCCGCGCTCGGTCCGCCTCGTCCAGCACCGCCTCCAGCGAGGGAATGTCCTGGTCCCACTCCATCAGCGTCGACACCGGCCCCGTGCGCTCCAGCACATAGCGGTACAGCGACCACACCTCGTCGCAGACCGGCGCCCCGTGCGTGTCGATGATCACGTCCGGCTGCTGCTCGTGGCCCGCCAGGTGGATTTGAACCACCCGCTCCAGCGGCAGCGCGTCCACGAAGGCCCTCGGGTCATACCCGTGGTTCTGCGCGTTCACGTACACGTTGTTCACGTCCAGCAGCAGGCCGCAGTCCGCCTCCTCGGCCACGTGCCGCAGGAAGGCCGCCTCATCCAGGGTGCCCCCCGGCATGCGCGCGTAATAGCTCGGGTTCTCCAGCAAGAAGGGCCGGCCCACCCGCTCCTTCACCTCGCGCACCCGCGGCACCACGTGCTCCACCGCCTCCTCCGAGAAGGGCAGCGGCAGCAGATCATGCAGGTACGCGCCTCGCAGCCGCGAGTAGCAGAGGTGGTCTGAGAAGAAGGGCGCGTCCACCCGCTCCACCAGCGCCTTCAGCCGCGAGAGGTAGTCCTCGTCGAGCGGCTCCGGCCCGCCGATGTTCAACGCCACCCCGTGCGGCAGCGCCGGCCAGCGCTCCACACACGCATCCAACGCGCGCTGCGAACGGCCCCCCAGGGTGAGGAAGTTCTCGGGGATGATCTCCACCCAGTCCAGGGCGCGGGAGGTCTCCGGCAGCCGCGCGTAGAACTCGCGCCGCAACCCGATGCCCGCCCCGAGCGGCTTCAGCCCATGTCTGCGCGCATAGCTCACCGGCAGCTCCTCAGGAAAAAGACACGGGCGGCGGGAAGAGGCTCCCCAGCCGCCCGGAAGACAACCCCTGAGACCTCAGGGGCTATTCATTACTGCGGCTTGGCGCCGCCACAGCCGCTGGCGCCGCACTTGTGCTCGCCACCCTTCTCCTCGGTGGTGCCGGCCTTCTGGCCACCGCACTGAGCCTCGCCGCCCTTCTCCTTGGTGGCGGCCGCGTCGCCCTTGCAGGAGTTCTCGCTGCCCTTCTCCTCGGTGGCGGCGGCCGCGGGCTTCGCGGTCGCACAGCCGGTCGCCAGCGTGCCGAGGGAGAGGGTACCGACGATGGCAGCCATGGTCTTGATGTTCATGGTGGTTCCTTTCACTGCGTGGGTTGATCGTCTGCGAGGAGCTCGCGCCCTGTCCTACGCCTGACGGATTTTCCGGTTACAGGGACCTCACCGAGGGACCATCAGGGCGTCCCGAAGCGGGCTGTCCCGTGTGCTTCCCAGCTCGACTCCGTCCGGCGCGCGCTCCACGCCCAGCGCTTCTAACAGAGGCTCCAACTCGGCAAAAGCTGGCCGGGTCAGGTGGCGAGACAGCACCTCGTGGAAGAGCGGCCGGCCGGCAACCGAGTCCACCGCAGCACCGAATCCATCGAAAGTTGCAATGGAGCCAGACGCAGCAAGCCGCTCGAGCACCTCGTCGAGACCGCGCGTGTTGCCAGGGACGCGGCGCAGCTCAACGTCCAGGTGCAGGGCGACGAGCGCACCCGTCCAATACGTGCCCATGTAGGAGTCACCCCGAGTGACAACGTCCTCCATCGTCCGTGAGCCCACGGCGCGGCGTCCTCGCTCGAAGCCGGCCAGCAGCTCCATCCACGCACGCTCCGGGGTCTGCCTGCCCGAGCGCGCCCGTGCCAGCTCCGTGTAGTAGGTGGCCAGGCCCTCGGACAGCCATGCGACACGCGGGAGGATGACCGGATGCGCCAGGTGGAGGATCTCGTGCACGGCCACCCAGTCCCGAGTGAAGGAAGCTGGCTCTGCATCCTGGCCCACCAGCAGCGAGATGCTCGGTGGAGTGCTCCACAGCACCATGCCGAAGGGAACGGGGTCCTCGCGTCCTGGCACCGCGACGAGGCGCACGGTGACGCGCGGGTACGGGAAGGAGCGCCGCACCGTCAGCACCTCGCTGGCGGCCTGGTGGAGCCACGCACAGAGGGCCGAGTCGTCCATGCGCGACAGGCGGCCGATCACCGCCACCTCCACCACCGCGCCCGGCAGACGCACCGTGCACCGCCGTCCGCCGAAGCCGTGGAAGCCTGAGTTCACCAGATCCTCCCCCGTCAGCCGATAGACACCGCGCTCATCCGGCTCCCAGGGCAGCAGCGCGTCCACGCCCTCCACCACGAGCTCCGCGCTCGAGACCGGGCTCACCGTGCGCGGGCGCAACAGCCAGGCCCGGCCCGCGACATGCCAGGAGTCGCCCTCGCCCATGCCAGTGAAGAAGCCCGCGTGTCTCCCGCGCGAGCGCGCCTCCAACGGGTAGCGGTAATGCAACGAGCGTGTGCCCGGAGGAACGAGCACGTGACCATCTGCGGGCACCGGCAGTTCGCGCTCCGAACCATCCCGGCCGAAGACGCGCACCTGCTCGACACCTCCGGGCTGGCTGAAGAGGAACTCGAGCGGAGCCCCCTCCCCCACGCGGACGAGGCCCACCTCCAGCGCGTGTTGGGGCTCGCGCACGTAGGTGACGTGGTAGCGCAGGGCACCCGACTCCTCGCGAGGAGCCAGCGTGCGCGCACGAACCGGCTGACAGGAGCACAGCGCCCACCACAGGGCGGCGGTTGCCACGAGGAAGAGACCCGGCCTGGACGGAGGCATGGCCCACCTCTCCCATGCCACCCGGGCAGCCGACCAGCCCTTGGGTCTCCCGCCATACCCCCAACCTCTTGGGCTCCCCCGGTATCAGTAAACCGCAAGGGTAAAACTTTGACAGCCAGCGGCATGTACCGTGGGACAGGTCGCAGAGCGACCTACCAAGCGTTGTAAAATCAACCACTTACCCACTGATGAACACGTTGGGATGCCCCCCAGGGCCGCTCGGGGTTCCCTGCCAGACAGGGGTGGTTGCATCCGAAAACGTTTATTGCAAATCGGTAAAAGCCTCCGCACAGTGGGCGTGTCGGAGGGACCCGGTACTGGAGTGACACCACCCCTCCAGGACGCGCAGATGAACGAGAACGCACTCAACGCGAACGTGGGCCTGAAGCTGCGCAGTCTGAGGCTCGCACGGAACATCAAGCAGACAGACGCGGCCAAGGACCTGGGGGTCTCCCCGGCGTACCTGAACCTGATCGAGAAGGGCAAGCGGGTGATGCCCTTCCCGCTGCTGTGGAAGGCCCTGCGGTATTTCGATCAGGACCCCGAGCAGTTCATGTCCACGCTGGGCGAGGGCCGGGTGGACGAGGCGCTCGCGAAGCTGCTGGACGAGCCGCTGCTCAAGAGCCTCGATATCGATCCGGAGTCCCTGCAGAGCCTGTCGGCGGAGCCGAAGCTCGCGGGCACGGTGGCGGCGCTCTTCAACCTCTACAAGAACACGCGCACGCAGTTGGAGAACGTGCTGGCGCAGCTCAACGCCGAGGAGCAGGCGCGCACGCAGGCGGTGCCGGGCAGCGCGTCCGGGCCAGGCCTGCGCTTCGACTACTCACCCTTCGATGAGGTGAGCGACTTCCTCCAGACGCATCACAACTACTTCCCCGAGTTGGAGGAGCAGGCCGAAGCGCTGCGGCGCGACTTCAAGCTGGGGCGGCTGCTCACCAGCCAGCAACTGGTGCCGCTGCTGGAGGAGCGCTTTGGCTACCGCGTGCGCTTCGAGTCCGCGGTCAGCGGCTCCTCGGTGGTGCGCCGGTTCGATCCGGAGACCCAGGAGCTGATCCTCTCGCCGGACCTGACCGAGCAGCCGCTCAAGTTCCAGCTCGCCGCGTCCATCGGCCTGATGGCGCTGGACCGGGAGAAGCTGGTGGAGCGCATCGTCGGGGCGGCGCGCACGCGGCACGCGGAGACGCTGCGGCTCATCAAGGTGAACCTGGCCAACTACTTCGCCGGCGCGCTGATGCTGCCGTACGGGGACTTCTTCAAGGAGGTGGAGCGTACGCGCTACGACGTGGAGCTGCTCTCCAACCTCTTCGGCACCACGTACGAGACGGTGGCCCACCGGCTGTGCAACCTGTCGGATCCCAAGCGCAAGGGCCTGCCCTTCCACTTCCTGCGCTCGGACATCGCCGGCAACATCTCCAAGCGCTACAGCGGCACGGGCATCAAGTTCGCCACGGGCGGTGGCTCGTGCGGCAAGTGGGCCGTGCACCTGGCCTTCCTCAACCCGTCTCAAATCACCCGGCAGTACTCGATGATGCCGGACGGCACCTCGTACTTCTGCTTCGCGAAGGTGCAGCTGCAGCCGACCGAGGGCTCCATCGTGCGCGGCACGGCCTACTCCATCGGCCTGGGGACGCACGCGGAGAACGCGAAGTACCTGGCGTACGGACTGCCCACCACGGATCTGCGCAAGGACGCGGTGCCCAGCGGCATCTCCTGCCGCTTCTGCGAGCGCACCGACTGCAACCAGCGCGCGGCGGCCAGCTACCGCTTCGCCTTCTCCTTCGACGAATACACCAAGAAGGACTGCTTCTTCTCGCCCCTGCTGGTGCACGAGGCCGGCCGCGGCAACGGCGGCGAGCACCGCAATGGCGAGCACCGCGAGTCGCTCCGTGCGGATTCGCTGGACAAGCAGCCGCGCCGACGCAACAAGGGCGAGGAGCACTGAGCCCCGATCATGAGCCTGACCGACACCGAACGCGCCCACATCCAAGAAGCCCTGCAGAACCAGCGCAACGCGCTCGCCACGACGCGCATCACCGGCGACCCGGCGGAGATCGGCAAGGGGCTGGTGTACCTGGCCGAGCTGCACGGCATGCTCGAGGACCATGCGGAGAGCCGCCGCCACTACGAGGAGGCACTGGGCCACTTCCAGACGGCCGGAGACAAGCACGGCCAGGCGCAGGTGCTCTTCGGCCTGGGGGTGGTGAGCGCCAACTTCGAGGATCACCGGCGTGCCATCGAGCACATCGCCGGAGCCACGGCCCTCTTCAACGAGCTGAAGGATCAGGAGAACGAGGCGCTGTGCCGGGCAGCCATCGGCGAGTCGCTGCGCTCGCTGGGCCAGGCCAAGGGCGCCGAGGAGAAGTACCAGGAGGCGCTGCTGCTGTACCGGCAGGCGAAGAACGGGCCGCGCATCGCCCAGCTCCTGTTGGACATCGGCGACATCCGCATGGAGGCGGGCGAGTACGAGGCGGCGCGCAAGCGCTTCTCGGAGGCACTGCCCCTGTTGGAGAAGGAAGGCGATCCCGAGCCGCTGGCGCTGTGCCGGTTGCTGCTGGGCGAGGCAGAGGGCCTGCTGGGCAACCACGATGCCGCGCGTCCGCACCTGAAGGAGGCGGCGGAGCTGTACGAGCAGCTGCATGACCATGCCTACGAGGCGCGGGCCCGGTGGGACCTGAGCATCGCGTGCACCTTCGTGCAGGACTGGAAGACCGCGCGCGCCGAGCTCGAGGCGGTGATTCCGCTCTTCGAGGAGCAGGGACGCGCCGACGACGTGGCCAAGGCCCGGAAGGTGTTGGCCCACTTCGACGCGCGCGGGGTGTGACTCAGGCGTGGAGTCCCGCGCCTACGGCCAGCGCGAGCAGTCCCAGTACGCCAGCCGCATAGAGCGCGTACTTCCACTCGCCGCGGATGCCCAGGGTGGTGCCGGCCACTACTAGCCGCACCACGGGCGTCACCAACAAGGCCGAGGCCGCGCCCTTGCGCAGCACGTCGATGGCCACGTGCACGGTCTCGGACTGAGGCAGGGACTCCAGCGCTAGCGAGGCGAGGAAGAGCCCTCCGCTGCACATGGCGCCACCCCGGAGGAGCCGGGAGATCCACTGCTCCCCCGCCTCCGCGCGCGCAACTTGGGCTGAGGTGCTCGCCCGCCCGGGAATAACGGGGGCAGCAGAGGCTGATTGAGGCTGGGGAGGTGCCGTCTCCCTCTGTCCGGAATGGGCCACACGCGGCAACTCCACCTGGACGGTGTTCTGCACCTTCACGGGAATTGCCCCCGTCACCACGGGGGGTGCACTCGTCATCTCGGCAGGCTCGGCCACAGTCCCTCCCCTCCCTTCCACAGCATCTGGACTGCCACCAGCAGCAGCACCAGAGCGAACAACCTCCGCAACACCGACGTGGGGACGCGAGGCATCAGCCTGCATCCCACCGAGGCACCCGCCAGCACCCCCACCACCAGCGGCGCCACCAGCGCGAGCTTCACGTGCCCGCGCCAGGCGTAGGCGGCCACGCTCGCCGCCCCCGTCACGCCGATCATGAGGTTGCTGGTGGCGCTGGCCACCTTGAAGGGCACCCCCATGCCGTAGCTCATCAGGGGCACCTTGAGAGGACCGCCTCCCACCCCCAGCAGCGCTGACAGGCCCCCGGCTACGAAGGAGCCGGAGATGCCCAGCGGGAAGTTGGTGGGCACGTACTCCTCGATACCCTGCTCCGGCGGCGCACGTGCCAGGAGCATCTGCGCCGACACGTAGAGGGTGAAGAGCCCGAACACCAGGGCCACCCACGCGGGAGCCAGCAGGGCCGCCACCAACCCACCGACGATGGCCCCCATCACCGTGGCCAGCTCCAGCGTCAGCCCGAGGCGAATGTCACTGAGTCGGCGCTCCACGTAGCTGGCCGCCGCGCCGCAGGAGCTGGCCACCACACACATGAGGCTCGCGGGGACGGCATCCTCCAGCGGCACCTTGAAGCCCAGGACCAGGGTGGGGACGAGAATGACCCCTCCACCTACACCCAGCAGCGCGCCGGTGAGGCCCGCGAGGACACCGGCGGATATCAGGAGGAGAAGCGTCATACCCACGAAGAGGATAGGGGCCGCCTTGCTGATCGGATAGCGGCATTCCCCTTGACCCTCGGTGCTCGATCGGCCGGTTGCTCTTCGTGCAGAGCGCGCCTACGCGGCGCATGCACCAATGGTGCCCTCGGGGAACTCCTCGAGGAAACGCGCACGGGCACGCGGAGTGAAAATGCCGCGCGCCATGTACGCCAGCAGACGGCGCAACACCGCGCGAGCCTGATCCACTGCGAGTTCCACCTCGGCGGCGAAGTCGAAGGTGTCGTTGCGGTACAGCTCCTGGAAGCTGAGCTGCGACCAGGCAGGCAGCGCCCGCATCCGACCCAGGGGGCTGGAAAGGTAGAGCCCCGCCAGGTAGAGGCCCCGGGCCCACCCGTCCACCTGTTGTTTGGTGGGCGCTTCCTGCAGCGTCTCCTGCGAGGCCAGCCGCACCAGCTCGTAGATGCCGCGGCCGATGCCCTTCACCGGAAAGCCAGCGCTCTTGGTGACCTCGAACTTCGAGCGCAGGCGCGGGCTGCCCACCAGGTCCACCCCGTGCAGCTCTCGCAGGTAGAAGAGTGTCTGCGTCCATTCAATCTGCCGGTGGGCCACGAGCGCGTGCTCGCCCCGGCGCCGATGGCGAATCACCAGGCTGTCCACTCGTGGATGAAGCGCCCTGTCCAGGGAGAGGTGGGTGAAGTAGCCAGCCAGCAGCGCCAGCCCGGCCTCGGTGCCCACCAGCGCTCCGGCGGCCACCAGCTCGGCCATCTTCAGGCCCATGCCCACGGGCGCCTTCTCATGGTACAGCCGCGCGAAGTGAGGCCAGTCCTGCCCGGAGTAGCAGGCGCGCAGCCCGCCTCGGACGCCTTCACACAGGGGGAGATCCGGCAGCGCCGCGCCGAAGCGCGCATAGGCCAGGTCCTCGGACAGCGCCCGCGCGAAGTCCTCGGGCAGCTCGCCTGGGTTGGCGGCCAGTCGTTCAATCGCCGTGAGATGCAGCAGCAACGAGGGCATATGCCACGGACGTAGCCACATGGAGACGTCCATGCAATGACGGATCGCTCGACCGTTCTTGCCTGAAACATTCTCGGCGCTACAGTCGCGACCCCCTATTTCTCAGGAGCCCGTGTCCCTCATGAACTTCAGCTTCATCTCCGGCGAGGCCGCCCGCGCGAGCGGCGAGCTGCTCGTGATTCCCCTCTTCGAAGGCGAGACCGGGGACAAGCCGCCCGCGCCGCTGGCCGGTTCCGACAAGGCGCTGGAGGGCCGGCTCCTCACCGCCGCCACCCAGGAGGGCTTCAAGGGCAAGGGCGAGCAGAGCTTCGTCATGCATGCGCACGGCAAGCTCGAGGCGGAGCGCGTGCTGCTGCTGGGCCTGGGCTCTCGCAACAAGTACACCCCCGAGGTGCTGCGCCTGGCGGCCGGCCGCGCCGCGAAGACGGCCCAGCGCCTCAAGGTGCGCACGCTCGTGTTCTCCGTGCCCGAGACGCAGGACACCCTTGCCGCCCTGCGCGCCGTGGTGGAGGGCCTGGAGCTGGGCGCCTATCGCTTCGAGCGTTACAAGTCCTCGGCCAAGGAGGAGAAGAACGCCCCCAAGCTGACCACGGTGCGGCTGGCCCTGCCCGGCGGCGTGGACAAGACGAAGGAGCACGATCAGGCGGTGGCGCTCGCCCAGCGCGTGGCGGAGGCCACCAACTGGGCGAGAGACCTGGTCAACGAGCCCCCCAACGTCGTCAACCCCGAGGCGCTCGCCCGGGCCGCGCAGGAGATGGCGCGCGAGGCGGGCATCAAGATCTCCGTCGGCAGCCGCAAGGAGATTGAGAAGCTGAAGATGGGGATGTTCCTCGGCGTGGCGCAGGGCAGCCACAACGAGCCCAAGCTCATCCACGTCGAGTACACGCCGAAGAACGCGAAGCACGCGAAGAACGCCCCGGTGGCGCTGGTGGGCAAGGCCATCACCTTCGACTCGGGCGGCCTGTCGCTCAAGCCCACGGACTCCATGGTGGACATGAAGACGGACATGGCCGGCTCGGCGGCGGTGCTCGGCGCCATGAAGGTGATCGCCACCCTCAAGCCGCCCTTCCCCGTGCACGCCTTCATCGGCGCCTGCGAGAACATGCCCTCGGGCACCTCGTACCGGCCCAGCGACATCCTCGTGTCGCGCCTGGGCAAGACGGTGGAGATCACCAACACGGACGCCGAGGGCCGCCTGGTGCTCGGTGACGTGATGACGTGGGCCACGGAGCACAAGCCGGCGGTGCTCATCGACCTGGCCACGCTCACCGGCGCGTGTGTCGTCGCCCTGGGCAACTACATCGTGGGCGCCTTCGGCGAGCACGACGGCGCGGTGAACGACGTGCTGGATGCGGCGCGCGCTGCGGGCGAGGAGATGTGGCGCCTGCCGGTGAGCGAGCTGCAGAAGGACGTGCTGCGCTCGGATGTGGCGGACATGAAGAACTCCGGCGAGCGGTGGGGCGGCGCCATCAACGCGGCCCTCTTCCTCAAGGAGTTCGTCGGCGACACGCCGTGGGTGCACCTGGATATCGCCGGCCCGTCCACCAGCCCCAAGGAGCGCGGCTACCTGGGCAAGGGCGGCACGGGCGTGGGCGTGCGCACGCTGGTGGAGTACGTGCGGCGCCGCGCCAACCAGCTCGAGGGGAGCGAGGCCACCGAGGCCCCCTCCTCCAAGCCGGCGCGCGGCGGCAAGGCCAAGGGCTGAGCCCTCTCAGGTCTGCTCGGGCACGACAGGCAGCGGGCGAACGCTCTCGAAGAGGGCGTTCACCGCCTGCGGCACCTCGTCCGGCGCACTGGCCGGCCAGGTGGCGAGCATCATGAAGACGTGGCCGGCGCTGCCGTCGCGCACCACCACCCGGCCACGCACGTTGTTGCCCACGCTGAAGTAGAAGCCCACGGCGCTGTCGGACATGGGCAACGGCTCGGGCTCGCTGGTGACGAAGCCGGGCTGGCTGCGCAGGCCCACCGTCAACCGCTCGGCGAACTGAGCGGGCGAGGCCACCGCGGGCGCCACCTGCAAGACCACCTGGGCGCCGCTGCTGGGGTGGCGCAGGACGACGGGAATGGTGAGCCCCTCGGGGGTCTGCTCGTCCGTCTGATCCAACTGCCAGTCGCCGCCGGGCTGGATGAGCTCGAAGCCCATCGCGTGGTCCACGTAGCGTCGAGAGGCCAGATCCTCGGAGTCCATGGACTGTTCGCGGGCCGCCACTCCGGAACCACCCGTCCCCGACCCGGAAGGCTCACGCACCGCCTGCCTGGCCCCGCTGCACGCCGTGCACAGCGCGAGCAAGCCCCACCCCAACAACCGCCTTGCGTCCATGTGTTCTCCCCGGCCGGATGGCCTTGCGGGGACAACCTGGGGACGGCAGTCAAGGGCGGCCAGGGGGGAATGGCGAGACCGCACCGTCCGCTGTCAGGCGGTGGAAACTTCCTCGGCGATGGAACGTGCAGCGCTCAGCGGATCAGCAGCGGTGTGGATGGGACGACCCACCACCAGCAGGTCCGCGCCCGCACGCACCGCGAAGGCAGGCGTCTCCGCACGGCTCTGATCCCCCTTGGCAGCGCCCGCGGGACGGATGCCGGGAGTGCACAGGAAGGGAGCAGGGCCAAGCTCGCGGCGAAAGGCCTCGGCCTCGCGGGGCGAGCACACCAGCCCGTCCACACCCGCCCCCACGGCCAGCTTCGCCAGCCGCAGCGCCGCCGCCTCCGGAGCGCCGGAGAGCCCCACCGAGGCCACATCCTCCGCGGACATGGAGGTGAGCACCGTCACCGCGAGCACCCGGGGAGCCTCGTGCCCCTTGGACCGGGCGCCCTCACGAGCGCCCTTCACGGCGGCCTTCAACATGGCCTCGCCCCCAGCGGCGTGCACGGTGAGCAGGGACACGCCCAGGGCCCCGGCGCGAGCGGCCGCCAGCTCCACGGTGTTGGGGATGTCGTGCAGCTTCAGGTCGAGGAACACCTTGGCGCCCAGACGCTGGAAGGCGGCCACGGCGGCAGGGCCATGCTCGACGAAGAGCGACAGGCCCACCTTCGCGTAGCCCACGTGGGGAGCCACCTGCTGGTAGAGGCGCAGACCGTCTTCCAACGGGAGATCCGCGGCGAGCGCGAGCCGGGCCCGCGCGAGAGAAGCGTCCGTCACGAGAGTCCCTCCTGGAGTTCTCGGTAGCCGCGGTAGAGCCGCTCGGACATCTCGCCCGGCAGCACGTTGCGCGCGGAGAAGAGCGCGTAGGAAACGAAGGCGTCGAGCGCCTCGAGTGTCATGGCGCGAGCCAGCGCCTCGCCACCACTGGAGACGTTCTGGCGGATGCGCGCCACATCCACCCGGCCATCGGGGCCGAGCGTCACCCCCTCGTAGGCCGACTCCAGGCCCTGCTGAGGCGACTCGAGGAAGCCGCGCATCAGGTCCGGGTTGGCGCCCGCGAGGCGCAGCGCGGTGTGGATTTGAGCCAGCAGCGCGTTGAAGCGCTCCTCGGGACCCAGCGGCACCATGGGAGCCACGGGAGGAGGAGGCACCGCCATGAAGGTGCCGGAGGCGCGCCGGGGCAGGGGCGGCGTGGTGCTCTTCTGCTGGACGAGGAGGGCCCCATCCCGCGTGCGCTCCTCCACCCAGGTGAGGAAGGAGAAGAGGCTTCCCTCCCAGACGGAGCGCAGCGCGCCCAGCGTGGTGCCGTTCGCGGCCGTGGCGAAGAGGGCCTCCTCACCGAGCGGTGGAGCCTCGGGGCCAGCCACCACGGGCGTGTCGTCCGGGAAGTGCTTGCGCAGCCGAGCCACCACCTCGCCGCGCTTCATGCCTTGCAGGACGAGGTCCCGGGTGCGCTCCTGGAGCTTCACCGCGTCGCCCTCGGGCGGACGCCCCTCGAGGAAGAGGAAGCTGCCCTCGGCCATCTCGAAGAGGTTGAGCACCACCTCGCGCACCAGGTACGTCATGGCGCTGTAGAGGTTGGCCTCGGAGAGGAAACCCTCGCGGGTGAGCACCGCGCCGATGCGCAGGGTGGGCGTCACCTTGCCGAGGGCCTGGTGCAACTGCTCGGGAGTGACGAGCCCTAGCTGAACCACCACGGCGCCGAGCCGCTCATGGTGCACGCTGGAGACGGCGAAGACAGGCTGCCCGTCTCGGAAGCTGACGGTGCGATGGACCAGGCCGTGCTGGAAGATGAGCTGACCGCTGCGGATGCCCGACAGGACGTGGCCGAGCACTTCCTCCACGGACAGGGAGCTGAGGCTGCCGGCGAAGAAGCCGGTGAGCGCAGCGGGCTCCCGCAACAGCACCATCCCCTCGGGCGAATGGAAGTGCGCCGCGAGGGGACGGCCGGGGGAGAGGTTGGCGGCGAGGGGGCGCTCCAGCTCGAGCACACCCGGCTCACCGCTCAACCCCACACGAGGCGTTGCCTTGGGGCGAGACGCCACGCGGAATGGCTCCTCTACTTCTTCGGCTGGAGCTCGGCGTCGATGACGCTCTTGAACTCGTCGAAGGGCTGGGCGCCGGAGATCAGGATGCCGTTGATGAAGAAGGCCGGGGTGCCGTTGACGCCCGCCTTCTTGCCGTCGGCCAGGTCGGTCTGGACGATGGAGCCCTTCTCACCGGAGTCCAGGCACTTGTCGAACTTGCCGGTGTCCAGGCCCAGCTCCTTGGCGTAGCCCTTGAGCGCCGGCACCTCGAGCGCCTTCTGGTTGGCGAAGAGCTTGTCGTGCATCTCCCAGAACTTGCCCTGGTCCTGGGCGCACAGCGAGGCCTCGGAGGCCTTGGGCGCCTGCTGGTGGAACTCCAGCGGGAAGTGGCGGAACACCAGGCGGATCTTGTCCGGATAGGCCTTCAGCACCTGATCCACCGTCTCGTTGGCGCGGCTGCAGAACGGGCACTGGAAGTCGCTGAACTCCACGATGGTGATGGGCGCGCTGTCCGGGCCCTTCGCGGCGCCCGTGGCGGCCACCTGCTTGCGCTCCACCGGCGGCTTGGGCGGCTCGGGCAGGGTGATCTGCACGTTGGCCGTCTTCTTCAGCTCGTTGAAGAACTCGCGCGCGCGCTCCTGCTTCTTGGAGCCGCTGAGGAAGTCGACGATCTGCGGCTTGACCTGCTCATACGTGGTGCCAGGGGGCAGCCGATCCTTGGCCTCCTCGTACATCTTCTTGAGCTCTTCCTCGGGCGGCTGCGGGATCTTGTCGTCGACCTCGGCCTTGATCAGCTGCTCCTCGGTGAGGTTGCGCTTCTTGGCCTCGGCCTGCACGAGCTTCTCCACCACGAAGCCCTCAATGCCCTGCTTGCGCAGCTGGTACTTCTGCTTCTCGAGGTTGGCCAGCGGCTCCTTGATGCGATCGTTGAGCTCACCGAAGGTGATCTTCTGGCCGTCACCGAAGGTGGCCACGACCGTGTCCGGCGTGGGCTCCGCCGAGGTGGTGGTCGTCGTCGTGGGGGCAGTCGCCGGAGCCTTCTCCTTGTTGCAACCGGAGAAGAGAGAGGCCGCGAGAAGCGCGGCCAGAATGGTGGAAGAAGTTGAGCGCATGAGCATGGGTACGGGTCCTTAGTCGAGAAAACCCCGGACTCGCAAAGAAATTTCTCATGCCCTCCGGGGCCTGCGTGTTGTCAGGCCACCAGCGGCTCGAGGCCGATCTCCGGCAGGCGCAGCTCGGGCAACTCCAGATGCTTGCGGGCCGGGACGATCTCGTAGCTGGAAGGATCCGCCAGCACTGCCTTCACGAGCTTCTGGTTGAGCGCGTGCCCCGTCTTGAAGGCCTTGAGGTGGCCCACCACCGGGTGGCCGAACAGGGAGATGTCTCCCACGGCGTCGAGAATCTTGTGGCGCACGAACTCGTCCGGGAAGCGCAGGCCGTCCGGGTTGAGGATGGAGAACTCGTCCACCACGATGGCGTTCTCCAGCGAGCCGCCCCGGGCCAGGCCCATCTTCTTGAGCATCTCCACATCCCGGAGGAAGCCGAAGGTGCGCGCGCGGGAGATCTCACGGGCGAAGCACCGATCAGAGAACTCCAGATCGAAGGACTGCTCGGTGATGAGCGGGTGCTTGAAATCAACGGTGCAGGAGATGCGGAAGCGGTTGGCGGGAGAGAAGCTCGCCTCCTTGTCCCCATCCACCACGGAGATCGTCTTCTTGATGACGAGCAGACGGCGGGGCTCCTCCTGCTCACGCACACCGGCCTCGGCGATGAGGGAAGCGAAGGGGGCGGCGCTGCCGTCCATGATGGGCACCTCGGGCCCGTCCAGCTCCACGCGCACGTTGTCCAGCCCCATGCCGGCCAGCGCCGACATCAGGTGCTCCACCGTGCTCACCTTCACGCCGTCCTTGCCCAGGGTGGTGGCCAGCGACGTGTCCACCACGTACTCAGTGAGGGCGGGGATGGCGACCGGACGCGGCGTGTCCGTGCGAACGAAGACGATGCCGTGGTTCACCGGCGCCGGCAGCAACGCGAGGTTCACCGGCGCGCCGGAATGGAGCCCCACGCCCTGGCAACGAACGGGGTGCGAGAGGGTGCGCTGGTTGTACGAGGTGTAAGGCATGATCGGTGTCGCCTCTGAATCGATGCGGGTGCTGCTCTGCCCCACCCCTGGAGGCTCCTCCAGGGACAGGCCCGTCAATGTTCAATGCTCATCTGACGCGCCGCGTATCGATGCAAACCACACGCCAGTGGGTTGCCACCTGGGAGGAAGACCGGTGAGGTCCCCTCGGAGCCCCAAGTGTATGAATCCACTGGAGTTTTTGTCTGGTTCGCCTGGGGGCCCGAAACCGCCGGCCACCCTCCCCCCCTCGACTCGCTGTGCACCTACCCCGTCACCGTGACAAACGTGTCAGAACTTCGACACGCCGCGCTCCGTCAGGGCGCGTCATTGCGCGACCAAATAACGCAAGCGGATGCCTGGAATCAAACGGTTGGCGAACGAATCCGTGACACAAGGAGTACTTACGGTGACGGATTCACGACAACTGTGTCACCGGGTGGCGGCGAGGAAGCGATCGCGGAGCAGCTCGGCCTCGGCCCGATCGAAGTTGAAACCCCGGAGCTGGGCGCGGCGGCTGACGGCGGCGAAGGTGTTCTCCAGCACCATGGAGAAGGCACGCAGGTCCTCGATGAGGCGAGTGCGGACAGCGGGACCCTCGGGCGGCCAGGGGAGCTCGGTGAGGAGCGCGCTGAAGCGGTCGAAGGCCTCGTAGTCCACGTAGCGCAGGAGCTGGTAGCTGCCGTCCTGGAAGTAGCCGAGGAAGGCCACGATGCTGGAGATGACGGACTCCGCGGAGACGACGTCGTCGTTACGCAGGTGTCCTTCGGCGGCGCGGCACAGCTGAGAGAAAACCCAGAGGTCCTTGCGCAGGCGCTCGGCAGCTTCCATCGGGGAGGCAAGCTGCTCGAAGGGAGCCTCGCCCGTGGCGGAGCCAGGAGAGAGTGCCTCGGTGAGGGCCACCACCTGGGTCTGGAAGAGCTGGGTGAAAGCGTAGGAGGCACGGGCGGCGGCGGCGCGGTCCCGGTCCAGCTCGACGAGGATGTCGCGGGCGATGCGCTCCGTCTCGCGGGCGATGTCGCGGGCGGCGCGCAGGCACGCGGCCTGAAGGGGCTTGGGACCAGCCTTGGGAGCCAACTCGTTCTTCAGGTAGCCCACGAGGCTGAGGGCCTCGCTGCGCACCAGGGCGAGCACCACACGCACGCGGCGGGGGATGGGGCCCTGCGCATCCTGGCTGACGTAGGCCAGACAGTGCAGCAAGCGGAACAGGCTCAGGTAGGTGGTGGTGAAGAGGGGCCGGGTCTCCACGGGCACCGTGGAGAGCAGCGTCAGCAGGCGCACCGAGCGCAGCCGGTCGTACTCCAGGCGGAACTCGTTGAGCCGGAAGGGCCGGAAGTAGCGGTTGAGGACGATCTCCCGCAGGACGAGGTTGCCCACGTCGTTGAAGAGGCTCAGCCCGCACACCGGAAGCTGCAACAGGTGGTCGATGAGGTTGCGCAGCGACTCGAAGGACTGGCGCAGGACGAAGAGGCTCTCCTGGGGCGTCTCCTGGTCCAGCTCGCCCTCGATGCGAGAGCGGCGCGTGTTGTCGTCGGCGAGCTGCGTCTCGACGTAGCGACGGAACTGGAGCTTCTGGTTCGAGTCGGGATCCAGCAGGTGCCGGGCGAGGCGGATGGCCTGGCTGAGGGTGGCGCGGACGTCCTTGAGCTCCTCGCGGAAGTCGCGGGTGACGAGCGGCTTGTCCTGGGCGTCGATGACGCCATTGTCGTGGAGTTGGACGTAGCGCTCCACGGCGCGCAGGAGCATCTCGAACTCGAAGAGGAGCTCCTCGCGGGCCTCCACGGGCAGGGCGCGCAGCCAGCGCTCACGCTCGGTGAGGAAGCCGGCGCGGGTGCCCTGAGAGGTGCGGACGAGCTCCTCGTAGAAGTCACGGGGAACGCGGGACATGGGAGGAGCCGGGACGGCGGTGGCGGTGGTGCTCACCAGAGGGACCCCTGCCCACCCGAGGTGGGCGCCTTCTTGTTGAAATAGCTGTACGCATGGTGCGTGGCCGTGCGGCCGCGCGGCGTGCGCTGGAGGAAGCCTTCCTGGAGGAGGAAGGGCTCGTAGACGTCCTCGATGGTATCGCGCTGCTCGCCCACGGCGGCGGCGATGGTCTCCACGCCCACCGGGCCCCCACCAAACTTCTCGAGGATGGTGAGCAGGATTTTGCGGTCCATCGCGTCCAACCCGGAGGCATCCACGCCGAGCCGGGTGAGGGCCTGGGCGGCCAGCTCCTGGGTGATGGTGCCATCGCCCTCCACCTGGGCGAAGTCGCGCAGCCGGCGCAGCAGCCGGTTGGCGATGCGGGGCGTGCCGCGGGCGCGGGTGGAGATCTCCTTGGAGCCCTCGCGGTCCAGCTTCACCCCGAGGATGCGCGCCGAGCGGTTGAGGATCAGCTCCAGGTGCTTGGGCTCGTAGTACTCGAGCCGCTCCTGAATCTGGAAGCGATCGCGCAGCGGCGACGTGAGGAGGCCGGTGCGGGTGGTGGCGCCAATGAGGGTGAAGGGCGGCAGATCAATCTTCATCGCCCGGGCAGCGGGGCCCGTGTCGATGGTGATGTCGAGCCGGAAGTCCTCCATGGCCGGGTAGAGGTACTCCTCGATGGCGGCGTTGAGGCGGTGGACCTCGTCGATGAAGAGGATGTCGCGCTCGTTGAGGTTGGTGAGCAGGCCAGCCAGGTCGCCCTTGCGCTCGAGCGCGGGACCACTGGTGACGTGAATGCCCACGCCCAGCTCGTTGGCCATGATGTAGGCCAGCGACGTCTTGCCCAGACCCGGAGGGCCGGAGAAGAGACAGTGATCGAGCGCCTCGCCCCGGCTCCTGGCTGCCTGGACGTACACCTTGAGCTTCTCGACGACGGCGCTCTGCCCCACGTACTCGTCGAAAGAGCGCGGCCGCAGAGAGGCCTCGACCCGAACCTCGTCGTTGAGCGCCTCCTCATTGAGCGTGTCGTCGGATTTCCGCTTCGCCTTCGCCATACCCCTCGTTCCTCTGCCGTCACCCTACCAGAATGGCCCCCGTGTCGCGGCTCCTCTCGCGGCGCTAGATTCCGGCCGCCCGCCGCCAGCCCGCCTGCCCAGGGAGCTTGCCCCCGTGAAGGGACTCGTTTTCGACCTCTCCATCCCCAAGTACGTCCTCGCCAAGGGGATGGGGGGGATGTACCCGAAGCTGCACTACGGGCGCGGGAGCAGTCTCTCCCTGCGTGAGTTGGCCTCCCCTACCCTGCCCGGGCCGGACTGGGTGCGGCTGCGGCCGTTGCTGACGGGGCTGTGCGGCTCGGACATGGGGACGCTCTTCTTCAAGATGAGCCCCCAGAGCGAGCCCTTCAATCGCTTTCCGCCCCATCCTGGGCCCGCCGGCGCGCATGGAGGGCTACGAGGTGACGTTCGACTGCATCGAGAGCGCGGGCTCGGTACAGGACTCACCGCGCTACATGCGCTCGCTGGCGAAGGTGGTGCTGGTGGGGGGGGCGGCGGGGATTCTCGAGCGTGTGGACTGGACAACGGTGGGGCGCAACGAGCTGACGCTGCTCGGCTCCTACGTGTACGGGCCAGAGAGCTTCCGGGGCGTTCGCCAGCACACCTTCGACCTGGTGCTGGAGCTGCTCGCCCGCCGGGAGGGCCCGGATCCGAGCATGCTGGTGACACATACCTTCCCACTCGCGCGTTACCAGGAGGCCATCGAGGCGAACCTGGCACGTGCCAGCCACCAGTCGGTGAAGACCGTCTTCGAGCTCACGGTGAACCCATGAACACGTCCTTCCGTCCCCTCCCCTTCCTCAACGAGGCCCGCGCCGAGCCGGTATCCGGACTTCGCCTGCAGAAGCTCCGCCGGGCCGCACAGGAGGCGCGTGAGTCCTTCACGGCCGGTGGCGCGGTGGCGGCCGTGGCCACGTGCGACCTGGTCACGTTCCCCTACCCGTCGCAGTTCGCCTTCAGCGGAGGGGCGCTGTCTCCGGCGCCCTACGTGATGATGACGAACCGGATGCAGGTGGTGCAGTACCTGGAGGACGGAGTGACGCGCACCCTGCTCTTCAACCCGAGCGACTACGAGCGCGGCCAGGCGACGCCCTTCTTCAAGTCGCTGCGTAAGAAGTACGGCGACTTCATCTCGGACAAGGTGATGGCGCGGCGGCTCGGAACGGTGCAGAGCCACCTGACGGCGCTGGGGCTGAAGCCAGCGGACGTGGACTACATCGCGTTCGATCACCTGCACGTGCAGGACGTGCGGCGGTGGCTGGGCGGGGATGGGGAGCCGGCGTACTTCCCGAGGGCGAAGCTGCTGATCCAGCGGGCCGAGTGGGAGTCGGTGAAGAACCTGCATCCGCTGGAGAAGGTCTGGTACGTGCCGGGCGGAACGGACGGAGTGCCAGAGGAGCGCGTGGTGCTGCTGGACGGGGACACGTGGCTGGGCCGAGGCGCGGCGATCCTGTCGACGCCGGGGCACACGATGGGGAACATGTCGCTGGCGGTGGCAACGGACAGGGAAGTGTTCGTGGTGAGCGAGAACGGCGTGGCGACGGAGAGCTACACGCCGCTGCAGTCGAGCATTCCGGGAGTGCGAGCCTTCGCCGAGCAGATGGGCTGGGAGGTGGTGCTCAACGGCAACACCCGCGAGAGCTCGCTGGAGCAGTACTCGTCGATGGTGGTGGAGAAGCTCTTCGCGGGCCCGTCGCGGGTGGAGGGGGCGTTCGTGAACTTCCACCCGTCGTCATTGCTGACGAGCGCACTGGTGGCGCCGGGCCTGTCGCCGACGATTACTCTGCCGGCGCCGAATTACGGAGACATCCGCCCGACCACTGCGGCCCGCCGAGCGGCCTGAGCCCGCGTCACAACCCATCTCCCGCGTGTGCCTGACTCGTGCGAGCCTTGAAGGCGGCTTCCACATCATTGTGGGAAATCTTGTTGTCGCCGAACAGGGGCCCGGCTTTGACAAGCGCGATCAGGCTGAGGAGGCCGAGCAGTGCCCCCTTCCCTACCAGGGAAAGGATGGACAGCACCATGCAGACAACGCGCCCCCAGCTCGGGCGCGCCCAGGCGCTGTACGGGCCCACCACCGCGATACAGAGCCGGCGAAGCGGGGAATCATGCAGGAATTCTTTCGCCTCCTTCCGCTCCCAAGACTGGAGTCGAGGAGCTGCGCAGCGAGCCAGTACGAGGTGTTTGACACCTGAGCGACGAGGCGGTGACTCTGTTGGATGCGCGGTCAGCGCAGGAGGTGAACTCCCATCCCCATGCAGTTGCCGGATTGGAATCACTGGCCAAGCCCTCAACGCAGCTCCAGTCTCTCGAGGAGCCGCGTGGCGGTGCCCGTCCCATCCTCGGCAGCCGACGCGCTAGCGAGAGCGGACGCGCGTTGCCTCATCACCTCGGAGGTGGCCGCCTCGCGGATCCGCTCGGCGAGCTTCTCGGGAGTCGCTTTCCAGAACGACAGGGGCGCTGTGGCTGAACCCGCTCGGTGCAGCAGATTCCCCCACAACCGCTGCTCAAAGATGAAGGGGACAGTGACCGCTGGAACACCGCCACGCAGAGCTGCATGCGTGGTGCCGGCCCCCCCATGGAGCACCATCGCGCGGCAGAGCGGCACGAGCTGCCGGTGAGGTGCCCAGCGCAGAAAGTAGACCTCTCCGTCCTGGCCTTCCTCGACCCCTTGGGACTTCGTCTGAATGACGGCGCGCACCTTGGCCTGCCGCACGGCACCCAGGAGGAGGTCCTTCGCACGCTCGGGCGCGAGGTGCTCCATCGTCCCCAGCGAGGCCAGCACCGGCTTCTCGCCCGACTCGAGGAACTGGCGCAGGGAGGGGGACGGCTGCCACGGGACGTCGTCATCGGACAGCACGAACTCGCCGCACACGCTGTGGAGCGCGCCCCAATCCGGCGCTGGCGGAAACAGGGTCGGACTCGTGGCCAGCAGGTTGAGCCGCTCGGAGAGCAAGACATCGGGCAGCGCGTGGCGGACTGGGGGGAGCCCCTTGCTGGCGAAGAACCGTGCGGCCGACGCGCGGAATCCCAGGTCAATGAGTGCACCAAACAGGGCCCAGCTCACCCGGTTGAGCCACCGCCACGAGGGAAAGCCAATGGGCGGCACTTCCCGCGACGGGACGAGCCCGGGGTAATAGTGCACCGCGACGAAGGGCGTGCCGCTCGCGAGGCACGCTGCCTTGACATACCAGGACGAGAAGAGCCCGATGACCACGTCACTCTTCGCACAGAGGGCCTGCGCGGCCGCGTACATCTCCTCGAGGTGGGGGAAGAAGGCCTGGTCCAGCAACTCGCGCGACACCTTCGAGGGGTCCGCGCTCCGTGACGCCTGGCAGATGCCGCGCAGCGAGTACTGCATCCGCTCGGGGACGACCTGTAGCGGCACGCCGAGCCGCTGGCACAGTGGGCCGTAGTCCATCTCGTCGATGAGCGACAGCACCAGCCGGACCTCGTGCCCCCCGCGGCGCAGCCGAGCCGCCAGGGCAATCAGTGGGCGCAGGTCCCCTTCAGAACCCCATCCTTGAATTCCCACACGCATCGGCACCGCCTCCGCTGGGCGTCAGGATGATGCCTCACCCTGGGAGCCTTCGGCCAGGGTGAGGAGGCGGGCGTGGTCTGGCACACTCTCCAGGAAGCTCTGCTGCAGCTCGGGCGGATCAAGATGCCGCGCGAGCGACCGCATCCGCCGGACTTTCGCGTTGGAGTACTAATTCCCCTTGGGAGGAGGCGCGACCTGCTTCCCCTGTGCGCTCACTCCCTTCCACTCAACCTTTCCGTCGGGTTGAACGAGAACATCGACCTGCGGGTGCTCTTGGTCATCCTGGAGCTTGAAGCGGGTGTTCGACTTGTCGTCCACCTCCAGGAACGCGCGCGCCTGCCCCTTGGCATCGTTCACGTAGAAGCTGCTGCTCCCATCCGGGCTCACTCTGAAGCCCACTCGCTCTCTGACGCCATGAGCTGAGTAGCCATCCAGGACCATGGCCGTGTACCCATTATCCAGAATGCCGATGCCCCCCACCTCGTCCCCATTGGACTTGTGGATGGTGAGTCCATGCCGAGCCGTCTTGGTCTTGATGACCTGACCGTCCATGCGGACCTCGGTCCGGTCGGCCTCGAGAACGACTCGTTCGACGCCCTTCGCATCCACCAGGGCGAGGCGGCGCAGCTTCAATTCCTGAGGGGAGGTTTGTCCCTCAGTCGCTTTCCCGGAACCCATCAGCAGAAGAGATGCGCCCAGGGCCCAACCACCGAGAGACCACCGCAGGAGGACGCCCTGCCGCTGCACCTGCTTCTTGAGGGCTGCGATTTCTTGTTCCATATGAGGTTCCCGTGCAATGCCGGGTTCTGCGGCGATGTTCATCTCGCAAGACAACAACAGCGTAACGAGGAAGGCCAACTTCCTACCCCAACGCCAACGCACGTACGGCGCTCCCCTGATTGGCACGCCAGGCAGGGCTCGGAAGCCTCTTGGACGGCGCAACGCCCCCCGTCCGTCCAGGGCAGCGTCGCCGCTCGTTGGAGGTTGGCGAGCCTCGGGTCCCGGGCTGCTGAACGTGGCTCAACCCACCCGGCGCGTGTCGCGCCGAGCCGCCTCCAGCCGCGAGTACAGCGGCCCCACCCATCGCTCCACAGCCTCACGAGCGGGACCCGTCAGCGCCCGCTGCTTCATGGCGGAATCGTTCTCGAACGGAAGGACGGGGTTCTTGGCGTCCCGCCCCATGGCCTCACGCACCGACGCGAGTTCCTCCGCCGAGAGCTCCAGACCGAAGAGCTCCGAGAACAGGGAGGGAATCAATGCCGGAAGCTCGCGGTACTCCACGAGCCGCGCGGGTCCCTTCCTGGACTCCCAGGCGCCCAAGGCAGCCTCACAAATCGAGGCCAGGACGCGAGCGCCATACTCCTCGAGAGGCAGGCCCGGGAGTTGCTCCGGGCTCAACCCCAGCAACTCGGGCTCGAGCACCCCAGGTATCAAATGGGCACCGATGTGGCGCAGATGCGAGGCCATCACCTCCACGGGGTCGCGGTAGAGGAAGAGCCATGGCACGCCCGGGAAGGCGCGTTCGATCAGCGGCCACTGCCGCAAGGCCCACGCATCGAACTTGATGAACAGGTGCTGCTCGGACGCATGGCGCTTCTGCCCGAGCGCCCCCACCATCCCGCGCAACCATGCGATGCGCTGTTCATCGGTGAGCGCCTGCGCCCCCACACGGGCGCGCATCACCGTGTCGACAGGCGCCGGCTCGGAGAGCACGACGTTGCGAGGCAAGGCCGCCAGCGTCTGTGCCAGCAGCGTCGAGCCGCAGCGCGACATGTGGAAGATGAGCCCCGTGGGGCGCAGCCCGGGGCGCCGGGCCTCCAACACGAGCAACTCCTCGAGGGACGTCTCGTGCCGGAACAACCAGTTGAAGGGGTAGCAAAGCCGCCGTTGAATCGTGTTGTCGAAGAAGGGATCCGTGAAGCGCTGGCCGCCCAGGTAGCACCACTCCACGACGAACCGGCCCTCCCGCGCGTGGACGCGGAGGGGAATCCACTCAGCCAACAGCGTCTCATCCAGCGTCATAGCCACCGCTCGAACCAGGCGCGACGCGCCTCCTGCCAGACGGCACGCACCTCCTCGGAGGTGAAGTGACAGCCCCGCTCCTCACCCAACTTCACGACGAGTTCCAAGAAGGTCTCCGAGTCTCGGATGTCCCGGAGCCGCACCTGCAGCTCCGGCTCGCGCAGGACGATGGCACGAAAGCGCTCGAACGCCTCACGCGGCATCGGCGGCCTCTCGCATCGCGCGTGCGAACAGCTCCCTCAACCAGTCATCGAGCACGCAGTCCAGCACCAGGTGGATACGATCCACCTCCCCGGTGTTGTCCACACGGTGCGGCTGGTTCACGTTCACGTACCAGCACTCGCCCTCTCGCATGAGGACGCGCTGGCCAGACACGAAGAACCCCACGCTCTCATGGGTCACCACGGGAACGTGAAGCCGAACCTCGCCGTCCTCGTAACCGAGCCGGTAGTCACGGTGCTCGCGGATGCGGGCTCCGGCGGCCAGCTTGAGGAACCGAACCGACTCGATCCGGCAGGCGAAGGCGGACAGCACTTCCCGGACTTCGGGGCAGCGCTCCAGCAGGGGTGTATCCGCGAAGGGCTCGCTCGCGGCGGGGTCCGGGTACAACCGCCCAGCGACACCTCCCACCGCACGCAACGCCACACCGCTCCACTCGCCCTCGTAGGTGCGCGTGTTGAAGTGGGCCACCCATTCCTCCGGGGCAATGCGCGCCAGGTCCTCCCGCAGGCGCCGAACATCAAAACGCAGCGGCAACCGCACACTGTCCGGCACGACATCCCGTGAGTCCATCGTCTCCATCATCTCTCCACGCACCCGAGCAGGCGAGCCCTAGCAGGTCTAGCTTCCACCCGGAACAGCGTCAATTCGCCCGGGCGAGCCGGGAGTCCCCAGCGCCTTCAAACCGGTAGCCGTGCAGACCACGAATGTGGGCCGGCCTCGTTGCTCCGCTGTCGACATGCCCGAGAACGGGGCGCTACCGCTCACTCTTGGCACGACCCGAAGACGGCTTCGCCTCGTGCTGGTACGAGCCGTGCAGTCGCGGCCTCTCATCTACTCCCCCGGAGAACACGATGATGAGACGCTCTGCATTTCTGCTGATGCCGGTTCTGCTCGGCCTCGCCTGTGGCGAGGGCAGCCCCGCTCCCCTTCCCACCGAGGACCTCCAGGCCAGCTCCGCCGCGCTGTCGGCGGTCTTCTCGGGCACGGTCCGGGACGCCAACAACCAGCCGGTCGCGAACGCGCGCGTGACGATCAATGGCATCAACCGCATCACCAGCAGCAACGGGACGTATTCCTTCTCGGTGGCGGCGTCGACTACGGGCTACCGGCTCGACATCCGCAAGGACGGCTACGGGCCGGTGAACGAGCTCAAGATGGCGGGTGAGCTCAACCTGGTGCACGTCCTCGGGAAGGCTTACACCCAGCAGATCAACTCCACGGTCAACACCGTCATCCAGGATCCGCTCTCCGGCATCCGCGTGGAGCTGCTCGCGAACACCCTCCGCACCGCGACGGGCGCCCTCCCCACCTCGGGAAAAGTGACGTTCTCCATCGTGCCTCACGGCCCGGCCACGATGCCCGGTGACTTCACCGCGCGCAACGCACTCGGCCAGACGGTGGCGCTCGAGACCGTGGGCGCGGTGACACTGTCGGCCGTGGACAGCCAGGGCAACACGCTCGCGCTGGGCACCGGGGCAACGATGGACGTGAAGCTGCCCGTGCCCGCCTCCATCGGAGGCACCATGCCGGCCTGCGTGCTCAATGGGACCTGCCGGACCGTCATGTGGCGGTTCTCCCCCACCACGGGCCTGTGGAACGAGCAGAGCGCGAGCCCCGTGTTCAACTCCACGGGCACGTCGTTCCGCATCACGGGCATCCGTCAGAGCACCATCGATCCCGCGGATGGTCTGGGCACCTGGAACGCCGACATCGAGCACGTCAGCCCGGCCTGCACCATCATCGAGTTCGTCAACATCCCCCTCGATTGCTACAACCCGCCGCCGGGCACGAGCCCCGAGCCTGGAATCGAGCTGGGCTTCGCGCAGATGACCTCGAGCGGGACGATGTGGTCGAAGAACGCGGACGTGCGCTCCACCGCCTCGTTCGTCGTGCACTACAACCTGCGGTCGGGCATCCCCCTGGATCTGTCCGTGGAGTTCCCGCCGGGTGCGCCCGCGTACTGCGCCGGCAACCTGACCCTCACCTCGACCCCTGCCCCCAGCGCCGGCTACCCGGTGTACTGGGCCACGGGTGGCGCCACGCGGTGGACCTCGGGCGCGCCTGCTCCCACCCCGGGTTATCCGGTGGACTCGGGCGGCAACCCGATCGACTTCGCCGACGTGGTGTCCGGCGACCACCCGTGCACCTCGCACATCTACATCCAGACGCACCCGTAAGGCGTCTCTCGTAGCACCCACGGCGTGCGCGGAGGACAGAGCGCACGCCGTGTCCCCAGCTCAGCGCTCGAAACGGATGATGCGCTCGATGCGATAGGTGGACGCCTTCTCCAGGGGCTTGAGGAGCATCAGCTCCGCGGGCTGGTCCATCTGGATGGCATGCTGCTTGGGCTGCGCCAGGTGGAGGGTGTCGCCCTCCTTGGCGGCTGGCCCGGACAGCGGCACGGCGAACAGCCCGCCTCCGTCCACGGTCTCCAAGGCTCCCAGGACGCGCAGATCGCCCAGCTCGTTCACCTTGCCCACGTGGACGATCGCGAGCCCCTTGCCGGTATCGCGCACCGCTCGGGTGACGGAGATGCCCACGTCCGCAGTGAAGGGCTTACCATCGGCGCCGAACAGGCCCACGCCCTTGAGCATCAGGTAGACGAGGCCCGTGCTGTCGTTCTCCGGAATGGACTCATAGCGCGCCACGTCCGCCTGCGCGGCCTTCCCGCTCGCGAGTGCATCCAGGGCCGTGGCGAGCGCGACGAAGTTGAGCTGGACCAGAGGCGCGTCCGGCGTCCGCGAGGGCCAGGGGCCCGTCTCGATGAGGACGGAGGGCGTGCCCCAGCGCGTCATGTTGTCGCCGAAGGCGCGCACCTCGAAGGAGTCGTCGTAGCGGCCCACCTGTCCGGGCGCGAGCGGCTCCAGCGCATCGCGAATCACCGCGCAGACCTTCTTGGCCAGCACCCGCCCCGGGTTATCACTCCGGGGCTCGTCGAAGGCCGCCGCGAGCAGCGAGATGGAGGCCGGGCGCCCCGTGCTCCCCACCGCATAGCGCCAGCTCTGGTTGTGCAGGTTGAAGCCGATGAAGGGCTGGAGCCTGTCCCGGAGCGCCTTGAGGGTCCGCGCCTCGGGGGTCTGCAGTGCGAGCGCATCCCGGTTGATGTCGATGCCCTGGGCGTTGCGGCGCTGGTAGCGCTCGGCGCCGTCTGGGTTGAGCAGCGGCACGGCATGGAGGGTGAGCTCGGAGAGGATTCGCGAGACCCAGGGCTCCTCGCGATGCGTCCGGATGTACTCGAGGAAGTCGATCAGGGCCGTGGTGGCGGTCGGCTCGTCGCCGTGCATCTGGGACCAGAGCAGGACGTGCCGAGCCCCGGTGCCCAGGGAGACATGGTAGAGGGCGCGCCCCTCCACCGAGTGGCCCACCACCTCGAGCTGGAAGAGGTCGGGGGCCTTCTCATGCAGGCGCTTCAGGTGCTTCTCCACGTGGGAGTGGCGCACCAACGGTGGCAGGGGGAGTTCCTTCGAGTGAACCTGCTCCCAGAGTGTCGTGAGCGCCTGAGGGCCTGGAACCGCGGCAGCGGAATAAGAGGACGCTGGAACGGTTGCCAGCAGGGCAGAGAGAATCAGGGCGGTCGTCATGGCGTGTGCCCGCGGACTGTAGCCCAGCGGCCCGGAGGGCCGAAGGACACGGGAGGCGCCGTCCTTCCACCGAGAAGGGGAACACGGGATGGGTGGCGCGCAGCAATGCCCATGCCCAGGTGCTGCTGGAAACCCTCGCGCAGTTCAACCCGGAGGAGGCCTCGTCCCTCGGCGTCACCAGCGCGGACGAGCAGGTGATTGACCTCGGCCCGCGCGTGAGCGAGCGCACCCGCGCCGCGATGGCCAAAGCCCAGACCGAGCTGGAGAAGCGCCTCGCCGAGGAGAAGGACCCCAACGTCCGCGCAAAGCAAAGGGGCCCTGAGGTGCGAGCTCCCGATTCTTCGCACGGCGCCCATCTCCGTGCATGATGCGCCGCATCGGAGGAGTCGATGAAGAACCGGATTGTGATGGCAGTGGCGGCCTTGGGCCTCGCGATGTCCCTGGTGGGCTGCAAGAGCGACTGTCGCGTCGCTTGTGAGAAGAAGCAGGAGTGCGTGTCCTCCGGCCTCGACGTGGCGAAGTGCACGGACTCGTGCGAGGAGAAGGTCAAGAAGGACAAGGACTTCTCGGCCCAGGCGCAGGAGTGCTCCCAGTGCGTGAAGAGCCGGACCTGCTCTGAGACCATCAAGCAGTGCCTGGACGACTGCATCACCGTCGTGGGCTTCTGAGCCCCCGTCCGGCAAGGGGCGGGGAAACTCACCCCGCTCCCGAGACACGGGGCCGCTCAGGTCCCCGGCGGCTTGCGCGGCAGGTCCACGCTGAGCGCGGCCTGCATCAGGTCCATCAGGCCCGGCCAGGCCTCGGCCGACAGCCACACGCCTTCGGGGTCGTGCTCGGCGTTCACCGCCAGCGAAGAGGACTCGAAGAGCCTCGCTGACACCGCCCCCTCCTTCGGAAGCACTCCGGACACCAGGAAGCGCTGCCCGTCCCAGCTCAGCCCCTCTGGCATCACCTGATCCAGCACGGTGCGCAGCGCGGCTTTGCCCCCGCCCAGGCGCAACACGCCCTGCACCAGCACCGAGGCGGCCCGAGACTCCTCCAGGTCCACGCGGCCCGGAGTGCGCAGCGTCAGGTGGTAGCGACCCGAGGCGAGCTCCAGCCGCTCCAGGGCCACGTCCACGCGCAGCTTCCAGCCGGAGACCTCCAGCCGCACGTCATAGACCTGTGGCTGGTGGACCCAGTCGCCCACCGTGAGCGCCTTCACGTCCCGCAGCGCCCTGCGCGCGAGGGCCTCCACCCGGGCATGGGACAGCCTCAACCGCTTCCGGGCCACGTCCACCGTCACCTGGCCGGACAGCCCCGAGGGCAACTTCCCGACCCACTCTCTCGCGCTCTCCCACCACCGCGAAGCACCGGACATCCTGTGCCCTCCTGGCAGTACACCCTGCCCTGTATCTGGCCCCGGACATGGCCCGGATTCAAGCGGAGTGAGCATCCCCCGCTTGATACGGTCGCCGCCATGTCCCATTCCCGCGCCCCGCTCGCCGCCGCGCTCGTTCTGCTGGCCTCCGGCTGCGCCATGCTCCGGCCGAGCCACCCCACCCCACCTGGGCCCTCCGCCACGCCCGCCCCGCCGCCCGTTGCCCCGGCGGCCGCAGCCGGCTCCGACGCCTTCTTGCTCACCATCTTCCTGCGCCACGACCAGTCGAAGACGCTCGAGGAGATCAACGCCCACCTCGACCGCACCGGCTTCCACCGCCAGTTCCCTCCCGAGGGCTGCCAGGTGGTGTCGTGGTACGTCATGATGGGCATCGGCCAGGTGGTGACGCTGCGCGTCCCGCCCGACAAGCTGCGCTCGGTCAACCTGGCCATCGAACGGGCCGCATGGGGTGCGTTCCACACCGAGTTCTACCCCACCTATGACTTCATCCCCGTCTGGAAGGACATCCGGACCCGGGCGCTCTCCCCGGAGCCCGCCCACTGAACGGCCAGGCCGGTGTGCCCCCCCCGGCCCCGTGTGATTAGATGCCCCCAGGCATGACGATCGGTTCCAAAGAAGGCCCCCCGGCCCCGTGGCCGGACATCCACAAGACGGTCCTCTCCACACTCGATGCGCTGGCATCGTCCACTGGATGGATTCCCACCGCCGCCACGGTGGGTATCGAGCCCGTCTTCGAGCGCGTGCTCCAGCAGGTCTGCCAGCCCCAGGGTGTCACCCCCGAGGCCTACATCGACCTCATCACCCGGGACGCAGGGATGCGGCGGGACGTCCAGAGGCGCCTGGCGCGCCTGATGGAGAACCCAGCGCTGGTGACCATGCGCCGAGAGGCCCAGCGCCGCGAGGCCGAGCATCAGCTCCATGTGCTGCACTACGTCCTGTCGGGCCAGCAACCGCCCGAGTGGGTGTTGTCGACGATTGACGAGGAGCAGCAGCAGCAGCTCCAGGACGCGGCGGAGTCGGGCGAGGAGCGAGACCCCGTGCTGCTCCCGCGAGTGCAGCGGGCCCTGCAGAAGCTTGCCACGGACCCCACGAAGTACGGCCAGTGCGAGGACTGTGGCAATGCCATCCTCCTCGAGCGCCTGCAGCTCGTCCCGTGGGCCGAGTGCTGCGCGGCCTGCCAGCGCAAGCGCGAAGGAGTTCCGGACGTGGAGCCGGAGCCCCAGGTCGCCGTCACCTACTTCTGACCGCGCGCCCCCTCTACCACGCGCCGGGCGATGGCGCGGCTGATGGGGTGCCCCAGCTTCAACTCGACGTCCAGGTAGATGGGTGAGCTGTTGAGCTCCAGGAACACCCACGCGTCGCCCTGGCGCTTGATGTCGATGCCCGCGAAGGTGAGGCCGCACGCACGCGCCGCCTCCCGGCAGAAGCGCCGCACGGGCTCGGGGAGCGCCACCTCGCGGTAGGAGGCCTCCCCCCCGCTGTAGACGGGGTCCGCCCGGAAGTCGAGGTGCTGCTCGGGCGTCTCGATGGACACCGCGGAGACGATCTCGTCGCCCACCAGCATGATGCGCAGATCCTCCCCCGGTGCGCGCTCCTGGAAGATGACGGGCGAGGCGGTGACGTCCTCCAGCCGCTCGAGCGCCTCGGCATCCAGCACCCGGGTGATGGCCCCGCCCATGATGGGTTTGTAGATGACGTCCTTCACCTCGGCGTGGAAGGCGCGGATGGCGGCCGGATCGTTGGAGATGAGCGTGCGCGGCACCTGGGCCCCGAGGCTCCGCAGCGCATGGAGCTGGAAGGGCTTGTATTGCATGACGCTCGCAGCATGCGGGCCGTTGACCAGCGTGGCGCCCCGGTGGGCGAGCTGGAGCAACCACGCCACGAAGTACGAAGCGCGCTCGCGCGTGTGCATATAGGTGGTGAACCAGTCCTCGTAGAGGACGAGCTCGCCATCGCGCTCCATGGAAGGAGCGTAGGGAGCGGGGATGTAGCGGAGGTAGAACCCCTGGACGTCGTCCACCTGCTCCCCCAGGTAGAAGGTCCGGCCATCGAGCATGGACAGGGGCAAGCCCCGGTCGAACGCATCGGGCTCGATGAACAGCGTGTCCGCGCCGAGCGCCGCGGCCTCGCGGGCTACTGCCTTGCATTGCACATCTACCGCTGCGCCAAAGATGCCGATCCTCAAGGCACTCCTCCCGGGAATGGACACATAGGTGGTCCGGGCCGTGCACACCTTGAAGATGGACACACGTGGAGGATGTCGTGACGAAGACGCGGAAGGGCCTGCCCTTCATCAAATTCGAGCTGCCCAAGCGCAAGAAGCCCGACGACAAGCAGGCGAGCAAGCCGGACAAGCCCAAGCCCTCCGACCAGGTGACGACCATGATGGTGGGTGAGGAGGGAGGCACCAACCGGTAGGCCGCCCGCCTATCCCCTCTCCCTCTGGGAGAGGGTCAGGGTGAGGGTCTGCACGCGGGGACTACCCTCCCCCCCCGCCCTCTCCCAGAGGGAGAGGGAGCATGCGCAACCCAGCTGCGCGTCAGGCGCTGGTGCGGAGCGCCTTGAGGGCCTCGCGGAAGAGGGCCTGGAAGTCGACCTCACCACCGAGCCGCTCGCTGGCGGACTCCGCGGCCTTCTCCGCCTGGGGCTGCTTGTAACCGAGGTTGATGAGCGCGGAGACCAGGTCCGCCATGTGCCCGGACTCGGGGACGGCGGGCTTCGCCTGGGCGGCCACCTGCTCCAGGTGGAGCGTCTTCACCTTGTCCTTGAGCTCCAGCACGAGCCGCTCGGCGGTCTTCTTCCCCACCCCGTGAATCTTGGTGAGGCGCGCCACCTCGCCCCGGCCCAGCGCGGCCACCAGCTCCGGCACCTCCATGCCGGAGAGCACCGCCAGCGCGAGCCTCGGCCCCACGTGGGACACCGAGTTGAGCAGGAGGAACAGCTCCTCCTCGGCCCGGCTGAGGAAGCCGAACAACTCGAAGGCGTCCTCGCGCACCACGGTGCGTACACGCACCTGTACAGGCTGACCCTCCGCGGGCAGCCGCCCCAACGTGAGCGAGGAGAAGAACACGCGGTAGCCCACCCCGCCCACGTCGATGGTGGCCTCCTCGAGGCTCTTCTCCAGAACGTTGCCACGCAGTGCCGCGATCATCTCGCCTCCGGCCTCCGGTATGACGGCGTCAGCTTGTCCGCGAGCTGCGCCTGCGCCGACTTGCGGCGCGTCTTCGAGGGCTTGCCGCCCGACACCGGCACGGCGGACCGGCCATGGTTGAGGTGGCAGATCGCCACCGCCAGTGCATCACTGGCATCGGCGCGATCCAACACTTCGACGTTGAGGAAGGTACATACCATGCGCGCCACCGCGTCCTTGTCCGCGGCACCACCGGCGCCCACCGCGCGCTTCACCCGGGCGGGTGGGTACTCGTGCACGGAGAGCCCCGCCTGAGCGGCGGCCAGCAGTGCCACCCCGCGGGCATGTCCGAGGATGAGCGCACTGCGCGCGTTGCGGAAGGTGAAGACGCCCTCCACCGCCACCGCCTGGGGCTTGTAGAGCTTCACCGCCGTCAGCAGCGAGCCGTGCAGCTCCTTGAGGCGCAGCTCCAGGGGGGCGTCAGGGTCCACCTTGATGACGCCATGGCCCACGTGGACCAGCCGGCCGCGCCGCTCCTCCACCACGCCATACCCCATGAAGCGGCTGCCGGGGTCGATGCCTAGAACGCGCAAATTCCTCTCCGAGGACAACGGAACAGGGGTTCAGCCAGCCCTATAACGCGCGGGCCGCCCCCCTGTCGATGTGCCCGTCTGCCCCACTACGCGGAGAGCGACTCCATGAGGGCGTCGTCCATCTCGAAGTTGGCGTGCACGTGCTGCACGTCGTCGTTGTCCTCGAGCAGCTCCATCAGCTTGAGCATCTTCTTCGCGTTGTCGCCCTCGATGCGGACGGTGTTCTGCGGGACGTACGTCCACTTCTGCTCGCCCAGCTTCAGACCGGACTGCTCCAGGCTGGCGGCCACGGAGTGCAGGTCCGCCGGAGCGGTGCGCACCTCGAAACCATCGGGGCCCTGGTTGAGGACGTCCTCGGCGCCAGCTTCGATGGCCTTCTCCATCACCTCGTCCTCGGAGGGGCCGGGCTTCACGGTGATGAGGCCCTTCTTGTGGAACATCCAGTTCACCGAACCTTCGGCCCCCAGATTGCCGCCCTCCTTGGAGAACATGGAGCGCATGTCGCTGGCGGTGCGGTTGCGGTTGTCGGTGAGGCACTCCACGAGCACGGCCACGCCCCCGGGGCCATAGCCCTCGTAGACCATCTCCTCGTAGCTCTCGCCCTCCAGCTCACCCGTGCCCTTCTTGATGGCGCGCTGGATGTTGTCGTTGGGCATGTTGGCCTCGCGGGCCGCGAGGATGGCCACGCGCAACCGGGCATTGCCGTCCGGGTTGCCACCGCCCAGCCGCGCTGCGACGGTGAGCTCCTTGATGAGCTTGCTGTAGAGCTTGCCCTTGCTCGCGCCCATCACGGCCTTGTACCGCTTGAGCTTCGACCATCGGTTGTGACCGGACATGGCGGCTCTTCTAACCTCCGGCGTGGGACCGGTCCAGAGCGGGCTCAGGCCGCCCGAGAGGGGCCCGAGGTCTCGAAAGCCTCGGAGAAGGGCTCCTCTTCCTCGGGGGACAGCACCGGCTCGAAGAAGGGCGGAACGGACTGGGGCACCGACTCGCGCTCGGCGATGAGGTTGGCCGGCACCAACACCCCCTGGGCGTACAGGAGCGTCACCACCTCCAGGGTGGTGACCTCCGGCAGGCCGCACTCCAGCAGGGCGATGTGCACGGTGCGCTGACCGTCGAAGAGGCGGATGACCTGGCCTACGTCATCGGGCAGGGACTTGAGCACGTCCGCCAGCCGCTTGAAGTCCACGACGAGCCGGGCAGACAGGGGAATGCCCAGGCCGCACAGAGCCGCGAAGCGCTCGGCGGCCGGCAGCAGCAGCGAGGCGTAGATCTTCAGGTTGAGCAGGAGCTTCCCCTCGGCGAGCACCTCCGCGAAGGAGACGGCGTAGGCGCCCGAGCCGAAGAAGAGCATCCGGCGGATGGCGATCAGACCCCGCTCACCCTCGAAGGAGGCATCCACCACATGGCCCTGGTGGAAGGAGAGCCAGCCCTCGTTATCGCGCAGCTCGATGCGGCCGGAGCGCGAGCCACACAGGAGGGCGAGGAGCACCTGGGCCAGGGGCATGCGGACGGTATGGGCCTCGTAGGCGGGGGCGAAGGCGCTACGGCCAGCCTTCAGGCGGGCGAGCGACACCAGGACCTGCGGGGAGACGGGCCGCAGGAGGTAGTCGTCGGCGCGCACGGCCTCGGTGCGCTGGCGGTGGTGGGGCTCTTCGCGGTGCGAGAGGAGGTACACCGGGAGGTGCTCGGTGCGGGCATCGGCGCGCAGCCGCTCGCAGAAGGTGAAGCCGTCCATGCCCTCCGCACTGGACTCGGCGGGGGCGACGACGAGGTGCGGCAACGGGCGGCCCTCACCCAGCTCCCCGAGGATGTCCTCGAGGGCCGGGGCGGCGAGCACCTCGAAGCCGGCGCTGACCAGGCCCAGGGCGAGGGCGGCGCGCATATCCCTGTCGGGCTCGACGAGCAGGACGCGAGGGCGGAAACGGTTGGAACGACGCCTGGGGCTGACGTCGGCGGAGACGGACGAAGGGGCGGGCTCGAGGACGGTGGCGCGGTGCGGGCTGTCGGCCATGAGGAACTCCTGGAGCGGCGCTCCTGGGAGAGACCGGGTATCCACTTCGAGTAAAAAACTACGATATTCAGAGAAAAGAGACTACCACGAAATGAGAGTACACCCTGTCATATCCGAGAGGAACACGAGAGCGAAGGCCAAAGGCTTGAAATTGTTGGGTAAGCGGCAGGGGGAGGGACGAGGAAACGCTCGACGGGCCGGGGGGCGAGGCGCCAGAGTGGGCGACCTATGACGCGACTGATGCTGGTGTGTGTGCTCACGCCGCTGATGGCGGCGGCGCAGGAGACGACGGCCCCGGCCCCTGAGGGAGCAACGGCGGAAGCGGTGAGGCTGGAGGAGAAGCGGGAGAACTTCGGAGCGGTGGTGGCGCCGGCGGCGCTGCCAGACGGGGCGACGGCGGTGTCCGGGTGGGTGGGAGTGCCGGAGGTAGGGGCGGCGTACCGGCAGGGGACGGGAGGCTGGGAGGTCGGGGGCCGAGCGCGGTTCGACTATCTGCGGCTGGCGGTAACAGCGGAGGGAGTGGCGAGGCGGCAGGTGTGGACGAGCGGAGCGTGGGCGTTGGCGCCGGAGCTGGGGCTGGGGGTGACGGGGAACACAGGGAGCCAGTACTTCGACGAGCAGAACATGGAGGGGTGGTTCCTGAGGGTGAACCCGGCGGTGGTGCTGAGCTGGAAGGTAGCGGAGACGGTGACGGCGGTGGGGCTGGTGGAAGTGCCGTACGACCTGGGGCTGAGCCCAGGAGGGACGTGGCGGGTGAAGCCGATGGCGGGAGGAGGAGCGGAGATCTACCTGGGCGAGGACCTGTCGCTGTCAGCGGTAGGAGAGCTGGGGGTAGACGTGTTCAAGGAGTTGCGGGGAGTGACGCAGACGCGGCTGGGCTACGGGGTGCGCCTGGGTCTGGGAGTGCGCCTGTTCTGAAGCGGTAGAACGAAGCAGCCCCCATCCCCTCCCCTGCCAACAATCTCCCCTCTCCCCCCGGGAGAAGGACGGGGTGAGGGTGCCACGAACCCCAGGTTGGATCCGTGTATGCCCCCTCTCCCTCTGGGAGAGGGCTGGGGTGAGGGTCTACCGCGGCATCACAGCGCCCCCGTGCTCACCACTCCGGAATGGGAGTGACCCGAGGAGTGCCCAGAATCTCCAGCGTGCGGAGCGCAACCCGAATCAAGGTCTGAGCACAAGGCTCGCAGCCACCGGCACAGCACCGAGGCCAATGGCCCTCGGGGTTGCGCAGGAGGGGCCGGACACAGGCCTCGTAGTAGGAGGGGAAGGACAGCTCCTGGCTGGCGCGGTGGAGCGCTGCATCCATCTGCTCTTCGGTGAAGTCGGCCACGGCCCTATTTAAAGCATGCCCGGACCACGGCGCTCACGGGGGGCCCGCCCCACGAAGGAGCGGACCTTCTCGTTCCGTTCGCGGAAGCTCAGCGCCCGTGGACAAAGAATCGGATGGCCAGGGGACGGCAACTGGCGCCGGACTCGGGTGGAGGAGCCCAGGCCCCAAGCGAGTGATAGAGCCGCCCCTCGCGCCGCTCCAGGTAGAGGATCATGTTGAGCGGCCAGCCGGAGCCACAGAAGAGGTGCCGGTCCATGGGGGTGGGCTCCTGGCTGACGCGGAGCCCGCGCTCATGAGGCGGGCCGATGCGGTGCCAATCCGGGTGCAGGTGGATGGAGCCGAGCACCTCCAGCCCCTCGGCCTCGGCCTCCTGGGTGATGAGCAGAAGCTCTTTGGGCTCGCACCAGAAGCCGCGGCGGCCGTTGGAGTAGCAGGCGCCGAAGAGGGGAATGATGGTGGACTGGAACTCCTGGAGCACTGTGCCGTCGGACTCGCGGATGTTGAGCGCGAAGCGGACGCGCTCCACGACCATCGCATCCTCGACGAAGCGCCCGAGCAGGATGGCCCAGCAGCGAGGCGGGAGCTCGGGGGTACACGACTCGTACTCGCGCACCGAGTCGCCGAAGAAGTCGGCGAGCACCGCCAGGTCCAGGAGCACGGTGTCGGGAGTCACGGCTCCGTCTCCTGACACGGAGTGCGTAGCCGGCCCGCGGCTCGCTCCTCACGGAGTTGAGAGATGAGGTGGCGAGCCACACGCTCCTCGAAGGCGGTGGTGGCCTCGGGCGTCCACGAATAGAACCCCTGCCCCGACTTGAGCCCGAGCTCCCCCCGCTCGACCTTCTGCGCGATGACTGGGGGCACCGGCCGGCCGGAGCCACGCATGATGGCCGCCAGGAGATCCAGCCCGACGAGATCCAACCGGTCGAAGACGCCGGTGACGCCGAGGCGCCGCCCCATGCCGTAGGTGATGGCCCGGTCCACCATCTCCGGGGTGGCCACGCCCTCCTGGACGAGGCGGAGGGCCTCGGCGATCAACGCCTGCTGCAGGCGGGGGCCCACGGTGCCCGGCACATCCCTTTGGAATACCACCGGGGCCTTGCCCACCTCTTCGAGCAGGAGCCGGGTGGCCTCGACGACGTCCGGGGACGTCTTCTCGCCGGGGACGACATCCACGAGGGGGATGAGGTGCGCGGGCAGGTAGTAGTGAGCGGAGAGGACGCGCTCGGGCCGGGAACAGTCCCGGGCGATCGCGGTGACGCTGAGGGCCGTGGTGTTGGTGGCGAGGATGGTGCCCGGCGACGCGAGCCCGTCCATCTCCCGGAAGACCTGCTGCTTGACGGCAAGGTCCTCGGGGACGGACTCGACGACGAAGTCCTGGTCCGCGACGGCCTCAGCGAGGACGGTGGTGCGCCGGATGCGCCCGAGCGCGGCGGCGGCCTGCGCCGAGGAGAGGAGCCCCGTCTCCACCATGAGTGCCGCATCGCGCTCGATGCGCACCTGGGCCTGGGCGCTGCTCTCGGGGCGCGTGTTGTAGAGCGTCACCTGCCGGCCGGCGGTGGCGAACTCGAGCGCGATGCCACACCCCATTGCACCGCCCCCCACCATACCAATTCTCTTGATTTGCCTGGGTTCCATGGCTGGGAGAATCCCCTCTCCGAGGGGGCGGAGGCAATCCCCTCTGCGGAGGCCCCCCCCTCTTCAGAGCCCAGGAGTGCCTTCATGAGTGGTTGGACGGGGCTGCCCCTCTATGCTCTCCCTTCGCCGGGTGCCAGAGGAACGCCTGGAGCACCATGACGAGTGCCCTACATGCACACCAGAACGTTCGCTCAGAAGCTCTTGGCCTTGAGCCTCGGTATCCTCCTTGTTTCCTGTAGCGTGACCCAGCCCCTCGTGGCGGCCCAGGGCCCCACGGGCCAGCACGATCTGGCCAGGTACGCACTCATCGTCCAGGAGATGCCGGATGGGCAGATCGCGCACGACTGGAAACCGCTCAAGGACTTCGACTTGATGAAGCTCCAATCCACCCTGAGCGCGATGAACTCAAACCGAGGAATCGTGCGCGCCTCCTCGAATGGGTTGAAGGAGTACTGCGAAGGCCGGCGGGCTCAGTGCGAACAGGACTGCCTCGCGAGTAGCAGGCCGGTCCAGGTCGGCAACGTGAAATATGACGATGTCAAAACACAACCATGGCGCAAGGCCAGGACATGGTGGTGTCCGAGGTATTGCATGGACCAAGCAGTTCTGTGCAACAAAGGGAGGGGCAGCTGGGCTGAAGAATATGCTGCGGAGTTCCATGCGATTGAGCCCGCAGTTGATTGGATAAAAACCCACCGTGACGAGCTTCTCGCAGGCTCCGTCATCATCATCACAGGAGTCGCCTTCGTTGCCGTAGTCGCCGCTTCGAGCGGAGGTGCTCTCATCCTGATTCCGCTCGTGTTTTTCGCGGAGCTCCCCTCCGGATTCCCCGCCCCCACCATCGCGGAGGCCACCCGTTGAGCATCTATGATTCTCTCATAGGCGCTGGGCAATTCGCCGCATCCCGATGGCGCAATGCAGGCTTCGAAAACAGAAAAGAAGAACAGCGGCTCTGGGCACAGATGAACGTGTACAGGGACTTCATCTACGCAACCGGCCAAGTCTATCTGTTTGAAGACTACCTCAAGGGACTCCCCCCCACATCACGTCCCTACATGAGCAATGCCCTCGCGGCGCATCAAGATGCGGCGACCTCGCAAAGGAGCGTGGAACTTCTCCTGAAGGCTTATGCCGAGACGACGGATCCCGAACAGCATCAATCCGCGAGCGTCCTCGTCCATCTGGTCAACTTCATCGCCGACACCGGGCAACTCGATGCTTGCGAGGACTACATCAACAATCGCCTGGACTATGCTCCGCTCGCCATCGCTCATTTCACGACGCGCGATGAGGCGGAGGCATGGCTGAAGGGCCCCGCGGAACCACCCAGTCCGGCGAACATACTCATTGGCGACGAGTACTATCAGGCCGTTTATTCTCGCGAAGACAACACTCGCTTCATGTACCGCGACTACATCATCGAGCAATATATCGGAGAACTTGCCGCAAGAGGAATACCTCCCACAGCGCCATCCTTTGAGACCCGTGCAGAAGCAGAAGCGTGGCTGAAGGACCATCCAGCGACTCCCTTCGACTTCGCGTCAATCGCCGGGGAGTACTACTTCGCGGTGCATCACAAGAGGCTGAAGCGCCACACACTCCACCATGTGGCATCCGCCCTGGCGAAGTGGGAAGAGATGAAGAGGGCTGCCGAGCAGGAGAAAGCCCAGGATGCAGCAGCGAAGACCGAAAGGGAGGACGAGTAGCTCCACACCTGCTCAGCTAACAGGCGTGGCTCGCCTCTCCTCGAAGAAGACTTCACTGCACCGCAATCTCTCTCACCTGCGGTGACACTTCCTCGACGGACACCTTCACATCCAGGAAGTGCGCGAACGTCTCGATCTGCGTCTGGGCATGCCCATCGAGCGGCAGGGTCCGGAACGAGCCCCCACGGGCCAGCGCGAGCAACAGCATGAGCTGATCACACAGGTGGTGCCCCACGGGCACACCGGCCTCCAGGTAGACCTGTGCCTCCTCCGCCACGGACCCGGCGATGTCCTCTGCTCGCACGCCCCGCTCCCCGAACCCGGTGAACACCTCGGTGACGTGCTCGCTCTCGACCTCCAGGCACACCACGTTCCCCGGCCCCGCCGAGCTCTTCAGCTCCTCCACCCGCCGCTCGTCCTCGAGCAATCCGAGCTTCCGCCCCACCGTCTCCAGTTCCCGCTTCGCCACGTCGTACGGCACCTGCGCGATCACCGCCGTCGCCTGCCGCCGTACCACGTTCCCCCGCTCCATCAGGTGCAAGGGCTTCAGCGGCGCGGGCTGCACCATCACCTCGAACTTTCCTCCTCCCGCCGGGAAGAACCCGTGCTTCTCCAGCGTGGCCTCCACGCCCGGTCCCATCCGCCGCACCAGCGGCAGGTACGCCTTCGTCAGGAAGTCGAACGGCGGCGCCGCCGGGTTGTGCGTCCCTCCCTCGAGCACCAGCGTCGACGTCCCGCTCGCCCCCAGCAGCGCCGGCAGCACCGTCTGCAGCACCAGCGTGGCGCTCCCCGCCGTCCCCACCGCGAAGTGGTAGTCCCCCGACTTCAGGCTCCTCGGCCGGAACGTCAGCTCCTTCGAGTGCAGCTCCGCCCCCTCCAGGTCCGCGTCCCCCACCGCCGCCGCCGCCTTCACCGCCGTCAGGTGCTGGCGCAGCAGCCCCGGCTTCGAGCGTCCCGCTCGGATATTCACCATCTGGAAGGGCGTCCCCGTCACCAGCGACAGCGCCAGCGACGTGCGCAGCACCTGTCCCCCTCCCTCTCCCTTCGAACCATCGATGCGAATCATTTCAGAACTCCCACAGACACTTTGCCAACCCATGGCCCCGATACCCTCACCCCGACCCTCTCCCGAGGGGAGAGGGAGAGGAGGTGGAGGGAGAGAAGCACGGAGGATACTGCGCGACAGGGACTGCCCGCACGTAGCGATGCCCGCTCCCTCATCCTAGCGACCGAAGTCTCGGAGAGAGCGGGCATCTCGATGTCTCTATCCCCTCATGTGTCCCTCCCGAGTCAGGCGCTCCTCTCGTGCACGGCCTTCAGCCCTTCACGCACACCACCTGACGCAACGTGTGGACCACATCCACCAGGTCCGCCTGCGCCGTCATCACCGCGTCGATCGGCTTGTACGCACCGGGCGTCTCGTCGATGACCTCCGCGTCCTTGCGGCACTCGATGCCCGCCGTCGCCTTCGCGTGGTCCTCCAGCGTGAAGCGCCGCTTCGCCGCCTCACGCGACATCACCCGGCCCGCACCGTGGCTGCACGAGTGGAAGGACTCCGCGTTCCCCTTCCCTCGCACGATGTACGAGCGCGCCCCCATGCTGCCGGGGATGATCCCGAGGTCCCCCTCGCGCGCCCGCACCGCCCCCTTGCGCGTCACGAATACGTTCTTCCCGTAGTGGTGCTCGCGCGACACGTAGTTGTGGTGGCAGTTCACCGCCGCCTCGGTCAGCTCGAACTCCGGCAGCTCACCGCTCGCCTTCAGCGCCTCCACCACCGAGCGCAGCATCAGCTCCCGGTTCGTCGCCGCGTACTCCTGCGCCCAGCTCACCGCGTGCAGGTAGTCCTCGAAGTACTCCGTCCCCTCGGGCAGGTACGCCAGGTCCGCCTCCGGCAAGTGGATGAAGAAGCGGCGCATGTCCTCCTTCGCCAGCTCGATGAAGTGGCTCCCGATCCGGTTCCCCACCCCGCGCGAACCGCTGTGCAGCATCAGCCACACCTGGCCGGCCTCATCCAGGCACACCTCGATGAAGTGGTTCCCCGTCCCCAGCGTGCCGAGGTGCCCCAGGTCCGGGCCACGGCCCAGGCGCGGGTGCTTCGCCAGGATGGTGTCGTAGCCGGGCTTCAGGCGGGCCCAGGCCTCACGGTGCATGGCGGGCGAGTCCTGCCACGCGCCACGATCGTTCCGGCCGCCGTTGTCGGTACGGCCGTGCGGCACCGCCTTCTCGATGGCCGAGCGCACCTTCCCGAGCGAGTCCGGGAGCTGCTCCGCGCGCAGCGTCGTGCGCACGGCGATCATCCCGCAGCCGATGTCCACGCCCACCGCGGCCGGAATCACCGCGCCCGCCGTCGCCACCACGCTCCCCACCGTCGCGCCGAACCCGCGGTGCACGTCCGGCATCACGGCGACCCACTTGTGGACGAACGGCAGGGACGCCATCGCGCGCAGCTGCTTCTTCGCCTCGTCCTCGAACGGCACGCCCACCGTCCACGCCTTGATGGGAACACCACCCGCCTCGTTCGACAGAACCTCGTAGCTGCGCTGCGTCTGCATGACCGTCTCCTTCAGTCCGTTCGCCCGGGAGTCCGTCCCGGGCACGCGAGGAGGTAGAGCAGGGCGCGTGCCAACCTCTTTCCGAGGGAGGGCATTACTCCCCTCGCCTGTTTCCTATCCTTTGGGATAAAGTCCTATCTGTATGGCGAAGACGCGGACGCGCGAGACGGTGGTGCTCGGGATGCTGGGCACATCGCTGGACACGGGGCGGGGGCCCAAGCGGTGGGACAAGTGGCGCCCCACTGTGGGGTTGTGTCAGCAGGAGGACCTGGTCGTGCACCGGTTGGAACTGCTCTCGCTGCCGGGACATGCCGAGCTCGTCCAAACGGTGATGGAGGACCTTGCCCAGGTGTCACCGGAGACGCAGGTGCGCCTGACGGAGCTGAACATCCGCAACCCGTGGGACCTGGAGGAGACGTACGGCGCACTGCTCGACTACGCGAAGGCCTACCCCTTCCATCCCGAGCAGGAGGACTACCTCGTCCACATCACCACCGGGACGCATATCGCCCAGATCTCCATGTTCCTCCTGGTGGAGAGCCGGCACATCCCCGGGCGGCTGGTGCAGACATCTCCGCCCCAGGGAGGACGGGACCGGGGAGGACCGGGCCTCCATGCCATCATCGACCTGGACCTGTCGAAGTACGACACGCTCGCGAGGCGCTTCGAGCAGGAACAGCGAGAGGGCCTGTCCTTCTTGAAGGCGGGCATCGACACAAACAACGCGGCCTTCAACCGGCTCATCGAGCGGATAGAGCAGGTGGCCACGAGCTCGCGTGCCCCGCTCCTGCTCACCGGGCCCACGGGGGCGGGCAAGTCGCAGCTCGCCAAACGCATCTACCAGCTCAAGAAGACGCGGCGGCACGTGGGCGGTCCATTGGTGGACATCAACTGCGCCACGCTGCGCGGAGATGGAGCCATGTCCGCGCTCTTCGGCCACGTGAAGGGCGCCTTCACTGGGGCAGTGGGAGACCGGCCGGGGCTGCTGCGCCAGGCGAACGGCGGCGTGCTCTTCCTGGATGAGATTGGCGAGCTGGGCGCCGACGAGCAGGCCATGCTGCTGCGGGCGCTCGAGGACAAGCGCTTCCTGCCGGTGGGCTCGGACAAGGAGGCGGAGAGCGACTTCCAGCTCATCGCGGGCACCAACCGGGACCTCCAGGCCGAAGTGGAGCGCGGGCGCTTCCGCGAGGACCTGCTGGCGCGCATCAACCTGTGGACCTTCCGGCTGCCGCCCCTGTGCGAGCGGCCCGAGGACATCCTCCCCAACCTCCTTTACGAGCTGGACCAGGCCTCACGGGCACTCGAGACGCGGGTGACGATGAACAAGGAAGCACAGGAGCACTTCCTGCGCTTCGCCACCTCGCCCGAGGCGCGCTGGAGCGGCAACTTCCGAGATCTCAACGCGGCGGTGCTGCGGATGGCGACACTCGCGCCCGGTGGACGCATCACTCGAGAAGGCGTGGACGAGGAGCTCGAACGGCTGCGCGCTGCGTGGGCGAAGAGCGGGCCGAAGCAGCACGCAGCGGCGGCGGTGGAGCTCGTGGTGGAGATGCTCGGGGAGGAGCGGGCCGAGGCGCTGGATCGGTTCGATCGGGCGCAGCTCGCGGAGGTGCTCGCCGTGTGCCGTCAGGCGCGCTCGCTGTCCGACGCGGGGCGGGCCCTCTTCGCGCAGTCGCGAGCACAGAAGAAAAGCGTCAACGACGCGGACCGGCTGCGGAAGTACCTCGCCCGCTTCGAGCTGAGCTGGGCGGACGTTGCGGGCAGAACGTCCGGAGTCTGAACCCACGTCGTACGGCTGAGGCTGGCGCTGCGCACTCGGCTGCCGTGCGGACACATGCCCTCGGCCAGCGAAAGAAGGAGCCGGTGCAGTCCTGACGGGTGAACGAGGGCTGCGACCTCGATTCCGCGAGTGTGCCGACATACGGCCCCGCACCGGTCATCACAGATTCACACCTCCGCGTCTACCGCTCCGGTTGCGGGCCACTCCACGTGAGAGCCCCCAGCGGCCGAGTTCTTTCGGCCCGAGGAATGAATCCATGACCCGCGTTTACGCGCTTCCCGCTGCCGTCCAATGGCACGAGGGAATGTTGCTCGCCCCTCAGCACTTTCAACAACAGGACCGCCGCCACGAAGCGCTGCTCCACCGCCACCTCGCGCTGGCCATGCCCTTCCACTGGGGCGTGAGCCACCTCCAGTACGACCACTCACTCCTCCTCGCGGGCACGCTCAGGCTACTGGAGCTGGAGGCGATTCTGCCCGATGGGCTCATCGTCTCCCACCGCGCGGGCCAGGGCCGTGAGTTGCAGCTCGCGCTCACGGGACTGAAGGGGGTGGACTGGCAGCACCAGGTACGGCTGTACATCGCCGTCGCATCCGAGCAGCGCGGTGGCACCTACCCCAGCCGCTACATCCCCATCGAGAGCGAGCCGCTCGTCGACGAGAGCACCGGGGTCATGCCCCTGTGCATTCCCCAGCTCCAGCCACGGCTCGAGCTGTTCGCGGGCCTTCCCCCCGCCGGATACTGCGCGCTCCCCTTGGTGGAGGTCCGCCGCGACTGCGAGTCCTTCTTCGTAGAGGACTACCTGCCGCCGCTGCTGGCGGTGCCCTTCGACTCGGCGCTCGGAGAGCGGTGCGACCGGCTCTCCCTGCGCATCCGGCAGAAGGCCGCCACGCTGATGGAGTCGATCCGCGCTCGGGCCGCCGAGCCCCAGCAGGTCGCCGAGAGCCGGCAACAGCTGCGCTCGCTCGTGGCAGGGCTCCCGTCCTTCGAGGCTGTGCTCCGCTCGGGCGGGCCCCACCCCTTCATCCTCTATCACGCGCTGTGCGAGCTGGCCGGCCACCTTGCCACCCTGGGCGAGGAGCGCATCCCTCCCGCCTTCTCCGCCTATGAGCACCAGGATCTGCGGCGCTCCTTCGAGGCAGTCTTCTCCTTCCTCGAGAGCACCCTGGAACGGGGCGTCTCCGAGACCTATAGCCGCATCCCGCTCCAACCCGAGGCGGGCGGATTCTCCACGCGCTTCCTCCCAAGCTGGATGGGTCGCGAGCTGCTGCTCGAGGTGCGCGGCCGGCCCGGCGCCACCCGCCAGCAGGTGCTCGGGTGGATGGCCAGTTGCCGTATCGGCTCCGATGCTCGCCACCGACTGATGCGCGAGACGCGCACGCTCGGCGCCCGCCGCGAGCTCATCGACGGCCGTCCGGGGCTGGTCCCCCAACCCCACACCCTCCTGTTCTCCCTGGAGTCCAACACCCCCTTCATCCGTCTCGATGAACGGCTGCTGCTCGAGAACACCCTCGAGCCGGGCGAGGTCCAGGCCGCCTCCGACATCACCCTGCTCGTCCGCAAGGAGAACTGATTGCCCATGCGAAAGCCAGACAGCCCCTCTCTCTCCTCCACCAGCTCGCTCCTGCTCGACAGGGCACGACTCCTGTTCGCCGAGATCCTCCAGTTGCGCCAGCAGGTTCAACTCCACTCCACCGCAACCCGCTTCAACAGCAGGTTCACGCCAGGCCCCACCGTCGAGGAGCTCCGGCGGCGACTGCTCGATCGCGTGCAAGAGCAGACCCGCCCCGAAGGAGCGCCCCGTGGCTCGCTTCTCGAGCGCCACCTCGAGGAATGCCGCTACGTGATGGCCACCTTCGCCGATGAGGTGCTCGTCCATACCCCCTGGTACGGCCAAGAGGCGTGGCGGGAGAACCTGCTGGAAGACGCGCTCTTTGGAAGCCACGACGCCGGGGATCGCTTCTTCACGGAGGTCGCACGCCTGCTGAGTGAGCGGGATCCAGCACGTGAGGAATTGGCGGCCGTGTACATGATGGCGCTCGCGCTCGGCTTCCAGGGCCGTTACCGGGGACTGGGAGCCGAGGCCGCCCTGCAGGACATGCAGCGCCAGCTCTTCACCCTGGCCTTCCAGCGGCCGCCCGAGCCGGACGCGTCCTCACGCAGGCTGGTGGGCCAGGCCTACGAGCACACCCGGGATGAGCGGACGGATCGGCGTCCCGAGCGCCGCGGCCCCTGGGTTGCCGCCATCGCCGCCGCGCTCACCCTCACCTTCGCCACCAGCGGAGCCCTCTCCATCCACCACTCCTCGCAGCGCGCTGGAACAGTCCCCTCGTCCTCCGTCGCCGCAGCCACTTCTGTCCCTTCGGAGGCACACCGATGAACGCCACCCCCTCTCCCCTCGACACCGCCCTGCACCGATTGGGCGCCACCGGCCGCCAGCGAGACAGGCGCTACCAGGTGCCCTGGATCATGCTGGTGGGTGAGCCGAGCTCGGGACGGACGTCCCTCATGGCGGGCACCAACCTGCGCCGCCCCTATGGCTCTCCCACTCGCAGGGAGATGGAGGCGGAGGGCTGGGGCGTCTGGCTCTTCGATCAGGGCCTCGTGCTGGACATGCCCGGAATGACCGAGGTGCCAACGGATGAATGGCAGGCTCTCCTCCAGCACCTCAAGGGCATCCGCGGCCAGCGGCCCATCGACGGGCTGATGCTGACCGTACCCGCCACCGAGCTCACCGGACCCACGGCCCTGGATGACGTCAAGCTCGATCGCAAGGCCCAGGGAATCTTCGAGCGGCTGCAATCCCTGCGCGCCGAGCTGGGCGTGCGCGTCCCCATCTCCGTCATCATCACGCAGGCGGACCACCTCCCCGGCTTCGCCGCGTTCTGCCGCACCCTGCCGCCGCGCATGCGGGACGAGATGCTCGGCTGGTCCAGTCCCTACTCTCACGAGGAGCCCTACGCCCCGGCCTGGGTGGACGAGGCCTGCGAGAGCATCCACCAGGAGTTGTCTCGGATGCAGCTGGAGTTGCTCGCGGACGGGTGGGGCGATCCCTCCGACCGGGAGACCGGCTTCCTCCTCCCGTCCGAGCTGCGCGCCATGGCCGCGCCGCTGCGGCGGCTGCTCGATGTCCTCTTCCAATCCACCCCCTACACGCAGCCCTCGATGCTGCGGGGCATCTACTTCTGTGGAGATCCGGAAGCGGAGGCCACCCCGGGCGTCCCCGGGAGACGGACCCCCACGCAGCGCTCTCCGCTCTTCATCACCCACCTGCTGGAGCGCAAGGTCTTCCCGGAGAGCGGGCTGGCAGGTCCGGATGCCGAGCTCACACGTGGCAACCAGCGCGTGGTGAAGATGCTCCAGGGAACGCTCCTCCTCTGCGCAGCGCTTGCGGTGCTCATCCCGGGACTGCTGTGGGCGCTCTCACGTTCCCCTGGGGAGGAGAGGACAGCCCCGCAACCGCCACCCGCGGCGGCCCAGCCCGCGGAGCCCGCTCCCGCTCCGAAGCCCGCTCAGACCTCGAAGCCCACTCCTGCCCCGAAGCCCATCCAGGCCTCGAAGCCCGCTCCCGCTCCGAAGCCCGTCCAGGTGCGACAGCCAGTCCGGAGCGCCACCTGGGATGACGCGCCCCCACCTCGAACGGCCTGGGATGATGCCCCTCCCCCTCCTCCCACCGGTGCCAGCACCTACCGGAGGAACTAGCCATGGCGGACGCAACTCCCGTCTCCCCGCCAGACCTCGAGCCGCTCCTTCAACCCATCTCCCCCGAGGCTCCCTCGGGCCGGAGCCTGCGCTACGAGCCCCTCTACCAACAGATCCGCGAGGCACGCCGCGAGGATGACGCCTCGCTGCCCCAGGGCGTGTGGCAGGCCCCGCTCAAGCGGGCCGACTGGGCGCTGGTGGGCGAGCTCTGCCAGCAGGCCCTGACGCGCGAGTCCAAGGACCTTCAGCTCTCCGTCTGGCTCACCGAGGCCTGGCTGATGCAGCGGGGCTTCGCCGGCCTGCCGTGGGGGCTGCGGCTCTCCACCGCCCTATTGGAGCGCTTCTGGGACACCCTGTGGCCAATCCTCGACGGCGACGACGCGGAGGCCCGGCTCGCGCCCCTGAAGTGGCTCGATGACAGGCTCGTCCTCGCTCTCGGAAGGGTGCCCCTCGTCAGACCACCTGTTCCCGGTGCCGTGACGTATGTCTATGCCGACTGGCAGCAGCTCCTCCTCCGGGAGAGACAGGCGGGCACCCGGGCGCGAACCGACACCGAGGAGGATGAGACACCAGGAGGTACCACCCCGCCCCCGGTGACGCGGGAGCGATTCATCGCGGCCGCGGCCCAAATGTCCGCGCCCACCCTCGCCGCGCTCTCGAAACAGCTCACCGAAGCGCTCGCGTCCGCCTCCGCGCTGGAACACGTGCTCGATGCGCAACTGGGAGACTCCTCCGTGGCGCTCCGTCGCAGCCGCGCCCTCTTGGGCGACATCCAGACACTGCTCACCCTGTTGAGAGGCGGTTCGTCCACGGAGCAACCCGAGGAGGAACCGGAGGCCGAGCCAGAGCCCGTGGACACGCCGGACGAACGGACCACCGATGAACTGGAAGCCCTTTCTGAGCTTTCGGAACCAGAACAGCTGACTGACATCATCCAAGGCCGTACCGAGGCCTATCAACTCCTCGGACTCGCCGCCGACTACCTGCTACGCACCGAGCCGCACAGCCCCGTGCCCTATCTGGTCAAGCGCGCCCTGGCCTGGGGACGGATGCCGCTCCATGAGCTCCTGCGCGAGCTCGTGCCCGACGACTCCAACGTGCAGGCCATCCACACGCTGCTCGGCATGAACCAGGAAAGGTGAGCTGCACCCGCTCACAAAGTCACGCGGCCCACTCTATCCAGACATTGCGCAACAAGCACAAGCAACACAATCCCACACACCCAAAGGAGAAAAGACAATGCCTTTCAACGAGAGCATTCAGCACAAGCTGGGCCGGGTCCGCCCCCCCCGCGTGCAGATCACCTACGACGTGCAGGTCGGCGACGCCGTGGAAGAGAAGGAACTGCCGCTGGTGGTTGGAATCCTGGCGGATCTCGCCGGCCAGCGCGAGGAACTCCCGCGGTTGAGGGATCGCAAGTTCACGGAGATCGACAAAGACAACTTCGACAAGGTGATGGAGGCGCTCGGACCCAAGCTGGTGCTGAAGGTTGCGGACAAGCTCAACGGCAACGACAGCCGCATGGAAGTGGAGCTGAAGTTCACAAGCATCGACTCGTTCCATCCGAAGCAGCTCATCGAACAGATCGAGCCCCTTCGCCAGCTCCTGGAGCGTCGCCAGCGGCTGGTGGACCTCATGGCCAAGCTGGACGGCAATGACGCGCTGATGGAGCGGCTCCAGTCCTTGTTGGCGAAGAAGGACGAGCTCGAGCGCCTCGAGTCCGAGCTGAAGGCAGAGCAGAAGCAGTAACGACCCCGGAAACACCCATTCACAGACAGGAGAGAAGCACATGGCGGATGAAGCAACTCAGGCGGAGCAGGGACTGCTGGCAACCCTCATCCAACAAGGCAGGTTGGCACGAGACGAGGGCCAGATGGCTCGCGCCCGAGAGCTGATGGGCGAGTTCGTGGAGCAGGCTCCAAACCTCGCGGTCTCCGACAAGCCGGACTTGATGAAGCTCATCGGGGAGCAAATCTCCGACATCGAGAAGAAGATCGGCGGCCAGCTCGACGAGGTGCTGCACCACAAGGACTTCCAGAAGCTGGAGGCTTCCTGGCGGGGGCTGCACATGCTGGTGCGCGAGAGCGAGACGGGAACGAACCTGAAGCTGCGGGTGATGCACGCCAGCAAGCAGGAGTTGCTGGACGACGGGGCGCGGGCGCCTGATTTCGACCAGAGCGCGCTCTTCAAGAAGGTCTACGAGGAGGAGTACGGCACCTTCGGAGGGCAGCCCTACGGAGTGCTCCTGGGCGATTACGAGTTCGGCCGCACCCCGATGGACACAGACCTGCTGAAGTTCATCTCCCAGGTGGCCGCCGCCGCCCATGCGCCCTTCATCTCCGCGGCCAGCCCCTCGTTGTTCGACCTGGACAGTTTCGCGGACATCGGCGCCCCGCGCGACCTGGCGCGCCAGTTCGAGAGCACGGACCTCGCCAACTGGCGCAGCTTCCGGCAGTCGGAGGACTCACGCTACGTGGCGCTGGTGTTGCCGCACGTCCTGATGCGGCTGCCCTACGGCCCGGACACGGCACCGGTGGATGGCCTGGGTGACTACAAGGAGAACGTGGACGGCAGAGACCACCGCAAGTACCTCTGGGGCAACGCCGCCTACGCGATGGGCCAGCGCATCACCAACGCCTTCGCCCTCTATCAGTGGTGCGCCAACATCCGCGGGGTGGAGGGTGGCGGCATCGTCCAGGAGCTGCCCATCCACTCCTTCCACACCGGAGAGGGAGAGCTCGCCCAGAAGTGCCCCACCGAGGTGGCCATCACCGACCGGCGTGAGAAGGAATTGAACGACCTGGGCTTCATCGCCCTCTGCTACGAAAAGGGCACCAACAAGGCGGCCTTCTTCGGCTCGCAGACGGCCAACAAACCCCGGCGCTTCGACACGCCCGAGGCCAACGCCAACGCCGAGCTGTCCGCACAGCTCCCCTACATTCTGGCCACCTCGCGCTTCGCCCACTACCTCAAGGGCATGATGCGCGACAAGATTGGCGGTTTCGCCTCGCGCGAGGAGGTCTCCGACTTCCTCAACCGGTGGATCAACAGATACGTGCAGCTCAACGACGAGGCGTCCTTCGCCACCAAGGCCCGCCAGCCGCTGCGCGAGGCGCGAATCGAGGTCACCGAGGTGCCAGGCCGTCCCGGCGCCTACCGGGCCGTGGTGTTCCTCCGCCCGCACTTCCAGCTCAATGAACTGACGGCCTCCATCCGCCTGGTGGCGGACCTGCCCGCCCCGTCCGCGCCCTGAATCCTCCCCACCCCATTCCATACCCAGAGGTCCTAGAAAGACATGCCAGCCAACATCTATCTCAAGTTCGAGGACGCCGCGCTCAAGGGAGAGTCCACCTCCGGGCAGGGCAAGGATGAGATCGAAGTGATTGCCTTCAGCCACACCGTCACCAAGCCGCTGTCCAGCAGCCAGGCCTCCAACGTCAACCGCGTGCACGGGCGTACCCAGCACGAGGACTTCATCATCAAGAAGTGGGTGGACCAGACGACTCCCAAGCTCAACCAGTACTGCAGCCAGGGAGTGGAGCTCAAGAAGGCCACCGTCACCATCTACGTGCAGCCCGCGGGCAAGAACAACACCTCCGAGCAGAAGGGGGACGCCGTGAAGCTCTTCGTCTACACGATGGAGAACGTCATCATCAGCTCGGTGTCCGTGACCGGTGGGGTGGAAGACACGGCCGTCGAGACGATCGCGCTCAACTACTCGGCCATCACCTGGTCGAACGAGCGCAACGGCAGCAAGACGGCGGGCTGGGACCTGGCGAAGAACCAACCCAAGTGAGCCAGGGAGAAACACCCATGAGAGCCGCACCGAGGAGTCGCGGGGTCCTCGCCCCGCTGTTGAGCAGACTGCTGTTGGACCGAGGGGAGGATGCCGGCCCACCCGAGGCCCTGGACGAAGAGGAGCTGCGCGCCTCGGTGCGGCTCGAGGTGGCCCGCGTGCTGAGCACCCGTTGCACGCTCACCCTGGCGCAGGCCGAGTCCCTGGCACCCGAGGAGCGCTCGGCCCTGGACTACGGGTTGCCGGACCTGGGGAGCTTGAGCCTGGAGTCGCCGGCGGACGCCCGGCGCCTGGAGCGGCTCGTCACCCAGGCGGTGAAGGCCTTCGAGCCACGCCTTCGCCTGCTCCAGGTCACCGTGCAACCCCCACCCCAGGTGCCGGGCGCGCCCAGGGTGGTCCTCACTGGCCACCTGGTTCAGGCGCCCCAGGCCGAGCCCTTCTTCCTCCCGCTGCGGCTGGATCGCGACGGGAGCCTGCTGGAGGTGAGTCATGGGCGCTAGCCAGGACGAGCTGCTCCGCGTGTACCGCCAGGAATTGGCCTGGCTGCGCGGCGCCGGCAAGGAGTTCGCACGCCGCCACCCCGACGTGGCCGAACAGCTTCAGTTCGGGCCCACCGAGTCGGGCGACCCCCACGTGGAGCGGCTCATCGAGTCGTTCGCCTTCCTCACCGCACGCATCCAGCACGCCTTCGACAGCGATCTGCCCGAGCTCAGCACCAGCCTGCTCAGCCAACTCGCGCCCCACCTGCTGGAGCCACTGCCCTCGCTCGCCATCGCCCACTTCGAGGTGGACCCCGGGGCGGGCCTGCCCCTGGCGGGCAGCCGCGTCGAGCGCGACACCCCGCTGCTGGCGCCGCTGCGCTCGGGGCAGACCGTACGCTTCCGCACCTGCTACCCGGTGACGCTCTGGCCGCTGGAGGTCGCCGAAGCCAGCATGCGCTCCCCCAACGACTACCCCTGGCTGCGCCAGCGGCGCGACGTGGCGTCCGTGCTCCGGCTGCGGCTGCGGACGCTCAAGGGCGTCCGATGGTCGGATCTGAAGATCGAACGCCTGCGCTTCTTCCTCGACGGACCGCCCGAGGTGTCCTACCGCCTCTATGATCTGCTCACCAGCCAGGTCCGGGGAGTGGCGCTCGCACCCGAGGGCTCGCCGTCTGGGCTCCGCCTCCAGCCCGCGGACAGTCTGCGGCTGCTGGGGTTCGGCCCGGAGGAGGCAGTGCTGCCGGCCCCACCCCATACCCCTCGTGGCTATCGCCTGCTGCAGGAGTACTTCGCCTTCCCGGAGAAGTTCCTCTTCTGCGACGTGGAGCTGAGCCGGGAGTGTGTCCAGGCCTCCGAGCGGGAGCTCGAGGTGCTCGTCCTGCTGGGCTCGGACTCCGCGATGAGCCTCCCGCTCACGACAGAGACACTCCGGCTGGGCTGCACCCCCATCATCAACCTCTTCCCCAAGCTGGCCGAGCCCCTGCGGTTGGATCAGCGCCGCACCGAGTACCCGCTGATTCCCGACCATCGCCGCCAGCAGGAGGTGGAGCTGCACTCCATCCTCTCCGTCAGCGCCTCGGCCCAGGCGGAGGATCATTCGCGGGTGGTGGAGCCCCTCTTCGCCTGGCGCCACCGGGAGGAGCACGAGCCACGGGCCTTCTGGTATGCGCGGCGCCAGCCCGCCTTGGACGGTGACGAGCGGAACTCGCGGGTGCTGCTGTCCTTCGTGGACCTGGACTTCAATCCGAAGCTGCCCGCGGACCAGACGCTCCACGCGCACACGCTGTGCACCAATGGAGCACTGCCCTTGCGGCTCGAGGCGGGAACGAAGCTCCAGGTGGAGGAGCGCGCTCCGGCGGGCACCCTCAAGCTGCTGCGCCGCCCCACGGCCCCGCGCCAGCCTCCCACGCGGGGCGCCTCTCTCTGGCAGCTCGTCTCGGTGCTGTCGCTCAACCACCTCTCGCTCACCGAGGGGCCACAAGCCCTGGAGGCGCTCCGGGAGTTGCTGCGGCTGCATGACTTCTCCGATGGCGAGCTCAGTGAGAAGCAACTCCAGGGACTGACGGGCCTGGCCTGCCGCCCGGCAGTGGCACGCCTGCGCGGAAGTCCGGACTGGCGAGGCCTCTGCCGGGGACTGGAGCTCACCCTCACCTTCGACAAGTCGCGCTACCTGGGAGGCAGTGCCCTGCTCCTGGGGGCGGTGCTCAGTCACTTCTTCGGTCTGTATGCATCCGTGGAGTCATTCACGCGGCTCGTGGCGAAACGCGAGCAGCGAGAGGGAGTGTGGAAGACATGGCCGCCCATGGCTGGCGATCAGCCCCTTCTGTAGAAGACGAGCTCTTCGCGTCCGGCTACCGCTTCGACTTCTTCCAGGCCATGCGCCTGCTGAAGCTGCTCGAACATCGGGAACGCGAGGGCCGAGACCCGCCGCCCCAGCCAGAGCCCGTGCGCCTGCGCGCCGCGATGAGCATGGCCTTCCCAGCCAGCGACCTCGTCGAGGTGAAGCGGCCCGAAGCAAAGGAGGGGGAAGCAGGCCAAGGCATGCCCGAGTTGACGGCGGCCTTCTTCGCGCTGGGCGGGGCGCTGGGGCCCTTGCCGAGCCCCTACTCCCAGCAGCTCGTGAACCGCGTGCGCTCAGGCTCGGGAGGCAAGGCCACGCGCGACTTCCTGGACATCTTCCACCACCGGTTGCTGTCGCTGTTCTACCGGGGGCGCCAGCTCCGCCGGGTGTGGCTGGAGGAGGGCCCGCCCGAGCAGTACGCGGTGACCCGCTACCTGTATGCCCTGCTGGGGCTGGGCACCCCGCGCCTGCGCAACCGGTTGGAGGTAGAGGACCGGGTGCTGCTGCGCTACGCGGGGCTGCTGATACGCCGGCCCATGTCCTCGGGAGCCCTGGAGGCGATGCTCACGGACTGGCTTGGCGTGGAAGTACGCCCACGGCTGCCTCGGGGCGCCTGGCTGGAGCTGGGTGAGGAGCAGACAACGCGCCTGGGCGCCCTCGGGCAAAACCAGCGGCTCGGACAGGGAGCGGTGCTCGGCACGCGTGCCTGGCATTCACAGGCGGGCCTGGAGTTGGAGCTCGGGCCCCTCTCCTGGCGCCGCTACCTGGACCTGCTGCCCGGAAGCCCGGGGCTGAGCAAGCTGCGCTCGCTCACCCGTTTCGCGCTGGGCCCGATTCCGGACGTGGGGCTCGTCTTGAAGCCACGCCCCGAGGACATCCAGGAACAGCCCCTGCGCACCCACGGTGGCCCGCGTCTGGGGTGGACAACGTGGCTGCGCGCCAGGCCCGGACACCGAGGACCCCAGACGGTGGCGCTCTCGCCACGCCACATGCGCACGCGGACCGAGGAGGAAGTTGAAACATGAGAACGGATTTCACCCAGGACAATGTCTATCTCTCCGTCACCACGCCACTGGGCAAGGACGTGCTGTGGTTGCAAGGCTTCCAAGGCGAGGAGGCCCTCTCCCAGCCCTTCCACTTCACCCTGGAGCTGCGCTCCGAGCGGCCGGACGTGGACTTCTTCCAGGTGGTGGGCCAGGACGCCACCATCTCCCTGGTACTGCGGCCCGGAGACACCGAGCGCTACCTCCACGGGGTGGTGACCCGCTTCGTCCAGGCTGGCACCTTCGCGGACTTCACCTGCTACACGGCCGAGCTGCGCCCCCGGCTCTGGCTGCTCACCCTCACCCTCGACAGCCGCATCTTCCAGGAGATGACGGTGCCGGAGATTCTCGAGCAGCTCTTCTCCGAGCACGACATCGACGTGCGGATGGAGCTCCAGGAGTCCTATGCGAAGCGCGAGTACTGCGTGCAGCATCAGGAGTCCACCTTCGACTTCGTCTCGCGGCTCATGGAGGACGAAGGCATCTTCTACTTCTTCGAGCACTCGGAGGCGCAGCACAGGCTGGTACTGGCCGATGACCCGGACGCCCATGTACCCTGCCCCGGCCCGGGCGTAGCGAAGGTGGAGGGACACCTGCCCTCGGTGAGGGCGGACGATTCCATCACCAGCTGCGAGGTGGAGCAGCAGATGGTGCCGGAGGCCATTTCCATGGGGGACTACGATTTCGAGATCCCCTCGCGCCCCCTGCCCCCGAAGGTGACCGGCCCCTCGGGGGCGAGACTCGCGCGGTACGAATTCCCCGGACGCTTCAACCAGAATGCGGTGGGCGCACAGCGCGACCAGATGCGCATGGAATCCCATGAGGTGCGGGCCCACACGCTGCGGGGCCAGAGCCGGGTGCGCGGGTTCACCTCCGGCCACCGCTTCACCCTGGCCGAGCACCCCCGGGAAGACATCAACGGGGACTACGTCCTGCGCTCGGTGTCCCACGAGGCCACGGTGGAGCAGTACACCAACACCTTCGAGGCCTTCCCCGCCTCCACGCCCTTCTGCCCGCCCGTGGTCACACCGCGGCCCCTGGTCAACGGCGTCCAGAGCGCCCGGGTCGTGGGAGATCCGGGCAACGAGGAGATCTGCACGGACCGCTATGGCCGGGTGAAGGTGTGCTTCCCCTGGGACCGCGAGCACCGCAACTCGTGTTGGATACGGGTGGCCCATGGCCGGGCTGGTAACGGTTGGGGCAACTTCTTCCTCCCCCACATTGGACAGGAGGTGCTCGTCACGTTCATGGATGGGGATCCGGATCGGCCCGTCATCACCGGCTCGGTCCATAACCGGGAGCAGCAGGTGCCGTTTTCCCTGTCCGCCGAGCAAACCCGGAGCACGGTGCGCGGCAGGCCTTCCGGCGAGGGCGAGCCCAATGAGCTGCGTTTCGAGGACAAGAAGGGCGCGGAGGAGCTCTCCCTGCATGCCCGCCGGGACATGAAGGTCACGGTGGAGCACGACAGCGTGCGCGAGGTGGAGAACGACGACACACTGGAGATCAAGCAGGGCGACCAGATCGTGTCCGTCAACCAGGGCGGGCAATCGCTCACTGTCGGCGGGGATTCGCAGGTGACGGTGGGCGGGAATCACGCCCTGGAAGCAGGCAGGGAGATCCACCTGAAGGCAGACAGGATCATCATCGAGGCCACGAGTGGGCTCACCCTGAAGGGGCCGGGTGGACTGCTCAGCTCCCAGTTCATCACCATTGATCAGGGCGGCGTCGTCATCAACGGCAAGCTGGTGAACCTCAACAGTCCGGGAATGGAACTCCGGGCGATGTCCGGCAGCGGAGCACACCCGAGGAAACCCTAGCCATGCTTCCAGCCGCGCGATTCGACGATAATCATACCTGTCCGAAGATCGGGCCGCTTCCACACGTCGGAGGCCCCGTCCTGGCAGGAGAGCTCACCGTGCTCATCGGAGGCCTGCCCGCCGCACGGAAGGGAGACCCGCTCGCCTGCATCGGGCCGACAGACACGATCCAGGAAGGAGAGACGACAGTCCTCATCGGGGGCAAACCGGCGGCCCGGATGGGAGACCCCACGCAGCACGGCGGGCGCATCGTGAAAGGTGCCACCACGGTGCTCATCGGCCAGATCCGTGCGCCCAAATCCAATCAGTCAGGCGGCGGAGACTCCTGAGCGTCACAGAACCGACGTTCGAGCTCCATTCCCTTACAGCATTTCCCATCATCCCCACGAAGGAATCCACGATGACGCGAATGATGTCCATGTTCATGATTGCCACGACGACCTTGGGCCTGGGCACCACGGCGCGAGCCGAGGAACCGCCTCTCGCCATCACGCTCAAGGACAGCCCTCATGTACTGACCGTTGGCGGCTCCAAGAGCCAGGATGCGGTCGTCCTGTCTCCCTTCCAGCTCCAATCCGCCCAGGGTTTCTGGCTGAAGCCGGTCGGGAAGCCCGAGGACCGGCGCTTCAACATCATCTCCCAGCAGAGCGGCCAATGCGTGGATGTCAAGGATGGGAGCCGCGAGGAAGGAGCCCCCCTCGTCCAACGGGAGTGCAGTGGTGCGAGCTGTCAGGTGTTCCATGTGAGTGACCGGGGCACCGATGGCCACCGAGAGATCCGCAATCAACTCAGCGGCAAATGCCTGGCGGCGCCACAGGGCGGCAACTCCTCCGGCGCCCAGCTCGTCCAGTGGAAGTGCACCGGCCAGGACAACCAGCGGTTCCGCATTAGCCCCGCCCAGACTACCGCCTCCACCAAGGCTACGCCAGGGACGGTCCCCCCCAGCAGGTAGCTATTCACCGGGAAACCAATCCTTCCACCCAAAATCAAAACCGGTGTCAATCACCACCGCGGGTGCAAAATGCCAAAGGCTCCCAAATCGAAGAGTTCTACGAGATACGACCCGATCCAGCCCGAGTTGCGCCGCTCGCCACGGCTGGCCACCATGCAAAACACGCAGCGCACGTCATCATCCGGGACCATCAGCCCAGTCAACAACAACCGGGCCGGTTCCTCCTCCACTGTGCCCGGCTCGCACCTGTCGCACCATTCAGCGAACCTCCCCCTGCGGTCGTCTCCCTCCCGCCCAAACTCCTCCAGATCTTCTACCTTTTCACCGGCGCCCACTGTTTCAACATCGTCCCCGAGGACAACAACCACCACCTCCTCTTCCAGTGCGTCCTCTTCGTCCAGCGGCTCGGGCAGGAAGGAGAGCAGGAAGAGGCATGCCCCCTCTCCCACGACCACCACATCCGCGAGCGCCTCATCGAGTACGGATGACCCCACCACGAAGCCGGGGCGTGACGCCATCGTGACGAAGTACAAAAAGCAGGTAACACAGGCATCCAGCCAGGTGGAGAGCAGCACCCCCTCCGAAGAGGAGCAGCTCGGGACTCAGGCCCAAGTGGCCAGCAAGTTCTACCAGGCTGCCTCCCAGAAACACATCCAGCGTAAGCTGGCGAAACAGGCAAAGGATCCAAGCACCTTTACCGAGCCCTACTCACAGAACAACCCACTCAAATCGATGCTCAACCTGGAGATGGGTCATGGCGTGGCGCAGATGCGCACTTCCGCTCCCGCTCCGGCTTCTGCTTCAGCTTCTGCACCGGCTCCCGCTCCTACGACTGGAAAGCAGCCCTCTCACTCCGTCCAGAAGTTCGGCAGCAGCCAGACGACAGTGAGGGTCCCGAACGAGGGGGCCAGGAGCGGGCCTTCCCTGCTCAGCAAGACGACGGTGGCCTTGCAGGGGGCGGGGCAGAGCTCGAAGTACTCGGTCATGGCAAGCAGGAGCACGCCCATCCACCCGATGCAGGGGACCAACCCCACCTTTCACAACCTGGCCGCACTGGAGGCGGCTCGCTCGGGAGGCCGGGACCAGGCCTCTGTCGCCGCCAAGATGCGCCTGGCCCAGACGGGGAACCTCACGCCCCAGCAGGCCTCCGCTCCCCAAACGCATGCGACGTTCGAGCAGCCGGATGCCCAGAAGCCGACGCCCGCTCAGCAAAGGTTGATTGCTCGGAACACGGGCAACACGCTCAAGCTCTGGGCGAATGGGCCAGGCTCGAGCAGATCCAGCAGTTCGACGGCCAGCGCTCCGGCTCCCAGCAGCTCGGCATCCAGCTCCTCTGCTTCCAGTGCCCCGGTGCCGAGCGTACAGCCCCCGGGCTCGCCGCGAGGGCAGCGGTTCATCTCGGCCCTGCAGAACATGTCTTCGAGTCCAACGCCTTCGAGGGAAGATTTGCACGAGGCGATCTCGATCCTGTCGGACGTGCACGGCAGCAACTTCGCTGCCCCCATGTCTCCTGTGGGCACGGACTCCGAAGGCGAAGCCTTCGAGGAGACATTCGGTACCAAGCCGACCAAGAAGGGTCCGCCGTAGCAGGGCCTTGGGGCTTCAAGGGGGACATCGGAGGGGTCGGGCCACTCCCAGGCGGAGCGGTAGCCTGCGCCCTCCTGAGTGGACTCGATGAAGCGGGCATAGAGGGCATCGGCCCCTGCGAAGACCAGCTCTGCAACTGGGACCTCACGCTGGAGCCCGGCGCCAGGAAGAATCTGCGTTCATCCAGCCCAATTCCGCCAGACGCAAGGCTTGCATCCAATTGATGGAGTGTTCGTCACATCCGCCCCTGCCCCATTCCACCCCTTCATTGGCTTCGCCTGAAAAGGAAATAGCAGATGAACATCAAGACTCTGGCAGCAGTCGTCGGCACTCTGTCTCTCGGCTCGCTCGCGGCGGGATGTGCGACCTCCAGTGGTTCCGCGGCGCCTGGCACAGAAAAGGGCGCGCAGGGTTCTTGTAGCGCCAGGGGTGGCGAGGCCTCGTGCAGCGGCAAGGCCACCCAGAAGGGCAGCGAGGCCTCATGCGGTGAAGGCTCCTGCAGCGGCGATCAGAAAGCCGCGACTCCGGAGAAGGGCTCCCAGGGAGGCTGCGGCGAGAGCGGCTGCGCGGGTGGCAGGTAGCCCATGGGTCCTGCATGGCGTCAGGAATTGAAGCCGCTGGGAGCCGGAATCGGACTCCGGCGGGACTTCTATGAGCACCTCCCTCGCACTCCCCGAGTGCTGGATTGGGTGGAGCTCGTCTCCGAGAACTTCCTCACCCTGGGCGGCCGTGCGCAGCGGGCGCTGGACGCCTGCGCCGAGCGCTGGCCTGTGATTCCCCACGGGGTGGGGCTCGACATTGGCGGGCCCGAGCCCCTGGACGAGGAATACGTGAGCCGGCTGGCGGCGCTGGTGGAGCGGGTGGACGCGCCCTTCTTCTCGGACCACCTGTGCTTCGCGAGGCTGGGTGGGGTGTACCTGCACGATCTGCTGCCTCTGCCCTTCTCCGAGGAGGCAGTGGAGCACGTGGTGCCCCGGGTGCGCGAGGTGGTGGCGAGGGTGGGACGGCCCTTCGTGTTGGAGAACATCACCTATTACGCACGCATGCCCGGCAGCACCCTGTCCGAGGCCGCCTTCCTCCGGGCGGTAGTCGAGGAGGCGGACTGCGGCCTATTGCTCGACGTGAACAACGTGTACGTGAATGCGCGCAACCACGGGTACGACCCGAGGGCCTTCCTGGATGCGCTGCCCCTGGAGCGGGTGGTGCAGGTCCACCTGGCGGGGCACACGGAGCTGCCGGACATCGTCATCGACAGCCACGGAGCCACCGTCCGCGATGAGGTGTGGGCGCTCTACCGGTATCTCCTGGAGCGCACCGGGCCGGTGTCGACGCTCATCGAATGGGACCAGGACATCCCGTCGATGGAGGCGGTGCTGGACGAGGCGGATCGGGCACGTGGGGTGCTCGGAGAGCTGGGGGTACGGTGATGCCGGGCCTCCAGCATTTCTTCGAGTCCATGAGGGCATACCTCTCGGAGCCTGGGGCGGAGGGGATGGAGCGGTTGTATGCGGCACACCCCGGGTGGGAGGCCCCGCGTGAGCGGGTGGCGCTGTATGGGCGCTTCGTCCGTCACCACGTGGTGGATGGGGTGGAGAAGCTCTTTCCGCTGGTGCGACGGTGCGTAGGAGAAGCGACCTGGGAGGAGCTGATACGGGATTACTTCGCCACCGGACCGGCGCGGCACCATGAGCTCAACCGGCTGGGAGAGCACTTCCCGGACTTCCTCGCGGACAGGGCCCGGGAGGAACGGGGGCTGACCGCGTGGGTGCCAGCGTTGGCTCGCTTCGAGTGGACGGACTTCGCGGTGTACGCCTCGGAGGAGCGGGTCCCCGAGACAATGGAGCGACTGTCGCCCAACCCCACGTTGACGGTGCTGCAGCACCCCTGGCGGCTGTGCGCCTTCGTCCGGGACGGTGCGCACGGCGAGCCGCTACCGGGTGAGGAAATGGCGCTGCTGTGGCGCCACCCGACGACGCTGACAACCCTGTACATGGCCGCCGACGACGCGGCGCTGCTGGCCCTGAAGATGGCGGTGGAAGGGCTGGCACCGGAGGACGTGGCGGCGGCCACGGGTGTGGCGGAAGCCAGCATCCGCGCCGCGATGGAGCGTGGCGTGGCGGATGGGCTGGTGCTCGCCCCTTGAGACAATGCGGTCCGCGAGGTGATGACCGTGTGTCCCGGAGCAACCAGGCAGGCAGGCGCCCACTGAGCGCTCGACGGCGAGGCGGAGTCATGAGAAACGCCCGCGCGTGACGAACGAAATAGCCGTGCCCCCTGGAACGACGTCGGAACAACCTGGTCTGGGGCTGTTACGGCTGACGTGGCCCATCTTCCTGGAGTTCTTGCTGTTCATGATGATGGGCACGGCGGACACGCTGATGCTCAGCGGCGTCTCCGACGATGCCGTCTCCGCGGTGGGCGTCGTCAATCAGTACATCTTCATCTGCATCCTGCTCATGGAGGTCATCAGCAACGGCGCCTCCATCGTCGTGGCCCAGTACATCGGCGCCCGGCGAGCGCAGGAGGCCGCCCGGATCTCCGCCCTCTCCATCACGTTGAACCTCCTGCTCGGCATCGTGGTCAGCGCGGGCCTGCTGCTGTTCGGCGACGCCATCCTGACGCACATGAACCTGCAGGGCCCGGTGCTGGCTCATGCACGGACGTACATGGGCATCGCGGGCGGATTCCTCTTCATCCAGGCGCTCATCAACGTCTTCTCCAGCCTGATCCGCACGTATGGCTTCACCAAGGAGTCCATGTACGTCTCGCTGGGCATGAACGTGGTCCACGTGCTCGGCAACTACCTGCTCATCTTCGGCCATGGCGGCCTGCCGGAGCTGGGCGTGGCCGGTGCGGCCATCTCCACCGTGATGAGCCGATCCGTCGCGCTCGTCGTCTTCATCTGGATGCTGTACCGCGTGATGAACGTCCGGATGGTGCCTCGGGATTACGTGACGTTCTCGCGGGACTACATCCGGAAGATCCTCAAGGTGGGCGTCCCTTCCGCCGTCGAGCAGGTCACCTACCACGCCTGCCAGACGGTGTTCCTGTACTACGCCACCTTCCTCGGCTCCGCGGCCCTGGCCTCCCGGCAGTACGCGATGGCCATCTCCCAGTATGTCTTCCTGTTCAGCCTCGCCATCGGCATCGGGACGTCCATCCTCATCGGGCGGCTGGTGGGGGCCAACCGCCGGGAGGACGCGTACCAGCAGGCCCTGCGGAGCTTGAAGTGGAGCGTGGCCATCACCGTCCTGGTGGACGTAGTTGCCATCCTGCTCCGCAAGCCCCTGGTCGGGCTGTTCACGGACAACGGCGACATCATCCGACTGACCTCCCAGGTCATCGTCCTGAGCCTCATCCTCGAGACCGGGCGGTCCTTCAACCTCGTCCTGGTCAATGCCCTGCGGGCCACCGGAGATGCCACCTTCACCGTCTACATGGGCTTCCTCTCGATGGCCTGCCTGAGCCTGTCCCTGGGCTACCTCTTCGTCTTCAAGCTGAACCTGGGGCTGGCCGGCGTCTGGCTCGCCGTGGCGGCGGATGAATGGACGCGAGGCATCGTCTTCTGGTTCCGGTGGCGGAGCAGGGCCTGGGAGAGGCAGTCGCTCGTCGGACCGGCGGTCGAGCAGCCCGCCATCGCCGTCGTCGCCGGTTGAGGCCCCCTGTCCTTTTGTGAGGGAACTTCGGCCGACCTGCCTAGAATGAGTCCCCGATGCGAACGCGCAGGCCCCTGGTCGTCATCGATGCTCTCGCCTCGCTGGCCACCTCCTTCAAGGACATCTTCCCCGGCAGCACCACGTCTTCGCTCTCGGCGGACGAGCTTGCCGCGCATGTGGAAGAGCTCGGCCCTCCGCCGCGCTCAAGCCCAAGGTGCTCCCGCTCGACGAGCGCCGCCTTGCCGCGCTCCTCTACTTCGATCAACCCACGCCCCAGGCCGGCCTCCTCATCGACCTGCGCCGCCCCGTCCGCGTCAGCGACAGCCACTTCGCCCGCACCTTCTGCCGCGTCTTCAATGACGACCTGACCCACGTCACCTCCGCCAGGTCCCTCGACGAGCACTGGGCCGCGCTCGAGCAGACCCGTCTGCGCCGCGCCGTCGCCCGCTACCTCAACTCCCGGCCCCATAAGATGTCCAACTGGGTCCGCGCCATGGAGGACTCCATGGCCCTCACCTACGAGGGCCGCAACGTCCGCCACTGCCTCATCATCGCGCGCAAGGCCAACCGGCTCGTCCAGAAGCTCCAGAACAAGTTCATCCCCCTCCCCGGCGGCCTCTCCATCGAGAACGCCCTCCTCCGGGAGAAGTGGATCCGCACCGTCGTCGACGGCCGCCGCGTCGCCCTGCTCGCCAGCATGCAGTCCGGCACCATCATCGGCTTCATCTCGCTCGCCGAGGTGGACCGCAACGACGCCGCCCTGCGTTACGCCCCCCACGAGACGCTCGTCCCCGTCCAGGCCGTCCTCGCCCATGCCGCCCATGACGTCGCGCTGGTGACCTCGCCCCAGAGCGACCTCTTCATCCTCAGCGGCAAGGGCTCCGTCTTCCAGAAGACCCACGGCCAATGGCGCGTCCTCGACTACGACGGCCTCCACGAGCGCATCTCCTCCCGCTTCCGCGAGGACGTCGTCATCGGCGTGCTCAGTGCCGCCATCGATCTGTCCTACGAGCGCACCGGCGCCCTCTTCTGTCTGCTCGACTCGCGCAACGAGCTCACCGACCTCATCCCCGACCACGGCCACCCCCTGGCCGCCAACAGCCACCTGCGCCGCAGCCTCCGCGGCCAGAACATCTCCGTCTGGGCCCAGCGCCAGGTCATCACCGCCGCCGCCGCCACCGATGGTGCCGTCGTGCTCGACCAGGACGGCAGCGTGCTCGACATCGCCTGCATGGTCTCCAGCCCCAAGGAGATCGCCCGCCTCGGCGTGCGCGAGCCCAGCATGCCTGGAGCCCGCACCCTCGCCGCCTGGCGCGCCAGCTTCCGCGGCGTGGCCATCAACGTCTCCGAGGACGGCCCCATCACCGTCTACGAGCGCGGCGCGGAGATCGGCCGCATCGGCTGAGCCGCTCCGCTCGCCCCCTGGGCATCCGGGCAGGAGGAAGTGTCCACGCGGCCCACGCGCCTACCAGGTGCCTCGGCTACTCTCCGCGCCCGCCCGGGGGCCCGCGCGCCCCCACCCGTCTGGAGACTTCGTGAAGTACTTCGTCATGGTCGCCCTGGGGACCACCCTCTGGGGATGCTGGCCTCTCGTCCTGCGGCCCGCGGGGCTCACCGGTCCGCAGAGCGCCCTGCTCATGATGGCCGTCATGGCCCTGCCCGCCCCCTTCGTCCTGCGCCGCGAGCCCTTCCGCGACCGCCGCGCCACCCTCGCGCTCGGTGTCCTCGGAGTCTGCGACGCCGCCAACGCCGCCCTCTACTTCGCCGCCGTCCAGCGCGGGCCCGTCACCGTCGCCGTCCTCACCCACTACCTGGCCCCCCTCCTCATCGCCCTCGCCGCCCCCTGGGTCCTCCGCGAGCGCCGCTCCGCCCGCGCTCTCCTCGGCGCCCCCCTTACCCTCGCAGGCCTCGCCCTCATCCTCGGCACGCCTCAGGGGGGATTCGCCGACCCGTGGACCGCGCTCCTCGGTGGCGCCAGCGCCCTCTTCTTCATGGCCAACGTCCTCGCCTCCAAGGAGGCCGCCCGCGCCTTCTCACCCCTGGCCATCAACTCCCTTCACGCCATCCCCTCCGACCTCCTCCTGCTGCTCCTCTTCGGACGCGACGCCCTCCCCCCCGCCCTCGACTCCAGCCTCCTCCAGGTGGCTGCCGGCACCGTCCTGTGCGGCATCGTCGCCAACAGCCTGTTCTATTCCGGACTCCGCCACGTCCCCACCGCCACCGCTGGCGCCCTCACCTACCTGGAGCCCCTCACCGCCGCGCTCCTTGGAGTGCTCGTCTTCGGCGAGGCCCTCGGGCCCCTGGGTCTCTTGGGTGGACTGGTTGTCCTCCTCTCCGGCGCCTGGGTCGCCGCCGAGCCCCGTGCCCCCGCTCAGCCCGCTCCGGCTCCCACGGGTACGATGTGACCCATGGGGGCCGGGGACTCGCAGTGAGGGGTACTTCTTCTACTTCTTCAGGTGCTTCTCCAGGGCTGCCCGGACCTCCGCGGTGAAGCCTCCTAGCAGTTGACTCCCCGTGTCGATCAGCGGCCTACGCACGTGGTTGGGGTTCGCCGCCAGGTGCTTGACCAGCTCCTCCTCCCCTAGCGAGCCCAGCTCCCCCTTCCTCTTGGGGGCTATCAGCTCCCGGACTCCTCCCATCCTCGCCGCCAGCGCCCGGACCTCGGCCTCGCTCAGCGGCTTCTTCACCAGCTCCCGGACTTCCGCCTGCACGTCCTTTTGCGCGAGAAACTCCCGCGCTGACTTACAACCCGTTCAACCGTTCTTGATATAGAGCGTGATGGACATGCCTCCCGTGTAGCAGTCCCCTCGCACACCCTCAAATACCCGCTTGCGCTTCAGGCCAGGGGAGTGGTCCTCTTTGGTTGGCCCCGTCCGTGCCCGCGGGAGCAGTCCCCTCATGGAACCCTCTGTCGATAGCCGCGAGTACCGCGTCGTCTTCTTCTGCCCGACCTCGAGCGCTCAGCTCGAGCACATCGAGGCACCCGTGCGCCGCGTCCTCACGCGCATCTCCGCTCCTCCCGCCGAGCTCGCCCCCCTCGAGGCCGCCGGCACACTCGGAGAGGCCGGTTGGCGCGTCTACCTGGTGCGCTCCATGACCGAGCGCTCCGCCGCGCACGCCCTCGCCTCGCACGTCACCGAGGCCGCCTCGGCCATCGCCGCCGAGCTGGATACCGAGGTGCTCGGCCTCTATGTGGACGTGGGCAACGACTCGGCCCGCATCTGCCGCTGCCTGCCCGACGAGAGCCCCGAGACCTTCGCCGACCGCCGCCGCAACGTGCTCGACCGCACCGCCGAGTGGCTCGACGTCAACCCGGCCAGCCTCTCGGCCCTCTTCCAGCTCGGCCTGGACACGGACGAGGAGATGGACGCCGAGGACCGCTTCGTCGAGAGCAAGCTGCGCGAGGCGCGCGAGCTGATGCAGCGCTATCGTCAGGGCAAATGAGGTCTCGCACCCCGGCGGATCTCGCCGGACGCTGTCCCGGCTGCTACCTGCCCACCGCCCTGTGTCTGTGTGCCGAGGTGCCTCGGCTGGAGACGCGCACCCGCTTCCTCGTCATCCGCCACAACAAGGAAGCGAACAAGTCCACCAACACGGCGCGGCTGGCGGGGCTCGCCCTCACCAACTGCCGCATCCTCACCTATGGAGCCCCGGGCCAGCAGCCCTTCGACGTCTCGGTGCTCGCCGCTCCGAGCACCTGGCTGCTCTTCCCGGATGCCCAGCCGCCCCCGCCCGGCACGCCTCCGCCCGAGCACCTGGTGGTGCTGGATGGCAACTGGGCCCAGGCCCGGCGCATGTACCAGCGCCTCCCCGAGCTGCGCCGTCTGCCGGGGCTCGCCTTGCCTCCTCCCCCACCGGACGCCCGGCGCCTGCGCCGCTCGCCCCACCCGTATGGCATGTCCACCGTGGAGGCCATCGCCGGAGCCATCTCCGTCCTCGAAGGCGAGGAGATGGCCCGCCCCCTCTACGCGCTCCACGAGCTGATGATCGACCGGGTGCTCACCGCCCGCGGCCGCCTCTCCGACGACGACTGAGCGACGCCGCGGTGCGCCATGCGCGGAGCGGTCTCGTCATGAGAAGACGTGGGGAGTCACCGGGCACACGCGCGGTGATAGGTTGGACGCCGCGATGCAGAAGCTCATCTTCGACTACACGGTCCAGAGCAATCTCCGAGTGCTGGGGCAACCGCTTGCGCCCGAGCACCGCTCCGGGCTGACGGCGCTGGGAGTCGACCCGAGCAAGCCGCTGCTGCCCGCGTACCCGGTGGAGACGTACACCGCGCTCATCGACTTCATCACCGGCCAGCTCTGGCCGGGCCTGTCCCAGGACGAGGCGGGCTTCGAGCTGGGCCGAGCCTTCATGCGCTCCTACCGGGAGACGATGATGGGCAAGGCGGTGTTCTCGATAACGAAGGTGCTCGGGCCGCACCGCACCCTGGAGCGAATGAGCCGCAACTTCCGCAGCGCGAACAACTACACCGAGACGCGCCTGCGCAAGGTGGGGCCGAGCACCTACGAGCTGTGGTTCAACTACGCCCTGCGCACCGGGTACTTCCGGGGTCTGCTCAGCGAGGCCCTGGAGAAGGCTGGCGCCCAGGGACTCTCGGTGACGCTCGCCGCCAGCACCGCCACCGGCGAGGCCACGTTCCGCATCTCCTGGACGGAGTAGGCCCGGAGGCCCACCGCAAGGAGACCCTCCGGGCCCGAAGGCGAGCAACTGGTCCGATGGTCGGACCAGTTGGTGAAGCGCGCGACCGGAGGGCCGGCCAGCTCAGAAGCGGAAGTTGCCGCCGTTGAGCGTGGTGGAGCTCTCGCAGGCCGCCGTGGTGGCCTCGCGGTTGCCGCTGGTGGTGGCCGCGTTGCTCTCCCACGCCGCCGTTGCCGTGTTGGCGTTGTACTTGACGAACTTGTACTGGATGGCCGTGGCGGGGGGGAGCTGCACCGTGCCGCTCCAGGGGACGTTGGCGCCCGAGCCCTGGATGGTCAGCTTGAAGCCACTGGCCGGCGTCCAGGTGCCGAGCTGCGTCTGGTTGCCCACCACGTAGAGGTCCTGCCCGAGAGTGGTGTTGGCGTTGGCGATGGTGAAGGTCACCGGCACCGTGGTGCACGTGCCCCCGCCACCACCCGTGGAGCCCTTCGTCCACACCGCGTAGCCCGTCCCGGACGTGGCCAGCGTCCACTCGGTGCCCGGGTTCCATTCCGTGGCGCCGATCTTCATCGCCGTGTTGCCGTTGATGATGGCCGCGTACAGGCCGTTCTCGGCGCGCTGGATGGCCACCGTGGACGTCGAGGTGAGGCCCTGCGCCTTGCGCACGTCCATCAGCGCCTTGAGCTGCGTCCGGAGGCCCCAGTCGTAGATGTGCGAGTAGTACACCGAGGGGATGCCCGGGTGCGTCAGCACGTAGGCATAGCCCTGCAGCACCTTGTCACAAGGCACCGGCCAGTGGTTCTGCCCGTTGCCACAGGACTCGCTCGGGCCGGTGTCGTGGTTGTCCACGAACGTCACCATCTTCTGCGCCCACCAGCCGATGCCACCGGCCGGCTTGCCCGTGGAGTCCTTGAGCCGCCCGTACTCGTTGTAGGCCAGCGCCTGGTTGAGCAGGCCCTTGGTGGTGAAGTCGAACGCGCCGCACGTCCCCTGCGTGCCGTCCACCCAGTTCATCAGCAGCTGCCGATGCGCATCCACGTTGCTGTAGTTGAGATCGGTCCAGATCTCCCCCACGCAGAAGTCCGGCGCCATGGCGTCGTGGTAGACCTTGGCGTAGCTGGCACCGTAGCCCTTGGAATAGTCATAGCGGATGCCGCTGAAGCCCACGCCCTTGAGCCGGTTGTTCAGCCAGTTCTTGATGTCGCCCTGGACGGTGGTGTTGCTGTGATCGATGTCGCGGGCGGCGCTGTAGCCATCTCCGGAGTCGGCGGCGCCCGTGGAGCAGTTGCACTCGTCACCGGCGGCGACGGCGTAGGTGCCCCAGGCGGGGTTGGTGAAGTCATACCAACCGGCCGTTCCCACGCGGTGGTTGATGACCACGTCCGCCACCGACTTGATGCCAGCGTTGGAGAAGGCGGTGATCGCGTTCTTCAGGTCGGTCTCGCTGCCGTAGCGAGAGTCGAGGACGTTGAGCTGGCGCGGCAGATAGCCCTGCGTGGAGCCTGCGTCAGTGGGCGGCGGGAGCCAGACGTGGGTGAAGCCCATGGCCCCCAGGTCGCTCGCCTTGCCTTGCAGGACGTTGTACCAGTTGGGATTGGCGTAGTTGGCCGAGTTCCAGTGGAAGCCCTGAACCATGATGGCCGAGCTGGCCTGGGCCTGCTGAGTGGCGGCGGTGGCCTGCCCTGCCGGTGCCAGCGAGGCCAGCACCAGCGCGGCGCACGACAACAGCTTGTTGCGGTTCATCTCGTGTCTCGTCTTCGGGGGGCGGAGCGAGGGCGAGGTGTCCCCATTACGACCTTCGCCACGCGCCACTTGATTGGCGCGCGCAGCGTGAAGTCAAGGGATAGCCGGGATTCCCGGGCCTTTTTTCAGTGCCCGAGACTACGGTTCGGAGCCCTTCACCGTCGCCATCCAGGTGCGCAGCGATTGCTGCGCCCAGGGCAGTTCGTCTGGCCACGACCGCACGGCGCCGTCCTCGCCGATGGAGATGAGTGACCGGCCATCCGGAAGGAACTCCACGCCCGTGACGGCGCCGGTGTGCCCCTGGAGCACCCGGTGCTTGTTCTTCTCCACGTCCCAGAGCCGCACGGTCCCGTCGTAGCTCACCGAGGCCAGCCGCGTGCCGTCGGGCGAGAAGGCAAGATCGAGGGCATCGGCGGCATGGCCCCGGAGTACGTGCTGGAACGCTCCGGTCTTCCCGTCCCACAGCCGCAGGCGGGGATCACTCTTGCTCCTGCTGACCAGCCACCTGCCGTCCGGCGAGAAGAGGACCTCCTGGACTCCCGCCCCGCTCGAATCCAGACGCTGGTCCTTGTCTTTCTCCAGAAAACTCCAGATGCGAAGGGTGTGATCCATCCCTCCAGAGACCAGTCGGCGGCCGTCCGGTGAGAAGGCCAGGGCGCTGACGTCGTCGTCGTGGCTGCCCAGGCTCCGACCCTCTCCCGAGGCCACGTCCCACAGCATCACCGTCTTGTCCTGCCCCCCCGAGGCCAGCCGTCGAGCATCCGGCGAGAAGGCGAGTTGCAGCACCTTCTGCTCATGGCGGCCGCCGACTACCCGCCCCTCACCGGAGGCCATCGACCACAGCCGCACTTCGCCGCCCTTGTCCGCCGAGGCCAGCCACTGCCCATCGCCAGAAACAGCGAGCGCGGTGACGACCTGGGCATGGCCCTCGAGGTGGCGCACCACACGCCCGGTGGTGCCATCTCGGAGTTGGAGCCGGTGGTCACTGCCCGCGGACACGAACCACTTGCCATCCTGCGAGGACACGGGCGGGACCTGGGCACCTCCGCTCTCTTCCAACAGAACCGCCCCGGCGACGGAGTCCACCATGCGCAACGTCCCGCTCTTGTCCAGGGTGAGCAACCGCTGGCCATCGAACGAGCGACTCAGAGACAGGAGGGGAGCCGGAGTCTTCGCGAGGAGGCGGTGACTCGCCATGTCCACGTCGAACAGACGCAGGGTGCCATCGGTGCTACCGGTGGCGAGGTGTCGGCCATCCGGAGAGAACTGCGTGGTGTAGATCACCTCCGGAGCCGTGTGCAGGCTGCGGGACTCACCGGTCGAGACATTCCACAGGTGCGCAACGGTCCCGCTGCCGTGGGCGACGAGATACCGGCCATCCGGAGAGAACTTGAGGCCCTGGAGCATCTTCGCCTCCGGGACATCCACCGCCCTGGACCGACCAGAGGCGACGTCCAGGAGCCATACCTTCCCGTCCAGGTTCGCGACCGCCAGACTGCCGCCATCCGGCGAGAAGGCGAGCGCCGAGACCTTGCCAACGTTTCCACCGAGACTCCTGCTCCTGCCGCTCCGCGTCTCGAAGGCGTGCAGGGTGCCATCACTCCCCGCCACGACGACCAGCTCGCCGCTCGGGGAGAACGCCATCCCCTTCACTTGCGCCCCCTCCACCAAGGGCCGGAACGTGCCACGCGACAGGTCTCCAAGCACCGCTCGATGGGAGGAGAAGGTGCAGACGAGCACGTATCCACCATCAGGTGAGGCCACCAGTGCCTCGGCGCCTCCAAACCCCGTGCGCAGGATTCGGGGTTCACCGCCGTCCCGGTCCCAGACGAAGAGCTGGTCGTCCACACGGCTGTTGGCGAGGAGGTAGCGGCCATCCGCGGAGGTGATGAGCCCCGACACGGGCCCGGCGAGCGTGGTGAAGACCTGGCCCTCGCCGGTCTCCAGGTCCCAGCGGCGAAGCGTCCCGTCCTTGCTGCTGGAGACGAAGCTCCGCTCGTCGGGGAAGAGCACGAGCTTCCAGGCCTCATCGGTGTGACCGGCGAGGACCTGGCTGGTGCCCTGCTCCAGGCTCCATAGACGCAGGGAATGGTCGTCGCTGCTGCTCACGAGGCGCCGGCCATCGGGCGAGAAGAGCAGCGCGTTGACGAGCTCCTTGTGGCCACTCAGCACGGTGGCGAAACCGTGGGCGCGGGCGTCCGCCGCGAGCATGCGCACCTCCGGCCAGCGAGTGAACCCAGGAGACAGGCGCCGCAGCCAGCGGATGGTGCCGATTGGATCCGTCTCCACGGCGTTGCTGGCCTGCACCAGCATGAGCTCGTCGGCCTTCGCCATCGCTTGTTGCCGAGCCCCTTCCGCCTCGCTGCGCGCCAGTTCGGCCTCGGCCTGCTTGCTCTCGGCCCGGTCACGCGCATCCAGGACGCGGCAGAGGCTCACCCAGCCCACCGCTGCCAGCAGCGCCACCGCCACGCCCAGCACCGCCACAACGGCCCGGTAGCGCCGGACGAAGCGGCGCAGCAGCTCCATCCGCGAGTACTCGTACGCCCCGACGATCTGCCCCGTCTGGAAGCGCCGCAGGTCCTCCACCAGCTCGCGCGCGCAGGCGTAGCGATCGGCGGGCTCGCGTGCCATGGCCTTGGTCACGATGGCCAACAGGTCCACCGGGATGCACTTCTGGCGCTGGGAGAGCGGCGGCGGCGGGCCCTGCACCACCCGCTGCAACACCTGCCCCGAGGAGCCCCCGTCATACGGCTGCACCCCCGCCAGCAGGTGGTAGAGGATGGCACCCAGCGCGTAGACGTCGGCGCGCTCGTCCACGGGATGGCCCGCGGCCTGCTCCGGCGGCATGTACGCCGGCGTCCCCATCACCGTGCCTACCCGGGTATGGACCCCGTCCTCAGAATCCGAAGAATCCGAGGCCGTGCCGCTGGCCTCCACGGACTCGGAGCCCTGATCGCGTGAGAGATCCTTGGCCAGGCCCCAGTCGATGACGACCGTCTCGCCATAGTTCCCCACCAGCACGTTGGCCGGCTTGAGGTCGCGGTGGATGATGCGCTCGGAGTGCGCGTAGGCCATGGCCTCGGCCACCGCCAGCACGTGCGGAAGCAGCGCCAGCCGCTCCTCGAGCGTTTTTCGCTCGGCGATGACGTCCGCCAGCGAGCGACCCGCCACCAGCTTCATGGAGTAGAAGGGCTCACCTCCCGGCCAGCGCCCCGCCTCGTACACCGGAACAATGGAGGGGTGCTGCAGACGCGCGGTGACGAGCGCCTCGGCCACGAAGCGAGACTCGGCCTCGCGAGCCGGTAGGAGCATCTCCTTGATGGCCACGGGCCGGTCCAGCCGCAGGTCCCTCGCGCGGAGGATGCGGCCGATGCCACCGTGGGCCAGCTCGCCGGAGATGGCGTAGTGGGATGGGTCCACCTGCGGCAACGTCACCTCTGAGGTAGCCTCGGACACACTCGGACCGGAAGCATTCGAGGCTGCGTGCAGAGTGGTGGCGGAGCCGATACCCGACGCGTCCGGTAAGCCAGGGGCCGACGGGCTGGGATGCACGAAGGTCGCCGCGCTCCCGGATACGGATACGTCTGGCCCGTCCGAGGGACCGAGTCCCTCTTGCCGAATGGCCTGGCTCATGGAGATGCCTTCCCGGGCTGCAACCGTGCAAGCCCCCTGTAACCCCCAAGTCTATTCGCCGGGTATCTCCCGCGCTTGGGTATGGGCTCGGCTGCGTCACCGTCCCGTGACAGGTTTTGGACCGGCTCTCACACTGGACCCTAAAAAGACCGCGGCCCGCTCCCCGATGCCCCCCGGCATCAAGAAGCGGGCCACGTAGAATCCCGCGTGCCCCCCCGGACCTCGCGGGAATCCAGAGGCGCCTCCCCCCTTTGTACTGATAGGCGCCTCTTGGGGTGTATCCGGCTCCGCAGTGCAAGCCCCCTCGCTCGACGGAACCGCCCCTGTTTCTGAAAGCACCTTCTCATGGCCGGCCCTCCGGCGCTGTGAGTTCGCTCACTCCATTGCAGTGAACTGGTTCACACCCCCCTCCCTGGTCCACACTCCCGGTGCGGGCAACCAGGGGCTCTCAGCGGGGCTCTCGCCCCAGGAACTGCACTCCCCACTTCGAGGGAACGAGGGTGGTGCGATACCGTTGGGTCCCCCGGACGCTCTTCTTCCCCCAGGAAGGTACATGCTGCGCACCGTTCTCACGTGTCTCGCTCTGGCCCTCGGCCTCGCCGCATCCACCGCGTCGGCGGCAGAGCCCACCCCCAAAGCCTTCCCCTCCCGGGAAGAGCGCTTGGAGAGTCTGGCCCGTCTGTGGGGCCAGGTGCGCTACCGCCACCCCGCGCTCGCCTACAAGAACCTCGACTGGGACGCCGCGCTCGTGGCCGCCATTCCCAAGGTGGAGGCCGCGAAGGATCGTGCGGCCTACGCCGCCGCCGTCCAGGACATGCTGGACGAGCTGAGGGATCCCGCCACGCGCATCCTCCGCCCCGACGAGCAGCAGGAGGGCTCGCAGAAGGGACCCGCGGTCGCGGTCCGTGAGCTGCGCACCTGGGAGTCCAAGGACGTGCTCGTGCTGGACCTGCGCGCCGTGAAGGATGCCGCGGCCATGGGCACCCTGCGTGCCAGGCCCGAAGAGCTGCGCCCAGACATCTCCAAGGCCAAGGCCATCATCGTGGACCTGCGCGCCCGCGGGCTGGAGCCCAACGTCGCCTGGTCCATGTCCACGGCGCTCGGCAGGCTCCTGCCGTACCTCCTCAGCGAGGAGCTCCAGGTCCCCGGTGAGCGGAGGGTGTACCACTCGGGCTTCCGTCCCCAGTCGCTCGGTGGGACGAGCGGCGGCTACGGCACCTCGTTCCTCACCACGGCGGGCGAGGAGCTCTCCCCCAAGGGCGATGGCAAGGCGCGCCCGGTCATCTTCCTGCTGGATGACAAGTCATACCTGGATCCCCGCGCCCTCGCGATGAAGGCCCAGGGACTGGCGCAGCTCGTCACCGAGGGACGGCTGGACGACGGCGCGGTGGTGGACCAGACGCAGGTGGAGCTCGGCGCCGGGCTGACGGCCTCGGTGCGGCTCAGCGAGCTGGGCATTCCCATGCGCGCGGACGCCGTGCTGCCCAAGCGCGCGCGCTCGGACAAGGACGAGACGCTGCAGAAGGCGCTCGAGCTGGCGAAGAAGCCGGCGAAGAAGGGCAAGGCGGCGCGCGAGACCGAGCTGCCCCCCGCCCGGTGGCAGGCTGACCGCAAGTACGAGGACATGCTCTACCCGAACCGCGAGCACCGCCTGCTGGCGCTCTTCCGGCTCTGGAACGTCATCCACCTCTTCTATCCGTACAAGCACCTGCTCAGCCGGGACTGGGACAGCGCGCTGACCACGTTCCTGCCGAAGTTCGAGAAGGCGAAGGACGCGGCGGAGTACGCGCTCGCGGTGGCGGAGCTGAGCACGCTCGTGCAGGACGGACACACCAACCTGCGCGGCCACCCGGAGCTGGAGAAGCGAGGCATCACCGGGGTGAGCGCGCCCTTCGAGGCGATGGAGCTCGACGGCTCGGCGGTGGTGATGAGCGTGCGGAACGCGGAGGCCGCTCCGGGCCTGGCGCGAGGCATGGTCATCGAGACGATCGACGGCAAGCCGCTGGCGGAGCGGATGAAGGGACTGGAGCCCTATGTCACGGCCTCACACCCGGTGCACCTGCGGCACCGGCTGCTGGCCAAGGCGCTCGCGGGGCCCGAGGGCTCCCAGGGGACGCTGGGGGTGCGTGACGCCGGTGGGAAGATCAAGCAGGTGCGCTTCACCCGGAGCATCCAGTCGCTGCAGAAGCCCAAGCAGGGCGAGCCGTACCGCGTGCTGGCGGGCAACATCGGCTACGTGGACCTGACGCTCCTGCAGACGGCCGAGGTGGCGGCCATGTTCGAGAAGCTGAAGGGCACGAAGGCCATCGTCTTCGACATGCGCGGCTACCCGAACGGGACGGCCTGGTCCATCGCGCCGTACCTCAACACGCGCAAGGCGCGCCAGGCGGCGGTGTTCGAGCGCAACGTCGTCTCCGGCGACGAGACGGTCGGCCGGTACAAGTTCATCCAGGAGCTGCCCAAGGCTGATGTGCCCCTGTATCGCGGCCGGACGGTGATGCTCATCGACGAGCGCGCCATCAGCCAGTCCGAGCACTCGGGCCTGTTCTTCGAGGCCGCCAACGGCACCACGTTCATCGGCAGCCCCAGCGCGGGCGCCAACGGCGACATCACGGACCTGGTGCTGCCCGGCGGCATCTCGATGATCTTCACCGGCCACGACGTGCGGCACGTGGACGGGCGCCAGTTGCAGCGGGTGGGTCTGCGGCCCCAGCTCTATGTGAGGCCGACGCTCGCGGGCATCCAGTCCGGCAGGGACGAGGTGCTGGACAAGGCGCTCGAGTACCTGAGCGGCGGGAGCACCGCGGTGGCCGGCGACTCGATTCGCTAGGAGCATCCCTCTCTCCACGGGACTTCCCCCGGAGAGGGCCGGGCGCTGGTAGCTTGCCGGCGCACCATCCCCCTACCCTGGAGAGAGACATGCCGACCCTCATTCCCGCCCCCACGCGCATCGAGGCCGCGGGCAACAAGCCCAAGCTCATCGACGAGTACGTGGGGCGGGTGAACTCGAGGCAGGCCGACGTCAGCGTCGCCCACATGCGCAGCCCCGGCGGGTGGCTGGAGCCCGGTCAGACGCCCGAGTTCCGCGAGATCACCGTCGTCCTCAGGGGCTCGCTGCGGGTGGAGTACAAGGGCGGCCAGTTGGACGTGCGCGCGGGCCAGGCCGTCATCACCGAGCCCGGCGAGTGGGTCCGCTACAGCACCCCCGAGGCCGATGGCGCCGAGTACATGGCCATCTGCCTCCCCGCCTTCTCGCCCGACACCGTCCACCGCGACGCGTAGCGCCGCGGGCCCGGCCGCTAGTTGACCTTCTTCATCTCCACGACGAAAGAGCGCGGCTCGAGGAAGCCCGTCACCCTCGGGGCGCGCAGCATCTCGCCGTTGGACGAGATGAAGGCCACCGTGGGCAGCCCCTCCACCCCGAAGCGCTCCATCAGCGTGTCCAGCGCGTCATCGCTGTTCGTCGCGTCCACCTTCACGTTGATGAAGCGCCCCGACTCGCTGATCACCTCGAGCGCCGGGTAGGTCTCGCGATCCAGCTCCTTGCAGGCCGCGCACCACTCCGCGAAGAAGTCGATCATCACCGGCCGGCCCTCGCTCTTCGCACGAGCCAGCACCTGCTCGAAGGACTCGGTCGAGAAGCCGTTGCCCTTGGCCGGCAGCACCGCGTGCCACTCGAAGGTGGGCGCCTTGAGCGGCTCCATCATCCCGAGCGACACCCACAGGGCCCCCGCCGACTTCGCATCCATGGCGCCACCGCGCAGCACCAGGGCCACCACCACCAGCGCCACACCGACGCCCTTGAGGGCGAAGTCCCGCGCCCCCTCCTTGAAGGACAGGTGAATGGCGCCCACCAGCACGCCCAGCACCGCCAGCACCGAGGCGATGACCGTGCCCGGCGTCCGACCCAGCTGCTCGGCCAGGCCCTTCACCACCCCGCCCACCGCGGGGAAGCCGTCCCGGATGTACGAGATGGCGAGCGCCACCAGCACGATGCCCAGCACGCTCTTCACCCACTCCATCCACACCCCGCTCTTGGGCAGGCGCACGGTGAAGACGCCGATGAGGAAGAAGGGCACGCCAATGCCGAGCGCGTAGATGAAGAGCAGCGTCGCCCCGAGCGCCGTGCTCTGCGACTTGGCCACGAAGGCCAGCAGGCCCGTCAGCACCGGCCCGGTGCAGGGGGCCGCGAGGAAGCCGGACACGCTGCCCATGAGGAAGGCGCCCGTGACACCCGAGCCGCCCACCGAGTTGAGCCGCTGCTGCAGCCCACTGGGCAACGCCAGCTCGAAGGCGCCGAACATGGACGTGGCCAGCAGCAGGAGGAACAGCGCCAGGCCCGTCACCACCACCGGACTGCCCAGCATCGAGCCGAAGGCCTGTCCCGTCTTCGCCGCCAGCACGCCCAGCCCGCTGAACACCACCCCCATCCCGACGATGTAGGAGCTGGTCAGCACGAGCGCCTTGCCCCGGCCCTCGGTCTTGCGCGCTCCGAAGACGGACACGGTGATGGGGATGAGCGGATAGACGCAGGGAGTCATCGCCGTGAGCAAGCCACCGGCGAACACCGCGGCCGCACCGAGCGCGAAGCTGCCAGCCTCGAGGAAGCGCGCCGCGTCCAGCCCCGAGCTCGGGCCCGTGGGGAGGAGCCAGGGCACGACAGCCACGGCCAGTCCGAATACCGCCGCAATGACTCCCACCTTCTTCTTCGCGTCCATGTCGCTCCTGTCGCCTCGCGAGCCCCCCCTATATACGCGCGAGGGGGTGGTGGTTACACCTGAGGTTGCTCTCCTCGGGCGCGCGCCAGCACCTCTTCGCCCCTCCCCTTGGCAAACGGGCGGCTTCCCAGGGAATCCCTGTCCTACACGGTGGGGGCGGTGGACAGGGGCGCTGACGCCCTGCGCCTCAAGGGCAGGAGGAGCCCCACGAAGGCCACCGAGAGCACCGCGCCGAGCAGGAACACCTCCGCGTAGCTCCAGCCCAGCTTGGAGTACAGGAAGCCGGCGAGGGGCCCACTCGGCGCCTTGCCAAACACCTCCACGCTCGCCAGCAGCGTGTAGTGCGTGGCCCCGATGCGCCGATCCACCCGCGACATCATGAACGCGAACACGGTGGTGGTGAGCACTCCCCCGAAGAAGTGCTCCGCGATGGTGGCGGTGATGACGCCCGCCTCCGTGGGCCCATGAAGCGCCAGCCACCACTCCCACCCGAGCGGGAACACACGCAGGCACGAGGCGAGCGCGAGCGCCCCCAGCAGCGGCATCCGGGTGGCGAGCACTCCTCCCGCGGCGGAGCCGAGCAGGGACGCCACGGTCCCCCACGTCCCCACCCATTGGCCAATCTGCGAGGCCGAGAAGTGCGCGTCGATGAGGAAGAGCTTGAAGAGCACATCCACCATCGTCTCGCCCAGCTTGTAGGTGCCGATGAAGAACAGCATCCAGCCCGTGCCGGGCAGGAGCAGCGCGGCGCGGAATTGCTCTCGCAGCTCGGCCCAGGAGAGCCGCTTGCCATTCGTGCCCTCCTCCACGCGCCGAGGCTCCCGGGTCAGGAGCACCACCCCGAGCACCAGCAGCGACAGCGCCCCCATCGCCAGGAAGAGGCCCTGCCAGTGGATGAGCTCGATCATCCACACGAGCAGCCCTCCCGCGGTGAGCATTCCGAACTTGTAGCCCATCACCTGCGCTGAGTTGCCTCCACCCAGCTCGTGCGGCTCCAGCAAGTCCACCGCGAAGCCGTCCACCGCGATGTCCTGCGTGGCCGCGAAGAGGTTCATCAGGAAGACGAGGCCGAGCAGCAACGGCAAATGGCCCTGGATGGGGACGAAGGCCGCCACCGCACAGGTGAGCACCAGGCCCACCTGCATGGGGATAATCCACGACTTGCGCCGGCCCAGGCGCTCCGAGCCGTAGCGGTCCACCACCGGAGCCCACAGCGCTTTGAGCAACCACGGGAGCGCCAGCACCTCGAGGACGGAGATGGTCATCACATCCACGCCACTCGCGCGCAGATAGATGGGCAACGCCTTGGCCTGAAAGCCGTAGGGCAGCCCCTGCGCGAAGTACAGCGCGCCGAGCAGCCCCAGCTTCCGGTATGAGATCCTCTTCACCCCCCGAACCTAGCGGAGAACCGCCCCGCGCGCTCGCCTGCCTGCCCTACTCCTCCTTCCGCAGCACCAGGAGCTTCGACAGGAACCAGCGCTCCTGCTTCACCGTCCGCAGCCCGTGCCGCGCGAAAAGCTCCGGCAGGTCCAGCCGCGTGTAGTCCCGGAAGTAGGGCTCGTTGAAATAGGCCTCGAAGTGCTCGAAGGGGCCCAACTCCTCCGCAGAACCGTCCCCCTCCTGGATGGAATCCAGGAAGAGCAGCGTCCCTCCCGGCTCGAGTACTCGCGCCATCTCCGCGGTGACACGCTCGATGGCCGGCAGCGGCAGCTCGTGGAACAGCCAGATGCAGGTCACCAGGTCGAAGCAGTCCGTCCACTCCGGCAGCAGCTGCTCGGCGTTCATCTGCAGGAGCGTGGCCTTGCGGCGCAACAGCCGGGCCGCCTCCAGATAGGACGGGGAGAGATCAATCCCCGTGTAGCGATGCCGCCGGTTCTGCAGCCAGGCCTGACCCAGCCACGTCGCCGGTCCGCAGGCCACGTCGAGGATGTCCAGGTGACCCCCCTCGGGAATCTGGTCGATGACCCCCTGGCGCATGAGCCGATTGGCACCCATGAAGAGGATGCGGAGCTGCCACTCGTACGTCAGCGCCGCACGCAGGGACAGGCCCCCGTTGGCCTGGTTGTGGAAGTCGGTGAGGTAGTAGTCCGGATAGGGGAAGGGATCGCCCGGCTCCACTTGCAGGCCCAGCACCCCATTGCGCTGCTTGGAGCGCACGCGCCCGATGTCAGAGAGCATGGTCGCGAGGAACACCGGCAGCATGAGGAGGTCCTCCCGCTCGGCGCGGGCCAGGGCCTCGCGCTTGTCGGGATCCGACAGCACTCGCCCGTGCAGGTCCATGGCGCCCGTGAAGCTCTTCTTGAAGAAGGCGAGGTCCACATCATCGACGGGCAGCGCGCTGGCCCAGGCGGACATCAATCCGCTCGCGTGGAGCCCAACCCGTCCGGCCGTGCGCAGACGGGGCAACACCTCCGAGAGCGACGCGCTGAGCTGCCCGAGCTGCGCCAACGATCGGGAGAGCGTGGCGAGGGAGTTCGTCATTCTCCATGGTTAGCACTCGGGACTGACACTTCCGGTACGGCTGCTGCCATCGCGTAGACTGGGTAGGAGGAGGAGCACAGGTGTCCAAAAACGTGAAGCCGGAGAGCCGCTCATGAGGTTGCTCATCCTGCCGCCGCACCGGGACCTGACGCTCGCACCGGACGTGCCCGAGGGCTGGCAGGTGGTGGACGTGGCGCGCGACTTCTTCCGCCGCGTCCTCTCACCGGAGGCCATCGCGCGGGAAGCCGGAGCGCGGGAAGGAGGCCCCGCCACGGCACAGAAGATGCGGGAGCTGCTCCTGCTTCGGGCCGCACAGTCCCTCCAGGAGCGCAGCGGTGGGGAAGGACTCGCGAGGCTGAGAGCCCGGGGCGCAGTGCTGACCGCCCTGTCCAGCTCGCAGTCCGGAGTCCGGCTCGAGCTCGATGGACTGGAGCTCGAAGACGGCACCACGGAGCGAAGCGCGGACGTCTTGCGCGTCGTGGGACGCCCCGCGCCCTATACCGACGAGCTGGCCTTCGCCTCCGAGCGCATCGCCCAAGCAGCGCAGGTGCGCCTGTGGCTGGAAGGCGCCTCACAACTGCCTGCGGCGGTGTGGCTCGCACGGGCATGCCCGGCGACGGTGGCCCTGGAGCTCGCCGGTCCCTTCGCGACGGCGCACCGCAAGGTGCTGGGCCGAATGACCGTGTTCCACCGGGCCACGTTCCCCGAGGACGTCGTGCCCCTCCGCTGGCGAGTGGTGCCGCTGGAGGCCGAGCCCGGACCGGAGTCCCTCGTCTGGATTCCCGCCTGGATGGGCCTGGAGGTGCACTCGCCCCCGAAGCCACCCGAGGAGTACGCAGGCTTCGACTGGATGTCGATGGAGCGTGAAGGCCCCTACCCGCGCGGTGCACCTGGACGCGCCTCGGGACAGATCCTCGGGGATGCCTTCGCGGCGGACGTGCGGGCGTTCACGGGCGGCGCCCCCTGGGCGGGCCATGTCAGGTTCTCGTCGCTGTACCAACAGGAAGCGCTCGTGGAGAGCGGCTGCCGGGTGGCGATCGTGGGGTTCTGCTCCATCGGATACGAGCGACTGGTGGACCTGGATGGATATGGGCATCGCTTGAGCGAGCTGCGCACCTGCCTCCGCAGCCTGAGCAAAGCGGGCGTGCGAGTCGTCGCGGAGTGGTGGGTGGGAGCGCCTCGCATGGATGAGGAAGTGCTGGAGCTGACGCTCCGGAGACTCGAGGCAGAGCCGCTCTTCGATTGGGTGGCGGGCGTTCACCCGTTCCAGGCAGGAGCGGGACGCACGCCAAAAGACTACAGGGGCTGGTCTTTGGAGTGGGGCGATCCACCCGCGGACTTCGATCTCGCACGGACCCGGCGCTTCGAGGCACCAGGCACGGTGTCACGCACGCGGCTCCCCGAGGTGCTCGAGACCCTCAGCAGCCAGCTCCAGCGGCAGGTGCCGTTGAGCCCAGGGCGCGTCGCTGGCGCTTACCTCCATCATCCGCCACCGAGGGAGCCCATGCCCGCGCCGCCTCCCCAGGTGGAGGCCTCCGAAGACGCGCCGCCGCCGGAGCCTCCACGCCCCTCGCGCGTCCGGATGGATCCGGACTGCGCGGTGGTACGGCTCCCCGCCTCACTCGAGGGCGCACCCGAAGCAGCCTGGTACGTGGCCAACCTGCGCACCGGCAGAAGGCTCGCGGTGGAGGCGTGGCTGGCGCCCGTGCTGGACGCCCTGCGCGACTTCACACCGGCAGAGGAGGCCTTCGCCGGGGTGGAGGAGTTGCGGCGCGCCTCGCTGGTGGACTCGCTCGTAAGCGAGTCCGTCCTGGTGCCCAGGTTCTAGTGGAGTGTCTACGAAGTTCGTGGACCTGGTCGTGTTGCGCATGCTCCCTCTCCCTCTGGGAGAGGGCGGGGGGTGAGGGTCGTCACCCTCGTGTTTCCTCGCCCCAACTCGCATCTGGCATGCAACGGCCTGCTCGCCGCCCTGTGACTTGAACTCCCATGTGGTCCACGGTCCAAAGGGGAAGACCCTCACCCTAGCCCTCTCCCAAAGGGAGAGGGGACATCCACGGGTTCGGACTATGTCCAAAGACTTCGTGGAAACTCCACTAGGCCGGCGCGGGGCGGCGGCGGAAGAGCACGGCGGCACTCTCCGTCATCACCACCTCGCCCTGCTGGTTGCGAACCTCCATGCGGGTCCGGATGGTGCCGCGATCCGGCTTGCTGCGCGAGGGCGTGACCTCGAGCACCTCGATGCGAGGTGAGAGCGTGTCCCCGGGCCGCACCGGGCGCAGCCAGCGCAGCTCGTCCACGCCCGGCGAGCCCATACTGGCGGAGTCCTCCAGCACCGAGCGCACCAGCATCCGGTGGCAGATGGCGGCCGTCTGCCAGCCGCTCGCGATGATGCTGCCGTAGATGGAGCGGCGGCCAGCCTCCTCATCCAGGTGGAAAGGCTGGGGATCGTACTGCCGGGCGAACGCGAGGATTTCCTCGCGCGTCACCTCGTACGACCCGAGCTCGAGCACCTGGCCCACCTGGAAGTCCTCGAAGTAGCGCATGTATGTCTCCAGAGATGTCCCGCGCCGGAGCATGCACCGATTCGCGCGCCGAGATCCGGCGGATTCCGGAGGCGGCGAATCTCCGGCAGACTCCTCCCGCCCTCCGCGTGTAGACGCGGCGAGGACAAGGAGTCATCGCAATGAGAATGAACTGGAGCCTCCGCGCGAGCTGCGCAGCCGCCCTCCTGCTGCTCGCCCTGGGGGGCTGTAGCCACGGCTCGAAGAAGGCCCGCAAGGAGAGCACCCTCTGCCCCGAGTCCAGGGGCCTCTGGTGCTTGACGCCCCAGGAGTGCTCGTTCGATAGGGACCGCGGCTGCGAGGTGTGCAGTTGCTCGAAGCCCGGGGCCTCGGAGGAGGGGTCGGGACTGCCCAGTGGACTGCCTCCGGACCGGAGAAATGATCCGTAGTGACTTCCTCCCCGCTCAGCGCGCGCCGAACGTCTTCACCATCTTGTTGTAGACGCCCATGATGAGCAGGGGCCCCACCCACATGCCCACGAAGCGGCTGGCGCGGGTGCGGTTCATCAGCTCCGCGCCCAGGGCGAAGGCCATCGAGCACAGACTGGCGAAGAGGAAGACATCCGAAGAAATCTTCGCCGCCTGCTGCTCCAGCAGCCGGGTAAACGAGCCCTCGGTGTGCTCGGCCCGCATGACTGTCGCGGCCCGGTAGTCCTTCAGCGACCTCTCACTCGCCGGATTGATGTCCTGCTGCATACCCGCCTCCTGTCCTCGAATGGGGGGCCCAGCGCCAGGCCCCGTGCGCCCACCATTGCGCCATGCACCATATTTAGGCCGACCGGCGGAGGTGGCGAGATGGGGGAGGCAGACATGGAAGCAGGCGGCGGCTTGTGGGACGGTCTGCTCTCCGCCACCGAGGGCTGCGGCCCGCTGCTGCAGCGCGACTACTGGGCCGTCATCGACCGCTGCGGGTGCTCGCCCTCGGAGTTGATGGAGCTGGTGGCCCTCCGCTTCGCGGAGTTCGCCCCGGAGGAGCTGGTCGTCTTCGAGCCAGAGAGGGAACGGGACGAGCCGCTCGAACCGGGCGACGAGCTGCAAGTGCACATCCGCGGTGCGGGGACCTTCCGCGTACGCATCATCCACCGAGATCGCCAGAGCCTCACCCTGGCCACCCGGCCCGGGCATCCCGAAGCGGGACGCATCACCTTTGGCGCCTACCGCAATGAGCGGGGCGACGTCATCTTCCACATCCGCAGCCGGGCCCGCTCCGGCTCGCGTGTAAAGTACCTGGGGTTCCGCACCGGCGGCGAGGCGATGCAGACCAACACCTGGACCGATTTCGTGAACGCCGTCGCCCTCACCGTGGGCGAGGGCGTCATTGGCTTCCTCCACGCGGAGACCACCGTGATGGAAGAGGCACATGAGAGCGCGGATGACGTCCGGGGCCCCACCTTCCTTGCCCGTGGAGACGAGTCATGACGGACGTCGAGTGGCGCTGGCTGCGGGGCTGGTCGGCGGACGAGGTGGTGGAGCGGCTCGAGCGGGCCTCCACCATCCCCCTCAACTTCGAGGCGGCCGAGGAGGAGATGACGCCCGACAAGGGATGGAGCCTGGTGGAGTCACAGGCCGTCATCGCCCGCGATCGGCCGGAACCACCGACCCGGGATGACGCGTTCGACAAGCTGAAACATGCCGTCACCTACCTGGGTTATTCCGATCCTCGCATCGTGTACGGCCACTTCGACGCCGCCGTGCCACTGCTCGGTCGCCCGATCCTGCTCGAGCTGAAGACGCTGGGCCTGCGCTACCTCTGTCCGGTGCGCATCGGCGCCGTCCGCTCCGAAACGGACGCGGAGCGGACCGTGTTCGGTTTCCGCATCGACACCGTCCAGGGACACATTGAGGCCGGGCGGGAGTGGTTCCTCCTCAGCAAGGACCACCGCACGGGCGAGCTGCGCTTCCACATCAAGGCCCTCTGGAAGGAGGGCCAGTTCCCCAACTGGTGGAGCCACGTCGGCTTCGAGCTGGTGGGGAGGCGCTACCAGCGGGCCTGGCACCACCTGGCCCACGCCCGGCTGAGAGAGCTGCTGCGCACCGGCAACCTGGAGCGGCGCCCCGATGCCGAGGAGCTGGTGCACGCACACCTGAAGGTGGATGGGACGCCGGTGCAGTTCTACTCGCAGAGAGGCTTGGGCCGCCGGCTCGGCGGCGTCGAGCGGGAGACGGAAACCATGAGACGGGACGCGCTGCTGAACACCGTGGGATTCGGAGTGCTCGCCGGGATGCGGACCTTCAGCGCCCCTGCCCTCCTCAGCTACCAGCTCCGGCAACAACCCGTCGATGCGCCCAAGGGCCGTGCGCATGCGCTCGTGTCGAAGCGGACGTCGCAGGTGCTGACCGCGCTCGCCGTCGGAGAGCTGGCCGCCGACAAGACGCCGTGGATTCCCGCGCGCATCTCGCCACCAGCTCTGGCGGGACGAGCCATCTCCGGTGCGCTGGCTGGTGCCGCCGTGGCCGCTCCGCACCAGCGGCTGTCCATGGGCCGTGCCCTGCTCGGCGCGGCGGCGGCAGTGGCCTCGACCTTCGCCTTCTACAAGCTGCGGCAGTTGGCGACACGGCAGTGGGGTGTCCCCAACGTGGTGGCGGGGCTGGTGGAGGACGCCGTGACCGTCGCGCTCGGTGGCAGGCTGCTCACCCGCATCCGCTGAGCGGGTTCCGGAGTGAAACGACTTCATGTGAAGGAGGCAGGTGATGGTGTGGCAGGGACGGAAGGGCCTCGCCCTGGCGGGGTTGCTCGGGGCGCTCGGCCTGATCGTGGGCTGTGAGGAGCGCCGGCCGGGAGAGGTTCGAGAGGAGGCCCGAAAGGCCGGACAGGCGGTAGATGAGGCCGCCCAGGAGACGCGCAAGGCCGCCGAGGAAGCACGCGAGACAACCCAGGAAGCCATCGAGGGCTTCGAGGAGGGCCTGGGCGGCTCAGGGCAGTCGGGTGATGCCGGCATCGGCGACCAACCCGGTGTCATCGACGACGGCGAGGGCCCGCTCGAGGAGAACGAGCGCCGCTGACAGCCTGGGATGGGGGTCGAGGACCCCGGCCTGGGCACCCGGCGGGCGCCGCGGGCAGGCGATACGCAAAACGCATGAGACCAGGGTTCTCCATGGTTCTAGACTCCCCGGCGCTGTGTCCCTCCATGGGCGCGCCTGAGATTCCCGAAGGAGAAGTCCGGTCATGAGCACATCCAGCACGCCCCTCGCGCCCCCCGCGAAGCTGCCTGGTCCCAACGAGCCCTGCTGGTGCGGGAGCGGAAACAAGTACAAGAAGTGCCACCGCGGCGAGGACTCCCAAGCCCGCGCGCCCACCCCCGCCTCCCGGCGTGTGCGGCCCGGCGCCGTGAGTCCCCGCCGTCCCGTTCCCCCCCATATCCTCCGGCCCGACTACGCGGAGACCGGCCGCCCCGGCCCTGGCGTGATGGGAGATCCGGCTACCCGGCTGGAGCGCATGCGCAAGGCCTGCCGCGCCGCCGCCGAGGTCCTGCAGCTCTCCGGCGCCGCCGTGAAGCCGGGCGTCACCACGGATGCGCTCGATGCCATCGCGCACGAGGAGTACATCCGCCGCGGCGGCTACCCCAGCACGCTGAACTACCACGGCTTCCCCAAGTCCCTGTGCACCTCCGTCAACGAGGTCATCCTCCACGGCATCCCCGATAGCCGCCCCTTGGAGGACGGGGACATCGTCAACCTCGACATCACCATCTACCTCGATGGGATGCACGGCGACTGCTCGGCCACCTTCCCCGTGGGGAAGATCGACTCCGCCTCCGAGCAGCTGCTCCGGGTGACTCGCGAGTGCATGATGCTGGGCATCGAAGCGGTCAAGCCCGGCCTGCCCATCAACGTCATCGGCCGGGCCATCGAGGCGCATGCGAAGCGCTATGGGTATGGCGTCGTGCAGTCGTACTGCGGCCACGGCATCGGGGAGATCTTCCACCTCGAGCCCCAGGTCTCCCATACCTTCGACTACCACGCGACCGACATCATCGAAGAGGGCATGTTCTTCACCATCGAGCCCATGCTCACCATGGGCTCCATCCGCCACCAGGACTGGGATGACGGGTGGACCGTCGTCACCGCCGATGGGAAACGGTCAGCTCAGTTCGAGCACACCATCTATGTGACTCGCGATGGGGCGGAGATTCTGACCCAGGTGTGACCCTTTGGTCGGAAGACCCTCACCCTGACCCTCTCCCAAAGGGAGAGGGGATTCACGCGGGCTCAACCTGGGGTCCTGATACCCTCACCCCGACCCTCTCCCGAAGGGAGAGGGAGTGGGTTCTGGGTTGGTGTTACACCGCCTGGTCCTTCTTCGCCGCGGGCACTTGCAGCCCCGCCGAGCGCGCCAGGCCCATGACGCCCTCTACCGCCGCCGCGATGTAGCCGAACGGGTTGGCTCCATCCACCGCCGTTACGTGCACCTCTCCCATCTTCTGCTGGAACGCCGCCGCCACCTGCGGCAACTGCTGCGCCAACACCAGCTGGATCGCCTCCGGCGACAGCGTGTTCTCGATCTCCTTCAGCGCTCGCACCTTCGCCAGCTCCGGATCCTGCGTGATCCGTGCCTTGCGCGCCTCCATCTCCGCCATCGCCAGCTCCGCCTCGGCGATCGCGCACCGCGCCTCCGCCACCTTCGCCTGCGCCCTCGCCCGCTCCGTCTCCTGCTGCAGCACCGCCATCATCGCCCCGTGCCGCGCCGTCTGCGCCTGCTGCTCCTGGTGCATCCGCTCCAGCTCCGCCTCCGCCCTCACCGCCGCCATCTGCCGCTCGTGCGTCAGCCGCGCCGCCTCCGCCTCCTGCTCCAGCTTCAGCTTCTCCAGCTCCGCCTGCGCCTTCGCCGCCGCCAGCGCCCGCTCGTTCGTCAGCTTCGCCGCCTGCGCCTGCTGCTCCAGCTTCAGCCTCTCCAGCTCCGCCTGCGCCTTCGACGTCGCCAGCGCCCGCTCCTGCGCCAGCTTCGCCTCCGACATCCGCCGCTCCGCCTCCAGCCCCGCCAGCTTCTGCGCCTCCTCCGCCTTCGCCTTCTGCTCCTTCACCTCCAGCTCGGCGTTCAGCTTCGCCAGCGCCGTCTCGCGCTCCAGCGTCACCTGCGCATGCCGCGTGCTCCGCTCCTTCGCGACCCGCGCCTCCTCCACTCGCGACTCGACCGCCAGCGCCTCCAGCTTCGCCTGCTCCTCCGCCTCCTGCCGCTTGTGCCGGACCTCCTCCTCCGTCGCCAGCCGCGTCAGCGCGGTCTGCCGCTCCGCCTCCGCCTCCTCCCTCTGGATGAAGCGCTCCTTGGCCAGCTCCGCCTCGCGCGCCACCCGCTCCTGCTCCTCACGGAAGCGCGCCTGCATGTTCGCGAATACCGTCTCCGACAGCACCCGCACGTCCTGGATCTCAATCGTGTCCAGGACCACGCCCCACCCCGAGTCCGTCTGGTCCTCCGGCCGCCCCTTCCCCGACACCACCGGAGCGATCTCCCTCATCAGCTCCAGGGCGATGCCCTCCTTGCGCTTGGAGAGGCACTCCTCCACCGACAGGTTCGCCACCAACCGCCGCACCGCGCCCACGAACATCTCCCGCAGCAGCTCCGCCAACTTCTGCTGCGCCCGCTCCGGGAAGGAGAAGTTCAGCATCCGGAAGGCCACCAGCGGATCCACGATCCGGTACACCGCCAGGCCCGTCACCTGCACGCCGACCTTCTCGCTCGTCACCTGGTCCGCGGTGAACTGCAGCCGCTGCACGCTCGTGGGGACAATCGCCACCGCGTCGCCCGGCATCTTGAAGCACGAGGCGCCCTGCCCGCTCACCTCCCGCACCCGGCCCCGGCGCATGTGGATGAGGAACTCGCTCGGCCTCGCCGTCACCAGGCCCCACTTCTTCATCTTCTCCGGGTCCTCCTCCGGCTTGCCCGCCCTCCACCCACTCTGCGAGTACCGGCGAGGCTCCTCCCCCTGCGGCGGCTCGCCCCCTCCGCTCCGCGCCAGCTCTCCCCGCCCGCCCACCGACAGCTCCATGGCCCCCACGGCGTTCAGCTTCACGGCCCGCTTCTCATTCGTGCTCATCGGTGCGCCCTCCGGAAATCTCAGACTCCCGGAATTGCAGTCTGTCGGCCAACCCCCCCACTGCCCTGATTTCGCGCACTTGAACACTTGGGGTGCTCCGCCCTGGCGCACCTGCTCCGAAATGGAGCGCCCCGGTCCGGCCCACTCCCAGCGATAGAGGACTGAATCGGTCCGATTCGTGGTTGATAGAGGCCGGGACGCCCGCTCCTTATGTCGTCTTGACCGGGGGGGTCCCTCTTTTATATTTGACCGGTCCAGTCCACATTAGGTGTGTCCATGTAGGTACACCTAGGGAGCACGCGGGGTTATCCGGCCCCCGCGGCAAGCGGACGGACAGTCGCCCGGAAGGTTTACCGAGATGCTGAAGCTGCCCATCTACATGGACAACCACGCCACCACCCCGCTGGATCCGCGGGTGCTGGAGGCGATGATGCCGTACCTGCGCGAGGACTTCGGCAACGCCGCGTCGCGCAATCACGCCTTTGGCTGGAAGGCCGAGGCGGCGGTGGAGCAAGCGCGCAAGCAGGTAGCGGCGCTCATCGGCGCGTCCGACAAGGAGATCGTCTTCACCTCGGGCGCCACCGAGTCCGACAACCTCGCCATCAAGGGCGTGGTCGAGTTCTACAAGGACAAGGGCGACCACATCATCACCCTGAAGACCGAGCACAAGGCGGTGCTCGACACGTGCAAGCGCCTGGAGCGCGTGCGCCAGGAGCGGCTGGACGAGCTGAAGCTGATGCGGCTGGCCCAGCTCACCGGTGGCCTCGTGTCGCGCGACAACCTCGCCGAGCTGTCCATCAAGCACGAGCTCGACAACGATCCGGTGTATCGCCAGTGGGCGGAGCTGCCCACCGGTGGCGCGCGCGTCACCTACCTGGATGTGGAGAAGGACGGCCGGATCGATCTGAAGAAGCTCGAGGCGGCCATGACCGACAAGACCATCCTGGTGTCGATCATGTTCGCCAACAACGAGATCGGCACCGTGCAGCCGGTGGCGGAGATCGGCAAGCTGTGCCGCCAGAAGGGCATCCTCTTCCACTGCGACGCGGTGCAGGGCATCGGCAAGGTGCCGTTCAACGTGGAGGAGATGAACGTCGACCTGGCGTCCGTCACCTCGCACAAGATGTACGGCCCCAAGGGCGTGGGCGCGCTCTACGTGCGCCGCAAGCCGCGCGTGCGCATCGCTCCCATCATCGACGGCGGCGGTCATGAGCGCGGCATGCGCTCGGGCACGCTGAACGTGGCGGCCATCGTGGGCTTTGGCAAGGCTGCGGAGATTGCCCGCCAGGAGATGGCCGACGAGTCCGCACGCCTGCTCCGCCTGCGCGAGAAGCTGCGCAAGGGCATTACGGACCAGCTGGACATGGTAACGGTGAACGGCTCGCAGGAGCACCGGCTGCCGGGCAACCTCAACATCTCCTTCGCCTACGTCGAGGGCGAGGCGCTGATGATGGCCATCAAGGACGTCGCGGTGTCCTCGGGCTCGGCGTGCACCTCGGCGTCGCTGGAGCCCTCGTACGTGCTGCGCGCGTGCGGTGTGGAGGAGGAACTGGCGCACAGCTCCATCCGCTTCGGCCTCGGTCGCTTCAACACCGAGGAAGAGGTCGACTACGTCATCAAGCTCATGGTGGACAAGGTGAACCGTCTGCGCGAAATGAGCCCGCTGTACGAGATGGCGAAGGAAGGCATCGACCTGAAGAGCATCGAGTGGACGGCGCACTAGCCCCGTTCTGAGCCCTCCCCCGCTCGGAGGGCAGGCGGGCCCCCAGCCCCGGCACGGTTGCCGGGTAACAGGCCCGGTGACAAGGCTTCATATAGGTAGGGGAACACCCATGGCTTACAGCGACAAGGTCATCGACCACTACGAGAACCCCCGCAACGTTGGCACGCTCGACAAGGCCGACCCCAACGTGGGCACGGGTCTGGTGGGAGCTCCGGCGTGCGGCGACGTCATGCGCCTGCAGCTGAAGATCACCGACGAGGGCATCATCGAGGACGCCAAGTTCAAGACGTTCGGGTGCGGCTCGGCCATCGCGTCCAGCTCGCTGGTGACCGAGTGGGTGAAGGGCAAGACGGTGGACCAGGCGATGACCATCTCCAACAAGGACGTGGCTCGCGAGCTGGCGCTGCCGCCGGTGAAGATTCACTGCTCGGTGCTGGCCGAGGACGCCATCAAGGCGGCCATCGACGACTTCAAGAAGAAGCGCGAGGCGCGGCAGCAGAAGGCGTGAGCAGGGTTGGCTGAAGAAGGAGGAGGCACGTGATGAACGAGCAGGCGACTACCCAGACGAGCCAGACGCAGGCGGCGCCTGCTGCCACGGCCGCGAAGCCGGCGCGAGGCATCACGCTGCACGAGAGCGCGGTGGGGCAGCTCAAGAAGCTGCTGGAGGAGCGGCAGACGCCGGAGGCGGGGCTGCGCATCGCGGTGCGCGGCGGCGGGTGCTCGGGGCTGGCGTACGTGATGGAGTGGGCGGAGAAGCCGCGCGAGAAGGACAAGATCTTCGAGCGGGACGGGGTGCGGGTGTTCGTGGATCCGAAGAGCTACCTGTATCTGCTCGGCACGGAGATCGTGTACGAGTCGACGCTGATGGCCTCGGGGTTCAAGCTGAACAATCCGAACGTGAAGGGCTCGTGCGGCTGCGGCGAGAGCTTCTCCGTCTGACCTCCCTCCCCTGTCCCTCTGGGAGAGGGACAGGGTGAGGGTCTTCGAGAATCGTCACCGGGGGCTCGGCCGAGGAAAGCCGGGCCCTTTCGTTTTGCCCCGGAAAGAGGACGCCGAAGTGAAGTGCTGGAACTGTGAGAAGGACACGCAGGGGCGCTCGTTCTGCCCGGCCTGCGGGAAGATCGCCGCGAGGCCTCCGGGAGCCACCCACTTCGACGTCTTCGGTCTGCCCCGGGCGTACGACGTGGACCTGGCAGCCCTGGAGAAGCAGTACCGGGAGCTGTCGTTGCAGCTCCACCCGGATCGCTTCGCCCAGGCGGAGGCGCGCGAGCGCCGGCTGTCCCTGGAGCAGACGACGGCGCTCAACGAGGCCTACAAGACGCTCAAGGACGCGACGAAGCGGGCCTTCTACCTGTTGAAGCTGCACGGGGTGGACCTGGAGCGAGAGGACGCCGGAGCGCAGAAGGACATGCCCCTCGAGTTCCTCGAGGAGGTCATGGAGCTGCGCGAGGCGCTCGACGAGGCCATGGAGGCGAAGAACCTGGACCGGGCGCAGAAGATGGCCGCGGACGTGGAGGCCCGTCGCAAGGCTGCCCTCCAGGAGGCCGTGGACACGCTGCGCACCCTGGAAAAGGGGACGCCAGTCGAGTCATCGGTGAAAAAGGCGTCGCACGCGCTGGGACGGGTGAGGTACTTCACGCGCTTCCTCGAGCAGGTGGAGACGTTCGAGGAGGAGATGCTGTCGTGAGCAAGAACGGCTACCTGCAGATTCACGATCCCCTCAAGCCCAAGGGCTACGCGGTGGGGATCGACCTGGGAACCACGAACTCGCTGGTGGCGAGCGTCATCCAGGGCAAGCCCCGCTGCCTGGCGGCAGACGAGGGGGAGTCCAACCTCCTGCCCTCGGTGGTGCACTACGGGAAGGACGGGGGCGTGGTGGTGGGCACGCGGGCGAAGGAGCTCGCGGCCGAGCACCCCACCGACACCATCATCTCCGTGAAGCGCTTCATGGGCCGCAGCCCAGAGGACGCGGAGACGCGCAAGCTGGGCGCCTACAAGTTCGCCAGCGGCGCCAAGGTGGTGCGCTTCGAGGTGGCCGGCGGCCAGCCGGTGACGCCCATCGAGGTGTCTGGAGAAATCCTGCGCGCCCTCAAGCGCCGGGCGGAGAGCCACTTCTCCGGTCGCGTGGAGCAGGCCGTCATCACCGTGCCCGCCTACTTCGACGACGCCCAGCGCCAGGCCACCAAGGACGCGGGGCGGCTCGCGGGCCTCGAGGTGCTGCGCCTGCTCAACGAGCCCACCGCCGCGGCGCTCGCCTACGGCCTCGACAAGGGCAGCCAGGGCACCTACGCGGTCTACGACCTCGGCGGCGGCACCTTCGACATCTCCATCCTCAAGCTGGTGGAGGGCATCTTCGAGGTGAAGTCCACCGGCGGTGATTCGGCGCTCGGCGGCGACGACTTCGACCGGGCCATTGCCCAGCGCGTGCTGGAGGCCATGGGCCAGACCTCCCCTGCCCCCACCCTGGTGGCCGAGGTGCTGGCGGCCTCGCGCAAGGCCAAGGAAGCCCTCACCGACGCGCCCGAGGTAGAGCTCACCGTGGGCTCGCACCGGCAGACGCTGAAGCGCTCGGACTTCGAGGAGTGGATCCGCCCGTACATCCAGAAGACGGGCGTGGTGTGCCGCCGGGCCCTCAAGGACGCGGGCGTGGCGGCCTCGGAGCTGGACGGCGTCATCCTCGTGGGCGGCGCCACCCGGGTGCCCGCCGTGCGTCGCTTCGTGGCCGAGCTGTTCGGTCGCGAGCCGCTCGGCGACATCAACCCGGACCAGGTGGTGGCCCTCGGGGCGGCCGTGCTGGCGGACCTGCTCACCAACGTGAACCGGCAGGACGACGTGCTCCTGCTGGACGTGAACCCCCTGTCGCTCGGTCTGGAGACGATGGGCGGCCTGGTGGAGAAGCTGATTCCGCGCAACTCCACCATCCCCACCGCCGCGGCCCAGGTCTTCACCACCTTCAAGGACGGGCAGACGGGTCTGGACGTGCACGTGCTCCAGGGTGAGCGCGAGCTGGTGGAAGACTGCCGCAGCCTCGCCCGCTTCACCCTGAGTGGCATTCCCCCCATGCCCGCCGGAGTGGCGCGCGTGGAGGTGCGCTTCCAGGTGGACGCGGACGGCATCCTCGCCGTCACGGCGAAGGAGCAGAGCACCGGCGCCACCCAGTCCATCACCGTGAAGCCCAGCCATGGCCTCACGGACGAGGAGATCGAGAACATGCTGCTCGACTCCATCGACCACGCCGAGGACGACGTGCAGGTGCGCCAGCTGCGCGAGCAGCGGGTGGAGGCCGAGCGCGTCCTCACGGAGGCCGAGCGCCAGCTGGGAGAGCACGCGGCGCTGCTGGCTGACGGAGAGCGAGCCACCATCGAGGCGGCCATGGCGAAGGTGCGCGAGGTGGCTCAGGGGAACGACCACCACGCGCTCAAGGAGTCCATCCATGCCCTGGACGAGGTGTGCAAGCCCTTCGTCGAGCGGGTGATGAACCAGGCCCTGACGAAGGTCGTCGCGGGCCATTCGGTCGAGGAGTTCTGACGTGCCCAAGGTCCACTTCAAGAGCCCCCTGGATGACGTCACCGTGGAGGTGACGACGGGGACCACCCTGCTGGACGCCGCCGAGAAGTGCGGGGCCCAGGTGGGTCACTCCTGCGGCGGGGTCTGCGCCTGCTCCACCTGCCACATCTGGGTGCGCAAGGGCATCGAGTCGCTCTCCGAACAGACGGACCAGGAGATGGACCGGTTGGACATGGGGTTCGACGTGCGCCCGTACTCCCGCCTGTCCTGCCAGAGCGAGGTGGGGAATGAGGACCTCCTCGTGGAGATTACAGAGGAGTCCCTCACGGCCTTCATGGATGAGAACCCCGCCGTCAGGCGTCGGCTCGAGTCCGAAGGGAAATGGCCGCTGAAGAAGTGAGGTTGAAACAACTGCTTGACGGAGACGGGTCAGGCATCTATACACCGCACCCGTCGACGCGACGCAACGCACCGCCGAGCGAGACGCACCGCCTGCCCAGGTGGTGGAATTGGTAGACACACTAGATTCAGGGTCTAGCGCCTGCAAGGGCATGGAGGTTCGAGTCCTCTCCTGGGCATTGAGAAAGGCTCCGGCTGAAAAGCCGGGGCCTTTTTCATTTTCAGTACCCTGCCTCGTCAGCTCGGGACGTGCACCGGCCCCACGGCCTCATGGGCCATGTGGTTCGCGGCATCGCGCGCCAGGCTGCCTCCCCTGCGGAGGTCCTTCAGCCGAATGCCGCGGAGGCGCACGGACAGGGCTCCCACCGACACCTGGCTCAGCACCGTGCCCAGATGGGTGAGCGCGGAGAAGGCCGCCGCGTCCTCGGGAGTGGCTCCCAGGCTCCGCGCCGCCCAGCTGGTGACGAAGTAGTAGATGCCCATGCCCACCGGCACCCCAGGCAGCGACTGGCCGAGCGCGATGGCCCCCAGGACGACGGTGCCGGCGAAGAGCCCCCCGCGCACGCCGATGCCCCGCAAGGCCAGCCCATAGGCCAGCGCGGGCGCCAGCACCGGCCCAATGGAGAAGAGCAGCGCCTTGGCCATGCCTCGGAAGCTGCGCGCCGTGCCCAAGCCCTCGGACACGTGCCCGAGCAGGTGCCGTACCCGCGGCAGCTTCCGCTTGCGCTCCAACATGCGGGCGAGCGGCAGCGCGTAGTGGGCCAGCAACACCACCAGTATGACCAGTCCCACGCACAGTCCCACGGCCACCCGGAGGGGACCTGCGAACTGGGACATCTTCTCGCCAAAGGGGCCCAGGAAGGACACGGCCACCAGTCCCATCAGCGCGGCGAACTCCAGCAGCTTGCACACCACCACCGAGCCCAGGGACTGAAGGAACGGAATCTGCTGGGTGCGCGACAGCAGGAAAGAGCGGATGAAGTCCCCCAGCTTCCCGGGCAGCGCGTTGTGCGTGAAGGCGCCAATGGCCACCAGGTGGTAGCGCTCGCGGAAGGGCACTGGCTTGCTCAGCGTCGTCTGCCACTGCGCGGAGCGCAGCGGGAGGATGGCTGCGGACAGCAGCATGAAGGGGATGAGCCAGACCAGGTGGCGGGGCAGGTCCTTCACGAACTGCCCCAGCGGGAAGCGTGGGATGAGCAGGGGCCCTTCCCCACTCAGGTTCCACCGGAAGAAGGCACTGGAGACGAGGGCAACGGACAGCACCACCCCCAGGAGCACCAACAGTGCCTTGAGAACCGTTCGGCCCGCTGGCGGCTTCATGTCGCCTCCGCCCACCTCTCCTCTGGGCGCTCCACGGGCCGAGCCCCGTCGCGGTACAGCTCGGACAGCCGCTCATGCAGCTGCGTGACGTGGCTCAGCCCAGACAGGTCCACCGGGAGATGGGTCGGCCAGCAGATGAGGCTGTTCGTCTCCGTGCGCGTGAGGCCGCCGTGCGAGCCAAACTCCCAGGCGAAGCCCACCGTGCCGCCCCGCGACACCGCCTGGCCATAGAGCACCAGGTCTCCCGCGGTGGGCATGAGGGGCAGCTCGCGCAGGAAGTCCGCCACCGCCCGGCGCGAGAACTCCCCATCCAGCGGCGCGCTGTCGATCTCCTCGGGCCCGTACACACCACCACCGATGATGGCCACCGCCGAGTCGCCCCGGCGCAGCGCCACGATGCCAATGTCCGGATGGCCCATGGCCCGGGCGAGTACCTCCGGGTAGCGCGCCACCAGTTGCACGGCCTCGAGCGGCTCGCGCTCGCGCGTCAGGTAGACGTGGGAGAAGTTGCCGGACTCGACGACCACCGGCTCCGATGGAGCATGGAGCCCTGTGTCCACCGGCTGCGGACGGCCATCGAGGAGAGCCCGCGTGATGTCCTCGGGGAGCGGCACCGGCGCGCCACGCAGGAGGATGTCCTCCAGGCGCTGTCCCCCGCGCTGCTCGATGGGGTGGCTGTCCACGTGACCGTGGTCCGTGAAGAAGATGAGATCGTAGCCGGGCTGCACCGCCTGGGCGACGGCGTAGAGCTCGGCGAGGTAGGCGTCCACGCGCTGCAACTCCGAGAGCGCCTGCGTCGAGCAAGGACCGCGACGGTGGGCCACCTCGTCATAGTTGCCGTAAACAAGGTAGACGGCGGGCACGCCGCGCACCATGTCCACCAGGGCCTTGGTGTGGGCGAAGCTCCACCCGAGCCGCTGCAGCAGAACGCGGCTCATGAGGAAGCCGCCCTCATGGCGCCAGTCCTGGAGCGCTCGGCCCCAGCGGTAGATCTCAGTGAAAGAGTTCCACGCGTCGCGCCCGAGCGAGCGCACGTACGAGAGGGGCGTCTGGGTGCGCGCGGTGAGGATACCTTCCATCTCGTACTTGAAGCTGCGCGCCATCACCTTGTAGCTGGCCAGCGTGCTCATGCAGAGGCGGTTGTTGGCCTCAGCCTGGAAGAGCGAGAAGTACGTGTGCCCGCCCCCGGACAGCAGACTCGTGCCGGAGCGGCAGCCCAAGCGCGACTCCACGGCGAGCGTGTCCGTGGGGGTGTTCATCTGCACCTTGCGACCGAGCTCCCGATCGAACCAGCTATAGGCCGGCAGGTTGGGATGGCGCAGACCGTAGAGGAAGCCCGCCTGGAAGAAGGGCGTGGAGGCAGGCGAGCCCCAGAACGCATCGTCGAGAGCGTAGGCGCCCGAGGTCACCAACCGAGACAAGAAGGGCATCCACCCCGTGCGGACGGCCTCGTCCAGTTGTGACTTGGGTACTCCGTCCAGATGGACGGCGAGCAACTTGCGCTGGCGTGAATCCGACAGTGGGCCAACCTTCGACCCCACACGCCACACGTAGTCCCTGGCCCACGCCTGCAACTGCGGGTTGATGACTTCGCTCACGGCTCTTCTCCCCTCCCCCCATCACCTGGATGCGCTCAGATGATGCGCACCCGGGCAGGCACCAGCCGTGCATTCCGAGACGGTCCGCTGGAGGGCAGCCAGACGGGCATGGGCCCCGAACGTTCAGATGGTCCAGCCCATCATGCACATGTCACCTTGGGCTGCGATGCTCACGACCGCGCTGCTGCTGACAACGCTGGCCACCGCCACTGCTGCCCCATCGACTGCCCTTCCCACCACCACGGCCTCCGCTCCCGCCGAGCAACCGCCGAAGAAGGAGAAGGGCATCGACGCGATCGTGCTGCCCCTGGTGAGCTACAACTCGGACCAGGGCTTCACCTATGGCGGCGTGGCCGGCGCCTACTTGTATGCGCCCGGACACAAGCCGTACCAACACGCCATCTCCCTCCAGGCGCTGTTCACCAGCCGCGGCCAGCAGAACCACTACCTGCGCTACGACGGGCCGCAGCTCATCGGCCCCATGCGCCTGGAGTTCCGTCTGGAGTACCGGCGCGAGCTGCGCAGCCCCTTCTACGGGGCGGGCAACGTGTCCGCACAGGACTTCAATGGAGACGAGACCCAGGAGCGCTACAACTACACGAAGAACGCGCCGGGCGCGTGGGTGCGTCTGCGCGGCCGTCCCTGGGGAGAGAACCACCCCTTCCAGTCCTACGTGGGCTACTCGTGGCGGTACACGGAGGTGGATCCCTTCGACGCCTCGGTGCTGGAAGACCTCAAGCCGGTGGGCATCGAGGGAGGGCCCACGGGGCAGATCACCGCGGGCGTCATCTGGGACACGCGCGACAACGAGTCGGATCCGGTGCGAGGTGGCGCGGAGGAGATTGCCCTGCGCGTGTCGGGCAGTGCCACCGGCAGCCGCTACCAGTACGCGGGCGTGACGCTGAGCGAGCGGCGCTACTGGCAGCTGGGCCCGCGCTTCATCCTGGCGCAGCGGCTGACCCTGGACATGCTGTTCGGCCAGGTGCCCTTCTTCGAGTGGGTGAACACGGGCGGAGTGAGCACGTCTGAAGGCATCGGCGGGATGAGCAGCGTGCGTGGCATCGAGCGCAACCGGTTCGCCGGCAACATCAAGGCGTTCACGAACACGGAGCTGCGCTTCCGGGCCTTCGACTTCAACCTGTTCGGCGCGCCGGTGATCGCCGGTGCAGTGGGCTTCGTAGACCTGGGACGCGTGTGGCACCCGGGCGTGGACAACGGTCCATGGTGGAAGTGGCACCCGGGCGTGGGCGCCGGTCTCCGGCTGGCTCGGCGCGCCGCGGTGGTGCGCTTCGACTGGGCCATGTCCCCGGAGTCAGGCCGCCACCGCATCTACCTGAACTTCGGCCACATGTTCTGAGCCTTCACCCGCCTGGGCTCACACCCGCGCCACCTGCTCTTGCTCTTGCGCGGCCTCGGCCAGCGCCAGGCTGAACGAGAAGGTCGAGCCCTTCCCCGCCTCGCTCTCGAACCAGATGCGGCCGCCGTGCCGCTGGACGATCTGCTCGCACAGGTGCAGGCCGATGCCCATGCCTCCACGGTCCGACTCGAGCCCGGCATGGGCGCGGTAGAAGCGCTCGAAGAGCTGACCCTGCCGCTCCTTGGGGATGCCCATCCCTGGATCCCGGATCGACACCACCCCTGTACCGGCCTCGATCGACACCCAGACCTCGATGTCTCCTCCCTTGGGCGAGTACTTGATGGCGTTGTCGAACAGGTTGACCAGCACCTGATCAATCCGGTCCCGGTCCGCATCCACGAACACGCGGCCCTCTTGGTGCAGCACGAGCCGATGCAAGGAGGACACGCCCTGCATGCGCTCGAGCACGTCCGCCACCAGCTCGCCCAGCTCGAAACGCTGTCGCCGCAGCGCGAGCCGGCCAAGCTGGAGCCGGGACACATCGAGCAACTCCTGCACCAACTGGGTGAGCCGATCGCTCTGGCGATTGAGGATCCGGAAGGCCTTGCCCTCCCGAGGCTCGTGCCCACCTGGAGTCCAGCGATCCAGGAGCTGGGCATAGCCCTTGATGGTGGTGATGGGCGTGCGCAGCTCGTGGGCGGCGGTGGAGAGGAACTCGTCGCGCATCCGCTCCAGGCGCTTGAGCTCGGTCAGGTCGCGCAGCACCACCACCGCCAGCTCCGGCACCATCCCCGCTTCCGTGATGACCGGGGAAGCCGTCACGCTGACGTGGAGCGTCTCGCCGTTGAGGCGCTGGACCAGGAACTCATCCTCGCGCACCGTCTCGCCGTTCAAGGCCCGCCGGCTGGGCATCTCGTTCCAGGTCACCCGGCTTCCGTCCGGACGACGGATGTCGAGCACCTCGATGAACCGCTGGATCTCCGTCGGCACCTCGCCCGCCGCCAGGCCGAACAGCGTCAGCACGGCCCTGTTCGCCTCCACGATCCGCCCTTGGGAGTCGATGAGAATGAGGGCATCGGCCATGCTCTCCAGGCTTGTCCGGTGACGCGCCTCGGACTGGCGCAGGGCCGCGGTGTCCTTACGGATGAGGGCGTACAGCAGAGCCGAGGTGGCGGCGACGAACAGCCACCCCTTGATGATCTGCACCTGGACGAAGGCGCCCAGCCCCTCCACCACACCGGCGAGGAGCACGTCGGAGAACATGATCCACAGCCCGGCGACCACGGCATAGATGGCCACGGGCCGCCAAGGAGTGGAAGCGCGCCGTGCCTTCGGCTCCGTGGTCATGACACTCTCAAGCTATACTGCAGGTCACCGTACCATCAGACCCTGAAGGTTACTCGCCCGTGGAGCATGCGAGAAGGCGAGGGAACCTAGAACCGTCGAAGAGCGGACCATGGGAAGGGCTTCCAGAAGGGAGTCGCCACCTCGTCGCCCTCCAGCGAGAACCAGGGGCCGTCCTCACCCGGAGAGAGCACATGGAAGTCCTGCGCCGGGATGAAGCCCTGGCCGAGCAGCGCCACCCGCTCGCCCTTGGCATTGCGCGCCACGTCCAGCACCAGCACCGCATGCCCCGGGCTGCCCCCCAGCACGAAGAAGTCGCCAGGCCGCGCATCCTCGCGCTTGGGACGTTGCTTCTCGGTGGCCAGGGACAACGTGCCCGCATAGGTGAAGACCAGGTCCAGGTACGAGCGGAACGAGGCTCGCGAGCCATCCACCGGCCCGCTCTTCACCCATGACACCTTGGAGCCAGACACACGGGCACGCTCTCCAGCCGCGTAACGCGACCAGGCGGCCAGGTGCCCGCTGGTGAAGCGGTAGGCGATGCGCTCCTTCTGACCCCGCGACCACTGCCACTCGGCATGGAGGCGGATGATGGAGTCCGCGCACTGCTGGAGGTTGGCCGAGCCCACATCCAGCTCGGCCACCGCCGCGAGGGCCGCATGGTCCCCGGCGAGGATCTCGCCCCCGCCGAAGTCCTGGACCGGCGTGCCCGCGGGACGCAGGGGAAGGCCGCGCAACCACGCCCCGAAGGAGCCCTCCTCGACCGCCACCCGCGTGTAGCCAGACGGAGGAGCAACGGCCTCGGCGAGCGGGCGGATGGAGCGCTCAGCGGAGAGCCACGGATAGCGGGCCCGCTCCTCCTTCGTAGGTGGACGGGGATTCGTGGAACCCGCCATGGCCCCTCCCGGGGTGCCCAGGAGGGCGGCGAGCGACACGAGCAGCAACAGACAGTGGGGCGTATTCCTCATGAGGTGCATCCCATCATTCTCCGACATCCCTCCCACGTCAGGAGGCAGAGTGCGTGGCCGGGGAACAGCCGACAGAGCGTATGACCTGCCTTGCGGGCACTACGGAGCACGCCCCACCTTGTCAGGCAGACTCCCAACGCAAGGAGGCCCTCATGAGGGCTCGCTGGCCGAACCTCCTGTTGTCCGTCTGGCTCATCATCGGGCCGCTCATCCTCGGCTTCGACTCGCCACACGCGCGGGCCAACACTGTCACCGTGGGCCTCTGCCTCTTCCTCTTCGTGCTGGTGGCCGACTCCATCCCGGCCTTCCGCTTCGTCGACACCGCGCTCGGCCTGTGGCTGCTCGCCTCACCGTTCGCGCTCGGCTACAGCGACGAGATCGTCCCCACCGCGCACAACATCGCCGTGGGGATCGTCGTGGCGGCCCTGTCGCTGCTTCCGGCCAAGCGGGCCGGGCAACTCAAGCTGCGCCCGAGCCACGAAGGGGTTCACGAGGCGAGTCGCGGTTAGCCGCCGGGACTGAGGTTCACCGCGAAGCGTCGAGCCAGGAGCGCAGCCGCGCGTCCGGCTGGGCCTCGCCACGCACACCGGGCTCCACGTCGAGTTCCAACGTATGGAAGCCCCGAGCGCGGATGCCCTCCAGCAGCGCGGCCCGCTTCTCCGCGTCCGGGGCGAACAGGATGCACCCGTCCCCGCCTCCGGCACCGGACTGCTTGCCCACGCACCCATAGGCCGAGGCCATCGCCAACACCCGGTGCATCGGCTCGGTCTCCAGCGGGCCCAGCTCTTGGAGCAGCGCGTGCTGCTCGCGCACAGCCTCGGAGAAGGCGCGGAAGTCCCCGCCCCCGAGGCCCACTTCAATCTCGTGCCCCAGCGCGTCCGAGCGCTCCACGAAGGCCCGACGCCCCGCCTCGCCCATCTTCGCCTCCACCTGCGAGATGAGCACCCGCGTCGAGGCACTCTCTCCCGTGAAGGCATACCCCAGGGACACCTTGGGCACCGGCAGGCGCCACACATCCACCGTGGGGGCTGCATCTAGCGCTGCTCGGTAACCCCCGGCGCTCGAGGCCTCGATGAGGCCCGACACCTCATAGCGCCGGTAGCGCACCACGCCACCCGCGTAGCTCGCGGCCACGTCGCCGCCGCTGCCCTTCCCACCCTGCGCCGCCGCGTGAGAGACGAGCGCCACCTTCAGCGCGTCGAACTTCTCCTCGAGCACGAATCGCACCGCGTCCGCCGCCAGCACCGTGGCACACGCGCTGCCACCCATGCCCAGCTTGCGCCCGTTGGGCCCCACCGCCGACGGAGACACCGCCAGGTCGAAGCCCACCGACTCGCGCCCGTACAGCCGCAGCGCCTCGTCCAGCGTGCGCGCCACGAAGGAGAAGCCCGGCGGAACCTCGCGCTCCCACTTCACGCCCCGAGGCGTCGTCCGCCCCGACAGCGTCCCCTCCTCCACGCACACGTGCACCAGGCTGTCCGCGCGCCGACGCACCAGCGCCGCCGTCCGCGGACCCACCGCCGCCACACGCGACACGCCGCCCCACAGCACGGCGTACTCGCCGGATACGAACAGCTTCCCCGGGGCCGAGAGAGCGCGCTCCATCAGAAGAGGTGCTCCCCCAGGAGTTGTGCATCACCGCCCGGCACGCACCGCACCACCTCGGTGGCCCCACACGCCATCGCCGCCGCCTCGGCCGCCAGCTCGTGCGCCGCGTCCGTCAGGATGCAGGGGTTGGGCCCCGCATCCAGCGTGAACCACACCGGCACGCCCTTCTTCCGCTGCTCTCGCAGCGAGTGGATCAGCTCCAGCGTCTTCGGCATCAGGTAGCAGAGCGGGGGATCCGCCGCGAGCGACGTGGCGTGCATCCTCCACGCGTTGCGCTCGCACATCTCGCCCAGCGCCTGCAGGTCCTTCTTGGCGAGGAACTCGCGGGCGCGCACCACCTCGGCCTCGGCATCCTTCACCCACGCCGGGTAGTACGGGCTCGTCTCCACGGCGTTCTTCATGCCGTCGCGCGACTTCACTTCCTTCTCGTCGCGGCTGACGATGGCCACCACCATGCGCAGCTCCGGCCAGTGCTTCTCGTCGAAGCGCTGCACCGCGTAGCTGTCCATGCCATCCGGGCGCTCGCCCCGCATCCACTCGCAGAAGCCGCCCTGCACGCTGCGGCAGGCCGAGCCGCTGCCCAGTCGGGACAACAGGCTCGCCGCCCTCGGGTCCGCCGGAAGGCCCGCCGCCGCACGCGCCGCCACCGCCAGCGCCGCGAAGCCCGCCGCGCTGCTCGCCAGGCCCGCCGACGCCGGGAAGTCCCCGCGCGACACCATCTTCGCGGGGCCGAGCTTCGCGTCCTTCGCCTCGGCGCGCACCGCGTCCAGCACGCGCAGCACGCGGTCGCGCTCGCTGCCCTTGGCCACGTAGCCGTTGAGCTCCACCTCGTCCGCCGAGCCCGCTCCAAAGGCCACCGTCGTCCGCACCGACAGCGGCGACAGCGTCATCGAGAGGCTCGACTGGTGGGGGAGGATGAGCGCGTCATCCCGCTTCCCCCAGTACTTCACCAACGCGAGGTTGGGGTGTGCCCGGACGGTGGCCTTCATGCCGCCCCCCGGGTGCCCTCTGCGTGCGGTCCCGCGAGCTGGCTGTCGAAGCACCGGATTCCCAGCCGCGTGAGCTCGTGCACCACCGGCCCCGTGTCGTGGAAGAGCCCGATGACGGCGCCGCCGTCGCCACCAGCGCCCGTGAGCTTGGCGCCCAGCGCGCCCATGTTGCGCAGCCGGTGCACCATGTCATCCAGGCCCGGCGAGGACAGGCCCAGCGCCGCGAGCAGGCCGTGGTTGACGTTCATCACGTCACCCAGCGCCTCCAGGTCTCCCTCCTCCACCGCCTCGGCACCCTCGGAGGCCAGCAGGCCAATCTCCCGGAAGATGCGCTGGTAGCGCTCGGACCACCGCTTCTGGCGCTCACGCAGCGCGCCCACCGTCAGCTTCGTCGGGCTGCGCGCGCCCGCCATCACCACCACCAGCTTCACCGGCTTGAGGGCCTCCACCACCTTGGCCCGGCCCTGTTCCGCACCCGGCTTGCGGCGGTAGAGGATGAGCTGCTCCATGGCGCTCGTCGTGTGATCCACCCCCGACGGCGTCCCGTGGAACTCCTGCTCCATCTCCCACGCCACGGCCGCCACCTCGGAGGCCGACGCCTTGCGCCCCGCCGCCTGCAGCAGCACCCGCGAGCACGCCACCGACAGCGCCCCGGAGCTTCCCAGGCCCATGGACAGCGGCAGATCCGTGTCGAACGACACCTTCACCCCGGGCTCGCCGCACGCCGCCATCGCCCGCGCGAAGGCCGCCTTCAGCACCTTGCGCTGCTCGGCCGTCAGGGCATCGGGAATGACGAGCTGGCACTTGTTCGAGGCCTCCCCCCGCGCCGTCACGCCGCGCGATAGCGGGCCCGCGAGCGCCGGGTAGCCGTACACCACGCTGTGCTCGCCCAGGAGGATGACCTTGCCCGCGCCGAAGCCGCTCAGGGAGGAACTGTTGTTCGTGTCCATGATGTCCTGTCATGGCTGGGAGACGAGGAAGACCCTCACCCCAGCCCTCTCCCAGAGGGAGAGGGGGCGTACACGGATACGCCCGACCCTCACCCCGGCCCTCTCCCCGTGGGAGAAGGAAGATTTCACCCGTCCGTGCCAGTAGCAGCGCGGAAGTCCGACTCCGACAGCGAGGCGATGATCTCTCGCGCCTTCTCCACCTTCACGTGACCCGCCGTCACCAGCAGCTCGGCGATCTTCTCCACCCAGTCACCACGCGCGCCCGCCGTCACCGCCACGCACCGCGCGTGCATCGCCATGTGGCCCTTCTGGATGCCCACCGAGCCCAGCGCGCGCACCGCCGCGAAGTTCTGCGCCAGACCCACCGCGGCGAACACCATCGACAGCTCGCGCGCCGTCGACACCTTCAGGATCTTCATGGCCACCTGCACGCCCGGGTGCACCTTGATGGGGCCACCCACCGTGCCCAGCGCCATGGGCAGCTCGATGCGACCCACCAGGTGCCCGTCATCCACGTGCCACGTCGACAGCGGCCGGTACTGCCCATCCCGGCAGGCGAAGGCATGCGCTCCGGCCTCGATGGCGCGCCAGTCCTGGCCCGCGGCGATGGCCGCCGAGTCGATGCCGTTCATGATGCCTTTATTGTGCGTAGCGGCCCGGTATGGATCGGCCAGCGCGAAGCGGCTCGCCTGATAAATGCCCTCGGCGATGAGGTCGCCGGGCAGGTCGAAGTCCGCCAGCATCTCCACCGGAATCCGGCACATGGCGCGCGCCAGCCGCCGGTCCGCCAGGTTGGAGAGGATGCGCAGGAACACCTTGCCGCCCGTGAGCTGCTCGAGCAGCGGCGCCACGCCCTCCGCCATGGTGTTGATGAGGTTGGCCCCCATCGCCTCCTGCGTGTCGATGATCAGGTGGACGACGAGCAGCGGCTCGCCCCGCGGGCCCTCGGGGGCCGGCAGCACACGAATCTCGATGTCCTTGCAGCCACCGCCGCGCTTCACCATCGACGGGTGGAAGCTATTGGCCAGCGCGAGCAGGGCCTCCTTGGCGGCGAGGATCTTCTTCGTCGCCTCGGTGGGGTCCCCGTAGCGGGTGAGCTGCACCTGGCCGATCATGATCGGATCATCGGCCTCGGCGGTGAAGCCACCCGCCTCGCGGACGATCTTCGACGCGAACGACACCGCCGCTACCACCGACGGCTCTTCCACCGCCATCGGCACCAGGAAGTCGCGGCCGTTGATCTGCAGGTTCAGCCCCAGACCCAGCGGCAGCGAGAACGTGCCCACGGCGTTCTCGATCATCTGGTTCGCCAGGCCCGGCTGCAGCGCACTGATGCCCTGGAGCTGCGCCAGGTCCATCTCGTCCAGGCCCAGCATCTGAGAGAGCTTCTCGTGGCGCTCGACCATCGACAGCTTGTGGAAACCGGACAACCTGGACGTCAGCGTGTCAGACATTCGTTTCTCCACTACGGGAAGGCATTCGGAGCCGCGGGAATAAGCCCTACAGTGCCGCGAGCCAGTCCTTCAACTCCCCCATTATGACCCGGGGTTTCTGACGCAGTTCACCGCAGTTCCTGCTGCCGGTGAGCACGAGTGCCTGCTTCAAGCCGGAGAGGATGGTAGCGAGTGCCTGCTCGGCCCCTTCCAGCCCGCCTGCCTGCTGTGCGCGGAAGAGCGGTAGCGCCATGCCGGCCACGTCCGCGCCCAGGGCGAGCACCTTCGCCGCATCCAGGCCCGTGCGCAGCCCACCCGACGCCACCAGCCGGGCATCCGGACCCACCGCCCTGCGCACAGTCGCGATGGCCGCCGCCGTGGGAATGCCCCAGCTCGAGAACTCAGCGCCCACCTGGGCCTGCACGCCGGTGGCGCGAAGCTGCTCCACCCGCACCCACGAGGTGCCACCCAGCCCCGAGACATCCACGTTGCGCACGCCCAGCTCCACCAGCCGGCGCGCCACCTCGGGACCGATGCCGCACCCCGTCTCCTTCACCAGCAGGCGAGAGCCGAAGGCACGCACCAGGTCCTCCACCACCTGGTAGCCACCGCGGAAGTCGCGGTCGCCCTCGGGCTGGGTGAGCTCCTGGCCGGCGTTGAGGTGCAGCGCCATGCCGTCAGCCCCGATGGCATCCGCCAGCCGCCGCACCCCGTCCACGCCCAGCTCCACCGCCTGGTACAGGCCGATGTTGCCCAGCAGCGGCACCGTGGGCGCCACCTGCCGCACCTGGTAGGACGCCCCCGCCTGGGGGTTCTCCGCCATGGCGCGTTGACTGCCCACGCCAAAGGCCAGTCCGTGCCGCTCGGCCAGCAGCGCCAGGTCCCGGTTGACCACCCCGGCGCGCTCCGTGCCGCCCGTCATGCCGGTGATCAGCAGTGGATAACGCAGCTTCTTGCCGAGGAAATCCGTGGAGAGATCGACCTCCTCCACCGCCATCTCCGGCATCGCGCAATGCACCAGCCGCACGTACTCCAGCAGCGTGCTGTTCTCCGCCGGCTCGACATCTCCGGTCGCGCACAGGTCGAGGTGGGCGTCCTTACGTCTTGCCGTCGCCTGCTCACCCATGACGTCCCGCCTGCCCTCTGTAGGAACCATGTGCTTGGAATTTTACAAGAACGTCGAGAGTGTCCGTTATCCTCGATTCCCTAGCAAGATAGGGCGGGCAGGCGCAAGCCACGGCTTCTCCACGAACCAGGACGGGGAGTGCGGGTGGACGGGTGGGAGGGTGGACGGTATGAGGGCGGCGTGAGTACTCCCGCGCCCAAGGTGGTCGTCTTCCTGCACAGTGGAGACTACGACCGCGTGCACCAGGGGCTGGCCATCGCGGCGGCGGCGGTGGCGTCGGGCCGACGCGCGGAGGTGTACCTCTTCTGGTGGGCGCTGGAGCGATTCCTCGAGGGCCGGCTGGACGACCCGGACTTCGATCCACCGCGCGAGGACGTGGCGGACCGCTTCGAGACACGCCGCATCCCCACGCTGCGGCAGTTGCTGGAGCACGTGCGTGAGTCCGGGCTGGGCACGGTGCAGGGGTGTACGGGCTCGCTGGGGGCACTGGGAGCCGAGCACCTGGCCGGCGAGGGGCCCATCGATGGCTGGGTGGGTTGGAGCGCCATCCTCCAGAGGACAGCGGGCGTGGTGGACCGCTTCTACCTCTAGCTTCCGCCGGGGGACCCCGCGCGTTTGACGTGCCTTACCGCCTGCTTAGGTTGATTCGGACCTGAGAGGTGAAAGGAAAGGCAAGGCAACGTCATGAGTGCTGGCGGGATGTATGGCTCGTCGATGCCCCGAGAGGGCGTGCGCGGAAGCGGCTGGGGTCACCGGCTGAGCAACGCGCTGAAGACGACGGTGCTGCTGGCGGGACTCACGGCGCTCCTGTTGTTCGTCGGCGAGCGCCTGGGCGGCCCACAGGGGCTCGTCGTCGCGGGCTTCTTCGTCGTGGTGATGAACTTCGTCTCGTACTGGTTCAGCGATCGGATCGCCCTGGCGATGCACGGGGCGCAGCCGCTGGAGTACGCCGAGGCGCCGTGGCTGCACCAGATGGTGGAGCGACTGGCGGCACGTGCGGGCATGCCCAAGCCGAAGCTGTACCTGCTGCCCACGCGCACGCCCAACGCGTTCGCCACGGGCCGCAACCCGGAGCATGCCGCGGTGGCGGTGACGGCCGGCATCGTGGACCTCCTGGAGCAGCGGGAGCTCGAGGGCGTGCTGGCGCACGAGCTGGCGCACGTGAAGAACCGCGACACCCTCATCGGCACGGTGGCGGCCACCCTTGCGGGCGTCATCAGCTACGCGGCGCAGATGCTCTTCTGGTTCGGCGGCTCGATGCTCAGCCGCGGCGATGACGAGGAGGATGGGCTCGGCCACGCGCTGGGCAACCTGGGCGTGCTGTTGGTGGCGCCCATCGCCGCCACGCTGCTGCAGCTCGCGGTGAGTCGCTCGCGCGAGTACGGCGCGGATGCGACGGGGGCGGAGCTGTGTGGGGACCCGGATGCCCTGGCGAGTGCGCTGCTGAAGCTGGAGCGCGGTGCGGAGCTGATGCCCTACGACCGGGCGCCGGCCACCTCGCACCTCTTCATCGTGAACCCGCTGTCCGGCGGCGCCATCATGGGCCTGTTCTCCACGCACCCGCCCATCCCCGAGCGGGTGCGCCGCCTGCGCGAGATGGGGGCCCGCCTGGGCTCGCGTGCCTGGCGCAGCGCCTGGGCGTAGCGCGAGCCCGGGTGACTACCCCGCGGCCGACACCGGCGGAGTGGCCTCCGCCGGCACCGCGGGGGCCACGTCGTCGAGCTTGTCGAAGTGCTCGAAGGGGTTCTCCAGCATCTCGCGGAACGTCTTGGCCAGGATGCTGGCGTGGAAGCCGTCGATGAAGCGGTGATCGAACGAGGCGTTCACGTTCATCAGCTTGCCCGGCACCACCTTGCCGTCCTCCACGACGGGGGCGTCCTTGATGGCACCCGGGGCGATGAAGATGGGCACGCGCGTGTAGGGCACCAGCGGCACGTACGCGGTGTCCAGCCCCAGCGAGCCCACGTTGGTGATGATGGCCGAGCCGAACGCGTCCCGGGGCATACCCGCCCACGTCATGTCCCAGTTCAGCGTGTACATGAAGAAGGAGATGAGCCAGGTGAAGAAGTTGAGGAAGGCGTAGGGCAGCGCGTGGATGGTGCCCTTGCTCTTCTCCAGCGCCTCGTCCTTGCGCTGGCGGACGTTCTGCACCGCGGCCTCCAGCTCGGCGGCGATCTCGCGCAGGGACTTCTGCTCGGCGTCCTCGATCTTCGCCGCGGTCAGGTCCACCTTCCCGCCGTCCGTCTGCACCACGAGGGTGGAGATGGTGATGCGCTTGCGCAGGTAGATGCGGTTGAAGCGCAGGATGGCGTTGGCATCGGGGCAGCGGCGCAGGGCCTCGGCCATGGCCTTGGCCAGCAGGTGGGTGACGGTGAGCCGGATGCCCGTCTTCTGACGGAAGGCCTCGATGTAGGCCAGGGCCTTGTCCATGCGCATCGTCATCGTCCCGTACACGGTCGGGTCGTACGCCGTCTTCCAGCTGCCAATGGCCAGCTTGCGGAAACTGGAAACGTTGTCCTTGGGAATGAGCTCCAGGTGAGCCATGACGCGGTGGTTCCTCCAGGATGGTGCGCGAGCCCTCCAGCTTTACGTTTTTCCTCGTCCGGAGAAAGCCCCCCTGCCCTGCTCACCACCACCCAGGCCCCCCGGGCACCCCGCCACCCCGGCTCCTAACTTGAGCAGCGGACCCCCTCCCCGCAGGGGGGAACGGCCGTGGCAGGGCCGGGTCCACCGGCTGGAGGGCGGGCAACGAGACCTATTGACGTCCCGCCCCCGGACGCTAGGCTGCGCCGCTTTTTGCATAGTCCCCGGAGGTCACCCCCGTGTTGGAAGTTCTCCTCGTCGTCGTCTCGGTGCTCTTCCTGCTCACGCTCGCCTATGTGTTCTTCGGCCAGAAGCAGGCCGCGGCACTCCCCTCCTCGTCTTCCTCGCACGCCGCGAAGGGCGAGCTGGAGTCCGACACCAAGGCGCGCACGCGCCTGGAGGCCGAGCTGGATCGCAGGCGCAAGGAGCTGGATGAACAGCGCTCGCAGCTGCAGGAGGTGAAGGAGCAGCTCAAGCAGGCCAAGCGGAAGATCTACGAGCAGAAGGAGTCGGAGAAGGGCGAGAAGGATCTGTCCAAGGCCCGCGCCGAGGTGGAGCGCAGCGCATCCCTGCAGCTGGAGGTGGTCCGGGGCGAGCTGGCCCAGGCGGAGGCGGAGATCATCCGCCTGAAGTCCGAGGTGGAGATGGGCGGCAAGGGAGGCCGCCGTGGAGCCGCCCCCGCTCCGGCGGCGGTTGCCGCGCCGGCGCCGCAGCAGCAGCTGTCCGCCCCCGCGCAGCCGGAGGAGCGCGTGGTGACCGCGACCACCACCGTGGTGCCCGCCGCTGCTGAGCCCGCCGAGAAGGCCCCGCGCCGCTACCGCGAGCTGAACGATGCCGACCGCGAGAAGATGGAGCGGCTGGAGCAGACGGCGAACAAGGAGCGCGGCCGGGCGTCCGAGCTGGAGCGCGAGGTGAAGCGCATCAAGGGCCGGGCCGACTCGCAGCAGCGCATCTTCTCCGCCAGCAAGAACGAGCTGGAGCTGGTGAAGGACAAGTACAAGGCGCTGGAGAAGCGGCTGAACCGCACGCTGCTGGAGCGGGATCTGCTGCGCCGGGCCATCAAGGACCTGGAGAAGAAGACGGGCATGCTGGCCGAGCGCACGGAGCTGACGCCGGACGAGATGGCGGCGAGCGACCGGAAGGTAGAGGAGGCCGCGCAGGCCCGAGCCTCCGCCGAGGCCGCGCAGCAGCAGGCCGTGACCGCGGCGAGCGAGCCGGCCAGCGCGACGGGCGAGCAGGCCGCGAAGAGCGAGGCCCAGCAGGACGAGAAGCCCACGGCGCCGAACGCCTGAGCCTCTCCAGCCGCACTCCCCCAATATCCCCTCTCCCCTCGGGAGAGGGACGGGGTGAGGGTATCGGGGCCCCGGGTTGTCACCACCGGGCCCCCACCGTAGGTCCGGTCAGTCCAGCGGAACCGGCGTGTAGAGGACCAAATCGCCCAGGGTCTTCCGCTGGCTCCCCGTGTCGTTCAAGCCACCCGCAATCAGCACCGCACCATTGTCCAGCACCGTGCATGTGTGCTGTTGACGCGGCTGCTCCAGCGGCATCAACCCGAGCAGGCCCGGCGCGGCGCCCTCCTCCCCAGGGACGAGCAGTTCCACATGCGAGTCGCTCGCGAGCACACCCGAGCTGTACCGCACCCCACCCAGAGTCATCACGCGACCGTCCGGCAGCGCCACCGCGCACAGCCCGCTCCGGGCGAACACCTGAGGCCCAGCGGATACCTGCGGCGGCACTCCTGAGGAGACGAGCTCCGAGGAGGCCAGGAAGCGCGCCTCGTCCACGTTGCGAGGGGAGTCATGGCCGCCCAGGTACAGCAGCTGCTCCGGCCCGCCAAACGGCACGAGCGCCCCATCGCGCCGGGGCTCGCGCAGCCGAGCGCCCTCGCCCACCGGGACGAAGGAGCCGCCCTCGTGCGCGAAGAACAGCACCTCGGGCCGCAGCGACGTCCCGTCCGAGCCGCCCACCACGGCGATGCGCCGGCCGTCCTGCACCGGCATCGCCGCCATCCCCACCCGGGACACCGGCGTGCTCACGGAAAACACCTGACCCGTCGCGGAGTCGAAGCCCTCGGCCTCCGACACCACCGCGCTGCCCACCCCCACTCCGCCGACGAGCAGCACCCGCCCGCTCGAGTCCACCGCCGCCGCGTGCTGACTGCGCGCCACCTTCAGCTCCACCCCCGTGGATGTCGCCTGGGCCACATCCAGCACCTGGGCGCTCCGCACGGGCAACGAGCCCTCCACCGACGCCACCTCGCCACCCGCCAGCAGCACCTTGCCGCCCGGCAGCCTCGTCGCGGTGTGGAACGCCCGCCGCGTCTCCAGCGATGGCAGTGGCTCCACCGTGCCCGTCACCGGGTCGAAAATCTCCGCCGAGGCCACCGTGGTATTGGCGCCACCCGAGCCCGTCTGGAAGCCCCCGGCCAGCAGCACCCGGCCGTCCTCCAGCAGCGTCGCGGTGTGCGCCGCGCGAGGACTGGCGAGCGACACGCATGAGTCCGCGCTGAAGCCCGGCCGCACATACTCCCCCACCCGGAGGAAGGGGACGGCAATCCTGGAGGACGCGCCGAGCTGCACCGGGACATCGAAGGGACGTGAGCGTCCCAGGGACACCACACGGCCCCCCGAGCGAGGCAGATCCGTGTAGCCACGCACCTCCAGCATGCGCCCCCTCCCAAAGGGGATGGAAAGGGGCTGCAGCATCGTGATGCCCCCGTCCACCGCCGCATAGTGCTCGATGGGTTCCATCCCCTCCCCGGTGACACGCAGGCGCAGGTATCGGACGCCGTCCAGGACCGGGGTGCCGTCGCACGCCACGTCACGGAGCTCCGCCATGTAGGGTGCCTTTTCCGGCCCGCAGGCGCTCAGGAGTCCCAGCGCAACCATCCAGGCTTTCCAACCTGGCGAACGAGCCCTGCCCTGACCCCTGCCCCGACCGGCGGACGAGGTCCACCCGTTGATACTCCGCCTCATGGTGTTCCCCTTTTACGGTCTCCGGCCCCGGCACGGTCCAAAGATGGCTTGCGCTCGGGCCTTCCCGAGCGTAGCGATGGGCTCCGGCCGTGGTCAACGCGGCCCCTGGCCCTGAATGAAGCTCTCGCTCGCCACCCGCATCTTCCTCGGCTACGCGGTGGTGCTCGTCACCTTCGGCGCGGTGTCGCTCTTCAGCGTGGCCGAGCTGCACCGCAACCGGTTGGAGATCCGCCTGGTGAGCCAGGGCTACCTGCAGCTGTCGCAGGACGCGGCGTCGCTCGAGTCCTTCCACACCAACCAGGAGAAGGACACCGAGCGGCTGCTCGAGGAGGGCAGCGTGGAGACACGGCGGGCCCTCATCCGGCTGGCCCGGCTGTACTTCCCGTCCCTGATGGCCGAGCGGCTACAAGCGGCGAAGGTGAGGGCCCGGGAGGTGCGCGCCCTGGCCCCCACGGGCGAGATGCACTTCGTCCAGGACCTGGAGTCGCGCTTCGACGAGCTCTCCACCCGCTACCAGACGTATGGGCGGGCGGCGGAGGCCGTCTTCACGGTGCTCTCCCACGAGAAGCCGGCCGCGGAAGCGGTGTCGCGCGCCACCTCCGAGCTGCGCCAGCAGGAGTCCTCCATCGGCCGAGACATCCGCTTCCTGCGCGCCGCGCTGAGCAACCGCATCCGCGAGCGAGTGGACGGGGCCGAGGACCGCGAGCGGCGCACCGGCCTGGCCATCATCACCCTGTCCGTGCTGGCCATCGGCGTAGGCCTGGGAGCCACCGCCTGGTCTGCCCGCACGCTGCGCCCGGTGCGTACCCTCATCGAGGGCGTGTCGCGCATCGGCCGCGGCGACTACAGCGCGCAGCTGGGCGTGCGCGGTGACGACGAGGTGGCGGTGCTCGCCCGCGAGTTCGACGCCATGGCTCGCTCGCTCCAGGCACGCGAAGCGCAGCTCAAGGCCCAGGCCGAGGCCCTCATGCGCGCCGAGCAGCTCGCGGCCGTGGGCCGCATCTCCGCCCAGGTGGCCCATGAGGTGCGCAACCCCCTGTCCTCCATCGGCCTCAACGTGGAGCTGATGCAGGACGCCTTCGAGCAGGCCAGCTTCGAGTCCCCGGCGGACGCCCGCGAGGCGCGTGAGCTGCTCGCCGCCGTCACCCGCGAGGTGGACCGGCTCACCGAGGTGACGGAGCAGTACCTGCGCATGGCTCGCCCGCCCCGGCCCAGCCTCGAGCCCACCGACGTCACCGAGGTGCTGGCCAGCGTGCTCGACTTCTCACGCGAGGAGCTGGAGCGCGCCCACGTGGAGGTGGTGCGCGAAATGACCGAGCAACCGCCGCAGGCCCTGGCCGACGAGGGCCAGCTCCGACAGGTGTTCCTCAACCTGCTGCGCAACGCCCGCGAGGCCATGCCCGATGGAGGCCGGCTCACCATCGCCACGCGCGTGCACGAGCGCGAGGTGGAGGTCGCTCTCCAGGACACGGGGCGCGGAATGACCGAGGCCGTGCGCTCGCGCATCTTCGAACCTTTCTTCACCACCAAGGAAGACGGAACGGGGCTGGGCCTCGCCGTCTGCCAGCAGATCCTCAAGACCCACGGCGGCTCGCTCGGGTGCCAGAGCGAGCCCGGCCAGGGCACCACCTTCTCCGTCAGGCTTCCCCGCGCATGAGCTTCACCTACCACCGCGACGTCCTGCCCAACGGGCTGCGCGTCGTCACCGTCGAGACCCCGCACCTGCACACCGCCCTGCTCGCGGTGTACGTGCGCACCGGCAGCCGCCATGAGACGGCCGCCAACAACGGCGTCAGCCACTTCCTGGAGCACCTCTTCTTCCGCGGCAGCGAGGGCTGGCCGGACACCGTGAAGATGAACTCCGCCGTGGAGGAGGTGGGCGGCAACCTCAACGGCGTCACCACGCGCGACCACGGCTACTACTACACCCCGCTGCACCCGGCGCACCTGGGCGTGGGCCTCGAAATCCTCGGGGACATGCTCACCCGCCCCAAGCTCACCGACATGGAGGTGGAGCGGAACATCATCCTCGAGGAGATGCTCGACGAGGTGGACGAGAAGGGCCGGGACATCGACATCGACAACCTGTCCAAGCGGGTGCTCTTCCCCGAGCATCCGCTGGCCTTCAAGATCGCGGGCACGCGCGAGTCCGTCTCGCGCCTCACGCACGAGCAGATCCGCGAGCACTTCGCGCGCCACTACGTCACCGGCAACATGGTGGTGACGGCCGCGGGCCGGGTGAAGCACGACGAGGTGCTCGCGCTGGTGGAGCGCCACTTCGCCCGGCTGCCCCAGGGCCCCGAGAGCATCGACCTCCCGCCGCCGCCCCCGCCCGCCGGGCCGCACCTGCACGTCGTCACCCACGACGAGGCCCAGACGGAGTTCCGCATCAGCTTCCGCACCGTGCCCGAGCACCACGACGACTGGCCCGCCCTGCAACTGCTGCGGCGCTTCCTGGATGACGGGCTGTCCTCGCGGCTGCCCTTCGAGATCGTGGAGAAGCGCGGGCTCGCGTACTCGGTGCACGCCTCGCTGGAGGCCTTCCACGACGCGGGCATCTTCGAGATCGAGGCCGCGTGTGCCCCGGACCGAGCATCACTGGTGGTGGCAGAGGTCTTCCGGGTGCTGGGTGAGCTGAGCACCACGCCCGTGAGCGAGGAGGAGCTGGCGCGCGCCAAGCGGCGACACCGGATGCTGCTGGAGTTCTCACAGGACTCGCCGGGCGAGCTGGCCGGGTGGTTCGGAGGGACGGAGCTGTTCCGCCGGCCCGAGTCCTTCGGCCGACGAGCGGACCTGGTGGACGCCGCCAGCGCTGCCCATGTGCGCGACATGGCCCGGCGCTACTTCGCTCGGGAGAACCTCACCGTGGTGGCCGTGGGCCAGCGCAAGGGCATCAAGGCCCTGGAGAAGGTCGTGAACACCGCCGAGGGCCTGCCCTCCTCCAAGTAAGGCGCGAGACCTACCCGGCGAGCGCGTAGTTCTCCAGCAGTTCCAGATTGCTGCGCACGGCTGGTTCAACGTTCCTCACATGAATGGGCGTGCGCAGCGCCCATGCGAGCCGCAGGGGCTCGAAGAGCAGGGAGTGCAGATAGCTCTGCGTGAGGATCCGCAGGCCGCTGAAGTCGAGCACGATGGGCTCGCGACGAAGGATGCGCGGTGTGATCTCGTTCTGCGCGAGATGGATCGCGGCGGGAGTGTTCTCCGCCTGCTTCTGAATCTCGAAAACAGTGGCCTCGGGCGGTGCGGAGTCGAAGCGGATCCAACGGTGAATGGCACGCTGGGGAGTGCGCTGCTTCGCCCGCTCCTTGATGGTCTCGATGAGCGCGGGGTAGTCGACCACGCCCCCCACAGGCAGTTCGAATACAACGAGCGTTCCGGGAAAGCCGACTCCACGCGGCTCGATGAAGCGCAAGCTATGGTTGCCCTCATCATCGACCCATCCGGACAACAGGAGCGAGGCCCCTCGGGTAGCGATGAGGAGAGACCCGCCCGTCAGCTTGGCCATCTCCGCGATGAAGAAGAGGCCCATGCCGGCATTCTGCTGAGTGCCCGTAAGCCCTTCCTCAAACGTCCCCGAGATGTGAGGCCAGAGCGATTTCTCGAGCGCTGCTTCGGGGTCCGACAGATTGGGATGCAAGGTACGCAAACTAGCCGGAATGCCGATACCTGCATCAGCTACGGCGAGTTGCAGCATCGGCCGACCACTCTCCTCATTCCAGAGGTCAACGAGCACAACCCCCCCGCTCGAAGCATGGCTGTGCTGGATCACATTTCGAAGAAGTTCCACGATCACGTACCGAAGCGTGAGCCGTGTGTCCTCCAATTGCTCCTCGGGAACGAGGGCCTTCGAGATCTCATTCGCGAACGGTTCAATGGCCTCGAAACTGTTGACCCACTCATCGAGGAAACGGTTCAGATCCTTTTTGCTGCCGGCCGGGAAGAGACGTGCAATCACCTCCGGGTTTTCACCACGCTCCACCTGCGCATGCAGTTCGCGAGCTCTTTGAAGAATTGCGCGGGCTTTCTCAATGGGGCTCGCAACAACAATGGCTGAACGTACCCACGCGCGAGCAAGGAACAGCAACTCAATCTGCTCGGGCTCCGGTCCTGTTCCACTCAGCCATTGCAAGAGAGGCGCAGGGTCTTCCAGGGATAAGGGCAGCGGGCGCTCCGGTGACATGGCGCCACCATGTCGACCCGGCTGAGCCAAGTCAACGCAGGCGACGCCTCTCGGGTAACCAGCTCGACACGAGCCAGAATGCCCTCCAGGTTCATCACTGCCATCCTGTTTAGCCCGACACCGTCCACTCAATCGAGTCCGATGACCTGGATGTCCGCACGTACGGCGACGTCGGGCTCCTCATCGGCCGGCAGCGCACTCTGGTCCTGAGGAGGACGGCACCACGGTGACCGACGTGGGCGCCTTCACCGATGTCGCCATCAAGCGCGATGGACAGTGGCGGATGGTGCTCGCGCACAACGTCACCGTCCCCCAGTAACCCCCAGTCCCTGGCTCGCCAGGACCCCGTCCCGAACCACCATTTTCCATGAATCCGGGAATTGGCTGCTGACACCTGAATCATGATTCATAAACGCTCCCCGGTGCCACCGCCCCAGGAGGACGGCCCGACCGGAGGAGCACCATGGAGAAGAAGCGGCTGTCGAGCGCAGTGCGTTTTCTGTCCGTACTCGTCGTTGGGTTCGCCGCGGCATCTGCCAGCGCGCAGTGCCGGGACGCGGTGGTGCTCGTGCACGGCAACACCGCCTCTCCCTCGGACTACAACAACACCTACAACACGCTGATCTCCCGCGGGTACGCCTCCGCGGACATCTTCCGCCCCAGCTGGGGCTCCAAGACGTGCGCGGCCTGTAATGACCACTCCGGCTCGGAGGAGACGCCGGTCCGCGACGCCATCAACCAGGCCCTCACCCGCTCGTGTACCGGGAAGATCGACGTCATCGGCCACTCCATGGGCGTCACGCTCGCCATCAAGGCCATCCTCGACCTCGGCGCGCAGAGCAAGGTGGAGGCCTTCGGCCGCCGGCTACCGCGGCCTGTGGACCTGAGGCACCTACCCCTTCAACGTGGTCACCTCCACCTGCGGCGACTGGGGCCTGTCCGTCAACAGCCCCTTCCTCACCGGCATCTACGGCAAGCGCATGGCCACCCGCATCTACACCCTCAAGAGCAACTCGGATGAGCTCGTCTGCGCCACCGGCGTGTGCACCGTGAACGGCGTTCACTCCAGCCAGCTCACCACCGAAAACGCCAGCTACACCCTCTCCGAGAGCCACTTCGGCCTGGTCCGGAACACCGCCACCCGGCAGGCGGACCTGATCCAGTAGCATCCTCCAAGGAGGGGAGAGTCCTACCTTGGGACACAACTCCGGGAACCAAATCTCCGGAGATGGTGGTAGATGCCACCACCAAGGGAGTAGCCTGCCCTTGGTCTGGTCACGGATGATGACCCGACCCTGCGCTGGGTACTCATTCGTCCCAGGGATGCTCGATGATGTCCGCTGCCGCGACCCGGAAGGAACCCGTCATCTTCAGCCAGGTCGTGGAGGCCGTCTTCAAGCACGCCATCAAGGGGCGGCTCGACTCCCATACCCGGGCCCGGCTCAAGAAGATCGGCATCGACCTGGATCATCCCTTCCTGGTCGCCTACTCCGTGCCTACCTGGTTCGCGGCCGTCGGGGTGTGCTCGGAGGTCCTCTTCCCGGACATCCCCAATGAGCAGGCCCGCTACCGGATCGGCCGCCTGCTGGTGGACGGCTACGGCCAGACCACCATGGGCCGGGCCGTGTTCGCGATGCTCCGGATGCTCGGCTGGGAGCGCTCGCTGGGCCGCATCTCGCGCGGGCTGCAGTCGGGGACCAACTACATGGCGGCCCGCACCCGCTTCCTGGACGACGGCACGCTCGAGGTCACCTTCGAGGTCATGCCCGAGTTCCACGCCGCCCTCGGCACCATGTCCGGCATCGACCCGCACTTCATGCACGGCAACATGGACGCGATGATGGAGCTGGTCGGCGCGCCCTTCCACAGCGGCGAGCTGCTGCCCGTCGAGCCCGGCTCCCAGCGCGTCGTCTACCTGCTGCGCCGCAAGAGCTGAGAGCCGGCCCCCTCCCACGTCCTACTCGTCGATTGGCTCGAAGTCGGCCTTGCTGGCGCCGCAGTCGGGGCAATACCAGGTGTCGGGGATCTGCTCGAAGGGTGTGCCCGGCGCGATGCCGGAGGCTGGATCCCCCTCGGCCGGGTCATAGATGTGCTGGCATACGAGGCAGCGGTAACGCTTGTTCATCCCCTCCCTCTACCCTCGACCAAACCACCGGCTCAACCATCCACCCACCTGCTTCACTGGCTGTTCTTCCTCTGCGGGGGGCGGCTGCGCGGAGGGTGCACAACCCGTGCAGTGCAGCCCGTCCTCCCCATTCCTCGCCTCATCGAGCGGGAAGCGCTCGCCGCAGCTCACACAGTAGAAGAAGAAGAACCGCTTCTCGGAGCTGACATTGGCGGCCAGCGGCGCCGAGTCCTCGGTCCCGAAGGAGAGGCGCTCCAGCTCGCCCTCGTCCATATAGACGCCCCGGCAGCGCTCGCAGGTCTCCACCGAGACTCCCCCGGGAAGTTCGGCGGTGCGCATCGGGTGCGAGCAGAAGGCACACGGGCGCTCGCTCCGGCCCGCCACCAGCCGCGGCGACACATCCCTCAGCAGCACCTCGGACAGCTCGCCCGCATCCAGCCAGACGCCCCGGCACGAGCGGCATCGATCCAGCTCGACCCCGACAGCGAAGAACCGCTGCATCCGTCCCCGGCACGACGGGCACCGCTTGTCCGCACTCATGGAAAGCTCCTCTCTGGCGCATTCTGGGGGCAGAGGGCCCCCACTGGCCATGGACCCACCCTCAGTGCTCGCTCGCGTTCATGTACCCGGCGATGCGCAGCCTGAGCGCCAGCGGGGCCAGCGGCATGAACCAGGCCGAGAAGCGGTTGGAGAACCCAGGCACCACCACCGGCTTGCCGCGCTTCAGCGCCTGGTAGCCAGCCTCCGCCACCTGGCGCGCGTTGGCCGTCCCCATGGGCCCGCTGAAGAGCCGGGCCTTTTGGTGCTCCGCTGCCCGCGCGGCGAACTCCGTCTCGGTGTACCCCGGGCACAGCGCCGTCACCGTCACCCCCTGGCCCTTGAGCTCCGCGTGGAGCGCCGTGGAGAAGGACAGCACGTACGCCTTGCTCGCGTAGTACACGGACATGAACGGGCCCGGCGTGAAGGCCGCCAGTGAGGCCACGTTGAGCACGTACCCGCGCCGCCGCGCCACCATCCCCGGAACCAGCTCGCGGGTGAGCGAGGTGAGCGCCCGGATGTTGAGGTCCACCATCCCCATCTGCTGCTCCGCCGGCAGCGCCTCGAAGCTCCCGGCCAGGCCGAAGCCCGCGTTGTTCACCAACACCTCGACGTCGAGCTGGTGCGTCTTCAGCTCGTCCACCACGGTGCGTACGCCCTCGGGTGCGGCGAGATCCGCTCCCACCACCACCGAGGGCACCCCATGGGCCTGCTGGAGTTGATCCGCCAGCTCCCGCATGGGCCCGGTGCGCCGAGCCACCAGCACCAGGCCATACCCTTCGCGCGCCAGAATCGACGCCAGCTCCCAGCCAATGCCACTGGAGGCGCCCGTCACCACTGCGTACTTGTGTGCCCGCACCATGCTGTCCATGTCGCCACGCTTCCAAGGGAGCGAGCCCGGCGTCAATGGCCATGTCGACATTGGGGGGTGTAGCCTCTGGCCCATCCCATGAAGCCCACCCCCATCGATTGGCGTGCGCGCCTGGAAGCGTGTGGATTCGAAGGGGCGGAGCTCGTGCCCGCCACGTACGCGGCCCACGTGTTGTGGTCCCGGAGGGAGCCGCTGGCGGCGGAGGCGGCGCTGCGCGAGCACCTCGACCAGCAGCCAGACGACAAGGACTCCCTCAAGCTGCTCATCTCCATCCTCCAGGAGAGCGGGCGAGCCAGCGAGGTGGTTCCGCTCCGCCGCCACCTGCACGAGCGGCGCTGCCAGGAGCTGCGCATCCCCGAGGCGGCACGGGCCGAGGTGATCGCCTACCTCGAAGCAGCCGAGACCGGAAGCAACCCGCCGGAGCGCATGGCCGACGCCTATGTCGCCGCGCTCTTCGACGTCTACGCCCCGAGCTTCGACGACAGCCTGCGCGGCTTCCTCGCCTACCGCGCGCCCGAGCGGCTCATGGACGCGGTGCGCTCCGTACTCGGCGGACGGCGGGAGCTCGACGTGCTCGATCTGGGGTGTGGCACCGGTCTGGCCGGTCCCCTCCTGAGGCCCTTCGCCCGGCGGCTGGAGGGAATCGATCTCTCGACGGGAATGCTGGACAAGGCGCGCGACCGGGGCGTGTACGACGAGCTCCGAGCTGGAGAGATCACCGCGGAGCTCGCCGCCTCCTCGCGGAGCCATGAGCTCATCGTCGCTGTTGACGTGCTGGTCTACTTCGGCGCGCTGGAGCCACTCTTCCAACACGTAGCCCAACGGCTCGCGCCCGGCGGACTGTTCGCCTTCACCGTGGAGAAGGGGACCGAGCCGGGCTACCGGCTCCTGCCGACGGCACGCTACGTCCACCACCTCGACTACCTCCGAAGCTGTGCCAGCGCGGCCTCCCTTCACCCGGTGTTGGAGCGAGAGGACACGTTGCGCAAACAAGCAGGGCAGCCCGTCACCGGGCACGTGGTGGTTCTGACCCGCTCCTTCTGACGAGGGCGCAAAGCCCGCGGGCCACACGCTATGCTCGCCCCGCCTTACTCCGGGGGTAGACCGCATGACCGCACAGGTCGAGACGATGGAAGCGAAGCTCCAGGGCTACAAACAGGACCTGGGCGGCTCCAGCGCACAAGGGCGCCAGCGGTTGCTGGCCATCGCGGGCATGGCCGATCACATCACGCACCGGCGCATGGAGGGGCTGGGCATCCAGGAGGGCTGGCGCTGCCTCGAGGTGGGCTGTGGCAGCGGCTCCATCGCTCGCTGGATGAGCTACCGGGTGGCGCCGCACGGGCACGTGCTGACGGTGGATCCAGACACCCAATACGTGGCTGACGCGGCCGGAGCGACCCTCGAGGTGCGTCAGCAGACCATCCCCTCGCTGCGGCCTCCCGAGAAGACCTTCGATCTCGTGCACTCCCGGATGGAGCTCCAGCAGCTGCCCGAACGGGAGGAGCTGGTGGAACGGCTGGTGGCCTCGCTCAAGCCGGGCGGCTGGCTACTGCTGGAGGAGCTGGAGACCTTCTCGCTCTTCCAGAACGACACGGGGCCCTTTCTCCAAGTGGTGGAGATCATGCATGCCATGGTGCGCGCCGCCGGCACGGCCGTGGACTGGGCCCGGACGCTGCCGCGCACCTTCCAGCGGCTGGGGCTGCGGAACGTCAACGCCGAGGGCGAGATGCTCTTCTTCTCCGGGGGGACGCCCACCGCCGAGTTCCATCGGCTCACGGGAGAGCAGCACTGGCCCTACGCGGAGAAGATGCGGCTGCTCACGCGCGAGCAGTTCGACCAGTACTCCGCGAGCCTGAGGGATCCGAACGCCTGGTTCTACGGGCCCACCATCTTCGGCGTCTGGGGACAGCGCCCACCCGCGTAGCCGCTGGCGCAGCCCTACTCCTTGCGAAGCGCCTCGCGCAGCTCCATGAGGAGGCGGCCCAGCATGTTCTTCCCGCGGCCGTCTCCGCCATCTCCCCAGTAGTCGTCGTTCTCGGTGTGCTCCACCAGCTTCGCCTCGCCCGTGGAGAGCAGCAGCTCGCGCAGCTCCGGGTGCTGCGTGAACTTCGCGCGCAGCGCCTCGCGCATCACCGCCACCTTCACCGACTCCCAGTCGCGCCGCAGCTTCTTGCTCCGGTCTCGCCCCAGCTCCGCCGCGATGAAGGGAGTCCTCGCCTTGCGAATGGCCTCCTCATGCGGCGTGCCCACGAACTTCTGGGCCTGGAAGTAGTGCTCCGAAGTGGGCCAGACCTTGCCCTCCAGCTTGATGGGATGGGGGGCGAAGTTCGAGAACTCTCCGTACTCGTCGGTGACGCTGTAGAAGTGGATGACCGCGCTCATCAGCGCCGTCCACGCATGATGATGGGCCCTGACTGCTTCTTCTTGGGCAGCGCCTTCTTCAGCGCCTTCTGGATGTCCTGGTACTCGAAATTACCCGGGTCCTGCTTGAGCGCCTCGGCGATGAGCTTCAGGCCCTGCTCGGGCCGCCGCCGCGTCTCCGCGTACAGGCTGGCCAGCGCCACCTTCTCCTCCAGCGAGGCCTCGCCCTGGCCATGGAGCCGCTCCAGCAGGTCCATCGCCACCTCCTTCTCGCCGGCCTCCCGCTGCAGCCGCCACATCCGCGAGAGCGCGGGCACCAGGCGGCCATTCTCCTGGAGGGCAAAGCCGTAGTCCTCCTTCGCGCGCTTCATGTCGCCCTGGGCCTCGTGCACGCGGCCCCGAATGTAGAGGGCGCGGGCGGAGTCCGGCTGAGCCTTCAGCGCCTGCTCCACCGCCGTCAAGGCCCCGGCCTTGTTCCCCTGGGTCAACCTCGTCTCGGCGAGCCGGGCGATGAGGTCCGCATTCTGCGGATACTTGGCCACTGCGGCGGCCAGCACCGCCTCCGCGTCCGCGTGACGCTCGAGCTTCGTGAGCACCCGCACCTTCAGGGTGACGAACTCCGGCTTCGTGGCCTCCTCGCCCTGGACCGACGCCAGGTCCTGCTCGGCGTACTCCGCATAGCCATTCCTGAGGAAGAAGTTGGCACGAAGCAGCCGCGCCGCCGTGAGCCCCGGCTGCTCCTCCAGGAGCCGGTCCATCAGCTTCCCGGCGAGCACCTCCTCGCCCTTGGCCAGGAGGATCTCCGCCTCCACCACCTTGGCGTCCACGTCGTCCGGGCGGTCGCGCTGGATGCGCTCCAGTGTCTGGAAGGCGGCCTTGTGCTGACCCTCGCGCGTCTGCAGGCGGGCCAGCCGGAGGACGTCCAGATCCCTCAGCTCGTCGGCCTCGCGCAGCTCCAGGAGCACGTTGATGGCGTCGCGCGTGCGCCCGTCCTCCTCGTGGCGCTCGGCGAGCTTCCGTTTGATCTCCGGGGCCTGCCCCGGATTGAGGGTCATGGCCCTCTTGAGGGCCAGGATGGACGCCCCCTGGTTCCCCTCCCGGCGCCGGGCCTCGGCTATCAGGAGCAACGGCTCGGGGTTGTCGGGCATCAGCCCCGAGGCCGCCTCGAAGGCCCTCGCGGCCTGTTCGGGCTCGCCGCTGCTCAGCAGGGCCTGGCCCTCGTTCATCTTCGCCTGGAAGGTTTGCTCCCGGGTCTGGACGGAGAGTGTATCCGGGTCCTTGCAGGCAAGCGGAAACATCAACGGCAGGACGTAGAGCAGGCGGGGAAGTTTCGATTGCATCGCTGAGATGCAGGGTAGCGGATGTTATCCTCCGGCGTCGATGGACCCATTCGTTCGGCGCCTCGTGGAGAGGCTCCATGACCCAGCGCGTCCCCTGTCGCGCAACCGGCACTTCCACACGTTCGACACCCCCGAGGGTCGGATGGCGCTGAAAGTGTCTCGCCGGCTGAAGAGCCTCCACCAGGACATCCTCGCCTGCGTGCAGGAGGGGCGGCGCGCCCGCCTCATCCGCCACGTCAACGCCGAGGGCGAGCACCGGCTCGAATTGCACTTCGAGCGGATCTCCGGACGCCGCGTGTCCCACCTCAAGGCGGCCGAGCTGGAGCTGCTCGCCCAGTTGCCGGGTGTGCGCGACGCGCTCGCCGGAGACCTCTGATTCAGCCGGAGGACCGGGGCTCCGGCCCGTGCCGTGCGCGAGGGCCAGGTAAAAAATGCCACCAGCGCCCCGTACCCGGAGTGCGCTCACACTCCTCAACTGCCTTTCCAGTGCCTCCCGGACGCGTGGTGCGGCCCGCTGCGGACGACTCTTCTAGCGGGGTGATGAATCCCCCAAATCGTGCCAGACGCGGTCTCCTGGCCAGTTGTTTCATGGCGAAATTGAGACTCGGCGAACCGGTTGGCTCATCCACCGTGTGCCGGATGACTCTTCCTCTAGGGTGTCGCTATGATCATGGGGCCGCAGCAGGCCAACACCATGACCGCCACGCCCACCTCGACCATCCCTCCTGACGAGCTGGCCGAAACCCTCTTCCAGCCTCAGCACCATCCCTTGCTGCGCGCCATCCTCGACAACGCCGCCGAGGGCCTGGCCATCATCGACGCCAAGGGCAACCAGCTCTACCTCAACGACCAGGCTCGGAAGATCCTCGGCATCGGACTCACCAACTCCACCCCGGAGGCCTGGAGCGAGCGCTACGGCGTCTTCCTCCCGGACATGCAGACGCGGTGCCCCTCCGAGCGCCTGCCCATCTACCGTGCCCTCCATGGAGAGGAGGCTCCCGAAGAGGACCTCTTCATGCGCAATGCCACCCACCCCGAGGGCCGGCACGTCCACTCGATCGCCCGGCCGGTGCGCGACAGCCAGGGAAACTTCCTGGGAGCCACCCTCAGCCTGCGCGACACGCACGAGCAACGTCAGGCCGAGGCCGGCCAGCGCCGCACCGAGCAGCGCTTCGAGCAGCTCGTGGAGTCCGCGCAGGAGGGCCTCTGGTCGGTCGACGAGAACAGCCGCACCAACTACGTCAACCGCTACTTCGCCCAGATGCTCGGCTACACGGTGGAGGAGCTGATGGAGAAGACCCTCTTCGACATCATCCGCCCGGAGGACATCCCCCTCATGCATCAGTACGTCGAGGATCGGCGCCGGGGTCGCTCCGCCGTCCTCAACGACTTCAGGCTGGTGCGCAAGGACGGGACGTTCATCTGGACCCTGGTCTCCACCGGGCCCCTCCACGACGAGACCGGCAAGTACATCGGCGCCATGGCGATGATCACCGACATCACCCAGCGCCGCGAGGCCGAGGAGAAGGTGCGCCAGCTCAACGCGGAGCTGGAGCGCCGCATCGCCGAGCGCACCGCCCAGCTCGAGTTCTCCAACCGCGAGCTGGAGGCCTTCGCCTACTCGGTGGCCCATGACCTGCGCGCTCCGCTGCGCAGCATCTCCAACTTCACCCTCGCCCTCTCCGAGGACTGCACCGACAAGCTGGATGCCACCGGTCTGGACTACCTGCAGCGCATCCGCGCCTCCTCGCAGCGCATGGCCGAGCTCATCGACGGCATCCTCGCGCTCTCGCGCGTCAACCGCACCGAGTTCGTGGAGACAGACGTCAACCTGTCCGGCATCGCGCGCTCCGTCTCCGAGCAGCTCCAGCGTTGGCAGCCCGAGCGCGCCGCGCGCTTCCAGCTCCAGGACGCCCTGGTGGACCGCGGGGACTCCCAGCTCCTGCGCCTGGTGCTGGAGAACCTGATGGGCAACTCCTGGAAGTTCACCCGCGAGCGGTCGGTGGCGGAGATCGAGTTCGGCACCCTCCCGGACAATGGAACCGGACGCATCTACTACGTGAAGGACAACGGGGCCGGCTTCGACATGGCGTACCAGAAGAAGCTCTTTGGCGTCTTCCAGCGGCTGCACACCCAGCAAGAGTTCGAGGGGAATGGCGTAGGGCTCGCCACCGTCCAACGCATCATCCGGCGCCATGGGGGGCGCGTCTGGGCCGAGGGCCAGGTCGGACAGGGCGCTACCTTCTATTTCACACTCCACGAGCCCACCGCCCTTCCTTCCACTCTCCCCCGCCCGACTGGCAGCGCCTGAGGAGCACCCCCCATGTATGATCCGAATCAACGCGTCATCCTGCTCGTCGAGGACAACGCTGACGACGAGCTGATGACCCTCCGGGCGTTCCGCAAGAGCAACATCCACAACCCCGTGGTGGTCGTGCGGGACGGGGCCGAGGCACTCGACTACCTCTTCAGGCAGGGCCGCCACTCGGACCGGGACCCTGACATCCGGCCCCAGGTCATCCTGTTGGATCTGCACCTGCCTCGCATTGATGGCCTGGAAGTGCTGCGGCGCATCCGCGCCCATGAGCAGACCCGGACACTGCCCGTGGTCATCCTCACCTCCTCCAAGGAAGAGCGCGATTTGGTGGAGGGCTACCAGCTCGGCGTCAACAGCTTCGTCCACAAGCCAGTGGACGTCACCGCCTTCTTCGAGGCGGTGAAGCAGCTGGGCATGTACTGGCTCGTCCTCAACGAGCTCCCCACCCCGCGACGGAGTATGTAATGGCAACCCCGCTGCACCTGCTGCTCATCGAGGACTTCGAGGACGACGCCCTGATGGTGTTGCGTGAGCTGCGGCGCAGCGGCTACGACGTCACGCACCAGCGCGTCGAGACGGCCGAGGCTCTGGCGAGCGCACTCGATTCGGGCCCCTGGGATGCCATCATCGCCGACTACGCGCTGCCGCGCTTCGATGCGCTGGCCGCCTTCGCGATCGTCCAACAGCGGGGGCTGGATGTCCCCTTCATCATCGTCTCCGGGCAGATTGGCGAGGACACCGCCGTGGCGGCGATGAGGGCTGGCGTCCACGACTTCCTCCTCAAGGACCGGCTCAGCCGGCTGGGGCCCGCCGTGGCCCGCGAGCTGCGTGAGGCAGCGCTCCGGACCGAGCGCCGGAAGATGCAGGAGCAGCTCCTGTTGTCGGACCGGCTCGCCTCGCTGGGCCTGCTCGCCGCCAGCGTGGCCCATGAGATCAACAACCCCTTGGCCTCGCTCATGGCCAACCTGGACTTCGTGCTGCACCCGCTGGAGGGAGCGACACCCGTCTCCTCTGAGCAGGAGCAGGCGCTGCGCGACTGCCTGCTGTGCTCCGAGCGCATCCGGGAGATCGTCCGCGACATCAAGATCTTCTCCCGGCCGGTCGAGAAAGAGCACGGCCCGGTGGACGTGCACCGGGTGCTCGACTCGTCGCTGCGGATGGCGTGGAACCACATCTTCCACCGCGCCCGCATCATCAAGGACTACGGGGCGATCTCCCCGGTGCTCGGCAGCGAGGCACCGCTCGGACAGGTCTTCCTCAATCTGCTCGTCAATGCCGCCGATGCCATTCCCGACGGCGACAGCACCACGAATGAGATCCGCGTGGTGACGCGCCAGGAGGGCAGCAGCCACGTCCGCGTGGAGCTCCACGACACCGGCCGGGGCATTCCTCCGGAGCTGCGCGAGCGAATCTTCGAGCCCTTCTTCACCACCAAGCCGGTGGGGGTGGGCACGGGCCTGGGACTGGCCATCTGCCGCCGCACCCTCAACGAGATGGGCGGGGAGATGACGGTGGAGAGCGAGCCGGGACGGGGCACCGTGTTCCACCTCCGGCTGAAGACGGCCCACGGCGACACCAAGAAGCCCTCCCAGCCGATGCCGGAGAAGCTGCTGAAGCAGAGCGTGCTGATCCTCGATGACGAGGCGGTCGTCGGCCGAGCCCTCCAGCGGTTGCTCCAGTCCCAGTGTGATGTGCTCGTGCTCGTCCAGGGCCGGGAGGCGCTGGCGCAGGTGGCCTCGGGCCGGCGCTTCGACGCCATCCTGTGCGACCTGATGATGCCGGAGATGAGCGGTCCCCGGTTCTACGAGGAGCTGTCGCGGCTGGCGCCGGATCAGGCCCGGCGGGTCATCTTCATGACGGGCGGAGCCTTCACGGACCAGTCGCGCGCCTTCCTGGCCAACACGGGCATGCCCTGCATCGACAAGCCCATCGAGTTCCAGCGGCTGCGCTCGCTGCTGGCCTCGATGCCAGCCCAGAACGCGGGCAAGGAGTCCACGAGCAAGACGGCTTGAGACGGGCGTTGCCCTCAAGCCCGCTCAGGACTTGGGCCGCCCGCGGAAGAGGTTGCCCAGGCTGAAGTCCTCGTTGTCGCTGCCCTCGACGCGCGCCTTCATGCAGGCACGACAGGCCAGCCCATCCCGCAACGCCTGCCCCTCTCTCAGCGGCTTGCGCTTGCCGCACTCGATGCACTTGAAGGTGCCCGCGGTCTCGACGGGCGGCGCGACCTCCAGGGAGAACGACTCGGGTTCCTCGGACGGTGCAGGAGCCTCGCGCGGCTCGGGGTCCTCGGCAGCCACCCTCTTGGGGGGCGGACTCTTGGGGAGCGGAGGAGGAGGCGGAGGCGAGGCACGGACCGGCGGCGGAGCAACGCGGCGTGGCGCGTCCGCGAGCTTCGGGAGGCTGGACTGCGCGGGGGCTCGTTGGTTCTCCCGGACACCGAGCCGCGCCAACTCCCCGGCATCGAGGAACATGCCTCGGCACGCCGAGCACACCTCAACGGAGATATCGGAGGGGAGCAGCGCGGGCGTCATGAGGATCCGGCACTCCACGCAGTTGCGCTCTGTCAGGCCGCCGATGAGCTGGTGCCGAGCCGAAGGGCCGAAGGTGTCCTGGATGCAGCCCCCTGCCCCCCAGAAACCGCCGCAGTGGGTACAGCGGTGCAGCTCGAGTTCGGTGCCGGAGGGCGTTGGCACGAGGAAGGGCTGGAGGACCTGGGTGCAACCAGGACACTTGCTGTCGGGCTTCTTCATGAGAGCGCCTCCTAATCCCCGTCAAAAAGTGACCGAAGAGGATGAATGTTCCCTCTCCCGGGGGGAGGGGAGATTGCCGCGAACACTCCTTCACGGACTTACCTGAAAGGGATTAACCAGCGGTGACGTTGAGTCGCGGCACCTGCGCCTGAGGTACACCCGGCAGCGTCGGCGCCGGGTTGAGCGCCAGGAGGAGCAGGCTACGCAGCGCCTCGGTGAGGTCCTCGCCCACGCTCGCCGCGCCCGCGGGAGCCCCGTGCAGCTCCGGCGGGACTGGATGGCCCACCAGCACCACCGGCATGCGGATGTCCCATGCCAGGAAGTGCGCCAGCTTCACCGCCGCTTCCGAGGCATCGAAGAGCAGCGCTCCCACCGCCCCCGAGCTGAACGGCCGCCACAAGGGCCTCGCCGCCTCCGCCGGAGGCAGCACGCAGAAGTCCAGGTGCAGCAGCTCGTTGAGGTCCAACCGGCCCAGCGTCCCGAAGCCGCTCTTCACCGCGGCGGGCTCGGCGGCCACGGCCGCGATATCGGGCAACTGGGACAGCAGCCGCCGCGCCACCGCTGGTCCGCTGCCACACACGAAGACCTTGGCGGTGGCCTCGCGCGCGGGGCCTCGGCCCCGGAGGATCCGCCCGCGCAGCGCGTGCACCTCCGCCGGCCCGAGCAGCGGACCACTGCCCTCGTCCCGGTCGGGCTCGGACATGCGGGCCACGCCCTTCTGGAGGAGCGTGTGCAGCACGCCCACCACCTCCAGGTCCGTGGCCGGCGCCAGGTCCAACACCTCGCCGAGCGCGCGCGGCTGACGCAGCAACTCCACCACCTGCGCCGTCACCGGGTGCTGGTCCTGCGTCAGGTCCGCCTCCGGCGCGAGCACCAATCGGACATTGCGCGCCGGCAACCCCGGCAGCAGGCGGTTCACCTCGTCCGCCTGGCGCATCGCCTCCAGCAGGGCGTCGTCCACGGCGCGCTGGATGCGAGGCTTTCCGCCCGTGTTTCCCGGGGCGAAGGTGAAGGAGCCCTCGCTCCACACCAGCAACCGGAAGAGGGCCTTCTCGCCCTCGGCACGGCCCACGCGTGCGTTCACCGGGCGGCCGTCCACCACGACGATCTCCCCGCGCTCGCTGCCCCGCTCCAGCGTCAGCTTCCCGCTGCGCTTGTTCATCCCGAGGATCTGCATCAGGTCCGGGATGCTCAGCTGGCTGAGCGAGCCTTCAATCTCCTGCACCTCGCTCTTGAGGTCCTTCGCCGCCTCGTTGCGGCGGAAGACGTGCTCGATGCGGGAGAGCACCTCGTCGATGTTGAAGGGCTTGCGCAGAAAGCCATCGCGCAGGCCGCGCAGCTTGTCCGCCTCGAACTGGCCGGTAGAGACCACCACCGGGATGTCGTCCGTGCGCGGGTTGGTGCGCAGGATGTTGATGAAGGTGCGCGCATCCAGCATCCGGCACGCCTCATCGAAGAGGATGAGGTCCGGATGGCGCAGCACCGCCACCTCCAGGGCGCGCGAGCCATCCGGCGCGTAGTGCACCTGGTAGCCGCGCGTGCGCAAGGAGCGCGAGAGCGGGCGGACCGACTCGAGGTCGGGATCGGCGATGAGGATCTTTCGAACCTGGGCCATGGTCGCTCCCTACCGGGTCAGTACGGCTGCAAGTCGTATTCGACCTGCAAGCGGGTGATGAGCCCATCCACCACCGCGGTATCCGATGAGTGAAAGCCCCAGGTGGCGCCAAGTCCCCGGCGCTGGATGAGCGCGTACGAGGCCGTCTCCGACATCCAGAGGATGAACTCGTGCCGGGCCATGCGCTCGTCCCCCTCCAGGAAGACGGGCGTGAGTGCCGGGTGCGAGTCCAGGTCCCCTCGCCGTCCCAGCAGGTAGATGCGCGAGGCCATCTCGGGCGAGGCCGACTCCAGCCCCTGCGCGATGGGCAGGTCCGCGCGGATCTCCGGCCCGCCCACGTACAGCAGCCCGCGCGAGCTGGGGTCGCGCATCAGCTCGCGGGCGATCTCCGCCTGCAGCTCGTCGAAGAGGGCATCGGACACCTTGCCGCGGCGCGAGGGCTCGGCGTTCTCCTCCACTGGCAGCTTGGGGCTGGAGGCATTGCCGAGCAGCAGGTCCACCTCGTCCCAGAAGGGCAACGTGTCCAGCATCAGCTTGCGCTGCAGCGAGCAGCGCCGCTCGTCCATGCGCCTGCGGCAGCGGTGCACCAGCTCGTCGAAGTCCTCGCCGTCCTTGGGGAAGGTGCTCGCACCGCCCACCAGCGCCAGCGGCAGGCGCGACTCCACTTCCTGCGCCTCCGGCTCCGCACGCACCGCGTCCAGGGCGCGGCGCACGAACATCATCGCCCCAAAGAAGTCCGTCTCCGGCAGCAGCAGGTAGAACTCCTGCTCGCTCGCCTTGGCGATGACGTCCGAGTCCCGGACGATGCGCCCGAAGGCCTTGATGATGCCGCGCACCGCGAGCTTCGCGTCCGGCACGCCCAGGCGCATCCGCACCAGGGGCAGGTTGTCCACGGAGAACGTGAGCAGCGAGAACGTCCGTCCGTAGCGCCGCGCCTTGTAGATTTCCTTGGAGGCGTAGTCGGTGAAGTAGCTGAGGTTGTAGGCGGCGGTGTCCCGGTCGCGCAGACCCAACCGCTGCAGCGCCAGCATCCGGCGGCCGTTCTTGACGCCTACCGCGGCCGAGTCGCCCAGAATCTTGGCGTAGCGCACGTGCTCGGTGCGGAAGTCGCCGGCAACCGGGTCCGAGAGCTGCGCCAGGCCCATGATCTCCCCGCCGGTGACGAAGGGGACGTAGAGGACTGGCGAGCGCTCGTCGCGGGCGATCCACGGCAGGCCCTCGCGCAGGCGGTTGCCGAGCGGCCCATCCGGGCTCATGCGCTCGGCGAGGAACTGCTTGTCCAGCAGTCCCCGGTAGGCGCGCAGGATGAGGTGCCCCCGGTCGTCGGCGACCCACAGGGCGGCGCTCTGGGCATCGCAGACGGCGGCGAGCTCGGCGGCCACGCGCTCCTGGAGCCACTCGAGGTCCGGCTGGGAGAGCAGCTCCAAGCAGCGCTGGTGGAGGTTCTGGTAGCGGGCGAACTCCAGGTTCTCGGTCTGGAGCTGGGAGCGCTCACGGCGCAGCTGGACGCGCTCCATGGCCCGCTCCACGGCGAGCAGCAGGTCCGACTCGTCGACGGGCTTGGTGAGCACCACGGCCACCCCAGCACTCAGGGCCATGGCCGAGCCCTTCACGTCCGTGCGCTGGGTGACGAGGATGATCTCCTGATCGGGCTCGCGCTCGCGCAGCTTCGCGGTGAGACCGAAGCCGTCCATCTCCGGCATGACCACGTCGGTGACGATCAGGTCGAAGGTCTCGTGGTTGACCGCCTCCAGAGCCTGGGCGGCGTTCGCCGCGGGAACGACGAGGTAGCCCTTCCGGGAGAGCATGTCGGAAGCGAGCTGCCGGAAGAAGTTGTCGTCATCGACGACGAGGATGGGGCCAGCCACGGCGGAGGACTCGACGGGAGGGGGGGAGGGGCGAGGTTACCGGCCCGGGAGATCCGGGACAACGCCCGTGAAGACGAAGGACACGGCCCCCCGGAGGCGGATGTCCGACAGGTCCGAGGGCACCCGGATGTGCAGGTCCCCGCCCGGCAGGGTGACACGCAGCCAGGCATCCGCCGGGAGGCGCCGCGCAAGCACCGCCGCCACGGCCGCCGCACAGGCCCCGGTACCGCAGGCCTCGGTCAGGCCACAGCCCCGCTCCCACACCACCACGGCCAGGCCCTCCTCGTTCACCTTGACGAACTCGACGTTGGTGCGCTCCGGGAAGCCCGGGTGCCGCTCCAGCACCGGGCCCAGGCGACCGGCGTCCTCCAGAGGCTGGTCGAGCAGGACGAGGTGGGGGTTGCCCATGTTGACGGCATAGCCGCGCAGCTCCGAGTGGCCGGGCACAGGCTCGCCGAGGAAGGGCTGGCCGGTAGCACCCGAGGGCAGGTTGGGTGCCACAAGCCGCGCGGGCCCCATGGAGAGCTCTACCTCGGCCACGCCGTCCACGCCGTACCCGGGCATACACGCGAGCACCCCGGCTCCCGTCTCCACCTCGATTCGGTCGGGCTTCTCGCCGGAGTGGTCCACCAGGTACTTCACCGCGCAGCGCAGGCCGTTGCCGCACATCTCCGCGATGCTGCCATCGGCGTTGTGCACCACCATGCGCGCCATGGCCACGTCCGAGGGCAGCAGGCTGAGCACTCCGTCCGCGCCAATGCCCCTGCGCCGATCGCAGAGCCACTGCGCGAACCTCGCGTCGACGTCCGTCCCACTCTGCCGACAGTCCAGCACGATGAAGTCGTTGCCGAGGCCGTGGTACTTGAAGAAGAACTCTGCCGTAGTGCTCATGGTCGTGGTGTCTCTTCAGCCTGGATCTTCGGGTTTCGGGGTGGACGCGGGTGCTGAAGCGGGTGTGCTCCCCTTCGGGCGACGAAGCAAATCATTCTTCACCGCGTTCAGCTCTGCATTGGCACGGGCGTAGATGTCCTGGACGGTGTCGGCCCCCTTCCGGGCAGACAACCGCTTCAGGGAAGCCAGCTCAGCTTCCTGATCCTCCAGACGCCGCTTGTGCTCGGCCAGCGCCGCGTCGCGCTCGGCCAGGGTGACCTTCAGGGCATCGAACTCGCCCTGCAACTGCTCCAGCTCCTCGGACATCTCCAGAATGGCCTCGGAGTCTGACACCGGCTTGCGAGCCTGGAGCTGCTCGACGCGCTCCCGCAACCCGGTCCGCTCCGTCTCCAGAATCTGGATGCGGGCCGTCAGCGACTCGGCCGCCCTCGCCTTTTCGGTGCGCTCGACGTCGAGGAACTTCACCGCCTCGGCGGAGGCAGCTTCCAGCGCCGTCACCCGACCCTCCAGCCGGATACGCGCCGCACGGGCCACCGTGAGGTCCGAGTTGAGCCGCTCGCGCTCGGAGATGAGCGTGCCCTTCTCCATCTCGAGCTTCGCGAACTGCTCCTGCACGGCCTGCGCGGAGCTGTCCCGCTCCCGAGCCCGCCGCTCCGCCTCCTCGGCCTTGGCCTCCAGCTCGGCCAGCTTCGTCTCCAGCTCGGCCCGCTGCGCCTGGGCCGCGGCCTCCTGCTCCCGGGCCTGCCGCTCCGCCTCTCCCGCCTGGGTCTCCAGCTCGGCCAGCTTCGCCTCCAGCTCGACCTGTTTCGCCTGAGCCGCAGTCTCCAGCTCGGCCTGTTTCGCATGGGCCGCGGCCTCCTGCTCCCGGGCCTGCCGCTCCACCTCGGCCTTCAGCTCGGCCTGCTGCGCCTCGATGGCGGCCTCCCGCTCGCGAGCCTGCCGCCCGGCCTCCTCCGCCTCGGCCTCCAGCTCGGTCTGCTTCGCCTTCGCGGCCTCCAGCTCGGCTCGGGCTTCCGCCAGTCGCGTCTCCAGCTCGCCCGCCGAGCGCTGCACCTCGGCCACCCGCTCCCGCTCCGCCTGGCTCTCCTCCTGGGAACGGGCCAGTCCGGAACGAAGGGTCTTCAGCGCGTCCTGGGTGAGCTCCAGCTCCGCGCGCACCTTCTCCAGCTCGTCCCGGGCGCCCCCGAGCGCCGCGCGCTCCTCCTGGAGGGCCGACTCGAGCGAGGGCGCCTTGCCCGCGATGCGCCGCGCCGACTCGAGCTGCACGGTGACCAGCTCCATCTGCTCGTGCTCCGCAGCGAGCCGGGCCTGTATCTCGGACACCTCTTTCTGGAGGTGCGCGATGTGCATGTCCCGGTCCCGCAGCCCCTGGTGCGCCTGCTGGAGCGCCATCCCAGCCTGCTGCGTCTGGGCACGGGCGGCAGCGAGGTCGTCCCGGAGGCCCTCCAGCTCCATCCGGACCTCCAGCGCGTCGCGCTTGCGAGTGTCTCTCTCGGTGGCGATGGACTCCTCGCGCGTCCGAGCCTCCGCGAGCGCCTCTTGCAGGGCCTTCTCGCGCTCCTTGGCGGCGGCGGACACCTCGGCGGATGTGCCGCGCTCCCACTCCAGGTTCGCCCGGAGCTCCTCGACGAGCCGCTTCTGCTCCGCCAGGGACGCGTCCAGCTCCGAGCCCTCGCGTCGGGCCGTCTCCAGCTCCGCGCGCAGCGCCGCGGACTCCTTCCGGGCCTCCTCCAGCGCCTCGAGCCGAGCCCGCTCGCGCTCGTCCGCTCCCGCCCGGGCAGACTCCAGGTCCGCGCGAGCCTCGGTCAGCGACTGCGCCAGGGCCTCGCGTCCGGAGCGCTCGGACTCCAGCTCGCGCCGCGTCTCCGCGAGGGCCGCCTCGGACTCCTCGCGGGTGCGCTGCCAGGACTCCGCCTCGGCACGGGCCTGCTGCTCCGCTTCGGCGCGAACCTGCCGCTCCGCTTCAAGCTCCGCCCGGACCTGGGCCAGGAGTGCCTCGGCCTTCTCTCGCTCCGACGCGAGCGACACCTCGGCGCCGGAGCGCTGCCGCCGCTCCTCCTCCAGCTGCGACCAGGCGACCTCCAGAGACTCCTCGGTCCTCGCCCGCTTCTCGCGCTCTCCCTCCAGCTCGGTACGGACGGTGGCGAGCGACTCCTCCACCCCGGTCCGCCGCTGCCGCTCCGCCTCGAGGTCGGCGAGCACCCGCGCGGTGGACTCCTCCGACGCGCCATGCGCCTGCTGCGCGGTCTCGAGCCCAGCCCGAGCCTTCGCCAGCTCGGCCTCGAGCCCGATGCTCCGCTGGCGCTCGGCCACGAACCCCGCCTGGACCTTCGCCAGGGCCTCTTCGACCTCGAGCCGCTGCCGGCGCTCCTCTCCGAGCCCGGCCTGGACTTCCTCCAGCTCGGACTCGAGCCCGGTGCTCCGCTCGCGCTCGGCCTCGAGCCCCGCCTGGACTTCCGCCAGCTCGGACTCGAACCCGGTGCTCCGCTCGCGCTCGGCCTCGAGCCCCGCCTGGACCTCGGCCAGGGCCGCCTCCACGCGGGCACGCTGCTCGCGCTCTTCCTCGAGCCCAGCCTGGAGCCTGGAGCCCTCCTCATCCCCCTGGGCGCGCTGCTGCCGGAGTGCCTCGCGCGTCTCCTCGAGCCGCTGGTGCTCCGCCTCCAGCCGGGCCTCGGCCTGGGCCACGGCCTCCTCCAGCCGCGCCCTGGAGTCCCGCTCCAGCTCGAGCTCGGCCAGGGCCTGCTCGCGCTCCTCGTCGGCCTTCGCCCGCGCCAGCTGCTCCGCGGTGATGGAGCCCTGTGTCGCCTTCAGCGCCACATCGAGCCGGGTAATCGACTCCACGTCCGAGGCCCGTACGCGCTCCAGCTCCGTGAGCGTCGCCTCGACTTCCACCACGCGCCGCCGGAGGGCCCCGCGCTCGTCGGCCCACTGCTGCCGCTGGGATTCCAGCTCGGCGAGGGCGCTCGCGGCCTCCTCCCGGGCGGCGGCCTCCACCCGCACCTGATTCTCGAGCCCCTCGGCACGCTGTGTCTGGGCCTCGCGAGCGGCCTTCTCCCGGGCGGCGTCGGCCTCGGCCTTCTCCGTCCTGGCCCGCTCCTGCGCCACCCGCGTCTCCGCGCGCTGGCGCTCCTCCTCGATGGTCTCCTCCAGCTCCGCCGCGGCGCGGACTCGCTCCTCCTCCAACGACTCCAGCTGGCCACGGGCCTCGTGCAGCTCCTGCTCCAGCCGGGCCGCCGCCGTCCGGAGGTTCTCCTCAGCGCGCGAGCGGATCTCCACCTCGGCCGTGAGCCGCTCCAGCTCCGCGCGTGCCGCCGTGAGCTCTGTCTCCAGCCCGCGCCACTCGGCCTCGCGAGCCGTCAGCCGCACCTCCGCGTCGCGCCGGGCCGCCTCCGCCGCCGACACGCGCCGGGAGCCGTCCTCCACCTCACGCGTCAGCCGAGCCAGGTCCGCGTCGCGCGAGTGCAGCAGCGACTCCGACGCCTGACGGGCCTGCTCGGCCCGGGCCACATCCGACTTGAGAAGCTCCACCGCGGCGAGCGAGGTCGAATATTGCTCGGCCAGACGCAGCTCGCGCTCGCGGGCCGCCTCCACCTGACGCCGCAGCTCCTCGGACTGCTCGCGCGCGCGCTCCGCCGAGAGCCTGTCCTTCTCGCGCTCGACGCGCAGACTGGCCAGCTCGTCCTGCAGCTCGCGCAGCTGGGTGTAGGCCTGGGTGAGGCGCTCGCGCGACTCCTCCAGGGTGGTGTTCAGCTCCTCGCGGCGCGCGCGATCCAGCCGCAGCGTCTCTTGAGCGCCCAGGACCTGGACATCCGCCTCCTTCCGGGAGCGCTCGGCGGCCTCCAGCTCCAACCGCTGCTGGGCGAGACGCCGGTCCGCGTCATTCACGCGCTCCAGGGCCACCTGCAGCTCCAGCTCGGTGCGGCGCAGGCGGGAGGACAGCTCGTCACGCTCGCGGATTGTTTCTGGGGTACCGCGCGCCTGCTCCAGCTGCGCGGTGAGCCGGGCCACCTCGTCGCGAGCGAGCTCCAAGGCCGGTTTGAGCTGGACCACCTCGGTCTCGCGGTCGGTCAGCTCCGCGCGCAGCCGGGTGACGGACTCCTTGAGGCGCCCAGTGCGCTCCTCCCAGCCCTTGGCTCGCTGGGCCACCTCGTCCAGCTTGCCGCGGGTGAAGGCGAGCGGCTCAGGCGGCAACTGCACCCAGGTGGGGTCCACGATGCGAGCGGGCTCGGAGCTGGCCATCACCACGTAGTAGGCGGCCTCGCTGCCCCGGATGAGGGAGCCATCCACCTGGAGACCATCACCCTTCTCGAAGGCGAGCTGGTAGCCCAGCACCGGCGACTGCGTGGCCACCTCCACATTCGGGAAGTGCGGGGAGAGCGCGTCGAGCAGCTGCCCGTAGGTGGGAGGCACCCCCTCCTCCACATCCATGAGCTGCCAGAGGGCGAGCCCGGCCGTGTTGCGCAAACCGCCAATGAGGTAGCCCTGCCGGCCCACGAGTCGGGCCAGCTCGGCCAGCAACGTGGGAGCGCGCACATAGGGGGCGAGGTCCGCCACCAGCACCAGGTCGAAGCTGCCGGGCTCGAGGTCGTCGTAGATGTTGGCGCGGTAGCGCAACGAGGCGCTGCCATGGGCCTTCTGGGCCGCCGCCACCGCCGCCAGGTCCGCGTCACAGGCCACGACAGTGCGGGCGCCGCGCTCCAGGAGGAAGCGCGCGCTCTCGCCGCCGGTGGTGGCGACCGCGTCCACCTCCAACACGCGACGGCGTGCGAAGAGGCTCTCCGCGAAGATGTACCGGGGCAACAGCTCGCTGGTCCCCAGGCGGCGGAATGTGGGATGCATGAGTTGGGCCGAGCGAGTATAGCCCCGGAGACGGTTGGCCCAAGGAAAGCAGTGGAGCCGGGAAATCGGCTCGCCGCCTGGACGTCCAGGGAGCAAGCGACATGAATCCCATGATGAACCCTCAGCAGAACCGGCCGGGCTTCGGCCGCCGGGCCACGAGCGCCTTCACGCGGCTGCTCATTACCCTCTTGATTCTGGGCCTGGGCGGGGCGGTGGCCTTCCTGCTCTCGCAGCTCAACGCCCGCACCTTCACCCTGGCCCAGGAAAACGGGCAATTGTTGGTGATGAAGGGGCGGATGCTGCCCACCGGGGCGGCGCCCTTCCGGCCTGGGGACGCGCGGCTGGCGGATGCCTACGCCCCCCTCCCCCTCGAAGGCCGGGACGTCTCATCCCTGATGGAGCAGCGGTTCACCGAGCGGGACGAGCTGGACCGGGCCCTCTTCCCGGTGCTGGAGGGGCTGGCCCGGCCCAAGGTGCAGTCGGACGACCCGGCCCTGCTGGACAAGGGCCTCTACTACCTGAGGCGCATGGAGCTTCTCTCCGGGCTGACGGAGGAGCAGCGCCGCACGCTGGAGACGATGAAGGCGGACGTGGCCTTCTTCCAGGCGAGACAGAAGCTGGAGGAGGCGCGGCGGGACGTGACGGAGGCGCTGACGCAGCTGAAGCTGGCGGCGGAGAGCCGAAACCGCAACACGCAGCGGGCCAACCAGATGCTCTCCACGGTAGGCCCGGCGGCCGTGGCGCTGGAGAAGGCGCTGAGGGCGGTGGACGGCAACCTGGCCGAGTCCGGCTCCACCCCGGCGCCCTCCCCCGCTCCGGCCCCCGAGGGCCAGCAGGCGGCACCGCCAAAGCCGGGCCCCGAGGCCACGCCGCCGTCTGGGGCGCCGCAGCAGGGAGTGCAGACAAGCGACAGCGAGACGCAGCAGCGCCCCCAGTAGCACCTCCCCTATCGCTAGCCCTGGGTACTCGGCCGCGCACTGAGGGAATTGCCCTGACGCGCCATGCGAGCCGTGCTACGCGCGCGCCGGGGCTGGCTCCAGAATGAGCCCCCCAAGGAGAGACACGATGCGCAAGACCCTGCTCATGACCGCCCTCACCGCACAGGTGCTGGGCTGTGCCAACAACGCCCCCGCGGAGGAAGCCTGGACCCTGAACACCATCGCTGATGCCCGCAGCGGCATCGCCACGCCGGTGGATCTGGGTCCGCCGGGGGACTCGCCGGGCGACATGTTCGTGTTCGACCAGCCGCTGCTGAACGAGGCGAAAGAGAACATTGGAAGCAACAGCGGCTACTGCGTCCGGACGCTGCCCGGCCAGTTCAGCGAATGCCAGTGGACGCTGACGATGGCCGACGGGACCATCACCGTCGCGGGCCGGGAAGCCGAGACGGGCACGTCCCTGATCCCGATCGTCGGTGGAACAGGTGCCTACGAGGGTGCGAGCGGGGTGCTGACCACCACGCCCAACGGAGACAGGACGTTCACCCAGGTGCTCACGCTGCTGAAGCCGAAGCGGTAAGAGAGGCACGCCAGCCTGCGGTATACGTGCGGGCCTCACGAGGAGACGCACTCCATGACGATGACTCCGGTTCCCCCCGAGATGAAGCGACTCGAGCCCTTCGAGCTGGCCCTGCGCGAGGCGGGCATGGGCTACCCCGAGGTGACCGAGGAGTTCCCGTGGGGGCACCGGACGCTCAAGGTGAAGGGCAAGGCGTTCGTCTTCCTGACGCTGACGAGCGAGGGCCTGTCGATGTCCATGAAGCTGCCGCAGTCGAACGGCGCGGCGCTGATGCTGCCGTTCGCGCAGCCGACCGGGTACGGCCTGGGCAAGAGCGGCTGGGTGTCCGCCAACTTCGGTGCGCGCGACACGCCTCCGCTCGACATGCTGCGCAAGTGGCTCGACGAGAGCTACCGCGCGGTGGCGCCCAAGAAGCTGGTGGCGCAGATGGACAGTGGTGCGGGAGCGCCGAAGGCAGAGAAGGCGAAGGCCGCGCCCGCCAAGGCCCGGAGCGCACCGGCCCGTAAGTCCGCACCAGCCGCCGCGAAGAAGACCCCTGCGAAGAAGGCTCCCGCCAAGAAGACAGTGGCGAAGAAGGCCTCGGCAGGTACGCGAGCCAAGCGCGCTTGAGGCTCGCAACGGGCCTCAGTGGTAGACGTCTACCACTGAGGTGACCAGTGAAGCGCACTCCGTGACTACTTCCCCTTCATCACGCCGATGAAAGGCAGGTTGCGGTAGCGCTCGGCGTAGTCGAGCCCGTAGCCCACCACGAAGACGTCGTCGATGACGAAGCCCTTGTAGTCGATGGGAATCTGGGTGCGGGCGCGAGCGGGCTTCTCCAGCAGCGAGCACACCTTCAGGGACGCCGGGTGCCGGGCCCTCAGGTTCTCCAGCAGGAAGCTCATGGTGAGCCCGGTGTCGATGATGTCCTCGATGATGAGCAGGTGCTTGCCCGCCATGGGCTTGCTCACGTCGGTGGTGATGCGCACCTCGCCCGTCGTCTCGGTGCCGCCCTGGTACGAGGACACCCCGAGGAACTCGATCGTCAGCGGCAGGTCCACGTAGCGCGCCAGGTCCATGGCGAAGAACGCCGAGCCCTTGAGCACGCAGACGAGCGTCAGATCCTTGCCCTGGTAGTCGCGGGTAATCTGGGCGCCCAGCTCCCGCACTCGCGCCTGGAGCTTCTGCTCGTCGATATGAACGCCGACATCCTGCTCGTAGAAAGCCAAGGTGGTACCTCTACACGTACGCGTTGTTCATGATCTCCCCGAAGCCGCCGCCGCCGGGGACGATGTATTGCCGGTCATCCAACCCCCGCTCCTTCTCCCACAGCTCGCCGGGCACCGTGCCGAACACCTCCGGAGGTGACAGCCCGCGGTCCAGGCGCAGCGCATACACCACCACATCCGGATGCTCGCGGGAAATCCTCCGCAGGAACTCGGGGGTGACGATCAGGTTGAGGCTGAGGATTCTCCGGGGAGTGCCGGGGACCTTGTCCTTGTACATGGACACCGCGGTGCACAGGCTGCCGCCGGTGGCGCCCATCGGGTCAGGGAAGAGGACGAAGGCATCGTCGATGTCCCCGCCAATCTTCGCCCCGCCGATGTTCGACCCCACCACCGTCTCCTTGGCGTCGATCATCCGGCTCATGATGATGTGATCCTGGCGCACCAGCACCGGATCCACCGTGGTGTTGAGCAAGTCGTACGTCACCTGCGAGGGCAGCGTGCCGGCGCGGGCGATGTTCACCGTCACCGCGCGCACCGCCGGGTCAATCACCTCGCCCTGGTACATGCCCTGGGGCGTGTGGTCGATCATCCGGGTGGGCATGGCCACCATCTTGCGCGGGAACTCCGCGTTGATGACCATCTTCACCAGGTCCGTGTAGAGCAGCGCCACCAGCCGGTTGATCTCCGGCTGCACGGTGCCCTTGCTGCACAGCTTCGCGAGCTGCGAGAGCAGGAACGGATTGCCCACCAGGTGCACGTTGGGGCCATACCGGTGAGGCATCTCGCTCAACTGGAAGGGGACGTTGGCGTAGAGCGTATCGCGCATGGCCGGACCTCTGGGGCTTCAGTCAGAGCTTCAGTGTTCGAACAGATCGAGCGTCTGCGGAGGCGTGGCCTCGGTGGGCTCGGCGCGGTGGCACTTGCGGCAGCGCGCCTCATACGCCCCGGCGGCGCCCACCACCACCCGCTCGCCACTATCCACCAGCCGCTGCGAGCGGTTGGCGGGATTCCCACACACCACGCAGATGGCCAGTTGCTTCGTCACGTACTCGGCGATGGCCAGCAGCTGCGGCATCGGCTCGAAGGGGCGTCCCTGGTAGTCCTGGTCCAGCCCCGCGACGATCACGCGAATGCCCCGAGTGGCCAGGGCCTCACACACCGCCACCACCTCGGACCCGAAGAACTGCACCTCGTCGATGCCCACCACCTGCGTCTTGGGGGAGAGGTGATGGAAAATTTCTTCAGCCCGTTCAATCGGGATGGAGGTCAACTTCAGCTGCGAGTGGCTGACCACCTGGGTCTCGTCATAGCGGTTGTCCAGTTTGGGCTTGAACACCTGGACGACCTGCTTGCCGTAGACCGCGCGCTTGATGCGGCGGATCAACTCCTCCGTCTTGCCAGAGAACATCGATCCACAGATGACCTCTATCCACCCGATGTCGTTGGGGAATTGTTGCACGTGGAGGACTCGATCGGGGGGGTGTGCGGGAGCGCGGGTCTCCTCTGTCACGCCCCTCCTGGAACGTCAACTTTCAAAACCCGCCCCTGCCCCACCCCCTCAGCCCTCGCGGGCCTCTGCGGGCCCTCGCTCGTTGGCAAGCATCTTGAAGAACCTCGCCCGGATTCCAACGGGGAGGTCCGGGTGGCGGCGACGACGCAGGCAACACGCTGGGCAGGTATCGAGGGAGCTTCCTTCCACATCACGCCCGCGGCGGTACTTCTGTTGATACTCAACCTGCTGGATGGGCTCTTCACCCTCACCTTTTTACAGCTCGAAGTGGCCGAGGAACTGAATCCGCTGATGCGCCTGGCCTACGAGCACTCGCCCCTGGCCTTCATGGCCATCAAGGTCACCATCGTGAGCCTGGGGCTGACGCTGCTGTGCCTGCACCGCTCCATGCAGCTGAGCCAGCGGGCCATCCAAGCGGGAGCCGCGCTCTACGTCGTCATCGACGTGTACCACCTCGCCTTCCTGGCTCACATGTGTCACCGGGGCATCGGTTGACGCACAACAAGCCCCGACAGGCTTGATTTCCTAGGCCGGTCTGTCTCAGGCTGCCCCCCTAGCTCGTACCAACAGGTCTGTGGGGGGACCATGAACATCACCGACGTCAAGGTGTACCCGGTTGACGAGGATAAGCTGAAAGCCTACGTGACCATCACCCTGGATCACTGTTTCGTGATCCGAGATTTGAAGGTCATCCACGGGGCTTCCGGCCTGTTCATCGCCATGCCGGCCAAGCGCAGGAAGGATGGGACGTACAAGGACATTGCCCATCCGCTCAACGCGGACACGCGCAACCAGATGGAGCGGACCATCCTGCTGGAATACGAGCGGCACCAGCAGACAGGGGGCGGGGTGTCGAGCCCCTTCCTGGCTGCCGCTGGCGACCACGACTGAGCACCGGTCCGGGGGTGCCGATGGAAGGGGCTTCCCTTCCGCCACGGGCCGCGCTAGTAGCGCGCCCATGCAGCAGCCCCGCGACTTCAAGGTGTTCACCGGGAGCTCCAACCCGGGTCTGGCCCATCGCATCTGCGACTATCTCAAACGTCCCCTGGGGAATGCCTCGGTAGGCCGCTTCTCCGACGGGGAGATCCACGTGGAGATCGGCGAGAACGTCCGCGGTTCGGACGTCTTCATCGTCCAGTCCACATGCCCGCCGGCGAATGATCACCTGATGGAGCTGCTCATCATCTGCGACGCGCTCAAGCGCGCGAGCGCCGGCTCCATCAACGCCGTCATCCCCTACTACGGGTACGCTCGGCAGGATCGGAAGGTGGCGCCGCGCACGCCCATCACCGCCAAGCTGGTGGCGGACCTCCTGGAGGTGGCCGGGGCCACGCGCGTGGTGTCCATGGACATGCACGCCGGGCAGATCCAGGGCTTCTTCAACATCCCCTCGGATCACCTCTACGCCTCGCCGGTCTTCCTGGATGACCTGCGCAAGAAGTTCCCCGACACGCAGGACCTGGTCATCGTGTCGCCGGACGCGGGCGGCGTGGAGCGGGCGCGCGCCTACTCCAAGCGGCTCAACTGCGGTCTGGCCATCATCGACAAGCGCCGGCCGCGGCCCAACTCCTCCGAGGTGATGAACCTCATCGGTGACGTGAAGGGCAAGGACGCCGTGCTGGTGGACGACATGGTGGACACCGCCGGGACGCTCACCCAGGCGGCCGCCGCCCTCAAGGAGCGGGGCGCTCGCCGGGTGGTGGCCTATGCCGTCCACCCCATCCTCTCCGGCCCCGCCATCCAGCGCATCCAGGAGTCGGTGCTGGAGGAGGCCGTCTTCACCGACACGGTGGCCCTGTCTCCCGCCGCCCAGGCCTGCGGCAAGCTGAAGGTCATCACCACCGAGCGCCTCTTCGGTGAGGCCATCGCGCGCATCCACCGCGCGGACTCGCTCAGCTCCCTCTTCGTCTAGGCGGAGAAGCGCTCCCCTGCCCGTCGGGCGGCTTGACTCTGACCGTCCGCGCTGGCATGTCGCACCCACACCACGTTGGCCCTTCGTTTTCGGAAGGCGCCGTCTCGGGGCCTGCCACGGGGGCGGGATGCCAGAGGCGCCAGGGCTCCAGCGCGGTCACATCGCAGTCCCATACCGAGGAAATCCATGTCCATCGACAAGAGCACGCTCGAGGTGAAGGCGCGTGAGGGCTCCGGCAAGGGCGCCGCTCGCCGTCTGCGCAGCCAGGGCCTGGTGCCCGCCGTTGTCTACGGCAAGCACCTGAAGTCGCCGCTGAGCATCGCCGTCGACCCGAAGGCCGTGCGCCAGGCCATCAACACCCCGCACAAGCTCAACACCCTCATCACCCTCAAGGGCGTGGGCGCTGAGCAGCAGGTCCTCTTCAAGGACTATCAGCGGGATCCGGTCACCCGCGACATCCTCCACGTGGACTTCATCGCCGTTCGCGAGGACGAGCAGGTGAAGGTGAACGTGCCGCTGGTGCTCACCGGCAAGGCCGAGGGCGTGGCCGAGGGTGGTCTGCTCACCCAGCTCCGCCGTGAGCTCGAGGTCTACGCCAAGCCGCGCGCCATCCCCGAGAAGATCGAGGTGGACGTGACGGCGCTGAAGATTACCCAGGCGATCCACATCAACGAGGTGAAGCTGCCCGAGGGCGTGGTGGTGAAGTCGAACGTCAACTACACCGTCGCCGTCATCGCCGCGCCCGAGGGTGCGGTCGAGGCGGCTCCCGCGGCGGCGGCTGCTGCGGCTCCTGCGGCGGCGGCGGCCAAGCCCGCGGCTGGCGCGGCGGCCAAGCCCGCGGCGGGTGCGGCGGCCAAGCCCGCGGCCGGCGCGAAGAAGTAGTCTCTTCGTCCTGCTGTACACGCGGGGTCAGTCCGAAGGGGCTGGCCCCGTCTGTTTTTCGGAGTCTCTGCCATGAAGCTCATCTGTGGACTGGGCAATCCCGGGCGCGAGTACGAGCGCCACCGTCACAACATTGGATTCATGGTGGTGGAGGCACTGCTGTCGCGTGCCCGCGCCGAGCTCAACCAGGAGAAGTTCCAGGCCCGGGTGGGCCAGGGCACCCTGGGCGGCGAGAAGGTCCTCTTCCTGGAGCCGCAGACGTACATGAACCTGTCCGGCCGCTCGGTGGCCGAGGCTGCGCGCTTCTACAAGGTGGCGGTGGAGGACATCCTCGTCATCCACGACGAGCTGGACATGCCCTTCGGGCGGCTGCAGCTCAAGGTGGGCGGGGGCAGCGGGGGCCACAACGGGCTGAAGAGCACCGTCTCCAGCCTGGGGGCGGACGGCTTCATCCGCCTGCGCTTCGGCATCGGCAAGCCGCAGGGCCCCAACGCCAAGGAGCGGGTGGCCGGCTACGTCCTGTCCAATTTCGACGACGCGGAGCGCCGGCAGCTCGACGAGCTGATCGCCCTGGCGGAGGAGGCCTCGGAGACGTGGGTCCGTGACGGGCTGGCCACGGCCATGAACCGGTACAACAAGCGGGCGCCTTGACTCGGGGTCTGGCCCCCCGTAGAAGGCCCCTTCCCCGCTGGCCGGAAGTACGGGCAGGGCGGCGGTGTTCTTTTTCATCATCCCGGGTGCGCGAGCCTCCGGGACGAAACGCGAGGGAGACGGGCGCGTGGTTTTCCCGTTCCCGGCGGACGGTCCCCCTTGGACCGGCTGACCGTTTCCCCGCTCCTCGGGCAACCGGGGGGCACTCAACCCCAAGGGGAGAGAAACATGGCTGAGACGCAGGCCGCCACGCGGCTTCGTGAGTACGAGACCATCTTCCTGGTCAAGCCTGACCTCACCGACGACAACGTGGACAAGCTCAAGGAGCGCGTCCGTGGAATCGTCAGCCGTGAGGGAGGCAAGGTCCTCCGCTTCACGGTGTGGGGCAAGAAGAAGACGCTGTACCCCATCGCCAAGCAGCCCCGCGCCATCTACGTGCACGCCAGCTACCTGGGTACCACCAGGCTGGTGGCCGAGATCGAGCGCAACCTCCGCATCCTCGATGAGGTGACGCGCTACCTGTCCGTGAAGCTGGCGGATGAGGTGGATCCCGAGAGCCGTCCGGTGCTCGAGGACCTGAAGCTGGCCGGCGACGTCGAGGAGACGCGTCCCGGTGCCGCGGCGGCCGGTGAGCGTGCCGGGGTCGTCGAGGAGGCTTCCGAGGGCGAGGAGGAGGGCACCGAGGAGGCCTAGTGCCCCCGCGGTCGTCTTCTACGGATCCATTCCAGAGAAGAGAGAACACTCATGATTGGCAATGACAGGAACGCTGCCCGCGGCGGCGACAGGGACCGCGGTGGTGACAGGGATCGCGGTGACCGGGGCGGTGGCGCCGGTGGCGATGACGAGAAGCGTGGTGGCCGTGGCTTTGGCCGCAAGAAGGTCTGCCGCTTCTGCGCCGAGAAGAACGCCAAGGTGGACTTCAAGGATCAGTCGACCCTGAAGTACTTCGTCACGGAGCGCGGCAAGATCATCCCCCGCCGCATCTCCGGCAACTGCGCCAAGCACCAGCGCGAGATCGCCACGGCCATCAAGCGCGCCCGCGGTCTGGCGCTGCTTCCCTACAACGCGATGGTCGGCTGATAGCCGGACCCCCCGCACCAACGGAGACATCACATGAAGGTCATTCTTCGTGAGGACGTCGCGAACCTGGGCAAGTCCGGTGAGCTCGTGACGGTGAAGGACGGCTTCGGCCGTAACTACCTGCTGCCGCGCAAGATGGCGGTGCTGGCCACCGAGCAGAACGTGCGTCAGCTCGAGCACGAGCGCGCGGTCATCTCGGCGCGCAACGCCAAGCTGAAGGGCGCTGCCGAGGAGCAGGCCAAGAAGATCGGCTCGGTCAAGGCCGTCATCCGCCGCAAGGTGGGTGAGCAGGACAAGCTGTACGGCTCGGTCACCGCGCTGGACATCGCCGAGGCGCTCGCCGCCCAGGGTCAGACGGTGGATCGCCGTCTCATCCACCTGCCCGAGCCCATCAAGGCCACGGGTCAGTACGAGGTGGAGCTGCGGCTGCACCGCGACGTGGTGGCGAAGATCAAGGTCGAGGTCGCGCCGGAGGCCTGATCCCCGCTCCCCTCCCTCTCCCCCCGGGAGAGGGTCGGGGTGAGGGTATCCGTCCCCGTGCTGTGAGCTCGTGAAGTCAGGGGCCGTCCGGGAGTCAACCCCCGGGCGGCCTTTTCATTTGCGGGAGGAAGCCGGTCCCTAGGCCCAGATGTCAGAGGCTGCGATCAGGCTGCTGCGCTACATCCCTGTAGTAGACTGGCCGGGAGCCATGGACAACATCCTCGACATTCGGACGGGCGGACGCAGGTCTCACGAAGACCTCGCCGCCGAGCGCGCGGTGCTGGGCGCCGTGCTCGCGGACAACTCGCTCCTCGACAGCCTGGCGGAAGTGGTGCATCCGGACGATTTCGCCAGTCCAGCGCACGCTCAAATCTTCGAGGCGATGCTCAAGCTGTCCGGCTCCTCGCGGCAGGTGGACCACCTGACGCTGGCCGAGGAGCTGAAGGTGCTCGGGCATCTGGCGGCGGTGGGCGGCCCGGCCTACCTGATGAGCCTGGATCAGGTGGTGCCCGTGCCGGGCAACGCCGTGCAGTACGCGAAGATCGTCAAGGACCAGGCCATCCGGCGGCGGCTGGCGGGCGCGGGGCGGGAGATCCAGGAGCTGGCCAGCCAGGAAACGGGCGAGCTGGACGCCCTGCTGGATGAGGCCGAGCGCAAGGTCTTCCTCCTGGCTGAAAAGAAGCGCGTGGGAGACCTGCGGCCCGTCAGCGAGCTGATGGAGCACACGCTGGACCTCCTGGACAAGCTGAAGACCGCGACGACAGGCATCACCGGCCTGTCCACGGGCTACGTCGACCTGGACAACCAGCTCACGGGCCTGCATGGCGGCGAGCTCATCATCCTCGCGGCGCGCCCCGGCGTGGGAAAGACGTCCTTCGCGATGAACATCGCCACGCACGTGGGCCTGGCGGATGAGCCCAGGGCGGCGGCCATCTTCAGCCTGGAAATGCCCGCGGACCAGCTGCTGATGCGTCTGCTGGCCTCGAGCGCGCGCGTGGACATGAAGAAGCTGCGCGGCGGCCGGCTCACCCCGAATGACGAGGAGAAGTTCCAGGAGATGGCGGGCAAGCTCTACAACGCCCCCATCTACATCGACGACTCGGGCGGCCTGTCCCCGTTCGACCTGCGCGCCAAGGCCCGGCGGCTCAAGCAGAGGGATCCCCGGCTGTCGCTGATCGTCATCGACTACCTCCAGCTCATGCACCAGAAGGGCAAGGTGGAGAGCCGCCAGCTGGAAATCTCCGAGATCTCCCGCGCGCTCAAGCAGCTCGCCAAGGAGCTGAATGTGCCCATCATCGCGCTCTCGCAGCTCAGCCGTAAGGTGGAGGAGCGCAAGGGCGGCAAGCCGATGCTCTCGGACCTGCGCGAGTCGGGCGCCATCGAGCAGGACGCCGACGTGGTGATGTTCATCCACCGCGAGGATCAGACCGAGGGTGAGGGCGGCGAGGTCCGCACCAGCTCGGCCATCCCCGTGCAGCTCGTCATCGCCAAGCAGCGTAACGGCCCCATCGGGGACATCGACCTGGTGTTCCTCGCCGAGTACACGCGCTTCGAGAGCCGGGCGCGCGTCGAGTAGGCGTCAGACGACGAAGGCCACCCGCACGCGCCTGCGTCCCTTCTCGAGCTGTCTCACGAGGGACTCGGGCGTGTCGCCGGACTCGCTCCAGGCGTCGATCTCCTCCAGCTCCCAGTCCTCGAAGACACCCGCTCCGTCGAAGCCGGGGATGAAGCCCTCGCGCATGGCCTGCTGCACGCCTCGCAGCGGCCCCACGACGACCACGTCCCCGAAGCCGAAGAAGCGCATGTCCGTGCCGGTCGCCTCCAGCGCCGCGTTGAGCAGGGCCAGCACCGCGTTGATGTTGAAGAAGCCCGAGTAGTCGTGGAACGTGACGCTGTAGCGCCGCCCTCCGTGCCTCAGGCGCATCGTGTACCGGCTGTCCGTTCCGCCCCCTTCCTTGTCGGAGTCCTCGGGCAAGAGCGCGCGCTCCTCGCCCTCCGCGTCCTCCTCTCCAGGCAGCACCTGCGTGAACCTCGCTCCGTCCAGCAGCGGCGAGACGAGCCTCGCGAGATCCAACACCAGGAGCCCATGGTTGACCGGGTACTCGCCCGCATCCGGGTCGAAGCCGTAACCGCGCCCCAGGCGCATGAAGGTCTCGTCCCAATACTCGGGTCTGTCGTCATCGGGTATCCGGGACTCGGGCGGAATCTGGAGCAGCTCGCGCAGGCGGTACTCATTCTGGATGGCCATGTCTCCTCTCCGTGCTCGGGACCTCCTGTGTCCCATACCGGTCTGACAGTGCTCGCACGGATGTCCGGAATCGGATGGGGCTCTCCGGTGCTCGGGTTGGAGTACGGAGACGGGTACCCTCACCCTGTCCCTCTCTCCCAGGGGGAGAGGGGAAATGACCTCAGCGGGCTCACTGGAAGGTGAGGCGGTTCAGTCCCGACCGGTGCGCAGGTAGCGCGTCACGTAGGACTTCGCCCGGCGCGCGGCGGCTGTCGGGGTCTTGCCCCGTCCCAACTCCACCGCGAAGGCAGAGGCCAACCGGCACCCCGTTCCCCGACGCTCGGGCGAGCGCTCCAGCCGCTCCCCCTCCAGCAGCACGTCCCGGTCCGGCAGGCACAGCACGTCCACGGCTCCTGCCTCTCGATGCCCGCCCTTCACCAGCACCGCGCCAAAGCCGTGAGCCACTAGCACCCGCCCGGCCTCGCGCGCCTCCTCCACCGTGCGCACCTCGCCCCCGCCGAGCAGCCATGCCGCCTCGTCCAGGTTCGGCGTGAGCGCCACCTTCGGCCCCGCCAGGCCCAGGTAGTGCCGCCGCGTCAGCTTCGAGAGCGGCTCGCCCCGCGACGTCCGCACCACCGGGTCCACCACCCACCACGCGTCCACGCCCTCGAGCGCCTCGCGCAGCGCGGCCAGCAGCGCCGGCCCGGGCACCTGTCCCAGTTTCACCGCATGCAGCGGCCCTAGCTCGAGCGCTGCCTTCACCTGGGCTTTCAGCACCCGCGCCGGCGTGGGCTGGTACAGGAAGGTCGCCCGGCCCTGCGCCGTCTGCGCGGACGGAACGGCCACCGGTGCTCCTCCGAGCGCCCGCACCGCGGTCACATCCGCCAGCAGTCCCGCGCGGCCCGTGGGCTCATGGCCCGCGCACAACAGCACGCGCGGCGTCCCGTTCACCGCCGGTGCTCGCGCGCCTTCTGGATGAACAGCCGGTACACGCCTACGTGTATCGGCACCGTGTTGAGCATCAGCTCCGGGTGCCACTGCACGCCCAGCGCGAAGCCGTACTGGGTGGACTCGATGGCCTCCACCACTCCGTCCGGCGACACCGCGCTCACCACCACCTGCGCGCCAATCCGCTGCGCCGCCTGGTGGTGCGTGGAGTTCACCATCAGCTGGCCCTTGCCGAGCGCCTCCGCCAACAGCGTCCCATCCTTCACCTCCACCGGGTGCTGGGGATGCGTCCGATCATGCTTCTGCTCATGCTCGTGCGCGCCCTTCACCTCGCGGCCGATGTCCTGGTGCAGCGTGCCGCCCAGCACCACGTTGAGCAGCTGCATGCCCCCGCAGATGCCCAGCACCGGCATGTTGCGCTTGAACGCCCCACGCATCAGCGCCGACTCGAAGGCCGTGCGCGACAGCTTCAGCGGCCCCATCCCCTCGCGAGCCGTCTCGCCGTAGGCCTCGGGCGGAATGTCGAAGGCCCCGCCCGTGACGAGCAGCCCGGAGATGCGATCCAGGTACGCTTCCACACACGCCAGCTCGTCCGAGTACGGCAACACGAAGGGCAGGCCCCCCGCGCGCAGTACCGCGTCCGCGTAGGGCACCTTCAACTCGTAATAAGAGAACTGCGAGTCCGGCCGACTGGCGCTGAAGTCCGGGGTGATGCCGATGTTGGGCCGGCGCGGTGCCTGGCCATGGCCATGAGGTTTCATGCGTCTCCGCCCACGAGGCTAGCCCCCTGGGCGCCCCTGTCAAAAGCAGCGGAGAGGCGCCGGACACGCTCGGCGATGTCCTCGGCGAGCAGGGCGTCCGAGGCCACCGCTCCACCGTGTGCTCCCGTAGCGGCCAGGTCGGCAATGTTCTCCAGCTTCACCCCGCCAATCCCCACCACCGGCAGAGGACTCGCGCGCACCACCGCGGCGAAGCCCCCCAACCCCAGCACCGGCGCGGGCACCTGCTTGGTCGTCGTGCCAAAGACCGGCCCCAGGCCTACATAGTCCGCCCCAGCCGCCAGGGCCGCGCGCGCATCCTCCAAGCCACGCACCGTCACCCCCACCAGCCCCTCCGGGCCCAACAGCGCCCTCGCCTCCTCGGCGGGCAGGTCCTCCTCTCCCACATGCACCCCATGCGCGCCCGACAGCAGGGCCAGGTCCACCCGGTCGTTCACCAGACACACCGCCCCCGCCCTCCGACAGGCCGCCACCACCTCGCGCGCCGCCACCAGCGCCTCCCGGAGCGGAGTCCGCTTCATCCGCAGTTGCACCACCCGCGCCCCTCCAGCGAGCAGACCGGCCGCCTTCTCCCTCAGTGACAGTTCGGGGCGCAGGGTGTCGTCACAGAGGACATAGAGGCCTCGGGGAAGGGATGGACGGACGAGGGCGTTCATCGGCTCCGGATGGGTGGGGGTTCAGCGGCGTTGACAGAGGGTAGCCCTGCTATAAGGTGGCGCGCCCTTTTCCAAGAGATTCCGAGGAGTTGACCATGGCCACCCCGACAGACCCCAAGCAGCTCGACAAGCGTACGGCCGAGCGTTACCTGCGCTCCGGCACGGTGGATGAGAAGGCGTACCAGCGCCACATCGAGTCCCTGCCGGACGTGGCCGACAAGGGCGTGCCCGTGGAGACGGTCATGCACGACGAGCTCGAGGACGAAGAGGACTTCGACGACGAGGACGAGGATGAGGGCGACGAGGACGAGGACTCCGAGTCGGACGAGTGACGCCATGAGCGAGGAGAAGCGCGGAGAGACTTTCGTGATGCGGGGTGAGGCGCCCGAGGCCGCCATCACCTTCAGCACCTTCCTCATCGGCCTGGCCTCCAGCGCCGTCATCCACCTGGGTGAGGCGCCCAACCCGGAGACGGGCAAGGCCGAGAAGGATCTGGTGCTCGCCCGTCAGAGCCTGGATCTGCTGGGGATGCTGCACGACAAGACGCGCGGCAACCTCACCCCGGAGGAGCAGCAGCTCTTCGACAACCTCCTGGCCGACCTGCGCATCCGCTTCGTGGAGGCAAGCAAGCGGTGAATCCTCGTGTCTCCCCCACCCCCCCGCTCCTGCCGCGGCGCATCCGCTTCGCGGCGGCGGTGTGCCTCGTGCTCTCCGCCCTCACGGGCTTCTCGGCCCTCCGGGAGACCCTGGAGCTGGGCCACCTGGGGGAGCTGCGCGACGAAGTCAGCAACCTGACGCGCTTCTCCAAGGACCCGGACCTGATCGTCGCCGCGCACATCTCCGAAGCGCAGATCGCCGCGCTCGAGCCCATGCGGGATTCCCGCTCCGTGGTGCTGGGAGCGCTCGCGGTGGCGTGCTCCTTCGCCTTCGTGGCCTCCGGCCGGCTCCTCAGGCCCGGAGGGCTGCCCCTGGAACGGATGCGCCGGGTGATCGCCGGCTCCGCCATCCTCGCCGCCCTGCTGCGCACCATTGATGGGGCGCAGTGGGCCGTGGTGGCCCGCCGCATCGGCCCCGTCATGGCCGAGCACCTGAGCACCCTGCCCATGTTCCAGCAGGCCGAGGCCGCCGCCCAGCTCAAGGCGACCCTGCCCGGGCTCGCCGCGGCCTTCACCATGGTGATGACGGCCGTCATCGCCGGCACCTTCGCCCTGCTCGGCCAGTACTTCCGCAGCGAGGGTGTCCGTCAGGCCATCAGCACCCAGGACGGCGAGCTGGCGGTAGAAGAAGAGGACTGAAGGCCCGCTGCCGGGCCCTCCGCTTCACGCCGCGTGGCCCCGCAGCAGGTGCTCCAGAGGCCGCTCCGACTCCGGCTCCGAGCCGTTGAGCACCAGCCGTGTCCCCTGCATGCGGTGAAGCTGCAGCAGCAGCTCGCGCTCCACCCCGTACACCCATGCCAGGTGGCCCAGCGGCCAGCGCTCCTGCATCCGCGCGAAGGCCTCGTCGTCGAACTCCCCGTCCAGACACTCGGGCAGCTCCACCTCGTCATAGGAGAGCCGCTCCCCGCCCACGTTCTGGCCTCCACCAAAGGCCATGACCTCCTCATACTCCTGGGGGTCATACACGTAGGAGTGGACCGTAATGCCCGCCTCCTTGGACAGCAGCCGGGCGAACGCTTGATGCTCGCTGTACCAGTGCGAGCCCCGGCGCCCCGCGCTGTGGGGTCCGTCCAGGGCCAGCCGGATGACCTTGCGCCGACGATAGACGCAGACCGTCAACCAGGAGTCCGCCGGGGCGCCGTCCTCGACGAGCGCCCGCCGGGCCAGCTCCAAGAGCTTCAGGCCCCCTAGGGATTCAGTTCTGATGAGATAGCCGCCGTGCGCTTCCAGAGGAGTCCCCCCAAGGTGGCGCGCATATACCCGGCCTGATGGCAGGAAGGCAACTCCAGGACAGCCTGGAAGTTCGTAGAGGCTCCAAGCATCCAGGCTCACGCGACAAGTGAAATGTGGGCGGTCCGCGCGTGCTTGCCAAGACACCCCCGACCCTTACGTTGGGGGGCATGAGACTCGACAAGTACACAGTCAAGGCCCAGGAAGCCATTCAGGAAGGACAGTCTCTGGCCCGCCGGGCGGACAACCCGAGCTACGAGCCGGAGCATCTCGCCACCGCGCTGCTCGGACAGAAGGACGGCATCGTCGAGCCCCTGCTGCGCAAGATCGGCGTGGACGTGAAGCTGTTCGCCTCCCGGTTGGGTGAGGCGCTCCAGAAGCTGCCACGGATGCAGGGCGGCGAGAGCGCGATGCTCAGCCAGAGGCTGCTGAAAACCTTCGACAAGGCCGAGGACGAGGCCAAGAGCCTCAAGGACGACTTCATCTCCAGCGAGCACCTGCTGCTGGCGCTCACCCAGGACAAGGGTGCGGTGGGCGAGGTGATGAAGTCCTCGGGCGTGACGCGCGATCGCGTCCAGTCCAGCCTGAAGGAAGTGCGCGGCTCCAGCCGGGTGACGAGCCAGGACGCGGAGTCCACCTACCAGGCGCTGGAGAAGTACGGGCGCGATCTGACGGACGCGGCGCGGGCCGGGAAGTTGGACCCCGTCATCGGCCGGGACGAGGAGATCCGCCGCTGCATCCAGGTGCTCAGCCGGCGCACGAAGAACAATCCGGTGCTCATCGGTGAACCGGGCGTGGGCAAGACGGCCATCGTCGAGGGCCTGGCGCGGCGCATCGTCGATGGGGACGTGCCCGAGGGGCTGAAGAACAAGCGCCTGGTGACGTTGGACCTGGGCGCGATGGTGGCGGGAGCCAAGTTCCGCGGCGAGTTCGAGGAGCGCCTCAAGGCGGTGCTCAAGGAGGTGGCGGACGCCGCGGGGGAGATCATCCTCTTCATCGACGAGATGCACACCCTGGTGGGCGCGGGCAAGGCCGAGGGCTCGATGGACGCGGGCAACATGCTCAAGCCGGCGCTGGCGCGCGGCGAGCTGCACTGCATCGGCGCCACCACGCTGGACGAGTACCGCAAGCACATTGAAAAGGACGCGGCCCTGGAGCGGCGCTTCCAGCCGGTGATGGTGGGCGAGCCCAACGTGCACGACACCATCAGCATCCTGCGTGGCCTCAAGGAGCGCTACGAGGTGCACCACGGCGTGCGCATCCAGGACTCCGCGCTGGTGTCCGCGGCCAACCTGTCCAACCGCTACATCTCCGACCGCTTCCTGCCGGACAAGGCCATCGACCTCGTCGACGAGGCGTGCAGCCGCCTGCGCATCGAGATCGACTCGATGCCGACGGAGATCGACGACATCCGGCGGAAGATGAACCAGCTGGAGATCGAGCGCGAGGGCCTGCGCAAGGAGACGGATCCGCACTCGATCGAGCGGCTGGGGAAGATCGAGAAGGAGCTGGCCGAGCTCAGCGAGCGCTTCACTGGACTGAAGGCACACTGGGACGCGGAGAAGAAGGCCATTGCTGGCATCCGAGAGCAGAAGGAGAAGCTCGAGAAGGCGAAGAACGATCAGGCGGCGGTGGAGCGGCAGGGCGACTTCAACAAGGCGGCGGAGATCAAGTACGGCGTCATCCCCGGCCTGGAGAAGGAGATCGCCCAGCAGAACGCGAAGCTGGCCGAGCTGCAGAAGAACCACAAGTTCCTCAAGGAGGAGGTGGACGCGGAGGACATCGCCGCCGTGGTGGGCAAGTGGACGGGCATCCCCGTCTCCAAGCTGATGGAGGGCGAGGTCCAGAAGCTGGTGCACATGGAGGACCGGCTGGCCAAGCGGGTCATCGGTCAGCGCAGCGCCATCGAGGCGGTGAGCAACGCGGTGCGCCGGGCGCGCTCGGGGTTGCAGGATCCAAACCGGCCCATCGGCTCGTTCATCTTCCTGGGCCCCACGGGCGTGGGAAAGACGGAGACGGCCAAGGCGCTGGCGGAGTTCCTCTTCGATGACGACAGCGCGATGGTGCGCATCGACATGTCCGAGTACATGGAGAAGCACTCCGTGGCCCGGCTGGTGGGCGCGCCTCCGGGGTACGTCGGCTACGAAGAGGGCGGCCAGCTCACCGAGGCGGTGCGGCGCCGGCCGTACACGGTGGTCCTGTTCGATGAAATCGAGAAGGCCCACCCGGACGTCTTCAACATGCTGCTGCAGATTCTCGACGAGGGCCGGCTGACGGACAGCCAGGGCAGGACCGTGGACTTCAAGAACACGGTGCTGATCATGACGAGCAACATCGGCTCGCAGGCGATGCAGGAGGGAATGCAGGGCAAGGAGGATCTGGACGAGGCGACGCGCGAGGACGTGCTGGGGATTCTGCGCCAGCACTTCCGGCCGGAGTTCCTCAACCGCGTGGACGAGGTCATCATCTTCGAGCCGCTGCGCAAGAAGGACATCCGGCAGATCGTCGAGCTGCAGGTGGTGAGACTGCAGAAGCTGCTGGCCGACAAGCGGCTGACGATGGAGCTGACGGAGAAGGCGGAGGATCTCCTGTCCGAGCGCGGCTACGACCCAACGTACGGAGCGCGGCCGCTGAAGCGAGCCATCCAGAAGTACCTGATGGACCCGCTGGCGCTGAAGGTGTTGGGAGGCGAGTTCCTGCCCGGGGACCACATTTTGGTGGACGCGGGCAAGGACGGACTCACCTTCAGCAAGGGACAGGCGAAAGCCGCGTAACCCTCCCCTCTCCCCCTGGGAGAGGGACGGGGTGAGGGTATCGAGGGCCTCGGGCATCAACCCGGGGCCCTTTCACGTTCCACGTGCCTACCCGCCTGGTGCGCGCCCATTGACGACCGGGAGCATCCGGCCGAGAGTCGGCCCGTGCTCCTCCCCCTGGTGGCCGCCCTCTTGGTGCGCCAGCCGATCGACCCCCAGCAGCCCGGCGTGGGCGCCCCCAGCCCCGACGCCGCCGGGCCTGTCATCTCCGAACCCGCCCCTGCCCCGCCCCCGGCGCCACCCGAGCCCGAGGAAGTCGACCGCCGCAAGCAGACGGTCGTCACCTCCTCGCGCTCCGAGCGCAAGCTCGAGGATGTGGTGGTGGCCACCGAGGTCATCACCCGCAAGCAGATTGAAGCGGTGGGCGCCCGGGACCTGGGCCAGCTCCTGCAACAGCACCCGGGCGTGGAGCTGGTACAGACCTTCCGGGGTACGGGCATGCGCCTGCAGGGCCTGGATCCCGAGTACGTCCTCATCCTCGTCGACGGCGAGCGCGTGAGCGGCCGAGTGGGCACCACGCTGGACCTCGGACGTTTCAGCCTGCGCGACGTGGAGCGCGTGGAGATTGTCAAAGGGCCCGCGGCGGCGCTCTACGGCGCGGATGCCATTGGCGGCGTGGTGAACCTCATCACCCGGCACGTGCAGCGCCCGCTGGAGCTGGGGGCACGGGGCACGTTCGGCACGCTGCTGGAGGGCGACTTCCGCGCGAACGCGGGCACGAAGCAGGGCCCCCTCGAGGTGCGCGTGGGCGGCGGCTACCGCACCCGCAACCCCTATGACTGGGCGCCCGCGGATGCGGCAACGAGCGGCTCGGGTATCCGCCGAATCGATGGTGACGTGGCCCTCGCCTACGCAGCGGATGACCGCTCGCGCCTGTGGCTGCGCAGCCAGTACACCTTTCGAGACGAGAACGCGGTCGACCTCAACCCCTCGGGCGCGGTGCTCGACCGGCGGCAGCGGCAGGAGCAGTTCGATGTGTCGCTCGGCGGCAGGAAACAGCTCCCCAACGAGACCTCGCTGCTCGTCCGGGGACACTTCGGCCTGTTCCGCGACCAACTCCTGCAGGACCAGCGCGGCTCGCGGGCGCTCGACGACTACTCGCAGAACGTCAACCGGCTCTACGAGGGTGTCTTCCAGGCGGACCACCGCTTGGGCAACCACGCGCTCACCGGAGGCCTCGAGGTGCTCGGCGAGCGGCTCACCTCGGCACGGCTCGAGGAGAGCCCGGTAGGCCGCATCCGGGGCGGCGCATTCCTCCAGGACGAGTGGGATGTGGCGCTGTCCTCGGACGGCTCGGGGCCGAAGCTGAAGGTGGCACCGGGTTTCCGCTTCGACCTGGACTCGCAGTTCGGCGGAGCCCCCTCGCCGCGGCTGGCACTCAAGCTGGACCCCATCCCGGCGCTGACGGTGCGCGCCTCGGTGGGACTCGGGTTCCGCCCACCGTCCTTCCAGGAGATGTACCTGCGCTTCACCAACCAGGGCATCGGCTACATCGTCGCGGGCAACCGCAACCTCACGGCCGAGCGCTCCACGGCGGTGAATGTCGGCGTGGACTGGCGCCCCCCCATCGACGGTTGGGTGTTCTCCGCGAGCGGTTTCCACACCCGGCTGAACAACCTCATCAACATCACCGCCGGAGGGACGCCGGACCCGGACAACCCGGTGACCTTCAGCTACGAGAACGTGGCCAGGGCCTACACGCAGGGCATCGAGGTCAACGGACGCTTCCGGCTGCCCATGCGCTCCACGTACCTGGACCTGGCGTACATGCTGCTGGATGCGAGGGACCAGACGCGCAATCGCCCGCTGGAGGCCCGCTCGCGGCACCGCGTCAACGCACAGCTGTCCACGAGGTACCGCCCGTGGAACCTGGAGGCCACCGTACGGGGCTCGTGGGTGAGTGGCCGGCCGTACTACCTGGGCACGGATGGCGGCATGGCCAATGTCATTGGCCTCGAGGAGCGCGAGGTGTGGGCGCCTTCGTATTTCGATCTCGAGGCCACGGTCACCTACAAGCTTCGAGGCGGGTTCGACGTCTTCGTCAACAGCTACAACCTGCTCAACGCAGGAGACCAGCAATTCAACCCGCGGCCCCCGCGAGGCGTGCTGGGCGGAGTCCAGTGGGAGTACTGAGGAAAGCCCCCTCTCCCTCTGGGAGAGGGCTGGGGTGAGGGTCGACATGCAGATGCGGATTCACAAGACGGTACTGCTCCTCGGGCTCGCGGTGGCGGGCTGCGCCCCGGACCTGCGCACGGACTACCCGTTCGACGGCGAGACGAACAGCGGACCCCTCGTCGAGGTGACGCCCCAGGAGGGCGGGAGCTCCCACGCGCTGATCGACGCGACGAACAAGTCCGCGCTGGTCTTCTTCGACATCGACGAAGGCCGGGAGATGAAGACCGACGAGGCCTTCGAGAGCAACGGATGGGACCTGGCCTTCCAGCGCTACACCATCACGATGAACGGTGGAGGCGGAAACCCCACGGGAGAGGTGCGGGTGGCGGTGCTCAAGAACCAGGGCTGGGACTCCCTCGCGTCGGCACCGACCGAGGGCTATCAGCAAGACGCCTCGGAGCCGGTGTTCAGCGGAGTCGAGGGCGGCTGGTACTACTACGATCTCTCCACGCACCGGCTGAGCCCGCGCGCGGAGTTGCTGTACGTGGTCCGCAGCAGCACCGGACAGTTCTTCAAGCTGCAAATGCTCTCGTATTACGACAGTGCGGGCACTCCAGCCCGGCTCTCGTTGCGCTATCAGCCCATGCCGCCACCTACCCTGGCGCCCTGAGAACGGACCCTAAAGGGACGTGGCCAGAAAGGATGTTCGCGGGTCTTCCCTCCAGCCCAGGAGTGGAGATGCGCGCAACGCCTAGCACCCCGATAGCGACCCTTCTGTGTCTCGTCTTGATGGCTGGCTGCACCGAGCAACGCGAGGCCGAGGTCCTCCCCGAGCCAGCAAGCCCTGTGTGCGAAGGTGTCGCCCCACGCACCTTGGATGAGGTCTTCGCCACACACTTCTCGGCGCAACAGCCGACGGGATGCATCACGGCCTGTCATGAGCAGGGCCTCGGGGGCCTGACATTCCGTGACGCCCAGGAGATGTGGCAGGCCACCGTCAATCGGACCTCTACCGGGCAGCCGATGCGCCGGCTCGTGGTGCCCGGCCGCCCCGAGTACAGCCACTTCTACTTGAAGCTGCTACCAGACTCGCCGGGGCGGATGCCCCAGGGTGGGCCCTACCTCGATGAGGCGGCGCTGCGCGACGTCGCCGGGTGGATCTGCTCGGGAGCGCCTGCTCCCTCTGGAGGCGGAACAACAGATGGGGGCACGGACAACCCGCGGCCGCAACTGGACTCGCTCACGCCCTCCTCCGTCCTGGTGGGGACGGGCGAGGTAGGAGTAACGCTGGGCGGTGGCGGCTTCCTCTCCAGCAGCCAGGTCTCCTTCGACGGAGTGCCCCTCACCCCCACCTATGTGAGCCCCTCCCAGTTGGAGGTGCTCCTGCCGGCCGCCATCACCGCCGAGAGCGGCACACATCGCTTCCGGGTGAGCAACCCGCCCCCAGGCGGGGGTGATAGCAGCGAGCAAGAGTTTCTCGTCACAAACCCGGCACCTGCCTTGAGCAACCTCAACCCCTCCAGCGTGGCCACCAACGGCGCTCCCTTTACCCTGACACTCACCGGCACGGGCTTCACCGCCGCCTCCACGGTGGTGTTCAACGGGTCCGACGTGACGACGACCTACGGAGGGCCCACCACGCTGACGGGGCGGATTCCCACCCTCGCCACGCCCGGTGGCTACGCCATCACCGTGCGCAACCCGGCTCCTGGCGGAGGCACGAGCAATGGCCTCACTCTCACCGCCATCGACTCGAGCGCCCCCTCCATCACCGGGCTCGCCCCAGCGCGCGTTGTGGCCAGTGCCGCCTTCTCACTTACCGTGACGGGCTCCGGCTACGTCTGCTCGCCACCCGCCAGCCGCTCCACCGTCCTCTTCAATGGGAGCTCGTATACCCCCTCGTCCTGTGCCTCCACACAGCTCACGGTGTCGCTGCCCGCCACGCCCGCGGGCGACTACCCGGTGCAGGTGAGGAATAGCAATGGCGAGACGAGCAACACGCTGATGCTGGAGGTGCGCGAGGCCAACCCGGTGCCTACGCTCACCGCGCTATCTCCCTCACAAGGAGAGCGCGGTGGAGTGGCCTTCACCCTGCGGGCCACCGGCACGGGCTTCGTGCCCGGAGCCACGCTGTCCTTCAATGGCAACTCTCGGAGCACCACCTACGTGAGCCCGACGGAGGTAACGGCCGCCATTCCCGCTTCGGACCTTGGCACCACCGGCAGCTTCCCGGTGACGGTGGCCAATCCCGCGCCGGGCGGAGGCGCGAGCAACAGCCTCGATTTCAGCGTCGTTGCGCCCAACCCCCTGCCCTCCGTGTCCTCGCTGTCTCCTTGTGGCACGGTGGCCGGGACTGCGGGCTTCACCCTGACCCTGAGCGGCACGGGCTTCGTGGCGGGAGCAAGTGCCACCTTCAACGGGAGCCCGGTGACGGTGACCTTCGTCAGCACAGGTGAGCTGCGAGCCTCCATCCCCGCTTCGCTGGTGGCCTCAGCGCCCTCGGGGAACGCGGCCGCCGTGGTTATCACCAACCCAGCGCCAGGAGGCGGGTCCTCCGCCCCGGCCTACTTTGGCGTGGCCACCCAGAGCGTCACACTGGCCAATGACGTCCAGCCAATCTTCACCGCGAGCTGCGCGAACGCGGGCTGCCACAGCAGCCCGTCCACGCCCGTCAACCTCACCGCTGGGCGCTCATACGGAGAGCTCGTCGGAGTTCCCAGCAGCGGCTGCTCCTCGCGTCTGCAGGTGATGGCCTGCGGCCCGCTGCGCAACCAGAGCTTTCTCATCGACAAGATTCTCGCCACCAACAACAGCCCCGCCTGCTCGGGAGCGCCCATGCCCAAAGGGACTCCGCTCACCGCCGCGCAGAAACAGCTCATCATCGACTGGGTGGCCCAGGGCGCCCCACAGTGAGCGAGGGAGTCTCCAGGCCGCCCCCCACTTCGAAAAAACGCCGTAGTTCGCGGCGCAGACTCTTCTTGGGCCCGGTACTGCCAAAAGCGCGGCCCCCGCGAGGCGCGCTGGGCGAAGCCCAGTGGGGGTGCTGAATCTCCTACTCGGAATCATCCTTCCATTCGTCCGTCTCCAACTCCTCCGGAAGAGGGGCGATCATGAAGCGCAGCCTCCCTGATACATCAACGACCATGAAGCCCTTGCCTGCGATCTTCACACGCTCGGAGTCCTTGGCGTTCCCGCTGGCAAGCCATTGATCCGCCTCTTCTCGCGTCGTGAACTCATGAGCGACCTCGACTGTGAATGGGATGGCAAAGCACGATCTGTAATATTTATCAAACTCATCCCTCTTCACACGGTCGCGAATGTAGAGCAACGCAATCTGAGCAAGAGCGAATGCCCTTCTCTCCTTCGAGCCTTCCGCATGATTCTCGATGAAGGGGTTCAGAAAATAGATCACTTCTTCTAAATCAAACTCTGGAATATCTGCCATCACATCACCAAACCTTCGGCCTGCTTACAGCGGGGCCAGGACCAACGCGCTACCCACAATAGCAATGACGTAAGGGGCGGCAACCATGCCTCCCACGATGACAACTGTTCCAATCGCCACCTCGGCCTTATGCTCCCGGAGCCAGCCGAGTGCAGCATCAACGGTCGGGAAATGAAGCTCCTTTCTCTGGGACTGTGACTCTTGCCGCTCCAGTTCCTCTTGCTCCTTGGTGCACTTCCTGAACACCTCGAGACATTCACTGGAGCAGTGTTTGTGGTGGTTTTCAGAGTGCTTCTTGATGCTCGTCTCCTTAGGCTTCCGCCTCCAGCACTTCTTGAAACACTGTTTTTCCAGTTCGTTGCAGTAGGCATCGGCGCCAGCGCCGCCAGTCCCGCTCCCAACCAGGGAGCCAACTCCACTCGCGTCCTCGGAAATGACGTAGACTTTTCGCTCTGGTTGCTGCGTGTGGGAGCATCCGACGCTGGCCACTGCCATGGCCGTCAGCAGAACTGTCAGTTTCGTCAGACTTACCGGCTTCATTGCGCGCTCCCCTCAATACGGTGCGGCCTTGCTCGCCTGCTCTCTTATGGTGTGGAGGGTACCAAGCGGGGGATGCCTCCAGACTGGCGGGTCACTCCTCACAACACGGACTGGTCAACTCTGGACGGAACCCCTCCCTGTTGCTGTCCGTGGTCCGCAGCAGTAGCGGGCAATTCTTCGAGCCTCAGAATTGGGTTCTCCACCCCGTACCCAACCCGCTGCGTCCGGGGCCCGAGGTCATCTCCCTGGTAACCTCCGAGATTTTTGGAGGTAGCGAGATGCTCCACGAGAGTAGTCGGCAGGCATGGAGTGAGCATCCCGGGCCGGACCTCGCTCCGGGTACGGAAGTGGCGGGCTTCATCGTCGAGGGCCTGCTCGCCACCGGCAGCTTCGGCACCGTGTACCGGGCGAGACGGTGCGGACGGCCTTTCGCCATCAAGCTGATGCGCATCGACCCGCGGGGAGACCGGGAGGCGGCCGCACTGCGCCTGGTGCGGCACCCCAACGTCGTGACCTTCCACGGGTATGGCCTCTGGCCAGAGGAAGAGCCGCGCTTCCTGGTACTCGCCCTGGCGCTCGTCGAGGGCCGCACGCTCGACGTCTGGGTTACACAGGAGAATCCCTCCGCGCTCGAACTGGTGATGCGGGTGTTGTTGCCCTTGGCGCTCACCCTGGCGGACGTGCATGCCTCGGGCGTGGTGCACCGGGACATCAAGGAAGCCAACATCGTCGTTCGCGAGGCGGACGGACAACCCGTGCTGGTGGACTTCGGCGCGGCGGGCATCAAGGTGGGTGCACCTCGTCTGACCCTGCGACTGCCACCGGGCACCGCTGAGTACCGCAGCCCCGAGGCGTTGCGCTTCGCCCGCCAGTGGGAGGGAGAACCCTACCCCTTCGCTCCGGGAGACGACCTGTGGGCGTTGGGCGTCGTCATCTACATTCTGTTGACGCGCACGCTTCCCTTCGGAGACCGGAACGGCCCGGACCTGAATCGGGCCATCCTCGAGAAGACACCGCCGGCCCCGCATGAGCTCAACCCGCGCGTGCCCCTGGCCCTGAGCGAGCTGTGCATGGGAATGCTGGAGAAGGAGGCCGAGGCCCGGTACCCGGATGCCAAGGCGCTCGCGGAGGACCTGCTGGAGCTGTGCACCCAGGCGGACAGTTCCTGGCGTACACCGCTGTTTCCTGGAGCCAGACGAGACAAGCGAGCTGCCCCTGCCTCGGCGATGCCCGAACGCCGGGTCCCAAAGATGTGGTGGGCTGCCGGACTCGCCCTCGCCGCCGTGCTGGTGGTGCCCGGCGTGCTCTCCCTGTTCGCCTCGTGGCAGCAGCAGCCCTCGACGGTGCTGCCTCTCAACCAACGCACGGGGTCTCCGCCCTCGTCCCCACCGCAGCAGGCCGCTCCTCGCCAAGAAATGGCGTCAGCACGGTTGACGGGAGAAGTTGGCAACGGCGCGGCACCTGAGAAGTCATCCACCCCCGCGCCCGTCGCCACCGCGACGAACCGAGAGGAGCCCCCGATGACGAAGTCCAAGACGACCCGCGCCCTGCTTGCCGCCGGCTGTGTAGCCGGTTCCGCCTGCGTGAGTGGTCCGCAGCAGCGTCAGCCTCCGGAGCCTGCAGAGTGCCCGCCCGGCTCGGAGGCGACCCGCAAGCGATTCAACATCATCCCGGGTAGACCGGACCGCATCATCATCCCGCCCTTCGACACCCAGTACCCTGACGCCTTGGTTTCGGAGGGACCTGTCACTGCCGAGATCCTCCCAGAGTGGGGGGATCTCCCGCGCCGGATCCGCATCGATGGCGAGCTGTTTTTCGGAAAGGAGCATGTCTATGGCCGTTTCACCCGGGCTCACCTACCTGATGGTGAGATCGTTCCGGTCTGCCTGCAGGTGAGGACGACGCAGGGACTCGGAATTGCCATGGAGCCCGGCAGCACGTCCGAGAAGGCCCGTGTCTCCAACATCATGAGTGTTCAGCCGGTGCCGCGCTTCGAATAACCCCGTGCCAGAGACGACTGTCCATGCTGCTCCCTTCCGCCCTCCTGGTTCTCGTGCCTCTTCAAGGCGCGCCCCTCATGCAGCCGCCCACCACCACGGCGTGCAAGGAGTTGCAGCGCATCGAGCTCGCGTTGGCTCCTGCGGCAACAGCCCGGGAGATCTGCATCAGCCCGGGGCTCATGACGAACTTCGTCTTCGACACGCGCACGGAGGTGGACCTGCAAGACGAGGTCCGCTTCCTGGAGGTGACTCGAGGGCGTAGCACCCTCAGCCTCCTGCCTCCACCGGATCTCGTACTGGGAGAGCGACTCCGGCTCACGGTCCTCCTTGGAGACGGAACCACCCAGCAGCGTGTCACCTTCTCCCTGGTCGCCTACCCGGGACAGGCGGCACACCAGGTGGAGGTGTATCGCGACCAGCGCCCCCGGGAATCCTTGCAGCAAGAACTCGCCCAGGAGCTGGCGACGAACCAGCGACTCCGCGATGAGCTCGAGCAGACGCGGGCCCGATTCGAGCAACTGCAGGCCAAACTCAAGCAGTCTGGTGGACTCCGGGACCTGATCGCCAACAAGATAATCAGCAATTTCGGCATCCAGGCGCGGGACCTCAAGAAGAAGGAACTCGTTCCATCGGAAGGAGTCCTCACTTACGAATGGGGCTTCGGTTACCGCTCTGACAAGAGCATCGCGGCGGAGGTGTCACTGAAGAACTCGAGCCCGGAGCCCTGGATAGTGGCTGGTGGCTCGCTGGTGGACGCCCATGGCAAGGAGCTGAAGGGGATGAAGCTTCGGCAGGAGAAGCCCATTGCGCCCGGCAGCGAAGGTTCGGTCATCGTGGAGGTAGACGTACTGCGGTACGAGGTACTTGGTGAATTGACGCTGACGCTGCGGGATGAAGGCTCGCGTAGCATCACCATTCCCGGGTTGGTGTTCCCGTAGCGATTGGGTGGACCCCAAAAGATTTCTCAACCGGGCCGTTGACGCTCAGTTCCCGAGCTAGGAAGACATCATAAGGGCTTGAAGGTGCCCGCTTTCCATTCCTGTAGCGTTCTCTCCGCTGAGAATCCCACCAGGCCATCAACGCTTCTAGCGATTTCGGTGAGCACCCGCTCCCCCTCGCTTGGTGCAAACTCCAACACCGAGCCAGCAACCCAGCACCGGGTCCCCGGGTCTGGATCATCGAGCAGCTTCAATAACTGACGTTGCGCTTCGAGACCTCTGGCTCGCAACTCCCTCTCGATTGCAACCAGAAGCTCGAACATGCGGTTTGCCTCTTTCGGCCTGCCCGCATGAATCGCAGACCACCTCTCAGTGGAAAGGCTTTTGATTCTCTCGATCAGCTCTTCCGTTGAGAGTCTCTTTATACGTGTCATCCTGCGGCCCCCAGCCGCGAACCCGCCTCCCGAGCCGCGGCGCTCTGGGGATCCCGCTCGAGCACGAGCCTCCACGCCTCCCTGGCGCGCTCACCCCGACCGAGCTTCTCCAGGCAATCGCCCCACGCCAGCAGCGCTCCCCCGCCCTGCCCCTTGTACGGGTGCGCGGCCCCGGCCTCGAAGTGCCGCGCTGCCTCCTCCAACCGCCCCTCCGCCAGGGCGATGCGCCCAAGCATGAACAGCCCGTTCCTCGTGCTCGCCACCCGGCGCGCGAACTTCAACCCCGCCCGCGCCTCACTCGCTGCCTCGTCGTACCGCCGCATTGCCAGCAGCACCGCAGCCCGGGTGAAGGCCACCTCGCTCCAATACACACGGGGAATACCCTTGCGGTTCAACTGATCCAGGGTCGCGAGCGCGTCGGCCTCGTGACCGGTGTGCGCCTGGATCCACGCCCGTTGCATGGGGATCGCCTGCCGGAGCATGGGCTCGTCGACCGCAGCCTCCTCCACGGCTCGGAGGCACTCGCTGGCAGCCTCCCAGTCACCCAGGTTGTAGTGCGCCTCACAGAGGTTGAACCGCGCCAGGGCCGACTGCTCGTCGGGCCCCCACTCTTCCGAGATGGGTTCCTCCTGGGGCTCCCACCCGCGCTCGACCTCCAGCGCCTCCCGATACAGGCCCGCGTTGATGAAGGTGTTGATGGCCGTGTTGGCCAGGCTCCAGTCCCCTACGGCCCTGGCCTCGTCCGCGAGCCGCCGCGCTCCCTCGACGGCTCGCGCGGTCTCCCCGAGTGCCTCATGGGCATGCACCCGGAGTTGCAGCAGCGAGCGCCGCATAAATGCATCGGCCCCCAGCAACCCGATGGCGCGGGTGAGGCCGAGAGTGCCGCGATAGGCGCCCCAGTGGAAGCTGCACTCCTCCGCCAGTGCGAACAGCGCACCGATGACCGGCTGCCGGAGCAGCACGGCGATCATGACGAAGAGAGCAAGGGCGAGCCAGGGCATGAGGTGACCCGGGCCAGCCTACCGCGCCCATGCGAAGAACGAAGAAATGGCGCCTGCTCGTCCGCCGGGCGGCAGGCCCGCTCGAACCCGCGTTCCCGGCCCGCTCCCCAGGACGTATCCTGCGCCCCGGAACAGGGCCGCCCTTCGCGGGCCCGGAGTCGAACGGACACGCAATGGCTGGAGCACGCAGCGGACTCGTGGGCATCTGGGACCGCCCCTTCATCAACCTCGAGCCCTACCTCGAGCTGGCGCAGCTCGCCTCGCTGGATGACGAGATCTGCTACGCGCTCGCCCAGGTGGGCACCAGCTACACCGGCGGCAGCCACAAGGCCATGGGCATCGTCCCGCCCTCGCTCGCGGACGACCCCTACGTCGACTACGGCCAGGTCATCCGCGGCTTCTCCGAGAAGGAGTTCGCCACCTTCGTCTCGCTCGGAAACGACGCCGGTGCGTTCGACCCACGGCGCCGCCACGAGTACGAGTTCGGCGAGGAGCGCGACCACCCGCTCACCCGCGAGCAGATGCGCTTCCTCGAGTTCAAGCACGGCGTCTACTTCCCCTGGAAGGTCTTCTACGAGCTCATCCCCGGCGGCTACTGGAGCGAGAAGAGCACCAGCGCCGGCAAGGACTTCACCCGCGAGGCCCGCCTCTACTTCCCTCGCACCGTGGCCTTCGTGAAGTCCCTTCCCTTCCGGGAGCTCGGCCGCTGCACCCTGCTCGGGCTCAACGCCAACGACCACGGCACCGTCCACCGCGACGGCGAGCCCGAGGACCAGACGGCCCCCGACCACTTCATCACCGTCTGCCCTCGCGGCAACAAGCGCCTCTACCTCTGGGACGAGGAGCGCCAGGAGAAGACGCACGTGGACGGCCACGCATACTGGTTCAACGACTTCGACTACCACGGCGTCGAGGCCGCCCCCTTCTTCCGCTACTCGCTGCGCGTGGATGGAGTCTTCGAGCCCGCCTTCTTCGAGCGGCTACAGCGGGACCACGCGCCTCAAGGAGAGCGAGCCTCCTCCTCGTAGGCCACCTCGGGAGGCGGTACGCGGGACACGCCCCGCCACCGGCACGTGGGCCCAATGAGTGTGAGTGCCCCCTGGGCCGCCAACGCCAGCAACGAGCGCAGCACCTCCGAGCCTCCGCGCACGGGCGCCGCCAACGGCACGCTGAAGCACAGCGCCTCCTCGTCCTGCTCGGGCTCGCACGGCGCGAGCGCCTGGACGAGCTTGTACATGGGCACGTTGCCCGCCAGCACCCGGAACTCGAAGCGCTCCACGCCCCGCTCGCGCGCGGCCTCCACCAGCCTGTCCATCAAGATGCGGCCGAGCCCCTTGCCCTGCGCGTCGTCCACCACGGTGATGGCCACCTCGGCGACCTCGGGCGCGTGGGCCTGGCGGAAGAACCGGGCCACTCCCAGCCCCACCTCTTTGCCGCTCGGGCTCCACGTCACCGCCCCGATGGCCACGTGCCGCTCCCCATCCACGCTCGTCAGGTAGCTCAACTCCTCGGCAGTCAGCCGGGGCTTGGCCGACAAGAAGCGCTGGTAGCGCGAGCGCGAGGAGAGCCGCTCGAAGCCCTCTCGCAGCAGCGCCGCATCCTCGCGCCGGACCATCCGCAGCTCCGCCCACGTCCCGTCCGCGAGCGACAACCGTTCTCGGTACTGCGAGTGGAAACGACGGTACGGCTGCATGTGGAACCTCCCCCCGTGGTCCACGCAACCTGGGTCCAATGCCGCACCGCGGCAACCCATCCCCGCCCCTGTTCCGCACCGCTGGGAGGTAGCTGACAGCAGGTGCGTCATGATTCCGGCAATTCCGGGGAGGTGGGATAAACGCGCCGGCGGTTCGAAGGCCCCTCTTCCGGCCAGGGGCCGTGGTTCCAGGTGCTTGCAGGGGGAGTCGAGGTAGCATCCCGGTCCCCATGGAGCTCCGCCCCCTCTACCTGCCCGCCTTTGGTGCGATCACCACCGTCGTGCTCCTGCTGCTCCTGCGCGCCGGACAGCGGCTGTGGTCGCCCGCGCACACCGTTCGCTCGGACCTGGAGGAGGGCCACATGGCCCATGCGCTCGTCCAGGTGGGCCAGGTGCTTGGCCTGTTCCTGATCTCCGGCTCGGTGGTGGCCGGGTGCGTCCAGGGCGAGAGTCTGATGCACGACGTGCTCTGGGTGAGCGCCTACGGACTCGCGGCGCTGGTGCTGCTCGTCGTCTTCGGGCACCTGGGCGTGCGGGTGCTGCTGCGCGCGCGGCTGGCAGCGGAGGTCGAGCGCGGCAACATCGCCGCCGGACTGGCCGCCGGAGCGCACTACCTCGCCACGGGCATCCTCCTGTCGCGCTCCGTGTCCGGCACGGACCTGGGCACGCTGGGCGTAGTGCTCGTCTTCGTGGTGATTGCTCAGGTCACCCTGCACCTGTTCGTGATGCTCTTCCGCACCCTCACCGCCTACGACGACGCCGAGGAGATTCTCGGAGAGAACCTGGCCGCGGCGCTCAGCTACGCGGGCATCACCGTGGCGCTCTCCATCATCATCGGCCACGCGGTGGAGGGGAACTTCGTGGGCTGGGCGGCCTCGCTGCGCGGCTACGCGCTGGCGCTCGTGTTCGCCCTGGCGCTCTACCCGGTGCGCCAGCTCTTCGTGCAGACGCTGCTGCTGGGCGCGCGATTCACCCTGCGCGGCGGCCGGTTGGATCAGGGCATCGCCGCTGAGCGCAACCTGGGAATGGGCGTGCTGGAGGCCGTCTCCTACCTGGCGGCCGCCTTCCTGGTGACGCGTCTGGGATGAGCACCCTGCCCCTCACCTACGAGGCGCTCGCCGAGCAGCTGGTGCGTACGGGCCTCGTCACGGACCCATGGCTGGAGGGCGCGCCGCGCTTCCGTGCCGAGCCCCTGCTCATGCCCCGCGAGCGCCAGGCCGCGCTCTACCGTGCAGCCGAGAACGTGGCGGCGGCCTACCATGAGCTGGTGCTGGCGTGCGCCGCCTCGCCCGAGGTGCTGGACGAGTTCTTCGGCCTCACGCCCGGCCAGAAGCTCATGTGGCAGGCCTCGCAGCCCTTCTGGCACGGCTTCGCGCGAGCAGACGTCTTTCTCACCAAGGACGGGCAGCTCGCGGTGTGCGAGCTCAACAGCGACACGCCCACTGGCGAGGTGGAGGCCGTGCTGCTCAATCCGCTGGTGCAGCCCGCGTGGCCGGGAACGGTGGACCCCAACACGGCGCTGGGCGAGCGGATGTGCTCGATGGTGGAGTCACTGGCGGCCCGGCTGCTGGTGCCCGCGCCCGAGCAGCTCTCGGTGGGCATCCTCTACCCCACGGAGATGCCCGAGGACCTGGGACTGGTGCGGCTCTACCGCCAGTGGTTCGAAGCGCGCGGGTGGAAGGTGCACCTGGGCTCGCCCTTCAACCTCACCTTGAGTCCGGACGGTCGGGTGCGCCTCTTCGGCGAGCCGTGCGACGTGCTGTTGCGCCACTACAAGACGGACTGGTGGGGCGAGCGCCTCCCCGTCTGGGACGACGAGGAGCCCTTCGAGGACATGGTGCCGCTGGCCGGCCCGCTCTCCGTGGTGCTCCAGGCTTGCCTGGAGGGCCGATGCGTGGTCGTGAACCCATTCGGCGCCGTGCTCACGCAGAACAAGCGGACCATGGCCTTCATGTGGGAGCGGCACGAGTGCTTCTCCCCGCGCGCGCGGGCCACCATCCGCGCTCATATCCCCTACACCGTGCGGATGGAGACGCTACCCATCGAGGAGCTGGCGCGGGACAGGGAAGCGTGGGTGCTCAAGTCGGACTACGGCGCCGAGGGGGACGAGGTGCTGGTGGGCCGCTTCACGCCCCAGCAGGAGTGGAACGCAGCACTGGTGCACGCGGTGCCCGGCCGCTGGGTGGCCCAGCGCTACTTCGCCGCGGAGGAGACCGCGGGCGGAGAGACCATCAACCACGGCGTCTATGTGATCGCGGGCGAGGCCGCGGGCCTCTACACCCGCGTGCAGCACGGCGCCACCGACACGCGCGCCCTGAGCACTCCGGTGCTGGTCACTCCGTGAAGGGAAGGAAGACGAGACGATGAGCAGCCAGACCGACCCGAACCCCTTCCAGCGCAAGGTGATGACCCGGCAACCGGGCCTCATCGGCGCGCAGTGGTGGAACGAGGGCCTCTCGGCGATGAGCGACCCCGTCTCCCGGCGCAAGGCCCTCCAGGCGCTCGCGGTGTTCGGCGGCGCGGTGGCCGTGGGAGGCATCGCGCTCGCCGCCGCAGGCGAGGACGAGTACCTGGAGTTCCACGACGCGCTGCAGATGCAACGCGAGCGCGGGTGGAACTTCGGCGCCACGGACGACTCGCTCACCTTCTCGGGCCAGGCCAACGTCCCCCTCAAGCCCCAGGAGCTCACTGCGCTCGCCACCGAGCTGACGCCGAAGCAGGACGCGCTCAAGCCCTTCTCCCAGGCCACGCTCTTCCAGTCCGTCTCCGCCTCCGGCTCGCTGGTCAACGCGCTGAGCCCCATCAACACGCCCGAGATGATCACGGCGTTCAACCAGGGCCAGGCACTGGCCAGCCTCTTCGCGGGGCAGCCGGAAGCAGCACTCGCCACGGCCGTGCTGGTGGACTTGCCGGGCCCCGAGTCGATCGCCTTCTCCGCGGCCCTGGCCGAGCGCTTCGAGCCCGTCTTCACCTTCGACAACTGGCCGCACCCGGTGGGCGTGGTCCCCGCGCACCTCACGCTGGCCGCAGTGGCGTACTACCAGCCCACGTTCCGGCAGCTCACGCCAAAACGCACGCTCCCCGCGCCTCCGGTGTTCGTGCTGGATCGCCAGCGGCTGGCGCCCTACACCGACCGGCAGCAGGAGTTCGACAACCGGTACATGGCTCGGATGCCTTCCGCTGAGCAGCTGCGCAAGCTGGGCGTCAAGCACGTGCTGTACGTCGTCCCCGGCGGGAAGCCGCCGTTGGAGGAGCTGGACGATCTCAACGAGGACTTCGTGGCCTGGCGTACCGCGGGCCTGGACGTGAAGCTGGTGGCCGCGAGCGACTTCCAGCCCGGCCCCACCGAGACCGCCACGCCGACCGTGGCCACGACCCAGCCCCTGGCCGCCACCGACGGAGGCACCCCGGCCGACGCGGGCACAAGCCTGGCCACCGCGGGCACCTCCGACGCGGGGACCACGAGCCCGGTCACGGCGGGCACCACCAAGAGCGCCCGCTCCTGGTACTACGGAGGGTCGCGGACGTCGCACGACACCTTCTGGATCGCCTACCCCTGGGTGCACACCGTGACGCGCCCCAACATGGTGTACGGACGTCCCTCCGCCGGCATCCTCTCCATGAAGGACCTGGCGCGATTGCCATCCAATGTCTCGGGCGGGTACGCCTACGAGCCGCTACGGCGGGCGACGATGTTCTCCGCCATCCCTCGCGGTGCGACTGGCGCCTTCCGGCCCTTCCCCTCCGGCTTCGGCAAGGTGGCCATGCGGATGTCGAGCAACAGCCGCGCCATCCTCGGACCGGCGTTCTCCTCACGCAGCTCGTGGAGCCGCTCCTCGAGCTACTCCTACTCCGGCGGGTGAAAGGAGCGGCGCATGAACTACTCCGTCTTCTCGATGCAGTTGGTGATGGAGCTCCAGGGCGAGAACGATCCCACGTACCGGGAGCTGCACAAAATCATCCGCTCCTCGCCCGAGCGCACCAACTACGCGCAGATGCACGACTTCTACGGCCGCATCTGCAGCGTGCTGCGCCGGCAGGTCAACCGCTTCGAAATGGGCGTGTGGGACTACTGGGATGACCCCTCACGCGCGCCGAGGGACTTCCAGGACTGGGTGGACGGGCTGCAGGGCAAGGAGGCCCGGAGCCAGCCGGCCCCCGAGGATGGGACTCCGCGCTACCTCGCGTGCACCCTGGCGCTGCTGCTGCAGAACGGAAGCACGAGCGACCAGCGGCTGGGCCAGCACTGCGACATTCCCGAGGCGAAGCTGTGGACGCGAGGCACCTTCCAGCACCTGCTCAAGGGCCCCGCGCTGCTCAACTTCCTGCACGTGAAGTCCGACGTCGTGTATCTGCTGCCGGGAGATGACCCCGCCTGCGGTCTCACGAAGGAGGACCTGTCGGGCAAGAACTTCCACTACCTGCGCCAGCTCACCGCCTAGAACCAGACCTCCCAGCGCGAGCCCGATTCATCCAGGGCCGCGTGCGCCGTGGCCGAGATGCGATCGCGCGTGCCGGTGAAGGGTTGGATCTGATGCAGCCGGTAGCTGTCGAGCACGAGCAGCTCCCCCACCCGGTAATCCACATCGGCGCGCGGTGACTGGCGTTCACGCTCGGAGACCTCGTCAGTCCCCGCGAAGGTGACGTCCCACAAGCGAAGCGCCCCACCGGATTCCGGAGGCTGGAGCATGAGCACGAGGGTGAGCGCACGCGAGCGGCGGGCGCACTGTTCATCGGAGAGGCCCTCGTTGTCGTAGTGGACGTCGCCCCCGTTGTGGGACAGCCACTCGCCAGCCGGGAAGATGTGGACGCCGGGACCGCACCAGCCCTCGCGCTTGGCGGCGGGAGCCCCCACCAGCGTCGAGATGGCCTCACACAAACGGCCTTGTAGGCCCGGCAGCATCCGCTCCACCACCGCGTCCGAGGTGCGGGCGTTGGCGAAGTACTCTTCTTCGCGATCCTGCTCGAGGTGGGTGTACCAGGCGCGGCCCAGGGAGAACTGCACGCCATCGAAGTCGGAAATCCAGAAGGGCCGACCCGCGTACACGCGACGTGCGAGCGCGGCGCATTCCTCGGGCGGAAGGAAACCGGGAATGCGCACGCCCAGGTGCGCATCGAGCAGGGAGAGGAAGTCCGAGGAACCCGAGCGCAGGGAGTCCCACGAGCGCTCGGCGACGGTGGCGTGAGGCACGGCCATGGTGGCCGGACGATGCGGGAGAAATGAGCGCCATGCAATCGCCGCCTCACTCGCTCGTCTGGCGACCGCCAGGTCCACTGGAAGGAGCGAACACGTGCTGACCATCTCCCGGTTGTCGAAACGCTATGCCAACGGGGTGAAGGCGCTCGACAGCGTGAGCCTGAGCATTGGAAACGGCCTGTTCGGGCTGCTCGGTCCGAATGGGGCGGGCAAGTCCACCCTGATGCGCACCCTGGCCACCCTCCAGGAGCCAGACGAGGGGGAGATCCTCTTCGACGGGTGCAACATCCTCGCGGAACCGCAGCGCCTGCGCCGCCAGCTCGGCTACCTGCCGCAGGACTTCGGCGTCTACCCCGGCGTGCCAGCCGTACAGCTCCTGGACCATCTCGCGGTCCTCAAGGGCCTCACCCATCGGGGCGAGCGGGCCGAGCAGGTGGACGCCCTCCTCCAGCTCACCAATCTCTACGAGGTCCGCAAGAAGGACGTCAGCACGTTCTCTGGTGGAATGAAGCAGCGCTTCGGCATCGCCCAGGCCCTGCTGGGAAGCCCACGGCTGCTCATCGTGGACGAGCCCACCGCGGGACTCGACCCGGAGGAGCGCAACCGCTTCCACAATCTGCTGAGCGAGGTCGGTGAGAGCGTCGTCGTCATCCTCTCGACGCACATCGTGGAGGACGTGCGAGACCTCTGCTCGAAGATGGCCATTCTCGCCGGTGGGCAGGTCCTGCTCGAGGGCGAACCCGAGCGGCTCGTCGAGCAGCTCGAGGGGCGCGTCTGGCGCAAGACGATCCCGAAGACCTCGGTGGCGGACCACCGCGCCGCGCACACCGTCATCTCGACGCACCTGTACGGCGGCAAGACTCGCATTCACGTCCTGGCGGACGCCTGCCCCGACACGGGCTTCGAGCGCGTCACACCGGACCTCGAGGACGTCTACTTCTCCGCCCTCCCCGGCCAGCCGCAACAGGAGCGTGCGGCGTGATGAGAAACATCATCGCCTTCGAGTGGCGCTATCACACCCGGCAACTCACCTTCGCCGCGGCCGCGCTGGGCTTCTTCTTCTTCGGCTTCGCGCTCACCGCGACAGGGTTTGGCCCGGCCAGCGTGCGGTTCCACTCGCCCTGGCTGGTCGCGGAGTCGCTGGGCTTTCTCTCTCTGCTCTCTGTCTTCGCCCTGGCTCCGTTCTCCGCGAGCGCGATCGTGCGCGACGCCGAGCACCGGATGGAGCAGCTCCTCTACTGCACGCCCGTCAGCAAGCTCGACTTCCTGGGCGGGCGGTTCCTGGGCTCGTTCCTCGCCGCGTCCACCGCCTTCAGCTTCTCCGTCGCGGGGATGCTCATCGCCAGCTTCATGCCCTGGCAGGACGCCGCGCGGGCCGCTCCGGTGAACCTCGGTAGCTATCTCTGGGCCCTCGTCGTGCTCGTGCTGCCGAGCATGCTCTTCGCCGCGGCACTGATGTTCGCCATCGCCGCCTCCACGCGCAGCACGCTCGCCAGCTACGTCGGCGCGGTGGCCGTCTACATCCTCTACCTGGTCACGGCTGCGCTCACGAACTCGCCACTCATGGCGGCTTCCACCCCGGGCGGCAGCGAGGGGCTGTCAGTGGCCGCCCTGCTCGATCCGTTCGGCCTCTCGGGCTTCTTCGAGCAGACCCGCTACTGGACGATGGTCGAGCAGAACACCCGCTTCGTCTCCCTGAGCGGAGCGTTCCTGCTCAATCGCCTCGCGACAGTCGGTACGGCCGCGCTGCTGCTGGCAGCCGCCTACGGGCTCTTCTCCTTCCGCGTCCTGAAGGGGTCCAGTGCATCTCGGAAGGCTCCCGAGCCGAGAGCGCCGGAGTCCGCTCCAGCCGTGACGAACGCCCCCCTCCGCACGCCGCGAGCCACGGTCCCAGGCACACTCGGCTCATGGCTCGCCGTCTACGCGTCCTCGGCAGGGCTCGAGCTCCGCGCACTCTTTAGACGCGTCCCGGTGGTGCTGGTCGTACTGCTGTGGATGGCGCTCGCGGCCTCCGAGCTGGTCTCTCAGGTCACGAGCGGCGAGTACGGCTCGGCCGTACTGCCCACCACCGGGCTGATCGTCTCGACGCTTGGCCAGCCCCTGTCCCTCCTCGGGCTGATCGTACTGGTCTACTTCAGCACGGAGCTCGCCTGGCGCGAGCGGCACTTCCGGCTGGCCGAGACGCTCGAGGCCACCCCCGCCTCCAGTACAGCCCTCGTGACGGCCAAGTGGACCGCCCTGGCGCTGCTGATCCTCAGCCTCATCGCCTCCGGCATCGTCGTGGGCCTCGCCGTGCAGGTGGCGAGGGGCTACCGGGTATTCGAGCCTGGGCTCTACCTCTCCCTCTTCTATTTCGAGGGGGTACCGCTCCTCCTGTTCGCCGCTGTCGCGCTCTTCCTGCACGCGCTCAGCCCCAGTAGATACGCCGGGCTGTGGGGGGTACTGCTCGCGGCGCTCATGAAGCTGAAAGGCGCCGCACTCGGCCTCGAGCACCACCTCGGCTGGCTGTTGACGGCCCCCACCGTGGTCCACTCCGACATGAATGGCTTCGGCCACCTGGCCACGCCGTTCCACTGGCACATGCTCTACTGGTGCGCCTTCAGTCTGCTGCTGGCACTGGGAGCCTCGGTGGTGTGGAGGCGCGGCACCGGTGCGACGCCCGGGAAACGGCTCCGCGCGCTGCTGAACGGCTGGACCCGAACGCACCGCGCACTCAGCGGCGGACTGCTCGCCGTGCTCGCCCTCAGCGGTGGTTGGGTCCTCTACAACACCGACGTGCTGAATACCCGGCAGTCCATCACGGAGCTGTTCGACTGGAAGGCGGACTACGAGAAGACGTATCAGCCGCTCTCAGCGCTCCCGCAGCCGGCCCTCTCCGGCATCAAGCTGGAGGTCGCTCTGTTCCCCGAGGAGCGGCGCTACCGCCTGTCCGGCCACTACGAGCTCGTGAATGAGACGGCGGTGGCCATCGACCGGGTGCACGTCGCCGTGCGGCGAGAGGCTCGGGTGGACAGCCTCTTGATTCCCGGAGCGAAGCTCGCTTCCCATGACGAGCGCTTCGGCATGTACGCATTCGCCCTGGACGCGCCACTCGCCCCGGGTGCGCGCACGGAGCTCCACTTCCAGCTCGAGTTCTCCCAGCCGGGCTTCGTCAACGAAGACCCCGACATGTCCGTGGTCGAGAACGGCTCGTACGTCTTCGGCCCTCGCAGCTTCCCGAGCATCGGCTACCGCCGGAGCTACGAGTTGCAGGACCCCCGAGAGCGGCGCAAGCGCGGGCTACCAGAACAGGCGCCGCTCGAGGACTCGCCGCACGGAGAGGAACCCGAGTCGCTCCAGTGGGTGCGCTTCGATGCAACGGTCTCGACGTCTGGGGACCAGCTCGCTGTGGCACCCGGACGGTTGGTGCGGCAGTGGGAGGAGGACGGCCGGCGCTACTTCCACTACCGGTCCGAGACACCGGTGACGAACGTCCTCGCCTTCGCCTCGGCGAGGTACCAGGTCGAGCGGCTACAGCACGGTGACGTCACCCTCGAGGTCTTCCACCACCCCACCCACCGCGCAAACGTCGAGCGAATGCTCCGGGCGGCGGCCGCGACGCTCGACTACATGGAGCAGCACTTCGGGCCGTATCCGCACGAGGCGCTGCGCATCGTCGAAGTTCCCACCTACTGGGACTTCGGTGCGTTCGCGATGCCAGGCATGATCGCCTTCGTCGAGGATCGCGGCGTCCTCACCGACTCGACGGATCCGCAGCGGCTCGACCTCGTATCGCGGCGGGTCGTGCACGAGGTCGCCCACCAGTGGTGGGGACATCAGCTCTCTCCCGCCACCGTCCCAGGAGCCTCGACGCTCGTGGAGTCCCTGACGAAGTACTCAGAGCTGAGGGTGCTGGAGGCGATGTACGGCCGCGAGTACGTGCGCCGCTCGCTCACCTTCGAGTTGGACCGCTACCTCGAGGGCCGCTCGGGCGAGACGCTGGCGGAGGCACCGCTCGCCACGGTGGGGAAGCAGCCCTACCTGTATTACGGCAAGGGCGCGGTGGTGATGTCCGCGCTGGGAAATCTCCTCGGTGAGGAGACGGTGAACCGTGCTCTGCGCGAGCTCCTGCGTGAAGAAGGCGGCCCGGGAGGCAGCGCCACCACCCGCGATCTGCTCGCGCACCTGCGTGCCGTCTCGCCAACGGAGACCCATCCACTCCTCCACGATTGGCTCGAGGACATCACCCTCTACGACCTGCGAGCCGAAGCGGCTGAGCTGCGACAGCGCGCGGACGGCCGGTACGAGGTGACGCTGCGCATCGCCGCGGGCAAGAGCCATGCCGACGGCAGAGGGAACGAGGACCCCGTCGAGCTGCACGAGCCCATCGAGGTGGGCCTCTTCCGTGAGGGGCGAGTCCTCGCGATTCAGCGGCATGAGCTCCGCAGCGGCCTCAACACCCTCTCCCTCGTCCTGGACGAGAAGCCGGTGAGCGTCGTGGTGGACCCGTACCTCACGCGCATCGACCGCAACCGCTTCGACAACGAGCGAGGGCTCGACTGACGGCTCGCCCCTGAGTCCGTGCTCTGCCGCACCGCGGCATGGCGCCTCGTGGATCCATCGGATCCACCTCCTGACAAACTCCGCCATGAGTGAGCTCCGGCCCCTTCGCCGGAACAGGAGGAACGACATGTCGATGACTCGTTGGATGACGGTGACGTGCGCGGCGGCGGTGGTGTTCTCCGGCTGTACGGAGAGCCAGATAGACCCCGAGATGGAGATTCAGCTCAGCGGCAAGGTGCTCAAGGAGGATGGCCAGCCCCTGGCGAACACGGTCTTGATGATGAATCGCAGCGCGAACTCGAGCTGCGTCTTCAGTCTCTTCGGCGGCCTGGATTGGAAGTCGATGAAGACGGGGACCGATGGCGCCTTCAAGGAGGAGTTGCTGGGAGTGGATACCCGGGCCGGCGATCTGGCGCGCTGCTTCGAGCTGAAGATTCCGGGGACCGGGACGGGGAACTACGGGGCCGCCAGCTTCATCATCCAGACAAAGGCCGTGCAGGTTCCTCCCCTTCAGCAGTGGACCGGCAAGCCCATGGTGGCGGCCGACACCGATGGCGTGCGCGTGACCTATGAGGGCCTCACGGCCTCGCAGGCGGGCAACAGCGGCTCCCATTCCGTCACGGTGCGCACGAAGTCGGACGGCTACGTCTGGGTGAGCAACGATGTGAGCTCGCCGGCGACGCTCAATGACGACCTCCTCGAGGACGCAGCGGACCTCAAGGCCACTGTCTCCATCCGGCGCGAGGTCACGCTCGACAAGACCACCTTCTCCATCCGTCATGATGGAGACCCGGTGGCCCTGCCCAAGCGCAGCCGCGTCCCGGTCAGCCGTGGCGCGAGCTGCATCTACCCCGAGGCGCCCAGCACCTGCGCGCTGACGGATGGCGACCTCTCCTCGAAGGTGGCCCTCCCGAATGGCACCCTCTCGGTGGCCATCCAGCTGCCGCAGCCCAAGGTGCTGCGCAAGGCCGTGGTACGCAACCTCACCATCCTCGCGGGGTTGACGTCCGAGCTGGTCCTCGAGGGAAGCACCGATGGCACCACCTGGGTGCTGCTGGCCGACCTGCGCGAGGGCCTGAGCGTGCGCTCGTACTATGAGGTGGCGCTGAGCCACCCCACTGCGCTGAGCCAGGTGCGCCTGCGCACCGCCGGCTCGTCCAACGCCACCGACTACGACATCGATAGCCTCAGCGAGCTGTCCCTCTTCGAATAGCACCGCGAGGCTGTACGGCCGGGTGCCCAGGGGGGCCCACTTCCAAACCCTATCTCTTGAAATCTTATTTTTCATGAAAAAAGGGTCTTCCTATGAAGGCCAATAATATGCATTCTGCCCGCCACGGCCCCCCCTGGCAGGGGGTGGCGCCGTGCTTCACCCCTCGTCGTTCCCCCCAAGGAGTGCTGCATGAACCCCATCCGTAAGCCGTTGGCCACCCTGGCCGCCGCGCTCGCCCTGGCAGCCTGTGGCCCCCAGGAGCCCGCGCCCACCGAGACCCCGGCCGCCGTTGAGGACTCGCGGACCCCCGAGCAGGCCGAGGCCGATCGCACCCCGTACCAGCTGGATGCCGCCTTCGCGAAGGCGGGCGCTGACTTCGGCGTCCCGGCGGACCTGCTCAAGGGCATCTCCTACACCGAGACCCGGTGGGAGCATGTGCAGGGCGAGGTGGAGTTCGAGGGCATTCCCGCGGCGTACGGCCTGATGGCCCTGCGCGGCGAGAAGGTCTCCGAGGGCGCGCGCCTGGCTGGCGTGTCCGAGGAGGCAGTGCGCACCCAGCCCGAGGCCAACATCCGGGCCGCCGCGGCGCTGCTCTCCGCGTACGCGGACGAGCTGAAGCTGGACCGTGCGGACGTGGGCGCGTGGGCCCCGGCCGCCGCGAAGTACAGCGGCATCGATCGCGTTGAGGCGCAGGCCCAGTACATCCACCAGGGCGTGTACGACGTGATGCGCAAGGGCGCGGTAGCCAAGACGCCCGCGGGCGAGCTGGCCGTGTCGCTGCCGGCCAACCAGGTGCAGGCGAAGTTCGCCTCGCCCAGCGTGCACACGATGAGCGCGGACTACTCTCCCGCCATCTGGCGCGCCTCGCCCAACTACAACGCGCGTCCGGCGGGCACGGACATCTCCATGGTCGTCATCCACACCTGCGAGGGTGGCTACTCCGGCTGCTGGAGCTGGCTGACCAACTCGTCGGCCGGTGCCAGCGCGCACTACGTGGTGAACGAGAGCGGCTCGGAAATCACCCAGCTGGTGACCGAGGCCAACCGCGCCTGGCACGTGGCGGCCAGCTATAGCTGCAGCCTCAACGGCAACGTGATGTGCGGCCTCAACGGCTCGTCGGTGAACAACTTCTCGGTGGGCATCGAGCACGGCGGCTACGCCAGCCAGACGTCCTTCCCGGCCGGGCAGATCGACGCCTCGGCGAAGCTGACGTGCGACATCACCAAGAGCCAGGGCATCGTGCGCGACAGCTACCACATCGTGGCGCACGGCCGGCTGCAGCCCAACAACCGCACCGACCCGGGTCCCAACTGGCCGTGGTCCTCGTACATCAGCAAGGTGAAGTCGTTCTGCGGTGACGGCACCACCCCGCCCCCGACGGGCCTGATCATCGACAACGACAACACCGCCAACGATACCTCCAAGGGCTACATCGAGCTGACGGGGAGCTGGTCGGCCACGTCCTCAACGGCGGGCTACTACGGCTCCAACTACCTGTACGCCTCGACGGCGGCGGTCTCCGAGCCGGCGACGTACTGGTTCTACCTGTCGGCGGCGGCCACCAAGACGATCGACGCCCGGTGGACGGCGGGCACCAACCGCTCGGCGGCCGCGCCCTACGTCATCACCCACTCCGGCGGCACCGCCACGGTGACCAAGAACCAGCAGACGGGCGGTGGCGCGTGGAACACGCTCGGCACGTGGAGCTTCCCGGCCGGCTGGAACAAGGTGCAGCTGAGCCGCTGGGCCGCCGAGGGCTTCGTGGTCGTCGCGGACGCCATCCAGGTCCGGTAGTGAAGTGAAGGAGGTCCCGGGCGCCACGTGAGGCCCCGGGGCCTCCAGCTTGAAACGGTGGGCCCCGGCAGGCCGCTGGAGCCCACCGCCAGGTCAGGAGCCCAGGCCATGCCCGCCAGGCTGCTCACCGCCGCAGATGTCCCTCCGCCACGAAAGTCCGGGTGGTAAAGTGCCAACCCTCGCTCCCGCGATGATCAGGAGCGGTGGGAGAGGACGCACCGTGAAGGAGCTGGAAGACATCCTGCGTGCCCGGGCCCGCGCGCGGGGGCCCCTCGTGCTGGCAACGGTGGTGGCCGTGTCTGGCTCGGCGTACCGGCGGCCCGGCGCGCGCATGCTGATGGCCGATGAGGGCCGGCTCGCCGGTGGCGTGAGCGGCGGGTGCCTCGAGAGAGACGTCGTTCGCAAGGCCTTCTTCTGGACGTCCGCAGGCCCCCATGTGCTGCGCTACGACTCCACCATCGACAATGCCGAGGACGAGGACGGCCTGACCTTCGCGCTCGGGTGCAACGGCGTGGTGGACATCCTGCTCGAGCGCTGCGAGCCCGGGCCGGTGGATGCGCTCGCCTTCGCCGAGGAGGCTCGGAAGCGCGCCCAGCGCGCGGTGCTCGCCACGGTGTACCGGGGTAGTGAGGTGGGCGCACGGCTGCTGCTGCGCGAGGACGGAGAAGAGGCCAGCAACCTGTCCGGGCCCCTGCGCGACGCGGTGCGGACCGCGGCCGGCGAGGCGCTCGAGACGGGACGTACCTGGAGCGGCCCGTGCGGTGGCGCGGAGGTGCTGGTGGAGGTGGTGGATCCACCGCCCCCGGTGGTGCTCTTCGGCGGCGGCTTCGATGTGGCGCCGGTGGTGGTCCAAGCCGCGAGCCTCGGCTGGCACGTCACGGTGGTGGCGGACAAGCCGGCGGAGCAGTTGCGGCAACGCTTTCCCCGGGCCCATGCCGTGGTGGCGACGAAGGCCCGAGACATCCTCGACACGGTGCCCCTCTCCCCGCGTACGCTCGCGGTGGTGATGACGCACAGCCTGCCGCAGGATCGCGAGCTGCTCGCCCGGCTGGTGCCCTCGTCGCTGCGATACCTGGGCGTGCTGGGGCCCCGCTCGCGCACGGATCGGCTGCTGGGGGAGCTGACTCCTGCCCCGACTCCCGCGCAGCTCGACAAGCTGCACGCCCCCATCGGGCTGGACGTAGGCGCCGAGGGAGCCGAGGAGGTCGCGCTCTCCATCGTGGCCGAGCTGCGGGCCGTGCTGGCCCAGCGCAACGGCGGCAAGCTGCGTGAGCGTCAGGCCCCCATCCACGCGGACGCGCCCTCGCCGGCGGCGCGGAAGCTCGCGTGAGGGTGGGCGCAGTGGTGCTGGCCGCGGGGGGTTCTTCGCGGCTGGGGCGCCCCAAGCAGCTGCTCGTCCACGAAGGGCGGACGCTGGTGCGGCGCGCGGCCGAGGCCGCCGTGGCCGCAGGCTGTGAGCCGGTGGTGGTGGTGCTCGGAGCTCATGGCGAGGCAGTGGCCGCGGAGCTCGCGGGATTGCCGGTGCAGACGGTGGACAATCCGGAGTGGCAAGTGGGAATGGGCCGCTCCCTGCGGGTGGGCGTGAGGGCGCTCCCCGAGGTGGACGCGGTGCTGGTGCTGCTGTGCGACCAGCTCCAGGTCGACTCCGCGCACCTGAAGACGCTGGTGGACACCTTCGCGAAGACACACGCGCCCATCGTGGCCTCGGGTTACGAGGGAGCACGAGGCGTCCCCGCCCTGTTCTCCCGCGCGCTCCTTCCCGAGCTGGAGGCCCTCGAAGCGGACCAGGGAGCACGCAAGGTGATCGTCCGGGATCCTTCGCGGGTGGTGGAGGTGCCGCTCCCGGGCGGTGGTGAGGATGTGGACACGGCCGCGGACCTCTCCCGCCTCTCGCCCCGTGCTGGCGGGTAGACGCAGCCCGTGTTCTTCATCTCGCCTCTGGGTACCGGGGTCATCCTCCCGGCCTTGCTCTCACCGCCATGGGCCCGAGGCTCGGGATTCGCACTCCACCGCGGGTGTTCTTCCTGTGGGAGAACTCGGACTGACGTTCAGCCCGGCTCCAGCCCACCGACGACATCCGCCAGACAGTGGGGACAGGCGGTGCGACCCTCCGCCATGGGCCGGCCGCACCACTCGCACCGCACCAGGCGAGGCAGGCGGCACGCTCCGTCCTCCGGAGCGCACTTCGGGGCACCAGGAGGTCCCGCCTCGCGCTCCAGGTTCTGCCGCACCACCTCGTCCTCCAGGTGCAGCCAGCCGGACAGCTTGCGGCGATTGCTGGAGAGCAGCTCGAAGGCGTTGCGCGCGAGTGGCATCAACGCGGGTCGGGACAGGCGCTGGGCCCAGGCCCGGTAGTCCTCCAGCGCCCAGAGCACCATCAGCCACGCATGGGTGTCCCGGTAGACGCCCCCCTCGTCGTCCACCACGACCAGTTCCTCCTTGGTGGCCGAGCGACGCAGCGCGGGAAAGCGCCTCGCCGCCGCCTCGCTTCCCGCCGGAAGACATTCGAGCCCCACCAGCGTGCGCTGCTCCCCCAACCACCGAGCACAGCTCACGCAGAAACCACACGTCTCGTCATACAGCACGCTGAGGGCACGCATGGCTCTCCTCACACTCCCTCGGAGACAGGGGTCTGCTGCGACGGAGATACCCGGGTGAACTCGCGCGGCAGCACGGGCGGCGGCTGGTGGCGCACCTGGCCCGAGCGGCGGATGCGATTGAAGACGTACAGGTTGAAGAAGTGCATGGCGCCGAGCACCACCATCACCCACCCCACCTTGGTGCAGACCAGTTCGATGACCTCCTGCATCGTCCAGATGGTCCGGTGCTCCTTCAGCGACAGCGCCACGTACCCGATGTTCATCAGGTAGAAGCCCACCACCAGCAGGTGGTTCACCGAGTCCGCCAGACGCTCCTTGCCCAGGAAAGCGTCGTGCAGGAAGTGCGCTCCGTTGCGTTGCAGCGTCTTCGCCACCCACACCGTCAGCCCGATGCTCACCAGCAGATAGAGCAGGTAGGCCGCCACCATGAAGGTGCTCGACTCGGGTACAGGGGTCGCCAGCGCAGTCGAATCCATGACACGTCTCCCTCGGGGAGTGCGGCCGCCCGGGGCTCCAGTGCCCCTCGTGGGTTGGCGCCGCCCTCCCCTTCCATCAGGGAGTACCGGAAGGAATTTTCGCGGTTGCGGGGCGCCCGCACATTTACGTGCTCGCGGCCCTGAGTTGTGCGATCCACTTCGGCAGGTACTCGTTGGCACATGTGGCCTGAGTCCCAGGCGGGAACATTAGGAAGTCGAAGTGGCCTTCCACCAGCATGTTCATCAACGTCCGGTCGGTGGCGATGATCTCCGGTACTTCATTGGGGAAGAGTGGCCTCGCATCGGGACAGTCCTTGAGCTCGGGAGTCTCATAGATGAACTCCAGGTAGCGGGCGTAGGCATCGAAGAAGCGGTCCACATTGGAGGCGACAGGGACCGCGTAGATGTCCTCGTAGGGGTCGACCTCGACGACTGGTTGAAATCCCTGCGCATCCGCCAGATTCGGGACAGTGGCGTAGGTATAGGACAGCGCCTCCTGGCCTCCGAAAACGAGGAGGGACCGGAACGGCTCGGGCCAGTGCCGCTGAACGTGCTCATTCGCCTTGAGAATGCCATTCACCTGCTCATCGCATGCATTGACATAGAGACCTGAATCGAGCAGGAGCCCGCCCAGCCGTGAATAGAAGGTGGCCAGCATCGGGTCGAAGGACCGGCCCAACAGGAACGAGCCCGGGGTCGGCGCACCTCCCCAGGGCTTTCGAGTCTTGGCTTGGACGGGGTACTTCTCGCAGGCCGCCAGCAGCCGCTCGAGTCCGGGCATGGAAAGGTCTTTCATCAGCGTCTCTCCTCATCACCTCGCGACCAAAGCACGAACATCATTCAGTGCCGCCGCCGTAGCCTTTTCGAGCAGAGCGTCTGACTGGCCCGGTTCATATACCTTGTTGAACCAGCACCCGAACTGCTGCTCGGTGATGGCCACCATCTTCTTCACCTGCTCGGGATTTGCCGAGTCGCCGGCCTTTATTCGAAAGAGATTCCACATCTTGTTGACACCCTCGTGAGCGGGCTTGCCCAGGGCTTTGAGATTGACGGCTGCGTTGATGTCCAATTCGGGAAAGAGGTGGGCATACTCCAGGGGGACGAGATGATGGACATCGTATTGGTTCCCATCAGCGTCCCTCAGCAATTGTTTCAGATCAGGATGGAGGACATTATAGAAATCACTCTTGGCCTTGGCCCGAAGTTTTCTCTTGGCATCGGGATCCACCTTGACGGTGAGCGACTGCTCCATGCGCCGCAGGAGCTCGGTGAGCTCATTGCGCTCGGCTGCGGAGAGGGAGCCGACGCCCTCCGTCTCCACCTTCGCGAAGAGCCGCCGCAACAACTCCTGGTCCTTGCGCCCCGCCCGGACGAGTTGCGTGCGCAACCAGCGCATCCCCGCGACGCCTCCCCGGGTCACCACCCTCATCACCGTGGGCGCCAACACCTCGAAAGCCAGGTGCAGGCCCTTGCCCACCAGCCCCCCGATGACGCACAGGGCCACCTGCTCCAGGGTGAAGACCCCCGCGAGCTGCACCGAGTCCACCATCTCCTCGCGGTAGCGGTGGAAGACTTCCGCGTGCAGCAGGCGGTACTCGCGCAGCACGTCCTCCACCGCCTCGTCCGCTGGCTCCGGCCGCAACGTCTCCACTCGCGCCACCCTCCAATGCGAGGTGGCGCTCTTCCCATCATGAGTCCCGGACAGTTCCAGCCGCACAGTGCGTGGGCCCAACCCCCGTGTGAAGGGCAGCACCGCCAGGGTGAGGACCTGCTCCGCCCGCGCGTCCGCAGGGCGCCCCCTGCCACCTGACCCGGCTTGATAGGGCCCCGACTTCCAGCCCATCAACCGGTCGTCCTCCAGCGCAAGCTCCACCGTCATGCGCGCGGAAGCGCCTGCGGGAACCTGGAGCACACGCACCACCTGCTTCGTCATGGCCTGCACGGCCAGGAGCGTCCCAACGCTGACACCCGTGCGCCGCGCCGGATGCTTCCTCGCCTCCGCCGGCTCCTCCATGGAGGCGGCCTCGTAGTCTGATCTCCAGCGGCTCCGCTCCCGGTGCAACGTGAAGGACAGAGCTCCCGTACGCATCTCAGCGAGCATGGTGAGCAGGCTTCGCAGTCCTTGCATGAAGGACTCTGCCCTCACTGGCTGGCCCGTCTCTCCTCTCGCCGCGCCACGGCTCTGCGACAGCAGCGTGAAGGCACCGCGCTCCACCCAGAAGGTGAACACCAGCACCGTGCCTATCTGCTCCTCCCCGCTGGCCACTTCCCACATCCGAGCCAGCGCCCACGCCACCTCGGCCTGACGTGCCTCAACCTCCGCATGCCCCTCCTCACCTGAGCCATCGGTGCGCCACTGGGTAGAAACGAACGTGGCATCGCCCGGAGATGACGCGCGGTCCGGCAGGGAGAAGCCGCTTCGCACCTCGTGCGGCACGCCAGCGCATCCCTGCACCAGCAGCACCGCGAGCCCCACCGCCACCGTCCGCCGCCATGCACTGTGCATCATCAAGCCAGCCCTCCGCACAATGGAGCGCAGCCAGGTCCACTCAGGGCTGCCAGCGCCACAGATACAGGCCGAACTCGCACATCGGCGGCGTGAGCATCAGGACCAATCCCGCCCACAGCACTGGCTCGCGGGAGAGCGGGCGCTGGCGCCGCCAGGCCTCCAGGATGGAGACACACAGCAGGTAGAGCGCCGACAGTTCGAGCAGCCCTCCCACCAGCGGCATGAAGGGGGGCATCGAAATACCCGCCCCCCACTTCAGCACGACGCTCAGAACAAACAGGCCCGAACAGGCGCTCGCCGCTCCCAGGAAGCTCCGGACCTCGCGCAGCGGCACCTCCGGCGCGGGGGCGTCCAATCCCTCGTGGCGCCAGTGCCTGCGCAACAGCCCATACGCTGCCAGTGCCACCGCGAGCCCCGCCACCGCTCCCAATATCGGACCTGTCTCGAAGCGCGCGCGCGTCACCCACCGGCCATCCGCCAGCCGGGCCGCAGGTTGCATGGTGAGTGGATCCAACTCATGCGGAGCCACCACTCGAGGCGTCACCGACACAACGAGCGCCCAGAGGACCAGGGCTGCCGCCACCGCCTGCAGCACCGCCACCGCGCGCAGCCAGATGGCCTCGTCCGGAGGTAGGGCCGCCTCCTCCGAGCCATCCGCGAGCCGCCTCAGATCCAATCCCAGTGCCTGCGCACTGGCGTAGCGCCGCGAAGGTTCGAGCGCCACCGCCCGCCGCACCACTGCCCCGAGCGCCCCGGTCAGCGCGGGCGCCCCCACCACCGGTGGCCGGCCCGTCACCAGCTCGTGCAGCAGCACGCCCACCGCGTACACGTCCATGCGCGGGTCGGGCGGTGCGCCAGCGAGCGCCTCGGGGGCCATGTACTCGGGAGTGCCCACCACGGCATGGGCGGCGGTGAGTGTGTCGCGCGGTCCCTCCTGGCGCACGATTCGGGCAATCCCAAAGTCCGTCACCTTCACCCTGCCCTCGTCCGCTACGAGAACGTTGGCGGGCTTGATGTCTCGATGCACCACTCCGCGCGCGTGCGCGTAGGCCAGGGCATCACATACCTGGAGGGCCACGCGCACCGCCTCCGCTGGACTCATGGGCAGCAGCTCCGCCAGAGAGCGGCCCTCCACCAGCTCCATCACCAGGAAGCGCTCACCCTCCTCGTCGCCGAAGTCGTGCACCCTAACAATGTTCGGATGGTCCAACAGCGCCAGCGCCCGCGCCTCCCGGGCGAAGCGAGCCTGTGCCTCGGGGCTGGAGGCCACCTCCCCCACGAGGAACTTCACCGCTACCGGCCGATCCAACCGCACGTGGCGCGCACGGAAGACACGGCCCATGCCGCCCCGGCCGATCTCCTCCTCCAGCTCCAGCGAGCCGATACGCCCTGGATCCTCCACACCCTCGTCCAGCAGGCAGCCCGGGCACACCGACAGGCGCCCTCCGGACACGGGCGTCCCGCAGCGCGAGCAGCGGGCACTCATCGCCTCCGCACTCATCGCTTCAGCACCCGGAGCAGCTCGGCCAGCTCGGTCTCCGCCTCCTCGGGCCCGCCCACCGTGTCCGCCACCTCCTCGCGCACCAGCTCGCGGTAGCGCACCCGTGCCCGGTGGAGGAACGTCTTGAGCTGCGGCAGCGACATGCCATGTGCCTCCGCCGCCTCCCGGTAGCTCGGCGGCTCGCCGGGACGGAAGAACTGGAGCACCAGGGCGAAGGGGCCTTTGCGCGCCCCGCTGTCGAACTCCGCCTTCAGCCGCTCCAGGGCCCGCTCCATGACGCTCGCCGCCCACTCCCGCTCGAAGGCCTCGTCCGGGCCCTGTGCGTCCTCGGAGGCAATGCGCTCAGCCAGCTCGAAGTCCAGCGGCATGGGCACCGCCCCCCCTCCGCGCCGGGCGGCACTCTCGCGCTCGTGCCGGTGAACGAGGTGGTTACGCGCGGCAGTCAGCAGGTAGCCCCGCAGCCGACCCTTCTCTGGGCTCAGCCGCTCGAGGAATTCGTGCTCCAGCAGCCGCACGAGCAGGTCCTGCACTGCGTCCCTCGCGGGCTCGGCATCCAACCCCTGGCGGCGCATGAAGACGTAGAGCGGCCGCCAGTAGGTGCGCAGCAGCGACTCGAGCGCCGCGCGGCGAGCCTCCGGCGAGGCCCGTGCCGACCGGATGAGGGTCCAGCGCGTGGGTGGGAAGGAGCCCGGCCCCTCCTCTCGCGGATCTGCGCTCATGGAGCACGTTCTAGCGCACTTCCGGGACGGCCTTCTCGGGGGGAGGCTCCTGACCGGGAGTGCACATCCGTGCCGGGCACTGCTCGCTGCCGGACACGCTTCCTCCGCCCCTTGGAGCGGCACCTCCGTTTCACTGGATGAAAAAGCCTCACCGCGTTGTCGATGGAGACCCCTCTCTCTAGTGTCCCGGCCGCGAAGCAACACTCCCAGTCACACCCGAACGAGGACAAACCATGACGCCTGCCTCCCAGATGAACATGCCGATGCAGCCCGGAATGAACCCCATGATGGGCATGAACCCCATGATGATGGGCGGAATGAACCCCATGATGATGGGCGGCATGAACCCCATGATGATGGGCGGCATGAACCCCATGATGATGGGCGGCAACATGATGCCCATGCCGATGATGGGCGGCATGAACCCCATGATGATGGGCGGCATGATGCCCATGATGGGCATGAACCCCATGATGGGCGGCATGATGGGCATGAACCCCATGATGGGCGGCATGCCCATGATGATGCCCATGATGATGCGCATGCCGATGATGGCCAAGATGACCTGTGAGATGGGCAAGGACGGCATGATGTGCCGGATGATGCCCATGGACGCCGGTCAGATGGAGATGATGAAGGAGTGCTGTGACGCGATGAACTCCATGATGGCCATGGGGATGCCGATGATGATGATGTGCAACGGCATGCCCATGATGATGGCCACCGCGAAGTAGCACCCGGGCCCTCGAGGGCCTGAAGCACGAGAGCCGGCGAGAGCCCCAGGGGCCCGCCGGCTCTTCGTGTCTTGGGACTCAGCTCAGGGCCGCTAGCCGACCGTCTCCGCGTACGTCATCACCAGGTACATCACCGCTTCCGTGTTGCCCGGGTTGCGGTAGACGTGCGCCACGTCCGCCTCGAACAGGATGGCGTCTCCCGTGCCCAGTACGTGGTGCTCGTCGCCCCGGTCGATCTCCACCGTGCCCGCCGTCACCACCAGGTTCTCCAGCGTCCCCGGTGGGTGCGCATCCGCCCGCTCCTCCGCGTGCGCGGCCAGCCGCAGCTCGTAGAACTCCACGCGCCGGGGCTCGTCGAATGGGAAGAGCGCTCGCGAGCTGAAGCTCCCATCATGGGAGGCCAGCCGCTTGGACTGGTTCGTCCGCATCACCCGCGTGCCGCTCTGGGCCGTGGTGCTGATCAGCGCCGAGAACGGGATGCCCAGCGCCCGAGCAATCTTCCAGATGACGTTGATGGTGGGCGCGCTCTGCCCCAGCTCGATCTGCCCGAGCATGGCCCGGCTCACCCCGGACGCCTTGGCGAGCCGCTCCAGGGACAGGCCCCGCTGGGTGCGCAGGCGGCGCAGGTTCCGGCCGACGATGGGCGCCAGGTCCGTCGACGCATCCGCATGCGCCACCTCGTAGGCCCACTGCTCCTCGGAGGACGGGGCCTCGGGCGGGGGAGCCTCTGCCTTCTTGGCCCCCTGCTCCTTCTTCCGACCCCGAGCCTTCACGGCGGGGGCCGTCTCTTCTGTGTCCTCCCCCGTGGGAGGAGTGTTTTCCCGGACCGATTTCACGTGGGCCAGACCATGACCCACACCCACACCGGCGTCCAGAGGCTCATGGGGGCGGGCGACCGAGTCGACGAAGGCCTGGACTCACGCCGCTTCCGGAACTCATCGAGATTGATCACTTCGGCTGCCGAGCTCATAACGGGTGGGTTCTCCGATAGCGGAACCATGTCCGCCGTAACGGACAGGCGCAATATCCGTTTTAACGGATGCGCTGTCAATCCCGCAGTCCCGTAGGGAGGGCAGCCAGGCGTACCGGGCGTCTGGAGAGCCCCCCGCCCTCCTCTACCGGCCGCCGTGGGACTCCAGCCAGGCCGTCACCTGGGCCGCCTCGGAAGCCTTGTGCGCCTGGAGGAGCACCTCCTGCGCCCGGGTGGCCAGCTCCCGCGCGCGCTCGCGGCCCGTCCCCGAGTCCCAGAGGGCCCGGGCCAGGAGGAAGCGGACGTCCGCCGCCGTCTCCGGAGCAATGCGCGGGGAGCCCACCAGCACCACTGCCCGCTCCAGCGGAGCCACCGCCTGGGCCGGAGCGTTCAACGCCAGCTGGCACCTGCCGATGCCGGCCAGCGGCTCGAACAGATCCGGATGACCCGGCGGAACCTCGGTCTCATAGGCGGCCAGGACCCGCTGGTATTGCTCCAACGCCTGCCGGTGTTGCCCCGCCTCCCGGGACAGGCCCGCCAGTCCCTCCAGCGCGGAACCACTCTCGCTGGAGTCCTTGCCCAGCTCCTTCTCCGCCAGGGCGAGCGCCCGCTGGTAGTGGGCCAGCGCCTCGGCGCGCTTGCCCTGCTCCTTCAGCGTCTCCGCGATTCCCAGGAGGGGATAGAAGAGATCAGGTGCGCTGTGCTCCGGCAAGGTCTCCACCATGCGCAGCGCCTGCCGAAAGTGGTTCAGGGCCTCGTCGTTCCTGCCCAGCCCATTCAGGGCGGTCCCCACACTCACCAGGCTGTTGGCGACATCCGGGTGCTCGGGCCCGAAGACCTTCTTCCGGATGGCCAGGGCCCGCTCGTACATAGAGAGGCACGGCGCGTACTCACGCAGGTTGCAGTGTGTGGACCCCAACGAGTCCATCGTCATGGCCACATCCGGGTGCTCCCGACCCAGCCCCAGCTCGCGCACCGCGAGGGCCCCTTCGTAGAAGGTCCTGGCCGACGCGTCGTCCGCGGTTTTCAGCGCGAGCTGCCCCAGGTTGTGCAACACATTGCCCGTCTCCGGGTGATTGGGGCCGAGCGCCTTCTGGTAGATGTCTCGCGCCCGTTCCAGTTCCTTGCGCGCCTCGTCCAGCCGCCCCGACTTGACGAGCACTGCCCCCAGGTTGTTGAGGCCCGCCGCCACCTCCGGGTGCTCGGGCGAGTAGACCTTCTGGCGCAGGGCCACCACCTGGCGGAAGTGCGCCTCGGACTCCGCCGGCTTGTCCTCGCGCAGGAGGATGGCCCCCAGTGCGTTGGTGACGAAGGCCTCGATGCGGTCATCTCCACCCATGCGCTCGAGCACCGCGCGGGTGTGCTCGGCCCACTCGCGGCCCTGCTCGAACTCCGTCTGGAGCATCCCCGAGCGCACCAGGCGGGCCGAGGCTGAAGCGATGACCTCGTCATGGCGGCCGGCCTCCGCGGCCCATACCGCCTGCCGGAGCGTGGCCTCGGAGCCCGTGAGGTCCCCGGCCTTCTCCTCCAGGGCGCCGCGCAGCTCGAGCACCTCGGCCTGCAGCGGGCGATAGCGCAAGGCCACGGCCTCGTCGGCGAGCGTGCGGATGCGCTCCAGGGCGAGCTTGAACTGGCCGCTGTCAAAGAGAGCCCGTGCCTCCGCGAACCGGAAGCGGAGCTGCTCCACCTTCTCCCGGGTGGCCAGGTCCTCCGGCGGGAGAACGGTGGCTCGCAGCGCCTCGACATTGGCGCACCCATTCAGCGGGGGCAGCGCGTGGGCGGCCTTCGCGGCCTGGTCCACCAGGGCTGCGTCGGCGATTGAGTACACCTCAGTAAGAGCCTGGAGCGCGTGCAGCCGCCGCTCCAGACAGGCCATGCGCAGAGAGAGCACCTCGTCGGACTGCTCGCCCCGGACACGGGTGGCCTCGCAAGCCTCGGCATGCATGGACACCCAGTCCTGCGAGTAGGTGTCCAGCACCTGTGCCGTGCGCGTCCAGGACTCGTCTGCGTTGGGCCTGCCGGTGGCGCGGAAGATCTGGCCGAGCGCCTCCTTGCGAGCGGTGTCCCACAGCCCCTCCAAGCGGCGAGCCCCGCCCCGACAGGGCTGCTCCGCCTGAGCCCGATGCTGAAGGGGCAGCCCCACGCCCAGCGAGAGCAAGAGGAGACTGCCGGCGGCCACCAGCCAGTAGCGTTGGCGCATGGGCAGCGCCTGGCCGAGCGCCTCGAGGAGCGCCTCCATGGAGGGGAAGCGATGCTCGGGCTTGGGATCCAACCCTCGCAGCACGAGGCGCCGCAGGCTGGCGGGCACTCGTCCGTCCCGAGGCGGCTCCGGGGTGCGCCAGGTGGAGGGCGGGCCTGGAGTCCTGCCATGGGGCCGCTCCCCGTAGAGAGCCTCGTAGAGGGACACGCAGTAGCTGAACTGGTCCGAGCGCGCGTCGAGGACGCCGCCGCTGTAGAGCTCCGGCGCCATGTAGGCCGGCGTGCCGATGACGAGGCCCACCCGGGTGAGGGGCGTGTCCAGCGGCGAGCTGCCCCGCTCGGGCAGGGGCATCTCGACGGGCGGAGACATGGGCTCCAGGGGGGTCGAGGTCTGCCGGGCCAGACCGAAGTCCAGCACGCGCACCCGTCCGTCCTTGCCCAGCAGCACGTTGTCCGGCTTGAAGTCGCGGTGCACCAGCCCCGCGGCGTGTGCGGCCGCGAGCCCCCGTCCGGCGGCAGTGAAGACCTCCACCACCTCGCGCAAGGAGCGAGGCCCCTGCTTGAGCCAGTCGCGCAGCGAGGGCCCCTCCACCAGCTCCATGGCGAGGAAGACGCGCTCGCCCCAGGTCCCCACGTCGAAGATGGAGATGACGTGAGGGTGAGACAAACGCGCCAGCGCCTGAGCCTCGCGCATGAGGCGGGCCTGACCACCGCTCTTCTCCACCTGGTCCGACCCCGGGTGGAGCAGCTTGAGGGCGAGCTTGCGATCCAGCTCGGGGTCATACGCGGCGTACACCACGCCCATGCCGCCGGACCCCAGCTTCTCCAGCACCATGTAGCGGCCCACCGTGGCACCGCGCGGGAGCACCTCCTCGGGAGGGCTCTCAGCCAGCGGGGTCGGCGAGGCCACCACGTTGGTGGGAACGTCCTCCGAGGAGGAGAACGTGCCACTGCGCACCAGCAGGAGGCCGCACGAGGGGCACTTCTCCGCATGCGCGAGCACCCGCGCGACCTCCGCCTCCGGAAACCGTCCCGCCAAGGCCTCGCGTACGGCGCCTTCCTCGGGGCAGATGCTGTCGTCGATCGGGCTGTCCGCCATTCACTCTTCCCTGTGTGCGCCCACATTTTGACCCGAGGTGTGGAGAATTGGCCACCCCGGAAGCAAGGGAAGACAGGCCAGCCCCGCCCGGTAAAGGAGCAGGCGCTCAAGGCTGGGGGCTGACGTAGGCTCGGAGGACAGGAGAGCAGGCAAGTGGCTGGCCGCGACCCACACGATTACATCCCCGACGTACGAGACGGACTCACCCGAGCCGAGCGCATCATCCTCCACACGCTGCACGAACTGGAGCGCGAGCGAGGGGGCCGCTCCGTACCGACGGCCATGCTCTACGGGTACGTCGTCGAGCGCCTCGACATCGGCCGCGACGAGTTCCAGGACATCCTCACGCGCCTGGTGGGACGCCGAGTGCCATGAGCACCGGGGCTCTCAAGCGCTCATTCCCACGCCAAGCCCCTAGCGGCCGAGGCGAAGCGGGAGCGCTACGCACGCGTCCATCACAGCTCCGGCTTGAAGCTGGACGATGCGCCCGCGCTGCTCTCGCAGATTCCTTCGATGTCGCCATGGAACGAGAGGGAACACGCGAGTTCTAGTCCCTCGAAGCCGGAGTGCTGGCGGTGGAAGTCGATGGCGACGGTGTGCTCGTACCACGGGCGGGAGTCATCGTGCGGCGCGGCGGCGTCTCGGTGAAGCAGGTCGTCGAGCGCATCCTCGCGGAGCATGAGGCAACTCGCGCGACCAGCAAAGGGAGGGCCCCGGGGTTCGGTTGGAGACGCAGGCGGTGGCGTTATGCACGCTCTCCCGAATGCGCTTGTTGTTGGCGCTAGTGCCTGAGCGCTCCTCCTCCAGGTTGGCATCGACCCCGAGTTGAGCTGGAGCAGAGAGGTCAAGACTGGCCTGAAGAATGGCGCGTTGCGGGAAGTGCCCCCCTACCAGCGCATCGGGTCCTTCCAGAGCTCCGCGTCCGGACGTCGCGTGGACGGGACTCGGGCAAGAGACGGGACTGCCGGGTAGTCGGACAGTGTCCTCAGTCCGCGCTGTCCAGCCAACCACGCCAGGGCCAGCCCCTCGACACACACATGCGCCTCGGTGGCGGCCTCCTCGTCGCGCGCGGCGCCTTTGTCCTGGAGCCTGCGCCACCGGGCCCCTTCCTCCTGGAGCATCCGGGCCAGGGCGTCGTTGAACCGCTACGAGTCCCCCTGCTCAAGTGCCTCGATGAGGTTCCACCGTGCATCGTCCGTCTCCGCGGCGAGAGCTGCGTGGCGAGCCCGAGTGCATGGGTCCCCCGCCCTTGCCGCAACAAGGTCCATGAGACGCAGGACGTAGAGAAAGTCTTCCTCGTACTCCCGCTTGGGGTTGAAGGGCGCGGAGCCGGCCAGGGCCATGTAGCGAGCGGTGTCGAAGTCCATGCTCGCTAGCGCATCGAAGAAGGGAGCGGCCTTGCTGGTGTGCCTTGTTGCAGGCGTGGCGCGCTGGAGGAAATGCAGGTACGTCTGGCCGCTCATGGCCAGGAAGCGGTGGAGGCGGTTGGGAGCGCCGTCGAGCAGCAGTTCGCAGAGGCCCCGTCGACGGAAGCACCGGCATACCCCAAGGACGTCTCCCTCTGTCGCGGAGCCGTCGAGCAGGGAGGGAAGTCCCTGATGCGCTTCGATCAAGGCGTTCTTCGCGAACACTGGGAGGAACTTCGAGGTCATGGAGGCTCTCCCCTTGGATGGTCAGGTCTGGCCAGACTGCGGTATCTCCGTGACCAGGATGTTGGTGGGGTTCGATTCCTCCAGGGCATCCACCATGCGCTCGCTTATGACGTACCGCTGCGGGTCCCTGTCGATGCGGAACAGATCTGGTGCCCCCTTCAGCTTCCGGGGTGAGAGTACGCGCTCGTGGATCCGGACGATGTCCTGGCCGAGGTACTCGATCTGGCTCGCGTCGAAATCCAAGCAGTCGAAGGTCCCGATGGGGTTGACGAACCAGTAGTCGCGCGAGTGCACCCGGCCCTTGTGATTGTAGAGGGTGAAAGGCAGGTATTCGATCTCCAACCCCTCGCACAGGCGGGCGAAGATCTCCCGGGTCTTCCCATCGACGATGAGGAAGCGTTTGACGTTGCCGATCAGCGAGCCGGTATCCAGGCCCGGGTACTCCTCGCTCATGTGTAGCTTTGCATCCGCGGGAAAGAACGGGGCAGCCCTCTTGCCTATGGCGAGGTAGTAGCTCTCCAGCCCCATGCCCTCAGGCTCGCTGTCGAGCAGGCAGAGCGAGCTGTCGTTCGTGTCGCCCAGGGTCTCAATCAGGAAGTAATTCATCGGAAGTCCAGAACCTTACGTGGCCTTGCGCTTGCCGAGCACGCGCGGCGTTGCTGGCTTCTTGCGGGGGCCGAGCACGGTGTTGAGGGTGCCATCGTATCCGGGGGGCCGAACGTTGGCGGTGATCTTCGCGTAGATGCTCTTCGACAGCGCCTCCAGCTTTGCCTTGGAGAGCGAGTAGTTGGGCATCACATGGTCCAGGCCCGCGTTGGCAACCTCCTCCAGCGTCTTGGCATAGTCGTTCATGATGTCCTCCAACTCGTCCTTGATCTGCAGGGAGTAGGTGGGGTGCGAGCGATCCGTCACCTCGTTCAGGTGACGCGGCAGGCCAAGCTCGTCCGCGATGGCCTTATCCATGGGGACGACGATCATGTTGATTTTGTGGTTGAGGTTGTAGCCGACCATCAGCAGCCCGCCACGGACGAAGGCGTTGGCATCGGGCACCCGCCCTTCGAACTTCGCTGTGAGCCGGTTGATGGCGTTGCGCAGCTCAGAGTTGGTCACGATGTGATGCGCGTTGTGGTAATAGGGCACCACGCAGCTGTGACGGAAGTTGCCGAACTGCGCGACGTCCCACTCGTATGGCTTGGGCGCGTCGAGGAACTCCTTGTAGAAGGCCGGGTAGACAGGCCAGACCGTTTTATTTCCAAACTTGTCGCTGGTCGTGTAGTTCGGCTTCGCGTCGGTGCGAATCTGCTGGTTGTTGTCGGCGAAACGCTTGTACTTCGGCCAGTCGTACAGCGCTTTATCATCGGTGGCGTGAAGCCATGCCTGCCAGCGGTGCGAGCAAGAGTGGGCCTTCCAGACGGAAACATGGCGGTTGAGGCACTTGCCCACGGATGTGTCCGCGGTTCCTTCATGGAATTTCGCCGCTACATCCTTGAGGTGTTGCTCTTCCGATGCGTCTGGCATGACTACTCCTCTCCTGCGACCAGGATGGCGCCCACGTCGCCCCACTCCGAACTGGAGACGACGAGCACTCTACGGCCCGTTGCATAGCGGCGCACCAGCGAGCGGATCGCCACGCACAGCCCAACCGCACCGCTGGCTGCGCCCACGTCCCCTATCGAAGCGGCGGGAAGGACCCATTTCAAAGCGCCGTCGAGTCGCGGCGCAATCCTGACCCGGGCATTTCCCCACTCCCGCGCCCGCCATTCTTCACCATTCAGGTCCACGACAACATCCCCACGGAAGGGTGTGTTCGAGGCCGCAGCGTCGAGGCAAGCCGCCGTGACGGTGGCCAACGCCTCGCCCGAGTTCGGCTTGTCCTGGAAGAGGTGTCGTGGCTCCTGTCCCGTAGTGACGGCGCGGATCCATGCCTGTACTCGCGTTCCACGTCGCACCGCCGAACTTCGGGACTCCACCAGCACCGCCGCACCGGCCTCCCCGGGCATCAGCCCCACCGGGCGCTCGCTTGTCTTCAGCCGGCGTCGCTGCTCCAGCCACTCAAGTGTGAAGGGGTCCAAGTAGGAATCGATGGCGAGCACCACGACGCGGTCCAGACCGCCGTCAATCCACTGCCGAGCGAGTTCGAGTGCCGCCGCGCAGCCCACGTGTCCCCGGTGGAGCACCTTGAGGTGGTGCGGATCGAAGAACCAGGGCGCCCCACTCTTCAGCCGCTCCAGGAAGAGCGCTCCCATGATGTCGTTCCCGCGCCAGGGGCTGGGGACTTCTTGATACCTCTGGGCATCCCAGGTGGGCAGCGCCACCACGAGGCCTGTCCGTCGCCAGAAGGTGGCGTCCTCCAGACCGGGCAGACCGCCATGGAATCGCAGATCTTCCAGGCAGGCCCGGGCGACCCGTAGCCAGAAGCCAAGCAGATGAAGCCGTTGGCGAAACCTTCCAGCGGATGCCCCATCAGCGGCACAGTGTCCTGGGCTTCCTCGTCGAGAACCCGGAAGTAGGACAGCGCCCGGGGGCGGGTGATGCCCGCCCGGATGGAGGCACAGGCTGTCGTCGCATCGTGCCCCACAGACGAGAGCAGTCCTATGCTGGTGATGGAGAGATGCATGGACATTGAGGCTTGGTGCTGGAGGTCACACGGCGAGGAACCCTTCCGGGGGTATCTTGGCGGGCGGGTTGATGGCGCCCTGGAGTATACCCGTTTCGTGCGCCCAATCCGTTCCGGGGACCTCCGGGCGAGAGGCGGGACTGGCACGGACCTCTGCTGAAATTCCAGGGCTCTTGTTTTTCCACTCCGACCCATCCCGGGTCCCGGGAATCGACAGCCCGCGAGGGGAGCGCCTACGCGCCCACCCCGGGGGAGATGGAGCGAGTGTCCGGAGGATGACGGGCACCACTCCGGACAAGGTGCGCGGCCAGTGCCGCGCGGCCCCCAGAGCGTTCCGGGACCGTCAGCCGTCATGACGCCTCCACCGCCTATGCATCCTGCGGGGGCCGGCGGAGAAGCAGCAGGCCGGCCACCGTCACGAAGGCCAGGGCGGACAGAGCGAGCGACACGTGGGTGTTGGTCACGCTCCCCAGGAGCCCCACGGTCACGCCGCTGAACGCCCGCAGGCCAGAGGCCGACATGCTGAAGAGCCCCAGGACACGGCCCCGGATGGTGTCCGGCGCGTTCAGCTGCACGAGCGCCTGGGTCATGCTGCTGAAGGAGAGCTCGAGGAACCCGGCCAGGAACAGCACGCAGATCGCCGCCGCATACGAGTTCATGAACGAAAACGTGAAGAGCGAGCATCCCCACAGGAAGGCAATCTTCAACGCGGAAGAGGGCGCCGTCGGCAGCCAGGTCCCGCGCGTCTCGAGCAGGATGCCCGCGAGCAGCGCACCGGCCGCATCCGCTCCCAGCAGGACCGTATAGGCCATGCCAGGGTCTCCATGGCCCAGATCATGGGCGAAGCCCGGCATCTGCGCATGGTAGCTGTTGCCGATGAAGAAGGAGGCCGCCCCCGCCAGCAACACCATGCCCCCAACCACGGGCATCCCGCGCACGTCGCGGATGGTTTGGACGATGTCGGAGATGCCCCGGACGGCCCGCTTGGCGCCCGCCGTCGCCCCGCGAAAGTGCCGGCCAAAGGGTGCGCTCACCAGCCAGAACACGAGGGGCAGATAGAACAGCGTGTTGACGAAGATGCCCCGGGTAGGCCCGAGCGTCTGCATGATGATGCTGCCCACGCCGGGGCCCACCAGGACCCCGAGGTAACGGGCCGTCGCGTTCAGGCGCACCGCGCTGGGCAGGTGGCCCGGGCCCACGATGTCGTAGAGCAACATCTGGCTGGAGGTGCCCCAAAGGACACCCGCGCAGCCGTGGATCGTGAGGAGGACCATCGCGTGCCACAGCTGCAAGGAGTCCGTGACGAAGAAGTACCCCCACCCCAAGGAGGCAATGATGAAGAGCACCATGCCGGCCTGGATGAGGCGCCGGGAATCGAACCGGTCATTGAGCGCGCCCACCGGCACCGAGAACACCAAGAAGGGCAGCCAGTGGGACACCACCGCGAACCCACCCAGCGCCGCCGAGCGGAACTTCTGGAACGCCACCCAGTAGCTGATCACGTGCTCGATGTTGTCGGCCATCATCGCCAACATGAACGTGATGAGGAAGGTCCGGTATCCAGCGATGCGGAGCGCGCTGGATTCAGCGGGGGCCGAGGCCACGGTGGTGGAGGTCATGGATGTTCACGCCCAAGGCAGTGGGTGGCCTACCCTACATCAGCTCATGACGGTCTCGGGGCGCGGCTCTCCATGACTTCACCTGGCTCCTTGAGTGACTGCGGCTGATGGAGCGCCCGCCCCCCCGTGCTGCCCCCGGCGCGGCGTGGGCGGATGGGAAGCTCCACGATGAACTTCGCCCCGGCTCCGGGAGCACTCTCGACCCGGAGCTGGCCACCGTGGGCCTCGACGATCCGCCGAACCCGGAAGAGGCTGAGTCCGAGGCCTCCGAAGTGCCGCGAGGACACGGCGTGGCCAAACCGCTCGAAGATGAGCACCTGGGCCTCCGGCTTGATCCCGATGCCGTGGTCCCGGACGGACAGCCGGATGGTTGCGACACCTCGCTTGAGGACCACCTCGACGGGCTTGCCCTCGCCAAACTTGAGCGCGTTGGAGAGCAGGCACACCACCACCTGCTCGATCCGGGCCCGGTCCCACAGGCCGGTGACATCCTCGGAGGCGGTCATCGTGATCTCCGACCCGCTCTCGGCAATCTCCGTCCGGAGCTGTCGGAGCGCCGATTGCACCACCTCGGAGAGGACGACAGGCTCGAGCTGGAGCATGAGTCCTTCATTCCGGAACTGTGCCACGTCGAACATGGACTCCAGCAGCTTGTTCAGCCTCCGCACGTGGTGAAGGAGGGTGGCCATCAGCTCCTCCTGCTTCTCGAGAGAGAGCTTCTGCCCAGACCTGGTGACAGCCGCCGCCAGGCGTTGGGTGGTCAGCTGGAGCACTGTCAGGGGCGTCTTCAGCTCATGAGAGGCCAGCGTGAGAAAGTCGTCGCGCAGCGTCAGCGCGTCGTGAAGCGCCTGGGCCCGACGGTCGAGGAACCATGCCAGCACCAGCGCACCGCCGACGACAATCCCGAGCAGCCCGAGAACCAGTACCTGGGTGTGGCGCAAGGGTTGAAAAGCCTCCGCGGTATCGACCTCTGTCGCCAGCCCCATCCCGAGGCTGTCGTCCCAGCTCCACGCCCCCACGACCCGCACTCCGCGATAGTCGCGGTAGCCTGTGATGTTGCTGCCGGTACCGCCGGAGAGCGCGCTGTCGGCCATCAGCGTGAGCGGCTGGTGAGCCCTGGGCCGGGTCGGCCCCCCCCCTCCGTGAGGTCGGTCTCGGGATCGCGCAGCTCGATGTTCAGGATGGAGTTCTCGCCTGGGCGGAGCAGACCCACCGCCCGCATCTCGTCCTCGAAGCGGCTGCTGGTGACCATCTGCGCGCGCCGGTTGAAGGCGTAGGTCTCCCCGGTTCGACCGAAGCGGCCCAGTTGGACGACCCGGGTGAGGTCCCGCTCGGGGGCCAACCGGAACACCAGGACCGCGACGACCGAGCCCTCGCTCCCGCGGACGGGGGCCGCGACGAACTGGGTCGGCTGCTCCTGGCGCGACCCGGTGACAGTGCGGAGGGGAATCATCGAACGGTGGGGGGAGCCGATCTGAGGCTCTCCCCTGAGTGCCGCCTCGACCAAGGCGGGGTCGAGCATGAGCATCGTCTTCAGCCCGATGGCGGCGTCGAGGTCCGAGGCGATCGCCGTCCCGTCCGGCGCAAGCACGACGTAGCCGGAGTACTCATGGAGTCGCACCAACGGGAGGAGAAGCCGCCGGATCCGCTCTGTGGGCGGGCTGGACTTCAGGGACTCGGCTGTCCGCGGGACCTCCAGTTGGGCCACCACGGCCTGGCGCAGGTGCTCGGATTGGGCCCAGGACGCGACGTCCGCCTTCTTGTCCTCGGCCCAGAGCTGGAGCCCTTCGTGAGAGACGGCAACCACCGCTGTCAGCGCATCCTGGAGGTGCTGGCGGTGGAGCAGCTCGATCCTCCTCAGGGTCCACCAGGCCGCCAGCGCCACGGGGACAAGAAACACGAGCAAGAGAAGCGCCGTCCTGTGGCGCCGCCAGCCGAGGCCCTTCTCTTGCGTAGGCAGGGCCATGGCCAAGGTCATTCTCCGTCCTTCCTATCTGGCGCTCGGCCGAGCGCCATATCGCATTGTAACCAGGTGATTCCCGCTCAGGAGCCGCCTCGATCTCCGCCGGCTGTTCACTCCATGACCAGTAACCGGGCCATGAGGCCCGCGTCCTCACCAAGAGCCTCCCTGGCGAGATCGACGCTTCACCTGAAGCCGAATGGGAGCCGTCTGGAGGAAACCGGCTCTCAGGGATACGGGAGCGACTCGTCGAGCTGCATCTCTGGCCGCTCGAGCCACCGGCCCCACTCCGTCAGGACGCGCCGCGCGTAGATACGGGCGCCCTGCTTGTGAGCGATCTCCAGGACGCGGAGGAACTCCTCCCGGGCCTCCGGCGCTCGGCCCCTCAGGGCCAGGAGCTGGGCGCGCACCAGGTGAGCATAGGCCTCGAAGCTCGTCTCCCCCGCGCGGAGCTTCTCGGGCGTCAGCGCGTGCTCGATGGCGGCCAGTCCCTCCTCGGCCCGCCCCAGCGTCAGGTAGATGTCCGCGAGCATGGCGGAGTTGTGCAGCGTGCCGGTCACGAAGCCCGAGCGCTCCCACTCCTCGAGCGCCCGGCGCATGAGCCCCAGTCCCTCCTCGGCCTGCCCCAGCTCGGCCAGGGCCCAGCTCTTCAAAATCGTGGACCACCACAACCAGAGCCGGAAGCGGTGCTCGCTCGCCAGCGCGACGCACTGCTCGGCCCACTCCAGGGCGCTCCGGGGCTCGCGGCGGATCTGCGCGCCAACGGCCGCGTAGGTGAGCACGAGGGCACACGTATGGGGATGGCCCAGGTTCCGGGCCAGCTCCAGCGCCTCGTGGGCATGGCTCCGGGCCACGTCCAACTCGTCGAGCGCTGAATGGATGACGGAGCTGAAGGCGAGGGCCGTCGCGCGCGGGTTCACCACCAGCTTCAAGGCGAGGGCTCGATGATGCTCGAGGGTGGGCTCTTCGGAATGCGCCAGGGCCTGTTCAATGTGAGCAAGGGCCGTGGGCATGTCACCCCAGGTGAAGTAGTCCAAGGCCATCCACCGGTGCCCCACCACCAGCAGCTCCTGGTTGGAGTAGCGCCGGCCCAGGTTCACCAGCAGCTCGTTGAGCTCATGCGCCTCCCGGAACTTCATCTGGGTGAAGTAGTAGGCGGAGACGCCCCAATAGGAGAGCTCGAGCAGGGACGGGCTCTCGCCCAGCTCTCGCAAGAGCTCCCGGACGCGCTCATACAGCCGGGCCACCTCAGGCGAGTGGTAGCCCTGTACCTGCACCAGCGGAAGGCCCAGCGCGAGGAGCAGTTGCAGCTCATCGAGAAGGAGCGACGCAGCGTCCGGAAGGCTCCGCAGCAGCTTCAGCGCATGGGTGAGGTGGCTCACGGCCTCCTGGTTGGCGTAGCGCAGGCTGGCGCGGAGGCCGGCCTGCTTCCAGGCACGGATGGCCGGCTTCAGCTCCCCGGCCTCCGTATAATGATGGGCGAGCAGCTCGGGTCGGTGCTCCACCATGCCAGGGAAGTCCGCCACCAGGGCGAGCGCGATGCGCCGGTGGTGCTCGCGCCGCAACCCGCGGCTCTGGGATTGGTACGCCGCCTCCTGGATGAGTGCGTGCCGGAAATGGTAGCTGGGCCCGGAAGGCTCGTCGGAGCGCTCCAGCAACCCCGCCGACACCAGTCCCGCCAGGTCCCTGCGGAGCGCGGCCTCGCCCAGGCCTGTCACGGTGACGAGCACCTCGCGCGTGAAGTCACGGCCCAGCACAGCGCACCACCACGCCAGCTCCTTCTGACGGCGCGGGAGCGTGTCCAATCGAGCCAGCAGCAGCTCCTGGAGGGTGACGGGAATGGACGCCACCGCCCCGCCTTCCAGCAGCATGCGCGTCATCTCCTCGGCGAAGAGGGGAATGCCGTCCGTGCGCACCACCAGCTGCTCCATCACCGACTCGGGCAGCGTCCGGCCCCGGGCTACTTCCCTCACCAGGCGCGCGGTGCACTCCGCGGGCATCCGCTCCAGCGTGATCGTGTGGAATCCGGGCCGCACGGGCCAGGGCGATCGGAACTCGGGGCGGGCACTGAGGACGCCGAGGACGCGCGCCGAGGCCAGCTGCTCCATCAGCGCACCCAACAGCCGCAGCGTGGAGGGGTCCGCCCAATGCAGATCCTCCACCACCAGGAGCACGGGGTGCACCGCGGCCACCCGCAGCAGCAGCGTGCCCAGCGCGCCCAACAGCTCCTCCATCTGCCGCTCCGGGGTGAACCGCAGGTGCGGAGAGTTCTCCTCCACTGGCAGGGACAGCAGCGAGCTCAGCAGGCGCACCTGCACGGGATTCAGCTCCCAGGGAGCCAACCACTCCTCCAGCACGCGCAGGTTCTCCTGCGGAGAGAGCTCTGGAGAGAGCCACAGCCGCTGCAACGCCTCGATGAGAGGATGGAAGGCGCTGGTGGAGAACTGGGACCAGCACTGCAACCGCAACGTCAGCGCCTGCTCCCGGTCGATCCGCCCGCGCACCTCCTGGATGAGGCGAGACTTGCCCACCCCCGCCTCACCCGAGAGCAACACGAAGCCGCCCTCCCCTGCCCACGCCCGCTCCCAGTGCGCGAGCAACTTCTCCACCTCCCGCTCTCGCCCCACCAGCGGCGTGAGCCCTCCGCCCACGGCCAGCGTTCGATCGAACCGGGACACCGTCTGGCGCGCGCTCACCAAGCGATATACCCGGACGCTGCGCGCCCCCTCGTAGGAGCGGGCACCGAGCGACTCCGTCTCGAAGGCGCGCTGCACCAGCACATGGGCCTCACGGCTGAGCACCACCTCGTCGGGCCCAGCCTGGAGCGCCAGCCACGCCGCCACCTTCGGTGCCTCGCCCTGGATGCCGGGCGTACGCCCGCGCAGCTCCTGGGGCAGATCATCCAGCATCACCAGGCTGGTGTGGATGCCCACCTGCACCGTCAACTCCGGCCGCTCCTGCAGCGGCAGCCGCTCCTCGAGCGCCTCACGAATGGAGGGCAGCAGCATCATGCCCGCGTGCACGGCGCGCTCCGAGTCTCCCTCGCGCGCCACCGGATAGCCGAAGCACGCCAACGCCTCGTCGCCCATGCACAGGGTGACGAAGCCACCATGCTGCTGGATGACCTTGGAGAAGCCACGATGAAAGGCCGCTTCCCACTCACCAAAGTCCTCGGCATCCATCCCCGCCGCGAGGCTGGCGAGCCCCTCCAGCTTGCACGCCACCAGCGTCACATGCCGCCGCTGGGGTGCCACGTGCCGCGGCTGCTTGCGCCCCGGGCGCAGGTGCTCCTCCAGCTCGCGCAGCTCTTCCTGCAGCTCGGCCGCGGACAACAACCGCCGGGAGGGATCCTTGGCCAGCATCACGGCCAGCAGCGACTCCAGCTCCCAGGGCAGCTCCGGGTGGCGCTCGCGCAACAAGGGCACGGGCTCGGGCGACAGCACGCGGACCCGCAACGCCTCCAGGTTCTCGCTCGCGTACGGCAGCTCTCCGGTGAGCATCTCGTAGAGCAGCACACCCGCGGCCCAGATGTCGGTGCGCTCGTCCAACGCCTCGCCCCGCCACTGCTCCGGCGCCATGTAGGGAGGCGTGCCCGCCATGGGCAGGCGCGGAGCCAGCGCGGTGTTGGGCTCGAGCAGGTACGCCAGCCCGAAGTCGAGCAGCTTCACCACTCCTTTGCGGGTGATGATGACGTTGCTCGGCTTGAGATCGCGGTGGACGATGTGGTGCTCGTGGGCGTGAGCCAGGCCCGCGGCCACGGACATCATGATCTCCAGCGTGCGCCGGGGACTGGGCCGCTCCCGCTGCATCAGTTGGGCAAGGGACTCGCCCTCCAAGCGCTCCATCACCAGGAAGGGCATGCGCGGCTCATCGGGGCGGCCGACCCACTCGGCGACGTCGAAGATGCGGACGATGTTCTCGTGATCGAGCCGAGCGATGGCCCGGGCTTCCACCAGCGCCAGGCCCGCCAGCTCCTCACGCGGCACGAGGAACTTGAGGGCCACCTCTCGCCGGAGCTGCTCGTCCCAGGCGCTCAGGACCCAACCCATGGCGCCCGCGCCCAGCTCCTCGAGGAGCTTGAACCGGTGGCCGTCCTGGCCTCCCAGCCGCTCCCCAGGAACCGGCCTGCGCAGCGGCACAGGAACATGCGCCACTTCCCGTAGGAAGGAGTCGTCCAGGTCCGAATCACCGGGCTCCACACGACGTTCATCACTCCTCAGAAGCTCATCAGGCCGAGACGCCGCCGGCGGCCAGCCGATGGGTCTGTCACCCGTCTCATCGCCACCCTGCATGGCACTCTCCCGCGCCCCCCTCGGCGGAACCCTCTCCGGCGCCCTGCCTGCCCGCCTTGGAAAGCTATGGACCCGGGAAGCACCGGGCAACGAAGCAGGCAGGGAGCTGGAAGCGGTCTCTCAGGCCAACACCTTCTCTTGGCGCTTGCCCCCAGAGGAGAGGTCCGCCGATGCGTTCACGTCTCGACGACGATTCGCACTCAGGTCGGGGATGGAGATCCAAGTGTCCGGGGTGCTGGCTCGCCTGGGGGTCTCCCTGCGAAGCCGCCGGGCCAGATGGCTGGCAGCATAGGGAGCCACGCGCAGACCCTGAAGGAAGCCCGTCGGACGCAGCCCGCCCCCCGAAGCGCGCGGTGTGAGGCGCAGCTCGTCCTCCAGGTCCATCCGCCTGTCGAGGCGGAGCTCGGCGAGCGGCTGGTAGTCGTCCGTCCCCCAGGGAGCCATCTCGAGCCGCAGACTGACCTCCCCTGCCCGCACAGCGTCCTCGAGCCTCTCGTTACGCGCCGTCCCCTCCCCCGAGCCGGATGCGGTGATGCGCAGCGAGACACGACCGAGCCCCTCCACCTCATAAGGAGTAATGGACCAGTAGGTATTGGCCAGGTAGTCGCCGCAATCGGTCGCCTTGATGTCGCGGGCAATCGCCGCGAAGGAATGGAAGGACACCAGGAAGAGGTCCTGCCCACCGCGAGCATTGGTCTGGCATGGCCCGGGCTGACCGTAGAAGCGCACGCCCAACCCGAGCGAGTCCCTCTTCACGCGCTTGCCCTTCTGCTTGAACAAGCCCCCGGAAAAGCGGACCAGCGCGGCGCCTGATAGACGCTCGGCTACCTCCACGCTCGCAACGGAGGAGAGCGAGGAAGCAGGCCAGGCCATGGCCGAATAGACCACCCCGGAGGGATGGAAGAAGCGGGCCTTGCGGCAGAAGGAGAGCAGGAAGAACCCCCAGGACAGGAGCAGCGACCCGCAGAACACTCCGAAACCGTATTGGATACGCCCTCTAGACACTCGGACCCCCTAAGGTTGAACAGCCCATGGGGACGGAGCACGATCGGCGCGGATGTGATGCCCTCCGCGGGGACGCCTATGACGAAGCAGAAGGACAAGCACTCCAGTGGCCAGCAGCAGGACTCGAAGGCAAAGGGCTTCAACAACCCGTTCGCCAGGCTCGAGGGCTTGCGTGACACCCTCCCCTCCACGAAGCCCCAGCTGCGCCGGGAGGACTTCCCCGACACTCCGCCTCAGGGAGGCCCCGAGCGCACGGTGGTGCGGCTCGAGACAGACCGCGCAGGCAAGGAAGTGACGGTGGTGGAGGGGCTGGGCCTGCCCGCGACTGAGTTGCAGGAATGGCTCCAGGCCTTGCAGCGCGCGCTGGCCTGTACAGGCACGGTGGAGGGAGAGCGGCTGGTGCTGAAGGGAGATCATCGCTTCAAGCTGCCGGACCTCCTGCTACGCCGCGGCGTGCAGCGCGTGGTCCACGGCTGAGTCGTCCACCTTCCCAGGAGCCATCCAGCAACTCGCTGGTAGACTCCAGGGGCCATGCGAACACCACGAACACTCTGCCTGCTGCTGGTGGGCGTCCTCGCCGCGTGTGCCACTTCGAGCCCCGCTGTCCAGGAGAATGGCCCAACAGCCGAGCCTGAGGTGGTGGCGTCCTGGGAGGAAGGCTGTGAGGACGAGCGCAGCCTCGTCCTGCTGTGCCAGGAAGAAGGAGAGGAGTGCGGCTTCTTCCGTTGTCACGAGGTGGTGTCCGGCCAGGAGGTGTTGCTGGCGTCCCGGGGCGGGGGGCCGCTCTACATTCCAGGAGCCTCATCCACGCCTCGTGGATGGAGGAGCCGCCCCATTGGATGGCCGCGAAACACCAGGCCCGTCCTCACCTTCCGTTTCAACCGGCACTTCGACCCCAAGCCGCCGCAACTCGCCCTACCCCCGGGACGTTGGGCACGGCACCACATCTTTCCCCAGGCCCAGGAACTCAGGGAGTGGTTCCAGGCGCGCGGAGTGCCCGACATTCATCAATACACCCTCCTCATCCCCGAGCATGTCCACATCCGCATTCACAGCAGAGGGCCCAAGGGGGGCCTGTGGAATCAAGCCTGGAGGGATTTCAAGGATGCCCGGCCCAATGCATCACCTGAAGCAATCTACCGCCACGCCGGAGAGCTCGTCTTCCAATTCGAACTGACGGGTCCCATCATTCCGTATGCGCGTGGGGGCAGGTGACGAGATGACGAAGTTCTATCGGCTCCGAGCACCCAGAAACTCCAAGTACACCGGCAACCTCAGTGCCAGACACAAATGGGGCAGCCTGCCCGGGCTTCGCTGCCCTGAATGTAAAGCCACGTGGGCTGGAGGGATGACGGCGTATCCAGGCATAGACCTGTCCGCTCTTGCAGAACGCGGCGAGTACGAGAAGCCCCGGCCGGAACCCTTCGACGAGTTCGTGCGATTACGTGAGTTGGTGCGGCCCCTCGTGCCACCCGGAGGCCAGTTGCTCCCTGGCACGAAATTCGGCCCGCTGGTGGGCACCGCCACCGGCACCTTCAGCCCGTTGTTCTTCCATTACGTCGAGATGCCGCTGGTACACCGCGAGGCGCTGGACAGGTTGCAGGCCGAGGGGGTGCGCGGCCTGCTCGGATTCCGGACGGAGCTGCGCTTCCGCCAGAAGAACCACCCCGAGTTGTTGGAACTGGAAGTCCTGCCTCACGGCCGGCTGCATCTGGAGTGCACACCACCTGATCGGCGCCCTCCGTGTCCCAAATGTGGCTGGGACGACTTCGCCTTCCCAGAGGAGCCCATTCTCGATGCGGTGTCACTGCCTGCGCACACGGACTTGTTCCGGCTGAGCGACTTCGAGACCGTCATCATCGCCACCGAGCGCTTCGTGGAGGCCGTACGGCGCTTGAACCTGGACGAGGTAGACATCCGCGAAGTGCCGGTGCGCTGAGTGCTGCTCTCCAGCCCCTCTCGGCACTTCAGCTCCGCCCCCATGGCGACCGTGCTTGAGTGCTGTAGCCCCCAGCGCCGCACCATGGAGTGACGCATCAACAGCCGCTCCGCACCAGAGCGGCACGCTCAGGCAGCGGGAGCCTTCGACTCACCCGGGGGCTTCTGCTCGGGCGTCTCCCCAGTGGGAGCGTCCGGCGCCACGGCCTGCTCCGGCACAGGAAGAGACTGCACGGGAGCGCCCTGCTCCTCCGCCTTCGCGGCCTCGCGCTGAGCAATCTTCTCGCCCTCGCGCTCGGCTTCCTGGAGGAACTCGGCGTACTCGTCCTTGCGTGCACTGGCCTGTTGCTGGGCCTGCTTCTCCTGCTTGACCGCGTCGGCCCGGCCCCGGACCACGGCCCGCTTGCTGAGGAACACGCCCGCGGCGATCACCCCCCACTCCAACACCAGGGAGAGTCCGCCATTCTCCAGCCACCCATCGATGCCGTTGCTCGTGAACTCGATGGCGAGGGTGAAGCACAGGCCCGTGGCCGCAGCCCCGAGCGCGGTGGCCCACGGCCGCAGCTCGATGACGCGAGCGGCGCCGTAGCAGAGCACGGGCAGCACGCCGAGCGCCCAGAGGTTCCGCAGCACCGGGGCGATGAAGAAATCAATGGCCCAGGAAGGCAGCGCCTCGACACGGCCGCTCAGCCGCATGGAGAGGGCCCCGGTCAACACGGTGCCAATCACCAGCGCGAGGAAGCCGAGCCCCACGGTGAACTGGATACGGCGGACGCGGACGCGCAGCGGCTCGAGGGCGGAGATCTTCTGGGTGCTCACGGGAACGGCAGCCTAGCGCAAGCGCGGCCCCAACACGCACTGGGAGTCCTCACTCCGCGTCTTCGCCGTCCGCCGTGCCGCCCGGGGTGCGAGGAGGCGGGCCGTCTCCATAGAAGACCTCCTCCAGGACGAGCCCATGGGCGGGGGCGGTGGGGCCGGCGCGCTTGCGGTCCCGAGCGGCGAGGACCTCGGCCACCCAGGTGTCGGGACGGCGCCCCTTGCCCACCTCCACCAGGGTGCCCACGAGGTTGCGCACCATGTGCTTGAGGAAGGCCGTGCCCTCGACGGTGACAGAGAGCTCGTCGCCGGAGATGCCCTGGACATCCACCCGGCGCACCTCGCGCACCGCATGGGCAGCCTGGCAGTCCGAGGCCCGGAAGGAGGAGTAGTCGTGCCGGCCCAGCAGGTGCGCGGCGCCACGCCGCAGTGCGTCCACGTCCAGGGGGGCAAATACCTCCCAGTGGGTGAAGCGGCGCAGGGGCGAGCGCGAGGGCTTGTTGCTCACCCGGTACCGGTAGCGCTTGCCGTGGGACCAGCGGCGCGGGTCGAACTCGGGGGGCACCTCCTCGGCGCGGACGACGGCGATGTCCTCCGGGAGGAAGCGGTTGAGCCCCATCCAGTACGCCTTGAGCGGCAGCACGCGCTGCGTGTCGAAGCACACCACCTGCCCGGTGGCATGCACGCCCGCGTCCGTGCGACCGGCCGACTCCACGTCCACCCGCTCGCCGAGCAGCTGCTCCAGCGCCTGGACGAGCCGGGTCTGGATGGAGACGCCATTGGGCTGGACCTGCCAGCCCACGTACTGGGTGCCGTCGTATTCGAGGGTCAGCTTCAGGCGGGGCATGTCAGCGGTACTTGAGCCAGACCGAGAGGAGCTCCCCGACCATCTTGCCCACCGGGACGCCGTGCTTACGGGCCATGGCCTCCAGCGACTCGAGCTGCGCGGCGGTGACAGGCACCGCGACGATGCGCTCGCCACCCGAGGGCTCCTCCACGGGGAGGACGGACTCCAGCTCCGGCTGCGTGGTGGGCGCGGGCGCGGAGAACGGGGTCTGCTGGGGCCGCAGGCGCTGCTGCTCCTCTTCCAGCTCGTCGAGGAAGAGCTGCTTGAGGAAGTTGGAGAGGTGGAGGTTGGAGGGGGTGAACTCGTACGTGTTGAGGAAGCGATCCAGGTCCTGCTGGAAGTGCCAGGCCGTGGGGTAGCGCTTGTCGCGGTCGCGCTCCAGGGCCTTCATGAGGATGGCCTCCACCGGCTCGGGGATGTCCGCTCGGAAGTACGAGGGCGCGTACACCTTGCCATCCACGATGCTGCGCATGACGGCCACATCCGACTCGCCAGTGAAGAGCTTGAAGCCGGTGAGCCACTCGTAGAGGACGGAGCCCAGCGAGAAGATGTCACTGCGGTGGTCCAGGGGCTTGCCCAGACACTGCTCGGGGCTGAGGTAGCTGAGCTTGCCGCGCAGCTCTCCGGCGCGCGTCTGCTCCGCCCGGTTGGCCGCCTTGGCGATGCCGAAGTCCAGCACCTTCACCGTGCCGTCGAAGCACACGAAGATGTTCTCCGGCGTCACGTCCCGGTGGACGATGTTCAGCGGCGCGCCGTACAGGTCCACCTTCTGGTGCGCGTAGTAGAGCCCCTCGCACACGGACGAGGCGATCTTCAGCGCGTACACCATGGGGAAGGGAATCCCCAGCGACTCGGCCTTCGGGACGACCCGCCGCATGTCCCGGCCGAAGAGGTACTCCATGCCGATGTAGTAGCTGTCCCCCACCTTCCCCAGGTCGTGGATCTGCACGATGTTGGGGTGGTTGAGCTGGGCGGCGAGCCGAGCCTCGTTGAGGAACATGCGCACGAAGGCCGGCTGCCGGGACAGGTGCGGGCGGATCCGCTTGATGACGACGGGCTTCTCGAAGCCATCCGGGCCGGGCTGCTGGGCGAGGAACAGCTCCGCCATTCCACCCACGGCGAGGCGATCGAGGAGCTTGTACTGGCCAAATGGCACGGGAGCGCGGGGGGCGGCTGGAGACATCAGTGGCGCCAAGATAGCGCTCCCAGGGCCTCCATGGCCAAGACCAAGGAAGCGGGACCTCCCTTCATCGTCGAGAAGGTCCTCGCCCCCCTTGGACCCCCATTGGACCCCCAAAGGAGCAGGCAACGCACCGGCCGCCACGGTGGTGGCATGCCCCTTCTCTGGGGCTCCCCGGCGCACGGAACTGTTGCACCCGCCCGGATTTACAAGCACGTTGAGGGCATCACGCCAGAAGGCGCGCCGCAGGAGCAATGGGCGGCATTTTCAAGAGGAAGATCATTTCATGAAGAACGCTGAAGGGGTTGCTCTAGCCTCTGACCTGGACCGAAGGCTGAAGACGAGCATCGACCAGCTGAGAGACGTGAGGGAGACCCTGGAGGAGCTGGGCCGCTCCGCGGGCACACTCCACCGCCTCTTTGGGGTAGAGGAGGTTCAGGAGGTCGTCAGGGGGAAGGGCGGCCGGACCCCGACCCCGAAGGGACAGACCGTGCCGCCGCCCGCCCCAAGTGCCCGGCCCGCGCCGAGCAGCGCCCCCACGGCACCAGCGCCCCAGGACGACATTCCGGAGTGGCGCAAGGTGTTCCCCAACCTGTCCAGCAAGGTGCCGGGACGCGGAAAGTAGGCAGCACCCTCGTCGTGAGTTGAGTGGATGAAGGGGCCCGGCAGCCGTCACCGCTGGGCTCCGCCTCTCCTCCTCCGACGAGGCCCGAGGTTGTTCGCCCCCCACCTCCAGGCCGAAGCCCCAGAGGGAAGGCAGGCGCTCGGAGTTCGGACGTTGGGACGTTTGACACTTCGAACGGTTCCCCCCTCGGAAGAGCGCCCCTGTTAAGTCAAAGTGTTGAGTGACAGAACGGACCCGGGCTTGCCGGTTGCCCCAAAGCACAGGGGGTGGCCTTGGGCGTCGGTGGGGCCTGCCCGGGCGAGCACCACTGCGCCTCACGAGAAGCCCGAACTGCCCCCGCGCATCGAGAGCCGGAATGCCCAAGACTGACTCCCACGCACCTCGCGCCCCCGACTCTCAGGAGAGCTGCCTCGCGGAGGGCGGCGAGATGGGCACACTGGTGCGTTCCATGGATTGGTCGAGGACGCCCCTGGGCCCTGTCTCCGGGTGGCCCACCAGCCTCAAGACGATGGTGGGCGTCGTGCTCCGCAACCGCTTCCCCATGCTGCTGTGGTGGGGACCAGACCTCATCCAGATCTACAACGACAGCTATCGGCCCATCCTCGGCGAGAAGCACCCCGCCTCCCTGGGCGCCCCCGCGGCCCAGGTCTGGGCGGAGATCTGGGACGTCATCGGACCGATGGCCCGGAGCGTGCTCGACGGTGGCCCGGCGACGTGGAATGAGTCCTTGCTGCTCCTCATCCACCGGCGGGGGTTCGCCGAGGAGACGTACCACACCTTCTCGTATAGCCCCGTCCCCGCCGAGGAGGGCCAGGTCGGCGGCGTGCTCGTGACGGTCCAGGAGACGACCGAGCAGGTCCAGGACAACCGCCAGCTCCGGATGTTGGGAGACCTGGCGGCGCGAGCTGCCGACGCGGAGTCCGAGGAGCAGGCCTGTCACACAGCCACGCGCATCCTCGCGGAGAATGACGCCGACCTGCCGTTCTCGCTCCTCTATCTGTTGAATGCGGACACCCGGGAGCTCCGCCTCGTCTGCACCAGCGGGCTGGACCACTACGAGGGCCCGGGCAGACCGGACCGCGTGCCGTTCGACCCCAGGTCCGGCACCACCGAGGGGTGGCCATTCGCCGAGGCGGCTCGCTCTGGACGCGAGGCCCTCGTTGGGAACCTCCGGGAGCGCTTCGGGCCCATGCCTGGAGGCCGCTGGGGAATTCCCTCGGAGCGTGCGGTGGTCCTCCCCTTGTCGCGGCCCGGTCAGCCCCACCCGTACGGCTTCCTGGTCGCCGGAGTCAGCCCCCGACGCGTGCTGGATGACCGCTACCTGGGACTCTTCCGGCTGACGGTCGACCAGGTGGTGACCGCGATCACCAATGCAAGCGCCTACGAAGAGGAGCGCAAGCGCGCGGAAGCGCTGGCGGAGATCGACCGGGCGAAGACGGCCTTCTTCAGCAACGTCAGCCACGAGTTCCGCACCCCCCTGACGCTGATGCTCGGGCCGACGGAGGACGCGCTCGCCTCCCCCGCGCAAGCGCTCACGGGTGGGAACCTGGAGACCGTCCACCGCAACGCGCTCCGGCTGCTGAAGCTCGTCAACTCGCTGCTCGACTTCGCGCGCATCGAGGCCGGCCGCATCCAGGCGTCGTACGTGCCGGTGGACCTGGCGGAGCTGACGACCGGCCTCGCGAGCGCCTTCCGCTCGGCCATGGATCGCGCGGGGCTCTCGTTCGAGGTGAGCTGTCCTCCCCTCCCGGAGCAGATCTACGTCGATCAGGACATGTGGGAGAAGATTGTCCTGAACCTGCTCTCCAACGCGCTGAAGTTCACGTTCGAGGGCTCCATCCACGTCTCGCAGCGATGGTTGGGAGACCGCGTCGAGCTCCGGGTCACCGACACGGGGACGGGCATCCCCGAGAGTGAGCTGCCCCACCTCTTCGAGCGCTTCCATCGCGTGCAGGGGGCCCGGGCGCGGACGCATGAGGGCTCCGGCATCGGACTGGCGCTGGTGCACGAGCTGGTCCGCATGCACGGCGGCACCATCACCGCCACGAGCACGCCCGGACAGGGAACGACTTTCACCGTCACCGTGCCAGCCGGAACGGCGCACTTGCCGAAGGAGCGAGTGGCCGCCAGCCGTTCGCAGGTGTCCACGGCGCTGGGAGCGTCCGCCTATGTGAACGAGGCGCTGCGCTGGCTGCCGGGAGCGTCCGAGATGCCTGCCGAGGAGCCCTCGCAGTTGAGCGCCCCCGTACGCCCGGTCATGGACATCGTGGCCGGAGCCCGCATCCTGTTCGCCGACGACAACGCGGACATGCGGGAGTACGTGGGCCGGCTCCTCGCCGAGCGCTGGGAGGTGGAGACGGTCGCGGACGGCCTGGCCGCGCTCGAGGCCGCACGCGAGCGGCTTCCGGACCTGGTGCTCACGGACGTCATGATGCCCGGCCTGGATGGCTTCGGTCTCTTGAGGGAGCTGCGGGCCGATGAGCGCACCCGGAACGTGCCCGTCATCATCCTGTCGGCGCGCGCGGGCGAGGAGGCGCACGTCGAGGGACTCCGGGCGGGCGCCAATGACTACCTGGTGAAGCCGTTCTCGGCCCGAGAGCTGGTGGCGCGGGTCGAGTCCCAGCTCGCGAGGGCCCGGCTGCACACCCTGCAACAGGAGCACCACCGGCGGCTCGCCAGGGTCTTCCAGCACGCCCCGGTGGGGATCTCGATCTTGCGAGGCCCAAACCATGTGTTCGAGTTCGCCAACGCGGATTATCTCAAGCTCATCTCGAACCGTCCGGTGGTGGGCCGCAGCGCTCGCGAGGCCCTTCCGGAGCTGGCCAATCAGGGCATCTTCGAGCTGCTGGACAACGTGTTCGCGACAGGCGAACCGTTCATCGGCAGGTCCGTGCGCGTGATGCTCAACCGTGGCGCCGGAGGTGCACCGGAGGAGGGCTTCTTCGACTTCGTCTATCAGCCAATGCTCGACGAGGCTGGACAGGTGGAGGGCATCGTGGCCGTGGCCTTCGATGTCACGGAGCTGGCGAACGCGCGGCGTGGGGCGGAATCGGCGAACCGCGCCAAGGACGAGTTCCTCGCGATGCTCGGCCACGAGCTGCGCAATCCGCTGGCCCCCATCCTGACGGCGCTGCAACTCATGCAGCTGCGAGGCGACGACTCGACGGAGCGGGAGCGCACCCTCATCGAGCGCCAGGTCAAACACCTGGTGCGGCTGGTGGATGACCTGCTCGACGTGTCGCGCGTGACACAGGGCAGGGTCGAGCTCAAGCGAGAGAAGGTCGAGCTGTCCACGGTGGTGGCGAAGGCCATCGAGCAGGCCAGCCCGCTGATCGAACAACGCGAGCACATGCTGACGGTGGACGTGCCCCGGAACGGCCTGCGGCTGGACGCGGACCCGACCCGGCTCGCCCAGGTCTTCTCGAACCTGCTGACGAACGCCGCGAAGTACACCGAGCCCGGAGGGCGAATCTCCGTGACCGCGGTGAGGGAGGGAGGCGAGGCCGTCGTCCGGATCCGCGACAACGGCACGGGCATCGCTCCCGAGACGCTGCCCCGGGTGTTCGATCTCTTCGTCCAAGAGCGCCAGGCCCTGGACCGGTCACAGGGAGGGCTTGGGCTCGGGCTCGCCATCGTCCGGAGCATGGTCACGCTCCACGGTGGCAGCGTGGGGGTGCACAGCGAGGGACGGGGGCGCGGCAGCGAGTTCACGGTCCGGCTTCCGGTGCTGGAGGCGGGAGAAGTCCAGGCCGTGGCCGCGCCCGTCCAAGCCGAACCGAAGCCACCCGCCCGCAACGCCGTGCCCAGCCGCATCCTGGTCGTCGACGACAACAAGGATGCCGCCGACATTCTCTCCGAGTCGCTCATGATCCTCGGGTGCGAGACCCAGGTCGCCTATGACGGCCCGAGCGCCTTGAAGATGGCGGAGACGTTCCGGCCCGAGGTGGCCCTGCTGGACATCGGGCTGCCCATCATGGACGGCTACGAGCTGGCTCGCCTGCTTCGCGAGCAACACTCGACCCGGGGCATCCGGCTCATCGCAGTGACGGGCTACGGCCAGTCCTCGGACCGTCAGCAATCCAAGGCGGCCGGCTTCGATGCCCACCTCGTCAAGCCGCTCGACCTGGATGTGCTGGAGTCGCTGCTCAAACGAATGGCCGCGTCCTGAAGGCCGTCAAGGCAGCTCGAGCACCCGCACCTTGAGGGCGGCCGGTTGCGCGGGGGACGCAGGAAAATCCACCGGCGAGGGGCCCAGGGACAGCAGCCCCCTGCCCTTGCGCCCCGCGCGGGACACGCCCTCCGTCACCATGGCCTCGAAGCGACGCGGCTCCAGCGTGGCGAGGTTGCAGCACGCCACCAGCCGGCCTCCAGGGGCCACCACCCGAGCGGTGGCCTCGGCCAGCCGGGCGTAGTCCCGCGCAGCGGAGAAGCGGCTGGTGCGCGTCGTCGCGAACGAGGGGGGATCCGCCACCACGACGTCGAACGTCTCCCCCTTGCGAGCCAGGCGGCCCAACCACTCGAAGACATCCCCAGCCACGTAGTCGTACCGGTCCACCGACTGACCGTTGAGACGAGCGTTCTCCTCGCCCCACTCCAGCACGCGACGGCTGGCGTCGATGTTGAGGACACGCTTCGCCCCTCCCGCCGTGGCCGCCACGCCGAAACCACAGGTGTACGAGAAGAGGTTGAGGACGGTGAGGCCACGCACCTCCCCGGCCAGCCAGGCCCGCGTGTCGCGCATGTCCAGGTAGAGCCCCACCGAGAGCCCCTGGCCCGGGCGGATGAGGAAGCGCAGCCCGTTCTCCAGTGCCACCAGCGACTCCACCGGCTCGCCGCGCTCGACCTGCTCGGGGGCAAGCTGCTCCTTCGCCACGTTGGCCAGGTGGCGCGCCTCCTTGGGCCGGCGCTTGAGGTAGAGGCTGCGCGGCGCCCAGGCGGACTCGATGGCGTCGAGCAGCACCTGCTCCTCGGCCGGAGAGAAGTCGCGGTAGAGGCTCACCACATGGAGGTACTCGAAGACGTCCACCGTCACATCGGGGACGCCATCGGGCTCGCCGTTGATGAGCCGGAAGGCCGTGGTACGCGGGTCCTCGCGCAGCGGAGCCCGCCGCTCGCGAGCCTGGAGGAGGAGCTCCACCAGGGACGAGGTGCCGAGGCTCATCCCTGGCGCACCGGCCACAAGGGGGCCGCGGCCTCCGGGGCCCGGGTCCGCGCCCACAGGCGGGAGAGCACGAGGGAGGCCTCGCGCGCCAGCACCACCTCATCCATGCCGAGCAGCTGCCCCTCGCGCACGGTGACGCGGCCGTCCACGATGTTCCACGCCACCCGGGAGCGCCCGAGCTGACCGAGGAGGAACGGCGCCTGCCCGCTGTCGGGGTCCAGCGCGGGCACGAAGTCGAACACCGCCAGGTCCGCCAGACGCCCCTCCTCCACTGCACCGGAAGGATGGCCGTAGAGACGAGAGCACAGCTCCGCCGGGCCGTCCGCGAAGAGCTGCACCAGCACGCCGTCCGGGTCCACCAGACGCGCGCCTCGCGCGGCGCCCATCGCAGTGACGAGCGCAGCCGAGACCGCGTCCCAGAGGTTGCCATGCCCGGCGCTGCCCAACCCCATCAGGTTCTGGCGTCCGTGCAGCGTCTCCAGGGCCCGACCACTGGGCTCGATGAGGAGGGCCGCCCCGGGGCCGAGCGCCACGCAGGTACCGGACTCCGCCAGACGGATGGACTCGGTGTCGTCCACGGCGCGCGCGTACGCGGCCACCGAGAGAGGCCCGAGCAGCCCGAAGCCCTCCAGCCGCGGCACCACCCGTTGGAAGTGCTGCCCCCAAGTGGTGGCCAGGTCGTGGTCTCCCTCGGAGAGGTGGAAGACAACGGGCGCACCGGAGGTCTCCCGCAAGCGGCTGAGTCTCTGGAGCAGGGGATTGGCGCTCGTCCACGAGGCATGGAAGCCGAGCGCGCCACGCACCAGCGGATGGGAGCCGCGGCGCCGCACGAAGTCGGCATTGGCCTCCGCCTGGGCCTCCGCCTCGACGGTGCCCTCGAGGCTGTTGGTGGAATGACTCGCCACCAGCCGCAGGCCGAGCTGCTCCGCCGCGCGCGCCTGGGCATCGAGCGCGCCTCCCACGTCCCCCGGACAGGACAGGTGCTCCACCACCAGCGTGACGCCCGAGCGCAGCGCACGGGCCATGGCGTAGCGGGAGAGGACCTCCACATCCGGGACGGTGAGCTGGGCAGCCAACCGCCGCTCGTGCTCCAGCCGGACCTGGGGCGGGTGCAGGAGGAGCTCGCCCGAGGTGGGGACGAGCAGGTCACCCACGAGGTGGGCATGACAGTCCACGAGGCCCGGCATCACCAGCCGGCCGCGACAGGAGACCTCCCAGTCCCCGGGGAGCACGGGGACCTCGGCATCCGGAGCGACCCGGCGGATGAGGCCACCCTCGATGACGACGGCCATGCCGGCACGTCCACGGCCGTCGGCACGGAAGATTGAGCAGTTCTTAAGAACCAAGCGGCCTTCCATAGGGGCGCCGAGTATACGCATGGAGCGGGCGTTACGATCGCGGGGTGTGCTGGAACCAGGCGACCCGGGTAGGATGAAGGCCCACGACCCGCCGCGGCGTGGTGCCCCCCCCTCGCTGACATGCTCTTCAACACCGCGCTGTTCGGCGTTTTCTTTCTGGCTTTCTTCGTGGCCTTCCACTTCGTGGCGCGCTCGCGCGGGGCGAAGCTGTGGCTCGTCACGGGGGGCAGCCTCGTCTTCTACGGGGCGTGGGACGTGCGCTTCGTGCCGCTGCTGCTGGGCACCGCGCTGCTGGACTTCTGGCTGGCGAGGGAAATTGGCCGCTCGGAGGAGGCTCGGCGCAGGCGGCTGTTACTTGTAGTGAGCCTGACCGCGAACCTGGGTGTACTGGCACTCTTCAAGTACGCACGGTTCTTCACGGACTCGGCCCACGGGCTGCTGGCGCTGCTCGGGGTGGCGGTACCGGAGCCCACGTTCTCGCTGGTCCTGCCGGCGGGCATCTCCTTCTACACGTTCCAGAGCATGAGCTACACCATCGACGTGTACCGGGGTGAGCTGAAGGCACGGGAGCGGCCGGAGGAGTTCGTCGCGGCGGTCTCCTTCTTCCCGCACCTGGTGGCCGGGCCCATCATCCGGGCGTCGGTGCTGCTGCCCCAGTTCGAGCGGATGGAGCCACCGCGGTGGGAGCAGGTGCAGCGCGGCTACCTGCTCATCGCGGTGGGACTGTTCAAGAAAACACTGGCCGACCTGCTGGCACCGGTGGCGGACGGCCTCTTCGGGGCCACGGGGCCGGTGGGGGCGCTCGAGAGCTGGACGGGAGCGCTGGCCTTCACGGGGCAGATCTACGCGGACTTCTCGGGCTACACGGACATCGCCATTGGGGTGGCGCTGCTGCTGGGCTTCGTGCTGCCGCCGAACTTCGACCTGCCGTACCTGGCCACCTCGCCCGTGGACTTCTGGAGGCGCTGGCACCTGTCGCTGTCCACGTGGCTACGGGACTACCTGTACATCCCGCTGGGCGGCAACCGGAACGGGCGCTACCGCAACCTGCTGCTCACCATGCTGCTGGGCGGGCTGTGGCACGGGGCCAACTGGACGTTCGTCCTCTGGGGCGCGTACCACGGGCTGCTGCTGGTGGCCTCGCACGTGCTCGCGGCGCGCCTGCCCCAGTTGTCCGGAACAGCCACGCCCCCGGCGCTCCAGTGGGTGAAGCGGGCCGGGACGTTCTACATGGTGGTGCTCGGCTGGGTGCTCTTCCGAGCGGAAAGCCTGGGCTCGGCGCTGCGGGTGCTGGGCGGCATGCACGCGCCGACGGTGGCCTCGGACGTCAGCCGGGCCTCGGTGCTGACGCTGGTGCTCGTAGGCGCGGGGCTCGTGGTGTGCCACGGCGTATCCGCGCTCGCCGAGCGCACTGGACTACAGCGGCGCCCTGCCCTGCTCTGGCCCGCGGTGGCCACGTGCATGGCCATAGCCATGGCCATCGGGACACCGGGGCAGAGCTTCATCTACTTCCAGTTCTGATTTGCCATGCATTGCCGCCACTGCTCGATGGCCTGACGCTGGCGGCGAACAGGCCAGTCCGGCTGGAATCCCACGGTCTGCCCGGAGCGGATGACAAGTTCCAGCCCCGCACGCGCCCGAGCGTCAAACGGAGTGCGGGGGTGGACCAGTTCCTCGAGACACAAAGACAGGCTGTATGGCTGACCGAGCCGCAGCCGCGATGGTCCTTCCAGACGAGCACGGTGCGCATTCCACCATGCGCGCCACGTGGCGGCGTCAGTACTCGGCTGCACCACTTGCTGGAGTTCAACCTCATCACCCTCCCGGGACCACTCATCAGGAATCTGGACTGTCTCCGTGAGTCCCGCACCGGTCATGAGGGACAAGGCTTTTGCCGCCGCGTTCTTCACCGCGGGCTTCTCGTGGCCCAAATGCTCGAGCAGAAGCGGCACGGCCGCGGGAACCCCGAGCATGCCAAGCGCTTCGAGACTCCCCACTATCGACTCCAGCCGGCCGCACAACTGCCGCAACAAACCGAAGTCCTTGGCCTCCCCGGCCAGGCCGAGGAGCCAGGGCAGCCGCGGTGGAAGGGGGCCCGCCGCATGACAGAACTGGCGGCAAGCGTGCAGTGCACGAGATGACCCGAGCCGCAGCACCGCGAGGGCCCACACATCCATTTCGTCCGCGGGCGCCCGAGCCAGCTTCCGCTCGAGAATGGGGAGCGCGGGCCGGTGCCCCAACTCCGACACCGCGAGTGCTGCGGCGGCGCGGACCTCCAGGTCGGCGTCGTCTAGTAGAGGAAGGAGCGGCCCCGCCCCGCTGTCGCGGCGGTGCCCAATGACACGCACGGCGGCGGCCCGCACCGACTCGCGCGGCGAGTCCAGCAAGGCGCAGAGACGCTCGGAGAGCTGCGGGTGTTGCACCAGCATGAGGGCTTGGCTGCAATACGGCAGCAACACCGTATCGAGTTCGGCCATACGCGCCAGGGATTCAGCGATGCCCTCACCTTCAGGGCCGATGAGCACCCTCGCGTGGACACCCGCCGCGAGCTCGTCCCATGCCTCGCTAGCCAATGCCTCTCTCGCGCACGCGAGCGCCGCCTCGCGCCCCACCCGCATCGCCTCCGCATGACGGATGATGCGAATTTCCAACGACTCGACATCGGGCCATTCCACCTCGGCATCGTGCAGATAGCGCTGGCGCTGCGCGAGGAGGAAGGCCAGTTCCGACGAGTGCTCCTCTTGGAGTCCCTGGAGGAACTCCGAGGCGGACGAGCCATCCAGCAATGTGTGAGCCATTGCCATGTGTTAGCATGCCGTCAGCCAGTCTTCCCAGTATCGTCCCCGCATGCCCATCATCGAGAACACCACTGCTTTCGCGGCCAGGGACTTCTTGTCCATCGACAAGGAGGGCGCGGACACGCTGGTCATCTGCCTCTGTGGCTCGTTCCGCCTACCCGGGCCTGGAAAGCCAGGACCCGAGGAATTGCCTATGGCCGATGAGCAACCGGAGCCCGTGCCCGAGGACGTGTACTGGGGCGAGCCGGGCACCTCCAGCTTGCGGTACGAAGGCCAATCGACTTACTTCCGGCCCGGCACGGACATCTACTTGAACGGACAGGCCTGGGCGCCACTCGGACGTCCGGTGAAGGAGATGCAGGTGGCGGTCCGAGTGGGTGCCTGCCGCAAGGGCCTCCAGGTATTCGGGGACCGGGTGTGGCGGCGGGGCATCACCGGCTGGCGTCCGTCATCCCCTGAACCGTTCGAGTCCATGCCGCTACGCTACGAGCGCAGCTTCGGCGGCCCCGCCCCCCGGGAGGGGGAGCGCCCTTGTGCATATGAAGACCGCAACCCGCTCGGGCGAGGCTTCCACCCCGAAGGACGAGACGCCGTGGATCAACCACTGCCCAACCTGGAGGATCCCCTGCGCCTCCTCGCCTCTCCCACGGAGCGGGTGCCGCCTGCGGGCTTCGGAGCCATCGCGCGGGCGTGGCAACCACGCCTGGCATACGGGGGGACCTACAATCAGAAATGGATTGACCAGCGGGCCCCCTTGTGGCCACTCGATTTCGATGTGCGCTTCTTCCAGGCGGCCTCACCAGGACTGGTGGCGACCCCATGGTTGGAAGGAGGAGAGCCGGTGGTCCTGAGCGGACTCTCCCCGGATGGCATGTTCAGCTTCCACCTGCCTCGCCCCCGGCTAGTGGCCAGCGCGGTGTTCCGCGACCGGACCGAGCGTCGGCGCCTGCGCCTGGATGCAGTGCTGCTGGAACCTGACGAGCGGCTGCTCCGGCTGTACTGGCGAGTGGCATTCCCGGCGGAGCGCGAGCTCGCCAACCATGAACAGACACTCGTGCGCGAGTTGGAATCGTGGGAGGACGGATGAGCCCTCCGGACATGGGAAACCAGCCGCTCGCCATCATGAGCCTGGGACTGTGCACGCCCCTGGGGCTCACCGCACGGACCACGCAGGCGGAGGTGGCCGCAGGCACCGTCCGCATGTTCCAGACCGACGTGGAGGACATCCGGGGAGAGCCCGTCCGGGCCTCCGTGCTGAAACCGCTGGAAGAGGGGCTGCCTCGCGGCGAGCGCATGGCCGCCATGGCGGTCACGGCACTCGAGGATTGCATGCGGGGCGCTCCGCCACCTGGGAAACACCCGCTCCCCGTCGTGCTGGGGCTTCCGGAGCCGGAGGGTGGCGCGCCCCTGGACGGGCAGAAACTGGCCCGGGCGGTGCTGGAAGCGGGCGCGGCTTGGCGCCTCCAGCTCGCGGACGGGGGATTGCTTGCCCGGGGCCGGGCCGCCTTCTTCCAGGCGCTGTGCTGGGCCGGCGAGATGCTGGACTCCAAGCGTTACCCGTTCGTCCTCGTGGGTGCAGTGGACTCGCTCTGCGACCGTGAATCCCTGCGGATGCTGGCTGCCCGGGGGCGTACGCTCGGGGGTCCCAACCGGGACGGCATCATCCCCGGCGAAGGGGCGGGCTTCGTGCTGCTGGCGAGAGCGGGCGGGCTGGAAACGCGCGCCACCGAGGCACGAGGTCTGGTGCTGGGCTGCGCGCTCGCCAGGGACGAGCGCCACTTCCTGCAATCCCAACCACCTCTTGGCCACGGGCTGACCGAGGCCTTCCGGCGGTTGCGTGCCCACCCGGTGGCGGGTACCCGGCGCGCGGATTTCTTCCTCTCATGCCAGCCCACGGAGGCGTTCTGGGGCCGGGAGTTCACGCACGCCTACCTGCGCAACGCCAGCCTGCTGCCCGAACCGTTGGCGGGAGAAGTCATCGCCGGGAGCCTGGGGGATCCGGGAGCGGCGGCGGGCGTCATCCAGGTGGGCATGGCGCTGCATGCCCGGGGCGGCTGGGGCGAGGCCCGACCGGGCCCTTGGCGGACATTGGTGTATGGAAGCTCGGACGGCGGTCACATCGGAGCATGTATGGTGGAGGTGCACGCATGAGTCACGTCTTCGTCAACGGGCGCATGGCGCTCAACGCGGGAGATGGGCAGACCCAGACATGCCCGGTGCCGGACGTGTGCAAGACGCCCTCGCCGGGTGGCCCGGTGCCGGTGCCCTACGTCAACGTGGCACGGGACTCAGACCTGGCCAAGGGAACCAAGAAGGTGTCGATCGAGGGGCACCCCGTGGCCCTCAGCAGTTCCAACCTGAGCACCAGTACGGGAGACGAGGCGGGCACCGCGGGTGGCGGCATCATCTCCGCCAAGACGAAGGGCAAGGTGACGTGGGCCACCTTCAGCCCGGACGTGAAGTTCGAGGGCAAGAACGTCGTCCGCTTCCTCGACATCTGCCTGCACAACGGCAACGCGGTCAACACGGGAGGCAACGCCGCTACCGGCAAGCCCAGCGTTGGCCTGACCTATGGCGCAGACGACAAGTGCCCCATCTGCGGCAACCCGGCGGGGCACGAGTTGAAGTCGGACAAGCGCAGCGAAAAGGCGGCCCAGAAACTCTACAAAAGATGCCCTCCGCACAAGCGTGTCCGTGACCAGAAGAAAGGTTACATGGCCGGTGTGCTGCGCTGCCGGCATCCCAAAACTGGTAAAACGGTCTTCCTGCAGTTGCATTCCGGCAACACCGAAATCCAGAAATTCATCGTAAAGCCCAAGCCACCTTCGCCCATCGAATGGAAGAGCCTCGGCGGCCAGAAAATCCACGTAGAACGCAGTCCAGAATTCAAAGGCCCTCCTGTCGGCAGTTGCGCGGCCCAAAAGCTCATCTCCGAGGCCAGGAGGTTAGGACTTGAAATCAAATCCATGACGGAGTTCTGGGTGGGCCCCATCAACGAGGAAGGCCGACGTAACGGTCACCACTACGAATCCTGTCCAACCTGCAAAAAGCTCCTCCCTGCCCTTCTGTGTCCACAGCAGGGCAATGGAACGACCACCGTCGATCTGAAGACCAATTGACATGTCTATCAAGAGCACAGAAACCCGAATGCAGGCAGTGGTCCAAGCCATTACCCAGTATCATCCATCCTTCGCCGACGAAATCCGAGGGTGCAGTCCCGCCGAAATTTCTCAACTCCAAGCGGCCGTCGGTCAGCCGATCCCTCCTTCCTACATCGAGTTCCTGCAACTCATGGGGCACAGCACCGGGCCGCTGCAACTGTTCCAGGATTCCGACGTCTTCTCCTTCGGGCCTGTTCTAGCGTATCACTCCAACAAAAACATACCGCGTCCGCCAGAGCGCTATCTGCTGTTCGGCCTCGCGGAAGATGACCCCTATTACGACTTCTACCTGGACTGTGGTACCCCAGATCCCCAGGTGGTTCGGTTTCCGACGCCAGAGAGAGTCGAGGAGTTTCCCAGGATCATCGAGCAGTTGGACTGGCTGGCGTCCTCTCTCTACGAGTTTGTCTTCTCCAAGGCTTTCTTCGGCTTCCACGTTTCGCGTTTTCCGCAGAGGGGTTCTCTCGCCGAGAATCCTGAGACTCGCATCAAGCTCGAACAGGAACAGGCTGAGTTGCCGCTAAAGAAACTGGGTTTCACACGCCATCCGCAGTCGAGCGCTGCAGTGACGTACTACGAACGTCCAACCTGTACGGTCGTTCTCAGCCGAAGCCGCCCCATAGGCGCCCCTCTACTCTTTTCCCTGGCAGCTTACGATCGGCGAGAGTTGCTCAAGGTCTCGGATGTCCTAGCGCAGCAACTCCACCTCATCGCTCCTGGGTGATTTCGAAATCCACGTCTCCACCGGCGATGCCTACATCACAGGAGAGCGGCTTGAGTTCCCCCCAGACAAACAGGATGGAGCAGTTGATCTCCGCCATCGCGCGGTATCACCCCTCCTTCCACACTGAAATCGAAGGATGCTCCCCAGAGGAAATCGAGAGACTCCAGGCGCTCGTGGGCCAACCTCTGCCCGAGCCCTATGTCGAGTTCCTCCGTGTCATGGGTCGCCGGATGGGCGGGATGTCCTTCCAGGACGGAGACTTCCGCATCGAAACCCTCATCCGGCACTACTCCAGCGAGGAAGCCGATCGCGACAGCCCTCCCGCCATCGGCATCTCCCGTTACGGTCCTTACGGTAACAGCCGCGAGATCTACGAGAGGCCTATCGAATTGAGCCAGGACGAGGACTCGGGTGAATTCGCGCTCACCACCTACCCTCCGGCAGAGCGTCCCCACGAATTCCCCGAGTCCATCCGCGTCTTCGATCTCGTGGACCCCACCCTCTACGAAGCGCTCTTTGCAAAGGCCTATCTGCAGTACCGCTGGCCCCAGTTCAAACACCAGCGGACCCTCTTCTTCGACGCGCATTCTCCTGAGGAAGTCGAAAGAGGCGCCGCCATCCTCGAGCAGCTCGGATTCGAGCGGCACCCCGAATCAACCGTCGTCGTGCGCTACTTCGATCGGCAGGACGCCACCGCCATCATCAGCCCCAACCCGGGTGAGCCCGTGCGCCTCTCGCTCGCGGCACATGATGCCGTGCAACTGCACCATCTGGCGGATGAACTCAGTAGACGACTGCCACCCGTTCCTGCCTCGAAATAGCCCCTCGCCTGAGGCCCGGCGCGAGCCGGTGCATCAGACTCGCGCCCGGGTGGCTCAGAACAGGCGCATCTGCGACTTATCCTCCTCCTTGCCCGAGCTGCGCGCGGGCAGCGGGGTGAAGCCGTGCTTCGTCGCCCACTCCTGACTTGGCCCGGGCCAGCGGAACCGGTCGAGATACACCTTGCCCTTCTCGTCGAACTCGACGCCCTCGGCGACCAGCAGCTCCTTCTGGTTGTACCCCTGCGTGCTGATGCCGCCCGAGCGGTTGATGATCCGCTGCCAGGGCACCTTGGCCGCGCGCGGCCCCAGGTCCCCCATCGCGAGCCCTACAACGCGTGCATCGCAACCGCCTCCCACGATGATCGCGATGTCACCGTAGGTGGACACCTGGCCGTGCGGCACCTGCTCGACGACCTGGTAGATGCGCTCGAAAAACCTTCGCTCCTGCATGGTGATGGTAACGGTCGTGGACATGTCTTCTCCAGTCAGGTCTCGCGTACTACCTCAGAGACCCTGTCCAGGGAAGTCGGTATTACGTCCGCCGTCATATACATGACCCGACACGTGGAGTAGGCAGGCGCCCCCGTGCCCGGTCGGAAACAGGGCTCTAGAGATACACGCCCTTGCCGAGCCGCTTCAGTAGCGGCGCCAGCTCCCGGGCCGAGAGCCCCATGTCCCGGAGATCCAACAGGCGCAGCTTCGGCAGCGCCTTCTTGAGCCGGAAGGCCAGCGCCCCCTCCTCGCTCAGCTCATTGCGCGCCAGTTCGAGCCGCTGAAGGTTCACCAACACCTCGCTGCCCGCGAGCACCTCCGCGACCTCGTCGCCGAGATCGTTGCGGTTGAGGGCGAGCAGCTCGAGCGACCCGAGCCGCTCCGAGCCCGCCAGGGCGGCGATGCCCTCCTCGGAGATGCCGGTACCCGACAAGTACAGGCGCTCCAGCGAGAAGCGGCTCTCCGCGAGCGCCTCGGCGAATTCGTCCCCGCTCCCGTCATTCCCCGTCAGGCTGAGCCAGCGCAGGCTCGTCAGCACCGCGCTCTCGGCCAGCGCGGCCACCCCCTCCGGGTCCACGTTGGAGAGCGCCAACCCTTCCAACCGCCCGGCATGCGCGGCGGTGGCGAGCGCCCGCACCGCCTCATCCGCGGGCTCGTCCCCCGTCAGCTTCAGCCAGCGGATCTGCTCGAACCAGGGCTGCGCCATGGCCTTCGCCAGCCCCGTCCCATCCCCGACTTCGAGCCGCAACCGGTGAATGGGCTCGAGCGCGAGCAGCGTCTCCCCATGCTCCGCGAGGCTCTTCTCCGAGAGGGACACCTCCTCGACGAAGCCTCGGCTGAGCTCGAAGCCGGACGCGCCCAGGGCCTTCAGCCCGCCCAACCACGCCTTCCCGTGCTCTCGCAGCAGCGCGTCCACCCGCTTGCGCAACGTGAGCCGCCGCGCCGGATCCATCCCCCGCCCCGTGAGCGCCACTTGCGCTCGAATGAGCTCAGCGCGCGGAGCATCCTTCTCGCGGAGGGACTCCGCACAGGCCAGACGGGCCTCCATCTCGTTTGGGTGGGCAGCCACCCGTGCCAGCAACTCGCGGAGGGGACTCATCGGCCGAGCAACTCCTTCACCTCGTGCTGCCAGCGCGAGCCCAGCTCCGGGTGCACCATGCGGACGTAGGCCGCGTAGCCTTCCAGCCAGCGCTCGAAGTCCGGCCGGCCCCTCGCCTGCGAGGCCACCCCGTGCTTGCGGCAGTTGGCGAGGATGGCCTTGAAACGGCGCCGATCCTCACGCGGGATGGAGACCTTCTGATTCACCGTGAGGCCCGTCACACGCTGGCGGGAGCCCTGGCGCATCACCCGCCGCTTCGGGCTGTTCTCCGTGAAGCCCTCCTGCTGGAGGATGGCGTTGAGCCACCAGAAGAAGCGACCCAGGCGCTCGGGGGGCGCTCGGAAGGAGAAGGACAGGTCATCCGCGTAGCGGGTGTAGGTGGCGCCGAACTTCCCGGCCAGCGCGGTGAGGCGCGCATCCATGCGCCGGCAGACAAGGTTGGCAATCGCCGGTGAAGTCGGCGCGCCCTGCGGCAGCATGCCCGGCCAGACCACCGTCCCGTCCGGCAGCTTCGGCCGGTGCGTGGTGAGCCCGGCGAGCACTCCAGACACCTCCTCGCCATAGCCGTGCGCCTCGAACAGACCCTTCACCCGGCGGAAGTGCACCGTGGGGAAGAAGTCCTCCAGGTCCACCCGCACCACCGCCATGGCCCCCACGTGGGGCTCGGCATTGCTCACCGTGGAGCGGCCCTCGATGAAGCCGTGCGCGGCCGGGTGCGGCGTCATGCGCGCGAGCACCTTGTCGAGGATGGCCCGCTGGACCTCCTTGAGCTTCTGGCGCGGCGCCGAGATGCGGCGCACCCCGCCCGAGCGCTTGGGAACCTCGAACTCAACGTACCCCGAGCCGGCCTCCGTGCCCGGACGCATCAACGCATCGAGCGCGGACTCCTCCACGCCTACCAGCTCCGCCACATCCGCCCGGGTGCGCAGTGGGGGCAGCTCGCCCGTGGTGGGCGGAGGGCGCTTTACCCGCCGGAAGCCGCGCATCTCACTGGCGAAGAGGCCGAAGTTCCAGCCAGTGGGATTCCACCCGCCCACGGCCCCATGGCGGTAGCGGGGATCTCCCCGGAGATCCGGCGGCGCCACATCCGCGAGCCCCAGCTTGCGCACCGCGGCACGTGCGGTCTGAGACACGCGCGTGTCCGAATCCTTCACCCGATGGCGGAGCAGCCGGGCCGCCGTCATGCTGGAGAAGAGCAGCGGCAGGTGCCGTACCCCCTTCAGCCGCTCGCGAGGGTCCACGCTGCGCAGCTTGCGCTCGACGGGCTCCTGCCAGAGGCGACTCACGTAGAAGCGCGCCACCTCGTACTCGGCCAGACCCTGATGGCGCTCCAGCAACTCGGTGATGCGCTCGAAGTGGGTATCGGGGTCCGCCAGCAGGGGCTTGAGCTCGAGGAGGAGGCTGGCGAGGTTCATGTGCTGTACCCGGGACGGCCAAGGATGAAACCGGTGCTCCTGGAGCCGCCGCCACCTGCACGGCAGAGGCAGACGAGGTCAGGGTAGCCCGCGAGGCGGACCTCGTACTGCATCGTTCTTCAATGGGTAACGTCAGCAGCCGCGACGTGACATCGCGGACGGAAGGCTGGCTGCACACGACCCCAGGAGCACCGGGGACAAGCTGACCACAACCGGAGCGGACTGGAAAGAGCGCCCTCGCTTCACGTGCGAGTCCGGCGCGATCGCCGGGGCTTGACGCTCTGCCAGGCAAGACGGGGCAGCGTCTCCCGCATCCACGAGGGCTCCAACGGAGCACCCGCGAGGAATCGACGGCAGGACTCGTGACTCGGGCCGAGCAGCACCACGTCGAAGACCAGAGGGGACCACTGCGGCAGCGTCCCCTGGTCGATGAAGCGGCTCAGGTGGACGACAATGGGGGTCAGCAGCTCGGCCTTCCTCGCCTGCAGGGAGTCCATCGTGTCGGCGCCGAGCTCGAGGGCCATCGCCTGATACATGAAGCGCCCCTCGTCCTGGTGGCTCAGAATCCACTCGAGATGGCCATCGACGAGGGCGACGACCGCGGCCTCCGCGGTGGCCGTTGGCAACACCCTCCCGGCGAGGTGGGTGAAGAGACGCTCGAAGGTGCGCGTCAGCAACGCGAGCGTGAGCCCGGAGAGCCCATCGAACAGGTGGTAGACGCTGGAGGGACTCGCCCCCGCCGCCCGCCGGATCTCCTCGATGCCCGTGCCGAGCACGCCCCGCTCCGCGAAGCACCGCAGCGCCGCATCCAGGAGCGCCTCGCGCCGTTTCTGGCCATCACGTCGAGCGGGTTCCATGCGCCCCCACCCTATGCGGAGCATCGTTCGAGGTCGACCACCCCGGGGTGGGCACGCTGACTGAAAGTGGAATAATCTTCCACTTTCGAGACCGGCCTGTCAGGCTGTCCCCATGGCTGACTTGATCCTCACCGGCGCCTCGCGCGGTATCGGCCACGCACTGGCCCTCGCCCTCGCAGAGAAGCACGGAGCTCGCCTCGTCCTCGTCGCCCGAGACCGCGCCCGCCTGGAGGCCCTCGTCGCCGCCATCGAGCAGAAGGGCGGCCGCGCCATCGCCGTACCGGGTGACCTCTCCACCAAGGAAGAGGCCCGGGCGCTCGGACAGCGGCTCGCGGACATCGTCACCCCGGGCTCGACGCTCATCCACAACGCCGGGCTATGGCCGTCCAAGCGGGTGCTCAACCCTGATGGCCTCGAGGCCGCATTCGTCGTCAATCATCTGGCGCCGCTCGTGATGCAGCAGGCGCTTCTCGAGGCCGGGCGCCTGCGCCGCATCATGGTGGTGAGCGCTGGATTGATCATCAAGGGCCACTTCGACGCGGCCCGCACTCCCACCGGTGAGGACTTCTCCAGCATTCGCACCTACTGCAACACCAAGCTCTGCTTCGCCCTCGCCATGCGCGACGTAGCGACCGCTCACCCGGAGCTCGATGTCGTCGTCCTCCACCCCGGCGTGGTGCGCACGGACCTCGGGGCCCGCCCGGGACCGATCGGCTGGCTGTTGTCGCTCGTGAAGCGCGGCTGGGAAGCACCCGAGGTATGTGCCGCACGCCTCGCACGGATCCTCGCGCGCGAGCGTTGGTCTCCCGCTGGCGAGGCGCGCTGGCTCGTCGAAGAGGAGGAGCAGCCGTGGCCCGCCGTCGCCGAGGACGAGGCCACACGGCGCGCGGTGCGGGACACCACGGCTCGCCTGCTCAGCGCCTGAGATTCACAGGACGGCATCGGCCAGGGAGGATGTTCATCCCCCCGCCGGTGACGCCCGTTTCATTTCCTCCGGGCTCAGCCGCAGGTGCCGCAGTCGCGGCAGCTGTTGGCGCTCAGGCCGTTGCCGCAGGACTCGGAGGGCTGGCAGATGCCGTCACCGCACGTGTGGATGTCCTGGTAGCGGAGCCGGGTGGTGAGGGGGTGATAGGTGACACCGTTGAAGGTGCACCTCGTGAAGTACGACCCCGAGATGTCGTGCTGGCAACGTGCGTGGCAGCTCCCGATATGGGTGAGCGGCGGGCACGCGTTGCCGCCCGAGAGCGCACAGGCGCGGAGGCTGCTCTGCCCCGGGGGAAACAGGCCCTGGTCGTTTCCGACGAAGAGCCCCTCGCCGTTGAAGAGGTTCCCGAAGAAGCAGGCCTCCCGCAGCGTGAAGTTGTTCCGCTCCGAGGCCGTGGTGGGGATGGGCTGGCCCCATGCGTTGGAGCCCAAGACGGAGATCTGCACGGTGCGTCCGTACTTATTGACGAGGGCGGCCAGGCACGCGGACACGGTCTGCTGCTCCTCCAGGGTGGCTGGCGAGCCGTTGGACCAGGCCGGTGCCAGTCCCAGGCCACCGTTCCAGACATAGGTGGTCGAGCCATTCGAGTACGTCCGCGTCTGTCCGGCCGGGACGGAGCAATGGATCAGGTACTTCATGAAGAGGTTGGCATCCGCCGGGCGCTGCTGGAACCAGGACGAGAAGCTGCTGCTGGACAGGCCGTTGAAGGCGAGCCCATTGAAGGCCAGTCCGTTGAAGGCCAGTCCGTTGAAGGCCAGTCCGTTGAAGGCCAGTCCGTTGCCATCCTCGAGTGCTTGAACCGCCGTGTGTCCAGGCTCCCCGGACAGGTTGGCGGGTTCCTCCACCGGGCCGCAGCCTCCAACGAGAACCAGGACGATCACTCCGAACAATGCCGTGACTTTCATGGTGTCCTCCCCGGACCCCTGAAGATGGGCCCATGAGGAAGTGTCGCGGTTCGGGCCCGTCCAGGTGCTTCACTGCCCACCGCCACCGCTGCCAGTGAACGTTCTCCGTGTGAAGTGCCGGACAGGGCGATGAGGTGGTCAGAAGTCGGACGACTCCTCGTCGAGCAGCGCCAGCAGGGTGTCGCGCGTACCACCGGGGGCCTGCCGCACGAGGGCATTGAAGCGCTGATTGCCCGCCCGCACTCGCTCGCCGTGGGCCCGCATCGCCGCCAGCACGTCCGGCATCATCCAGGGACGGTCGAGCACCTCCAGGTTCTGCCTCAGCTCGCGGTGGTTGCGCGGCGCGCTGAGGCACGCCCCTACCCCGGGCTGGGACAGCGCGTAGCGGTAACAGTCCACGGCGCTGGGGAGCGCAAGGTCCGCGGGCTCGCCGGGTGCGGGCCGCAAGAGGCGTCCGTAGCAGGTGGCGGTGAAGGTCAGCACGCCCGTCCCACGCGCGAGGGCCTCGGGGAAGAGCGCTGACTCCGCCCCCGGGTGCGCGGCGCTGTGGCGGGTCATCACCACCGGCCAGGGGTGCTGGCGCAGGGCCTCCAGCGCAATGTCCCGGTGGTGGGTGGAGAAGCCGAAGGCACGGATGCGGCCCTCGGCACGCAGGGCCTCGAGGGTCTCGAAGTTCTCCGCGTCCAGCCGCTCGCGCGAGCGCACCCAGAACAGTAGGAAGACGTCCAGCCGATCCGTTCGCAGCAGCCGCAGCGCGGCGCGCACGTCCCGGCGGATGGCCTCGGCCCCCGAATGGTACGTGCCGGCCACCACCACGAGCCCGTCCCTCCGGGTACGGCCGGAGCGCAGGAAGCGCGTGAGCTCCATGTAGCGAGGCTCCCAGAAGAACGCGTTCACGCCGGCCTCATGGGCCTCGGCCAGCGCGCCGACCGACAGGCCGTGAGCACCCGAGAGCACGAGTGGCGAGACACTCAACCCCGTCCGACCCAGGGGCCGCCGGGAGGAGTGCGGCGGGAACTCCGGTGCCGCTCTCACCGGGCCCGCCTTCGCCCGCTGGGGACGCGTGGGCCGTCGCCGCTCGAGGTCAGGGGCCGCAGCGAAAGCCTCGTCGGGGAAGACGAGCGTCAGGGCCTCCAGGTGCGAGGCCACCCGCTCCGGTTCGGAGGTGCCGCGCAAAGCAGCGCACAGGCGCTCGAAGGCGGGACCATCCGCCCGGCGGAGCAACCACGTATAGGCGGAGACGCGAACGTCCTCGGCCTGCTCATGCCCAGGCCCGTGCAGCAGTTCCGCCAGGCGTTCGTCGAGCGTGGCGCACGCCTCCAGCCCCGAGGCAGCCGCGGCCCGGACCATGGGCGACGTATCGAGCGACAGGCGCAGCAACGCACTCAGCTCCTCCCGCTCGCCCTCCACCTGGAGCAGCTCCGCCGCACGGGCGCGGATCCACGGGTCCTGCCCTCCCGCGCCCAGGAGCGCCACGGAGCGCAACTCCGAGACGGACAGCTCGTATCTGCGGGACACAAGGAGCTGCATCGCCGCGCGGCGCACGGATGGATCCAGGTCGCTCGCACTCGCGGCGCGCGCCGACTCCGTGTCCAACACGGCGGCGCGAATCCACGGGTCCTCGTGCACGGACGCCGCGAGCAGCTCCGCTTCGGAGAACACCCCACGTCGCGCGAGCGCGGCCAACGCCACCGCACGAACGGAAGGGTCCAGGTCCTCCGCGGCCCGAGCCAGCAGTGCCTCGTCCTCCAGGAAGACCGCCGCCTCCGCCACGGCCCGGCGCTCGCGAGGAGAGCGGGCAGCAGGCGCGAAGACAACCAACGCACGAGCATGGGCCTCGAGCGACTCCGGTGCCACCGGCCGCCGCTCCCACGAGGAGAGCAGCACCTCGCGCACCGTCTCATCGGAGTCCTCGAGAGCGGACAGGACCAGCGCCCGGCTCTCCGGGTCATGGACGAGCCCCGAGAGTGCCGCACGTCGCACCGCGGGCACGGGATGCCGAGCCAGTGGCCGGACCCGCTCCAGCAAACCCGGGTGTGCCCTGCGCGCGGCCACCCATGCCGCCAGCCCCACCGCGCCCGCCCGCGGCGGCTCGTCGAGAATCCGGGAAGCGAGTGACACGTCGTCCAGGTCGAGCCGTTCGAGCAGGGCACGAACCTCGTCCGCGGCATGCGGGACACGCGGCTCGTCCAACCACCGCAGCGCGAGCCGCAGGGCCTCCGGCTCACGCCGCTCGCGCAACCGGCGTCGCGCCAGGGCCCGCAGCGGTTCGTGGGGATCTCCGAGCCACTTCACCAGTTCGGACACAGGCACGTCCGAGGCGGGCATCCGTTCGAGCCGCGCCGTCACCACCGCCGGGTCCTCGTTGTCGAGGGCCCCTGCGGGAACCTGAGGCAGCTCGGACCCAAACAGGGGCGGAGTCACTGGAGCCAGCGCCGCCCCACCCCACACACCCTCCAGGTAGGCGCCGGCGGCCTTGACCGCGCCATTCCGGGAACCGTCCGCCACGTCGCGCACCCGCTGCCGCACGAGCGCGTCCGCCTCTCCCAACCAGGCCAGGGCCTGCACCGCCGCGTTGCGAACTCGCCAGAAAGGATCCTCCAGCGCCTCCAGCAGGAGTTCCAGGGCCCCCGACCCCGCCACCGAAGCCGCGGCCCGGATGGCGGCGCGGCGTACCCACCAGACCGGCTCCTCGCGAATGGCACGTGGCACCCGCGCCAGTAGCGCTTCCGCACCCAGCCGGGCCAGGGCGCGCCAGGCCCGATCGCGGACACTGGGCATCGGATCGCCCAGGGCCTCGAGCAGGGCCGAGACGAAGCGCCCATCCCGGGCGTCTCCCAGACGGCGCGCGGCAGAGGCCCGGACCTCGGCGTCCTCGTCCGTCAGCAGGGCCTGACGCAAGGCGAAACGGCCCGGCGGCACCAAGGTGTCGACGGCATCCACCGCCTCGCGGCGCACTTCCGCGTTTTCATCGAGCAGTCGCACCGCGGCCGAATCCAGGAGGCCCATGGACGCGGACTCTATGCGCCCTGGTAGAGTCAGGACATGCCCGACATGCTGGCGATCATCAGCAAGGCCGTGTTCGAGAAGGAAGCAGCCGGCCGTGCCCCTGGCGAGGTGCTCCCCGTCGATCGCTATCGCAGCGCCAGCAAGCACCTGGAGCCGCTGCGCGCCGGCGGGCGGCTCTTCCTCTTCACCGTGCGGCCTCCCTCGGAGTCGCTCTGGCTGGTGGCGGTGCTCGAGGGGCTCAGGTTCAAGGACAACGAGTGGCACGCCCCTCCCAACCGGGTGCCCATCACCGACGTCACCGCCCTCATCCCCCGCATCCGCTTCGAGTCCGGTAAGGGCATTCAAGCGGCGAAGGGGGCCCTGGGCATGTCCCTCCAGACGCCGCGGGCGCTGGCCACCGGGGACGTGGCGCTGCTGCTGGGAGCAGTGGGGGGCTCGGGAGGTGCCGTCGAGGAGACACGCATCAACCTCACGGCCCACGATGCACAGGGGCCCCTGCCGTGCCTATGCCGCCGCTGCCTGCCCCAGAGCAACGAGCGGGCCGAGGCGGCGGGCATGTCCTTCACCCGCGCCCGGGTGGATGCCGAGGGCCGGACGCTCTACTACTGGCTGCCCGACGAGCTGCTTCCCAACACCCAGGAGGTGGCGAAGTCCGTCCAGAGCGTCCTCGCCGCGCGCCTGAGCTCCGCCGGCTGAAGCCACCCAACCGCTTTCGCGCCTCAGCTGGACCGACTCGGAAGAATTCCGAAATCGCTCCGGGCGCTGCCGCCCACGCGCGTCAGCCAGCGCATGACGCCCGGCGCGTGCTCGAAGATCGCGTAGAAGACGCCTAATGAGCGGGGCACGTCCACGATGGGCCTGCGCCGCTCGAGTCCCTCGAGGATGGCCTCCGCCACCTCATCGGGACTCAGGGGCCGTACAAAGTCCGCCAGCCGCGGCATCCGCGTGGAGGGCACGTGCTTGCCGAAGAACTCCGTCCCCGCCACCGTCCCGGGGCGGACGAGCATCGCGTGCACGGGCGTACCCCGCAGCTCCCCTTGCAGCATCTGCGTGTACCCGTCCACCGCCGCCTTCACCGCCGCATAGGCCGCGGACGAGTTGCCCACGAAGACGCGCCCCGCGGACGAGCCGACGTTGACGATGAGGCCCCGCCCCTTCGCCAGCATGGAGGGGAGCAGCGCGTGGATGGTGTAGACGATGGCGTTGAAGCCCACCGCCATCGTCCGCTCCACGTCCTCCACGGGCATGTCGAGCACGGTCTCCCACCGCACGAAGGCAGCGTTGTTGACGAGGACGTCGACGCGGCCCTCCTTCTCCAGGACGCTCGCGCACCACGCATCCACCTGCTTGCGGTCCGAGACGTCACAACGGGAGAAGTGGAAGCGCTCGGGCCAGGGCAGCTCGGCCGCTCGCGCCGGTGCCGCCGCCAGGTGCTCCTCGGAGATGTCGCACACGTACACCGTGCCTCCGGCCTCCGCGAGCCGCCGCGCCGTCGCCCAGCCGATTCCCTGAGCCCCACCTGTCACCAGGCACACCTGGTCCTTCAGGAAGTCCTTCGTCATGGCCACCCTCGTTTCATGAGCACCTTTTGTGCACCAGCGGCAGTGCGCGGACCGCCAGCTACGCTGTAATTCTCCAGTAATCCAGCAAAAATCTACCGACTATCCAGGATTTCACGTAATCGGGGTTTGCCTTTCTCTTGAGTCAGGGCCCACCGCGCAGCGCTCCTCGCTCGCGGTGGAGGGTCTCCCCGAGGAAATCGGCCAGCGCACGCACCCGGGCGGTGTGTCGCAGGTCACGGTGAAGGACGAGCCACAAGCTACGCACCACACCCTTGGAGACGGGAAGCACCCGGACGAGTCCAGGCACCGGGTCCGCGAGGTAGCACGGCAGCAGGGCCAGTCCCAACCCGGCCTCGGCCGCCGCGAGCTGGGACTGCGGGCTGTTGCTCTTGAAGACGACGCGCGCGCTCCGGGCATGCTGAGCCAACCAGCGCACCTCCGCCTCGGGCTGGAACGTCTCGTCGAAGCCAATGAGTTGGTGCCCGGAGAGGTCCGGCGTGCGGGGCTTCCTTCGAGCGGAGAGGTAGCCCTTCGAGGCGTACAGCGTGGTGCCCACCTCCGCCACCTGCCGGGTGACGAGGAGGGGCTGAACGGGCCGGGCCAGCCGCAGGGCCACGTCCGCCTCCCGGCGCGAGAGGCTGAAGGTGCGGTTGTCGGCCACCAGCTCCAGGGTGATGTCCGGGTAGCGCTGGTGGAAGCCCGCCAGCCGGGAGGTGAGGAAGCGGCTGCCGAACGCTTCCGGCGCGGTGAGTCGCACGGTGCCAGCGAGCCGAGCCTCCCCACCCGCCACGTCCCGAGCCGCCGCGAGTGCCTCCTCTTCCATGCGCTCGGCGCGGGGCAGTAGCGTCTCCCCCGCGGGCGTCAGCAGGTAGCCTCCGGGCGTCCGGTCGAAGAGGCGCACTCTCAGCACGGACTCCAGCGCGGCCAGGCGCCGACCCACGGTGGACTGGTTGACCCGGAGCCTGCGCCCCGCGGCGGACAGCGAGCCGGCGCGGTGGATTTCGAGGAAGAAGCGGGCGTCATCCCAGCCGAACATGGATGCAGGAATGCATAGCAGGTACGCGGAAACGGCGCTCGTCCATGCGCGAATGCGGGTGTTACCCAAGGGCCATGAACACCCCCATGGGAAAATTGGAAGAGACGCTGGATCCCGAGTCGCCCGAGGCGTGGGATGGCCGTGCCCTCGTACACCACGCTCGGCGGGCGCTACTGACTGCGCGTCTGCCTCACCAACCACCGCACTCGCCGTGAGGACCTCGAGCTCCTCGTCCAGGAGGTGCTGCGGCTCGGCCGGGCGCTCTCCGCCGAGACGGAGGCCGCCTCCGTCTAAGGAGCATCCCGCCTGACGGGCGTCCGCCCGTGCATCCGCCCGTCAACCGAGAGACGTTTCGCTGGCAGTGTGGCATCCTCGCGCCCACTCCCCGATGAGACAGACCACGGCCGCGGTGCTCCGTCCACCCGATCCCCCCGACCTCCCGACGAGCGGTGACGCGTCCCCCCCCGTGCCCGGTATCCGGCCGTGGGTGCTGCGCCTCTTCTTCCTCTCGGGGCTCTCGGGGATCCTCTTCCAGGTCCTCTGGACGCGCATCTTCACGTATTTGCTCGGCGGCACCACCCAGAGCGTGAGCGCCGTCATCACGGCCTTCATGCTCGGGCTCGGCGTGGGCTCGTACTTCTTCGGCAGGCTCGTGGACGGCCGCGCCCGGCGGCCCCTGGTCCTCTATGGAGTGCTGGAGCTCGGCGTCGCCCTCAGCGGGCTCGTCGCCTTCTACGCCTTCCAGCACATCGAGTCGCTCTACGCCGTCCTGTACACCCGGGCCCCCCACGCCACCATCAAGTGGCTCGTCTTCCTCATCGCCTTCGTCTTCATCTCCATCCCCGCCACCCTTATTGGCGGCACGCTGCCCGCGATCGTCCGGCACGCCGTGACTCACGCCGAGGGGGTGAAGTCCGCGCTCGGCCGGCTGTATGCCATCAACTCCCTGGGCTCCTCCGCCGGCGCCATCCTCATGCTCGGACTGGTGTGGGGGATTGGTTATGAGTCCAGCTACCACGTCGCCCTCTTGCTCAACTCCGTCACCGGGCTCGCGGCGCTCGTGATGGCACGGAGGGAGCCACGGGTGGAAGCCACGGAGGCGAGATACCCTCACCCCGTCCCTCTCCCGGAGGGAGAGGGGAGTTCTGGCGAGAGAGCTGGAGAAAGGGTTGTCGCAGGGGGAGCGTCTGCGCGGGTGCTTCTGCCGGCCTTCGCGCTCTCTGGATTCTGTGCGCTCGCCTACGAGGTCATCTGGTTCCGCACCCTCGACTTCCTCCTGCTCGGAAAGCTGGCCACCTTCGCCTGTGTCCTCGCCGTGTATCTGCTGGGCATCAGCCTCGGCAGCCTCGTGCTCAGCCGCTGGAGTCCCCCCGGCCAGAGCGAGCTCCGGCTGTTCATCCTCTTCGAGCTCATCCTGGGACTGCTCGGGCTCGTCACCCTGCCGCTGCTGTCGTTGATCAGCAGTCTGGGCCAACGGCCCCTCACCATCGCCACCGCCTTCCTCCTGCTCTTCGGGATGACCCTCCTCCTGGGAGGTCTCTTTCCTCTGGCCGGCAAGCTGTACGCCGGGCCGCTGCGGCTGCTCGGGCGGACCGTGGGCAACCTCTACTCGGCCAACACCCTGGGCTCGGTGCTGGGCTCGTTCCTCGCGGGCTTCGTCCTCATCCCCTGGCTGGGTACGTCGCACACGCTCCTGCTCACCGCGGGGCTCAACCTCCTCATCGCCGTGGGCGTGGCGGGCCTGGCGCTCCGGCCGCTGCCCATGCGTCAGGTGGCGGTAGCGGTGGGGCTCGCGGTCGTGGGGGTGACGGGCTGGTTCAGCGGAGACTGGCTCACCCGCTTCTACGAGCGCGCGGGGCTCCGGCCCGGCTTCCACATCATCGCCCAGAGCGAGGGCAGCCTTCAGCCGGTGCTGGTTGCCGAGGATGCGCACGGAGAGCGGGTGCTCATGGGCGGCCCCTTCCAGTCCGGCGAGACAGTGCCCGCACGCCGGCAGACGCAACGGCTGCAGGCCCACCTGCCCATGCTCGTGCACCCCGCGCCGCGCCGCGTGCTGGAGATCGGCTACGGCGTGGGAGAGCTGGCGCGCACCCTCCAGCTCTACCAGCCCGAGCTGCTGCACATCGCCGAGCTCGACGAGCACATGATTCCGATGGCCGAGCAGTACTTCGAGGCCCTCAACGAGAAGGCCAGCCGCCGCCCCAACGTGCGCGTGGATGTGATGGACGGCCGGCACTTCCTGAAGATGAGCCCCGACACGTACGACGTCATCATGTCGGACTCGATGATCCTCGCGAGCGAGGGCAGCCTCCGGCTCTACACGGAGGAGCACTTCCGCGAGGCGCGCCGGCACCTGAGTCCCGGGGGCGTGGTGCTCGCGTGGCTGCCGCTCAACGCCGGCACCACCAAGGCCCTGGTCATCCTGAAGACGTTCCAGCAGGTCTTCCCCCAGAGCCTGCTGTGGCTGCCGCTGGGCCTCAACACGCAGGAGGCCTTCCTCATCGGCTTCCGTGACGAGGCGCACATCGACTGGGAGGCGTGGCACGAGAAGTTCGAGCGGGTGGCGCGGACGGACCTGGAGGGCTTCGGCTGGGGAGATCCGGCCGTCTTCTTCGCCAGCTTCCGGGCCGGACCCGAGCGGCTGGCGGAGATTGCCTCGCGCGTGCCACTCATCAACCGCGACATGAACCCGGTACTGGACTTCCTCCCGCAGGATCCTCCCCGGGAGATCGCCTCCACCGTCGAGCGGCTCGTCGCGTACGACCCGGGCTTCATCTTCGAGCACCTGCGCGCGGCCCCGGCCAACCAGGAGGCGCTGGTGGGGTTGCGCGCCAGCGTTCAGCGGATCCACGAAGCGGACCAGCACTTCCTGCGAGGTGTGGCGGCGCTCGACGCATTTGGCGCCCGCCCCCCGGCAGAGGTGCTGGAGAACGCAGAGGCTCTCACGGCCGACTTCCTCCGGGCGCTCGAGCTGTACCCGGCGCATCCGGCCGCCGCGGTGTGGACGGGGCAGGTGATGGGACTGGCCGCCCGCGTCGACCCGCCCCTGGAGCCCGGGCGTACCCGGACGCTGCTCGAGGCCGCCATCCGCTACAACCCTACAGACCTCGCCGCTACCGAGGCGCTCGCGCGCCTGGCCCTCCAGAACGGAGAGCAGGACGAGGCCCGCAAATACCTCGCGCGGATTCGCGCACTCGCCCCCTACTCCCGGCTCGCCACCGAGATTCCATGACCGCCCCGACGACGCTTAGCCGCTCCCGTTTCCGCTTCCTCTGCGCGCTCCTGTTCTGCACGGGCATGACGTCGCTCGTGTTCCAGATCATCTGGCTGCGCGGGTTCGGCATCATCCTTGGCAGCACCATCTATTCGATGTCGGCCGTCATCACCGTGTTCATGCTCGGTCTGGCGCTCGGCAGCTTCCTGATGTCCCAGCTGCTGAAGCGAGGCCGATGGCTGGCGGCCCACCCACTGGCGGCCTACGGCGGCGTGGAGCTGCTGGTGGGCCTCAGCGCCCTGCTCGTCACCTGGACGCTCTTCACGCACCAGGGCTTCTACCTGTCGCTCTCCGGCTCGCCCACGGCGCCCCTGCTGCAGCGGCTGGCCGCACAAATCACCGTCTGCGCCGCCCTCATCGCGGTGCCTACGACGCTCATGGGCATGACGCTGCCGCTGGTGAGCCAGCTCGTCACGGACCGGCGGCAGGTGTCCGCCCTCTACGGCATCAACACCATCGGCGGCGCCACGGGGAGCATCGTCGCCAGCTTCGTCCTCATCTACTACCTGGGCTGCATCCGGGCTGGAGCGGCGGCTGCGGCGCTCAATGGCCTCATCTTCTGCGCTGCCCTGCTGACCAGCCGTTACTTCCCGCCCGTCCCTGCGGGGGCCGAGGAGGAACCGGGTGACAGCGCCCTGGCAGCCACGGGCTCCACGGAGGGCCGACTGCTCAGCCGCCCGCTGCTGCTGGCGCTTGCTGTCTTCTCGGGCTTCATCGCGCTGTCGTGTGAGATCACCTGGACGCGATTCCTCTCGCTGACGTTCGGCAACCGCGTCTACGTGACGAGCATCACGCTGGCGCTCATCCTGCTCTTCATGGGCCAGGCGGCGCGCATGAGCAGCGCCCTGCTGCGCGGCCCCAATCCGCTGTGGCGCATCCTGCTCTACTCGTGCGCCTTCACCCTCATCTCCTTCTCGGCCGCGTTCCTGCTGGAGCGCCCGGCCCTGCAGGCCAGCCACCCGGGCCTGGTGGTGCTCTTCATCCTCGTCATGGTGGTGTTCCCGGCCACGGCGCTCGGGCTGCTCTTCCCGCTGACGCTCGCCGCCCGGCCCGCCGGAGTGGAGAACCCGGCGAGCTGGGTAGGACTCGTGTATGGGTTCAACACCCTGGCCAGCCTCGTGGGCTCGCTGGCAAGCGGCTACGTGCTCATCAACCTCATCGGCTCCAACGGCCTCATCGCCTTCAACTCGGCGCTGCTGGTGCTGTCCCTGCTGGGGCTGGTGTATGCCTTCCGCCAGCACTTCCGGCCGTCGGACCATGCCCTGGTCGCCGCGGCGGGCCTCGGCTTCCTGACGATCATCCTCCCGCGCAGCACCGAGGTGCCACCGGTGGTGGACACGACGAACGCGGTGGTGAGCAGCGAGGACGCGCACGGCATCTTCAGCGTGGTGCGCATGGACGAGGGCCGGCTCCGGGTGCTCAACAACCGCACGGACCTCGTCTACCTGTACGGCGACCCCAGCACCCAGTACGTGCAGGAGTCCCAGGCCTACCTCCCCGTCCTCTACGCGCCCCAGTTGGAGAAGGTGCTCAACATCGGCTCGGGCTACGGCATCACCGCGGGGGCGTTCTCGCGCGTCGCCGAGGTGCGCTCCATCGAGGCGGTGGAGATCGTCCCGGCGCTCGTCGAGCACGCCAGCCTGTTCAGCCCGGGCAACCACCGCTATTTCGACAACCCACGCATCCAGGTGCACGTCACCGACGGGCGGCACTTCCTGGCCACCACGCCCGACCGCTACGACATCATCTCCATCAACGTGTCGGACCCGTACCTGCCGGGCTCCTCCAGCCTGTTCAGCCGCGAGTTCTACGAGATGGCGCGCTCGCGCTTGAAGCCGGGGGGCGTGCTGGCGCAGCACATCTTCGGGCCGGACATCGCGTCGCTGTACCACGGCATTCGCGAGGTGTTTCCCCACGTGAAGGCCATCCCGGCGTATGGCAACGGGCTCACCCTCATCGCCTCGGCGGAGCCGCTGCAGCCGCACCAGCGGGAGGTGTTCCTGCGGCAGTACGACGAGGGCCGGGCGCTGTTCGGACCCATCGGGCTGGAGAACGGGCTCGCCGGCTTCGAGGAGCTGATCGCCCTGGGTGACGAGAAGCTCCAGGAGCTGGCCTCGCGCACCCCCGAGTTCCAGAACAGCGACGACATGCCGACGCTGGAGTTCCGCCGGTTGCCCGGCAAGTTGGGCCTCTTCTATTCCAACAACTGATTCCTGGGTTGACCTGGAATGGCTGTCTGGGGGGCGAGGGAGCACGAGAAATCTCACCTCCAGCGGAACTTCCCGGCGGAGGGGCCAGAGCTTGATATCCTGGCTTCCGGCTCTCCCATGAACGCGCTGAGACCCCAGAGCTGGCTGCTGGCGACACTGTTGTTGCTGCTGTGCGCCTGCACGCCAACACCCGAGCCCCGACTCCGGGTGGGTACGGTCCCCTGGCCCGGCAACGAGCCCCTCTTCCTCGGCCAGGAGCTGGGCCTGATCCCCACCCAGCGCGTCCACCTGGTGGAATACCTGTCCTCCTCTCAGCTCCTGCGGGCCTTCCGCAATGGCGCCATCGATGCCATGTCCGCCACCATCGAGGAGGTGCTGTCCCTCGAGCAGCTCGGCCATGACCCGAGGGTGGTGCTCGTGCTCGACGCCTCCCACGGGGCGGACTGTCTGATGGCGCGGCCCGAGGTGGAGTCACTCTCCGCCCTCGCGGGCCGGAGGATCGGCTCCGAGGAGTCGCTCCTCGGGATGTACATCCTCACCCGCGTGGTCGAGCACGCCGGGCTGAAGCGCGAGGACGTCAAGCTGGAGTTCGTCCCCCTGGAGACCCAGGTGGCGGCCTGGCAGCGGGGTGAGCTGGACGCGGTGGTGACCTTCGAGCCGTACTGCCAGCGGCTCGCCGACGTGGGCGCACGCCGGCTCTTCGACAGCACCCGCCTCCCCGGGGAGATCGTCGACGTCCTGGTGGTCCGCAAGAACTTCCTCGAGGCCTCGCCGCAGCAGGTGGACGCATTGCTGCGCGGCTGGTTCGCCACCCTCATCTGGAAGCAGCAGCATCCCCAGGAGGCGATGCAGAGGATGTCGCGGCGGCTCGGCCTGGACCCGCTGCGGTTCCATGAGGCTTTGTCCGGCGTGAGGCTCATGGACGAGCACGCGCAGCGCGCCCTGCTCACCGGCTCCCAGCCAGGCCTGCATACCACCCTCGAGCGGATGGGGGAGCTGCTGCGGCACCACCAGCTCCTCGAGGGGAGCACGGAGGCCTCACAGCTACTCGATATCGCGCCGCTGTTGAGGGTGTCACCATGAGTCCGCCCATCCCAGTACGGCGCGCCGGCTGGCACCGACTGGTGTCCATGCGGGTACTCGTCCCGCTCCTGCTGCTCGCATATGCGTGCTTCTTCGGGCTCTACACCCTGCAGCGCGACATGGTGCACCGCGAGCAGCAGGTGGAGGAGCATGTCCGCGAGGACGTCACCCTGCGGATGACGCACCTGCAGGGGACGCTCGACTACCTGCTGCGCACCGAGCAGCTCGAAGCCGTGCGCGAGGAGCTCGCCAGCCTGGGCTCCAATCCTGACCTGAAGGTGGGGCTGCTCCTCAACGACCAGCACACCGTACTGGCCTCCACCCGACTCGCCCTGCTCGACCAACCGGTACAGAAGGCCTGGCCGGAGCTCACACGCCCGGAAGCCATCGCCCGGATGAAGGCAGCCGTGGCTCGGATGAGCGGGGACGTGCAGGTGAGCAAGGACGGGTCGCGGGTGGAGGGCTACTACCCCATCCAGCTCAAGCCAGAGTTCCAGGGGAGGAGGGTGGGCATCCTCTATCTCCAGCAGGATCTGTCGCAGCTCAAGGCAGCGCAGCGCTACCGGGCCGAGCGCTCCGCGCTCCGTTCGAGCCTCCTCCTGGTGCTGATCGCCGGGTTGCTGGGTCTGTTCTTCCACTTCGCCTTGGGGCGGCGCGTGAGGCGCCTGGAGTCCACCGCTCACCGGCTCGCCGCGGGAGAGCTGAGCGCACGCGCCGGGCTGCGCGGCGTGGACGAACTGGGGACACTGGGCCGTGCCTTCGATGAAATGGCCGAGCGCCTCAGCCAGGAGCAAGAGGCCCTGCTGCGCTCGGAGGCCAGCTTCCGCACCCTCATCGAGCGCGCTCCGGACGCCATCTTCGTCCACCGCGAGCAAAGGCTGCTCTTCGCCAATCCTGCGGCCGTCTCGCTGCTGGGCTACGCGCGTGAGGAGGAGCTGCGGGGCCGCGAGGTGGCGGAGCTCCTCATGCCCGGGGAGCAGGATCCGCTCGCCGAGACGTCCTCCGCCGGAGCCGCCCGGGAGGTCCGCTTCCGGCACCGGGGAGGCCAGCAGGTGCTGGGCGAGGTGGTGACGTTCTCCATTCCCTTCGACGGCCAGCCCGCGGTGGTGTCCATCGCGCGAGACGTCACCGAGCGCAAGCAGGTGCAGGAGAAGCTGCGCACCACGGACCGCATGGTGTCGCTCGGCACGCTGGCCGCGGGCGTGGCCCACGAGCTCAACAACCCCATCTCCTTCGTGCTGAGCAACCTGCGCTTCGCGGTGGACGAGCTGGGCGAGCAGACCGAGGCGGGCAAGCCGCCGTCCGCCGAGCAGCTGGAGGAGATCCAACAGGCGCTGCGCGAGGCACTCGAGGGCGGTGAGCGCATGCGCAACATCGTGCACGACCTGCGGAGCTTCGCGCGCAGGGAGGATGAGCGCCTCGGCCCGGTCGATATCCACGCGGTGCTCGACTCGTGCGCGAGCCTGGCCCGGAGCGCGATCCGCCACCGCGCGCAGTTGGTGAAGGAGTACGGAGACATCCCGCGCGTGCTCGCCAACGAGTCGAGGCTCGGGCAGCTCTTCCTCAACCTGCTCGTCAACGCCGGCCAGGCCATCCCCGAGGGGGACGTGAAGGGGCACAGCGTCCGCATCACCACCGCGCGCGCGGAAGATGGGTGGGTGGTGATCTCGGTGCGAGACACGGGGGTGGGGATTCCGCCGGAGAACCTCCAGCGGCTGTTCAAGCCCTTCTTCACCACCAAGCCGGTGGGAGTGGGAACAGGTCTGGGCCTCTCCATCTGCCACGGCATCGTCACGGCGATGGGAGGGCGCATCGAGGTCTCCAGTGAGGTGGGCAAGGGCACCACCTTCCGCGTCTTCATGCCCGAAGCCGACAGGGCCATGCAGGCCGCGACCGGGACGAAATCAGCCTGAGAAGGCGGCACGAAGTCCCTGGAGCCCATGCGCCATGAGCCCTCCCCTCCCCGCTGAAAACCGGACCGCCGCGAGGGCCCTGGTCGTGGGCCTCGGCGTCCTGTTGGCGGCACTGGGGATGGCACGCGGCTTCATCGCCCTGCTCGAAGGCACCACGAGCCCGGACACACGGGCCCGCTTCACCGAGGGGGCCGGCCGCGTCCGAGACTTCCTCCAGGAGCTACCGGAGCTCGCGGCGAAGGAGGACACAGCGCTCGTCTTCGGCTCGTCCATCATCCAGCATGGCTTCTCGCCGGAGGTGTTCGAGGCCCACCTACGCGGGCCGCGCGTCACCGCCTACAACCTGGGCTTCCCCGGCGTGGAGCCAGAGGTGCAGCGGCTGCTCGCACACCGGGTGGCGGAGGCTTTCCAGCGTCGCGGACGCCGCGCACGGCTGACGGTGGTGGAGTTCACTCCCTTCCAGGCCACCTTGGCGCGCGGGCAGTCCTCGCGCTTCCACGAGCTGGCCCAGGTGAAGAAGGCCCTGCTGGCTACGCCGAGCGACCTGGCGAAGACGGCGCTGCGCTCACCGGAAGAGGCCTCGCACCTGGCGGCACTGCAGGCCCTGGGTGGGAACTCGCCGCTGGCCGTCACCTCGCTGCTGGAGCACCAGCTCTTCGACGGACTGGCTCCTGAGGACCCGGATGCCGAACGCAAGGCCATTGCTGCACGGGTCCGCGCTGGGAGGGATCGGGTGGAGGGACGACCCGTGCCGGAGTGGGACCCGATGCGCCGGGGCGAGGTGCGCCTCGTGTTCGACGAGACACGCGAGGACTACCTGGCCTGGGCGCGAATGCGCTCGGCGCCGGAGGTGCTGAAGCAGGACCTGGAGTGGCGGGTGGAGACGAGCGACCTGTTGGAGTTGCGCTTCGACGAGGGCAAGGTGGCCGCCTTCGCGGAGGCGCTGCGGGCGCTGGCCAGCGTGTCCGAGCGCACCGTGCTGCTGCTCGCCCCGCGCAACCGGGCCTGGGTGCAGCTGACTCCCGAGGGCCGCGCACGGCTCGACGAAGTGGTGGCCCGGCTCTCGCGCGACACAGGAGTGCCCGTGGTGGACCTGTCGGAGGCGCCGGAGTTCACCCCCGAGGACTTCATCGACGTCACGCACCTCAACGAGTCGAGCGGCCGGCCCAGGCTGTCGCGCCGGCTCGCTGAAGTGCTCTCGTCCCCTGCCCCATCCATGGCGGGTCCGGGCACGCCGTGAGCCAGTGGGGCTCCCCCACCCCCTCCATGTGGTAGGCTGTCGGGCCGATGACGACGTCGAGCCCCAGCGCCGTGCTGACCCCTCCGTCCGCCGCCCCGGCCGGGAGCCTCTCCTTTCGGGGGCTGTGGCTGTTCTCTCCCCGGCTGGATGGCCTCCTGCTCGTAATCCCCCTGGCCTTCACAGTGCTCGCATGGGTGGTGAGTACTCTGCTGGCTCAGCCGGTGTCCGGCTCGGCCAACCGATTGGCCATCTGGACGGCCCAGTACCTCCTCGGTAACGGCACCCACGTGGTGCTCACCTTCCTGCTCTTCGCGGTGCACCGGGACGTGCTCACCGCCGAGCCCCGTCAGCCGCGACAGGTACTTGCCGGAAGCCTCGGGATGCTGGGGGTGGGCGCGCTCCTGTTCGCCCTCTACTACGTGGACTCCACGGGCTACGCCTATGTGGTGGGCGTCATCTTCAACATCTTCGGGCTCCACCACATCCTTTCTCAGTGCAAGGGCTTCTGGGCCCTGCACACGCTGCGAGGCTTCCAGGCGGGAATCACCGCCCCCGCCCCGCTCGAGCGCCGACTGCAGCTGTGGTTCGTCCCGGTGATGCTGACGCTGGTGATGGTGCGCCTGTTCTTCGTCGCCGAGTCCCCTCGCCCGGGTGACACGCCCTACCTGGACATCGACCAGGGCACGCCCTTGCCCCATGGCGCCATGGCGGTGCTGCTCATGGTGTGGCTCGGCTACTTCGGGCTGCTGTTCCGCACCCTGCTGCGCTCCGGGACGGCCAGTGGGCCGAAGGTGCTCTACCTGCTCACCGTGGCCGTGGCCACGGGGCTCACCCTGGTGGCTCCCGCCTGGGGCAACGTGATGCTCCCCGGCCTGCATGGTCTCGAGTACTACCTGCTCTCCGCCCGCATGCTGGAGCCGCGTGAGGGCGACCCTCCGTCCCGCGTGAGCCGCGCCTGGGTGTGGCCGATGATGGTGCTCTCCATGCTGCCGCTGCTGGCGCTGGGCGTGGTGCACCTGGTCATCGCCGGGCCCTCCCACGGCACCGTGAGCGCCGCAGCCACGGACCTGAAGTCCCACGTGGTGCTGCGAGGGCTCACCACACTGAGCCTGGGCGTGGTGCTCGCCCACTACTTCGCCGACGCCCTCATCTACCGCTTCCGTCTCCCGAGCATCCGCCGGGTGATGCTGCGCCGGCTGGGCTTCGCGAGCTGAGCGGATGCGCGAGGCGCTCCGAAGGCGGCTCATCCCCTGGCTGGGGCTGCTCGCGGGCATGGCCCTCGTGTACCGCTCCGTCCTCCAGGGCCGAGTCATGGCCGGGCGGGATGCCTTCCGCATCTTCATCCCCGACTCCGCCTTCCTCCTCGAGGCGCTGCACGCCGGGGAGCTGCCCCTGTGGAATCCCTATCTCCGGCTCGGGCAGCCATTCGCCGCCACGCTGTACTCGCAGGTCTTCTATCCGCCCCGGCTGCTCACCGTGCTGCTCGCGGGCCCTGAGCTCGGCCTCACCCTCCAGCACCTGCTCCACGTGGCCATCGCCGCCGCGGGCACCTTCCTTCTGCTGCGCCACCTGCGCGCCTCGCGCCCCGCGGCTGTGCTGGGCTCCGCTGCCTTCGCACTCTCGGCCCCCTTCGCTGTGCTGTCAGCCCAGCAGAACGTCGCCAGTGCCGCAGCGTGGACAGGCTTCCTCCTGTTGGCCTCGCGCCGGGCTGCGCTCCAGCCCTCTCCCTGCCGCGCCGCCCAGGTGGCCCCCGTCGCGGGCCTCGCATTCCTCGCGGGCTCTCCGGAGACGTGGCTGTGGCAGGCCCCGCTTGCCCTCGCCGTAGCCCTCGCCGCGCGACGCGAGATGCGCACGCTGGTGGCCACGGGAGCGGGACTCGCATGGGGCTTCGCGCTCGGGGCGCTCGTGGCCCTGCCCGCACTCGAGTTCGCCCGGAACTCCACCCGCGGCTCGGGACGGATGGACCAGCTCGAATGGTCCCTGTCCTGGCCCCAGCTTCTCTCGGTGGCGTGGCCCTTCGCCGAGCACCCGCGCTCCCGCTACTGGGCCGGGGACGACCAGTTCTTCATCCTCGTCCTCTTCCTGGGCACCCTCGTCTGCGCCCTGGCGCTCGTGGGCCTGGGACGCTCGCGGCGGACGCTGCCCTTCGGCCTCGGGGCCCTCGTCCTCACCCTGCTCGCACTCGGTGCGCACTTCCCGCCGGCGGCCCTCGTCCTCCAACTGCCGCCCTTCCACCTCTTCCGCTACCCGGTGAAGTACTTCGTCGGCGCAGCCTTCTGCCTCGCAGTGCTCTCCGCCTTCGGGCTGGACGTGCTCTCCCGCCGCGCCCGGAGGGGACACCGCTCCCTGAAGCACATCGCTGGGGTGGTGGCCGCGCTCTTCGTCGCGCTGCTCCTGGGCCCGCCTCTCACCCGGCTCCCCTCCTTCCGCTCGGGTGTCGAGGCCGGACTGCCCTGGGTGGTGCTGGCGCTCGGCGCGGGAGCCCTGGCCTTCATCCTCCCCGCCGCTGGCCCTGGCCGCGCCCTCCGAGTCCGCCGTTCGCTGACCGTGGTGGCCCTGGTGGAGCTGGGCGCCTTCCACCTGATGCAGGGGGGCACGGGCAGCGCACCGCTCGAGTCGCTCCGCCGTGCATCCCGGCTCGCCGCCGCCATTCCCCGCGAATACACGGGCCGAGTCAGCGTGGACCTCGACTCGGACGAGCTCTCCGAGGTCTCCACCACCCTGAGCGCCACCGCCGCGCCCCTGCCCGGCGAGGGGGGCTCGTACATCGCGCTCAGCCGGGATGCCCTGGTGCCCAACCGCTTCGTGGAGGAGCGGTTGCGCGTCTTCGAGGGCTATGGCGCGCCGGAGCCCCTGCGCATCGAGTCCCTCTATGAGTCCGGAGCGCGCGCGGCCTTCGACCTGGCCGGGGTGGGCTACTACGTGCGCCGGGGTCCGCCGCCCTTCGAGGACCTGCAGCCTGTCCTCTCCCTGCCGGGGCTGCCCACGCTCTACCGCTCGGACACCGCCCTGCCGAGAGCCTTCGTGGTGCACACCGCGCGCGTGGCCGGCGATGCCGAGACCCAGGCAGCTTTCGTGGACCCCACCCAGCCGCTGCGCCGTACCGCCCTGCTCGCCGAGGGCGACCCCCTGGAGAGCCCCGACTGTGAGGGCTCGTCGGCGCGGGTGACGGAGGCGGGCCTGTCCTGGGTGGAAGTGGCGCTGGAGGCGTGTGGCCCGGGCTACCTCCTCCTAAGCGACTCGTACTACCCGGGCTGGGAGGCCACGCTCGATGGGGCGCCAGTGCCGGTGCGACGGGCCAACGCCGTCATGCGCGCCGTGCACGTGCCTCCGGGGGCACACTCGGTCCGCTTCGACTACCGACCCCTCAGCTTCCGGCTGGGGGCGCTCCTCTCCGCGCTCGCGCTCGGCGCGCTGGTGCTCGCGCTCCGACCCCGCAAAGACGAAGGGCGGCCCCTTTGAAGGACCGCCCTCAGGCGAAGCCACCGCTGAAAAGCGGTGCCTTCGTCAGTCGGCCGAGTTCTCGCCGAAGGTCTTGAGCGACTTGCGCTGCAGCTGGCGGCTGGCGGTCTGGCCCGTGTTGGACACGTCCTCGTTACCGGCCAGGGCCTCGGCGGAGGCGCCGAACAGCTTGCGGATGTTGTTGCCGAACAGGGTGATGACGCCGATCGCCGCGATGGCGATCAGGGCCACGATGATGATGTACTCGGTCATACCCTGACCACGACGCTTGCCCAGCTTCTTCAGGTTCTTCTTGTTGGCGGCCATGTGAATTCTCCGGGGGTAGCGGGTGGCGGGGGTAGCCACCACCGACGATGTGCAACCTACATGGCTCCCCGTTCGCCCTCCATCCGTCATCGGGAGGATGATCGCACTTCCCTGGGATTCCATGGACCTGTCCCCTGACGGGCTTCCATTGCGCCCGAAATGTTACCTGGCTGACACTCAGGGGCCCGCAAGGACCGCTCCCTGGCAGCCCAGAGCGCCAAGTATCGGATTCTAAAGGAGAACCGTCTCGCCATGGGGGGGACAGCAGCGATGGCGATTCGTTATCTTTCGCACCTGCCCATGAACCTTCACTTGCTGCAAGCCGTCCAGATTTCATGGTCCCCCAGCCTGAGGGTGACTCGGGCCGGGGGCGACTGCGAGACCGTGCTGCACCGCCCCGCCTCGGAGCTGAAGGATCGACCGCTCCACGTGGTGCTGGGAACCACCCCCGAGAAGGTCCGGCAGCTGGACGCCCTGGCCCGCGAGGGTCACCAGGCGGTGGAGTTCCTCTATGCCGCGCTGGGCTCGGGAGATCCGGTGCCGTTGCGGCTGACGCTCACCTTGGAGGAGGGCGAGGCCACCGCTGTGGGGGTGAACCTGAGCACCCTGCTGGAGGGCGCGCCACCGGTGCAGCTCTCCGGGCTCGCCTCGCAGATGAGCCACGAGTTCCGCAACCCGCTCAGCTCGGTGAAGATGGCGGTGCAGACGCTGGCGCGGAACACGGGCCTCTCAGAGAGGGACCAGCGCCGGCTGACCATCGCCAACCGGGAGATCCGCACCCTGGAGCGGATGCTGTGGCAGCTCTCCGAGTACGGCCGGGGCACCACGCCCAACCTGGAGCAGCACGCGCCGCGCACCCTGGTGCAGGAGGCCATGGCCATGGTGGCCCCGGAGCTGACCGAGCGCCGCGTGGAGGTGCGCGTGGACGAGGCGCCGGACGTGCCGAAGGTGCGGGTGGACGCGGGCCGGCTGCGGCCGGTGCTGGCCCAGGTGCTGCTCAACGTCGCCATGGGGCTGACGGAGGGTGGCAACGTGGAGGTAGCCATCCGCGCGGACCCCGAGGGACGGGTGGTGATGGTGCTCAAGGAGCCCGCCGGCCTGCTGCCCGAGGAGCAACGCGACTCGCTCTTCAAGCCCTACGAGTGCCACCTGGCGCGAGGGGCCGGACTGTCGTTGGCGGCCCTGCGCCGCGTATTGCAGCACCAGGGGGGTGACGTCTCCGCCGAGACAGGCCCCGAGACTGGCACGGTGTTCACACTCACCTTCGCCGCCTGAGGAACATGGAGACGCTTCTCATCGTCGACGACGACCTCTCGCTGCTGGAGTCCTTGAAGATGCACTTCGAGGACATCGAGCACGATGGCGCTCCGCGCTACCAGGTGGTGACGGCCACCCGCGCCGCCGAGGCGCTCCGCGTCGCTCAGGAGGTCATGCCCAGCGTCGTCATCCTCGACATGAAGCTCCCGGACCGCACGGGCCTGGACATCATCGAGGAGATGAAGAGCCTGTGCGGGGACGCGCGCATCATCCTCGTCACCGCCTACCACGACATGGAGACCACCATCCGGGCCATGAAGGCCGGGGCTTTCGACTACATCCACAAGCCCTTCCCGGACCTGACGGCCCTGGACATCGTGGTGTCTCGCGCCCTGGAGTACCGGCAGCTCTCGCGCCGGGCGGCCACGGTGAACGTGGAGACCGCGGCGGCGCGCCTGGGCGACATCGTCGGCACCAGCTCGCTGATGCAGCAGCTGGTCAAGGAGATCGGCAAGGTGGCCGCCAGCCGCGCCACCGTGCTCATCCACGGCGAGAGCGGCACGGGCAAGGAGCTCATCGCCCGCGTCATCCACAACTACTCCTACGACGAGCCCAAGCCCTTCATCGGCATCAACTGCTCGGCCATCGTGGACACGCTGCTGGAGAGCGAGCTGTTCGGCCACGAGAAGGGCGCCTTCACCGGCGCCAACGCCGTCAAGCCGGGCAAGTTCGAGATGGCCGAGGACGGCACCATCTTCCTGGACGAGATCGGCGACATGTCGCTCATGCTCCAGGCCAAGCTGCTGCGCGTGCTGCAGGAGCGCGAGTTCGAGCGCGTGGGCGGCGTCAAACGAATCAAGCTGCGCGCCCGCGTCATCGCCGCCACCCACCGCAACCTGGTGGAGGAGGTGGCCTCCGGCCGCTTCCGCGAGGACCTCTACCAGCGCCTCAAGGTCATTACCCTGCAGCTTCCCCCGCTGCGCGAGCGGCGCGATGACATCCCCTCGCTGGTGCACCACCTCCTGGACCGCATCAACGAGAAGGTGCACAAGCGCGTCACCCGGGTGCCTCCCGAGGTGTTGGCTCACCTCATGCGCCTGCCCTGGCGGGGCAACGTGCGCGAGCTGGAGAACGTCCTGACGCGTGCCGTGGTGCTCGCCCCGGGCGAGGTGCTGCTCTCCGACAACCTGCCGGCGCTCGAGCCCACCGAGCCCGAGCATGGGGGCCACCTCATCAACGGCCACTCCGTCCACGCCAACGGCCACTCCCTGCCCAACTTCCTGGTCGCCCCCATCGATGATCCCAGCCGCATCCCCACCCTGGAGGAGGCGGAGCGGATGTTGATCGAACTGACCATGAACGTGACCAAGGGTCACAAGGGCAAGACCTGCCAGATTCTGGGCATCAGTCGCCCCACCCTGGAGCGCAAGCTTCAGAAGTACGGTGTGCGACAGGATCAGCAGGCGTAGGCGTCGAAGGACGCCTTTCGGACACTGTTCCCCGTCCAACAACTCCCCGCACGAATTGAACGAAACGTTCAACTTGATCAGACTGTTTGAACGTTCTGTTTCAGGTTTCGGACACTCGGAAGGAGAGAGAGGCGGGCTGTAGCGCCAAGTAGCCGTCATCGCAGGGTTTTTCAGGAGTTGGGAGAAGCGTTCGGGTTGGCACAAAGCTTGGAAAGGGACTGTTCCGTCCGCAGCACAGCAACCCAACTTTCAACCGCCTGCAGGAGTGCCCACATGCACGGTTTCAATCGTCCCCTCGGTCCCATCGGCTCCAACGTTGTCGCCCCCATCCAGACCACCAGCAGCGGCATGCTGGTCACGGCGAACAAGCTGATCCCCGGACAGGAGGCGATCGACTTCAAGGGGTACTTCAAGGTCGAGTCCTTCCCGCACAACTCGGTCATCTACCGCCCGGGGGACACGACGGACCGCGTGTACCTGCTCAAGAGCGGCCGCGTGCGCCTGATGCGGCTGGGCAAGAACAGCTCGCGCTCGGTGGTGAGCATCCTTCGCCCGGGAGACCTCTTCGGTGAGCTGTTCCGCCCCGAGGGCACGCCGGTGGAGGAGATGGCGATTGCCTCCGGTGAGGCCGAGGTGTGGAGCATCGAGGGCCGCGACTTCCGCGCGCAGCTGGAGGCCCGGCCGGCCCTGGCGGTGGACGTGGTTCGCGCCTACGCCGAGCGCGTGCGTGCCCTGCGCAAGCGCGTGCTGGGCCTGACCTTCAAGGAAGTGCCGGCCCGTCTGGCGGACACCCTGCTCACCCTGGCCGAGGCGCACGGCGAGCGCTGCCCGCACGGCGGTGAGACGGACCTGCGCGGCATTACGCAGCAGGACCTGGCGGACCTGGTGGGCGCCTCCCGCTCGTTCGTGTCCACGCTCATCAACGAGATGAAGCGCGACGGCGTGCTGGGCAACGTGGGCCGCATCCTCTGCATCCGCGACCAGAAGGCGCTGCGCAAGCACGCTTCCAAGGAGAAGTGACCCGGCCGTGAAGCGGGTGCCTTCCCTCTCCTACGAGGAGAGGGACGGGGGTGGGGGCATCCGTCACCGAGTCGCCGAGGTGAGCACCCGAAGTGCCGCCCCCACGTGTCCCGTTTGACGGGCACGACACCCGAGAGCCCCGGCCGCCATCCGTTCCCACGGGTCTGGCGCCGGGGTTCGCCATTTTCCGAGCACCGCATGCGTCTCCGGGCTTGCCCTGCCCGCCCGCCAGAATCAGCATGCGCGCGTCCGTGACTACTCCGCGCCCCGAGTCCTCCTCCCCGCATCGCACGTACACCGAGCGCCGCGCCGCCGCCGAGGCGGAGTTGAAGCGGCTGGACGGTGTCAACGCCCGCTACGCCAACCTGCGCACCGTGGCCTTCCTCGCGGGGCTCGCGCTGGCGGGGTTCGTCCTGGCCGGCCGGCTGCCGAAGACGTGGTGGTGGGCCGCCGGAGGGGCGTTCGTCGTGTACGGGGTGCTGGCGGTGCTGCACCATCGGATCTTCCTGCGCGAGGAGCGGCAGCGGCTGTACGTGCAGCTCAATGACCGGGGCCTGGCCCGGCTGACGCGGGGCTGGCACGACTTCGCCGATCGAGGGGAGCGCTTCCTGACGGGCTCACACCTGTACGCGGCGGACCTGGACGTCTTCGGGCAGGGCAGCGTCTTCCAGCTCATGAACGAAACGGCGACGAAGGCGGGAGAGGAGCGACTCGCGGCGTGGCTGTCCTGGCCTGCGCAGGCGGACACGGTGGTGACGAGGCAGGGAGCGGCGCGCGAGCTGAGGCCCCGGGTGGAGTTCCGCCAGGACGTGTGCGTGGAAGCGCGCACGGTGGCGAAGGAGAAGGCGGACCCTGGCCTCTTCATCCAGTGGGCGGAGAGCGGGCCATCGCTCACGAGCATCCGGTGGGCGAGGCCGGTGGCGGTGGTGCTGCCGCTGGTGACGCTGGCGCTGCTCATCCTGGGGAGCTTCGAGGTGATACCCGGGCGGGCGTGGTGGGCCGGCGTGCTGGTCCACCTCGCGGTGGTGAGGGCCACGCGGGGTCCGCTGCGCGCCATGGAGGAGCGGATGAGCGCGGGCGAGCACGGCTTCGTGCGCTACGCGCCCATCTTCGAGCGGGTGGAGCGAGAACGTTTCGAGCACCCGGAGCTGCGGCGAGTGCAGGCGGGGCTGCAGCACGAGGGAGAGCCACCCGTCTCCACCCACCTCAAGCGCTTCAGCTGGCTCTATTCGTTCGTGGAGTTCAAGCGGCACCAGTTCCACCCCGTGGTGCATCTGTTCACGCTGTGGGACGTGCACGCGCTGTTCGCGCTGGAGCGCTGGAAGGAACAGCACGGGCCGCGAGTGCGGAGCTGGTTCGAGGCGCTGGCGGAGCTGGAGGCGCTCTCGTGCCTGGCGGGGCTGGCCTTTGACCGGCCGGACTTCATCTGGCCCACGATGGAAGCGGGCGGGCCGAAGGTGAAGACGACGGCGGTGGGCCACCCGCTGCTGGACGCACCCGTGCTGAACGACGTGGAGCTGCCGGGACCGGGCTGCGCGCTGCTGCTCACGGGCTCCAACATGTCGGGCAAGACGACGCTGCTGCGAGCGGTGGGGCTGAACACGGTGCTCGCGCTGGCGGGAGCACCGGTGTGCGCGAAGAGCTTCTCCGTGTCACCGCTGCAGGTGCTGACGAGCATGCGCGTGAAGGACTCGCTGGAGCGGGGCGTGTCGTACTTCTACGCGGAGGTCCAGCGCATCAAGGCCGTGCTCGACGCGGCGGCGGCGGCGAAGGGGCAGGCCATGTTCCTGCTGGATGAGATCCTCCTCGGAACGAACACGCGGGAGCGGCAGATCGCCTCACGAGAGGTGCTGCGGCTGCTGCTGGCCACGGGAGCGATCGGTGGAGTAACGACGCACGATCTCTCCCTGGCGACCCTCGCCGACGAGCACGCCGGGAAGGTGGTGAACATGCACTTCCGCGACCATCTGGAGAACGGAAAGATGGTGTTCGACTACCAGCTCCGGCCGGGGGTGGTGGACACCACGAACGCGCTGCGAGTGCTGCGGATGGCGGGAGTCCCCGTGGAGGACCCCGAGCAGTCCACCTCGCCCCCTGCCCCCTCTCCAACCAACCTCCCCTCTCCCTCCGGGAGAGGGACGGGGTGAGGGTGCCCGTCACCGTGCTCCACCCCCCCTCGCGGAACTCGTGCTCACAACCAGTTGTCCGGGATGCGCGAGCGCTGAAGCTCTCGCAGCCCTTCTGTGAGCAGGGGTAACAACCGCTGGGCCTCGACAGGCCGAGGACTCCTGCGGGCCAGCTCAGACTCAAAAGACTGGATGAGCGCCAGCGCCTGCTTCCGGCCGAGCCGTGAGAAGTCGGGAGCATTCAACCCGAGAGCCGCAAAGCCGCTCCGGATGACAGACCGGTGCGCCTCCTGAAAACGGGTGGCGGCGTTCCCATAGAAGAGGAGCCGGAGGGTCTGATCGCGCGCCCGCTCGAGTCCACTCCGCTCAGAGGCAGAGACCTCCGGCCGACCCAGCAGCGCCTGGAGGGTGTTGTAGTGCTCCCGCAGCGGGCCGCGCTGGGTATCGCGCACCACCTCATCGCCCCGAAAATAGCGCTCGAAGGCGGCATGACCCGCAACCTGGCGGACACGCAGGTCCGTGGTGCTCGCCCCCACCGTGGCCGTCTGGTAGCCCTCCCGGCGTGACCACACCGCGAGGTTCTCTCCCTTGCGCAACCCCTTGAGCAAATCAGGCCGGAGAGAAGCCACCTCGCCGCGCGTCGCCTTCTCCCATCGGGCCAGATGAGCCGTTGCACCGGAGAAGGTACCGGGCGCGCTGCCGTTGTAGGCCCACATCGTCTGGAGGTTGGGAAAGAGCGCACGCCAGGCCTCCATCGTGGTCTCGCCGCCGTTGTAGCAGGCCGCGATGCACAGGTCCTCGACCCCCGCCGCCGCCCGGGGCATGGCCGCTGCGAGCAAGGCAAGGCTGCTACGGGTGAGCACGCCGTTCGTGAAGCTTCCCTCCTCGCCCCACAGGTTCGAGCCCCCACTGTGCCCGGAAAGCACGAGTCGCGAGGGAACGACGCCCCCCTTCTCCGCCCGGGCCCACACCTGCGCCAGTTGCGCGAGCTCGTCCCGTGCATCCTCCCCAGCACTGGCAATAGCCGTCACCACCTTCTGTCCCTGGGCGAGCGGCAGCCCCAGGGTGGCCACGAAGGTCCGGATGCCGTCCTCCGTCCTCAGGTCGTGGACCGTCATCCTCCCGTCCGAGCCCCTGGCGCGCACCTGATCGTTCTGGAAGGAGTCCCGGACGGTGGTCACCCGGGCCCTGGGGTTGGACTTCTGGATGGCCTCGGCCTCCGCCTGGACGTGCGGATTCATCCCGAGCACGAGAGTGTCGTCGTTCCGCCTCGAGCCTACGCTGGTCATGTTCCTGCCTCCTGGCCGCCGCGGAGAGCGCGTGCGGCAGTTCCAGACGCAGGGCAAGTCACGGGCCAGCAAGGAGCTCCATCAATTCAACCCCTTGCCGAGAACCAACAACCTCCGAGGTGTCCCGAGGCGTGCACGGCATCCTTGGCGCGAGACGCAGAGGTTGCACGTCGCCCCAGGTTCAGAACCCCCGCACCAGCGGCCTTCCATAAGGCAACGCGGGCCAGGGAATTCCCACCGCGATGAAGAGGAGCGCGATGAGTAGCCCCACCACCCATCGGCGGTGCTTCGTTGTGGAGTCCTGGGCCCGGCGGCTCGAGATGGAGGCCCAGTGCGCGATGATGAGCGCCGGCACCATCGCCGTCACATGCTCGATGCCGTAGAAGCGGAGGACGGAGTTGGACATGGCCACCCGGAAGCCGTCCAGGCTCCTGGGAGTCAGCGGGCTGAGCACGAAATAGAGCGTCAGCCCGAGCAGCACCTGACTGTCGAACAAGGCGACGAAGAGCTGCTGCATGCGCCGATCCGCCTGGGTCCAATCCCGGCCACGCGCCCAGCCATGCACCGCCCGCCCGAGTGAAAGCGCACCGAGGAGCAGCACGCCCCAGCGCAACCAGGAATGCAGAAAGAGAACCACCTGATAGAGCATGTCATTCACCTGCGGGCCCATGGGCTCGCGGAGACGACACCTTACGGCACGCCCAGAGCGGCGAGTGCGTCTTGTTGACGCACCACGCCCCCACCCACCACTGCAACGACACCCGAGACACGTCCTCCAGCACGAGGAACCTGTGAGCGATGCTGCTCGCCACGCTGGACCTGGTGCCCATCGCGCTTGGCTTCGGCGAGGGCACCGAACTGCTGCGTCCGCTCGCGCTCGTCACCCTCTCCGGACTGAGCGTGGGCACGCTGCTCACGCTCTTCGTGGTGCCGTGCCTCTACGTCAGCCTGCACGCGCTCGTCGCGTGGCGTCCCGGAGGGCGGCGGAGCCGAAAACACGAAGGCCCCTCCAGGCGTGAACCAGGAGAGGCCTCGTAACGGATTCAACCCGGGGTCCGGATACCCTCACCCCGACCCTCTCCCGGTGGGAGAGGGAAGAGTGACTACTTCGCCACCTCGACGAGCGCCGCGGCACCCATGCCGCCGCCGATGCACATCGTCACCACGCCGTAGCGGCCGTTGCGCCGCTTCAGCTCGCGCAGGATGGTGGCCACCAGGCGCGCACCCGACACGCCCAGCGGGTGCCCCAGCGCGATGGCGCCGCCGTTCGGGTTCGCCTTGTCCAGCGGAATCCCCAGCTCCCGGATGCAGTACAGCGCCTGCGCCGCGAAGGCCTCGTTCAGCTCAAAGACGTCGATGTCCTCGACCTTGAGGTTGTTCTTCGCCAGCAGCTTCTTCACCGCGGGCACCGGACCCACGCCCATGATCTCCGGCGGCACGCCGGCCACCTGGTAGTCCAGGAAGTAGCCGAGCGGCTTCACGCCCAGCTGCTGGGCCTTCTCCTCGCTCATCACCACCGCGGCCGCCGCGCCGTCCGTCAGCGGCGACGCGTTACCCGCCGTCACGATGCCCTTCGGGTTGAAGGCCGGCTTGAGCTTGCCCAGACCCTCCAGCGTGGTGTCCGGGCGCAGGATGGTGTCCACCGAGACCGTCACCTGGTGCGCCTTGCCGTCCTCGTCATAGACGGTGGTGGTCACCGGGAAGATCTCCTCCTTCAACTTGCCCTGCTCGCGCGCGGTGGCCGCCCGGCGCTGGCTCTCGTAGGCGAACTTGTCCGCGTCCTCACGCGACACGTTGTAGCGCGAGGCGATGTTCTCCGCGGTGGCGCCCATGGAGGTGTAGACCTCCGGGTGCTTCTCCATGATCTCCGGGTTGGCGCTCACCTTGTTGCCACCCATGGGGACCATGGTCATGGACTCGGTGCCACCGGCCACGGCGACCTGCATCATCCCCGCCTTGATGGCCTGCGCCGCCTGGGCAATGGACTGCGTGCCCGACGAGCAGAAGCGGTTGATGGTCATTCCGGGCACGGTGTCCGGCAGCCCCGCCAGCAGGGCGGCGTTGCGCGCCACGTTCATCCCCTGCTCGGCCTCCGGCATGGCGCAGCCGAGAATCACGTCCTCGACCTCCTCGGGCTTCAGGCCGGGAACCTGCGCAACGGCCTCCTTGATGGCGAGGGCCGCGAGCGTATCGGGCCGGGTGTCCTTGAACTCTCCCTTGTGCGCGCGGGTGAACGGGGTACGCACCGCGCTGGCAATCACGACTCGACCGGGCATCTGTCTGTCTCCTCGCCCGGGGAGCGACCCCCCGGGCTTCAAAATCTGAATCAGTGGATGACTTGTGAACTGGCCTAACGCTGTCGCCTCAGTTGCGCAGCGGCTTGCCCTTCTCGAGCATGAACATCAGCCGGTCCTGGGTCTTCTCCTCGCCGCACAGGCTGAGGAACGCCTCCAGCTCCAGCTCCAGCAGCCGCTCCTCGGTGACGAGCAGCGACGGGCTGGTGTCGCCGCCGGTGAGCACCCGCGCCAGCTTCTGGGCGATCTTCCGGTCGTGCGCGGAGACCTGTCCGTTGAGCTCCATGTCGTAGAGCATCATGTCGATGGTGGCGAAGCCGCTGGCGCCGGGCAGGCGGAAGCGCGTGGGCCGGGGGGCGCGGAAGCCCGCGTTGGCCATGCCAATCACCCGCGCCTTGGCGTCCGACAGCAGGAAGTCGCGGTTGGCGCTGATGCCATCGTTGGCGTTGAGGAAGCCGAACTCGCGCGCCTCCTCGGCGCTGGTGGCCACCTTCGCCGTGCCGATGGACAGGAACACCTTCTTGATGAAGGGGAACGCGTCGAAGTCCTTGTCCGCCGCGTACGGGCCGTACACGTTGCGCAGCAGCTGCATGGTGCCGCCGCCGCCGGGGATGAGGCCCACGCCCACCTCGACCAGGCCCATGTACAGCTCGGCCGAGGCCTGGATGGCGTTGCCGCCCATGGCCGACTCGGCGCCGCCGCCCAGCGTCAGGTTGAAGGGCGCCGTCACCACCGGCACCGGGCTGTAGCGCATGCGCTGGTTGGCCGCCTGGAAGCCCGAGGCCATCTTGCGGATGGCCTCGAACTCGTCGCTCTTGGCCGCCATCAGCAGCGCCATGATGTTGGCACCCGCCGAGAAGTTCGCCCCATCGTTGCCGATGACCAGGCCGCGGAAGTTCTTCTCCGTCTCGTCCAGGGCCGTGTTCATCATCGCGATGATGCTGTCGTCGATGGAGTTCATCTTCGAGTGGAACTCCAGCAGCGTCACCCCATCACCCATGTCCCACAGGGTGGCGGACTCATTGCCGGTGATCTTCTTGTTGCCGCGCTTGAAGTACTCCACGCGCGACGTGCGGGCGTTCTCCGGCACCACCTTCACGGACTTCGTGGGGATGTCCCAGTACGTGTCCTTGCCGTTCTCCACGCCGTAGAAGGACGTGCGGCCGGTGGCGAGCATCTGCTCCACCCAGGCGGCGGGCTTGAGGCCCAGCTCCTTCATCCGCTCCACGCCCTTCTTCACGCCATAGGCATCCCAGGTCTCGAAGGGCCCCAGGTCCCAGGCGAAGCCCCAGCGCATGCCGCGGTCGATGTTGACCACGTCGTCGGCGATCTCCGGAATCCGGCGGCTGGCGTAGGCCAGCACGTCCAGGGTGATCCGCTCGGCGAACTTCGCGGCCTTGTCCTGGCCGTTCAGCACCGTGGCCACGCGCTCGCGCACGTTCTCCACGTCCTTGGCGGCGCCCAGCGACTCGTAGCGCACCTTGTTCTGCGGCCGGTACTCCAGCGTCTTCAGGTCCAGGGCGAGGATGTCCTTGCCGCCGGCGCTCTTGTCCTTCTTGTAGAAGCCGCCGCCGCTCTTGTCGCCCAGCATCCCCTTGGCCACCATCTTCTGGAGGAAGTCGGGGATGGCGAAGACCTCACGCTCCTCGTCCTGGGTGAGCGTGTCGTAACAGTTCTTCGCCACGTGGCTGAAGGTGTCCAGGCCGACGATGTCCGCGGTGCGGAACACGGCGGACTTGGGGCGGCCCATGGCGGGGCCAAAGATCTTGTCCACCTCCTCGATGGACAGCTCCGCCTTCTGCATCTCCGAGATGGTCCGCATCATCCCGTAGGTACCGACGCGGTTGGCGATGAAGTTGGTGGTGTCCTTGCCGTAGACGATGCCCTTGCCGAGCACCTCCTCGCCAAAGCGGTGGATGCTCTTCACCACATCGGGGTCCGTCTCCGGGCCCGCCACCAGCTCCAGCAGCTTCATGTAGCGGACGGGGTTGAAGAAGTGGGTGACGAGGAAGTTCTTGCGGAACGCGGCGCCACGACCCTCCAGCATGCCCTTGATGGACAGGCCCGAGGTGTTGGAGCTGATGATGGCGTCCTTGCGCGCGTGCTGCTCCACCTTGGCGAACAGGGCCTGCTTGACGCCCATGTCCTCCTTCACCACCTCGATGACCCAGTCGCACTCGGCCAGCCGGTGCAGGTCATCCTCGAAGTTGCCAACCTCGATGGCCGTGAACACCTGCTCGGACACGATGGGGCTGGGCTTCTGCTTGCGCATGTTGGCCAGCGCCCCGAGAGCGAACTTGTTCTTGAAGGCCTTGGAGGCCGTGTCCTCACCGGGCCCCGCCTTGGGCGGGACAATATCCAGCAGGAGGGCGCGCACGCCCGAGTTGGCCAGGTGCGCGGCGATGCCGCTGCCCATCACGCCCGCGCCCAGAACTGCCACTTTGCGGATCCGCATCGTCATCGAAAGAGGCTCCCAAATTGAAAAAGGATGGCACCAGACATTGCGCCGGTTGATTCAAAAGTCAACCGGCTCTTGAGGCCCCCCATGTCACCCGGTGGGGGGTAAGGTACGAGCCCCCATGGCCCGACTCGATCCGCACTCGTACAACGACGACACCCAACCTGAGACCGAGACCCTCACCTGGAAGGCGCGAGTGGACTTCCGCACGCGCCGGCTGCACGCGGAGGCCACCCTCACCATGAGGGAAGCATCCGCCGGCCCGCTGGACCTGGACACGAGGGAGTTGGAGATCCGCTCGGTGGTGGACGCTCAGGGCAAGCCCCTGCCCTTCCTGCTGTCGCCGCCCGAACCCATCCTCGGCAGCCGCCTGAGGGTGGAGCTGCGCCCAGGCACGAAGCAGCTCACCATCCGCTACCGGACGTCCCCGCAGGCGAGCGCGCTGCAGTGGCTGACGCCGGCCCAGACGGCGGGAGGCCAGTACCCGTACCTCTTCAGCCAGTGCCAGGCCATCCACGCACGCTCGGTGGTACCGCTCCAGGACACGCCGCGAATCCGCATCCGCTACCGGGCGGAGCTGACGGTGCCCAAGGAGCTCAAGGCGGTGATGGCGGCGGGCTTCACCGGGCGCGAGGAGACGGGTGTGGAGGCGGTGGAGCGCTACGAGATGCCCCAGCCGATTCCGCCCTACCTGCTGGCCTTCGCGGTGGGACGGCTGGCGGCCAAGGAGCTGGGGCCGCGCTCGCGCGTGTGGGCCGAGCCCGAGGTGCTGGAGGAGGCCGCCGAGGAGTTCGAGGACGTGGACGCCATGCTGCGCGCGGCGGAGGAGCTCTTCGGCCCGTATGACTGGGAGCGGTTCGACTTGCTGACGATGCCGCCCTCGTTCCCGTACGGGGGTATGGAGAACCCGCGGCTGACCTTCCTGACGCCCACGCTGCTGGCGGGGGACAAGAGCCTGGTGAGCGTGGTGGCGCACGAGCTGGCGCACTCGTGGACGGGCAACCTGGTGACGAACGCGTCGGCCGAGCACTTCTGGCTGAACGAGGGCTTCACCGTCTTCGCGGAGCGGCGCATCCTCGAGGCGCTCTACGGGCCGGACGTGGCCCTGCTGCACTCGGCGCTGGGCCGGCGCGCGCTGGAGGACGCGGTCCATCACTTCAAGGACCATCCGCAGCTCACCGCGCTGCGCACGCACCTGACGGGCGTGGACCCGGACGAGGCCTTCTCGCAGATTCCCTACGAGAAGGGCTTCCTGCTGCTGCGCGCGCTGGAGGACGCGGTGGGACGGCCGGCCTTCGACGCCTTCCTGAAGCGCTACCTGGAGGCACACCGATTCCAGGCGCTCACCACGGAGCAGTTCATCACCTTCGTGGAGAAGCACCTGCCGGGCGCGCTGGCGAAGGTGGACGCGGAGTCGTACCTGAACAAGCCGGGCGTTCCGGGCAGCTCGCCGGTGCCGCGCTCGGAGCGCCTGGAGCGGATGACGAGCCTGAAAGCCCGAGTGCCCACGGTCGAAGAGGTGAAGGACTGGACCCCGGCCGAGTGGCAGCTCTACATCCAGTCGATACCGCACGGGACGTCACGAGACGTGTTCCGGCAGTTGGACGAGCGGTTCCGTCTGACGAAGAGCCAGAACGCGGAGGTGCTGGTGTCGTGGCTGGCGGCGTCGCTGCGGGCAGGCTGGGAGCCGGCACTGGGGCGCACCGAGGCCTTCCTGGGCGAGGTGGGGCGCATGAAGTACCTCAAGCCGCTGTATGGGGCGCTGGCGAGCACCCCCGAGGGCAAGGTGCTGGCGCGCAGCCTGTTCAACCGCTACGCCGAGCGCTACCACCCCATCGCCCAGGGCGCTGTTGAGTCCATCCTCAACCGCGCGTAGCCGTGGAGCACATGGAGGCGGCGGCTTCGATTTCCGCCGCCTCCGCTAGAAGTTGCCCGCCGCCTTGAGTCGAACCCACTCCTAATGAGGAGGCGCGGATCGCCTTGGGGGACCAAATCGATTCTTGTCGGACCAAATTCGGACCTTCCCACCCCCTCTACCCCCAGGAACTGGAGCTGGGCTACCAGGTGCTCCGGGCACCGCTCGGCATGGATCGCGCCTCGGTGAAATTCCCCTTCGACGAGGACAGCCTGCACCTGGTGGCCGTGGAGGTCATGGAGGTGGTCGGCTGCGTGCTCTTCCACCCGGAGGGCGCGCACACAGCGGCTGGCCCTGCCTGGCCAGCTCGGTGGCCAGGGCCTCCCCCGTGGCGAGGGCCTCGGGAGTACGGCCGAGCGCCTGGAGCTGTTCGACCCCGATGTGGAGGGGGTCGGACATGACTGGCCCTGTACGCCACAGGCTCTGGGCCCGCGCAGCCGTGGAGGGATTCACGCCGTCAGGTTGGCGCGGGCCGCCGCTCGACAAGCCCCTGCCTCATGCGTGGCGAGCCTCAAGGCGGTCGCGGCGCGGTGTATTCCAATCGTGTTTGCTTTAGACCACATCCGCTTCGAACGGAAAGTGAAGGCATCCATAGCGACAGCTCAGCGCTAGGGTTAGGGTAGCCCACTCTCGTTGTTTGGCAGTCCTCGAGGAGGAAGCATGAAAGTGCCCGTGTGGACGTTGCTTGCTGTGACCCTTGTAGTGGCTGGGGGAAGGGATGCCGAGGCGCAGGTACTGCCACCTCCTGTCACCATTCTTGCCGTCGAGTTGGACTATGCCGGCCGGCGCATCTACATCGACGGCCGGAACTTCGGAGCTGCACCTCCCACAGTTCAGTTGTACGAACAGCCCCTGGCACTGCTTCAAAACGACAACACCTTCATCGTTGCCCGGATGCCAAACCTCTTCCTGAGCGCGAAGGGGGATTATCTTCTGTCTGTCTCCGCAGGGCCCACTGCCGCGGAGAATGATAGTCACCTCGTCACCTTCGGAGCGGTCGGTCCGCAGGGCCCTGCCGGAGCACAAGGTCCTGCGGGTGCCGCCGGAGCACAAGGTCCTGCCGGGCCGCAAGGGCCCAAAGGTGACGTGGGTGCTGTGGGTCCGGCAGGGCCACAGGGGCCGGTTGGCGCAACGGGACCTCAAGGTCCTACCGGGCCGATGGGAGCACAAGGCCCCAAGGGTGACACCGGAGCGATGGGCGCGACTGGGCCGCAGGGTCCTGTGGGGCCTGTCGGTCCCCAAGGGCCTGTTGGGGCGACTGGCCCCCAGGGTCCGGCTGGGGGAGGAGTGGCTGGCTGGCAGTTGGTGATTGGCAATGTACCCAATCTCTATAGTTTCCCTAACCCGTGCATCTCTACTGTGTCCTGCCCCACCGGGAAGGCGGTTGTCGGAGCAGGAGGGTGTCTTGCGCCATCGATTGCCTTGACAAGCGTCACCTGCAAGCACGGCGCTACCGATAATACATATTGTAATGGTTTGACCAGCGCTTGGGCGATTTGTGTGAATCAATAATCTCCAGCAGGTTTCCAGCGGAAACGGGCCAGAGGGGGTTCCCCCCTGTGTCAGGGTAGTTGACGCCTGGAGTCACCTTCAGGAAACCCACCATCCGCTCTCCGAAGGTTGGACTGCGGCCCCCTGAGCTCACTGGCAGAGGCGACGAAGCCAGCGGCCCATGTTCCGGGTGTCCAGCAGCGAGGTGAGGCCGAGTTTCTCCTCGGGGAAGTAGGGCTCGAGGAGACGGGCCAGGACTCTGTAGGGGGGCAGGTAGAGCTCGTCGCGGGTGTCGAGGGGGTCAGGCCACTCGCCCAAGGTGAGCAGCAGGCGCTCCCCCTCCAGGGGCTGGAAGGAAACCTCGGGAAAGGGAAGCTCTCCGCGCAGCCCCTCGAGTCCGCCGAGCTGGCCAAGCAGGGGCTGGCCGAGGAAGGTGAGCCAATAAGCGCCGCGAGCGCCGGTGCCGATGCACCGGCTGGTGATTTGAACGTGGTAGAGGTCCAGCCCCAGGTAGCGCTCGAGCAGAGGGAGCAACTTCATGCGGTGCGGGTACCAGCGCCCGCTGGGGGAGACGAGGGCAAAGCTGGCGTAGCCGAAGCTGAAGGGGAGCTCACGGGACAGCTCGAGCGCAAGGGCGCGTACCTTCTCCGGCCCGTGCTCCAGAAGGTACTCGGTGGGTAGGGAGAAGGCGATGGCGCAGGCGGCCCTCACATCATGGACGCACAGCGGATCGAGCTGGTAACCACTGTATTCAAAGTTATAGCCACCCACTTCGTACTCGAGCTGCCATAGATCGACGTGACAGGCCATGGCCCAAGGGCGCTCCAGTATCTTCTCTCGGATGTGCTTCCAACCGTTGTCGTCCAACGGCTGGGTGTCTCCATCTGGGTCGACATACCAACCCAGGGACCCAGAAGGGATGGCGTGCAAGTATGCCTGCAAGGAGCGCCAGACAGCCTGGGCGATCTCCGTGTGGTTGCACCGCATGAAGAAACAGAGGACGAGGCCGTCGCGAACCTTGAGGTGTCCCTCTTCTGTACGCACCTGGATGACAGGGTAGCGTCCGCTCATCGGAAGATTCCCTTCGGAGATAGAATCAGGGCAGTTCCATCCAGCGCTTCCTGGTAGATCTGACGCTGGTTGAGGCCGCTATAGGCACTTTTTTCGCCGTACTTCGTCCATTGGGGATCCCTGTCTCCAGGACAAGGAAACTTGAGGTCCAGAATCAGTACGGCCCGAATCGAGCCTTCTGACGAAGGAGGTGCGAGCGGGATAGCACGTACCCGGCCTGTGACAAACGGGCCGAGCGTGCCATCCTCGCCCACTTCACTGAAAACCAGTCCGCCGTCCCCTCCCGAACTCCATGCGCGGATGGGAGTCCGCGTCGCTCAATCCGCTGGAACAGTCTCGATCTGTCTGGAGGCCGCAGGCTTCACCGGGCGCAAGGAGCGTGGTGGCGCACGAGCTGGCGCACTCGTGGACGGGCAACTTGGTGACGAACGCGTCAGCCGAGCACTTCTGGCTGAACGAGGGCTTCATATTCCTAGAAGACGATCAGAAAGCTGCTTGTCTACAAAAAGCCCGCGCTGAACGTTTGGTTCCTGTAAAAAGGCAGCCACACTCGGAGTAAAAAAGGTCGCTGGGGGCACTTCATGAATCAGTCAGCGTGGCGGTACCTGTCAGCGACATGGGCCACGGTCGGAATGCTGTGGCTGGCAGCATGTGGAGGTTCCTCTACGCCGCCTCCCCCTGGCCCCGGGCCGGGGCAGGACACGGAGCCCCCGGCCCTCGTGCTGAAGAGCCCGGCCCAGGGAAGTATCTCCAACCAGGCCAGCCAGCGCGTGGAGCTGGAGTACACGGATGCCTCGGGCATCGATCCCTCCCGGGTGAAGCTCCGTGTGAACGGGGAAGAGGTGAAGGCCTCTCTCTCGCTCTCCGCCACGGGAGCCACGGGGGAGATAACCCTCGCCGAGGGGAATCACACCCTGGTGGCGCAGGTGGCGGACACCGCCGGCAATGAGGCCCAGGCGCAGACCGGGTTCATGGTGGATAGAACGGCCCCTGCTCTGTCCTTCTCCAACTGGGCGGAGGGAGCCACGCTTCAGGGGACGACCCAGACGCTGATGCTGACCTATGCGGACGGGCTCTCGGGCGTCGTCCCCAGCACGTTCCAGCTGCTGGCCAATGGGCAGGAGCTGAGCTCTCAGCTCACGGTGGAGGAGAGCGCAGTCCGAGGAAGCGTGAGCCTGGCCACGGGGCTCACCACGCTGGTGGCCCGCGTGCAGGACAAGGCAGGCAACGAGGCTCGATCCATGCTGCGCGTGACCGTGCTGCCCGAGCTGGAGGGGACGATCACCCCGCTGGATGACACGGTCGTCGTCCCGCTGGCGGAGTCAATTGCCTTCCTGCACACGGGGCCGGGCGCCATTCAGGTGGGAGTGGCCCCCGGCACGATCAACCCCAAACGCGTAGCGGTGCTGAGAGGACAGGTGAAGGAGCGGGATGGCAGCCCCCTGGCGGGCGTCAAAGTCTCTGTCAAAGACCATCCGGAGTATGGCCATACCTTCACCCGGGAGAACGGCATGTTCGACCTGGCGGTGAACGGTGGAGTGCTGCTGACGCTCGAATATGAGAAGGCGGGGTTACTGCCCGCCCAGCGGCAGGTTCATGCGCCATGGCAGGACTATGCGTGGCTGCCCGAGGTGGTGCTCATTGCCCTGGACAGCCAGGTGACGGCCATTGCATTGGACGGAAGCAGCACGCAGGTTCAAGTGGCGCGAGGCAGCCCGGTGACGGACTCGGACGGCACGCGGCAGGCCACCGTGCTGTTTCCTCCCAGCACCCTCGCCTCCCTGGTGATGCCAGACGGCAGCACCCAGCCGCTGACAACGCTGAACGTGCGGGCCACCGAGTACACGGTGGGCGCGGCAGGCCCCAGGATGATGCCGGGCGAGCTGCCTCCCAGCAGCGGCTACACCTACGCGGTGGAGTTGAGCGTGGACGAGGCGCTGCAAGCCGGAGCGAGGGGGGTGCGCTTCAGCCAGCCGCTGCCGGTGTACGTGGACAACTTCCTCGGCTTCCCGGTGGGAGGCCTTGTGCCGGCGGGCTGGTACGACCGCGAGAAGGCCGCCTGGGTTCCTTCCGAGAACGGCCGAGTGGTGAAGGTCCTCGGCATTCAGGATGGCCTGGCCCTGCTGGATACGAACGGGGACGAAGCCGCGGACGACGCGAGCCAGCTCGCCGCGCTGGGGGTGACGGATGCCGAGCGGGCCCGCCTGGCGCAGCTCTACCCAGCAGGACACACGGTCTGGCGCGTGCCGATGAACCACTTTACGCCCTGGGACTTCAACTGGCCTGTCACCCCACCAGATGATGCTCAAGCACCGAACCCGCCAGAGCCTCGGGGGAACGACGACAAGGACAAACAGACCAAGATCTGTGGCTCGATCATTGGAGCCCAGAATCAAACCCTGGGTGAGCGCGTGAAGCTTGCCGGAACGCCCTTCAGCCTCCACTACCAGAGTGCTCGGGTGCCAGGACGTGCCCAGAACAAGCTCCACATCCCGCTGAGCGGGGCGAGCGTCCCCGCCAGCCTGAAGCGCATCAGCCTGACCATTCAGCTCGAGGGCAGGCAATTCCACTACAACTTCCCCGCCAGCCCGAACCTGAACCATGACTTCGAGTGGGACGGCAAGGATGCCTATGGCCGCCCCCTGCAAGGCAGCCGCCTGGCCAGCATCGACATTGGCTATGTCTATGGCGTCGTCTACAAGACGCCCGCGGAGTTCGCCAGCAGCTTCGCGGCCTTTGGTGGCACCCCGATTACTGGGGACCGCTCCACTTCGGAGGTGACACTCCATCAACGCAGACAGGCCAGACTCGAGGTGCCAGACTCCCGCGTGTTCCGGCTGGCCGGTTGGACTCTGAGCGAACATCATGCCTACGACCCGGTCGGCCGGATCCTGCGTCGTGGCGATGGGAGCTGGCGGAGCGCGCAAGGGATTACCCCGGTGATCTCCACCCTATACGAGTCGCCGGCTGGCTCCTCCCCTGACGATATTGAATGGGGATCGGACGGCACGCCTTACATTTTGGTCAACAACTCCGTGCTGAAGCTAAACTCAGGCGGCACTACCACCCCCATTGCGGGCAAAATCCAGCACTATGGCTTTTCGGGCGATGGAGGCCCCGCGACTCAAGCGCTCTTTGCCTCTCCTCGGAGAATCGCACTGGGCCCGGATGGCAGCATCTACATCGCTGATCTTGAAAACCATCGCGTCCGAAGAGTCAGTCCCAGTGGCATCGTCGCCACTGTGGCAGGCTGTGGCAGTTCTTGTCCGCAGGGCGATGGCGGCCCCGCCACCCAAGCGTTCATCTCTGCTCCTTCGGACATTGCCCTGGACGTGGATGGCAGCCTCTACATCGTGGATGCCGACAACCATGTCGTCCGAAAAGTCAGCCCCAGTGGCATCATCACCACCGTGGCGGGCAGTGGCATCGCCGGCTTTGCGGGCGATGGCGGCCTCGCCACTCAGGCGCGCCTGTCTTCGCCTACGGACATTGCACTGGGCCTGGACGGCAGCCTCTACATCTTGGACACGAGCAACTTCCGCATCCGGAAGATCAGTCCCAACGGCATCATCACCACCGTGGCGGGCAACGGCACCAACAACCATTCGGGCGATGGAGGACCAGCCACTGGAGCAGCGATCAACGCCCTATATGGAATCGCGCTGAGCACGGATGGCAGCCTTTACATCGCGAATGGCGCTCGCATCCGGAAAGTCAGTCCCAGTGGTATCATCACCACCGTGGCGGGCAAAAGCGGCCTCTTCCGTGATGGCGATGGAGGCCCCCCCACCCAGACAAGCCTGGGAGGTTACCTCAATGGAGTTGCAGTCAGCCCCGAGGGGTTCTTCTACATTGTAAGTGACTATGACATTCGAAAAGTCTCTCCCCCGCTTCCAGGCTTTGAAGGCACAGCATCGCTGATTCCCTCTGAAGATGGCTCGGAGCTGTATCAATTCGACGCGGCGGGGCGGCACCTCACGACGCGGAACGCCAGAACTGGAGGGTTGATCTACACCTTCAGCTATTCGCGTGGGTTGCTCACGCAAATCCAGGACGGTAACGGAAACACCACGCGCATCGAGCGAGATACCACCGGCAATGCCAGCGCCATCGTTGCCCCCGACGGCCAGCGCACGGTCCTGACGCTGGATGTCAACGGCTGGCTCGCCTCCCTTGCGAACTCCGCCGGTGAGACGCACCGCATGCAGTACACGGCGAGCGGACTGCTCACCCGCTTCACCAACCCCCGCAACCACAGCTCCACCCTGCAATACGACTCGAGCGGCATGCTGCTCCAGGACGCCAATGCCGCGAACGGCTCGTGGAGCTTCACCCGCACCCCGCAGGCCCTGGGGCGGCTGGTCACTCAGACCTCGGCCGAGGGCCGCACCAACACCTACCAGATAGAAAATCTCGTCACGGGGGATGAGCGCCGCACCGACACCGCTTCGGATGGAACCACCACCACAGAGCTCATCAGCGGCGATGGAGTGCTCACTCAGACCGGACGCGATGGAACCATCGTCACGAACACCCAGGGCCCAGACCCGCGCTTTGGCATGCAGGCCCCCTTGGACAGCAAGACCCAGGTGCGCCTGCCCAGTGGCCTCACCTTCTCCGCGGCCACCACGCGCCAGGTGAGCCTGGCCGATCCCTACGATCCGCTCAGTCTCACGCAAGAAACCACCACGTTCACCCTGAACGGCCGTGAGTTCTCGACCGTCTATACCTCCGCCACCCGGCAGTACACCGCCACCACGCCGGAGAACCGCACAAGCACCTACCGAGTGGATGCCCAGGGCCGGCCCACGCTCATCCAGCGCCCGGGAGTCGCCGCGCTCAACTACCAGTATGACGCTCGAGGCCGGCTCACCACCGTCACGCAGGGACCAGGTGCCGACGCGCGCGCCCTGACGCTCACCTACGGCACCGATGGGTATGTTCAGAGTGTCACCGATGCGGCGAACCAGCAGGTGCTCTACCTGCGCGATGGGGTAGGCCGCGTCACCCAGGCCACCCTGCCTGACAACCGTGTGCTGCGCTTGGGCCATGACGCCAACGGCAACGTCACCTCGCTCACGCCACCGGGGCGACCCGCCCATACGTTCACCTATTCGCCCGTCGATCTTCAGAGCGGGTATGACCCGCCACCCGTCGGCTTGCCGCAGGCTGGCACCAACTACCAGTACAACCTGGACCAGCAGCTCACCTCGGTGGCGCGGCCGGACGGCGTCACGGTGACCCTGGGCTATCAGTCCAACGGGCGCATGGCCTCCATGACGCCTTCGGCCAACGGCGAGGTGATCACCTACGGGTACCACGCCACCACCGGCCGGCTCAGCTCGATAGCCACTCCCACCGTGACGCTAGGCTACACCTTCGATGGCTTCCTGCTCAAACAGGAGAGCTACAGCGGAATACTGTCCGGCACCATCTCTCGAACCTATGACAACAACTTCCGCGTCACAGGCGTGGCTGTCAACGGCACCAACGTCGCGCTGGCTTATGACAGAGACAGCTTGCTCACGCGGGTGGGTACGCTCACGCTCAGCCGCGACGCGGCCACTGGCTTCATCACCGGCACCACGCTTGGAAACGTAGCCACGACCCAGGGCTACAATGGCTTCGGTGAGCTGGCCGACTTCACCGCGACCGTCAGCGGCAGCTCCCAGTTCAGTTACACCCTTGGCTACGACAAGCTGGGCCGCATCGCCACCCGGGCCGAGACGATTGCTGGAACCCCCACCACCCAGGAGTACGGCTATGACCTGGCGGGGCGCCTGGCCACCGTTACCCAGAATGGCGTGGTCGTACGTCAGTACGGCTACGACGCCAACGGCAACCGCACCCACCTGAACGGCGCTCTCATTGGGAGCTATGACGCTCAGGACCGCCTGCTCACCTACGGCGCCGCAGCCTACGAACACGGAGCCAACGGCGAGCGCCTACGGAAGACGGAGGGTACCCAGGTCACCCAGTACCGCTACGACGTCTTCGGCAACCTGAAGCAGGTCGTGCTGCCGGATGGCACACAGCTCGAATACCTGACGGACGGCCTGCACCGGCGAGTCGGCAAGAAGGTCAATGGCACCGTCACTCAGAAGTTCCTGTACCAGGACCTGCTCAAGCTCGTGGCGGAGTTGGATGCCAGTAACAACGTGGTCAGCCGCTTCCACTATGGCACGGCGGTCAACGTGCCAGAGTACATGACCAAAGGAGGCGTGACGTACCGGCTCATCACCGATCACCTGGGCAGTGTGCGGCTGGTCATCAACACCGCGACCGGCGCCATTGCTCAGCGGCTGGACTACGACGAGTGGGGCGACGTCACGTCAGACACGAGCCCCGGCTTTCAGCCCTTCGGCTTCGCGGGCGGGTTACAAGACAACCACACCCGGCTCGTCAGGTTTGGAGCAAGAGACTATGACCCGGTAACGGGCAGGTGGACCGCGAAGGATCCGATTGGGCTGCAAGGTGGATGGAATACCTTCAGCTATGTGGAGAACGAGCCACTCACCCGGTTCGATCCGTTGGGGCTCTGGTCGTGGGAGATCAGTGCCCGCTGGGGCTTCGGCTTCTCACTGGCTTTTGGTAGGGACCCGCAGACCAATCGGCCCTTCTTCTCTGGGAAAATCGGACCAGGTATCGGATTTGGATTCCAAGCCGATCCAGCGGGTAGCCGGCCTGGGGGAGACACTGGAGACCCGAGCAGGCACGGCGTCTCGATTGGCCTCTACGCAGAGGCTGGGTTTCAGTGGGGATTCTTGAGCGCAAAGTACGAAGTCAACTGTGGCCGCAGTCTCCACTACCTTCATGACAGTGAAGCCTATGGGACTCGCTTTCCCCCTGAACCCAAATGGACTGTAGGAGGCCCATGGGGGTTCCGACCAGGTGCCTCCGCCGGAATCGAGTGGGCCATCTTCTAAAACAGCAACCTGTACAGATACACCGAGGGTATCGCAGGGCCGAACCCGACCTTCTCATAGGCGCGCCGGGCCGGGGCATGGCTGGGGTCCCCGCCCGTGCCCACCGTGGCCACCTTCATGCCGGCGCTCTTCATCCGCTCCAAGACGAATTCGTACATGGCGGCGCCGATGCCCTGGCGGGCGTGCTCCGGATGCATGGCGTTCAGGCCGATCTCGCCGATCTGCTTCTTCTCATCGAGCGAGTACGTGACGAAGCCCACGACCTCATCGCCGACCGTGGCCACGAAAACCTGGTGCACTGAACCCGTGCCACACAGCGTCTCGAGCAGCTGGGACTGCTCCGCGTCCGCGTCGGCAAAGGCCCTCTTGCCGATCTCCTCACCGACGATGTCACGAAAGGATTGGAAGACCGGCTCGAAGGCGAGCCGCCTGATCTCCTGCATGGCCGGTAGGTCGGCCGGCTGGAATGGACGAATGTCGAACGGCTGGGCCATGCGAACCTCCCATCTGGCGGAGCCCACCACGAGCAGCGGAACCTACACCGGCAGGGGTTCGGCTCGTGAAGCACGGGTTCAGTAAGGCCGGACGGTATGTCGGCTCTGCGACTTCATGTTTGTCCTTCGTCGAGCGCGTGGACCGGGGCTTGAGCAGGGCGGCGAGGTGTACCTGCCCTCGCCGCACCCTTGCCGCTCAGCCGGAGCCATGCGGCGGGATTGCGAGAGCGATTCGGTTGAGGCGGAGCGGAGTGCGTTCCTGGATGGAGGACGCCGCCGCCGCGAGCGCAGCGCCCGCCCCCACCCACCGTGAGGAGCCCCGCGTCCCATTGCTCAGAAACGACACCGCCGACACGGAAAAGGCGAGCGCCGCGAGGCTCAACATCGCCGCTCTCCGTGCAGGGGCGCACCGCCACTGTCACGGCTCTTCGGGTCGCGCGTTGGATGCGCCGCTCGCCAGAACATGAGAATGATTTGCATTTTCACCCGAAGGTGTACTGCCGTCAAGCCTCGGATGTGAACGGTGGCCGGACGCAACTACTGCTTGAGGCTCAACACCCCGCGCCTCAAGGAAGAATCAACAACGTCCGCACCCGCTCGGCGCGGACGTATAGACGCAGGTAGGGCGACAACTCCTCGGAGGTAAGCACCCGGTTGACCTGCTCCTCCCGGAGGCGAAGCATGTCCGCCCGCCCGGTGGAGCGGAGTACCCGTGCGATGTTCATGGGCGAGGTCATGAGTGACTGCCGGTGAAGATCCTGCATCAGGCTCGCGCGCAGTGTCTTGTTGGCGGCCAGGTTCGCTTTGGTACTGGAACCGGGTTCCGCATCCTTCATCCCCTGGGTTATCTGATCGGCGTGGCGCTCAAGCGTCGCTAGCATGCTGGGGACCAACTTCCGCGCCTCCTCCTCGCGGACATTTCTCATCAGGTCCACGAAGCAGTCGAGCACCGTCACCCCATCCAGTTCCTGGTAGTGCATCGAGAAGGACCTGCCGAGCGGATATTCGTCCCGTTTGAGATTCGCCCGCATCCACGACTGTACGGCCTCCATCGCCACTTGCTCCTCGGCGTACATCCCCGAATAGCGGCCCGGCAGCGTCAGAACGAAGTGGAGCCGCGGCACCTTCACGGGCCCGCGCACGACCTGCATAGGTGCTCCCCCGGGTACGTCCTCGGGCATGGGGGGCGGAATGCGCTCCGCGGGAGGAATTCGCGCCTCGGAGCCCAGGCCTGCGAGACCGGCGAAGGCGCTGGCCACCTCGAACTTCGTATCCGCCAGCGGCAGGGGGCTGGACACCACCAGCACCGCATGGGCCGGGGTGTAGTTCGCCTTCACGAAGGCGCGCACGTCTTCCAAGGTGACCTTCTCGAGCGACTCAGGCGTCCCTCCCACGGGGCGGCCGTAGGCATGGCCCTCCAGCAGCTTCTCATGGAGCCATCGCTGGGCAGGTCCGTTGTCCGATCTCTCGTAACGCGCCCACAGGTCGTCCACCTGTCGCGCGCGCACCCGCTGGAAATCCTCCTCGGTGACGTGCGCAAGGGGATCCAACATCCGCTGGGCCTCCAGCCCCACCACGGTGGCGAAGCGCGCCGGCGCCAGGGTGACCCACAGCTCCGTGTCGTCATGAGTCACCACGTTGTTCGTCGTCGCGTCCACGGCCGCGAGCCGTGCCTCCAGCGTCTGGGCACTGGCCCCGCCGTGTCGCGCCATCCGCGTGAGGCGGGCGGCCAGCTCGGCCAGTCCCGCCTTTCCGGCGGGCTCGTCCGTGGCCCCGACGCGATAGGATACGTACATCGACACCTCGTGCGCCTTGGGGTCCTCCCGCACCACCAGCCGCATTCCCTTTGGGTAGACCGCGGTCGAGACCTTCGCGGCGGCGACGGGATTGAGACCCCGAGCGGCGAAGCGAACAGGCCTCGCGGCGGTGGTCGGCGCTGTCGCGCAGCCCTGCATGAAGAGGCAGGGCAGCAGGAGCAGGCCGAGCAGACGGACCGTGCCCATGAGCAATCGGGGGAGATGCAAAGAGAGAGACGACACGTACGAAGCCTCCGTGGACGCGGTTGCCCGCGTAGGGGCTGCACAGTCGCGCGCTCTGGCAGAGGGGCGCAATCCCTTTCGTCAACAAACATGGACGACGCATCCAGCACGCTAGCGAGGGGCGCGGAACCGCACCTGGAAGGCCCCCTCATTCACTTGAGCAAACTCTGCTCAAGGACTCTTCTCGCGACCACCCTTGATGCAATCCAATTAACCCTGGACTGCCATCCTGCTTCTCATGTCGCGCCGCATCCTCGAAGGAATCGAACTGGACGAGCGACCGACTGAAGGAATTGCCGTCGCCCGTGCCGTCGAGCAGTCCGTTGCGGTGGGAGGCAACCCCCTGGCATGCGACGGGGGCAACATTCACGCTCCCGTCAACGAGGGAGAAGCGGGCTCGAGCCCGAGGACCGTCTCACTCGCGGTCGAGACCCCATGGTGCTTCCTGATTCGGGCCGTGTCCTGCATGCATAGGTTTACCAGGAAGGAGAGTTGCCGAGAGGCCCCGGAAGGGGGGGATGCATGCGGTCATGCCTGAGCTCGCTCGCCCAGCATCTACGCCGATTGTGGAGCGCGTATGCGGTCCTCCTCGCCTCGGTCATCTTCAGTGCGATCGCCTATCAACGTGTCGAGCAGACCGTGGATGCGGAGGCCCACACGCGGGTCGAGGCCGCCGCCGAGGAGACACAGCGCGCCCTCGACCGGCGGGTCGACCACTACCTCGGCGTCGTCTACGGGGTTCGTGGACTGTTCGTCGCCAGCCACGAGGTCTCGGCCCAGGAACTGGAAGAGCTCCTCACGTGGATGGGTACCAAGTCCCGCTACCCGGCCATGCAAGGCGTGGCCTATGCAGCGGTGTCGCCGACCAAGGTCACGGTCACCCGGGTCGGGCCTCTCGAATCCAACCGAGTGCTCCTCGGGGAGGACCTGGGCACCGACCCCATCGCGCGCGAAGCGATGCGCACGGCGGCCATGACGGGTCAACCCTTCGCCATCACCCGCTCCGGTCCCGGGTGGGAGCCAGAGGACATGGGCCTGCCCACCGTGTGGATCTTCCTCCCGGTGTACCAGGTCTCCCGAAAGCCCGGGCCCTCCGGGGTCTTGCACCCGGAAAGCGCCCCCGTGGTCGGGTTCGTGGTGGGAATCTTCCGCGTGGACGACCTCTTGCAGAACCTCGGACCGGTCAGCGCGGTGGTCGACTACGAGGTCTACGAGGGTCCAGCACTGGACCCCGACCACCTGCTCTATGACGACGACGGGCTTCCAGACGTCGGGCGGCAGAGCTCCGGGGAGCAGCTCGTTCGTGCGAGCACCCTGCCCATGGTCGGGCGCCCCTGGACCTTCTACTTCTCGACCCGTCCCGGATTCGAGGAGATCGGGGTGGAACGGGTCGCGTCGATCGCCATCCTGATCGGCGGCTCGCTGATGGGGGTGCTCCTCTTCGGCATCATCGCCACGCAGGTTCGTGGCCGTGTGGCGGCCGAGCGGTTGACCGCCGAGCTGCGCAGCTCCGAACAGGCAGCTCGCCAAAGCAAGAGCATGGCGGAACAAGCCGAGCATCGGGCAGCCATGCTCGCCGAGGCCAGCCGTGTGCTCGCCTCCTCGCTCGATGACCCGGCGCGGTTGGGCGCGGTGGCACAACGGGTCGTTCCCTTCATGGCAGATGGCTGCATCATCGAGCTGGTTCAGCCAGATGGCTCGCTGGCGCCAGTGGCCTCCGCTCAGGCAGGGCCGGAAGCCCAGCGGTGGATGGCCGAATCCAGACGCTTGTATCCGCTGCGGTGGGACGGCCACAGCCTCGTTTCGACGCAGCCTTCTACCCAAGACTCCGGGGCAGCCCTGGTTGTGCCGCTCTCGGCGCGCGAGCAGCTCATCGGCGCAATGTCCTTCTTCCTGGGCCCCGGGCCGCGACAGTTCGACGCCGTCACCTGCGCGCTGGCGGAAGACCTTGCCCGCCGGGTGTCGGCCGCCGTCGACAACGGACATCTCGTGGAGGAGGCCCACGCGGCCGTGCACCTGCGCGACGATTTCCTGGTGGTCGCCGCGCACGAGCTGAAGACCCCATTGACGGCGCTGCAACTGCAGATCACGCACATGGGTCGCCTGCTCGGCAAGGGCGAGATCCTCCTGGAGCCCTTCCGCGACAAATTGGGAAAGGTCCGGCGGCACCTGGTGCGACTGACGAACCTGGTGGAGGAGTTGCTGGATGTATCCCGCATTGCCTCGGGACACTTCTTGTTCCATCTCGAGAAGATGGACCTGGGGCGACTCGGGCGAGAGGTGGTCGACCGGTTCGGCGAGCAGGCCGCGGCGAAAAGCGCGACGATCTCGGTCACGGAAGAGGGAGATCTGGTGGGAGTCTGGGATTCATTCCGGCTCGACCAGGTCCTCACCAACCTCGTTGCCAATGCCCTCAAGTACGGGCTCGGACGGCCGATCTCGCTCTCCCTGGTGGGCGGCAAAGACACCGTCCGGGTGATGGTGCGCGACGAGGGGATCGGCATCGCGCCAGCGGACGTGTTGCGGATCTTCAACCGGTTCGAGCGCGCGGCCTCCTCGGACCATTATGGAGGCCTGGGTCTCGGCCTGTTCATCACCCGGCAGATTGTCGAGGCCCTGGGCGGGAGGATCTTCGTGAAGAGCGAGGTCGGGCTCGGCTCGACGTTTATCGTCGAGCTGCCCCGGACGGTCCCGGACTCCCCCGTCATGGCGGGGGAGCCTGAACGAAGGGCCGGGCCCATGACGTTTTCCCAGTCCAACAGCGAGCACCCGGTCTGACCATGCGCACGCTCCTCGTCCTCCTCGTACTGGTGTGCTCGCTGTCCTTGACAGCGGTAGGAGCGGAGACCGCCAAGGCGTCGGAGCAGGTCCCTCCCGACCGGCAGGCGCTGGTCATGCTGCGAGTGCTGGCCTACGACCGCAACCTGCGCGAGCGCGCGTCCGGAACCCTCACCATCGCGGTCATCAACGGGCAGTCTTCGGATGGTGCGCAGAAACAGGCCGCCATGGTCGCGGCCCTGGGCAGGGTCGCCCAAGAGTCCACCGTCTCGGGGCTCCAGGTGAAGGCGGTGGCGGTGGATTACGCTGGTCCCGGAACGCTCGAGGCACGGCTCTCGGCCGCCGGTGCCTCCGCGATCTACGTGTGTCCGGGGCTGGGCAAGGAAGCCCTCCAAGCGATCGCCGAGGCCTCGCGACGCAACTCGGTGCTCGCCTTCTCCGAGAACGAAGCGGAGGTTGGCCTGGGGGTAGGAATCGCGCTCGTGCGCCGCGGGGCGCGGGTCTCCATCATCATCGATCGCTCCGCGGTGGCCGAGGCGGGGGCGGATCTCGCCCCCGAGCTCCTGCAGCTGTCCGAGGTGCGGGATTGAACGGCGCCGTCCTCCGACCCGAGGGCGGATTGCTGTTCCCATGAAGTCGCCACACCCTGTCCCAGGTGCGCGGGCTTCCCACCCGAGGGGGGCGGTGCAGGGAGGCGGGAACGATGCGCGGTCAACCTCGGCCATCAATCATTGCCGCGCTGCTGGGGAGCCTGCTCGCTACTGTCGCGGGGGCGGAAGAGCCCCCCTCCCCTCCTCTCGAGGAGCTGCCCCCTGGCGACATCGAGCGCCTCGATCTCGAGTCCTTGCTGGAGATTCCAGTCGTCTCTCCCACCAAGGAGGAGCAGCGCGGCGCGCGGACGCCCGCGGTGGTGTCCGTCATCTCCGGGGAGGAGATCCAAGCCCGCGGGTACACGTCACTGGCCGAGGTACTGAGCTCCGTGCCCGGGCTTTACGACGTCTACGACCTGACGACTCACAACATGGGCATCCGGGGCATCAACGGTGGAGCCCGGGCGAGCGGGAACGTCCTCAAGCTGATGATCGACGGACACCCGGTGGACTATCGGCCCACCACGGGAAACTTCTTCGGTGAGGAGCTGATTCCCCTCCAGCTCGTGGAGAGGGTGGAGGTCATCCGCGGCCCCGCCTCGGCGCTCTATGGCGCCAACGCCTTCCTGGGAGTGGTCAACGTCATCACCAAGAGCGGCGAGGCGCTGAATGGCGCCCAGCTGGTGGGCTACGGCGGGACGGTGCGTCAGCACCCGGGAGGAGGCGGGGCCCTCGTGCTAGGGGGCGCGGAGGGGCCCGTGGAGCTGGTGGCGGGCCTGAGCGCGTTCTACATCGATCGCTCGGGACTGGAGTTGCCGGCCAGCAGTCCCTTGCTGGAGGAGCCACGAAATCCGGTGGCGACACGAGGGCCTTCTCGCGACGACATCTCCCGACCTCGGAGCGTCTTCGCCAAGGGCTCGGTGGGGCTCGGCGGGGGCGGCCGGCTCAAGCTGCTTGCCTCCATCCAGAACCTTGATGCAGGGGGCGAGTTCCAGGACTTCGGGCCACTCAGCCATGGCACCCGGATCGCCGTCCTCAACCAGAACTATCGGCTGGCCTACGAGGTGGAGCCCTCCGAGAAGCTGTCGCTCGAGCTGACGGGCCACTATCTCCATGGCGCGCCCTCATCGGTCGAGCGACTGGACCTCGGGCGGCCCGACTTCGTTCTCCTCAGCAGCTCCGGCGTGGAAGGCTTCGGCGCATCCGCCGGGGGCCGCTGGGAGGTGCACCCGATCCTCATCCTCACCCTGGGAGCCGACTTCGTCTCCGAGGACCATCTGCTCCAGACCTTCGACCGCCTGCTGACCCAGGACGTGATCGCACCCGATGGAACGGTGCTTCGGCCCGTTGGCACCATCATCCCCGGCGAAGCGCATGGCGAGCGCCGCGTCTTCCGGAACGCCGGCGCCCTGGTGCAGGCCCTGCTCTCCCTCGGGGAAGACTGGAGTGTCGTTGCAGGAGGACGCCTCGACCTCCACAACATCTATGGCGCCAACCCCAGCGGCCGGGTGGGCGTGGTCTATGCGCCCCCGGAGAAGGCCCTGAGCGTCAAGCTCCTCTACGGCTCCAGCTTCAAGGCACCCAGCGCGGTCCAGCTCTACACCCAGCCCATGACGATTCTGGACATCCAGGGCAATCCCAACCTGGAGGCGCAGACGGCGCACACCGTGGAGCTGGCGGGCACCCATGGTCTCGCCGAGCTGGGGGAGCTGTCGCTCAACCTCTTCGCCCTCGGCGTCAACGGCCGGGTGGAGTTCGTCCAGAAGGGGCTCTACCTGCAAGCCCAGAACATCCTCCAGGAGTGGGTGGTCGGCGGCGAGTTGGAGAGCCGCTTCCAACCCACCCCCGCCCTGAAGTTGCGCCTCTCTGGCAGCGTGGCGCGCACCGTCTCCCGCTCGGCGGGAGTGCTGCTCACGGGAGCGCCGGAGATCCACAACCCGCTCTTCCCCACGTACCAGGTCTACCTGATGGGAGAGTACAAGCTGCCATGGGCGGGCCTGCTGGCCTCGTTGGAGCTCTCTCCGATTGGCCCGCGTGGCGCATCTCAGTCCAATGCCCTGCGGAAGGGGACCGACTACCAGGTGCCTGCGTACCTGTACACCGCCGCCGCGCTGTCCGTGCCGCAACTCCACCCCTGGGAGAAGTACTCGACCCGCCTCACCCTCCGGGTGAGCAACGTGTTCAACCGGCCCTGGGTGGAGCCAGGGTTTGGCGGCATCGATTATCCCCATCAAGGCCTGACGGCCTTCCTCACGGTGGTCCAGTCGCTGGGAAACCCATGAAACGCTCGGTCTTCACAGCATTGCTCGGGCTCCTGATGTCGGGGTGTGCTGGCGGCGGAGACACCCCAGAGGACACCCTCCGCATTGGCACCATCTTCTCCACGACTGGGCCGGCCGCATCGGCCGGTATCTCGAGTCTCGAGGCGGCAACCCTCGCGGTGGAGGAGATCAACGCGACGGGAGGAGTGCTCGGCCGTCCGCTGGAGCTGATCAACCGCGACGACAGGAACGACCCAGACAGGGGCAGAGCCGCCGCTCAGGCGTTGGTCGAGCTGCAGGTCCCGGTGATCATCGGAGCGCTCACGAGCGAGGCCACGCTCGCCGCCTCCGAGGTGTCCCGAGACGCCCAGGTCGTGCTGCTCTCATCCTCCTCCACCGCGTCGGTCCTCACGACCGCAGCCGACAACGGGTACCTGTTCCGGACCTGTCCGTCCGACATCCTGCAGTCCAGGCTCGTCGCCCAGCGAGCCATGGCGAAGTCCTTCAGGCGGGTGGCGGTCATCCACGTCCCGGGGGCGTATGGAACCGGTTTCGCGAGCGCCTTCGAGGCCGACTTCACGGCGCTGGGTGGCACGGTCACGGGTCTCGCGGAGTACGTCGAGGGCCAGACCAGCTATATGGATCTCCTGACGGAGGTCTACACGGGGAACCCCGAGGCCATCGTCCTTGCGGGGTACCCGGTCGAAGCCTCGCAGATCATCAGGGACTACCTGTCGAGCTTCCTGGTCCGAGGCACGTTCTGGTTCTTCACCGATGCGCTGGAAGACCCCGAGTTCATCACCGCGGTGGGGGCGAGCGGCTTCACCTTCGCGCACGAGGGAACCGGGCCGGCGGCCACCAACACCGCGCCCTATCGCGCCTTCCAGACCGCCTACAGAAACAAGTACGGAAAGGAGTCGATCCTTCCCATCGACACCACCGCCTATGACGCGATCTACCTCGCAGCGCTGGCGCTCGAGGCCGCCGGCCAGCCGGAGGGCAGCTCCGTCCGGGAGCACCTCACCGCGGTCTCCCGGGATGGGACCCCCTATGGACCAACGGAGTACCGGCAGGCGGTGGAGGCCCTCCGGGCCGGGCAGGACATCAACTTCGAGGGCGCCTCCGGACCGGTGGACCTCGATGCCAATGGGGACGTGGTGTCGCCCTACCATGTCTGGAGGATCTCGGGCGGACGTCTCGAGATCCTCGAGCCCTCGGTGAATCCCTAGGGAGCTTTTCCTTGTGGCGAGAGGTGCGCGCCCAGGCCGCCTACCGGCTCGTGGAGAGCCTGTGGACCAGCAAGACGCAGCATCTCTCGCGCTTCGTGGCGCTGCAGGCCCAGTACAGCCTGGTGGTGCGCGAGCTGGAGCGCGAGCATGTCTCGGTGTGTGAGCAGTACGGCCTGGGCATTCTCCCCTGGTCGCCCCTGGCCGGTGGCTTCCTGTCGGGCAAGTACCGCAAGGGCCAGCCCCCGCCGGACTCCTCGCGTCTGACCAAGTGGAAGGACCGGCTCGCCAGCTTCGACACCCCGCGGAACTGGCGAATCCTCGAGGCGGTGGACGCGGTGGCCGCCGAGCTGAAGGCCTCGCCCTCCCAGGTGGCCCTGGCGTGGCTGCTGCGCAAGCGGGCCGTCACCTCCGTCATCTTCGGCGCACGCACCGTGGAGCAGCTCGAGGACAACCTGAAGGCCGCCGAGCTGAAGCTGGACGACGCCCAGCTCAAGCGGCTGGATGAGGCCAGCGCCCTGGAGCTGGGTTACCCGTACGACTTCATGCAGCGCATCCAGGGCCGCTGGTAGCTCACGGAAAGCAAGGGCTTGGGGAGCCCAGGCCCCTGCGTCCAGACACGCTTCCGGTACCAGAAGTCGAAGGCCCCGGCGTAGCGCTGGACTGGAGCGAGGAGCGGAGCACGGGGTTGCGCAGCGACTCTAATACATGAACGCGCGCAGGTTCGTCCCCTGCTCCACGAACACCTTCAGGCAGCAGAGCATCTGCGACCAGCCCATGCAGTTGCCGTAGGAGGCCTCGAGTCCCTTGGGCGTCTTCTGCCATCCCGACTCGCTGATGCGCACCAGCGTCGCGTCTGGCCCGAGTGACTCGAACTCCATGCGAACATGGGTGTTGTAGTCGCCGTCGTTGGCCTTCCACTCGAGCGCTATCAGGCGATTGCGCTCGACCTTGCGCACATGCACGGGGAAGGCGCCGGGAAAGTCGGCGAAGTCCCACGTGACGGTCGTCCCTTCGTCGAGCGGGCCGCTCGCTCCGCCGGTCGTGAAGTAACCACTCAGCTTCTTCGGGTTGTAGACCGCGTCGAATACCTCGGCGACCGGCTTTGCGATCTTCGCGAAGACCTGGAACTTGAGGTCCAGCTCCCCCGCCGCCGACGTCGCGCTTCGCTCGTGCGCCATAGCTACCTCCGGAATTGGCTTGTTCACCTCCAAATATGTTATAGATTTATAACATGTCAAGCGGCGGCGATGACGACGCGGTCTTCAAGGCGCTCGGGGACTCCCGGCGGCGCGCGATGCTCGACCTGCTCAAGGAGCAGCCTCGGACGACCGGGGAGCTCACCGAGCACTTCTCGGAGCTCGATCGCTGCACGGTGATGCAGCACCTCGGCGTGCTCGAGAAAGCGGGGCTGGTCATCGCTAAGCGGCGTGGCCGGAATCGCTGGAATTACTTCAATCCGCTGCCGATCAGGGAGATCCACGATCGGTGGATCAGCCGGTACGCGGAGGGCGCGGTGGATCTGCTCGCGCGACTGAAGTCAGACCTCGAGGAAGGGGAGTAGGCGAGCAACGGCAGCTCGAGCTGGCGGGCCCGCCCGGGCTAGCAGCCAGGCGGGCCTGTGCCTCAGTTCATGCCCCAGCGCGCGGCGATCTCCTCACACGCCAGTTGCACGTCTCCCAGCCTCCGCTGCTGGGCCTTGGGAGCCACGAACACCTTGCCGGCGAACACGTCGAAGACGCGCACCAGCCGGTGGTCCACCTCACCCTGCTGCTTCAGGTTCTTCTCGGCGAACAACTGGAGCACCGTGGCGATGTACTGCCCGGAAGCCTCGTCCAGCGGCGTGTGCTTGGAGAAATAGAGCTTCAACAGCCCCGAGCGCATTGCCCCATGGCGGTCCACGCTGCGCAGGAGGAGCTCCGGCCGCACGTTGATGGCCACCCCCGCCAGCGCCAGCGGCGGCAGCCCCTCGTCCGCGGGACTGGCCACCGCGTGGGTCAGCGCCAGCTCACCCGAGGCTTTGAGGAAGTGATGGAGGGCTTCGGCGCACAGCGCCAGCCGGTGGGCGTCGAAGTCCGACTCGGGCGCTGCGTTGAGCAACCGGTGCTGGTGGTAGCGCAGGATGGTCTCGTCCCGTCCGCCGCAGAGGAACTCGACGATGGCCTGGGCGGCCTCCGGGTAGCGCAGGTACTTGGGGTCACACGGGTGTTTCTGGGCGTGAATGATGCGCTTGCGCAGCGCGGGCCGTGCGGTGAGGTACTGGCCCAGCTTGTTGACCGAGACGCACGGATTCTCACGGAGATCAGCCACGGAAGATCCTTCCCTACCGGTGTTGGGCATGTAGCAACACTACCGGTTGGGTCTGACATCTCCGGCACAGCCCCCCCTCCCCACGCCGTGGCGCGAGCTCGCTGGCCACTCGCAGGGAGGAATGGAGCAGAACGGCGCCGCGTCCTACTTCTTCGGGAAGTTGGGGTCGGCCTTCACCTCTTCGATCTGCGCGGTGTGCCGCTTGGAGTGCCCAGCCGTGAAGAGCATCCACTGGTAGCCGTCCATGTCGCCCATGGGCGAGGGGCCGCCGACGTGGCTGCGCAGCTCGCTCTCCGGCGTCTTCTTGGCCACATCGATGAGCTCATCGCGCTTGGAGTTGAAGGCCTTGGCGGCCTCCTTGGCCGAGGCGAACTTCCCCGCGGGCTGGAGCTTCTCGGGGGCCTTGTACTTGTTGGTCCGATCCGGAATGCCCTGGAGAAGCTTGTCATCGAGCCCCTGCGTCTTGGCCTTCTGCTCGGCGGTCGCTGGCGGCGACTTGAGGACGTTGTCCGTGATGTTCCCGCCGATCGACTGCTCGGACAGCGCGATATGCTCGGCCACCTCCGCGATCGACCAGCGATCCGGCGCGGGCTTGAACTTCCACTGTGCCTCCGAGAGCCCCTTGATGGACTTGAGGAAGTCCTGCTGGGTCTGGGTGAGGTACTCGACGAGGAACTTCGAGTCCTTCGGCGCCGCCTTCTCGGTGGCGGTCGGCTCGGCAGCGAAGACGATGGCGGGGAGCAGCACACTGAGGGCAAGCACGGCACGCTTCATGGTGGGGTACCTCCGATAAAGGGAGGCGCACCCATAGCTCAGCCGTCTGACAAGGAGGATGAACGGTGCATACCCCCATCTACTGGGTTGAAACAGGCGTCGCGGGGCGGCTCGGAATCATGGCGCGCCCGCGCGCCGGGGACTGGTTGGCCGATGAGGTGCAGGGCCTTCGTGATTCAGGCGTTGATGGGCTGGTCTCCCTCCTGACGCCGGAGGAGGAGGCCGAGCTGGGGCTCCAGGGTGAGCACCAGGCCTGTGAGAACGCTGGACTGAGGTTCCTCTCGCTTCCCATCGCTGACCGGGGCGTCCCACCGCGGGATGCGGCCACACTTGGCTTCCTTCGCCAGGTGCGGGACGAAGTTCGAGCGGGGAGCTCGATCGCCGTCCATTGCCGGATGGGCATCGGCCGCTCCTCGCTCGTGGCCGCGAGCGTGCTCGCCCTGCTTGGCGTCAATCCCGACGAGGCCCTCCAGCGGCTGGCGACAGCTCGCGGATTGCCCGTTCCCGATACAGAGGAGCAACGCCAGTGGGTGCTCCATCTGCCGCTCTAATCGAGGGGGGCGCTACCGCACCCGTTCGATCCGGAACTTGCGCCCCTTGATCCGCCCATCGCGCAACCGTTGGAGCGCCAGGCGCACGAGGTCCTTGGAGACGGCGACGTAGGCGTGATGATCGTGGATCTCAATCTTCCCGATGTCGGCGGCATTCAGCCCGCCAGCCTCTCCCGTCAAGGCCCCGAGGATGTCACCCGGCCGCATCTTGTCCTTGCGTCCGGCGGAGATGAAGAGCGTCTCCCAGGCCGCCTCCAGCGACGCCCCGTCCTTCGCTTCCGCCGGGGGCAGCGACTCCACGCTCGCGCGCTCCAGCTTCACGCCGGTGGCGCCTTCGAGGGTCTCGACCTTGCGCTCGTCTCGCGGCGTGGCGATGGAGATGGCCAGCCCCCTTCTCCCCGCGCGCCCCGTGCGGCCGATGCGATGCACGTAGGACTCGGGCTGTGAGGGCAGATCGAAGTTGATGACGGCGTCGAGCGCCTCCACGTCGATGCCACGGCCCGCCACGTCCGTCGCGATGAGCATCCGGATGCTGCGGTTGCGGAACTTCGCCATCACGCTGTCGCGCTCGCTCTGCTCCATGTCTCCCTGGAGACCGTCCGCCCCTACTCCGGCCGCGGTCAACGCCCGCGTCAGCTCGGCGACCGTTGCCTTGAGGTTGCAGAACACGATGGCCGAGGCCGGCTGGTACTGCCGCAAGATTCGCAGCAGCAGCGCCGTCTTCTCCTCGGGCTCGCAGACGTAGCAGAGCTGTTGGATGTCGGGGGCCGCCTCGGACTCCACCACCGTCACGCGTGCGGGCTGCTTCTGGAAAGTACGGCTCAGCGCCTCGATGTCCGGGGGGAACGTCGCAGAGAAGAGCACGGTCTGCCGCGTGGGAGGAGTCGCGCCGAGGATGCGCTCCATGTCCTCCCGGAAGCCCATGTCGAGCATCCGATCGGCCTCATCGAGCACCACGGTGGCGAGCTGCCGCGTCTCGAGTGACTCCCGCTGGAGCAGGTCCAGGATGCGGCCGGGAGTCCCAACGGCGATGTGGGCGCCCTTCTCCAGCGCGTTCACCTGGGGCCGGACAGGCTGCCCCCCCGCGAGCACGAGGACCTGGAGCCCAGGCAGTCTCCGGCCCAGCCGGCGGAGCTCTCCAGCCACCTGGGCACAGAGCTCGCGCGTCGGACAGAGCACGAGCGCCTGGAGCCGCCGGTGCTGGAGCCGGATCCGCTCCAGGATGGGAAGTGCGAAGGCAGCGGTCTTTCCACTGCCCGTCTTCGCCTGGCCCACGAGATCCCGGCCCTGCAACAGCACCGGGATGCTCTGAGCCTGAATGGGCGTGACGGTCTGGAAGTCCAGCTCCTCGAGGACCTGCAGCAGCGGAGAAGAGAGGGCGAGCGAAGAGAAGTTCATCAAGGTCTCAAGGGAACGGAACCGCGTCAGTTCTCCGGGACGGTCTCGATCCGGAGCGCCTCACGCGCGAAGCGGCTCATACGCTCCACCAGCGGCTTCACGAACTCGAGCGGGTGCCGGCCAGACCGGTCCGCCACCGTCTCCAGCTTCTCCTTGCAGCGCAGGTCGAGGCAGAGGCTGACGCCCACCCGGCGCTTGGAGTTCACGTCCGTGGTGAGCAACCCGATCTCGTCCGCCGAGCCGTAGGAGTGGCACCAGTCACACATGCAGGAGCCCGGTCCGCCGCCCTGCGAGTCGCGGCGGAAGGCGATGCCCACGGGCAGCCTGCTCCCCTGGGGAGGGATCACCAGGAACACCCGGGTCCCCGCCGGCTCGGTCCACGCCAGGTAGTCGCGGACGAAGAGCGGGAACTTGAGGCCCGCGGGAAGCTCGAGCGTCTTCCGGTCCCGCGGACGGAACGCTTGCAGCAGATCTTTCTCAGTCTCGATCCGGAACATGGTCATCTCCTCGTGCTGCCCCACCCCAGCCGAGGCTCACCCGGGGAGGACAGGGCCATCTGGGCGGCCTGCGCCTGTGCTCTCCCTTCATAAGGGCTTCAGTGGAGCGGGTGCACGCTCTCGGTGAGCACAGGTGCTCGTCGGGTCTGCTGGGAAGCGATCAGGACAGCAAGCCCCTGACCTGGAACGGAAACAGCCCGACCCTCATACGAGGAGCCGGGCTGGACACAGGAATACCCCAGGAAATTTCGGAGGGCGAAGGGGCGCCTCAAAAATCCTCGGGCTTGGGGGATTTGAAGTTCACGGCGAAGGGGTCGAACTTCTCGTCGTCGCGCTTCTTCTTCTCCGCTGGGGTGTTCAAGTACGGGTTGATCTTCACCCGGAGACCGAACACCTTCGGATTCTTCTTCGTCTCTTCCTGCTTCTGTCCGAACTGCTGGGTCTTGGTGGAGTCGCTCATACGCCACGAATCCTAGCATGAGGGAGACAGCTCCGGCTCCCACCGCCTCCCGTCGGAAAGGCTGGCGCGAAGGTGGAGACGAAGGCGCTGCCCTCCCCTCCCTCAAGACGAAGTGGGTGGTTCGGGAGAGAAACCACCCTCGATGCGCACCGCGTTGAACACTCCGCTACCGTGAGCCGAGAAAAGACACAGGCGCATGGTCCGAGTCGTGCGGAGACACAGGCAGCTGGATTCCTCCAAGTGGAACCCCCGTGCTAGGAGTCGGATAACCCCCATTTCCAGGTGATCCACATGCCCTCGACCCCCGAGTGGTTCATCGCACAACTCAAAGCAGACATTCAGGCACTTGGCGCCCAAGGCGGAATCCTCACCCCGTCCGTCTATGACACTGCCCAGGTCCTCCGAGACGCCCCGCCTGAAGATCCCCGACCCGCCGTCGAGTGGCTCATGCGCCAGCAGCGCCCGGACGGAGGCTGGGGCTCGGAGTTGATGCCGCTGGCAAGACACGTCCCGACGCTCGCGGCCGTGCTGGCGCTGCGCGGTAGCAGCGACACCCCGGAGAGCCGGAGGGCGGTGGAAGGTGGCATCGAGTTCTTCCGCCGCAACGCGGGGGTGTGGGCCTTCGAGGGTCCCCCGCCCGATGACATCCCCGTGGCTTCGGAGCTCATCCTCCCGCGGCTGATGGAAGAGGCCGCCTCGGTGGGAATCGAGCTGCCGCACAAGCCCTTCCAGTCCCTCAGCGCGCTCGGCAACCGGCGGCGGGGGCTGATTGCCCGGATGAAGCATCGGGCCGGCACCGCGCCCATCCACTCCTTCGAGGCGTGGGGCACCGAGCCCGACATGAATGTGCTCGATGGCTCGAAGGGCGTGGGCAACAGCCCGGCGGCGACCGCGCACTGGCTGCGGCTGCGCCGGGCCACCGCACCGGCTGGGTCCAAGGAGCTGCTCGGAGCCGAGGAGTTCCTGCGAGGGGCCGCGGAGGCCACTGGAACGGGCCTGCCGGGCGTGGTGCCCACTGTCTGGCCCATCGTGCACTACGAGCAGTCCTGGAGCCTGCTGGCCCTGTTCTCCACCGGGTTGTTGGAGCACCCGGGCCTGCGCGACGTCGTCCGCCCCCAGCTCGAGGCCCTGTACCGCGCGGTGCGGCCGGAGGGCTACGGCATGAGCGAGTTCTTCGTCTGTGACGGAGACATCACCTCCACCTGCCTCGCCATGCTGAAGGAGTCGGGCTACGCCGTGGATGGTGGCCTGCTGCAGCGCTACCAGCTGGCGGACGGGCAGTTCATCACCTACGCGCACGAGATGCAGCCGTCGGTGACGACGACCGCCCACGGGGTGATGGCACTGGCGATCCTCGGCCAGGACGTGTCGCGGCAGGTGCGCTGGCTCGCCGAGAAGCGGGGCAGCGATGGCCTGTGGAGGATGGACAAGTGGCACGCCTCCTGGCTCTACAGCACCTCCCAGGTGATGCTCGCGCTGTGCCGCGCGAGGGCCACCGAGGTCATCCGTCCCGCGGTGGACGGCCTGCTGCGAGCCCAGTCCGCCGATGGCGGGTGGGGCATGGCGCAGCCCTCTCTCCTGGAGACGGCCTATGCCGTCCATGCGCTGCGCGCCATGCGCAGCCAGGGCCTCTTCGGACCCGAGGTGAAGCAGGCCCTCCAGCGCGCCGCCCGGTGGATGGGAGCGCAGCAGGAGAAGGCCCCGGAGCAGCACGAGATGCTCTGGACGGGCAAGGAGCTCTACCGGCCCTTCCGGTTGGATCGCGTCTTCGAGCGCAGCGCCATGCTCGCGCTGGAGCTCGACCGGGACAGCCTGGCGGAGTGAGGCGGACGGGCCCCGAAGGGCCCAGGCCACAACGGAGGGCCCGCTACGACCGCGGGCCTTCCTGCCAGCCGTAGCCGACGACAACGCTGGAGACCTGCTCCGCCACGTGCCGCACTCGGGCGAGCACGTCGTCCGAGGCGCGCAGCTGGCTCATCGTCTGCTCCATGCCCTTGGACAGGTCGTTCACGGCCTCGAAGATCTGCGCGATGCCCACGTCCTGCTGGCCCACGGCGACGGTGATCTGCCGCACCGAGGAGGCGTTCTCCCGGACGATGCCGGAGATCTGCTGCACCTGGGTGCTGAAGTCGCGGATCTGCCGCAGGCTCACCTCCACGCGATCCGAGCCCTGATCCATGAGGTTCATGGTGGAGCCGATGGCATCGCCGATGTCCTGGAGGATGTCGGTGATGTCCCGAGTGGCCTTGATGGACTGATCGGCCAGCGTGCGGATCTCCCGCGCCACCACGCCGAAGCCCTTGCCCGCCTCGCCGGAGCGCACCGCCTCGATGGCGGCGTTGAGCGCGAGCATGTTGGAGCGGTCCGCCAGCCCCTTCACCAGGGTGGTGATGTGAGCAATCTGCCGGGCCCGCTCGTCCAGGGCTCGGATGCTCGTGGCCATCTCTCGCACCTGGGAGCCAATCTCCTGCATGCCCGACAGGCCCTCTTGGAGGGCATTATCACCGGAGATGCTGATCTGATCCGCCCGCTCGGTCTGCTTGAGGATGGCATCGGCCTTCTGCGAGGCGAGCACGGAGGTGTGCTTGATCTCCTGCGCGGTGACCTGGGTCTCCTGGAGGGCGGAGGCCTGCTGCGTCAGCACCTCCGTCTGGCGGCTCGTGGACTGCCCGAGCTGCTCAGCCGAGTCCCGGAGGGCCTGAGCGGAGGACTGCAGCGAGCCGGCGAACGACTTGAGCTGCGCAAAGACGCGCGCGGTGGTCGCCGAGAGATCTCCCACCTCGTCCGTGGAGACCCACTCCGGCAGCCGAGGCCTGCCCTGCACCAGCCCCTCCAGGGTGCGCTGGACACTGCGCGTGCCCTCCGTCTGACGCCGGGCCAGGAACCAGGCCGCGAGCGCGGCGCTGATCAGCAGGTAGGCGCCCACCAGGAGCATCGGCAGCACCGAGCTATCCAGGAGCATCTGGATGACCTGACGCACGAGGGGAGCCACCTCGGCCGGGCTCACCTTGTCGAGTCGGCTCATCAGCAGCTCATGGGCGTCATACGCCTGCCGCCCGACGATGGTGCCCATCGACGCCAGGGTGCACGCCACGAAGACGGCGAAGGCGTAGGGGAGGAACCAGGCCTGGCGGGGCCAGAGGAAGCCATACGACTGGGGCACCTGGCCGGGGTTCTTGTAGAACTCCGCGAGCGCGTAGGGCTGGAGGATCTTCTCGAACCAGACCCGCTCCTGCAGCGTCAGGAGCGCCACCAGCAGCCAGATGGTCGCCATGGCCCACGGAATGGTCCAGAGGCTTTTGCCGTGCCGCAACACGGAGAGCCCCACGAAGAGGCCCGAGGAGGCCAGCGTGGTGACGAGTGTGGTTGCGTCGATGATGCCCGGGACCTTGAGGATGCGCGACAGCCGCGCTCCAGGAGGCTCGCCCGGCACCACCTTCAGGGCGTTGCGCACGGTCACGTAGATGACGAAGTACGGGACGGCGACGCCCATCAGCGGAACGAGGATGGGCAGCAACACCTTCGAGACGTCGATCGCCTGCGCCTTGTCGAGCCCCGAGATGAGAATCATCAGGTACACCAGGGGAGGTGTCCCGAAGAGCGTGTAGATCTGCTGCGTGATGACCATCCGGCGGACGATCGGGCCGGTATCATACGAGAGGGGGCTAGAAGCGCTGGCTTGCACGGGCCCAGCATATGAGGCTCCGTACAGGCAGTGAACCCCTGGGGCCCACCCGTCCCTACTCGGGACGGTTGATGGTCACGAAGGTGAAACTCGGCGCCAACCGGAGCGGAACTTTCGAGCCATAGTAATAAGGAGGCACCCAGGCAGGCGCTCCCCTGCCCCAGGCGAGCCGGGAAGTGTTCGGAAGGTCAACGGTTACGATGGCTCCGCACCATGCCCAAGACCCCTGCTCGCCTGCTGCTGCCCCTGCTCGCCCTCATGCTGCCCCTGGGAGCAAGTGCCTTCTCGGTGCCAGATCACGAGGTGATGACCCGGGCCTCCGTTGACGCGGTGCTCGCGGAAGGCGGCCACCCCGAGCTCGCAGCCCACCGGGCCGCCGTGGTGGAGGGCAGCCGGGCGGAGGACCTGAACCTCCACGTCAAGTGGACGGGCTATCACCACTTCTTCCACCCAGGTACGTCGCTTGACTCCTCCTTCCGCAAGGACTCCGGAGCCCGCGTGCGCGCGCTGTGGGAGGAGGCCGAGGAGGCCGCGAGCAACGGGGACCTGGCGCGGGCCTTCGATCGCGTCGGCCACCTGGTGCACCACATCCAGGACATGGCGGTGCCGATGCACGTGGTGCCGGTGATGCACGGGCTGTCGGATCGATTCGAGCAGCACGCGGCGAGACAGGCGCTGTTCCCCGAGGGACGGCAGCTGGAGCCGCTCTCCGGGGCAGATGCCCAGCTCGCCCTGGCTCGGGAGACGCTGGAGGTGGTGCGTACGGGCTCGCTGCCCGTGGAGGGGGGTTCCATCCCCTGGAACGCGTTCTGGGCCGAGCCCTCCACCCGCGGGCCAGGGGCCTTCGGCGGTTATGGAGTGGTGGGGAATGCCTTCGACTCGAAGGAGGTGCGCTGGCAGGGACGGACGTGGAAGGTGGACCCCTCGGCGTATGACGACTTCGTGGACGCGCGGGTCGAGTCGGCCGTGGCCTACTCCCGCGCCTTCCTCCTTTATGCGACGCAGCGGCTCATCACCCTGGCCGAGGCTCGGGAGCAGGCCGCGAAGCCGCAATGGAAGCCCTCTCCGGTGATTGCCCTGGAGCTGCAGGGAGGAGCCATCACCACGTTGCGCGGCGCCGCACCGGTGGCGGGGGTGCGAGCCCTGTTTCCCCTCCCCCTGGCCATGGGGCTGTCGGCCAGCTACGTGCGGGCCCTGGCCCATCCGCTCACGGGAGGAAGTGGGGCAGGTGCCTGGTCACTCGCGCTGCTGTCTCCGCCATTGCTGACGGCGCAGCTCGGCTACTCGCGAGGGCTCGACCTGCGCGCCATGGTGGGCGCGGGCCTGTCCGCCCTGGGAGGCGGCCTCCACCCGGAGGTGCCCGTCGGCCTGCGTCTCCACACGCTGCTCGGCCGGGTCTCCCTGAGCGCGGAGGCGCAGTACCGCGCGTTCGCCCCCCAGTCGGCCCCCTGGGCGCAGGGCGTCACCTTCACCCTGGGGACCGGCTTCACCTGGGGCGACAACTAGGGACGCGGGCTCGCCCCTCGAGCCCGTCTACTTCTTGGTCGCGCCCTTCTTCTTGCCCTTCGCGTCCGCCGGCTTGCCCTGCTTCTGGAGCTCGAGGACGTAGTGGGTGAGCGCCCAACGATCCTGCTCGGTGAGGTTCGCGAAGGGGACCATCGTGCTCCCCGGAATGCCGGTGGTGATCGTCTTGAAGATCTCCTCCGGCTTGTTGCCCTTCTTGAAGGCCTCCGCCACGAAGTTGCGCGGCTTCGGCACCAGGTACATGCCCGCCGGACCGTTCCCCTCGCCCTTCTCTCCGTGACAGGACTGGCAATAAGAGGTGTACGCGGTCTTGCCCTTCTCGAGCAGTTCCGGTGTGGCCTTGGGCGTCTCGGCCCCCATCGCCGAGCCCGACACCACGACCGACAACATCAGTCCCATCCACTTCATGCTCATGAGTTCCTCTTCGGCTGCTGAATACCCCGGAGCCTCAGCGCATGGCGCGCTGAGACTCCCGGCCCTTCGTCGTCATTGTACCCGGGGCCCCGAGGTGGACCGCCCGGACCCGGGACGCTCCAGACGGGCCCGCCTCCTCGCGTGACGAGGAGGCGAGGGACCCGCCTCCCCGCTGACACTCACGCCTTCTTCTTGCCGGTCAGCTTGTGGTTGCTGATGGGCAGGCTGCGGATGCGCGTCCCCGTGGCGGCGAACAGGGCGTTCGTCACGGCCGGGGCGATGGGCGGCGTGCCAGGCTCTCCGACGCCACCCGGGGCCTCGCCGCTCTCGACGATCTCCACGGCGATCTCCGGCATCTCGTGGGGCGCCAGCATCGAGTAGTCGTGGAAGTTGCTCTGCTCGACGCGTCCGTTGCGCAGGGTGATCTGCCCGCGCAGCGCGGCGGACAGGCCGTAGACGACACCGCTCTCCATCTGGGCGGCGATGTTGTCGGGGTTGACGTACCGACCACAATCCACCGCGACCCAGACCTTGTGCACGGTGGGCTGACCCTCCGCGGAGACCGACACCTCGGCCACCTCGGCGACGATGCTCCCGAAGCTCTCCGCGATGGCGATGCCGCGGAACCGGCCCTCCGCCGGCGGAGTCTCCCAGTTCGCCATCCGGGCCACGGTGTCGAGCGCCTTCACGAAGCGCGGGTGCGACTTCTCCAACAGAGCACGGCGGTACTTGTACGGATCCTGCTTCGCCGCGTGCGCCAGCTCGTCGATGAAGCTCTCCACGTAGAAGGCGTTGTGGGAGGAACCGACCGAGCGCCAGAAGCCCACCGGCACGCCCGTGTCGACAGCGACGGTCTGGACGTGCAGGTTCGGGCACTCGTACTTCATGTCGGCCAGGCCCTCGATCGTCGTCATGTCGATGCCGCTCTTGGGGAGGCCGCCGAACATCGTCCAGCGCTGCATGATGGAGGGGCTGGCGATGCTCGCCGTGAGGGCCACGGGCAGGCCGTCCTCACCAAGCCCGGCCCGCATCTTCACGAGGCTGGCCGGCCGGTAGAAGTCGTGCTGCACGTCCTCCTCGCGGGACCAGATGAGCTTGACGGGCTTGCCCACGGCCTTCGAGGCCTCGACGGCCTGAAGCACCATGTCGTTCTCCGCCCGCCGGCCGAAGCCACCGCCGAGGTAGGTGGTGTGAACGACGATCTTCTCCTGAGGCACCTTCGTCGCCTGCGAGACGAGGAGCTTGGTGAGGGTATGGGACTGCGTGCCCACCCAGATCTCGATTCCGTCCGGCCGGACGTGCGCCGTGGCGTTGAGGGGCTCCATCGGCGTGTGGGCCAGGAAGGGCGTCGAGTACTCGGCCTCGAGCTTCACCTTCGCCGTGCCCAGAACCTTGGTGGCCTCGCCCTTCGTTGCCGCCACGGGGTTCTTCTTGCCGCCCGCCGCGGTGCGCAGCCTCTTCTCGATGTCCTTCGAGGACAGCCCGGCCGAGGCGCCCTTGGTCCACTTGGGCTCGAGGCCCAGGACGACCGTCTTCGCCGTGAACCAGCTGTCCGCGACGGCGACGATGCCACCAGTCACCTTCGCCAGCGACGTGCCCGCGGGCATGCCCTTGGCCAACGCCTCGAAGTTCGCGCACTCCCCGCCGAAGACAGGCGAGTGGCGCACCGCCCCGTAGCGCATCTCCGGCACGACGACGTCGATGCCAAAGATGGGCTTGCCCGACACCTTGGCGGGCGTGTCGAGCCGCTTCACCGACTTGCCCACGAGCTTGTACTCGGAGGGCGCCTTGAGCTTCGGCTCCTTCGGGATGGCGCTGGCGGGCAGCGCGGCGGCAGCGGCGGTCAGCTCACCAAAACCCGCCTTGCGGCCGGTCGCCGCGTGGACGATCTGGCCCTGCTCGGCGCGGCAGCTCTCCGCGGGGACGCCCCACTTCTGGGCGGCTGCGGCGGTCAGCATGTGGCGGGCAGTGGCACCGATGCGCTGGAGGATCTCCCAGGTGGTGCGCACGCTCATGCTGCCACCGGTGATCTCGAAAGGAGCGCCGGTGTAGTTGAACTCGACGTCCGAGGGGGCGGGCTCGACGCGAATCTTGCTCCAGTCGGCCTCGAGCTCCTCGGCGATGAGCATGGGCATCGACGTGAAGATGCCCTGGCCCATCTCGCTCTTGGCGACGTAGATGGTGATGAGCCCGTCCGGGGCGATGCGCAGCCACGTGTTGAGCCGCGCGTCCTTCGCCTCCAGCTTGCCCTCGGGGGCGCCGGCGGCGAACGCCTCGGAGCGGCGCATCGGGTTGGCGGGAAGGTGGAAGCCGAGCACGAGTCCCGCGAACGTCGCGGCGCCCGACTGCACGAAGAAGCGGCGGGAGAGCCCTGCCGGGTTGTTCGTCTCCTGGTCGGTCTTCATGATCAGGCCTTCTCCTCGGAGTTGAGCTCGATGGCGAGCTTCACGGCCTTGCGGATGCGGCCGTAGGTGCCGCAGCGGCACAGGTTCGTCATGGCCGCCGAGATGTCAGCGTCGGTGGGCTGAGCCTTGGCCTTGAGCATCGCGGCGCAGGCCATGACCTGCCCGGACTGGCAGTAGCCACACTGGGGCGCATCGGCCTCGATCCAGGCGCGCTGCACGGGGTGGCTGTTGTCGGAGCTGAGGCCCTCGATCGTCGTGACCTCGCCGCTCACCGCCGCCAGGGGCATCAGACAGCTGCGCACCGCGGCGCCGTTGATGTGCACCGTGCAGGCCCCGCACATGCCCTGACCACAGCCGAACTTCGTTCCAAGCAGCCCGAGCTTCTCGCGGAGCACCCAGAGCAGAGGCGTTCCGGGCTCCGCCTCAACCGTCACATCCTTGCCATTCACCTTCAGTGTCTGCGCCATGCGACCTCCCTTCGGACCCGAGGCGGGGGCCTCGTCCGAAGTGTGGAATCCTCGACGAAGGAATATCGGGGAACAAGGCGCGGGCCAACGTTCTTTGACACGGGCCCGCGCCCTGTGGCTGGCGGTATGGGGAAAGCCCTTACACCCGGTATGTGCGAGCGACCGGGCGCGGGACGCCCCATCTCACCGAGGCGCGAGGCGCGCTGTACTCAGGAGCAGCTCGCCAGACATGCGATGCGCGCCTCGACGCAGGCCTGCACCTCTTCGAGCTCGCCGTGCGCGATCCGCATGCAGCTGTAATACTGATCCCAGCAACTCTGACATGTAGACGCCGCGTGAACCGTACCGGCCTCTTCAGCGAGGCCGGACGGCTCCTCCACGCTGGCATCAGCGCCGCCACAGCCGACTGCGAACAGCCCTACCGCTAGCAAACCACCCACGATTGTCGCTCGCACGTGTGCTCCCAGGAACTGGTCTGTACGGCGCGGAGACGGTAACACTCAGCCCTTGAGCACAGCGATGGGCGTGAGCCGCAGGACGGGCGTCACCAGCTCCGCTTCATCCTCCAGCACCTCCGCGATGTCGCGGTAGGCGGCCGGTGCCTCCTCCACCAGGTCCTCCACCCGGCCCTGGTCGAACACCACCCGGCGCAGCGCCTGCTCCAGCGCCGCCGGGCGGATGCGAGCCCGGGCCTCGCTCCGCGTGAGCACCCGCCCTGCTCCGTGTGAGCAGGAGCGGAAGGCCCTCGCCTCTCCCCTCCCTTCCACCACGTACGAGGCTGTCCCCATCGAGCCAGGGATGAGGCCCTTCTGCCCCTCCTCGAGCCCCACCGCGCCCTTGCGGTGGACGAGCAGCACCCTTCCCAGGTGCGCCTCCTCCGCCACGTAGTTGTGGTGCACGTCCACGCTCGCGCCCGGCTCGCAGCCGAGCGCCTCGGCCAACACCTCCACCGCTAGCGCGGCGAGCACGTCGCGGTTGGCTCGAGCGAAGCGGCAGGCCCAGGCGATGTCCGCCAGGCACGCAGCCCCCTCGGGGGAGTCCGTGCGCAGGCCTGGCAACGAGCCCTCTCCCACAGCGGCGGCCACCCGCAGGTGGTGCGAGGCAATGGCGCCCCCCACGCCCCGCGAGCCCGTATGGATGAGCAGCCACAGGTCTCCCCCGGCGTCACGGTCCAGCTCGAGGAAGTGGTTGCCGCCCCCGAGCGTGGCGAGATGCCGCGGCGCAAGGCGCTCCCAGTCCTTCTGGAGCCGGTGGGTGGAGAGACTCGCTGCCTGGAGCTCCGGTGGCAGGGACAGGCCCGCGCCCCGGTGCACCGCATCTCCCACCGGCACCCGGCGCGCGATGGCCGACAGCAACCGCTCCAGGTCCGCCCGCCCGAGCGACGCCGCTGGGAAGGCGAATCGATGAGCGCTGACGCCGCACCCGAGGTCTCCTCCCAGCGCGCCCGGGACAACGGTGCGCTCGGTGGCGAAGACGGTCCCCACGGCCACGCCCTGAGCGACGTGGACGTCTGGCATCGCCGCCACGTGCTCCACCACGTACGGCTGGCTGGCGATGTGCTGCAGTTGCTTCACCGCGCCCGGCGGGACCTCGCGGGCCCACGCGAGGATGGGAAGGGCCCCGGGCGGGCTCTCGAGGACACGAGGCATCATGACTCGTCTCCTTCCCCGGTGGAGGCCAGCATGCGCGGCGCCACGCCCACGCAGATGAAGCGCAAGTGCGGGACGCGCTTGAGGTTCAGGCCCAGTGCGAGCTGCGAGCGGATGTAGCCGTTGGCGCGCTCGAGGGCCTCCTCCACCGGAGCGGGGCCGGACTCCTGGCGCTCGGGCGGAAGGGTGAAGCCAATACGGGCATGGCGGCCGTCCGGGGACAGCTCGAGCGTCGTCACCGTGACGCCCTCGAGCAATGGGTCGGACAGCTCACCTCGGAACAGGAGGGACACCTCCTCGAAGAGGGTGGACTGGAGGCGCAGGTGGCGCGCCGGAATGGAGGGTTCTTCAGACGAAAAGGAATCAGCACCCGCGCGACGGTGCGACGCGCGGGGACGACGAGGCTTCGAGCTCATGGAGCGAACGGTTCCCTGGACGCCGCACCCGCACAGGGGCACGGCGCCATCAGTCAGAAAAGACGAGGCTCCACGCCGGTGCCCGAGCACCGGAGCCAACGGGTCCGTTCAGCGGTGAGACGGAACGCGCCCGGCTACACGAGCGGCAGCGTGGAGAGACCAGAGACACCGTTTTCGACACGTCCCATGGCACACCTCCCGCCGCGCAAAGGAGAATCCGCGCGAGCCGTTCGCCCAGGATGGGCACACGCACACCATGTGTCAATCCCCGAGCGCCACACCGCAAGGAACGATTGCTCCCGGACAGGGCGGACAGCAGGATGACGACATGGTCGACAAATTCATCCTCAGCGACGAGGAGTGGAGCAAGCGCCTGACACCGGAGGAGTACCAGGTGTTGAGGCACCATGGCACGGAGCGGCCCGGCAGCGGGTGCTTCCTCGGGACGAAGACGCTCGGCACGTACGTCTGCGCCGGCTGCGGCAACCCGCTGTTCAAGTCCGGCGTGAAGTTCGAGTCCGGCACCGGTTGGCCCTCCTTCACCCAACCCCTCCAGCCGGACGCGGTGACGGAGTACCAGGATCGCTCCTACGGCATGCTGCGCACGGAGGTGCGTTGCGGCCGGTGCGATGGCCACCTGGGACACGTGTTCCCAGATGGTCCGCCGCCCACCGGGCTGCGCTACTGCATGAACTCGGTGGCGATGAAGCACGTGCCGGAAGGCCAACCCATCCAGCTCGTCACGAAGTAAGTGGGCAGACGCTCAGGCCCGCTCGATGACCCAGGTGGGCAGCGCCGCGAGGAAGTCCTTGTCCGGTGAATCCGGCACATCGGCGAAGGCGAGCGCGAACTCGTGCAGGGCCGCCCCGGCCAGTCCGTGGGCGACCTGCCGGGCGTAGTCGATGGAACCGTACCGGTCCATCTGCTCCCGAACCCACTGGACCTCCTCCCGGGTCCGCTCGACTCGTGGCCTCTCGAGCACCCGGGCGAGCCGGGCCCGCGCCTCGGGCTCCATCGCATTAAGCAGATGGATGAGCATCAACGTGCGCTTGCCCTCCCAGATGTCCCCATCACGCTCCTTGCCGTAGCTCGCCTCGTCTCCCACGAGGTTCAGGAGATCATCCTGAATCTGGAAGGCGGCGCCGACGAAGAAGCCAAAGTGGAGGTAGCCGTCCAGCTCCACGCCATCCCGGGTGCCGATGAGGGCTCCAACGCGCATCGGGTAGATGGTGGTGTACCAGCAGGTCTTCTTCAGAACCATCCGCAGATAGTCGGCCTCACCGAGGTCGATGACGTGGTGCTGGCGCCACCACAATTCCAGCGCCTGTCCCTCGACGGACTCGCGCGCCATCCGCTCCGCTTCTTCGAGGATCCGCAGGGCGAGCCGTGAGCCCAACGTGCCCACGTTGTCGATGAGCGGGCGCAGGCTCAGGACGGCCAAGGCATCTCCGGCGTTGATGGCCAGAGGAGCCCCGTGACGCAGGTGCAGGGTCGGACGTCCACGCCGCTCCTCGCTCTCGTCCTCCAGGTCGTCGTGGACCAGGAACGCATTGTGGAGAAGCTCGAGCGCCACGGCCGAGTTGAGAGCCGCCGTGGGCTCGGCCCCAAAGGCACGCGCGGTGGCCAGACAGAGGCTGGCGCGAAGTGACCGCCCTCCCCGCTCGGGATAGTCCGAGACGAGCTCGTAGAACGCGTGGTGGGACTGTCTGTCCCGCAGGTACTCCCGCATGCGCGCCCGGGCCGCGGCACCGTACTCCTCGAGCGTCTCCCGGACCCGCGCCGATGTGGCCGTGGTGGGCATGAGACCTCCGGTCACCGGGGAGGAATCCGCACGGTGAGCGTGCCTCGCGGAAGGCTCGTCCGCTCATCGAGGATGAGCCCGCTGTAGACCCCGGGAGGATGCTCCTCCGCGACCCGGAGGCAGAGAACCATCCGCTCCTCTTCGGGCACGCCCTCGAGCCTCACACCCGTAATGCGCGGCTTGTCCGGCTCGGGAGCGCGCAGGTCGTGAACCACGAGCGGCAGACCCGAGGACCGCGGGCGGAGCTCGATCGAGACCTCGACGCGCCGGGGCGATTCGATATCGAGCGTGAGTACCAGCGGCGCCACGACCTGGGGCGCTGGGGCAACCTGGGGTTCCGGCGCCACAGCCTTCGGGGGCTCAGGAGCCTCTGGGCGAACGCCTGCTGCAAAGGGACCTGCCGTCCCCACCGGGGGCGCGGCACCCGGAGCAGAGGCCGCGGCACCACCCGCGCTCATCTTGCCCATCAAATCCATCCACAGACTGGCGAAGTCCGTGAAGCTCCGGAGCATCGCGCCCATGCGGTTCTGGAGCCCATCATCGGCCGGAGCACCCCCGAGGGAGGGAATCCCCACCGCGCGTGCCACGTTCTGACCCTGGCGCAGATACTCCTCAATCACCCGATAACCCATCTCCACGCCTCGGGAGACGGGCTCACCTGGTGAGGGAGTCCCTCCTGGCGGAGGAGTTGCTCCCGAGGGGGGAGTTGCTCCCGGCGGTGGCGTGCCCGGGAACAACACGCTCCAGCTCCGGATGGGCTGCGTACGCTGGGGCTCCGGCTTCTTTGCTCTCTCTCGAGGATCCATGGTGCTCACGGGTGATCGAACCCCACGATCTCCTCCAGCCGAGGCGCGCCCGAGATGGAATGAGCCGCCAGCCGCCCTGACATCACGGCGGCCTCGACACACCCCTGGTTGAAGCCGCAGTCCGTCCAGTCACCCGCGACGGTGAGGTTGTCGTAGGTGTTGTCCAGCGGCGAGATGCGGAACTTCAGGCTTCCGGGCAGCGAGAGGGTGTACCTGTCCGTGGGATTCACGTTGGCGGTCCAGTATTGAGAGGTGAAGCGGGCCTCGCCCTGGTTGCTCACGCCAGCATCCGGCGCTTCCCGGGCATCCATCAGCAGGTCCCACCGGAACCCGCCAGAGACCCCATGGGCCTGGGGCCACAGGTGGACGATGTCGCGCTGGAGGAACTGGACGCAGTTGCGCCGGACCCGCTCGTGCTGCTCCTGAGGGAAGGCGGGACGAAGCCGCTCCTCCTCGGGAACATCTGGCAACACATTGCAGAAGTAGGCGATCGCCGCGGGAGGCTGGGACCAGCTCTCCTCCGAGGCCAGATGCGACATGTCCGCCCAGGTGTCGAAGGGCTCGACGAAGCCCGAGACATTGATGGGCGGTTCATTCCAGCCGAGCTCGCTCATGCTCGCGCGCATCCAAAGCTGACAGGCCTGGGTCGGCACGGTCTTGACGCGCTCGACCATGGAGCGCCAGCGCGGATCCCTCTCCACCAATTGCTTGCAGACATAGGGAATCGCCCCACCACCGATGGCGAGGATGGCGAGGTCGAAGTCCTCTCCCACGCGCAGCGTCCGCGTCCTCGCCTTGCGCCGGTCCCAGTGTGACTCGAACTGCCAGCCCTCCTGCTGGAGCCGCTCGCCCTCCACGAGCTGCCGATAGTCAGGAGCCGCGGGCCAACAGGGCAGCCCGCGCACGTCCACCAGGGGTTGGTACTCCCCTCCTCCCACGACCTCGGCCTGCACGTCGAAGTCGAGCGCTTCCACGTAGGGGCGCTCGCCCGGCGAGAGCCGCTCGGGCGCCACGAGCCGGACGTCCTCCAAGCGGTGGAAGAACTCGAAGCGGACACCTCGCCGCTTCAGCACCTCGTAGAAGGGAGCGAACACCACGTCCCCCATCCCCGACTGCATCTTCCAGAAGAAGGCGCCCCGGTAGGTGAAGAAGGCCCGGAACGCGCCGCGCAACCCTTGTCCGGCGGCGACCCGAGGCCTCTTCACGTCCCCATCCTCGTAGGCGAAGGTGAGATCGTAGAGCGCTCGAACGAAGGCGCCGTTGATCGTCCCCTCGGAAGCCCCGTTGAGCCGCAGCCACTCCCGACAGTCGTAATCGTCGATGGCGTCGAAGCCCCGGGGATCGGTCAGCAGGCGGAAGCGGAGTCCCCCGCGGACGACCGCCAGCATCATGTCGATAATCTCCCAGAGGCGGCGAAGCTTGTCGTCCGTTTCCACCAGCTTCGCGAAGCGCTCACGTAGCGCTGCCGCCACCGCATCATGGAAGCGGAGGAGCAGGTTCTCCGGGTAGCGGCGCAGTGTCCCGAGCGCGAGCTCCATCATGCCCAGGGCTTCAACCACCGCTGCGAGCGTGGCGAACTGCCCGTATTTGAGGAGGCTCGACATCGACTCCAGCAACGCTTCCGGAGTCCCCACTCCCGCCGGGCTCTGCTGCGTATCAGGCACTGTGCCGCTGGTGGTCTCCTGCACCGTCAGCACCAGGGCGCGCACCAGTTCCAGGCTCCTCGCCAGATAGTCTGCGATGGTCCACCGGGGGACTTCGTTGCCGGAATCACCAGGCAGCCCGTCGAAGGGGGGCATCCGTGCCGTCCAGGGTGACCAGCCTCCACTCTGGGACCAGTCCGCCAGGCCGTTGAAGTGATCGGGAGTGAAGGCGTCGCGCCAGTCGGCGATGCGGCAGGTGGCCGGGTCGCGCTTCAGCTCCGCGTAACACTCGCGAATCAACCGGAAGGCGTTCTCGTAGAACCCCATCCACAGGTGCAGGCCATGCTCCTGGATGCGATCCGCCGCTCCCCTGCCCGACGCCCCCTTGCCTCCCAGCCTCCAGCCGAGCTGGTACACGGTGACGCGATAGCGGCCCTGGTGCTCGGGTCTCGTCAGCTCGAACGCGGCGGCGATGCCCGCGCAACCGCCTCCGATGACGGCGATGTTGATGGGGCGCTCGTTGCTCATCGCCTCTCAGTCAAGAAGACAGACACGAAGCCCGTCAATCCAGCGCATCGCCTGAGCGTCCATCTTCCAACGCCCCCTGCACTCCAGGGCAGTCAAAACTCCTCCCGCAAGACACCCGCGAACGAGAGCACGAAGTCCGGGCCATAGACTCGCGCCGGAGTCTGGGCTCCCGTCTCCAGGTCTCCCGCCAGCACGCGCTCGACGAGCGCCAGCGCGGTCGTACAGCTGAACCCATAGGCCTCTGGAGTGCGCAGGCGCCCGCGGAGGCGACGGCCCGCGGCGTCCTCCACTTCCGCGACGATGACGCCCTGGCGTCCAGCTCGCTGCTCGCCGGTGGGACCGTCAGGAAGCGCCCGCGCCTGGAGCTCGAGCCCGAGGCGCCCCGCGTCCGAAGCGAGCCCCCCCCCGAACCAGCGGTTCGCCATCACCATCATTCGCAAGGCGGGGATGGCGTCGCAGTACACCTCGATGTCCGGAATGCCCGTCGAGTAATACGCGGAGCTGACGTCTCCCCAGCTCATGGCGAGGCTCGGCCGCGGCCCCGAGCCGAAATCGAGCTCGCGCTCGAGCGAGCCCGGGACAATCCCGAGGATGTTCCCACCCCGGCGGATGAGGATGGACTGCCCCGCGCCCTCGGCGAGTGTCCGGAAGGAGCCGCGAGAGATCGTCTCGAGCCCGGAGATGCCCAGCACGAGGCGCCGAGCCCCCCGCACCTGGCGCGACAGGTGGAGCGCGAGACAGTCCGACGGGACGACGTCGAACCCGGCCCCAGGCATGAGCATGACTCCACGACGGCGAGCCTCGGCCCCCCGCTGGAAGACGCCCTCGATGGCCGCTACCTCTCCACTGAGATCCAGATAGTGGACCCCTACACGCAGGCAGGCGTCGACCATGGGACGGCACGTCGAGGAGAACGGCCCCGCGGCATGAAGGACGACCTGGACTCCCCGCAGGGCCTCGTCCAGACCGTCGTCCAGACGAGCCACCCGGTACTCCAGCCCCAGTTCCGAAGCCATGGCCGCGAGCCGGGGCTCATCCCTCCCGCACAGGATGGGGCGCAGCCCACGCTCGTTCGCAGCCCGTGCCAGCAAGCGGCCCGTGTAGCCCGTGGCCCCGTAGAGAAGGAAGGGATGGGTGGTCGGCATCAAGTTCCCCCCGCCACCAACCTACGGCAGGACACACGTCCCGTCGCCCGCCCGGCACTTGAGAACCCGCCAACCTGACTCATTTTCTACTTAGTTGACCTCGGGCGTGGCCCGAGCGTGCGCGATGGCAGGGCTTGATGGGTGTCATACGACTATCCGAATCCGACAGTTTCCTCCCGGAGCGGGACCCCGGTGTCCATGAATACCGAGCGAGCCTGCTCAGCGTGTTCCTGCACACGGACCCCCGAGGCGATGCCTCGTTGGCCCTCCCTCCGGAGATGCAGCCGCTCCCCCTCTCGAAAGCCATTGAGCTGATTCATCAGCTCCCCGGAAGACTGACCGCGGAAGCAAGCGCCACCGCGGAGTTCAAGCTGACCTCCGCGGTGCTCGTCGAGCAGCGAGACGAGTTCATCCCTCCGCTCGCTCAACTCCTGGGCATGGAGGTGGGGGATCCCACGGACTTCCGGAGGGGGCTCACTCAGAGCTTCAGGGAGAGGACACCCGGCATCCAGGACCGCGACCTGAGCTACGACGACATCAGGAACGTCATCTATGGCGACCTCGGCAGCACGACGCTCGCGGAACCTCCAGCGCAGGAAGCGCCCCCCGCGCCCCTGGCCTATCCCCCCTATCCGACTCGGGAGAAGGGCCTCCGGAAGATGCTCCTCGACGTGCTGGGCCTGACAGCCGAAGCGCCCGCCCAGCAGGAGGCCCGGGCGCGCTTCGTCGCAGAGGCCGCGCTGCTTCGTGCGCAGAAGCCCGAGAGCACGGTGGACCTGAACACGTTGGTCACGACCGTGGATATCCCCTCGGAATCCAGATGCGACTTCGCGCTGCTGGCACAAACCCTCGATCCCCGAAGCTGGGGCCCCTCGCCCTTCTGGCCTGAATGCTTCCAGGTGAATCTCTCCCCGGACGGGCGCGACTTCGTGCCTTTCCCGACCGCCGATGCGGCTCCGAGAGGAACAGATTGGGAGGGGTTCCTCTTCGAGCACGTCGAGTGGAACTGGAACACGTTCCGCGTCGCCTCGTTCCGGAACTTCCTCAACATCGTTTACAAGGTGGATGCGGCCAAACAGAAGATCGACATGCAGTTCTCACTCTTCTCGTGTGAGGGCAGCGAGTTGTTCGTGGTGTCGTTCGACAGGGGCATCGACGTTGACGTCGGTTTCCAGACCGTCGAGCCGATCCGCAACCCGCTCCCCGGGGGAGCCCGCTTCAAGCTCCGCACCGTGAAGAACATCCGCTACTCGGACCTCCTGGACAGGCGGATTCTTACTCCGGCCCCCCTGGGCTCCGGTCAAATCCTCTCTCTTCTGGCGCCCGTCGTGGTGGGGCTCTGGATGAACGAGCTCGTCAAGAAACTCTATTGCTAGACAAAGGAGCCCGCGATGACGACGCCGATCGGTGGTACCACTGCAGCCCCTTCCGCCACGGGCACCACCACCGCCGTCCGCCACCTGGACGAGATCCTGAAAGCTTCCACCACCTTCTTCGCGGACCAGCTCGGCCGCTGGACCGGTATCCTCCAGAAGGCGAGAGCAGGGACCTACGACTCCGCCCAGTGGATTCAAGACACCGTTGGAATGTTGGACTCGTGGCTCGACCTGGCGGCCGTGCCGTTCCAGTTGGCCGCGGGGCAGGCGAAACAGCTCCCTACTCTGCTCTTCGTCGTGGATGGAGATGCCGAGTTCAGCCCCCCAGGCGACGCACCGACGAACATCTTCCTCCCTCCCGGCGTCACAACGGAGGTGAGCGATCTCTACCGTGCTGGAGATGACATCCTGGCGGGAGGTCCACCGCCCTTGGGAAGCCGCACGATCTCCGCCCAGGCGCACGTCCGGGCCCGTCTCTCGCTGGAAGGAGACCGGGTGGTGGTGACCCTGGTCGATATCGGCAGGGGCAAGAGCGTGCGCGAGCAGAAGGGCATCTTCCCGGGCTTCTACGTGGGCGCCGTTTTCGCCAGGGAAGGATCAGAACGCCGCCCCCTCGCGATCATCTGTGCCCTCTTCGAAGAGCCCACGTTGCCGTAGGACACGTGGCGGGCAAGCCATCTCGCGAGCAGGCCATCGCCAGGTTGGGACACGAGATGGGAAACGCCATCGGAAATGAAGAGCACCCCGCATCATTCCCCATGAGGGAGTCCACCTCGCACGTGGATTCCGAACTGGAGGATTCATTCCTTCGGGAGCTGTCCCAACAAGCTCCCCCGGTTCCCATGCCCGTCCTGGGAGAGCGGTTGGGTGGCCTGGATGGGAGTCGATACGAGATCCTCGATCTGATCGGCGAAGGAGGCATGGGGCGCGTCTTCCGAGCCCTGGACCATGAGCTGCAACGCACGGTCGCCCTGAAGTTCCTCCTCTCCTTCCTGCAAATCTCCCAGCAGGAGGTGGGGTTGCTCATCCGCGAGGAGGCCCAGGCAACGGCGCGGCTAGACCATGACAACATCGTCCGGATCCACGACGTGTCCCTGTGGAGCACCGGGTTCCGCCAGGCAAGCGGCCTCTCCCCGTTCAAGATTCCATTCCTCGTGATGGAGCACCTGGAGGGGGAGACCCTTCAGTCCCTCCTGCGTCGGGAGAGGCTCGGCCTGCCCCGAGCCCTTGGCATCATGATCGACGTGGCGGCGGGACTGACGCATGCACACGAGCGCCACCTCGTCCACCTGGACCTCAAGCCAGGCAACGTCTTCATCCTCTCCACGGGCCGGGCCAAGCTGCTCGACTTCGGCCTGTCGCGGTTGCTGATCGGCACCGCCTCCGCGAGTGAACCGAGTGGCACGGGAACACCGCCCTATATGTCTCCGGAGCAGTGGAGGCAGGCCCCGCCTCAGGCTCGCGACGACATCTGGTCCTGCGGCGTCCTCCTCTTCGAGTTGCTCACCGGCGAGCTCCCCTTCCCGCTGTCGACACGTCTGGAGCTCCGAGCACACGTCATCTCCGCCAGCCCGATGCCCCGGGTGCGCGAGCGCCGCCCCGAGCTGCCCCAAGAGGTGGATCAGCTCGTCGCTTCGGCCCTGGAGAAGAATCCGACGCAGCGCCCCTCGGACGGCTCCGAGCTGCTCAAGGGGCTGTGCGAGTTGCAGGAGCGCCTCGCCCTCCGGCCCGAGCGCCCGAAGGCCCAGGCCGAGCGGCGTCCTGTCACCCTCGTGTCCTGCCAGCTCATGCTCACTCCCGCTGACGGTGGATGGATGGATCCCGAGGACTCCAGCGAGCTGGAGGCAGCCTTCCACCGCACCTGCACGCGCATCATCCACCAGCACGGCGGAGCCATCACCACGGCCGTCGGAGGCGAGGTGCTCGCGTGTTTCGGCTACCCCCGCGCTGGGGAGGATGATGCGGAGCATGCGGTCCGCGCGGCGCTGCAGCAGACAGAGCAGCTCCCGCGAGAGTTGCTATGCATGTGGCGTCACGGCCTGTCCGTGCGCGTGGGCATCCACACCGACCTGGTGGCTCTGGCCAACGTCATGCCCGAGCTCCAGGGCATGCTCCCTGCCATGCAGGGCGAGGCCCCGAGGATCTCCTCCTGGCTGGCGATGCAGGCAGAGCCGAACACGGTGCTCATCAGCGACCGGACCTATCCGCTCGTGCGAGGCCGTTTCCAGACCCGGCCGCTGGGCCAGCGAAACCTCGCGGGTCTCTCGGGGACCCAGACCATCGGCGTCCACCGCGTGCTCCAGGAACGCCGGAACGTGACGCGATTCGATCGTGCGCTCGTCGTGGGCCCCCTGACCCCGCTGGTGGGACGGGAGCGGGAGCTGCAACGCCTGGCCCTGCTGCGCGAAGAGGCCGCGCGCGAGCACGGCGCCTTCATCCTGCTCCAGGGCGAGGCAGGCATCGGCAAGTCCCGCCTCATCCAAGAGCTGCATGATCAGGAGCCTCCCGGCTCGAGCACGTGGGCGCGGTGCCAGTGCTGGCCCCAATTCAAGAGCAGCGCCTTCTACCCGCTCATCGACTGGCTCCAGCGCTTCCTGGAGATCTCCCCCCAGGACAGCGCCCAGCAGAAGCTACGAATGCTGGAGGAGCGTAGCGCCGCCATCGGCCTGCCCCCGGAGCACGTGCCGCCGCTCGCCTCGCTCCTCTCCCTGCCGCTCTCCGAGAGCGCGCCCTTCCTCCTCCTGCCTCCTGAGCGTCAGAGAGAGCGCGGCGTCCAGGCCGTCTCGGCCCTCCTCCAACGGCTCACCGAGAACCGGCCCCTCGTCTTCGTGGTGGAGGATGTGCACTGGGCCGATCCGTCCACCCTCCAGTTCCTCGGCGTCCTCCTGGCGCGCCTCGAGCAGCTTCGGATCTGCGTCCTGCTCACCGCCCGGCCCGGGCTCACCCAGACCTGGGCGGAGCATCCCGGCTACCACGAGCTGCAGCTCGCGCCCCTCTCACCCCAGGACACCGCCACGCTGGCGCGAGAGACAGCCCAGGGCAAAACACTGCCGGCCGAGGCGCTCGAACAGCTCGTGGCCAGGGCAGATGGCATCCCCCTCTTCGTCGAGGAGATGACCCGAATGGTGTTGGAGCAGCGTGGCACGGCCGGGCACGCGATGGAGGCCGGTCCCCTCCCCATTCCAGCCACCCTGCATGAGCTGCTCCTGGCCCGGCTCGACCAACTCCCGTCCCGGACGAAAGCGCTGGCGCAGCTCGCCGCCCTGCTGGGCCGGGAGTTCGGCCAAGAGGTGCTCCGCGCCATCTCCTTCCTCTCGGAGGACGAGCTGCAACGGGACCTCGAGCAGCTCGAGCAGGCCGGGTTGCTCTTCCAACAGGGCTGGCCACCCCACATGACGTATGCCTTCAAACACGCACTCGTCCAGGACGCGGCCTATCAGTCCCTGCCACGGAGCACGCGCAAGCACTACCACACCCGCATCTTCCACGTGCTGAGCGAGCGCTTCCCCGCGATGGCACAGGAACAGCCGGAGCTGCTCGCGAACCACGCCATCCGTGCGGGGCTCGCGGAGCAAGCGGTGACGCTGTTGCAGCGGGCCGGTCAGCGGGCCGCGGCGAAGTCCGCCCTCCCCGAGGCCATCAGCCACCTATCCCGAGCCCTGGAGCAACTGGCGCTCCTGCCAGCGTCGAAAGAGAGGAACGAGCGGGAGATCGCCCTGCTGGTCGAGCTCGGCCAGGCACTCGTCGCGACGAAGGGCTACGCCGCCAAGGAGGTCGAGGAGGTCTACACACGCGCCCAGGAGCTCTGCGAACGGTACGGCGACGTCCCCCTGTCCGTGGTCTGGGGAATCTGGGTCGTCGCGCTGGTGCGGGGCAACCGCGAGGACGCAGCCCGGGTGGAAGCGCGCTTCCTTCGCATCCTCGAGACCCATGATGATCCCACCACCCAGGTGGTCATCCACGCCGCGCTCGGTTCGCTGGAGTTCTGGCGAGGTGCCTATGCCAAGGCCCTGCGGCACTGCACCCTGGCGAAAGGGCTGATCCGCCGGGAGCACCCGCTGGAGACCCTGGCGCGCATCCGCGGCGGTGGCAGCGAGAGCTACTTCTCCGAACAGGTGCTCTATACGCCCTTGTACGAGGCCTTCACCGAGTCGATGCTGGGAAACATCTCCCGGGCCCGCGCGGCCTACCAGGAGGCGCTCGCGCTGGCCGAGGCGATGCAGCACCCGTATGCCGTCGCGGTCACGCTCTCGTTCTGTGCTTCCATCGAGTACGAGGTGGAGGAGCCCGAGGCGGCGCTCGACATGGCGAACCGGCTGATCGCCGTCTCCGCTGGGAACGGGTTCCTGTCCACGCTGGCGATTGGCTATTGCGTCCTGGGCTGGGCCTCCGCCCGGCTCGGAGACGCCGAGAAGGGAATCCCCATCATCCAGCAGGGCCTCGCGCTCATCCAGGCCATGGGCGCGCTCGTCATGTACCCCACGTGCCTGGTGTGTCTCATCAAGGCGTATCTCGTGAGCGGACGCATCGACGAAGGACAGGCCGCCGTGAAGGAGGGGCTGAAGGTGCTCGAGCCTTTGCTGGCGCGCCGGGCACACCCGGACCTGCTGTGGCTCCAGGGAGAGTTCCAGCTCCGGAAGGGAGAGACGGAAGCGGCACGGGCCTCCTTTGAGCAGGCGCTCACCCTGGCCCGGCAATCCGGCGCGGCACTCCATGCGCTGCGCTCCGCCGCGAGCCTGGCCCGGCTCCTGTCTCAATCCGGCGAGGAGCAGAAGGCCCGCGAGCTCCTCTCGGAGGTCCTCGGCGGAGTCTCGGCGGATGCCAGCCTCCGGGACTATCGGAGCGCCCAGGAGCTGCTGGCCGGGCTCTCGGGCCACGCTCCCACCCCAGGGACGACGCCAGGATGACGCGCTACGAGACCGCGCAGGGAAGCTGGACGATGAAGGTGGAGCCGGCGCCGGGCTCGCTCTCCACCCGGATGGTGCCGCCAAGCCTTTCCACGAGCTGGTGCACGATGTGTAGCCCCAGCCCAAGCCCACCGTAGTAGCGCGAGGACACCGCGCGCTCGAAGGGCCGGAAGATCTGCCCCTGCCGTTCCCGGGGGATTCCGATTCCATGGTCCCGGACGACGAGCCGGGCCAGGCCTCCGATCCTCCCGACCTCCACCTCGACGGGCTTGCCGCTGCCGTACTTGATGGCGTTGGAGAACAGGTGGGTGAGGATTTGATCGACCCGGGACACGTCCCAGTGGCCCAGCACCGGGGCATCGGCACGCAGCGTGAGCTCACACCTGGCCTTCTCGAGCTCCGTCGCGAAACGCGCGGCCACCTCCCGCACCAGGGATGACAGGTCCATCTCCTCGAGATCCAACTCGAGATGGCCCGCCTGGAGGCGGGAGACCTCGAGCAGGCTCTCCACCAGCCGTGTCAGCCGCCCGCAATGCTTCTCGATGGTCTCGAGCGAGCGCGGCATGGAGAGAGGTGAGGTCTCCACCTGGGGGGCCGCACGGTTGGCGCGCAAGGCGCCCTGGAGGGCCAGCTTCATCGTGGTGAGGGGGGTCTTGAGCTCGTGCGAGGCGATCGACAAGAACTCGTCTCGCAGGTCGATGGCCTGCCGGGCCGCGAGATAGAGGCGGGCGTTGTCCACCGCCAGCGCGGTCCTGCGGGCCAGCTCCTGGGCCAGGGAGAGCTCGACCGTTCCATACGGGCGTCTTGGCGCCATGAGACCGAAGGTGAGCACTCCGAGAATCCGGTCCCTGGCGAGCAGAGGCACGCAGAGGCAGGAGCGAAACTCCAGGCCAGCGGGGACGAGAGCAGCTTCGGGGAGCAGTTCCGCCTCGCCCGTGCGCAGCACCTTTCCCGGACCCAGCGTCGCGCCCAGGGACGGAACGTGGGCGCGCAGGATGCGCGCTCTCTCCGCTTGCGTGGGGTCCGCGTGCTCCACCAGGATTCGACGGACCGACTGGTCCGGGTCGAGCAGGTCGATGATGCACCAGTCGGCGAACCGCGGCACCGCCAGATGTGCCACGCCGCGCAGCGTGGAGTCTTCGTCCAGTGAACCGGCGAGCAGCCCGCTGGCCCCGGAAAGAAAGGCCAGGCGCCGCTCTTGCTCCTCCGCCCGGGCGCGTGCCTCCTGCTCCCAGGCCAGCAACCGGTCGCGCTCCGCCTCGGCCTGGCGCTGCTCCGTGACGTCGATTCCGGTACCAATCACATACTCAACCTCACCGTCCTCGCCCAGCAAGACGGTGTTGCTCCAGGCAATGCGTCTGCGCTTGCCGTCCCGGGCCATCCAGGAGTTCTCGAGCTGGCGAGGTTGCTTCGACTCGATCAGCCGGACGAATTCCGCCTTGAGCAGCTCCAGATCCTGCGGAAGCAGAAGCTGTTCCCAGAAGGTCACGTCCAGCACCTCCTCGAAGGAGTAGCCCGTGGCACGCTGGCAGGCCCGGTTGAAGCGAATGATGCGTCCCCGTCGGTCCAGCACCACCACCAGGGCGTCGAGCGTGTCGAGGATGGCCGAGTTGAAGTCCCGCTCGAGGCGCAACGCCCGTTCGGATTGCCGGCGGGAGGTGACATCCCGGAAGTAATACCCCCGGCCCCAACAGGCACCATCCGCGCTCCGGATCGGCGCGGTGTAGCGGTAGAAGACACGGCCATCCCTCATGGCGATGTCGTCGGAGCCCACCACCTCCGGATGATCGAGGTAGTACTGGGCACGTGCGACGAACCCCGCGGGATCCATGACTTTCGCCGCGGCGGCGGTGACGAGCAGGTCGCGCGAGCCACTCCTCAGCTCCTCGTCCAGGCCCCACATCTCGGAGAACCGGTGATTGGCGAAGATGAGCTGTCCCTCGCAGGCGAAGAGCGCGATGCCGTCCCTGGAGGCCTCGTTCAGGCTCTGGAGGAGGGCCTTTTCCTGGGGGAGGGAGAACTCGCTCCCGAGAAACAGACCGGAGCGCTGACGGCGCCCCAGGGCGGTATGCAGGCCTCTGGCCAGGCACCGGACCATGCCGTGATAACGGAGAGGGAGCCACAGCGCGCGCTCGGAGAACAGGAGCAGCGCCTGGGATTGCTCCGCTGAGCCCTCAGACTCACCGAGGGGAATGCACGAGCGGACCAGCTCTGGGCTGGCCAGCTCTGGATAGGGAAGAGCGAGGGTGGACCAGGAGGAATGGGCGAGCGGCGTGGAAATGGCGAGGCCGCGGGAGTTGCTCGAAAGGCCGGCGGCACTCCACAGGTGGACTTGTCCCCCGGAGTCGGAGTCGAGAAGAAGCGCGACAGCGCAGCCCAACCACAGCGCAAGCTGCTCCATGAACCGGTCAGCGGAGGCCTGATCGACGATGTCGAGAGCAGCGGCGGTGAGCTCCTCGAGCATCTCCAGAGGGGCAGGCTCTTTCCGGGCCCGCTTCCAATCCAACTTCATCTGGGAATCTTGCATCCGCGTACCCGTGCCCTTCCCTCCTGCGACCTGGGCGGGCCGTGCCTCGCGGGTCGCCCACGCCGAGGCCCATGGACATAGGATAGGTATCTTCTCCGCTGCGTTCAGGAAGGAGGAGTGCTGGCCCCGGTGTGCGGGAAGGCATCCCCAAGGAGCGCGAGGCCAGGCGCACCCGCCTGGAAGCCCGCACCGAGGGCATGTCCCTCCGGCAGCGCGCCGAGCATGGCCTCCGAGACCCGTCCTCGCTGACTGGGTTGCAACACCTCAGCGTACCGAGGGGCTCAATTCAGCGTCCCGCACTCGGAGATCCGCTGTACCCGAAGCACGGCCAGCCGCTCCAACGGCACCGCCGCCTCCGGGCCCTCGAGCACCGCCACCGCACGGGCAACCGCGTCCAGGGTGGACATTCCGGATGGATGTGTCGGCTCGCGGAGCCGGAGCAGCCCGGGCTCAGGCGGCGGCAGCGCCAGCCGGGGGAGCGCCCGCAGCGCGGGGAGCCGCTGAGTCATCCGCCGTGCCTGCGACCAGCTCGCGTCCAGCACCACCAGTTGCCTCGGCGCAGGAGCATCCGGCGGCGCGGGGGGGCCATCGGGATAGAGCAGCCAGGTACCGGGCTCGGAGAGCAGGGCGGTGTCGAGGAACTCGCCCGGCGCACCATAGGTGAGCAGCCTGGCATTCGAGAGGGCCAGCGCCGCCACCCGCCCGGTGTTGCTCTTCTTCCCGATCTCCACCACGTGCTGGAGGATGAGGAAACGGGTGCACGTCTCTACCCGAGGGATCTCGGCACACAGGCAGAGGTGCTGCGGAAGGTTGCAGCGGTGACAGCGGGGCCGGGGGGAGACGCGGGGAGACATCCTTCGGCATCCTGTTCCGGCGGCCGCGGGAAGAGAAGCGTCCGGTTGAGGGGGCAGCCGAGCAACCCCCTCCCGTGGCGGACGGCAGGCCAGAAGGCTCACTTCCGGAAGACGGGAAGCCCCTTGCTGATGCGGTAAAAGAGCTCGCCCTTATCGAGCCGGGCTCCCTCCTCCTCGTCCTCGTCCTTCTTGAACACCTCATCGACGAACAGCTCGCGCAGTCGCTCGGACACCCCCTCGCCGTAGCCCTGGGAATACGTGTCCAAGTCGAAGTGGAGTTCCGCCTCGACGGCAGCGCTGGTGGCGTGGTCATCCTCGATGACGACCCGGGCCTTGATGGTGCCCGCGCTCAGGATGTGGTCGTTGTAATAGCCGAGCACCACGTCGCGGGCCTCGATATCCCCCCCGACGGTGAACTCGCCGTCCGTGTTGAGCGCGTGGCACTTCACGTTGCCCAGGACGTTGACGAGCGAGTCGTTGGCATTGTCACTCACCACGCCGTGGACGATGACGTTCCCCGTCACCGCGAACGGCCGGTAGATGGAGAGGTCACCATCCACCTCCAGGTCGCCATGGTGAAAGAAAGCGCGCTTCAGGGTCAGGGGGCCCTTCAAGTGCGCCTTCCTCGGCGCCACCCCGAGCGACTCCCGCAGGGCCTCGAGCTTGGCCAGGGACTGTTCCGGATCCCCGTAGCTGTGCAACCCCGTGGCGACTTCCTGGGCCGAGTTGACCTCGTGTTTGAACGAGAGCTTCTTGCCCTTCAGCGCGGCGCTCAGGGCGGTGCCGTCAACGGGAAAGGGAGCGAAGGGGTCGTCGCTCCGCTGATAGGGGATGCTCGACTTCCCGCCCGCCGCCTCCAGCGCGCCGACAGCAGCCTTGAACGCGGCCTGGCGTTTGTTCGCCGCGACCCAGGGCTCCGCCTGCGTGCGCAACGCCACACCCAGCGGCGTGCGTCCGAGCCCGTCGAGCGCATTCACCTCGGCGCCGCGCTCGAGCAACACCTGGATGACGGGGGCGGCCCCTCGAGCCGCCGCGCGATGGAGTGGAGTCTGGTCAGTGTCATCCCTCGCGTCGATGGCCGCGCCCGCGTCGAGCACTTCCCGGTAGAGCGCCTCACCCGCGGAGGTGAACGCACCGCCGCGCCCGTCCTTCACGTCCGAGGGCACCTGTCCTCCCGCGTCCCGCAGCACGCGCACGATTTCCAGGGCCCGTTCCTCGTTGGCCTTGTTGTCATCGTACGGAACCACCCGCAGCACGGGGGTCTGCAGGTGGTTGTCGCGCGCATTCACATCCGCCCCCGCCTCGATGAGCGCACGTACCACGTCGACGTCGGGCAGCGGCTCCCCCGTCGTGTAGGGCGCCTGCACGGCGAGGTGCAGGGGCGTCATGCCGTTCTTGTTGCGCGCATTCACGTCCGCGCCCTCGGCCACCAGCTTCTTCACGGTCGCCGCGTTGAGCTCCTCGCGCCAACGGCGCTTGTTCTCGCAGAGCGAGAGCAGGGCCTGGGTCGTGTCTCCATTCGATGTCACCGACATTCTTGTCCTCGGAGCTGCTCCGTGCTGATCCGCCCTACCCTTCGACGCCGGAAGCCCGGTGTGCGAGCGTAGGGCCCGACATGCGTTTTCTCACTGTACCCTGGACTCGCGGCCTCGCCGTGCTCGGAGTGTTTGGCGTCGCCGCCTTCCTCGCTGGCCTCCATTTGGAACTCCCCTGGCTACGGCTCTCGAGCAAGGCCGTGCCGCTGCTCTGCCTCGCCGTGTGGCTGTGGCCTCCGCGCGAGCGCTACGCCCAGTGGATCGCCGCCGGCCTCGCCCTCTCCCTGGTGGGTGACATGGTGCTGGAGGCTGACGAGCAACTGTTCCTGCCCGCCCTGGGCGCGTTCCTGCTGGCCCATGTGGCCTATGTCGCCGCGTACCTGACGGTCTCGCGCACGCCGCGCTGGGGCGTGGGCGCGCTCTTCTTCCTCTTTGGCGTGGGCATCTGGTTGTTCCTCCGGCCTGGACTGGGAGGCCTGGCCGCACCCGTGGGCGCCTACATCGCCGTCATCTGCACGATGATGTGGCGCTCGGCCGCCCTGATGAGCACGGAAGGGCTCGCCCGGCGCGAACAGTGGGCCGCACTGATAGGGGCCCTGTGCTTCGGCCTGAGTGACACGCTGCTCGCCTTCCGGCTCTTCGTGTCCCCCGTCGCGGGATTGAGCTACGCCATCATCCTGCTGTACTGGGCTGGCCAGCTCGGCATCACTCTCTCGGCCGTCCCTGCTCGGACTCAGGCACAGGAGTTGACCCACGCCTGAGCAATGCTCCCTCTCCCGAGGGGAGAGGGGAAATTGGGGCCCCCTTCACGGGCTCTCCTGAAAGGGATTAACAGCCGGGCTTCACCCGGATCCACCGGCCGTAGTGATCAGAGTGGGTATAGAAGGGCCACTTGCGCACGCCGGTCGTCGTCTTCCACGCAGGAGCCCAGCCGCTGTAGGAGATCTCGGCGGGCGAGCAACCCCCGAAGGCCCCGGGCTGGCCCAGCAGCAGGGTGTCGTAGTCCGCCTTCTCCCCCGAGGCCATGCCATTGGGGCCTGTGTCCACGGCACCGCCGACCCAGTTGGACTGGAAACCGGGGGTCTCGTAGCTGCCCAGCACGGCACTCATCAGGGAATAGTCGTACGGCTCATAGAAAGACGTCTGGGCCGCGGCCTGAACGAGGAGCTGATAGCCCCGCGAATAGCTGTTGTTGCTGGCGAAGTCGGCGTTGAAGTCCCCCCCGAAGAGGATGAGCGAGGGCGGATAGCTCACCTTGTTGGCGTTCACCTGGTTGCGGATATAGGCCAACGACTGCTTCATATTGGAGGTGCGCGAGGCGTCCGAGGCGGCGTCTCCCTCCAGGTGCCCCTTGTTCCCGTAGGTGAAGTGCGTATCAAAGACATAATAATACTTGCCCCCCTTGGCGAAGATGGCGCCCCAGACCCCCTTCTCCTTGTGCACATCCGTCCCGTTCACGTCTGTGAAGGGCTGGAGGGTGAACTCCCTCACCAGCGTGGTGCCGCTCTTGTAGAAGATCATCAAGCCGCTGCAGTCGTTCTCAATCCCACCCCAGGTGTCATCACAGTAATAGCCGCTGGGCGTGAGGGTGCTGAACCCGCGCGAGGCCATGTTCTGCTTGGGACCGTCCTCGATGATGTCGTCATAATCCCAGGCCTCCTGGTACAGGACGACGTCCGCGCACTTCGTCACCTTCCCCAGGCTCTGCTCCATCTCGTCTCCGAAGTCGTAGACGAAGGGCACGTTGTGGAAGATGTTGTAGGACGCCACCGAAAAGTAACCCGTGTCGCTGCACGTCTCGTTGAGCTGCCAGCCGGGCGTGAGGGACGGATTGAAGTACTCGTCCTCGGCCACCTCGTTGTACCAGGCGGTGGGGTTGTTCGAATAATAGGCGTCATACGCCCATACCTGGCTTCCGAGCATCAACGCCACCACCGCGGGCAGCATGCGGTGACTTCCCTGGTTCTTGCGAGTCTTCATGGGCTGGCTTCCCCTGTGCAACCGCGGTCGGTCCTACTGCAGGTTGTATTTCTCAAAGAGCTGTTGGTCGATCTCGGGCATCCGCTCACGCAGTTGCTCCGGCGTGAGGCCCGCGCGGGTCAATTGTTCCAGGAGCCGATCGCGCTCCTGGTTGAAGGCCCGCAGCCGCTCGCCCCGGTCCTGCTGCTCCAGCTGGTGTTCGAGGTAGAGCCGCGTGGTCTCGGAGCCAGCGTACTTCTCCAGGATGGCTTGTTGTTGCGCGAGCCCGAGGGCCCCCGCCGTCTCGTGGAGCCGCAAGGCGTTCTTCGCCAGCTCCAGCGGCTCCACCACCGAGGCGAGCTCGACGCCGTACTCCTGCCCAATGCGCTGGAGCACGTTCTCGTAGGTGGCCATCCGCTGCTCGGGCGACGGCCGTGGATCGTTGACAAGCTCGTCCACCTGGAAGGGCAGACGCACCAGCTCGTCGGAAAGCCCGAAGAGCTTCCGCTCGACGCCCGGGCCCACCAGGTCCCGACGCTCCTGCCGGAAGCGCTCGTAGGCCGCGAGGAACGTCTCACCACGCGAGGCGGACGGCTCTGCGAGGACATGCCGTGCCGCGGCCTCGTCCACCCGCGCCAAGGACTCCCAGAACCGCGCCTGGGAAGTCCCTTCGGGCAGGGAGTGCCGCTCCTGGAGCAGCGAGAAGAGCAGATCCCTGCAGAATCCCTCGGCATCGGGTCCCGTGAGACCGAGCTGCTCCCGATGGGCGGAGAGTTCCTCCGCATGACGCCGCACGAGTCCGCAACGTCGCTCGAGGAGGCCCTTGAGGATGCGGCCCGGCGCCAGGGCGAAGTCCCCCTGCGACGAGGCACGCTCATAGCTCCGGCCCAGCGAGGCCCGGACCTTCGCCACCAGCATCCGCAGCTCGAGCTCCCGCGAATCGAGGTTCGCGGACGCGGCCGGCGCACTCCAGGCAGGCTGTGCCGGGCGCCGGGTCCCGGCCAGAGAGGACGCACGGTCACCGGACCCACCGGGGGTGGACGGGGGTTGAGCGACCGCCACGGAGTCGGAGAGGGACCACCAGAGCACAAACCCCAGGAGCACCGCCCCCAGCAGGACTCCCAGAACCCTCATGTCCATCCGCATGGGAGTACCTCTTGCTCGAGGCCGGAAGGACTCGCGCGTCAACGGCTCGGATGTCGATTGCCGCACCACAACGGCTTAAACTGAATACCGTGTAATTCCATCAGAAGCAACACACTTCGATGGGGGCACACCAAGGGCGGCGGACGAGTACGGACCGGGCCATCTCCCCAGCAATGCCTGTCACCACGATGTGACCGGAATTGACGAGAGTGAATTCCCTGGCATTCCCACACATCGATTGCGATGTGCAGCGGGCCGTGAAGTCTCGCGGCGCTCAGGGAGCGGTGACGGACGAGAGGTAGCGCTCCACCGCGTCCGCGGACAGGTGGGGCGTGACGAGCCCGATGTAGCCATCGGGACGAACCAACACGAGCGCGTCGCCCGCGAGCGCATATCCCGTGCGCGCGTGCCCGTGCGTGTCGATGAGGACGTGCTCTCCGGAAGACTCGCCCGGTCGGGCCACGCGCAGCGCGCGCACTCGGGAACCATGGCGGGCGTTGATCCGGGCGACCGTGTCCGCGGTGGCGACGCCGAACGCCAGCAGCGTGAAGTGGGGGCCGCGAAACACGTCGAACAGACGAACGGGCTCGCCGCTGGCCGTGTGGCAGGGAGCGTCCGGAGCCCGGTCTCCCGCCTGGACGTCACCGGCGGCCTCGCGCTCGTCACGGGCAAGCGGACCGCCCCGGTAGTTCAATCCGAGCTGTTCTGTCTCGGCGCCCCGCTGCGCCCCGTTGCGCTGTCCCAGCAGGTTCTTCTGGTACAGCCGCGTGCTCAGGCCGAGCACCTCCGCGGCGACGGGCAGGCGCTCCTGCTCGTACGTGTCCAACAGGGTGGCGGGAGCTCCCTCGCACACCGCGCCCAGCTTCCAGCCCAGGTTGTACGCGTCCTGGATGCCCGTGTTCAGCCCCTGTCCTCCCGCGGGCGTGTGTACGTGCGCGGCGTCTCCGGCCAGCAACACCCGGCCCACGCGATAGCGATCCACCATGCGGATGTTGACCCGGTAGAGCGACGCCCAGCGCAGCCCGTGCAGCCGCAGGTCCGCTCGGCCGGACCTCTCGTTGAACAGCCGCTGGAAGTCCTCCAGGGCCAGGCCGGGCTCCTCGTCGGGGGCGAGCGGCACCATGAGCTGGAAGAGGTCCGTGCCAGCCAGCGGGCACAGCCCCGCCTTCAGCGCGCGCGTCTCGAGGTTGGACCAGACATGCCAATAGTCCCGGTCCAGTCCATCGACATGGAGGTCTCCAATCAGCATGCGGTCCGTCTCGTGGGTCTCTCCCTCGAAGCCGACGCCGAGCTGCTTGCGCACGTGACTGCGGCCTCCATCGGCGCCCACGAGGTAGCGCGCGCGCACGCGCTCGGGGGCTCCTCCCACGTGCACCAGGGTGGCGTTCACACCGTCCGCGTCCTGCTCGAAGTGCACCAGCTCCGTGGCCAACTCCACGTGGCCTCCGAGCGTCGCGAGCCGGGCGCGCAACACTTCTTCGGTGCGCCACTGCGGCACCATCAGCGGGACCGGATAGGGCACATCCGGCGTGGGCTCGCGCGGCTCATGCATCCGCCCCTCCCACACCACCCGCTCCCCCGCGTAGGCGCGCAGCGGCGGATAGGGGGCGCCCACGGCCCGTATCGCGTCGAGCACTCCCAGGTCGTCGAGCACCTCGAGGCTCCGGGGCTGCAGGCCCTTGCCCCGCGAGCCGGAGAAAAACTCCGGCGCCTTGTCGATGACGCGGCAGGCCACCCCTCGCCGCCGCAGGTCAACCGCCAACGTGAGCCCCGTTGGGCCCGCTCCCACGATGAGGACCGCGATCGTCTCTTGCTGGTTCATCCGCCGTCTCCTTAACGACGTTAAGGATGCATTTAACGCCGTTAAGCTGTCAAGCTCGTGAAGAGCGGAGGTGGTGAGCGAAGTGGCGACTCGACTGGACCGGGAGCGGGTGGTGGGCACGGCGCTGCGGGTGCTCAACGAGGTGGGGCTGGAAGGGCTGACGCTGCGGCGGATCGCCAGCGAGCTGAACGTGCAGGCTCCGGCGCTCTACTGGCACTTCAAGAACAAGCAGGAGCTGCTCGACGAGATGGCCACCGCCATGCTGCGCGACCTGGTGAAGGCTGAGCGTCCGGCCGGGCAGGCGCGGGGGTGGCGGGAGTTGATGGCGGAGATAGCGCGAGGCCTGCGGCGGATGCTGCTGGGCTACCGGGACGGCGCGAAGGTGTTCAGCGGCACGCGGCTCACGGATCCCTCGTTGTACGCGTCCCTGGACGCGATGCTGCGCCAGTTCGTGGAGGCCGGGTTCTCACTTCGCGACGCGGTGAGTGGCTACTCCACGGTCTACAACTACACGGTGGGGTTCACCATCGAGGAGCAGGCCGTATACCCCATGCCGGGCGAGCGCAAAGCGCAGTACGATCTGGCGCGGCGCGCCAAGCGGATGGAGGGACAGGGAGTGCCGCTCGCCCAGGCAATGGGTGAGGAGCTCTTCACGGGGTTCGACGACCGCTTCGAGCGCGGCCTGGAGCTCATCCTCAATGGAATCGAGCAGTCCCTCCCTCATAGGAGATGAGCTCGGCCTCGCGCCATCTGCCAACGCCTACCTGAAGCAGCTCCAAGCAGACACTGGAGCGCAATCCAAGAGGGACTCTAAACACAATCACAAACGTATCGCTCCTTCGTCAGCCCGTGTGAAACGGAGTACAACCAAGGAGCAGTCCCATGAAGGTCAAAACGAATATCCGTGGTGGCTTGAGACCGGTGCAGCCAGTCGAAATCGATTTCATCCCTTACATCCCGCCTCCCAGCATGGGTGGCGGATGCCGCGGCTATCCCTAGCCGAGGTGGGAGAACACGCGTTTGATGTTTGATTCGAGTCGCCAGTGGATGGTGCCACTCGCTGGCGACTTTGTTTTCTTGGTGTGCAGGGGGCGTCATCGCCAGGAAGGTCCCGGTGTATCCGGCGGGGGTAGCCCGCTCGTCCTCTCAGCAGGGCGTCCGGAAGCGCCGCGCATCACAAAGCCGCGTTCCCTGCTCAGTCTTGAGAAGAACCCTATCCGTCTGGAGCAGCCCCTCCGCGCCAGCACATCCCGGGCTTGCTCCCAGGAGCACGCCCATGAGTCAGGAAGCCGTGTCGGTCGAGCCCCATGAGATGCTGTACCTGCCCATGCGGCGTCGCTCCACGAGCGAGTACGTGACCACCCCCGAGGGCACTCGGGAGCTGCACATCTTCTTCGGCATCAAGGAGATCACGATCGATGAGCCGGACCTGCTCTCCTTTGGTGAGGCGTTGCTCGCGCAGGACCAGTTCATGGCGGGCAGCGCCACCACGTGGAGCTCGGGTGAGCCCTATCCGTGGGAGCGTGTGAGGGAGCTGCTCGAGACACTGTTGGCCGAGGACATCCTCTCTCGCGAGGCCCCGAAGCCGCCTGCCGGGAGAGAGCCGAATCAGAGGTTCCTGGAGGCCGAGGCCAAACGGGAAGCCCCCACCGAACCCCTGTGGTGGAACCCGGACTGTCCCCGCGTCATGGAGCAGTTGGTGGGACGGCCGCTGGAGCTGGGCTTCCTCGAGACGGTGCTCCCGGTGCATCGCCTTGCACACCCGGCGCTCGACGCGGAGGGTCGCCATGTCGGTGAGATGAACGTCTTCCCCGAGGCCATGCGCATGAAGCGCCCGACGGAGTGGCGGGTGTGCCCCTACCCGGGCAGCCGCTATCGGGACGAGGCGCCGATGAACGTGACGGCGCTCAAGTCGATGACGCGGCACTGGAAGCCCGTGTTGCAGGGAGTGCTCGCGGTACGCGAGGAGTTTCTGCGCCACTATTCCCTGCTCCCAGACGGGCGCTGGCAGCTGGGGGACCTTCACGCCCTGTCCTATGCCGTGCTGGCCCTGCCAACCCTGCTGCTGATGCGCGCGAATGCGCCCGTCCCCAACGGCGCGCTGGATCCCGTGCTGTCCTCCATGTTCCGGGTGACGGACGGCGTGCGGATGATGACGTCCTATCTGCTCCTGCTCCTGGAGAACTCGATGGCGTACGACGCGCCCATGACGGCGGCCGAGCTGTACCGCCTCACGGAGCAGACCAACCAGTTCCTCTCGAACCGCGGCGTTTGCGCCGGTCCCCCTCACATGGTGGAGGAGTTCTTCGCGACGCTGCTGGATGGTAAGCCCGTGGCGGGTGCGCCCAGCTCCACGGCGGCGTGGGATGCCGAGCTCCCCGCGGCAATGGATTACGGGATGCTCGGGCTCCAGCTCTATTCCCTCCAGTCCAACCTTTGGAGCCACATGTGCCGCGCCCACGCGGTGATTCACGCGGCGCTGGTCGAGGTGAAGGATGAGCCGGGTGGCGCCCTGGGCCGGCTGCGCGAGCGTGTCGAGCGCGATTGGCCGATGATCCAGCTCTCAGGATTGCATCAGGCCACTTCGCGAGACCTGGCCGAGGCCCGCTACGGCGAGATGTACGAGCGCGCCCAGCACGGCCAGCGGGGATTCCGACAGGACGCGCTGCATCGCTTCCAGGAGGCGTTCACCCCCGCGAGAGACGCGGTGGATGAGAGGGCCCGCCAGCAACTCCGGGAGCTGATCCGCTCACGCGCGGGCGCTCCCTCGGGGAGCCGGGGGGACGTCCTCGATACCGTGGCGGATACCGTAGCGGAGCACCTGTCCATCGAGCGCTCAGCGCTTCGCGCCATGGAAGGTGCTCAGCGCCAGATCAATGCATTGCTCCAGCGCCCTCACCCGGCACGGAAGCTCTCCGGCGCAGATCTCTCGCTCAATCACCACCTGCGCATCGGCACCATCCTGATGCGGCCCCACCTGCTGGACACGCTCCAGGATGAGCTGGGCGTCACCATTGAAAACACGGAGGACGCCACCTACTGCCACTGATTGACAGATGCGGGAGAAGACTACCGGCGGGCAGCGCGCTCGGCCTCGGCCAGGCGCTTCTGCGACAGCTTCAGGTACTGCTCGTCCATGTCGATGCCCACGTAGCGCCGGCCCAGCTTCATCGCCGCCACACCCGTGGTGCCGCTGCCGTTGAAGGGGTCCAACACCAGGGCGTCCGCGGGCGTGCTCGCCTCGATGACGCGCTCCAGCAGCGACACCGGCTTCTGCGTGGGGTGGCTGCCGTGCGCCTTCTCCTCGCGGCGCGGCGCCGTCATCGTCCACACGCGGCCGGACTCGTCGGCGGCCAGCTCCTCGTCACCCGTGCGCGGCAGCGCCCACACGTCGCGCATCTGCTTGCCGCCGTTGTCCGCCTTCATCTTCGCGTAGTTGAAGGTGTGCTGGAGCTTGGCGGCCGGCTTGGGCGAGGCCCAGATGAGCAGCTCGGAGGAGTGCGTGAAGTAGCGGCACGCCAGGTTGGGGCTGGCGTTGGGCTTGTACCAGGTGACGGTGTTCAGCAGCTTGTAGCCGAGCTTCTGCATCGCGAAGCCGACCGAGAAGATGACGTGCTGCGTGCCGCTCACCCAGATGGTGCCGGTGGGCTTGAGCACCCGCTGGCAGGCCTTGAGCCAGGCGGTGGTGAAGGCGTGGTCCTCGTCCACCCCGCGCGACACGTCCCAGCCGCCCTTGTTCACCGCGGCGCGCTTGCCGTTCTTGCAGGTGAAGCCGCCGTTGGACAGGAAGTAGGGCGGGTCGGCGAACACCATGTCGAAGGTGCCCGGCTCGAACTGCTCGAGCAGCGCCAGGCTGTCGCCCTGGTACAGCCGGTACGCATCGCTCTTCGCGTAAAGGCTCTCGCGCAGAGAGGGCTGCTGAACGAGCTTCAGGGCAGTGGCTTCCGCGGACATCTCGCCTCCGTCAGGGGTCGTCGTGACGGGCGGGAATGTGCGGTCAACACGCTGCTACGTCCAATTTCTGGTCTGTAGCACCCTGAAACTTGACGCGAAACGCGAGCACCAGAAACGCCGCGAGCACGGCGGGAGTGCCTCTCATCGAGACCTTCCAGCGCCGTGCTCGGCGGGTACAACGAAGCTGTGCGGAAGAGACTAGGCCTTGGCCTTCTTGGCGGTCTTCTTCTCGGCCGAAGCCGTGCCCTCGGCAGGAGCAGCGGCGGGGGCGGCACCCTCGGCGGGCTTGGCCGCGTACTTCTTGCGGAACTTCTCCACGCGACCCGCGGTGTCGAGCAGCTTGTACTTGCCCGTGAAGAAGGGGTGGCAGTTCGAGCAAACTTCCACGGTGAACGAGCCACGCGTGGACTTGGTCTCGACGGTGTGACCGCACGCGCAGGTGATACGGGCGGCCGGGTAGACCGGGTGCAGATCGGGCTTCATTTGGACAACTCCCTGCGCCTTGCCCCCACGCTGAGGTGGGAGGTCTGGCGTTCTAGAGGTAGGCCGGCGCTTATAACGGCGGACCGGCCCTGGCACAAGGCCCGCGACCGGGCCCTGTCCAGGCTAGTGAGATGCGGAGCCCGGGGGTTCGATTCGCTCCACCCGTTTCTTCACCTCGGCGTCATCCTGAACGCTGCTGCTGAGCTGGATGTAGGAGAGGTGGTGCGTGCGCTCGGCCCCCTGCTTGCCCGCTTCCACCTGTAGTGCCAGCGCCTTCCGGCGGGCCTCGAAGCTGGCGATGGTCTCCTCCCACATCTTCCGGTTCTTCTCGTCCTTGGCCGCCGCGTGGCTTTGCCTCGCCTGCTGGAGGTTGCTGTCGAGGATCTTCAGGCCCTGCTGGGCCCGCTCCGTCTCCGAGAGGTCCACGAAGGGCCCCTTGCCCCCCACGGAGAGTGTCAGCTGGCCGATCTGCCGCCCCCGCTCGCCCGTTGGCACCAGGACGGCGAAGTCGTTGCGCTGGGCCACGCCCTGCCCGCGGCCCTCATGCGACTGCAGGATGAAGTCCACGGCCTCGCCCGACTCCTGGGACAGCTTGACGGCCGCCTCGTAGGGCACGGCGGCGAGCACCACCACCACGTCCACCTTCTCCTTGGTGCGCAGACGTCGCGACTCGGCGATGGCCGCCGGCACCGGAGGCCTGCCCACCACGCCCTTCTGGGTGGTGACGGGTCCCTCGGGGGAGAGGCCCACCAGACCGAACTTCACGCCCCCCACCGTCACCACCGTGGAGGCCGAGAAGAGCGGCTTGCCCGCCGCGTCCACGAGGTTGGCGGACAGCAGCTTCAGCTTCCGGCCCTTCGTGGACCGGGTAAGGAAGTCCGTCCCGAGCGTCAGATCGCGCGCACCTACGGCCATGGCAGTGGTGCCCGTCGCGTCCATCAGCTCGAGCAACAGCCCGGCACGCTCCTTCTCCTTGGGGTCCCCTCCAGACGTGGAGGATTTGAAGAGCGCATTGCCCGCGTCCAGCACCAGCACCGGCCCACCCTTCGCGCGCTCCTGCGCCAGGGCCGTCTTTCGTCTGGCCAGACCGCCAGACGGGTTGTGGCGTCAACCACAGGGGGCGATCTCGCCCCCGTTGTCTCCGGTGAAGAGGAGCACCACCTGCCTGGTTGCCGCCCCTGCCATGAGAGGCGTCAGCAGCAGCGCGAGCACGGTCAGCAGCGCCAGACGCAGCTTCATTTCTTGCCACCCTTCTTCGGCTCGGCCTTCTTCGCCTTGTCCAGCTCGGCCAGGCGCGCCTTGGCCGTCTTCGCCGCCTCCGACTTCGGGTAGCCCTTCACGAGCTCCTCGAGCGCCAGCCGCGACTCCTCCTGCATCTTCAGCTTCTTGAAGCACTCCGACGAGCGCAGGTAGGCGTCCGGGGTGGAGTCGGCCTTGGGGTACTCCTGCAGCAGCTTGCCGTACTCGAAGAGGGCCTCGCGGCACTTGTCCTCGGAGAAGTACGTCTCCCCCAGGCCGAAGTGGGCGTCGGAGGCCAGCGCGTCCTTGGGCCACTTCTTGAGGAACTCCGAGTAGAGCTGCCGGGCCACGGCCACGTCGCCGCCCTTCGCCTTCTCCTGGGCCAGTGCGAGGAACTCCTTCTTGTCCGTGGGCCGCTTCAGCTCCTCGGCCTTCTTCTTGGCCTCGGCCTCCTTGAGGGCCTCGTCGCCCTTGAGCGCCAGCAGCCGCTTCTCCGTCTCCGCACTCGTCTTGGAGAGCGCCCCCTCCAGCTCGCCAATCTTGTAGAGGTACGTCTCCACCTGGCCCCGGAGCTGGGCCAGGTCCTCCACCGTCTTCTGGAGCTGGATGCCAATGTCCGCGCCCGAGCGGCGTGAGGCGGTGTCCAGGCTCTGCAGGGCCTTGGAGACCTCGGCGATCTTCGCGTCGATCTTCGGCAGCGTGGCGTCGAGCTGCTCACGGGTCTGCTTCAACTCCGCCTGGAGCTGCGCCTGGGTGGCATCGAGCTTCTCGAGACGGGTCTCCAGCGCACGCCCGCGGTCCGCGGGGTAGAAGCAGCCGGAGAGCACGAGCGGGAGGGCGATCAGGGCAAGCCTTCGCATAGGGGGGCGCATCTTACGGACAAACCCCCTGGCCCGCTCGGGCTTCTTCGCGGCCTCGCGCCTCGCCTGCCTGCCCGTCAACGCACCGGGTCTGGACCCGCGGCCCGCTCCACCCGCTCGATGGCGCGCGCACAGGCCACCTGGAGCCGGGCGTTGTTGAGGAAGAAGGGGGTGGCACGGGCCCTCCCCTCCTCCAGCGAGCGCAGCGCCCGCCGGTACTCCGCAGCGGACTCGGTCAGCGAGCCCCGCTGCTCCAGCAACATGCCCAGCAGATAGCGCGCCGCGGACAGGTCCGGGTCCAACATGAGGCAGCGCCGCAGCGCCTCCGCCGTCTGGGGACTCGCCTCGCCGCCCGCGGAAGCCCACTCCAGCACCTGCGCGAAGAGGGCATCCGCCTCCGTGTGCGCGCCGGCCTCCCCAGGCCGAACCTCGGCAGGGGTCGCCACCTTCGGAGAAGCCACCGCCGGAAAGCGCCCTGACACCGTGAGCTCCGACGCCTTTGGGGAGGCACCTACCGCCGGCAAGCCGCTGGAGCTCGGCCTCATCACGGGTCCGGGCAGCACCGCTTCGGTGATGGCCGTGCCCTGCGGCGCCCGGGCATAGAAGAAGGCCTGCTCGAAGCGCTGGGTGCGCAGGCTCGGCGGCGCGCGCAGCAGCGGCTCGGCGGCGGAGAGCACCAACATCCCCTCCGGCGCGAGCCTCACGGCCAGCGACGCCACCACCCGATCGAAGGACTCGGGGGTGAAGTAGATGAGGACGTTGCGGCAGACGATGATGTCGAAGCCCTGCCCCTCCGCCGCCACCGGGTACGGCAGGTCCATCAGGTTGTGGCACTCGAAGCTGGCCCGCTCCTTCAGGTGCCCCACCAGCGTGAAGCGGCCCCCAGGGGCGGGCAGAAACCAGCGCTCGCGCATCCCCGACGGCACCCGCTGAAACTGCTCCGCGCTGAAGCACAGCTCCCGCGCCCGCGCGATGGCTGTCTCCGAGATGTCCGTGCCCAGCACCGTGCTGTCTGGATCCGCTCCCACCTCGGCGAGCAGCACCAGCAGCGTGGCCACCTCCTCACCCGTGGCGCAGCCGGCGCTCCACAGCCGCAGCGGCCGGCGCATCCTCGCCACCATCGGCTCCAGCACGTGCATGCGCAGCGCCGCGAGCTGAGACTCGTCCCGGAAGAGCTCCGTCTTCTGCACGGAGATGGCGTCGATGAGCTCGGCCAGGTCCGCCGCGCCCGCGGGAGACTGCAGGTGCATCAGGTACTGCGCGCTCAACCCACCCGGCCGCGCCGTCAGCTTCTCGTCCAGCCGCCGGCACTGCAGCTCGCTCAAGGCCATGCCCGTCCGCCGCGCGACGAACGCGTGGAAGGGACTGGCCGCGGGCGGGAAGGTGGGAGGAGCCACCGGCGCTCAGCGCCCCGTGGAGAGGGACTCACCCCGGGCCAGCCGCACCAGGGCGCCCGCGATGTCGTCGCCATGAACGAGGTGATCCACCGCCTTGCGCGCCACCGACGCACCCGGCATGCCGAACACCACGCACGACTCCTCGTTCTGCGCCAGCGTCAGTCCGCCGGCCTGCTTGATGGCGAGCATGCCATCCGCGCCGTCCTCGCCCATGCCGGTGAGGATGAGGCCCAGGGTGCGCCGCCCGTAGGCCTTGGCCGCGCTCTCCAGCAGCACCGTGCCCGACGGCATATGCCCGTCGCGCTCCACCCCCGGCCGCAGCGCCACCCGGCCGCGGAAGGGAACGGACATGTGCAGTCCCGGCGGGGCGATCAACACGTTGCCCGGCAGCAGTTGCTCTCCGTCCGTCGCCAGCCGCACCTTCAGCTTCGAGGAGTTGGCCAACCAGCCCGCCAGCGACTCGGAGAAGGCGGCGTTGATGTGCTGGACGATGACGATGGGCGTGGGGAAGTCCGCCGGCAACTCAGAGAGCATCCGGAAGAGGACCTGCGGGCCACCGGTGGAGCTGGCCACCGCCAGCACCCCGTAGGGCATACCCACCACCGGCGTGGGCGCCACCGCCCCACCCATGCCCGGCAGCGGCGGCCGGCGCTGCTTGCTGTTGTGGATGTGCCGGATGACGCGCACCGAGGACAGCAGCTTCACCTCGCGCGAGAGGTTCCACGCCTCCGTACCCGCGTCGATGGCCGGTTTGATCTGCAAGGCCAGCGCGCCCAGCTCCAGCGCTCGGCACGTCAGCTCCGGCGCCTGCTGCCGCGGATCCGCCGTCAGCATCAGGATGGGCGTGGGCACCTCGGCCATGATGTGCTCCACGGCCGTGAGCCCGTCCATCACGGGCATCTCCACGTCCATGGTGATGACCTGCGGACGTAGCTCCCGCGCGGCCTCGAGCGCCTCCTTGCCGTTGGCGCAAGTTCCGACGACCTCCAGATCCGGATCCTTGCCCAGTGCTTCGCAGATCAGCTGTCGGCAGATGTGCGAGTCGTCAACGACCAGCACTGACACTTTCTTGCCCATGTGGCTTCCATACCCCGTGCGCGGCCCCCCGAGTATACCCAATGTAGCCCACTGTCCCGCGGGCGTACGTCAGCCCAGGAGGCGGCCCACCACGTCCACCAGGTCCTGACGCACCAGGTCACCCTTGGTGATGTAGCCGTTTGCGCCGGCCGCCAACCCGCGCTGCCGGTCCTCCTCTCCTCCACGCGTGGTGAGGATGACCACCGGGAGAACCTTGTGGGTCGCATGCCCCTTGAGCCGGCGGGTCAGCTCCAACCCGTCCACCCGGGGCATCTCCAAGTCGGTGCAGACCAGGTCTACCTTGGGGCCGTTGGAGGCCCCATTGATGGACCCATTGAGCAGTTCCAGGGCCTCCATGCCATCGGTGGCCATGACCACATCGTACCCGACGGCCTCCAGCAGGGAGCCGATCAGCTCCCGGGTGAGGGGGGAGTCGTCCACCACCAGGATGCAGCGACGGGGAGCGGGAGGCGGGCGAGCGGCCGCGGGCGAGCGAGGCACCCGCAAGCCCATGGCGCCCTGGGCACTGGCGATGAGGTGGGCCGCCGACAGCACCATGGCGAGCCGACCGTCCGCCAGGGTGGTGGCCCCCGTGAGGTGCGGGAAGTGAGCCATCAACCCCTTGAGCGGCAGGATGGCCTGGACGCTCTCCTCCAGCACCCGGTCCACCGCCAACGCGGCCGTGGCGCCCTGGCTGCGCACCACCAGCACCAGCGCCCCCTCGCCCGCGTCCTCCTCCGGCCCCAGCCCGAGCAGGGCGCCCAGCGAGGCAAAGGGCATGGGCTGATCATCCACCTGCAGCACCGCACGCCCGGCCACTTCCTTGATTTGAGAGGCCTCCACCTTCACCGCCCGCGAGACATGGACGGCGCTCAGGCAGAGCGTCTCCTCGGCCACCTTCACGAAGAGCAGCGGGGACACGGTGAGGGACACCGGCACCCGCAGCTCGAAACACGTGCCCCGGCCCGCCGTGGACGACACCGACACGTCTCCCCCCAGCGCCCGGAGCGAGCTGCGCACCGCGTCCAGCCCCACGCCCCGCCCGGAGATATCGGTGGCCACCTCGCGCGAGGTGAAGCCGGAGAGGAAGATGAGCTCGCGCGCCGCCTGGTCCGTCAGCGCCGACGCCGAGGCCTCGTCCAGGTAGCCCCTGCGCACCGCCGCCCGGCGCAGCATCGCGGGCTCCAGCCCCACGCCGTCATCCTCCACCCGCAGCACCAGCCGGTTGCCGTCGCGCGCGGCTCCCAGCGTCAGCTTCCCACGCGGGTGTTTGCCCGAGGCCACCCGGTCCACCCGTGACTCCAGCCCGTGGTCCAGCGCGTTGCGCACCAGGTGCAGCAGAGGGTCTCTCAGCGCCTCCACCACCGCCCGGTCGGCGCGGGTGTCCTCACCGTCCACCACCAGCTCCGCTTCCTTGCCCAGCTCGCGCGCCAGGTCCCGCACCATGCGCGGGTAGGGCTCGAAGAGGACGGAGAGCGGCAGCATGCGCAGGCGCTGCACCTCGTCGGCCACGTAGCCCAGGTCGCGCAGCTCCTCGTTGGCCAGCAGCTTCGCCTCGCGGTGGAGGGCGGCAGCCAGCTCCTTCGTCCTGCCGAGCCGCTCCGACAGCGCCGCGGCCGCCGGCCCCAGGTCCTCCGCGGCTCGCGCCAGCAGGCTCAGCTCTCGGGCCAGCTCCAGCCGCCGGGCGGTCGCCAGCTCGCGGCGGCGCGAGACCTGGGTGAGGTTCGTCACCGCACTTGTCAGCAGCTCCAGGCTCGCCACGCCGATGCGCACCGAGCCGTCCGCACGGTCCCCCGTGCGTATAGAGGGCGTCGAGCCCGTCCGGACCGGGACCTCGGGCGAGGCCGGCGGCATCCGGTTGATGGTGGTGGTGGCCGTGACCGCCGCGGAGGCCTGCACACGCGGCGGCTCCACCGGCACCGACCGGCCCGTCAAAGGGGGCCGTGGCGCGGAGGGCGTCGGAGGGGGCGGCGAGGGAGGAGGCGGCTGCCGGGACACCAACGAGGGCATCATCACGCCCAGCGGGGCCGAGCCCCACGCGGGAGTGACTTCCTCCCGGTCCTCTCGCTCCCTGTCCTGGGGTTCTTTGCGTACGGGCGGAGCGGCGGGCTCTCCCCGGGAGACCGGGGCCTGAGCCGAGCTCGGAGTGGGCGGCGTGGGAGCGGACGCGGGTCCCGCCGCCTCGGAGCGGGTGCACTCCTGCAGCCACCGCACCAGCTTGTCCACCTCGGGGGGTGTCTGCGCCGGCTCGGGCGACGCCCCGGCCAGCACCAGCACCGCGTCTCCCGCCTGGAGCAGCGCGTCGATGGAGCCGGCGGACAGCGCATGCTCGACGCGCTCGGTGGAGCGCACCAGCTCCTCCATCTCGTGCACCACGGAGTTGATGGCGTCGAAGCCCATCATCCGGGCCTCGCCCTTGAGGCCGTGCAGCTCGCGCAGCACCGTGCGGCCGGCTTCCAGGCTCGCCCCCGCCTCCAGCTCCACGATGCGGCGATTGATGCGCTCCAGGCGCACCCCCACCAGCTCGCGGAACTGCTTGAGCAGCTTCTCCCGCGCGCTCACACCTTCCCCCCTGAGGCCGGTGGATCAATCTGGAAGCGCTCCACCACCCCGCGCAGATCCTTCGCCAGCGTGGACAGGTCCCCGTTGGCGCTGATGACCTGCTTGGTGGCGTTGTGGCTCTGCTGGGTGATGCGCAGGATGTCCGCCATGGCCTCGGCGAGCAGATCCGTTCCGCCCTGCTGCTGCTGGGTGGCCAGCGAGATGGCCCGCACGGCGTCCGACGTGCGCCCGGCCAGCTCGACGATCTGCCGCAGCGACTCGGAGACCTGCTGCGCCAGCGTGGTGCCCGTCTCGGTGGCACGCACTCCGCCCTCGGTGGCCATCACCGCCGCCCCCGAGGCGTCCTGCACCTCCTCGATGAGCCCCTCAATCTCCTTGGTGGACTCGATGACGTTCTCCGCTAGCCGGCGCATCTCCGCGGCTACCAGAGAGAAGCCCTGTCCCACCTCGCCTGCCTTGGTGCCCTCCAGCTCGGCGTTGAGCGCGAGCAGGTCCGACTTGTCGGCCACCCCGTTGATGAACTCGACGATCTTGCCAATCTGCTGCACGCGCTTGTTCAACCGGGCCACCGCGGCGGCGATGGCCTGGTTGTCGTGACGCATGCGCGTCATCGTCTCCAGGAAGTCCTCGGCGCTGGCCTGTCCGTTCCGGGCCGCCGCGAGCGTCTTGTGAGCAATCTCCGCCACCGAGCCGGCGTTCTCGGCAATCTGCCGGGCCGAGCGCGCCAACTCCTCGGTGGTGGCGCTCGTCTCGTCCAGGGAGCTGGCCTGCTCGGCGGCACCGGCCTCGTAGCGCGAGGAGGTGGAGAGGATCTCCTCGGTGGTGGTGGCAATGCGGTAGCCGGCGCGCTGCAGCTGCGACAGCACGTCCGCCAGGTGGGCCCGCATGGTGGTGAAGGCACCGGACACGGCCCACACCTCGTCCTCGGCGGGGATGATGCGCGCGCGGCTGAGGTCGCCCTCGGCGATGCGATGAGCGTCCTCCCCCAGCAGTCGCATGGGACGGCCCAGCAGCGTGCCTCCCAGGTAGGCGGCGGCCAGGGCCACCCCGAAGACGAGCACGCACAGCGCTCCGCCAGACCACAGCGCCTCGGAGCGCAGCACCTCGGCCAGCGCCGCCTGCCTCACGGGGCTGGTCTCCGCCAGCACCTGATCGAACGCCCGCTCGGCCAGTACCGTGCACACGTCCCAGATGAGGGCCGCCGGCGTCACCACGACAATGGCAGTGAAGAGGCTCAGCCGCAGGCGGATCTGCGAGCGCCGGGGCGCCACGGAGATGGCCAGCTCGGGCGTCAGGCCCAGGGAGCCCATGTCCAGCACCACGCGCCGGGCCCGCAGCGTGACGAGGCAGTACGTCAGCAGCGCGGAGAGCGGACCGAAGAGCAGTCCCGGAAAGCCGATGCGCAGCGCATCCTCCAAGCTCGTGGACGCGCCGCTCACCCACAGCCCCAGGTTCACGAAGACGGGGGTGAGCAGCCACGTGGCGAGCGTGGAGACAAAGGTGAAGTCCGCGAGGCGGTGGACCTCACGCAAGGCCTGCCCGAGCTGCTCCGGAGGAATGGACCCTTGTGCGGACTCCACGCCCAGCAGCACCCGCAGCCGGCGCAGGCCAAGGATCGCCTGCAGCACGATGGAGATGCAGGAGAACACCCCCGTCAGCTTGAGGAGCAGCGGGATGCTGTCGTCCAGGCGCTCACCGAGGGTGAGCTGCGAGTAGCGCCCGCTGAGAATGAAGGTGGTGAGGTTGGCGTAGACGACCGCCATCACCAGGGGGCGGCTGAAGGGACGCCGGACACGAAGGAAGCGCGGGGCCCGCATCACCCCTCCCTCTCCGCCACGCGGAAGCGCTGCACCGTGGCCTTCAGGTCGCGCGCCAGCGCCGACAGGTCCGTGTTGGCGGCCACCATCTGCTGGGTGGCCTCGGCGTTCTCCTCGGTGACGCGGAGGATGTCGCCCATGGCCGCGGCGAGCTGATCCGTGCCCGTCTGCTGCTGCTGGGTGGCCAGGGAGATGGAGCGCACGGCGTGGGAGGTCTGCCGCGCCAGCTCGAGGATGAGGCCCAGGCTCTGATCCACCTGAGCCGCCAGCGCGGCACCGCGCTCCGTCGTCTTCAGGCCCGCCTCGGTGGCCATCACCGCCGCCTGGGTGGCGTCGCGGATTTCATCGATGAGCCGCTCGATGGCCAGGGTGGAGGACAGCACGTTCTCCGCCAGCCGCCGCATCTCCGCGGCCACCAGCGAGAAACCCCGGCCGGGCTCGCCCGCCTTGGTGCCCTCCAGCTCGGCATTGAGCGCCAGCAGGTCCGACTTGTCGGCGATCTCGTTGATGAACTCCACCACCTTGCCGATCTGCTGCACCCGCTTGTTGAGCCGCACCACCGCGTCGGCGATGGCCTGGTTGTCACCCTTCATGCGGTGCATGGCGGCGAGGAAGGCCGCCGCGCTGCGCTGCCCGCTCTGCGCCGCTCCGAAGGTCGTCTCCGCCATGGCCGACACCGACTCGGCGTTGACGGCGATCTGCTGCGCCGAGCGCGCCAGCTCCTCGGTGGTGGCCCGCGTCTCGTTGAGCGAGATGGCCTGCTCCCCCGCCCCCGTCTCCTGGTCCGCCGAGGTGGCCACGAGCTGCTCGGTGGTGGAGGAGATCTGAAGTCCCGCGCGCTGCAGCTGCACCAGCGCCTGGGCGAGCTGGGCCTGCATTCGGGTGAAGGCGCCGGACACGGCCCACACCTCGTCCTCGGCGGGGATGAAGCGCGGGGTGCGCACCTCACCCTGGGCGATGCGGGTGGCGTCCTCGGAGAGGGCCCGCAGGGGCTCGGCCAGCACCGTGCCAGCCACATACGCCGTGCCCACCACCAGCACCACCACCAGCCCGGCCAGCAGCCCCAGCTGCACTCCCGTGGCCTGGCGAGCCTTGTGCACTACCTTCTGCTGCCTCGCGGAATCTCCCCGGGCATCCTGAATCTCATCGAAGGTCTTCAGGGTGCGGCTCACCGACACGTCGAGGATGAAGACGGACGGGCTGAGCACGGCCACCGCGGTGAACATCACCAGCCGCCGCCGCAGCCGCAGCCGCTCGGCGGGAAGCGCGGCGATGACCTCCTGGGGAGACAGGCCCTGCGCGGCAATGCGCTCGGCGGCCAGGCGGCCCCGGCGTACCACCAGGAGGTAGACGAGCATGGCGGAGAGCGGACCGAGCGACAGCCCCACCATGCCGATGCGCATCCCCATGCTCCACTGGGCATCCGCCAGGGGCGGGAACGTCGCCGCCAGCATCAGCGCGCCCCCCAGCCAGCCCTGGAGCGTGAACCAGAAGCAGCGCCCGGGGATGCGGCGGACCTCTTGGAGCGCCCGGCGCAGGTTGTCCGGGTTGGGAGGCAGCCGCCCCTGCGCCATCGCCCGCAGTACGCGCAGCGCGTGACGCTCCTGGGCGCCGGACAGGACCGCATTCATCGCCAGCACCGCCAGCAGCAACCCCAGGAAGAGCCCCACATGGCCCTCGGGCACCGACTGGGTCAGCCTGCCGTAGAACAGCGCCAGCCCCAGCCCCACCGTCCCCCCCAGCCAGGATGGACGCGTGGTCCACTCCGCCAGGCCCTTCAGTCCCTCCGGCGCGCTCATGCGGCCTCCCGGGTGGTGGGCGCCAGGAAACGCCCGAAGTCCACCAGCGACATCAAGGGCCACAACCCGCCTCGCACCTGGACGAAGCCGCGCAGGCTGCCCCCCGCCACCCGGCCCAGTAGCGCCGGAGCCGGCAACAGCGTCAGAGGCTCGGAGTCGATCTCCAGCGCGTCCACGCCCACCGCCTCACCCGACGCAGCCACGAGGATGCGCTCGGCCCCCGTGGCCACGCCAAAGGCTCGGCACGCCGAACCCGCCCGGCCCTCGAAGGTGCTGGGAGATTCGATGGTGGCCACCTCATGCGCGGCGAACGCCACCCGATGGTGGCCCGCCCAGCACAAGAGCATGCCGGTGATGCTGCGGCTGCCCGAGGCCATGGCTCAGCCTCCCTGGCTGAGGTGATCGAACAGGCCCTCGGGATCGATGACCGCCACGTCGCGCTGAGCGCTGCGGGCTGGCCCTCGCAGGTGGAGGTGCACCCCGTTGGCGCCCAGAGGCTCCAGACGGCCGTCCACCTGGGACACGCCGGCGACCCGGCTGGCCGTGAGGGCCAGGGTGCCACGCGTCAGCCGCACCAATACGGCGCGGCGGGTGGGCTCGCTCTCTCCGGATACCAGCATGCTCATGTCCACCACGGGGATGACCTCCCCGCGGTGGGCAAAAACTCCCAACAGATGCCCGGGGGCACCGGGCACCCGCGTCAGCTCCGGAAAGCTGACGACTTCTGCCGCGCACTCAGCGGGTACGGCGTACCAGCTGCTGCCGCAGGCAAATACGAGGTAGGACTGCCGCGTCTCGGTCTCGGTTGAGGCCATTTCGCGCGCAGCCTACCTCAAGACGGCTAGCGCACGAACTCGACGCGACGGTTGGCTGCCCAGGCGTCCTCGGAGGCGCCCTGCTCGGCCGGCTTGTTCTCGCCGTAACCCACCGTCTTCAGCTGGCCAGCCGGCACGCCCAGGTCCACCAGGTACTTCTTGACCGAGGCGGCGCGCTTCTGGGACAGCTGGAGGTTGTACTCCTCGGTGCCACGCTCGTCCGCATGCCCGGCGAGCTCAATCCGGCCACTGCCCGAGTCCTTGATGCACTGGGCCATCTCGCCCAGCCGGTTCTGGGCCTCGGGGGCGAGGGAGGACTCGTTGAAGCCGAAGCGCAGCGGCTCGTAGTTGCACTCGGGCTTCTGGGCGGCGGCGGCCACGCACTTGTTCTCCTGGCACTCCTGGCCCTCACCACAGTCGGTGCTGGAGTTGCAGGCGCCCGGCGGCAGCGCGCAGCGGCCCTTCTGGCACTCCTGGGCGCCCTGGCACTGGGCCTTCGAGGTGCACTGCGGCTCGGCGCACTTGCCGGCCTCGCAGATCTTCCCGCCCGTGCACTGCTCATCGCGCGAGCACTCGGGGCCCTTGGGAACGCACTTGTTCTCCTGGCAGGCGAAGCCCTCCTTGCAGTTGGCGTCGGAGGCGCACTCCTGGCAGGAGCCATTGACACAGACCTCGCCCTTCTCCTGGCAGGTCTCGTCGCTGTTGCACTTGGGGTAGGTCGGCGGGCAGCCAGCCAGCACCGTCACAGCGAGGGCAAGCCCCGCGACCATCGAGATCCGACGCATTTCTCCTCCGAAAAAGATGTCGTCTTGAGGACGAGTCACAAGCCGTCCGCGTCTAGCCCGCACTGGAACGCTGAGTCAAAGCCTTTTGTCCGGATCGGAAGGTTGCACCCGCTCGCGAACCCCTTGATAGGACAAAGAATTTTCCGGCCGGAAGCAACCCGCCCAGCCGGTGGAGCCACGGCGAGCCCAGGTCCAGGGGGCGCTCGCAGAAGAACGGCCTCATCCGCCTGGCTGCCTGCCCCGCTGCCGGCGGAGCAGCCCACTTGTTTTCAACTCCCTGTAAGGCGGTCGAAGCGTCCGTAGCTTCCTCCTCAAGACGAGGCTCCGGTGGCCAGAAGCCGGGGCCCCCTACCGAGGAGGGGACATGACGAGGAAAGCACTGCTCGCCGTAGCGCTGGGGACCCTGTTGGCAGGGGTGGGCTGCCGTCACACGCAGGAGGGCGCCAAGGAGGACGCAGAGCGCGCCGCGGAGAAGACGGGGGACGCGGCGGAGAAGGCCGGCGACAAGGCTGAAGATGCGGCGGAGAAGGCCGGGGACGAAGCGGAGAAGGCCGGCGACAAGATCGAGGAGAAGACCGACAACTGAGCGGGCCCCAGGCGTACCGGCCAGGTGCCGCGCTCCACTACCGAGCGCGGCACTGCCCCGCTTCCCAGCGGAGCCGAGGCTTACGTGTCAGGCCACAGTTGGATTTGAGCCCCACCGCCTCCTGCCACGCCTTCTCGGCCTTCTCGAGTGCCTCGAGCCGAGCCCGCAGCGTCTTCACGTCCGTCGTGCGCGAGCACCAGGCGATGTACTCGCGCGGCCCGCCGCAGGGCTTGTGGCCGAACCCCGCCAGCTCGCACTCCTCCACCTTCTCGCACCCGCTCGGGTTCGCCAGCGCGCGTGCCTCGCTCGCGAGCGTGTCCGCCCGCTGCTTCAACTTCGAGGCGCTCTCCCCATCCGCCCCGCCCGCTCCCATCAGCAACGCCACCACCCACGTTCCCAACTGGATCGCCTGCGACGCCATGCCGCACCTCCTGGCCTTCGAAAAGGAAACGCGCTGGCGGGAGTGCCCCACACCAGCGCGTTCCGGTCAACCGGCTCGTCTCCGAAGCAACCGGGCGGAGAGCACCTCCCCGCCCGGTCCGGTCCCGGCGCGCCGTCAGCACGCGCACGGGACCCCTTCACACCTCAGGCGGCCTTCTGCGTCCGGCGCCGCCGCATGGACACGTACCGGGCCAGGGCGAACAGACCCAGGTAGAGGCTCGCGTCCGCCCCCGAGGCAGCGCCGCAGCCGCAGCTCTCCGGCTTCACGGTGATGCCCACCGGAGCGGACCCCACCACGTTGCCCGCGCTGTCGGAGAAGACGGCGGTGATGGTGTGCGCCGAGCCACCCGGCACCTTGGAGCTGTCCCACTCCGCCGACAGCGTCGCCTCGTTGCCGGTGGCGATGACCACGCCATCCACCAGGAGGGAGAGCTGGGCCGGCGTGGTGCCAGCGGCCACCGCGCCCGTGGCGGAGATGCGGACCTTCCCGGACACCTCCGTGCCGCCCGCCGGCTCCGTCACCGCCACGGTGGGCTGTGCGAACGGCGTGACGTTGGTCTGCGCGACCCCGCTCAGGCTGGCCTGCTCGGCGTCCGTCAGGGTGAGCGTCCTCAGGCCCGAGCTCATGAAGGTCACCTTCAGGCCGGAGAGCACGCCCTCCACGAAGGCCACGTTGGCCGGGAGGACTCCCGCCGCGTCCGAGCTCGTCACCTGGACGGTCCCGCCGTAGGAGGTGGCCACGTTGCCGTATGCGTCATACGCCGTGGTGGAGACCGTCACCTCCTGGCCCGCCGTGACGCTCGCGGGAAGCGCCAGCGCGTAGCTGGCCGCCGAGCCCGGCGTCACCTCGAGCGCCGTGCTCGTTGCCCCCGCGAAGCCCTGGGCGCTCGCCACCAGCGTGTAGCCAGTGCCCGCCTTGCGCAGGGAGAGCCCCTCGAACTTCGCCACGCCATTCACCGCGGACACCGGAGCCGCGCCGAACAACAGGCCCGCCGCCGGGTTCGCGCCGAGGCTCAGGGTCACCTGGGCGGTGCTATCGGAGAGCACGTTGCCCAGAGCGTCCCGCAGCTCCACCTCGATCGGGGCCAGCGTGGCGCCCGCCGAGACCTGGCTCGGAGTGCCGCGGAAGACCAGGCGCGCCGGAGCCCCCGTGGTGATCTCGAACGCCGAGCTCGTCACCGAGGGCAGCGCGCCCGTGCTCGCCTGGAGCGTGTAGCCCCGGGCCGAGCGGTTGAGCGACAGGTCCGTGAAGGTGGCCACGCCGTTGACGGCCGCCACCGTGGTGGTACCCGCCAGCGTGGCGCTGCCCGGGTTGGAGCTCAGCGAGAGCGTGATGGCATCCGACGCCCCCGTGACGACGTTGCCAAAGGCATCCCGGATGGACACCCGGACCGCCGGGTTCACCGAAGCACCCGCCTGGGTGACGCCGGGCTGGACCGAGAAGGCCAGCGCCGCCGCCGCACCGGGCGAGACGTCGAACGCCGCACTGGTGACATCCACCAGTCCGTCCGCGTGCGCCGTCAGCCGGTAACCCGCCGCCGCCTGGGTGATGGACAGATCACCGAAGGCCGCCACACCGTTGCTCGCCACCACCGTGGTGGTGCCGCCCAGCGTGCCACCCGAACCGCCCTGGAGCGTCAGGGTGATGCTGTTCGCCGCCGCCACCGAGTTGCCGTAGGCATCGCGAATCTCCACCTCGATGGGAGCGAAGACGGAGCCCGCCGCCGTATTGGAGGGAGCCGTCTTGAACACGAGCCGCGAGGACGAGCCAGGCTGGACGTTGAACACCGAGCTCGTTGCGCCCGTGAGCGTCCCCGAGGCCGCGACCAGCGTGTAGCCCGCGCCCACCTTGCCGACGGACAGGTCGCTGAAGGTGGCCACGCCGTTGATGGCCGCCACCTTCAGGGTGCCCGCCAGCGAAGCCCCCTCCGGGTTGCTCGCGAGGGACAGGGTGACCTCGTCCTGGGCGCTCGCCACGACGTTGCCGACCGCATCCTGGATGGCGACCTTCACCACCGGAGCGAAGGCCGCACCCGCCGCCGCGTTGGCCGGCTGGACGGTGAAGGCCAGCGCCGACACCGCGCCCGGAGTGATGTCGAAGGTGCCACTGGTGACACCTTTCAGACCCGGGGCACTGGCGCTCAGCGTGTAGCCACTGGCCGCCTGGTTGATGAAGAGCGCCGGGAAGGAGGCCACGCCGTTAACAGCCGTCACCGTGGTGGTGCCGCCGAGCGTACCGCCCGCCGGCCCGCCCAGGGTCAGCGTCACATCCACCGTCGCGCCGGTGTCGACATTGCCCTGCGCGTCCAGGATCTCCACCGTCACGGGGGCGAACACGTTACCCGCCACCGCGTTGGCCGGAGCCGTACCGAAGACGAGCCGTACCGCCGGCCCCACCTTCACGTCGAAGCCCGCGCTGGTGTCGCTGGCGAGCGAGCCCGAGCTCGCCACCAGGGTGTAGCCCGCGCCGACCCGGTTGATGGAGAGCTCAGCGAAGGAGGCCACGCCCGCCACCGCCGGCGCCGTCGCCGAGCCGCTCAGCACGCCGCCACCGGGGTTGTTGCCGAAGGCCAGCGTGACGCTCGTGTTGGAGGACGTCACCGTGTTGCCCTGGGCATCCTTCACCGCCACCCGGACCGCCGGATTGAGCGCGGTACCCGCGGTGGTGTCTCCCGGCTGCGTCAGGAAGGACACCGCCGCCGGAGTGCCCGGGACGATGCCAAAGGCCGGCGAGAGCTCGGACGTCAGGCCGGCCACGTCCGCCTGGAGCATGTAGCCCGAGCCTGCCTTGTCCACCGAGAGGCCTGTGAAGGTGGCCACGCCGCCCGCGGCGGTGACCGTCGTCGGACCGCTGAGGGTGGCACCCGCCGCGTTGACGAGTGACAGCACCACCTGCGGCGACGCGCTGGAGACGCGGTTGCCCGCGCTGTCCTGCACCTCGACCCGGGCCGAGAACGCCGCACCCGAGGCCGTGCTGGCCGGCGGCGCGCTGATGAAGGCGAGCCGCGCCGGAGCACCCACGCTCACGTTGAAGCCGACGCTGGTGTCCAGGAAGAGGCCGCTCGCCCCCGCCACCAGGGTGTAGTTGACGCCGGCACGGTTCACCCAGAGGGCATCGAACGTGGCAACACCGTTCACCGAGTTCACGGTGGTGGTGCCACCCAGGATGCCGCCGCTCGGGTTGGAGCCCAGCGACACGGACACGGGCATGTTGGCCTGCGTCGCCAGGTTGCCGAGCTGGTCATACAGAGAGACCTCGACCGCCGGAGAGATGGGCGCACCCGCCACCGCGCTGGAGGGCTGCCGGGTGATGATGGCGCGATACGGAGGAGCGGACGTCACCTCGAATAGATCACTCGCCAGGCCGGCGAGGCTGCCCGAGGTGGCGGTCAGCCGGTTACCGGTGCCCATCTTGTTGAGCGACAGGTTCGAGAAGGTGGCCACGCCATTGACCGCCGCCACGGTGGTGGTGCCGGAGAGGGTGGCCCCCGCCGGGCTGGCGCTCAGCGTGAGGGTGACGCTGGAGGTGGAAGCGGTCACGTTCCCGAACTGGTCCACGAGGGCCACCCGCACCGGAGGCGTGATGACCGCGCCGGCCCCCACGGAGGAGGGCTGGGTCACATAGGCCAGCTTGTTCACCGCGGCAGGGGTGATGTTGAAGCTCGAGCTGGTGGCACTGGTGAGGCCGGTGGAGCTGGCCGCCAGCGTGTAGCCCGTGCCCACCTTGTCGATGGACAGGCCGCTGAAGGTGGCGACGCCGCTGCTCATGGCCACCGTCGCGGTACCGGAGAGCGTGCCGCCACCCGAGTTGTTGCCAATCGCGAGGGTGACGCTGTTGGAGCCCGTGGACACCGGGTTGCCATACGCATCCAGCAGACTCACCTTCAGGGCCGGAGTGAAGGAGGTGCCGGCCACCGTGTTGGCGGGTTGGATGGTGAAGGACAGCCGGGTCGCGGCGCCGGGCGTGACGGTGGTGCTGGCCGCCGCGCTGAAGCCGGAGCCCGCCGTCTCCGTCACGGTGACGGACTGCGTGCCGAGAGTGCCGAAGGTGACGGGGATGCTTGCCACGCCCGCGGTGAAGGCCGCGGTGGAGGGAAGCGTCGCCCGGGGATCCGTGCTGGAGAGCGCCGCACTGCCGCTGTAGCTGGTAGCCGCCACGCCCGCCGCGTCCACCGCGGATACGGTGAGGGTGGACTGCGTGCCCACGGACACCGTGGCCGGGAGCCCCGTCACGGTGTAGGCCACGGCCGGTCCCGGAGGCGGCACGTTCGTGGAGCAGGTGGTCGCCGTGTCCGCCGTGACGCGGACGTCGTCCACGTAGAAGCCCTCGAAGGTGTTGATCGAGCCACTGTGGAAGCGGAAGCCGAACCACACCTTCTGCCCGGCGAGTGCACCCAGGTTGACGGTGACCGGCTTGAGCGAGCCGTTGGCGTTGATGCTCTGCGAGGTCCAGATGCGGGGATTCGGGCTGGCGGTGAGCACATCGTCGTAGCCACCCGCCGAGATGTACGGCTGCGTCGTGGACACCGAGTCGGACATCGTGGTCCACGGTCCACTCGCCCCCGTGGTGCTGTAGACGAGGTAGACGCCGTCGTACCTGGCCTCCATGTTGTACCAGACGTTGAACGTCATCTGGGCGTTGGTGCTGATGGACGGGATGGCGAAGCCGTTGATGTCGGGGGACACCGAGCCGTTGCCGCCCAGCACCAACACGTGCTGCTGGTTGTTGGAATAGGTGCCACCGCACGTGGTGCCGGTCGAGGCCATCCGGTACGCGTTCGTCGCCGACTGGTAGTGGCAGCCGGAGAAGATCTTCATGGTGGACGCGCTGCCGGTGATGACCGTGGGAATCCAGTACGCGGACGCGTTGGCGGGCCGGTTGGAGTCGAAGTCATCGAAGTAGCGGATGCCCGAGGTGGCCCCTCCGGAGGCGATAGCCCCGAGCTGGACCGAGTTCGTCTCCTCGAGCGTGGCCGTGCTCGTCTCGGTGGCGCGCACCACGTAGTAGTACGAAGTACCCTGCGTCAGGTTCAGGTCATCCGAGAAGGAGGTGCCCGTCAGGCCAGTGGCGATCCGGTTGCCCGCCGACGGGGTGAAGCCCGACGTGGTGCTCCGGTACACCGAGTAGTTGATGGCACCACCGCAGAAGGGCGAGGCCGCGGACCAGGCCAGGGTGTTGGTGCAGGTGCTGGAGGCTCCGTTGTTGACGGAGGAGAGACCCGCGAAGGAGGGAGGCAGCGTGCACACGCCCGTGCCCACCGCCGAGGCCTCGTTGGAGTTCGGGGACTCGGCGCACTCCACCGCACGCACCACGTAGTAGTACGTCGTCCCGCCCGACAGGCCGCTGTCCGTGAACGGCGGGGCCGCCACGGAGCTCAGGCGCGTATACGGCCCGCCCGGAGTGAAGGACCGGTAGATGTTGTACGAGGACGCGCCATTGGGCGTCCAGCTCACGTCGATGCGGCCGGTACCACTCGGGGTGGCCGTCACTCCCGCGGGCGTACCGCCCTGGGTGGCGCAGGCGTTGTAGACGACGAGCGCGAAGTCCTGATCCACCGCCACGCCGTTGTTGGGCACGCCGTCCGAGTTGAGGTTGGTGGCCGTCACCGTCACGGTGACGGGCCCCGTGGTGCCGGCCGGCAGGAAGACGCTCTCCACGTTGTTCTGGGTGTCCGCGCTGCCACCCGTGACGGAGTTGGCGCCGCTGAAGACGTTGCCCTTGTACGTGTTGCTGCCCACCGTCACGGTGAGGTCCAGGTTGTTCTTCCAGGCGCTGGCGGCGGTGGAACCCGGGGCGTCCGTCCACGCCAGCGTCACGCGGAAGGGCCGGGCTGCATCACCCACCCTGGTGGAGAAGGTCCGCGTCTCGCCGGTGGTGCGCAGGAGGTTCTCCGGGCGCTGGTCATCCAACAGGCGCGAGACGCCGTCGAACGCCATGCCCAGGTCCATCAACCCCACGCCCTGGGTGTTGGAGTAGAGCGAGTCGTTGGCCCCCGTCCCCGTCATGTAGCGGGTGGAGCCCATCAGGAAGGCCTTCGTCATCGCCGGGCTGGGCGGAGTCTGGCCCTGATTGATGAAGTACTGGCGGACGAGCGCCGCACCACCCGCCACCGCGGGAGTCGAGTGGCTGGTGCCGGAGGAAGCCGAGTACCACGCCTGGCCCGCCGGGTAGAAATCATCGTTGAAGCCACCGCAGACACCCGTGGCGTCGAAGCAGGAGATCGCCGAGCCATTGGGGTTGGCCGGCGTGGGGGAGCGCTGGCCCGCCGCCTGGGCCACGCCACCCGAGACGTGCGTGCCCGGCGCCATGATGTCCGGCTTCTTGCGGCCGTCGGCGGTGGGGCCGCGGCTGGAGAAGGGCACCACGTCATAGAGGCTGTTCGCCTCGCTGTCGGGGGTATCGCAAGCGTCCGCGCCACCAAAGGCCCGGACGTTCTCCGAGGCACCCACGCTGAGGACGTTCTTCGCCGTGCCGGGGGTGCCAATGGAGCCCGCGCCCGGACCATCGTTACCCGCCGCGAAGGCGATGAACATCTCCTGGTTGCCCGGGGTCGCCACCGCCGAGCCCGTGGGCTGCGCGTCGCGCACCAGCGCGTCGTAACGCTGCGCGTCCGAGTCATACAGGTCGGAGGAGGCACCCCAGCTGTTGGAGCTGATGCGCATGCCGTCGCGGTATGCGCGCGCCTGCAGGTCCTCGTAGTCCGGATCCGTGAAGGTGTCCGGGTCGAAAACAACCGAGGAGCCCACCTTCACGAAGGGCGCCACACCCAGGCCATGGGTGAAGCCGGTGGTGTCCGTGAAGGGCGCCGCCGTCTGGTTGGCGAAACCGGCCACGATGTGGGCATTCAGGGTGCCGTGGCCATCGCAGCCCAGGATGGAGCTGCCGGCGCTTGCCGAGCCCTCCAGTCGGGCGTAGACGACGCGGCTGGCACCGGTGACATCCCCGTTGACGTACAGGCCGAAGTGGTTGGGCGTCGCCGTGCCGTTGTCCAGGCCGCTGTCGCTCACGTCCACGCCGAAGCCGGACGCGGTGAACTGCGCCTGGGTGAAGCCCTTGGACGCCAGCCACGCCAGGTAGCCCGGCCCCGTCGGTCCGTTGCCGGTGATCTGCCCGGCGAGGATCATGTTCTGCCGCTCGTCGAACTTCTTGCGCTGGGGGCGCGGCTGGATGGACAGCACGTCCGGGCGCTGCACAATCTCATTGAGCGCCTGGCGGTCCACCCAGGCCACCACGTTCACGTAGTCCAGCGCATCCTGGATGACGCCCTCGCGCGACTGCAGCTTGCGGATGAGCGCGAGCGTCGTGCTGTTGGCCTCCTCGTCCTTGATGAGCTGGATGGCGTAGGTGGACGTGGCCACCGTCTGGACGGTGGGATGCAGCTTGTAGTCATCCAGGTACTCGCCGTCCCACTGGATGGTGGGAGCCGCGGAGATGTGCCGCTGCAGGCTGCCCAGCGCGGCGCTGTCGCCATAGACGAGGTAGGCGTTGTTGGGGATGTACGTCACCACCTTGACGCCCGTGGCCTCCAGCTCCGCGAGCCACTCGGCGCGTACGGGGCCGGAGAAGTGCACGAGGTGGAAGCGCTTGCCGGTGGTGGCCACCATCTTCCGCATGCCACGCAGGGACTTCGCGCTCTCGGACGTGGTTTCGATCACTCCCGCGTTCAGCAGGATGTGGTCATAGTCATCGCGCAGCTCCACGTCCGACGTCGCGGGCAGCGACTTCAGCGTGGCGTCGTCCACCTGCACCAGCTTGAAGGAGCCGTAGTCCCCGAGGACCCGAGCGCCCTGCTTCTCCAGCTCCGCCGCCTGCCGCGCGCTGAGCTGCACCTTGTGGAACGGCGCGTCTGAACGGTAGCCCTCGAGCCGCTGACTTCCAGGCTCACTCCCCGAGCCCCCACACGCCAGCGCCGTTGTGAGCCATGCCACTCCAAGCACTCTCGCGGACACACCACGAGTGCGCATACCGATCAGCCGGTACGCCGATTCCTTCATTGTCCTTGCTCCTTGAACGACGAGCGGGCCACGTCTTCTTCAATGACCCCGCTCGGACGAAACCCGGTGGCTACTCCGCTGACGTGCCCCTGACCGCCAGAGTGACCCGCCCGCTAACCCACCACCAGTATCTGGTGAAATATCACACTCAGGTCGAAACTGACAAGAAGGCGACATTACAAGCCATTGATTGACGTCCAATCCTTTGACCTATCAATGAGCCGAGCTCCGCCTGCCAGCTCCGCGGCCGAACGTCACACGGAGCAGTTTTGCAATCTCATAAGCCGAGAAACACCACCGTCCGGAGTCTGTGTCAGGCATTGCCGGGCGGCCTCCGGACAGGAGAAAGCTCCGAGATTCCAGGCTCTTGGCCCTTGAACGGGCGGCGGATTTCCGGGACGGTGCGGCCCGGTGGCCACAGGGGCCCCCCAGCCCAAGGTGCTTCGACATGCCCGCGACCGTGCTCATCGTCGATGACGAGAAGAACATCCTCCTGACGCTCCAGACGTCGCTGCAACTGGCGGGCTACCGCACGGAGCTGGCCGCCAGCGGCCAGGTGGCCGTGGACGTGGTGTCCGCGCGCCCGGTGGACGCGGTGCTGATGGACGTGAAGATGCCGGACATGGACGGCCTGACGGCCCTGGCCCGGTTGATGGAGCTCAAACCCGAGCTGCCCGTCATCATGATGTCCGGGCACGGCACCATCGACACGGCGGTGAAGGCCACGCAGCTCGGTGCACGCGACTTCCTGGAGAAGCCCATCGCCCGCGACAGGCTGCTGGTGGCGCTGCGCAACGCGCTCAAGCAGCAGGCGATGCTCGAGGAGTTGCAGGCCCTGCGCGCGGAGGTGGGCCGCTACGACATGGTGGGCAGCGGCCCGGCCATGCAGCGCATCTTCTCGCTCATCCAGCGCACGGCGCCCTCGGAGGGCCGAGTGCTCATCACCGGAGAGAACGGCACCGGCAAGGAGCTCATCGCCCGCGCGCTGCACCAGAACTCCAAGCGCAAGAGCGGGCCCTTCGTGAAGCTCAACTGCGCGGCGGTGCCGCACGAGCTCATCGAGAGCGAGCTGTTCGGCCACGAGAAGGGCGCCTTCACCGGCGCGGTGAGCGTGCGGCGCGGCAAGTTCGAGCTCGCCCACGAGGGCACGCTCTTCCTGGATGAGATTGGCGACATGCCCCAGGCCATGCAGACCAAGCTGCTGCGCGTGCTGCAGGAGGGCGAGCTGGAGCGGGTGGGCGGCGCCGAGACCATCAAGGTGAACGTGCGCGTCATCGCCGCGACGAACAAGAACCTGGAGAAGGAGATCGAGGCGGGGCGGTTCCGCGAAGATCTCTATTACCGCATCAACGTGGTGCAGATTCACTCGCCCCCCCTGCGCGAGCGGAGGGAGGATCTGCCCGCGCTGATCGACGCCTTCCTGAAGGAGGCGTGCACGAAGAACGGGCGCCGGCCGCTGTCGCTGTCACCCGAGGCACTGGCGGTGATGTCCGCCTATGACTACCCGGGCAACGTACGCGAGTTGCGCAACCTGGTGGAGCGGCTGGCCATCCTCTGCGAGGGCCCCGTCGTCACCGGCCAGGAAGCCGCCGAGCTGCTGCCCCGGGGCAAGGGCGCCGTGCCGCAGCCGGGTTCGGTCGATGCCGCCGCGCCTCGTCCCCCTCCCCTGCCGGTTCCCACCGCGGCTCCCGCGGCCCCGGCACCTGCCAGCGGCTTCCGGCCTCGGGTAGACCGAACCTTCCGCGAGCAGGTGGAGGACGCCGAGCGGGAGATCATCCTGTTCACGCTCGCGCACACGCAGGACAACGTCACCGAGGCCGCACGGCTGCTCGATCTGGAGCGCGGCCACTTCTACAAAAAAATGAAGGCCCTCGGACTCCGTCGTGGCGGCTCGGAACAGTAAGTATCCATAATTACTACCCCTTTCGGCTGTTGCGTGAAGCGTTGGCGACGAGCTTGAGTCGCGGTGTGCTCGCCGTGTGCTCGACTGCTGGGGCTGGTTCCACCAGCTTCAGCCCCTCTACGGCCTCGGCGAGGAATCCCACGTCCTTGCCGAGGTAGTAGGTCGCCGTGACGGCCGGCGTGGAGTGTCCGGCGAGCTGCTGGCCGGCGCCGATGTTGCCGCCCGTGTCCTGGATGAGGTGGGTGAGGAAGGTCTTCCTCAGGTCGTGGAAGGTGAATCCCTCGGGCAGCGTCACGCCAGCCCACCGAGCGATCCGCCGGACCAGCTTGGCGGTGTGCCACGCCTCGTTCCGCATCCCGCCCTCAGGAGACGGGAAGACGTAGTCCTCGAGCAGGTTGCCGTGCTCGTCCCTGGCAGCGCTCTTGAAGGCGGATTCCAGGTCCGGCCGAAGCGCGGGGTGCAGCGGCACCAAACGCTCCTCACCACCCTTGGTGGTGTCGCGTCCCCAGCTGCGCCTCACGTAGATGACGCCGTATGGGCCCTCGTCCCAATGGATGTCGCCCCACATCAACCCGCCCAGCTCGCCCCGCCGGAGCCCGGACAGGACTGCGGTGAGCAGCAGGAGGCGGTGACCGCGGGCCGCACCCAGCAGCGCCGCCGTCTGGGCCCGCGAGAGGTAACGCGGCTTGCGTTTGGGCAGCTTCGGACGGGGCACCTGATCCCAGGGGTTGTCCCGTCGTGCCCCAAGTCGCAGCGCGTACTTGAAGATGAGGCGCCCTCGGATGTGGAGCTGGCGCACCGAGGCCTGGGCCTGCTCGGCTTTCCGGGCGGCGACGAGCAGAGCGTCACAGTCGGCGGGGGTAATAGCGGCCACCGGCTTCTTCTTGAAGTGCGGTCCGAACCACACCTTCACCTGCGAGCGCATGGGTGCCTGCGAGCCAAGGTGCTTGTTGGCGTCCAGGTACCGGGTGAAGAGCTCCTCGCACGTCATCGGCACCGGCGCCGGGTCGGCGATGCCGGCCGCCACCTGCTCGGCGTACAGGGCTTTCTTGTGGGCAATCCGCTCCGCCTCGCCCTCCATCCTCGCCGCCGTGCGCTCGCGCACCAGTCGCCCCGCGGCGTCCCGGTAGCGGATCCACCATGTGCCAAAGTCGGGGGCGCGTCGCTGCAGGCGCTTGCCAGCTGCCTCCACCGTCTTCCCCTTCTTGTTGGGCCGGAAGTACACGCTCGTCACGGGTCAGCCCACCTGCCCCTGCTGGTGGGACTGGGCCACCCAGGCCTTCACGGCCGCCGGGTCGAAGCGGTAGTTGCGCGCGCCGAGCTCGATGAAGGGCAGCCCGAGCTTCTCCCTGCACTGTTTCCATACCCAGGACTTCGACACATTCAGGTAGGCCGCGACCTGGTCACAGCCCCAAAGGCCGCCCTCAGGCACCTGCACCAGCTTCACCTTCTGCTCAGGGTTGCAGTTCGTCATCGTCTTGCGCTCCACGGCACGCGTGGAGCGGGGCTCCATGCGCTCGCCGTCTTCGCTGTGTTGGTGATTCCCCCGCTTCGCCCCGCCGCCCCCGGGTTGCTTCTTGTTCTCCGCCTAACAACTCCTGTGCCAGCCGCCTTGTCCAATTATGGGACGGCGTGCTGCCCCAGAACGGCGCGGTCCGTCCACGGACTGTCCACCCTGTCTCGGAAGGCGGACTGCTGGGGGTGTGGCTTCACGCAGGGTGGTGACGAAACGCGTCAGCCATTTTGTGAACACGGTCACAAGGGACCCTGACGACGAGAGGTGCTGCACTCGCGCTGCGTGCGATGGCGCAAGGCCAGCATCATCTGAGAAAGGATTGACCACCACGCGGCGAGTGGCCCGGGCGCGTCCCTCACGAACGTGCCACACGGGCGCTGCTCTCAGGCGGTGCTGTCGGCTGCTGCTCTTCGCTTCCCCCATCGCACACCCCAAAAAACAGACGCCTCAGCACCAGCTGCGAGACTGGTGCGAGGCGTCCTGGGCCGACCCCCAGGGCAGTCCATAGGGGCGGGCTTTCCTGGGCCGACCGAACAGCAAAAAGGTCGGCTATGTCTTGGTGGGGCGTCGCTGGGTCCTGCTCGCAGACAGGTGAGCCAGCAACAAAGGAACAGCAACTAACCGAAACAGATACCCCTACGGCCGGTCAAACGCAATACCCCGCCCGGAAATGGCGGTCGGCGATGACTCGGGCTTGGCAGCTGGGAGGTAGCACTTCCCCCCAAGCTCGTACAGTTCGTCAGGGCAGGGAGCACGCACCTCATGCGGAACCCAGCACCCACCGAACAACTCCACCTCAAGCTTCTCCTTCACCTTGCACGGCGGGCGCTTCTGGTTGGCGAAGGGCTTCTTCGGGAGAGCGCGCGCCAGGACGATGGGGAGGTCATCAGCGGTGGTGGTGAGCACCAACCCCGTCGCCTCGAGCGAGGCATCCCACCCCGCGTCCCAGTCCCCCTGGGCCAGTTCGGCGCCGGCAAGCATGTTCCCGGAGATCCCTGAGTTGGAGGCACCGAGGTGGAGGAGGGCCGCGGCCACCGCGGCCACGATTCCAGCAGCGAGGGAGGGGCGCTGCCAGTTCCGAGAGGTGGGGGCTGCCGGGCGAGGCGTCACCGCATGGCGCGCGGAGGGAGGACGGCGCGCGGCGCGCAGGTGGGGCATCGTCTCGGGGCGGTTGATGGTGGCGTTGGCGAGTTCCTCGGCGTCTCTGAGCATGAACACGAGCTCCTCGGGCACGTCAGCCGGGTCACCAGCCCTGGGCGCGCTCTCCACCTCGAGCGCAACGAAGGCCGGGGACACGGACGAGGTCACGCGCACTGTCCAGTCGGCGAGAATCTCCTCGTCGTCCTGACGCTCCGTGCGTTGGAGGACCAATGCCGGCGCCCCCGTCACCACGTTGTGGGCGCGGTAGATGCGCCCCATGTCCCCCGTGCTCTTGAACCTCGGACCCAGTACATACGGCCCGAGCTGGTTACCCCGTTGACGAGCGCTGTGCATGGCGCGGCCCTCCCGCGCCCGGTTGTACCGCACCCGCACCGACGCTGTCGCCTTCCGGATATTCATGGCGCCAAGCCAACCGCCCTTTCTCGCCCGTCACACCCAACTGGAGGGAACGCGTGGCCAAGACGCAGGTTCAGGATGATGACGATGTGATGGTGTCGCTCGCCGACGTCCGGAGGGCAATGGAACAGGTCGGCTCTGACGACCCTGCATCGCTGCTTGGCGACGGCGATATTGAGTCCGTGGTCGACCTGCTGCGCGAGACGGCCCAGGTCGAATAGGCCGCCCCTTCTCCCGGGCATGCCGATGTTCCTCACCGACCGCCTGCGTGCGTTGATGGGTCTCCCCGCCCCCGAGGAGCCCAAGCCCCGCTTCGGCCCCCTGAACCTGCGCAGCATCGAGCGGTGCTGCGACAAGGCGAAGGCCGAGCGGTGTCTGTGCGAGTGGTACTACTGGGTGTGTCCGGACCATCCAGCGACGGGGGGCTGCCACCCCACCAACACCCACGATTAGAGGCCGACTAGCCCCGGCCTCGGCGAGCCTCGGACGGTCCCCTTTCCCGTCCGGGGCTCGTCTCTTTTCCGCCCCACCCCAGGAGGATTGCCGTGCCCTGCCCTGTCCCGTCGCACCTGCCCACCCCGCCAACCCTCACCACCCTCCTGGACGAGCTCGCGGCAGTCAACGCCCCACGGGCCACCGAGCTCCAGGCCTCCGTCCACGGGATGGAGGGCCGCCAGCGCGAGGCCCGAGAGCAGCTCGCCGCCGCAGAGTCGGTCCTCTCCCTGGTGAAGCCCGGCAGCTCCGGCCGGACCCTGGACGAGTGGTGCCTGCGCTTCGCAGACGCGCAGAGTGCCCGCCATGCGGTGCGCCGGCTGGCGGTCGACGCGGACAGCCTTCGGGCCGTGCTCGAGCGGGAACTCTTCCTCGCCCGCCGCAGCCGGGCGCTCGGCCGTGTCATCTGCCCGAGCTGTGTCGGCTCTGGTGACGGGCCTCCGCTCGACGGGGGTACCAGCCTCGTACTGTCCTCGTGCGACACCTGCGCTGGCACCGGTTACGTGCGCTCCTCGCGGCCCGCCCGGTAGGCGCGCCCCTTCTGCCCGTCGACACCGGACGCATCCCGCGCCGGTCGGTCAGGAGGAAGCATGCTCTCGTCCAAGAAGTGGTTCCCCTCGGTCCACGTGCTGGCGGTCCTCTCGGTGCTGGGGGCCAGCGTCGCCCTCGCCGGGACGCCGCCGCCCTACACCATCGACACGAAGACGGGGCTTAGCCGCACCGCGGAGTCCAACCTGTTCCACGCGGTGAGGCGCATGGTGGACCCCGTGGCCAAGGCGCTGGGCTTCAACGAGGCCGAGAATCAGTGCGCACAGGCCACAGCAGCAGAGGCGCTCATCAAGGCCACGCAGGAGGCCATGTCCGGAAAACTCTTCGGGCTGTCTGGCGGTGACGATGCTCTGCGTCACTTCAAGCAGGGCCAAGACGACTGGTGCAACAAGCAGGGAGGGAAGCGAGGCGCCGAGGCCATTGCACCGTATGCGAGCCAGGCTCAGTCCTTCATGCGGCCGTTCCTCCAGGAGCGCTTCGAGGGGCTGAAGGCGCAGAAGGTCGAGCTCACCCCTACCGTCGTCGCCGCCGCCATCGCTGCGGCGCTCCTCGCGCTGCCGGCCCTCGCCCCGCTGTAAGCACGCACCAACGGACGTGAGAAGGGCCCGGCCTCCATCTCGGAGCCGGGCCCTTCTCGCTTCAGGGGGGGGCGGAACGGTCCCCGTATCTCTACGCCAGTGAACGGCGCGGGTCATATCGCCTCTCCCGACCTACGCTGTACTTGCCGCCCGGGGGCGGCCGGTATCTAAGCCAACAATAGGTAGTGCTTGGTGCATTGTCTTTCGAAAGGGCGCTTGAATGAGTGACAGTATGGCAGCAAGAAACGAGGATTACGGCACCGAGGCAGCACTCCGACTCATGGCTGACGACGCAGAGCGGCAGTCAAAGGATATAAAGGGACGGGAGCTTGCCGCGAAACGCCTCCTCACCCAGTTCCTGGCGCTGGGGGACAAGCAGCGCCGCGACAGCATGAGGTTCGACTTCGAAAAACAAGGCGAAGGCGTAAAGATCTGTCTCCCAACGGGGCCGTCCACCCATCCCGACATCGTGCACGTGAGGTACGCGAACGGTACGTTCGTAGTGGAAGGCGGACCCAAGAAGGTGAACGTGGATCTCGCCTATGATGCGTATCTGGGCGACTACGTGCCTGCGCAGCCAAGGAACGAAGGGGACGTTCCCCGACCTCCGCTGGGGGAACTCATCTACGCAGTGCTGAAGGCCACCGAGCGCCTGCCGGCAGAGGCATCATAATAGAGCCCCCGAGGCGAGCACGGCGGCGGGGACGTCGCGCCCAACGTCGGGGATGGTGATGCCCCCTCTCCCTGGAGTGGACGACTAGCCCCTTCGGCCACGCACGCTTTGCTGTAGGCAAACACAACGAAGGGCCCGGCTCCGAGGTGGAGAACCGGGCCCTCCGTGCGTCAGGAGGCGGCGTGTCCTACCGGGCGACGGACGCCGGCGGCCGAGCTCGCCGCCTTCAGCTTCGCGCCCCAGGAGAACAGGCCCGAGGCGCCCGCGGCGGTGAGCAGGATGCCCAGCACCAGGGACGGGGTGAGGGGCGTGCCGGCCGCCAGTGCGGTGGACAGTTGCAGCACGGCGGCCGTCAGCACCGCCAGGAAGATGCCCGCCCAGTCCGTGCGGAGCCAGGTCACCCTGGAGGAGCCGAAGCGCCGCACCGCGTACACGACGCCGAGCACCAGGGCGCACGCGAGCAGCCCCCAGTTCTTCGAGGACACGGCCTGGGCGAAGAGCTTCACTACCTCGCCGAGCTGCACCTCGCTGGGCGTGGCGGTGTCCGGGGGGATCGCCTCGGGCTGGGACACCGCAGGCGCGGCCTCCTGGGCCTGGGCGACCAGGTGCGCGGTGACGCTGCCCGCCCCCGTGTTGTCAGACGGCTCGGCCAGCGCGGGAGTGGACAGGGCCAGCAGGGTGAGGACGGCGAGGGACGACAGGGACAGGCGACGCATGAGGGCTCCTGGGTGTTGGGTGAGGTGATTCGCCCTGGAGAAGGAGTGGGTGGCGCCCCGGAACGAGAAAGGCCCGGCTCCAAGGTGGAGACCGGGCCCGTGTGCATCAGTTCCGCAGGGTGTGCCTCACACGCGCGGCGGCCAGCTCCAGCAGCCCGCCTTGGGCTCGGGGCTGAAGGGGACATCCGGCTGTGGCTGGGTCTCCCCGCTCCACAGGACACGGGACAGGTTCACCCGCCCAGTGTCGTCCAGCACGGCAGCGATGGTCGCCGCACTGGGCTCCAGTTCGCTGCTGCCCGGGCTGGTGGTCGAGTAGAAGTGGACGACGCGGCCGAGGCTGGGCTTCTGGGCGGGGGGGCTGTTGCTCTGCTGGGACATGGGTGCTCCTGGGTGAAGGGCGCCGGCGAGCCGGGCCCGGGTGAAAGGGTCAGCGGCTCGCGTGAGGCTTCTCGGTCAGCTTCTCGACGGCGCGGGAGAGCCGGGCGATCTCGCTGTTGAGCGCTCGGAGCTGCTCCTCGAGGCGACCCGCCTGGATGTCGGCGGTGCGCTGGGTGGCGGCGACCCGGGACAGGTCCGCCTCGACGGCCGTGGTGCGGCGCTCGAGGTGGCGGACGTCAGCGCCCAACGTGCCCCACTGCGCGGCGAGCCCGAGCAGCGTGACGACGATGGGCACGGCCATGGTGAGCCAGGGCGAGGGCTTGGGCTCGGCGGGGGCGGTGGGCGTGCTCATGCCCAGCGAGAAGGGGTGAGGCGCCGAGCGGCGCGCTCGTCCGACGCGCGAGGCGTTACCGTGAGTGTGAACAAACCTGATGTGTCGCACATGTAGGCATGGAGGGGACCCCCACCCTCAAAAACCACCATGTAGGACAAAAATCGGATTGCTCGGCGCCCTGCAATCTCGCGCTCGCGGTTACCCCACGGTGCCCCACGCGAACCACCAGCCGAAACTGTCGGACGACCCCCGGAAATTTGGGGTGCATGGCCCCTCCCCCGTCCGTAAACGGGCGGAATCACGTTCGGCACCGTCCGGGGAGGGGTGCTGATTGGAGCAGAACTGGAGCCCTCCACGCCCCTTCTCGCGGGTGTCACCTCGCAGCCAGCCCATGGAGGGCACCCATGACGACCCAGTCCAGCAGCACCCCCGCCAACACCTACACCCTCGGCCGTATCGGCTACGACGCCTATGGCAATCACCCGAGCGCCCACGGCCCTTGGACCACCTTCGACGGGCGGTCCATGCCGAAGTGGGAGGAGTACAGCGCGGCGGGCCCCGGCAGCAGCGGCGCCTTCACCCAGGAGCGCTGGGAGCGGGCGGCGGCCGCCGTCATCGCGGAGCACGAGGGCCGCCAGGCCGGTGGGCTGAAGCGCATCGGCGAGTTCTCCATCGCCGTCAACACCAGTGAGGCCGAGGCCTCCATGTCCCGGCTGGAAGCCCGGGCCGAGACGCTCGTGGCCAGCCTGCGCGAGGCCGACACGTTGATGACCAAGCTCGAGCCGCCCGCCCCGTCGGCGACCCTCGCGAACGAGGGCCGCATCGATCCGTTCCTCATGGGCATCTCGGAGATCGCCAGCGCCATCCGTGACCTGGCCGAGGCCACGCGCGCGGCTGGTGGGGACTCCGCACCGGTGGCGGAGCTCGTCGAGGACGTGACGAAGGCGCTGCACAACCGGGTGCGCGTCCTGGCGTCGCCGCCCTCCGAGCACGACGCCCACGCCTAACCTCCTCGGGTGAGCGGCGCAGTCCGCCCACCCCTTCTCCCCGGCATGGCCCGCCCTCGGAACCTGCCGCCGGAGCTGCTCGATGGCCCGGATGGGGGCGATGGCGGGGACTCGTCCCTCGCTCCCGATCCGCTGGAGGGCTATGAGCCCACCGGCCTGCGAGGGCCTCGCACGTCCCTCACCCCGGAGATGGTGCTCACCATCGCCCGGGAGATTGCCCGGACCGGCGTGTTGCGCTCCGCAGCTGCCAAGGCTGGAACCACGGACGACTGCTTGAGTCAGTGGCTGCGTCGAGGGAAGGACGCGGCGGCCCGTCGCAAGCGCAGCCTCTACACCCAGCTCTACATGGAGGTCGAGTACGCCAGGGCCCACCGCCGCGCATACCTCATCAACCTGGGCGAGCGCAGCGTCACCGATCGGCACATGAATCCGCGCTTCGTGACCTGGCTGATGGCGGTCACGGAGCCCAAGGAGTTCACCGTCCCACGGGAACCGGGCGCGGCCCTGCCGGGAAACGCCCTGGGGCCAGCCTTCGAGATGGTCACCCCCGAGCAGGCCATGAAAAGCCTGGAGGAGAAGGCCGCGAAGTTCCTTGCTCTCGAGGACCGGCGCGCGGCGATGATCGCCGAGGCCACGGCAGCCGCCGACGCAGAGAGCGCCCCATCCGAGGGTGCGTGATGGTGGCGAGCGCGGCGGTGCAGCAGGCAGGGGAGGATCTCTTCAAGGGTGTCACCCTGCTGTCGTCAGCCACCCTGGGGCGCTTCTCGCTCTTCGACCAGCTCGTCCTGAAGCGCCGGGCGACTCGCATCCAGGAGTCCCTCACGATCGCTCTGGGACTCACGCCCGCGGAGGTGCTCACGCTGTACTACGAGCCCCGCTGTTCGCTGCGCCCGGTGCAGATGACGCCCTCGGCGGTGTGGCGAACCTGGTTCTTCCTGGGCGGCCGCGGCACTGGGAAGACGCACGCCGGCGCGTCGGCCGTTATCGAGGAGGCCCGAGCAGATCCGAACGCGGTGATGCTCATCGTCGGACCCACCGACAGCGAGATTCGCAAGAACCAGCTCGAGGGTTCGTCTGGAATTCTCACTCTCTCTCCGCCCTGGTTCCGGCCCGTTCACAAGCGCAGCAAGCGCATGTTGGTGTGGCCCAATGGGGCGATCGCGCACTACGTCCCTGCCCAGGCGGGGCCCGACAAATTTCGCGGCTACAACGTGTCCTTCGTTTGGGCAGACGAGATCGTCGCCTGGAAGAAGCACCCCGAGGACGTGTACGACCAGTGCCGCACCAAGTGCGCGCGCATCATTACCCCGCGCATGGAGCGGCTCGGCCTACCCGCGCGCGTCGTCATCACCACCACGCCGGCCCCCACCCCTCTCTTCCGCCAGATCCTCAAGGACAAGGACAGGCTCTTCCTCGCGCAGTCCACCACCTTCGACAACGCGGCCAATCTGGATCCGTCTTTCATCCGGCAGGCGCTCGCGCTCGCGAACTCCACCGACGGCCGACGGGAGTACGGCGGTGAGCTCTTCTTCCCCATGGACGCGACGCTTTACAAGCGCGTCAACTGGGACGCGTCTCGGGTGGAGAGCGTCGAGGCGATCCCTGCCCGGGACGGCGAGCCGCTCTTCGACAAGGTCGTGGTGAGCGTCGACCCTGCCACCGGCGAGAGGAAGGGGGCGGACCTACACGGGATTGTCGTAGAGGGTATTCGCGAGGAGGTGGACGGCCTCCTCCACACGTACGTGTTGCAGGACCTGTCGCTCCAAGAGCCCGAGCCGACCGCCTGGGCGAAGGTTGCCGTAGACGCCGTGCATCGGTGGAAGCACCTGGCCCCGCCGCGCAAGACCTTCGTCTTCGCCGAGACGAATACCGGCGGTTCGATGGTGAAGAGCACCATTCGAGGCGTGGACGGCAAGGTGAAGGTGAAGGGCATGCGCGCCATGAATTCCAAGGCCGAGCGCGCGGCCCCGGTGACTGCCCAGTGCGAAGCTGGCCTGGTGCACATGGTGGGCAAGCACCACAAGCTGGAGAAGCAGCTATCGGAGTTCACCGGGCAGGATGGGGGCCACGGCCGGGACGACCGGGCCGACGCGTTCGCGTGGCCCATCTACCTGTACGTCTGCCCGAAGCGACAGAACGCCGGCGCCGCTGGGCGCACGGGCGAGCCGCAGGCCCATGCAGAGGGGGACGACGAGGACGACGCGTAGGCCACGCGCCCCTTCTTCGCAGCATGTCCGCCCCCTCCCTGCGCAACCGTTTTCGGGCCACCCTGTCCCGCCTGCTGCTGGGCCCAGGTGCCGGGCAACCGGTCATCCACGCCATCCCCATCACCACGTTCTCTCCTCGCCGAGACAGCCGTGCAGTGCTCGACGCGTACGCGGAGGATGCGTGGTTTCAGGCGGTGGTGGACACGGTGGCGGACCCCATAGCCGCCAGTCACTTCCGGGTGTTCAAGCCCAACCACCTGCGCACCCCGCCGGGCTCCTTCAAAACCAAGGCGCTGCGCACGCGCCTGTGCGCCATGAATGTGCAGCTGCGCACCAAGGAATTGGAGGCCCTGGTTTCCGCCGGGGACTGGATTGAGCTCGAGGACCACGAGCTACTGCGCATCCTATACGCACCCCACCCTGACTACCCAGGCCAGTCCTGTCTGAAGCTGCTTGCGGTGTACCGCATGCTCCCGGGCGAGGCCTTTCTCTGGCTGCGTCGCTCCGCGACAGGGACCGTCGTGGGGTATGAGCCCATCCCGCCTCATTGCGTCTCGATGACGCCTACCCCGCAGGACCCCCACTACTTCATCAGCTACAACCAATTCGCGGGGCGCGTGCACGCCTCCGAGGTGGTGTGGCTCAAGGGGCTGGACCCACGCAACCCCGTAGGCCGCGGCCTGGGACGCGGCAGCGCTCTGGCGGACGAGCTCGACACCAATGCCGCCATCCAGTCCGCACGCAAGGCCACGTTCAAGCGAGGCGGCCTCCCAGCTGCCGTCGTAGGAGTGGACGAGGGGCCCGCCGGCGAGGACAGAGCAGAGGAACTCCAGGCCGAGTATGAAGAGCGATTCGGCAAGCCCGAGAGCGCTGGCCGCGTCTGGTTCGTCAGCGGCAAGACGACGCTGTCACAGATTCAGCAGGACTTCCGTGCGCTACAGATGGACGAGGCGGCCCGCGCCCTCGGGAGCCTGGTGCGGCAGGTGTTCAACGTCCCCCCTGGGATGATGGGCGACTCGGCCGCCGGAACGCGTGCTAGCGCCGAGGAGGAGAAGTACACGCTGGCCGACCGCGCGATCGCTCCCTGGCAGGACAAGCTTGTAGTCGAGCTGAATCACGGGCTCGTTCCCCGCGTCGACCCCGAGGCGATCATCGTGGCGAAGGACCCGCGTCCCGAGTCCTGGGAGCGGACCTTCAAGGTGATGGCGGCTGCGCCCAATGAGGGAGTCTCCTGGAACGAGGTGCGCGCCCTGGGCGGCCTCCCTCCAGACCCGGCCTTGGAGGGGAAGCGGCCGCGCCCGCTGCCTGGCGCTCAGCCCGTGCTCGACACCCCGGCCACGCCCGCCAACCCGCCACCACCGCGGGGTGACGCCGAACGCCGATAGCCGCCGCTTCTCCTGACCATGAAGACGCGAGGCCTCTCCCTCAAGCTCATGGATGCTGCGCCCCGGCCGTCTCTGGCAACGGCGACGGGGCCCGTGTTCGCGATGCTAGACCCGCCCGGGGTGCCGGATGCCCATGGCGACACCATGGACGCCGGAGCTCTCCGGCTCCCCGATGGCATCTCCGAGGTGCCGCTCTACTGGGTGCACTCGTACCACGAGGGCGTTGTCCCCAAGGCTACGCCTGAGCAGCGCCTGCCCATTGGCTCCGCCACCGTCTGGGAGGAGGGCGGCCAGTGGTACTTCGTGCCGCGCTTCAACCACCTCACCGACCTCTCGAAGCAGGTGTCCGCCGCCGTCGCCGCGGGCGAAGTCACGGCATGCAGCATCGGCTACCTCACGGTGAGAGGAACGCCGAACGACAAGGGGCCAGACGGCAAAGGTGAGGACGTGCACGAGGCGCGGTTGCTCGAGGCGAGCCTCGTCGACAAGGGCGCCAAGGAAAGCGCCGTGAGGGTGAAAGCAATGGCAGACGAAACGACGGAGTGCCCGGGCTGCGCGGCTGTACGCGCAGACGTGGCTGCGATGAAGGCGATGGTGACGGCGATGCACGAGCAGGCCTTCCCCAAGGAGGCGCCCGCCCCAAAGGCGAAGGAAGAGGCGCCCCCGCCCGCCGAGGAGGAGAAGCCCAAGGACGAGCAGCCCCCGCCGGCCGAGGACGAGGAGCCCGTGACGAAGTGGCTCCGGAGCTTCGCCGCGTAGCAGTCCGCCCCTTCTCCATCACGAACCGAGACACCCACGCAGGAGTCCCAGATGGCCCCCGTTCCCAGCCCCGCCCCCGCCCCGAATCCCGCGCCGCCCCCCATCCCCCCGAACGTCGAGGCTGCGCTCCAGCCCGTGGTGGTGAAGGCGGTGGAGGCGGCGCTCGCCTCGCGCGCGGCTGCTACCCCGGCTGCCCCCGGGCCGACGGTCACCAACGCGCGTGACCTCCAAATGGACCCCGACGACGGACGCCTCTACCAAGCCCGCGTTGGCGTCGCTGTCAAGGCGGTGTACCTCGCGCGCGCCAAGGCGCTGGGTGTGGCGAAGAACCTGGACGAGCTCGAGAAATACCTCGTGAAGGCCAAGGCCGTGGGTGCGTTCGCGTCGCTCTTCGGCCAGGGCGGCGAGCGGCTCCCTGTCGTCGAGTCCACGGAGATGATCGAGTTCCTCCGCGACGAGTCCCTCTTCCTGTCGCGCCCCGGGCTGCGGAAGGCCAGTGGGTACGGGGGCAAGTTCGTGGTGGGACGTCAGAACGCCGGGGCCGTCGTCTACTGGGCGGCCGAGGGTGAGCCGGTCGAGAAGACGCAGATGAAGACGGGCCTGCTCGAGCTCGGCAGCCACAAGCTCATGGGGCGCGCCGAGACCTCCAACGACCTGATGCGCCGAGGCCACTCGTCGGCGGCGTCGGACGTCGGCGCCGACATCCAGGTGGCGGCGGCGCTGAAGATGGATGAGGCCGCGCTCTTCGGCAAGGGCAACAAGCAGCCCCTCGGCGTCCTGGAGGATGTGGACTCGTCCATGATCACCGCGAGCGCCGGCGCCACGGTGGACGACATGCTCGCCGACATGGACGACCTGCCGGCGGCGCTGGAGAAGAAGCGGCACAAGTTGGATGCGAGCGCCTTCTACTTCATGGACCCGAACACCTTCTGGGCGCTGCGCAACAAGCGGGACGCAGCCGGCTGGATGTTCGAGGGGCTCCGCGACCTGAAGAACCCCACCCACAACGGCTTCCCCGTGCTCCGCCACAACACGCTGATCGGCTTCAAGAAGATCGGCTTCGGTCTGGCGTCCCAGCTCTACTTCGGCGCGGCGGCCGAGTTGGAGATGGCCATCGGCGAGAACGCCTCCGATTTCGCCAACGACATGCAGACGCTGCGCATCGTCGGGTACGCCGACTGGAAGCTCCGCCACACCACCGCTTTCGCCTTCAAGAAGGACGTCACCTACTGACCCGGGCCCCGCCCGAGAAGGGAACACCATGCTGTCCAGCATCATCAGGACCAACATCGGCGCCTACGTACTGTGCAACAACCTGGCGCTCGTGCCTGCGGACCAGGCGGCCGGCACCCGCCAGGGTACGACGTTCGCCCCGGGCCGCTACGGCTCGGCCGTGCTGGTGGCGTTCACCGGGGCCATCAGCGGGGCGCCCACCGCCACCAGCGTCACGTACGAGGTGGAGACGCGCGACGGCAGCGATGCCGGCAATCCGTGGACCCCGCTGAAGGACATGGACGGCCAGGATGTGGCGCTCGCCATCACCTCGGCCAGCACCGCGGAGGAGCTCGACGTCGATCTCCAGTTCGTTCCCGTGGGGCATGACGAATTGCGGGTGGTGGAGACGGTGGCCCTCACCGCTGGCACCACGCCCAAGGTGGTGACGGGGGCGGTGCTGGTGCTCGGCGGCGCGTCCACTCTGCCCATCTAGCGCAACCCCTCTCAGTCCTCCCGGCCGGGAGGTGGCCTCCCTGGCTGCCTTTCCGGCCGTTCTATTAGAGACGCCCATGCTGACCAACAACAGCTACCCCTCCCCCAACCACTCCAGCCGCAGCGACGTGCGCGTGGACGTTCTCGTCCTGCACCACACGGCGACGCGGCGAGGCGCCCCGGCCCTCCGGACGTTGACGGACGACGCGGTTCCCCCTGAGCGCAGGGTGTCCGCGCACTACCTCGTGGACACCGACGGCACGGTGTACTGCCTCGTGGCGGAGAGCCGGAAGGCGTGGCACGCGGGCGTCTCCACCCTGCGTGGCGAGAGCAGGCCCAGCGTCAACGCACGCTCCATCGGCATCGAGATCGTCAACCCCGGCGACAACGTCACCCCGTTCACTGAGGCGCAGTACCAGGCGCTGGAGCAGCTCGTCCCGGAGATCGTCCTGCGCCACCGCATCCCCACGGAGAACGTCCTCGGCCACCGTGACGTGGCCCCCGGACGGAAGACGGACCCCGCGGACAACTTCAACTGGGCCCGGGTGCGCGCGGCGGTGGAGCGCGCGCAGAGGAGCGTGGCGTAGCCATGGCCACCGAGTACGACCTCACCACGGTGGCGCGCGCGGCGGGCCGCCTCAAGGTGTCCAGCTCGGACGCCCAGCTGCCAGCTCTCGTCACCGCGGCGAGCCGGGCTCTGGCCAACTGGCTGGGCTACGAGGTGCACCTGCGCACGGACGCTCAGGAGTCAGTGCCCAGCGAGGGCGGACGCCGGCTCTTCCTGCGCGCGGGGGCGGTGCGGCGCCTGGTGCGTATCACCGTGGGCGGTGAGGAGGTGGCCGCCACCGACTACCACCTTGAGAGCCCACGTCACGGACGCATTGTCCGGCGCTCCTGCGCGTGGCCCTTCACCGGCACGTGGACGGCCGGCGTCTCGCCAATACCCCACACGGCCTACGACACCGGGGAAATCGTCGTCACCTACGACGCCGGCTGGAGGACACCCGGCCAGGTGGAGCTTGCGCTGGCGGCGGACCCCACGAGCACACTCACCAGCGACTTGCCCGCCGAGCTCGAGGAGGCCGTCCTCGCGACGGTCACCGCCCTGTACCGGCCCGCGGGGAGGGACCCCAATGTGACGAGTCGCAGCGTCGGCGATGCCTCGGTGACGTGGAGCACGGACCCCAAGGCGGTGCCTGAGATGGCCCGCCAGCTTGCCGAGCCGCACCGCAAGACGCGGAACCGGAGGCAGTCGTGAGCCTCATCGCCGAGGACCTGCACCAGACCTTCCATCTGCGCCGCTTCCTCGGGACGGAGGACAACGGCCGGCGGGAGGTGTACGGCGAGCCCGATCCCTACCCGTGCCGCTGGCAGCCCGGAGCCCGGCGCGTGCAGACCGTCGACGGTCGCCAGGCGGTGGCCCAGGGCACCCTCTTCACGACCGCCCAGGTGTCGCCGGAGGAACTCGGGAAGCTGCGCATCTGGCTGCCGGGGGCTGACCCCGCGGACTACAAGCTGAGCCGCCAGGCCGTGCAGGTGTTCGTCCGGATGGACCTCGAGACGGGCGCCTTCGACCATTCGGAGCTGGTGCTATGAGCCTGCGCGACTGCGAGCTCGACGTCGCCACCCTGCTGCAGGCAGCGGGAGTGGGCAGCCTCGCGGGCCCGACGCCCACGCTCTACGCGGGCCCCTACCCCGCCAGCGCGCCCGACGCGATGACCTCCTGCCGTCACTCTGGTGCCGAGAAGCCGGAGAAGTACCTCGCCAACACGGGGCTGGCGAAACACACCGAGTCCGTGACGGTGCTGGTGCGCGGTACGCGGGAGCCGAACGCGTACACGGAGAGCGGCACTAGGGCCAGGGCAGCTTGGTCCGCCCTCTACGACTTGCACCCACCGGAGTACGAGACGGTGGATTTGGAGGATGGCGGGCCCACCTACCTGCGCGATGACGAAGAGCAGCGCCCCCTCTGGTCCTTCACCGTTGGCCTGGAGTACCTATCGGCCACCGCCCCGGGCGTGGTGGTGCCGCTCTCCCGGGACGCCACGCTGCAGGTGGGAGGGCTGTCCGTCACCGGCCAAGCCACCCTGGACGGGCTGCTGGTGCTGGCGTCCATGCCCTTCGCCAGCTTCCCCGCGCCTGGGGGCTACCGCGGAGCCCTCGCCTTCGACACGGACGCCGGGCTCCTGCGCGTCTCCACCGGCTCGGAGTGGTTGGCCATCGGTGCGCCGCCCCCCATTCCCACGGCTGCCGAGGTCCTCGTTACGCCCGCTGGCGAGCTCGCCTCCAACAACGTGCAGGACGCGCTCGAGGAACTGCAATCCGACGTCTCTGGCCGGGCCACCGCGGCGGAGCTCGCGGCGAAGGCGGACGCGAGCGCTCTTGCCTCGCATACTTCGGCGAGCACGGCTCACGGGGTGACGGGCGCCGTGGTGGGCACGACGGGCGTGCAGACGCTCTCAGGGAAGAAACACTCAGGATTGTTTGAGGTGGTGGACGTGCCAGTGGGGGCTGTGGCCCTCCGCATCCCGGCCGGCGCGTACCTGGCTTTCGACGCAGCTGGAACCAGGTACCTGCACGTCAGCAGCAACATCATCCGAAGCAACACCGCCTTCGCGGCCCCGTCCGTCACGGCGGGCCAAGGACTCGGCAACGAGAGCGGCGCCTTCGCTGTGGACGGGAGCTCCAATTTCGTCGTCACCCGAAACGGCCGCATCAGGCGCCTGACGGGTGACACCACCGCCACCGCGGGCAACGCCACGTCCAATACGTGGAAGGGCCGAGCGAAGGTCGCCGCTGGGCAGAATGCCGTCACCATCACCAACAACCTGTGCCTAGCCAGTAGCGATGTCTTCGCCCACGTGCAGCAGCCCACCGCCGACGCCAACGGCTCACGCGTGGTGCGCACCACGGCGGCAGTCGGCTCGCTCACCATCTACCTGGACACCCCGCCCGCTGCTGACTTGGTGGTGGCATGGGAGCTCCGTGACTGAGGACGCCATGACGAGGACGGAAGAGGAGTTGCTGGCCGCGTACGAACTGGTGGCACGCCTGGAGGCCAAGAAGCGGGAGGAAGACGAGGCGAAGGCTGCCACCACCCCCGCGGTGCGCGGCTTGGCGGTGGCCCTGCACGGGAAGCTCTGCACCAACCCCCACCCAGTCGGGTGCGACTGGTACCGGGACGCGACGGCGGATGACCCCGAGGCGGCCGACTGGACGCAGGAGGACCACCAGTGGTGGCTCAACGTCACCCGCTTCTCCCTCGGGTGGATGGTTGGCAACGGCTGGAAGGTGACGCCACCCGGGGCAACGGAGCCGCTCCCCGCCCCGCCCACGAACTGAGCGCCCGCCCCTTCTTTGGGGCATGGCACGTGGCTACAGAATGCGGAAGGCGGTGGAGGTGGACGTGACCGCACTCGTCCGGCTCCGCTCGCAGGCCGAGCTGGTACTGCGCGACCTGGACAGGCCAGTCATCAACGCCGCCCAGCGCGGCTTGGATCAGGCCCAGTTCCTCGTCCCTCGCGGCGGCGCGCCGGATGACCCGTTGAATCTGGCGGAGACGTCCTTCGTAAGCCTGCCGCACCACAACCTCTCCAAGCGACTGAGCACCACCGCCACCGCTGGCTACGAACACCCCCAGGCGGGTCCCATTCACGAGGGCTGGCACTGGGGTGTGCAGACCAAGACGCCACCTCCGCATTGGTTGCGCCGCGCCTTCAAACGCGGGGTGCGCTCGCTGCTCATCAAGGGCGTCTCCACTCAACTCATGAAGTCCCTGGCGAAGTTCTTTCCACCGAAGTGAGGCACCCACATGTCCGACTCTGTCATCAGTCACAAGGTCCCCATCCACGTCACGGCCGACGCCGTCACCGCGCTCTCCGACACGAACAAAATCGAGGCGGCCACTACGTTCTCTGTGACTGAGGAGGAGGAATTCGAGGAGCAGCGGTTCCTCAACTCCGAGGGCTACAGCGAGAAGACGATCGTCTGGTCCTCCCTCACCGGAGGCGCACTGGCTGGTACACGCCGCCCCGGCAGCGTCACGCAGGAGGTCATCGAGACGGCTCGCAAGAACAAGGAGCCCTTTTATATGCACGTCATCCTGGACCCCACCGCCGTCGCTGGAAGCCAGGGCTGGCGCTACAAGGCCTTTGTGCAGTCGTCTCCGAACAACTTCGAGGCGGGCACCCTGCTGAAATTCGAGTACGCGCTGGAGTTCAGCGGCCCGCCTGTAGCCATCTAATCCCTCTCGCCGTCTCACAACTTTCACTAGGGACTCACGCATATGCACAACGACGACCTGAATGGACCGCCGCGCATCTACAAGGAGGTCACCGTCACTATTGGAGACAAGGCTGTGCCGCTCGTCTTGCGGCGCGCCTCCAAGTCGCTGGTGGCGATGGCCTTTGCCGAGGCCAAGAAGGCGGGGGACGTGGATGCCAACAACAACCATGCCGGCGAGGACGGCGCCATGAGAGCTCTGGCGCGCATGGCGTCACTCGTCGTCTATCGCCCCGGCGCCGTCCGCCCCGCGTTCAACCGCCACTCCCAGGAGGACCTCGAGCGCATCATCGAGTCCGAGTGGCTGATGGAGCTGCAGGAGGACATCAATGGCGCCCTGGCCCCGGCGGGCGTCGCACTGGAGCGCATGAAGGGAAACTCCGAGGCGACCCCGACCGAGGCCTAGAGGTCCGGGTCGCCAGACTTCAGGGTTGGACGGAGCAGGAGACACGGGAGCAGTCCTTCGAGTGGATCCTGGCCATCGCGGCTGACCACCTGTTGGAGGCGGAGGGCGCGCCAAGCAACTCCCAGGACGGCACAGCACCCAGCCCAAGCCCCGGCGGGCCGGAGCGTAAGAGGGTCAAGCGCACCACCACGTACCACGCTGCATAGGCGGAGGGACGCAGCAAATGAGCGGCAACGGACCAGGCGGACTAAAGGTCGGCGATCTCTACGTCGCCGTGACCGCCGCCATCGGCGAGGCGGTGAAGAACCTCTCCGCCGTCGCCAAGGCGGTGGAGGAGACGGCGGACAAGATCGAAGGGGAGATGTCCAAGGCGTCTGCCGCCTTGGGTGACTTCTCAGACGGGCTTCTCGCCGTGTCTGCACTCGCCGCCGGTGCCTTCGCGGTGGCGAGCCAGACCTCGGAGCCAGCCCGGCAGGCGCTGGAGGACCTCAAGGGCGCGCTCATGACGCTCGGCAAGGAGGTTGGCTCCACCTTTACCCCCCTCGTACGGGAGATGACCGTCTGGGTGAAGACGGCCGTGGCCACCTGGCGCAACCTCACCGCCGAGCAGAAGGACAGCATAGTAACGTTCGTGAAGTACGCGGCCGTCATCGGCGTCGCGGGAAAGGCTCTCTCCAGCGCTCTCGTTTTCACGAAGAGCTTCGCCGAGGGCACCGTTGTCATCGCCCGCTTGGCCGGGCCCACCGCACAGGCCGTCAGCAAGGGATTCTCGACCATGTCCGCCTCGGCGGGACTGGCACTCGACAAGGTGTCGGCTCTCGGCAAGCGGCTCGGCGAGTTGGGCAAGTCCGACGTGGGTAAGACGTTCAAGGGTTTTGACGTCGGCAAGGTGACGAGCGGCGTCGACAAGCTGGTGTCCACCATCAAGGGGGCCGTCATCGCCATCCCCGCCGCGCTCGCAGTCGGCGCAGCGAAGTTCAAGGCCATGGCTGTGGCGGCAGGTCCGCTGCTGGCCACGGTCACAGCCATCGCCGTGGCGGTGGGTTCGCTCGTGGTGCTCGCTGCGGTGCTGCGCGACACGTGGGAACAGACTGGAGAGGGCATCAAGGCGTGGTTTGAGGAAATCACCACCGAAGCAATTGCCCTCGGCAGGACGATCTCCGGCTTCGTCGGGGAGATGTTCTCCTCGCTGACGGGCTTCCTGCGCAGGGGCGTGGAGGCAGCCTTCGAATTCATCGCCGCCCAGGTGCGATGGATCGCGAAGATGGCCGCGCCTGTGGCGAGGTGGGTCGGTGCTGACAAGGTGTCCGCCATGTTCGAGACCATGGCCAACACGTCCGGCAAGAAGATGCTCGAGTACCTCGACCAGGGCGTGACAAAGCTCTGGGATGCCGGGCGCGCGAAGGCCGAAGCGGGCATGGCTGAGGTCCAGGCCATCGCTGACCAGGCGGGTGCGGCCATCAAGAATGGGGCGAAGGCGGGCGCAGACATGCTCCTGACGACCAAGGAGTCTTTCGACAGGGGCATGGCGCTATTCAAGAAGGACCTCGGGTTCAGCCTCGACTTTAATCTGCCGAACCTTTCGCTCCCGGAGATTGGAGACCCCAACACCGTCCAGGGGACGAAGACGCTGGACGAGTTGAAGAAGGAGGCCGAGAACGCCGCCAGCTTTGCCAAGGACGCACTGGAGTCCGTGCTCGATGTGACTGGCGGACTCCTGGAGTTGGCTCTCAAGCAGAAGGCCCTCATGGAGAAGAGTCAGGAGTGGCTCGCCTCCAATGTCATGGGCCCCCAGTTCGAACTGCTCTTCCGCGAGAGCCTGTCGCCCGCAATCTCCGCCGCGAAGGACGCGCAGAAGGCCATCGTGGACCGGGCCAAGGCGCTGGCCCAGAGCATGCTCCAGGCTCGGGACGCCATCGTCCAGCAGACTATGAGCCGCACGGGCGAGCTCGGCGGTGTCATCAACTCGGGGGTCCAGGGTGCCCAAGCCGGCGGGGTGTGGGGCGCCGTCATCGCCGTGGCGCTGGACCTCCTCACGCGGTCCGAGCAGTTCAAGGCGATCATCGAGATGATCAACCACGTCATCCAGGTGGTGTCGGACGTGCTCGGTCGACTCGCGGGGCCACTGGTGCCGGTGGTGGCGGCCGTCCTCCGTGTCGTGGACGTGGTCATCAACGGGCTGGGCCCGGCGCTGGATGCGATGGGCAAGGCGGTGGCGCCTCTCGCCCCGATGATGATGCTGCTCGGCGACATGCTGGCGCCGCTCTTCCAGGTGCTCGGCCAGGCGCTGGAGGCCATCCAAACGCCGCTCAACAGCATCGCCGAGGAGGTGATGCCTGCCCTCTTCGAGGTACTCAAGATGGTGGGCCTCGTAGTCATGAGCATCATTCTCGGCATCCGAGAGGCATGGAACGGCATCATCTGGGAGATCCAAAACGTCTTCAGAAAGCTGTCTGAAATAGAGATTCTCGGCGTCCGTCCGCTCGAATTCCTGGCCGGGTGGGCGGATGGCCTCGAGGGCGCGACGTCGGACACCAGCGGGCTGCGGCAGGCCATCCAGAACCTCACCTCCACGACATATGAACAGGCGGCAGCGGCGGCAGAGCAAGCTGCGGCCGCCTATCAGGCCGCAAGCGCCGTGGACAAGATGACGGCGAGCCTCACCAACGCCCCCAGCTCCTGGAAGTACGCGCTCCAGAGTTTCGAGGCGCAGAACGCCCGGAGTGGGACCGTCACCATGCCCACCTCCCAGGCACCTGGCTCCAGCTCAAGCGCCACGCCGAGCTCGCCCGCTGCCCCTGCCCAGCCCTCGGCGCCGGCGGCTCCGCTCATCAACTCCGTCACCGTCGTCACCCAGGACGTCTACCATGGGCTCTCCGCGCTGGAGCGGAAGGTGGATGAGCTCGCCTACCGCAACCGCGGCTCGCGCGGGCGGATGTAGTACGGATACGAGGGGCCCTGATTATGGCGCTGCTCAAGCTCAACGGCGTGGAGGTAGAGGCAACGGACTCGGAGTGGCTGCCTGTCCGGCTCGGCGAGGTGGTGCGCTCGCTCAACGGGGTGCCGCGGTCGACGGCGAAGGTGAAGAAGGCGAACCTCCGCTACACCTCCTCTCTGCTCACCGTGCCGGCGGCGCAGCTACTGCGCTCGCTCATTGAGGGCGAGGGGCACGTGCTTGCCTTCGACTCGCACTCCTACACCAGCCGCGAGGTGGGGTACTTCGCGGCCCCCTTGAGCTTCACCATTGAGTCCGCCGGCGGGAAGTACGGCGGGCATCTGCGCCTTCCCACCTCCGGAACCATGTCTTGGAAGGTGCTCGACGCGACCGCTTCCAGCCCCTGGAGCGCCCTCCTCTGGCGTAGGGAGTCCTCCACGTGGCACCACTACGTGACGCGCTCGGATGGGGTGACATGGAGGGATGGGGTGCTCTCCCCGTCCACCGTGCCCACGCAGTTTGTTCGGCGCTCGGGCGGCACCGTGGAGGCGCTCGTGCTGGGGGACTTCACCGGCACTGGGTTGGGCGACTTCGACGACGCCGTGCTTCTGCCCTACCTGGTGCCGGACGCATGGGTGCCGAAGCTGTATGCGCTCCATAACGCCCGCGCCTGGCCCGCTCTCCCGTACGTGTTGGCTGAGGGCCCGCGTCTGGCTACCGCCGGGCAACTCTGCCTCGGCGAGGTGGGCAGCGCGAAGACGATGCCGCTGCGGGAGTCCGTGGCCGAGGTCTTCGACTTCACCCTCTACGAGGTGTGAGTGCGACGCTTCTCCAGCACATGGACAAAACGACGTGTGACCACCGTGAAGCGGTATTTGGCTGCGCTGGGTGCGTTCGTAGAGTGCGGTCGAAGTACCCGGAGTTTCCGCTTCAGACGTCTGGACGTGCAGCGCCCGGCCCAATCAGCGTGCCATGGGAGGTGGCTGATAAGGCTTGGGCTGGGTACTCGGCGCGCTATGGCCGGGGGCAGAGCGTCGAGCAGTTGGCTCAGCGCGGCGGATTCGGCTGGTGCGAGATGGACACCTTCTTCCCCGGTTGGCGTGAGGCCACTGACGAGTGGCGCAAGCTGCGAGAGGATCTCGCCGAAGCTCGCGCCACCATTGAGCGCCTGCGCGCCCCGCTGGAGTCCATCGAGGAGGCGCTGGTTCCGGTAGTTATCGAGGCACTCCGCCAGGTGCTCCGCGGTGAGCGCCCGTTCTCCGGGGCATGCGCCCCCTCAACGAGCAGCAGCAGCGTCTCCTGAAGCACCCCGCCGGCTACACCGTGCGCGGCCGCGTCCGCGTGCTGGGCCCGGACGACGCCTGGCACGATCTCACCAACCTCTTCGAGCGGGACTTCCTCGAGGGGGTGGACGTGGATGAGAGCCTCGACAGCCCCGTGGGACAGGCCACGGTGCGCGTCCTGCGCGAGGTGCGAGGCGTCTCACTGGCGCCGCTGATGACATCCTCCCGGGCCAACAACCTCGGCGTTGGCTATGCCCCCTTGCTGGACCCGCCCCGGCTCTTCCGGGTGGAGGTAGCCCTCGGCCCACCGCGCCAACTCGCCACCAGCCCCGAGTGGCTGCCCCTCTTCGCCGGCCGCATTGACAACGTGGACTCCGGTAATCCGGACGTCATCACCTTCGTCGGCCGGGACATGGGGGGCGTGCTGCAGGACGTCTGGACGGCCGAGGAGAAGACGTACGGCAGCGACGCCGGTGTGCCGTTGGAGACGGTATGCAACACCATCCTCACGGACGCGCAGCTCCCCGAGTTCGCCCTGTACACCCCCGAGGCCTCCACCCAGGCCTTGGGCAAGTACAAGCAGGACTATGAGCCGGTCATAAACGCCCTGACGAAGCTGGCGGCCGGGCGAGGCTGGGAGGTGCGGTGGAAGTTCCGGCCGGACACCGGCGACTGGGGGCTCTGGCTGTGGGGCCCCGACAGGGCGGCCACCACGCCCGTCTGGACGTACACCGCCAACGACTACGAGCACCTGGGCGAGCTCAGTGTTGGGCTCGAGGACATCCGCACCGTGGTGGAGGTGGTGTACCCGGACGCCTCGGACCTGGACACAGCCGGCCAGCCCAAGCGCAAGACAGAGCGCCGGGAGTCCGCCACCGCCCTGGCCCGCTACGGCTACCTCAACAGCGCAGGCACGCGCCTGCACCGCCTCATGCGGGTGGTGGAGGGTGCGGCCACCAACCTGCGCTCCGCCGCGGAGGCTGGGCGCTTGGCTGATGCGGGACTCGCGGACCTGTCCACCACGGACGTGGGCGCCTCGGTGGAGGTGTTACTGCACCCCGGCCTTGAGCTTGGGGACCTGGTCGCCCTTGCCGCCAATAGCGTCAACTTCTCCAGCGAACAGCGCCTCGCGGTGCGCCAGGTGACGCACCGCCTCTCCTCCACCTCGGGCCGGACGGCGCTACGGCTGCTCGGCAAGCCCGCCCTGGGCCCACGCGCGTGGCTGTCCATGGAGGCCCGGCCGGGGCTCAACCCCAGCTCCCCCTTCACCGGGCCTGCCGCTCCCTCCGGTCTGACGGTGACGAACTCGGTGACGGGCGCCGTCCTTCTCTTCACCGCCCCCAACCTCACATCCGGAGGCCCAGCCGCCGAGGAGTATGAGCTCCACGTCGGCACCTCGCCGGGGTTCACCCTCTCCAGTTCCACGCTCAAGGCGGTGAGCAGTTCCACGCGGTTCGACGTGACGGGGCTGGTAGCGGGCGTCCCGTACTACGCTCGGGTCCGGTCGAGGGACAGGCGCGGGAACGTCGGACCGGCCTCGGCGGAGGTGGCGCTTGCGCCGAGGTACGTCTCCCCTGGCGTTCTCCTGCCTAAGGTGACGGTCGGCAGTCTCCCCCTCAATGGCGAACTGGAGGCGCTCACCGACGCTGGCCAACCTCCGGATACGGTGACGTTGAGCGGAGGCATCTGGGGTAGCGACGTCACCACCTCCACAGATAGTTACGCTGGTGTTCGCTCCATCCTGTTCCCGGCTGGAATGGCTACGGCCACGCTGTACTGGCAGGTGTTCACCGTGCGAGAGGGTGAGCAGTGGGTATTCAGTACGTGGTTCAAACAGGGGACGGCGGGTGTTCGCTCCGGCACCCTGGGGGTGAACTGGCTGTCCAGCCTCTCCGGGGCCGTCGACTTCTCCAGTGAGGCGCTCGGCGGGGCGAGCACGCCCGCCAATAGTTGGCAGCGCGGTGCAGTCTCCGCGGCGGTGCCGGCGGGCGCGCGCTACGCGGAGGTACTCGTGGAGAAGTGGAGCGGATACGCGGGGGCACTCACCGTTGATTCCGTGGATGCGCTCCGCCAGCAGGCCTTTGAGCCCTGGCAGGACGTCACCTGGCAGAATGATTGGCTCCCGTACAACATCGCCGTTTTCGGGCTGGTGCGCTACCGGAAGAACGACGCGGGCGAGGTGTGGCTGAAAGGAACGGCGGGCGCGCCGAGTCCGGCCCCAGCTGCGAACAGCACCTTGTTTACCCTGCCCTCTGGCTACCGCCCCGGAGAGCGGCGCCTCTGGGCGACGTCCACTGGCACGGCGCTGGTGGACGTGGAGGTGCGGCCGGACGGCACGGTGCGCGTCCCATCCATCGCAGCTGGGGGACGGGTCCCCCTCGACATGGTGCGCTTCCAGGCGGACTTCTGAGCGTCAGGGGCTGCACTCCTGGCTCACCTCGTAGGCGTAGTCCATCTCCGAGAGCGCAAGTATACAGACGTGGTGCGGCGCAGTGACCGTCACCTCGCCTTGGTACTCGCGCATCTGGAGCCCACCGCCGGCAATGACCACTCCAAGAAACAGGCGAGCACCGCGAGGCCCGGCCATGGCATCGGGGACGTGGACTACGTCTCCCGGCAGCAGATAGTGCATCTCGTACACGTCGAGTGTGGCCTCCCTACCTCCTCCCGAGAGATAGAAGGCGGCCTCCCTCTGGGTGGTGTTCCGAAGAACGACGTCGACACTGCTCACGGCGACACCCGTGCCGCCGCACGCAATGCCCAGCACGGTTACCATCGCAAATACTCGGTACGCCATGGCATCTCCCGAAAGATGATTGCTTCACGGGAGAAGCGGTGGCCAGCAACGCACTACGGACTATCAGCATCACAAGTCGTCGACCTTCGCCTGGTCGTTCTTCTGAATCATCCTAGGCATCAGTCGGAGGCTAGCGTACTTGATGCTGATCTCGGGCGTGAGCTTCTTGGACTCGCACTCTAGACGTATTAGCGTCTCACCTGTTGTCCATTGCGTCTCGAGCGTCGCATACCCCAACCGGAGCGCCGTCGTAAGACCGTCCGGAGAATCGCCCAAGAACCCCTTACCCTCGCGCCAATTCACATTGTCGTGGCGCGGCGCCCCGTATTTCTGCGTGAGCAGCGTTTTCAACTCATTGTAGTCGTCAATATACTGCGCCACCGTCTGCCGCGTGGTTTGAAACACGATCGCGGCGAACGCCAAGCGATGCTCGCTGAAAGCGAACGCCGTCACAGACTTATGCCCGGCAGTTTCACCCTCGAAGTATAGACCCTGCTCAATGGGGAGGAGTTGTGGATAGGCTCGCTTCACCTCGTCCTCGCTCATGCCCCAGCGAACGTGCTGATATCCCTCTGGGCTTCGATACCCATTGGGAGGATTGGTAAATGCCGGGTTGTATGAGCCATCTGGAAGGAGCATGGGCGTCCCATCAGCCGCGACCGGACCTCTCGCGGCTACAGATGGAGGTGCTGTGCCCACAGCCCTTTCCTCGGTGGCTGGTTGCGCGTCCGGTTGTGCGGCGTCAGTACTTGCCGCAACCGCCCGATCTTCCTCCGCGCGAGCCTCAGCAGCCAAGCGTTCTTCTTCCGCTCGCCTCTGCGCGGCAAGCCTTTCCTCTTCACGTTGCTCGGCAGCCCTGCGTTCCTCCTCAGCACGAGCCTGGGCCGCCAGCCGTTCCTGGCGTTCCCTCTCCCGCTGCGCCGTCACCGTTGCCCACGCCCCTTGCGCTCTCTGGCACTCGGCTACCCGATGGTAGCCCACGCCTGCGGACGCGCCGAACGGTGCAGTGAGCAGTAGGAGCCCAGGAAGACCACCGCTCGCTGTCTTGCGATCGCCGGGGATGATCCCCACTGCCTGAGCCCCAACAAGTAGCGCCAAGCCAGCAAACACCCCGGCCACGACCGTATCGACCCGGGCCGGCCCAAGGTTGGTGCTGCACTGCGGTGCAGCCTCTGCCGTGTACCCATGTGGCAACGCCTTCGTTTTGAAGAAGGCGCAGCCCGACGAGTAGACGGACAACAGCAAGACACAGGTAATCCGGGGCGAGAGGAGACGATGGGTAGGGGCCTGTCGGAGCATGGCGCCGTGGACGCTACCCGCGCTCGGGCCAGCATCACAAGCCCGCGCACCTGGCACAGTCGACCGCCCAGCGCTTCCCGCCTCCCTGGGCCCCCCTGTCCTCGAGCAGCCGGAGAAGGCCCTTCCCGGCCTCGACCCGCGCGCCGCACTTGCACCTCCCCGCGCGCCGGTTGGGACGGTAGCGGACGGGTGCGGTGACGCACTGGGGCTCCACGTGGGAGGCGCCCTTCTCCGACTCGAAGTCGGCGTACTCCCCCTTGCGGATGAGTCCGCCACAGGCCCGGCAGGGGCCCGGCTTCTCGGTGATGATGGTGGGCATGGCGCCTCAGGCCGCCGCGTGGAGCTGCTCGTCCAGCGCGCTCCGGTTGGCCACCTCGGCGCAGAGGATGACGCCAGCGCCCGGGGGTCGGACATTCATCGCCGCCTGATCAAACACCTCGGTCGATGCGGAGGCGGGGGCAGAAAGGAAGGCGGCCGCCCAGCGAAACCCGCGCAGTCGGTTCGGGACCCTGGCGGAGAGGAACGTCATCGCGGCACCGCTCGGCCAGCGCACCTGCTGGTAGGCGGGATGCCACGTGGCCCCGTGCGGCGTGAGCATCTTCGCCACGGCGAACCCGGTGCACGTGGCGCTCTCCTGGGACGAGGCGATGAAGCCCAGCTTCACCTGGTCGTCCATCAACACCATACCCTGTGCCATGGCCACTACCTCTCGAAGCGTCATCTCTCGCGGTGCCGTCATGCTTCCCTCCCGTGCATGTACTCACGAAGGGTCGCCAGCCCCCGCGCCCGGGCCGCGAGGAGCTCCTCGGGGGTGCACTTCAGGCGGCGGGCGAGCTGGGCATCGGTGAGCGTCTCGCGGGTGAGGCCCATGGGAACGGCGACGGCCAGGCGCTCCAGCCGGGGAAGCTGCTTCAGCGCGGCCGCAGCGGCGACATGGAGGGCGCGCCGAGTCCTGCCCTCCTCGCCCTCGTCGGCGAGCTGCAGGGCTTCCAGCTCGCTGGCCCGGGTGGCGCCGAGGGTCAGCCCCAGGGTGGTGGCGTGGTCCGCCCCCTCCTTTCGCAGAGCATCCTCGTACGAGGACTCTCCGCGAGCCACGCGCCGGCGAGCGCGGCCGGCAAGCTTGCGCCCCCACTGGGTCGGGCCCACCAGCTTGGCCTCCTCGAGGACGTTGCCCAGGCGCTGGCGCACAGCCTTCTGGACGTAGGCAGGGTAGAGGGTGCGCCCCGGCCCAGCCCAGCCCGGGGTGAAGCGCTTCCACAGGCGTTGGGCGCGCAGCCGGGCCTCCTGCAGCAGGTCCTCCTTGTCCAGGTGGGTGCGCTCGTGGTGGGTGAAGGCGTGCTCCACCTCGGCCCGCAGGAAGGGCGTCAGCAACTCCAGCAGTCGGGCCTCGGCGTTCCGCTGTCGGAGTCCACCCTCCGCGGCGCCACGCACCTCGGCGAGGGCCGTCTCCATGGCCTCGGCCAGCTCCGGGGTGAGGATGCTCTCCCGGCCGGTGCGACGGAAGGGCAGCACCTGCTGCCGCAGGTCAGCGCCCGGCTGGGTGCGCCGGCGGAGGTGGGGGCGGCGGGCCCTCTCCTCACGCCGCGTCTGGTGGGTGGGCACCTCGGAGAGGAAGGGAAAGGGCTCTTGCACACCTGCGCGCGAGGGAGCTGCCGGTGCAGGTACTCCAGGACGTGCGTGTCCTCGACTCCTAGCGGAGACAGGTGGAGAAGAGATAGGGGCGGGCACCAAAGGGCGGGCTGCGCAAGCCATTCTCTACCCCTCCCAACGGGAGACCGTTGCGTCAACTATTGCGCCGGAGGCCCAGAGGCAAGGTTGGCCCGACCGTCTCCCTTGCACCGGAGCCCTACCCCGCGCAGCAGCGACGTCACGTGTTCCACCGTCAAGTCCAAGCGCTCTGCAATGACGTGCACAGACAGCTCTGGTTCGCCCTGGTAGAGGCGCACGGCGCGCGCTGCCTTCCAGCGGGCATACTCCTCGGGCGTCATCCCATACAGGGGCCGCTCGGGGCCGAGTTCCCGCTCGTCGCACGCGTCTACGGTGAGGTGTCGGGGACGACGAGGTGTCGTCTCTCCACGCTGACGCGCCAGTCTGTGGTTGCGCGCACAGGAGGCGCAGCGCCAGGGTATGCGGCCCTGTCGCTTCACCTCTACCACCGAACCGCATCCGCAGATGATGGTGGCCGGGCGTCGCATGTCTTGCATTCCGTTGCATCTCGTCATGACGTCCTCCCAGTCCTGAACGTGTTAGGGGTTGCGAGTTCCGAGAGAGAGCGCCGCTGCCCTGGACGCCGCTCAACTCGGACATCCATGGCAGTCCGTCGCACCTCGCCGCGGACGGCAGCGAGCGCCTCGTCAGGGGTAGTGACGATCGCCACCGGCAGTCCGGCCGCACGCAGGCGGGCATGCAGTTCCACCTGCGCGGACTTCATCCGGCCGCGCTTTGACTTCACCTCGAGGAGAACCACCTCCCCGTTGCGGACGCACAGCAAGTCCGGGAAGCCCTTGTCGGACAGCTTCTCTACCGTCCACCCGGCCAGCCTGAGGGCCTGCACCACGGCAGGCTCTGCGGCGTCGCGTTGAGCGGCCCACCTCATGGGCGTCTCCGAAGCGCCGCACCCAGTGAACTGGCGAAGCCGAGCAGCGCGGCGAGGGCGCCCCACGCGGAGAGCACCGCCGGCGCTTCCCCGCGCGTTCCGTTGAGGGCACAGGCGAGGAGGACGTGGGCGAGCAGGACGAGACAGGCCTGGAGGGGCGTCATGGGGTGGCCTCCTGCGAACTGCTCTCCGGGGCGTCGTACATGCAGCACGGAGGCGCCACGGCAGCTCCGCGGCAGTTCTCCCAGTGCGGCTTTCCGTGGGAGCACCGTGGCCACTCCGGGTGTTCCGTCCGCGTCTCCCCGCGCACGGGCATGGCGCCGTGCCGCCCGGCCGCGTCCACGTGCCTGCCATTGCCGCAGTCCTCGCACTTCACCCACAGCACCAGCCAGGCGCCCTGGGGCTCGTGCACGGGCGCATCCTGTCGGCGCTCGAGCGGCACGGGGGCCTCCGGGGACGGGGGTGCAGTTGTCGGCACGGGAAGCGTGGACAGCTCGCCGTCCACAGCGGCGGCCGGGGCGAGCGGCAGAGACTCCTGCGCGGCCCGGCGGGCGCTGGTGGATGCCGGCCGGCGCTTGCGGCCGGCGCTCATGACGCCCCCCTCGCCGCCAGCGACGCAGCAACAGCGTCCCAGGGCTCGACGAGCACGGGACGACGTCGTGCCACGCCGCTGATCGGGTCGCGTTCCTCCCGCTCGACGGTGGGGCGCTCGGCGTTGGCTGCCCAGCACTCCCTCCGGGCGAGCTCGCGCAGGGTGACGGCCTTGGTGCTGCCCTTCGCGTACTTGTCCAGGCTGCGCACGAGGGCGCGGCCGAAGCGCCTGGCAACTTCAGCGGGCACCTCGGAAATCGACACCCCGTCGGCCATGCAGAGCGAGAGCAGCGCGGTTGCCGCCCGCTCGTCCTGCACGACATCCCAGGCGTACGGGCGGCCCTCCATCACCTCGCGGTGCACCAGGTCCACGGCGGTCGGCACGTCCAGGGACGGAGGACTGGGTGCATCTGGTTTGTACGGCAGCTGCGGCGTGGGCGGCGCAACAACCCGTAGCATCCCAGCCCCCCCTGGGGGCTTGGGGGATCTTTCATCTGCGTCTGCGTCTGCGTCTGCGTCTTGGCATCGCCCGGCATCGGGGGGCAATGCTCCCGCATGCTCCCGCATGCTCACGCATGCCGGAGCATCGGTCGGCATTGCTCGACTCTTGCTCCAGCGTGCGTTGGCGGCATGCTTCGCCTGCGTCGACCGGCGGGTTGGGGACGAGACGAGAGCACCCTCGTACTTGGGAAGGTGCACGTAACGCACCGTGTCGCCGTCGCGTACCAGGAACCCGGTGAGGAGCAGGGCTGCCAGAAGGGCCGCCGGGTCTCCCTCCCAACCCACGGCCAGGGCCAGCAGCGCCGCCGGGTCCCCGGGTGGGAGGGTGCCAGACAGGTCCCCCTCGGGGGCCATCTCCACCGCCCACGCGTCCAGGGCCACTGCGAGGCCGATGCCCTGAAACTCGGGCACACGGAGAGCACGAGCCAGCATGCGCGCGCATGCCACGGTCTGCTGCGGCACTTGCAGAAAAGGAAGACGAGCCATGTCAGTGCCCCCCCACATCGTGTGGCATCACCCTACCCGTATCGTTACGGCCCACCAGGACGACACGGGTGCCCGGTCGGACTGGTGCCCTACTACGTGCCCTCGCTGCGACGCTCACAAACAGGCCTCCAGCGGCGGCATCTGCCCCGCCCTCGCCGCGCGGAGTCACGACGCCACCTCCTGGCGCAGTTCGAACACGAAACCCCGTCGGACGAAGTCCTCGGCCTCGGCCACCACCGCCTCGTGCTCGGCAGACCACTCTGAGGCCTCGGCATTGGCAGTCGTGAGGTGGCCCTGCGGGTTCAGCACGAACGGGCCGAAGCGCTCCCATACATCGCTGCGCTGAGTGGGCCGGGTGAAGTGAATGAGTGCCGGCTCCTCGTCCTGGTCGCCCTCAGAGCCCTCCCCCTCCCAGGCCTCCAACGTCCATCCGTTGGAGAGCGCGTACTTGTGCGGCCCGCTGCCGAACGCGTCCGGGTCGTACACCTTCAGGCCCGACACCTTGCCGTCCCGGCAGGCCTGGGCGAGCGGCGCGACGACGTCGTCCGCATGGACCATCCACCACACCTCGAGCTCACGCTCAGCCTGGAGGGCCTCTCCCTCGAGCGTTCCGGCGAGGTGGTGGCTGCGTCGCAGAGCGGACATGCCACTCCGCCAGGTGGCTGGCTTGCGCTCTCCGGTGGTGTCGTTCACCAACCACAGACGGAGGATGACGTGTCCCTCATTGCGCTCCGGCAATTCCACGCGCCAGGTGCTCGTCGCGGCCGCACTGGACGCACTGGAGTCAGACAGCTGTCGCGCAGCCCCACGCTGAACGGCCTCCCGAGCTGGGGAGTCTTCCGCGCGGAGTTCGCGGACGAGCATCTTCACCACCTCCCCGGGAACGCCCTCCGGGAAGGCGGCGCCCGTCCACCCTTCGATAGCAAGGGACCAGCTCGCGGGGCCGAACAACTCCGCTCCCTTGCGCTTCGTCGCCTTCTCCACCCAGACGTCGATCTCCAGGCCGCGACCTTGGCCGAGCCCGAAGGACCAGGTAGTCCCCTTCCATTGCGTGAGCTGCCACCGCTCCGCCCCGGGCTGCTGGACCTTCCCGACGGGAGCTGCTGGCGCTTCTGCAGCCGGGCCGGCTCCATCCCTGGCAGTTTGCCCACCCCCGCCTCCCGAAGGAGGGAACAGCTCAGGAAGGAGGACGCGCCCCATGGCAACCTCCATTTCCCGTGCGAACGCCGTTCGCTGCTCCCACTCGTGGGCGTTCTTCGAGCTCATCGGCTTCCCGGCCTGGTTGAACCAGCGGTTCGGGTAGCTGAAGGTCTCCGCGCGCTCGAGCGTCCGCTTGTCCTCGTCGAGCACCCATGGGCCCATGGTCGCGGTGGCGTGCAAGTCGAAGGAGAGCCACGCGTGCTCCCACCCGTCGACGATCTCCCGGATGACACGCCAGCCGCCGAACCCAGGGAGGTACTCCCAGCTCTCGTCGTCGATGGCGTCGTTGATGGTGAGCACCAGGCCGCGCATCCACTCGCCCGCGGCGTTCGCCTCCGGCATCCCCCGCATGAACGCCTCCACCTCGCGTGCATCAGGCAGGCGGGATAGGTCCATATCCTTCAACAGCCCGCGAGGCTCAAACGCGGCCGCGCCAGTCGTCTGGTCCAGCAGCACCCTGCGGCGGTTGTCCATAGAAAGCCGTCCACCTTCCTCGGTGGCATGCTCCACGCACAGAGCAAGGCCGAATCCCCCTCCGCCCACGATCGCCCCGCGCTTTGACGCTCGGTCATCGCGGTTGATGGAGATCCATGCTCGAGGGCGCTCCCGAGTGCCGCACGCCTCGCATGCCCGTGGGCTACTGCCGTGCACCTTCACCAAGAACGTGGAGTGGCCGATCCGGGGCTTGCCGAGCAACTGCTCCATCGAGGACAGGTCCAGGTCGCTGAAGGACGGGTCCGCCGCCCCATCGGTTGACGGCACGACGAACGGATCATCGAGTTCTGGCACGTCGCGCTCGGCCTGGGCGGTAGGCGCGTCTTTCTCCCCGTCCTGTTCCTCCACCTCGGCCTTGCACTTCGGGCAGTAGAACCCCCTCGCGTCCTCCTCACCCACCGGCTGGAGCTCCGCAGCCTTGAAGGTCTCTCCGCACCCGTCGCACTCGCAGGGGTGGTCGGTCGTCGCCTCCATCCGCGGGAGCGCCTCTGGTGCAGAGTCCTCCCCGCTCGGCTCGGGCCAGGTCGCCCCCAGGTACTCGGCCACAGCGCGCAACACCGCTTTCGGGACCCAGTGCCAGCGCGGGTCCTGCTCGTAGGCCAGTGTGGTGGCCTTGTCGCCCAGGTGGCTGACGACAGCACTCACCGCCTCGCCGTTCTGGAAGGCCAAGCCGTACCCTGGCACCCAGTACAGCGGGGGCGTCTCGTCCTTCCCTCCCACCAGAATGCACCCCTGGTCGCCGCCCTTACCTATGGAGAGCTGGCCCTTGAAGGGCCGCACCTTCCAGCCCGGCGCGCCCGGCAGTTCCACGGCCACCGCGGTGAAACGCTTGCACCTGCAGCGACGGCCCTTCGCCTTGCCGCCGCAGCGGCCCGTCCCGTCCTGGTGGTCCGCCACCGAGTGGCCGCAATCACAGCAAGGGATGCGCGGGGCCGGCACGGCGTCGTCCAATTCGGTTGCCTGTCGCGCGCTGGCCTGCTGTGCGCTCGCCGTGCGTGCCGAGGCCGCGGGCCCCGTGCGCTTCGTCCCCGTCGCCGCTGAGCTCGCCGCGCGCGAGCGTCTACGGCCCTTGCCCTTCGGGGGCTCCGGGGGCGGCTCATCCTCCTTTGGCGAGACCTCGGCGGCCTGGGCCTGGACGGACGCCGCCGGCGCCATCCCATCCAAGGGGAGCGCCTGCTGCTCGGGGGATTCAGGGCTCACGCCCGTGGTGGCGGCACGCATCAGGCGCGCGTGGCTCTGCCGCATCACATCGGCCTGGGCCTCCAGTCCGGCGAGCAGTCGCGCCTTGAGGGCCTCCAGTTCCTTCAGCCCGTCCTCGAGCACCAGCGCCTGGTTAAATGCCGTGCTCCTCTGCTCGTGGTTCAGCGTGGTAGGGATTGCGGTGGACATCGAAAGCTCCAGAGGCGAGGCCGATGGCCCGGCGGAAGGGGTGTTGATGAGCGCCGCGCGACGGGCCTTCAGCCACGCCAGGCGCTCGCCCTGACCGAGTCCCTTCATCGGGTCGACCAGGGTCCATGTGTTGGGAAGGTGCGCGCGGAGCTCGTCCACGTACGTGGAGCCCGCGTACACGGTGAGGTGGGCTGGGGTACCCTCGTCGTCGTCCACGAGGTTGCGGATGACGTCACGCGCCCAGTCCGCGCGCTCCTTGGGCGGGAGGTCCTCAAGGTGCAGGTCGTACGGTTCAAGGCCCTCGTTCGGGTCCGTGAGTCTGTACTTCGCGCTGAGAATCCAGACGTCCTGGCCGAACTCGGACTCAGCCACCTCGAGCGCGGCCCGGAAGAGCGGGCCCGTGTAGAGTTCCCTCGCCGGCGCGGCCCGGTCCAGCTTCGACTTTCCACAGCCCACCAGGGCGTAGCGGCGCTGGAAGGCGGTCATGGCGCGCGCTCCTCCACCCGGCGGAACTCCACCACCCACACCCAGGGGTTGGCGTCCCAGGACTCGGTACCGTTGATGATCTCCCAGAGACGAGCAAATGCATCCTCTGGTGTCCTGCCCCATGGCTCGGGGCAGGTGGCGGCGTCATGCGTCCACCACACCCCGCTCGGGTCCATGTGGCGAGGAACAGAGCGGATGCCCTCCGCCCGCGCGTCTGCCTCGGAGATGTCGCGCAGGCGCTCCACGCGGACGCCCGTCACCTCCAGCGTGAGCCGCGCGCCCTCGCGAAACACCCCGTTCGCGATGCACCTCCCAAGCAGCGAAGTCTCGCCCCCCTTCAGCCGCACTGGAAATGGCAGCCAGTCGGTCTCCGCGCCATCCGCCTCGTAACTCAGGCGGCACTGGCGGAACCCGCGCCAAGCGATGACCCGGGCACTCTCGCGCACCCAGAGGCGGTCCCCAGGGGAGCCGTAGGGGCAGACAGCAGGGTAGATGGTGCCGTCCTGGTCGCGGAACGTCCGCGTCATTGTCTCGGGCCACCGCGTCTCGTCGAGGCTGTTGACGAAGCCATTGCGGAGGTCCAAACGCCAGATCGGCTTCCCCTCGCTGCTGGGGATCAGCCGAGGATGCGGATTCACCACCCGCCGGGTCTGCGTCTTCCGGCCGTCCAACAGCGCCCGGACCATGGGCCCGGAGAACAGAATGGGACGCTCGCGGGGCTCAGCCATTGTCCACGTCCTCTCCGTCGGGCAGACCCGGCATGTCGGGGTCAATCGCGTGCTTCCTGGTAAAGGCCTCGGGCGGGGCCCTCCGCGTCCAGGTCGAAGCGGTCGCCGAAGGGAGAAGCCGACGCCGGCCGAACAGCCATGCCACGACGAGATCCGCAGCCTCGTGGGCGTCGAAGTCCCGGCCCTGTGCACCGGCGCGCATGGACGAGAAGGTGATGAGGTTGGCCACCATCTCCTTGAGGTCCGCCGGCAGTTCGCCCCCGACCACGGAGCGAAGCACGCCGAGGGCCGCGTCCATTTCCTTCAGCCGCTCACCCTGCTGGGCGAAGGTGGTGGGGGTGTCGCACACGCCGAGCACGGTGCGGGCAGCCGCCTCAACGGAGCACAGGTGCTCCAGCTCGCGGGAGGCCTTCACCAGCGCCTGGCGCGTCTGCTCGTGGGCGCGGTGCTCCCGGTCCAGGGAGTCGGCCAGTTCCTCGGCGTCGGAGGTGGGCGCCGGGGTGTCGGTGAGGGCCGCTGTCAGCCTCCGCGACACGTCATCCGCGAGTTGCACAAGGGTGCCGTACTCACGGGGGCGCACACGCTCTCGCGCGGCCTCATTGAGCGAGTCCCGCGCAGACGCAGCCGCCCGCGTCAGCACGTCAGAGCGGTGCTCCAGCAGGGAGATATACCCCTTGAGTCGCTGGGCGCACCGCACGTATCCCAGCAACGCCCCCTCGACGTCTGCGTCGACCTGCTCGGGCGTCAACGCCTTGACTGTGGTGGGCTCGGAAAACGGGGGGCCGTTGGGCGTACTCATGCGGCACCTCGCAGAGGCTCCACGCACACCTCGAGCTCGACGCCCAGCTCCGGCTCCTCGCCGACCAGGACGTCCAGCTCCACTCCAGCCTCGGGCGTCTCGCCCACGAGGAAGGGCACCTCCACCAGGAGGGAGCCCTTCGAGGGCCGGGCGAGGATGTGCCCCGCCTCGACCTCCCGCTCCGCCGCCAGCTCGGCCTGGATGGCCTCAGCGAGCAGGGGGAGGATGTTCTGCACGAAGCCCACAGCCTGCGGGTCATCCCCGTAGGACGCGCACTCGCCGGCGTCCGGCATGCTCGTGCCGTCGTACCAGGCGCGGAAGTCCTCCTCGGAGATGGAGGTGGTGTCCTTCCACCGCGCGAGGTACTGGACACACGTCACCTCGACGAAGTGGCTCCACTCCTTGCGAGCCGTCTCCATGGAGATAGAGCCCTCGCGGCGCCAGCGGAGGATGCGCTCGCGGATGCCCTGAAACGTCTTCTCCTCGTCGTAGACGGTCGCCGGACGGAACTTCCCGGCGCAGTAGCTCGGGTACTGCGCGAAGTCCTTCCCGAGGAAGAACTCCCGGAAGTCATCGTGCCCATGGTGACTCCACCAGTGGCCGAAGTTTCCCCAGTCGGAGACGGCGGAGAAAACGCCGGTGGAGTCCATGAGGACCACCGCCCAGCCGTGCTTGCTGCGCAGCACATAGCGCCAGACCGTGACGGGTGTACTCATCGCGCACCTCCAACCGAGAGCACGCTCACCACGTGCTTCACCCGTGCGTGCAGGGCCTTGTCAGCCTCGATGACGGCGAGGTCGAGCGCCTCCCAGTCGGCCACCTCGGAGAGCAGTTCGGCCAGGGCAACAGCCTCATCCTGCACATCAACCCTCGTCACCCGATAACCGGTGCGGTCGTGGCTGATGCACCACCTGAAATCGGTGGGCCAGAAGTCGACGTTGGGGTGCACGGAGAGCCCGCGGGAGCGCCATACGGCCGGCACGCGCACCAGTCCGCGCGGGGTGTAGGCCCTCACGAGCGACACCACCTTGAAGTCAGGGGCGAGGCAGGACCAGCGCACAGCTGCGTCGAAGTCGACGAGCTCGGGGCTGTCGAGGTACGCCGCCGTCGTCGGGTCCTCGTACTTGATGCAGTCCGGGCAGACCCCTCGCAGGGCCCAGGACCACGTCACGGTGTAGCACTGGAGCAGGGACTCGAAGAACGCCGCCTGACGGCGCCAGCCCGAGTGACCACTGAGGTCCGGAAGCATCTGCTCGTGGAGCTGGCGCACCAGCTTCTCCAGCCACTCCCCCACCGCCTCCGGCTTCGGGCACTTCACCCGCTCGCAGACGCGGCACGTCGTCTGCCAGTCCTGCCACTCCGGGTACGAGAGGACGCTCATGCCACACCGCCCTTCGCACCAGCGTTGCGGTGGTTCTTGGGGTTGGCAGAGCAGCCATGGGAGTGCCCGCCCTGGTCCACCTCGCACCCGAAGCACACTTGGGCGGGGTCGTAGCCGAGGGCGTTCCGGAGCGCCTGGCGCGCGTCCGTGCCGGATGGCGTCCACGCTGTGTCTGGGTCCTGGAGTGCTGCGAGCGCTTCCTCCGCGGCCTCGCGGAGGTTGTCTCGCTCCAGCTCGACGGCAGAGGGGTGGACCCGGACGGTGACAGCCGCCCAGCCGACCAGCAGCGCGATGACGCTGAAAAAAATGCCCCACAAGATGTCCAGCCTCGACATCGCGCCGCCGAGCACCCAGAAGGCTGCGCGGTACGTGACGGCCGTCAACAGCGCGAAGACCGGGCCGGCGGCCAGCTGCAGAAGGAGGTGGCGGTTCATGCCACACCTCCCGCCTTCGCCCGTCTCCCCTGCTCCACCTCGGTGAGAATCGCGATGACGGTCAGCAGGTCGAGCTCAATCACCTCGACGATGCGGGCCCGTGCACAGACCCAGGACATGCCCGGCTCGCCCGAGTCCGGGTCCACCTCGAGCTGGCCCTCGGGGACGACCCGGTAGACCCAGCCAGACGACGGGAAGCACATGGCGGCGAAGACCTCGGCCACCGCCATCTCCCCGGTGAGATACACGCGGTCCCTCCGGTACCCGGGGCGCACCTCCTCATGCCCGTCCCAGACTGAGAGGATGTGCTGCGTGCCGGTGACGGACGGCGGGAGGATGTAGTCGCCGACATGCAGCCCCGACACGCCGCCGTGCCAGTAGGTGACCCGCGTGCTCGCCGTGTGCGCGGCAGCAACAACCGAGGGGGCACACGAAGCAACAGCGAGAAGCGAGCCCCCCTCCTCGCCGAGAGGAGAAGCCAACGCCGAGCAACCCGGCGGAACACCGTGCAATACTCCGGCTTTCTCCAAAAAAATGAAGGCCCTCGGACTCCGTCGTGGCGGGGAGAAGGACGCGGGCACCAGCGGAGGAGAGGGATGATGAAGACGCAGGGCGCAGCCATTGGATGGACTCTGGTGCGGGTGGTGTTCGGCCTGACGCTGGCGCTTTCACACGGGCTGCCAAAGGTCACGGGAGACATCAGCCGTTTCGCGGAAGGCGTGGCGGCGCTCGGCTTCCCCTTCCCCACTTTCTTCGCCTGGAGCGCGGCGCTGGCGGAGCTGGTGGGTGGACTGCTGGTGGCGCTGGGGCTCTTCACCCGGCCGGCGGCAGCCTTCGCGGCCTTCACCATGGTGGTAGCGCTCTACCGCCACCGGGTGGACCCCTTCGGACGCATGGAGTTGGCGCTGCTCTACCTGGCGGTGCTGGCCGCGGCCGTGCTCGTCGGCGGTGGGCCCTACAGCCTCGATGCGAAGGTACGCGGTCGCCGCGCCTGACCCGCGGGCTGCTGCACCCTCTGCACCCGGTCGCACGCATGCAGGATTTGCGGACGGCCGGGCGCCTCGCCGGAAGGACCCCTCCTCGCACGCTTGCTGCATCGCGACAGCAGCGGTCGCAGATCGTCTGTGATCCGCCCCGCGAGGTCCCCGAATGCTTCCGGTCCCCCACTTCCGCCCTGCCCGACTGGCGCGGCCATCGAAGCGTCACCATGGACACTACGGGGCGCTGACGCCCGATGACCAGGCGCTGCTCGTCACGTGGCTGGCGGAGGTGAAGCGGCATCCCCTTCTGACCCGGGAGGAGGAAGCAGCGCTCGCTCGGCACTTCCGTGAGCGCGCGGATCCGAAGGCCCGGGCCCGACTGGTGGCCTCGAACCTGCGGCTGGTGGTGAAGCTGGCACGGGAGCACCACCGCCCACCCCTCCTCCTGATGGACCTCATCCAGGAGGGCAACCTGGGCCTGATCATCGCCGTGGAGCGCTTCGAGCCCGAGCGCGGTGTGCGGCTGTGCACCTACGCGGCCTGGTGGATCCGCGCCTACCTGCTGCGCTTCATCATGGAGAACTGGCGGCTGGTGAAGCTGGGGACCACCGACGTGCAGCGCAAGCTGTTCTTCCGGATGAGGCAGGAAGAGGGGCGCCTGCTCGCCTCGGGCCAGGAGGTGACTCCCCGGCTGCTGGCCGCACGGCTGGGAGTCGCCGAAGAAGAGGTCGTCGAGATGGATCAGCGGCTGCGCCAGGACGAGGTGCGGCTCGACGCCACCGCTCCCGACGATGAGAAGGGCCGCCCCGGCCCGGCGCGCGCACTGCCCTCGGGCGAGCCAACCGTGGATGAGGAGCTTGGACGGCGGGAGCTGACAAGCTGGTTCCAGAGGAAGGTCCACGACTTCGCCCACGAGCTGCACGACGAGCGCGAGCGCTACATCCTGGAGCACCGGCTCCTGGCCGAGGAGCCCGAGACGCTGCAGACCATCGGAGAGCACTTCCGGGTCAGCCGCGAACGGGCCCGCCAGGTGGAAGCCGGGCTGATCGCCAACATGCGGGAGTACCTGCACGAGCACATGCCGGACTTCACCTGGCTGGGCGCAGAGCCAGGTCCCAGCCTGCATGCACCGGCCTGAGCCAGGCCTTCTCACACGGGGCGGAGGGAGTGCACGTGAGCATCGAGGAACACATGGGGACGCGGAACGCCCCGAGGAGGCGGCAGATGCTTATCGGCGAGCTGATGACGAAGGGCCTGGAGACCATCGAGGCGGATGCGACCCTGCGCGAGGCGGCCGAGCGGATGCGCTCGTATGGCATCGGAGCGCTGCCCGTCATGGATGGAGAGCAGCTCGTGGGGATGCTGACGGACCGGGACATCACCGTGCGAGCGACAGCTGCGGGCAAGGACCCGAACCGGACAACCGTGCGCGAGGCGATGACTCACACCGTCATCACCTGCGACGCGGATGCCCCCATCTCCGAGGCCGAGCACCTGATGGAGGAGAAGGCGGTGCGGCGCCTGGTGGTGCTCGACGTGTACAAGAACCCGGTGGGCCTCATCAGCCTGGATGACCTGGCCACGGTGCCGGGCGAGACGCGGCATGCCGGCGAGGTGCTCCGGGAGCTCAACACCCCTCAGTAGGCGAGTCACTCGCGGCGGACACCCTGTTACCGGTTCGGGCCCCGAGGCGAGGGGCCGAGCCACTCGGGCTCGGGAGCGCATAGACTCCCGCCCCATGTCCGAGGTCCTCGAGTCGCTTCCCACCCCGCCCCCCGACGTGCCGGCACCGGCGCCCCTGCCGGAGCCAGAGGTCATCCTCCGCACCCATGGGCTCACCCGCGCCTTCCACGAGGTGAAGGCAGTGAACGGGGTAGACCTGGAGCTGCGGCGAGGCGAGGTCTACGGCTTCCTCGGCCGCAACGGTGCGGGGAAGACGACCACGCTTCGCATGCTGATGGGTATCCTCCGTCCAGACCAGGGTGACATCGAGCTGCTGGGCCAGCGGGTCCGCCGCGTGCGCGCCGCCCAGAAGCAGCATCTCGGCTACGTGTCGCAGGAGCAGGTCTTCTATCCCTGGATGACGGCGCTCGAGCTGGGGCGGTTCGTCTCCGGCTTCTACCCTCGCTGGGATGACACCCGGTTCCAGCAGCTCCTCCGCGTGCTGGACGTGCCGAAGGACCGCAAGTCCGCGCAGCTCTCCGGCGGCACCCGGATGAAGCTGGGACTCGCGCTCGCGCTGGCTCACCGTCCGCCGCTGCTCATCCTCGACGAGCCCACCGCCGGGTTGGATCCCGTGGCGCGGCGCGAGTTCCTCGACATTCTCCGCGACCAGGTCCGGCGCGAGGGGCAGACCGCCCTCTTCTCTTCCCACCTCGTCGGCGAGGTGGAGGAGGTGGCGCACCGCATCGGTATCCTCCACGACGGCCGGCTGCGCTTCCAGGGGAGCCTCGACACGCTCCGCCAGTCGGTCCGGCGGGTGGTGCTGGAGACCTCACCGGAGCAGCTCCCCTACGGCCTCTCGCTCGTGAGGCGCGAGCGCCTGCCAGATGGGCGCCTGGGCCTGGTGCTCTTCGGAACTCCGGGGGACTGGGCCACCAGCCCCTTCGCCGAGGTGGCGGAGCCGCTGTCCCTGGAGAACATCTTCCTCGCCTACGCGCGACGGTCGGACGAGACATGAACCGGGCCCTCCTCTTGAAGGAGTGGCGCGAGCACCGAGGCGCGTGGCTCCTCCTCAACATCCTCCTCGGGCTCCTGCTGTTCATGCTGTTCCTGGCGGAGAAGGTCACCCCCGAGAAGGGCAGCTTGTTCGAGCTGCTCCAGACCCCCGCGCTCATCCTCTCCAGCGTGGGAGCCCTCTTCGCGGGCCACCGCCTGGTGGTGCGCGAGTACGGCCAGCGGACCCAGCTCTTCCTCGAAGCGCTGCCGCTCTCGCGCACGCGCATCCTCGCCACCAAGCTCGTGCTCGGGACGGCTGTGCTGCTGCTGCCGCTCGCGGCGACCCTCCTCTTGCTCTGGAGCATGGTCAGCGCACACCAGGACGTCACCGGCCGCTTCCTCCTCATCCTCTCGCTGCGCGCGGCCACCCCGGTGCTGCTGGGCTGGAGCTTCTTCGCGCTCGCCGGGCTGCTCGGCCGCTACCGCAACCCCCTCTACCTCTTCCTGGCCATCGCGGCCTTCGCGGCGGACCAACTCACCGAGTTCGACCTCTCCAAGGCCGGACCGTTCTCGCTGCTCGGTGCCGACTTCGCCTTCGAGCGCCATCGCATCCCCTGGGGAGACCTCATCGGGTGCTGGGCCCTCACGGGGGTGGCGGTGATGCTCTGCTTCGGGCTGATCCTCTACCGGGATGGCACCCTGGCCGAGCTGTTCTCCCAGCGAATGAGCCACCGGGAGAAGGTGTTCATCGCGTGTGTCTTCGTCGGCCTCACCATGGTGATCTCCATGATGGACAAGGCGAAGCAGCGAGATCCCTTCGCCCTGCATGACGCGGAGCAGACCCGAGTGAAGGAGTCGGCCGTCCAGGTAGCCTCCGGAGTGGGCTTCCCACGGGAGCGGGCCCAAGCGTTGGCGGAACGGCTCGCAGAGGAGTTGCTCGCGATGAGTGAGTACCTCGGGCTCGAGCGGATTCCGGCCGTGGCGGTGTTGCCCATTCGCGAGCTCGACGCTGACGTGTTCCAGCGCGCGAAACTCGAGAAGGCCGATGGGGTCGTGGTGCGGGCAAACCTCGCGGCTCCGGACTTCGACTCGCGCGCCTTCGAGGCCTTCCTCTTCCGCGAGGTGCTCATCCAGGTCAGCGAGGGCGTAGTGCTGCGCGAGGAGCGGCAGTGGCTGCTCGATGGCTTCACCACGTGGTGGGCCCACCGGAGCAAACAGGAGGAGCGGCTTTCGGCGAGGGCCGCGGTGGCCTCGCGGGACGACTTCAACTTCCGAGGCTGGTTGGCCCTGCGTGAGCGCCTCGGCCCCTGCCTGTCGGGAGCACTGGCCGCCCGGGGAGTCCAGGCGTTGAATACGCGGCTCGGGGAGCCCTCCTTCCGGACGTTGATGCAGCGCACACTGGCGCAGCCCCCCGGCACAGGACTCTGGGGACTCTGGAATGAACCACGACTGGCCTCGCTGCTGCGCGAACAGAACGGGTTCTCCGAGGAGGAGCTGCTGCGGCTCTGGTCCGAAGCACTCCGTGAGGATCGCGAGAGGCACGCGAAGGAGCTGGAGCGTCTGGCCGGAATGGAGCCCTCGCTCACGCTGGTGCCGGAGTCGGCGGAGACCTTCCGTCTGGAGCACTCCCTCCAGGCGAAGGAGGCAACCGCGCTTCCCGCCCGGTACGCGCTCCTCCACCACAAGTTGAAGCCCTTCGAGAACGAGGTGGCACCACACGAGCTCTCCCGCCAGGACACGGCGCCATCCGCGAACGGGGCGCGGCTTCCGCTGGGGCTCGCGCGCGGGGACCGATGGCTCTTCGTGGTGCAGATGGATTCCGAGGCGCTCGGGTGCCCCATCCGCCTGCTCGCGGAAAGGAGGGAGATCCGATGATCCGCCCACTCGTGGCCAAGGAGGTGCGCGATCAGCGGCCGTTCCTCTGGCTCGCGCTCTTCTTCGTCGCGCTCGACGTGCTGTCGGACCTGTGGACCGAGCCCTTGGGGTTCGCGCCCTACGCGGACACCTTCGAGCGGTTCGAGCCGGACGGCGACCTGTCCCTGATGACGTTCGTCCTCACCTTCGCGCTGGGCTGCGGCCTGCTCGTGCGCGAGCAGGATGACCGCACGCTGGAGTTCCTCGACGCGCTGCCCACCTCTCGCTGGACGCTCTTCTGGGTGAAGCTGCTCGTCGCGCTCGCCACCGTGCTGGTGTTCCCGCTCGGGACCACGCTGTGGATGATCTTCCACCAGGTGGTGTCACGCACCTCGCTGGAGCCGGGCCTGCACCTGGAGGTGATGGCGGTAGCGTCCGTGCTGCGGGTGGCGCAAGTGCTCACGGTGCTCGCCCTGGCGCTGGCGTTGGCGCCCTTGCGACGGCTGTGCTGGACGGCGCTGGCGGTGCTGATGCTGGGCCAGTCGATCCTCGAGGATCGGGTGCCATGGCTGTCCGCGCTCAACCCGTTCCGCCTCACGGCGCCGCGGTTCGAGGGCACCACGTGGCGCTGGCCCGTGGAGGCCCTGAGTCTCCAACTCTCGGTGGCCTGCGTGCTGCTCGGCCTGGCCCTGGTGCAATTCCTCGGGTGGGGTGAGCGGCTCACCGCCGCCGTCCAGCGCCGCCTGCAGGGCTCGTGGATGGGAACCCTGGCCACACTCGCCACGGTGGGCCTGTTCCTCGCGGTCTTCGTCCGCTCGATGGGGAACGACGGCCTGAAGGAGGACACCCACGACGGCGAGGGCCCCCAGGTGGAGTTCCCCACCACGGCCACCGCGCAGGCGACAACCGGCCGGTACGAGTTCAGCTACCCGGCCAGCCTGCGCAAACACGCCGAGCCGCTCCTGGATGGGGCGGATGGAGCCTTCGAGAAGGTCCGCACCTTCCTCGGGATAGAGGCGGGAGTCCCCATCCGCGCGGACCTCAGCGGGAGCGCGAGGCACACGGCGGGCACGGCCTATTGGAACACGCTGCGGATGAACCTCGCCGGGCTCTCCCAGCCCGAGGAAGGGCTCGCGGTGCTGGGACACGAGACGACGCACGTGCTCGCCCAGCGCATTGCCGGTGTGGAGGCAGCGCCCCGCCTGACGACCATGAAGCTGCTCAGCGAGGGACTGGCCAGCTACGTGGAGTACCGCTTCTTCTACGCACCCGGCGCGGAGGAGGAATACCAGCTCATCGCCGCGGCGGCCCGTGCGCGGCGGGAGGTGAAGACGGAGGATCTGCTGGACCTGGAGAAGCTCGCGGCCGAGCGGGATGAGAATCAGGTGTACCCGCTGGGGAGGGCTTTCATCGAGGTGCTGGTGCGGCGGCATGGGGACGGAGCCCCGGCCCGCGTGCTCACAGCGCTCGGGAGGAAGGACGCTCCCGAGGGACTACAGGGCGCGCTGGCGTGGCAGGACGCATTCCAGACGGCGGGGATCGATCTGTCCCAGGTGTTCGACGACTTCTACGCGTACCTGGACGAGCAGGTGGAGCGCCGGCGCGAGGTCATCGACTCACTGCCGCGCCCACGAGGAGCCGTGGAGCGCGAGTCGGAACAGGTAGGCATCCGGGCCATCGTGGACGGGACGGTGCCCGAGGGCTGGGAGGTGGTCTGCCGCTTCCGTTCGGACGAGACGTCCAGTGTCCGCACGTTCGATGGGCCCTATTACGGAACGGGTCCCCACTGGCGAGCGCCGTCGGACATCTCGGAGGGGAAGATCTGGTACCAGCTCGGGCTCCGAGCACCGCAGGGGCTGGTGCTCTACGAGCCCTGGACGATGGTCCGGGTGGAGTAACACAGTGATGAATATCGGCGAACCAGCGCGGCATTGGCCCAAGCATCGGTAGGAGGCAGGGTGGATGCCGATCAGCGACTGTACGAAGCCATTCGTGCGGATCCAGACCTGGCACGAGAGCTTGGCCTTTCATCAGAGGAGATTGCTCGCCTTCCTGCGCAGGCGGATCCTCCAAATGGCTTTGTCTGGCACCATCACCAAGACGTAGGACGAATGCAACTCATTCGCGAAGGCGCACACCGTCTTGCTAATTCACATACGGGTGGTATGGCCATCTGGGGTGGAGGATACCGCCAGCTCGCACCTGCGAGAGGAACCTCGAAATGAACATCCGCTGGCAACCCTATGTCTGGAAGGAAGCCCACCCTGTAGAATCTGTTGAAGTCGAAAAGCTTGAAGCGGCCTGGAACGTCCAGTTGCCCGAGGAGTACAAACAGCTCGCTCCTCGGCACCATGGCATGCGTCCCACACCCAACGTTTTCGACATCGGGGAGAGTGATAATGCGTTCACCTGCCTGCTGACCCTTGCCTCGGAAGAGCCCAAGGAAGGGTATGCCGTCTCCAGCAGATACAGCATCATCAGAGCCTACGTGCCACCGGGCATCTTTCCTTTCGGGATGACACCAGGAGGAGAGAACATCTGCTTTGACTACCGCGACGCATCTCCTGGTCAACCCAGGATCGTCCTCGTGACGATTGAGCTGGAGGTCTACTTCATCGCCAACAACTTCCGCGAATTCCTGGAGGGGCTGCATGAGCTGCGTGATTGAGCAGCACAGACAAAAAGCGAGCACGTACCCACCTGCCGTACCTGGCGCTCCTGGGGTCTCTCCCTGGCGCTCGGGTTCGCGCTGGTCGCGGGCCTCGTCTGGTTCATCACCTCCATTCCGCGCTGGGTTTTCAGCAGGGACTAGCTGAGCGCGGAGGGAGAGGGCCAGGCAGGCCGCTTGGAGCGGCAACGAGCTATCGAGCCTCCACCCCGGATGTCACAAAGACGAGGACCTCCCCTCCATCGCCTGTGGGATTTGCCATCGCGGGTGCCCCTCGTGATGAGCCAGGGAGCCAGCACCAACGCCACTCAAGACAGCACATTCACTTTCGACGAGCAGACTTCCTCCTGGCCTGCGGAGCGGCCTCCATCCGCGTCCGCAATCTCGCAAGCCCCTTCAGATGATACGGCCAATGCGACAGCAGCAGCGACAGAACCGCATCAACGTCACTTCGTGACAGCTCGCCTTTCTCAAAGGCCTTATCGATCACAGGCCCTATTTGAAGAAAGTCCCTCAATACATCCGCGATGTGAAAGGCCATCTCATCTCGGACCTTATCGTCCGGAACGGCCTTGAGCATTGCACGTTCCAGAACGTGAGTGAGCACCTGCGCCTTTTCAGTATCGATCATGAACTGCTCCAGTGGTTCAGCGCATTCTCTCCACGCTTGATGGCCTCTTCGACGACTTGCCGCTTGGACTTGTTGTTGGGCATGCGCTTGAGCATCTGCTGCAAATTCTTCAAGCACATCAGATGGGCCGCACATGAAAACGGCGCGGGGGCCTGATCGCCTCCCCCGCGCCGCCGGGAACTCCGCGCCCTGAAGCGAGCGACTACCGGGTGATGCTCACCGCGGTGTCATCAATGAAGAAGCTCGTCTTGAGCGAGGAGTCCTCCACGCCCTTGAAGTAGACGCGGATCGTCTGGCCCTTGTACGCGCTCAGGTCGAACGTCTTCTGCACGTAGTCCGTGGACTTGTTCAGGTTGCTGTAGGTGGCCAGGGTCGCCAGCGCCGTGCCCGCGCTGTTCTGCACCTGCACCGTCAGCGTGTCGTAGGCCGAGGTGGTCGTGGTCTCGGACGTGGTGATCTTCACCCAGAAGCTGAAGGTGGCGCTGCACGCCGTGGAGGGGATGGTGATCTGCTGGTACGCCGTGTCGGTGCGGCTCGAGCCGTAGCCGTTCAGCCACGCCTTGTAGCTGCCCGTGCGCGCCGGGCTGGTCGTGTCGCTGTCGATGACGCCCGAGGTCGTCGTCCAGCTCACGTTGCCGCTCTCGAAGCCGGCGTTGGCCAGGAGCTGCTCGGAGATGGAGCAGCTGCCCGTGACGTTGTTCACGGTGACGGACACCGTGGACGAGGAGCCCACGTTGCCCGCGGCGTCATACGCCTTGGTGGTGAGCGAGTACGTACCGTTGGCCACGCCGGTGGTGTTCCAGTCGAAGCTGTACGGGGACGTGGTGTCGCTGCCCAGCAGGCTGGTGCCCTGGAAGAACTCCACCCGGCTCACGCCCACGTCGTCGGAGGCGTTGGCGCTGATGGTGGTGGTGCCGCTCACCGAGGAGCCGCTCGCCGGAGAGGTGATGGAGGTGCTCGGCGCCGTGGTGTCGCCGCCGCCCCCGCCGCCGGTGATGAACATGCTGTAGAGCAGCAGGTTCGGCGAGCCGGTGCCCGGGCTGGTCACCTTGTTCGGGGTGGCGTTGGTGGTGAGCGCCGCCATCGTCTGGGCCGGGGTGGCCGTGGGGTTCGCCTGCAGGTACAGGGCCGCCACGCCCGCCACGTGCGGCGAGGCCATGGACGTACCGCTCATGGAGGTGCTGCTCGTGTCGCTCGAGTACGAGGACGAGGTGATGCTCGAGCCCGGCCCGAAGATGTCGAGGCAGGTGCCGTAGTTGGAGAAGGACGAGCGCGCGTCGCTGCTCGTGGTGGAGCCCACCGTCAGGGCGTTGGGCGTGCGGGCCGGCGAGTAGTTGCACGCGTTGTCGGTGTCATTGCCCGCGGCGACGGCCGTCACCACGCCCGCGGCGATCATCCGCTCCACCGCGTCATCCAGGGCCTGCGACGCCTCGCCGCCCAGGCTCATGTTGGCCACGGCCGGCTTGACGTGGTTGGCCGTCACCCAGTCCAGGCCGGCGATGACCTGGGCGTCGGAGCCGTAGCCCGTGCAGTCCAGCACGCGCACCGGGTGCAGCGTCACCTTCTTCGCCACGCCCCAGGTGGTGCCGCCTACCGTGCCCGCCACGTGCGTGCCGTGGCCGTGGCAGTCCGCCGCCGTGCCGCCCGTGGTGATGGCGTCGAAGCCGTTGCCCACGCGCCCGGAGTACTGAGAGTGCGTCAGCCGCATGCCCGTGTCGATGATGTACGCGTGCACCCCGGTACCATCGAAGTTGTAGTTGTAGGTCGAGTCACGCGGCAGGTTGCGCTGATCGATGCGGTCGATGCCCCAGGTCGCACTCGTCTGGGTGGCCGACGCCGACACCACGCCGTTCTCCTCCACGTAGGCCACCCGCGGGTCCGCCAGCAGCTCGCGCACCTGGGCCTCGGACATCTTCACCCAGTAGCCCTTGAGCGCCCGCTCATAGGTGTGCAGCACCTGACCGCCGCGCGCGGCCACCATCTCGCGCGCCACGTCCGCGGAGCCCCGCAGCGCCACGTCCTTCGCGTCCTCGCGCAGCACGACGATGTACTCGCCCGGCACCGCCTTCGGCTTGCGCAGGAGCTGAGCCAGCTGGCCCACCTCCTTCGACGGAAGGACACCCTCCTCCTCGGGCAGCGGGCCACCGCAGGCGGCCACGCCCAACAGCGAGCAGGTGAACAGTGCACGGCTCAGTTTCAGCTTCATGAACGGTCTCCGAGGGGGGTCAGGACTACAGGTGAAGAAAACGAGCGCAGCCGGTGGAATTAGTCTTTCCGGGACCCACCGGTCAAGACGGCTAATCTCGTTTTCTCCGCTTTCGTCTCCCCGGAGACCGAGCGCTTACTGGCCCGGAGCCACGTTGGGCCCGAAGCCCAGGGACAGGGTGGGCAGAACCTTCCACTCGGTCCACGCTGGACGGGCCCAGGTGGCCTCGGAGGAGGCGCTCGCCCCGACTCCCAGGCGCAGGAAGCCGAAGCGCCAGGCCACGCCCGCGTGGGCGCCATAGGGCATCAGCAGCCGCGTGTGCACGCTGGCCGTCCAGAAGAGGCCACGCCCATCCTGGGAACGCCAGAGCGGCCCCTCGTAGGAGAGCGACTGCGAGGCGATGGAGGCCCCCGCATACAGTCCACTCACCGGCAGGGAGAGCACCACCTTCACCTGCGTGAGGAAACGCACGGCCGTCATCGGCGGGTAGGACAGCGCCATGGGCACGTCGTAATGGAGGAAGGTGCCCGAGTCCTCGCTGAGCACATCCACGCGATCCAACCGCACCGGCGCGGCCAGGGTGAGGCCCGCGGCCACCAGGGAGAGGGTCAACGGCACGGCGCACGCTCCACGTAGTCGGTGATGAGGTAGTCCAGGGGCCAGCGGCAGTAGGCCGCGAGCTGGCCCTCGGTGTTGGCCGTCCACACGGCCGTCTTCAGCCCGGCCTTGCGCACCGCCTCCATGGCGGGGCGAGCCGCCACCGGGTACGCCACGGCGATGCCATCCGCCCCCGCGTCGCGCGTGAGCTGGATGAGCTCCTGAGCGCCCACGGTGCGCTGCAGCTCCTTGGTGAGGCCCACCAGGGTGGTGTTGTCGTCCGCTCCGAAGGCCGGCCAGATAAGGAGCGTCTCTACGTCCTGGTGCGCCTGGACAGCCTTGAGCAGCTCGCCGCGGGTAGAGGTGACGAAGAAGCGATTGGGCAGCGCCGCCGCGTTCCAGCGGCCAAGGATCTCCTCGGCGAAGACCTCGGGCGGCTCCGTGAAGTCCGGATGCTCCTTGACGTCGAGCTGCACCACCACGTCCGGGTGGCCCTTCAGCGCGGAGAGCAGCTCATCGAAGGTGAAGTACCGGTCCGCCACCTTGAAGGCGCCGGGAGTCGCCGCATCCCCCAGGCCGCCGCAGCGGTAGTCGCGCCACAGCTCCTCCAGGGTGAAGTCCTTGATGAGGAGACGCGAGTCCTCGGACAGACGGCGGGGCTCCAGCTCTCCCTCGACGAGGGTGTACGTGCACAGCTCCGCGTCGATCCACGCGTCATGCGAGAGGATGGGTACGCGGTCCTTGGTGAGGACGACATCCACCTCGATGGCCGGGTAGCCCTCGTGCAGCGCGGCGCTCACCGCCGAGCGCGAGTTCTCCGGGTAGTTACCCGCCCCGACGCGGTGCGCTACCACGCGAGGCTCGCCCGGGGCGTCCACGAGGCCGCAGCCCGTGGCCAGCAGCAGCGCGCAAGCGAGCGCGCCTCCTCTTCGATTCCACCTGGTGTTTGTCATGGGGGGCCCGAGTCGTACCACGAGGGCTCCCCTGCCAACCATGCAACCGGCGTGAAGCTTACGCTCCGATCGCGGTGGGACGCGCGACAGGCTCCGTTGCCCCCGCGTCCACCTGCTGGCGCGCGGGAATGAAGGTCATGGCGCGCTCGGCCAGCGCGGTGATGGTGAGCGAGGGATTCACCCCTGGGTTGGCGGAGATGGCCGAGCCGTCGATGACATACAGGCCGTCGTAGCCAAAGAGGCGGTGCTGCGAGTCGATGGTGCCCGTCTGCGGCGAGTCCCCCATGCAGCAGCCGCCGAGGATGTGGGCGGTGGTGGGGATGCCCATCACCGACTCGGAGGCCAGGGTCATGGGCAGGCCGTCCAGCTTCTCCGCCACCCGGTCGGCCAGCTCGGTGGCCTCGGGGATATGGGCGGTGGGCGCGGGGCCCTCCTGCAGGCCGGTGACGAGCCCCTTCGTCCCAGCGGTGAAGAGCCCTCGCCCGCGCCGCATGCGCAGGTGCCCGTCCAGCGTGCGCATATAGAGGAGGATCATCGAGCGCCGGGCGAAGTCCCGGGTGAACCATCCGCTGAGGATCTTCAGCGGGTGGCGCAGGAAGAGGCCGGCCAGGTTCGCGATTCGCGAGAGGGCATTAGTGCCCCCGACGTGCGGCGCCATCAGTGAGCGGAAGAAGTCCGAGCCCGCCGAGTAGCGCACCGGCTCCAGGTGCGAGTGCGCATCCGTGTGGAGGATGGAGCCGATGGCGATGCCCTTGGACAGATCCTTGTCGTGGAAGCGCTTGCCGGCCACCACGCCGATGAGCGCCTCCGAGTTGGTCCTCACGCAATCGCCGAGCCGATCCGACAGCCGAGGCAGCCCGTCCGGGTGCGCCTTGAGCTTGAGCAGCAGGTCCACCGTGCCCAGCACGCCGCCGGAGAAGATGAGCTGGCGCGCGGTGAAGCGCCGCTTGCGGCGGGAGAAGCGCGAGGTGCCCTCGAGCGCCTCCACCTCATAGCCACCACCGGGCAGCGGGCGCACCCAGGTGACCTCGGTGTCCGCGTGGAGGGTCAGGCCGCGCTTCTCGGCGAAGTAGAGGTAGTTCTTGTCCAGCGTGTTCTTGGCGTTGAAGCGGCAGCCCGTCATGCAGCCGCCGCACGAGTTGCAGCCCGTGCGCTCGGGGCCCTCGCCGCCGAAGTACGGATCCGGCACCGTCTCCCCGGGCTTGCCGAAGTAGACCGCCACCGTGGTGGACTGGAAGTCCTCGCGGCCCATGTCCTTGCCCACTTGCTGGATGATCTCATCCGGCAGCGTGCGCAGCGGGTTCACCGTCGCCCCGAGCATCTTGCGCGCAGTGGTGTAGTGCGGCGCCAGCTCCGACTTCCAATCCGCCAGCGCCCCCCATGAGCGCGCCTGGAAGAAGTCATCCTTCGGGATGGGCAGCGTGTTCGCGTAGACGAGCGAGCCTCCGCCCACGCCCACGCCGGACAGCACCGTGACGTGGCGGAAGAACGTCATCTTGAACAGGCCCCGCCACCCGACCTGCGGCACCCACAGCCACTTCTTCAGGTCCCAGTTCGTCTTGGGGAAGTCCTTCGCCTGCAGGCGCCGGCCTTTCTCCAACACCACCACCCGGTAGCCCTTCTCCGTCAGTCGCAGCGCGCTCACGCTGCCCCCGAAACCCGAGCCGATGATCAGCCAGTCGCAATCGAAGTCCATTCGCGTCCTCCCCCCAGAAGGGATGGTTCACAGAGTACTCGGGAGCCCGCTGGATGCGCTCCTCTTCCCGCTCGGAAAGCAGGCACACGGGCACGGGTGGGAACTTGGGACATCCGATACCCTCACCCCGTCCCTCTCCCGAAGGGAGAGGGGAGTGGGGCTCGATGTCACTCGGGATTGCTCGGAGGGGTCAGCTTCTGGCGGGCGGTTTCCCGGCGCTTCGCTCGCACCTTGCCCGCTACGTTGAGCAGCAGCCGATCCCTCTCCCAGCGCTCGCGCGTCGGCGCGTCCACCTGCTCCCAGAGCGGTCCCAAGCCGTCTACCCGTCTCCGGCACAGGTCGAGCGCCCCCGCCAACGCCAGGTGCACCGCCGGCGACGCCGGGTCCGCCTGCGCCAGTCCCCTCATCGTCACCGCGAGAGCCAGCAGCTCCTCGCGCACCTCGTCCGGCCAGCCCGAGCGCCTCGCCACCTGCAGCAGCCACCCGAGCACCGCCGCGAACACGTGGCAGTCCTCTACTGTGCGGAACGGTTTGACGTAGCGCTCATAGCCATCGCCCGGCAGCACCTCCTCGGGCGCCACCGCCACCTCGTGCAGCCGCAGCTCCGCGTGGGGCACCTCGGGGACAAAGGGCGTCTCGGGCAGCTCGGTGAGTGTTACCCCTGAACGGCGGGCGTCGAGCCTTACGAGCCGGAGCCGGTTGCGCCCCTGCGCGTCCTGCCCCTCGTTGGCCACCACCAGCAGCTCGTCCGCCGCGGTCCCCAGGGTGACGAAGGCCTTGGTGCCCTCCAGGCGCAACGGGCCCTCGCCCGAGCCGGTGAGCCGGGTCTGCATGGCCGAGGGGTGTCCGCCTCCGGCCTCGGTGACGCACAGGGCGTAACGGTGATGGGGCGGCAGTTGGGGGAACAAGGAGCGCAGGGCCGAGTGGTAGCCCGACGCGAATGCGTACCCCAGCCGATCGGCCGCGAAGCCCCCGGCGAACGCCACGTCCACCGGCAGCGAGAAGCGCGAGGACACTTGGAGGTGCCGCGTCCACCAGTCCTCGACAGAGCCGAGGGATGCCGGAGCGGGTGACTCGGTGAGGAGGAACCGCAAGAGCTCGTCCATGCGGCCACTCTAGTCGAAGCGTGACGCAGAGCCGTGACCCAAGCGTCACGGACCGTCCACATGGGGACCCTACCTTGCCCAACCCATGTCCCCTCCCCTCCCCCTCCGTGCCGCCCTGGGCGGCGTGTTGCTCGTCCTTGCCGCCTCGAGCGCGGGCGCGGCCCAGAGCCGCACCAGTTACGTGGTAGGTGAAATCACCTCGTTCAACTCCAGCCTGGATTCCGCGAGCCGCGCCGAGAAGTACGCGCGGATGAAGGAGTCCGCCTTCTCCTTCTACCGGGGCAGCAACCACCTGTACTGGAAGGACTTCGGCAGCTCCCCTCTGCTCTCCACCTACGGGGGGACCAGCTCCACGCGCACCTGGCTGGGCGGCGATCCGCACATCAACAACACTGGTGCGTTCGACGACGATCAGGGCGACATCGTCTTCGGCCTCAACGACTTCGATGAGGCCGTCATTGGCGACTACCAGCTCGATGTCTGGCGCATGGCCGTCAGCCTGGTGCTCGTGGCCCGCGAGAACGGTGTGTTCAGCACCGCCGACCAGGACGTCCTCCTGGATGCCTTCTCCGAGTCCTACCTGGACACCCTGGCCGACTTCGCCGGCAACAGCGGCGAGACCACCCGGAAGTTCCGCGCCAGCAACACCTACGGTCTACTCAATGACTTCCTCGACGACGTGACCGCCAGCAACAGCCGGGTGGAGCTGCTCGACAAGTGGACGGTGAAGGTCAATGGCATCCGCCGCCTCGACACCACGAGCAACCCGGACCTCTCCGCGGTGTCCCCGGCCGTGGACAGCGACCTCCGCTCCCGGATGAGCAGCTACCGCTCCACCCTCAGCGGGGGCACCACGTGGCCGTCCAGCTACTTCACGGTGAAGAGCGTGGCGCAGCGCCTGCACGCCGGCATCGGCTCGCTGGGTGTCACCCGCTATTACGTGCTCATCGAGGGTGCCACCACCTCCCAGGACGATGACCGCATTCTCGACGTGAAGGCCCAGCGAACCCCGAGCGCCTGGCCCTACCTCAGCGCCTCCGCCGTGAGCCAGACGGGCTCCGTGTGTGGCAACAACATGGCCGTGCGCACCGTGCAGGCATACAAGGCACTCGGCTACCGCGTGGACGACCACCTGGGCTGGGTGACGCTGGTGGATGGCGTCCCGTACAGCGTGCGCGAGGTGTCGCCCTGGAAGGAGTCCTTCCCCACGGAGGAGCTCACCACGCTGACGCGCTTCACGAACCTCGCCGAGCAGTGGGGGCAAGTGCTGGCTACCCACCACGCCCGCGCCGACAAGGATTGGGACTCGGCGGTCTTCCCGTACTCGGTGGACAGTGAGATCCACGCCCGCACCGACGGAGACCACGCCGGCTTCCGCGCCCGGGTGCGCACCATTGCCGCCGACTACGCGACCCAGGTGCAGTACGATTACGACAGCTTCCGCACGAGCTTCTGACCCTTCATGCGCCGTCCTCGCCCCTGGCATCGACTCCCCTGGCGCCTCACGGCGATGATCGCCGGGGCAACGGTGCTCGCGGCGGTCGTGCTCCAGTTCATCCTGCTCGCGTTGCTCGGCTATTACCTCGGGCGCTCCGACAGCTTCGCGGTCACGATCGCGGAAGAGCTTCGGAACGTCGCGAGAGGGTTGGAATCCGCGCTCCTGGCGGACCCTCCCGACCATGGAGCCGTGGAGCGGCAACTCGCCGCGCTCGTGAGCTCCGAGAGCGACACCCCGTCCAGTCCGCTCCATTTCGAGCTGCGCGTGACGGGTGTGCGTTCGGGGGCTGTCGCGGTCTTCACGCGTGACCGGGCCAATGTCTCGACCTTCGCGTTCGAAGGAGGGCGCGTCCAGGCCTCCTCCGCACTGGTGCCCACTCCGGAGGAGGAGGAATTGCTGGCCCGGGCCCTGACCGGGACCGTAGACACGGCACGCCTCTCGCGCCGGCTCCCAGATGGAGGAATCGTGGTCGCAGTGCCCGTGGGACCGGGTCCCGCTTCGCCGAAGGTGGCCCTGCTCGTCCGCATCGCTCCACCCATCGAGGCCGCTGGATACCTCTCCGCGGCGGTGCAGCTCGTGGCCTCGACCGGCCTGGTGATTGCGCTCCTCGCCGGGCTGTCGGCGCTCGGGGTGGGGGCGCTCACGTCACGCTGGTTGATGAGCCGCCTCGCACCGCTCACGGCCGCAGCCGACGCCTGGACACATGGCGCGCTCGATGTCTCGTCCACGGTGTCCGGTCACGACGAGCTCGCCGGCCTCTCGCACCAGCTCAACCGGATGGCCGCCGAGCTGCGGATGCAGGTGCAGAGCCGGCAGCAGCTCGCCGCGCTCGAGGAACGGCATCGCCTCGCACGCGACCTTCACGACACCGTGAAGCAGCACCTGTTCGCCACCGCGATGCAGCTCGGGGCGGCGCGCGCGTTGCTCCCGGGAGAACCGGCCCGCGCTGCCCATTGCGTGGAACAGGCCTCCTCGCTCGTGCAGCAGTCACAGAACGAGCTCATGGCCACGCTGCACATGCTCCGGCCCAGCTTCCCCGACGCGCCATGGGCCGAGCAGCTCCGAGTCCTCCTCGAGGAGTGGTCGCGGCGGGAGGGAATCTCCGTCGACGCCGGGGGCGACGTGCAGGAACTGCCGCTCCCTACCGAAGTCACGCAGGAGCTCATGTGCATCGTGTCGGAGGCACTCTCCAACGTCGCCCGGCACAGCGGCGCCCGCCGGGTGACGCTCGCGCTCCGCGCCCGAGGCACTCGTCTCTGCGAGCTGGCGATCGAAGATAACGGCCGGGGGCTGTCCGGGGCGGTTGGCGCCGGCATGGGGCTCCGCTCGATGCGTGAGCGCGCGGAGCGCCTGCCGGGCGGAAGCTTCACCCTGTCTTCAGGCGCGCACGGTGGCGTCCGCATCCAGGTCCTGTTCGAGATACGGGCCGAAGCCGGGCAGCAGCCGCAGACACTCAGTCCCCACGGCCTCTGGAAGCAGTCATGAGCCCCTCACGCCAGGCCAGGGCAGCGGCCTGGGTGCGGTCCGTCACCGCCAGCTTCCCCAGGATGCTGCTGACGTGGGACTTCACCGTCTTCTCGCTGATGAACAGCCGCCGGGCGATCTCCGCGTTGGCGGCCCCCTCCGCGAGCAGCCGCAGGACCTGGGCCTCGCGCTCGCTGAGCTCCTCGAGTGGCCCTGACCGCGGAGGAGGGCTGGACGGCTGCTGGAGCGCACGCACCACCTGACTGGCGATGGGCGCGGCCAGCACCGCCTCTCCGCGTGCGGCCTTCCGGATCGCCTGGAGGAGCTCGTCGGGGGACGCACTCTTGAGCAGGTAGGACAGGGCCCCCGCACGCAGCGAGGGCAGGACGTGCTCGTCGTCGTGGAACGAGGTGAGGATCAGCACCTGCGAGCGCGGGCTCACCTGCTTGAGGCGTTTCGTGGCCTCCACTCCGGAGAGCCCGGGCATCAGCAGGTCCAGGAGCACCACGTCTGGCGTGTGACGCGCCGCGAGTGCAACCGCCGCATCGCCCGATTCCGCCTCCCCGACGACCTCGAAGTCGGGCTGCGTCTGGAGCAAGGCGCGCACGCCCATGCGCACCACCGCATGATCGTCCGCGAGGAGGATGTGGAGCTTCGAAGGCACGGGGCTCATCCTACCGGCGGATCGGACCTCGGTCTGAGGACGGAGTGAAGAATCCTCCCCGAGCCCGATGCGGTGAGCCGCACACGATTGCACTCTGTGTCTCGAGCGGAGCACCTGGCCGGAGGCCGCGACGGAAGAGAGGAAGCAACGTGTTCGGGTTTCACAGCACGAGAATGTTGGGAGGAGTGGTTGTCCTGGGATGGTTGATGAGCGCCTGCGGGCCATCCCATCGATTCACGGAGCTCGGCGAGGGCCGGGGACGCGTGGTCCTCGCGGAGACAGTGGAACGCTACGCACGAGCCGACATCGAGACGAGCCGCGCGAGGATTCCCGAGCTGAAGGACATTCCTCCCATCGAGCATGGGGTCGAGTGCCTCGAGGTGACCTACGAGACGGTGGACCTCGAGGAGCGCCCCACACTTGCCTCTGGGATCGTCTGCCTGCCGCTCGATGGCAAGGAGGCCGTGCCCCTCATCAGCTACCAACACGGAACGGAGGTGGCGGACGGTGCCGTCCCGACGGGGGGCGACTCGGACTTCGCTGCCTTCATGGCCCTGTTCTTCTCGGGGGGAGGATACGCGGTCTGTGCCTCGGACTACCTCGGCCTGGGCGCTTCCGAGCGCAAGGGCATCCACCCGTACCTGCACGCCACCAGCGAGGCGAACGCGAGCATCGACATGATCCGCGCGGCGCACCACGTCGCGCGCGCCATGGGCATCCCGCTGAGCGACCGGCTGTACCTCACCGGCTACTCGCAGGGTGGTCACGCGACGATGGCCCTGTCGAAGGCGCTCCAGGCGCAGCACGCCGAGGAGCTCCCGGTGAGCGCCGCCATGCCCATGGGGGGGCCGTATGATCTCTCACGGACCAGCCTCGACGCGGTGCTGCGGCAACCCCAGCTCGCCTCGTCGCTGTACCTCGCGTACATCCTCCTGGGCTACAACCGCGTCTACGATCTCTTCGCGAGCCCGAGCGACGTCTTCCGGGATGCCCCCCTGGTGGAGCGGCTCTTCGACAGGACGCACGGCTTCGAAGAGGTCCTGGAGAAGCTCCCCGCCACGCCCGAGGCGCTGCTGACTCCAGAGTACTTCGCCGCGCTCCGCGACGACCCGGCCCACCCGCTCCGGCGGGCAGCCCGGGAGAATGATCTCTACGACTGGCGGCCCCACGAGCCCGTCCGGCTCTGTCATGGCGAGGCGGACCTGGACGTGCCCTTCCAGAACGCGGTCATCGCGGAGGGGCGGATGAAGGAGCTCGGAGCGGACGTCGCGATCGTCAGCGTGGGGGCCCTGGATCATCAGAACGCCGTCACGCCCTGTCACATCGAAGCGCGCCGGTGGTTCGACACACTCGAACCTCGAGCCGCTGGCGAGCGCTAAGCCTCCGGACATAGATACTGTCCACTCCTCGCCAGGAGCCGCTGGCGATGACGAGGGGGCGTTGGCGCGCTGCACCTTCCGGCCGCGAGCTGTTCCAACTGGTCCGACCATCGGACCAGTTGCGCGAGTTCGCGCCCGGAAGCCGCTCTGCTCTTTGCACTGCAACCAGTCGAAGAGCCTCGTGGACCCCCACCCATCCACCGTGGACAGAAACCATGTCCGGGGGCTTAGAAGTCAAGCCCCTGGTAGTTGTACGCGAGCTGGACGAAGCCGGAGCGCCTGGTGGGCGCCGCACCGAGAACCTCCACGCCCTTGTCATCGAGGAGGTTGAAGACGTGGGCGCTCACCGCCAGGCCGTTGTCGAAGGTGTAGCCGAGCCCGAGGTCCGCCACGAAGCGCGCCGGGACCTTCCCGTCCTGGAAGAACAGGGAGCTGTCCCACCGGCCCGCGGAGAACGCATGGGCCGACTGGTAGCGACCGAAGAGCCGCACGAACGAGTTCTTCACCACCAGGTCCTGCAGGGTGATGGAGGCCTTGAGCTTCAGATCCGGCACGTTCAGCAAGAGCGCCTTCTGCGTTGGACCCGTGTTCTGGAAGCTGAGCAGCCGGATGTACGAGACGCTGCCGTTGAGGAGGAGGTGCGGGGTGAGCAGGTACTCTGCCCCGACATCGAGCCCCGCCACGCGCGAGCGGCCGAAGTTGGAAAAGGTGGAGAGGCTGCCCTGCGCGGGAGTCCCCTCCGCCACCGGCCGGCCATCCGGGTAGAAGGCGAAGGTGCCCTGCGTGGGATTGGCCCGCGGGGTCAGCGCACTGATGAAGTTTCGGTACCAGGAGTGGTAGCCGACGACATCCACCAAGAGCCGGTTGAAGAAGGTCGCCTTGTAGCCCAGCTCCACCGAGTCCACCTGCTCTGGCACCAGCGGCCGGATCTCCGATAGCAGGTTCCCTTCCGCGTCCCGGATGAAGAAACCAGTCCGATTGCCCACCAAGCTGTTGTTGATGAGCATGAAGTTCTCGATGAGGCTGGGGCTCTTGAACGCGCGGTTGTAGCCCACGCGCAGATGCTGGGTCCGGGTCAGGCTGTAGACCACCGCGGCCTTGGGGCTGAACTGCGGCGTGTAGTTGGAATGGGCATCGAGCCGCGCGGCCGCTACCAGCCGCAGCGTATCTCGGAGCAGCGAGGTATCTGCCTGCACATAGCCACCGAACTCCGTGGCGCTCAGACGATTGCCACCCCCGTCGGAGAGGGACGTCCCCTCGGTGCTCGGGTTGTACTGGCGCAGCTGGAGGCCGGTGACGAGCTTCACCCCTCCAAACGTGTTCTGGTACTGGACCTCTGAGTCGATGATCTGACTGTGGTCAATGAACTTGAGCTGCTCCCGAAGCCCCTCCAGCGAGGCCGGGTCGCTCGGAGGGCCACCGCTGGCCTGGAGCACTCCCGCCAGCCGCTCCAACTGGTAACTGTTACCCGCCTCGCTCGAGGTGCGGGACACCTGGGCGAACCAGTTGGGGTTGCTGGCGGACACGGTCTGGGTGTGCACCTGCCAGCCGCGCAGGTGCGTGCGGCCCGCATTGGTGGTCAGCACGCCATCATGAATCGAGAAGCCATAGCCCCCCTTGAAGTTCCAGTCACCAGCCCGGTAGTAGAGGTAGCCCTCTGCCTTGGCCGTGCGGGTCTCGTACTGCCCCATCAAGTCGCCTTCGAAGACGAGCGGGAGCCGGGGGCTGCCAAAGTAGTGGGAGGGCAGGTCCCGGTCGGGCGCGAAGTCCAGGCCGCGAAAGAGCTCCCCGTTGAACTTGTAGCCGAAGTCCTTGTTGATGGTGCCCGCCACGCGTACGGACCCGTCCAGAAGCTCCTGGCTGCCGCCGCGCAGCACCGCCGAGACGCCCGAGTCGTCCCAGGGGGACTTGGTAAGGACGTTGAGAACACCGGTATGGGCATTGGCGCCATAGAGCGCGGACGCCGGCCCTACCACCACCTCCACTGACTTGACGTCGAGGCTGGGCGTGGGGAGCTGACCACCCAGCGGCAGGCCGTTGATGGGCATCTGCGCCAGCCGGCCATCCACCAGGGAGAGCATGCGGGAGTTGAACTGGTTGTTGAAGCCGCGCGTGGAGATGCGCTTCTCGTTGATGCCATTGTCCACGTAGTCGACGCCCTTCATCGCCGAGAGCGCCGTCATGAACGAGACCCCTCCGGCCTGCTGGATCGTCTTCGCCCCGACCGTCTCCACCGCGACCGGGGACTCGAGCCGCTTCTCCCCGAACTTCGAGCCAGTGACGATGATCTCCTCGCCGAACTTCTCATCGAGCTCCAGGTCCGCCTCGAGCGAGACCACCTGCCCCGCCATCACCGTCACGGAGCGGGTGCTGTCGCGATAGCCCGGGAAGGAGACCTTCAGCTCCTGCCTGGCGGCGGGGACGTTGCGGAGCTCGAACTTTCCCTCGCCGTTGGTGGTGGCGACCAGGTCCGTGCCAACCACCACCACCTGGGCCTCCGGTAGCGGCTCGTTGCCGGCAACGTACACCGTGCCTCGAATCGTTCCGCCCTCCAGCGCCCAGGCTCCTGCGGACACCCATACCGCGAGGACCACCACCCAATACTTTGCGAGCTTCATGAACATCCCCTGTTGCCGTGCGGCAAGTGTAGGGGAGTTTGGGGCGCATCCCCATAGGAGGGACAGGAGCCCCCTTACTGGTGTAGAGACCGTGCGGCCCGCATGCGGCACTCGCCTGCCCTGGCCCCCATACCGGGGCCATCCTCTCAGGCTGCACGGGCAGTCTCAGGGGCTGCCAAATGAAGCGCACCCCTTGTGCTGGCGGCACGTACGCCAGGTCCTTGCCCTGGCTACTAGCTCCCCTTGAACTCGGCCCACACCGGCGCGTGGTCCGAGGGCTGCTTGCCCTTGCGCGCGTCACGGTCCACGCCCGCCGACACCAGCCGCTCCACTAGCGGCGCCGTCGCGAAGATGTGGTCGATGCGCAGTCCCTGGTTCTTCGGGAACGCCAGCATCCGGTAGTCCCACCAGCTGAACTTCTGCTCCGCCGGGTACAGCTTGCGGAACGTGTCCGTCAGCCCGAACGCGCACAGGTGCTCGAGCGCCTTCCGCTCCTTGTCCGTGCAGAGCGTCTGACCCTGCCACAGCGCCGGATCCCACACGTCGATGTCCGCCGGCGCCACGTTCCAGTCACCGCACAGCACCAGCGGCTCGCTCGGCTTCTGCCGCGTGTCCAGGTAGCGCCGCAGCCGCCCGTACCACTGCAGTTTGTACTCGTACTGCTCCGAGCCCACCGACTGCCCGTTCGGCGCGTACGCGCTCACCACCCGCACCCCATTCACCGTCGCCGCGATCAGCCTCGAGTGCGTGTCATCCACCCCATCCGACAGGCCGCGCACCACATCCGTGGGCTCCGTCTTCGCCAGGATGGCCACCCCGTTGTACGTCTTCTGGCCATGCACCGCGGCGTGGTAGCCCACCTCCCGCACGGCCTCCATCGGGAACTCGGCGTCCTGGCACTTCAGCTCCTGCAGGCACACCACGTCCGGTTGAGCACTCTTCAGCCAGTCCACCAGCCGGTCCAGCCGGGCGCGGACCGAGTTCACGTTCCAGGCAGCGATCTTCATCTCGCCCAACGTCGCACGTCACTTCTCACCCCGCCACGGTTTTTCCCTCCGCCTTCCAGGCACACCCTCAGGGGTCCTGTAGCGCGCTGTGGCACCTGAGCCTTTTGGCCCCTGGATTCCTCGGTGTGGCCCACCGGCCGCAGGGAACCCGTCCGGGGAGCAGGGAGGCGTCCTCGTAGACCCTCACCCCCACCCTCTCCCAGAGGGAGAGGGAGTCTGGAGCAGGGCTGGCACGGGCATCGCAATGGGCTCCTCCCGACAAGGAGCCGCACCATGAGGAATACCATCCTGTCCGCCTGCTTCGCCGCCCTCTCCCTCACCGCCTGCGACGTCAGCCAGCTCCGGCGGCCCCATGCGCTGCTCCCGTCCACCGCCAACCGCCTCGACAACCGCGTGCGCCCCTCCGGCGAGCCCACCACCGAGGTCGCCCTTCTCGCCCCGCCCTCGCTCCCCTCGCCGGGCGAGGCCCTGCCCGAGACGGCCGGGCTCCCCCCTCCGCCCCAGATGCCAGAGGAGGCCCATCCTCAGCCTGAGGAGCTCATCCCCGCCGAGCCCGCGGACTCCATCTCGCTCCCCCACGAGCCCCACCTCTATCCGGTGGCTCACCTCGAGCGCGCCCGCGCTTTGCGCGAGGAGGGTGACCTCTCCGGTGCCCTCACCGAGGCCCGTCGCGCCGTCCACGACGCCGCCGATGATGTCGACGCCGCCGAGCAGGCCCTCGACGCCCTCATCCTGATCGCCCGCCTGTCCGGCCAGAAGCAGCTCGCCGCCGACGCCTACCGCGAGCTCGCGGTCCTCTTCCCCGATGGCCCCGAGCCCCTTGTCCAGCAGGCCCGCCTCCTGCTGGAGCTGGGCGACACCGAGGGCGCCTTCCGAGCCGCCGAGTCCGCGCTCGAGCTCGACCCCGAGTACCCCGAGGTCTACCAGGTGCTCGGCCGCATCCACCTGTCCGCCGGCCAGGCCACCGAGGCCATCATCCGCTTCCGACAGGCCGTGCACCTCGACCCGTACCATGGGTATGCCCTCAACAACCTCGGGCTCACCTACCTGCAGACCGGCCAGGACGCGCTGGCCGCCGAGGCGCTCGCCCAGGCCGCCTACCTGCTCCCCCACGTGGGCTACGTCCACAACAACCTGGGCCTCGCTTATGAGCGCCTTGGCCGCTACGAAGAGGCCCGCATGGCCTTCGATACCGCTACGCGCCTGTCGCCGGGGGACCTCAAGGCCCGCCTCAACCTCCAGCGGCTGAATCGCGAGGCCCGCGCCTCCGTCGACCTCCAAGCGCTCCTCGGGGACCGCACGTCTCCGGGGTGCCCGGAATAGCCGGGGCTCTCGGGTGTCTCGCGAAGCCCCCCCGCCCGGCGGGCCACCAACCCATTCCGGTTCTCCGCCCGGCGGTTTAACGTCGCCCACCTTTTGTTGTCCCCGCGTCGTCCCATGAACCCGGCCCGCGAGATGAGCTTCCAGCCCTCCCCTCTTCCTCCCGCCACCCCTCCGGCTCCTCCGGCCCGGCCCAGCCTGGGCGCCCGGCTGTGGCTCTGGACGAAGCGACTCCTCGTGCTCGCCGCCGTGGGCCTCGTGCTCCTCGTGCTCACCGTCTTCGGCGTCTACCTCTACTACAGCCGGGATTTGCCCTCGGTGGAGGCGCTGCGCAACTACCGCCTGCCCCAGGTCACCAAGGTGCAGTGCGCAGACGGCTCCGTGTGCACCGAGTTCTTCATGCCCCAGGGCCGCCGCACCGTGGTGGACATCAAGGACCTGCCGCCCCACGTGCGCAACGCCTTCCTCGCCGCCGAGGACGCCGACTTCTACAAGCACGAGGGCCTCGACTTCTTCGGCATCGTCCGCGCCGCGGTGAAGAACCTCATCCCCAACAGCCGCAAGTCCGGCGCCTCCACCATCACGCAGCAGGTGGTGAAGAACATGCTCCTGACGCCCGAGCGCAGCCTCTCGCGCAAGATTCGCGAGTGGATCCTCACCCCGCGCGTGGAGCAGGCCCTCACCAAGGATCAGATCCTCGGCCTCTACATCAACCAGTCCTACTACGGGCAGGGTCGCGACGGCATCGAGGAGGCCGCGCTCTACTACTTCGGCAAGCATGCCAAGAGCCTGACCATCGGCGAGGCCGCGGTGCTCGCGGGCACGGTGCAGTCGCCCAACCGCATCAACCCGGAGAAGAACATCGTCAAGGCCAAGCAGCGCCAGCAGTACGTGCTGGGGCAGATGGCCGGGCAGGGCTTCGTTCCCAGGGAGCTGGTGGAGAAGGAGATGGACAAGCCCATCGTCCTTGCCCCGCGGCCTCCTGCCGAGGTGGGCCCCTACTACGCGGAGGAGATCCGCCGCACGCTCGTGGCCCGGTACGGCGGTGACGCCGTGCTCACCGGGGGCCTGCGCGTGGACATCGCCATGGACCCGAAGCTCCAGGCCATCGCCGACGAGTCGGTGCGCAAGGGACTCGAGGCCGTGGACCGGCGCCAGGGCTACCGCGGCCCCGTTGGCACGTTGGAGCCCGCGCGCTTCGAGCAGCTCAAGCCCCTCATCGCCAAGCAGATCGAAGAGGCCGGCCGGCGCCAGAAGGAAGGCGCCTACGTGGCCGACCTCTCCTCGCTCGCCCAGTCCAGCGCCCTCCCCACTCCGGCCGAGCTGACGCCCGTGGTGGTCACCGAAACCGAGCAGGAGGAGGAGGCCCGGCTCTCCGCCGACGAAAAGCTCGCGCTCGCCGTGCAGTTGCAGCCCCTCAAGGAGGGCCTGCGCGTGGCCGGCGTCGTCACCCAGGTGGATGACACCGGCAAGAAGGCCCGCGTGGACCTGGTGGGCCGCGCCGCGGAGATTCCCTTCTCCACCGTCACCTGGGCGCGCATCAAGGGCAAGAGCGCTCCCTCGAAGATGTCCGACGTGATGAAGCCCGGCGACATCGTCCGGGTGCGTGTCACGCGCGTCACGCCCGCCCCCGCGCTGCTCGAGGCCACGCTGGACCAGGTGCCCATCGTTCAGGGCGGCCTCGTCGTCATCAACCCGCGCAACCGCAATGTGGTGGCGCTGGTGGGCGGCTACGACTTCGCGACCTCGCCCTTCAACCGCGCCACCCAGGCGAAGCGCCAGCCCGGCTCGTCCTTCAAGCCCTTCCTCTATGGCGCCGCGCTCGGCAGCGGACGCTACACCCCCATCAGCACGGTGAACGACGCTCCCGAGGCCATCCGCGACCCGTACACCGGCAAGACGTGGAAGCCGCAGAACTACGACCGCGCCTTCGACGGCCCCATGACGCTGCGCCAGGCGCTCACCAAGTCCAAGAACACCGTGTCCGTGCGCCTCATCGAGGCCATCACCCCCGCGACCGCCATCGACTTCGCCCGCCGCGCCGGCATCCGCTCGGAGCTGCCGGAGAACCTCACCCTGGCCCTGGGCACCGGCGAGGTCACCATGCTGGAGGCCGCCAACGCCTACGCCACCCTGCAGGCCAACGGCCGCTACGCCGAGCCGCTGATGATCCTCAAGGTGACGGACGCGCAGGGCAAGGTGATGGAGGAGCACCAGCCGGCCTTCGAGGAGACGCTGCCCCCGGCGGTGGCCTACCTCACCACCTCGCTGATGCGCAGCGTGGTGGAGGAGGGAACGGCCCGCGCGGTGACGGAGCTCAACCGCCCCGCCGCCGGCAAGACGGGCACCGCCAGCGAGAACCGCGACACCTGGTTCTCCGGCTACACCGCGGACTGGGTCGCCAGCGCGTGGGTGGGCTTCGACGACCACTCTCCCCTGGGCAGCTCCGAGACGGGTGGCCGCGCGCCCCTCCCCATCTGGCTGGACTTCATGCGCGCCGCCCACGAGGGCCTGCCCTCGCGCGAGTTCGAGGTGCCCCCGGGCGTGGTGCAGGTGCGCATCGATCCCGTCACTGGCCTGCTCGCGGGCAACTCCGTGCCTGGCCGGCTCGAGTCCTTCCTCGATGGAACCCAGCCCACCGCCGAGGCGCCCCCGCCCGGCCACGTCAGCCCGAGCGACTTCTTCCTCCAGGAAGGTAGCCGGGGGGGTCTGTGAGCCGGGCCCTCGCCGCCGCCCTCCTGCTGGCCGCGCTGCCCGCTCCGGCCGCCCAGACTCCACCGCCACCGGCCACGCAGGCTGCTCCGTCCACCCCGGCCACGCCCGCCCTCGAGCGGCTTGCCCAGGCGGTGGCCACGGACGTGCGGGCAATGAAGCCCGAGCCCCCCGTTGCCCTCCACCTCTCCGGCGGAACACCCGAGCTGCGGCGCGCCTTCGGAACGCTGCTCACCTCACGCCTGGCCTCCGCCGGGCTCGCCCCCGTGGTGCTGGAAGCGCCCTCCCCCGAGGCTGCCGAGGCCCTCGCCCGTGAGCAGGATGCCCGCGCGCTGGTGCGGCTCAGCCTGAGCGTGGAGGCCGGAGAGCTGCGCGCCCGCGGCGATGCGTTCAGCACCTGGGTGAACTTCTGGTCCGGCCGTACTGCCACCCGTGCCCCTTCGCCCGCAGCCGCTATCGTCCAGGCCGTGGAGGCGGATGCCGCGGCACTCGCGCTCGCCGCCGTGGAGACCCCACGCACGCCCACCCCGACACCCGAGGAGCCGCGTCCCCTGCGCCTGCTGGGTGCCGTGCTGGCGCGCCTGCCCTCCCCTCCCGCCGCGCTCGCTGCCGGGGACCTCGATGGGGACGGCAAGGACGAGGTGGCCGCGCTCACCGCGCACTCCGTGCATGTCTTCGCCGCAGACGGGAGCCTCATCGCGGAGCGCTCTCTGGACATGCTGCCCCCCGGCCCCGCCCCTACCCGCGAGCCCTTTGGCGCGCTCGCCATCCTCTCCGGTCCGCCGCGTCTCGCCGCCTGGTCCACCCGCTTCGCCCATGGCGAGGTGCTCACGCTGGAGAACGGCGCGCTGCGAGGGGTGTCCCGGCTCGAGGCCGTGCCCCTGGGCCCGGACGCGCGCGGTAGCTTCGTCCCGGGTCAGACGGCCTTCGCGCCCGAGGTGAAGCTGGGCAACAACGGGGAGCAGCGGCTTGCGAGCGTGGCGGCCCGCTTCACCACCTTCAGCTCCGCCAACTCCCGCCTGCTCTTCGTCCACCCGGATGGCTCGGCTTCCTTCTTCGCCCGGCCCTCGGTGGCCGCCGTGCCCATCTCCGGCCTCGGCGCCGGCAGCGCGCTCGGTGACCTGGACGGGGATGGGACGCCGGAGCTGCTCACCACCTCACCCGAGCTCCAACCGTCGCCGGACGTCCTGCGCGTCTTCAAGACGAACGGGAGCGACCCCACCGCCCATGAGCCCCTCTGGCAGGGACCTCTGCCCGCGGGCCGCGCCCTGTACGTGGTGACGGCCAACCTGGACGGGGACAAGCGCCGCGAGGTGGTGGTGGGCCTCACGAAGCCGGACGGCACCGGCGAGCTCTTCCTCCTGCGCCAGGGTGCGCCATGACGCTCCGCTACGCCCTCGCCAGCCTCCTCCTGCTCGGGGCCACGCCGTCGCTCGCCGCCGGCCGCATTCCCTACGGAGGCGAGCTGCGCGTCGCCCACGCCGGCCCCGCCGAGCCCGGTGAGCCGACCCTCGCTGACAGCCCTCTCGAGGCCACACTGCTCGGGTTGCTCTCCCGGCCCGCCTGCAAACTGGCCCCGGACGGGCACCTCGCAACCGCGCTCGCCCGTGAGCTGTCCCGTCCCTCTCCGCAAGTGGTGCGCCTCGCCCTGCCCTCCCCTGCGCAGGCCACCGCGCTCGCCCGGGCCTGGGCTCGGCTCGCCGGCACCGAGGCCCCCTCTCCCTACCGTGCCCTCCTCTTCCCGCTGCGCGGCGAGGGGCGGCAACTCTCCGCCACGGGCGACACCCTGGAGCTGGCGCTCGGCTTCCCCTGGCCGGACCTGGAGCGCGCGCTGTGCCACCCCGCGCTCGCCCTGCCGCGCTCTGTCCCCGCTGCGCTCGGCCCGTTCTCCGCTGTCAGCGCCAACAACGTGGAAGCGCGGCTTGCATGGGGCCAGGGCCGGCCGTACCTGGACAAACTGCGTCTGCTGCCCACCGATGAGCGCGGCCTCTCGCGTTTGTGGTCGACGCAGCAGGCCCAGGTGGCGCTCGGCGTGCTCGCCGAGGCAGGTACTCCCTCCGGCGCGGCGCTGTACGCCACCTACCTGGCCTGGTCTCCACGGCGCGTGCCCGCGGACTTCCGGCAAGCGGTGGAGAGTGCGCTCGACCGCGAGGACCTCACGCGCCTCTTCGTGCGCGGGCCGGCCGTGCCCATGCCGAACCTGCTGCCCCCCGCGCTCCTCCCGCAGTCCCCGGAGGCCCGCCCCACACCGACTCCCGCATCCCAGGCCGGACGCAAGGTGACGCTCCTCTACGACGCGGGCAGCGAGGACCAGCGCGCGGTGGCCGAGCGCATCCAGGTAAGGCTGCACGACCGGGGTTACGCCGTGGCCCTGGAGTCCCTGCCGCGCGCCGAGCTGCGCGCCCGCTGGGCTCGGGGAGAGTACGAGCTGATGCTCCACTCGCTGCTGCTGCCGCCTGTGCCCGGCCCGGCCCTGGCCGTGGTGCTGGACGCCGCGGGCCGGAAGGATCTGCTCGGGGTGGAGCTGCCGCGCATCGGTGCCTTGCCCGACGCTGCGGCGCGAGATGCGAGAGCACGAGAGCGGGCCCTGGCACTCGCCCCGTCTGTACCGCTGCTGCCCCTGTACGCGCAGGGGCTGGCGCTGCGGGCAGCACCGGAGGTGGGAGGCCTCGCCTTCGACGCCCAGGGGCTGCCCATGCTGGACGGCGCCTGGCTGCAACCTGCAGTGACGGGTGTCCCGGGAGCCCGGAGATGAGACTGAGGACGAGGCTGGCGCTCGCCTTCGCCCTGCTGGCACTGGTGCCGCTGGCGGTGATGGTGCCCTTCACCCTGACGGAGCTGCGCGCCACGCTGTCGCGCGGGCTGGACGCACGCATGGACGGCGCCACTGCCTCCGCGCAGGAGGCCCTCGAGCGAGCCGCCGCCAACGCGCGCCGAGCCGTGGAGGAGTTGGTGGAGAGCCCCGCCATGGAGGACCTGGCGCGCGAGGCCCGCGAGTCCCCCGCCCGCGCCATCCGTGCGGACACCGCCCAGCCACTGATGAAGAGCCGGGGCCTCACGGTGCTGTCCCTCTTCGACCGCAAGGGCACCACGCTGTCCTCCGGACACCTGCCCGCGCGCCGGGGAGACCCGGATCCGGCCCTCTTCGGGGTGACGAGGGAGAAGTCCTCCAAGCCCGTGCCGGTGAAGGTATCGGTGCGAGGAGACCAGGGCCTGCGCGAGGTGCCCGCGCTCGTCACCGCGAGGCCGGTGGATTACGGGGACTCGCGGCTGTGGGTGGTGGGCGGGGTGCTGCTGGACCAGGGATTGGCGGCGCACCTGTCGAGGCTCACTGGGGCGGAGGTGTCGCTGCTGTCCGGGGACTCGGTGGTGGCCAAGGCGGGGAGCGTCACGCCGCCCACGGTGTCGCGGGTGCTGCCATTGGGAGAGGCTGCGACGGTGCGGCTCGTCTTCAGCCGCGCGGCCGAGCGGGAGGCCACGGTCGGCGTGTTCCGCTCCTTCCTGCTGCTGGCCGGACTGGGGCTGAGCTTCGCGGTGCTGCTGGGGCTGATGATGTCCCGGCGCATCACCCAGCCGGTGGAGGCACTCACCTCGGGCGCAAGGCGCGTGGGAGAGGGCGCGCTGGACGTGCAGGTGCAGGTGAAGGCCACGGGCGAGGTGGGCGAGCTGGTGAAGACGTTCAACCACATGACGACGGAGCTGCGCTCGACCACCGAGCGGCTGGTGGCCACCGAGCGCGTGGCCGCGTGGCAAGAGGTGGCGAGGCGGCTGGCGCATGAGATCAAAAACCCGCTGACGCCCATCCGCATGTCGCTGGAGACGCTGATGGCGGTGCAGGACGCGCAGGACGAGCGCTTCCCCGCGCTCTTCCGAGACAGCGCGGGAGTCATCCTGGAAGAGGTGGATCGGCTGAAGCGGATTGTGGACGAGTTCAGCCGCTTCGCGCGCTTGCCCAAGCCGCAGCTCGAGCCAGTGGACCTGGGAGAGCTGGCGCAGAACGTGCTGTCGCTCTACGCCTCACCACCCGAGGGCATCAGCATCCACTCGGAGGTGCAGCCAGGAGTGGTGGCGAAGGCGGACAGGGACCAGCTCACGCAGGTGCTGGTGAACCTGGTGAAGAACGCCGAGGAGGCGATGGCCAAGGGAGGCGGGGCGCTGCACGTGCGAGTGAAGGGCAGCGACCACGAGGCGGTGGTGGAGGTGCAGGACAGCGGCCCGGGGATTCCACCCGAGCACCGCGCTCGCATCTTCGAGCCCTACTTCACGACGAAGGAGGGTGGCACCGGCCTGGGACTGGCGATCGCGGCGAGAATCCTCCAGGAGCACGGCGGCAAGCTGGACGTGGGCGGCGAGCCCGGCCAGGGCGCCTGTTTCACCCTGTCCCTGCCCCGGGAGCGGTGACGATTCATCGTGCCGCTCAGGCTACTTCGACAAACCGGCCTGGAACCTCCTCCAGCGCAATTCCAGAGCATCCCTGCTCAGCAATTGTAAATCACAGGCAAGCACAGCGCCTGCGAGAGTTTCGTACCCCATGCCGCTCAACCTGGGGTGCAGACTGATCTGGAGCGTCTCTGGATTGATTCCGAGCAGGTCCAGATCAAAGAGCGTGTGGATGTCCGCACGGAGCAAAAGTCCATTCGAGGGATGGTTGTCCTTCTCACCCCGATAGGGAGAGATGTGCGCCGCCTCGAGTAGGTCCGGAAGCCTACACCGGGTCACCAAGCAGGTGTCGCCGAAGCGTTCACGAAGCCCCTGACGGAAGGGACCCTGACCCCGACGCTCGCGGATCTGGCGTGCGATGCGCTTCCTTTCATCCCGTTCATTGGGAACATACGGCTCTTCCGAAGAATCCTCCGCCACGAGACCGAGGCCCAGGATTGCTTCAGGCAATGTCTCCGCCAATCGAAGCACGCTCTTCGCCGGCCCCTCCAGACGCGCCAGGTCCACCTTCTGCATAGAAAGCTGCGCGTTGTAGATTGGGCAGGCCCGGCGCACCTCCTGCACGGGGATGTGCCCAGGGGCTCTTTGGAACGCCCCATCGAAATAGGCCTCGTACTTGACGCTCGGCACCTCATCCGGCTTGGGCTCATCGAACTCGTGGCCATTCCAGCACCTGAATCGCGGGCGCTTCTTCTTGCGCTCCTTGATGGTCGCAATCCCGCAATCCGGACACCGCCTCAATTTCTTGGGCTCATCCAAGGAAGCAATCCTGGAGATCCTGGCGATGCCCAAGACAGCCTTCCGATCGCAGAGGATCAGCAGATCCCCCTTTGTCACCTGCAGGTGATTCGGAACGAAGCTGTCGTAGCGGTAGACCGAATCCAGCTCATCGGCATACCCCACGTTCCCTGCGTACTCGCGCTCTGCGCCTAGAGAGAGCACCAACCAGGCACGTCCTGTCTCCATGCCCACAGTGGAGGGTCTTGAGCAGGAGACAATGAAGGACTCAGGGCATGGGGTGGAGCGACCTCATCTCTGAAGACACCTGGGACCTGACAGGTCTGTTCCCCTCCTCGGTACGCAGGCTCAATCCTTCGTCCGCTTCGAGCGCGGGCCCTTCCCGTGCGACAGCGCGTGCCTGCCTGGCGCCTGCTCCGGGGCCCGATTGGAGACGCCGTGGTCCTTCTGGGGCGGACCCGGATCGCGCTGCGAGGCCTGGTGTCTCTCCCACTCTGCCTTGAAGACGGGGTCCTCGCGCGGCACGGTGACGCGGGGGATTCCTGCCCGCATGATCTGCTCGATGCGCTCGGTCATCAGCCGGTCCTTCGCCGTGACGAACGTCGAGGCCACACCGCTCGCGGAGGCACGCGCCGTGCGGCCAATGCGATGCACGTAGTCCTCTGGCGCGTGCGGCAGATCGTAGTTGATGACGTGCCCCACGTCCTCCACGTCCAGCCCTCGCGCCGCGATGTCCGTGGCCACCAGGCACCGGTACGTGCCCTCCCGGAAGGCCTTCATCGTCTGGTTGCGCTGGCTCTGCGTCCGGTCCGCGTGCAGCACCCCGCTCCGGTACCCCGCCTGCTCCAGCGCCTTGTGCACCTTGTCCGCCCGCTCCTTCGCCCTCACGAAGATGAGCGCCGTTGCCTCATCCCGAGCCAGCAGCGTCAGCAACAGCGCGGACTTCTCCTCGGGCTTCACCACGTACAGCCGCTGCTCGGCACGCTCGGCGGGCGTCCCACTGCGCGTCACCTCCACGCGCACCGGCCGGTTCAGCTCCGCGCGGGCGAAGCGGCTCACATCCGGCCCCAGCGTCGCGGAGAACAGCAGCGTCTGCCGGCGCCGAGGCAGCGCCGCGAGGATGGACTCGAGCTGCGGCTGGAAGCCCATGTCCAGCATCCGGTCCGCCTCGTCGAGCACCAGCGCCTCCAACTGCGAGAACGACACGACTCGCGACTCCAGCAGGTCCACCAGCCGCCCCGGCGTGGCCAGCACCAGCGTGGGCCGCCGCTTCAAGGCCTCGGCCTGTGCCGCCATGTCCTCGCCGCCGATGACCACCGCGTGCGTGACGCCTCGCGAGGTGCCGAAGAAATCCACCGTCCCGGCAATCTGCTGCACCAGCTCGCGAGTGGGCGCCAGCACCAGGCCTAACGTGCCCTTGCGGCCGGCGAAGCGATCCACCAACGGCAGCACGTACGCGGCGGTCTTCCCCGTACCCGTGGCGGCGCAGCCGATGACGTCCCGGCCGGCGAGCGCCGGAGGAATGGCCTGCGACTGAATGGGCGTGGGCCGCTCGAACCGAGCGCGGCGCACAGCCTCGAGGGACTCGGGGGACAGGCCGAGCTGGTCAAAAGTGTTGCTCACGGCCTGGGGGTACCACGACGCCGCCGTCAGAACCACCCGGCTCGGGGTCCGTTCGTCCTGTCCGTTGCGCTATCGGGGGCCCTACGCCCCTCCGGCTCGTGAGCCCTCAGAAGCGACCGGCCAGCACCAGCGCCTGGTGCTGAGAGGAGAGGACGACGGCTGGCTGCACCTGGAGCCCCGTCTCCTTCTTCCGGTGGCTGGAGGAGAGCTCGTACCCCAGGAAGGCGCCCACCACCGGCAGGGGGATGGCCACGCCCCTGAGGATGCTGGAGAACGGTTCGCGCGGGCGCTCAGACAAAGCCCACAGTCCTACCGCCGCGAGCCCCCCTACGGCGGTGCCGCCGACTGTCGCGAGCAGGCTCCCATCTCCCGCCATCAGCTCGCCCCCCCACCAGACGCCCAGCGGGAAGCCGAGGGCTGCCCCCGCGAGCGCGAAGGGAAGGACCGTGGGGCTTTCATCGGGCTCGAAGAGCTGGAGACCGCTCCCGAGCATGTACAACCCCACGCCCACGAGTGCTCCCGCGAGGCCCGTGCCCACGCCCGCTCCCCCTTCGACGAGCAACCGCTGCCACAAGGGATGTACGGGCGGCGCTACCTGCACGGGGTCCGGGAGAAGCCTCGGCGTGGTGTCCACGACCGGTGCCTGCACGAGCCGCAGCCGTCCCGGGCTCCCACCCGCCGCCTCGGGGACATCCTCCCAGCGCCTCCCCTCCCCAGCGCGAGCCATGGCTGGGAGCAGGAAGAGGAGCGCCAACATCCACCGCACGGCCACGCATCTGGACAAGGGGAGCCTCCCGCCCGGCGTCGTTCATGCGGAGCCTTAGCACACGCGCTACCTGCCCGGCGCGGGCAGCCCCACATCCGCGAGCCGCACTTCGTAGAAGTCGCCATTTCCGTTGCCCGGCGACTCCAGCTTCGTGGCGAACTCCTTCGTGGTCAGCGGGCGCTCGGGCGGCGTGGTGACGAAGGGCCGGCGCTGGGCGTAGATGAGCGTCCCCCGCGCAGGCACCACCGTCGGGGTAAGCCCCCCATCGAACTGGTTGACCGCCTGTCCGAGGTTGCGCGGCACGCCCCACTGCCCCTCCTTCCGCTCACTGACGTACAGATCGTAGCCATCCGGAGCCACCCCTCCCGGCCGCTGCGAGGAGAAGATGAGGTAGCGCTCGTCCGCGTCCACGAAGTGGTTGCCATCCCCGTGACCCGAGTTGATGACCTCCGGCAGTGGCTCGCCCGGGCCCCATCCCGACGCCTGGGGCGCATGCCGGTAGATGCGCCGCTTGCCGGCCTTCTGGCTGCGAGTCACGTAGACGGCTCCCTCGCGCGACACAGAGGTGTTCGTCTCGGTGTCCGGGGTGTTGAGACCCTCGGCCAGCCGCGGTGTTCCCCAGCCCTTGTCGGTGCGCTCGACGAACCAGATGTCGAAGTCGGCATGCACCACCTCCTCCTTGGACTGGGGCCGCACGGAGGCGAAGAAGAGCCGCTTGCCGTCCGGAGAGAAGGCCGGGTCGATGTCCCGGTAGCGGCCCGAGAAGGGCAGCACCTCGGGAGTCGTCCAGCGGCCGTCCCGCCACTGGGAGGTCATCAACAGCTGGAACTGGAAGCGCGTGGGATCCGCCCGGTTGAACACCACCGTGCGCCCATCCGGCGAGAAGGTGATGCCGAACTCCTCGTTGCCGGTGGACACCACGCCCGGGGCGAAGAGCACCGGCTCGGGAGTAGCCGCGGGAGCCGCGTGGAGCAGCAGCGCCAGGGGAAGGGACAGGAGCGAAGACATGAGGATTCCTTTCCACCCGGAGACACGTCCAGGCAGGCAGTGACGACCAGGGTTGAAGGGTGCTTCAGGCCCGGCGCAGGACGAGCACGGGCGTCGAGATGAGGGCCAGACCGGCCACCAGCCCAAGCACTCCGCTCAGGCCGTAGAGGACACAGCCCAGGGCCCCGCAGAGCGTGGCCACGGTGCCCGAGGCGAAGATGAAGCGCGCACGTCCCTCGGAGAGCCGAAGCGCCGCGAGCGACAGGAAGGCCCCGGCGGCCAGCCCTCCGCCCACGCAGGTCATGAGACAGAAGGCCCGGCAGCCACCGGTGTAGCAGACGTGTCCCGCCCCGCTGACCACGAAGGGGAGCAGCAACGGGAAGAGCCCCGCAATCAAGCCCGGAGTCACCGCCCGGTCCCACTGACGCCCCCACCAGCCCAACCCGAGGCACAGCAGCGTCAGCAGGCCTCCCAAGACGAGCACCGAGGGCCTCACGCCGTGCTGGAGCAGGACCGCCATCACCGTCAGCACCACCGCATACAGGGCTCCGGGCATCGCGGCCCGCAGACGTCCCCACTCATAGGCCCGGCGGGCACGACGCTGGAGCTGCACCATCTCACTCGACACCATGACGCATCCTCCAGGCCTCGCGCAGCCGCCCGAGCGCCCGCTCGAGCCGCTTGCGGAAAGTGGCGCCAGGAATCGCGGGCCGCTCCCGCGCTCCCATGGCCGCCTCCAGGGTCTCCACATCCTCCGGCCGCAATCCGCCCATCACCTCCGCCAGCGCGTGCCGCAAGTCCTCCACGAGCAGCCGCGCCTCGGGCCCCGCGGCCCCATCCACCACCTCCACGCCCTCCGTCTCGGGAGCCTCGCGCCGCCGCGCCCGCGCCTTGAGCACGGTGCGGCACTCATAGGCGGCGATGCCCAACACCCACGGCAGGGCCTCGCGCGCCGCGTCGTACTCCGAGGCTCGGGCAAACACCTTCAACAGCGCCGCCTGCGCCGCGTCCTCGGCGTCTTCGCGGCACGGCAGCAGCCGCGCACAGAAGCGCTCCAGGAGCGGCTGGAGGCAAGCGAAGGCCGGAGTGAAGGCGTCCCGGTCGCCCTCGGCGAGCCGAGCCATCCACCGCCGGAGCTGTTCCCGCGCGCTGTCGTCCACCCGCATCGTGTCCTCGTCCGTACCGCCGTGCCCTCTATAGGCAGATGCCGGAAAAGCGTGACACCCCGTCAGGATTCTCCGGCCCGTGCGTCCGTGCCCCCCAGAACTCCTTTTTCCTTTCGACGGCCATGACCTCCTTCGCGCTCACGTCATCAGTCTCAGCGGCGACCCGCTCGTCGCGAGACCCGCGTGTGCGGCGCGAGGTGGCGCTCTGACCGGCTGAGGCCGACAGCGCCTTCCCCGTCCGACCCCTCGGGCCCGCGTGGCTCGAGGGGTTTTTCTTTTTCCAGCGCCTTCACCCGGGCCGGCCCGGCCCACAACCAAGGAGCAACTCCCATGGGCACCAAGACGCACGTCAACGTTGGCACCATCGGCCACGTGGACCACGGCAAGACGACCCTCACCGCCGCCCTCACTCAGGTGATGGCCGCAATGCATGGCGGTAAGGGCCTCGGCTACGACCAGATCGACAGCGCGCCCGAGGAGAAGGCCCGTGGCATCACCATCAACATCACCCACGTCGAGTACGAGTCGGCCACGCGTCATTACGCCCACATCGACTGCCCCGGTCACGCGGACTACGTGAAGAACATGATCACCGGCGCTTCCCAGATGGATGGCGCCATCCTGCTGGTGGACGGCTCGCAGGGGCCGCAGCCCCAGACGCGTGAGCACATCCTCCTGGCCCGCCAGGTGGGCGTGGAGCGCATGGTCGTGTTCATCAACAAGGTGGACGTGGCGGACCCGGAGCTGCTCGGGCTGGTGGAGCTCGAGACGCAGGAGCTGATGGCGGCGCACGGCTACACGGACGTGCCGATGGTGAAGGGCTCGGCGCTCAAGGCGCTCGAGGCCGTCATGGCCGGGCGTGTGGAGGACGAGGCCACCCGCTGCATCCGTGAGTTGGTGGACGCGCTCGACAGGCACATTCCGGACCCGGTGCGGGACTACACCTCGCCGTTCCTGATGCCCATCGAGGACGTCTTCACCATCTCGGGGCGCGGCACGGTGGTGACGGGCCGCATCCAGCGCGGGGTGCTCACTGCGGGGGCGGCGGTGGAGCTGGTGGGGCTGGGCGGCGCGGAGACGCGGGAGGTGGTGGTCACGAGCATCGAGTCCTTCCACCGCCAGCACGCCGAGGCCCGCGCGGGTGAGAACGTGGGGTTGCTGCTGCGCGGTCTCAAGCGCGAGGAGGTGGCTCGCGGCCAGGTGCTCTGCGCGCTGGGCTCCATCCACCCGCACGCCGCGGGTGAGGCCGAGCTGTACGTGCTCTCGGCCAGCGAGGGGGGCCGCCACACTGCGTTCGGCACCGGGTACACGCCGCAGTTCTTCTTCGGGAGTACGGACGTGACGGGGACGATCGAGGTGAAGGACGAGGGGCTCGTGCAGCCGGGCGGCCGGGCCCGCGTGGGCTTCCGGCTGCTGCGCCCCATCGGCGTGGAGCCGGGCATGCGCTTCGCCATCCGTGAGGGTGGGAAGACGATTGGCGCCGGCGTCGTCACCGAGGTGAGATGACATCAGGAGCGCCGCTTCCGGAGACGGGGGCGGCGCTCTTTTTGCGCAAGGGGTTCAACCCGGGTTCACCCGATACCCTCACCCCGTCCCTCTCCCGGAGGGCGAGGGGAAATTATCGCGGTCAGGCCACGGGGACAGGTGCGTCCCTGTGCGGTGGGGAGACCTCTCCAGCGCCCGCGGACATCGGTCCGGGGGTGTCCTGGGATCGGGGTTCCCCTTCCTGGAAGCCTGCAAAGGCCGGGGTTCAACTCCCCAACGGAAGCTCCGGGAGCCAGCGCCCTCGAGGTGCACCGTGCGGAACGGCCCTGCGGGTGAAGAACCCCCGCCGCGCCGCCGGGGCTCCTGGAGCCGACGTCTTTCGCTGAACGAGGTGGGGCCGGTGGACACATTCCGATTCTTCCCGCTGCTGGTGGTGGCCTTCGTGCTGGGCGCGGTGGCCTACAAGCTGCTCGTGCTCAAGGTGGTCGTCCCCGAGGGCTTCACCACCCTGCTCTACCGCCAGGGCCGCTTCGTGCGCGCGCTGACGCCCGGAGCCCATCGAGTGCTGCGCCAGGGCCACGGCACGCAGCAGGTGGACATGCGCCAGCGCTACCTCACCGTGCCCGGCCAGGACGTGCTCAGCCAGGAGCAGGTGGGCCTCAAGGTGAGCCTCGCCGTGCGCTTCGCGGTGGCCGAGCCCGAGCCGGCCCTGCACCGCGTGCAGAACTTCACGGAAGCGCTCTACCTGGCCGTGCAGCTCGCCCTGCGCGAGGAGGTGGGCCGCCATCCGCTGGAGGAGCTGGCGGCAGGCCGTGTCGACCTGGGCCAGCGGATGCGCGAGCGCGTGGCCGGAGAGGTGCGCGCCTTCGGACTCTCGGTGGAGGCAGTGGAAGTAAAGGACGTGATGCTGCCGGCGGACCTGCGCCGCGCCTTCGCGGAGTCGCTCAAGGCGAAGAAGGAGGCCCAGGCCATGCTGGAGAAGGCGCGCGGCGAGTCCGCGGCCCTGCGCAACCTGGCCAACGCGGCGAGGCTGATGGAGGAGCACCCGTCGCTGCTCGAGCTGCGCATGCTGCAGACGCTCGGCAGCGCGAGCACCACGCCCGGCAACACCTTCGTCCTGGGCGTGGGCCCGGAGCTGACGTCGCTCGGGCGTAGGCGTCCGGCCCGAGGGAGCACACCGAGGCCTCCCTCGGAGGGTGACGAACCCGAGTCCACCTGAGCCAGCGCGGCCTCACTTCTTGTCGAGGCCCGCCCGCTCCGCCGCCAGGGCCCCGAGCGCCGACCAGTCCAGGTCTCCCCTGCCCTGGGCTACTCCGCCGAGGTAGTGGTCGTGCAGGAGGCTCGCCAGCGGCATTGGCACTTCCGCCGCACCAGCGGCCTCCAGCACCAGCCTCACGTCCTTGAGCCCGAGCCGCATCTTGAAGCCCGCTGGCTCGTACTGCTCGTTGGCGATGAGCACCGCGTAGCGCTCGAAGATGGGGGAGCGCGCGAACACCGCCTGGAACAGCTCCAGGAATACCTGCGGCTCGACGCCTGACTTGCGGGCCAGCGCGAACGACTCCCCGAGCGCTTCGATCATCGAGGCGATGAGGAAGTTGCCCGACAGCTTCACCACGTTCGCCGAGGGCGCCCGCTCACCGAGCACCGAGAGCCCGCGTCCGAGGGCCTCCAGCAGCGGCCGGCACCGCTCCACATCGGCCTTGGCGCCCGCGGCCACCACCCAGAGCTGCTTCGCCTCCGCCGCCTCCGGCCTGCCGAACACCGGCGCGGATACGTACCGCTGCCCGGCCTTCACATGGGCCTCGGCCAGCCGCTCCGAGAGCCCCACCGAGATGGTGCTCGAGGAGACGTGCACGGCCCCCTGCCCCAGCCCGGCCAACAGCCCCGTGTCACCGAAGACGGCGTCCTCCACGGCGGAGTCATCCGAGAGCATGGAGAAGACCACCTCCGCCCCGCGAGCCGCGTCCGCTGGCGAGTCCGCGACGCGGGCCCCTTGCTGGCGCAGCGGCTCGGCCTTTCCGCGCGTGCGGTTGTAGACGGAGAGCTCGTGCCCCGCCGCGCGCAGGTTCCTCGCCATGGGGTGGCCCATGTTGCCAAGACCGATGAAGCCCACCTTCATGCGTACCTCCTCGAGAGCAAGCCGCCAGAGGTAGCAGGAAAAGAGAGAGGGCCCCAGGTCCTGGAGACCTGGAGCCCTCGGGAGACAACAGTGCGGCGCCGGGCGCGTCAGTCCTTGACGGGCGTCGCCTTGAGGGCGGCCTTGCCCTCCTTCACGTACACCTGGAAGCGCACCGTCTTGCACGCGTACTTCTGGACGAGCTGCTCCTTGTTCTTGCGCAGCTTGGCCACGAACTTGTCGTAGGTCAGGCCGTCGTTGGGCTCTCCGCACTGCTCGCGCGTCACGACGAACTCGCGGAAGACGTCCTGGAAGTGATGCTCCTCGCTCAGGGCGATGGCGCTGTTGCCCGTGGGAGGAGGAGGCGGCGGCGGCATGCCCATCATGCCCGCCATCGGCGTGCCAGGAGCCGAGGAAGGCGCGGCCACGCCAGGGTGACCCGGGCGGTGATGCGGGAGGGGAACCTCGGCCGTGTTGGGACGAGCCGAGCGCGCCAGCAGCTCCTGCGGGATGGCCGCCACGCGGGTCGTCTCGGGAGGCGAGTCCTCGCCGAAAGCCGGAGCAGGGCCCGCCTGGGCAGCGGCCGCGGCGAACGGATCCGCCGCCTGCTGCAGCGTGTAGGCGGCCGTCGGCTGGTCCTCGAAGGCGAACGCACCGCGCCGGGCCTCCGCCGTGGCCACGCCCGCGCCCGCGTCTCCGCTAGCAAACGGGAAGGCATCCGCGGCCCCCGCCTGCGCGGCGAACGGGTCCTTGCCCGGAACCGTGGGCGAGCCGTACGGATCCACGACCGGAGGCGGCGAAGCGAACGGGTACGCATCTCCGCCAGAAGCCGGGGCCGCCGCGTACGCGTCCGAGCCCGGAACCGGCGGCGGGAACGGGAACGCATCGCCACTCGGCTCAGCGGCCGGCACAGCCTGGGCAACACGGGCAGGAGACGCCGGGAAGGGGAAGTCGTCCGGGCCGGGCACAGGGGGCTCCTGCGTGGGCGCCACGGGCAGCGGCGCCGCGACCTGGGCGGGCGCAGGGGCCTCCTCCTGACCCTTCTTGCCCTTCTTCTTGTCCTTCTTCTCCTTGGCGGGAGCCTCGGCCGAGGCGCCGCGGCCCGAGCCCATCACCAACATCCACACCAGGGAGAAGCCCAGCAGGCACATCAACCCGAAGAGGGCCATCTGCTGGTAGTCCGCCAGCGCCGTCATGAAGGGACGCACGCTGGAGACGGCCACGACCTCGAGGCCCCCCTCGAGTGCCCGGCGCGAGCCCACCGAGAGCGGAGCCTCACCGCCCTTGACGTCCTCGAAGGACGTGAACAGCGGCAGCTTCACCTGCGGCAGCTGGGGCAGCCACCCGCGCACGCTGCCACTCTGCACCACGTGGCCGGACTGACCCTTGCGCAGAACCTTGATGCCCTCGTCGGCCAGCTCCTTCTGCGCACCGGCGGTGCCCAGCACCTTCTCACCCTGCACCAGCGCGATCGCGGCGACGCCGGAGGCCAGGGCCGCGGACTCCAGCACCTTGCCATCCACCAGCGGAGCGCCCACCACCAGCGTCACGGCCACCTGCGAGCGACCGCCCTCGGGATTCCACAGCACCGGCACGGAGTAGAAGACGTGGGGCGCGTCGAACGCGTCCACCTGCACGCCCTCGGCGCCAGCCTTCGAGAGCGCCTGCACGTCGAGCTTGTCGTCCGCGGCGGGCTCCCCCTCGGCAAGCGCGTACATGGTGCCGTCGGAGGTGGCGAGCGCGAGGACGAGCGAGCCCGCGAGCGACTCGGGCACCAGCTCCTTCGCGGCGGTGCGCAGGGCGGCGAAGCGCTCGCCGGTGGGCGGCTCCACGATGCGGATGCCCTTGCCCTTGGGCAGCGGCACCACCTGGGGCTGCACGGCGGTGGCCACGTCCGGGCTCGCCGCGAGCTTCAGCGCCAGGCCCTGCACCGCGAGCCGGCGCGCGTCAAAAGCCCGAGAGACCTCGGCAATGGCGGCCGTGGCTGGTGCGGAAGCATCCTCGGTGGCCCGGGCGCTCAGCGGTCCCGACACCAGGGGGAGATGCGCCAGACCGAGTCCGAGGACCAAGAGTGCGAAGACGAAAAACTTGAAGCGGACCATCGCCGACCTTTAGCCCGGGGGGTGAAGTGTCCGCTTATAGCGTCCACCGCTCGGGGCCAGCAAGAATCCGGGTAGGTCCGCCTGGGAGCCCGGACACCAGGCGAGGGGTCCGGGCTCCACCTGCGCACTAGAAGCGCACGTCCTGGGGAAGCCCCTGGCTGCTCACATCCCGGCGCTTCTCCAGCATCCTCTTGATGGCGGTCTCCAGCCGGTCACGCGCCGCGTCGATCGCCTGGAACATCGTCTCCGCCGTCTCCGTGATGTGCGTGGCCGAGAAACCCGGCATCCGCACCGTCACCCGGCACTCCTGGTCAACGCCCCCCTTGGGACCATTGATGTCCACCAGCGCAATGTCCACCTCGGTCGCCTCGTCGTCGATGAACTTGGCGATGGGGTCCACCAGATGCTGCGTGGCGTAGTCCCGCAACGAGTCCGTCAACGTCAGATGGACTCCTCGCATCAACACCTTCATGGCGTCACCTCCCTTGGACCCTCAAGATGGACAGCCTGGTGACATTCGGTGAGCGGTTATCGAGCCCGCTCCCTCGGCCGCTCTCCTGGCCAGGGGCGGAGCGCCGGAGAAGCGCGGATGTTTCCGGACGACTCCTGGGTTGCTCAGTCGCATGGGAGAGCGAATCAAGGTGTTGCTGGTCGAGGATGACGGCGACAGCCGGGAGCTTCTCGCGGAGCTGCTCGAGATGGACTTCGATGTCGTCACGGCATCCGACGGTCTGTCGGGGCTGAAAGCTTTCGAGAACGACCACCCCGACGTGGTGGTCACGGACGAGTCGCTGCCCGGTATGTGTGGAACGGAGCTCGCACAGGAGGTCAAGCACCGCCAACCCAAGGCAGGCGTCATCCTGGTGTCCGGCTACACGAATGTGGACGCTGGCTGCTGCGACGTGGTGCTGCGCAAGCCCATTGATGTCGAGCGTTTGTCAGCCGCCGTCGGCAGCCTGGGGGAAGCAGCCAGGCACTGAGCCGGCACGTGCTAACCTCGTGCCCGGTTGCCAGGGTGTGGTTCCTGGAGGGAGGCACGATGAAGTACTGCATGCAGTGCGGTTCCGAATACCAGGATGGCGTGAAGGAGTGCGCCGACTGTCCCGGCAGCGAGCTGGTGGACGCGGAGGCCATGCGCCAGCGCCACATCCCGCTGTCCAGTGAGAGCGACACTCGCAAGTTCGTCCGGGCCACGACGGCGGATGATCCACTCACGGCCGAGGACTACTCGCGCGTGCTGGAGGCCGAGCGCATCCCCGTCTTCATCCGGCCGCGCCGAGGAGGCGCCGTGGACGTGCTCACCACCGGCGCCCTGGAGCCCTGGTGGGAGATCATGGTCGGCGAGGAGCACCTCCAGCGCGCCCTCACCTTGCTGGCGCAGGAGAAGGCCCGGCTGGACTCCACCGCCGACGAGGCCGCCCGCGCCGCCGAGGAAGAGGAGCTCGAGACGGAGGCCACCGCGCCCCCGCCTGGCACCCTGTAATCTCCAGGCGCACCTTATGCCCCTTGGTCGCACATCAGTGGTAGACGTCTACCACTGAGCGGCAGGGGGGCAGCGAGGCCGTCACGGGGAGCGCACGAGCTCGCCACCGCCCGTCTCGGGGGGGCGGCGAGGCTCGTAGAGGCTCACACCGGAGACCCGCCACTTGTCGTACTTCGCGTTGCGCGCGAGGAAGGTCTCCAGGTCCTCGTCCACCACGCGGCCGTTGCCGTCCACGCCGCGCCGGGCATGCCGCAACCAGGTGCGCTTGCCCTTCTGCACCACGAAACCCAGGTGCGTCACCCGGGTGGCCTTGAGCGGCAGGTCCTCGCGCAGCACGACGAGGATGGTGCCCGAGGGCACCTGGCGCGCGTGCGCCATCACCCGCTCCAGGGGAATCATGTCCAGGTTCCAGGTGCCCCGCGGCTGACGCTCCTTGGGCAGCCCCAGCGCCAGCGAGGAGCGCGAGGTCCACGTCACCGAGGTGAGCGTCTTCTGCACCTTCACCGTGTCCTCACCGCCGTAGCGCCGCGTCACGTCCGCGAGGAAGCCCTTGCGCTGGTTGTTGGGCAGCCACTGGGCCTCCATCAGGTGGTTGCGATCCTCGTAGGTGGGCGCGCTCGCGTAGCGCAGGCGCTCGAGCAGCCCCGCCACGTCGGGCTCGGAGGGGGCCAGGCTCATGGCCAGCGCCTGCTCCACGAAGGTGAGGCAGTCCACCGCGTCCAGCCTGAAGGTCGGGTCCGGGTCCACCCCGTTCCCCTCCCCCAGCGGAGAGTGGACGTAGGGGGTGCCCAGGAAGCGCTCGCTCACCCGCAGCAGCCGCTCCTTGAGCGGGAGGCTCGCGTCGCCGGTGATGAAGGAGGCGCGCTCCTGCTGATTGAGCGAGGCCCATACCACCACGGGCTCCTTGAGCGTATTGCGCGCCGGCGCCCCGGGCCGGGCCGGAGCCGGCGCATTGCCGGCCACGGGCGTCTGGGCCAGCAGCGCCGAGACCAGGGCGAACGTCTTCACTTCACCACCCCCGCTTTGCGTAGGAGCGCCTTGCGCTCGTCGTCCGCCAGGTGGAGCGTCTCCAGCTCCTTCTCGTAGACGAGCTTCTCCTCTCCCTGCGCGTTCCACGAGGCGAGCACCAGCCAGGACATCATCGTCTTGTCGCCTCCCTGGTAGAGGATGCGGGCCGCGCCGGCCGCGAGCGTGCGGTCCTTGTCCTCCAGCAGCGGACGGAGCGCGGACGAGGACTGCTTCGCGGCGACCCCCTCATAGAGGGCCAGGCCCTGGCGGCGCACGTGCTTGTCCTCGGAGGTCAGCAGCTTGCGCGCGAAGGTGAAGCCCTCGGGAGCGCCCAGCAGGCACAGGCCGCGGGCGGCGGCGAAGCGGGTGCTCTCCGAGCTGTCGTCGAGGAAGGCCTTGAGGGCCGGCGTCTGCTTCTTGTCACCCGCGGCCCCCACCGCCTCCAGCAGCATCACGCGCGTCTGCGGATCCGTCTCCGTGCGCGCGCTGGTGAGCAGCGCCTTGCCCACCTTGGGGTTGCCGGTGGCCCCCAGGGCGCGCGCCACCTCCCGGCGCACCCCGTAGGACTTGTCCTCCAGCAGCGGCAGCATCACGTCCACGCGCCGGCTGCGCACCTTACCCAGGCCCTGGATGGCGTACATGCGCACCGCGCTGTCCTCGTGCCCGGCCAGGTCCACCAGGGTGGGCTCAGCCGCGCGCGTCTCCAGCCCGGCCAGCACGGCCGTCACGTCCCGCAGCCGCCGGGGCTCCAGCACCTCGGGAATGGCCGCGGCGAACAGCCCCGCCGCAAAGGCCTCCTCCCGCAGAATCCTCAGCCGGGAGATGGCGGTGGGCACCGCCAGCCCCCCCTTGAGGAACTCCTTGACGAGCCCCTGTGTCTCCATGCGGCGCTCCTGGCGCTTCTGGACGGAGGGGGGGGCGGCCTGGACGGCCGGAGTGGTGAGGGCGAGGACGAGCAGCAGGCAGGCTGGCAGGGTGCGCACGGCCCACCAGGATGACAAGGCCCGAGCGCGGCTGTCAAAACCTCCGCCGGGCCCGCTCCCTCCCTCGGGACGAGAGAACTGACCGATTCTTGACCCTCCCCGGAGCGATTGATACGACCGGGCCTAGTGTCTTCCAGCCCTTATCCCGAGGCCCCTTCCATGAAGCGACTCCTGGTACTGGTGGCTGCGGCGGGAGCCCTCGCCGGATGCGGCCCCCTGAAGTCCACCTCGAACCTGCTGGACGCCGAAGTGCAGATTCAAGCGGCTCGCACCGCCGGTGCCGAGAAGCTCGCGCCGTACGAGTGGACCGCCGCCAACCTCTACATCCGCAAGGCGCGTGAGGAGGTCGGCTACTCCGACTATCAGGCTGGGGTGGACTTCGCCGAGAAGGCCGCCCGCTACGCCACCGAGGCCCGTGCCAAGGCCATGGCCAATGCCAACTCGGAAGAAGCCGATTCCCCCAGCCCCAACCCCTGACGCGAGAGCACCCTACCGATGCGACGTCTCATCGCTTCCTCGTTGCTCCTGCTCTCCGCTGCCTGCGTGAGCGGTAACAAGGTCCGCGCCCAGTCCGAGGTCATCCAGGCCGACATCGAGCGCGCCCAGCGCAGCGGCGCCATGCGCTGCGCTCCCACGCAGCTCGCCACCGCCGTGGCCCACCTCGACTTCGCCCGTGGCGAGCTGAGCCAGGGCACCAGCTACCGTGCCTCCGAGCACATCCGCACTGCCGAGAGCGCCATCAAGGAGGCCCTGGAGCGCTCCAAGGGCTGCGCCCCCGCGAAGGTGACGGTCAAGGACAAGCCGGACGGGACTCCTCCTCCGCGGCAACCGACGGAGCAGCCCACCCAGGTGGAGATCACTCCCAAGCCGCCGCAGCAGGTGGTGGTGCAGATTGAGGAGAAGGACTCCGACGGCGACGGCATCTTCGACAAGGACGATCCGTGCCCGGACCGCGCCGAGGATCGCGACGGCTTCGAGGACTCGGACGGCTGCCCCGAGCCGGACAACGACCGGGACGGCGTGCTGGACGGCAACGACAAGTGCCCGCTGACGGCCGGTCCGCTCTCCAACCAGGGCTGCCCCGAGGAGGCCCCTGGCGACGCCGACAACGACGGCATCCCGGACAACCTGGACAAGTGCCGCGACCAGCCCGAGGACAAGGACGGCTTCGAGGACTCGGACGGCTGCCCCGACACGGACAATGACCAGGACGGGCTGATCGACACCGCGGACAAGTGCCCGGATGCCTTCGGCCCCATCCAGAACCTGGGCTGCCCCCGCACCGACAAGGACGGGGACAACGTCGAGGACTCGCAGGACAAGTGCCCCGAGGAGCCCGAGGACAAGGACGGCTTCCAGGACGAGGACGGCTGCCCGGACCTCGACAACGACGCGGATGGCATCCCCGACGGGCTGGACCGCTGCCCGGTGAAGTCCGGCCCGCTGGAGAACGCCGGCTGCCCGGACGATGACAAGGACGGCGACGGCGTGGTGGACCGCATGGACCTCTGCCCGGATCAGCCCGGCCAGAAGGAGATACGTGGCTGCCCCGACCCCGACAAGGACAGCGACGGCATCCCGGACCGGATCGACATGTGCCCGGAGCAGGCCGGTCCCCAGGAGACGCGCGGCTGCGCGGATGTGGACACGGACAAGGACGGCCTGGTGGACCGCCAGGACTTCTGCCCGAACGAGGCCGGCCCCAAGGAGATGCGCGGCTGCCCGGATCCGGACAAGGACAACGACGGCATCCCGGACCGCGTGGACGTGTGCCCCGACGAGCCCGGCGTGAAGGACGAGCGCGGGTGCGCCAAGAAGTACAAGATGGTCATCGTCAAGAAGGGCAAGATCGAGATCAAGAAGCAGATCAAGTTCGGTTCCGGCTCGGCGAAGATCATCGGCAAGGAGAGCTTCACCGTGCTCGACGACGTGGCGCAGGTGATGCGCGACATGCCGACCATCAAGAAGCTGCGCATCGAGGGCCACACGGACTCGCTGGGCAAGGACCTGGTCAACCTGAAGATGTCGCAGGCGCGCGCGGACTCGGTGATGGCGCAGCTGCTCAAACGCGGCATCGACCCGGGCCGGATGGAGGCGGTGGGCTTCGGTGAGGAGAAGCCCATCGACAACAACGCGACGGCGAAGGGCCGCGCGAACAACCGCCGCACCGAGTTCAACATCGTCGAGCAGTAACTCCCCTCCCCCACCGGGAAGGGACAAGGAGAGGGTGCCGCGCGCCTCCGGGCCGCGAGCACCCTCTTCCTTTTCAGGGAGCGCTGTCGCCCGAGGTCTGAACCGGAGCCGCCGCGGGTTTCGGCGTGGCGGCCAGCTTGTGCAGCACCCGCTCGAGGCTCTGCTGGTAGGCGGGGTGCACCTTGTCGGCCTTGATGCCGAGCTCGAGTGCTCGCTGGTAGCTCGCCAGGGCCGCATCCAGCTGGCCCGCGGCCTCCAGGGCCTCGCCCAGGCTGTCATGGACGTTGGCTGAGTCGGCGTGCAGCTCGACGTTGCGCCGGAAGACAGTGAGGGCGGGCTCGACTTTGCCGTCGCGCAACAAGTAGTACCCCATGGCGTTGACGAGGTCCTCGGACGGGCGAACCTCGAAACCAAGCCGCTTCGACAGGCGGGCGTAGTTCGCCTCCACCTGCGCCAGGTTGCCCTCACGCGCCAGCGCCGGGGAGACACGCTGGTCCTCGAAGAGGGCCTCCAGCCCGTCGTAGAGCGTCCGGTGGGGCGTGCTGCCGTGATGGTCGTTCTCGAGGAAGGAGTAGCGCCACGCCAGCCGCGCCAACCGGGCCTGCTCCAGCGACGCCGCGAGCCGCTGGATGGGTTTGAGCATGTCGTCTCCCTCGTTGCCCATGCTCATGTAGAGGAAGCGCTCCTGCTCGGGCAGACGCTCGAGGGACTTCACCGCTCCGGCCACCAGCTCGCCGTTGTTCCACCACAGGCTCGGGCTGATGGCGATGTACGCGTGGAAGCTCTCGGGGCGGTTCATCAAGGCATGCAGGGCGAAGAGTCCGCCGAACGAGTGGCCCACGAGGATGCGGTAGGGCTGCGTGCGGTAGCGCGCCTCGATGTGAGGGGCCAGCTCCTCCACCAGGAAGCGCAGGAAGCGATCCGCGCCTCCGGCGGTGGGAAGCGCCTGCGCGACGCTCTGTGGAGAGCCAATCCCAGGCATCCGGGTGTCACCCCGCGTCGGCGGAGTGAGATCCCGCGTGCGGTTCGTGTTGGACACCCCCACCACGATCATCTGGGGGATATGCGAGTTCCCAGCGAGGAACTGCACGATGCCGGTGGAGTGGTGGAAGTGAGCATCGCCGTCCAGGAGGTAGAGGACGGGGTAGCGCTCTGAGGAGGTCTCGTACCCCGGAGGGAGATAGAGCCGGTAGCCGCGCTCCTCCTCGAGGATGTTGGAGCGAAGGCTGTGCTTCGCCCCAAGGATGAGGGGCTGCCCCTCCGACGGAAGGGCGGAGCCTGCGCGAGAGGACGACACGGACTGACAGGAGGCGAGGAGCAGCACTGCCCCCATCAACGAGAGGAGTCGGCGCATGAGAGGTCTACCGGCGTGGGAAGAGGAGTCCCACGCTAGCACTCCTCGTCTCCCCTCCTCGGGCCCGTCACCTCAGGCCCAGAGCTCCTGCTCGAGCGTGGCCATCAGGGAGGCAGCGACCTCCGGCGAGGGCATGCCCGCCTCCGAGAGGAGCTCGGCGTCCAGCGGCACCGTCACCTCCTCGCGCAGCGTCGCCACGGCCTCTCGCTTCGCCTCACGCAGGGCCTCTCGCTCGGAAGAGGACAGCCGCTCCCGCGCCCAGCGGTCGATGGACCAGGACAGCTCGGCGTGCCGCGTCTCATCGTCGGCGATGCGCGTCATGGCCTCACGCACCTGAGCGTCGCGCGCGTGCAGCGCCTGGTGGTGCGCCACCAGCGCCCCGAAGGTCTCGCGCACGCAGCCCTCCACGGCGTTCTCCAGCGCCACCTCGAAGAGGGAACGCAAGGGCAGCGCCTCCACCTCGAGCCGGTGGGGCGTCGCGCCGAAGCGGCGGGCGAGCCGCATGCTGACGTCCGTGTGCATCACCTCCTCCAGCGCGCTCACCAGCGCCGCGTCCTGCAGCGCGACGTCCGCGCCATGCAGGGCGAGCTCCTCGCGCAGCCGGAGGAAGGCCTTGATGGCGGCAGCCTCCAGGTGCGCGGCCGACGCGAAGTGACGGCCCAGCGCCTCCGAGCACGCGACACCTCCCGCGGCGCGCAGTCCCACGGGCCGCCGGCCGACGATGCAGTTCGGGTTACCGGGCTCGATGAGGGCACTGCGAACCTGCTTCACGTCGCCCCCGGGAGTCACCTCCAGGACGTAGCGCGTGATGCCCGTGTCCTTCCCGCAGGTGTGACCGCGGGTGCCGATGACGTCGAAGCCCCCGTCGGCCCTCGCCCGCACTCCGCCGCGCTCCAGGTCGGTGCAGGAGAGGTTGTAGTTGGACGCGAAGGCGAGCAGCGCGGCCTCCTGTGCCGTGTCGATGGGGCCCAGGAAGCTCTTGAGCGACTCCACCGTCGTGAGGGCCGTCACCTCGTCACCGCGTGTCATCGCGACGTAGAACGCGACACACAGGTCCGCGCAGGAGGCGCGGAAGCCGTTGCTCGAGGAGAGGCTGCTCAGGGCCGACTCACATGCCGCCTTGTCGGAAGCCGTCGCGCAGGCCGTCCCCGAGGAGCTACTCACCGATTCCTGGTGATAGCTCCCGTCAAAGCTCTTGGTGACAAACCGCAGTTGCACGAAGTCCGGCGACACCGCGGGGGACAGCCCGCTCACCGCGACCGCCGAGCCCTCACAGCGGGGCGAGGAGTAACCCGAGGTGTCCACGCCTCCGGGGTCGATGATGCCTTCGATGCCGTCGCAGCCGGCGAGCACCAGCGGAGAAGCGAGCGAGGCGCGCAGGGCACGCGAGAAGAGGCGACGCAGCAGGGGCGAGTCCATGGAAGGCTCCGGGGCAAGGGTTCTGCACTTACTGGAGCAACACGGATGCCATGCCCTCCCCTCCCCCCTGTCTGGAGGGCCGGGTGACGGGAAGGCGCGACCGCGGCGTCACGCTGGGCTCGGAAAGATGCCCTTCCGAACTCAGAAACCTGAGACCGGCGTCACCCGTCCTTCAGCAGCTCGTGGAGGACCTCGGTGGCGTAGGAGCCCTTGGGCAGCTCGAAGGTGAGCACCAGGTCCTCCCCATCCACCTCCAGCGAGGGGTTGCCGAGCCGCACCCGGTAGGGCCTACGTCCGCCCTGGGTCTCGTCACCTCCGCGCCGGAAGTCGTCCAGCGTCACGCCCTCGTCCACGAGCAGCTTCGCCTCGGCCTCGGCCACGGCGTGGGCGGACGCGGTCATCTTGGGTCCGAAGAGGGGCCCGGCCGGGCTCACCTCGAAGGCAGCCGCGCGAGGCCCGTCCACCTCGGGCGCCTCGCAGACGAAGAGGCCACCGGAGTCCTCGCGACGCAGCACGTCCCCCAGGAGCACCGTGTCAAAGGTGCCCGCGCGCAGCCGGTCCACGAGGGCCCGGTTGAAGAGGCGGGACTGGAAGGCCGAGAGGTACAGCTTGCGCTGGAACTTGTCGGGGCGGCGCGGCAGCCGCTGGCCCAGAAGCAACAGGCGGCCGAAGTCCGCGTTGTCGCCCTCGCGCCCGAAGCGCTGATCTCCGAAGTAGTTGGGCACGCCCCGGGCGCTCAGCCGGGTGAAGCTCTCGCGCGCCGCTCCTACGTCCTTCACGCCCCGCAGGCGCAGCCGGAAGCGGTTCCCCTTGAGGTGCCCGGTGCGCAGCTTGTTCCCATGGCGCCGGCTCCACAGGACGCTCACGCCCTCCAGGGTGAACTCCGGTAGGAGCGCCTCGGCCCGCGCGGGCACGGAGAGGAGCTGGCGGGTGATGGCCTGCCGGTCCTTCATCCCCGCCACGCCCACGTCGCCCTCGTCCACGCCCAGCTTGGAGGCCAGGGCCTTCACCACCTCACGGGTGTCCCGGCCACGCTTCTCCACCCAGAGGTAGAGGTGCTCCCCCTCCCCCGAGGGCTGGTAGGCGGGCAGCTCCTCCACCTCGAAGTCCTCGGGGACGAGCTTGAAGGCTCCGCCGCACCCCGGTACGTCCTCCGTCAGCCGTGGCCGCTCCGCGCTCATCTCAGGACCCACCGAGCGTGGCGAGCATGTCCTTCACGCGCCGGGCAAGGTCCTCGTCCGCGCGCGACTCGAGCAGCTCTCCCGCCTGGAAGAGAAGGAAGAACATCACGTCGCTGAGCGCCTGTCGGAAGGAGACCAGCGGCTCCGAGCCCAATGAGCCTCGGAACTGCTCATAGGCGCTCACCAGCTTCGCGTCCGGCAGGCTGCCGTCCGGCGCGAAGGCCAGTCCCGCCAGCACTGGCGACGAGGACAGCGCCTGTCCCGCGAGTGCGGCATTGGCCGACGCGATGAACTCGCGCGCCAGGCCCTGCTTGGACACCTCGGTGGCGATCTCCCGGAAGATACGGTTGAAGACGCGCACCACCTCGCGCACGTCCAGCACCGGGGCCGGCACGGGAGGCTGGGTGATGGCGCGCAGACCCGACTGTGAGTGTCTCACCGAGGGAATCCCGGTGGAGGACGGACGCACCACGGGAATCCCCATGAAGGCCTTCGGGCGCACCGCGGGAATCCCCGACAGGGACTGCGCCGTGCCGCCCAGCGGCTTGTCGGAGAGCTGCACGAAGCCGCCCTCCAGCAGGCCGTAGACGACCTTGGTGACGTCGAACTCGGACAGGCGGGTGGCCTGCCCCAGGTCCAGCACCGTGCGGCGGCCATCCACCAGGGCCAGCACCTTGTCCTCGTCCGGCTCCAGCCGGGCGTTGCTCATGCCCTTGCGCAGCACGTAGAGGCGGCTGTTGGGGATGCGCTTCCGGAAGTGCGCCAGCTCGTCGATCTTCCGGATGCTGTCCATCAGCAGGCTCTGCGTGGACAGCTGGATGTTGTGGCCGAGCTTGTCCTCCACCGGCTGGTCCACGAGGAAGAAGCTGCCCTCGCGGCACAGGACGATGGCGTGGAAGATCTCACTCACCTGGTGGGTGACGCACTTGAACAGGTCATGCGCCTGGAGCAGGCCCCGCTCCACCAGGGCGCGGCCAATCTTGGAAGGCGGATGCTCGCGCAGCACCGTCTCGAGCTGGGTGCGCTCCAGGTAGCCCAGCCGGACGAGCACCTCGCCGAGCCGGTCCGCCGCCACGTCCGAGGTGGCGCCGCGCACCTCGCCCTCGCGCAGGATGACGGAGCGCTCGCCACCGGGGGCTTGCACGCGCACGATGCCGCTCCAGCGCGCCTGGCTCAGGAAGGCGATGAGGTCCGACAGGGGGAAGCCAGAGGCGTCCCCGGAGAGCACCACGCGAGGGGTGGGCAGGGAGCCGCCCTCGGCCGGGGTGCGCGAGAAGACGAGCAGGTCCGGCGAGGTGGGCTGCAGCACGTACGAGCCGGTGCGGCCCGCCAGCGCTGGCGGCGGCTGCTGTTGCTGCGGCGCCTGCCGCTCGTCGGGGACGAGTTGGGTGCCATCGATGCGGAAGCGCTGGCTCATGACACCGTCAGTCGGCGGCCCACTTGTTGTTGGTGGTGAGCCACTCGAGCTCGTCTTCCAGGCTGTGGGCGAGCGCGTCGTCGTTGAGGCCCATCTGAATGTCGTAGTAGCGGCCGTTGAAGAAGAGGCTGGGCGTGCCGCGGATGTTGGCCGCGTTGCCCAGGGCCTTGTACTTCTCCAGCTCCTTGGCGTACGTGCCGGCCTGCAGCGCCTTCTGGAGCTCCGCGCCCTTGAGGCCCAGCTTGTTGGCGATGGCCACGATGTTGGCGGGCGACAGGTTCTGCGCGTTCTCGAAGAGCGCGTCGTGCATCTCCCAGTACTTGCCCTGGTCACGCGCCCAGAGCACGGCCTGGCCGGCGGGCACCGCGTTGGCGTGCATGGGCAGCGGATAGGGCACGTTGCAGAAGCGCACCCGGCTGGCGTTCTTCTTGGCGAAGGCCTCCAGCAGCGGGCGGGCCTTGCCGCAGAAGGGGCACTCGAAGTCCGAGAACTCCACCAGCGTCACCTGGGCCTTGGCGTCGCCCATGCACATGCGCGGGTCCACCTCGAACTTCTGCCGGGGCGCGCGGAAGGAGGAGTAGTACTCGGAGAGAGCGACGATGATCTCCGTGGCCGGCACTCCGGCGGCGGCCTGACGGGCGGCGAGCCGGGCCATGCGCTTGCCGTGCTGGCAGGTGGTGTGCCCCTTGAGGCACTGCCCCAGGGTGTGGGGGCAGCCGCAGTAGCAGAACTCATCGGTGAAGACGGTGGACAGCTCGCGCTGCGCGGCGGGCGGCAGGGCGGAGAAGTCCATGCCGGGGATGCCGGAGAGGACCGAGCCCCCCGAAGAGGGCGCGGCGGCCGGCGGGGGCGGGGCCACCGGGGCCGGAGTGGACGGCTTCGGCGCGGTGGGCTGGGCGGGCTCAGCCGCCTCGGAGTTCTTGGAACAGGCGGAGAGGGCCGTCAGCGCCAGGGTGAGCGCCAGGAGGACACGATTGCGGCGGTCGGGAAGCACGTGGCCGGTCTTAGCCATGCGCGCGGGGCTTGTAAAGCGACCCCGGCTCTGCGAGGGAGGGAGCCCGCCATATGCCCAGAATCCTCCTGCTGCACACCGGCGGCACGCTGGGGATGGCCGGGGGCCGGCCGTCCGCGCTGCGCCCCGCGGCCTTCTTCAAGACGCTCAAGTCCCGCTGCCCCGAGCTGTTCCGCCTCGCCGACATCGAGCTGGAGCTCTTCTCCAACCTGGACAGCTCGGAGATGCAGCCGGAGCTGTGGAGCGGCCTGGCCGCCCACCTCCACCAGCGGCTGCCGGACTTCGACGGCGCCGTGGTGACACACGGCACCGACACCCTGGCCTACACCGCCAGCGCCCTCTCCTTCATGCTGCCCGGCCTGCCCAAGCCGGTGGTGATGACGGGCTCGCAGCGGCCCCTGGGTGAAATCCGCTCGGACGCGCGGCTCAACCTCATCGACGCGGTGCTCTCCGCCCTCCAGGGTCCGCCCGAGGTGAGCATCTGCTTCGACTCCCACCTCTACCGCGGCAACCGCACCCGCAAGGTGAAGGTGTCCGAGTACGACGCCTTCGAGAGCGCCAACTTCCCGCTGCTGGGTACACTGGGAGTGGATGCCACTTTTGCTCCGGGTCTACGTCAGAAGGGCCCCTTCCGGCTGCGCCAGAAGCTGGAGCCCCGCGTCTTCCTCCTGAAGGTCTTCCCGGGATTGGACCCCTCCCTGCCCCTGGCGCTGCTGCCCCACGTCCGCGGTCTGGTACTGGAAGCCTACGGGGCCGGTAACTACCCCAGCGACCCCTCACTCGGCCGTTCCCTGATGCCTCTCTTCCGGGAGGCCCGGAAGCGGGACGTGCCGGTGGTGGTGGTGAGCCAGGCCTACCGCAATGGGGTGGACCTCACGCTCTATGAGTCCGGAGCGGCGGCCCTCGCGGAAGGAGCGCTGAGCGGTGGCGACATGACGCCCTCGGCGGCGCTGGTGAAGCTGATGCAGGGCCTCGCCTACTACCGAGACAGGGAGGCACTGGCCCGCTTCATCGAGACCCCAATTGTCGGGGAGATGACCGAGCGGGCGGCCGCCACGCAGGAACCCCCGGTCAAAAAGTCGAGGCGCACGCGTTAGGAGCAGACCATCTAGGGACATCCATCCCGAGGTCTGCTTGCTGCTAACAATCCTCGACCCATAAGATGGGGGGCACGATGTCCGACGAGAAGACCGCCGTCCATTCGATTTCGGACCTGCTGGGGGACGCCCCTCAGCAGCAGAGCGCGTATCTCATCGTCATCAGCGCGAAGTCCGCGGCCGGGATCGGCCGGATGTTCAAGCTGGACAAGTCCGAGACGGTGCTCGGCCGCAGCGTGGAGGCGCAGTTCCAGGTCGAGGACGATGGCATCTCGCGCAAGCACGCGAAGGTGGTGTCGCTCGGCGAGGGCCGCTTCCAGCTGGTGGACCTGGGCAGCACCAACGGCACGTTCCTCAATGGCCTGAAGGTGAGCGCCGCGCCGCTGTACGACGGCGACAAGATTCAGATTGGCTCCAACACGGTGCTGAAGTTCTCCATCCAGGATCAGCTGGAGGAGGCCTACCAGCGCAGCATCTACGAGTCGGCCACGCGGGACGGCCTGACGCGCCTGTACAACAAGAAGTACTTCATGGAGACGCTGCGCAAGGAGTTCGCCTACTGCCTGCGCCACCGGGTGGCTCTGTCCCTGGTGATGTTCGACGTGGATTACTTCAAGAAGATCAACGACGTATACGGGCACCCGGCGGGTGACTACGTGCTGACGCGGATAGCGCAGCGCGTGAGCGACACCATCCGCACCGAGGACATCATCGCCCGCTACGGCGGCGAGGAGTTCGCCCTCATGCTGCGCGAGTCGGCCGAGGACCAGGCCCTCGCGTGTGCCGAGCGCTGCCGGGTGGCGGTGGACCGGACCGACTTCATCTTCAGCGGAACGCCCATCAAGGTGACCATCAGCCTGGGCGTAGCCACGCTGCACGACACGGACTTCGCGCAGGCGGAGGATCTGATCGGCGCGGCGGACAAGTACCTCTACCGGGCCAAGCGCGCCGGCCGGAACCGAGTGGACGGCAAGGCCATCAGCGGTCCGTAGCGCCCCTCCAGCGGTCCGTAGCGCCCCTCCAGCACTCCCTCTCCCCCACCACTCCCTCTCCCTCTGGGAGAGGGTCGGGGTGAGGGTCTTCCCTACGTCCCTTCGATTTCGAGCCCTGGCGTCTCCGCGAGCATCTCCACGCGGTTGCCGCCGGCGGCCTGGGCCGACTCGAGCGAGCTCTGCGCCTGACGGACGAGGTCGGCGAAGGACACCTCGCGGCCCGGGGTGAGGGCGGCCAGTCCCACGGACACGGTGGGGCGGATGACCTGGTCATCGAAGGTGAGGCTGGAGCGGGCCACGCGCTCGCAAACGCGGCGGGCCACGGTGTGGGCCCCGGCCAGGTCCGTGTGCGGCAGCAGCAGCAGCACCCGGTCCGCCGAGTACTGCACCGGGAAGTCCGTGTCGCGCAGCGCGCGCCGGATGGCGAGGGCCAGTCCTCCATGGAGCTGGGCGCGCAGCTCACGGCCCGCTCGCACCGGGAGCGGATCAAACGCCACCAGCGCAAGCGCCAGGGGGAGGCCGTAGCGCCGGGAGCGCTTCACCTCGACGAAGACGAAGTCCTTGAAGTGCGCGAAGGCGTAGAACTGGGTGAGCGGATCCAACAGCGGCTCCCCCGAGGACCGCACCGGCTCGGAGGCAGGGGTGGCGCGGGCCTTGCGCGCCGGAGTGCCCCGCGAGAGCGTCCGCAGCTGCACCAGCTCGGGCAGGCGCACCCGCAAATCCTTCCCGGAGATGGGCAGCGGAAGGACACCATCCGCAAAGCCAGCCTTGCCGGGCGTCTCCTGTGCGGCCAGCACGAGCGCCTGTGGCAACTGCTCCCGCACCGCACGAGCCACCCGCGCCGGCCTCTCCACCGAGGGCCCCAGCACCACCAGGTGGGCCCGGCCCTGCGCCTCCTCCCACCCCGCCACGGCGGACACGTCGAGTCCCGCCTTCTCCAACCCCTCCTTCAACTTGCGACGCCCCGCCGCACCCGGCTCGATGACGATGGCCCGCGTAATCCTCACGCACACCTCTCCAGACCTCGAACCATATCCACACACCTAAAGCGTCCGCAAGGACTCCGAGGGACACCCGCGTCCTGCCCGCCTAAGGAGGTCTGAAACCAAGCCGCTCCAGACCGCGCCGCGCCACGTGCTGGACGTGGGAGTCCGGATCATTCGCCAGGGCCTGGCTGAGCGCGGAGGCGGCAAAGGGGCCACCGAGGAGGCCCAACGTCTCGGCCGCGGCCACCCGCACCGAGGGGACACTGTCCTCCTGCAGCGTCTTGGCGAGGGGCCTTACGTGCTGAGCACGGCCGATCCGCTCCAGGGCGCGGGCGGCGGCCTCCCGCACCTGGGCATGCGGGGAGCCGAGCAGGGTCGCCACGGTCTCGCCCAGCGACAGTTGGCGCTGCTGACTCACCACTCCAAGGGCGGCGACCACCACCTCCGGCGCGGAGTCGTCAAATGCGGCGACAACAGCGGCATCCGCCTCTGGGGAGCGAGGCATGGCGAGCGCCCGCACCGCCCCGGCCCGCACCGGTCCCTGCGCGTCCTCCAGGAAGGGGGACAGCACCTGGAAGCGGCGCTTGCCACCGCCCGCACAGTCGGCGAGCGCGGCCACCGCCTCGCCCCGGGTGTCGGAGGGAAGGCTGGACTCGCGCGCCACCTCCAGGAGGAACGGCTCACAGGTCTTGTCGGTCGCGGCCACCGCCAACCAGACGCGGCGGGTGGCCAGGGAAGCGCCGTCCGCGCGGATTTTCCGGCCCGCGGCCTCCATCAGCGGCAGCCCCTCGGACTCGGCGAGCCCGCGCGCCGCCAGCTGGCGCACCTGGGCCTCCGTGTCCACCAGGGCCCGCTCCAGCTCTCGCTGCGCCAGAGGACCGTAGCGCCGCAGCGACTGCACGGTGGCGCGCCGCTCGGTGATGTCCGTAGAGGACAGCGCCTTCTGGAGCTTCTCCAGGTCTTGCGAGTAGACGGCGAAGAGGCGGTTGATGAGGGACTGATCCGGCGGCTTCGCCTCCACCAGCAGCATCCGTCCCACCGAGGATCCCTGCTTCTCGGCCACCGAGAGGAGCGCGGAGGCGGCAGCGGCATCACCGGACTCGGGACGCCGAGCCATGGCCTCCAGGAGGACCCGGGCTGGCGACCTACCCAGGAAGGTGGCGAGGTGGGCGAGCGCATCGCCCCGGAGCACGGCCTGCTCGGAGTACACCTCCACCTCCAGGACCTCCCGGACTGCATCCCGGCGAGCCCAGACCCGAGCGGCGGCCGGGCCCCCCTTCGCCCCCGCTTCCTTCAGAAAGGAGGCGGTGGAGCGACTGGAGTTGGCGGCGGCTCGCGCGGCGGTGACGCAGGCGAGCACCTCATCCTTGGCCGGAGCCTCGGCCACCCAGTCCGCCAAAACGCGCGTCTCCGTGTGTCCCCGGGCCTTCGCCTGGGCCCGCAGCGCCCCCCACCGCACCCGCCAATCCGGGTCCGTCAGCGCCAGACGCAGGGCCTCCTGGGCGGCAGGACCGGGCTTGCGCCCCAGTTCCAGCACCCAGGCATCGGCACGGCCGGTGGTGACACAGAGCTGGCAGACCTGGGCACGGAGGGCCTGGTCCTGCACATTGCGCTGACAGGACGTCCAGCAACCAATCGTTCCCTGGCCGCCGTGCTGGCCAGCCGACAACAGCAGGACAAGGAAGAGGGCGGAGCTCACGAGGGTCCACTTTAGCCTACCCAGCAGATCCTTTTCTGAGGGTGTCCTTGCGTTTTCACGCCCGCTGCGTCATATCGGCGCCCCCTACATTTCTAGCGCACACGGAAGGAGGTGACAGGCATGCCCGGCATTCGAGTCAAGGACGGCGAGTCCATCGAGAGCGCCCTCAAGCGCTTCAAGAAGGCCACCGAGAAGGCTGGTATCCTCTCCGAGATCCGCAAGCGTGAGCACTACGAGAAGCCTTCCGTGAAGAGGAAGAAGAAGGCTCTCGCGGCCAAGAAGCGCGCGGTGAAGAAGGCGCGTAAGACGTACTAGCCGCCCCGTCGGGAGCCGGGACCGCGTCAGTTCAGCGCCCTGGCTCCCGTCCGTGTAGCACCCTTCCCACACATTCCAGGAGCCCTGCCATGTCCACCGTTAGGGAGCGCATCGACGCCGATCTCAAGGACGCGATGCGGTCGAAGAACGAGCTGAACACCAGCGTCCTGCGGATGCTCAAGAGCGCCATCAAGTACAAGGAAGTAGAGCCTGGCGCCACCGGCCCTCTCGACGAGGCCAGCATCCTTCAGGTGATCGGCACCCTCATCAAGCAGCGCCGCGACTCCATCGAGCAGTTCAAGTCCGGCGGCCGCCCCGAGCTGGCCGAGAAGGAGGAGCAGGAGATCTCCGTCCTCCAGAACTACCTGCCCAAGCAGCTCACCCCGGACGAGCTGCGCGCCGAGGTCCAGGCCGCCATCACCCAGGCCGGTGCCAAGAGCTCCAAGGACATGGGCGCGGTGATGAAGGTCGTCACGCCCAAGCTGCAGGGCCGCGCCGAGGGCCGCGCCATCTCCGAGGAAGTGAAGAACCAGCTCTCCAAGCTGTAGCAGTCACTGTTTTCCGGCCTCGAGCGGCGCCGGGCGGGTTCTTGAGCACTTGCGAGAACTTGCCCGGCTGCTGATCGGCCATTAAGGGTATGCCGTCGCCGCCCGTCCCCCGTCCGGGACGGTTCCCGACGCGCTGCAATGGCCCTTCTTCTCTACATCGTCGACTCGAGCTGGACCTACATGTGCCCTGCCCTGCCCGGCAGGACTCCGCATGTCAGGGGACCGTCCCATACTCGTCCGCAGGGGCCGGTGTGCGGACCATGGCGGTCCGAGCTCTCCGGGCGGAGGGGGTGGGACACATGATCCCCGAGCACAAAATCCAGGAAGTCCTCGAGCGGGTCGACCTGGTAGGGCTCGTCTCGCGCTACGTGGAGCTCAAGAAGGCCGGGCGCGAGTTCAAGGGCCGCTGCCCCTTCCACCAAGAGAAGACGCCCTCTTTCTACGTCGTCCCCGAGAAGCGCTTCTATTTCTGCCACGGGTGCCGCGCGAGTGGTGACGCCGTGTCCTTCGTCCAGCGCTACCTGGGCAAGACCTTCATCGACGCGGTGAGGGACCTGGCCCGTGAGGTAGGGGTGGACCTGGAGGCGGCGCAGGACCCCGGAGCCCGGGAGCGGCAGCAGATCAAGGAAGCGACCGACCTGGCGGCCGAGCATTTCCGGGCACTGCTATGGGAGGAGGAGGGCCGCAGCGCCCGCGCCTACCTCGCCAGCCGCGGCATCTCCGACGAGACCGCCCGGGCCTTCGGACTGGGCTGGGCCCCGGCGGCATGGACGTCGCTGGCGGACCGGCTCACCAAGGCGGGCATGGTGGAATGGGGCCTCAACGCGGGCCTCGTCTCCAAGCGCAACAAGGGCGACGGCTACTTCGACTTCTTCCGCAGCCGCCTCATCATCCCCATCCGCGCCCCCGAGGGCCGCCCCATCGCCTTCGGCGCCCGGCTGGTGGACGCGGAGGAGGGCCCCAAGTACCTCAACTCCCGCGAGTCCCGGCTCTACAACAAGAGCGAGACGCTCTTCGGCATGGACCAGGCGCGCGATGAGATCCGCCGCCGCAAGGCCGCCGTGCTCGTGGAGGGCTATTTCGACTGCATCGCCCTGCACCAGGAGGGGGTGAAGCACACGGTGGCGCTGTGCTCCACCGCGCTCACCCCGGGCCATCTCAAGTTGCTCGGCCGTGCTGAGGCCCGCGAGCTCTTCCTCCTGCTGGACGGAGACCAGGCAGGCCTGGCCGCCGTGGAGCGCCTGGCCGGTCCCCTGCTCGCCGCGGGGGCAGCCGCCAAGGTGGCCCTGCTCCCCCAGGGCGACGATCCGGACACCTTCATCCGCCGCGAGGGCTCCGCGGGCCTGGAGCGGCTGCTCACCGAGGCCCGGCCCCTCACCAATCACGTCTTCCTCACCCTCCTCCCCCAGGGGAAGGAGGCCAGCTTCGAGGAGAAGATGTCGGCCCTGGAGCGCCTCAAGCCCGTGTCGGCGCAACTGCCGGTGGGGCTGGTGCGCTCGGCCTTCTTCGCCGCGCTGAGCGCCTGGTGTGGCCTGCCCGCGGCCGAGCTGGAGGCTTCCCTGCGCAGCAAGGCGCCGCCGCCGCCGGTGAAGCCGGTTCCCAAGCCCGGTCAGCCTCCCGCCAGGGGAGCAGCTCCCCAGGGCCCCGCCGCGCCCCGCCCGGCCCCGGTGAAGCCCCCGGACGCCCTGGAGACGCTGTACGTGGCCGCCGTCCTGCGCGAGCCCCGGCTCGTGGTCCGCGACACCTTCCGCGTCTGTGACGAGCTGTCTCACCCCGGCCTGCGCCTGGTGCTCGCCCACGCCACCTCGGGCCACGGGGCCGAGGACGCCCTCTTCGAGGCCCACGACACCATCAAACGCGCCGTGGACGCCGCCTCCCGCCAGCTCGCCGAGCAGCAGGGCTCGGCCCTGGAGCACTACTTTCTCCAGCTCTGCCGTGCGATCATGCTGCGCCGCATCAATCAGCAGCTAGATTACATCAAGCGCACCACCAGCCAGACAAGCGGGGCGCTCGATCTGTCAGAGGAGACAAAACAGCTCCTGGCGCAGCGAATCGAGCTTCTGTCCCTGAAGAAACGAGTGGAAGAGGAAATCCGCCCGTCCCCCCCGGGAACAAAGGCCCCCATGCAACCGGTTTGAGTTCGCGTTTGTAAGAATCCTCTACTTTGCGATAGATCGGCCGGCTCGCTCCAGGCCAGGTCCCTGTTTTTCCAAGGAGAAGTACCCGAATGCCGACGCAGAAGCCCTCCTCGAAGGTGGCCGTCAAGCCCAAGAAGAAGGTGGCCCCGGAGATCCGCAAGAAGAAGAAGCCGGAGGACGCCTCGGCCAAGGGTACGGAGACCGTTGAGGCCGCCGCGCCCGTTGCCGCGAAGAAGGCGGACAAGGCTGACCGGAGCGAGAAGACCGCCGCCGCGGAGAAGGCCACCGAGACGCTCAAGAAGCGCAAGGCCGTCACCCAGGTGGACGACGGCGACGTCGACCCCGAGGAGGCCGCCGAAGAGGCTGCCGCCGCCGTCGAGGTGGACCCCGACGCCGTCGAGGACGAGGTGGATGAGGAGCCGATTGCGGACCGCAAGGAGGTCAAGGACCTTCTGGCCGCTGGTCGCGAGAAGGGCTTCCTCACCTACGACGAGGTCAATGACGCCCTGCCTGCGGACATCGTGTCGTCGGATCAGATCGACGACGTGATGAGCATGTTCGGCGACAACGACATCGAGATCGTCGACGCCCAGAAGGCCGCTCAGAACGCGGAGATCAAGCCCACGGTCGCGGTGGAGGAAGAGCGCGCCGAGGCTGACGAGGACGAGAAGGACGAGGACGACGAGCCGGGTGGCAAGTCCAACGATCCCGTCCGACTGTACCTGCGCAAGATGGGCAGCGTGAGCCTCCTCACCCGTGAGGGCGAGGTGGAGATCGCCAAGCGGATTGAGGACGGCGAGAAGGAAGTGCTGCGCGCGCTGCTGGCGTGCCGCGTGGCCATGGTGGAGATCCTCGACATTGGCACCCGGCTGAAGAACGGCAAGCTGCGCGTGCGCGACGTCATCAAGGACGCGCCCGAGGAGGCTCAGAGCGAGGGTGAGGAGCCCGAGGCCGAGGCCTCCGAGGAGGGCGCCGAGGGTGAGGGTCAGCCGGCGCAGCTGGCGCAGAGCGAGCTCAACAAGATTGAGCAGATCAACAAGCAGATCGAGCGCATCCGCAAGTTCGCCAAGGACTGCGAGGGGCTCGAGGCGGAGCTGTCCGGCAAGAAGAAGCTGACGGACGTGAAGAAGAAGGAGCTCAAGCAGGAGGTGAAGGATCTCCGGACCAAGATGATGGAGGTCCTGGAGGAGATGCGGCTGAACAAGAAGCAGGTGGACCGCATCGTCGCCAACCTGAAGGGGCTCATCGAGCGCGTGGAGAAGGCGGAGTCGGAGCTGCGCGAGCAGGAGCGCCGCTACGGCGTGCCCATGGACACGCTGCGCGAGCTGCTGCGCGAGGCCAAGGAAGACCCCGAGGCCATGAAGAAGGCGCAGCGCAAGCTGAACGCCACCGGCGAGCAGATCGAGGCGCTGGAGCGCGACGTGCGCACGGCCACGCGCAACATCAAGCGGGTGGAGGAGGAGGCCAACCTCGAGGTGGAGGAGCTGCGGCGCAACTACGAGGCCATCCGCATGGGTGAGCGCCGCGCCGAGCGCGCCAAGACGGAGCTGGTCGAGGCCAACCTGCGTCTGGTGGTATCCATCGCGAAGAAGTACACGAACCGCGGCCTGCAGTTCCTGGACCTCATCCAGGAGGGCAACATCGGCCTGATGAAGGCGGTGGACAAGTTCGAGTACAAGCGCGGCTACAAGTTCTCGACGTACGCCACGTGGTGGATCCGCCAGGCGATTACGCGCGCCATCGCGGACCAGGCCCGCACCATCCGCATCCCGGTGCACATGATCGAGACGATCAACAAGCTCATCCGCACCAGCCGCTACCTCGTGCAGGAGATTGGCCGCGAGCCGACGCCCGAGGAGATCGCGGAGAAGATGGAGCTGCCGCTCGACAAGGTGCGCAAGGTGCTGAAGATCGCCAAGGAGCCCATCTCCCTGGAGACACCGATTGGCGAGGAAGAGGACAGCCACCTGGGCGACTTCATCGAGGACAAGAGCCTGGTGTCGCCGTCGGACGCGGTCATCAACATGAACCTGGCCGAGCAGACTCGGAAGGTGCTGGCCACGCTGACGCCGCGCGAGGAGAAGGTGCTGCGGATGCGGTTCGGCATCGGCGAGAAGAGCGACCACACGCTGGAAGAGGTGGGCCAGGACTTCGAGGTGACGCGCGAGCGCATCCGGCAGATCGAGGCGAAGGCGCTGCGCAAGCTGCGTCACCCGAGCCGTTCCAAGCGCCTGCGCTCCTTCGTGGAGAGCTGAGCCCAATCCCTCCCTCTCCCCCCGGGAGAGGGTCGGGGTGAGGGTACCCGCCCCCCTGGGTCATGCCCCGAGGGCCGGAGAGTGGGTAAGAAGAAGCCCCCGTTCCCAAAGAGGACCGGGGGCTTTTTCGTTTCAATCCCCTCTCCCTCTGGGAGAGGGCCAGGGTGAGGGTCTGCCCCTGTGCAGGGAGGCCGTATGCCAGAGAGACGGAAGACAGCGCGAAAGACGGTGTCGAAGAAGACAGCAACGAAGCCCGTCCCGGAGCCCCAAAAGCCCCTCCCCTTCCCCGAAGCCGTGCGCCGGGCGGTACGTGCCATTCCACGGGGCGAGGTGCGCTCGTACTCGCAGGTGGCGCTCTACGCGGGGCGGCCTGGGGCGGCACGGGGCGTGGGACGGGAGCTGAAGACGCTGGAGAACGTGCCCTGGTGGCGTGTCATCCGCTCGGACGGGGTGCTGGCGCCACCGGTGGCGGCAGAACAGGCCCGGCGACTGAAGGCCGAGGGCGTGCGCCTGGAAGGCCAGGGCACGCACTGGCGCGTGCAGCGCTGAGCAGCGAGGCACACACCCTCTTGCGCCCGCGCGGGGTGCGCGATACTTCCCGAGTCAGTACGGCGCCCTGGCGCCGTCCGTGCGTATCTGAAGGGCCCTTAGCTCAGCGGTCAGAGCTGTCGGCTCATAACCGATTGGTCCCTGGTTCGAATCCAGGAGGGCCCATTCCCCTTCCTCCGCACGGCGCCTCGGAATTTTCCTCAGAGTCGCGGGAGCGGAATCCCGCCCCCTCCGAACTCCGCACCACCGGCGCACCATGCGGGCCGCCCACCGCCAGCGGGAGCACCTCGGCAAGGGGCTCCTCGGTCGGCTGGAAGCTGAGTTGCTCCAGGCCCGCGCGCATGTCGTCAACGTCGAGGTGTCCGTAGACGCCTGCCGTGATGGTGGGCGAGGAGTGCCCGAGGATGCGATGTACCACCGCCAAGCGTGAGAGAGTCCTCGCGGCCAGGATCAGGCGAGCCACAGCCATGTCATGAGCGCCTCAAATTCAGCCCAGTTCGCGCAGCGAGTCTCGACGATGGCAAGAAAGACGCTTTGGACCCTCTTCGCCTCACTTTGTCTGGCCGTGGGTCTCTATCCCGGCATCTATCTCTTCGAGGACCGAAACTTCGGGCTGCTCAAGACGAAAACCAGCGAGCTACTGGCCGATACCGCCTGGAACGCGGCTTTCTACACGCACATCGCGCTGGGAGGCGTTGCACTGGCAATCGGATGGACGCAATTTGCATCAAGATTGCGAAACAGGAGCCCTGGCGCTCATCGACTCCTCGGCAAGCTCTACGTCGGGTCCGTCCTGCCGAGCGCGCTCATGGGGATTTACCTCGGCTTCTTTGCCACAGGTGGCGTCAGCTCCTCGGCAGGCTTCGTCAGCCTGGGCCTCATCTGGTTCTACACAACGATGTCTGCCTATAGGTTCATCAAGAACGGGCAGATCGAAGAGCACCGGCTCATGATGACCTACAGCTATGCCGCCTGCTTTGCAGCGGTCACTCTGAGAATCTGGTTGCCGCTCTTGACACCCATTGCGGGCGAGTTCGTCACGGCCTACAGGATTGTCGCCTGGCTGTGCTGGATTCCCAACCTGGCCATAGCGCATCTCATTACGCGCAGGCAGCTGCGGGCGGCGTGAATCGGTATTTTCTGGCCCGGAGGTCTCACGTCGCGGCCCCTCTCGTCACGACAGGGCCCGGCAAGCAGTTACAGAATCCCAGCGCCGAGGGGCTCTCTCGCATGGCCTGGACAAGATAGGGCCGAAGCTCGTGGTGGAGAGGGACAACGCCTGGAAGCAGCGCCCGGAGTCTGTGCTCCAGGCCCCTTCCCCCCCCCGCGCTCCCCCTATGTCAGGCCTTGGCCTGCTCGCGGCTCTTCTCATCGCGCCCGTGCACGGATGCCGGCGGGCTGGTGGCCTCCACCGCGGTGAAGGGCTCGAGAATCTTGTACGTGTGACTGGCGCCCCTCGGGACGAGCCACGAGTCCCCGGCGTTGAGCAGCAGCACCTGTCCCTCCAGGTGCAGCTCGGCGCGGCCCTTGATGACGTAGCCGACCGTCTCGTAGTCGCGCACGGTGGGAGGCAGCGGCTCGGCCGGCTGCTCGTTCTCCCACAGGCGCATGGATACCCGGATGCCTCCGACCAGGTACTTCTGCCCCATCTCACCCTTGGGCGAGTACTGGGAGTCGACCTTCTTCACGCTGGTGTCGCCCATCTCGTCTCCTTCGCGGACGCTGGCGGTTGTCCTTTGCCGGACAAGGTAAGGAGCGCCGGACGACACGAACCCCGCAACGACACGCCCGCTCCCCCCTCGAAGGGAAGAGCGGGCGCGAAGGACACAGCCTTCATTCAGGCTGTGGAGGCGAGGCTTACGACCCCGCCGGGCGCACGTTCTGCGCCTGCAAGCCCTTAGGGCCGCGCGTCACTTCGTACTCCACCTTCTGGCCCTCAGCCAGGGAGCGGAAGCCATCCATGTTGATGGCGGAGTGGTGGCAAAACACGTCCTCGCCACCTGCGTCCGGCGCGATGAAACCGAAGCCCTTCGCGTCGTTGAACCACTTCACGGTACCGGTTGCCATGTACTTCCCTGCTTTCTGCACTTGCGTTCTACGGACTACAGACGGGCACTTCGACCCATGAAAGTGCCTGTGGGGGTTAACGGTCCGCACCTCCCCCCCATTCCAGTCGGGAGCCTTCACACTTCTTCATATGTACTGGGCGCCCCCTTCACACCCCCCCCGTACCTTCTGCACCAACCGATGGATGCCGGGCCCTCGAGTGTCCGGCCGCTCACGGAAGGAGCAGCACATGTTTGGATTCGTCTTTGGTACCGCCTGCCTGGCTGGCCTCTTCTACACCCTGCGTCGCGGCCGCTGGCACCACCGCCGCGGAGGCCCCGGCCGCTGGAGCTGGCGCGGTCGGATGCGCTGGCTCTTCGAGCGCCTGGACACCTCTCCCGGCCAGGAGAAGGTCCTCGTCCAGGCCGCGGATGAGCTCACCGAGGCCTTCGAGAAGATGCGCGATGAGCTGAGCGCCACCCGCGCCGCCATCGCCCGCTCGCTGCGGGGCGAGTCGTTCGACGCCGCCGCGCTGCGCGAGCTGGACGCGAAGCACGACGAGCTCATCGACAACCTGCGCAAGACGCTGCGTGCCGCGCTCTCCAAGACCCACGAGGCGTTGGACCCCAAGCAGCGGCGCGAGCTGGCGGACCTGCTCGAGCACGGCTGGGGCCATGGCTACCGCCACTACGGCTACGGAGGCGGCTGCGGCGGCTGGCGCAGCGCCCGGTCCTGCTGAGCGCTCTTGAACCTTGGATGAGGAAAGGAACACACCATGCGCCGCCGCGTTCTCATTGCCCTGCTCGCCTTTGGCACCCTCGCGGGCTACTCCTCGGGTTTCGCCAGCCTCTACCGCTGGCACCGCTACGGTCACCCCTACGGTGGACACTGCCGTCAGGGCCGGAACTACGACGACCCCTCCCGCTATGGCACCTGGGCTCCGGCCCGAGCGCCGCAGCAGGCCCAGGCTCCAGCTCCCTCCGAGGCGCCCCCCGCGCCCCAGGGCCAGCAGGTGCAGTAGATTCGGCACCCTCCCATGGCCACCCGCGTCCTCCTCATCGACGATGACACCCGGATGTACGAGCTGCTCGCGCAGTACCTCGGGCAGAACGGCATCACGGTCACCCATGCACCCGATGGAGGACGCGGCCTGGCCGCGCTGGAGGCCAGCGCCTACGACGCCGTGCTGCTGGACGTGATGATGCCGGGCATGGACGGGCTGGAGGTGTGCCGCCGCATCCGCGCGAAGAGCACCCTGCCCGTCATCATGCTCACCGCGCGCGGCGACGAGACGGACCGCGTGGTGGGCCTGGAGCTCGGCGCGGATGACTACCTGGCCAAGCCCTTCAGCCCTCGCGAGCTGCTCGCGCGTTTGAGGGCGGTGCTGCGGCGCGCCCAGCCCGCGGCGGTGGCCGAGAAGATGGAGTCCAGTGGCGTCTCCATCGACGTGTCGGCCCGCGAGGTGCGCGTGGGCGGCCGGCTGGTGGAGCTCACCGGGCTCGAGTTCGATCTGCTGGTGGCGCTGGTGCGACGGGCCGGGCGCGTCATTCCGCGCGATGCGCTGCTCGACGAGGCCGGCCGGAGCGACACCGTGGTGGGCGAGCGCACCGTGGACGTGCACATCTCCCACCTGAGGCAGAAGCTGGGGGACGAGGGCAGCCGCCTCATCAAGACGGTGCGCGGGGTGGGCTACCTCTTCGCCAAGGATGGCCCATGAGGCACCACCCGCACGGGCCCCCGCGCCATCACCTGCACAGGCACCGGCCCGGGCACCCGCGCGGGCCCATGAGCCGGCTGGGGCACTTCATCCGCGCCCGGCTGCGCCGCAGGCTCTTCCTCTGGTTCGGCGTCTCCATCCTCACCACCGGCCTGGTGGTGAGCACGGTGATGAGCCTGATGGGGGGCCTGATGGGAGAAGGCGGCCCCTGGCGCCAGGAGGTGTCTCGTGCGCGCACCTTCGTCAGCAACCGCCTCGCCGAAGTGTGGGACGACCCCGTGCGCCGGGATGCACTCGTGCGCTCTGTCTCCGATGACCTGCTCGTCAACGTGGAGCTGCGGGATGCGTCCGGGGCGCTGCTGGTGCGCGCCGGTGGGCCCTGCCACCCGCACGCGGAGATGTCCATGCCGGTGGAGCGCAACGGGGTGCGGCTGGGCACGGCGAAGGCCTGTTACGAGCACCACGCTCGGATCCACGGCGCTCCCTGGCGCGGGCCCATGGTGTTGATCCTGGCGGGCATCTCGCTGTGGATGGCCTCGGGGTGGCTGGCCCGGCGGCTGTCGCGTCCGCTGGATACGCTGGCGAGGGCAGCGCAGGAGCTGGGCGAGGGCAAGCTGGACACGCGCGTGCAGCTGGGCCGGTACGCCACCGGGGAGATGTCCGTGCTGGCCGATGCCTTTAACGAGATGGCCACGCGCGTCGAGCGGCAGATGGCGGACCAGCGCGAGCTGCTGGCGGCGGTGTCCCACGAGCTGCGCACGCCGCTGGCGCACCTGCGAGTCCTCGTGGAGCTGATGCGCGACGCGGGGGGCCCGGAGCGGACGGCGGACCAGATGGAGCGGGAGGTGATGGAGCTCGACGCACTGGTGGGCGAGCTGCTGGCGAGCTCGCGGCTGGACTTCGGGCAGCTCACGCCTCGGGAGCTGGACGGGAAGGACCTGGCAGCACGGGCACTGGAGCGGACGGGACTGCCGGCGGAGGCGCTGTCGGTGGAGGTGCCCGAGGCGAAGCTGACGGGAGACGCCACGCTGCTGGGACGCGCGCTGGCCAACCTGCTGGACAACGCGCGCAAGCACGGCCAGGGGGTGGAGGCGCTGCGGCTGCTCGAGCGTGAGGGGCAGCTCGCCTTCTGCGTGGACGACCGCGGCCCTGGGCTGCTGCCCGGCGAGGAGACGCGCATCTTCGCGCCCTTCTACCGGAAGGACCGGGGCGGAGAGGCCCGGGAGGCGGGCTCACTGGGACTGGGGCTCGCGCTGGTGCAGCGGATCGCCCGGGCCCACGGCGGTGACACCTTCGCGGAGAACCGTCCAGGAGGAGGCGCCCGAGTGGGCTTCACCCTGCGGCGCGAGGGCCCAGCCTCGGTCAAGGCACCGCCCGCAACTGCCCATTCTCGAGCGTGAGGAGCGGGCAGTACGGTCCCAGCTCCTCGCGCGTCCACCAGGCTCCGGTGGCTCGCCACGTGTCCCAGTCCGTGAAGTGGTAGTCGAAGAGGCGCGTGCGCACGAAGCGGGGCGGTGCGTCCGGGAAGGGGTCCTCCGCGAAGAGGCGCCGGACGTCTGAGCCGCCGCGCAGCAGCAACTCCTGGAGGCGGAGAAGCCACGGGTTGCGCTGGCAGGTGGAGAGCGCGGCGAACCACAGCTGCCAGTCCAGCCGGGGCTGGTGAGGGGCAACGATGGGCGGGGCCTCGTCCACGCGGCCCGGGCGGTACGGCAGGAGGTACTCCTTCCACGTCTGCCCGTCGGCGCTGCCCTCGATGAGGATCTCGTGCCGCTGGGTGGTCATCACCGCGAACAGGCCATAGGTGTTGATGCTTCGGAAGCCCGCGAGGTCATCCAGCAGCGTTCCGAGCGCACCTGGCAACGGGCGAGAGAGGAGCCGCTGGAGGTCCAGCGAGAACCCGAGGAAGGCATAGGCCACGGCGAAGAGGACGAGGGCCGCAGCGCGCCACCGCGGGTGCCGACGAGGAGGTTCCGGAGCGGCCGAGAGCGGACCACCGAGACGCCAGCGCACGAGCACGCCGTCATCGAGCGCGGAGAGGCAGAGCACCAGCGAGAGGAAATTGAAGAAGCCGTAGTTGCCGGTGGCGAGGATGACGAGCTGGAGCGCGGCGAGCATGGCGGCGGAAAAGAGCCGCACACGCCGGGGCCCGAGGAGGAGAAAAGGAAACACCAGCTCGATGACGAACGTCGCCGCGGTGCTGGCGCGCTGGAGCCCTGCGGGCAGGAGGTGAATGAACCAGGCGAGGGGGTTGGGCAGGGGCTGCGTCCAATAGTGGTACTGGAGCGCGGTGAAGTCCCGCCACGTGGGGTCTCCGCTGGCGAGCTTCACCACCCCGGACATGAGCATCAACCGGAAGAGCAGGAGACGCGGCAGGAGGATGGCACCCGGGAGGGGCGCGAGGGAGACACGGGGAGGCCACAGGTGGCCCGGGGTGAGCGGGAGTGAGACGAGCGCGGCCTCGAGCAGCAACACATCCCACTGGAAGCTCAGGAAGACGCCGCCCACGGTGGTGAGCGAGAGGTAGCAGGCCCAGGCGCCCACGAGGGCCCAACGGGGAGCCACATTGGCGACGAGCAACACGCCACACCCGAGGCCCACCCAACCGACGCCGTGCAGGGCGCCCTCCCCTGCTCCGAACCACCACAAGAGCGTGGGCAGGCGCAGGTAGCGCTCGGGGCTGGGAAGCACCTGTCGGACATAGCCGAGCAGCTCAGCGGCAGGACTCAGCCCCTCGGGCCCCAGCAGCGCGGAGACTTGGGGCAGGAGGGAGGCAAAGGCGAGCACGAAGACGAGCCCGAGGGCACGCAGATACAACCCGCGGGCCCGGGCCACGGAGTGCCGCACCTCGCTGGAGACAACGAGCGCCACTCGGGTTCCGATCACCCTCTCCCCTCGGGAGAGGGCTGGGGTGAGGGTAGCTGGGCCCCGGGTTCCCACCGGAGCACCAGACTCGGACCTACTTCACGCCGCCCTGGGCCGTGTTGGCGACCTCCGAGGAGAACTCGAAGGAAGCAGTCGCGGTCCCGCCCTCCGTAACAGTCACCTCGGCCGTCCGCGTACCCAGCGTCTCGTGCCAGGCCTCGAGGGTATAGGTGCCCGCGGGCAGGTGCTCGATGGAGAAGGAGCCATCCGCGCCGGAGGTGGCGAAGTACGGATTCGGGTTCACCACCACCCAGGCAGCCATCCACGGGTGGATGTCGCACTTGAAGCGGATGACCTCGGCCTCGGCGGGCAGGTTGCGAGGCACTGCCTTGGCGTTGGGAGGCTGAGCCACGTTGAAGACGGTCTTCGAGCCAGTGAGCGCACGCGCGTTGTGCAGCGTGCCGTCGCTGTTCTTGATGAAGACTTGCTGACCAGCAGTCACGCCCTGCACGCGCGGGGTATAGGTGCACTTCTGCTGGTCAATGAGCGCAGGCTGCGCAGGGCGAGAGCGGGGCACCAGGCCACGCACACGCACGAGGACGTTGGCCAGCTTGCCCTCCGTCACCAGGACGGACTGGTCCTTCAGCGCCATGCCGTCGCAGGCGGGATCATCGCTCGGCTTGACGGCGGCCGGAGCAGGCGGAGTGCCCTTGAAGGTGACAGTGCCCTGGACGGTGCCACCACCGGTGACGGGCTGAGCGGGCTCGGCGGCGGGAGCCTCGGGCTTGGGCGCAGGAGCGGGGGCCTGGGCCACGGGTCCACGGGCGGCGGGAGGAGACTCCTCCTTCTGGCAGGCCGGCAGGGCGGCGAGCCCCACCACACCGAGCACCGCGACGCCCAGCGTACGCAGCTTCATGTGAACACTCCCTCGTGTCGCCAGCGCGTATCGGGTCGTGCACCGGCGGCCAGATGTAAAGGGTCCCTCGTAACAGAAGAGCGGACCCGGAATCCAACGGAAGAACAGCTATTCCCGCTATTCACGCCGACTGACGCTGAGCGCGGCGAGCCCCAGAAAAACGGTGGCGAAGGCGAACAGCACCGGCACCTCGAGGCCCGCGCCGGAGGAGGAGGTGCCCACCGCGAGCGAGGCCTCAGCGCCGTACAACGCGCGCCGCACGCCCTCCACGGAGAAGCGCATGGGGTTGAGACGCATGACCCAGGCCAGCAAAGGCCCGGCGCCCTTGAGGGGGAACATCGCACCGGAGAGCACCCACATGGGCAGCAGGACGATGCTCATCACCGCGTGGTAGCCGGCAGTGGAGCGCACCCACCAGGCCAGGGCGATGCCCATACCGGTGAGGCCCAGTGCGGAGAGCACCATCACCGTCACCAGCAGCGGCACATCCAGGGAAGCGACCGTCACCCCAGCCAGCGGGGCGAAGAGGAGGAAGAGCGAGGCCTGCAGCAGCGCGATGGCCGACGAGCCCAGTGCCTTGCCCAGCACCACCGACAGGCGAGAGCCGGGCCCAGCCAGCACTGACTGGAGGAAGCCCTCGCGCCGGTCCTCGATGACGGAGATGGTGGCGAAGATGGCGCTGAAGAGCACCACCATGGTGACGACACCCGGGTAGGAGAAGCGCTGGTAGTCCAGACCCTGAGCCCCCTCCACACGGAAGGAGCCGGCGAAGCCCGCGCCGATGACGAACCAGAAGAGGATGGGCTGGGCGAGCGCGCCCACAATCCGGCTGGGCTGACGGAAGAAGCGCACCACGTCGCGCATCAGCAGCACACGCACGGTGGCCCACTGCAGCGCGAGCGCCCCTGGAGCCCGCTCCTCCGTGGAGGAACGAGCAGCAGAGGACAGGGGCTCCACCCGGGTCGGCTCAGCTTCCGGCTCGCCGAGGACGTCGGGAGCGGGAACGGTGGTAGCGGGGGCGTTCATCGACGTCGACTCCTACGAGCGGGCTCGGCGGTGGGCTGGTCGGCCCCGAGCACGCGGCCGGTGAGTTGGAGGAACACGTCCGCGAGCGTGGGACGGCGCAGGGACACCGAGGCGAGCCGGCCGGCCGGGAAGGCCTCCACCAGCCGGGGCACCAGCGCATGCCCCTGCTCCACCTCTACCTGCACCCGCCCCTCCACTACGCGAGCCTCCAGACCCAGCCGCTGGCGCAGCTCAGCCGCCAGGGACTCAGGCTCTCGGGCTTCCAGGGTGAGGATGTCGCCCCCCACCCGCGAGGCCAGCGCCGCCGGGGTGTCGGTGGCCACCAGCCGGCCCGCGTCCAGCACTGCGAGCCGGTCGCACATCTCCGCCTCGTCGGCGCGGTGCGTGGTGAGCAGCACGGTAAGGCCCTCGGCGTCGCGCAAGGCACGCAGGTGGGACCAGAAAGTACGGAAGGACGCCTCGTCGAGCCCCTGGGTGGGCTCGTCCATGAGGACGATGCGCGGCTGGTGCACCAGGGCGCGTGCCAGCTCCAGGCGTCGGCGCATGCCACCGGACCAGGTGGAGACACGCTCGTCGCCGCGGTCCTGCAGACCAATGAGGCGGAGCATCTGCTCCACGCGCTCCTGGGCCCTCGTGCCCGTCAGCCCGTACAGCCGGGCACCGAGCAGCAGGTTCTCCCGCGCGCTCATCAGGTCATCCAGGCTGCTGCGCTGGAAGATGATGCCCATGCGCTGGCGCAGGGCGGGGTCGTGGAGCGACAGGGGCCGCCCCTCGAACAGCACGCGCCCGGCATCCAGAGCGAGCAGGCCGGCGAGAAGCTGGAAGGTGGTGGACTTGCCCGCCCCATTGGGGCCGAGCAGACCGACGATTTCGCCCGCCCCCACCGCGAGGCTGAGCCCATCGAGCGCCACCCGCGACTTGAAGCGGCGAGTGAGCCCGTCGAGCTGAAGAAGCGGCGCCACGGGGCGCGTGGTGGGAGAGAGGGCCGGGAGGGCCGGGGTCATCCTCGAATCAACCGTGTCCCCCGCTGTCGAGCATCAGCGCGGCGAAGAGGCCGGCCAGGTACAGCAGGCTGAACAGGAACGTCTGACGAGCCCAGGCCCTTCCCAACTGCCGGAAGTGCCCCATGGCCCCCAGCCCCAGGAAGGAGAGGCCCAGCACCACCGCGGCCGCCAGGTACCACCCTCCGGCGATGCGCAGCTGGAAGGGCAGCAGCGTCATGGGCACCAGGGCCACCAGGTAGAGGACAATCTGCAACCGGCTGGAGTCATCCCCGCGCTCCAGGGGCACGGTCTTGAGGCCGGCCGCCGCGTACTCGTCCTTGCGGAACAGGCCGATCGCGATGGTGTGCGGAATCTGCCACAGGAAGAGGATGGCGAAGAGGACGTAGCCGCCCGCGTCGATCTGCCCGGTGACGGACGTCCAGCCCATGAGCGGAGGCAGCGCGCCGGGCACCGCGCCCACCAGCATGGCGGCGGCGGTGCGCGCCTTGAGCGGCGTGTACGCGAGCACGTAGCTGAGCAGCGCCACCAGGCCCAGCCCCGCGGTGAGCAGGTTGGCGCCCAGGGCGAGCGCCGGCAGGGAGATGCCCGCCAGCAGCAGCCCGAAGGCCAGCGCCACTCCCGGCTCCATGCGCCCCGCGGGCAGCGGGCGGTTGCGGGTGCGCGCCATGAAGCGATCGCTGTGGCGCTCCCAGTAGCAGTTGAGCGCGTTGGCGGCGCCCACCGTGCCCGAGGTGGCCAGCAGCGTCACCAGGATGCGCGGCACCGTCAGCTCGCCGGGAGCGAGCCACATGCCTCCCGCGGTGGTGGCGATGACCAACCCGGACAGCCTCGGCTTGGTGAGGGACAGCAGATCCGAAGCGAAGCTCGACACACTCAAGGCACGCGCGCTCACAGCTGACTCCCCAAGGCGCGGCAGGCTTGCTGCTGACGCGGTTGGAGGCGGAGACGACTCCGCCCGGGGTGGAAAACGCCCCTCCCCTTACACAGAGGGGAGTCCCACTTCAAGCAAACGGGCGCGGGATTTTCGCCATCCCCGCGCCCGTCGATATCAGTGCCGCTTGTCGGAAGCGGCAGTCCGGCTCACAGCGCGTTGGCCTGCGCCACGAACTCGCCCTTGGGCTCGCGCTTGACGTACTCCTGCGCCAGCGCCTTGGCCTTCGCGGCCTGCTTCGGGTCCTTCTTGAGGAACGCCGCGTAGTAGTAATAGGCCGGGGCGTAGTTCTCGTCCGCGTTGAGGGCCTTCTGGTACGTCTCGTCGGCCTTGACGGGGTCGTTCTTGCCCTCGAAGACGCGCGCCAGCTCGAGCAGCGCGGTGGCCGCCCGGTCCGGCTGACCGATGAACTCGGTGCTCGCCTTCTCCAGCGTCTCCTGCGCCATCGTCCACTCGCCGCGCTCGCGGAAGATGGTGCCCATGGCCAGACGGGCCTCGGGGTTCTTCGCGTTCGGCTCCTTCACCGAGCGCTTGTACGCGTCGAGCGCCTCGTTGGGCTTGTTCTGCTTGCGGTACGCATTGCCCAGCATGGTGAGCAGCTTGGGGCTGTCACCCATGGTCTTGATGGCGGTCACCAGGGCCTCGGAGGCCTCCTTCTCGCCGCCCTGCTTGCCCATGAGGGCCTTGGACAGCTCCACGTAGAACTGGGCGCGCGTGGCGTCGATCTTGATGGCCTTGCGAATCTCCTCGGCGGCCTGGTCGTACTGGTTCTCCGAGAGCAGACGGCGGCCCTTGATGAGCGACAGCTCGGGGCTCTGCTTGTCCAGCGTGAAGCCCGTCTCCTCGGCCTTGATCATCTCCTGGCGCGCCTTGTCCTTCTCGGCGGGCACCGCGGTGGCCTCGGCGAGCTTGGCCTGCTCCTCGGGCTTGAGCTTCTCCATGGCCGCGGACACACGGGAGACGAGCAGCGAGCGCGCCAGGTTGGCCGCCGCGAGCTGGCGCGGCGACGGGGGCGGCTCGGCATCCAGCAGCTTCTTGATCATCACCGCGGCCAGCCCGAAGTTGGGCTCGTCCTGCTCCAGCATCAGCAGGGACTTGCCGAGCAGCGACTCGTGGTGGTCCTTCTCGTAGCGCAGCGCGAGATCGTAGTTCTTCCAGGCGATGGCGTCCTGGCCGAGCCGGCGGTACACGGCGCCGAGCGCGGCGTAGATGCGCGGGTCATCCGGAGACAGGCCCTGGGACTTCTCCAGGTTGTCCTTGGCGCGGTCCATGTCACCGGCGTTCATCTGGATGAGGCCGAGCGTGAGGTAGAGCAGCGAGCTGCGCTTGCCCTCGTCGTCGAACTTCTTGACGTGCCCCTCGAGCTCGGTGAGCGCGTCCTTGCCCTTGCCTCCGTACGTCTTGACGAGGGCCTCGGCGGCGTACAGATGCGAGCTGATCTCCCCGCTCTTCTTGGCGGAGGCCAGGTGCTCCTCGGCGCGCTTGCGGGCGTCGTCGCCGCCGCCGTGCTCACCCCAGCGGATGGCATAGGCGTAGGCCAGGTAGCCGTGGGCGGCGGTGGAGTTGTCGTCCACCTCGAGCGCCTTGTCGGCCGCCTCGCAGGCCTTCTTGTAGGAGGCGAACGAGTCGTGCTTGAGCTGCTCGGTGGCGGCGTCGAGCTGCTTCTTGATCTCCCGCTTGCGCGTCGCGGCCATGCGCCCCTGGACGAAGTAGCCGCCCAGGATGACGGGCACCAGGAGCACCAGCGCGAGCGTGATGTACTTGGAGATGCCGGAGCCCTTCTTGCGCGACTTGCGAGGCGCGTCGTCGTCATCGGTGTCGACGTCATCGTCCTCGTCGACGACCACCGGGCGACGGGCCGCGGTGCGCGCGGGCTGCTCGGTGCGGGCCTTGGGACGCGGAGCCTCCTCCTCGTCATCGGTGGCCACCGGACGCTTGCGGGCAGCAGGAGCCGGAGCGGGCTCAGCAGCCGGCGTGGCAGCCACGGGAGCCGGAGCGGCCACGGGCGCGGCCACAGGAGCGGGCGCGGCGGCCACGGGGGCCGGAGCCACCACGGGCGCGGCCACCGGAGCGGGCGGCTGCACCTGATACTGCTGCATCACCGCGAGCGTCTCGGCGTCGGCGGGATCCAGCGTGTGCGCCTTGAGGAGGTTGGCCTTGCCCTCCGCGGCATCGCCGGTCTTGAACTGAAGCGCACCGGCTGTGCGCAGCGAGACCTTGTCGGTGGGCTGAACCTGAAGCGCACCAAGCACCTCTTCCAAGGCCTTCTTGTCCTTGCCCTGCTCCGAGTACACGCGAGCAAGGATGAGGCGAGGCTCTGCGCGATCGGGGTGGGCCTTCACCCCTTTCTTGCAGACGACCATCGCCTCCATGAAGCGACCGGCGGCCAGATAGGCCTCGGCCAGGGGCTTGTAAGCGTCAGAGGAAGGGTCGGACGCGAACGCGTGCTCCAGCTTCGCAAGCTCGGCCGGGCTCAACGTCTTCGATGAGGGAGTAGACATTCCGATGGAGGCGCCTGAAGGAGGGGGTTCTTATGACACCCCGAGTTGCTGCGCGTCAATCGCGCAAGAAGCCCGGAAGATTCCCGGCTTGACACCTGGAATAGGGTCTTGTATCTGCCCGTTCGTCTTTCGGCGGCGGGAAAAAAGCCCGGCCGTTGGGGCACATAGTGGTTGCGGGGGTGTAGCTCAGTTGGGAGAGCGTCGCGTTCGCAATGCGAAGGTCGTCGGTTCGATCCCGTCCACCTCCACCATGCAACAGAGAAGGGCCTCACTGGAAACAGTGAGGCCCTTTTCATTTGGGCTACGAGTGAATTGAAAAGCTCCAGGGGTCTGTTATCCGGAGCCGATGACCGACCAGCCTTCGCTCTCGTTCTTCGCTCGCTTCTGGCTCGCGTTCGTGTGCTTCTGGCGGATCTGGTTCGACCAGGCGTTCGCCCAGGCCGTACTGCCCGTGCGTGAGGCCGACAAGGCCAGCAAGCTGCCGTCTGGAGTCCCGCCCTCCGAGCTGCCAGCCGGGCCAACCGAACAAAAGCCTCCGGAAAAAAAGGAGCCGGTTGCCGCGCTGCCCCCCGAGCGGGAGCACGCCCCGGCCCTCCAGATCCTCGCCATGTTGCAGCGCGAGGGGCGCTTCATCGACTTCCTCCAGGAGGACGTGGCGGCCTTCCCGGACGCGGACGTGGGGGTTGCGGCCCGTATCGTCCACGAGGGGTGCCGCAAGGTGCTGCGCCAGTACCTCACCCTGGAGCCGGTTCTGCCCCAGTCAGAGGGCGACCGGGTGAACGTGCCCGCGGGCTTCGACGCCCAGCGCACCCGCCTCACCGGCAACGTGGCCGGCCAGCCTCCTTATACGGGGGTGCTCAAGCACCGCGGGTGGGTCACCACGGCCGTGAAATTCCCGACCACCAGTCCGGCGATGGATCCCCGGGTGCTCGCGCCCGCTGAAGTCGAGCTGCCCTGACACCAGATTTGAGCCCATATGGCCCGATACGCGATTGGAATCGATCTCGGCACCACGCACTCCGCGGTCTCCTACTTCAACCTGGAGGAGGCGAAGACACGCGGCGCGGCGCAGTCGATGCTGCCCATCCCGCAGCTGACAGCGCCGGGTACGGTGGAAGCCCGGACGCTCTTGCCCTCGTTCCTCTACCTGCCCAGCGGCCAGGAGTTCCCTCAGGGGAGCCTGGCGCTGCCGTGGAACCCGGCGGCCAGCAGCATCACCGGTGAGTTCGCCCGCACGCATGGCGCCAAGGTGCCCACGCGGCTGGTGTCCTCGGCGAAGAGCTGGCTGAGCCACCCCGGCGTGGACCGGCGCGCCGCGCTGCTCCCCTGGCAGGCCCCCGAGGAGGTGCAGCGCGTCTCCCCGGTGGAGGCCTCCACGCGCTACCTGCGCCACCTGCGCGAGGCGTGGGACCACACCTTCGCCCGAGCGAAGGAGGACGCCGGCAACGCCATGGCCGCGCAGGACGTCATCATCACCGTCCCGGCCTCGTTCGACGCCGCCGCGCGCGACCTGACGCTCGAGGCCGCTCGGGCGGCGGGCCTGGAGAACATCATCCTCCTGGAGGAGCCGCAGGCGGCGCTCTACGCCTGGCTGGAGGCGCAGGGGGAAACCTTCCGCAAGCGGGTGAAGGTGGGCGAGGTCATCCTCGTGGTGGACGTGGGCGGTGGCACCGCGGACTTCTCGCTCATCGCCGTGCGCGATCGCGGGGGCGACGTGGAGCTCACCCGCGTGGCCGTGGGTGACCACATCCTCCTGGGCGGCGACAACATGGACCTGGCGCTGGCGCACACGCTCAACCAGCGCCTCACCGCCGAGGGCAAGAAGCTGGACGCCTGGCAGTTCAACGCCCTCACCCATGGCTGCCGCATGGCCAAAGAGGCGATGTACGCCGACCCCTCCATGGCCAAGGCCCCCATCGCGATTCCGGGCCGCGGCTCGTCGCTCATCGGCGGCACGCTGCGCACGGAGCTGGCCCGCGAGGACCTGGACCGCGTCCTCACCGATGGCTTCTTCCCGCCCTCCCCTGTCTCGGAGCTGCCACGCGTGGCCCGGCGCACCGGCCTCGCGCAGATGGCGCTGCCGTACGCGCAGGACCCGGCGGTGACGAAGCACCTGGCCGCCTTCCTCACCCGGCAGGCACAGGCGCTGGCCAACTCCCCGGACTCACCCGTGGACGTGGGCGGCAAGGCCTTCATCCACCCCACCGCCGTGCTCTTCAACGGCGGCGTCTTCAAGGCGGGCCCGCTCAAGGCCCGGGTGATGGAGGTGCTCAACACGTGGCTCACCGCGGATGGCGGCCAGCCGGCCCAGGAGCTGGCGGGTGCGGACCTGGACCTGTCCGTGGCGCGCGGCGCGGCCTATTACGGCTGGGTGCGGCAGGGCCACGGCCTGCGAATCCGCGGCGGCACGGCTCGCGCCTATTACGTGGGCGTGGAGACGGCCATGCCCGCAGTGCCTGGCATGGAGCCCCCGGTGAAGGCCCTGTGCGTGGCCCCCTTCGGCATGGAGGAGGGCACCCAGGCGGACGTGCCTCCACAGGAGTTCGGCCTCGTTACTGGTGAGCCCACCAGCTTCCGGTTCTTCGCCTCGTCCGTGCGGCGCGACGACAAGGTCGGCACCATGGTGGACGACGTGGAGGGCAACGATGAGTTCGAGGAGCTCGCCCCCATCGAGACGACGCTCCCGGGCAAGCCCACGCCGTATGGGGATCTCACCCCCGTCAACCTCCAGGCCGCCGTCACCGAGGTGGGCACGCTGGAGCTGCGGTGCCTGCAGAAGGACGGCCCTGGCAAGTGGAAGCTGGAGCTCAACGTCCGCATGAAGGAGTAGAAGGAGCCCCGCGCGGCCAGGGAGGGCCGCACGCACGCCTATGCACATCGTCGGCATCGACCTCGGAACCACGCACTGCGCCGTTGCCTCGGTGGACCCCGCGAAGGGCCCCACCGCTCCCGTGGAGGACTTCCCCGTCCCCCAACTGGTGCGCCAGGGCGAGGTGAGCCCGCGGCCTCTGCTGCCTTCGTGCGTCTACGTGCCCGCCGGGCATGAGCTCGCCGCCGGGTCGCTCCGCCTGCCCTGGGGCGAGGGCGGCTCGCAGGTGGTGGGGGAGCTCGCCCGTTGGCAGGGGGCTCGGGTGCCGGGCCGGGTGGTGACGTCCGCGAAGAGCTGGCTGTGCCACCCGGGTGTGGACCGCTCGGCCCCCATTCTTCCCTGGGGCGCTCCGGCGGACGTGGCGAAGCTGTCCCCGGTGGAGGCGAGCGCCCTGCTCCTCCAGCACATGGCCCAGGCGTGGAACCACGCCCACCCCGAGTCCCCGCTGGCGCAGCAGGAGGTGGTCATCACCGTGCCCGCCTCCTTCGACGAGGCGGCCCGAGCCCTCACGGTGAGCGCCGCGCGCAAGGCAGGCTTGGAGAAGTTCACCCTCCTGGAGGAGCCGCAGGCGGCCTTCTACGACTACACCGCGCGCCACCGGAAGGACCTGGCGCAGTCGCTGGAGGGCGTGCGGCTGGTGCTGGTGGTGGACGTAGGCGGAGGCACCACGGACTTCACCCTGGTGCACGCGGGCGTGTCCCCCGAAGGCCCCATGCTGCGGCGGCTCGCGGTGGGTGAGCACCTCATGCTCGGCGGCGACAACATGGACGCCGCGCTCGCCAAGCGCGTGGAGGAGAAGCTCTTCCCGGACGGCAACCGGAGACTGTCCGCCACCCAGTGGACGCAGGCCATCCAGGCGGCGCGTACCGCCAAGGAGGCCCTGCTGGGCAACAACCCCCCCGAGCGCTATGGCGTCTCGCTCGTCTCCGAAGGCAGTCGGCTGCTGGGCGGCTCACTGTCCACGGAGCTCACGCGCGAGGAGGCGGAGAGCCTCGTCATGGACGGCTTCTTCCCGCGCGCGGGCACGCAGGAGCGTCCGCGTCGGGTGTCGCGCATGGCACTACAGGAGCTGGGACTGCCGTACGCGCAGGACGCGGCCATCACCCGGCACCTGGCTGCCTTCCTCGCGCAGCATGCGGCGGCAGGCTTCGCGGCGCTGGGAGAGACGGCGCCCGCGGAGGGTGCCCTGCCCCGCCCTGATGCCATCCTGCTCAATGGGGGTGTCTTCAACTCACCCCAGCTCTCCGCGCGGCTGGTGGAGGCAGTGAGCGCGTGGTGGCCGGGGGCTCCGCGCATCCGGCTGCTGAAGCACGAGTCACTGGAATTGGCGGTGGCGCGGGGCGCGGCCTACTACGGGCTGGTGCGGCGCGGGCACGGCCTGAAGATTGGAGGCGGCGCGGCCCGTGCGTACTACGTGGCCCTGCAGCGCCCGGCGGACAGCACGGAGCAGCCGGTGCTGTGCCTCATCCCCCGCGGCTTCGAGGAGGGCAACCAGGTCGACATCGGCGAGCGCTCCTTCACGCTCACGCTGGGGAGGCCGGTGCAGTTCACGCTGTACTCCACCACGAGCGACCGCATCGACAAACCGGGCGACGTGGTGATGCTGTCGGAGGATCTGAAGCCGCTGCCGCCCATCCACACGGTGCTCAAGGGCGCCGCGGGGAAAACAGCGGAAGTGCCAGTGCACCTGCAGGCGGGGCTGACGGAGATTGGCACGCTGGAGCTGTTCGCCGTATCGAACGTGGCGGACGAGCGCTGGCGCCTGGAGTTCGAGCTGCGAGGCACGGGCGGCGAGCGCGAGCTGACCGTCACCGAGTCCATGCCCGCGCGCTTCGCCGAGGCGAAGGAGAACGCCGAGCGGGTGTACGGCAACAAGCCGCTGCCCATTGGCCCCAAGGACGTGAAGCAGCTGTCGCGCACGCTGGAGAAGGTGCTGGGCCCGCGCGAGACGTGGCGGGTGCCGGTGCTGCGCGAGCTGTGGAGCACCATGTTCGCGGGAGCGTCCAAGCGGCGGCGCACGGCGGACCACGAGCGCGTCTTCTACAGCCTGACGGGCTACACGCTGCGGCCGGGCTTCGGCTATCCGCTGGACCACTGGCGGTCGGAGCAGACGTTCACGCTGTTCGAGCCGCTGGTGCAGCACCACACAGAAAAGTCGGTGTGGATTGAGTTCTGGGTGATGTGGCGGCGCATCGCAGGCGGACTGAGCGAGGCGCAGCAGCGGAAGCTGTACGACTACCTGAAGCCGCACCTGGCGAGGAAAGTGCCACTGGACGCGCAACAACCTCCGAGCAAGCTCAAGGGCATCCAGCCCGAGGGCCTGGACGAGATGGTGCGCACGGCGGCGTCGTTGGAGCACCTGGAGCCAGGGGACAAGGCGGAGCTGGGCGGGTGGGTGGCGGCGCGGCTGAAGGCGGAGAACAAGAGCGGCGGCCCCTGGGCGTGGGCGCTCGGGCGGCTGGGAGCACGGGTGCCGCTGTACGGCAGCAGCCACAAGGTGGTGGACGTGGAGGTAGCGGAGGCCTGGCTGTCGCTGCTGCTGGAGCTGGACCTCAAGCGCATCGACGGGGCGCCGTTCGCGGCGGCGCAGCTCGCGCGACTCACGGGGGACCGAATGCGCGACATCAGCCCCGAGCTGCGAGCAAAAACAGCTCAGGCGCTACGCGCGGCAAAAGCGGCGGACACGTGGGTGCAGATGGTGACGGAGGTCGTGGCGCTCGAAGCGGAGGATGAAGCGCGAGCCCTCGGCGACACGCTGCCCGCGGGCCTGCGCCTGTAACCCCTCACCGTTCCAACTTCCCCAACACCCCCAACTTCCCCTCTCCCCTCGGGAGAGGGACGGGGTGAGGGTATCCGCCTCCCAGGTTGGCCCCGAGCATCCCCCGTGCAAGCACCTCAAGGAGGAGGCTGTGTGGGGAGCTTCTCAAGCCACCCCGAGCGCTGGAGCCACAACATCAGCGTGAAGCTGATCGTATTCAGCGCGGCGTGGGCCAGCATCACGGAGGGCAGACGGAAGCGGCGGATGAACACGAAGCCAAAGTAGGCCCCGAGCACGGAGATCTGCACGACGGCGAGGGAGCCTTCGTACACGTGCCCCACTCCGAAGATCGCGGCCGAGAGCAGCACCGCGGCGGACCAGTTCCCCAGGAGCACCTTCATCCGCGGGATGAGGAAGCCCCGGAAGGTGAGCTCCTCGAAGCTCGCCACGAGCACCATCGCCGCGGCGAAGACCGGCACGCTGAGTCCCAACTCCACGAGCCCGGTGGCCATCTCCTTGCGCGCGAGCAGCTCTTTCCCAGTGAGGTTCAAGAGCTTGCCAATGACAGCGATGGGAATTGAGGCAACGATATTGGCGGCGTACGCACCCAGGAGGACGGGAAAGGCAATGAGGAGCTCGCGCCCCAGCCCTGCGCGAACGAGCCCCAGCTGAGCCGGTCCCTGCCCGTCTCTCCAGAGAAGCAGTCCCACGAGGATGCACACGCCAATCGCACGGAGGCACAGCCACAGCATCGAGTCGGACTTGTTGAAGGGCCCGGCATTCCGCGCGGGCCCGACGGCCACCGTCACCTCGCGCGTCTCGCCCTTCCGCTCCACGGTGAAGCGCAGCTCGGTGCTGGCCCCTCCTCCCGCCTCCCGGATGCGCTCCTGGAACTCCACCTCGGGGTCCGAGGAGGACAGCGGCTTGCCATCCACCGCGAGGATGCGGTCTCCCACCTCCAGACGCCCATCCGCCGGAAGCCCCGGCGCCACATGGTTAAGCTCGACGACCTTTCGAGCCGCTTGCCCCTCCCCCTCCACGGAGACGCTCGTGTGCCGCACTCCAAGACGGGGGGGCGGCACGAACGCATCTCCTCCGAACCAGCCCACCGCCGAGGAAGCACCAAGCGCCAACCCGAAGAGCAGCACACAGCCGACGGCACGGAGCCTCTGGCCCGAACGCCAGTCCGTCCAGGGACGTAGGAGCAGGAGCCCCCAGGCGGCCAGGAGGAGGGTGACCACGAGGCGCGGTACCATTCCGAGCACGGCGAGGTTCCCCGGAATGAACACGGTGACGAGCACGAGCGCTGCTTCGGCCAGCGCCCGCGGGCGCGAAGGTGCGTTCTCGAGGAGCTGATCGGCGTTGGACACGCTCGCACTCTAGAATGCCTCGGAGTGGGAGTCCCGCGAGGAGCCACGATGAAAGACACGGACGCAGTTGCCGAAAGGCTGCCCGAGGGGTTCCTGGAGAAGTTGCTCACGGAGGTCCACGCGAAGGGCGCAACCCATCTCCACATCGAGCCCGAGGAGACAGGGCTCCGGGTGCGGTACCGGGTCGACGGGAAGCTACGGCCCGGGGAACCCCTCCCCCGAGAGCTGCACGCGCCCCTGCTCGCGTACGTCAAGGGAATGTCCGCCCTGGACCCGAACGAGCAGCGGCTGCCCCAGTCGGGGCTCTTCTACCTGCGCACCGCCTCCATCCAGCTCCAGTGCCAGGTGGAGACCATCCCGGGCATCCTCGGGGAGAAGCTCAGCCTGTGGCTGCGGGATACCTCTCGCCGCGTGGAGCTGCCGCTCGCCGGGCTGGGGATGTCACGGGAGCAGCTCGGACACCTGCACGCGGCGCTGCGGCAGCGCAGCGGGCTCATCGTCTTCACCGGCCCCATGTGGAGCGGCAGGAACACGACGGCCTACTCGAGCATCCTCGAGCTGGCACCCGAGGGCCGCAGCATCGCGTCCATCGAGGAGTACGTGCGTGGGCGCCTCCCCAAGGTCCACCAGCTCGAGTTGAAGGAGGCCATCGGCCTCAACTACGCCGCCGCCCTGCGCTCCATCCTGCGGAGTGACCACGACGTCATCTACCTGCGCGAGGTGGTGGACATGGAGACGCTGGACCTGAGCCTGCGCGCCGTGCTCTCCCAGAACCGGCTGCTGCTGACGACGCTCCACACCCAGGATGCGGCCTCGGTCGTGACACGGATGGAGGACATGGGCATCGAGCCGTGGCTCATCATCCGCGCGCTCCGGCTCGTGCAGGCGCAGCGGCTGCTCCGCCGCCTGTGCCCCCACTGCCGCCGCGAAGTCAAAGCCGATGCCTCGGTGCTCGCCTCCGCCGGGCTCTCACCCCGAAGTCCCCTCCCCCCTACCCTCTACGCGCCCTACGGGTGTGAGCATTGCGAGGGGCTCGGCTACACCGGCCGCGTCCTCGTTTGCGAGACGCTGCCTCTCACCCCGACGCTCCAGGACCTCGTGCTCGCGAGGGCCTCCGCACGAGACCTCAAGGAAGCAGCGATCCGCGAGGGCCTGAAGACCTTGAGGGTCTCCGGCCTGGAACGGGCGTGCGAGGGCCTGACCAGCCTCGATGAAGTCCTGCTGGGAACGCCACCGGACCGGAGCTGAAGGCAAGGAGCACGAATGCCCCTCACCCTGCCCGCTGGGTAGATCCCTCCATCCAGGGTCGAAGCGAAGTGCTCCGCCCCTCGGAGGGACACGTTCCAGTGGATCAGCTCAGCCCTGCGAGGCCGCGACGGCGACCGGAGCTTCGTCCTCGGCCACGGCAGCGGCCGGCACCACCTGGAGGTTGGGCGCGACAGCCGCGGGAGCCTCGGCCACGACGTCCATCGTCTCGGTGGCCTTGTCCTCCTTGGGCTTGCGCGTCCCGGCACCCGAGCGGCAAGTGCGGCACCAGGGCTGATTGCGGATGGCTCCATCCGCCATCTTGCGCAGACCGAACTGCGCGAGCGGCTTGAGCGTGCGGCACTTGAGGCACATCAGCGAAATGAGCACCTCGTGCCCTTCGGCATCGTAGACCGCCGACTTGCGCCGCTTGCGCGGCTGCCCCGGCTCGCGCGCCGTCTTGGCCTCCTTCGAGGCCGGTGGCGGCATCATCGGGGTAACCTTGTAAAGCATGTGCGTCCCTCCCTGCCGGCGGGCCACGTTCCGGAGCCTCATTGGGCTCCTCGGATCACGGCGCGCCTCCCCTAGACTAAGGAGGAAAACGGTCGTTGGAAACTGATCCCAAGCCGATTTTTCGGCCCGGAATGAGATCCGCCCGGATCTCAGCCACTTGCGTGTGCTCCCGGGGGAGGCGCAATCGCGCGCGCGCCGAGTTTTCGGCCCGCGCGCGATTTCAGCCCTGTTGTCAAGGTTGTGCGGAACGAGCTGCAGCAGGCTCCTTGGCGGGGCATTGGGCGCCCTCGTCCACGAAGCTGATGCGGCCTGTAACAGGCACGGAGATGGGCTTGCCCCGGCTCTTCCACCAGGTGGCGAGCGCCTCCCGGAGGAGCAGCTCGCGCCCGACGCCCAGGTCGATGCGCTCGGGGGGCAGCTGCGACAGGACGGAGCTCAGCCCGGCGGCGCCGCGAGCGAGGAAGTCCGGCATGACCACCCGGTAGAGGCGACCGGGCTGAAGCGGCTTGCCATTCGCCAGGGTGGCGTCGCGCAGGCGCTCGGGGCCAGCGCAGCGGGAGAGCTTCACCTTCAGCCCGGACTGCTGGAAGACGCCGGAGCCCGAACCATAGGCAACCGTCAGCAGGCGCCGCAGCTCGTCCCCGTTGACGGTGACGATGGCCACGGTGTTGTCGAAGGGCAACACCTCATAGAGATCGCCATAGGTGAGGGCACCGGCCTTCACGTTGGCGCGCAGACCGCCGGAGTTGAGCAGCGCCACGTCCGCCTTCTCCATCTCGCGCAGCGCATCCGTGAGGACATCGCCGAGCGCGCTCTCGGCCTCGTAGTTGCGCCCCAAGGGCTCGGTGACGGTGACGCCGAGGGGCCGGCGCTGCTCCTCCTCCACGCGTGCGAGCGCAGGAGCCACCAGCGCCTCCACCGCCTTGTCCGGCTCCACCGGGCCCCCGAGGAAGGTGGCGGGCACGAGCTGCACCTCGGCGCCCGCGTCCTTCACCTTGCGCGGGTCGCAACTTCCACTCTTCGCCTCCACCTTGCCGCACACGGGCACGGCGGCCTGGATGCGGGTGCTGGCGGGCACCACCTTGCGGCTCACCGGGTCCACGAAGAGCTCTACCAGGCTGAAGGAGCGCCCCAGGCCGGAAGTGGAGACGATGGGCACGTCCCCGAAGAAATGGCCCATGGCCTGGTGGGTGTGGCCGGCGAAGACGGCGTCCAGGGTGCCCGGAGGCAGCGCCTCGACGAGGTCCAGGATCTCCCCATCCTTCCGATCACAGCTCGAGGTGTCGCGCGGGTTGGAGAGGTCCGAGCACTTGCCACCGGCATGGGCCAGGCCCACCACCACCTCGGCGCCCTGGGCGCGCAGGCGCTTCGCGGCCTCCAGCGTGGTGGGCAGCATGTCCTCGAAACGCAGCGAGGACACGTGGGCGGGGTTGGAGATGCGCGGAGTGGACGGGGTGGTGAGTCCCACGATGCCCACCTTCACGCCCTTGAGCGTCACCAGCAGCGTGCCGTCATTGCCAAGCCACGCGGGGGGCTGGCCGGAGGCGGCGTCGCGCACGTTGACGGTGAGCAGCGGGAAGCGCGCCTGGCGGATGCGCGCGGTGAGCGCTCCGACGGCGTCCTCGCCCGGCCCGGGCACCGCACGAGGCCCCACCGGCCCGTAGTCGAACTCGTGGTTGCCGAGCGCCGCGGCGGCGTAGCCCAGGTGGTTGTAGACGTCGATGACGGCGGCGCCCTCGGTGAGGTTGGAGGCGAGGGTGCCCTGGAAGAGGTCTCCTGCGTCGAGCAGCAGCACCCCGCCCGGGTTGTCCGCGCGCAGCCGGGCCAGGTAGCCGGCGAAGACGGCCGCCCCACCCTGTTCCACCTCGAGGCCACCGGGCAGCGAGGTCTTGTGGGACATCAACCAGCCGTGGAAGTCATTGGTGGCCACCAGGGAGAGCCGCACGGGCTCGGCGGGGGCCTGGACGGCCTGAGCGGAAGAAGAGGACGTCTGAGAGGACGGCTCCGCGGGACGCGGAGCACTGGCACAACCAGCGGCCACGAGGGCCACCAGCGCGAAGAGGAGTCGGGAGGGGTACATGCGGGCGGCGAGTTGAGCCCACCCGCCCCCCGCAGGCAACCGGCATCAGGCCCTGGGGCGCCGGCGCGAGAACAACAGCACGCCCGCCAGCACGAGCAGCATCGAGCCCGGCACGGACACCGAGGCGCAGTAGCAACTGGAGCCCGGGTTGTCCGTGGGCACATACCCGGGGACCTCCGGAGGCGGGGTGCCCACTCCCGTTCCGGGTCCTCCCCCGGCATCCGGCGTGCCTCCATCCGTGGGAGTCGTGGGACCCCCCGTGTCCACGACGAGCGGTGTCGTAAACCCGGTGGCGATCGACTGCCACGGGACGAGCTTGAGGTTCTCGTTGTTGCCCACCGTGTTGGTGCTGTCATGCACGGCCAGCATCCCCAGCGGGAAGCGCGACCCCAAGGCGCGGTTGGTCACCACCAGGTGACGCGGACGATCCACCGCGTCGATGCCACCGTCCGCGACGACGGTGAAGCTGCCCCGGAACGTATGGGCGGCGGGATCGCGCTCGTAGATGCGCACCGCGTTCTCGCCTCCATTCACCGCCAGCAGGTAGCCCCGGACTCCGGAGGCCGTGTAGAGGGCCACTCCTCCCAGGGGCACGCTGAGCCCCCCTCCGGTGACGCCATCCACCAGGGTCCGCGCATCATCGTCGTCGGGTTCGGCGCCGTACCGCCAGATACCGACGTTCTGCTCGACGACGTAGAGCCTGCGCTGGGCATCGTCGACGGCCAGGCCCACCACGGCGTCGCCCACGTCGAAGGTGCGTACCGGAGTGACCTGGACGCCTCCATCGCCCACCTGACCGGTGAGCTCGAACTGCGCGACGATGCCCGTACTGCTCCCCGCGAAGGCGAAGAAGCGCCCGGTGGTGGGGCTCACGTACAGCGCCACGCTGTTGGGGACAAAGCCCGTGGTGGTGATGGGCGTCAGCCCCGCGCTGCGGATGGCGAGCGTCGTAGGGTCGATGATGTACGCCACGAGTGCCTGCAAGGTCGGGTTGGCCACCATCACCAGAGACTGGGAGACGCCCGTCACCTGGACGCTCTCCTGCACGTCCACGCCCAACGCCACACCATCGGAAGCGAGCAACGACAGCTCGGTGCCATCGGTCCGGTAGAGCAGGAGCCCTCGCTGGTTGTCCGCCACGAGGAGCACGCTGCTGGCCGGATCCGAGGGGTGCATCCACAAGGCCGCACCCTGCACCACGGTCCCGGTGCCGGGCACCGGATCCGTCTCCAGCGTGGGCAACACCTGGATGGACTGCTGCGCCAGCACGGGCAGGCCGGCGAGAAGGACAGCCACGGCAAGAATTGTTCGGAAGCGCACGACGGCCTCCTGGGCGTTATTCGCTGCAACGGGTTGGACACGAAGACCCGCCCAAGCAAGCGCGAACGGGCCGGGGAAGTTCACCGGCGAGCGTATATCCGAAGGCTCCAGTATCCTCTTGGATATGCACACCGCACTTCCAGCATCACGGGCGCAGACACAACCCTGGTGGAAGGAGCCCAACAAAGACCAGTGGCGGACCTTCCTGGCCGCCTGGGTGGGCTGGGTGCTGGATGCCTTCGACTTCACCATCTACCTGCTGGTGATACCGGAGATGGCGAAGGAGTTCGGCGTCGGCGTGACGGTGCTGGCGGGCTCCATCACGCTGACGCTGCTGGTGCGGCTCGTGGGCGGAGTGGCCGCTGGAGCGATGGCGGACCGGTGGGGCCGCAAGCTGCCGCTGATGATCTCCATCCTCTGGCTGGCGCTGTGCGACGGAGCGGTGGCGTTGGCGCCCTCGATTACCTGGGTGCTGGTGTTGCGCACCCTCTTCGGCTTCGGCATGGGCGCTGAGTGGACGAGCGGCGCAACGCTGGCCATGGAGAACTGGCCCGAGCGCAGCCGCGGCATCGCCTCGGGCATCCTCCACGGAGGCTGGGCCGTGGGCTACCTGCTAGCCGCGGTGGTGTCCGGCTTCGTGGTGCCGCTCTGGGGTTGGCGGGCGCTCTTCGTCATCGCCGCGGTGCCGGCGCTGCTGGTGTTGCCCATCCGCTACGGAGTGCCGGAGAGCTTTGATCGCGAGAAGGCCCTGGCCGAGCGGCGGGCTCGCGCCTCACTCGGGCGCACGGACCCGGTGCTGCTGACGCGGCTCGCCTGGGGCTCCCTGGTGATGGCCTGCAACTTCGGGGGCTACTACGGGCTCACCAGCCTGTACCCGGTGCTGCTCAAGACGGAGCTGGGGATGACCACGCAGAACGTGTCGGTGCTGGTGACGATCGTCAACGTGGGCATGCTGCTGGGGACGGCGATGTGCGGGGCCCTGGCCTCGCGGCTGGGCGTGGCGAAGGCGGTGGCCATCGCCGCGTTCAGCATGCTGCCCTTCCTGCCGCTCTACGTAGGCCTGGAGCCCGGGCTGATGTGGCTGGGCGCCTTCGCGGGCGGCTTCTTCGGCGCGGCGCCTCCGGGCATCGCTCCGCTGCTGCTCACCTCGCTCTTCCCGGCGAGCATCCGCGGCAAGTGCGTGGGGCTCGTCTTCCACGTGGGAGCCTTCGTGGCGGCCTTCATCCCCACCGGCATGGCGGCGCTCGTCGAGCACGCCGGCTTCTCCCATGCCCAGGTCATCATGGCGGTGGGCGGCCTGTGTCTGGTGGCCATGGCCCTCGCGCTCGCCCTGCGCCCGAAGTCCACGCTGGACGAGGCCCCCGCCGAGGCCCCGTCCCCTTCGTTGGGCTGAGCCCGCTTCCCGCCACTACGGCGACACGATGGAGAAGGCGACGTCCTTCGTGTCGATGCCAGGCCCCCGGATGCGCAGCGTGCCATCCACTCGGATGATGCTCTGGGTGGACGGGTCCACGTGCGTGACCAGGCCCACCACCTCCGAGGCATCCGCCACGCTGGTGCCGAAGAGCGGCATCGCGAAGGGCTGCATCCGCCACCGGTCCGCATCCAGCCGCGCCCAGATCTGCTGCCGCTGCTGACTCCCCGAGCCCTGGGGAAGGACCGTCAGGGCGAGTGCACCCGGACGGGACGCCTCGGCCGCCGCGAGCACGAACTCCACGGGCGTCGTGCCCCCCCGCCCCGGGACCTGGACGATCATGCGCATCGACGAAGCCCAGGAGCCCACGGCGGGCCTGGCAACCGTGAACTCCGTGCCGAGCTCGCCCCAAAGCGCGCCCCCGGAGAGGAACGGCAGACCCGGCAGCACCCGGAAGCGGTAGCGGGCCCCCTGCGCGAGCGGCGCCGCGGGCACGAACGTGAGACGTCCGCCCTCAACCTCCACCGCGCCGGACACGCGATTGCCCAACGCGTCCTCCAGCACCACGTACTCCGCCGCCACCTGGGAGGCCGTCTTCCCCTGGGTGTCATCCACGCTGTCCGCGAAGGCCACGGACGGACGCACATCCGGGTAGACGCCCTCGGCACTGTCGAGGTCCGGCCAGATTCCCATCGGCGCCCCGCCCTTGGGCGTCAGCTCGCGCAGGAACGACAGGAGGTCAGCGCGCTCCTCGGCACTGAGCGACACCTTCACGTAGTCGAGCGCCACGTCCACGGCGGCCTCCAGACTCCGAGCCTTCGCCCCAACGAAGTAGACGCCGTGGCGGTAGGAGCCCAGGAGCGTGGGGATATCGGCCGGCTCGCCGGACTTGCCCTGCGCGATGTAACCCCGCGACGTGTACAGCGGCGGCACGTGGCACCCGGAGCAGGAGGCCTTGCCGTCGAAGAGCTCCTTCCCGCGCAACGCGGCCTCGGTGTAGCTGCCGTCCAGCCGGGTGTGGCCCGTGGCCCTGGGAGCGCCGAGCAGCGAGCCCAGGAAGGCCTGGAGGCCGAGCGCCTCCTCGGGTGTGGCCGGACGCGCCACGATGGACGAGGGCCCCTGGTAGCCGAAGTTTTCGGAGCTGGAGACGTAGGCGCTCCACCCGAGGGGCGTGGTGGCATCCAACAACTGCAACGGGCGAACGTTGTGCCAGATGGACGGACCAAAGCGCCACACCATGCCATCGTTCTGCGTCTCGACATGGCAGCTCGAGCAGGAGTGGTTCGCCGCGAAGCTTCCACCCGGACGGGTGAAGACGCGCTCGCCGAGCGCCACGCTCGCGGGACGCGGATCCTCCCCGAGGTTCACCTTCTGGCGCACCGTCCCGTCCGCGCCCAGCACCCACAGCTCGAAGCTCTGGAAGCAGTGAACGGCCACCGTGCCCGCGGCGTCCAAGGCCACGAGCTGCCGGGCCCCCGCGCCCACCTGGACGCGGGCCTTCTCGGCAAGCGTGTTCCGATTGAGCGCCACCACCAGCTCCGAGGACTCGGAGGAGACCCAGAGCGTGTCCCCTACCGCGAGCACGCCAGCGGGATTGACCACCGGCCCTCCAGAGCCGGACTGGCGAGTCAGGTCGGCGCGCCGCAGCACAGTGGGCAGCCCCGCGTCCGCATCCACCACCACCACCTCATGAACGAAGGGCTTCGCCGAGGCGTCCGCCTGAGAGGGCTCGGGGTCTCCATCGGTCGCGGCGACATACAGCTCGGTCCCGTCGGCGGAGAGCGCCAGGGCACGCAGATCGGCGGAGACGCCCTCAACGATGGAGGTCGCGGTCAGCGACGCGGTATCGACGACCCAGATGTCCTTGTCATCGCTCAGTCCGTACGTGCCACGCGTGTCCTTGATGCGGTTGCCGGAACGGTACGAGGCCACGAAGAGCCGGCGGCCATCGGGAGAGAGGGCCAGGGCCCGTGGATCGAACCCCACCTCCACGCGCGCCACCACCTCGCGCACCGTGAGGTCCACCACCGCCACCTGCCGCTGCGTGGCCAGCGACACGTACAACCGCTGGGCGTCCGGCGAGAGCGCCAGACCGGAGGGCTCATCTCCCACCCAGAGGGAGTCCACGAGCACGCCGCGCGCCCTGTCGATGAAGCCCACGGTGTCGCTGCCGCGGTGGGCGACGAGGACGTAGGGCAGCGGATCGCGCCAGGCCAGCGCCGAGGGCCAACTGCCCACGGTCACCTCGCCATGCTTGCGCCAATAGGTGCCGTCCACCCGCGCGACGCGGCTCACCGTGTAGGAAGGCCCGTTGGCGGTCCACAGCTCGTCACCGACGCGCAACACACCGGAGAGGGGCGGCAGGTAGTGGTTGCGGAAACGCTCAGCCGGGGAGCGAGCCACGACATGGAGCGACACCTCGGAGTTGCTCAGCTCGCCCAGCCGGAAGACGTAGTCCCCCGGCAGGTCGGGGGTGAAGCGCGGCTCGGGAGCGCCCCGCATGTAGGGAGTGTTGCGGCTGCCCTCGGGCGCGGAGACGACCTGCCACTCCAGGGTGGAGGAGCACTGCGCGTCCTGCTTCAACCGAGGCAGATAGAAGACCTCGCCCAGGGTATGGGAGCGCGGGTTCTGCAGCGGGAGCAAGGCCTCGGTGCAGACCGGCTCCGGGCTCGGCTCCGGCTCTTCACGGCACGCACCGGCCAACAGCAGCAGCACCGACGAGGAACAGAGAAGGAGTAGACGCTTGGCTCGCATGGGAGCCTGGCATAGAGGCCCCTTTCTCGCGGAGCAACCCCCCTGCGCGCTCTCAAGGGCCGCACGCTAGGATGGCCCCCATGTCCCGATTGCTGAGAATGATGACGTGGGCGCAGGTGCGGGCCGAGCTCGATGCGCTGGAGCGCGCAGAGGGAGCCTCGGTGCCTGGCCCCTGGACGCTGCCGCAGGTGCTCCTCCACTGCGCCCAGAGCATCGACTGCTCGCTCGACGGCTATCCGAGGCTGCGCCCGGCCTTGTTCCGCGCGACGATCGGCCGCATCGCGAAGCGAAAGTTCCTCTCGCAGGGCTCTATGTCCCACGGCCTCGACGCGGCCATTCCCGGGGCGCCCGCGCTGGAGGACACGGATCTCGCCCCGGCCCTGGCACGCCTGCGCCAGGCCATCTCCCGCTTCGAGGCAGCCGACGCCTCCGCCCTGAAACCGCACCTCGCTTACGGCCCCTGCGACAAGCGCGAATACGAGGCGCTGCACGCCATGCACCTCGCTGATCACCTGAGCGCGGTACAACTGACTCCGGCCACCCGAGCGGCGTGAGCCATCCAGCGGGGCCCGCTCTTCCCGAGGCAGCGAGGGGCGGTGGTAGGCTGGCCGGCATGGCCAGCAACATGTCGTGCATCGGCATCACCGCGAGGGACCAGGCGGACTTCGGTCGCCGCATGTCGCTGCTCCTGGAGCGCAGCGAGCCCGCAGGGAAGTCGGGGGCCTACGAGCTGCGCGTCTGGTCGGATGCGAGTGGCGCCAGCGTCAGCTTCGTCCTGTCGGAGGACGGGGTCGAGTGCGCCACCCCGAGCTTCCGCGCACAGTCCCGGCTCCATGCGCGCGCGAAGAGGTTCGCCAGCGATCCGGACTGCCGCTTCTGCGACCCGCTGTTCGTCGACATCGTGGACGCGAAGGGCGAGTGCTTCTACCCGCTGGCCACGCAGCTCGAGGACATCCTGCTTACGCGTGAGCGAGTGAGCGGGGGGACCCTCATTGAGCTGGGCGTGTGCGCCTTCGCCCATGGCATGGAGGTCTGGGCGGACGAGGCAGCCTTCACGGCCGCACAGGCGAACGAGGAGGTGAAATTCGCCGCCGAGTCCCTCATTCCCTCGGGCCTGTTCTCGCCGGAGGGACAGGATCTACCCGAGGCGGCTGAGGCCTTCCTCACGGGCCGGGTGCTGGAAGCGGGGCTGCGCGAGAACCTCACCACCGGGGAGACGTTCCAGCACGCCATCGTGAAGACGCTGGGAGGGAACTACGACGTCCTCGCCTCGCCCCGGGAGCTGGCCGCCCCGCTGGAGCCCGGAAACATCATCCAGGGCGAGTTCTGGTTGGTGGGGCGAGTAACGTCGGGCCTCGCCGAGGCGCCCCGCCCCGGGCTGCTGAACCGGATCTTCCGCGCCTGAGCGTCCCGCTCTACTTTCGAGGTAGGCTCCAGGACCATGTCCCTGAGGGCGCTTGCCGCTGTCATCCTCACGCTCGCCCCGGTGCTCACCGCCCTGGGTGGATCCAAAGAGCCCGCTGCCGTCCTGGTGGACCGGCGCGTATCCGTCCACAAGAAGGCTCTCCCGGATGGCCGGCTGAGACTCTCTTTCGAGCACTCGCCACTGCTGTCACGGGATTTCAGCGTTGACGAGGCGCGCGGCGTGCTGGCCCTCCACGGTCGTCCACCGAGTGCCCCTGAACTGCGGACGCCCATCCTCGCAATGACGGGCATCATGCCGTGTGCCTCCGGCTGCGCACCCGCGAATTGGGAGGAGCGGCTGCGCGAGGAGTACCTCGCGAAGTACGGGTCCCCGACCCTGCACCTGCCGGAAGCACTCGAGAACAGCCGACAGGTGATGGCCCTTCGCCTCTCAACACGGTTCATGGGCACTGGCTTTCGGGATGCCGCGCATGAGCTGTTCAACGATCCCCTCTTCGTTTCAGGTGTCGTGCTCTCCACGGCCCTCTACATGGCCGCGTGGCTGGCGCCCGAGCCGCTGTTCAGCAAGGCGTTCGCCTCCGCGCTGACGATCGTGCTCATGACGAGTTTCACCGTAGCGGAGATCCGCAACGTGGCCGTGACCGTCATGCGACTGTACAAGGAAGCGGATCAGGCCCGGACGGTGCAGGAGTTGGAGAAGGTCGCGGAGCGATTCGGGAAAGCGTTGGGAGGTACCGGGCTGAGGCTCCTGGTGATGGTGGCGAGCTACGGGTTGGGCAAGGCCCTACCGGTCGTACCACCCGGCGGCTTGCGAGGGAGAAGATGGGCCCCGGCGGGTGCGGATGCGCTGGATGACATCCTGTTGACTGAAGCGACGACGGTGCAGGTCGTGGCGGATGGCAGTGTCGTGGTCGCTGGAGCGACGCTTGGGAACGCGTCAGCCGCTGCTCGGGCCGAGAGCATCTGTGATGACGGCTCGAACAAGAACGGTGAGTGGCATCACCTCGCGACCATCAACAACCGGAAGTCTTCCGCACGGGGTGGACCGTGGACCCCAAGGTTCGAGGAACTATTCAAACAAGTAGGAATGAGCCTCAGCGACTCCGCGAACCTCGTCCATATACAGGGTCACGAGGGGCCGCATTCCGAGCAGTACCATCAAACCATTTATGAGCGGCTCAGGACCGTACTCGTTGAATGCACAGGCCTGAGTGAATGCAAGCAAGCATTCACGAATGATCTCAAAAAGATTGCCGACGAACTCTGCACCCCTGGCAGTGACTTGAACAAGATGTTGATCAAGAAGGCTCGGCCTTGAATCTTCGTGACACCATGCCCCCCACCTATTTCAAACTCGTTGAGGACCTGTACGCCCCCGACGGCAGCGACGGCTGGGTGCTGCAAGGCCCATTCGATGAACACGGCGCGAGACTCACCGAGCCTGGGAAATTCTGCCGAGGACAGCGTCTCGACATGGCGGACCAGGCGGAGCCCCTCACGTTCCGAATCGCTCAACCTGCTGGGACTCCGGTTGAGTTCAACATCTCGGCAATTGGGATTCCCGTCGTTCCCGCTCGGGTCGTACACCTATTTGAACAGCTGGGAGTACAGGACGTGCAATTCCTACCGACAAAGATTGCCTCACATCCAGGGCCTTGGTTCATCCTCAATGTCACCCGGGTAGTGAGGTGCATCGACGACGCTCGCTGTCGTGGAGTGACGTACTGGAAACCCGAGGACGGAGAACCCCAAAAGGTCGGAACCTACCGGGCCGTCTACGACATGCGCATCGACCCGGCAAAGACCGAAGGGGCTCGCATCTTCCGGACCTGGGGATGGCGCGTGGCAATCGTCGTCTCCCAGGACATCAAGGAGGCCCTGGAGCGAGAGCACGTCACCGGGGCCAAGTTCATCGAGGTGTGACCACCACCTTACGCGCCGATCAGCCCGCCCCAGTCCCCGCGCAGGTACGCCTCCAGCGCCAGCTTGCGGCCGAGCCTGTGGTCCGTGACGAGGCCATCCTGGCATCGGATGGTGCGCACCTTGTCCCCGCGCTGGCCGCTCCACCTGGCTGCGCCGCTCCGCGTTGGCGGCCCGGGCCGAGCCTTCCTGTCGGGCCTGGAGGAGCCGTGCGCAGGACACGCAGCGCGGTGTCTCGGTTGCGGTGCTGGCTGCGCTCGGACTCGCAGCGGACGGTGAGTCCCGACGGCAGATGCGTGAGGACAACAGCGCTCTCCGTCTTGTTGCGGTGCTGGCCGCCGGGCCCGCTGCCGCGACTGGTGCGCCACTCCAGTTCGGAGGGCGGAATCACGAGCGCGGTGTCCTCGGGCTCCTGGAGGACGGCCACCGTCACCGTGCTGGTGTGCACGCGGCCTCGCTTCTCGTTGGGAGGAACCTGCTGCCAGCGGTGACCTCCGGGCTCATGCTGGAAGACGTGGGCCGCATCCGCCCCACTGGCCCGGAAAACGATGAAGCCTGGGCGCCCCTCGAGCACCTCGAGGCTAAAGGCCCCTCCGAGCCCCCAGCTTCGTGTAGAGGGCCCACTGCTCTCGCACGAGGAGCCTGGCGTCGTCGCCGCCCTCGGCCGCCCGGAGTTCCACGATGACCGCGGTCATGGTGTGTCCTGATGGCCTGAGCGGCGGAAGGAGCAACCTCCCCCAGAATTCTGAAGCCCGGCGGGGCGCCCGCCAGTCGCTAAGCCCCAGACATAGATACTGCCCACCCCCGTCATGGTGTCGAGCCAGGAACGTCGGCGAGATTCCGCCATCGCATACTCCTATGTGGACAGAAACCATGTCCGAGGGCTTCGTGGTCGTCCGTCCTGCGCTCTATTCAGCCAGAGAAGTCTCGCCCAACCCGGAAATCGTCGCTATCGTCTCGTGCCCATCTGGCGGGGTCGATGAGCGAACCGAAAGACCTACTCGATGACTTGGGCTTTGAACCGTGCTTCGAGACGGTCACCAGCGGCGTGCACGTCGCTGATGTCGAGGTGGAGCACACCAGCGCCGCCGACTACTTCAAGGACTCTCTCGGCCGCCCTTGGGTCCGGAAGGTCAACTTGGGCTGGCAAGAGCTGCTCGCCGAACTCATCGGCTGGCTCCTTGGCAAGGAACTTGGGGTGCATCAGCCAGCGGGCGCGTTCTACAAGGGCAATGGGGCAGAGGTGGGCTGGCTCAGCGCGATGATTCCATCACCGTTCCATTGGCACGGGTCGCACGCCCACTTCGTCCAAAACATCGATGAGCTCGGCGCCATGCTCACGCTCGATGCGCTCATCCACAATCACGACCGGCACGCGAAGAACATCCTCTTGACCTCGACGGGCGAAGAACCAGATGTGCTTGCCTGGGCCATCGATACCGGTGCTGCCCTCGTGGGCTTTCCAGGAGACTTCATCGACGTTGGCCTCGCCATTCCAGAAAAGCCGAACCTCGCGCGTGGGTTGCCTGTAGGGCTGATGGAGGTAGGCGCCTACAAGGCGGCCAAGAAGGCTGCCGAGTTGGCGGGCTCAGCTGTCCTGCGGCACTACATCAAGCAGAGTTGCATGCTTGTCGGAGAGGAGGGAAGCGACCTACTGTTCACTGCCCTCTCCAACCGTATGGAGCAAGCAACCGACTTAGTCGACCGCTACATCAAGGTCGTTGGAGCTTTAAAGTGACCACCCGGTTCCGCCTCGTACAGTACGTGCCGGACCCCTTCGCAGGGTCGAAGGTCACTATTGGTGCGCTCGTGGAGAGCGCCGGCCACGTAGAATTTGCGCGAGCCTCCTGGCTTCCTGGGCCTGGGTGTATTGGGGGCCGCAAGTCCTACTTAGCCATGCACGCCATCTTGGATGCTCTGGCCAGCCCATCGCGCTTCGATATGCCCTCGGGCGAGGTGAGCCCCTTGGCGCGACTAGGCGGCGAACTCAGCATCCCCGCCGAAGTGACAAATCCGCGGGCTTGGCTGGAGAAGTACTTGCTGCCGCAGAAGCCCTTAAACGATCAAGACGCTAAAGAGATCGCGCCCCGTGGTCCGCATCGGGACACTATCGGGCAGCGCTTCTTCGAGCAGTGGCAGGTGGCCCAGTTCGTCCAGCGACGGTACGCACCAAGCTTCGTTCCACGCACGCACCCGAAGGCAGCCGCGAAGGTCTCGCAGTTCGTCGACGGTCGGCAGGAACTTCTACTGATGGAGCCGGTCGTCGGCACTCGCGTGCACCTAGAGGATGACCTCCAGGCCATCAGCCAAGAGTTCCTCGCGTTCCGCGAACTCTTCCGCACTGCGAACATGAACAAGCAGCCCGTCTTTATCGCCTACGTGATGACTCGCGGGCACATGGCTGCCGTCGGCGCGGCACACCAAGTTCTCTCGAAGGCTGCGGACCAAATCATCAACGTGGACGACCCAACCCAGCGCGAACCATTCCTTAAGCGGATCGTCGATGTGGGCAGTTCGGCGATGCCTCAAGGGAGACTGCCTCTGCAGTAGGAGCGGGGTCCTAAGAGCCTATTTCGGTAGGAGTGCGTGGAACCAAGCGATGATGCCCAGATTGAGATGCAGCATCGCCAAGCAGGCGTCCTCGCGCGCCTCCCAGCGCGCCAGCAGGTGACGGCAGCGCACGCCTAAGCGCCCGGACATTAATTCTGTACACCTGCGGCGTGGCGCTGCTGCATCCGCCCTACGCCGTATCCACCAAGGGCTGCCGCATAGGTGATCAACATCTATGTCCGGGCGATTAGTACTCTCAACACGGCCAAGCATGACCTCCGCACAACGCCTGTACACGCGCGCCGGCTTCGTCCGGGCACCCGAGCGCGACTGGAGCAAGGCCGGCAGCGCACGACTCGTCTACACGCTGGAACTGGCTCAGGATGCGAGTTCCACCCGTCCTCGCGCGAACCACTGAACGGCGTAGTCGTCAGCGAAGCCCTCCGCGCGCCGCACGCGCCTTCTGCTCCGAGCCCCTCGCCCGGAGTCCACGAGGTGACCGACCTCGTGGATCAGCAGATGCTCCAGATAGAAACGGCGCAGCCCCTCCGCGGTGAAGCACAGGAAGTTGCCCCGCTCATCGGAGACCAGCGTCGGAGCCCAGGGCCGGTAGAAGCGCAGCACGGCGGGGGGAACGGACTGGCGCCCGAAGTACAGCAACCGGTCCACCGGCCAGGGGTACAGGATGATGGCGGCGACCCCACTACCTCGAACGAACTCGGCGAAGGGAACCTGGCCCTCGTCGTAGGCCCGCGTGGACACGCGCCGGAACCAGACATGGGTCAGCCTCTCGACGTGGGATGCGGGCAACTGCGCCAGGACGGCCCGGACCTCGTCCGGCGTGACGGGAAAGAAGAAGGCCCGCGACGGGTTGTCGCAGCGGAAGATGGGCACGGCCTGCCCTGGCGCTGGCGCTTGGAGCGAGTGCGTACGGCCGTGGAGCCCCTCCGTCAGCTTCGGCCATTCGCGCCCACCGTGGACCACGCCCGCGCGGCGGCTCTTCCTCCAGGGTGTCGAGATACGCGGTGGCATGGCTCCCCTCAATGTCCGTTGGCCCCTCAGCGTCGCAGCACTTCCTCGTAGGCCGCGAGCGTCTCGTCCGCGCAGCGCGCCCAGGTGAACAGGGCCGCCTGCCGCTTTCCTTCCTCCGCCCAGCGCCGCCGCTCGGTGTCCGAGCGCAACAGCCGGTCCATCGCCTCGGCCAGCCCCTCTGCATCGTCCGGCCGCACCGCCAGCGCTCCTTCTCCGCACACCTCCGGCGTGGCCCCCGTCGTGGACACGATGGCCGGAGTCCCCAGCCGCATGGCCTCCAGCGGCGGCAGCCCGAAGCCCTCGTACTTCGAGGGGAACGCAAACACCGTCGCCCGCCGCATCAGCTCGAAGAACACCGCCTCGGACTGGTACCCCAGCGAGCGGATGTCATGGCCCTGCGCGCGCATGCGCTCCACGCGCGACTCCACCGCCCCCGAGCCGAACCAGCGCTGCCCCACCATCACCAGCGCCGCGGGCCGCCCTCGCGCCTTCAGCCGCTCGAGCGCGTCCAGCACCAGGCTCACGTTCTTCCGCACGTCCAGCGAGCCCGCGTACAGCACGAACCGCTCCGGCAGCGACAGCGTGCGCAGGAAGGCCTCGGCGGTAGCCTCAGGCACGTGGCGATCCACATGGTCCACCCCGTTGTAGACCACGGACACCTTGCCTTCGGCCTCGGGGTGGCGCGCCAGCAGATCATCCCGGGTGCATGCGCTCACGCAGAGGATGCGGTCCGCCACCTGGACACTCCGAGCCAGCCACAGGCGGAACTGCCAGCGGTAGGCCCGGGACACCGTCTCGGGCATCAGCAGGGGAATCAGATCGTGAACGGTGACGACGTACGCCTTGCCGGGAATGCGCACCAGCGGGAGGTTGAAGTTGCCCAGCGCGTGGTACAGCCGCGCCTCCGAATCCCTCAGCACCTGGGGCAGCCGGCCCAGCACATACGCCGTGCGCCCCATCCGGCCCCGGGGGTCCTCCCCCGAGACCCGAGCGCCCAACCGCTCCAGGCGCACGCCTCGGGCCTCCAGGCCATCGGCCAGACAGTGGGTGTAGAGACCAATGCCCGTGGTGGGCTCGTCCCAGAGACTCGCATCGAAAGCGACAGGACCCATTGACACGGTGCGCCTCATAGCACGGTGCTGTGATAGGCAGGGTTCCCCTATGGCGGTCCATCAGCTGATTCCGAGCTTCGTGGCGGGCGACGCCACCGGACAGGCGGCGCTGCACCTGCAGATCCTCCTGCGCCGGTTGGGCCATTCCGGCGAGCTCTACGCGGGCGAGGTCGGTGCGGGCCTCGAGTCCCTGGCGCACCCCGCCTCGGCGCTGCGCCCCGGCCCGGACGACCTCGTCCTCTACCATCACGGCATCGCCTCGCCGCTGAGCAGTCGGCTGCTGCACCTGCCCTGCCGCCGGGGAATCGTCTTCCACAACATCAGCCCCGTGCGCTACTACACGGGCACCCCGCTGGCCGAGGCGCTTCTCACGGGGCGGGCACAGCTCGCCGCCATGGCGCCCTTCGCGGACGTGGCCATCGGCGTGTCGGACTTCAACTGCGCCGAGCTGCGCGAGGCCGGCTACCGCAACGTCCACACCGTCCCGCTCTTCATCGAGCCCCAGCGCTTCTCCATGTCCAACGCGGACAAGGATCTGCTGCGTCGCCTGTCGGGGACGGGCCCGGTGGTGCTCTCGGTGAGCCGGGTGGCGCCGCACAAGCGCTTCGAGGACCTCCTGGCGATGCACGCGGAGCTGCTCCGTCAACGGCCCGCGGCACGCCTGCTGCTAGTGGGCGGCTACGAGCCGGGCAGCCGCTACTTCAAGTCGCTCCAGCAAAGGGCGCGCGAGCTGTCCGGGGTGCACTTCCTCGGGAGGCTCAACCACGCGCAGTTGGTGGCGGCGTACCGCTCGGCCAACGTCTTCGTCTCCATGAGCGAGCACGAGGGCTTCGGCGTCCCGCTCATCGAGGCCATGGCCGCCGAGGTGCCGGTGATGGCCTATGCGGCGGCGGCCGTGCCCGAGACGCTCGGGGGCGCGGGCATTGCCTTCGACCAGAAGCGCTTCGACTTCCTCGCCGAGCTGGTGGTGGAGGTGTGTGAAGACACAGCCCTGCGAGAGCGCCTGCTCACTGGCCAGGCCCGGCGGCTGAAGGACTTCTCTGCCGAAGAGACCCAGAAGGCCCTCGCGAAGGCCCTGGGTGAGGACAGACGCCCCCAGCGCCGCGCAACCCCGGCAAGGAAGAGACCCCGCGTGGGGGTGGTGGTACAGCGCTACGGCGAGGTGACCGGTGGTGCCGAGCGCCACGCGCAGCAAGTGGTGGAGCAGCTCGCGCCGCACTGGGACCTGACGGTGCTCACCACCTGCGCGAAGAACCACCTCACCTGGGAGAACGTCTTCCCGCCGGGCGAGGAGCAGGACGATCACGTGGAGGGCGTGAAGGTGCTGCGCTTCCCGGTGACGCGCGTGCGGAACATCCGTCCCTTCAACGCACTGTCCCGGCAGGTCTTCGACAAGCCCAACGAGCGGCTGCGCGAGGAGCACTGGGTGGCCGAGCAGGGCCCGGTGGTGCCTGGCCTGTTGGAGCACCTGGACACGCACGGGGCGGACTACGACGGCTTCGTCTTCTTCACCTACCTGTACGCGCCCACCGTGTGGGGCCTGCCGATGGTGGCGGACCGGGCGCTGCTCGTCCCCACCGCGCATGACGAGCCGCCCATCCGCTTCGGCGTGTACGCGGACGTCTTCGAGCGCCCGCGCGCCCTGCTGTGCAACACGCCCGAGGAGGTGGAGCTCATTGGCCGGTACTATCCGGACCATGCATCCGCGCGGGTGGTGGGCGTGGGGGTGGACGTGCCGGAAAGCGTGGACCCCCAGCGCTTCCGCGAGCAGTACGGCGTGCGCAACCCGTACCTGCTCTACGTGGGGCGGCTGGAGGCCGGCAAGGGCATCCCCGAGCTGCTCGCGCACCACCGAGAGCTGCGTGCGCGCTTCCACGACGCGCCAGACCTGGTGCTCGCGGGTGAGGCGCACATGGACCTGCGCGGCGAGGGCGTGCGCCACGTGGGCCGGATTGGCGAGCAGGACAAGTACGACGCGCTGGCCGGAGCGCTGGCGGTGACGGTGCCTTCACGCTTCGAGAGCCTCTCGCTGCTCACGCTGGAGGCCTTCGCCTCGGGCACGCCGGTGCTGGTCAACGGGCACTCGGAGGTGCTGGTGGGCCAGGTGGAGCGCAGCCGCGCAGGCCAGACGTACACGGACCTGGAGTCGTTCATCACGGGACTGCGCGAGGTGGGCGAGCAGCGGGCCGCGCTGAGCCGGCGCGCGAAGACCTACGCCGCGAAGTACACGTGGCCCCGGGTGGTGGACGCCTACCGGGAAGAAATGGATCGCATCCTCAGGGAGAAGAGCCGATGAAGCTGATGGGACGGGACATCCCCGCGCGCGAGCTGGTCGCGCGCATCGAGGAGCGCCTGCGAGAGCGGGGCCTGCCCTCCTCTGAGCGGGCGGACGTGCCAGAGCAGGGCGTGGAGCCGCGGGTGGATCCGCTCTCCTTCAACCTCCAGGCGCTGGAGGAGAACTCGGACGCCACGCGTGCGCTGCCGCTGCACACCCACCGGGGCGGCGCGGGCCAGCTGGTGCTGGTGGCCAAGTGGGCCTTCCGCAAGACGTGCCAGGTGTTCATCAACGAGGCGCTCTCCCGTCAGCGCGTCTTCAACGGCCACGTGCGCGACTCGTACGCCCAGCTCTCCGCCGAGGTGATCCGCCTGCGCGCCGAGGTAGAGACCCTGCGCGCGGCCCAGGCGGCCGCTCAGGAGCAGACGCCGCCTGCCGAGCCTTCGGCACGCCCGCGGCGCACGGCGAAGCAGACGAAGGCCCCCGAGGAGCGGTAGGCCCCCCTTTTCACTCCCTGGAAGCGTGCTAGAGAGGGCCCTCCCCGAGGACCTCCATCCGCGCACCAGGGGGGATGCACCCATGCTCAACAACAAGAAAATCTGCGTTGTGATGCCCGGCTACAACGCCGAGCACACCGTCAAGAAGACCTACGATGAGATTCCCAAGGACATCGTGGACGATGTGATTCTCGTCGACGACAGCTCCCCGGACCGGACGGCCGAGGTCGCGCGCTCGCTGGGAATCCACACCGTCGTGCACCCGAAGAACCGGGGTTACGGCGGCAACCAGAAGACCTGCTACACCGAGGCGCTCCGGCGCGGCGCGGACATCGTGGTGATGGTCCACCCGGACTATCAGTACACCCCCAAGCTCATCCCCGCGATGGCCTCGTGCATCAGCAGCGGCATCTATGACGTCGCGCTGGGCTCGCGCATCCTCGGCAACACGGCGCTCACGGGCGGAATGCCGCTCTACAAGTTCGTGGCCAACCGCTTCCTGACGGCGGTGGAGAACATCCTCGTCGATCAGAAGCTGAGCGAGTACCACACGGGCTACCGGGCCTTCTCGCGCGAGGTGCTGCTCACCCTGCCGCTCGAGGAGAACGACGACGGCTTCGTGTTCGACAACCAGATGCTGGTGCAGGCCATCCGGTTCGGCTTCCGCATCGGCGAGGTGAGTTGCCCCACGCGCTACGAGGAGGAGTCGTCCTCCATCGGCTTCATGAAGAGCGTGCGCTACGGGTTCGGTGTGCTGGAGGCCGCGGCCCAGTACCGGATGATGCTGATGGGGCTCGGCCATCCCCGGTTCCTGTCCTCGGATGGGCGCAAGTTGCAGATGGATCCCGAGTCCGCCACGGGCGCTCGGGAGGCGATGTGACGTGACGTCCGGCAGCCCATCCCTGGAAACAGCGCCCCCGGCCCCTGGACAGGAGCGGGCCCTGCTCGCGCCGCTGCTGTCCGTGGCAGCCGTGGCGCTGGGGTACGCGATACAGTTCGGCAACGGGGCCCGCCACCCCGACTCGATGGTCCTGCTGACGGTGGCGCTGGTGGCCTCGCTGCTGGCCGTGGTGATGCCGGAGCCCCGTCATGCGCGGATCATCCAGCTCGCCGAGCGGGCGACGATCCTGCTGCTCGGCGTTGGCCTCATCGGGCAGTTCATCTTTCTCGCCACCAGCGCACCCGCCGTGTACCTGCACCCGGGCCGCAATGGCTTCACGTCCTTCATGACGGGCATCGCGGTGGCGGCGGTGCTGGCCGGCGCGGGGCTGAGCGGCAGGCCCTGGCTGGGGAGGCTGCGGCTGCCCGTGCTGGTGGGCGTGCACATCGCACTGGGCTCGTGGATCATCCACTACTCGCCCAACCCGCACATCGACGTCTACACGTTCCACACCGAGGCCTTCCGGGCGCTCGCCAAGGGCATCAACCCCTACGCCATCGACATGCCGAACATCTACGGGCACGAGGAGTTCTACGGGCCCGGGCTGGTGGTGAATGGGCGGCTCCAGGTGGGTTTCCCCTACCCGCCTTTCAGCCTGATGGTGGCATGGGTCGCGCACCTGTTGGGTGGGGACTACCGCTACGCCAACCTGCTGGCGATGGGCCTGGCCGCGCTGCTGATGGCGTCCTGCCGGCCGGGGGGACAGTGGGCACAGGTCGCCGCGGTGGTCTTCCTGTTCACGCCCCGGACCTTCTTCGTGCTCGAGCAGGGCTGGACGGATGCGTACGTGGCAATGCTCGTGGCCGCCACCGTCTGGAGTGCGTGCCGAGCCCCCCGGCTGCTTCCGGTGGCGCTGGGCCTGCTCTTCGCCGTCAAGCACTACATGGTGCTCGCCGCCCCGCTCGTCATGCTGCTTTATCCAGGCCCGCTACCGTGGCGCGAGACGCTCCGCACCCTGCTGAAGGCCGCGGCGGTCGCTACGGTGGTGACGCTGCCCTTCGCCGTGTTGGATCCGGTGGCCCTCTACAATGACCTGATGGGCTTCCAGCTGCGCCAGCCCTTCCGCATGGACGCGCTCAGCTATCTGTCCTGGTGGGCCGAGAAGACGGGCCGGCGGCTGCCCTCGGGGCTCGGCTTCGCGGTGGTGCTGCCCGCCCTCGGCCTGTCGCTCTGGCGCGCTCCCCGGACGCCCTCGGGCTTCGCGGCCGCGATGGCCATGACCTTCACGGTCTTCTTCGCCTTCAGCAAACAGGCGTTCGCCAACTACTACTACTTCATCATCGCGGCCCTCTGCTCGGCCGTCGCGGCATGGACACCTCCCCCATCCCAGGAACAACGGGCCACTCCATGACGACACCGGGCCCGGAGGGCAGCACGAGAGCCGACGGGTGGCAGGTGCTCGTCACGGGCGCGCTGCTGGCGGTGGCCACGCTGCTGTTCCGCATTCCGGTGTTCCTCAACGCCGAGGCACTCGACTCGGACATCACCGTCGTCGGCCTGCAGGCCTGGCACCTGGCGCATGGGGAGTTCTCCCTGCGGCTGTGGGGGACGGACTACCAGGGCATCACCGCGCCACTGGCGGCGTTGCTCGTCGAGACGCTGCTGCCCGTGCGCCCCTCGCTGGCCCTGGCCCTGTCGTCGGTGCTCGGGCACGTGGTGCTGGTGCTCGCCTTGTTCGGGGTGCTGAGACGGGTGGTGCCGCTCCCGCTGGCGGCGCTCGGTGCGGGCTGCGTCGCGGTGTGTCCCGAGCCGCTCAACTACCTCACCTACAGCGCCTTCCGGATCTGGTCCTTCACCCTGGTGTTCCTGGCGCTCTACCTCGGCGAACGGGCCGCGGGAGAGAGCCGCCCCCGGTGGCATGTGCTGTTCGCCGGACTGGCGGGAGTGGCGGTAGGGCTCGGCTACTACTCGGACCTGTTCGTCCTCCAGTTCATTCCGGGACTGGTGCTGTACCTGCTCTGGTGGACCTGGAGCGCGGCACGCCGGCCGCGGTGGCAGGCCCTGGGCGCAGTGCTGCTCGGCTACGTGGTGGGCAGCATCCCCCGCTTCCGCGCTCACATGAAGCCGCCCCGGCTCAGCGAGTTCTCCCTCTCCAACCTCGAGCAGGTCTGGCCCCTCTTCTGGGAGCAGTGCCTGCCCTACGTCACCGGAGCGAAGCTGTTCGCCTCGGCCGACGGTTTCCAACGGCCGGAGCTGCGACCCGAGGGAGCCTGGTTCCCGCTGATGGTGCTGGGACTGGGTGCCTTCCTCCTGCTGGTGCTCGGCGGTGCCCTCATCGCCCTACTCCCCGTGGCGGACAGCGCCGCCCGCCGGCTGGCCTGGTGTGGCGCGGCCTGGATGGGGGTCTCGCTCATCGGCTTCCTCTTCACCGGCCGGGCCGTGGACATGATGAGTGCGCGCTACCTCGTCCCCATCCTGCTCGGCTTTCCGCTGGTGGCGGCACCCATGCTCGACAGGCTCGTGCGCAGTGGGAGGGCCGCGGTGGGAGTGGCCCTGCTGCTGCTGCTGGTCGCTCACTTCGGGGTGGCGGGGTGGCGGGGCTATGGCGGCTGGATCGACGGCGGCCGCCCGCACGTCACGCGCTACGGCAGCGGAGAGGACGAGCAAGCCCTGCTGGCGGCCCTCCAACAGAGGGGGGTGGAGGCCGCCACGGGCGACTACTGGGCCGCCTACCGGCTCACCTACCTCTGGAAGGAGCAGCTCACGGTGGCGCCGGCCCATGGGTCGGAGCGCTACGGCCCGTACCAACAGCGGTTCGCCTCGGCCCGCCGCAAGGCGCTGATCTTCTTCCCCGCCATCCCGGTGACGCCCTACAAGGTGCCCGAGCCGTGGGAGGACAACCTCCGCCGCGAGGGACGCCACTTCGAGCGGCTCACGGTCGGCCCCTACACCGCGCTCGTCCTCGATTGAGCCCCGCCCCAGGCCGCCCCCTGGACCGACGGGGATGCGCCCGAGAGCACGCACGGAGGGCATCCCACCGATCGAGCCATGTGTGGGTGGGGCTGATACCAGCGATTCACGCGGGTTGAAGAGGAACCAGAAGCCTGGCTGATCGAGTCTGCTTGCTTTCCAGTCGGAGGGCCGCGAAATAGGGCCGGTATGGCGACCGTTTTTCTCCGGTTGCCTTCTACCACTCCTAGTGACATGCGCCCCTTGACCGCTCTTTCTTCCAACGACGGCCCCACGCTGACCCTCGGCATCTCCGGCTTCGGCTTCGAGGATCTGTACCGCCCCCGCGGCCTGCGGCGCCTGGCCGAGCGCTTCGACGAGCAGCTCGCCGCCGACGAGCCCGAGCTCTTCAAGGCCTTCGAGGCCTACAGGAAGTCCGGTGGCGAAGGCCTCACCGGCCCCGCCGAGTCCGAGCTGCTCATCCGCGTGGCGCGCCACGTGTCGGCCTTCGTGACCCGGCTCTTTGGCCTCGAGACGGACACGGACCGGCTGGCCCGCCACCTCAAGGGCGAGCTGCCCCTGTTCGACTTCAAGCGCGAGTTCATCACCCGCCGCGTCTTCAAGAAGGGCGCAGCGGATCGCCCGTCGCTCTCCGAGTACCCCTCGCTGGACGCGCGGATGCGGCTGATGCTGTCGCTCGCCTTCCCCGAGGCGCTCGCCAGTGACGACATCGAGCGTGCGCTGGCCGAGTCCATCCTCACGCTGATGGACCTGGAGCGGCTCTTTTCCAACACCTCCGGCAACCTGCCGCCGCTGACCCCGGAGCAGGGTGAGGCCCTGCGGGCGAAGTGGACGGGCATCCGCGCCGCGCTGCTGTCCGGGGCAGAGGGCAAGGACGCCTTCGGCTCCAGCCTGGTGACGCAGGGTGACGACGCGGCGGAGCTGCAGTCGGTGCGCAACCTGCTGGCGCTGGCGGACCGCTGGACGTACGCCCGCGCGCTGCACCCGGAGATGAAGGAGCTGTTCCACAAGTGGCCCACGCACCGGGTGCCCAAGCCGCTGGTGTTCGACCAGCTCGTGCAGCTGGAGCGTCCGGACGAGAAGCTGCCGGAGATCACCCAGGGCTCGGACCACCACCTGCGCTACCGCGACGGCTTCAAGCTGACGGATCCGCGTGGCACGCCGCGCGAGGTGATGGGCGAGGTGGACTACTGCGTCATCTGCCACGAGCGCGAGAAGGACTCGTGCTCCACGGGCTTCAAGGCGAAGGACCCGGTGGCCGAGGGCCACACCTTCAAGAAGAACCCGCTGGGGATTCCGCTCACCGGCTGCCCGCTGGACGAGCGCATCTCCGAGGCCCACGCGCTCAAGCGTGAGGGCAACTCGCTGGCGTCGCTGGCGGTGGTGATGGTGGACAACCCGATGTGCCCGGGCACCGGCCACCGCATCTGCAACGACTGCATGAAGGCCTGCATCTTCCAGAAGCAGGAGCCGGTGAACATCCCCATGGTGGAGACGGCCGCCCTGACGGACGTGCTCGGCCTGCCCTGGGGCTTTGAGATCTACGGCCTGCTCACGCGCTGGAACCCGCTGAACGTGCGCCGCCCGTACGCCCTGCCGTACGTGGGCCGCAATGTGCTGGTGGTGGGCCTGGGCCCCGCGGGCTACACGCTCTCGCACTACCTGCTCAACGAGGGCTTCGGCGTCACCGGTATCGACGGCCTGAAGATCGAGCCCTTCGAGGATGAGTTGGTGGGCCGCAACGGCAAGGCGATGAGGCCCATCCGGGACTGGAAGGCGCTCACCCGCGAGCTGGACGAGCGGATTCTCGAGGGCTTCGGCGGAGTGTCCGAGTACGGAATCACCGTGCGCTGGGACAAGAACTTCCTCACGCTGATGCACCTGACGCTGGAGCGGCGGCAGAACCTGCGCATCTACGGCGGCATCCGCTTCGGTGGCACGCTGACCATCGAGGACGCGTGGCAGATGGGCTTCGACCACATCGCCATCGCGGCGGGCGCGGGCAAGCCCACCATCATCGGGATGAAGAACAACCTCATCCGGGGCATCCGCAAGGCGAGCGACTTCCTCATGTCGCTGCAGCTCACGGGCGCCTTCAAGAGGGACTCGCTGGCCAACCTCCAGGTGCAGCTGCCGGCCATCGTCATCGGCGGAGGCCTGACGGGTATCGATACGGCCACGGAGCTGCTGGCCTACTACCCGGTGCAGGTGGAGAAGACGCTCGAGCGCCACGAGAAGCTGGTGGCCGAGCTGGGCGAGGAGACGGTGCTGGCGCGGCTGGACGCCGAGGAGAAGGCCACGTACCAGGCCTTCCTGGAGCACGGTCGGGCGGTGCGCGCCGAGCGTCAGGCCGCGCAGGACGAGGGCCGGGCGCCGGACTTCATCCGGCTGGTGCGGAGCTGGGGCGGAGTGAGCCTGGTGTACCGCCGTGGCCTCACGGAGTCGCCGGCCTACCGCCTCAACCACGAGGAAGTGGCGAAGGCGCTGGAGGAAGGCATCCGCTTCATCGAGCGCATGAGCCCGGTGGAGGCGCTGCCGGACGAGAAGGGCGCGGTGAAGGCGCTGCGCTTCGAGCGCATGGTGACGAAGGACGGCAAGCTGCGCGGCAGCGGCGAGTTCTTCGAGCTGCCGGCGCGCACGGTGTGCGTAGCGGCGGGCACGGCGCCCAACGTCACGTACGAGAAGGAGTACCCGGGCACCTTCGAGCTCGACGAGAACGGCGAGTACTTCAAGAGCTACGAGCTGGCGGAGCAGGCGGACGGCTTCGGGCTGGCGCAGGTGGAGCCGGTGGAGGACATCGGGGCGAAGGTGGGCTTCTTCACCTCGTACCGGAAGGACGGGCACCTCATCTCGTACTTCGGCGACAACCACCCCACGTATGCGGGCAACGTGGTGAAGGCCATGGCGAGCGCGAAGGACGGCTACCCCGAGGTGGCGCGTCTGTACGCGAAGGAAGTGGCGGCGCTGGACTTCAACGACGAGCTGGCACAGGCGCGGCGTGACGAGAAGCTGACGGCACACTTCGGGCAGCTGGACGAGGCGCTGCTGGCGCGCGTGGTGACGGTCAACCGGCTGACGCCGACCATCGTGGAGGTGGTGGTGAAGGCGCCGTTCGCGGCGAAGCACTTCGAGCCGGGCCAGTTCTACCGGCTGCAGAACTTCGAGCGGAGCGCGCCGGTGGTGGACGGGGTGCGCCTGACGATGGAGGGCCTGGCCCTGACGGGCGCGTGGGTGGACAAGGAGAAGGGGCTGATGGGGACCATCGTGTTGGAGATGGGCTCCTCGTCCCGGCTGTGCGCCGCGCTGAAGCCGGGCGAGCCGGTGGTGGTGATGGGTCCCACGGGAGCGCCGACGGAGATCGGCCACAACGAGACGGTCCTGCTGGTGGGAGGAGGCCTGGGCAACGCGGTGCTGTTCTCTATCGCGCGCTCGCTCAAGGCGGCCGGGTGCAAGGTGGCGTACTTCGCCGGCTTCCGTCAGCGCGCGGACGTCTTCAAGCGCGAGGAGATCGAGGCGGCGACGGACCAGGTGGTGTGGTCGGTGGACGCCGGGGAGCTCATCGAGGCGCGGCGCCCGCAGGACACGTCCTTCCGGGGCAACGTGGTGCAGGCGATGCTGGCCTACGCCAAGGGTGAGCTGGGTGTGGCACCGGTGGCGTCCTTCAAGGACGTGCAGCGGATCATCGCCATCGGCTCGGACCGGATGATGAGGGCGGTGCAGGAGGCCCGGCACGGGGTGCTGCAGCCGTACCTCAACCCCGAGCACGAGGCGATCGGCTCCATCAACTCGCCGATGCAGTGCATGATGAAGGAGATCTGCGCGCAGTGCCTGCAGCGGCACGTGGATCCGCGGACGGGGAAGGAGACGTGGGTGTTCTCCTGCTACAACCAGGACCAGCGGCTGGACCAGGTGGACTTCGTGAACCTGAACCAGCGCCTGCGAGGCAACACGGTGCTGGAGAAGGTGGCGGACCTGTACCTGGCGCAGCTGCTGAAGAAGGTACCCGGCCTGCGTCGCGTCTAAGTACCCCTCTCCCGCCGGGAGAGGGACGGGGTGAGGGTATCCGCGCCCCGGGTTGAGCCCGCGTCAACCCCCTCTCCCCCCTGGGAGAGGGTCGGGGTGAGGGTCAACCCGCGTTACTGCGCCTTCCCGCCGAAGGACTTGAGCATGTCCTGGTAGTTGCGCATCAGGTCCTGCTCGCGGGAGAGGACGAGGTCCACGTTGGCGTCGCCATGGAGCTTGCGGACGGACACGAGCCTGTCCGTCTCCTCCACGCGCTGGCGCATGACGTCAATCTGGGGTGCCAGCTCCTTCTGCTGCTCGGGCTTGAGCCGGGCCTGCATCTCCTCGAGCTTCTTGAGCTCCCCGCCCAGGTCCATCATGGCGGCCATGTGGCGCTGGGTGATGACGTCCATGACCACGGAGCCGATGCGGTTGACGTCCTCCTCGGTAAGGCCGGCCTCGCGGCGGGCTTTGGCCTCGGACTCGGCCTTGCTCTCGATGGCCTTCATGGACTCGCTCATGCCCACGGGCCTGCCCTGCGCGTCCAGCGTCCCAGCCGTCAGCCGGACCTTGGCGGCCTGGAGCTCCCGGGCCATGGCGGCATATGCATCCAGCACCTGGCGCTGGTAGCCAACGTAGGCGTCCAGCTTCGCCTGGGTGAGGGCGTAGGGATTGCTGTCATCGAACACCCCACCAGCTTCGGCGGAGGACTCCCGCTCCCCGTCGACGACCGCCCCCCCGGCTTCCTCCTGGGCAGGCACGGGGGCTTCTTCCTTCTTGCAGCCGGACAGCATCCCCGCGGCGAACAGCACCCACAGCAGCTTGCGCATCCACACTCCTCCAGGGGTCCTCCCCGGTTCCACGAGGGGCGGAGTATACGTCCGCGCACAGTCCTCCACGGGCGGGATTGCATCCGCTGCGAACGGAACGACTCCAGGCTGCTTGCCCCCCAGCGGGAGGGGCCGTCACCAGCCAACATTCGCCGTATTACCTTTGACCAACCCGGGCGCGGTCGTGTACGAACCGCGGTCCGTTCAGAGCGGTGGAGGCACCTTGAGGATCTTCCTGGTAAGGCACGGCGAGGCGGACGCGGAGGCCCCCGAGGGACTCGGTGACGAGGCGCGCGCTCTCACTGCCAAGGCCCGAGCCAGCACGGCCGCGCATTTCGCGTCGCTGGCGGAGCGCATCGGCTCAGTCTCGCTCGTGCTCACGAGCCCGCTGGTACGCACCGTGCAGACGGCGCAGTTGCTCTCCACCATCCTCAAGCACGAGGGCACCCTGCGCTCCCATCGGTGCCTCCTGCCGGACATGCCGGTGGGAGCCGTGACGCCCGTCATCGACGAGCACACGGGTGAGAACATCGTGCTCGTGGGCCACCAGCCCACCATGGGCGCCCTGGCCACCCACCTGCTGGGCATGCAGTCCTTCCCCAAGCAGGTCAACCCGGGCACCGTCATCGCCATCGAGCGTCCGGACTCCACCGAGCCCGGTGCCACGCCCGCTCCGGCCCGGCTGCTCTTCTTCGCCGCCCCCGGTCAGCCGGTGCTCGACGTCATCCAGTAGCCGCTCCAGCCTCTGGAGGGTGTGCCGATGATGGACGAGACCCGCTACAACCAGCTCATCGCCGCGGCCTTCAAGCGCATCATGGCCGCCGCGGACGTGCTCGACCCGGATGACCTCGAGGCCGAGAGCACCGGTGACATGGTCACCCTCACGGCCCCCTCGCGCGAGAAGTGCATCGTCAATACCCAGCGGGCCGTGCGGCAGATCTGGGTCGCGGGCCGTGGGCAGGGCATCCACTTCTCCTATGACGCCGCCAGCGGCTCCTGGCTGGACGACAAGGGCAAGGGACTCGAGCTCTTCCGCTTCGTGGCGGACGTGGTGCGGGAGATCTCCGGCCAGGAGCTCGCGTACCCCGGGTAACCCCGGTCCTTCTTCAACCTGGGATGCCCGGCCCCCTCTCCCAGAGGGAGAGGGGTTACGAGGGAGGGGTTCCAGAGTTACTCGGTGACGGGCTCCGCGGGGGCCTGACGGCCGCCCTCGACGCGATCTCCACCCGCGGCCTGGGCCCGCCGCAGCGCGTCTCCCGCCTCCTTCATGAGGCTGCCGAAGCTCACCTGCGCCTGGCCCTTCTGCGCCGACGGCTCGAACACCGCCAGGCCCATGGAGGCCGTCAGCCCCGGCACCGACTCCACTTCCTTCACCCGCTGCCGCAGCCGCTCGGCCACCACCATCGCGCCCTCGTGCGGCGTGTACGGCAGGAAGACGATGAAGCGACCCTCGGCGAACGGCACCGCGACGTCGATGTCCCGCAGCGCCTCGGAGAGCCGTCGGAGCACCTCCGCCAGCGCGGACGTGCGCTGCGCCGGCGCCAGCGTCGCAATGCGCTCCGCGTAACGGTCCGGCTCCAGCAACAGGTAGGAGATGGGGTAGCGGTAGCGACGGCTGCGCTTCACCTCCATGAAGAGCAGCCGCTTGAGGAACTCCAGGTCCGCCCCGGAGGAGCTCGGCTCACGGCGCGGCCCCTGATGCTGCATCAGCTGCATCTCGGTGCGCACCACCGACACCGTCTCCCGGGCCTGCGCGAGCTGCATCATCAGGCTCACGCAGGACACCACGGTGGCCCGCTTCAGCGGACCCACCAGGCACGCCTCCGCCCCTGCGGCGGACGCGCGCGCCTCCGGCTGCTCCTCTTCCGGCAGGTACAGCAGGAGGACCGGAATGCCCGGCGCCTCCTCCTTCACCTGCCGGCAGAGCGCCTCGCCGTCGAAGCTCTCCGTGACAGAAGCCAGTACCAATGCGGGCGCCAGCTCCCGCACCCGCTCCAGGGCCTCCCGGACGTCGGTCGCCATCGTCACCTCATGGCTGGCGCTCTCCAGGAACTTGCGCAGGGCCCCAGCCACTGCGGCGGCTGGCTCCGCGACGAGGATGAAGGCCATCTCAGACCTCCATCACTTCCTTCTCCTTCTTGGAGATGATCTCGTCGACCTTCTTCACCCCGTCGTCCGTCTCCTTCTGCACCTTTTCCGTCAGGCGCTTGGAGTCGTCCTCGGTGATCTTCTTGTCCTTGAGCTGCGCCTTGAGCGCCTCGTTGGCGTCACGGCGGATGTTGCGGATGGCGACCTTGTGATCCTCGCCCTTGGTCTTCACCTGCTTGGCGATCTCCTTGCGCCGCTCCTCAGTGAGCGGCGGGAAGGGCAGGCGGATGACCTCGCCATCGTTCATCGGGTTGATGCCGAGGTTGGCCTCACGAATGGCCTTCTCGATCTCCTTCAGAACGGTCTTCTCCCACGGCTTGATGATGATGAGCCGAGGCTCGGGCGAGGTGATGTTGGCCACGCCGCTCAGCGGAGTGGGCGTGCCGTAATAATCCACCCGGATACCGTCCAACAGGTTGGGGCTGGCCCGGCCGGTGCGCACCTTCGTCAGCTCCCGGCGAAGATCCTCGAGCGTCTTGTCGATACGGCCCTTCAGTTCGGTCACGGCGTCTGCCATGTGCAGGTCTCCTTATGAAGCGCGTCCGTACTTCTCTCAGGCCCAGGCCGTCTCGCCCACGCCCACCACGGTTCCAATCTCGCCCGCGTCGCCCAGGATGGCCTTGCCAATGTTACCGCGCTGGGTGAGGTCGAAGACGATGATCGGCAGCTTGTTGTCCATGCAGAGCGAGATGGCCGTGGAGTCCATCACGTTCAGGTTCTGCTTGAGAACGTCCATGTACGTCAGCGTCCGGTAGCGGCGTGCCGCCGGATCCTTCTTGGGATCCGCATTGTAGATGCCATCCACCTTGGTCGCCTTGAGGATGACCTCGGCGTTGATCTCCATGGCGCGCAGGGAGGCAGCGGTGTCCGTGGTGAAGTACGGGTTGCCGGTGCCCGCCGCGAAGATGACGATGCGGCCCTTCTCCAGGTGACGCACCGCGCGCCGACGGATGTAGGGCTCGGCGATCTGCTCCATCTTGATGGCCGAGAGCACCCGGGTGTGGCAGCCCTGCTTCTCCAGCGCGTCCTGCATGGCCATGGAGTTGATGCAGGTGGCGAGCATGCCCATGTAGTCGGCGCTCGCGCGGTCCATGCCCTCGGTGGAGCCCGCCACGCCGCGGAAGATGTTGCCTCCGCCGATGACCACGGCCAGCTCCACGCCCGCCTCCGCCACCTCTTTGAGCTCCGAGGCGATGCGCGACAGCGTGGGAGGATGGATTCCGTACTTCCCCTCTCCCATCAGGGCTTCACCCGACAGCTTGAGGAGAATGCGCTTGTAACGACGGGCAGTGGCTGGAGCGGACATTGCTCCCGCTTCTATCCCTCGCCCTGGCGGCGATCAACGCCGGAGTGCCCTCCGCCGTCCGCCACCGGCCCCTCCCCCGGCACCCGGCCCCTCGAACGGCAAGGGCCGCGACGCCCCGGGGAATACCGGAACGCGCGGCCCTCGGGACGGCGGGCGGCGGACGACTAGGCCTGGCCCAGCGTCTTGGCCACCTCGGCGGCCAGGTCATCCTTCTTCTTCTCGATGCCCTCACCCACCTCGTAGCGCACGAAGCGGCGGATGGAGACCTTCTCGCCGATCTTCGCCGCACGCTCGGTGACCATCTCGCCGACCTTCTTCTTGTCGTCCTTCACCCAGAGCTGGTCCACGAGGCACACCTGCTCGAAGTACTTCTCCACCTTGCCCACGAGGATCTTGTCCCACATGGCCTCGGGCTTGCCCTGCTGCTTGAGCAGCGCGCGCTGGATCTCCTTCTCCTTCTCCAGCAGGTCGGCGGGGACCTCCTCACGGCGCACGTACTTGGGGCTGGCCGCGGCGACCTGCATGGCCACGTCCTTCACCAGATCCTGGAAGTCCGTGTTGCGGGCCACGAAGTCCGTCTCGCAGTTGACCTCCACGATGACGCCGATACGGCCACCGTGAACGTAGGTGCCGATGACACCCTCGGCCGCCACGCGGCCTTCCTTGCTGCCGGCCTTGGCGATGCCCTTCTTGCGCAGCCACTCCTCGGCCTTGACGAAGTCGCCACCCGTCTCGTTGAGGGCCTTCTTGCAATCCATCATGCCCGCGCCGGTCTTCTCGCGGAGCTCCTTCACCATCGTGGCGCTGACCTCGGCCATGTTCGTCTCCAGGGACCCTCCCCGAGCCTCGGGAAGGGATTAAGGTTTGAAGGTACTGCGGCGGTTGAAAAGGAAAAGCCGGGCGGCGAACCAGGCGCCGTCCGGCTGGACTTCTCGCGCCTCAGGGACGAGGCGCGGCGGCGCTACTCGGCGGCGGACTCCTCGCCACCAGCCTCGCCGCCCTCGGAGGCCTCGCCCGCGGCAGGGGCGGGAGCGGCGGCACCCTTCATCTCCACGAGGGGACCCCGGCGGTCGCCACCGCGGCGGTCGCCGCGATCACCCCGGTCGCCACGGCGAGGCCCGCGGCGGTCGCCACGGTCGTCGCGGTCGCGGCGATCACCACGCTCCTCACGACCCTCCTCCTCGTCACGGTCGGCCGCCCCGCTGGCGCGGTAGCGAGCCCCGCCCTCGATGCACGACTCGGCGATCTTCGAGGTGAAGAGCTTGATGGAGCGGATGGCGTCGTCGTTGCCCGGGATGACGAAGTCGATGCCGTCCGGGTCGCAGTTGGTGTCCACCACGCCGATGACCGGGATGCCGAGGCGGTTGGCCTCGTGCACCGCGATGTGCTCCTTCTTCGGGTCGATGACGAAGATGCACTTGGGCAGCTTGGACATCTCCTTCACGCCGCCCAGGTTCTTCTCCAGCTTCTCGCGCTCACGCTCGAGGGCCGCGACCTCCTTCTTCGGGAGGCGCTCGAAGGTGCCGTCCTCGGCCATCTTCTCCAGGGTCTTCAGCCGATCGATGCCCTGCTTGATCGTCTTGAAGTTGGTCAGCGTGCCACCGAGCCAGCGGCTGGTGACGAAGAACTGACCGGCGCGGCGCGCCTCCTCCTGGATGACGTCCTGCGCCTGCTTCTTGGTGCCCACGAAGAGCACCGAGCCGCCACGGCCGGTGATGTCCGCCACGAAGCGGAAGGCCGCGCGGGCCAGGTTCACCGTCTTCTGCAGGTCGATGATGTAGATGCCGTTGCGGGCGCCGAAGATGTACGGCTTCATCTTCGGGTTCCAGCGCTTCGTCTGGTGGCCGAAGTGAACACCGGCCTCCAGGAGCTGCCGCATCGTGATGCCGCCGGCGGCGGCCATGGCCTGCTGCTGCGTCGTATTGTCCTGCGTATCCATCTCGGTTCTTCCTCCACGTTGTGTGGGTACTCCGGCCGTTCGCTCCCTGACAGGAGCACCGAGGGCCGGCACGAACGTGTGTGTAGTGGGTTGACTGAAACAACGAGCCCGCCACCAGCCAGGCTGGCGACGGGCGCGCTTCTCTAACAAAACCCATGCCGACGGTGCAAGCTTCACAACGCCGGGTGGGGAATTGTGGACGGACGCCGGGCACCCAGAGAGGCTGGGGCCCGGTCCATCGGGCGAGGCCTAGACGCTGGCCTCGGCGGCACCGTGGCACTTCTTGTACTTCTTGCCACTGCCGCAGGGGCACGGATCGTTGCGGCCCACGCGGGGACCCCCAGCCGGAGCGGCGCCCTGGCGGGCGGCGGCGGCCGGACGCGCGGCGGCGGGCTCGGCCAGCTTGCCCTCGGCGTCCGCACGGCCTTCCTGCATCTGACGCTGCCGCTGGGCCATCTGCCGGGCCAGCCGGGCCGTCTCCTCGGCGGCGGCGGCGGCGGCCTTGGCCTGCACGCGCATCATCTGCATGGCGAACTGGGTGCTGATGGCCCCCAGCATCTGCATGAAGCCGTTGTAGCCTTCCTTCTTGTACTCCTGCTTCGGGTCCTTCTGGCCGTAGCCGCGCAGACCGATGCCCTGGCGCAGGTGGTCCATCGCCAGCAGGTGGTCCTTCCACAGGGTGTCGATGGTGACCAGGTAGCGCACCTGGAGGAAGCGCAGGAACTCCTCGCCGAACTCCTGCTCCCGCGTCTGGATGACCTTCTCGGCCGCCTTGTAGATGTCGTCCTGGAGCTCCTCGCGCGAGCCCGCGCTGGCGAAGGACAGCTCCAGGTTGAGCGACTCCTTCACGCCGCGGGTGAGCGCCTCCAGGTCCCAGGTAGCGGGGTTCTTGGACGGGCAGTACGTGTCGGTGAGCGACACGATGACGTCCTCGACCGCGTCCAGGAGCAGCTCCCGGTAGTCCGCCCAGGAGACGGTCTGCTCGGAGCGGATCTTCGCGCGGGTCTTCTTGTCCTCCTCGTACTCGATCAGCGGGATGCCAGCACCGGCGGCCAGCACCTTGCGGCGCAGCTTGTAGATGGTGCGCCGCTGCTGGTTCATCACGTCGTCGTACTCGAGCAGGTTCTTGCGGATGTCGAAGTTGTGACCCTCGACGCGCCGCTGGGCGCTCTCGATGGCGCGGCTGAGCCACACGTGCTCGATGACCTCGCCCTCCTCCATGCCCAGGCGCTCCATCAGCCCCGAGATGCGCTCGGAGCCGAAGATGCGCATCAGGTCGTCCTCGAGCGACAGGTAGAAGCGGCTGCCACCCGGGTCACCCTGGCGGCCGGCGCGGCCACGCAGCTGGTTGTCGATGCGGCGCGACTCGTGGCGCTCGGTGCCGATGATGTAGAGGCCGCCGGCACCCACCACTTCCTCGCGTTCCTTCTGCGTCTGCTCCTTGTACTTCGCCAGCGCCGCCTCGAAGCGCTGCTTGTGCTCGGCGAGCGCCTGCTGGTAGCCGGTCATGTCCACCGGCTGGCCCTCCGGCGTCGTCGTCACGTCGGGCGGCTGGGGCTCGGGGCCCACCTCGGCCTTGGCCATCACCTCGGGGTTACCACCCAGGAGGATGTCCGTGCCGCGACCGGCCATGTTGGTGGCGATGGTGACCGCGCCCTTGCGGCCCGCCTGCGCGACGATCTCCGCCTCGCGCTCGTGCTGCTTGGCGTTGAGCACGTTGTGGGGGATGCCCTGAGCCTTGAGGAAGTTGGCCACCACCTCGCTCTTCGCGATGGACACGGTGCCCACCAGCACCGGCTGCCCCTTCTTGTGCAGCTCGACGATGTCCTTGGCCACCGCCTCGAACTTCTCGCGCTCCGTCTTGTAGACGACGTCGTCCTGATCCTTGCGGACCATCGCCCGGTTGGTAGGCACCACCCGGACCTCGAGGTTGTAGATCTTCGCGAACTCCTCGGCCTCGGTGTCGGCGGTGCCGGTCATGCCCGAGAGCTTGGAGTACATGCGGAAGTAGTTCTGGAACGAGATGGTCGCCAGCGTCTGGTTCTCGTTCTCGATGTTCACGCCTTCCTTGGCCTCGACGGCCTGGTGCAGGCCGTCCGACCAACGGCGGCCCGCCATCAGGCGGCCGGTGAACTCGTCGACGATCATGACCTCGCCGTCGCGCACCACGTAGTCGCGGTCACGCTTGTAGAGCGTGTGGGCGCGCAGGGCCTGCTCCACGTGGTGGAGCGTCTCGATCTCGCCCGGATCGTAGAGGTTCCCAATCTTGAGCCGCTGCTGGAGCTTCTCGATGCCCGCGTCGGTGAGGGACACCGACTTGTGCTTCTCGTCCAGGATGTAGTCCTGGTCCGGCACCAGGCCCGGGATCACCTTGTCGACGTTGTAGTACTTGTCGGTGGTGTCATCGGTGGGGCCGGAGATGATGAGCGGGGTGCGGGCCTCGTCGATGAGGATGGAGTCCACCTCGTCAACGATGGCGAAGTTCAGCTCGCGCTGGACGTAGTCCTGCAGGCGGAACTTCATGTTGTCGCGCAGGTAGTCGAAGCCGAACTCGTTGTTCTGTCCGTAGGTGATGTCCGCCCGGTAGGACTCCTGGCGCTGACGGTCGTTCAGCTCGTGGAGGATGCAGCCGGTGGTCATGCCCAGGAAGCGGTGCACACGGCCCATCCACTCGGCGTCGCGCCGGGCGAGGTAGTCGTTCACCGTCACCACGTGCACGCCGCGGCCGGACAGGGCGTTGAGGTACGAGGGCAGCGTGGCGGTGAGCGTCTTGCCCTCACCGGTGCGCATCTCCGCGATGCACCCCTGGTGGAGGAACATGCCGCCGATCATCTGCACGTCGTAGTGACGCTGGCCGATCACCCGGCGAGCAGCCTCGCGCGTGATGGCGAAGGCGTCGAACAGCAGCTCGTCCAGCGGGCGGCCGTTCTGCACCTCCTGCTTCATCCGTGCGGTGGCGGCAGGGAAGTCCTCATCCTTGAGCGCCCGCATTTTGCTCTCGAGCTCATTGATGCGGGCTACCTTCGGGAGCGTTTTCTTGAGCTCGCGCTCATTCTTCGTCCCGATGATCTTCTTCAGCGTCCATTCGATCATGCGATTCTGACTCTCTCGCCGAAGAATCCGCGAAGGGACGCGGCGAGTGAAAGGAAATCCCTGGATTGTAGGTGGGATGCAGGAAGGAAACCATGCGTTTCTCCCGCGTCATTCCACCTGATTGGCCGCCGCGCGAGCGGCAGGACAGAGTAAAGCGGAACCGAGGCCACGCAATGCCCTCCCGTCGAAAAGAGACCAGTCGTCCCGCCAGGCGCCCTGCTCCCCGCCCTCAGAAGGGCCCGTCCCCTGCTCGGGGGGCGAAGCCAGCGCCCATGCCGCTCCCCGCGATTCCACCCCGGGTGAAGATACCGCCTATACCGGCGGCTACCCTCCCCTCACAACCCGGGCGGTGGCTCTGGACCTGCCGCGCCGGTTTCGAGCCCCACCTGTTCGAAGAGCTGGAGTGGGCGGGAGCCTCCCCCCGGATGCTCGGTGAGGTGCTCGTGGAGAGCGAGAAGCGCCCGCCCGAGCCCCCCGTCTTCGCCCGCACGGGCATCCGTGTGCAGGCTTCGTTGCCTGCCGAGCAATCACCCGAGCAGCTCGCCGAGTCGATCGCCGCCCGGGTGGCCGAGACGGTGCCTGCTGGCTTGCTCGTGCTCCAGGCCTTCACCCCGGACAGCCCGGCCGGCAACCGGATGGCCGACGAGGCGGATGCCCTGCTGGAAGCGGTACGGGCACGTCTGCCTGCGGACCGGCTGCTGGAGGAGACCTGGCGCGCCCGCGAGGCCGGGGCGACGCTCGTCGAGCTGTGTGTGGCTCCTGGCGTGGTGCTGGTGGGCTCGGTGCCCGCGCGTGAGGCGCTCTCGCTCTCGCCGGGTGGCCGCCAGCGGATGCGGCGCTCGGGCGACTCCCCTTCTCGCGCGGCGATGAAGCTGGAGGAGGCTCTGGTCAACCTGCCCTTCGAGCCGGGCCGGGGTGAGGTGTGTGTGGACCTCGGCGCGGCCCCGGGCGGATGGACACAGCGGCTGGTGGCGCGCGGAGCACGGGTGATTGCCGTGGACCCGGCGAAGCTGATGCCGGAGCTCGCCCGACAGCCTCGCGTGGAGCACATCCAGGAGAGCGCCTTCGCCTACTCCCCCGAGGAGCCAGCCGACTGGCTCTTCTGCGACATGGCCTGGCGGCCGCTCGAGGTGGCGCAGCTCCTGGCCAAGTGGGGCCGGCGCGGCTGGGCCTCCCATCTGGTGGCCAACATCAAGCTGCCCATGAAGGACAAGAACCCCATCCTCGTGCGGGTGCGTCACATCCTCACCCAGGAGGGCGGCTGGCAGGGGCTGACGATGCGCCAGCTCTACCACGACCGGGACGAGGTGACAGTCACCGCGCACAAGGCCATCTAGACCCTCCCCCTGGGAGGGGGTCGGCGTTAAAGAGCGGCCATGCCCTACGCCATCGACGAAGCCATGGCCACCGCGCTGGTGACCCTCTACTCACGGCTCGTGCAGCGCTCGCCCGAGCCCGTGAAGGTCGCGCTCCAGCGCCTGCTCGACGAGGAGCACGCCCGCCGTGGCGTGCCGGACGCGACGGGGGCGCTCAATCCGCTCGCCCTCACGCAGGGGACGCTCCTCAAGGAGGAGTTCGACCTCTCCACGCACGCCCACCACTCAGGCTGGACGGTGGGCGCCCTCATCGCCGACGTGAAGGGGATGATTCACGTCAACGCGCGCCACGGCTTCCCCGCGGGCGACGCGATGCTGCGGGCCGTGGTGGAGTCCCTGCGCGCCCAGTTCCCCGGGGCCAAGGTGGTGCGGCTGCAAGGGGACAACTTCGCCGTGCTGCTGGTGCCCACCTCGGGCCTCGCGGTGACGGAGGGACTGCGCGAGCCCACCCGGTCCCGGCTCGCCGCGGACGCTCGCGCCGCGCTTCCCGCGGGTGCCGAGGCTCCGGACTTCACGCTCGCGTTGCTAGAGCTCACCATCGAGCAACCCACCCACTGGCAGGTGCTGGGGCCGCTCGTGTGGGGGGAGCTCGAGCGCGCCTATACCCTGGAGCGCATGGGGAACGCCGGAGGACTCCAGCACCGGCGGCTGCAGCTCGGTGGTTTCGTGCCCGGCCGCTCCGAGCCCTAGAAACGCGAAAGGGGCGAGGGTCCGATGACCCTCACCCCGTCCCTCTCCCGAGGGGAGAGGGGTGTTTCTCCCTCGTGCTGCGCCTCGAGGTTACTCCTCGAGGATGAACTTGCGCGGGTTCTGCGGGATGCCGTTGACGCGCACTTCGTAGTGCAGGTGCGGACCCGTGGAGCGGCCGGTGTTGCCCACCGCCGCAATCAGCGCGCCACGCTTCACCCGGTCTCCCGCCTTCACCAGGATCTTCGCCAGGTGGCCGTAGCGCGTCTTGATGCCGTAGCCGTGGTCGACGACGATCACATTGCCGTAACCGCCCTCGAGCCCCGCGAACACCACCGTGCCGTCCGACGGCGCGAAGACGTCCTTGCCGTGCGGCGCCGCGATGTCCATACCCGCGTGCATCACCCGGTCCGCCGTGTAGGGATCCATGCGCGAGCCGAAGTCACTCGTCACCCAGCCGCGCGTCGGCCACAGCGACGGCGTGGAGGCCAGCAACGACTTCTGGTCCTGGAAGTACGCCTGCAGCTCGTGGAGGCTCTGCTCCTGCCGGGTGGCCTCGGCGCTCAGCCGGTCCAGCTTCCCCGTCAGCGCCTTGGGCGACTCCATGCTCGCCAGCTCCGTGAACTGCGTCTCCGCGGTGGGCACCCCCACCCCCGGCTCCGGCTCCACCGGACCCATGGCCAGGTTGCGCTGCGGATCCGACAACAACGTGATGGCTCGCAGCTTCTGGTCGAACCGCTCCACCCGGTCCAGCGTGGACCCGATGTGCTCAATCCGCTCGCGCACCGACTTCAACTGGCTGCGCAGCGTCAGGTTCTCCTCACGGAGAATCCGGTTCTCCGCCGCGTCCCGAGCCACCTGGAAGTAGTGAAGGGTGGCCCCCAGGGCCAGCCCCGCCAGCAGCAGAAGTCCGCCTCCCACCTGGAGGAACAGCGACTTCTGCACGCGGTAGCGCTTGACCGGAGATTCGTGGTCCGGGACCACGATCAGGGTGTAGGACTTTTTCGCCAATGCCAGCTCCCTTGTGCGCCTCAGCGCTTCGGCGTGCGTACCCGGGGCCGGAATCTAGGTCATGCCCGAGTGCGCTTCATCTCCCCCACGCCCCATCGCCCCACCATCCGTCATCCACCGTGCCTCTCAAGGCACAGGAATTGTTTGGGCAGCTACCACCCGACTTCTCAGGGTGTCAAGTGTGGACACACGACACCCAACGTCCCACGTCCATCCTGGTGGAACAATTCCAGGCGCCCACTCGGAGCGCCCTGATTATCAGGCAGAGACCTGAACGACGATGACGGTGATGTTGTCGTCACCGCCCCGCTCGTTCGCCAGGTCAATAAGCCGCTTGGGAACATCGCCGAGGTTGGCCGAGGCCTGCACCGCTTCATGCAGTTCCCGGTCCTCCACCATGTTGGCGAGGCCGTCCGAGCACAGCAGGAAGACGTCTCCTGGCTCGGCCACCACCCCCATCACGTCCACCTGGACTTCTTCTTCGAAGCCCACCGAGCGCGTGATGATGTTCTTGTAGCGGGAGTGCTTGGCCTCCTCGGGGGTGATCATCCCGGCTTTGATCTGCTCGTTGACCAACGAATGGTCCTCGGAGATCTGCTGGATGAGGGGACCCCGGACAAGGTAGGCGCGGCTGTCGCCCACGTGCGCGAAGAACGCCTGATTGTCGCGCACGACGAGCGAGATGACCGTCGTCCCCATCCCCGACAGGCGCGGATCCTCCTGCGCGGTGGTGAAGATGGCCAGACAGGCCTTCTCCACTGCCGTACGCAAGGCATCCGGCAGGAGCGCGTCCTGCAGGTTGGACGTGGTGACGAACGGGTTATCCCGACCTTCCCGGGCCCGTCGAAGCTCCTTGTCGATGGTCTCGACGGCGATGCGGGAGGCGGTACCGCCCCCAGCATGGCCACCCATGCCATCCGCGACGACATAGAGCTGGAGCTCGTCGTCGATCAGGAAGCTATCTTCATTATGGTTGCGCTTACGCCCCACATCCGTGAGGCCGGCCGAGACGACCTTCATGCGGGGAGCCGCGGTCTGCCCTGCGGTTCTGGACACGGGCTGGATGCTATGTGAGGGACCTTATCGGAGCAAGGAGGCGTTGCACGTACCTGGCTACGCACTGCGGCGCAGCCTGCCCCGGGAGCCACCCTCCGGGGCGACTTCCCGCCGGGCCCGGGGGGGTCCGGACACCCGGTGGGCCGAGCGGACCAGGGCCTCGGCCGCTCCCAGCGCCTCGCGCGTCACCTCTACCCCGGACATCATCCGAGCCAGCTCCTGGGTCCTCGCGGAGCCGGCCTCCAGGGGCACCACCTCGGAGACGGTCCGCTCGCCCTTGAGCCCCTTGCGGATGAGCAGGTGGGCGTCCGCGTAGGCCGCCACCTGCGGCAGGTGGGTGATGCACAGCACCTGACGGTGGCCACTGACGTCCCGAATCATCCGACCCACCACGTCGGCGATGGCGCCGCTCACCCCCGAATCCGCCTCGTCCAGGATGTAGCAGCCACACCCATCACTGTCCGCCAACGCACGCTTGAGGGCCAACAGGAGGCGCGACGCCTCACCGCCAGACGCCACCTTGGCGAGCTGACGGGGGGGCTCACCCGGGTTGGCGCTGAAGAAGAACTCCACATCGTCCAGGCCCTCGGCCTTGAGCTGGGTGCCGGGCATGACCCGCACCTCAAAAGCGGCCTTGCCCAGCGCGAGCATCCCCAGGCCCTCGCGCACCTGCGTCCCGAAGGAGACGGCGCACGCGGCACGCGCCCTCGAGAGGGCCTCGCCACTGCGGCGCGCCCGCTCCTCCGCGGCCTTGCGCTCGCGGGCGAGCTGCTCCAGCACCTCCTGCCGGTTGTCCAGGGTGGACAGCTCCGTCTCCAGCGCGTCGCGCTTTTGCAGCACCCCGTCCAGGGTGGTGGCGTGCTTGCGGCACAACCGCTTGAGGGCGTCCAGGCGATCCTCCACCTCACCCAGCCGGGCCGGGTCGGACTCCAGGCCCTCCACATATCTATTGAGACGGCGCTGCGCTCCCTCGAGCTCCGAGAGGGCCGCACCCAGCGCCTGCGCCACCGGGGCCAGCGTGGCGTCGCACTTCGCCGCCTCATTCACCAGCCCCAGCGCGCGGCCCACCGTCTCCACCGCGCTCGACTCCTCACCGGACAGCAGCTGCTCTGCCTCGGCGCCCTGCCGCTTGAGCTTCTCTGAACCGGCCAGCCGGCGCCGCTCGGCATCCAACCGCACGTCCTCGCCCGACTCCGGCTCCAGGCGGGTGATCTCATCCAGTTGGAAGCGCAGGAACTCGGCGCGCTCGCGCAGCCGGGACTCGTCCCCGCCCAGCGCCTCCATGCGCGACACCACCTCCGCCACGGCCGCATAGTCGCGGCCATAGGCGGCGAGCTGCTCCTCCAACCGCCCGTAGCGGTCCAGCAGCACCCGGTGCAGCCCAGCGTCGAAGAGGCTCACGTGCTCGTGCTGGCCGGCGATGTCCACCGCGCCGCGCATGAAGCGGGCCAGCACGCCCACCGTCACCATGGAACCATTGATGTAGGCCTTGGCCCGGCCATTGCGGCCCACCACCCGGCGCACCAGCACCTCTTCTCCGAGGTCCGGTACCCCCAGCTCCTCCATTCGAGCGGCCAGCACCGGGGTGCGCTCGAAGACGCCCTCCACCGAGGCCTCGTCGCAGCCCGCGCGAATGGCGTCCGCATCCGCCCGCCCGCCCAGCAACAGACCGAGGGCGTCCACCAGGATGGACTTACCCGCGCCTGTCTCGCCCGTGAGCACGGTCAGGCCGGCTCCGAACGTCACCTCCACCTCCTCAATCACCGCCACATTCGAAATGCGCAAGCCCAGCAGCACGGTGCCCTCCTTCGCCATTCGGACCGTACCTGAACAACCTATCAGTGACCTCTGACACTGTACAAGCGTTCCGTCCCGAGGCTCGTGCGGCAGCTTGCATGCACGGAGGGTGATGTGAAAAGTCAGACTCTTATGTAGTCCTCCCGGGTTACTCGCCCTGGAACAGGTCGACGATGTCCGACTCGGTCAGGAGCTTGCCGAAGTCGCCATCCGCGCTGAGCACGCCAGCGGCCAGGTCCTTCTTGCGCTTCTGGAGGCTGAGAATCTTCTCCTCCACGGTGCCGCGGGTAATCAGCTTGTAGCTGATGACGGCGCGCGTCTGGCCGATGCGGTGGGTACGGTCGGTCGCCTGGTCCTCCACGGCCGGGTTCCACCACGGATCGTAGTGGATGACGTAGTCGGCCGCGGTGAGGTTGAGGCCGGTGCCACCCGCCTTGAGGCTGATGAAGAAGAGCGGGGGGCCGTCAGGACGGTTGAACTCGTCCACCTTGCCCATGCGGTCCTTCGTCCGGCCGTCCAGGTAGAGGTAGCGCAGGCCCCGCCTGTCCGCCTCGCCCTTGAGCAGCTCCAGCATCTCGGTGAACTGGCTGAAGACGAGTGCGCGGTGGCCCTCGGCGACCAGGTCGTCCACGAGCTGGCCGAAGCGCTCCAGCTTCGCACTGCTGGGCAGCAGCGTGCCCGGAGGCATCTTGAGCAGGCGCGGATCGCAACACACCTGACGCAGGCGCATGAGCGCCGCGAGGATGGAGACACGGCTGCGCTTGAAGCCCACCTTCTCGATGGACTCGTTCACCTTGCGGCGGCTCTCCTCGAGCACCTCGCGGTAGAGGGCCGCCTGGCCGGGCTCCATCTCGCACCAGGCCACGCTCTCCGTCTTGGCGGCAGGTCCTTGGCCACCTCCGTCTTCAGACGACGCAGGATGAAGGGCTGGATGCGGCGGCGCAGGCGGTCGCGCACGTGGCTGTCGTTGGCCACCTGGATGGGCTGCTCGAAGCGGTCGCTGAAGCCCTCCGCGCTGCCGAGGAAGCCCGGCATGAGGAAGTCGAAGAGGCTCCACAGCTCGCTGAGCCGGTTCTCCAGCGGAGTACCCGTGAGCGCCAGGCGCGTGTCACTCGGCAGCGACTTGCACGCCTGCGCGGTGGCGCTGTCCGCGTTCTTGATGTTCTGCGCCTCGTCGAGGATGACGTAGCGGAAGCCCACCTCGCTGAGCGCCTCCAGGTCGCGGCGCACCAGCGCGTAGGACGTGAGCACGAGGTCCGAGCCCTTGAGGTCCTCGACGCGCTCCTTGCGATCCTGGCCGTGCCACACAATCGTCTTCAGGCCCGGGGTGAAGCGCTCGGCCTCGCGCTCCCAGTTGGCGAGCACGCTGGTGGGCGCCACCACGAGCGACGGCTTGCGGCCCTCCTCGTTGGCCACCTTCTGCAGCAGGCTCAAGGACTGGATCGTCTTCCCGAGACCCATGTCGTCCGCGAGGATGCCGGACAGCCCGTGCCGGTGGAGGAACCACAGCCAGGACAGGCCCGCCTCCTGGTAGTGGCGCAGCGTGGCCTGGAGCCCCTCGGGGAGCGCCACCTTGGGCACGCCGTTGGTGTCGCGCAGCTCGGACATCGCCTTGCGAGCCTTGGCCTCCACCTCGGTGAACTCGCCGAGCTCGATGAGCAGATCCAACGCGACGGCCTGGTGCAGCGGCAGGCGCGTGCGGGTGCGGCCGGGCATGGCACCGGCCTCTTCCAGGAGGTCCGCGGCGCGCTTGAGCTCCGCGAGGTCCGCCTCGGCGTAGGTGCCGTCCTTCAGGGGCACGAAGCGGCGGCCCGAGTCGAGCCACATGCGCACCGCGCCCAGGTCCACCGCCTGGTCATCGGTGATGAACTCGGCATCCAGATCGAACCAGCTCACCCCACTCATGCCCACGCGGATACGTGGACGCAGCTTGGGGCGCAGGCGCACCTTGGGGGCCTGCACGCCGTAGCGCTCCCAGTCCTCGGGCAGCGACGCGAGGCCGCGCGCCCAGAACTCGATGGCGCCGTCACCATTCGCCTCATAGGCATGGGTGTGGCTGTCGTAGCGCATCCCCAGCTCTTGCAGGCGCTTGCCCGCGGCGCGCTCCAGCTCCTCCCGGCGCCGGTACAGCTTGCGGCCATCGGAGCCCACGCCACTGGCGTAGCCCAGGTGCGAGGCGTTGGGGGACACGGGGACCGTGGTCTGCCCGTAGCGCGCGGCGAGCTGCACCTTCACGCGCTCGGGCGTGCCCTCGAGCGTGAGCAGGAAGCGGGGCTCCACGGACTCGTCCACGTCGATGTCATCCGCCTTGAGCGCCATCTGGAAGCGCGGCAGGTGGGCGGCGAAGAACGTGAGCACCCGGTCCAACTGACCCACCGGGAAGGCCATGGTGGGCTCCAGCAGCCACTTGCGCACCAGGCGCGGCGGCAGGTCCGGCTCCACCGGAGAGAGCGTCTGCGCGGTGATGATGTACGTGCGCATGCCCGCCAGCAGGATGGCGTCCTTGAGGGCCAGGCTCGCCCCGTCCGGCATCAACAGCTCGATGCGGGCGGTGGCTCCGTCCGGGCGGGACTCGAGGTGGATCTGCGGCCGCACCGGCTGATCCGAGAACAGGAGCGCGGTGCCGCGGTAGATGACGCGGCGCTGGCGCAGGAGCTCGAACATCTCGCACAGGTCCTCATCGGAGAGGACGATGCGCGAGTCGTACCGCTGCTCATGCTTGGCGAGCAGGATGAAGACGCGCTCGTCGGCCGGAGCGATGCGGGTGCCGGCCTGGAGCATGCGCTTGATGTGCACGGGCCCCTTCATCTGCGCGTCCTGGCGGCGCACATCCATCAGCCAGTGGCGGCCGCCGGGACCCGTATTGGAAGGAGTGAGCCGGTAGAGGAACTCGTAGTCGGGCAGGGCGGAGAGGCCCAGCCAGCTCTCCACCTTGGCGAGCGCGGGGAGGCTCACCGCGTCCATCAACGGGGACTCCCCCACGGGGACAGGTGCCTCGGAGTTGGCGTCCGCCTCCCCGTCTGGCGAGGACTCCTCGGAAGCAGCGTCGGCCTCAGCGGCGGCAGGCGCGGCAGCAGCCGGGGCGGTCGAAGCGGCGGAGGCCGCGGCCGCCGAGGAGGCAATCATCGAAGCGCGCAGACGCGCGGCATAGACGAGCGCCGCGGCCACCACGTGCTTGCAATGCGGCCCGTAGACGTTCCACGACTGGCAGGTGCACTTGGAGGTGGGCTTGCCGTCACCCACCTCCAGGGCGACTTCATAGCGCTCCTGGGGCGAGGTGGAGCCGGCCACCTGGGCGCGGATGACATTCCCCTCCCGTTGGAGACCAAAGACGCGGCGCGTCTCGGCGACTTCGCGGCCCTTCTTGAAGGTGGTGGGCTGAACCTCCGCCTTGAGGGCGCGCAGCCACTGGCCATCAAGTGGGAAGGAGGCTTCTCGGGTGTCGGCGGTGGAGGGCGGCACGTTTTCGCAAGTCCCTTCCCCCCGGTGCGAGGGGAATCCATTCGATTACCACAGACGGGGCAGGCTCCGTCGTGGGAAAAATGCAGGTCGATGGCCAGGCAATGGTTGCTCGGTCATCCACCGCACGGCTCGCGGCTGTGCGAGCATCGGCGGTCGAAATGGAACGCCCCACACGCCCCCGAGTTTTCGTCACGCGACAACTTCCTGGTGACGCGCTGGCCCGGCTGGCCGCTCAGGTCTCACTCCGGGTGTGGGAAGAGCAGTTGCCTCCCCCACGGGAGGTGCTGCTCTCCGAGGCTCGGGAGGTGGACGGGCTCATCACCCTGCTGACCGACCGGGTAGACGAGCCCCTGCTCGACGGTGCTCCCCGCCTGCGGGCGGTCAGCAACGTGGCGGTGGGCTACGACAACATCGACGTGGCGGCATGCACCGCGCGGCGTATCCCCGTGGGAAAAACACCGGGGGTCCTCACGGAGACGACGGCGGACTTCGCCTTCTCCCTGATGATGGGGCTGGCGCGGCGGGTGGCCGAGGCCGACGCGTACGTGCGGGCGGGCAAGTGGAGGATGAACCTCCCCAACGTCCTGCTCGCCCCGCATATCGCGAGCGCGAGCCATGCCACCCGTGGACGCATGGCCTCCATGGCAGTGGATAATCTCCTCGCCGCGCTGGATGGGCGGAAACCCCCTCACTGCGTCAACCCGGAGCTCTTCACATGAGCAACACCTCACCCCTGTTCATCCCCGGTCACGACTCCAACCTCCTCGAGGACGTGAAGGCCCGTGTCCGCGATGTGCCGGACTTCCCCAAGCCGGGCATCCTCTTCAAGGACGTGACGCCGGTGCTGGCGGATCCGCACCTCTTCGGGCGGGTGGTGAACGCGATGGCGGCGCCCTTCCGTGGCCGACACATCACCAAGGTGGTGGCAGTGGAGGCACGCGGCTTCCTGCTGGGAGCGCCCATCGCCCTGGCGCTGCACACGGGCTTCGCTCCGGCGCGCAAGCCGGGAAAGCTGCCGTACAAGTCGGTGATGGAGCGCTACTCGCTGGAGTACGGCGATGACGGGCTGCAACTCCACGAGGACGCGGTGAGCCGCGGGGACCGGGTGCTCATCGTGGATGATCTCCTGGCCACCGGTGGCACGGCGGCGGCGACGGCGCGCCTGGTCTCGAAGCTCGGCGGAGAGGTGGTGGGCTTCAGCTTCCTCATTTCGCTGGACTTCCTCCCCGGGCGCGAGCGGCTGGGGGCCGAGAAGGTCTGCGCGCTGCTCTCCTACTGAGCGGCGGGGCCTGCGTGGCCTTCTGAGCGCCTACTTCTGAGTGCCTACTTCTGAGTGCCTACTTCTGAGCCCCCACTCGCGCGCCCTCCCCTCTCCCCTCGGGAGAGGGACGGGGTGAGGGTATCTCGCACCCCAGGTTGAACCCCCGAGTCCAGGTTGACGCGCTGGGCCTGCGGGCTTATAAGTTGGTTAACCAACCTAGAAATGGAGCCGCGGATGGCCCGCCCATCGAACACGGAGGAGCGCCGGCAGCAGATAGTCGAGGGTCTGCTGCGAGTCATGGCCGAGCGTGGCTACGAGCGCGCGTCCATCGCGGAGATAGCGAAAGCAGCGGGGCTGAGCCCGGGGCTGGTGCACTACCACTTCACGGAGAAGCAGGAGATCCTCCTGACGCTGGTGGAGCAGCTCGCGGGGCGAGTGCGCGAGCGAGTGAAGGCGCGGCTGGAGCGGGTGAAGGGCGGAGCGCGGGCGCAGGTGGACGCCTTCCTCGACGCCTACCTGGCCACGGGGGAGGACGCGGATCCGTCCTCGGTGGCGGCCTGGGTGACCATCAGCGCCGAGGCGGTGCGCCAGCCCGAGGTGCGCGCGGCGTACGAGAAGGTGGTGCGCGCGGACCTCGAGCACCTGGAGGAACTGGTGGGCGCGGTCATCGGCCGCCGGCGGGCGCGAGCGGTGGCGGCGGGCCTCTTCGCAACGGTGCAGGGCTACTTCGTCCTCTCGGCGGCGGCTCCGGGCCTCACGCCTCCGGGCTCCGCCGCGGGCACGGTGAAGCGCATGGCCGCGGGGCTACTGGACGCGGCGGAGTCCCCGGAGGGCACATGAAGACCTCTCTGTCGACTCCGATGAAGCTCGGGTTGCTCACGAGCCTCTACCTCTCGCAGGGCCTGCCCTTCGGCTTTTTCACTCAGACGCTGCCGGTGCTGCTGCGCAAGCAGGGCATGTCGCTGCCGGACATCGGCCTGGCGAACCTGCTCGCGCTGCCCTGGGCGCTCAAGTTCCTCTGGGCGCCGCTGATGGACCGCCATGGCTCCGAGCGGCTGGGCCGACGTCGCGGCTACATCCTCCCGCTGCAGTTCCTCTCGGCGGCGCTTCTCCTGGGGCTCGCCCTTCCCGAGGGCGCGGTGAGCATCCCAGTGCTCCTGGTGGCCGTGCTGCTCGTCAACCTGCTGGCGGCCACGCAGGACGTGGCGACGGACGGGCTCGCGGTGGAGTTGCTCGAGCGCCACGAGCGCGGCTGGGGCAACGGCATCCAGGTGGCGGGCTATCGAGTGGGAATGATCCTCGGCGGCGGGCTGATGCTCATCCTCATCGACACCCTGGGCTGGCGCCCCACCCTGCTGAGCCTGGGGCTGATGCTGCTCGTGGCCACGATACCCGTGGCACTGTTCCACGAGCCCCCCTCCCCTGTGTCCGGACACGAGGCCATGAGCCTGGGGCCCTGGCTCCGCGAGTCCCTGCTGTCGTGGGTGCACCGTCCCGGCGCGGGCGCGTGGCTCACCCTGCTCGTCCTCTTCAAGGCGGGCGAGCACCTGGCGACGGGGATGCTGCGCACCTTCCTCGTCGATGCGGGGCTGGAGCTGGCCCAGGTGGGTTGGATGCTCGGCGTCGTGGGATTCACCACGGGCCTGCTGGGCGCGCTCGTGGGCGGGGCGCTCGTCAACCGGCTAAAGCAGCGGCGCGCACTGATCGTCTTCGGCACCCTGCAGGCGGCGGCGGTGCTCCTCTACGCGCTGGCCGCGCTCGGTGCCTCCATCCCCGTGCTCGCCCTCGTCTGCGGCGTGGAGCACCTGACGAGCGGGATGGCCACCGCGGCCCTCTTCACGGTGATGATGGACCATTGCCGCCCGGAGCACGCCGCGTCCGACTACACGGTGCAGGCCTCGCTCGTAGTGCTGGCCACCGGTGCTGCCGCGGCCGTGAGCGGCTTCAGCGCCCAGGCGTTCGGCTACGCGTGGCACTTCACGCTCTCGGCGGCCGTCTGCGCCCTGGCCGTCATCTGGGTGGCGCTCACCTTCCATCCTCCCCGGACGCTCGTGTCCGGGGCCCATCCGGAGGTGTCGTGATGACCATCGCCGTCTATGCCGGCAGCTTCGACCCGGTGACCGCTGGCCACCTCTCCGTCGTCCGCCAGGCCGCACGCCTCTTCGGCCATGTCGTGGTGGTGGTGGCCATCAACCCGGAGAAACACACCCTCTTCACCGTCGCCGAGCGCATGGAGCTGCTGCGCGAGGTGGTGGCGCTCCACCCCAATGTCTCCGTGGCCAGCACCGAGGGTCTCATCGTGGACTACGCACGGGCCATCGGCGCCAGCGTACTGCTGCGCGGGGTGCGCGGCGCCACGGATGCCCAGTTCGAGACGACGCTGGCCCAGGCCAACCGCGCGCTCGCCCCGGACCTGGCCACCCTCTTCCTCCCCGCCGAGTCCCACCTCGCCGAGGTCAGCAGCAGCCGCCTCAAGGAGAAGCTGGCGCGCGGCGAGGACGTTTCGGACTTCTGTCCGCCCGCCGTCGCGGCGAAGCTGCGGCAGCGGTTGAGTCCCTCCTCTCTCCGGAGCTCGTGATGAGCCTGTCCTTCCTCACCCTCGGCGTTGGCGATGCCTTCTCCGCGCTGCACTACTCCTCGTGCATGGCGCTCGAAGCCGAGGGCCAGGTGCTCCTCATCGACTGCCCCCACCCCATCCGCAAGATGATGCGCGAGGCCAGCCTCTCTTCTGGCGTGGAGCTGGACGCGGACCGCGTGTCGGGCCTCGTCCTCACCCACCTGCATGCGGACCACAGCTCGGGCGTGGAGGGGCTCGGCTACTTCTCATTCTTCGTGCTCAAACGAAAGCTACGGCTGCTCGCCCACCCGGACGTGACGCGCCGGCTGTGGGACGGCCACCTCGCCGCGGGCATGGAGGACCTCATCCGCAAACCGGGGGGCGAGCCCCAGCGCCATGGCTTCGAGGACTACTTCGAGCCCCTCCCGCTCTCCACCGAAGCCGCCGTGCGCTTTGGCCCCTTCTCCATCGAGAGCCGCCTCACGTACCACCACGTCCCCACCACGGCCCTGCGCATCCGCGCCGGAGGGCGCTGCCTGGGCTACAGCGCAGACACCGCCTACGACGAGGGCCTCATCGCCTGGCTCTCCGAGGCGGACCTCGTGGTGCACGAGACGAACTACGGCGTACACACGCCCTATGAGAAACTGGCTGCGCTGCCCGCGGCCCTGCGCGCGAAGATGCGGCTCATCCACTACCCGGATGACTTCGACCTCGGGGCGAGCAACATCGAACCGCTCGCGCAGGGACGCCGCTACACCGTGTGAGCCCTGCTCACTGAGTGAGCGGGCGTGCTCCATTCCATCCCCGTCCTGCACCGACAGTGAGGGGCCTCCGGGCCCGCCCGCCGCCTCCTGGGCAAGGAGGGAGGCGGAGATCGGCACACCGCGTCACACCTGTGTCACGTGAAAGGATGCACAACCGCGCCGGACATGGGAGATTGGCCGCCCCGACGAACACCCATGTCCCTCCCGTTCCGCTCGCCGAGCCCCCTGGCCCCAGCAGTCCTGGCCGCCCTGCTCCTCACCGCCGGTTGCGCCTCGCTGCCATGGAGCGCGCCCACGTCTCCCTCGGCCGCGGAGCCCAAATCCGACGAGAACGCGGCCTCCGAGACCGACCAGGACGACGAGCCCACCGTCACCCTCACCCTGCTGCACGTCAACGACGTGTACCAGTTCACCCCGGTGGACTTCGGGGCCCTGGGCGGACTGGGGCGGCTGTCCACCATGCGCAAGCAGGTGCTCGCCGAGTCGCCGAACACGCTGTTCCTCCTGGCCGGTGACACGCTGGGGCCCTCCGTGGAGTCCACCTTCCACAAGGGCAAGCAGATGATCGACGCGTGGAACGCCCTGGGCCTGGACTTCGCGGTGCTCGGAAACCACGAGTTCGACTTCGGCCCCGACGTGATGCGCCAGCGCATCCAGGAGTCCCGCTTCACCTGGCTGGGCGCCAACGTCATGGACAAGAAGACGGGCCGCACCTTCGGCGATACCCCGCCCTTCGTCATCCGCGAGGTGGGTGGCGTGAAGGTGGGCATCTTCGGGGTGCTGCTGGGCAAGACGAAGTACAGCTCCAAGCCGGGGCCGGACGTGTACTTCACGGACACGTGCGCCAAGGCGCGCGAGCTGGTGCCGCAGATGCGCAAGCAGGGCGCCCAGGTCATCATCGCGCTCACGCACCTGCTCGTCGCCGAGGACAAGGTGCTCGCCCGCTGCGCCCCCATCGATCTCATCATCGGCGGCCATGAGCACGTGATGATGCAGGCGGTGTCCAACGGCACGCCCATCATCAAGATGTCTTCCGAGGCGCGGGAGCTGGGGCGCGCCACCCTGCACGTGGGCACCCGGAGCGGCAAGCTCAAGAGCATGGACTTCGACATGATGCCGGTGACGTCCGAGGTGCCGGAGGACCCGGCCTTCGCCAGCGCCATGCGCGAGTACGACGCGTTGATGGCCGAGCTCTCCCAGCCCGTGGGCCGCACCCAGGTGTCCCTGGACGCCACCGAGGAGTCCAACCGCACCCATGAGACGAACCTGGGCTCCTTCGTCGCGGACGCCTACCGCAAGGTCGCCAACGCGGACGTGGCCCTCCTCAACGGCGGCTCCATCCGCTCCGATTCGGTGCTGAGGCCCGGCCCGCTCACCCGGCGCGACGTGCTGGCCATCCACCCCTACCCGGGCTCGGTGGTGAGCATCGAGGTATCGGGTGCGGTGCTGCGCCAGGCGCTCGAGCACGGCGTCAGCCGCAGCGCCGAGGAGGAGGATCCCGGCCGCTTCCCCCAGGTCTCAGGAATCCAGTACGCCTTCGACGTGTGCCGCCCCGCCGGTGACCGCATCGTCCGTGTCACCGTGAATGGCGAGCCGTTGGACCCGAAACGGACGTACTCGCTCGCCACCAACTCGTACATGTCCGCCGGCGGTGACGGGTACACCATGTTCAAGGGCTCGAAGTACCGCGTCTCGCCCGACAAGGGCCGCACCACCCAGGACGTGCTGCGCGACGCCTTCGCCTCCGCCGAGGCCATCGCCCCCACCACCAGTGGCCGCATCGAGCGGCTGCGTGGTGGCGTCCGCGAGGTCGCGCGCAAGACCGACCATGGCACCGACGACCATGGCACCGACGGCCATGCCACCGTGGTGGCATGCCCGGGCACGGCGAGCGCGGCACCGTAGGACCCACCTACAGTTCCAAAGCACGAAAGTGCTCCAGGTCTTAGATTCGGGCGCGGAAAGGATTTCTCATGACGCCCCTCGACGACCTCTTCCCTACGGACGAACAGATTCCCACCGATGTGCGCCTCCCCGGCCATCTCGAGCAACGCGAGTACCTCATCGGTGGCGAGCTGCGGCGCTGGGAGGGAGAGCTCAGCCCCGTACGGAGCCCGGTCTTCGTGAAGACCCCCCGGGGCGTGGAGCCCCGGGTCATCGGTGCCACGCCGCTGCTCACCTCCCGCGAGTCCCTCGAGGCGCTGCAGGCCGCGGTCAAGGCCTATGACCATGGCCGCGGGGCCTGGCCCACGATGCGCGTCGCCGAGCGCATCGAGCACGTCGAGCGCTTCCTCGTGGCGATGCGTGCGCAGCGCACCCCCGTGGTGAACCTGCTGATGTGGGAGATCGGCAAGACGCGGTCCGACTCCGAGAAGGAGTTCGATCGCACGGTGGACCTCATCACCGAGACGATCCGTGCCCTCAAGGAGCTGGACCGCACCTCGTCCCGCTTCGTGCAGGAGCAGGGCATCATGGCGCAGATCCGCCGGGCGCCCATCGGCGTGGCGCTGTGCATGGGCCCGTACAACTACCCGCTCAACGAGACCTTCAGCACGCTCTTCCCCGCCCTGCTCATGGGCAATGCGGTCGTTTTCAAGCCGGCGAAGTTCGGCGTGTTGCTCATCCGCCCCCTGCTGGAGGCCTTCCGCGACTGCTTCCCGCCCGGCGTCATCAACATCATCTACGGCCGGGGACGCGAGACGGTGGGCGCCCTGATGGAGAGCGGCCAGGTGGACCTCTTCGCCTTCATCGGCACCAACCGGGGCGCCAGCGAGCTCAAGCGGATGCACCCGCGCCCGCACCGGCTCAAGTCCGTGCTCGGGCTCGATGCGAAGAATCCAGCCATCATCCTGGAGGACGCCGACCTCGAGAACACCGTGAAGGAGTGCATCACCGGGACGCTGTCCTTCAACGGGCAGCGGTGCACGGCGCTCAAGCTGCTCATGGTGCAACGGCGCATCGTCGAGCCCTTCCTCGACAAGTTCACCGCCGCGGTGGACCGCCTCAAGCCGGGCATGCCCTGGGACCCGGGCGTCGCAATCACCCCCCTGCCCGAGCCGGGAAAGACGGAGTACCTGAAGGGCCTGGTTGACGATGCCGTGGCCAAGGGCGCCCGGGTCATCAATCCACTCGGGGGGCGGACGGCTCAGTCGTTCTACTCACCCGCCGTGGTCTACCCGGTGACGGGAGAGATGCGCCTGGCTCACGAGGAGCAGTTCGGCCCGGTGATACCGGTGATGGTGTTCGATGAGGACGAAGAGGTGATGCAATTCGTCGCCAACTCCCAGTTCGGCCAGCAGTTGAGCATCTTCGGACGGGACTCCGCGCGCATCGGCCGCCTCATTGACGCGTTCGCCAACCAGGTGGGCCGCATCAACCTCAACAGCCAGTGCCAGCGGGGACCGGACACGTTCCCCTTCAATGGCCGCAAGGACTCCGCCGAGGGCACGCTGTCAGTGGCGGATGCGCTGCGCGTGTTCTCGATTCGCACCCTCGTCGCGGCGAAGACGACGACCGAGAACACCACGCTGGTGCAATCCATCCTCACCCGCCGCGAGTCGGACTTCCTCACCACCGACTTCATCTTCTAACGCACGAGTCAGGCCCAGCCGCGCAGCCGGTAGACGAGACGCCCGAAGAGCTCTCGCAGCGCGTCCGTCCCGGCTGCCAGGTTGGAGGCCCGCGGCTGCCACCACGCCCCGCGCAGGTGCCAGTCGTGCGCGCGCACGTCCACCACCAGCGCGTCCGGCTTCAGCCCCACCGCCTCGAAGGTGCTCAGCGCCCGCGGCATGTGCGCCGCGCTCGTCACCAGCACCAGCCGCTGCCAGCCTCGCTCCCGGATGAGGCGCTCCGACTCCACCGCGTTCTCCCGCGTGTTGCGGCTGCGCCCCTCCAGGACGATGCGCTCCGGCTCAATCCCCCACAGCCGGAGCTGCCGCGCCAGGATGTCCGCCTCCACCAGCGCTCCGGGCCTCGTGTCCAGCGTCCCCCCCGACAGCAGCACCTGGCGCGCCCTCCCCTGCCGCAGCAGCTCGTACCCCCGGAGAATTCGCTCCACCGGGTGGGTGTACTCGGGCAGTCCCGAGCGCTCGGTGGCGTCCGCGTCCACCGCTCCGCCCAGCACGATGACGGCGTCGTAGACCACGTCTGGCCGATACGTGGACACCGCGCCCGCCTCCACCCACCGCTGCAGTCCATTGGCCACCGGCTCGAGGGAGAAGACGTACACCACCAGCAGCCCCAGCACTTGCAGCCCCACCGCCAGCCTCGCCCGCCTCCGGCGCAGCAGCAGGCCCACGCATCCCAGAAGGAGGCCCCAGGAGAGCGGCGCGAGCAGCAGGTCCAACACCTTCGACAGGAAGACGAACACGCCGCGCTACCGCTCGCCCCAGTGGAGCTTCTGCCGGAGGATGGTGAAGTAGCCCACGCGGGTGTTGCGCACCAGGTTCACCCGGTTGGGCGAGCGCACCACCTCGATGATGTCCTCGCACTGGAGGCTGTGACCCGTCTGTCCGTCCAGCGTGAGGAAGGTGTCCGCCGTCTCGCTGGCCAGCTTGATGCGGATGGTGCGGTCCGCCGGCACGATGATGGAGCGGTGCGTGAGCGCGTGCGAGCAGATGGGCGTGAGCACCGTGCAATCCACCGAGGGGTGGACGATGGGCCCGCCCGCCGACAGCGAGTACGCGGTGGAGCCGGTGGGCGTAGCCAGGATGACGCCGTCCGCCTTGTACGTGGCGATGGGGATGTCCTCGATGGACACCTCGTGGTCCGCGATGCGGGCCAGCGCGCCCTTGTTGATGACCACGTCGTTGAGGACCTCGTCCTGCACCACCACCTTGCCGTCGCGCACCAACCGGCAGCAGAGCTTCATCCGGGAGTCCGTCTTGAAGCGGCCGGCGAGCACCTCATCCAGCGCGAGGAACAGCTCCTCGACGGGGATCTCCGTCATGAAACCCAGGCTGCCCAGGTTGACCCCGAGAATCGGCGTGGGGCGCCCGTCCAGCAACCGGGCCGCGTGGATGAGGGTGCCATCTCCACCCAGCACCACCACCAGATCCGCCCGGGAGGCCAGCTCGCGGTCCTCCACCCGGGGCCAGCCAAGCGTATGGGCCAGGAGCCGGTCTCCCAGCACCTCATAGGTGGGGTAGCGTTCGCGGATCCGCGCGGCGAGCTCCGCCGCCTCGGGCTTGTCCTTCTTCGCAACGAGCACCAGGGTCTGCACGATGGACCCAGGTTCTAGTCCAGGCGGCCGGGGGGGCGCTGGACGAAATGGCCGCTTCGATGACCCTGTGACACGTGGGTCCCTGGCGGCAGGATTGCGCTATGGACCTCTTCGAGCATGCCGGCCAGAAGGACCAGGCCGCCCTGGCCCCCCTGGCCGAGCGGATGCGCCCCACCCGTCTGGAGGAGTTCGTCGGACAGGAGCACCTGACGGGCGAGGGCCGCTTTCTCCGCCGGGCCATCCAGCAGGACCAGGTGCCCTCCCTCATCCTCTGGGGGCCCCCGGGGACGGGCAAGACGACGCTCGCTCACGTCATCGCCAAATCCACCGGTGCCGCCTTCGAGTCCCTCTCCGCCGTGCTCTCCGGCGTGAAGGACATCCGCGAGACGGTGGCCCGCGCCCAGGAGCGCTGGAGGATGAATCGTCAGCGCACCCTGCTCTTCGTGGATGAGATCCACCGCTTCAACAAGGCGCAGCAGGACGCGCTGCTCCCCCATGTAGAGAAGGGCACGGTCACCCTCATTGGGGCCACCACGGAGAACCCCTCCTTCGAGGTGAACGCCGCGCTCCTGTCCCGAGCCCGCGTCGTCACCCTGCGCGGGCTGGAGGAGGAGGAGCTGGTGGCGCTGCTGCGCCGGGCGGTGGTGGACCCCAAGGGCCTGGGCGGCAGAGTCGGGGTGGAGGACGAGGCGCTCACCTTCATCGTCCAGGCCTCGGGAGGCGACGCGCGCAGGGCGCTCACCGCACTGGAGGCGGCAGCCGCGCATGGTGGCACCCGGGTGGACAAGGCCATCGCCGAGGAGGCCATGCAGCACAAGGCGCTCCTCTACGACAAGGGCGGCGAGGAGCACTACAACGTCATCAGCGCCTTCATCAAATCCATGCGCGGCTCGGACGTGGACGCCGCGCTGTACTGGATGACGCGCATGCTGGAGGCGGGCGAGGACCCCGTCTTCATCTTCCGGCGCATGGTCATCTTCGCCTCGGAGGACATTGGCAACGCGGACCCGCGGGCGCTGAGCGTGGCGGTGGACGCGCTGCGGGCCTTCGAGCTGGTGGGCCTGCCCGAGGGCACCCTGCCCCTCACCCAGGCGGTGACGTACCTGGCGCTGGCACCCAAGTCGAACGCCGTGCTCACCGCGTATGCCGCGGCGCGCACCGCCGTCACCGAGGGCGGACCCCTGCCCGTGCCCATGCACCTGCGCAACGCACCCACGAAGCTGATGAAGTCACTCGGGTACGGCGCCGGCTACAAGTACCCGCATAATTTCGAGGGCAACTACGTCCCCGAGGACTACCTCCCCGAGGCCCTGCGCGACCGGCGCTTCTACCAACCCACGCGCAACGGCCTCGAGCAGGAGTTGGCGGAGCGCTACGAGGACATCCAGCGACAACTCCAGAACCGCTCCCGCGAACCGGGCGAGGAGGGCTGAACCCTCCTCAACCCTCGGACCGACTCAGGAGGCGGCCTCGAGCGCGTCGTCCTCGTCGCCGTCCTTGCCGCGCTTCATGGAGCGCCCGGCCACCTCGTACTGCTTGAGGAGGCGGCGGAAGTTGGAGCGGTCCACGCCTGCGGCGCGAGCGGCGCTGGAGACGTTGTGGTTGTGCTTCTCGAGCAACGCGGTGAGGTAGCGCCGCTCGAAGGCGCGCATGGCCAGCCGCTTCGCCTGGGCGTACGGCAGGTGCGCGAGGCTGAAGACCTCCACCTGAGCTCCGGCCTGCGGCGCGTCCTGGAAGCCCGGCGGCAGGTCGTCGACGTCCAGCACCTCCTTGGAGGTGAGCACCACCGCGCGCTCGATGACGTTCTCCAGCTCGCGCACGTTGCCCGTCCACCGGTTGCAGGTGAGCGCCTCCATCGCGTGCGGCGTGAAGCCCGTCACCCGCTTGCCCACCTTCGCCACGTACAGCTTGAGGAAGTGGTGCGCCAGCAGCGGCACGTCCTCGGGCCTGTCTCTCAGCGGCGGCAGGTCAATGGTGATGACGTTGAGCCGGTAGAACAGGTCCTCACGGAACTTGCCCTGCTCCTTGGCCCGGTTCAGGTCCACGTGCGTCGCGGCGATGACGCGCACGTCCACCTTCACCGGCTCGTTGGCCCCCACCCGCTTCACCTCGCCCTCCTGCAGCACGCGCAGCAGGCGGACCTGGGTGGCGGGAGGCACGTCGCCAATCTCGTCCAGGAAGATGGTGCCGCCGTCGGCCGCCTCGAAGAGGCCCTTCTTGTTGGCCGTGGCTCCGGTGAAGCTGCCCTTCACGTGGCCGAAGAGCTCGCTCTCCAGCAGCGTGTCCGTCAGCGCCGAGCAGTTGACGGCCACGAAGGGCTTGTCCTTGCGCGCGCTGCGGTAGTGGATGGCCCGGGCCACCAGCTCCTTGCCCGTGCCGCTCTCGCCCTGCACGAGCACCGTGGCCGTCGAGTGGCTCACCGTCTCCACCAGCTTGAAGACGCCGCGCATCTGCGACGACTGGCCGATGAGCTCCTCGAACTGGTTGCGCGCGGTGAGCGCCTCCTCCAGCGCCCGCGCCCTGTCTCGCAGCGCCTTGCGCTCGGCGGCCTTGGCCACCGTCATGCTCACTTCGTCGATGTTCTCGAAGGGCTTGGTGAGGTAGTCGTACGCCCCGGCCTTCACCGCCTCCACCGCCGTCTCCACGGTGGCGAAGGCCGTCATCATGATGACCTCGACGTCCGGCCGCGCGGCCTTGATTCCGCGCAGCAGATCCATCCCGGACAGGTTGGGCATCTTGATGTCCAGGACGGCCACGTCGATGGACGGGTCCTTCGCCGCCGTCAGTCCTTCCACGGCGTCGTCGATGGAGACGACCTGGTAGTTCTCCCGCTTGAGGATGGACGTGACCGCCTTGAGGACGATCGGATCGTCATCCACGACCAGGATCTTGGCGCGCATGGCGCCGGCAGTAGCTGGCTGCGGATTCACGGCAACCTCTCGAGCTGCAAGGGAATGGGGATGTAGACGGTGAAGCGAGAACCCTCACCCATCTGGGTGTCCACCTTGATGACGCCGCCGTGGTCCTCGACGATGCGGTAGGCGATCGACAGGCCCAGGCCGGTACCCTGGCCAGGCGGCTTGGTGGTGAACGACGGCTCGAAGATGCGCCCCATGTGGCGATCCTCGATGCCCGTGCCCGTGTCGGCGACCCGGAAGTAGCACCGGTCGCCATCCTTCCCTGTCTCCAGACACAGCACGCCACCCGCGGGGGGCAGCGCGTGCAGCCCGTTCTGCAGCAGGTTGAGCATCACCTGCGACAGTTGTCCCGGGTCTCCGAACAGCTCCGGCAGGTCCTCCGCCAGGCGCAGCTCCAGCCGTACCTTGGAGTACGACTTGAGCTGGGCCCCGAAGAGCACCGCCGAGTCCTCCGCGCACTTGTTGAGCTGGAAGGCCCGGCGATCCTCCGTCCGGCTGTGGCGGCTGAACTTCAGCAGGCTCTCCACGATGCGCTTGCAGCGCAGCGCGCTCTCCTCGATGAGGTCCAACTGCTCCAAATCCCCAGCGTTGCGGCCATCGTCGCGCTTCATCAACTGCGCGAAGGCGAGGATGCCGCCCAGCGGGTTGTTGATCTCATGCGCCACGCCGCCAGCGAGCTGGCCCACCGCCGCCATCTTCTCCGTGTCGATGAGCCGGCGCGTCATCTCGCGCTCGTCGCTGATGTCCCGGTAGGAGCACACCGCTCGCCCCTCGGACGTCAGCGGGTAGGCCGCCATGGCGTAGGTGCGCCCGCGCTGGCTGATCTCCGCACGCGCGCCCTTGCCGCTCTGCAGCGCCTCGGGCAGCGGACAGCCCGCGCAGGGCGTGTCCCGGTCGAACAGCAGCTTGTGACACCGAGGCTCGGCGCCCTCCTCGGACAGCTCGGACAGCGGCTCCTTGAGCCGATCCCCGGCCAGGTCCGTGTACGCCCGGTTGGCGCGGCGCACCCCGAAGTCCCGGCGCACCACCGCCAGCGGCGTCTCGATGGAGTCGAACGACAGCTCCCACTCGCGCTTGGCCTGGCTCAGCAGGTGCGTGCGCAACGCCACCCGCGTCTCCAGCTCCGCGTTGAGCCGCCGCAGCTCCTCGTTCTGCTGCTGCGTCACCCGGAGCAGCCGCTCATTCTCCGCCTGGAGCGCGTATTGCTCGAAGGCGCTCTTGACCGTCAGCACCAGATGGCTGTCGTTCCAAGGCTTGGAGATGAACCGGAAGATCTCCGACCGGTTGATGGCTTCCTCGATCGCCTGCTGATCCGCCTGGCCGGTGAGCATGATGCGCTGGGCCCGTGGCACCTGCGCCTTCACCCGGCTGAGGAACTCCACCCCGTTCATCCCCGGCATTCGAAAGTCGGAGATGACCACCTCGGGCGTGAAGCGTTCGAGGGCCTTGAGGCCCTCCTCCGCATCAGAGGCCGTCTCGATCTGCCAATCGCCGCGACGGAGTACCCGCCGGATGGACTTCAGGATGTACTCCTCGTCGTCCACCAGCAGCAGCCGTCCGCGTGGCACCGCTCCCTGTGTCTGCGCCAGTTCCAGTGGCAACCTCGTCCTGGGTCCGAGACCCGAGCATTTGCAATGACGCTGCCAACGTCCAACCCCTCGCAAAGCCCCCTGATACCGGGTGCTTCTACACCCGGGGCTCGCTTCCACCCTGGGTCCCTCAATACCCCGACCCAGGAATCGGGTCAATGTTGACCCACTCTGAGTATGGGGAACAGGCTAACGAGGGGTGGGTCTATCGAAGGGTGAGGGGGCGACGTAGAGGCAGATGCGGTTCCGGCCCTCGTCCTTGGCGCGGTAGAGGGCCTGGTCGGCGGAGTGCACCAGCTGCTCGGCGCTGTTGACGGCGTGGTGCGGGAAGGTGGAGACGCCCAGCGAGGCCGTGACGCGCAAGGTGCGCTCGGGACCGGTGAGCAGTACTCCCAGCTCGCGCCAGACACGCTCGGCCACGGTGAGGGCGCCGGCCAGCGGGGTGCGCGGCAGGAGGATGGCGAACTCCTCGCCTCCATAGCGGGCAAGCAGGTCCGTCTCGCGCACGCTGCGCTGCAGGGAGGCCGCCACGTCGCGCAGCACGATGTCGCCCACCTGGTGGCCGTGGGTGTCGTTGAAGGCCTTGAAGTGGTCCAGGTCGATGAGGATGAGCGACAGCGTGTCGTCGTAGCGCTGGGCGCGCCGGAACTCCTCACGCAGCCGCTCCTGGAAGTAGCGGTGGTTGTGGACCCCGGTGAGCCCGTCGGTGACGGACAGGCGCTCCAGGGAGGTCACCCGGGTGAGGAGCTCGTTGAGGCGCTCGCGCTCCTGGAGACACTTCCCCATGCGGGCCACCAGCTCATCGGTGTCCGCCGGGGTGCGCACCACCTCGGCCCCCAGCCGCAGCACGGCCACGACCGCGGCGCGCTCCTCGGTGGGCACCAACGCGAGGATGGAGGGGCCCGTCCCGTCGTCGTCCCGGGCCATCAAGTGCTGCAGCAATGCGCGAGAGGGCCCCCCGGCGGGACCCAGGACGAGGAGCACCAGATCGGCTTCGGCGAGAAGGCGTTGAGCCTCCGAGCCGGCCGAGACCAATCGGACGGAGAAGCCCTCCTGCTCCAGTGTGCTCGCCAGCTCCGCCTGCCGCTCGGGCAGTTCGTCCACCAACAGAATGAGGCGCCTGTCTCCCACATCTATCCCCGAAACCAACCCAAGCCCTCACGCTACCACGCCCCCGTGAAGACTCGCGACCGTTGGATTGCGCATGCCCTCCAATGTTTGATAGCCAGCCGCCTCGGTTCCGCCACGTCCGTCACAAGGGCATCGCCTCGAGGTCTCATCGTGGGAAAATCCCCCAGCATCAGTCTCTTCTTTCCCGCCTGGAACGAGGAGGACTATGTGGAGCGCTCGGTCACCCGAGCCATGGATGTGCTCCCCCGGCTGACGGACGACTTTGAGATCATCGTCGTCAACGATGCCTCCACGGACCGCACCCAGGAGGTCTGCGAGCAGCTGGCCGCGCGCATCCCCCAGCTCCGGGTCATCACCCACCCGGTGAACCTGAAGCTGGGCGGGGCCATGCGCACCGGCCTGTCCGCGTCCACCAAGGACATCGTGGTGTACTCGGACATGGACCTGCCCTTCGACCTGAAGGAGCTGGAGCGGGCGATGCACCTGATGAAGTACCTGGAGGCGGACATGCTCTGCGCCTTCCGGTTCGACCGCACCAGCGAGGGGCCCAAGCGGATTGTGTACTCGTTCGCCTACAACATGCTCATCCGCACGCTGTTCGGTGTCCACGTGAAGGACATCAACTTCAGCTTCAAGGTGATACACCGGCGGGTGCTGGAGGCGGTGGAGCTCAACAGCCAGGGCTCCTTCATCGACGCGGAGCTGGTGGTGAAGGCCATCCACCAGGGATTCAAGGTGTTCCAGATGGGCGTGGACTACTTCCCGCGTACGCGCGGCGTGTCCACGCTGTCCTCGCCCGCCGTCATCGCGAAGATGGTGCGGGAGCTGATGAAGCTGTACCCGGAGACGCGCCATCCGCAGGCGGCCAGGCGTCCGGTGCGGCTGCCGCCCTCGGTGGCCCCGCTGCATGGCTCGGCGCGAGAGCGCGACAAGGCACGCGGCCACGGGTAGCGCGGTGGCACGAGCCCCCACACGCCTCATCGTCAACGCGGATGACCTGGGGCTGCACCCGGCCCTGGACACGGGCATCCTCCGGGCGCACCGCGAGGGCATCGTCACCAGCGCGACCGTGCTGGTGAGAGGCCCGAGCGCGGAAGAAGCGGTGACCCGAGCCCGGGCGCAAGGACTGGCCCTGGGCGTTCACCTGGCCTTCTGCACTCGCCTGCCCCCAGCGGCGCCCGCCTCACACGTGCCCACCATGGCCCCGGGTGGGTTGCTGCGCGCGAGCTGGGCTGACTTCGCGAAGGCGTGGCTCACCGGGCAGGTGCGACGCGAGGAGCTGGAGCTGGAGCTGGCCTCGCAGCTGAGACGCGCACGGGACCTGGGCGCGGACGTGGATCACCTGGACGCGCACCAACACCTGCACCTCCTGCCCGGGGTACGCCCGCTGGTGGAGGCCCTGGCACTTCGAGAGGGACTGCCCCTCCGCTGGCCAGACCGATTGCCGCGAGTGTCCTGGCTGCGGGCACCGGGGCCCGCGGTGAAGACGTCGCTCTTGTCGCTGTTGGCCCGGACCGCTCCGCGACCGCCGCCGGGAGTCCAGCGGGTGAGCGCCGGCGGCATTTTCGAGGCGGGCCAGCTCACCGAGTCCGCCCTGCTCTCGCTGCTGGAGTCGCTGCCCCCGGGAGACTTCGAGCTCGGCTGCCACCCGGGCGAGGGCCGTCCCCACGTCCCGGAAGACCCCGCGTGGACCTATGGCTGGCAGTCCGAGCTGGACGCGCTCACCAGCCCTCGGGTGCGAGCCCGACTCGAGCAACTGGGGGTGGAGCTGACCACCTACGGCGCGCTGGCGGCCGCCGTGCCCCCGGCCGTGGCCTCCGCCACATAGAGGATGTGGGGTGTGGAGTAACCCACCCCCAGCTCCACCGTCTCGCGCAGGGTGAAGCCGGCCTGGAGCAACAGGGCCTCCATCGCATCGCGAGGCTGGAGCACAAGCGCCCCCCCGGCCTTCGTCCGGCCGAGCAGCTTCACCATCACCACCTCCTGTGCGAGGCACTTGAGGTGCTTCCAGGAGTGGTCGCCCTCGGCCTCCTTCAGGAGGAGTCGCCCACCGAGACGGAGCAGCCGGCGGACCTCGCGCAGGAAGCCGGGCCAGCGCTCCACGGGGAGCAGGTAGAGGACATCGCTTACCACCACCGCATCGAAACCACCGGGAAGCCGCTCGGCGAGGGACTCCACGGTGCCCACCTCAGTCCGCACGTTGGGCAGACGGCCAGGACCGCTTCGGGCCCATTCAATTTTACGTGGGTCAGGATCGACCCCATGCACGATGCGCCGGGAGTCGCCCAGGGCGAGGAGGGCGGAGAGCAGTCCATGGCCACATCCCACATCGGCCACGGTGCCTCCGGCGGGCACGCGGGAGGCAACGGCCTCGAGCGGAGCGGAGAAGGCCCGGGCGTGCACGTGGAAGCGCTCGCTCAACGGGAGGTGGGAGAACAGCGCCAGGGCGGGAGGAAGAGGAGCGTTCACGAGATGTAGTGCTCCAGGCCGAAAGCGGCCGCTAGGAAGACGAGCGACACGGCGCCCGCGGCGAGAAGGCCTTGGCGCACGCGCGGGTGCTCGCGCAGCAGCAGCGCGAGGGTGAGGAAGAGGGGGAAGGCGGAGAGGAGGTAGCGCCCCATGCCCATGAAGTCCTTGGTGGACAGGGTGGGGATACCCACCAGCACGGCACAGTACACGCCATAGCCCCACCCCAGCTTCCGGAAGGTGGGCCACACCAGCGCGAGCGCCCCCAGGGTCAACGCCGCGTGGATGCACAGCCGCAAGGCGGTCTCGGTGTTGGTGTCCGGGGAGAAGACGGTCTTGAACCAGGACAGCTTCAGCCAGGAGCGCCAGCCGGGCTCCTGTCCCCAGGCGGACTGGACCTCGACGAAGGCGAAGGGCGCGCCGAACTGCTTGTCCAGGTAGAGGATGTAGAGCACGAAGCCGAGCGCGGACAGGACGGGCAGGAGATCGAGCGCAGTCCAGCGCTCCCCCCGCTCTCGCTTCCACTCGAGCCGGCGGGCCAGCAGGCCCAGCACCACCGCGGGAGCCACCGGCCGCGCCGCCGTCGCCACCGCGCCGAGCAGGACGGCCAGCCCCAGGTGTCCCTTCTCCAGCAGGAGGAAGGCGCCCACCACCAGCAGGAGGAAGAGCGCGTCGGAGTACATCACCCCGTAGAGGAAGAGGGAGAAGGGATAGAGGGCGAGCAGCAGCGAGGCCTGGAGCGCAATGGGTTCGTCCACCCGGAAACGCGCCCAGTGAAGGAAGAGCAGGAGCGCGAGCGGTCCACACAGCAGGGTGACAAGCACCCCGGCCTGGTGCACATCCGGGCCCAGCTCATCGACGGCGCGGACGGCCAGCGGGTAGAGCGGGAAGAAGGCCACGGAGCTCTGCTCCCCAGGCCTGTAGAAGTAGCCCTGCTCGACGATGTGCGCGTACCAGTTGGAGTCCCAGCCCACGAACCCCATCACCACGTACTCGTCGATCCGTGCGACTGGGGCCTGGGGGTTCTTCTTACGGTGGTAACGCCGGGCGCCCATCCCCGCGGACACAGCGCAGGCCAGGACGGCGGCCAGGATGACGAGAACCAGGGTGCGCGACGCGGAGCGGGACATTCGGCGCAGGCATCATCCAGAAACGCGCCAGGGTCAAGGACGGAACCCGGACCCCGAGTGAGGGGGGTCCCCTACCCCGCAAGCACGAGACGATGCTTTCCGCGCCGCCACCGTTCGCCGACAATGCCGCCTCCCCCACCAGGAGAGTGCATGCACCTCATGTTCCGCAGCCTCGTGGTGCTCGTGCTTATCGCGCTCGCCGGCCCCGCAAGGGCCCAGGCCGCGAAGCCCCAGCAGCCCACCCCCGAATCCGAGCGCGCCGAGTACATCCGCTCGCACTACACCAAGTTCGAGTACCGCGTCCCCACGCGCGACGGCACGAAGCTGTTCACGTCCGTCTACATCCCCAACGACGCAAGCCCCAGCAAGCGCTACCCCATCCTGCTCGTGCGCACGCCCTACACGGTGGCGCCGTACGGGCAGGACCGGTACGCGCGCCGGCTCGGGCCCACCGCCGAGTACGAGAAGCAGGGCTTCATCTTCGCCTTCCAGGACGTGCGCGGCCGGAACATGTCCGAGGGCGAGTTCATCAACGTGCGCCCGCACATGGCGAAGAAGAGCGGGCCGAAGGACATCGACGAGAGCACTGACACGTACGACACCATCGAGTGGCTGGTGAAGAACGTGCCGGGCAACAACAGCCGCGTGGGCCAGTGGGGCATCTCGTATCCGGGGTTCTACGTCTCGGCGGGAGCCATCGACTCGCACCCGGCGCTCAAGGCGGTGTCGCCCCAGGCTCCCATCGCCGACTGGTTCTGGGACGACATGCACCGGCATGGCGCCTTCAACCTGGTGCTGGCCTTCGACTTCTTCTCGGGGTTCGGCAAGCCCCGGCCGCAGCCCATCGCCAACGAGAACTGGTTCCGCTTCGACCACGGCACGCCGGACGGCTACGAGTTCTTCCTCGACCTGGGCCCGCTGGCCAACGCGGACACGCGCCACTTCAAGGGTGACATCGCCTTCTGGAAGGACATTGTCGCGCACCCCAACTACGACTCCTTCTGGCAGGCGCGGAACCTCCTGCCGCACTTGAAGAACATCAAGGCGGCGGTGATGGTGGTGGGCGGCTGGTACGACACCGAGGACCTGTACGGCCCGCTGCGCACCTACTCCGCCATCGAGAAGCAGAACCCGGGCATCACCAACACGCTCGTCATGGGCCCGTGGCCGCACGGTGGCTGGACGCGGGGTGACAGCACCGCGCTCGGCGACGTCGAGTTCGGCTTCCGCACGAGCGAGCTCTACCAGGAGTTGGAGCTCGCCTTCTTCAAGCACCACCTCAAGGGGGGCGACAAGCCCGAGCTGCCCGAGGCCCTGGTGTTCGAGACGGGCGCCAACCGCTGGAGGCGCTTCGACACGTGGCCTCCGAAGGGGGTACGCGAGGCGCGGCTCTACTTCCAGCCCAAGGGGGGCCTCTCCTACAGCGCGCCCGCGTCCGCCCAGGAGGCCTTTGACGAGTACGTGAGCGACCCCGACAGGCCGGTGCCCTACACCACCGAGCTGACGACGGGCTGGACCAAGAACTACATGACCGAGGACCAGCGCTTCGCCTCGCGCCGGCCCGATGTGCTCGTCTACCAGACGGCGCCGCTGGAGAAGGACCTGACGCTCGCGGGCCCGCTGGAGGCGGAGCTGTGGGTCTCCACCACGGGCACCGACGCGGACTGGGTGGTGAAGCTCGTGGACGTCAACCCGGGCAAGCTGCCGGGCTTCAGCCGGAATGACGAGGAGCAGGGCAAACGCAACCGCGGGGGCCAGCAGACGCTGGTGCGCGGCGAGCCGTTCCGCGGCCGCTTCCGCGACAGCTACAGCGAGCCCAAGCCCTTCAAGCCGGGCGAGGCGACGAAGGTGCGCTTCGTCATCAACGACGTCTTCCACACCTTCAAGCGCGGACACCGGGTGATGATCCAGGTGCAGTCGAGCTGGTTCCCCTTCATCGACCGCAACCCGCAGACCTTCGTGCCCAACATCTTCGAGGCGAAGGAGGAGGACTTCGTGCGCGCCTTCCACCGCGTGTACCGCTCGGCGGCACACCCGAGCTCGCTCAAGGTGGGCGTGCTGCCCTCGGTGGACGACTGACGACACACGCGGGAGGGCGGGGAGCACGAGCCCCCTGCCCTCCCCTCGCGAGGGACTAACGCGGGTAGAACGTCTTGCCCGCCTTCACGATGTCCACGAGCGACGGCGCGGGGGTGAAGCGCTCGCCGTACTTGTCCTGGTAGTGCTCCAGGCGACGCAGCAGCTCGGCGGGACCGATGCTGTCCGCGTAGCGGAAGGGGCCTCCGAGGAACGGCGGGAAACCAAGGCCGAAGATGGCCCCCACGTCGCCGTCACGCGCGCTGCGAAGAATCCCCTCGCCCAGGCAGCGCACCGCCTCGTTCACCATCTGGAGGACGCACCGCTCGGCCATCTCGCGCGCATCGAGGTTCTTGCGGTTCTTCCCGTGCGGCAAGAGATCGTAGACGGTGACGTCCACCTCCTTCTTCTTGCCGTCGTAGGTATAGAAGCCCTTCTTGTTCTTGCGGCCGAGGCGGCCCTCAGCCACCACCTTCTCCAGGGCCCTGGGCGCGGCCATGCGCTTGCCGAAGGCCTGCTCCATGATGGGGCCCACCTTCTGGGCCACGTCGATGCCCACCTCGTCCAGCAAGGTGATGGGGCCCACAGGGAAGCCGAACTCCACGAGCGCCTTGTCCAGCTCGGCGATGTCGGCGCCGTCGGCCAACAGGTGCGCGGCCTCGTTCATGTACGGCGCGAGGATGCGCGAGGTGTAGAAGCCCGGCCCGTCGTTGACGACGATGACCGTCTTGCCCTGCTTCTTGCCAATCTCCACGCAGGTGGCCGTCACCCAGTCGACGGTGCCCTTGTGGGTGATGATCTCCAGCAGCGGCATCTTGTTCACCGGGCTGAAGTAATGCATGCCGATGACCTGCGCGGGCCGCTTGGAGCCCTTGGCCAGATCGGTGATGGGGATGCTGGAGGTGTTGGAGGCGAAGATGGCGTCCTCGCGGGTGACGGCCTCCACCTCACCGATGATGCGGTGCTTGAGCTTCAGGTCCTCGAAGACGGCCTCGATGACCACGTCCACGCTCTTGAAGCCGCTGTAGTCGGTGCCGCCGGTGACGAGCGCCATCTTCGCGGCGGCCTCGCGCCACGTGAGCGAGCGCTTCTTCACCCGCTCATCGTAGATGCTCTGCACCTGCTTGAGGGCGCGGCCCACGCCCGCGTCGTCCCTGTCCTTCACGCGCACCGGCACGCCCTGCAGCGCCGAGCTGACGTAGGCGATGCCACCGCCCATCAGGCCGCCGCCGAGCACGCCCAGCTTCTTCACCTCGCGCGGCTTCACGTCCGGGTTGGCCGTACCGTTCTCCTTCTTGAGCGCGGTGGTGGCGAAGAAGATCTCCACCAGCCGCTTGGAGACGTCGGACACCACCAGCTCGCCGAAGAACTTCGCCTCGGCCTCCAGGCCCGCCGCGCGGCCAGACTCCACGCCGATGCGGATGGCCTCGAGCGCCTTCTCCGGCGCCGGGTACTTGCCGCGCGTCTTCTTGCGCAGCTGCTTGCGCGCCTGGTCGAAGAGGATCTTCCGGCCCACCGGGTTGTCCTCGAGCGCGACCTCGGTCCACATCTCCTTGTTGGTCAGCCCCAGCAGCAGTCCGCCCAGGCCCTTCTTGCCCTGCTGCGCCACCGCCTTGAGACCCTGACCACGGGGACGCTCCACCTTCAGCATGCCCTCGGCCAGCTCGCGAGCGCGGCGCACGGCCAGGTTGCGGAGGATGGGCACGGGCACCACCTCGTCCACCAGGCCCAGCTTCTTCGCCTTGCCGGGCTTCACGTTCTTGCCGGTGAGGATGAGGTCCAACGCGGCCTGCGCACCGATGAGCGCCGGCAGACGCTGGGTGCCACCCGCCCCGGGGATGAGGCCGAGCTGCACCTCGGGCAGTCCGAGCGTCGTCTTCGGGCTGTCAGTGGCGATGCGGTAGTCACAGGCGAGTGCCCACTCCAGGCCTCCGCCGAGGCACGCACCGTGGATGGCCGCCACCACCGGCTTGGGGAACGCATCCAGCCTGTCGAAGCCCTGCTGCCCCTGGCGCGAGGCGGCGGTGGCCTCGGAGGCCGACTTGAGCGTCTGGAGGAAGTCGATCTTCGCTCCAGCCACGAAGCTGTCCTTCTTGCCGGAGATGAAGACGACCGCCTTGACCGCGGGGTCCTTCTCGGCGCGGGTGAGCAACCCCGCGAACACCTCACCCGTCTCGGGAGAGAGCGTGTTCACCGACTCGCCCGGCAGATCCAACACGAGGAGCGCGACACCGTCCTCGACGTGGTAGGTGAAGCCCTGCTTCGCCTCGAGCTCCTGAGCAATCATCGCAGCCATCACGCACGCTCCAGGACCACCGCGGCTCCGAGGCCACCGGCGGCGCAGACGGTGCACAGCACCGTGTTCTTGTTCTGACGCTTCAGCTCATGAAGGGCCTGGGTGACGATGCGCGCCCCCGTGGCCCCGAAGGGATGGCCGATGGAGATGGAGCCTCCCGACAGGTTGAGGCGCGTGCGGTCCACCTCGCCCACCGGCGCGCTCCAGCCGGCCTTCCGGGCGAACTCCTTGGAAGCCAGCGCCTGGATGTTGCTGGCCACCTGGGCGGCGAACGCCTCGTGCATCTCCACGAGATCGATGTCGGAGAGCTTCATTCCGGCGCGCTGCAGCGCGATGGGGGCCGCGTAGGCCGGGCCCTGGAGCAACTGCTCTCCGGGGTCGGTGGCGGCATAGGCATGGGCGCGCAGGTAGCCGAGCGGCTCCAGGCCGAGCGCCTTGGCCTTCTCCTCGCTCATCAGCAGCAACGCGGCGGCGCCGTCGGTGAGCGGCGAGGCATTGCCGGCGGTGACGGTGCCGTACTTGCGATCGAACACGGGCCGGAGCTGGGAGAGCGCCTCCAGGCTGGTGTCCTCGCGAACGATGTTGTCCTTCTGCGACACCTTCTCGTACTTGGGCGGCACCACCACGTGCATCACCTGGGAGTCGAAGAAGCCGTCCTTCCAGGCGCGCGCGGCGTTCTGGTGCGAGGTGAAGGCGATGGAGTCCTGCGCCTGCCGGGAGATGCCATTCTCCTTGGCCATCTTCTCGGCGCTCTCTCCCATGGTGAGGCCGGTGGAGTACTCGGCGATGGCCGGGGGCACGGGCACCAGGTCGCGCGGCTTGAGCGTCTGGAAGGCCTTGAGTTTCTCCGGGAGGCTGCGGGCCTTGGAGGCGGCCACCAGCGCCTGGGCCAGCGGGCGGCTGGTGAAGATGGGCGCATCCGACATGGACTCGGTGCCACCCACGAGCACCACGTCCGCCTCACCCACCGAGATGGCGTTGGCCGCTGTCGTCATGGCCTGGATGGAGGTGGCGCAGGCGCGCGCCACGGTGAACGCTTCAATCTTGCGCGGCAGCCCCGCGGCCAGCACCACCTCGCGCGCGATGGACGGCGCGGTGAGCGTGGGGATGACCTGGCCGAACACCACCTGATCAATCTCCTGGGGATCGATCTCCGCGCGCTGTACCAGCTCCTGGACGACCATGCGGCCCAGGTCCAGCGCGGTGAGCTTCGCGAAGTCGGTTCCTGCCTTCACGAAGGGCGTCCGCAATCCGCGGACGATGGCCACTCGCCGGTGGCCGTTACGCTGCTTCTCGCGTGCCATGTGTGCCTCACCTTGACTGCGTGGTGAGGCGCATCTAATGGGCCGTGTCGCATCGCGTCAACGGAAGATTGACTCTAGAGTCAACCGGGTGAAACGAGGCTCTCTGTCTCTCTCGGAGGGCAGCTCAGGGAGCGGTGCCCGGCTGTTGAGCAGCCAACTTTTCGAGGAGGAACTCCTCCAGAGGACGGAGCTCCGGGGCGACGGACCACAGCGAGGACAGGTCCGCCTGGTCGAGCCGGTGCAGCAACGCATCGGGGAAGGGCTGCTCACCCGCCTGCGCGAAGAGCTCGGCGAGCACCCGGTTGGGCTCGTACCTGCCCCGAATGAGCTGCTCGAACGAGGGACTCACTGGCAGCACGGAGCGCAGCAATTGCTCGTCCCGGAAGAGGAGCACGGCGATCTCGGGCGCGACGGCCAGGACCCGCCATTCGCTCGGAGGCTCCACCCGCTCCAGGAGCAGATGCGCCCAACCACACTGCTCCGCCATCAGGTCCGGAGAGAGCGTGTGCGCATCGAGCACCACGACCACGGGCACCCGCTGCCAGAAGATGATTTCCCGCGCCTCTCTCGAGGCTCCTGCATTGCCCTTGACCGCCCGGATCCGGATTCCCCGATCGCGCAGACGGGGATGACCGTTCACCAGACGCCTCATGAGCTTCCCAGCCACGAGTCCCGGGGTCACGATGAACGCACTCATCACAAATCACTCCCGTCCAGTCGCATTTGTTCCGCGAACCCCATCTCCACCGCATACCGCAGCTTCCTCCGCATGCCGTCGAGGAGCCGGCGTCCCCGGAGGGCCTGATCGATCTCCTCGCCCTCCCACAGCAGCACATCTGGCGGTGGCAGCATCTCCACCAACGTGAACGCAGCCTGCGAGACCTCGCCCGTGCACAACAGCGCTCCGATGGTGGTTCGTGGCCGACGCAGAATCTGGGACTTCAGCTTGACGATGGCCAGGGTGTCTACGGGTCTGGTCATGTCCTTGCACTCTACCAGACAGGACACCCCGTCGAAATAGACCACCCCGTCGATCTGCTCCAGGAGGACACCGTTCCGGTACACCCGGTATGGCCAGGTCACCTCAGCGCCTTCCAGCTGGAACGCCCGTAGGACGAGGTACTCCAGCAGCGAACCGGCGGGCCAATCGGGAGGCGAGACACCCGCCCGAAGGCCCTGCCACAACGCCAGCAACCCTGAATGCTCAAGTGCGAGCACCCTGCGCTGGTACTCGCCGCCCCTGCCTTCATCTGTCACGGCACCCTTCCCCTTCCCCAACCCACCGCACCACCCTACCGGGTGCCCCTGACATCCCCGGCTGACTCACGGGGTCACATCATCAGACCCCCTGGCGGAGCGCGGCACCGTGCTTGTGCACGGCATCCACCATGAACTTCGCGGCGTCCGGATCCGTGGGCGGGAGGATGCCGTGGCCCAGATTGAAGATGTGCCCCACGGGCCCGGCGCGACGCAGGATGTCCACCACGCGCTGCTCCAGCTCCTCGCGCGGCAGGAAGAGGTGGAGTGGATCCAGGTTGCCCTGCACCGCCACGTCGGGACCGAGCACCCGCCGGGCCTCGTCGATGGGCGTGCGCCAGTCCTGCCCGATGACGTCCGCGCCGGTGCGCTTGAGCAACGGCAGGTGGTTGGACATGCCAGTGCCGAAGACGATGACGGGCACGCCCTTGGCCTGCACCGCCTGCACCATCCGCGTGAGGTACGGAATGCAGAAGCGCTCGTAGTCCCAGGGGGACAGCTCACCGCCCCATGAGTCGAAGATCTGAACGATGCTCGCGCCGGCCTCCACCTGCATGAGCAGGTAGGGGATGAGCGTGCTCGTCAGCTTCTCAAAGAGGGTGTGGACGAGCTTCGGCTGCTCGAAGAGGAGCCGCTTGATGAGGATGTAGCTCTTGGAGCCGCCGCCCTCGACCATGTACGCGGCGAGGGTGAAGGGCGCGCCGCAGAAGCCGATGACGGGCACCGAATCATTGAGCGCGCGCCGGGTGCGACGGATGGCCTCGGCGACGAAGCCGGTGCCCTGAACGGGGTCGGGCACGCCCAGACGCTCGATATCGGCGGCGGTGCGCACGGGGTTGGGGAAGTGCGGCCCCTTGTCCCCGAGCTCCAGCTCAATCCCCATGGCCTCCACGGGGATGAGGATGTCCGAGAAGATGATGGCGGCGTCCACGCCCAGCCGGGTGATGGGCTGAACGGTCACCTCTGCGGCCAGGTCCGGGTTCTTGCAGAGATCGAGAAAGCCGATGTTGCCGCGGATGGCTCGGTACTCGGGGAGGTAACGGCCGGCCTGGCGCATGAGCCACACGGGGGTGGTGTCGGTGGGCTGGCGGCGGGCGGCTCGCAGGAGGCGATCGTTCAAGGGGTGGGCTCCGTGTCTGCCCCCTCTCCCTCAAGGAGCGGGCGGGGGCGAGGGTTGTCAGGTGGAATCGCCAGGGTCAACGCTCGTGTCAGGACAAATCGGAATGATTCGTCCGTCCGAAACGTATGCTTGACAGTGACGGGCGTGGCCGATACAAGCCCGCCCCGTCGCAACGCGGTGGCGCAAGCGAGGGGCGGATAGCTCAGCGGTAGAGCGTCGCCCTTACAAGGCGAGGGTCACAGGTTCAATCCCTGTTCCGCCCAAGCAGTAGTCGTGGTAGGCAGCAAGCAGTGTCGTGGGGAGTTAGTTCAGTTGGTTAGAACGCCGGCCTGTCACGCCGGAGGCCACGGGTTCAAGTCCCGTACTCCTCGCCAATAGAAGGGCCCGGAATCGCAAGGTTCCGGGCCCTTCGCCTTTTCTCGCCTGCCTGTCTTTCCCTGCGTCGCGGAGCCCGTCTCCAGCATGTCTCCAGCCTGCTGGGCGCCCGCCGTGTCCGGCAGGCTGATGGCCGCGTCCTTCGCCGCCGGAGACAGGTGCATGTACTGCTGCGTGGTGGTGAGGCGCTCGTGGCCCGCCAGCTCCTGGATGGCCTTGGCGGGAGCCCCACGCATCGCCAGCCGCGAGCAGAAGGTGTGCCGCAGGATGTGCAGCGCCCCGGTCACAGGCAGCCCGGCCCGTGTCTGTGCCTTCTTCATCCAACGGGAGACGGTGGCCCTGGCCACAGGCTCGCTGTCGTCGCCAGACTGGAGAGCGGTTCAAGGTGGTGGTGCGCTTCGCGGATGGGGCGGCTCCAACGAGCGCCACCTTCATACTGGTGGGACATCCCGCGCTCGGGACACGGCAGGTGGACGTGTTCCGCCTCAAGCGCACCGTGGAGGACTACCAGAAGGAAACCCAGGAGGAGCGCAAGAAGTCCCAGCAGCTCGGCCAGGATTTGGAGCGGATGAGGCTGGAGCACGGGCCGGGCGGAATCACGGGACTGTTCGCCAGCGGGTTGATAACGGTGGACGAGCAGGGCGTGAAGGCCGAGGACATAACGAAGGGCATCACCCGGCCCGCGAGCAACGCTCTCGTTCTTCGGCGTGTCCTCAGCTGCCGCGTCACCACTCGTCAGGAGCACGTGCTGCGGGTGGCCGTGGCCATGAAGCTGGTGAACCAGGGCACGCAGCCCTGGACGCTCCAGGGAGCGGCGCTGATGGGCAAGGGTCAGGAGCCCAAGCCCGTGAAGGTGAGCTGGCAGTCCTCGCCCGTCCCTCCAGGCGTAGAGGAGCTGGAAGTGGTCGTGGTGGAGTGGGAGCTGACGGCCCGGGAAGCCCGGGGCCCCTTCACCTTGAAGCTGTGGGACGAGAGCGGGAAGCGTCTCGTCACCCTCGGCAACGTGACCTTCCCCTGAGTCCTGACGCTCCGGCGTGTGTCAGACCCATTGGGTATCCCCACAGACTTGCAACCCATCAGGGGGTGGCCATCACCACGGGGAATTCCCATGAAGCTGGCCGGAGCGGTGGTGCTGTTGGTGTTCCTCACCGGATGCGCGACAACCCAGGGGACGGGAGGATCTGGCCCTTCGCCTTCACCAGGGGCCAAGCCCGCTGTGAAGAAGGAACTGCCCTGGTTGAATGTGCCGGGCGGACGGATGAAGACGACCCTCTTCTACGGCCCGTGGCAGTGTCGCCGGGAGTTCATGAACGGGTGCCAGAGGGAGTGCGCCAGCGAGGGCCACACGCTCAAGGGGTGCATGTGGCTGGCCGACTTCAAGTTCGATTGGGAGGGAAGCCTCGTCGTCCTCCCCGTTCCCGTCAAGGCCGGGAGCCGCTACGGCATCTACCACTGCTGCTGCAACTACACCGAGTTGTCGAAGGAGGACACACGCGCCGCTCGCAAGAAGTGGGAGGGGAAGAGGGAGTCATTCCGGCGGGGTTGGAGCGAGAAGTTCGGAACGTGGCCGGAGAAAGGTGACGTGTCCTGGCCAGGGCACCACGTCCGGGATCTCAAGCACGGGGGGGATCCGGTTGACCCCAACAACGTCATCCCCGCCGAGCCTGATGTTCACGAGATATTCAACGAGCAGTACCCCGCTTGCTACGACGGCAAATCCCCCTGGAATACAGTGGGCCCTGACCTGCCCTACACGGACAACTGACGATGGCCACGCCCCTGAACAGCTTGCTCGAAGAGGTCTCCCGCGCGCACTTCCCCCATGCCCCCGCCACACCCGAGGAGATCGAAAAATTCGAGCAGCGGGTGGGCTGGCGGCTGGACCCTGACCTCCGGGCCTTCTACCTGCACTGCAACGGGGCGGAGCTGATCAAACGGTTGCCGGATTCCCCCTATCGCATCCTTCCCCTGTCGAAGATCATCCGGGCGCGGGTCGCCATCTTCGGGAAGAAGAACGATGACGACGCGCACGGCCCTGCTTCGATGTGGGCCATCTGCGACGTGCAGGATGGCAACTACCTGTTGGTGGATGTGGCCCGGCAGGAGAATGGCCGCTATCCCGTCATCGACGGCTGGCACGAGGCGTGGCCGGACCCGAAGTATTGCGATCAGATCGCCACCTCCTTCTCGGACTTCTTGGAGCGGGCCCTGCGTGATGGCCAAGCCTACTGGCTGAACCAATGAGACGATGCCCTCACCCATGAGCCTCCTGCTCGAAGAGGTCTCCCGCGACCACTTCCCGTATTCACCCGCGACACCCGAGGAGATCGCGGAGTTCGAGCAGCCGCTCACTTCCTTAAGGGGGGGTGGCCGGGCTTCGCATTCATCGCTGCAAGCTTGGCCCGCCTTGCGTCGAACGCGGGCTTCTTCTCGCTGTACCAGCGCTGCTGAGCCGCCGTGAGGCATGGCCACAGCTGCTTGAGCTTGAAGTCCTCCATGGCCAGGAGATCGTCCTGCTCAGCGGCCTTTTTCAGCATGACCTTCAAGTAGCTGCGCGGAAGCTCGATACCGTTCTCATCCAGGCGCCACACCACGAGCGAGGCCTGCTTCGGAGAGAGGCCACGGTCATCAGCGGCATTGGCGATGCTGTCCAACATCTTCGAATTGATACGCTGGTCCATCTTAGCGAGCTGGACCAGCGCCCGACGGACGGTGCGTCGACGAGACTCCTCTTCAAGCTTGCGCCGGTCCTTGGCAACAATCTTCGCGGCCACGGCGCCACGTTGCTGCACGCCCTCTTCATCGATGACCGCAACGTCGAAGCGCGTGATGCACTCAGAGCCAATGTCCAAGCGGTAGTTCGTGAAGCGGTTCACGATCTCGAACTGGTACCGGATCGGATAGTGATCGCAGAGCTGGCAGGTCTCTACGGCATCCTCAACGTCCGACTTGTCACCCCGGTACTCCCACTCCTTCAGCGCCTCAACCACGTCTTCCTGGTCCTGGCTGAGGGGAAGGATGTTGGCAGCGACGCGCTGCAAGTAGGGGGAGAGGCCTTGCCCCATCTTCAGTTCTCCCTCGGGATAGTTCTTGGCGACTTGATGCGGGCTGCCGGTCCTGAGGCCCTACGAGGCGTCGCAGGAAGGACGGCAGAGGGCCCAAATTCTGACCGAGATTTTCGAGCGGTCAATCGAGGGGACCTCCGCTCAAGTTCCCCCTCGTAGGGGTGAGAGAGGCGGCCTCACACGCCACCGAAGAGCCCCACGCCCTCTAGAGGCAGGCGGCTCGCCCACCGAAGGGGAGCGCGTACAGCACCATCGCCTCCGGCTGAGCCTGCCCCGGTACGCTCGCCTGCGCCCCTCCATTCCACTCCGCCCCAGCGCTTCGTCGTCATCGCGAACGGCTGGCCGGCCTCGACGAGAGCTCGTCGTGAGGGAACGAGCTCAATACAGCAAGGAGCGAATGGCAGTATCCACGCTCAAAACCAGGCCAATGCCTAGCTGACCGTTGGAGGCGTAACCCCAGGCCCACACAGTGCCATCGGAGCGCACAGCCATCGAGTAATCATCGCGACCAGCGATGCCTGCGACCGCACTCATCTCCGCCACTTGACCCAGCGGGGACCAGGTGTCCGCCGTGCCATTCCCCAACTCACCATACCCATTGGAGCCCCAACCCCACAGGGTGCCTTCCGAGCGCACTGCCAGCGAGTGGGCAAAACCCGCGGCCACGGCCACGACGCCGCTCAGCCCTTGTACCTGCACCGGCAATCGGCGAGTGCTCATGGTCCCATCCCCCAACTGGCCGGAGGCGTTCAAGCCCCAGGCCCATACGGTGCCATCGGAGCGCACCGCCACCGAGTGAGCGTCACCAGCGGCCGCGGACACAACCCCGCTCAGCCCTTGCACCTGCACCGGCAAGGAGCGGCTGAGCGTGGTGCCATCGCCCAACCGGCCCGTGCTGTTGAAGCCCCAAGCCCGCAGGGTGCCGTCGGAGCGCACCGCCATCGAGTGCATGGAGCCCAGTGTCACGGCCACCACCCCGCTCAGCCCTTGCACCTGCACCGGCAAGGAGCGGCTGCTCCGGGTCCCATCCCCCAACTGGCCAAAGGCGTTCAAGCCCCAGGCCCACACGGTTCCGTCGGAGCGCACCGCCATCGAGTGGGAAGAACCCGCGGCCACGGCAACCACCCCGCTCAACCCTTGCACCTGCACCGGCACGGAGTGATTGCCCGTGGTCCCATCCCCCAACTGGCCGTAGGTGTTCAAGCCCCAGGCCCACACGGTTCCGTCGGAGCGCACCGCCATCGAGTGGGCAAAACCCGCGGCCACGGCTATGGCTCCACTCAGCCCCTGCACCTGCACAGGCACGAAGTGATCGCCCGTGCTCCCCTCCCCCAACTGGCCGTAGGCGTTCGAGCCCCAGGCCCACACGGTTCCGTCGGAGCGCACCGCCAACGCGTGGTCAAGACCCGCGGCCACGGCTACGGCTCCACTCAGCCCTTGCACCTGCACCGGCGTGGTGGGGTTGGTCATGGACCCATTCCCCAATTGGCCTTCGGAGTTGGAGCCCCAGGCCCACAGGGTATCGTCGGATCGCACCGCCAGCGAGTGCCAGCGGCCAGCGGCCACGGCCACCACCCCGCTCAGCCCTTGCACCTGCACCGGCACGGTGCGTTCGGTCCTGGTGCCATCCCCCAGGATGCCTCTGTCGTTGGAGCCCCACGCCCACGCGGTACCGTCGGAGCGCACCGCCAAGGAGTGCAGCTCGCCGGCGGCTACGGCCACCACCCCGCTCAGCCCTTGCACCTGCACCGGTACGGAGTGAGAGATCCAGGTCCCCTCTCCCAATTGGCCGCGACCGTTCGCCCCCCAGGCCCACACGGTTCCGTCGGAGCGCACCGCCATCGAGTGGGCAGAGCCAGCGGCCACGGACACGGCCCCGCTCAGCCCTTGCACCTGCACAGGCACGGAGTGGATGCCCGTGGTGACATCCCCCAGTTGGCCCTCGAAGTTGGAGCCCCAGGCCCACACGGTTCCGTCGGAGCGCACCACCAGCGAGTGGGCATGGCCAGCGGCCACGGACTCGACAGCACTCAGCCCTGTCACTTGCACCGGCGTGGTGCGATCGCTCGTGGTGCCATCCCCCAGTTGGCCGGAGGCGTTGGAGCCCCAGGCCCACACGGTGCCATCGGAGCGCAGCGCCAGCGAGTGGAAACGGCCAGTGGCCACGGACACCACCCCGCTCAGTCCTGGCACTTGCACCGGCGTGGAGCGGTTGCTCGTGGTGCCATCCCCCAGTTGACCGTAGGAATTGTAGCCCCAGGCCCACACGGTGCCATCGAAGCGCACCGCCAGCGAGTGGGCATGGCCAGCGGCCACGGCCACCACCCCGCTCAGCCCTTGCACCTGCACCGGCGCCGGGCGGGTGCGCGTGGTCCCATCTCCCAACTGACCCAGGGAGTTACGCCCCGCAGCCCAGACGGTACCATCCGGGCGCACCGCCAGAGAATACTCTTCCCCTGCGGCGAGACGGGCTCCCGCCTGCGTGGCAAGCAGAAGAGAACCGAGCGAATCCCGCGCTTCTGTCGCGCTGGTGGACTGCCCACAGCCGCTCACCAACAACACCCCGAGCCAGACTCCCAGCAGCCTGCTCATCCACGGCATTGCACTGTTTCGCATTCCGCTACTCCTGTACATGTCTGGTTGAAAAGAATGCCTCCAGGGATGGCTGGTGATGCGAGACCTGAGAGGCAGTTGAACTGTCCCTTGCTAATGCCAGGGGGTCAATTCCTGCTCCAACCCCAAAAACCTCTCAGGAACTGAGACGCCGGGACGTGTTCACCAGCGTGAGGTGTGGAGGCAGGCGCCGGGTGCTGTTGGAGCACGTGGTGTTGAGCCAAAGGAGTGGCTGCTGCTCCCAGCGCAACTGCAGGCCTCATCCAGTCTCGCACCGGAAGGTCCGGTGGGAGCGGTAGCAGGCAGGGGAGCGCCGTGCACGCCTGTCTGATCCGACCAGGGCACACTCGACGGTCCGGCAGCCAAGACAAACCCATCCCACGGCCACCACGCGAACTCGGCAACCTCCGCCGAACACGGCATCGGACGATCCCGCAAGCCGGGCCAACGCCCACGGCCGACCGGGAATATGGCGGAAAATTTCGACGTTGCCCGAGCAGGTGGCACGCACGGCTGGGGGCTCGGAATGATCGAGATGAGCAGGCAGCGTTTCGAGGAACGCGTCAGCAAGGCGCTCGACGACATTCCGCCCACGTTGGCGAAAGCGATGAGCAACGTCGTGATTCTCGTCGAGGACATACCTCCGGAACCGACCTTGCTCGGCCGATACGAAGGCGTGGCCCTGGAATCGGCCGGATACCGTGGTGCACGAAATAGCTCAGCATTTAGGGATCGGTGACGCGCGGTTGCACGAGCTCGGCCGATAGAAGCAGGGACAGGCTCCCGCCTCGCCAGACGGCAGCTGTGCACCACTTCACTTCTCGTGAGAGCGGATGGAGGGAGACATGGCCCGTAGCTTCGACATCACCGCCGCCTCGGAGTCCATTCGTCTGGATGGCTCGCGGCAGGGGGAGATCTCTTTCACGGTGTCGAATGCAATCGGCACCCCGGTGCGGGGCCGGGTGGTGCTCGAACCGGAGGGGCAGACCCGACCCGAGTGGCTGTCCGTCGACGGCCAGGCCGAGCGTGATTTCACCGTCGACGGCACCCACACCTATGTCGTGAAGGTCTCCGTCCCCCAGAACATCCCCGAGGGGACGCACGCCTTCCATCCGCTCGTGGTGGACGTCGCCAGTCCGGACGAGCAGTACGCCAGGGGTCCGTCGGTGGGCTTCCAGGTGCCGCGCCCCTTCGTTCCTCCGAAGAAGCGGCTCCCGTGGTGGATTCCCGTGGCGGCGGTGGGGGGTTTGGCCCTCATCGTCCTGATCGCCGCTCTATGGCCCCGCGGAGGTGGGGAGCAGGACGCTGGAACGGGGGGCTCGGGCGTCACGGAGGCGGATAGGCTGCGCTTCAACGGCATCAACAGTTACGTCGATCTGGGAGCGCCCGCCTACCTCGATATCTCCGGGCCGATCACCCTCGAGGCGTGGATCAGACCCCTGGCCATCGATGGCGTGCGCGACATCGTGGCCCATGGCTACGCGCTCAATCCCCCGGGGGAGGTCTTCCTCCGCATCCTGGACGGAGCGTATCAGGTGGGCTCGTGGCCCGAGAACGCGGCCGTCGCGTCCACCCCCGTGCCGCCCGAGGACCTGGGCAAGTGGGTCCACCTGGCCGGGGTCTATGACGGCACGCAGTGGCTCCTGTATCGCAACGGCGTGAAGGTGGCCTCCGCCCCCACGCCCACGGGGTCCGTTCCCGTCGCTGGCCGGTGGGCCATCGGCGCGCGGGGCGGTGGCACCGAGCGATTCTTCTGGGGGGACATCCGGGATGTCCGCATCTGGAGCATCGCCCGCCCCCGGGTCTGACCTTCAACGGGAGCAATGCCTTCGTGTCCCTGGGGGACCCGGACGCTCTCGACTTCATCGGTCCGATCACCATCGAGGCGTGGGTCAAGCCGCTGGCCACCGATGGTCTGCGCAACATCGTGGCCCGCGATTCCAGCACCAATCCCCCGGGCGCGGTCTTCCTGCGCATCTGGGATGGGAAGTACCAGATCGGTTCGTGGAACGGGCTCGACCATCTCGTGGCGGCTCCCGTGCCACCCGAGGATCTCGACAAGTGGGTCCACCTGGCCGGGGTCTACGACGGCATTCAGTGGAGTCTGTATCGCAATGGCGAGAAGGTGGCCTCCTCGATGGACTCCATTGGTGCCGTTCCCGCCAATGTCCGCTGGGCCATCGGAGCCCAGAGTGATGGCGCGGACCGCTACTTCAAGGGGTCCATCCGGGATGTGCGCATCTGGCTCATCGCTCGCACTCCCGAGGAGCTCCGGGCCGGCATGGGGCAGCCCTTGAGCGGCCAGGAGGATGGGCTCGCCGGCTACTGGCCGATGAACGAGGGACAGAGCACCACCCTCCGGGATCTCGCGGGCCGGAACACGGGCTCGCTCCGAAATGGGCTCTGGTGAGGAACGGCTCCCAGCCTGAGAGGGGGGCGGAGCAGCCCGGCTGTTGGCCCAGACGCTGATGCGTACGGCGATGCCGCACAGCTCCACGTGTGGAGCGAGGTGCTCCCGGGCCGCCGCACACCCACGCCATCGAGCAACCCTTCACTGTGCAGCACGTCTTGACCGATGGTTCATGTGGATTAATTATTCACCCATGGCAACCGATAGGCAAGAAGCCGGCTCGATGAGCCAGGCGGGCGAGCTCGGAGAACTCCTCGTCGCGTTCGTCAACCGCGTCTCCCACCCGCGCGGACGCGCACTGGTGTTTCTCTCCAAGGCGGGGATCACCGTCGACCAGGCGATCCTGTTGAACTTCGCGCAGGACAACCCGGGCAGCACGCCCTCCTCCCTGGCCACGATGATGAATCTCTCGTTGCCGTCGGTGAGCCAGATGCTGGATCGCCTCTTCAAACTCGAGCTGGTGCGCCGAACGGAAGACCCGGCGGACCGCCGTCGGAAGACCATCGACGTCACGGCGAAGGCGAAGCGGTTCCTGGCGGGCTTTCGCGAGGTTCGCTCCGCCGAGTTCGTCGCGGGAACGGCGGCGCTCTCGCCCGCGACGCGAAAGGCGCTCATCGAGGCCATCAGGGCAGCCGTTGAAGAACTCTCGGCGTCGGGCCAGGACCACGCAGGCCAGCCGTAGGAGGAGAACCCCACATGATTCAGGTCGACCACATTGGTATTGCCGCTCGAAACACGGAGTCGTCGGCGCGACGCCTCGCCGAGATTCTCGGAGGTCCGCCGCCCATCGTGGACGGTGCGGACGATGACATGTACCGGCTCGATCTCGCGCACGGCACGTTCGTCCTGTTCAACCCCGCCGAGAAGATCGACCCGTCGCACGTCGCCTTCCGCGTTGACCAGGAGCGGTTCGACGCCATCGTCACGAGGCTCCGCACGCTGGGCGTCCCCTTCGGAAACCGACACGACGATACGAACAACGGTTGCTCCGACGATGTCGAGCTGGGTGGCGCCGGCCGCGTCTACTTCCTCGACGAGAATGGCCACCTCTTCGAAGTAACGTGCTGACGTAACGCCAGATCGCTCCTGCTACCCACGGGCAGGCTGGGCGACCGCTGAGCAGGACCCCTGGCCAGACCCACACGCCTCTCGCGGTCCAGCTCAGGGAATGGTGACGCGGTAGTAGTCGAGGGGAAACCCCATCTGGGTTGCCTGTGAGAGGAGCTCCGACCGCACGTTTCCCTTCACGCGGACGCCGGAGTGCGCCGGGTCGCTGCACGCGTGGATGAGGCAACGGGTGTAATTGCCCGTATAGACCGAGCCGGAGGGGAGCACCGCCGACACGAGGATCTTCACGTTGACCGGGTTGGGATTCGTGAGGTCGATATAGCCCGTGCGCGCGCCGTGATCCTTATTCCCAGCAGATACAGCTCGAGCCCGGGCAAAGCGTCAGTCTTTCCGCGCGTATTGGCCACTCTGGAGGAGTGCTCTTGGAAGAGGTCCTCCTCCAGAGTGTCACGTGTGTGGACACGATGTTCGCCGAGCAGCATCCGGAGGACCTCGACTTCGACGTGGACAGCATCACGGAGAAGCGCATCCGCTGCAATGTTATCTCCGAGGGTCGTGACAGCGATCCGCGGGACGGAAAGGCAAGGCCCACAGTTCCAGGCCGGTCCTCCCGTCGTCGGCGAAGAAGAAGACATCCCAACCCGAGCGCGTGAAGCGCCCCAGCCCCACGGACGAGGCAGGACCGGGCGCGATGTCCTCTACCTGCCGCGTGCTTTCCGGTGTGCCCTGGCTCAGCCACGGCTCCCGGCCGTGACCGCTCGTCTCGGCGGTGAAGAAGAGCGTCCCCTGGATGGCCGTCAGGTCGAGCGGGGTCGACCCCAGGGGGCCGGGCTGGACATCCTTCAGCAGTCTCGTCCCACTGGCCCTCCCGGTGCTCCGCCACGGCTCGTCACCATGGGTGCCATCGTTGGCCACGAAGTACAGCACGCCCTCCATCACGGTGAGGAAGTGCGGGCGCGAGCCGCCGGGCCCGGGAAGGATGTCCTCCACCAGCACGGTGCCCTCGGGCGTCCCGTTGCTCCGCCACAGCTCCTCGCCCTCGCCCCCGGGCCCATCCGCACTGAAGAGGAGCGTGCGTCCCAGCCCGACCATCTCCCCCGGAAGGTGCAGCGTGCGGAGGCGGGTCTCCCCTCCGGGAGTCCCATCCGTCACGTACAGGTCGGCATCGTCCGCCCCAGTCCCGACCAGGAGGAAGAGGCGGTGGTTGCCCGCGGGTTCCACGTCGCGGATGGCAGTGCCGGTGAAGAGGGCGACCTCAGTCAGGTCCCCGGGCGTCCCCTCCGTCCTCCACAGCGTCGACGTGGTACGCCCGGTGACCACACGAACAGGTTGGAGATGAAGGCGAAGTCGGGACCCGGCACGAAGTCCGCGAGCAGGAACGTGCCCCGTCCACTTGCCCGCCACCTCCACCAGCCGCTCGTCGTCCAGCCGCCGCTCGCCAAAGCGCGGCAACAGGTAGTGCGGTGGGCAATTCCAGGTGCGTCAAGTAGTCTCCCAGCCCCATCGCTTCCTTCCCATCCGACGGCCAGTCCGTCCAGAAAGAGGTTCACATGCCTCGCCGTATGCGACTCATTCCGCTCATCTTCCTCGTGTCCGCCTGCAAGGGCGAGACGGCCAAGGAGGTGACAGCCGCCGTGGTGGGCAAGGCAGTAGAGGTGACGAAGGGGGCCGGCACCGGCGTCGTCACCGGCATCGAGGAGGGTCGCAAGGGCACGGAGAGCACGGACGGCTCCAGGACGCTGTCCAAGCCCGACGAGGTGTTCGCCAGCACGGAGCTGCAGGTCATCGAGGTGAAGCCGGCCTCGCCCAAGGGCGTGGAGGTGGTGCTGGCGGTGACGAACAAGGCCACCCAGCCCATTCACCTGCTGGGCCTGCGGGACGGGGGAGGCGCGCAGCTCGTGGACAAGGAGGGCTTCTTCACGCCGCTGCTGGCGGGCGCTCCGGGCCAGCTTGGCGAGGCCATCGAGATTCCGCCCTCGGCCAAGGTGAAGGCCACGCTCATCTTCGAGGGTAACGCGGCCAAGGCGGCCCAGGTGCGCCTGTGGGGCAGGCAGTTCCCGGTGCCCGCGGGGGCGGCCACCGCCAAGGCGCAGCCGTAAGCGGGAACTGACACCTGGCGAGGGTGAATGCCGGCCCTACGGGCCCTCCCGCTGGCGCCGGCTCAGCATCTTCCCCCTGCTGGCGGGGCCGGAAGAGGCCAGGGAAATGTCGGCCACGGAGGTGTCATCGTGAAGGTACTGACATGGAACGTCCTCCACCGAGTGCACGCCGAGAACTACGGCGAGCCGACCATTCATCGTTGGCACGATGAGCCCGAGCGAGTGCGTCGCGTCGTCGACCTCCTGTCGAAGTCCTTGCGCGTCGACGGCTTCGGGGCCGCGCTGCTGCAGGAGGTGAGCGGCGACGTACTCGAGGCTCTGCGCGCTCACCTGCCGACGTGGGCCGTGCTCGACCACCCCTACCCGCGCGTGCCCAGGCAGAAGCAGCCCGGTGCGCCCATGCGCGACCTGAGCGAGCACCTGGTGGTCGTCGCACCCGAAGGCTCGACGGTACTCAGTGCGCAGACCTTCGCAGGCGACCCCGGCAAGGGAGTGCTCGCGGTCACCCTGCCCTCTGGGCTGGTTGTCGCCAGCACGCACGTGAGTTGGGGCCCGAAGGGCGAGGCGCAGCTCACCACGCTCCGGGAGTTGTTCCACGCGTCGAGCGCGCCCGTTTGCATCGGAGGTGACTTCAACGCCGAGCGCGAGGTGCTGGTACGCGCGCTCAGCGCGGAGGTGGTGGTGGGCGCACTGTCTCCCGGCTCGCCTCGCACGCGCCCCGCGGAGGACGCAACTGGCGGCGCCGACATCGACCACCTGCTGGTCTACCGCGCGGAGCTCCGTGACTTGCGCGTGCTCGACCACAGCGAGCTATCTGATCACCGCCCCGTCGCCGCGACCGTGACGTAAGCCGGGGTCGTTCATCTCCTCTCTGCGTCCGCGGTCAGCGGCTCGGCCCGACAGGCTCATCGCCCTCGCCCCATGCGGGCGGCCTCCTTCAGCCCGCTCCACCAGGTCGTTTTCGGTCTCCGCCGGTAGATGCTCGCGGCCGGGATCTTCAATTCCACTTCCGTGCCGGCATCAGGCCGACTCCACACTTGCAGGGTGGCCCCGATCCTCGCTGCACGCTCGTGCATCCCCGCGAGGCCCCAGTGCCCCGGACGGCCGCCCATTTCGAGAATCTCCGGGGCCACGCCCGCGCCGTCGTCCCGGATCCGCACCCGCAACTCGTCGGAGTCGTAGCGGAGCTCCGCTTCCACGGCCGTGCCCCCGGCGTGCTGGAACGCATTGAGCAAGGCCTCTCGGCCGATCAAGAAGATCTCCACCTGCACGGCCGCGTCCAACTCTTGCGGCACCCCTTCCACGACCAGACGGAACGACACCGGCATGTCCTCCGCCAACTCTTCCCCGACCTGCACGAGCGCGCCCAACAGGTCGCGGCCATCGTGGGCGGACGAGCGCAGCTCCATCACCCGGTCGCGGCCCTCGGCCAGGACCTGGTCCGCGCGGTCCAGGGCCTTCTCCATCGCCTGCCGCGCCGGCTCGTGCGAGGGAAGCTGCTCGGCAACGGCCTGCAACCGGAGCACCAGCCCCTGCACGCTCTGCAGCAAGGTGTCGTGCAGTTCCCGGGCGATACGCTCGCGCTCCGCGTGCCGCGCCTCCAGAAGGCCACGCATCTTCGCGGTCAGTTGGCGCAGGCGCAGCAGATACAGCAGCCAGAGCAGCAGCAGTCCGGCCGCCACGCAGAGCGTGCGGAACCACCAGGTCTGGTGGAACGCGGGCGGAACGACGAGCTCGAGGCTCGCGCCGCGCTCGTTCCACACACCATCGTTGTTCGAAGCGATCACCTGGAAGCGGTACCGCCCCGGCGCCAGGTTGCCGTAATAGGCGGTGCGCCGCGTACCAACGTCCTGCCAGTGCTCGTCCACACCTTCCAACCGGTAGCGGAAGCGTACGCGCTCGGGAATGGACAGGCTGAGCGCGGTGTAGCCGATCTCCAGGTTCACGGGATGGATCGGCAGCATCACGCCCGACACCGGCGCATACCGGCGGCCATCGGCCTTCACGGAGAGGATGGACACCGGCGGAGGCAACGAATTGCGGACGATCCGCTCGGGATCAATCCAGACCACACCGTTGCTGGTGGCGAACCACAGGCGCCCGTCGCCTCCCGCGACAGCCGTGGGCAACGGGCGCATCAGCGTTGGCCTGGCGGGGAGCCCGTCAAGGAAGTCGAACAACTCGTAGCGCACGCGATGGCTGGGATCGCTCACCGCGCGCCGGACCTCCTCCGCCGGGATGTGAAAGACCCCCGGCACCGCATGCACCCACAGGCTGCCATCAGGGCGCTCGATGATGCCGCTCACGTTGCGGAACGACTCATCACCGTCGGCGACGAGTGGACGAACCCGCTCGCCATCATGGAAGGCCAGTCCGAACTGGCCGCCGACCCACACATACTGGCGGCCATCCGCCAGGGCGGTGATCACCCCCAGCTTGAGCCCGTCGTCCTCGGTGAACCGCCGGATCTCGTCGCCGTCGACCCGCGTGATGATGCCCCGATGATGACCCAGCCATACCCTCCCGCGACCATCGGTCATCGCGGTGTGGATGCGCTCGTCGTCCGCCAGTCCCAGCCACTCCTTCACCGAGGTCCAACGACCATCCTTCCACTGCATCAGCGTGTGAGCCGCCGGGGACACCCAGAGAGTCCCACGACGATCGCGAGTCATGGCCTGTACCTGCATCAACGAATCCGGCGGCAGCGGGGTGACATGACTCAGACGACCGTCCTCCAGCCGCCACAGACCGTTGTCCGCGCCCAGCCAGACCCCTCCCTCTTCATCCCGGTAAGCGGAGCGGACCGGGGAATCGAGCTGCTCGAACGAGACCTCGCCGTCGCGCAAGCGCATCAGCCGGCGATTGGTGGTACCCGCCCAGACCTCGCCGCCAGCCCCCGCGACCAGGGCGAAGTCGTGCGAACCGCGCGGGAACTCCGCCAGCACCATCGAACTGGCGCGGAAGCGATCGAGCCCGCCGCTGGTGCCCACCCAGAAGTTGCCCTCGCGATCCTCGAGCACCGGCCACGCATAATCTCCGCTCAGGCCGTCCTTCTCGGTGAACGACTCCACCGCCCCGCTCACCGCCGCCGCGTCGCCGGCCGGCAAGCGATCGGGATGGGCGATGCGGCGGATCCCATCACCCAGGGTGGTGATCCACAGGCTCCCGTCGCGGGCGAACCGCATGCCCGCCGACTCCACATGCAGGCTCGGTGAAGAGTCCGCCTGACCATGGCCAGGCACCGGAATCGGCCGCACGCCGCCTCCCGACTCAGACATCCAGATTCTTCCATCCGGCGCCTGCCTGAGCTGGAGTGTCCACCCGACGCTGGCGCCCGTAGGAACGAACCTGCGCGCGCCGCGCGGCAGATACAGCAGGGTCTTGTCGGTGGCGACCCACAGCACGCCGTCCCGGTCCACGAAGAGAAACCGGGCCGGCCCGTCCGGATACCCCCAGGAGGCTCCGGCCTTTTCCCAGCGCGTGCCGGACAGACGGAACACGCCTCCAGCCACTTCGGAGGCCCAGAGGTTGCCGTCCCGGTCCATGGCGAAGGAGGAAACCGTCCTGACCGGTGCGCCCTCGGCTTTGCCATACCGGGTGACACGTCCCTCTTTCAGGAGCGCGACGCCCCCGAACGAGAAGCCCAGCCACAGTCCACCGCCGGGCGCGGCGTACAAGGCCCGGATGGAGGGGAGGGGCTCGCCCGAGGGCAGCTCGAACCGCTCGAAGCGGACGCCATCGAACCGGTACAAAGAAGCGGCTGCGGTGAGCCACAGATACCCATCTTCCGTCTGAGCAATCGCGGAGATCTGGCCGGGAGCGCCTTCCTTGATCGTCCACCGGGTGTGGTGGAACTGCGTGAGGCGCCGGTCCTGACTGAACGCCTGCGCCGTGCTCGCGAAGGAGGAAAGCACCGCAACGAGCCCGAGGAACAGCGCCTGATGCCAGACCCTGACGGGTCCCCTGCTCCTCGTCACCACCATCGGTGTCCTACCTCAACGGCTACGAGCCGCTACCGCTGCGCATCCACGCTCAGATATCGATGATTCCCCGCTTCACCGCAACAACCACCGCATGCGTCCTGTCCCTGGCGCCGAGCTTGGTCAGGACGTTCTTCATGTGCGTCTTGACCGTCTCCTCGGAGATGCCCATCCGGGCGGCGACTTCCTTGTTGGCGTTGCCGCTGGCAACGAGGCGCAGGACGTCACATTCTCGCGCCGTCAATTCGTCGTCCGCCACGTGCTCGGCCATCTCGGTGGCGATATCCGCGGCGATGCGGCGACGTCCCGCATGCACGCTGCGGATGGTTTCCACCAACTCCTTGCGCAACATGCTCTTGAGCAAATATCCGGATGCACCAGCCTTGATGGCGCGCAACGCCTGCGTGTCGCCCTTGTAGGTCGTCAGGACGATGATTCTCGCAGCGGGGAACTCGGCGCGGATCGCGGTGATCGCATCGATGCCATTCATCGTGGGCATCTGCACGTCCATCAGCGTGATGTCTGGCAGATGGTTGCGGAAGGATTGTAGGGCCTGCTCTCCATTCTCCGCCTCGGCGACCAGCATCATATCCGACTGTCCGGCGATCAGGCTGCTGAGCCCTTCACGCAGCAGCGGATGGTCGTCAACAATCAGGATGCGAATGGGCGAGTTCGTGGAGCTCATCGCTCAGCGCCCTCCACCCGGGAACATCGCGCTTCGTCGTGGAAACATCGGCTTCGTCCCGTTGGGCTAGACCAGCGAACGGACACTGGATAGCCGCCATCGGCATCTTTGGAATCCCCCGAAATAGGGAGGCCCAGCTCCCTTATCCCAGATATAATCTCGCTGCACCAGGGGGGTAATGTAGGCCGGTGCAACGCCTCTTCTCCATGTTTCCCGAAGGTGGCCCCGGGGCCGGACTGCTGCTGCTGCGCCTGTCGGTTGCCCTGCCGCTGCTGCTCCAACCATCCGGCGGACCGCTGATGCATGCCATGCGCGCGCTCCCGGCCATTGGACTCTGCCTCGGAGTCCTGACACCTCTCCTCGCGATCGTGAGCTGCCTGTTCTCTTTCTACGACTTCATGGTCATGGGCGGCGCGACGCTTCCTGAAGCGGGTATCAAGCTTCTCGCCGCAGGTGCACTGGCGCTCCTCGGCCCTGGAGCTCACTCGCTGGACGCGCGGTTGTTCGGAAGACGCGTTGTCACCGTGCCGCCACGCAAGAAGACCCGCGTGGATGAGTAGCGGCCAGTGAGTGCTCCATCCCTCTTTTGGGGGAGTCTTTACATGCGCTTTCGGGTGTTTTCCATCAAGTCCTGACGCTCTAGTCTGGCTTTGCAAGAGCGGGACAACCCCCAACCCAAAGAGGAACAACTCCATGTCGCCCAAAGCCACTCCTACGCCCGGAAAGGGCCTTCTGTCGCCTACGGACCATGCCCTGATCCTGATCGACCACCAGTCGCAGATGACCTTCGCGACGCATTCGATCGACATCGCGACGCTGCGCAACAACACCGCGCTGATCTCCAAGGGCGCCGCCGGCTTCCGCGTGCCGACCCTGCTGACCACGGTCGCGGAGAAGAGCTTCTCGGGGCCGCTGTTCCCGGAGATCACCGAGGCGTTTCCTGGCGCGAAGGTCTACGACCGTACCTCCATGAATGCCTGGGAAGACAAGCAGGTGATCGCCCAGATCAACGCGTTCGAGAAGGAGCGGCTGGTGTTCGCGGGCCTGTGGACCGGCGTGTGCATCGTCGGCCCCGTTCTGTCTGCGATCGACCAGGGCTTCAAGACGTTCGTCATCACCGATGCCTGCGGCGATGTGACCGACGAGGCGCATGAGCGTGCGGTGCAGCGCATGGTCCAGGCCGGTGCGGCTCCGATGACCAGCTTGCAGTACCTGCTCGAGCTGCAGCGCGACTGGGCGCGTGAGGCCACGTATGGCCTGACCACCGGCATCGCCAAGATCCACGGCGGCGGCTACGGAATCGGCATTCAGTACGCCAAGACGATGTTCAGCGCGTCCGAAGGCGGTCACTGATGGCCATGCGGCCATCGGATGTCGTAGGCGATAACGATTGACTCCGGCTCGAGTCGCCGGAATGAGAAGGATTATACCGATGGCCGACATGATCGTCAGAAACGCCCGGATCACCACTCTGGACCGGGACAACCCATCGGCGACGGCGCTGGCCGTCGCCGGCGGTAACCTGCTGGCAATCGGCGACGAGGCCACGGTGATGGCACATGCCACCGCTGGGACTCGGATCATCGATGCCGGAGGCCGGCGTCTTATCCCTGGCCTCAATGACAGCCACCTCCATCTGCTCCGCGGTGGCCTGAACTACAACATGGAGCTGCGTTGGGACGGCGTGCGCACGCTGGCCGACGCGATGGCGATGCTCAAGGAGCAGGTGGCACGGACACCGGCGCCACAGTGGGTGCGCGTAGTGGGCGGCTTCAGTGAGCACCAGTTCGCCGAGAAGCGGCTTCCAACGCTGCAGGAGCTCAACGAGGCCGCGCCGGAGACCCCGGTCTTCATCCTGCACCTGTACGACCGGGCACTGCTCAACCGCGCCGCATTGCGCGCTGTCGGCTACACCAAGGACAGTCCTGAGCCGCTCGGTGGGCGACTCGAGCGAGACCACGCCGGCAACCCCACCGGCCTGCTGCTGGCCAAACCCAATGCGCTGATTCTATACGCGACGTTGGCGATGGGACCGAAGCTGCCGCCGGAATTCCAGCTCAACTCCACCCGCCATTTCATGCGCGAGCTGAACCGGCTGGGCATCACTTCGGTGATCGATGCCGGCGGAGGCTTTCAGAACTACCCGGAAGACTACGAAATCATCCAGAAGCTGCATGCCGACGGCGAGCTGACGGTACGCATCGCCTACAACCTGTTTACCCAGAAGAAGGGCGGCGAGCTCGCGGACTTCGACAGGTGGTCGAGGATGCTGAAGCCGCTCCAGGGAGACGGCATGCTGCGCCACAACGGCGCTGGCGAGATGCTGGTCTTCTCGGCGGCGGACTTCGAGGATTTTCGGGAACCGCGCCCGGAGCTGCCGCAGGGCATGGAGGGCGAGCTGGAAGACGTGGTTCGCCTGCTGGCGCAACGCCGCTGGCCGTTCCGCATCCATGCCACCTACAACGAGAGCATCAGCCGCGTGCTCGATGTCTACGAGAAGGTGAACCGCGAGGTGCCCTTCGACGGACTGCACTGGTTCATCGACCACGCCGAGACCATCTCCGACCGCAATATCGAACGCGTGCGCGCCCTGCGGGGCGGTATCGCCATCCAGCATCGCATGGCGTACCAGGGCGAGTACTTCGCGGAGCGCTACGGCAGCGCGGCGACCCGGAGCACACCGCCGGTGCGCAAGATGCTGGACATGGGCGTGCCAGTCGGCGCCGGCACCGATGCCACGCGCGTAGCCAGTTACAACCCGTGGGTGGCGTTGTACTGGCTGGTCACCGGCCGCACCGTGGGCGGGCTGGCGATGTATGGCGACGACAACCGGCTGGAACGGGAAGAAGCGCTGCGCCTGTACACGCACGGCAGCGCGTGGTTCTCCCATGAGCAGGATCGCAAGGGCCTCCTGAAGGTTGGCCAATATGCCGATTTCGCACTGCTGTCCTCGGACTTCCTCCGCGTGCCGGAAGAAGCCATCAAGGACATCACCAGCGTGCTGACCGTGGTGGGCGGCAAGGTCGTGCACGGCAGTGGTGACTTCGGCCCGCTCGCCCCCACGTTGCCCAAGCCCATGCCGGACTGGTCACCGGTGAACCGGTTCGGTGGCTACCAGGGTGGTACTCAGGCACAGGCCCGTGCCATGTTCGCTCGAGCGCAACGGCATTCACACTCACACGGAACCTCGTGTGCGGTGCATGGCCACGGCAAGGATCACGCCGCACACCACCCCACGCCGAGCGGCGGGCTGCGCGACTTCTGGGGTGCATTGGGATGCTTGTGCTATGCCTTCTGACGCGAACGTGACCCCGGCCGAACCCCCTGCTCCAGCGGTTGGCGCATGGGCGCCGCTTCGCCATTCCGAGTTCCGCGCGCTATGGCTGGCGGTTCTGGCCAGCAACATCGGCACCTGGGTCCAGGATGTCGCCGCCTCCTGGTTCATGTCGGAGCGGACGGGCTCACCGCTCATGGTCGCGGCAGTGCAGTCCGCGACGACGCTGCCAGTCGTGGCGTTCGCGTTCGTTGCCGGCACGCTGGCAGACATCGTTGACCGCCGGCGATACCTCCTCGGAGTGCAGCTGTGGATGCTCTTCGTGGCCACGGCGGTCGCCCTGCAGGCCCATGCCGGCCGGCTCGAGGCCTGGTCACTGCTGTGTCTGACGTTCGCGCTCGGCACGGGCGCGGCGATGGCGATGCCGGCACAGGCCGCGACCACCGCGGACCTGGTCCCGCGCCCGATACTGGCACCGGCAGTGGCCTTGAGCTCCATCGGTATGAATATCGCGCGCTCCATCGGCCCCGCCCTGGGCGGACTGGTCGTGGCGCGATTCGGCGCGGCCTGGGCGTTCTCCCTGAATGCGCTGTCTTTCCTGGGCTTGGTGTTCGTCCTGTGGCGGTGGCAGCCGGCGAAGTCCGTCTCGACCCTGCCCACCGAGTCTTTCGGCGGCGCACTTCGCGCGGGGCTGCGCTATGCGGTGCAAGCCAGCGAGTTCCGGTCGGTGCTGATCAAGTCGGCCTGCTTCTTCGTGTTCGCCAGTGCCCTACCCGCGCAGCTGGCGATCGTGGTTCGACAGCAGCTCTCCGCCGGAGCGGGCACCTATGGAATGTTGCTGGGGTTCATCGGTGCGGGAGCTATCGGTGGCGCCATCGCCTTGCCGAAGCTCCGCAAACGGTTTGATGCCGACAAGCTGGTGCCAGCCGCGACCTTGCTCTACGCCCTCACCATGCTGGCCCTGGCGGGCATCCGCGACCTGCGGCTCCTCTGCGTGGCGATGCTGGCCAACGGCATGTCGTGGATCACCGTGCTGTCATCGATGCAAACAGCCGCGCATGTCTCGGTACCCGCCTGGGTACGCGCCCGGGCACTGTCGCTCTACATCGTGGTCTTCTCAGCGGGCATGGCGGGTGGCAGCCTGATCTGGGGTACGCTCGCGCAGCACGCCGGCACCGCGTTCGCATTGACGGCGGCGGCGGTGGGGGCGGTGCTCGCGGGTATCTTCTCGCTGCGTTTCCGTCTGAGCGTGGCCATGGCGCGAGATACCAGCCCGTCCGCACATTGGCCGCAGCCAGCCGTGGCCGAGAAGGTTGACCATGCCCGTGGTCCGGTGCTCGTAACGGTGGAATACCTCATCGAGTCGGCGGATCGCGAAGAGTTCTTGCATCACCTCCACCTGCTCGGGGGCACCCGTCGGCGCGACGGTGCGGTGCAGTGGGGTGTGATGGAAGACGCGGCGCAACCAGGTCGCTTTCTCGAATATTTCCTCGTCGATTCCTGGCTAGAGCACCTCCGCCAGCATGAGCGTGTCACCCAGGAGGAGAAACACTTGCAGGACAGGCTTCGCGCCCTGCACCGCGACGCGCAACCGCCGTCCGTGCGCCACTTCGTCAGTGCCACACCATCAAGCGCTCACTTCGTCGCGCTGGAGAACGCCCCTTGAGCTGGAAACTCTGTATTGGGCTGCTGCTCGGTCTCGCCATCGGCTTGGGTTGCCGCTGGCTGGGCATTCCGGTCCCCGCGCCGCCCATGCTGGTGGGCGCTTCACTCGTTGTCGCCATGACGAGCGGCTACCTGCTGGCCGACCACTACATCGCGACGCACCCTGCGCATCACCGCAACAACTGCGGCGGGCCCAGCGGTGATACCAAGGAGACGCGCACATGATGGAGCTCATGGTCGGTCCTGTCCTGGCGTTGGCTATCGGTGCCGGCTGCCGCCTGCTCGACATCCCCTTGCCCGCACCGCCGAAACTGCAAGGCTCGCTGCTGGTGCTGGCAATGACTGTCGGCTATCTGCTCGGCGATCATCTCCTGGGCTGAGCTGACACGCTTCCCGCGATGAGGCCGGACACCATCCGCCGCAGCCCGGCTTCCACCCGTTTATCGGGCGCCCCCACCGTTCCGGACCGGAAGAGCGAGAGCCCCTCCAGCAGCGCCACCAGGAGCTCCGCTCGCACGCGTGCCTCCGCGCGGGGCAACCCCGGAGCTGCATTGACCAGCAGCTCCTCTGTCCTGTCGACGTAGCGCGCGTAGAAGGCCCGAAGCTCCGCGGCAATGGCGGGCTCCCGCGCCGCCAGTGCCCACAGGTCGTAGAAGAGCCGGTAGCTATCGGGGTTCAGCTGATCCTCCAACAAGGAGTCCAACGCCGCGTCGAGCGCCTCGGCTGGATTGCCCGCCAGCCCCATCCGCTCCTCGAGCCGTGCCGTCGCCCGTTCCAAGACACGCGCGAGCAGGGCCTGCACCAGCTCCTCGCTGGTGGGAAAGTAGTACTGCAGGTTGCCCAGCCGGATGCCGGCCCGCTGGGCCACCCCACGCATCGTGAGGGCCCCGTGCCCCTCGTCTACGAGCAGCCGTTCCGCCGCATCGAGGACGGCCTCGCGCCGCTCCTGCCCCTTGCTGGAGGCGCCGCGCGTGCTCACGCCGCCCGCCTCGTCGCGTCCGCGCCAGTCTGGACCACGAGCTCCACCCCAAGGGAGCGCAATGCGGCAAGCACCCGCCCAGGAGATGGGGCCTGCTCCGGGAAAGCGACCCCCCGAGGAGGAGCATCTCCATCCAGCCCGAGTGCACGCTCCAGCGCCAGGGTGGCACCGGCCGCGGTCAAGTGAGCCTGCCCTCGTGCATCCACCAGCATGGCCGTGCGCGACGCTCCGCCGGTGGAGACATCGATACGGACCACGGCCTGCCCCCCCTTGCCGGAGCCATGCAACAAGGCGCGGCGCAGGCCTCGGAAACGGTCCCCTCGAAGCAGGTGGAAGAGGCCCAACCCCTGGGCGGCCTGGAGCGAGAGCGTGGCCGACTCGTCCGTGAAGCCGATGCGTGTGGAGACCGTCCTCGCACCGAGCACCAGGGGGAGCGTGAGTTGCTCGGGCGTGTCGAGCCGAACCACCCGGCGGTACCGGCCCGCGAACTCAACCCGGCGCGCTTCGGTCAGTGGCTCCACCACCCGGCGCGCCCCCTCCTCCGTCACTTCGAAGGGGACGTGCATGCGGTCCATGAACTCGATTGAGTCCTCACCCGCTCGGTCGGCCAGGTCATAGAGAATCGAGGTCTCGACGGCCGAGGCGCCCCCCAACTCCCGCGCGAGCGCCGCGCCCACGAGCGAGACGACGCCCGCCATCCACCCGGAGGCGAAGACGACAGGGGCTCGGGGTGGCTCCACCGCCACCAGCGCCAGCGCCTGCTGTACGCGCACCGTCCAGCGGGTGATGTCCACGAAGGGAATGCCTGCCCGAAGGCATGCACGCAGCAGGCGGTCCGAGGAATCGTTCACCAGCGCGACGACGGCACGTGCGGAGAAGTCGAGCGGGGCCGAGCCCGCGAGGTCCATCACCTGGAGTGACGCTCCCACCTCCGCCGCCAGGGCTTCGCCCCGAGACGGAGTACGCCCGGCCAGCACCTTTGGCAGCGAGGGATGACGGGCCTGAAGCATCCGAGCCACCTCACCGCCGACGACTCCATACCCTCCAGCGAGCACCACGGCCCCTTCGGGGTCGTACCGCAAGGTGTCCTTCACAATGGATTCCCGAGAGCTCATGGGGAAAATATAGGTCAACCGACCTAATTTCGCCAACAATTCGGTCGCCGGGTAGTCGGTACCCGAGGCCAGAGCCGACGGGACGGCCTCTATCGGGTGAGCGGCAGGGCGACGGAGGTGGTCGCGGCCACGAGGTTGCCTGCACTGTCCTTCGCGAGCGCGTAGAGCTTGATGGAGCCCTTCACGGAGGGCATGCGTACGAGCCAGGAGCCGGACGTGGGGCTGGGACGGGCCTGGAGCCGCACCACCTCGTCACGCTCGTGGCGCGTGGGAGCACCACGGAAGTTGTAGGCGAAGGAGACCTCGAGCGGTGTTCCCGCCGCGTCCTTCGCCTCTACTTGGACCTCGGCCCAGGTACCGGACGCCTCCTGCTTCACGGAGCCCACGGTGAGGTGGGCCACGGTGGGCAGCGGCGTAGCGGGCTTCTGACCGGTATAGGCCTCGCGCACCGCATGCCACGCAGGCCGGGTCGAGCTGCCCGACAACATGCCAAGCCAGAGCCCGGTGTGGTCGAACGACGCGCTGTAGTTGAAGACGAACAGCCCCAGGCAGCGTCCCTCCTGGAGGTGAGGAGTGAGGGCATTCCGCCACCCATCGACGATGGTGGCGTATTTCTCCGTGTCCGCCGGCTCGCGCGGGACACCGTTCGTGTCCTTGGGGGCGTCCCACTCTCCCTGCGGACCGAACTCGGTGATGAGCCACGGCTTGACCACGCCGGCCTTCGCGAGCTCGCCAGGAAGCACGTGGATGCCACCGCCGTAGACATTGATGCCGTAGGCATCGAGAGACGGCGTGTACTTCTCCCACCACGGCACGCCAAAGGTCCACGCATCGACGGAGAGGACGGGGTGGCTGGCATCGAGCTTCTTCACTTCCTTGACGACCTGCTCCAGAAATCGCGCGTAGGCTTCCTTTGCCGCGTCATTGGGCGAGTTGAGCAGCACCTCGTTGCCGATGCCCCAGGCGAGCACCGCGGGGTGGTCCTTGAAGTAGCGAACCTGGGCGAGCGTATCCGCCAGCTGCTTCTTCATGCCCCGGGTGTCGCGGATGTAATCAAAGGAGTCGTCACTCTCGGCACCAGGACGCCCCTGGCGAAGCCAGAGTCCGACGAGAACCTTCAGCCCGTGCTTGTGCGCGGCGTCGAGCAACGCCCGCGTCTCGGTCCCAGTTCCCCAGGTGCGAAGCGTATTCACGCCGAGGGAGGACAGGCGCGCGCAGTCCTGTTCGTAGGCCGCGGAGCTGCTGCTTCCGCTGAAGGTGACGCCGCGGACCACGTAGGGCTTCCCGTCCACCTGGAGTTGCCACCGGCCGTCGACCTTGACGATGGCGGTGTGCGCGTGCGCCGGGACACCGGGGACGAAGACGAGCGCCATCAAGAGCGCAAAAGCCGTGTGACGGACTGAGAGCATGACACGCATCTCCAGGACTGAGCGGGTGTCCACGAGAGGAGTATTTGCAAACCCGGATTACCATGCAGCGCGTCATGTGACGGCCACGCCAGCGCTCACACCAGTGATGGAGACCGCTCAGATGTTGATGCGGGAGCTGATCGTCCTGACGTCCAGGCCCAGCGCGGCGAACTCGGCGGCACGAGCGCGGAGCAGCTCCACGAGCCGCGGATGCAAGTCGTCCTCTTCGTTGTTCAGGATGAAGCCGTAGTTGGTCTTGGACAGCATCCAGGAGATCCACAGCATCTCCGTGGCCTCGTCCGGCGGTGGGGCAACGTCTGGGTCGTCCTCAGCCACCAGCACCCCACCCTTCCCCCAGCGCAGCCCCAGGCTCGAGTACAGGACCTCGCCAGCGTCTTCCCACTGAAGGTTGTTGGCCCAGGCGTGCCGGAAGGTCGCGAAGAAGATGACGTAACGGCAGAGCTGCTTGAGCGCGTCCAACTCGCCGGGCTGGGGCACGTCCGTATGAGTCACCGCACTGACGGCCCGAGGGGGCGGCTCGGCGACCTTCGCGTCCAGCTCCATGCGCTCGGAGCGCACGAACCATGGAGCCTCCTTTCCCGCCACCCGCGCCCGCAGATAGCGGCACACGAAGGCCGGTGCCGAGTGGGCCACGAGCTCGTCCGAGAAGCGCCGCACCTCCCGCCATTCGGCCTCCACCGCGCTGCCATGCTCGGCGAAGAAGGCGTCCACGTGCTCCCCGAGCAGCTTCCAGAACAGCTGCGCAGCATGAGCGTAGCGATGCGCCTCGCACACAGGCGCCGCGGGCGCGAAGCCCTTCCAGTCGTAGCTGCCCATCAGGTGCTGTAGCCGCGTTTCCACACTCCGCTCGGTCAACGCACTGGCGCGGGTGATGTAGCCATTCGGTCCGACCAGGAAGCTGCTGGCCGAGTGATTGATCAGCACCACTTCTCGCAGGTGAGGCAGGAGCAACCAGCGGAGAGGGTTGCGCCGCAGGTTGCGGTGCGCGGCGATGGAGTACTGCTCAACGTTGAGGTGGCACTGCCCGAGGTGATTGCCCAGCTCGGTGTCCAGCGTCGCACTCACCCGAGCCATGCGCTTGGCGGCCTCCCAAAGGGCGCCATCCGCCGGCGTGAAGGTCCGGCGTGTGACCGGCGAGCCGGGCGCCATCGCTCCCGGCTCCCGCAGCCCCAGGATGATGCGCACAGGCAGTATCCGGCCATCCACCAGCCGCAGCCGCACGTCGACATCGGGCAGACAGCGAAGGCCATCCTGCTCGTAGGCGTTCCAGGGGAAATAGAGCCGGAAGGCCGTGGCATCGCCAGGCACTTCGGGATCTCGATCCATGACCGTCGCGAACATGCCGTTGAGCAGCCGCTCGCCAAAGAAGGCATCGCTGCGGGAGGAGCCCGGTGACTCCCGCTCCATGCGGACGGTCATCGTCTCGGGGTAGTCGGCCTGCACCGAGGCCACGCTGGGGGCCTGACCGAGACGGATCTGCAGCAGATGCCGGCGCTTGACGAGCTCGATGGGCGCCACCGCCTTCAGCATCGCCATGGAACGCCCCGGGGCGTAGGCCGTTGGCGGGGTGCCCTCCTCGGTGACAAGCAACCGCGCCAAGGGCGTTGACGGATCGTATTCCCAGTAGGGCAGCCGGAGGGTGCCGAAGTCGTAGTGCAGCCCGCCGTGATCGTCGGGGCCACGTTGCGAGCCAATGCGCCGCCAGGACTCCACCACCCGCCCGTCCTTGCGAAAGGTGTGCTGGGGCTCGAAGAAGCGAAGCTCCAGGTCCGGCAGATCTCCCACACCCGCGTCGGCGGGATCGTAGCGGATGGTGAAGGACCCATCACTGTCCGTGAAGCCCTCGCCCAGGAAGTCGTCCGGAGCACCCGGATCCCGATCCCATAGCTCGACCTTGAGGTGGTGCAGCGGAATGGGGCCCTGAGGACCGTCCTGCTCGAAGATGAGCCGTCCGGTGGCGACGGCGGGCAGCGTTGCGGGGTCGCGCCTGGCCCGGGGCGCACGAACACGCGAGGCCAGCTCGCGGCTGACGGCGGCGCGCTCGTCGGGGCCTAGACTCGAGTACCACCTGGCCAGCTCCGCGGGCTCGAGAAGCTCTGGCTCGGCATCCCGAGCAGCGAGGCCCATGGCCGACATCAAGCGGCGCAGCGTGGTACGCATCTCCCCAGCTCCCGGCAGAGCGCCTCGAAACCGCTGTCACTGAAGGTGCAAGGGGGGGTGGCGCTCATGCCACGGGCAAGGTACCAAAGAGCGGAGACGCTCCGGAACCAGGCGGTGATTCTTCGAAATTGAGAGGATCCTGCCACGGAGTTGCGGCGAGCGGCTGGCTTGTCGCATGCCGATCAGCCGTCCTACGGTAGGAAGCATTCAGCACAGAGGATTCAATGAGCGTCGAGTACAAGATCACGATCCGCACGAGCGACCGGCTCGGAGCGGGAACGGATGGTGAGATCAGCGTCGTCCTGATCGGCACGCACGGTGAGAGCGAGCAGCACAAGCTGGACAAGCGCTTCCACAACGACTTCGAGGCCGGGTCGGTGGACACCTTCGAGCTCGTGACCCAGGAGCTCGGCGAGCTGCTCGCGCTCCGCTTCACCAATACCAAGGGCCTCACGGCCGACTGGCTCCTCGATTCCGCCGAGATCACCTCCGGGGAGAAGAGCTGGTACTTCCCCCACTTCCGCTGGGTCCTGAGCAACTCGACGGCCGAGGTCCTCGTGGGCACGGCGCGGCTCCCGCAGCACGTGCAGCACGAACGGGAGATGCTCGCCCGCCGCGCGCAGCTCGAGAACCGCCGGCAGATGTACCCCTGGCGCCCCGCCGAGGCGACCGCCGGCCTGCCCGGCACGCTCGACATCAGCGAGCAGCAGCCGCTCCCGAAGGACGAGCTCTACCGGGGCCTGACGGAAGGAAGCTACACGGCCGTCATCGCCAAGACGATCACCACGCTCAAGCTGCACATGCCCGTGCTGACCAACGCCTGGAATGGGCTGGTGGACACCCTCAACCTCTTCAAGCACTTGGAGATCCCCAAGCTCGCCCAGCGCTGGCAGGACGACTACGAGTTCGCGCGCCAGGCCGTCCAGGGAGTCAACCCGGTCCACATCAAGCTCATCACCGCCCTGCCGGACGGGATGCCGCTCACGGACGGAGACGTCCGCGGACTCCTCTCGCCGGGCAGCTCGCTGGCCCAGACGCTCGCGGCGAAGCGGGTCTTCCTGCTCGACTTCGAGATCCTCGAAGACATCCCGATGTTCCGGAAGGTCGACGAGGAGGGCGTCGAGGAGCGGCGCTGGGCGCCCGCGGCCCGGGGCCTCCTGTACCTCGACGACACCCGCCAGCTCCGGCCGATTGCGATCCAGCTCGGCCGCGACCCCGCGCAGGCTCCGGTGTTCACCCCGAATGACTCCGAGTACGACTGGCTCGCCGCGAAGATCTACCTGCGCTGCAGCGAGGGCAACACCCACCAGATGGTCACGCACGCGATCCGGACGCACTTCGTGGTGGAGCCGTTCGTCATGGCGACGATGCGCAACCTCCCGGATCCGCACCCCGTCTACAAGCTGCTGCGCCGCCACTTCCGGTACACCCTCGCCATCAACGATGGGGCGCGCAAGGGCCTGCTCGACAAGGGCGGCGTGTTCGACGATTTCATCGCCACCGGCGGCCCCGACCAGGGTCACATCAAGCTGGGCCAGAAGGGCTACCTCCGCTGGAAGCTGGCGGACAACAAGCCCCGACTGGACTTCGAGCGCCGCGGCGTCCTCGACCCGGCGATCCTTCCCTACTACCCCTACCGGGATGACGCGCTGCCGCTGTGGGATGCCATCGAGGAGTACGTCGGCGGCGTGCTCGGTCACTTCTACAAGTCCGACGCTGATCTCGTGGCTGACGCCGAGATGCAGGCGTGGTGGGCCGACCTCACCGAGCGGGGACTGCCCGCCGACAAGCTGCCCTGCACGCAACTGACGCGCGTCGCGGATCTCGTGGACATCCTCACCACCGTCATCTTCTCGGGCAGCGTCCAGCACGCCGCGGTGAACTACCTCCAGTACGAGCACTACGCCTTCGTGCCGAACGCGCCGCTGTGCATGCGCAGGGAGCCGCCCAGGAAGAAGGGAGTGCTCGGCCCTGACGACATCGTCGAGATGATCCCCACCAAATCCCAGACGATGTGGCAGGTCGCCATCGGACGGGCGCTCGCCAGCTTCGGCGATGACGAGGAGTACCTGCTCCACGAGGGCGGGTGGCGCGAGGAGTACTTCAAGGAGCCCGGGCTGGCCGCGCTCCAGCAGCGGTTCCAGGAGAGGTTGCGCACCCAGCTCGACGCGGTGAAGGCCCGCAACGCGAAGAGCGAGGTGCCCTACACCGTCCTGCAACCCGACAGGATTCCCTGCGGAATCACTGTCTGATCCACCTGCTCATCCCGTGGCTGCGCCACACCGGAATTCCCGAGGAGCTCTCTCGTGCCGAACCTGTTGTCTCGAAGCGTGTTCAACCTGTTCTTTGGGGCCAGGCGCAAGGCGCTGGCGAGCCTCCCCGGGCCGCAACCGGGCATCCTCGGCACCGCCGGGGATTTCCTCGAGGGCCTCCCCGCCTGGGACGTCTGCGCGCGGTACGGACGCGAGTATGGGGGCGTCACCCTGATCTGGATGCTGGGCAATCCGGCGTTGGTGCTCAACGACCCCGACCTCATCGAGCAGGTGCTCGTCTCGCGCCGGATGGAGTTCGAGAAGGGCTCGGTCAGTGAGGAGATCAAGCCCTCCACGACGCACCACGCGCTCTTCATCGCGAAGCAGAGCGAGGACTGGGCCGCCAAGCGCCGGGCAGATCCCTTCGAGCAGCCGTGGTTCGGGGACTGGCTGGCCGCCCAGGTGGGCCCGATGCAGGCGGCGGTCGCCCGGTCCGTGGAGTCCCTCGACGGCGCGCCCATCGAGCTCACTCCCGTGCTGCGCCGGATGACGTTCGACGCCTTCGCGGTCGCCTCGGTTGGCGAGACGCTCCCGGATTCCGTGTTCGAAGACTGGATGCTGCTCGCGAAGGGCGCTGACAATCGAATCCAGGCGAAGCTGCCCTTGAGGTTCGTCTCGCCGCCCAAGGGCTTCGAGGCCGCCCGGGAGCGCTTCTACGGGCACTTCGCCGAGCGGGTCCGCAAGGCGCGACAGGCCCCCAACCCGGACGCGGCCGACCTGCTGTCGAGGACGCTGCGCGAGGTGCCCGGCATCAACGACGAGGTGCTCGCGCACGTCCTCGGACATGTCTTTTTCGGCGGCGTCTTCTCGTCGAGCACCACCCTGGTCGGCGCGTACCACCAGCTCCAGAAGCACCCCGAGGCCGAGCAGCGTCTCGCGGCCGAGGCCGCCGAGCTGGCCCGGGAGAAGCTGACCTTCGAGCGGCTGCGCAACGCGCACTGGATCGAGGCCGTCGCGTACGAGTCGCTGCGGATCCTTCCCGCGGTCCGCATCTTCACGCGCACGCCGACCAACGACGTGAAGCTCGCCGGCGTCACCCTGCCCGCGGGCACGACGCTCATGATCTCGAACCAGCACCTGCATCGGGATCCCAGCCACTGGACCCACCCGGATACCTTCGATCCCTCCCGATGGCTGGACGGCGGAGTGGCGCGCGACCCGCTCGGCAGCGGTCACTTCTTCCCGTTCGGACGGGGCCCGCGCGAGTGCGTGGGAGCCGCGTTCTCCATGGTGTTCCTGCAGACGGCGCTCGCGACGATCGCCGCTCGCACGAAGGTCCACGTCGACTCGACGGAACCCTTCGAGGAAGGGTTCTTCTTCGGCGTGGTCCTCCCGAAGGGCGTCACCGGGCGGTTCGTCTCACGCTGAGCGCAACCGGAAACACGCCCGGGTGAAGAGCCCCCACCCTGAAGTGGTGGGGGCCCTCCGGGATACGGCTCCCCTCTCAGAACAGACGAGGGAAGATGGCGGAGACAGAGTTGCCGCCAGTGCCGGCAATGCCTTCCACCTGGCCGGCGATGGGCAACGTCTTCGACATGCCGAAGAAGTTGTGGCCCAGGTACAGGTACCCGGGGCCCACCCCGAAGCCATCCTTTCCAGCCAGGAAGCCCGCCGCGTCATGCAGCACGCCGTGGGCCTTCACTCCCGGAATCCACCCGGTGGTGACTTCCAACGCCTGCGTCATCCACCCGTCTCCCGGCCCCACCAGTCCTCCGCTCGGGTTGAGCGCAATGGCCTCTCCCGCGGAGAGAGCACCCTGCGTCATGCGCTCCATCGCCTCTCCGTACTGCCTCTGCCACGGCTTCCAGGCGCTCGGGTTGTCCCTCAGCGCTCGGTTCGCATCCGTCAGGCCGTCCAGCTTCCCCTGCTTCTGCGCCAGGATTGTCGCCCTGTCCTGCTCCGTCAGCCTCTCCCTCATCTGGTCCGCCCCCGTCCGGATGTTCTCGTCCATGTGTTTGAACTCATGGAAGAGACTCTGCGCCGTGTAGGCCAGACCAATGGCTTGCTTGAGCTGCGGGTCCAACGGACTGACGGGTGAGGTGAGCGCGGATACCGAGCCTCCTACCCACGCCGCCTGTGCTGTGAACTTGTCGGCGAGGAATCCCGCTCCAAACACATACGCAGACGAGGCCCCCAGCAGCACTCCGCCAATGCTCATCAACATCGGGTCCTTGAGCACGTAGCCGGCGGTGACCGTAGCCGCTCCCACCACGGAGATGACGAAGGCGGCTCCGGTGAAGCTGGTGGCCACTCCCACGCTCACAGCCGTGGCAATCGCCGCCACCACCGGCACGTGTCCCGTCGGGTCCGTGTTGGAGATGGGGTTGTTGTACACGTACGCGTAACGGTTGAGCGCCTGCGGGTTCCCCGAGGACGGCACCAGCGCGTCCGGCGAGATGAAGCGACCCAACTGCGGGTCGTAGTAGCGGGCATTCATGTACACGAGGCCCGTCTCGTCCGATTCGTGTCCGCCGTAGCCCCGGCTGTTGGCCACCGAGGAGTTGGAGGCCAGCGTCGCGCCAAACGCCGAGTAGTCGTAGCTGGCCACCTTCTGCCCGGCCTGGTTGGTGAGGGCACGCACCGAGCCCAGGTGGTCCTGGTGGTACCAAGTGGGGCCGGTTGCGTCGCGCTTGGCCACCAGCAACGGGCCCGCATAGTAGTGTTTGGTGAGTCCCTTCGACCCCAACTCCACCAGCGCTCCGAAGTAGCGCGTCACGCCCGAGGGGCCACTCTTCACCACTCGCTGTCCCGTGGCGTCATAGGCGAAGGCGGTGGTGCCACTGGCTGTGGTGACACTCGCCAACCGGTTGTCCGCGTCCCACGTCAGCGTCCTCCCTCCTCCGGACACCAGGTGCCCGTTGGCGTCGTACGTGTACGTGTTTCCTCCCGCCACCGTCGCCGCGTGCCGGTGCGTCCCATCCGCGTACTGGTAGTTCCCCACCTGCGAGTTCCAGGTGATGTTGCCCAGCGCGTCGTAGCTGAAGGCCTGTGACTGGTTGCCCGTCACGCTCGTAAGGCGGTTGAGGGCGTCATACCCATAACCCAGGTTGGACAACGAGTTGGTGGCCGAGGACATGCTCGTCACCCGTCCTCCCGCGTCGTAGCCATAACCGGCCTGGTACAGCGTGCCGGAGGGGCCCGTCACCGACGCCTCCGTCATCCACTGCCTCGCGTCCGCGTACGTGAAGCGCGCCGTGGTGCCGTTGGCGTAGGCGGCTGACAACAACTGGCCACGTCCGTTGTACGTGAAGCCGTTGACATAGCCACTCACGCTGCCGAGCCGGCCCGCCGTGTCATAGCCATACGTCACCGCCTCCCCGTCCGGGTACGTCACCCGGGCCAAGCGGCCTGCCACGTCGTAGCTCTGACTGCTGGTGTAGCAAACACCCGTCACGCACTTCGTCAGCGACGTCACTCGCCCAGCGCTGTCGTAGTTGCGCGACTCACTGCCCGACGGCTCCACCACGCTCGTCAGCGTCCCCTTCCCTGCCCCGTGTCCCGCCTCGTCGTACGTCCACCGCACCTGCTTCCCATCCGCCAGCGTCTTGGTGAGCCGCCGCCCCAGCACGTCATACGTGAAGCTGCTCACCTGCCCCTTGGCATCCCGGTACGTGAGGATGTGGCCCGCGTCGTCATACGTGTAGCTGCTGCACCCTGTGTCCGGGTCACACCCCGCCAGCTTTCGTCCCAGCGAGTCCCAGCTCACCGTCGTGGCATTGCCCGCAGCGTCCGTCACCCTCACCAGGTTGCCCAGCAAGTCGTACTTGTACGTCGTGTATTGGTACGTGCTCCCGTTCTTCTCTCGCACCTGTGTCGTCTGCCCGTAGGCATCCGTCCACACCACCTTCTCCCGGTTCAGCTCGTCGTAGCTGGTGACGTACCCATTGCCATACACCCTCTGGCCCAGGGTCCCGTCCGGGTTGGTAATGGTTCGCAGCCGCCCCAGTCCGTCGAATGAGAACACCTGGTAGCGCGGCGTCTCTCCCGGGCCGTACTGCGCTGACTTCTTCCACACCCTCGTGGAGCCGTCGCTGTAGAGCGTCTCCTGGGCGTAGCCCCCCTCCTTCACCGTCCTGTACTGTCTCCCCAGCCCGTCCTCGTACACCTCCATCCACAGCCCGTCCCCCGTCCCGTCCGACACCGTGCGCCGAATCCTCTGCGCTCCGGGGTTTCCCCAGTCCAGGTACGCGAACGCCTCCGTGCTCCCGTCCGGCAGCTGCGTCTTTACCGGCCTCCCCAGCGCATCGTGCGTGTACGTGGTGACGTTGCCGTTGATGTCCGTCTGCGACTTCACCAGTCCCTGTGCCGCATCCCACGTCTTCGTCGAGCACTGGCCCAACGCGTTGCACCGCCTCGCCTCCTGCACGTGGTACGTGGCGTCGTACTCCATCGTCCGGGTGTAGCCACGCTCGTCCGTCTCCGACGTCAGGTTTCCCCACGCGTCGTACCCGAAGCTCCGGTTGACATACCCTCCCGTCTGGTTGTTCCACGCCCTCTGCCTCGTCAGCCTCCCCTTCGTCGGCGCCGCCGCGTACGTCCCGTTTCCGTCGTACTCGCTCAGCGTCTGCTTCAGCAGCGTCCCTCCCGTCCCAATCCCCGCGTAGATGTTTTCATACGCATGCAGCCCCACCACGTACGCTCCCGTGTTGGGATAGAGCCCTCTCAATGAGGTCCGCTCGTCTCCCGCGACGTCGTAGTCCCCGTGCTCGTACGTCAGGTAGCCGTTGCCGTACTGGTCATACCCAATCTGCAGCAGCGTCCTGCGGCACGACGCCGACAGGTTGCACTCATACTCCCACCGCTCCGTCATCAATGACGTGAAGGGCGCCGATGCGCTCTCCGAATACCCAAACGTGGAGTACTTGAAGAGTCCTCCCGAAGCGCTCCGGTAGTAGGTGACCTCCGGCTTGCTGATGCACCCCACGTGCTGGTGGTAGTACGTCTCCGTGTAGTTTCCCGCCGCGTCCAGCACCGACGTCACCTTGCGGAACCCCAGGAATCTCCTCTCGCTGCTCGACCACAGCCCTCCCTGGTACTGGTAGCGCGTCTGAGAGCAGTTGCCCCGCCCGTCGCAGTTATTCAGAGACGAGACCGTCTGCAGCACCGCTCCCACGGGCAGGTATGTGTTGGACCAGGCCGAGGACGGGGTGTACGCCACCGTCGTTGTCCCTCCCAAGCCGTTGGCCATCGAGATCAAGAGGTTGCGCCCGGCCGTGTACCGCACGGCCTCCTTGTGTCCCTGACAGCCAGCGCCAAACCAGCTCGCGCACTCCCAGAGTTGCCACAGCAGATCCTCGCCGCCGTCACCGTCCAGGTCCACGAGCTCGAGCCCTGCCGAGCCCTTTCCCTCACCATCCCACTGGGCGAAGTAGCCACCGGTCCCAGGCGCCACGCCCGCCGCCCAGCCATTCCCCGTCGACAGCCACGTCTCGCGGTGCGCCTGGCAGCCCTCGCCATACCAGCCGTTGCACTCCCACAGCGACCACACCAGGTCCGACCTGCCGTCACCATTGACGTCCGAGAGCCGCAGGCCTCCATCCCCCTTGCCCGCCCCATCGCTCATCACGAAATAGCCACCACCCGCCGGGGCCGGGCCCACCGCCCAACCATTGCCCGTCGACAGCCACGTCTCGCGGTGTCCCTGGCAACCCTCGCCGTACCAGCCGTTGCACTCCCACAGCGACCACACCAGGTCCGTCTTCCCGTCTCCGTTGGTGTCCGCGAGCCGCAGGCCTCCGTCCATCATTCCCGCCCCGTCGTTCATCGCGAAGTAGCCACCGCCCGCCGGAGCCGCGCCCGCCACCCAGCCGCTGCCCGTCGACAGCCACGTCTCGCGGTGCGCCTGGCAGCCTGCGCCGTACCAACCAACGCACTCCCATAGCGACCACAGCAGGTCCGCCTTCCCATCTCCGTTGATGTCCGCGAGCCTCAGGCCTCCATCCATCCGGCCCGCCCCATCATTCATCGCGAAGTAGCCGCCGCCCGGCGGCGCCGCGCCCGCCACCCAGCCGTTGCCCGTCGACAGCCACGTCTCGCGGTGTCCCTGGCAGCCAGCGCCATACCAGCCATTGCACTCCCACAGCGACCACACCAGATCCGACTTGCCGTCGCCGTTGACGTCCGCGAGTTGCAGCCCCCCATCACCCTGGCTGGCACTGTCGTTCAGCGCGAAGTAGCCACCACCCGGCGGCGCCGCACCCGCCACCCAGCCGCTGCCCGTCGACAGCCACGTCTCGCGGTGCGCCTGACAGCCCTCGCCGTACCAACCGGTGCACTCCCACAGTGACCACAGCAGGTCCGACTTGCCGTCTCCGTTGACATCCGCCACCCGGAGCCCGCCATCCACGAGGGACGAGCCATCGTTGAGCGCGAAGTAGCCACCGGTGGGGGGCAGCGCGCCGGCCACCCAGCCCGTCACCTTGTTGAGCCACAGCTCTCGGTGGGCCTCGCATCCGCTGCCGAACCACCCCTTGCACTCCCACATCATCCACAGGGCGTCCTGGCGACCATCGCCGTCGAAATCGCCGTACCGCACGCCTCCGTCGCTCGGACCACCCGACGGCCATCCCGCCGAGGCCCCATCCCACAGGCGAGACCACATTCCGGAGGGAGGAAGCGCCGCCGAAGCAAGCCCGAGCCCGGCGGAGTCATAGGAGAAGGAAGAGGCCGGCCACGCGCTACCGCCCGTCACCGTACCGGTGCCATCGAGCGTCGCGTCACGGCCAAACTGCTGCACGTTCGCCAGCAGCGACAACCCAGTGGACGCGTTGGCCGTGTACGAGAGCTTGTAGGCTCGCACGCGGCTGCCGCCCGTCACCACGTCCACCGACTTGAGCCGATAGCGCGTGGTGCCCAGCGTGCTGGAGCCATTGGCGAAGGTGGAGACATCCGGCCGCGCCTCGCGGTACAGGCGCACCACCGTGCCGTTGTAGCTGACACTGTCCGGGTAGCAGTCCAGGGCCGGGCTGCCGTCGCACCACCAGCCATAGCTGGCGGTGTTGCCGGACGTGTCCGTCACGCTGCTCATGCCCCAGCGGTAGGTGCCGTGCGAGGTCTGGAAGAGCGGCGCATAGCTTCTGCGCGTTCCATCCTTGTTCCACGCCGTCCAGGTGTTGGCCGCGGCGTCGTATTTGATTCGCTGGTAGCTCTCGATACGGGTGGCGTGCGTGCCTCCCGTGGTGCAGCTCGGGCTCGGACTGCCCGCCGTGCATGCCACCAGCTCCTGCCCGTCCAGCACGAACAGGTCCGCTCCGTCATAGCGCGGCGTGCCCTTGCCGGGGCTGGCCCGGACGATGGTGGAGAAGCCCTCCAGACTCCAACCCGCTCCCGCGACACCGCTGCCGCCCGTCGAGCTGTAGGTGAGCCTCAGCGAGGGCTCCAGTCCATGGAAGGCCGGGACGGCGATCGGCTCCGAGGTGGAGAACGCCCCGTAATACGTGTCCACAGACTGGGTCTGGTTCGAGGGCGCCTCTGCCAGCGCGGACCCGCCCACCAGCCCGGATAGGAATAGGAAGGCCCACGACGTGGGGCCGGAATATCGATTGCTCATGAATTCTCCAGCTACGGATGCCGCTGGTTTCAAAACAAGTGAGCCCCTCTCGCGGCGAGAGGGACCCACCCCCTGACAGCTACTCAGAACAGACGCGGGAAGAGCGCGGAGACGGACTGGCCTCCCGTGCCGGTCAGGCCCTCCACCTGCCCGGCGCCCGGGAAGGTGTTCTTCAAGCCCAGGAAGTTGTACGTGGCCGAACCAGCGGGGCCTACGTACAGGTAGCCAGGGCCGATCTTGAAGTTGTTCACCAGGAAGCCTCCCGCGTCGTGCAGTACGCCGTGCGCCCTCACTCCGGGAATCCAACCGGTGGCCACGTCCAGCACCTGCGTGAGGAGACCTCCGTCGGGCCCCACCAGGCCTCCCGTGGGGTTGAGCGCAATGGCCTCTCCTGCCTTCAGCGCACCTCCCGTGGCAATCTCCATCGCCTCGCCGTACTGCTTCTGCCACGGCTTCCACGTGGACCGCTCGGCCGCCACCAGCTTGCCTTCCTTCACCAGGGCGTCCCTCTGGGCCTCGAGCGCCCTTAGTTCCTGGTCGGAGAACTTCTCGCGCAGCTTCTCCGCTCCCTTCTTGATGTTCTCATCCAAGTGCTTGAACTCGTAGAAGAGGCTCTGCGCAGTGTAGGCCCAGCCAATGGCCTGCTTGAGATTGGAATCCAGCGGACTGACAGGTGAGGTGAGCGACGAGACGGTGCCTCCTGCCCATGCCGCCTGAGCAGTGAGCTTGTCTCCCAGGAATCCGGCTCCAAACACATACGCGGATGAGGCCCCCAGCAGCACTCCGCCGATGCTCATCAGCGTCGGGTCCTTGAGCACGTAGCCCGCCGTCACGGTCGCAGCGCCCACGACGGAGATGACGAAGGCGGCTCCGGTGAAGCCGGTGGCCACTCCCACGCTCACAGCCGTGGCAATCGCCGCAACCACTGGCACGTGTCCCGTCGGGTCCGTGTTGGAGATGGGGTTGTTGTACACGTACGCATAGCGGTTGAGCGCCTGCGGGTTCCCCGAAGACGGCACCAGCGCGTCCGGCGAGATGAAGCGACCCAACTGCGGGTCGTAGTAGCGGGCATTCATGTAGACGAGGCCCGTATCGTCCACCTCGTGTCCGCCATAGCCTCGGCTGTTGGCCACCGAGGAACTGGAGGCCAGTGTCGCGCCAAACGCCGAGTAGTCGTAGCTGGCCACCTTCTGCCCGGACTGGTTGGTCAGTGCCCGCACCGAGCCCAGGTGGTCCTGGTGGTACCAGGTGGGGCCGGCTGCGTCGCGCTTGGCCACCAGCAACGGGCCCGCGTAGTAGTGCTTGGTGAGTCCCTTCGACCCCAACTCCACCAGCGCTCCGAAGTAGCGCGTCACGCCCGAGGGGCCGCTCTTCACCACTCGCTGTCCCGTGGCGTCATAGGCGAAGGCGGTGGTGCCACTGGCCGTGGTGACACTCGCCAACCGGTTGTCCGCGTCCCACGTCAGCGTCCTCCCTCCTCCGGACACCAGGTGCCCGTTGACGTCGTACGTGTACGTGTTGCCTCCCGCCACCGTCGCCGCGTGCCGGTGCGTCCCATCCGCGTACTGGTAGTTCCCCACCTGCGAGTTCCAGGTGATGTTGCCCAGCGCGTCGTAGCTGAAGGCTTGCGACTGGTTACCTGACACACTGGTGAGCCGGTTGAGCGCGTCATACCCATAGCCCAGGTTGGACAGTGGGTTGGTGGCCGAGGACGTGCTCGTCACCCGTCCCCCGGCGTCGTACCCGTAGCTGGCCTGGTACAACGTGCCGGAGGGGCCTGTCACGGACGCCTCCGTCATCCACTGCCTCGCGTCCGCGTACGTGAAGCGCGCCGTGGTGCCATTGGCGTAGGCAGCCGTCAGGAGTTGTCCACGTCCGTTGTACGTGAAGGCGTTGACGTAGCCACTCACGCTGCCGAGCCGGCCCACCGTGTCATAGCCATACGTCACCGCCTCCCCATCCGGGTACGTCACCCGGGCCAGGCGGCCTGCCACGTCGTAGCTCTGACTGCTGGTGTAGCAAACACCCGTCACACACTTCGTCAGCGACGTCACCCGCCCGGCGCTGTCGTAGTTGCGCGACTCGCTTCCCGACGGCTCCACCACGCTCGTCAGTGTCCCCTTCCCTGCCCCGTGTCCCGCCTCGTCGTACGTCCACCGCACCTGCTTTCCGTCCGCCAGCGTCTTCGTGAGCCGCCGTCCGAGCACATCGTAGGTGAAGCTGCTCACCTGTCCCTTGGCGTCACGGTACGTGAGGATGTGGCCCGCCTCGTCGTACGTGTAGCTGCTGCACCCCGTGTCCGGGTCACACCCCGCCAGCTTTCGTCCCAGCGAGTCCCAGCTCACCGTCGTCGCATTGCCCGCAGCGTCCGTCACCCTCACCAGGTTGCCCAGCAAGTCGTACTTGTACGTCGTGTACTGGTACGTGCTCCCGTTCTTCTCCCTCACCTGCGTCGTCTGCCCGTAGGCATCCGTCCACACCACCTTCTCCCGGTTCAGCTCGTCGTAGCTGGTGACGTACCCATTGCCATACACCCTCTGGCCCAGGGTCCCGTCCGGGTTGGTGATGGTGCGCAGCCTCCCCAGTCCGTCGAAAGAGAACACCTGGTAGCGCGGTGTCTCGCCCGGGCCGTACTGCGCCGACTTCTTCCACACCCTCATGGAGCCGTCGCTGTAGAGCGACTCCTCGACGAAGCCCCCCTCCTTCACCTTCTTGTATTGCCGGCCCAGCCCGTCCTCATACACCTCCATCCACAGCCCGTCCCCCGTCCCGTCCGACACCGTGCGCCGGACTCTCTGTGCCCCGGGGTTTCCCCAGTCCAGATAGGCAAACGTCTCCGTGCTCCCATTCGGCAACTGCGTCCCCACCGGCCTTCCCAAGGCGTCGTGCGTGTACGTGGTGACGTTGCCGTTGATGTCCGTCTGCGACTTCACCAGCCCCAACACACCGTCCCAAACCTTCGTCGAGCACTGACCCAACGCATTGCAGAGCCTCGTCTCCTGCACGCGGTACGTGGCGTCGTACTCCATCGTCCGGGTGTAGCCACGCTCGTCCGTCTCCGACGTCAGGTTTCCCCACGCGTCGTACCCGAAGCTCCGGTTGACGTACCCTCCCGTCTGGTTGTTCCAGTTCCGCTGCCGTGTCAGCAACCCACGCGAGGGCGCTGCTGCGTACGTCCCACTGCCATCGTACTCATTCAGGGTCTGCTTCAGCAGCGTGCCGCTCGTCCCAACGCCCGCGTAGATGTTCTCATACGCATGCAGCCCCATCACGTACGCACCCGTGTTGGGATAGAGCCCTCTCAATGAGGTCCGCTCATCTCCCGCGACGTCGTAGTCCCCATGTTCGTACGTCAGGTAGCCGTTGCCGTACTGGTCATACCCAATCTGCAGCAGCGTCCTACGGCACGAGGCCGACAGGTTGCACTCGTACTCCCACCGCTCCGTCATCAGCGACGTGAAGGGCGCCGACACACTCTCCGAATACCCAAACGTGGAGTACTTGAAGATGCCGCCAGAGGCGCTCCGGTAGTAGGTGACCTCTGGCTTGCTGATGCAGCCGACGTGCTGGTGGTAGTACGTCTCCGTGTAGTTTCCCGCCGCGTCCAGCACCGACGTCACCTTGCGGAATCCCAGGAACCTCCTCTCGCTGCTCGACCACAACCCTCCCTGGTACTGATAGCGGGTGGTGGAGGAGGCACCGCGGCCATCCTCCTGCGTGACGGCCGAGACCGTCTGCAAGATGAAGCCCTCGGGCAGGTACGTGTTGGACCAGGCGCTCGAGGAGCTGTACTGCACGCGAGTCACCCCGCCCAGGCTGTTGCGCACCACGCTCAGCAGATCCGGGAGCGGGCCACTGGACAGGCGAGTCCTCCAGCCATTCCACCACGGCCGGGTATGGGCCAGATCCGTCTTGCCATCCCCATCCAGGTCGCCCGCAATGACATGGTTGTAGGAGTCCGCGTCCATGATGTCCGCGTCGGTGCCCCAGTGGAGGCTGTTGAAGCCATTACCCGTGGACAGGCGTACCTTCCAGGCGTTCCAGCGCGGGCGGGTATGGGCGATGTCCGTCTTGCCATCCCCGTTGAAGTCCCCGGTGCGGACGTAGTTGTAGCCATCGGTCTCCATCTGGTCGATATCCGTGCCCCAGTGGAGACTGGTGAAGCCATTGCCCGTGGACAGGCGCACCTTCCAGGCGTTCCAGCGCGGACGGGTATGAGCAATGTCCGTCTTGCCATCGCCATTGAAATCCCCGGTGACGACGCGGTTGTGGCCATCGGTCTCCAGCTGGTCGATATCCGTGCCCCAGTGGAGACTGCTGAAGCCATTGCCCGTGGACAGGCGCACCTTCCAGGCGTTCCAGCGGGGGCGGGTATAGGCGATGTCCGTCTTGCCATCCCCGTTGAAGTCCCCCGTGACGACGCGGTTGTGGCCATCGGTCTCCAGCTGGTCGATATCCGTGCCCCAGTGGAGGCTGGTGAAGCCATTGCCCGTGGACAGGCGCACCTTCCAGGCGTTCCAGCGCGGACGGGTATGGGCGATGTCCGTCTTGCCATCCCCGTTGAAATCCCCGGTGACGACGTAGTTGTTGCCATCGGAGTCCATCTGGTCGACATCCGTCATCCAGGCGCTGCTGGTGAAGCCATTGCCCGTGGACAGGCGCATCCTCCAGCCATTCCAGGCGGGACGGGTGTGAGCGATGTCCGTCTTGCCATCTCCGTTGAAGTCCCCGGTGATGACGTAGTTGTTGCCATCGGCGTCCATCAGGTCGGCATCCGTGCCCCAGTGGAGGCTGGTGAAGCCATTGCCCGTGGACAGGCGCACCTTCCAGGCGTTCCAGCGCGGGCGGGTTTGGGCAATGTCCGTGCGCCCATCCCCGTTGAAGTCCCCGGTGACGACGTAGTCGTAGCTATCGGCGTCCATCTGGTCGGCGTCCGTCATCCAGGCACTGGAGGCGAGGCCACCCGGGCTCGTCTGGTACTCGAGTGTTGTGGCGGGCATGCTCGAGCCGCCCGTCACCGTGCCAGCGCCATCCAGCGTGGCGTCACTCCCGTACTGCCGCACGCTCTGCAGGAGCGAGCGCCCGGAGCTGGAGCTCGTGGTGTACGTGAGTTGATAGGCCCGTACACGGCGGCCACTCGTCGTCACATCTACCGTCTTGAGCCGGTACCAGGTGGCGCCCAGGATGTTGGAGCCAGTGCCATAGGTGACCGGATCGGGCCGCGCCTCGCGGTACAGCTTCACGAGCGTGCCGTTGTAGCTGATGCTGTCCGGGTAGCACTCTTGCACCGGGCTGCCGTCACACCACCAGCCATAGTTGACGGTGTTGCCGGACGTGTCCGTCACGCTGCTCACACCCCAGCGGTAGGTGCCGTGGGCAGTCTGGAAGAGCGGCACGTAGGCCTGGCGCGTGCCGTCCTTGCGCCACACCGTCCAGGTGTTGGCCGCGGCATCGAACTTGATTCGCTGGTAGCTCTCGATACGGGTGGCATGCGTGCCACCCGTGGTGCAGCTCGGGCTGGGACTGCCCGCCGTGCACGCCCCCAACTCCTGCCCGTCCAGCAGGAAGAGGTCGCTGCCGTCATAACGTGGCACGCCCTTGCCGGAGCTGGCCCGTCCAACGGTGGAGAAGCCCTCCAGGCCCCAGCCGACGCCCGCCGCGCCGCCTCCTCCCGCCGAGCTGTAGGAGAGTCGCAGCGACGGCTCCAGCCCATGGAAGATGGGGACAGCGATCGGCTCCGCGGTGGAGAACGCTCCGTAATACGTGTCCACCAACGCGGATTGATTCGAGGAAGACTCGGCGAGCGCAGACCCACCCACCAGCCCGGTCAGTAATAGGAAGGCCCACGACTGCGAGCCGGGATATCGATTGCTCATGGCTTCTCCAGCAACAGGTGCCGCTGAACTCGAAGCGGGCAGGCCCCCCTGCGGCGGGAGGGGCCCACCACCTAACCGTTACTCAGAACAGACGAGGGAAGATGGCGGAGACGGAGTTGCCACCCGTACCGGCAATTCCTTCCACCTGGCCGGCGATGGGCAACGTCTTCGACATGCCGAAGAAGTTGTAGCCCAGGTACAGGTACCCGGGGCCCACCCCGAAGCCGTCCCTGCCAGCCAGGAAGCCCGCCGCGTCATGCAGCACGCCGTGGGCCTTCACTCCCGGAATCCACCCGGTGGTGACTTCCAACGCCTGCGTCATCCACCCGTCTCCCGGCCCCACCAGTCCTCCGCTCGGGTTGAGCGCAATGGCCTCTCCCGCGGAGAGAGCACCCTGCGTCATGCGCTCCATCGCCTCTCCGTACTGCCTCTGCCACGGCTTCCAGGCGCTCGGGTTGTCCCTCAGCGCCCGGTTCGCATCCGTCAGTCCGTCCAGCTTCCCCTGCTTCTGCGCCAGGATTGTCGCCCTGTCCTGCTCCGTCAGCCTCTCCCTCATCTGGTCCGCCCCCGTCCGGATGTTCTCGTCCATGTGTTTGAACTCATGGAAGAGACTCTGCGCCGTGTAGGCCAGACCAATGGCTTGCTTGAGCTGCGGGTCCAACGGACTGACGGGTGAGGTGAGCGCGGATACCGAGCCTCCTACCCACGCCGCCTGTGCTGTGAACTTGTCGGCGAGGAATCCCGCTCCAAACACATACGCCGACGAGGCCCCCAGCAGCACTCCGCCGATGCTCATCAACATCGGGTCCTTGAGCACGTAGCCCGCTGTCACGGTCGCAGCGCCCACCACGGAGATGACGAAGGCCGCCCCGGTGAAGCTGGTAGCCACTCCCACGCTCACGGCCGTGGCAATCGCCGCCACCACCGGCACGTGTCCCGTCGGGTCCGTGTTGGAGATGGGGTTGTTGTACACGTACGCGTAACGGTTGAGCGCCTGCGGGTTGCCCGAGGACGGCACCAGCGCGTCCGGCGAGATGAAGCGGCCCAGCTGCGGGTCGTAGTAGCGGGCATTCATGTACACGAGGCCCGTCTCGTCCACCTCGTGTCCGCCGTAGCCCCGGCTGTTGGCCACCAGGGCCCCCGTGGTGCTGGAGGCCACCGTCGCGCCAAAGGCCGAGTAGTCGTAGCTGGCTACCTTCTGCCCCGCCTGGTTGGTGAGGGCGCGCACCGAGCCCAGGTGGTCCTGGTGGTACCAGGTGGGGCCGATAGCGTCTCGTCTAGCCACCAGCAACGGTCCCGCGTAGTAGTTCTTGGCGAACCCCCTGGACCCCAGCTCCACCAGCGCGCCGAAGTAGCGCGTCACGCCCGAGGGGCCGCTCTTCACCACTCGCTGTCCCGTGGCGTCATAGGCGAAGGCGGTGGTGCCGCTGGCCGTGGTGACACTCGCCAACCGGTTGTCCGCGTCCCACGTCAGCGTCCTCCCTCCTCCGGACACCAGGTGCCCGTTGGCGTCGTACGTGTACGTGTTTCCTCCCGCCACCGTCGCCGCATGCCGGTGCGTCCCATCCGCGTACTGGTAGTTCCCCACCTGCGAGTTCCAGGTGATGTTGCCCAGCGCGTCGTAGCTGAAGGCCTGTGACTGGTTGCCCGTCACGCTCGTAAGGCGGTTGAGGGCGTCATACCCATAGCCCAGGTTGGACAACGAGTTGGTGGCCGAGGACATGCTCGTCACCCGTCCTCCCGCGTCGTAACCGTACCCGGCCTGGTACAGCGTCCCCTCGGGGCCCGTCACCGACGCTTCCGTCATCCACTGCCGCACGTCCGAGTACGTGAAGCGCGCCGTGGTGCCGTTGGCGTAAGCAGCAGTCAGGAGTTGTCCACGCCCGTTGTAGGTGAAGGCGTTGACATAGCCACTCACGCTGCCCAGCCGGCCCGCCGTGTCATAGCCATACGTCACCGCCTCCCCGTCCGGGTACGTCACCCGGGCCAGGCGGCCCGCCACGTCGTAGCTCTGACTGCTGGTGTAGCAAACACCCGTCACGCACTTCGTCAGCGACGTCACACGCCCGGCACTGTCGTAGTTGCGCGACTCGCTGCCAGACGGCTCCATCACGCTCGTCAGTGTCCCCTTCCCCGCCCCGTGTCCCGCCTCGTCGTACGTCCACCGCACCTGCTTTCCGTCCGCCAGCGTCTTCGTGAGCCTCCGTCCGAGCACATCGTAGGTGAAGCTGCTCACCTGTCCCTTGGCATCACGGTACGTGAGGATGTGGCCCGCCTCGTCATACGTGTAGCTGCTGCACCCCGTGTCCGGGTCGCACCCCGCCAGCTTTCGTCCCAGCGAGTCCCAGCTCACCGTCGTCGCGTTGCCCGCCGCGTCCGTCACCCTCACCAGGTTGCCCAGCAAGTCGTACTTGTACGTCGTGTACTGGTACGTGCTGCCGTTCTTCTCTCGCACCTGTGTCGTCTGCCCGTAGGCATCCGTCCACACCACCTTCTCCCGGTTCAGCTCGTCGTAGCTGGTGACGTACCCATTGCCATACACCCTCTGGCCCAGGGTCCCGTCCGGGTTGGTGATGGTTCGCAGCCGTCCCAGTCCGTCGAAGGAGAACACCTGGTAGCGCGGCGTCTCTCCCGGGCCGTACTGCGCCGACTTCTTCCACACCCTCGTGGAGCCATCGCTGTAGAGCGTCTCCTGGGCGTAGCCCCCCTCCTTCACCGTCCTGTACTGTCTCCCCAGCCCGTCCTCGTACACCTCCATCCACAGCCCGTCCGCCGTTCCGTCCGACAGCGTGCGCCGAATCCTCTGCGCCCCGGGGTTTCCCCAGTCCAGGTACGCGAACGTCTCCGTGCTTCCGTCCGGCAGCAGTGTGCTCACCGGCCTTCCCAGCGCATCGTGCGTGTACGTGGTGACGTTGCCGTTGATGTCCGTCTGCGACTTCACCAGTCCCTGTGCCGCGTCCCACGTCTTCGTCGAGCACTGGCCCAACGCGTTGCACCGTCTCGTCTCCCGCACGTGGTACGTGGCGTCGTACTCCATCGTCCGGGTGTAGCCACGCTCGTCTGTCTCCGACGTCAGGTTTCCCCACGCGTCGTACCCGAAGCTCCGGTTGACGTACCCTCCCGTCTGGTTGTTCCACGCCCTCTGCCTCGTCAACCTCCCCTTCGTCGGCGCCGCCGCGTACGTCCCGTTTCCGTCGTACTCGCTCAGCGTCTGCTTCAGCAGCGTGCCGCTCGTCCCAACGCCCGCGTAGATGTTCTCGTACGCATGCAGCCCCACCACGTACGCTCCCGTGTTGGGGTACAGCCCTCTCAATGAGGTCCGCTCATCTCCCGCCGCGTCGTAGTCCCCGTGCTCGTACGTCAGGTAGCCGTTGCCGTACTGGTCATACCCAATCTGCAGCAGCGTCCTGCGGCACGACGCCGACAGGTTGCACTCGTACTCCCACCGCTCCGTCATCAACGACGTGAAGGGCGCCGATGCGCTCTCCGAATACCCAAACGTGGAGTACTTGAAGAGGCTCCCCGAGGCATTCCGGTAGTAGGTGACCTCCGGCTTGCTGATGCACCCCACGTGCTGGTGGTAGTACGTCTCCGTGTAGTTTCCCGCCGCGTCCAGCACCGACGTCACCTTGCGGAACCCCAGGAACCTCCTCTCGCTGCTCGACCACAACCCTCCCTGGTAGCTGTAAGCCGTGGTGGAGGAAGCACCGCGCCCATCACTCGCCGTAACGGACGAGACCGTCTGCAGCACCGCTCCCAATGGCAGGTACGTGTTGGACCAGGCCGAAGAAGGCTTGTACTGCACCGTGGTGCTGCCCCCCATGGCGTTGCGGACCGAGGTCATCAACTCCAGACCATCCGCAGGGCTCCGGTGGCACTGGACTCCGCCGCTGTGCCGGGCACAGAGATCCGCCTTGCCGTCACCGTCGATGTCGGGGGTCTGGATCGTCGAGTAATGCTGTGCCGCACTCCAGCCGCTCGCGGAGGAGTAGGCAGGCCCGTCGAAGGCGTACACGAAGCCATTGCCCGTGCTGCGGTAGCACTGCATTCCACCGCTGTGCCGGGCGCAGATATCCGATCTCCCATCACCGTTGATGTCCGGGTACTGGATGGTGGCGTTGTGCTCCGCCGCGCTCCAACCATGGGCGCTCGCCCAGCCGGGACCTTCGAAGCCGTAGACGAAGCTGGTGCCCGTGCCGAAGTGACACTGGATGCCGCCGCTGTGCCGGGCGCACAGGTCCGCCTTCCCATCACCGTTGATGTCGGGGAAGCGGATGGTGGAGTAGTGCTCCTGGGCACCCCATCCCGAGGCGTCCGTGTACGCCGGCCCGCTGAAGGCATACACGAAGCTGGTGCCCGTACTGCGCCAGCACTCGATACCTCCGCTGTGCCGGGCACAGATGTCCGCCTTCCCATCACCGTTGAGGTCCGGGTACTGGATGGTGGAGTTGTACTGGGGGGCGTGCCAGCCACTCGAGCTCGCCCAGCCGGGACCTTCGAAGCCGTAGACGAAGCCGGTGCCCGTGCCGAAGTGACACTGGATGCCACCGCTGTGCCGGGCGCACATGTCCGCCTTCCCATCACCGTTGATGTCGGGGAAACGGATGGTGGAGTAATGCTCCTGAGCGCCCCATCCCGAGGCGTCCGTGTACGCCGGCCCGCTGAAGGCATACACGAAGCTGGTGCCCGTACTGCGCCAGCACTCGATACCTCCGCTGTGCCGGGCGCAGATGTCCGCCTTCCCGTCACCGTCGAGGTCCGGGTACTGGATGGTGGAGTTGTACTGAGGAGCGTGCCAACCGCTTGCACTCGCCCAGCGAGGACCCTCGAAGCCGTAGACGAAGCCGGAGCCCGTGCCGAAGTAGCACTGGATGCCACCGCTGTGCCGAGCGCACAGGTCCGCCTTCCCGTCTCCGTTCACGTCCGGGTACTGGAGGGTGGAGTAATGCTCCTGGGCGCCCCATCCCGAGACATCCGAGTAGGCCGGCCCCTCGAATCCGTACTGGAAGGACACGGAGCCGCCCGAGTAGCCAAAGCCGGTGGCCGGCAGGGCGGTGCCACCGGTGATGGTGCCCGCCCCGTCGATGACCACGTCCCGGCCATACTGCCGGACTCCCGCGAGCAACGAGCGCCCGGTGCTACCGGCCGCATACGTCAGCGCATAGGCCCGGATGGAGACCGGACCAGCGGCCGTGACCAGAATGCTCTTGAGCCGGTACCGGGTCGTGCCCAACGCGTTGGAGCCGTTGGCGAAGGTGGAGACATCCGGCCGCGCCTCCCGGTACAGGCGCACCACCGTGCCGTTGTAGCTGACACTGTCCGGGTAGCAGTCCAGGGCCGGGCTGCCGTCACACCACCAGCCATAGCTGACGGTGTTGCCGGACGTGTCCGCCACGCTGCTCACACCCCAGCGGTAGGTGCCATGCGAGGTCTGGAAGAGCGGCGCGTAGTTCCTGCGCGTCCCATCCTTGCTCCATATCGTCCAGGTGTTGGCCGCGGCGTCGTACTTGATTCGCTGGTAGCTCTCGATGCGGGTGGCGTGCGTACCTCCCGTGGTGCAGCTCGGGCTCGGGCTGCCCGCCGTGCACGCCACCAGCTCCTGCCCGTCCAGCACGAACAGGTCCGCTCCGTCATAACGGGGCACGCCCTTGCCGGGACTGGCCCGAACGAGGGTGGAGAACCCCTCCAGGCTCCAACCCACGCCCGCCACACCGCTGCCTCCCGCCGAGCTGTAGGTGAGCCTCAGTGAGGGCTCCAGTCCGTGGAAGGCCGGGACGGCGATCGGCTCCGAGGCAGAGAACGCCCCGTAGTACGTGTCCACCGACGGGGTCTGGTTCGAGGGCGCCTCCGCCAACACCGGCCCCCCCACAAGCCCGGCCATCAGTGCGAGCACGCAAGAGACCGGCGCACCCAGAAGACGGTTCTTCATGACTCCTCCTGGAGAATAGGAAAATCATAGTATAAGTAGATTCACTTAGGGTGAACGTTTCACCAGAGAACGGCTCCCCCCGGAGAGGCCTTCGGGCCTTGCGCTAGGATGGGACCGCCACTGCCCAGGGAGATGACGACGCGATGAAGAAGCGCTTTCTGCTGGTGGCCGCCGCCTTGCTCGTGCTGGCCATCGCAGTGGTGGTGTCGGAGCTCCAGGAGCCGCCGCGGCACACCCCCGAGCCCACCGCTCCCCTCACCGACGTGGCCGGCCCCGCGCCCGTCGTGACGGTGTCCGCCCGGGAAGAGCCCCTCCCGAGGCAGGCGGAGCGCTCACCATCCGCCCAGCCCGGCCAGCCCCCGGAGACGACCACGCCGAGCCAGGTGCCCGAGGCGCCTCCGGCCCGGGTAGTGCTCCCCGCGCTCATGCCAGATCCGGCCCACCCGCCGCAGTGGACGAAGCCGCTGGCCCTGCCCTCCACGCCCTCGCCGCCAGATCCCTCCATTCCGCCCCCCATCGAGGTGGACCCGGAGCGCGGGCGCCGTCCCCAGGTGGAGGAGCGCCAGGCACCATGAGCAGGAAGAAGGCAGCGGCCCAGCGACGCCGCCAGAAGCTCGAGGTGGAGCTCGCAGAGCAGACCCCGCCCGTCACTACCCAGGCCGAAGAGGCGCAGGCCCCCGCGCACCAGCGCACGCTCATCCTCCAGGCCCTGCTCTCCGCCGCGCTCCTCGCGCTAGCGGCGCCACCCATGGACCTATGGCCACTGGCGCTGGTGGCGCTGGTGCCCCTCCTGCTGGGACTGCGCAACGCCACACCGATGCAGGCCCTGGCGCCCGCCTGGCTGTGCGGCTTCGCCATCAACCTCATCGGCTTCCGCTGGGGCTACATGCTGCTCGACCGCTTCGGCCACCTGCCGGCGTGGGCCCGCGTGCTGGCGCTGCTGTTGCTCGCCGCCTACCAGGCCAGTGTCTTCTCCCTCTGGGCGGGGCTGGGCACCTTCCTCACGCGCTCCGCCCGCGTGCCCTGGCTCGTCTCGCTGCCGCTGGCGGTGGCGGTGGCGGAAAGCGTGCTGCCCTTCCTCTTCCCCTGGAACCTGGCCGTCACCGTGTGGCGAGCGTGGCCGCTGTTGCAGGTAGCCGAGTTCGGCGGCGCGCCCGCGGTCTCCGCGCTGGTGGTGCTCATCAACCTCACCCTCCTGGAGGCTGGGCTGGCCCTCCGGCATGGGCATCCCCTCCCCCGGCCGGTACGAGTGGCGTGCGGGGTGGTGCTCGCGGTGGTAACCGCCGGGCTGCTGCGGGCCATGCACGTGGCGGCAGCGCGCGAGGCAGCGCCCAAGGTGCGGGTGGGCATCGTCCAACCCAACTCCGGCACCGTCACCGCCGAGGATCGCAAGCACCGGGGTGAGCAGTACCTGGCCACCCTGCGTCAGGCCACCCACGAGCTGGCGCGCGGCGGCGCCGAGCTGGTGGTGTGGCCCGAGTCCGCCTTCCCCTACCTCTTCGATCGGCAGCTCACCCGAGAGTACGCGCCTGGGCACCCCTGGGAGCTGCGGCCCGGCTTCTCGGGGACGCTCCTCTTCGGCGCGCTCAGCCACACCTTCGGTGGCGCGCTCGTTCACAACAGTGCCGTCCTGGCCTCGCCGGATGGCCGCATCACCGGGCTGTCCGACAAGCGCCGGCTCTTCCCCTTCGGCGAATACGTGCCCTTCGCAGATCGCTTCCCCGCCTGGGCGCAACGGGTGCGTGCGCGGCTGCCGGACTCACCGGACATCGAGCCGGGGACAGAACCACGCCTGCTGGTGAGCGGCTCCCTGCGGATCGCTCCCCTCGTCTGCTACGAGGACATCCTCCCCAGCGCCGTCTATCCGCTGGTGCGCCAGGGGCCCAACCTCCTCGTCACCCTGGCCAATCATGCCTGGTTTGGGGATGGGGACGCGCCGTACCAGGCGCTCGCTCTGGCCACGCTGCGCAGCGTGGAGACGCGGAGAGATCTGGTGCGCGCGGCGAGCACTGGCGTCAGCTCCGTGGGGGATGCGCTCGGGCGAGTGCAGGGACACACTTCCCTCACTCTGGAACCCGGAGCACCAGAGGTGTTGGCGGGCGAGGTGGCCTTGGTGGAGCTCTTCGCGTTCGGGCCTTTCCTGGCACCCGCCTTTCCCTTCCTGTGCGCACTGGCACTGGTGGTGTTGGCACTCCTCGGGCGCGGGGCACGCTCCAGCGCGAGCTGAGTCAGCAGAGTCACCCTCGTGCCCGAAGCTGCTGCTCATGCGCGAGCAGCCACTGCTTCGTGGGCACGCCCCCCGCGTACCCGGTGAGCGCCCCGCTGGTGCCCACCACCCGGTGGCAGGGCACGACGATGGAAATCGGATTCCTCGCGTTCGCGGAACCGACTGCCCGCGATGCCCCCTCCCGGCCGATGTGGCGCGCGAGGCCCGCATAGGACCAGGTGACTCCCAACGGAATCTCCCGGAGTGCCTTCCACACGGTCTGCTGGAAGGGCGTGCCAACCGGGTCGAGCGGAAGCTCGAAGGACACGCGCTTGCCCGCGAAGTACTCCTCCAACTGGCGCCGTGCCTCCCGCAACACCGGGTGGTCGTCTTGCTCGCTCGCGACGAGCACGGGCGCCCGCTTGTGGTTCTCCAGGTAGATGGCAGTGAGCGCCCCTTCGTTGGCGTACAGCCGCAGAGGGCCTACCGGGCTCTTCAAGGTCGTGGTGTACAGCTTCATCCGCCTGCTCCTTCCGAGAGAGAAGTCCAGAGGTGTATCGCCGCGTACGAGCGCCACGGCCGCCAGGCCTCGGCCCGCGCACCAGCCTCCTTCGCCGTCACGCCTCCGAGTGCCTTGCGAATCCCGAGATCGCTCGCGGGGAAGGCATCGGGCCAGCGCAGCGCCCTCATGGCGACGTAGTGCGCTGTCCAGGCCCCGATGCCCGGCAACGCCTCCAATGCCGCCATCGTCCCGTCCACATCCGCGTGCCGGTCCAGCCGCACGGAGCCCTCCGCCACCGCCCTCGCCACCGCCAGCAGGCTCCTCGCCCGCGCCCCGGGCATTCCCAGCGTCGCCACGTCATCCACCGACGCCGCCGCCAGCGTCTGCGGCAGCGGGAACAGCCGCGAGACCTCCGCATGCGGACCCTCCACGGGCTCGCCGAAGCGCGCGACAAGCCTCCCGCTCAGCGTGGTCGCCGCACGCACGGTGACCTGCTGCCCGAGGATGGCGCGCACCGTGAGCTCGAACGGATCGAACGCTCCCAGCACCCGCAGCCCCGGATGGGCCTGGACGCACTTCGCCAGGAACTCGTCGCGTCCGAGGCACTCGGAGATGACCTCCGGCTGTGCATCCAAATCGAAGAGGGCCCGTAGCCGCGTGGCCACCTGCATCAGCACACCCGCCAGCGACAGTGAGACCTCGGCCAGGAGGGCGGGGCGCTTCGGATCCTTCCGGACCACGAGCCAGCCCGTCTTCCCACCCAGGCGCACCGTGCGCCGATACTCGGAGTCCCCCGCATACTCGACTCCTGGAATGGCACGACCCCGCAGGTAGTGCAGCAACTGCTCCCAGTCGAGCGGCGGACGATAGTCCAGCCGAAGCACGAGCGACCGCGAGCCCTCCGCCCCGTCACTCGCGCGCCTCAGCTCCGACGGAGGCCTGCCGAAGCGCTCCTGGAAGAGCGCGTTGAAGCGCCGGACGCTCTGGAAGCCACTGGCGAACGCGACCTCGGCCAGCGGGAGCGCGGTGTCCTGGAGCAGCTGCTTCGCCAGCGCGAGCCGCCTCGACTGTGCCAGCTCGACCGGCGAGACACCGAGCTCCGCCTCCATCGCCCGGCGCAGGTGCCGGCTGGTGACCCCCAGCTCCGCCGCCAGCTCCTCCAGAGACGACTCGTTGAGAAACCCTCCCTCGATGCGCGAGACGGCAGCGGCCACCAGCCTCGGGACGGAATCCACCGGTGCGCTGCCCGGCGCCAGCTCAGGTCGGCACAGCAGGCAGGCGCGGAAGCCCGCGTGCTCCGCCTCGGCCGCCGTGCGGTAGAAGGCGCATCGCTCTTGGCGAGGCGTCTTCGCCGTGCACACCGGCCGGCAGTAGATGCCCGTCGTCGACACCCCGACGAAGAAGAGCCCATCGAAGCGCCGGTCTCGCGCGGTCAGGGCTCGGTAACAGGTCTCGTTCTCCAGCGTCTCCATCACGAGGCTTTCGTAGCGTGGACGCCCACCCCTGTCTGGCCGTTTTCGGACCCGACCGCGAAAATCGGGTCGCGGGCAAACGATGGCTGGAGGGTGCGTCAGCAGGGCTACACCTCGGGAGCCCGAGCGGCTCACTCCGGCCGCGCCGCGAGTGCCCGCGCCTGCTCGACGCTCGCCGCGCAGCGAAAGCCGAAGTGGTGGAAGACGGGCCGGTTGGCGGGCACATGGGGCCGCCGGTACACCGAGGTCGCATGCGAGGCCGGCCAGAACCACGAGCCCCCTCGCACCACCTTCTCCGTGTGCCCCGAGCAGGGCTCGCGTCCCTCGCATGGGCCCTTCGGGTCCACCCCCAGGCACGCCTCGCCGCAGTCCTTCCACGAGGGCGTGTACCAGTCCGCCACCCACTCCCAGGCGTTGCCCGCCATGTCGTAGAGCCCGTAGGGATTGGGAGGCCGCGTGCCCACCGGCTCCGGACGTCCCACGTCGGCGTGCGTCTTCGAGCGCTGCTTCTTCCCGCAGCTCCGTCCCCGGCTGTCCTGGATGATCGCACGCTCGCAGGTCGCGGGCTCGTTGCCCCATGGGTAGAGCCGCCCGTCCGTGCCCCGCGCCGCCTTCTCCCACTCGGCCTCAGTCGGCAGGTGCTTGCCGTGAGCCTCGCAGTAGCCCTTCGCGTCGTACCAGCTCACCCCGTTGATGGGCTGCCGGGGATTGTCGAAGTCCCGGTAGTTCGGCCCGCCCTTCCCGCACCGGCCCTCCTTCTCGCAGGCCTTGTAGTCGCCGTACGTCACCTCGTGGGTGTCCATGTAGAAGGTCTGCACCCAGACCTCCGCCTGGGGCCTGGCCGGCGCGTGCTTCCCCTGGTTCACGCCGCGCAGAAAGGGGCCGCCGGGAATGCAGGCCATGCCCGACACGGGTGCTTCGAGGCAGGGCAACACCTCGGGAGTACCGGGAGACGGCGCCTGTGCCCCCGCCACGCCCGCCCCCCCGAGTCCGAGCACGAGGAAGAACCACCTCGCACGGCTCACCGCCGCACCTCGCTCCGCCGGGTCCGCGACGACTGCCTCCCCCTTTGTTTCGCCCGCTTCTCCAGGAGCTTCTGCTTCAGCGCCTCGCGCGCCTCGGTGGGCCCGGTGTCGAGCCGCGACAGTCCACGCGCCTTGCCAGTATCCGGCGCGTAGCGGAGCATCGCGCGCACATCCCGCGTCTTCGCGTCCGCCAGCCAGGCCACGAAGCTCGAACCCGACTGGGTGTTGTAGTGGTAGTAAGTGCCCTTCACGTGCGAGATGCCCCGCTGGCCGCTCGTGCGCACCACCACGCTGCTCTCGTCCAGGGGAAGCGCGCGGATGTTGTTCCGGTACTGCGCGTCATAGGGGAAGTACTGCTCGGCGTTCGAGAGGTAGAGCACTCCCACCTTCTTCCCCGCCTGAGCCGCCGCCTGGCCGACGGCGCTCACCGTGCGCCTGGCCGTGAGGTCACCCCGCACCATGAAGACCTTGTTCTCCTGGTAGAGACGGCGGATGTGCGCGTACTCGGCGGCATCCACCAGGAAGCAGGGCAGCGAGGCCTTCGCCATCTGCTCCACCACGCGATCGAGCCGGCGCTCCACCGCGCCGCGGGCGGTTCCAAGAGCCCGAAGCGCGCCCGCACGCTCCTTCCTGTCCGGGTAGCCCTCCTCGATGAGGCGGCGCAACTCCGGACGACTCTCCCGCCTCCACAGGCGGAGGAACTCCTGGGGCGTCTCCGCGGCGAGAAAGACGACACGGTAGATGCGGTGGAGATCCACGATGGACTGATCGAAGTCCATCAGCACGAACAGCTCCGCGCGAGCCCAGGCGCCCAGCAGGTAGTTCTGGTCCGAGCCCACCCCCAGGTAGATGCCGCCCTTGTCCTTCACCGAGTCATGGAAGAGCTCGAGGTGGTCCTCGTTGGAAATCCAATAGTGGCTGTCACGGACGAGCTCGGGCGGGGCGGGATCGGCCGGGAGTTGGGCAAAGGAGGCAAGGGCCGGCTCGCTGGCGGCAGCAACTGAGGTGGCCAGGAGGGTGACGAGGGCGAGAACACGCATCACGGGCATGATACCGCGCCGCGCGTGGTACGCTCTGGGAGTCGTCCAGGGGCGCGCCGCCGCTCCCGGGGGCCAGAATGTCGGCGCATCTCTTCGCCTCATCCGTCGTCGCGCTCATCGTGGCGCTCTTCAACGGCCTGCTGGCCGGCTACGTCCTCGCCTCCGCTCGGGGCGAGCGGCGCAAGCTCTTCTTCGCCTGCGGCCCCACCGGCGTGGCCCTCTTCGCCCTCGGGTGGTTCGTCGTCCTTCTAGAGCCCCGGGCCCGGGAGTCCGTCCGCGTGGCCGTGGGGCTCGCCGCGCTGATGTCCGTCTCTGGCTTCGTCGCCGATGCCCTCGTCGACCTCGGGCCCTCTCGGGCTCGCCAGCGCATCCTCTGGGCCCTCCTGCCCGCCGGGCTGGCGCTCCTCGGGTTCTCGGTCTGGGTGGCGATGGCCTACCAACAACCGCTCCTGGCGGTACTCCCCCAGATGATGGGGCTCGCTGGAGTCGGGTTGCTCGGCGCGCTCCGCCTTGTGCTGTGCCGGCATGAGAACGGCGCCATCCGTCGGCTCTCGCGACACCTGGCGGCGCTCATCGGCGTCTCGCTGCTCGTCTGCCTGCTGCGCACGGTGTTGGAGTTGATCCAAGGCGGTGCCACCGGCAATGGGATGCTCCTGTGCATCGTGCTCGCCGCGGAGATGGCGACGCTCAGCTACACCCTCCACGAGCGGGTTGCCGTGCAGCTCCCCGTCTCCCGGGCCCTCACTCATGCGGTGCTCGCCATCGCCGTGGCCTGCGCCGTTGTCGCGGTGTTTCGGGTGCTTGGCTATCCGGTGGACCTCGTCCAGGTCACCGTCTCCGTGATGGTGGCGCTCCTCGCCGCTCTGCTCTTCATTGGCTTGAGCGAGCAGCTCAACCGGGTCTTCGACCAGCTCCTGTTCCCCAAGCAGGTGCGGCTCTCCGAGCAGCTCTCGGCCTCCCGCGCCGAGACGGCAGCCCTGCGCAGCCGTCTGGAGCGCGCCGAGCGGCTCGCGATCGCCGGAGAGCTGGCGGCATCGGTTGCCCATGAGATCAAGAACCCCCTGGCCGCCGTGCGCGGTTACGCCGAGCTGCTCTCCGGACAAGCCGGGCACGTCACCGACGAGCAGCGCGCCCGCTTCGAGAAGGCGGTCCGCATCATCCGAGAGGAGAGCGATCGCATCGACGCACGGGTCGCCGAGCTGCTGAGCCTCGGCCGGGCGCCGCGTGGGGAGAAGGGAGGGAGTCCGCTCGACGTGTCGCGCATCGTCCTGGAGGCAGTGGCAGTGGCCGAGGGTGAGCCGGGCTTCCCCTCGCTCGTGTCCCGGTTGGATCCAGACCTGCGGGCGGTAGGAGACGAAGACGCGCTGCGCGGGGTGTTGCTGAACCTGTTGAAGAACGCCGCCGAGGCCATGCACGAGACGCAGGGCGGGCGCATCGAGGTCGTGGCCCGAGGAGACAAGGAGCGCGTGGTCGTCGAGGTGCGCGACGAGGGCAAGGGCCTCGAGGCGGTGGACCGCGAGCGGCTCTTCCGGCCCTTCTACACGACGAAAGAGGGCGGGACCGGGCTGGGGCTCGCCATCTCGCGCTCGGCCATTGAATCCGCGGGCGGGAAGCTCGGGCTCGTGCCGCGGACGGACCGCCCAGGCGCGGTAGCCCGCGTGGAGCTGCCCGTGGCGCAACGGGGCCCCGGCCCGGCCAGGGAGGACGTGCAATGACGGTGGATGCCGAGGTGAACGGACCCGAGGTGGCTCTGGTGGAGGACGAGCGCAACCTGCGCGAGCTCTACCAGGATGTGCTGAGCGCGCGAGGGCTGCGAGTCGTTCCGCTCGAGTCAGTGGCGGCCGCGGAGGCGCACCTCTCGCGCCATGCGCCGGACCTGGTGCTGCTCGACGTGAAGCTGGGCGATGGGGATGGGCTGGCACTGCTCGACCGGTTGCGCCAGCAGGGGCTGCGCACGCCCGTCATTGTGATGACCGCGTTCGGCACCGTGGAGCGGGCCGTGCAGGCGCTCCGAGCGGGTGCGACCGACTTCCTCGTCAAGCCCTTCGCCAACGAGCGGCTCGTCTCCGCGGTGGAGGCCGCGCTGGAGACGGGGCGCCGGCTGGTGGAGTTGGAGCTGGCCGCCCCCACGCTCGCCCCGGACACGGACACGGGCCGCGCGCTCATTGGTGCCGATGGAGGGCTGAGGGACGTGGCCGCGCTCCTGCCGCGGGTCGCCGCCTCGGATGCCACCGTGCTCGTGCGCGGCGAGTCCGGCACCGGCAAGGAGCTCGTCGCCCGCGCCATCCACGCTGCCTCGCCCCGGCTCGATGGACCCTTCGTCTCCGTCAACTGCGCCGCCCTGCCTCCGTCCCTGCTCGAGTCTGAGCTGTTCGGCTTCGAGCGCGGTGCATTTACCGGTGCGCACTCTCGGCGCAAGGGTCTCATCGAGACGGCCGAGGGCGGCACGCTCTTCCTCGATGAGATTGGTGACATGTCCCTGGAGGCCCAGGCACGTCTCCTCCGGGTCCTGCAGGAGCGGGAGATCACCCGCATCGGTGGGCGCGAGACAGTGAAGGTGGACCTCCGCGTCATCTCCGCCACCCACCGCGACCTGGATGCCATGGCCGCCAGCGGGCAGTTCCGCTCGGATCTCCTCTACCGGCTCGCCGTGATTCCCATCCACCTGCCTCCCCTGCGCGAGCGGGCACGCGACATCCCTGGTCTTATCGAGCACTTCCTGGAGAAGCACGCGGCACGCAAGGGTCTGCGGCCGCCTCGGCCAGACCCGGAGACCCTGCGCCGCGCCCTTGCCTACCCCTGGCCCGGCAACGTGCGCGAGTTGGAAAACTTCGTCGAGCGCGCCGTCGTGCTCGGCCACTTTGATTCTGAGTCGCTTCGCGCTCCCCTGGCCCAGAAGGCGGCGCCAGTTTCGGCTCCGGCTCCGGCGCAGGCTCTGGTGGAGACTCCGGCGCAAGCTCCCGTCCAGACCCTTCGCGACGCTGTCGCCAGTGCCGAGCGCGCCGCCGTCATCGCCGCCCTCCAGGCCGCCAAGGGACAGAAGACCGCCGCCGCACGGCTCCTCGGGGTGAGCTACAAGACCCTCTTCAATAAAATCCATGAGCACGGCATCCGCGAGGAGCTCCACATCGGCTGAGGGACTCGCCGCTCCGGACATGCCTGTGTAACGCCTTACATACCTCTGTCCCACGGCTCCCAGGTGCACCGCTGTCCCCTCTCCCTCTGGGAGAGGGTCAGGGTGAGGGTCTGCCCCTTGTCCCTCGTGGCTGCGGCGAGGGGAGACACTCAGGCGACCACCCTCACCCCCCGCCCTCTCCCAGAGGGAGAGGGAGCATGCGGAGCCAGGCATGAGGCTTGCTCAGTCCTGGGTCGCGCGATGACGCGCACCTGAGGAGGCCTCATGGGCTCTGCATCTCCCGGGGCGGCGGTCGGCCGCCTGGACCTGGTCAATTCTCTCCTGCGCGCGGTGGACCGGCCCGCCCGCGAAGCACTCGACATGGCCCGGCGCCCGCTCGCAGCCACCCTCGCACCCGCGCTGCTCGGCATCTTCCTCGTCGCCGCCACCTCCGCCTCCGCGGGCTTCGTCTCCCCCGGCGGGCTCCGGCTCGCTCCACGGCTCGATGCCCTGCGCGCCGTCTTCGAGGCCCTGCTCGTCGTCATCCCCGGCACCATCGTCTTCGCCATCTACTTGCGCCTGCGCCTCACCACGCGCGTCCTTCTGGCCGCCACCTCCATCGGACTGCTCGCCGCCGGGCTGGTCGCCACCTGCGTCATGCCCCTCATGGCCTTCCTGGTGCTCGTCTCCCAAGAGGCCCCGCTCATCCTCGCCCTCCCCTCGGTGTTCGTCCCCGGCCTCGCGCTCGCCACCCTGGCGGCCCTGCCAGTGCGTGTCATCACCTCGCTCGACTCCTCGCGAGCGGCCTGGTGGATGTCGCGCGCCTTCGCCTTCTTCCTGGGCGCCGTCTTCCTCCTGCGCGTCCACTCCTCCTTCCTCACTCTCTGATCCTGACGAGGTCTTCCATGGAAGCGATCTCCCGGAGCGTCACCCTCACTGCCGAACCCCTCACGCCGTTCATGCCCTGGTCCGTGGAGGAGCGAGCCCCCCTCCCCGAGCCGGCCCTCCCCGGAGAGCCCGAGCGGCAGCTCCTCGTGGAGCTCCTGCGCGAGCCGTCCGCCATCGTGGAGCGGCTGTTGGATCCTGCGCGGCTCCAAGGCCTGGTGGTCGGCTCGGTGGGAGTCATCGCCGTGGGCACGAGCGTCTTCGCCGCCACCGCGAGCGCCGCGCGCGGCCATGGGGAGCCCTGGGCCCTGCCTGCGGCGCTGGCCTCGGTGAATGTGCTGATGGGGCTCGCAGCGTCACTCGGCCCCATCTACGCGGCGAGCATCCTGGTGGCGGCGCGCGTCCCCATTGCCCGGTTGGTGGCGGCACTGCTGGCCTCGGCGGCGACGGGCTCGTTGTTGCTCGCGGGGCTCGCGCCTCCGCTCTACCTGCTGTGGAGGCTGGATGCTGAATGGGCGGGGCCGTTGCTGCTCACCGCAGCGTTCCTCCTCTCCGGAGCAGCGGCCGGCGCGCGCATCCACCGGCTGCTGAGCTTGTTGGCCGAGGCGGTCACCCGCACCTCGCTGGGCAACGCCTCCGCCATGTTGTCCTCCGAGGACGCGTTCCGCGTGGGCATCCTCGCGCGAGTGTCCTGGATGATGGTGGCGTTCACGTCGGGCCTGGGCTTCTGGGCCTTCAACGCGCTGGGCTGAGGAGGATGGACCATGACGGCACTCGTGATTCTCACGGTCTATGCGGTGCTCGGAGCGGTGGCGGCGGCCTGCGCCTTCGTCCAGAAGCGGGGAAGCCCTCTGGCGGACCGGCTCGGCCAGGCGCTGCTGGCCCTCGCCCTCTGGCCCTTCCTGCTCCCGGTGCTCCTCAGTCCGGGGGACGCAGCCCTCCGCCCGGAGCGGGGCAGCCAGAGCGAGCGAGCCCGGAGGCTGGATGACGTGACGGAGCGGCTCGAGGAGTGCTGGAGGCAAGCGGCGGTGGAGAGCTCGTGGGCGGCGGAGCAGGCGCGCGAGCACCGGCTGCTGGATGGGTTCGTCGGGCGCCTGCGGGCGCAGGAGAAGCGCCTGCTGGAGATGGAGGCAGCCCTGGCCCATGCACCTGCGAGCGTGAAGGAGCGACTCACCCGACTGTACGAGCACGCCGCGGCCGAGATGGAGCACAGCATCGGGCTCGTCGAGGAGCTGGCCGCCCAGCTCACGCTGCTGCGCTTCTCTGGCCTGGGCAACCCGTCCGCCGCCCGCGCCGAGCGCGGTCATATCGAAGAGCTGTTGCTGCGCATCGAGGCGCTCGCGGAGGCCTCTCAGCCGACCCCGAGCGAGGTCCCCCCTCCGCCGCAGGTGGCACGGGCGTAGCCCATCCGCTCGCCGGCGGACACTCGGCGGGCCTGGCGGCCCCATTTGCCTTCCTCGGCTGGAAGGAGCAACGTTGACTGCCTCTCATGGGCATCTGGTCGAAGAAGAGCATCGCTCAATTGCAGGGTGAGGAAGGGCAGGCGCATGAGCTGCATCGCACGCTCACGGGCACCCACCTCATCCTGCTGGGCATTGGCGCCATCATCGGCGCGGGTATCTTCGTGGTGACGGGCACGGCGGCGGCCCAGCATGCGGGGCCCGCCATCTTCCTGTCCTTCATCCTGGCGGGGGTGGGCTGCCTCTTCGCGGGGCTGTGCTACGCCGAGTTCGCGTCGATGATTCCCGTCGCCGGCAGCGCCTACACCTACGGCTATGCCACCCTCGGCGAGCTCGTCGCGTGGATCATCGGCTGGGATCTCATGCTCGAGTACCTCTTCGCCTCCTCTACGGTGGCGGTGGGCTGGTCCGGCTATTTCACCGCCTTCCTGCGCGACTACCTGCACGTGCAGCTCCCGCCCGCGCTCACGAGCGCCCCGTTCGATGTGCTGCCGGGCTCGCACATCCCCCACGCCACCGGAGCAATCGTCAACCTACCGGCGGCGCTGCTGGTGGCGGTGCTCACTGGACTGCTCGTCGTGGGCATCCATGAGTCCGCCCGGCTCAACAACCTCATCGTCTTCTTGAAGGTGGGCGTCGTCCTGCTCGTCATCGGCTTCGGCGCCTTCCACGTGGAGCCCGCCAACTGGAAGCCCTTCATCCCGGAGAACACGGGCACCTTCGGTCACTTCGGCTGGAGTGGCATCCTGTCGGGAGCAGGCGTCATCTTCTTCGCCTACATCGGCTTCGATGCCGTCTCCACCGCGGCCCAGGAGACGCGCAACCCGCAAAAGGATCTGCCCGTTGGCATCCTGGGCTCGCTCGCCGTCTGCACCGCGCTGTACATGCTCATGGCGCTGGTGATGACGGGCCTGGCGCACTACAGCACCCTCAACGTGCCCGAGCCCGTGTACGTGGCCATCGCGCAGGCGGGGCCGGAGCTGTCCTGGTTGCGGCCCATCGTCAGTCTGGGGGCCATCGCGGGCCTGGCCTCGGTGGTGCTCGTCCTGCTGATGGGACAGCCGCGCATCTTCTATGCGATGGCGCGCGACGGCCTGCTGCCCCACTTCTTTGGCCGGGTGCACCCGCGCTACCGCACCCCTTATGTCTCCACGCTCATCACCGGCGTGGTGGCCATGGTGGTGGCGGGGCTGTTCCCCATCGGCCTGCTGGGCGAGCTCGTGTCCATCGGGACCCTGTTCGCCTTCGTCGTGGTCTGCGCGGGCATCCTCGTGCTGCGCTACCGGCGGCCGGACCTGCCCCGGCCCTTCCGCACCCCGTTCGTCCCCCTGGTGCCCGTGCTCGGAATCCTCACCTGCGGCTCCCTCATGCTGGGCCTCGGCGTGGCCACGTGGTTGCGGCTCGGGGCCTGGATGGCGCTCGGACTCGTCATCTACTTCGCCTATGGCCGCAAGCACTCGCGCCCCGGCCATGGGGACACCACGCCCGCCGGGCCTCCGCCTCCCGACCTCGGCGGGCCGCTCTGAACAAGAGGGGACCGAGCAGCCGGCGCGCCTCGATGAAGGGCGACGTTCAGACTTCCTCGTCGGGCAGGAGCGTGAGCAGCAACTCGTCGTCGGGGCCGAGCGGGCGCCAGCCGGGCGGTGGTGGTGTGGCTCGGAGAGCTGCCCGGGCTTGCTTGACACGATCCTTATGCGTTTCTGGGGTGTAGGTCGTCCAACGGGCGAGTGCGTGGGCGACATCGAAGCGAGTGGCGTCGTCCAGCACTGCCGGCCAGCCGTTCGGAAGGTGCTGAGACAGTTCGCGCACGAGTTGCCCGCGCACCAAACGCGTGACCTTGCGGCTTCGCTCTGCTTCGGCGACCAACCCGCTGAACACCTGCACTGCCGCGATGTCATCTTCGCCAAAGCTCATCCGCTAGTGCTACCAGCGAAGCGGTGGGACGCGCCTCGGCGAAGGCGGTAAGCGAATCATAACCGCGCTCGCGGACCCGCTCATACAGGCGCGCCTTCACGTTGCCCTGCCAGGCACGTTCGTCGCTCATGGTCCTCTCCAGCGGGAGAATTTCATCGGGATTTTATCCAGGGCAAGCAACAGTCCCGTTCCCTTTGCCCCTGGCAAGTCAGCGCGCATTGTCCACCCCCAGGCCCTCGGGAGCGAAGGTGCCTGGGCGCAGCGTGCCTTTGCCTTCCGGAAAAAGCAGCGTGCCACCTGTGTCCAGCGCGTACAGGGGCCCCTCGTGTCTAGGCCCGCCCTGGGGCCACCTGTTGACACCCCTGGCGCTTTCGGGAAGGCGGAAGCCACGCGCCGCGCCATACTGCGCGCCGCCATGAATGCCCAGGACCTCCTCGCCCGACTCCAGGACTCCTCTCCCGACGGTCCGTTGGATCGCCTCGCCTCGCTCGTCGTGGAGCACGAGCTCTCCCAGTCCCTCGAGAACCTCCTGCCGCCCGCCCTCGTGGCACGGGCGCTGAGGGCCTCCCTCGAGGGCTGGCTCGCTTCCGACACCGCGGACCGCGAGCTCGCCGCCGCCATTGACCACCTCCAGCGCCAGCTCACCCAGGACCCGCGCACCGTCCGCGAGGCCGTGCCACCGGAGCTCCCCAAGATGCTGGCGGAGCTGGCCAACCGCCGCTACTCGCCGGACCGGGCGCTGGTGCTCGCCGTGCTGGATCGTCCGCCCGTCCGCTCGCTGGCGCGCGCGCTGCTGCTCAACGTGCTCATCGAGTTCAGCCGCAAGGTGAGCGCCCCCGTGACGGAGAACCGCATCGCCAAGGGCTTCTCCGGCCTGGCGAAGTTCGCCGCCGAGCAGGCCAAGGGCTCGGGGGGGGCGCTGGGCGGCATCGCTGGCGCACTCTCCGATGAGATCGAGCGTCAGGTGGAGAAGCGTGCCCGCGACTTCGCCGACTCGGCGCTCTCTGGCCTCTTCCAGCAGCTCGCGGATGCGCTCACCGACCCGAGCCGGGCGTCGGAGCAGGCGGAGATGCGCGTGGCCCTCCTGGATGGGGTGCTGGGTCTGCCGCTGGCGAAGCTCGGACGCGAGCTGTCACGCGCGGACGTCCCTGGCAGCGCAGCGGTGGTGCGCAAGGCGCTCTCCCAGTGGCTCACCTCTCGGGACGCCACCGCGGAGTTGGAGAGTCTGGTCACCCGCGTGATGGAGCAGGGCGGCAAGCGTCCGGTGCGAGAAGTGCTCGAGAAGCTCGGCCTGCTCGACACCTTCCGGGATCTGGGCCGTGAGTCACTGCGGAGGCGGCTGGCGCCGGTGGTGGCCTCGGAGCCCTTCGCGAACTGGCTGGCAGAGTTGATGAAGTAGAGGAGACACCAACATGGCACTCGCAGATGACTTCCGTTCCGCACAGGAGCGCGTGAAGACGCTCAAGACGCGCCCGTCCAACAACACGCTGTTGGAGCTGTATTCGCTCTTCAAGCAGGCCACCGAGGGGGACGTCCAGGGCAAGCGCCCGGGGATGCTGGACCTCACGGGACGCGCCAAGTACGACGCCTGGGCCGGCCGCAAGGGTCTGGACCGTGAGGCAGCCATGCAGCAGTACGTGGCACTCGTGGAACGGTTGTTGCGCGGCTGAGGCTCGCAGAGAGCCCTCTCCAGTGGGAGAGGGCTCATGCGCAACTCACGGCTCCGCCGCGTACCGGATCTTCATCCGATTGAGGGGACCGGCGGCCCCCGCCCGATTCACCGCCCGGACCTCGAGCGTGTTGAACCCCGCGTGCAGCTTCAGCGGCACCGTATCGCCGGGCACCCGCTTCCACTCGCCGCCGTCGACCCGCAGCTCGTAGTAGCTGAACCACGGCATGCCGTGCTGGAGGGTGAGCGTGTAGTCCGGCCGGGCAGCAAACAGGGGCCGCTTGCTCAGGAACTCCTGCTCGGTGGTGATGCGGTGCTCCTGGATGAGCTCAATGGGACGGCGCGCGTTGTTGTACGTGAACAGCACCTGGGTGTGATTGAGCGGGAAGTAGAGCTCCCGCGGGTCATCGGTGAAGAGCATGCCGTCGGCGTGGAACCCTTGGAAGGTCGCGAACTGTCCCTTGCCCTCCAGCGGCAGCATCAGCGTGGCCTTCTTCCCATCCCGCAGGTAGGGGATGTTCATGTAACCGAAGTAGCGGCCGATGAACTCCCGGTACTGCTTGTCGAGTTCCTCCGGCGTCTTCTTGTGGCGCTCGAGATAGCGCGGCGAGGGAGTGAAGCGAATCTCCTCGAACCGGCCCTCCCGCCTGAGCTGGTACATCTCGTGGAAGTTCAGGTACCGCCCCTCGTGGGTGGCGAACATGCTGAACTGCGGGTCGATGAAGATCCACTTGTCCAGAGCGTTGGACCAGACCTCGGACGCCACGTGGGACTGCCCGAAGCCCCCGTAGGCGGCATTCGCCGTCATGATGCCCAGGGTCCGAGACGGGTAGCCCAGCGACAGCAGCAGGTCCGACACCACCGTTCCGTACTCCACGCACCGGTAGCGCTGCCCCTGCTTCACGTTCTGGAGGATCTGATACGACGACGTGCCCGGCGAGGGCTCGTTCATCCCGTCATGGTCCCACTGGATGCTCACCCACTCGAGCGCCGCGAGGATGACCTCCGGGTCGGAGCGATGCGAGAGGTCCACCTGCTTCAGGACGTGCTCGCGGAGCTGGCGGAGCTCAGGGGTGTCAAGGCTCTCGGGCAGCTTCAGGGTGCGGTAGCGGTCATCCAGCTTGAGGTTGGAGGACTCGACGATGGAGATCTTCTCGAGCGTGCCAGGCGAGGAGACGGGGGCGCCAGCGAGTGCGGCCGGCGCGGTGCCCAGCAGTGCCAGCAGGGCGGTGAGGGAAGCGGACTGTCGCATGTCCCCCTTTCTACGACCCCCACGCGAGGCGATTGCCTGCGGTAATCTGCACCTCGATGAGCACGCCTTCCCTCCCCCATGAGCCGTCCCTGCGGCCCGAGGACCTGTGGCCACGGATCATCGCCACGGCCCGGCACGCGCTGGCCACGGGCGCCCTGCAGCCGATCGCCACCGACTGCCAGACCCTCGAGCAGCGGGGAGTCCCCTTCCAGGTGCGCGTGCTCGGCCGGGCACACCTCAAGGACGACCGAGCGAAGCGCGAGAAGCCCCGCGCGGTGCCTTTCGATCCCTTCGAGAACCCGGATCCAGACCTCGTGGTGGGAGGGCTCTCCCCCACGCACCTGTGCCTGCTCAACAAGTTCAACGTCGTCGAGCACCACCTGCTCATCGTGACGCGCGCCTTCGAGGAGCAGGAGTCCCTGCTCACCGCCGCGGACTTCGAGGCGCTCGTGCTCTGCATGGACGGTCTGGACGGGCTGGGCTTCTACAACTCCGGCGAGGTGGCGGGAGCCAGCCAGCCACACAAGCACCTCCAGCTCATCCCCCCGCTCGGCCCCGAGGGTCTGCGGGTTCCCATGGAGAAGGTGCTGTCTCCACCTCCTGCCCGGGGCTCCGTCACCCGGCACCCGGCCCTGGACTTCGCCCATGTGATGACGGGCCTCGGGCCGTGGGAGGCCAACCCCACCAAGGACGGCGCCCGACTGCTGGAGGCCTATCAGTCCCTGCTGGCGGCACTGGGAATCGGACACAAGCTGCCTCCCTACAACCTGCTCACCACGCGGGACTGGATGATGCTGGTGCCGCGCGCGAAGGCCGAGTCCCACGGCATCAACGTCAACGCCATGGGCTTCGCCGGCTCGCTGCTCGTCAAGACCCAGGAGCAGCTCCAGCGGCTCCAGGAGCTGGGACCCCTGGAGCTCCTGAGACAGGTCGCCCCCTGATTCAGAGGCGCCGCGCTACTGCCCGGTCATGAAGCGTCCGTCCTTGCCCAGCGCGAAGCGCGAGGTGCGCTCCAGCTTCACGTCCAGGTAGAGCTGCTTGCCCTTGGGCTTGAGGCTGACCGAGGGCGCCAGGAGCTGGTGCTGGGGCGGCGTGCCCAGAGCAATCCACGTGCGCCACCCGTCGGTGCCCAGCACCACCCACCGTGTCTCCTCCCCTTCCGAGCCCGGAGCCACCACCAGCTTCACCAGGAGGATGGCCAGGCGGCCATCGGGCGACGTCCAGGAGGAGTCCAGCGTGTACTGCGTCTCCGACGACTGCCACGTGGACCAGGTGTTCACCACGCAGTAGCCGTCCGCCTCCGGCCGCAACAGCAGCAGGCCCGCACCACTCTGGAGCGTCACTCCCACCAGCTCCACAGGCCCGTCGGCGAGCGTGAGCTGGGACTGGAAGGAGCTGCGCACCTCGGGAGCCCCCGGAGAGCTCACGAGGCCGAGCTGTGACAACGACACACCTGGTACGAAAGAGCGCGCACCCAGCGTGCGCACAAGGTCCGCCTCCAGCGGCTCGTCCAGGGCGATGCGCTCAGGACACCTCGGCGAAGGCACCCGCGCCTGCTCCTGCACCACCTGCGTCTGGGGCGCCGGAGGCGGCATCATCGCGGCACGCAACTCCGCGCACCCAGTACCCACCAGCACCAATACCCAGACCAGCCGCAGCCGCCCCACAGCCTCGACACCTGCTCGCATCCGTTCTCCTCCGGGACGCCCAAGCCCCCCCGCCGGGCGGCTCAGGCCTCCGTCAGGATACGGTGCCGGTAGAGCTCCAGCAGGATGTCTTCGTGCAGGTCCGCCTGCTTCTCCTTGCGCAGGCGCTCGCGCACGGCCGGCACCGGCTCGCGGCCGGTGAACTCCACGAGGAGCGAGTAGGCCAGCCCGGGCAGCGCGACGGCGTCGTACTCGCTGTAGGCCCCCAGCGCGACGCTCCCATCCGCGAGCCACTTCACCGTGGCCTCGGGGTTGAGCTTGAGCACTCGAGGCAGATCGGGTGCAACCACGTCCCGGAGGCTCTTCTCCAGCACCTTCAGCTCGATGACCCCATCCAGGCCCATGATCTTCTCCACCTGCTCCGGCGACAGGGCGCGGATGGTCTCGAAGCAGGCCCGGTAGAAGGCGTCCTCGCGGCCCGCCCAACCACGCCACAGCGCGGCGTACTCCTTCTCGGGCAGCGGCTTGTCGTCGAGGTCCTCGAGCGTCGGCGTCTCCGCCGGGTCCGGCTTGTCCCTGCCAGCGAGGATGTACTCGGGCAGGTGCTGGAGCACGGCGTAGCGCGAGAGCTGAATCTCCGCGAGCGCCAGGTACGTCTTGAACGTCATCCAGAGCTTCCGCCCGTCTGCGCCCGCCACGTACTTGCAGAAGAACGTGGAGCACACCGCCTCGCGGTAGGGCCAGATGGTGCAGCCGCCCTGCTGCTCCTCGAAATAGGGACAGCGCATGGAGGCCGCCCGACCGAAGAACTGGCGCGAGTTGCGGTAGAGCAGGTTGTAGCGAGCCGACGGGCGGACCCACTGGGGCGTCACGCCCACGTGGCTGGAGATCTTCTCCATGATGCGCCGCCGCCCCTCCCCCAGCTCGTCGCGCGTATCGGAGAGGAGCGCGCCCACCAGGTAGTTGGGCAGCTTGGGGTAGTAGGTGCAGCACTTGGTGTCCGGCCGAAAGAGCCGGCTCACTCCGTCCACTGCCTCGACGGCCCCCGATGCGGAGGACGGGCACATGGCGCAGGAGGAGCACGTGGCCTTCTCCTCGTTGGGAATCTCCTGGCGGAAGAAGCCGGGCAGGAGATCGCGGTAGAGGACCGGCAGGCTGTCGAACATCTGGGGCATGAGCGGGGCTCCTCCGTAGGGGGCGTCTGGCTCAGGCCAGGATGCGGATGATGATCATCACGCTCAGCGTGAACATGGAGAGCGCGCCGACGCCGAAGGTCAGCGAGCGCCACGGCTGCATGCCCTTGATGTAGGCGACGCTGTACACCATCCGGGCGGCGGTGAAGGCGATGAGGCAGATCTGCAGGCCGAGCACCGGCACGCCCAACAGCACGGCGATGAGTCCGACGATGAGGAAGCTCGGAATGTTCTCCAGGTCGTTGCGGTGAGCGCGCAGGACGCGCTCCACCTCGGGGTGCTCGGTGGTCGAGAGCTCGGCGCCGAAGCGAGCCGCGTCCTCGGGGTTCATCGCCACCTTGAGGCGGAGGCGCGTCCTGGCCGTGTAGAAGCCAACGGCGAACATCTTGATGGCGAGGAGGACGGCGCACAGGGCGTAGAGACGGAAGCCCGGGAACCCCAGCAGCAGGTTGGAGGACACATTCGTGAAGAACTCGTTCATGGACCCGGCCATCTACCAGCAGCGTGGGCGTTTGGACAGCCGGGGGGCGGCGTCTCCAGGCGGCCCTCCCCCCTCTGCACAAGGAGCGCACCGCCGGTGTACGGTGCGTCGGACATGCTCTCCCTCCTACTCCTCGTCCTCGCGGCGCAGCCCACGGCTGCTCCCGCCACCGCCAAGGCCCCCACCATGGACCCGGCGTATGTGGCCTATTCCTCGGAACTGGAGCAAGGCATCAACGCCGGGGATGCCTCCATCCTGGACGCGCGCGTCGACGTGGAGAAGCTCCTCGAGCGCGCCACGCGCGACACCTCCGCCCCCCAGGTCTTCAAGGACGGCTTCGCCACGGGCGTGCGCCGCTCGGGCATGCAGTTGGGCAAGCAGCTCGTCGCCTCGCGCGAGGATGAGTCCAGCTTCCGCCTGCTGCGGCTGCGCATGGATGGCGGCGCCCCGCACGCCCTCTACCGCGTCGTCTCCAGCCAGGGCGGCGTCAACTACCTGGACATGGAGCTGGCCAAGAACGCGGACGGCCAGGTCGTCATCGTCGACTTCTACCCCTACATCACCGGCGAGGTCTTCAGCGAGACCATGCGCCGCATGTTCCTCCAGGCTGCCAAGGAGGCCGGCTACAACCTCATGGACAAGCTGATGGGCAAGGAGCAGGAGTTCCTCAAGAACGCCTCCAAGCTGCAGGAGATGCAGCAGCTCACCCAGGAGAAGAAGTTCGCCGAGGTGGTGAAGCTCTACAACGAGTTGCCCCAGTCCCTGCGCCAGAACAAGCCCTTCCTGCTGCTGCGCTTCTCCGCCTCCTCGCAACTGGAAGAGGCCGAGTACCAGAAGGCCATCCAGGACTTCGAGAAGGCCTACCCGAACGATCCCTGCCTGGACCTCATCTCCATTGACGGCCACATGCTGCGCAAGGACTACGCCACGGTCATGAAGATGATTGACCGGCTGGATCAGCGGGTGAAGGACCCCTACCTCCAGTACCTCCGGGGCAGCGTGATGCTGGACAAGGGCGACCGCAAGACGGCCCTGGGCTACTTCAAGGCCGCGGTGACCGCCGAGCCCTCCCTCGCCATGGCCCACTGGGTGCTCATCGGCCTGTCGCTCCAGGACAAGCAGTACAAGGACACCGCCCGCTACCTGGACGCCCTCGAGCGGGACACCAGCGTGGAGCTCGCCGACCTGACGGACCTCGAGCAGTACGCGGGCTTCGTCAAGTCCCCCGAGTACAAGCCCTGGAAGAAGAAGCGCGACGCCCGGATGCAGGCCGCACCAGCAGTACCTTGACGGCAGGGCCCGGCTTGTCCAAGTTGCCGGGCTTCATGCCAGTCCTCAGTGGTGCAGTGACCTTCTCGCGCTTCCGGTCCGAGCCAACCGGAAACGCTCCTTCCGACAAGAAACGCTGGCTCTCCAAGGGCTTGAAGTCCGGGCTCTTCGAGCCCATCGACCTCAAGAAGACCGAGGACGAGCGGGCCGCGGGCTTCGTGGAGCTGGAGAACCATGACTCCACGGAGTTCTCCACCGGCGCCATCCTGTACGGCGACTTCGCGCTGTTCGGCTTCCGCATTGACACCGTCAAGGTGCCCGCGCCGGTGCTGAAGGCCGAGCTGGACAAGTGGGCCACCGCCTTCGAGAAGCAGAACGGCCGCGCCCCCACCCGTGGCGAGAAGGCCGAGAACCGCGCCTCCATCCGCCACATGCTGCGCCAGCGCGCCGTGCCCTCCACCAAGGTGCACGACGTGAGCTGGAACCTGCAGACGCAGCAGGTGCAGATCTGGGCCGCCTCGCGCAAGGCGGTGGATGAGATCCTCCTGGCCCTCGAGACGGCCTTCGAGGTGAAGCTCCAGCCGCTGGTGCCCGCGTCCCTGGCCGCGCGCGCCGGCATCAAGGACGAGGAGCTCGTCCCCACGCCGGAGCTCATCGGCATGGAGATTTCCCACAACGAGATTCCCAGCAGCGAGGTGAGCCATGGGGAAGCGTGAGCAGGCGAGAATCGAAGCGGCCTTCATGCGGGGTGACACCGGCGTCGACGGTGGTGCCACCGAGGAGGACACGCGGGACGAAGCCGAAATCGAACGCGACAAAGCACGCGAGCAACTGCTGCGGGGCCGGGCCTACCTGGGCCGCGAGTTCCTCACCTGGCTGCTGTGGCGCTCGGAGTCGGGCAACGTGCTGGTGGACTTCGAGGGCACGGGCGTCGTCGTCCTCTACACGGGCCGCTGCACCCTGCGCGGCGTCAACGGCGACGTCACCGAGCTGATGGCCCGGGGCGCGCTCGCGCCCTACTCGGAGCAGGTGAAGCACTCCATGGATCGCGGCCTGCTCGTCCACCAGGCCCGGTGGCGCCTCACCCACGGCGAGAAGGTGTACGAAGTGACGCTGGACGCCGAGTTCCTCGACATCCGCGCGGCGAAGCTGCCGGAGCTGATGGCCGAGGAGGAGGATGACCGGCTGCTGGAGCGGCTCTACCTCACCGAGCAGCTCTCCGGGATGGTGGACACGCTGGTGCAGGCCTTCCTCGAGGTGCGCGCCAGCCGCAACTGGAGCAAGAAGGTTGTCCCCGCCATGAAGAGCTGGATGAAGGGCGAGGACGAGGCCCCCAAGGCCACGAAGGTGCAGCTCGCCCGCGCCGCCCGCGGCTGAGCCAACACCCGGGCCCATCCGCACTCATCGGGCGGGCCCCGCTTGCGCCCATGCGCGTATCGCGCCGCAGCCGGATTGCAGGCAGCCGTTCCCGGGCTGCGCTGTCAGGCAACGGACACGCTCTGCCTGGTTGTCCACCACCTCACGGCACATCTCCCGAACAACACACCTTCCCGGAAAGAAACCAGACATCCTGGATTCGGGTTCACCGCCAGCGGCAATTTCTCCTGAGAGAGAACGCGAGCGGCTCCACCCCGTGGGCCCGACAAGCCCATGCCTGGCAGTACGCCATGTCCGCCACGTGACTTGGGGAGGGAAGCACATGGGAGCGACGCATTCGGAGTGCAGCAACCACGAGAGCAGGAAGACGTCATCCCGGCTGTCGAGGACGCTGTACGCCACGGCCGTGCTGCTGCTGGGCGCTAGCGCAGGCTGCGGCCCGATAGAGGAGGAGACCCGCTCCTCGGACCTCGGCACCACGGCGCAGGAGATGGTCACCCTCAACGGCCTGGCCTTCAATGGGCTCGCCTTCAACGGCCTGGCCTTCAATGGGCTCGCCGTCAACGGCCTGGCCTTCAACGGCTTGTCCAACGAGGCCTTCACAGCCTGGTTCGATACGGACCCCGTGATGGCCGACATGCTCATGAAGTACACGATCGCCTGCGCCCTTCAGCCTGGGCTCATCCGCACGTACACGCACGGCAGTACGACCTATACGTGGCACGGTTGGCTGGGGCTGGCACCGGACTGGGCCAGCGGCGCGCAAGCGACCGAGGCCGAGCAGCAGATCATCTCCGCGTGCCTGGCGGCCCACGGCAACAAGTACGGCCAGCGCGTGCTCATCTCCATTCTGGGCAGGAACGCGCAAGGCCAGCCCATCCCCACCTTCTCCTGGGAGAATGACTACTTCCCGGAGCGAGAGGCCTGCTTCTTCGGCAACCTCTTCGCCGGCGAGGGCCTCTACGTGGGCAACGACCGCGGCCGGCTCAGCGAGCGGGAGAGCACCGCACGCGCCTGTGCCCTCTCTGTCGGTGGCAAGGCCACGCACGACGCATGCCCGCCGCTGCTCTATGTCGGAAGCTGCCAGGGCTCGTGCAAGAAGGACCCCACCAACACCTGGTACGAGAGCTGCGAGTACAACGGCACCACCTACCAGCCCCTCACCACGCGGATGCGCAGCGAGGACATCTACCGCTGCGGTGACGGCGTCTGCCAGTTCACCGAGTCGTGCGGGACAGGCAGGAACTATGACAGCTGCCGGCTGGATTGCGGCCGCTGCGACTGAGCCGCCACTTGCGGAACGGGGAGCGAACCCGTGAGCCCGCCCCTCCGCCTGTCCACTCCGTCCCCGCGCTACTGGACGAGCCGGTGGATGTCGCCGCAGGCGATGTAGGAGCTGCCATTGGCGGTGGTGGTGATCTCCTCCACCACGTACAGCACGTTCTCCTCGCGGATGTCGCGCGGGAAGCGGATGTTGAGGTTGGGATCGTACCCGTCCGACACCACGCGGGCGCGCAGCTTGCTGCCCTCCTTGATGCACTGGACGATGACGCCCGTGCCCACGGAGTTCGTGGTGGGCAGGTCCGCCGCCGAGCCCGTCACCTTCGACGCGGTGGGCTTGCCCTTCTTCGCCCCGGTCGTGCCCGCCGGACGCGCCGCGCGCTCCTGCCCCGGTAGCACCAGCCGCTTGATGAGGCCATTGACGCGGTAGAAGGTGCCGTCCCCCGACAGCTCCAGCTTATCCACCACGTACGTGACGCCCTCCTCGCGCGCGCTCCGGGGGAACTGCACGTTGAAGCTCGAGTCATACCCCTCGGAGACGGCGTGGATGCGCAGCTTGCCGCCCTCGTGCACGCACTTGAGGACGATGCCGTTACCCGCGGCGGCCACCGCCTCCAGGCTGTCCGCCGAGCCACCCGCAGTGCCTCGCAGCGCCAGGTCCCCGCGGTTGCGCGTGCCCGCCTGGTAGGACTGATCTCTCAGCTCCTTGCGGATGACGGAGTCGTACTTCCTCGACTCCAAGCGCTGCGCGTAGTGCGCGAGCTGCTCCACCTCCTCGGCGATGTCATAGGAGGCCTTGTCGAGCGTCGCGGACAGCTCGGCAATGGTCTGCCGCAGCCGCTGCGAGGCCGTGGTGAGGTCCCCCTTGTCGGCGAGCTCGACGGCCTGGTCCTTGACGCGTGCGATGCGCAGGCGGTTCGTCTGGGCCAGCACGTTCTTGTCCGCCGACACCGCCGCGGACTCCGAGGCCGAGGCCAGATTGGCGACGATGGGCACCTCGCCGGAGATCTCCCGGATGGCGCCGTCCACCACCGCCTGCGCTCGATACACCAGCGTGGCCAGCGTCACCGGACCGGCCGCTGCCCCCGCGTCCACCGATAGCTCCGCCGCGAGCTGCCGCTCCTCGGTGGAGTACACGTCACCCAGCCCCACCGCGACCTCCTGGCCGCGAGACTCGAAGCGGTAGCGGTTGAGCACGCTCGCCACCTTCACGGTGGGGGCCGGCTTGATCGTCACCTCCAGGTTCTGCGCGAGGATCGAGCCGAGTCCGTCCATCTCAATGCCAAAGACGCCCTCGGCGTCCGTAGGCGACTGGATGTAATAGAAGTGCCCTTCGCCGGCATTCGCCATGCCGATGAGCAGGTCCTCGTTGAAGTTGGAGCCAAAGCCCAGCGTGGTGGTGATGACGCCGGCGGCGGACTTCTCCCGGGCCGTGGAGATGAGCGTCTCGGGATTCGTGATGCCCTCGTTGGCCTGCCCGTCCGTCAGCAGCAGCACGCGGTTGATGCGCTCGCTGGCCTTGTTGGCGTTCACGTGCTCCACGCCCTTGAGCCAGCCGCCACAGAGGTTGGTGCAGCCGCCCGCCCGGACACTGGAGAGTACCGAGCCGATGGCCGCCTTGTCGGTGACGCGCACGGGCGCGAGTACGGAGGACACCTTGTCGTCATACGTGACAATGGAGAGCCAGTCCTCGGGCCCCATCCGCTCCACGAGCTGCCGCGAGGCCTGGAGGGCGTACTTGAGCGGAGCTCCCGCCATGGAGCCGGAGCGATCGATAACGAGGCTCAGGTTGAGCGAGCGCTTCGAGGCCGCCGCCGGGGCCTCCGCCTTGAACGACACCAGCAGGTCGATCTTCGAGGAAGTACCGACGGGAAGCACCGGGCGGCTCAACGTGTAGGAAGCCTTCATGGACAGGCCCTTTCGAGAAAGAGGCGAAACAGCCTAGTCTTACCCACTGTCATGCGTCACCCCGGGCCTACCCGCCCTGCCACGTCGGACGCATGCGCTAGGGAACATGGGGACCCCAATGATCTGCCTGGTCTGTGCCGAGCTCCGCGAGGAGGAGACCAGGGACACGTGTCCGGACTGCGGTGCCGTGCTCGAGCCCGCGACTCGGGCCCACGTGGACAGGCTCGTCCGGGAGAAGCTACAGCGGCGGATCGCCGACTGGCAGGCCACGCGGTTGCTCGATCCATCCACCGCCTCCCGCCTCTCCGAGTCCCTCTACGGCGCGGCCGTGAGCGCCGCCGTCGCGGTGCCGCTGCTGGAGGATGCGAGCACCCTGGAGCAGAAGGCCGACGCGCTCGCCGGGAAGCTCGAGGAGCTAGAGGACTGGCGTCCCACCTGGGGCCAGGCGTTCTTCCAAGCGCTCGAGAGGGCGGCACGCGAGGAGCGTGAAGCCGAGTCCCGCTCGCATACCCAGGAGGAGGGAATCGGCCTCGCGTCGGACTCGGGGCAGGCGATCTTCCAGCGTGCGGACACGGGCGCGCTCGGGGGCGGGCTGGATGCCATGGTGGCGCTCGATGAGTCCGCGAGCGGCGCGGCGCCCAAGCTGCACGAGTACGTGTGGTGGTTCCTCGGCGCGGTGCTGGTGCTCGGCGGCTCCCTCATGGGCGTGCGCGAGGCCTGGCGCGCGCTCGGCGGCGTGCCGCGGCAGCTGCTCGTCACGGGCGCCCTCTTCGCCTACCACGCGGCCTTCATCGGACTCGGGGTGCTGCTCGCCCGGCGCTCGGCCTCGGCCGGACGTGTGCTCGCGAGCATCGGCATCGCGCTGCTGCCCGTCGTCTTCGTTGCGCTCTCCTCCCTGGTGGGACTGGCCCCAGTCATGGGATGGCCTGCCTCGGCCGGAGTCGCCGCACTGACCCTGCTCACCCTGAGGCCCACGGGACGTCTGCTGTACGGTGTCTCCACGGTGTCCCTCGGGGTGGCGCTGCTGCCCTCGCTGCTGGCCGGACTGCCCTTGATGGGAATGGAGGAGGCGCCCTGGACGCGCACCCTCTGTGCCTTTGCTGGCGTAGCGGCCGTCGGGGCCTCGGCGTGGAGAGCCCGCCAGGAAAAGGCCCAGGCCGGGCTCTCCGTCCTGACCACGAGCCTTTATGGAGCGGCCGCCCTGGCCGTCTTCACCGTCGCGAGCGCGCCGTCTGGCTTCGAGGCCCTCTACCCAGGAAGCCCACTCTTCGCGGGGATGACCCTCTGGGCGATGGCGCTCGCCGCGGTGATGGCGAGCGTGGGGAGCCAGTCCTCGGCGCGCGAGGCCCATCCTCAGGTGGCGCCCGTGGTGGAGACGGTCGCGCACGCGCTGGTGACCTGTGGAGCCCTCGCCTCGGCGCTCGCGGCCTTCTCCGTGCAGCCCGGGGTGGAGCCCTGGGTGGACCTCGCCTCGGCCCTCACGCCCATGGGGGCGGCGCTGACCTTCTTCCTGCTCGAGCCCCGGCGCCGGGCCCTCGTCCATCCGGCCGTGCTGGCCCTGTCCCTGTCCAGCGTCCTCCTGGGCCGGCTGATGATGCCCTTCGAGCCGCGCTGGTGGATGGTGGGCATCGCCGCAGTGGGAGCGGGTCTGCTGGGCGTGGCCCGCCTGCTCGGACAACGCACCCTCCGCGACTGGCTGCTCGGCTGGGGCGCGTTGCTCTCGCTGCTCTCGCTGCCGCTGACCTCGTACGCCGTCACGGACTGGGGCTCCGGTACCCGATGGCCCGAGGTCGCCGCGAGCACGTTGGTGGCCGTAGCCGCACACCTCACGGGCGGGTATCGCTGGCGCGGCCTGCACTACCTGGGAGGCCTCGTCGTCGTCTTCGGGACCTTCGGCCTCGTCGGCGCCACCGTGGTGGACGCACAGGCCTGGGCGGTGCTGTCCGCGCTCACCGTGGTGGCGGGACTCTACGGCGTAGCGGGGCTCCTCCAGGAAGCGTGGATGCGCCGGCATGGGAAGACGGACGAGCTCCTGCCCCTGGATGACCTCTCGCTCGGCGTGGCCGTGCTGGCGGTTCTCCTCGCCTTCCCCCGGGTGCAACCCGGCTTCGACGGGGAAGCCTTCCTGCCGCTCCGCTTCATCCGCCCCGGTGACCTCCCCCTGCCGCTCGCGATCGGCTGCGCGCCGACCCTCCTCGCCTCGGTGCTCCTGCTGTTGCGCGTGAGACGGGATCGCAGCCGGCTCGTCAGCGTCCTGGCCGCATGGGGTCTCGCGCACTCGGCCGTGCAGTTCTTCGTGCACCGGGATGACGGAGACTTCGTCGGCCGCGCCCTGCTCCTCGCGAGCCTGGCGCTCGGCTTCTCCGCCATCGCGACGCTGCGTGGACGCGGGCACGAAGCGCCCACGCCAGCCCCGCGAGGCCGGCGGCTGATCGGATGGATCCGACTGCCCTTCGCCGAGTCGGGACGCACGCTCTACACCGATGGCTTCGCCGCCGTGTCGGTCGTGGGAGTCGCGCTCACCGTCATCCTCCTCTCGAACTGGATGCAGTCCCCGACGGAGACCGAGCGCTCCAGGGCTGTGCTCGCGAGTGCCTTGCTCACGGGCGGGGCGATGCTCGCCTTCCTCTCGCGTGGCTTCGTCACGTGGCGCCTGCGCGGCTCGGTGGGAGTGCTCGCCGCTGCTGGCCTCTTCATCGCCTTCACGGCGATGCTCAACCGCGCTGGGCGCCCGCTCCCGCCTGACGTGACCGCCCTGCGCCTCCCGCTCATCGGCGTGGGAGTCTGGCTGCTGGCGCTCGCCACGCGGCGCTTCGGGCCATGGCTCGCGCGCAGATTGGAAAACGAGCCCCACGGTCGGCTCTACCACTTCGTTCCGCACGCTGGGGTGGCTGCCCTGGGCGTGGTGCTCCTGGTAGGGGCATGGAATGCCGGCGGGCCCCACTTCTCCCGTGCGCTGACGGTGGTTCCTCCGCTCATGCCGCTGGGCGCCGCGCTGATGGCGCTGCTGCTCGCTTTCTCCTTCCGGGCTCCGGCACTCGCCAACCTGGGATTTCTCCTGGGACTCCCGGGGGCAGTGTTGTGGGCGGTCCATCGCACCGTGCTCGGACATGCGCTGGTGGCGACGCAGCCTCCGGGTGGGCAGTGGGTACGCGCTGAGTTCCAGCAGGCAGCCCAGGCCAGCTACTGGCTCGCGTCCGAGGCGTGGCTGGCCGCTGGGGAGACCGTCTCCCAACTGTGGTACCGCGCCTTCATGGGCATCGCCGCCGCGGGCCTCGCGTATGCCGGCGCGGGGCTGGTGCTGGGCCCGGTGGGAAAAGCCTCCAGTGTCCTGCAGAGACTCCTGTTCGCGGAGTCCGACATCCTCGCCTTCGGCCCCCGGCTCCTGCAGGCGCTGCACCGCTGGTCGGGCATCGCCGCATGGCTCGTCTTCATGGCGGCATTCCTCCAGCCTGGGCTGGAAGCCGCCGTGCTCACCTTCGGCGCCGGGCTGCTGCTGCTCGCGGTCCGGGCGCGGCCCCAGGGGCGAGTGGTGCCGGGCCTTGGCCTCCTCCTGGTCATCCACGCCCTGGCGCATCGCGAGCCCACCGTGGGCACATGGCCTGGCCCCGTGCTCGCCCTCGCGGGGCTGGGCGCGGTGGCGCTGAGCCCGTGGTTGGCGCGCAGGCGGGGGCTCGATGAGGGCCAGGCTCGCGCTCGTGCCCAGTTGGGCGCGATATTCTACGCCTTGAACGCGGCGATGTACGCGCTGGCCAGCGGTGGCCGCACTCACTCTGAGGTGGCCGTCCCCTACCTCCTGCTCTCGGCCGTGGAAGGTCTCGGCGGAGCGTGGACGCAGTCAGTGGCCCTCCCCCTCACCACGGCACTCGGTGCCGCCACGCTGTTCATCGGTGCGACCCAGTGGAAGGGGGCACTGTCGCGACTTGGGGCGGGATGGGCCACGACGCTGGCGGGGCTCGCCGCGCTGACCGGCCTGCTGGTGGCGCTCGTCGCGAGCGCGACAGGGGCCTGGGAGAAGCCGACGTACGAGGCCTTGCTCACATTGCACGGTCCGGCCTTGGCGCTCTGCGCGGCGGGAGTGGCGGCACTTGCGCACGCGGCCAATCGCCAACTCCGTCAAAGACGCGAGGATCTTGCACGGGGGCTCGCCTGGGGCAGGGACCTATGGCTCATCTCGACGGGTGGGCTGCTCGCACTGGCGGCTGCATGGATGAGCACGCCGGACGAGCGGGCACTCCCGCTGGCGGGCTCGGCCATTGCCCTGGCGGTGGCGGTGTCGCTGCATTGCGCGTGGCGCGAGCTGACGGGCCGGCACGTGTACTTCGTGCAGGTGGCGGTGGTGGGCGTGTACGCGCTCGTGAGGGCCCTCTATGCCAGGGACCTGCGCCCCGAACACGATGCCCTCTTCGCCCTGGTGCTCGGCTTCGCACTGGTGGGAGTGACGGTGCTGGCACGGCGGGCGGGGATTGCGCCGGTGGAGCAGGCAACCCGCCGGTTCGCGGCGCTGCTGCCGGTGGGCATGGCGCTGGTGCTGCCCGGCGAGGCCACGCAGGAGGCCGCGCTGCTGGCGGGTGGCTCGGGCCTCCTGTACGCGGCCCTGGGCGCGGTGGAGCGCAGCCGGCTGTTCGGCTCACTCGCGGCCACGGCCTGCAATGCGGCGCTGCTCATCGGCGCGCTCTCCCAGGACATGGAGGGCCTTGAAATCTACCTGGCGCCGCTCGGTCTGCTGCTGTTGATGCTGGGCCAGCTCTTCACGAGCAGCCTGCCGCGAGCGGCGAGGAACGCGGTACGCATCCTGGGAGGCCTGCTGCTGTACGTACCCGCGGCGGCGAAGCTGACGCTGCAGATTGGCCAGGCGGCGGACGGCACCTATGCCTTCGTGTTCGGCGCGGCGTGCCTCCTGGGTGTGGCGGCCGGCATGGTCCTGCACATCCGGGCCTACCTTGCCCTGGGGACGCTGTTCCTCACGCTGGACGTGGCGGCTACGCTCGTGCACGCCGGGTTGAGGGACCACCGCATCGGCTTCGTGGTGATGACGCTCACCGGCCTGTCCATCGTGGGCGGCCGGGTGTTCGCCACCCTGCGCCGCCAGGAGCTGGACCGGTGGCTCCGGGGCGTGCGCGTCGCGCTCAAGGGCTGGGATTGAGCCGCCGGGCCGTCAGTGCGTCCCGAGCCGCGCCATCACCGCGGCCACCACGCGGTCGCAACGTGGAGCCTGGAAGGAGAACACCTCCTCGAGCTGACCACCGAGCCGGGTCTCCAGCTCGTCCCGGAGGAGCGCCCGGGCCCGGTGGAGCCGGGTCCTCACCACGTCCTGGCTGACCGACAGCACCTCGGCGGTCTCCGCCGTCGACAACCCGTCCACCTCCCGCAGCATGAGCACCATCCGGTAGGGGGCCGGCAGCGTGTCGATGGTGGCCTCCAGGAGCCGGACGAACTCGCGCTCTGAGGTCTGCCGCTCGGGGTCGGGCGTGTTTCGTTCCACCAGCTTCATGCCTGCCTCCAGCTCATCGTCCGAACCTCCATCGATGGCGACCAGCCGGCGCCTCTTCCGCAAATGCAGCAGCGCCTCGTTCACCGCGATGCGGATGAGCCACGTCGAGAACTTCGCGCTGCCCTTGAACTGGTCCAGGTGCGTGAACGCGAGCACGTAGGCCTGCTGCATCACGTCCTCGGCCTCGTCCTCGTCCCGCAGCAGCGCGCGCACGGCCCGATATACCCGTGCGTTGTACCGGCGCATCAGCACCTCGAACAGCGCCGTCTCTCCCTCCGCCACACGGCGGACGAGCTCCTCATCGGATGGCGAGCCCATGGCCGCCTGTCTGGTTGCCTGTTCTGTCATCGTCTCCATACGAATGAGATGCGTCGAGCGGCCAGAACGTGACAGCCCCCCCGGCGTGTCACCTTTTGCCGCCCTCGTGACTCCCATTCCAAGGCAGCAACGGTGCTGCCCGAGGATGAGAGGTCATCGACATGGATAGCCGTCTGAACCAGTCCTGGTGGGCCCTGAAGCTCGCGTTTGGCGTGGTGCCGATCGTCGCGGGGATCGACAAGTTCTTCAACCTGTTGACGGACTGGGAGCAGTACCTCAGTCCCATCGTCTCCCGCGTCGTTCCCGCCAGCACCTTCATGCACGCGGTGGGAATCATCGAGATCGCCGCGGGCCTCCTGGTGCTGTCGAAGCTGACGCGCGTGGGCGCCTACATCGTCTCGGCATGGCTGGTGGGCATTGCCCTGAATCTGCTCACCACGGGGAAGTACTTCGACATCGCAGCGAGGGACCTGGTGATGGCGGTGGGGGCCTACACCCTGGCACGCCTGTCGGAGGTACGGGCGCCCGCCTCCGAGCAGCAGCGGCGCCGGGCCGAGACACTGAGACCCGCCCGGAGCCACGCGTAGCTACCGGACCGGGAAGTCCCCGAGGACGACGCGGGCCCGGCCCTCCATGGGGAGCTCATGCTCCGCCACGTGAGGAAAGCCGAGCTCGCGCGCCAGGTCCGCCAGGTACCTCCGCCACGGGTTGTACGGCATGCTGTTGTCCGAGCAGCACGGCACCACTGCGAAGGGCAGCCGGTGCTTCGCCGCGTACTCGATGATGATCCGCGTGGCCCCATCCGGGTGCATGCCCACGAGCAGGTTGCACTCGCACGGCTCCTCCAGCGTGAACATGCGCTGCTCGTAGCGGACGGGCAGGTGCTTGTGGCGCAGATCGAAGGTGGTGACCGTGCGGCCCAGCCGGGACAGGGCCTCGTTCAACCGGCCCTGCCCTCCCGCGATGTCGTAGATGCGCGGAGCGGGGAAGCGCTCGGTGATGAACTGGGCGAAGAGATCGAAGCGGCGCTTGTCGGCCATGCCGCCTCTCTACACCAGGTCCGGCCTCCCGGATTCCCTCATGAGCGGCGCGGAGTCCGTGGAGGCCGCTCAGCCAGCGGACAACCCGGCTCACGGGCCCTGGCGACAAATCCGGTCACACGCCCGGACAAAATTCGTCATCGCTCCCCTGCCAGGCAGACAGGCGGCCGGTGATTCCAGGGGTTTGCACCAATCCAGACATTGGCATGCCAACTGCTACTGGCCCGGAGCCCGAGGCCTCGGCCATCTCCCGATGAGCGATGAGCCTGGGTCCAAAGCCACACGGCCGCGAACGAGCACGCGCTCGTAGGGCACCACCATGCCAACGAAAAGGAATACACCCAGATGAGAGCTCTATGGATGGCATTGCTCACGGCCGTCATGATGACCGGCTGTGGTACCGGGGAAGAACAGCCGTTGCGGCACCCGGCGGCACCACCCCTCTCGCGCGCCGCCCTCGAGGACCCGGGCCTTGCCGGACGGGCATGGGACGCGCCCCTCCGAGACGTGCTCGCGGCCGGTAGAGGCCATTCCCTGGCGCTGGATGCGGATGGCGCCGTCTGGGCCTGGGGCTACAACCACTTCGGCCAGCTCGGAGATGGGACGCTCCGCAACCGCTCCCTGCCGGTGAAGTTGACGGGCCTCGAGCAGATGAAGTCCGTCGTGGCCGGCCCCCAGCACACGCTGGCCCTGCGCGAGGACGGCACCGTCTGGGGCTGGGGTGAGAACCAGAGGGGCCAGCTCGGACGGCCCTCCAGCTTCGACCCCGACCCCGTCCCGGCGCAGGTGCCGGGCCTCACGGGCGTCGTGGCCCTCGCAACGAGCACCACCCACTCCCTGGCATTGCGCGAGGACGGCACCGTCTGGTCCTGGGGTGACAACCAGCGGGGCCAGCTCGGGGATGGCACGGGGGTGGGCCGGTACACCCCAGCCCCCGTGCCGGGCCTCACGGGCATCGTGGCCCTCTCGGCTCGTGGGGAATACTCCCTGGCCCTGCGCACGGATGGAACTGTCTGGTCCTGGGGTAGCAACCAATCAGGCCAGCTCGGGCGGCCCGAGAGCTACAACCCCAACCCCACCCCGGAGCAGGTACCGGGCCTCACGGGCGTCGTGGCCCTCTCGGCGGGTGAATACCATGTCCTGGCGCTGCACACGGACGGCACCGTCTGGTCCTGGGGTGATAACAGCAACGGCCAGCTCGGGCGAACCACCGAATTCGCCAATGACTCCACCCCGGTGCAGGTGCCAGGGCTCACGCACGTGGCCGGGCTCGCCGCGGGCAGCCACTTCTCCCTGGCGCTCCGCAAGAATGGGACCGTCTGGGCCTGGGGTGGCAACACCAGCGGCCAGCTCACGCCGCGGCAGGTGGAGGGGGTGAAACACGTGATCGCCCTGGTGGCGGGCGCTCACCCCCTGGTGATGAGCAAGAACGGCATCGTCTGGGCCTGGGGTAGCAACGGTGCCGGCGAGCTGGGGACCGGGACGGATCTCCGTCCCACGCCCGTGCAGGTGCAGGGCCTCTCGAACGCGATGAACGTCACCGCCGGCAGGTCGCATTTCCTGACACTGCGCACGGACGGCACCGTTTGGGGCTGGGGCGCCAACTGGCAGGGTCAGCTCGGGGATGGGAGTCGGACCCAGCGGGCCAGTCCCGTGCAGGTACAGAATCTCTCGGAAGTGGTGGCCATCTCGGCCGGCACCTCTCACTCCCTGGCGCTGCGCGCGGACGGCACCGTCTGGGGCTGGGGCGATGACTTCCGCGGCCAGCTCGGCGGACACGGCACCGGGTCCCAGACCACTCCGGTGCGGGTGCCGGGTCTCACGGACGTCGTAGCCATCAGGGCCGCTGGCGCCCATTCCCTGGCGCTGCGCGCGGACGGCACCGTCTGGGCCTGGGGAGCGAACACGTATGGCCAACTCGGGCGGCCCGCCAACTACGCCGCCAATCCCACTCCGGCGCAGGTGCCGGGCCTCACGGACGTGGTGGCCCTCGCGAGTGGCGATTACTACGTCCTGGCGCTGCGCGCGGACGGCACCGTCTGGGGTTGGGGCACCAACTCGACGGGCCAACTCGGACGGCCAGCCAACTACGCCGCCAATCCCATCCCGGCGCAGGTGCCGGGCCTCACGGGCGTGGTGGCGCTCTCGGCGTATGAGCATGTCCTGGCGCTGCGCGAGGACGGAACCGTCTGGGCCTGGGGCGCCAACTGGCAGGGTCAGCTCGGGGATGGCACGAGGGTGACCCGGCACACCCCGGCCCCCGTGCCAAGTCTCACGGAAGTGAAGGACATCACCGCGGCCTCGGGCAACTCCCTGGTGGTGCGCCAGGACGGCACGGTCTGGGGATTCGGCACCAATGACTACCTCCAAGTGGCCAACACGGAGCAGTCCAGCTACCTCACCCCCGTACAGCGTCCGGACCTCGCGGGGGTAACGGCACTCGCGTCGGGCGGGGGCACCGTCGTGGCGCTGCGCGAGGACGGCACCCTCATGGCCTGGGGCAGCAACGCGAACGACAAGATCGGCGACGGAGTGTCGAGCTTCCACGCCACCCCAACCCGCGTGCGCCTGCCCTGCCGCTTCACGGGAATGCCCTCCCGCGACCACCGCGCCTCGGAAGCAAGGCACTGCCCGGCCACGCCCTGAGCGCCCATCGGGAGCCCGTGCACACCGGAGGAGACAGGTGTGCCCGGCCTTCCCGAGGCCGGTGTTCTGGAAGCTCAGGAGAAGAGCTCGAGCAGGTCCTCGCGGGTGATGGCCGTCGCGCCCGCCGCCTCGCTCAGGGCCGCCTCGAAGAGGGCGCGCTTCTTCTCCTGGAGTCCCAGAATCCGCTCCTCCACCGTCCCCTGGGACACCAGGCGGTACACCATCACCGGACGCTCCTGGCCGATGCGATGGGCGCGATCTGCCGCCTGCGCCTCTGCCGCCGGGTTCCACCACGGGTCCATCAGGAACACGTGGTCCGCCGCGGTGAGGTTCAGACCGGTACCACCGGCCTTGAGCGACATCAGCAGCACCGGCGCGCCCTCGGGTGTCTGGAAGCGCGAGGTGATCTCCCCGCGATTCGTCGTCGTTCCGTCCAGGCGGTCGAAGGCGATTCCGGACGACTTCAGGTGCGGCTCAATCAGGTCCAGCAGCGAGGTCCACTGCGAGAACACCAGCGCCTTGTGGCCCTCCGACACGGCGGTACCGAGGGCCTCCACGAGCGTCTGCACCTTCGACGACGTGTTGGCCTGCTGGCCCGGGACGAGCGCCGGGTGACAGGCAGCCTGACGCAGCCGAAGCAGGGCCTCCAGCGCCTTCAGCACGCTGCCGCCTTCGTTCAGCAGGGCGACCACCTCCGCGCGCGTGGCCGCCATCACCGCGTCGTAGACCGAGCGCTCCTTCTCATCCAGGGACACGTGCATCACGGACTCGGTGCGCGGCGGCAGCTCGGGCGCCACATCCCGCTTGAGCCTGCGCAGGATGAAGGGGCGAATGCGCTTGCGCAGCTGCTGCGCCGCCTCGGCGCTCCCATCGGCGATGGGCCGGGCCACCTTCTCCTCGAACTGCCTGCGGCCCCCGAGCAGACCCGGGTTGGTGAAGTGCATCAGGCTCCAGAGCTCCTCCAACCGGTTCTCCAGCGGCGTACCGCTCAACGCCAGCCGGAAGTGGGCCTGGAGCCCGAAGGCCGCGCGCGCCACCTGGCTTTCCGGATTCTTGATGGCCTGGGCCTCGTCCAACACGACTGAGTCCCAGGTGCGTCCCCCGAGCACGGCCGCGTCCAACCGAAGAATGGCGTACGTGGTGAGCGTCACATCGGCGGCCTCGTCCAGGGCTCGGCCGGGCCCGTGGTACACGCACACCTTGAGCGACGGGCGGAAGCGCGCGAGCTCCGCGGCCCAGTTCGGGAGCACGCTGGTGGGGCAGACGACGAGGGTGCGCGGGCCCAGCACGGAGATGGTCTGGAGCGTCTTTCCGAGACCCATGTCGTCGGCGAGGATTCCTCCGAGTCCCGCGCTCTTGAGGAAGCCGAGCCAGCTCACGCCCTGCTGCTGGTAGTGGCGCAACGTGGCCGTGAGGTCCTCCGGCAAGGTCGGCGGAGGGAGCTTCTCGAAGCCCTCGACCAGCGGCGCCAGCTTGTCCAGCCCCGGCGGAGGCGGCTGCTCGAGCGTTTCACACAGCGCGCTCAACTCCGGCAGGGCGTGGTTGGAGACCCGGCCATCCGCCTGCCGCGCGGCCAGGAGGTCCGCAACGCGCTGCCCATTCTTGTCCAACCAGGCCCGGGGCAGAGGCGCCCAGCCACCGCCCTCCAGGGGTACCAGCCCGAGCCCCTCGTTCCACGCCCGGATGACGGCCGCGGCGTCCACGGTGTGCGTCGTGCCCTTCTCCCCTTCCACCTGGAACTCGAGCGTGAAGCGCACATCGGGGATGCCGGGTCCGGTGACGGAGGACTGCACCTCGAGCTTCGGGCGAAGCTTGACGTTCGGGCTCACGATGCCCGCGGCGTCTCCGGAGAGGTCGCCTCGCCAGCGGCGGATCTTGTCCGCGAAGCGCACCATCTCCTGGCCCTGCACCGTCAGCCGCCGACCGGGCACCAGGTTCAGCTCATCGCGGAGCGAATGGAGGAGCCGCTGTTCCGCCGCCTCGTCGCGCAGCGGCACAGACCCGCGCAGGTACACCATTCGGCCGTTGTCGATCCGCACCGCCGGCGGCGCGCCATAGACGAGCGTAGGCAGGACGGACAGCCCCGACTCGAGCTGATTGAGCTCCAGCAGGATGCGCGGCTTCAGGTCGCGATCGATGGAGGGCAGACGCTTGCTGCGGACCTCGACCGGCATGCGGCGGCCCAGCTCCGGGAGCACCTTCGAGGTGAGCTCGCCGATCTGCTCCGGCGTGTACGTGCGAACGACCGGAAGGTTCTGGAGCCACGGCCCGGTCATCGAGGTCTCGCCCAGGCGCGCCAGCGCGTCCCCGAGCAACGCGACCCCGGGGCTCACGACATCGACGACGCGGGGATCCTTCGCCACCGTCACCACGATCTGCCCGCCCCGGTCCTCGACGAGAGCCCGGGGAAAGACGACCTCGTCCGAGACGGCGACTGGCCGCCCGTCGAGCAGGACGTTGCGCGCCTGTTGGAGCACCTGGAGCAACGCATCCAGCCGCTCGGGGGGAAGAGCACCCCGGGTGCGTTTCTCCAGGAGCCGATCCGAGAGGAGATCCGACTGCTCGACCTGGAGGGTGGCGGCCTTGGCCGGCCTGGCGACCAGGGAGGCGAGGCTGTCCTCGAGGGGCTCCTCCTTCCCATCCGGGTGCGCCAGCGTACGGTGGAGCTCCAGCCCTCCCGAGACACGGGTGAAGTGGTAGACGACGCGGGACCACTTCTTCGCGACCGTCTGCAGCGGGGTGTCCTGCTTCTCGGCCTGCTGAACGAAGATGGCCGCCGCCACCACGTGCTCGCACGGGTCCACCCGGCCGGGGCAGTCGCACTCCCAGACGGCGTCGGTCGGGTACAGGGTGACCGTGAGCGCCACCGGGCGCCCCGGCGCCTTGACCCTCAGCTCCAGCTCACTGGGAGTCTGGGACTGGAGCGAGACGGCACCAGAGCGGGAGAGGTTCACCCCGGTGGTCCAGATACCGGGGCGGGCTTCCTTTCGAACGGCTTCGAGCAGTTGAGCGGTCGCGGACATGGGAGATGGGACTCCCTACGCCTGGGGGAAGCGCCGCGCAACGCCGATGTGCCCGCCTGGGAAACAAGAGGACGTCTGGGAGAAGACCCTCACCCCAGCCCGCTCCCAAAGGGAGAGGAAGCATCTCCAGTTAGCGGTCGTGGATGCACATCCGCAGCTCGGAGATGAGCGTCTCGTAGCTCAGCGGCTTGCCGAGCACGCTGCGTACGCCCATCGACCGGGCAGCATTGGACGCCAGCGAGTTCACCAGCCCCGTCACCACCAGCACCGGCGCGTCCGGCCGGAGCTCGCGGGCCACGCGCACCACCTCCAGCCCATGGCCCCCGGGCAGCTCCACATCCGTGATGACCGCGTCGAAGGGCTCTCTCCGCAGCCGCTGAATGGCCTCGTCCGTCCCGCACAGGCCCACCGCGGAATAGCCGTCCATCGACAACAGGGAGCACAGCGCGCCCGTCGCAACAGGCTCGCCATCCACGACCAGAATGCGCATCATGGCCGTCTCCATGCTCACACCGTCCGGGAGAAGCGGGAGCGCTCGGACCTGCGCAGGTAGGCGTCGAACACCATCGCCACGTTGCGCACGAACAGCCGCCCCAGGGGAGTGACCTCGAGCTGGCTGCCCTCTCGCCGCACCAGCCCATCGTCTTCCAGCGGTTGCAGCCGCTCCAACTCCGACGCGAAGTCGCGCGTACCGTCCTCGCCCAGGTCCACGAAGAAGTTGCACATGAGCTGGGTGATGATGGCGCGGCGGCGCCGGTCATCCTCGGTGAGCTGAATGCCGCGCTCGGTGGCGAAGCGGCCCTCGCGCACGCGCTCGTAGTAGTACGGCAGGGCACGGACGTTTTGCGCGTAGGCCCCGCCCACGTCACTGATACCGGTGGAGCCGAGCGCCACCACGTCCTGCGCCGCCTTCACCGTGTAGCCCTGAAAGTTGCGCCCCAGCGCTCGCCGCTGCTGGGCGAGGGCCAGCTCGTCCTCGGGGACGGCGAAGTGGTCCATGCCAATGGGCAGGTAGCCCGCGTCCACGAAGGCGGCCCAGGCAGCACGAAACAGCCCCTGCTTGGTGCGCGCGTCCGGCAGAGCCTCGGCCGGCATGCGCTTCTGGTGCTTGAGCACATCCGGGATGAAGGCGAAGGAGTACACGGCGAGCCGGTCCGGCCGCAGCTCCAATATCTGGCGCAGCGTGCGCTCCCAGCTCTCTGGGTTCTGGTACGGCAGCCCGTAGATGAGATCGAAGTTCACCCCGGAGAAGCCCAGGCCCCGAGCGTGCTCCAGCAGGGCCCGCGTCTGCTCGAAAGGCTGGTGACGATTGGTCACCTCCTGCACCTTTGGATCAAAATCCTGCAGCCCCATGGAGACGCGGTTGAAGCCGAGCTCCCGCAGCAGGGAGAGCTGCTCCGGCGTGGTGGTGGCCGGGTGCACCTCGATGGCCACCTCCGCGTCCGGCAGCGGCGAGAGACGCCGGGTGATACCGCTCCACAGGCGCTCCAACTGCCTCTCATTCAGGAAGGTGGGCGTGCCACCACCCCAGTGCACCTGCGACAGCGTGCGCCTGCGGCCCAGCCGGGCCACCACCTGGTCCAGCTCCTGAAGAACATGGTCGAGGTAGACATCCGCCGCGCGCCGGTCCTGGGAGATGACGACGTTGCACCCGCAGTACCAGCAGAGGCTGCGGCAGAACGGCAGGTGCACGTACAGCGAGAGGGGCTCCTCTGCCCCCACCCCCGCCGCCGCGTCGAGCCGCTCGGCGTAGTGCTCCGTACCGAAGTCCTGCTTCCATTCGGGGACAGTGGGGTAGCTCGTGTACCGAGGTCCGGCGACGTCGTAGCGCCGCATCAGCTCTTCGGAGGGAGTGGGAATGTGCGGGGTGGCGACCATCGTAGCCCCTGCCATTCCAAGCACCGTGCCAGCGTCGCGCCCTCGGAACCCCCCGTTCCGGCGGTACTTCCGGGTGCAAGGGCTGCGTCCAGGCGCAAGGGTTGCGCGTCAGACGCCCGGAGCACTGAACCGGACGTCGTGGGACTCAGCATCAGGGGAAACGCAGGCGAGCAACCGGGCACCCTCCTCGGCCAGGGCGGTGCGGTCCTTCGCGGCCAGCCGTCCGAAAGGCTCGATGCGCACGGTGGAGGAGTCCTCCTCGCGCTCTAGCGTCCAGGTTCCCCGGACGAAACCATCGACGAGCACGGTGGCGCGGATGATGCCGTTCTTCGTGAAGACCGCAGCGCGGTGCTCGTCGGCGATGATGCGGGTGCGGTCGGCATGGGAGAGCAGCACATTGTCGTACTCGGGCAACAGGCGCACGGGAGCCGGAGTGTCAGGGTCGGGCAGCGGAGCCTCGGCAACGTCGAGCAGTTCCTGACCGTGCTCGTCCTGGAAGGTGCGCAAACGCGGCCGGAGCCGCTCGATGACCTCACGCACCGCGGTCAACCCGGACCAGACCGCCACGTCCTTGACGGTGGCCGGACCAAACGCAGCCAGGTAGCGCAACACCATCTCGTCTGGAGAAGTGGCGGTCTCGAGCGGACGGTCGAGCCAGTCCTCCGGCATGGTGAGCGCTGCGGGCTTGTGCGAGTCCCAGGTGCCGGCAGGTGGAACGTGGATGAGTGGAGCCAGGTTGCGAATGGCATTCGCGAGCGTCTTGGCATCACGGCCAGGCCACTGCTCACACAACAGCTTGCCAAGCTCGTTGGAGGTGCGCGGGCGAGCGGAGAGCAGTGCCCGGCCGGAGGCCGCGAGCGCCTGGATGTCGAGCCCCGAGAGAAGCCGTCCATACGAGCCATGAATCTGCCGTTCGAGGACCGGCTGTAACACGGGGCGCAATCTCAAGAAGTCACGGGCGGTAACGAGGTGCAGCGTCCCGCGCATCAGTACGGAGCGCACCACCTTCCGGCCGTTGATCAACCGGGTCAGCTGGCCGAGCTCGAAGCCCTCCAAGCGCGTCCACAGGCCGATGTAGGGCGGGTTGGGAGCCTGGGCCTGCAGGCCGACCAGTTGCTCGAGCGCGTTGGGAATGGACGACTTCCGGCGGCGCAGCAGCAACTGCCGCTCCAGCATGGCACGATTGAGAGCGCGAACACCGAGGACGCTGGAGGAGGCTCGTCTGGGCATACCGGCTCTCTTTTATCGGGAGCAAGTGCCCATGCCCAGCCGAGCCCCAAGCAGGCGAGCTGGCGCCGTCCCTTCAGGCCCGCCCCCCTGTATGCGCGAGGAGTGCCCGGGTCAGCTCCGCGAGCAGGGGTCGGGAAGTGAAGAAGCCGCACGGAGTGCATGTCCCTCGCGGCCCGTGCAGGACCGAACCCATCATGTAGACTCCGCGACCCAGAGGGTCCTGCACATGGGCGACGACAAGAGCCTGCTCGAGCCCGGGGGGCTCCTGGACAACCGTTACGAGGTGGTGCGCAAGCTCGCCGAGGGCGGTATGGCCAGCATCTACCTGGTGCGCCACCTGGGGCTGCACAGCCTGCATGCGCTCAAGGTGCCAGATCCCCGCATCTTCCACAGCGCCGACGCACGCCACCGCTTCACCACCGAGGGCCGAATCCAGGCGCTCCTGCGCCATCCTCACATCGCCCAGGTGACGGACATCGTCATCAGCCCGGTGCCGGGCCTGGTGATGGAGTACGTGGAAGGCGGCACGCTGGAGGACCTGCTCAGCCAGAGCCCGGGAGGAAGACTCGACCTGCCCACCCTCCGGCAGATCTTCCTGCCGGTGCTGGACGCGATGCAGGAGGCGCATGGCCATCGGGTGGTGCACCGGGACCTGACGCCCAGCAACATCCTGCTGGCGCAGGGCCACCAGGGACGGGTGCATCCCAAGGTGACGGACTTCGGCATCGCCAAGGTGACGCAAGAAGATCCAGACCAGAAGTACCGCACCCGGACCGGAGTGCTCCTGGGGACACGGCCCTACATGAGCCCGGAGCAGATTGGCGGTGCGTCCGAGGTGGATGCGCGCACGGACATCTTCGCCCTGGGTGCCATCCTCTATGAGGCGGCCACTGGACGGGTGGCCTTCGACGCAGGCACTGACTTCGAGATGATGAAGCGCATCACCGAGGGCAACTTCACCCCGCCCGAGCAGGTGGTGCCCGAGTTGCCCGAGGGCCTCTGTCAGTGCATCCGCAAGGCCATGGCGGTGGACCCGGCCGGGAGATTCCAGGACTGCGCGGCCTTTCGAGCGGCCCTGGAGCAGGCGCTGGAGGAGCGGTTGCCAAAGCCAGCCCCGGAAGTGCCGGTGGCGCCCGTCCCCGCCCCCCTCCCCGCTCCGGCCCCGGTGCCAGCACCTCGCAGCCGGGGGCTCGTGGCGGGGCTCCTCCTGATGGGCGGCCTGGCCGTGCTGCTGCTCGCGGGTCTCGCTTCCACCCTCTCGAACCTCCATCAACTGCGAGAGGACAACGAGAGCCTCCAGGCCGACTACCAGGCGGAGAAGCAGGACAACCAGCGCCTCAGCCAGGACCTGGACACCGCGAGGAGCAAGGCCAGGAGGTCCGAAGCGGAGGCGTAGGATCTCCTCGCGAGAAATCAAGGAACCCTGCAACAGCTCCAGGAGAACGAGCAGCTCAAGAACGAGCTCCAGAAGTTCCAGCAGCAGGCCCTGAAGTTCCTGGAGAGGACCCTGCTGGACACGGCCGTCCACAACAACTTGCAAGCCGCTCGAGTCGTCAGGACGTGCAACAAGACAGGCACCCGGTTTTTGTACCAATACCTGGACGATGAGAGGAATTGGTCGGAGCCGCTGCTCCTCGAGCCTGGAGGCTGTAGCTCGTATTGGGTGAGGGGCTACCACGCCCAGGTGCCAATGAGGTTCAGCTCGCTGAAGGACGACCTCCTGGTGGAGGACAAGGCCCTGGCGGGGATGGTCGTCGGGCGGATGCCCGATATCGATGCGGACTGGAGGCCCTGGGAGAACCAGCTCGTTTCCAGCCAGGACAACGGCATCCAGTTGAAGCCTGTCTATTCCGAGAGCGGACTGTTAGGAGGGTCCTCGCATGTCGAATGAGGTCAAGGCAATGCCCGGCAACGCCGCCATCTACTCTCCGAAGTCCCAGCTCCCCTCCATCGACGCACTTCGCACGGCCGCCCCGGGCGCGAAGGTGACCGCGGCCTCTGAGAAGGAGCGCTCTCGCGGTGCCCCGCCGTTCATCATCACGTGGCCGGACCTGATGGTCACCGTCAACCAGATGCCCGCGGAGCAGCTCGTGCGGCACCTGCAAGGCTTCCAGGGCTACCTCCAGTCCCGCTGCGAGCTGGTCGACCCGGAGCTCCTCCAACGCGTCGGTGGGATGAAGCAGTGCCTCGGGCTGGTCGTCGAGCCGGACTTCGACGAAGAGGGTCGAGGCGAGGCGCTCGTCCTGGCGCTCACGGAGCTGGTGGAGGGTGTCTTCTTCGCAGGTGGCGCCGTGTACGCCGCGGATGGCAGTTGCCTGGCCGCGCCTCCGGAAGAGTTCGACGAAGACGAGGACGAGGACGAGGAGGAGTACGAGGAAGAGTACGAAGCTCAGTATGGAGACACGCCACCGGAAGGCGCCAGGCGGGAGGGGCCGCCCACGGCCATGCGTGTGGCCCAGCGGACGCTGGTGTTCGGAGCGTTGACCGCGCGGGCCCAGCTCGAGGATTACCCGGGGGAGGATCGCGAGCAGCGGCGGCAGTGGCTGATGCGCCGGGTGGAGGACCTCGGGCTGTGGCCGGAGCTCGAGAGGGACGAGCGGCGCATCCTGGAGGCTCCCGCCGGGACGCTGTCACGGCGGCAGACCATTGATTCGTCCTGGCGGAGCGAAGGGCTGGCGGTGCTGGCCTGGGCGCTCGGGGTGTCCGAGCTGCCCGCACATGACCACACGATGGACTCAGCGGAGCTCATCACGAAGAAGCTTGGGCTCATGGGTGATCAACCTTCGCCGGTGCTCGCGGCCCCCAAGCTGCGCACACCTGAGGAGCTGAGGCGGATGGAGCGCCGGTTGCTCGCCCTTCACTGGCGGCTGCGCGACTTCTCGCTGAGGCCGCAGGCCATGGACTTCATCGAGTTCTCACGAACCGCCTGGATGGGGCCCTTCGAGCTCGAGGGCATCCAGCTGGCCGGAAACGACCTGGCCATCGGAGGAAAGCCCATCGCCCAGGCGGACCCGCAGCGGGTGCGCGAGAGTCAGAGCATCGCCATGGAGCGGCACCACGCCATCAACTGGCTGATGGGGCAGACCTGGGTCTACTCGCTCGTGGATACCTCGACATAGCCCCCCCCCACACACGGTCCCCCCGTCCCCTGTTCCTCCGGACAGGAAGTCCCCGCAGCCCAGGCTCCACACGGCGAGCAGCGCCAGGAGCACTCCCGATGACTTCCTCATCCCCCCATTTCATTCTCCCCCGAGCAAGGCGACGGCTCTCTGGAACAGGCCTCGATAGCCCAGCCGGTTCGACTCCTGCCGGACCGACTGCAATTCCTTGCGCACGGTTGCGGCCTTCGCATCGGGGTTGAGTTCCACTCGCAGGAGTCGGGCTTCGAGCGCTACCCGCTTCATGCCATGGCGAGCCGCCCGCGACGCGAGTGTCTGGAGCTGCCGCGCCGCCTCTTCCCGCTCCGAGGGCCCGCCCTCCCGCTGCGTCAGGGATGCACCAGTGAGCTGCACCTCCGCCGCAATGAAGACATCCTCGCTGCCACCCACGAGGGCCCGGGCGCGCTCCAGGGCCTCGCGCGCTGCCTCGAACTTCCCGAGGGCCATCAGCGCCCGTGCCTTCACCGTGTGGGAGAGGCATTCCCCGTCCAGGCTCTTTAGCCCCGAATAGGCCGCCAGTGCGGATTCCACCACCGTGAGCGCCTCCTGGGGCCGCCCCTCCACCAGGGACAGAGACGCCAGGGCCAGCTCAGTCTCGGCCGCGAAGGCGCCCAGGCCCCGTGCCCGCCGCAGCGCCAGCGCGCGCTCCAGCTGCTGACGAGACTGCGCCAGCGCTCCCAGGTCCATCAACAGACAGCCCAGCTCGTAGCGGCCCCAGGCCTCGGCGTAGCTATCCTCGAAGAGCACCTGGGCCGCATGACTCCCCTCCTCGAGCAGACGCTTGCCCTCGTCCAGCCCTCCCATGAGCCGCCGCACCATGCCCTTCTGAATGGTGCTGGTGTTCATGTCCGAGAGCCGCCCCCGCTGCCGGAAGAGCTCCACGGCCCTGGTGGCACGCCGCAATCCCTCGGAGAGCTGGCCCAGACGGCAGCTCAACCCACTGGCGCACAGCAGGGCCTCCGCCTCGAGCGAGGCCCCCTTGATCTCCCGGGCCGCCTCGATGGCGGAGACGAACACGCGCTCGGCCTCGAGCAGCCGGCCCATGTCGATGAGCGCCATGGCGTGCACGAGCATCGAGCGCGCCGCGCCTCCCCGGTCCCCTCCTGCGAGGAACAGCCGCTCCGACTCCTCCAGCAGCTCGACGGCACGCAGGGGCTCCCCCAGGTTGCGCGCCGCATAGGCCTCCATGATGAGCGCGGAGGCGGCGATCTGTCCCTGGCCGGCCTGGTGGGAGCGGGACACAGCCGCCTCGGCATGCTTCCGGGAAGAGATGAAATCGGCCATCGCACTCGTGGCCACGGCCTCGGCCAGCTCTATCCGCGCGTCCTCTCCCAGGGGAGGCGGGAGCCGGCGCAATGCCTCCAGGGTGGACTGGGCCTCCCGGTTCTGCCCCGCGGACACCTGCGCGAACACCAGCGCCGTGCCGTACTCCACGTTGTCCGGGAAGAACTCGAAGAGCGTCCGGTAGGCTTCGATGGCTTTCGGCCACTCGGCCTGGGCCTCGTGATGGCGGGCCGAGACCAGGAGGCGCTCCTCGCGCGAGAGGCTCGAGGACAGCTCGAAGGCTCGACGCGCGGCCTCCTTCGCCGCCTCCTCCTGGTAGAGGTACTGGAGGGCCGCGGCCAACGCCGAGTGGGCGAGGGCGAAGGTCGGCTCCCGCTGCACCACGCGCTCGAAGCGCTCCACGGCGGTGGCCGCGTCATGGCCACGCAACGCTGCAAGCCCCTCGGCGTAGAACCGTGCCACCTCGGGCTCCGCGGGCATCGCGCTTCGCACCCCGTGCGCCTGCTCGGTGGTCAGCGGTGCCAGTCCCATGCGCTTGCGCAACGTGGCGCCCACGCGCGAGACGAGCTCCAGCAACTCCCGCTCCGCGCCCACCTCCGTCAGGTGGGCCAGCGTCTCGCCCGTGGTGGCTTCCTGCAGGCGCAGGTCCAGCCGCAGCCGCGCGTCCTCCTCGCGCCCCTGCACGAGGTAGGCCCCGGTGAGCACCAGATCCACGCCGGAGTGCGCGCGGATGCGGTGAAGCGTGGCCGCCGCGAAGCCGTCCTCCTCCGGGAGAAGAAGATCCCGGCGCATCTGCACCACCCCTTCCCCGGGGAGCAGGCGGAGTTTTTCCCCCATCGCCAGCTCCGCGGAGAGCAGCTCCGCCAAGGCAGTGGAGAGCCAGGCAGCCTCGGCCTTGGCCACCAGGTTACGCGGGGCGATCACCGCCACCACCTGCCGAGCCAACTGCTGTGACCCCGAGGTGGACGCCACTGGGGGCGGCTTCGGAGGGGTGCGCTTCCTGGCGGGAATCGGCACCACGAGGGCCGGGGTGGGCTCTCCACTCCGCAGCGCGGCAACAACTTCGGACGCGGTGGCGAAACGAGCCCCCGGCTGACGCTCCAGGCAACGCAGGAGCACGTCCTCCCAGGCGGGAGTCAGCTCCGGCGCGAACTCGCGCGGAGAAGGAGCCGGCTGGCGCAGCCGCAGCAGGGAGGTGGCCGTCGGCGTGTCCGCCACGAAGGGCCGCTGTCCTGTCACCATCTCGAACAGCACCAGCCCGAAGGAGTAGATGTCCGTGGCGGGCGATAGTGGCAGGCCCTCCACCTGCTCCGGAGACATGTACGAGGGGCTGCCGACGACGTGGCCCTCGCGAGAGGTAGAGCCGTCTCCCTCGAAGAGCGAGCCACGAGCCAGACCGAAATCGGTCACCACCGCCCGCAGACCGCCCGCCGCCGGTGGAGCGGGCACCAGCATCACATTGCCGGGCTTGAAGTCGCGGTGGATGATCTGCGCGGCATGCGCGGCATCGAGCGCGCCCGCCATCTGCTCGGCCAGCCGCAACACCTGCTCCGGCGGCATCCTCCCGTGGCGGACGAGCTGCTCATGGAGCGTCCGACCCGCGAGCAGCTCCATGGTGAGGAAGACGATCCGATAGGGAGTGCCTCCCTTCTCCGGAATGACGTCATGCTCTCCGATATCGAAGACCCGGCACACGTTGGGATGCGTCACCCGACGCGCCAGCCGCAGCTCGCGCTTGAAGCGCAGGAGCGCCTCTGGCGTAGCGGCCAACTCCGGGCGAATCGTCTTGAGCGCCACGGGCTCGTGCAGCGAGAGGTCCTCCGCCGCGTACACCTCGCCCATGCCTCCCCGGGAGAGGAAGCGCTCCACCCGGTAGCGCCCGGCAACCTCCGTTCCCTCCGCGAACGTCTGCCGTGGAGAGGGAACGTGGACCGGGCCTGACATGGTGGGCTCCGCCGCCGCACCGCCACGCATCAGGGTGGTTGTGCTCTGCAACGCCTTGGGCGGCTTCCGATCCATCGCTCGGTAATTCTCCCGTCACAACGGCCGGGCGCGCACACTAGCATGTGATGCCAGGCGCCGTGACGGTCACCCCCCTCGGTGGTTCCGACATCCGAGGTCGACAGCACGTGGCCGACCTCGCGCTGTGTGAGTCATTGCCGCCCCCCACCACCCACACCTTGCCGTCCGGTCAGCAAAATCACCGCGAGCCTGGACGCTCCGGGCCTGAGCAACCCCACCGGTGTGAAGACTTCACACGGGACGTGTGAGCCGATTCACAGCCTCACGCGGTGCGGCACTTTATAAGTGGAGAAGTGATGGACACGGTTGGAGACCGGGCACACACCGGAAAAGCCGCGTGTGCGCCGCTGTCATCCAGACCTCAGGGAGGATCAGATGGAGAGCGTGGAATCTTCGTGGAACCAGCCGACGTTCGACTGGATGCACGACTGCGGAATGCGGATGGCCCAATGCACCCCGCAGGACACGGCTCGCGGGATGTTCCTGAAGGGCATGCTGGAGTCGATTCGCACGCTGGCCGGAGAGGACGTGGCGAAGCGCTGCCTCGAGACCAGCGGGCATGAGCGGCTCGTGGACTTCTTCAGCTACCCCGCCACCCTGCAGCTGCAGTTCCTCCTGGTGGCGATGCCGGCGCTGATCGCCCGGTGCGGCAGCTACGAGCAGGCCCTGCGGCAGCTCGGCCGCAACTCGGTCATGGACTTCCTGGGGACCACGGCGGGCAAGATGCTGATGTCGCTGGCGCGGAAGGATCCGAAGCGCCTGGTGGACAGCCTTCCCTCCGCCCACAAGGTGTCCGTGAACTTCGGGACGCAGGTGGTCGAGTGGATGGGGCCGAAGCACGGCCGCGTCATCCTCAAGCGCGAGCTCATGCCGCACGCGTACCACGCGGGTGTGGTGGAGATGCTGCTCGAGCTCGGGGGCGCGTCCCTGGTGGGGGTGAGGAGCTGGCAGTCGGGGCGGCTCGACAGCGAGATCGCCTTCACCTGGGAGTAAGCCTGGCGGAAGCGCTCCCGGGCGAGTCGTGCAAGACTTGCCCGGTGGAGTGCACGCCATGAGTCTCATCACGCTGTCCATCCCCCTCTTCTTCCTGTTGATGGGCGTCGAGTGGTTGTGCGGACGCCTCCAGGGCCGGCGCGTGTTCCGGGGACCGGATGTCTTCGCGAACCTCTCGCTGGGGGCGGCGCAGACAGTCTTCACCACGGTGGCCGTGGGCCTGCTGGCCGGTGCCTACCTGGCCGTCTACCAGTACCGGCTGCTCGACATCTCTCCGTCCTCGGCGCTGGCATGGACGGTCCTGATGCTCGGCGTCGACTTCGCCTACTACTGGTTCCACCGCACCTCGCACCGCATGAACCTGGTCTGGGCGACACATGCGCCGCACCACCAGAGCGAGGACTACAACCTGGCCGTGGCCCTGCGGCAGGGACCCATCCAGCCCCTCGTCTCGCGCGTCTTCTACCTACCGCTCGCGTGGATCGGCTTTCCCCCGATCATGTTCGCCACCGCGGCGGCGCTCAACACGCTCTACCAGTTCTGGGTGCACACCGAGCTGATCGGTAAGCTCGGGCCGCTCGAGTGGGTGCTCGTCACGCCCTCCCACCACCGGGTGCACCATGCCTGCAATGGCCGCTACCTGGACAAGAACCATGGCGGCATCCTCATCCTCTGGGACCGGCTGTTCGGCACCTTCGAGCCCGAGGAGGAGCGCATCACCTACGGTACGGTGAAGCCGATCCGCACGTTCAACCCGCTGGCGGCCGCCCTGGCTCCCTTCGGCGAGCTCGTAGCCCTCACCCGGAAGACCCCCCGCGCCTTGGACAAGCTCAAGGTGTGGCTCATGCCACCCGAGTGGACCCCGCCGGGAGTCTCCGCAGTGGCCGCGGAGGTCGCACCTGGCCGGCCCAGGTTCGAGGTGAGCACCTCCCCGCGGGTAGCGCTCTACGTGGCCGTGGTGGGCGTACTGACGTTGGCCCTCACGGTGCTGTTCCTCGTCCGGAGCCCCTCGCTGCCCCTGTCCATGCGGCTCGTGTTCGCGGGGTGGTTCCTCGCGTCGCTGGGAGGGTTGGGCGGAGTGCTGGAAGGCAAGCGCTGGGGGCCCATGGTCGAGGCGGTGCGGCTCGCGTCGGCACCGCTCGTGTTGGCCGCGCTGTAGCGCTCACAGCTTCGTGGTGCCGAACAGGCTCCGGTCGAGCACCATGACGATCCCGATGAAGACGAGGATCAGCGCCCCCGCCACCGCGGCGAGCGGCAGCGCGTAGTTGGGGTTGGGACGGCGGCGGTTCACCACCAGCAGCACGTGGGCCACGCCCGCCGCCAGCAGCATCGTCACCATATGGGTCCAGATGCGCCCATCGAGCACGGGCCACGCGAAGGCCAGTCCGATCCCCAGGAGGATCTGCGTGTCGAGGAGACCGACGAAGCTGGAGCCGAGGATGCGCACGGACTTGTCCACGGGCCGCTTCGTGGCGAGCCCGTAGGCGAAGTACGCAACGGCAACCAGCCCCATCAGGAGCACGAGGTAGCGCAGCCCGGAGTGGGCGAAGAAGAGCATTCTCATGGCCGCGCTTCCTAGCGCCCCCTGGGCCAGGAGGCGAGCCTTTACGTCGGGTCCGGCTTCGGGGTGGTGCGCGTGCTCGGCGGGAGCGTGGGAGGCGCGAGCACCTCGGGCCCGGGCAGCGCACCCGTGAGGCTCTTGAGGAAGGCCACGATGTCGTCCACCTCGGCGTCCGCGAAGGCCATGCCGAGCTGGTGCTTGGCCATGAGGCGCACCGCCTGAGGCAACTCCTTGACGGAGCCGTCGTGGAACCAGGGCCCCGTCTTCTCCACGTTGCGCAGCGTAGGCACGCGGAACTTGTGGAGGTCCTCCTCGTTCTTCGTCACCTCGAAGCGGCCCTTGTCCTCGGTGGGGTACTCCTCGATGAGGCCCAGCTTCTGGAAGGAGGTGCCACCCACCGCCGGCCCGTTGTGGCACGTGGTGCAGCCCGACGCAGCGAAGAGCTCCAGCCCGCGCCGCTCCTGCTCCGTCAGAGCGCTCTCGTCACCTGCGAGGAACTTGTCGAAGCGCGAGGTGGTGATGAGCTTGCGCTCGAAGGCCGCGATGGCGCGTGCGGCATTGGCCACGCTGACGGGCTTCTTCTCCCTGGGGAAGGACGCCTTGAAGGACTTCACGTACTGCGGGATGGAGTTGAGCGTGGCCAGCACCTGCTTCTCGCCCGGCATGGCCATCTCCACCGGGTTCATCATCGGGCCCGAGGCCTGCTCCTCGAGCGTCGCGGCACGTCCATCCCAGAACTGTGCGATGTGGCCCGCGGCGTGGAAGACGGTGGGCGCGTTGCGGGTGCCCTTCTGGCCCTTGTGCCCCTCGGAGGTGGGCTTGCCATCCACGCCGAAGGTGGCCAGGTCATGGCAGCTGTTGCAGGAGATGTCGTGGTTCTTCGACAGACGGTTCTCGAAGAAGAGCATGCGCCCCAGGGCGATCTGCGCCGCGGTGTCCTCCGGCGTCGCGGCCTTCACGGCGGCGGACGGGCGGAAGAAGGAGACAAGCTTCTCGTGGCTCATCCTCGGCTTCGGCGGCTCCTCGGGAGCCGGCGCGGGGGCCGGAGCAGCCGCGGCGGCTGGCGGGGGCGCTGCGGGAGGAGACTCCTTGCTCTCCTTACTGCACGAGGAAGAGAAGGCGCCCAGGGACACCAGTCCGACGCCGAGCAAGAGCCGATTCCGCATCATCACTACCAACCTCCCGAGAGGAGCAGCACCACCGAGGCGTTCCTACCATCACCCAGCCCCGCTTGGGGATGACCCCCCTCCCTCAGCGACAAGGCCAGGGTGGGGCGCATCCCGCCTGGGGGCCCTGCTCTGCCTCCCTGATAAGCAGACACCCGGGCAGGCGCATGACCCTTCAGGTCGGAGCCGTCCCGCTGGAAGAAGAGCCGGTCGACGGCCCAGGACAGGGTGAGCCCGGTGGCTGTCCCCAGCACGTCCCACGCCAGGTCCTTGAAGGAGAAGAAGCTCCCGCGCCCGGCGTCGTAGACCTCCTTGGCCAACCCCGCGCCAAGTGCCACCCCCGCCCCGGAGAGCCACCGCGCCTCGGGGGCGTCGAAGAGCAGCGCCCCACCGGCATAGCCCGCACCGGCCAGGCCCGCGCTGACGCTGAAGTGCAGAGCCTTGTCCTGCCCGAACCAGTCGTCCCGAGAGGGAATCTCGACCTCCTCGCCCCGGGCGGAGAGGGGCGCGAGCAACGACAGACACAATACGAACAAGAGGTTTTCACGGAGGGTCATGGCGCGCCATGACACCACCCCCCAGGGCCCGAGTCAGCGCCCGGAATCCGTTTTCGAGACTCGGGGCCCACTTGCACGTATGCTTGGGATCCGTGACCCGTCCCGGTACCTCGCTCTTCGATCTGCGCACGCCCTCCTCGCGTCACCCCGGTCTCGACGGGGCACGAGGATTGGCCGTGGTGGCGATGGTGCTGGGGCACACGCTGGACGCGCTGCTCTCACCGGAGCTGCGCGCCAATGCGTGGGTGCAGCACTACTGGGAGCTGCGCGGCATCACCGCCCCCCTCTTCCTGCTGGTGGCCGGCTTCGCGGTCGTGGCCGCGCTCGGCACCTCGAAGGAGAGCGCGGGCCAGTCCTTCGTCCGCCGGGCGCGGCGTGCGCTGCTGCTGCTCTTCCTCGGCTACCTGGTGCACTGGCCGGGCTGGGACACCGCCCATGCGCTCGGCTGGGGCGAGCCGCTGCGCTCGCTCGTCTTCGCCTTCGACGCGCTGCAGAGCATCGCCGTCAGCCTGCTGGTGGGCGCGGCGGTGCTGGTGCTGGCGCGTGGCACCTGGACGCGGGCCGTGGCGCTCGCCGTGCTCGCCGTGGGCATCCCCCTGGCGAGCACCTGGATGTGGAGTGCCGCTACCGGCTGGCCCGTGGAGCTGCGACAGGCGGTGGGCATGCCGGGCGCGCGCTTCCCCCTCTTCCCCTGGGCGGGCTTCTTCTTCGCCGGGGCGCTCGCGGCCCATCTGATGCGGCTGCTGCGACCCGGCTGGCCTCAGGGTCTGGCCCAGGTGGCACTCGGCGCGGGACTGCTCGTGCTCACGCAGCGGCTGCCCTCGGATTGGAGCCCCACCAGCGCGTGGCTCGTGGCCTTCCGCGTGGGCCAGGGCTTCCTCGTGCTGGGCGCCATCAACCTGGTGCCCCAGGTGCTCTCCAGGCTGCTGGCCCCCATGGGCCGCTCGTCCCTGTGGATCTACGTCCTGCACCTCCCGGTGGTGTACGGCTGGGCCGGGACACTGGGCCTCGCCGGACGTCTGGGCCCCACGCTGGGGCTGCTGCCCGCGCTGGGCGTGGGCCTCGGACTGCTGGCGGTGTGCTTCGCCATCGCCCGCCTGTGGCTGCTGGTGCGGGGGAGCCGCCGTCCTTCCCCCGATTCCACGACGTGGCGCGCGCGCCCCGTCCCCATCTCCGGCACCGCTGCCCGCTCCGGCCAGCGCATCTAGAGGGCATTTACATCCACTCGGAGCACGGGTAGATGCCTTGCCGCTTCACTCCCAGGCAGTTCAAGCGAGGAAACATGCACCTGCTGCGCAAGCTGTCCGTCGTTGCCACCCTCTCCATCGCCGCCACCGGCCTGTCGGGCTGCGCGGGTATCGCCTTCCCCGGCGCCATCGGCTTTTCCAGCCTGTACGCGAATACCAACGGCAACAACTTCATCAATGAGCAGACCAAGCTGGGCTCGAAGTCCAGCGAGGGCTGTGTGACGTCCATCCTCGGCCTCATCACCACCGGTGACGCGGGCGTGCACGAGACGGCGCGCAAGGCCAACATCAGCCGCGTCAGCCACATCGACTACCGGTTCGAGAACATCCTCGGCATCTACGCCAAGTACTGCGCCATCGTTTACGGCGAGTAGAGCCCTCCGGTGCCGCGTCCCCGCCCCCGAGGCCGAGGGACGCGGCTTCCCGCCCGGCCGAGGGCTCTGCCCCGGGGCGCCATGCCGCAGTGCGTTTCCCCCCAGCCCCCGAGGCTGCTAATTTCCCTTGGCTTCCGGCCTTCCCCCCCTACCGAGACCCGAAAGGGTCTCTGGCCGTGGAGCTCAGTGAAAGAGCAGACTCCATGAAACTCAACACCCTCGTTCGACCCCTCGTCCTGGTCGCCGCGACCGCGGGAGCCGCTGCCTTCGCGCAGACAGCCGCTCCGGCCGCTCCGGCCGCCCCCGCTGCTCCGGCCACCCAGAAGGCAGTCATCGATCGCGCGCTGCTCTCCGTCTTCAAGGCGCTGCCGGCTCGCTTCGAGGATCCGAAGAATCCCATCACCCCGGAGAAGGTGGAGCTGGGGCGGATGCTCTACTTCGAGAACCGCCTCTCGAAGAACCACGACGTCTCCTGCAACAGCTGCCACGACCTGAACAAGTACGGCGTGGACAACAAGCCCTTCTCGCCGGGCCACAAGAAGCAGCTGGGCGGCCGCAACTCGCCCACCGTGTACAACGCCGGTGGCCACATCCTGCAGTTCTGGGATGGCCGCGCGCCCAACCTGGAGGAGCAGGCCAAGGGCCCCATCCTCAACCCCGTCGAGATGGCGATGCCCAACGAGGCGCGCGTCATCGAGACGCTCAAGTCCATCCCCGGCTACGTCACGGCCTTCCAGAAGGCCTTCCCGGGCGAGGCGGACGCGGTGACGTACAACAACCTGGGCCTGGCCATTGGCGCCTTCGAGCGCCAGCTCGTCACCCCCTCGCGCTTCGACAAGTACCTGGGCGGTGAGGAGACCGCGCTCAACGACGCGGAGAAGATGGGCCTGAAGAAGTTCCTCGAGCAGGGCTGCCAGACCTGCCACAACGGCGCCGCCATCGGCGGCTCGCTGCAGAAGCTGGGCCTGGTGCTGCCGTACCAGTCCAAGGATCAGGGCCGCTTCGATCTCACGAAGAACGAGGCGGACCGGATGATCTTCCGCGTCCCCACCCTGCGCAACGTGACGAAGACGGCGCCGTACTTCCACGATGGCTCGGTGAAGGACCTGCAGACGGCCGTGAAGCTGATGGCCCAGCACCAGTTCGGCAAGCAGATCAGCGACGAGGACACGAAGCACATCGTGACCTTCCTCGGCGCGCTCACGGGCGACCTGCCCAAGAGCTACATCGCCAAGCCGAAGCTGCCGGCCAGCGGCCCGACGACGCCGAAGCCGGATCCGACGTGATGTGAAGCACCGGCTCCCGTGCACCCGGAGGTGACACGGGGGCCCGCCCGTCCGGCGGCGTGAGGGCTACGACGCCATCCGCTGCCTGGACGGAGGCGCGGTGGCTCGGCCCCGCTCGTCGAGGGCACGCACCACCGCCTCCAGGGCCACGATGCGCCGGCCGGCTCGCCCCCCGGCCCACTGCTCGGGAGGACGCGAGCCCAGCAGCTCCGCCCCCTGCTCCACCCCGCCCGTCTTGTGCTTGAGCGCCCTCGCACACGCGAGCCGCACGTTCACCGCATCGGGCACCGGGAAGCCGTCGCGCCGCAGCAAATCCAACGCGAACGTCGTCCACACCGCGAGCTTGTCGTCCGGGCGCAGGAAGGCCTGGAAGCGCGCGAGGCCCGACTCCAGCGGCTCGCCCGCCAATAGCGCCTCCTCCGGCAGCTCCACGTGCAGGGACGTGCTACGCGCCAGCGGCTGGCGCGGGGCAAGCACGGCCTCGAAGCGCTCGCCCGTTGCCGGGCGCGTCGCCACCAAGTGCACCAGCTCGGAGGGAAGAGCCTGCTCCGCGGGGTGGGCGTTGGCCTCCGCGTAGAGCAGCACGAGGTGCTCGAAGTTCTCGGCGATGGTGCGCAGCTCCAGCGGCGGCTGCCACGTGGACTTGTAGATGCGCCGACGCGGAGGCTCCGTCCGGCCCTCCTGACAGTCCAGCTGCGTGTCCACCATGAACTCGAAGGGCTGTAACAGGGTGTCGAAGCGCTCCTGGTCTCCCTCGAGCGCCCCTAGCACCTCCACCACCGCCTCGATGGTGGAGACACAGTGCTCAGCCGGCTCGGCGCGGATGCGGTAGTTGCTCGGACGGCGCGGGACGAAGCCGATGCGCGGCAGGGCGGCCAGCAGCGGGTTCGTCTTCACCACCTTGCGCGCGAGCGGCCAGGTACCATCCACGACGATGAGCGTCTCGGGAGGGTTCAGCCTCGCCTCATCCAAGGGGATGGCCTCCTCGCCCGGGAAGAGGACAGCCACGCGCTCGGGATGGGCGGCGAGCGCCTCGAGCCGGGCATGGCCGGAGAAGTCCACGCCCACGTAGAGCTCGGAGTTGGGAAGCGACAGGTGCGCCATGCGGGCCGTGCCGATGGCGACCCGCCGCTCACGGGGGTGCTGCAGGAAGACGACCCGCGTGCGCGAGTCCACCTGGGGCACACGCGCGCAGTAGCACGTGGATTGGGGACGCAGGCAGCGGAGACAAAGGGAGCGCACCTCGCCGCTTTAACGGCACCTTGGGGGGGCCGGCAAGCTCCGGCGGTGGGAAGGTGGGTGGGGGAGGTCTGGCGAGCCCGGCCGCCTGTAGGGGAAACGGGGGCAGCGGGGCTCGTCAGTCCAGGAAGCGGCGCTCCCAGCGGAGTATCTCCTCGGTGGTCGGGTAGAGGTCATCCATGTCACTGCGATACAGATGAGGCTCAAGGAGCCGGGCGAGTGCGCGGTGCAGGGGGAGTGTCTGGCCCGCTTCCACGTCTCCGGCCTCCGGTTGATCTCCCAGCGTGATGAGCACCCGCTCTCCACTCATCTCCTGGAGGGTGATTCCCGGGAGTGCCAGGTGTGCGCGCAGACCGGGCACTCCGCCCAGCTTCCCGAGCACGGGCTCCCCGAGGAAGTTCATCCAGTGCACTCCCTCCACACAGGTGTTCATATGAAGTCTCGCCCTGTCCAAGGCGAGGTGTACCCCCGGGTAGCGCGGCCGGATGAGATTGAGAGCCTCGCCCAGACGAAAGCCGTCCGAGCAGAGGGCGAAATCCACATACCCCGAGTTGAAGGGGAGCTCCGCGGCCAGCTCGAGGGCCAGGGCATGGACCCGATCCGCGCCCCGTTCCACCAGGAACGCCGTGGGGAGTCGCACATACAGGACGCTCACGGCGTTCTCCTGCTTTGGCCAGGGGGAGGGGAAGGCATGCAACCCCCTGTAGTGCACGCGGAGATCATCCACTTCCATGGATTCGCCATCCAGTATCAGAAATGCCGACCTGTCTGGTAACGGCTTCAATGTTCGCATGCGGAGCCTTTCCCATTCGGAGTCGTCGAGGGGGTCAGCCTGGCCCTCACCCGCATCGTGCCAAGCGAGTTGGCGGGGGTGTATCCAGTCACGAAGGATCTGTAGAGCCCGCAGGACGGCGGGAGCGATTCGCTCGTTGGGGTGCTGCATGTAGAAGGTCATGAGCAGAGCATCGCTCGCGACCAACCGGCCGCCCTTGGTGTGGTGCCGCAATCTCGGGTATCGCATGGAACTTCGCCTAATCAATCTGTTCCACTCCCCACCGTGGGGAGACAAGTTGAGGGGTTACATGGAGAATATCTTCATAGACACCACCCTGTGATTGATCGGGCCAGAGACCGTCCTGTGTACGTTGTCCAACGCGCCGGCTTGGTCTCCGGGCACGGGAACTTGAGATCGTACACGCGGACGATGATGCCCTTCTCGTCCAGGATGATGATGTCCGGCTCGATGGTGCCAGCCAGTCCCTTCCAGCCCTGCTCCGTTACGATCTGGCTCACCCAGTCCTCCTCCATGAACTCCCATGTCCCTTTCTCTCTACTGAACTGGAAGCGAGGACGGAGCCGGTAGCGCTCCGAAGGAATCAACTTGTTCAGCGCCTCGCGCAGGCACGGCCAGGCCTGCTCGTGCTTGAAGAGCCCCAGGTACGCCGCCCATGTCGTCTGTTCGCCCACCTTGACCTGTTTGCAGAGCTCCGCGCTCGGGCTCCGGCCCTTGAAATGGTAGTCGCTGACCTCCTGGTTCGCCCTGCGGGCGCACTGCGCGATGGCCTTCTCGATCTCCGAGCGCAGATCCGCGGCCAGCTCCACGCCCCGGCGCTCGGCCGAGCCGATCTGGGGTGTCATCACCGCAACAGCCACCGCCGTGCCGGCGGCCACCACCTGCGCCGCCAGGGACGGGGCGCGCTTCGCTGCCTCCGCCATCTCGGAGGAGCCGGTGCAGCGCTCCCACTGGCCGGGGAGCTGCTTGAGACAGCATTCCGGCGTCAGGTCTCGTGGACCGCACCTCCCCGCCACTTCGTCGGGCTCCGACTCCGCCAGACATCCCGCCTGGAGCACGGCCAGAAGCAGCAGGAGCCACAGGGGCCTGCTCTTGATGGTCTGGAGCATGGTGCTCACGCTAGCATCGGGAGCCGGGACACCATGAGCACATCGACCGAGGACGAATTGGCCACCCCTGGTGGCGAGCAGCCGCCGGAGGAGGCCGGAGGACGGACGCATCGTTGGCCTCGCCGCCGGGTGTTGGGCTGGTCCCTGCTGGGTCTGGCATCCGCCGCGGCGGGAGGTGGAGGGGCCGCCTTCAAGTGGCTCGGAGAACGCGAGAGGCGCGTCACGGACGAGGAAGTGGGGAGCATCGACGGATATGAGGCCGAAGCGGGGCTGGCCAAGGGGGGGCCGCCCGAGGGAAGGATGGGCGATGAAGCCTTCGCCGTGCTGATAACCCAGCAGGCCACCATCCCCTGCTTCGCGGGCAGCCAGAGAGCGAGTCTCCGGCTGTCCAAGGCCCTCGAGCTCGCTCCCTCCTACGCACCGGCCCGGGTGTTGAACGCGTGCTGGGACCTGCAGACAGATCGGCCGGACCTGGTACCGAAGGTTCTCTCACACCCCTCGGTCCGGGACACTCCCGAGGCACGCTTGCTGCTGGAGCTCACCGAGCGCCGGCCCCGAGCTCCCAGCTGGAGCCAGGCCTTCTTCGACTCCTGGCGGGCGCTCGGACAGCCCGATTTCAGCAAGAGCACCCTGCTCCCCGAGCCGCTGGAGTGGAATCACGTCATCTCCGACGGGTTCACCCGGTCCCCAAGCGACGAGACCTGGCGCTTCCCGCTGATGGTGTTGTACCCGGAGTTGGCGGAGAAGGAGCAACAGTGGTTGCTCGAGCAGGTTCGCGCCAGTCAGTCCGTGCCACTCCTCATGGCCCTGCGTGAGCAACTCCATTCCCTCGAAGAACAAGCGCCGTTGCGCTCGTTCCTGCTGTCCTCGGTGGAGGAGCGGCTCGGACAGCTCGCCGGGCCGTCCCCACGCACCCTCCAGCTCGCTCTGGTCCCCTTCCTGGCCGGCAGTCCGCCCGCGGCTCCCTTCGAGCGGCGGGAGTTGGAGGCGCTCGAGAAGATCAGTGCGCTGCGCGAGTGGAAGCAGCCCTCGAGCGAGCAGTTCTTCCTGGAGATGAGAGGTCTCATCGACATGATGTACGTGCCCGGCCACCATGCATGGGCGATGGCCTCCATGGCCCAGGCCACCTCACACGGCACCCGGCTGCTGCAACGCACCAGGGCCAGCAAGGCGCACCTGTCCGAGAACGAGCTGCGGTGGCTGGGACGGTTGCTGTACGAGGTGGGCGCGCGCCTGCGCGAGCAGCCATCCCGTCTGGAGTTGGACATGGGGCTGCGGCTCCAGATGTCCGGCTCCGAGCTGATGCAGCACGTCCCCACCCGCGAGGAGTGCATCTCCGCCTGGGGTCAACTGGGCAACTGGGAGGACGCCGTGAAGAAGGCAGCCTATGACCGCTGGCCCCTCGCCCCCCTGCGCGAGGAGTCCTGCGTGCACCGCGCTCGCAACGAGCTCGCGTGGATGCAATCCTTCTCCGGCAAGGGCGAGCTGCCCTGAATCCCGATGAGCTCGAGGGCCTCACCCCAATGCAAGCAGTTGCCTCGAATGCGCGCGGCCCATCCCCGAAGGGAAGTGCGACTGAAGGACAAGAAGGGCGTTCAAAAACACAGACGAAGAGCAAAACCAGACGCCCCCACCCTCACTTGTCATCATGACAAGTGAGGATTGACAAATATGTAGGATAAAACAAACTTCACTTGTCATCATGACAAGTGAGGTCCACCCCAAGAACGTATCTCGATGGGCTCCATCGGGTGGTGAGCACGGGCAGACGTGTCATCGACCACTCTGGCTTGGGGAGCTATTGCACAGCGCGCGGAGTCGATGACGCTCGAGGGGGGGGCGGATGGAGCACGTTCCGCGGAGCACCGACCGGGGCACTCGACCTGATACGTTGAGGTCTTGAGAGGTAGGCCCCGCGTGTCCGCACATCCTTCGCCCCCAATCCCGAGCCCCCCGCCTCCTGTCGCGGCAATGGGGGCCCTGCGTCCGCCCGACGCGTCCCCGCTGCCACCTGGCACCCGCATTGGCGGGGACGTGGTGGAAGGAGAGCTGGGCTCCGGCGGCTTCGCCACCGTGTACCTGGTGCGCAGCCCCGAGGGCCGTCTTTACGCCCTCAAGCTGTTGCCCCTGGACCAGGGCGAGGAGCGGGCCGAGCGAGCCTGGCGCGAGCTGTCGCTGGGCATGCGCCTGCGCCACCCCAACCTCGCGCGCCAGCTCGGCGGCGGCCAGTGGCCCGAGGACAACCCCCGCTTCCTCTGGCTGAAGCTGGAGCTGATTGAGGGCCTCACGCTGGAGGAGTGGGGACTGGTGCCCGGGCGTACCGTGGCCGAGGTGGTGGAACGAACGTTGGAGCTGGCACGCGCGCTGGCGGTGATGCACGAGGCGGGCGTGGTGCACCGCGACGTGAAGGAAGCCAACGTGCTGGTGCGCGAGAGCGACGGGCAGGCGGTGCTGGTGGACTTCGGAGTGAGCTACCGCAAGGGAAGCCCCACCCTCACCAAGGGGATGTTTCCCCCGGGCACGCTGCCCTACCGCGCTCCGGAGGCCTGGGCCTATGCCCGCGCGCACGTGGGCGTGGCGGGCGCGCACTACCGGGCCGGGCCGGGGGATGACCTCTACGCGGTGGGCGTGGTGCTCTACTGCCTGCTGACGGGTCGATTCCCCTTCCGTTTCACCGACGACGGCGGAGTGGACGTGGAGGCGGTGCTGAACCAGGCGCCGCTGTCGCCTCGCCTCGTCAACCCGCGCGTGCCCCGAGAGGTGGAGGCGGTGTGCCTGCGGCTGCTGGCGAAGAAGCCCGAGGAGCGCTACCCGGGCGCAGTGGCGCTGTACGAGGCGCTTGAGGCGGTGAAGGCCGGGGCGGACGCGTCCTGGACGCTGCCGTTGCACCCGGAGAGACGGCCCGCCGTGAAGCCGTGGGCACGGCGGGGCCGGGTACTTGCGGGGGTGGGCGTGGGGTTGGCCCTGGCGCTGGGGGCGTGGTGGCTCGGCTCCGGCCAGGAAGTGGCGCCCCCAGAGCCCGTACCGGAACCTGTGCGAGCCGTGGCCGCGCCTGCCACACCCGAGGCGCCCCCTCCCGCGGCCGCCGCCCCGCCAGTGACGCCCCGAAAGGACAGTGCCCCCGTGAAGCAGCAGCAGATGCCCAACGCCCCGCCCGAAGCAGCCCCCAAGGGCTGGGGATCCGCCGTGCGCAACGCGTGTGCCGGCCTCACCGGCTTCGCCCTCCAGGCCTGCATTGCTGGCCAGCAGCAGGTGCCGCCCGCCCCCCCCGCTCCGCCCCCCCAGGAGTGCCCTGCAGGGGCCCTGGAGACGATGACGCGCACGCTCGGCCTGAGCATCGGGGAGAAGACGAGCGTCGACTGGAGCGACGTGCGCGGCAGGGCCGTGCGCGTGTACGAGGACACTCCGGTCCTCGTGGCGGGCCACTGGAATGCAGGGGCCGATTTCACGGGAGCGGGCGGCCGGTTCGCGCTGCCGGACCAGACCCGCGTCTCCGGGCGGCTCTACGTCAAGGAGGGCCGGGTGTACGGCCGCCTCACCGAGGCGCGTACGCCCAACGGGGTGACGTACCCGGTGTGCATGGAGGTGCTGGATACGGATGGCAACGTCGGCCTCACGCTCCACCCCGGCAGCGAGCCAGGAAAGATGATGGTCGACCCCGTTGTGGAGATACGAGTGGTGGACCGTTTCAAATAGGGCGGCCCGGACCAGGACGGGCGGGACCGGACCCCACCGGAGAGGAGGTGTGGTAGAGGCCAACTTCCCCGGTCTCGTCCGCTTCCCCTGGAGGTTTGTGTCCCGTGTTCGTCCTGCCCTTCGCCGTCCTCGTGGGAGTGAGCCTGCTCGCCGAGCCCACCGCCGCCGTGCCCTCCGCGCTGCCTGCTTGTGAGAAGGGCACGCGCTACCTCGAGCTGACGGCGGACTCGCCCGGCGAGGCGCACGAGGTGTGCATCCATCCCGGGCTCTCCACCAACTTCTTCTTCGACGCGAAGCTGGCCCACGTGGAGTTGGCCAGGCGGGAGTGGTTCCGGGTGATAGCGGATGAGACGGGCCTCGCGCTCGTGCCCACGGTAGCGCTGGGAGACGGGGAGCGTGTACCGCTGAAGGTCTTCTTCCAGGACGGCGCGGCCCCGGCGGGCGTCACCTTCACCCTGGTGGTGCACCCCTCCGAAGCCGAGCGGCAGGTGGAGGTGACGCGTAAGCCGCGCACGCTGGCCTCCTACCGGGAGGGCGAGCAGCAGGCGCGGGCGGAAGCGCGGCAATGCCAGAAGGAGAAGGTGCATCTGGAGGCGGAATGTGCCGGGCGGATGGGTCTGCTGGGCCTGCTCGCCCAGGAACTGCTGGGCGAGGACGGCATCGCCGCCAAGAACATCACCCTGAGCGTCACCTCGCGCCCGGGCAACACGCTCCACTCCATCAAGGCCCTCAGCTACCGCTCGGACACCGGGCGCTTGGAGGACGGGCGAAAGGTGGTGCGGCTGGTCGTGAAGCAGGAGTTACGGAACACAGGGACGCGGCTCTGGACGCCCGCGGGGGCGGTGTTGGTGGGCGCCCAGGGAGTGGAGTGGAAGGCGCTCGGCGTGTGGCCGCGGGAGCCCATTCCCCCCGGGGAGAAGCGCCTCGTCGGGGTGGAGGTGGAGATGACGGAGGAGGAGGCGCGCGGCACCTTCACCCTGAAGCTGTGGGGCCAGGACGCTGGCACCGCAGAGTTCTTCGACGGGGTGACGTTCCCGTAGTCATCTGGCGCGCACGAGCCCCTGCTCCCGCAGGAAAGCCACCGTCTTCTCCACTCCCTCAGCAAGAGGCGTTGGGGTGAAGCCAAGCTCTCGCTGCGCCTTGCTCGCATCCACGCTCACGTTCCACAGCAGGAAGGACAGCTGCCCCGGTGCGATGAGGGGTGTAAAGCCAAACACCCTCGCCAGGGGCGCGGACGCCGTGGCGAGCAGCTTCATCACCCACGCGGGCGTGGTGGGCGGCACCCGTGCTCCCGCGCCCTCCACGCGGAGGATCTCCCGCGCCAGTTCCGCGTTGGTCACGTGCGTGTCCGCCAGCAGGTAGCGCTCGCCTGGGATACCGCGCTCGGCCGCCACGAGGTGCGCGTCCGCCACGCTGTCCACGTACGCCACCGGCATCCCCCCAGGAGGCAGGGCCGGCGCCTTCCGATTGAGCACCTGGAGGAAGAACGAGTTGAGCCCCACATGCACGGGCGAGGGCCCGTACACCGCGCCTGGATTCACATACACGAGCTCGAGCCCCTCGCGCCGGATGACCTCGGCCTCCCGCTCCGCGGCCTGCTTCGAGCGCTCGTAGGCGGTGGGCTTCGCCGCGGTGTCCAGGTTCGTCTCCACCAGCCTTCCCCCGCGGGGCGCGGCGAAGACATCCATCGTCGAGGTGTACACCACCCGCTTCACCCGCGCGGCGAGCGCGGCCCGCAGCACGTTCACCGTGCCCTGGCGGTTCACCCGATCGAAGATGGTCTCATCCGGCTGCCACTGTTCGGGCATTCCCGCGGCGTGAAACAGCCACTCCACGTCTCGCATGGCCGCCGCTAGCGAGTCCGGCTCCGTCACGTCGCCGCGCACCAGCGCCACTCCCGCCGGTAGCACCTGTGCGGCCCGCTTCGGGTCCCGAACCAATGCGCGCACCTGGTGACCCCGCGCCAGCAGCCGCAGGGCAATGGCGTTTCCGATGAGGCCCGTGGCCCCCGTTACCAGCACGTTCATCGTCTTCCTGCCCTCTCCGGGTCCAACTCCTATGACGAGGAGGCGCCGGGTACGCCGGTGTGACTTCCCGCGCCCCCCTACCTGCCCTCCCAGGGAGCATGCGGCGCCCCGCTGCGGGCGTCTACCTCGGCCATTCCCGCGCTCATCACAGCCCCCAGTTCTCGACTCTGAACAACAAGGGCCGAGCCCCACGCCCCCTCCCCCGAAGAGGAACCCCCATGCCTTTCACCCCCGACCTGCTCTTCCACGAGACGATGTCCGGCCCCATGGCACTGGGCAGCAGGAACCCGGAGCACCCTGCGCGCCACAGCCGCACCACGCGGCTGTCGCTACACGCCACCATCCGCATCGACTCGATGGAGGACTTCCTCCTGGACCCCGAGCACGTGGCCTGGCTGGGCGGGCACCTCTCCTTCCCTCCCTTCTCGAAGTGCATCCCCATCCGACAGGGCCGCTTCCAGCTCTTCTCGCCCTCGGACGATCCGCTCATGCGGCTGATGCACTACGACGCCCTCTTCGAGCACGAGGAACGCACGTACTGCCTGTCCGGCACCAAGTTCCTCCGCGATGACCCGGGGCCGGACCTCTGGACAGACACGACCCGACTGCACACCACCCTGCACGAGGGCCACGACACCCAGGGCCCGGTGGTGGGCGCGGGCGTGCTCACGGTCGGCGTCCGCGAGCTGCTCGCACTGGTGGCCAGCATGCGCTCGCCCCGGGGCGGCTCCCAGACGCTGGCGCGCTTCGGCCAGTTCTTCCTCAGCAATCTCTGGGAGCTCTACGCATGACCGCGCGACCTGAGCACTTCGACGCCATCATCGTAGGCTCCGGCTTTGGCGGTTCGGTGATGTGCCACCGGCTGGCCGAGGCGGGCCTCCGCGTGTGCCTGCTCGAGCGAGGCAAGGCGTACCCGCCGGGCTCCTTCCCGCGCAGCCCCCGCGAAATCCGCCACGGCTTCTGGGACCCGGGCCACGGCCTCCATGGCCTCTTCAACATCTGGTCCTTCCGGTGGCTGGGAGGCGTGGTGGCCAGCGGCCTGGGCGGCGGCTCGCTCATCTACGCCAACGTGCTCATCCGCAAGGACGAGCGCACCTTCGTCCGCGAGGACCGGGCCTCCGGCGCCTACGAGCACTGGCCCGTCACCCGCCTGGAGCTGGAGGCTCACTATGACCAGGTGGAGGCGATGATGAAGGCCCAGCGCTTCCCCTTCGAGCACGAGCCCTACCGCTCCACCCCGAAGACGCAGGCGATGAAGCAGGCCGCCGAGAGGCTGGGACACGATTGGTTCCTCCCGAAGTTGGGCGTGACCTTCGGCAACCCGGGGCAGCGGCCCGTCCCCGGCGAGCCCATCCTCGAGTCCGCGCCCAACCTGCATGGCCGCACGCGCCTCACCTGCCGCATGTGCGGGGAGTGCAACCTCGGCTGCAACTACGGCAGCAAGAACTCGCTCGACTTCACGTACCTGTCCGCCGCGAAGCGCCACTGCGCGGAGATCCGCGCCCGGTGCGAGGTGAAGGCCTTCCGTCCGGACGTGGGGGGCGGCTACGCCGTCGAATACGTGGACTACAGCGGCGTCACCGAGGGACTGCCTCTCCCCCGTGAGCCTCGCCGACACCTCATCACCGCGGACCGGCTCATCCTCGCGGCGGGCACCTTCGGAACGAACCAGCTCCTGCTGCGCAACCGGCACTCGTTCCCCCGTATCAGCAAGCAGCTCGGGATGCGCTTCTCGGGCAACGGCGACCTGCTGGCCTTCCTCACGGGCAGCAAGGACAGCGGCTCCGGCACGGCCCAGCCACGGGTGCTCGACGGCGGCAACGGCCCCGTCATCACCAGCACCATCCGCGTCCGGGACTCGCTCGAGGGCGGCGACGGGCGCGGCTTCTACATCCAGGACGCCGGGCAGCCGGAGTTCCTCAACTGGCTGTATGAGTCGCGCAACCCCCTGACGATGATGCTGCGCTCGCTCAAGCTCGTCGGGCGACTGGCCAAGGAGTGGGCGCGGACGGAGCGCAGGAGCGACATCGGCGCGGAGCTCGCCGAGGCACTCGGGCCCTGCATGGACTCGGCAACGTCCATGGCGCTGCTCGGCATGGGCCGGGACATTCCCGATGGCAGGCTGCGGCTGACGCGCCACGGAACGCTGGACCTGGACTGGAGCCCACGAGGTGGCTCGGCCAGATACTTCCGGCGGCTTCGCGGTGCCATGGAGGAGATCGCCGCGGCCCTCGAGGGAGAGCTGGTGCACAACCCACTCGGGTACCTGGGCCAGGTTGTCACCGTTCATCCGCTCGGCGGCTGCGCCATGGGACGCAACAAGCACGAGGGAGTCGTCGACGCCCACGGCGAGGTCTTCGGCTATCCCGGCCTCTATGTGGCGGATGGCTCGGTGATGCCCGGCCCCGTCGGTCCCAACCCCGCGCTCACCATTGCCGCTCTGTCGAATCGTTTCGCCGAGCGGATCCTCGCCAGACGCCCCACTCGCCTATGCGCCGAGGAGCAGTCAGGGGCCGAGGCGGCCTGAGCCCCTCCTGGCTCACCACCCCCACAGAGGAAGGTACGTATGCACTCTTCGCCAAGGACAAAGGATAGGCGCTCCATGGAGCACGAGCGCGTCGTGGCTCGGTTCACCCTGGAGGGTGTCCCGGACACCGATGTCGACACCCATCACTTCACCACCGAGGACAAGCTCGGGCTGAGCATGCTGCGGTTCCAGCGTGCACCGTGCGATGACGTGGTGCTCATCATTCACGGCCTCACCACGTCGAGCGACATGTTCATCATGCCGGAGCACGAGAACCTGGTCCGGTACCTGCTGGACCATGGCTTCACCGATGTATGGACCCTCGACTTCCGGATGAGCAACCGGCACCCGTACAACCTCATGCGGCATCGCTACACGATGGATGACGTCGCCGCGTTCGACATGCCGGCGGCCGTGGCCCGCATCCGCCAGGAAGTGGGAGACAAGAGGTTGCATGTCATCTGCCACTGCCTGGGCTCGGTCTCCTTCATGATGAGCCTGTTCGGCGGTGCGGTGGAGGACATCACCAGCGTCATCGCCAACAGCGTGGCGCTCACTCCGCGCATCCCCTCGTGGTCTCGCCTGAAGCTCTCCGTGGCGCCCTTCTTTGTCGAGCGCGTGCTGGACCTGCCGTACCTCGACCCGAACGCCAGCCACGAGCCCATCCTCTCTCGGAGCGGCCTCGTCGGACGGGCGGTGGATCTGCTCCACCACGAGTGCGACGTGCCGGCCTGCCACATGCTCAGCATGATGTGGGGCACCGGCTGGCCCGCGCTCTACCACCACGAGAACCTGCACGACGTCACCCACGCGCGTGGCGGAGATCTCTACGGCCCCACCAGCGTTCACTACTACCGGCACGTGCGGAAGATGGTGGGGGCCGGTGGCGCCGTGAAGTACGACCCCTCCGACCCGAGGCTCGACTACCTGCCCGACGACTACTTCGAGTTCGCCGAGGAGATTGAAACGCCCGTTCTGCTCGTCACCGGCGAGAACAACCACGTCTTCACCGACTCGAACATTGTCTGCTACCAGCGGCTCGAGTCGCTCGCGCCGGGGCGGCACTCGCTCGAGGTCATCCCCGGGTACGGGCACCAGGACGTCTTCATGGGCAAGGACTGCGCACGCGACGTCTTCCCTCGCTTCGTGCGTTACCTGAACGCACACCGGGGCGAGCGAAGGCCTCGCTGGGTGCACCCGCACGCCGAGGAGGCAACCGCGCCCGCGGCCCCGTAAGACGGGAGCCCAGCGACAAACTCCCAGGCCCTGAGAACCCACGAGGAGAAGGGGTTTCCGGGCGCTGCTGGGAGTCGTGTACGCTCCGCCCTCCCGACACAAAGCACCGAGGGCTGCATGCGATTGAGGAGTCTGGCGGTGGTGTTGCTCGTGAGTGGCTGTCAGCAGCCCACCCCGCCCGAGCCAGCGAACGTGCCCGAACGGCCGCCCAGCACCGAGCAGGCGCTCGGTGCGCAGCCTGCCTCTCCAAATGCTCCCGGTGAGGCCCAGCCTTCCGACGCTCAGCCTTCCGAGACCCAGCCCTTCGACGCTCAACCTTCCGAAGCGCAGGCTTCTCCCGCGGACGAGATTCCTGAACAAACCTGGACGGCGCGCTCCGCCGACGGGAACGCTGAGGTTCAGCAGACCGCGCTCCGCAACGGCAAGAGCACCCGGTGCACGAGCACCTCGACGTGGTCGTCGCCCAGGGACGAGCGAAAGGTGATGTGGAAGTGGGACACCTGCATCGCGACGCGGGAGCAGCTCAAGTTCGTCTCCCCGGATGGAAAGCGGGTGCTCGTGATTGACCCCAGCCCCGCGTCCCTCCGGACGAAGGGAGACTGGCGAGACGCGGAGGTCGCCACGCTCTATGAGCATGGCGTGCGCGTGAAGGGGGCGAAGGCCGGGGCGCTCCTCGATTCGCCCATCGAAGTGCGGGAACCCGCCCTTCGCATCATCTGGGTGACGGGCCATGGGGGCTTCCCGGGAGCACCACCGCGCTACACCTCCGACGGGAAGGCCGTCGAGTTCGAGACGGTGGACGGGCACACTCCCCGCCTGGGTTTCGACGGTGAGGGCTTCCCGGTTGCGCCTGAGGAGAAGCAGGCCTTCACCGCAGCCGCGGACATGTACCAGTACGAGGACGAGAAGAAGACGGTCCACTTCGTGGGCTCGCTCAGCGACGTCCCCGAGCGGTATCGCTCCCGGGCCAGGCCGGTGGAGGCCCAGGTCCTCACGGTGAGCGGGTCCTTGAATCTCGGAGCACAGCCGCCTCCTGAGCCCGAGCCCTCGCTCGATACCGCCAAGGGCCCAAGCTCCAAGGAGCCGCTGGAGAACCCCCAGATCGCCTCTCCCGCGGAGCTCCTCAACAAGGCTCGCGACACGGTGAAAAAGGTCGAGGAGGTCCAACGCCTCCGGGAGCAGTTGGCGGAGTCCCAGCTCTCGGAGTCTTCACCCCGCCCTGGAGGAACGCCGTCCTCGTCCGGCCCATCGTCTCCGCCCAGTGCCGACAAGAACCCCAGTCCCACGGGCCCCCTGGAGAAAGCCAAGATTCCCACTCCCGCGGAGCTCCTCGAGCGGGCTCGCGAGGTCGTGAAGAAGGCCGAGGAGTCCCAGAGCACCCGCGAGAAGGTGATGGACGGGAAGCCGGTGGACACCCAGCACTGAGCCGTTGCCTTGAACCTCCTCCTCCTCCAGGACTCTGACTTCCTCCCCGACGGCACCGTCCAGATGACGGGCCGCAGGGCCCAGCACGCCCGCGAGGTGCTCCGCGCCGAGCCCGGAGAGACTCTGCGCGTGGGCAAGCTCGGTGGGCTCGTGGGCACTGGCGAGGTGCTGGAGAACACCCCGGGCCTGCTGCGCCTGCGCGTCTCCCTCACCGACTCGCCGCCGCCCAGGGCCGGTGTGGACCTGCTGCTCGCCATCCCTCGACCCAAGGCACTGAAGCGCGTGCTGCCCGCGGCGGCCCAGCTCGGCGTGGATCGCGTGGTGCTCGTCAACGCCGCGCGCGTGGAGAAGAGCTACTTCGACTCCAAGGTGCTGGCCCCCGAGTTCGTCGAGGAGCTTCTCCTCCAGGGACTCGAGCAGGCTCGCGACACCCGCCTCCCGGAGGTGCTCATCCGCGAGCGCTTCCGCCCCTTCGTCGAGGACGAGCTGGACGCCGTCTTCGGCACCGAGGCCCTTCGGCTCCTCCCCCACCCTCCCGCGCAACAGCCCCTGCACCGGGTCGGCGTCCAGGCGGCACCGCGCGTGGTGATGGCTGTAGGGCCGGACGGAGGTTGGGTGCCCTTCGAGGCGGAGCTGCTAGAAGCGCACGGCTTCCGCCCCTTCTCCCTCGGCCCGCGCATCCTCCGGGTGGAGACGGCCGTTCCTGTCCTCCTCGGGCAGCTCGCGCTGCTACGGGAGGCCACCGCACACACGGCGTAGGGACCGCTGCGTGGCGCGGAGTCCCTCCACTCGCGGCAGCAACGCGCCGGCCCTCACCGCGAAGAGGGCATTCTCCGCCGCGTCGAGGGCTTCACCGGCCCGCTCGGGCGTCTGCTGCATCCACCGTTCCGCGAACGCCAGGTGCACCAGGCCCGCCTGCAGCACATTGCCCGTGGCCTCCGCCAACGCGAGCGCGTGGGTCAGGTGTGCATCCCCCTCCTCCACCGGCACCAGCGGCGCCAACGCGCGGCGGGCGAGGATCTCATCGAAGGGATTGGTGAGCACCGGGTCCAGCGCGCGCCTCAACGCCGCCTCCGCGGCTTCCCTCGCGACGTCCAGACGGCCCTGGGCTCGCTCGAAACGGGACTGGTAGACGCGCACCAGCGTCTCCATGCGGAAGTCTCCCGCGCGAGAGGCCTCCAGCGCCTTCGGCAGCGACTCGCGCGCGGCAGCCACGTCCTCGAAGAGGACATCCCGGCACGCCGAGTACACCAGCACGTACAACTTCAACCAGCGGTCCCCAGGCAACACCTGGGCGAGCTGCTCGCCCCTGGCCACCACCGCGGCTACCAGCTCGTGCTCGCCGCGCTCCAGGTAGTAGGGCGGCGTGTAGATGGCGAGGTTGCGCTCCGGCAGGCGCGGGTGTCCCAAGCGCCGGATGAGCTCCTGCTTCTCGCTGAAGGGGGGGACGAAGGCCGAGGCATCGCCAATAAAGGAGGCGCGGACGATCTGCGACTGCAGGTGGTAGATGCGGATGTCGGTGAAGCCGTAGGTGTCCGCCACATCGAACCCGTCCTGCATCGCCATCGCGTCGAGCGGCTCGCCGCGCAGCGCCAGGTTCATGTTCAGGAAGTAGCAGCCCATGCCGAGCGCCCAGGCCAGGCGCCGGGGCGGTTGCGCCACCGCATCCCGGAAGGCTCGCAGCCGATCCACCTCCGTGCGCTGAGCCTCCACCACGCCCGCGAAACGGCCGGTATGCGCGCTGAGCGCTCCCCGCGCGATGAGGGCGCCAGAGCGGTAGGGAGACTCCACCGGGTGCTCGGCCTGCACGCGCTCCAGCAGCGCGTGGAACTCCGTCGTGCGGCCCATGATGGCCTGCGCGATGCTCTGCAAGATCTGCAGCTCCGCCTGCTTCCAGAAGACCTCCGCGGGCGCCATCCGCGCCTCGAGCGGAATCTCCCGGATGACTCGCCGCAACACCTCGGAGCGCTCGGTCTCCGGCGCTGCGATCGCCGCCGCCAACAGCCCCACCGCCTTCCGCCGGCCCGCGGCAAGGTCCACCGTGGCCGCCCAATGCGCGAAGAGCTTCTCCGCATAGAGCAATGAGGTGGGAGGATCGCTCACGTAGCCAATCTCGATGAGCGTCACCCAGGTGCGGATGAGCTGCTCCACCCGCTCGGGAGTACGGGGCCCGGCCTCCAGCAGCGCGGCGGCCTCCTTCAGCACCAGCGTGGCATCCAGCAGGGCCTTGGCCTCGATGGAAGCATGCCCAGCGCGCAGCAGCGGAACGACGGCGCGCTGCGGCTCGTTCGAGCGCGTGAAGTGATAACCCACCGCCCGCGCCACGCCCGGCCGATTGCCGCCCAACTGCTGGAGGATCTCCGCGATACGCCCATGATGGGCCCGCCGCTCCGCCTCCGGGGTGCTCTCGTGGAGCGACTCGTGAACGGTGTCGTGGGTGAAGACGCAGCGGCCCTCCACGCGCTGGAGGAACTGCCGCTCCACCAGCTCATCGAGCGCCTGGAACAAATCCGCCTCGGACAGGTCCGCCAGGGCGCGCACCAGCGGCAGCTCCAGGCTTCGGCCCGCCGGAGCCAGCCGCCGCAACAGCGCCACCTGCTCCTCGGGCAGGTTGGCCAACCGCACCAGCACCGCCTCCCGGATGCTCTCCGGGAGCGCACGCCCGTCCAGGTTCCCCACCACCGTCCAACGGCCGCCTACGCGCAGCAGGGCCCCTCTCTCCACCAGCATGCGCAGGCACTCGGTGGCGAAGAAGGCATTGCCCCCAGTGATGGCGTGCAGTCGATCCACGAAGCCCGCGGGCACCTCCAGGCCGGGCAGCACCAGGCGCACCAGCACATCGAGGTGCTCGGCCGTCAGCGGCGCGAGCTCCAGACGCGAGGTGAGCCCCTGGTCCACCGTCTCGAAGGCCAGGCTCAGCCGATTCAGCTCGTTCGAGCGGAAGGTCGCCACCACCATTCCGCGTGTCTGGTGCAGCGAGCGGATGATGACGTTGAGCACCTCCAGCGACGCGGTGTCCGCCCAGTGCAGATCCTCGATGCACAGGACGAAGGTGGACTCCTGCCCCAACGTCAGGAGCCACTCGGCGAGGGCTCCGAAGACGGCCATCTTCTCCGCGCCCGGGTCCCGGAAGGTGGGCGCCGGCCCGGTGGAGAGCGCTGGCACCAGCTTGCCCAGCAGCGGTCCCAGCCGCTCCATCAGCTCCTTCGGAGTACGCGGAACCAGCATCCGCAAGGCCTGGGCGATGGGCGCCAAGGGTGCCAGTCCCTCCGCACGGCACTGGCCCACCCCGACGGCGACCTCGGAGAGCTGGGCCTGCAGCTCGAACTCCTGTAGCAGGCGCGACTTGCCCACGCCCGCGGGAGCCCCCAGCAGCACCGCGCGCGACTGGCCCTGGCCTGCCTTCTGGAGCGCCCGCAGCAACAGCTCCAGCTCCGCCTGCCGCCCCACCACCTCCGGGACGTGCAGATAGCTGGCACGCGCCGCCAGGGGCTCCTCGGGCAGCGGCTCGCCGCTGGCGTGACACAGGGCCGCCAACAGCTCGGAGGCGTCCTGGAAGCGCTCGCGCGGATCCTTGGCGAGCAGCATGAGGATGATCTCCTCCAGCTGCGGCTCCACGGCGCAGATGCTGGAAGGCCGTGGCACGGGCTTGAAGAGGTGCTCCGCCAGCAGGGCCGCCGGGGTGTCTCGCTTGAAGGGCAACTGGCGCGTGGCCAGGAAGAAGGCCATCACCCCCAGCGAGTAGAGGTCCGCGCGCCCGTCGATGCAGGCGCCGCGCTGCCACTCGGGGGCGAGGTACTCCAGGGTGCCCTTGAGCCGGCCGAAGCCCGGCGTGCCCAGCTGGTGCATCACCCCGAAGTCCATCAGCTTCACCGCGCCAGAGCCGGTGATGCGCACGTTGCTGGCCTTGATGTCGCAGTGCACGTAGAGGCGCGAGTGGATGAAGGCCAGCACCTGCGCCATCTGGATGAGGACGCGATAAATCGTGCGGGTATCGAGCACCTGCTCACGCGCCAGCCGGCTGAGGTCCTGGCCGTCCACCGCCTCCATGGTGATGAAGCGATGGCCCGACTCGGTCAGCCCGCAGTCGAAGACCTTGAGGGTGCCCGGGTGTTGCAGCCGCTTCATCGCGAAGAACTCGTGGCGGAACATCAACACGAGCTCCTCGACCTTGCCGGGCGGCAGCCCCTCGGGAACCTGCATCACCTTGAGGGCGACGCGGCGCTGCTCCTGGGTGTCCTCGGCGAGCCAGATGCGGCCCATGCCGCCCTGCCCCAGCTGCTCGAGGATGAGGTAGCGGCCCGTCACCCACATTCCCGGCTCCAGCGAGCGCCGCTCGGCGATGGAGATACCCGGGGTGGTGATGGGCGTGCGGTTGTCCAGGGAGCCCATGGAGCCGCTGACGAGAAGACCTCGGCTGCTCTCGATAATCGCTGTCTGCTCTTCGTCGCTCATCGCTGGGGTCCGCATGTCCCACCACACACGGGAAGCCGGATAGACTAGGAATAACATGATTCGCCGGGGAAGCAGCACCTCCACGGGAGGACACTGCGCACGCGACGCGGTGCATCGGGCTTGAAGGGGTGCGACGGGTTGTTGAAGAGTCGCCCCCATGGCGAAGAAGACCCCATCCAGAGCCCAGGCCGTCGCGGCCACCGAGCAGGAGCAGGTGCCGGAGCAGCAGCCCCTCGTCACCCCGGAGTCCGAGTCGAAGGCGAAGCCCGCCAGCCACGACACGGCCCCGCCCCAGGCGCTGCTCGATTTCATGATGCAGGGGTGGAAGCCGCAGAGCGGCAAGCCCATTCCGAAGATGAAGGGCGCGGAGGTCTTCGCGGCCCGGCGCCGGGAGCTCTCGAAGCTCTTCCCGGGCGAGACACTCGTCATCCCCACCGGCCACGAGAAGGTGCGCGCCAACGACACCTACTACCGCTTCCGGCCCGGCACGGACTTCTACTATCTGTCGGGCAACATGGAGCCTGACTGTGTGCTGGTCCTCCAACCGAAGGAGGGCGGCGGCCACACGGACATCCTCTTCGTGGAGCCGAACCCGGGCCGCAGCGACTCCACCTTCTTCACGGACCGCGTGAAGGGCGAGCTGTGGGTGGGCCCTCGGCTGGGCGTGAAGGAGAGCCAGGCGCGCTTCGGCGTGCACGAGGCCCGCGGCCTGCCCGAGCTGCAGACCTTCCTGGAGGGCCTGCGGGGCGCGGCGGTGATTCCCACGCGCGTGCTGCGCGGCCACTCGGCCAAGGTGGACGGCTCGGTGCCCGAGCACACGGAGCGCGACAAGCAGCTCGCCACGGCCCTGTCCGAGATGCGGCTCATCAAGGACAAGCTGGAGGTGCGGGAGCTGGAAACGGCCATCGACTCCACGCACCGGGGCTTCGAGGACGTCATCCGCCGGCTGAAGGCAGCCCGGAGCGAGCGCGAGGTGGAGGGTGTCTTCAACCTGCGCGCGCGGGTGGAGGGCAACGACGTGGGCTACGGCACCATCGCCGCGGCCGGCCACCACGCGTGCGTGCTGCACTGGACGCGCAACGACGGCGACATCAAGAAGGGCGAGCTGCTGCTGCTGGACGCGGGCGTGGAGGGCAACAGCCTCTACACGGCGGACATCACGCGCACGCTGCCCATCTCCGGCAGGTTCTCCAAGGAGCAGCGCGAAATCTACGAGCTGGTGCTGGAGTCGCAGAACCAGGCCATCGCCGCGGTGAAGCCGGGCAACGACTTCATGGAGCCCAACCGGGTGGCCATGCGGGTGCTGGCCGAGGGCCTGTACGAGCTGGGCATCCTCGAGACGAAGCCGGAGGAGGCGCTGAAGGAGGAGCATCAGTTCTACAAGCGCTACTCGCTGCACAACGTCAGCCACATGCTGGGCCTGGACGTGCATGACTGCGCGCAGGCGCGGCAGGAGGCGTACAAGTTCGGCAAGCTGAAGGCGGGCATGGTGCTGACGGTGGAGCCGGGCCTGTACTTCCAGAAGGACGACCTGACGGTGCCGGCGAAGTACCGGGGCATCGGCGTGCGCATCGAGGACGACGTGCTGGTGACGAAGACGGGCTGCCGCGTGCTGTCCGAGGACATCCCCCGCGAGTCGAAGGACGTCGAGGCCTGGATGAAGCAGATCTGGAGCGAGAAGCGCTAACGCCGCTCCGCGGAGCACCGCTCTGCCGAGGTGAGGAGGCACTCGGTGACGACGTAGTCCGAGTGCCCCTCCTGAAGCTTCGTGCGAGCCCGCTCACAAGAGTCCTGGGTGACATGGCCGCTCGAGGTGGGCGCGGACACTCCGGGGATGTGGCTGCAGAAGCGCCAGCGCTTCACTCCGGGATACGGCTCGCCCTTGGTCTCCACGGGCACGCCGGTCTGGAAGATGGCCCCCTGGGCCGCGTAGGGCAGTGAGGACGAGCGGTCGTAGCAGGAGAGCAGCTGCTGCACACGCACACGTCCGGGCCGCTCGCTCCACGGAACGACCGGGGCGGTCAGGAGGTAGGACTGGAGCTCTGCGGCCTGGGCACGCGTCACAAGCCCCTGCTGCTTCAGGAACTGGAGCGACCAGCAGTCCGCGCTCTCCTCGTTCGACCCGGCCCCCAGCACATCGTGCGCGCACACATGGCCGAACCAGAAGAGCTGCACAGCCGGCGGCAGCCGCGCCAGCAGTCCGGGGTTGTACTCGACGTGCGCCGGAACACCGGGCCATCCGGAGAACCACAGCCCCACGTCCGCAAGTGAGGTGTTCGGCACGAACGCCACCGGCACGCCCTGGGAGGACATGCAGGTCATGGGTACGCCCGCGATCAACGGGTTGTAGGGCGTCACGACTTGGGCTCTTGCGAGGCCAGGAACGCCCACGAGCACCAGGAGAGCCAGGAAGAGGGAGCGCATCATTTCTCGGACGAAATCCCAGGCCGGATATTCAAGGCCTCCTCAGATGAGCCCCCGTGCGGCCAGGTGCATCCCGAGCAGGGTGTCCACGCCCCGGACCAGCCTGACCATGTCAAAGGAGCGCACCCGGCTCATCAGCACGTCCAACCGCCGACGCTGCTCCGTCCACTCGGACAGCAGTCGCTCCTCCATCCCGGAGGACTCGATGCGAGCGGTGATGTCTTCCGGTGGCAGGTTCTGGAGCTCTCCGGCAGTCAGCACCCCGGCATCCAGCGCCTGGACGAACACTCGGCTGGCGAAGTCCCGCGCCACCACCTCGCGGCGCCAGGTGGCCGCCATGTTGGCGATCTGCCCCATGCTCTGCGCGTACCAGATGCCCTCGCGGATGGCGCCCAACTCAGAGGCCTCCACCGGCGCCGACATCAGGTCGATCGTGGCGAACACCATCATGTTCATGTTGTGCGGAGAGTACGCCCGGTTCTCCGCGAGGTTGTGCAGGGCTGGCCGGTTCCGCGTGAGCACGGAGTAGCGCATGCTGTTGAAGACCTGCTGGTAGTCGAAGACGTAGAGCGGCCGATAGGCGTCGTGGTACCGCAGCTCCCGTACGCGCGCCTCGATGGCATGCCACAGGTCCGCGATGAGGGCGAAGTAGCGCCGCTCTTCAGGAGGCACCTCTGGCGGGGGCGCGTTCCTCCCCTGGGGGTGGAAGGGAATGGACAGGGCACTCTCCAGGAGCTGCTCCGAGCCGCGCTGGTCCGCCAGGTCATCCAGCAGCACGTTGAGGATGATGGCCAGCAACTTGGTGGAGAGCAGGTGCTCCTTCCAGTCCTCGGGCACGAGCGGCAGGGTCGTCTCGTCCACGCCGCGCCAGCACCAGCGCCACAGGAAGGCCCCTCGGTGCCCCACCTCTTCATAGGCGGCGACGTAGCGCTCCACGATCGGCGGAAGCTGAATGGAGCGCAGAGAGGTGAGCGTGTCCGTCCAGGCCGCTGCGTAGTCCGCGGCGGTGAGCTCCTGGGTGAAGAGCCGGCGGTTGCGCTCGCGCAGACGCTCGGCGATCAGCAGGGCCAGGCCGCAGTACAGCCGCACCGCGAAGCCCGGATCCGAGGCAGCCTGCTGCTCCACTGCCGCACGCGGAATGCGCAGCACGCGGCTCGCCGAGAGCGTCACCACGGAGGCACTGGCCGGATCGTTGCCGAGAAAGGACATCTCTCCCAGCATGTCTCCCCTCGCCACCCGGTCCACCTCCACCTGGCCGAGGAGGATGGCCGCGCGACCCTCGAGCAGCAGGAGCAACGCCTCGGGCCGCTCCCCCTGGGTGATGAGGGTGGTTCCCTCGGGGTAATCGCTCACGGTGCCAATGCGATCGAGCAAAGCATGGTCGCTCGTGAGCAGCTCCGGATACCGGCTCCAATGGGAAGCGGTCCGCATCGCGGTGTCTCCAGTCATGAGTGCATTCTGAAGGCCGCGGCCTAACCTGCGTCCACCTTGAACTCGCGAGGTGCCGTGGAGTCGTCAGGTGTAACGGTGAAGGACAGGCGGCCAATCTCTCGCCCATCCTCTGTCTCCATGGAGACGCGCCAGTCCCCGGGCCGCGGATTGGTCACGTACGCAAAGGTCCGGAAGCCCTGCTCGCGCCCGCCCTGCTCCAGGTACAGGTCGTCATACGCGTGGTACTGCGTCCAGCCCTTCTCCGAGTCGTCGTGGTACCAGCGGATGACGAGCCGGGTGCCCCGGTCCCGCGCGTGCTGGGGCTTGAAGCTCGTAGGCGCGAAGACGCTGGCGAAGAAGTAGACGCGGTCGCCGGAGCGCGCACGGAAGTCCTGGTCCCCACGCTCCCAGAGCCGCCACTCGGAGCGCTCGTGGAGCAGCCGGTAGTCCCGGCCCTTCGGCCCCTTCACCACCTCCACGCCGTGGTAGATGCCGCTGGACAGCATGGACAGCGGCACCGGGGGAATGGCCTTCAGCAGGTACAGCCCGAGCAGCAGCACCTGGACGCCCAGCCCCGGCAGCGCCACATGCCGCAGCGTGCGCCGCCAGGCCCCGCTCCACGCACGCACCAGGAAGAAGGTGAGCACCGTCGCTGCGCAGGACAGGCCCACCGCGAGCATGAACAGCGTCCCGCTGTAGTAGCCGAGCGCCACGGGCAGCAGGTACGCGAAGTACGAGGTGACGCAGAAGCTGAAGAGGCCCAAGCGCACCACCGGCCCTCGTGCCCGGAAGCGCGGCAGCTCGTTGGCCACCAGCAGCCCGAAGACGCCCGCGAGGAACAGGAACGCCGTCAGCCCGGAGGCGCTCTTGAAATAGAAGAGGGTGTAGGGACTGAGCAGTCCACCCAGGAAGAAGTGCAGCGCGTCCTCGCGGAAGCGCCACACCCGAGCCAACCACCGCGGCGGCTCCGTGTCCCAGCTCCAGCGCAGCTCCACCAGCAGCAGCAGGCCCAGCACGCCCAGGAACAGGCCCTGCTTGGTGAGCACGAACCAGTTGTCGATACGCCGCAGCGTGGCGATGTCGTAGGCGAAGCTCGCGAAGAAGAAGAGCGCCAGCTCCCACTTCGCATGGCGGGTCCGGAAGTCCCGGACCCGCGCCTTCAACGTAGGTGCCTTCTCCGTCGCGACCAGGTCCTCAGGAGGAACGGCGGCCGGCACCTCGGAGACGAGCCCCAGCGGGCCCACGGGCACCGGGGCCTCGGCCGGCTCCGCGGGAGCAGCCGTCTCTTCAGAGGTGCGCGGTGTTGCGGTTGCCACGTCGAGAGGGAGGCTACGCGCCCTTGCCGGCGACCATGTCCGCCAGCTCGCCGCGCTCTTCCAGCTCCATGAGGATGTCCGAGCCCCCCACGAACTTCCCGTTGATGAACACCTGGGGAATCGTGGGCCAGTTGCTGTACTCCTTGATGCCCTGGCGGACCTCGGGATCGGCCAGCACGTCCACCGTATGCACATCCCCGTGCTGCTGCAGGATTTGCAGCGCGCGCGCGGAGAAGCCGCACTGCGGGAACAGCGCATTGCCCTTCATGAAGAGGACGATCTTGTGACCGCGAACCGCCTCGTCGAAACGTGTCTTCAGCTCTGGGGAGATCATTCGATTACCTCGTTAGCGATTGCCGAACTTCTTCCACTGTTCGGGCGAATAGGTCTTCAGTGCCAGCGCATGCAGCTCGCCGGTCTTCAGCCAGTCCTGCAGCGGCGCATACACCAGCTGGTGCTGCTCCACCATGGACTTGCCCGCGAAGGCGGGGCTCACCACACGCGCCTCGAAGTGGTCTCCGGTGCCGGTGGTGTCGTGCACCTCCACTTCCGAGCCGGGCAGCGTTCCCAGAATCCGCTCGCGGATGGCATTTGGATCAAGCATCAGTTCAGTCCCTTCCCCTTCAGAAGCATTGCAGGATCCACCCCGATGCTCCGGATGGTGCTGTCCCAGAGCAGGCCCGGGTCTCCTTCGAGCACGGGCCGGGCGGAGGCCTCGGCATAGAGCCAGGAGCCGGCGGACAGCTCGCTCTCCAGTTGCTGAGGGCCCCAACCGGCGTAGCCCAGGCAGAAGCGCAGGTGGGCCGCCGGGTTCTTCAAGAGCGGCCCGAGCGTATCCAGGGTGAGGCTCAGGAAGAGGCCGGGCACCACCTCGTGCTTCTCCGTCACACGCTCGTCGTTGTGGAGGACGAAGCCGCGGTGGTTCTCCACGGGGCCGCCCATGAAGACGGGCTGGTTCACCCGCTCGGGGGCGATCTCGAGGGACTGGTTCTTGGCCAGCTCCCCCAGCGTCAGCGCGGCCCCCCGGTTGATGATGAGGCCCATGGACCCGCCTTCGCTGTGCTCGAGCATGAGGATGACCGAGCGGCGGAAGTTCGAGTCCGTCAGTTGTGGCGTGGCCACCAGGAGGCCAGGAGCGAGTGTCTGCACAGAGGGAAGTGTCCGCGCTTCCCTCCCTCCGCGCAACCGAATCGTACCCACCCCGAGCCGGAGGGCAGAGGGAGTGGCGGCTCAGTGCCAGCTGGTGTGCCGGGACTGGAGCGCCTGGGCGAGCTTCTCGGGCGACAGCGGCTTGCCGATGAACAGATCCGCCCCCAGCCCCTTGCACTTGCGAGCCATGGACGCATCGCTCATGGCGCTCACGCCGATGAGGACGGCCTGGGGGAACTTCTCGCGCAGGCGGGCCATGAGGTTGGTACCGCTGCGCCCAGGCAGGAAGACGTCCACGATGGCCGCGTCCATGCGCTTGTTGCGCACGGCGAACTCGGCCTCCTCGGCGCTGCCGACGGGTAGCGGTGCGTAGCCCCACGTCGTGAGCAGCTCCACGAGCAGCTCGCGGTGGGCCGGGTCGTCCTCGACGATGAGGACCGTGCCGCGGACGGGCTCTAGCTTCAGGTTGTCTTCGTCCCGGGTCTTGGAGCGGGCGTGACCCGTGGCGATGGGAAGCTCCTCGTTGACGATGGACATGGCAACCTTCTCGCGATGGGGGTTCGTGTGTTGCCAACGTCCACCCCACTGCCAGGAATTCCACACTCGCAACGTCCGAAAGGGCGAAGCGCCGCTCCCCTCAGGTGCGGCGCGTCCCAGCCCCGAGTGCCTGAGAGGAGAGCGAGGCGCCAAGCACGAGCAGCACCAGCAGCCCCCAGGCGGGCAGCACCACACGGGCGCCGCCCTCGTAGATGAGGGCCGCGTAGCTGGTGCCGAGGTAGCGGCCAAGCGACATGGGCTCCATCCGGGCGATGCCGAAGAAGCTGACGGTGGACTCGGTGAGGATGGCGGTCGGCAAGCGGCTGAGGAAGACGGCGAGCACGAAGGGGCGAAGGGCGGGCCAGAGGTGGACGCGCAGCAGGTGCCAACGGCCAGCGCCGAGGGCCCTCGAGGCAGCGATGAACTCCTGGCCCTCCAGCGTGGCCAGGCGGTTGCGGAACATGCGCGCCGGGCCCGCCCAGCCCACCAGGGCCAGGGACACCACCATGAGCCCAAAGGGGCCCAATCCGCCCGCGTGGCCCGCGTCCAGCATCGACTGGCCGGCGAGCTGGAGCACCATCACCACCAGCACGTCCGGCAGCGCGAAGACGGCATCCACCCCGCGCAGCACCTGGTGCTCCACCCAACCGCCCGCCGCCCGGGCGCTCATGGCGACGCCGAGCCCCAGCACGGTGGACAGGGCCCCGGCGGTAAGGCCCACGGCCAGAGAGACCCAGAGGCCCCCGAAGGCCAGCTCGCACACGGTGCGGTCCGGGTGGGTGGGGTCCACGCCCAGGGGGCAGGTGTTGGCGAGCGCCTCGGGGAAGACACGGCCGGCGAGCCAGCTCGCGAGGCCCAGGCCCACCAGCAGCACGAGGCCCACCCAGGCTCGCGTGGGGATGCGGCGCGCGCTCATGTGCGGGCCTCCCTCGCACGGGGGTCGACAAGGAGACGCACGAGCTCCACCACGAGGCCCACGATGACGAGCAGCGAGGCGAAGACGGTGGTGGCCACCACCACGACGGCCACCTGCTTCTGCAGCACGGCGAGGACGTAGAGCTGTCCGAAGTACGGCAGGCCGAAAACGCGCTCGGCGGCGAAGGAGCCAGCGAGCAGCGCGGTGGCCACGGGGCCTACGGCATCCAGCAGCGCGGGCAGCACGTTGGGCAGCACGTGGCGCCACAACACGGAGCGCGGGGACAGGCCCTTGCTGAGCGCGGTGCGCACGTAGTCGCGGGCCAGCTCCGTGTCCAGCGCGTCCGCCACCAGGGTGCCGAGGAAGATGCCCGGCCAGACGGAGATGACGAGCGCGGCGGACAGCTCGGGCAGCAGGTGTCCGCGCTCCACCACGGCGGGCGCGAGCAGCAGCGCGGGGATGAAGACAGGGGTCCCGAAGGCGACGGCGGGCAGCGCGTCCCCGAGGAGGGAGAGCCGGCTGCGCCGCCAGCGGGCCCGGAGCAGCGCGAAGGCCAGGGCCCATCCGAGCGCGAGCACCAGGGCCACCAGTCCCACGCCCACGCTGCCGGAGAGCTTCCACAGCAGCTCGTCCCCGGTGATGCCCTGGGCGCTGGTGCCCAGCCGCTCGCCGCGGAAGAGCTTCTCCCACGGACGGAGGAAACCGAGCGGCTGACCCAGGCCGAGGTCCCTCCGGTAGGACGCGAGCACCTCGGGGGCCACCTGCCGCTTGGCGTCGTCGTCGGTGGTGAGTGGCAGCGCGGCCATGAGGAAGTAGGACGCGATGGCGACGATGGGGACGAGCACCAGCTGCCGGCCGAGACGCAGGAGCGCGGGAGGCATGACTCAGTGCACCTCCGCGGGAGTCCCACTCAGGCGCAGCTCGCGCAGAGAGAGGAAGTTGAAGGGGTCCACGTCCACGCCGTGCAGGGAGGCGCGCGTCCGGAAGTAGCGGTCCGGGTGGTAGAGCGGCGCGATGACGGCCATCTCGTCGAGGAGCACCGCCTGGGCCTGACCGTAGAGGGCGCGCGAGCGGGCCTCATCGGGCTCGGCGTCCGCCTCGTCGAGGAGCTTCTCGAAGCGGTCCATGGGCTCGCCGCCCTTCTGGGTCTCCCAGCCCGTCTGGTGGAGCCCGCTGCGCTCGAAGAGGGTGAAGAAGGTGTTGGGGTGCGCGTAGTCCGCGCCCAGGCGGCGCAGGTAGAAGTCGTAGGCGCGAGGGCCCTCGGCGGTGCGGCGGGCCACCTCGGCGGAGAAGTCCGAGCGCACATCCAGCGTCACCTTCACTCCCACCGCGGCGAGCTGCGCGGCCAGACGCTCGGCGATGGCCACCTCGGGCACGAAGGAATCCCCCGCCCGGTAGACGAGCCGCAGCGGCCGGTCCAGCCCGGGGACGCCAGCCAGCTCCGCGCGGGCCTGCTCGGGCGCGAAGTGGGGCAGGCGCTCGGCCTCCTCGGGTGTGGCGGCACCGGGTAGCTCGGGTGGGAGGAGGACATGGCTGGGGCGTGCGGCGGGCAGCAGTCCCTTCATGAGGGCATCGCGATCAATGGCCCGAGCAATGGCGCGGCGGACCTCGGGCCGGTTGAGCGGTGGGCGCTCGGTGTTGAAGGCGAGGAAGTAGGTGGAGAGGAGCGGCTCTTGCTGGAGGTCGTCCGGTCGGCGGCCCTGAAGGGCCACGGCGCTGTCCACGAAGACGAAGTCCACCCGGCCGCGCGCGTAGAGGGCAGGGCCGATCTCGGACTTCATGAGGGTGAGCACAGGCGCGGGACGCTCCCCGGGGCCGAGCGGCGGCAGGAAGGCGGAGTGCGGGTTGTGGACGAGCCGCACGCGCTCACCGGCGCGGTCCCAGCTCTCCACGCGGAAGGGGCCGAGCGCCAGGGGATGACCGTCGCGAGGCCGGTCGAAGTAGTCGCGCACCTCTTCCTCGGACCTGCCGGCGAGGACAGCGGAGGGCGTGGGGAAGAACAGGTAGACGTTGGCGAGGCGCGCGAGGAAGTAGTTGCGAGGCCGGGCCAGGGTGACGCGGAGGGTGTGCGGGTCGAGCGCCTCGACACCAGTGCGGGCGAGGGCGGCCTTGAGCTGCTCAGGAGGAGCGCCCTGCTCCTGGAGGACGAGCACCTCGTCGGCGCCAACGAGGTCAGCCATCTCCCCGCGCTCGCGGCCCTGGAGGGCGCGGTGCCAGCCGGTGACGAAGTCCTGCGCGGTGAGGGGGGTGACGCCGTCGGACCAGCGCACGTCCTGACGGAGGTGGAAGGTGTAGACCTCCTGACCGGTGGCGGTGCGGGAACGTTCCCAGCGCTCGGCGAGCCCGGGCTGGACGGAGTGGTCCGGCGCGAGCGTGGTGAGCCCGCGCTGGGTGGCGAGCATGACGGGGTAGTTTGCCCAGCTGGTGGGGTCCGAGTAGCTCCAATCGAGCGTGGTGGGCATCGCGGGGACGACGACTTTGACGCCGGGGTCGGGCTGGAAGCCGCAACGACCACAGCCCGCGGCCACGAGGACCAAGGCGAGCATCAAGGCGAGTCGGGAGAAGGAAGCCACTGGGGCGGGGTTGTATCGCGCCCGCTGTGTGGCGTGCGACCACCGAGCGAGGAAACACCCTCACCCTAGCCCTCTCCCAGAGGGAGAGGGGACATCCACGGTGTCACCCGGTTGGTCCCTCTCCCTCTGGGAGAGGGTCGGGGTGAGGGTCTACTGCGCAAAAGAAAACGGGCCCCAGGGATATCCCCAGGGCCCGCGAATCATCACCTCGAGCTCACTACGCCGGCGCCGAAGCCGCCGCGGAGGGAGTGGCCTCCGGGACCTTCTGCTGATCCTTGCGGCCGAACTCCTCAGGCTTTTCCAGGAGCAGGGCCTCGCGCAGCACGTCGTCCACGAACTCCACGGGCACGATGCGCAGCTGGGAGCGGATCTTCTTCGGGATGTCCTTCAGGTCCTTCTTGTTGGCCTTCGGGATGAGGACCGTCTTGATGCCCGCGCGGTGGGCGGCCAGCGTCTTCTCCTTCAGGCCGCCGATGGGCAGCACCCGGCCACGCAGGGTGATCTCACCCGTCATGGCCACGTCCCTGCGCACCGGGATGCGGGTGAGCGCTGACACGAGCGCGGTGCACATGGTGACACCGGCCGACGGACCGTCCTTCGGGATGGCGCCCTCGGGCAGGTGCACGTGGATGTCGTAGTTCTCGAACATCTTGCGGTCGATTCCGAACCGCTCGGCGCGCGAGCGCACGTACGACATGGCTGCCTGGGCCGACTCCTGCATCACCTCGCCCAGCTTGCCCGTGATGATGAGCTTGCCCTTGCCCGGCATCACCGTGGCCTCGGTGGTGAGGATCTCACCGCCCATCTCCGTCCAGGCCAGGCCCGTGACGATGCCCACCTGGTCCTCGCGCTCGGCCACGCCGTAGCGGTAGCGCGGGGTGCCCAGGTACCTCATCGCCTGCTTGCGATCGACCACGATGTCGCGCTTGCCGTTCTTCAGGATGTCGCGGGCGATCTTCCGGTACACGCCGCCGATCTCACGCTCCAGCGAGCGCACGCCCGACTCGCGCGTGTAGCGGTGGATGATGGTCCGCAGCGCGTCGCTGGTGATGTCGATCTTCATATCCGCGAGCCCGTTGGCCTCCTGCTCCTTGGGGATCAGGTAGCGCCGCGCGATGTTGAGCTTCTCGGGCTCGGTGTACCCCGCGATCCGGATGACCTCCATGCGGTCCTGCAGAGGACCGGGGATGTTGTGCATCGTGTTCGCGGTGCAGATGAACATCACCTTCGACAGGTCGTAGTCCAGGTCGAGGTAGTGGTCGTTGAAGTTGTGGTTCTGCTCGGGGTCCAGCACCTCCAGCAGCGCCGCGCTCGGGTCGCCGCGGAAGTCGGTGGACATCTTGTCGATCTCATCGAGCAGGAAGACGGGGTTGTTGCTGCCCGCCTTCTTCAGCGACTGGATGAGCTTGCCCGGCATGGCGCCGATGTACGTGCGCCGGTGGCCACGAATCTCGGCCTCGTCACGCACGCCGCCCAGGGACAGACGGACGAACTTGCGACCAGTGGCACGGGCGATGGAGCGCGCCAGCGACGTCTTGCCGACGCCCGGAGGCCCCACGAAGCAGAGCACGGGGCCCTTGAGCTTCTTCACCAGCTGCTGCACGGCCAGGTACTCGAGGATGCGCTCCTTGGGGCGCTTGAGGCCGTAGTGGTCCTCGTTGAGCACCCGCTCGGCCTCGACGACATCCAGACGGTCCTGGGTCTCCTCGTACCAGGGCAGGCTGATGATCCAGTCGATGTAGTTGCGAACGACGGTGGCCTCGGCGCTCATCGGGCTCATCATCCGGAGCTTCTTCAGCTCCTTCTTGACCTTGAGCGTGGCCTCCTTGCTCATCCGCTTGTTCTTGAGCTTCTCCTCGATCTCCTGGATCTCGTTCTTGAACTCGTCGCGCTCACCCAGCTCCTTCTGAATGGCCTGCATCTGCTCATTCAGGTAGTACTCCTTCTGGGTCTTCTCCATCTGCTTCTTGACGCGGGTGCGGATCTTCTTCTCGACCTGCAGTATCTCGATCTCACCCTGCATCAGCTCGTAGAGCTTCTCCAGCCGCTTGGCCGGGCTCTCCGTCTCGAGCAGCGCCTGCTTGTCGTTCAGCTTGAGCGACAGGTGCGCGACGATGGTGTCCGCCAGCCGCGCCGGGTCATCGATGCTCGCCACCTGCATGAGCATCTCGGGCGGAATGCGCTTGTTGAGCTTGACGAAGGCCTCGAAGACCGAGTGCACGCTGCGCACGAGCGCCTCGAGCTCCACGGACTTCTCGCTCTGCTCCTCGACCTCCTCCACCTCCACCATGAAGAAGGCGTCGTTGGGCATGAACTTCTTCACGCGGGCCCGGCGGACGCCCTCCACGAGCACCTTCACCGTGCCATCGGGCAGGGGGAGGAGCTGGATGACATGGCCGATGGTGCCGAAGTGGAAGATGTCCTCCGGCGTCGGGTCATTCGTCTTGGCCTTCTTCTGGGCGGCCAGGAGGATGACGGCCTTGTCGTCGGGGCCCTTGTGGGCCATCGCGTCCTTCAGCGCCGCGATGGACTTCTCCCGGCCGACGAACAGCGGGACCACCATGTGCGGAAACACGATGATGTCCCGCAGCGGAAGGAGCGGAACGGTGCTCCCACGCTTCTGGGCATCCCTCTTGTCGTCTCGTCCGAAGAACATGTATTCGCCACCTGCCTGCTTGCCCACCGAGGGTGCAAGCCCCTTGAATGTTGCCCGCCCGCACACCCAGCGTGCGGACGAGTGAAGACGGTCTCTATAACACGGCCCCTCCGGCGGCCGTTCCCCGCGTGAAAGATGGGGAACGTTGGCCTGCAAGCAAGGGAACACCCGGGGGGCCATCGGGTGTCCGGCCGGTGCTTTAGCGGGCCCGAGTTGCGTTCGCAGCGGATGCAATTCCGTCTGCCTGCACGCCAAGCACCTCGAAAAGGTAGCTGTAGAGGTCCACACTGGACTCGATGGCCTTGGCCACCTGATCCGCCCCGCCGTGTCCTGCGTTGGCCTCGATACGTAACAGGGCGGGCGCGGTCTGTCCCGCGTTCTGAACCATGGCCACGAACTTGCGAGCGTGCAGGGGGTCGACCCGATCGTCGTGGTCCGCGGCCATCATCAGGAGGGCCGGGTAGCGCACACCCGCTCTCACGTGGTGGTAGGGCGAGTAGGCGTGGAGCACCCGGAAGTCCTCCGGCTTCTCGGCCGTGCCGTACTCTGGAATCCACGTCTTGCCACTGCCGAACAGGTGGTAACGCACCATGTCCAACAAGGGCACCTGGCACACCACCGCGCCGTACAGCTCCGGACGCTGGGTCATTGCGACCCCCACCAGCAGGCCCCCATTGCTGCCGCCAGAGACCGCCAGCTTCTCGGGCCGGGTATAGCCCTCGCGGATGAGGAACTCGGCCGCCGCGTGGAAGTCATCGAAGACGTTCTGCTTGCGATTCAGTCGGCCGGCCTCGTGCCAGGCCTTCCCGTACTCCCCTCCCCCGCGCAGGTTGGCCACCGCGTACACGCCCCCCGCGTCCAACCACGGGTAGATGCTGGAGCGGAACGACGGCAGCATGCTCACGTTGAAGCCGCCGTAGCCGGTGAGCAGCACCGGGTTGTCCCCGTTCTTCTTCAGGTCCTTGCGGTGCACCAGGAAGAGGGGCACCCGCGTGCCGTCCTTGGAGCGGAAGAAGGCCTGTTCGACGGTGTAGCGCTCCGACTGAATGGGAAGGTCCACCCGAGCCCACAGCTCCACCCGTCCGCTGGAAACGGACGTCTTGTAGACCTGCGGCGGGGTGCTGAAGGAGCTGAAGACGAACCACGCATCGTCCCGGTCCTCCAGGCCGAAGAGGTTGCTCGCCGCGCCTACGCCCGGCAGCGCCACGTCGCGCACCGGCTGGCCCTCCAGCGTCACCAGCCGCACCCGCGTGGTGGCGTCCTTCAGGTACGCGAGCGCCAGGTGGCCGCCCACGATGTTGATGCCCTGCAGCGCGGCCGACGGGTCCTCGGGAACGAGCTCCTTCCACGCCGCACGCTCGGGCCGCGCGGGAGACACCTTGAAGACGCGCTCCATGGGCGCGCCCTCGTCGGTGAGCACGTAGAACCAGTCCTCCCAGACGTCGACCGAGTACCGGGTCCCCTCGCCCTTCACCAGCAGGCGGAAGTCCTTCTCCCCCACCCGCTTCCACCAGACGTCGTTCTCGCTCCAGCCCCGGGTGATGTAGACGAAGAGGTATTTGCCGTCCCGGCTGACGCCTCCGTTGAGGAACGTCTTCGGGTCTCCCGTGCGCGGGTGCACCTGGGCATCCGTCTTCGGGTCCGTGCCCAGCCGGTGCAGGCGCAGCTCGGTGTAGCCGGGCCGCTCGGCCACGGGGATGGAGGGGTCCGTAGGCAGCCACGCGTAGTAGAAGGACTGGTTGTCCGGCGTCCAGCTCGGGGAGGCGTACTTGGCCCCCTCGATGACGTCCACCTCGCTCCACTTCCCCGTGTCCACGTCCAGCACGTGGAGGATGGCCTCGTCCGCCGCGTTCGGCTTGCGAGTGAAGGCCAGCTTCCTGCCGTCCCACGAGGGCGCCCACAGCCCCAGCGACACCGTGCCGTCCGGGCTCCACGTGTTGGGGTCCAGGAGCACCCGCTCCTCTCCCTTCTCACCCTCGCGCCAGTAGAGGACGGCCTTCTCCTTGTCCTTATGGGTGCGGACGTAGAAGTACCGGTCGCCGCGCATCGCCGGCGCGGACATGGACTCCACGTAGAAGAGCTCCGTGTAGCGCTGACGCAGCGCCTCGCGGCCAGGAAACCGGGCGAGGCGCTCCCGAGTGAAGGCGTCCTGGGCCTTCATCCAGGCTTGCACCTCGGGGGACTTCTCGTCCTCGAGCCAACGGTACGGGTCCGCCACCTCCACCCCATGCAGGGTGTCCACCACCGCCTCGGTCCGCGTGGCCGGTTGATTCATCCGCTTCGTCTCCATGGGTGGGACAGCAGATAAGGCAACGCCCCCGTCCGTCCCACGAAAAGTGCGGGACTGGCGGGGGCGTCCGTGACGCGCAATGGGGGTACGGGCTCAACCCGAGGCCCGGATACCCTCACCCCGTCCCTCTCCCGGAGGGAGAGGGGTAGGTGGTTACGCGCTCTCCTTCTTGGGCTCCGGCTCCTTGTTCTCCTGGGAGTGGAGCACCACCGGCTCGCTCTTCTTGAGGATGACCTCCTCGGAGATGACGACCTCGCGCGCCGTCTTCCGCGAGGGCAGCTCGTACATCACGTCCAGCATCGCGCTCTCCAGGATGGAGCGCAGACCGCGCGCTCCCGCCTTGCGGCGGATGGCCTCGGAGGCAATCGCCTTGAGCGCCCCGTCCGTGAACTTCAGCGAGATGCCGTCCAGCTCGAAGAGCTTCTTGTACTGCTTCGTCAGCGCGTTCTTCGGCTGGCTGAGGATGTTCACCAGCGCCGGCTCGTCCAGCTCCTCGAGCGCCGTGACGATGGGCAGACGGCCGATGAACTCCGGAATCATGCCGAACTTCAGCAGGTCCTCCGGCTCCACGTGCTTGAGCAGCTCGGTGAGGTTGCGCTGCTTCTTGGACTGGATGTCCGCGCCGAAGCCCAGGCTGCGGCCACCCAGCCGCCGCTCGATGATCTGATCCAACCCACCGAACGCACCGCCGCAGATGAACAGGATGTTCGTAGTGTCCACCTGCAGGAACTCCTGCTGCGGGTGCTTGCGGCCACCCTTGGGCGGCACGTTGGCGATGGTGCCCTCGATGATCTTCAGGAGCGCCTGCTGCACGCCCTCGCCCGACACATCGCGGGTGATGGACGGGTTCTCCGACTTGCGAGCAATCTTGTCGATCTCGTCGATGTAGACGATGCCGCGCTGGGCCCGCTCGATGTCGTGGTCCGCCGCCTGGAGCAGGTTGACGATGATGTTCTCGACGTCCTCACCCACGTAGCCGGCCTCGGTGAGGCACGTGGCGTCCGCGATGGTGAAGGGCACGTTGAGGATGCGCGCCAGCGTCTGCGCGAGCAACGTCTTGCCACTTCCGGTGGGGCCGAGCAGAAGGATGTTGCTCTTCTGCAGCTCCACATCGTCCATGGCCACCTTGGACTCGATGCGCTTGTAGTGGTTGTGCACCGCCACCGAGAGCGTCTTCTTCGCGCGCTCCTGGCCCACCACGTACTCGTCGAGGATGGCCTTGATCTCACTGGGCCGCGGGATGCGCAGCTTGGTGTCCTTGGTCTCCTCGCGGTCGATCTCCTCCGCGATGATGTCGTTGCACAGCCCAATGCACTCGTCGCAGATGTAGACCGTCGGTCCCGCGATGAGCTTCTTCACCTCTTTCTGCGACTTGCCGCAGAACGAACAGCAGAGGGACTGGTTGTCTCGCTTCTCCACGTTCTTACCCGCCATGTAAGCCCTCGCTGCAACTGCCTGGAGGTGCGCTCCCACCGGCCCGCCCCCCCTGCCTTCAGCCAATCTAGTCAGCCCCCTTCCGGGGCGTCCACGCGCCTGCTGGGTACTTAACACCCCACCTGCACCGGCGCAGAAAACAGAAGCCGGAGACGCGGTGCAGCATTCCCCGCGGCTCCGGCCCGTATGCCCCGCGAGGGGGCGTCTACTTGCGCTCGCCCGAGGGCGGCGTCAGCACCTTCCGGGGGTTCTGCACCTCGTCGAGGATGCCGTACGTCTTGGCCTCCATCGCCCCCATGAAGTAGTCGCGATCCGTGTCCTTCTCCACACGCTCGATCGGCTGGCCGGTGTGCTTGACGATGAGCTCGTTGAGCTTGGCCCGCATGCGGAGGATTTCCTTCGCCTGAATCTCGATGTCGGTGGCCTGGCCGCGCACGCCGCCCAGCGGCTGGTGAATCATGATGCGCGAGCTGGGCAGGGCGTAACGCTTGCCCTTGGCCCCAGCCAGCAGGAGCACGGCCCCCATGGAGGCCGCCTGGCCCACGCAGATGGTGGACACCTGCGGCTTCACGTACTGCATGGTGTCGTAGATGGCCAAACCGGCCGTCACGGAGCCACCCGGCGAGTTGATGTAGAGGTTGATGTCCTTGTCGGGGTCCTCGGACTCCAGGAACAGGAGCTGAGCGACGATGACGTTCGCGACGTCATCGTCGATCTCCGTTCCCAACATGACGATCCGGTCTTTGAGGAGCCGGCTGTAGATGTCGTACGAGCGCTCCCCTCGGTGAGTCTGCTCGATGACGTAGGGAACGGGCATGAAGGGCATGACAACCTCGCGAAGGGTCTAAGGAAGAAGAACTCCTAGGAATACTTCGCCCGACCCTTCAGGAATTCAATCGTCTTTTCTTCGCGGAGTCGGAGGCTCAACCCCTCGCGCTCGTTAGCGCCCTTGAAGTACTTCCGGACGACGGAGATGTCCTGCTTGGCCTCCTTGGCCAGCTCCTCGAGCTTCTTCTCCACGTCCGCGTCGCTGGTCTGGATGTTCTCCTTCTGAGCAATGGCCTCGATGAGGAGCGCCCCCTTCACCTCCTTGGTGGCCTCCTCACGCAGGTCCTCGCGCAGCCGGGCGAAGTCCAGGTTGAGCTGGCGGGGATCCATGCCCATGCGGGCCATGGCGCGCAGCCGGTTCTCCAGCATGTTGTCGATGGTGCGCTCCACCATGGACTTGGGCACGTCGAAGGTGTTGCCCTCGATGAGGGCCTTGAACAGCGCGTCGCGCTCCTCGCCCTGGGCCTTGTTGCGCTTGCCCTGCTCCAGGTCCGTGCGGATCTTCCCGCGCAGCTCCTCGAGCGACTGGGCCTCGCCCGTCTCCTTGGCGAAGTCGTCGTTGAGCTCGGGGACGACCTTCTTCTTCAGGCCCTTCACGGTGAACTTGAAACGGGCCGTCTTGCCCTTGACGTCCTCCACCCGGTAGTCGGCGGGGAAGGTGTAGTCCAGCTCCTTGGCCTCGCCCACCTTGGTGCCCTCGAGGGCGGCCACGTTGGACTCGACCAGCTCGCCGGGAGCCAGCTCCACGGTCACGTCATCCGCCTTGCTGCCCGGGAAGTCCTTGCCCTCCACGGTGGACTGGTAGTCCACGCTGGCGAAGTCGCCCATCTGCGCCGTGTCACGGCCCTCCACGGGCTCCAGCCGCGCCATGCTCTCGCGCAGCTGGTTGAGGCGCTCGTCCACCTCCTTGTCCTCCACCTGGGTGGCGGCACGGATGAGGGGCAGGCTCTCGTAGTTCTTGGGCTCCACCTTGGGCTTCACCTCGACGCGAGCCTCGAAGGTGAAGGGGGCATCGGCCTTGAGGCCGGAGTTGTTGGTCACCTGGGGCGGGGCCACGGCCTCCACCTTGTGCTCCCGGGCGGCCTCCAGCCAGGCGTTCTGCACCACGCGCTGGATGACCTCGTCCTCCACCTGCTCCCGGTAGCGCTGCTCGAGAATGCGGCGGGGAACCTTGCCCTGCCGGAAACCGGGCAGCTTCACCTGCTTGCCGAGCGCGGTATACGCGCGGGTGAGCTCCTCGGTCACGCGGGAGTTCTCGACCTCGATGGAGAGCTTCTTCTCGATGGGAGAGAGCTCCTCGATCTGGACCTTCATGGGATGCCTCGCTCGCGCCGGGCGCTCCCGGCGTGTCGAATGGGTGAAGAAGTGAAGACGTGGGACGTGCGCGTTTAGGAGATAGGTCCGATCCGGTCAACGCGAAATGGCCGGAATGGGCGAGGAGGGACTCGAACCCTCACACCTTGCGGTACCAGATCCTAAGTCTGGCGCGTCTACCAGTTTCGCCACCCGCCCGGGCGCTGACCGTGCGTTCTACCTCGAAAACCAGAGTCCAGCGCACAGCAATCCAGGACCCCAAAAAGGAACCGGGGCTCCCTCATTGCTGAAGGAGCCCCGGTGTTGAGAGCGGAGGGAATCGAACCCACAACCTATGGATTAAGAGTCCATTGCTCTACCAATTGAGCTACGCTCCCGACTCTTGTGCGCCGCCGCGGTTCGTCACCGCGCGTCGACGGGGACGGCTTGTACGGCGCAGCGCCGTCCGCGTCAAATGCTTTTTTTCGCACCCCCTCGCAACCCTGTTTCTCCCCTCTGCTGAGCTCGTCTGCCCTCCGAGCTGGCCTGGACGTCCGTTCAGTATCGGGATGCCAACGCACGCCATCCGGGGTTGAATCCTCCCCGAGGTGCGGGCGAACGGAGGTCGTTCGCCCTTTTCGCAGGCGGAGAACAGAGCAGCGGCATGGAAGCACACAACAAGGCGGAAACCGCGTCGGGCCAGTGGAGCCCCGAGCGCGTGGAGCTCATCAAGCGGACCATCTGCCCCCGGGGCATCGGGGAAGACGAGTTCGCCCTCTTCATCGAACAGTGCAAGCGCTCCGGGTTGGACCCGTTGCTGAAGGAGGCCTTCTGCGTGGCCCGCCGACAGAACGCGGGCAACCGGGAGAAACCCAACTGGGTGACGCGCTACGAGTTCCAGCCCTCGGAGGCGGGGATGCTGGCGCGAGCCGAGCGCTTCCCGGACTTCAAGGGCATCCAGGCGAGTGCGGTGTACGCCGAGGATGAGATCATCGTGGACCAGGGCAAGGGCGAGGTGGTGCACCGCTTCAACCCGGCCAAGCGCAAGGGCAGCCTGGTGGGGGCCTGGGCTCGGGTGGTGCGCGACGGAAAGCTGCCCGTGGTGGTGTGGTTGGACTTCGCGGGCTACGTCCAGCAGACGCCGCTGTGGGCCAAGATTCCCACGACGATGATCGAGAAGTGCGCGCGCGTGGCGGCGCTGCGCAAGGCGTACCCCGAGGCCTTCGGCGGCCTGTACGTGCGCGAGGAGATGCCAGCCGAGGAATTCGAGCCACAGGCCGAACCCGCGGCCTCGCACGGCTACGAGGTGCTGGGCGCGCGTCCCGGCCCCGTGAAGGCGTCCTTCCCTCCTCTGCCCACGGCCCCAGCGCCGGCTCCGGAGCCGGCGCCCGTCCAGGCGCAGGAGACGCTCAGGGAGACCGTGCGTGAACCCGAGCCAATCCGCGAGTCCGTGAAGGCGCGTCCCGCGGCCGCCTCCGCCAAGGAGGTCCGAGAGCCCGTGGTGGCCAAGGACACCCAGGCGAAGGACATGAAGGCCAAGGACGTGAAGGCCAAGGACTCCCAGGAGCCCGCTCCGGCCGCCGAGCCGGCACCGGCCCTGGAGGCCCCGGCGAAGCAGAAGAGCGCGTCCGTGGTGGTGGCCTTCGGTCCGCACAAGGGCAAGATGGCCTCGGAGCTCAGCGACGAGGAGCTGGCCGAGACGATCGACCTGGCTCACGAGAAGCTGATGGAGCAGCCCAAGGCGAAGTGGGCCCGGCCGATGCGCGAGAACCTCGCGGCGCTCGAGACCGAGGCCGAGTTGCGCTGCCGCGTTCCCGCGGTGGACGGCAAGGCCTGAGCCCGTACTGAGTCGCTCGGGGAGGAGAAGCTCCTCGGCGTGGCGGCACCCTCGGAAGGGGGTGCTGCTGCGCGCCCAGAGGGACTTGAACCCCCAACCCTCGGCTTCGAAGGCCGATGCTCTATCCAGTTGAGCTATAGGCGCAAAAAGCGGGGGATGAGAAGGGCGGCCAACCGGGATCGAACCGGTAACCTCAGGAGTCACAGTCCTGCGCTCTAACCAGTTGAGCTATGGCCGCCGTTACTGACGAACAACCGCGCTGAAACGTGGCGGCTTCCCTACCGTGGAAAGCGTTACGGTTCAAGCCCTTTGTCACTCCTGAAGATTTGGCGCGCCAGGCGGGACTCGAACCCACGACCCTCGGCTTAGAAGGCCGATGCTCTATCCAGCTGAGCTACTGGCACCCAGGTCTCCTCGTTACTGGGGTACTGCGATATCGGGGCGAGAGGATTTGAACCTCCGACCCCCTGCGCCCAAGGCAGGTGCGCTACCAGGCTGCGCTACGCCCCGATAAGGTCCAACCATTGTTGAACCATCCGGAACGGACGCGCAAGGCAAACATACCTGACACCTGCTCAGCCCCCGACAGGTCGTCCGCCAGCCATGGCTCTCAGGTGGGGCAGCATCTTCTGGAAGGCAACGCCCCGGTGAGAGATGCCCGCCTTCTCCTCGGCCGTCAGCTCCGCCATGCTCTTCCCCCCCGGCAGGATGAAGACCGGGTCGTAGCCGAAGCCATGGGAGCCGCGGGGCGAGTGGCCAATGCGTCCCTCGCAACGGCCCACCTCGACGATGGCGCGACCCCCGCCCGGCTGCACCAGGCAGAGCGAGCACACGAAGGCCGCGGTGCGCTGGTCGTCCGGGACGCCCGACAGCTCGGCGAGCAGCTTCTCGTAGCGTGCCTTGTCGTCCCCTTGGGCGTAGCGCGCGGAGTGAACCCCGGGCCGGCCTCCCAGTGCGTCCACGCATAGCCCCGAGTCGTCCGCCAGTGCGGGCAACCCGGTGGCCGCGGAGTAGGCACGGGCCTTGATCTCGGCGTTCTCCTCGAAGGTGGCGCCGGACTCCTCGGGCTCGGGGATGGGCGGCAGGTCCTTGAGGGAGACCACCTCCACGGCGTCCCCCACGAGGCCGCGCAGCTCACGCAGCTTGCCCGCGTTGGAGGTGGCGAAAAGCAGGCGGGGCTTCATGGCATCACCCTCCGAGCACCTTCTGCTGGGCCTCGGTGAGCAGGCGGATGGTGGCCAGTCCCGCATCCAGCATGGCGTCCATCGTCTTGCGGTCGAAGAGCTGGTGCTCGGCGGTGCCCTGCACCTCGACGATGCGGCCGTCTCCGGTGGCCACCAGGTTCAGGTCCACGTCGGCGGAGGAGTCCTCGTCGTAGTCGAGGTCCACCCGCACCTCGCCCTTCACCACGCCCACGGACACGGCGGCGAGCGGGGTGAGCTTCGGCATGCGGGGCATCACCCCGTCCTTGTGCAGCTTGCGCAGGGCGAGCACCAGGGCCACGTAGGCACCCGTGATGGAGGCGGTGCGGGTGCCGCCGTCCGCCTGGAGGACATCACAGTCCAGAGTGAAGGTGCGCACGCCCAGGCCCGGCAGGTCCACCGCGGCGCGCATGGAGCGGCCGATGAGCCGCTGAATCTCGAGCGTGCGACCGGTCTGCTTGCCCTTGGCCGCCTCGCGCTGAGTGCGGGTGTGCGTGGAGCGCGGCAGCATGCCGTACTCGGCCGTCACCCAGCCGGAGCCCTTGCCCAACAGGTGCGGCGGCACCTTCTCCTCCACCGAGCAGGTGACGAGCACGCGCGTGTGACCGAACTCCACCTGGGTCGAGCCCTCGGCATGACGGGTGATACCAGGGGTCAGGGTGACGGGGCGCATGTCCAGCGCCCCACGGTTGAAGGACCGCATGGGAAGGCTCCTCGGAAAGGGTAATGGGCCCGGCTCTCTAGCAGACGAGGTGCCCCGCTGTCCGTTGCGAGCGCGCGCTTCTGTCAGGGCGCCGCGGGAGCCGCCACCTTCGGGCCCTTCGGGGCATCGCGCCGGCGCACCTCGGCCAGGAAGGCCTTCACGCCCTCGGTGATGGCGGTGGCGAGCCGCTCCTGGTACTCGGCGCGAGCCAGCCGGCCCCCCTCCTCCGGATGCGAGATGTAGCCAATCTCCACGAGGACGGCGGGGGCCTCGACACCGTTGAGCACGTAGAACGGCGCCTGCAGCACCCCCCGGTCCGAGCTGCCCGTGGCCGCGATGAGCTTCTGGTGGATGGCGTATGCCAGGCGCGAGGAGTCCTGGTGCGCCTCGGTCCTCGCCAGGTCATGGAGAATGAAGGCCAGCGTGGAGTCACCCCGCGCCCCCCGTGCCGCTGGGGCCTCGGCGTTCTCGCGGTCCGCCGCCGCTCGCGCAGTGGCGTTGGAGGCATTGGCCGAGAGGAAGTACGTCTCGATGCCCTGGACGCGCGCGCGCGTGCGCCGGGTGGGCATGGCGTTGCAGTGGATGGACACGAAGAGGTCCGGCCGCTGTTTGTTCGAGAACTCCACCCGCTCGCCCAGGGGCAGGAACTGGTCCTCGTCCCGCGTCATCAGCACCTGCGCCCCGAGTTCCTCCTCCAGATGATCCCTCAGCCGACGGGCCACCTGGAGCGACACGTCCTTCTCGAGCAGACCCGTGGGGCTCGTCGCCCCGCCCTGGTCACCGCCATGGCCGGGGTCCACCACGATGCGCGCGGGGCGCTCGGCCGCACGAGAGGACGCCGGCAGGCTGAGGACAACGAGGGTGCCGAGGACAGCAGTCAGACGGAGCATCATGCCAACACCGGATGCTACCGGAGGTGGCGGACCCCTCGCTATCCGACGACTTCGATGCCCGTCCGGCCCTCGCCCACCTCGCCGATGAGGGCTACATCTACTCCGGCCCGCTCCAACGCTCGATACGCCTTGGCCACGTCACGCGCCGGCACCGCGGCCAACAGGCCGCCGTTCGTCTGCGCGTCGGCGAGCACCCACTGGATGTCCTCGGGCAGACCCTTGGGAAAGCGCACCTTCTTCCCCACGTGGGCGAGGTTGGACTTCGTCCCGCCCGGCACCACGCCCTGCTGCGCCAGCGCCGGCACCTCCGAGATGATGGGGATGCGCTCCAGGTCCAGGAAGGCCTTCGTCTTCGCCCCCTTCATCATCTCCAGCAGGTGCCCCAGCAGCCCGTAGCCCGTCACATCCGTGAGGGCGTTCACCTTGAACTTGCCCGAGGCGAACACCTCACCCGACTTCTTATTCAGCTCCGACATCAGCGCCACCACGCGCGACGTCAGCTCCTTGGAGGCCACCCCACGCTTGATGGCCGTGGTCGCGATGCCCGAGCCCAGAGGCTTCGTCAGCATCAGCACGTCCCCCGGCTTCGCCCCGGCGTTCGTCAGCACCTTCTTCGGGTGCACCTGGCCCGTCACCGCCAGCCCGTACTTCGGCTCGGGATCCTGCACCGAGTGCCCACCCAGGATGGGGATGCCCGCCTCGTCCGCCTTCGCCTGGCCTCCCGCCAGAATGCGCGACAGCTCCTCCATGGGCCGATCCTTCGGGAAGCCCACCAGATTGAGCGCGAACAGGGGCTTTGCCCCCATGGCATAGATGTCCGACAGCGCGTTCGCCGCCGCGATGGCCCCGAACTGGTACGGGTCGTCCACCACCGGCGGGAAGAAGTCCACCGTGCTCACCAGCGCCATTCCCGGCGCCACTCGATACACGGCCGCGTCATCGTTGGTGTTGAAGCCCACCAGCGCCCTCGTATCCTTCGAAGTCTTTAGTTGGCGCAGGACCTGCGCCAGATCCGCGGCGCGGATTTTCGCCGCTCAACCCGCGCAATGCGCCAGCTCCGTCAGCCGGCGCGGCTTCTGCTCTTCCGACACAGTGGACCTCGTTACCAGGGATGAACCCGGGGTTCTCGATACCCTCACCCCGACCCTCTCCCGAGGGGAGAGGGAGGAGTGGTTGGGGAGTGGCTAGCTGGCGCGCACGTAGTCGCGCTTGATGAGTTGTAGCACCGCCTCGGCCGCCTGCACGTCGTCCTGCTCCGAGTGGTTCAACACCCCACCCAACGAGCCGTAGTTGTGCACCTGCTGCAACACGTCCAGCAGCTCCGGCGTCAGCTCCCGCAGCGGCGCCGTCATCGGCATCGCCAGCATGAGCTGCGTGCTCATCGACGGCAGATCCTTCTGGATGCGCTTGTACTCGTCCAACTGCCTCAGCGCGTCCATCAGCAGCGCCTCGGTCGACGAGTCCAGCTCCACCATGAACTCCTGCGGATCCGCCGGCCTCAGCTCGAAGTCACCCTGCTCCCAGGTGACAATTCGGTTGAAGCTCTTCTGCGGCCCCAGGTTGTGGTTCTCGTCGATGACCGCGTAGTACACGCGGCCCTGGCGCAGGTAGATCTTCCCCTCGTGGTCGTTGCTGACCACCAGCACGCCGTTCTTCTTCGACGTGTGGAAGAGCTGCAGCAGGTCCGGCAGCGGAATCTCCTCGATCTTCCCCGTCATCGACGAGGCCTTCGTCGAGGTGCGCGCCGCCTGTACCGCCACCTCCTCCAGGCGCTGCTTGGCCACCACCTCGTCGACCTCGCCCGCCCCGGCGCCCTGCAGGATGAGCTTGAGGATGGAGGTCCCGATGAGGATGCGGTCCCCCTCCTTGAGCGTCGCCTGCTTCACCTTCTCGCCGTTGACGAACGTGCCGTTCGTCGAGCCGAGATCCTCGATGGAGATCTGCCCGACCCCGCTGACCATGATGCGCGCGTGCTTGCGCGACACCATGTCCTCGACGAGCACCATGTCCAGCTCGCTCGATCGGCCGATGACGATCTGCTTCTCCGCCTTCAGCGGGAACTCACCGCCCTGGTACTTGCCGGAGATGAACTTGAGCGCGTACGTCTTCGCCGGCGATCCACTCGGAGTGCTCACGGTGCTACGACCTCGATGATGAGTGTTGCCATGGACCTCAGCCTCCGTCCCTCCACCTCATCCGTCCCACCCCAGCTGAGCCCTGCTGAGAACGGCGCCTAGCCTACATGAGACTGGACGAAAACAAGAATTCCTCTCTGTTGCGAATCAGCGAGAATCGGCGCTGGCCCTTCTCGTCCACAGGCCTTGAAGGCAGCTGTCCCTCCAATCGCCACTCCTCGCTGGCCACCGCCTCGTCCCGCTCGAGCCGCAGGAGCCATCGCTCCGCCCGGTAGCGGCGCCTCTGGAGCTCCAGCACCCGCGCCAGCTCCGCCTCCCCTCCCCCCGTGGTGGACTCCAGGCCCGGTGCCAAGAGGCCCGCCAGCGCCTCGCGGTTTCCCGCCTCCAGCGCCCGGCGCCGCAACTCCAGCGCCCTCACCACCGCCGCCAGCCGGGGCGCCGCCAGATCCTCTGGCACCCACTCCCGCCCTCGAAGAACGAAAGGCACCCGCTCCACTCCCAGGGAGCTGATCTCCGTGCGGCCCAGCTGGCCATCGAAGTCCAGGGTCGCCCAGGCCACGGCCCGCTCCCCTCCGGGCTCCACGTTGACGGTGATGCGCGCGAAGTGGTGCTTCCGGGACTCGAGCGGCGCCTCCACCCCGGGCAGGGTCATGGACAACCCCTCCCGCTCGGTGCCCTTCAGGAAGGTGATGATCTCCGCCTCGGGCCCCGCGGCCACTCCCAACAGACGGGGGACGAGCACCACCATGGCGGCTGAAGAGGCCAGCACGATGATGAGTACCCCGCCCAGCCGGCTCCAGTCCTCGGAGCTCCTCACGAGCCCATCATCCGCCGGGCCCGCTCGGCGGCGGGAGTCCCCGGCAGGCGCTCGATGACCCTCTGCAGCGTCTGCCGGGCCTTCTCCGCGTCGTTGAGCTTCACGTAGGCCTCATGGAGCTCGAAGAGGGCCTCCTCCTCGAGCGAGGTGCCCGGGTAGCTCGTCAACAGCCCCTCCAACCGCTGCACCACGGCCTTCCAGCGCTCGCGCTTGGCGTAGAAGGAGGCCACGTACAGCTCGTGCTCGGCCAGCTTCAGGCGCGTCTGCTCGAGCTTCTCCTTCGCCTCGGGGACGTACTGGGAGTTGGGGTACTGGCGGACGAAGTCGTTGAGGGACACCAGCGCCGCCTTCACCTCGGTCTGATCCTTCTCCGTCGAGGGAGGCAGGATGAAGAGGTCCGCGGGGATGTCCGCGAAGTGGGTGAGCGCCGCCCGGTACGCGGCGTAGTCCACCTTGGCGTGAGTGGGGTGGAGCTTGATGAAGGACTGGAACTTCTCGCGTGCCTCCGGGTACGCCTCCTGGGCAAAGGCGAGGTCCGCCAGCTTCAGCTCAGCCTCGTTGGCCACCTCGAGGTAGGGGTACTTGGTCCGGACGTGCTCGTAGTACCGCTCGGCCTGAAGGAAGTCCTTCCGATCCAGGGCCTCGTCGCCCAATTGGAGGTTGGAGGCGGCATCCGCGCCGAAGTCCGGATCCCCGGCCTGGCCGGAGGAGAGGGCCGCGCAGCCGGCGGCGGTACACAGGAGGGCAGTCAGGCAGACAGCTCGAAGGAAACGCATGGGTAGGGAAGCAAGCTAATCTTCCGGACCCGAAGGTTCCAGCGTCGCGTCACCGAGTACCCGATGGATGACGTCCTCGGAGAAGCCCCGGCTGAACAGGAGACGGCCGGCCCGGGCATGCTCCTTGGGCCCCAGCTTCCGGCCGAGCAGCCCCCGCCGCTCCAGCACCTGACGCGCGGTGGCCTCCGCATCGAACTCCACTGTCTCACGGGCATTGGCCACCGCTTCGCTCGCCGCCTCGCGACTCAGCCCATGCGCCTGGAGCCGCTGCTCTACATCCTGGGGGCCATACTTGCCCTTCTGCAGCAACACCGCCGCCCGCTCCTGAGCGAAACGCTCGTCATCCAGGTACCCCCAGCCCGCCACCTGCTCCAGCGCCGCCTTGCGCACCGGCTCGGAGAAGCCCTTGCGCTCGAGTGCCGTCAGCAGCTCGTGCCGGCTGCGGGCTCGCGCGGCCAACAGTCGCAGGCACGCGTCCGTCGCACGTTTGACTTCCTCGGGGGTGGCTTCCTCGGAGTCCATCGCCTGCTCTCTAGCATGTGGTAACAGGCGCGGCATGCACCCCCTGATTGCCCGCTACCTCAGCCCCGAAGCCGCCCGTGAGACTCTCGAGAAGGAGAAGAACGGAGAGCTGCTCGAGCCCGAGGAGAGGCTCTTCGCCCAAACCGCCGCCGCCCACCCCGACAAGCGCAACGAGCTGGTGGGAGGCAAAGGCAAGCGCCACCTCTCCTCGGACGCAGAGGCGGCGGTCGTCTTCCTGGCCGCCTACGCCGCCACGCGCGCCATCGCCGAGGACCCCGCCCTCAAGGACGCCACCCAGCAGGCCCGGAAGTCCCTCGAGTCCGAGGGCGCCAGCGAGGATGAGACGGATGCCTTCATCGCCTCCATCCTGCTGGAGGAAGCCTTCGGCTACGAGGAGGAGGTGGAGTCCTTCGACAGCTCCTACGTCCAGGAGACGCTCGGCGAGGTACCCGCCTTGGCCGCCCTCACCCGCGAGCAGGTGGATGCCCTCATCCTCGGCTTCGAGAAGGGCGCCAAGGACGACTCGGAGCGGACTGTCCGCGCGCACATCTCCCGGGCCCTGGTGAACATCGCCTGGGGCGAGGGGCCCACCCCCATCAACCCCGAGCACATGGAGGCGCTCTACGAGTCCGAGATCGCCGACAAGCCCGAGGCCGAGATGGAGGCAGGGCTGCGCGCCACCGTGGACTTCCTCCAGGTGCTGGCCAAGGAGGGCCTTATCGGAACCCAGCGGCTCTCGCGCCTGCGCTCACAGCTCGGGGACGAGGAGGCGTGAATCGGGTTCAACCCTCTCCCTCTGGGAGAGGGACGGGGTGAGGGTCTACGGCGCCTCGCGGTATGACGCGGATGCTCGCGGGGCAACACCCTCACCCTAACCCTCTCCCAGAGGGAGAGGGGAATGGTGCTCCTCAGAAGCGCTCGATCTGGAAGTCGTCGTCGGCCGCGGGAGCCTTCGGAGCCGCGGGAGCAGGCGCCGGAGCCGCGGGACGGGCCGCACCAACCGCCGGGACTCCCGCGCGAGACGGCGGAGTAGGAACGCCAGCGGCGGGCACCCCCGGACGAGGCACGGAGGATGGAGCCCCCGGACGGGCCACGGCAGGAGCTGGCGCCGCACGGGCCGGCGTCGCTGCCGGCTGCTGCTGGTTCTGCTGGCCAAAGCTGGCCGAGCCCGGCACCGGCTTGGTGCCTCCACCGTCGAAGTTGTCCCACTTCGAGTCCGAAGTGGCGCTGATGCCGGAGAAGCGCAGCGCGAAGTCGTCCGGGTTGGTGGCCTGCCGATGGGCCTCCTCGTAGGTGACGAGCCCCTGCTTCACCAGCGACATCAGCGACTGATCGAAGGTCTGCATCCCGTAGGTGTCGAAACCCTGGGAGATGGCGTCCGGAATCTCCTTCGTCCGGTCCTTGTCCTCGATGAGCTCCTTCACGCGGGCGGTGCAGCGCAGCACCTCCACCGCGGCCACGCGGCCCTTGCCATCCGCGCGCGGAATCAGACGCTGGCTCACCACCGCCTTGAGCACGCTCGCGAGCTGGATGCGCACCTGCTTCTGCTGGTACGGCGGGAAGGCCGAGACGATGCGGTTGACGGTCTCCGTGGCGTCCAGCGTGTGCAGCGTGGACATCACCAGGTGGCCCGTCTCCGCCGCCGCGAGCGCCGTCTCGATGGTCTCGTGGTCACGCATTTCGCCCACGAGGATGACGTCTGGATCCTGCCGCAGCGCGCTCTTGAGCGCCTGGGCAAACGACATCGTGTCCACGCCCACCTCGCGCTGGTTCACGATGGAGCGCTTGTCCCGGATGAGGAACTCGATCGGATCCTCGATCGTCATGATGTGGTTCGTCTCGGTGGCGTTGATGTGATCGATCATCGCCGCGAGCGTGGTGGACTTACCCGAGCCCGTCGTACCGGTGACGAGGATGAGGCCGCGCTCGTCCAGGCAGATCTTCTCCAGGATGGGCGGCAGCATCAGCTCCTTGATGGCCATCACCTTGGTGGGGATGACGCGCATCACCGCGCCAATGGTGCCGCGCTGCTGGAAGACGTTGACGCGGAAGCGGCCCAGCCCGGGGACGCCGTAGGCCAGGTCCACCTCGTTGCTCTGCTTGAACTTCTCCTTCTGGAACTCGTTCATGATGCCGAAGACCATGCGCGCCACCTCCTCGGGTGGCAGGCGCTTGCCGTCCTTCAGCGGTACGAGCGAACCGTCGACACGGAACATGGGCGGCAGGCCCGCCTTGAGGTGGATGTCGGAGGCGCCGCCGCGGAGCGCAATCTGGAGGATCTCGTTGAGTTCCATGAATGCTCCGGATGGTAGCACGCCAAACAGATCCGACGAGGGGGGCCATGGACGGGGCGCGCTCGCCTGCCCTGGCCCGCAAAGCACCACGGCGGAGGCTCCCGAAGGAACCCCCGCCGTGTGAGTACTCCAGCGATTCCGCGTGAGAGCGGATTAGCGCTTGGAGAACTGGAACCGGCGACGCGCGCCCGGCTGGCCGTACTTCTTGCGCTCGACGGCGCGGGCATCACGGGTGAGGAAGCCGGCCTTCTTCAGCGCGGGGCGGAAGTCGGGGTTGTAGTTGCACAGCGCACGGGACAGGCCGTGGCGGATGGCGCCGGCCTGGCCGCTCAGACCGCCGCCGCGCACGTTGACCTCGATGTCGATCTTGCCCTTCTGCTCCAGCACGTCCAGCGGCTGGTTCAGAATCATCTTCGACGTCTCGCGGCCGAAGTACACGTTGATGTCGCGGCCGTTGACAATCACAACACCAGTGCCCGGGCGGATCCACACGCGCGCGGTGGCCTCCTTGCGGCGGCCGGTGCCATAGAAACCCTTCTCGGTGGCGGTAGCCATGTCGTCTCTTCTCTAAATAGGGTGCGGAAAGTGGGGAAGGAAGGACAGCGCTTACGCCTCGACCTCGCGCGTCGCGGGCTTCTGGGCGGCGTGCGGGTGGGTGTCACCGGCGTACACCTTGAGCTTGGTCATCATCTGACGGCCCAGGGCGTTGCGCGGCAGCATGCGGCGCACGGCGTTGAGGATGATGTCCTCGGGGTGCCGGGCGCGCAGCTTGGCCAGGTTGGTGCTCTTCAGACCACCCGGGAAACCGGCGAGCGTGTGCCGGTAGTACATCTTGTCCTGCTCCTTCGTCCCCGTCACCTTCACCTTGTCGGCGTTGATGACGATGACGTGGTCACCCGTGTCGATGGACGGGGTGTACATGGGCTTGTGCTTGCCCTTGAGCAGCGTGGCGATCTGGCTCGCCGCGCGGCCCAACACCTTGCCGTTCAGGTCGATGATGTGCCACTCGCGCTTGATATCCGCCGGCTTCGCGCTGTAGGTCCTCTGCGACATTGTTTGAACTCCAAAAGCATGGTTGGCGCCTGAAGCGCCTGTAGCCGTAGCAACCACGGGTCCCGCTCGTAAACTTCCAAGCCGGCCCGGAAAGGCCGACCGTCTTAGAGGGGGGCGGGGGGCAAGTCAAGGTCGCACTGCGTTCACCGTGCCCCACCTGTGGTTCCGGTAGCGGCGGGCGCCCCGGGTGTCGGGCCAGCCACGGTCGGTTTGGACCCAGGGGTCGCTCCCCCGCTTGCCCCCGGAGCCTTGAAACGCTCCTTGAGGTTGGCGAAGAAGTTCTTCTCCTGATCGGTGGGAGGGCCTTTGCGCGGTGCGTCAAGGTCCATGACCTCCACCAGCTCCGGGGGGATGTCCTCCAGGAAGCGCGAGGGAGTGCGCGGCACCTCCTTGCCCCGCTTCACCCGCATGGCGGATCGGGTGAGGTAGAGGAGCTCCTTGGCCCGGGTGATGCCCACGTAGCAGAGCCGGCGCTCCTCCTCGAGGTTCTGGGCCTCGCCCTGCATGCCCTTGTGGGGCATCAGCTCCTCCTCCATCCCGATGAAGAAGACCACCCGGTACTCCAGACCCTTGGAGGCGTGGAGGGTCATCATCGTGACGGCCTTGTGCGCCCCGGGCACCTCCTCCTCTTCCTGGCGGGTGTCGAGGCTGAGCCGGTTGAGGTAGGTGAGCAGGCTGGCCTTGGGCCCTTCGCGCTTCTCGAAGGATTCCAGGGAGTTGATGACGTGGTCGATGGACTTGAGCTTCCGGTCCGCGCTGGCCTGCGAGGTGGTGAGCGACTTCGCGTCGTCCTTGTAGCCGATCTCCTCCAGCAGCTTGCGCGTCGTCGCCGCCAGGTGGCCCTGCTCGTAGCTCTGCCGGTAGCGCTCGACGAGCTGGAGGAAGTCCTTCACCTTCTCGGCGGCGCCCTTGGGCAGGTCCTCGTAGCGATCGGCGCGCTCCATGGCACCCCAGAGCGTCACGCTGTCGCGCCGCGCGTGCGCCACCAGCCGCTCCATGGTGACGTCGCCGATGCCACGCGCAGGGACATTGATGATGCGCAGCAGCGCCGTCTCGTCCCGCGGGTTGGCGATCAGCTTGAAGTAGGCGATGACGTCCTTTACCTCGCGCCGATCGAAGAACTCGCTGCCCGACACCACCTCGTAGCGGATGCTCTTCTCGCGCAGCGCCTCCTCGATGGGACGCGACTGGCCGTTGACGCGGTAGAGGATGGAGATTTCATCCGCCGGAATCCCTTCGGCCAGCAGCCGGGAGATCTCCGTGGCCACGTACCGGGCCTCGTCCTCCTCGGTGGGGGCCGTCACCACCTTGATGCGCGTGCCGCCCTTGCGATCGGACCACATCTTCTTGGCCTTGCGCTCGGGGTTCTTGGCGATCACCGCGTTGGCCGCGTCCAGCACCACCTGCGTGGAGCGGTAGTTCTGCTCCAGCCGCACCTCCTTGGCCCCGGCGAAGTACTTGTCGAAGCTCAGGATGTTGCGCACCTCGGCGCCGCGCCAGCTGTAGATGCACTGGTCGTCGTCCCCCACCACGCACACGTTGCGCGTCTCGCCGCTGGCCAGCAGCGTCAACAGATCGATCTGGGCCTGGTTGGTGTCCTGGAACTCGTCCACCAGCAGGTAGCGGAAGCGCTGGGTGTACTTCTGCCGCAGGTCCTCGTGCTCGCGCAGCAGCCTCGAGGGGAGGATGAGCAGGTCATCGAAGTCCACCGAGCCCTGCGCCTTGAGCGCGAGCTGGTAGGCCTCGTAGACCATGTGGGCGATGAGATCGTAGTCGTCCCCCATCCCCTCCCCCAACGGCTCGGGCGTCTTGCCGGCGTTCTTCGCCTTGGAGATGAGGGTGAGCACCTTGCGGGCATCGAAGGTACGGTCGTCGATGCGCCGCTCGCGCATGGCCCGCTTGATGATGGCCGCCTGATCTCCCTGGTCCGCGATGGTGAACTTCTTGGGCCAGCCCAGCCGGTAGATGTCCTCGCGGAGCATCTCGGCGCCGAAGGCATGGAAGGTGCACACCAGCACGTTCTGGGCCCGGGGGCCCGCCATGTGCACCAGCCGCTCCTTCATCTCCGTGGCGGCCTTGTTGGTGAAGGTCACGGCCAGGATGTTGCGGGCCAGCAGCCCACCTGGCCGCTTGTCGAGCAGGTGGACGATCCGGTTGGTGATGACGCGAGTCTTACCGCTGCCTGCGCCCGCCAGCACCAGGAGGGGGCCCTCGGTGGTGAGCACGGCTTCGCGCTGCGGGGGGTTGAGCTTCGAGAGGTCCATTGCGCGCGGCCCGGGGATACCCTTTGATTCTCCCGTGCGCGACTATTCTTTTCTCCGACCGCTCATTCTCCTCGCGCTCGTCGCGGGCACCGCCTGCACCGATGGTGGAAAAAAGACACCGGGAGACGCGGACAGCACGGCCGCGAACACCCTGGCGACCTTCCCCTGCGCTCATTTCGAGGACTTGCAGGCCTTCCTTCCGGAAAAACTGGAAGGTCTGGAGCGCTCGCAGGAGGCAGGCTCCACCGGCCGGTACGGCGACGTGTCCGTCAGCGAGGCCGAGCGCAGCTTCACCCACGGTGAGGATCGGGAAGTGAAGGTGCGCATCGTGGACACCTCTCTGGGCAAGAAGCTGGGGCAGGCCATCCGCGCCGCGGCCGAGGAGGGCCGGAGCCGGGCCACGAATGATCCCACCGCCCCCATCTTCTGGAAGGACAAGGAGGCGGTGGGCTTCGTACGCTACGACGCCTCGACCGGACAGGCCGAGGCGAGCCTGCTGGTGGGCAACCGGTACGTGGTGGCGGTGAGCAGCCGCGGATTCCCGGGCACCGTGGAGGTGCGCCGGGTGGCACGAGACATCGACCTCGAGGGGCTGGCGCAGTTGCACCAGGCCCCCGGCGGCACGGACCGCCAATGAAAGGAGCTTCTGTGGTGAAGGACAGAGGGTCGCGGGTGAATGTACCGGAGACGCTCGAGCAGGAGGCCCAGGCGCGCCAGCAGGTGGCCGGCATGGGCAAGCGAGAGTTCCTCGAGCAGTACCAGCGGCTCGCCAAGCTGTACACGGCGGACCCGGGCAACCCCGGCTCCTATGCGTGCGAGGGCTGTGAGCGGTGCGCCAACTGCATGTTCTGCAAGGACTGCGACAGCTGCTACCAGTGCACCCACTGCACCCGCTGCGAGCTGTGCAACAACTGCTCGCACTGCGTGGACTGCAAGCAGTGCCACAACTGCGCCTACTGCGTGCAGAGCGAGAACTGCACCACCAGCGCCTACCTGGTGCTGTGCCGCAACATGTCCGACAGCAACTACTGCTTCGGCAGCGTGGGCCTCTCCAAGAAGGACTTCTACATCCTCAACGTCCCCTTCCCCCGCACCGAGTACTTCAAGCAGGTGAAGCGGCTGCGCGAGGAGATGGGCATCTGACCCGGGCCCCCCCCGGACCCTCCCCTGGCCTACAGCAGGACGCGGACGAAGAACGCCTTGAGGTACTCGGTCTCCGGCAGGCCACCGAGCACCGGGTGGTCCAACCCCGCGCCTCGGCGCTCCAGAATCTGCACCGGCCGCTTCGCGTCCGCGGCGGCCGAGAGCACCATCTCCTCGAAGGCCTCGCGCGTCAGCTTGCCGGAGCACGAGCACGTGACGAGCAGGCCCTCGGGGCGCAGGCACTTGAGGGCGCGCAGGTTGAGCTCGTGGTAGGCGCGCAGCGCGGTGGCCAGGCCCTCGCGCCGCTTGGCCAGCCCCGGTGGATCCACCACCACCGTGTCGAAGCGGCGGCCGGACTCGGAGAAGCGGCGCAGCACGTCGAAGGCGTTGGCGTTCTCCACCGTGACATTGGTGCGACCGTTGCGCGCGGCGTTCGCCCGGGCCCTCTCGGAGGCCTTCGGGTCCTGCTCCACCGCCAGCACCGAGTCGCAGGTGCGGCTGAGCGCCAGCGCGAAGCCCCCATGGTAGCTGAAGAGGTCCAACCCCTCGCCTCGGGCCAGCTCGCCCGCGCGCACGTGGTTGTCCACCTGGTCCAGGAAGGCGCCCGTCTTCATGTCGCCCAGCAGGTCCACCTCGAAGAGGTTCTCCCCCTCGTGGTAGCTGAAGCGGGCCTCGCCCTCACCGTGCAGCAGCTTCACCTCGCGAGAGAGGCCCTCGAAGTCGCGGCCCGAGGCATCGTCGCGACACACCACATGGGTGGCCCCGGTGAGCTCGGCCAGCGTGCGCGCCACCCACTCCTTGCGCACGTCCATGCCCTCGGAGAGCGTCTGCAGTGACAGGCCCGCGCCGTAGCGGTCCACGAAGAGGCCGGGCAGCAGGTCCGCCTCGCCGTGCACCAGGCGCAGGCCGTCCCGCTGGCGCAGCAGCGCGCGCCGGGCGAGCGACAGCTCCAGGCGGTGGCGCAGGAAGGCCTCGTCCACCTTCTCCTCGGAAGGACCCTTGCGCGTCAGCAGCCTCAGTGCCAGCGGCGAGCGCTGCGCGTAGAAGGCCTGGCCTACGGGGTTACCCTGCGGATCCACCACCGACACCACGGCGCCGCGCTCCTGGGTCTGGGGCGGCTCCAGCAGCTCGGTGCGGTACAGCCAGGGGTGGCCCCGGCGAAGGGCTTTGGCCCCCTTGAGGCTCACGCGGGCGGTGGGGGGGGATGGGCGAACCATGTCTCGTGTCACTCCAGGCCGCGGGCGGCCAGTTCCAGATCGTCCTCGCCCCGAAGGTGCCCCACTTCGTGGAGTAACGTCACTTTTATCTGCTCCCGCAGCTCATCCCGGGTGCGCACCGCCCGGGCAAGGTTGAGGCGGTAGAGGGCCACCGAGCGACAGGGCGTCTCCGAGCCGTCGCAAGGCTCGCCCAGCGGCGGGCCCCGGAAGAGGCCGAGGATGGCCGGAGACAGGGGCGGCTCGCCGGAGAGCAGGTCCTCTTCCGCGGGCAGCTCCTCGGCGCGCACCGGCACCCCAGTCAAGTCCTTCCGCATGTCCTCGGGGAGGGCCGACACCGCGCGGGCCACCTCCTCACGGAACTCGGCCTCGGTGGGCATGGGGGGCGTGGGGAAGTCCTCCGGCGACAGCACCCGTGCCTTGTCGAAGTGCACCTGCGCCTGCTTCCACTTCCCCTCGCGCTCCAGCAACAACCCAAGGTGGTAGTGCGCGTGCGCCCCTCGCTGCGAATCACCTACCAGGGAGGCAAAGGCGGCTCGGGCCTCGGCGAAGCGGCACAGCTCGAAGAGGGCCAGGGCCTTCTCGTAGGCGGCCTCGTGGTTGTCCGGCTCGCGCGCCAGGACAATCTGAGCGCGCTGGAGGGCCTCGGCGGCCTGCCCCAGGTCATTGAGCGCCATGGCGGCCACCAGGGCGAAGCGGGGCAGCAGCTCCGGCGCCATGTCGGCTTGGGAGAGCCCGCGCTCGGCATAGAGGGCACCCAGCTCGTCGTGCTCGCGGCTGGAGGGCAGCTGCACGGCGAAGAGGTGCGCCGCGCCGAGCAGCGCGTCCGGCTGGCCCGGATCAAGGGCCAGCGCCCGAGCGTAGGCCAACTGGGCCTCCGCCGTGCGTTGGAGGGCGGCCAGCGCCTCACCCCGCGCCGAATGGGCAGCAGCGGAGTCCGGCTCCAGGGCCGAGGCCTGGGCCGCGCAGGAGAGGGCCTCCGGGTACTTGCCGCTGTCGAGGTAGTCCAACGCCGCGCTGAGCGGAGAGGTTCCCCGGGCCCGGCAGGGAGGAAGGGGCTCGGGCACGGGGGCGACGGGCGCGGGCGCCGGTGCCGAGGCAACCGCGGGCGTGCCCGCGTCGGGAACGGCGGGAGCGGACGTGGAGCACGTCCACTGGCAGGCACCGAGGAGAAGGAAACAGAGGGCGAACGGACCGCGCCGGGACATGGGGAGCCGCAGGCTACGGCATCGCCCTCACCTCGGGAAGGTATCTGCCGCCTGCTCGCTCGCCCTCCACGGCCTCCCCTCCCCCGCAAAACGGCGGGGCCCGCCATCGCCGCGCGGCGAGGACGGGCCCCAGAGAGACGCTCAACCCTGGCCTACATCTCCGAGGGGATGCACGCGCTCTGCCCACCGTTCTTGCTGTCGTGCCGGCACGTGTGCAGCGAGCGCGAGATGGGCAGCTCGTAGATGTACTGCAGCACGTCCCTGTCGGAGGAAATCTGAACCCCGGTGGCCTGTCCCTTGCCGGGCTCGAAGAAGTTGACGCCGTAGACCACCTGGCCCGTCTTCGACACCTGGATGCTCATGGCCGGCTCGGGAGGAGGCGCCAGCACGGAGCGGTTCTGGTAGCGCACATAGGCGTTGCCGTCGAGGAAGCCCGCCGCGCAGTTGGGGGCACCCGTGACGAAGTCCGCCTGGAAGAGGCGCGCCTGGTTGCTGCTCGCACTGGCGCACGCGCCGCTGGAGGACGAGCCAGGGTACATGGAGTTCCACAGCGTGCAGCTGGAGAGCACCGCCGCGCCGCTGGCCGTCTTGTGGGGCAGGCCCTCGTACTCGTAGAACCAGCCGTAGCTGTCCGCATTCGCCAGCACCTTCGGCGAGCACGTCTTGCCCGTCTCGCACGAGCAGTTGCCCAGGCCATCACACTTCACGTTCGTCACGTCGGTGAGGTCGCCCGAGGTCGCGCTGCCGCCGGTATCGGTCAGCCGCCGCGAGTCGTAGTCCGCGGCCTTGTTCTTCGAGCTGCCCGACCCGTTCTCGTCGAACATGCGCTCGGGGACGCCGCCGTACGCCCAGATGCCGTAGAAGCGGTTCTTGCCGAGCGAGCTCGGGGTGGAGGACGCGCTCAGGTCCAGGTCGTTCATGTTCAGCGTGTTGCCCGGATCGCTCACCCGGCAGTCGAACACGCCCGACGCATCCTGTCCGCACTGCACCTTGGTGCGGGCGAACTCGTAGCTGACCGTTCCACCGCCGGTGGGCTTGGGGCACGAGTTGGCCTGGCGGTACTCGTACTCGGCCTTGATCATGTCCGTGTCGCCCACCGAGCCGCAGAAGTTGGTGGAGCTCGTCGTCGCGGAGGAGAAGGCGGTGTAGCGACCCGCCTTGAAGGCACGGTCCACCCACTCGTTGCTCAACCGCTGGTAGTCCGTGTCGTTGCGCGTCAGCTTGTAGGTGGACAGCGTCGAGCCGCACCCCAGCTTGGAGCAGGCCTGCGGGTTGTCGAAGCGGCAGATGCCGGCGCCGTTGTCGAGCAGCTGGTAGCGGTTGCCCGAGCCGACGAAGGCGCGCAGGGCCCGGTTCTCCGGCTGCATCGCCAGGGACGTCAGGTAGTGGAAGGGCGCACGGCTGCGGACGCTCTGATCATTTCCTCCGTTCACCCCCGCGCGGTCCATGACGAAGGCACGCGCACCGCTCCAGTTGCCGATGAGCTTCGTGGTGCCATCCCGCACACCCGCCTCGTGGAAGCGCAGCGTCCAGAGCTGTCCGCCCAGGTCGCCCACCACCGCGGTGTCGAAGAAGCCGTCGAAGCGCACCTTCGTGTTGGAGCCGTAGTCCGCCAGGGCCACGGGCGCCGCGAAGCCGTACGTCATGTCCTTGCGCGGATCCGAGGTACCGCTGAAGGACTCCGAGTACTCCCACTTCCACAGCAGGTTGTCGCGGCGGTCCGGCACGGTGCCGTTCCACACGTCCACCATGTAGATGCCGCGCCCCTTCTCGTTGGCGGGAGACCAACCACCCGACAGCACCGCCACCCAGCGCTCCACGCTCAGCACGCTCTTGTCCTCGTGCCGCGCCAGGCCACTGGAGGACTGGAGCAGCACCGGGCCAATGGGCGGCGGCTTGGGGCTCAGGCTCATCAGCGTCTTGCCGAAACGCAGGGCCTCGTCCGTGCACGGCTGCGGGAACATCCAGCGGAAGCTGGGCTGCGTCTTCGCGCTCGTCGCCAGGGTGCTGGCGCCATCCCACTGAATCTCCAGCGCGAAGTAGTGCGTACCACCCCGGCCCTCGGCCACCACGGCCACCGTGTGGTACTCGTTCATCTGCTTCTTGCCGTCGTTGTTCTCGTCCGACCAGATGTCGCGGACCATGATGTCGCCGTCGATGTAGTAGGCGTGGCCCTGCAGCATGTCCTGCAGCCGCGACAGCAGATCCGCCGGGATGAAGGCCCACCGCTCCGTGCCTCCACCCGCCGCGGTGCTGGAGTACGTCACCTCACACTTCGAGTCCTCCTGGCCCTGGCCGTCGCTGAAGGCGTGCAGCATGCCGTCGTTGGCGCCCACCAGGATGAGGCGCTCGCGCTTGCGGTTGATGAAGTGCCAGGCGTCATAGGCATCGCGCACCGTCGGCGTAGCGACGTTGCAGGACGCGGCCTGCGTGTAGGTGACCATCTCAGTGGACGGCACGCCGGTCTTGTTCTGGGTGGCGAAGAGCGTGCTCACGCACTGGTTGCTCACGCCGATGTCGCACAGGAACTTGTCCACCGGGGGATCCACCACCACCGGGGACGAGTGGAAGATGTCGCCCAGCACGGACGGCCGGGTGTCGTCGCGCTTGCCATCGCCGTTCTCGTCGAACAGGTCCTGCCCGCGCACGTACTGCATGACGAGCGCCGAGCACAGCAGGTCATACGCGTCCTGGGTCGTCGGATTGGCCGGAACGCCCACCAGGCCCTGGGCCGTCATCAGGGTCACGGCCTGCGCGAGCCCCAGCGTGCCCGCCATCTGCATCTTCTCGAGGATGAGGCCCGGCTTGTAGGTGGTGAGCACGCCCGTGGGACACAGGGGCGAGCCGCTCACGGCCAGGTACTGGCGCAGCTGGCTCATGTTGGTGAGCTTGAACTCGACGACCGAGTCCTTCTCGGTCATCAACCCGTCCTTCGACCCTCCGCCGTTGTTGTCCGTCACCGTCCAGATCTTCCGGCCCTTGTGGCCGAGCGCCTGCAGCTTCGCGTTCGCCTCCCAGAAGGGCTCGGCCGCACCACCGTAGACGGGCGCGCCGCCAGGGCCGCCGCTGGTGGACAGCACCTTGCGGTACTCGCTCGAGTTGTCCTCGGCGACCATCGTCCCCGACTTGTCCACCAGGAAGGTGTCAGCGCGATCGCCGTCCGCGTTCTTGTCCTGGTCCTCGACGAACTCGTTGAACTGCTCGTAGCGGTAGAGCCGGCCCGACCAGGAGCCATTCTTGGCGGGCATCATGCGCGGGATGATGGCCGTGGCCGACACGCTCTGCGTCTGCAGCGTGTTGACGGCCGCCGAGGAGAAGGCGGTGTTGCGCGTGTTGATGTCATCCAGGATGGTGAGCATCACGCGCTTGAGCTCGCTGGTGCTGCGGGCCGGGAAGAACTTGCCGCCGCCCAGCCGCGCCGTCTCCTGCAGCAGCTTGCTGTCCTCCACGTCCTCGGAGAAACCGATGGTGTACGTGGCCACGCGCTGCTGGCCGTCCATGTCGAAGCGCAGATCCTTCTCCCACATCATCTTGGCCACCTTGTGCAGGTGGCTGGGGGAGCAGTCCTCGCAGGGCGTGGTGTCGTTCTTGATGGCGTCCGGGAGGTTGACCACCTTGCCCTCGTCGTAGGGCTCGCCGTCCGTCAGCAGGATGACGGCGTTGAAGCCGCACTCGAAGCACACCCCATCCGCCGCGCTGAAGTTGGCGCTCGTCGGGTGAGTGCCCAGGTAGGTGCTGAAGGGCGTGGGGGCTCCCTTGGACTGGAAGTAGTAGCCCGCCGAGTAGAGCGCGTCCGCGAGCGGGGTGTTGCAGCCATCCCAGCCCAGGCCGTTGCTGTTGTTGTCGTTGACGTTGGTGAGGTCGTTGAGGACGGAGTTGCGGTTGTTCTCCACCGAGCTGTTGTCCAGGGGGTAGGACTTGGCGCAGGTGGGGCCCATGGGCTGCTGGATGCAGAGGCACTGGTTGTTGGTGCCGGACTTCTTGCCCCAGCACGTCTTGGCGGCGCGGGTCTGGAAGCCCAGCACGCCGAAGCGCACCTCGCGCAGGTCGCGGATGACGTCCGCCATCACCTTGACGGCACCCGAGTCACGCGGCGCGTAGAAGTTGAGGAAGTTGCCCTTCACCCGCCGCGTGCTGCTGTTGTGGATGTAGTAGCCCTTGGTATCGAGGCAGCTCTGGCAGGTGCTCCGGTCCGAGGAGCCGATGCCCGAGATGGACGAGCACGCATTGCTCACGCTCGTCCAGGTCTGGGTGTTGTCCGGAGCGTTGCCGAAGATGACGCCATACCCTTCCGACGGCGCCTCGTAATAGCTGTTGGTGGCGAACCAGGCGTCGGACTGGCTGTTGAGGCCCGTCCACAGGCGCGGGTACGCCTCGGCGCTGGCGTACCCCAGCCCGTTGAGGAACGAGTCCGAGCAGCCCTTGGTGGTGGGCCAGGTCTTCGGCCACGAGTGCATCGAGCCGGAGGTGTCAATGATGAAGAGGATGTTGGGAGGCCCACCCGGGCGCGAGAAGAACTTCTCGTCGCTGCCCCGGGTCGGGTTCATCAGGGCGTCCAGACGGGACGTGGTGGGCAGGCAGCAGGCCGCCTGATCAATGGCGGACGCGGTGTCCGCCCGGAGCAGCACCACGAGGATGGCAACGAGGCTGAGCGTCAACTTGCGGAACATGGCGCCTTTCCTCACAGGCCGTAACGGAAAAGGAATTCGACTTCGGACTCGCGGCCCGCGCTCTCGTGGCACTTGACCACCACGCGGTAGTACTTGCCGCCCAGGGTGCCGCCAGAGTCGGTCACGGTGTTGGCGATGTCGCGGGCCTGCTTCGACGCCTCGCCCATGGACACCGCGTTGACGGCCACCACCGTGCTCTCGGCCTCGCCGCCGTAGTGGCCCGTCATCATCTGCGAGCGAGCGCTTGGATCCGGATCATCGATGAACGTCGTATCGAGGATCTGCAGCTCACTGGTGGCGCGGAACAGCTTCAGGCGCGACAGCAGGTGGCGGCGCGCCGCGTCCGCGCATGCGCCCACACGATCACCCCGCAACTTCTCGGCCGTGGCCTCGCGGTTGTAGTTGGTGAACTGGATGGCGCCCCCCACCAGCACCATCAACACGGAGACGGCGATGAGGGTCAACATCAGGGCGTTGCCGCGGGGGGCCCTCTTCTTGAGGTGCATGATGGTCAGCCTCCCCACACGTTGGAGCCGGGGGTCTCGTCTCCCACCGGCGGGTTGAAACTGGAGCGCGACAGCAGGTTGGGCACGCGCACGGTGGTGGTCATGTTGGTCCGGTAGAAGCCATCCGCGGCCGTGGTCTCCCCCGAGTCCTCGAGGTCCCCGCGGGAGAAGGCGCGGCGCCCGTTGGCCTCCGGGGTCGCCGAGCGCAGCGAGATGCTCACGCGCACCGCCCGAATGTTGGCCGGGTGCCGCGAGAAGCGGACGGGAGCATCATAGGGGTCGCTGTAGCGGGGCTCCGGCTTGAGCGGATCCCTCGGCTCCGGGAAGCGGTCCTTGTCCGCGCTGTTCACGTCCCCCAGCACCCAGTTGGGCGCCGAGGAGTTGGCGTCCACCGCCGCGATCGTCGCGTTGGGCCCATCCAGGGGAGGCCGGTTCATGATGTAGGCCACCTGGAAGGACTCCACGTCCGCGGCCAGCGGGACAGCGGTGTCCATGTTCAGCTCATCCAGGCCCTGGAAGGCCATGAGGAACGGACGGCCGCCCAGGTCCACGATGCGCAGGCGCACCTCGTGCAGCAGCATGATGTAGGGCGCGTCCAGCGCCCCCGTCTTCGACAGGCAGGTGTCGTCCTGGGGGATGGAGGACAGCGCCGGGTCCACCGTGAAGCTGGAGGACGCCCCCACGCCCTTGGACACCCCGGCAGTCGTGACCTTCAGCACCAGGTACTTCTTGCCGTTGTTGCACGAGACGATGATGCGCTGGCCCTTGGAGAGATCCACCCCGAACGTGCCCGACTCCAGCACCAGGCCGCCCGAGCCCATGTAGCGCCCTCGGCGCAGATACGCTGCATCCCGGTAGCGGAAGGCCAGATCATCGGTGACGGACTTGGGTATGCCTTTGGCAAACACGAGGGTGTGGTTGGCCTTGGCCTGCCCCGGAATCGCCGTGGCGTTGAAGTCGAACGCGAAGCGCGGATCGATGCCGTAGCCGGCCATGCGCACCCGCTGCTCGATGAAGCCGCTCGCCGTCCGCAGTCCCTCCACCGCCACCTTGATGCGCGACTCCGTCTGGTAGGAGCCCTGGATGCCCACGAAGGACACGGCTACCGCGGCGAGGATGATCGTCGTCGTCGCCGTGCCCACCAGCAGCTCGAGCAGCGTGAAGCCGCGCGGCGCGAGGGCCTGAGGGTTTCTCGAAGGGGCCATATGGGCAGCTCAGATCTCGACGTAGGTTTCGTTGCCGAACGGGCCCGAGTCGTAGAACCCGAAGTACTGACGCACGAAACGGCGCTTGCCCAGCTCCATCCACGATACCACGACCGTCACCTGGTTGATGGTCACGCCCGTGGCCTCGTCCTCCTTGTCGATGACCACCAGGACGCGCCGGTAGTGCGTCATGTCGTCGGCTGCATAGCTGGACAGCAGGCGATCAGCGGGCTGCGCCGCCTTCTCGTAGGCATCCAGGTCGAAGATGCAGCTCACCCGCCAGGCATCGTCCTCGGTGGGCTCCAGCGACTCCAGGCCCCCGGCGAGCGCCCGCACCTCTTCGTTCGCATCACACCCCTCGCCGCTGAGCAGACCGGGGCGCGCCGCCGTGCCAATCACTCGCGCCCAGCCCAGGGTGTCCAGCGACACACGCACCTGCGAGGCGATGCCCGAGGCGCGGGTGGCCTGGTTGGCCATGATGTTCTGCCGGCTGGCCACCAGGAGGCCCTGGAAGATGCCCACCAGGCCGATGAGCAGAACCACGGAGGCGGTCATCCCCTCGATGAGCGACACGCCGCGCTGGGCGGCACGGTTGCGGCGGACGAGGCGGCGGGAAATAGAGTCCACGGCAGGACCTCCAGGCTAGAGCTTGTCCGGGCTGTAAACCGCCATGTAGCCAGAGGGGCCAGAGATGGCGAACAGCTGTTGGGTACGGCCCTCCATGCTGCGGAGGGACAAGGACTGATTGGTGATGGAGGCGTAGATGCCGTCACCATCGACGAAGCGCGCGGTTCCATCCGGGAAGAAGCCGATGGCCCCTGCCGGGTGGGAAGCGCCCGAGCAGAAGCTGCACGTCTGTGCCGCCAGCGACTGGAAGGGCGCGCCAAACAGGCCCACCTTCCCAGGCGTCAGCGTCTCGAAGCGCACCCTCTTGCTGTAGTCCTCGAGGAAGTAGACCGCCGACACGGTGCCCGTCTCGCCCACCACGTTCGTCTTGAGCGGCAGCGTGTAGAGCTTGAGGGGATTGCGCACGTACGTGCTGTTGCGATCCTCCACCACGCTGAACGCGCCCATGCCGCCCGTCAGCCCCTCGCGGTTGGCCGTCGGATAGAGCAGCACCCACACCGGATAGCCGCGCGACACCGCCCGCGTGCGCGCCGACATCATCGCGCCCTGGAAATCGAAGGAGGCGTTCTGCAGCGCCCCGCGCTTCCCCACGGCGTCGAACGTCACCACCGCCATCCCCGTCAGCACGCCCAGGATGGCCAACACGATCAGCACCTCGATGAGCGTGAAGCCCTTCTCTCGCTGCTCGTGCCTTGCTGGATTCGCGTGGTTGCTCATTCTGGCGACTCTATGGCGAAGAACAGATTACTCCGGTTTACAGAAAAGGCAAATAATTCTCAGGTTACTGAATGTTACGGGGTCCACACCGTCCTGGAAGGAAGCCGTCCCGCCGCGCGTCGCGCCCCTGGAGCGGAGAGGATCCCTCAACGTCCGGAGTCGACGCAAACCGGCCCACCGCGAAGGGAGGCTCACAGGAAAACCGGAGCACGTCCATTCTCGGGCAAGCCACCGCCCGGCGGCTCGCTCTCTCGAGGCTCGTTGGATCAGCCCGAAGCGCTGGCTTATGGTCGGACTGGAAAAGTGGGAGCTGGCGGTTCACAGCCAGGACGCCAAGCAAGTGGCGGGCCGTCTGCCAACTCCTTGAAACAACAAGTGTCCAGTGGAGCTCACCGCATGTGTTGCGGCCTGAAAGCTCGCAAAGTTTGCGAGGTCCGCAAAATGTAGCGTCTCGGGACTAACCGGACAGCTCGGACAGGATTTCCAAATAGGCGGCTCGGGCGCGCGCCAGCTCGCCAGGCTTGAAGCTGATGGCGGACACCACGGGGTGACCGCCGCCGCCGTAGCGTGAGGCGATGGCGGCCAGGTCGTGCCGCCGCTCCTGGGGACGCCACGGGTTGGAGCCGAGCGACACCTTGGCGCGCGAGGGGCCCTGCCCCACCCAGAGGGTGTAACGGGCCTCGGGGTAGAGGGCGTAGGCGATGAACTTGTTGAGGCTGTCCACGCCCTCGTCCGCCAGGTCGAAGGAGACGACGCCCTTCTCGTAGCGGGCCTTGGCGCGCACCAGGTCAATGTGGCGGCGGTGGCGCTCGAGCAGCGGCGCGAGCGGGGTGGCGATGAGCGGCGAGGCGGCGAGGGACGCCAGCGAGTCGGTCTGCATCCGCTCGATGACCTGGGGGATGAGCGCGGGGTCCTTGTTGGCCTCGAGCACCGTCATGATGCGCAGGGCGGGCTCCTCCAGCGCCACCGCCATCTCCGGGTTGGGGAAGAGCGCGCCGTCGATGATCTCCGCCCAGTGCAGCAGCTCCGCCATGGGCGAGGCGTCCCACCCGAAGCGCTCGCGCGCCACGTCCGCCAGGTAGACGGTGCAGCTCTTGCGATGCGCGTCGTGGAACTTGTGCCCGCTGGTGTCGGCGCGGAAATGGGCCTCGTCCCCCGGCTGCTGGAAGGCGGAGACGTGGTGGTCGAACCACCAGGTGAGCCGCGGATCCTGGCTGTAGCGGAAGTCGACGATGACGTTCTCGTCCCCGGTGAAGACGGCCGGATCGATGGGCGCGCCCCCCGCCTGGTGCGACAACCCGCGGTAGCTGAAGCGGGCATCCGGGCGCACGCGCTCGCGATAGAAGCGGGTGAAGACCGCCGCGCTCGCGGCCCCGTCAAAGCAGCTGTCGTGGAAGAGAACCTGGACGTTCATGCGGGTGGCCTTACCTGACTCCTGTGTCAGATGTGTACGAAAAGCCTCAACGAAACGAGTCATTCCCCCATGAAAGATTGAACGAAGTTTGGAATCCCTCCCTGAAGTCTGAGGCGAGTGATGACTGCAAGCCCCTGATTCTCCATGGGAGGCAGCCAGGCGAGCCCCTGGCACGCTGCATGCAACCATTTTGGCCGACTCAGTCCATCAACCCACGAGCAGCCGGTGGGAGGACACCATGGCCAAGACAGCGACACGCAAGAGCGGTTCGGTCCAACGGCAGGGGCGCAGGGCCATGCCCGCGCCCCGGAGAACTACCCGCCGCAAGGCAGCTCCAGCGCTGCTCACCCTGGGAGAGCTCATCGCGGCGGCCTACGATACGGCCGGCGGGGAGAGCTTCGAGGTGCTCAAGCTGGTCACCTCGCCGCAGATGACCCGGGCCCTGGGACGGCGCATCGTCCTGGAGGGCTGAGTCTCCCCTCCCCCACGGGGCCAGATGGACCCAGGGGAGTGGTGAGCCCGCGCGGAGGCCCTCAGGGCATGTCCGTGACGGAGATGTACTGCTTGTCGGTGGGCTCGCCCGCGAGCAGCCGGCTGAAGTCCTCGGCGTTGTTGGGGTGCACGAGGAAGGTGCCCGCGGGCGTCTCCAGGCGCACCGGCTGCGGCGCCACGCGCTCATCCCCGGCAAGGGCCACCACTTCCGGCAACGGAAACGGTCGCACAACCCGTCATGGCCAGCAGACAGAGCGCGGCGTGGAGCTTCATCCAGGTCCTCCCAAAGCAAGAGCGGCCCGCGAGGCGGGAATCGGGGGCGCCTGGGTACGTCGCTTTGGTCCGGGAGGCAAGTCCCCGGCTGCGGCCGAGTGTACACATGACAACGCCCGCGCCCCGTGGCTTCCGGGACGCGGGCGCGGGGTCCAGCTCCACCCGCGAGGGGACTACCGAGGCTGCCAGCGAGGGCGGTGGTCGTCGCCGCGGTTGCTCGGGGTGGTGGTGCCCGTCCAGGTGTGGGTGATGACGGTGCCCACCTTGAGCGCGGCCGCGTCCGTGGCCGCGGGGTCGATGCGCTGCACCCTCAGCTTGCCGCCGGAGAGGTACGCGATGAAGTGGCCGTCCGGAGAGAACGACGGCAGGGTCGCCTCAGTCGCGAGCTCCATCTCCGCACCCTGCGGAGCGCCGGTGGCGTCGACACGCCGCACGAAGATGACGTTGCCCTGCTGGTTCTGGCACTCGGCCCCTCCCGTGCAGAGGGTGGCGTCGCCTCCCGTCGGCTTGAGGTAATAGACCCGGACGTAGGCGGCATGCGTCCCACCCGGAGCATAGGTGTGGTTGGCGATGAAGGACTTGAGCTGACCGGCCGTGGGGCTCGTGACATCCACGCTGGTGCCCGCCGCGATGGACTGGGGCGCCGGGGTCCCCGTGGCCCCGGGGTTGAGGGTGAAGAGTTGGGTGAGCGGCGTGGACAACCCCCCAAGCGTCTCCGCGTTGCCCGCGGCGTCGAGGTAGAGCAGGACCCCGTTGGCGTTGTTGTGCAGCGGCTGCTCACTGCTGGTGGGCGCGCCCGCCACCGGGCTCTCCGCACCACCCAGTACCTTGGTCTTCAAGCCAATGGTGTTCACGCTGTAGGCGAAGCTGTTGCCGTCCGCCGCCCACGAGGGGAAGACGCCCTCGGTGGTGGCCGTCTGCACGGCGCCGCCCGTGCCGGGGATGACCGAGATGCCCGAGATGCTCCCCGACGACGCCGTCGTGCTCCAGGCGAGCGAGGCCGCAGGCTCCCACTCCAGGTGACGGAAGTCGACGGTGCCGCCGGCATTGGCGCCGGTGGTGAGCGAGGTCTTCTGCCCCGCCGTGAGCGGGAGGTTCCGGGTGACGAGTGTCACGGCAGTGCCGGTCTCCTCCTCCACGAAGGCCACCGCGGTGCCCTCCTTGTTCCACCGCGGAAAGCGGCTCGGCCCCGTGGTGCTCTCGCTGAGCTTCGTCGTCTCGGTGGTGCCGGCCGGCGGCTCGGAACCGGGAGTCTTGTAGCGCACGACCACCGCATCGGTCGCGGTCGCACTACCGCTCGCGGCCGTCGTCAGCGCGATGTGGAGCGGCTGGCACTTCTTGGCGCCACCGGAGTCCTCGCAATACAGGCCGGCCATGCAGTTGGCGTTGGCCGTGCAGTCCCCGCCCTCGGCCACGGTCATCGTGCCCGCGTCCGTCTCCGTGCCCGCGTCCGTCTCCGTTCCTGCGTCTGTCTCCGTCCCCGCGTCTGTCTCCGTCCCCGCGTCCGTGCCCGCGTCCCCGCTCGACGGTGGGGCAACGTCCCGGGACTCGCACTCGTTGTCGACACAAGCCCACCGCTTGCCTTCGCCCGGCGATCCTCTCTTGTTCTGACAGTCGATCTGGTCGACGCACTCCTCTTCACAGCCCGTCGCCACCACCATCAGAGCGCTCACGAGCGCACCCAGGACAACACGCTTGGTCATATGGACCCTCCGAAGCTGCCGCGTGCGTATAGGCTCGCCCCCGGCCTCGCGGGACTGAACCAGGCGCCTACAACCGCGGCCGCTGTCGCGGGCTGAACGACAGACGAACGAAGTGCCACCGGACCTTTCCGATGATTGACACCCACTGCCATCTCGACGCACCGCGTTTCGAGCCGGACCGGGACGAAGTGCTCGCCCGCGCCTGGGCCGCCGGACTGCACGGAATCCTCGTCCCCGGGGTGGGCCCGGACAACTGGGAGCCGCTGCTCGCCATGTCCCGCGCCGAGCCACGCCTCCAGGTGGGACTCGGCATCCACCCCCAACTGCTGCCGGACCTCCCCCCCGAGCAGGATGAGGCACACCTCGAGCGCCTGGACGCGCTGCTCTCCCAGGGAGGCGCCATTGCGGTGGGCGAGTGCGGGTTGGACGGGCCCTCGGCCGCGGGCGCGCCCATGGAGCGGCAGGTGGCGGTGCTGCGACGACACCTGGAGCTCGCACGCAAGCACAACCTGCCCGTGCTCATGCACTGCTTCCGCGCGCACCCTGCCCTCATCGAGCTCTTCAAGCAGGAGCCCCTGCCCGAGGCCGGCGTGCTGATGCACAGCTACGGCGGGGGCGTGGACCTGGCTCGCTTCTACATCCAGAAGGGCTGTTACTTCTCCTTCGCGGGGCCCGTCACCTGGGCCGAGGCGCGCAAGCCCCTGGATGCCCTGCGTGTCATCCCCCCGGACCGGCTGATGGCGGAGACGGATGCCCCGGACCAGGCGCCCACGCCCCACCGGGGGCAGCGCTCGGAGCCCGGCTACCTGCCGCGCGTCATCGAGGGCATGGCCCGGGTGCTGGGGGAGCCGGTGGAGGTGCTCGCCCAGCGGACGACCGAGAACGCCCGCCGGCTGTTCCGGGAAGCCTTTCCCCCTCCTTCGCGGTAGGGAGGCGGTCGCGCTATAGAGGCCCTTCATGAATCCGCAGCCCACTCCCCCGGAAGCCGTCCCCGCCACCACTGGCACTCCCGCTCCCTCGGAGCCCAAGCCCTTCAAGCTGCACCGGCGCTTCGACCGCACCGGCCGCCTGCTCGGAGACCCGGCGATGGAGCGGCTGGCCAAGGCCCGCGTGGTGGTGTTCGGCCTGGGAGGCGTGGGCAGCTACGCCGCCGAGGGCCTCGTGCGCAGCGGGATTGGCCACCTCACGCTGGTGGACTTCGACACCGTGTGCGTCACCAACGGCAACCGCCAGCTCCACGCCACCGCGAAGACGGTGGGCAAGCCCAAGGCGGAGCTGATGGCGCAGCGCTGCAAGGAGATCAACCCCGACGCCCAGGTGCAGGGCCTGCGCGAGTTCTACCGCGACGAGCTGGCGGACCAGCTACTCGCCCCGGGCAGCTACGACTACGTGGTGGACGCCATCGACAACGTGAAGGCCAAGCTGCACCTGCTGCACCGGTGCGTCAGCCTGGGGATTCCCGTGGTCAGCTCCATGGGCGCGGCGGCCCGCCTGGACCCCACGGCCATCCGCGTGGAGGACCTGTGTGAGACGCACATGGACCCCTTCGCCAAGGACATCCGCAAGCTGCTCAAGCGCAAGTACGGCGTGCCCACCGAGCGGCCCACGGGCATCACCGCCGTGTACTCCATCGAGCAGCGGCGCCAGCCCCTGTCCCTGCGCTACGACGCGGACGACGGCTTCTCGTGCGTGTGCCCCAACGACAACGACTTCCATAGCTGCGAGCACCGCAACCAGATTGATGGCAGCGTGGCCTTCGTCACCTCCGTGTTCGGCATGAACGCCGCCGGTGTGGTGGTGCGCCGCCTGTCGCAGGGGCGATGATCGTCCCCGACGGGATTCGAACCCGCAGACACGGCGATAGGAAACCCCAGGCAGGACACGCTGTTACCCGCTATCGCCTTGAAAAATCATCACCGACAGTCCCAACGCTCGACATATCATCGCTATGTTGGCGATTTTTATGGCGATTATGCTCTGTCGTTCGAGAACAGCCAGCGACCACCCGACGCTCAGCGTCCGGGACCTCACCCGCCATTCAGGGTCTATCCATGACAGTGCATGGACGAGTGCTCTATTCGGGGCTGCTCCTTCAGCTCCTGCTCGCAGGGTGTCAATCACCCAGGCCTTATATCATCCCATGCCAAAGCATTCGTCCAAACACAGACTGCGTGTGCTCTGGAACACCACATGCTTGTTATCAGCGATGTGATGGTGATTCAGAATGCCCGGTTGGCTATGTTTGTGCCTGTTCCTATGGCTACAGCAGATGTAGCGCAAGTGCCGTGTACGGAGCGCTCGATTTCTACGCAGAGAACGTATGCGTACGTTATAATCGGGTAGATCAGTTGTAAGGACGAACTGCGTGCGATGGGTACTGCTGAAGGAGAAGGGGCTGCTCTCGGACGTCCTCACCCTTTTCCTGCGAGCGGTGTTTGCCCTGCAACGTCGCAGGGCACGGCGGCAGGGCGTGCGCGGTGGACAGACCGGGGCCGTCTCTTTTTCTCCAATTTTTCGGCTCGGCCTTGCAAGTAACCCCTCACTACCATGCGCTGGTGCCGGAAGGCGTCTTCGTGCCGGGGAGGGCGGCGTGCGCTTCGAGGCGTTGCCGCCGCCCACGCAATGGCTTCGGCGTGGAGATCGACAACCTGCGCGAGGGCACGGCGGACCACACGGTCACGGGGTTCATCATCGCCGCCCTCTTCGTCCTCGGAGGCCTGGCCCTCATCCGCTCCGCGCGGCGCGCGAAGCTGCCGCCCGAGCTGAGGGAGGCGCCCGTCGTGGTGCGTCCCGCCCTGGGTGCGCGCGACATCGAGCGGGCCGTGCTCGCCTGCGCGAAGCAGCACGGAGGCCGCGTCACCATCGCCGAGGTGGCGGCGGGCAGTCAGCTCTCGTTCACCGAAGCCAAGGAAGTGCTCGAAGAGCTCTCCCGCGCGGGCGCCTGCACCGTGGACGTCACGGAGAACGGTGCGTTCATCTACGAGTTCGTTGTCAAATAATAGTGAACACAAGAAGAGCCGTCCGCGCAAGCGATGGAAATAGCGGAGATTGAAATAACGCCATTGATATCCTTGATGGACTGTGTGGCTAAAGCTGCCTTATCTGTTCCTGTGAAGTCCGCATCTTTGTTCACGATGACATACTCCACAACGTCGCCAAGGTTCAGCTTTCCAAGTGCTATGCAGGCCTCGGAAGAGAGAGGACCTACGTGGATGATGCCCAAATCGGGGCCAGGGCTGAAATTTGTCGAACCAAAAGTCATCTTGGCGTTCGCTATGGGCAGGTTGTAACCACTACCATCAGCAGCTTCATAGCTTGAAGGTAGCGCACCAATAGCCACGGCCGTTCGATTGTCTAAACCTGTCATACTCTTCCCTTGGTAGAGGTCAGAGATTTTTTGGACAGCGGACGTCGTAAGCATTTCGGTGTCTGCGAGTTTGCGCTGATTGGAGGTCGCGAGATAAAGTGTCAGCCCCCCCGCGATGACAACGGCAGCGATGGCAAGGAGCATGGCAGTTTCAATGAGGGTCAAACCTCTTGGTGGGGGGTTGCGAAATCTGGCGAACATTGCTTAGAGCCTCTTGTCCGGGATGAAGGAGCGCCGCCTGGGAATGCACGTTCCGAACCAGGGCGGCCCACTCGTCCAGGCGCGAGGAATTCCTGTCATCGGGCGCTCGTCCAGGGCCCCTGGAGCAGGGCTGACGCGTCAACTGACACGTCAATGGACACGTCAGCATCACCACCCCGCTTGAGCGGCGCATAAGTATAGTCGGGGCCCATGAACCCTTCTCCTCCCCACCCCGCGCAGCTCATCGTCGATCTCGGCTTTGGATTCATCCTCTCGGGCGCGCTCGCCGCGGCCACCGAGCTGGGGGTCGCGGACCACCTGGAGCTGGAGAAAAGAGGGGCCCTGCCCGCGCAAGGGCCTGAGGACGCGCTGCAGGCGTACCAGGCGCACTCCCTGCAGCAACGGCTGCGCTGGACGGAGGTGGACGTCCGGCCCCCTCCCAACAAGCAGCTGCGGTGCGCCTTGCTGGAGGGTTTCTCCCTGCACGCCAACACGCACCTGCATGCCAACGACAGGCAGGGACTGGAACGGCTATGGCCGCTACGGGGCGCGCGGTGCGCTGGCGCTGGCGCGGCTGTCACGAGCGGAGGACGGCCGCATCGCCTATCGGATGAAGCGCCTGCTGCCGGACGGCACCACGCACCTCCTCTTCACCGGGTTGGAGTTGCTGCGTCGTCTGGCGTCCCTGGTGCCTCCGCCTCGGGCAATCCTCACGAGGTTCCACGGCGTCTTCGCTCCAGGCGCCAAACTGCGGCCATTTCTGCTCCCTCAAGCAGGTGCGGAGGAGGCGAGCGCGGGGCTTGAGGCAGCGGCCAGCAAGGAGCGGATGAAGGAGAGGACACCGCGAGTGGACTGGGCAGAGTTGCTCAGCAGGACGTTCGACTTCGACGTGTTCAAGACGCAAACGGCAAAAACCCCATCCGCTTCTCGCTCCACCGCCGGGTTTTCAGGCTGCCCAGGCGCTCGTCGGCTTCGCGCGTAGCCGCCCAGCCAGGCGCGCCATGTCCTCAGCAGCAGAGGCCGTCAGGCGAGCGGGATGGGCAAGCGTGTTTGGAAAGTGAAGTGGAAGGCGCGCCCGGCCCCGGACGGCGAGGAGCGGCTGAGCAGGGCCGTCAGGCTGCTGCTGGAGGCAGCCCGCAGCGGCTCGTCGGCAAGAAGGACAGGCCCCGGGGCCGCATCATGCAGCCAGGAGCCAAGGGGCGAGGAGGACGCCCAGGAGGAGGGCCATGACGCAGAGAGCGGCACTGTATGCGCGCGTGTCGACGACGCGCCAGCAGGAGGAGAGGACGGTGGCCTCGCAACTGGCGGCCTTGGAGAAGGCCGCTGAGGGCATGGGGCTGGTGGTGGCCGCCGAGCACCGCTACGTGGATGAGGGCTACAGCGGCTCACGCCTGGACAGACCCGGCCTGGATGCGCTGCGGGACGCGGCTGCTGACGGCTTGCTCGACCTGGTGCTGGTGTACGCCCCCGATAGACTGGCTCGCAACTACGTCCACCAGCAGGTTGTCCTGGAGGAGTTGGGCAAGCGAGGCGTCCAGGTGCACTTTCTGGAGCGGCCCGTCAGCCAGGAACCCGAGGACCTGCTGCTGGTGCAGATGCAGGGCGTGATTGCCGAGTACGAGCGGGCCAAGATTCTGGAGCGCACGCGCCGTGGACGCCTGCACAAGGTGAAAAGCGGGCAGATGCTGCCCTTCTACAATCCCCCGTACGGCTACCGGGTAGTGCGCACGCCCCAGGTGCCGCAGGGCGTCGTTGTCGTCGACGAAGTGGAGGCCACACACGTGCGGCAGATGTACCGCTGGGTGTTGGAGGAAGACCTCAGTGCACGCCAGGTAGCCAGGCGCCTCAATGCCCAAGGTGTCCGTCCGCGTAAAGCCAGCCTGTGGCGCCAGTCCACGGTGTATACCCTTCTCACCAATCCGGCCTATGCAGGCATGGCTACCTACGGCAAACGCGAGCCGGTGGAGCCCACCCGGCCACGCCACCCTGGCAAGTACCGCAAGAACCCCAAGAGCAGCCACCGGGCGAGGCCCAGGGCGCAATGGCTGCTGGTGCCTGTGCCAGCCCTGGTGGGAGAACAAGAGCAGCGCGAAGTGCGAGAGCGTCTGGCGCGCAACAAGCTGCTGAGCCCGCGCAATGTCCGCCACGACTACCTGCTGCGCTCGCTGGTGGTGTGCGGCGGGTGCGGTTTGAGGATGGAATGTCACCGCCTGACCCATCGCCAACGACACCCCTACGAGTACCACTACTACGCCTGCCAGCGTCGGTCCGCCGTGGACACCGGCCGCGCCGAGCGTTGTACCGCCCGGCGCGTGAGAGCTGAGGAACTGGATGCGGTGGTGTGGAAGGCTTTATGTGATTGGCTCAAGCAGCCGCAAATGCTTCAGAAGGAGGTGGACGCCTGGCAGGAGCGCCGTGAGACCTCGCAGGCCGCGCACCAGGAGAGAGCGCGGCTGGAAGGGGCCTGTCGGCACCTGCAGGGGCAGATTGACCGGCTCATCGACGCCTACCAGCAGGGAGCAATCGAGGTAGAGGAGCTCAAGGTCCGGCGCGAGCGGCTGGAGGCCTCGCTTCAGGCCACGCGCGCGCGAGTCGAGCACCTGGAAGCTCAACACGCCGAGGGTGCACGCATGGAGAGGCTGGGGGCCGACCTCGAGGCCTTCGCCGCGGCCATCCGGGACGGCTTGGAGGCGCTCGACTTCGCCGGGCGCCAACGGCTCGTCCGCTTGCTCGTCGAGCGGGTCATCGTGCTGGGGGAGGACGTCACCATCGAGCATGTCGTCCCCCTCTCCGGCCGTTTTTGTCGTTTGCGTCCTGATGATCGACGTATTGGCCTGCGTGAGGTGTGGAGGCCGGCACCGGCTCTTGGCCACGGCAGGTGCCAGCCTGACCCCGGCGCCAGCTCCACCCCAGGCCGCGTGGTGTTGAGGCCCGCGCCGCCACTGCCAACAGGCCCACGCCCCCTGCTCCCCTGCGCTGCCCCTGCTGGCAGGCCGGCCGGGGCCGACGTGTTCCTCATGGCGGCCGCACTCTGCGTTCACCGGCATGGCTCACTTCTCTTGGGCTCCCTTCAGCTGCCTTCCCCCTCCTCTCTGCCCCAACCCCCTGCCCTCAACCCTGCCCCTATTTCTCTTATGCGCTCGAGGGCCTGCATGGTCGATGCCCCGAGAAGGACTACGCCCCTGCATGGGAGGGCGGCGGCTGCGCCTTGAGCAGCTCGGGCACCAGCGTCTGGCAGATGGCTTCCACGCGGTCGAAGAGCCAGAAGCCGAAGGGCTGAATCTCGTCGGGAGCCAGGGGTTGCTCCGGCCAGGAGGCCCCAGGGTCGTTCTCGTCGAACTCGTGGATGCCGAACTCGCCCTCGGGAGTGCGGGTGCGCCGGTCGAAGATGAAGCTGAGGCCATCATGCCAGCCTCCATGGAAGACGTGGGCTTCCGCCATCCCTGGCAGGGGTTGCTCCAGGTGATTCGCGAGCTCCTCGACGTTGTACTCGTCCGCGTTCACCTCCAGAACACACTGGCCCCCTCCGCTGACGTTTCCGCTGTAGTGCGTCGGCACCTTGCCGGCCCACTTGACGACCCAGGTCGCGGTCCCATAACGCCGCACGAAGTACTCGAAAGACGAGCCCTCCGTCGGCGCTTCCGCGGGCCGAAGCCAGCGGCCGAAGCGCTCCGCGTGCAGGTCCCTGAAGAACCGGCTGCCATGTCCCATGGAGTCGAGCCTGTCCCGGTCCGTGTCGGGCTGGAGGAGCTCGACGATGAAGTGGCCCGCACGCAGCTTGTGGTGCAGCTCCGCCAGGCGAGCGACCGCGGCATCGACGGCCGCATGAGGTGTCTCCGGGCGGGCGAACGCGGTCAGCGCCACCGGCGGCAGCCCCGGAGGTTCCGGATTCACCTGGGTGCTTTGGGGCATGGACAGGGTGAAGGGGCTGAGTCCCTCCTGCTCCAGCGCGAAGAGTCGCTGCTCCGCCGCGGCGACAGCCTCCTCGCGGCTGGCGAAGGACGTACGCTCCTCGGCCACGGTCTTCTCCGTCCCCACGACTCGCGTGGACACCGTGAGCCGCACGGCCCCGTCGACCTGCATCTGCTCCGCGCGCAGCAGTCCAGGCTGGGTGAGCCGAAGCTCCCGCTTGAGAAGCCGCTCTCGTGACACGTTCCATCCGTACACATGCTGGAAGCCCAGCTTCCGGTAGTGGGCCGCGAGGGCCTCCACGTCGGTGGGCTTCAGAGAGGCCTGGGTGCAGCGGCCTCCGAAGCTGCCCCGGGTGATGATGGCCGTACTCTCGAAGAGGGCGATGTCGACATAGAGCCCGTCGAGCTTCTGGACGAGGAACACGCGCTCGCGTGCCGCGGCGGGGCTGGGGACGCGCTCCTCCTCGAGTAACGCCCCGTGGCTCCAGACGTGGAGGCGGAAATCCGCGCTGTGGAACCAGCACTCGTCGGGATGGTCGAACACGAGCATCCGGCTGTCGTTGTAGACAGCCCTGCCGTTGTTGAGTGCCATGATCTGCTGAATGCTGCGTCTCACGTAGGTGTCCTCCGCGCCGGAGCAAACCCTGTTTCTCGCAAGCCGCGCGGAAACGTCTCCGTCACTGGAGCTTGCCGATCCGCACCTTGCCGATCTCGACGAGGTCCTTCGCGCCCTCCAGGCGCAGCGTGAGCACCTGGCGCTGCTCGCCCGGCCGCCCAAAGCGGGTGATGACGGTGGCGGTGACGGTGGCCGGCCCCAACAGCGTCTGCTGGCGGGAGCCGTAGTAGTGCGCGCGGATGGTGTAGGTGCCCGGCAGGGCGCGGTGGAGCACATACTCCTCGGGGCCGTAGCCTTGCGTGAAGTCCCGGGATACGAGCCCGCCCTGCTCGGTGCGGTTGTGGCCGTAGTTGGCCGTCTCGCCGGTGGGCTCCTCCACGTGCAGGTCCACGTCCGTGAGGTCCGCGTCCCAGGAGAGGACGATGCGCACGTCCACGTCGAGCAGCTTGCGCAGCCGCGCGTCCAGCTCACAGCGCGCCGGGGGGCCTCCGGCCTGGAGGCGCTCGGCGATCGCGAGCAGGCGGTTGAGCTCCATGAGCGCGATGACCTCGATTTGGGGGAAGCGGTCCCACGTCTTCATCACCACCTGGGTGAGCAACCCCATGGCCTCCTCCAAATCCGGCACCGAGCGCGAGCCCTCGCCGCGCAGGGAGATCGCGAGCGCGAGGTCGCGGTAGGACTGGGGCTCCTCGGGGCGCAGGCGCAGCACGCCGCGCAGGACGCGGATGGCGGTGTCGAGCTCACCGGCCTGTTGCAGCCGCCACGCGTAGACACGCAGCAGGGCCGGGTCCTCAATCCGCAGTTCCGCGAGGTTGGAGAGCACGCGCAGGCCGAGCGGGCGCTGGCCGCCCTTGAGCAGGAAGTCCGCGCAGTCCAGCAGGAAGGCCGGGTTGTTGGCGTAGTCACCGCGCGCCTTCAGGTAGGCCGCGTAGGCCTTCTGGGCGCCGGCGGCGCGCATCGCCTGGAGGTAGGGCGTCTCGGGGTTCCACTCGGTGATGGCGATGCTCGACTCGTTGCCACCGGAGTCCGGTGCCTTCTTGGCCGGCTCGGCATTACGCGCCACGGGAGCAGCAGCGGAGGGCGGAGGCGCCGCGGCCCCCGCTCCGACGGAGTCGTCCCTGTCCATCTCCCGGGCCTCGCTCTCGCTCATCTGCCGCTCCTCCCCCTCCATCCGGGCGCTCGCGCTCTTCTTCGGCTTCTCCCTCGAGCCGAAGTCCGGGGACACCTTGAACTCGGTCTCCCACCAGCTCACGCGCTCACGCCACATCGCCAGCACCTCGTCGATTTTGGCCTGCTTCCCCTGCTGCTCCGCCTTGCGGCGCTCGGCGCGCTGGGCGAGGAACTGGGCGCGCATCTCGGCCCGCGAGGCCGGCGGCTCGATGTCGTGTTCGAGGTACTGCTCCAGATTCTCCAGCACGAGCATCGAGGTGCCCGGCGTCACCAGGCCGAAGCGGCGGCCCAGGGCGGTGAGCTCCTGGGCGTGCTCCACGGGCAGGGCGGACAGCTCGGCAATGCGCCGCTGGGCCCAGGCGAGCGCCGCGTGCGGGGCGTCGACGGCCTCCGCGCGGCTCACCGTGACGCTGCGCCGCGCCACCTCCTGGGAGCCCGCACCGTAGACGAGCGTGAGGGTGGCCTTGCTCGCGAGCAGGCGGCCCGCGACCGTCACCGGCCCGGTAATCGGCTGGGCGCGCGGCAGCACGTCGGCGAGGCTCGCGCCGTCAGCCTCCACGCGCAGCAGGCGCCACGGCGGGGACACCACGCGCGCCACGGCCCGCTCCACCTCCTCGTGCGCGAGGTCAATCACGTCCCCGTTGGCGGCGATGTGACGCAGCACCGCCGTGTCCGCGCCCGCGCCGTCCACCACGGCATACACGGGCGCCGAGCCCGTGCGAGGGAGCGAGGCGCCCACGGTGCCCAGGCCGTCCGAGAAGAACAGCCACGCGCCCACCGTCTTGTCACTGGCGAGGTCCAGCGCGCCGAGGCCCGTGCCGCCGTCATAGACGACCTGCCCCAGCTCATCGCGCAGCGCCTGGGGCGCGAGGACGCGAGCGGGCTCGGCCTGGTCCCTCACCACCACCAGCTTCACCTCGGCGGCGGGCCAGCGCGCGAGCAACTGCTGGAGAAAGGCCAGCTCGCGCCGGTGGTCTCCCGCGCGGCTGCTGGAGGCGTCCCAGACGATGCCGAGCCGGCGTGGCGGCGGCAGGGGCGCGCCTGGGGGCGGCAGCTTCGGCAGGTCCGTCACCATGGCGTAGCACTCGCCCTCCGCGCGGCAGCCCACCGCCACGGACGGCTCCTGGCGCACGGGCAGCTCCACCACGAGGTCCGCGCCGGGGCGGGCGTCCTGGAGCCGCTGCTCGGCCACCCAGCTCTCGTTGGCGCGCACCGCGACGAGTTTGCCGAAGCCGCCGCTGAAGCGGGGAGGCGCCGCCGGGCCGCGCACCACCTCGATGCGCACGGAGGCCTCGGGCAGCACGCCGAAGGGCAGCGGCAGCCGGTAGCCGGCGGACTCCTCGCGCACGGCCAGCTCGGTCATGTGGCGCACCTGCACCGTGCGCGTGCCGCCCGCGGGGATGGGGTAGATGCGGGTGCGGAAGCGGTCGCCGCGCACGTGCTCGACGAGGCCGGGGTCCACGCCCTTGCGCACCTCCTTCTCGAAGGCGATGCGCGCCTCCTCCTTGGGCACCACCACGCCGTCGACGAGCTGGCCGCCCACGTCCAGCGCGTAGCCGCTCACGGTGGCGCCGGGCGGCAGGGGGAACTCGAGCTGCCCCTCGAGCACGCGGCGGTTGGGGTTGTGGAAGACGAGCGTGGTGGTGGTCTCCGCGAGCATCCCGTGCACGAGGGCGCGCACCTCCAGCCGCTTGAGCTCCACCGGGCGCTCGGCCTCGGGGACGAACAGGATGCGCGGCGGCACGGGCGGCGTCGGAGGCGGAGCGGGGCGTTCGGGCTCGGCGGCGCGGGCCACCGAGCACAGGAGCAGGACGGCGATGAGGGGACGGAGCATGGTTCCTCCCGAAGCGGGTGCCCCCGATGTAGCACGAGGGCGCGGACCCCACGCCCCGTCCTGCGCTACCGCTTGCGCTGGGCACGAGGCGCCACGTGACGCGCCCCAAAGCAGAGGTGTGGAAGCCGGCGGCGGCTCTTGGCGTACGTGAAGCAAGCCGGACGGACCACCACTCCTACAAGCGGCTGGTGAAGGACATGGAGGCGCTTGGCCTGCGGCACCGGCGGGGGCATGACCTGCGCGGCGGCTTCGGCGGAAAAAGAAAACCCCGGCTCGCCTGATGGCGGCCGGGGCCTTGCTACATCCAGTGGAGGCGGCGGGAATCGAACCCGCCTCTACAGGCTTCCGGCCAGAGCGATCCAGAACGGTCGAGAGCGGTTTTCATAGGAGTTCCAGCCGCTTACGCCGCCCCCTGCCCCAGGCCGGGCTGTGTTGAGGACGCTCCAGCGCGGGTCTGCTGTAGCAATGTAGCAAGGCACGTCGCGGCGGCGCTGGAGGCCCTGGAAGGGGGCAATCAGGCGCGGGCTGCGACCCTCCTGCGGCTCCTGCTTTCATAGGCCGCGAACCCCACAAGCAGGCAGGGGCACCACGGAGACCCGTGGGAGGCGGACGGTAGCGTGTGCCCTGGCGAGGTGTGGCCGGGGAGGGACTGGTGGAGGAGCGCGGGTGGGCGTACCGGCGGATGCTCAGCGACAACTACACCTCCCCATCAACGACAACTACACCTCCCCATCCTGAGTGACGGCAGCCGTCGGTAGAAACCCGGTGACTCCGGAGGTTCGGATGGGCGGGTGAGGACGACGGATGCCCAGGTGAGGAAGCTGATGGAAGAGATGGCGAAGCACGGTCGCCTGGGGCTGGCGTCGGCCCGGGCGGGGATGGACCGCAAGACGGCACGCAAGTACATGAAGGAGGGGAAGTTCCCCTCGGAGCTCGAGCAGGAGCGCACCTGGAGGACACGGGAGGACCCCTTCGAGGAGCAGTGGGACAGCCTGGCCGAGCGGCTGAAGGAGGCGCCGGAGCTGGAGGCCAAGACGCTCTTCGAGGAGCTGTGTGCTCGCGAGCCGGGCCGCTACAAGCCGGGGCAGCTGCGCACGTTGCAGCGGAAAGTGCGCCAGTGGAGAGCGCAGCAGGGGCCGGAGAAGCAGGTGTTCTTCGCCCAGGAGCATCGGCCCGGGGAAGCGATGCAGACGGACTTCACGTGGGCCAATGAGCTGGAGGTGACGGTGGGAGGCGAGCCCTTCGCGCACCTGCTGTGCCACCCGGTGCTGCCCTACTCCAACTGGGAATGGGCGACGGTGTGCCACTCGGAGTCCATGGCGGCCATCAAGCGAGGAGTGCAGGCGGCTGTTTTTCGGTTGGGGAAGGTGCCGCGCTACCACCAGACGGACAACTCCACCAGCGCCACGCATGACCTGCGCAACGGCAAGCGGGGCTTCAACGCCGAGTACCTCGCGCTCATGAAGCACCTGGGCATGGAGCCGCGCACCATTGAGGTGGGAAAGAAAGAGCAGAACGGGGACGTGGAGGCGCTCAACGGCGCGCTCAAACGCCGGCTGTTGCAGCACCTGCTGATGCGCGGCAGCCGGGACTTCGAGAGCGCCGCGGCGTACGAGAGCTGGGTGCAGGGAGTGCTGGAGAAGGCCAACCGGCTGCGCGGAGGGAAGGTGGAGGAGGAACTCGCGGCGATGAGGCCGCTGTCGGTGCAGCGGCTGGTGGAGTACAGCGAGCAGGAGGTAGTCGTCACGGCGTGGAGCACCATCCGGGTGCAGCACAACACGTACTCGGTGCCCTCGCGGCTGGTGGGCCAGCGCGTGCGGGTGCGTGTGTATGACGACAGGCTGGAGGTGCTGCACGCGGGAAAGCCGCAGCTGGTGGTGGACAGGCTGGTGGGTCGCAACGGGCACCGAATCAACTACCGGCACATCATCTGGTCATTGGTGCAGAAGCCAGGGGCCTTCGCGCAGTATCGCTACCGGGAGGACCTCTTCCCCTCGCTGGTATTCCGCCAGGCGTACGACGAGTTGCAGCGGGTGCACGAGGGGAGGAGAGCCGCGGATGTGGAGTACCTGCGGATTCTTCACCTGGCGGCCTCCACGCTGGAGTCCCAGGTGGAGCAGGTGCTGGCGCGACTGCTGGCCGAGGGCGGACTGCGCGGTGCCGAGCAGGTGAAGGCGCTGGTGGCGCCAGCCAGGCCTGAGGTGCCCCAGCTGGCACAGCCCGAGGTGGACCTGAGCAGCTATGACGCGCTGCTGGTGGAGCAGCGGGAGGTGGCCTCATGAGCACCACCTCCACTTCCCTGCGAGCAGCGGCGAGCGCCGAGGGCGAGCAGCAGCAGACGCTGGCCATGCTGCTGCGAGCGCTGAAGCTGCCGGCATTCGCAGCCCACCACGAGGAGCTGGCCAGGCGCGCCGGACAGGAGGGCTGGACATGCCCGCACTACCTGCGCCAGCTGGTGGAACTGGAGCTGAGCGAGCGCCGGGGCCGACGGATAGAGCGGCTGCTCAAGGCCTCGGGGCTGTCCACGGACAAGACGCTCGCCACGCTCGAGCAGGAGAAGCTGCCGGCCAAGGTGCGCCGCCAGCTACCGGCCCTGTGCGAGGGTGGCTTCATCGAGCGCGCGGAGAACGTGCTGGCCTTCGGGCTGCCGGGCCGCGGCAAGACGCACGTGGTGAGCGCCATAGGCCACGAGCTGGTGCAGCGTGGTTACGAGGTGCTCTTCATCCCGGCGGTGCTGCTGGTGCAGCGGCTGCTCCTGGCCAAGAAGAGCCTGTTGCTGGAGAAGGAGCTGCGGCGGCTGGACGGCTACGACGCGGTCATCATCGACGACATCGGCTACATCCAGCAGGACCGGGAGGAGATGGAGGTGCTGTTTACCTTCCTGGCCCAGCGCTACGAGAGGAGGAGTGTCCTGATTACGAGCAACCTGGTGTTTTCGCAGTGGGACCGAATCTTCAAGGACGCGATGACGACTGCGGCGGCGATTGACCGGGTGGTGCACCACGCGCTGATTCTGGAGCTCACCGGCGACAGCTACCGCAGCGAGAAGGCCAAGAGCCGGGAGACGGTCGACAAGGCCCCGCGTAGGGCGCCCGGGGACGAGTAACACCACGGCACAGGAGGTGACCGACTCAGAGGCTCCGACGGACGTAGCGACGACTATGGCGACGATGAAGTGAACGCAGTCAGAACATCAACCCGATGGGGAAGTGTAATTGTCGCCAAGGGGAAAAAGTAATTGACGCTGGGCAGCCCGCCGATGAGCTCACCTAGAACACCCGGCCGGCCCTCCAGGGCAGTGCGATGGGGAACCTCGGCCCCATCAGCGCCAATACCTGGGTGGAATACGACGTGACGGGGGTACTGGCGGGTGACCCGCCCTCCGCCCTTCTCAGCTTCGGCCTGTTGCCCGAATCGAGCGACGGGGTCGACTTCGTCTCGAGGGATTCGGTCGAGGTGGCGCTGCACCCGCATCTGGCCCTCACCCTGGAGACGGCGCCCTTCTGCACCTACCGGGGCACGGGAGGTGGCCTCACCGGGTGGGTGCGGCAATCGGGCGGTATGGGTCCCGAGGTGCTGCAGGCCCTGGCGACAGATTCCGGGGGTGGCATCGTGGCAGCGGGCCGCTTCGGCGACACTCCCTTCTCGGCCGACACCGGCTTCGCCCTCGCTCGCCTCACCGCCGACGGCAGTCCGCTGTGGACCCGCCAGGTGACCACCGGCGACGTGAGGGTCAGGGCCATCACCGTGACGCCCGAGGGTCACATCCTCGCGGTGGGCGACTACTCGGGCTCGCCTGACCTGGGCTCGGGCCCGCTGACCACCGGTCCCGTCTCACGCGCCCTCTTCATCGCGAAATTCTCTTCGAGCGGACAGACCGAGTGGGCGCGTGGCTTCGTGGCCACGTTCGACAGGAACGGCGAGTTCGAGTTCTTTCCCCTCATCCCGAACGCGGTGGCCACCGACGCCCAGGGCAGCCTCGTCGTTGGCGGCCGCCTCCAGGGCCGGGTGGATTTCGGTGGGGGGGCCATCTTCGCCGGCAGCGACAGCGTCGACGCGGCGGAGGCCCAGGAGGGTGGCTTCGTCGCGAAGTTCTCCACGGACGGCCAGCACGTCTGGTCGAGGGCCTTCGAAGCCGGTCTGCGGGACGCGCCGGTGAGGGTCTCCACCGTGGCCACCGACAGCGCGGGCCACGTCCTCGTCGGCGGGAGGGCGAACACCAATACCAACCTTGGGAATGGCCCGGTCGGCGAGCTCGTGCCCTTCATCGCGAAGTACGAGGCGGCCTCCGGTGCGCTCCTGTGGTCGCGGTTGTTCAGCGGCTCCCGCAGCGGCCTCGGCAACGTGGTGAGCGTCCAGAGCCTGGGGGCGGACACCGTGGCCTTCGCCGTCAACCTCGGAGGGGTCTTCACCTTCGGTGGCAGCACGTTCACCGTGAGCCTCGATGAATTCGTTGACGCCACCGATGGCTTCGTCGGCACGCTGGGCGCCACGGGAGCGGATGGTTGGATTCGCCAGCTGAAGGACATCACCCTCCAGCAGCTCGTCACGGGAAGCGACGGGACGCTCACGTTCACCGGCCATGACGGGGAGGTGGACCTGGGCGGCGGCTCCCTGGGCTCCCGCAACCTCGACAGTCCCTTCGTGGCGCGCTACTCGTCGACGGGAGCCCACCTCTGGTCGCGTCACTTCGACGCCAACTTCTTCGATGAGGAGGTCCTGCCCTTCTTCGACATCCCCCGGCTCCGCCTGGCCTCGCAGCCCGGAGGCTCGGTGGTGGTCGGTGGAAGCTTCAGCGACTCCGTCCTGCTGGACGGGCGCACCTTCACGGCGGAAGGGAGTAGCGACATCCTCTTCCTCCAGCTCAAGCCGTAGTGGCTCGCGGGCCACGGCCCCCGGCTGGTTTCGCCTCAGCCGGGGGGCGGAGGGTGGGGGTTCGCCCAGCGCGCGTGGTGGTGAGCCCCAAGCCGTCACGCTGCCCCACAAGCCCACGCTCCTTGCCGCCCTCCTGCCAGGTGGGCCGCTTGGGCGGCGTGTGCCCCAAGAGGGCTGCAGCGCCTCTCCACCGGCCCGGCGCACAGCCCTGGCGGCCCCCCTCCGCGGCCTTCCTCGCCCCCTCCGCTCCGTCCCCCACCCTCAACAGGGCCCCCTCCCGCCTATACGCCACGCCTGCCGGGGCGGGAGCTGGTGCTGGAAGGCGAGCGGCTCCGGGTGCCGGCTGGCCTCGGCCTTCGCGGTGGAACTGGGGCGGGGCAAGGCCCCCGGAGTGGCCGCGCGCCGGGCGAAGGTCCGCGTGACGCAGTACCTGCGAACTGGCCGGGATTGACCTCGCGGGTACATTCCCGCGCCCATGACCGGTCCCATCGCGATCGTCGCCGCCGCCTGCCGGATGCCCGACGCCGACTCCCGCGAGGCATTCTGGGACAACCTGATCGCCGAGCGCGTCTCGCTGCGCCCGCCCCCCGTGGACCGCTGGCCCGACCACCCGGATGCGAGGGTGGGCGCCTTCCTCGAGGATGTTCGCGGGTTCGACGCGGCGTTCTTCGGAATGTCCGGCGGCGAGGCCGAGGTCACCGACCCTCAGCAGCGGTTGCTCCTCGAGACGGCCCATGAGGCGCTCGAACGCGCCGGGTTCGCGGGCCCCCGTCGGCGCAACCGGCGCGTCGGCGTCTTCGTGGGCGTCGGCCAGTCCGACTACCAGGAGGGGATCCTCCGGCTCCTGTGGTCGGGCGTGTCCGTCCATCCCTCCGCGGCGGTGGGAAACCTGCGCAACCTCATCCCCGCACGCGTCGCACACTCGATGGACCTGTCCGGCCCCGCGCTGGCCGTCGATACCGCGTGCTCGTCGTCCCTGGTCGCCCTCCATCTCGCCTGCGAGAGCCTGAATCGCGGTGAGTGTGAGCTCGCGCTCGCCGGAGGCATCACGCTCAACCTCACCCCCACCGTGTTCACCGTTCTCGCTCGTTGGTGCCGGACGGCGTCTTCGTGCCGCGGGAGGGCGGCGTGCGCTTCGAGGCGTTGCCCCCGCCCACGCAAGGTGAGGTGGAGCGACTGCTGCGGGTGGTGCGTCACCGGGTGCTGCGCCTTCTGGACAAAAGAGGGGCCCTCCTCGCCCAAGGGCCCGAGGACGCGCGGCAGGCGTACCAGGCGCACTCGCTACAGCAGCGGCTGCGCTGGACGGAGGTGGACGTCCGGCCTCCTCCCAGTAAGCAGCCCCGGTGCGCCTTCCTGGAGGGCTTCTCCCTGCATGCCAACACGCACCTTCACGCGAACGACAGGCAGGGGCTGGGTGCGCTATGCATAATGCCCCTCTTCCTGGAGATGGGTTTTGGAATGGCTGCGCCCGCCTGGCCCATACCCTCGGGCCCTGGCATCAGTCAGGCGCTTGATTGCCTGGCCATCCAGTTTGAACCACCAGCAGCGCCCCATCCCACCGCCCTCGACGCCCTTGAGCCAGCCCTCTTTTATCCAGTAGTAAACTATCCACCTGGTGACGTTGAAGTACTCAGCCACCCCGCGCACGGAGTAGAGGCCATCAACTCGGCGAGTGGGCTGCCTCCCTGCCTGCGGTGGCACGGGCACGCGATGGAGGCCGTGGCGCCAGCGGACCCAACTCACTGCCTTCGCATCCCACGGACGCTCGACCCCGGAGCGCAAGCCGCGTCGATTGAGTTCGGCCGCGATCTCGTCATCGCTCTTCTTTTCTTCGAATAGCATGCGAATGCACTCGATAGCCTCGGCGGAGGTCTTCCTTGCATCGAATCGAGTACGGCGTGGAACGCTGAAGTCACTGACCGCCCCCGTCTGCCAGACCACCTGAATACGCGTCATCCGCTCGGGCACTTCGATCGGGTTCAGCGTTACCTCTCGCACGAGGATGCGTAGGAGATTTTTGCGCTCTGCATTGGTCGTGCTCTTCGCATGCCAGACGCGAGGCAGGTCTTTGGCGAGAGCAATTATTTTCGCCCGGTCCTTGTCCGTCAGTTCGAGCTTCTCGCGCTGGAGAACCGCCTGATACTCATGCTCAGTCTCTTCGAGTTCGCGAAGACGGTCGTTCCACTCGCGCTCAAGGGTCCGGGCCACGACACGGTTGTCTGGGTCAATGGCCTTATAGCGCCGCTCCGCCAGTTGAGCCTCATAGCGGACACGCTCCAAGCGCAACTTCCATTGGTGATGGACCTCACCCACCTGGCGTTCCACCTCTCGGGCAACGGCAAGCCCGAGTTCGATTTCTGGGGGCTGGGTTACCTCAAGAAAGAGCCTGGCAACGGCCTCATCAATCGCTGCTGCTGCGACCATCCAGCACATGCTCTTGTCGCCACCTTCTGGCGTGGGACTACGGCACTCGTAGTACGCATGGCGTCGTCGGCCATGGTAGCGCGTCTGCATGCGGTGGCCACACCGCCCACACAGCACGAGGCCCTGCAGCAGAGCGTGCCCTTCGCGGGCAGCACCACGTTGGTCTGGCAACTTGGAGTTGGAGCGGTTTTCATGAAGCTTCTTCTGGTTGGCTAGGTAATCCTCCCAGGGAATGTATGCTGGGTGGTGGTCGCGCAGGCATACCTTCCATTCTTCCTGCGGCATCCTGGTGATGCGCCGTCGCTTCAACTGACCATCCACCAACGCCAGCTGCTCCTCGCGGCGTCCAAAGACGTAGGCACCCGCGTATGCAGGATTGTGAAGCATCTGGAGGATGGTGCCGTGACGTGTAGGGCCCCAGCGCACCTGGTGCATGCGTTGATCTCGGACGGGCATCTTCAGCCCATTTCTCTCGAAGTAGCGCATGACCGCGAAGGCACTGCCCTCCATGCGGAAGCGCTCGAAGACCAGGCGCACCATGCGCTGGACCTGCTCGTCGGGGTCGAGGCGCAAGCGCTGAGTCGATTCATCCCACTCGTAGCCGACCGGTGGCGGGAGAAAGAGTTCGCCCCGCTTGGCCTTGGAGAGCCTGCCCCCCTGCAGGCGAAGGCGCATCCAGTACTGCTCGGCCTCGCTCATGGTCCCTTTGAGGCCGAGCAACAACCGGTCATTGTAATCCCGAGGGCTGTAGACCGAGTCCTCGTCTGCGATGAGGACATCGGCCAGGGCACACAGTTCGAGCAGGCGGTGCCAGTCCGCTGAGGAGCGGGCCAGGCGCGAAACTTCCAGGGAGAAGATGGCGCCCACTCGTCCGCGTGCGACGTCCTCGGCCAGCCGTTGGAATCCTGCACGCCAGCTCGCGCTTGCACCACTCTGGCCCATGTCCTCGTCCAAGGTATCTATCCGCTCGGTCGGCCAACCCAGCTCCGAGGCCCGCTGTTGCAGGGCATACTGGCGAGCGGTGGATTCATGGTGTTCGTGGACCTGCTTGAGTGTGGACTGTCGCAGGTAGACAATCGCGCGCCGCTCCAGATGGGTTGCTCGAATCTTCTCGTTCATCGCTTTCCTCCGCGCTTGCGGCCTCGGCGCGAAGCATTTTGTGCAGGAGGGTCGTCCACGCTCTGAGGAGGTCTTGTCGGATTGCGGCGGGCAGTGTTGGCCAAGGCAGTGCGGGTTGAAGGGCTGGAGGGGGCAACATGGATAAAGCTATGCGCAGCCGCTGAGTCATAGGCAGGCGGCAGGGCATGCTCTTGGCGAAGTGCCACCTCTACAGCATCAGCGAGCTTGAGCAGGTCGGAAATGCCGAGGCGAACCTCACGACCGCCGATGCTGGGTGGGACCAGAGGTGAGGAGCGGTCCGTCCACTCGACGGGAAGTCTCATGCACCAGCCAGGTGGGTGCTCCACGTCGATGTACCGCCTGCCGTCCTGGCTACGGGCGGTGCGGATGACCGGCAGCTGCACGCCTTGGAGCGGATGAGTCGGCAGGGTGATGGTTACGCAGCCCGAAACCGGCCCTGCATGTGTCGTAGTCTGCGAATGGGATGTGGATGCTCCTGGAAGTGCTGGAGCATCAACTCGAGGATGACCGTTGCCTGGTAGTCGAACCCTTCCAGCGCATGGATGCCATCGGCCATCGGATTTCTTCACCTGGGAAGCAGGGGGATTTCAACTACCCTGATACAGGGAGCCTCCGTCAGTAGACGATGCAGTCGAACTTCTCGATGACGGCTCGGAGCTCCTCAGGGGTGGTCTCGAAGCGCTTGGCAGCGGAGGGAGCGTAATAGGTCAAGGCCTTAGTGGACGGCGGGTGGGTATGCAGGTTGTCCACGACGACATCGCCAAAGCTTCCCGGCCATTTGACGCCGCGTAATTCGGGGGCTCGACCAATGGGGTCCAGGAAGGTGAAGCAGGGCCACTTGGGGAAGCGCAGGGTGTTGATGTCGCAGCCGTGAAACCGACACCCTGCCAGCCGGGCCTCGGAGAAGTCGCAGTTTTCGATGGAGCCGTGCCCCGCCCTCTCTGAGTAGTCAGGCCAGTGCCCGAAGTCGCAGCCCGACAGGCGCCCCTTGAACCGACACCCCTTCAATGAGGCGAACACCCACTGTTGGTGGTTCTTCAACTCTTGCTTCACCTCGAAGGTGCAGTCGATGAATCGAGTGCCTTCGTCGAAGAGTAGGTTTCTGCCGGAGACCTTGAGGACCAGGCTGCAATTCCTGAAGGTGACATTGGAGCCAAGGAAATAGAGCGACCCCTTGTCCGTCAGTTCCAGCCGCTCGTTTTCGATTTCCCGATCCTCGTAGAAGACCTTGTTGTAGAGCATCCGCCAACCCTTCAGAAAGTGAGCATCCGGAAGAACTCGCCAGCCATGCGCCGGCCATGGCGCGCCAGGTTCGAGTCCGTGCCGGAGAGAATCTCGTACTTGTAGCCCCCCGGGACTTCCACATCGACTCCCTTGTTTCGGCTGAAGTTGAAGAGATGCTTGAACTGCTTGCTGACTTCGTCCTCCACGAAGCGCCCCCGGGCCTCGCGTTCCAATAGCCGCGCCAGCCAGTACTCGCCCTTCTTCATGGCCTGCTCTACGGCGTCTTTTTCGTTCGGCGTGAGTCTGTGGGGCCCCCACTTCTCGGCTGCCCGGGTGACGGCCTCCTGGAGCATGTCGCCCACTTTGTCCTCGGCGGGAATGTCCGCAGCCGACTTGCCGCGTGGCAGGTGCCAGCGCTGGCCGTCGCTGAGTTCCACCTGCCGGTTGCCGCCTCGGTGACGAATGACGGTTTCGGCGGGGCGGCCTCCAGGGGCTGTTCCCGCTCCACTGCCCGTCCCTTTCTTGAGCATCACCACGGCCATGGGGCCCTGCGGGGAGGTGGCCACCGTCTCCGCCGCCGCCACCGCCTTGGCCAAGGCCCCCTCCGACGCGAGCGCCGCCTCCGTGGCCTCCAGGCGCCCCATGACAGCGGCGCCACCCTGCGCCTCGAACTGCGCGCCCGCGAGGTTGAAGCGCGGAAGCGACTTCACCCGGGCCACCACCTGCCCCAGCGTGTGTCCAGCGAGTGTGGATACGGCGAGAATCATGGCTCGCGCTGCGTCCTCGCCCAGCACCTTGCCGAATTCCTCGCCCGCCGTGCGCAATTCCTCGAAGGTGGTGGCGTGGTGCGCCGTGTCGGCCATGCGGGCCCACCCGTCCATGAGGCCGTACACCGTGTTGAGACCCAGGTAGCCCACCAGGAGGAGGGTCATGCCGGCGGCAATGGCCTTGGTCGTCGGCTCGGGCACCACCCACATCATGCAGTAGAGGGCCACCGTCCAGACGACCATGGACACAATCATCTGCACGTCCAGCAACTCGGCCTTCAGTGCATCGCGCGTCTCCTCAAGGACCGTGCCAAAGGCCAGGGCCAGAGCAAATGCCCGCCGATCATCGGCGCGCAAATAGGGCCCGTCGTCCAGCAGGCCGAGGCAGTCGCCGCCGCCCTGTCTCTCACACCACTTGAGGTACTTCTGCTTGAGGGCTGCTTCGGCCTCTGGAATGAGCTCAACCGGGCCGTCCTGACGCAGGGGCGTCCAGGTGGGGGCCGCGCGGTGGTGCTGCTCCACCTCCCAATAACCCGTCATGGTCACCCATGGGTCGTCCGGCTTCGTCGCCACGAGACTCAGCAACTCGTGGGCGGCCTCACGTGGAGACTTCCGCTTCAGCCGCACATCGCGAGCGAGCCGCTGGAAGGCCTGCTGGAACTCGGCCCTGGGGATGGGCACCGGCCGAGTGGCGACGTTGCCGGGCTCCATGAAGTCCACCACGTACACGGTGGCGGACTCGAGCCCGGGCTCCACCGCGCTGGCCACGCGCTGCTTGGGAGCCGGCGGTGGCGTGAGGGACTCGTAGCGGTAGCCAACGAGGAGGCTGCCGGGTGGGGTGCCTGTAGCGCACGCGGACTGGAGGAAGAGGAAGAGGAGAAACCAGCCGCCCAGAAGGGGGCGCAGCCGCGCGCCAAGTGGGCGCGGGCCGACAAGACGGGTTGACACGGCGCACCTCCAGAGGCGACGCGGCGTGCGAGCCGTCGCTCCGGAATTACATGGAAATGCGGGTACGCCAGTCAAGCTGCTGGGTCGGGAGCCCTCCTCAGGATGCAGCAGGTACTCTGTGGGCCCCGCCTCGGAGGCCACGGGGACGCGGCACGTTGGCGAGGGCTCCGCAGCTCCATTGAGTCGCCCAGGTGGCTTGAGTGGTTGGACTCACCAAGCTGGGTAATCGAGTCACTTTCACCCGTCTTTTCTCGGCTGTCCGGATTTGTCGGGGGCGTCCGCTAGAATGGGAGTCCCCACCGGAGGCGCTGATGACGGCCACGCTGCTGGTAATGCTGCTGCTCTCCCAGGCAGTAGGGCCCGACACCCCACCGGCTGGGACCTCAGAGCCACTGCTGTCGGCCTCCCCGGCTGGGAAGTGGCGATACCTCTCGCGAATGGAGGCCTCCGGGCTGGCGCTGCTGCCGCGTGAAGGCATGGGCGCGGCGGAGGGCTTCGCCCTGGTGGAGCCCACCCTCATTCTCGACGGGGGCGAGGAGCTCGGCGTCAACCTGGGAGCCCCCGTGCGGCTGCGCCTGTGGCGTGGCGGTGAGGGCGCCGCCCTCGTGCGTCGGGAGGATTGGGACAGCCTCTCGGACTGGGGGCAGCTCGTGCGCGGCCTCAAGCTGGGCTCGGACAACGCGCCCGTGGCGCTGTGGGTGGGCGGGTTGGAGAGCTACAGCCTCCTGTCGGCGCACCTCGTCCGCCGCTACTCCAACCGCACCAACCCCGACTACCACCCTGCGGGCGCCTTCCTCACCGGCACGCTGGGGCCTCTCTACACGGAGGCCTTCGCCTCGGACGTGCTGGGCGCGCGGCTGATGGGTGCGGAAGTCGCGCTGGACGTGCAACACCTCCTCTTCAGCAGGCCCAGGCAGCGCGGGCGCTACACGCTGGCGCTCTCCGCCGTGCATGACTGGGGCATGGCCGGAGGGCGTGCGCCCCCAGTGACGCTGGCGCATCTGGACGGGACGGCGGTGGTGGTGGTGCGCCCCGGTTTTGAAGCGCACCTGCTGGCCGGCTGGGGCGGACGGCCGGGCCAGGGCGGCGCGTGGGGCGCGGTGGTGGGGGCGGGCGCGGATGCGGTGACGCCCACCCTCGACATGACGCTGCGGCTGGAGGTGCGCGCGCAGCGCGGTGGCTTCCGCCAGGGGTACTTCGGCCCGGACTACGAGCTGGCGCGCTTCCGGGCCGCGGGCCCCGAGGGCGTGCCGCTCTCCGAGGCGCCCTTCCCTGACGGCTTCTCCCTCTACGGTGAAACGGTGGTGGGGTGGGACTCCGTGCGCTATGGCGGGCTGCAGAAGCACTTGCAGCTTTCGCTCGCCGCCGAGGCCTTCACCTGGGGCCGCTTCGACGTGGACGGGCGTGTGGCGGTGCAACTCTTCGGCCGCAGCCTCGAGGTGGCCGTGAAGGGCCTGGCGGTGGGCCTTGGGCAGCCCGGGGCACGCTACCTGGGCGCTGCGGAGGTGCGCTGGCGCTTCCCCGGAGGGCGCCTGTACGCGCTGGGTACGGGCGGCACGCTGCTATTTCCCGAAGGCGTGGGCGCGCTGCGCCCGGGCGCCTTCGCTTCTGTGGGCCTGGGGGTGGACAATGCGCGCTGACTCGCCAGGGGCCAGAGGAACGGGGCTGTTGCTCGCCCTGGCCCTGCTGTCCAACGCCTGTGCGTCGCTGGGGCCACCGCCCGGCCGGGGGATGAGCCTGCACTACACGCCGCATGAGGCCACGAGGCCCGCGGTGGCCGGAGGGCCTGGCGAGGAGTCTCCACTCGCCCGCACCTCCCCTCCTCCCTCTCAGCCTGAGCCCGAGGCACCGGAGCGGCTGCACCGTAAGCCTCCGGTCCAGCCCATGGTGTCGGCCACCGAGGAGCATGGCACGGTGGCCGCGTGATGGATGGCGCGTCGACAAGCCTATCGCTGCTGAGCCTGCTGCTGAGCCCACGACTCGGGGAGGAGCTCCGCGAGGCGGGAGGCGGGGAAGCGGGTGTCGCCGAGCTTGGGCAGCACGTCGCGGAAGTAGGCCCACGGGTCCATGCCCAGCCGGTAGCAGCTGAGCACGAGGGAGTAGACACTGGCGGCCCGGTGGCCAGCGGCATCGCTGCCCAGGAAGAGCCAGTTCTTGCGTCCGAGGACAATGAGCTTGATGAGGCGCTCCACCTCGCCGTTGTCCACCGGAAGGCGTCCGTCCTCGAGGAAGCGGCCCAGGGGGAGGTAGCGGTTGCGCGCGTAAGCAATGGCCTTGCCCAGCGGCGTCTTGGCGGGCACGTGCGGGGCCCACTCCTCCAGCAAGCCGAAGAGTTCCTCGTAGACGGGGCGGCTGTGCTCGAGGCGCAGGCAAAGGCGTGCCTCGGCGGAGAGCCCCGCGTCCTGGGCCTGCCGCTCCACGGCGTACAGCTTCTGCACGAGCGTGAGCACCGTGCCGCCGCGAGCGTCTCCGGCCACGTATGCGCGCTCGAAGCCACGCCGGGCGTGCATCCAACAGCCCACCTCAATGCGTGGAGAGGTGGGGCCGAAGAGGGACTGGTAGCCCTTGTAGCCGTCCACCACCAGGTAGCCCCGGAAGTCGGCCAGCACCCCTTGGGGGCCCGTGCCACTCCAATCGGGGGTGTACTCCACGAAGACGTTGCCGCCCACTCCCACGTACGGCCAGAGGTGTCCGCGCTTGATGCCGCGGGCGTCGTCCCTGTCCAGCACGCGCACCCCGGTGTCGTCGGTGTGCAGCAAGGCGTCCGCCAGCGTGCGCTGCTTGAGCAGCGCCACCACGGGCGCCAGCAAGTCACTGGCCCCCGCCACCCAGTCGCCCAGAGTGGAGGCGGGCAGCCTCACCCCGTGGCGTTTGTCGAAAATGGCCTGCTGGCGGTGCAGGGGCAGCCCGTCGCGGTACTTGCCCACCAGTAGCTGCGCCAGCAACCCCGGGCCGGGCAGCGCTCCCGGCAATGGCGCCTCACCGGCGGGCGCGGCGGCCACCCCCTCCTTGCAGCGCTGGCACCCGAGCTTCGGGCGCTTCTCCACCCGCACGTAGAAGCGCGCCGGCTCCAATTCCAGTCGCTGGCTTACCTCCTCGCCCATGGGCTGCCTCTGCTCACCGCAACCCGGGCAGACGCACTCCTCGGCCGCGGGTTGCACCAGCACCTCGCGCCTCTCCAGGTGCGCGGGCAGGGCCTGGGCGCCGCGGAGGGGCGCGCGTCTGGGCGTCTTCTTCGGCGCGTCGGCCGGCGGGGCCGCTGGGGCGGCTGCCTGTGCACCGTCGACGGTGGCGGGCACGGCCTCTGGCTCGGCGGACTGCTGCTGGGTGAACAATGACAGCAGGAGTTGGAGCTGACTGGCGGGAGTCTTCTCACTGCGCCGCCCGTACAGCTGCCGCAGCGCCTGCTGGAGTCGCACCGTCGTGGAGCTGTGCTCCTCGCGCAGCCGACCCAACAGGCCCAACAACATCTCAACGGCCTGCTCGCCGCGGCCCTCCATCAGCAGTTGCAGCATGTAGGCGCGCACCGCCTCCATGTCGTCCGCCTCGAAGGCGGTCGGCTGGGCTTCTTCCTGCTGGCCCCTCTCTTCTTCAATGGTGACGGGAAAAGTCATGCGCACCGTGCCTATGCACGAAGTGGGGCCGGGCGCGCAAGCGCGGACTCAATGCACCTCGCCTCGCCGTACCGCGCTGCTGGCCTCCACCAGCGACAGCAACTCCGCGAGCTGCCGCGCTTCCAGGTGCACCGCGGCCTGGCCCTCTACGGGCGCCGGCACCCGAAAGCGCCCCGCCTCCAGTCTCTTGCTCACGGTGCAGTAGCCGTTGGCGTCCCAGAAGAGAATGCGCACGAAATCCCTTCTCCTCGAGAAGAAGACGAAGAGGTGGCCCGACTTCGGCTGCTGCCCAAGACTGCCCTGCACCAGCGCGCTCAGCCCGTCGGCCTGCTTGCGCATGTCGCACGGCTGCGTCGCCACCCAGATTCTCACCCCCTCCGGTAGCCTCAGCACCCCTGCACCTCCTTCACCGCCCGCAGCACCCGCGCCACCAACTCCTGGCTGGCTCTCGCATCCACTCTCACTCTCACCCCGCCCACCTCCACCTGCACCGCCTCCCCCTGCTCCCGCCCCACCTCACTCCGCTCGGCGGGCGCCACCTCCACGGGCACGAAGGCCATGGCCGTCCGCGCTCCCTCCTTTCCCTCTCGCCTGCGCGTCCAGAAGCGCAGCCTCTCGCGCGGTAACCCGTACTTGCGCATGAAGGCCGACTGCGTACCTCCTTCCGCCTCCCACGCTCGCACCACCTCTGCTGCTACCTCCGGGGTCCACCTCGGCTGCCGCGCTGCTTCCAACCACGCCGGCTCCGTCTTTGTCGTCGCTGTGTTCGTCGTCATCGCGCCGCGCACTCTGCGACCCCTCCAGCACCTCCACTACCTGGGCTGGATCGGAGGCTTACTTTGGAGCACCTGGGACTGCCCACGGCAGGTGCGAGCCTGACCCCGGCGCGAGCGCCACCCCAGGGCGCTTGGTGTTGAGGCTTACGCCGCCACAGCCAAGAGACCTGATGCCCCTGCCGCGCCCCTCATGGGAGGGCGGCCTGGGCAGGCATGCCCAAGGAGGCTGCGTGGCCTCTCCACCGGCCCGGCTCACAGCTCGGCCGCTACCCGTCAGCGGCCCTCCTCGGCCCCTCTGCACCAGCCCTCCCCCTCAACACGGCCTCTATCCTGCCTATACGCCGCCCCGCGAGCTCTCAGGCCATCGCTGCATCAACTACCGGCACGTCAGGTCAGGCGGGCTCTACGCCTGGGACTTCGAGGCGAAGGGGCGGCCCTTCGAGGTTCGCGTCGAGGGTCCCCTCGTGTTCAACAACACCGACCTGATCCGGGAGGCAGCCCTGGCGGGCCACGGCCTCGCGTACATCTACGAGGATGAGGTGGCGGCTGATATCGAGGCCGGGCGGCTCACGCGGATTCTGGAGAAGTGGTCTCCGACCTTCCCCGGCTACTATCTCTATCACCCCAGTCGGCGGCAGACGCCTCCCGCCCTGGCTGCACTCATTGGAGCGCTTCGCTACAAACCCTAGCTTCGGTACCTACCGGGCGGTGCGCGGAGGCGTTGTCACCAAATCTGCTGGATAATCGATGCGCCTGCGACTCGTAGTGGCGGGCCAGCAGATCGTAGAGCACGACCTCGTGCGCCCTTTGCGCAGAGCGCAGAAGCCGGTTGAGGTGCATGTGCAGGAGGCTGGGCGCTAGCGCCTCGATGGGCTGGTCGAGCCGGCCCGCCTGTTCCGCCTCGCGAAGCGCCCGGCAAACCGGCCCCATCTGCTCGGACCGGCGACGGAGGATGGCGGCACCCGATGCCAGCCAGTGGCCCGAGGACAGCTCGGGATCCAGGAGCTCCTCGAGGGTAGGACGCTCGCGGCGGAACCGGTCTCCCACCGCCCCCCTGAACCGGCCGTCCACCCTGAATTCGGCGGCGAATCGATCGCGGCACCCCGCGCTCACCCGGGACCGCGCGGCGGCGTCGAGCCCCAGGTCGACCAACAGGCGGTGGGCGCCCAGCAGGGCCAGGCGCCAACGGGCATCTGCCCCCTCGTCGCCCGACAATGTCTCCACGATCGCCAGCGCTGCCTCGCTGTCGGCGAAGAAGATCGCTTCGGCCAGGGGAAGCCCGGTGGGCCCGCCGTAGCGGTCGAGCTCGGACTCGTACGTGTCCAGCTGCCATGTCCGGAGCAGGCCGCCGGCCAGCAGAGGAGCCACCTTCTCCCGGAGGGCGGGAATGACCTCGCCCAGCAACCGGGCAGCATCACCGTGGAGGCGCAGCCGAAGGTGCCAGGCAGGGTCGGCGTAGCGAATGAAGAACCAGCTGTCGGCGATGCCCGCCTCCAACGCCAGGGCGGTGACTGGGCGGACCACTGCCCGCAGCACCTCGTCCGCAGTGGCGTTGCCACAGTACAGCTTGGCGTAGAGCCAGTCGGAGCCCGGGGAGGAACTGGGACGGGACGAAGCTCGCGGGGGACGGAGCCCAGGTGCTCGAGCGACACTGGCGCCGCTTCGCACGAATGGCATCACCAGCTCATGGACGTACTGACCTTCGGGCCCACGGGCGAGCTGCTCCTCCGGGCCAGGGAACAGCTCCAGCAGCGTTGCCTGGGGGCGCTTCTTCACCAGATCGACAAAGGCATCCACGCTGAGGATGTTCTCCAGGTCGACAGGAAGTTCGTTGTCGAAGTCAGACAGGACCACGAGGCGTGGCAAGCCGCGCCGCTCCCGCCAGGCCCGGACGGCCGTGAGCCGCGCACCCCCGCTCGAAGCGCCGAGTGCCCGTAGCTCTTCTCCTGTCACGTGCCACCGCGCCCGGGAGAGCACCAGCCGCCCATGGACCACCCGGGGGAGAAAGGGAGCGTTGCCAAGCGGTCCCCATCCAAAGGCGAGCCCATTCGCCGTCTCCTGGCCCTGAAGGCTGCACAGCAAGCGGTAAGGCCCCAGGTTCCGGTGCCCGTAAGCGTGGGCGGTAGACAGCCGGGGAAGCACCTCTTGCCCCAGCCGAGCCGACCGCAGAACGACTCGCTCGCCCACCACCGAGATCAGGAGGTCGGTCAGGGGAATCTGCTCAGCAGCCTCCACCGCGGGCCTACCCAGATAGGGGAGCTCGTAGCGGCGCAGCACCGGGCGCGCCGTGACGTTCCCCACCCGCCCCTCGGGGAGATGGACGATCTCGGCGAAGAGGGCGCCAGGCCGCAGCGCCTCCTCCTCCGCCAGATGGCTGGCCACCTGGCGGTGCAGCTCGGGGTCGGCGTGGCAGAACCGTCCCAAGAGCCGGGCGCCCGAGGGGCCTGTCACGGCGTGAATCAACACCTGGAATTGCCCCCTGGCGACGGCCTCGGGGGACTGCGCCGCCAGGGAGGCCATGACGGCGAGGGCATCCGGCAGCGGTGGCGGCTCGATGGAGGATGCCATCTGCGCCAGATCCTGCTCCGTCAGCTCTATCCTTGTCGCTCCACTGCGGAGCGCCTCGGACAGCTTGCGGAGCAGGACATCCTGGCGCGTGTCCCATGGGGCGGAACTCTCCGCGACCGCCGGGAAAGGCAGTCCGTCCAGCAAGGGCGACGGATCCCTGTCCAGCTCGCTGGCCGAGCCGAATCCGATGCCGCTCTCCTCGTCGAGCGCCTCCGCCAGGGGAACCTCTCGGTCCTCATAGCGAGCGAGAAAGGCCGCCCGGAAGCGGGCCAGCTCGTCCTCGCCGCGAGGGCGGGCCAGCCGGTGGAGGAGCTGTACGCCCTTGGCGAGCTCTCGGACCACCTCGGGACCCAGCCGCAGGTCGGCCGCAGGCTTGACCATGTCCACCTGGAACAGCCGCGGCAGCTCCACCTTGGCCGGTAGCTCGGCCAGGGAGGCGGAGATCTCGAGGTAGCGCCGCGGGTCGGCACCGGGCCCTGCCTCATCGGTCCGGGCGAGCAAGGCGCGGACCTCTTCCAGGCGATGGGCCATCGCGAGCGTCTCCGGTCGAGCAGAGAGGGTGCCGATCAGGTGGTGAATCGCCTCGGGGCCGGTTACCCCCGGCAGCAGCTCGGAGACGAGGAGCTGGCTGTCCACCAGCTCGTGGACGAACGCCTCCGCCTCCTCCGGCGTCACCTCCGGATCCCGGCGGACCAGCGTCTCCACCAACTCCGCGAGGCGGGCGCCGGCGGAGGCCTGGCGGAGCACCTCCTCCAGATACTCCGTGGCCTTGACGGCCACCAGGCGGTAGGTACGGGTCCGGCCGCTCAGCCTTGCCTCCGCATATCGCAGGCGCCCGGCGGCACGGTAAAGGGTGGAGTTGGGCCAGAAGGTGAGGTGGCCGCGCAGAGCCCGGTCCTGGGTGAGCGCCTCGGCGAGGGCGAAGAGGTAATCCATGTCGAGGCGGGTGTGGCGGCGGTTGGCCTCTCGCGGATGGAGCGCCAGGGTGCTCTCCTGGGCGACCCGACCGACGGAGCAGCCCGCGAAGAGGCCGAACGGGGTAGGCCGCGCAGCCATCCGAGTGAAGTAGCGCACCAGGGCCTGCTCCACCTTCTGTCCTCGCTTGCTGTCGGGCGCCTGAAGCCACGAGTCCATCTGGCTGAACAGGTCGGGCGTGGCCAGGAAGAGCGCCTCACGAACCTCGGGCCGATCCAGCAGTTCCCAGAGGCGAGCGCGGAGGCGCACCCGGTCGGCTGCGACGATGGCTTCAAGATCATCCGCTGCCCCCGCCACTGCCAGCGGCGCCCGAGCCTCCGCGCTCCAGGAGCTCCATTCATCAAGGGGAAGCAGTGGCGTCCGGAGGGCGAAGAAACCGGAGGGCCTGAAAGGTTGCCTCCATTCGGGATGCGGCGCGGATGTGGCCTTCGACATGGTGCCTCGCCCTCCTCGTCAGGTGAAGAGCAGCCGGGGCCCGAACCTGTCAGCGTTCGGGTTCCGGCTGTTCCTCTGTCAGCGTTAGCCTGCGACTTCAAAGCAACACTGCTTGGCACAGGTCGAACTGCCCGTGTCGCACGTGATGTTCTGCGTTTGGTATCGATACCCCCCGGCGACGGCCGCCAGCTGGCGGTCGGCCAGGAGCCGGACCGTCTCCTTGTGGAGCTCCAGCTTCTTGGTCTTCTTCTCATCCATGATGATTTCACCTCCTTCCCTAGACACATCAGCCATTCATTGACAGACAACCCGGCCGGCGCCGCCCTCGCAGTGGCGGACGGGACTTCGCCGAGACGAGGAACATCCGGTCCCATTCGGGTGCCACGGAGGTGCAGGCGGCCAGGAGCACCAGGGCCACCCCCGCCGCTCCGTTCAAGATGCCGGGGTCGGCCTCCCAGGCGGGTTGGCCGGCTTCCGACATCACCCGGGCCAGATAGCCCCCGACCCCGCAGCCGGGCCTGCGCATTGCGAGCGTCTGCTCCAGCCATAGCCTGGACGCTCGGGCAAGCAGGGGGTCGCCGGTCGACTGATACATCCGGTTGAAGAGATGGGCCAACCCCGCGGCCCCGTGACAGAAACTCGCGTCCGCGATGCCCGACTCTCCGGGAGGGCGAGCCGCGGCGTGCCGGGCAATCGTCAGGGCCTCCCGCTCCCAGGCCGGTTCCCCCACGCACCGGGCGGCCACCAGCAGTGCCGCCGCCACTCCAGGATCGCCGTAACACCACGCGGCTCGCGCCGGAGCCGGCTCCACCCCCGGTCCCAAACAGCGGGGGAAGAGCGAGGGAGAACCCGCCGGCAGCCGCTGGCGCAACAGCCACGTCACGGCTCCGTCCAGCAGCTCGCTAGCGGTCTTCGCCTCGACCCCTGCCGCCACCGCGCACCCGAGCAACCCGATCACGCCCGGAACTCCGTGAGCGAGGCCCAGGTTGTGCCATCCCCGGGGCGCCTCGGAGAGGGCATACGTGCTGAGCAACTCGGGTGCGGTGAACCAGGTGAGGCCCTGGCCGGTGCGCTCTGCGCGCTCGGCGAGCAGGTGAACGATCCGCGCCAGCATCGCCTCCCCCGAGGGGCGCGGAAGCCGCTCCACCGCGTAAATCCCAATGCCGACGAGCCCGCCCATGAGGTCGTACGTGCCCGGCCAGGACGATGGAGCCAGGGCCTGCAGCAGGACCTCGTCAACCTCCGAGAGCGGATCGCCGTCCCCAGCGCCGCCCAGCACGTCCTCCACATGGGTGAGCGCCCATGCGACGCCGACGAACCCGCCGTGCAGTGCGGCCTGCATGGGGGTCGTGGCGACCGCCTCGGCAGCCTGGTCGAGCAGGCGCACGGCTTGCGTTCGATCCGCGAGCCCTTCCCGACTTCTCGCCGAGTAGGCATGAAGCACCGCTTGTCCCGCGGCACCGTTGCACAAGGTGGGATCGCTGTCCGGATTCACCCGAGCCGCCAGGGCGGCCGCAATCTCGAAGGCAGTGCGAGACAACTGCTCTTGGAGCGCACCTTCGGCAATCGGTTGCCAGACCATGTGAGCACTCCTCGGCGCATGCGGGAAGGGAAGACCTCGAATGGGGGATGGAGTGCCCGTCGTCGCGGTGTGATGGGATGTCTCCCGGAGGCGGCGCCCGCGAAGCGAGCCCTCGCTGCTGACGGCGCTCACAGGACGAGCCCCTTCATATGACTCTTCAACCAGTTGCTGATCTGCTTGACGCCAGGAGCACCGACTCCGCCACAACGACCCTCCGGCGTTCCAAGCTCTGAACAGGAGGCTGGTGTGGAGAGCGTGGCCATGTGAAGGTGCCGTAGCTGGTTGGAGAACACATGACCGCGTCCCCTCTGCGTTCCCCCAAGCAGGAGCGGAGGAGAGGAGCGTGACGCGCCCCCAGGTAGGAGCAGAGGAGGCGAGCGTGGCGCCTGAGGCAGGAGCGAGGCAGGAGCGAGGCAGGAGCGGAGGAAGGAGAGGACGCCGCCAGTAGACTGGGCGGGGCTGCTGCGCAGGACATTCGCGGTGGACGTCTTCACTTGCCACAGGTGTGGGGGCAGGCGGCGGGTGCTGGCGTACCTGACGGCTTCTGGTGGGGTACGCTCGATATCGGGACACGTGCAACTGCCCTCGCCGCCCACGAGCCTGGCCCCGGCACGGGAGCGACCCAGGTTTCTCTGCGAATCACTGCTCCACCAGGCTGGATATCGCGCTCCCCTACTCTTTCCGATAGACGGACACCATGGACGAGAAGCTGCGACACGCGCTGGGGGACGCGGCCCGGGCTGCTCGCCTGCGGATGGGCCTCACGCAGGCGGAGGTGGCCAAGAAGGTGCGCCTGAAGCCCGGCGTCTACGGCCGGGTCGAGCGGGGCGCGATGGTGCCCAGCGTGCCCACGCTGCGGCGCATCTGCGAGACCCTGGCCATCTCCTCGGATGCGCTCCTGTCCCTGGGTACTCAGGCCCACGAGGCAACGGTGCCGACCCCTCCACCCGAGGCCGGTGAGCACCCGGAGCTGAGCCGCATCATCCACATCTTGCAGGGATGGCCGCCGGAGAGGTTGGCGCTCTTGCGCAAGCTGCTGGAGACGGCCGACACCAACCTCTCAGGCGAGAGCTAACGGGCCTCGGGCTGCACGAGGCTGCGCGCCATGTAACCGACAGCGCTGAGCTGCTTGTCGTCCAACTGGCGCAGGGTGCGCAGCAGGCGGCGCATCTGCGGCGATTCCTCCGGGGTGGGCTCGGACTCCTTCAACCAAGCCGCCGCCTCGCCCGCTTGAAGTCCCAGGGCGGCGCTGGCATCCACCCGCAACACCATGCAGAGCTTGCGCAGGGTGAGGACGCTGGGCGTCAGGTGGCCCCGCTCCATCCGCCCGTACACCTCGGTGACCACTCCCACGCGCTCGGCCACGTCCGCCTGGGTCAGCTCGGCCTTGAGCCGGGCCTCTTTCAGCATTTCTCCCAGGTGGACGGTCAGCTTCTTCTTCGTCAGGTGCGTGCTGTTCTTCATGGTCACTCGCTCCGCTCCATCTCTTCCTCCTCGGCCGTGGCTTCCTCCTCGGGAGTGAGCAGGACGCCCTTCTCGATGGGGAAGGCGCCTGTCTCCTGGGGAGCTGGCTTGTCGCGGTCGAGGGCTCGCAGCTCCGCCGCTGCCCTGGAGCGTCCGAACCGCTTGCCCTGGCCACTCAGCCATGCGCACAGCTCGTCCCTCATCTCACCGCCACTCTGGTAGCGCTCGTCCGGGTTGCCGCGCAGGGCCTTGTGGAGAATCCGCTTGAGCGGCTCGGGCACCTTCCGGGCCACGCGCTCCACGTCCTCCGGGCCGAAGCTCAGGATGCGGTCGGCCAGCTCCCCCACGCTCGTCCAAGTGGGACGCTCGGCGCGCACGCGGGCGTTGTACCGGATTGCTTCCGGGGACTCGCCGAACGGCAGCCTCACGTCCGGTGAGTCCAGCGGGTACTGGCCCGACAGCATCTCCAGCAGCACCATGCCCAGCGAGTAGAGGTCCGCCCGCCCATCGGGCTCCTGGTGGCGCATCACCTCGGGAGCGGCATAGTCCAGCTCCGCGCGCAGCACCTTGGAGGGCGTGTCCAGCCGTCCGACCATCCGCGAGTACGCCACGCCGAAGTCGGTGAGCTTCACCCGGCCGCTGGACTCCAGCCGGATGCTCATGGGGCTCACCGCCCGGTGTACAACGTGCAGCGGTCGGCCCTCCTCGTCCTGGCTGTTCCAGGCGTAGTGGAGCGCGTCGGCCACCTCGGCGGCGATGTAGACGGCATGGGCCAGTGCGAGCGTCCTGCCCAGCAGCAGCGCCGTCTCCATGGCCGTCGCCAGGAAGAGGCCCGGGGAGTGCTCCATCACCACGTAGGGCTCGCCCTGGTGCTCCGCCAGCTCGTACACCTGGGCGATGCCGGGGTGGTGCAGCCGTGTTGCGAGCTGCACTTCCTCCACCACGGCCCGCTGGCGGCGCTCGTCCTCGGGCGGCATCTCCACGCGCTTGATGATGACAAGGCACGGAACGCTCTCCCCCTGCAAGGAAGTGCGCCGGGCGATGGCCATGGGGTCATGCGCGTCCAGTAAGGGGGCGATGAAGATGTAGCGTTTCTCGGGTCCCTTGAAGAGAAGACCGTCAGGACCCGTGGGGCGGATGGGGGAGCTGTCGTTGGTGTTGATAACCCCACACCGCGAAGAATTGGCGTCTTATCTGGATTGAAGGTTTTGGAGGCTTGGCCAAGATATCGCATGGAAACCAACCGTGAGAGGGGCTCATGCGCTTCTTGGGACCTAGAGATCGGGCAGCTCATTCACCCCGTTCATGGCGGCCATCCTCACGGTAGTGTTGACCTCGGGGTGTGCGGGGGCGGACGCGGCGCTCGCGGACGTCGAGTGCAACCAGACGGACAGCACCGCCACCTGCTGCCTGAAGATGAACCCCGGCCAGTATGAGAGGTGTGGTGTGACACCCCCGCCGCAGTCGGCTGAGCGATTCAATGCCGCGGTTCCCAAGCTCCCGACCCGCCAGGAGAAGGAGAAGTGGCGCAAGGACATCTGCACACCGGCTTACGACAGGTGCATTGATGCTGGCGGTGGAAGCATCGAGGGCCGGGTCTGGGGCGAGACGCAGTGCAAGGCGTGCTTCGAAGCCTGCATGCGCTACGGGTCATGGCCCAAGGAGGCCAACGACAAGCCCTGTCCGGGAGCGTAACCATGCGACGCACACGAAAAGAGCGCGGGCTGGCTCGCGGGCAGGAAAAGGACCAGCTCCTCGTGAAGCTGCTGAAGGCCGACGCCCCATACGAGGAGATCAAGCGCGCATTGCTGGAGCTGGAGAAACGGTGGTTGCGCGAGGCGAAGACCGAGGTTGAACGTCAGCAGACCCGGCGCAGCATCGCGGAGGATCTCGTCTCTCAGGCGTACTCGTTCGACATGCCGTGGGAGGAGTTCGGCCAGTGGCTTCGCCGTGTCCAACGGCTCGGCTTCTCCAACCTCGCGCTGCGCGTCCACATCGCCTGCCTCTACGTGCAATCGCTCCACCTCTTCCCCCGCCGGGCCCGAGAAGCATGGGACATGCTGGAGGACGCGGAGCGGAGGGTCCTGCGCATCCGCAAGGAGCACTTCCTCCGGAAGGAGAGCCTGAGCGCCATTGCCCACGCGAAGATGGTGGCCACGGTGGGCAGGCCCACCTCTCGATGAAAGTGGGCTTGCCCCGGTTACGTGGACAAGGCCCCGACCTGGCGAGCCACTGCGATCTTCACCCGTGACGAGTTGGAGATGCTCATCTCCGATTCACGAGTCCCGCCCGACCGGCAGGTGCTCTACGCCCTCCAAGGCATCGCGGCGCTCCGGCACGGGGCGGCCGCCGGTCTTCGCTGGAAGCACTACGATCCTACAAGCGGCTGGTGAAGGACATGGAGGCACTCGGCCTGCGGCACCGACGAGGCCATGACCTGCGCCGGACGATGATCTCCCTCGCCCGCACGGATGGCGCGCGGAAGGACATCCTCGAACTCTGCACGCACACCCCGCGCAAGAGTGGCAACACCATCGACCTCTACACCACGTTCCCGTGGGAGGCCCTCTGCGCCGAGGTGGCGAAGCTCAAGGTCCAGCGCCACGAGCGCGGCCAGCTCGCCCGGCTGCCACTGGCGGCTTCCGCAGAAAAAGAAAACCCCGGCTCGCCTGATGGCGGCCGGGGCCTTGCTACATCCAGTGGAGGCGGCGGGAATCGAACCCGCGTCCGAAAGCCTTCCGTCCTTTGACCCTACGTGCGTAGTCCGCGATTTGTTACGTCCCCCAGACTCCCACGGACGGGATTCTGTGAGCCGGTCCTGGATGATCTCACCGCCGAGAGTCCAGGCACCCTCGACGGCCAGCCCGCATTATGACGGTCCTGCCCCACCCCACGGGCCGAGAGCGGGAGGACCGCGCACTAGGAAACTGCTAGTTAGGCAGCCAGCGCGAGCTCAACGTTGTCGTTGGCTTTTGTGTCTGTGTCGGTGGTTTTACGAGCAACTGACAAGCTCGGCACGCGTCTCGAACTTCCATGCCCCCGTCGAAACCAGGTCGCCCCCTTCGGGCACTTCAACTGCGCTCACTTCCTCGTTGCTCCATCCACCTTAACCGCTGACGGCGCCCGGTCAATCCTTCTGACACCTCGCGCTGTCGTCCTCCAACGGCCGCCCACCTCCGCCCGCCCGCTCGTGGGAATAGCAAGTAGGCTGCGCCGTTCCCTGGCCCCCACCTCGTGGGTGCTTCAGCGACCTGAGGACACGCATGCAACGACGGTTCATCCCCCTCCTGCTCCTCCTGTTGGGAGCAGCACTCCCCGCCGCGGCCGCCGAGCAGGCCGCCTCCCCCTTCTTCCCCTACCCCATGAAGGTCGATCGCCTGCCCAACGGGCTCACGGTCGTCCGCGTGCCCTTCAACTCGCCGGGTCTCATCGCCTACCAGACCGTGGTGCGCGTGGGCTCGCGCAATGAAGTGGAGCCGGGCAAGACGGGCTTCGCCCACTTCTTCGAGCACATGATGTTCAAGGGCACGAAGAACTTCCCCGAGGGCGAGCGCGAGAAGGTCATCAGCACCTACGGCTACGACGACAACGCCTTCACCTCCGACGACATCACCGTCTACCACTCGTACGGGCCCGCCGCCGGCATGGAGAAGCTGGTGGAGATCGAGGCCGACCGCTTCCGCAACCTCGAGTACTCGGAGCCCTCCTTCCAGACCGAGGCGCTCGCCGTGCTCGGCGAGTACCACAAGAACGCCGCCCAGCCCTACCTGAAGATCGAGGAGGAGCTCGGCCGCACCGCCTTCACCAAGCACACCTACGGGCATACGACGCTCGGCTACTACGACGACGTCAAGGCCATGCCCCAGGCCTACCAGTACAGCCGCACCTTCTTCGAGCGCTGGTACACCCCGGACAACCTCATCCTCATCGTCGTCGGTGACTTCAACGACGACACGCTCATGCAGGCGGTGCGCAAGCACTACGGCCCGTGGGACCGCAAGAGCGCCACCGTCAACGTGCCCGCCGAGCCGCCCCAGACGAAGGAGCGCTCCGTCCACATCGACTGGCCCCAGAGCACCCAGCCTCGCCAGATGTTCGCCTGGCGCACCCCGGCCGCCCGGCTCGACACCTCCGACGCCGCCATCCAGACCGTGCTCGCCGACTACCTCGTCGGCCCCACCAGCCCGCTCTACAAAGAGCTCGTGCTGGACAAGCAGCTCGCCCAGCACATTGGCAGCGACTTCTCCATCCACCGCGACCCGCACCTCTTCAGCCTCGTCGCCGTCCTCCAGGAGGAGGGAAACCGCGACGCCGTCCGCAACGCCTTCAATGCCGCCGTGAGGGAGCTCGCCACCGGCAAGGTGGACGCCGGCCGCGTCGAGGCCATCAAGAGCAACACCCGCTACGGGCTGCTCATGAACATGGAGACCGCCAAGTCCGTGGCCACCCAGCTCTCCTGGTACGCCGGCATCTTCGGCACGCCGGACGCGCTCGGCCGCCACTACCAGAAGGTCTCCGAGGTGACGCCGGCCAATCTGGTCACCTTCGCCAAGAAGTACCTCACCGCCGCCAACCGCACCCAGCTCACCCTCACCCCCAAGAAGGCCGGAGGCCAGAACTGATGCGTCCCCTCATGTCCCGCTCCCTCGCCCTCTGCGCCGTGCTGTGCCTCGGCGGCTGTGCCACCACCTCTCAGACCGCGCCCGCTCCCGAGGCGCCCCCACCCCAGGCCGAGCAAGCGCAGGCTCCCGCCGAGCCCCCAGCGCCCGCGCCCGTATCCGCCGCGCCCCTGAAGCGTCCCGAGCCCCTGCAGCTCGTCGTCCAGGCCAACCCGGCCAGCCCCATCGTCAGCTTCCGGCTCGTCTTCCACTCGGGCTCGGTGGATGACCCCAAGGGCAAGGAGGGCATCACCTCCCTCACCGCGGATCTCCTCTCCGAGGGCGGCACGCAGAGCCTCAGCTCGGCCCAGCTGCTCGACGTGCTCTTCCCCATGGCCGCCGAGCTGAGCTCCTCCACCGACAAGGAGTTCACCGTCTTCGCCGGCCGAGTCCACAAGGACCACCTGCCGCGCTTCCTCGACATCTTCACCGACGTGCTGCTCAAGCCGCGCTTCTCGCCCCAGGAGTTCGAGCGGCTGCGCGCACGTGCCCTCAGCGACGTCCGCAACGGGCTGCGCAGCGAGAATGACGAGCTGCTCGGCAAGGTGGCGCTCGATTCGCTCCTCTTCCAGGGCCACCCCTACGCTCACTTCGTGGGCGGCACCGAGAAGGCGCTCGAGGCCCTCACCCTGGAGGACGTGAAGGCCCATGCCGCACGCGTCTTCACCCAGGACCGGCTCGTCATCGGCCTCGCGGGCCCCGTGGACGAGGCGCTCCAGAAGACCGTCGTCTCCCGCCTGTCCGCACTCCCGGCCACCGGCGCTCCGCGCGTGGAGCTGCCTCCCGTGCCCTCCACCGGAGGCCACGTCCTCGTGGTGCAGAAGCCCACCCTCTCCACCGCCGTCTCCATGGGCTACGTCACGTCCCTGCGCCGTGGAGATCCGGACTTCTTCCCCGTGGCCCTCGCCCTCTCGTACCTCGGCGAGCACCGCCAGTCCTCCGGCGTCCTCTTCAACGAGCTGCGCGAGAAGCGCGGTCTCAACTACGGCGACTACGCCTACGCCGAGCACTTCATCGAGCAGCCCGGCACCACCTACAACCGCACCAACATCGCGCGCACCCAGCAGGACATCACCCTGTGGATCCGCCCCGTGGTGCCCGCCAATGGCGTGTTCGCCACCCGCGGCATGCTCTACTTCCTCGACCGGCTGGTGAAGCAGGGGATTCCGCAGGACAAGTTCGAGCTCAGCCGCGGCTTCCTCCTGGGCTACACCCGCCTGTGGGAGCAGACGGATCAGCGCCGGCTCGGCTACGCCATCGACTCGCTCTTCTACGGCACGCCCGGCCTCCTGGAGCAGTACCGCGCCGCGCTCGAGAAGATGACCCCCGAGTCCGTGCACGCCGCCGTCCGCCGGCAGCTGCGTCCCGAGGCCCTCAACTTCGCCTTCGTCACCCAGGAGGCCCAGGAGCTCGCGAAGCTGCTCGAGGAGCAGCCGGCCTCGCCCATCACCTACGCCTCGCCCAAGGCTCCCGCGCTCTTGGAGGAGGACAAGGCCATCATCACCTGGCCGCTGCCCATCCGGGCCGACGCCATCCAGATCGTGCCCGCGCAATCCTTCATGGAGAAGTAGCGCACGGCTGTAGCAAGCAGGCACTCTCGCGGGGGTTTTCTTTCGCCCCCCGGGAGTGGGTGGTATGAGCCGACCCATACGAAGGCCCGAATTTCCGGGCCTCTCCCTGGGAGCGGTCCTTGCGAAGCGCAGCAACCCGACTCGCAGTGGTGTGCCTGCTGCTGGCCGGTGTCGCAGCGCAGGCGGACCATGATCCTTTCGCGCGCGGCTTCGACGCCGTGCCGCTGAAGGCCACCCCTGCCCAGAAGAGCGGTATCGCCCTCGACGGCGCCACGGCCGAGCCCGCTGGCAGTTTCCGGGGTGCCCTGCTCTTCGACTACAACCGCGGCATCCTCGCCCTCAAGCTCGGCGACGAGAAGCTGGGAGATCTCATCCCCTACCGGCTCGATGCCCACGCGCTCTTCGCCTGGCAGCTGCACCGCCGGCTGGAGCTCGCCGCGGACGTGCCCTTCACCCTCGCGCAGGGGGACGGCTTCCAGCTGCTGCGCGACGCCCTCAATGCCCCGGACTTCCCCGGCGCCGCCGGCGTAAGCAGCACCGGCTTCGGCGACGTGCGGCTCCAACCCCGGCTCTTCCTTCTGCTGCCCGAGGAGTTCCCCGTCGGCGTCGCCCTCTCCGCCGAGGTGCGCCTGCCCACTGGGAATGGCGACAGCTTCCTCGGGGAGCAGGGCGTGCTGCTGGCTCCGCGAATCGCCGTGGAGCGCGCCTTCGGCCCGGTGCGCGTGCTCGGCAACCTGGGCATGCGCCTGCGCCCGCAGCATGCCCAGTACCTCAATCTCTACGTCGGCAACGAGGTGACGTTCGGCGCTGGCGCCGTGGTGGACCTGCCCAACGTGGGCCGCCTCACCGACGTGCAGGCCATCGCCGAGATGCACCTGGCCACGCCCGCCTCTGCGCCCTTCAACTTCAGCCAGGCCGACTCCCTCAAGACGCCTTGGAGCGTGCTCGGCGGCGTGCGCGCCCGCATCTACGGCGGCTGGGGCCTGGAGCTGGACGTGGGCCGTGGCGTGACGCTCGGCAGCGGCTACGGCCGCGAAGAGCTGCGCGTCATCTTCGCCCTGCGCTACGACGAGACCTTCGTCGACTCCGATGGCGACGGCGTGCCCGACTCGCGCGACAGGTGCCCCATGGAAGCCGAGGATCTGGACGGCTTCGGCGACTCCGACGGCTGCCCGGACCCGGACAACGACGGCGATGGCATCACAGATGGCGAGGACCAGTGCCCCAACTCCGCTGGCGACAAGGCCAAGGGCGGTTGCGGTGACTCGGATGGCGACGGCGTGCCCGACGGCCAGGATCTCTGCCCCTTCATGGTCGGCCCCCAGGGCTATGACGGCTGCCCGGACACCGACGGCGACGAGGTGCCCGACAACGTCGACACGTGCCCCGACCAGTCCGGTACTCCCGAGGCCGATGGCTGCCCCATCGACAACCCGCCACTCGTGGTCATCGAGTCGGACCGCATCCGCATCAAGGGCAACATCCTCTTCGAGACAGGCTCCGCCAAGATCCAGAAGCAGTCCCTCAAGCTGCTCGACGAGGTGGCCATCGTGCTCGACCGCAACCCCGAGCTCGGGCCCGTCCTCATCGAGGGTCACACCGACAACGTCGGCTCCGACACCCTCAACCTGAACCTGTCCCAGCGGCGCGCCCAGTCGGTGCTGGACTACCTCGTCTCCAAGGGCATCGAGGCCCACCGCCTGCGCGCCAAGGGCTTCGGTGAGTCCAAGCCCATCGCGACCAACGCCACCGCGCTCGGCCGCGCCAAGAACCGCCGCGTCGACTTCCGCCTCATCAAGTCGGAGATCGAGACCCCCGCCCGTACCGTCCCCGCGGAGAAGAAGGGCGAGGGCGAGGCCGGGAAGCGGTGAGCGAAGGGAGGCCGGCACGGCTGTAGCGGGGCGTGCCGGGGCTCGGAGGCCGGGAGCAATCTCCACGGCCTTTCACCTATAGTGCTGGGAGCAGCCTTTCTCCCCTACTCCCGGAGTTGCGATGTCGAAGAGCCCCCGCCTGGCTACCCAGGGTCTGTCCCATCAGGACGTGCTCGCGCGGATGCGCGCGATGCGCACCGAAGATGCGCGCTGGCAGGAGGGACGGACGTGGAGCCTCGTCTACAACGCGGGCGAGGACATCCGCCGTATCGCCGCCGAGGCCTACACCGAGTTCATGTCCGAGAACGGCCTCAGCCCCCTGGCCTTCCCCAGCCTGAGGCGCTTCGAGGCCGAGGTGCTCGCCATCGCCACAGAGCTCTTCCACGGCAACACCGCCGCGGGGACGATGACGTCCGGAGGCACCGAGTCCATCCTCATGGCCGTCAAGACGGCCCGCGACTTCGCCCGCGCCGAACGCGGCATCACCGAGCCGGAGATGGTGCTGCCCGCCTCCGTCCACCCCGCCTTCCAGAAGGCCGCCCACTACTTCGGGGTGAAGCCCATCAACGTCCCCGTCGCCCCCGACTTCCGCGCGGATGTGAACGCCATGCGCGCCGCCATCGGCCCGCGCACCGTGCTCGTCGTCGGCTCGGCGCCTTCGTACCCGCACGGGGTGATGGACCCCATCTCCGAGCTCGCCGCCATGGCCCAGGAGAAGGGCGTCCTCTTCCATGTGGATGCCTGCCTCGGCGGATTCCTCCTGCCCTTCGCGAAGCGGCTCGGCCATGACATCCCCGACTTCGACTTCGCCGTGCCCGGCGTCACCAGCCTCTCGGCGGACCTGCACAAGTACGGCTACGCCGCCAAGGGCGCCTCCATCGTGCTCTACCGCACGCCCGAGCTGCGCCGGCACCAGTTCTTCACCTACGCCGGTTGGAGCGGCGGCATCTACGCCTCGCCCTCCATGGCCGGCACCCGCCCCGGTGGCGCCATCGCCGCGGCCTGGGCCATCCTCAAGTACCTCGGCGAGGAGGGCTACCTGCGGCTGGCCCGCACGGTGCTCGACACGTCGAAGGCGCTGCGCGAGGGCATCGCCGCCGTCCCCGGGCTCCGGTTGCTGGGTCGGCCCCCACTGAGCGTCTTCGCCTTCACCTCGGACACCCTGGACGTCTACGCGCTGGGCGATGCCATGGAGGCGCGCGGCTGGAAGCTGGACCGGCAGATGATGCCTCCCGCGCTGCATCTGATGGTGACGCCCGCGCATGCCGCAGTGGTGGAGCCCTTCCTCGCGGACCTGCGCGCGTGCGCCGCCAGCCTCGCCTCCGGTGAGCCCGCCCCGGATGGCAGCGCGGCCATGTACGGCATGCTGGGCGCCCTCCCCGACCCCAAGGACGCCGAGGGCTTCATCCTCCAGTTCATGGACGGGCTGTACGACGCCTCCGAGCAGGAGTGAGTTCATGAATACAACGGGGCTCTTCCAAGTCCTCGCCCTCGTGGGCTTCCCGGGGCTCGCCCTGCTCGCCGCGCGCTACTTCAAGCCCGTGGCCTGGGTAGGCCCCGTGGTGGTCTGCTACGCCTTCGGCATCATCCTGGGCAACGTGCCGGGGCTCGGGTTGCAGGAGCGGTTGAGCCTCTCGGTGAGCGAGGCCGCCGTGCCCCTCGCCATCCCCCTGCTCCTCTTCACCACCAACGTCCCCCGGTGGCTGCGGCTCGCGCGTCCCACGCTGCTGTCCTTCGGACTGGCCTGCCTGTCCGCCATGGTGAGCGCCGCGGTCGTGGGCTTCGCCCTCTCGGACCGCTCGGACGAGTGGTGGAAGATGTCCGGCATGCTGGTGGGCGTCTACACGGGCGGCACCGCCAACATGAACGCCATCGGGCTGGCGCTCCGGGTCCGCGAGGAGACCCTCATCCTCCTCAACACCGCGGACATTGTCGTCGGCGCCATCTACCTCCTCATCCTGGTGACGGTGGCACAGCGGATTGCCCTCCTCTTCCTGCCTCGCTTCCCGAATGCCACCGGCTGGGACGACAACGAGGCGCAGGAGGCTCAGCGGGGGCCGGGCCTCACCTGGAGCAGGATGCGCGGCATGGCCCTGGCCTTCCTCCTCGCCGCGCTCATCGTGGGCGTGTCCGTGGGAGGGACGATCCTGGTGTTCGGCTCACTGGAGGCGCCAGTGGTGCTGCTGCTCATCACCTCGCTGAGCCTGGCCGCGTCCTTCGTGCCCACCGTGCGCGAGCTGCCGGGCAGCTACGAGATGGGAGACTACGCACTGCTCGTCTTCTGCGTGGCCGTCGGCACACTCGCGGACGCGAGCCGCATGCAGAACACGGGCCTCTTCGTCTTCGTCTTCTGCGCCAGCGTGGTGGTGCTCGCCGTGGCGCTCCACTTCGCCCTGGCCGCTCTCTTCCGCATCGACGCGGACACCGCCCTCATCACCTCCACCGCCACCATCTTCGGTCCGCCCTTCATCGGCCCGGTGGCGCGCGCGCTGCGCAACCGCGAGCTCATGGTGTCCGGCCTCACCACCGGCATCATGGGCTACGCCGTGGGCACTTACCTCGGACTCGCCGTGGCCTGGCTGCTGCGGCCCTGACGTACCTGGAGTCATCCATGTATCCGACTCGGACGACGTGGGCAGTCGTGTTGACCGCCGCCCTGGCCACCACCCCCGCGTGGGCAGAGGAGGCCCCCAAGGAAGCCCTCGAGGCCCCCAGCAGCGCGCCGGCTCCAGTGCCCGCGTCCGCGCCCGCCCAAGCGCCCCGGACGGGCTGGGGCGTGCAGGGTCTGCCGCTGGTCAACTTCAACAGCGATGAGGGCTTCGGCTACGGCGCACGGCTGATGGTGGTGGACTCGGGCGATGGCACCCAGCGGCCCTACCGCCTGGCCTTCGTGGCGCAGTTCTTCCAGACAACGGCCGGCCTGGGCATGCACCGCCTCATCGTGGACGCACCGGGCTTGCTGTCTTCCCCCTGGCGCCTGGGTGTGGATGTCAGCCTGCTCAACGACCGTTTCTCGCCGTACTACGGACAGGGAGGCTCGGCGGCTTACGAGCCGGCTTTCTCCGCGTGCGAGGACCGCGGTGCGCTGGAGTCAGACCCCAATGCCTGCCCGGGCAACCCGAACTTCCGCGGCCTGCGCTACTACACCTTCGAGCAGCGCTCCCTGCCGAGCGTGATGCTGAACGTGCGCCGGCCCCTGAGTGGCCCCTGGCAGGTGGCGCTGGGCTACCGCTTCCGCCTCACCACCGTGCACATGCGCTACAGCGCGAAGGACCTGGGGCAGTCGCGCGACTCGCGGCTGGTGGAGGACGCTCGCGCGGGGTTGCTCACCGGGTTGAGCGGAGACTCGGACGCGCCCGCCTCCTTCCGCACCGCCGAGGTGACCGCGGGCCTGCTGTTGGATACGCGCGACAACGAGCCGGCCCCCATTCGCGGCATGTTCCACGAGCTCGCGCTCCGCGGAGCCGCCGGGGTGACGGGCAGCGCCTTCTCCTACTGGGGCGCCACCGCCAACCTGCGCTTCTATCACCCCGTGGTGGACGACCGGCTCGTGGCCGCCCTGCGCCTCTTCGTCGATGTGATGGGCGGAGATGTCCCCTTCGTCCTCCTCTCCTCCTTCAGCGGCGTGGAGTGGCGCGAGGGCTGGGGCGGTATCGGCGGCGTGTACACCGCGCGCGGTATCTTGAAGAACCGGCTGCAAGGACAGGTGAAGGCGCTCGCCAACGGAGAGCTGCGGTGGAAGTTCCTCTCGGTGGCCCCCTGGAACCAGGGGCTGGACTTCACCCTCGTCGCCTTCCTCGACGCCGGACAGTCCTGGACGGACCTGCGCTTCCTCGACAGCGGGCTCCCTCGCTACGCGGGCGGTGGCGGGCTTCGCATCGCCTGGGAGGACAACTTCATCCTCCGGCTCGATTACGGCGTCAGCCCTCGCGACGGAACCTCGGGGTTCTACCTGGACTTCAACCACCTGTTCTGAGGGGGCTACTGCTCCAGCGCCCTCTCGATTCGCCGGCGCAGCGCGTCCTCCGACATCGCTCCCCGCTGCGCGTCGATTACCCGGCCCTCTCGGTCCAGGAAGTAGAGCGTCGGCAACGCCGTAATCTGAAACGCCGCTGCCATCTCGTCCGGCGCGTACACCACGTACGGCGCCAGGTCCGGCATCCGGCTCACCACATACTCTTCCACGAACAGCGGCGCGTCCGGCATCTCGTCGCGGCTCGCCGCCACGAACACCAGCCCCTTCGACTCGTACTCCTTCGCCAGCTTGATGAGATGGGGCATCTCAGCCTGGCACGGCGGGCACCACGTCGCCCAGAAGTCCAACATCACCACCTTGCCCCGCAGATCCGTCAGCGACATCTTCTTGCCGTCGTACGTCTGCATCGAGATGGACGGCGCCGTCGTCCCGTCCGACGCCAGTCGCGACCGCAGCGCCTCCTGCACCCCCAGGTACGCCAGCCCCGCCAGGCCCAGCAGCGCCGTCACCACCAGCAGGACCTTGCTCCACCCATGCTGCTCGGGCTTCGGCGCGCTCCCCTCGCCCACCTGCTCCAGCCGCCCCTCGGCGTCTCCGTTCCGCTGCTCCGTCACGTGCCTGCGCTCCTCGTCGTCTTCAACACCCGGTGCACCTGCTTCAGCACCCCACGGACCCCTCGCCTCACCCCCGGCCTCCTCACCACCCACTCCGCCACCCCTGGCCCATACCGGTAGTACACCCGGATGAATTCCCGCCCCATCCCGTGGCGGCGCAGCACCTCGTCACGGAACTCCCGGAACGCCACCAGCTCCGGTGCCCCCTCCCCGAACGCCGCCGTCACCACGAAGCACGAGCCCGCCGGCGAGATCCACATCAGCCGGTTGTTCGTCAGGTTCAGCACCACCTTCAGCTCGCGCGCCTCGGTGTACAGGAAGACCAGCAGGTCCCTCCGTGCCACCGGGAACTCCTCGCCGCTCGCCTCCTCGAACTCGATGCGCGCGCTGCCCGAGCCCCTCACCTCGTCCACCGTGAAGTAGTAGCGCCGGGAGCTGCTCTTGTGCTCGATCTCCAGCCCGCGCAGCTCGCCGAAGTACGCGAGGAAGGGCGTACCGCACGCCGGGCACACGTAGCGGCGCGTCCCCGGCCCCGTCACATACCCGTAGTCGTTGATGCGCTTGCAGCCCGTGTTGGGGCAGACGAGCTTCACCTGCGCCACCGACTCCTGCCGCGGATCGAAGCGCGAGGCCCCCGACGTCCGGTCATACACCGGCTGCGGCGCCGTCTCCTTCGTCCCGAGCGCCCGCGTGGGGTGTGCCAGCCGCTCCAGCTCCAACGCCCGCCGCCACGCCTCCTCCGCCTGCACCAACCGCCCGCCCTCCGTGTGGCACAGCGCCTCGCCATGAGCCTTCAGCGCCGCGAGGATTCGCTCCGTGGCCTCCCAATGCCCCGCCTCGCGCGCCACCGCCAACGCCAGCGCCAGCACCTTCTCCAACTCCGGCAACAGCGACTCCGCTGCCTTTCGGGCTGGATCCTCCGCCCGGTGGTACACCGGCGGCTCGGGAATTCGGGCAAACAGCGCCAGCGCCTGCGCGCGCAACTGCTCCTGCGCTTCCTGCGCTCGCGGAAGGGATATCGTCGCCGCCCGCTGCTGGGCGGCCTGGAAGAGCTCGTCGGGCTGCAAGGCCGCGCACATTAGAGTCCCCCCCGTCCGCTGTCAGCGCTCTTCCCCTCCTCCTGACAGAAACTGGCCGACCTCCCCTCCCCCATGTATGAGGGGGTAGGAGGATGTGAACCATGGGCTTCTTGAAGTTCCTGGTGTGGACGGGCTGTGCGGTGGGACTCGGGGTCTTCCTGGCGAGCGGGGAGATCGATGGGCGGCCGCCGCTGGAGTACGTGCAGCGGGAGTGGAAGCGGCACGTGCAGCCGACCCAGGTGGAGAAGGTGAAGGGCGAGCTGCGTGACGCGCTCGACGAGGCCAAGGACGCCGTCAACCGGACGACGAAACAGGCCGCCTCGGCGCCTCGCGAGCGCATCACCAACGAGGATCGGGCGGCGATCGACCGCATCATCGCCCAGAAGAAGTAGGGTTCCCCACCCTTGCCGGGCACCCCGCTTCCCCTCCGGTCCCCCCCTCCCTAGCTTCTCCCGAAGCGGGCGGGGTCGGAGGCGGGACGATGACGGGTGGACGGTGGTGGAGGAGTGTCTCGCTGGCGACGTTGCTGTGCGGCACCCTGGGCGCGCCAGCCTGGGGAGCCCGGCGCGGAGAGAGCGAGCGGCTGTGGGTGGAGGCGCAACAGCACTCCGTCCGCCAGGAACGTTCCGTGCTGAGCCAGGTGGCCCGGGCAGCCATGCCCGCGGTGGTGTCCATCACCACACGCCAGCCAGGCACCAACGCCGAGGGCGAGTCGCAGAAGGGCATCGGCTCGGGCGTCATCATCCATGCGGACGGCTACATCCTCACCAGCGCCCACGTCATCGAGGGCGCGGAGGAGATCTCCATCTCCGTGCTCTCCGAGCGCGGCTACCCCGAGGAGTACCCCGCCGAGCTGGTGGGCGAGGACGAGCGCACGGACTTCGCGCTGCTGAAGGTGGACGCGGGGCGCAAGCTGCCGGTGCTCAAGCTGGCGTCGGCCTCGCGGGTGGACGTGGGGGACTGGGTGGTGGTGATCGGCAACCCCTTCGGGCTGACGCACTCGGTGACGGCGGGCGTGGTGAGCGCCAAGGGCCGCACGGACGTGACGCCCAACGGGCGCGACGGGGACTTCGACTACATGCAGGTGGACGCCTCCATCAACCCGGGCAACTCGGGCGGACCGGTGCTGGACGTGCACGGGGACGTGGTGGCCATCGCCAACGCCGTCAACGTGGCGGGCCAGGGCATCGGCTTCGCCATCCCGGTGGACATCGCCAAGGCGGTGGTGCCGCACCTGCAGAAGTACGGGCGCGTGCGCCGCGGGTGGATGGGCGTGTCCGTGCTGGACTGCACCCCGGACGCCGTCGAGGCCTACGGGCTGGCTCGCGCCCGGGGCGTGGTGGTGTCGGAGGTGACGGATGGAGGCCCCGCCTCACGCGCCGGGCTCCAGGTGGGTGACGTCATCGAGGGCCTGGACACCTCGAAGGTGGAGCGCGCCGCCCCGCTGCGCTGGCAGGTGGCGGCCCGAGGGGTGGGCCACAGCGTGGTGCTCCGCGTGCGCCGAGGGGAGCGACCCCTGAGGCTGAGGGTGAAGCTCGAGGAGCTCCCCGCCGAGGGCCCGGAGGTCGCCCCCACCGCCGCCGCCCCCTCCAAGGGCGCCCGCCCCGAGGGACAGCCGGGAATAGGGGGCAGCGGTGGCTCGGACGCTCCCTCTCCATAAGCCCGAAAAACGGGGGGGATGAGCCCGCCTCCCCGCCTGCCTCCTTGCGTTCCGATACGGCCAGAGCTACAGACAGCGCCTTTGCGCCCCGCGGGTCCCTCCATGGTGACGCGAGGCACCGTTATCGCAACAGGAGCATTTCCATGGCTGAAGCAAAGAAGACGACCCTGAAGAAGTGGCCCCGCGTGGCCAAGGCCGGTGGCAAGAAGGCCTGCAGTGTCGAGGGCTGCAAGCGTCCCTACCGCGCCAAGAGCTACTGCTTCTTCCACTTCAAGAAGTGGCGGCAGGGCGAGCTGCCCCACGCCCGTTACCGCACCTGCTCCAAGCCGGACTGCCGCGTGAAGACGGCCAAGGCCGGCCTGTGCGAGAAGCACTACGGCGAGACGTACAAGAAGGCCGAAGCCGCCTAGCCGTCCTGGCTGGGACCTCGCGAGGGCGCTCCCTTTCCGGGAGTGCCCTTGCCCCCGGCCATCGCTCGTCCCACGTGCTTGAAGGCCGTGAGCCATAGCTCCGCCTCGCGCTGGGTGAGCTCCGCACGCAACAGACTCAGCTCCAGCTCACGCAGGATGTGCTCCGGCGCCTGCGGGTTGAGGAACTGCGCCTCCAGCATCACCTGCCGCATCCGCTCGCCCAGCGCGCGCACCGTCCCCATCTTCGCGCCCTGCTGCTCCAACGCCACCGGGGCCACCGCCTCCGCGGGCTTCCGACCCTCGCGAGAGCACAGGTAGAGCAGCACCGCCGTCGCCTGCGCCAGGTTCATCGACGGCTGCACCTCGCTGGTGGGGATGACGAGGAAGTCCGTGCAGAAGGCCAGCTCCTCATTGGACAGCCCCCGCTGTTCTCCACCCATCACCAGCGCCACCCTCCCCCGCCGGCTCTGATCCGCCAGCCGCGCCACCGCCTCCTCGGGGGTGAGGGCCACGCGCCCCTCGATTTGGGTGCGAGAAGTGGTGCCAACTGCGTACACGCAGTCCTTGAGGGCCTCGGGGAGGTTCTGGGCCACGGCCATGGCGTCCAGGACCGAGTCCCCTTTGACGGCCAGACGCTCGGCCGAGCGGAAGGCGTAGGTGGCAGGATCTGAGAGGATGAGGCGGGAAAAGCCGAAATTGGCCATCACCCGAGCCACCGCCCCCAGGTTGTCCGGTGATCGCGTCTGGTGGAGAACGACGGTCAAGTTCACAGCGGCAAGCATGCCTCCGAGTTTAGCTTTCCGTGTCAGACCCGCATCGGTATATTCCCGGGTGATGCGTCGCTGGGTCGCAAGCCTGCTCCTCTCTCTCGTAACCCTGACCGGTTGTGGCGTCGGGGGTGCCCCCGTGCGCGCTTCGCTGGGCGCGCGTCAAGCACTCACCAATCCGCCCGAGCTGCTCGAGTTCGAGACGTCCTCCACTCGCCTGGAGCTGTACCGCGAGGTGGCCCGCATCTCCGAGCTGGAGGCGGGCCAGGCCGCACAGGCTCCGGTGCTGTTCCCCATCACACAGCAAGGTGAGCTGGTGGCGGCCCCGGGCTTCGAGGCGCGGACGGATCTGCTCCTGGCGCCGGACGCGGGCGCGCCGCTGCAGCTGATCTTCGATGGGCGGGCAGGCGAGCGTTGGCCGGAGGATCGGCGCGAGGGCCTACAGGGTCTGTCCGAGCGCGAGGCGGCCGAGCTGGTCGCCCGGACGCTGCTGGCCCACTGGCGAATCAACCCGTCGGGAGTGGTGCAGGTGGATCGGGCTTCGGCCGCGCCGTACGCAGCGGCATACGTGGACGGCATCCTGCGCATTAACCCGGCGTTCCTGTACATGGCGGCGGCCCAAGGTCCCGCTTCCCTGCCGGGCGCGGGTCAGTAGAGTCGCGCCTCCTTCCCGCCCCGTGTCGGGGCTCGAGGCGCCTCCTGTGAACACCTCCGCACTCCACGCGCAGCTCCCGCATACGCTCCGGCAGACGAACCTTTCGGCCCTGGGTCAGCACTACCAGGGCAAGGTCCGTGACACCTATCGCCAGGGAGACCGGCTCGTGCTGGTCACCTCGGACAGGTTGTCGGCGTTCGACCATGTGCTGACCACCATCCCCTTCAAGGGCGAGGTCCTCAACCGGCTTGCGACGTTCTGGTTCGAGCGCACGAAGCACATTGTCCCCAACCACGTGCTGGACGTGCCGGACGCGAACGTAACGGTGGCGCGCGCCTGCGAGCCCTTCGCGGTGGAAGTGGTGGTGCGCGGCTACCTGACGGGCAGCCTGTGGCGCGACTACCAGAAGGGCACGCACACCGCTTACGGGGTGCCCTTCGGGGACGGGATGCGCAAGGACGAGGCCTTCCCCTCGCCCATCATCACCCCGTCCACCAAGGCGCAGTACGGCCAGCACGACGAGCCCATCTCCGAGAAGGAGATTCTGGCGAAGAACCTGGCGAGCGCACGCGACTGGGCGCGCATCACCGAGGCGGCCAGGGGGCTGTTCCTCGAGGGCCAGAAGTGGGCGCGCACGCGCGGGCTGATTCTGGTGGATACGAAGTACGAGTTCGGCAAGGTGGGCGATGAGCTGTACGTCATCGATGAGATCCACACGCCGGACTCGAGCCGCTACTGGGTGGCGGACGAGTACGAGGCGCACTTCGCGAAGGGCGAAGACCAGCGGATGCTGGACAAGGAGAACATCCGCCAGTGGCTCATCCGCGAGCGAGGCTTCCAGGGCCAGGGCACGCCACCGGCGATTCCGGATGACGTGCGCGTGGAGCTCGCGGAGAAGTACCTCGCGGCCTACGAGCGGATTACCGGCACGCCGCTGGCGCTGAACGTGGGCGACGTGCACGCGCGCATCGAGAAGAACCTGAAGGCACGCGGGTACCTCTGAAGCCTCTGGCGGCGGGTTCGATCCCCGCGAAATCTTTAGATGCGTCAGGACCTGCGCAGCGCCCAGCGCCTGAACGCGGACCAGCGCGAGCGACGGCGGCGCGGGTAGGCGGCCACCGCGGGCAGGCGCAGGTCGACGTCCGTCCACGCGCCGACGCCGGAGAGGATGTCGAGGTGCCCGCCGATGCGCTCGGCGCGTTCGTACATGCCGTCCAGCCCCCAATGGCCGGGCCGGCTGGGTGCTTGCTCGGGCATGCCGACGCCGTCGTCGCGGATGCGCAGGCGCAGTTCGCGCGGGTGGTAGCCCAGTTCGATCTCGACGGTGGTCGCGCGCGCATGATGCAGCGCGTTGAGCACCGCCTCGCGGCCGATCAGGTAGAGCTCCTCGGCGACACCGGGCAACAGCGGCCTGGGCTTTCCCTCGACGCTCAGGCGCATGTCCGGCAGCGACTGGACGTGCACCTCGTCGCGCACGTGCAGCAGCGCGCTGCCCAGATCGTGCCAGTACGGCACATCGCCGCGCAGGCCGCGCACGCGGTCGCGTCCATCGGCCAGCGCGCGCTCGGCCAGATCCATGGCCTTCTCCAGGTCCTGCCGCACCGGATCCTCCTCGCGCAGTCGCTGACTGGTCGCGTGCAGCCGCAGGATCAGTCCCTGCGTGCCCTGCAGCAGGGTGTCGTGCAGCTCGCGCGCGATGCGCTCGCGCTCGCCGTAGCGCTCCTGCAGGCGCAGGCGGATCTGCTGGGCCAGATGGCGCAGCCGCAGCAGGTAGGCGATCCACACGCTCGACAGCACCAGCAGCACGCACAGCACCCGGAACCAGGTGGTCTGGTAGTACAGCGGCGCGATGGTCAGCGTCAGCGAATCCCCAACCTCGTTCCACACGCCGTCGTTGTTGGCGGCCATCATGCGGAAGACGTACGTGCCCGGTCCCGGATCGCTGTAGAAGGCCGCGCGTCGCGTGCCCGCGTCCTGCCATGACTCGTCGTGGCCTTCGAGCCTGTAGCGGAAGCGCACGCGCTCGGGGATGGACAGGCTCAGCGCGGTGTAGGCGATCTGCAGGTTCCGGATGCCCGCAGGCAGTTGCAGCAGGTCGGCACCCACCGCATGGGCGTGCCCGTCCGCGACGACCGAACGGATCCGCACCGGCGGCGAAATCGCGTTGCGCCGGATCGAAGCGGGATCGATCGAAACCAGGCCGCCGGTGGTGGCGAACCACAGCTTGCCGTCGCCGGTTTCCACGGCCGTCGGAATGGGCCGGAACTGCGCCGGGATGCCTGGCACGCCGTCGAGGAAATCGAAGCGCTCGTAGGCCGGCCCGCGACCGGACTCGTCGAACAGATGCGCGAGTTGCGCGGACGGCACATGGACGATGCCGCGAGCGCCGTTCAACCACACATCGCCCTTGCGGGTTTCGACGATGCCCGTGATGCCGCGGAACGGACTTTCCTCCGCCGCGTGCATGCTGCGCAGCCGGCCGTTCGCGAACGACGCCAGTCCGCGTTCGCCACCGATCCAGATGCCGTTCGAGCCTTCGACCAGCGCGGTGACATTGCCCACCGCGAGGCCCTGCGCGCTGGCCAGCTCATGGATCGCGCCCTCCTTCATCCGGCTGATCCTGTTGCGGGCGAAGCCCATCCACAGCGTGCCGTCGGACGCGCACAGCAGCGTGAGCGGCGAGGAACCCTCGGGCATGCCTTCCAGATCCTGGAAGTGCTGCCACCGATCTTCGGACAGGCGCCACACGCCCGGTGTGTTCAACGACACCCACAACGCACCATCGCGGCCCTTCGCGATCGCCTGGACACCGGAGTATTTGTCGATCGGCAACGCGGTGATTTCCGTGAGCCGCCCGCCCTGCAGCTTCCACAGCCCGTTCGGCCCACCCAGCCAGATCACGCCGTCCTTGTCGCGATGTGCCGCGGTGATGGGAGGCGCCAGCTCGAGGAACGAAAGCCGATGCCCCTGCAGGCGCATGAGCGGGTTGTTGCGGCTGCCTGTCAGCAACGTGTCCGCATCACCCGGCACGATGGCGAAGTCCTGCGCGCCATCCGGCAGCAGCGCAGGCACCACGTTCGAGTGGCGGAAGCGGTCCAGTCCACGGCTGCTGCCAATCCAGAGGTTGCCTTCACGATCCTCCAGCACCGGTTGCACGTAATCGGAGCTGAGCCCGTCGATCCTCCGGAATGCTTCGAACGCGCTGCCCTGCGCATTCAAGGCGGCATCGTTCACCGGGGTCGGATACTGCAGACGGTACAGGCCTTCGCCCAGCGTCGTTGCCCACAGAGCACCGTCGTGGTCGAACAGCAGGCCCGCCGAGGGATGCGCCAGCGCCTGCGTCGCCGGACGCCCGCCATCCAGCGGCAACTGGCGCACGGCGCCGTCGGATTCGGCGATCCAGATGCCGCCATCGGGCGCCTGCGCGATCTGGCTGATGCGCCCGACCGGCGCCGCCACGCTTTCGAACGCGGCAGCGCCCTTGCGCAGGAACGCCACGCCGCGCTCCGTCGCCACCCACAGCGTGCCGGCGCGATCGACGAACACGGTGCGCGCCTGCTTCCCGGGAAACCGCCACTCCGCGCCGAGCCGTTCCCAGCGATTGTTCTTCAGCCTGACCAGGCCGGTGAACGTGGCCGCCCACAGCGTGCCGCCCTGGTCCTGTGCGAAGCGGAACACGGTGCTGGTCGGCAGGCCCTGCGCCTCGCCGTAATGAGTCAGCCGATCGCCTTCGAGGAAGCTCACCGCGCCATAGCGGAAGCCGATCCACAGCCCGCCGCTCTCCGGCGCATACAGCGCCGAGATGCTGGTGGCGGGGAAGGCATTGGAATCCGGCGGGTCGAAGCGCTCGAACTGCACGCCGTCGAAGCGGAACAGGCCGATCTGCGTGGCAAGCCACAGATAACCGTCGCGCGTCTGCGCCAGCGCGGTGATCTGCCCCGGTGCGCCTTCCTTCACCGTCCAGGAGGTGTGATGGAATTGGCCGATGTGGCGCGTGGCGTCCAGCGCATGGGCGACGTTGCCGAGCGTCAGCAGCAGGAAGCACCCCGCCAGCCAGAGGCTCGCGCGCACGCGCGCTCCCCTCCTCGCCGAACAGGTTCTGCAGCCTCGCTCGTCCGCCAGTCCGGTCACCACATCCTCATTGCAAGGAAAACACCGCTGCGTTGAGCATAGGAGAAATTGGGGCGCTGTTGAGGGGGGCTGGTGCAGAGGGGGCGAGGAAGGAGGCAGACGGGTGCCGCCCGTGCTGTGCACCAGGCTGGTGGACAAGCCGTGCAGCCCTCATGGGGCACACGCCGACCCAGGCGGCCCCCAGAAGGGGGGCGGCAGCGGTGAGTGTCAGTAGTTGTCGCGACGAACAGCCGGAAGACGATGCCGCGGAAGAGCAGCTCCTCGAAGAAGCCCGGGGCGATGAAAAGTCCCTGGAGAGATGGTCCGGGAGAAGGCGCTCAAGGATTTGAATGCTTTCCCCAGGAGCAAGCAGGGGCGGTACAAGGATGACCGGCGCATTCCGAGATACCGAGGCTCAACGTTGGGCTTGGAGCGTCTGAACGCTCCTGATACCGCCTCGCGACAAGGGAGCCTCGGTCTCCACCTGCAGCACGCGGCGCGCCTCGCTTTCGATCCACAGGATGATCTTCCGCGGCGCCTTCTCCAGTTCCTTCTCCCCGGTGGACTCGAGCAGCTCGACCTTGTAGCTCGCGACGTCCTTCTTCAGTCTCGCGAGACCCGTGACCGGGCCGGCGAAGGGAACGGAAACCCGCCAGGTGGAGAAGGGCTTTCCTGTAGCCATTCCCCCCGGGTCGAGCACCCGGACGCTCCCGGTGAAACCCGGCGCCAGGGGAAGCGTGGAGAGGGCAAGCTCCAGCGGAGCGCCCGGGAACAAGAGCGGCGTGTCTCCCAGGTGCTGGTTGAACTTCACCGCGCTGGCGCCCTTGCCGTCCGCATGCAGGAAACCGTCGATGACTTCCAGCCGCGTCGAGGAACCGGGAGACCGGCTCGTCCACCGGTAGGGAAGCAAGGTCTTCGCATCGAGCCAGAAGCGATGCTCGAACGTCCCCGCCTGGGTGCGGCCCGTCTCGATGATGATGAGCGCGTCACGCTTCTTGTCGCGCTTGCGCTGGATGATGCGTTTGGCCGTCCCCACGGAGAAGCTCCAAGGCATCCCCTCTCCGGGGAGCTTCTCCTGGATGCTCTGGTACTGGAGCTTGCCTGGCTTGAGCAGTGAGGCCTGCATCCGCGCGGTGATGGACTGCAAAGAGGGCTCGGACTGGAGCGAAGCGGAGGACGCCTGCGCTCGCTGGGGAACCTCTGCCGGCTCCGTGGGACTGGGAGCGGCGGAGGGCTGCGGCTCCGGAGCCGAGCTCACGACGGCCTCTGACTTCCCCGGCTGGCCCTCCACGCGAAAGGTGTTCATGAAGCGCTGGATGGCATCCTCGGAGGGCAGCGTGTCACCGCCCACCTCGAGGGTGACGATCCGCGCGCCGATGAGCACCAACCGCCCCACTGCCCGATAGGCCGACTCGTCGGTGGACTCGAAGCGGTAGTCGAGAGCGGGGAGGTCGCCGACGTGTGTGATCTCCTGGCGGACGATCCGGAAGCTCCCGTCTTCCGCACTCGTGTTCAGCTGCTTCTCGAGGGACCTGGCGGGCGGCTCCGAGGATTCGACCTGCGAGAGCGACGCGCTCAAGACCCACCCCTCCGAGGGGTACACATAGTGGCAGTCCGGCTCGACCGGATTCGCGTTGCATGTTGGCGCCGCGGGAAACTCGATGCTGAACAACCCGCCCGCGGGCGTCACCCGCTGGGGCGAGTCCCCGGGGGAGGGCTCGGCGGCCACGGACGCGCCACACAGCAGCGACAAGCCTACCGACATACACAGGGAAGCGATGACTCGCCTTGAACAGAAGAACATGAGGGTGGGGTGTAACACGATGACGGTGGCACATGGCACATGAGGACCTGAGTGCCGTCGTTCCAGAGGAAGCCCACGTGGTAGTCGAGCCCGACGAGGTAGAGCCCCTCTCTCCCGTGCTCCACCCGCCGGAGCACCTCGACGTACCCAGGCGGCGGGCACTGATGGGGTGGCTCGGAAGCGTCATGAGCGACACGCGCCCGTGAGCGACCGCTTCTTCCGCACAGTCTATTCCACGCACACTCACCCCGAAGGAGTCGGAGTCGCCGATGCCCAACTCTTGAAGCACCCGCTCCACGATGGCAATGGCTGCGTCGGCATCCTTCCAGTCTTCAATCTGCACTGACAGCCGGCTCGGGCCGTCACCGGTATCACCGCAATACGCCACCCCAAAACCCGTCACAGAGATTCCATGCCTCGAGACCTGAACTGTGAATGTGTCCGCTGTCTCCTTTTACCTCGGTTCAGCACAGGTCCTCCTCGTCATGGAGGGCCTTTTCTCACCGGCTCAGCATTTGTTGATGCGCCGCTGGTAGACGGACTTCACCTTGTGCTGGCGTGCCTCTTTCAAGGAGCCAGCACACGGTGAAACTACCATCGAGGGCCTGGGCCTCCAGGAATTGCCAGCCGCATTCCGGACCCTGATGTGGGATTGACCGTGCCGGTGTCGTGGTAGGCACCTCGCAGCACAGGCCCTCCTCGTCGTGAGAGCTTATTCTCACCTGCTCAGCATTCGTTGATTGCTAGGAAACCTGGATTGACTGGTTGAGGAGGCTCTACTCCTTCGACTACGTTGCGCACGTGTCGCTGGGGGGCTCGCCGCGATACGGCGGCCTCGGAGACACAAGTCAAACCGAAGGGGGCTCCATGTTTACGAGAAGTCTTGTACTTGCAGCGGGATGCATTGCGTTGATGTCCGGGTGCGCCGGGCAACCCGATGAAACGCAAGAGGTCCTCGGCAATCTGGTCAAGGCCGGGTTCCCGGCCGATGACATCATGGTCGTCGACGGGAAGGTCTACGTCGGGCGGGACGCCGAGGTGTCCCTGGCCGCATCGCGCGAGATGCTCGAGCGCGGCAACTCCACCGAGGAGCAATACCGCACCACCAACCTCATCAACACGTCACTGTCGAAAATCTGCATCAATGGCTCGACGTTCACCGGCGTGTTCAGCACGGCGCTCGATCTGGCGATCCAGAACTACGACGAGCTACCGCTCACCTTCGCCATGGCACGGACGCCGAGCAGCGGCTGCAGCTTCACCATCAACGCGGTGCTCCAACCGGGCCTGGTCGGAGGCTCGGCCGGGTTCCCGTCCGGCGGGCTGCCGTACTCGACGATCAACATCGGCGGAGGGCTCGCCTCATACAGCGTCGATGTGATCGAGCACGTCATCACGCATGAGATCGGCCACACCATCGGGTTCCGCCACTCGGACTACTACAACCGCAGCATCAGCTGTGGCACCGGCGGCAACGAGGGCGACGATGGCGTTGGCGCGATCCACATCCCGGGCACGCCGACCACGGCGACCTCCGGCGGCTCGCTCATGAACTCCTGCTTCCGCTCGATCGAGACGGGCGAGTTCGCCCCCGGCGACCTCTCCGCGATGAGGACGTTGTACACGCCTACGCAAAGCAACTGGCGGTGGTGTCACAAGTGCCAGGGGCTGTTCTTCGGCAGCAATCCCGGCTCCAAGTGTCCGGCCGGGGGAGCGCACGAGAACGTCGGCAGCGGCAATTACCATCTCGGACACAGTCTGGCATCCACGACTGGGTGGCAGAGCAACTGGCGATGGTGCAACAAGTGTCAGGGGCTGTTCTTTGGCGGCAATCCCGGCTCGGTTTGTCCCACGGGTGGCGCCCACGATGCTACCGGTAGCGGGGACTACCATCTGCTCCATGACGCGGGAAGCGCCCCCGATCTGCAGTCGAACTGGCGATGGTGCAACAAGTGCCAGGGGCTGTTCTTTGGCGGCAATCCCGGCTCGGTTTGTCCCACGGGTGGAGCTCACAGCAGCACCGGTAGCGGCAACTACAGCTTGATCAACCGCTGACCTGGCCCTCAGGACGGGGTACGGCCGTTACCTCCGAGTCATGCACGAACAAGAACAAACAAGCACTCGGGGTTCACGGCCCTACCCTTTCGACGCCGTCCTGTTCGACCTGGCCTGCGGGAGTTCCTCGAAGCCCTTCGGCGGGCGGGGTGCCCCGGGCGGTGGCGGCGAGCGCGGTGCCCATGAACACCGAACTCTCCCTAGTCGCACCTGAGCCTGCGGGAGAGATTCAACGCGCGGGTGACGGCGGCGGATGTCGCCCGGTGCAAGCCGGACCCTGAGATGTACATCAAGGCGGCCTCGGCGCCGGGCGTGGCGCCCACCGGGTGCCTCGTGGTCGAGGACGCCGTGCTCAGAGACCGTGCCACCCTGGCCGCTGGCGCCCGGTGCCTCGCGTTGACCACCACATTCCCGTGTGACGTCCTGCTCCAGGCACGTGCCGAATGTGTGACTGCTCATCACGACCCCCGAGGCGGGCTGGGCTACGACACGCGCCACGCGGCGGCCTTCGCCGGAATGGGCATTCCGACCCTCGCCTGCATGCTCGACCAGCTCCCGGGCTTGATGACCGCGGCGCTGCAGCGGCAGGACCTCGCACAGTGGGCCGCCCGCGAGAACCTCGTGCTCGCCCGGCCGGGATAGAGAGGAAGAGCCCTACTCTCCCTGATTCTAGGTTTATACCTTGTGAGAGGGGGCTTGCCGCAAGACGGGGGTCGTCCCGCATGCTCGGCCGCCGAAGCTGGATTTTACTGAAATTGGAGGCGCGAACATATGGATTCATATGTGCTTGGTTTCCAGGATCTGGACAAAACAAAACGCATGGTTGTCGGAGGTAAAGGCGCGAACCTGGGGGAACTGTCCAAGATCGAAGGAATCCGCGTGCCGGATGGCTTTTGCATTTCCACCGAAGCCTTCAAACGAATTATCGGGGAAATACCGTCGATCGGCGATTCACTTGATCAGTTGTCGCTTCTGAAGGCGGAAGACCGGGACAAGATCGGTAAACTGAGCGGTGAAATCCGCAGCGCCATCGAAGGGAGGGCCATCCCTGAAGATATCCTCGAAGACATCACGCACCTTCTCTCCAGACTGGGCGAAGAAAATGCCTACGCAATCCGCTCCAGCGCAACCGCGGAGGATTTACCGACGGCCTCCTTTGCGGGCCAGCACGATACGTATTTGAACATCATCGGAAAGAAGGCCATCCTCGCGCACATCAGCAAGTGCTGGGCATCGCTATTCACCGAGCGGGCCGTCACCTACCGGCTTCAGAACGGCTTCGATCATCGCCGAGTCCACCTGTCCGTGGTTGTGCAGCAGATGGTCTTCCCGCAGGCGGCAGGGATCCTGTTCACGGCAGATCCCGTCACGTCCAATCGGAAGGTGTCATCCATCGATGCCGGCTTCGGACTCGGCGAGGCTCTGGTCTCCGGCCTGGTCAATGCCGATATCTACAAAGTGCGTGACGGCGAGCTCATCGAAAAGAAGGTCTCCACCAAGAAGCTGGCTATTCATGCCTTGAACGATGGCGGCACGAAGGAACTGGCGATCGAGCCTGAGCGGCAGAACAGGCAAGCGCTGACGGATGAGCAGATCTTGCAACTCGCGCGCATGGGCCGAAAGATCGAAGAACACTTCGGCTGCCCCCAGGACATCGAATGGTGCCTGGTTGGCGATGAATTCTACCTGGTTCAGAGTCGGCCAATCACCACTCTATTTCCCATCCCGGAAGCGAACGATCAAGACAATCACGTTTATGTGTCTGTCGGCCATCAGCAAATGATGACCGATCCCATGAAGCCATTGGGGATTTCGTTGTTCCAGCTAACGGCTCTCCGGCCCATGTACAAAGCTGGCGGAAGGCTGTTTGTTGATGTCACCAACAATCTGACTTCACCCGCCGGCAGAGAAATGTTGCTGGATGGCATGGGGAAACACGATCCGCTCATAAAAGATGCACTCACGACCATCATCGAGCGACGCGATTTCATCAAATCGTCGCCAGATGACAAGAAAGAACAGAGTTCCATCAAGAACAACAAAGGCGCGTCGTCTTCGGAGTTTCATCCGCAAATCGAAAACGATCCGAAAATCGCTTCTGACTTGATTGAGAAGAATCAAGCATCGATAGACGCGTTGAAACGGAACATCCAAACGAAATCAGGCCCCGAACTGCTTGATTTCATCCAAGAAGATGTTCAGGAACTGAAGAGGATTCTATTCGATCCCCGGAGTTCGGCCGTGATCATGGCGGCCATAGGTGCTTCAACATGGCTCAATGAAAACATCGAGAAGTGGCTAGGCGAAAAAGGCGCAGCAGATACACTCTCTCAATCCGTACCAAACAATATCACCTCGGAAATGGGGCTAGCACTACTGGATGTCGCAGACGTGATTCGCCCTCATCCGCAAGTGGTCGAATATATCCAGCATGTAAAAGATGATGATTTTTTGGATGAACTGGTCAAGCTCAAGGGTGGCCAGGAAGCCCGAGACGCCATCTATTCTTACCTCGATAAGTATGGAATGCGGTGTGCCGGGGAAATCGATATTACGAGACCTCGTTGGCGCGAAAAACCAACTACGCTCGTCCCCTTGATTCTCGGGAACATCAAAAACTTTGCGCCCAGTGCTGGCGGTCAGAAATTCGAGCAAGGGCGACAGGCGGCTCTGAAAAAAGAACAAGAGTTGTTGGAACGATTGAAGCAACTACCGGATGGTGAACAGAAAGCCGAACGGACAAAGCAAATGATCAGCCTGGTCCGGAACTTCATCGGTTACCGTGAATATCCCAAATACGGCATCGTCGGTCGCTACTTCGTCTACAAGCAGGCCTTGCTGAAAGAAGCCGAACGACTCGTGCGAGCCAACGTCATTCAAGAAAAGGAAGATATATACTATCTCACCTTCGAAGAGCTTCGCGACGTCGTGCGCACATACAAACTGGACTACCAGCTCATCAGCAAACGAAAAGACGAGCACGCGTTGTATGAAAAACTGACGCCGCCGCGCGTCATCACGTCCGATGGCGAGATCATCGCAGGTGCATACAAACGAGACAATCTCCCGGCCGGAGCGATCGTCGGTCTCCCCGTTTCTTCCGGCGTTGTGGAGGGACGCGCGCGTGTCGTCTTGAACGTGGAAGACGCTGTGCTGGAAGAGGGAGATATCTTGGTCACCGCCTTCACCGACCCGAGCTGGACACCGTTGTTCGTATCCATAAAAGGACTGGTCACCGAAGTCGGTGGGCTGATGACCCATGGCGCGGTCATCGCACGCGAATATGGCTTACCGGCGGTTGTCGGCGTGGAACATGCCACCAGGCGGATAAAGGATGGGCAGCGGATTCGCGTCCATGGCACGGAAGGGTACGTAGAAATCCTCTAGCCTTGTCGTCCGCGGGGGCGTTCACCGCGACCGGCCGGATGCTGAACGGCACGTTACCCCTTCACGCTCGTTGCGCCGCCGGCTCCTGCAACCCGGTTTCAGCGCGGCGCGAAGGCGTAGCGCCCCAGACCCGGCACGAGCGCGCTGACCGTGTTGGAGTCCACGTCCACCTGGGCTCCGGGTACAGGCGTCGGATAGCCGGGCTCTGCCATCCGGTAGACGAACCCGAAGATGCGGTGCTGGTGGCACTCGGGGCCACCTCGTGAATCGGAGATGAGCATCTCCAACTCGTCACGGGTGAAGACCGCGGTGGCTCGCCAGGTCGGAGCCTCGTCCAACGCCCCGAACAACACCTCTACAGTGCCCTCTCTTCGGCCAACTGCGCGAGTCAGCTTCTCTCTGTTCTCCACCAGATGATGCGGCCAGCGATGACACTCGTTGACGCACTGCGCATTGTGGCTACCCGCACTGGCAGTCTAAAAAACGCCTTATTGGCACTTTGCCAATACGTGATGGAGGATGCGCCATGAGACTGCGGTGGACCCGTGAGTTGGCGTTTTCGAGTTTCCTGTTTCTTGCCCTGAGCACATCCCAGGCAGTTGCGGACCCATTGCCGTTGTTGGATTCGACGGCCAACCGGTCGCCATTCGCGGCCGCGTGCGCTGGGAAGCCGGATTCCACTCTGTTGCCAGTGGATCCGCGCACCCTGGTGGTGCCCGGCGTCAACAAGCCTGGGGCGGCGGTGCAGTTCAATGCCTACTGGGTGGACCTTCACACGCCGCCGCCGCCGTTCATCTCGAACCTGCCTCCGAACCCGAAGACCTGCGGCGAATTTCGCGCAAGCGTCGCTCGGGGTAAGGCGAACATCGAGACCCGTGCCTACTTCCAGCCCTTCACCAACTCGCTCGCCTACTACAATCTCTACATGCTCTGGGGCTACCTCTTCCGCCCCGCCGACTTCGACGAGCAAATCATCAAGCGCTATGGGCTCGCGAAGGCGCCATTCCGCAACCCCTACCCGCTGCCCTGGGAGAACCCCAACCTCACCAATGGCGGCAGCGGACAACTCCCGCTGGGGCTCGTGCAGGAAAGGGACAAGAACGGGCGCTACACGGGAAAAATCAGCTCCGGCTGCTCGGGCTGCCACGATTCGCGGCTCGGGAGCGAGCAAGAGGCCTACTTCGCGTGGGGCCGCTCGAACGACGCAATCGATGCTGGCCTGATCCAGTCCGACTTCTTCCGCTCCACGGGAGTGGGGACGGTGCTCCAGCTCGCGCCCGTGCCCTGGAGCGTGGGCCGAGGCACGAGTGACGCCATTGGCATCGTCGACCTCCTACCCGCTCTCTTCGACATGGACTCGCTCGCAATGGTACCGAGCCTGCTCGAGTACTTCCCGACCCATGCAGGGGGCATGTCCCGTGCGCCGAACTGGTGGTACCGCGCGTTCAAGACGCGCCAGTTCTGGGATGGAGCGCTCACCTCGGACAACGTCCGTTCGGAGATGGCGTTTGGAATCGCGAACCTGGGTAGCACGCCCGCGGAGCGCCGCGCGCTGACCGCCGAGTTCGAGGACAACGACAACTTCTTCGTCTCGCTCTCGCCTCCCCTCTACCCCAAGGAGATCAACACCGCGCTCGCCGAGCAAGGGGCCGTGCTCTTTCACGAGCGTGACCTCTGGGCGAACGGCGCCAATGCCAACATCCCGAAGACTCCAGGCAATGGCTCCTGTGCGAGCTGCCATGGCGTCTACTCGCCACGCTACGCCGCCAATCCCGCGTACCTGCCTGATCCCCGTCTCAAGGGCATTTCCGGCGTCATCACGCCCATCGAAACCATCCGGACGGATCCGGCGCGCGAGCAGCTGATGGCCGACGAGCGCAAGCGCAGAGCCTGGAACACGTCCTTCCTCGCCTACAACGACCAGTCGCCCGACCACGGCCCCTACTACGACGACCCCATCATGAGCGCACTGCGCCGCGTGCCGCGCAGCGCGTACGACAATGGCCTCGGGCCCATCTACTCACCCGAAGGGCCAAACACGTGGATCGAGCCGTTCGGGTACATCGCGACGCCTCTCTACGGCGCGTGGGCCTCCGCGCCTTATTTCCACAACGGAAGCGTGCCCACCCTCTGGGAGGTGCTGAAGCCGTCGGACCGCCGGGCGGTGTGGAAGCGCCAGCAGACCTCCGCCAACTCGCTGGGAACCAACGCGGGTTACGACGCGAGCTATGCCTCGTACGACTTCGCGAAGCTCGGCTGGAAGGTGACGCCACTTGCCTGCGGGGATGTCCCGAGCAACGACCCGTTCATCCCCTGCAGCCAGGAAATGGCGACGTCCGACATCATCTTCGCGAACATCGCCAACCTCGTCGCGAACTACAACTCGCTCGCCTACCAGTCACCGCCGCCCGTTACCCAGAAGCAGATTCGCTCGCGGATGATCTTCAATTCGCATCTCTATGGGCTTGGCAATGGTGGGCATGACTTCACGCAATCGCTCACCGACAACGAGCGTTGGGCCCTCATCGAGTACATGAAGACGCTCTAGAACTCCGGGACAAGAGCCGCGGCCTCTGGCTTCAATCCGGCCAGAGGCCGCGGTGGTTACAAGTTCAATCCGGCCAGGGGCCGGATGATCACAATGAGTGCAGCAGATGCCCACCATCGACGGGCAGAGCGACACCGGTGATGAAGGCGCCGGCATCGCTGGCCAACAGCAGCAGCGCGCCTGAAAGGTCTTCCACCGAACCCAGCTTCTTCGATGGGATACTGTTCTTGAGGTAGGCCTGACCGCGCTCTGACTGGAAGTAGCCGGAATTGAGTTCGGTTTCGATGTAGCCGGGGCAGAGCGCGTTGACGCGGATGTTGTTGCGCATCAACTCCAGCGCCATGTGCCTGGTGAGCTGGATCAGACCCGCCTTGGACGTGGCATACAGCGATTCTCCATAGCCGACACCGATGCCGAGGATCGAGGAGATGTTGACGATGCTGCCGGGCCTGCCGGCCACGCTCAGTTGCTCGACAAACGCACGGGCGACGCGCCACGCCGCTTTCAGGTTGGTATCAACGACGTAGTCCCAGTCCTCTTCCTGCGTTTTCGCGAAGAGCATCGATCGGGCGACGCCAGCGTTGTTGATCAGCACATCGATGGTGCCAAAGAACCTGCCCGCCTCCTCGAATGCGGCCTTCACGCTGTCGTGCTCGGTGACATCCATCTCCACGGTCGCGGCGTCACCGCCGGCACTCTTGATGCGATCGGCCAGTTGCCGCAGGCGATCGACACGGCGCGCGGCGACCACCACCTTGGCGCCGGCTTCGGCCAATACCTGCGCGAAGTGTTCGCCGAGACCGCTCGACGCACCAGTCACCAGCGCCACACGACCGGTCAGATCAAAACGATTCTTGTTCATGGTGCCCTCCTGCGTTCCTGACGGCGTCATGGGAGCATCGCCACGGCCATTTCAGCGATCGGACCGGCCAGCGCGCCGTAGTCCATGGCCTTCTTGCTCGACGCATTGCCGTCGAGCGCGCGCTTGTAGACGCCCTGCAGAATCGCGGCGATGCGGAAGAAACTGAAGATGATGTAGAAATCCCAGTTCGGGATGGCCTTGATGCCGGTCAGCTCGCAATAGCGCGCCACATACTCTTCTTCCGAGGGAATGCCGAGTGCCTCGCGGTCGAGACCTCCGAGGCCAGGGATCGCCGCGTCCGGCGGCAGGCGCAGATGCATGCATTGATACGCGAGATCCGCCCACGGGTGACCAAGCGTCGACAGCTCCCAGTCGAGCACCGCGACGATGCGCGATTCGGTCGGGTGGAACATGACATTGTCGATGCGGTAGTCACCGTGGTTCAGCGCGACCCGACCGTCATCGGCCGGCACGTTGGCGGGTAGCCACTCCATGAGCTTTTCCATTGCCGGCATGGTGCCGGTCTGACTGGCCCGGTATTGCTCGGTCCAGCGTTTGATCTGACGCTCGAAGTAATTGCCGGGGCGGCCGTAGTCGGTGAGACCGGCCTGCTCCAGGTTGACCGTATGCATCGCGGCGAGTACGCGCACCATCTCACCGTAGATTGCGCGGCGCTCAGCCGGTGTCCGTTCCGGCAGAGCGCAGTTCCAGAAAATGCGGCCCTCGACGAATTCCATCACATAGAACATCGAGCCGATGACGCTGTCGTCGTCGCACAGCGTCAACATTCTTGGTACCGGCACCTGGGTCGCCGCCAGCGCCTTCATCACACGGTATTCGCGGTCGACCGCATGCGCCGATTTCAGCAGCAGTCCGGGCGGCTTCCGGCGCAGCACGTATCTGCTCTTCTCGGTGCGCACCATGAAGGTCGGGTTGGACTGACCGCCGGCGAATTTGGTGCATTCCTGAATCGTGCCGAAATCGGCAATGCGCGCAGCCAGATACTTCTGCAGATTTTCGACATTCAGCGTGTCGATTGCCTCGGACATGAATACGCCTCCTCGAAGGTTCATGCACCCACCAGCCGCACAGGTGCCGGACGCAGCCGCTTCCTTTCTCAAAGCGCGGACAACTCCTGGATGACTTGCTTGCCGAGCGCCATCATGTGGACCTGATCGGGACCATCGGCAATGCGGCACCAGCGTGCGTAGTTGAACGCCTCGGCGAGGAAATAGTCCCCGGTCAGACCGCCGGCTCCGTGCATCTGGATCGCCATGTCGATGACCTCGAAGCCGAGCTGCGGCACCATGATTTTCGCCATCGCAATCAGGTCCTTCGCCTCTTTATTGCCGACGCGGTCCATCTTGTCCGCCGCACGCAGCGTCATCAGGCGACACATTTCGACCTTGGACGCCATCACCGCGATGGCCTCGCGCACGGAGCCCTGCGTGCTCAGCTTCTTGCCGAAGGCCACGCGATTCTCCACGCGTTTGCAGGCGTATTCCAGTGCGCGCTGGGCGGCGCCGATCACGCGCATGCAGTGATGGATGCGGCCCGGGCCAAGGCGGCCCTGGGCGATCTCGAAACCGCGGCCCTCGCCGAGCAGGAGATTCGATTTCGGCACGCGCACGTTGTCGAACACGATTTCGGCGTGGCCGTGCGGCTCCTCCCAGTAACCCAGCGTCGACAGAGGCCGCTTGATGAGCATGCCCGGCGTGCCGCGTTCGACCAGGACCTGGGATTGCTGCAGGTGGCGGTTCGGATTGTCCGGATCCGTCTTGCCCATGACGATGAAGATCTTGCAGTTCTCGTGCATCGCGCCGGTGGCGAACCACTTGGTGCCGTTGATGACGTACTCATCGCCTTCAGCACGGATCGAGAGCTCGACGTTGGTCGCGTCGCTGGAAGCCACATTCGGCTCGGTCATGACATAGGCCGAGCGGATCCTTCCTTCCAGTAGCGGTTCCAGCCATTTCTTCTGTTGCTCGGGCGTCGCGTACCGCGCGAACACTTCCATATTGCCGGTGTCGGGCGCGGAGCAGTTGAAGACCTCTGCGGCCCAGAACACGCGGCCCATGATTTCGGCCAGCGGCGCGTACTCGAGGTTGGTCAGGCCAGCGCCGCCGTGCTCGCGACCCGGCATGAACAGGTTCCACAGCCCCTGCGCTTTCGCCTTGGCCTTCAGTTCCTCGACGATCGGCGGCGACACCCAGCGGTTCTTCTGCACCTGCTCCGCGAACGTGTGTTCGTTCGGATAGACGTGCTCCTTCATGAAGGCATTGAGCCGATTTTGCAGCTCCGTGACACGAGGCGAATGTTGGAAGTCCATGGGTTCCCCTTTGAAGACAATCAGGTGTAGGAGAGCAGGTGTTCAGCATCCGGGGACTCCAGATGCGGTTGCGCATTCCATGACTGCAGCCGCACCTTGTCACCCTTGAACATCAGGCGGGTGATGCCGGTATTCACCATTTGCAGGTTCATGGTGATCATCTGATCGACGGTGAGGCCGAGCACTTCGCGCACCAGCGCGCTGATGGCGCCGCCGGAACTGATGGCGAGCACGCGCTGCGCGTCGGGCCGGTCGATCATCGCGCGCAGGCTGGCGCGGATGCGGCTTTCGAAGTCGCTCCAGCTCTCCGGCAACCGCGGATGCTGCAGCGTACCGTCAGCCCAGGCGCCGAGGGTCAGGCGCAACTGGCGGTAGAAGACGCGCGCGTCCTTGAGGTCCAGCGGTGGCTCGACCGGGCATTGCTCCAGGTGGCAGTCGAGCAGAGCGTGAAAGTGATACTCGTTGAGGCCCGGCAGGATTTCGGGCTCGAGGCCGGCGTAGCCGGTCGCCTCTAGCGTCTGACGGTGGCGCAGCAGCGCTCCGATGATGACGCGGTCGAAGGTCAGACCGCGCATGCGGAACCAGTCCCCCAACCGCCGCGCCTGCTCGACGCCGACGGCTGAGAGCCGGTCATAGTCATCGGTGCCGAACGACGCCTGACCGTGCCGCACCAGATAGATTTCGCCCATATCACCGCCGTTATTCCGCTGCCGAGCAGCCTGGCAGATTTGCATATCACGCAGTAGCTCGGGCGGGAGTCCCTGGCCGCGTGCGTCCAGCCCCTGGCGTACCGGCAGCATGACGCAATACGTCGGACACCAGGCCCGCCTTCACAGGCCGTACTTCAAAGACTGTTGCTGTTGACATGCTGCCAACAAGCCCCCATCATCACGCGGAATGAGGCCCCACTCATGAGCTATCAACACATCCGGTCTTCGGTTGCGAATCGGGTCGCTACCCTGGAGTTGAACCGTCCCGAAGCGAGGAACGGGTTCACCGTGACCATGGCGGACGAGCTAGCCGACGCGCTCGGCGCCGCCGACGCAAATGAAGACGTGCGCGTGGTCGTCCTCACTGGCGCTGGCAAGGACTTCTGCGTGGGCGCGGACCTGAGCGGCCGCTCGTTCGAGGTGTCGAATCTCGAGCACCTGGAGCGCGGCTGGGTCGAGCCGGCGACCCGGGTGACTCGCAAGATGTTCGCGCTGCGGAAGCCGATCATCGCAGCCGTCCGCGGCGCCGCGGTGGGCGTGGGCTCGACGATGATCCTCCCCGCGGACTTCCGCCTCGCCGCGAAAAACAGCCGCTTTGGCTTCGTCTTCAGCCGGCGGGGCATCTATCCGGAAGCAGGGTCGTGCTGGTTTCTGCCGCGCCTCGTCGGAATGGGGCGCGCGCTCGATTGGATGGTGAGTGGCCGTCTGATCCAGGCCGACGAAGCACTCGGCGCGGGACTGGTCCAGTCGCTCCACGAGCCCGATGCTCTACTCGATGCCGCCTATGCGCTCGCCCGCGATCTGGTCGAGAACACCGCGCCGGTGTCTGTGGCCGTCATCCGGCAGGCCCTCTACCGGATGAGCGCGCTTCCATCTCCCGAACCCGCCTTCGCACTCGACAGCCAGCTCATCGCGAGCTGTGCCCAGAACGCGGATGCCGAGGAGGGCGTGATGTCGTTCCTGCAGAAGCGGCCCGCGAAGTTCCCCCGGACGTTGGAGCAGGACCTGCCGACGTTCCTGCCCTGGCGGGAGCAGAAGTCATGAGCCCGGTCCTCGCACCTCGCTGGAAACGGCTCGAGCCGGACACGCGCAGGGAACAGATTCTGGAGTGCGCCACGCGGCTGTTCGGCGAGCGCCCGTACGCGGACGTCTCCACCACGGATATCGCCCGGGAGGCAGGCGTCGCCCGGGGATTGATCAATCACTACTTCGGGCAGAAGCGGGATCTCTATTTGAAGGTCGTGAAGAGGATGCTGCTCATGCCCGGCCTGGACGAGAGCGTACCCATGACGGGAACCTTACGGCAGCGGGTGGAGCGCAGCGTGGAGTGGTACCTCGATACGGTGGCGACCCACGGAAAGACCTATGTGGCGGTCACCAGCGCGGGAGGCATCGGCGCGGATCCGGAGGTCGAGCGCATCATCTTGGCGGCGGACGACGTGGCCTCTTTGAAAACGCTCGAGTTCCTGGGCCTCAAGGTCGAGGTCGGAAGTGACGCGCGGCAACGGGCGATGATGCGCTCCTATGCCGGTCTGGTGAAAGCCACCATCCGCGAGTGGATCCGCGGCGGGACCCTCTCGCGCGAGGATGCGCACCTGCTCCTGAGCGAAGCGCTCATCACGATCGTGAGCGACGTGTTCCCCCGGCTCCATCAAGACGCTCACTCCGAGCGCGGCGACTCCCGGGGTCCTGGGTCAGGGCGCAAGCGAGGAAAGGACGAGCAATGACCTCGAGGCCACTTGCGGGACGCACGCTGTTGATGTCCGGAGGAAGCCGCGGAATCGGGCTGGCACTCGGCGTCGCCGCGGGGCGCCTGGGAGCCAACGTCACGCTCCTGGCGAAGACCGACACCCCGGATCCACGGCTGCCCGGGACGGTGCACACGGCGGCTGCGGAGATCGAGGCCGCGGGCGGCCAGGCGCTCGCGGTGGTCGGAGACGTGCGCGACGAAGCGGACGTGCAGCGGGCCGTTGACGAGACCGTGGCGCGTTTTGGTGGCATCGACTTCTGCGTCAACAACGCGAGCGCTCTCGCTCCGCTCAAGACAGAAGAGCTTCCGGTCAAGCGGTTCGACCTGATGCAGCAAATCCAGCTGCGGGGGACGTTCCTGCTGACGCGCGCGGCGATTCCGCACCTGCGGAGATCTCCCCACCCGCACATCCTCTCGCTCTCGCCTCCGGTCAATCTCGCGCCGCGCTGGATGGGCCTGCACCCGGCGTACACGCTCGCCAAGTACGGGATGACCCTGCTCACGCTCGGTTGGGCCGCGGAGCTGGCCGATGCCGGCATCGCCGCGAACGCCCTCTGGCCCCGAACGCTCATCGCCACCGCCGCCGTGAAGAACATGCTCGGGGGCGACGCATCGATGCAGCGGGCCCGCTCGCCGGAGATCATGGCGGATGCGGCCGTGGCCATCCTCCAGCGCCCGCCACGCGATTGCACGGGGCAGACCTTCATCGACGAAGACGTCCTTCGCGCCGAGGGCATCACCGACTTCAGCAGCTATGGGGGCGGCCCCGACGTCTTGCTCGACCTCTACGTCGATCCCTGAAGAGGAACATCACCCCACGTTTGGCCATTGAGTCGAGGAGGTACCCATGGGTCCGTCGCTCGCAGCCTTGGAAGCGCAGTGCCAATCACAGGCAAGCAAGCTCACGCTGCCGCTGCTCCTCAAACGCAATGCCGAAGAATACGCGGGCGCTCCCGCCCTCAGTGCCGGAGACAAGACGCTCACCTGGGCGCAGCTACGCGAACAGACCGCCGCGCTTGCTCGCGGACTCGGCGCGCTCGGGCTGACGCGAGGCGAGCGGATGGTGATCATGATGTCCAGCCGCCCTGAGCACTGGAGCATCGACTTCGCCGCGGTCCACCTCGCCGCCATCCCCTGTACCGCGTACCAGACCCTGAGCACCGAGCAGGTGAGCTACGTCGCACGGCACAGCGCGGCCACGGTGGCGGTGCTGGAGGGCGCAGAGGAGGTCGCACGGTGGCGGCCGGTGCTCGAAACGCTCCCAGCGCTCAAACGGCTCATCGTCCTCGATGCATCGGCCATCCCGGCCGGGGATGCGCGCTTCGTCTCCTTCGCGGAGGTCGAGGCCGAGGGGCGCAGGTTGCACCAGGCGGAGCCCAGGGTCTTCGAGGACGGGTGGAAGGCCATCCGGCCCGAGGATCCGATCGCGATGATGTACACCTCTGGCACCACTGGCGAACCCAAGGGCGTGGTGCTGAGCCACCGGAACGCCTTCTACGAGGCGATCGCGGTGGACCTCGCCGTCCCCATTCCCATGCAGTCTCCGTCGATCGCCTATCTCCCGCTGGCGCATATCGCGGAGCGCGAGCTCGGCTTCTACCGCGCGCTCTACAAGGCGCTGCACATGCACATCTGCGCGGATCCGGCGGGCGTGGTGCCGCTGATGGCCAAGGTGTCTCCCCCCGCGTTCTTCGGAGTGCCACGCGTCTGGGAGAAGCTAGCCGGGGGCCTGCGGGCGAAGCTGGGCACGCTCGAGCCGCCTCAGCGCGACGCCATCCTCTCCGCTCATGCGGTTGCCCTGGAGGCCTTCCGGCTCGAAGGCGCCGGAAAAGCCGTGCCCCCGGAGCTTACGCAGAAGGTCGCGGAGGTGGAGGCCAGGGTCCTCAAACCCCTGCGCAAGATGCTCGGACTGGACGCGCTCGAGTGGGCGAGCAGCGGCTCGGCGCCCATCCCCGTTGACATTCTCGAGTACCTCGGAGGCTTCGGGATCAAGGTGCTCGAGGTCTGGGGCATGAGCGAAACCACCGGCTGCGCCACCATCAGCACGGCCACGGACTTCCGCCTCGGTGCCGTGGGCCGACCCATTCCCGGAGTGCAGCTCCGGCTGGCCGAGGACGGTGAAATCTTCGTCCGCGGCCCCGTGGTGTTCCTCGGCTATCTCGACGCGAACGGGCAGATCATCAGCGCGGTCGATGCCGACGGCTGGCTCGCCACCGGTGACATCGGCACGGTCGACTCCGATGGTTTCCTCACCATCACCGACCGCAAGAAGGAACTCATCATCACCTCGAGCGGGAAGAACATCGCGCCATCCAAGATCGAAGGCCTGCTGCGCGCGCACCCACTCGTCGGCCAGACGATCGCGATTGGCGACAGACGGCCCTACGTGACGGCACTCGTCTCCCTCGACCCGGACGCCGCGCCGCTCTGGGCCAAGGCGCATGGCCTCGCGCCGCAGTCGTTCGCCGAGCTCACGCGCGATCCGGCGATTCGCGCCGAACTCGAGTCGCTCGTTGCCTCGACCAACGCCCGGCTCTCCCGAGCGGAGCAGATCAAGCGCTTCGAGGTGGTCCCCGAGGCGTGGTCTCCCGCGACGGGCCAGCTCACGCCCACCCTCAAGCTCAAGCGCCGCGTGATCCTCGAGCAGTACGCCGAGCGCATCGCCGCGCTCTACGCGAACGACTGACCCACTACCTCCCGGAACCAACACCCAGGGGACATCCATGCATGCGAGAACACCGGAACAGACCGCGTTCGCGGACTCCATCGACGCGTTCTGCCGCGCCAGGTCCGGCACGCGCGCACAGCGCGACGCCTTGACCCAGAACGGCACCGAGGCCCACAACCCCGCCCTCTACGTGCAGATGGCGGAGCTCGGCTGGCTGGGCGTGGGTATCTCGTCGAAGTATGGCGGCTCGGACGGAGGGATGTCCGACATCTGTCTCTTCGCCGAGCGAATCGCCTACGGGCTCGCTCCAGTGGGGGGCTATGTCACCACGGTGGTCGCCGCCGGTCCGTACGCGAAGTTCGGGACCGAGGCCCAGCGCGAGAAGATCCTCGGCGGCATCACCCGGGGCCGCGTGGAGGCCATCTCGATCTCCGAGCCCGGGGCTGGCTCGGACGCCGCTGCGATTACCTGCCGCGCGACCCGGACGCCGGGAGGCTTCATCATCAACGGGCAGAAAACCTGGTGCTCGAACGCGCACATCGCGGACCACCTCCTGCTCGTGGCACGCACCAACACCTCGAGCTCGCGGCACGAGGGCCTCACGATGTTCTGCGTCCCCACGGGCACGGCGGGAGTGGAGATTCGTGGCATCCCCACCCTGAACGGCAAGGACGTGAATGACGTCTACTTCACCGACTGCTTCCTGCCCGAGAGCGCGGTCGTCGGAGCCGTGGACCAGGCCTGGCCCCAGCTCATGGCGGGACTCAACAGCGAGCGGCTCATCCTCGCGGCGACCATGCTCGGCCGCGGCCGGCGGGCGTTCGATGACACCGTGGCGTACGTGAAGGAGCGCAAGCAGTTTGGCCGGCCCATCGGCTCCTTTCAGGCGCTCAAGCACCGGATCGCGGATCTCGCCACCGAGCTCGACTGCTGCGAGCTGCTCCTCTACCGCGTGGCCGCGATGGCGGACGAGGCACCCGAGCGGATGCTCCCCCGCGAGGCCTCGATGGCGAAGCTGAAGGCAACCGAGACGGCCAAGCGCGTAGCGCTCGAAGGCGTGCAGATGATGGGCGGCTACGGCTACGCCACCGAGTACGACATGGAATCGCATCTGCGCGCCACGGTGATCTCCACCGTCTATGGCGGCACGAGCGAAATCCAGCGAGACATCATCGGCAAGACGTTCGGACTCTAGAGCGGAACCTGAGAGGCAGACATGACGAGACGTTCCCCATGGAGCTCGGACGAGCTCGAGCAGGTACGCGGGCTCGCGGCCGCCTACTTCACGAAAGAGGTCCTTCCCAACGTGCCCAAGCACGTGGCCCAGGGCTATCCGGACAAGGCGCTCTATCGACGGGCGGGCGAGCTCGGGCTCTTGTGCATGTCCATTCCGGAGGCCTACGGCGGAGGCGGAGGGACATTCGCTCACGAGGCGATCCTCGTCGAGGAGCAGATCCGCGCCGGGGACCCCTCGATGGGCTTCGCGGTGCATAGCTCCATCGTCGCGCACTACGTCCTCGCCTATGCGTCCGAGGCCCAGAAACAGAAGTGGCTGCCCAAACTCGCGAGCGGCGAGTGGGTGGGGGCCATCGCCATGACCGAGCCGGGGACGGGTTCGGACCTCCAGGCAATCTCCACCCGCGCGGTGCGGGACGGCGATTTCTACCGGGTGAGCGGCGCGAAGACGTTCATCTCCAACGGCTACGTCTGTGACTTTCTCATCATCGCCGTGCGGACGTCGGACGTGAAGGGCCACGCCGGTATCTCGCTGTTGTGCGCCGAGGTCTCCGACACGACGCCCGGTTTCGAGCGGGGCCGCATCCTCGACAAGCTCGGCGGCAAGGGCCAGGACACGACCGAGCTCTTCTTCGATGACCTGAAGGTCCCCGCGGTCAATCTGCTCGGCGGCGAGGAGGGCCATGGTTTCGTCCAGATGATGCAGCAACTGCCCCAGGAGCGGCTGGTCACGGCGCTCATCGGCATGGCGAGCCTCGAGCGGGCCGTGGACCTGACGGTCGAGTACACCAAGCAGCGTCACGTCTTCGGGAAGCCCCTCTTCGCCTTGCAGAACACGCGCTTCGAGCTCGCGGAGTGCGCGACCCTGAAGCGAGTCTGCCGCACCTTCGTCGATGACTGCATTCAATCCCACCTCGAGGGCCGGCTCGACGTGACCACGGCGGCCATGGCCAAATACTGGGTGTCGGACCAGGCCTGCATCGTCGTGGACCGCTGCCTGCAACTGTTTGGCGGGTACGGGTACATGAAGGAATACCCTATTGCCCACCTCTTCGCCGATACCCGCGTGTTGCGGATTTTCGCCGGCGCGAACGAGGTCATGAAAGAGCTCGTCGCCCGTTCCCTCTGAACCACCTCAATCGTTTCGCAAGGAGGCTCTCAGTGAGCCAGGAAGTCTTCATCTTCGACGCCGTTCGTACCCCCCGCGGCAAAGGAAAGAAGGGCTCGCTGCACGGAACCAAGCCCCTGTCGCTGCTCGTCGGCCTGGTGGATGCACTCAAGAAGCGCAACCCGAAGCTGGATCCCCAGCGAATCGACGACGTGGTGCTGGGCGTGGTCTCTCCGGTGGGAGAACAGGGCGCGGACATCGCCAGGACCCTGGTGCTCGCGGCCGGCCTCCCGGAAACCACCGGAGGAGTGCAGCTCAACCGCTTCTGCGCCTCTGGCTTGACCGCCGTGAACATGGCCGCCCAGCAGGTGCGCTCGGGCTGGGAGCACCTGATCATCGCGGGCGGCGTGGAGAGCATGTCGCGCGTCCCGATGGGCTCGGACGGCGGCGCCTGGACCATGGATCCGGCCACCAACTATGACACGTACTTCGTGCCCCAGGGCATCTCCGCGGACCTGATCGCGACGATGGAGGGCTTCACCCGCGAAGACGTGGATCGCTACGCGCTCCGTTCGCAGGAGCTCGCGGCCAAAGCCTGGGCTGGTGGCTACTTCAAGAACTCCGTCGTCCCGGTGAAGGACCAGAATGGCCTCACCGTGCTCGACCGGGACGAGCACCTGCGCCCGGACAGCACCGTGGCCTCGCTCGGTCAGCTCAACCCCTCCTTCGCGGCAATGGGCGAGGCCGGCGGCTTCGACGCGGTGGCGCTGCAGAAGTATCACTTCGTGGAGAAGATCAACCACGTGCACACGCCGGGAAACTCGTCCGGCATCGTCGACGGCGCGGCGCTCGTGCTGGTGGGCTCGGAGAAGATTGGCAAGCAGCTCGGCCTGACGCCGCGGGCGCGCATCGCCGCCGTCGCCACGTCCGGGGCGGACCCGACCATCATGCTCACCGGCCCCATTCCGGCCACCCGGAAGCTGCTCGAGATCGCCGGCCTCTCCCTCAAGGACATCGATCTCTTCGAGCTCAACGAGGCCTTCGCCTCCGTGGTCCTCAAGTACCAGAAGGACCTCGCCATCCCCGACGAGAAGCTCAACGTCAACGGCGGTGCGATCGCCATGGGCCACCCCCTCGGGGCGACCGGAGCGATGATCCTCGGGACCGTGGTGGACGAGCTCGAGCGGCGGAAGGCGCGCCGCGCGGTCGTCACCCTGTGCGTCGGCGGAGGGATGGGCGTGGCCACCCTCGTCGAGCGTGTCTGAACCCCTCCCCTCCCCTTTCCGACAAGATTCGAGCAAACCCATGAGTGAGCAGAACACCATCCGCTGGGAGCAGGACGCCGACGGCATCGTGGTCTTGACGTTGGATGATCCGGGACAGTCCGCCAACACCATGAACGCCGCCTACGTGAAGTCCATGCGCGCGGCGGTGGACCGGCTGGTCAAGGAGAAGGCCAGCATCACGGGCGTCATCCTCACCTCGGCGAAGAAGACGTTCTTCGCGGGCGGCGACCTGAACGATTTGCGTGACGTGAAGAAGGACGAGGCGAAGCAGGTCTTCGAGCTCGGACTGGAGATCAAGGCGCAGCTCCGGGCGCTGGAGACCCTGGGCAAGCCCGTGGTCGCGGCGATCAACGGCGCGGCACTCGGGGGCGGGCTGGAGATTGCCCTCGCGTGTCACTGGCGCATCATCGCCGACGTCAAGGGGGCGCAGGTCGGGCTGCCGGAGGTGACGCTCGGGCTGCTTCCCGGCGGCGGCGGCGTGGTGCGCACGGTGCGCCTGCTCGGCATCGTGGACGCGCTGATGAAGGTCCTGCTCCAGGGCCAGCGCTACCGTCCGCAGGAGGCGAAGGAGATCGGCCTCGTGCACGAGGTGGTGGACTCGGTGGACGCGCTCCTGCCCGCGGCCAAGGCCTGGGTGAAGGCGAATCCGGGCGCGCAGCAGCCGTGGGAGCAGAAGGGCTACAAGATTCCGGGCGGCACCCCGTCCTCGCCTTCGCTCGCGGCGAACCTGCCCGCGTTCCCCGCCAACCTGCGCAAGCAGCTCAAGGGCGCGAACATGCCGGCGCCACGTGCTATCATGGCGGTGGCCGTCGAGAGCACGCAGGTGGACATCGACACCGCGTTCATCATCGAGTCGCGCTACTTCGCCGAGCTCGTCACCGGCCAGGTCGCGAAGAACATGATTCAGGCGTTCTTCTTCGACATGCAGCACATCAGCTCTGGCGGCAGCCGTCCGAAGGGCTTCCCGCAACACACGGCGAAGAAGGTCGGCATCCTCGGCGCCGGAATGATGGGCGCCGGCATCGCCTATGTGTGCGCCAAGGCCGGCATCGACGTCGTGCTCAAGGACGTGAGTCTCGCCTCCGCCGAGAAGGGCAAGCAGTACTCGGTCAAGCTGGTGGAGAAGGATGTCCAGAAGGGCAAGTCCACGAAGGAGAAGGGTGATGCGCTCCTCGCGCGTATCCTCCCCACCACGGACGCTGCCGCGCTCGCGGGCTGTGACCTGGTCATCGAAGCGGTCTTCGAGGACGTGAAGGTCAAGCACCAGGTCTTCCAGGAGATCCAGGACGTGGCCACCCCGGATGCGGTGCTGGCCTCCAACACCTCGACCCTGCCCATCACCCTGCTCGCCGAGGGCGTGAAGCGGCCGGCCGACTTCGTCGGGATGCACTTCTTCTCCCCGGTGGACAAGATGCCGCTGCTCGAGCTCATCGCGGGCAAGACGACGAGCGACGCCACGCTCGCGAAGGCCATGGACATCGCGGTCCAGATTGGAAAGACGCCCATCGTCGTCAACGACAGCCGGGGCTTCTTCACCAGCCGCGTGATCAGCACCTTCCTCAATGAGGCCATCGCCATGGTGGGCGAAGGAATCTCGCCCGCCTCCATCGAGCAGGCGGGCCTCCAGGCGGGATACCCCGCCGCCCCGCTCCAGTTGATGGACGAATTGACGTTGACCCTGCCGCGGAAGATCCGCCTCGAGACCAAGGCGGCCACCCTGGCCGCCGGCCAGCCGTGGCTGGAGCACGGCAGCTACGCGGTCGTGGACGCGATGATCGATCAGTACCAGCGCAAGGGCCGCTCCACCGGAAGCGGCTTCTATGACTACGTGGATGGCAAGCGCACGAACCTCTGGCCGGGGCTCGCCCAGCACTTCACCAAGCCTGGTCACACCATTCCCTTCGAGGACATGAAGGAGCGGATGCTGTTCGCCGAGGCCATCGACACGGTGCGGTGCTTCGACGAAGGCGTCCTCCGCTCCGCCGCGGATGCGAACGTGGGCTCCATCCTCGGGATTGGCTTCCCGGCATGGACGGGGGGCGTGGTGCAATACATCAACGGCTACGAAGGGCGTACCGGAACGGGGCCGCGCGGCTTCGTCACCCGCGCGCGCGAGCTCGCGGAGCGCTACGGGAAGCACTTCCTGCCACCCGCCTCGCTCGTCGCGAAGGCCGAAAAAGGCGAGTTCCTGAAGTAGCCCCCTCCCCCGGAAGGAGAAGTCCCATGGCTCGGAGTCTCAGCAACCTCGCCGCCGTTCCGCGTTCGCTCGACATGAAGGCACTCGTCGAAAAACAGCGTGCCTACTTCGAGACCCGCGTCACGCTCCCGCTCCACTGGCGGCGGGAGCAGCTGTTGGCGCTCGAACGGGCGGCGCGCAAGTACGAGGCGGAGATTCTCGACGCCCTCAAGGCGGATCTCTCGAAGAGTCCGGAGGAGGCCTACCTCACCGAGGTCGGGAACATCTACGGCGAGATCAAGACCGCGCTCAAGAACGTGAAGGCGTGGATGGAGCCACGGCGGGGGTCCGCGCCCCTCATCATCCAACCGGCGCGGGCCTACCAATACGCGGATCCGCTCGGCGTGACGCTCATCATCTCGCCCTGGAACTACCCCTACCAGTTGTCGATGGCGCCGCTCATCGGGGCACTCGCCGCGGGCTGCACGGCCGTGTTGAAACCCAGCGAGCTGTCACCCGCCACTTCGGAGGTGCTCAAGCGGATGCTGGGCGAGGCCTTCCCGGCAGAAGTCGTCTCGGTCGTCGAGGGGGGCGTGGAGGCGAGCCAGGCGCTCCTCGCGGAGCGCTGGGACCTCATCTTCTTCACCGGTGGAACCCAGGTGGGCCGGGTGGTGGCCGAAGCCGCCGCCCGGCACCTCACCCCCACCGTTCTCGAGCTGGGTGGGAAGAGCCCCTGCATTGTCGACAGAAGTGCGGACCTCGAGATCACCGCTCGACGCATCGCCTGGGGCAAGTACGTCAACGCTGGACAGACCTGCGTCGCGCCGGACTACGTGCTCATTCCACCCGAGCTCAAGGGCCGCTTCGTCGACCTGCTCCAGAAAGCCGTCAGGAGCTTCTACGGTGCCGATGTGAGCACGAGCGGCGACTACGGCCGCATCGTCAGCCCTCGCCACTTCGAGCGAATCTCCGCGCTCGCGGCCGACGGTCAGATCGCCTTCGGCGGCGAGCGCGACGCGCCCAGCCGCTACTTCGCGCCCACCGTCATCACCGATGCACCCTTGTCGAGTCCGCTGATGCAGGAGGAGATCTTCGGTCCCCTGCTCCCGCTCGTCGACTGTCCGGGCATCGACGACGCCATCCGCTTCGTGCGCTCCCGTCCGAAGCCGCTCGCCCTCTACACCTTCGCGCGTGACGCGGCGGTGAACGAGCGCGTTCTCACGGAGACCTCGAGCGGCGGAGCGGTCACAAACGACGTGTGCGTTCACTTCGCCGCCGAGGGGCTTCCTTTCGGAGGAGTGGGCGAGTCGGGGCTCGGCGGCTATCACGGCCAGGCCAGCTTCGATGCCTTCAGTCACAAGAAGAGCGTGGTGAAGCGGCCCTTCTTGCTCGACATGAAGCTGCGCTATCCGCCCTACGGCGGAAAGCTCGGCCTCCTCAAGCGCTTCTTGTAAAAGCGCCGTCCTTCCCCAAAAGGGGAGGGACGCCGGAATCGCGGCGCAGGACGAAGAAGTACGGCGCCGCCATTCCTCGCGCGTCCATCGCGCCAAGCAGAGTGTCGGCGTCGACCTTGCGGAACACGTCGAGGGTGGGCCAGTCATCGTAGATCATCGTCGCGCTGAGCTTCCCGCGGTACTCCGTCATGCGCAGCCGCGCCTTGAACTTCCCGGTCTCCACCTTGGTCCGGTGAGGGCCCACGAAGCCTTGAATCTCCGGCGACGGCCACTTGCGAGGGTCCACCGGGAACACCGATGCGCGGTCCTCCGTGAAGAACAGCAGCGGGTGCACGCTCTCGGCGTCGATGAACTGCTTGCCGTACCAGCCGGTCGCGCTGAGCATTCCGTCCATCGTGTGCCCCGTCTGGAGCTCGCTGCCCTTCCACCTGCCGTGCAGGAAGGCGAGCTCCACCGTGGGCAGGCTGTCGAACAACGCGAGCGCCGCCTCGGAGTTGATGCGTCCTGCTTTCACTGCTTCGTCGAAGGTCATGGCGTCCTTCCTCCGTGCATGTGCAGCACAGGCTTGATTGCCGTGCGCGTCTCCATGTCGTGAACCGCGTCGTTGATGGCCTCGAAGGCATAGGGGCGGCTCAGCTTCTCGATGGGAAACCGTCCTTCCGCGTGCAGGGAGACCAGGCGCGGAATGAAGGTCTTCGGGTCGGCATTCCCCTCCAGGATGCCCACCAACTTCTTCCCGGTGAGGAGCGCGCTCATCGGGAGCGAGACTTCCGCGCCACGACCAGGCAGGCCGAGCAACGCGCAGGTCCCCAGGGGCCGCGTCACGTCGAACGCCTGACGCAGCACCTGGGGCAAGCCCACGCACTCCAGGGCGAAGTCCACGCCGCCCCGGGTTCGCTTCAGAATCGTCTTCGTGAGCTCGGGCTCGTCCGCCAGGAAGGTATCGGTGGCGCCCAGTTCGCGTGCCAGCTCGAGCCGCTCCGCGCTGAGGTCCACGGCGATGATGCGGGCCGCACCAGCGACTCGCGCCGCCATGATGGCCGCGAGGCCAACGGCGCCCGCTCCGTACACCGCGAGCTGCTGCCCGGCTTCGAGCCGGAACGCCTCGAGCACCGCGCCCGCGCCAGTCTGGAACCCGCAGCCCAGCGGCGCGAGCAGCTCGAGCGGAGCGGACGCGTCGACCTTCACCGCGTTGTGCTGGTGCGCCAGCATGTGCGTGGCGAATGAGGACTGGTGGAAGAAGCTGGAGCGAATCGGCTCACCGTGCCACCGCATGGGGAAGGAGCCATCCGGCCTCGCACCGGAGAAGTTCCCCGCGTACCCGCGCTCGCAATACGCGGGATGGCGGCTTGTGCATGTGCCACACGCGCGGCACGCGAAGTAGCTGAGCACCACCGCGTCGCCGGGCACGAAGTCCGTCACGCCCTCCCCCACGGCCTCCACGATGCCCGCGCCTTCGTGGCCGAGCACGGCGGGAAAGGGGAAGCGGCCCGCGCCCGCCCGGTAGGTGAGGTCGGTGTGACAGATGCCGCTCGCCGTCACCCGCACCCGCAGCTCGCCCGCCCGCGGCGACTCGAGCTCGACCTCGTCGATGGCGAAGGGACCATTCACCACCTGCAGCACCGCGGCACGCACTGGAAGACCCATGGGGCCATCTTATTGGCATTCCGCCAATAGTGACACTCCAATTGGAATGGATTGGAGGCGAGGACACCGTCTCCGGAAAAAAATACCCGCGGTCGATCCAGGATTGCGGCTTGGGACCAATCTTCAGGGAGTTCTGTTGGGTGTGCCCGAGGGCTCTTGCCCCCTCATTCCAGGAGTGAATCCCATGAAGCGTATCCTTCCCGCGGCATTCGTCACGTTGACCCTGTGGGGCTGTGGCGATTCGGGCAGCACCCGTGTCACCTCCACGCGCGAGCTCGCCGCGGGCCCGGAGCGCACGGCGGCCGTCGAGCGCGCGGTCTCGCGCGTGCTGCTCGAAGGCGCGAAGCTGGGGGTGACGGCTCCCGAGGCGCTGTCCGCGCGCACCGTGCTGGTGGATGACGACGGCACGGAGCATGTCCGGCTGGAGCGGACCTGGCAGGGCCTGCGCGTCATCGGCGGTGACATGGTCGTCCACCAGCGCGGGGGCGCGGACGCACGCGGCTTCAGCCTGACGGGCCAGCCCTCGCTCGCGTCCGTGGCGAGCCGTCCCACGCTGGATGCGTCCGTGGCCGCCCTGCGCGCCCGGTCGGCCTTCGTCGGGAATCTGAGTGGGCCGCGCACCGCGAAGCTGGTGGTGGACGCGCGCCAGGGCCACGAGCCCGCGCTCGCCTACGAGGTGGTGCTCGACGGCTACCAGCCGGACCAGACGCCCTCCGAGCTGCACGTGCTGGTGGATGCCACCACGGGCGCAATCCGTGGCAAGTGGGATGCCGTCCACACGACCGCGGCGGTGGGCTCTGGCAAGTCGCTCTACTCGGGGCAGGTGTCCATCAACACGGACTCCGCGCTGCTCGGAGGCTACGCGCTGCGCGACACGACGCGCGGTGGAGGCTTCTACACGACGGACATGAACAACCTCGGCTCGATTCCGATCGTGGGCGACACGCTTCCGCTGCCCCCGCTCCTACTGCCCGGTACCCTCTTCACTGACTCCGACAATGTCTGGGGAGATGGCACGCCTGGCAACCGCCAGTCCGCCGCGGTGGATGCGCACTTCGGCCAGCAGACGACGTATGACTATTACCGTGCGGTCCATGGCCGCGACGGCATCGATGGCGCGGGCCGCATGGGCTACAGCCGCGTGCACTACGGCGACAAGTACAACAACGCCTTCTGGTACGACCTCTGCTTCTGCATGACGTATGGCGATGGGAACGGCAGCATTCTCGCCCCGCTCACCTCGCTGGACGTCGCGGGCCATGAGATGACCCACGGCATCACCAGCCAGACCGCGGGCCTCGCGTACGAGGGCGAGTCCGGCGGGCTCAACGAGGCCACCAGCGACATCTTCGGCTCCCTGGTGGAGTACTACGCCAACACCGCGCAGGACCCGGGCGACTACCTCATCGGAGAGACCATCTACACCCCGAGCACGCCGGGAGACGCGCTGCGCTACATGCACCAGCCCTCCCTGGACGGCAAGTCGCCGGACTGCTGGTCCTCCAGCCTCGCATCGCTCGACGTGCACTACTCCAGCGGCGTGGCCAACCACTTCTTCTACCTGCTGGCCGAGGGCTCCAACCCCGCCGGTGGCCCTGCCAGCCCCACCTGTGATGGCTCGTCGCACGGGGGCATCGGCCGGCTCAAGGCCGGGAAGATCTGGTACCGCGCCCTCACGGTGTACATGACCTCGTCCACCAACTACGCGGGGGCGCGCACGGCCACCCTCAGTGCCGCGTCGGACCTCTATGGCGCGGGCAGCCCCGAGGTCAGCGCCGTGGCCGCTGCCTGGTCCGCGGTGAGCGTGAACTGAGCCGCAGGCGTCGCCACCGGGGAGGCTGCTCACCGCGAGTCGGGGCAGTTCCCCGTGTGCTGCCCCGGAAAAAGGCCCAGTGAGCGTCGGCCAGGGGACATGGAAGGCAGCGGGCGGTTTCTCGCGGGCCTGAAGGCAGCTCTGTCCTCTGATAGGGAGGAGGCGAAAATGGGCAAGGTGATCTTCGGCATGATGACGTCGCTCGACGGCTACATCAACGACCGCCAAGGCGGGTTCGACTGGGGCCACGTGAGCGAAGATGTGCACAGGTTCGCCGAAGCGGAGCAGAAGCGCGAAGGGCTGGCGATATACGGGCGCCGCATGTACGAGACGATGGTCTACTGGGACACCGCCGACCAGGACGAGAGTCTCGCTCCCTACTTCCGCGACTTCTCCCGCGCCTGGCAGGCGATCGACAAGATCGTCGTCTCAAAGAGCCTCGAAAAGGTGACGAGCAAGCGGACGCGGCTGGTCCGCGAGCTGAGCGCGGACGACCTCCGGCGCCTCAAGGCCGAGACAGAGAAGGACATCAGCATTTCCGGGCCGACGCTCGCCGCGTCCTTCCTGAAGCAGGGCCTCATCGACGAGGTCAGCATCTACTACGTGCCCGTGGTCGTCGGCGGGGGCACCCCGATGTTCCAGGATGTGTGGCAAACGCTGAAGCTCGAGCGTCTCGACCACCGCGCGTTCGACAACGGTGTGCTCTTCGTGCGCTATAGGGTCCTCTGCTGAGGCCAGCGTGCAGGCTAGAGCTCGAGCAGCTCGCGAAGCCGCTCCAGCAACTCCCGGCGGAGGGGATTGTTCGCAAGCTCGCCCGTAAGCTGGTTCGCGGCCAGGGTCCGAAGAGGAGAGCCCGTCCTTTGCCGCGACGGTGGAGGAGCCGAAGAAGGAGCGCACACCACGGTTGGACCAGGCCGGTCTGCTACGCAGGACGTTCGCACTGGACGGAGGGGATATCTTGGTCACCTCCTTCATGGACCCGAGCTGGACGCCCTTGTTCGTGTCCATCAAGGGACTGGTGACCCAGGTGGGAGGACTGATAACCCATGGCTCGGTGAGCGCCCGGGAATACGGCTTGCCAGCCGTCGTCAGCGTGGAGCAGGCGACCGGTGGCTCCTGGTTGCGGTAGGCAGCCTCAACTGAGATCCTCAGGGCTGGCGGCGCGCTTGCTCAAGCGTGCCGAGCTCAGCGTGGCCAGCAGAATCAGCGCGCCGCCGAAGAGCATGCGCAGGTTGGGCTGCTCGTTGAACAGCCACCAGGCGAAGGCGATCCCGTAGACCGGCTCCAGGGCGAACACCACCGAGGCGCTGCGCGCGTTGAGCACGCGCAGGCTGGCGACGAACAGACTGTGCGCCAAAGCCGTGCAGAGCAGACCGAGCAGGGCGATCCACAGCCAGTCCAGCGGGCGCACCTCGGGCAGCGCCACCCAGGCCAGCGGCAGGCTGGCGAGCACGATGGCCAGGTTCTGCCAGAGCGCCGCCTGGGCCGGTTTGACCCCGGCGGTGGTGGCCCGGTTGGACACCGAGACCATGGCAAACAGCAGGCCAGAGAACACCGCCCAGGCCAGCCCCAGGGTCGCGTCGCTGCCCAGGTCGAACTGCGGGGTGACCAGCACCAGGCCGACGCTGACCAAGGCCACCACGCCCCATTCGGCCGCGCGCACCCGTTCACGGAACAGCAGTCCCTCGAGCAGCACGGTGAAGGCCGGGAAGCTGGCGAAGCCCAGAGTGGCCACGGCCACGCTGGACACCTTCACCGCGATGAAGAAGGCCCACCAGTGGCCGCCCAGCAGCAGTCCGGCGCCGGCGAGGGCCAGGCGACGCTGCCAGCTCAGCGGCACCGCCGGTTCGCCGAAGCGGGTCAGCGGAGCCAGGGCGCCGACGGCGAACAGGGCGCGGCCGAACACGATCACCAGCGGCGCGGCCAGCGCCAGCTTGCCGAAGATGCCGGACAGGCCGAAGAACAGGGCGCCCAGGTGCAGGGAGAGGAGGGCGGTGCGGTGCTGCATGGGTTTTTTCCAAACCATGGAAGTCGATGGCGCGTCGTTCAGCGCCCGGCAATCTAGGCGAAAGCCGGCGTCCCGGTCTGTCGCGCTACTCGCGGCCTTTGTGGTGGCGCCCCGGGGTCTCCAGCAGTCGGCGGCTGGCGTCGAGGTGGTGGCCCAGACGCTGTTGCAGCCAGTCGTCCTGCGGCACGTCCAGCACCAGGCAGCGGCTCCCCAGGGCGCTGGCGCAGGCATGGTGGGTCTCCGGCGGCACCACCGCCAGGCTCAGGCTGGACACCTGGCAACAGTGCCCGGCCACCTCGAAGTCCAGCCGGCCGGTCAGTCCGAACACCAGTTGGGCATGCTCGTGGCTGTGGGCGATCTGTTCGTGGTGGTAGTGGCGCAGGGAGAGCAGCTGGGACATTGCGGGAGTATAGGAAGGATGGAAGGCTTGTTGAGGGGTGACGGGCTGGAGACTGTGTCTCTGGGGCTCGGTTATCCCCAGTGCACCCGCAGGGCACGACGCCTGGCGGGCTCCTCAACGACCGCCCCCGGTGGGCGAAGTACCGGGTGAGAGCGGGCGTGGCTCAAGTCCAACCCAACCGTTTTTTGCTATGAACCCGTACGGGGACGGATGGGCGTCCCTCCCGTCGCGATGGGGGTTGCATGAAGAGCATCATCGGCTGGGCGCTGGCCGCCTTCGGCGTCATTGGCTTCGGCGTGGAGATCGACAACCTGCGCAAGGGCACGGCGGACCGCACGGTCACGGGGTTCATCATCGCCGCCCTCTTCGTCCTCGGAGGCCTGGCCCTCATCCGCTCCGCGCGGCGCGCGAAGCTGCCGCCCGAGCTGAGGGAGGCGCCCGTCGTGGTGCGTCCCGCCCTGGGTGCGCGCGACATCGAGCGGGCCGTGCTCGCCTGCGCGAAGCAGCACGGGGGCCGCGTCACCATCGCCGAGGTGGCGGCGGGCAGTCAGCTCTCGTTCACCGAAGCCAAGGAAGTGCTCGAGGAGCTCTCCCGCGCGGGCGCCTGCACCGTGGACGTCACGGAGAACGGTGCGTTCATCTACGAGTTCAACGGCTTGATGCCCCGCGAGCCCGCCCGCGCGGCCCTCGACCCCTGAGCTCCAGGGTTCGAATCCCGTAGGGGACACAGGCGGCGATGCCGGTCAGTCGATGAGCCCATGGGCTCGGAACATCCGCTCCAGGATGTCGCGGATGACCGGTTGCTTGCGCTGGTTGTAGTCCATCACCCTGCCGCACTCCGCGTTGCTCTGCTCCGCCGACGCGAACTTCGCCGCGGCGTACTGCTCGCGCTCCTCCGGGTGGGCGATGAGTTGCCCACGACGAGTGCGCGCCTAGGAGCTTGTCGGAGAATCGCCGAAAAACGACTCCTACATACCAACCATAGCGGTGTGTTTGAGTCGCACTACCCCTCATGTAGTGGGTAGCCGAGGTATTCCGACAGGCTCCTAGCCCCTGCGCGAGGGCCACCTCAGGCTGCGTGGTGTTGAAGCTCGAGACACCCAAGAAACCCAGGGCCCCTGCCGCGCACCTCATGGGAGGGCGGCCTGGGCCCTCGAATACGGCGAGGCGGAGCACCCCGGCGTGCCGCTTTGCCGCGCCTCGAGCGCCAGCGCCGCGCCCAAGGAGATGCCGAACAGCGACGCCGTGCCGCCCACGGCCTCGACGAGGGCGAGGACGTCCTCCACCTCGCGCGCCGACGCGTACGGCGGCGTGTCACCGCTCTCGCCTCGCCCCCGGCGATCGTAGGCGACGACCGTGTACGAGGCGGCGAGCTGGCGGGCGATGGGCATCATCGGCCCCATGGTCCGCGTGGGCTCCTCGATGTTGCCTACACAGCCACGTTTTCAGGATCAGTCGCGAAGAGCGCATGAAAGAGCGTGGTAGCAGGCGGCTCCAAGAGATCCACGATGAGCGGGATTCGAGTCTCGGCGATCTCGCGAGGAAGGGCCTCAGCCCCGAACATCGCCTCGATCTTCCTGCCAACGACCTCCGCGAGCGCCTGCATTTCGGGCGGAAGCGGATCGAAAAAGACCTTGGCGGCGATCACGTCTTGACCTTTGTAGTCGTACCGCAGGCCATATACCGTATAGATAGGCGCCAGGATGCTGAGGCAGCCGACAACCCCCCAGCGGCGCTCCCGCGGCCCATCCTCATGACTCGCCTCCACGGGCTGCCGATCCGTAAACACGGTACAGCGAAAACAGGAAGTAGAGGTGGCCGTGGCATGTCCGATCTCGAATTGCGGAAGCACCGCCCTGAGCTCGCGCATGAGCACGCGCCATTGATCCAGCTTCTCGAGCTCTTGTTTCCACAAAGCCTGAAACCTTTTTAGCTCGGGGCTCCTTTCCAGCTTGCCATCAAACTCACGGTCCGAACGCCAGTATTTCCGAACGACAGGAAGCAATTCTTCCGCTGAAATTGGCATGGGCTTAGAAGTCAACTCGGATGGGCTTTGTTTCCTCTTCACACCAGATTGTCACTCTCGAGCCAAGCACGGCGCGATTCAAAACGACGTTGAAGGTGCTCGTGAATTGCCTACAGACGAGGCCAGGAAGTGGAGATATGGGGGAAGCGATCACCTCCCTCAACGCCTCGTTGGCACAATCGGTGGCGACTCGCTGAGCAAGCGGCTCGGACATCAATCCAAACTTTTCGGTCGCGATGGGCATGCCCACGCCGAACTTGCAGAAATAAGGCTCCAAAGTCGATTTATTTACTACGGTTGCATGGATACACGCGGCACGCCAGCCATCTGCTCCTGCTTCGGTTTTTTCGACAATGGTGGTGAATTGGAAGTGGCTGGGTTGGTACTGATTGATGCTGCATCCCGAGAGAACTGGCAAAAACACCCCCAGCAACCGCAGGAGCGCGGACATCCGCGCGAGTCGCCTTGAAATGCCCACGGTACCACCTTGGATCAAAAGGGTCGGCCAAGCGCTCGGCACATTATCCCGACCATCACCTCGGGCGACATCTCCGCAGCGGCGGACAAGCCCCGAGAACCTCTCCGTAACACCAGTGTTCCGGTGCGGAGCATGCGGGCGGGACCCTCCGGAAACGTACGGCGCGATGAGTGGACTCTACGCTCCTCCGTGAAGCGGTGGGCCGCCCCGTATAGCGTCACGTGCAAACCTTGACATTGTTTGGAAGTGGGCTCGGAGGCACTCCTCACACCGGCTGCAGGAAGCGTCCGTCGACGAGATGCTCGATGACCTCGCGCGCCAGGGCAGGTATCAGAGGAACGCCTCCGGACCTGGTCCAAATTTGGTCCGACAAGAGCCGATTTGGGCCCCTAAGGCGATGCGCGTCTCCTCGTTAAGAGTGGGTTTGACTCAAGGCGGCGGGCAACCTCTGTTGGAGGCGGCGGGAATCGAACCCGCCGCTCGCCCGTCAGCGGGAGGACGGAGAAGAGGGCCATAAGACGGGGGTGGAGAGCCCTTCCATGGACAGGAGGAGCTTCTTCGTCCGCGCGTCGAGGATCAGCGTCCTGGAACCTGAGTTGCTCTCATCCACATAGATCAGCAGCAGGTCTCGCTGGAGCTGGAAGGAGACGAACGTGCCCTGCGTCTCGGGCACTCCCTCCACCGGAACCAGCTTGCCGCCCCGCTCCCACCGCACGGGTACTTCGGGTGCGTAGCCGTCCCCCTCGGGTTCCAGCCGGTAGTAGAGCGGTCCTCCCGGGGTGGAGAGACGCTGCCACTCCCCCGCCATCTCATTGAAGCCCTCCTTCATGTCTGGAAAGGCCGCGCTCAGCAGCTTCCGGGCCTGGTTGAGCTCCAGCCCGGACGGGGAGGTCACGGGTTGGAGCGTCCGAGCCGTCTCGAGCGCTCCGAACGAGGTCGACTTCAGCTCGGGCAGTCCGGCGAGGGGCAGCAGCGTGCCCTTCCGCTTCACCAGATCCACGAGCCACAGCCGGAAGCCGGGCTCCGGGTCCTTCCGACTGGCCTTGATGAGCCCCTTCCTGGCATCGGGGCTCCAGGCCAGGACAGCCGCGTTGCAGTACTCATCGAAGGAGAAGTCGAGACCCTGAACGCCTTGAAGCAGCGCGTGGATCCCCACCGGGTGCTGACCTCCCGGATGCTCGACGCGCTCGGGCTGTGAGGGGCTCGCAAGAGGCCTGCCTTGCACCGGAAAGTGTACGTGAGAGCCCGGCGGGTCTCGTCACGCGGGTTCACCCATGGTAGGGGCGCGGACCACGGGCCGACCCTTCCCCATGGCCTGTCGCGAGGGAAACACCGACTTGAACGTTCCCACCACTCCCACCTCCTTCCTCATCCAGAACTACCGCCGCCAGGACGTGAGCTTCGTCCGTGGAGCTGGCTGCTACCTGTACGACGGCGCGGGCCGTGAGTACCTCGATGCCTTCGCCGGCGTGGCGGTGTGCACCCTGGGGCACTCGCACCCGAAGCTCGTAGAGACGCTGTCGCGGCAGGCCGCGACGTTGATCCACACCTCGAACCACTACGGGCAGCTCGGGCAGGAGGAACTGGCGGCGAGCATCGTCCCCCAGGCGTTTCCGGGGCGGATGCTGTTCTGCAACTCGGGGACGGAGGCCAACGAGGCGGCCTACAAGCTGGTGCGCCTGTGGGGCAACGTGGCGCATGAGGGCCGCAAGCGCCGCATCATCGCCTTCGAGGGGGGCTTCCACGGGCGCACGCTCGGCTCCCTCAGCATCACGCACACGCCCTCCTACCGCGCGCCCTTCGAGCCCCTGCCTCCCACGGACTTCGTTCCCTTCGGCGACGCGGACGCACTCGCCGCCGCCATGAAGAAGGATGACGTGGCCGGTGTGTTCCTCGAGCCCGTCCAGGGCGAGAGCGGCGTGCACGTGCCTCCTCCGGGGTTCCTGGCCCGGGTCCGGGAGCTGTGCACGCGCCACCAGGCTCTCATGGTGGCGGATGAGATCCAGACGGGCATTGGCCGCACCGGGCGGATGTTCTGCCACCAGCATGAAGGCATCACCCCGGACGTGATGTCCCTGGCCAAGGGACTGGGCGGAGGCATCCCCATTGGCGCCGTGCTCGCGACCGAGCCCGTGGCCGCGTTGCTGAAGCCGGGCCTGCACGGCACCACGTTCGGCGGCAATCCCTTCGCGTGTGCGGCGGGGCTGACGGTGATGAAGGAGGTCACCTCGCCGGGCTTCCTGGGCAACGTCGTGGAGCGAGGCCTTCAGCTCATGGAGGGCCTGCGCCGCATCTTCGGCCCCACGCATGAGGTGCGTGGCAAGGGGCTCCTCGTGGGAGTCCAGCTCCAGCGGCCCCCCACCGAGCTGGTGAAGGCCGCCCTCGCACAGGGGCTCGTCGTCGGAGTGGCGGGCAACAACACGCTGCGCATCGCGCCGGCGCTCATCATCACCTCGGCGCAGGTGGACGAGCTGCTCGAGAAGCTCGCGGCGGCCCACCGCGCACAGGGCTGAGTCCGGCTCACATCCGAGCGAGCTTCTCCGGGTTGAGGACCGAGCGGATGGCGTGGATGTGCTCGCCATCCGTCTCGAAGGACATGACGTCGAAGACGGCGCCGTTCAGCCGCAGCAACACCGCGGGCCAGCCGTTCACCTCGGAGAGCTCCGCCGTGACTCCGGCCGGAACCTTCTTCATGATCCCCAGGAACAAACGAGCCACGGCGTCCGCGCCCCGCACCGGATTGAGCGCCGCGCCCCGGACCCTGCCACCGCCGTCGGCCCAGCTCGTCACGTCGTGCGCGAGCAGCTTCTTGAGGCCTTCGAGATCGCCGCTGACGCAGGCGGACATGAAGCCCGTCACCAGCCGTTCGTGCGACTCCTTGGAGGGAGCGAAGCGCGGCCGCCGCGACTGGATGTGCTCTCGGGCGCGGTGGAGGATCTGCCGGCACGCGGCCTCCTCCTTGCCGACCATCTCGGCGACCTCGGCGTGGCTGTACCCGAACACCTCGTGCAGCAGGTACACGGCGCGCTCGACGGGCGACAGGCTCTCGAGCAGCACCAGGAACGCCAGCGAAATGGACTCGGGGTCCACCTGCGTGTCCGTGCGGACGGGCTCGGGGAGCCATGGCCCGACGTACTCCTCGCGCGTCACCTGCGCGCTCTTGAGGCGGTCGAGGCACAGCCGGGTCACCACCGTGGAGAGGAACGCCCGATCCGAGCGCACACCCTCGCGTGTGGCGGCCTGCCAGCGCAGCCACGCCTCCTGGAGGATGTCCTCGGCCTCGGCGAGCGAGCCGAGCATCCGGTAGGCGATGGCGCTCATGGCGGGCCGATGGGCCTCGAACGATTCCAGGGCTCCGTCCGTCATGCCGCCAGTCTCCTCTGTTGCGCAACCTCAGGCGAGAGCTTCCGGCCGGTCTTGCGCCAGGCGGAGATGCACAGTCCCAGACGCTCGGCCGCGAGGGTTCCGACCACCCCGCGGCAGACCGCCTCCTTGATCCAGGCCCCCAGGCGGCCACTGAACACCCAGCGTAACGGAGAGCCATCCTTGCCGTAGAATTGGATGATGCCGTCGCGGCGCCCCAGGCTCAGGCAGAAGCCCAGGTTCAGGTAGTCGAAGGGCTCCGAGCCCTGTCCTCGCGAGAGCTGCGCGAGGCTCTCGCCGACGTAGGTCCCCATGGGCACGGCGGTCTTGCAGCCCATGGGAATGAGCGAAGGCGGCTCGACGACGAAGGCCGCATCACCGACGACGTGGATGTTCTCGTGTCCGAGCGCGCGCAGGTACGGATCCACGAGGACCTGGCCACGCGCGTTCACGGGCAGCCCGGACTGGCGAACGATCTCCGGGACGACGAAACCGCCAGCCCACACGCAGGCATCGAACGACAGGCTGCGATCACCGAGTTCCACGGAGCCGGCCTGGAGCCGCTGCACCTGCGCTTGCTCGAGGGTGACGCCGAGACGGCCGAGGCCCCGGCGCAGGTGCGCACGCCCCGTCTCGGAGAGATCGCCTCCCAGGTCTCCAGAGGAGAGGAGCGTCACCTGGAGCCCGGGGTGCGCCTCGGCGAGCTCGCTGGCGCCCTCGATGCCCGTGAGGCCTCCGCCGATGACGACCAGCCGTCCATTCCGAGCGGCGATGGCGGGCAGGCGCTCGGCGAGCGCTCCGGCAGAGGCTGCCTCCAGCGTGAAGGCGTGCTCGCGAACCCCCGGCACTGCGTTCACGTCCACCTGGGAGCCGAGCGCCACCACCAGTTGCTCGAACGGCAGCCGCTCATCGCCCAAGATGATCTCGCCTCGCGGCTCGATGCGCGTGACGCGGCCGATCTTCAGGGTGATGCCCGTGCCCGCCACCATCTCCGCGAGCTCACGCTTCACCGGCTCCGAGCCGGCCGCCCGCTCGTGCAGCCGGATGCGATCCACGAACCACGGGCTGGCGCTCACCAGCGTGACCGCCACCTGCCCGCGCGTCCGCCGCGCGAGCCGAAGTGCACAGATGAGTCCCGAATAACCGCCCCCCAGGATGACGACGCGCATGGTGTTCTCTCCTTGTTTTTCGCCGGGGAGACGACCCAGCGCGCGCGGGCGTGACACAGATATTCGGAACCGCAAAAACCTCGTGATTCCGGGCCCTTACACCAGGAAGAGGTTCCATGCCCTCGGGGCCTCGAACCGAGGACAGCGGGTAGCCGCCCGCCTGCTCCAGCGCCGTGACCACCGTCTCGTGCAGCTCCGCGGGATTGTACGGAGTGAAGAACTGGAGCCGCGCCACGTTCGCCAGGTGCCCCTGGAGCGCCTCGCCCCGCGCCGAGCCGCACAGCGCACGCCGGGGGGCTCGCCGCGAGCTACGGCACCTCGACCGTGCCCCAGCGTTGGCGGGCCAGCTCCAGGGTGCGTGCGTTCTCGGGCACTTGGAGCAGGAAGCGCTGACGCGCAGCTTTGTGCTGTTGGCGCCCATACACCCGCCCCGCCTCCATGCATCACATCCGCATGGAGTCACCTCAATATCTGCACGCCCCATACCGGAGGGAACGAGGATGACAGGAACCGCATCTGCCGCTCTGCCCGTCTTCAAGACCCGTGAAGGCGAGCACCGGTACATGGAAGCCTACGACGCCGTTCTCCGCGAATGGCCCGTCGCGCACCAGGAACTGGATCTACCAACCCGACTGGGGACGACGCACGTGATCGCGAGTGGCCCAGCAGAGGCCCCCGCGCTGGTATTGCTGCCCTCCATGGCCGGGAGCGCGACGCTCTGGCGCCCGAATGTGGCCGCGTTGAGTGAAGCGTACCGGACCTATGCCGTCGACGTTGTCGGGCAAGCAGGCAAGAGTGTTCTGACTCGTCGCATCAGGAGCCGCCAGGATTTCGCCGATTGGCTCGTCGACCTCCTGGACGCCCTCGGCGTTCGCCGCGCGTCGATCGTCGGGAACTCCTACGGCGGGTTCCTCGCCCTGAATCAGGCAACCCTGACCCCGGAGCGCGTGGACCGGGTGGTCCTGATCAACCCGGCCGGGACGTTCGTCGGCGGCCTTCACTGGGCCATCCTACGTGCCAGTTTGTCGCGGATGCTCCGGGGAAAGAAGGCGACGGCTATCACCGATCTGCTGGGCGAAGGCGCCAAGCTCCATCCCGATGACGAGGCCTGGGGTGCCCTGATGCAGATCACGATGTCCGAGTCGGCGCGGCCGAACCTCGTCTACCCGATCGTGTTCAGCCCGGCCGAGCTCCAGGCCGTCCTGGTTCCGACGCTGCTCCTGATCGGGGAAGACGAGACGCTCTACAATCCCCACACGACCCTCAAGCGGGCCCTCGCGCGGATGCCGATCCTTCGCGGTGAGATCGTCCCAGGCGCCCACCATCTCGCCGCTCTGGCACGTCCCAACGACGTCAATCGTCGGATCCTCGAGTTCCTGCAGCAGGATGTGCGTCGGTAGCGAGGTCCTGGCGTTGGCGTATAGGACGCATGGGGGCCCTGTTGAGGACCGTCTTTCTTGGATAACCCCTCGTGGGACGCGTGGGACCTGCGCGGCCGGGAAATGCGGCGCCCGCTCTCCGAGGACCACCTCGGAGAACCGGGTGTTCGCGCGGGGACTGCACCCGCTCCACCGACGAGTGCGAGATGTCGCGCTCGTGCCAGAGTGCCACGTCCTCCAGTGCGCTCACCGCGTAGCCGCGCAGCAGCCGCGCCAGCCCCGTCAGGTTCCCCATGCAGCCTGCAGGGCTGCTGGCTGCAACAACCACTGCTTTGGCTCACTACCACGCGCACCAGAAGAGTGGCACCCGCCCCTCCCCGGGTCTGATGGCCGGGCTCGTCACACTCTGCGGTAGCGGGGCCACCTGGGCGTGCTCGGGGGCTGGAAGGGGGAGGAACGTGGCCCTCCCTACCAACAGGAGGCTCTCCAAGCGCACGTCGATCCGGACCGCGCCTCCGGGTCCCGCCAGCGTCAGGGCCTGCAGGGCCGCATGGAGCAACTGGCGCGAGAGCACGAGGGCGTCTGCCTCGACGTGCACCGGCTCCTGCTCTCCCAGCACCAGCTCCACCTGCTGGCGGAGCGCCTCTTCCCGGAGCAACCCGAGCAGTTCCCGCACCAGCTCGGTGAGAACTACCGGGCGGCGCTGCCCCTCCTCCAACGAGGCCAGGGTCCGCCAGACGAGCGCCCGGTGACGGATGTGCTGGACGGTCTCCTCGGCGAGCTTCAGCAGGCGGAGAGCATGCTCGAAACGGCTCACCGTGGCCTGGCGGGCAGCCATCCGAAGCCCCTCGCGCGAGGACTCCCTCTGCCGGTCCACCTCCTCGCGCAACACCCGCAGCGACTGCTCGTCCCCGGGAGCCGCCAGCACCTCGCGGATGTCGCTCTCGAGCTGGCGCAAGAGCAGTTCCGCCTCGATGCCATGGGCCGCACAGACCAGCATGTCTTGAAGTCGGCTCGACGCCACCTGCAACCGGAGCGACGTGCAGAGGGCGCCGGTCACCTTGCCCCCCGCGTCCCGGATGGGGATGCCCTGACAGGTGAACGGATGGAAGACACCGATGAAGTGCTCGGGCCCCTCCACCTCGAAGTAGCCACTCGTCGCCAGCGGTGTCCCCAGGCCATTGGTGCCACATACCTCCTCCGACATGAGGGACCCTGGACCTGGCAGCCACCGCTTGGGTCCGTACAAGCTCGCCTCGTCCCCCAGGGTGGAGAGCACGACCGCGTTGGGGTCGCCGAGCGTGACTGCATGGCGCTCGAGCCCCACGGCCCTGAAGAGGACTTCCATGTAGGGCCGGGCAGCGGTGATGAGCGCCTGCTGCTGCTCGAGGAGCCGCTCGGTGTCCCGCTCCGAGAGCCGCTCCGGCTTCGCCGCCTTGGGGTTCGCCCCCAGCTCATGCGCCCGCTCCCAGGCCCGGAGCACGGGCTCGCGAAGCAGTGAGCCGTCGATGAGTCCCGTGGAGACGTAGCGGGCCCAGGCCTGCCGGGTAGATTCGATGGTCAACGCTCATCCTCGCTTGCAGAGGGTGTAGGAAGGCATCGGCTCCAGTCCGCACGCGAATCACGCGCCCGGCATGGGGTTAACAGGACATGGAAATTCGATCGTGCGAGGCGCCCTCCGTTCCCTGCCCGCCCGAACGCCCCTCCTCCAGCGTTCCCCCCCGTGTGGCGAGGACGCGCGGGTCTCCCATGGACGTGCCCTGGCTCCGGATATTGAAAATCCCCAGCTCCCGCTGGGCTGCCGCCGTCCTGGCCGCCGGGCCGATACTTGGGGCCAGGCTGTCGTTCAAGCCACTCGAGCCGGCCCTCCTCCTGCTGGCGTTCGCGATGGTGGCGGCCAGCGCCTCGTATGGAGGGCTCGGCCCAGCGCTTCTCACCCTCGCGCTCGAATGCCTGGTGTTCGCCTTCCACCCCGGGATGGCGCAATTGGAGCTCTTCGTCCCGTTGGCCATTGGGCTCTCGGTCTTCAGCACGCACGTGCGAAGCCCTGCGCAGTACCGGCTCGCCTCGCGGCTGGACACGGAGCGGGAGTCACTCCGTCGGGCCCGGAGAGAGGAGCAGCGGGAGCAGGCCCTCTTCCTCTCCGCCATCGAGCAGCTCGGCCAGAGCCTGTTCGCCCGTCCGGAGGTGCCTTCGCTCTTCCGCGAGGCGGTCTTCCTGCTGGCCAATACCCTCGAGGTGGAGCTCGTCGAGCTCCTGGAACTGGGCAGAGATCGTCAATCCCTCCACCTCCGGGCGGGAGCAGGCTGGAAGGAGGAGAGGGTGCGCCAGCCGCTCCATGAGACAGGGAAGCGCTCACCCGCCGGTTTCGCCCTGCTCACGCGCGAGCCGGTCCTCATCGAGGCACTCCCGGAGGATGAGCGCTTCCAGGTGCCTCCACGGCTCCGCGACCACGAGGCCGTCAGTGGGCTCTGCGTCATCATCGAGGGAGTGGACTCCCCCTTCGGCGTCCTCGGGGCGTACACCCGGAAGCGGCGGAGCTTCACCCAGGCGGAGCTCCAGTTCGTCCGAGGTGTGGCCGGGGTGCTCACGCGCGCCATCCGGCTCCAGCGGCAGTTCGAGACGCAGCGACAGCTCGAGGAGTGGCTCCAGTTGCTCGCCGGGGAGCTCCGGGACTACGTGCTCTGCCTGCTGAGTCCCACCGGGCACGTGACGGACTGGAATGCCGGAGCCGAGCGGCTCACTGGCTGGAAGGCCGAGGAGATTCTCGGCCAGGACTTCTCCCGCTTCTACCCCGCCGAGCTCGCGGCCCGGGGGAGGACCGGCCGCGCACTACGGATGGCGGAGGCCGACGGGCGCTTCGAGGAGACGGGCTACCGTGTCCGCAAGGACGGCTCGCGCTTCTGGGCGAACATGGTGCTCACCGCTTTGCACGCCCCGGGGGGAACCCTCCGGGGCTTCTCCCTGGTGATGAAGGACCTCACCTCGCTCCGGCAGGCGGAAGAAGAGCGGGGGCGGCTGGTGGAGCAGCTCGCGGAGGAGGAGCGCCTGGCCGCCGTCCTGACCCAGCTCCCCGCGGGTGTGATGATCGCGGAGATCCCCAGCGGGCGAACCGTGCTCTGGAACCGGCAGACGGAGGAGATCATGCGCCGGCCGCCCACCGCCTCGCTCGAGGAGATCAAACGCTACCGGTACCATCGCCTGGACGGCCGGGTCTACCAGCCGCACGAGCTGCCCCTGGCACGGACGGTCCTGACGGGCGAGGTGGTGAAGGACGAGGAGGTGGTCATCGAGCGGGGGGACGGGACCCGAGGAATCCTGCTCGTGAGCGCCGCGCCCGTACGGGACGCGGAGGGACAGCCGATCTGGGCCGTAATCACCCTCTTCGACGTCACCGAGCGAAAGAAGGCCGAGGAGTCCCAGCGCTTCCTGGCGGAGGCCAGCCGCATCCTCGGCGAGTCGCTGGAGCTCGAGGAGACGCTGACGCGGCTGGAGCATCTGGACTTCCACCAGAGCACCGACGGGTGCGGGTTCCTGCTCCTGGCAGAGGATGGGAGCCCCGAGCGACTCTCGGCGGACGTCTCCCCTGCCCGGGCTACGTTGCTCCACGCGGTCCTTCGGCACACGGTGGGTGAGGTGCGCGAGACGGGCAGGCCGGTGCTGGTGCCCGAGGTAAGGGAGCAGCATCTGCGAGCCCTCGCGCTGGACGAGGAGCACCTGAGCCAGTTCCGTGAAGCCCCTCTCGTCTCCTATGTGGTCGTCCCCCTGGTGGCCCGAGGCCGCATCATCGGCATCATCGGCTACGTGTCCACCCGAAGGGAGAGCCCCTTCGGCCAGCTGGAGCTGGCGACCGTGGAGGAGCTGGCCCGCCGCGCTGCGCTGGCCATCGACAATGCCCGGCTCTACCAGCAGGCCCGGGACGCCATCCGCGCCCGGGACGAGCTCTTCTCCATCGCGGCCCACGAACTGAGGACTCCGCTCAACGCCCTGCACCTCAAGGCCCAGGTCCTCCAACGCTCACTGCGCAAGCAGCCCGCCACCGAACAGAACGGCCGTTTCGGGGAGGGCATCCAGGTCATCGCCCAGCAGGCCGACCGGCTCTCCCGGATGATAGGAACCCTGCTGGACATCTCCCGCATCCGGGTCGGCCAGCTCCAGCTCGAGCCGGAGGAGCTGAATCTCGTCTCCCTGGTGAACGAGGTCGTGACGCGCATGCGGGAGACGCTCTCCGCCGCCGGCTGCGAGCTCCACCTGGAGCTGACGGAAGGAGCCCCCGGCCACTGGGACCGGATGAGGCTCGAGCAGGTGGTGACGAACCTCCTCTCGAATGCGCTGAAGTACGGAGTGGGCAAGCCCGTCGAGGTGCGGGTGTGGGAGGACGAGCGACTGGCGATGCTGAGCGTGCGCGACCACGGGATTGGCATCCCGCCCGACAAGCTCGAGCACATCTTCGGCCGCTTCGAGCGGGCCGTCTCCGGACGCCAATTCGCCGGGCTCGGGCTCGGGCTCTACGTCACCCGGCAGATCATCGAGGAGCACGGCGGTCGCATCCGCGTGGAGAGCCACCCCGGTGAGGGCTCCACCTTTACGGTGGAGCTGCCGCGCGAGCCCCTCTTCGGCCCTCAGGTGCGCTCACCCGAGACCTGATACCTGGCGCGCCTCGCCGGGGGCCGTCTCCAGGGTGGGCAGACTCAAGAGGAGTGGCTCCCGCTCCTCCCCGGGCCTGATGGCCGGGCTCATCACACTCCGCGGTAGCGGGGCCACCTGGGCGTACTCGGGGGCTGGGAGGGAGAGGAAGGTGGCCTTCCCTGCCTGCTGCTGGCGCTCCAAGCGCACGTCGATCCGAACCGAGCCTCCTGGTCCCGCCAGCGGCAGAGCCTGCAGAGCCGCATGGAGCAACTGGCGCGAGAGCATGAGGGCGTCTGCCTCGACGTGCACCGGCTCCTGCTCGCCCAGCACCAGCTCCACCTGCTGGCGGAGCGCCTCGTCCCGGAGCAACCCGAGCAGTTCCCGCACCAACTCGGTGAGCACCACCGGGCGGCGCTGCCCCTCCTCCAACGAGGCCAGGCTACGCCAGACGAGCGCCCGGTGGCGGATGTCCTGGGCGGTCTCCTCGGCGAGCCTCAGCAGGCGGAGGGCATACTCGAAACGGCTCATCCTGGCCTGCCGAGCTCCAATCCGAAGCCCCTCGCGCGAGGACTCCCTCAACCGGTCCACCTCCTCGCGCAACACCCTCAGCGCCTGCTCGTCCCCGGGAGCCGCCATCACCTCGCGGATGTCGCTCTCGAGCTGGCGCAGCAGCAACTCCGCCTCGATGCCTTGGGCCGCGCAGATCAGCATGTCGCGCAGCCGGCTCGAGGCCATCGGCCGCCGGACCACAGCGCCGAGGCCCCCGACCACCTTGCCCTCCGCGTCCCGGAGGGGGATGCCCTGACAGGTGAAGAGATGGAAGCCACCGATGAAGTGCTCGGGCCCCACCACCTCGAAGTAGCCACCCGTCGTCAGCGGGGTCCCCAGGCCATTGGTGCCGCACACCTCCTCCGACATGAGGGACCCTGGACCTGGTATCCGCTCGGGTCCGTGCACGCTCTCCTCGTCCCCCAGGATGGAAAGCATGACCGCCTGGGCATCGCAGAGGTCGATAGCATGGCGCTCGAGCCCCGCGGCCCAGGAGAGGACTTCCATGTAGGGCCTGGCAGCGGTAATGAGCGCCTGCTGCTGGTCGACGAGCCGCTCGGTGTCCAGCGCCGAGAGCTGCTCCGTCTTCGGCGCCTTGGGGTTCGCCCCCAGCTCATGCGCCCGCTCCCAGGCTCGGAGCACAGGCTCGCGAAGCAGCGAGTCGGCAATAAGCCCCGTGGAGACGTAACGGGCCCAGGCCCGTCGGGTGGATTCGGTGGTCAACGCTCGCTCTCGCATGCTGACGGGATGGGTAGGCATTGGCTCCAGTCCGCGCGCGAATCACGCGCCAGATATGGGTCCAACAAGACAGGGAGCCTCGCTCGTGCCCGGCGCATCCCTCCGCTCCTTGCCCGCCCGAACGCCCCTCCTCCAGCGTTGCCCCCGTGAAATCCCTCCGGGGCACACAGCGGTCATCGAATGAGCCGGCCCTGGCCCTTCAGAGACGTGCTCACACGACCCCCGAGGCCAGGCGCGCCTCGCCGGGTGCCACCTCCAAGGTGGGCAGGCGCCAGAGGAGAGGCTCCCGCGCTTCCCCGGGCTTGATGGCCGGGCTCGTCACACTCCGCGGTTGCGGAGCCACTCGGGCGTGCTCGGGGGCTGGGAGGGGGAGGAACGTGGCCTTCCCTTCCGACAGGAGGCTCTCCAAGCGCACGTCGATCCGGACCGTGCCTCCCGGTCCCGCCAGCGGCAGGGCCTGCAGAGCCGCATGGAGCAACTGGCGCGAGAGCATGAGGGCGTCTGCCTCGACGTGCACCGGCTCCTGCTCGCCCAGCACCAGCTCCACCTGCTGGCGGAGCGCCTCTTCCCGGAGCAACCCGAGCAGTTCCCGCACCAACTCGGTGAGCACCACCGGGCGGCGCTGCCCCTCCTCCAACGAGGCCAGGCTACGCCAGACGAGCGCCCGGTGGCGGATGTCCTGGGCGGTCTCCTCGGCGAGCCTCAGCAGGCGGAGGGCATACTCGAAACGGCTCATCCTGGCCTGCCGAGCTCCAATCCGAAGCCCTTCGCGCGAGGACTCCCTCAACCGGTCCACCTCCTCGCGCAACACCCTCAGCGCCTGCTCGTCCCCGGGAGCCGCCATCACCTCGCGGATGTCGCTCTCGAGCTGGCGCAGCAGCAACTCCGCCTCGATGCCTTGGGCCGCGCAGATCAGCATGTCGCGCAGCCGGCTCGAGGCCATCGGCCGCCGGAGCACGGTGCCGAGTACCCCGGCCACCCCGCCCTTCGCGTCCCGGATGGGGATGCTCTGACAGGTGAAGAGATGGAAGCAACCGAGGAAGTGCTCGGGCCCCTCCACCGCGAAGTAGCCCCCCGTCGCCAGCGAGGTCCCCAAGCCATTGGAGCCAATCAACTCCTCCGAACAGAGGGCCCCCGGACCTGGCTGCTGCTGGGGTCCGTGCAAGCTCTCCTCGTCTCCCAGGATGGAGAGCAGGACCGCGTGGGCGTCGCTGAGCTGAATGGCATGGTACTCGAGCCCCACGGCCCAGGAGAGGACTTCCATGTAGGGCCTGGCAGCGGTGATGAACGCCTGCTGCTGGTCGACGAGCCGCTCGGTGTCCAGCGCCGAGAGCTGCTCCGTCTTCGGCGCCTTGGGGTTCGCCCCCAGCTCATGCGCCCGCTCCCAAGCCCGGAGCACGGGCTCACGAAGCAGCGAGTCGGCAATAAGCCCCGTGGAGACGTAACGGGCCCAGGCCCGTCGGGTGGATTCGGTGGTCAACGCTCGCTCTCGCATGCTGAAGGTTTGGGTGGTGGGTATTGGCTCCAGTCCGCGCGCGATCCACGCGCCGGGCATGGCTTCAACAAGACACGGAGCCTCGATCGTGCGCGGAGCCCTCCGCGCCCTGCCCGCCCGAATGCCCCTCCTCCAGCGTTGCCCCGTGAAGTCCCCCACCTCCCGATGGGCCGCCGCCGTCCTGGCACTCGGCGCGGCGAGCCGCTCGAACCGGCATTCCTCCTGCTGACGTTCGCAGGTGCTGTCCAGGGCAGGCTCGCTTGCACGCCCGCGTCCCCAGTGAGCGGCGCGGGAGCTATAGGAAGGACAGGAGCCCTATGGCCATGACCGCGAGCCAGCAGCTCGTGTCGGCGAAAGGTTGAGACCCTCCGCCCGGTCAGTATCAGATCGACGGCGTGGATGGCTGCGGCTGAGCCGTTTACACCAGCCACACCGGCACCACGTTGAGCCGGTAGAAGAGGTCCTCGCGGAACTCGCCCTTACGCACCATCTCCTTGAGGGCTAGAACGCTCGTGCATGAGAATCGCGATCTCCGGCACGCATCGCGCGGGGAAGTCCACCCTCATCGAAGAGTTGTCCGAGCTCCTGCCCTCCTACGTGACGGTGGATGAGCCGTACCACCAGCTGGAGGAAGAGGGGTACGAGTTCGCGTCGCCCCCGTCCGTCGAGGACTTTGAAGAACAGCTCGCACGGTCCATCGCCGACCTGGACGATGACTCGCGCGACATGTTGTTCGACCGATGCCCGGTGGATTTCCTCGGGTATCTGCTGGCTCACGAGGACCACGATGCGTTCGACCTGGAGGCGTGGCTCCCACGCATTCGCGGCGCCCTCCGGAAGCTCGATTTGCTCGTGCTGGTCGGAATCGAGCGGCGGGACCGAATCTCGCTCTCGGCCTCGGAGAACGAGGCGCTGCGCCTGGCGGTTGACGAGAAGCTGAAGGAGCTCCTCCTCGATGACCCCTACGATTTCGGGGTGGAGGTGCTCGAAGTCGAGGGTTCTCCGCGAGCGCGTGCGAAGCAGGTTCTCGAACATCTTCGGGGTGAAGCGCGGTAGCTCGATTTTGGCTGCTGCTCATCCGCCAGGAGAGTCTCAGCACCCGGGTGCGGCTGCCCTGACGAGGCCTGGAGGGAGCCAGGCCATCTTCCGCAGCACGAACACCGGACGGCCATCCTTCCCGTTCTATTGGCTCAGCGGGCCTCGCGAGCCATGGAGTTCCCCAGCAGGCCGCGCGCCCGGACCACCAGCTTCGCGAACTCCTCGCGGTCCGTCTGGCCGTCGATGGCGCCCTCGGCGAGCTTCTGCGCCGTGGCCAGGTTCCATCCCTGGGCGCTCGGGCTGCCGCGCAGCACGTCCGCCGTGGCCGCCACCGCCACCGCGAAACGGAAGTCCGGCGAGGCTCCATCCAGCGTCGCCCGCATCATCTTCTGCTCGAAGGGGAAGGCCTGCTCGGCCGCCTCGGTGCCGTTGGGCGCCTTGGCGCGGATGCGCACCGTGCCCAGCGGCGCCTTCTCGCCCGTCAGCTCCACCTCGTACACCGCCGTGACGCTGTGGCCCGCGCCAATCTCTCCTGCGTCCACCTTGTCGTCACGGAAGTCCTTGTCCGCGATGTCCCGGTTCTCGTAGCCCACCAGCCGGTAGCGGTTCACCACCTTCGGATCGAACTCCACCTGGATCTTCACGTCCTTCGCGATGACCTCCAGCGTCCCGGTGAGCTGCGTCTCGAAGACCTTCTTCGCCTCCTTGTAGCTGTCGATGTAGAAGCAGTTGCCGTTGCCCTTGTTGGCCAGCTTCTCCATCAGATCGTCCCGGTAGTTGCCCATGCCGAAGCCGATGGCGGACAGCGTGACGCCTTCCTTCACGTACCCCTGGATGCTGTTGAGCATGGCATCCGCGGAGACGTTGGGGCCGATGTTGGCGTCACCATCCGTGAGCACCACCACGCGCGCCACCGCGTTGCCCGAGGCCTTCTTCACCGCGTGCTTGTAGGCCATCTGCATGCCCGAGCCCATGGCCGTGCCACCGCCGGACTCCAGCGTGTCGATGGCCTTGTAGATGGCCTCCAGGTTGGTGGCCGGCGTGGGAGAGAGCACGTCCCGCGTGCTGCCTGCGTAGGTGACGAGCGCCACCGTGTCGTTCTCGTTGAGGTTCTTCACCGCCAGCTTCATCGCCTCCTTGGCCAGCGGCAGTTTGTCCGGCTGGCTCATGGAGCCGCTGGTATCCACCAGGAAGACCAGGTGCGCGGGCTTGCGCTGCGAGCGCGAGACGATCTTGCCCTGCACGCCCACGCGCACGAAGTGGCGGTTCGCGTTGAAGGGCGAGGGCGCGCCCTCGAGGTGCACCGTGAAGGCGCCCTGCTCGGGCGGCGTGTAGCGGTACTTGAAGTAGTTGACGAACTCCTCGACCCGGACGGCCGCGTGCGGCGGCAGGGCACCCTGGTTGAGGTAGCGGCGCGACACCGCGTACGACGCCGTGTCCACGTCCACCGCGAAGGTGGAGAACCGATCCTTGGCCGTCTCGGTGAAGGCGTTGGCGGCGTGGTGGGTGAAGCTGTTGCCCTGCGACGGGGGCTCCGGCTGCGTCTGCACGGCCATGCCCCCCGCGATCATCCTCTTCACTGGGGCAGGAGGAGGGGGAGGCGGTGTGGCGGGGGCACCCGCGGCATGGTCCATCTCCGGCTCGGAGGGCATTTCCGCCGTTATCGGCAGGGCATGGGAGGGCTGCGGAGCGGTCGCCGGCTTCTTTGGGCTCGCCCGGGCGACGTCGGCCCTCGCCTCGGAAGCCTTGGATTTCTCGCGCACCGAATCGTCCGCCGAAGCAGCCCCGACCGCGGCCTGCTCGGGCCCGGCTTCTTCCGGGGCGGGGGCGACCTCCTCCTTCGGGGCCTCGCGCGTCTGGGACTGCCATGCGATCTCGGCATTGCCCCTCGTGCTGGGCGCGTAGCTACAGGCGGGAACGAGGCTCAGGGCGAGGGCGGCGCTCCCCCAGCGGGTCAAGCGGTTCGACTTGGTCGAGGACATGTGCGCTCCGGTTGTTTCCTTGGGAACGGACACTCGGAACGCACCAGCCGCGAATTGGGTTTATTCAGGGAAGAACATCTCCCAGAGGTCATCGTCATGGGCCGTGTCGACGATGAAGAGAGTACATTGAGGCCCGGATGGTCACGGGAGCATGAGGCGCTCTGCCTCGTCCACACCTCCGAGGAGTCCCGGACATGACCGTGGAGGATGGAGCAGCGGGCGCATCCACCCTGGAGGGACCCCCCACGCCTGGGGCTCCTCCTCCAGAGACCCCCGTCTTCCCCGTGCCCGGATGGGAGCGCTACCAGGGCGTGCGCTTCCTCGGCCAGGGCGGCATGGGCCAGGTCTTCCTCGCCTATGATCCACGGCTGCGCCGCCATGCCGCCCTCAAGTTCGTCCGGAGCGGCGACACCGGGCTCACCCTGCGCCTCCTCTCCGAGGCCCGGGCCCAGGCGCGTGTCGAGCACGAGCGCGTCTGCCAGGTGTACGAGGTGGGGGAAGTCCAGGGGCGCGCCTTCATCGCCATGCAGTACGTGGACGGCCACCCGCTGAACCAGCTCGCGAGCCAGCTCACCGTGGAGCAGGCGGTGCTGTTGCTGCGAGACGTCGCCGAGGGCGTCCACGCCGCCCACCGGGCCGGCCTCATCCACCGCGACCTCAAGCCTGGCAACATCCTCGTCGAGCGCACCGAGGATGGCCGTCTCACGCCCTACGTCATGGACTTCGGGCTGGCGCGTGACTGGAGGGAGCAGGGCAGCACCGCCACGGGCGCCGTGCTCGGCACCCCGCACTACATGGCCCCCGAGCAGGCCCGTGGCGAGGTGTCCCGGCTGGACCGGCGCGCCGACGTCTACAGCCTGGGCGCCACGCTCTACACCCTGCTCACCGGCCAGCCCCCCATCCCCGGCGGCAACGGACTGGAGGTGCTCAGCAACATCGCCACCCTCGAGCCCCGCCCGCCGCGCGCGCTCAACCCGGACCTGCCGGTAGACCTGGAAGCCATCGTCCTCAAGTGTCTGGAGAAGGAGCGCTCGGCCCGCTACGACTCGGCGCGTGCCCTGGCCGAGGACCTGGACCGCTTCCTCGGTGGCGAGCCCGTGCGGGCGCGCCCCACCGGCCTGGGGTACCGGCTGCGCAAGAGGCTCCGCAAGCACCGCATCGTGGTGGGAGTGGCCGCCGCGGCCCTGTTGGCCGTGGCGCTCGCCGTCGTCCAGGTCTCGCTCACCCGTCAGGAGGCCACCCGGCGCGAGCGCCTCTCGCGCCAGTTCACCGAGCGCGTCGAGCGCATCGAGGCCCTGGCCCGCTACTCCGGCCTCGCCCAGCTGCACGACATCCGCGCCGACCGCGAGACCCTCCGCGACCGCGTGCGCGAGCTGGAGGCCGAGATCCACGAGGCCGGCGCGCTGGCCGTGGGCTCCGGCCATTACGCACTGGGACGTGGCGCCCTGGCGCTCGGCGACGTGGCCCTGGCCCGCGAGCACCTGGAGGCAGCCTGGAGCCACGGCTTCCGCGAGCCCCGAGTCGCCTGGTCGCTGGCCCTCGTGATGGGGCACCTGTACCAGGAGCAGCTCCTGGAAGCCGAGCGCCTGCGCAACCCGGAGCAACGCGAGTCCCGCAAGCAGGACATCCAACGCCAGTACCGCGCTCCCGCACTGGACTGGTTGCGCCAGAGCCAGGGCGCCGACGTGCCCTCTCCCGAGTACGTGGCGGCGCTACTGGCCTTCTACGAGGATCGGCTGGACGAAGCCCTCGCCCAGCTCGAGGCGATGAAGGACCGCCTCCCCTGGTTCCACGAGGCCCCCCTGCTCCGGGGCGACATCCTCCAGGCCCGGGCCACCCGCCGCTGGAACCAGGGCGATCGCGAGGGAGCGCTGGCCGACTTCGAGGCCGGCCGCCGCGCCTACACCGCCGCCGCCGCCACGGGCGAGAGCGTGCCAGAGATTCACAGAGCCCTGGCGAGGCTCGAGTACACCGTGATGGTGATGGAGCTCTACAGCCAGGGAGACGTCATGCCTCCCTTCACCCGCGGGCTGGAGGCGATCGCCCGTGCGCTCCAGGCGGACCCCGGCTACGGGCTGGCCCAGGTCCTCGAGGCGCGCTTCTACAACCGGCTCGCGGAGTACCGCATGAGCCGGGGAGGTAACGTGGAGGAGCCCCTCGAGAAGGCCCTCTCGGCCGCGCGCACCGCCATGCGCCTGGTGCCCGAGCCGCCCAGGGCCCGGGTGGAGCAGGTCCAGAGCCTCTGGCGCCGGGCCCGCTTCCTCCAGTCCCGAGGTCTGGACCCCAACGAGCCGCTCCGCCAGGCCGTGGAGCTGCTGGGAACCATCTCCCCGAAGGAGCAGGACTACGAGTTCCACACCACCCGGGGTCTCGTCTTCAAGATCTGGGCGGACTACGAGGACGAGAAGGGGGTGGACTCCCTGCCCCACCGAGGTGAGGCCATCGCCTCCTACCGCGAGGCCATCCGCCTCGACGAGCGCCTGCCGGACGCGTGGATCAACCTGGGCATCGCCTATCTCGCCCGAGCCACCCACCCGCGCGCCGCGGCACCCCTGGAGGATCTGAAGCAGGCCCAGGCCGCGCTCGACACCTCCCGGAAGCTCAACCCGGGGAACTACGTGCCCTACTTCCTGGGGGGCACGCTGCACCTGGAGCTCGCCCAGCGGCGCAGGAGCCAGGGAGAGGACGCCCGGCCCGAGCTGGCCACCGCCCTGGAGTACTTCGAGGGCGGCATCCGCATCAACGCCCGGATCGCCCAGCTCCACAACGGCAGGAGCGCGGTCCTCATCGAACAGGCGCGGGAGACCTGGGATCACGGCGGCGCGCCCCTCCCCTGGCTCGAGCAGGCCGGGCAGGCCGCGCGTCAAGCCATCGAGGCCGCCCCCCAGCAGGGCTTTGGCCACCACAACGTCGGCGAGGCCCAGGCCGAGCGCGCCACCTACCGCGCGCTCTCCGGGGAGGATCCGCGCCCCGAGCTCCACGCGGCCGAAGCGGCCTACCTGAAGGCCAGCGAGCTCCTCCCGGGCGGCGCGTACTACCCGGCCAGCCTGGCCCGGGTCCATGCCCGCCGGGCGGCCTTCGAGTGGGAGCACGGGTGGACTCCACGGCGGAGCCTGGAGCAGGCCGAGGCGGCCCTGCGCCAGGCCTTCGAGCGCGGCCCCCAGGAGCCCCTGGCCTGGCTCGTCCAGGGCGAGGTGCGTGGACTGCGGGCCCGCTGGCTTGCTCGCCAGCAACAGGCGCGCGCCGAGGACTTCGAGGAGGCCGCCCGCGCCTTCGAGAAGACGCTCGAGCTGGAGCCCCGGCGCCTGGACTACCGCATCGCCTTCGGCCACTTCTGTCGCGAGTGGGCCGCGTGGCGGCGGGAGACGGGGCTCGAGCCGCTCTCCGCCCTGAAGCGTGGCCTCGCCCTGGCGGACGAGGTGCTGGCCGCGCGCCCCCACTGGGCGGACGCGCTGCTGCTGCGCGCGAGCCTGCGCGAAGAGGCTGGGGAGACAGGTTTCCGCGAAGACCTCGAGCGGGCCCTCGCGCTGAACCCCCACCTCACCAGCTGGTGGAAACGGCGGTCTCCTGGCCGCGCAACGGCCTCTCCATAGCGCTCGGCTCAGCCCCTGCCGGGCGGGACATCTTCCCCAGGGCCCGTGCCGACCTCCAGCGTCCCGGTCTTGGCATCCAGGTCGATATCGGGGCAACCCTCGGCGGTAATCGTATAGGTGCCCTCCGTCGAGAAGGTACCGTCGATCCCATTGTCATGAGGCAGCGGCTGAATGGCTTTCGCTTCGGGTCCTTTGACATCGATGGCGAGGATGGCGCTCGCACTCGAGCAATGGTTGATGAACCTGACCTTGCCACCCTTCTCCAGACAACCCAGCGGAGGCCTGGAGACAGTCTCTTGCGAGGTGGCGCCGGCATCCACCGTGGGATGCCTGAAGACAATCCCGTGCGAGGTGACGTCGGCTTCCAACGTTTTGTGATAAATCTTGCACTGACGGGGCGCCGTGACATCCGGCACGGGTGTCTTCGCGCCCTCACCCGTCTTGCAGGAGACGAGTCCGGAGAACGGCAACCCCAGCAACAGTCCCGGCACCAGGAGACGGGCCAGGGGCTGTCTCACACGGCGCTGCGACACTTCAGACAGACAACTCCGCATCACATTCCTCCTGTTCATCGCGTTGGACCCCACATCGTCATCGGTAACAAAGCAACGGATATGCCGGGAGTCCGGCACTCCGCGTTCGCGGCGCGAGCAACCCCGTGCCTCAGGTGGACCCCGAACCAAGGCCGAGCTCTTTGACACGGCGTCCCAGCGCACGCTTCGACACCTGGAGGCGCCGGGTCATCGCATCCAGGTCCCCCTGGCACTCATGATGGCAGCGGGTGATCTCCTCGGCGCTCAGCTCCCCGGCGGTCCGCAGGTTCGGGCTCTTGTCGATCAGATCGTAGATGGAGGACCGGTGGATGCGGAGCTGATCCGCGGCGGCCTGGAAGTCCCAGTCGTTCTCCCGAAGGGCGGCCAGTAGCTCCGGCTCGGTGATCTCGGAGGGTTTGCGGCGAGAGGGAGCCTCGGCCACAGGCTGCGCGGTGGCGGATCGCCCAGGGGGAGCCCCCTTCGCCAGGGCCAGCTCCTGCTCGAGCTGGGCATCGAGCCGCAGGTGCGGCTGGTTTCGACTGCCAATGACGAGCTGCCGCACCACGTTGCGCAGCTCGCGGATGTTCCCCGGCCACCGGTGGCCCACCAGGCGCGCGGCCAGCGCCGGCGGGAGCCAGGGCTCGGCGAAAGGCTCCTCGGGCCTCAGACGCCAGGCCTCCCCCAGCGCCTCCAGCTCTCCGCGGGCGAAATGGTGGAACAGCAGCCCGATGTCCTCTCGCCGCTCCCTCAGCGGCGGCACGCGAATGGTGTAGCCGGCCAGCCGGTGCAGCAGCGGCGCCTTGAAGCGCCCCTCGTGGATCTGCTGCTCCAGGTGCGCGTCCGTCGCGGCGACGAGCCGTACATCGACGGCGATGGGAGAACGCTCGCCCACGGGGTAGAGCTGCCCTGTCTCCAGCACCCGCAGCAGCATCACCTGCACCTCGGGCGGTGCCTCGCCCACCTCATCCAGGAACAGCGTTCCCCCATGGGCGGCCTGGAAGAAGCCGGACTGATCCCTCACCGCGCCGGTGAAGGCCCCCTTGCGCGCACCGAACAGCTCCGTGGCCGCCAGCTCCCGGGGAATGGCGCCCAGGTTCACGCTGACGAACGGCTTGTCCCTGCGCGTGCTGTGCCGGTGGATGGCCTGGGCGATCAACTCCTTGCCCGAGCCCGTCTCCCCGCGAATGAGCACCGGCACGTCCAGATCCGCCACCTGCGTGATGTGTTGGCGCACGCGCTGGAGCCCCACGCTGGTGCCCACCATGCCCAGTGCATCCACGGCCTCCCTGGCCGAGGCGTCCGCCAGGTGCAACAACAGCAGCACGCGTCCGGCCAGCTCCAGCGGCACGCCCGCGGCCACCTCCTCGGCTGAGAGCTCCCACGGCCCGCGCAGCGCTTCCCCTCCGACGGCCACCCGGCTCCCCTCGCCCGGCTCCAGCCGGATGCGCCCCTCCACGCCCGGCGCGAAGACGAGCGGCTTGCGGCTCAGGAAGGGGTCAGCCAGATGCATGCCCAGTGCGCCCCCAGGCCGTGTGAAGTCCGGCTCATTGCGGGACAGGAGCACCTGTCGGCCCTCGGCCAGCGCTTCCAGCAGCAGCCGCTCTCCGACGCGCTGCGCCTGGGGGTGCGAAGCGATGGTCAGCGCGGGGACGAGCCGGGAGCCCGGCGGAGTGCGATGGCCTCTCGAGGCATCGGCCGTGGAGATATCCGCGGCCTCCTGCCTGGACCTGACTTCTCGTGGGTTGCACGCCGGAGAACGGGGCACTGAGGTCACGCACCGGAGCAAAGCAGACTTCCGATGGCACTTCCACGCGTCGAGCCCCGGGTTCCACGCGTGGAAACGGCCCACCACGCCACCGTTGCCGCTCGAGAACGAGCCATGGTGGACGGCCTCCCGCTCTGAAACCGTGTGATCCGGCGCGCTGGTACGTCACTTGCTGAGTCCCGGAACCCGAGACCGTCGAGCGGTCTCGACATGAACTCCAACCGCCTCAACCCCACAGGTATGAACCCATCCTTCGCGATTGCATTCCGCCGCTGGCTGTCTCCCCTCTCCAAGCTGGGGATGCTGACGGCCTTGATGACCACGACGGCCAGCCACGCCACGTCGCCCGTGTTGGATCAAGCGAACGAGCCCTATTCGCTCTACTCCGTCCAGCTCTACACGGGAGCGGTGCCCGGCGGACAGACCTTCACGGTGGGCAAGACCGGGAAGCTCTCGCAGGTCTCGGTGTATGTGCAGAAGCAGTGCCTGCCGGGCTGCCCGGACATGCTGGTGCAGCTCCGCTCGACCTCGGGCCAGGTGCTCGCCAGCAGCACGGTGAGCCAGGCCTCGATTCCCACCGGCAGCTACAACTGGATCGACGCCGGATTCTCGCAGCCGATCAGCGTCCTTCCGGGCGAGCAGTACGCCATCGTGCTCCAGAACGCCCAACCGCATGTCTCGGGGGGTTATGACTGGAAGTACGAGACCAACTCCTCCGTCGACTCCTATCCTGGCGGGCTGCTGTTCCAGGTCGGGTACAACTCCCACCCCGCGTATGATCTGTACTTCCGGACCTACGTAAACGAGGTGCACAACTGCGCCGAGGTTCGCGCGCAGAACTCCGCGGCCCCGGATGGCACCTACCCGCTCACTCTCGGTGGCAAGCAGGTGGAGGTGTACTGCCACGACATGGCCGGCACGCCCCGTGAGTACCTCACGGTGAAGACGGGGAGCACCACCAACTACTCCTACTACGGCCAGGGGCCGAACACGTCCGCCGGCGGGCAGACGACGTGGTACAGCAAGGTGCGCCTCGACCCCGCGGCGCTCACGCTCGTGCTCGACGACACCACCTTCTCCACGAGCCAGGGCTGGATGAACTTCGGAAGCAACTTCCTCTACACCAGCCCGTTGGGGAGCGCGGGCGACTGCGTGACCGCCTATTCCCAGACGGGCCGGAGCAACATCGACCTGACGGGCACGCCCTTCGACATCGTGCCCGGCCAGTTCGTGACCGAAGGGTGGGTGCCGGCGGGCTCGGTCGCCAACAGCGGCAGCCAGATCGTCAACCTCACGGGAGGCGGATACTGCGGCGCCACCTTCGACCCCGACTACCGCCTGCAACTCACCTTGCAGTAGTCAGGTCTGGACGGGGCCGAAGCTCTTGAGCACGCTTTGGCGCCCTACCCTCCGAGCGCCATGCCCCCGTTGACGTGGAGCGTGGCGCCCGTGATGGAGACCGCCTCCTCCGACGCCAGGAAGGCCACCGCGGCGGCCACCTCCCGGGGCTCCCCCGGGTGCGGGAGCGGCTGCTGCAACTGACGGGTTGCCTGGCTCAGGCGGGCTCCACGCGTCCGTCGACGACGCGGACGCGGGAGCCGTCGAACCGGGTGAACTGGAAGAAGGCGCCGTCCTCGTTGAAGGTGAGGCTCAGCTCGAGCAGGAGCCCGAGGGCCACGCGCTCGCCGAGCAGGAGGGACTCGCTGTAGTCGGTGCGCCAGTGCACGCCCGCGGCGTTGCGGAAGAGGGCGATGTTGCCGGCCAGCTTGTTGAGCTCGCCGCCCACCGTCATCTGAGCGGCGTCGGCCCCCGTGTAGGCCACCAAGGCGGTGCCATCCGCGCTGGCGATGCGGGGGTTCTCGATGGGGGCACTTTCATCGAAGTACGCCTTGAGGATGGTGGCGCACGCACCGGAGAGGGTGGCGTGGCCCGCGCCATAGGCGGGGTGGAGGGGCGCGCCCTCGGGGTAGGCCTGCGGGAGGAGGAAGGAGCCCCAGCGCTCGGAGAAGTACGGGCTGAGCAGTCCGGTGGACAGGGAGTTGAGGATGGAGGAGTCCAGCGGGTAGGTGCGCCGACTGGACAGGTGGTTGTCCACGCGCCCGCCATACTCCTCGGGACGCAGCCGCCGGTGCACGCCCCACTTCTGCCACCACACGGCGCGCCCAGCCCGCCCGGACACCTCGCCGAGCAACTGCATCAGCTGGATGGGTCCGAAGGTGGCGAAGCCCACCTGGGTGCGCGAGTCGCTCGCGGTGCCCGGCGGGTCATAGGGGTTGCCCTGGTCGCAGGGGAACTCCTTATCCACCTGGGGCCGGCTGGCGCCCATGCCCGTGAGTTGGTTGCCCAGCGGCTCGGAGAGCAGCAGGAAGGCGGCGCTCAGGTACGCGTTCACCACCTGGTCGAAGTGGACGTACTGGGCTCCGTCGCGCAGGTTGCGGATGAAGCGGCGGCGCGTGGTGTCGAACTGATCCTTGCCCCGGTCATCCCGGCCGTTCTGCACGGCGAGCCAGGTCGCGAACTGGGTCATGTAGTCGGCGGCGGCCCCAATCTCGGGGAAGCCCTTCACGGTCCACTGGCGCTGGTCGATGACCTGGGAGCCGTAGGTGATGAAGCCCTCGTCGGCGTCACGTCCCTGGCCATCGGGCTTGCGCGGGTCGCTGTTTCCCTTCCAGAGGAACTGGGAGATGTACGGCCCCACCTGCTCGCCCGGGAAGATGCCGCGGAAGAGGTTCTGCGCGGTGACGGTGGGGGTGCCGCCGAACAAGGGGAATTCGGTGGTGAGCGAGCGGATGGCGCGCTCGATGATGCTGTTGGCGATTCCCGCCTCGGAGGCGTAGTTGATGAAGGGGACGTCGCGGGCGAGCGCCATCCAGTACAGCTCGCCCATCTCCGCCGCGGCCCGCTTGCTGTCGAAGCGCGGCGCGGGCGGCTGGGTGACGGCCTGCGGGTCCGGACCCGACAGCTCGAAGGTGAGGCCGGCCTGCGGATTGACGAGCTTCAACGCTCCCGAGGGCTGGAGGATCTCCTCGAAGTCACCTGGGTCCCGGCTCTCCAGAGCGCGCAGCAGCGAGCCGTAGGAGATGGGGTCTGGATCTCCGACGGAGTCGTGCTTGAGGCCCTTGGAATAGCTGCCGATGAAGGGGCGGTCCGGGTAGTTGACCTCGTCGTTGTTGTTGAAGTGCTCGGGATGGTGTCGCTCGGCGGCGAGCCGGGCGACTTGCTCGCGGGTGGCCTGCGCGGACAGGCGCCGCTCCTCCGCGCGCCGGGACAGGCGCTCCGGTGGGGTGTTGAAGCAGTCGAAGATGGCCACGCCCGGGGAGGAGGTGGGTTGATAGCAGCCCGCCTGGAGCTCGACGATGAGGGAGGTGGGGGTGAAGGGCGCTGGCTCGCTGACCAGGGTGTTCCACTCCCGCCCATTGGCCGAGACCTCCCAATGGAGCATTCCCGCGGACTCGCGCATGCGCCACCAGCGGTGGCGTTCCGGGTCGTAGGGCTCGTGCGCGAGGGTCGTCCCGTTCAGGCCGCAGGACAGCTCGCCGGCCCCCAAGGAGAACAGGATTCTCTCGGTACCCGGCCCCCTGGCGAAGAACGCCGTCTCGGACGTGGGCGCCGATTGCAGCAGCGCCTGGCGAACCTCGAGGTGGAAGAAGGAGTCGGTCAGGTCATACGCGGCGGTGGACTTGCACCCCGCGTAGTTCGCGATGCCCCCGTCCGGTCTGATCTCGAGGCGGTGATTCACCTCTTGGACGGGCCCATAGGCTTCCCATTTGGAGGTGTTGATCGAATTGTCATTGAAGTTGTCGGTGAACGTATGTGCCTTCGCCACGGAGCACCCCCCGAGAGAATGTCTGGCGATTGTCGGGGATGGGTCTGACATGGCTCGAGAGCGTGGAAATGAGATATGTGTTTGGAATGGGATGGTTGGGCGGTATGTCCAATTCCTGGCACTGCAATCGAGGGGGCACGCATGCACGTGGCGCTGACGTTCGAGCTCAACGGTATCGAGATGTACTGACTATAGGCGGAATGGGGGCCCTGTTTGAGGGGGCGGGCTGGTGCGAATGTGGGTGCGTGGGGCTCACGCCCACGCGCGCTGGGGTGGCCCCTGCGCTGGGGCCACCCGGGGGAAACCCACCCGGGCCTCGTGAACGAGCGGAATCGCGGCATCTCCTTTTGAATGTTTCCCCGTGGAGCCCGTCTGCACGGGCGCGGATTTCCTCCGCCCCCATTTCCTGGGTTCTCCCCAGTGACTTGGGAAGCAACTTTCTCCGAATCCGATAATCCAACAGGGAGTCAAAACATGACGAAGATGAATGCAGTGCTGGGGTGTGCCGTGGCGGCCGTACTCGCGGGGTCGGCGGCGTGGGCGGGTAGCAGGTATGGCTATCCGGTCTTCATCGACCTGACCCAGAAGAAGGCCTACGGCACGCTCGGGGCCGCTCGGAACAGCACCGACGCGACCCAGTTCATCTCGTGTGACGTGCACGCCTACAAGGATGGCACCAAGAACATGAGCTGTTCCGCGAAGAACACGTCTGGCACCTCCGTGTACTGCACGTCGACGGTGGCGGGCCTGGTGGACTCGGCACGAGGCATCTCCGGCGATTCGTTCGTCTACTTCGAGTGGGATTCGAGCGGCGCGTGCACGTACCTGGGCATCGGACACAGCTCGGAGTACGCGCCGAAGCAGCTGTAATCTCATACACGAGGGGGCGCGGTCCCAGAGGCCGCGCCCCTCCCCTGACGTGCGAGGTATGGCCCATGCAATCGCATATCAAGCTGCTGCTCCTGGTAACAGGAGGGCTGGGCTGCGCCCTGAGCTTCCTCGCGGGGAGAGCCACGGCCCCCGAGTCCTCTCATGATGAACTGCTGCGCCTGCTCGCACGGCAGGGAGAGCAGCTCGAGGCCTTGGAAGCCCGCCTCGGTCCGGCCTCACAACAGATGCGCTGTGCCGTGGCCGCACCGGCCGGAGGGCTCGATGCGGCATGGCTCCAGGCGGAGCTGGCTCGCATCCTCCATGAGGAGCTGGGCTCACAGCGCGCGGAGGCGAAGGGGGCTCAGACGCCCGTCCCGGAGCCCTCGACGGAGAGTCTGATGGGGCTCCAGGAGGGTCACCGACTGCTCGACGAGGCCAGCCGCTCCCAGCGGTGGCGGGAGGAGGATGCACAGGCGATGCGTCGCGCCATGCGCGAGCTGAACGGTGCCCAGCGGGAGGAGCTCATGCGGCGCTTCGCCGTCTTCGTCAACGCGGGCGGCGTCGACGTGCAGGTGAGGGGTCCTCCCTTCTGAACCCCCGCACCGCCCGGTTCTGGCGCCAACGGGTCATCACGCTGGTGGTGCTGGCGGTGCTCACTCCGCCTCGCCGCGCCGGTAGAAGATGTCGAACTGGCCCGGCGTGTCGTCCAGCCAGACGAAGTGGACCCGCTCGCCGTCCTGGCAGGTGGCGAGCTGGGGCGACTCGGAACTCCCCGGGTTGTCGCTCAGGTTGACGGTGGGCGAGAACGAATCGCCCTCGTCGTCGCTGGCCCGGTAGAGGACCTCCGTGACGAGCGGGAACGGGGCCGAGCCGGTCGCGTCCTGCCACACGACGCGGACGAAATCGTCCTCGGCGGAGATTCGCGGAGCGAACGAGGTCCCCGGGTTGTCGCTCAGGTTGAGCCCTGGCTCGAACGAGCGGCCCCGGTCATCACTCTTGCGGAAGAAGATGTCGAAGTTCCCCGGGGTCGAGTCCATCCAGGTGACGTACAGGTGGTCGTGCTCCACGGCGATCTCCGGTTCGACCGAGGGGCCGGGATTCTCGCTCAGGTTGACGGGGGGCTCGAAGGTGGCGCCCTCATTCGTGCTGCGCCGGAAGAGGATCTCGCACTGGACGGGGTCGGGGAACTCGCACTCGGACCAGGTGAGGTAGACGTCATCATTCCGGACGGCGAGCCGTGGATGGGTCGATTGCGAGCGTATCAAGGAGAGTCTCTGGATGGGCTCGAAGGTGTCTCCCTTGTCGGTGCTGCGCCGGAAGCGGACCGCGGGGAGGTCATCCACGAACCCGTCATCCCAGACGAGGTAGACATTGTGGCCCCGGGCCGCGAGGTCCACTGAGCCGATCTCGTCGTCCTCGTTGAGGTCCAGCAGCGGCCCGAAGCTCTTCCCCTGGTCGTGGCTGGCGCGGAACAAGATGTCCCCGGACTCGTCGCCCGTGCCCCTGGACCAGACGACGTAGACGTGGTTGCCGCTGGCCGCGAGCAAGGGGGACGACGGGTTGCCTGTCTCACTCAGCTTCCGCACGGGGCCGAAGCTGGAGCCATGGTCGAGGCTCGCACGCAAGCGCACCCCGCCATCGCCCGCGTCATCGCCCCAAGCCACGTACACCCGGCTCTCGTGGGCCAGCAGATTCACGCCGCGTGGAGTTCCACCGTCCGGATTCAGCACCCGTGTCCCGCTGAAGCGCTTCCCTCCGTCGTGGCTGACGCGGAAGAGGATCCTGGCGGCCGTGTCCCCGAGATGCTCCAGCCAGACCACGTAGACGTGGTTCCCCGATACCGCCACCCGGGGCTCACTCGAATCGGTGGGGGTGTTGCTGAGGTTCTTGCGCGAGCCGAGCTCGTCTACGGCCCTGTGGGAGTTTCTCTCGGAGGCCCCCGCCCCACTCGCCGCGAGCGGACTCGCCGCCACCAGCAGGCCCGCCAGCAGGCACACCCCTATCCGTTGAAATCGTAGATGTCGTTGCATCTGTCCCCCCTCGGTACTGACTGACGGACAAGCTCCGCCACTCGGACGGGGAGAACAACGTTCCCCCGGGTGAGGCATGAGTGCCGGATGGAGGACGGTGCAAGCGTTCCGACGGGAGCCTACAACCTCGCGGGGTGCGCAGGCCGTGGGTGGCGGCACGGCCACAAGCCCGCCTCATCGACGGGCGCGCACGCGAGCGTGATGGCCATCCCTACACCGGCGAGGCACAGCCATGGGTGTACCCCGGTGTTCTTCTGGCTCATACGCTCCTTCTGCCGGCGTTCAGCCTGGCAAATCGCCAGGTCCCCCAAGGGCTCAGCCCCCAGAGGGAGGTGAGTTGGGGTATCTCTTGAACCGTGACTCAGCCAATCTCCCGCGACGACATCCGCGCCGCCTCCGAGCGCATCCGCCCCCACATCCGCCGAACACCCGTCTGGACGCTGCCGCCGGGCGCCTTGGGGCATGACGGCCCGGTAAGCCTGAAGCTCGAGTTCCTCCAGCACGCGGGGACATTCAAGCCACGCGGTGCATTCAACACCTTGCTGACACAACCCGTGCCCAAGGCGGGTGTCGCGGCGGCCTCGGGAGGAAACCATGGCGCGGCGGTCGCCTATGCGGCGAGGCAGCTCGGCATTCCGGCTCGCATCTTCGTGCCGGAGATCTCGAGCCCCGCGAAGGTAGAGGTCATCCGCCGCCTCGGTGCGGAGGTCGTCATCGGCGGCCAGCGCTATGCCGACGCACTCGTCGCCTGCGGCTCGTACATAGAAGAGACGGGCGCGCTGTCCGTCCACGCCTACGACTCCGTGCCCACCATCCAGGGACAGGGCACCGTCGCGCTCGAGTGGGAGGAGGATGGCTCGGGGCTCGACACCGTGCTTGTCGCCGTCGGCGGGGGCGGGTTGATCTCGGGCATCGCGAGCTGGTGGGCGGGACGCGGCATCAAGGTCGTCGGAGTCGAGCCCGAAGGCTCTCGGGCGCTGCACGCGTCACTCGAAGCGGGACGCCCCGTGGACGTAACGGTCGAGTCGATCGCCGCGGACTCGCTCGGAGCACGCAACACGGGCGAGCTCGTGTTCTCCATCGCCCGAGCCGCTGTCGAGCATGTCACGCTGGTCACCGACGCGTCGATCCGCGAGGCTCAGCGGACACTCTGGCGAGACTGGCGCATTGCCTCCGAGCCCGGGGGCGCGACGGCACTCGCCGCGCTTCTCTCAAAGGCCTACCGGCCGCAATCGGGCGAGCGGGTCGGCGTGCTCCTTTGCGGAGCCAACGTGGAGCTGAGCAAGCTCGCGGAGCTCTGCTGAGACGAATGGAGGGGAACTTCACTTGGCGTATGCTTCGTTCCACTCGCGGCATAACGCCGCCCGTGGAGGTAGCCCCCGATGCGCCACCGGTTGCTCGTCGTCTGTCTGTCTTTTTCGCTCGCGGCTTGTGGAGAAACGGAGACCCCCGGTCCTTCCCAGGACGAGCGCACTCCCCCCTTCGATACCGGTACACCCGAGGACGTCCGCTCCGCGCTTCCTTCCGCGGAAATCCTCGGCGCGTACGATGATGGCGTCCCGTTCATGATTCGCGGAGACCTGGGCTCGGCGGGTGGCACCGTTCAGGGACTCACCGCGAACGAGGCCCAGGCGCGAGTCGCTCCGGTACTTGACTCCGTCGCCCCCGTGTTCCGCCTGCGCGCCTCGGACCTCGTGATGAAGCGGACCTCTCGCGACGAACAGGGCCATACACACATCCGCTATGCCCAGACGCGCGAGGGCCTGCCCGTATTTGGCCACGAGCTCATCCTGCACGTGGACGCCTCCGGTCGCGTCTACGCCGCCAATGGCTCGGCACGTGACGGAGAGTCCGTCCCCGCTCCCAGCCAGGCGAGGATGACCCCCGAGGCCCTCCAGCGCGTCGCGCTCGAGTCCACTCCGGGTGGCATTCGTGTGGAGGGCGAGCCCCGGCTCCTCTACGCCCGCTCCACCCAGGACCAGCGGTTGAAGCTGGCCTACGAGGTAGTGGTGACGGGCGACTACCTCGGGACCCCCGTGCGAGACCACGTCTTCCTGGACGCGATCGACGGTTCCTTCCTCCTGCGCGACTCGGACATCCACAACGCGCTCAACCGCAAGGTCTACTCGGCGAACACTGGCGGCTCGCTTCCTGGCACCTTGAGGCGGTCCGAAGGAGGCGCGGCCACGGCCGACCCGGTCGTGAACAAGGCCTATGACAATCTCGGCGTCGTCTACTCCTGCTACAGGTCGCTCTTCAACCGTGACTCCTACAACAACGCGGGCGCGCTACTGAGCACGACCGTCCACTACGGCAACAACTACGTCAACGCCTACTGGAATGGAACCCAGATGGTGTGTGGCGATGGGGATGGAGTCCTGACCAATCCCCTGTGCGATGACCTGGACATCATCGCGCATGAGGTCACCCACGCGCTGACCGAATCTGAGTCCAATCTCACCTACTCGGGCGAGTCCGGCGGCCTCAACGAGTCCATGTCCGATATCACCGCGGCCTACTGTGAGAGCTGGAGCAATGCATGGTCCGTGGGAGCGGATGTCTGGACGATTGGCGAGGATATCTGGACGCCAGCGATTCCGGGTGACGGAGCACGCTACCTGGACGATCCGGCCAAGACAGGCGCTCTGGACTACTATACGAATCCCCTGCCTGGCGACGTGTATGAGCTCTCGGGCATCAGCAATCTGGCCTTCACGCTGATGACCAAGGGAGGGATGCACCCGCGCGGAAAGAGCACCATCAACGTCACCGGGCTCGGTCCCCAGAAGGCCGGGTTCATCTTCTACAAGGCGAACACGGACTTCTTTACCCCCAGCACCACGTTCGCCCAGGCGAAGACCTATACCGAGCAGGCCGCCGGTACCCTCTACGGCGCCGGTTCGGCTGAGCAAGCCGCTGTGACCACGGCCTGGATGGCAGTGGGTGTTGGTGTAGCCTCGCCCCCGCCCCCATGCACCACGCCCATTGCCCTCACCAACGGCGCCGTCATCTCCGGACTCGCCGGCACGGCCAACAGCGACAGCTGCACCTACACCCTCGCCGTCCCCGTGGGCGCCACGAACCTGAAGGTGGAGACGTTGGGTGGAATTGGCGACGTCGATCTCTACGTCGGGTTCGGCGCGACGCCCAGCCCATCCTCGTACAACTGCCGGCCGTACCTCAGTGGGAGCAACGAGTCCTGCACCTTCTCCGCTCCAGGGACCGGCACCTACTCCATCGTGCTGCGAGGCTTCTCCGCCTACGCGGGTGTCACCCTCAAGGTCTCGTACACCGCGCCCTCGGGCTCGTACTTCAACCTCTCGGGCGCCACGGGCTCCCAGCAACTCTTCACCTACCCCGTGGCGGCCGGGCAGGCAGTGACATTCACCCTCGCGCCGAACGCCGGGGGCAGCACGGGCGACGCGGACCTCTATGTCAGGTTCGGCTCAGCGCCGACCCTCGCCGCCTATGATTGCAAGACCTCTCTCTCCGGGAGCAACGAGCGGTGCACCGTCACCGCCCCCGCCGCGGGCACGTACTCCGTCATGGTCTACGGATACTCGGCCTACACGGGGGTCGATCTGAGCTCGCGTTAGGGAAGGCCCATCCCACGACCTCCACCCGTCATGCTCCGGCGGGGTGGAGGCGCTCTGGCGGTGGGTGTCGACGTCGTTGTCGCGAAGAGGTGGGCCTGGGTGGCACGTGAGGAACCGCTCCTCGCCGTCCAGCGTTGGAGTTTCCTGATCCCCCTCATGCGGTTCAAAGTGTCCACCATGTCCTGGCGCATGGTCTTTGTCTTCTGCATCCTATTGCTGCTGCCCCCCCAGGCGGTGGGCCAGGAGGCGCGTCCGGCTGGAAAGTCCGTGATCCTGCTCATTCCCGAGGATACGGCGCTGCCCGCCATGGCGACGCTCGTCGCCAGTCTCCGCTCCTCCTTGTGGGAGGCCCAGGACGGCCCGCTCACTCTGGATGTCGAGAGCCTGGATCTGGGTTGGGCCCGCGGGCCTGCCTACACCCACGCCCTGCACACCTGGTATCTGGCCAAGTACCGGGAGCGTCGGCCGGATGCCCTCATCGTCTTCCGCTCCGACGCCATCCAGTTGGCCCTGCAGCTGCGCCGGGAGCTGTGGCCGGATATCCCGATGATCGTCCTCTCCGAGGACGAGCGGCTCTGGGAGCAGCAGCCTCGCCCGGAGCGGGTGGCGGGCCGCTGGCTGCATTATGACATTCGGGCCACCGCGGAGCTGGCCCTGCAGCTGCTGCCCAGCACACGGAGGCTGGCGCTCGTCAACGGCTCCAGTCCCTGGGAGCGCGCTCGGCAGGAGCAGCTGGTGCGAGAGCTGCAACCGCTGCTGGCGCAGCGGGGGCTGGAGCTCATCGACCTGAGCAACCTGCCGCTGGCCGAGCTGCTCGAGCGCGCGAGGACCCTGCCGGACGACACCACTGTCCTCACCTCCACCTTCATGACCGATCCCAGCGGGAGACCCTTCGTGGGGCGCGAGATCGCACGCATGTTTCTCTCCGCCTGCAACCGGCCCAGCTTCGCCCTCCACGACACCGTCCTGGGTCTGGGGTTCGTCGGCGGAGCGCTCGTCAGCTACGAGGCCGTGGGCCAACAGCTGGGCATGCTCACCTCCCGCGTGTTGCGCGGAGAGCAGGAGGAATTCCTCGCGCCCCTGAAGCCGGCACCCGTGGATACGCTGACGGTCGATGCCCGCGCGCTGCGGCGCTGGGGCATCCCCCGCGAGCGGGTGCCTCCCGGGGTGCGGCTCGCCTTCGACGAGCCCACGCTGTGGGAGCGCTACCGCTGGTGGGTCCTGGGGGCCCTGACGATCAGCGGCCTGCAGGCGCTGGTGGCCGGGGGGCTCGTGGTGGAGCGCCGCCGCCGCATGCGTGCCCAGGCCGAGCTCCTCGAGCGCCAACGCCTGGAGAAGCTCGCGGAGATGGAGGCGCGTCGAACCCTGGAGCAGCTGGCCCACGTGAGCCGGGTGGCCGCCCTGGGCGAGCTGACCGCCTCACTGGCTCATGAGCTCAACCAGCCCCTGGCCGCCATCCTCAGCAACGCCCAGGCCGCACGCCGCCTGCTGAACGCCACCCCCGCGGAGCTGGACGAGGTGCGCGAGGCCCTCGAGGACATCATCTCCGACGACAAGCGCGCGGGCGAAGTCATTCACCGCATGCGCGCGCTGCTCAAGCGGGGGGAGCCCCGGCAGGAGCTCCACTCGCTCAATGACCTGGTGCGCGAGGTGGCGCGCCTGATGGCCAACGACATGCACCTGCGCGGCGCGACCCTGCAGCTGGCGCTTGCCCCGTCGCTGCCCACCGTCCAGGGGGACGGAATCCAGCTCCAACAGGTGGTGCTCAACCTGCTCATCAACGCCATGGATGCCATGGCCGATGTCCCCGCGGGCCAGCGCCAACTGCAGGTCCGCACCGCCTCGCCAGGCCCGGGGCAGGTGGAGCTGAGCGTGCAGGACTCGGGAGGAGGGATCGAGCCGTCGCGGCTGGCCCTCATCTTCGAGCCCTTCTACTCCACCAAGGCGCACGGGCTGGGCATGGGGCTGTCCATCAGCCGCTCCATCGTCGAGGCGCACGGCAGCCGCTTGCAGGCCGAGAGCCCTCCGGGGCAGGGGGCTCTGTTACGGTGCGTGCTTCCCGCGGCGCCCACTGAGTCCTCGTCATGAAGCAAGCCCCCGCCACCATCTTCCTCGTGGACGACGATGAGTCCGTGCTGCGAGGGTTGGGGCGGCTGCTGCGGGCCGCCGGCTATGCCACGAAGCCCTTCGCCTCGCCCTCCGAGTTCCTCGCGCAGCTGCCCGGGGACACGCCGGGCTGCGCCGTGTTGGATCTGCGGATGCCGGGGCTGAACGGGCTGGAGCTGCAGCAGGCCATGGAGTCCAAGGACTGCCACCTGCCTGTCATCTTCATCTCCGGCCACGGGGATGTGCCGGCCAGCGTCAGGGCCATGAAGGCCGGCGCCGTGGACTTCCTCCTGAAGCCCTTTGATGAGCAACAACTGCTGGGAGCCATCTCCGAGGCCTTGCGCAAGGACGCGGCGGCCCGCGCTGGCCGCGCCGAGACAGCCGCGCTGCGTGCCCGTCATGCCGTCCTCACTCCCCGCGAGCGCGAGGTATGCGCGCTGGTGGCCCAGGGGCTGACCAACAAGGAGGTCGCCCAGCGGCTGGGCACCACCGAGAAGACCATCAAGGTGCACCGCGCCCGCGTCATCCAGAAGCTGGGCGTGGACTCGGTGGCGGAGCTGGTGCGGTTCGTGGACCGGCTGGGCCAGGGCTGAGCCCGCGCTGTGTAAGCACTCGGTCCAATATCCATGACCTGACACGCGGATAGGTTCCGCGCTCGCGAGGATTGGCACCCGCCCGCGATCTCGCGAGCGACGTGACCCTCGGCAGCCGGGCGCGAGCTCGTGATTCCCGGTAGGCCAGGCAGGGGCGGCGGAGGTCTGGTTCTGATCCTGATCAAGCTTCGAAGCGGCCACGCGAGCAGCCGCGGAAGAAGTGTTCGACGGAGCCATTCGTTCCGCAGCATCATCGGGCATGTCCCTCATGCCAGCGTCCACTTCCCACGCCCTCCCCCGCCTGGCCCTGCTTCGCCGCGGCTGCGGCCTCGCCACCCTGCTCGTGTTGGCCGCTTGTGGCACCGAGAAGCCTTCGCCGCCCGGGTGCGCGGAGGCCCACCCGGGCGCCTCACCCTCCTCCTCCGAGTCGGGTGCTTCGCCGCTGTGCGAGAGCCCGCGTTGGGAGGCCGTCGAGCAGCACGGAGACCTCCCGCCCGCGCTCTGGGAGGCCAGTGCCTCGTTCGCCCGCACGAGCGGTGAACCGGCCGTCGTCTACCGCTTCGGCGGCCAGAGCGGGAACTTCCCGAACGACTTCACCGTCAACGACTTCCATGCATTCGACATCGCCACGGCCACCTGGAGGAAACTGGCCTCGCCGCCGCCGCCCCCCGCCGCACGCGCCGAGTCGCTAATGATCCCCGGTCCGTGCGACGGCTGCGTGAGCCTCGTGGGAGGGCGGGGCCGGTTCCGGACAGGCTCGGACCTGATGTTCCCCGAGATGTGGACCTACCACGTCCAGCGCCAGCACTGGGAGCAGGTCTCCTCCGAGAACCTGGGAGACCCGTTCGCCGTGCGCCGCTCCTCCGCCCTGGTGGTGGAAGTGCCGCGGGCGGGCCAGCCCGGCAAGAAGACCTTCTATGCGTTTGGCGGCGTGGGCAACACGCTTCCCCGATTCGCCACCACGTCCACCGGTCTTCGCAACGATGTCGCCGTCCATGACGAGGGCACGGGCTGGAGGCTCGTCACGACAGCCGGTGAGAAGCCCGCGCCTCGCGCCTGGGCCGCCGGCGGGTACGAGCCGGACAGCCACTCGCTGCTCGTCTTCGGCGGCTACCGCCTCGGAGCGGATCAAGGCCCCGACACGCCAGCCGGGGAGCTCTTCGGTCCGACGAACTACGAAAACGACCTCTGGTCGCTGAGCCTCGAGACGCTCACGTGGACCCGGCTCCAGCCGGAGGGCCCCCTGCCCTCGCCGCGCGACAACACGGTGGCGTTCTTCGACACCGCCCATGGCGGGCTGGTCGTCTTCGGGGGGCAGCGCTTCGACGGCCTCTCCAGCGAGCTGTGGTTCTACTCGGTGAAGGACAACCGCTGGAGCGAGGTGGCCCTCGGCTCCGGCTCTCCCATCCCCCCGGGCCGCGTCGGAGGCATCTCCTTCGTGCGGGAGACGCCCACCGCCTACGAGCTGTACCTGAACGGCGGGGCCACGTCGGATGGCGGCGCGAGCGAGTTCCTCGACGATCTCTGGAAGCTGACCTGGCCGAAGAGCTGACCGCCCTACCACGAGGTTGCGGAGCTGGTGCGGTTCGTGGACCGGCTGGGCCAGGGCTGAGCCCGCGCCGTATAAGCACAAGGTCCAATATCCATGACCTGACACTCTGAGTAGAGGAGGCCGCGCTGACATGAGCCGGCACCTCCTCTGGCTGCTGGCCGTCTGGGCCTTTCCCCACCATGAAGCCAGAGCCACTTCGCATGAAAAACCTACCGCTCTCCCTTCTTGCCTTCTGCTTGGCGCTGGCAGTCACTGGCTGCCGCTGCTCTTCATCTCCATCAGACGATTTCTCGCTCCGTGTCGTCCTCGCGGAGACCAGCGTCTCCGCGGGGATGAAGACCACCGCGAAGGCCCAGCGGGTCTATGACGATGGCCGCGTCGTCGACCTCGACACTTTACAGCAATGGACATCGTCCGCTCCTCAAGTGGCCTCCGTCGAACCGCAACCGGACGGCACTGTCCAAGTGACGGCGCTCAAGCCCGGTAGCACCATCATCACGGTCAACGCGGACGAAGCCTCGGGCGAGGCAACCCTCGAGGTCACCGAAGCCACCGGCGCTCGCCTCCTCTCGCTGCAGGTGTCACCCACCATTGCCTCTGTGCCCGTGGGCATCACGCAGCAGTTCACCGCCCAGGGCAGCTACAGCGACGGCACCACGGTCGATGTGACGAGCAGCGCGACGTGGACCTCGAGCAACACCGCCATTGCCACCGTGAGCAGCACGGGCCTGGGCACCGGCGTGGCTGGGGGTGGGCCCGTCACCATCACCGCCACCCTGGCTGACGTGAGCGGTACGGCTCAACTCAGCGTCACTGGGTGGACGTCCGCGGGGTCCATGTCCACGAGCCGCTACAACCACACCGCCACGCGGCTCGACTCGGGCCGGGTGCTCATCACTGGGGGGCGCAATGGGACGACCACCCTGAGCAGTGCGGAGTTGTACGATCCAGCTACCCACGCCTGGTCTCCAGTCAGTGCCATGTCCAAGAGCCGCTTCGATCACGCCGCCCTATTGCTCTCCGATGGTTACGTGCTCGTCACTGGGGGCGTCGGCGCCCTTACCAGCGTGGAGATGTATGATCCGGCGAACAACGCCTGGTATGAGGTCAGCCCCATGAGTGGGGGCCGCTACGGTCACACCATGACGCTGCTTCCCTCGGGCCAGGTGCTCGTCACCGGCGGCACTGATGGCACCAACGCTTCAGCCACCGCGGAGGTGTTCGAGCCGCTCGCCAACATCTGGCTTAAGTCCAGCCTCATGAGCACCGCCCGCTTCCACCACACGGCCACATTGCTCCCCTCGGGCAAGGTCCTCGTCTCGGGAGGGACCAATGCCTCCGGGAGCTTGAGCAGCGCCGAGGTGTACGACCCGGCCACCAATTCGTGGGCTCCAGCGGCCACCATGGTGACGAGCCATAGCCATCACGCGGCCACGCTGCTCTCCTCTGGCAAGGTGCTCATCTCAGGGGGGCAATCGGTCACCGGGCCCTCTTCCTCTGAGCTGTATGATCCAGCCACCAACAGCTGGTCCGCAGCTGGATCCATGGTCGAAAGCCGCTCCCGCCACACCGCCACGCTGCTCGCTTCGGGCCAGGTGCTCGTCGCGGGGGGCGACGGCAGCAGCTATTACAACACCGCGGAGTTGTACAACCCAGCCACCTCTTCCTGGTCCGCAACCGTCTCCATGGCCGCGTCCCGCGGAGCTCACACCGCGACGCCGCTGCTCTCAGGCAGGGTTCTCGTCGTGGGTGGCGAAGATGGCACCAACCCACTTGCCACGGCGGAAGTGTACGTGCCCTGAGCGCACAGCCTCTCTGAAGGTTGCATCGAACCCGCAGGCGAGTGATTGATCGACTGCCCTTCAGAGGCCGGATCGAAATCGAGCGTGGGGGGGGGCATCGTGTCTCGTATTGCTGCGTCGGCACTGTGATACCCTTCCCCCACCGAAGCACCGCAGTGACGCAACACTTCAACACCTACACACTCGTCGGCCCCCGCGGACCACGAGGAGAGTTCATGTCATATTTGCTTTCGAGGTGGCTCGCAGCACCAGCCACCGCATTGCGCGCCGGACTGGTGCTTGGACTGGCTGCCAGCACCCTCGCCGCTTGTAAGGACAGCACGCCACCGCCGGCGGCCCAGAACGACACCCGCGAGACGGCGGAAGACACGCCCCTCGAGGTGCACCTGCCGGCCAGCGACAACGGGGCACTCACTTTCAGCATCGTCGACGCGCCGGACCACGGCACGCTGAGTGAGATCAGCGCCGATGGCGTCATCACCTACACCCCCAGCGCCGACTACAATGGCGAAGATGTCCTCACCTTCCGCGCCACCAACCGCAAGGGCCAAAGCGCCCAGGCCACGGTGACCATCACCATCACGCCAGTGAACGACACGCCCACCCTCTCCTCGGTGGCCAACCAGACCATCGCCGAGGACAGCTCGACCGGCGACCTGGCCTTCACCGTGGGCGACGTGGAGACCGCCGCCGGCAGCCTCACGGTCACCGCCACCTCCTCCAACACCGCCTTGGTGCCCAACGACCCCGCCAACCTCGTCTTCGGCGGCTCCGGCACCAGCCGCACCCTCAACGTGGTTCCCGCTGCCAACGCCAACGGCTCCACCACCATCACCCTCTCGGTGAGCGACGGCTCCGTCACCACCACCTCCACCTTCACGGTCGACGTCACCGCGGTGAACGACGCCCCCACCATTTCCCCGGTGGCCAACCAGAGCATCGCCGAGGACAGCTCGACCGGCGAGCTGGCCTTCACCGTGGGCGACGTGGAGACCGCCGCCGACAGCCTCACGGTCACCGCCACTTCCTCCAACACCGCCCTGGTGCCCAACGACCCCGCCAACCTCGTCTTCGGCGGCTCCGGCACCAGCCGCACCCTCAAGGTGGTTCCCGTTGCCAACGCCAACAGCTCCACCACCATCACCCTCTCGGTGAGCGACGGCTCCGTCACCACCACCTCCACCTTCACGGTCGACGTCACCGCGGTGAACGACGTCCCCACCATTTCCCCGGTGGCCAATCAGCGCATCCCCGCTGGCAGTTCGACCGGCGACCTGGCCTTCACCGTGGGCGACGTGGAAACCGCCGCCGGTAGCCTCACGGTCACCGCCACTTCCTCCAATACCGGCCTGGTGCCCAACGACCCCAGCAATCTCATCCTCGGCGGCTCCGGCTCCAGCCGCACCCTCAACGTCGTCCCCGTCGCCAGCGCCAGCGGCTCCACCACCATCACCCTCTCGGTGAGTGACGGCACCACCACCACCACCACCTTCACGGTCGACGTCACCGCTCCTGCGCGCCTCTACTGGGTGACTGCCGCCGGCTCGCTGTGGAGGGTTGACGTGAACGGCACGAATGCCATTGAGCTCCAGACCGGCATCAGCGGGGCAGCTTGCGTCGCCACCGACCCGGTAACCCGTACCATCTTCTACAATCGCGGCAGCGCAATCGTTCGAGCGGACAGTGATGGGGCAAACCCGGTCGATATCGTGGCGAACGGAGGCTACCCCTCCGGGCTGGCAGTCGATTCGACGAACCGCAAGCTGTACTGGTCCGATTTCACCGGGAAACGGGTCATGCGCGCCGAGCTGGACGGCAGCAATCCAACGGAGGTGCTCGGCGGCATCGATAGCCCGTCTTCCATCGCGTTCGATGTCCCGAGCGGCAAGGTGTATGTCATTACCTACAACAACACCAAGATCGTACGATTCAATCTCGATGGTACCAACCTGGAGACCCCCGCTTCAAACCTGAACGGCCAGGGCGTGGGCCTGGCGGTCGACTCGAGCGGCGGGAAGGTGTACTACTCGACCCGCGGCAACAGTATCTATGTCACCAACCTGAACGGCTCCAACATCACCACCCTGGTGACCAACCAGAACACAGTGCACGGGATTGCCATCGATGTCACGGCCGGGCGGCTGTATTGGGCGGATTGGCTGGGTACAGTGCTCCGGAGCGCCAATCTGGCCGACGGCAGCGATATCCAGGACGTGAACTCGGGCAGCAGCAGGAACTTGGGTCTGGCATTCATGCCGGCGCCGTAGCCGCTTATAGGGCACCCACTCCTCCACGGGTTCGAATCCCGTCGGGGACACAAAAGCCGAGGCCGGAAGCCGCTGAGTACTCAGGGGTTTCCGGCCTCGGTTTTTTCAGGACCGGAGGGGGGGCATATGGGACAGACCAGGAGAGCACCTGCTTGCGCGGAATCTTCGCGCGCGTTCTACGCTCTCGACCCCTTGCTCTTCGGCACCGAGTACGTGGTGTTGTAAGCCACCGCTGCGCGCAGCAACGCCTTGAATGCTGTCGTGTCGAGCTTGTCTCCCTCGCGAAGGTCGATCGCCCGCCACTTGCCCCCCTCACCCGCGGTGAAGAGCTTCTTGGGGTCAGGGAGCCGGGCTCCGTGGAAGAACGTGATCTTCACCTTGTCCTTGTGAGGGTTGGCGAGAACGTACATCCCGTCGTGCGACCACACTGGAGTACCCATCCACTTCCAGTCTTCGACCACCTCGGGGTCGACCTCGTGGATGAGCTTGCGAATTTCGGCCAACCGCGCTCCTCGCCAATCGTCCAGGCTCGCGATCCTTTGGTCGATCCGCTCGGATGCGCTCATTGGGTCTGATGACCTGGCGACAGCCTTGCTCGGCTTTGCCGCCTTCGTAGCGACACGCCTGGCGGCGGGCTTCTTCGCGACCGTCGCGGTCTTCTTGTTCGCGGTCGTCTTCTTCGCCGCGGCTTTCTTCGTCGTCTTGCCGGACATCGCCTTCACTCCAGGTGCAATCGTGGGTACTAATCGTTTCTGACCACCGGTGCGTCGACCCTGCGCCACCTGGCCACATACGGCAGCGCAAACAAATACAGACCGGTGAACAGAAGCACAATGAGTGGGAACAGCGCCAGCAGGCCCACCAGCATGGCGGACTGATCTTGTCCCGCCGCCTCCGAGCCGGGCTTCTGGGTGAGCATGGCGACGATGTTGGCGATGACGGCCACCGTGAAGACAATGGACAGCCAGCGATGAATGTCTCGAATCAATTTGTTCCAGTTCATGAGAGCCTCGTGAGCAGGTCGACGAGCTTCCCGCCCATTATCTTCGGGGTTTATTGGTCCATTTTCTCGAGCAGTTGCTCGAGGCGGTCCACGCGCTCCGTCCAGAAGGCGCGGTAGTGGGAGATCCAGTCGATGAGTGGCTTCATTCCGCGCGGCTCCACCCGGTAGTAGACGCAGCGCCCCTCGCGCCGGCCGCTCACCAGACCGGCGTCTTTCAGAGTGGCGAGGTGCTGCGAGACCGCCGGTTGCGAGATGTCGAAACGCGCCGTGAGGTCCTTCACCGCGGCCTCACCACGCGTGAGCGACTCGAAGATCGCCCGACGGCTGGGGTCCGCCAACGCCTGGAAGATCTTGTCTTCGAGTCCGGCCGCGCTCTGCATGCTCAACAGATAAGCCGCCGCTTATCGGTTGTCAAGCGCCCAGCTCGGACCCCCTGCGTCGGGCGTGCCCCACGTCCTCCCTCACCTGGGCAGTCGCAAGGTCCGGACGGCGTCGATGGTCGACGCGTCTAGCTGGGCTGGCAATCCGGGAAGCAGCGCGCCAACGGGGGCGGGAACGCTCAGCGGATGGATCACCGCCAGCTGGACGGTCCGCGTCGGAACGTCGAGCAGGACGAGGAAGTAACGATAGCCGGACACGGGACGCCGGAAGGCGGCACCGGGCCCACGGGTAGGGCTGGCGACCGCGCCCTGCGCCGCCTCGGTGACCTTCGATTTGTCGATGAGGTCGACCTCACCGCCCAGTGAGTCGACCTTGCACCGCGAGCCGCAGGGGCCCTCGCCGACGTAGCCCGCGTAACCGAACATGTTCGTGCTGAAGACGTCGAGGTTCCGGAACTCGTTGTTGTCGTTCACCACCTCGAAGACGTTGAACTGGCCGCAGCCGTCGCCCAGGTACCACTTGTCAGGCGCCTTGGCGTAGCACTGGCAACTGCCGAAGGCCCCCGCGCGCACGAGCTCTCCAACGCTGAGCCCCATCCACGGTGCATCGAACCAGTTCCCGTTCGAGTTGTTCGAGCAGGCATGGCCCAGCGAAGCCGCGTGGGGCATGGTGGCCAGCATCACGAAGAGCTTCGAGCCCGACCAACCCCAGGTCTTCTTTCCCGAACCTTGCGGTGGGCAGTACGGCAAGCTCCCGGGACCACACGCGAAGTCCTCGCTCGTTGAGACGTCCACCAGGCATTCCGTCCCGATGGTGCCGCTGAACCCGTTCTTCTCGGTGTTGTTTCCCGAGAAGTTGAGCCCCTGCGAGCTCTTGGGGCTCCGCTCATCCCAGGAGGACACCAGGTTCCAGGGGCCGGGCGATTCAACGGCCGGCTGATACACGGCAAACTGCTTGAGCTTCATGGGCCCCCGCAGGGTCACGATGAGGTCCTCGTCCCAGGGGGTCAGCGCATCGCTTTCGATGGTGTGCTTGCTGAGACAGCAGCCCGAGGCAGTGTACGCATCGCAGGGCCCCGTTTCGGGATCACGCCGGCTCGGATACCAACCCGGCGCACCGATGGACTCAAAGGTGACGGTGCCTCCATGCGAGGCCGGGTCCAACTCCGAAGGATCGAATTCTGCTCCCGAGCCACCGCCATCGACGGGGGCCGGCGTAGGTCCGGGGTTTTGCCCTGCGTCCGGCGGCTGAGAGCCGGGACCTTGATTGAGCGTGCATGCGCACAGCAGAGCCAGGAGCAGACTCTTCAGAATCCGCCGGGCGAACCCATCGAACCGGACCTCGAGGCCGTGTGCACGGCTCACAGACTCTCCAGGAAGGCGATCAGCGCCTCGCGGGAGTCCTTCGGCAGCGCCACCACCGTGTCGCGCATCGGCTTCGCTTCGCCCCCGTGCCACAGGATCGCCTCGAGCACCGAGCCGGCGCGGCCGTCGTGCAGCAGGTGGACCGAGCCCGACACCTCGCGGGTGAAGCCCACTCCCCATAGCGGTGGAGTGCGCCACTCGCTCGCATCGGGTCGCCCCGAGTCGTCGGCGAGGTCGGGCCCCATGTCGTGCAGCAGCAGATCGGTAAAGGGGCGCACCTTCTGCGCGCGCAGCTCTTCGAAGGGGTGTGAGTTGCCGGTGATGGTCGCGGTCACATGGCATCCCGAGCAACCAATCGAGGCGAAGAGCGCCGCGCCCCGCTCCACCTTCGGGTCGGTGGCGTTGCGCTGTGGAAGCACGCCCAACAGCTGCATGTAGACGGTGAGCCGCTGGAGGTCGTCGTCGGAGAGCTCAGCGGCGCCATTTCGCGGGAAGATGCTCGTCGTCACCCCGAGGTCCGCGTCGAGGGCGTCGGCCACCTGATGGCGCACCGACACCTTCTCGGCCTTCCACCCGAAGCGGCCCAACCGCAGCTCACCCGTGACCGGGTCCTTCACCTGCTGGGCGCGGCCCGAGATGCCATCGCCGTCGCAGTCGTGCTCGTCGGCGCGCGCCAGAATCGTCGACTCGTCGATGGCCTCGAGCAGGCCCATGCCCACCAGCTGCCGCGCCAGCCGTGGCGACGCCTGCAACGGGCGCCCGGCGTCGAAGACGGGCTTCTTGAGCGTCACCACCTGACCGTCGCTCAGCGACACCTGCCGGGTCTCATAGCGCACGAGCCGCAGGGGGGCCTCCTGGGGTTGCAGCTGGGAACCGTAGGCGTCGTCTCCGTAGAGCTTGAGGACGAGCGATTCGACCGGAGCGCCACCGGGCTCGGGCAGGGTGCCGCGCCCGTTGTGCACGTGGCAGGCGCTGCAGCTGGTCGTGTTGAAGTGGGGCCCCAACTTGCCCGCCTGCTCTCTGAAGACCGGGTTGTACGGCTCGCTGTGTCCGCCGGTGTCGAACCGGGTGTGGAACAAGCGCCGCCCCTCGAGAGCGAGCTGCTGGTGGGGCGACTGCGTGTTGAGCGCCAGCTGCGAGAAGGCCATCTCCGGATCGACCGGGGTGCCGTCGGCGAAGGCGATGTGCGGGACAGTCAGACCGCCACCGAAGCGCGCCGACTCGACGGGGCCCAGAAGCCCGGTGGTGTCGAAGGTCTCTGGCGTCAGCCCGCCCACCCCGACCTGGTAGCGGAAGGTGTCCGAGTAATACGACTTCGCCCCATCCCCGATCGAGGTCGGGTCGGCGGCGTCGAAGCCCGCGAGGAAGATGCCGAACTCGAAATCGAAGATGTCGCCCACCTTGATCGGCCGGCTCTCGCGGGCGTTTCGCGTCACCGTCTTCTCGAGGCGCCGCTGCGCCACCTGGGTGAGTACGCCGTTGTCGGCGAAGGTGTAGTACTGCGGCCCGTTGCCTGCTGAGCCGTACAGCTTCCACGCGCGGAAGTTGGTGGTCGGCCCGTAGGTGCTGGGGTCAGCGATGGGCTCGTAAATCACCTTGATGGAGGACTCCCCCGCGGCGACGCGGTCCTCGATGGTGAAGCGGAAGCTGCGGTGCTCGAAGTAGTGCGATTCGTACTGCATGAAGCGGTCCTCGCGCTCGTGGCGGGGACGCACGCGGCCACTGGCGGTGGTGACGATGACTCCATCTGGCCGCTGCACCACGATGGGGCCGGTCTCCGATGGCCCGGGGGCGAACAGCGGCACCACGGCCGACGCCGCCTGGTTGCACTGCTCGGGATCGGTGGGTCCACCTCCGATCAAACCGCACCCACCCAGGATAACCAGCCAGCCAACCCAAAGAACCCGTCGCAGCATGTGTCGCCTCCGGACCGCATCCAGAGAGACCTGACGAGCGGATTTCGGTTCAGCGCCGGTGCACGTTCTGGCGCGTCAGAGGCTCTCGAGGAAGGCGAGCAGCGCCAGGCGGTCTTCTCGCGGCAGCGCCACCACCGCGTCCCGCGCCGCCTGCGCTTCTCCGCCGTGCCACAGCACCGCCTCGAGCACCGAGCCGGCCCGCCCATCGTGCAGCAGGTTGACGGCGCCAGACACCTGCGCGGTGAAGCCCAGGCCCCACAATGGAGCCGTGCGCCATTCACTCGCCTCGGGCAGGCCGGAGTCGTCGGCCAGCCCCGCGCCCATGTCGTGCAGCAGCAGATCGGTGAAGGGGTGCACCGTCTGTGCGCGGAGCTCCTCGAACGGGTGGCGCCCACCCGTCGTCAGCTCGGACAGGTGACAGGCACCACAACCCACCGCGGCGAACACCTCGGCGCCGCGACGGAGCTGCACCGGCGAGGTCATGCGCTGCGGTATGACCCCGAGCAGCCGCAGGTAGGTGACGAGGCGAGCTCGGTCTTCGCCGCCGAGCGCGCTCGCCGTCACCCCCACTCCGAGGTGGGCCTCGAGCTCGGCGTCGACCTGCGCGGACACCGACGGGTGCTCGGCCTTCCATCCAAAGCGGCCGAGGCGCGGTTCTTCACCCGGCGCGGCTCTGCTCAGCGCAGCGCGACCCGAGATGCCGTCCCCGTCGCAGTCGGTCTCGTCGGCGGCCGCCAGGATGGTCGACTCGTCGAGCGCCTCGAGCAGCCCCATGCCGACCAAAGCCGGCGCCAGCCGAGCCGACGCGCGCAGCGGCCGGCCGGCGTCGAACACCTGCCGGTGCAGCATCACCACCTCGCCATCGCTGAACGTCACCGGCTGCGGCTCGATGCGCGAGAGCCGCACCGTGGCCTCCTGGGGCTGAAGCTGGTCGCCGAATTCCGGCTCGTTGGTCAGCCTGAGCACCAGCGACTGCACCTGCTCTCCCACCGGAGGCAACACGCCGCGGCCGTTGAAGGCATGGCAGGCGACGCAGCTCCTGGCGTTGAACTGCGGCCCCAGTACGCCCTGCAACGGCAGGGGCGGGTTGCCGTTCTCGACGTGGGCGCCCGTGTCGAGCTCGGTGTAGAAGAGCCGGCGGCCTTCGAGAAACCCTTGAGGGTGTGGCGACTGGATGTTGAGCGCCAGCTGCGAGAGCGCGTACCTGGGCTCGACCGGGGTGCCGTCGGCGAGGGCGACGAAGGGCACGGTGGTGCCTCCGCCGAGGCGGCCGTCGGGAGCAGGCCCCAACATGCCGGCGGAGTCGAAGGTCTCCGGCGTGAGGCCGCCGAGGCCGACCTGGTAGCGGAAGGTGTCGGAGAAGTAGGACGACCCGCCGGCAATGGGGGCGGGGTCCATGGGATCGGCACCGGCAAGGTAGATGCCGAGCTCGAAGTCGAGGATGTCACCCGTGCGGAGCGGCCGGCCTTCGCGGGCGTTGTCGGTCACCGTCTGCTCGAGCTGACGCGGCGACACCTGACGCATCTGCTGGTTGACGTAAAAGGTGTAGCCCCCGTTCTGGTTGCCCTCGGGGCCGTACATCTTCCAGCTGCGGAAGTTGGTGACCGGGCCGTACGTCGAGACGTCGGCGATGGGGTAGTACGTGATTCTGATTTCGGATCGGCCGGCCGCGACCGCGTCTTCAACCACGAGCCGGTAGCTCCGGTTCTCGAACGAGCGCGTGTCGTAGGAACCGAAGCGCTCCTCGCGCTCATGACGGCCGCGCACCCGCCCGGCGACCTCGGTGACGAGGACGCCGTCCTCCCGATGGCGGACGATGGGGCCGGTCTCGGCGGGGCCTTCGGCGAACAGCGGGGTCACCCGGGGGAGCGAGGCCTCCCGGCACCGCTGCAGGTTGGGACCGAGCACCACCCCAGTGCCGCCACCGAGCTTGATCGGCTCGCACCCCGCGAGCACCAGCACCAGCACCAGCACGTTTGGTGGCCGTATGCGCATCGGTTTCGTCAGTCTACCATCCGCGTACGCCGGCCGATAACCAGAGCGCGCCGAAGACGCCGCCGAAGCGAACGGGCGACTCGCCCACCACGGTACCCTCGAGGCGCGGGGCCCAGACGACTCCATCGAGGCCCAGCCCGAGCCCAAGCCACCCCCACGGCCGCCACTCGCCGCTCACCCCCACCTGGGGACCCCAGAGCACGCCCTGGGTGACAGCTCCCACGTGCCCTTCCGCCGGCCGGCCCTCGAGCACGCCAAGCCCGCCGCGCAGCCCGACGCCGCCCCGAACCATCCACCGCGCCCGCTCGATCCGCGCGTCGAAGGAGACCCCCCCATCGACCAGCGTCGCCAACACCGAGCCCGAGGCCCGCAGCGCTTCTCCCTGCAGCGCCGCCACGTCAAGGCGCATGCCCACCCAGCGCCACAGCCGCACGTCGGCCGCGAGACCCCCGCCAAACAGCGGCACCGCTCCCGAGCGGCTGACGCCAAACAGGCCGAGCTGCACCCTGCCCGGCTCGGTGACGGGAGCGGGCGCGCCCTGAGGGACAGGGGGGGCCTGTGGGACAGCAGGGGGGGCCGCGACCGGCGGCGGGGGCGGTTCGGCTGGGGGCGGGGGCGGTTCGGCTGGAGGCGAGGACCACAGCCGCGCGACGGCTTCGGCCACCACCAACGCGACTGTCCGGGGAACGGCCAACGCGTCGACTTCGGAGATGTCGACCTCGAACTGTTCGGGCTCTCGGCCCAACACCTCGAGCGCCACCCCGTAGCGCGGCGCCGTGCTGCAGTCGATGGCCACCAGCGTGTCACCCTCGCTGGACACCGCGTCGACGGGCACCTTGAGCTCGATCGACAGCAGCCGGCGCAGCTCGGACTCGACGCCTGGCGGGCAACCGGTGGTGCTCACCGCCACGCGCCCCGCGCCAGGCGTGGAGACGGCGGCCACCACCAACACCACCGCGATCATCACGCCTGGGCCACCTGCACGGCGCCGGGGTACCCGGAGGAAAAAGGAAACATCACGGTGCTCCGAGCCTCCCCCACTGTCTCACCGCGTCGACCCGACCCGACCGCGGAAACTCGTCGACGAAGCGCTCGGCAGTGCTGCGGGCGGCCGCGGCGTCTCCCGCCCGGGCCTGGGCCTCGACGGCGCGGGCAAGCGCGTCGGGGGCGAGCGGGCCCTTCGGGGCCAGCGCGTACGCATCGAGAAACGCGTCGGCCGCCTCACGCGGGTTGCCCAGATCGTCGAGCAGCACCCGACCGAGGGTAAAGGCGGCGAGCGACGCGCGCGGGTCACCGCGAAAGCGCGACAGCACCCGTCGGAGCGGGGCGAGCGAATCCGCGGGGTGACCACTGAGACGGGCCACGTCGGCGGCGCGGAGCAGATCGCCGGGCTCGTCATCGGGAGCGCCCTCGCGCTGCAGTGCCGACCATGCAGTCTGGAAGTCACCTTGCTCGGCGAGCGCTCGCCAGGTGGCCGGGCGACGCACGCTCTTCTTGACCGGGGGCCGCGGTGCCGACGCCACGCTCGGCGCCTGGGGCATCGCGGGCACGCCTCGCTCCTCGCTCGCCTCGGTCGTCACCTCGCCAGGCCCGGCGGGCGCGCTGGCAGCTTCAGGGGCGAGTGCCTCGGCGCGGAAGAGGCCTTGCTCGCCCGCCGCCAGCAGCGTCTCTCGAGCTCCGGCGCGCACCCGAACGCGGCCCTCGGTGACCACCACGCTCACCTGCTCGTCACCACGGGTGACCGAAAACGCGGTGCCGACCACCTCGACATCCACCGCGCCAGCCGACACCCGCACCAGCCGCCCGTGCTGCGGGGCGACCCTGAAGCGCATGGCGCCGCGCTCGAGCTCGAGCCACAAGAGTCCCGGCTCCGAGCGGAGGGTGCGCACCGGCGCGTCGATGGGCATCACCACCCGCGCGTCTTCACCGATCGCGACTTCGGGAACGCCGGGCTCGCGCAGCTTCCACGGGCCGAAGAGCCCGAGCAGCAGCAGCACCGCAACGCCGATCCCGGCCGGAACCACCCGCCGGCGCACCTCCCGTTGGCGGTAGCGCCGGCGCACCTCCGCTTCGAACAGGGCCGACTCGACGGTCGAGTACTGCGGCTCGAGCGAGCGCGCCGCCTCGGCCCAGCGCTGGTGCTGCTCAGTCACGGTGCGCCTCCTCCAGCGCCGCGTCGACCGCGGCGATGCGTCGTTTGGCCGTCGAGAGCGAGCAGCCCAGGAGCTCGGCGACGCTCTCGAGCCGCTCACCCTCGAGATAGCGCAGGCTCCACGCCACCTGCTCGTCCGCCGACCTTCCGTCGAGCACCCGGTACACGTCGCTCAACCGTGCCCGGTGCTCGCCGTTGCCGCGGGGCATGGAGAGCAGTGTGGGGTTCCAACGTTCCCACAGCCCGAAAGCGCGCTGCAGCCGCCGCCTTCGAAGCCGCCTCAGCGTCAGCCGCACCGCGGTCGACGCCAGGTAGGGCTTGACCCGCAGGGGGTTTTCGAGCCGCTTGAGCCCTTCGAGGGCGCGCAAGAAGGTGTCCTGCACGATGTCGTCGACGTCGTCGTCACGCCCCAACATGCGCTTCACCACCCCCGCGACGTAAGGGCGGTACGCCCGAACCACGGCGGTGAAGTCGGCCGGGTCGACCTCCAGTTGGGTGGCGTCCTGGTGCAGCTGAATGAGGTGCCCTGGTGCGGACATGGCCCTTTAGAGACACGACCGCGCAAAACAGGTCATGCCAAATTCCCGGGTAGCCTACATGACTACCCGGGGCGATGTCAGGCAGGGCTTGAACCCGCCGGAGACCCGCGAACGAGCAGACGAAATTCTCGTTGAGCCGTTTTTCGCGCTCGGGTGTCTCTGGTGTCGTTCGCGAGGAGCCTCAATGCGTCACACCCTACTCATCATGTGTGTTGGTGTCGGCCTCTCAGCGTGCGAGGACTCATCCACCCCGTCGATCCAGGGTGAGACGATGCCAGCGCACCTGCTGACTGCGTCAGAGTACAACACGACGGTCCAGGATCTGCTCGGCACCCCGTCGCGGCCAGCCGACTTCTTCCCAGCGGTCTCAGCCTCCGAGTTCGACGCGAACGTGGGGGTGCTCTCGACGCTCTCGTCGGTGCAGCGCGAGGCGCTCTTCAACGCCGCGAGCGACGTCGTCGAGGAAGCCTTCAAGTCGCCGGAGCTCACCTCACGCCTCGTGACGTGCATGCCCGCGAGCGACACCGATACCACCTGCGCGCGGACGCTCGTGACGTCGCTGGGCCGCCGTGCGTTCCGTCGTTCGCTCGACGCCGAGGAGGTCGACGCGTACCTCAATACCTACCGCAGCGCGCGCACCACGCTCGAGATGGGCCACGTCGAAGCGGTCGCACATGTGCTCCGCGTGATGCTCAGCAGCCCGTCCTTCTTCCTGCGCATCGAGCGGCCCGGCAAGGGAAAGGAGCCCATCGAGCCGGCGGCGCTCGCGAGCCGTCTCTCGTACCTGCTGTGGGGCTCGATGCCCGACGACACGCTCCTCGACGCCGCCGAGCGGGGTGAGCTCGACGACGACGCCGCGCTGCGCGCCATGACGGACCGGATGCTCGACGACCCGCGCGGTCAGCGCTTCGTCTCGCGCTTCCTCGGACAGTGGCTCGGGACGGTCCGGCTCTCCAGCCACAACGTCGACCCTACACGCTTCCGCCAGTGGACACCGACAGTGGCCACGGCAGTCGAGGGCCAGGCCAACACCTTCTTGAGCGGCTTCGTTACCGGCACCACGCCGTGGAGCGAGCTGTTCTCGGCGCCGCACCCGGCCAGCGCGGCGGTGCAGCCGTTGCTCGCCGCCGATCCTTCGACGCTGAAGCGCCGCGGCTTCCTCACGCTGCCCGCGTACCTCACGCTCAGCTCGCACAGCGACCGCACCTCGCCGACCTCGCGCGCGAAGGGCGTCATCACCTCACTGTTCTGCACCGACATGACGCCGCCCCCGGGCGTGGTGACCGAGCTGCCCGCGAATGAGGGGGGCACGTCGCCGAAGACGGTGCGCGAGCGGCTCGAGGCGCACCGGCGCAACCCGGCATGCTCCGGCTGCCACAACATGCTCGACCCGATCGGTCTGAGCCTCGAGAACTTCGATGCTGTCGGCCGCTACCGTACCCAGGACGAGGGGCAGCCCATCGACGCGAGCGGTACCTACCAGGGCACGTCGTTCACCGAGGTGTCGGGGCTGATGCCGCTGCTCGCGGCGGATCCGCGCCTTGGCACCTGTGCACCGCACAAACTGTTCAGCTTCGCCATGCGGCGCAGCCTGGACGAGGCCGATTACCTCCGCGCCGAGAAGCTCGCGGAGACGTGGAAGGCGGGAACGTTCCGCGAGCTGTTGCATGAGATCGTCGTCTCGCCCGCCTTCCGCGGGCACACCGAGGAGGCTCCATGAAGACGCTGTTGTCGCGCCGTACCGTGCTGCGTGGGGCAGGTGTCGCGCTCTCGCTCCCCTGGCTCGAGGCGCTCGCGCCGCGCACCGCCCGCGCCGCCGTTGGCATCCCGCGCCGCCTGTTGATTTGCGCCTTCCCCAACGGCGCGCCTCATGACTGGTGGACCAACGCCCCCTCATTCGGCACGTCGTTGTCGGGCGCCGACTTCAAGCTACCCAACGTGCTCGCCCCCTTCGCGCCCATCAAGCACAAGCTGATGATGGTGAGCCGCCTCGGCAACTACACCTGGAGCCACGACGGCAGCGCGCCCGGCCCGAGTGTCGAGCCGTCTCACGCGCGCTGCATGTCGGCGGTGACCACGTGCATCGACGCCGACGAGGTCGCGCGCAAAGCGGGCCTGCCGCTCGACTCGGCGGTGCGCAGCACCACGTCGGTTGATCAGCTCATCGCTCGGACGATGGTGGGCCTGACGGGCCTCAACTCGCTGCAGACCGGCCTCGGCGTGAAGCCTGGCTTCTTTGACTACCGCAGCTACGCCTACAACCAGGTGCTGTCGTGGAAGTCGCCGACCGAGCCCCTCAAGCGAAACGTCAACCCGCGCGTCGTCTTCGACCAGCTTGTCGGCGGCACCGGTGCCCAGACCCCGGCGGAGCTCGCCAGGCTCAAGGCCCGGGAGAAGAGCGTGCTGGACGCGGTCCGCGAGGACACGCTTCGCATCAAGAAGCGGGTGAGCAGCCGGGACCAGCAGGTGCTGGACCAGTACCTGGAGACCGTGCGGAGTCTGGAGATCGCTGTCGACCAGGTCGCGGCCACGTGTCGTACGGTCCCTACCCCCAGCCCCGTGCCCGAGCCGCCCGGCCCGCAGCAGGGTCTGTCCCAGGGGCAGGACGGGTATGACCACGAGCTGCACGCCAACGTGATGAACGACCTCATCACGCTCGCCTTCGAGTGCGACCGCACGCGCGTGGTCACCCACCTGCTCGACGACGCCCGCTCCGAGTTCGAGTATCGCAACATCCCCGCCTCGGACCGTACGCGCGTGGGGCTCAATTACAATGCGGGGGCCAGCCTCCACTATCACGCTTCCCAGCACGGGCCGGGTGAGCTGGCCGATACGACGGAGAATGGCCAGTACAAGATTTTGACCCCGAGCAACCGCGACTTCGCGGCCATCAACGCGTGGATGGGCCGCAAGGTGGCGGAGCTCGCGCTCAAGCTCGACGCCATCCCCGAAGGTGACGGCACCGTGCTCGACCACACCACGCTCGTGTTCCTGAGCGAGATGCGCACGCACGACCACGACGCGTTCGACCTCCCGATTCTCATCGCGGGCGGCAACGGCGCGCTCAAGCGCGACACGCACATCGCCTATCAGTCGGTGGGCAGCGACCGGCAGCTCCGCGACCTGTGGTACACCCTCATGCGTCACGTGTTCGGCATGCCGGTGTCCTCGTTCGGAGAGGACTTGCGTGGCGTGGGGAACGCGGACCTCACCGAGATCCTCGCGTGAGTTCCCCGATGCTTCGTGGCTTCGTGCTGGGCCTCTTGATGGTTGCAATCCAGTCCTGTGCGGTCGAGCCCGCCGGACCGAACGCTCCCGTGGCGGATGGCGGGAGCGACGGTGCAATCTCCGTGGATGGGCGAGCCATCAAGGTCGGTGGCAAGGCCATCCAGTTGAAGGGCGTCTGCTGGAATCCCGTCGGAAAGGGTCACCAGCATCCGCCCAGGGACGACTACGCCGCCTTCGCCGACCAGGACATCGCGCTGATGAAGGCCGCGGGCATCAACGTGGTCCGCACGTACGACACCATCCGCGATACCAGGGTGCTGGACAAGCTGCACGCCGCGGGCATCCGGGTGATCATGAGCGTGTATGCCTATGGCGGTGAGCCGGCGACTCGGGCCTCCGAGCACGTGACGGCTCTCAAGAATCACCCCGCCATCCTCATGTGGTCACTGGGAAACGAGTGGAACTACAACGGCCTGTACACCGGGATGTCCTTCAATGACTCGATGGCGCGGCTAAACCAGATCGCTGCCGCCATCAAGGCCATCGATACGACGCATCCCATCGCGACCGTCTATGGCGAGATGCCCTCCAGGGACACCCTCGAGAGAATGCCAGACGTCGACGTCTGGGGCCTGAACATGTATCGGGGAATCACTTTCGGAGACGCCTTCGACAAGTGGAAGGGCCTCTCCCAGAAGCCCATGTTCCTTGCCGAATATGGTGCGGACGCGTTCAACGCGAAGCTTCCCGGATACGATCCCGAGAGCCAGGGCACCGCGACCCGCGCACTGACCGAGGAGATTCTCGAGCATTCGACCGCGAACAAGGGCGGAGTGTGCTCCGGCGGCACCCTCTTCGAGTGGTCCGACGAGTGGTGGAAGTCGGGGAACCCCTCCCAGCACGACAACGGCGGTGCGGCCCCCGGTGGGGGGCCCTACCCTGACGGCACCTTCAACGAGGAGTGGTGGGGCATCGTCGACGTCGACCGAAACACGCGGCCCGCATACGAAGCGCTCAAGCGCCTCTACGCGCCTTGAGCGCTTGGCCGAGACCAGGCGGCCTGAGCTCGTGCAACTCATCCGTGCCGCAGCCCGGCGTGCCGAAAAGGCGCGGGGGAGACCGGCGGACCGATCCGCGTGAGTACAGATCGGCCCAGTGCAACAGCTCGCCGTGCTGCTCGATGGTGACGCGGCTACCGGGTGGCGCTCTTCACGTAGTCCTGGCGCCAGCGCTTGTCCACACGCGTGCGCATGTCGAGCCTCGCGTTGGCATTCTGCTCGGCGGACTCGTACTTCTGCTGGATCTGCCCGTCACCGACGAGGAAGCCGTTCGCGTACACCACGGTCTGATCCGGGCCCAGCTTCAGGGACTCCTCGTTCGAGCCGACCTTGAGGTTGTGCACCTTTCCGCCGAACGGCTGGCGGGTGACGCTCACCAGTTGGCTGATGCCGGTCTGGGTCTGGACCTTGTCTCCCACGTGCAGCTTCCGGGCCTGCACCATGCCCCGGTCCACCGTGGCGATGGGGTGCATCTCCGTCATCAGCAGCTCCCTCCCGGTCTTGTCCTTGATGCGAACCATGGGCACGGTCTCGAAGCCCTTGGCGATGTCAGTCACGGTGAGCGCCTGGGCGCCCGGGTGGAAGGGGTTGAAGATCTTGTCCCCGATCTGGATGGACTCGATGGGCACCATGCGGCCGTCGGCCAGTTGCACCTTCGTGCCCTCGGCGAGGCAGCTGTTCGTCATGGTCATGCACGGCAACTGCCAGTCCGTGGCCTGGGAGTCTGGATCGTTGCTGATGACGATGGGACGGGGCGGAATCTCAACTGCTCCCTGCTTCATCGGAATGCCCAGAATCATGGTGAGATCCAGCTGGTCCTGGACCTGCCGACAGCTCGGGTCGAAGAGCGCCGCGTCCGCCCCCGTGAGATTCCAGCTCAGCGTCTTGCCGTCAGGGGCGATCGTGACGTGCTGCCAGAAGTTCTGCATCGGGCTGTACAGGGCATTGCTGCTGTCCACGTCGCAGCCGCCGCCCACGTTGGTCAACACGACCTTGATATTTCCCGGAGGCGTCAAGGTTCCGTTCTGGTATTGCGCGATCCTGTTGGCATCGAAGACACAGTTGGGGTTGTTGAAGGAGATGCCGATGGAGCCGGACAAGGGGATCTTCAACGCCGTCGGGGTTCCGGTCAGGTCGTAGTCGCAATCACCCGTCCAGGTCCGGTTCAGGCAGATGTCCACGCACTGTCCGCCCGTCGTGTCCACGGGGTCGGTGATGTTCAGTGTGGACAGGTCGAACTGGCACCTCTTGTTGTTCTCGCGGAGGGTGTAGGTCTCCTGCAGGCCCGCGGCCGAGTCGATGAGAGAGTACGAGTCCACCTCGTAATCCAGCGCGCTGGTGAGAGTGACGTCCCCGACCGCCGCCGACCTCACGATGGAGCCACTGTACTTCTCGGCGTAAGCCATCGCCCCGAGGGCGGTGCCATTCTTGTCCCAGGTAGCACTGTCGACATAGAGGTAGTTGGCCACGCCGGGGTAGGTGACCAGCGCGTTGGCCTCCATGTACGGGCTGCTCTCGGTGAGGAAGTTGGTCGAGTTGATGAAGTGCTGGGGCGTCCGGGTGGCCGTGAGCGTCTGAGTGCGCTCCGTCTTTCTCGGATGCAGTTGATCCGCGGCACGCCGCTGGTTGATGAGGGCGAAGAGACGGGGCGCCGTCTGCGGCGTCTTCCCGGCCATCTTCAGGCGGGCGAGGACGAACCGGAACACCTGCGGGTCCGAGTAGTCGAGGCTCGTGGCGGCGTCCGTCTTCACCAGGCTCCGGACGTACCTGCGATCCGCGTGATATGTCTTCAGCTCGGCGAGGGATAGCGCCTCGGGACGAGCCATCCCCGAGAACCCGGACTGCGTCCAATCGATCTGGCTGTTCTGTCCGCCAGCCGGCAGTGCGCTCGCGGTGAGCGGCCCCATGAGTCCCACCAGCAGACCCCCCCAGAACATCTTGCGCAGCTGAGCGGCTGACTTCGCCGCGTTGATATGGGTCGACATGAATTCGTTCTCCTTGCCTCGATTACGGTCGGTGCGACGGCATGCCCCTCGAAAAGGGCACACCGTGCCTCAGCAAGCCATGTGCCTGCCCGTGGCCGAGGGCTTCTCAGAGCGACGGTGGTCCTGCATCCCGGGAACAAGAGATGCCGGCCCGGCGGGTTGACGCGTCAATCCGGTGGGCTGACGCGTCAAAGCGAGGAGATGCTCCCTCGAGCGAGACGTTCGGTTCGCACTGTATTTCTTCGCCTGTGTTGGGTGTGGAGGCAGGCGCCGTCCGCCTCAACCCCTCCCAGCACTCCACCCCTGCAGTGCCTTCATTTCGGCTGACTGCTTGAGTCAGCTTTTCGCGACAACTCCGTTGACACCCACCGCCTGGGCGGTCCGAAAACATGCGGAGTGCCTCAGCGCGGGAGGGACCGCGGCGCTCAGCGGTGGCGCCGGGCCTTCTCTGGCTCATGCACCAGCCTGGCGAGACGCGCTGCAAGCTCCAGGAGCAATGGTCCGGCTTCAGGCCGATGGTGGATGGCGAGCTCCATCGTTTCGATCGGCGGAAAGCCGCTTTCCGGACCGAGGACCTGGTGGCCCGGCAGTACCGCGCGGGCCGGCAGCAGACTGATACCGAGTCCATCGGCGACGGCGGACTGGATGCTGGCAAGGCTCGTGCTGGAGTAACCGATGCGCCATCGGCGCCCGAGCGACTCCACCGTCTCGAACATCTCGTCGCGGTAGAGGCCGTTTGGCGGAAAGACGACGAGGCGCAGCGGGTCGCCATCGACCGATGGGTGGCTCGCGCTGTCGACCCAGCACAGTGGCTCGGGCCAGCGTGATACACCCGCCCCCGTGCCACGTCGTTGCTTGAGCAGCACGAGATCGAACTCGCCACGGTCGTAGAGGCGGCGCAGGTCCCGGCTCAGCCCGCTGGTCACCTCGAGCGTCATGTCGGGGTGCGCACGCATGAAGCCAGCCAACATCCCAGTGATGCGCCCGGAAGCGAAATCCTCCGGCACACCGAGGCGTAGGGTCGCGCCCGCGTTTGCCTGCGACAGCGCCTCCGCCACCTCCGCATCGAGCGCCAGCATGCGCCGTGCATAACCGAGGAGGCGCTCGCCCGGAGCGGTCAGACGGATGTCGCGACGCCGCCGATCGAGGAGCGAGGCGCCCACCTGCTCCTCCAACCTGCGGAGCTGCTGGCTCACGGTTGATTGCGTGGAGTGAAGGCGCCGCGCCGCACCGGTGAAGCTGCCGCAGTCGACCACGGCGGTGAACGCTTGCAGGAGGCCCAGGTCGAGAGGGGTTCTATTCATGAGGGCACTCATAAGTATGCTGAGGTTTCATGGCAACGCGGGGGACCTCTCCTCTATCTTCGTGACATCGTCATCCTGGGATTCCTTCGTGAACCTATCGTTGAAACAGCTGGCGGCGTTCGCCAGCGCAATGGGATTGCTGCTCATGGGTGTCCTGACTGGGAGTGGGCCCTCGCAGGCTGCGCCACGCGACCGCGTGCTCATCGTGGCGGCGGAGCGAGGTGATGTCGAGGCTGTGCGCGTCGCGCTCCGGGAAGGTGCAGCCATCGACGCACGCGACGATCGGGGCCGTACGGCGCTGCTGGCGGCCGCTCACAAGAACCACGTCGCCGTCGCGAAGGTGCTCATCGAGGCAGGAGCGGACGTGAACGCGAAGGATGCGCTCAAAGACAGCCCCTACCTCTACGCGGGGGCCAGAGGTCATCTCGAGATTCTGAGACTCACGCTCGCGCACGGTGCCGACCTGAAGAGCACCAACCGGTACGGCGGGACGGCGCTCATTCCGGCCTGTGAGCGCGGACACGTGGAGACAGTGAAGACGCTCATCGGGGCGGGGGTCGACGTGAACCACGTCAACAACCTTGGTTGGACGGCATTGCTCGAGGCAATCATGCTCGGCAATGGCGGCCCGCAATACGTCGAGATTGTGCGCCTGCTCGTCGCGGCGAAAGCGGACGTCAAGCTCGCCGATGGCTCGGGGGTGACGCCGCTTCAGCACGCACGCCAGCGCGGCTACCGTGAAATCGAGCAACTGTTGGTGGCGGCTGGCGCCGCATGAAGGCCTGGCGTGTGCCATGCGATTTCCACCTCGAGCGATTCTGCTCCTCACCCTGGTTTTCATCGGCCTCAACCTGCGCCCCTTCCTCACCGGCATCGGCCCGCTGGTGGCGAGCATCGCCGCCGATACCGGCCTCGGCTACCGCGGCCTGGCCTGGCTCACGATGCTGCCGACGTTGTTGATGGGCGCCGGGGCCTTCCTCGGTCCCTGGATACAGCGCGAGCTGGGTGGAAGGCGTATCGTCCTCGGCGCATTGACGATGCTCGGGTTGGGCTCCGCGCTCCGTATCGCCGTGCCGAGTGGCAGCGCGCTCATCGGCACCGCCGCACTCTGTGGCATGGGCGTGGCCGCCATCCAGGCAGTCATGCCCGGCCTCATCAAGGAGAACTTCCCCCGCGGCGTCGCGCCCATCACCGGGGTGTACTCGGCCGCCCTCATGGCCGGCGGCGCAGCCGGCGCGCAGCTTACGCCAGTGCTTGCCGATATCGTGGGCAGCTGGCGCGGAGCCCTCGCCTGGCTGGCGGCTCCCGCGGGCGCGGCGCTGGTGCTCGGGTGGTGGGTCCTGCCTCGCGCGGAGCGAGCCAGCGCCGGTCACACAGCCGTGGCCGTGCTTCTGCGTCGGCCGCGTACCTGGCTCCTGATGAGCTGCTTTGGCCTAGTCAACGCCGGCTATTCATCGATGGTCGCCTGGCTCCCCGCCTATTACCTGACTCGCGGTTGGAGCAAGGCACACAGCGGTGGTCTGGTGGCGCTGATGGCGGTGGCGCAGGCGGCCGCGGCGCTGTCGCTGCCCGCGCTCGCCGCACGCAGCCACGACCGACGGCCGTGGTTGTGGCTCACACTCTTCGCGCAGGCAACCAGCTTCGCCGGTCTGGCCTTCTGGCCCGATGCTTCGCCACGCCTGTGGGCGGCGCTCGGTGGGGCCGGGCTCGGCGGATGCTTCGCGCTCTCCCTCGTCGTTGCCCTCGACCATCTGCACGAGCCTGCGCAAGCGGGCGCACTCAGCGCGCTCATGCAGGGAGGCGGCTTCCTGATTGCAGCGAACGGCCCATGGTTGATGGCGGTGTTGCAGGAGAGGAGCGGAAGCTTCGCTACCGGTTGGCTCGCGCACCTCGCCTGCGTACTGCTCGTCATCTACCTCGTCACGCGGCTTGCGCCCGATGGTTACGGCGCTGCCATGAACGGAACACAGGCATCGTCACGGCCTGGAACGGCCTGACAAGGCGGTTTTATGTCATCACCAACGGACCATCTCCTCGAAGCAATCGCGCTCGCACGAGACAATGTACGCCGCGGCGGACGGCCATTCGGTGCCGTCGTGGTCAAAGACGGCAACGTCATTGCGCGCGGGGTCAACGAGATTCTCGCCACCAACGATCCCACCGCACACGCGGAGCTCCTCGCGTTGCGCGCCGCGGGCCGAGCCCTCGGCACGCCGCGCCTCGACGGGTGCTCGGTCTATGCGAGCGGCCATCCCTGTCCGATGTGCCTCGCGGCCATGCGCATGGCCGGCATCAAGGAGGTTGCCTTCGCCTACTCGAACGAGGAGGGCGAGCCCTACGGCCTGTCAACGGCTGCCATCTATGCCGAGCTGGCGAAGCCATTGGCACAGCAAGCGATGAAGATGGTTCATCTTCCCGTTCGACCGGAGGGCGAGACCGAACTCTATGAGCTCTGGCGGGCGTCCCTCAGCACCTGAGCCAATGGCCTCTGGGGGTCGGGGTTTCCGGCTCCCGATGTCAAGGAGGTGGAGTCCCGCTGCCGTCAGACTTCAATGAACTTGGCGCCAGTGATGCCCTCTGATTCCATCACCTGCTTGAGGCGCTCGGAGACAATAAGGACCACCTTCCAGCCCCAAGGGCGGAAGATGTGGGCGTCTCCTATCTTCTCAACGTCCACCTTCAGCCCTCTAACGTTCTTGTACCCGCCTAATTTTTCCGGGCGTCCATCCTCTGGCTGCCAATAAAACACCTCGTCACACCGGGCGTCGTCGATGCACCGGATGACCTGCAGGGCATTGAGAATGAACCAGGGCTCCGCCTGCCACTCCACTTCCACGGGGATGAATTGCACCTCCTTCTGGAGCCCCAAACGCTCGAAGAGTGAGACGACCCGACGGTGAACGACGGGAGTACCCATTGCATGACTGAACTCGAGCGCGATCCCCGCTGGCTTCATAGACAAGCGGATCGGCCTCTCAATATCCAGGACTCGGCCCTCCTTGAACTGCCAGATGTCAAAGAAATCGTCCTCGCCTCCGCCCTGGTTATAAATAGGCATCCTCAAGTGCCAACGCCCAGGGATGTATACGTCATCGTATATCTCGTAATACTTCATCAGCTCCGTCATGACTTCCTCGTGGCGAGCTTGTTGAGTGTGGAGCCCGGCTTGCAGATGTCCCCTGCAATCTCGTCGAGCGCTCTGACAAGCTTCGCTCGACAATCGGCCCCTGGCCGACAACCCGACAGCGCATCCTCCAGCCGGTTGAAGACTTCGCGGTGGTAAGCCTCGGGATGGGGGCCCTTGTGGTCTCGCAGATAGACAATGTTCGCCGGGTCATCCAGGCTCATCCCCGCCGTTTCGAAGAGTGTCTCGAACCGGGGCGTCCAGGGGCCGCCGGTGATTTCGGACGTGTCGTTCTTGTTGGTGCACAGGTGGTGGCGATGGTGGCCGTCCTGCTTCGACTCCGTACACGCCCCCGTCGTCCGCGCCGCGCTCACCGCTGACGCCACCGCAGCGGTCGCCGTGTTCGCCGTCACCCCCATCAGCACCACCGTCCCGTCCGCCACGCTCACCTGCGCCCTCGTCCCCGCCACCACCCTCACGCCTCCCCTCGTGCCCCCTCCCGCCATGGCGAAGCGCGGCGGCGACAGGCCCGCCCATAGCCCTCCCTTCGGCACCTCCGGCAACCCCCTCGCCAGCTTCGCCCCCGCCACCGTCACCAGCACCCTCAGCCCCACTCCGCCCAGTGCTTTTCCAAACCGCTCGGCCACCGCCTCCAACTCCTCCCTCGTCCTCGCCGCCTCCGCCTCCCGGTACAGCCTCAGGCACGCCTGCCCCACGTTGTAGAGCTCCGCCGCGCTGTACGTCAGCAGCAGTCCCACTGTCACCGCTCCCGCCAACGCCTTGCTGAACACCGGCTCCGGTACCGCCCACGCCAGCATGTACAGCATCATGGATGTCCCCACGGACAGCAGGACAGCGGGCGAGCTGAACAGCTCCAGCGCCGCCTCCCTCACTCCTTCCCCCATGTAGCGCGGCGAGAGCCTCAGCGCCTGAAACCACCTGGCACTCTCCAGTGTCCCCGGCAGTTGCACTTGCGCCGGCCCCAGCAGCTCCTCGTACTCCTCTCTCACCCGCCTCTCCAACACCGAGGGCCTCGCCTCCTCCGCTGGCACATGGCCCGCCAGAGCCAACATCGTCGTCGGGCGCGGCTTCTCCTTCTTCCTCCTGCTCGCCTGCTGGAATTCCTCCTCCAGCGCCTCCACCACCTCCCTCGCCTCTTCCTCCCTCCACACCCCCAGCGCCGGGTTCGGCTTCAACCTCTTGAAGCTCAGCCTCAGCCCCTGCCCCTCGTCCCCCTGGTACCCGCTCACCCCCACCTCCTCCAGCACCGGCACCTCGTCCTTGGCCCTTGCTGAAGTGCCCCCCAGCGCCATCGCCAACAGCGACAGCAGGTAGATGGGTTGAAGGACTCTTGGCTGCATGTGCGGCTCCTCCGGCCCTTCGGAATGCAAGGCGGTGGCGGCCAGTGTCCCTCACCTCGGAGGTGGGATGCCAGACACGACCCTGGCCCGGGGCTCGCGGCCTCACCGCCGCGATGGCCCGGGTTACACTCACGCTGGTGGAAGCCATCGGCCGCGAGCGCATGCTGCCCACCCCGACCCAACCTCGACTTCGGCACCCTGCGCGAGCGCAGCGCCACGCTCGCCCCCGTCGAGCCCCGCTTCCACCCGGACGTGGCGCCCCTCTGAAGTATAGGACGGAGAGGAGCCCAGTTGAGCAAGGAGAATGGACGAAAGGGATACCGCATTCGCGCGTCGAACCCCACCGCGGTCCCAACGATGTGAAGTGCTCTACATGGCAGAAGTGAGTCGTCGACGCTCCGTGTCTGCTGGGCCATAAGCCGTGCTCTCTCTTTCGAGGAGGCCAGCCGGATGTTTCGACGAATGGTGGTGATGGGACTTGTTACCATGGGGGTGATGGCGTGGGCTGCGGAGTCGTCGCCTCCACCGTCCAAGCCGCAAGGACCGAGCCCTTCACGCAGTGGCTATCTGCCCATCAACGGCCTGAAGCTCTACTACGAAGTGTACGGAGAGTTGGGCAAGTCCAAGACAGCTCCGTTGCTGTTGATTCCTGGGGCTTTCTTATCCACCGACTCAATGAAGCCTTGGGTGGCAGCCTTCGCTGCGAAGCGCTCGGTGATTGTCTTTGACCAACAGGGCCACGGTCGAACCGCGGACACGTCGCGGAAGATGTCCTACGAGCAGTTCGGCGATGACGCTGCGGCATTGCTGAGGGCCCTGAAGGTGGAGCGCGCGGATGTGATGGGCTACTCCCAAGGTGGAGGGGTGGCACTGCAGCTGGCGGTGCGTCACCCCACGCTCGTCAACAAGCTCGTCTCGCTGTCCGCCACCTACCGTAAGGACGGTTGGTACCCTGCGGTGTTCAAGGCGATTGAGGGCCTGAGCGCCAAGATGTTTGCAGGTTCTCCAGTCGAAGTAGCGTTCAAGAAGCACACGGCTGATCCCAAGGCGTTCGAGGCCTACATCGAGAAGATGAAGGTGTTGAACATCAACGACCAGAACATCACCGACGCTCAGATGCGCGCTATTCCAGCCAAGACGATGGTCATCGTGGGTGATGCGGATGGCGTGAAGCTGGAACACGCGGTGGCGATGTTCAAGCTTCGGGGCGGAGGCGATGAGGAGGCGGCCGCTACTGGGATGCTCACGAAGGTTCCTGCGGCGCGGTTGGTGATCCTCCCCGCGACCTCTCATATTGGGATCTCAGGGGAGGCGAAGGTACTCGAGTCGATGGTGACGCCTTTCTTGGAGGACGCGCCTCCCGCCAACCCCTCTCTTTGGTAGTTAGAGAGCTCTCAGCCCACACGTGGGGAGGCTCCCCAACTCGGGTCAGACGGGCGTCCCTGCGTCAGACTTCAATGAATTTAGCGCCAGTGATGCCCTCTGATTCCATCGCTTGCTTGACGTGCTCGGAGACGATGAGGACAACCTGCCAGCCCCAGGGGTGGAAGATGTTGGCGCTCCCCACCTTCTCCGGATCCACCCTCAACCCTCGAACGTTCTGGTATTCACCTACCCTGTCTGGCTCGCCATCCTCTGGTCCCCAATAAAGCACCTCCTCACACCGAGCGTCATCGATGCACCGGATGACCCGCAGTGCATTGAGGATGAACCAGGGCTCCGTCTGGTCCTCCACCTCCACGGGGATGAACTGCACCTCCTTCTGGAGACCCAGGCGCTCGAAGAACGAGACGACCCGACGGTGGACGATGGGAACCCCCATCGCCTCACTGAATTCGAGCGCAATGCCCGCCGGCTTCATGGACAAGCGGATCGGCCTCTCGATTTCCAGGATTCGCCCCTCGTTGAATCGCCAGGTGTCGAATAACTCGCGCTCGTCATCGTCCTCACGCGCGCCCGATTCCCCTCCATCCTTGAAGAGAGGAAAACTCAAATCCCAACGCCCTGGAATGTATACATCGTCGTATAGCTTGTAATAGCGTGTCCGCGCTGTCATGGCGTTCTCGTGGCGAGCTTGTTGAGTGTAGAGCCCGGTGTACAAACTTCCCCTGCAATCTTGTCGAGCACTCTCACGAGCTTCATTCGGCACTCGACTTGGGTCCTGCAGGTTCCAAGCGCCAACTTCAACCGCTCGAAAATTTCACGGTGGTACGTCTCGGGATGAGGCCCCTTGTGGTCTCGCAGGTAGACGAGGTTCGCTGGGTCATCCAGGCTCATCCCCGCCGTTTCGAAGATTTTCTCGAACCTGGGCGTCCAGGGGCCGCCGGTGATTTCGGACGTGTCGTTCTTGTTGGTGCACAGGTGGTGGCGATGGTGGCCGTCCTGCTTCGACTCCGTACACGCCCCCGTCGTCCGCGCCACGCTCACCGCTGACGCCACCGCAGCGGTCGCCGTGTTCGCCGTCACCCCCATCAGCACCACCGTCCCCTCCGCCACATTCACCTGCGCCCTCGTCCCCATCACCACCCTCACGCCTCCCCTCGTGCCCCCTCCCGCCATGGCGAAGCGCGGCGGCGACAGGCTCGCCCATAGCCCTCCCTTCGGCACCTCCGGTAACCCCCTCGCCAGCTTCGCCCCCGCCACCGTCACCAGCACCCTCAGCCCCACTCCTCCCAACGCCTTCCCGAAGCGCCTGGCCACCTCCTCCAACTCCTCCCTCGTCCTCGCCGCCTCCGCCTCCTGGTACAGCCTCAGGCACGCCTGCCCCCGTTGTAGAGCTCCGCCGCGCTGTACGTCAGTAGCAGCCCCACTGTCACCGCTCCCGCCAACGCCTTGGAGAACACCGGCTCCGGTACCGCCCACGCCAGCATGTACAGCATCATGGACGTCCCCACGGACAGCAGGACCGCGGGCGAGCTGAACAGCTCCAGCGCCGCCTCCCTCACTCCTTCCCCCATGTAGCGCGGCGAAAGCATCAGCGCCTGAAACCACCTGGCGCTCTCCAGCGTCCCCGGCAGTTGCACTTGCGCCGGCCCCAGCAACTCCTCGTACTCCTCTCTCACCCTCCTCTCCAACGCCGAGGGCCTCGCCTCCTCCGCTGGCACATGGCCCCCCAGGGCCAACATCGTTGCCGGGTGCGGCTTCTCCTTCTTCCTCCTGCTCGCCTGCTGGAATTCCTCCTCCAGCGCCTCCACCACCTCCCTCGCCTCTTCCTCCCTCCACAGCCCCAGCGCCGGGTTCGGCTTCAACCTCTTGAAGCTCAGCCTCAGCCCCTGCCCCTCGTCCCCCTGGTACCCGCTCACTCCCACCTCCTCCAGCACCGGCACCGGCACCTCGTCCTTGGCCCTTGCTGAAGTGCCCCCCAGCGCCATCGCCAACAGCAACAGCAGGTAGCTGGGTTGAAGGACTCTTGGCTGCATGTGCGGCTCCTCCGGCCCTTCGGAATGCAAGGCGGTGGCGGCCAGTGTCCCTCACCTCGGAGGTGAGATGCCAGACACGACCCTGGCCCGGGGCTCGCGGCCATGCGCATGGCCGGCATCAAGGAGATTGCCTTCGCCTACTCGAACGAGGAGGGCGAGCCCTACGGCCTGTCAACGGCTGCCATCTATGCCGAGCTGGCGAAGCCCTTGGCACAGCAAGCGATGAAGCTGGTTCATCTTCCCGTTCGACCGGAGGGCGAGACCGAGCTCTATGAGCTCTGGCGGGCGTCCCTCAGCACCTGAGCCAATGGCCTCTGGGGGTCGGGCTTTCCGGCTCCCGATGTCAAGAAGGTGGAGTCCCGCTGCCGTCAGACTTCAATGAATTTGGCGCCAGTGATGCCCTCTGATTCCATCGCTTGCTTGACGTGCTCGGAGACGATGAGGACAACCTGCCAGCCCCAGGGGCGGAAGATATTGGCGCTCTCCACCTTCTCCGGATCCACCCTCAACCCTCGAACGTTCTGGTATTCACCTACCCTGTCTGGCTCGCCATCCTCTGGTCCCCAATAAAGCACCTCCTCACACCGAGCGTCATCGATGCACCGGATGACCCGCAGTGCATTGAGGATGAACCAGGGCTCCGTCTGGTCCTCCACCTCCACGGGGATGAACTGCACCTCCTTCTGGAGACCCAGGCGCTCGAAGAGCGAGACGACCCGACGGTGGACGATGGGAACCCCCATGGCGTGACTGAACTCGAGCGCGACGCCCGCCGGCTTCATGGACAAGCGGATCGGCCTCTCGATTTCCAAGACTCTTCCTTCCTTGAACCGCCAAACGTCGAACAACTCGCGCTCTTCCTCGCGCTCGCCCTCACGCTTGCTATCGCTGAAGAGAGGCATCCTCAAATGCCAACGCCCTGGAATGTATACATCGTCATATATTTTGTAATACTTCATCTGCATACTCATGGCGTCCTAGTGGCCAGCTTGTTGAGCGTGGAGCCCGGCTTGCATACCTCCCCTGCAATCTTGTCGAGCGCGCCCAGGAGCCTGGGCCGGCACTCAATCTGGGTTCGACAAGGTCCAAGCGCTTTCTCCAGCCGCTCGAAAATCTCGCTGTGGTACGCCTCGGGATGGGGCCCCTTGTGGTCTCGCAGATAGACAATGTTCGCCGGGTCATCCAGGCTCATCCCCGCTCGTTCGAAGAACTCCTCGAACCGAGGAGTCCAAGGGCCGCCATTGCTTTCGGATATGTCGTTCTTGTTGGTGCACAGGTGGTGGCGATGGTGGCCGTCCTGCTTCGACTCCGTACACGCCCCCGTCGTCCGCGCCACGCTCACCGCTGACGCCACCGCAGCGGTCGCCGTGTTCGCCGTCACCCCCATCAGCACCACCGTCCCCTCCGCCACATTCACCTGCGCCCTCGTCCCCATCACCACCCTCACGCCTCCCCTCGTGCCCCCTCCCGCCATGGCGAAGCGCGGCGGCGACAGGCTCGCCCATAGCCCTCCCTTCGGCACCTCCGGTAACCCCCTCGCCAGCTTCGCCCCCGCCACCGTCACCAGCACCCTCAGCCCCACTCCTCCCAACGCCTTCCCGAAGCGCCTGGCCACCTCCTCCAACTCCTCCCTCGTACTCGCCGCCTCCGCCTCCTGGTACAGCCTCAGGCACGCCTGCCCCACGCTGTAGAGCTCCGCCGCGCTGTACGTCAGTAGCAGCCCCACTGTCACCGCTCCCGCCAACGCCTTGGAGAACACCGGCTCTGGTACCGCCCACGCCAGCATGTACAGCATCATGGACGTCCCCACGGACAGCAGGACCGCGGGCGAGCTGAACAGCTCCAGCGCCGCCTCCCTCACTCCTTCCCCCATGTAGCGCGGCGAGAGCCTCAGCGCCTGAAACCACCTGGCGCTCTCCAGCGTCCCCGGCAGCTCCACCTGCGCCGGCCCCAACAGCTCCTCGTACTCCTCTCTCACCCGCCTCTCCAACGCCGAGGGCCTCGCCTCCTCCGCTGGCACATGGCCCGCCAGGGCCAACATCGTTGCCGGGTGCGGCTTCTCCTTCTTCCTCCTGCTCGCCTGCTGGAATTCCTCCTCCAGCGCCTCCACCACCTCTCTCGCCTCTTCCTCCCTCCACAGCCCCAGCGCCGGGTTCGGCTTCAACCTCTTGAAGCTCAGCCTCAGCCCCTGCCCCTCGTCCCCCTGGTACCCGCTCACTCCCACCTCCCCCAGCACCGGCACCGGCACCTCGTCCTTGGCCCTTGCTGAAGTGCCCCCCAGCGCCATCGCCAACAGCAACAGCAGGTAGCTGGGTTGAAGGACTCTTGGCTGCATGTGCGGCTCCTCCGGCCCTTCGGAATGCAAGGCGGTGGCGGCCAGTGTCCCTCACCTCGGAGGTGGGATGCCAGACACGACCCTGGCCCGGGGCTCGCGGCCTCACCGCCGCGATGGCCCGGGCTGCACTCACGCTGGTGGAAGCCATCGGCCGCGAGCGCATGCTGTCCACCCCGGCCCAACCTCGACTTCAACTCCCTGCTGCGCACCCTGCGCGAGCGCAGCGCCACGCTCGCCCCCGTCGAGCCCCGCTTCCACCCAGGAGCCCAGGTGAGGGCGGCGGGCGAGTGTAGAGAGGAGGAGAAGGACTGCTGGCGGGTGCCGCAAGGGCGGCGCGCCGGGCCAGAGCAGATGCCACGCAGCCCCTTGGGGTACACGCCCGCCCCGCGCTGATCAGGGCAGGCTGGAGGACCAGCCACCGTCCACGGTGTAGGCACCACCGGTGCAGTAACTGCTGTCATCGCTGGCGAGGAAGAGGTTCACCCGGGCGACCTCCTCGTTGGAGGCGAAGCGCTTGAGGGGCACACGCCCAGCGACCCAGGCCCGGATCTCGGCCTCTTTGCCGGCCCCCAGGGTCCGCTCCACATTGGCCATCATGTCGTTGTCGACGGGGCCAGGGCACACCGCGTTGACCCGGATGCGGTGGGGCGCGCCGTCGATCGCGGCCGCGCGCGCGATCCCCACGACGGCGTGCTTGCTGGCCACGTACGGCGAGGAGACCCCCATCCCACCGAGGCCTCCCGCCGAGGAGGTGAGGATGATGCTCCCACCGCCGCGCTTCTGCAGTTCGGGGAACGCGTACTTGATGGCCAGCCACGTACCGCGCACGTTGATGGCCATCACCGAGTCGAAGGACTCCACGGAGATGTCGGAGATGGGGTGGAACTCCCCCTGGATGCCCGCGTTGCTCACCAGAAGGTCGAGCCCTCCATGGCGCGCCACCGCCTCACGGAGGTAGCGCTGGGTGTCCTCGACCTGGGAGACATCCGCCACGGTGTAGCTGATGTTCTCGTGGTTGATCGCCTGCACCGTCTTGCGAAGCTTCTCCTCGTTTCGGCCCACCACCACCACCCGGGCGCCCTCCTGGACGAAGAGCGCGGCCGTCGCCGCTCCGATGCCACTGCCGCCGCCGGTGATGATCGCAACCTTGTTCTGCAACCGATTCATGATGTGCTCCCTCTCGAGGTCGACGGGTGCACCCGCCACCGGTCGACAGCGCGGAACCTAGTTCAGGTGCACGGCCTGTCCACCAGCCTGGCGCACAGCTCGGCGGCACCCGTCAGCAGCCCTTCACCGCTTATCCGAGCGCGCGTCAAAAGGTGGTATGCGGGGGTCCCATGTCTAGAGACGTCGAACTCCAGTGTCGTTGCGGAAAGATACACGGCTGGCTGCGCGATGCGGCACCAGACTCGGTGAACCGCGTCGTCTGCTACTGCGACGACTGTCAGGCATTCCTGCACCATCTCGGCCGCGCCGAGCTGCTCGACGAGCACGGCGGCTCGGATATCGTGCAGGTCGCGCCATCGACGCTCTCGTTCGATCGTGGCACCGAACTCGTCACCGCCGTGCGCCTCACGCCCAAGGGCCTCTATCGCTGGTACGCGAGCTGCTGCAAGACGCCGCTCGGCAACACGGTGTCGCCGCAGCTCCCGTTCGTCGGGATCGTCACCGAACTGTTCCAGCAGGCGCCGAACGCCCCCCGGTGTGACGAGGTCTTCGGCGCGCCGCGCGGTGGGATCCTCGGCAAGTTCGCGATCGGCAATCCGCCGCCCGGGTCGGTGAAGCCGAACGTGCGCCTGCTCGCGCGTACGATCCGCAAGTTGCTCGGCTGGAAGCTCCGCGGCAAGGCGTGGCCACATCCGTTCTTCGACCGCGCGAGCGGCAATCCGAAGTACCCCGTCACGGTGCTGTCCACGGCCGAGCGTGACGCGCTACGCTCGCTGTGTGGCCCGCGTCCCGCTCGCGCGTGACCGCCGGAATCGGTGTCAAAGAACCCGGAATCGGTGTCAAAGAACTCGAAACGCGGGACTCGAGTCCAAACGAGACTCGGCGTGGGCAGGTGACGCTCCCGGCCTCCACGTGTTTCTGGGGACTTGCGGTTGGCCTGCGCGGTGCATCGCCCTCGCGGAGCGTAGGAGGGATAGGGGATGGGCTGGCCGCTGAGAATGTTTCAAGCGGGGCACTCCTGTCATGGGAGCACGGGCCGTGCGCTCTCAGCACCCGCAATACCCGGCCCGAGCACCTCGAGCGCAGCCCTCGACCGTTGGGGCATGCCTCCTCGCTCCAGGCGTTGAAGCAACTGCGCGAGCAGTACCGTGTCTTCGTCGCGGCGTTCCGCGAGGCGGCAGCTCGGTGGCGGCTGGGGGATTTCTCAGCTCCCTTTCCCCTCTTCTCCTTCCCTCCGCGTTTCGTGCCCGGTCGTATTGCTCAAATTCTTTGACACCCTCTCCGGGGCTCCAGGCCACGCGCGCGCGAGTCGAGCACTTGGAGGCGCAACACGCCGAGGGTGCACGTATGGAGCGGCTGGGGGACGATCTCGAGGCCTTCGCCGCAGCCATCCGGGACGGCTTGGAGGCACTCGACTTCGCCGGGCGCCAACGGCTCGTCCGCTTGCTCGTCGAGCGGGTCATCGTGCTGGGGGAGGACGTCACCATCGAGCATGCAGTCCCCCTCTCCGGCCGTTTTTGTCGTTTGCGTCCTGATGATCGAGGCGAGCGAGGTGGGGAGAGGCCTGCCCCGGTATGTGGAGCGGGACTTCGCCAGGTGCCTGGAATGCGGTGTGCTGGCGCACGGCTTCGCGCGGGTGCGCTGTGAGAGTTGCAAGGACGAGCTTCTCGTCGCCTTCTCCTGCAAGGGACGCGGGGGGTGCCCGTCCTGCAACGCGAAGCGGGCGCATGTGACGGCGGCGCACCTGGTGGAGCGGGTGCTGCCGCATGTGCCCTACCGACAGTGGACGCTGTTCTTTCCGCACCGGGTGCGGTGGGTGCTGCTCAAGGACGTGGGACTGCTCTCGGAGGTTCTCACCGTCCTCCTCCGCCTCCTTGCTCCAGCCCGCCTCCCAGCAACAGGGCCCCCATTCCGCCTATACGCCAGGAATCTCGTCAGCCCCGTCCACCGGTTGCTTCGAGGCTCCAAGGGTGTCGACGAAACACGTCGGCCATCGCCTCCGCCCAGCAGATGAGCCCGCCTGCGCCATCTTCAGGTAAGCTGGAAGGCGCCACCGAGAGCGCGGGCTACTCAGCCCACCAGCGCATCCGCCGCTCGCTCCTTCAGGCGACTCGAAACTGCGAAACTCGACTCTAGGAAACACTCGCCTGGCATCAGCGTCCCAGTGTGCTCTAGGAAAGGGCGTTGTCAGTTTTCAGCTGGAGGGTTCGTCATGCCCAACGGCATATCGCTCCACCTGGGATTGAATGCAGTCGACTCCACACACTATGGCAGCCCGCTCCTACTGGGTGGCTGCCACAACGATGCGCTCGACATGAGGGCCATCGCGCACGCCACCGGTTTCCGTTCGCGGGTTTTCCTCGACGCCGAGGCCACCGCGCCAAGTGTCCTCGCGGCGATCAACGACGCGGCGCGCGAGCTGCGCGCCGGCGACACGTTCTTGATTACCTACGCGGGGCATGGTGCCCAGGTACCGGACGTGAGTGGCGACGAGGCCGACGCGCTCGACGAGACCTGGGTCTTGTTCGACCGAATGCTGCTGGACGACGAGCTGTATGCCGCGCTGGCGGCCTTCTCCGGCGGCGTGCGCGTCCTGTTCATCTCGGACAGTTGTCATAGCGGCTCGATTGCGCGGGAGGCAGTGTACCGCGAGCTTGCGGAAGCGAGCCCGCTGGCCTCGCAGTATGCGGGCACGACCAGCGTCTTCCGTACCCCCAGCGAGCCGGGGTTCGGGCAGCGGGTGTGGAGCCAGCATGCGGGTCAATACCGGATGCTCACCCGAGGGACACCCCCGAATCCTCGAGAACTGGTCCGTGCGGCGGTGATCCAGCTCTCAGGGTGCCAGGACGACCAGCTATCGGCTGACGGAGAGGGCAACGGTCTATTCACCAGCAAGCTTAAGGATGTCTGGAGCGGTGGGCAGTTTCGCGGGAGCCACCGCGCGTTCTGGCAACGCATCGGGCAGGCCATGCCCCCGACACAGAGCCCAGGCTACCTCACCTACGGTGGGGGAGTGTCTGACTTCGAGAAAGAGCGGCCATTCACCGTCTCGACTACCACACCGGTGGCGGACAAAACAACGACAGGAGGCTGTATGATGAGCACGCAGGAATCCGGCGAAGAGATGATGCCAGAAGTTCTCGCCGAGCTGAAGCGGCGCTTTCCAGCGTTGGACTTGCCCGGCGCGGAATCCGGCGTGCATCCCGCGGGCAACGGCGGCGGTTCGTTCGTGGGGGGCCCGACGGAGGCTCCCCGCCAAGCATCATCCGCCGCACAGCGCGCCGTGACGGGGGCCCCCATCGTTCGCACCCAGTGGTGGGGCCTCCAAATCGAAATCAGCCATGAGGATCTCCTCCGATTCACGAGCGCTGCCGACCCGGCAAGTGCCTTTGTCGCCGCAATCGGACCTATGACCGGCCCAGCGGCGCCATACATGATGGCGGCCTCCTTCTTCGTTGCCGCTGCGACGCAGTTGCTGAGGAGCCTGGATCGCGGCAATGGCGTGACCCTCGTGATGTCGTGGTTTGCGCCCGGCGCGTTCGTTCCCATCACCACCCCTGGGGGGCGTGGCCTTGCGACTCGAGGCCTGGGCGAGCCCTACGAGCAAGCGGGCGAACCCTGGGTGCGGAACTACAGCGGATGGTTCTCCGGGATACGTCTGGAGGAGGACATCTACTGGAACCTCCCCGTTGGCACGGTTCGCGAGTCCGTGATCGTGCACACGAACCCGCCAGGGTTTGGCAACGTTTACTTCAACGGCTGGCTCTCCGACGATGCGAGCGTCGGTCACTTCCGCCTGCACGTCGGGGTTGCGCCGTTCCAGGGCGGGCGCGTGGAGGTGCGAATGATGGTCCGCAACGCGGACGGGAGTCGCTCGGTTTCCACGGCGAGCGGGAGTCGCCCGGGTTCCACGGCGAACGGGAGTCGCCCCGGTTCCACGGTCGTTCCGGGGCCGCGCCCGCTCACGAGCGAAGAACTCTGAGCAGCGAGGGGAACTGTCCGACTGCGGTCGGGTGCGACCGCTGTCGGCAGCCGGCGCACGGCTAATACTACCCGGTCAGATGCGAGAGGGCCCGAGAGGAGGAGCTCGGGCACCGATGCTACGTAAGACCTCGCCGCGGCCCGTGGAGGCGGAGGTTGACGTCGAGTTCAAGGCATGAGGTGACGAGCACCGCTCCCCCCAGCGGGGGCAGAGCCGAAGCCACAAGAGGCGAGCCCATCGCCTGAGGCAACAGTGAAGGCGGAGCCGAAGAAGGAGCGGACGCCACGAGTGGATTGGGCCGGGCCGGAATCGGTGTCAAAGAACTCGAAACGCGGGACTCGAGTCCAAACGAGACTCGGCGTGGACAGGTGACGCTCCCGGCCTCCACGTGTTTCTGGGGACTTGCGGTTGGCCTGCGCGGTGCATCGCCCTCGCGGAGCGTAGGAGGGATAGGGGATGGGCTGGCCGCTGAGAATGTTTCAAGCGGGGCACTCCTGTCATGGGAGCACGGGCCGTGCGCTCTCAGCACCCGCAATACCCGGCCCGAGCACCTCAAGCGCAGCCCGCGACCGTTGGGGCATGCCTCCTCGCTCCAGGCGTTGAAGCAACTGCGCGAGCAGTACCGTGTCTTCGTCGCGGCGTTCCGCGAGGCGGCAGCTCGGTGGCGGCTGGGGGATTTCTCAGCTCCCTTTCCCCTCTTCTCCTTCCCTCCGCGTTTCGTGCCCGGTCGTATTGCTCAAATTCTTTGACACCCTCTCCGGGCCCGGCGTGCTCCTCATGGGGTACCCGTCAGCGCTCCTCTCCTCCCTCTCTGCTCCCGCCCGCTACCCCCTACAGGGATCCTGTCCTTCCTATACGTCGATGATGCTGCTGGCGTGTTCGCTCAGGCGATAGAGTTGCGCTCCATGCAACCCATCGACTTGAACCTGCTCACCGCGCTGGATGCACTCCTCCAGGCGGGCAGCGTGACCGGAGCGGCCCGGCGGATGAATCTCAGCGCCCCCGCGATGAGCCGGACCCTGGCACGGATCCGCGAGGCCGTGGGAGATCCGATCCTCGTGCGCGCGGGGCGCAAGCTCGTCCCGACCCCCCACGCCCTGGCGTTGCGGGGCCGCGTGCACGAGGTCGTGGAGCAGGCCGCGGGACTGCTTCGACCGGGCGGCGAGCTGGAGCCCGCAACGCTCGACCGCGTCTTCACGCTCCGGTCGGGTGATGGGCTCGCCGGGATGTTCGCCGAGTCTCTCACCCGGTTGTTTCAACAAGAGGCCCCGCGTGTCGTAACGCGCTTCGTCCCGGAGGGCGACGAAGACGTCGGAGCACTCCGCGACGGCCAGGTGGATCTCGACCTGGGGGTCATTGGCGCAATGGGTCCCGAGGTGCGAGTCCAGACCCTGTTCCACGACCGGTATGTCGCCGTGGTGCGGGGCGGCCATCCGATCCTCCGGGGACGCTACTCGTTCGAGCGGCTCGCCGATCATCCGCACATCTCCACCTCACGCCGGGGCAAGCTGCGCGGTCCGTTGGACGAGGTCCTCTCGAACATGGGCATCACACGTACGGTCGCATTGGCACTTCCGTCCATGCAGGCCACGCTGGTCGTCGTTGCCGGGTCGGACATGATCGCGACGGTTCCGGAGCGGTGCTCGGAACGTGCTCGCGAGGCGCTCGGCTTGAAGACACTTCCCATGCCCTCGACCTTGCCTACGGTCGCCATCTCCCAAGCCTGGCATCCACGGTTCGACGCGGACGGCGGGCATCGCTGGCTCAGGGAGTGCGTTCGCCGCGTGTGCGGAAGGGAGGGCCGCCGGAAGTCGAACGCAGCCCGTATCTCGCCGTGAGGGTGCCCATGGGTAACGGACTGGACGTCGCGATGTGGACGCACTGAAACCCAATGTGCGTCACGCGGCACGCTCGCGGTCGCTCCTCTTGCACCGACAATGGCTGGCCTGGTGGAGCTCGATCAGGTTCCCGGCCGGGTCTCGGAAGAAGAGCTGCATGAGCTGAGGCGCCGCCACGGAGGACTGCTTCCAGTAATCGACCTTCAAGCGGAGCAGCTCCCGCTCCGCCCCGGCGACATCCGCGACAGCCAGGGCAACATGCGTGTCGACCGGATCCCTCCCCGGCCCCTGGGCATACATCGAGGGTCCCTCCTTTCCCAAGAGGTGTATCTGGGTATCACCGGGCACATCCATGAAGTGGCCCGGGATGCCAGGGATTCGGGGGCGACCCGCATCCGATGAGAGACCCAGCACGCCTTCGTAGAACTCGCGCATCGGTTCCGTGAGGCTCGGGTGCATGCAAACGCCGTGATGATGAAGCTCCAGGATTTCAAGTGCCATGGGGTGTCTCCCTCGTTCGTGACGGGAGCCACTCTGCGCTCGTGCTGGCATGGCGTACAGTGCAACACAGGCATCATACGATTGCGTTCAACGCAATCCTCCCCTCTAGCCGCTCAGTGAGCAGTCCCACCAGGAGTGGCTCGACGCCCGGGGGCTCGGGGGACGGCGCTCTCGGACTTCATGCAGTACCTGCGCGCCAACCTCTCCACGAAGGTAGGTTGGTTGGAGGTGGCTCCACTGCCATGCTGGGAAGGACTGGGGGTGGAGGAGCGGCAAGGCGTGGTGCGGGGACTTGTGGAGCAGGTGGAAGCTGAGGCCCGAACGCGGGGCACGCCTGTCATGGGCGCACAGGCCGTGCGCTCTCAGCACCCGCCTACCCGGCCCGAGCACCTCGAGCGCAGCCCGCGACCGTTGGGGCAGGCCTCCTCGCGCCAGGCGTTGAAGCAACTGCGCGAGCTGTACCATGTCTTCGTCGCAGCGTTCCGCGAGGCGGCAACTCGGTGGAGGCTGGGGGATTTCTCAGCTCCCTTTCCCCTCTTCTCCTTCCCTCCGCGTTTCGTGCCCGGTCGTATTGCTCAAATTCTTTGACTCCCTCTCGACGGATGGAGGGCTCGGTCATCTTCGGGGTGAGTCTGGCGCTCTATGGCGCCATCACCATGAAGGACGGCGCGATCCAGCAGTCGAACTTCCGCGACATCCGGCTGGTACGGATGGCCGAGGCGCCCCGGTGCATCCACGTCGACATCATCCAAAGCGACGAGGCTCCTTGTGGCATCAGCGAGTCGGGAGTATCCCTGGTGGCTCCTGCCATCGCCAACTCCTTGTGTCCGCTCACCGGCACTCGCGTGCGAGACCTGCCCATCATCCGCTCGCATCCGGTGTGATGGTGTGCATCTGTGCATCAGCCCCTGATGGAGTGGTCAGGTCCCTCCATCAGGGGCCGCAGCAAGGCCTGGACTGCGCCGTCGCGCTTCAATCTCGCTTTCGACGAGGCGGTGTTCGCAGACGTGGGTTGCCGGTGTGTTTCAGAGCAATTGGGAGCGAGTCGCCGTCAAGACGCCCGTCGGCAGTCCACTCCCGAGTTGACCGTAGGAGTTATCCCCCCAGACCCAAACGGTGCCATCCCATCGCAAGCCTACAAAGTGTTCGTAGCCAACGGCCACACTCCGCCCGTTGTCCAGCGTGCCAGCTTGAATTGGAGTAGTGTTGGATTGCTGGCCGATGACGCGGCTCCCTCCCCAGGTCCAGAAGGTTCCGTTGGTCCGCACTGCCGCCGATTGCTCGCCACCAGCGGCCACAGTCATCGCGTCGCTCAGTCCCTGCATTTGCACAGGCCAATAACGTGTGCTGTTCGTGCCGTCGCCCAATTGGCCTTTGCTATTGGCGCCCCAGGCCCACACGGACCCGTCATTGCGGAGCACCAGCGAGTGGAGGCCACCTGCGGCTACGGCCACTACGCCGCTCATGTCTTGTACCGGCATTGCATATCGGTACTTGTCGTCGCCGCTCCCGCCCATTTGGCCGACGCTGTTATCACCCCAGGTCCAGGCGTTGCCGTCGTGCAGCCCTATGGCCATGGAGTGATTGTCACCTGCGGCTATGGCAACTGACTGCCACACCCAGTTCACCGCATACCCGGGCATGGACCTCGACGTAATGGTCCCATCACCCAACTGCCCGAAAAAATTGTAGCCCCAGGCCTTGATATAGCCATCGGAGAGTCGCACTAGCGAATGTAGATGACCTGCGGCCACAGCCTTTGCGTCGCTCAGCCCTTGCACTTGCACAGGCGTAAGCCTACTGCTCGTGGTGCCATCGCCCAACTGCCCGCAAGAGTTATTTCCCCAAGCCCAAACAGTACCGTTGGAGTGTACCGCCAGCGAGTGGAGAGGACCGGTAGCTATGGCGATCACGTTGTTCAGTCCTTGCACCTGTACGAGCGTGGAGATTTCTGAGGTGGTGCCATTCCCCAACTGGCCGTGATTATTCTGTCCCCAGCCCCAGACTGTGCCGTCAGAGCGCAATGCCAGCGAATGGTAACCACCCGCGGCTACGGCCACCACGTTGCTCAGTCCATCAAGCTGCATTGGGACAGGTTGTTCCCTGAAGCTCCCGTCCGCGCGTTGTCCGACGGAATTCGAGCCCCAGGCCCAAGCGGTTCCGTCGGAGAGCAACGCCAGCGAGTGTGATCCACCAGCCGAAACGGCAACCGCGCTGGTCAGCCCTTGTACTTGCACCGGTGTGAGGCGATTGATCATAGAGCCATCCCCTACCTGGCCATTGTTGTTCTCGCCCCAGGCCGACACGGTGCCGTTGGAGTGCACCGCCAGCGAGTGGTCGAAAAGGCCAGCAGACACGGCCGTCACAGCACTTAATCCCTGCACGTGTTGCGGCAGCAAGCTGTCTGTCGTGGAGCCATTGCCCAGTTGGCCCTGGGCGTTGCGACCCCAGGCCAACACCGTGCCGTCTGAGAGGACTGCCAGGGAGTGCGATAGGCCTCCATCCATGGTTTTGATCTCGCTCGGCGCTTGGACCTGAACCGGCAAGAAACGGTCGGTGGTACTGCCATCCCCCAACTGGCCGAAATCATTATTGCCCCACGCGAATAGGGTGCCATCGGAGCGCAATGCCAGCGAGTGGTAGAAGCCAGTGGACACAGCCACTACGCCGCTCAGCCCCAGTACTTGCACCGGTGTATTGTGTGTGTTGTTGGTCCCATCTCCCAATCGCCCGTCATGGTTCTCTCCCCAAGACCAGACGGTGCCGTCAGAACGCAACGCCAGCGAGTGGTAAAAGCCAGCGGACACAGCCACGACCCCGCTCAATCCGTGCACCTGCACCGGTGTTTTTTGAGCGATGTAGGTCCCATCTCCCAATTGCCCGTCATAGTTCTCTCCCCAAGACCAGACCGTGCCGTCGGAACGCACCGCCAGCGCGTGGGAACCACCAGCGGCCACGGTCACGATTTCGCTCAACCCCTGCACCTGCACCGGGATGAACCGGTTTACTCCAGAAGAACCATCTCCAAGTGGCCCACTACCCGAGGCCCAGACAGTGCCGTCCGGGCGTAGGGCCAGGGAGTAGTCAACACCCGCCACAACCTCTGCATAGTCCGACACTGTAACCGTCTGGATCTCAGTGTAATCGGAATATGCCCCACCAATGGTCAGCTTGCCTTTCGACCGGTACTCGTAGATACCAGCACTGGGGACAGGGACTCTGAAGTTGGACAGGTTCGTGCGTTGAATCACAGTCCAAGTAGTGGTGCCTTTCTTTCGGTACTCAAACAGGTGCTCAGGGCTGTCTCCCAGCGCAGGGTCGTGGCAGCCAGAGCAGGGAAGCGTTCCTGGGGACACAGTGAATGCTCTCGAGCCAGAAGAAACCTTTGCAATGTAGGGGTGGACTTTGTAGGTGTTGGGTGATAGGGAGTCAGTCTTTGTCGTCGGAAACACCACGGGTACTTCGTCGCAATCTGTAGCAAGGCGGTAGCTGGAGGTGAAGTTGGAGGTGGCGCAATAGTTCACGCTGCCCATGTTGACTGCATACTCGACCTGATACCTGGTCATCGCGATGCCCGATCCAGGGTGCGTATACGTCCCGATCGGCCTCACGGAGATCGGCGCAATGGTCTGGTACGCGCCGCTGTCGAATTTCAGCTTCGCGGTGCTGCCGCTGGACGTGACATCAAGAGCAATGTCGGAGGGTATGTCGTGCGTCCAGCGAACGTGGATGGCGCTGGGCTGCGGCGATCCCGAGCTGCAGGTTGTGTAATCAAGGGAGTAGCCTTTGTAGGAGATGCTGTGGTTGTCAATGTAGTCATCACCGCAGCCAGGGTAGTTCATCGCGGCCCTGGAAGCGGTGCTCACACGGATGGGAACCAGGTGTTCATGCCCAGAGGCATCCACGTAGCCGCCTGCGGTCGCTTCGTCTCGAGGACTGTAGGTCCTGACGCTGCTGGAAGGAGAATGTTGTGCTTCTGACGCAGAGCTACCAAGCGCCACAGGGTCCTGTTTTTTGCAACCTGCCGTGGCGATCACAAGCAGATGACACACGGCGAGAAGCAAGGCGGAAATCTTCATTGCGATTGGCCTCCTATTGGGTGTGCTTCGCTGTCAACGACTCCCAGCCCTAGCGCAGATGGATGGGAAGACGATATTGGCACGTTCTGGTCGAAGTATAGGACGGATAGGAGCCCAGTTGAGGGCGGCGGGCGAGTACAGAAAGGAGGAGAAGGACTGCTGGAGGGTGCCGCAAGGGCGGCGCACCGGGCCGGAGCAGAGTCCGAGCCGCCCCTTGGAGCACACGCCGGCCCAAGCGGCCCAGCCAGGCGGCAGGCCGCAGGGGCGTGGGCTTTCAGGTCTCTGTGGGTGCTTGGAGTTCACTACCACGCGCTCTGGGGTGGCCCCTGCGCTGGGGCCACCCGAGCAGGCCGCGCAGGCAATGCCAGGTGCTCCACAATGGCGCTCACCCCACCGAGCGCCCTCAGGTATGCCAGCACCCTCCTGTTGACTTCACACCCTGAGCAGGCCAAGACATCCAGCGCGAACGTCCGGCGCAACAGCCCCGCCCAATCCCATCGCGCCGTGCGCTCCTTCCTCGACTCCTCCGTCGCAGCCTGGGCCGGGCTCTCCTCCTCCAGCCCCGGCGCCTCCCCCTCTTGAGGGAGCAGAAATGGCCGCAGTTGCGCGCCTGGAGCAAAGACGCCGTGGAACCTTGTGAGGTTTGTCCGAGGCACAGGGGCACCAGCGACGCCAGACGACGGTGGAGCGTAAGCCCGGTGAAGAAGAGGTACGTGGTGCTGTCCGGCAGCGGGCGCTTCATCCGGTACTCCAGGCGGCCATCCTCCATTCGCGACAGGCGCTCCAGCGCCAGCGCGCCACGCGCCCCATAGTGACACAGCCGCTCCAGCCCCTGCCTGTCATTGGCATGGAGGTGCGTATTGGCATGCAGGGAGAAGACCCGGTGACGCACCACCCTCGGCAACCGCTCCACCGCTCCTTGCGTGGGCGGTGGCAACGCATCCAAGCGCACGCCGCCCCCCCCGGCACGAAGACGCCGCTCGGCACCGGCGAGTGGAAGTGCGGAGTCACCTGCTTCTACAGCGTGTAGCTCTCCTATCGGCTCGAGCTAGATAGTCGAGAGCTTCCTATCCTATGCTCGGGGACATGACGATTCGGCGGATGGACAACGTCGGCATTGTTGTCGACGACCTCGCAGCTGCGATCGCTTTCTTTATCGAACTGGGTCTGGAGCTGGAGGGCGAGGCGGCTGTCGAGGGACGTTGGGTGGACCGCGTCGTCGGGCTCGACGACGTCCGAGTCGACATCGCAATGATGCGGACCCCGGACGGCCACAGCCGGCTCGAGCTGACGAAGTTCCACAGGCCGACGGCGGTCACCGCTGAGCCGAAAAACGCACCGGCGAACACGCTGGGCATACGTCGCATCATGTTCGCCGTCGAAGACATCGAGGACGTCATTGCCCGCCTGCGCGCCCATGGCGCCGAACTCGTCGGCGAGGTGGCGCAGTACGAGGACCGCTATCGGCTCTGTTACGTCCGCGGCCCTGAGGGCATCATCGTCGCGCTGGCCGAGCAGCTCCGCTGAAGCGTTCGACCTACTTCTGAAGGCGCCCGCCCCACTCACTGCCCGAGCGACTGGGGCGGTGGTTTCGCGCTGAAGGCGGGCGAGTAGCACTTGCCCTGGTACTCGTAGAGCACGTCCGGGCACGGAGCCTTGAGCTCGTGAGGCAACCAGCAGGCGCCGACCAGTTCGACCTCGGCGTAGCGGGTGCAGGGGGGGCGCTTCTGCCCCTTGAAGGGCTCGCGCGGCAGCGGACGGGCGAGCACGACCCCCCCTGCATCCGCGGTGTCCACGAGCCCCCCATGAGTGGGCTGGTCCGGGTCCCACCCCATCGTGGGCATCTCGTGATTAATGGTCGCTGGCGGGGTGCTCGCCACGAGCTCCGGGTCATCCGGTGTCTGGGACACGGAGGCCCGATGCTCCCATGCGAAGAACAGGGCGCACACCACGGCGGCGCCCGCCAACCCCAGACCCAGGCGCCACCGGATGGGAGGCTCGTAGGTGTCGAAGGCGCGGGCCATGCGCCGTACTCCCTCGCGAACCCCCTCGAACAGGAACACCAACGCATCCGCCGAGTGCTTGTCAGGGGCCACGGCCCACTGAGAGTCCTCCACCTCCAGGGCGATGTAGCTCGGTGCGATCGAGGAGATGATGCGCACCCGCCAGTCCTTCATCAGGGCCACGTCCTCCTCGGCGGCGGGCTTGAACACCAGGGCCGTGGCCCCGCTCTCCTCATGTCTGGCCCGGTAGAGCTCCCCCTGGCTGTGAGCCGACTGCGGCATCTGCTCTTCGAGCTGATAGGGCCCCAACTGCGTCCGCTCCTCCCAGCTCCTCCCCGACTTCTTCTCGTCGTCCATGCGTGCTCCTCGCTGACCTCCCCGCCAACCGGAGATCCGAGACTCTTGTTCGCATGGAGCCGAGCCGTCGATCCAGGCATTGCACGGTGCATCTGGAGCGCCCTACCCCTCAGGTGCACTCCCGGCCCGACCCGCGAGGGCGTTCTCTCCTGACACGCCCTCGCGAGCCCTTCCCTACCCCTTGGACACGAAGCGCACCTTCTGCACGCCCTCGATCATCTGCAGGGCGAAGGGCGCGGCAGAGAAGGCCGTCTGGCCCAGCTTGCCGCGCATCGCCTCGGCCAGTCCCACCACGTCCACCAGGCCCTTCTCCCCATCGCGCCAGGGCACGGCGTCGATGATCAGCTCCTCGCTGCCCGCGCCCGACTCCAGGTCCCTCAGGTTCTTGCTGTAGGTGGAGGAGTCGCTGTCCTGCTGGGCATCCAATCCGAAGTGCATGCCCTCGGGCTTCTGGTGCACGTCCAGCGTCTTGAGCTCGCCCTCGAACAGCCCGATGAGCACGTCCTTGGACAGCTTCTCGATGCGCAGGGGCGTGAGCGTCTGCTTGTCGGTGGGGAGGAAGTCCTCGTCCTGGACACGCTCGCTGTAGGCCTCCACGAGCAGATCCGGCCAGCCGGACACCACGCTCGAGCGCATCACGAAGCCCGTCACCACGCGCCCGCCGCTCAGGGCCGCCATCCGCGAGCGCAAGCCCTGGTCTCTCACGAAGTCCGCCTCCGTCACCCGGCCCACGCTCAGTGCCCCATCCTTCAGGCACTCCACCCAGACCGGGTCCAACCAGAAGAAGCGCAGGGACTCGGTGGGCAGGAGCCGCTCGTCCGGGATGACGTAGTTGAAGGGCAGGCCGGAGAGCACCGACAGGCCATTGAACCAGGCCGCCGTCGCCTCGGGCAGGCCCTCGTCCAACGTGCGCGCCGCCAGCCGCCGCCGCCGGGTGGGCAGCCCCTTCACCGAGCGCTGGGCCTGCGCGTTGTCTTCCTGGGCGATCTTCCGCTTCCAGTTGTACAGCTCGAGCGCCACGCGGGTGTTGGCCAGGGTCAGGAGCCGCCCCATCTCCCAGGCCGACGCATAGGAGACATCCAACAGGCCCGTGGTGGGATCGTAGCGCAGCAGCTCGTCCGCGCTGCGCGCCGGCAGCTTGGGCGCGTCCGGCGGAGCCCCCGGGATGAGTGGCCCCCGGTAGAAGGACACCGTCTTGTCCCCTTCCCGCAGGGCGTGGGTCACGGGCACGTGGCCCTGGGCGAGCCAGGCCTGGGCCGCGCTCGAGGCCGTGGCGGGTGCGGGCGCGCGCAGGGAGCTCGGCTCGCGGTTGAGGCGCTTGAGCAGCGCGCTGAAGCCCTGGGCCGGATCCACGCTGTGAAAGGACCAGCTCGTCAGGCTCACCAGCCGGATGAAGTCCGTGGAGCCCGCCCCCTGGAAGTCGAAGGCGCCGTCCTTGTAGCGCCCCTCCAGGGACACCAGGTGCACGGTGCTGTCGGCGCCCACCTCGGGCAGGCGGTTGCAGAGGACCGTGGACTGGGCGTCGCCTTCCGGCTCTCCCCCGGCTGTCTTGCGCTGGCGCGCGTGGGCGAGCAGGGCCAGCTCCGCGGCCGTCGGCAGCAGGGACTCGAGCAGGTCGCGCCGCACGTCGATGACCGTGACCACGTCCTCCGTGCTCTGGCCCGGATCCAAGTCGAAGGAGGGGAAGCGCCCCGCGCCGGCCGGAGGGGACTCGAGCTGTCCCAGGGTCACGCTCTGGACCTTGAGCAGCTTCGAGCGCTCCGGCTGTCCCGCGAAGTCCGAGTCGCGAAACAGCAGCAGCGCGAGCCAGGACAGGTTCTCGTCCCTGGAGCCCGGCAGGCGCTCCCAGGGCAGCGTGCTGCGGCGCAGGGAGATATGGGGCAGCACGTTGGAGTGCTCGCCCACGCTGCCATCGGGCGGGAACACCGCGGCGATGTCCTCGGGCGCGAGCGGACCGAAGCGCTCGCCGAGCACCGCGAAGGTGAGCGTGCGGGGCGGGACGGCGCGCAACTGCCCGTCCACCTTCACCGTCTGCGACACCGTGACGTCATACACCCCGCTCTCGAGCGGAGGCTGCTCGTACTGGAGGAACTCAATCTTCGCATCGCGGCTCGGCGAGCGGAGGTTCGACCGGAGGTCCAAAGAGGAGGTCTTCATGGGTGTCAGGCTTCCTTCACCTGGGGGGCGAAAACGAAGAGATCGGCGACATCGGCGCGCAGGGTGACGTGCTCGGCGGGCGTGAAGCCCAACGACGAGAGCAGCGCGTCGCGCGCGGGGTTGCTGGCGATGGATTGGCGGATGGCGTCACGGCGCGCGTCGTCCTCGAGGACCCGGGCTCGGAAGGCGGGCAGCGACTGCCAGGCGTAGGCGTCTGGCATCGCCGTGGTCTCGTAGCGCAAGAGCTCCACGGGCAGGTCCTTCGTGTCCGCCGGGTTGGGCACGGGCGCGGGCTCGAGCCGCAGGCCCGCGAGCGTGTTCTCCACGAAGGAGCGCGCGTTGACGTCGGGAAAGCGCAGCCGCTTCTGTCCGCCCACGGTCTGTGTCTTGGGAGGACCCCACAGGGCCTCGGGCACCTTGCGCTTTTCCTCCTGGACCGTGAACTTGTTGGCCACCACCTCCGTGCCCTTGTACTTGATGGACACGCGGTGCTCGCTCTCCAACTGGTTCGTCTCCATGGCCATGGGCGCCACGCCCATGTCCTGGTTGCCCGTCAGCTCTTTTCCGGACGGCACGTAGACGGCCTTCTTGCTCGGGATGACCGAGTCCGTCACCAGCGAGAACTCCTTGGGGTTGACGATCCATATCTCGTCGCCCTGGGGAGAGCGGTACTGGCGCAAGAGGCCCTCGGAGACGGCGGCGCTGACAATCTCCCGGTCCTCGGGCAGGAAGGACGAGCGGAACTCGTCCCAGAGGATGGGCACGGGGGCTACGCCCGACTGGTTGCCGAACTTCACCGTCACGCTGAACAGCCAGAAATCCAGCTGCGCCTTGCCGCCGAACGACGGCCCCCAGATGTGCAGGTCCGCGCCGATGCTGCCCTTGAGACAGCCCAGGCCCGCCTTGAAGCTCACATACAGACGGATGTCATAGGCATACGGCCGCCAGCTGATGAGGAAGTCGGCGCCCATGGTGAAGGACGCCCAGGCCGAGCCACTCTCGTAGCTCGCCTTGAGGTAGCCGCCCGCCATGACGGCGTGGGCGCACAGCGTGAAGTAGGACTCGCCGCTGATGGAGATCTTGCTGTCCACCTGCCAGTGGAAGCCCACCCGGGGCACGTCCGGGTAGTGCGAGGGCTTCTTGAAGGACGGATGGTAGCCACCTTGAGACAGCACGAAGTCGCCCGCGTGGGGGCCGGCGAACCACGTGGCGAACGCGAAGCCGCCCGTGAGCCTGCACGACCTGCCCAGCAGGTAGGACGCGGGCGTGAGCTGCCCGCGCACCATGACCACGCCCTCCGCTGGAGCGAAGCGCGCCTGCAGCGCCAGCTCCACGAACACGAGCGGATCCTTCGCGGCCGAGCCGGGCTTGGAGAAGGGCACTGTCAGGCGCGCGAGCCCCAGGAGCCCCAGCTCGAAGCTCTTGCCGATGGCCGCGTACATGAGCGCGAAGCCATCCAGCATCTTGAACGAGGTGAACTTCACCCCGAGCGTCAGGAAGCCCGTGTCCGGTTGGATCTTCAGGTAGCGGGTGAGCGCGTCGAGCTGCGAGGCGACGGTCTCGGTGGCGCTGTCCGAGTCCCATTTCCCCGTGCCCTCCACGGCCTGCTTGACGAGGGGGAACTCCTGCACGTTCTCCAGCGCGGGCGCGGTGAAGGCGCGGTTGTAGCCGAAGCCCGCGGCCAGGCCGGTGACGAAGAAGAAGGGCGGGCCGCCGAGCGGGTAGTCCAGCGTGGCGTAGAGGAACAGCGACGGCTGGCCGTTGTTGGGAACGGCATACGCGCCGATGGCCGCCAGGCCGAGCGTCTGGCCCTTCACGCCCATCTGCAGCGCGGCCATGCCGGCGTACTCCTCGTAGCCGTCACGCTTCTTGCGCAGGAAGGCGCCGGCGATACGCAGCGTGGCGTTCTCGTACTCGAGCCCGAAGCCCTCCAGCAGCAGTTGCGTGGTGCCGCTCGGCAGGGGCAGGCGCACGGCCACCCCGGTGAGCGACAGCTTCAGGTCCCCCACGGACAGGACGATCTCCGGCACGAACTGCACGGCGCCGTCCTTGTAGACGAGCCCCAGCTTCTCGAAGTGCACGGGCCCCACGGCGCGCTGCACGGTGAGCCAGGCGCCGTTGTCGGCGAGGGTGATGGGGATGTCGTCCCCCACGGCGCGCGGCAGCTGCCTCGGGACGAGCCCGCGCACGGAGCGCACGCCCGTGCCGGTGCGCCGCCGCTTGAGGGGCGTGTACCAGGAGCGCACCATCCCCCCGATGGCCGCGTACGCGACGAGGTAGGCACCGAACTCCAGCTCCTGCACCGCGGCGCTGGAGGAGCGGATGCGCAGGGGGGAGCTCATCTCCTCCAGCACCCCGTTGATGCCCTTGACCTCGTCCTTGGTGAAGTGGGCGGTGGCCACGAGCAGGTCCACGGTCACGTTCGCGGCCGTCTGGCCCGAGGTGAAGTAGAGCCCCACCAGGGGCAGTTGGCCCAGGTCCACCCCGGCGCTCAAGCCGCCGCCCATCAGGAGCCGGGGGCGCTTGCTCGCCACCTGCCCCATGAGGACCAGCAGGAAGTTCTGCCGGATGGGGATGGACAGCTCCTCGGGGATGGCCAGTCCGAGGGCCGGGGCCACCCCGCCCACGAGCGAGGCGAGGGGCAGCGCCTGCTCCTCCACCAGGTTGCATTGGAGCGCGAGCGTGCTGCCCATCTTCTCGGTGAACTGGCCCTCGAAGATGAAGCCATTGATCCCCCCCCAGTCGACGGGGACCTCCACCTTGGCGCCGTACTGGGCGGCGTGGGGGAACTTCCCCGAGGCCTGATCCGGCTTGAGGACCATGGAGAGGCCCAGGATGAGGTGCTTGGACTCGGCGTCCTCGCCCTGGCCCTCCTCGCCGATCTTGATGCCGAACTCCACGGCGAACTCGTACTGCTGCTTCTCCGTGTTGGCGGTGAACGTGACGCTCTGCAGGGGAAGCGTGTCATCCAGCGTCCTGAGGAACTCCGGGAGGAAGCTCACCTGGAAGGTGCGCTCCAGCGCGAAGATGACATCGCGTACGCTCTGGATCGTGTTCGGATCGATAGTGATATCGAGATTGGCCATGGCGCCCTGTCAGTATTTGATGATGAAGTTGACGGTCGTGTAGGGCTGCAGGTTGTTGTGCGGCTGGCCTCCGCCATTGGTCCGCAGCGTGACCCCCGTCGTGGCGGAGTGCGTCATATGTGTAACGTGCCCCTTGGATGCATCCCGGTTGGGTTGCAGGTCGCCACTCCCCTCAGCGTTCGTGGTGGTCATGCCATGGGAGTGTCCCGGGTCATCCACGAAATGGTCGTGCACCGGCATCTCGTTGATGGTCAGCGTGTGAGTGAACTCGCCACCCTGCGTGCCCAGCGGGTAGTTGTGGGGTGACATGACATGGGCCCCCATCGGCACTCGGGCCAGCAGCGAGGGGATATAGAACTGTCCGGACGGAGGCGTGGACGAGCCCTTGTAGGTATCCCCGATGGCCGCGTACAGGTCCCCGTAGTCCTCCTTGCTCTTGGTGGAGCCGTCACAGCGAAACCAGCCCTCGGGAATGTTGGGCCCTGCGTACGCGACAATGGTGCCCACGGGCACGAGCCAGCCAGTCTTGTCTTTCGCCCGGCCCCCTATTTGGAGATCCCCACTGGCGACCAGATGGCCTCCGGCCATCACGCCGAGCGTGAGCATCAGGCGGCCTCCAGAAATCAGGTCGCCCTTGGTGCTCAAGACCCCTGTAGCGCTCAGTGACATCAAGGAATCGGTCTCGTCCTTCTTGAAGAACCGAGCCACCAAGCTGTCGCCGCTGTTGTCCGCGTCCGAGCGGACGACGAGTGGCCCCTCGTTCTGGAGCTCCGCGTCTTTGTGCAGGCGCAGGTGCCCGCCTTGCAGATAGAGCCGGGCCGTGGGGTTCGCATGACCAATACCCACGCGGCCCGAATAGTCGTGGCTCGCGTCCACCTTCTGGCCAAACACCAGGGGCGCCTTCTCGATGACACACACCCGCTCGCCATCCCAGAAGCCAGGCACGTTCTCGTAGCGCACCAGCAGTTGCGTCGGGCCATTGGGATGCAGCGTCACCAGCTTGCCCAGTTGCAGCTCCAGGAACGCCCGGGGCGCGAGCGTCACCTCCTTCGTGGGCGTGAACGTCCACTCCATCCAGGCCCCATCCGCGCTGAGCGTGGCGGCCGAGCGGTTCCAGTTGGCCAGGGTGGAGAAGGTGATGTCCTTGACCTGCTGCTCGGTGCCCAGGGCCCACGGCGCGTCCGCCACCGTGCCCACGGGCAGGGCCACCACCAGCCGGGACGTGCGCGTGGGCTCGTTCGCGTCGTACACGAAGCGCAGCGTGCCATTGGCAATGCCCGAGGGAGCCTCGTTGGACAGCCGCAAGCGCAGCGTGCCCTGTTCGTTGTCCACGTTGAGCACCTGGTTGGCACCCACGAAGCCCGCGCGCAGGGGGCAGTCCGGCTTGCCCCGGCGGTTGCGGACACCGAGCGGATGCTGGGCCTCCAACTCATAGTCCCCGGGCTGTCCCGGCCCGGTCGGCGTCACGATGGACAGGGCCGTGGTGGTCTGCACCTCAGTGTCTGGCGAGGGCCACTTGAGCTCCATCACCACCTGAGCGCCCACGGAGGGCAGCGCGGACACGCCATACAACTCCGCCGTCAAGGACTCTCCCGGCTCGATTGTCACGTCGGGGCTGCGCCACGCCAGGAAGACGTCCGTGGTGCCATCCGAGTTGCCCGCGCGCAGCGCCCCCCAGTCCGCTCCCACCGTGCTCACCTCGCGGGGCGTCAGGGTGCTGGCCGGAAAGCGCAGCCGGAAGTGATACCGGCCCGAGGTCACCTCGTTGATGCGGTGCAGGGTGATGGTTTCCTTCTCCTGCACCAGGGCATTGACGATGCTCAGCCGCAGCGCCTGGCTGGAACCCGGGTTCTCGATGAGCAGCACGTCGCGCAGGCGCTCTCCCCGCGCGTCGAACAGCTCGTAGTTGACTTCAAAACCAAACGGCTTCTTCTTCGGAGTCGTATCCGCCATGGGGCCTTGTCAGTATTTGATGATGAAGTTGACGGTCGTGTAGGGCTGCAGGTTGTTGTGCGGCTGGCCTCCGCCATTGGTCCGCAGCGTGACCCCTGTCTTGACCGTGTGCGTATCGAGCCTTTGGGGCGACCTACTGCCCCTGTAACAGGTGTCGATCACCAGGTTGGTTGAACCGCTGGGCGTATCGATCCCATCCATGACATGGGAGTGTCCCGGGTCATCCACGAAATGGTCGTGCACGGGCATCTCGTTGATGGTCAGCGTGTGAGTGAACTCGCCACCCTGCGTGCCCAGCGGGTAGTTGTGGGGTGACATGACATGGGCCCCCATCGGCACTCGGGCCAGCAGTGAGGGGATGTAGAACTGTCCGGACGGAGGCGTGAGCGAGCCTTTGTAGGTATCCCCGACGGCAGCGTACAGGTCCGCATACGTGGTCTTGCTTTGGGTGGAGCCGTCACAGCGCAACCAGCCCTCGGGGATGTTGGGCCCTGCGTACGCGACAATGGTGCCCACGGGTACGAGCCAGCCAGTCTTGTCCTTCGCCCGTTCCGTGACGGTCAGGCTTCCCTTGATGGTCAGACTTCCATTGAACGGAAGGACATCACCCGTCAGGGTCAGATCTCCATTGGCGTTCAGCTGCATCAGGGCGGACGTCTCGTCCTTCTTGAAGAACCGGACCGCGGTGTCGTCTCCCGTGTTGTCCGCGTCCGAGCGGAAGATGAGTGGCCCCTCGTTCTGGATCTCTGCGTTGTGCAGGCGCAGGTGCCCGCCTTTCAGATAGAGCCGGGCCGTGGGGGTCGCGTCACCAATGCCCACGTGGCTCGAATAGTCGTGGAGCAGGCCTCTCCGGCCAAAGACGAGCGGTGCCTTCTCGATGACACACATTCGCTCGCCATCCCAGAAGCCAGGCACGTTCTCATAGCGCACCAGGAGCTGCGTCGGGCCGTTCGGATGCAACGTCACCAGCTTGCTCAATTGCAGTTGCAGGAACTCCCGGGGCGCGAGCGTCACCTCCTTTGTGGGGGTGAAGGTCCACTCCATCCAGGCCCCGTCCGTGCTGAGCGTGGCGGCCGAGCGGTTCCAATCGGTCAGGGTGGAGAAGGTGATGTCCTTGACCTGCTGCTCGGTGCCCAGGGCCCACGGCGAATCCGCCACCGTGCCCACGGGCAGGGCCACCACCAGCCGGGACGTGCGCGTGGGCTCGTTCGCGTCGTACACGAAGCGCAGCGTGCCGCCCTGGCTGCCCGCGGGTGCCTCGTTGGACAGCCGCAAGTACAGTGTGCTCATCTCGTTGCCCACGTTGAGCACCTGGTTGGCACCCGCGAAGCCCGCGCGCAGGGGGCAGTCCGGCTTGCCCCGGCGGTTGCGGACACCGAGCGGTTTCTGGGCCTCCAGCTCGTAGTCCCCGGGCTGTCCCGGCCCGGTCGGCGAGATGGTCAGGGCCGAGGAGGTCGCCGGATCGGTCTCGGGCTTGGGCCACTTGAGCTCCATCACCACCTGGGCGCCCACGCCGGGCTCCGCCGACACGCCCTTGAGTCCCAAGGTGAGCCACTCCCCCGGTTCGAGCGTCACGTCCGGGCTGCCCCAGGACAGGAATACGTCCGTGGTCCCGTCCTGGTTGTCCACGCGGGACACCAGCCAGTCCTCGCCCTCCACGCCCACCGTACGCCGCGCCAGGGTCCCTTGCGGAAAGCGCAGCCGGAAATGGTTCGTGGTGGCGTTCGCGCTCGTGCGCTGATGCAGGGTGATGCGCTCGTTCTCCGCCACCAGCGCGTTGGCGATGCCCAGTTGCATCACCTGCCCCGAGCCCGGGTTCTCGATGAGCAGCACCTCGCGCAGGCGCTCCTCCCGCGCGTTGAACAGCTCGTAGCTGACTTCGAAGGCGAACGGCTTCTTCTTCGGTTTCTCGTCGGCCATGAATGTCGTTCCTTGGTCTCGTTTTCCGCTCAGGAGCCGGACTCTTCCGAGCGGCGCAGCATCAGCCAGCCCTCGCGGACCTCCTGGGTCGCGGAGAAGGCGGCGCGGGGGTTCACGGGGTCGAGCTTGTTTGTCTCGGTCCAGGCCCCGTCGGGCTGGCGCGTCGTCCAGGACCAGGTGAGGCCGGGCTCCTCGGGCACGGGCAGCCGCAGCGTGCCCTGGTCCGTGAGCAGGGGCGCGGTGAGGAAGCTCACCTCCAGGTCCGCGAGCGCCTGGGCGTAGAACTCGGGCAGCAGGCGGAGCTGCTCGCTCGGGAGCAGGCCCGTGGTGGCATGCACCTGGCCGCGCGGGTCGAGCAGCATCGTCACGTGCTGGGCCGGGTCCGCCGCGGTGCGCAGCATGAGCAGGGACTCGTTGCTATAGGTCTTGATGAGCGGGTGGCCCACCGAGCCCATCTGCGGCGAGAAGAACGTGCCGCCTTGCGCGTAGGTGTAGCCCCCGGCCCCGTCCGGACTCTCGCGCAAGTAGCCCACGAGCCCGTCATCCAACTGGCCGAACTCGCCCAAGCGGATGGGCACCTTCAACCTCTCCACGCCGCGCGTGGTGTCCACGCCATCGGCGAGGGCGTTGGGATCCAACGCGGGCGGCCCCTTGAGCTCCAGGGTGAACGCGGCGCGCACCACGGCCACGGGGCGGGCCATGAGCAGCGCGCGGCTCGGGTGCTCGGCGTAGGCGGCCGGATCAATCGTCTCCAGGGCGGTGCGCTGGGTGGACAGGAAGAGGCGCAGGAAGTCCTCGCCCTGGGCGAGTACGTGCCGCACCACCCGCTGCAGATGGGGGTTGGCGAACTCCGGCAGGCCCTGGGCGTTCGTGCGCACGGCGGCGCGGGTGCCCGGTGCCGTGCGCCAGTTGCCGCCCTGGTCGATGGCGCCGAGCGCCCGTCCCGCCTGGTCGTACACCGCGAGCGCGCGGTCCTGGTTGTTCACCAGGACCCAGCCGCACACGGGGTTGGTGTCCGGGTGCTCCGTTGCGCGCTGGGCCTGGACGTCCTTGGCGGGCAGGAAGTCGAAGCGCAGGCGCGCGGGCTGGTTGAAGCGGGGGGGGAGCAGCATGTGCTGACCCAATGCGGTGGCGGGCGGGACCAGCTCGTCGGTGGTGATGACGCGTGTGTCCTCCGGCGTCTCCAGGTCCACCACCTCCTTCACCTGCCCGAAGGTGTCCACGAGCCACAGGCCATTGAGGGCGAAGGCGCCGCTGCGCAGGGGGTTGAAGATGTCGAGCGTCAGGGGGCGGTGCTGCACGGTGGAGCCCATCGCGTCTCGCACCGTCTCCGTGTAGAAGAACTGCTCGGTGTCCCGGGATGCCGAGGGGTCGCTGATCTTGAGCTGCAGCGTGGGCTCACGCAGCATCAGCACCTGGTTGAAGTGGCCGAGCGACTGCGCGAGGCACGGCGTGGAGCGCAGCTCCCCGAAGGTCCAGAGCGCGGTGTACACCGGATCCTCGACCCCTGGCGTGGTGCCGCCCTGGCGCGCCACGTACCAGTCGCGGATGGCGTCGAAGTGCTCGTCGAGGTAGCCCTCGTGCCGGTCATCGGCGGGGACGTTCTGTGCCGTGTAGTAGTCCTCCAGCACCTCCTGGGCGAGGTAGCGCCGCAAGCGGCCGCCCACCTCCAGGCTGACTCCGGGGGTGAGCAGGCTGATGCCGCTGTAGATGCTGCCTTCCTTCGCGAAATCCTGCTCGTGCCCGGCCTGGAGCGTCTGGTCCACCGCGCGTGTGTCCAGCTGGTAGTGGCGCTGGAGCAGCCCGGGGTCGTAGTCGCCATTGTCATCGCGGCCGGCGGGCGACACGCGGAAGTGCCAGTTCATCATGAACGGGCTCCAGGGCGTCTGGGTCCAGACGTTCCCCCGCGACTCCAGGCCCGCCAGGTGCGTGCGCAGGGCAGTGAGGGTGGCGTCCGGCAGGTCCGCCAGGTTCAGCGTCAGGTCCACATGCTGGCACGTGAGCTGGCGAGGGGCGGACGTGGCCGCGTTCAGGTCGCCCCACAGGTCGCTCCGGGCCGCGGGACCCGACAGGAGGAGCACGGGCTCGGCGGGCTCCCAATAGGGGGCCGCGGGCAGGGCCTGCAGCTGGTAGGGGGCGGCGGTGCCCTCGGGCGTGGCGTTGTAGGCCGCCACGGAGGCGCGCAGCACCCGCAGCGCCTCGGCCAGCCGCGACGCGGCGCTCGTGGCAGCAGGGGGGAACTCCAGCACCAGTCCCTCGGCGCTCGCGCGCACGGGGTAGACCACGCCCTGGTCGCGGATCTCCCAGGCCTCGCCCGCCTTCACCACGGCGACGGTGTGCTGGGCGGACAGCTCCCGGCCCAGGCAGTTGGGGAACTCCAATGCCCACGTCCAGTACGAGTCGTCGTCCTCGTCCGACAGCTCGAAGGGCCTCCCCGCGTCGAGCACGTCCACGTAGGTGGAGAAGTAGTCACTCAGCCGGGTGACGACGGTGAACGACACGGGCTCGAGCGACACCTCGCCCTCGCCCAGGTTCAGCACGCCCCGGGTGGTGAGCCGCTGGCGCACCGGGACGACGTACTCCTCGAAGAAGGACGCGTTCACGTTCTCATGCCTGTCCATCGCGTCGTACCAGGCCGTGTACATGCGCTGGCGCAGCGCCTCCAGCTCGTCCCCGGCCCGCTGGTACTCCTCCTGGAGCGTGTTGAGCGTCTCCAGTTGGCCCATCCACGCGGGCGGCAGGCCCGTGGAGCGCGTGGCACGCACGGGCCGGCGCCGCAGGGCGGCGAAGACGTCCTGGGTCTCGTCCGCCTGGGGCTTGAGCGCCCAGCGGATGCCCGCGGCGTGCGAGGCGAAGCCCCGCTCGTGACGCGACTCGAGCAGGCGCGCGTCCAGGTCCAGGGTGAGCCCCTCCAGCCGCTCGGTGAGCTGAAGCGCCTCGAGCTGCTCCTCCACCTGGCGGCGCACGGCCCGGGCCTCCTCATTCGTCTCGGGCGCGCGGCGGTGGGCGAGCAGCGCCGCCAGGGCCTCCGACTCCGTCTGGCCCACCGAGAGCAGGGGCTTGTCCAGCGAGCGCACCCGGTTCATGAGTGCTCGGGCGCCGAGCGCGAAGGTGAGCCGTGCCTGGAAGAGACACGCCGCGGGCAGCACCTCGCCCGGCGGGAGCGTCCACTGGAACTCCTCGTCCAGCCGCAGCCGGAGCTGCTCGGCGTCCGTCTCCGCGTTCAGCAGCGGAAGCAGACAGTCGCGCGAGGCGTCGCCGTACCAGCCGAGCACGTCATAGCGCAGGTCCGCCGGGGGCGAGGCGGTGGCGAAGTCCGCGTCATGGAAGCCGAAGACGGTACGGCAGTTCGGGTAGAAGGACGCGAACGTGGCGCGCACCGGATCCAGCGCGTTGAGCAGGGGCTCGGGGCCCACGGCGGTGAGATCCGCCAGGTACTCGGCGCCGCTCTGTCCCCGGGCCGCGCGCCAGTCCGCCAGCGTCAGGGCCCGGCCGAGGAAGCGGTAGCGCAGGCCCGTGCCCGGCGCGGGATCCGGCACGACCATGACATTGACGGGGATGTCTCCCTCGCCCTTGCCCTCCTGCTCCCACTCGTCGCCGTACCCCTCCGGGTAGAGGTAGTCGCTCTCCACCACCCATTGCTTCTCGGGCTGACCGCCGCCCGAGCGCAGGATGAGCCAGCGGTTGGGCACCTGGGGAAAGCGGATGCCCGAGGCGTCGCTCTCGCCCCGCGTGAGCACGGACGGCAACATCCAGTGCAGGTGGATGCCCGCGGGCAGGAGCAGATCCCGCGTGAAGGGCGGCGTGAGGATGGCGCCGCTGAGGTTGGGATGGTCGTCGACGTCGCCCTTTTCGTGCAGTGACGGCAGCTTGCGGTAGTCCGCCAGCGCCCGGACCACGGTCTGTTCCCCATCCAGACACAGTGCCTGCAATTGCAGGGGCACCTGGAGGAAGCCTTGCCTCGAAGTGGTTGCCATGACCCCGGGCTTAGGGAACTTCACTCAGAGTCGCAATAAGCGTTTTGAAGACTTGACAAGGATCCCGCGTTTACGCCAGGGCTGGCTACAGGCGGGTTGTATGTCTTTCAGTCGTGCCGGAATCGGTGTCAAAGAACTCGAAACGGCCCGAGCACCTCAGCTCCCTTTCCCCTTTTCTCCTTCCCGCCGCGTGTCGTGCCCGGTCGTGTTGCTCGAATTCTTTGACACCCTCTCGGGGCCTGGAACACACCGCACAAGGTGCATTTCAAGAATCAATCATTGACTCACGTGCGGGCCGGGACGACCATTTCGCCATTACCCAGGGAGGCCCATCATGAAGAAGCCTGCTCGTACGAAGCGCGCGAAGAAGTCCATCAAGGTCACCGTCCGCGTCCTGAGGGAGTCCGCGCTCAAGGCGCTCGAGACCAACACCTGCACCATCACCCACACCTCGAAGAAGTAACTTCCTCCAGCACGACATGGGGCTTCAAACAGGTGTCGTGCTCCTCGAAGTGAGCAAGGGAGTCTCCGTCCTCCAGACGCGCAAGGCGCTGCTGGAAGTACGGGGCCTCCCTTTTCCTCTTCTCGTCTCCATCCTCCGGAAGCTGCGCCGTGGCGGAGAGGCCGCTTTTGCCCGCGAGCTCATGAGGCTTGGCGTGGACCGGTCCGACGCCCTTGGGCTCGGAGCGCGCCTCGCCGCGGAGGGAGCCTTCGGGCCGGGCGCCCCGAGACTGCTGGATGAACGCGCCCTCCGTGAGGCATCGGGCATTGCCGGCAGGCTGCGCCTCGGCCCCCTTCGCACGGTGGACATCACCGCGGGCAACGGAGCGCTCGTTCAACTGAGCGCCAGGGGCTGGCGGAGCGCTGGCCGTGGCGTGTGTATGGCGTGTGGTGTGCTCTGGGAGGTCCAGGGTTCCGATGCCCCCGCCGAGGCCGCCATCCTGGCGAATGCGCTTCCTCGTCGCGCCGTGATTGCCCTGGGGTCCACCGAGCTCGCGGCGCTCCGGTCCGCGCTGGGAGGGCCGCCCACTGAGGAGAAAACCTGGACGGAGGGCGCATACAGACAGCGGCGGGGAAGGCGCGTCCGGCCCCGGGCCGCGGCGGGATGCGGGTGCACTCCTCCCGCGGGCGCGGTGGACCTCACCGTCATGACGGACATCGCCCGGATGGCGAGCGCCGCCCTGGAGCGGATGGGAATCACCACGCGCGAGTCCACTGTTCGCGGCAGGCGGGGCACTCCGCCCATCTTCAGCGTGACCTGGGGTGCCGCCGTCCTCCGCCCTCGGAAGCGGGGGCGTCCCATCGTGTCGGGGCAACTGCTCGCGCAGGTCGGCACCGGAGCGTCGCTCGAGGAGCGGAAGCTGACGGCGCGCGCCGAGGTCATCGAGCGCGCTTCGGCCATCCTCCGGGTGCCCGACATCCGCGCCACGCCGGCACGTGCGCTCGGGAGGCCATTCCTGCCGCTGCGCGACTGGGACCTCTACACCCCGGAGCAGTATGCGAGCCCGGGCTTTCCCTATGCGCCCGTCACCGAGGACACGCCGCTCGACTGGCTCTGGGCCACGGACGCCGGGTCTGGGGAACGGCTGCTCGTTCCAGCCGCCTTCACGACCTCGGAGCGACTCGCCGGGCCGCGCTTCGTGTGCGGCTCATCGAACGGGGTCGCGACGCACACGCGCGATGACGCCGCGCTGCGCTCCGCGCTCCTGGAGGTGGCGGAGCGCGATGCCCTCCAGCTCGCCTGGTACCGGGGTCAGGGCGCCCAGCGCATCGACAGGCGGACGGTCCCCCTCGAGGCGGGGACACAACGCTTCTTCAGGGATGCCGGGTGGGACCTGCACTTCTCCTACCTGGCCGGCCGCGCCAGCCTTCACGTCATCGCGCTCATCGCCGAGGCCACGGGAGAGGGGCCTTTTCCGAAGGGTGGAACGCTGCTCACCGCCGCGGCGGCGGGTGCCCCGGAAGAGGCCGTGCGGCGCGCCCTCCGAGAGATGAGGATGGTGACGGAGGCGCTGTCGCTCCCCAGGGAGCTCGAGATTGACTTCGAGGCGCTCCAGCGTCCCCCCAAGCTGGCGGGCTACCAGGACATCGAGTCCTTGATCGATATCACGATGCTCTACCTGAACCCGGCCATGCGGAGCGCGGTCGAGCTGTTCCTCGACGGGCCACCGGTGGCGCTCCCACGCCGTGTCGTCCCTGACTCGGCGGGAGCCCTCATCCCGAGGCTCCGTCGGGACGGGCTGCGCACGCTCATCATCGACCTCACGCTGGCGACGGCCGCGCCCTTCCGGACCTGTCAGGCGCTGGTCCTCGGGACGCAGCCCCTGGCGTTCACCCCCAGCCTGCTACGCCTCGGGAGCGGACTGCTCCCACACCGCCTCCCACCGCGGAATCCGGGGCCGCCGCCCTCACCGCTCAAGGTCCGGCGAGGGCATCTCAACCCCTACGTGCTTCCGCTCGCGTGAGCCCACGCGGAGCCGGGAGGCGAGGCCACGAATGAGCGAGCGCATCATCGTCCTTGGAGCCGGACTCGCGGGGCTGGCGGCGGCACATGAGCTGGTGCTCGCGGGGCGGGACGTCCTCGTGCTGGAGGCGCGCCCTCGGGTCGGCGGCCGGGTGCTGACGCTGCGTCAGCCGTTCCTCGACGGGCAGTACGCCGAGGCGGGCGGGATGTACGTCCTCGGCGGGCATTCGACCGTCCTCGGCTACGCGAAGCGGTTCGGCCTGGAGCTCACTCCGCTGCCGGCGCCTCCGCGGCCTGGCTCGCGGCTGTTCCATCTCCAGCAACGCCGCATCGTGGCCTCCGCGGGCAGTGAGGCGTGCTTCCCGTATGCCTTGAGGCCCGACGAGCAGCGGCTCGGCCTGGCGAACCTCTATCGCGAGTACGTTGCTCCGCTCCTGGAGGCCGTCGGTGACCCCTTCCATGCGTCCTGGCCCGGCTCGAGCGCCACCGACCTCGATGGACTGACCATGCGCGAGGCACTCGTGGCACGAGGCGCCTCGCCAGCGGCAATCGAGGCGCTGAGCCTGGGCCGGTTCGACCTCCTCGGCGATGGCGTGGACGCGAGCTCGGCACTCGGCGCCCTCCGGCGGGAGGTGCTGGCCAACGGCGCGGGCGCCTCGGGCGTCTACACCCTGAGTGGTGGAAGCGACCGGCTTCCCGCCGCTCTCGCGAAATCGCTGGGTGAGCGGCTTCGACTCGGGTGGGCCGCGCGCCGTATCGAGCAGGACCCCACGACGGTGCGTGTGCACTGTGTCGGTAGCGCTGGCGAGCCGTGCACGTTCACGGCGGAGCGCCTCGTGTGTGCCATCCCGTTCCCGGTCCTTCGCGAAGTGGAAATTTCCCCCGCGCTCTCGGAGCGAAAGGCGAGAGCGGTTCGTGAGCTCGAGCACACCTCGGTGGTGCGCGTCTTCGTCCAGTTCCGGCGCCGCCTCTGGGAAGAGCGGGGGTGGTCGCTTGCGTGGCTGACGGACCTGCCCATCATGCACGTCCTCGACGCCTCACCGACGCAGCCCGGACGCTCGGGCCTCCTCGAGGCCTATATCGCGGGCCCGCGGGCCCGCGCGGCGGCGCGGCTCTCCGAGGAGAAGCGCCTGGCGATGGTGGTGCGGGGCATGAGCCAGGTCGCGCCCGAGCTCGCCTCCGAGGTCCAGGCCGGAGCGTCCTACGCTTGGGACCTGGACCCCTGGGCCCGGGGCGCCTTCGCGTGGTTCCGTCCGAAACAGCTCACGGAGTGGGGCTCGGCGCTCGCGAGCGCCGAGGGACGGCTCCACTTCGCCGGGGACCAGACCTCCCCCATGCCCGGATGGATGGAGGGGGCACTCTTATCGGGTCGCCGTGCCGCCGCCGAAATCCTGGCCACGCGCCCATGAGGTGCGCGGCAGGGGCCTGGCTCTCTTGGGCTATGGCGGCGTAATCCTCAACACCACGCGGAATCGGTGTCCGGAATCGGTGTCCGGAATCGGTGTCAAAGAACTCGAAACGCGGGACTCGAGTCCCCGGAATCCGGAATCGGTGTCGGAATCGGTGTCGGAATCGGTGTCTCGGAATCGGTGTCAAAGAACTCGAAACGCGGGACTCGAGTCCCAAAGAGACTCAGCGTGGACAGGTGACGCTACCGGCCTCCACGTGTTTCTGGGGACTTGCGGTTGGCCTGCGCGGTGCATCGACGTCGCGGAGCGTAGGAGGGATGGGGGATGGGCTGGCCGCTGAGGATGTTTCAAGAGGAGGGCTACTACTTCGTCACCTCCAGGTGCTTCCAGGGACGGCTGCTGCTGCGTCCCAGCGCGGAGGTGAACGAGGTGGTGGGGGGAGTGCTCGCGCGAGCTGTCCAGCAGAGCGCCGGCACCGTACGGCTGTTCGCCTTTACCTTCGCCTCCAATCACTTTCACCTGTTGGTGTGGGCGCGAGGTACGGCGCTCGCGGACTTCATGCAATACCTGCGCGCCAACCTCTCCAAGAAGGTAGGACGGCTGGTGGACTGGAGTGGAAGCTTCTGGGAGCGGCGCTACTCCGCGGAACCCGTGCTGGACGACACGGCTCTGGTGGGGCGGCTGCGCTACGTGCTCGCCCATGGAGTGAAGGAGGGGCTGGTGGAGAGGACCTCCGAGTGGCCTGGCCTTACCTGCTTGCCCCAATTGATGGGGCCGGCACGGCGGTTGTTCCAGTGGTTCAACTGGACGAAGCGCTGGAGCAAGCGGGGACGCGAGGGCATGGAAGCCGTGCAGGGTCGCTACGCGCAGGAGTGGGCCGAGCCGGTAGAGTTGGAGGTGGCTCCACTGCCGTGCTGGGAAGGACTGGAGGTGGAGGAGCGGCAAGGCCTGGTGCGGGGACTTGTGGAGCAGGTGGAAGCTGAGGCCCAAACGCGGGGCACTCCTGTCATGGGCGCACGGGCCGTGCGCTCTCAGCACCCGCATACCCGGCCCGAGCACCGCAAGCGCAGCCCGCGACCGTTGGGGCATGCCTCCTCCCGACGGGCGTTGGAGGAACTGCGCGAGCTGTACCGTGTCTTCGTCGCGGCGTTCCGCGAGGCGGCAGCTCGGTGGCGGCTGGGGGATTTCTCAGCTCCCTTTCCCCTCTTCTCCTTCCCTCCGCGTGTCGTGCCCGGTCGTGTTGCTCAAATTCTTTGACACCCTCTCAGGACACCCTCTCAGGGACACCCTCTCAGGGCCGGGCCAACGGCGATGCGACGCCATGTGTCGACACCATGTGTCCGCACGGCCCCCCTTCGAACGGGTCCGCGGCCCGGCAGGGAACCTGCCGTCACGCCCGAAGCCTGGTCCCTCCAACCGGGTGAGGCTCCACCGCGCTACCAGGGCACAACCCAGGAGATGAAATGAACCAAGAGCTGCTCACCCGAGCAAGGGAGGAGCCCTCCTTCCGGGCCCGGCTTTCCGCCCCTCTACGCACCACGCTTCTGGAGACTCCGTCCGGGAGGCCCATCAGCGAGCTGGATGACGAAGAGTTGGGCGGCGTGGTGGGCGGGCGTTCCCGCCCCAGGTTCAACCCGACCGCGTCCGACATCTCGAACGGCTTTTGACTGATGTGGCCAGCCGCCCGGCCAGGGAGGCTCTCCTCAGCCTGCGTCCGGATGGCTCCCTTCGGCCGGGTCCATGGCTCGGCAGGGAATCTGTCGTCACTCTCGGAGGCTGGTCCGTCCAACAAGGTGTAGCTCCAGCGCTCTACCAAGGCACAACCCAGGAGATGAAATGAACCAAGAGCTGCTCACCCGAGCATGGAAGGATCCCTCCACGCCTCCAGAGAACCTGTCCGGAAGAGCCATCACCGAGTTGGAGGACGACGAGCTGGGCGACGCGGTGGGCGGACGGCGGTCGCAGCTCGTCTTGACCGTGACCCGCCCCATCATCATCGAATCCACGACGCCGGAGACGAGATGGACATGACCGATTGAGCGGCCGTGCAGCGCGCGCGAGCCCAGGCGTCAACTACCCTGACACAGGGGGGTAAGGGGCGCGGGGCCGCTCGCATCTGGCCCCGGTTTCGCTCTCCTCCCCTCCCCTCGAGCCTCGCTGTGCATTCTGAGTCGTAGGCCCGGAAGGATGTCCGGAAGGATGTCAGACGATTCGTAAGAGACGAAGTGTTGGAACGACTCCTTTGACACCTTCCCGGGCCCCTTCTCTCCTGATTGGGGGAACGTCCTGCACGGTCCGCGCTCGCTGAGACACTGCATGGGCCCAGGCGAAATCGCGAGCCTGGGCCAGCAGGGGAGCGACTTCAGGGCTTCACCTTGATCTCCAGCCGCTCATCACGGAGCGACTCGCCCTTCAGGAAGGACTTCATCCGCTCGAGGATGCGCGGGTCCGACTGGAAGAGGCCGTCATGTCCCGAGCCCTCCAGCACCAGATGCACGGCCCGGGAGAGGCCGGGGCGCAGGGCCTCCGCGTTGTCGGGGCTCGTGCGCCCATCCAGGGTGCCGCTGATGAGGAGCACGGGCACTGACGCCTTCAGCGGGCCGCGGAAGGACTCGCCCAGGTCGCTCACGCCGGGCACATCCCCCGCCAGCAAGGCTCCCGGATTGGCGCTGCCACCGAGCAGTGCCTTCGCCGCCTCCTTCTTGATGAGGGCGGCTCGCGCCGGGCTCACACCGGAGGCCGCGTCCATGGCGAGCGACATGGGCCTCAGCACTCCTTCACGCAGCATCCGCGCGAAGGGGGCCATCGGCTCGTAGTCCCCCGCCTCCAGGCTCGGCAGCAGGGCGAGGAAGCGTCGGAAGGTGGCGGGGTCCCGGAGGGACTCGAAGGTGGCGCGCTGAAGGTCGAAGGGGCTGACCCGCCAGGTGTGGCGCTCACCCTTCGCCGGGTCTGTGAACTGAACGGTGGGAGGCTCGCGCTCGAGCGCCTTCAACAGCTTCGCCAGCCGCGACTTCAGGCCCGGCCCGCGCTCACCCTCGGCGCGCAACACGACCTCCCAGCGCTCGAGCAGCGCCTCCGCGTGTGCAGGCTGCTTCCAGGTGTCATCCGGCCCTTCGAGTCCGGCGAGGATGGCGTGGTCCACATGCTGTGCGTGGCGCCGCAGGTAGGCGAGGCCCAGGTGCGTGCCATAGCTGATGCCCCAGAGGTTGAGCTTCGGCGCGCCCAGCGCCTTGCGCAGCACATCCAGGTCGTCGGCGCTCTCCACGGTGGTGTAGGCGCCCAGGTCCACGCCCGCCGTGGACCAGGTCCGGCTCGCCTCGGCGGCGGCCTTCCTCAACGTGGTGGTGAGCCGTGCCTCGTCCACGCGCTGCTCGAGCGGGATGGCCCAGGGCTGCGCCAGCTCGGGGTGGGGGTTCGACTCGCCGGTGCCGCGCTGGTCCAGCGCAATGACGTCGGCCACCTCGCGCAAGGCGAGGAACAACTCGAAGCGGCCATGGCGCGCGGCATCGATACCGGAGCCTCCCGGGCCACCGGCCAGGTAGACGATGGGCGCCGCGGGCGAGGGGTTCGTGCTCTTGAAGCGCACGAAACGCAGGGGCAGGACCGGGCCCTCGGGGCGGGCGTGGCGCAGGGGCACGGTGACGGTGCCCAGCTCGGCCTGGACCTCGCGACCGTCGCGGGCCTGGAAGGTGTGGGGCTGCAACTGGAGTCCCTGGGCCTGGGCGAGCGACAGTGGAACGAGGAGTGAGAGCAGGAGCACGGCACGCATGGGCGTTCCTCCGAGGGAGCGGGGTACGCCGACGAGGATGCGGTGACTGGCGCGATGCGTGGGGTGCCGGTCGCCCAACGTCTCGCGCCGTCGCCGGAGTGCTCGGGGGCGGCGGAGCCGGGCCGGGTATGATGAGGCTCATGATGTCGTCCGCCCTTGTCGCGGGATGCCTCGCGCTCTCGCTCGCCTCCTCGTCTGCCCTGCCCACCCCGCGGCAGGTGCAGGTGCACGCGGAGGACCTCCCCGTGGAGGTGGCGCTCTCCGGGGACGCGCGCGGCTGGCGCACGGTGGAGCGCGATGAGGTGCACGAAGGAGCCGGCCCCTTCTGGATGCGCACGCAGGTGGAGGTCCCCGTGCGTGAAGACGGGGCGCCCACGCCCGCCCTCGCCCTGTCCGTACTCGGCTCATGGGAGGCCTGGTGGGACGGCGTGCCCCTGGGCCGCAACGGGCAGGTGGGGCGCACGCCCGAGGAGGAGGTGCCGGGACGCGTCGACGCCCTGCTCCCGCTGCCGCCCGAGCTCAGCGCGCCAGGCACTCACCTGTTGACGCTGCGCATCTCGTCGCACCGGCTCGGCTTCCAGCCCGTCGGCATCGTCCACCACCTGCGGGCAGGCGAGGCGGCGTCACTCGCCCAGGCGCGGATGCTCGGCCTGGTGCCCGCCCTCTGCACGCTGGGCGCGCTGGTGCTGATGGGGCTCTACCACCTCGCGCGCGTGAGGCTCTCTCACGGTGGGCTCGCCACGCTGCTGCTCGGCGCGCTGTGCCTCGCCGCCGCGGCGCTCTTGCTGCTGGAAGCCTGGCGCGGGCTCGCCAACTACCCCTATCCGCTGCACGCGCCGCGGTTGCGGCTGCTGGCGGCGGCGGCGCTCGCCGTGTCGGCGCTGCTGCCAGCGACCGTGCACGCGGCCTTCGGAGAGCCGCGCCGCTGGCTGCGGTGGGCGGGGCTCGGGCTGGGGCTGCTCTCGCTCGTCCTCGTCCGGGGCTTCGATGGAAAGAATGGCGTCGCGCTCGGGGCCTCGCTCACCGTCTCCATGGTGCTCGCGATGCGCGCGTGGCGCCGCGGGGAGAAGGGGGCCCTGGGCGCACTGGTGGGGCTGGGCTTGACCGGGACGCTCTACATGCTGGCCCCCTGGGGCTTCTCCGAGCTCGGCTTCTTCCTCGCCTTCGGGGGGCTGCTGCTCTGTCTCGCGGCGGTGCATGCCCAGCAGCAGCGCCGTCAGCAGGAGCGGCTGGAGAGCGCGACGCGCGTCGCGGAGCGCCTGCAATTGGAGTTGCTCAAGCGCAGCCTGCAGCCCCACTTCTTGATGAACACGCTGGCCGCGCTGAGTGAGTGGGTGGAGACGGAGCCCGCGCAGGCCGTCCGCTTCATCGAGGCCCTGGGCGCGGTGTACCGGCACCTGCTCGCCGTCTCCGGTGAGCGCACCATTCCGCTCGCCCGCGAGCTCGAGCTGTGCCGCGCCCATCTGGACGTCATGGGCTGCCGGCAGGGCACGGCCTTCCACCTCGAGACCGCGGGCGTGGACATCGAGGCCCCCGTCCCCCCTGCCCTGCTGCACACGCTGCTGGAGAACGCCTTCAGCCATAACCGCTACGTCTCGCCCCACACGTTCCGGCTCGAGGGCAGCCTCGTCGCCGAGGGCACCCGGCCGCGACGGCGCTACATCTTCCTCGCCCCCTCGGGCACGGGCACACCCCGGGGTGGTGGTGAGGGCACCGGCTCGCGCTACCTGCGCGCGCGCCTGGAGGAGGCCTTCCCCGGCGCGTGGCGGCTCGAGGACGGGCCCACGGAGGCGGGGTGGATGACGCGGGTGGAGGTGCCGGCGTGAGGCTGCTCATCGTGGAGGACGAGCCACTGGCGGCGCGCCGCCTCGCGCGGCTGTGCGAGCAGCGGCTGGGGCCGGACGCCCCGCCCCCGCGCGTGTGCGCGAGTCTGAACGAGGCGCGCGCGCTGCTGGCCGAGCGCGACGTGGACGTGCTGCTGCTGGACCTGAACCTCTCGGGCGAGGACGGCTTCGCGCTGCTCACGGAGGCGGCCGCGGGCGCATTCCAGACGGTGGTGGTCTCCGCGAACACCGACCAGGCGCTGCGCGCCTTCGAGCTGGGGGTGCTGGACTTCGTGCCAAAGCCATACACGCCGGAGCGGCTCGCGCTCGCGCTCGCCCGCGTGGGAAGCCGCGCGGCCACTCCGTTGCGCACCCTCGCGGTGAGGAAGGGCGGAGGCGTGGTCCTCGTCCCTCTGGACTCCGTGGCGTACATCCAGGGCGCTGGCGACTATGCGGAGCTCGTCCTGCGCGGAGGCGGCACCGAGCTGAGCGAGAAGAGCCTGGAGCGGCTCGAGCAGCTGCTCCCCGCGGACTTCCTCCGCATCCACCGCTCCTATCTCGTCCGCGTCACGGACATCCGTGAGCTCGTCACCTCGGAGGGCTCGCGCGCCGCGGTGGAGCTCCAGGACGGCACGCGACTGCCGGTGGGCCGCAGCCGGTTGGGAGTGTTGCGCAAACGGCTGGAAGCGTAGGCTGTGCTTCGCCGGCGGCCAGGGGACCCCGAGCGCCAGGGAGGGCGGAATCGGTGTCCGGAATCGGTGGTCGGGTCGAGGATCGGCGCGGTGGTGTGCAGGAGGCCCTTGGCTGTATCCGCCGTTTCCAGCTTCGTGCCCGTTTAGGGGCTGTCGCAAAATAAGTGTAATTATTTCACCAGCTGAGCGCTCGCTTGCCGTCTCGGAGAGAGCGAGTAGTTCCATTCCCCGTGAAACCGCTTCTTTCGGATGTTCAGTTGCCCAAAGTCCGCTGCGCTGACGCGAACGCCAAGGGGGTACTCCCTCGTATCCAGGGCAGCCCGAACACACAGTCCCGTGCGTGTCGTGGTGCTGCCGATGAGATTGATGACAACTTGATAGCTCGTTAGCGGTCGGCCTCGCCAGTTGAGCGTGATCTGGGCAAAGAGTCGATGCTCGATCTTGTTCCATTTGCTCGTGCCCGGAGGGTAATGGCTGACGGAGACCTTCAACCCCGTGGCATCTGCAAATTCTTGCAGGCACTTCTTCCATACCCGCGACCGTGCCGAGTTCGAACCCCCAGCATCCGCTACCACCAGAAGCTCTCTTGCATGAGGATATGCATGCCTGCCCATCGTGAGCCACCAACGCCGAAGCGACTGGACTGCGAACTCAGGAGTGTCATGGTCCGTCCCAACGTTGACCCAGCCCTCGTCACGGGCCAAGTCATACACTCCATAGGGAATCGCTTTGCCCTCAGCCATATCCGGAAAATCGTAGGCGTTGACTCTGGGCGCTTGGCCTTGGAGCTGCCACTCCCGACCCGGGGTCTTGAAGTTTCCAATCAACTCCTTCTTCTTCGAGTCGACGGACACCACTGGTTGTCGGCGCCGCTGAAAGGCCTTCGCTTGTCGAGCGATGTAACGAAACTGTGCATTCCTATCTGGATGGCTGCCTCCCTCTTCCTCCTTACGCGGAGCCTGCAAGCTATACCCCGCTTCGTGCAGCATCCGCGCGACGGTGTCGCTACTCACCTCATGCCCTCGCTCTCTCAACTCCGACGCAAGGTGCCTCACGCTCTTCGTCGTCCATTGAAGCGGCGATTGCGGTTCGCCGCGCGTCACCGGCTCGAGCAGCGCCTGGAGGTCACCCAGCAACCTCGCGTCCTTTGCGCTCAGGCGCCTTCTTCCTCCTCCTGGCCGACGCACTCGCGACGTTGAAGCCCTTGAAGGCGGTTGCCGCCGAAGCTCCGCCAGCTCTTTCTTGCCCTTCCAGATGCGACGACCACTGATCCCCGTTGCCCGCTGGAGCGCTGCGGTTCCTCCGCGTCCAAGGCTTTCCACTTCAGCCGCAGCCCACAGGCGGCTGACCCTCTCGTCCATGATGGGGGCCAGGGCCTTGAACTTGGCGCGCAAGGCTTCGAGATCTACTTTCACGCATACAACATGCCCACGAAATGCCTCTTACGCAGCGACCAGCCCCATGGCTGCCTGCCTGGTGGGCTCATTATCACTTTCATTACACTTATTTTGCGACAGCCCCTTAGGGTCCACCATCACTCCGTTTCCGATCCCCGCCACATCGAACCGGACAGGCGGGACTACCGCATCCGGCTCACCGCGAAGGCGTCATCACACCAGGGTTATGGTTCCGTTCGGTTGGACTCTGGCTTTCGAGGGGTTGCGGTACCTCACCCGGTAGTCTCCGTAGAGGCCCCAGGCTCCGTACACCACCCCTCTACTCCACCGCTTCCAGCCGAGTCCCCTTCGCCCCGCTCGTTTCGCCACGAATCGTCTCACCTTGCGCTCGACGTATTGCTTCACCTTGCCGAACGCCTGCCCCGAGTTTCCCACCCGGAAGTAGTTGACCCAGCCGCGCACGATTCCGTTCACCCTCTCCACCGCCGCCCTTATCGGCAGGGCCCGGCCGGCTCGTAGGGTGTCGCGTACCTTGCTCAGCACCTCGGTCACCTTCTTCTTTCGTGGACTCGTGTGCGCATACCACTTCCCGGTCCTCGGGCTGCGTTCCCACCGGAACTCGAAGCCCAGGAAGGCAAAGTTCGCTCCCGGCTCAGTCATCGTCACCGTCCGGGTCTTCTCCGCGTTGAGCGACACGCCGATTGCCTCCGCCTCCCGGCGGATGCGCTCCAGCGCTCGGTCAGCCCACTCCCGTCCCTTCTGTGAGTTGGGGGTGAGCACCACCATGTCGTCCAGCTACCGCGTATAGGCGAGATAGCCTCTTCCTCTCTCCAGTGCCTGGTCCAGGTCATTCAGCGCGATGTTGGCGAGTAGAGGAGAGAGGGGTGAGCCTTGCGGTATCCCTTTCTCCCCCGTGCTCTTGAGGAACTGCTTCACCAAGGCGAGCACCTCGTCGTCCTGAACTCGTCGGGCCACCCTCTCCAGCAGCCGGTCGTGCCGGATGTTGTCGAAGAAGCCCTTGAGGTCCACGTCCACGACTCGGTGCCTGCGCTGGCGCAGCCCCCGGCTCACGGTTTCTATCGCTTCATGCGCCGAGCGCCCCGGCCTCGCCCCGAAGGAACTGTCCGAGAAGTCGGCCTCGAAGATGGGTTCCAATACCAGTCGGAGTGCTCCGTGCACGGTCCTATCCCTGATGGAGGGAATCGAGATGACGCGCACTTTGCCGCCCTCTTTCGGAATCTCTCTCCGACGATAGGGCCTGGGGCGATACGTTTCCGTTCGTAATTCCTCGGCTATCCGCGCGAGGAATTCCTCTCGGCCCGTCTCCTCTATCCGCTCGAACGTCTCACCGTCTTCCCCGGGCGCTCCGTCTTTACGCCGGGCCTCCAGGTAGGCGGCTTCGAGTGTCTCGCGCTTGAGGAGATGGACGTACAATCCCCAGAAACGGTGCGTTGGGGTGCTCAGCTCCCTTTCCCCTCTTCTCCTTCCCTCCGCGTGGCGTGCGGCTCTCCGCGCAGGGGAAGCTAGCGTGCATCCAGGTGGTGGATGATGGGAAGGGAATCGCGCCGGAGATGCGAGAGAAGCTCTTCGTGCACGGCTTCACCACGCGCAAGGACGGCCACGGCTTTGGCCTGCACACGAGCGCGCTGGCGGCGCAGCTGCTCGGGGGCAGCCTCAGGTTGGAGAGCGAGGGACCCGGCAAGGGCGCCGTGGCCACGCTGGAGCTCCCGCTCCCCTGAGCAGGAGCTCATCTCCTCACTGCAGTACGACAGTGACCGTGTTGGTCGTGCAGTAGAGCGCACCACCCGGATATTTGTAGCCTACGGACTCTCCGGATCACACAACCAGGGCCTGAGCTCGCACAGGTCCGGCTCGCAGAGCCCGGGATTGGTATCGCATGGATCCTCACAAAGGGAGGGATTGGAGTCGCAGGGGTTCGGCGGCGGGGGGATGGAGGGGCCATCCACCATCGGTGTATTGAGGAGGAGCCCCGTCTCCACCAGGGCGGTCCGATCGGAGCGGAAGCCAATCAGGGCACCATTGGAGGTACGGCCCACCAGATCGTCATCACCGTCCTTGTCGAAGTCCATGACGAAGAAGCGGTGGCCACTGCCCCAGTTCAAGGCATCCGTGTAGGGGGTGTTGAGCACCACGCCGCGATGAACCAGGGCGTTGCCCTCCGCCCTCAAGAGGGAGAAGGTACCAGCCGCGTCACGCACGAGCAGGTCGTCGTCGTGGTCGCCATCGAAGTCCATGACGTAGTAGCGGTTGCCCTCGTTCCACCCATCCGTGTCCTTCATCCCGGTGTTGATGTAGAGCGCAGGCGTGCCTACGAAGTGGGTCCGCTCCGAGCGGATCGCGGTGAAGTGACCGTAGGAATCGCGGGCAACGAGGTCATCGTCTCCATCGCCGTCATAGTCCATGACGAAGTAGCGATGCCCGGCGTTCCACCCATCCGCGTCCTTCATCCCGGTGTTGATGTAGAGCGCGGGCGTGCCTACGAAGTGGGTCCGCTCCGAGCGGATCGCGGTGAAGTGACCGTAGGAATCGCGGGCAACGAGGTCATCGTCTCCATCGCCGTCGTAGTCCATGACGAAGTAGCGATGCCCGGCGTTCCAGCCGGTCTGGTCATCCCCCATGCCCGGGTTGATGAAGAGCGCGCCGGTCATGACGAACTGGGTGCGATCCGACCGCAGGGCGGAGAAGACACCATACGAGTCACGCCCCACGAGGTCATCGTCTCCATCACCATCATAGTCCATGACGAAGTAGCGATGCCCGGCGTTCCAGCCCCAATAGTCCGTCCAGGAGGTGTTCACCAGGATGCCGGCGAAGGAGAGCTGTCCTCCTTCCGAGCGGAAGGCCATGAACTGGCCGTGGGGCCCACGGACGACGAGGTCGTCATCTCCATCGCCGTCATAATCCATGGGGAAGAACCGGTGTCCCGTGACATAGGGGCCCAGCACCTCCGTGGCCTTGCCAGGAATCCAGTGGATGGTGCCGAAGAGGAACTTGCTCAACTGGCCGCCAGTGCTCGAGTCGTATTCCTCATCCGAGACGGGGAGCCCCAGCAGCCCCTGCCACTCGCCCATCGCCTTGTATTTGGCGTAGATGTCTCCATGCACCTCGAAGGCGCCCAGCAACGGGTGCCAGGAGATGGCTCCGCCGGTGAAGCGCACGTACTCGCCACCGCCGAACGTCATGACATTGGAGACGGGGTATCCCAGACCTCCGTTACGCCCCCTCAGGTACTCGTAGTGGATTTCGATGGAATTGATGAGGCTGATGGGGCCGGTCGCGTCCGAGGAGTAGATGGCTCCGCCCCGGAACGACTGGTAGGTATAGCCATTGCCCACGTTGGAGCTGGACTGCTCCGGGTATCCCAACACGCCGCCCTCGGCGCCACGCTGGTCCCAGTGCTGCCGGATCGACCCGTTCTTCACGGCCACCGCTCCCGTGAGGGAGTGCCAGTAGAAGGCACCGTTCTGGTACTCGACCATGGCGCCCCCGTTGGCCGCGGCGCGCTCGTCCGCGATGGGCAGACCCGCATCGAAGGTGGCGCGGGAGGTGCCCCAGGCTCTGTGGATGGCCTTGGTGTAGATCGCCCGGACCCCCACCTGCGTGTGGTGGATGAGGAAGCCGTTCTCGAACTCCTGGAAGAGCGTGCCGCTCGGCGAGGTGATGGAACCCTCCACCGCAATGGGATAGCCGAGGCGGCCGTTCTCCGCGCCATCCGAGGACCACCGCTGGAAGATGGCGCCACGAGAGACATAGGCATTGGTGGCCCCCAGCTTGTAGAGGAGGACGCCGTTCTGCATGTGCACCAGACCGCCTCCCTTCGAGTCCGTCACCTCATCCGCGATGGGATAACCCTCGGAGCTCCCGCCTTCTCCGTGCTGCTGGTAGGTGCTGAGGATCCGCTCGCTGTAGATGGCAAAGGTGCCCGTGCTGGGGTGGTGGTAGAGCCTGCCATTCTGGAACCTGCCGACGGCCCCGCCCCGGGTGTCCGCCTGCACGTCAGCGATGGGCCAGCCCAGCCGGCTCTGCACGCCTCCCATGGACTCATAGCGGGAGTAGATGGCCCCATGGACGGCGAAGGCGGGCTGCTCGGCGCGAGATTTCCAGTAGATGGCACCCGAGGTGAAGTGTCGCAGGCGCCCCTCTCCATCCGGGGCCTCGCGCTCGTCTCCCTGCGGCGAGGGCAGCGGGGAACCCAGCGGCCCGCGCGCATCCTGCAGGGACTCATACTTGCGCTGGATGATGTCCGTGCCCTGGGGAGTGCCAGAGATGATCGTCATCGGCGAGCCCGCCAGATGGAGCAGGAGCTGGTTCGCCTCATCCCGGACCACGATCTTCACCTCGAGCCGGTAGCCCGTCTGGTACGCCGCCGGAATCTCGAACTCGAAACCATTGTTCCGCCCGGTCGACGTGGGCAGGTTGGCCACCGCCGTGCCCATCAGCGAGCCGCCCGCCCAGAACTCGACCGTCGCCGAGCTCGCCGCGAGGAGCGCCATCAACCCACTCGAGCCTCCGTCCGGAGCGTCCGCGGTTCCCTCGAGCTTCTTGTCCTTGTTGGTCGACGAGGTGTTCCCCGGCTGAAGCCCACTGACGCTCGAGGCCACCCACCCTCGGAGGGTTTCGGCGGCGATTTGATAGGCGAAGTACTTCTTCGGCGGCCCAGGCTCGTAGCCCACCGAATCGGTGATGCCCGTGAGGCACCCGCCGGCGCAGTCCGGGTCGGGAACCCGGATGATGCAGGGCCCTCCCGAGTCCCCCGAATAGAGCATGTTGGCGTGCGGCGCGAGGAGGACCCGGTTCGGATAACTGGAGGACGCCTCCGTCTTCAACGTCGTCTTCCGGAGGATCCCCTGCCCCGCCACACCGGTACCTGAATCATCATTCTTTCCATAGCCAAAGCACTCGACGGATTCACCGATCATGTCGGCGACCTTCTTGGGATACAGGCTCCTCCGGTAGCCCTTCGACACCAACTGGCCGCTCGCGTTCATGATGGCGAAGGGAGCGTCCACCGTCACGAGCGTGGCATCCTCGAACACGCCAGGGGAAAGCTCGAGATCCCTGGCGGAGCTCACCTTTCGCTCCTGGACCGAGCCATCGGCGGGAAGCATCTGGTCGTTGAGGTTGCCCATGTAGACCTTCACGGTCTGGGCCGGCCAGACCTGCGAGACACCACAGTGTCTCGAGGTGAGGAAGGTCGTATTCGTCAGCATCACGCCGCTGCAGAACCGCGAGGCGGAGAAGGCGACGACTCCGGAGTGACTTGCATCCGGAACGGCGCTCGCGCCCCCGAGGATGGGACTGCGACCCTCCCCCAATTCAGTGCCCGAGCGGCTCCCCGGCCCGGACTGCTCGGAGTTGCCGCAGGCGGCTGTCAGGACTGCACACAATACTGCGCCCGCCACCCCTCGGTGGACAGACCTTTTCATGATTCGCATCTGGATTCTTCTCCCGAGAATGAATGCGCTGCGCCATATACCCGAGAGCCTGTGACCAGGGCGTGACGAAGGCACGGTGGGCGCGAGGGCCCATGATGCAGAAAACGAGCTTCTTGCCGTCATCCTCGATGATGGTGACCTCGCGGGTGACCTTTACCGGCGCGCCCAACATCTCGAAGGGCGCGATGACGGGCTTGAACGTCGAGTCAGCCCTGGTCATCGACGGGCCTCAAGTCGGGTACTTGTTCAAGCAGTACCATGGGCTGCTGATGGGCGACCCCACCAAGTAAGCCCTCCGCAACTTCGGTAAGGGAGTGACCGCACTCAACTCGAGCGGCGGTCCGGTGCGCATCGCGTTCGCGCCCTTTCAGAACGTCGCGGACTTCGTGGCGGCGGAGATCGCCGGCCCAGCCTTGGTTGGCTCTTACGACGACACCTTCCAGGCACTTGCCGCTCCCACGCGCAGAGCGGTGCTGGGGCGGCTGGGCAGAGGTCCTGCTGGAGTATGGGCGGGAGAGGAGCCCTGTTGCGGGCGAGGGCCGGGGTAGGAGGGCAGCTCGACACTCCATGGACAGTGCAGGAGGGGTCCCCATGGGGGACTGCACGTCGTGCTCCAGGCGCACCTCTCCCCTGCTCGGACACTGGCCCGGCGTGCTGCTCGGAATCCGGATGTGAGGACGTCGCGGCCTACTGCGCCGGGCCGGTGGAGACGCGGTGCAGCCCCATGGGGCACACGCCGACCCAGTGGCCTCCCCAGGGGGAGGCCGCAGGGGCGTGGGCGTCTTTGGCTCCGTGACTGCTCGAGGCTCAACACCACTCTCTCTGGGGTGGCCCCTGCTCTGCAGACTGCTGAGCAGGCCGCGTGGGCCGTGACAGGTGCTCCACAATGGCTCGCACTGCGTTGGGGGCCGTCAGCTATGCCTGCACCCTTCTGCGGCCTCCACACCCAGAGCAGGCGAAGACATCCTGCGCGAACATCCGGCGCAGCAGCCCCACCCAATCCCATCGCGGCGTGCGCTCCTTCCTCGACTCCACCATCCCAGCCAGAGCTAGGAGCTTGTCGGAGAACCCCACCGTAGAGGGTGGGCCAGGAGGGTGATGCCCCAGGTGGTTCTTCAGAGGGAAGGAGAGTTCTGGTTGAAGGTGGAGGGTGAGCGCCACCACGACGAAGAAGCCGGAGCAGGCCGACCTGTTGAAAGTAGCCGCCAGCGAGAAGCCGGAGCGGGAGGAGGCGAAGAGCTCCGCCCGCTTCACCTCGCCGAGGCCGTTCCGGGAATGGCAACCGGAGCAGGGGCAGCTGCTGCCGCAGTACGCGCGGGAAGTGCTGGGAGAGGGGCACCTGGCGTGCTTCTTCGTCGACTTGAGGAAGGCGCTCGATTTCAGCCCGATTCTGAGCGCGTACACGAAGGAGTGCGGCCAGCCGGCCTACCACCCGGTGATGATGGCGCTGCTGCTCATGTACGCGTACGCGCGAGGCATTACGAGCAGCCGGGAGATTGAGCGGAGGTGTGAGACGGACCTCGCCTTCCGCTACCTGACGGGAGGAGAGAGGCCGGACCACGACACGGTGTGCACTTTCCGGGTGCGGCATCTGGAAGCCTTCCGGGCGCTCTTCGTGGACACGCTGAGGCTGGCGCGCAGCTCGGGGCTCAAGAAGCTTGGGCACCTGTCGGTGGACGGCACGAAGGTGAAGGCCAACGCCAGCAAGCACAAGGCCATGAGCTACGGACGGATGGAGGAGTGCATGAAGAAGCTGGACGAGCAGATTGACAGGCTGTTGGAAGAGGCCGCGGCGCTGGATGCCGAGGAGAACAAGCGCTACGGCAAGGGGCGGCGCGGAGATGAGCTGCCCGAGGAGCTGAAGGACCCCAAGAAGCGCGCCGAGCGACTGCGGGAGGCGGCGCGTCAACTGGAGGCGGAGAAGAAGCTCGAGCTGGCGGTGGAGAAGGAGAAGCGACGAGAGAAGATTGGCAAGGCCAAGGAGGACTTGGAGAAGGAGGCCAGGGAGAAAGCCGAGGCCAGGGGCGAGAGGCCGGAGGAGGCGAAACCTTCCGAGAAGGCGCAGCGCAACTTCACCGACCCGGAGTCACGAATCATGCCCAGGGGAGGCACCTTCCAGCAGTCCTACAACGCGCAGGTGGCGGTGGACGCGGACACGCAGCTGATAGTGGCGCAGGAGGTGGGGCAGAGCAGCAGCGATGCACGCCAGCTGTCCCCCATGGTGGAGCAGGTAGAGGCCAACACGGAGTTGGTGCCCGAGGAGCTGAGCGCGGATTCGGGCTACCTGTGCCAGCAGGACATTGAGAAGGTAGAGGCCAAGGGCGTGGAGTGCTTCATCGCCACCGGGCGCGACAAGCATGGGGAGGAGGCACCGCCGGCCCCAAGAGGGCGACGGCCGGCGGGCATGAGTTTCAAGGAGCGGATGAAGCGCAAGCTCTCGACGAAGCGGGGGCGCAAGGCATACGCGCGGCGCAAGGTGACGGCTGAGCCAGTGATTGGACAGGTAAAGAACGGAGTGCTGCCACGCTTCTCGCTGCGGGGCCTCACCAAGGTGCAAGGGGAATTCTCGCTGGCGTGCGCCGTCCACAACCTCAAGAAGCTGTGGAAGCAGGGCTGGGAGCTTCCCAGCCTTGCCGCGCAGGCCGCGTAGCGGCGAGGTCGCTGCGAGGCGGGCGACCATGGGCCACATCGGCCACGCCCCCAGTACCCGCCTGTGGTGCCATATGGTGTCTGCTATGCGCTACCGCACCGCTGGCTGATTCGCCGACAAGCTCCTAGGCTGGGCGGGCACGTGGAGGCGCACATGGCGCTGCGGATGATGGATATCTACGAAGAGCACCTGGACGAGGCCGCCTTTCTCTGGAGCCAGTGGGAGCGGGCGCTGGCGGCTCCAGACCACGACCTAGAAGATACGGCGGCGTTGGAAGAGCGGTTGTTGGCGCACCTGGATGGGCTGGTGATTGGGGGTGCTCCCGTGGCGCGGGAGCTACTGATGCCGGCGCTGGGCTCGGAGGACCCGCCGCGTATCGCTTCTGCCTTCTGGGCTCAGGTGGAGGCGCCCGAGGGGATGTCGTTGGAAGAGACGGTGAACCTCCTGGTGGCTGCGCCCCCGAAACTGCTGCCCTCGTTGCAGCGTGCACTGGAATTGAGCGGACGGCAGGAACTGGGGGGCGCGCTACTGCCGCTGCTGCGGCGGACGGAGCCCGTCTTTCCTGCGCTGGCGCTCCATGTGCTCGCCTTCCGGGGAGAGGCGGGAAGTGAGGCGTCGATGGAGTGGCTGCGGCATGCGGATGGCTCGGTGGTCGCCGCGGCGCTTCGAGGCATGCGCCCTCTTCCCCGGGAGATGGACTCGTTGACGCTGTCCCGGCTCCTGGCCGACCCACGTCCTGGAGTGGCGGAGGCTGCCCTGGAGGCCGGGCTGGTCGCCGGGGCGCGTGTGGCATGGAATGCGTGCTGTCAGGCCGTGGAGGGCCGCACCGGCGCTGGCCGGCTGCCGCTGGCATTGCTGGCGGTGGGGGGAGAGGAGGGGAATCTCAAACCGCTCCTGGAGCGTGCCGGGTCGGAGGAACTGCGCGCGGATGCAATCTGGGCGCTGGGCTTCAGCGGCCGGGTGGCAGCCGCGGAGGCCTGCCTGGAACTGATGGGGGCGGAACCCATGGCGCCCCTGGCGGGTGAGGCCTTCTGTGCCATTACCGGGCTGAGGCTGGAGGGGCCGTACGTTCTGCCGAGAATGGAGGAAGAGGCCGCGCTGCCCCCACTGGAGGAGGAGCTCGATCAGGACCTGGAGCTTCGGCCGGAGAGTGCCCTGCCCATGCCGGATCGCCAGGCAATGGCCGCCTGGTGGATGAGGATGCGGAAGGACTTCGCTCGCGGCACCCGTTACCTGCGGGGGCGCGTGTTCAACAACGAAGGGCTGCTGGAAGAACTCGAGCGGGGGCCCATGCGGCGCAGGCACGTGCACGCACTGGAGCTGGCGATTCGCAGCCGAGGGGCGTGCCTGCTCCAGACTCGCGCCTTCGCCCAGAGACAGCGTACGGAACTGCGAAAGGCCCGTGCGGAGCAGGCGCGCCTGTCCGCAACTCCGTTTGCGCGCATTTTCGGTGGGTGAGCCCGCTCACGGCCAGGCCGGGTAGCCATCCTGCGGCATGCGTACGCGTGGATCGAGCAACTCCGGCGGCAGCATCCGGTGCTCCACCGTGAGCGGCACGCTGCGGCGCCGAGCCACCTGCACCAGTGCCAGGGCCAGGATGTCGATGTCCTCAGCCCCTGGGTCCAGCTCTTCCTGCTCCTCTGGCGAGAGTTGCTCGAACGATTCCAGGTACTTGCTCAGGGCTTCGTTGAAGGCCGCCGCGTCCCTCTGAACCAATCCTTCGAGGATGGCAATTTTCTCATCGAATCGGAACTTGCCCGAGCACATGCGTTGGAACTCCTGGAATGCAGTGGAAATGGCCTGCTCGGTACCAGCGGCCAGTGCTCGCAGCATGTTCGTATAGGTAAAGAACTCCTGTCCTTCAGGGTCGTCTTGTTGCCTGGGCATGAGTGCATCGATCTCGCGAGCGAGATTGAAATTGCCTGCCGCCATGGCACACAGCAGTGGGCCTTCCGTTTCGGCATTGACGAGATCGCTCTCCACGTCGAATCCCTGATGATAGGCCTTGAGGAGGGTGTGGTACGTCAGCGCCTCCCGGTGGAGATCCTCGAAGAAGCCATCCACATCCGCTTCCAAAAGGAAGCGGATGATAGCGCGGCCGCGGTACATGTCCACCAGGCACCAGATGGAGCCACCGAGATTCTTGCAGGCCGAGTAGGGCCGGGTGATGTCCTCTTTGAGGAAGGTGCGAATGGTGGTGTTGATGCTCAGCAGCGAGTCGTTGAGCAGCTCTTGATTCGCCATGGGATGGAAACCTCAGGGAGGGAGGATGATGGAGGATGGCGCAGGCTCTGAATCATGAGAAGCCTGTGTCTGCAACCAATTGTCGAAGTCTTCTCCCAGCTCGATGAATTCCTGCGGCTCCTGTGGAAATGGCCACTCGATGCTGAGTTCGTTGACAGAAGGGGTTGCGCCCTCGCCCAGGACGACCAGGTAGATGCCAGGATAGACAGGTACCTGGGCGGCACCGAAGATGTTGACTACCCGCCTGCCTCGCCTGTTCTTGGCGGCCTGCAGCATTCGGACGCTCTGCTCGACACTGGATGCCTTCTGGTCCGTGGTGAGCCCGTCGAGGCCGACCGGTTTCAGCAAGGCTTTCTTGGCACGATCCCGGATCCAGGCCCAGCTCATCTGCCGGCAGCGCCTGCCATCCGCCTGGTAGCGCCCCATGAGCTGCCAGACGCGCCGCCGATCCTGCTTCCAACTTTCGAACTTGGCCACGTTGCCAGTGAATTTGGATTCACAGAAGACACAACTCTGGTCCCTGTCGCGCCAGAAGAAACTGTCTACACCGCAGTTTTCGATATCAATTGAGGCCGCGCCTCGTTGCAGGGTCCGAACGTATTTCGAGGCCAGCTTCGTGAACCCCTCGCCAATGTAGCGCTTTTCAGCCCGCATGACGGAGTAGAGCTCGACCTCGATATTGGTCAGCTTGCTGGTGTTGTCCCAGACCGTCCATTTGAGCTCCATTTTGCCCGTTCCACTGTTGACGGGCGTTTCCTCGGTCTGGAAGGGCTTGGTCCCGCTCGGTTTTCCTTGAGGGATGCTGTTCCAAGTGGTCTCGAGGCGGTTGTCGCTGGCCCAGCCCTGCCATGGGTTCACGTGCCCCATCCGCACGATCCGGTGTTCCGTGGCCTGGGAGCTGGTCCAGTTCGCATAGGAGACGACGATCACCGCCTGATGCGTCTTTTCGGGATTAATTGCCATCCTTCCACTCCACGGTGAGGTTGATCTCCTCCGGATCCAGTTTCGAACTCTGACCCATGGCAACCAGCGGAGGTTGCAGCACGGGTGCGGGTGGAGTGTTCTTGTCGTTGTGCAGCATCATGTCGAAGGCGCGAGCCACGTTCTTCCCTTCGAATTTGACGTCGAACGAGTAGTTGATGAACTCTGCCTTGCCCTGGATCTTTCCGGAGGCGACGCCTTTGTTCGTGCCCGCCTCGTCTCCAGTGCTCGTCTTGAAGTTCGAGTCCTTGACGCACACCGGGTTGCCATCACAAATCACGCTCTTGGTGCCCTTGTCCGTGTCGGAGGACTTCGCGATGTTGGGATAGGGCACCGGTACGGGGGAAGGAGGGCCCGGCGTCAGACACACATCGGGGAAGGCGATGCTGGTGCCCGAGGAGTCCTTGTGAACGACAGTCAGTTTATTGACACCTGTCTTGGTGCTCATGGGCGAGCACCCTCCTTTCTAGCACTGCGCAGGTAGACCGAGCCCCTGAGTCCCTCGTCCGAAGATGCACAGACGAGGACATTGTCTGTGCCTGCGTAGCCTCGGGCAAGGGCTCGTGCACCGACGCATACGGAGATGGCAGAGGAGGCCGCACCCGTGTCCCCGATGCAGTCCGCGGGGTGCCACAGGCGCCAGGGTTGCTGGAGGTGCTGCAGCGCGCGTGGCACCATCTTGGAGAACTCCTCCGCGCGGTAGAGTTCACCATTCAAGTCACTGAGGATGAGCCCCGTGTGGGCGCCACGGTCCGTCAATCCCACGAGGGTCGTGGAGATGGCCCGCCCAAGGCCCAGTCCATTGCATGGCTGCCCCGAGGCTGGAGAGACGGGCTCATGGGCGACGCTGGGCGCCTCCAGCCAGGCGAGCACCTCGGCCTTCCTTCGCCGGGCTTGAACCGGTGATTCCACCAGGAAGAAGGCCGCCGCCTCCCCGGGAATCAGGCCCACGGCGTTTTCGTCTGTCTTGAGCCGCCCCTCGGTCCAGAGCTGGGTCAGCCTCTCTCGCTCCACCAGGGAGTCGACACCTCCGATCACCGCTTGCGTGAATCTGCCCTGTTGCAGCTGCGTGAGCGCGTCCTGGAGGGCCTTGAGGGCGGACGCATGCCCCTCGGAGTAGATGCGGATGCGGCTCTGCAGGCCGGGCAACTGGAGCCACTGAGCGATACGCGCGGCGAGTTGCTGGCGGCGCTCCTGTGAAATGCCCCCCCCGGAAGGCAGCCCCAGGTAGATGCCGAGCTGCTCGAATTCCTGACCGCCCAGCCTTGCGTTGACCATCAGGTCCCGCAGCCCATCCACGGTCATCCGGGTCCACCGTCCCATTCCGAAATATCCATCCGTGAGCCCCTTCAGCGGACTGCCGATGAGGGGGGGCTTCCAGGAGGGACGGTCAGCAATCCTCTGGGACTTGTCGAGCTCGTTCATCCGGACGATGCCGGCTCGGATGGCCGCGCATGCCGGGTAGGCTCCAAAGCCCACCGAGGTCACCATTCCAATGCCCGTCACGGGCACGGCTCCGCCCTGCGGCCCTCCCGTCATGGGCGCTGACCTCCGCCGGGCTCCTGGACCTTGGTCCAGAGCACCTCGTGCACCCGCCTGTGGATGGGCAGCGAGCCGCGCCACACCATCACCAGGCGCTCCTCGTCCGTGTCAATAACCACCGTGTCCAGCGGCATGGGGAGTGCGTGTCGGCGACCGGAATGCAGCATGACGACTCCCTCGAAGCGGTGGGTGGGCAGCAGGAACCGGAGCGGGCCTCTGGCAGAAGCGTTGAGGAGCTCGACGGGTTCGCCACCTGAGAGGAAGCCCGGTACCTGCTGGTCGGCGGGGGCGGCGTTGAGGTGGCGGCGATCGAAGTCCTTTGGCACGAGGGGGAAGCGCTCCTCCTTCCAGGCCTGATCGTAACTGCCAGCCAGCCGGAGCCTGGGCTGCCAGTGGGATGCGATGAAACCGAAGCCCGCTGGAGGCGGCCTGTCGGAAGGGTGGCGAATCCGGTGCTGAGGGTCCTCCAGGTTGGGCAGCAGCAGGCCGTCGTAGGTTGCCTGGGAGGGGCGAGCAATGAATCCGGTGCCCACGGGATTGCGCAACTCTGCCTCGGGCTTCTCTGGATTGCTGCGGTCCCAACCCCCAAAGGATCGCTCGTAGGTCAGGGGGATACGCTCGAAGGGGAGTGGGGCGTTCATGGTCGTAGAACCCAGGAATCGGGACCACACCCGGTTCCCCAGGACCAGCACCCGTTTATGGAGGGGTCCGAGCCGCAGCGAGACCTCGACCTCGGTCGCGCGACCTTTTGGCGCATGGGCGTGGCCCAGCAGCACGACGTCCGTTGCCTCCTTGGTGAAGACCGCTTCAGTCTCGTATTTCAGGCTGGATGCGCCCGGCGCGCCATGGAAGACAGGCTCCGCGCTGACGGGAGGCGAAGGCTGGAGCGGCGCCAGGGCTCCTTTGGCCTGGAGAACGAACGTTGCTTTGACGACCAGCGTCAGCACGTCTGCGCCGTGCTCGTCCTGCAACAGGAACATGTCGGCGGCGAAGGGCGTCAGATTGACGAATCCTTTGCGCACCAGATCCGCTATTGGCTGGGGCATGTCATGACCCTCCTCCCTTCACTGTGCCCGACCAGCGGGTCATATGTAGCGGCTGCTGGCCCCTCGAGCATGTTAACTCCTTCAAGCGTGAGATGGGCTGCGTGCCGCCGAGGCTCTCTCCTGCGTCTGCTGGATTCCAGGGATTGAGTTCGTGGGCTTGAGTGGGGCGTAGCAAGGTCGCCGCAAAATTCCTGGCGTCCTCGCGTGTCGGTTCCGCGGGTTGGACGGGGCTGGTCAAAGAAGCCTCGTGGTTAAGAGGGCTTATGCGTCCAGCTTGCGGGGCCGGGCTTTTTCGGCCCGACCGTCAGAACTCGATGACGAGGCTGACCCGACCGGGCAGGTCCTGCTTCTGCTCGGGCTTCAATCGGTAGCCCGGGCTGGAGAGGACACCCAGGACGCAGTCGCGTTGCTTCCCGCTCAGCTCGCCGCCCGTTCCCACGAGCTCGAGCGCATGGTCGGAGACGGAGCCGCTCGCGGCGTTCACCGCGGCCGTCCAGCGCAGGGCCCCGGGTCGCTCCGTCCCACTGAAGCACTGGGCCAGGCGCGGGCTGCGCGCCGCGACCTGAAGGCGGAAGTCGTCCAGCCAGCTCGGCGAGGTCTGCGCCTCGTTCTGGTAGCTCCCCCGCCGCTGGCGCTCCATCCGCTCGCTGAAGGCCTTCGGCTTGCTCGCGGGCGACGCGGGCTTCTTCGGCTTCACCTCCGGCGCGGGTTCTACCACCGGCTCCGGTGGCGGCGCAGGTGGCGACGGCTCGCACTCACAACGCACCAACATCGCCAGGAGCAGCAGCGCGGCGATCGTCACCGCTCGACGAATCCGTCTCCGCCTCTTCTCGCGTCGGATGGAGGGGTGCTGTTCCATCCGCTCGCGTGCCGCCTGCCTCATGCGCTCCGCCGAGCGGCGCAGCTCCTTCTTGCGCCGGCGCAGCTCGCGCCGAAGCTCCCTGGGGGTCATTCGGTGAGCCTCCACCCGAAAACGAGTGCGCCCTTGGCGTCCCTCCACTCCACCGGCTCGAGCACGATCGGCGTGAAGACGGACGGCGCCTCGGGCTCGGGCGGCCTGAAGGGCCACGGCAGCGGATCGGCCGGCGCAAGGCGGATGCTCCCGGCAAACGTCGAGCGCGTGAGTGACAGCGCCCGCGCGTTCCCGCTCACCGAGTCGTCGAGATGGCTCAGGCCGTCGAGGATCGACTGGGTCCGCTCCATGAGCTCGCCGGCCGTCCGGCTCTGCGACTTCGCCGTTCTGGATTCGTCGCTCAAGGGCCGGAGCATCTCGAGCACGTGCTTGAGCGTCGGAACGTTGGCCCGGCGGACGTCCGCATCTTCCGCTTCGATGTTCTCGATGAGCTGTCGCACGAACCTCAGCACCGACGAGGGCTCCTCGGGGAGCGCGTCGCGCAGCCGCGTCGCCATCTCTCCCGGCTTGCCCTGCGACAACGGCCGGAGCCGCTCGACCGTCGCGTCGAAGGAGCCACCGCGCCGGGCAGTCCGGGTAATCCGCTCGAAGGAGCGCTCGTCGGCGCGCAGTGCCGCGCGCCAGACCAGCTCCTCGATGACCTGGTTGTACTCCTGCCGCGGAACCAGCGCCTTCAGCGTGGCGACGACCTCGTCGTTGGTCTCGTAGCGGGAGAGCACGTACGACAGCCACCGCCGTGCGAGCCCCAGGGTGACGGCCGCCTCGCGCGAGGTCTCGGCCTGCTGCATGGCGTACGCAAAGGAGCGCAGGGACTCCTGCAGCTCTCCCACCTCCAGGAAGCCCACGCCCCGGTGCAGCGCGACGACCGAGCGCTCGCGGAACCCGGTGCTCTCATCGAGCTCGAGGAGGCGCTTGCCTCGTTCGCCCGAGGTCAGCGCGCCGCGCAGCTCCCTCGAGTCGCTCGCTCCCACGAAACCGATCCAGGCCTCGAGCTCCTTCCCATCCTTGCGGCGGATCAGCTCGTCGATGATCCCGAACATGAGCTTCTGGAGCGCGTCCGGCTCCTTCGACAGCGGTCGCGCCCGGGCGAACAGGAACAGCCGCCGCTCCCGGTTCAGCGCCAGCCACTCCCCCGGGGTCCAGGTCAGGCTTCGTCGAAGGAACGCCGCCTGCGGCGAGTCCTCGGGGAAGGTCTCCAGCTTGCTCCGGAGCTCCGCCGCGCCTGCCGCGGAGACGCCGACCACCCGGGCCTGCTGCGCGATGCTTCGAGCATTGCCGCGCGCCTTGCGCGCCTCCAGGTCCGCGAGCACCAGGTCGAGATCGAAGATGCGCGCCTCCACCACCGACAGGTTCCGGACCTTCTCCCGCACCAGGGTGGCGCGCGATGTCACCAGCAGATCGCGCAGGAGCCAGCCCGCGTTCAGTCGCTCCTCGAGGTCGAGGAACAGGGTCCGTCCGAACCGCAGCGCCATGGTGGCTGGCAGCAGGCAGTCGGTTCGGGAGAAGGTCACGGAACGCAGCTCCTCCGCCGAGAGCACGTCCCGCAGAGAGATGAATCGCTGCTGGCGCCCGACCTCGAAGACGTCCCACGGCGCGGGCCTCGAGGGCGCCGGGCCTCTGCTGAGCCCGTGGACAACCATGTTGTGCAGCCCCAGCGGCCAAAGGCCCGCGCCCTCTCGCTCGTCATCCTCGAACCCGTCCTGGCACAGCCCGAGGCTTCCGAGCGCTGCCCACACCACGGAGCGGAATTCCGGATCATCTCGCGGGCGCTCGCCCTGCTGGAGAAGGCTGTTGCGAAGCAGCCACAGCTTGAGCACGTCTTCCGGACGGCCGTCCCGGAGCGCGAGGCGCGCGTTGTAGAAGACCACGGTCTGTCTGGACGCCGTCGCCTCCGCGGCCGCGGCGCTCGACAACAGAGCAGCGACGATGGCGACGACCCAGCGCATCAGAGTGTCCAGCCCAACGCGAGCGAGAGCTCCCACCAGAACCCCAGGCCTGTTCCGGTGACGACGCCCAACAGCGGCACGGCCATCATCGCCCGCGGCGAAAGGAAACCTCCGGACCCGAAGTACACGTCCACAGAGAGCCCCGCGAGGAGGCCATACCGGGCAGGGTCAATCTGCATGCCGCCCGGCCGCGAGGACTCGAGCTGCGCCAGCTCGTGGTCGGAGAGGCGCGGCGCGAGGAGCGAGGTGGCGACGTCCTGGAACTTCATGCCCCCCATCGCCCCCGGGTAGAAGAGGTAGCGGAAGCCAGCGTTGGCAGAGAACACCAGCTCGGTCGCGGGGAAGAAGCCAGGCAGCGCGGTCACCACGCCCTCCGCCAACGGATACCCGACGTTGATGTCGAGCTCGAAGCGGCTGGGGCGGCCGTGTTGGCGGTACGGCGTGAGCGCCAGCTTCTCGGTGCTGTCGGTTCCCCAGGTGAACGCGCGGGTAATGGCCACCTCCCCCACGAAGCTCCCGAACGGCTTGCGCGCCATGAGCCCAAGGCGGGTGCTGCCGAAGTTGTTTCGCTCGAGGAGCTCGCTGCCAATCAGCCCGAACCCGATGGTGGACTTCCGCCAGTCGAAACGCACCGACTTCGAGGCTGCGCCAATCTCCCGCTCGGTGAGCGCGTCGAGCGGCGTGCGGAAGCCCTCCAACGTGTCGTCGGTCTTCTCGGAGTCGGCAGGGGACGGTTCCGGGGCCTGCGCTTCCGGGGCCTGCGCTTCCTCCGCCAGCACGGCGCGCGGCAACGAGAGGACGAAGAGGACGAGGAGGACGAAGAGGCTACGGATCATGAGGGAAGCCTCCGTCACCCGGTCGCGGGAACATCGGGCGATAGCACTGCACGCGGTAGGCATCCCGGAACAGCGCCTGTACGTTGTAGGTGACGCTCGAATCGAACGTCGGGTGATCACAGAAGCGCGTGCATTGCGCCAGGATGTCGCCCATGGGGAACTCTCCCGTCGTCCACAGCCCGCTTGCCCAGGTCTCCTCGTTGGAGCTGACAATTCCGAACGGCACGCTGAACGAGTAGGCCGTCACGGATCCGGCGAGATAGCTCTCGTATTGCGCCTTCAACAGGAACGGGAAGTCCCAGAACAGCCCGAGCGCATACGCGGGCTGCGGGGCCAACTGGTGCAGCTCGGGAAGCACCTCGAGCCCCATCGGCGTCGGCGAACCCGGGAGGCGGAACACAATCCGCCTCTTGTCCGCGTCCGGGCAATAGGAGAACGCATCGCCCGGCTCCGCCGTGAGGATCTCGTTGTTGTAGAAGGTCGCGATCCCGAACTCTCCGATCGGGATGTTGACGGAGAGCGGCGTGTGCTCGGGAGCCCGGAACGACATCGAGGTCATCCTCCCCGCCTGGGCCTCCGAGTACTTCTGGATGAACCGGAGGTACTGCGCACGGGTCGCCAGGATCGGGATCTGATTGAAGCGGAACGGCCCGAGCTCGAGGTCGGGGCGCTCCGACACCGCGGGGCAGGTGCTCGACGCTGCTACTGGGACCTCGTCGAGGTCGTCAACCGTGTGGTTGGGTGGGCACCACAACACCAGTCGCCGAAGTTCCGGGCGCGCGACGACGTGCGCCACGCTGTCATAGACGAAGGCACCGGTGACGCGCGGCGAGCTCTTGTCCCGCTCGAAGGGCAGCACTCTCTGGAGCGCCTCCTCGAGCACGGTGCCCAGCCGGCCTGTCGTGTCGTCGTGATGGAAACCCAGCACGAGGACCATGTCCCGCCCCTGCGTCCGCACCTGATCGATCCGCGTGCGGAATTGGGTGGCGAGCTCGTCGACGAACCCGGGAGCATTCCAGTTGTCGATGCAGATCTCCGAAGCGTCCTCCAGGAAGAGGCGCTGCTCCTGCATCGCGTAATGCGGCGAGGAGATCTCCCGTCGGCACGGGCGCAACATGAACTTGATCGGCGTGTTCTCGGTGATCGGGCTGCGCAGGACCGGGAAGGCCGGGCGAACCTGCGGATTCTTTCGCGCCAGCGCCACCGCCTCGAAGGTGCCCCCCTTTGCATCGGTGACGGTCGAGCGCGCACAGACGACCGGGGACTCGGACGCCGACAGCGGAAGCGAACCCACGTCGAACACGGCTCGCTCGGTGGTCTCCACCGGTCCGAAGTCCAGCGACGGCAGCGCTCCCGGACAGCTCTGAACCGAACCGTAGCCGTACGGGTTCTCGCCGAAGTTCGCGGCGATGGCGCCGTGCCGCCGGTCGGCGATGGAGAAGTGGCGCCGCAGCCCGTACTTCTGCACGTCGTGGTTCCGCAGCGTCGGGAACTGGTGCCGGGCGCGCCATTGCACGTGCGTGTTGGTCTCGTCGAACACGCCGTACACCAGCAGGCTCCGGTTCGTGTGCGCTGCCCCCCTGCCGATGATGTTGAGGGCCACGGGCGCGTTCAGCGTCATCTCGCCGGCCCGGTGGTAGCGCAGCCGCAACCTCACGTCGCGCGGCCGCTCGCCAAGCGCCAGGCTGGTGCTGCCGCACACGCTCTTGGGGCCGCAGTCGACCGGAACGTGGGTGTGAACCGTGTCGAGCTGTGACAGCGGCGTCCAGGGCAGCTCGAAGTGATCGGTACGGACCGTGAGCTCGAGCTGGCTCTCGGGCCCCAGTCCCTGCTCGGCGTTGGCCTGGTAGAAGACGAAGAGCGTGTTCTCCTCCTCGAACCAGGCCACGTCCGCGAGCGAGAAGCCCGCGTTGATGTCGACGATCGGCACCTTCTCGCAGGCGGCGACCGCGATGGCAGTGACCCCGATGATCAGCAGGCGCGCGCGGTCCATCCCGTCCACCCCACCTAGGTGATGATCTCCGCGAAGGAGACCTTCCCTCGCGCGACCTGCTTCTTCACGGCGGAGATCAACTCGTTCTGGCCGCGCCGCGCGGCCCTGAGCTGCTCCTCACGCGAGACGAACGACATGTTGGCGCGGATGGCGCTCTGCATCGCTGGCGCGAGCCGCGCGATGAAGCTCTCCTGCCACGCGGGCTGCTGCACCGAAGACCAGCCGGCGAGCCCCCGGACGTCGACGTCGAGCAGCAGGTCCCTCTGGAGCTCGTCGGGCAGCTTGAGCAGCATGTCTCCGTAGAGGATGTCCTGGTACCAGAGCGGCAGCGTCCCGCCGGAGCGCCCCAGCGCCCGCGTGAACAGCACACCGCGCTCGGAGGACTCGAGCAGCGGCAACAGCACCGAGAGCGCACCGGCAGCGTCGAACTGCCGGCCACGGTCCAGGATGCCCTGGGCCGGAGGCGCCGGGGGAAGCGGCTTCCCCGCGCGCGCGGCGTCGAGCACCTCGAACAGGTGGACCGTCTCCTCCTTCGAGATGCGGTTGGACGCGAGCAGCTCGTTGGCGACCTGCACCCGCAGCTCGGGCGGCATGATCCGCGCCACGTCCTGCTGGCAGTCGGTGGGCACGTGCCCGAACAGCAGCGCCCCATGACGTGGCGACAGGCTCTCGATCAGGTGCGCCACGCCGTTGGAGCCAAACTCCTCGCGGAGGCTGCGGTACACCTCGGCGTCCGCCTGGGCCATCAGCGTGGAGGAGATGGCGTGCTGGTTCAGCAAGCGGAAGAACTCCGCGTCCGAGAGCAGCGCCTTCTCGTCCACCGTCTTCAAATACCCGGCGAACTCCACCTTGCGGACGGCGAGCTCACCGTCCGAGGTGAAGGCCAGGGACAGCCGATCGCCGAAGACGAAGATGGCCTTGGCCAGCAGCTCGAACTCGCCGGCCTTCAGCCAGTCGCGCAGCAGCTCCACCACCACGCTCTCGTCCTTGGCCAGCTCGGCCTGGGCGATCCGCTCGTTCCACAGCTGCTGCTGGGCCGTGACGAACGCGGCCTCCACGTCCCCTTGGGAAGGCGCCGGGTCCGCCCCGTCCGCAGACGGCTCCCCGGCGCTCGGGGGTGTCTCGGCCTCCGCCGCCTTGTCGAGCGAACCCGCCGCGAGCTGCGCCGCCAGCGCCTTCTCCTCGAGCGTCTCGCGCCCAAGGCGGCGCAGGGCCCAGATGATGGTCAGCGCCGCGACCGTCAACATGACCAACGCGATCATCCACGAGAAGTGCGGAAGCAGGCTGACCCAGAGCTCCCGCAGCGCGACGTCAGCTTCCCACGTCGTCGGCGGCGCCGGCTCCACCGGCTTCTCCTCGACCACCGGCTCCGGCGCCGGCGGCTTCGGGGGCTCGGCCGGAGGCGGAGACTCGCGCAGTCCCGGAGAGATCGGCTGGAGGATCTGCCGGCCGACCTTCACCTTGAGCCAACCCTTCGACAGCCGCTGCTCGAGGCGCCGGACCAGGGCCTGGACATCCTGGGTGGGGACCGACTTCTCGTGGGTGAACTCGCACTGAGCCTGCGTCAGGTACTCCTGCGGCGGCACGCTGCCGGGACCTTCGCTCTGACCGAGCCCGGGCATCGAGCTGGTGCGCGGCATGTCGACGGTGACGTGGTCGCGGTAGACACAGCCCTTGGAGAAGCAGCGCTCGGGGGCACAGTCCTGTGCCAGCGCGAGATCGAACTGACTCTCGAGCGTGCGCAGCTCCAGGAGGACGGGCGCGGGGACATGGCTCTGCGGCACCGGCGTCGGCGCGTCAGGGAGGCTGGTGCCGGTCGGGGGTTGGGTCTGAGCTGCCGCCACGGAGCTCAACGCGACCCAGGCGACGAGGACGGCGAAGCTTCTCATCAGTAGATCCTCACGACGACACGGCGGTGCCGGGCCAGGCGCTCGTCTTCGCTCAGGCCCTTCAGCAGTTGCTCAGGGAGCGGCTTCGTCTCGGCGTAGCCCTCGACACGGATGCGCGAGCGTTCGATCCCTACCTCCTCCAGCCGCTGCCTCACCACGATGGCGCGCGCGCTGGAGAGCTCCCAATTGCTCGCGAACAGCCCACCGCTCACGATCGGTGTCGAGTCGGTGTGCCCCTCGACCGCGAAGTGGTACTGCGACGAGTACGGCGAGAGCTCCTTCAGCATCGCCGCCACGGTCTCGTCGAACTCCGGCCGGATCTTCGCCTTCCCCGAGTCGAACACGAGCCCGGAGTTGAGCGACACCTCCAGCCCCGCCTCGGTCACCGTGGTGGTCACCAGCTCCTGCAGGTTCTTGGCGGCGATCTGCTGCTCGAGCTCCTTACGAATGGACTCCAGGCTCGCCGGGCTCTCCTTGCCGGAGATGCTCTGGGCGATCTGCTGCATCTTCATCTTGTTGAAGTTCGCCGCGGTCAGCAGCACCACGAAGAACAGCAGCAGGTTGGTGATCAGGTCCGCATAGCTGAGCAGCCAGCTCTCCTCATGCCCCGCTTTCCGTCTTTGCATGGCTCACCCTCACCGCTCGCCGCGAGAGACGATCTCGTTGACGCTCTTCTCGCACCGCTCGAGGAGCCCCAGGCGGTCGTCGAGCAGCCCGTTGAGATAGTGCCCGATGGGCCCGGCCACGCCGGCGCCGAACGCCACGCCGTACAGGGTCGCCAGCAGCGCCAGGGACATCGACGCGCCGATGTTGAGGTTCTCCGAGCTCATGTTGCGGAAGAGCTGGATCATGCCCGTGATGGTGCCGACCATGCCGAACGCCGGCCCCAGCTTGGCGAGCATCTCCCAGTTGTGGATCGCCGGCTGCCACCGGCTGATCTCCTCGTGCCGCAGCTCGGTGAAGGTCTTGTTGCTGGAGGCCTCGTTCGCCCGGTTCAGGATCAACTCCAGCATCTGCTTCACCGCGGGGAAGCGGCTGTTGGCGGCCAGATCGACCGCCTGGCTGCGCTTGCCGTCGCGCCACAGCGCGGACAGCTGATTGCGCTCGACCTCCATCGCCCGGGTGCTCCGGCCGAACAGCGCCAGGCCGGGGAGCATCTCGCGCAGGCACAGGAGGGTGCGCCACGCGGTGGTGTGACTGGAGCTCACCAGCACCGCCGAGCACGACCCGACCAGCACCATCACCAGCGCGTGGGCGTCGAACGCAGAGATCACCGCGTCGCTGCGATCCTTGAACCCGTACCAGATGATGAAGCCCAACAACACGAAACCGATGATCTGCACGAGGTGCTTCTCCTGTTACTGCTGACGCTGGAGCTCTTCGAGCTTCTTGCGGACGCCCGGATCACTCTCGATGGCTTCGACCTGCTCATAGATTTCGACGGCCTTCTCGCGCTCCCCCATCATCAGGAGCAGCGAGCCCTTGGCCCGAAGGAACTCGGGGTGCGTCTTGTAGCGTGCCAACACGGTCTCACACCACTCGAGAGCCAGGTGGTAGTTGCCCTCGCGGCTGGCCTGCTCCATCAAGGTGCGCGCGCGGGTGATGCTCACCTCCGCGGCCCCTTCGTCGATGCGCAGGCCACGCGCCCGGTAGGCCTCGATGAGCGCCTTGTCCGCCGCGGAGGGCGGCGGTGGCACCACCCGGCTGGCGGGGAGCGTCTTCACGTCACCGTTGCCCGCGCCGTGCTCGATGACGATGCGCTGACCCGAGGCCAGCATGGGCACGTCCACCTCGGTCATCAGGTTGCCGTCGTTCCAGCGGACCTTCATCACCGTGGTCGAGCCGAAGCCGAAGGGCCGCACCAGCGTCCCCTCCTCCTTGAGCGCCTCGGGCTTCTTCGGCGCCGGCTCGACCAGGTAATAGGTGTAGTTCCGCGTCGCGCAAGCGGAGGCCAGGAGCGGCAGCAGGATGAGCAGGAGTCGGTTCATGGCAGGAACGGCAGGGCGGTGATGTTCATGAGGGAGATCCCAACGCCGATCCTCCCGTTGGTGGACGCGGTGAACGTGATGCCGTAGTTCGAGCTGGCGATCGGCACGCGCACCACGAAGACGGCGGTCAGCAGCGGGTCGATGAGCTGGACCGACTCGCCGCTGATGCCGCTGGCGACGGCCGTGGGCACGCTCAGCAGGATCTTACCGCCGACCGTGAGGTTCAGCGCGCTGGGGATGACGCGGTAGTAGGCGCCTCCTACGCCAATCAGCGGATCGTAGGCGGAGAGGGACAAGCCGGCGAGGTTCGCGTTGGTGTCGCCCCACTGCTCCGCGAAATCCAGGGAGACGTGCTGGCCGGGGTACACCGTGACGTCGAGGAACGTGTGGGTGAGGCTGTCTCCCCGCGCGCGCCTCTCCAGCTCTTCGGTGAGGGTGAAGTTCCGGCGGGTGCGGGCCATCTCGGTGAGCCCCGGGTCGAAGTTCTGCACGAACACGATGCGGCTGTTGTGCAGATCGATGATGCGCAACGAAACGCCCTCCGGCGTCTCGTCGAGCCAGATCGCCACCCGGGCCGGCGGGGCCTTTCCACGTGCGTTCTCGTCCAGCCGGATGATCTCCGCTGCACCCAGCGCGGTCGTGAACTGCTCGAGCCGGCCCTCCTCCACGAACAGGCGCGGCGCCATGCACGCCTCGCAGGAACGGAGCGCGGCGGAGCCGAACACGCGAACCAGGGTCTGCAGCGCAGCGGTCGGGTACCAGGCTTTCGACTCCTCGAAAGCCGGCGAGGCGCTCACCACGATGGCGGGAGTCACGTCCTTCAACGCGATCCCTCCCTCCTCCAGGCGCAGGGTGAGGGTCTCCTCCACGCGGGCGAGCGCCTCGCGCGAGGTGTCACGCTGGGCGAGGGCCACGGCCGGCAGCAACGCGGCGAGGAGTGCGAGGCGCTTCAGAAGCAAAACGTCACCTCCGCGCCCAGCGTGTGGAACTTCAGGAGATCGAGCAGGTTCAGGTAGGTACCGACCGAGGGCGCATCGTTGAGCGCCGGCGCGGACTCGAGGAAGACCGAAGCCCCGATGCGGTTCCCGACGCGCAGCTCGAGCCCGATCGGAAACGCGGCGAAGGTGGCGTGGGGCTCGACGAGCAGCTCCGGGATGTTGGTGAGGACATCCTCCAGGTTCAGCACCTTGTTCTGGAACACCCGCGCCCCCTGCCCGTGGATGGAGATCACGGAGCCGCCCAGGAAGACGTAGAGATCCGGCCGGGTGAGCGATGCAACCGAGCCGGTGAGCAGGCGGGAGATGCGCGCCTGCGCCATGAAGCCCGTGTGCAGCTGGGGCATCCAGGTGACGCCCACCGAGAAGGTGCCGGTCCAGGCCCGCGCCTGGGTGAGCGCCACCTCGGTCCCGGCCTGTAGCCAGATGAAGGGCATCGCCGCGACTGTGCCCGTGTCGGGGGGCGAGCCGTAGCTCCGCACCGCCATGCGCAGCGGCACGGTGAACACGCCGCGGCCCTGGAGGGCATCGAGGTACTCCTTCCGCGCCTCGGCCGCGCTCTTGAGCTGGTCCCCCGAGCGCAGCAGCGCCGGTGACGATGTGGAGGTCGAGAGGGTCCGCGCGTGGATGATCGGAAGCGCCGGCTCCAGCGAGGTGATGCGGGCGCGCAGCACCAGCGCGCTGCCTTCCGCCTCGAAGTCGAGGAAGATCGCATGGCGCGCACCGGAGAGCGCGCCCGCGGCGGCTAGCGCTTCCGGCTGGTCCACGCCGCGGGAGACGATCGTCCCCTTCGAGCCCGAGTGCACCATCACCGCCGTGCATTGCGGGCAGTGCGCCAGGGTCAGCCGGGTGCGCGGGTTCTTCACCACCAGGTCGGCGAAGTGGTTCTCGATCAGGGCCGCCAGTCCACTGCCGAAGCCCACCGGCACGGTGACGTCGGCGAGCACCACCGGCGTCTCCAGCTCGAAGACCGGCTGCCGCGTCCAGCCGTAGACGAGCTCGTCGAGCAGGTCGTACGCCTGCAGTTGGATCTGCCCTGCCACCTCCGCGCGGAGCTTCTCCATCTGTGCCCGTTGCGCCTCGGCGATCGCCGGGTCCGCCGCCCACGACGACGAGGAGACCAGCGCGAGCGTGAGGGCGAGAAGCGCCGGCCTCATCGCAGCCACCTCCACTCTCCGTTCAGGCACAGTCCGGCGTGGAGCTGCGTCTCCCGTGCGTCGATCAGCATGATCCCCAGGAATGCGTCGTTCTCGCCGAGCGCGCGTTGAGCGAAGTAGCGCTTGCACGCCAGCGGATAGGCCTCCTTCGGCGCCATCCGGCCGAGCACCGCGATATCTCCAGCGGCGAGGACCGGAACCTTGTCGGAGACCCTGCGTCCCTGCTCGGCGAGCTCGATGCGCGCCGCCACCGAGATCTTCGCCGCCACCTCGGGCTGGGGATAGAAGGCGTCGACGTGCCAGGTGAGCTTACCCGGCCCCAGCGCGCTGGCGACCTCGGCGATCTCTCCCACCGACTTGCGCAGCGAAGCGAGGATGACTTCGTCGCGCTCCGGCCGCTCTCCATTGCGCATGATGAGCCGGGTGCAGATGAGCGCCTCGGACTCCTGGTTCGCCAGGCGCGCGAGCGGCGCGGGGATCTCGCCCGGATGGAGCTCATGCGCCCGCTGCTGGCTCACGCGCGAGCAGTCGAGGTTCCGCGCCTCTGACTTGTCGTTCCAGACGCCGGGCGCGGGGTCGTACGGCTGCCCCCCGGACACCGCGATTTGCACCAGGAAGAAGGCCAGCAGGGTTTCCATTACCGCTCCACGCCCGTCTGGCGCTGTTGGCCCCCGCTCCGGGGAAGAGGCTCGAACGAGCGCAGTACGTCGGACCGGACCCGCGCGTTGAAGGCGAGCTGGCTCAGCTGGGCGTAGAAGTCGCGCGAAAAGTCCCGCGCTGGCGCATCACCCGAGAGCTCCTCCTCCGGCGGGCGCACGAGGGTGTCGAGCGCCCAGTTCACGCCCCATATTCCGGCGCCGAAGTACTCGATGAAGCGCGCCTTCAGGCTGTCGGATGCGAGCAGGAACCCGCTCGCGTCGCGAATGGTCACGTCCTGCGCGACGCTGTACTCCGTGTAGGCCGGCACGATCGTGGCGGTGAGTACCGTGAGCGCCCACAACGGGCCGCTGCTCTCCTTGTGGAGGAGCCGCGACGACAGGTCGACGACCAGGTCGGGCTGGGCGCTCTCTTCGAGGCTCCGCGATGATCTGCCATGGCGTGGCACATCGGTTTCGACCTTCGCGCCCTGGTTTCGGAACAGTGCGCCGACCCTGCGGCAGAGGAGCTCGGCGGCGGGCACCTTGAGGTAGTCCCCCGGGATGCAGCGCACGAGCAGGCGCATGCCTTCGAAGTTCGCGAGCTGCGGATCGACGATCGCCGGGCGCTGCAATGAGCTGAGCGGCTGGTACACGGTGACGCAGCCGGAGAGCAGCACGCCCAACAGCGCCACCCGGCCCGCGTCACTCACCCTCTGCCTGAATTTCACAGCACGGCCAGTCATGTGGTCGGCGACCTCGTGCAACCGTTGTGCCGACGCATTCCAGCTGGAGAATGAGGCGAGCTATCCGCTCCAGGACCAGCGATCCGCGACACGGATGTCGCATTGGCGTTCATGATCGGGCGCGACCATATCAGAATCCCGAACCCGGCGTGGTCGCACCCCTCCGCCCCCCTACTCGCTGCGGCCGAACACGCGCTGGAAGATGTCGTCCATGTGCCGCGTGTGGTAGCCGGTCGAGAAGCAGTCCTCGATCTCCTTCGACGTCATCACCTTGAGCAAGTCCTGGTCCTCCGCGAGCGCCTGCCGGAAGGACACGCCCTGCTCGTACATGCGCATGGCGTTGCGCTGGACGATGACGTACGCAGCCTGGCGATCCATCCCCTTGCGCGCCAGCTCCAGCAAGAGGCGCTGCGAGTTCACCACCCCGCCCAGCAGCTCCAGGTTCTTCTGCATCTGCTCGGGGTAGACGCGCAGGTTCTCCATCAGCCCGGCGAAGCGGTGCAGCATGAAGTCGGCCACGATGGTCGCGTCCGGGCCAATCACCCGCTCCACCGAGGAGTGCGAGATGTCGCGCTCGTGCCAGAGCGCCACGTCTTCCAGTGCGCTCACCGCGTAGCCGCGCAGCAGCCGCGCCAGCCCCGTCAGGTTCTCCGACAGGATGGGGTTGCGCTTGTGCGGCATCGCGCTCGAGCCCTTCTGGCCCGCGGTGAAGTGCTCCTCGGCCTCACGGACCTCGGTGCGCTGCAGGTGGCGGATCTCCACCGCGAACTTCTCGATGCTCGCGCCCAGCAGCGCCAGCGCGGAGAAATACTCAGCGTGCCGATCTCTCTGGACGATCTGACTGGAGGCCGGCGCTGGTGACAGGCCCAGCTTCTTGCACGCGAACACCTCCACGGCGGGAGGCAGGTGCGCGAACGTGCCCACCGCGCCGGAGATCTTCCCCACGGCAATGACCTCGCGGGCCCGGAGCAAGCGGGTCTCGGCGCGGCGCAGCTCGTCGTACCAGATGGCCAGCTTGTGCCCGAAGGTGATGGGCTCGGCGTGGATGCCGTGGCTGCGGCCCATCATCACCGTGCGCTTGTGCTCGAAGGCGCGCTTCTCCACCGCGGCCATGGCGCGCCCCACGCCCTGGAGGATGAGGTCCACCGCATCGCGCAGCACCAGGCCCAGCGAGGTGTCCAGCACGTCCGAGGACGTCATGCCCAGGTGGAGCCAGCGAGCACTCGGCCCGATGCGCTCCTCCATGAAGGTGAGGAAGGCGATGACGTCGTGCTTGGTGGTGCGCTCGATCTCCTCGATGCGGGCGGCATCCGCCTCGGTGAAGTCACCGGCGCGGGCGAGGCAGTCATCCAGCGCCTCGCGCGGCGCGATGCCGTGCTCCACCATGCCTTCCAACGCGGCCAGCTCCACATCGCGCCAACGGCGCAGACGGGCCACATCGGACCAAAGGGAAGACATCTCCTTACGGCTGTAACGCGGAATCACTCGAAGACCCTCACGGGGAAGTCCCGCTTGGCCGCGAAGCGGAGCAACTCCAGCACCACGTCCCTGGAGTCTCCCAGCTTGCTGGCGGCGGAGAGATTGACGGCGAGGTCCATCCCCTCGGGCTGGGAGACAGCCAGCGCACCGGGGTCGACCTTCTCATGGATGATGCGGTTGGCCAGCCGGCCCGCCTGCTGCCCGATGGCGGTGGGGCTGGGAGCGAGGGCGAGCGTGGCGCCCTCCTTCACCTGACTGGGGGTGAGACCCACCAGCGGCAGGCGTTGAGCAGTAGCGAAGGCGATGAGCTCCTGGACGACGGCGGCGTTGCCCACCGTCTTGTCGGCCACCATCAGCAGCGCGTCCACCTTGTCCTTCGAGCCGGCGAGCACCTTCTCCGCCTTGGCCTGCGCATCGGCCTCGAGCGGCACGATGGAGAGACCCAACGGGCCCGCGGCCGACTGCGCCGCTTCCACCAGCCCGGCGGAGAAGCGGGGGTCATGAAGGATGCCCACCCGCTTCGCCGAGGGCGCCAGGGACTTGAGGGCGGCCAGCTCGGGGCGGAAGTCGCTGGTGAGCGCGATGCCGGTGATGTTGGGGCCCTCCAGGCCGTACTTCTCGTAGTAGGGCACCATGGCGAAGAGGACCGGCACCTGCGTGCCCAAGGTGCGGCGAGCGGTGTTGGCAGCCAGCGGGCCAATGGCCAACACCAGCGCCGGCTTCTGCGTGGCGATGCGCTGGAAGGCCCGGGTTGCCGCCTGGGCACTGTCCTCCAGCGTCACCTCCGCGACCTCGGCGCGCACCTCGGCGCTGAAGCCGGCCACCACCGCCGCGTAGGGAGCGAGCCCGGCGGACTTCACCACCACGACGCGAGGCCGCGCCTGCTCCGAAGCGGCCACCAGTGGGAACACCAGCACCAGAAGGGCAAGCCACCCCCACCGCCTCATCTCGTCTCCCCCTGCGAAGACGTGGGCGCCGCGGGGGCCGGATGAGCGCCCTGGCGGATCTTCAACAGCAGCCAGTATCCCCCCGCCGCGCCCAGGGCAAGCCCCGCGAGCGTCAGCAGGACCAGCGTCACCGTGGAGGAGCGAGAGCGGGGCGCTGGCGTCGCGGGCACGCTCCGGGGAGGTACCTTGACGGGAGCCGCATGCGCCTCGGACCGAGGCTCCGCACGTGCGGCCGGTGTCGGAGGGGCCGGTGCCGGGCGTGGCTTGGGGGCCGGAGCTGAGGCGGGCTTGGGAGACCGCCCCATCATCGCCGCGAGCGTCGCTGAGTCGAGCGGCTGGGTGGCAGCCAGCGTGCGCGCGTCCTCCTTGGCCTTCGAGGCGAGCCGCTGCTCGATGCTCTCGGAGGTGAGCAGCTCGGTGGGCCCGGAGTCCACGCGGGGCACCTCGAGCGTCGGCGAGCCCGACACGGGAACCGCCTGGCGGGTGACCTTGGGGACTTCTTCCAGCGTGGGGCTGCCGCCCACCACAGGCACCTGAATGGTCGGGGCCGCCAGGGCCGGCAGCTCGGCGGTGGGAACAGGCGGAGGCAGCATGTCCGAGCTCAGGGGCGAGGCCGTCGCCAGCTGGGCGGTGAGGCTGAAGGGCACCGGCTTCGGACGTGGGCGGGCGGCCGCGGGGGCCTGCGCTCCCGCCGCGGGCTTCACCGCACCCGGCGGCCTCGGGCGAGACAGGGCCGCGGTGAACTCCGCGAGGAACTCGCTCGCCGTCTTGGGGCGCGCGAGCGGATTGGCGTTGATGGTCCGCCGGTAGAGGGCCTCCACTCCGGGCGGCAGCTCGGGGTCATGGGCCTGCAGCTCCGGCACCTCCCCGTCCTCGGGCGTCTGGCCGGTGAGCAGCTCGCCCAGGATGACGCCGAGCGAGTAGAGGTCCATCCGCGTATCCAGCTCGCCACCTTCCGCGTACTCGGGGGCGACGTAGCTGGCCACTCGCCAGACCTTCTGAGCCTGGACAAAGGGCAGCCGGGGAATGCCGAGCGCCAGCCCGTAGTCCGTCACCTTCAGCATGTCTGGCAGGACGATGATGTTCTCGGGCTTGAGGTTCGAGTGCGGCCCGTACTTGTGGGCCGTGTTCAGGGCCTCGACGAGCTGCGCCAGGAGGGGCGCCACCTCCTTGGCCGAGAAGTGCTGCCCCTGCGCCGCGCGCTGCTCCATCATCCGCCGCAGCGTCATGCCCTCCAGGAGCTGCGTGGTGAAGTAGGGCCGGTTGCGCTCCTCGCCCTCCTCGTAGACGCGCACGTGGTGGGGGTGGGTGAGCTTCTTGCCCTGGCGCAGCGCGAAGGAGAACTGGGTGCGCTCCTCGGGCATCTGCACCAACCGGGGGTTGATGACCTTGAGCGCGACCTCGACGTCCATCTCCTGGTCGAGCGCGCGGAAGACGTGACCTACCGGGCCGGGGCCGAGCACCTCGCGGATGGCATAGCGCTTCGCGAAGACGTCACCGGGCTTGTAGGGGGCCTCCACGCTCGCCCCTCGGCGGCGCGTGCCACTTCCCGCCGCCGCGCCCGTGAGCTTCAGTCCACAGGTGGCGCAGGATTCACTGTTGTCGGGGACATTGCTGCCGCAGCGGTAGCAGAGCACAGCGGTCGGACTCCCGGAGGTGGGGGGCTGTTACGGGGCCTCCAGAAGGCACCCGCGGAGGGTCTTAACCTGCCGCGCCGACATGGGGCAAGGAACGCCAGTTCAGCGGCCCGTCGAGCCGAAGCCACCTTCTCCCCGCTCGGTGTCGTCCAGCACCGTCAGTTCCACCAGGGAGACCTGGGACACCGGTGCCACCACGAGCTGGGCGATGCGCTCGCCGCGCCGGAGGGTGAAGGGCTGCGAGGAGAGGTTGACCAGGAGCACCTTCACCTCTCCCCGGTAGTCCGCGTCCACCGTACCTGGCGAGTTCAACAGGGTGATGCCGTGCTTGAGCGCCAGTCCCGAACGGGGCCGGAGCTGCGCCTCGTAGCCAGCGGGCAGCGCCAGCGCCAGGCCCGTGGGCACCGCCACGCGCTCCAGGGGACCGAGGGTCAGCTCCCCATCAATATCCGCTCGCAGATCCATCCCCGCGGCGAGCTCGGTTTCGTAGCGCGGCAGCGCCAACGGCTCGGGATGGGCGCGCACGCGGCGGACCCTCACGCTGACGGACGAAGTCATGTGGGATGAAGTAGCACGATGTGGCCAAGATGCGAGTTCTCGGCCCGCTAGCGTGCCGCCTCATTCGCCACGGGACCGGACCTGGGACGGAAGCGAAATGGGTCCACCGGCTGCGCGGACAGCTCGAGCTGGTAGTGCAGGTGGGGCCCAGTGGAGCGGCCCGTGTTGCCCGAGCGAGCAATGAGCTCGCCACGCGTCACGCGCTGCCCCGGCCGGACCAGCAGCTCCGAGTTGTGGCAGTAGGCCGTCGTCACGCCGCGGCCATGGTCGAGGATGAGGACCCGGCCATTCACGCCGTCCTCACTCGCGCGGCGCACCGTGCCATCGGAGACCGCACGCACCTCGGTGCCAACGCGGACGGAGAGGTCCACGCCCGTATGCAGCTTGCGCGTGCCCAGCACAGGGTGAACGCGGTAGCCGAAGGGGCTCGACACCGGGGTGTGCTCCGGCACGGGCCACGCGAGACCGAAGGCCGTGGCCAGTGCGAGCGCCTGGGCCGCAGCGACGGTGGCGTCCTCGAAACCGGGGGGCAACTGCTTCGAGAGCCGCTCCAGGGTCGGCGCGCCGCCCTCGGCCTCTACGCGCGCGGCGGCGTAGCGGGCCGGGACACTGCCGGCGAAGACAGCGGTGAGGCGGGACTCCTCGTGGGGGAAGGCGCTGGCCAGGGACTCGAGCAGCTTGCGGGCCGCAGCGGGGCCCCGGGCCGCATCCAGCAGGGAGTCGGAGGGGATGCCCAACTCTCCGGCGAGCGCGAAAGCGGGAGCCCGGGCCGCAGGTGAGAGCCCCTTGAGCGCCAGGTGGGTGCCATACGCGAGCGCCTCCGCGTCGGTGAAGGGCCGGAGGGGTGGTGCGACGGGCGCGAGCGCGGGCGCGGACACCCCGGAGCTACTGACGACACCGTCGTAGTAGGCGAGCAACGGCCGGGCGGTGCTCCGCCCCCCGGAGATCCAGGCCGAGGTGCGCCGCACCAGCGCGCCCGCGGGCGTGTGGTGCCAGGCGCACCAGAGACAGAGGACGGCCAGGGAGAAGTCGAGCAACCCTCGGACGTGGCGTGGGAACATGGGCCGTCCTCCTCAGCGCACGAAGGACCACAGGGGAGAGGCATCGAGCGCAGCGGCGAGCGCGAGGGGCGCGACCAAGGCGGAGCCGGGCAGCCCGTAGGCGAAGGCCTGTGCAAGTCCGCGCGCGTGCAGCTCGGAGGCGGCGTCCGCGTGCTGGAGGTTGCGCAGCACCGCGCGCCAGCCCAGCCGCCACAGGAGTCCCCCCAGTGCCGCGAGCGCGAGCCCCCGGGCCGCCACATCCGCCGCGCCATCACCGAGCAGCTCGCGCCACGAGAGGTACACCGAGCCCTGGACGAGCCGCGCCACGGTACAGGCGCCGGCCACGGCCACGAGCGCGGTGGCCAGAGGGCGAATCCACCGCAAGGTGGTGGGCTTGCGCAGGCAGCGCACGAGCATCGCGCGCCACGTGTTGCGCTGCGGAGGTGCGAGTGAGGACCGCACTGGAGACGGCGTCTCCTCGCGGTAGCCGAGCGCGGGGAGTGCGAGCACCAGGTCCGCCGTCAGCTCCCAAGCCAGGGCGAGGGCTCGGGCCAGAGTGGTGCGCCGCTCCAGGGAGAGCAGGTCCACGAGAGGCGCGGTGAGGTTGTAGCGGCCCACGAGCCGATCGAACGCGGCATCGGCCAGGTCCACTACGGCCAGGAGCCGGTCATCGAGCGTATCCGCTGCGGCATGGACGCCCACGGCGATGAGCGCCAGCAGACCGAGCGGCATGAAGGCCCACCGGAAGTGGCCGAGGAAACGCGAGAGCGCGGTGAAAGGGCCCTGGGACACGGGAGGCTCCGGAGGTGGACCTGCCCATCAACGCACGGGCCGGCGGAAGGATTTTTCCCGCCTGTAGCCCGCAACGGAAGACGCCCTCCCCCGCCAAAGCGAAGAGAGGGCGTCGATTCTCCCTCTCCCAGAGGGAGAGGGGTGCAGCTCAGGCCTTGGCGCCCGGCTGGGTGGCCTCGGGCGACTGGGCGGGAGCGGCCTCCGCGGGAGCGGGGGTGGTGCCCTGCTGCGTGGCGGCGCGCTCGGCCATGGCCTCCTTGCGCGACAGACGGATCTTCCCCGTCTTGTCGATGCTGATGACCTTCACCAGCACCTCATCGCCCTCGTTGAGCACATCCGACACGCTCTTCACGCGCTTGTCGGACAGCTCCGAGATGTGGATGAGGCCGTCGGTGCCCGGGAACAGCTCCACGAAGGCGCCGAACTCGGCGATCTTCCGCACCGTGCCCGTGTAGATCTTCCCGATCTCCGCCTCGCGCGTGAGAGCCTGGATCATCGCGATGGCCGCCTTCACCGAGTCCACGTTCGAGCTCGCGATGTCCACGCGGCCCGAGTCGTCGATGTTGATGACGGCACCCGTGCGGGCGATGATGTCCTTGATCACCTTGCCGCCCGGCCCGATGACGTTCTTGATGAACTCGGGGCGGATCTGGATGGTCGTAATCCGCGGCGCGTAGGCGCTGATCTCCTTGCGCGGCTCGGCCATCGTCTTGAGCATCTCACCCAGGATGTGCAGACGGCCCTGACGCGCCTGCTCCAGCGCGCGGCTCATGATCTCCGTGGTCAGACCGGTGATCTTGATGTCCATCTGGATGGAGGTAATCCCCTTCGAGGTGCCGCACACCTTGAAGTCCATGTCGCCCAGGTGGTCCTCGTCGCCGAGGATGTCCGAGAGGATGGCGATCTGCTCGCCCTCCTTCACCAGGCCCATGGCGATGCCGGCCACCGGGGCCTTGATGGGCACGCCCGCGTCCATCAGCGCCAGCGTGCCGCCGCACACCGAGGCCATGGACGACGAGCCGTTGGACTCGAGGATGTCCGACACGAGCCGCACCGTGTACGGGAACTTCTCGCTCGGGGGCAGCATGTTGCGCAGCGCGCGCTCGGCCAGGGCGCCATGGCCCACCTCACGCCGGCCGGGGCCGCGCAGGGGCTTGGTCTCGTTCACGCTGAACGGGGGGAAGTTGTAGTGCAGCATGAAGCGCTTGAAGGACATGCCGCCGAGCAGCTCCAGCCGCTGCTCGTCCTCGGCGGTGCCCAGCGTGGCCACCACCAGCGCCTGCGTCTCTCCACGGGTGAAGAGCGCGCTGCCGTGGGTGCGCGGGAGCACGCCCACCTCGTTGGAGATCTCACGCACCTTGTCGTGCCCGCGGCCGCCGATGCGGCCACCGTTCACCGTCAGCGTGCGCATGTGCTCATACTTCAGGTCCTCCACCACCGCCTTGGCGTGCTTCTCCACCTGGGAGGTGTAGGCCTCGCCCAGCTGCTCCTTGAGCTTGGACAGGGCCTCCTTCTTGGCCTTGGAGAGCGCGTCGTAGCGGGCCGCCTTCTCCTTGATGGTGTAGCCCTGGACGATGCCGTCCCAGGCCAGCGCGCGCACCTTGGCCTTCAGGTCCTCGGGTACCGCGGCGATGCGGTCGTAGTTGCGCACCGTCTTGTTCAGCGCGCGCCGCAGCTCGTCCTGCAGGTCCAGCACCGGCAGTGCCGACTGCTTGCCGAACTCGAGCGCGGCCACCATGTCCGCCTCGCTCACCTCCTCGGCGCCGCCCTCCACCATCACCACGGCCTCACGGCTGACAGCCATGACCAGGTCGATGTCCGACAGCTCGCGCTGCTTGCGCGTGGGGTTGGCGATGAGCTTGCCGTCCACCCGGCCCACGCGGATGCCCGCGATGGGACCGTTGAAGGGGATGTCCGACACCCACAGCGCCGCGGAGGCACCGGTGATGCCATGGATGTCACCCTCGTGCTCCGGGTCCGCGGAGATGACGCTCGCGATGACCTGGGTCTCGTAGGCGTACCCGTCCGGGAACAGCGGGCGGCAGGAGCGGTCCACGATACGGCTGGCCAGCGTCTCCTTCTCCGTCAGGCGTCCCTCGCGCTTGAAATAGCTGCCGGGGATGCGGCCGGCCGAGTACAGCTTCTCCTGGTACTCCACCGTGAGGGGGAGGAAGTCCACGTCCTTCTTCTCGCGCGCGCTCACCGCGGTCACGAGCAGCATGGTGTCGCCGTAGCGAACCACCACCGCGCCGTCCGCCTGCTTGGCCATGTGGCCGGTCTCGATGGTGAGCTCGGTGTCGCCAATCTTGACGCTCTTCTTCAAGTGCATATCCGTTTGCCTCGTACTTCCTGGTGGCCCCGCTGACGCGTGCCCTGCCTTTGGACAAAAGAAAGGTGAGGGCCCACGCGCCTCGATGCGAGGCCTGTAGGGTTGAATGCGGTCGCCGGGCCTGGAACAGGCGGATACGGGCAACCGCGGCTTGACTGCGGTGGGGGCGCCTTGGAAGCGCCAGAGGGATGCGCCGGAGCTTTGATCCCTGATCGCGCGGGCCGACCTGTTCTGCGCCGGGTCGGCCCGTCCGAACGGAAACCAAAACCTCCGTCCACACCACTCTCTTGCTTCCTCCCTCGCCCCGCTTCTTCCTCTGAACTGCGTACTGCGACTGCTTCTAACGACTCGGGGCGCTGACGAATGCCAGCGCCCCGATTCACGACAGGCCTACTTGCGGATGCCGAGGCCCTCGATGAGCTTCTTGTAGCGGTTGGCGTCCTTGCTCTTCAGGTAGTCGAGCAGGCGGCGACGCTGACCCACCAGCTTCAGCAGACCGCGGCGGGAGTGGTGGTCCTTCTTGTGCGTCTTGAAGTGCTCCGTGAGCATGGTGATGCGCTCGGAGAGCAGGGCCACCTGCACCTCGGGAGAGCCGGTATCGCTCTCGTGGGTGCGGTACTTCGCGACAACCTCTGCCTTACGGTCCTGATGCAATGCCGACATGTGCTTCCTTCTTCTCTCTGCCCGCTCCGGGGGATGGGTACTGCGGTCGCCGCGGTCCGCGGAGGGGTACAGACCGGGCTTCCTCCTACTAACGAATCGGGGGCTTATAAGCATCGCCCGTGCGGGCGGTCAACCTGAAGCGCCCGATCTCCTGCCTGGAGACGGACCAGTGGACAGTCCGGTGCCCCGAGGCCAAGGCCACCAGGAAGGTTCCAGGGGTCAGACGAGCACCCGCAGGTAGCGCAGCCGGCCGCGCACCACCTCGGCCACGGCGAGCAGCGCCTCCGAGGGGTCCACCACCCGGACCCGGCCCGGATGAGCAGGGGCCTCCACTGGCACCCCGTGGGACACCCGTACCGCGTCCGCTGCGCTCACCCGCACCGCCGGCAGGTCCGTCAGGGCCTGGGAGACGGGCAACAGCCGCTTCGCCAGGGCCTCGGGCTCCCGGGCCAGCTCGGCCAGGTCCGCCAGCGGCAGCGCGTGGGCCAGGGTGAAGGGACCACTCGAGGTGCGCCGCAGCGCCTCCAGGTGGGCCCCACAACCCAGCGCCCGGCCGATGTCATAGGCGAGCGTGCGCACGAAGAAGCCCTTGGAGCAGCGCACCGACAGGCGGAGCTGGTTGGCACTGAAGTCGCGCAGCACCAGCTCGTACACCGTCACATGGCGGCTGGCGCGCTCCACTTCCTCGCCGGCGCGGGCGAGCTCGTACAGCCGCTTCCCGCCCACCTTCACCGCCGAGTACATGGGCGGCACCTGGTCGAAGGAGCCGCGGAAGCGTCCCAGCACGTCCTCCAGCAGGGGCGCGGTGAGGGCGGGTACCGGCGCCTCGGCCACCACCTTGCCCTCGGCGTCCTGGGTGTCCGTCTCCGCGCCCAGACGCACCACGGCGTCATAGGCCTTGTCGCCCTCGGTGATGAAGCCAGCCACCTTGGTCGCCTCACCCAGGCACAGGGGCAGAACCCCCGTGGCCATCGGGTCCAGCGTGCCGGTGTGGCCCACCTTCTTCACCTTGAGCAGACCCCGGACCTGCCGCACCACGTCGAACGAGGTGGGCCCCTTGGGCTTATCGATGACCAGGACGCCGTTCATGCTTCCGATTCTACCGGCAACCGCACCGTGCGCGGCTACCAGCCCTCCTTCTCCTTCACCTCGCGCAACAGCCGCTCGATGCGGTCACCCCGCTCCAGCGACTCGTCGAAGGTGAAGAACACCTCGGGCGACACGCGCAGATTCACCGCCTCGGTGATCTCCCGGCGGATGTACCCCTTGGCCGCCTCGAGCCCCTTCTCGGTGTCCTTGCGCTGCTGCTCGGTGCCCATCATCGAGTAGTAGATGCGGGCCGTCTTCAGGTCCGGCGACACCTTCACGCCGGTGATGGTGATGAAGCCGATGCGTGGATCCTTCAGCTCGCCTCGGGTGAGCATCCTCCCGAGGGCCACCTGGATTTCCTGCCCCACACGCTCCGGCCGATTGCTGGTACTCATTTCTTCTCCCAATCCCTCGGGTTGCGCAGGCTCCGCGCGCGGGCCCGGGCCTCATCCAATGACAGGGGACCCTGCCGCTCCGAGCCCTTGACGGGCCGCCCGCTCTCCTGCCCCTGGTGCCGACGCTCCCAGTCCACCATCCCCTCGGCCTCGGCCATGGAGCGGTCTCCACGGCCCATGCCGGCGATGAGGTCCTCCAGGTCCGCCTCCGGCCCCGCCTCCTCACCGTCCTCCTCGAACTCCTCCGACTCCTCGTCGTCCCCGGCCTTGTCCCGCCTGGCCGGCATGGGCCGACTGGGGGTGTAGAGCGTCTCCCCGAAGGCCATGATCTCCGTCTGTCGGGAGAGGAGGGGCGCTACGTACATCTCCTCCACAAAGCGGATGATCTTCTCCATCTGCTCGTCGACATGGCGGCGTTCATTGCCCACCACCGCCAGCGCGAGCGTGGCCTTCTGCCAGAGATCCTGGTCATCCACCTCGGCCACGGCCACGTTGAACCGGGCTTTCACCCGCTCTGTAATCCGGCGGAGAACCTGCCGCTTGGCCTTGAGAGAACCGCTCTCCGGAATCTGCAGGGTCAGACGTGCGACACAAACGAACATGACACAAAGACCTTCGGGCCCGGTGACCACGCCTGGACGGCGGGCCACCGGGTGCAATCCGGTGGTGAAGAACAGCGGCCGGAGAGGGACTAGCTCAGGCTCGGCCGCGTCTCCTCGATCTCATAGGCCTCGATGATGTCGCCGGGCTTGAGATCGGTGTAGTTCTCGATGCCGATACCGCACTCGAAGCCCTGGGCGACTTCCTTCACGTCGTCCTTGAAGCGGCGGAGCGAGGCCATGCGGCCAGAGAACAGCTGCTTGCTGTCGCGCAGCAGGCGGACGTAGGCACCACGCTTCATCACACCGTCGAGCACCGCCGCACCGGCGATGGTGCCCAGCTTCGGCACGTTGAAGGTGTTGCGGACCTCGGCACGACCCAGCTTGCGCTCGGTGCGGATGGGCTCCAGGAGGTCTTCCATGGCCTTCCGGACACCATCGATGAGCTCGTAGATGATGCTGTAGGTCTGCAGCGTCACCTCCTGGGCCTTCGCCGCGGCTTCGGTGCCGGACTCAGGCTTGACGTTGAAGCCGACCACCAGACCCTTGGAGGCGGCCGCGCGCATCACGTCGCCCTCGGTCATGGCACCCACACCCCAGTGGACGATCTCCACGCGGACCTTGTGGGTGGACAGCTTCTGGACGGCCTCCTTGACGGCCTCGGCCGAGCCCTGCACGTCCGCCTTGATGACGAGCCGCAGCTCCTTGGCGCCGCCGCCCGCCTTGGTCTTGGCGAAGAGCTGCTCGAGCGTCTCGCGGGTGCTGGGCTTGCCCAGCTCCGCCTCGCGGCCCTTCATGGCGCGGTGGGTGGCGATCTCCTTGGCCGCCTTCTCGTCGGCCACCGCGTTGAGGGTGTCACCCGCGGTGGGCACACCCGAGAGGCCAACGAGCTCGGCGGAGTAGCCCGGAAGGACTTCCTTCACGGACTCGCCGCGGCTGTTGTTCATGGCGCGCACGCGGCCGAAGTGCGTCCCGGTGACGACGGAATCGCCCACGCGGAGCGTGCCCTCCTGCACCAGCACCGTGGCCACGGGACCGCGGCCCTTCTCCAGCTTGGCCTCGATGATGGCGCCCACCGCCGGACGGCCCGGGTTGCTCGTGAGCTCGAGCACCTCGGCCTGCAGCGCGATGTTCTCCAGCAGCAGGTCGATGCCCATCTTCTGCTTGGCCGAGACGGGCACCATGATGGTGTCGCCGCCCCACTCCTCGGGAGTGAGCTCGTAGTTGGCCAGGTCCTTCTTCACGCGGTCCGGGTTGGCGCCCGGCACGTCCATCTTGTTGATGGCGACGACGATGGGGACCTCGGCGGCCTTGGCCTGCTTGATGGACTCGATCGTCTGCGGCATCACGCCGTCGTCGGCGGCCACCACCAGCACGACGATGTCCGTCACGTTGGCGCCGCGGGCGCGCATGGACGTGAAGGCCTCGTGGCCCGGGGTATCCAGGAAGGTGATGTCACCGCGCGACGTCGTCACCGAGTAGGCGCCGATGTGCTGGGTGATGCCACCGGCCTCGCCGGCCGCCACGTTGGCAGCGCGGATGGCGTCGAGCAGGCTCGTCTTGCCGTGGTCGACGTGGCCCATGACGGTGACCACCGGCGGACGCGGACGCTCGTCCTCGGGACGCGCCTCCACCTCGGGCAGGAAGTCCTCCACCTCGAAGCCAGCCTTCTCCACACGCCAGCCGTAGTCGGTGGCGAGCAGCTCCGTGGTCTCCGCGTCGATGACCTGGTTGGCCGTGGTCGGCTTGCCCAGGCCCATCAGCTTCTTGATGAGCTCGACGGTGCGCACACCCATGCGCTGGCCCAGGTCGGACACGGAGATGCCCTCCTGGATCTTGATGACCTTCTTCTCCTCGGCCATCTGGGTGATCTGCGTCTTGGCGCCCTTCTTGGTGGGCTTCTTCTTCTTGCCGCGGATGGGGATGGTGACGCGGCCCCACACCAGATCGGAGATCTCCTGCTTGGAGGGGCCGCCCTCGCCCGCCGGGCCACGCTTGGTGCGTCCGGCCTTCTCCTTGTCCTTGCCCTTGGAGACGTCAACGAGCTCACGGCCGCGGCCGGCGTGGTCCGGGATGACCCTGAACTCACGCTTCTCGCCGATGGCGCTCTTGCCCGGCGCCATGGGGTACTGCTTGCCCGCGCCGCCCGTGGGCGTCACCCGGCGAACCTGGATGAGCGGGCGCGAGATGACGACGGCCTGGGTGGCCGTGGGACGCTGCGAGCGCGGATCCTGCACCACCTGCTGATGGGGCACGCCGCCCACCATCACCTGCTGACCGGGAGTACCAGGCTGACCACCCGCCGCGCCACCCGGAGCCGAGGGACGCACCGGACCGGTGGACTGGATGCCACCGCTGCGCTGGTACTGGCTGGGGCCGCCACGCTGCTGGTACTGGCCGGGGCCACCGCGGCCCTGACCACCGGGGCCACCGCGGCCCTGACCACCGGGGCCACCGGGACGGCCTCCCTGACCACCGGGGCCACCGGGACGGCCTCCCTGACCACCGGGGCCACCGGGACGACCTCCCTGACCACCGGGACCGCCCGGAGAAGAGGTCCGATGGGGACCGGAAGAGGGATGGGCCGAGGGGGTCCGGACAGTGGGAGGAACCGCCGAAGGCGGGCGGGTAGACAAGCTGGGTGACTCCTTGACAGGGGATGGCGGCTGCACGGCGGCAGCCGGGGGCGGGATGGCCGCACGGGGCGGCTCCGCGGCCCGCGGCGCCTCAGTGGCGGCAGCGGGGGTCGGCTGCGTAGCGGGGCGCGACGGCTCCGCGGCGGCAGCAGGCTGGGCCTCGGCCCGGGGGGCCTCGGCGGGGGCGGCCGGCGGAACGCCAGCTGCCGGGGTCTCGGGAACGGAAGGCGTCGCAGCGGCCCGCGGCACCTCGGCGGCCGGAGCTTCCGGAGTGGTGGCGGTGGGCGGCTGAGCAGCAGCCCGGGGCGCCTCGGCAACCGGAGCCTCGACAACCGGCGGCTCGGCGGCCCGCGCATGGGCCTCGACGGCCGGCGGCTCGGCGGCTCGCGGCGCTTCGGCTGCCGGAGCCTCTTCATAACCTGCATCGGTGGACGAAGGGGCCGTCGGGGCCTTGCGGCGCACCACGAATCCCTTCGCCGCAACAGGCGCTGCGGCCTGCTTGGGCTTCCGCTTGTCCAGAATCTTCTGTACCGCGGCGGTGGCCTGATCGTCCTCGAGCGAAGACGAGTGGCTCTTGACGTCGTAGCCGAGCGCGACGAGCTCGGTCACGACCTCTTTGTTGTCGAGCTCGACCCCATGGTCCTTGAGCTCTTTTGCAATTTCGTGAACGCGCTTCTTCGACATACGTTGCTTGGCCTTTTGCTCCGCCGGCTACCGGGCGCAGCACCCTAATCCAAAAATGTGTGCGAGTGGTGCTAACACCCACTCCCCCCGGCCGCTCCACCCCGAGCCGGGCCCGACTCCAACGCCTGTCCCAGGGCCGACGGGTCGACTGCTCCCGCCTTCCCCCGGAAGGCCCTGCCAAAGGCCTTCCGCTTCACCGCCGCTGCCAGACACCCGACACCGCAGAGCCAGGCCCCCCTCCCGGGGAGCCGTCTCGCCCTGTCCACCACCACCGCTCCCTCGGGGCCCACCGCCAGGCGGGTGAGCTCCTCCTGGACCCGTCTAGAGCCGCAGCCGATGCAGCTTCGCACCGGTCCGGCATCCGCCGGGAGTTCTTCTTTTCTTCTAGTACCGGAACGAGCCTTCAGGCGCATCCCCCCTGGCAACCAAGCGAGCTTACGACCTCAGCCCGATCATTAAAACTAAGCGCCCACCGGTTCTGCGGCAGGCGAGGACGAGGAGCCTCGCTCGGCGTTGAGTTCCGCCCGGAGCTTCGCCTCCTCTACGAGGTAGTTCTCCGCCGCACTCTTGAGCTGGCGGGCCTTCTTGATGCCGACACCGGGCACGTCACCCAGCTTGGCCAGATCCTTCTCGTTGGCCAGGTCCTCCACCGTCTTGTAACCGGCCAGGCCCAGCTGCTCGATGGTCTTCTCGCCCATGCCCCTGACGCGCGCCAGCCGCTCCGTCTGACTGAGCTCGTCCGGATGACGGCGCGCCTCGGCCTGACGGGCCTGCTCGCGCTCGCGCTCCATGCGCGACAGCTCCGCCGCGTCCAGCGACATCTGCTTGCGGGCCTCCTCCTGCATGGCGGGAATCCGCGCCGGGTCCATCCCCGGAATCTGACCCAGCACCTCCGCATTGGCCTCGGCGATGTCCTTGGCCTGACGGAAGCCGTGGGCGTAGAGCGTCTCCACCAGCATCTCGTTGACACCCGGAAGGGCGCCCAGCGAACGGTTGGCGAACTCGCGCATCTCGCGAACCCGGCTCTCGCTGTTGATGTCCAGCTTCCAACCCGTCAGCTGGGCCGCCAGCCGGACGTTCTGCCCGCGCCGACCAATCGCCAGCGACAGCTGGTCATCCGGGACGATGAGCTCCATGGCGTGGTTGGCCTCGTCGATGATGACGCGGCTCACCTCGGCCGGGGCCAGCGCCGCGCACACGAAGCGGGCCGGATCCTCGTCGTAGGGGACGATGTCGATCTTCTCGCCGCGCAGCTCCTGCACCACCGCCTGCACGCGGCTGCCCTTCATGCCCACACATGCACCCACCGGGTCCACGTCCGAGTCCCGGCTGGACACGGCGATCTTCGCGCGTCCGCCCGGCTCACGCGCCGCGGCCTCGATGACGACGATGCCCTCGGCGATCTCCGGCACCTCCATCTCGAAGAGCTTGGTGAGCAGGTTGACGGAGGCGCGGCTGAGGACGATCTGCGGGCCCTTGGACTCGCGCAGCACGTCCAGCACGTAGGCCTGGACGCGGTCGCCGGCGCGGTACGTCTCGCGCGGCACCTGCTCGCGCACCGGGAGCACCGCCTCGGCACGGCCCAGGTCCACGATGATGTTGCCGCGCTCGAAACGCCGGGCGATGCCGGTGACGATCTCGTTGCGCCGGTCCTTGTACTCGTTGAAGACGTTCTCGCGCTCGGCGTCGCGGGTGCGCTGGAGAATGACCTGCTTGGCCGTCTGGGCCGCGATGCGTCCGAAACCACGGCGGAACGTCTTCAGCCGGAGGATGTCCCCGTACTGATCGTCCTGCGCCTTGGCCTCCGCCGCGTCCTCGTCACGGTAGAAGATCTGGAACACGAGCTCGTCGCCCGGCTCCACCTCCATGCCCTTCTTGTGCGCTTCGTCGAGGGAGATCTGATTCACCGCCTGCACGGGATCGGTGATGGTCTCCACCACGGTGATGGCCTGGAAGAGCTCCACCACGCCCTTCTCCGCGTCGTACTTCGCCTCGAGGTTGCGCTCCTGGCCAAAGTGCTTCTTGGCCGCGGTCGTCATCGCGTCCTCGAGCGTGGCGATGAGCACGCTCCGCTCGATGCCCTTGTCCTTGGCCACCTGGTCCAGGACGAGGTTGAGGTTGATGTTGGGGTTGGCTGGCGTGGGCATCATCTTCTCCAAAAGGATCCACGGGCGCGCCCGCGCGAGGGCGCACCCTGTATGTGGACTGCTAGAACTCGAACTCCAGATTGGCCTTGGCGATGTCCTTGAAGGAGATGCGGAAGCTTCCCGCCCCTTCCACGTCCACGGCGATGGCGTCGGCCGCCACCTCGGTGAGCGTCCCGGTGAAGTTCTTGCGCGGCGGATCCCCAATGGGGCCAAAGGTCTTCACCTTGACCTTCTGACCCTTCACCCGCTCGTAGTGCACGGGCTTCTTCAGGGGCCGGTTCACGCCGGGGCTGGAGACCTCCAGGTTGTACTCGTGGGGGACGATGTCCTCCACGTCCAGCGCCGTGTCCACCGCCCGCGAGGCCTGCGAGCACTCGTCCAGGCCCACCCGTCCGCCCGGCTTGTCGATGAACAGGCGCAGGACCCAGCCCTCGCGCTCGCGGACGAACTCCACCTCGAGGAGCTCCAGCCCCTCGCCCGCAACGATGGGCTCGAGCAGCTCCTGCGCCCTTGCCTCCACCGTCTGCTTGATGTTCTCCGCCATAGGCCGCTTCGAAAACTCCGGACTCCAAAAACACAAAAAGCGGGCACACCGGCCCACTTTTCGAGGAACTGCGTCGAAAAATGTCGGCGGCGTCCGTAGCACACGCCACCTCGGGGTGTAAAGGATGACGCACCCCTTGTCCTGCCATCCAACAGTCCTCCCAGGGGTAGGGATTCCCGGGGTTTCCATGAACAGGGACCGGTTATAACGGCCCCATGCACCTGATCGCCGCAGCCCAGATGGTGTCCACCGCGGACAAAGCCCACAACCTCGACTCGGCCACCCGGCTCGTCCGACGTGCGGCCGACCTGGGAGCCCGCCTGGTGGGCCTGCCCGAGAACTTCAGCTGGATGGGTCCAGAAGCTGAGCGCGCCGGAGCCGCCGAGACGCTGGAGGGTCCCACCCTCTCCCGCATGGCCGAGCTGGCGCGCGAGCGAAAGGTGACGCTGCTGGCCGGCTCCATCTTGGAGACGGGTGCCCCGGGTGGCCGCCTCTATAACACCACCGTCCTCTTTGGGCCGGACGGCGGGCGGCTGGCCGTGTACCGGAAGATTCACCTCTTCGACGTGGACGTGGGCGACGGCACGCCCTACCGCGAGTCCGACGCGGTGGCCCCGGGTACCCAGGTGGTGGTGGCGGACACGGAGGTGGCCCGGCTGGGACTCTCCATCTGCTACGACCTGCGCTTCCCCGAGCTGTACCGGCGCCTGGCCAAGGAAGGCGCCACGCTGCTGGCAGTACCGGCGGCCTTCACCCTCATGACGGGCAAGGACCACTGGGAGGTGCTGCTGCGCGCACGCGCCATCGAGAACCAGTGCTACCTCTTCGCTCCCGCGCAGGGCGGACGGCACTCGCCCCAGCGCTCCACCTGGGGCCACGCCATGGTGGTGGACCCGTGGGGACTGGTGACGGCCCGAGCCTCGGAGGGCGAGGGACTGGCCGTGGCACCCGTGGACCCCGAGCTACTCGTTCGCATCCGCAAGAATCTGCCCTGCCTGCAACATCGACGACTGGACTGAACCAGCCGAGCACTTGTGACCGGGGCACTGGGTCGCGGGTCCATTCCCCGGTACACTGGGGACCGGAACCTCTCTCGTGAAAAGTCGCTGGTCCTATATGGTGTTCGTCCTCCTCGGGAGCTTGTCGGTGGGTTGTCCCGCCGATGAGAAGCCCGTGGCCCCGGTGCACGCGCCGGCCGCGCCGCCTCCGGTGCGCCGCGCCCAACTCAAGGGGCTGCAAGGGGATGTGAAGGTCAAACGCGCGGCGGGGGATGAGTGGCTCCCCGCCCAAGAGGGCATGCCCCTCTTCGAGAATGACAAGGTGCGGACCGTGGCTGGCGCGGGAGCGCAGATCGTCTTCGCCAACGGCAGTATCGTGAACCTGGGCGACGACGCGCTGATCGGCATCGCGGAGACGCGGCCGAAACCCGGGCAGGAGCGCACGGACCTGACCGTTCTCCGCGGACGGGTGGACGCCGAGATGGAAGATCCGGCACGCCAGTCACTGTCGGTCACCACGCCCGCGGCCACCGTCCGGGCCGGAAGGGAGATCGTGTTCCAATGAAGAGTTCCCTCCTGCTCGCCCTGCTGATGCTGGCGCCCACCGAGGTGGTGGTGCGCGATGGAGAGTCACTCGCCCAGGTGGCCCAGCGCACGCTGGGAGACCGTGGCGGCGCCAGCGAGCTCAAGGCGCTCAATGGCTTGAAAGACGACGCGGTCGCGCCGGGCACGAAGCTCAAGCTGCCAGGGCCGGATCGCGAGCACGCCCAGCGCTCGCTGACGACGGCACGCAACGCACTGGCCCAGGCCGACAAGGCGGCCCGGCGCGAGGAGGCCGCGGCCAAGCTGAAGGAGGCCGAGTCCTACTTCCAGGGCGCTCGCTATGAAGACGCCGCCCAGGCGGCCGATGGCGCCTGGAAGCTGGTGTCAACGAGTCCGCCGCCGCAGCCCGGTGGCTTCTCGGTGGCCGTGGACGACAAGGGCAACACCACGGTGGAGTCCAAGTCCGGCCCGCCGGTGCGCGTGGAGGCCGAGGGTGTCACCCGTCCGGTGTACGCGGGCGAGAGCGTGCGCGTGGAGAAGGGTCAGCCGCCCCCTCCCCCTCGGGCTCCGCTCGGCGTGCCCCAGCTCACCCAGCCCCCCCACAAGCAGAAGCTGACCGTGCAGCCCGCCAAGGGCGGCCCCAGCCCCGTCACCCTCTCCTGGAAGCCAGTGGAGGGCGCCGAGGGCTATGAGGTGGAGCTGGTGTCCGTGCGCGGAGAGAAGCGCCAGCTCCCGGCCAACACCCACCAGCTCAAGGTGCCGCTGTCCGCGGGCGCCTGGCGCTGGAGCGTGCGCGCGGTGACCCGTGAGGCCCGCTCCGAGGCCTCGGCCGAGCAGTCCTTCGAGGTGGCGGAGGCCCAGGCCAAGCCCATCAACCTCCATGTGAAGCCCACGAATTGGAAGTAGCGCGGGAGGCGCGTCCCCATGCGGCTCTTCAAGACCATCCTCTTGTTGATGCTGGTGGCCAGCCTGGTGCCCACGGTGATGGTGGGACTGCTGTCCGTGTCCGACACGCGCGAGTTGCTGGTGCGCGACGCGCAAGAGCTGACGCAGGAGCGCGTCAAGCAGCTCAGGCTGAAGGTGGAGGGCTTCCTGGCCGAGCCCACGCGCGCGGTGATGGGCATGGCGCGCGTGCCTGGCTTCTTCGCCCTGCCGCTGGAGCAGCAGCAGACGTACCTGCGCGCGGTGCTCAACCAGAGCCGCGAGGTGCAGGCCATCACCCTCTTCGGGCCCGACGGCAAGCGGCTGCCGGGGCTGCAGGCCTTCGCCGTCAGCGACGTGCCTCCCACGGCCCTGGCCGAGCACGAGTCGCGCGCCGTGGCCCTGCTGGAAGGGCTCACCGGCCTGCACTACGCGGATGTGGTGTGGCGCCCCTCCGGTGAGGCGGTGGTGACCTTCGCCTTCCCCGTGGGCGAGCCCGTGAAGGGCTACATCGCCGTGGACGTGTCCCTGGTGGAGCTGCAGACCATGCTCGCCCAGGAGCGCGTGGGCAGCACCGGCTTCGTCTACCTCGCCGATGCCCAGGGCCATGTGCTCGCCGGTGGCGGCGGACTGGTGGCCGGCCAGAACGTCTCCCAGCGGCCCGTGGTGGAGCACCTGCTCAAGGGCGTGGCGCGCACCCCGGACACCGACATCCTCCACGTGGGCAACTTCGCCGAGGGCGACGAGGCCGTCGTCGCCGCCTACGCCACCCTGGCGGACCCCCACTGGGCCATCGTCTCCGAGCAGCCGGTGGCGCTCGCCTACAAGCAGGTGGAGACCATGGAGCGGCGGCTGCTGCTCACCGTGCTGGCCGCCACCGTGGTGGCCCTCGCGCTCGCCGCCTTCTTCTCGCGCAGCGTCACCCGCCCCCTCAAGGGCTTCATCCAGGGCGCCCTGGAGCTGGCCCAAGGCAAGTTCGGCCTCGAGGTCAACGTCCCCCAGAAGAACGAGCTGGGCGATCTGGCCCGGACGTTCAACTACATGAGCAAGCAGCTGCTCGCGTACGACCACGAGAACCGCGGCCTCTACGAGAGCCTCGAGCAGGGCTACCTGGAGACCATCGTCGCGCTGGCCAACTCGATCGACTCCAAGGACTCCTACACCCGAGGCCACAGCCAGCGCGTGGGCGACGTGGCGGTGGAGATCGGCCGCGAGCTGGCCCTCTCCGAGACCGAGCTCAAGCAGCTCCAGTTCGGCGGCATCCTTCACGACATCGGCAAGATTGGCATCGTCGAGTCCATCCTCTGCAAGCAGTCGCGGCTCACGGATGAGGAGATGACCATCATGCGCGAGCACCCGGCCATCGGCGACAGCATCATCAAGCCCATCACCTTCCTCCAGGCCATGCGCGCCTGCGTGCGCAGCCACCACGAGCGCTGGGACGGCACCGGCTACCCGGACAAGCTGGCGGGCGAGGACATCCCCCTGCTGGCCCGCATCGTGGCGTGCGCCGACACCTTCGACGCCTGCACCTCCACCCGCCCCTACCAGAAGGCCATGCCCCTGGAGAAGGCGATGGAGATCCTCGAGAACCTCAGCGGCAAGCAGTTGGATCCCGCCGTGGTGTCGGCCCTGCGCCGAGTGCTGGAAAAGAAGGGCGTGCGCGTCGAGGGCCACCGACTCCCCGTGAAGCTCGCCTCGTGAACCCCTCTACCCGGGTTCCCTCCCCCACTCGGTGCGCCGGATGGTAAGCAAAGGCCAGCGATGTTCTGGCCCTGAAAGGGGAACCCTTTGAGTTTTTGGGATCGAATCAAGCCCACCGAGCGCCCCGTGTCCGCCACGGAGGTGACGCTGTCGCCGGACAACACCCTGCTGAGCCTCGTCTGGGAGGATGGCGTGAAGACGCACGCCACCGCGCAGGTGCTGCGCCAGCAGTGCCCGTGCGCCGGGTGCGTGGACGAGTGGACCAACAAGCGCACGCTGGATCCGTCCCGGGTGCCCGCGGACGTGCGCATCACCCAGCTCCAGCCGGTGGGCAACTACGCCCTCACCTTCGTCTTCAGCGACGGCCACGGCACCGGCATCTACCCCTGGAAGCTACTGCGCGACATCACTCAGCCCCAGGGCTGACCTCGTGGAGGAACGCGTGAACGAGTCTCGCTACCGTCTGGTGCGCCCGCTGGCCATGGGAGGCATGGCGGAGCTGTTCCTCGGCGTGGTGCGCGGCGCGGAAGGCTTCGAGAAGTCCGTCGCCATCAAGCGCATGCTGCCGCACCTGGCGAGCGAGCCCACCCTCGCGCAGATGTTCCTCGCCGAGGCCCGCCTGGCCACCCACCTGCAGCACCAGAACATCGCCAGCGTCTACGACGTGGGCAGCAGCCCGGAAGGGCTCTTCCTCGTCATGGAGCTGGTGGATGGCTGGGACCTGGGCGTGCTGCTGCGCCATGCCCACCGCCGCGGCCAGCGCTTCCCGCCCCATCTGGTGGCCCTCATCGGCGCCCAGGTGCTCGCGGGCCTCATCCACGCCTACCGCCGCACGCACAACGGCCGTCCCGTGCTCACCGCCCACCGGGACGTCTCGCCCTCCAACATCCTCATCTCCCGCGAGGGAGAGGTGAAGGTGACGGACTTCGGCATCGCCCGCCTCGAGGGCGTATCCATGGGCACCCAGCCCGGCACCTTCAAGGGCAAGCTCCCCTACGCCTCGCCGGAAACGTTGCACGGACAGCCGGCCACCGCCCTGAGCGACATGTTCGGGCTCGGCATCGTCCTCTACGAGCTGCTCGCTGGACACCACCCCTTCGGGGATGACGCAGGGGAGCCGATGTCCTTCGCCCTCGCCATCACCCAGCGCGAGCCCCCGCCGCTCACGGATGTGCCCGCACCGCTGGCCGCGGTGGTGATGCGCGCCATGGCCAAGGCGCCCGAGACCCGCTTCCCCCGGCCCGAGGACATGGCCGAGGCGCTGGCCCGCTACCTGGCCCAGGCCGGTGAGCCCGCCACTTCCCAGTCCCTGGCCACGTTCATCGCCAGCCTCACCCCGCCTCTCACCCTCGTCGAGCGGGCGCAGGCCGCGGAGTCCGCCGACACGGAGCTGGGGCCCATGGAGCGGACCATCCGCCGCCCCTCTCTATCCACCCGGGCTGTGAATCCCCCCTCCTTCGAGCTGCAGCCGGTGGAGGATGAGCCCGAGCAGCTGCCCGGAGGACCCGCGCTCAGCATGAGCGGCCGGCTCGTCCTGCCCACCGCTCCGGCTCCCGCCCCTGCCCCCTCTCCGGCTCCTGCCCCTGCTCGCGCTCCGGCTCGCGCTCCCGTCACGCCCGCCGCTGCGGCCCCCCGGGTCCGCGAGTTCCGCTGCTCCCGCTGCAACGCGCCTCTGGCCTCGGCCCATGCCCCGTGCGACCGCTGCGCCCAGGACCTGTCCCCGGAGCTCTCCTCCCTCGCCGAAGAGGTCTCCTCACCCCAGGCCACCTCGTCCGCCCCGTTGCGCTCGGTGCTGGACATGAAGGAAAGCGAGCTGGAGCTGGCCGATCGCGGCCCGCGCAAGGGGACGGTCTACGAGCCGCCCAGGGCCCGCATTCCATGGGGGCGAGTGGCAACCACCCTGGCCACGCTGCTGCTGCTGGGCGGCGCCGCCGTGGTGGGCTACCCCTACCTCCGGCCCACGCTGACCCGGCTGTTCTACTCGGTGAGCCCCAAGCAGCCTCTGCCCCTGCTCTCCATCCAGAGCCAACCCGAGGGCGCCACCGTCGTCGTGGACGGCACGGAGATCGGCACCACGCCCATGGTGCTCGACAACACCTATGCCAGCGGCCAGGACATCCCCGTGCAACTGACGCTCAAGGGCTACAAGTCCTGGAAGGGCACCTTCACCGGCGGCAAGCCCGAGTCGCTCGAGGTCCGGCTCAGGCGCTGAGACGCGGGAAGGCCCGACCTCACTTCACCAGGCGCAGGTGGCCACGCCGCGGCGCGGGTGGATCGTCCTTGGGGCCCTCGGCCTCGACCAGGCTCGGAGCCGGAACAGGAGCCGGAGTCGGAACGGGGGCCGGGGCCGCCGTCACGGGCTCTGGCGCCTCGTCCTCTGGCAGGACCACCTCCCGCAGCACGGCCCGGGGACGCTCTGCTGCTGGCGCCGACGGCTCCGCCACGGGCTCCGGCATCGGCACCTTGGTCGTCACCATCATCTGCTGGAGGATCTCCGCCGGCATGTCCTCCGGACAGGCCCAGGTCTCCTTCGTCGCGTGGCTGGTGATGGCGAAGAGCGCCGACCAGGGCACCGCCACCTTGAAGCGGCTCCCCGAGAAGCTCAGGGTGCAGCGCACGCCCCACTCGCCCACCGTCAGGTCCGGTGGATCAAACCGGTAGGACAAGTTGAGGCGCAGGTGGGACTCGTTGCGCAGCGAGGGAGGCACGAGGACTCCCGGACGGCGTGCGTCCAGGTGAATCATCACCATGCCCTTGTCGAGCGCGGCCAGCAGCCGTGCCTTCTTCTCAGGACCCATCTTGTCCATCGACGTGCGCTAGCGAGCGAGGGGGGCGTTTCAGCGACGGCGCATCGCCCGGTCCATCTCCCGCTTCGTCTCCCGTTCCTTGATGTCCTGCCGTCGATCTTCGTGCGTCTTGCCCTTGCACAGCCCCAGCTCCACCTTCGCCCGGCCGTTCTTGAAATACAGCAGGAGCGGGATGATGGAATAGCCTCGCTCCCGAACCTTCGTAATCCACCGGTCGATTTCCTCCCGGTGCATGAGCAGCTTGCGGCCGCGCAGGGGCTCGTGGGCGAAGAAGCTAGAGGGGTTGTAGGTGCCGATGTGGGCGTTGAGCAGATAGAGCTCACTGCCCTTGGGCAGGGCGTAGGCGTCCGCGAGGTTCGCCGTCCCAGCCCGCAGCGCCTTCACCTCACTGCCCGAGAGCGAGAGGCCGGCCTCGACCTTCTCGTCCACGGTGTAGGCGGCGCGCGCCTTGCGGTTCTCGGCGATGATCTTGATGCCGGACTCGCCCGTCCCGCCCTTGCCCTTTCCAGCCGCCATACGCTTGCGTCCTAGCCTCCGATGGGCTGATTGTCGATCAGCCGTGTGGTACCTGCGAAGGCCGCCACCAGCATCCGCGCCGTCTGGCCCGGACCGATGGCCGGTAGCGGGGTCAGCGAGGTGGCGTCCACCAACTCGACATAATCCTCCCGCAGACCCGCTGCCTCCAATTCGCGACGCGCTGCGCCGACCAAAGCTGACGTCTCGCGCGTCCCACTCCGGTAGAGCGCCTGGGCCGCCGCCAAGCCTCGCGACAGAGCGAGCGCCCGCTGCCTGTCCTCGGGGGACAGGTAGGCATTGCGCGAGCTCATCGCCAGCCCGTCCGGCTCACGCACGGTGGGCATACCGATGATTTCAACTCCAAGGTTCAGGTCGCGCTCGAGGGCGCGGATGACCTGGAGCTGCTGGTAGTCCTTCTCTCCAAAGAGGGCGAGCTGGGGCTTGAAGATGCACAGCAGCTTCGTCACCACCGTGGCCACGCCCCGGAAGTGGCCGGGCCGGCGCGCGCCGCACAGGCCCTGGCTCACCTGCTCCACGTCCACGTACGTCTGATACCCCGGGGGGTAGACCTCCGCTGGAACGGGAGCAAAAACGGCCTCCACCCCGGCACTGGCGCATTTGGCCAGGTCCCCCTCCAGGTCCCGCGGATAGCGCGACAGGTCCTCCTTGGGACCGAACTGGGTGGGGTTGACGAAGATGGAGGCCGCGACGACATCGGCACGCCGACGTCCCTCGCGCATCAACGAGACATGGCCCTCATGCAGGTAGCCCATGGTGGGCACCAGCGCCAACCGGCGGCCCGAGCGGCGGATGGACTCCGCCCATGCGACGGTCTCGGCAACGGTACGAAGGACGAGCGGGGCCATGGGTTAGACCGGAGCTCCGTAGACAGGGCCCACCTTCTCAGAGCCCTCGGCGGACGCGTCCGTGGGCTCCGGCGTGGAGGCCACGAGGCGGATGGGCTTGGACTTGAAGGAGTGCTCCTCGTCCGGGAAGGTGCCCGCGCGGACCTCGGAGAAGTAGGCGCCCGCGGCCTCGGACATGGAGCCGTGGAGGTTGGCGTAGCGCTTCACGAACTTGGGCTTGAAGTCCGGGTTCATCCCCAGCAGGTCGTAACAGACAAGCACCTGGCCGTCGCAGTATTTCCCCGCGCCAATGCCGATGGTGGGAATGGAGAGCCGCTGCGTCACCTGACGCGCCAGCTCCAGCGGAACGCCCTCGAGCACCAGCGAGAAGCAGCCCGCACGCTCCAGCGCGATGGCGTCCTCGAGAATCTTGCGCGCGGCGTCCTCGTCGCGGCCCTGCACCACGTAGCCGCCCATCTTGTGGACCGACTGCGGCGTGAGGCCCAGGTGGCCCATGACGGGGATGCTCGCACGGGTGATGGCGGAGATGACGTCGGCGAACTCGGCACCGCCCTCCAGCTTCACCCCGCCCACCTTGCCCTCCGACACCAGCCGGCCGGCATTGCGTACCGCATCCTCCACCGACACCTGGTAGCTCATGAAGGGCATGTCGCCCACCACGAGCGCCCGCTTCGTCCCACGGACGACCGCGGCGGAGTGGTACACCATCTGGTCCATTGTGACCGGGAGGGTGGAGTCATGGCCCTGCACGACCATGCCCAACGAGTCGCCCACGAGCAGCACGTCCGCTCCGGCATCATCAAAGACGCGGGCAAAGGTGGCGTCGTAGGCCGTGACCATGCAGATCTTCTGGCCGCTCTGCTTCTGGCGCTTCAGCGTATGGATGGTGACCTTGTCCTTCACGGTTCACCTCCTCTGGGGGTAGGGGTTCAACGTCCTGCCGTACATGCATGGACGCCTCTCACCGTCCCCGAGGGGATCGCCGGAAGCGGCCACCGAGTGACACTCTAACGCCCTCGGGAGCGCCGCGGGGGCTTCTCTTGAGGGTCGGCAGGCTGCCGAGCCCCTCTTACAGCCGCTTGCTACCGTGGGGGTGGTAGTGGTGCGTACCCTGACGCGCCTGGTCGATGGCGCCCATCAGCCCCTTCAGGTCCTCTTCGTTGTGGACGAAGTCGATGTCCGAGGTGTCCACCACCAGCAGCGGCGTCTCCGTGTAGCGGGAGAAGAAGTCGTTGTAGGCGTGGACCAGCTCCTCCAGGTAGCCGGCGTCGAACTGGCGCTCGAACTCGCGGCCCCGCTTCTTGATGCGGTGGAGCAGCACGTCCAACCGAGCCTGCAGGTAGATGACGAGGTCCGGCCGCGTCACCCGGGGCGTGAGGGCCTCGAAGACGCGCTCGTAGAGGGACAGCTCGTGCGAGTCCAGCGTCAGGCACGCGAAGATGCGGTCCTTCGCGAACAGGTAGTCGCTGACCGTCACCGAGTTGAACAGATCTGGCTGGAACAGCTCCTGCTGCTGCTGGAAGCGCGAGAGCAGGAAGAAGATCTGCGTCTGGAAGGCGTACTTCTGCCGGTCCTCATAGAAGTGGGCGAGGAAGGGATTCTCCTCGTACTTCTCGAAGACGCGTCGAGCCCCGAAGCGCTCGGCGATGAAGTTGGAGAGACTCGTCTTACCGACGCCGATGGGCCCTTCGACCACGATGTAGCGGTTGTCCATCCGCTTCGAGACCTCCGACTGCACGAGAGCCGCGCTCTAGCAGGGTTGTACCCCGGCCGGAACGGGGCGCGGAATAGAGCACGGGAGTGACGGCCGGGCAATGATCGCGCTCCCGCCGGCCTCACCACGCTTGACGGCTCGATGGGCGTCCACTACCAGGGACACACGCGCGGTGCGGGAGACGCGGACGCGCGGGGACCGAGGGAGATGAATCGACGGCAGCGGGCGAAGACGGTCATCGAGCTGGAGCCACGCCGGGCCACGTCCACCGGGACGGCCCAGGCTCCCACCTTGGATCTGGAGCCCGACCCGCTCTACGGTGTGGCCCTCCTCAAGACGGCCCTGGAGCTCAAGCGCCGCAAGGATGGCACCCCGGAGGAGATTCTCCGCGACGTGCTGGCTCGCATGCGGCTGCCCGAGGACGAGTTCCGCGCGTGGCTGTCTCAACAGGGCGAGCTGGCCAAGGTGCTTGGCGGCGGCGGCGAGTCCTGAGCCCCTAACGCGAGGACACCCAGGGCTGTAGCGCCGCGTCCACCGCGCCGCCGAGCGACTTGCAGAAGGCGTACTCGGTACGCAGCCGCTCCACGGGAGTGGCCGCCTCGAAGCGCCGCGTCTCGAAGAAGAGCGCGTACACCACCTTGTCGCCCACCTTCGAGCGGATGCCGAGGTACTCGCCCTGCACGTCCATCTGCGGCAGCAGCATGCGCTCCAACGAGCGGTAGACGCGAGCCATGTCCCGGGTGGCCCCCACGAAGGTGTTCTCCTCGAGGAGGGGAATGGGACTCGGGTCGCCCCAACGCAGCAACACCACCCCGTCGGGGCGGGCGAACACTGCGTACACCACGCCGAAGCGGTTGAGCACCGGCTCCAGCTCCTCCAGTGGCAGGGGTTTCATCAATCCTCTCCGACCCGCTCTTCTCGTTAGCACCAGAGCGGGCCGGACGCCAAATTGGAGCTACCTCGTCACGGGCCCCAGAGCGCGCTCGATGGCGGCGAACTCCTCGGACGAGAGCGTCTCCGCGCGCCGCATCGGCTCAATGCCCGCCGTCTCCAGCGCCTGGTGGAGCTGCTCCACCGAGCCCAGCGACTTGTCCGACTTCAGCGAGTTGATGAGCGTCTTGCGGCGCTGCGCGAACCCCGCCTTCACCAGGCGGATGAAACGCGCACCATCCACCACCGGCGCCAGCGGCGCGGGGCGGCGGATCAGCCGCAGCACCGCCGAGTCCACCTTCGGCGGCGGATGGAAGCGGTGGGCGTCGATGTCGAAGAGGTTCTCCGAGGAGAAGTAGAGGCCCAGGATGGCGGTGAGCAGGCCGTAGTCGCGCCCGCCCGGCTCGGCCGCGAGCCGGTCCACCACCTCCTTCTGCAGGGTGAAGACGGCGCGCGTCACGTGGTCGCGCTGCTCCAGCACCTGGAAGAGGATGGAGCTGGTCAGGTGGTACGGGAGGTTGCCCGCGACCTTCACCTCGGGGGCGCCTGACACCTTGGCAAAGTCCACCGTGGCCGCGTTGCCATCCACCACGCGCACGCCGGAGATGGCCTCCTTCTCCAGGACGGCGATCATGTCCCGGTCCTTCTCCACCGCGGTAACGCGTGCACCCGTGGCGGCGAGGAAGCGCGTGAGGTGGCCCAGGCCAGGACCCAGCTCGACCACCGGCTCGCCCTCACGCAGCTCCAGCGCGTCGGCGATGGCCTCCAAAATGTCCGGGTCACCCAGGAAGTTCTGCCCCCAGCTGTGCTTGGCCCTCAGGCCATGACGCTGGAGGATGTCACGTGGCGTATCCAATCTCGGCTCCCTTCACCTTCACATGCGCCAGGCCGGGTCCGCGGACAGGTTGAAGTCCCCGCGCAGACCCCGACGCCAGGCCTCGTAGCCGGCCACGGCGATCATCGCGCCGTTGTCCGTGCACAGCCGCACCGGCGGGAGGTACAGCTTCAAGTGGCGATCCTCAGCGCGCTCCTTGCTCAGCGAGCGCAACCGCGAGTTGGCCGCCACGCCCCCGCACACCACCAGGTTCTTCAGGCCCAGCCGACGCGCGGCGGCGACGAACTTCTTCGACAGCGCGTCCGCCACGGCCTCCTGGAAGGAGGCGCATAGGTCCGCCAGCGCCTGCCCCTCGGGGACACCGTGCTTGCGCACGTGCTGCGCCACCGCCGTCTTCAGGCCGGAGAAGGACCAGTCGAAGTTGTCCGCCCCGGGCAACGCGCGGGGGAAACGGATGGCCTCCGGGTCCCCCTTCTGTGCGAGCTGATCAATGGGCAGTCCGCCCGGGTACGGCAGACCGAGGATGCGCGCTGTCTTGTCGTAGGCCTCGCCCGCGGCGTCGTCACGGGTGCTGCCCACCAGCCGGTAGCGGCCATAGTCCTGCACCTCGTAGAGGCTGGTGTGGCCACCGGAGACCACGAGCCCGAGGAACGGAGGCTCCGGCGCGTCTTCCAGCAGGCGGATGGCGAGCAGGTGCCCCTCGAGGTGGTTGGCCCCGACGAAGGGCTTGCCGGTGGCGAGACTCAGCGACTTGGCCACCTGCACACCCACCAGGAGCGCGCCGATGAGGCCAGGCCCAGAAGTGACGGCGATGAGGTCCACGTCGTCGAGCGTCTTGTTGGCGCGGGTGAGGGCCTCGTGCAGCACGGGCATGACCTGCACCACGTGGTTGCGGCTGGCCAGCTCCGGCACCACCCCACCCCAGCGCCGGTGGATGTCCACCTGGGTGGAGACGACATCGGAGAGCACACGCCGGCCGTCCTCCACGAGGGCGGCGGCGGTCTCATCACAGGAAGTTTCGATTCCGAGTACGAGCAAAGGGCGTCCTCTCTACCAGGAGCCCGCCGTCGCGCCTACTGTCCGAGCGACTTGAGCGCGGCGCGCACGTCGTTGGCGTACTGGCCGTTGGGCTCCAACGAGAGATAGCGCTTGTAGGCGTCGATTGCCTTCTTGTCCTGCTGGACCATCTGCCGGCCCATGCCCAGGCACAGCCAGGCGTGGGCGTTGTTCGGCTGATCCTTCAGCGCGTCCTCCAGCAGCTTGACGGCCTCGCGGTAGCTCGAGTCGCTGCGCACCAGGGAGATGCCCAGGCCCGCCTTCGCCTCGGCTGAGTCCGGCTTGAGGTTGAGCGCCTTGCGGTACGAGAAGGCCGCCGTCTTGTAGCGCCCGGACGACATGAGCTTCTTCGCCTGGCGCGTCAGGTTGGCGTACTGGGCCTCGGGGCTCAGTTGCTGCGCCGCGGCCTCCGGCTCGTCGTCCTTGCCGTCATCCTCGGCGGGCGGAGTGCCATTCGCGGCCACGGCCGGCTGCTCGTCGGGCTTGGGAGGCGTCCCCGCGTCGGGCACGGGCGTCTGGGCCGCCGTGGCCGGCTGCTCCGGCTGGGCCGGCGTCTCGGGAGGCTTCGTCTCGGGAGGCTTCGTCTCGGGCGCCTTCGCCTCGGGGGCCTTGTTCTCGGGCTCCGGGGCCTTCACCTGGTCGGTGGGCGCGGGCTTCGGCGCAGGCGGAGTCGTGGGCGTGCCCGAGCCGCTGGACTGGCTGAACATCACCACCGCGGCGGCCACGGCGATCGCGGCAACACCCAGGCCGACAATGAGGCCGGTACGCTTGGGCTTCGGCTGCGGCTCCGCGCTGACCGCCGGGATCTTCCGCTCCGATGGCGTAGGCCGGGGTATCGACACCGGACGCGGCTTAGGATCCTCCGCGGGCTTGCTGGCCTGCGCAGCGGGCTTGGGCTCCGGCTTGGGCTCGGGCTTGGATTCCGGCTTGGAGGCAACGGGCTCGGAGGGCGCGGGCGCGCCATGGCCCGGGTACGGCGGGAGCGCGAGCTGCTGGGGCTTCTCGGCTGGCGTCTCCGCGGGCTTCTCGACAGCAGCGGACGCAGGCGTGACGGGCTTCGGACCCGACACCAGCGTCACCTCCTCGGCCGGAGTCGCGGGCTCCGGAGGAGGCACTGGCGGAAACGGATTGGGGGCCACGGCGGCCCCGCCAAAGATGGGGCCACGAGAGGACGCCGACGTATCCACCGGAGCCGGTGAAGGCGCGGACGAGGGCGTGGAGGCCGGTGCACTGGCGGGCGCAGGCGCGTTGGAAGACGTCGAAGCACCGGAGGACGCCGAAGCGCGAGGCGCCGGAGACCAGCCCGGACCCCAACCTCCCGCCGAGCCGAGGCCATCCACGTCCACCCGGCTCCAGTCGAGCAACAGGCTGCGCCGCTCCTGCTCCTTGGCGCGGTGGGCCGGCGCCGGCTCCACGAGGAACGATGAACCCTCGGCCGAGCGCGGAGGCGCGATGATGTCCGTCTCGGGAACGATCGGCGGGCGCTTCCTGGACTCGAAGACGACGACGTTGGCGAGCTGCGGCTGCCGATCCTCGTCGGACTCGGCCGGGGCCAGCTCCTCCAGAGCCAGCGGCTCCGGCGCGGCCTCGGGCTCCACCTGCGGAGCCACGGGCTCGGGCTGCGCCATCACCGGCGCCACCTCGGCCACCGGCTCCACGGGCACGGGCACGGGCGTCACCGCGGGAGCCACCGGCTCCGGAGCGGGCTCGGCCGGTGCGCTCGGCGCAGGCGCGTTGTGCAGCCACTCCTCGATGCCGGGCTTGCCGCTCTGCACGGGCGCCTGCGAGACGCTGCCCAGCTCGCGGATGAGGCCCTCGAAGTACAGCTTGCTGATGATGCCCAGCGCCGCCAGGTCGTCGAAGTCCGAGTCCTCCACCACCCGGCTCAGGCTTCGCTTGCCGTCGAAGAGGCGCAGCAGCCCGTTGACCTCGTCCGGAATCTCCGAGAGGCGATCCGCGAGCTGGTGGTAGTCGATCTCGAACACCGTCTCCAGCGGCGGGAGCTGCTCGAGCATGCGGCCCCACTCGTCCAGCCGGCGCATGCCCTCCATCAGCAGGCCCTGAGTGGAGACCTCGATGCGCTCAGGCCTGTCCAGCGCGCTGAACTGGACCTCGAACTCACCCTCGGTGGCGTTGAGCAGCCGGTAGAACGCGTTCTCGCCCTTGAGCCGCCCCATCTCCGCGTCGATGACGCGGCCTTCCTTGAAGTAGATGGTGGCGACCCGGTCTCCCTTGATGGAGATGGTGCCAGTCTTGCGGCCGATCTCGAACGTCTGGACCAGGTCCACCACGCCCATGTCGGCCAGGTTGCCCGCGAACCCGCCCTTGGTCGTCTCGCGCCGCTCGATGCGCTCCTTGTCCACCTTCTGGAGGATCATCGTCAGACGCGTGACGATCTCTTTGATGTAGATGGGCTTGGTCAGGTAGTCGTCGCCACCGAGCTCCAGGCCCTTCACCTTCGCCTCGACCGCCTTCTGGTTGGTGAGGAAGACGTAGGGGACGTGCTTGTAGCGCTCGTCCGACTTGAGCGCCTTGCACAGCTCGAAGCCATCCATCTCCGGCATCTTCGTGTCAGCGAGCACGAGGTCCGGCGGGCTGATCTGCACCTTCTCGAGCGCGTCCTTGCCGTGGATAGCCGTCGTCACGGAGAAGCCGGCCTTCTTCAGGCTGACCTCCATCACACGGAGACTCTTCGGGTCACCATCGACCAGGAGCAGGTGCTGCTTGGCCACGTTCGAATGCCTTTCGCTGCGGGCGCCTCGCGGGGCGAACCCGGCGCGGAGAAGAGAGCGGATGATCATGCCCGCTCTCCAGGCATGTCAATGGCGGAGGGGGCAGGGTTCTCGTCCGGTGTCCGGGGGAACAGGCCCCCTTCCCGAATGCACCGGACTCCCGCCCGGAGCCCGGCCAGGCGAGCGGTATTCCGGAAAAGCCCGGCCCCCCTCCCTCATCGGATACATGGAGGAGCAACCGAGAGGAGCAACCGAGCGGGAGACCTCAGCTGAAGAGGCCACCCTTCTTGGTGGGGGGCGGATTCTTCTTGCGCATCTCGATGAGGCGCAGCTCCTGGTTGGCCTCCAGGTGCTTGGGGTTGGCGCGCACCGCCTCGCGGAAGTGACGCTCAGCCCGGGCCATGTCGCCCTCGACACGGGCGATCACCCCAAGCTGGTAATGAGCCCTATCACAATTGGGGTCCAGCTTGAGCGCCTCGGCCATCATCTGCTTCGTCTTGGGGAGCTCGGCCTTGCGCTGAGGGTCCATGTAGATGGCCCACGCCCGGGCAGCGAGGTACACCGCCCTGGGCTCGGCGTTGTAGGCGCGCTCGAAGTGCTCGGCCGCTACCGCGAAGTCCCGCTTGCGGAAGAAGACCTCACCCATCTTGAAGAGATCGTTCGGATCAACTCCCGAGGGCCTGGTGGTCGCCTGCGACGCGCTCTTGGTGCGCAGATCCTGGAGGTAGGCCACGCGCTGCGTGTCGTTGTAGAGGACCTCGTAGGCGTCGCGGATGGCCTCGAAGACGGTGGTCATCTTGGGAGCAAGCGCGGAAAGTGCCGGTGGCAGGCGATCCGGGTGGAAGCGCTTGGCGAGCCCGAGGAACGCTGTCTTCACCTGCTCCCGCGTCACCTCCGGGTCGATGGGGAGACCCAGCGTGGTGAAGTGGTCACGCTTCTGCTGCACGTCCTCGTAGCGCTTCTCGATGGCTTGGGCGAGCTGGGCGAGCTGCTGCTCCTCGGAGCTGACGGGGGCGGGTGCGCCGGGAGACGGCGCCGAGGCTGCGGGAGCTTCCGGAGCCGGACGGGAACCGAGCTGCGCGGCCCGCTGGAGCAGGGCCTGGCGGCGGGCCTTCGCGGCCTCGTCGGAAGGCTCCTCCGCCAGGTCATCCTCGCCCAGTGACAGGTCGTCCCACGCATCGGGCGCGATGGAAGCGCGGGCCTGGACCGGGGCGGCCGGGGCCGGAGACGGCACGGGAGCCGGAGACGGCGCAGGATCTGGAGACGGAGGCGCGACCACGGGCGTAGGCGCGACAGTGGCCTTCCCCGTTGGTGGGACGGGAACGGCAGCCGCTGGAGGCACATCCGTGCGAACGAGAGACTCCAGGTGGGCATCGACCTGCTGCAGCGCGGCCTCGAAGGAGGCGTTGATGTCGCCAGGGGCCTCGCCCGAGGGCGCGTTGTCAAAGGTGACGATGCGCCAGAGGTCATCATCTCCCGCGGGACGAGTCGCGTCCGGCCCCAACCGGAGCGGCTGCATGGGAGCGGGGGCAGGAGCGGGAGCGGCGGGAGCACCGGTACGGGCGGACAGATTTGGAGGAACGGGAGCCGCAGGAGCGGGCGCACGGGGAGCAGGGGCTGGTGCCCGAGGAGCGGGAGGAGGCGCGCCGACCGCAGGCGAACGAAGACCTGGGGGGACGGGTGCTGGAGCACCGGCCGCGGGCGAACGGAGGCCCGGAGGAACAGCGGCCCGAGGAGGCGCCGCGGGCGATGGGCGCGCAGCCAGAGGAGGCGCGGTGGGAGCAGGCGCCACAGGGGCAGGCGCGGCGGGAGCAGGCGCCACAGGAGCTGGGGCTACCGGGACAGCCGCGGCGGGCGCAGGTGCCACGGGGACAGGCGCGGCAGGCGCGGACTGCTCGGAAACCACGAGGTCGCCCCAGTCCAACTCATCACCCATGTCGAGCGCCGACACCTGGGTCGCGGTGGATGTGGGCGTGGGGGCCACGGGCGCGGGGGATGCAACGGACTCCTCGATGAGCCACGACTCGGGAGGAGGAGCCCCAGCCCGACGCATGGCCTCCTGCATGTCCTGCATCAATGCAGCATCGGCCTGCTCGCGCGCGAGGCGGAGGGCGTTGGTGTCCTCGTGCTCAGGCAGCGCAGCGGTGTCCTCGGCTGGGGGTGCGTCGAACCAGACCTCGGAAGAAGGCGCGACATCGGAGATGGGGGCAACGGATGCACTCGAGAGATAGCTGACCCCGGGAGGACGCGCGGACACCAGGGGCTCGCTCGACGAGCCAGTGAGGATCAACTCGCCATCCTGCAGTTCGGCCGACTCGGCGAAGAGAGCCACGTCCGACAGCTGGGAGACCTCTGCGGGGCGCCGTTGTTCGGCAAGGCGCTGCGCCTCTGCGATGCGGGCAGCCTCGGCACGGCGAGCCTCTTCCGCCAGACGCGCTTCTTCGACACGCCGAGCTTCTTCTTCCGCCAGTCGGCGGGCTTCCTCGGCGAGCCGGGATTCCTCCTCCGCACGGAGCCGAGCCTCCTCGGCCAGCCGAGCCTCCTCCGCGCGACGAGCCTCCTCCTCGGCAGCGAGACGCGCTTCTTCAGCGCGGCGGGCCTCTTCGGCCAGTCGCGCCTCTTCAGCCAGTCGAGCTTCTTCTGCGCGGCGAGCTTCTTCCTCCGCGATCCGACGAGCCTCTTCCTCGGCGCGACGAGCCTCCTCAGCAAGTCTGGCCTCTTCAGCGAGCCGGGCCTCTTCTTCGGCCCGGCGGCGGGCCTCCTCAGCGAGTCTGACCTCTTCGGCGAACCGAGCCTCCTCCGCGAGCCGTCGCTCCTCGGCAAGGCGAGCCTCTTCCGCCAGCCGAGCTTCTTCGGCGAGTCGAGCCTCTTCTTCCGCTCGACGCCGCGCCTCCTCAGCCAGTCGAGCCTCTTCCGCGAGTCGAGCCTCTTCCGCCAGCCGGGCTTCTTCGGCGAGCCGAGCTTCTTCGGCGAGTCGAGCCTCTTCTTCCGCTCGACGCCGTGCCGCCTCAGCCAGTCGAGCCTCTTCCGCGAGTCGAGCCTCTTCCGCGAGCCGAGCCTCTTCCGCGAGCCGAGCCTCTTCCGCGAGCCGAGCTTCTTCGGCGAGCCGAGCCTCTTCTTCCGCTCGACGCCGTGCCTCCTCAGCCAGTCGAGCCTCTTCCGCGAGCCGAGCTTCTTCGGCGAGCCGAGCCTCTTCTTCCGCTCGACGCCGCGCCTCCTCAGCTAGTCGAGCCTCTTCCGCAAGCCTGGCCTCTTCGGCGAGTCGGGCCGCCTCAGCCAGCCGCGCCTCTTCCGCGAGCCGAGCTTCTTCGGCGAGTCGAGCCTCTTCCTCCGCCCGACGCCGAGCCTCTTCAGCCAGTCGAGCCTCTTCAGCAAGGCGCGCCTCTTCGGCCAAACGAGCCTCTTCCGCGAGTCGGGCTTCTTCTTCCGCTCGACGCCGTGCCTCTTCAGCAAGGCGCGCCTCTTCAGCAAGGCGCGCCTCTTCAGCAAGGCGTGCCTCTTCGGCCAGTCGCGCCTCTTCCTCAGCCCGGCGCCGCGCCTCTTCGGCCAGTCGAGCCTCTTCTGCAAGCCGCGCCTCTTCCGCGAGTCGGGCCTCTTCTGCGAGCCGCGCCTCTTCTTCCGCTCGACGCCGCGCCTCTTCAGCCAATCGAGCTTCTTCTGCGAGCCGCGCCTCTTCTGCGAGTCTGGCCTCTTCGGCTAGTCGAGCCTCTTCCTCAGCCCGGCGCCGCGCCTCTTCTGCGAGTCTGGCCTCTTCGGCTAGTCGAGCCTCTTCTTCCGCTCGACGCCGCACCTCTTCAGCCAGTCGAGCCTCTTCTGCGAGCCGCGCCTCCTCGGCTAGACGAGCCTCTTCCGCGAGTCTGGCTTCTTCGGCGATCCGAGCTTCTTCGGCCCGGCGCCGAGCCTCCTCTGCGAGTCGGGCCTCCTCAGCCAGTCGGGCCTCTTCAGCCAGTCGGGCCTCTTCCTCCGCCCGACGCCGTGCCTCCTCCGCGAGTCTGGCCTCTTCTGCCAGCCGAGCCTCTTCCGCGAGTCGGGCCTCTTCTGCCAGCCGAGCCTCCTCCGCGAGTCGGGCCTCTTCTGCCAGCCGAGCCTCTTCCGCGAGTCGGGCCTCTTCTGCCAGCCGAGCCTCCTCCGCGAGTCGGGCCTCTTCTGCCAGCCGAGCCTCCTCCGCGAGTCGGGCCTCTTCTGCCAGCCGAGCCTCTTCCGCGAGTCGGGCCTCTTCCTCCGCCCGACGCCGCGCCTCTTCCGCGAGTCTGGCCTCTTCGGCCAGCCGAGCCTCCTCGGCCAACCGTGCCTCTTCCGCGAGTCTCGCCTCCTCCGCTAGCCGCGCCTCTTCCGCGCGCCGAGCCTCCTCGGCCAACCGTGCCTCTTCCGCGCGCCGCGCTTCCTCCTCGGCCAATCGGCGGGCTTCCTCCTCCTCGCGACGCCGGGCCTCCTCCTCCTCGCGTCGTGCCTGCTCGCGGGCCTCCCAGGCCTCGATGGACAGCGACTCGACGAAGCCCTCGCGCTCGAGGACGTGGAGCAGCACCTCCTGCGCGGGCTTCAGCCCATCCAAGCGCTGGAAGTCCGACAGCTTCAGCAGAAGGGCCATCTCCTCCGCGCTGGCTACCCAGGGAGCACACGCCCCCGGATCCTCGCAGCGGTACATGCGAGCCTCGGGGGTCTCAGCTCCCGCGGGCTCGAGGGCCGCGCGGACGACGCGAGTCCCCGGAATGGGGCGGAACATCGCCTCCACCCCACCCTCTTCGAAAGCGGCGCGCTCGGCGAGCTGGCTCAACCGCCGCACCTCGGCGAGCACCTGCTGCTCCGCCACCGCGTCCGGCGCCAGCCCGAGTTCCTCCAGCAAATCCTCGTCCGGCGTGCCCGCGCTCTCACGGGCCCACAGCGCATCCAGCAGCTCGGCGCGGATGCGCCCGGCCTGCATCAGCGCCTGCACGGGCGTCTGGAACCCAAAGCCGAGCCGCGTCCCCACCAGGTCACCCTCCTGGAGGAACAGCAGCGTTTCACGCCCACCAGCGTGCAGCGTGAGCCGGCCGGTGGAGCGGGACTTATGGGCGAAGTACAGCGTTTCGGCGACCTGCGAGGGGGGCATGCGGCCCCCAGTGTAGTCCTTCCGCCCCTCCCCTCAACTTGGAGTGCCCGCCTGCCCGGCCGCTGCGCCGAACTGCACCTGTCTCAGGGCCTCATAGGCTGCGATTCCCACCGAGGTGGACAGGTTGAGGCTGCGGCGCTCGGGCAGCATGGGGATGGTGACGGCCGTGCCCGAGCCTCCCCCGATGATGTCCGCGGGCAGTCCCTGGGTCTCCGAGCCGAAAACCAGGTGGTCTCCCTCCTCGAAGCGGGCGGCATACAGGGATGTAGCGGCGCGGGCGGAGAACAGGAAGCGCCTGGCCGAGGGCCACTCGGCCAGGTAGGCGTCGTAGTCCGGGTAGAGCTTCAGGAAGACCTTGTCCCAGTAGTCCAACCCGGCGCGCTTGAGGTGGCGGTCGTCGATGGAGAAGCCCAGGGGCTCCACGAGGATGAGGCGGCAGCCGGTGACGGCGCACAGCCGGGCGATGTTGCCGGTGTTGGGGGGAATCTGGGGGGAGACGAGGACGAGGTGGAAGGGGCGCGCCAGGGGCAGGAGCATTGGGGTAGAAGGCGCCTCATGCGCCTGAAGGTGAGCAATGTGACACGGGAGCGCCTGTTGGCGGACCGCGCCGAGCGGGCCGAGTCCTTCTCGGCCCGATTCGTGGGGTTGATGGGCCGGCGGTCGCTGGCCTTTGGGGAGGGGCTGCACATCGTGCCCTGCAACTCCATCCATACCTTCTTCATGCGCATCCCCATCGACGTGGCCTTCCTCGACCGGGACGGGGTGATCGTCAAGCAGTTCCTGGCCCTGCCTCCCTGGCGAGCGACCTCGGTGTACTTCCAGGCGAAGTCGGTGCTGGAGCTGCCGGCGGGAGCCCTGCAGGCGAGCGGTACCCAGGAGGGCGACCGGCTCGTGTTCGAGCAGGTGGCATGAACCCTGGATGGGAGTAAAGAGACCTACCTTCCGGGCACCTGGGGTTTTGACCCCCTTCGTCGCGCTTTGTTAACCTGCCCCCCCGTCCACGGCACATCCGGGACACGTTGGAGACTCCGCGAGCATGCGCATCGAGGTTGCTGGCACCACCCACGTCGGGATGAAGCGGAACCACAATGAGGACAACTACCTCATTCTGAACGACGAGAACCTGTGCTGTGTCGCCGACGGAATGGGCGGACACTCCTCCGGAGAGATCGCCTCGAAGATCGCCGTGGAGGAGCTGGCCGAGTTCTTCCGGATGACGTCGCGCGACCAGGACGCCACCTGGCCGTTCAAGATGGACAAGGGCCGCAACTACGACGAGAACCGGCTGGCCACCGGCATCAAGCTGGCGAACAAGAGCATCTTCGACAAGGCCAGCACGGACACGAAGTACAAGGGCATGGGGACGACGATCGTCTCGGTGCACTTCACCGACTCCGCGGCGTACGTGGGGCACGTGGGCGACAGCCGCGTGTACTTCTTCCGCCAGGGCGTTCTGAAGCAGGTGACGGAGGATCACTCCCTGCTCAACGACTACCTCAAGGCGAAGAAGCTCACGCCGGAGGAGATCGAGAACTTCCCGCACAAGAACGTCATCGTCCGCGCGCTGGGGATGAAGGAGACGGTGGCGGTGGACGTGGCGAAGGTGGAGGCGCAGCCGGGCGACATCTTCCTGCTGTGCTCGGACGGGCTGTCCGGCATGGTGACGGATCCGCAGATGCAGGAGATTCTCGCGCGCACGACGGAGCTGGAGAAGGCGTGCTCGCAGCTCATCGACATGGCGAACGCGGCGGGTGGCAACGACAACGTCACCTGCGTGCTGGCGCGTTTCCACGACAACTGACTGCGGCACGTTGACAGCATTCCGTGGGACCCAGGCAGGGGATGAGCCCTTCGCGGCCATCCTGCCCTGGAGTTGCCGGGCTACGCTGACCGGCCCACACGGAGGCAGAGAATGTCAACCTGTCATATTGGCCCGCGCCCAGCAGGCGCGAGGCAGCGCCGCTGCTCGGAAGTGCTGACCCTGGTGGCACTCATGCTGCTGGCCGGATGCGCCGGCACGACGAGCCAACGCGCGCCCACGCACTACGCGCAGAGCATGAACTCGGCGGTGGACGGCTGCCTGCGCAACCCCGGTTGTTACACCGCCACACCGGGGGACGAGGCGGTCATCCCCTGGCTGTCACGGACCGTGGATGCCGCCCGCACCGCCGTCGCCGCCGCGAAGGTGCTGGATGCCGCGGAAGTAGCGCGCATCGAGAGCATTCTGGTCGGCTGCGCGAAGGACGCGAACTTCAAGGTCAACGAGGACGAGTTTGGCCAGGGCAACCGTCCTACTCGAGAGCAGTGCAACGAGGTGGTTCGCCAGGAGAACGGCAAGGACGTGACACGGGCCATGGAGCTCGGAGACAAGAAGCACGACCTGGCCCTCGCCTGCGTCCAGCGGGAGCTCGGCAAGATCTTCCCGGAGAACTTCACTGTACAGCCGCGCTACAAGTACGACCCGCAGACGAGCCGGTGGCGGATGCTCGACCCCAAGAAGGTGGCGGAGTGGATACGGGACGGGCTCTTCGACCTGCTGTTGGGAACGCTGGTTCCCGACGTGGTGATTCATGAGTCGGGCAATCCGGACAAGGTCCAGCGCGTCTACGACTACAAGTTCCCCTGCCTGCCCGACACCAAGGACAAGCTCAGATGGAGAAGCTACCCCAAGGGCCACCCGCATCACCCTCATAACCAGGGAAAAAAGTACAAGGACGCACTCTTGAATGGAGAGCGGGATCCATCTTTCGTCTCACCCCAAATGGGAGTCACCCAATGAGCGAACACTATCCGCGAGTACGTCTCTACAGCGTCTACGATACCGGGCGCTACCTCTCCATCCGGGAGGGCGTGAACATCACCTTCTACATGCGCCGTACTCACCGCGAGGTGGCACCGGCCGTGATGCGCGCCCTGGAGGTCTATCACCGTGCGGTGGGCCCTCAGGCGCTCGGGTTGTACGCCGACTATGAAGGCGAATCGCAGAAGCTCGATGACAAAGGTTGGGAATTCGTCCGGAGCGAGCTGCTAGAGAATGTTGGCACGAATCTCAATCTGTTCGGGGATTCGAGCGACGCCACTTGCTACGAATTCTTCTATTGTGGCCAGCAGTTCGACCACCCCCTCTTCCCCGCCAAACCTGGCGACGTGTGCGCGGCGGCCTTCTGGCTGCCGACGGAATACCTGGAGGAGCATGGGCCGGGACGGGTGCGAGAATTGGCACTGGAGCTGGCGGCGGTGCTGCCCTTCAACACGGGCCATGCCGGTCTTGCCTTCCTCTTCCCGGAGAACCTCCTCGGGATGCACAGCGCCATCCGAGACCTGTGTTTCCGCTACCCCGGTCTGGACATTCCAGACCTGGACATGGCGACCGGCCAAATCGGCACGCGGGTGAAGGGTGCACACTGGCTGACCTTCCTGGGCCAGCCAGTCCTGGGGGAATTGGGAGGCACGGCGGGCCTGCGCGCCCGGCTGCACTCGCCCCACACCACCGTGCAGGAATTGGAGGGCGACCGAGCGGTGGTGACGCTGGGGAAGTGGCCGGAAGCCGGAGACCTGGAGCAGGGCCGCACACTGCCTGAGTACCGCGAGCTGGCGCGTATACTGGAGCCCTGGCTGTGGAGGAGCACGAATTCCTGGAGTGGCTTCACCGAGGAGGACATCCAGCGGTGGCAACGCCGTTTCCTCGATTGACGAGGGCCTACCCGTTGAGCGGCGCTGGCACCCGGTGTGCCCCCCAGGCCATCACCTCGACCAGTTCCTCGCCGGGAGCCACTTCCGTCCCCTCCAAGATGGCGCAGCGCTCGAGCCGGGCTCCCGGGCCTACGCGGGCCTGCGCCCCCACGGACACCGAGGCCCCCACTCTCACCCCCTCCGCCAGGGAACACCCCGCATCGAAGTGCGCCGGCCCCGTCACCTGGGCCCCACTCACGCGAGCCGAGGGATGCGCCCAGTAATTCCCCTGAGCACGAGGCGCCGAAACGAAGGGTGAGTCCGCGCCCAGGCCCTCCAGCGGCACCTGCCCGGAGAGCACATCGCGCACGGTGGACAGGTAGCGCGAAGGCGTGCCCAGGTCGGACCAGTACGAGCGCACCACCTCGCCGCGCACGGTGAGGCCCGCCTCCATCATCCGCACATAGACGTCGCGGTTGATGTCCTCGGGGCCCTCGGGCGTCATGAAGTCGAAGACGCGCGAGGACATGATGTGCACGCCCGTGAAGTGCCAGGGCGAAAGCCCTTCTCCCCCGGGCCCGAACCTGGCGATGCGGCGCACGCGGCGCTCCGCATCCATCTCCACGGCGGCGTACTTCTCATTCTCGGGCATGGGCAGCAGCACCATGGTGGCCGCCGCGCCCGAAGCCCGGTGCGCCGCCACCACGGGGCGCAAATCCACCGGGAAGAGGATGTCGCCGTTGAAGACGATGAAGTCATCGCCCGCGAGAAAGTCCCGCAGGCCGCGGATGCCGCCGCCGGTGCCTTGAATGACAGGCTCGTGCACCACGTGCAGCGGCAGGCCCGCGCGAGAACACTCAGCGCGAGCGGTGGCTGCCATGACGTCCGGCAGGTGGTGGGTGTTGATGCCCACCGCCTGGACTCCGGCAGCCCGCAGCACCGCCAGGTGGTAGCGGAAGAGGGGCTGCCCGAGGAACGGCATCGCCGGCTTGGGCCAGCGCTCGGTAAACGGACGCAGGCGCGTACCCAGCCCCGCGCAAAGGACCATCGCCTTCATGTGCCGCCCCTCCCCTTCCTGTCAGCCCACCTCGGGCACGTACTTCGTAATCAGCTTCTGCAGCCCGCTCATCTCCGGCCGCCGCTTGAACGCATCACGCACGTAGCGCAGCGAGGCGGGGATGGACACCAGGAAGCCCGGGTTGCCTTTCACGCGGTTGATGAACTCGAAGCGGCCCGCGTCCTTCAGCTTGCGCTGGATGGTGAGCAGATCGAAGAAGGCCTTGAAGGACTTGGGCTCGATGCGCTCGCCCGTCGCCTCGGCGAAGGTGGCGATGTAACGGTCGAGCATCGTGTCCACGAAGTCCCGGTCCAGCTCCACGTAGCTGTCGCGTAGCAGCGCCACCAGGTCGTACTGGCGCGGACCCTGGAGGGCGTCCTGGAAGTCGATGACCACCAGCTCGCCGTCCTTCATCATGATGTTGCGGCTCTGGTAGTCCCGGTGCGTGAAGCCCCGGGGAGCGGCGGCCAGCTGCTTCGCGATGTCGCGGAAGGTGTGGTCCAGCTCGGCGCGCTCGGCGTCGGTGGGCTTCTTGCCGCTCCACGCCTCGAGGCCCCACTCCCGGAAGTGGTGCAGCTCCCAGTCGTAGAGGTCCTCGTCGAAGGCGCGGGTGAAGGCGAGGCAGTCCGCGTCGGGCAGGCGCTCGGCCTGGGCGCGCAGGCGGGCCAGCAGGTCCACCGCGCGGGTGTACAGGGCCTGGTTGTGCTTACCGCCCTCGAGCGCCGCCTCGAAGGTGACGTCGCTCAGGTCCTCCAGCACCATCATCCCCGCGGGCTCGTCGTAGCGGAGGATGCGCGGCACCCGGACGCCCAGCTTCTCCAGGTAGCGGTGCACGTTGACGAAAGGCAGCTCCTTGGGCGGCTCACCCTTGGAGGCTTCCTCGCTCTTCTTCGAGGCATCCAGGGGCATCACCATGACCACCCAGCTCTCGGGGGCTGTCCCCACGCGGTAGTACGAGCGGTTGCTCGCATCACCCTTGAGCTTCTTGATGGGGGCCTGGGGCACGGGGCGGCCGATGGCCTTCCCTACCTGGTCGCGCAGCGCGGCCTCGATTTCCATAAGTGGACGGTTCTCCGGGGGGGTTCGTGAAAGGCGGCGCGGGAGTATGGGAGTGCGAAGCAGCCGGGTCAAAGCCCGTGTGCGGGGACACTTCACGAGCGGTCGTATGCTCGACATGAGGGACCCGGGGCCCGAGTGGCCGCCCGCTGTCCGGTTTCGCCCTTCGCCGCACCGTGTCGGAAGGACAGGAGGGGCCGGGTGTGTTCCTCAAAGAGGGGGGCGGGCAGCCGGCCGAGGTCGACCGGCACCACCGGGGCAGTTATAAGGGCGCCGGTTTCTCCTTCCCCAACGAGAGCTTCAGATGGAAATCCACGACAACATTCTCTCCGCGATCGGCCACACGCCCCTGGTGAAGCTCCACCGGCTGGTAGGGCCCAACGACGCGACCGTTCTGGTCAAGTGCGAGTTCATGAACCCGGGCGCGTCCATCAAGGACCGCATGGCCCTCTACATCATCGAGAAGGCCGAGAAGGAGGGGAAGCTCAAGCCCGGTGGCACCATCGTGGAGAACACGAGCGGCAACACGGGCATGGGCGTGGCGCTGGCGGCGGCGGTGAAGGGCTACAAGTGCATCTTCACCATGCCGGACAAGATGTCCCTGGAGAAGATCAACCGCCTGAAGGCGCTCGGCGCGCAGGTGGTGGTGACTCCGACGAACGTGCCGGCGGAGGATCCTCGCAGCTACTACGAGACGGCCAAGCGCATCCACCGGGAGACCCCGGGCGCGTTCATGCTCAACCAGTACCACAACCCGGACAACATCGAGGCCCACTACAAGGTGACCGGTCCGGAGCTCTACGAGCAGACGGACGGGAAGATCGACTACTTCGTGTCGGGCCTGGGCACGGGCGGCACGATGAGCGGCGCGGGCAAGTTCCTGAAGGAGAAGATTCCGGGCCTGAAGAACGTGGGCGTGGACCCGGAGGGCTCGGTGTACGAGGGCTACTTCAAGACGGGCAAGCTGACCGAGCCGCACGTCTACAAGGTCGAGGGCATCGGCGAGGACATGCTGTGCGGTGCCATGGACTTCAAGGTGGTGGACGACATCCGGCAGGTGGATGACCGTCAGAGCTTCGTGGCGGCGCGGCGGCTGGCGCGCGAGGAGGGCATCTTCGCGGGTGGCTCGGCGGGCGCGGCCGTGCACGTGGCGGTGCAGCTGGCCAAGGAAGTGGGCAAGGGCAAGACGATCGTCGTCATCCTGCCGGACACCGGCATGAGCTACATCAGCAAGTTCCACTCGGACGAGTGGATGCGCGACAACGGCTTCCTGGAGGAGAAGGGCGCGGGCACGGTGCGCGACCTGCTCAACGGCAAGCGCGCTGTCATCACCGCGCGCAAGGGCGAGCGGGTGGACCAGGTGGTGGAGGCGATGCGCCAGCACGGCATCAGCCAGATGCCGGTGCTCAGCGATGACGGGCGCGCGGTGGGGATGATCCACGAGTACGACCTGCTCAACGCGCTGGTGGCGAACAAGGCGAAGTTCGCGGACACCATCGACAGCATCGTGGCGCCGCTGCAGGGCGTGGTGTCGCCCGAGACGAGCCTCAACCGGCTGCGCGAGGTCTTCAACCAGGACAAGGTGGCGGTGGTGAAGGAGGGCGAGAAGATCCTCGCCATCGTCACGAAGATCGATCTGATCGAGTACATGCACCGCACGGCGGCGTAACAGCCCCCACCGGCCCCCCCCTCCCCCATTGAGTACAGCTCCCCTCTCCCTCCGGGAGAGGGACGGGGTGAGGGTATCGAGGGCCTCGGGTTCACCAGAACCCGGGGCCTTCGTGCATCCGGGCCACCGCGAAACCCGCCGTGCACTCCGCGCGCTCCCTCATGAGCAATCATTTTCTCATCAAAAGGGAATCCCTCTCGTTTTGGGTTCCAAGTACAAGCACGGCGCAATTGATGAGGGGCGCTAATCTTGTGAGAGTCAGGCAGCACCGTTAGCGTACCGGCCTTTCAAGTTCATCAGCTCTTGAGGCCAGTAGTGGATAGGCTCAACGCGTCAGCACTCACACCCGGAGAGGAGTCGTACTTCGGGAAATACCGCCTTCTCCAGCAACTCGCATCGGGTGGAATGGCGCACATCTTCCTGGCCTCCATCGATGGTCCGGACGGCTTCTCCAAGACGTGCGTCATCAAGCGCATCCTCCCGGAATACGCCAGCCTGGAAGCCTTCAGCCGGATGTTCGCCGACGAGGCGAAGGTCGCGGCGCTGCTGACCCACCCGAACATCGTGCAGGTCTTCGACTTCGGGAAGATCGACGGGCAGTACTACCTCGCCATGGAGTGGATTCAGGGCGCGGCGCTGGACCGGGTGCTGCGCCATGCGTGGAGCGCGTCGTTCCCGCTCGGCACGCGCGTGGCCGTGGACGTGGGCATCGCGGTCGCGAGCGCGCTCTCCTACGCGCACGCCAAGACGCTGCCGGATGGGACGCCGCTGCGCCTGGTGCACCGCGACATCACCCCGGGCAACGTGCTGGTGTCGCGCGACGGCATCATCAAGCTGGCGGACTTCGGCATCGTCAAGAGCTCCGTCAACCTCGAGCGCACCGTCGCCGGCGTGGTGAAGGGCAAGTACGCGTACATGTCCCCGGAGCAGATCTCCAACCGGGAGTTGGATCACCGCTCGGATCTTTTCTCGCTCGGCATCGTCCTGTACGAAGCGGCCACCGGGCGCCGCCTGTACAAGCGCGACACCATCGAGGCGACCATCCTCGCCGCCTCGGCGGCAGGAGTGCCGCTGCCGTCCGAGGTCTCCCCGGGATTCCCTCCCGCCCTGGAGCGGATCATCCTCCGGTTGCTCCAGAAGGAGCCCGAGGCGCGCTACCAGAGCGCGCGCGAAGTGCACGAGGACCTGGAGCGGTTCCGCGCGTCGCAGAACTGGACGTCGAGCGGTGGCGAGATCGCCGCACTGATGGCGACACTGTTTCCGCCCGACAAGGCCGGCCGCCACTCGACGGCCCTCCCCGTAGTCGGCTCGTTGCCCGGGAATACAGGGGCGAGCAGCACGGGCCGGACGCCAGGTGGAGTCCCTGACTCCAAGCCGAAGGCCCTGCCGGTGCACGAGGAAGAAGGAACCACCCCCGCCACGAGCCTCGAGCGCGCCAGCCCCGCGGACCGGGCAGGAGAGGACACGTTTCCGTGGGGGGTCGCCGTGGCGGCGGGTATCGCGGCCCTGGGCAGCGCCCTGTTCTGGTTCTTCGTCGCCTGAGTGGCAACGGCCGTGGCCCCGCGCGATGCGGGGAGCCGCGGCGGAGTTGCCTCTCGGAGCGAGAGTGAGACGTTGATGAAACAAAAAACCTGGATTGTCGTCATTCTGCTGGGGGCCCTCGCCATCAATGCCCTGGCGTACATGGTGGTGCGCAACCGGCGCGCCCCGGCCTCAGTGGAAGCCCCGCCCCGCGCCGCCGTTGACGGCACCGCCAGCGCGGCCCCGCCTCCCCCTGCGCCCACCACTCCCGCGGCACCGGTCCCATCCCCCGAGGAAGAGGCCAACGCCGGTCTCGCGCGCGCCCGGCGGGCCGCGGGCCTCGCCGCGCTGGAAGACCGCGACTACAACAAGGCCGTGGCCGAGTTCACCGAGGCGCTGAGCCTGCGCAAGGACAAGGGCGACCTCGTGGAGCTGCTGCGCATCGCCTCGGATCTCCAGAGCCGCGATCAGGTGCGGACCCAGAACGAGCCGGCGAAGCCCGAGCGCGAGCCAGAGCCCGCGGCCAGGCCGGCACCGAAGGCGAAGCCCGTCCGGGTGGCCACGCGCGCACGGCCCGCCAAGGAGGAGCCACCCGCGGTGCCCGAAACGGCCCGCAACGGGTTGCTGCTCGTGACGTCGACGCCCCCGGGCCTGGTGGTGATGGTGAATGGAAAGGCGGTAGACCTCACGCCCGCGCGCCTGCCCCTGCGCGCCGGAACGCACCGGGTGGCACTCGCACAGGGAGAGCGCCGGTTGTTCGAGGACTCGGTGGAGATCGAAGCGGACGAGGTCCGGTCCATCAACCGGGACCTGACGGCGGAGCTCGCCCCGCCGCCCAGCGCTCCCGTCCGGACGCAACCCGAGCCCACCATCGTGCCCGCGGTGGCCACGACGGCCCAGACCCCAGCAGCCGCGCCGGGCTCCACGGTCACCGCCTCCACGAAGGTCGAGCCCCGCCCCGAGCCGGCTGCACCCGCCACCACGGCGCGCCCCACGGCCGGGGGGAAGGGGAACCTGGACATCACCTCTCCCTCCATCTACGGCGAGGTGTGGGTCAACAACCGGCCCTACGGCTTCCCGCCCGTCACGGCGCGGGACCTCCCGGCCGGCCAGGCCCGGGTGGAGATCCGCGTCAATGGTGCGGTGAAACGGCGAATGAACATCGAAGTCGAGCCAGGCCGCAGCACCAGCGTCCGCGTTCGCTGAGTCGCTCCAGCGCGCGGGACATCCTCGCGCGGTGAAGGCCGATACGTTTTCAGTCCGCGCGATGGCCTCTCACGGGAGGCCATTGCGCCCCATGTCGAGAGGTTCGTATGTGTAGCAACCGCAGGTTGCCTGGCAGTGGTGTATCGTTGTTGGTCCTCCTCCTGTGCGCCGGACCCACGCTCGGCCAGACGGCCCCTGCGTCCGCCACGGCTCCGGAGACGCCGGCGGAGGCCGAGGGTACGGCCGAGCCCATCGGCGACGATTCCGAGGTGCATAGCCAGGTCGCGTCGTTCGCCATCACCAAGCTGCACGACTCCCCCGCGGTCGTCACCGCCGTGTCGGCCGATGAGATTCGCGGCTCGGGCGCGCGCGACCTGATGGACGTGCTGCTGATGGTGCCGGGCTTCTTCTTCGGCGCGGACGTGCAGGGCGCCGTCGGGCCTGGCTTCCGCGGGCTGTGGGGCCAGGAGGGCAAGGTGCTCCTGCTCATCGACGGCAAGGAGATGAACGAGCTGCTCTACTCGACCTTCCAGCTCGGCCACGAGTTCCCCATCGAGCTCATCGAGCGCATCGAGGTGGTGCGCGGGCCCGGCTCGGTCATCTACGGCGGCAACGCGGAGCTCGCCGTCATCAACGTCGTCACCCGGGGCATCCAGGGCAGCACGGACCTGATGCTGGCGGGCACGTATGGCGAGTACGCGACCGTGAACGGGCGGCGGAGCCTGACCGTCTCCGGGCGCAAGGTCTTCGAGAGCGCGCCGGGGCTGAGCATGTTCGCCTCGGCGTCGGTGGGCCAGGGACAGCGGAGTGACGCCATCTTCCAGGACTTCTTCGGCAACTCGGTGGGGATGGGAGGCAAGACGAACCTCAACCCCATCACGGCGCAGGCGGGCATCGGCTACCGCGACCTCCAGCTCAGCATGCTGTACCAGCGCTATGCCACCACGGCCGTCGTCGCCTTCGACGAGGTGCTGCCCACTCCGGCCACCACGGACTTCGAGTCGTTCCACGCCGAGCTCACCAACCGCTTCCGGCTGAGCGAGCAGTTGGAGATCACCCCCCGCCTCAACCTCACCCTCCAGGAGCCGTACCGCGACTCGGACCAGAGCTCGCCGTTCTTCTACGACAAGCAGGTGCGGCGGCTGCGCGGCCGCGTGGTCGCGCGGTGGGCCCCCCTGGACCTGCTCCAGCTCACCGGCGGCGCGGACGTGGCGTTCGACCATGGCGTGCTGCAGGGGCCCGCGGGTCAGGGCCTGCAGACCGCCTTCGGGGAGGGACTCGACCAGGTCTCCTACCAGAACGTCGCGGGCTTCATCGAGGCGTTCTCGGACAACCCCATCGTGACGGTCGTGGCCGGCGCGCGCTACGACCGGCACAGCGCCTTCGGAGACTCCTTCGTGCCGCGGCTCGTGCTGCTGCGCTCGTTCGGGCCGTTCAGCGGCAAGGCGCTCTTCAGCCGCGCGTTCCGCGCCCCCGGCGTGGAGAACATCAGCCTCGGCGACAACGTCCGGCCGGAGCGCACCACCGTCTTCGAGCTGGAGGGAAGCCTGCGGCTGGGCGAGGGCCACGCGGTGAGCGTGAACGCCTTCGACGTGGGCATCCAGGATCCCATCATCTACTCCTACGACGCCGAGACGAACATCGAGGCCTACCGGAACCTGGGGCGCCTGGGCAGCCGCGGCATCGAGTTCGACTACCACCTGCGCGGGAGCTGGGGCCGCGTGGCGCTCGGCTACTCGTTCTACACGCCGTCCGGCACCAATGACGTGGAGGACTACCTGGTGCCCGGACGCACGGACAGCTTCACGGGCCTGCCGACGCACAAGGCCACGCTCACGGGCAGCGTGAAGGTGCTGCCATGGCTCACCGTCAACCCCACCGCCGTCCTCGTGGGCGAGCGCTACGCGGTCAGCGCGCCGGATGACGCGGGCACCTCCACGGTGCAGACGCTGCCGACGCAGGTGCTCGTCAACCTCTTCGTGCAGGCCGAGAACGTGGGCACGAAGGGGCTGAACATCGGCGCGGGCGTCTACAACCTGCTGGGGACGGACTTCCGGATCGCCCAGCCGTACAACGGCGGCCAGGCCCCGATGCCCGTGTTCAGCCGCGAGTTCCTCGTGCGCATCACCTACCTCCTGGATCCCGGCCTGTCCGACGAGTAGCCCCCTCCCCTCTCCCACTGGGAGAGGGACGGGGTGAGGGTATGAAGGCCTCGGGTTCAACAGAACCTGGGGCCTTCGTGCATCCGGGCTCCGACATGACGCTTCCGCGCGTCCCGGGTATCGGGCAAAAGGACACCCATGTCGGTGTTGACCCTGTTGTTCCTCGCGCTGGGCCTGGCCATGGACGCCACGGCGGTGTCCATCGCGAGTGCCCTCGCAGCCCCGCGCGTACGAGCGAGAGACGCCCTGCTGCTCGCCTTCCTGTTCGGCCTCTTCCAGGCGCTCATGCCCGTCATCGGCTGGGCGCTGGGCTCCCAGTTCGCGGACACCATCTCCGCCTGGGACCACTGGCTCGCCTTCGTGCTGCTCGGAGGCATCGGGGCCAAGATGATCCACGAGGCCATCACCCACCATCACCCGGGGGTCCCCGACGCGCCGAAGCCGAACGAGCCGCGCCCGGAGCGCAACCCATTCCAACTGGGGACGCTCGCGCTCATGGCGCTGGCCACCAGCATCGACGCGCTCGCCGCGGGAGTGACCCTGCCCGTGCTCGAGGTGCGCCTGGTGACAGCGGCGGCCGTCATCGGCGGAGTCACCTTCGTCCTGTGCCTGCTCGGCGTGAGTGTCGGGCGCCGGTTCGGTGAGCCGCTCGAGGGCAAGCTCGACATCATCGGAGGCCTCGTCCTCATCTTCATCGGCACCAAGACGCTCATCGAGCACCTCTCCGCCGCCTGACAGAGGCCCCCCACCTGGTGGAGTGTCCACGAAGTCTTTGGACGAGGCTGACTCGAGCAGTCCGCCTCACAGGCCGCGTGGTCAGTCCCAGCTGCTGCTGCTGCCGCCGTTCGTTTGTCCCTCACTGCTCGAAACCTTCATCAGCCCGCGCGCAGCAGGAAAGAGAACACGGCGCCCGGGCCCCGCGCGCCCTCGAAGCGCAGCTCTCCTCCCATGGCCCGGGCGAGCCTGCGGCTCAGCGCGAGCCCCAATCCCACACCTGGAGCGGACTCGGCCGCGCGCTCGGAGGACTTCGAGAAGGGTTCGAAGAGGTTCCGCGCATCGGTGCGAGAGATTCCCGGGCCGTGGTCGCTCACGAGGATCGCCACCCGCGAGCCCCGCCGCTCCGCGCGGATGTGGATGCGAGGATCCTCCGCGCCGCGCGCGTACTTGCATGCGTTGTCGATGAGATTGAAAAGCACCTGCTCCGCCGCGGAGGGCTCCACGAGCACGCGCGCGGCCTCGAGTGCATCCTCGAGCTCCAGGACGAGCTGCATTCCCGCTTCCCGCGCCCGCTCCTCGCCGCGGTGGAGGTTGTCGCGCAGGAGCGCGCCGAGCTCCACCGGCTCCACCCCTCTGGGTGTCCGCTTGCGCTCCAGCCGCGCGTACGCGAGCACGTTCTCCACGAGGTGCGCGAGCCGGTCCGATTCACGTCGCAGGGTTTCGTAGTAACCCCGGCGCTGCGCCTCGTCCGTCACCATTCCCTCGGCCAGCATCTCCGCGTACATCCGGAACGTCGTGAGCGGCGTGCGGAGTTCGTGCGTGACGGCGGACACGAAGGCGGCGCGGCGCTCGCTCAACGAGAGGGCACCGAACAACAAGAAGCCCGCCGCCACGAGCGCGAGCACGACCGCGCCCCAGGCCACGCCGAGACTCCACGCCACCGGAGAGCCACTCCCCACCTCGACCTGCACAGGCCCGGGAACGAGCCGGACCGGGAGCGACGCCAACCGGCGTTCGAGCAGGTCCCCCGCCCCCGCCTCCACCCGGACGAGCGTGGCTCCAGGCAGCAGATCCGAGACCTCCCGCAGCAGGAGGGTCTGGATTCGAGGCCAGTCCAGCCAGGCGCCCTGCATCTCCACCTCGCCCCGAGCGCGCTCGACCCGGCGCACCAGCAGGAGCTCGTCTCCCATCCACACGGGCACCATGGGAGAGACCATCACCCCACGGTCATGCGCGCCCAGCGTCGTACGTGGAAGCGCTCCCTCGAGCCCGGTGTACGCGGCATTCACCACGGCCTGCGACATGCGGCGCTCGAACTCGATGACTCCGCGTGGAGGCGCGATGACGGCCTCGGCGGAGGGTGCTCCCGGCTCGAGCGACAACAACACCTGGCGGTCCAGCTTTGCCTCCAGCCCGGACAGGAGCACGCCGTACTCCCGCACCTGCCAGGGGGAGACCCCCGCCGCCAGGGCGAGCGTGTCCTGCCCTCCCCCCGGCACCTGGGGAGACCCCAACGGCCCGGAGCCCGTGAACGAGAAGTGCAGCCACACCCCCTCGGGCGTCCCGAACAGCAACGTCGAGGCGATCCGGGTCGTCGAGGGCTCACGCCCCTGGCCCGTCTGGTCGAACGCACGCGCGGGAACATAGAACGGCTCCCACGCGTCCACGGCCCGCGTGCTCTCCTGGGCGATGAGCCTCGCCAGACGGCCATCCAGGCGCCACAGCGCCAACCGGACGCGCTCCTCCACGAGCGCATCCGCCCGGGCCTTCGCCTCCGCCCGCTCGAGCCGCACGGTGGTGAGACTCAACCACGCCAGTGCGCCACATGCGAGCGCGACACATGCGGCCAGCGCGAGCCAGATGGGGAGCGTCCGCTTCAACCCGGCCCCCCACCCGCGAAGCGGTACCCCTTGCCCCGCACCGTCAGGAGGATGCGCGGCGCCTCCGCGTCATCGCGCAGCTTGTCGCGCAGCCGCGCCACGTGCATGTCCACCGTCCTCGTGCGCGCCAGACTCGCCGGCACCCGCCAGACCCGCTGGAGCAGCTCGTCCCGCGAGACGACCCGCTCCCGATTGAGCCCGAGGTAGCGCAGCAACTCGAGCTCCCGCTCGGACAGCGGCTCCGTCGCGCCGTCCTCGAAGCGGAGCTCGCACTTGCGCAGGTCCGCCACCCCGCCCTCGAACCGGAGCTCCTCCACGTCCAGCGGCCGCTCAGCGCTGCGCCGTAGCACCGCCTCCACGCGTGCGAGCAGCTCCTTCACGCTGAACGGCTTCACCACGTAGTCGTCCGCGCCCAGCCGCAGCCCCCGCACCCGGTCGTCCTCCTGCCCCCGCGCGGTGAGGATGATGACCGGAAGCGCCGGCCGGGCCTTTCGCGCCTCGGCGAGCACCTCCAGACCATCGCCCCCGGGAAGGACCAGATCGAGCAGCAACAACTCGAAGCTGTCACGCGTGGCGCTCGCGAGCGCGTCCTTGAACGTCGCGGCCTCCAGCGGCACGTACCCCTGGAACCGGAGCGCGTCCACCACGCCCCGGCGAATGGCCGGATCGTCTTCCACCACGAGGACACGTCGCGCGGGCATGTTGGCCTCCATCATCCCCGATTCAGCGCCAGAAGCCGACCTCGTAGGTGAGCGTGCGGCGCTCGCCCGGTTCCAATGTCAGTGTCCACTCGACGTCACTGTGGGTATTCACGGCGGCCAGCGAGTTGCCACCCCAGTCCTCGGTGCGGAAGTCATCCACCTTCACGCGGCCCCCATCCGACACCTGCTCCACCTTGCCGCCCGTGGACAGGCGGATGCGCAGCGGCGTGCGCTCGCCCCGCGGGTTCGACAGCGTGAGCGTCCCCTTCTTGCGGATGAGGGCATGGCTGTTGCCGTTGCTCTTGAGCGCGTCCTGCTTCCGCTCCAGCTCGGTCTCCTCGTGCACGGACCGCACCTCCGTGGCGATCGTGAGCGGGACCAGGGTGCTCCCGCCCCGAGGCGTGTACGTCAGCAGCTCCTGGGCCTGCGGCACCTGGCCCCGCATCACGAGCACCGGCCCCGTGGTCAGCGGGTATTTCGTCTCGTTCTTCAGCTCCAGCTGGTGCCACACCTCTCCCCGCGCGAGCCGCAGGGGTGACGAACTCCCCGTCGACGACTCCGAGCCCCCATACCGGACGGTGTCCGATTCGTGCGGGTCGCGCCGGACCCGAACATCGAGCGTATAGAGGTCGCGCACGGGCACCTCCTCCCGCCACAGGGGCACGACCGCACGCGTCCCCTTCGGCAGCGCCAGTTCCTTGACGGAATGGATGAAGAAGTCGGGGGACTCATCGCTCCCGCCGAAATCGGGAATCTTCGGCGCCGTGTCCTGGACCGCATCACCCCCCCACTCGCTCGCGCGCTGGGAGAACATGGCGTTGTTCGCGAGGTTGGCGGAGCGCATGAGCGAGGGGGCCGCCTGGGCCAGCGTGTTGCGCATCACCCCTTCGAGGCTCAAGGGAGACGAGACCTCGCGGAACCGGAAGTTCGGCACCCCGACGACGAGATCGAAGGTGGCCCCGCGGATGTCCTCGAGCTCGTTCACCAGCTCCGCCTGGAGCGCGAGCTGCCCCTTGCCTCCCTCCTTCACGTCGAGCCGGTACGTGGGGATCCACCGGAGCCCCGGCGTGAAGTAGACGAGCCGCACCGCGAGGTTCTTGCCAGCGGCCTCCGCGCCGAAGTCGAGGGAGAGGCGCTTGCGCCGCTCGGTGACGCGCACCTTCCGCTTGCATTCGAGCGAGAGCTCCGGGCCCTCCACACGGCGGATGTCCCGCCCCGAGAGCACCACCGTTCCCCGCTCTGGCACCGTCAGCGCGACAACGGGGGTCTGTGGCGGAAGGACGGGCACGGCGGAAAACTCGTATCCAGCGAGCGCGTTACGGGGATCCACCGCGGGCGACGCCGCCGCAGGAACCGCGAGGACAGTGCCCGTCAGCGTGGAGGCCTCGAGCTCGACGGTGACGCGCTTGCCTGCGTTCGCGGAGAGGATCGCCGCCGGGTCCGCACAGGCCCCGCGCTCCTCCTTGTCCACCTCTTGTTCCACCCAGCCGGCGCGCATCGCGCGCATGGCGGGTCCGCGCTCGCTCCAGGCCCAGAACGTGCCGAGCACGGCGTTCTCGGGCACTTCTTCCGTGAAGACGGTTCCCCGCGCATCCGCGACGGCCTCCGCGTGTTTGACCAGCAGCGCGTGGCCATCCTTGAAGACCACGACGCGCTCGGTCTCCAGGCGGAGCACCCCCGGGCGCCCCTCCTCCTTCCGCTCCGCGCCATGCGCCTCACACCCAGTCAACAGCACGGCAACCAGTACGCACACCAGGTAGCGACCCATGTGTCTCCTTCCCGCTCGATGAGGAGAACGATACGGAGACGCGGGGCAGCCGTGGGTAACCCGCAAGTAACGAGGCCGGAAGCCGCCAGGTGCTCAGCGGTCTCCGGCCCCGGCCTGCAACCTGGAGTGGCCTACTTCGCCGGCTTCTTCTGCGCCGTGCCCGGGACCGGGAAGCCGCGCTTGCGCATCAGCGCGTCGATGCCGGCGTCCTTGCCGCGGAAGGTGCGGTAGGCCTCGGCCGGGTCCACCGTGTTGCCCACCGAGAAGACGTTCTTGCGCAGGCGCTCGGCCACCGTCCGGTCATAGGCGCCCTTCCCTTCGGTGAAGGCCTCGAAGGCATCCGCGGTGAGGGTGTCCGACCAGAGGTAGCTGTAGTAGCCCGCCGAGTAGCCGTCACCCGCGAACACGTGGCCGAACTGCGGCGTGCGGTGCCGCATGACGATCTCCTTCGGCATGCCGAGCGCCCCCAGCGTGTCGCGCTCGAACGCGTCCGGATCGATCTTCTGGCTGCCCGCGAGGTGCAGCTTCATGTCCACCAGCGCGCTCGACAGGTACTCGACGGTGCCGAAGCCCTGGTTGAAGTTGGAGGCCTTCTCGATCTTCGCCACCAGCTCCGAGGGGATGGGCTTGCCCGTCTGGTAGTGCAGCGCGTACGTGTTCAGCACCTCGGGCGTGGAGAGCCAGTGCTCCAGCAGCTGCGAGGGGAACTCCACATAGTCCCGAGCAACAGCCGTCCCCGAGAGCGTGGGGTACGTCACGTTGGAGTTCAGGCCGTGCAGGGCGTGGCCGAACTCGTGGAACAGGGTCTCCGCGTCGCTCCAGCTGATGAGGACCGGCTCGCCCGGCTGGCCCTTCACGAAGTTGGAGTTGTTGGAGACGATGGTGCTGACCTCGCTCTTGAACCGCTCCTGGTTCCGGTAGGCGTTCATCCACGCGCCGGAGCGCTTCCCCGGCCGCGCATACGGATCGAAGTACCACAGGCCCACGTGCTTGCCGCTCGCCTTGTCCTTCACCTCCCAGACGCGGACGTCAGGGTGGTAGACCGGCACGTTGCTCACCGGCGTGAACGAGAAGCCGAACAGCTCGCCCGCGACCCAGAACATGCCCTCGCGCAGCTTCTCCAGCTGCAGGTACGGCTTCACCTCGTTCTGGTCGAGGTCGTACTTCGCCTTGCGGACCTTCTCCGCGTAGTAGCGGTAGTCCCAGGGCTCGATCTTCAACTTCGCGCCTTCCTTGTTGGCGATCGCCTGCATGTCGGCGACCTCCTCACGAGCGCGGGCAACGGCGGGCGTCCACACCGCCTCCATGAGCTGCATGGCGCGCTCGGGCGTCTTCGCCATGGTGTTCTCGAGCCGCCAGTGGGCATGGGTCTGATAGCCCAGCAGCTTCGCCCGCTCGGCGCGCAGCGCGAGCACCTCGGAGATGCTCTGGTTGTTGTCGCGGGCATCGCCGTTGTCCCCGCGGTTGACGTAGTTGCGCCAGACCTTCTCGCGCAGCTCGCGGCGGGCCGAGTACGTCAGGAACGGCTCCATGGAGGAGCGCGTGTTGGTGACGGCCCACTTGCCCTTCAGGCCCCGCGACTCGGCCCCGGCCGCTGCACCGGCGCGGACGGAGTCGGGCAGGCCCGCGAGGTCCGCCTCCGACTCGAGGACGACGGCATGGTTCTCCTCGTCCGCCAGCACGTTCTGGCTGAAGCTGGTGTAGAGCGAGGCAAGGCGCTGGTTGATATCGACCAGGCGCTTCTTCGCCCCAGCGTCGAGCTTCGCACCCGCGCGGACGAAGTTGGTGTAGCGCAGCCACGTCAGGCGCTGCTGCTCGGGGGTCAGCTTCGCCTTGTCGGGCGAGTTGTAGACCGCCTCGATGCGCTGGAAGAGCTTCTCGTTCTGGGTGATCTCATCGGAGAAGGCGGCGAGCCGGGGCGCCATCTCTCGCTGGATGGCCTGGAACTCCGGCCCGTTCATGGACGAGCCCCAGATGCCATAGAGCGTGGTCACATCGTCATAGGTCCGCCCGGCGTCCTCCAGGGCGGCGATGGTGTTCTCGAAGGTGGGCGCGGCCGGGTTGTTGGCGATCGCGGCGAGTTCCCGGCGGTACTCCTCGATGGAGGCCTCGAGCGCGGGCTTGAAGTGCTCGACCCGGACCTTCTCGAACGGCGGGACGCCTCCGTACGGACCGGACCACCCGGCCAGCAGCGGGTTTTCTACCGGAGCAGCCGCCGCGGGCTCCGCGGGCGCGGTCTGAGCGGGGGGTGACGAGGGAGCCGCCTCGCGGACCTCCTGGGTGGTGGTCGCGCAGCCGGCGGACACGAGCGCGGCCACGCCCGCACCGGCGAAGAGAAGCTTACGCATGAAGGGATGTCTCCAGACGGGGTTGGTACGGAAAATCCCCGCACCAACGAGCATGCCTGCTCGCTTCTTCCCATCTTCGAAGAGGCCCGGCTCGGAGGGTTGAACCCCTCCCCGCTTCAAGCGGAGAGGCTGGCCAGGAGCTTCTCAGCCTGCTCGCGGATGCGCTTGTCCGGGCTGCCCTGGGCCTTGCGCGCGTACTCGCGAGCCCGGCTCTTTTCACTGTCAGCCAAGGCCAGCGCCATGTTGAGGTTCAGGCCCGCGTCCTCCGGGTGCGCGGCGAGCGCCGGGGCGAGCACCTCGCGGGCCTTGGCCGCACCGCCGGGCTTCGACATGTGAAGCACCGCCAGCTCATTGACCGGATCAGGCGCATGGGGCTCAAGCTTCAGCGCCTCCTCGAGCAGCTTCTGTGCTCCCGCGTCGTCCTTGGCCATGCGGCGCGCCTTCGCCATCGCCACCCGGACCTCGATGGAGTTGGGTGCCAGCGCGAGCGTCTCGCGCAGGATGCGCTCGGCGTCCCCCAGATTGCCCGACAGAAGCGTGGCCAGCCCGTGCAGGTAGGCGGCATCCGGGTCCTTGGGGCTGCGCATCCGGAACTCGATGGCGGCCTTCACCGCGGGCTTGGGTGCTCCAGCGAAGAGGCTCAGCTTGATGAACTCGGGATAGAGCGACACGTCCCCGGGCGCCCGCGTGAGCGCCTGCCGCAGCAGGACGAGCGCGCGGCCAATGCGGCCCTGCTTCACGAGCACCCGCGAAGCGAAGACGAGCGGCAGGTGCTCGCGCTGGGTGTGTGCGGCGGAGTCCAGGAAGCTGCGCAGCGCCTGGTCCAACTGCCCCTGCCCCTGCTGCGCCATGCCCAGGTAGGTGAGCACCTGGTGATTGCCGGGCTGCAGCCGCAACACGTGCTCGAACGCCGCCGCGGCCTCGGGGAAAGACTGCCGCGCCAGCAGCGCCCGGCCATAGTTGAGCAGCTCGAAGAAACCCGCCTCGGGCCGGCCAGCCAGGGCCTTCAGCCGCGCGAGCGCCTGCGCATCCCCCGCCTCGGCATCGAGCCGGGCCAGGTGACTGTGCGCCTCCGCATGTCCGGGGTGCAGTTCCACCAGCTTCTTCAGCAGGGGCCGCGCTGCGTCATTGTTGCCCCGAGACAGGTGCAACCTCGCCAGGCCGAGCAGCGCCGCGGCATCCGCCGGATCCTGCGCCAGGGCGCGCTCGAACTCACGGACTGCCTCTTTGAGCAGCCCCTGCTTCATCAAGCGTGCGGCTTCCGCAGCCTGCTTGGAGACGTTCATCCGCCCTACCTTAGCTAGAAAATCCGGCCGAGGGTGTTGTCCCAAGCGCTCTCGGCCAGGTTGCCGGCGCCCTCGATGATGTTACCCGCCGCGTCACCCACGGCGTCCACGACGCGCCCGCCCGCGTTGATGGCGCCCTCGGCCACGCCCTCGAGCAGCTCGCCACCCGCGGCAGCGGCCGTCTCGCCCACCGCCTCGAGCAGCTCCGCCACGTCCACCGACCCGGAGATGTCGAAGCCGAGCCCCACGCCGGCCGTGGCCTCCACGCCCACGTCCCAGTTGAGGGTGGTGCCCTCCAGGCCCAGGTTGGCGTGCGCATCCGCGCTCACGCCCGCGCTGGCGCTGGCGCTGATGCTGCCCGAGGCCACCGTGTCGCCCTCGTGCTTGAGCGTGACGCTGCCCGTCAGCGAGGCCTGCGCGCCGGCGAAGCCGCTGGCCGAGGCGTTGATGGAGAGCTGGCCGTTGGTGCCGATGTGCAGGTCCAGGTTGAGCTGGCCATCCGCGCCAATCCGGCCCAGCGCCTCCAGGTCCAGCTCGACGGAGTACTGCTCGCCCGCGATCTCGAAGTTGACCGTCTTCGTGGCGCCCGCGCCCGCCTCGGCCAGGGTGGCGTCGATGTCCACCTGGAGGTTCACGTCGATGCCGTCCAGGCCCACCTCGGCACTGGCCTCGGCGTTCACGCTGAGGCTCGGACCGCTGGCGTGGGCGCGCGTCTCGATGCCGCCAGGGCCGGTGCCCGTGGTGCTGGCCTCGAAGGTGCTGGCGTTGTAGCTCGCGCTGGCGCTCCGCGACGCCGTCGGCAGGTTGGCCTGCCCGCTCACGTTGGTGTCAACCTGGACCCGGGGGTTGGAGGGAGTCGTGCTGCTCTGCTGGGTACGGGTCGTCGTGGGGGTCGAGCGGGGACCGATGGCGGGCGTGGACATGGGAGACCTCGGATTCTGGGAGTCAGGCGGGCGGGCGCCTGGACATCAATGTTCCCATTATCCGGGAAATTGATTCTGGGTTGCGCGGCCGGGTGCTTTTCCTCCCAGCGCCCCCTCCCGGACTGGGAGTCAAGAGACCCGTACGCGGAGGCGGGCTCCCCGGTTCACGGCACCGGACGCCCGGTGAGCGGACGGGGTATCATCCCGCGCGCACCCGCGGCGCCTTCTCCTGCGGAGCCTTCTCGTCCACATGCCTTCCTCGCGCCTTCGTCCGCTCCCCGCGCTCCTCGCGTCCCTGACCCTGCTGTCCTGCGCCGGTCCGCGCATCGAGTCGCAGACCCTGCAGCCGCCTCCGCCCGCCGCCACGGGTGGGCGCCCGGTGTCGGATCCGCCGCCCTCGCGCATCGTCATCCACACCACCATCTTCCGGGAGGCCCTCCTCAAGAAGATGGCCGAGAGCCTGCCGCGCACGGGCGAGGGCGATGCCCAGCTCTTCGCCGGCCAGAAGCTGCACTACACTTGGCAGCGCGAGCCGCTGACGCTCAAGTTCGACCGCGGCCGCGTCGTGGTGGGCGTCCCCGTCCTCGGCCGCTTCAACATGCTCGGCGACCGGGAGATGCCCATCACCGTCACCATCGCCGGAGAGCCCGTCATGACGGCGGACTTCAAGGCGCTGCTGCAGTCCACCGAGGTGCAGGTGGTGGCCGCCGGTCCGGTGGACGCCGTCAACCGCGCCCTCGAGGCCAAGCTCAAGGAGCTCATCGGCAAGACGCTCGATGAGTTCCGCTTCGACGTGCGCCCGCTGCTGTCCAGTGCCTTCGCCCGCCTCGCGCGTCCCATCGAGATTCCCGTGGGTGGCGGTCAGGTGGCCTGTGCCGAGCTGAAGGTGACGAGCCTGGAGGCCGCCCCCACCATGCTGGCCGACGGCTTCGAGAAGGACCTGGGCATCGTGGTGATGCCCTCGGTGACGCTGCCCTGCACGCCGGTGGCCAGCCTCACTGGCCCCACCAGCAACGACGGCGGCATGCCGAGCTCCGATGCTGGCGTCCAGGCGGCCAGCCCCGCCACGAGCCCCAACGGAGGCAGCACGCAGTTCGCCAGCTACACCGCGGGCCCCACGGGCGCGGATGGCGGAAGCCCGGGCCCGGATGCGGGCACGCAGACGGCCCTGTACACCACCGGCCCCACGAGCAATGACGGCGGCACCGGGGTGGACGCGGGCATGCCTCCGTCCACGCAGGTGGCCACGCAGGTGACCATGCCCCTGCTGCAGAACGTCTCCACCCTGCCCTCCGGCCCCTTCAAGGTCGTCATCCCCGTGGCCGCCCGCTACGAGGAGCTGTCCAAGGCGCTCGAGGCCTCCATGAACGGCCGCCTCCACTTCTCCGAGTCGCATCCGGAGCTCTACATGGAGAACCCCCAGGTCTACCCATCGGATGACACGGTGGTCATCAAGATGAACCTGGGAGGCAAGGCGAAGGTGGGCGACTACTCCGTGCCGATGAGCGGGGAGCTGTTCTTCGCCGGCCATCCCCATGTCATCGACAACCAGATCACTGTGCCGGACCTGGAGATCACCCCGGGCACGGCCAGCGAGCTGCTGAAGCTCAAGTTCGCCCTGGACTACAAGTCCGTGCGGGACCAGGCCCGGCAGGCGCTCCGGGTGGACATCTCCGAGCGGCTCGCGGCGGTGAAGGACAAGATGTCCACCGAGATGAGCTTCTCCGAGGACCTGGGCTGCGTGCGCGGCCAGGTGCTGCGCTCCGAGGTGACGGGCATCTACCCCCACCCGAGCTTCCTGCGCATCTACGTGCAGGTGGATGCGCAGCTCGGGCTCTACCTGCCCTGCAAGAAGTAGCCGCCTCGGCTCACGGGGAGGTCCCGCTCGGCGCATGCACTGGCGTCGAGCGGGCCGGGCTGCCCTCCTCCACCGAGCGCTCCACCGTCCCCGGCGTGCCCGTGCTCGGCGGCCCTGCGGGTGCCGCATCGACACGCTCGCAGCCGGACACCAGCGCGGTGCCGAGGAACACCGCCGGCCACATGTTCCTCAAGAGCGACAACTCGTTGCGCATGGGCACCTCTACACGTCACGCCGTGCCGACGGTCCAGAGCAGCAGCCGTGCCAGCGCACCCGGGCGGCCAGGCCCCTGGAATCCGGAGGACTGCACCGGGCGTCAGCGCGCGAGGTGACGTTTTTCGTCCGCGGCGGTGACGAATCCCGGCGGTGAAGCCAGCGCTCGGAGTCCCACGGGGTTCCTCACGTCGCCGCCGCATTTTCACGGCCTGTGCGAACTGCTTTCACTGGGATTCTGCCCGACGCATACTCGCCGGTTCCACCCCCATCGCGTGCTGACGCGGAAGGAATCCCCCATGAAGAGCGCCGTGAGCATCATCGTGTCGCTGGCCACCGGACTGCTTCTGGCCTGTGGTGCTGGCCCCGACGCGTCCGTGGACGAGCCTGTCACTTCTTCCCCGCCCACCGCGGACGAGCAGGGCTCCGTGACCGCCGCCGCCCCCGTCTGCGGCGATGGCATCTGCGCCCCCATCGAGCGGCTCAACTGCCCCGCCGACTGTCCCGACGGCACCTGCGGCGACGGCGTCTGCTGCCACGGAGAGACCACGCTGTCCTGCCCGTCGGACTGCCCCCGGAACTTGCCCTACTGCTACAAGAACGCCCTGAGCGCCAACGAGCCCGCCACCGAAGTGTCTGACTCCCGCGTGTCGCCCATGGCGTGCACGACCCTCCTGCGTCCCCGCTACAGCACCTACTGGGACTCGTTCCCGATCCAGGTCGACGGGCAGGTGGGCGGCTGCGAGACCTACGACGACTGCACCACGAGCTGCTGGGGCACCGAGAGCCCCTACTTCATGCACCACGATTTCTTCTATTGCACCGTCTGCTACTGACGCGCGAAGGGCCTCCGCTCCCTGACACGGGAGCGTGAGACCGCTCTCTGAGCGGGTAACGGAGGCGGCCGGCCGAGCAGGCGGATGATGGTGGAGGGAGCCCTGCCGCCGTGCCTCGGCTGGACGGAGCGCCCGGTCCACGAGGGCTCGGACAGTAGAGCCGGAGCAGCACCTCCCCGGGTATTGGCGCTCCGCCGAGGCCATACCGTATCGTTGCCGGGTGATCCCCGCCCAGGAGCCGCCTCGCTCTCCACCGGATGTTCACCCCATGGCCGGTGACCGGGACATGCAGCCCGTGTCATCCCCCAGACCTCGGGCCTCCCTGGCGAGCTCGACGCTCCTCAAGATGGGGGGACGCATCGCCGTGGTCATCGCCCTGACCACCATCTTCAGCTACTTCCACATCCTCCGCTCCATACGCGCCGAGACCCTCTCGCATCTGGAGCAGCATGTCCTGGAGCGCAGCGAGCGCGAGCAGGCCCTGTTCCTCCTCGGAGAGGACAACCACGCCTTCCTCAAGAAGACCCTGGAGGCGCGGATCCAGGCCTGGCGCAAGGAGGACCCGGACGCCCGCTTCGACAGCCTGTTCGCGCGCCTGCCCGACGGCACCATCCGCAATCATCCCGAGGGCTTCGATGGCACGTTGGTGCCGGGCGTCTTCATCCCCAGGGGTGTGACCGCCGATACCGACCTCCGCCGCCGGGTCCTGGCCGCGTACGACGTGGCCTCCCAATACGGGCCTGCCTTCCACAGCCGCTTCACGGACACCTACATCATGCTCACGGAGGGCGTCATGGTGGGGTACGCGCCAGAGATGCCCACCGTGAGCCAGAAGATCGCGCCCGACTACCGGTTCACCACCGCCGAGTATTTCACCATCGCCCTGCCCGCGAACAACCCGCGGAGGCAGGCGAGCTGGACCGGCGTCTACCAGGGGGCGATCAGCAAGACCTGGATGGCCTCGGTGATCTCCCCGCTGGACATGGACGGCCGCCACATCGCGACGATCGGCCACGATGTCACGCTCACGGAGTTGATCGAGCGCACCCACAACACCCACTACCTGCCCGGCACCTACAACATGCTCATCCGCGATGACGGCCAGCTCATCGCCCACCCCGAGCTGAAGGTGGGCGGCGCCTCCAGCAGCTACAACATCCTGAGCGCCAGCGAGCAGCCTGGGGACCCCTCCTTCCCACTCGGCTCCGGGGTCCGGCCAGAGCACCTGCGGCGCATCTTCGAGCGGATGAAGGAGCTCGAGCCCGGCCAGGTCGTGCTCGAGCTGCCGGAGTATGACGAGTACATCGCCGTGGCGCGGCTGAAAGGGCCGGGCTGGAACTACATCACGGTCATGCCCCGGAGCCTGGTGAGCTCGACCGCCCTCGGCGCGGCGCGCTATGTGCTGTTGTTCGGCATGGCTTCGCTGCTGCTGGAGCTCGCCATCATGTACTGGGTGCTCAAGCAGCAGATCTCCCGCCCGCTGCTGGCCTTCACCCAGGCCACCGATCGGGTGGCCACCGGTGACTTCCAGGTCGGACTGGATACCTCGCGCAACGACGAGCTGGGACGGCTGGCCAGCGCCTTCCGGTTGATGGCCGGAGAGGTCCAGCACCGCGAGGAGGCCCTGCGGCAGGCCAACGAGGGGCTGGAGCTCCGAGTCGAGGAGCGCACGCGCGAGCTGAAGGAGACCCACCGCAAGCTGGTCGAAACCGCACGAGAGGCGGGCAGGGCGGAGATCGCCACCAGCGTCCTGCACAACGTGGGCAACGTGCTCAACACCGTCCACACCTCGACGCTGCTGGCGCAGGAGCGGGTGGGCGCGCTGAAGCTCGATCACATGGGCCGCCTGGTCGCCATGCTCGAGGAGCACCAGGGTGACCTCGCCACCTTCCTCACCCAGGACGTGCGCGGGCAGCACGTGCTGCCCTTCCTGAAGGAATTGGGGCTGCACCTCCAGGACCAGCGTCAGGAGCTCCGCTCGCTGCTCGCGGATGCCAGCCGGTACACCGACCACATCAACACCATCATCAAGCTGCAGCAGCGCTACGCCAAGGCCACCCCGATGCAGGAGGCGGTCGACCTGGCGGAGCTGGTGAAGGATGCCCTGCGCATCAACGAGGCCGCGCTGGGCCGCCATGCGGTGAGCGTGGAGCAGCACCTGACGGGCCTGCCGCCCGTCATGACCGACAAGCACCGGCTGCTGACCATCCTGGTCAACCTCATCAGCAATGCCAAGTACGCCATGGATGCGAATCCCAAGGGGGAGCGGTGCCTGACGATGCGGCTGGACCACTCCGAGGCGGACCACATTCGCCTCGAGGTTCGCGACAATGGTGTGGGCATCTCACCGGAGCTGCTCACGCGCATCTTCCAGTATGGCTTCACCACCCGCGAGGAGGGGCACGGCTTCGGTCTGCACTCCAGTGCCCTGGCGGCCCAGGAGATGGGCGGCTCGCTCACGGCCCACAGTGAGGGGCCGGGCCGTGGGGCCACGTTCATTCTGGAGCTGCCCTACCAGCCCGCCCTGGGGACTCAGTAGGGCTACCACCTCCCAGACACTGGAGCGTGAGGCCCACTGCCCGGATTCGAACCTCGTGCCGTCACATCCCGAGAAGCCAACACCTCACCTCCCGAAACGCCTCGGGTTCTTTCTCACCCTGGTTGTGGTGGGCCTGCTGCTGGCCGTTCCCCGGCCGGCGCGGGCCTACCCCCTGCTGCTGTGGCCGAGCTCGCTCACCTCGCCAGGCACCGGCCTGGTCGTCCCGTTCGTCTTCGTCTCGGGCGACGTCAAGACACTCAATCCCTACCTCTATGGCGCTGTTGGCCTGTCCGAGCGCTTTGACATCATCGCGGGTGCCTCGGGTGTCTTCGGGCTGAGCCCCGCGTCCGCCAGCTTCGGACTGGTGGACGTCAGTGCCCGCTATCTCGCGACCCCGGAGCTGGCCCTCACCCCTCGCATCCTCTACACGCCGGGGCAGTCCCTCGTGGTCTCGCCGGAGCTGCACGCCACCCGGAGCTTCGGCAACCTGATGCTGACGCTCAACGCCGGTGTGCGCCCGATGCTGGACCTGAACGGGGGAGGGCTCACGTCGGCCACGGGCTTCGCCTACCTCTCCGGCTCATACTTCCTCTCCAAGCAGTTGTGGCTCGTGCTGGAGGCCGATCCCTCCGTCACGTTCGCTCGCGGCACGGACACCGCGGGCTCCTCTTGGAGCGCCAGCGTGCTGCTCGCTCCGGGCGTGGGCTTCGCCCTGAATCCGGAGCAGACGCACATCTTCGAGCTGGCCGCGCTCGTCTCCCTGCCCACCTCCGCTCCCTTCCAGTACGCCACGTCCGTCACCTACGCCTTGTGGTACGCCACCTCCTTCACGCTGTGGGAGAAGTGAGCCTGGCCAAGCTCGCGGCTCATGCGCGAGGCGTCTCCTCGATGGGCTGATAGGGCAGCTCCAGCGAGAACGTAGCGCCACGCCCGGGCCCGTCACTGTGGACCGTCAGGGAGCCCCCCAGCTCCTGGGCCGCCACGGCGCTGGAGTGCAGGCCGAAGCCGTGCCCATCCCTCCGGGTGGTGAAGCCGTACTGGAAGATGCGTGTGAGCAGCTCCTGGGAGATGCCCATGCCCTTGTCGTGGACCTCGATGCGAGCGCGGTCGGAGACGGGGAGCTCCAGCTTCACGGTCAGGATGCGCTGGTCCTCCGGCGTCGCGTCCATGGCGTACTTGGCGTTGCTGATGAGGTTGACCAGGATCATCAACACCTTGTGCTTGTCTGTCATCACGGGAGACAGGAAGCACAGTTGCCGTACCTCCTTCACGCGGTGACGGGTGAGCGCGGCCGCGTTGATGCGCAGCGCGTCGTCCACCAGCGCCGACAGGTGGACGGGCTCGTGCAGCCGGGGCGTCCGGGCATGGTTCTGCTGCACCTTGACGATATCGCCGATGTGCTCCGTGTACCGGCCCACATCCTCCAACAGGACGAGGATCTCCTGGCGATCCTTCACCAGGTTCTGTCCCAGCTTGTTCAGGAAGGGCATGGCATTGCGACCGCGCTCGTCCTGCGTGAGGAAGGTCGTGAGGTCCGCCTGGTGCTCGTCGAGCAGGGTGGCCACCTTGCTCACGTGCTCCAACCGCAAACCGCTCACCCTGTCCCGTGCCAGTTGGGAGGCGGTATAGACGCTGTTGAGCACATTGCCCACGTTGTGCAGCACGTTGGTGGCGATCTCCGCCATGCCCGCCTGCCGCGCCGTCTGCACCAGTTGCCCGTGGACCGTCTTCAGCTCTCGGGTTCGCTCCTCGACACGTTGCTCCAGTCCCTCGTTGGCCTGTCGCAGCTGCTCCTCTCGCTGCTGGACCTTGTCCGCCATGATTCGGAAGGCGCCCGCAAGAGTCCCCAGCTCGTCCTCACGCGAGGTGTCCAGCACCACCTGGAAGTCACCGGCCGCCACTCGATGGGTGGCCTGCGTGAGCACCAGCAGCGGTTGGGAAATCTGCTTCTGGAGCACCCAGTACATGATGACCAGCTCCAGCAGCAGTGACGCCAGGCCGAACAGCAACACATAGCGTGCCGCCCTCAAGGCGGATGCGGTCACCACGCTCTTGGGCAGCACCGTGACGAAGTTCCAGCCCGGCCCCTTCAGCCGGGCCACGGCGATGTGCTCGCCATACTCGGGGAGCTCCAGGATGCTCTCGCCGGGCTGGCGGTTCCTCACCCTCTCGAAGAGGCTCCGCAGGTGGGCCCGCTCCTCTTCGGAAGCGAGTCGCGGAGGGCTCCCACCGGGCTGCGGAGTGGTGCCCAGGATGTCGTAGCCCATGTTGGCGTCCCGCATGTCCAACGCGGGATGCGCGATGAGCTGGCCGTCATCTCGCACGAGCAGGTTGTAGGCGCCGGGCAGGTGGTCGTTGATGGAGCGGGCCATCAGCTCATCCAGCGAGATGTCATGGGAGAACGACCCGACATGGCGGCCATCCATATCCACCGGGGTGTTCGCCGTGACCAGCCAGCTCTGGGTGGGGGAGTACAGGTAGCTGCTGGTCCAGGCCGTGCGCCGCCCCGGATTCTTCTCGGGAGTGGTGAGGGTGTAGTACTCGTACTCGAGCGTCGGATCGTCCGCCGGGAGCTCCATGGCCCAGTTGGGCTTCGTGGGCCAGAACGTGATGCACGGTCCCTCCGGCAGGGTGATGTAGGTATCCGTGAAGCGGGCGGCGAAGGCGGGCCCGTACTGAGAGACGACGTCATGGGCGGCCAGGATGCGGCGGCGGAGCTCCGTATCGAGCCTCACACCTGGGGGAATGAAGACGCCCGTCATCCTCGTCCCATCGAAGCCCTCGGCGCGGGAGCGGAGGGTGCCATCCGGCAGCTGGGTGAACAGGCTGTCGAAGCGTGGATTCGGGTCCTGTTGGCTCCAGGCCTGGATGCGCTCCACCAGGGCCTTCTTGAGGATGGCGTGGTTGTCCTCCGCCAGCATGAAGATGGCCTGCTCCCGCTGGCTGCGCTCCGCCACATGCCGCTCCAGTTGCTGGATGGCTTCCTCGCGCAGCGTGTGGAACATGTGCAGGTAGCTGGCGAGCGTGGTCAGGGCGATGAGGATGCCAATGCGAACGCCCATCTGGATGAGCGTCGAGCGAGCCAGGGAGGCGGCGGGTCGGGAGGCTGTAAGTGCCATGCGGGGAATGGCTCAACCGCTACTGGAGCGGGATTTTTCCTCCGCATGATGCGTATATGGTTTGTACAGAAAGACGTCGTCAGGCCATCACCTCGCCGTGCGTGCGACGAAGCGGCAGAAGAGGGGGGCGGACGGAGTCCCAGGAGCCATGCGCCGGGCTGGGCAGTCGTGTCCGTGACCATGGACACATGCCAGGTTCCGTCATCCCAATTCCAATGAGAAGGCCGCGCTCCTGCCAACCCCCGAGGTTCGGGTCTTCCCGCTGCTCTCTCTGGTAGCGTCCGTAGATTCCGGAGGGACGCGGGATGCTCGACGAAATCGGCGGACAAGCCTGGAGTGCGCAGCCCGGACCACGCTTCGAGCCAGGTACGGAGGTGGCAGGCTTCACCATCGAGGGAACAATTGCCTCCGGCAGCTTCGGCACTGTGTACCGGGCGAGACGGAGTGGCCGCCTCTACGCCATCAAGCTGGTCCGCATCGACCCGCGAGCAGACCGGGAGGCGGCTGCATTGCGTCTGGTGCGGCACCCCAACGTGGTGACCTACCACGGGTATGGCTTCTGGCCCGAGGACGAGCCGCGCTTCCTCGTCCTGGCCCTGGAGCTCGTCGAGGGTCGCACGCTCGACGTCTGGGCGGCAGAGGAGAATCCCTCCGCGCTCGAGCTGGTGATGCGGATGCTGTTGCCCTTCGCGCTCACCCTCGCGGACGTGCATGCCTCGGGCGTGGTCCACCGGGACATCAAGGAAGCCAACATCGTCATGCGCGAGGCGGACGGGCAACCGGTGCTGGTGGACTTCGGTGCGGCGGGCCTCAAGGAGGGGGCCCTACGCCTCACCATGCGCCTGCCACCGGGCACCGCGGAGTACCGCAGCCCCGAGGCGTTGCGCTTCGCCCGGGAGTGGGAGGGCGAGCCCTACCCCTTCGCGCCGGGAGATGACCTGTGGGCATTGGGCGTCGTCACCTACATCCTGCTGACGCGCACACTCCCCTTCGGAGACCGGAACGGCCCGGACCTGAATCGGGCCATCCTCGAGAGGACGCCGCCCGCCCCGAGTGTGCTCAACCCGCGCGTGCCGCTGGCCCTGAGCGACTTGTGCATGGGGATGCTGGAAAAGGAGCCCGAGGCCCGGTACCCGGAGGCCAAGGCGCTCGCGGAGGACCTGCTGGAGCTGTGCACCCAGGCGGACAGCACGTGGCGCACACCGCTGTTCCCCAGAGAGGGCCACGAGAAGCACCCAGCCCCTGCTCCGGCCGTGCCCGGAGGCCAGCGCCCCGGGCGGTGGCGGATTGCCGGACTCGCCCTCGGCGCACTCCTCCTGTTGTGCGCGCCTCCCGGGGATACCCCACGCACGGCGTCGTCTTCCTCTCTCGAGACGCCACCGGGCACATCTGGCCGAGAAGTCGTAGCCCCAGTCACGCCGGCAGAGAGTGCGCCCGGCGCGGCACTCCCGCCCGCGCCCGTCGCCGCCGCGACGAATAGCGAGGAGCCCAAGATGAAGAAGTCCAAGACGGTCCGCACCCTGATTGTCGCCGGCTGCGTGGCCGGTTCGCCCGGCTGCGTGAGTGGGCCGCAGCCGCGTCCCCTTCCCCCTCCGGCGGAGTGCCCACCTGGAGCTGCTGCGGCCCACAAGCGCTTCGGCCTCTTTCCCGGAGACGTTCACGGAGTGCTCTTCCTGCCCTTTGATAAGCGCCCCCGGATTGTGCCTGTGCGCGAGGGGCAAAAGGTTCGCGCCGAGATCATCGGGCCATGGGATCGACTCCCCGAGGAGACCACCTTCGACGGGCGGCTGCACCTGGGGGATGAGCGCGTATACGGTCGCTTCACCGCCGCCCACCTCCCCAGTGGTGAGACCGTGCCCGTGTGCCTGGAAGTGATGACGATCGGCGAATCGATGAGGGGCAACGGCGTAGCGCCCGGCAGCACGTCCACCCAGGCGCTCGTCATTTCCTCCGTGAGCGTCCAGGTCGTAGAGCGCTTCAAGTAGAGAGAGCTGCTCCAGAGATAGCCACCAATGCTCCCAGCATTCTCCTTTGTCCTGATACTGGTTCTTCTGCAAGCCCCCGCTGAACCATTGCCCCCCACTACCGACTGCACCGACATGCAACGCCACGACTTGTCGCTCACACCCGCAGCGGATGTTGAGGTGTGCGTCAGTCCAGGGCTCTCGACGAGCTTCCGCTTCGACGCACCGGCTGCAGTGGACGTGCAGGACGACGTGCGTTTCGAGGAATTGGTCCGGGCCCGTCAACTCCTTACACTGGTGCCACCTCCGGACATGACTCCAGGGGAGCGAATACGTCTCACGGTGCGCTTCGAAGAAGGCCCGGCCCGGCAGAGCGCCACTTTCGTGCTGGTGGGGCACCGCGGGCGCGCAGCCCGGCAGGTCGAGGTGTACCACGACAAACGGACCCGGGAGTCCTACCTTCAGGAGATAGAGCAGGAGCGCGCGAAGAGTCAGCAACTCCGCGAAGAAGTCCAGCAACTGCGAGCACTGCTCAACCAGTCCAGCGGGATGATGGGCCTCTTGCTTTCCTCGGCATTGGGAGACACGGGCATCTCAGCGCAGCAACCCAGCCTGTCACTGGATGAGCAGCACTCGGACGACACCCTCGCGCTCTCGCGGGTCGTCACGTACCGTTCCAATAACAGCGTGGCGGTGGAGGTGTGGCTCAGGAATTCCGGCGCAGAGCCATGGAGCATGGCTGGAGCCTCCTTGGTGAACACCACGGGCGAGAGGTTGGAGGGGGTGCGCATCGGACAAATCGGCCCCATCCTGCCTGGGAAGACCATGCGAGTGTTTGTCGAAGCAGACGCGGCGAATGGCGTTCCACGCGGAGAGGTGACGCTTCGCCTGTGGGGCGCGGATGGCCGCTCTATTACCCTCCCCATGGTGAGTTTCCCGTAGCGTGGGACTCCGAAAAGCGATGCGGTCACCTGCCACCAAGGAGTTCCAGGACCCCCGGGAGCGGCTCGTCCAGGAGGAGGTGTCCGAGCGCTGGCAGCCGGAGGGCTTCTCCCTGCCCGCCCATACGCATCTGCATGCCAACGACAGACTGATGGGGACCGTCCGCCCCCTCACTCCAGATATGCCGGGAACTTTGGCATTGCGCGAATGTCCTCCGGCGCATGCTGTACCAGTAAGCTCCCGTGGGTGTCCTGGATGAGCGCCTCGACCCGTTCGAAGGATGCGAGCGTCTCCGGGCGGCTGAGGTTGAAGTGCGGCACGACATGGCTCCGCCAGTTCTCGCGCGTATGGCAGAGGTCGCCTGATAGGACGAACGTGCCCGCCCGCTGGAGCCGGACGACGAGCGACTGATGTCCGGGAGTATGCCCGGGCGTCTGAATGATGCGCACGCTGCCATCGCCGAAGACATCGGCATCACCGTCGAGGAGTTGCAGCTTCGCCGTGCGATACGCGGAGAACACCGTCGCATCCACACCGAGTGGCGCTGGGGTCTGGGTCGCCCAGTCGAACTCGCGCCGCTGGAGGATCCACGTGGACGAGGTGAACGCATTGGCATTGCCGGCATGGTCGGCATGCAGATGCGAAAAGGCGACATAGCGCACGTCCTGGTGGTCGAGGCCGAGCTGCCGCAATTGAGTGCTCAGCGGAGTATCGACGTAGGTCCGATTCCCCACCGGGTCGGCTCCGGGCGCCTGGGCAATGGAGTCGCTCAGCCCCGTGTCCCACAAGAACACGCCCTGGGGATGCTGGATCAGGAAGCAAGGGACGGTGAGCGTACCGGCCTGGCCCGTGGGCTCGCCGCTGCCCGAGAAGAAACCCATGTCATTGATTTCGATCCGACCGCAGTCCAGCACGTAGAGACGAATCGGAGGTGGCTCCCCGGCGGCGGAGGCCGGCGCGCCGGCTGCGGGTGCCCTCGCCCCGGCGCAAGCGGTGCAAAGGACGGGCATGAGCATGAAAAAAAGCAGGTGGGAAATTCGGGACATGTTCTTCTTCTCCGTGTGGTGCCGCACACGCCGAGCGCAACAATCTGTCAGCGGTGGCTCGCGGGGTGTGACAGCCCGTCTAGCAGAGTGTTACGGGCGCGCGTCGTTCATGACGCTTCCAAGCCACCCCATCAAGGCCCGCACCTTGGGCACGTGCTGCTTCGCGCGGTGGACGACCATCCAGATGTCGCGCGAGGGGAGCCGGTCGCTGCTCCGGGCTCCAATCCGCCGCGGAGCCACCTCCACGACTCCATGGAGCCTCGCGGCGAGACTCCGGGGCAGCAGGGCCACGCCGAGCCCTGCTTCGACCGCGAGCCCGAGGGACTCGAGGTCCTCGACGAGCAGCCGTGGGGCGCGGGTGGCGAAGACCCGCTCCGCGTGGCGCTGCTCGGGGATGCCGGCGACCGAGCCCGTCAGGCCCATCCATGGGCTCTCGGCGTGGAGGTCCAGTGAGGAGGCCGCGAAGAAGGCATAGGAGGCCGAGCCCACCTTCCTCGCGACGAGCTCGCCACGATCGGGGCGCATCATCCGGAGCGCCACGTCGGCTTCTCCGGCGGCGAGGCTGTTGATCCGGTTATCCGCCAGGATGCGCAGGCGCAGGTGGGGAAAGGCCCGGTAGAACTCGGGCAGGCGGGGGGTCAGCTTCCAGCGCACCATCTCGCCGATGGTGGTCAGCGTGAGCTCGCCGCGAAGCTCCGGCGTGTCTTCCAGCGCGGACCGCGCCGCCAGCGCGGCCTCCACCATGGGTTGCACCGCCGCCAGCAACGAGGACCCGCGCTCCGTCAGCCGCAGCGGCGCTTCGCGCAGCAGCAACGGGGAACCGGCGCTCTCCTCCAGCCGCGCCAGGTGTCTGCTGACGGTCGACTGGCTCACGCCCAGGGCTTTCGACGCGGCCGTCAGGCTCCCGAGGCGCGTGACTGCCTCGAACGTGCGCAACAGCTCCCACTCCATCCGGACCCCCATGCAAAAATGGATGCCTGGCTTCCCAATCTAGCGATTTCCATCCATCCGTGCGGTCTCTAGTTTACGGGTCCATTCCGTCTCACTGGAGCGCTCCATGAAGATCCACCACCTGCGCAATGCCACCGCCCTGCTGACGCTGGGAGAGCACCGTCTGCTGATCGATCCGATGCTCGCCAGGCAGGGGGCGTTTACTGGCTTCAAGTTCTTCGGAGGAGGCCGCCGCCCCAATCCCCTGGTCCCACTGCCGCCCGACACGTTCTCGTGGCTGGAGGAGGCAACGGGCGTACTCGTCACCCACGCCCACCCGGATCATCTGGACACGGCGGGCCTCCGATGGATCCGGAAGCACGGGTTACCCGTGTGGACGAGCCGTGAGGAGGCGCCGAACCTCAGGAAGAGGGGACTCGCCGTCCGGGAGCTCGACGACGGTGCGCTCGGGATGAGAGTGGAGCGCATCCCGGTCCGGCACGGCCGCGGACTGCTCGCACGGCTGCTGGGCCGCGTCTCGGGCTACTACCTGGCGCACCCGGACGAGCCGAGCGTGTTCCTCACGTCGGACGCAGTGCTCACGGAGGACCTCCTGGAGGCAGTGGAGCGTCTCCAGCCCGATGTCATCATCGCCCCGGCGGGCGCGGCGAACTTCGGGGTGGGCGGCGATATCCTGTTCTCCGTCGACGAACTCGTGACGCTCGTCAGGCGGGCACCCGGACGGGTGGTGCTGAATCACCTGGAAGCGCTCGACCACTGTCCGACCACGCGCGAAGGGCTGCGCGAACGGATGAAGGCCGAGGGACTGCTCGAGAAGGTGCTCATCCCCAGAGACGGAGAGGAGCTGCACTTCACACGGCAGGAGAGGGCAAGCTGGCCGACGGCACCGGGGCCCGGTTCGACGCAGGAGCGCGAGCGCGCGAGTCTTGCCAGTCACACGGAGGCCTCCGCTCCCTGACACGGGAGCGTGAGGCCCTCAGCCGGGATTTGAACCCGGGTACTCCCGATACCCTCACCCCGTCCCTCTCCCGAGGGGAGAGGGGAAATGGGTGGGGGTGGTGCGGCTCAGGCCACCTCGAGCGCCTGCTTCAGGTCGTCCACGAGGTCCTGCGCATCCTCGATGCCCACCGACAGCCGGATGAGCCCGTCCGTGATGCCCAGCTGCTCGCGCGTCTCCTTCGGCACCGACGCGTGCGTCATGATCGCCGGGTGCTCGATGAGCGACTCCACGCCACCGAGCGACTCGGCGCAGGCGAAGATCTTCACCGTCTTGAGGAACTTGCGCGCCGCCTCCAGCCCGCCCTTGATGTCGAAGGTCATCATGCCGCCGAAGCCCTTCATCTGCTTGCGGGCCAGCGCATGCTGCGGGTGGTTCTCCAGGCCGGGATAGGTGACCTTCTGCACCTTCGGGTGCGAGGCGAGGTACTGGGCCACCTTCATCGCGTTCTGCGCGTGGCGCTCCATGCGCACGCCCAGCGTCTTCACGCCGCGCAGCACCAGGAAGCAGTCCATGGGGCCAGGCACGCCGCCCACCGCGTTCTGCAGGAAGTACATCTTCTGCGCCAGCTCCTCGTTGCTGGTGCACACGAAGCCGCCCACCACGTCGCTGTGGCCGTTGATGTACTTGGTCGTCGAGTGCGTCACCACGTCGAACCCCAGGTCCATCGGACGCTGGAAGTACGGCGTCATGAACGTGTTGTCGCACACCGAGAGGATGTTCCGCTTCTTCGCCGTCTCCGCGATGCGCGCCAGGTCGATGAGCTTGAGCATCGGGTTGGTGGGCGACTCCACCCAGACCATCTTCGTCTTCGGGGTGATGGCCTTCTCGAAGTTGTCCGGGTTGGACAGGTCCACCCAGGAGAAGTTCAGCCCGTGGCGCCGGAAGACCTTGTCGAAGATGCGGAACGTGCCGCCGTACACATCGTCGGACACCACCACGTGGTCCCCGGTCTCCAGCATGTGCATCAGCATGTCCGAGCCGGCCAGACCCGAGGCGAAGGCAAGACCGTGCTTCGCGCCCTCGAGGGCCGCCAGACAGTCCTGAAGCGCGTTGCGGGTGGGGTTCTGCGTCCGGCTGTACTCGAAGCCCTTGTGCTCCCCGGGGCCTGCCTGGACGTAGGTGGAGGTCAGGTAGACCGGCGTCATGATGGCGCCCGTCGTGGGATCCGGCTCCTGACCGGCATGGATGGCGAGGGTGTCGAAGCGCATGGCCGGGGGCCTATCACACTCCCCTTCCCCCCGGGAGGTTTAGCCGAGCCCGACCGTCCGTCTAGAAGACTTGCCCGGCGGCGGGGACTCGGAGAAGAGGGGGCGGCAGTTGTACGGGAGAGGACAGGGCAGTCATGACGCAGGGCACCGGAACGGCGGTGGGGATGTTCGAGAACCGCCTGCGCAAGAACGTGAAGCACTTCCGCAAGTGGGCCAAGGCCCGCGGGCTCACCGCCTTCCGCGTGTACGACCGGGACGTGCCCGAGTACACCTATGCGGTGGACCTCTACGGAGACCGGGTGCACCTGGTGGAGTACCCGCGCCGGCGGGCCCTCAAGAGCCTGGAGGAGCAACGGGCCGAGGTGCTGGCCGCGGTGACGGCGGTGCTGGAGGTGCCCCCAGAGCGCATTCACGTGAAGACGCACCTGCCCCAGCCCTGGGGCCGCTCGCAGTATGGCCGGGTGGGCGAGGGCACCGAGCGCCTCGTGGTGGAGGAGCAGGGGCTGAAGTTCTGGGTGAACCTCGGCGACTACCTGGACACCGGCCTCTTCATGGACCACCGGCTGACGCGTGCCCGGGTGCGCGAGGAGGCGAAGGGAAAGAGCTTCCTCAACCTCTTCTGCTACACGGGCGCATTCACCGTGTACGCCGCCGCGGGCGGGGCCTCGCGCACCTTCAGCGTGGACCTGTCCAACACCTACCTCGACTGGGCCGAGGACAACCTCGCGCTCAACAAGCTATCGGACCCGCGTCACACCCTGCTGCGCGCCGATGCCATGGCCTGGGTGCAGGACCAGCGCAAGGAGCCCGAGCAGACCTTCGATCTGGTGGTGTGTGATCCGCCCTCCTTCTCCACCTCGAAGAAGATGCAGGGCTCCTTCAACGTGCAGCGAGACCACGTGCGCCTGCTGGAGGGCATCCGGGAGCTGCTGTCCCCCGGCGGCGTCCTCTACTTCTCCACCAACTTCCTGGGCTTCGAATTGAAGGACTCCGCCACCCGCGACTTCGAAGGGGTGGAGGAGCTCACGCCCGACTCCATCCCCGAGGACTTCCAGCGCAAGGAGATCCACCGCTGCTGGCGCATGGTGGCGCCTCGCGCCGGACGCCGCTGAGCCGCGGGCTCAGATGCTGCAGACCCCCTCCACGCACCGCTCGCCCGAGGGGCAGTCGCAGTTGACGGAGCAGGCCTGGCCGCTGCCCGGGGTGGACGAGGGCATGCAGTAGCCAATCTTGCAGACGGAGCCGCTGGGGCACGAAGTGCTGGAGGTGCAGGTCGGGCGGCACGCGCCATCCACACAATCGGTGCCGCCAGTGCACTGCGCGGCGCTGGTACACGCGGGGGACGGGCGCGGACGGCACAGCCCACTCGAGCACTGTTCCGTGGAGGCGCACTGCGAGTCGTAGGAGCAGCCGCGGACACAGGCGCCGTTGATGCAGTAGGTGCCCGAGGCACAGTCGGTGTTGCGCACGCAACTGCCCGGAGTGCCCGCGTCCACCGGAGGAGGCGGCGTGCCTCCATCCGCCGGAGGAGGCGGCCGGGGGCAGGAGGTTCCGCCATCCGCCGGAGGAGGCGGCGGAGGCCGGGTGCCACCATCTCCCCTCCTCACGCGGCAGTAGTGGCCATCGCAGTAGGAGCCGCGAGCGCAGTCCGAGTCACGCGAGCACGCGTGGTTGCACACCCCGTTGACGCAGGTGTCCCCGGAGGAGCAGTCCTTCGAGGTGCTGCAGGACTGGGAGTCCAGGGGAATGTCCTCACACATCCCGCGCATGCAGTACTGGGTGGAGTGACAGTCGGAGTTGTCGGTGCAGGAATGATGCGTGTCCTCGCACCAGTCTCCGTGGTCACCGTGGTAGTCGGTGATGATGCATCCGGAGACGAGGCCCGTGACGAGGGCAAGCAGGGCGGGCAGCAGGGAAGAGCTGCGGGGGAGAACGTTCGACATGGAGCACTCCGTGAGGACGGCCGGCCACCGGACTCGGGGGGTCGAGACGCGTGGCCGCCAGTGCCCGGCAAATTGGGCAAAGAATTTCCCTGCACCATGCCCAGGAGGGCAGTGCGACTCCTTCTGGACGTACGGGGATTCCGCTCTGTCGTTCAAACGGTATTCTCGGCGTACGAGTGCCATCCGGTGAGAGGCTGGCGGCCCACCTGCCCCGTGTTAGACCGGGACCATGTTCTCCGCCCTCTCCGTGATCGCCCTGCTGCTCGCCGCGGACGGAACCCAGCAACCCAAGAAGGCTCCCCCCGCCGCTCCGGTCGCTCCCGTCGAGGTCACCGCGCTCGCCGTGGACGTGGACTTCGTCTGCCGCACCCCGAGCACCCTGAGCCTCATCCTCACCCCCAAGGCCCAGGTCCAGCTCGAGGTCCCCAAGGACTGTCCCGATGCCAAGGCCGACTGGCGCCTCTCCGTCGACTGCACCGACGACGCTCATTGCTCAGGCGAGATCCGCACTCGGGACGGAGCCATTGCCCTCATCCAGGGCTCCCGGAAGCTGCTCACCGTCAAGCCCGTCTCCCCTCAGCACGCCCCGACCCTGGACTTCATGGCCATGCGCATCACCGGCCAGCACTCGCTCAAGCTGGAGACGCCTACCGAGCATCAGCCGCCCGTGCAGTTGCTGCTCCAGATTCCCGCTGTCACCGGCGTCTATACCCTCTCACCCTCCGAGCCGGAGCCGATCTCGCTGGATTTCGAGCACCGCGGCAGGCGCCTCACGCTGTACGCCCGCGCCTCACGCACCGATGCCTCCCATGTCCGCCTCCAGCTCTGGAACGCTCGGAAGGAGCTGCTCGTGGATGCAACGCTGGAGATGGACAAGCCCCGCGAGCTCGAATGCCAGCGGCTGGAATCCATCTGCGAGGGCTCGATGAAGTTCTGGGTCCGCGAGTACCAGCGCGTCCTCTGACGCACAGGCAGCAGGACGGGGACGGGCACCCTCACCCCGTCCCTCTCCCGGGGGGAGAGGGGAAATGTGAGGGGAACTTTAGTCCTCGGAGAACTCTGCGTCCGTCTCGTTCCCTGGCCTCCGCTCCATGCGGGGCCGTGAGGAGTGGGGCGAGAAGGGCTCGTTTCCTGGTGTCGGCCCGAATGGGCCCCCACCGAATGGACCTGACTGGAAGCTGGTGACTCGCAGCGTGCCCGCCGCCATACGGCGCTCGAGTCTCCGGCGCACCACCGCAGCCACGAGCTTCCGCGTCGGCGGGAACAGCAGGAAGAGCCCCACGACGTCGGTGAGCACGCCCGGTGACACCAGCAGCACCCCGCCCACCAGGACGAGCACCCCACCCACCAGGCCCTCCTCCGGCATCCGCCCCTGTGCGAGCGACTCCTGCCAGCGGCGGAGCACGCGCAGGCCCTCTTTCTTGGCCAGCCAGGCACCTACCAGGCCCGTGAGCAGCACCCCGCCCACCGTGGGCCAGAAGCCCACCTCGCGGCCGATGGCCAAGAGCAGGTACAGCTCGATGAACGGGACAACCGTGAACGCGAGAAGGAGGTACTTGAACACCTGCCCAACCTAACGCCCGGAGGCCTCCAGCGCCTGCAGGAACGTATGGATGCGCGCGGCGTTGGCTTTTTTCAGCCGCCGAGCTGGCTGTTGATCCAATTCACCAGCAGGTACAGCAGCGTGAAGAGCCCGATGGCCCCCAACAGGAACTTCGTCGTCGGCTGGAAGCCCTCGCTCTCGGTGGTGCTGATAGGCATGGCCGAGGCCAGCCCGAGCATCTCCCCCGCGTAGCGCGCGGTGCGCTCGTACTGGTCCGCCACCGCGCCTTCGTCGTGGACCTTCAACTCGCGCCCCAGCTGCGGGTCGAAGAATCGGACCTCGGCCTCCCGGGCCAGCTCCGCCACCTTGGAGACCACCTCGCGAATGAGCTCGGTCCGGTCCGCCAGGGGCACGCGCACCTCGGTGGCCACCCACTGGCCCCCCTCGCGCAGCGGATGGAACTCCACCGAGCCATGCGCCAGCAGCCAGGTACGCCCACCGCTCGGCAGGACTTTCGCCCCCCGGGCTTCCAGAAGGGCCTCCACCCGGTCGCTGTCGAAAGGCGTCCCCGGGACCATGGATTGAAGGAGCAGGTCGTATCTCACGCGGTTTGGAGTATACGCCGCACCAGCCATGCCCAAGCCAACTCCAGGACCCCGTCACGATCGCCGCCCCGGTGGCCCCCCCGGCCGCAACAAGCGCCCCCAGCAGCGCCCGGAGAAGCCCGCCCCGGACCGGACCACTCCGGACATCGGCCAGGATGGGCTGCCCCAGGTCTCCCTCATCCGCCGGGGTGTCGAGCGCTGGCAGGCCGGCCCCCCGTGGATCTACCGCGCCGACCTCAACGGCGACCCTGCCCTCCAGGGCGGCGAGGTGGTGCGCGTGGTCGACACCCGCGGCTGGTTCCTGGGCAAGGCCTTCTATTCGAAGCACTCGAAGATTTCGCTGCGCTGGCTCTCCTACGAGGACGTGCCAGTGGACACCGACTTCTTCCGCCAGCGCCTGGCCCAGGCCGACGCGATGCGTCGACGCGCCCTGCCCGGGGAGAACACCTACCGCGTGGTGCACGGCGAGGCGGACCTGCTGCCCGGCCTCGTGGTGGACCGCTATGGCGACTCCTTGAGCGTGCAGTTCCTCATCCCGGGCACCGAGCAGCGCAAGCAGCTCATCACCGACCTGCTGGTGGAGTTGTACAAGCCACGCGCCATCGTCAACCGCTCGGACGTGGGCGTGCGGGCGCTGGAGGGCCTGCCCCAGGAGAAGGGCGTGCTGTACGGCACCCTGCCCGGCCCGGTGGCCTATGACGAGGGCCTCGTGCGCGTGCGCGCGGACTTGCTCGAGGGCCAGAAGACGGGCTCGTTCCTGGACCAGCGGGAGAACCACGTCATGGCGTCGCAGTACGCCTTCGGCGAGGCGCTCGACTGCTTCTCGTACGTGGGCGGCTTCGCGCTGCAGCTCGCCACGCGGGCCCAGAAGGTCACCGCGGTGGAGATCTCCGAGCAGGCGGCGGCTCAGCTTCGCGAGAACGCGGCGGCCAACAAGCTGCCCAACGTGGAGGTGGTGGTGGCCAACGCCTTCGACTTCCTGCGCGACGCGGTGGACGAGGGCCGGCGCTTCGACACCATCGTCCTGGACCCGCCCTCGTTCGCGAAGAACAAGGACGCCATCGAAGGAGCGCTGCGCGGGTACAAGGAGATCAACCTGCGCGCCATGCAGCTCCTGCGGCCGGGCGGCTACCTCATCTCCGCGAGCTGCACGTACCACATCGACGAGCAGTCCTTCGAGGACATGCTGGCCTCGGCGGCGGCGGACGCGAAGCGGCGGGTGCAGATCATCGAGAAGCGGGGCGCGGGCAAGGACCACCCGGTGCTGCTCAACCTGCGCGAGACGCGCTACCTGAAGTGTTTCGTGCTCCGCGTGTTGTGAGCCGGCCCGGCCCGGTGGGATGATCCCAGCCGCGGAAGCCATGCGAAACCCCGACTGGGACGACGACAACGACGAGGCCCCCTCGGCCCCGGGCGCGCGCGAGGAGGCGCGGGCCCTTCAGGAGCTGCGCGCCATCTACCGGCAGGCGGATGCGGCGTATGCGCCCTTCTCGTGCCCCGCGAGTGGCGAGTGCTGCCAGCTCTCGAAGACGCAGCGGCAGCCCTGGCTCTGGTACCCCGAGTGGCTGCTGCTGGCGCGCCACCATCCGCTGCCGCCCCCGAGGGAGGACGGCGGTTGTCCCTACCTGGACGCCGCGGGGAAGCGGTGCACCGTGTACGCCGAGCGCCCCTTCGGCTGTCGCACCTTCTTCTGCGAGCGCATCCGGGGCCCGGCACGTCAGCCAGCAGACACGGTGAGCGCCTTGCTGCTGCGCCTGGAGCGAGTCTCGCAGCGCCTGCTGCCATCATTGACCGGACCTCGTCCCATCCTCGAGTGGCACGCGGAGGCCTCTCTCCGCGAGGAGGAACCATGAACCCGAAGCCGTGGCGCAGCGCCGTCGTGCCCGTAGCCGCCCTCTTCCTATCCGGCTGTATCGCCGGTGCCGCCGGTGCCGCGGGCGGGGGCGTCCTCAATGCCGCGGTGAATACGGGCATCGCGCTCGGTGCGTCCGCGATCTCCCGCTCCCAGGGGGGCTGCTACGCCGCGTGCCCCGCGGGGACCGAGTGCAACGAGGCCACGGGCTACTGCGATCCCCTCCCCTGCCGCGGCGAGTGCTCTCCCTTCGAGGAGTGCATCGAGGACAAGCTGGTCTACCAGTGCGTCGCCCGGACCCCGTACAACGGGGACATCATCGTCAACCCCCCCAAGCCGCCGGCCTCCGCGTCCACTTCCTCCGCGTCCTCGTCCTCCGCGCCGAAAACCGACGCGCCACGCACCGAAGCGCCGCGCACCGACGTGCCCCGGGCCACCAAGCTGCGAGCCGACGCGCCGCTGCTCACCCCACCACCTCCGTCGGAACAGACCGCGGCGGAACCCACGCAGTGAGCCGCTGGCTCGTCGCACCGCAGGAATTCAAGGGGACACTCACGGCTGCCGAGGCCGCCGCTGCCCTCGCCGAAGGGTTGCGCCAGGGGGCACCCGGCGTGGAGCTGGACGTGGCACCTCTCGCGGACGGCGGGCCCGGCACGGTGGACGCGCTGCTCGCGGGCCTGGGCGGCGAACGGGTGACGTGCACCGTCCAGGGGCCGCTCGGCGCTCCCGTGCGAGCCACCTACGGGCTGCTGGACTCGGGGCGCACCGCCATCATCGAGATGGCCGCGGCCTCCGGGCTGACCCTGCTCGCGCCAGGAGAAAGAGACCCCCGGCACGCCTCCACCTCCGGCACTGGCGAGTTGATGCGCGACGCGCTGGAGAGAGGTTGCGCACGGCTCATCCTCGGGCTCGGGGGCAGCGCCACCAACGATGGGGGAACGGGGGCGCTCTCCGCGCTCGGGTTCCGGTTCCTCGACGCGAACGGTGAGCCCCTTCCGCCCGGGGGCGCCGCGTTGAAGCGGCTCGCACGAGTGGACACGAGCGGACGGCACCCGCGGCTCTCGGAGGTGGAGCTGCTGGTGGCAACGGACGTCACCGCGCCGTTGCTGGGGCCGGACGGAGCCTCGCGTCTCTTCGGCCCCCAGAAGGGAGCAGACGAGGCCGCCGTCGCCGGGCTGGAGTCGGCGCTGGCCCGGCTCGCCGAAGTCGTGGCGCCCGCTCTCGCGCAGACGCCTGGCGCGGGCGCGGCCGGAGGCTTCGGCTACGGGCTCCTCGCCTTGGCCAGTGGGAAGATCACCTCCGGCTACGAGCTGGTGGCCCGGACGCTCCGATTGTCCGAACGGCTCGCCGCTGCGCAGGCCGTGCTCACCGGAGAGGGACGCTTCGACCGGCAGACGGCACTCGGCAAGGGGCCCGGCGCATTGGCCAGGGAGGCGCGGGCACTCGGCAGGCACACGGTGATGTTCGCGGGAGCCGTCGCGCCCGGCACGGACGGCGCACCATTCGACGAGGTGGTCGAGGTGTCCGCGCTCGCTCCGCCCGGTGTCTCCCATGCCGAGGCCCTGCGTCACGCCGGTAGGTGGTGGGCTTCCAGACAGCGGTAGACTCGTACTTCCATGGGAACGAGCACGAAGAGCACGCTCCGGACGATCCTCACCCTCTTGGCAGGCTGCGTCCTGCTGGTGCTGGTGATGATGCTCGGCACGTACTGGCGGTTGAAGTATCGCTCCCGTCAGGCCGGTGACGTGCTGGCTGCGGAGGCCTGGGCCCTCACCACCGCCTCCGAGCGGGTGGCACGTCCCTCCCACACAGACCCGCCCCTGCCCGGCACGCTCCATGAAGCACTCGAGCCGCTGATGCCAGAGCTCCGCAGCCTCCGCGCGGACGAGGGGATGCTGAGCAGCGACAACACGCTGCTCCAACAGTATGAAGACGTCCAGCATGGGAGGCGCCCCCTCTCGGAACTGCCCGGTCCCTACCGTGAGCTGTTCGAGCAGGACCGGCTGTTGATGCAGCGCGCGCTGCGGGCCTCCCGGACCGAAATGGGAGGACTGCCCAAGGGGCTCCGAGACCTCGACGAGCCCGACCACCGCGTCTCGATCGAGCTGTTTTCGAGCGTCTTCGGTCTCGCCGCGCTCGATGTGTGGAGTCACCTCGAGAACGGTCAGGCCGGCGCCGCGCTGGAGACCTGCCTCGACGGGCTCGCGCTCTCGCGAGACGTGGCCTACGGGAGCGGGACCTCCGGCGCGCGAATCTCCGCCTCGGGTTACGAGTCCCTGTTCCACCCGTGTGCCAATGCACTCGGCCGTGCCACCCCCGAGGGCCGGAAGCAGGCCACGCTGGCACTCCGGCGGATCCGCGAGGGACTACGCCCCCTCTCCTGGGCCCTGCGTGAGGAGAGCGTCTCGTTCTCCCTCAACCTGGCCGGTGAGGTGCTCGCCCCGGAGCAGCTCGAGGCGCTCCCGGAGGGAGCCAGGTACCAGGCCCTCCATCCGCCCAGCAGCTGCATGGAGCCCGACCTCAAGTTCCTCATCTACGTCCTGCATGACTGGCCCAAGCGAATGGAGTACCTCCAGCAGGCCGCACCGCTCATGGATCTCCCTTCGGAGCAACGCCACGCCCGGCTGGTGGCATTGGAGCGGCTCTCCGAAAGCATGTGGGCCCTGGGCGCTGGTGCCTCATGGGCGTCGAGCTACGAGGAGTCCGCCGCGCACGTGGACGGGCAGCGGGCCCGGGTGGATCTGCTGCTCGCACTCGCCCTGGTGAAGGCCCATCGCGCGGAGCACGGCACGTGGCCCACCACCCTGCCCCCGCTCCATCCCGAGCGCGAGGTGCTGCTCCCCACGGTGCTGAAGCTCCAGCCCGCCGAGGGAGACACGCTGCGCCTCGTCCCGGAAGCCACGGCCCTCCAGGAGCTCGCGCTGACGGCAACCCCCTGAGACCCGGTGAAGAGCAGTCCGTGGCCTTGCTGCCTGACTCGCCACCTCCTCACAATACCGGGCATGAGCGACACGGCGACGAGCAAGGCTCAAACCATCCTCACCATCGTGGCGGCCTCCGTGCTGCTCCTGCTGTTGATGGCCGCGGGTGCCTTCTGGCGCTTGCACCAGCGCACCCGGAAGGCGGGGGATGAGCTGGTCGCGGAGGCCCGGGCACTCATGGCCATCCGGGTGGTGCGCCCCGCGCATACGGACGCCTCCACACCCGGCCCGCTCTCCCAGACGCTCGGACCGCTGATGCCGGAGCTCCTCCTCCAGAAGGCCGAGCCCAGGCTGGAGGAGCCGGTGAACGAGCAGTGCCAGGAGGTCCGCGATGGAAAGCGGCCCCTCGCGGAGCTACCCGAGGCGTGCCGCGAGGCCCTGGAGCGCGGCCGTCCGCTGATGCAGCGCACGCTGCGGGCAACCCGCACCGAGGAAGGCGGCCTGCCCGAGGGATTCGAGGCCCTTGGCGACCCCAACCTCCCCCACCAAATGAAGGGGATCCTCGCGCTCCAGCACTTTCTCAAGCTCACCGCGTTCGAGATGCGTTTCCAGCTCGAGGACGGGCAGGCCGACACCGCCCTGGAGCATTGCCTCGATGGGCTCGCGCTCTCGCGGGACCTGGGGCACGGCAGCGGGCTGATTGGAGCCATGGCCTCCGCGACCGGGTACACGATTCTCTTCCGGCCCTGTGCGGATGCCCTCCAGCACGCCTCGCCCGCGGGTCTGAAACAGGCCACGGTGGCCCTGCGGCGCATCCGCGAGGGTCTCAGCCCCCTCTCGTCCGCCATGCGCGCCGAGCGCGTCTACGGGCCCCTGGACGCGTTCGGGCATCTGCTCGACCAGGAGCAGCTCGACGCCCTTCCGGCTGGAGCACGGGCCATCGCGAAGCAGGGCTCGGCCTACCAGGGTGGGGACGTCCCCATCTTCGCGCCCGTCCTCATGCGCCATGCCCTCATCGAGTTCATGCGCTACCAAGAAAAGGCCATGCCATTCGTCGACCGTCCCATCGCGGAACGCAATGCCTGGTTCGACGGAATGGAAAGAGAACTCGAGCAGTCGTGGAATCCCATCTTCAAGATGGGCGGCGTGCCCGACTTCAGCAGGCTCACCGCGCGGGTGGACCGGCAGCGGGCCCAGGCGGACCTCCTGCTCGCCCTGGCGTTGGTGAAGGCCCACCGCGCGGAGAGCGGCTCGTGGCCCGCGGCACTCCCCGCGCTCTATCCCGAGCACGAGGTCCTGCTTCCCACGGCGTTGACGCTCCAGCCGGGAGAGGCCGGCTCTCTCGTCGTCGTCCCGGAGGAGTCGCACCTCCAGCAGCTCTCGGCCGTCATGGATCCGGACGTAGCCAGGCTCCAGGAGCTCATGGTGACGGCGACCCCCTGAGCCCCTCAGCGCCCATGGCTCACGGCGTGTACTTCACCGTGCGCTCCAGCCAGGACATGCCGCCGCGCCCGTCACGCGCCACCACCCAGAAGCGCACCTCCTGGGCCTGCGCGCCGCGCGGAGGCGTCCACTCCACCCGGTGCCTCGCCACCCCACCGCCCAGGTCCGCCCCGCCCGTCTGGTTGGGCGAGAACGTCCCCTGCGTGGTGTGCCAGGCCACCTCCCACGCCTCCTGCAGATTCACCGGCTTCAGCTCGAAGGAGGGCACCACGTACGCCTCCTCCCGCCCGGTGAGGTCCGGCACCTGCACCTCGAAGGGCCCCGGGCCGGACAGCTCGCGCGGCACGCCCTCCACCCACGGCTCGCCTTGCAGCAACAGGTCCGGCAGCTCCGGCTGCACGTTGGCGTTCATCTCCGGGAAGAAGCGGCAGCCGTACACCATCAGCTTCTGCGCGTAGATCTGCTCGCCGCCGCCGCGCACCCAGAGCACCAGCGGCATCCGCAAGCCTCCCAGGCCGTTGTAGAGGTCCTCCTCCAGAATCCGCTGCGCCAGGAAGGTGCCATCCGGCAGCCGCGACGCGCCCGGTCCCGGGAACAGGTCCACCACCAGCTCGCCGCCCTTGGTGATGCCGCGGGCCAGCTCCACGCGGTCCTTGCTGCACGTGTCGTCATTCTGCGAGGCACAGGCCCACAGGGTGTAATCGAGGTCGCGGCCCTCGCCGGCCGGGTCCGGAATGAGCGCGGTGAGGCGCACCGGACGCACGAGCGTATCGGCGAGCACCGTGGGGTCCGTGGAGCACGTCTCGGCGATCAGCTCGGGCGGATCCATCCGCATCGCGAGCACGCGCAGATCCTTCACGTTCGACGGAGTGTCCTCGGGCCCCACACAGGCGGCGCACAGGAGCAGGCCCAGGAGGGCGGACAGGTGGCGCATGACTCAGAAGCTCCCCTTGACGCCAACGACCGGGAGGATCGGGATGCCAGGCACCTCGAAGAGCTCGCGGTAGCGGTAGTCGTAGAAGGTCGCCTCCACGTTGGAGGCGTTGTAGACGTTCTGCACGTCGATGTAGGCGTTGAGCGTCCAGCTCTGGAAAATCCAATTCTTGTCCAGCCGCAAGTCGAGCTGGTGGAAGGGCTGGAAGCGGATGGAGTTGGTCGGGCCGAAGGTGCCGCCGAAGTTGTTCCGGTCCACGTTGTAGCGGTCGAAGGTGTGCTGCAGCGGCGTGGTGGGCCGGCCGGTGACGTAGCGCATGCGCGCGCCCAGCTCGAAGCCATACGGCAGCCGGTAGCTGGCCACCGCGGTGAGGATGTGCGTCTGGTCCCAGGTGGTCAGGCGGTAGTCATCGCCACCCACGCGCCGCTGCTCGGAGCGGTTGAGGGTGTAGGCCAGCCAGCCGAAGAAGTCGCGCGTCACCGCGTGCCGCAGCATCACCTCCATGCCGTAGGCGCGCCCCAAGCCGCGGTTGGAGTACTGGTAGCGCGTGAGCGTGCCGTCCTCGTTGCGCACCGTATCTCCCGGAGAGACGACCAGGTCGTAGCGCCGGTTGAAGTAGCCAGTCACGTCCACGCTGATGGCGTCGGTGAGCTGCTGCTCCACGCCCACGCTCGACTGGAAGGAGCGCTCGTGGGTGAGGGCCGGGTTGCCCAGCGGCGCCGCCTCCAGGTTGAAGGCGTCCGGCGGCTGACTGTAGAGGCCCGCGCTGCCCTTGAAGACCGTCTTCTCCGTAGGCTGCACGCGCACCCACAGCCGGGGGTCATAGGCGAAGCGGTCCTGCCCGTAGATGCGGGCGTAGGTGGCACGCAGGCCGGGCGTCACCGTCACCGGCCCGATCTTCACGTCCAGCTCCGTGTAGAGCGCGCCGTCGAAGGTATTGGCCACCCGGAAGATGTCCTGCATCTCCACCTTGGGCTCTCCACCGGGGAAGGCCGGGTACTGAATGCCACCGAGGAAGGGAATCCGCCCCTCGCCCACCAGGTGCTCGAACTTCACGTCCGCACCACCGCGCACGGTGAGCCAGGACAGCACCTCCAGCGCCAGGTCCTCACGCGCCCCGAGCGACCAGATGCTCGCATCCAGCTTCGTCTCGCCGAAGCCGAAGCTCCCCAGGTCATAGCCCGCGTACGGGGTGAACACCGAGGTGAAGCCGCCGTTGCGGTACGTCCAGTCACCCTTGATGCGGTGGAAGAGCGTGCGCGCATCCACGGAGATGTCGCGGTTGCGCCCGCCTCCCGAGGCCACCACGTTGAGCAGGTCGTCCGAGCCGAAGGCCATCACGTACCCGGTGTGACGCCCGCCAGGACCCGGCTCGCTGCCGCGCTTCGCGCCGAAGTCCATGCGCACCTGGTAGTCCCAGTAGCGCGGCAACACGAGCAGCGTGCCGCCTTCGGGGTCCTCGGGCAGCACCAGCGGCAGGAGCACGTCCACGTACGAGCGGCGCGCGGCACCGGCGATGGAGATGCCGTCGGTGACGGGGGCCTCGAGGAAGAAGCCCGAGTCCAGCAGGTCCACCTTCGCCGAGCCGTGCAGCGTGTCACTGGAGCCCTTGCGCGTGGCCACGTCCACCGCACCGCCCACGGCCCGGCCGTAGCGCGAGCCGAAACCACCCGGATAGAAGTCCACCCGGTCGATGAACTCGGCGTTGAGCACCGAGGGCCCACCGCCCAGGTGATAGAGGAGCGGCACCTCCACGCCATCGAAGAAGGTGAGCGTCTGGTCCGGCGCGGCACCGCGCACGATGAGCTGGCCAGAGATGGCGGGCGCACGCGCCACGCCGGGCAGGTTCTGGATCACGCGGATGGGGTCACCGAAGGAGCCCGGCACCTTCTGTAGCTCCTGGCGCTCCAGGGTGCGGCGCACCACCTCCTTCTTCTCGCGAGCGCCGCGCACCACCGTCTCGTAACCCGGAGCCTTGGGCATCAGATAGAAGATGACCTCCGTCGTCTCGTTCGGGGCGAGCTCCTCCTTCGTGGTGAAGAGGTGGAAGTCGTTGGCCACCACTCGCACCTCGCAGGTGCCGGGCGTCACCTTGAGGGTGAAGCGACCATCCTCGTCCGAGAGCGCCTCGGGAGCCGCCGGGTCATCGCCACAGCGCACCGTGGCGCCGTTCACGCGCGAGCGGCTGCCCCGCGCCAGGAGCTGTCCGGTGAGGGTGGCCTCCGGCGGGGGCGGCGGGGCGGACTCCTCCACCTTCGGCGGCTGGAGAACGAAGTTGTAGACGTACTGGATTTGAATGGGGGCCGGTGCGCCGTCCACCTCGGCCGGAGAGAACTGGAACTGCCGCACCGCCGCGAGCGCCGCCTCGTCGAAGCCGTCGCCGACGGGCGTCACCACCTGCACGTCGGACACCTGGCCCTTCTCGTCGATGGTGACGAGCATCTCCACCGAGGCTGTCTTCCCCGCAGCGGCGGCCTCGGGTGGATAGACGGCTTCCACGAACTGGACGAGCTCGGGAGCCTTCGTCAGCACCGGGGTATGGACACCGGCGTCCACCTCCTCCCGGCGTGCGCCGTCATAGGCCTGGGCCCACGCCCGAGCGGAGGTAAGGGAGAGGACGGCGAGCAGCAACCAGAGGACGGAGCGAGTCGGGGCCACGGTGGGGGGCATTTAAGGTGGACTTCCTTGCCGGACAACCAGGAATTCTACCGGCATTCGCTCCGGAGGCGGATGCCCCCCTGCCCGGGCTCATCGAAAGACGCCGCCTGGGGGCTTCCAGAGCAGGTAGCCGTTGTCGAGCAGCCACACATCCGTGACGAGGCCCTCGACACGCGAGGCCAGTCGAAGGACGGAGTGTCGGAAGGCCTCGGGGGGCTCCCCATGTCCTGCCTCGCGCGCCTCCTGCCACGCCGCCGTCCAGTCCGCGAAGAAGGTGTGAATGGGCTCTCCTGGCTTCACCCGGCGGCGGAAGTCCCGGGGCAGCCAGTCGCGGAACAACACGGGCGCGAAGCCCCGGCTGAAGTCGGTATGGAACAGCAGGGCCTCGCGTGAGAGCCCTTCGGGAACGCGCCGCAGCAGGTGCGCCACCAGTACGGCCCCGGGTGTGTCCGTGCTGCCCTCGACGAGCAGGCCCCCTTCGAGCAGCGGCGCCCCCAGTGTCTGGTGGATGCCGGGCACGTCCTCGGGGCGGTACCCGCGCAGCAGGTTCATGGCGCGGATGAGGCGGACGCGCTCCCCGGGCACCAGGGGTAGGTCGAAGCCACCCTGCCGGAAGGACGTGAGTGCATCGGCATGGGCCTGGGCGGTCTCCACGCGGGGCGCCTCCAGCTCTACACCCACCACCGGGAGCCCCGGATGGAGCGCACGGAAGGCTTCGGCACTATCGAGCGTAGTCCACGGGTGCTCGCCAAAACCGACGTCCACGAAGGCGGCCCGAGCCCAGTCTCCCTCGCTCCGGACCAGCAGCTCACGCTCCTGGTGGACCAGGTACACGTCGAGTGCTCGCAGGCGCCCGTGGGAGGTACGTCCTCGGGTCTTCTTGTCCAGGGAGGTCATCGGCAAGGCCCGGGACTATATTCCGACCATGCCCGCCACGACGCCGCCCCTCCCGTGGTCGCAGTGGATGCCCGCCCCCGCCTCGCTGGTGGACCGCGTGGAGTTCCTGCTGTGGGTGCCGCCAGAGGTCTCCGTCACCCACGAGCACGAGGTCGTCCCCGACGCCAACGTGGATCTGCTCCTCGAGCTGTCGGGCGAGCGCTGCCGGGCCGTCCTCTACGGTCCCCTGACGCGCACCATCCACGTCGCCTCACAGGCCGGCCGGGGCTACCTCGTCGCGCACTTCCGCCCGGGGGCGATGCCCAGGCTCGTAGACGCCAGCCCCTCGGAGCTGGTCAACGAGTCCGTGGAGTTGCGCGAGGTGGCGGGCCTCTCGTTGGATGAGCTGGGGGAACGGCTGCTGGCCGCCGGCTCACCGCAGCGGATGCGCGAGGAGCTCACACCACTCCTGACCCGAGCGCCCTACCCGCCCGGAGACAGCTTTGACCGGGCGCTGCGCCACTTGCTCACTCGTCCGGAACCCCTGCGCCCAAGCGCGCTGGCGGAGGCACTCCACCTCAGTACGCGCACGCTGCAGCGCGCCTTCAAAGACCGTGTGGGTTTCTCACCGAGGACCTACACCCGCATCACGCGGCTCCAGGAGGCCCTGACTGCCCTGCGCGAGCACCCCACCCGCTCGCTCTCCGAGGTGGCGCATCGGATTGGCTATGCCGACCACGCGCACATGACGCGGGAGTTCCGCGAGCTGACGGGCCGGACCCCGAGCGACTACCGCCGGGCGGCCTGAGCCCCCGTGGATGTCCCCTCTCCCTCTGGGAGAGGGCTAGGGTGAGGGTCTTCCCGCAGGCAACCACCCTCACCCCCCGCCCTCTCCCAGAGGGAGAGGGAGCATGCGTACTCCACGTGTGTCGCAATCGTTCAAGCACGACGGAGACCCACCCCGTAGCTTGCGTGCCATGACGACGCAGACACTTCAGGTCATCGAGTGCCGTGGGACGCCGCGGCGGATAGGTCAGCAGTGGGGGGAGGCGTGCCGTGAGAGCCTGCGCGCCTCGGCCGAGAACCTCTTCCTCGCCCTGTCCATGAGCCCTCTGGGCGCCTCGCGGGAAGAGGTGGTGCGCACGGCGCTGAAGCTGGAGGCCAACGTGCGCGCCTTCGACCCGGAGGCGCTCGAGCTCATCCGGGGACAGGCCGAGGGCACCGGCCTCCCCTACGAGGAGACCTTCGCGCTCCACTGCATGCTGGAGCTGGCCGTCAATGGCGCGCAGATCGGCGGCATGTGCACCTCCATGGCCCTCACCGGCGAGGCCACGGCGGATGGGCAGGCGCTCCTCGGACAGACGATCGACTGGAATCCGGACGCGCGGATGGACCTGCTCCGCATCCGCCACGCGGACGGGCGCGAGCAGCTCTCCCTGTGCCTGGATGGCTCGCCGTACTACCACCTGAACAGTGACGGGGTGGGCAACTGCGCCAACCTCACGCTCGTGGAGCCGAGGCCGTGCGCCTCGCTGGTGCCGCTGTCCGTGTACGTCCCGAAGGCGATGCGCCAGCCGAGCCTCCCAGCAGCCCTGGAGGTGCTCGTCACGGCGGCGCGGGGCCTCGGCTACTACCACCTCGCGGACGCCCATGGGCACGTGGTGGGCCTTGAGAGTACGTATGACGACCATGTCCTACTGCGGCCTGAGCGAGGGGTCCTCGTCCACGCCAACCACTACCAGTCCGAGCGCTTCCGCGAGCGGGACGTCACCCACCACTACGTCCCCTGCACCTTCGGGCGCCAGACACGCATCTCAGAGCTGGTGGCGGCCGGGCACGGCGAGCACACCGCCGAGTCGGTGAAGCGGATGCTCGCGGACCACGGCACGCCCGAGGGCCGCATCTGCCTGCACGACACGCCACCCGCCCCGGGAGCCCTGCCGCGGGCCACCAAGGCCACGGTGGTGATGGCACCCGCGCAGCGCACCATGTGGGTGGCGGCGGGGCCAGCCTGCCTGGAGCCCTTCTCGGAGTTCAGCCTCTGAGCGGAGGGGGGAGCAAACAATTCGCGCCACAATCCCCCGCGGGACCTGTCTTGCGTTACACTCCGCGTGATTGATGCATACCCGGAAGGGGGGACTCACATGATCGCGACCGCTCCGCTCCAGGCAAACCAGGCTGAATTTGACTTCCAGGTAGGTCCCCACGCCGCGGGCGAACTGGCCGTCGTGGGCTTTGACGCCGAGGAGACCCTCTCCCAGCCCTACTCCGTCGACGTCCTCCTGGCGCCACCGCCCGACGTGGAGGTGGACGAGAAGGCCCTGCTGGGCCAGAAGGCGCTGCTGACGGTGCAGCTGGGAGATGGGACGGCCCGCTTCTTCAACGGCATCGTGTCGCGCGTGGTGCGCTGGGATGCCAACCAGGGGCCGGAGCGCCAGCGCATCCGCGTCACGGTGGTGCCCCTCCTGTGGACGCTGCGGCACACCCGCAAGAGCCGCATCTTCCAGGAGCTGACCGTCCCGGACATCGTCCACAAGGTGCTCAACGAGGCCATGGTCGAGCACAAGCTGTCGCTCAATGGCGAGTACGCCCCGCGCGAGTACTGCGTGCAGTACCGCGAGTCGGACCTCGACTTCGTGTCCCGGCTGCTCGAGGAAGAGGGCATCTTCTACTACTTCGAGCACACCGAAGACGGGCACAAGATGGTGCTCAACGACGCCTCGCTCACCTGCGCGGCCATGGCGGGCGAGTCGAAGCTCGTCTTCCGTGAGCGCAGCAAGATGGTGGCGGAGCAGGAGTCCGTGCACGAGTTCGCCGCGCGGCTGGAGGTACAGCCCGGCGCCGTCACCCTGCGCGACTTCGACTTCATGCGGCCCTCGTTGGATCTCACCACCGCCACCGAGGCCGACGGGGGCGAGCCCGCGCTGGAGATCTACGACTATCCGGCTCGCTACGGTGACTCGCACGTGGGCAAGGCCTTCGCCAAGGTGCGCATGGAGGAGCTGCGCGCGCGCACGGAGCTGGTGACGGGCGCCAGCAACTGCCGCCGCCTGGTACCGGGCCACACTTTCGATCTGGACGAGCATTCGGTGACCTCGCTCAACCGGGGCTACCTGCCGGTGTCGGTGCGGCACACGGGCCGCCAGCCGGAGGTGCTCACCGTGGACCAGACGGAGCAGGACGGCCAGGAGGGCTACCGCAACGAGTTCCTCTGCATCCCCGCGCAGGTGCCCTATCGTCCGCCGCGCGCCACGCCCCGTCCGACCATCGCGGGCGCCCAGACGGCCATCGTCGTGGGCCCCTCGGGTGAGGAGATCCACACTGACCCGCATGGCCGCATCAAGGTTCAGTTCCACTGGGACCGCGAGGGCAAGAACAACGACAAGAGCTCGTGCTGGATTCGGGTGAGCCAGGCGTGGGCGGGACCGGGCTGGGGCGCGCTCTACCTGCCGCGCATCGGGCACGAAGTGGTGGTGGAGTTCCTCGAGGGAGATCCGGACCGGCCCATCGTCACCGGCAGCGTCTACAACGGCCAGAACCCGGCGCCCATCTCGCTGCCCGACAGCAAGACGAAGAGCACGCTGCGCTCCAGCTCCAGCCCTGGTGGCAACGGCTTCAACGAGCTGCGCATTGAGGACTCCGCGGGCGAGGAGGAGATCTACCTGCACGCCCAGAAGGACTTCAACATTGTCATCGAGAACGACAAGACGCAGCTGGTGGGCGGCAACGAGACGCTGAGGGTGCAGAAGGACCGCAGCCGCACCATCGAGGGCAACCAGTCCCTCAACGTGAAGAAGAACGACGACAGCGTCATCAGCGGCAACCAGAGCCTGGAGGTCATCAAGAATCGCTCGACGACGGTGACGGGCAACCACACCGAGGCCGTGGTGGGGGACCAGTCCATCTCGGTGGGAGGCAACCAGAACCTGTCGGTGGCGATGGCCTCCGCGGAGACGGTGGGACTCGGGAAGATGCTGAACGTGGGCGGCGCCTACGCCGTCACGGTGGGCGCGGCGCTCAATCAGATGGTGGGCGGCCTCAAGTCCGAACAGGTGGGCGGCGCCAAGATGGAGGTGGTGGGCGGTAAGAAGTCCGAGACGGTCAAGGGCTCGCGCAGCCTGCAGGTGGGCGGAGACCTGTCCGAGCAGATCGACAAGAACCGCACCCTGAAGGTGGAGAAGGATCTGCTGGTGAGCGTGGGCGGCAAGCACAACCACGCCGTCAAGGATGCGTACACGCTCTCGGCCAAGGAGATCTCCCTGGTGGCCCAGGAGCAGTTCACCCTCAAGGTGGGCTCGGCGACCCTTCAGGTGAAGAAGAACGGCGACGTCGTCATCAAGGGCGCGAAGGTGGAGATCACCGCCAGTGGTGATGTCGTCATCAAGGGCTCGAAGATCTCCGAGAACTAGCAGGGAGTCGGAACACCATGACCTCACCCACGAATCCATTGGCGGCGCGGGCACCGGAGTCCGGGGAGCAGCAGGAGCCCATCTGGGGAACCCGGCTGGGATGGCTCGTCGGCAGCGATACCGAGGGTCGCTTCCTGGTGGACTACGACGGCAACCGCGCGGGCCCGCTGGTGGCCCGGAGAACCATCGCGCTCGAGCCGCAGGAGCTTCGGGAGGCCATCACGGCACGCCGGAAGGCGGTGCTGGTCTTCGAGAACGGAGACCCGCGCCTGCCCGTGGTGGTGGGCGTGGAGCAGGTGCAGAGCCCCACGCCGCTGACGGATGCGGTGCTGGAGGCCTCGCTGCCCGCGCCGACCCCTCAGCAGCCCGTAGAGGCCCACGTGGACGGCAAGCGGGTCGTCATCGAGGGCAAGGATGAGATCGTCCTGCAGTGCGGCCAGGCCAGCATCACCCTGCGCCGCAACGGGAAGGTCATCATCAAGGGGACCTATGTCGAGTCCCACGCCTCGGGCACCCAGCGCATCAAGGGCGGCTCGGTGCAGATCAACTGACGGAGTGGGGGCAGGCCCTCACCCGTCCAGCGAGTCGGTGGTCCGGACCACCTTCATTCCCGCCTCCCGGAAAGTCCGCATCGCCTCATTGGCCACGCGCGGGAAGTCCAGCCCGGGAGGCAGCGGGTCCAACGGCGGTGCCGGCACCGGGCTCATCGCATCCTCGAGGATGTGGATGCGCCCCATCTTCGAGCGGTCCGTCGCCTCGATGTGCTGCTTCAGGTCCATCAGCGTCGACAGCACGCAGTGCGACTTCGCCTGCCCGAACACGTACACCCGGTCGAACGTCAGCAGGTGGTCGAAGAGTTCCTGGTTGAACTCGCCCACCTTGCGCCCCGGTAGCTCCGTCACCTCGGGAGACAGCACCGAGTAGTTCTCCGTCAACGGCTCCTCGCCCTTCACCTCGAAGCGCGTCTGCGTGTCGCGGGCCACTGCGTGGAAGAGGCTCGCCTCCATCATCGCCGGCAGTAGCGCATGGCTGAGCCCGCCGAGCAGCGCGTGGTACGGCCACACCGTCAGGATGTACTTCCCGGCGGCCTCCAGGCGCTCGCAGTAGGCCAGGCTCTCCTCCGGGTGGCGCGTGGCCCGCCACTTCCCTGCGCGGATGTCCGCCGCGGTGATGGGCGTCATCGGCGCGGGCGGACGGCCCTCCGCGTCCTGCCACCACGCGGGGTGGAACACCTGGAAGACGCGGTGGGTGTCCAGGGAGAACACCAGCCCGGTGATTCGGTCCAGGTTCGCGTACAGCCAGCGCAGCGTGCGCTGCGTGTCCTCCACCGCTCCCGGGACGAAGAGGCTCGCCTCGGGCTGGCAGAAGGCCACCTGCACGTCGATACCGAAGGCGGCAATGCGCAGGCTGTCCTCGCGCGCGGGCTTCACCTGGTGAGCCACCGCGTAGCGGCGGGCCGCCTCGGTCACCAGCGCGGCACGCTCCAGGTACAGCGTGCCCACGCGCTTGTCGTCATGGAACTCGGGAAGGGGCAGCGGCATGGCGTTCTCCAGGGACTCTCAGGAATGGTGCGCGGGACCCTGAGGAAAGTGACGGTGGCGCAATTCGGTCACGAGTGCCTGCGTGGCCGGCGTGTAGGCGACGCGGTGCTCCTCCGCCCCGGATGCGGGGATGGCGGCGGCAGCCTCGGGCGTGGCACCGGAGAGCAGCTCATAGCCCTCGGGCACCGGCTCGCCCTCCTGCCCAATCAGCCCGATGGGGCCCGAGCCGCTCCGGCGCCGGAACACCACCGGCACGCCCGGGATGCTCTGCTTGCCTTCGGCCAGCTCGTTGCCGAACTTCATCGTCGGCTGGTGGCCCGTGCGTGACAGCTTGTACACCGCCGCCACCCGGTCCCGCGTGAAGGGGCTCGCCATGGTGCGCGCCACGATGAAGCCACCATAACCGTAGAACTGCTTGGAGGACTCCCAGCCATACTGGGTCCGCAGCGCCTCGAACTCGCGCGTGGTCTGTGCGTCCAACCCGTCCTCGAGGATGAGCACCGGCTTGATGCCCTCCTCCTTCGCCCGCGACACCGCCTGTACGTACTGCTTCTTCTTGTCTCCCGAGTCGAAGCGAATGGAGTCCCCCGCCCCGGGCTCCTCGTGGATGAGGCGGAAGGCCGTGGGCAGACCCGAGCTCAGCGTGTCGTAGGTGTCCAGCAGGTAGCTGGAGCGCTCCGGCCGCCGCTCGCGGATGGCTCGGAAGGCCGCCTCGTCCGCGCCGTAGCGCTGCACGTGCTCGTGCCCCATGGTGCCCACCGGAATCATCCCCAGCTTCTGCGCCAGGTACACGTTGCTGGTGCGCATCACCCCGGCCTCCTTGCAGGCCCGCAGGGCAATCTCATGCTGCTCCAGGCACGTGGCCGCGCGCAGCCCCACCTCGAAGATGCGGCTCGGGTCCTGCACCGCGTCCACCAGGTCGCGCACCACCGCCACCACACGCGCGTGGTAACCCTCGGTGTCCACGGAGATGGGAACTGGCTTCACCCCCACCGCGTCCAGCGTCTCCAGGACGATGCGCTTCTCCTCCTCGCACGACAACACCGCAAGCGCCTTCGCCAGCGCCTCGCGATCTGCCAGCGCCTGGGTGGCAACCTGGATGCGGAAGTTGAGCTGCAAGAGCAGCGGCTCCAGCCACGACACCAGCGCCGAGGACCCCGTCAGCGTGAATACCGGCTCGCGCGAGTAGAAACGTGCGCCTCGCGGCAAGGCACGGATGACCAGACTGTCCTTGCGCTGGATGGCTGCCTTGAAGCCTGCCCCCATCTCGTAGCTGTTGTGCGCCAGGTAGACGTAATCGCTCTCGGTCGGCGCTGGGAGCAGACTGCGCACGTAGGACTCGAGGTCCAAGGGCATCACCTGCTGTCCGCCCTTACGGTGCGAGTAGTAGAAAGTCTCCCGGCGAAGCGGCCAGCCAGCCTCCGCCATGCTGAACTTGTAGCCGTCCGTCGCGAGCAGCGAACTCCCCATGTGGTGTTGCCTCCAGGACACCCACTCTAACCAATGGGCGCGATGGGTGCTTGAATCGCTCCCGCGATGCCGGATTCCCGCCGCCGACTGCTGCTCGCGCTCCTCCTCAGCTTCGGCCTGCACGTCGGGGTATGGCTGTGGATGGAGGCCCGGCGTTCCCCGCTCGCGGAGCAGAGGCCCCTCCCCCCTGCTCCGGCCACACTCCAGTTCGTCGAAGTAGAGGTGGCTCCCCCCCCCGAGCCGCCCAAGCCCACGCCACCGAGTCCCCCGCCGCCGAAACCGCCGCGCCGCCCTCTCCCCTCCGTCGCGCAGGCCCCGAAGCCGCCGCCCTCCCCGGCTGAGCCGCCTGCCATCACCGCGGCGCCTCCAGCGGGTGACAGTCCTCGCGCGGACGTGCCTCGGTCCGAGGTTCCCCGCCTGGACGCCCCACAACTCCTGCCCTCACCCTCGCTGTCGTGGAGTCCAGACAGAGGCGTCAGCGTGCTGGACGCGGGCGTGCCCGGTCCCTCCACACCGGAGGAGAAGGTGGCCGACATGGTCATGGAGGGAGTGCGCCGCGGACGGGTCGACAGAGGCCTCGTACACCCCTACTTCTCCGAGCTGGGCAAGTCGCTGCTGAAGAACTGGGATGCCGAGCGCGCCGTCAGCGCCAAAGGGCTCCAGGGCTTTCTCGACCAGACCCGCGGCAACTCGAAGGAGTGGATGCGCGTCTGGTCAGAGAGGGCCTCGGCCTATGCCAATACGGGCTCAGTGCTCGACGCCGACACCCCGGAGGCCTACGACCGGCTGCCGCCCGGGGGAGACGCGTCGCTCGAGGCCCGCCGCACCCTGCGTCGGCAGATGAAGGAGCAGTTCCGCGCCACCCGCCGCGCCACCGTGCGCGTCGTTCAGGACACCGAGGGGAGGCTGCTCAGCATAGAGCTCGTCACCCCGAGCAATGACATCCAGATAGACCGGGAGGCAGTCGCCGACATCCGCAACGCCGCCGCGAGCCTCCCCGTTCCGCCGCCCGAGGCCCTCCAGGGTCGCACGCAACTGGTGAGCCTGTGGCAGATCGAGCTCATCATCTCCATCAGCCCGCCCGTGCCCACCGTCAGCATCGAGTTCGACGCGGAGATGAAGCTCACGGACCTGCGGATGCCGCTCGACCGTCGGCTCTACAAGCGCGTGCGACTGCTCGAGGTGCGCTAGCCCTTCCAGGAAGGTGCGATGAGGAGTTCCCCCGGGACACCGACCACTTGCCCGCGGCCATTTCCCCTCTCCCCTCGGGAGAGGGAATATCTGGCCCCCTTCGTTCACATCACTGAGGGGGAATCAGCCCTTGCGGCCGCGCGGCTTGCGCGCGGGCGTGGCCTGGCCGTACACGCGCTGGTAATCCTTCATGCTGCGCATGATGACCTCGTGCGCCTCGCTCCGATCGTACATCTCGACGATCTCCACCGAGCGCTTCGCCTGGCTGGGGATCTGCTTGTACGTGAGGAAGTAGTGCTTGAGGCGCTCGACGAGCGTCGTCGGCAGCTGCGCCACGTGCTGCAGCGCCCCGTAGACGAGGTCCGACTCCAGCACGGCGATGATCTTGTCGTCGGCCTCGTTGCCGTCGACCATGCGGAAGCCGCCCACCGGCACGGCGCGCACCAGCAACGCACCGCTCGGAATCACCTTCTCCGTCAGCACGCAGATGTCGAGCGGATCCCCATCGCCCTTGATGCCCTTGTTCCCGGTGCGCTCGGCGCAGCGCTTCGCCACCAGCTCGTCACAGTACGTCTGGGGGATGAACCCGTAGAGCGTGGGGCACTGGCTGGAGAACTGCTGGGGCCGGTCCAGCCTGAGGATGCCCGTCTCCTTGTCGAGCTCGTACTTCACCGTGTCGGTGGGCACCATCTCGATGTAGGCGGTGACGACCTCGGGGGCCTCGTCGCCAGGGGAAATGCCGTGCCAGGGATGGGCCTGGAAACTGTGGGTCTGCGGCTTCTTGGTGGCCATGTCACTTCTCAGACGAATTCATGCGCTGGGAACAGGAGGACATCCGAGATGGACTCCACGCCCAGCAACAGCATCAAGATACGATCCAACCCCACGGCGATACCCGCCGAGGGTGGCATGCGGCCTACCGCGTCAAGGAACCGCTCGTCCAGTGGATAGACGGCTCGACCCGCGTTGCGCCGGAACTCCTGCTCCTCCACCAGGCGGGCGCGCTGCTCCACCGCGTCCGTCAGCTCGGAGAAGCCGTTGGCCAGCTCCAGCCCTCTCGCGTACAGCTCCGTGCGCTCGGCCACGGTGGGGTCTCCCGGCTTGAGCCGCGCCAGCGAGGCCATGGAGGCGGGGTACTCTGTCAGGTAGGTAGGTCGCTCCCCCCCCAGTTTCCCCTCCACCTTCTGCAAGAAGAGGTGGAAGAAGACATCATCGAAACTGGTGGCGTCGCCCGTGCGCACCCCCGCCGCCTCCGCCGCCCGCTTCAGCGAGGCCCCGTCCGGACAGGCCCGCAGGTCCACCCCCGTCTCCCGCAGCACCGCGTCCCGCACCGACAGCCGCTCGTAGGGCGTGCGGCTGAAGAAGCCATCGCCCCCCACCGCCCGGTCCGCCTCCGCCAGCGCCCCCTCCAGGTCCGCCATGATGGCGTGGTAGTCCGCCTGGGGCCGGTAGAACTCCAGCATGGTGAACTCGGGGTTGTGGGTCCTCGAGACCTCCCCGTTTCTGAATACCTTACAAATCTGGAAGATCGGACCTGCGCCATCGGCGAGCAGCCGCTTCATCGCGTACTCGGGGCTGGTGTGCAGGTAGAGGGTGCGGCGCTGCCCCACGTCCGTCTCGGGGACGAAGGGGGCCTCGAAGGCGGTGATGTGGGGCTCCATCCCTGGGGCGGGGATGAGCAGCGGGGTGTCCACCTCGAGGTAGCCAAGCTGGGTGAAGAAACGGCGGAGGGCTCCGTAGAGCGCCTGCCTACCTGCAGCCGAGCGCCACTGGACTGGATTGGGCATGAGCGCGGGTGAAGTTACATTGCGCGTCCCATGCGCCCAAGGCTTCCCGCACTCCTCCTGACCTTCAGCCTCAGCGCCCTCGGTGGGTGCATCACCACCAAGGCCGCCCCTGCCCCGCTCACCGAGGAGCAGCAGCTCGCCACCGAGGGGGCCCGGCTCGCCGCCGAAGCCTCGGCCCTGCTCAAATCGCAGGACCTGCTGGTGTGGAGCTACTGGGCCGAGGGGGGCCACGCGGACATGGTCTCCACGTACGAGGGCAAGGAAGCGCTGTTCAGCCTCGACAGCATCCGGAAGCTCGACCAGCTGCGCCAGCGCACCACGGAGCCGCGCGAGCTGCGCGCCCTCACCGCGCTCCAGTCCCACTTCGCGGGCGAGTACCTGGCGCAACAGCTCGCCGAGATGAACGACGCCATCGCCAACCTGGAGGCGTCGCTGACCTTCCAGGTGGACGGCCGCGAGGTGCGGTGGAGGGAGCTGGAGCGGCTGCTGGCCAACGAGCGCAGTGCCCCCCGGCGCAAAGCCCTCTACACCGCGGCCACGCCCGCGCTGGAGCGGCTCAACCCGCTCATCCAGCGGCGCGAGGAGCGCACGAAGGAGCTGGTGCGCGAGCTGGGTTACGCCTCCTACGAGGCCTTTGGCGGCGAGCTGCGGCAGGCGGACCTGGGCCGGCTGGCCCTGCTGGCCGAGGAGGTGCTGCAGGCCACCGAGGCGCCCTACAAAGAGGTGATGGAGCGGCTGGCCCAGCGCGAGCTGGGGATGCCCTTCGCCAACCTCACCCGTGCGGACCTGCCACGGCTGTTCCGCCCACGCGAGGTGGATGGACTCTTCCCCAAGGGGGATCAGCTGCTGCGCGCGCACGGCACCCTGTCGGGCATGGACATCGACCTGGGCGAGATGAAGAACGTGCGCATCGACGCGCGGGACGACGTGAAGCGCAAGAACCCGCGCCCGCTGTCGCTGGGAATCGAGGTGCCCGGGGACGTGCGGCTGTCCGTACGGCCCGTCGAGGGCGCGCTGGCACAGGCTCGGCTGCTGCACGAGGTCGGCCACGCGGTGCACTACGCGTACACGAAGGAGCCGCGCTTCGAGCTGGCCAAGCTGGGCAACCCCACCGTCACCGAGGCGTACGCGGCCCTCTTCGAGGACCTGATGGAGGACCCCGTCTGGCTGGAGGAGCACGCGGGGCTGACGGGCAAGGACCGCACCGCGTACCTGGCGGCCACGAGCGCCCACAAGCTGTTCCTCATCCGCCGCGCCGCGGGCCGGCTGCTGTACCAGCTCGCGCTGCACCGGGAGGAGGGCGTGGATGCCCGCGAGCTGTACAAGGCCATGCTCGAGCGCGTGGACGAGATGCCCGCGACGAATGATGACGTCGCTCGCTACCTGGTGGAGCAGGAGGACTTCTTCCAGTCCGCGGACAGCTTCCGCGCGTGGTTCCTCGCGGGCCAGCTCCAGGGTCAGCTCAAGGCGCGCTTCGGCCCGGCCTGGTGGCACGAACCAGAGGCCGGCAAGTTCCTCAAGGGGCTGTGGGCCCACGGCAATGCGCTCTCCGCGCGCGAAGTGGCCGAGAGCATGGGCGAGAAGAGCATCTCCCCAGACGTGCTCCTGCTGCGGCTGGGGACCACGTTGGGCGTGCCCATCAAGCTGGACGCCCGCGATGAGAGCGAGGCCCCGCCCGTCGAGGCCCCCATGCCCACCGCCCCCGCCTCTCCCGAGAACACCCCGGCGGAGGCGCCCGCGGCTCCTGCACAGGAGCCCGCTCCGGCGGCTCCGGCTCCGGCTCCGGTGACGCCCGCGCCCGCCTCCGAATCACAGCCCACTTCGGCTGCGCCCCGCCTGGCGCCCCGGGTGGCCCCGGCCTCGAAGATGGCCAAGGTCCCCGCATCGAAGAGCGCGAAGGCCCGGAAACCGGGCTCCCGGCAGGCCCGCGCCTCGAAGTCCGCCCAGAGCGTCACCTCCCGGAAGAAGGCTGGCTCCCGCCCGGCACACGGACACAAGTCCCGGCGGTAGGTCGACCTCCGGAAACACGAAGGCCCCCGCCCGGTAACACGGACGGAGGCCTCGGGGTACAACTCGGGGTCCTCGATACCCTCACCCCGTCCCTCTCCCAAGGGGAGAGGGGAAGGGCTACAGCAGCTTCATCAGCTCCGCGCGCTTGGCGTTGTACTCGTCATCCGACAGCACGCCCGCGTCCTTCAGCTCCTTCAGCTCCTTCAGCCGCTGCGCCGGGCTGCGCGTGTCCGCAGGCGCCGCCGCGGGTGCCGGCTGCTGCTGATTCTGCTGCTGCTGCTGCTGCTGCTGATTCTGCTGCTGCTGGTTGGTGAACATCTGGGCCATGCCGAAGCCCATGCCCATCCCCATGCCCTGCAGCCCCGCGCCGGCACCGCTGCCGTCACCGCCCTTGGCCATACCCTCGGCCGCGCCCAGCATCGCCTGGCCCTGCGCGTACTGCTGGAAGCCGCCCGCCAGACGCGAGTACGCCACGTCCTTCGACAGCTTCTTCAGCGTCGCCTCGTCCTCCTCCTTGATGCTGACGTGGAAGTTCCCCATCCGCACCACGGTCATGCCGTAGGTGTCCACGTGGGGCTTGAGACCGGCGATCACCTCGGTCTCGATCTCCTCCGTGTACGCGCCGCTCGTCACGTCCAGCAGCGGCCAGCGCTTCTTCACCAGCAGCTCGGCGATGCGATCTCGCGTCACCTTGAGCACCTGGCCCTTGAACCAGCCCAGGAAGTCCGCGTTGCTGGTGCGGCCCATGCCCACCAGGCCCACCACCAGCTTCTCCGGCTCCGTCACCCGGATGGAGAAGTCGCCGTACACCATGGTGCCAATGCCCAGCCCCGTCTCCGGGTCACGCACGTCACCGATGGGGCCTCCGAACTTCACGCCCGTGAACTCGCGCGTGGAGACGAAGAACACCTCGGCCATGAACATGTTGCCGCCGGTGAACTTCTCCACGAAGCGCGACAGGAACGGGATGTTGCTGGTGTCCAGCTGGTGCCGCCCCGGCCCCAGCTTGCCCTCCACCTTCCCGTCCTTGACGAAGAGGGCGACCTCGTCCGCATCGACGGTGAGCTGGGTGAGCATCCGGATGTTCTTCTCCGGATACTTGTAGACAATCTCGCCCTTCGCCTCGTCGGCCCGCGCGATGAAGTTGCGCTGCGCCTCGTCCTTGATCGTACCGAAGAATCCCATCGTGCTTTCGAAGCCTCCTGAGACCGCGTCGACTACCGGGTGCCCACGCCGCCCTACCCTCTAACGCATAGCGACCGGGTCCATTGCATGCCCGCCGATCGGACTTCCCCCGGCCTGCCCTGGGAACATGCCAGAGGTTACGCACCCTTGGCCAGTCAACCCGGCAATCCGCCGTCCGCTCGGCTACCCCCAACGGCTGATCAGCTGCTCCCGGTCCAGCAGGCGGATACTCGCCCACAGCAGCGCCGCGTCGAGCAGCAGCACCACCGCACCCTGCACCGCGTAATAGGCCAGCCCGGCATTCAAGAAGCCCGCCACCTGGCCGGCCACCAGCCCCACGAGCGGTAACACTACGAGTGCGGAGAGTTGTTGCGCAGTGCGGGCCTCGGCGACGCGGGCGGAGATGAGCACCGCCACGCCGTTGCCGAAGAAGGCGAAGAGCGGCGCCAGCACCACCACGCCGAAGAGCCACAGCGTGTTGGGCATCATCAGCCCCTGGCCCAGCGGCCACGCCACCACGTCCACGCCGACGCACAGCAGCACGAAGGCCACCCAGGTGATCAACACCGCCGGCACCAACGAGGCCAGGCTCTTGCCCGCCACCAGCTCCACCGCAGTCACCGGAGAGGCCAGCAGCGGCTCCAGCGTGCGCCGCTCCTTCTCCCCCGCCACACTTTGCGAGGAGATGAGAATGGGGACGAACACCGGCATCACCAGGAACATGCCGAACCAGTCCAGCAGCGTGCGCTCCACCAGGAAGCGCCCCGCGTTCGCGTTCAGGGGCAGAGTCGGGTCGTAGTAGAGGGCGATCACCCGGAGGTTGGGGTCGCTCGGGTCCCGCACGTAGGTCCACACGACGACCATCGGCACCACCACCAGCACCATGGGCAGCGCCGCCATGGCCAGCAGCAGCGCCGGGTTCCTGCGCAGGTCCAGGAAGTCCTTCCAGAAGACGGCCAACGCGCGCCGGGGACGGAACGCCATGCTCACACCTTCCCCTCGCGGATGAGCTCCAGGTAGACCTCTTCGAGCGGGCGCTGGGCCGGCACCGCGCTGCGCACACGCGCTCCCGCCCCCACCAGGCACGCCACCACATCCGGGGCCTGGGCCTCGTCCTCCAGCATCACCCGCAGCCGCGCTCCCTCAGCCAGCACGTTGGGGGCAAAGGGCAGCGCGGTCAGGGCTTGGACATAGTGTCCGGCCTCGCCCTCCACCTTCACCTCCAGCGCGCTGCCCGTGCGCCGCAGCTCGTTCACCGGGGCCATCGCCAGCAGCCGCCCCTTCACCACCGCCACCCGCGTGCACAGCCGCTCCACCTCGGACAGGTTGTGCGAGCACAGCACGATGGTGCGCCCCTCCGCCGCCAGCTCCGCCACCGCGTCGCGCACCGTACGTGCCGACTCAGGGTCCAGGCCGCTGGTGGGCTCGTCCAGGAAGATGACCTTGGGGTCGTGCACCAGCGTGCGCACGATGGCCAGCTTCTGCCTCATGCCCTTGGAGAAGCTGCCGCAGGCATCGTTCTCGCGGCCGGCCAGCCCGAAGCGCTCCAGGTACGCGCTGACCCGCGGCCAGACCTGACGCTCGTCCAGCTCGTGCAGCTTCATGAAGAAGCGCAGGTTGTCGCGCGCGCTGAGCCGCTCGTAGAGCCCGGGCTGCTCGGTGAGCAGTCCCACCACGCGCCGCAGCGCCTCACCGTCCGTGCGCACCGAGTGGCCCCAGACGCGGGCCTCCCCCTCCGAAGGCTGGAGGAGACCGGTGAGCATGCGCACCGTGGTCGTCTTCCCCGCGCCGTTGGGCCCGAGCAGGCCGAACACCTCACCGGAGCGGACCTCGAAGTCCAGCCCCTCCACCGCGGTGCGCGCGCCGAAGCGCTTGGCGAGTCCCTGGACGGAGATGCCGCTCAATCGATGGTCACCAGGATGAACTTGTTGTTGATGTCGCGGTCGATGACGGTGACGGTCTTGTCGCCGCCCGCGGCCTGCTTGAGGACGCTGAGCCGGTTGTGCTCCACGAGCGCCCACTCGCGACCGGGCTGGTCCACGAAGGGCTTGAGCCGGGGCGCCTCGCGGATCTGCTTCACCTGGTTGCGCGAGTAGAACGTCTCACCACGCCAGTTCATCATGAAGGCGGTGATGGGCTCGGACGGCTTGCGCTGGGCGTAGTAGCGCCAGAACAGGTCACGCTGCGTCCAGTGGTGGGACAGGTCCACCCAATGGCCCCAGTTGAACCAGAGAGCGAAGCTGGCCGCGAGCGCCCAGAAGGTGCCGTACAGCATCACCCGCGAGCGCTGCACCGCCGCCACTGCCGCCAGGCCTCCGGCCACCGTGAAGACGAAGCCCAGGGCCATCTTCACGTTGACGGGCTGGGACAGGGACTTGAGGAGCGAGTCGCTCGCCGGCGGAAGGCGGACGGTGCGCACGAAGCCCATGGCTCCGCCCAGGAGCAGCGCCGCGGCGAGGATCCACAGCGCGGTGCGCGACTCCTCTCCGGCCTTGTAGGCCTGCCAGGCCACCCAGGCGCCCACGAGGAACAGGGCCCCGCCCATGAAGGGGGTGGCGGCCACCGTGCCGCGCAGGGCCATGGGCACGAGGAAGGCCCCGCCCACCGCCAGGCACAGCAGCGCCACCGCACGCGCATACACCGAGCCCTCCGCCTTCACCGGGAACACCCCCACGGCGAGGTAGGCGCCCACCGACAGCAGCACCAGCGTCAGCAGGTCTCCCATCCAAAGCGGGCGGGAGGCGAACATGGCGATGGGCCGGGTGACGAGGTCGGAGGGGTACGGCCGGTCGTAGTTGTAGACGAAGAGGTCGGTGAAGTTCTTCGGGTTGTTGGCCAGGTCATGGCCCACGAGGATGAAGAGGATGAGCCCGAAGACGAGGCTCATCGCGTGGGCGGAGATGCCCTCCTCCCAGAGCCGGTCCACGAAGAGGGCGATGAGGACGGCGAGCCCCGGGAGCACCGGGAAGACGTAGTGGTGGAACTTGGTGGCGGAGGAGGCCAGCAGGGTGAAGGAGAAGGCCACCCAGAGCGCGGCCATGAGGGCTAGCTGGTCCGCTTTGTCCGGCGAGCGGGGCCGCAGCCGGGACACCAGCGCGAAGGCGCCCGGAACCAGCGCCACCCAGGGGAAGATGCCGAAGCCGCCCTGCTCGATGAAGTAGATGAAGGTGCCACCCGGCGTGGTGGTGTGCACGCCCGCGCTCAGGCGGTTGAGGTGGTCGTGGATGAAGAAGCGGTACCAGAAGAGCTTGCCCTCGTCGTCCACGCCGTCGAAGAGGCTCAGCACGAGGTACCAGGGCACGGCCACCGCGCAGAACACGAGGATGCCCGTGCCCAGCTTCATCCGGTACATCTGCGCCCAGAGCACGGGCATGGGGCGCTTGCCCTCGCGCACCTCGGCGCGGAAGGGGGCCTCGAGCAGCCAGCGCAGGTGCCCGTTGAGGCTCTTCGCGTCGTAGGGGATGACGGCGAAGAGGGCATAGAGCACGAGGATGACGGCCGGCAGGCCCACGCCCAGCAGGCCCTTGGCCAGGGTGGACAGGCCCGCGAAGACGTAGAAGGCGTACCACCACCCGGCGCGGTGCTTCGTGGTGTCGTCCAGCTGGCCGATCATCGCGCACGCCATGGCGCACACCAGCGTGGTGACGAAGGGCGTGTCCGTCACCGTCTGCCGGGTGAGCAGGAAGTAGAGCGGCATGGTGGCCAGCACGAAGCCAGTGGCCAGGCCCGCACGCCGACTCACCACCCGCGCGACAGCCAGGGACAGCAGCGACACCGCGGTGATGCTCAGCAGGGCGAAGGGCAGCCGCATGCCCCACTCGGTGTAGAGCCCCAGGGCGCCCTCGGTGCGCAGCGTGCCCACCACCTGCATGCCCAGCGCCTGCATCCACATGGTGAGCGGCGGCTTGGAGAAGAACCACGCGTTCTCCCAGAAGGGGTACACGTAGTCGCGGCGCTGGACCATCTCGCGGCCCACCTCGCCGTAGTGCGTCTCCCAGGGGTCCCACAGCCCCACCGCCCCCAGGTAGGGGATGAAGAGCAGCGCCGCGAAGGCGGCTGTCGCCAACGCCACGCGCAGTGTCGGCTCCAGCGCCATCCAGCGCTTCGCCCACGACTCCTGGTGGATGCCCTTGCCGAGGACGGCCTCGGTGAAGGTCTGCGGTTCCTGCTGCTGCGCTCCGTTGCTCGACACGGGGAACTCCGCCTCCGTCCGCATGGGCCCACGCGCCCAGCATGGGTCGCGGCCTTATATCCCCGCCTCCCGCCCCGGTCGACCTCCGCCAGAGCCCGGTACCGTGTAGTCTGCCGCTCAGCGTGCCAGGAACTGCACACCCGGATGCACACCCACCTCTCGCCGGACCTCTCAACCAGGCGAGGGCATGCGCCTTGAATCCAACAGACCCGCCTTCCTCGCACGTCGCGGACCCCCCCCTCGGAGGCCAGCTCATGATGACGGCCGTGCTCCTCGCCCTCCTGCTCTCCCAGTCCGGAGGCGTCGAGGCTCCCCCCGGGCCAGCCCCCACGGGCAGCACCGTGACGTTCGCTCCTCCAGAGTCCCCCCTTCCCTCCCTGAAGTACCGGGAGCCCATCTGGTGCGGCCGGCTCGCGAGCTCGCTCCAGGTGCCCTCGGGCCGCTACCGGGTGCAGTGCGACGCGGCGGCCCGACGCTGCCTCGCCGTGCCCGACAAAGAGCTGGAGGCGGACGGGACGGAGAGTGACCGGCCCCTCGAGCGGGCGACGCCCTGCCGGGAGGACCACGAGTACCTCCGCCAGCGCGTGGAGGAGGGCTACACCTTCGTGCCCGCCATCGCCGAGGCGCCTCCGGGCTGGTACCGCGACGAGCGCGGCCGGGTGATGCAGTACAACTTCGATCTGCACCGGCGCGTCTGGCTGGGAGGCGCGTGGTCGCCGCTGTGGCGCTCGGGCGAGGAGCGGAACCTCTCCCGGGGCCGGGTGGACTTCGGCATCATCACCGAGTTCCCCGATGGCGAGAAGATGATGCGCCGCATCACCGTGCTCGACACCGAGCTGGTGCTGGGGGAGCAGTCGTCGCTCGATTCCACGCTGCTGCGCTACGACACCAACGTCCGGCAGGACAAGCCGCCCATCCGGGTGACGACCTTCTTCGGCAAGCCGCGCCGCTCGGACTTTACCTTCGACATGGGCGCGTGGCTGGAGGTGCTGCGCCTGGAGCTCCTGCGCCGCGGTGGCACCGAGAACATCTTCTACACCTTCGCCACCGGGCACCTGACGTTGGACCTCTGGCACTCGCGGGACCTGGTCTCGTACGTGCGCCTGCGCGCCGGCCCCTCGGTGGAGTATGACCGGACCAACGGCGTCTTCGCGCTCGTCCCCGGTGCCGTCTTCGAGGGGAGCCTCACGCTCGACCCGAATGGCTTCCACCACTTCACCTTCGGAGCAGAGGCCGAGAAGCTCCTGCTGGATCCGGAGGTGGGGGGCCGTGCGCACCACCCGGAGCGGCTGAGGGTGCGTGCCGGCTACGAGCTCATCCTCCTGGCCATCAACGACCAGCCCTTGAGCCTCGTGGTCGACGGACGGGGCCAGTGGCGGACCGACCTCCTGGACGAGCCTCCCGGCTGGGAGTGGTCCGCCAACATGGGTCTGCGCTTCTCGCTGTGGGCGCCCGCTCGCCGCTCCGCGCCCCTGACGACCTCTCGCTGAGGAGGGGCTGGGATGCTCGCACTCACACTCGCCCTGCTGCTCGCCGGCGCCGCCGGGGAGGGAGAGGCGTGCGTCGGTACGGACAAGGCCGGTGAGCCCTTCCCCATCTGCTTCGACCCGGGCAACGGGCTGCTCGCCGGGGCCGGGGCCGCGGTGCAGGACGGAGAGGCAACACCCGAGCTGTACGCCGGCATCCTGGTGCGCACCCAGCGGACCAGCCGCAGCAAGGGCACGCCCTGGCTCAACACCCACCGGCTGTTCGTCACCCGAGCCCGGAGCGGGATGGCGCGCCAGGGCCTCATCGCCACGCTCTACGAAGGCAACCTGCGCCGCCACCTGGAGGAGGGTTTCATCCTCGTCCCCACAGCGCGCCCCGTGCGCATCCCCTTCCCGTTTGACCTCACCCTGGCGATGCGCCTGGGACACTATGAGCGGCGCGTCTGGGAGGGGCCTGGCTGGACGTTGGAGACAGGGCGCGCCGCGCTGCTGCTGGACCCAGTGCGCGCCCCTACGGCACGGGTGTGGCTCGGCCTGGGGCCCGCCGCGAGCCACATGCTGCGCAGCTCGCGGCAGGGCACGGTGCACGAGCTGTCCCCCTTCACCACGCTCCTGCTCGATGCGGGCTACGAGACGGAGGACGGGTGGTGGGCTACACGCGTCACGGCGTTCGCCGGGTGGACGTTGGGCTTCGACGGCGGGATGCGCTTCCGGACGCGCGAGGAGGTGAGCCTGGAGCGGCTCCTCATCGCCGTGAATGACCAGCCAGTGTGGCTGCGACTCTCCGCGGCGCACACGCATGCGGATGCGGGAGTTGCCCGGGTGAACGAGTGGTCCGCCGGACTGGGGCTCACCGTGCGGGTCTGGAGCGCGCGGTGAGGAAGCCCGTGGCTACCGACTCGCCTCAGCGGATGTGCTGTTTGAAGAAGTCCCACATCAGGGTGGTCGCATCGGGACCCGAGGGGTCGGCGAACAGGTAGGAGGGATCTCCTCCGGGCCACGCGTGCCCCATGCCCTTGAGCTCATACTTCTGGACCAGGAGCCGCCCAGCGTAGGCGTACTCCTTGACGAGGTAGTCTCGGCCGCCGGTTGAGCGACCAGACCAGACCCGAGTGGGGGCGTAGGGCACGCTGTCATTGTTGGCACCATCGTCGCCATAGTCATTGGTCTGCAGGAACTGCCGCACCGCCTGCTCGCCGTTGATGGGGTTGACGACATCATCCTCGGTGCCATGGAGGACGAGCACCGGCACCTGCCAGCGCGGCTTGCGCGAGCACGCCCAGGCATCAGCCCCCCGATCATCGGGACTGTAGATGCTGCCGAAGGCCATGGCATAGACGCTTCCAGAGGCGGTGGTCGCGGCCTTGTACATCGCTCCCGCCCCCACCATGCCGGCGGCGAACACATCCGAATAACAGGCGAGCAGGATGCTGCTCAGGACCGCACCAGCGGAGACTCCGCCCACATAGACGCGACGGCTGTCCACCGCATAGCGACTCTTTACCCAATCCACCATGCCTACGACGATGGAGGGCTCACCGCGGTCGCGCTCCTGGTTGGTGGCGATCATGAAGTTCCAACATTGTGTGCCATTGAAGAGCGTCGCCTGGTTTGGGTAGAGGACCAGGAACTTCTCCGCGTCCGCCTTCTGGTTCAGGCGCGAAAGGCCAGCGAACTGATCGGGATTCTGGAAACAGCCGTGAAGTGCGACCACCAGCGGCAGCGCCTCGCCCGGCTGATACCCGGTGGGGACCCAGAGCTGGAAGCCGCGAGAGCCCCAGAGATTCGTATAGCTGCCATGCACCCATGAACCAGCATGGGCAGGGGCTCCAGACAGCGCAAAAAGGACGAGCAGCAACGCACTGGTACGCGCCAAGGCGCCAGAACTCCGCTTCATGGTCATCTCCTTGCTACCTGCTTCGGTGTGGGCACTACATCGGTGCACCCGGCGACATCGCCGGGAGGGTGAGCAGGTACCGCGCGTTCAGCGGCCTCCGAGCATGCGGAGCGCCAGCTCGGCATGAAGCTCGGCGAGGCTGTCGGCGGTGAGCGCGCCAGCGGGCTCGTACCAGTACGGGATGCGCACGCCCATCGCGGAGATCGCCGCCGCCGTTGCCTCCAGGTGAGGAGGCGAGAACCGTCCCATCGCCACGCCTCGCTTCACCACCTCGAGCAGGAGCGCGGAAGCCTGGTGGCGCAGCGCCAGGGCCGGTGCGGCGAGCTCGGGCGGCAGGGCGTGGAGCTCCTCATTCACCACGACCGCCAACTGCGAATGGGTCGCGTGCAGGATGGTATGGGCCCGGACGAGCGCTCGCACTTGCTCAGCCGGCTCGGAGCCCGCGTTCAGCAACGCCGTGCGCAGCACCTCGTGGAGCGTCTCATGGCCCACCTGGACGAGCTCGGCGAGGATGTTCTCCTTGGCGGGGAAGTGCGAGTAGAGGGCGCTCGGCTGGAGCCCCAACTCCTTCGCGACGTCCCGGATCGACGTGCCGTGAAAGCCATGGCTCGCGAAGAGCCGCAGGGCCGTCTCCAGGATTCGTCGCCGCGTGCCCTCGGGCACCGTCCCCGGCAGGGTTGCCTTCTGTGCCTGTAGACGTGACCGGGGGAGGGAGCGCATGTTCGGCCTTGCTGAACGATCGATCGTTCAGTTAGGATTTCTAACACAACCTAATGGCCCTGTTCAATCGCTCGAATGGATGATCGATCGTTCAGGCACCTGCCGGAGCGCGAGGCCCCGCCATGCCCAGAATCCAGCTCGATGGCTCATCCCTTCACTTCGAGGAGTCCGGTACGGGTACGCCGGTTCTGCTCCTCCACGGGCTCGGTTCCTCGGGACAGGATTGGGAGCTCGTCGCCCCTCGGCTCGCCGCCGCTGGCTACCGCGTCATCATTCCCGATGTGCGAGGCCACGGACGCAGCGACAAGCCAGCAGGGCGCTACGGCGTGCCACTCTTCGCGCGGGACATCCGCGACCTCTGCGATCGCCTGGGTCTCACCCATGTGCATGTCGTCGGGCTCTCGATGGGCGGCATGATTGGCTTTCAGCTCGCGGTGGACCGGCCAGCGTTGGTGCGCAGCCTGACCGTCATCAACAGCGGGCCAGACATGGTTCCGCGGACGCTGAGCCTACGACTCATGTTCGCGACGCGGATGCTGCTGTTGAAGGCGCTCGGGCCGAGGACGCTGGCTCGGATACTCGCGCCCAAGCTCTTCCCCAAGCCGGAGCAGGCGGAGCTCCGGCGAAGGGTCGTGGAGTCGATCGGCGCCAACGAGCCAGACGCCTACGCGCGTGCGACCCGAGGGCTCGTCGGCTGGACCGTCCTGGATCGGCTGAAGGACATCTCCTGCCCGGTCCTCGTCCTCGCATCCGACAACGACTACACGCCGCTGTCTGCGAAGAAGGCGTATGTCGAAAAGCTCGCGGACGCTCGCCTCCAGGAGCTGAAGGACTCCCGCCATGCGGCGCCGCTGGATCAGCCTGAGCAGATCGTCGAGGCCGTGAAGGGGTTCTTCCTCGAGATCGAAGAGCGGACTCGCGAAGTGCGACGCCTGGGCTGAGCGTCCCCGTCGGGCCTGCACGATGACTCAGGCGAGGCAATCACTCGCCTTGCTCCGCTACAGCACCAGACGCAGCGAGGCGAGCACCTGGTCGTTGCGGTTGAAGTAGCCGAAGGCACTGAAGGATGGGCCGCCGTACACCTCGGCCGCGAGCCCCAGGTGCACATGCTCGCTCACGCGCCACCCCACCCGCGGCGCCACGAGGAAGGAGCGCTGAATGGGCTCGAATGCCCCGCGCATCCCCACCTGGAGTCGGCCTCCCAGCAGCGAATACCCCACGTCCGCCACCAGCAGGTGGAAGAAAGCCGTGCGCTCCTGTCCGCGCGCTGTGCCCGGCTCCATCAGGAAGAGCACCTCTTGCGCACCCACGCCCGGCACCGCGAGCCCGGTATAGGTGACGGAGTAGACGAGGTCCGACTCCTCCGCCTGCGACGCACCCACCACCCACGACACCGCGGGCTTGCGCAGCGGTTGCAGCCGGTCATCGTAGAACGTCCGCGAGGGGCTGAAGCCCACATCCACATCGAGCTGCGCGGGCCCCACCAACGTGCTCGCCTCCGCGGCCACCACATGCTGGCGCGCGTAGCGGCCGGTGACGAGCGACTCGCCCGCACTCAACCGCTCCTGCAAGGAGAGCAGCAGGGCCGCATCCACCGGCTCGCCACGCTCCCGGGCGCGCAGCACCGCCTCCAGCTCCGGGTCGAACGTCACCTGGGGCAGCTTCTCGTTGGCCCACACCCACGAGCCACCCACCTTCACCCGGCCCACGTCGCTGGTGACGCGCAGGCCCACGTCTCCCGGCAGGCCCGGCCGCTCCGTCTCCAGCAGGTGCGGCTGCAATCCGTCCTCCACGGAGGGATCCACGGAGATGGGCACCCCCACACCCAGCGGCGGCTGCAGCAGCGCCAGGTCCTGGCCGAACACGTCGTAGCGGTCCGCGAAGAAGAAGGGCACCCATGCGCCCGTGATGGAGAGGGGCCCCACCGTGGCGAGCGCCCGCGCGGCGAAGACAGGCTGCTTCAGGTCCTCCGGCTCGAGCTGCACGAAGCTCTGGCGCAGCTCGCGCGGGTTGAGGATGTCCGTGGGCGCGAAGAACGGATTGGCCCCGAAGGCCAGCGTCTGCTGCCCCACCCGCACGTCCACCCACCGGGTGTACACGTCGAGAAAGGCCTCGCCCACGAAGGGCTCGAAGGAGGACTTCGCGCGCTCGAAGCCCTTCTGGGCACCGCCACGCCAGAAGGCCCGCCCCTCCACCACCAGCCGCAGCGAGGGGCTCAGCTTCACGTCCGTGGCGAGCGACGCCCTCCCCCACCCGTCCACCACATGCTCACCAAGGCCATCCTCGCGAGCCGGCTCGAAGCCGGTGTCCACGCCCCCCATCAACCGCACGTCACCGCGCACACTCACCGTGGGCGCCACGGGTGCATCGGAGGAGAACTCCTGCAGCGGCGCCGCCTCCTGCGGAGAGGCGAGGGCGAGCGCGGGTACCAGGGCCAGCAGTGTCGTCGGTCCGCCCCTCACCCGCGCTCCAGGGCCCGCTCGGTGAAGGCCTCGTCACCGAGCTGCACCTCCTCCAGCTTCAGCACCTCCAACGTGGTGCGCGAGCCCGTCTGGAGGTTCTCCATGACCGACTCCGCGGCGACGACCCGGTCCTTGAACTTCTTGATCTGCACGGCGCGGTACACCTTGAGGGGCTTGCCCTCGCGGTCCGAGTACTCGGCCTTCACCGGGACATCCGTCTCCTTGTCCACGTAGAGCGTCACCTCGCCGTAGGGGGAGTCCGGCCCGCCCTTCCCGCGCAGCACGTGGGCGAGCCGGTCCAGTACCTTCGTCTCCCCCACCAGCCGGAGCGACTCATCCCGCTCGCCACCCGAGCCGCCCAGGTCCGCGAAGTTGAAGTCCGTCTCCATGAAGGACTGGCCGCGCTGTCCCTTCGCCACCTTGCGCACCCGCTTCAGCTTGGGCAGGTACAGGGAGATGTCGGCCGGCTCGCCCGGGGCGCCCTCCACGGTGAGCACCGCCACGCCCGCCACCCCCGCCGGCTGGGAGAACCGCGCCAGCGAATGCAGCCGTCCCCCCACCCGCTTCGCCGTAGAGGAGAGCACCTGCTCCTTGCGCCGGCCGTCCTTCAGCACCGTGGTGAGCTTCAGCTCCGCGCGCACGCCGAGCAGGTTGAGAGCACCCCGCTCACGGCTGCGGCGGGCGATGTCCGCCGCGGAGTCCTCGGCCCGAGCCGGGGGGGCCAGCAGGAGCACCACCACCGCGGCGCACAGGAGGGAGGCAAGCTTGTTCCGCATGGCGCGCACTCTATCCGAGGCCCCTCTGCCACCTGCCCTCCTGGTGCACGGCCGCTCGCCAACCCCCGCTTTCCCTCCTTATATGGGAGAGCCCTGATCCGGATACGGGAGAGCCCTGATCCGAGCCCGCGGCCATCTGTCCGATAGACAACCGACCCAACAAGGCCGCTTCCTACGGGAAAAGCCCTGTTATTTTGGGCGGATGCCCTCCTTGAGGTGGCCGGGGGGATTCTGCTATAGCTGTAAGGGGACCTGACCCGTGCTGAAGCTCATCATCGAAGACGACGAGGGGCGAAAGACTGTAGTCCCCTTTGTGCGCGACGAAATCACGATCGGCCGCCAGGAGGGGAATACCATCCGCCTGACGGAGCGAAACGTATCTCGCCGCCACGCACGCCTCATGCGCCAGAACGGGCACGTGCTGGTGGAAGATCTGGGTAGCTACAACGGGGTGCGCATCAACGGCGAGCGCATCCAGGGGCAGACCCAGGTCGCCGACGGAGATCTCATCCAGATCGGCGACTACGACCTGGCGGTACAGAAGGAGGCCGCCGCGCAGGCCCAGGCGCAAGCCCAGGCCCAGGCGCAGACTCCAGTCAGTGCGCCCACCATCCGACTGCCCTCCTCGGCCCTGCAGGCCGCCCTGAACGAAGCTCAGGGCAAGCCCGCCTTGGCCTCCGAGGCCGAGACGGAGATGGACGTCCCCGCCCACCAGGAGGAAGAGGAGGAGGACGACGACGCTCCCACTCCCCCGTCGGCGGACCAGCGCCGTCACTCCACCGCGGTGATCCGGATGGATCAGGTGGAGATGAACCGGCCGCGCAAGGTCGCGACGGTGGAGGCCGACGAGGCGCCCCTCCTGCTGGTGGTGAGTGCCGAGCTCAAGGGCCAGGAGTTCGCCTGCATCCGCACGGAGATGCGGATCGGCCGCACCGACGACAACGACATCACCATCGACCACCGCTCGCTGTCGCGCACGCACGCGAAGCTCGTCCGCGAGGACTCCGGCGAGTGGCGCATCATCGACATGCAGTCGGCCAACGGGATGGCCGTCAACGGCGAGAGCTACGCGCAGGCGCCGCTCGCGCATGGCGACATCATCGAGCTCGGCCATGTGAAGATGCGCTTCATCGGCCCGGGCCAGAGCGCCGAGGGGCTGGCGCACGAGGGTTCCGCCAAGGGCTCCAAGAAGGGGCTCGTGCTGGCCATCGCGGGCGTGCTGCTGCTCGTCGGAGGCGGAGGCATCGCCTGGTTCCTGTTCGGCCAGCCGTCGGCCACCCCCGACACCCCGCAGCAGCCGGTCGCGGTGGACAGGAAGCAGCCCGAGCAGGAGCAGCCGTCCAACCCGGTGCAGGCGCAGAACCCGGCCACGACGCCCACCGAGCCCGCCGTCCCGCTCGCGGAGAAGCTCCAGAGCGCCCGGGCCTCCATCGACGCACGTGACTTCGACGCGGCGGTGAAGACGCTCGAGTCCATCCAGGACGCCAACGGCCAGCGCCCCACCGAGGCCCAGGAGCTGCTCGGCCAGGCCAAGGCGGAGCAGGAGTCGAAGCAGAGCCTCGACCAGGCCCAGAAGGAGTTCGACGCGGGCCGCTTCCAGGAGGCCCTGCCGTACCTGGAGGCCTCCGAGGGCACGCTCGCCTTCGCCGAGGAGCACGCCGCCCTGAAGGAGAAGGTGGAGGCCGCGCTCGCGCCGCCCTCCAAGGCCGGCGCCAACAATGGCAAGCCTCCGGTGGCGGGCACGCCGCCGCGCCGCCCCAACACGGAGCAGCAGGCCAAGCAGCTCTTCGACGACGGCTACATGCTGTTGCGCAAGCAGCAGCTGCCCGAGGCCGAGTCCGTCCTCCGAAAGTGCATCGCCCTCGATCCCACCTACGCCCAGTGCTACCTCGCGCTCGGCACGGCGGTGGCCCGGCGCAACCGCCCGGACGAAGGCGCCCAGTATTACCGCGAGTTCCTACGGCTCGCGCCGGATCACGAGATGGCCGCCAGCGTCAGGAAGCTGGTTGCCGACTACGAGAAGAGTCAGAAACAACCGGGAGGCGGCAAGTAGGCCGGGCAACTCGCGTACGCCGCCCCCGTGGCGTGTACGGAGTCCGGTCTGCGGGCTTCCATCCCTCAAACGAGGAGAAGGTTCGTGCAGATTCGTATCCTGGTGGTCGATGATGAGCAGGACAACTGCGACTACCTCAAGCTCGTCCTGATGCGCGAGGGCTATGACGTCGTCACCACGACGGACCCCACGAAGACGGTGGAGCTCCTCCGCAGCGCCGACTTCCACCTCGTCATCCTGGACATGATGATGCCCGTCATGTCCGGCACCGAGGTGCTGGAGCAGATCCGCAAGCACGACACGGACGTCGCCGTGATCGTCGCCACCGCCTACCCGACGGTGGACACGGCCGTGGCCTCGCTGAAGAACCAGGCCAGCGACTACGTGAAGAAGCCCATGGAGCCGGACCAGTTCCTCGGCGCCGTGCGCAACGCGCTGGCCAAGAAGGGCCTGTCGCAGGATCCCGAGGCGGACCTGCACCGCGCCATCGGCCGCACCATCCGCGACGCGCGCAAGACGCAGGACCTCACGCTCAAGCAGCTGGCTCGCCGCACTGGCCTGTCCGTGTCGCTGCTGTCGCAGATCGAGCGCGCCGAGTCCTCGGCCTCCATCTCGTCGCTCTACAAGATCGCCTCCGCGCTGCAGCTGCGCATGGGCGAGCTCTTCGGCGACACCTGAGCCGCGGGCGGGCGGCCCGCCTCACTGGCCGCGGAACCGGGGCGTGCGCTTCTCCAGGAACGCCGCCTTGCCCTCTCGGGCATCCTCGCTGGCGAAGGCGCGGGCCCTCACCTCTCGCAGGTGGGCCCGCTCCTCGTCGGACAAGGCCGCTCGCGTGAGCAACCGGAACGTCTCCTTCATCCCTGACACTGCCAGCGGTGCCTGGGCGGCGAGCGTCCGACACAACTCCAGTGCCCGGGCCTCGGCGTCGGCCGCCGGAAGGCACTCGTCCAGCAGGCCCCAGCCAAGCGCCTCCTTCGCGTCCAGCCGGCGTCCGGTGAGGAAGAGGTTCTTGGCACGCGCCACGCCCACCAGCCGGGCCGCGCGCATCAGCCCATCCGGCGAGTAGACAATGCCCAGCCGCGCCGGGGGCATGCTGAAGAGTGCGTCCTCCGCTCCCACGCGGAAGTCACACGAGGCTGACAGATCGAAGCCCGCCCCGAAGGCCGGCCCTCGCACCAGTGCGACGCTGGGCAGAGGCAGCGCCTCCAGCCGTGCCAGGCACGCCATCAGGGCGTCGTCCGGCAGGCGATCCTCGGTAGGGGCCGCCAGCAGGTTCAGGTCATAGCCCGAGCAGAAGGCAGCGCCCTCTCCCCGGATGAGGACAGCGCGTGCCTTGCTGGGAGCCGAGGCCAACGCCTCGTCCAAGCGGGCCACCTGGCTGTCATCGAGCGCGTTGCGCCGCGCCGGGTTGGACAGGGTGAGAACACGGACACCGTCGTCCCGGTCCTCCACATGCAGAGCTGACGGCTGCACCGCGCGCTTCCCGCTACTCGAGCACCACGAGGACGTCGCCCTCGTTGACCGACTGGGACTCCTTGCAACGGATCTCCTTCACCAGGCCGCCCTCCTCCGCCTCCACCGGCATCTCCATCTTCATGGACTCGAGGATGACGAGCGTCTCTCCCGCGGAGACCTTCTGCCCGACCTTGACCTCGATCTTCCACACCGTCCCGGTGATGTGCGCCGCCACGTCCGCCATCGCTGTGCTCCTTCGCAAGGTAAGGTGCTGCGTTGCTCTAGATGCTGCCTGGCCTACGGCTTCGCGTGGTGCTCCAGGAAGCGCGTATTGAGGTCTCCCGCGCGGAAGACCGGGTCCTGCAGGATGCGCAGGTGCAGGGGGATGTTCGTCTTGATGCCCTCGACGCGGAAGCCCTGCAGCGCCCCGATGGAGCGCTCGATGGCCTCGGCGCGCGTGGCACCCGAGACGATGAGCTTGGCGATCATGGGATCGTAGTTCGGCGTGACGGTGTTGCCCTCGGCGTAGCCCGAGTCCAGGCGCACGCCCTCGCCCGTGGGCGGCTGGAACACCTTGAGCGGGCCCGGCGAGGGGAAGAACTTCACGGGATCCTCCGCGTAGATGCGGAACTCGAGCGCCGCCCCGCGCCGCTTCACGTCCTCCTGCTTCACGGTGAGCTTCTCGCCGGCGGCGATGCGCAGCTGCCAGGCGATGAGATCCAACCCCGTGGTCAGCTCCGTCACCGGGTGCTCCACCTGGAGCCGGGCGTTCATCTCGATGAAGTAGATGCCGCCATCCGAGTAGAGGAACTCCACCGTGCCGGCGTTGGCGTAGCCGAAGGCCTTCGCCGCGGCGATGGCCGCCGTGAACAGCTTCTGGGACAGCTCCGCGTTGCGCCCGTCCGCGAACAGCGGCGAGGGAGCCTCCTCCACCACCTTCTGGTGACGGCGCTGGATGGAGCACTCGCGCTCCAGGCAATGAATGAGGTGGCCGTGGTGATCACCGAGGATCTGCACCTCGATGTGGCGCGGCGCCGGGAAGTAGCGCTCGATGTACACGCCCTCACGGCCGAAGGCGGCCTTCGCCCGGTCCGTGCACTGACGGAAGACCTTCTCCAGCTCGGCCGGGTTGTTGGCCGCGGCCATGCCGATGCCGCCACCACCGCCCGCCGCCTTGCAGAGCACCGGGTAGCCGATGCTCTCGGCAGCGGCCAGCGCGGACTGCACGTCCGGAAGCACATCCTCGGTACCGGGCACCACCGGCACACCCGCGGCGGCCACCAGCTTGCGCGCCTGGCTCTTGTCCTTCATCCGCAGCATGGCCTCGGGCGGCGGACCCACGAAGGTGATGCCGGCGGCCTTGCACGCGCTGGCGAACTCGGCGTTCTCCGAGACGAAGCCGTAGCCGGGATGCACCGCATCCGCCCCGGTGGACTTCGCCGCCTCGAGGATGGCGGGAATGTTGAGGTAGCTGTCCTTGGCCGGAGCGGGCCCCAGGCGCACCGCCTGATCCGCCTCGCGCACGAACGGCAGCTCCGCATCCGCGTCCGAATAGACGGCCACGGTGGAGATCCCCATCCCCTTCGCCACGGCGTTGATCCGCCGGGCAATCTCACCTCGGTTCGCGATGAGCAGCTTCTTGAACATGGCCCGCAACCCCTCCACGTGTGAGGCGCGCGAACCTAAACCCCCACCTGCGGCGTGACAAGGAGACAACGCGCCGCCAGCCGGGAAGTTGCGGGCATGTAGGTAAATGGCGTAGCGTCCTCGGCCGTGAAGCCCTCCACGACAGGAACAGTGGTGGATCTCCAAGGCGCGCGCCACGAGCGGCGGCTGGAGATGTACCGGGCGCGAGTCACCGAGCGCCTTCGCACCAACCGCGCAGCCGTCGAGACCCTCTACCAGGGTGGCACGCTCTTCTCGCCCCAAGGCACGCGGGCGGGACGGGCACTACTCCGAGCCCATCAGCTCCTTCAGAGGGCCAGCGCCCTGCTGGAGCAGCTCTCCGGCGACGGCGTGGTTCCCGCCCCGCGGCTGCCCGAGCGCATCGACGAGCTCTACCGCGAGGTGGACACGATGCTCTCGCGCAGCGATGCGCTCTCCGGGCGCAACCACCGGGCGGCGAGCGTGGCCCGCCTTCCCGGGCGTTAGCTCACCTTACGGCATCTCCGTCTGGCCCTGGCGGCGCAGGAACGTGGGGATGTCGAACTGATCCTCGTCCAGAGGCAGCGCCGCGTCCTTCACCACCGCGGTGCGGTTGGAGAGCGTACGGCTGTCCACGGCGGGCAGGGAGCGCGAACCAGCCTTGGCGGGCACCAGGCTGGCCACCTCCTCGCGCGCCACGTTCAGGGACACGGGCGGAGGCCGGGTGACGAGGGGCACCTGCACCACCTGAGCCGGCTGGCGCACCTTCGCGTCGCGCGACACGAAGCCCGTGGCGATGATGGTGATCTTCACCTCGTCGCGGATGTTGTCGTCGATGAGCGAGCCGAAGATGATCTCCGCGTCCGGGTCCGCCGCGTCGTGCACCAGCGTGAGCGCCTCGTTGACCTCCTGAAGCGTCATTTCGCGGCCGCCGGTGATGTTGATGAGCAGGCCGGTGGCGCCGTCGATGGAGATGTCCTCGAGCAGCGGGCTGGAGATGGCCTGCTGCATGGCGTTGATCGCGCGCTTGTCGCCCGAGGAGTGACCGGTGCCCATGAGCGCCAGACCCTTGTCGCTCATGATGGTCTTCACGTCCGCGAAGTCCACGTTGATGTAGCCGTGGTACTGGATGAGGTCCGAGATGCCCTGCACGGCGTTGAGGAGCACCTCGTCGGCGCGCTTGAAGGTCTCCAGCAGCGGCATGGGCTCGTTGCTGAGCGTGAGCAGGCGCTGGTTGGGGATGGTGATGAGGGTGTCCACCGCGGCCTTCAGTTCCACCAGGCCCTGCTCCGCCTGCTTGCGGCGCTTGTTGCCCTCGAAGAGGAAGGGCTTGGTGACCACGCCCACGGTGAGGCAGCCCAGGCTCTTGGCGATGTCCGCGATGATGGGCGCGGCGCCCGTACCGGTGCCACCGCCCATGCCGGCCGTGACGAACACCATGTCCGCACCCTCGAGCATGGCGGCAATCTGGTCGCGCGACTCCAGCGCGGCCTCGCGGCCCATCTCCGGGTTGGCGCCAGCGCCCAGACCCTTGGTCAGCGTCTGGCCGATCTGCAGCCGCACCGGCGCCTTGTTGGCGGCCAGCGCCTGCACATCGGTGTTGGCGGCAATGAAGTCGACCCGCTCAAGCTTCGCCAGGATCATCGTGTTGACGGCGTTACAGCCGGCGCCACCCACGCCGACGACACGAATCTTTGCGGCCTGCTTGTTCTGGTCGAACTGGTCCATGTGTTCCTTCTTTCGGCGCAGGTCGCACGTGCCCGCGCGCGCCCCTGCAACCCACATCTTCAGCAAGTCGCGATCTTTGGCAAGTTCTCAGCTACGAACATGTAGCGCTACGTCGCGGGACCAAGTCGTCACAGGCACTTACGTGGAAGCCCCACCGCACTTCAGTGCGGCGCGGTGGGTGCATCACGCCTCTTGACTCGCGCGATGAGGTCTCCTCACTCGACCTCATCCGCGCTCCGCACTACGGCTGGACCACCACGGAGTCCGGCCCGTTACCCACGCCCAGCCTCGGGCCCACCCGCGTGTTGTTGCTCTCGAGGGGCTCCACCACATACCTGCCTGGATCGGCGGCGGCCCCCAGGTAGTGCGACCCCATCTGAGCGCTCAGGCCGGGGAACAGCACCTGTACCGTCGTGCACTGTCCCGGCACGAGCGTGCCCACGAAGGTGCGGATGAACTCGTTGTCCCAATCCTCGAAGGGCACGCCCGGCGGGACGATGAGCGCATCCTGCGAGAGGTAGAAGGACACCTCCGGAGAACTCACCGCGAGCCCCTGGTTGCACACCGTGGCGGAGACCTCGAAGGGCTCCTCCGGGCGCACGCTCGTAGGCCCCGTGACTTCCGTGACGACGAAGTCCGGCCCGTGGCCCACGCCCACCACCTCGCCCACGCGCAGGTTGTTGGACTCGAGGAGCTCCCACGAGAAGTTGCCCGAATCGGCCATGGCCACCAGGAGATACTCCCCCTCACCGGGCGTGTAGATGGGAACGGACAACTGCTGCGTGGAGCACTGGCCCGGCAGCAGGAAGCCCACGAAGGTGTCCACGAGCCACGAAACGTCAGGGGGTTGCGACAGGTGCTCCGCGTCGGAGGACAGCCCGATGGCGAGCCCCGTATACCCCTCGGTGGTGCCCTGGTTGCACACGGTGGCGGACAGCGAGCTCTGCTCACCCGGGTACGCGCGCACCGGCCCCGTCACCTCCGTGATGACGAAGTCCGGCCCATGGCCCACGCCAAGCTGGCCCTCCACACGCACGTTGTTGGATTCGATGAGCTCCTGCACGAAGTTGTTCGGATCCACGACAGCGCCCAGATTCCAGAGCACCACCCCCTGCAGATAGGGCACGGAGCCCGGTACCGGCACCGTGGAGCATTGTTCCGGCTCCAGCGGGCCAATGGACGCCCCCCCGAGGAGCACGTCCCCCGGGTCCGGCTGCGGCGGCGCGGAGATGGTCGTGTCGGAGGACAACACGAGCACTATGTCCGTGGAGCTACTTCCGGTGGTGCCCTGGTTGCACACCGTGGCGCTCAGCGCGAGCGACTCACCCGGCAGCACGTTCTTCAGACCCGTCACCTTCGTGACGACGAGCTCCGGCCCGGAGCCCAGACCTACCACCCCACCCGTGAGCACGTTGTTGCTCTGGAGCAACTCCGAACCAGCGTGGTCGTGGATGCTGCCCACCAGATACCAGGGGCCCTGGGGCACGAAAGCGGACCCATCCATCGATACGGAGATGCACCGCCCCGGCGCCAGATTGCTCAGATTCGCCAGGCCCAGCGGGTACGGCTCCGCGGAGGGAGGATACGGCAGATAGGACAGGGGCTCGCGGGAGAGGAGCAGCTCCAGGGACGCACCACCGAATGCGGTGCCCTGGTTGCACACCGTGGCGGACACACGCAGCGGCTCACCCTGCCGCGACACCACCGGGCCCTCCACCTTCGTGACGATGAAGTCCGGCCCGTCGCCGACTCCCATCACGCCTCCCACGTATACGTTGTTGTTCTCGATGTGTTCCGGCGGAGAGCTCCCACTGGCGGCGCTCGCCCCCACGTACCAGGCGCCCACCTCCGGGGCCTGGGGACGAGCCGGGACCGTGAGGCACTGCCGTGGCATCAGGTTACCCACGGGCACACTGTGGACGATCCGGTCCCCAAACGGCGGAACACCCGGCCCATCGAAGACCGTGTCCCGGGACAGGAAGAAGGACACGACGGGAGCACCCGAGATGGTTCCCTGGTTGCACACCGTGGCGGACACGTCGAAGGGCGAGCCGGGCCTCGCGCTCGGGGGCCCCTGCACCTTCGTGACGATGAAGTCCGGAGCATCGCCGAGTCCAATCAGCCCACCCACCCGTGTGTTGTTGCTCTCGAGCAGCTCCACCATGGAGCCACCCGGGTCGGCGACAGCCCCCAGGTAGTACGCCCCATCGGCCACCCCGGAGCTGGCATACGCCTGCACATTCTGGGTCGAGCACTGGCCCGGCTGGAGCGACCCCGTATACAGCGAGCCCAGCAGCTCGTCCGGTATGGTGCCTCCCGGCTGCGGGGCCGTGATGATCGCATCGGAGGACAGCATCACCAGGACCTCTGTGCCGCCCGGGCTGAAGCCCTGGTTGCACACGGTGAGGCTCACCTCGAAAGAGCTCCCCCGCGGCACAATCGGAACCGACTTCACCTCCTTGATGACGAAGTCCGGCTCCAGGCCCACGCCGACGGCGCCCCCGATGTACGCGTTGTTATTCTCGTTGAGCTCCGGCCGCTCCTGGCGCGAGTCGACGATGGCGCCCAGGCGCAGCTCGCGGCCCGGCCCTCCACTCCAGGGGAGGGAGGTCTCGACGGGCACCTTCGTGCACTGGCCCCTCGCCAGATAGGGCGTGGCGAAACGGCCAATGGACGAGTCTCCATCCCAGCCCGGGCTCCCCGGCACGGTGGGAAACTCATCCTGGGAGAGGAGCAGCTCCACGTTCGTGGCGGCGGGCTCGGTCCCCTGGTTGCACACCTCGACGGTCGCGGGGAACCAATCCCCCGGTCGTGCGGTGGCGGGGCCCGTCAGCGCAGTGATGATGAAGTCCGGCTTCGAGCCGATCCCCAGCAGGCCCGCCGAGCGCGCGTTGTTGCTCTCGATGAGCTCCGGCCGGAGGTTCTTCACGTCGGCGACGGCGCCCAGGAAGTACTGCCCCTCGGGCACGAAGACGCTGCCACCCAGTTGCATCGTCTGACAGGCACCCGCGGCGAGCATGGCCGTGGGCAGCTCATCGACCAGGAGGTCCCCCGTCGGCCCCGGCGCGGTGAAGGTCTCGTCGGGAGACACCAGGAGCGCCACGTCCGAGGACCCACTCACGGTGCCCTGGTTGCACACCGTGACGGACGCCACGATGGGCTCACCGGCGTGGACACTCGCCGGCCCCTGCACTTTCGTGACGACGAAGTCCGGCTTGCTGCCCACGCCCATCAGGGCGGACACGGCCATGTTGTTGCTCTCGATGAGCTCCCACTGATTGTTGGGCGGGTCGATGAGGGCGCCCACATACCAGGCGCCCTCCGGCACGGAGGCGCCCGCTGACCGCATCACCTGGGAACACTGGCCCGGCAACAGGGGATTCACATACGTCCCGTAGATGAACACGTCCCCGCTCGGCGACGGGGGCACCGGCGGGAGGAGCTCCGTGTCCGACGACAGCGCGACCACGAGGTCCGTGCCGCCCGACATCACAGTGCCGCGGTTGCACACCGTGGCAGAGAACTCGAAGCTCGCGCCCGCCACCACGCTCGTGGGTGCGCTCAACGACTGGACGACGAGGTCCGGTCCGTTGCCAATCCCCATGACATTCCCGGCATACGCGTTGTTGCTCTCGAAGAACTCCACCAGGATGTTGCCGGGGTCGACGATCGCGCCCAGCCGGTACTCGCCGTCCGGTTGCGAGAAGGGGAAGCTCGCCTGGAGCTTCACCGCGAGCGTGGTGCACAGCCCGGGCATCAGGGAGGCCACCGACGTTTGAAGCGCGGAGAGGTCCCCCTCGCCCAGGACCGAAGCAGACGGGACGATGACCGCGTCCTTCGAGAAGACGAGCTCCAGGGGGGCGCCACCCGGGGCGTTGCCCTGGTTGCACACCGTGACGGAGGCATCGAAGAGGGACCCCAGGGCCACGTAGGCCGGCGCCGTCACCTTCGTGACGGTGAGATCCGGCCTGCTGCCAATGCCGATCCGCCCGGCCGTGAACGTGTTGTTGCTCTCGATGAGCTCCACCACCGCATTGGGGACATCAACGATGGCCCCCAGGAAGAACTCCCCATCCGCGGGCGGCGTGCCCTTGGCCGACACCACCACGGTGGCGCAAGCCCCCGGGTTCAGCGAGCCCACGGGAGTCCCGCCCATGACGTAGTCCTGCTCCCGGGTGATGAGCGCATCCGGGGACAGGTACAGCTCCACCACGGTGCTGCCAGGAGCATAGCCCTGGTTGCACACCTGGACAGTGACGGGGAACTGCTCGCTCCTCTGCGCCATCCGCGGCGCGCCCGTCACCGACGTGATGACGAAGTCGGGCCGCGAGCCCACGCCCATGAGCGTGCCGGCGAGCGTGTTGTTGGACTCAATGAGCTCCACTCGGACCTTGCTCTGGTCGGCGAAGGCGCCCAGGTACCAGGCTCCTTGCGCGACACTCGACGGAACAGCGGTCTGCACCGCACGTGAGACGCACTGACCCGCTGGCACCGTCCCCACGGAATAGCCGCCGACGATGACCCGGTCCGTCTCCGTGATGACCGCATCCGAGGACAGCAGGAGGTTCACCGTCGTGTTGTCGGAGACCGTGCCCGCGTTGCACACCGTGAAGTTCGCCGTGAAGGTCTGGCCTATCCTCACGCTGGAGGGACCGGTCACCTGAGTGACGACGAAGTCCGGCCGCGAGCCCACGCCCAGCAGGCCACCCGCCAGGGCGTTGTTGCTCTCGTTGAGCTCCGGCTCCTGGTTGGTGGGATCGGCCACCGCGCCCACGTACCAGGCACCCGTGGGGACATTGGCGCTGCCCATGACCTCACGCACCGCGCACTCCCCCGGCACCAGGGGGGCGCTCGACGAGAGCGTGCCAACGGAGGAATCCTGCCCCGGGACGATGTTCGCGTCCTGCGACAGGTAGAGCCCCAGCTCCACCCCGCGCGTCTCGCCGCCCCGGTTGCAGACCGTGACGTTCACCCGGAACGAGGACCCGCCAGTAACTCCTTGCGGCCCATTCGGCCCGTTGGGCCCGCTCACCTGAGTGATCACGAAGTCCGGCGGAGCCGAGCTCAACGCCTCAGGCGTGCTCCGCGGTCGAGTCGCTTCGGAGGCAGGCTCTCGCGCCCCTCCGCAACCCACTACTCCGACCAGCACCGCTACCGCACACTTCACCCGCCAGGCTGTTCCTGTCGCTTCCATGGCCCCCTCGAGCTCAGAACCGTGAGAGATGCGGCGCCAGATACGCCGCTCCCCCAAGGCTCTAGCCCATAGGTCTGACCTGGAAAAATCGGCCTAAACTATTTTCTCAGAATGACTTGAATCCCAATAAAAACATATTGAACGGGAAGCGAGCCCCCCGAGGCGGAGGGGACGTACCTGGCTCCCCTCCCCTCGCGTCCGGACTCAGGGAGCTTCGCGCTCCACCTCGATGCCCTTCATCTTGAGGATGGTGAACTCCACGCTACGTGAAGGTCACGGTCCCCACGAAACCCGGAGCCGGCGTGAACTCCACCGCCGAGCCATCCGCGGACACCACCACCGAGCCACCCGTGGCGGGCATGCTGACCGCAGAGACGGTGAGCGTCTCGCCGCTGTCCGGCGCACTCGAGTCGTTGGCCACTGGTAGCGCACCACGCTGCCCGTCTGGCGTTTGGGGACTGAGGCGATCCGCCACGCACAATCCGTGACAGGCAGCCCACGCGGAGTCGGGGCAAGCAGGCTGCGGTTCGACGCACCGCACCGTGCTTGCGCCTCAACAAGAATGGCGAGACCTCCGCGCGGCCATCACTCCCCGCGAGAGGCTTTGTCCTCGCGCCACCAGTGGCTCATCCGCTCGTGGATCTCCGCCTCATGGCCCTCCTTGCTGGGCCGGTAGAAGACGGAGCGATCCAGGGGCTCGGGAAGGTACGTCTGCCCGGGCACGTAGTGGTCCTTGTGGTTCCACGGCGCCTCGTAGCCCTTCTTGTAGCCCAGCTCCTTCATGAGCTCGGTAGGGGCATTGCGCAGGTGGAGCGGCGGGGCCGCGTTGGGGTGGGCCTCCACGGCCGCCAGCGCCGCATCCATCGCCTGATAGGCGCGATTGCTCTTCTTCGCCGTGGCCAGGGTGAGGGTCGCCTGGGCCACGAAGATGCGCCCCTCCGGCATCCCCACCGAGTGGAAGCCCTCCTCGCACGCGCGCACGATGCTGATGGCCTCGGGCATCGCCAGGCCCACGTCCTCCACGGCGATCACCTTGAGCCGGCGCCACAGCGCTACGAAGTCCCCTGTCTGCAGCAGCCGCGCCGCCCAGAAGATGGCCCCCTGGGGGTTGGAGCCCCTGCACGACTTCTGGAGGGCGCTGAGGAGATCGAAGTGCTCGTCCCCATCCTTGTTGTGTCGGGCCAGGCGAGTCCCCGTGGCCTGGAGGGCCGTCTCGCGGGAGATCTCCGCGCCGTCCGCGGTGAGCTGGGCCGAGAGCTCCAGCGCGCCCAACGCCTTGCGCACGTCTCCCCCGCTCCCCTCCACCAGCACGCCGAGCGCCTCGTCATTCACGGTCAGGCGCCGCGCCCCCAGCCCTCGCTTCTCGTCAGAGAGCGCCCGCAGGAGCGCGGTCCGGAGGTCCGCCGGAGTGAGCTCACGCAGCAGGAAGACGCGGCACCGGCTGACGAGTGCGGGCCGCACCTCGAAGCTGATGTTCTCCGTAGTCGCTCCGAGGAGGATGAGGAGGCCGCTCTCGACGTGGGGCAGCGCCTGCTCCTGGACGTTCTTGGCCCAGCGGTGGATCTCATCCACGAAGACGACGGTGCGCCGGTGGTACTGGTTGCGCAGGCGCTCGGCCTCGGCCACCACCTCGCGGATGCGGGGGATGCCATCGGACACCGCCGAGAGGATGACGAACTCCGCATCGACGCTCGCCGCCAGCATGCGCGCCAGCGTGGTCTTCCCCACTCCAGGAGGCCCACCGAAGAGACAGGAGACAATCGCCTTGCGCTCGATGAGCTGGCGCAGGGGAGCGCCCGGGCCGAGCAGGTGCGACTGCCCGATGAACTCCTCGGGCGTGCGCGGGCGCATGCGCTCGGCCAGGGGGGCGAAGCGGTTCACATCAACGGAAGCGGCGAACAGGTCGGGTCCAGCAGGCATCGGGAGGCGGGACCCTAACAAACGCTCCCGCCAGGAGCGATGACGACAGCCCTGGAGTGATGACAGCGGTCACCAGGTGATGGGTGCCGTCACCAGGCCGAGCACCTCCCTGGCCGAGCCAACCACTTGAAAGTGGGGCAGTTCCCAGCAGCGCGGAGCCCTTCATGGGTTGGCACACGAGACGCAAGAGCCCTCGGGAGTCACCACCAGAGGGCGCTGCGATGAAGAGACGGTTGGGAGAGCTGCTTCGGGAGGACGGGCTCGTGGATGAGCTGCAACTGCGCGCGGCGCTGGGCTTCCACAACAAGTGGGGCGTGCCCCTGGGGCAGGTGGTGGTGGACATGGGCTTCTGCACCGCACAGCAGGTGCTCGAGACCCTGGCCCGGCAGGTGCGGCTTCCAACGGTAGACCTGGACGCGGAGGTGCTGGACCCGCGGCTCGCGGAGGTGATTCCGGCCCGAGTGGCGGAGGACTGCCGGGTCGTCCCGCTGCGGCAGGAGGGGCCACGCGACTCGGTGCTGGTGGTGGCCACCACGGCTCCGGCGCATCCGCTCGCCCTGGACGAAGTGGCTCGCGTGAGCGGCAAGGCGCGGGTGGTGACGCTGCTTGCGACCGATGCCTCCATCTCCCGCGCCATCGATCGGCTCTACCATCCCCATCTCCTCGACGCGCGGCGCCCGGTGGAGCCGATTCCCCTCCCCGAGGCGGATGAGCACCTGCCCCTGGTCACGGATCGCGCCGAGTACCTGATGCTGGATCGCCTCATGGCTGGCAGTAAGGCGGCGTCCACCGTCGAGCGGAGCGAGAGCGGCCTGCCGGTGCTGGATCCGCTGACGGAGGAGTTCCCGGCCCAGACTCGGCTCGCGGAGCGGGAACTGCCGAGGGTGGAAGCGTCAGGAAAACCCACGATGGAGCCCAAGCCAGAGGTCTGGGTGTACGGCTGGGGTGTCCACGCGACCCAGGGACTGCTGAAGCTGCTGGAGGACGCGGGCCTGCGAGCGCGTGTGGCTCGCACGCAGGACGTGCGAGCTGCGAGCTCGAACACCGTGGTCCTGGCTCCGGTGCAGTCCGTGGAGAGCGTGAAGCGGCGGGGCATCCAAGCAAGGTTGCTGCTGGCGGGCCGGGCGCGAGAGGAGGAGCAGGCGTGGGCCCTGGGGGCACAGGGTTTCCTGTCGAGTCCTCTGCGCACGGACTTGTTGAGCCAGGCGGTACGCGAGCAGGTCAAAGCCCGCCCCGCGGAGTGGCGCCGAGCGGGATGAGGTGCCGGTAGTCTGTTCGAGGAGGACAGGGTCCTGTATACGGACTCGTGCCGTTGGCACGCGTATCATGCAGGACTCCTTCTCCGGTCGGGCCACGCAGGGCAGTTTCTTCGAGGGGTTGTTCGTCCACTCGCTCAAGGCAAGTGGGCCCTTCGCGGACGCGCTGAGGGAGTGTGGCTACGACCCGCGCCACCCCAAGGCCATCTACCCCATCGAAGTGTGGAACGCGGCGCTCGAGGTGGCCTGGCGCCATTGCTACCCCGGGATGGCTCGCGAGGCCGCCTACCGTGAAATGGGCCGCCAGCTCGGGCTGGGCTTCCTGCGGACGTGGATGGGCAAGGTGGTGGACATGGGCCTGCCCATGCTCGGCCCGGATCGCCTCATGGCGCGAGTCCCCAGCCTCCTGGCGCTCGACACCTTCCGCTACGACGTGAAGGTGCTGCCGCTCGGCCAGCGCCAGTACCGCGTCTCCATCCGGAAGGACCCAGACGCCAAGCCGGATCTGATCGCCGGGCTCCTGGATGCGGGACTGGGCAGGACAGGCGTCAGAGCCACCACCACGGTGACGATGCGAAACGGGCAGGACTTCGACGTCGACGTAAGCTGGTGACCGTCCCCCATGCCTACTTCCGCTTCTCCTGGCTCGCCCGCCGACACAATCCTCCGTGCCACCCAGCGCTACCTGCGCGCGTACCCCTCGGCCGCGCTGTGCGTGGGCCTCACGCACCGCGGAGAGCACCACGTGCAGGCCCTCCGTGGCGAAGGGCCGCTCCCCGCGACGAACTCGCTATACGAGCTGGGCGCGCTCACCCAGGTCTTCACCGGCACCCTGCTCGCGCTGTTGGTGGACCGGGGCGAGGTGAAGCTCGACACACCGCTGAAAGAGCTGCTCCCGCTGCCGCTCCTGCCGGATGAGGCCGCGGGCCACATCACGCTCGAGCAACTGGCGACGCACACCTCTGGCATGCCGCGCCTCCCGCCCAACCTGCGGACCCCTCAGCAGAACCCGGCCGATCCCTACGGCCACTACACCGCGGAGCTCTTCGGGGCCTTCCTGAGGAGCTACCACCCTCGTCACCCGCCGCCGCAAAAGTACGCCGAGTCCGTCATTGGATTGGGCGTGCTCGGTCACGCCCTCTCACGCCGGGTGAGGCTCAACTATGGGCATGCGGTGAGGGACTTCCTCTGCACGCCGCTGAAGCTGGGCGACACCACCGCGGTCCGCCTCTCCGAGGAGCAGGAGCGGCGCCTGCTTCCCGGCCACACCGCCCGGGGCATGCAGGTACCGGGCTGGACCTGGCCGGCACTGCCCGGAGCGGGAGCCATCCGCTCGACGGTGCCTGACCTGCTGCGCTTCCTCGACGCGAACCTCGGGCGCGAGGATGCCGGACTCGGCCAGGCCCTGCGGCTCACGCACAGCCCGCGCGTGGAGGCTCGCGGCAAGCGCGTGGGGCTCGGGTGGCTCGTCTCCAACATGGGTGGCAAGCCCGTGGTGTGGCGCTCCGCGATGACGGGCGGTTACGCCGGCTTCATCGGCTTCTCGGCGGAGGCGGACACCGGGGTCGTCCTCCTGTCGGACCACGCAGGCTCCTTCCTCGCCTCTCTCCTGGGGCGAGTGCCCGTCGAGGAGGCTGGCTTCACGCTCCTCTCCAGCTACCTGCGTTAGCGGTAGCCGCACGGGCAGGCAGCCGTACCCCGCTCCTCTTGGGCGCTAGCCGAGCTAGAAGGTTCCGAGCTGAGAGTCATGCGAGACGGCCGGAAGAGCTCCTGGCTGCGTCAGCTCGCTTACTCCCCGCGCCAGCTCATTGCCCAAGCGCGCGAAGTGCTCGGCGGAGAGCAACCGTCGCACCTGGGGAAAGAGAACGGACCGCTCCTCGGCCACGTGCGCTTCGACGGACTCGCGGAGGCTGATCAGCGCGGGCTCGAACTGCATGTCGCTGACGTCGAGGTGCAACATCTGGGTGATCAGCGCCGTGGCCTCGGCATGGTCGTCATAGGAGTGGCGGATCAGCTCGCTCGTCTCGGCCAGCTTCACCTCGGGGTAGAAGAAGCGCTCCTCGAGATGGGTATGAAGGGTGAGCAGGTAGGCGAGGCGGCGGAACAGGTGGGTTCGCTCTTCACCACTCGCCACCGCCACCTGCTGGAAGAGGAGCTCGGCTTCCTCGTGCTGCCGCGTCAGGAGTTCGATCGGATCCATACGAGGACGCTCGGCATTGGCGCGTCCGGGGGCAAGCCGCTCATCCCCGACCGCCGAGCAGCCGGGCACGAGTCATTGACGCTACTGGCTGGCACGGTGGTTCTTCGCGGCGAGCCAGGCGCGCCACTCCTTTCGGCTCTTCGGATGGAACTTCTCGAGCGAGTCCAGCTTCGACGCCTTCTGGGTGGCCACGGGCGATCTCCCGGCTCGACTCTGGGGAAGCGGCTAGAAGATGCCTGTGCCCCTCAACTGCCCCACGATGTTGGCCTGATAGAGGACGGTGGAGGGGAAGATGAATCCAGTGCCGAGGAATTGAATCTGCCCGGTCAGGAGGGTCCCGTCTTGCAGGAAGAACACCTGCATCAGACCGTCCTTGATCTGAAGCACGTTGGCGAACAATCCACCGTTCAGGTTGAACTGGTTGAAGGGACCCGCGGCGGCGATGTTGATGTCGGGCACGATGTCCAATCGCCCGGCCACCGGGTCGGCTCCCACGAAGGCGAAATCGATTGCCGCCTGGGAGCACCGGGCCTGGAGGAGGTTGGTGAGTGCGGAGTTCGTTGCGAAGCGGATGGCGCCCGGCTCGGGGAACGTGTCGGGGGTGCCAGAGAGCAGGATCAAATCGTTCGGGTTGATGCCGTTGTCGGTCCCGACGAGGGTGATGGGGCCCGTCAGGAACAGCACCCCGGTCCGCTGGAATGGCCCGCTCGGAGTCAGCCCCGAGAGCACCACGTCGTATAAGGCGAATGGCCGCCCGGGGAGAGGGGGTGCCAGGAAGCCGCAACGAGAGAAGAAGAGCTCGATCTCTGCTCTCAGGCCGGGCTCGATGGGCAGCGTGCTGAACTGAGGGATCTGTAACGGTTGCGCGCGGGCGGTAAGGCCCAGCAGGAGCCCGGCAACCAGGAGAAAACGCAATGCCGAGAGGGCACGTCGTGGATTCAGCCAGGACATGGCCTTCCCCTTCCAGTGAGTGAATACACGCGTGTGAATAACGGTTGGGGGGAATACCCACAAACGCCGGGAAGTCCGCTGTCAGGGCCTGTTGCGTACACCCGAGGGCTCGCGGGCCGGGCCGGGCCTCCAGCAGACAGGAGAGACCTCTGAGGCTCGCGAGCCCGGCTATGCTTGGACGCATGACACGAGTCCTCTCGCTCCACGGCCGCTCCTGGCACCTGGCGTGCAACCTGCGCCGAGCCCTGTTCGTCCTCGCACTCGGACCCCTGTGTCTCGAAGCGCGGGCAGCCCCCGCTCCGTCCGAGGCCTCCGCGCAAGCTCCCGCGCCCTCCGTCCTTTTCGCCCGCGCCTGCGACGCTCTCGAGGCCGGAGACCTGGACGGCGCGGCGAGCCACATCCTCACGCTGCGCCAGAGTCTTCCCGAGCGCCCCGAGCCACGCCTGCTGGAGTCACTCCTCGCGCTCAGACGCACCCGGCCTTCACTGGGCTGGCATGACGCCTTCACCCAGGCATGGAACGGCATCGGCCGGCCCGACTTCAGCGAGTCGCCATTGCTGCCGGAGGAGGAGGAGCCGCTCGCCACGGGCCCCGGCCCGGAGGAGGTCTGGAAGCAGGAGCTCTCGGCCGAGCAGCGCTTCGTGGTCGCGCTCTCCATGCCCCTGGATGCCGAGCGAGCCCGCGCACTCATCCAACACATCCCCGTGGTCACGCTCCCCGAGTTGCTCGTCCCCATCGCCGAGTACATCGAGCGAGACAAGCTGCCCGCCCCGATGCGAGCCCAGCTCCGAACCACCCTACGAGCCCGGCTCGCCGCGCTCTCCACCAACTACCCGGAGTCCATGCAGCTTCGCGCCCTGCTCCTCCTGGAGGGGACGGACTCCCAGGCGCCCTTCACTGCTCGGGAGATTCAGGAGCTCGAGGCTCTGTCCAAGCTGAGCGACTGGCGCCAGAGCGATTTCGTCTCGCTCAACGGGTACGCGCTGCGCCACTTCGAGGCCACCGGGATTTCCCGCCCGGAGAACCATGCGTACACAGTCGCGGTCATGGCACTGGTCAGCCCCGTGCCCTGGCTGCTCCAGAAGCGCACCGAGGCCTCGCGAGACACGCTCACGCCCACCGAGCGCCAGCGCCTGGGCGAGGCCCTGTGGCGCATCGGCTCGCGCCTCTCCGAGGAGTCCTCCATCGTCGAGCGGCTCGTGGGGCTCAACGTCATGAAGAAGGCCGCCACGGAGTTGGGGGACGAGGAGCGCCTGCGACAGGCCACGGAGCGCAGCACGGACTCACGGGCCAGCTACGCGGCCTGGCAGAGCGCGGTGCCCCACCGCTGGCCCCTGCCCTCTCTGCGGAAGGAGATGATTGAGTCATCCATGCGCGACGAGGTGGCTCATATGCACGCCTTCCGGGCCCCCGAGGCCAACAAGCAGTAGGAGCTGGAACCAGGAGAACGGCGCTCACTCAGCGCGTCGCCGCTTGGCGCGAGGACTCCGCTTCGGGCGTCGTTCTGGCTTCTGGATGGTGATTTCGTATTCGGTCTCCCGCTCGGGGAAGCGGACGAACTCCGCTCCCTCCGTTGCCAGGAATTCATCCAGGAGACGGATGATTGCTTCGAGCGTGCGCTCCAGGTCGCACGCGTTGGCTTCGTAGACTTGCTGGGCCCACCATGTGGGGAGATACCGCCACTTGGGGTGCCGCTTGTAGATCCACTCCCTGAATTGCTCGTGCTGGCTCTTCTGCCCTGTATCTCCAAGGGCACTCTCATAGCCATAAATATACATGTGAAGATGATCGAGCTCGAAGTTCGGAGCGAACATCCTCGGGCGCAAGCAGATGTGGCGTATGTGCTCGAACAGGCTTCCTGCATTGAGTCTCACAGGGCTCATGGCAACTCGCTCACCAACTGCATTGAGAGGTCCCGCTGAGACGTGCAGAGCTGCAACACATGTCTGGCTGGCACATGCACCGCAGGTGATGCCACGGCCCACGTGGCACTCAGTTGTGTCACTCTCCATGTCGGCTCAATCCCGGAAGCGTAGCACCTTCACCTCCGGCCGTGTGCCCTACACACTCCTCCAGACGCGCGGAAAGCCCCGGCTCGAAGTCACTGGCGTTTCGGGCGGGCCGGTGCTGTAGCGCGCATTCTCATGACACGCGCCATTCGCTCCCGGATTCTCGCGGCCATCCTTCCTGCCCTCTGCGCCTGCGCCACACCCGCATCCACCCAGCGCGCCCCAAAGGACGCCGTCACCCTCCGCTTCGCCTGGCCCGAGCACCTCGCCGCTCGCGTCTCCTACTCCGTCACGATGAACAGCCCCCTGGGCAACACCCAGGTCCAGCGCCGCTACTGGCTGACCGTGGCGCCGACGGAGGAGCAGGGCCACTACCAGTTCGTCCCGAGTGACATCGAGGTGTCTCCGCCCCAGTTCGCCGCCATGGTGGACCCGGTGCCCACGGTGCACTTCGACGACGAGGGCTGCTTCCAGGGCATCGACATCTCCGAGAACCTGCCGGGCCAGCAGATGCTGGAGGTACTGCCCATGGAGCCGGAGAAGAAGGCGGAGCTCCTCGAGAACCTGGTGGCCGCGCAGGAAGAGTCCGCACTGGAGTACTGGGATCGGCTGGTGGGGAACTGGCGCGGTGTCACCCTGGTGCCCGGCGAGCCGGTGCGGCGCGAATCGACGATGGTGGTGGGCACGGGCTTCATGGAGAAGAAGGAAGTGGCCGCGGACGAGCACACCTCCATCGAAGTGGGAGTCCCCTGCACACCAGACGCCCAGGAGCGGCGATGCGTGCGATTGACCGTGGATCTGCAGCCGGTCGGCCAGTCCGAGGCGGGGACGGGCCCCATGGCGAGCAAGCGCTTCGAGCTCGTCACGGACCCGGACACGCTGGTGCCCTACTCCACCCGGTTGATGCGCATGGACAGGGTGGACTGGGGCGAGGACGGCGGCGCTCAACCCCTCAAGGAGTTCCTGCAGGTGGAGGAGTACGTCTACACCTACGGCGCCCAGCGCATGCCTCCCGGCTCGAACCCGCTCTGAGCGCTGTATCGAGCCCTCCTGTGCTCGGCGGGTCTGGCGCACGCGGCCTCGGCATTGCACGACACGAGGGACATGCTGAAATCATCCCTCATGGCCACCCGTCGCCCTCCTGAGTCCGAGTCTAGCGAGCGCAACGCGCCGTCCGTCGAGGCGGACTTCCAAGCGGCGCCTGCGGAAATGGTGGCGGAGCTCCTCGATGGGGAGCTGCACCTCAGCCCCCGCCCGGCGCGTCCCCACACCAACGTGGCGTCACGACTGGGGATCATCATCGGAGGACCCTTCTGGCTCGGCACAGGGGGACCGGGTGGATGGGTCATCCTCTATGAGCCGGAGCTGCACTTCGGCCCACGCCCGGACAAGCTCGTCCCGGACCTCGCCGGCTGGAGGCGCGAGCGCATGCCTGATGCCCTCGGAGGGGACGAGGCACCGGCGCACTACGAGCTCGCACCGGACTGGGTGTGCGAAGTGCTCTCCGAGCGCACGCGGCACATGGACAAGGGCCCGAAGATGCGCATCTACGCCCGCGAAGGGGTGCGGCACCTGTGGCTCGTGGACCCGCTGGCCCATACACTCGATGTGTTCCGGCTCGAAGGGAACCACTGGATTCTGGTCGAGACCTTCGCTGGCGAGCAGCGGGTTCGCGCTGAGCCCTTCGAGGCCATCGAGCTCGAGCTGGCCCTACTCTGGTCCAGATGAGGCATCAGTCGAGGAAGCGACGCTCCCATCGGCGCACGTCTTCGTCGGAGAAGCCACTCCAGTTGCCGCGGTCCATGTACAGCCAGGGTTCCAGCACGTGTGCCAGCTCGCGGTAATCAGGCAACGTGCGGCCCTGCTCCAAGTCACCCGCCTCCGGCCATTCCCCTAGCGTCACCACGGCCCGCTCACCATCGAGTTCCTGCACGGTGGTGTCAGGCGCGCGCAGGCGCTCGCGCAGGCCCGCGGCGCCTCCGAGCGCCCCCAACACGGGCTGGCCCAGGAAGTTCAGCCAGTGCACTCCCTTCACCCGGGTGCCGATGGAGAGCGAGTCGAAATGCACGCCTGGAATGTCCAGGCCGGGATAGCGGAAGGACATGTCGCGGATGGCACCGGTCGTTCCGACGACGCTCTCTGGGAAGTTGAAGCACAAGCCCCCATGTCCGGAACTGAAGGGCAACTCTGCTGCCAGTTCCAGCGCCAGTTCCCGCACGCGTCCCGGTCCGTGCGCTTCCAGGTATTCCGTGGGGAGGATGAAGGACAGCGCGCTTGTCACATTCTTTTCGAGCAGCCGGCCATGGTAGAGGACCTCGTACCCCGTGGTGGCACCAGCAAACTCTCTCAGCCAGACCTGGGCAATTGGCTCGTCGAACATCTCGCGCCGAAGAAACGCCCAGCCCTTGTCGTCGAGCTCCTCCCAATCGCCACTGTACGGATCGACATACCAACCGAGTACCTGGGGCCCGATGGCACGGAGGTACACCTCCAGGCAGCGCATCACCTGCTGGATGATCTCCTGGTGGGAGCGCCGCATGTAGAAGGTGATGCTCACGCTCTCCCGGATGTACAGGGAATGGCGTTCACCGCCCAGGACCGAGTAGAGGCGAACGCGTGGATAGTGATCACTCATCATTTGATCCCCTGAGGCGTGGCAAAGCTGGGCTTGCTTCTCCCCTCAAGAAGCGCCTCTTTGTACATCGCGCCTTGATCGTATGGGTAATGAGGTTGACCCCTGGTGGACGGCCGCCAGGACGGCGGATTCTCGGCCGGGCAGGTGAACTTGAAGTCGTAGACGTGCCGAACCTGGTTCGGATTGCCCGATACGTGAATCACGATATCGGGTACCAAGGCCCCCCACAGCATGCTGGTAAGCCCGAGCTGCAGCCACTCCTCCACCTGCTTGGGGTCAACCCATCGCCACAGCCTCGTGCGGGAGTCTTTCTGGTAGGTGGGCTCCACCCTGACGTTCTGCGTGAAACGTTCAGCGAATGCCTTCCGCGCGCAATCGAGGGCCACCTCGTGCTTCTTGGCTCCGAGTTCCATGGCGCGCGTCACCTCCTTGCCGCCCTCCATGCGCACCACCTTCTTGCATTGTTCCCTGGTGGGCTCCCGTCCCTGGAGTTCCTCATCCTCACTGTTGACCTTCTCATTGGCTTTCTGGGCGCAGTCGGTCAGCACCTGCTCGATGACCTTAATGTCCGCGCCCTCCAGCATCACTGACATGGTGGTGGCGGCGTGGGCGGCGTCCACGGCACGAGACACCCAGGGAATGACTGCCTCTTCTCCCGGCAGGGTTTTGTAGCAGGCAGGGTTGCGCAGGCAGCCAGCTGTCGCAGAATCCGTGGACTGTGCGTACTGGACCGGTGCACGGCGGCTGGGGCTCAGCATACTCACCACCGGCCCTCCCGTGGCGCATCCGGCCAGCAGCAGGAGAATGAGCAGGAGCGGTATGTCGGACGCGAGGGACCGGGTGGACATACCTCAGCTTCCTACAGGGGGGTGTACTTCGAGTGTAGTGGATTCCGATGTGGTGGACCGCTCCCTACCGCGAACCCGATGCCGGCGCGATGGAGCATGAATCGATGAGATCTCGACGAACCTTCCCTCATCGCAGGAGAGTGCACCTGTGCAGTAGGCCGCCCCCTGATGCACCGGGTACCTCCTGGAAGTCGGGCCCGGCCCATGCGAACAAGGGCATCAGGCCCCCTGCAGGCTCGGGGCCTAGGGAGGAGCATGCGTGGACGAGCAGAAGCAGGCCGAGACCAGTGAGGAGAATCCGGAGCAGTTGGGGCCGTACCAACTCCAGGAGCAGGTGCCGCAGGCCGCTCGCGGCCAGGAGGAGCTCTATCGGGCCACGCACGAGACGAGCGGGGCAACGGCCCTGGTGCTCAAGCTCAACGCCGATCAGGGGGCGGTAGCGCTGAAGGATTGGCGGGTGAGTCTCATCTCCTCGTCGGCCTCAACTGGCTACGTCGCCATGCAAGTGGAGCAAACCCCATGGTCCAGGGCCCCCGACAGGCAGTCGGTGGAGTCGCTGGTATTCACGTTCGAAAGTGTGAGCGAGGCCGTGCGGCGCATGGCCCGCGCCGTCCCTGAGAATTATGAATCCCGCCCCCGGTGGCGCCTGGGATTGAGCATGGCGAGCGCCGCTGCGGTGTGCGCCCTGCTCCTGGCGCTAGTCCATCTGGCCCCCGAGTCCCGGCCCCCGAACAGCCCGGAGCCGTTGACGAGCGCTCCACCAGCGCCCATGTGCCACGAGGAACCCACCGGTGTGGCCGTGGATTCCGATGCCCCGCCCAATGCGCTCACCCTGGTCCAGACGGAAGACCCGAACCCCTCTGGCATCACCTACCCGCTTCCCGCGAAGCCCTTCGGCAACCAGGCCAAGGCCCCCTGCAAACCCAGGAAGGGCGAGGTGGAAATCAACGGCGGATGCTGGGTGGCGTTGGAGAAGCGCCCGCCCTGTTACGACGATCAGGCCGAGTACCAGGGCAAATGCTACCTGCCCGTCGCCGAGCGCCCGAAGCCCGAGCCGAGTGCCATCCAACCGTGAGGTCAGGGCCCTCAGCGCCATGACGCAGCACCCTACTGGATACCAGAGTTACGAAACCTCGACGAACTTCGTGCCTGTGATGCCCTCCTCCTCCATTGCTTGTTTGAGGCGCTCGGAGACGAGGAGGGCCACACTCCAGCCCCAGGGACGGAAGATGTGGGAATCACCCACTTTTGTTGGATCGATGCGCATGCCGGCAACGACTCGGTACTGCCCCACCTTGTCAGGGTCTCCGTCCTCCGGACGCCAGTAGCGCACCTCTTCGCAGCGCGCATCATCGATGCAACGGATGACGCGAAGCGCATTGAGGATGAAGTACGGCTCGGCTTGCCCCTCCACCTGAGCGGGTAGGAACTGCACCTGTTGCAGCAAGCCAAGGCGCGCACAGAGGGACACAACCCGGCCATGGACCACCGGGATCGTGAGCGTGGTGAAGCTGAAGTCGAGAGCACTCCCAGGACGAGCCTGACGCAGCACGAGTTTGCCATGCGCATTGATGAAGCACCCCTTATCGAATTGCCATGGGTCAACCTCTTCGCCGTGCTCATCGACGGGATCCGCGAGGACCCAGCGACCACGAATGCGCATGTCACTGAGCAGATCGTAATACCTCATGAACATCCTCAGGTCTGGCTTCAAGACTTCGTCGACAGACGGTGAAGTCTGGTTCCGGGAGTGCAGACTTCATCTGAAATCCGTTTCAGCTCGTCCACCAGTTTGGCTCGACACAACTGCTTGGTCTTACAGCCCTTGATGGCTTCCCTGAGCCGTCTGTGGACCTCCTCATGATACGCCTCGGGGTGAGGGCCTCCATGGTCCTTCAAGAAGACTTGGTTCTCACCTGCATCCAGGGTCATTCCAGCTTGTGCGAAGATCGCCTCGAACAAGGGTGTCCAGGGGCCACCTCTCAGGTCGGATATCTCGTTCTTGTTCGTAGCAAGGTGGTGCCAGGTGAAGCCTGTCACTTTGAGCAAGCCATCCTTGCAAGCACTGCGGAATACCTGTGCCGTATTGCCGGCTGACACTCCCGCTACCAACAAGGAGCCATCCGCCATGGCCTGGACCGACGTGGCCTGAACGGAGACAACCTCGGACAGTTCCATCCCTCCCACGAAAGCAAGGCGCCGCTGCTTGAGCCATGCCCAAGCCCCGCCTGGAGGCACCCTCGGTAGCCCCTTGGCCACTCCCCAACTTGCCACCGCCACCAGTATCCGGAAACCCACGCCGCCCATCGTCCTGCCAAACCGTTCTGCGGCCGCCTCGATCTGCGCCAGAGTACGGAGCCCTTGAGTGTCTTGATATAGGGCCCAGGCAGCAGCACCCGCATGAGCGATTTCCGCGATGGTGAAGACAGAGGCCAACAGCACCGTGGCAGCCATAGCGAAGCTCTTGGTAAAAATGGGCTCGGGCGCTGCCCAGGCGATGAGGTAGACAACCAGAGCGGTAGCAACTCCCGCGAGGAAGGCGGGGTCCTTAAAGAGAGCCTGGGCGGCCTCACGCATGCCAACGGGCATGTAACGGGGTGACAGGCGCAGGGCCATGAACAGGGCGCTCTCCTTCAGGCAGTCGGGCAATGGAACAAACGGAGTGCCGTAGCGGGCGATAAACTGCTCGTGCAAGGAGTGATCCCAAAGATCAGCCCCTCGCGAACCTGAGCATTCTGAGAACGAAGCCGTCCTCAGGATCCTGGGCGGTTGCCTGGCCAGCGCCTCCCGGAACTCGCTCAGCGCGCTCCGAGCCTCCTCCTCGGAGAAATGCTGTAGGGCCAGTTCCGATGAGAGGGGCGAGAAGGCAAGACGGAGTCTGCCATCCGGCAATTGACTCACCTGCACATCCGGCCCTTCCTTGGAATGAGAGGGCCACTCCCGAAGGGTGCTGGCGGGCATTGCACAGGAGGCGTGCACCAGCAACAGACCCAGAGCGAGAGTCAGACGAAGAGCCCGGTCATTGGCCATGGATTATCGCCCGCAGTTCTCAAGGGAATCATTGTTCGCGCCCGATACACCTGCGCAAAAGTGCCGGGTTCTTGAATAGCTTCGCCCGCGTCTCACTAAAAAAACCGGGGCCGCTGGGAGGAGAGCGGCCCCGGTGGGGTACGGCAAAGACTGACAGAACTGCCTAGAAGATCTCCTCGAGCCACTCGCGCATGCGGCCCTTGACCTTCTTGTAGACGTTCTCCTCGCGGATGCGGAACATCCGCCGGTCCAGGTGCTTTGCCCCGTACACCACCAGACCCACGCCCGTGGCGTACATGGGGCTCTTCACCACGTCCACCAGCCCGCCAATCCCGCGCGGCATGCCCCGGCGCACCGGCAAGCCAATCACTTCCTCGGCCAGCTCCGGCATGCCCGCCAGCAGCGTCGAGCCACCGGTAATCACCACGCCCGAGGCCAGCAGGTCCTCGTAGCCGCACTTCTGGATCTCCCGGTGCACGAGCTGGAAGATCTCCTCCACGCGCGGCTCCAGGATCTCACACAGAATCTGCCGCCCGAGCACTCGCGGCTGCCGGCCGCCCACGCTCGGCACCTCGATGGTCTCGTCCTTGTTCACCATCGATGCCAGCGCGCAGCCGAACTTCTGCTTGATGCGCTCGGCCTCGTGCGCCGGGGTGCGCAGGCCAATCGCGATGTCGCTCGTCAGGTTGTTGCCGCCCAGCGCAATCACCGCCGTGTGCACGATGGAGCCGCCCGAGAAGATGGCGATGTCCGTCGTCCCCCCGCCGATGTCGACGAGGCACACGCCCAGCTCCTTCTCGTCCTCACCCAGCACGGCCTCGGCCGAGGCCAGCGGCTGCAGCACGATGTCCGCCACGTTCAGGCCCGTGCGGTTGGCGCACTTCACGATGTTCTGCGCGCTCGACACCGCACCCGTGACGATGTGCACCTTCGCCTCCAGGCGCACCCCCGCCATGCCCAGCGGCTCCTTGATGCCGCCCTGGTCGTCGATGATGAACTCCTGCGGCAGGACGTGGATGACCTCGCGGTCCAGCGGAATCGCCACGGCCTTGGCGGCGTCGATGACGCGGGCGATGTCCGGCTCGCGCACCTCCTTGTCCTTCACCGCCACAATCCCCTGCGAGTTGAAGCCCTTGATGTGGCCACCGGCGATGCCGGTGTACACGTGGGAGATCTCCGCTCCTGCCATCAGCTCGGCCTCCTCCACCGCGCGGCGGATGGAGGACACAGTCGCCTCGATGTTGACCACCACGCCCTTGCGGAGGCCCTTCGACGGGTGCGTACCGATGCCGATGATGTCAATCCCGTTGTCGGTTAGCTCGCCGACGATGGCGCAGATCTTCGTCGTGCCGATGTCGAGGCCGACGATGATCTCCCCGGACTTCTGCTTCGCCATAACAACCCTCCCAGGCCCCCCACTCTCGTGAAAGGGGCTCGTTCCTACTGCGAGGCCCCGCTCCTCTCGGACACGGGGCTCGAAAGTTTCACCGCCACCCAGCCGGGCCGAGCCCGGTTCTCCAGGTGGATGACCTCCGCGGCCAGGCCGCGGGCACGCAGCTCCTCGCGCACGCGCGAGAGCCGCTGAAGTTTGGCGTCCGTCTCACCCTCGCCCAGCCACGCCTCCGTCCCGTCCGCCAGCACCAGCACCAGCCCCTCTGCCGCCACCCGCACCTCGCTCAGCCGCTCGCGCTTGCCGGGCTCGGTGGCCGCGTAGGCCCGCGCCACCTCCAGCGCCTGGCGGAAGCGCTCGCGCGTCTTCGCCTCGTCCGCCAGGTAGCCCTCCCGGTCCATCCCGGTCACGAGCGGCAGGTCCAGCTTGTCGCCGGGCTGCAGCCGCTTGAAGGGCTCGCCGTCCTCGGCCACCAGGTACAGGTCTCCCAGCGCCGCCAGCGCCGCCGGCATGTGCTCCACCACTTCCACGGACACGCTGGAGGGGAAGTGGCGCCGCACCTCCACGGTGCGCACCCAGGGGTGGGTGGACATGGTGCGCTCCAGCGTCTCCACGTCCAGCGACCACAGGTTCTGCCCCACCGTCAGCCCGGACAGCTTGAGCAGCTCGCCCGGCGTGGCCCGCTGCAGCCCGCTGAAGGAGGTCTCCTTCAAGAGGAAGGTGGGCGAGGACAGCGCCCAGCGCCGCAGCTCGATACCGCCCCACACCAAAGCGCATGTCAGACCGGTCAGTAGAATCACCTTGAGCACGCCAGGACCGTGAGAGCGCACGGCTCCCGTCACCGCCTCCTTCGTCTGGGCGGCGTCCTGGCGACGACGATTCTTGGACTTACCGAAAGCCATGGTGTGCGTCGGCGCATGCTGCGCCCGGTTGGATCTCCACGCCAGTTTTTCGCTACAGACACGTCGCTGTAGCGCCCGGGTCCCCTGAAGGGGACCAGCAAGTCCACTTCATTCTGAGGGGGAGGGCCTCTCAGGCCTTGAGAGTGGCCCCTTGCAGCAGCCGCTCACAGAGGCCCGGGAAGTCGATGCCCCGGCCCGCGGCGATCTTCGGCAGCAGGCTGGACTCGGTCATTCCAGGCAGCGTGTTGATCTCCAGCAGGAAGACTTCTCCGGACGGAGTCAGGATGACGTCCGAGCGGGAGCATCCACTGCACTCGAGCGCACGATGAGCGGCAAGGCAGACCTGGTTCACCCGCTCATACTGATCCGGCGGGAGGGGTGCAGGGAAGAGGTACTGTGTCGTTCCGCCGGACTGGTACTTGGCCTGGTAGTCGTAGAACTCCCGGGCGGCCACCACCTCGATGACGCCGAGGGCCTCGTTGTCCAGGACGCCGCCCTGCACCTCGCGGCCCTTGATGTACTGCTCCACGAGGATGGAGCCGGCGAGCTTGGACGCAGCCTCGACAGCGGTGAGGTACTCGTCACGCGTCTTGCAGATGAAGACGCCCACGCTGCTGCCCTCGCGGGAGGGCTTGACGACGACGGGGAAGCCGAAGGGGAGCGAGTCGGCGGCGGCCCGGGCCTCGTCCCCGGTGCGGAAGGCGCGATAGGGAGGGGTGGGGATGCCGTGGGCGATGAAGACCTGCTTGGCGAAGACCTTGTCCATGCCCAGGGAGGAGGCCATGACGCCGCTGCCCGTATAGGGGATGAACATGCACTCCAGCAGACCCTGGACACAGCCGTCCTCGCCGTAGCGGCCGTGGAGGGCGATGAAGGCCACCTCCACCTTCTCGGCGGCGAGGCGCGCGGGCAGGTCCTTGCCCACGTCGATGTCCACCACGTCGTAGCCAAGCCCGCGCAGGGCCTTGGACACGGCGGCGCCCGTGCGCAGGGACACCTCGCGCTCGGAGGACAGGCCCCCGAACAACACACCCACCCGCTTCCGCTTCAGCTCGTCCTTGGAGAAGCCGCTCATGGCTGGAAGACCCCTACACGCTTGACTTCGGGTTGGAGCTCGACACCCCGCTCCTCGCGCACGCGAGTCTGCATCAGGGTGAGGAGGGAAAGCACGTCATGGGCGGTGGCGCCGCCCAGGTTGACGATCCAATTGGCGTGCAGGGTGGACACCTGCGCGCGGCCGATGACGTGGCCCTTGAGGCTCACGCTCTCGATGAGGCGCCCGGCGAAGTCGCCCGGCGGATTGGCGAAGACGCTGCCGAAGTTGGGCTGGCTGAGTGGCTGGCTGCGCTTGCGGTAGGCCAGGTCCTCGTCCATGACCTTCTTGGAGACCTCGAGGTCTCCTTTGGGCAGCAAGAAGCGCACGCGCGTCACCACGCCGCCCGGGGGCAGCTCCGTGTGCCGGTAGCGGTGGGGAATCTGGGCCTTGGAGAGCCACCCCACCCCGTCGGCGGTGGCCACCTCCACGGCCTCCACCACGCGGTAGCACTCGCCATTCTTGGTGCCCGCGTTCATGGTGGCCGCGCCGCCCAGGGTGCCGGGAATCCCGGCGAGGAACTCCGCCCCCACCAGTCCGTGGGCTCGCATCTGGTTGCAGAGCCGAACAATGGCCGCGCCCGCGCCGAGGGTGAGTCTCCCCTCCTCCGCGCCCACCTCGGCCTGCTCGGGGAACAGGTCGCTGGGAAGCTTCACGGTGACGCCGGGGATGCCGCCATCGCCCACGAGGGTGTTGGCGCCTCCGCCGAGCACGGTGAGGGGCACGCCCTCCTCGCGCAGGAAGCGGAGCAATGCCACCAGGGCATCCGGGGAGCGCGGGCGGACGAGCGCCTCGGCGGGGCCCCCCACGCGCACACTGGTGAGAGGCGCGAGCGGCGCATTCGCCGTCACCTCAACGCCGGACAGGCGCCCCAGCCGCTCGGGCAGGGACGATGAGGAGAAGCCCGCGGCCATGCCCTAGTCGCCCTTCGCCGTGCCGTGCTGTTTGAGGAGCTCGATGAGCTCCGGGCCCACCTGGGTGATGTCGCCAGCGCCCAGGGTGAGGACGATGTCGCCCTCGCGCAGCCGAGGCAGCAGCGTCTTGGCCAGGTCGGTGCGCTTCTCCACGAAGGTGACGTCGCGGTGGCCGTGGGAACGGACAGCCTCGACCAGGGCGTCGCCGGTGGCGCCGGGGATGCGCTCCTCGCCCGCGGCGTAGACGCTGGAGACGAAGACGACGTCCGCGTCGTTGAAGGAGGTAGCGAACTCCTTCATCAGGTCATGGGTGCGCGTGTAGCGGTGGGGCTGGAAGGCCACCACGATCCGCCGGCCGAAGGCGCGCCGGGCGCCCGCGAGCGTGGCCTGCACCTCGGTGGGGTGGTGCCCGTAGTCGTCCACCACGGTGACACCGGCCACCTCGCCGCGCACGGTGAAGCGCCGCTGCACACCGCCGAACTCGGACAGGGCGGTGCGCACCACGTCCAGGGGGATGTCCATCTCCTCGGCCACGGCGATGACGGCCAGGGCGTTGAGGGCGTTGTGCGCGCCCACCATGCGGACGCGGAACTCACCGAGCGGCTCGTCGCGCCGGAAGGCCTCGAAGCGGGTGGTGAAGCCCTCCAGCCGGATGCCCTCCAGCCGGTAGTCCGCCATGTGCGAGCTGCCGTAGGTGACGAAGCGCTTCTCCAGGCGCGGCAGCAGCGACTGGACGTTGGGGTTGTCCAGGCACAGGACGTTGAGGCCGTAGAAGGGCACTCGGTTGCAGAAGGCCGTGAAGGCGTCCTTCAGGTTATCCAGCGTGCCGTAGTGGTCCATGTGCTCCGGGTCAATGTTGGTGACCACGGTGATGGACGGGTGCAGGTGCAGGAAGCTGCCGTCGCTCTCGTCGGCCTCCACCACCATCAGCTCGCTCTTGCCCAGCTTGGCGTTGGAGTCGAGCACGTTCACCTTGCCGCCCACCACGGCCGTCGGATCCAGGCCCGCGGCGGAGAGGACGGTGGCGACCATGGAGGTGGTGGTCGTCTTGCCGTGGCTGCCCGCGACGGCGACGGCGTACTTGAGCCGCATCAGCTCGGCGAGCATCTCCGCGCGAGGAATGACGGGAATCTTCCGCTGGCGCGCGGTGACGACCTCGGGGTTGTCCTTGCGCACCGCCGAGGAGATGACGACGACGTCCGAGTGGACGAGGTTCTCCGCGCGGTGGCCCTCGAAGATGGTGGCGCCCATGCTCTGCAGGCGGCGGGTGATGTCACTGGCCTTGAGGTCCGAGCCGGACACCTTGTAGCCCTGGTTGAGCAGCACCTCGGCGATGCCACTCATGCCAATGCCGCCGATGCCCACGAAGTGCACGTGCGCGGCATGGCGCGTCTTGAAGAGGCTCGCGGGCCTGGCGGGGCGGTTGTTCGTCACGGATGTCGTCTCCTCAGACCTGCTTCTCGTTACCGCCAGCCTGCTTCTCGCTGTCGCCGGACGGCTTCTCGCCGCCGTTGGACTTCTTCGGCTTCTTCGGGTTCGGGTCCTCGCCGCGAGCCTCGGCCCGGCCGTAAGGACCGTACGTCTTCACCATCAGGTCCACGAGCACGTCCGCCAGCTCCTTGGCGGCCTCGGGACGCCCCAGCAGACCGGCCTTCTTCTCCATCTGGCGGCGCTTGTCGGGCTCGTCCTTGAGGCGGCGGATCTCCGCGGCCAGCTTCTCCCCGGTCAGCTCCGACTCGCGGAACATGAGGGCCGCCCCGGCCTTCACCAGCGCCTGGGCATTCACCTCTTGGTGGTTGTCCGTGGCGAAGGGGAAGGGAATGAGGATGCTGGCCTTCTTGGCCACCGTCAGCTCCGACAGCGTGGTGGCACCCGCCCGGCACACGACCAGCTCCGCCTTGGCGTAGGCGTTGGACATGTCCTCGATGAACTCCACCACCTCGGCCTGGGAGGAGAAGCCCTTGTCGGCGTAGCCCTTGCGCACCGTCTCCAGGTCGTTCTTGCCCGTCTGGTGGACGATGTGGAGCTGATCCTTGATGTCCTGAAGGTGGTCCAGCGCGTCAATCATCCGCTGGTTGATGCCACGGGCGCCGAGGCTGCCGCCGAAGACGAGCAGGCTGAACTTCTCGTGCGCCACGCGCGAGCGCAGGAAGTTCTCCATCAGCTTGCGGCGGATGGGGTTGCCCACGAGCTGCACCTTGCGCGAGGGGAAGAAGCGGGCGGCGTCCTCGAAGGCGGTGAAGACGACACGCACGAACTTGCCGAGCACCTTGTTGGTGAGCCCCGGCAGTGCGTTCTGCTCCTGCACGGCGGTGGGGATGCCCATCAGCGCCGCGGCGAGCACCACGGGTCCGCTGGCATAGCCGCCCACGCCCACCACCACGTCCGGCTTGTGGCGCTTGAGGATGCGGAAGGACTCGATGAAGGCCAGGGGCAGCGCGAGCAGGCCCTTGATGAGGCCCAGCAGACCCTTGCCCTTGAGGCCCTGCGCCCGGATGGTCTCGAGAGGGTAGCCCTCACGGGGAACCACGCGGGCCTCGAGACCCCGCTCGGTGCCCACGAACACCACCTTGTTGGCGTGGTGGCGCGTCACCACCTCTTCGGCCAGGGCGATGCCCGGGTAGAGATGACCGCCCGTACCGCCTCCCGCGATGAGCACCTTCACGCCGCCACCTCCCTCATGTCACCGCCGGAGCGCAAGGTCCGGTTGCCAGCACCCTCCGCGCTGGCACTGAGCGAGAGCAATACACCGGCCGCCCCCATGAGCACCACCAGCGAGGTGCCTCCGTAGGACACGAAGGGAAGCGTCAGTCCTTTAGTGGGCAACAACCCCATGGCCACGCACATATTTACCGTGGCCTGGAACGCGATGATGGAGGTGAGGCCCAGGCCCAGGTACGTGCCGAACGCCTCCGGGGCCGCGAGGCTCGCGCGGATGCCCCGCCAGATGACGATGCCGTAGAGCGACACCAGCAGCACCACCCCGACCAGCCCCAGTTCCTCGCCGATGATGGCGAAGATGAAGTCCGTATGGGCCTCGGGGAGGAAGAAGAGCTTCTGCCGGCCATCTCCCAGCCCCAGGCCGGTGAGGCCGCCCGAGCCGATGGACATAAGGGACTCGGCCACCTGGTAACCGATGTCATGGCGGTGGGCCCACGGGTCCAGGAAGGCCAGCACGCGCTTCATGCGGTAGGGGCTGGAGGCAATGGCTGCGTACGCCAGCGGCAGCGCCAGCAGCACCGAGCCCACCAGGTAGCTCACCTTGGTGCCGGCGGCGAACAACAGCGCGAACAGCAGGAACACCAACAGCACCGAGCTGCCAAAGTCCGGCTGCAACATACAAAGGCCCACCAGCAAGCCGCACAGCAGCAGGTGCGGGAGGAAGCCCACGGAGAAGCTGGCCACCTTCTCGCGCTTCTTGGCCAGCGAGTAGGAGAGGTAGACGACCCAGGCGGCCTTGGCCACCTCGGCCGGCTGCAGGCCGAAGCCCGGGAAGCGGATCCACCGCCGCGCGCCGCCCGCCGAGGTGCCAATGCCCGGGATGAGCACCAGCACCAGCAGCACCAGCGTCACCAGCAGCAGCGGGTACGCGAACCGCGCCAGCCGGCGCCAGCCCACCTTCATCCCCACCGCCATCGCCACCACGCCCATGCCGGCCGCCACGAGCTGCCGGTTGAGGAAGTAGAGGCTGTCCTTCAGCTTGTCCTGCGCCATGACAGCGCTGGCCGAGTACACCATCACCAGGCCAAGCGACACGAGCGACAGCACGGCACACAAGAGCAACGCGTCGAACCGCACCGGGGCGGAGGACGGAGCAGCGGTGGCCTTCATGGGCTCAGAGCTCCCCGACGAGGCGTTTGAACGTGTCGCCCCGGTGCTCGAAGTTCTGGAATTGATCGTAGGAGGCGCATGCGGGCGACAAAAGTACAGTGTCGCCGGACTTTGCCAGGGCCTTGGCCCGCCGTACAGCTTCCGCGAGCGTTCCGCAGGCGTATACCGGAGCGCTGCCCTCATACGCCTGGGCAATCGCCTCGGCGTCCTGGCCGATGGTGAGCACGCCCTTCACCTTGCCGCGGCCCTCGTCGACCATGGGCTGGTAGGGAGCGCCCTTGCCCTTGCCACCGGCGATGAGGAGCACGTCCTTCTGGAAGGCGCGCAGAGCCACCAGCACCGAGTCCACGTTGGTGGCCTTGGAGTCGTTCACCCACTCCACGCCGTCCAGCACGCGCACGCTCTCCAGCCGGTGGGGGAGGCCCGGGTAGCTGTCCAGCCCGGCCTGCACCGCCTCGTGCGCCACGCCGGCCAGCCGCGCCAACAGTGCCGCCGCCATGGCGTTCTGCGCGTTGTGGCCCCCGCGCAGCGCGCGGTTGGTGAGGGTGAAGGACTCGCCCTTGTCCCCTGCCCCTTCGAAACGGAAGCCCCCGGGCTGCGCCACCGCCATGCCGGCCAGCTTGGGGGCCGCGGCAACGGGACGCCCGGTGAGGCTGAAGCCGTAGACGGGCACCTTCGCGGCCTCGGCCAGCCGCATCACGTCCGCGTCGTCCGCGTTCACCACGACGAAGTCGCCCTGCGCCTGGTTGCGGAAGATGCGGGCCTTGGCCTCGCCATAGGCCGCGTGGCTCGCGTACCGGTCGATGTGGTCCGGCGTGAGGTTGAGGATGGTGGAGCCACGGGGCCGCAGGGTGTCGATGCCCTCGAGCTGGAAGCTGGAGAGCTCCACCACCAGGGCCTCCCACTCGCCGGGCGACAGGGCCGCCTCGGCCAACGGGCGCCCGAGGTTGCCGCCCACGAAGGTGCGCCGGCCGCTGCGCGAAAAAAGCTCACCGGTGAGCGCCGTGGTGGTGCTCTTGCCGTTGGTGCCGGTGATGCCGATGAACGGCAGGTGCGAGAGGTAGCGCCAGGCCAGCTCCACCTCGCCCCAGACGGGCACTCCCGCGGCGCGCGCCTTTTGAATCTCCGGCAACGCCAGCGGCACGCCCGGGCTCACCACCACGAGCTGCTGCGACTCCAGCAGCCCCGGCGGCGTGGGGCCGGTGACGAGCGTCACGCCCTGAGCCTTCAGCTCGCGCGCCGTCTCCCCCAGCGCCTCCTCGGTGCGCGCGTCCAGCGCCGTCACCCGAGCGCCCTTCGCCTTCAACAGGCGGATGGCGGCCAGCCCGCTCTTCGCGAGCCCGTACACCACTACCTTCCAGTCCTTCAGGTCGGGCGTCATGCGCGCCACCCCTCCAACAACTGCCTACCGAAGCTTGAGTGACAGCAGCGCCACGCCGCCACAGAGGATGGCGACGATCCAGAAGCGGACGATGATCTTCGGCTCGGCCATGCCCTTCAGCTCGAAGTGATGGTGCACCGGCGCCATCTTGAAGACGCGCTTGCCGGTGAGCTTGAAGGACGTCACCTGGATCATCACGCTGAGGATTTCAGCGAAGAAGACGCCGTGGATGATGGCGGACACCACCTCGTTCTTGGACAGCACCGCCAGCCCACCGAGTGCGCCACCCAGCGCGAGCGAGCCGATGTCGCCCATGAAGACGGAGGCCGGGTAGGCGTTGAACCAGAGGAAGGAGATGCCGGCGCCCACGATGCTGGCGCAGAAGACGGCCAGCTCCGCGCCGCCGGGCACCTCGGGGACGCCGAGGTAGCGCCACAGGGGCACACCCACCAGCCGCGTCACGCCCCCCACCGTCTCCACGTCGGCGATGCGCGTCGCCGAGCCCGCCACGTAGCAGAGGATGGCGAAGGTGGAGGCCGCGATGATGGTGGGCATGATGGCCAGGCCGTCCAGACCGTCCGTCAGGTTGACGGCGTTGGACGTGCCCACCACGACGATCCACGCGAAGAACACGTAGAACCAGCCGAAGTCCGGATTGAACCAGCGCGTGGGCACGAAGGGCAGCGTGAGCTTCGTGTCGATGAGGAGCTTCGGCCCCGTGAAGGCGCCATCCGGCCCCGTCCACGTGCACATGATTCCGAAGATGGCCACCAGGTAGAAGACCGTCTGGAGGACCATCTTGTAGCGGCCGGCCAGCCCCTTGGAGTTGCGCTTGGACAGCTTGAGCCAATCGTCCAGGAAGCCGATGAAGCCGTAGCCCATCGTGAGCACCAGCGCCGCCCACACCGCGCGGCTCTTCAGGTCCGCGAAGATGAAGGTGCCGAACGCGATGCACATGAGGATGAGCGCGCCACCCATGGAGGGCGTGCCCTTCTTCTTCTGGTGGGTGTCTGGAGTGTCCTCGCGCACGTTGCTCTGCCCGTGCTGCTTGAGGCGCAACCAGGCGATGAGCCTCGGGCCCACGAACATGCCCAGCAGCAGCGAGGCCACCGCCGCCGCGACGATGCGGAAGGTGGGGTAGCGCAGGAAGTTCAGAAACCGCGCTGCGTCCGTGCCCTGAATCCACTCGTAGATGAGGAGCAGCACCTAGTGGCCCCCTCCAGAAGAGGCGGTCCCGGTGAGACCCGCCACGACCCGCTCGAGCCGCATGCCACGGCTCGCCTTGACCAACACCACATCCCCAGCCTTCAACTGCGGCGTCAGCCAGGCCAGCAGCGGCTCCACCTCGGTGAAGTGAGCCGTGTTGCCGCCCTGCCCCGCCGCCTCGTAGCCCTTGCGCGAGCGCGGGCCGAAGAAGGCCAGCAGCTGTGCCTTGCCCGCTGCCAGCGTGCCGAGCTGCGTGTGCTCCTCCAGCTCGCCGGGGCCCAGCTCCAACATGTCCCCGAGCACCGCCACCGTCCGGCCACCGGGCTGCACCAGCGAGCGCAGCGTGTCCAGCGCCGCGGCCATGGAGGCCGGGTTGGCGTTGTAACAGTCGTCCACCACGGTGATGCCGTGCAGGCCGTCCACCACGTTGAGCCGGCGCGCGTACGGCCTCGCCGCCTCCAGGCCCTTCACACACTCCTCGGGGGAGTAACCCAGTGCCACCGCCAGCGCGAAGGCGCCCGTGGCGTTGAGAGCGTTGTGCTCGCCGATGAAGGACAGCTTCACCGGCCAGTCCTTGCCCTGGTACCGCACGGTGATGGCCAGCCCTTCCCGACCAAGCGGCGTCACGCTGGCCAGCCGCACGTCCGCGTTCGCGGCCCGGCCGAAGGTGAGCTTCTTCGCCCGGCTGCGCGCCGCCTGCGGCGGAATGAGCGGGTCATCCACGTTCACTACGGCCACGGCCTCGGGCGGAAGCTCACGGAACATCTCGCCCTCGGCCTCGGCCACGCCCTCGATGCTGCCCAACCCCTCCAGGTGCTCGGGCTGGATGATGGTGATGACGGCTGCGTCCGGCTTCGACACGCGGGTGAGCCGCGTCATCTCGCCGGGCTGGTTCATCCCCATCTCCACCACGGCCGCCACGTGCGAGGGCTCCAAGCGGAAGAGCGTGAGGGGCACTCCCACCTCGTTGTTGAGGTTGCCCTCCGTCTTCAGCGCGGAGCCACGCACCGCGAGGATGGCGCCCACCATCTCCTTGGTCGTCGTCTTCCCGTTGGAGCCGCCCACCGCGCCCACCGGAATCCGGAAGCGCTCGCGGTACGCACGCCCCAGTCCACCGAGTGCCGCCAGGGTGTCCTCCACCTCATAGAGGGCCAGGCCCTCCGGGAGCTGGGGGAGCGCCCTGCCCTTCTTCACCACCGCGCCGGCCGCCCCACCTGCTGCGGCCTGCGCGAGGAAGTCGTGTGCATCGAAGCGCTCGCCCTGCAGCGCCACGAAGAGGCACCCGGGCACCAGGGCCCGCGTATCGGTGCAGACGGCCTGGAACTCCGCCGCGGGCTTGACGCCGCGCCGGGTGGCCCCAGTCGCCTGCACCACCTGCTCGTCCGTGAATCGTACGCCCATAAGGGGTCCGCGGCTCTCCGTCAGGTGCGGATGGCGAGCGCCCGGGCCGCCACCTGGCGGTCATCGAAGGCGCGCTTCTCGGTACCGATGAGCTGGTACGTCTCGTGACCCTTGCCGGCGATGAGGACCACGTCGTCCTCCTTCGCCAGGGAGATGGCCGTCTCGATGGCGGCCTTGCGATCCGCGTCCACCAGGTAGCCCTTCTCACCGCTCTTGGCCTTACCAGCCGAGATGCGGCGCAGGCCGCCCTTCTCCAGGCCCGGGGTCACCTGGGAGATGATGTCCTCCGGATCCTCGTTGCGCGGGTTGTCGCTCGTCACCACCGCGAGATCCGCGGCCTCGGCAGCCGCCGAGCCCATGAGCGGACGCTTGCCCGGGTCCCGGTCCCCACCGCAACCGAACACCACGATGACGCGGCCCTTGGCCATGGCCCGCGCCGCCTCGAGCGCACGCTTGAGAGCGTCGTCCGTGTGCGCGTAGTCCACCAGCACCGCCGGCGCCTGCGCGGGCCCGTGGTTCTCCACCTGCTCCATGCGGCCAGGCACGCTGCCCATGCGCTCGATGCCCAGCTGCACGTCCTTGCGGCGAGCGAAGCCAGCGCCCAGCGCCAGACCGGCTGCCGCGAGGATGTTCTCCAGGTTGTGCGGCCCCAGCAGCCGGCTCTTCACCGGGATGTCGCCCGCGGGCGTCTTCAGCACGCCCTTGATTCCCTGCAGGGTGAAGGAGGCGTCCGCGGAGGAGATCTCCCCGTTGCCCTGGCGGCTGAACTTCCACGCCATGCGCTTCTGGCCGCGCAGCTCGTTGTAGATGCGGGTGCCGTAGGTGTCGTCCCCGTTGACTACCGCCACACCGCTCTGCGCCAGGTTCTCCACGAAGAGCTTGCGCTTGGCCTGGAAGTACTCCTCCAGGTCCTTGTGGTAGTCGAGGTGATCCCTCGTCAGGTTGGTGAAAGCGGCCGCCTTGAAGGTGATGCCGTGCACGCGCTCCTGCAGCAGGGCGTGGCTGGACACCTCCATGACCACCGTCTCCACACCCGCGTCCACCATCTCCTTGAGAATGCGGTGGAGTTCCAGCGGGTCCGGCGTGGTGTGCTCCGTGGGGTGGAACTGGCCGCCCACCTTGTAGCCCAGCGTGCCGATAACCCCCGTAGAGGAGTAGGCCGCAGTGGCCATGGCCTCGAGCAGATAGGTGGTGGTCGTCTTCCCGTTGGTGCCAGTGACCGCCAGCATGGTGAGCTTGTCAGCGGGCCGACCATGGAAGTTGGCCGCAATGAGCGCCAGCGCCTTGCGGGCGTTGGACACCTTGAAGAAGGGCACCTGTGAGGACAGGGACTTCTCCGACACCACCGCCACGGCACCGCGGGAGACGGCCTCACCCACGAACTGGGCGCCATCCTCCTTCGTGCCCGGCACCGCGACGAACAAGTCGCCCGGCTTCACCTTGCGAGAGTCCTGCGACACCCCCGTCACGTCGACCGGGGTCCGGCCGCCCGAGGTCTGCTCGGCACCACACCCTGCAAGGACATCCGTCAGCTTCATCGTTTCCCCTTCACATGCAGCTGCGAGCGCGAGGCTGAGCTGTGCCGCCGCGGCCTCATTGCCGCGCCGCCAGCTCCAGCGTCACTCGTGCACCCTTCTCCACCAGCGCACCGGCGGCGGGAGTCTGCGAAACAACGCGTCCACTACCTAACAATCGAGGCTCCAGGGCCGAAGAGAGCAGCTTCGTCACTGCCTCACGCCCTGCCTGACCAACAACATCTGGAACGCGGACGGAGCCAGGCTCCACGTTCTCGGTGACAGCCTCCGACACCATGGGCCGGGCCGTCTCCACCTTCGAGGGAGGGGGCTGAGCGGCCGCCACCGGCAGGGCGGTGGGCGGCAGCGGCACCTCTCGCGAGGGAGGGACGGCCAGGTGAGCCATGGCGGCGGTAGCGATTTCCTTGAAAGCAGGGGCGGCCACGTTCCCCCCGTACACGTCCGTCTTGGGCTCGTCCACAATCACGAGGATGACGGCGCGAGGATTCTCGGCCGGTACCACGCCCACGAAGGAGGCGAGCCGCTTGTCGGAGTACCCCCGGGCCACCGGGTCCGCCTTCTGGGCGGTGCCCGTCTTTCCAGCCACCCGGTAGTCCTCCATGGCGGCCTTGGGGGCGGTCCCCTCCTTGGTCACCACGCTCTCGAGCATGGAGACAATCTTCTTCGCGGTGGCGGGGGAGACGGCCTGGCGCACCTCGGTGGGCCGGTTCTCCAGCAGCACCACCCCGTCCGGGTCCACCACCTTGGAGACGAGGTAGGGGCGCATCAGCAAACCGCCATTGGCCAGCGCGCCCCAGGCGGCGGCCATCTGCACGGCGGTGGTGGTCATGCCCTGCCCGAAGGACTGTGTGGCGAGCGACACTTCCGCCTTGGGGAACGGGATGGAGCCCCGGCCCTCGCCGGGCAGCGCCAGGCCGGTGCGCTCACCGAAGCCGAAGTCGCGGTAGGCCTTTACCAGCCGCTCCCGCCCCAGCTGCTGGGCAATCTTGGAGGAGCAGATGTTGGAGGACTCGCGCAGCACGAGCTGCGGGGTGAGCCAGCCCAGCGGGTGGGTGTCGTGGATGGTGTGCCGGCCGACGGTCCAAGCGCCGTTCTCGCAGAAGAAGAGATCCTCTGTCTTGATGACCTTCTGATCCAACGCGCTGGCCACGACGAAGGCCTTCATCGTCGAGCCGGGCTCGAAGGTGTCGAGCGCGGCGCGGTTGCGCATGCTGGCGCGAGCCTCCTTCTCGGGCGCGTTGGGGTTGAAGCGCGGGTGGTTGGCGATGGCCAGGATTTCGCCCGTCTTCGGCTCCAACAGGATGGCCATGCCCGCTACGGCCTTGGCCTCTTCCACGGCGCGGCTCAGGGCGCGCTCGGCAACGAACTGGAGGTGGCGGTCAATGGTGAGGGTGACGGCGGCGCCCTGGCGCTCGATGGTGTCCGGGGCGCCGGAGACGAGCAGCTTGCGTCCCTTGGCGTCGCGGAAGCCGGACAGGCGCGAGTTCTGCCCGGACAGCTCGTCCTCGAAGGCCAGCTCCAGGCCTTCCAGACCATGGCCGTCCAGGCCCACCATGCCCACCACGTGCGCGCCCAGCTCCTTCTGCGGGTAGAAGCGCTTGGGCTCCTTGGTGAAGCCGAAGCCCGGCAGCCCGAGGGCCTTCACCGCCTCCACATCGCGGGGAGTCACCTGGCGCTTCACCCAGGCGAAGCGCTTCGCGCGGCCGAGCCGGGCCTGCAGGTCCTCCACGTCCAGCTTCAGCACCTTGGCGAGCGAGCGCGCGGCCTGCTTCACATCCGGCAGCATGGAGGGGTCCACCCAGATGGAGTCCACCTCCACGCTCTGGGCGAACGGCGTACCGCGGCGGTCGAAGATGTCGCCACGGCGGGCGGGGATTTCAATCTGGCGGACGTACTGGTCCTGGGCGAGCCCGCGCAGCTTGTCGCGCTCGAACACCTGGAGCTGCACGGCGCGGCCGAAGGCGGCCAGCAGCAGGGCGACGAAGAAGAAGGCCAGCAGCTTCACACGAAGCCGCAGCCACTTCTGGTTGGGCTCTGGGGCCCGCGCCGATTTGAAGTCCCTCACAGCCAGCCCCCCCTCAGTGCGGTGCGCCGCGCTCGGCCACGCGGACGCCGCGAGCATCGCGGGCCTCCACGCGGACATTGCGCTTCTTGCCCGGCAGCTCCGCCGGAAGGGCGACGACCCGCGAGCCAGCGGGCATGGACATGCCGAGCTTCTCACGGGCCAGCTTCTCCAGCCGCGCCGGGTTCTTCAGCGTGGCCAGCTCCAACTTCAACCGATCATTCTCCCGGATGAGCGAACGCTCCTCGGCCTCGGCCTTGGAGAGGCGGTAGCCCATGTCCACCACCAGCACGCGGCTCGTCACGTGGAGCAGGCCCACGCAGGCGAAGAGAGCGAAGAGGAACACCGCGGGCAGCAGGTGCAGCAGCACCTGGCCTACCGACACCCCACCCCCACTGGCACGAGAGACTGGATTGAGACGGCTCATCGGATCTTCTCCACCGCACGCAGGTGCGCGCTGCGGGCACGGGGGTTGGCGGCAATCTCCTCGTCCGAGGGCGCGATGGCCTTGCGCGACACCAGGGCGAAATCCCCCTGGCCGCCACAGGCGCACACCGGCAGCCCAGGCGGGCACTTGCAGGTGCCCACCAGCTCCCGGAAGGTCTCCTTCACCTTCCGGTCCTCGAGCGAGTGGAACGAAATGACGGCGGCGCGGCCCCCCACCTTCAGCAGCCGGGGCAGCGCGGCGAGCAGCGACTCCAGGGACTCCAGCTCCTGGTTCACCGCCATGCGCAGCGCCTGAAAGGTGCGGGTGGCCACGTGAATCTTGTTGGGCCAGGCCTTGCGCGGCACGGCACGCTTGACGACCTCGGCGGCCTCCAGCGTGCGCGTGGGCAGCGAGCGCTTGAGCTCTCGGGCGATGGGCCGGGCGAAGGGCTCCTCGCCGTACTCCTTGAGGATGCGGATGAGCTCCGCCTCGTCCTCCTCGGCGATGAGCTCGGCGGCGGTGCGGCCCGTGTCGCCCATGCGCATGTCCAGCGGGCCTTCCTTCTGGAAGGAGAAGCCGCGCTCGGCCACGTCGAGCTGGGGCGAGGACACGCCCAGGTCCACCAGCACCCCATCCACCGGCAGCAAGTCCGCCGCCACGTCGAGCAGGTCCCCGAAGTTGCCCTGGCGGGTGCTGAAGGACGGGTAGCCGGCGAGCCGGGCGCGAGCGGCCTGAAGCGCCACCGGATCCCGGTCCACACCCAGGACGGTCGCACCCCGGGCGAGAAGCGCCTCGGTGTGACCACCACCACCCAGTGTGCCGTCGATGATCACCTTCCCCGCTCCCGGTCGAAGGACGTCCACCGTTTCATTCAGGAGGACGGTCTGGTGGCTGAAGTCAGCCAAGGGGCGCCCGCACTAGACGAAAGGAGCCCGCGCGAGCGCGAAGGCAGCCCGGGCATCGTTCATATGCGGGTAGAGCTCGAAGACATCATGAGCGCCCGCGGCCCGGAGGATGGCGGCCAGGTAGGGGGACAACCCGGACAGCTTGATGTCTCCACCCGCCTTGCGGAAGGACTCGGTGCGCGCCAGCAGGGGCCTCACCCCGCGGTAATCCAGGTGGCGCACCTCGCTGAGGTCCAGCACCACGTTGCGCAGACCCCGCTGCATGCGCAGCCCGAGCTCCTCGCAGAGCTGGGTGAGGTCCTTCTCCAGAAGCTCCCCCTCGAGCATGAGGGTCTCCACGCGCCCACTGGAGACCGCGCGAATGCCCTGTGCTTCGGCTACCTGGTTCATGACACCACCTTCCCGGGATTCCTGCTTCCCGTCGAAAAATCGTCCCGCTACTGGCGCAGCTCGGTGAGCACGCGCATGACGTCCGCGCTGGAGGCTTCCTTCCGGGCCTCCTCCTGGGCTTTGGCCCAGCCCTCGCGGCTCCACAGCTCGATCACCTTCACCATCCCCGCCCACACCAGGTCCTTGTCCAACCCCGCGTGGGCTCGCAGCGACGGCGGAATCAGCACGCGCCCGAGCTTGTCGAGCGGGCACTCCTGGGCGCTGGCCACGTAGAGCCGCATGAGCGTCTTCACCCCTGGCTCCATCGGGTTGCGCTTGGCGAGAGCGGCCTCGAGCTGCTCCCACTCGCGCACCGGATAGGCGTGGAGACAGGGGTCCAACGCCGTCGTGATGATGAGGCGCTCGTCGTACGAGCCCACGAGCGTCTCGCGCAGCCGGGCCGGGAGGCTGGTGCGCCCCTTCGCGTCAATCTGGTGCTCATAGACGCCTCGGAACACGCGAAGAGGTCCACCTTGTCAGCCCGGCCGATCCACATTACGCCACCCCTTCCCACTCCGATCCACTTTGGGCGGCGGAAAATACGCGTGGCCCCCTACCCGGTCAAGAAATGCAACAGGCGCGTACAGGTCCGTGTCGCACGGGGAAACAAGGGGGGGAGGGGGGCCGGTGGGAAGGAGTGGATCGGCCAGAGCGGATTTGACCCGGGCCAACGCCCTCTGCATAACTGCCGCCGCTGAGCGCCTGTGCAGGGCGACTCACGCCTCGTAACCCGGCCGGGGGACGAGGTCCTCATTTGGAAATGAAGGTGCGCGCATGATCCGCTTGACTCGTCTGATGGTGCTCTCCGCGATGACCCTGGGCCTGGTGGCCTGTGGTGGTGCGAAGCTTGGTGGTGAGGAGGGCGCGGCCGCGGCCGCGTTCCAGGCCTCCCAGCCGGCGGGCCGTGGCAGCAAGACCGGTCAGGCGCTCGTGGAGCAGGCGCTGGCCAGCGGTGCCCTGTCCATCACCATCTCGGCCGACTGTGCCAAGAGCGGCAAGGCGAGCCTGACGCTGAACGCCGCCGGCGGCGAGCTCGACGGGCTGATCAACTACAGCATCACCTACGATGCCTGCAGCGAGGACGGGAAGAGCGAGTACAACGGCACCATGAATACCTCGCTGGGGATCACCATCGACCCGAAGTACGCCAGCGGTGCCTTCGTCATCGCGATGAAGGGCAAGCTGACCATCGAGGGTGAGGTCTCCGACTTCATCGACGCCGACGTGAAGCTGAAGATGGACTTCTCCGCCACCTCGGCGCACAGCGGCAGCATCTCGCTGGTGGTGGACGGCACCATCAAGACCTCCGATGGCAGCTACGTCTACGCCAACAAGGCGATCGCCATCACCGCTGGCGAGCTGCCGAAGGCCTAGCCGCCCGCCCGCTGTCGTCTTTCCGAGGCCGGACTTCCAATCTGGAGGCCCGGCCTTGCTTTTGCCCTATGATTCATCCGCCCAGTCATTCCAGGGGAGAACCGCTGCCATGAGCCAGTCCGCGACGAACCGAGCCCTCGGCGAGGTACGCCTCAAGGTGGCCTACAAGAAGCCCGAGGCGCTGCTGAGTGAGTACACGCGCAGCATCGGCCGGGGAGGCGTGACGCTGCAGACCCAGAAGGGCCTGCCAGTAGGAACGCGCTTCGTCTTCGAGATGCACAACCCTGGAGTGGCCACGCCGGTGGAGGTGGTGGGCGAGGTGGTGCGAGTGACGCCCCAGCCCAACGGGCGCTTCATGATCACCGTCAAGTACGACCCCGGGCAGGACCGGGGCGGCCTGGACGCGGTGCTGCAACGCATCTTCGATCTGCAGGAGTTCGAGAAGCTTCGCCGCTACCCGCGCGTGCCGCTGCACCTGCCGGCCATGGAGGAGGAGACGCCCTTCGCGCCGCCCTTCTTCGTGCGCGACCTGTCGCGCGGGGGCGTGGGCCTGGAGGTAGAGGCGCCCGCGCTGCCGACCTCGGTGAAGGTGGGCATGCCCTTCCTGCTGGAGATGGACCTGACGCTGGGCACGCTCATGCTGCACGGCGAGGTGGCGTGGACGTCCGCTGGCGGACCCGAGGTGCTCCCCACCTTCGGTGTCACCTTCGGCACCCTGCGCCCGGACACGTCGGAGCGGCTGGAGAAGCTGCTCTCGCTCGAGTCCATGCCGCCGCCGCCCTGGCGCGCCCGCGTCTGCTTCGGCATGGACGCGGTGATGCGCATGCCGTGAGGAGACAGCCTCACGATTGGAACCGGCTGGTGGAGCTCCACGACAAGCTCCAGCGAGGCGAGCCCGTCACCTTCGACTCCGATGAGGTGCGTACCCTCGTACGCCGGGTCGCCCTGGACGTGGCCATCCGCACAGAGGTCTCGGAGCAGGAACTGCGCGATCCCACCCGTGCAGCCAGCCTCGTCCGGGAGATTCGCCAGAGAATCCGCGAAGGCTCAAGGCGGCTGGGCAGTGCGCTCCTGGAAGTCTATCGCCTCCAGGAGTCAGGAGATCTGAAAGGAGCCCGGAAGGTGCTCGAGGACCTGCTCGCGGTGGAAGTGGTGCCGCTCTACCGGCACACCGCCCAGAGCGAGTTGGATGACCTTCTGGCCTACACCGCGGACAACGGATAGCCGGTGGCCTTCTCCACGGCCTGGAGAATCGTCTCGCGCAGCTCCACCGGATCGTACGGCGTGAAGAGCTCCAGCCGCGCCACCTTGGAGAGGTGCTCCTTGAGTGTGTCGCCCTTCACGGTGGCGCACAGCGCGCGCCGAGCCCGGTCGTAGGAGCGGGCATTGGCCTCAGTGGCGTACTGCCGCGTCATCGCCACCCGCGCCGCATCGAGCTTCCCGTCCGCCGCCTGGCGCGTGCGCGTCACCATCGAGTCCATCGCGTACGCGTCCATCACGATGTCCGCCACCGTGGCCAGCACCTCCTGGCGCTGCTCTATCTCCGCGCCGAACGTCTCCGCCGCCACCTTCAGCGTGTAGATGGCCAGACGCTTCAGGTTCTCCGCCGCCTGCTCCTCCGCGGCCAGCTCGTCTTCCACCCGCGCCTTCGGCAACCGCCCCGCCGACAGGTCCTCGTCCACCGCCTGCGCGACCTCGAAGAGCGGCAGCGTGCCCTTCATCGTGCGCTTGAGCAGCATCCCCGCGATGAGCATCCGGTTGATCTCATTGGTGCCCTCGAAGATGCGGTTGATGCGCGCGTCGCGGTAGGAGCGCTCTACCGGGTACTCCTCGATGTAGCCCGCACCACCGTGGATCTGCACCGCGTCGTCCACCAGGTACCCGAGCGCCTCCGAGCCGTACACCTTCATGATGGAGGACTCGATGGCGTACTCCTCGATGGCGGCGATGAGGCGCGCCTCGTAGTCCGCAGCCGTCTTGTCCGCCCCTGCCAGCGCCGTGTCCACCAGGCCCGACGTGCGGTACGTCATGCTCTCCACCGCGTGGACGAGCGTGGTCATGCGCGCCAGCTTCTCGCGGATGAGCGGGAAGCTCGCGATGGACGTCTGGAACTGCTTGCGCTCCTGCGCGAAGAGCAGCGCGTTGCGAAGCTGTAGCTTCATGCCACCGAGCACGCCTGCCCCCAGCTTGAGCCGGCCGTAGTTGAGGATGTTGAAGGCAATCTTGTGCCCCTTGCCCACCTCGCCGAGCAGGTTCTCGCGGGGGATGCGCGCGTCCTCGAAATAGAGAGGACACGTGGAGGAGCCACGGATACCCATCTTGTGCTCCTCGGGCCCCACGGTGAAGCCGGGCGTACCGCGATCCACGATGAAGCCGGTGAACTTGTCGCCGTCCACCTTGGCGAACACCACGAACACGTCCGCGAAGGCCGCGTTGGTGATGTAGAGCTTCGAGCCGTTGAGGAGCCACTCCTTGCCGTCCGGGGACAGCACGGCCTTCGTCTTGGCCCCGAGCGCGTCCGAGCCACTCCCCTGCTCGGTGAGGGCATACGCCGCCACGAGCTCACCGGTGGCCAGCTTCGGCAGGTACTTCTGCTTCTGGGCGTCGTTGCCGAACCAGACGATGGGTAGCGTGCCAATGCCCGTGTGCGCGCCAAAGGACACGGACCAGGAGCCCTGCATGCTCATGGCCTCGGCGATGAGCAGCGAGGTGGTCTTGTCCAGGCCCAGGCCCCCGTACGCCTCGGGGATGTCGATCATCAGCAGGCCGAGCTCTCCAGCGCGGCGCAGCAGGTCGCGCAGCAGCGCGTTGTCCTTGGCCTCGATCTTCTCCGCCTGCGGGAGGACCTGCTCGGTGGAGAACTGGAGCGCCGTCTTCAGGTAGAGGCGCTGCTCTTCGGTGAACAGCTCGGGAGTGTTGATACGCGCCGAGCCCACGTCATTGAACAGGAAGGCACCACCCACGGGGACCGCGCCGGAACGGTTCTGCTCGAGCACTGCTGCCATTCGGAAACCTCCTCGAGTGCGCCTCCTTGCTCGGGAGGCAGTTGTGCTACCGCGTCGGGCAAGATATGGCGCGGTGCATCAGGGCGGTAGTAGCGACAGGCCCGCCCCTTCTCAACCGAGTTGGACTCGCGGAGGAAGTGACGCCATGAAGCTGCGCTGGAATGTGCTGGGAGTGGTGCTGCTGGGACTGGGGCTGGTGGGTTGTGGCGCAACAGTGGGCGATGCCTGCACCACGGATGCTGACTGTGGCGACAAGGGCTTGTGCATCAACAACCAGGAGTACACGCCGGGAGGCTACTGCTCGCAGTCTTGTGTGCCCGGCAAGGACGAGACCTGCCCCACGGGCAGCAGCTGTGTGAGCCAGGGCTACGCCGGGGACGTGTCTGCCTGCTTCCTCAAGTGCAGCTCGAACGACGACTGCCGCACTGGCTACCGGTGCTCGGGGGGGTTCAAGGGCAACCCCAACTCCGTCTGCGTTGCCACGAACTGAGCCTCATCGAGGAAGTGCAACTCCCCATCACCATCGATTAGCCGCCCGGGCCCTACTGTCCCGCTGGAGCGCCGGCCACAGTGGGAGCCCGGGGCGTCGGGTAGATGAAGCACAGCGTCTCGAAGAGGGGCTCGCCGGGAGCCACGTACACCCCGCTGAGCGCCCTCGCGGCCTGCGCCAGCTCCATGCCGAACGACGGCACGAGGCAGATGTCCTCGGAGGTGGTGAAGCGCCCCTTCAGCTTCCCCAGCCCTGTACGCAGCGTGGCGATGTCCTGCTTTCCGCCGCGCACGGGGACGGAGGGACCGTTGGTATCGGGACCCGGAAGCTTCCCCACGCTGGTGGTGAGCTCGAAGCCGTCCTGCCGCTGGATGATGCGCAGCTTGCCGGGGGCGACCTCGGCCAGCCAGGCCTGGAAGCCCTGCTCGTCCCGCAGCACCAGCCGATAGGCGACCAGGGCGTCCGGGTGCAGCAGCCACACCTCGCGCGCGGACTCACGCAAGACGGCGAACAGCTCGGAGGTCTGAGCGAGGAACGTGTCCGCGTCGGGGACGAGCAGCACTCCCTGCTCCTTCACACGCTCGCGCAGCCGGGCCTGGTCCTCGGGCCGGGAGGGCACGAATCGCTCCCCGCCGAGCCGCACGGCCTCTCCCGCCAGCTCCACCCGCAGGACCTTGTCGGGCACGGGCTCGCCGTATACCTCGGCCGGAGCCACTCGGAAGCGCGAGTCCCCCTCCGCCCCACCACTCCCCGCTTCCGCGACGAGCTCCGGAAGCGGCTGCGGCTTGAGCGACGAGAGCGGCTCGGCGGGCTTCTCCTCCTTACAGCCCGCCGCCAGCACCGCGGCCACCATCAGCACGTGCTTCAAGCTCATGGCGTCCCCTGCTCCGTCCGCGGAGCCGCCTGGGGAAACGCGGCGGTGACGCACGCGCTCCGGGCGAGTCCCGCCTGCACCGCATGCAGCGCGGCGGTGCTCGCATCCTTGAAGAGGACCATGTCACTGAAGCGGGTGGCGTTCGCGCTGTTCCCGGCATCGCGGATGTAGATGGCTCGCACGCGCCCGGGGAACTCCTCGCGAATCTGCGCGTAGACCTCCGGGTCCTTCTCGCCCGAGTCGCCTACGAGCACCACCTGCTGGGGGAAGCGCCGCAGCAAGTCGCGGATGAGGGGCTGCTTGTAGTCAGAGAGCGAGCCGGGCCCGAGGTCGCGCAGGAAGAGGCCAAAGCCCGTGGGGAACTGGTGGCGGGCGAGGAAGGCCCCCACCCGAGGCATGAACTGGACGGGCGAGCCGCTCACCAGCGCGAAGCCCGGCTCCGCCTTCGGGCTCGGGCCGAGGCATCCATAGAAGCCCGACATGCCAGGGACGACCTTCTGGGTGTCCTCGTCGCGAAGCAGCGCGTTGGTGACCAGTTTGTCCGGCTGCGTCACCTCGGAGATGGCCAGGGTGTCGTCGAAGTCGGAGATGACGAGGAAGGGCGTCGAGTCCGCGAGGATCTCCACCTGGGCCATGGCCGTCGCGCCCTTCACGCTCGCCTGGGCGGAATGGCGGCCCAGGGGGAACGTGCGGCCCGTGGACGGCTGGAGGGTGACCTGGAAGTTGCCGTCATCCCCACTGGTGACGGTGGCCGAGACGCCCTGGAAGGAGACCTCCACCTTCGCGCCCTTCCAGTTGCGGGCCGCCAGGCTGCGCAGGTTGCGCGTCAGGGCGGTGCTCCCGTGAGGGGTCTCGGCGAGGACCCGACCCTGGAGGGTGACAGCGCCGGGGCGGCCGAGCGCCGGGGAGAGCAGCACCGCCGGGTCCGCGAGCGCGGAAGCGGAGGCAAGGGCGAGGACGAGCGCGGCGAGGCGGGCGGAGACGTTCACCTGGAGGTCCCAAGGACAAGTGTTGAGCGGCGCATGATACCCGCGGCCACCGTGCTGGAGGGGTTGCGCCGCTACGAACCCGTTGCATCCTGTAGCGGAAAACCACCCTCCCCTCCCCACCAGCCCCGGGGCGCACGCCTGGCTGGCCGTCCGGAGCTCCAGGGACCTGACATCCGCTTCCCGTAAGTCGTGGCATCTGGTGAGGGTTGATGCTACGACCTCACACTGATCTCGCGTCTCACGAGGGGGACATGCCAGAAGGCTCCGCGTCACTCCAGCTCGCGGTTGGCGACCGGGTGGTCTACCCCAACCAGGGGGTCTGCCGCGTCTCGGCCATCGATGTGAAGGAGGTGGCGGGTCAAAAGCTCACCTTCGTCACCATGCACCGGGAAGAGGATGGGGCGAAGGTGATGGTGCCCCAGGCCAAGGTGATCTCCATCGGTGTCCGCAAGGTGGCGGGCCCCGAGGACGTCACGCAGGTCTTCGAGTTCCTGCGCTCCGACAGCGACAAGGCGGACCTGGACTGGAAGATGCGCGCCCGGACCAACCAGGACCGCATGGCCCAGGGTGGCCTCATCGGCCTGGCCGAGGTGGTCAAGGGCCTGCAGGTGCTCAGCGAGCTGCGCCCGCTGCCCACCAAGGAGCGTGAGCTGTACGACAACGCTCGCCACCTGCTGGTGTCCGAGATTTCCGCCGCGCTCAACACCACTGAATGCAACGCCGAGGACTCCATCGACCTCGTGCTCTTCCCGCCCGGCCGCGAGCGCCCCAAGCGCACCGCCGCCGAGTTCGCTCCCCGCGGCGAGGGCGACGAGGATCTCGGCCTGGACGCCGACCTGCTCGGGCTCGACAGCGAGCTGGACCTGCCTCCGGACGAGGAGGAGGCCCCCGCCGAGGAGGAGGAAGAGGCCTCCGAGGAAGAAGGCGAGGAGGAGGAGGAGGGCGAGGCCAAGCCCCGCAAGAAGGCCGCGGCCATCCCCGCCGAGGGAGGTGCCGAGGCGGCACCGAAGAAGCGTGGTCGTCCGCCCAAGCCCAAGCCCGAGGGTGCCGAAGCCGCCGCGCCGAAGAAGCGTGGCCGTCCGCCCAAGCCCAAGCCCGAGGGCGCCGAGGCTCCCGCGCCGAAGAAGCGCGGCCGCCCGCCCAAGCCCAAGCCCGAGGGCGCCGAGGCCGCCGCACCCAAGAAGCGCGGCCGCCCGCCCAAGGCGAAGCCTCCCGAGTCCGAGGAGGCCGACCAAGAAGCCGACCTCGATGACGACATCGAGGCCGATGAGTGACACCCGTCTTCCGAGGTGACGCCCTGTGATTCGCGTCGTAACGCTGGACTCCTTCGACGAAAAGCAGATCGCGAAGCTCTGCCAGACGCTCTACACAGCGTTTGGCGTGGGCAGCGAGCACTCGGGTCAGAAGGAAGTGCCCGAGGGCATGTCCGAGCCGCTGGATGCCGAGAAGCTGCTCACGGAAATGAAGGGCATCCGGGCCTATGAGGACGACAAGGTCCTCTTCATCACCTCGCGCAAGCTGAAGGAGCGCGAGCTGGCGGGCGGCAAGGGGCCCACCCCGGGTTTCGCCCAGTACAACAAGAGCCGGGCCATCATCAGCACCCACGGGTTCAAGGACCTGGAGGCGTCCTTCAAGCCGGTGGCCCGCAACGCGCTGCAGCAGATTGGCCACCTGTGGGGCCTGCACCACTGCTTGGATCCGCGCTGCTCCATGTACCCGCCCTGGACGCCCTCGTTCTCCTCGGGCGAGCCCACCTTCTGCACCTTCTGCCGCGACAAGAGCGAGCAGAAGCTCCGCCTTGCGAAGTCCTAAGTCCCTCCTGCGCGCCCTTCCCCTGGTGGAGCTGGGGGGGTTGTTGCTCGTCGCGCTCGCCTGTCTCGTCTTCCAGCTCCGCCTGCCCAGCCGTTTGGCCTCCGAGGCGGACTACCGCACGGTGGCCGGCTGGCTCCAGGCCGAGGCCCGTCCCGGCGACGCGGTGCTCCTCTTCCCGTGGTGGAGCGAGAAGGCCCGGCTCTACCTACCGCCGGAGCTGCCGGTGTACGGCTACCTCGGCTCGGACAAGGACGACTTGAGCGCGCACCCTCGGGTGTGGGTGCTGGGCCAGCCGGAGCTGCCGCGCGCCGATGAAGCAGACTTCAGGGCGGCCTTCCTCCCCAAGCGCACCGCAGTGGGAGCCTCGCGCCGCGCGGGCAACCTGGAGCTGACGCTGTACGAGAACGGCCGCTACCGGCCCCGGCGCTTCGTGGCGTCGGAGGCGTACGCGAAGGCCCGCGTCTACCTGGAGTCACCGGACGGCACGAGGCGCGACTGCCCCTTCGACGGGAGCGTGCACCGCTGCCCCGGACCGCCGCACCTGTACGTGGCCCCCGAGTGGCATGAGATTCACCTCGAGCCGCGCCGCTGCCTGTGGATGCACGCACCGGGCGGGACGCAGCGGCTGGTGGCTGAGTTCGACGGAGTGCCCGCGGGCACGGAGCTTCGGCTCGAAGGCGGCATCATCTTCGAGTTCGCCTCGCACCACGAGCCGCGCCTGAGCACCACGTATTACGGCGTGGAGGACGCGGCCAGCCACGAGCCATTGCTGGAGATCGCCCAGCCGCCGGGATTGGAGGGCGTGCAGAAGGCGTCGCGCGCGCTGCCGCAGGGCGAGCCCCGCACCGTGAAGGTGTGGGTGCGGGCGGAGAATCCGGAGAGGCGGCAGGTGTGCCTGGATGTCTTCGCGCTCGGAGACGGGGCGGTGGTTTCGAGGGAGGGCACATGACGGCGGGCCGGGCTCCGACGCGAGACGAGCGCTGGCTGGCGCTGGGGCTGTGGGTGCTGACCTTCGTGGCGCTGTGGGCCACCGAGTCCGCGGTGGGCTTCACGCGCGACGAGAGCGTCTACTTCTACGCGGGCGAGAGCTATGCCCGCTGGTTCCAGCAGCTCTTCCGGGAGCCTGCGCGAGCCCTCACTGACGCGGCCATTGTTCGCGCCTGGGACTACAACCACGAGCACCCGGCGCTGATGAAGGAGCTGTTCGGGCTGTCGCACCTGCTGTTCCACAACACGCTCGGGTGGCTGCGCCCGACGGCGGCCTTCCGGCTTCCGGCCTTCGCCCTGTCGGCGCTGGTGCCGGCGCTCACCTTCCTGCTGGGCAGCGCGGTGTATGGCCGCACCGTGGGACTCTTCGCCGCGCTCTCCTTCCTGCTCGTGCCGCGGCAGTACTTCAACGCGGAGCTGGCCTGCTTCGACATGCCCATCGCGGCCATGTGGCTGCTGGTGGTCTATGCCTTCTGGCGCGCGCTGGAGGACAGGAACTGGGGCGTGCTGTGTGGCGTCTTCTTCGGCCTGGCGCTGTGCACCAAACACAACGCACTCTTCCTCCCCTTCATCCTCGCGCCCTTCGCGCTGTGGCGCGCATGGACCACCACCGTGGACCGGCCGGACGCACGCGTCTGGCTGTGGCGCGTGCTGGGGCTCTTCGCTGCCGTGGCGGTGCTGTACGGGCTGCTGGTGGTGAGCCTCGGGCCCGAGGACTTCCAGCGGAAGTTCATCCTGCTCAGCCCGCACACGCTGCTCTTCGTGGTGCTGGCGGTGGGCGCCCTGGGGATGCTGCACCTGCAGAACGAGGTGCACCCGCCCTCGGCGCTCGCCCTGCTGCCGCTGGCCACCATGGCGGTGTTCGGGCCGATCATCTTCTACCTGCACTGGCCCTACCTCTGGCACTCGCCGGTGGACAGGACGGCCTGGTACCTGAACTTCCACGCCACCCATAACCACTACACCTGGTTCTACCTGGGCAGACTGCTGCGCGAGCCGCCCTTCCCGCTCGAGTACGTGGTGGTGAAGACGGCGCTCACCGTGCCGACCAGCCTCTTCGTGCCGATGGTGACGGGCTGGCTGGTGCTCGCCGGACGCGCGGTGTTGAGCCTCTTCGAGCGCACGAAGTCCCTGGTGCGCACGCCCTCGTTGGCCGAGGCCCTGGTAGGCGTCAACGCGGTGGCCGCCATCCTCATCATCAGCCACCCGCAGGTGCCGCACTTCGGTGGGGTGAAGCACTGGCTGCCGTCGATGCCCTTCCTTGGGATTCTCGCGGGCGTGGCGGTGATGCGGGGCTGCGAGGCGCTCGTGGAGAGGCTGCGCGTGCGCTGGCCGGGGCTGTCCCTGGCGGCGGTGGTGACTCCCGTCTTCGCGCTGCTGATGCTGCCGGCGCTCATCGGGCTGGTGCGCGTGTTCCCGTACGGGACGAGCTACTACTCGGAGCTGGCGGGGGGCGTGCCGGGCGCGGCCTCGCTGGGGATGCAGCGCCAGTTCTGGTCGAGCAACGTGACGGCGGTGCTGCCGTGGATCAACGAGCACGCACCGCGCAACGGACGCGTCTTCCTGCACGAAGTGAACGGCCTGTCGTTCCGCGACTACCAGCGCAACGGGATGCTGCGGGGCGACCTGCAGCCGGGCGGGCCGTTCGACTCGGACATCGCGGCGTACCAGTACCACCAGGAGTTCCGTGAGCACGAGTTCAACGTCTGGCAGGCCTACGGGACGCGGACGCCCGCCACGGGGCTGTACCTGGACGAGACACCGCAGGTGATCGTCTACCAGCGACGCTGAGACATGACGCGGCGCGACAGAGACGACGGTGGATTTCACTGACTGTTCAAGGCGAGACGGCGAGAGGCCCCCTGGGACGAGAGACCCGGATTCCGGGTTAGGCTCGGGCCACGACCATGGTGGACGTCTCCAGGAGGGGCACATGACTCGGTGGATGAGGGCCGTAGCGGTGGTGGCGCTGGGTGCGGTGGGCTGCACGCAGGAGCAGAAGCCGACGATGACCGCGCGAGCGGAGCTGAAGACGATGGGTGGCTCGACGGTAGAAATCATCCCGAAGGAAGGGCAGCACCCCTACTGCATGCTCTTCACGGTGTCGGAGAAGGGCATCATCCGGCAGCTGACGATGACGCGCGAGAACCGGTCGATCAAATGCGACACCGGCAAGCGCATCTACAACTCGAGCTTCCGCATCCCGGTGGAGGAGGGAAAGGTCCGGGCGTACGTCTTCTTCTCGGACCAGCGCATTCAGGCGGGCTCGGTGGCACAGCAGCTGAATGACCTGAGGGAGAAGCCGCGGTTGACGGCGATGGACTTCCGGCTGCCGGGGTCGGTGACGGTGGAGATGCTCGAGTTCACGCCGCAGCCGGGAGGCGAGCCGGTGACGGGAGCGGTGGTGGGCACCACGGATCTCGCGGAGGGAGGCCAGGCGGAAGGCACCCAGACCGAGGAGGCCGAGGTGGAGGATCCGGGGCAGAACCCGGCGCCGCCGCAGATGGCGCCGCCGAATGGTGGAGGAAGCGGCTCGGCGACGGCCACGGACACCGTGAAGTAACCCCCTCCGCCTCAACCTTGTCCCAACGCGCCCAACGCGCCCCCACTCACCCCAACATCCCCTCTCCCCTCGGGAGAGGGACGGGGTGAGGGTATCCGGACCCGTTCTCCCTGCTGTGAGCAAGGAGAGGGCCCTGTGGCTGGCTAGAACGACTCGCGGATCATCGCGAGCAGATCTTCCTGGGTGCACGGCCGCGGATTGGCGCGGTGCGAGGCATCCACGAAGGCCTTCTCTGCGATGCGGACCAGGTCCTTCTCCTTCACGCCCGCGTCACGCAGGCGCAAGGGAATGCCGATGGTGGCGTTCAACTTGCGAACCCGCTCGATGGCATTGCCCGCGAGCACTTCCTCACGGGAGTTCGAGGTATCGCCCATGGCCATGGCCACGCGAGCGAGGCGCGCGGTGCTGACCGGGCGATTGAACTCCATCACCACGGGCAGGACGATGGCGTTGGCCAGACCGTGGTGCACGCCGGAGATAGGCGTGAGCGCGTGCGCCAGCGAGTGACAGGCCCCGAGCCCCTTCTGGAAGGCCATGGCGCCCTCCAGGGCGGCCACCATCATGTCGGTGCGGGCCACCAGGTTGCGGCCCTCCTCCACGGCCCTGGGTAGCGAGCGAGCCACGCGAGCGATGCCATCAATGGCCACCGCATCCGCCAGCGGATGAAACCCGTTGGACAGGTAGGCCTCCAAGCAGTGCGTGAAGGCATCCATGCCCGTGGCGGCGGTGGGCCCGGGAGGCAAACCCAGCGTCAGCTCAGGGTCGCAGATGGCGGCCTTGGGCATGAGGAACGGGCTGAAGATGACCGTCTTGCGCCCGGTGTCCGAGAGCGTCGCCACGCCCGAGCGGCTCACCTCCGAGCCCGTGCCCGCGGTGGTGGGGATGGCGATCAGCGGCGGCATGTTGTCGCGCACATACTGATCCCCGCCCGTCGCGTCGTCGTAGCGCGACAGCGGAGGCTCGTGCGTGGTGAGCACCTGCACCAGCTTCGCCGCGTCCAACGGGCTGCCGCCGCCAATCGCGATGATGCCGTCGCACTTGTTGGCCCGGTAGGCCTCCAGCCCCGCGAAGGCATCGCGCTCGGTGGGATCGGGCTTCACCGCCTCGAAGGTGGCGAAGCTCACTCCGGCGCCCTTCAACACGTCATACAGACGCTGAGCTAGCCCGACCTTCACCACGCCCGCGTCCGTCACCACCAGGGGGCGCTTCATGTTCAGCCGCGCCACCTGGGCGGGGAGCCGCTGCAGGGCTCCGGCTCCGAGGACAATCTTCGTGGGCCAGGACAGCTCGGTGATGCGCGGCTCGCTCGGCATGTCGAACGGTTTCATCGGTGCCTCCTAAATGAGCTCCATGTAGCGCTCGAGCTCCCAGTTCGTGACGGCGCGCTCGTACCGCCGCGCTTCCCAGTCGCGCGTGCGCACGTAGTGGTCCACGAACTCCTCGCCCAGAATCTGCTTCGCCCGCTTCGAGCCCCTCAGGAGCGACACTGCCTCCTTGAGCGAGCGCGGCAGCACCGGCGCGTCGGCCGAGTACCCGTTGCCCGCGCACGGCTCGGGGGGCTCCACCTCGTTCTCGATGCCCCACAGGCCCGCGGCGAGGCTCACCGCCATGCCGATGTACGCGTTCATGTCCGAGGCCGTCTGGCGGTACTCGATGCGCATCGACTTGGGGCTGTCACCGATGACCCGAACCGCCGTGGTGCGGTTCTCCCGGCCCCACGTGGCCGACACCGGGGCCCACGTGTTCTCCACGCTGCGCTTGTAGCTGTTCACCGTGGGCCAATAGAGCGCCGTGAGCTCCGGCATCAGCTCCAGCAGGCCGCCGATGTAGTGGCGCATCGTCGTGCTCATGCCGTCGCGAGACTCGGGGTCGTGGAAGACGTTGTCATGGCTCTTGAGCGACCACAGCGACTGGTGGATGTGGCCCGAGCACCCCGGCAGCTTCTCGTTCACCTTGGCCATGAAGCAGGCGGTGAGCCCATGGCGCGAGCAGATCTCCTTCACCACCGTCTTGAAAAGCGCCGCCTTGTCCGCGGCCTTCTCCAGGTCGTCGTAGCGGATGGCGCCCTCGAAGACGCCCGGGCCCGTCTCGGTGTGGAAGCCCTCCAGCTCCAGCCCGAAGTCGCGGCACCCGTCGATGAGGGCGTGCACCAGCGGCGCGTTGAGCGAGGTGCGCAGCCACGAGTAGCCGAACATGCCCGGCGTCAGCGGCGTCAGGTGCTCGTAGCCCTTCTCCTTCAGCGACTGAGGCGTCTCCTTGAAGATGAAGAACTCGTACTCGGCGCCGAACTTCGGCAGGAAGCCCATCTCCCGGGCCCGCGCACCCATCTTCTGCAGGAGCTGGCGCGGACTGGGCTCGAAGGGCGAGCCGTCCGGGTTGACGAAGTCCAGGAGGAAGGCCGCGGTGTCCGGCTCCCACGGGATGATGCGACCGGTGGACATGTCCACCTTGGCTTGCCCGTCCGGGTAGCCCGTGTGCCAGCCCGTCACGCGCGTGTTGTCGAGCAGCTCGTCGGTGATGTCCCAGCCGAACACCACGTCACAGAAGCCGAGCCCGCTCTTGCACGCGGAGAGGAACTTCTCCACGGACACGTACTTGCCGCGCCAGACGCCGTCCACGTCGACGCCACCAATCTTCACCTGGCGGACGCCGTTGTCCTCGAGCCACTTCTGCAGCACGTCCATGTCGGACGGCTCGCGCAGCGGCCTGACATTGCCGCGCTCCTTGTCCTTCGCGCGCACGCGCCTGCCCGCGGGCTGCGGCAGGGTGATGACCTTCGCCTTGGAACGGTTCGCCATTGGCCTCCTCCTCCTCCTTCGCCCGACGCCCATGACCGCGCCCGGCCTTTCCTCAACTCTCCGAAGGCAGCTTCGTCCACACCGTCTTCGTCTGGAGGTAACCCTCCAGGGCGTGATGCGACAGATCCCTGCCCCACCCGGATTCCTTGTAGCCACCGAAGGGCGCGGCATCGTCGAACTCGTTGAAGCAGTTGACCCACACCACGCCGCTCTTCACCCGGCGCGCCATCGCGTGCGCCTTGGCCACGTCCCGAGTCCAGATGGACGCCGCCAGCCCGTACTGCGTGCCGTTGGCGATCTCGATGGCCTGGGACTCGTCCTTGAAGCGCAGGCAGCTCAGCACCGGGCCGAAGATCTCCTCCTGGGCAATGCGCATGTGCGGCAGCACGTCTCCGAAGATGGTGGGCTTCACGAAGTGGCCCTTCGCCTTGGCGCCCTCGGTGTCGCGCGCGCCGCCCGCCAGCACCTTCGCGCCCTGCTGCTTGCCGCTCTCGATGTAGCTGAGGATCGTCTCGAGCTGCTTCGCGCTCACCTGCGCGCCCATCTCGGTGCTCGCCTCCAGCGGGTCGCCCACCTTCATCTTCCGAGCTCGCTCGGCCAGCCGCTCCACGAAGGCGTCATAGGCCCGCTCGTGCACCAGCACGCGGCTGCCCGCGTTGCAGATCTCCCCCTTGTTGCTGAAGATGCCCCAGAAGCACGCCTCCACCGCTTTGTCGAAGTCCGCGTCCGGGAGGATGATCTGCGGGCTCTTGCCGCCCAGTTCCAGCGTCAGCTTCTTGAGGTTGCTCGACGCCGAGGCCTGCAACAGCCGCCGAGCCGTGCGTCCTGAGCCGGTGAAGGAGATCTTGTCGAGGTCCGGGTGGCGAGCCATGGCCTCGCCGGTGGGGTCTCCGTAGCCGGTCACCACGTTGAGCACGCCGGGCGGCATCCCTGCTTCCAGGGCGAGCTGCCCCAACCGCATCGCCGTGAGCGGGGTGATTTCGGAGGGCTTGAGCACCACCGTGCACCCAGCCGCCAATGCGGGGCCCAACTTCCAGCACGCCAGGCACGTGGGGTAGTTCCACGGCACGATGGCGCCCACCACGCCCACCGGCTCCTTCAGGCAGTAGGTGAGGAAGGGCCCGTCCACCGGCAGCACCTCGCCGATGATCTTGTTCGCCCAGTCGGCGAAGTAGGACAGCGTCGCGGCGCCCGGCCCCACATCGCCGCGGAGGGCCTCGCGAAACGTCTTGCCGTTCTCCATCGACTCGAGCAGGGCGAGCTCCTCGCGGCGCTGCCACAGCAGCTCGGAGAAGCGGCGGATGATGCGGCCGCGCTCGCTGGCGTTCATCCGCCCCCAGGGGCCGGACTCGAAAGCCCGGCGAGCCGCCTTCACTGCCTTGTCCACATCGGCCGCGGTGGCCGACGGCACGTCGCACAACTTCGCACCCGTGGCGGGGTTCATCACCGGAAAGGTTCCTCCCTCCACGGGGTCCACATGCTGGCCATCAATGAGCAGCTTGAGGGCCGGAAACTGGGGAGTGAGCGAGCGAGCGTCGGTCATGAAGAATCCTCGGAAGCCCGGGCGCGCACCGGTGGCACGTGCAGGCGTCAACAGGAAGCGGCAGCGGAAGCTAGGAACCGGCCCCCGTCGCGGCAACCCGACCCACCGAGAGGCGAAATGAAGAACGTTCTGCTGTTGAAAGCTGGTGACGCCGCCCACGCGGTGAAGCTGAGCGTCGGGGACTACGAGCACTGGTTCGTCGAGTCGCTGGGGCCCGGAGGCTGCCGGTTCGACATCCTCCACGTGCATCGGGGCGCCCAGTTACCGGACGACGCGGCGGGCTATGACGCGGTAATGATGACCGGCTCGCCGGCCTCGGTGACGCAGCCGGAGCCGTGGATGGAGCGCTCCGCGGAGTTCATGGTGGACGCGGCGGCCCGGGGGATTCCTGTGCTCGGGGTGTGCTTCGGGCACCAATTGCTCGCGTACGCCCACGGGGCGCGTGTGGTGCGCAACACCCAGGGACGGGAGATCGGCACCGTGGCGGTCGCCCTGAGCGAGGCGGGACGCGAGGATCCGCTCTTCCACGGCTTGCCCGAGCGGCTCACCGTCCAGGCCACCCACGAGGACATTGTCGAACAGGCCCCGATCGGGGCGACGGTGCTCGCGGGCAACGCGAACACGACCGTGCAGGCACTCGCCTTCGGGCCCCTGATTCGGGGCGTACAGTTCCACCCGGAGGTGCACCCCGCCGCCATGCGGGCGCTGATTCTGGCGCGCGCGGACAAGTTGGAGGTCGAAGCAACGAGCCGAGGCCATGCGCCCGGGGAGCGGGTGAACCGGTTGCTGGCGGGGCTCGCTCCCTCGCCCGCCGGGCAACGAATCCTGCGCAACTTCGTCGAGCGGTTCACCTGAGGGTGGGGGTGGAGTAGGTAGAGGGTATGGCCTCGCGTTGGGACTACCTCTTCGAGACGAAGCCCGTCCCCCTCATGGACCACATGCTGGAGGAGGTGGCGAAGCTGCTCGCCAAGGACCTCCAGCAATGGCCGCCGCCCGTGCAGGAGATAGACCTGGACGTGGGGGGTCAGTTCGCCACGCTCTTCACCGAGCCACCCCCGCGCCCCGCCCGGGCCGTCTATGACGAGGCGCTCCGGCTGTCGCGCTGGGAACTGGCCCGGGAGATAGATGCGTATGACGACTACATGCGCAACAAGCGCTACCTGGAGCGGGGGCTGGCGCCCACCGACCGGCTGGTGCTGCTGTTCCTGAACCGGTGGCTCGTGGACCACATGCTGGGCCTGGGTGAGGCTACGGAGGGACGCGTCAACCGGCGGCTGATGTTGCAGTGTCTCGACCGCCTGGAAGGTCGCCTGAGGCTGGTTCAGACGCCCTTCTCTTGAGACTGGCCGTCCCCTCTGCGATAAGCCGCGCATGCTGCAGCCTCACGAGCTCAATATCCCGGCGGAACAGCGCCGCAATCGCCTCTACATCCTGGCGGGGCTGTGGCTGACCGTCGTGGCGGTGCTGGTCCTCTTCCACTCGGTGCTGCTGCCCTTTGCGAGCGCGGCGCTGATCGCCTACCTGGTGCACCCGCTGGTGACGCGGCTCAGCCGGATCCAGGTGCGAGGGCGGAACATCCCCCGGTGGGTGGCCATCCTGCTCATCTACGCCCTGTTCTTCCTGGTGGCGTACATCTTCTTCATCACCATGGTGCCGCAGCTCTACCGGGAGCTGGCGCGCATCAGCCGGGACGGGGTGGCGTTCGCCAACTCGCTCACGCCCGAGCGCGTCCACGTGCTCGCCGACCGCGCCGAGGACTGGCTGCGCGCCAACGGGATTCCGCTGGCCATCTCCACGCCCGAGGACATCCGCTCCGGCGTGCCCACCTCGGGCCTGTCGCTGAACCTGGAGAAGACGCTCCAGGACGCTGCGATGCACCTGACGGCCCTGGCGCGCGAGCACCTGGGCGACATCGTCACCGTGTCGCGCAACATCATCACGTCGGTGGTGGCCGGCGTGTTCATGATGTTCTTCATGCTGATGGTGGCGGCGTTCTTCTCCATCGATGCGCAGGCCATCGTGCGGTACTTCACCAGCCTGGTGCCGGTGGAGTACGCCTCCGATGCGAACCTGCTGCTCGAGCGCATCGACCGCTCGCTGTCCGGGGTGGTGCGTGGGCAGGTGACCATCTGCGTGGTCAACGGCATCCTGACGGGGATTGGCCTGGTGCTGTTCGGGGTGAAGTTCGCGTTCCTGCTGGCCACGATCGCCACGGTCTTCAGCCTCATCCCCATCTTCGGCACCATCCTGAGCTCGGTGCCCATCGTGCTGATTGCACTGGCGGATGGGTTCCAGAAGGGGTTCGCCATCCTGCTGTGGATCATCGGCATCCACGCGCTGGAGGCGTACTTCCTCAACCCGAAGATCATGGGCTCGGCGGCGCGCATCCATCCGGTCATCGTGGCGTTCAGCCTGATTGCCGGGGAGAAGATGTTCGGCCTGGTGGGCGCGCTCTTCGCGGTGCCCGTGGCCTCCATCGTGGTGGCCTGCTTCGACTACGCCCGCGTCAAGGCGCAGCCCAAGCTGGGTGAAGTGCACCTCGAGTCGCCGAAGTAACTGTGGATGTCCCCTCTCCCTCTGGGAGAGGGCTAGGGTGAGGGTGTTCCCCTCCCCACGCTGTGCATCACGGCAACGCGAAAAGCGAGTGGCAGACCCTCACCCCGACCCTCTCCCAGAGGGAGAGGGAGGAGGGGGAGAGAACTCAGCCCTGGCAGGCGGCCTCGCAACGCGAGTCCCGGCAGAAGATGTAGCAACGCCCGCAGTCGAGCATGTCCGCCGGGCAGTTGTTGGTGCACCGCACGTTGCTGCAGTTGGGCCCGTCCTGCACGTGGGTGGGGTTGGTCCCCTCCCCGCAGCAGGCGTTCCCCGTGCAATCCGAGTCCTGGTAGCAGATGCGGTTGGACAACGGCGCCGGATTGCCGAAGGAGTCCGGATCGACCGGCGAGCACCCGACAGCCAATCCGAGCACCGCCCCCAGCACGAGGGCGGACAGAGACACTGAGCGGGTGCGGCGCATATGTCGACTCCCTACCGGTGCTACCGGTTCATCGAGCCGAGGAACTCGGCGTTCGACGCCGTCGGACGCATGTGCTTGAGCACAAATTCCATCGCGTCGATCGGCGTGAACGGGTGCAGTACCTGACGGAGCGCCGTAATGCGGATGAGGTCCGACTGGGGCAGCAGCAGCTCCTCCTTACGCGTACCGGACTTGTTGATGTCCAGCGTCGGGAAGATGCGCTTCTCCATCAGCTTGCGGTCCAGGACGATTTCCGAGTTACCGGTGCCCTTGAACTCCTCGAAGATGACCTCGTCCATGCGGCTGCCGGTGTCGATGAGCGCGGTGCCGATGATGGTGAGGCTGCCACCCTCCTCGATGTTGCGCGCGGCGCCGAAGAAGCGCTTGGGCTTGTGCAGCGCGTTGGCGTCCACACCACCGGACAGAATCTTGCCCGAGGCCGGCACCACCGTGTTGTAGGCGCGCGCCAGACGAGTGATGGAGTCCAGGAGGATGCACACGTCGTACTTCTGCTCGACCAGGCGCTTGGCCTTGTCGATGACCATCTCCGCCACCTGCACGTGACGCGTGGCCGGCTCGTCGAAGGTGGAGCTCACCACCTCGCCGCGCACGTTGCGCTCCATGTCCGTCACTTCCTCGGGGCGCTCATCCACCAGCAGAACGATCAGGTAGACGTCCGGGTGGTTCTTCGAGATGGCGTGCGCGATGTTCTGCAGCAGCACCGTCTTACCGGCCTTCGGCGGCGCGACAATCAGGCAGCGCTGGCCCAGACCGATGGGGCAGAACATGTCGATGATGCGCGTGGTCATCTCCGAGCCCTCGTGCTCCAGCTTGAGCTTGCGGGTCGGATAGAGCGGCGTGAGGTTGTCGAAGAGGATGCGCTCGCGCGCCGCCTCGGACAGCGGATCCGTGAAGTTGACCCTGTCCACCTTCTGCAGCGCGAAGAAGCGCTCGCCCTCGCGCGGCTGGCGGATGGGGCCCGTCACCGTGTCGCCCGGCCGCAGGTTGAAGCGGCGCACCTGCGACGGCGACACGTAGATGTCGTCCGGGCTCGGCTGGTAGTCGCTGTCCGCGCTGCGCAGGAAGCCGAAGCCGTCGCTGAGCAGCTCCATCACGCCCTCGGCGTGCACCTCGAACTTCTTGTCCGCGATGCCCGACAGCAGCGAGAAGATGAGGTCCTGCTTCTTCAGGCCCTGGTAGCCCTCGACACCGAAGTCATGGGCCATCTTCGCCAGGTCGGTGATCTTCATCCGCTTCAGGTCATTGAGCTTGATGACCTGCATGGGGGCGCCGTCGCGCGTCACCTCGGTGACCACGGGCGCCTCGGACGGCTCGGGAGCCGCGGGCTGCACGGCGGGCTCCTCCTGCTCGTGTGCGGCATGGGCGCGGACCTCCTGGTACTCCTCGTCTCTAAGAGGATGGGAGGGAATCGGCGTCAGCACCGGGCGCGGCGTCTCGACGACCTCGGTCGTCTCGGAGTCGGACTCAACGTCCTCTTCCCGACGGCTCGTCGTCCGGCGGCGTGCGGGCTTCTCGGTGTCGTCCCGGTCCGCCGTCTTGGCCCGCGTCGTACGACGCTTGGGCTTGTCCTCGACTTCGACGGGAACCAGGAGCTTCTCTTTGGGGGAACGGGCTTTGGCCATGTGCTTGCGGGGGGATACTGCTGGCTTGGCGCCCTGGGGTACGCGGTTGGCGACACACCCTCGGGGCGGCACTCGGGATCCCTTCTTGCCGGGACCTCACGAGTGATGGAACCTAGTGCTGGGAAGAGATGGGGCCTGGAGGTGGGACAACCACCCTCATGAGCCGCTGCAAGAGGTTATTGACCACCTCCGAGGCTGTCAAGGCATCCTCGCTTCCTGCCCAGTCAGGCAGCCGACGCCCCGAATTTTTTCAGTCCAGCCGCCGAGCCTTCATCCGTGAACACCTCGAAGACCGCCGACGCCGCCCGAATCGAGCAGCTCCGCCGCGAGCTCGCCTACCACAACCATCGCTACTACGTGCTCGATTCGCCGGAGATCAGCGACGCGGGATACGACCGGCTCATGCGGGAGCTGCAGGAGCTGGAGGCCCGGCACCCGGACCTCATCACGGTGGACTCGCCGACTCAGCGGGTGGGCGGCGCCCCCGCCGACAAGTTCGAGAAGGTGGTCCATCGAGCTCCGATGCTCTCCTTGGCCAACGTCTTCAACGACGAAGAGCTTTCCGATTTCGACGAGCGGATCCGCCGCCAGACGGGCCTGGCGCAGGTCGCCTACGTGTGCGAGCCCAAGCTCGACGGCCTGGCCATCACCCTGCACTACGAGCAGGGGCGGTTCGTCCGGGGCGCCACCCGCGGTGACGGAACCGAGGGCGAGGACGTCAGCAGCAACCTGCGCACCATCCGGAGCCTGCCCATGGAGATGCTGCCCCAGGACGGGGTGAAGGTGCCCGGCGGGCTCGAGGTGCGCGGCGAGGTCTTCATTGCCAAGAAGGACTTCAAGAAGCTCAACGACGCGCGCGAGCAGGAGGGCGAGCCCCTCTTCGCCAACCCGCGCAACGCCGCCGCCGGCAGCCTGCGCCAGTTGGATCCGCGCATCACCGCCTCGCGCCCGCTCTCCGTCTATCTGTACGAGTGCGTACCCGGCGAGGGCGTCCCTGCCTTCCGCTCGCACGCGGAGAAGCTCGAGTACCTCAAGTCGCTCGGTCTGCCGGTGAACCGGTACGTGTGCACGCAGAGCGTGGAGGGGGTGCGCGAGCAGTATCGCGCCTCCGTCGAGGGCCGCCATGCCCTGCCCTTCGAGGTGGACGGCATGGTGGTGAAGGTGGACGAGGAGGACCTGCGCCAGCGGCTGGGACAGATTTCGAAGAGCCCGCGCTGGGCCGTGGCCTACAAGTTCCCGCCCGAGGAGGAAGCGACCCTGGTGGAGGACATCCAGGTGTACGTGGGCCGCACGGGAGCGCTCACGCCGGTGGCGCACCTCAAGCCGGTGAAGGTGGGCGGCGTCACCGTCAGCCGCGCCACCCTGCACAACGAGGACGAGCTGCGCCGCAAGGACGTGCGCAAGGGCGACACCGTCTTCATCCGCCGCGCCGGTGACGTCATCCCGGAGATTGTGAAGGTGGTGGAGGGCAAGCGCCCCGCCGACGCCCAGCCCTTCGTCTTCCCCACCGAGTGCCCCGTCTGCCACGCGGCGGCTGTCCGGGACGACGAGGGCACCATCATCCGCTGCACGGGCGCCACCTGCCCCGCGCAGCTGGTGGAGAAGGTGCGCCACTTCGCCTCGCGCACGGCCATGGACGTGGACGGCCTGGGCGAGAAGCTGGCCGCTCAACTGGTGGAGACGGGGCTGGTGAAGAGCTTCGCGGACCTCTACCACCTCACCAAGGGCCGGCTGCTCGAGCTGGAGCGCATGGGCGAGAAGAGCGCCGACAACCTGCTGGCCAACATCGAGCGCTCCAAGCAGACCACCCAGGCCCGCTTCCTCTACGCGCTCGGCATCCGCCACGTGGGCGAGGCCACCGCCAAGACGCTCGCCGAGGTCTTCCCCGACGCGCGCCAGCTCTTCGAGGCCAGCCTGGAGGACATCACCCGCGTCAAGGACGTGGGCCCCACCATGGCCCAGGTCATCTATTCCTTCTTCCGCGAGCCGCAGAACCGCGAGGCCATCGAGGCGCTGCTGGCCGCGGGCGTCACTCCCGCCGCGCCCCGCGTTGTCAAGGGCGGCGTCTTCGCCGGCAAGACGGTGGTGCTCACCGGCGGCATGAGCGGGATGAGCCGCGACCAGGCCAAAGAGGAAATCGAGCGCCGGGGCGGCAAGGTGTCTGGAAGTGTCTCGCGCAAGACTGACATGGTGGTGGCGGGCGAGGACGCCGGCAGCAAGCTGAAGAAGGCACAGGAACTCGGGGTAAGAATCCTGGACGAGCAGGCGTTCCTGCAGCTCTTGCAGTCCGACGCCAGAGGGTAGAGGGGCCGGTAATTATGGACAGGCGGCGAGCAAGCCTCCGGATTCGAGGCAAGGTGCAAGGGGTGTTCTATAGGGAGAGCGCCCGCACCGAGGCCCTGCGTCTCGGACTGACGGGTCAGGTGTGCAACCTCTCGGATGGGTCCGTCGAGGCCATCGTGGAGGGGGCGCCAGAGGCCATCGAGGCGTTCGTTACCTGGTGTCACCGCGGCCCTGTCCAGGCCCGTGTAACGGACGTGGAGCGCGCCGATGAACCGGCGCGTGGGGAATTCAGCACCTTCACCGTGGAGCGCAGCTCATGACTCCCTACGCGCTGGCATCTCTGCCGGCCATGCTGGGCATCAAGTCGGGTAGCAAGGTCTCCGTCATCAACCCCCCCAGGGGCTTTGTCCAGCGGCTCAACCCGCTGCCCGAGGGCGTGGAGTTCCTCATCACTGCCCAGACGGGACTGGACGTCATCCTCTTCTTCACCCAGGACACCCACGAGCTGGTCCAGCGCCTGCCGGCCCTCTCGCGGGCCATGGCCCTCACCGGGGGCATCTGGGTGTGCTGGCCCAGCGGCGAGGGCATCAAGACGGCCCTCTCCGAGGACTTCATCCGTCAGGCCGCGCTCGACATTGGTTTGGTAGACAACAAAATCTGCATCATCGACAGCACCTGGACGGGCCTACGCCTGGTGCGCCGCCCTCGGGGACGGCTGGATAAGCCGGAGAACCGGAAACGGGCCCCCACCGCCCAAGCCTAGGGGCGGCCGGGCGGGCTGCCGAACGGCCGACATTTTCCATGTCTCGCCTTTACAGGTCGTATCAGGCGTGAAAACCTTTTGCTGTTTTCGGGCCTTGGAACGTTCCGCCAGGGGTGGGGCGTTCGGGGTCCAAGTGGATTCTTGATTTTTGAGACGGGTGCGTTCCCAGGACACCAGGGGGCGCCGCTGCACCGGATCTCTGTCTCCCCCCCAAGGCGCCCGCGGAAGGGCTCCGACCGGGTGTGGAAGGAAGAGGACGGGCAGTAGGCGCGCCAGGGGACATCGGAACGCTCGATTGGAAGTAAGTCCCCGCCCGGCAGGGTGCCCGCGGGGCCACATGAACTCGGAGGAGCAGGTCTTGGTCCCCACAACCCTCACCCGCGCGGAGACAGCCGGACCCCGGAGAACCGGGCCGTCCTGCGTCCGCGCGCACCGAGGACCCGGGGCCACCTCTCCCCTCGCAGCGCGCTCGGAAGCGGGAGACGCCGTCGCCTCCCGTCCGCCGGAGCTCACGCATCCGCGCGCGCGCCCAGGATTCGTCAATGAGCAGCATCCTCGTCATCAACGCGGCGGGCCGGGAGACCCGCGTGGCCCTGGTCGAAGGTGGGCACATCGCGGAGTTCTACCTCGAGCGTAAGAAGGACAAGGGAATCGTCGGAAACATCTACAAGGGCCGCGTTGTCCGGGTACTCCCGGGCATGCAGGCGGCCTTTGTGGATATCGGGCTCGAGAAGGCGGCCTTCCTCTACGTCAGTGACGTCGTCTACGACCCGGATTTCGCTCGCGCCCAGTTCGAGCTGACCGAGGGTGAGCACGACGACGCCCCGGAAGTCCCTGAGGAGTCCGAGGCCGTGGCTGCCGAGGCTGCCCATGAGTCGGGCGCCGAGGTGGAAGCCGAGGTTCACGAGCACACCGCCGGTGGCGACCTGCCCCACGCCCTCGAGGAGCCCGAGCATCCCACCGAGGAGCGTCGCGCCGAGGAGCCGACGCCCGTGGCCTCCGCGGCGGCCGAGCCGGTGTCGGCGGCCTCCGAGCCTGCATCCGTGGCGGCCCCGGCCGAGCCGGTGTCTGTGTCCGCCCCCGCCGAGCCGGTGTCCGTCTCTGCCCCCGCTGAGCCGGTGAGCAGCTCTGAGGTGTCGGTGGCCCCGGTGGAGTCCGCGCCCGTGAGCGCGACGGCTCAGGCGACCCCGGAGGCGGTTGAGTCGACGCCCGCCACCGAGGGCTCCGTGGCCCTGGCGCTGCCTCCCGAGTCGGCCACCAACCCGAGCGAGTCGGCCGCCCCGGCCCCCGCCGCCCCGACCGAGGCCGCCGCGCCCCGGACCGAGACGGCCGCCGGTGAGCGCCGGGCCCCGCGCGAGAACCGCGAGGCCGCTCGCGAGGCCCGTGAGGCACGCCGCGACCAGAAGGATCGCGAGCGGGAGAAGGAGAAGGAGAAGGCCCGCAAGCAGCGCGAGGACCAGCAGCGCAAGCGCGACGAGGAGAAGTCCAAGCCGCGCAAGACGGCGAAGATCGAGGAGTTGCTGAAGGTAGGCCAGGAGGTCGTGGTTCAGATCTCCAAGGACCCCATTGGCACCAAGGGCGCGCGCCTCACCTCGCACATCTCCATCCCGGGCCGCCACCTGGTGTTCATGCCCACCGTGGACCACGTGGGCATCAGCCGCCGCATCTCCAACGAGAAGGAGCGCAAGCGCCTGCGCGAAATCGTGGACCGGCTGCGCCCGCCCGGGACGGGCTTCATCGTGCGCACGGTGGCCGAGAACGTGCCGCAGGAGAAGCTCGAGAGCGACATCCGCTTCCTCATCGAGGTGTGGAACCAGGTGGTGCGCCGCAACGAGAAGCGCGGTGGCCCCGGCCTGCTGCACCCGGACCTGGACCTCATCCTGCGCGCCACGCGCGACCTCTTCGCCCACGACGTGGAGAAGCTCGTTGTCGATGACAGCGAGGAGTACGAGCGCATCCTCGGCTTCGTGAATGCGCAGGACCCGGCGCTCAAGGACCGGGTGGTGCTCCACGAGTCGGACGAGCCCATCTTCGACGCCTACGGGATTGAGCACGAGCTGCAGCGCGCTACCCAGCGCAAGGTGTGGCTCAAGAGCGGCGGCTACCTCATCATCGACCAGGCCGAGGCGCTCACCGCCATCGACGTCAACTCGGGCCGCTACGTCGGCAAGAAGAGCCTCGAGGAGACGATCACCAAGATCAACGTCGAGGCGGCCAAGGAGATCGTCTACCAGCTGCGGCTGCGCAACATCGGCGGCATCATCATCTGCGACTTCATCGACATGGAGAAGCCGCAGAACCGGGACAAGGTCTTCAAGTCGCTGCAGGAGGCGCTGGGCCGGGACAAGGCCAAGACGAACGTGCTGCGCATCTCCGAGCTGGGCCTGGTGGAGATGACGCGCAAGCGCGTGCGCGAGTCCATCGGCCGCGTGCTGCACGAGGACTGCCCGTACTGCGACGGTAAGGGCTTCGTGAAGACGGCGACCACGGTGGCCTACGAAATCTTCGGGGAGATCCGCCGCGAGGCGCCGGGCTACAAGGACCCCACGCTGGTCATCAACTGCAACGCCGAGGTGGCGCGGCTGCTCCAGGGAGAGGAGCGGCAGGAGCTGCGGCACCTGATGGACCGCTACAACAAGTCCATCCAGGTGAAGGCGCAGCAGAACTACCACCGCGAGCAGTACGACATTTACGGCCGCAGCGCGCAGGGCGGGGACCACAAGGTGGCCTCGTCGCCGGGCTCGGGTGATGGCGAGCTGTCGATGCAGCGTCGGCCCGAGAGCGGCGGAGGCGAGCGCGGCTTCCGCGAGGGCGGCCGTGAGCGTGACCGTGACCGCGAGCGGAGTGGTGGTGGTGGCCGCGACCGCGAGCGGGGTGGTGGTGGCCGTGACCGCGACCGTGAGCGGGGTGGTGGTGGCCGCGACCGCGACCGTGAGCGGGGTGGTGGTGGCCGCGACCGCAACCGAGGCGAGCAGCAGCGCCGTCCCGAGCAGCGCGAGGGGCGTGGACAGCAGCAGCAGGCGCAGCAGGGCCAGGCGAGCGAGCAGCCCAACGCGGGCGGTACACCGCCGAAGTCGTCTGACGGCGGCAACGAGTCCGGCGGCAATAGCTGAACCCGACATCCCCTCTCCCCCTGGGAGAGGGACGGGGTGAGGGTGCCGGGCCCGCCGTGGAGCACCCACCGCGGGCCACGAGCCCCCCTCCCCCTGGCCGAGCATCCCTGGCATTGGATAGCCTTGGCGTCCCCTCGGATGCGGCCCTTCACCCCCCTCTTTCTCCTGCGATTGCGCGCTAGCGCGCTTCAGTGGGCCCGGCTTACCTGGGCTCCGCTGGAGCGGACGCGAATGGGCCGCTTCGCGACCGACACTTTCCTGGCGGTGCGCGGCCTCGCACGGGGCTTCCAGGGCGAGAACATCCGCCTGCGGGCCGCGGCGCTCACCTACATCAGCGTCTTCTCCCTGGTGCCGCTGCTGACGGTGGTGCTGGCCCTGCTGGGGGCCTACCACCAACAGTCGTTCCAGCACCGCCTGCGGGAGCTCATCTTCGCGGTGATGGCTCCCGGCGTGCGCGAAGAGTCGGCGGCCTTCCTCGAGGGCTTCTTGGAGCCGGGCCACACGACGGCCATCGGAAGTGCGGGCTTCCTCGGACTGCTCTTCTCGGCGGGCTCGCTGTTGCACAACATCGACGTCTCGCTGAACGAAATCTGGGGCGTGAAGAACCACCGCTCCTGGCTGGTGCGCGGGCTCGTCTACGCGGGGCTGCTGCTGCTGGGGCCGCTGATGCTGGCCATCTCGTTCGCGGGGACGGGCGTGGTCCGCTCCATCCTCGAGGGCACCCACACCCCGTTCGTCCTGGACCTCTTCGAGCTGACGTTCGGCGCCCTGTCTCCCCTCATGGCGGCAGGGGGGCTCACGCTGCTCTACTACGTGACGCCCAACACCCACCTGCGCCTGCGCTCGGCGCTCTCGGGCGGGCTGGTGGCGGGCGCAGCCTGGAGCGTGGCGAGGCATGTGTACACGGGGATCGCCGCGTACAGCTTCCGCCACAACCCGCTCTACGCCTCGCTGGGCGCCCTGCCCATGTTCCTCGCGTGGCTGTACGTGGACTGGCTCCTCTTCCTCATCGGCGCCCGCCTCTCCTACGCGGTGGAGCACGCCACGTTCCGAGACTCGCTCTGGGTCTTCGGTGCCCACCCGCGCGCCCGGGAGCTGGTGGCCGCCCGAGTGGCCCAGGAGACCACGCTCGTCTGGTTCGACGGCGGAACCCCGCCCGAACCTCGGGACCTGGCCCTGCGTCTCCGGGTTGCCGAGTCGCTCGTCCACGAGGTGGTGGATGACCTCGAACGAGCGGGCCTGCTCGAGCGACACCGGCGGGGGGGCATCCTGCCAGCCCGTGCTCCAGCCGAGCTCACCCTGGCCGACCTGACCCTCGCCGTCCACGGCGTCTACAACCCCGTGAAGCCCGAAGCCCGAAACGCCCCGCGAGCCCCCGGTTTCGAGGTCCTGGACGCCTTCTTCCTGGAGTCGGACCGGGCCGGGCTCGACGTGCTGCGCCGGACCCGGTGGTTGGACCTCGCCATCCTGGTGCGCCCCGGGCTGGCGGAGACCCAGGCGGCGGCCGCCTCGATTCCAGTCCCGGCCAAGACTGTGGCGGAAAACGGAAATCCGTAACGTTTCTAGGAGGTTGGCGGACCCCACGCCTTGCGCGTCGCATCCGTTCTGTTATCTTTCCGGGATTCGACCACGGGCCAAGCGCCCTGTTTCCGAGGGGTTACGCGGTTTGCGGGAGCGCGCGATGCTGAAGTCCGATCTGATCAACGTCCTCGTCGCCAAGAAGGGGATGACGCAGAAACAGGCCGAGGCCACGGTCGAGACGATCTTCGAGTCCATGAAGGAGGCGCTCTGCCGCGGGGAGAACATTGAGATCCGCGGGCTGGGTGCCTTCCATGTGAAGAACTACCAGGGCTACCAGGGCCGCAACCCGAAGACGGGGCAGATCATCCCCGTGAAGCCCAAGCGGGGCCTGTTGTTCCGCACGGGCAAGGAGCTGCGCGACCGGGTCAACCGGCCGGCGCCCCAGACCCCGCAGTCCGACATCTCCTTCGATCCCAAGAGCGGCAGCGGCACCTACTAGCCGCTGCTCAGCGCCCCAGGGCCACGGGTGATAGCCGCCCCAGCGGGCGGATTTGCAGGTTCATGTCCAGCTCGCCATAGGTGAGCACCGCGACGTCCGGGAAGGCCCCCTCGCACAGCTTGCGCAGCGTCCGCCGGACGTCGGGAGCGGTGAGCAGCACCGTCTGCCCTCCCGTGGCGATGTGCTTCACCCCCTCCAGAATCTCCGCCACCCGCTCGGGCGAGGGCGCCGGCCCACGTGGCCCGCCAGAGCGCAGCGTCTCCTCGATCTCCGGATCCACCAGATAGGCGAAGAGCGGCCCGGACGGGGCGAACTTGTGGCTGAGGTAGCGCGACAGCGCCTGGCGGCAGCGCTCGGCCAGGGCCATGGCATCCCCCTCCGTCGTGGGGGCCACCAGCGCTTCGAGGATGGCGCGCATGTTCCGGATGCTCACCTGCTCCTCCACGAGCTTGCGCAGCACCTCAGTGAGCAGCGGCAGCGGGACCTTCTGGAGCGCCTCCTTCACCAGGGTGGGAGCCTGGGCCTCGAGTCCGTCCAGCAACCCCTGCACCTCCTGGATGCCGAGGAAGGCCGCCATCCGGGCGCGGATGATGCTCCGCAGATGCTCGGAGATGAGCTCCCCGGCACTCCGAAGCGGTACCTGTGCCATCTCTAGACGTGCGCGAGCATCCGCCAACACGCGGCTGATGGGCTTGCCAGTGGAGGGCTCCACTGCGGCCTCCGCCTTCAGCTCCAGGAAGGCCAGCTCCTCCGGATGTGCCAGTGCGTAGAGCGCCCCGGGCACCACCTGTCCCATCGCCGCGGGCACCTCGTCGAGCAAGATGCGGTAGGTCCCCGCCGGCAGGTACGCGGCATCAGTCCGCACCCGAATGCCCGGCACGCGCACGCCCAGCTCGTAGAAGACCTCATCCCGTACCCGGTTGAGCACCTGGTGCACGAACGCACTCCCCTGCTCCTGGGCCAGCGGGGTGAGGTCCGGCGCGAGATCCACCGTCAGCGGAGCAACCCCCACCGGAATCCCCGTGCTCTCGGGAGGCGCTCCCGGCCCGCCCCGTGCCGCCTCCCCTGCTTCGGGTCTGCCCTCGGCCTGTGCCGCGGCAGCCTCCTCCTCCGTCACGGCGGCCTTCATCCGAGTGAGGCCATATGCGAGTCCTCCCAGCGCCGCCCCCAGCCCCAAAAACGTCAGGTGCGGCATCCCCGGCATCGCGGCGAGAGCCACACAGAGCGCGGCCACCACCCACAGCGCCTTGGCCTCGCCGAAGAGCTGCGAGCCGATCTCCGCACCAAGCGAGTCGTCCTCCTTCTCCGAGGCCACGCGCGTAACGACGAGGCCCGCCGCCACCGCGATGCACAGCGAGGGAATCTGCGACACCAGCCCGTCGCCGATGGCGATGAGTGCGTAGGTGGAGGCCGCCTCGGCCATCGTCATTCCGTTCTGCAGGATGCCAATGCAGATGCCTCCCAGGAGGTTCACCGCGACGATGACCAGGCCGGCGATGACGTCTCCCTTCACGAACTTCATCGCGCCATCCATGGCGCCGAACATCTGTGACTCGCGCTCCAGGTTCCGGCGCCGGCGGCGGGCCTGCGCTTGATCAATGGCCCCTGCGCGCAGATCCGCGTCGATGGACATCTGCTTGCCCGGCATCGCATCCAGGGTGAAGCGCGCGGAGACCTCGGCCACGCGCTCGGCGCCCTTGGCCACCACGAGGAATTGCACCAGCGTCAGGATGGCGAAGATGACCGCGCCAACGACGTAGTCACCCCGCACCACGAACTCGCCAAACGCCTGAATGACCTCTCCCGCGTGTCCCTCCGCGAGCGCCAGCCGCGTGGACGACACGTTGAGCGCGAGCCGAAAGAGCGTGGTGAACAGCAGCAGCGTCGGGAAGGACGTCACCTTCAGCGCGTCCCGGGCATAGAGCGCCGCCACCAGCAGGGCCACTGCCGCCGCCAGGTTGATGGCCAGCCCCAGGTCGAGCAGCCAGGGCGGCAGCGGGATGATGAGCGCACCCAGCACCGAGGCCATCGCCACCGCGAGCACCACATCCGAGGACTTTCGCGCCCTCATGAGAATCTTCATCAGTCGGTTCATGACGTCTGCCTCCGTGGATGGTCGTCCACGTCCTGCGACTCCTGCGCTGCCCGGAGGACCGCCGCGGCGGCCTGGTAAAGCTCCTCGGGGATCTCCTCCCCGACGTCGTAGTGGATGAGGCTGCGAGCCAGCGGCACGTCCCGGACCACCGGGACTCCGAGCCGCTCGGCCTCCCGCCTCAGCGCGAGAGCATCCGCCTCTCGCCCCTTGGCGACGAGATAGGGCGCCTCACACTCCTCCGTGGCATAGCGAAGCGCGATCGCGATGTGCGTGGGGTTGACGACCACGACGCTCGCCTTTTGCACTCCACGTGCCGGGCCTCCCGCCGCCAACTGGCGGTGCAGGGCCTTGCGCTGGCTCTTGTGGTGCGGGTCGCCCTCGCTCTCCTTGTACTCCCGCTTCACCTCCTCGCGCGTCATCATCAGGTCCTTCACGTGCTTGCGGCGCGCGAGTGCGTAGTCCCCCACGCCCAGCACCACGAGGACGCACGTGAGCCGGACGGTAAGCGGACCCAGCCGGCCCATGATGTGCTCCAGCCCCAGCGGCCCTTCCAACCAGGCCGTGCGGAGCACGTCCGGTCCAGCCTCCACCGCCGCGCTCCAGACGAGCCACACCACCACCGCGGTCACGAGCAGCGCCTTGCCCAGCTCGATGAGCGGTCTCACACTGAAGAGCTTCTTCAGGCCCTCCGCCGGGTTGATGCGCTCGAGCTTGGGCATCACGTGCTCCGTGTTCAGCTCGAAGCCCACCGTGGCCACGGACACCGCGATGGAAGCCAGCAGCGCTCCACCGAGTGCAGGGCCCACCAGGAGTGCCATCAACACCACCGCCTCCTGCAATGCTCCCGTGGGCTCCTGGTGCAGCATCAACCGGGCTGTCCACTCCTTCAGCCTCGCGAATCCCGCGGGTGCTGAAGCGGTGAGGCCGAGCAACCCCCCGAGCGTCACCACACTGGAGGTCAGGAGGCGGCTGCGCGGAATCTGTCCCTTCCGGCGCGCCTCGCGCAGGCGCTTCGCCGAGGGTTGTTCCGTCTTCTCGCTCACCGCGCCACCTCTCCGAGCCGAAACAGCGCGCCCTCCACCGAGAGGAAGCCCGCGAGCAGTCGCTCACAGAGAATCCCCACCGCGAGCCACAGCACTGCGCCCCCCGCCAGGATGCGCAGCGGCGCCCCCATCTCCTGGAGGTTCACCTGGGGCGCGGCGCGCGACACCATGCCCAGCAGGCAGTCCACCGCCATCACCGCCGCGGCGATGGGCGCTCCCACCGCGAGCCCTGTAGCCATCGCTCCCCCAGCGAGCCCCACCACATGCATCGCCGCCGCCTCGGTGGGCACGTACCCGCCGAGCCGCACCCACCCGAAGCCACGCACCAGCCCCGAGAGCACGACGGGCATCAGCCCCCCCGTCACCACCAGCCCGACGAGGAGCTGGTAGAGCGCATCCCCCGTGGCGGACTCGCGCGTCCCGGCCACCGGAAGGCTCGCCTCCGCCGAGGTACCCCGGAACAGGTCGATGAAGCGCCCGCCCATCCGCGCCGCGTCGAAAGGCAGCGCCGCCACCAGCCCCACGGAGGTGCCGTAGGTGAGTTCCTTCATCGCCAGAGCGGCCAGCTGCATCGGTGTCTCCACCGGCTCCGGCAGGGACACTCCCGCGACATGGTGGAGGAAGAGCGCGAGACTCAGCACCAAGGCCAGCTTCACCGTCGTCGGAGCCGCCTGTCCCCCCAGAAGCGGGCAGAGAAAGGCCACCGGCAGCAGGCGCGCGGAGCACAAAGCCACCGCCACCATGCCCGGCCCCAGCGGCGCCAGGTGTGCACGAAGGAGCTCGAGGGTCACCCGCCTACCTCCGCAATGACCCTCAAGACGTGGTTTGCAAAGAGGGTGAGCTGACCGGCGATCCACGGCCCCGCCACCACCAGCGACAGCACCGCTGCGCACAGCTTGGGCACCACCGTGAGGGTGCTCTCCTGAAGCTGCGTGGTCGCCTGAAAGAGGCTCATCAGAAACCCCACCACCAGGCTGGCTCCGATGGGCGGCAGCGAGGCAAGCACCATCAGCAGCAACGCCTCGCGGCCGAGCGCGAGCAGGACGTCCTGAGTCATGGCATCACCGGTAGCCGAGGATGAGGCCCCGCGCGAGCAGCGCCCAGCCATCCACGGCGACGAAGAGGAGGATCTTGAAAGGCAGGCTCACCTGGCTCGGCGACAACGACTGCATCCCGAGCGCGAGCAGGACGTTGGCGATGACCATGTCCAGCACCAGGAACGGGAGGAAGACGAGGAAGCCAATCTGGAAGGCCTCTGTCAGCTCCGTGATGACGAAGGCCGGAATGACCACGAACAGGTCGTCCTCGTGGACCTCGCCAGCCTCGTCCGGCGGCCGCAGCTCGCGCGCCAGGTCCAGGAATCTGGCCCGCTCCTCCGGGCTGCCATGCTTCACCAGGAAGACACGCAGCGGCTCGGCCACCTTGCCCGCCGCGCTGAGAATCTGCTCACCGGAGCCGACATCCTGGTAGACGGCCTGCCCCGCGTCGTACATGCGCTCCATCACCGGCGCCATGATGTGCCCCGTCAACACCGCGGCGAGCCCAGTGAGGACAATGGTGGGCGGCGCCTGCTGCGTCCCCATCGCCGAACGTGCCAGTGACAGCACCACGGCGATCTTCGAGAAGCTGGTCAGCATCAGCACCGCGAAGGGAAGCAGCGACATCAGCGCCAGCATCCCCATCATCGACAATGGGCTGCCGGCGAAGGACTGCTGCGAGAGTGACGCCTCCGCCGCTGAGGCCACACCGGAAACGAGCAGGCCTGGTACGAGCAATGCGCGGCTCATGACAGGGTCTCCTTCTCGTAGGAGCGGGCCACCGTGCGCCGCCGCGACCGGGACTTCACTCGCACCGGCGCGTGCGCCCGGCGGATCTCCGCGAAGGAGTCCCCGAAGGCTACGAGGTAGCGGCTCCCCTCCACTTCCACCAGAGCCAGACCACAACGCTGGGACAGACCCGTCCGGGACACCACCCTCATGCGCTCGGTGAGTGCGAAACGGGCGTCGGTCCGGCCACGCCGCACCAGCCACCACCCCAGGCCAACCAGGGCCACTGCCCCCAGCAGCCCCCGGGCCAATGCAGCCGCCGACACTCCTCCCATCGGGGCCAGCGCGCCCAGCCCGAGCACGAGCCCCAGTGCCAGGAGCAGCTTGTTCCGCGGAGACACTGAATCGAACAGGGTCTTCATGGGCGCGCTCACGGCAGCAGGGTGAGGATGCGGGCCCCCACCTCGCCCTCGATGTCCACGAGCTCCGCCCGAGCCACCACCCGGTCACCCACTCGCAGCAGCACCGGCTCGCTCGCGTTGATGCGCAGCGGCAACAGTACGCCCGGCTTCAGCCCCGCCAGCTCGGAGAGCGGCAGCAGCAGCCTCGTCAGTTCGATCTCCACTTCCACCGGCAGCGGGGGCATGCCCTCGCTCCGCTCGATTACGGTCGCCATGTCCGACTCCTGGAAAAGTTCGCGCTTACGCGCGTGGTTCAGCGAGAAACCCTCGGGGGTGAATTCCCCCATCAGCTCGAAGCCGCGCAGGACGAGGCGCCCGGGACCGAACAGGTCCGTGCCCTCCCGCCGCATCCCTTCAAAGAGAACGACGTCCCCCTCCCCGAGCGACTCCAGCGCCGTACGCGGCAGTGAGGTGCAGCCCACGAAGCAGCGGGCTTCCAACCGCGCCGCCAGCACTTCAGGGGCAAGCTCCGCATCACGCTCCGCCGGCAGCTCCTTCAGCGCCCCTTCGAGCACCACCGCAGGGAGTACCAGCCGCCCACCCGCCGTCGTCTGCCCCACTGTCACCGTCAGCTCTATGCCCAGGTGGCGCTGCCGGGCATCGAGGCGCGCCAACGCCTCCGTGCGACTCATCGTCACCCCCACGAGGCGCGGACCGAACCGCCGTTGCAGCTCCGCCTGGCCGCGCAGCGCGTACAGCGCCGACAGGCCCAGGAAGGCAAAGGAGGCCTCCTCCAGGCGCGTCAGCTCCGTGGTGGGGCCGGGCTTCGTCCCCGCCCCCGCCAGGCGCTCCAACGCGGCGAAGAGCACCAGCGGCTCGAGTTCCAGCACCCCCATCCCTCCCGTCGCCGACAGGTCCACCAGGGCGAAGGCCGCCGTATGCGCCAGCCCCGTCGCCGGCATCACCACAGCCTCCAGCAACCGCGCCTCCGCTCGTACGGGGCACCCCAGCTCCCGGCCGAGTGCGTCGCACACGCCCTGGAGTGCCTGCCGCGCGAGCCGCACCACCTGGGGCCGCTCATTCAGCGTCACGTGGGCCCGCGACAGCCGGCGTGTGCCGAGTCGGCGCAGCTTCATCGGCTTCAACGTCGTGGACTGGCTGCTCTCTCCGAAAGGACTCTGCATGGTTTGCTCCGTGCCGCGGACGCACCGCTCCTGTTCACGGCCGATGCCAACGGCCGTGCCCGCGAAAACGAGGGGTTGAATGTCAGGGGTCGTCCCAAGTCGGGACGGGGAGTCTCAGCGCGTGGCTTCGCGGATGAGCCGCTCGGCCAATGCGCACACCGCCGGAGTGGCCGCTGCGTCGGGCGGTTCCACCTGGCGCTCCGGGAAGAGGCTGCGGTGATAGGGCGGCAACCTCCGGAAGAGTTCCTGCCTCAGCACCTCTGGAGCCTCCTCCATCACCGCCCGCAGCCTCGCCGCGGCATCCGGCCTCACTCCGAACTCCACCGCGACCCGCGCCTGCCGCCTCGCCGAGGAGAGCGCGGAGAACCCGGCCAGGTGGTTCTTCGCCTGCTGCACCTCGGACCCCCGCAAGCCCTCGAGCAGCGCTCCCGCCCGCTCCCGCCCGAAAACGAGCGCCACCAGGGCAATCCGCTCCAGGGGCAGCGACACCGGAGGCGGGCTCTTCGCCGGCTCCGGGTACGTCGGCTTCTTCGCGGGCTCCGGCGGCGGGCTCTTGGGCACCCGAAGTGCCACCGTCTGCTCCGGCCCTGGCGTCTTCGCACCAGGACGCTCGATACGCGTCACCTCCATGGCTCACCCTCCCTGCAAGCTCACGCCACCTTGCGCGCGGCCCCCGGGGTCACCACCGGACGCGCGGGAGCAGGAGGAGCCGCGGACTTCGCTTCCGCCTTGGCTCGATAGTGCCGCAGACGCAGCGTCATGAGGATCAACCCCACGGACAGCCCCGTGACCGCCAGGGACAACACCGCGAGCAGCACCCGCAGCCGGGTCAGCGGAGAAGTCCCTGGCGTAGGCGCCACCACCCGCGTGGACACCTCGTCCACCATGAGGGACACCGACTCCGAGGAGAGCCCCTCCACGCCTCCCGCGATGAGCGACCTCAGCAGCTCCCGCGAGCCCTTGATCGTCTCCGCATAGCCCGGCGCCACGCGGAGCATCGCCGAGGCCTTCGCGGGCACCGGCTGCTGTCCGGGCCTCGGTGGCGGTGGCACCACCAGGTGTACGCGCGCGAGGAGGACCCCCTCCACCGTCTGGAGCGTCTTCTCCAGCCCCTGCTCCATCACCCTCACCCGGCAGAGCTGCTCCTCCACCGGCGTCCGCACCAGCCCGCCTCCGCCGAAGACGTCACAGCCCTCGTCCGCCGTGGGCCTCGGCAGCCCCAGCTCGGCGAGGATCCGCACCGCGTCCGAAGACTGCTCCTCATTCACCTCGATGGCCCACGTGGGTTTCTTGCCCGCCTCGGGCACCTTGCGCGCGTCGAACCCCCGCTCGACGAGCACCGTCTGCAACTCGTTGGCCTGGCGCTCGTCCAGGCCGTGTTGGATGCGCTCCCGGCACCCGGTGGCGCACAGGAGCAGCAGGAAGAGACAGCGTCGGAAGTCCATGGGAGTCCTCACACCTGGGTCTGCAGCACCTGCTTGACGCCACCGGTCGCCTTCTCGACGACCTTCCCCGCGAGATCGAGCTCCTGGCTCGCCCGGTACACGTGGGCCTGGACGGCGAGCAGCTCGGCCGGGGAGAACGACCTGCCGGACTCGGCCAGTGCCAGGAGGTTGTCCAACCGCTTCTGCGCCTCGGTCACCCGGTCCAGCACCTGCACCGCCTGCTGAGACCTCGCCGCCTGGACCGAGTCCACCCGTCCCCCGGCCCGCACCTCCGCCGTCCCGCCCGTGGCCTTCTCCACTCCCTCCGCCTTGCATGTCCCGCGCGTCGCCTCCGTCCGCTCCGCGGAGGCCAGTTGCGGACTGCCCTCGGTGGCGACCCGAGGCCCCGGCTGCTTCGCCGGACCCTTCACCCCCTCCAGCACCTTGCCAAACTGCGCCTTCCCCGAGGGCTCCAGCGCGGGCGTCGCTCCCGCCCCGCCAATCGCCCCCACCTTGTCGATGGCCATGGCTCGCCCCTACCGAATGTTGTTGATGGCGGCCTTCGCCGAGTCGTGGCGGACCTTCATGATGTTGGAGATGGCGTTGTGCGCCCGGCTCTCCGCCTGCATCTCGTTCTGCAGGTTCATGTAGGCCAGGTTCATCTTCGCCCCCTCGGCCTGCATCTCCTTCTGGGCCGCGAGCAGGTCCCACTGCTCCCCTTGCCCCGCCGTGCCCCCTACCCCGCCCGAGCCGCCAGACACCGGCAGCGTCGACGCGCCCCGGACGGACGACGCCGTCGATGACACCACCGAGCTGACACTCGCCACCGCCGCGCTCACCATCGGAGCCCCCGGCAGCATCGACGCCGCGACTCCCGCCCCCACCTTCACCACCTCCTGCGCCGCGCGCGCGAACACCGTGCCGAAGTCGTTCTGCGGCGTCTGCCTCGCCACGGTGGGGGTGATGGACAGCGAGCCAATCCGATTGTTGCCGTTCTCCACGTGAAGCCTCCTGCGCTTGGGATGTGCTTGGGCTTCTTCAGCCGGCGTGCCAACCGGCGGGCCGAGTCATCCCGGGCACATGGCGACTCCCCCCACCCAGGTAACCCTCCACATCGTGGAGCGTGCATCCACGCACGTGGACGGTCAGGTGGACGGGCACGGCTCCGGACGAAAAGTTGCGGCCTCCCAGGGCTGCTTCAGACTCGTAGTCCCCTGTCGCACCTCAGAGGAGCTCCCCATGACGCCGTCCAGCATCCCCACCCGCCCCGTGGCGCGCTACCACCCGCGCGTGGACGCCAATTGGATGGTGAAGGTGCGCCTGGGCGAGCGCACCGTGCTCGTCAAGGCGCGCGACCTGTCCATGGCGGGCCTGTTCCTTCACGGCCACCCCCCCGACACCACGAAGCAGCTCTCCCTCACGCTGCCGCTGCCCGGCATCGGGGACATCGACACCACGTGCACCATCGTCCGCCGTGAGGCGCATGGCGTGGCGCTCGAGTTCGTGGATCTGGACTGGGACCACTTCCTGCTACTGGCGCGCTACCTCCACCCGCGCCTGCCTTGAGCCGAGCCCGGCGCGCTCAGACCGTCCTGCGCAGCCGGTCCACCAGCGCCATCAGCTCCGCGCCCTTGAAGGGCTTCTGGATGTAGCCGTCCGCCCCCGCCATCGTGGCGCTCTCCATGTCCGACTTCTTGGACTTGGCGGTGAGCATGTACACCGGCACCTTCGACGTCGTGGGATCGCTCTTGAGCATCCGGCACACCGAGATGCCGTCCAGCTGAGGCAGCACCACGTCCATCAGCACGAGTTGGAAGGGGCGGCTCTTGGCCAGCTTCAGACCCTCGATGCCATTGGCCGCACACACCACCTCCACGGCCCCGTCGCTCAACATGGAACGTACGAGCTCCCGGATGACGGGCTCGTCCTCGACCAGGAGGATGTGGAAGGGACTCTGCAGGTTGGCAGCCATGGGACTCACTCGTAGGCGAGCGCCTCCACCACGTTCAGGGTGGCGGCACGACGCGCAGGATACAGCCCGGCCAGGATGGCGCACAGGGTCGATGCAACCCCCATGACCACCGCCAGCTGGACTGGAAATATGTAGGGGAAGCTCCATCCCGTGGCCTGGCCGCCTACCACATCGGTGATGAGGACTCCCATCCAAAGGCCCGCAAGCGCTCCGATGAGTCCTCCTGACAGACCGATGAAGGCAGCCTCTCCCACGAACAGCCGGACGATGTGGGACCGGGCTGCTCCCACCGCCCGCAACAGGCCAATCTCCCGGGTCCGGTCCAGCACCGCCGCCAGCAGCGTGTTGACCACCCCCAGCAGCGCCAGCAGCACCGCCACCACTTCCATCGCATAGGAAACGGAGAAGGCCTCGTCGATCAGCGCCGTGGCCTCCTGACGGAGGTCCGCGTTGCTCAACACGTAAAGCTGATGGCGCTCACCCCACCGCTCGCTGATGGTGCGGCGCAGCTCGTCCAGCCGTGAGCGGTCCGACAGGTACAGCTCGAAGGTGTCTACCCGGTCGTCCTGGAAGTGCTCCTGGTACACCTCGCGCGCCAGGAAGACGACGCCCTGGTCCGAGGTGTAATCCACCGCCACCGCCGCCACCGTGTAGGTACGCGCGCCGGTGGGCGTGGACATCTCGAAGGTGTCCTCCACGTGCAGCTTCCTGCGGCGAGAGAGGTTCTCCGAGATGATGACCCGCCCGGCCAACCGCTCCTCGCGCGTGGGCAGGCGACCCTCGAGGAGCTGGGGCTTGCCATGGCTCTCGTAAATCTCGGGGGTGAGGGAGATGACATACGCGCGCAGCCCGAGCACGTCGTGGGGCAGCACGCGCACCCGGTCCACCTGGGACACCCCGGGCAGCGCCGCGAGCTCCTCCGCCAGCTCCGGTGCCATGGGCTGGTTGCGGCTGCCCGCGATGCGGGCCGCGGAGGTGAGGAAGAGGTCCGCCGGCACTGACTGATCCAACCACCGGTGCGCGGCGGACCGGAACGAGCCCACGAAGCCGGCGATGCACACCGACATGGCCACTCCGATGGCCAGCGCCGACACCGGGACCGCCGTACGCGCGGGCGCTCGCGCGAAGTTGTCCGCCGCCAGCCGGCCACTCACCCCCAGCAGGGCCTCTCCCGGACGATGGTAGACGTGCCAGAGCAGGCGCAGCACCTGCGGCGCCAGCAGCGTGGTCCCCATCAACACGAGGAAGATAGAGATGTAGCCGCCCACGGGCAGGTTCTCCACGGGCACCGGCAGCCACGTGACTGGATAGACGAGCAGCAGGCACCCCACGCCCAGCACCGTGGACTGGTGTGAGCTCCCCACTCCCGCGCCCTGGGCCGCATCGCGGCGCAGCGCCTCCACCGGGAGCACGCTCGAGGCCTGCAACGCCGGCCTCAGGGCGGCGAAGCCACTGCCCAGCACGCCGAGCGCCACGCCCAGCCCCAGCTCCAACGGCCCCACCGTCACATCCCGCGCGTTCACCTGGATGTAGAGGCTGGAGATGGCGCTGGACACCCAGCCGATCGCGGCCCGGCCGACGAGCACCCCCAGCGGCAACCCCAGCACCGTCCCCACTCCGCCCAGCACCAACGCCTCCAGCGTGAAGAGGGAACGGATGCGCAGGCGAGTGGCCCCCAGCGCACGCAGCGTTCCAATCTCCCTCCGCCGCTGCACCACGCTGATGGCGATGGTGTTGTAGACGAGGAACACCCCCACCAGCAGCGCCACCCCGGAGCCCAGGTTCAGCCCCATCTGGAAGCTGCGCACCATGGTGGCCACCGAGCCTCCCCGGCGCGACGGGCGCTCCACCTCGAAGCCTCCGCCCAGGGCCGCTCGCAGACGCTCCGCCACCGCGTCCACGCCCACCTGCGGGTCCACCGCCACGTCGATCCGGTCCAGCGTCCGCTCGCGCCCGAAGGCCGCCTGTGCAGACGCCACATCCATCACGCCCACCGAGCCGCCAAAGGCCTTCACTGGCCCCGCCTCGCGAATGAGCGCGTGCACCACGAAGTCCTGCGGCCCGCTCCCGGTGATGAGCTGGAAGGTGTCCCCCACCTTCAACCCGCGCTCGCGCGCAAAGCGCTCCGAGACCAGCATCCGGTCCGTCGAGTTGAGGAACTCCAAGTCATCCGACAGCGCGCCCAGGTCCTTGTCCACGCCCTCGTACGTGCGGAAGTGGCCGTCATCCAGCAGGTCCACCCCCATCACGTAGAGCCGCTCTCCCGGCGCACCCTGGACCGGGCCAATCACCGTCATCGCCCCCGAGGCATGCGCTACCCCGGGCACCGCCCGCACCTGCTCCAGCACGGACTCGTCAAAGCCCACCTGGGTGCCCGCCACCGTGAGGTCCGCCTTCCCCGCGATGGCATCCACCGTCGAGCGGAACGCGTCCAGCACCGAGCCATTGATGGACATCACCCCCACCATGGTCGCCACACCCACGGCCACGCCCAGCACCGTGAGGCCGGTGCGCAGCGGTGCACCCAGGATGTGACGCAGGGAGACGAGCCGGAGCAGCGAGAGCATGTCCCGGCCACCTTATCCCCTCCGGGATGGGCTGGGGTGCTCGCATGAAGGGCAGGCAGGCGCGTGGATCCAGGCTGGCCGGGGCACTGCCACCCAGCCCCTCCCCGTCGCTTCATTTTCCGCCCCAGGGAGCGTGGTGTAGCGTCGACGCCATCACAGGGGAGGGGCCAGTGAGAATCGCGGCACTACAAGGCTTCACGGGCAACGAGCGTTTCGAGGTCCGGCGAACCCTGGGCGTGGGTGGCTTCGGCATCGTGTGCGAGGCGTTCGACCGGCGGACGGGCTCGGTGGTAGCCCTCAAGACGCTGCACCAGGCCGCCCCCGGAGCGCTCTACCGCTTCAAGCAGGAGTTCCGCCTGCTCACGGAGCTCGCCCACCCGAACCTCGTCACCCTCTACGAGCTGTTCTCCGAGGGCTCCACCTGGTTCTTCACCATGGAGCTCATCGAGGGCCACGCCTTCCTCGACTACCTATGGCTACGAGCCTCGGCGGAGAGCATGACGCACTCGTCACCCGACGAGGACACCGCCACCAGCCCGCTGCGGCACCCCGCGGCGCCCCCGCCCGGCATGCCCGCCTACGGGACCTCCCTGCCCGCCGCCTCCGCCCCCAGCTCCGAGACGAAGCAGAGCGACGGCTCGAGCAACTCGTCGCCGGACGAGAACACCGCCACCAGTCTCAACGCCGCCACCACCGGCTCTCAGGCTCCCGTCGTCCCAACCGCTCCCACCCGCACCGTCGACGCCGAGCGCCTCCGCCAGGTGTTCCGGGAGCTCGTCCAGGGCCTGCGCGCACTCCACGCCTCCGGCCTCATCCACCGCGACCTCAAGCCCTCCAACGTCCGCGTCACGCCCCAGGGCCGCGTGGTCATCCTCGACTTCGGGCTCGCCAAGCCGCTGATGTACCCCTCCGCCGTCATGGGCTCCCCCGAGCCCCTCGCCGGCTCGCCCCCGTACATGGCCCCAGAGCAGTGGGCGCTCCAGCCCTCCACCGAGGCCACTGACTGGTACTCGGTGGGCGTCATGCTCTACGAGGCCCTCACCGGGCAGCGGCCCTTCTCCGGTCAGATGCACGAGATGCGGCAGACCCAGCGGCGCGGTGTTCCCCCTATCTCGCTCTTCGTGGTGGACGCGCCCGCGGACCTCGTCTCCCTGTGCGAGGAACTGCTCCGCGAGGACCCCGCCGCGCGCCCCTCTGGAGCCGAGGTCGTGCGCCGACTCGGGGGAAGCACCCCGGAGGCACCGGCCCCCACCTCTCGCGAGCTCCGTCTGGTGGGCCGTGAGAAGGAGCTGGCCGCACTGCGCGGTGCTGCCTCGCGGAGCGCCGCGGGCGAAACCGTGCTGGCCCGCGTCCACGGCCTGGCTGGCCTGGGCAAGAGCGCACTGCTCGAGTCCTTCGCCCAGGAGCTGCGCCGCGAGGGACGCGCCCTGGTCGTCTCTGGCCGCTGCTACGAGCGGGAGTCCGTTCCCTATAAGGCCCTCGACAGCCTGATGGACTCGCTCAGCCGCGCCATCTCTCAGCTCCCTCGCGAGCAGGTGCGCGATGTCATCCCGGAGCAGTTTCAGGCTCTCGCCCGCCTCTTCCCCGTCCTCCGGCTGAACGAGGACTTGCTGCCGCAGGAGCACGCGGAACCCCTTCCGGAGGATCCCCTCCTGGCTCGTGCCCTCGCCGTGCGCGTGTCGAAGGAACTGCTGCGGCGACTCGCCCAGCACCAGCCGCTGGTGCTGCTGCTGGATGATCTCCAGTGGGGCGACCTGGACAGCGCCCGCTTCCTCGCGGAGCTGCTGTCGCCGCCGTCCGCACCGCCGCTGCTGCTGGTGCTCAGCTACCGGAGCGACGAGGCCGCAGACAGTCCGTGCCTGGAGGCGCTGCGACAACTGTTGGAGCCGCTGTCCTGGACGGTGCCGCCCGTGGAGGTAGCGCTTCCGCCCCTCTCACCGGAGGAGTCCGCGCGCCTCGCCCTGGAGCGGCTGGGCGTGGAGGACGCCGGGACACGCGCCCAGGCCGAGCGCATCGCGCGTGAAGCCGGGGGCAGCCCACTGCTGACCGAGGAGTTCGTGCGCTACGTCACTTTGGACGGTGAGCGCGCCAACTCGGGAGAGCTGTCGCTGGGCCGAGTCATCGACGCGCGTGTCCACCAGTTGCCCGAGGACGCACGCCAGCTCCTCGAGCTCCTGGCGGTGGCCGGCCATCCCCTGGAGCAGACGCTCGCGCTGGACGCGGCTCGGCCCTTGAAGGCCGCGCTGTCGTCGCTCGCCCTGCTGCGCTCCACCCACCTGCTGCGCACCCGCGCGACCCCCGGCGGCGTGGACCTGGAGGTGAGCCATGACCGCATTCGCGAGCGGCTCGTGGAGACGCTCCAGGCCCCGGCTGTCCAGGGTCACCACCGCCGGCTCGCCGAGGTGCTCGAAGCCCTGCCCCAGACAGATCCAGAGCGGCTCGCGCTGCACCTGCACGGAGCGGGCGAGCTCGTGCGGGCGTCCCTCTACGCACTCAGCGCCGCCGAGCGCGCCCGCGAGGCACTGGCGTTCACCCGGGCCGCGGAGCTGTATGGTTTCGCCCTCGAGTGGAGCCAGGGCACACCCGTCTCCGGCCTCCCTCCCCGCCACGAGCTGGAGCGGGCCCGGGCGGAAGTCCTCGTGCTCGCCGGCCACGGCACCGCGGCGGCCCCCATCTTCCTGCGCCTCGCCGAGAGCGCCCCCGCTGGCGAGCGGTTGCAGCTCCAGTGCCGCGCCATCGAACATTATCTGGAGGGGGGACGGCTCGACGACGGTCTCGCGCTGCTGGGACCGGTGCTCGAGCGGCTCGGCCTGAGCTACCCGAGCTCCACCGCAAGGACACTGCTGGAGGTCGTCTGGCTGCTGGCCCGGCTCAAGCTGCGCGGCATCGGCTTCACCGAGCGGGCCGAGTCCGAGGTGCCGCCCGTGGAGCTCCAGCGCGTCGACCTGCTCTGGGCGCTCGGGCGCTCGCTGTTCAACGTGGAGCCCACGCGCGGCATGCTCTTCCTGCTGCGAGGCCTGCTGCTGGCGCTCGACGTGGGGGAGCCCCATCGCGTGGCGCGCCCGTTGATCGCTTTCGGCGGGAACTGGCTGTTCCAGGGTTCCAAGAGCGCGCTGGAGTCGGGCACGCGCGACCTCGAGCGAGGCGTGGAGCTCGCCCGGCGGCTGAATTCGCCAGACCTGCTCGGCCTGACGGACATCTTCAACAGCGTGCGCTCGTTGACCGTGGGCAACTGGGCCGAGGCGCTCGAGCGCGCGGATGAAGGCCTGGAGCGGATGCGCAAGAGCCACCGGGATGCCCTCTGGGAGGGCAGCATGGCGCGCACGGTGGTGATGATCACCCTGGAAGCCACGCACCGGATGGGAGAGCTGCGCGAGCGCGGCGCGGAGTGGTACCGCGTGGCCGTGGAACAGGGCAACGTGTACTCGCAGATGACGGCGCTGCTGGGCACCGGCCTGGGGCTGCTCGCCACCGGAGACGCGGAGGGCGCCCGCCAACGCCTGCGTGAGGCCGTCGCTGCCTGGCCGCGCACGGGCACCATCCATCACATCACCGTCTTCATCGTGGAGGCCTGGGCGGACCTCTACCAGGGACAGCACGCGCAGGCGTGGCAGCGCATCACCCAGACGTGGCCCCAGGTGAAGTCCGCGCAGCTCCTCCGCGCGCTGGTGGGCCGGATGAAGCTGCATACCCTGCGAGCGTGCGGCGCAATCGCGCACGCGGAGCACAACCCGAGCCTCCGGGAGAAACTGCTCGCGAGCGCCGAGAAGGACGTGGACCTGCTCTCACGCCAGGGGCGGAGCGACGCCGCGGCGATGACGCATCTACTCCGGGCCTGCATCGCCCGTCTCCGAGGGGACCCGGCTGGGACGCGCTCCCACCTGTCCACGGCCATCGAGGGCTTCGAGACCGCGGGCATGGCGGTCCACGCGGCCATCGCCCGCCACCATCAGGGAGGACTCATCGGCGGAGACGAGGGCCGCGCACTCGTGGAAGCGGCGCATGCGGTGATGACGGCGAACGGCATCACCGAGCCCGCGCGCTGGGCCGCCACCTTCGCTCCTGGTTTCACGGGCCGGTGAATCCGATGAACTGGCTCGCGCTGCTGTCCCTGTCCTCGCTCGCACTGGCCGCCGCGGACTCCGCATCCGTGGACGGTGGCCCCCCCGTCCCCTACGCCACCCGGCCCGACCTGAAGAGCGCGCCCATGGGCTTCTATGAGACCGGGCTCGCCCTGGCGGACATCAACCGCGATGGCTACCCGGATCTCATCACCGCGAGCGGAAACGACGATGGGCTCCAGCCGCTCGCCGTCTACCTGAACACCCGGCGGGACAACTTCTTCAACCCGATGCAGCGTCCGGACTGGCTCTCCGCGGACCTGGACGCCCACATGAACCTCGCCGTGGGAGACATCAACGGCGATGGATGGCTGGATGTCGCGGTGTCCACCTTCGCCCCGCCCTACGGCAGCGGCGGCGTCAAGGTCTACTTCAACCGGAACGGCACGTTGGAGAAGCTCCCCTCGTTCCGCTCGAAGGATCGCTACAGCTCGTTCGCCTGCGCGCTGGGTGACGCGAACGGGGATGGCAAGTTGGATCTGGCCGCGTCGGACATGTCGCCACCGGGCGGCGGCCCCGCGCGCATCTACTTCAATCGGGGCGGGAGTCTCTCCACCACCCCTGGCTGGCGCTCGAAGCCCGAGGTCTTCGGCGGTGGCATCCTCTTCACGGACGCGCAGCAGGATGGGTTGTTGGACCTGGTGCTCGGCGCGCCCCAGGTGATGGTCTTCCCGGGCACCCTCGGCGCGGACGGTGGCATCTCCCTGCCCACCACGCCCGCGTGGAGCTCCCAGCAGGGAGAGCTGGTGCCCTACCTCTCCGCGGGACCCCTGGGCACTGAGGGCACGTGGACCCTCGTCGTCTCACGCAACAACGTCCAGGCCATCCAGAGCGGCGATGGGGGCACGCCGCCCCGCTACGAGGCCTATGTCCCCGCCCCCGACGCCGGCCAGCCCGTGTGGACGTCCACGCCCATCAACCTCGGCTCCGGGGTGAAGCTGGCGGACGTCAACGGAGATGGCATGACGGATCTGCTCGGAGGTTCCTGGGGCGATCAGTCGCTCACCGGCGGCTTCTTCCAGCTCTACCTGGGCCAGGGCAACGCCTTCTCCTCCCAGCCCGCGCTCACCTCCAGCCCCCTCTCCCGCGGCTTCATCCAGTCCATCGACGCGGCGGATCTGCGCAAGCGCTTCACCTGCCCGGCGTCCTGGAGCACGACCCTCACCCGCCCCCAGGCGGTGGTCACCCTCCCGCTGCCCCTCGTGAGCGGCATCTCGCGGGTGACGCGTAACGGCAAGGTGCTCAGCCCACGCGAGTACACTACCGTCCCGGGCGCGCCGTGGATCTCCTTCGCCAGACGGCTCAAGCCCGGCGAACAGCTCCAGGTCGCCTATACCCACCCCCTCTCGGTGGACGTCGTCATGGCCAACCAGGACTGCCAGCTCGGCGACTACATCTACTCTTCCTACGCCACCGTCCCGGGATGCGGGACCACCTCCAAGGATTGATTCCCATGCTGTTGAAGTTCATCCACGACCTCAAGAATGACGAGAAGGTACAGCGCGCGTTCTCCGAGAACCCCAAGAAGGCGATGAAGCAGGCGGGCCTCTCGGCGCGGCAGCAGTCCGTGTTCAACAGCCGGAATCGCCAGCGGATCCTCAACGCGATGCTGGACGAGCTGAGCCAGTCCCCCATCATCGGAACCTGGGTCTACCCGGACATCAACCTCCTCAGCATCAAGCCCTCGTCGGGCAGCCAGGGTCAGACGCTCCAGGTGACGCTCACCGGGCAGTGGTTCACGGTGCCGATGACGGCCAACATCGAGAACAACACCCAGAAGGTGCCCATCACCATCCAGAGCGTGACGGGAGCCGGCGAGGAGAAGAGCCAGGCCGCGGGCTCACTGGTGCTCCCCGCGAGCCTTCCGACGGGTCCGTACACCGTGCGCGTCACCTCCGACACGAAGACGAGCTCCACGCTCAGCATGGGCTTCACGGTGAAGGCGAGCAGCGAAAGCAAGACCCCGGCCGGCACGAAGAAGGCCCCAGCCAGCAAGACCTCCGGCGCGAAGAAGACTCCGACGCGCGGAGCCCGGGGCAAGACTCCGAAGAAGTAGGCCCACCGCCCCCGGAGACCTTTCGTGGTTCCCTCGGTCCCGAAGACGTTCGCCTGGATGGCACCGCGCGTCCCCGAGGTGCTCGTTCCCCGGCGAACGATGGCTCGATTCGAGCCCCTCATGCACCGGCTCCCCTCGCTGCGCGACTTCTCCTTCGAGTGCCGGTTGGACGCGGGGGCCTCTCGAGTGGACTTCCTCGGGACCGTCACGCCCGCCTGGGGCGGAGAGGAGCTGGCACAGGAGGCAGATGCACCTCCTCCCGAGCGCTCCGGCCCCATCTGGGACGGCGTCCGCGCGCTCTGCGCGGAGTGGGCTCCGAAACAGGGCCCGCTCCACGCGGCGGTTCCCTGCATCTGGCTGGAGTTCGACCATGACCGGCCCGCACCGCATGAGCCGTTGCCCTTCACCACCGTGTGCGTGCAGCCCGACTATGCCCACCGCCGCCTGGTACGGGGCGCGCTGCCCAGGGCGCATCCCATCCGCCAGACCGTGTGGCGCTCGCTGGAGCTGCTCGGGCAAGGTCCGCTGGAACCAGAAGTCCGCCGCGCCCTGGCGCGCTGCTTCGAGGAGATTCCCGCCGGGGCCGCGCTGTTGCACGTCGCCCCCACCTATGCACGAGGCACACGCACCTTCCGGCTGGTGCTGACGACTCCCTCCCGGAAGGTGGGAGCATACCTCTCGCGCCTCGGCTGGCCGGGCAGGCGCACCGACGTGAAGCGCATGCTCGAACCCTTCCAGGCCACCAGCGAGGTGGAGCTCTACCTCGACGTGGCGGACAGCGTCCTGTCCTCGGTGGGCATCGGCTGCGGGTTGCTGGCGCCGGATGAGCCGAGGATTCCCTTCCTCTTCAGCCGCCTCATCGAGTGGGGCATCTGCACGCCGGAGAAGCGCGAGGCCGTCGTGGCGTGGCTCGGCGAGGAGAAGCGGGTGCTCCTGCCGGGACTGCGCAACCCGAGCCAGCTCCTGCGCTGGGCGACGATGAAGCTCGTCCACCGCCCCGGGAAGCCGCTCGAGGCGAAGGCCTACCCGGAGTTCCACGTCCGCCCCGTCTATTTCGACTGAAGCGCGTCCGTCCGGGCAAGATGGGCCGCTCCATCACCAGGAGGCTCCCTTGTCCGAGAAGAGTCCCGCGGCCCCCAAATCCCCACTCTCCCGCGCCGCCGACCGCACCCGCGCCACCGAGCAGTCGCAACAGCACCCGCTCAACCCGAACTCGGAGATCCACGGCCACTCGTTGAGCGACCTCGTGGGCCTGCGCCGCCTCGGCGTGCACGTGCTCCGCATCCCTCCCGGCAAGGAGTCCTTCGTCTTCCACTCGCACCAATTGGAAGAGGAGTGGATGTACGTGCTGTCCGGCCGCGGCATCGCCGAGGTCGGCGACGAGCAGCACGAGCTTGGCCCGGGCGACTTCCTCGGCTTCGCCACCCCGTCCGTCGGGCATCACCTGCGCAACCCCTTCTCCGAGGACCTCGTCTACATCTCCGGTGGCGAGCGCCGCGAAATGGAGGTTGCCGACTTCCCGCGTCACAACAAGCGCATGATCCGCGTGGGCCGAAATGTCTCCCTCTGCCCGATCGACCAGTTGGAGACATTCACCATTCCCGAGGGCAATGACTAGCTTCAAGGGGCCATGAACAAGGCCCCCTCGCCCGCTCTCGAGACCTTCCTGCGGCTCCGTGCCTCGTTCTTCGAGCGCTACCTCGAGACCCAGCCCGAGGAGGCCACCACCCTCGGGCTCCACCACCTGGATGACCGGCTCAAGGAGCTCTCCGCCTCCGCCCTGGGCGACGAGTACGCCTTCCACCGCGACGTCCTCGCGCGGCTCGAGCACCTCTCTCCCGAGGAGCTTTCCCCCGAGGCGCAGCTGGATCGGCTGGCGATGCTCGACGTCACCCGCTTCCACGTCCACACCTACGAGGACCTGCGCAGCCACCGGCGGAATGTCGAGCTGTCGACCTATCCGCACACCATGCTGCAGTACCAGATCGGCCAGGCCGAGACGGCCGGGGACTGGGCGGCCATCGCCAGCCGGGCCGCGCGCATCCCCGCCTTCCTCCAGCAGCAGGAGCAGCTGCTCGCCGAGGGCGTTGCCACCCGGGAGGTACCGGACCCGCACATCGTCCAGGACTTCACGGAGGAACAGCTCCCCGTCATCGTGCGGTACTTCGAGCACCTGCCGGCCCTGCCCGGCGCGCACCAGGTGACGCTCTCCGCCTCCGAGGCCCGGCAGCTCCAGCACGCATCCCGCGAGGCCCGACAGGCCTTCGCCGCCCACCGCCAGTTCCTCCTCCAGCACGTCCTGCCCCACGCGAACCCCAACGTCGTGCTCGGTGAGGACGAGTACCGCTGGCGCCTGCGGCACATGTTCGGCATCACCGCCTCTCCCGAGGAGCTGGTGCAGCAAGCCGAGGACGTGCTGAACCGAGCCCAGAGCGCCATCGTCCAGCTCGCCGGCCAGCTCGCCCGAGAGGTTCCCGGTGCACCGTCCACGCTCGCCAACCTGGCGGAGGCCCGAGCACTTCTCACCGGACTCGAGACGGAGCACCCCGACCACGACGAGGACGTCATCCCCCTGTACCGAGCGCTCATTGCTCGCGCCGAGCGCTTCGTCCACGAGCAGGAGCTGTTCAACGTGCCCGAGGGCATCCGGCTAGGCCTCAAGCCGCTTCCCCCGGGCATGGTGGACGTCCGAGGCACCAACTGGCCCGCGCCGCTGATGGATCCACGCAAGGTGGGCTGGTTCGTGCTGGCCCCCATGGCGGCGGCACACCCCACCGTCTGGGCCGCGCTGCTGGCCGTGCACGAGGGCATCCCTGGCCACTTCCTCCAGAGCGTCGCCTGGCAGCGCGGCTTCTCCCAGCACCCCGCCCCGGTCCGCTTCCTCCTGGTGACGGACCACGTGGCCATGGCGCGCGGCCACTTCGGCCCCATGCTCAACATCGAGGGCTACGCCACCTACGCCGAGGAGCGGATGCGGCGCGCGGGCTTCTACACCGCCCCCGAGGCCCTCACGGCACTCGTGGCCCGAGCCCTGCGCGCCGTGCGCGTGGTGGTGGACATCGGCCTGCACACCCGGCGCATGGATGACGAGGAGGCGGTGTACTACCTGGTGCACCGCGCCTGCATGCCGGAGCCCAACGCGCGGCGTGAGGTGCTCCGCTACAAGCGCATCCCCATGCAGGCCATCACCTATCTGCTGGGCGCGCTCGAATTCGAGCGGCTGGAGGAGGACTGCCGGCGCGAGCGCGGGAGCCGCTTCAACGAGGCCGCCTTCCACGACGAGCTCTTCTCGTTCGGCCCGGTGCCGCCCGCGCTCCTGCGGCGCTTCATGCTGACCGGCGCGTGACGTCTGGGAGCCAGCCCACGAAGCGGGTGTCCCCTCCCCGCTTGCCCCGCACGAGGTGCAGCACCCGCTTGAAGAGGGCGTAGACGCGGAAGAAGGCCTCCAGGCCGGCCCGGTCCACCGGGCGCAGAGGACGGGCGCTACAGATGACCTTGGGGTCGGCGCAGCCCGCATCGAGAAAGCCAATCACCCCCACCACCGGTACGCGCAGGCGCTCGCCCCGGCGCAGACGAGGGCCGAGCACCACCACGTCCAGCGGATCTCCATCCCCTGAGCCCAGCCCGGGAATGCAGCCGTAGTTGTAGGGACACGGCAGCGGGGAGATGAAGTCCACGCCTCCGTCCGCGCGCCGCTTCACCACGGAGAAGCGGGGGGATTCGATCAGGACCTCGGGCTCGAGCGGGAGCTCCGGTGGAAGGGAGAACTCGGACACCCTCGCTGTGTAGCACGAAGGGGTTGCTCGCTCGTCCTGCAACCGACGGAACGACTCGCGCTCTGTGTACCCGGGCACGTGGATGCCCTGGGAAAGCTCGCGCTCCCCTGGCTTCCGTACCCGCGCAACCCCACCTCCTTCCGAAGCTGCAAAGGAGGGCGTCGATGAGGCGGGGTTGGGCACTTCTCGGGCTTTTGGCCCTGGCGGCGTGTTCGGGCGTGGACGATGTCTCGGGACAAGGCCAGAACGAGTGCAGGGATGTGGAGGCAGGCGCCCTTCCGGCCCAGCCCGAAGCGAAGAGTGGCCGCGAGTCCTTCCTCGTGCGCTACCGCTCCGGCGCCCGGGTGAGCGCAGCCGCGGTGCAGCGCCTGGGAGGCCAGGTGACGGCCCAGTACCACTTCGTCCCCGCGGTGGCCGCGCGCCTGACACCCGAGGAGCGAGCCCAGCTCGCCGCGCATCCCGACGTGGAGCGCATCGAACCGGACGTGGAGCTGCGGGCGCTCGGCCTGCCCTCGGCGGTGGGCTCCGTGCAGGAGTACACCCACGCGGTGCGGCTCGTTCAGGCCCCGCGCGTGTGGGACGCCAACGAGGACGGCATGCTCGACACGGGAGCGCCCGTGGGCTCGGGCATCCGGGTGTGCGTCATCGACAGCGGGTTGGATCGGCGGCACCCCGAGCTGTCCATCCCCTACGCGGGCGGCTACGACTTCGTGGACGAGGACGAGGACCCGAGCGACGAGACGGATGGCGTGAGGGGCTTTGGCCATGGCACGCACGTGGCGGGCATCATCGCGGCCCAGCTCTCCTCGGGCGGCGTGACTCGCACGGGCATGAACCAGGGTGGCATGGTGGGCGTGGCCCCCGGAGTAGAGCTGCTGATCGCCCGGGTGCTCAACGTGCATGAGACCGCCAGCATCAGCGCCGTGCTCGAGGGGCTCGAGTGGTGCTGGAACAACAACGCCCATATCGCCTCGCTGTCACTCGGGACCTCGATGGACCTGGGAAAAATCGCGCGGGAGGCCTTCCAGACCGCGCACGACAAGGGGATGCTCATCGTCGCGGCCTCGGGAAACGACAGCGGTCTGGGCTACGAGGCGCCCATCAGCTATCCGGCGGCCTACCCGTCCGTGCTGGCCGTTGGGGCCGTGGACATGGACGGCGAGGTCGCCTTCTTCTCCAACCGGGGCAGTGGGCTGAGCCTGGTGGCGCCCGGGGTGGACGTGCTCTCCAGCATCAGCCTGCAAGGGGCTACGGTGTCGGCGCTCGACGTGGAGGGCGAGCCGTACACCTCCCGCTCGCTCTTCTTCTCTCCCGCCGGTGAATACACGGGAGCGCTCGTCGACTGCGGCCAGGGCGAGCCCCACGGCTGCAAAGGCGCCACGTGCGACGGCTTCGTGGCCTACGTGCGGCTGCCGGGCTCCAGGGCCAGCTCCGCCGCGAAGAACGTGATGAAGCAGGGCGCGCGGGCCATCATCTTCGGCATCGACGAATCCGAGAATGAGTCCTGGCTGAAGGCGCTGGATGGACCGGGGCTCAAGTGGGTGCCCTCGCTGGCTGTGGGCCGGGAGTCGCGAGCGACCGTGCTCAAGAACCTGGGCAAGCCGGTGCATGTGAACCTGCGGGGCGTGGACTATGCCGAGTTGCCGGGCACGTCGATGGCCGCGCCTCATGTGTCCGCCGTGGCGGCGCTGGTGTGGAGCGCGCGTCCGAGCCTGACGGCCACCGAGGTGCGCGTGCTGCTGGAGCGCACCGCGAAGGACCTGGGCGATACAGGTCGTGACCCGAGCTACGGCTACGGACTGGTGCAGGCCAAGGCGGCGCTCGACGCGCTCCAGCAGTTGCCGTGATGGGCACAGGCTGACGCTCAGACCCGGCGCCGCCTTCGGTGCCGCCAGCTCTCCCGTCGCCCGCCTCCACTCCGGTGAAGTGCGGGCACTCGTCCATGTTACCCTGGTGCGCTCATGGAGAGTTCAGGCCGAAAGGTGAAGTTCTTGCTCGCGAAGCTCCCAGCGGTCATCTGTCTGGGCATGATGGCGATGCTCCTCGCGTCATGCGGTACGCCCCAACCCGTCATGGCGCCCATTGAAGCCATGTATGCCCAGACGGGGCCATCCGAGGTCACCACCCAGGACATCCAGGACAGCTCGGGCAAGAAGCTCTACAAGCTATACCATCCCAAGGAGCTCACCTCCGGCCATCCCATCATCGTCTGGGGAAATGGGAGCTATGCACTCCCGCCGGATTACGACGGTCTGCTGACCCATCTCGCCACCTGGGGATTCGTCGTCATCAATACCTACTCCAGCTCCACCGGGACGGGAGCGGAGTTGGTGGCAGCGGCTCAATACATGGCCGAGCAGAACGACACCCCGAGCAGCACCTTCCACGGAAGGCTCGATCCCACCCGGCTGGGCGTCGCGGGCCATTCCCAGGGCTCCACCGGCGCCATCAACGCCCATACCCATTTCGCCGCTGGAGCGCTCATCAAGACCGTCGTCTCCATCGCGCTCCCCGCGCTCCACTGGTGCGAGCCGGAAGACGTCTATGAGACCTCGAGGATCGCGGTTCCGTTCTTCATCATGGGAGGAACGGGCGATGGGCTCATCTCACCGCTCTCGAGCAACAAGCTCGCCTACGACAACGCACCGTCCACCCTGCCAGCCGCCATGGCGATGGCCATCGATGCGGACCACAATGCCATTCAAGGAAACGGAAACAATCACAGAGGCTACCTGACCGCCTGGATGTCCTATCAGCTCAAGGATGACCCGGCCGCCAGAGCGGCTTTCGCGGGAGACAACCCCGAAATCATGACCAGCCCCGGGTGGCAGAATGCCTCCACCCGGAATCTGGAGTGAGGGTTGCCCATGCCCACCGAGCCCACCCTTCTGCGCTACATGACACGCTTCCGCTGCATCGCGGAGCGCTGTGAGGACACCTGCTGCTCGGGGCTGAAGGTACCGGTGAGCGAGCCGCAGTGGGCCCGGATGCGGGCGGCGGTGGCGGGCAGCCCCGAGGAGTCGGAACGCCTGCACCAGTGCATCACCCCGAATCCAGGCGGAGCCTCCACGGAGCACGCCTTCATCCAGATGAGGCCGGACGGGTACTGCCCCTTGCTGGACACGGAACGGCTCTGCTCGCTCCAGCGCCGCCACGGGGACGCGCTGCTGCCGGACATCTGCGCCACCTTCCCGCGTGTCGTCACCCGGTGGGGCGAGCGACTGGAGGTGTCGGGAACCCTGGCCTGCCCGGAGGTGGCGCGCCTGTGCCTGCTGGAGGAGGACGCGGTGGAGCCCGTGCCCACGCCCGGCGAGGACTCGCCCATCCCCCGGCCGGGGACGGAGAGACACATCCCCGTGGACGAGGAGGACGCCTACGCCTTCCACGCGGAGACTGTGCGCGAGGCCCTGCTGCGGCTGCTGCACCGGCGTGAGTATCCCCTCGCCTCGCGGCTCGCGATGCTTGGACACCTGGCCCACGGGTTGGACGGCTTCTATTTCCGAGGGACGGAGTCCTTCCGAGGTGAGGACCGGGCCGCAGCCGAGACGCTATTGAGCGAGGTGCTTCAGCGCTTCGAATCACCTGACGTGCTGGAGGCGGTGCACCGGGATTTCATGGGGCTGGCGCTCCCGGGTGGCCCATGCGTGGGCCTGTTCAGCTCGGTGCTGCGGGCACGGCTGGCGGCGGGTCGAGGCGAGCGCTTCTCCATCCTGGCCCGAGGCGTCCTGGAATCACTCGGGCTCCAGCAAGGCGCACCGGGAGACCTGGATGCAGCCTGGCGCACCTATGCGGAGCGGTGGCAGCAGTTGAAAGCCCTGCATGGTGAGCGGGTGCACCGGTACTTCGACAACTACGCCGCCCATGCCCTCTGGCGCGGCCCGCTCATCGACGCGCCGAGCCTGCTCGCGTACGTGTTCCGCCTGGCCCTACGGGTGGGACTGCTCCGCCTGTCATTGGTGGGCCATCCCCGGGTGGCGAAGCTCTGCCAGGAGTCCTCCCCCACCGCCGAGGCCCGGGAGCAGTTGGACCGAGCGGCGGTGGAGACCTTTCAGCTCGTGGCCAAGCACGTGGAGCAGTCGCCGGACTTCCTCGCGCTCGCCGAAGGACTCGTGGGTCCGGGACGCGGCGCAGAAGCCCTGGGCAAGGTGCTCGTCTTCGCCACGTTCTGAGCGACTCAGCGCGGGACGAGCCCGATAGAGAGCGCTGCCCCCTGCGGACGGTGGCTCCACTCCAGGAACGACGTACGGAACTCGTTCATCGTCCGTGCGAGTGCGCTCCCTGGGCGTACCGAGAGGGCCTCGTTGCCACCCGGGTCACGCGTGGAGAGACCAATGAGGAAGGGGCCCTCCGGCGCAGGGGTTGGGAAGGGCCGAGCGAAGAGTCTGCGGTCGGCTTCCATCCGGTACACCAGCGCTGTGAGGTGCCCAAGCACCCAGCCCGCGGCCATCTCGCGCGCCTCGGGCGAAGATGCCTCGACGGACACCCGTAGCCGCACGGGCAGCTCCTTCTCGAGGTCCACCGGCTCGAACAGCGCGGCCCAGGAGGCTTCCGTTCCCTCGGCGCGGGCCCGCCGCACCACCTCACGCGCTCGGGTGAGCTCGTCGCGCAGCACTTGATGCGTCGAGCGCGACACATTGCGCCCCGTGTTTCGTGGAGGCAGCGCGGGAGCCACCACCGGCATGAGGTCCCTCCGATCGCCAGCGCGGTAACCCGCCGTCTCGGAGGTCAGCGTCACGGGCCGAGGCCACTGCCAGGCGGAGAACGTCTCGAAGAAGTACGCGAGCAGCCCGCTGTCCGAGGCAGAGGCCTCTCGGGGCGCATGCGTACACGCCCAGGCCACCAGCACCGACCACGACAACCCTCCCAGATAACCCAGCGCGTGTGAGTACACCCCACGAGCCTTCGCCCAGGAGCGAACGGCGCGAAGTACGGTGCGGAAGCGCTCGGCTCCCACGCCTTCGTGCCCCACGGAGTCGAGCAGCGCCCGCGTATCAGCCCAGCCATTGAGCGAGCGGAAACCAGGGGCATCCAGCCGCTCGCCGTACCGCGTCAGCAACTCCGTCGGCGGGCAAGGTGCCACCCCCTCGGGCCGACTCGCATAGGACACGTCGAAGTGCACCCCATCGAGAGACAGCTTCACCAGGGGAAGCGCGGCATCGGCCACGAAGCGCGCGGCCGAGGGTCCCTCCTGCTCGACCACGAGTCGGGTGAGCGCGTGCCCGAAGTCCTCGCGCGAGAGGCTCGCGGGCCCGACCGCCACTGCGTCCACGTCACTCCCAGCGTTGTCCGTCCCCAGCAGGTACGAGCCATACGAAGGAGCTCTGCCCCGAGCCGGGCGCACAGGGCCTCGAGCCTGCCCACCACCGCCTGACGAGCCTGCCGCGTCTCGGCGGAGGGCCACTCCCCGCGAGCCGACAGCACGGCTCGGAGTACGTCTCCCTCTTCAACGGAGGAACGGTCCTTCGTGGCGGTGCTCGCCGTGGTGGAGCGGGAAGCCCCGGAGCGAGGCCTTCCGCCGAGCGGCACGCGCCGGCGAACTTCGAAGGGGCCATCGCCGCGCTTGCTGGTGAGGCATACCTCACTCACCTCGAAACGAAGCGGGCGCCAATCCCGCTCCCAGGTGGCCAACGTGCGCCGGATGGTGGCGGCTGGCGCACGCGGGAGCTGCCCGACGGTCAGGTGCGGTGTGAAGTCGAACTCAGGCTCGTGACCTCGCGCCTCGCCCTTGGGAAACAGCGGCTCGAGTGCAGCGCGCAACGCCTTCAGAGCACCGTGCGGGCGATCATCCGGACGGAGCCACGCCGTGACATCGCTGCTGTGCTCGAAATACCCGAAGCCCGAGAGCACCACGTCGAAGGGCTCGATGTTCCGGAGCGCTTCCGTGATGAGCGCCTCCGCCTCGCCGAAGGAATCCTCTGGCACGAAGGGGAAGAGCAGCGTCACGTGGGGCATCCAGCGCTCGAACTTCGAGTCGTGCACCGCACGCAGGGCCTGGATGGGAGCCCACACCTCCTCGGGAGGGACGAGCACCAGACACGACTGGCGAACGAGCGGCACTGAGAGCGACCGGAGCCTGGCTCTGGGCGCGCGTCGAAGCACACAGCTCAGTCCGAAGTGGTCCGATGCGAAGAGTGCATCCCCGCCGGGACCAGGAGGACCCGAGAGCGGCGCCTCGGCGAAGAGCCCCACCTCTTGAGGGATGAGCCGTCCGGCAGCCGAGCGCACGAGCACGCGGTCGAGACGTTGGCGCCGACCGGTGGTGGTCGTGAGCGCGGCGAGCGTGTTGCGAGATGGGTCGAACGTATACCCCGCGTCACCGGGCCTCAGCGCCGTCCAGGCATCGACGAAACCAGCCTTCGCGAAGTCCTGAACCTCGGGCGCGTCGTCGCCGAAGTTGAAATCACCCACCAGGGCAATGTCGGGGGCCTCGCGTCCCTCCTCCCCGAGAGAGCGGGCCCAGTCGAGGAGCGCCTGGACCTGGACAGCCCGCGCCTTACCTCCAGAGGGGTCGCGGTTGCTCGTCAGGTGCGGCGTGGCCACCCACAGCGAGCCTCCCGGGAGCGCGAGCTCACCCGCGATGATGCGCTTGTCACGGGAGAAGACGCACTGACTCAGCGAAGCAAACGGGAAGCGGGAGAGGAGCACCTGTCCATAGGGCTCGACGGTGGAGGCGTTCGGTCCTTCCGAGACGAAGTAGTGCTCACGCACCCACTGTTTCTCGAGTAACGCGCGGAGGAAAGGCGCGGTGACCTCCTGCAAGGCGATGAGGTCGGAATCGACCGAGCGCAGCAGGGAACTGGTCGCGGCAGTCCGCCGGTGCGTGGCGAGCAACTCCGGGTCGTACAGGTCGAACAGGACGTTGAACGTAGCGACTGTGAGCTCCGCCGGAGAAGGCAGCGCCTCGGCGCCAACCGGCGTTTCCATCTCGACCCAGGCATTGGCGCGCGGGTCGTAGCGATGGAGAGGCAGGGGCGTAAAGCGGGGAGCGGCCTCGGTGGTGGGAGCGGGAAGCGTCGGAGGCAGCGGAGCAGGCGTTTCCGAGGTCTTGAACGTGAGGGAAGACAGCCGGTCGATGCGTTCGCGGCGGTCCCACACCAGCTCGTGACCGCGCTTGAAGTACCAGACGCGGTGCCAGGGGATTTCCCCATCGGGGGTGAACGCTCCGAAGGGCATCTCCTCCAGCGTCTCACCATGGGTGTCGTAGCCGATGACGAACTCGCGCGCGTCGAATCGGGAGTCCCAGCGGATGCGGTGGTACACCTCGCGGCTGGTCTGAAATCTGTCCTGAGACATGGGAGGTACCCTCGCGTACGCGGGGAAGTGGCTCCCTCGCGCCCCACCCGACGCCCTGCACCCGCCGGTCCTGACAGCCTCGGTCGAAGCTCAGCCCTGCGGGATGCCGCGCAGCGCTCGTGAGGCATCGTCGAAGACCTTGGCGAGGACCGGCTCCGCTGGACGGTGGGCATCGAGAAACGCGGAGTCCTCCGGGCGCCCGACATGCTTGAGTACGACCGCAGCACCGAGGGAGCAACTGGGGTCGACCGAGGCCACCAGCCTCCGGGCAAGGGTTCGCAACTCGGTGCGCGCCTCCTCTAGGAGCGAGGGGAGGACCTGCTCCTTGTACAGGAGTAACAGGGAGAAGAGGCGGTCACAGTATCTGGAGGCCTCGCCCTCCTGACTCACGGCCTCCTCGACCGTGGAGGAGGCCGCGGAGATGAAGGAGGGCAACGTGGCGGCCAGTGGGGCTGGCAGATCCGCGTCGAGCACCGTGACGACTCGTGTCTTGTGCTCCACGGGGACCGAGGGGTCACGTGCCCACGCCTGGAGCTCATCCGGAGTCTTCTCCAGAAGAACGAGCAGCCCCTGCAGGGCGCCCCAGTCCTTAGGGTCCATCTGGTCCAGACTTCGCCGGAGGATGGGCAGGAGGTCCGGGTGGCGTCTCTTCCACAGTGCGTTTGCCACCGGGTTCACGTCTCCAGGCTCCGGCCCGGCAGCGGCCAATCGCTCCAACTTTCGTACGAGCGCGGCCCGTGCATCTGCGTCTTCGAGCCGCCCCAGCGCCCTGATGATTTCCTCGGCAACGGAGTCCCCGTCGTAGTCCCCCCGAGCTTCTTCGAGAGCGAGCTGCTGCTCCAGGCGCTTGGCGCTGGCTGAACCGCCAAGTACGCCCAAGCCGAATGCTGCGGCTTGTCGTATGAGCGCATCGGGCTCCTCCAGCATGGCCTCCAGCAAGGCCCTCGCCCTCGGCTCCATTCCGAACCGTGAAACCACCTCGCGAGCCCGGTCCTCTTCTCCCCAAGAGCACGCGTCAACCAGCTCGTCCCGCAACTGCTCCGCGTCCATCCCGTGAGTCATCTCTCACCTGCCTATGGAAAGCTGACACCTGGAGGCACATACCGCCGGACCAGGCGGCCATTGAGCAAGTACAGCTCGTGGATCGCCTTCGGATCCGCGCGGATCATCGACTCGAAGGCATCCAGCTCACGCTGCAAGTCCCGGGCATTGGAGACATAGTTGGTGTTATGCCGTACACCATCCGGCCGGATTGATGAGACATCCGGCTTGCGAAAACCAACCCCTTTGACGGGTTCCCGGTCACGGACATCGACTTTGCTGGCGTTCTGCTGCGGCTTGTTCTTCCTCAAGTCGATATGCCCAGTAGCCTCGCGTCTGGCCAACTCCTCTTCAATTGCCTCGTTGTGCGGTGGGTTCTGCCGTGTGTGGGGCTTGCCATAGCGAGTGGAGAGCTTCGGGCCACCCCCTGAATCCCCACCCGCGCCATCCATCATCGCGCAGACGGCAAGTTCGCCGCAGAGGGACACGGCGGAGGTGCCCACGGCAACCCCCGTGACGATAAGAGAGCCCTCAGCCACCACCTGGGCCGACGCGATGGACTCCAGCAATGGCCCACCCGCTGGCGCATGGCGCAGGGTACTCAGCAAGCTCCACAGGCCGCCCTCGGGTACCTTGGGAAGCACCTGGGGCACTCCGAGGCTGGCGACGACAACCAGAACCCGCAGGGCTGTGCCCCCCAGCGCCTTGCCGAAGCGCTCGGCCGCAGCCTCAAGCTCCTGGGGCGTGATGGCGGCTTCGGATTCCTGGTGAAGACGCAGGCACGCCACGGCCAGGCGACTCAACTCCACCAACCCCACCAGCAGAGACAGACGAACCGTGAGTGCCGCCGCGAATGCCTTTGAGAAGAACGGCTCGGGCGCCAGCCAGGCAGCGAAGTAGACCAGCACCGAGAGCGAGACACTGACCAGGAAGGCCGGGGCGCTGAAGAGTTCCTGGGCGGCTTCGCGAATGCCGTCATCCATGTAGCGGGTGGAGAGCTTGAGGGCGAGGTAGAGGCGGCTCGTCTCCAGGGACGCGGGCATGGGGAGGAGCGCAGGCCCGAAGCGGGAGAGGAAGTCCTCACGCAGCCGCAGCTCCCACGGGGCGGCTGGCTCCAGGCCCGAGCCGGTCGCTCCCGGAGCCTCCAGCATCAGCCGCAACCGAGGGCGGGCATGCGGCCGGAAAGACTCGAACGCCGCGATCAGCGGGCGTATCTCCTCAGCGCTCAGCTTCTCCAGGTTGGGGTGGGGCAGCGAGACAGGGAAGGAGAGTCGTAGCCGGCCTCCGGGAAGGGGGCTGATGAGCACCGGCGGGAGCTCGGACCCGGAGAGTCGGGTGATGGCAGGTCCCCGTGTCCATGATGGCCCGTTCGCGGGAGATTTCGAACCGTGGGAAGCACTTGCCGAGGCCTGGGCCTGCGTCGGCCCTCCATCCGCTGGGATCCGCGCCCGCGAGGTGGCGCACGCAGCAGAAAAAACGAGGCTCAAACTCAGGGTCAGGCGCAGCAACAACGGGACAAGACTCATCGCCTGCAGCATGCCCGGTAAGCTGAACGTCCGCTCTCCTCCAAATCAAGCCGCCTTCCTCTGGCCGCGCGAGAACAGCCGCCGCAGGTTGCGATGCCTCCAGCGGAAGGACAACCGGAAGACGGCAAGTTGTAACGCCCCCAACGCGCGCAGCCTCGGGATGAATCGGACCGAGTCCGTGAGCCGGCACCCCGTCGTGGTGGGGGTGACGATGCGCTCGTGCACCCACTGCTTCTGCGAGAACATCACCGAGCACTCGAGGAAGCGGCGGCCGGGTTCGAACTCGGCGAGCGAGAGGTCGTCGTAGTCGATGGGCAGCAGCCCGAAGAGCAGGATCCAACTCCGGAACATCCGCTGGCCGAGCGCAGGTGGAGCATGCAGCCGGCTGTCTGGTCCTGGCCACGTCATACGCACGAGCGGGAAGAACTCCCGATTGACGCCCTGCATGTCGGTCGCGTGGGACCAGACCTCTTCGGGTGGCGCTCGCAACTCGGAGGAGAGGGAGAAACCGTACTCCCGCGCCGGCCCTGACATGCCCTCATCTCCTCGCGAGCGATGCCCGCTGACTACGGGAAGACCCTCACCCTGGCCCTCTCCCAAAGGGAGAGGGGATTCAGGCGGCTTGCTCGTGCATCACCCGCTCGTCACCGACGACACGCCCATCCGCCAGGCGCACGATGCGGTCTCCCACCTCCGCGGCCTTCTGGTCGTGCGTCACCATCACCACCGTCAGCCCGCGCTCCCGCGTGGCCTCGCGCAGCATCCGCAGCACCTCAGCGCCCGTGCGCGAATCCAGGTTCCCCGTGGGCTCGTCCGCCAACAGCACCGCCGGCTCCATCAGCAGTGCCCTCGCCACCGCCACGCGCTGCATCTCTCCACCGCTCAGCTCGTCCGGCCGGTGGTGCGTGCGGCCGCTCAACCCCACCGTCTCCAGCAACGCCTCGGCCCGCCGCCGCAGCTCCGCCTGCCCCCGGCCCGACAGCAGGCCCGGCAACATCACGTTCTCCAGCGCCGTCATCGTGGGCATCAGGTTGAAGAACTGGAACACGAAGCCCAGCCGCTCGCGGCGGAAGGCGGACAGCTCTTCGTCCTTCATCCGAGACAGCTCGCGCCCGTCGATGCGCAGCGACCCCGAGCCCGCCACGTCCAGTGCGCCCAGAAGGTTCAGCAGCGTGCTCTTCCCCGAGCCCGACGGTCCCATCACCGAGAGAAACTCCCCCTTCGGCACCGTCAGCGACACGCCCGCCAGCGCACGCACCTCCGTGCGCCCGCGCTGATACACCTTCGCGACCTCGACCGCCTCGATCATATCTCTGCCACACCCTCGCGCTCGGCCCAGCCCTCCAGGCCGTTGGGCAGACGGATGCGCACGTAGCGCCCCGTCTCCTCCATGACGCGCACCTTCAACCCGGGGTGCACCTCGAAGGCCACCTTGGCCTCCTCCTTGGGGAACTCCCGAGCGCGCAGCGTGGGAGCGATCACCACGGCCTCGTGCAGCGTCTCGTGCACCCAGACATGCGCGGCCAGCAGAGCGCCGGATGGCACCGACGCGGTCAGCAGCAGGCCCCCCACCACGGCGGCCCAGGCCCGCCCGCCAGGACGCAGCACACGGAAGAGGAACACGAAGGCGAAGCCCGCCAGCCACGTCCCGAGGAAGAGCCACGCCACCAAGTTTCCATGCGTGGCGGCCACCACGCGCTGGAGGAAGGGCTCCTCGGGCGCGGTGCCCACCACCTTGTCGAGCTGCTGAGCTCGAGCCATTGCGAGGTTGGCCTCCAGATCGGGCCCCTCGCCACCGGCCCTGCGTGCACGCTCGAAGGCGAGCACCGCGCGTCCCAGGTCGCCCTGCGACAGGTACGTGGTGCCCAGGTTGTAGTGGATGTCCGGGCCCCCGAAGCCTCGCGAGAGCAGCTTCTCGTAGCCCTCGCGCGCGGTGGTGTAGTCCTGCTTGAGGAAGGACTCGTTGGCCTGCTGGAAGAGGAGCTGAGCCTCCTCGGGCGAGTAGTAGGCCTGTCCCAGCAGCGTGGCCACGAGGATGGCGGTGATGGCGCTCACTTGTCCCAACCCTCCATGACAGCCGCGGCATCATCCAGGATGCGCTCGCGAGCAGCCGCTTCCGCGCCGGGTGCAAAGCGTCCGGCGTCACAGGCCTCCAGCACGAAGCGCACGCGCTGGCGGCGCTCCGCATCCACCCCGGCCCCGGCCAGCTTCGCGTCCAGCGCGTCGCGCGTGAGGCCACCCACCGGCGCGTGCAGCCGAGCCTCCAGGAAGTTCAACACGGCCTTCTCCACCTCACCGTAGAAGGCGCTGGAGCTGCCCTCGCGCAGCTTCTCCGCCTCGGCCAGCCGCTTGCGAGCGGCCTTGGCCCGCTGCCGGTTGCGGCTGCTCTCGTCCGGGTTGGACATCCGCCCGCGCACCAGCCCCACCAGGCCCAGCGCCAGCATCAGCCCCACGGGCGACAACACCACCGGCACGAAGAAGGGCCGCTGCCACACGGCCGCCACGGGCTCCTCGAAGCGCGCCTGGTAGCGCAGCGGGCGCAGGCCACTCGCGGTGAGAACATTCTTCTGCTCAGCCGCGGCATCCGCCATCTGCCTGGGCGAGGCCACCACCGGCGCGGAGGTCGTCCCACCCGCGCCAGGCTCCACCGTCAGCACCACCGGCTCGGTGCGGGACACCTCATAGCGGCCCGTCTTCGGATCGAAGTAAGGAAACTCGAGCGCCGGCAGCGTGAAGGTGCCCGTGCGCTGCGGCATCACCAGGTACTCCTGTACCCGGCGGCCCTGGATGCGCCACCTGTTGGGCACCACCTTGTCGGTGGTGGTCGGGTCGTACACCTTGAGCGCGGCGGGCGCCTCCAGCTTGGGCGGGGTGACGTTCTTCACGTTGCCCGAGCCCTCGAGGATGACCTTCACCGTCACCGGCTGGCCCAGCTCCACCCGCGTCTGGGACACCTCCATCGACAGCGCCCACTCGCCCACGTTGGCGCTCGGCATGCCCTTGGGCCCGCCCGGCGGCAGCGGCTTCACCTCGATGTCCAGCGCATTGGAGACGCGGTGCACCCGGTGGCCGGCGAAGAGGAAGCCGGTGGTGATGTCCGCCTCGGCGGCGGTGACGGACAGGGTGCCGCTCTTCACGGGGAAGAGCGCGCGCCGCCTCAGCAGGTAGGTCCGGTAGGGGATGCCGTTGACGACACGCTGCTCGCCGGTGAGCTGCGTAGGGCTCTCCACGTCCTCGCTCCAGAAGCCCTCCAGCTTGGGCATGGTCACCGCATCCACGCTGGAGAGGTCCACGCGCGAGTAGATGTAGAGCGACAGCGTCACCTGCTCGCCCACGTACACCTGCTTCTTGTCGATGGTGGCGCGCAGGAAGAGGTCCGAGTCCCCGCGGGGAATCCGCACGTCGTCCTGCTGCCGGTCGTCGGAACCCTCGTCCTCCTCATCCGCGAACGGGTCCGGCATGCCGCCAAATGGAGTGGGGAAGTTGCGGAACGGATCCTGTGTCCGCTGACGCCCCGCCTGGGCACGAGGAGGCTCGACGTGCCCCCTGCGTACCGTCATCTTGATGGGCTCGGTGCGCCAGGTGCGGCCCCCCGAGGTGAGCACGGCCGGAGGGATGGTGAGAGTGCCCGTGCGGTTGGCCCGCATCATCAGGACGTGCTTGCGCACCGTCTGGATGACGGGAGGACCGCCCCCGCTCATCTCGATGGAGCGCTGTTCGCTCTGCGCGGACGACAACACCTCGAAGTCCTCGGGCGCCGGGAACTGCACCTGGGCATCGCGCGGAGGCTCCACCACCACCACGGTGAGCTGGAAGACGTCCTCCGTGCCCACCTCGGTGCGATCCGCCGTCTGGTAGAACTCGATGGACGCCCACGCTGGCATCGCCACCAGCAACAAGGCGAGAGCGGCCAGCGCCGCGTGGCCGCTACCAGTCCTTCTCATTGGGATTCCTCGGCCGCTTCTTCTGCTGGAAACGCCACAGCTGGAGATTCTTCTCGTTCTGCTTCATCGCATCCAGGAGCCGCTCCGCCTCCTGGCGATCGATCTCTTCCTGGCTCATGCCGGCATCCACCGACTCCGCCTCGCCCTCGGTGCCCCCGTCCGACTCGGTGCCCTCCTCCTCGCTCTGGCCGCCGTCACCCTCGCCACCATCACTCTGGCCTCCGTCGCCCTGGCCACCATCGCCCTGGCCCGCATCGGCGCCCCCATCCTCCTGGCCGCCGTCACCCGGGCCCGCATCACCCTGGCCTCCATCCGGCTGACCCGCATCACCCTGGCCCCCATCCTGCTGGCCCCCATCCATTCCACCGTCCATGCCGGCATCCAGGCCACCGTCGCTGCCACCGTCCTGGCCCGCATCCGCTGGCGTACCACCATCCTGCTGACCCGCATCCGGACCCGCGTCCGGGCGGCCGCCATCCTGCCCGCCGTCCTGGCCGCCATCCGTGCCACCATCTGGGCCGCCCTTCTGGGGTGGAGGCAGGTTGCGCAGCAGCACCTCGTAGTTGTGCCGAGCCTGGGCGTCCGACGGGTCCATCGTGAGCGCGCGGCGGTAGGCCTTCAGCGCCTCGCGTGTGTTGCCCGTCGCCGCGTGGACATTGCCCAGGTTGTAGGTGGCCTTCTGGCGCAGCTCTGGCTGGCTCTGGGTCTCCGCCACGCTCTGGAAGGCCTTCTGCGCCTCGTCATAGCGGCCCAGCTTCATCAACGCGTCGCCACGGTTGAACTCCACCGCGGGGTCGTTCGGACGCTCCTTCTTCGCCTCCTCGAAGGCCGAGAGCGCGTCCTCGTAGCGGCCGGCGGTGTACGCCTCGCGCCCCTTCTGGATCAGCGGGTGCTCTTTCTCGAAAGGCCCGGCGGCCCATGCTCCGGACGGCAGCATCAGCCCCAGAGCGAGCACCCACCACAGCCCTCCACGCATGCCCATGACGTCCCTGCTCACGACGGCCTCCGGCGCGCGGACGGCAGCAGCAACATCCCCATCACCAGCAGCACGAGCCCCGGCAGGGCGAACACCTGGAAGCGCTCGTCGTAACGGACGGTGACGCGGCTCTCCAGCTCGCTCTTCTGCATCTGCTCGATGCGCTCCAGCACCTGGGACATGGCCACGCCGCGCGGCTGGTAATAGAAGGTGCCGCCGGTGGCCTCGGCGATGGAGGCGAGTCCCGCGCGGTCCATGCGGGTAATCACCGTCTCGCCACTGCTGTCCTTCTTGTAGTCCACGAACTCGCCACGGCGGTTGTAGACGGGGATGGGCTCGCCCTGCTCGGAGCCCACGCCCACCGTGAGCACCTGGACGTTGGCGTCCTTGAGCGCGGCCACGGCCTCGTCCACCTGGCCCACCAGGTCCTCGCCGTCGGACAGCAGCACCACCACGCGCTCCTTGGCGCCCCGGTCCGCGTTCTCCAGCACCTGCTTGGCCAGCATCAACGCGTCGCCGATGTTGCTGCCACCCTGGGGCATCTGCTCCGGGTCCACCGCGCGCAGGAAGAGCTTCACCGCCGAGTAGTCCGAGGTGAGGGGCGACTGGATGAAGGCATCGCCAGCGAAGGCGACCAGGCCCACCCGGTCCCCCTTCAGCTCGTCCAGCAGCGTGGTGAGCTCCAGCCGAGCGCGCTCCAGGCGGCTGGGCTGCACGTCGCGGGCGAGCATGGACTTGGAGGCATCCAGCACCACCACCACATCGATGCCGCGGCGCTTCGTCAGCTCGCTCTTGGTGCCACACTGAGGCTGGGCCAGCGCAAACCCGAAGAGCAGCAGTCCCAGCCCGTAAAAGCCGCCCTGCACCGCCGGGCGCCAGCGCGAGGTACCGGGAGCCAGCTTGTCCACGAGCCGCTCGTTGAGCAGCGCGCTCACGCGGGAGCGTCGGCGCAGCGCCGACAGCAGAGCCAGGGTGCCCACCAGCCCGCCCACCACGCACAGCGCGAGGAAGAGAGGCTTGGCCAGCCCCATCTGGTAGCCCAGGAAGACGAAGCGCCAGGGCTCCGACAGCGTGCGCAAGAGGTCCGTCGGATTCACGGGAACACCCTCAGGAAGGTGGCGCGCAGGAGCAGCTCCAGCGCGGCGAGTCCGAAGGCCAGCAGCAGGTACGAGTGGTAGTCCTCACGGTAGTTGGCCGTGGCCCCACCCTCCATCAGCTTGGAGCGCTCCAGCGAGTCCAGCACCTTCTGGAGGCCCAGCTTGAGGCTCTCCGGGTCGGTGGCGCGGTAGTACTCGCCGCCCGTCTGGTCGGCGATGTCCTGGAGCAGCTCGGGGTTGATGGGAATCTCCGTCTCGCGCCAGACGGTGTTGCCGAACAGGTCCGTCCCCTGAGGGAAGGGCACCTTGCCGCCCTTGCCCACGAGGATGGTGTAGATGGGGATGTTCAGCGACTTCGCCATGGAAGCTGAGTCCAGCGGAGAAATCTTGCCGGCGTTGTTGTCGCCGTCGGTGATGAGCACCACCACGCGGCTCTTGGCCTCCGAGTCCCGGAGGCGATTGAGGGCGGTGGCAAGCGCGTCGCCGATGGCAGTGCCGTCCTCGAGCACACGGGTGCGCAGCTGCCGCAGCACTTCCTTGAGCACACCGTAGTCGAGCGTCAGCGGAGCCTGCGTGTAGGCCGCGCCAGCGAACACCACCAGGCCGATGCGGTCGTTGACGCGGCTGGTGATGAACTCGGCGAGCACCTCCTTGGCCACGTGGAGACGGTTCTGCGGGCGAAAGTCGCCGGCCTCCATGGAAGTGGACAGGTCGAGCGCGACGACGATGTCGATGCCCTCCACGCTCGCGTCCCTCACGCGTGCATCGCGGGACTGGGGCCGGGCGAGCGCGACGACGGCGGCGACCACGGCGAAGACGCGCAGGAAGGGCAGCATCGGCAGCATGTACGTGCGCAGACCGCGGCCCTGGCTGGCGAGTACGTGCGCCGCGGAGAAGCGCAGCACGGCACGGGAGCGCCGCTCACGCCAGGCCCACGCGAGGAGGACCGGCACGAGCAGCAATCCCCACAAGAACTCGGGGCTATGAAACGCGGGGACCGGAGGCATGGGACACGGAAGCGGCCTCGGGGAGAGGCGGCACGAGAGGGGGCCAAGTCTTGTCCAGCAGCTCGTAGCCGAAGGCGAGCGCCTCGCGGCACGACTCCGGCGACGACTCGGCACGGGCGTACTTGACCAGGTCGGACTCGGAGACGAAGCGCATCAGTCCGTCCTCGGGGAACTTGAGGGGCTGCTTGCGCCGCAGCGCCACCATCAGCTCCGAGCTGGTGCACTCGAGGGCGTCGAAGCCGTAACGCTCGCCCAGGTAGCCACGGATGATCTCCGACAGCCGGAAGTAGAAGTCCTTCACCCTGCCCTGGGCGGGCAGGTCCTCGGACTTGAGGGTGTCCAGCGCCTGGCGGGTGCGCACGTCCAGGGGAAGCAGCGGCTTGACCTCGACCTGGGGGCGGTTGCGGTACTTCTCGAAGAGCCGCCACGCCACGAGGCCCACCACGATGGCGCCCAGCAGTCCCAGCAGCCACCACAGGAGCGTCCAGGAGCGAATGGCCACCTCGGTGGGCGGCTGGATGTCCTTGAGGTCCGCGCCCTCCGCCTCGGCGTCCTGGGGCAAGGTGGAGGCCACCTCCAGGGTGCGGGCCGGCGCCACGAAGCGCCTGGGGCCCTCCTGCGTGGAGGACACGAGGAAGGGAAGCTCGGGCAGCGTGAGCATGCCCAGGTTGAAGGCGGACAGCTTCAACCGGAAGGTGGTGACGGCGGGCTCCTTGCCAGCCTCCGGGGGCGTGCGCGCCTGGGACAGCAGCTCGAAGTCCCCCAGGTCCGGCGGCAGCTCCAGCTCGTAGCGCTGGTCCGCCGGGTGGGTGATGACCAGCTCGTAGACGAAGGGCTCACCGAGGAGCACCTGCTCGGGCTGCACGCGGGCCTGGAAACCCGTGGGCTCCACGTCCGGCAGCGTCGCGCTGGCTGGCGCCGGAGCCGGGGCGGGTGCCGGTGCCTGGGCCAGGGCCGGCGAGACAAGGAGGAATGCGCAGAGGGCCAGCCACTTCATGCCGCCATCCTCCGGGAGCGGGCGCGGAAGAAGCGCACCAGCGCCATGCCATGGTCATCGCCGGTGCTCAGCTCCACGTGGTCCAGCTCCAGCTTCTTGAAGAGCCTGCGCCGCTCCTCACGCCGCGCCTGCATGGCACGGGCAAAGCGGCCACGGACGAGCGGGTCGCTCGTGTCCACCACGAAGCGCTCGCCCGTCTCCGGGTCCTCCATCTCCACCAGGCCCAGCCGGGGGAACTCCTGCTCGAGCGGATCCTCGATGACCACGGGCACCAGGTCATGCTTGCGGCCCACCAGGCGCAGCGGCGGCTCGTAGCCATCGGCGAGGAAGTCCGAGATGAGGAACGTCACCGTCTTCCGGCGTGCCAGGCGGCTGAGGTAGGTGAGGCCGGCGGCCAGGTCCGTCCCCTTCCCCTTTGGCTGGAAGGTGAGGATGTCGCTCACCAGCCGCATCACGTGCGTGCGGCCCTTGCGCGGCGGCACCACCTTCTCCACCCGGTCCGAGAAGAGGATGAGCCCCACCCGGTCGTTGTTGGCGATGGCGCTGAAGGCAATCTGGGCGGCCACCTCGGCGGCCACCTCCGACTTGGAGTGCTCGCGCGAGCCGAACTCCTTCGAGGCCGACACGTCCACCAGGAGCATCACCGTGAGCTCGCGCTCCTCGGTGAAGACCTTGACGTAGGCCTCGTTCATGCGGGCGGTGACGTTCCAGTCGATGATGCGGATTTCATCACCGGGCTGGTACTGCCGCACCTCGGAGAAGGCCATGCCCCGGCCCTTGAAGACCGAGTGGTACTGGCCGGCGAGCATGTCCGACACCACCTTGCGGGTGCGGATCTCCAGCTTACGGATGCGGCGGATGATGTCCTTGGCGAGCACGACGCGCCCCCTGGGCTCTCCTGGGTCGGGTTACGGGACCTCGACGCGATCGAAGACGCGCTGGATGAGCTTCTCGGTGGTGAGCTCCTCGGCCTCGGCCTCGTAGGTGAGGGCGATGCGGTGGCGGAGCACATCGAAGGCCACGGCCTTGACGTCCTCGGGGGTGACGAAGCCACGGTGTCGCAGGAAGGCATGGGCCCGAGAGGCCTGGCTCAGCGCGATGGTGGCACGCGGGCTGGCCCCGAACTGGATGTAGTCCGCCTGGTCCTTGAGGCCGTAACGCCCCGGCTCACGCGTGGCGAAGACCACGTTGAGGATGTAGTCCTTCACCTTCTCGTCCATGTAGATCTGCGTGACGAGCTCGCGGGCGCGCACCAGGTGCTGCAGGTCGATGACCTTCTGAGCCTGCGGGGGCTTCCCGCCGCTCATGCGGTCCATGATGACCTTCTCCTCCTCGCGCGTGGGGTAGCCCACCTTCACCTTGAGCATGAAGCGGTCCACCTGCGCCTCGGGCAGCGGGTAGGTCCCCTCCTGCTCGATGGGGTTCTGGGTGGCCAGCACCAGGAAGGGCGAGGGCAACGGGAAGGACGTGTCACCGATGGTGACCTGGCGCTCCTGCATGGCCTCCAGCAGGGCGGACTGCACCTTGGCTGGAGCGCGGTTGATTTCGTCGGCCAGCAGCACGTTGGCGAAGACGGGACCCTTGCGGACCGTGAAGTTCGCCGCCTGCTGGTTGTAGATCATCGTGCCCACCACGTCCGCGGGCAGCAGATCCGGGGTGAACTGGATGCGCATGAAGGAGGCGCTGATGCTGTCGGCGATGGTGCGCACCGTGAGCGTCTTGGCGAGGCCCGGCACGCCCTCGAGCAGGACGTGGCCGTTGCACAAGAGGCCGATGAGGATGCGCTCCAGCATGTAGCGCTGGCCGACGATGACCTTGCCGACCTCCTGGTTGAGGAGCTCGACGAAGCTGCTCTCCTGCTGGACGCGCTCGGTGAGCGCCCGGATGTCCGTGTTCATATGTGCCGTCTCGACTGACCCTGGAGGAGGCGGGCAGCCTAGGGTGTGTAGGTACGCCGCTCAACAACCCATCACGCCGGGCATTCCAGTAATTTCGGGCGTCCATGCCCCCGGAACCACCCAGGAATGACCCGCAGGAGTACCCCAAACCACATCGGGACGGGGAACGCCAACCTTCTGATGGGGACGAGCCGCTCCTTCGAGCAGCGGGCGACCTCGGGGCACCCCGTCTCCCGGGGCCGGTGGAGGCAGGGCTGTTGGGGGAGCTGGCCCCCAAGGTGAGCGCCCGGATGTGCCCGCTGGCCGGGGGAGGAGCGCTGCGGCTCCTGGAGGGTGGGGAGGGCCCGACGGTGGTCCTCCTCCACGGCCGGGGGAACGCGGCGAGCATGTGGTTCCCGCTCCTTACCGAGCTGGCGCGGGAACATCGGGTGGTGGCGGTGGATCTGCCGGGCTTCGGGTGCTCCTCGGTGCCTGCGGGGCCTGTGCGCACGGCCGAGGACGGGCTGCTCTTCTTCGTCGAGCCAGTGGAGGAGGTGCTGTCCACGCGGGCACCGGGGCCGATGACGCTGGTGGGGCACTCGCTGGGCGGGCTGGTGTCCCTGGAGCTGGCGCTGCGAGGCCGAATGCCCGTGGAGCGACTGGTACTGGTGGACGCGATGGGGCTGGGCCCGGACATGGCGCGGGATGCCCGGCTCTTCTTCCGCGTGGGGCCGGAGCGGGTGGCGCGCGTGCTGGGACCGAAGCTCTTCGGGCGCATCGCGCCGCTGCCGGACACGCCGCTCAACCGGCGACTGGCGGCGCTGGGATACGAGTTGATGACGGTGCCCGGGGGCAGACCCGAGGCCACGCGGGCCTTCAACACGCTGGTGCCGCTGACGGGCGGCGTGTTCCACCGCTCCGAGCGGCTGGGCGAGGTGAAGCAATCCACCCTGCTCTACTGGGGCGAGCACGATACGGTGCTGCCTGTTTCACTCGCCGAGGCGGCGGTGAAGGTCATGCCCGATGCACGGCTCGTGCGGGTGCCGGCCGGGCACAGTCCGCACCTGGAGCAAGCAACTGACCTCCGAAGTTGGATTTGACCCCTCTCAAAGGGGCGGGATAGAAGCCCCGCCCCATGCCATTCTCCGCCCGCGTACTCGCCGTCTTGATGAGCAGTGCTTCCCTGTTGGGTTGCGAGCAGGCGAAGACGGAGCCCACGTTTGACTATGGGCCCAAGCGTGGGCTCGTCGCGCAACTGCGGAGTGCACTCGAGAAGGAGCCCTGCGACCGGACGAAGGCGGTGCAGTACATCCAGACCGTGTTCTCCGCCGGGGACTGGCGGGGAAGCATCCAGTTCGCCGACGACTTCAGCGCGCGGTGCGGGAAGTTCCCCCAGCTCCGGTCCATCAGCTACTCGGCGCACATGCAGCTGAGTGAGTTCGACCTCGCCATCCGGGATGCCACGGAGCTCATCGACAGCGCGCCGGGCAATGCCGGGTATTGGGTCTGGCGCGCCATGGCCCACCAGTCCCGCGAGCAGTCCGAGCAGGCCCTGGGCGATTTCCAGCAAGCCTTCCGCCTCCAGCCTGAGCAGTTCCAGGTGGCCAACCAGCTGGCCACCGCCTACGAGCGGCTGGACCGGCCGTGTGAGGGCCACCTCGTGATGCTGGAGCATCAGCAGTCCAACATCGAGTCCCTCGGACGCCCCGAAGTGACGAAACGGATCGCCCAGTTGGCTGCAATGGGGTGCGAGTCCGGGAAGGGCAAGGCGGTGGTGCCGGTCAGCAAGACGGGCACCATGTGGGTGGAGCCGCTGGTCAATGGCAAGACGCGCGGCCGGTTCATCCTGGACACCGGAGCGAACTCGGTGGCCATCTCGCAGGCGTTCGCGGACCGGCTTGGATTGAAGCTCGAGGGCGCTCGGAAGCTCTCGTTCCACACGGCCAAGGGCCTCATCCAGGCTCCGGTGGTCCGGGTCCCGAGCATCGCGCTCCAGGGGGCTCAGGCCGAGAACGTCGAGGTGGCCGTCATGTCCACCCTGCCTCCGGACGTGGACGGACTGCTGGGGCTCGGTTTCCTGGCGCGCTTCGAGATGAGGCTCGATGCCCAGGCGGGCCGACTAGAGCTCACCGAGCGCAAGCGCTAGCGCTAGCGCGCCTCCGCCGAGGCTTCGGTGAAGGTCATGCCCGACGCGAGGCTCGTGCGGGTGCCGGCTGGGCATAGTCCACACCTGGAGCAACCGGAGAGCTTTCTCTCGGCGGACTTGTTCCGCTGAGTGGGTGAGCGGCTCCGCTACTTCCTGGCCTTGCGCTTGAGACTCCGCACCAGCGCAACCCAACGGTCAGCCCACGTCGTGTGGTCGATGTCGTAGAAAGCCAGATAGTCGCGGACCAGCTCCTTCCGGCCACATGCAAGTGAGAGGAAGGCAAGCATCACCGCTGTCGGACCCACTTGGGGGAACCATCCAGTAAAGAGGCGGCAAATGGTCATCTGCTGCCGCAGTTGCTCCACTTCACCGTGAGACTTGGCCGTGAGGACGCGGCGGAAGATCTGATGGTCTGCATCCAGAACCTCTGGAGTCAGGATATCAAGCAGTACAATTCCGTCGCCCCAGCGTTTCGCAAACATGGCGAACTCCGTCAGAGCCTCGTCAGCCAGGTTGCGCACCAACTCCTCTGCCTCCTCGTGGCTGTTACCGTAACCGAAGAACTGGCTGCGCTCGTGGTCTCGGAGACGGCGCATCAACCAACACTCGTTCGCACCGCCAGGGGCACCACTCAACGGAGGGAAAGGGGGCACTTCCGCGAAGTGCACGCCCATATCCACCGTAAAGCTGCCTCCGAATCTCGCAGCCTCGAAGGCGATGACGTGCACCTGCTCACCACGACGGGTGTAGGTCCTGCGGTTGGCCTCGAACCCTCGTGGCACGACGAGGGCCTTCATCATCCTGTCACGGACACGCGCGAACTGGGCAGCAGTCAACATGACATGAACATATCAGGAGCGCACTGACCCCACGCGGAGCGATGGCCGCAACGGCAGGCTCGCCTGCCACTGCACGTTGGGCAGGCCGTAGCCGGGCAGCGCGCGCACTGGGCGGCCTCCTCGGTCAGCGTGCGCCCGGTGAGCGCCCCCACCAACCGAACCATCGCCCGCGCCGCGTCCGTACCCATTGCGCAGCGTCAGGTTGGGTCCAAGGAAGTAGAGCGAGTTCTTATCCGTCAGTTCCAGCCGCTCGTTTTCAAAGACCTTGTTCTCGAAGAGAACGTTGGTGAGCCACCCCATGGCCGCCCCTTTCAGAAGGTGAGCATCCGGAAGAACTCGCCCGCCATGCGTCGGCCATGCCACGCCAGGTTCGACGCCGTTCCCGAGAGTGTCGCGGCTGCATCAGTAGACGATGAAGTCGAATTGCTCGATGACGGCTTTGATTTCCTCCGGGGTGGTCTCGAACTGTCTGGCAATAGTAGGAGCGTATTCAGTCAAGGATCTGGTGGCGGATGGTCGCTTGTGGAGGTTCTCCACAACCACACGGCCGAACCGGCCCGGCCACTTGACCCTGCTCAGTTCAGAAGCTCGTCCAACAGGATCCAGAATGGTGAAGCAGGGCCATTTGGGAAACGTGAGGGTGCGGGGGTCGCAACCCATGATGCGGCAGCCGTCCAGGCGGGCTTCTGAGAAGTCGCAGTCTTCGATGGCCCCCAGCTTGTACTCCGGCTCATTCCCGTATTCGGGCCAGTGCCCGAAGTCGCACCCCGACAGCCGCCCCTTGAACCGGCAGCCCTTGAGGGAGGCCTTGAGCCATTGCTGGTGGTTCTTCAACTCCTGCTTCACCTCGAAGGTGCAGTCGGTGAACTGTGCTCCGATGATGATGAGGTTCCTGGCGGATACCTTCAGGACAACGGTGCAGTTGCGCAGCGTCAGGTTGGGTCCAAGAAAGTAGAGCGAGTTCTTATCCGTCAGTTCCAGCCGCTCGTTTTCAAAGGCCTTATTCTCGATGAGAACGTTGGTGAGCCACCCCATGGCCGCCCCTTTCAGAAGGTGAGCATCCGGAAGAACTCGCCCGCCATGCGCCTGCCATGCCGCGCCAGGTTCGACGCCGTCCCGGAGAGAATCTCGTACCGGCGGTTGTTGCCCCAGGTCAATCACGTCGACTCCCTCCTGGTTGAACCGCAGGCGCCCTCGGAACTGGGCCTTCACCGTTTCGTGCACGAAGCGGCCCCGGGCCTCGCGCTCCAGCAAGTGCGCCAGCCAGTATTTGCCCTTCTCAAGGGCGTCGTCGATGGCCTTTACCTCCTTATCCGAGAGCCGGTGTGGCCCCCATTGCCGGGCCGCCTCGGTCACCGCCTTCTGGAGCATGTCACCCACCTCATCCTCGGCGGGAATGTCGTGGATTGACTTGCCAGGAGGCAGGTGCCACCTCTGGCCATTGGGCAGAATCACCTGCTGGTTGCCGCCCCGGTGGCGGATGGCGACGGTGCCAGAGGAGCCGCCCCCGGAGGACGCCCCTCCGCCCCGTCCCTTCTTGAGCATCACCACCGCCATGGGGCCGTGCGGGGTGGCCGTCACTGTCTCCACCGCCGCCACCGCCCGGGCCAGCGCGCCCTCCTGGGCCGCCATGACTTCCACCTGCCCCAGCACCGCGGCTCCGCCCTGCGCCTGCCACCGCGCGTTGGCCAAGCCGTAGCCCGGCAGCGCACGCACCCTCGTCGCCACGTCCCCCAGCGTGCGCCCCGTCAACGCCCCCACCGCCAGAATCATCGTCCGCGCCGCGTCCGTGCCCAGCACCCGGGCAAAGCCCTCGCCCGCATCGCGCAACTCCGCGAAGGTGGTGGCCTCGTGCGCCCGGGTGGCCATGAACGCCCAGCCGTCCATCAGCCCCCAGAGCGTATCCACCCCCAGCCACGCCACCAGGACGACGGACAGTCCGGCGGCCAGCAGCTTCGTCGTTGGCTCGGGCACCAGCCAGAGGGCCAGGTACGCCCCGAGCGTCCACATGCACGAGGCCACCAGCACCTGCGGGTCCAACTCCCGCCCCAGCGCCTGTTTCGTCTCCTCCAGCACCGAGCCGAAGGACAGGGCGAGCGCCAGGGTGCGCCGGTCGTCTGTGCGGAGGTAGGGCGCGTCGTCCAGCAGGCGCAGGCAGTCGCCTCCGCCCTGGCCGCGGGTGCACCACTCCAGGTAGTGGCGGCGCAGGGCCTCGTTCGCTTCGGTCGTCAGGCCGCTGTCCTCGTCCACTGGCACCAGGGTGAGGATGCGGCCCTTGTACACCTCGGCAACCCACGTTCCACTCCGCTGCTCCCACTCCGGGTGCTGCTCAACCTGTCCCTTCAGCCACTCGAGTGCGGCCTCCCGTGGACTTCTGCCCTCCCGTTGCACCTGCCGGGCGTTTTCACGCACTGCTCGCAGGAAGTCCGCCCGGTTCACCGGCACGGCTCGGCTGGCGCCCGAACCAGGCTCCAGCACCACCATCTCGTACTGCGCCGAGCCTTCGAGGCCGGAGTCGGTACCCGAATGAAGCGCCTCACTGGACGCTACCCGGCCCTCGAATTGGCCGCCCGGGGGATGGCCCGTGGCGCACGCCGAGAAGAGGAACAGGACGAGCAGCGCCCAGCAGCGGCGCGGCGGGCTCGCCGGAGAGGGATTCTTCAGACGGGGAAACATGCCGCACCTCTTCTGCCAGCCGTGGAGGCGGGCGCGGGTTGCTTCCGGGAGTACACGGAAACACGGGCGCGGCCGTCAAGCCACCAGGTAGGCAGAGCGGTGGAGGACGTAGACGGTTGACGAGCGGCACGAGCACTACGGAAAGGTGACGTTGCCAAGGATGACGGTGCGCTTCTGGTCCGCGTCCCAGAGCGTGAGGGTGTACGTGCCCCGGGCCTCCGTTTGCGAGGCCAGCACCTCCACCACCACGCGGCCCCGCTGAATCTTGTTTCCCGGCTCAGCAGGGAGGAGGGGCTGTGACTGCCAAAGGGGCAGCGGCTTCAACACCTCGCCCTTGGGACCGCGCAGCACCGCGCCCACCGCCGTCCAGGGCTCCGTGCCGGGATTCTCAAGTTCCACCTCCACGGCGATGCGGTCCTCCCCGCAGTAGCTGTAGACGCCGCCCAAGCGCAGGGCGTTGCCCTTCACCTCGGTGACGATCTCCAATAGGTCCTTGGATGTGATGCCCTCCTTCCCCAGCAACCCCGAGGCCAGCGCCCCCCTCAGCCCCTCGGGCCCACCGCGCTCGGCGCGCAACTGCTGCACCTCCGCCCTACACTGCCGGGCCTCGGCCTGGGCCGCCTGCTCCCCCTCCCGGAAGGAGGCCACCGAGCGGGGCTCGCGAAACACCTTCACCTGCGACATGCCCAGTGCTGGGTGGGCCAGCAGCACGAAGCTGGCACACGCGGGGGCCGCGCTGTCCGCGAAGCACACCTCCACCTTGAATCGCTCCCCAGCCTCCAGCTTCTCCGGCGGCACCAGCGTGAGGCTCTGCTGCCCGGGGGACACGTCCACGAAGCGCTCGCGCTCCTGAGTCCGCACGGAATCTGGCTGGAGCGGCGTGTCGAAGCGAAACGTGAGAGGCACGTCCGGGCTGATGCACACCACTGGCGTCTTCGCGGGGGACTCGGCCGTCAGTTCGATGCGGGGGCTCGCCGTTTCACAAGCGTCCGGTTGGGGCGGCGTGACGGCTTCGGGGAAAGTGGCGAGGACCAGCGCGAGCAGGCCCATGGCGGATGCGGGGGGCACGGGGAGTCAACCTCCAGGGAAAGGCGGGGCGTGGTGACCAGAGGCGTTGGCCTCTACCACACCTCCCCGTCGCCCTGCCGCCCGTGCAGGGGCTACTCGAAACGGTCCACCGCCCGGACACCTTGAGAGGAGAAGACCACAGCGGCGTCGGCGGGGCCGCCAACGTCCTTCCTGTCCACGCCAAGCGTCCGCCCATCGCGCTGGACCAACTCCAGGCAGACCGGGTACGTCTTCCCGGACTCTGGATCCCTGGCCTGGGTGAAGCGGCCGTAGACACGCTCCGCTCCCAGGTAGAGTCTGCCGGTCAGCTCGCAACCCGTCAGTTCCCCCAGCCCCTCGGTCCTGATCCAAAACGGGGAGGACTCGCGCACGGTGATGCGCTGCGCACTCTCAATGACAGTGAGGAAGGTGCCACCGGCATCGTTGCCGATGCGGATGCCCAACTCCTCCATGGTCTTCACCGCACCCGGAGGGCAGTCGGCGGGCCTGGGCGGAGGGCGCACCACCTGGGGCGTGCTGGTGCAGCCGGTGAGCAACACGGTGCAGATGCCCACCACGCATGTCTCCTGGCGCATGGGCACACAGCGCAACGCCCCGCGCTGCAGCCGGGCGGCGGGCTTCTCGTCGGACTTCCGTCGGGTGTCGTTCTCGCGGAGCATGGTGGCGAAGGTGGACGCGGGGGGAGGAAACAGGAAGGCAGCCGCGCCCCCTCCAGCTTCGGACGGCCCGCGTGGCGCCGCCACTTCACGGACAAGCGAGGCATGCGGAGCCGGGTTGTCCGCCAACCACCCAGGAGGCAATGGCACCACCGGTGGCGCTGGCACCGGGCCGCGCGCATCCCAGGAGTCCGTGCGCGAGCGCAGGGCCCACGCGCCGACCAGCACCAGCGCCCCCACCAGCAGCGTCACGGCCAGCACACGCGCTGGCGGGCCCGAGCGCACGGGAGAAGCAGGGGCGGACGCGCGCGCCGCCACGACGAGGGCAGCTCCTTCCACCTCGAGCACCGGGGCATCCACTGGCTGGGGCGCAATTGGCGCCTCTTGCTTCAACTGCGCCACGACGGCGGCAGAAGCCTGCGGCGGGGGCGGTGGCTTGCGCCGGGCCTTGCGCACCCGCCCGCGCCGAGGCATCGCCGCCTTCATCTCCTGTTGGACGCGCTCCCACGTGTTGCGGTCCACCACCTTGCCCGGGATCTCTTCCGTCGTGAGCACCTGCGGCGCATCCGGGTCCATCAACGGCACGTCCCAGCTCGCGTCCGCCCCGGCCAGCGCCTCCTCCAGCGCCGCGGCCACCGCGTCCATATCCGCCAGCCGAGCCCCGGGCTCCTTCTCCAGCAGGTGCATGCACACCCGGCTGAACGCCACCGGCACGCGCGGGTTGCGCTCGTGCGGCGCCCGCGGTGTCCGAGTGCGGATGTCCTTCACCATGTGGGGATTACTCATGCGCGAGCCGAAGGGCAGCTCGTCCGTCAACAGCTCGTACAGGGTGACACCGAAGGCCCACACCTCGTCGGCCACGCCCGGCTGGTAGCGCGCATCCTCGTCCGGGTTCTCCTGGAGGAAGTGGTAAGCCTCCGGGCTGGTGTACTCCGGTGTCCCCGGCGGCAGCCTCCACATCCGCGGCAGCGTGGTGCGACCCTCCAGGTGGCCCACCCCGAAGTCCACCCACACGGGCTTGCCGTCCTCCTCCCTCACCATCAGGTTGTCCGGCTTGATGTCTCGGTGCAGCACGCGCCGACGGTGCACTACCCCAAGCGCCCGCGCCGCCTCCAGCATCAACGTGGCGCTCTTGCGGGCCGAGGGGTTGTGCTCCAGCGCGTGCCTCAACAGCGTCTGCCCCTCCACGTGCTCCATGGCGATGTAGAGGTAGCCATCCTCCGGGTACGGCCAGTGGCCATGGCCCAGCACCCGCACCACGTTGGGGTGCTCCAGGTGGCGGAGGATATCCAGCTCCAGCTCGCCGCAGGGATCCGTCGGGTTGCTGCGGTAGAGCTTGAGGACATAGAAGCAGCCCTCCCACTCGGCCAGGAAGAGGAGACCCTGGCCGCCCTGTCCCAGCGGGCCCACCACACGGTACTGGCCCACCATTTCCTCGGACTGGGGCAGCCTGTAGACCTGCCCTCTCTTCAATGCGGCTCTCTTCAAGGAGGCTACCTCCGAAGTCTGGAAGCTAACATGACTCGACGCCTCCTCCTCCCGTCCTCCGAGGACTGGACGGATAAATCTACTTCCCAGGTCATGTCGTGATAGGGTCCGCGCCCGCACAACGGCATCGGAGCCCCTTCATGCAAGTAACGACTTGGTTCATCGCGAAGGAAGATGAGGCAGAGGCAATCGAGTCGATCGTCACGACCGAGGAGCACGCCCCGGAGGACTGGACGAATCTCGAGCTCCCGCTCATCGAGATGGAGCTGATGGCCCTCTCCGCCGCGCTCCGGGGAACGGAGGACATCACGGACGAGCGGACCTCCGAGGATCCGCTCATCTTCCGGGAGGAAGACGGTCTGATCATCGCGCGCGTGATGGAGTCCTTCATCCAGGCGCTCGCCCGAGTGAAGGATGAGAACGTCCCCGGCCTCATCACTGCCTGGGTGGAACGGATCGACCAGGAGCACCACGCACCGGAGGAGCTGCGCGAATTCCTCGCCGAGATGGTGAAGTTCGCCCGGCAGGCGGTGGCACGCCGCAGCCCGGTGCTGTCGCTCGTGACGTTCTGAAGCGGGTTTGAGTCAGGAGTCCGCGCCTGTAACGTCCCTGGGTATCCTGTACTCCCGACCCGGAGGCGCCCGTGACCCGCGGATCCAAGACTCCCGAGCAGGACCGAGCCGAGGGCACCGCCCGTCCCCGTGGCTATGAGCAGGTGGACAAGCTGTCCGTCCCCCTCCCCCACGGCACCGAGGTGACGACGCGCGTGGAGCGCGTGGCTGGTGACCGGCAGATCCCCCAGGGAGTGGTGGGCCGCGTGGTGCGCGCCCGCGGCGGCGGCTTCGACGTGCAGATCGTCGGTGTCGGCGAGCTCTGGTACGCCCGCGACGAGCTGGTGCCTCGCAAGCCAGGTCAGCTCCAGTTCGCGCTCCGGCGCGCCGCCACCTGGGACGCCCTGCGCCCCTGCGTGGTGCTGGAGACCGTGGTGGGCTCGCAGGCCTGGGGCCTCGCCAACGAGGCCTCCGACGTCGACATGCGCGGCGTCTTCGGCCTGCCCCTGCCCTGGCACTTCGGCCTCGCCGACAAGGCGCGCGACCTCGTCAGCGCCGATGGCAGCCATACCTTCTGGGAGATCTCCAAGGCGGTGGAGCAGGCCCTCCGCGCCGATCCCAACACCCTGGAGATGCTCTTCGTCCCCAGCGCACGCGCCACGGACGAGCTGGGAGAGTGGCTGCTCGCCGAGCGCGAGGCCTTCGTGTCCAAGGCCATCTTCGGCAGCTTCGGCCGGTACGCCATGAGCCAGCTCGACAAGCTCACGCGCAGCCAGCGGCTCGCCGAGCACCGGGATCTGGTGCTCGAGTGGCTCTGCGAGGAGCCCGCTCCCAACCTCGACGAGGTGGCCAGGCGGCTCGCGGCCATCTCTCCGCGCTCCGCGCCCTCGCCCGAGGACGCGCTGCTCGCGGCCAAGACGTACCTCAAGCAGCTCTACCGCTCGCTGTGGGACCAGGGCCTCATCGAGGCAAACGATCTCGCCGCCCTCACCCGTTATGCGCGGAGCGGCGGCCAGCGGCCTCCCAGCGCTCGCGAGCTGCGGCCGAAAAACGCCTACAACCTGCTGCGCCTGGTGGTACTCGCCACCGGGTGGCTGAGGGAGGGGGTGCCCACCTTTGAAGTCACCGGCACCTACAAGGCGCGCATGTTGGAGATCAAGGCCGGACGCGTCCCGTTGGAGGAGGTGCTGCGGGACGCCGAGGCCCTCGCACCTGAGCTGGAAGAGGCCCACCGCACCAGCAAGCTGCCGCAGCTCCCAGACTACGGGCGCGCGGACCGCCTGGTGCGGCGCGTGGGCGAGGAGCTCGCGCGGCGCTGGGTGATGAAGGAGCCCGGGCCGTTCGGCAGTGAGGCCCCCGCGCCTCCGGCCGTTGAATGGAAGGAGGAGGAGTCATGACCGGTACCCTGATGACGGAGCACCAGACCCAGGTGGCCAATGCCGTGCTCGACGAGGAGTCCACCCGGCGGTGGCACCTCGTCGTGTCGCTCTCGGGCGCGCACGCCTACGGCTTCCCCTCGCCCGACAGTGACCTGGACCTCAAGTGCATCCACGTCACCCCTACCTCCCACCTGCTTCGCCTGGAGCAGCGCGGCCCCGTGTCCGCCGAGCGTCTGGAGGTGGTGGATGGCGTCGAGGTGGACTACTCGTCCAACGAGCTCGGCCCCGTGCTGCACGGCGTCCTCCAGGGCAACGGCAACTACCTGGAGCGCCTGCTCGGGGCCAACACCCTGCGCGGCTCACCTGAACTGGAAGCCGTGCGCCCGCTGGTGCGCGGCGTACTGTCGCGGCGGCTGCATCGGCACTACCGCGGCTTCGCCCACGGTCAGCTGCGCGAGTGGGAGAAGACAGGCTTCCGCTCCACCAAGAAGCTCCTCTACGTGTTGCGCACGACGATCACCGGCACCCACGCGCTGCTCACCGGCGAGGTGGAGACGGACCTCACCGCGCTGATGGACCGCTATGGTTTCGGCGAGGCGGGTGAGCTCGTCGCCTGGAAGCGGAAGGGCGAGCGGGGGGAGTTGCCCGAGTCGCTCTCCAAGCACTGGCGCGGTCAGGTGGGGCGGGCTTTCGAGCAGCTCGACTCCGCCTGCGAGCGCTCCGTACTTCCCGAGGAGCCCCAGGGCGCCGAGGCGCTGGAGGCGTGGTTGCTCGAGCTCCGGCGCTCGCGGTTCTAGGCCTTCAGTTTCAGGTAGTGCTCGCGCTTCGCCTTGGGGAACTTCTCGATGGCGTAGCGCAGCATGGTCCTCGGCATCCGCACGGCATGACGGTCGAGGAAGGTCTCTTCGCTCGCGAGGTCCCTGTCGCCCACCTCGCGCAGCATCCAGCCCACTGCCTTGTGGATGAGGTCGTGCTTGTCGTGCAGCAGCAGCTCCGCCAGCTTCAGCGTGTCCTTGAACTCCCCCGCGCGGATGAAGGCCTGGGTCGAGAGGATGGCGATGCGCCGCTCCCATAGCACCGGCGAGCGCGCCAGCTCGTAGAGCAGCGGCGTGAGCTCGGGGTGCTCGAGCAGATAGGCGCCCACGATTCGGGGCGCCACCGTGTCCACCAGGTCCCAGTTGTTCAGCCCCGCCAGGTGCTCCCGGCAGTACGCGAAGAGCTGGCTGCGTCCGGCCTCGTCCGCCCGCTCGAATTGGGCCACGAGGATGAGGAAGCCGGTGAGCCGGTGCTCGTGGACCTTGCTCCGCAACAGTTCGCTCAACTGATCCAGGGGGAGCGCCTTGTGGCGCCGAGCGATCTTCCTCTGCTCCGGCACAGTCACTCCGAGGAACACGTCTCCCTCGGCGTACTCGCCCGGACCTGTCTTGAAGAACTTCGGATAGAAGGCGGCCTTCTCGGGGTCGGCCGCCTGCGCCAGCTCGTCCCGAATGGCCTTGATGGATGGGGTGCTCACGCGCAGGAGTCTGGCGGGGACATGACCCGGGAGGCTAGCGTCATCCGCCGTGTCCCACGATCTGCTCGACCTCGCCGCCACGCCCGAGCGCCTCCGCGCACTCGCCGATGCCGGTGTCCTGACGCCCCAGGGCCTGGAGCATGCCCTGCGGCTCGCCATCGCCACTCCGGAGCGGCCCGCCTGGCGGCGTTTCCTGTCCGCCGTGCTGTTGGGCTTCGGCTCGCTGCTGGTGCTCTCCGGCGTCATCTACTTCTTCGCCTACAACTGGGCGGAGCTCCACCGCTTCGGGAAGATGGGGCTGCTGCTGGGCGCCATCCTCGCGGCCTGCATCGCCGCCTGGCGCCTGGGCGAGACCCTCGCCGGACAGTTCGCCCTCCTCTTCGCCGCGGTACTCGTGGGGCCGCTCCTCGCCGTCTACGGACAGGCGTACCAGACGGGCGCGGATCCCTATGAGCTCTTCCTCGGGTGGGGCTTCCTCATCCTGCCCTGGGTGGTGCTCGCACGCTTCAGCCCCCTGTGGTTGCTGATGCTCCTGCTCGTGAACACCGGGCTAGGCCTCTTCTGGTTCCAGGTCGCCGACGGCGAAGGCACCACGCTGATGCTAGTGCTCGCGCTGGTGAATGGCGCAGCCTGGCTGGTGCATGAAGTGTTCGCGGCGCGCGGCCTTCCCTGGTTGAGTGGCCGGTGGCTGCCCCGAGTGCTCGCGATGATGACCATGGCGCCGCTGCTCGGTCTGTCGGAGTTGCTGGTAGCGGTACCCCGGGAGGCGGACACCTCGAGCCGCTTTGGGCTCGGCCTGCTGGTGGTGGTGATGATCGCAGCGTATTTCTTCCACCGGCAGGTGCGCTCCGAGCTCTTCCTTCTCACCCTGGACGCGGTGAGTGTGATGACGCTCCTCACCACCTTCATCGGCCGCATCCTGTTCAAGACGAGCGATTTCGACGCGGGCGTCTTCTTCGTGATGGCCCTGCTCATCATCGGCGAAGTGGGGCTCACAGTCTGGTGGCTGCGCGCTGAGGCACGCGGCCCGGAGGAGGCCTGACCATGGCGTTCAAACCTTCGCTGCGGGACGTGCTGCCCGTCGAGCTCCAGGAGCAGGCACGCGCCACGCTCGCCACCAGCAAGGACGCCACGGCCAGCATGCCCTGGTTCGTGCGAGTCCTCACCGGCTTCGGGGCCTGGCTGGCCTCCTGTTTCTTGATCGCCTTCATCTCGATCGGGGTGGTGGTGGGCGAGGAGGTAGGAGCCATCGTCCTGGGCCTGCTCCTCACCGGAGGCGCCGTCTTCGTGCGGCACGCGGGGAGCAACGTGTTCCTCACCCAACTCGCCCTGTCCACAGGATTGGCTGGGCAGGGCCTCTTCATCGGCGGCGTGGGAGCCCTCACGGAGAGCGAGAAGGTGGCGGCCCTCGCTACCATCGTCCTCCAGACGGTGCTGCTCTTCGTCTACCCGGATGCCATCCAGCGCTTCCTGTCCTCGCTGTTCGGCAGCCTCGCGCTGCTTTTCCTGCTGCGCACCACCGCGCCGGGTGTGCTGGTGGACGTGGCACTGGTGGGCCTCACTGTGCTCGCGCACCTCCTCTTCCTCCAGCAGGCCCGGCTCCAGAGCGAGCGCTGGGGCGGGTTGGTGACTCCCGCGGCCTTCGGGCTCGTCACCACGCTCCTGTTCTCGCTGGTCATGCGCACCTGGTTCCATGACCTCTACGGGAGCCTCTTCCGCGAGGGCGCGACGGAGCTGCCCGTCGGGGTCCTGACGCTCGGGCTCGCCGTAGTGACGATGTACTCGGCCTGGCGCGTGCTCGAGGAGACGAACTCCAATCCCGGTGGCCTCACGGGCGTGACGACCTTCGCCTCGCTGGGGCTGATGGCCCTCCTCACGCTCCACACGCCCGGCATCATCGCGACGATCGGCGTGCTCCTGCTGGGATTCCACCGGCGCAGCGTGGTGCTGCTCGGCATGGCCGTGGTCTTCATCCTCGCGTTTGGCGTGGGCTACTACTACGACCTCCAGCTCACGCTGTTGGCCAAGTCGCTCGCGCTGCTGGGCAGCGGTCTGGTGCTGCTCGGCCTGCGGCTCTTCATCCTGCGCCGCTTCCCCGCGGCCGAGGAGGTGCGCTGATGCGCGCCCGCGTCATCTTCGGTGGACTCCTCCTGGTGGTGGTGGTCCTCGTGTTCCAAGTCGTCCGCAAGGAGCAGGTCCTGGCTCACGGCACGTCCGTGCTGCTGGAGCTCGCCCCCGTGGATCCCCGCTCGCTGATGCAGGGGGACTACATGGTGCTCGACTACGCCGTCAGCCGCGAGGCCCGGCTGGCCGATGACTCCGGCTCGGGCCCGAAAGAGGGGCGCCTCGTGCTCCAGCTCGATGAGAACGGCGTAGGGCGCTTCGTCCGCCACGACGCCCCCGGCACCCCGCTCGCCCCGGGGGAGCTGCTGCTGCGCTACAAGGTGCGCGGGCACCGCGTCCGCCTGGGCGCGGAGTCCTTCTTCTTCCAGGAAGGACACGCGGAACGCTACGAGCAGGCGAAGTATGGCGAGCTCCGCGTAGCCGGTGACGGCTCCAGCGTGCTCGTGGGCTTGCGAGACGCCGGACGCCAGCCGCTCTAATGCCGCTCCAATTTCCTGTCCCAGTCCGACAACTGCGTGGCCACCGCGTATTTGTAGGCGCTGGAGAGAGCTTCGAACTTCCTCGGGGGAAGCGCGGAGAGGCGCTCACGCAGGAAGTCCGGATCGCCGAGCACCTCCCGGTGTTTGATATCGGTGTCCACCTCGACGATGCCAGACATCACCCGGAGCACGGCCTCCAGGCACTCCTCGCGCGTGGCGCGAGCCATGCGCTCCACCGTCAGGGCCAGGTGCTCGCGCACCGGGGCAGGGCCCCCGGGGCACCAGGCCTCCAGGGTCCTGCGGTAGATGTCATCCATGAGTTCCTCCAGCGTGTACTTCTGATCGAATGACCAGAACGCGTAGCGAAGGCTCTGGAGCACCTCCCAGAAGCGGAGCACCGAGGCGAGCCGGTTCGCCATGCGCTCAGCGCTCTGCGGCGGGGGCGGAGACACGGCATGGTCGAGAGCCCCCCAAGGGGTGCTCAGGCAGAAGGACTCGAAGGCGTCTCTCATGCGCGGGAGCTCCTCCTCCGGGACGCCTTCATCCAAGCCCATGAAGACCTCGACGAACACGTGCATCCGCCAGCGGGGGTCGCCCGTGTCGAAGTCGGCCCCCGAGTGCATCACCAGCACTTCGCCGGGCAGCACCTGGCGCATCTGCCGGGGCTGGGGAAAGGCACCGGTCTCGAGGTACTGCCGGGCCCACCAGTGGCCCTCGGCGCTCACCTTGCGGCGAGTGGTGGCTTTGGTGCCGAAGAGCATCGCTGGAAACTCGAGCGCCGGGGAGCGTTCCGCGTTCATGGCCTTTCGCCCTACCACAGCGGTCAGATTCGCCTCAAGCGCCAGGCTCTGCGCACACCGAGGGCGCAGACACCTCCCACCCGCTCAGCGGCAGTCCGCGGGCAGGTAGACTTGGCCCTGGAAGCCCTTGGGGCGTTCGCCTCCTCCATAGGCAGCCCGGACCGCCTGCTCGGCCAATTCGCCGCGCTGCTCTACCTCTTCCCTGGGCAACTCCTCTTCCTTCTGGGCCGCCCGCTCCTTCCAGGAGGCACCGGGCTGCTTGCGCCGGTAGCTCCAGCGGTACAGCGTCACTCCGGGCTCTGGCGTGCGCCAGGACAACTTCCAGAGCACGCCCCCGTTCTCGAATTCGAGGAAGAGGGTCCCCTCGAAGCCGGTGCCTCTCGTGAGCTTATTGTCAGCCTCGACGGCCTCATTCAGGGCCGCCAGGTAGCGCCCCACCTGTTCTCTCCCTTCGCTGCGCGACTCCTCATCGTCCGGTTTGATCTCGAACAGCACGAGGAGACGGGTATCGGTGATGTCCGGGCGCAAGAGCCCCACGAACTTCGAAAGACGCTTGGGATTCCCCAACTTCCCATCCCCCACAATGGTGGAGAGGTTGGCATCGAGGAAGACGGCGTTGAAGGGGTGCTGCATGCGGTACTCCCTGCCAATGGCGTCATGTGCGGCGTTGCCAAGGAAAGCGCCCCAGGGCTCCCTGGAGTCCGGCTTGCGGCCAGGGAGTTTGGAGGAGGGCGGCTCCGCCCGGGCACCGAGGGCCGCCACGACAACCAGGAGAAAACCCGCCAGCCCCAAGGTGCTCCTCGTCCTGCTTCCACTGCTTTTCATGGCCAACATGCTCCTCCCGGTGCGGTGTGAAGTCAGGGAAGGAACCATGGTATGGCGAGCTCCGCGTGGCCGGTGACAGCTCCAGCGTGCTCGTGGGCTTGCGAGACGCCGGACGCCAGCCACTCGGCCGCGCGGTTCCGTGACGGAAGAGCCACCTTGTACAGGTCTGGAAACTCCACCGGACGAAAGCGGACAGCGGCCAGAAGACGGGGAAAGGTGCCGCGCGCAAGACGGGGCGGAGGTACTCGCATCCCTGTAGGCGCACGTGGCCAGCCTCGGGACTGTCACGCTCCCAATGCAGCCCTGGCCACGTCAGCAGGTGGGATGTCGAGCCCCGGGCACCAACCGCTGCGTCTACGGGGAGGACGAGAGGACCGAGGAGCCGGAGAGCCTCCGCCCCTGGACACGGGTGTTCATCACGTCCTCTTCCGTCACGAACTCCGTGTAGAACACCGCCGTACGCCCGGCCCCGTCGGAGACGACGATGGGGTTGTACTCGGGCTCGTCGTGCCGGGCGATGGGCCGCCCACCGGGGTCGCGCACCGAGCCGTCGGGCCGGATGCGCGCGCCGTGCACGTCCACGGGCTCGTTCTCGGGGATCGACTGCCCGTTCTCCTCCCAGACCAGCCAATGGTTCGAGCCATCGAAGGTGGCGGTGGGCCGCGCCCGGGGCGTCTCATCCCTCGCGACGGTGATGGGCACTGCGTCCAGGACGGCACCCGCCCCGCTCACGCGGGCCGCGGCGATCCCCGTGCCAACCAAGAACGGACCTTCCGCCCACGCCACCAGCACGTTCGTCCCGTCGAAGGAGAGCGCGGGCGGCAAGATGGAGGCCGGACCCGGAGCGATGAGGAGCCCCGGCGAGTCGAGCACCGTGCCGCTCTCCGTCACGCGCGCGCCACGGATGCTCGTCTCCGTGTCGAACTTCGTGAAGTCGAAGTGCACCCAGGAGACGAAGGAGTGGCCACCGGCATCGATGACCGAGGGCGTCTCCTCGGAGATGAGGGTGCCCGCGATGAGGAAGCCGCCAGGGTCCAACACCGCGCCGACGGAGCTGACGCGAGTCCCGAAGATGTCGGAGACGTTGCCGAACTCGCCGCTGGTCCGCCCGTCCTGCCAGACCACCAGGAACCCATCCCCGGAGGAGGCCACCGCGGGATTACTCTGGGTGTCCTCCAGCACGGCGATGGGCAGGCGGGTGGCGTCCAGCAGCACGCCCGCGCTGCTCACCCGGGCCCCCCGGATGTCTCGTCCAAAGGAATCCGGCGAGACGTCCTCATCCCAGACCACGAGGAAGGTGGCTCCGTTGAAGGCCACCGAGACGGTTCCGGGATTGAGCCCGGTGGGCAGCAGAACGGGAGAGCCGCGGCGGCGTCCATCCGTGCCCACGCGGGTGGCCATCAGCCGTTCTTCCTCGTCGGCGCGTGCCTCCCGCCAGACGGCCAGGTACTGGCCATCGCCATACGCGGAGGCGGCCAGTTTCTGCGCGGTGGCCGAGCGGGTGAACAGGAGCGGCGGCGAGTCCTGGATCGTCGTGTCGTGCTTCACCCGGGTTCCGAGGATGTGGCTCCCCGCGCCGAAGGGCTCGGCGTCCGCGGCCTGGGCGCTGAACGCGACGAAGTAGTGGCGGCCGTTCGAGGCCACCGCCGGGGCGCTCACTTTCGGGGAGTCCCCGGAGGACGGCAGGGAGAATCCCGCCGGGTCCAGTACCTCTCCATCATCCGACACACGGGCGCCACGAATGAGGGAGTCCTCGCCGCGGGAGTCGACCCAGGCGACGAGCGATTCGCGGCCGTCGTGAGCCAGCCGCGGAGCGGACTGTGCTCCAGGATGAGTGGCGATGGGGAAACCCCCGGGCTCCACCACCCTCAGGTCGCCACGAACCCGCGCGCCGTAGATGTCCGGCTCCCCATCACGGCTATCATCCCAGACGACGAGGAAGCGCTCCCCCGTCCAGGTCACATCGGGGCGGACCTGGCCGGCGGGCGCTTCGATGAGTGGCACGCCTCTTCCGTCCAACACCGTGCCGTCCTTCCTGATTCGAGACCCGTAGATGTCTCCCTCGTCCCCGCCGCGCTCATCGCTCCAGACGACCAGGAACTGTTTGCCGTCCCACGCCACTGCGGGCCCGGACGCGTCGTTGAACCCGGGGGAGAGCGACCGCCGATCGAGCACCGTGCCCCGGGAGTCCAGGCGCGTGGCGGAGACGACATTCTCGTCGTCACCGGAGACGGTGAAGACCACCAGGCACAGCTTCTTCGTACAGGCGATAGAAGGTGGCCCGCCCGTCTCGTCGCTAAAGCTGAGGGTGAAGTGACGGCGCACGTCTCCGTCGCCCTCTACGTGGGCACCGAAGACGCCATCCGAGCTCACCCAGACGACCACGAACTGAGTGCCGTCATACGCCACGCGGGGCCGGCCGCCCGAAACACCGGTGGTGAGGTTGAGGGGGATGCCCGCCGGGTCGAGGATGTGGCCATTGGGCTTCACGCGCGAGCCAAAGACGCCGCCGGTGCGTTCGTCCCTCCAGACGACCAGGTACACCTCGCCGTCGAAGGCCACGGAGGGCCCGGTGGAACCCGTGCGTTGCGCCTCCAGGACGGGGCGGCTCACGTCGAAGGGGCTGGAGACACCAGAGGAGAACTGAGCCTCCGAGGTCAGCGACCGCACGCCCCCCTCCTCGGTCTCGAGTAACGGGTTCTCGACGTCCGGCTCGTCCCCTGGCGCCGGTCCACACGCGAGCGTCAGCGTCCCGAGCAAGGCCGCACCCCAACACGCGAGCCACGCGGCTCGTCTCCTGATCTGTCCCATATGCCCCCCCTCCGGTAGGAATGGGGGGCAACCTCATGTCCGCCCGTCAAGGGCGCAATCCGCCTGGAGGGGCGAGCCAGCATCCAATCGCACACGCTGGGCGTCAGACGGCCTATAAGAAGGAGGCGCTTCATCGAGGAGTCGGAAGTTGCTGGGAGCACAGTCATGAGCGAAGCCAAACCCGTCGAGGAGGGAGTACCCACCGACTCCGCCAGCGAGCCGGACGCCTCCGGCATCGGCGACGCGCCCACGGTGCGGAAGACCTTGCCCTCGCGCCTGGAGCAACCTCTTCCAGGTGACCTGGTGCCCGTGGTGGACCCCGCGCACTACGCCCTCGAGGGGGAGCTCGCGCAGGGCGGCATCGGCCGCATCCTCCGCGCCCGAGACTTGCGGCTCGGCCGGCCCGTGGCCATCAAGCAGATGCTCTCCCCCTCCCCGGACACCGAGTCCCGATTCATCACCGAGGCGTTCGTCACCGCGCGGCTGCAACACCCCGCCATCGTGCCGGTGTACGAGGCAGGACGCTGGCCGGACGGTGAGCTCTTCTACTCGATGAAGCTCGTCTCCGGACGCTCGCTGGCGGACGTCGTCTCCGAGTTGAAGACGTTGGAGGAACGACTGGCCCTGTTGCCCCACGTGTTGGCGGTGGCCGAGGCCATGGCCTACGCGCACTCCGAGCGCATCATCCACCGCGACCTCAAGCCGGCCAACATCCTGGTGGGAGGGTTCGGCGAGACGGTGATCATCGACTGGGGCCTGGCCAAGGATCTTTCGCGCGCGGAGAACGCCGCGTCCACGAACGGCCTCGCCTCCGCGGGCGCCGCCATGGACGGCACCATGACCCGGGTCGGCACGGTGATGGGGACTCCCGCGTACATGCCGCCCGAGCAGGCCGCGGGCCAGCCCGTGGACGAGCGCGCCGACGTCTACGCCCTGGGGGCCATCCTCTATCACCTGCTCGCGGGCTCCCGTCCCTACGAGGGGAATACCTCGGATCAGGTGCTGGCGCGGGTGATCAAGGGCCCACCGCCGCCACTGGCCAGCCTCCTGGACGGCATCCCGAGGGATCTGCTGGCCATCGTGACCAAGTCGATGGCGCGCAGTCCCGCCGAGCGCTACGCCACCGCGCGGGAGATGGCGGAGGATCTTCGTCGCTTCCAGACGGGACAGATCGTCGGAGCACACGAGTACTCGCGGATGGAGCTGCTGCGCCGCTTCGTGCGCCGCTACCGCGCCACGCTGATGGTCACGGGGGTGGCCCTGCTGCTGCTCGCCACCCTGGGCGAAGAGAGCATCCGACAGATCTGGGCCGAGCGGGATCACGTCCAGGCCCAATCCGATGAGCTCCGGCTGACCCAGGCACGTGACACCGTGGAGGAAGCGCCCAACGATTCCCTCGAATCGCTGCGGGAACTCTCGTCCGGCTTCGAGAAGTGGTCGGCGGCGCGGACGATCGCGGCGGATGCCCAGGCCCAGGGTTTCGCAAGGGTGCTGCGCGGCCACACCCAGCACGTCAACGACATCTCCTTCACGGCCGATGGCAGGTATCTCGTCTCCGCCAGCGACGACCGCTCGCTGCGTGTCTGGGAGCCCGAGACAGGCAGGGAACACCTCCTCCTGGAGGGCCACTCCGACGAAGTGTGGCGGGTCCGGATGCTCCCGAACGGCCAGGGGTTCATCTCCAGCGACAAGGATGGTGTCCTGCGCCAATGGAGCCTCACGGCCAAGGACGGCAAGGTCTTCGCGACCCTACCGGGTCCCGTCTCGGCGCTCACCGTGGGATGTCAGGGCCGGTGCCTGCTCGCCGCCACCCAGACGGAGACGGACGACGTGCTCCACCGCTGGGACCTGGCCACGGGCGAGCTCCGCACGTTCCACACGGGCGTCCAGGGAATCGAGGAGCTGTTGGCCTCGCCGCTCGGCTCCTGGGTGTTCGTACGAGGCCACCGCAATGCCACCTCGGCCGTGGGAGACGCGGAGACAGGCTCCTTCCAGGTGTTGAAGGAAGCCCGACCCACCGTGGGGGGCTTCTCCGCGGACGGCCGCCTCTTCACGGTGGACACCCAGGGAGAGCTCCACACCTGGAGGCCCGGAACCGCCAAGGGGGAGCTGCTCGCACGCAACCTCGGCATCGGAACGGCGCTCGCCTTCGTACCGGGTACCCCGTGGGTGGCGATCGGTACCCAGGAGGGAGCAATCCGGCTGCACAACTCCGCCACGGGCCAGACGAGGGAACTCCATCGTCACGAAGGGCTCGTCAACAGCCTGGACGTCACCTCGGATGGCCGCTACCTCGCCTCGGCCAGCGCCGACCGGACCGCGATCCTCTGGGAGCTCGCGACCGGAGAATCCCGCGTGCTCCGCGGGCCCCGGCAACAAGCCCACCTCGTCCAGTTCTCGCCGGATGACCGGCGGCTGGCCATCGCCAGCTTCACCGGGCAGATGCGCGTGTTCTCCATGGAGACGAAACTCCACCGCGTGCTCTCGGCGGGTTCCGCCCCCCAGGTCTCGCTGATGCTCTCCTCCGACTCCCAGCGGCTGGCATCGATGTCCGAGCAGGGAGTCCTCCGGCTCCTCGAGGCCTCCTCGGGAAAGGCCCTCCTGGAGGTGCCCGGCTTCGCCCCGGGCGCGATGAGCTTCTCGCAGGATGGCCATTGGCTGGCCGCGGGTGGAGCCGATGGACGACTCCACCTGTACGCCTCCGCCACCGGAAGCGAGCGGCCGCTCCCGGCAGAGCATCAAGAGCACATCACTGCGCTCACCTTCTCCGGGGATGGCCGGAGTCTCGCCTCCGCGGACGAGAAGGGAGAGGTGTGGCTGTGGGAGCTCGCCTCGGGGAAGGGACACCGTCTCGGCTCACACGGAGCGAAGGTGTGGCAGCTCGCGTTCTCCCCCAACGGCAAGAACCTCGCCTCCGCGAGCGAAGACAAGACAGTGCGGCTGTGGGACGTGAGCACGGGCAAGTTCCGACCCCTGGACGGGCACACGGACGCCGTGCGTGCCGTGGCCTTCTCCCCGACAGGCGATCTTCTCGTCACGGGCGGAATGGACCAGCTCGTGATCTTCCGGCAGCTGGAGAGTGGCCAGAGCCCAGGGGAGCTGAAAATCAGCCAGCTCCGTCACCCCCAAGACACGAACAGTGGAGGCGTCCTGGAACTGCGCTACTCGCCTCGGGGTGACGTGGTGGCCGGCCGCAACAAGAAGGATGGCCGCGTGATGTTCTGGAACGGGCGAACGGGAGAGCCGCACCCCGAATCCCGAGGACACCAGGGAGATGTCCTGGGCCTCGCGTTCTCGCCGGATGGGACCCGCCTGGCCTCGGCGAGTCTCGACAAGACCGTGCGGCTTTGGGACGTGACCACCCGGGAGAGTCGCGCGCTGCGAGGCCACACCGGACAAGTGGAGGCGGTGGCCTTCTTCCCGGACGGCAAGAGCCTCGCTTCCACCGGTCAGGACGGCAGCATCCGGCTCTGGCCGGACGACCTGCCCCTGGAGCCGGAGGCCCTGCGCGCCTGGCTGAAATCCTTCACGAAAGACACGCCGCCGCCGAACTCCTGGCATTGAGAAGGAGCGTGTGCGGGTAACCGGTTGAGTCAGAGGCTGAAGTTCCCTAAAGCCGGAAGCACACCCCTCCAAGGAGAGTGCTTCGTATGAGGAAGTTGCTTCGCAGCCTGCCGGCGATCCTGTCCCTCCTGCTGCCGGGCCTGGCCACCGCCGAGACGACCTGGGTCATCACGTCCTCCGTGCCCGTGGTGGGGGCGGGCGGCGGCTCCGTGTATCACCAGTTCAAACTGAACACCGGCGTCTGGCCGGTGGCGCCGGGCCACTCGGCGGGCGTCGCCTACACCTGGGACGGTTGGCAGACCACGAATTGGGGCACCCTGCAGTGGCAGTACAACCAGCCCAACGCCTACGGCTCCAAAGACGAAGTGTGGGCGGGCAACTTCAACGTCCCGCCCTGGGTGAGCCCCATCGTCATCGAGTACTCCATCTACGTCGATGACGCGTCCGGCACTCGGACCTGGAACAACAACAACGGCTCGAACTTCGTCTGTACCCCGTAGTGAGCGCCGACCCCTGAGACCGTGGGGTTGATGTGCTTCGGGTGGTACTCCGGCGTGTGCCCCATCGGGTGCCCAGGCGTTCCTGATGGGGAGGAGCCGAAGAGCGTGCGCACAAAAGGCCCCAGGTTCCAGAGAACCTGGGGCCCTTGCCGTGCTCAAGCCCAATCCCTTACCACGCGGGCCAAGGTGAGACCCTCTTCTACCCGCGCTCCGGGGACGGCTCCCTTGGACCGGAGGGGGGCTTGGTGCCACCACTCACGGTGAAGCCGTACTTGTCACCCAGCATCTTCAGCGACCTGAGCCCCGGCTTGCCGTTCGCAGCGGCCCTGGAGACCCCGCACTTGCGTTGCCACGCGGCGTACGCCTTCGTCGTGCGGTCGTCGAAGGTCCCCGAACCGGACGAGGAGTCTTGGCCCAAGGCCTTCGCGAGTGCCTTCTGGACGATCAGGACGCTCGGGTTCTTCTTGCCCGGCTGCACGTCGGCGACCTTGACCTCATGGGACCCGGGCTTCTCGAGCTCATCCTCGATGTCGTCGCCCTTCCCGCCCGGCTTTGCCTCGAGCTCATCCTCGATGCCGTCGTCCTGCGCGCCCATCTCGGAGCTGTCCTCCTCGGCGGAGAGGCCATCCGGCGCCTGACCTTCCAGCTCGCTCAGCTCGTCATCGTCGCCCGGAGAGCGTTCCTCGCCTCTCAGCTTCGCCTCATCGAGGTCGAGCTCGACCTCGAGGCCGACGACGCACCTCCCGGCCTTCCCCTTGCGCATCCTCATCTGGATGCCCTCGAAGAGGGCGGGGAACGGAGCTTCCTGCCCCTTCGATTGCACCTCTCGCGTAGAGCCCTGCCCATTCCCCACCGACTGAGACTCATCGACATCCAGGCCGGAGTCGTCACTCAGCTCGGCTTCGTCCTCCATCCCCACCATTGGCTCATCGAGGTTCTGCTCCTCGAGTGACAGCTCACGATCGTCGATGGAGTTCTGCATCTCCCGCTCGTTCCTCTGCTCACCCATGGCATCCTCCTGTGCGCTCTTGTGGTGTGATGCTTTGCGCTGTTGTGGTGTTATCGACGGTTACTTCGCTCCTTTCGTTGCTGGCCATGCCGCGCTGGCCAAACCCTCATGACTGCCGCGGCCTCAGAGATGGAGCCACTCCATGCCTGATGTGATGTGGTAGCGGCCCGCGCCCCATGCCGGCGTTGCCAACACGCTCGACAAGAAGGGCGCGGGCGCACCTCTTCCAACCTTGGCTCCGCCGCTGCGCAAGGGAGGCTTAGGCCAACACCTTGAGCGCGCGGCTGTAGAACGCCTGGCGATGAGCCAATCCGTTGAACCCGCCGTTGATGCGACGAGTGATCTCACGGAAGTTGCCCTGGTCCGCGTAGCGATTCAGCTTCCGCGTGTTCCAGAACCACCCCGCCGTGCGGAAGCCCACGTTCACAGCGGCAGCACGCTTCGGGTGGTTGACCAGGTCGAGCTTCAGCGCATTGCCCGCGGCGCGGTAGTTGTTGCGGCCGGTGAGCTGGATGGGGCCACGGCCCTTGAAGCGCCTGCCGTCACCCGGGCGGATGTTCCCGAGATCCTTTCGCCCCTCATACGCTGCGCCCGAGGCCAGCTCCTCGAAGTACCGGAGCTCGCCGCTCTCGTGGGCGAGCTGCGCGAGGAACGCCGCCCGCCGCTTCCGCGTGGTGATGCCCGCCTCCTGCATCGCCCTGTTGAGGTGAGGCAGGCACTGCGTCGCCCGCGGGGTCGTCAGGTGCGGCATGATGGCCTTGAGCTGTGCCAGCGTCACTCCGCCCTTCGTTGGCTTGGGGTCAGGCTTCGGCCGGGGCTTCGCGCCACCCGGCTTCGCGCCCAGCTTCGCGAAGGCTGCGCGTGTCAACGGCCCGTAGAAGCCCGTGGCTGGCACGCCATGCTTGGCCTGGAACTGCTTGAGGGCCTGTTGCGTCTGCGGGCCGAAGATGCCCGGACCCGTGTTCAGCTGGGCCTGTGTCATGTGGCCCAGCTTCACCAGGACGGCCTGGAGCTGCTTGACGTCCGGTCCCTGCATGCCACGCTTCAGGTTCCTCGTGGGCATCCCGGCGGGAGGTGGCGGCTTCGGGGAGGGACGCGGCGCGCCAGGCCCCTTCACCCAGCCCCAGTGCCGGGTGTCGTTTCGGGCCGCGGCGCGAATGCTGATATGGCAGTGATGGGTGTGCGGATTGGACCCCCGGTAAGGCCGCCACCCGCGTCCATCCCTGGAATTGATTCGCTTGTTCCAGATGACGTAGGTGACCCGGTTGTCCTTCAGCGCGTGCTGGGCGATCACCGTGCCAGTCGCGCCCGATGCTGGATCGTGGGTGATGTCGACGGCGTTGCCCACGTTATGGTCTGACTTGGTCCGCTGGTGACGAGCGTCACCCATGATGCCATCGGAGGCCTTCTTCCTGCGGGGCCAACGTGCGTTGGCGTCCTTCAATGCCTGTCGAGCTGCGGGTGCAGGCGTTGCCATGGATACCTCCTTGCGTTGGGGTTCCATGGGTGGAGGGGGGTGGGCGCGAACGTGATACCCAGCCCACCTCTCCAGCAAGAGAGGGCGCATGCGCCACCCGGCTCTGACACTCCCCTAGCGCTCGCCTGACGGGCAACCCTCGAAAGTCGTCGTGCACCTTCGAGCCCTGGCTCCGGGCCTCGTCGTGTCCCGAGAGCCTTCCGTTCACCCTCGAGCCAAGGTAGAGGCCGCCCATGGCGAGCGCGACATGGCGAGAGGACTTGAAGGCCCTGCTGGATGGGATGGACACCTGGGCCCGGCAGCGGGGATGGCGGCTGGTGCGGGAGGCGCCCCTGACGCGCGAGGAGGTGGATGCGCTGCCTCACCTGCTGTCCGATTACCCGTACGAACTGCCGACGCCCTACCGCGAGGAAGCCTTCGTCGTCCCAGAGAGCTACCGCGAGTTCCTGCTGCTGCACCGTGAGGTCCGGCTGGAGCACCAGTCAGACGGGGAGGAGTGGGAGACCTATCGCCCGTTCCACGTCTGGGCGCCCACGCTGAAGTCCCTCACGGCCTCGTGGACGCCCTCCGGTACAACGGTGGATGACCGGGAAATCACGACCACGGACCTGATTTCCTTCGCGGACGCGTACTTGGGCGTCGAGGCTGCACGCTGGTGCTTCTACACGCGCACGGAGCCGAAAGGCGGCGAGCTGCCCCTCCTCCTGGAGGACAACGACTACGAGGCGCTGGCGGGGCACTACGTGGATGACGGCGAGTGGTTGGACTCGAACGCCCCACTGACGTTCGGGTTCGACAGCTTCGAGGCCTGGTTCACCCGGCTGTGCGCCGTGGTGCGCCGCGAAGACCTGGACCTGAACGACTACCTCGCCGTGGGCAACGCAATGCTCGAGTGAGCTCCGGCGCCTGGGCCAGGCCGCCCCCCCTGGCTCGACGTCACGCCAGACGTCCGGTACCGTGGAGCCCGTGGAAGAAACGCACCGCGAGAGCGCCGAGAGGATTCGTTCCCTGCTCTTGAACGCTCAGGCAACCCCGGCTGTGTTCCGCACGGCCCTGACGAGTGTTCCACCTGCCGAGCGGGATGCCTGGTTCGATCGGGTCTTGGGGCTCGACTCGTCTCCCGACGATGGCCCCGAGCTTCCGCGAGGCTGCGTTCCCTACCTGCCCTGTCCCGTCGATGCGCTCCTTCGGATGGTGGAGTGCGCAGGGGTGCAGGCTTCCGACGTGTTCGTCGACGTTGGCTCGGGCGTGGGGCGGACTGCCGCGCTGGTGCACCTCTTGACCGGGGCCGCGGCGATTGGCATCGAGATCCAGCCTGCGCTCGTCCGCGCCGCACGTGCGCTCACAACGCGCTTGAACGCGTTGCGCTTTTCGCCCGTCCAGGGTGATGCGGCGGTGCTCACCAGTTACATCACCATCGGGTCGATCTTCTTCTTGTACTGCCCATTCAGTGGCGAGCGCTTGGAGAAGGTGCTGGACAACCTCGAGTCCATCGCGCGCACGAGGCCGATTCGCGTCTGCTGTGTCGATCTGCCACTGCCGCCCCGCCCGTGGCTCACGTTCGCGGCGCCGCCCTCTGGGGACCTCACGGTCTATCGCAGCACCCTGCTCGACAAGGGGTTCTGATCAGCGTCCTCCCCCCTCGTCCGACACGGTCAGCACCACCTTGCCCACCGTCTCGCGCCCCTCCAGCCGCCGATGCGCCTCAGCCGCCTCGGCCAGCGGGAGCTTCAAGCCGATGAGGATCCGGAGTCTTCCCTCCGAGACATCCCGGATCAGCGACTCCAGGGACTGGTGATTCAGCCCGGGAGGATGCACGGTGTGCAGCCAGTACGCACTCACCTTCAGGGACTTCTCGAAGAGGGCCTCCACGTCCACCGGTGGCGGGGAACCGCTCGCCGAGCCATAGCTCACCAGGTGGCCGAAGGGCGCCAGTGACTGGAGGCTCCCCGCCCACGTGCTCGCGCCCACCGCGTCCAGGACGAGGTCCACGCCCCGGCCTCCCGTGCGCCGGTGGACCTCCGCCACCACGTCCTCGTGGTCGTAGCGGATGACCTCGTCCGCGCCCAGCTCCCGGACGAGCCGGGCCTTCGAGTCGCTCGACACCGTGCCGAAGACGCGCGCACCCGCCGCCTTCGCGAGTTGCACCGCCAGCACGCCCACGCCCCCCGCTGCGGCATGGACGAGCACGGACTGCCCCTCGCGCACCTGCCCCACCGTGCGGACCAGGTGGTACGCCGTCAGCCCCTGCACCGGCACGGCGGCCGCGACCTCGAAGGACACGCCGTCGGGCAGCAGGACAAGCTCGCTCGCCGGAGCCTTCACGCGCTCGGCGTAGCCCCCGGTGGTCAGCACGATGGCCCGCCGACCCACGAGGGCCTTGTCTACGCCCGGACCCACCGCCGAGACGACTCCCGCAGCCTCGCTCCCCAGGATCCGCGGCAACGGCACCTGGGCGTCATAGAGCCCGCGCCGCCGCTCCGTATCCGCGAAGTTCACACCTGCCGCGTGGACCCGGAGCTGGACCTCACCCGGTCCCGGCTCCGGTTCTGGCACCTCATCGAGACTCAACACCTCGGGCCCACCCGTCCGGTGGTAGCGAATTGCTCTCATGGCGGCCTCATATAGCGGGGCACATGCAACGCCGCCCGGCCTTCTGGCTCGGCCCGGGTCCCTGAACGCCGAGTTCCCTAACCCGCCATCTCCCGGGCGAAGCGACGGGCCAGGAAGTCGATCCACGCCCGGAGCTTTGGAGCCACGATCCGCCCAGGCGCGTGGACGGCCCAGATGGTCATGTCGGGAAGCGCATACTCATCGAGCACCGTCACCAACCTGCCGCTCCGCAGTTCCTCGGACACCACGAACCGGGGGAACTGCCCGAGCCCGATGTGCGCGAGCACCGCGGTCTTGAGGGCCAGACTGCTGTTGGCCTGCAAGGGACCCGCGACCGGGACGAGGAACTCCCCCTCGGCCCCGCGCAGCCGCCAGGTCGCTCCCGTGGACAGATACGCATACTGCACGCACCGGTGTTGGCGCAGGTCCTCGGGTCCGCGGGGTGTGCCATGTCTCTTCAGGTACTCGGGTGTCGCGCACACCACGCGCCGCGCGATGGCGAGCTTCCTCGCGATGAGCGACGAGTCCGGGAGCTGGGCGATGCGGATGGAGACATCGAAGCCGTGCTCGACGATATCCACCATGCGGTCATCGAGCTGAAGATCGAGGGTGACTTCCGGATAGCGCTCGAGGAACTCCGGGACGGCGGGGACGACATGCAGGAGCCCGAAGGTCATGGGCGCGCTCACACGCAGCCGGCCGCGAGGCTTGCCCCTCAGCCGCAGTACCTCCGCCTTGGCCGCCTCGAGCTCGTCGGCCATGCGTCGGCAGCGCACGTACAGCGCTTCACCCTCGGCCGACAGGGACAGCTTGCGCGTCGTGCGGTGAAGGAGCCGCACACCGAGCGTCTCCTCCAGATGCATGACCTGCTTGCTGACCGTCGCCTTGGACACCCCCAGCGAGCGAGCCGCGGCGGTGAAGCTCCCGGTCCGCACCACCTCTGCGAAGGCGAAATAGAGACCCACGTCCTCCATTGGCACTCTCCGGGAAACAATCCTTTTCGATTCAGCGAATTGTGTCCACCAGGGGAAACACCCATAACCACTTCATGACGGGCCGAGGGATCCGACCGGCTCGAGGGGGTGTGGATGAACCACCCTGAACATGGAGGGAGGAAGGTCGTCATGAAGATCCTTGTCACTGGAGCAACGGGGTACATCGGTTCGGCCGTGGCGGAGGCACTGGCGCGTGCTGGACATCAGGTTCAGGGGCTGGCCCGCTCGGACGGCGCGGAGCACACGCTGCGGTCGCACGGCATCCACCCCGTTCGCGGAGACCTCTCGGATACCGCCGCGCTCGCGGCGCTCGTCCAGGGCGTCGATGCGGTCATCTGGGCCGCGACCGCCAACAGCGAGGAGGTGGATGCGCCCGCCGTCGCGGCGATGCTGGAGCGGATGGCGGGAACGGGAAAGGCCTTCCTCTACACGAGCGGCATCTGGGTGCACGGCGACACGGAAGGAGTCGTGGCGGACGAGACCCGTCCGCTGAACGCGGCGAAGCTCGTCGCCTGGCGTCCAGCGGTGGAGCGCCGGGTGCTCTCGACTCCCGGCATCCGGGGCATCGTCCTCCGCCCCGGGCTCGTCTACGGGCGCGCGGGTAGCATCCCGGCAATGCTGGTGTCCTCCGCCCGCGAGGGAGATGCGGCCCGCTTCGTGGGCACCGGAGAGAACCACTGGCCCGTGGTGTTCATCGAGGATCTGGCGGAGCTGTACCTGCGCGCCATCGAGCAGGCTCCCGCGGGAACGGTCCTCCTTGCCGTGCAAGGCCCTTCGGTGAAGCTGAAGGACATCGCCACCGCGGCGAGCCAGGGGGCTGGGAAGGGAGGCAAGACCGTCTCCTGGCCCCTGGAGGAGGCCCGGAAGCAGCTCGGTGGCTTCGCCGATGCGCTGGCGCTCGACCAGCAGTTCTCCGCCCGCCGGGCCGAGCAGCTCCTGGGCTGGGTGCCCAAGGGCCCTGGCATTCTGGAGGAGCTCAGCCGCGGCTCCTACGCGCGGCGCTGAAGTACCGACAGCCTAGAAGATCAGCACGCGCAGGCCGAGCTCGAGCTCGCCGCCCAGCTTGTTGCCGGTGAGGAGATTGCCGCGCAGGCCGAGCTCCAACGGGAGGCCCGCCCGGAAGCGGTAGGCAAGGCCGGCACCGGCCGAGAACGGGCCGCGATCCACGAGGAAGCCCCGGTGCTCCTCCTCGCCGGTGAAGAGGGAGAACCGCCCCGCCACGAGCCCGTACAGCGCTGCGTTCCCGAAGCGCGCCAGCCGGAACCGGCCTCCGAGGTCGGCGTAGACCTGCCCGATCCACGTGTAGTAGGGCCAGCTCGCATCGCGGGTGCCGAGCGCCTGGATCGACGTGCCACCCACCCCGAGGCTCAGCTCGAAGGGATTCGCGAGCCGATACGCGACGCTGGCCTCGTACCGCAGCGTCGCCATCGAGTGGGGCGCACTCGCTCCATACGCGGCCGAGCCGCCGACAAACAGGCTCCACCGCTTCTTCGAGCTGGACTGAGAGGAAGACGGCGTACGCTCCGCCTCGGCCACCACCGATTCAGTGGGCTCTTTCGGCGCGATCGAGCCGCTCGGCACCTCGGCGGATACCTGGGTGGTCTCGGAGAGGTTGAGGCTCAGGGCGGTCGCCTCGCTCGGAGCTGCCTCGCTGGTTGTGCTCGAGGGGGTGGCGCCGGTGAGGTCCAGCCCCAGGCCTTCGCTCGCCACCGGCTGCGGCTCCGACTGCGGCTGCGGCTGTGGCTCCAGTTCCGGCTCCGGCGTGGCGGCCACGGTCAGCATGCGCGGGTCGGAAGGCATTCCCCGCGGGCCCGTCACCCGCCAGTAGTACGTGCCGGGCTCGAGTAAGAGCGCCGCCTGGCGCCCGTTCACCGGCCGGTCGACGGCGATATCGGTGAACTCCTCGTCGCGCGCCACCTCGAGGCGTACGCGCTTCGCCACCACGCGCCACTTGAAGGTGACCTTGCCCGGCTTGAACTCGGCATCCTCCGCGGGCAAGAGCAGTTTCGGCTGGGGACCCTTGCGGGCCTTGGCCTTCTTGGCCTTCTTGGCCGCGCTGGTGCTCCGCGCTCCCCTGGCGGCCCAGGCACTCGGCCCTGGCATGCAGAGCCCGAGCACCAGAGCGAGAGACAGCACTGCACCCCGGCATGAAGGTCGAAAGTTCATCACGCTGGGGATTGTAAAGCCCGCGAGGGAGAAGAGAAGAGACCGGGCTCCATCCGGCGAATGGCCCAGGCCCCTCACCTCTCCGGCCCGCGCCCCTTCGGGGCCGTGCACAGGGAGCGCGTGCGGGCCTCACGGCCTGTCAGTGAAGAAGCGTGGAGGAAAGCAGCCGCACCTCACCCCGGTAGGGCTCTCGCGGTGGGTAGAGCAGAGTCTCGCACAACGTGCCCTCCTCGTGGCGGAGCTCGACCAGTGGGTGGCGCACGGGCTCCAGGCTCTGGTCCGGGTGCAGCAGGGCCCCACCCCCCGCGGGAATGCCAATCCCTCGCACTCCCGGGCCAGCGTCCCGCACGGCCCGCTTCAACCCCGTCCACTCCGGCTGCTCGTGGGCCCCCACGATGAAGGGAGCCAGCCCGAGAACCGGAAATGTTTCCGCTGCACCTGGATCCGCCTCACTCCACGCCCGCTGTCCGAGATGCATCGCGCCCGCGGAGATGCCCATGAGCACCGCCCCCTCCAGGTAGCGCTCCCGGAGCACGGGCGCCACGCCGTTCCGCTGGAACGTCTCCCACCCCAGCAGCGGGTCTCCTCCCGCCAGGAGGATGACCTGTGACTCCGCGAGCCAGGCGAGGTCCTCGGTCGTGGGCTGGGAGGGAATCATCCGGCAGCGGGAGATGCCAGCCAGCTCCATGGCGGCGGTGAAGATTTCGAAGAAGGCGGGCACATCTCCGTTGGAAGCGCCCAGGTAGGCCGCCTGGATGGGGGGCACCGAGAGGTCGGCCCCCGTCAGCGCGCGAAGGCAGTCCAGGAACGGCTTGTCCCCGATGCGCCAGAACAGCAGCGAGCTGTCCGCGAGGAGGAAGAGGGGCTTGAGCGGAGCCTTCATGCGGGGCTCTTCATGGATTGCAGGACGAAGATGCTGTCGAGCCGGATCTCCCCCCGCTTGCGCGGGACCTCCACCTGGTAGTCGAAGTCGAAGACCTCCAGCACTCGCAGGCCCGCCCGGCGGAAGAGGCGCCGCACCTGTGCCAGGTCATACGTGCGGAAGTACCAGTGCGTCTCGATGAGCAGGTCCTTCCCCGGCCCCGTTATCCGCAGCCGGTTGCGCATTGCCGAGCGTCTCGCACGGCGCTCCGGCAACCCCTCATGGGTGTTGCACACCACCGTGTCCTTCCCGAGCCGCTCCACCCAGCGCTCATGCTCCGGCTTGCGCCGGTCATAGTCCGTGAGGTGGAAGCCGAGCACGTACACGCCCTCGGGTTTCAGCAGCCGCCGCGTCCCCTCCAGGTGCGCGAGCGCCGCCGCCTCGCTGTCGAGATAGCGGAACGTGGACACCATGTTGAACGCCATGTCCACCTGGCCCTCCAGCTCCGGCCGGTAGAAGGTCTCCATGCGCGAGGGGTAGAGGTGCACCCGCCGGCGCTGCGCTGGAGTGAGGCGCTGGCGTGCGTGGGCCAACATCTTCTCGGAGATGTCGTAGCCCACCACCTCGCATTTCCGGCGCGCGGCCTCGGCCACCAGCCGCCCCGCACCACACGCAGGCTCGAGCAGCCGCTTGCCTCCCGTGCCGTAGCGGCGGCCCACTTCCAGCAAGAAGTCCATCTCCCGCTCGGTGTCGGTGCCGAAGATGGCTTCGTAATACTCGGGATGATCGTACCAGTCGGAGAGTCGTTCCATGGACGGGATGCCGCGCTCGCGGCGGCGCGCATCCTCGGCGCCCCGGGCTGAAAAGCAAGCACGGTCGTCGGCCATGCGGACAGCCTCCCGGCTCCGCCAAGGGGTCGGACTCGAAAAGCCTCACGGCTCATGTTCCAGAGAGGGAGTCGAGTCGCAGGCCAACGAGTCCGCTCGCGTGGAGGAAGCCATGATGCCCCAGCCCATCCGCCGCATCCTGGTGGCCACTGACTTCTCGGAGTATTCGCGGCGCGCCATGGAGTACGCCCTCTCGCTGGCCGAACGGATGGGCGCCTCCATCGACGTGCTCCACGTCTGGGAGCCCCCGCAGCACCTGGAATCCGAGAGCCTGGTGATGGTGCCCGGAGAGCCGGGGACACCGCTGGAATCGATCGGCCTCGCCCAGGCGGAGCGCCTCCTGCACGCCTGGTCCGAGCGCTACCACTCCAGCACCGTGCCCTTCCAGGTCCACCTGGAGCGTGGACCGGCCGCCGACACCATCGTCCACTTCGCGAACAGTGGATATGACCTGGTGGTGATGGGCACCCATGGGAGGACCGGGCTCGCCCGACTCTTCATGGGCAGCATCGCGCAGAAGGTGGTGGCCCGAGCCACCTGTCCCGTGCTGACGGTGCACGGGATGGAAGAGCAGGAGGCGCAACCGATGGGGTGAGGCGTCTCAGTGCCGCTCTTCCTTGTCCAGCAGGCGGTCCGCGAGCCGGATGAGGTCCGTCTCGGTGACGATGCCCACCAGCCGCCCCCCCTCCTCCACCACCGGCACGCAGCCGAACTTGTGGTCGAGCAGCTTGTGGATGGCCTCGCGCGCCGAGCTCAGCGGCTTCAACGTCTCCAGGGAGCGCGACATGATGTCCCGCACCTGCACTGGCGGCGAGCCTGGATTCCGCTCATGACGCGCCAGGGCTCGAATCAGGTCCCGGTGGGTCACCAGCCCGACGAGCTTCCCCTCCTTCACCACCGGCAGATGGCGGATGTCATGTTCGGCCAGCAGGTCATCCCCCAGGACGACGTCATCGTCCTCCTTCAAGGTGACCAGATCTCGGGTCATCAATTCACCGACGGTGAGCATGGGGTCCTCGCGGTCGCTCCAGGTCCACGACTCAGGGTGCGACCTCGGAGGGCCCCGTGCAGCCCTCGGGCGCGCAGCCATGCCGGGGCTTCTCCCGCTGCCTGCATACACCGCGGGCGTCCACTCCCCTCCCCTGCCCTCGAGCGGGGCTCAGTGACCGGGGTGCTCCGCCACCTGCGACAGCGCCAGCATCAGCAGCAGGCCCGCCGCCAACGCCAACAGGTTGCGCCCCCGGTTCTCCTTGCCGTGCCGGTTCACGTGCGGCAGCAGATCCGACACCGCCACGTAGAGGAACGTGCCCGCCGAGAAGGCCAGTGCCCTCGGAGCCAGGGACTCGAAGCGCAGCACCGCGTCGAAGGCGAAGTACAGCACCGCCCCCACCGGCACCATCAGCCCGTACAGCACCGAGAACCCCAGGATGCGTCCCGAGCTCTTCCCCTCCGCCTTGAGGATGGACGCCAGCGACAGCGACGACGGCACCTTGTGCGAGGTGATCGCCAGCAGCGCCATCACCCCCACGCCCTCCTTCACCGCCGAGCCCAGCGCGATGCCATCGAACAGCGTGTGCGCCGACAGCCCCAGGAACGCCGTCAGCCCCAGCGTGTTCCCGTGCATGTGCTCCTCGCACTCGGGCGGCTCCTCACACGCATGCGTCAGCACGTAGCGCTCCAACACCAGCAGGAACACGAATCCCGCTGGCACCAGCGCGAACGCCCAGAACCCGCCCCCGTGGTACGCCTCCGGCAGCATGTGGAAGAACGCCGCCCCGAACATCACTCCCGCCGCGAAGGCCAGGAACGTCACCAGCCGTGTCGGCTTTCGGGTGAGCACCACTACCAGTGCGCCTACGACGGCGCCCAACAGGATGATCAGTGAATAGGAGGAGAGGGCTACTGCAAGATGCATGGGGGGCCCGACACCTAGCACAGATTGGCGCTTCGGGTGGCAGGAGTCCCTATCGCGTGCCCCGCCATCACGGGAGCCGTCAACAAAAAGGAAAAAGGCCCTTTCCAAATACTTCTCGGAATATCGGAAACCTCGGCCCTTGCGAGCAGGGGGGTGCCTGATAGATGGAGAAGCAATGGCCACCGCCTACAACCTCGAGGAACACCGCGCCGCGCTGACCGGCCATTGCTACCGAATGCTGGGCTCGGCCGCCGAGGCCGATGACGCCGTCCAGGAGACGATGGTGCGTGCGTGGCGCAACCTGGACCGGTTCGAGGAGCGCTCGTCCATGCGCACCTGGCTGTACCGCATCGCCACCCGCGTGTGCCTCGACGCGCTGGGAGATCACTCGCGCCGCTTCCGCCCCATGGAGACGGGTCCCGTCGGCTCGGTCGACGACACCCTCACCACGCAGCCGCGCACTCATTGGATCGAGCCCGTCCCCGATGCGCTCGCCCTGCCCGCGGACGCCGATCCCTCCGAGCTCCTGGTGCTGCGCCAGAGCATCCGCCTCGCGTTCGTGGCGGCGCTCCAGCACCTGCCTCCACGGCAACGCGCGGTGCTGATCCTCACGGAGGTCCTCGGTTGGTCCGCCGCCGAAGTCGCGGACAACCTTGAAACTTCGGTGGCCTCGGTCAACAGCGCCCTGCAGCGGGCTCGGGCGACCCTTGCCACGCGCGACCTCACCCAGGACCGCGCGCCGCTGTCCGACGCGCAGTCCACGCTGCTGAACCGTTACGTCGAGGCCTTCGAGCGGTACGACGTGGAGGCCCTCACCGGGCTGCTCCACCAGGACGCGACGCTCTCGATGCCGCCCTTCTCGCTCTGGCTCCGCGGTCACGAGTCCATCAGCCAGTGGCTGCTGGGACGGGGCTCGGGTTGCCGCGGCTCACGGCTGGTGGCGACCTCGGCCTGCGGATCGCCCGCGTTCGGGCAGTACCGGCCTCCTGCCGAGCCGGGGGGCCCCCACAAGCCGTGGGCGCTGATCGTGCTCGAGCTCTCGGGCGACCGCATCGCCGCGATGAACTCGTTCCTCGACACCGAGACGTTGTTCCCTCGCTTCGGCCTTCCCCCCGAGCTCGCCCCCTGATCTCCCAGCTCACGCCCGAGGGGTGGCTGGCGGAGAAGGCTGTGCCTGCTCGCTCGCTGCCGCGGGAGCGGGCGGTGTGGCCGCGGCACGGGACTCGGTGCGCGTGGTGGGCAGCCACTCGGGCCGAGCGCGCAGGTATGCAATCAGCTTCTCGCGCACCAGGGCGCGCAGGTCGAAGAGGTTCGACGGCGCGGCGCTCACCAGCGCGCGCACCTGCAGCGTCCGGTCCAGCATGTCCAGCACCACCACCGTGGCCACCCGGCCGTCCCACAACGCCTTGCCCTCGTTCTCCAGGATGCGCCGCAGCTCCTCCCGCAGCGCGTCCATGTCCGTGGTGAAGTCCACCAGCAGCAGCACCGGGCCCAGCATGCTCTGCCCGCCCTTGCTCCAGTTCTGGAAGGGCTTGTCGAGGAACTGGGGAATGGGAATGACCAGCCGACGCTCGTCCCACACCTTCACCACCACGTAGGTGAGGGTGATCTCCTCGACCGTCCCCCACTCGTTCTCCACGATGACGGTGTCCCCGATGCGGATGGGCTGGGTGATGGAGAGCTGAATGCCGGCCAGCAGCGAGGAGATGGACTTCTGCGCGGCCAGACCGATGACGAGGCCCGCGATACCGGCCGAGGCCAGCAGCGACACGCCCACGTTGCGCACCGTCTCGAACTGCATGAGCAGCAGCGCGGCCGCGATGATGTAGGTGGCCGCTTCGAAAACGGAGCGCAGCACCGCCAGCTGGGTGTGCAGCCCCCGTGCGCGCGCCGCGTCCTTCCCCTCCTTCGACACCGACTGCTGGACGAACTGCGCCGTCACCCGGAGGAAGCGCAGCACGTACCACGCCACCGCCACGATGAGCAGCGAGGTGAAGAGGTGGGACGTCAGGAACCGGGCCGTGGGCGGTAACAGCAGCAGCGTCGCCCCGAGCGCCCCGAGCAGCGCGAAGTACAGCAGCCGCGTGGGCCCCTTGCCCGCGGGCACCAGCGCATCGTCCCAGGCGTTGCTCGTCCAAGCCGCGAGCTTCCCCAGCACCCCCAGGGTGAGCCGCTCCAGCAGCACGCTCAGCAGCCCCGCTCCCAGCAGCGTCACCACCAGGCCCAGCCATTGCCACGGCTCCAGCCCCAGCACCGGCTTCTCGAAGAACCACGGCGGCAGCACCTCGCCCAACGCCGATGGCCCGTACTCCTCGTAGAGCGGATCAATGGCCCGCACCGTCGCCTCGCTGAACACCCACACCCGCCCACCCGCTGCGGGGACGTTGGCCAGGCGGATGGGGTAGGCGGCATCCCCCACCATGAGGACGTCGAGTTGGTCGGTGCGGCTGCCCTCCTCGTCCCCCTTGGGATCCTTGCTGAGGTTGGTCAGGGCCGTGGGCAGCTTGTGGTCCAGGACGAACTTGAACCGCCGGGCCAGCGCGGCCCCTTGGGCCTTCTGCTCGGCCGGGGGAATGAAATCCAGGTCCAGGTAGTGAGCGGCCAGCTCGTAATCCCCCCGGTGCACGGCGGCGTAGAAGCCCTGGGCCGAGGCGTAGGGCGTCTGCCGGTCCAACAAGGGAGCCTCCCCGAGGCCCGAATTGAGGGCCCAGGCACTCGGCAGGAGGAGGACGGACAACAGCAGACTCAGTCCAGTCAGAGCGCGGCGCATGGCTGCCTCTTACTGCCCCCCCACCTCTCTCCCGGCAACAGCAATGTGCCGGCAGGCCGCTCGTCCTCCAAGGTAGCTGGCGACTCGCCTCCCCGTGGATTCCACCCTCACGAGAAAGCCTTGGAGCCATAGAAGCCCTGGGCTAGAAAAGGCCGCCCAGGAAGAGGTTGCCGTGCAAGAGAAGCGAAAGATCCTCCTCATCGACGACAGCGAGATCACCCTCGCCATGGAGAAGGCCGTGCTGGAAGCGCGCGGCTACGAGGTCGTCGCCACGTCCACGCTGATGGAGTTCGAGAAGACCCTGCAGGCGTGGAAGCCGGACCTCATCCTCACCGACATCCACATGCCCGAGGCCAAGGGCACGGACATCTGCCGCACGCTGAAGAACGAGTACGGCACGCAGGACATCCCCATCATCCTCTTCTCCAGCCTCCCGGATGACGAGCTGAGCAAGCTGGCCGAGCAGGTCGGTGCCGACGGCAGCCTGTCCAAGGTGAACGGACTGGAGAAGATGGGTGAGAAGATCGACGAGCTGGTGCAGAGCATCATCTGGTGACGGGGTGAGACGGCTCGTCACCGGACTGGCCTTGTTGGCGGCCCTCTCGGGGTGCTCGCGCAAGGAGCAGCGGTCCGTGGAGCCGGCGACCCCAGCCCCCGTGGACAGCGCCGCGAAGGCGGACGCACCGGGAGCCATCCTCCTGCTGTCCGCGGATACCCGCGGCTACCTGGGCCCCTGCGGCTGCAGCGAGAACATGCGCGGAGGCATCGCGCGCGCGGCCTCGCAGGTGAAGGAGGCGCGCAAGGGCGCCCTGCCCGTCCTCTACGTGGACGGCGGTGACAGCCTCTTCGGAGAGCCCAAGCTGAAGCCGGAGCAGGTGCCCCAGGAGGAGCGCAAGGCCAAGGCGCTCGCCGAGGCCATGAAGGGCATGGGCCTGACGGTGCGCGCGACGGGAGAGCTGGACGACGCGCGTGGCGCCGGCTTCCGTCAGGGACTGGGGCTGCCCGAGCTGGAGCCCGGTGGCGTGAAGGTGCTGGCCGCTGGAGCGCGCAAGGTGGGCGTGGTGAGCGCCGCGGACGCGGCTGGGCTGAAGCAGGCTGCCGCCAAGGCCCGCGCTGGGGGTGCCGCCTTCGTGGTGGGCCTCTTCCATGGCACCGTGCAGGAGGCCCAGCAGGCCGTGTCCACGCCGGAGCTGGGGGTGGACCTGGTGCTGGCCACGCACACCGCCTCCGAGTTCGATGGCGAGGAGAACAAGCTGGTGCGCGACGCGGTGCCCATCGTGGCGCTGCAGAGCAAGGGCCGCTCGCTGCTGCGCGTGGACCTGGCCTATGGCGCGAAGCCGGGCCACTTCACCCTCCAGAAGACGGCGGAGGACAGCGAGCGCGAGGCCTCCTCTATCGAGCGGCGTCTGGCGCTGATGGACAAGGAGATCAACCTCCCCGGCATCTCCCCGGACCGCAAGCAACTGCTGCAGCAGAAGCGAGAGGAGCTGGTAGCGCGCCGGCAGACCCTGCTCACTGCGCCGGTGGCCGCGGCTGGCGAGGGCGACAGCTTCTCGGTGCGCTTCGTCCCCCTGGAGTCCACCCTCCCCTCGGACCCGGCGGCCCAGGCGGTGGTGAACACCTACGACGCGGACGTGGGGAAGATGAACCTCGAGTGGGCCAAGGCCCATGGCCAGGACTGCCCCGCCCCGGAGAAGGGCCAGGCCGCCTTCGTGGGCAACACCGCCTGTGCCGAGTGCCACGCGGAGTCCTTCCCGGTGTGGGAGGCCTCCAAGCACCACCACGCCTGGAAGACGCTGGAGGACGTGGGCAAGCAGTTCCACCTCAACTGCACCGGCTGCCACGTCACCGGCTGGGAGAAGCCCGGCGGGGTGTGCCGCCTGGACAAGGTGGCCGGCCGCGAGAACGTGGGCTGCGAGAGCTGTCACGGGCCGGGCTCGCTCCACGCCGAGGACCCGTCCGCCGACAACATCGTCGCCCGCCCCGGTCAGGACATGTGCGTCACCTGCCACAACCGGGAGAACTCGCCCCACTTCGACTTCGCCACCTACGTGCCGAGGATTCTCGGCCCTGGCCACGGCCAGCCACTGACGGTGAAGCCGAAGCCCTAGAGCACATCCAGGCGGTGCGTTTCTTCCCGTTGGAATCATCCAAGGGGAAGATGGCCCGCCCGGATGCTTGTTTGTATGAAGCCAAAAGCATCGAACACTTGAGTCTCCAACCAACCCGGCCCCTCTGGCAGCCGGCTCCCAGGTGACCATGCAGTCCTTCAGCCTGATTCTCCTGGTCCTTACCTCCGTACCGCCTGCCAAGGACGCGGTGCCGACGCCGACGACGCCGCCCGGAATGCGGGTGCTCGGCGCGCAGGACAAGCAGCAGCTGGTGGGCGCCGCCCGCACCGCCCAGGATCCCGAGCCGCCCATCCAATCCGCCGAGGAGGTGCTGGAGGATCTGCGGAACGAGGCCGCCGGCATCGAGGAGCCTCCGGAGGAGGAGTCCACCGAGCTGGAGGAGATGCGAGCGCTGGAGGGCGCCACGTTGGACCCGGGTGCCCGGCCCAACGCCGAGGTGCTCCAGTCGCTGCGCCGCCTGGGCCTGGCCAACCCGCTGCGCCAGCGCATGCTGGACGCGCTGGAGGAGCCCACCTTCAACGAGGACGAGGAGCTGGGCGAGCTGCCCCTCATCACCGACCTGTCGAACTTCGACGTGGCGCGGGTGCAGCCCAAGTACGACATCCCGGTGGAGATGCAGCCGCTGGTGGCCCAGTACATCCAGTTCTTCCAGGGGCCGGGCCGCAAGTGGTTCCGCAAGTGGGTCAGCCGCTCCACCCGCTACCTGCCGGTGATGCAGCCCATCCTCGAGGCCCAGGGGCTGCCGCGCGACACGGTGTACCTGGCGATGATTGAAAGTGGCTTCTCCCCCACCGCCTACTCCTGGGCGCACGCCTCCGGGCCCTGGCAGTTCATCTCCAGCACCGGCCGCCAGTACGGACTGCACCAGGACTTCTGGGTGGACGAGCGGAGAGATCCCATCAAGGCCACCTACGCGGCCGCGCGCTACCTGAGAGATCTGCACAAGGAGCTGGGCCACTGGTACCTGGCGTGGGCGGGCTACAACACCGGCAGCGGCCGGGTGCGCCGGCTGGTGGAGCGCCATGGCTCGGATGACTTCTGGGTCATCTCCGCGGAGAAGGGGCTGGCGCTGGAGACGAAGCACTATGTGCCCAAGCTCATCGCCGCGGCGCTCATCGCCAAGCACCCCTCGGCCTTCGGCTTCTCCGAGGACGAGTTCGTCTACGAGCAAGCCCTCTCGTTCGACGAGGTGAAGATCAACGACGCCACGGACCTGGACGTGATTGCCCGGGCGGCGGGCGTGTCGGTGGTGGACCTCCAGGATCTCAACCCCGAGCTGCGGCGCTGGTGCACCCCGCCGGCGAGCGCGAAGAACCCCTACGTGCTGCGCCTGCCCCAGGGCACGGCCGCGCGCTTCGCGGAGAACTTCGCCAAGCTGCCGGCCAAGGAGCGGCTCACCTTCCGCATCCACAAGGTGAAGCGCGGAGACACGCTGTCGCAGATCGCCCTCACCTACGGCACGGCGCCTGAAGCCATCCTGCAGATGAACCGGCTCAAGAGCGTGAAGACGCTGCGGCTGAACGCGGAGCTGGTGATTCCGGTGCCGGCCTCGCGCGGCGGGGGCAAGACGGAGGGGGACAACGCGCTGGCGCGCAAGGTGGCGCAGGCGCGGCGCAGCGGCGTGACGGTGCTGCGGCCCGAGGACGAGGTGCCCGCCGGGACGCCTCGAGGCCCCGTGGCCACCGGCCCCATCAAGACGGAGACCATCAGCGGCCGCAAGCGCATCACCTACGGCGTGCAGTCCGGAGACAGCCTGTGGGCCATCGCCCAGCGCTTCCAGGTGAACGTGGACGACATGCGCAAGTGGAACAACCTCACGGTGCGCGCCAGCAAGAAGGCCCTGAAGGTGGGCTCGGTGCTGTACGTGTGGCCGGACAACGCGCCCAAGCAGGTGGAGGAGCGCGCGGGCACCGTCATCGCCCAGCGGGCCCCGGCCGGTAACGCGGGCCGCCCCGGCACCGTGCACGAGCTGGCCGCCGGTGAGTCCATCTGGAGCGTTGCCCAGCGCTACGGTGTCTCCGTGGAGGACCTCAAGCGCTGGAACAACATCAAGGACACCACCCGCCTGCCCACCGGCCTGCGCCTCACGGTGAAGGCCCCGTAGAGGTCCGAAGGCCCCGGAGAGGGGCCTTCCCGCTCAGGGAACGGGCGACTGGATGATGTAGTAGATCGACTGGAAGTACTTCCCCAGTGCGTCGATCATCTGCACCAGGAAGGGCCAGCCGAGGGTGCCAAAGCCCAACAAGGCCGCGGAGACGACCACGTACTCGACCATGGCCTGACCGCGACGGCGCAGCGGGAGCATCCGGGACTTCATGTCACTCCTCCTCTCCGCCGCCCTGCCGGCAGTCCTTCGAGCACTCCTGGGCCATCATGTTGCAGACCCGGGCGCAGTCGGACGCCGAGGTCTTCGAGCGCTTCTGGCACTGGACGGTGCAGTCCTTCACGTCCGCCTTGCACTCGGCCTCACAGGCCTCGGGCGTCTGCTTGCGCTTGCCCTGGGCGACCGCGAGGCCCCCGCCCAAAACGAAGGCGCCCATCATCACCAGGATCCACATCCGCTTCATCTCGTCCTCCGTCTCTCGTGTGTTGGCGCGGCGCGCGCTACAAGGGCTGATCCAGCGTGATGTACAGCTTCACTCCATCGTCCTGTTGCTGCACCAGCGCGGTGGCGCGGGAGCTTCCCCGACTCACCTGCAGGTGCGTCTCCCGGGGGCTCGCCTCCGACGAGGACTCCAGCGTCCACCCCTGCACGGCGAAGGACTCGCGGTAGAAGTCGCTCAGCGCCTTCACCTGTCCCTCGGGCAGCTCCGCCAGCACCGAGTACTGGATGCGCCCCTCGCGGCGGAGGGTGAGCACCACCGGCTCCTCCACCTCGGGAGGCATGGGGAGCCCGGCGGGAACCGGGGTGCCCCCCTTCAGGAACGAATCCACCTGTCCGGCGGAGACGAACACCGCCGTCTCCCCGCCCTGGGCCATCGCCGACACGGTGTGCACCCGCTTGGATTCAGGCTCCATGTAGGCCACATAGCCAGCATTGCTGTTGTAGTAGTGCTCCACGGGCGGCAGGCCCGCCTTCTCCAGCGCCTCGCGGTAGAAGCCCAGCACCTGCTGCGGCGAGTCGGGCGTCATGAACCAGGCCGCGGCCAGGTTCGAGCCCGGCAGAAAGTCCGCCGCCAGAGCCTGGGGCACCGCGTCCTTGTAGGGAGGCAGCCCGCCAGTGGCCCGCTGGAGGATCTCCTTCTCCTCCTCCGAGGGGCCCTTGCGCCAGTCCGGCGAGGTGTCCTCCCCGGCCTGAGCCTCCATCATGCCGTCCAGGGCCTCCTCTTCATCCAGCACATTCCCATGGACGCCCATCTCCCAGCCAAAGCCGATGAGCGACCCCACCACCATGATGGAGAAGACCAGCAGGACGGTCCGCAGCAGCGGTGATGGACCTCGAGACATCAGCATTTCTTCTTCTGCGCCGTCTTGCAGCCCATGTAGTACTTGCCACGCTTGCCGTGGGTCTTCTCGTAGGGGTTGTTCGACCAGTCCTTCCAGGGCGTGGAGTAGTACTGGGGCGAGCCACTGTCCTGCTGGATCTTCTGCAGGGGCGGCGACGTGCCCATCTTCGTCAGGGACACGTTGGGCGTGACGGGGTCATCCGGCCTGCTGAAAGCAATCATGGGGCTCAGCAGCTTGTTGCTCGCCTGCGTGAGGAAGGCCGTCGTGGCCAGCTGGAAGGGCGTGTAGAGCATGTTGCCGCTGTAGACGAGGTCCACCCGATCATACAGCGGTCCACTCTTGGTGCCGGGCGCCACCGCCATGTCGACCTGCGACTCCCCCTCGCCGCCGTTCGCCGGGACCTCGTTCACGGCCCACGAGTCCATCAGGATGGCGTAGCGCTGCTCGGCCAGGTAGTAGGCGGTGTCCGCCTTACCCGCCGTGGCGTTGTCGTGGATGCTGCTGCCGTTGTTGCTCCAGTTCTCCTTGCTCATCTTCTCGCTGCCAGCGAACTCCTGGAGGAAGCTCTTGGGCAGGAGGTAGTTCTCCACGACCTCCTGGCCGTGGCACTCGTACATGCCGCCGGCCCGCGCGAACTGGTTGTGGTAGTCCTGGTAGAGGCTCGCCCCGAGCACTCCTACGTTCCGCTGGACGGCCTCGCACGTCACCTGGTGGGCGCCCTCGTTGAGCCAGCAGACATGGCCGCTGAGGGCCTTGCCCTTGTGGTGGTCCTCACCGTCGCAGTCGTTCGTCTTGCCGTTGCTGGCCGTGTAGGAGTCGCCACTGGACTCGTGGTCGCAGTACATCAGGCGCGCCTGATGCTGGACCTCGAGGTTTCCACCGAGCGGCTTCTTGTCGCTCGCGCCGCCCTTGAGGCCGCGGCTGTTCGGCTGCGTGTAGTTCTGCCCCGCGAAGTCCCAGGGCGTGCTCACCACCGCCTCCTGGAGATCGCCCGCGTAGCGCAGCAGATCGTCCAGGAACAGGGCATACATGAAAGCGGGGATGATGATGAGCATGCTGATGGCCGCCTCCACCGAGGCGGCGCCGCGCTGCTTGGAATGGCGTGCGGTACGCATGGGATGTCTTCCTGAAAGGAGCCGCTACAGCGGCAGGTCGGAGACGGCCGCGGCAATCTGCGCCGCGTCCGTGTTGCCCGCGGCACTCAGTACCGCCGAGGCCTGGGTCGAGGTGAAGGGGTGGAGCTTGGCCCGCCAGAAGGGGTTGAACATGTTGGGCTGCTCCTGCCAGTCACCCAACCGGTGGTAGTAGACGAGCGCGTTGGAGATCGCCGCGCCCTGGTCGGGCGCCATGGAGATCTTTCCCGTCCCATTCTTCCCGTGCGTGAACTTCACCTCCGAATTGGAGTTGAGTTCCCATGGGGCCTTCTTCACGTCGCCCGTGCGCATCTTCATGGTGACGTAGCTGTAGACGTGGGGCTGCCCGAAGTCGTGGCTGGGGTCCGGATCCGCGCGGAACTTCATGAAGCAGTTGCCGCCCGCCGCGCACGCCATCAGGTCCTTGCTGTAAACGCCCTCGAACTTGTCGTGCTTGCCGCTCGTGTGCGCGCTGCTGGGATTGTGGCCGTTGGCGTTCTTGCCGGAGAAGATGGACGCCTCGTACCGCCCGGTCCAGATGCCATGGCGCCAGGTGCTGGTGAGCCGGCCGTGCTCGTCCGCTCCCACCACCTTGCCCTCGTTGTTGGAGGTCTGGCCGCCCTCCACCTCGCCGGTGCTGGCATTGTTGATCGTCTTGGCGGTTCCTTCGTGACCCGTCACCACGCTGATGCCCGAGCCCTGGATGCCGTTCATCAGGTCCTTCATGAACTGCGGGTGCAGGTAGAGGATGGGGTTCTTGCCGCGAGTGGCCGGCCACTCCGGCCGGGTGGCGTTGGCCACCTCGGTCATCACCTTGGCCCGCGCCGTCCGCGCGCTGTTGCCGGGCTTGCCGGAGCCCACGCAGGGCATGCCGTCGATGACACAGGAGAACTCTGTCGCGTTGAGCCCGCCCACGGCCGAGCTCAGGGTGCTGGCCTCCTTGGCATTGGCCTGCTTGATCTTCCCCATGTCGTTGGCCGTGCCACTGCGCAGCAGGTTCGCCGTCTGCGTGAAGACGGTCTGCTGGGACATGTGGATGGAGTCGATCATCATGTCCAGCGCCCGCACCGCCTGGTCGAAGCGCTGGTCGACGTTCTTGATCTCCTTGTCGAACTCCTTGCGCTTCTTGTCGAACTTCTTGGAGATCTTGTAGGCCTCAGCGGCGTCCTTGCAGTGCTTGCAGGCCGAGCCCGTCCAGGGGCAGGGCAAGCACAGCACCAGCTCGATGACGGCGATGGCCACGAAGTTGTCCTTGCCCTGGGTGAGCATGGAGGACGTCACCGTGGACGCGGCCATGTAGGCGTGCAGGCTGTTCATCGCCACGAAGGAGGCGGCGATGGCGCGGTTGCTGACGGCGAAATAGTTGAGCGAGCGCGCCTCGACAACGGCCATGGAGTAGGCCATGGCGTCGCTGTGCTGCTGCAGACGCGTCTTGTTGCGCAGCGAGTGGCTGATTCCAAAGCTCAACGCCACCATCAACCCCAGCAACAGCAGGGAGAGGGCTGCCAGGACCAGAGCCTGCCCGCGCGGAGCCGTGAGGCGCGCACGCTTCTTCCTCAGTACTTGTTCGTGGTGCGGCATTGGTTCGAACTCGGCAGTTGGTTGACGAAGACGTTGGACTGCATCCGCATGGTGTAGGCCGCGCGGATGGGAAGGACGTACTTGCCGTTGGAGGCGGCGGAGATGTACTTGGAGTTCTGGGGTCCGAAGTTGCCGGCGGCCTTGGAGGACTTCTCCCCCATGCGCATCAGCCAGGGAATCTCCCGGTTGAAGGCCGCGGCGTGGATGACCCAGTTGGCGAAGGGAATGGGCATCCGGTAGTTGAACGTCACCTGGATGCGCAGCTTCGTGCGATGGCTCGCCTGCCACGACATGCTGGCCGCGAAGCGCGGATCATCGAAGTCGAGCTCGTTCCCACCCACCTCCTTGGTGCTGGGACCGCACGTGGTGACCTCCACGTAGGGGATGCCGGTGTCCGGCATGGCGTTGGCCTTCACGCCCGGCCAGTTCCACTTGCTCTGGAAGTCGGTGGCGTTGTTGATGGTCTTGATGAACTCGCCACCACCTGAGTCCTTGCTGATGATCGGCAGCAGCACGGAGATGGCCGCGCGCTCCATCACGGACGTCTGGGCGTTGTTCAGCGAACCGGCACGCACCGCCTTGTAGGCGGCGTACTTGGTGATCAGCCGGGCCTGGTGCATCAGCCCCAACTGCAAGGTGCCGAGGATGAGGAACACAAAGAGGGGCAGGACGATGGCAGACTCGACCGCAACCTGCCCCGACTCACGCCCTCCGGGTTTCTGTTGGTGCACACCCTTCATGTTTCCCATCTGATTCCACTCCGGCCAGTACGACCATCGGTCAAGTGGACGCACAGTGGCCCACGTCCCGCTCTTAGAGTGTGGGAAGATGGGACACTGGTATAGTATTTTCCCTGTTTTCCGGCCTCCCTCCAAGGGGGGTATATGAGGGCCTTTCTCCACGGAGGTCCTCGACATGACGCCACGTCTTCGCCTGCTCGCCGCTGCCGCCGTCTTCAGCCTGGGATCAACCGCCTGGGCCGGCCCGCCCCCCGCCGCGGACCCCTGCGCGGGGCGCAGCCAGGCCTCCTGCCACGCCCCGGGTGTGGTGGATAAACCGGCCATCAAGGTGGCCAGGGGCGGGATCAGCGCGGCCGAGGGTCAGCAGCTCACCGATCGGGCGAAGAAGATGCTGGAGGTGGTCATGCAGGCCCCCCTGCTCAAACCCGAGGGAATGAGCCTCCACCCCACCATCACGGTAGAGGGGCCACCCGCACACGCCGTGAAACACCACCCAGCGCTCGTGCGCACCACCCTCCTCGCCAAGCCCATCAAGCTGGAGGACAAGAGCTCCAGCCAGGACAAGAAGACGGGGGCCTGGATGGGGACCGGCGAGGGGCCCATCCTCCGCCTCAACGCCAATGACCTCGGCGTCTTCCTGAACAACGACACGTTGGACCTCTCCAAGCCGGCGCAGTTCTTCTCCGCGCCCCGCCAGGTGGGCGAGGTGCAGGGCTTCCCGGTGTACGCCGTGGGGGGCAACGAGGTGCTGATGATCAGCAAGGGGAACACCCTGCCCTGGCGGCCCTTCCCGGTGGAGAGCTACTTCCAGATGCTCATCTCCCAGGAGCAGGAGACCCAGGACCTCTTCAAGAAGCAGCTGTCCTCCACCAAGGGGCCCGATCGGGCGGAGCTCGAGAAGACGCTCGCCGAGCGCCAGGCCACCATCGACAGCCTGAAGCAGCAGCTCGCCCAGCTCTCGCCCGCCCAGCGTCAGGCGGGAGCCTGCCAGAGCGCCAAGCGCAAGCGCGGCGACCCCACGGGGTTGGATCTCACCTGCCCGCCCAATGCCACGCCCCTGATGGTGGCCAACCAGGACATCTTCGCCCGCCCGTCGCCGAAGGGCACGTTGCAGTTCATGACCATCAGCACCACGTGGGGCGTGCTCCCGAAGGATGACCGGATGCCCAACACCCTGGGACGTGTCATGCGCGCCTCCCTGCAGGAGATGGACCTGAAGGCCCTGCAAGCGATGCTCGACTGAGGTAGCAATGCCACGGAGGCGGGTATGAGGGACTCGGATCGCATCGTCGTCACGAACCAGGAGCTCGTGGACCGCATCGGCGACTACATCTTCGCCGGCGGTGCCTTCGCCTTCTTCCACCGGAAGGCCTTCACGAAGTCCTCGCACCCGTGGACCTCGCAGCTCTTCGGTCCCGAGGAGCAGGGGCCGCGGGTGCTCTCGCTCCTCGGACGCGAGGTCCCCGCGCTCCCGGGGATCAAGTTCCGGGCCGTCTCACCGCCCCAGCTCTCGCTCGCAGCCGTCACCAGTGACAAGGCGCTCTACCGCGAGGGGCATGACGAGGTGCACCTGCTCGCGCTCGATCCGCTCGCTCCGGGCGCCGAGGTGGTGCTGGAGCTCCTCGTCAACGGCGCGCTCTTCGCGACCCATCCGGCACGGCTCGATGCACGTGGCGCGGCGGCGGTGACGCTGCGCGAGCTGCCCGTGGGCGACTACACGGTGCGCTTCCAAGGTGCTCCGGACGACGCGCCCGCTTGTGAGTTCACCGTCGCGCAGTACCGGCTCGCCCCGCTCGTCGCCCGCCTCGTGGAGCGGAAGCTCGAGCTCGACACCCTCACGACGAAGCTGTTCTTGGAGAGCTTCGGCACCCCGGTGACCTCGCGCGTGCGGCTCGAGCTCATGGATCGCGGGATGCGGCGCGAGGAGAAGATCGGGGTGGCACGCGATGGATTCACGGAGGTCTCCTTCGAGCTGACGGGCCGTGGGCCCCACGCCATCAACGTGCAGCTCCTGAGCGACCCATCGCGCACGGCGACGGTCCCCATCGTGGGCAGCCGCGAGGAGGAGCGCTCGCGCACGGTGCTGTCGATGCTGGGCGAGGAGATCGGCGCGTCGCTGCTTCCCGGAAACTCGTCGAGGCCGGTGCGCGGACTGTGGCTGGAGGGCGGACCGATGCGCTCGACGCCCTTCCACCTCGAGCGTGTGGAGGCGAAGAAGGCGCGGCTCAAGGTGAAGACGGCCATCGACACGGCGCTGCTCGTGGTCATCGACGCGAAAGGGGGACTGCGGGAGCTCGCGCTCGGCGGGCTCGCGAGCGGGACGATTGTCGAGGTCGACGTTCCCGAGCCGATGGGGCTGCTGGCGATCGGCGCGTTCGTCGGGGGTGAGCCCTGGGAGGGCTGGGCGGCGGTGCTGACCCCCAGCTCGGTGGAACCGGTGCTCACGGTGCCCCAGCGGAGCGTGCCCGGAGAGGAAGCGCAACTCGAGCTCGACACCGGACGCACGGAGGACGACGCGTCCGTGTACGTGGTGGTGAAGGACGCACGGCTGCTCTCGACGGACACGCCCGCGAGCCGGCTCGCGGCCGGGCTCAAGGCGCATGCGGAAGGCGCCAGAGGCGTGCTGCACTTCGGCAAGCCGGACACGCGCCTCACCCAGCTCATGCCCAAGCCCTCCCCCTTGGATTTTGAGTATGAGCGGGGCATCGTCTATTCAGACGCGCCCGCCGGGGGCGCCATGCTCTTCGAGGAGGACGACGCTTTCGACGACCTCGCTCTAAGGGACCCCTCCGCCAGCGAGCCCCGGGCCGCGCAAGAGAGCACTCTTACCCCACGCGCCGTGCAGGAGCCGGAGGTGCTGTTCGCGGGGCTCGTCACGACCCGGCGGGGACGTGCCTCCCTCACGTTCCACACCGCTCCCGAGCCCGCCGACTACCTGATCGAGGTCTTCGTCATCGCCGGGATGGACTGGGCCCAGACCGAGGCGCGCTTCCGTGCGGAGCAGGAGCAGTACGTGTCGCTGGAGCTGCCGGCGTTCGTGCACCGCGAGGATGCGGCACTCGCGCGCCTGCACGTGGGCTCGCGGCTCCCGGGTGTGCGGGTCCGCGTCCTGCGCGACGGCGTCGAGGTGCCGCTCATCCACGAGGGACGGTTGCTCACCTCGGGCGAGGAGCTCGGGGCGGGACGCGGGGAGCTCACGTTCCTGGCGGGGCCGGGCCACTACGAGGCACTGATGGAGGACGCCTCGGGCATCCTGGTGCGCACGGCGAAGCAGGTGGAGGAGCCCGGAAAGCTGCGGCGGCTCGCGCGAACGGTCTGCCTCCTGGAGCCGGGAAAGGCGCTGAGCCTGGAGGAGGACGCGACAATCGTCTCGCTGCGCGTGCTCCCGGGGCTGAAGAGCCCCTTCCGCGCACTGGTGGAGGCCACGGCCAATTATGGCCACGCGTGCTGTGAGCAGACCGCGGCGAAGATGCTGGCGGCGTGCGCGATGTACGCGTTCTCGGACGAGCGCAGGGCGAAGGCAGAGTCCATCATCCACGCGGGCATCGCTCGCGAGCGGTCGATGTTCCTCCCCGGCCTCGGGTTCAAGATGTATCCGGAGTCCGAGGCCGAGCCGATCCCGTACTGGGGAGCGAAGGCGGCGATGTACCTCCACCACCTCGCGCTCCTGAAGGACCTGCGCGGCACGGCGACGATCGGTCCCGCGCTCGCGCATGCGGTCGAGGAGGGGCTCACGATGGCCAGGGATGCGACGCGCGCGTACGGGCTCACCTGGCCGCCGACGCGCCTGGGGAGCTGCGAGGACGCGTACCTGGCGCTGCGGTTCGGCGATGGCGCGGACAGGGAGCAGGTGCTCGACGTGGCGCGGCGGTGGAACGGGTCGCAGGAAGAGGACCACCGAGGCGCCGTGGCGATGCGCACCGAGCAGGCCTATGCGGCGGCCATCCTGCTGCGCGCGGGCGGCCCGGCGGAGCTGCCACGGGCGATCGCGCTCGCCAACCAGGTGGTGGCGCAACTGGGAGAGAACGGGCGGTTGTATTCGACGGTGGATTCGGTGGCGGCGATCGCGCTCCTCGTCGAGCTGCAGGCCGCGCAGGTGGTGGGAGCGGATGGCATCGTCGAGCTGGACGGAGAGCACCTCCCCGTCGCGAAGGCAGCGGCGAGCGCTCGCGAGGCCCGTTCGGTGCGTGCGCTCGAGACCCGTGTCGCGGTGGAAGTCACCCGCCTCCGCGAGGAGGACTGGGGCACGTTCCACACGAAGCTCCCAATCGCGGTCTCACTCCACAAGCAGGAGAGCGTCACGCGGCGCGTGAACGCGGCGGACGCGTTGGAGCTGCGGGTGCGCCTCGAGAGCGGCTACGAGCCTGGCGATCTCGTCTGGGTGTGCCTGCCCGACGCGCTCTCACGCGTGATGGGGGGCGGACAGGTGAAGCAGTTCTCCATCGACTTCCAAGGGGAGAACGAGCTGCGCATTCCGCTGGCGGCCACGGGAGTGACCGTAGGCCCCAAGGGTGAACTGTCGCCCGCGCGCTTCGCGGTCTGCGTGCGCAACATGTTCGAGGAGGAGCGCGGGGGAAGCCCCGGGTTCATCGAGGTCACCGTGGCACCGCCCACCGCTGGCTCGATGCTCGGGCGTGCGCTCGACGCCCTGAAGCACCTCTTCAACTAACCGAGCCTCCCGGGCCCCCCTCGCTGGGAGGCCCGGACGCCTCACCTCACCCCTCCTCGAGCAGCATCTTCAGCTCGCGGATGCGGCGGGTGACATGGTCGCGGTCCAGCCGCCGGAAGCTCTCGGGCAGCAGCTCGCGGCTGGTGCACTCCTGCACCGCCACCAGGTTCTGCAGCTCGATCTCCAGCGGATAGCTCGGCGGCACGAAGTCCTCGAAGACGGCCTTGAGGTCCTCCACCGTGGCCTGCTCGCGCCCATTGGCCAGCGCCCGGAAGCGCGTGCGCACCAGCACCGCCTCCATGTCCGCGCCGCTCAGCTGCCGCGTCCCCGTGGGAATCAGATCCGAGATGGACGTCACGTCCAGCTTCAGGCCCGTCTTCTTCTGCATCACCTTGAACAGCTCCTCCCGCTCCGCTTCCGTCTCCGGATAGAAGAGCGCGAGGTGCTCCTCGGCGCGTCCCTGGCGCTTGAGGTCGATGGGCAGCAGGTCCGGCCGGGCCGTCAGCAGGAACCAGACGATCTTCCCGCGGTACACCGTGTTGCCCATGAACGAGGCGATGGAGCCGAAGATGCGGCTGCTCGTCCCCGAGTCCCCGCCCGAGTCACGGTTGCCCAGGAAGGTGTCCGCCTCGTCCACCATCACCGCCACCGGCCAGAGCGCCTTGAGCAGGTTGAAGATCTTCTCCAGGTTGGACTCGGTGACGCCCTGCCACTGGCTGCGGAAGTTGAGGAACTTCACCACCGGAATGCCAATCTCTCCGGCGAAGCAGGACACCATGAACGTCTTGCCGGTACCCACCGGGCCGCTGACGAGGTAGCCCATGGGCATCACCTCGATGCGCCCCTTCTTCAGCGCATTGGCCGCGTGGCGCAGCATGTCCTTGGCCTTACCGTGCCCCGCCACCGCGTCCAGCGTGTGCACCGGCTCGATGAACTCGAGCAGCCCGTGGCACTCGGCCTGGATGAGCTCCTTCTTCTTCTCCTTGAGGAGGTCGGTGGTGATGCGCACGTCGCGCTCGAGGGCCTCGGTGAGCACTCGGTCCAGGTTGATGCGCGACAGGCCCGCCGTCATCTTCGCCAGGCCCGCCAGCGGCACGTCCGACACCGCCGCCAGCTTCTTGCCCTCCAGCTTGTAGCGCACGTACTCCAGCCGCTCCTCCTCGGTGGGCAGGGGCAGCTCGATGGCCGCCACGTACGGGTTGCGCGACAAGCGCTGGGAGACGTCCGCCAGGTTCTCCGCCAGCAGCACCACGGAGGTGTCCCCCGCGAGGAACTGCGGGTCGTGCGCCCACTTCTCCAGCGTGGCCAGGACGAACCGGTCCTCGGCCGACAGGTGGCTCATCTCCCCGCCCGGCACCAGCGTCTCGGCGAAGTCGATGATGAGCGCCAGCGACTTGCCCTCGCTCAGGCGCATCCGCAGGAAGTTCTCCAGAATCTGCAGCGCGCGGGCCGGGTCCCTCGGCAGGCTCTTGGCGTAGTCCGTGCCGTACATGGCGTCGTACCCGGCCATCGTCCGCTGGAAGTCCTTCTGCGTCTCCGGAGACGCGGAGCGGATGCCCGACGAGCGGTCATAGAAGATGACGTGGTCGCGTCCGCCGAAGAGCTCCTCGGACAGGAAGGTGCGGAGCGTTCCGAAGCTCCGGCTGCCATCCTCCTGCGAGGTGGGCTGCAGGTCCCTCACCGCTCCGTAGAGCAGGAAGGTGCTGACGGTCTTCGTGTAGTACTTCTGGGCCAGCTTCTGGGCCCAAACGGGCAGATCCGCGAGCGGATCCGCATTGGCCTTGCGTGACTTGGTCACCGACACACCCCTCCCGCCCCCTCACGGGGCGCTCACGCCCGCCCCATCCGGGCGGGCGCCTCTCTGATTGCCTGTCTACCGGCAGCCTTTCTGCTTCTTCAGCCGCCCCTTCACCTGGCCCGAACCGGGAGCCACGGCCACGTCCACTTCATCGTGGCAACGCAGCTTGAGGCTCACCTGTTTCACTCCGTTGGGGAAGCGCACCCGGGCCGGCGTCTCGCCCCACTCCTTGCCAGCCGCGAAGATGGTGGCTCCGGAGGGAGTGGACGCCACTTCCACCTCGAAGCCATCCGCCTCGAGCTTGAGCTGCACGTCCATCGGCTTGTCGCCAGCGGGAGGGTTGATGCGCTGCTGCGCAGGCTTGAAGCCCGGGGCGCTGGCCTCCACCAGCACCTCGGTGCCCGCGGTCAGCTCACCGAAGTAGGTGGAGCTGCTGCCCTTCTCGCGCACCACCTTGCCCTCCACCTTCAGCTCCGCGTCCGGCGGCTGGGTGACGATCACCACGCGCGCCATCTGCACCGTGCGCTCGAGCTTCACATCCACCCGTGCGGGCGTCATCCCCTCCTCGACCACGACCTGCTGGGTGAAGGGATGGAAGCCCTCGGCACTCACCATCACCAGCGCCGGGCCCACCTTCACCTGCTGCAGCACGGGCCCGGGCTTGGACGTGTCCAGATCCTGGCCGCCCAAGCTCACCCGCACCGGGACCTTCAGGTCGGAGGGCACGTTCACCAGGATGTAGCCCATGGGCGCCGGCCGCGACATGACGAAGCCGGCCCCGCCCGCGATCAGCAGCAGCGCCACGGCGGCGATCCCCACGAGGATCGGCAGGCGGTTGGGCGCCGCCTTCGCGGGAGCCGGGGTGGGCGCCGACGCTGGGGTCGGAGCAGAAGCCGCGACTGGGATACCCGCGCGATGGGCAGCGGCGGCCGCTCGCAGCGGGGTGGCTGGCGTGAGCTCCATCGCGTCCTGCGAATCCGGCTCATCCTCAATGAGAGGCGGAGGAGCCAGTGGGGGCCGCTGCACGGACGCCACGGGCATGGCCGTCAGCGAGGGCCGCGGCGAGGCCACGGGCAGCTCGGCCACCGGAGGATCCGTCGGCCGGACGGCGCGCAACCCATCCATCGTGTTGCGGCCCTGGCGGGCCACGGTGGTGCTCTCCGCGGACGGAGGGGCGGGCGCGAGCGTCGGAATCGACGGCCGCGGCGGCTGCGACACCGCCGGCGACCGAAGGCTGGCCATGCGCTGGGCCGGCTGCTCGTCGATGACGGGCGGGCGCGGCACCTCCACCGGAGTCACCGTCCGCCCAGGGCCCACGAGCCCCGGCTGGGTGGTGGGCTCCTCGAGGTACTCGGGGCTGCTGACCACCATGGTCGCGCCAGACTCCTCCTCGTCCGGCACCGGCGGAGCCGTGGGCACGGGCGCCGTCAGCTTGGGCATGGCCCCGAGCGTGGGCGCGCGGCGGACCCCTCCCAACGACGGGGTGGCGGGCATCGGAGGCGACACGGGCGGCGGGCTCGGAGGCACCGGCGCACTCGTCGGCACCTGCACCTGCGGAGCCGAGGGAACCCCGCTGAAGCCCATCTCGATGGCGGCCACCATGCCCTCGGGAGCCTTGATGTCCGCGTACTCCTGGATCCGCAGCTTCTCGCGCTCCACGTCCTCGGCGAAGGTGGACTTCATGTACTGCATGAGGTCCTTGCGCCCGAAAATGGATTCCGAGGTGAGCAGGAAGCGCTGCAGGTCGTCGCCCAGCTCGTTGGCGTACTGGTAGCGCTCGTCCACGTCTCGCGCGAGCGCCTTGAGGACGATCTTCTCCAGCGCCTCGGGGATGCGCCGGTTGTAGGTAGAGGGCGGGGCCACCTCGGCCTTGCGCACCTTCTCCAGCACGCTGAAGTCGCTGTCACCCACGAAGAGCCGCTCACCGGTGAGCATCTCGTAGAGACACACGCCGATGGCGAAGATGTCCGAGCGCCGGTCCAGCGGCATGCCGCGGATCTGCTCCGGGCTCATGTAGCCGAACTTGCCCTTGAGGATGCCGGCCTGCGTCTTGGTGGCCTTGCCCGCCGCCTTCGCGATGCCGAAGTCGATGACCTTGACCTCGCCCTCGAAGGAGATGAGGACGTTCTGCGGCGAGATGTCGCGGTGGACGATGTTGAGGTCCTGGCCCTGGTTGCTCTTCTTGCGGTGGGCGTAGTCCAGGCCCTCGCACATCTTGGAGACCATGAAGGCCACCAGCGGCACGGGCGCGGGCTCCCCCTTCTTCCGGCACCGGTCGAAGATGGCCCGCATGTCCTTGCCGGGGATGTACTCCATCGCGATGAAGTAGCTGTTGGTGATCTGCCCCAGCTCGTAGATCTGCGCGATGTTGGCGTGGTTCAGCTGGACGCTGATCTTCGCCTCATCGATGAACATCGAAATGAATTCATCGTCCTCGGCGATATTCGGGAGGATGCGCTTGATGGCGACGAGGCGCTCGAAACCTCCCGCGCCGAACATCTTTCCGCGCCACACTTCCGCCATGCCGCCGATGTTGATGCGGTCGAGGAGGAGGTATTTCCCAAACGGGATGGGCTGCCGCTTCGGTTGAGTGGTCGTCACGTGGGTGCGTGGCTCGGTGTTTGAAGGCCGAGCCTATCGACCGCCCCTCCATAGGGTCAACCGCGCGCCGTCCCCCACCCGCAGAACTTCTCGCGTCATGCTCAGGGAGTGGGAGCCGGTGCCAGGGCCCCGGCGTCTGTTGACGCAGGAGTTACAGAGGGAGTGGGAGCCTCGGGAGGGGGCTCCAGCGGGAGGGCGAGCGGCGCTCCCTCCTCGGACAGTGTGGGTTGCACGACCGCCACGTACGGCTCGCCCTCCACGCTGAAGACCGAGGGGAGGCCAAAGCGCTCGCCCGCTGGGAGGGCGACCAGGGAGACCCAGGCCCGCTCGCGCCCTGGTGCCACGCAGTAGATGAGCGTCCCCACGGCGAGGCCCGGCGCCTCCCGGACAGGGCCCTGGCACGCTTGACGCACCTGGAGCGACCAGGCCGGTACGCGTTGTCCCCGGACGAGGTACGGGGGTGGCTCCAGCTCCGCCAACAGGGGCTGCAACACCGCCGGCTCCGAGGGGACGGTGCGCCCATCGGCCAGCGCCTCGGCCTTGTCCTTGAACTGGCTCACCACCATGGCGGCCACGTCCTCGGGGCGCAGCGGCATTTGTTGCTCGGCAAGCAACAAGTCGAAGAAGAGCGCACACACCAGGAGGATGGGCAACAGCCGGTAGCCCTTGAAGTCCTCGCCCCTGCCTCGCACCAGTCCCCACAGGACGACGCCCAGCACCCCCACGGTCGCGGCCAGCACCACGGCGGGCCACAGCACGGCGGGCGGCTCCAGGAAGGCGGACACCTCGGCACTCCGGGCGCGCGAGGCGTCCAGCAGTTCGCCCCCGTAGAGCCACGCGAGGGTGGCCAGGCAGATGGCGTTCGCGAGGAGCGTCTTGAGCGGGGGCAGCTTCATCCGGCGAGCGTGCGGGCGGGATCCGTGGCAGCGGCCCGATGGCTGGGGAACCAGGCACCCGCCACCGCGGCCACCAGCCCGAGCAACACGCCGCCCACCACCACAGGCCAGGGGAAGGAGAAGAAGCTCTCGGGCTTGAAGGGGAACTGCGGCAGGTAGGAGACGGCGAGCCGGTCAATGAGCAGCGCCAGCAGGAGCGCGAAGACGGTCCCCAGGAAGCCACCGGCCAGCCCCACCACACCCGCCTCGGCCAGGACGATGTTGCGCACATCCGAGCGCGAGGCCCCCACCGCCTGCATGACGCCAATCTCCTTGGCCCGCGCGCGCACCGAGGCGCTCAGCGCATGGGCGATGTTCACCGCCGCGAGCACGCAGATGAGGATGGACAGCAGCGCCAGCGCGGACGTGGTGAGCGTCACCGCCGCGCCCACGTTCTCCGCGAGCCGCCGCTCCTGGTCGTCAATCTCCAGACCCATCTCCTTCACCGCCGCCACGATGCTCGGCACGGCGCCAGGGCTGGTGGCCACCAGGGTGATGCCGGAGTACGTCTCCGCGTCCTGGCCCAGCTCGCGGTTGAGGCGGATGGCGGCGTCCAGGGGGATGGTGACACCCGCGAGCAGCGCCCGGTCGGACGCGCCCACCACCTGCACCTGGGACGAGATGACCGCGACGTTGGGCAACGGCGCGGTCACATAGGAGCGGTTGAAGTCCACCGGAAGGGTGAAGCCCACGAGCAGTCCCGGCGTGAGCGTTGGCAGCTTGCGGGCCGGGGCGAAGGTGTTGTTGTAGATCTCCAGCAGCCGCGTGGAGATGAGGCCCGGCAGCGGCTGGCCCGGTCCGGGGTCCACGAACTTGCCGAGCTGCACGTCCCCCTCGACGAGGCCGGGCTCCACTCCGACCGCGAGGACATCCATGCCCATGCGCAGCTTCCGGCCAAAGAAGTCCCCGTTGTAGAGGCTCGCCGCGGGGGCTCGCACACTCATCTTCCGATAGAGCTTCTCCACGTCGGGCAGCGCCTGGAGCCGCTCCACCATGGTCGCGTCCAGCTTGCCGCCCCCGAGGAACGAGCCGAGCGACACCGCGGGGGGCACCACGTCCACCAGCCGCGCGTCGTTGGGGAAGATGCGCTCGCGGATGACGCGGCCCACGCCCAGGCCCAGGCCCAGGAAGAAGACGAGCGCGCCCACCCCCATGGCCACGCCGAAGGCGGAGAAGAACGCGCCCCGCCGCTCGCGCGCGAGGCTCAGCCGCACCAGCTGGGACAGCGCCGCCAGCCTCATGACACACCTCCCGCCAGCGCGGCCCGGGGCTCCTCGACGAGCCGTCCCTCCTTGAGGCGCAGCACACGCCGGGCCGCCGAGCTCATCCGCTCCTCGTGGGTGACGGCGAGCAGGGTGATGCCCTCGCGGTTCAGCTCCTCGAAGAGCGAGATGACCCCGGCGCCCGTGGCCGCATCGAGGTTCCCGGTAGGCTCGTCACACAGCAGCAACTTGGGGCCGGTGAAGAGGGCGCGGGCAATGGCCACACGCTGCCGCTCGCCACCGGAGAGCCGCACCGGGGCGCGGTCCTTCTTGGCCAGCAGGCCCACCCGGTCAAGCAGGGACTCGGCGCGCTTGCGGGCGTCGGAAGAGGCGGCGCCGAAGTGCGAGGGCATCAGCACGTTCTCCACCGCGGACAGGTTGGGGATGAGGTGGAAGGACTGGAAGACGAAGCCCACGTGCTCGTTGCGGAAGCGCGCGAGCTCCTTGTCCTTCAGGCCGGACAGCTTCACTCCGGCCACCTCCACGTCGCCCTGGTAGTGCACGTCCAGCCCGCCCAGCAGGTGCAGCAAGGTGGACTTGCCGCTGCCGGAAGGGCCTACCACCGCGACGAAGTCACCATCCGCCACGTCGAGCGAGAGCCCATCGAGGACGCGCACCTCGGTGCCGTCCCCATCCACGTACTGTTTGACGATGTCGCGTGCGCGTATCAATGGGGTGCCAACCAGAGGGTGAGCTCGGCCTGCAGGGCCTTCTCCTTCTCGGAGAGGCCCAGCGTGACCGCGCGAAGGTCATCCGTGGCGTCCAACCAGCGCACCGTGGTCGCCTTGATGGCGAAGCCGCCGATGCCCCAGGCCTCGGAGGGAAGCGCCCTCACCGCGTCGGAGAGGCGATTCAGGTCCAACACCGCCCCCAGCACCGGCTTCTCGAGCGCCGGCCGCAGGTCCTCGGCCACGGAGCTGGTGCCCGGTGTGCCCTGGAGCCGGGTGAGCGCGGCCTCGAGGCGCGACTGGGGCGCGGCGAGCACCACCTTGTCGCCCACCGAGGCGAAGTGCGCGCCCTCGCCCTGCTTGTACGAGGTGAGGTAGACGCGCTGGCCGTTGACGTCCGAGGGCTTCACCTCGGCGCCGAAGCGCTGGGCGATGGGGGGCACCTTCTCCAGCGTGGAGGAGAGGCCGGCCGCGTCCTTCCCCTCCCCCACCACCACCAGGTGAACGAAGCGGAAGGGATTGGTGCGCCGCAAGTCCAGGGACGGCACGCCAGCACTGAGCTGCACGGTGGGCGCCAGGGACACACCCGCGACGAGGCCGGGCTTGAGCTTGTCCAGCACCTCGCCCTTCAGGTCGAAGCCGCTCTCCTGCACCGCGCGGGTGACATAGGGGCCGACGAGGTAGGGCCAGACGCCGCCGAGCTGCGCGGGGTCTCCCCGGTAGCGCGCCACGAGGAAGCTGTCCTCCGGGAGGTAGCCGCTCAGGTCCGTGGCCTGCTGCGGCACGAGCGCGGCGAGCGAGGCCTGCGTGTCCGGCCACGGAGTGTCCATGCGCAGCGTCACCGCGCGATCCCCGAGCGAGCCCACCAGGGTGACGGACTGAACGGTACCGGCCGGGACGAGGAAGCCGATGCCGCCGGGGAGGAAGGCGTAGAAGTCGCGCTCGGCGGGCAGCCGCTTGAGGGAGGCGTTGAGGAGCGGCTCCTCGGCGAGAGACTTCTCCGCGGGCAGCGTGGCGTAACCGGAGAGCTGCGACACCATGGCGCCCGCGCCCAGCAGGGCGTAGTCGCCAGTGAAGAGGAGCCCCAGAGCGGGCTGCTGGGCGCCGGTCCGAGTGAAGGTGACGAGCGTCCCGCCGGCAACCTTCTGCTCGGCGGTCTGAGAGGCGCCGAGGCGGTCGCGGGCGAGCTTGGAGAAGGTCTCGCGAAGGGTCTTCTCGTCCTTCACGCCGAGCACGGAGAAGGCCTGGTTGTCACCGAGCAGGGCCGCACCCGCGCCCCGGGCGGGGTCGATACCCGCGGCCTCCATGGCCTGGCGGCTGCGCAGGTCCACGCCCACCTGGCGCATGATGCTGGAGACGTAGGCCTCGGCGGATGAGGCGTTCTGGAGCTGGGCGACGAAGTTGGCCAGCTTGAGCTTCTGGAAGCGGGCGAGCCTCTCGCCGAAGGTGCCGAGATCGGGGACGACCAGGGCGGCCTGGGCGCCACGAGGCAGGAAACGGGCGGGGTTGGTCGTCTTCACCCCCTGGGCCCCCTGCTTGTCGCCGCAACGGGAACAGCCGGCGAACACGAGCAGCACGAGCAGGAGTAAAGGCGAAGCGCGGCGGAGCATAGGAACGGGAGTGCAGACGGCCCCGGGCCCGGAGTCAAATTCTTCGTGCGGGAGCTTTGGAACGGCCGTCCAGGGGGTGACCTTGCCCTACCCGGAAGCGTACTGGGAGAGTGGGTGATCAACCCGCGACCCGGCGAGTCCAGGGGGGGCGGCGATCCCCCACAGGAGGCAAGCACCACCATGTTCGAGTCCGTCACGCGCAGGGCCGGCCTGCTGGCAGCGATGTTGCTGCTGGTCATGGGCACGGCGGCAGAGGCCACCACCGTCCGGGTCCACTACGACGTTGGCTACGGCAACCGCATCACCATCCGGGGCAGCAAGACGCCCCTGTCCTGGACCACCGGCACCAACGCCACGTGGACCACGGGCAATGTCTGGACGCTGTCCTGGGCCAACAGCGTGGGCGACGTGGAGGTGAAGCCTCTCGTCAATGACACGAGCTGGTCCACCGGCGCCAACTACCGCATCAAGGCTGGCGCCACGGTGGACATCTACCCGTTCTTCGGCGCGGCCTCAGGCCAGATGCAATACGTCTCCAACTTCTCCTCGCCGCAGTTCGGCAACGTGCGGACGCTCCGCATCTATCTGCCGCCGAGCTACTCGCTGAACCCGCTCAAGCGCTACCCGGTGCTGTACGCGCATGACGGGCAGAATCTCTTCAGTGCCTCCACCGCCACCTACGGCGTCGAGTGGCGGATGGACGAGACGGCCAACTCGCTCATCGGCAGCGGCGCGATGGACGAGGTCATCATCGTGGGCATCGACAACGGCGGGGCCAACCGCATCTACGAGTACACGCCCTGCTGCGATTCCCAGTACGGAGGCGGGGGCGCGGACAAGTATGAGCGCTTCATCCTCGACACGGTGAAGCCGTACATCGACCAGAACTTCCGGACGCTGACGACGAAGGCGAACACGGCGCTGATCGGCTCGTCACTGGGAGGGCTGGTGTCGTTCTACATCGGGCGGCGCAACCCCACCGCCTTCGGGAAGCTGGCGGCGCTGTCGAGCTCGTTCTGGTGGAACAACCAAGCCCTGACGCAGCAGGTGGAAGCCGCCACCACGAAGGTGGCAGTGAACTTCTACATCGACGCGGGGACGAGCAGCGACGGGCTGACCGAGACGACGCGGATGCGGGACGCGCTGGTGGCGGATGGGTACGTGCAGGGCCAGGACCTGTACTACTACGTGGCCCAGGGCGCGGGACACAACGAGTCCTCCTGGGCGGCGCGGCTCAACATCCCGCTGACGTACCTGTTCCCCTGGCAGAGCACCGTCTACTGAGCCGGCTCCGCCCGCCTTCGGGAGCCGCGCCGAAGCATGCCCGCGGCGGCGAGCAGCACCACCGCCGCGGCGCAGCGGAAGGACCCGCGTGGCGGAACCGATAGCCTTGACGGGGAACTGGAGACAGGTGCTGGGCGACTACAAGGGACCGGCTCGCGATGCATGCGCACGGATCCATGCCCATGCGTCATGAGGGCTCAGCTCTACAAGGTGCAGCGACGCACGTTCGCATTGTAGCCGTTGTTGCAGGAACCACAATCCGACATCGAGTTGTCGCAGGCCAACCCCCGGTCTGAATAGCCACTGGGGCAGTACCAATTGCTGCACTGCCAGAAATCACTCGTATTGGCGTCGCAGTTTGTAACGCTGTAGGGGTGCGGGCTGCCGCTACAGGCCCAACTGCACGAAGAGTCACATACGTAGCCAACCGGGTGATAACCCGCAGGGCAATAGGGGTTACCCGGGCAAACCGCCAGTTCCGCAGTCACCGTCCCCACAGACTCCACCGACTCCTCGGCCGTATTCGCGCCACAGGCCGCCAGCAACAGCACCGTCCCCACCACGAGGCTCAGCTTCTTCAGCAAGACATTCTCCTGGCAATCAGTGTCTTGAACGGACTCACGAAACATTGCCAGTTCAATTCCTGGCAATGTGAATGAAGCTCGCCAGTCTGTCTAGCGGGAAGATGGCCGCGACAGGGACGGCAATTCCTGCGCGTCCCGCGCCCTGCGCACCGCAAGCAGTCCGCGCGATATGACTCACGAAACCACCCCTACGCTGTCTGGAGTTGGAAGAGGAACCTCTTGGCCCCTGCCCTACCGCACCCGCGTGCCGTGCGGCAGCGGGCTCGAGGTCTCCTCGGTGAACTCGAGGAAGCGCTCCATGTCGCGCACCGTCTCGTCCGTGGCGTGCGCTTCCGCGCTGAGCGCCTCAAGCTGCCGGTTGACGCTCTCGGGGTCCCGAATCGCGATGGACTGCTCGTGCGTCAGCCGCATCAGGTCCTCGATGCTCGCCAGCTGGTGGCTCACCATCTCGCGGCTCTCCCCTGCCTGCTCGAAGCGCGCCAGCCGCTTCTTGAGGATCTCCAGCCGCTTCTCCTTCACGTCCTTCAGCCGCGGGTTCGCCTCCTGCGCCAGCTCCGCCTCCAGCGAGCGCACATCCTTCTCCAGCGACTGCCGCTCCGACGAGTTGAGGTACGTGCGGTACTGATTCAGCGTGGAGATGAGCCGCAGGAACGACGTGAGCAACGCGTCCAGCCGCTGCTCGCTGCTGGCCGCTAGCACCCGCCCTCCGGGCAGCTTCGCGTAGTTGGCGAGGATCTTCTCCTTCAGCCCGACCAGCACCTGGTAGTGCTCGCGCTGCGAGGCGGCCAACTCCGACAGCAACGTGTCCACCTGCTTCTGTGCGGCCTCCTCGTCCTGCGCCTCTGGCGTGCGCGAGCGCACCGCCCGCTGGAAGCGCTTCGAGAAGGGCACCACCCCCAGGTACAGCGCCTCCGCCCCGAGCGCCACCAGCGCGGGCGTCGGATCCCCGGTCATCGCCGCCGAAGCCCCCGCGGTCAACAGCCCGACCAGGTTGGCGGGCAACAGGAGGGCAGCCTTGAAGAAGTTGGGAGTGCGGGCCACGAAAGTCCTCGCCAGGGAGGCGCCTCACGGACAGAGGGCTCAGGGCCCTCGCGCCTCCGACACATATTTCAGCGCGCCGAGGTCGCGAGTGTCCTCGGCTGGCGGGGCCACCGCCGTGCGCCTGATCTTCTGGTAGAGCGCCGACGCGCTCTGAAAGAGCTCGTCATAGGTGACGGGCGCCTCGCCGGAAAGCCCGAAGAAGGCCCGATTGTCCGCCAGCGTCGTCGGAGGTGCGCTGCGGATGGCCTCGGTGGGGTCTCCCAGGTACGGCGCCACCTCGCCCAACAGCCGCGCCGCGGGCCCCGGGTCCTTCTGGACGCTGGCCCCCGCATCCAACAGCCCGCGGATGACGCGGCGGACCGCGTCCGGGTAGCGCGCAGCATAGTCACCCCGAGCCACCAGCACAGTGGCCACCAGGTGGGGCGCATCCGCCGTGGTGGCCAGCACCGCGCCGCCCCGGTCCCTCGCCGCCAGCTCCACGTCGCCCCACAGCCCCGCCACCGCGTCTGCCCGGCCCTCGCGCAGCGCCCGGCCCGCATCCAGCGTGGAGGGCAGGTCCACCCATCGCACGTCCGTCATGCGCAGGCCCGCACGCGACAGCACCCACAGCGAGAAGTAGTACGAGGAGCCTGAGGCATACACACCCAGCCGCTTGCCACGCAGCGAGGCCAGGTCCGCCACCCCCACCGCCGCCAGCGCCTCCTGCCCGCGACTGCGCCCCAGCAGCATCACCGTGCGCGGCGCCGCGTCCCGCAGCGACGGCAGCCAGGCCGCCAGCCGGTCCACCGAGATGGCCGCCATGTCCACCCCGCCATGCTCCGCGCCCACCGCCAGCGCCTGCCGCAGCTCCTCGTCAGTGGCGAAGACAACAGCCCGCGCGTCCATGGCGTAGGCCGTCTTCAGCAGGCCCTGCGCCGCGCCCGCCGGCACCTCGGGGTTGTCCAGCGTCGAGGCCCCGCCGGTGGCCAGCAGCAGCGCCGCCGCCGAGCCTCTCGCGGTGAAGCCAATGAGCGTGGGCCTCAGCGGCACCGAGGCCAGGTCCGCCACCGGGGCCGCCACTCCCGCGGGGAAGTCTCCTGGCGACAGGCGCACTGCCTCCTTCGCCGCCGGGAAGAACCGCGCCTGGAGCCTATCCAAGTACCCCAGCCGTGAGGCCAGCAGGTACCCCGCCCCCAGGAGGCACAACACGAGGAACGGATAGAGGCCGGGTCCGCGTCGCAACGCCATCAGCTCGGCCTCCTCCGTCCCACGGGACTACTTGATCTCCACCTTCTTGCCGATCGTCTTCTCCGTGCCGCCGCCCACCTCGGACACCGGCGCGGGGCTCTGCAGGCCCATCTCCATCTTCATCTGCTTGACGAGATCCATGGCCTGGAGGCGCTCGGCATCCTCCTCGATCTGCACGGCCTGGTGGTCCACCGACTCGAGCGCCATCTGCATGCGCGCCTCGTTGACGGCGGCCTTCTCGTTGACCTTGCGCACCATCTCGTCGTGCGTGGCGTCGATGCCGGCCACCTGGAAGGACTCCATGGCGTCGGCGACCTTGGACTGCCACTGCGCGCGCCGCGCGTCGCGGATGGCGTTCATCGCCTCCTGCGTCTTGCGGTCCTTCTCGCGCATGAAGGCCTTCTTCAGGTTCAGCGACTTCTCGTACGCCTGCTTGGCCGTCTCGAGCTGCTGCTCGTTACGCTCCAGCGCCGCCTTCTCCGTCTGCAGCTTGGTGGCGTACTGCGCCGCCAGGTCGTCACGCCCCGCCTGGATGGCCGCCTTCACCTTCGCCGTCAGGTCGCGGATGTCATTCTTGTACTTGACGTTCTCCTTCTCCAGGAGCGTCAGGTTCGCCCGCACCATGGCGATGGACTCGTTCATCTTCGGGACCTGATCGTTCAGGTCACGGATGTTCTGCTCGAGAATGAGCTCCGGGTCCTCGATGGAGGAGACGAAGAATCCGAAGAAGCTGCGCATGGCCCTTGTGAACCGGTTCCACATGGCGGGTGTCTACCTCCTGCAAATCGAAGTCTCGTGGGGACCTTACACCATCCCACCGTATTCCACGTATGACGAACGCCTTGGGCTTACGCTCGGCGAACGATGCTGATTGCCGAACGATACACCCACTTCCCAGGCTGGTTCGCTCGGAGTGCGAGCGAGCCCTACCCGTGACAAAACCGTGGTCTCAGCGAACCCGGGAGGTAATGCGCATGGAGTGCTGGCGGGCGCTCGAGGCCACGGAGGCCGCGTCCAGGGTCAGGAGGGCCCGGTCCTTGAGGACGGGCTTGCCGTCAATGAGCACGTGGACCACGTCGGTGGAGCGGGCGGCATAGACGAGCGGGGAGAGCACGTCCCGGGGGTCCGCCGGGGTGGAGTGCAGACCTGACAGGTCCACCACGGTGATGTCCGCGCGCTTGCCCTCCTCGATGGAGCCCAGCTCCGCCTCCAGGCCCAGCGCCCGGGCCCCGCCGAGCGTGGCCATCTCCAGCACGCGCTCGGGCGGCATGCCCCGAGGCCCCACCCGCGGCTTGTGCAGCAGCGCCGCCAGCCGCATCTCCATGAAGATGTCCAGGTTGTTGTTGCAGGGCGCGCCGTCCGCGCCGAGGCACACGGACACCCCCGCATCCAGCAGCTCGGGCACCGGGGCAATGCCCGAGGCCAGCTTGAGGTTGGAGCCGGGGCAGTGGCACACCACCGTGCGCGTGTCCCGCAGCAGCTGCTGCTCCTGCTCGGACACCCACACACAGTGGGCCAGCGTCACATGCGGGCCGGTGAGGCCCAGCTCGTGGAACCAGGCCACGTTGTCCCTGCCGGTGAGCTCGCGCACCGCCTGAATCTCGGAGCGGTTCTCGCTGGCGTGGGTGTGGATGCGCACGCCCTTCTCCCGGGACAGGCGCCCCACCTCGCGCATCAGCTTCTCCGTGCAGGAGAGGACGAAGCGCGGCGCGAAGGCATAGCGCAGCCGGTCGCCCTGCGTGCCGTGCCAGCGCTCCAGCAGCGCGAGGCTCTCGGCCAGCGAGGCCTCGGTGGACTCGTGCAGCCCGGTGGGCACGTCGGGCGCGTCCATCATCGCCTTGCCACCGGTGAGCCGGAAGCCGCAGTCCCGAGCGGACTCGAAGACGGCGTCGTAGTGGCGCACCGAGCCCATGTCGAGCGCCGCCGTGGCCCCCGAGCGGATGAGCTCCGCGAAGGTCAGGTCCGCCGAGGCCCGCATGGAGTCCGCGTCGTGCGCGGCCTCGAAGGGCCAGATGCGCTCACGCAGCCAGTCCAGCAGCTCCAGCCCATCCGCCCGGTTGCGGAACAGCGTCTGGCAGGCATGCAGGTGGCCATGGATGAGGCCGGGCAGGACGACCTTGCCGGTGACATCCAGCACGCGCAGGCCCCCGCCCCGCGTCCGGATGTTTCGTCCCACCCGAGCGATACGTCCATCCTGGATGAGGACATCGGCCTCCGCGAGCACCTCGCGCCCGCGGTTCATGGTCACAACGGTGCCGTTCGTGAGAAGCAGATCCACGAGGGCACTCTAGAGGAAATCGCTGGTGAAGGCGTGGGGGAGCAGCTCCCCCAGCGAGTAGCGCGCCTCATCCCCCTTGAGGTTGCGGCTGCGCACGGGCAGATCCTTCGTGGCGAACTCCAGCATCACCTGCCGGCACATGCCGCACGGCGGGCACGGAGTGGGCGTGTCCACCACGATGGCCACCGCCACCGGCTTGCTCCGCCCCTGCGCCACTCCGGCCGCGAACGCACCGCGCTCGGCACATACGGACAGTCCGTACGAGGAGTTCTCCACGTTACAGCCCGCCACCACCGAGCCGTCCGCGTAGAGGATCGCCGCCCCTACCGGAAACTTCGAATACGGCGCATGGGCGCGCTCTCGTACCTTCTTCGCCGCCTCGAACAACTGCTCCCAGGGAATCTCCGCACTCATGCTCCATTTCCTCCCTTGGACTCCGCCAGCTCGAGGTCGTCGAGGTAGCGCGCAATGAGCAACTCTGTCTCCGCCGGCAGGTCCAGGTAGCGCACGTGCGCCGACGTGCCGCGTGAGCCATGGCCCACGTGCAGCACCTCGCCGCGCACCTGGATCTCCTCACTGGAGCCGGGCAGCGTGAAGCGAGCCTCCACCTTCGTGCCCACCGACATGGCGGCGCCGAACCAGGCAAAGCCCCCGAGCGAGATGTTGCCCTCTCGCGAGTCGAACGGAAGTGACGTGTTCTCCCGCCTGACGCGGATGCGCATTGGCACCCGGGGAGATTCACGCCGGTCCTCCGCCGGCCGCTGGCTACCATCCTTGGACTGCTCGCTCATGCTTTGCTCGCTCCCGCACGGGCCACCGTGGCTCCATCATACCCACCCCCGAGCCCTCCGCACGGACTCACGGAGGCGGGTGTGGAATCGGTGACCCCGACACATCGCGTCGCGAGGTTACTCCAGCCGCTCGATGACCAAGGGTCGGGGGGCGGGAGCCTGGGGCCCGAAGTGGTACGCCGCGTTCAGCCGCGCCTTCACCTCCTCCAGCGGAGCCGGGTCGTTGTAGTGCACCCGCACCACGGGCTCCCCTGCCTTGACGGCCTCGCCCTCCTTGCGCAGCAGGGTGAAGCCCACGGCCGGGTCGATGACGCTGTCCACCCGCTGGCGTCCGGCCCCCAGCGCCACCGCCGCCAGGCCCACCGCCTCCGTGTCGATGACGGTGACGAAGCCGTCCTTCGGAGCCACCACCACGTCCACGGTGGAGCGCGCCTGGGGCAGCCGCGAGTAGTCGTCGATGGCGCGCGGGTCTCCTCCCTGGGCCTGGACGATCTCCTTCAGCTTGCGCACCGCGCTCCCATCCGCCATCACCTTCCCCAGCTTCTGACGCGCCTCGGCGACGGAGGCCGCCTTGCCCCCCAGCACCAACATCTCGGCGGTGAGGGCCAGCGTCACCTCGGTGTAGTCCGCCGGAGCCCGGCCGTGCAGCATCTCCACGGCCTCGATGATCTCCAGCGCGTTGCCCACCGCGCGACCCAGCGGCTGGTTCATGTCCGTGAGCAGCGCCGTCACCTTGCGCCCCATCTCCGCGCCGATGCCGATCATCGTCCGGGCCAGCACGCGCGCATCCTCCGCAGTCTTCATGAAGGCGCCGCTGCCCACCTTGATATCCAGCACCAGGGCGTTGATGCCCTCTGCCAGCTTCTTGCTCATGATGGAGCTGGCGATGAGCGGGATGCAGTCCACCGTGGCCGTCACGTCCCGCAGCGCGTAGAGCTTCTTGTCCGCGGGGGCGATGGCGTCCGTCTGGCTGATGAGGCAGCACCCCACCTCGCGCACCAGCCGGCGGTACTCGGGCACCGGCACATCCATCTTGAAACCGGGGATGGACAGCAGCTTGTCCACCGTCCCTCCGGTGTGCCCCAGGCCCCGGCCGGAGATCATCGGCACCGGCACGCCACAGGCCGCCGCCAGGGGCGCCAGACTCACCGACACCTTATCACCCACCCCGCCCGTGGAGTGCTTGTCCACCTTCACGCCCGGTGTATCCGACAGGTCCACCACCTCGCCGGACTCGAGCATGGCCCGCGCCCAGGCGCCCAGCTCCACCGAGTCCAGTCCTCGGAAGAACACCGCCATGCACAGGGCGGACATCTGGTAGTCCGGCACCTCGCCCGCCGTATACGCCTCGATGAACGCCCGGATGTCCTCGGGCGCCAGACGCTTTCCATCCCGCTTGGCCTTGATGAGCTCGTAGGGTCTCACGGGGAGAGGCCATAGCAGGAAGCCGGGCGGGCGTGTACGCCATCCTGCCATCCATCTGATAAAGGTGGACTGTCTTGATCTCCCTCCGGAACATCCACAAGCGCTTCGGCGCCGTGACCGCCCTGGACGACGTGTCGCTGGACATCGGTACCGGGGAGGTGCTCGCCCTGGTAGGCGAGAACGGCGCCGGCAAGTCCACCCTGATGAACGTCCTCTACGGGCTCTACCAGGCCGACTCCGGCGACGTGCTGGTGAACGGCCAGCCGGTCCGCCTGCGCAGCCCCCGGGACGCCATCGCCAAGGGGATTGGCATGGTGCACCAGCACTTCATGCTCGTGCCCACCCTGACGGTGGCGGAGAACGTGGTGCTCGGCCGCGAGCCCTCGCGCTGGGGCCGGATGGACCTGGACCGGGCCTGCCAGGAGGTGGCCGCCACCTGCGAGCGCTTCGGCTTCAAGCTGGACCCGCGCGCCCGGGTGGACACCCTCACCGTGGGCTCGCAGCAGAAGGTGGAGATCGTCAAGGCGCTGCACCGGGGTGCCCAGGTGCTCATCCTCGACGAGCCCACCGCCGTGCTCACCCCCCAGGAGGCGGATGACCTCTTCCGGGTGGCGCGCGAGCTGGCGGCTGGAGGGCGCACCGTCGTCTTCATCAGCCACAAGCTGCGCGAGGTGCTCAGCGTGGCCGAGCGGGTGGCAGTGATGCGGCGCGGCCGGCTCGTCGCCGAGGTGCGCTCCGCCAATACCCGCCCCGAAGAGCTGGCCGCGCTGATGGTGGGCGAGTCGCGCGTTCCCCATGCCGAGGCCCAGACGTACCACCCGCCCGGAGGCGAGCGGCTGCTGGAGGCCAAGGACTTGCGGGCCCGGGGCTCCGACGGCCGGCCGGCGCTGCGCGGGGCGTCCCTGGAGGTGCACGCGGGGGAGATCGTCGGCATCGCCGGGGTGGATGGCAACGGCCAGCGCGAGCTCGCCGAGGTGCTCACCGGCCTGCGCGCGCTGGACGGAGGCGGAGGCAACCTGCTGGGCAAGCCGCTCACGGGGCTGACCCCCGCCGAGGCCCGGCGCCGAGGGGTGGGCCATGTGCCCGAGGACCGGCTGTGGCGCGCGGTGGTGAAGGCCATGACGGTGGAGGAGAACGTGGCCCTGGGGCGGCAGCAGCAGGCGCCCTTCGCCCGGGGTCTCCAGGTGGACTTCGCGGGCCGGCGCGAGCGCACCCAGGCGCTGCTCAAGGCCTATGACGTGAGGCCGCCGGATCCCGAGGTGCCGTTGCAGGCGCTCTCCGGAGGCAACCAGCAGAAGGTGGTGGTGGCGCGCGAGCTGGACGCGTCGCCGAAGCTGCTGGTGGTGGTGCAGCCCACGCGCGGCCTGGACATCGGCGCGGTGGGGCAGGTGCAGGCGAAGCTGCGCGAGGCGCGGGACAGGGGAGCAGGCGTGGTGCTCGTCTCGTTGGATTTGGAGGAAGTCCTGGCCCTGGCGGATCGCATCTACGTCTTCTTCGAGGGGCGTATCACCGGCACCTTCACCCGGCCGGAGTTCGACGAGCGGGAGATTGGCCGGCGGATGCTCGGCACCAGCGGGGAGGTGGCACATGGGTGAGCGGTTGCGCGCGGTGCTGCCCTCCATCTTTTCCGTGTTCCTGGCCCTGGCCGTGTGCTGGGGGTTCATCGCCCTCACGCGCGACCCGGAGGTCGCCAGCGAGGCCTACCTCCAGATGCTCCGCGGTGGCCTGGGCGATTGGTCCATGTACCTCGAGGGCGGGCGCGTCACCGTGCTCACCCGGCCCATCGGCGAGGCCGCCATCAAGGCCGCCCTGCTGCTGCTCACCGGCCTGTCGGTGACGGTGGCCTTCAAGGTGGGCCTCTTCAACATCGGCGCTCAGGGGCAGATGCTGGTGGGCGCGCTCGCGGCGGCGGTGGTCGGCGCTCAGCTGTCGCTGCCTGCCGTGCTGCACATCCCGGCGGCGGTGCTCGCGGCATGCATGGCGGGAGGCCTGTGGGCGCTCATCGCCGCGGCGCTCAAGCTCACCCGAGGCGTCCACGAGGTCATCTCCACCATCATGCTCAACTGGGTGGCGGTGAGCCTGGTGGACAACTGGCTGGCGGTAGGCCCCTTGCGCGCCGGCGCTGGCACCCACCTCTCCACCACGGGCACCGCGGAGATCGCCACCAGCGCGCAGCTCCCCCGGCTGCTCGGGGAGATGTCCCGCCTGCACCTCGGCTTCCCCCTGGCGCTGGCGGTGGCATTGGCCATCTGGGTGTGGCTCTCGCGGCTGCGCTCGGGCTTCGAGACGCGCGCGGTGGGCCTGGGCTCCGAGGCGGCTCGAGCCGCGGGCATTCCGGTGGCGCGGCGCACCGCCCAGGCCATGGGACTGGCCGGAGCGCTCGCGGGCATGGCCGGCGCGGTGCTCGTGCTGGGCACCGAGTACAAGTACCCGGGCTCGCTGGGCGCCCCCTACGGCTTCGACGGCATCGCCATCTCGCTCATCGGCGGCAACCACCCGCTGGGTGTGGCGCTGTCCGCCCTCTTCTTCGGAGCGCTGCGCGCAGGAGGCACGCGCATGCAGCTGCTCGGCGTGCACAAGAGCTACCCCGAGCTCATCCAGGGCCTGGCGCTGCTCTTCGTCGCGGGCCGGCTGGTGTGGCTCTCGCTGCTGCGCCCGCGAAAGGTCGTGCCCGTAGCGCCCCAGAAGCAGCCGGCACCGAGCCCGGAGGTGCCCCGTGCTTGAGATTCTGGAAGCCCTCCTGTCCTCCACCCTGGAGTACTTCCCCGCGCTCCTCTTCGCCGCGCTGGGAGGCACGCTCTGCGAGCGCGCCGGCGTGGTGAACGTGGGCATCGAGGGGATGATGCGCACGGGCGCCTTCTGCGCGGCCGTGGCCTCCATCACCTTCCCCACCCCCGTGGGCGTGTTGATGGGCATGCTCGCCGGCGCTGGCATGGCCGCCGTGCACGGGTCCCTCTGCATCCGCTGGCGCTCGGACCAGGTGGTGTCCGGCATGGCCATCAACCTCGTGGCGCTCGCCGGCGGCACCTACCTCCTCGAGGCCCTCTACGGGCCCAACGGCACGCCGCCCATTCAGCAGCTCACCCGCTGGCACCTGCCCGGCCTGTCCGAGGTGCCCCTGCTGCGCGTCTTCTCCGGGCACTCGGCCCTCACGTGGATTGCCCTGGTGCTGCCCTTCGCCTTCCACTGGGTGCTCTACCGCACGCCCCTCGGCCTGCGGCTGCGCGCCGTGGGCGAGAAGCCCCATGCCGTGGCCACCCTGGGCCTGTCCGTGACGAGGCTGCGCTGGCTCGCAGTGGTGGGCAGCGGCATGCTGGCGGGGCTGGGCGGAGCCACCCTCTCCACCGCCGTGCTGGATCGCTTCGAGCAACACACCCCGGCCGGCCTCGGCTTCATGGCCCTGGCCGCCATGGTGTTCGGCCGCTGGACGCCCCTGGGTGCCTTCCTCGCCACCCTCTTCTTCGCCACCGGCAATGCCCTGCGCATCGGCCTGGCCTCCAGCGCCCCCGGCCTCCTGGAGGTAGTGCCCCAGGGCTTCCTCCTCGCCCTGCCCTACGTCCTGACGCTCGCGCTGCTCGCCTTCCAGGGCCAGCGCACCCACGCGCCCGCCGCCCTCGGCACGCCCTACGAGCAGGAGTCGCGCTAACCCCGGCGCGCTGCCTCGTCGGCACGCCCTCGCGAAGCCTCGCCCTCCCTTCCGTTTCCGGCCCCACGCGGGGCCTTGGGAGCGGGTCTGCCAGGCTGCGGGTCATTTCAAACCCGGGTCACACTCGACCGTGAATCACCCACGACCCACTGGGTCCCATGTATTCCCAGGGAGGTGGGAGTGAGTATTCATCCGTGCAACCAATCAAAGACTTGAAACTCAAGGAAGAAACGAGAATCTGTCTCTCACTGTACATTTGCGGCACGGTCAAAGAGCAAACGGCACGCACATCGCATGGAATGGATGGCACGCGAGGGCACCGCGCAGCATTGACGGGCTCTGGACGCGCGGGTTGTCAGGGGGGAAGGCGGATGGAGGAGGGAGGTCGGCGTCCGAAACACGCGAGGGGGGAGCCGACATGAAACCGGATACGAAACACAAGGCACGAGGTGAGGCGATGAGCGCGGTGGCGATGGCTTGTTGGCCGAGGCAGACGACGGTGACGAGCGACGAGGGCCGCGACCACCTGAGCGCCGTGAGTTCGCTGGATGGCGCCAACGTGCAGAACCTGGACTTGTGCGCACTGGCGCGGCACGCGCTGGCCCTGCTCCATGCCACCGGGCACGTGGAGAGCACCGAGGTGGGGTTGGAGCTACCGGACGAGCCGGTGTTCGCGCGGGTAAGTCGGCGGAGGATGGAGCAGGTGATGCTGCACCTCCTGACCGACGCCGTGCAGGAGCGCAGGAGCATGGGCGCCACGGCCCGCGCAGTGCGGCTGGTGGTGGAGCCCCAGGACGACTTCGGGGATTACGGCCCCACCCTCCAGGTGCGCTACGCAGCTCGCGGGGGCGAGCCCCTGCCGGGCCTGACGGCGGCGCGCGAGCTGGTGGAGTCGCTGGGTGGGCAACTGGCGGTGAAGACCCACGGGCTGACGGGCACCACCGTCACCATCTCCGTGGAGCTAGAGGACCAGGGCACCGCGAGCTGGTAGGGCTCGCGGGCCCGGTGGCCCTTCCGGTCAGAACTTGTAGGCGATGCCCAGCAACGCTTCCAAGGTGAAGCTGGCGCGGCCACGGACCCCGAAGACTCCGGAAGCGCCGACGGACGGTCCCATCCGCACGTTGAAGTTCACGGCGAGGTTGCGGTCGAGGAAGTACTCCAGCCCGCCGCCCAGGAGGATGGGCACCACGGCGCCGCCGCCCGTGCCGAAGATGACGTAGAAGGGGATGTCCAGGCCCACGTTGAGCATGAGGGCGCTGCCCACGGGGATGCCCACCGTCAAGGCGATGGGCAGCGTCAGGCCCACGTCGGTGCCGACCTCGTAGAAATAGAAGAAGGGCCCGGGGGCGAAGGTCAGCCCGAGGTTCAACCTGGCGGTCTGCAGCAGCATCAGCCGCACCCAGGCCTGCAGCTTCAGGCCCGGCACCACGCTGGTGACGATGCCCTCGCGGCCATAGTTGAAGGTGAGCTTGCCGCCGATGTCGAACCGCGACGTGGCCCCGTGCAGCAGCCCCAGCGACACGCCCGGCCAACCTACCTGGCCCGTCAGCGCGGTGCCGCCCTGCCCCATCGTCTGACCCGACAGCACGGACCAGCCCTGACCGCGGCTGTAGCCCGCCCCCTCCTCCTGCGCCATGGCGGCGCTGGAGACGAGGAGGAGACCCATCAGCACCCAACTCGGAACATTGCGCTTCACGCACCCACCTCCGGTTGCCCCCGCTCGCGCGCGAGCGCGATGAAGGCGTCGATGAGCTTCTGGAGCCGGGCCTGTCCCCGGGCGCGCGCGGCTTCCACCGACTCGCCGGTGGCCAGCGTCTCCTTCAGCTCGAAGTAGTATTTGATTTTGGGCTCCGTGCCGGACGGACGCGCCGTCACCCGCCCACCGCCCTCCAGCTCGAGGGCCAGCACGTTGGAGGGAGGCAGCCGCTCCCCCTTCTTGTAGTCGAGGACGTTGCGCACCGGCAGCTCGCCCACGCGCGAGGGCAGCGAGCGGCGGAAGCCCTCCATGATGCGGGCAATCACCTGAGCGCCCTCGGCGCCCGGGAAGGTGAAGTTGCGCTGCGCGCTCACGTAGAGACCGAACCGGCGCTGGATCTCCTCCAGGTAGCCGAGCACCGTCTTCCCCCGCGTCTCGCACCAGGCGGCCAGGTCCGCGAACACCAGCGCCGCGCCAATGCCGTCCTTGTCCCGCGTCACGGCGCCCACGCAGTAGCCGAGCGCCTCCTCGTAGCCGAAGACGAACTGCGTGCCCTCCTGCCGCTCGCGCTCGACGGCGCGATTGGCAATCCACTTGAAGCCGGTGAGCACCTCGTCATAGGCGGCACCCAGCTCGCGGGCGATGTCGCCCAGCTGCGTCGAGGACACGATGGTGGTGACGAGGTGCGGCTTCGAGCGCCGGGTGGGCCCTTGCACCAGCACGTAGTGGCCCAGCAGCACGCCCACCTCGTTGCCGGTGAGCATGCGCAGCTTGCCGGAGCCCTCGCGCACCATCACCGCCAGCCGGTCCGCGTCCGGGTCGTTGGCGAGCACCAGGTCCGCCTTCACCCGCTCGGCGGTGGCGAGCGACAGGTCCATGGCCCCGGGCTCCTCGGGGTTGGGGAAGCGCACGGTGGGGAAGGTGCCATCCGGCTGGTGCTGCTCGGCCACGAGGTGAACGTTGCTGAAGCCCGCGCGCTCCAGGGCCCGCTCCATCCACACGCCGCCCACGCCGTGCATGGCGGTGTAGACGATGGAGAGCGAGTCCGAGCCGCGCCCATGCACGCGCAGCTTGAGGATGGCGTCCAGGTACGCGTCGCCAAGCGAGTCCGGCACATCCCGCCACAGGCCGCGGGCGTGCGCCTCCGTCGGGGTGAGCAGCTCCACCTGGTTGGCGGGCTCCACCCGGGAGATGAAGTCGGCGATGCCCTTGTCATGGGGCGGGATGATTTGAGCGCCGTTCTCCCAGTACACCTTGTAGCCGTTGTACTCGGGCGGGTTGTGGCTGGCCGTCACCATCACCCCCGCCGCGGCGTTGAGGTGCAGGGTGGCGAAGGCGACCAGCGGCGTAGGCGCCAGCGAGGGGAAGACGTGCGCCGGAATGCCCTCGGCGGCGAACACGCAGGCGGCGTCCTCGGCGAGCTCGGCGCTCAACTTCCGACCATCGCGGCCCACCACCACGCCCCGGGTGGTGACGTCGGGGACGGTGGCCTTGAGGTAGCGCGCCAGGCCCGCGGTGGTCCGGCGCACCACGGCACGGTTCATCCGGTTGGGCCCCGCGCCCAGCACGCCGCGCAGGCCCGCGGTGCCAAACTCCAGGTCGCCCGCGAAACGGTCCGCCAGGTCCGCGAGGTCTCCACTCGCAAGCACGTCCCGCAGCTCCGCCACGGTGGCCGCATCCGGGTCCGCCCGAAGCCACGCCTCCGCCTTCTCCTTCAATCCAGTCGCGTCCATGTGCTCCCCTCCTTAAGGCTGGTGCGGCGGTGCAGCCGCGTCCGCCCTCCCCGTCTGTTCAGCGATGATCAGACCTGAGCGAGGACTCAGGTGTAATCGGTGAGTTTGCGTCGAGTCGGGCCGCCCTTGGGGGCGTCCTTCTGGCCCTGGCAGTTCACGCAGAAGCCCACATAGGGCATGGCCTCGAGCCGGCCGGGAGTAATGTCGTCGCCACACTCCTCGCACTCGCCGAAGGACTCCGGGTCATCGCGCAGCTTGCCCAGCGCCTTCACCACGAGCTGGAGCACGCCGTCGGTGTTCCGATTCCGCTTGGAGGCAATGGCCTGCATCATCTCGTTGAGCGGCTGCTCGTCCTCGTCGCCGCCCACCCGCGCGTCGTCCGTGCGGTTGGGCTCTATCTTCAAGGGCGCCTTGCCGGTCAGCTCCGCGTGGAGCGCCAGCAACTTCTGCCTGTACTTCTCGCGCTGTGCCTCGGTCACGGGCCTCTCCCAACCGGGTGGCTAGTACTTCGCGGTAGACCTCTGGCCGGTGACGATGGCCACGGACGCCGAGGCGCCCAGCCGGTTGGCCCCCGCCTGAATCATCTTCAGGGCGTCCTCGGCTGAGCGGATGCCTCCAGAGGCCTTCACGCCGACGCCCTCGCCCACCACCCGTCGCATGAGCGAGACGTCCTCCACGGTGGCGCCTCCAGTGCTGAAGCCGGTGGACGTCTTCACGAACGCCGCCCCCGCCGCCTTGGACAACACACAGCCGGCGATCTTCTCGTCCTGGGACAGCAGGCTCGTCTCGAGGATGACCTTCACCGGCCAGGGCCGGCTGGCCTCCACCACCTGCGCGATATCCGTGAGCACCAACGCGTAGTCCCGCGCCTTGAGGGCACCGACGTTGATGACCATGTCGATCTCCCGGGCACCGGCCTGGATGGCCTCGCGAGCCTCGAAGGCCTTGGCACTCGTGAGGGCCGCACCCAGCGGGAAGCCCACCACGGCGATGGGGACCGAGCGCGAGCCCGCCAGGATGCCTGCCACCGTGGCCACGTGGCTCGAGTTCACGCACACCGTGGCGAAGCCGTGCTCCGCCGCCTCACGGGCCACCCGGGCGACATCCTCGCGCGTGGCCTCGGGCTTGAGCAGCGTGTGGTCAATGTACGGCGCCAGGTCCGCGTTGTCGCGGATGGACTCGGGCGCGATGGGCGCGGTCCGCACGGGGCGCGGGGGCTCAGCGCTGGCGGGGGGTGCTGGCGGCGCTTTGCCCACCTGGGAACCGTGCATGTTCTGGCGGACGTGGTCGGCGATCTCCTCGACGACCCGCTGGATGTCTTGGGCCTCGGCCATATGGGGCGCGGTGTAGCCCACTCCGGCCCGCTCGGGAAGCGCAGAGACGGATGCCTGCCGGACACGCAACGGACTCTCATCCTCTGAGGTAGAGTCCGCGCCACTCATGGCCTTCGCCCGGCTGCTCCTCGCCCTCTTCGCCCTGCTCGCCGCCCTCCCGGGCTGGGCTGCCCCGCCTGCCGCCCCCCAGGCGCCCGCGCTCAAGCCCCTCACGGTCTACTTCTTCGACGTGGGCCAGGGCGACGCGGCGCTCATCGTCTCGCCCACGGGCAAGACGGTCCTCATCGACGGCGGCCCGCCCGAGGCCGACGAGGCCCTGGTGCCCCGCCTGCGCCAGCTCGTCCAGGGGCCCATCGACCTGGTCATCCTCACGCACCCGCACCTGGACCACCTGGGCGGCCTCGCGAAGATCCTCCAGGCGTTTGGGGCCAGGCGATTCTGGGACCCGGGCTTCATCCACCCGAGCGAGGCCTACCGCGATCTGCTGGCCGTAGTGAGCGAGACGGTGGGCGACAAGGACAAGAAGGACCAGAAGGAGGGCAAGACAAGAATGCCCGACCCGAGCCCGCCCGAGACGCTCCTCACCGTTGGCCTGGGCGAGGGCGCAACGCTCACCATTCTCTGGCCGCGCACTCCGCTCAACCCGTTCCTCGACGATACGCGCTCGGACGTCAACGCCAACTCCATCGTCGCCAAGCTGACGTACGGCAAGACGGCGTTCCTCTTCACTGGGGACGCGGAACCGGAGACCGAGGCGTTCCTGCTGACCAGGCCCATCGACTTCACCTCCACCGTGCTGAAAGTGGCGCACCACGGAGGCAAGCACTCCTCCACCGCGCCCTTCCTCGCAGCGGTGAAGCCCCAGGCGGCGGTCATCTCCTGCGGCTCGGGCAACGACTACGGCCACCCCACCCCCGAGGCCCTCCAGCGGCTCGGCGCCACGGGCGCGCGCATCTTCCGCACCGACCTCCAAGGAGAGGTGCTCGCGGTGAGCAACGGCACCACCGTCACCCTCACTCCCCAGAAGGGCAAGAGCACCCCCACCGTCGTCACCGGCCAGACGACCGGCCCCGTCGCCAAGGGCCCCATGACCTTGGGCGACACGAGTTCCGCCAAGGGCAAGGTCGTGCCCGCGAAGGGGACGCTCCCGGAGCGATCGGGGACGCGCTACGTGAGCCTCAAGGGCAGCGAGGTGTTCCACCGCGAGGACTGCCGCACGCTCGAGCGGGCGAAGACGCAGCAGCGTAACGAGTACAAGGACCGGGCCTCCGCCATGCGCGAGCGCCGTCCCGCCAAGGACTGCAACCCATGAAGAAGAAGCAGCCGCGCGCAAGGCCCACGGCCACCCTGGACCGCTTCGAGGACGAGCTCGCCGTGCTCATCGTGGATGGCCGGCAGGTGACGCGCCGCCGCGAGGAGCTACCCCCCGACGCCCGCGAGGGAGACGTGCTCGACCTGACGACGCTGAAAGTGGATACAGCGGCCACCGAGCGTCTGCGCACCGAGGTCCGCCAGGCCCGTGAGCAAGCCATGAAGGGCAAGACGCCGCCGCCCGGAGACTTCGACCTGTAGCCCGGGTGATGGGATGAACATGGCCTCGGCCAGAACCCGCATCGCACGAGCCCTGGCCAGGGAGCGCGGAGAGGCCACGCCAGGCGAGACACTTCGTGAGGACGAGCTTCCGCGCGGTCTCCGTGCTCTCGCCGCGAGCGAGGGCACCGATGCGGCCTCCGCTGCCGCCGAGGAGCTGCTGCGGCAGGAGCTCGAGGTCCTGGAGTGGCCACCGCTGTTCGGGGTCTCGGTCCTCGGCGCGGCCCTTGCGTCCGGTTGCGACCGCGCGTCGTTCATCGAGGCAGCCTGTACCTACGTGTCCCTCTACTTCCAGGAGCTCGACGCGGACATCTCACGCTGCCGGGAGCTCGTGGCACGCGGAGAGTCCATTTCCCTGGGGGAAGCAGCGGCCCTGCTACGCCGGAGCCTCGACTCACTCGAGAGCTGAGAAAGCCTGGGCCGGAGGACGTGCGCGCGGCAGCAGCAGCACGAGCAGCAGCGCACTCAGCCCAGCGAGCGCCCCGGCGGTGACGAAAGCGGTGGTGCTGCCCCGGGTCGTCCACAGCACACCGAAGAGCAGTCCCGCGGCGAGCGACGAGCCCCCAGTCAGTCCGTTGTACAGGCCGAAGGCGCGCCCGCGGGCCTCCGCCGGCACCAGCGAGGTGAGCAGCGACTTCTCCGCGCCCTCGGCCAGGGCGTGGTACAGCCCGTAGACGCTGATCACCACCAGGGTGAGCGTCACGCCCCGGGCCCACGCGAGCGCCAGGTAGCTCAGCGCGTACAGGGACCAGCCCGTCACCACGAGTCGCGAGGCGCCCAGCCGGTCCGCGAGCCGGCCCGCCGGGAACGACACGGCCGACTTCACCGCCTGCAGCAGCAGCCACGCCAGGGGAAGGAACTCAGGCTGCGCGCCCTCCTCGGTGAGCTTCAGCAGGAGGAAGGCATCGGTGGAGTTGGCCACCCCAAACAGGGTGATGGGGACGAGGTAATACGCCAGCCGCCGGGGCACCGGGGCGAGCGCGCGGGTGCTGCCCGGGGCGGAAGCGGACTCCGGAAGCGGCGGCTCGCGCACGAGCAGCAGGGCCACCACCGCGAGCAGGCCAGGCACCGCGGCGACGAAGAACACCTGCTCCACGCGCAGGCCCACGGCCACCAGCACCATCGCGGCGAGCGAGCCCACGGCGGCGCCCGCATGGTCCATGCCCCGGTGGAAACCGAAGGCCCGGCCGCGGGAGCCCTCGGGGACGGAGTGGGCGATGAGCGCGTCGCGCGGGCTGGAGCGCAGGCCCTTGCCCACCCTGTCCAACGCGCGGATGGCGATGGGATGCCAGGCCAGGGTGACGAAGGCCATCAGCGGGCGCATCAGGCTGGACAGGCCATAGCCCACCAGCACCATCGGCTTGAGGCGGCGCGCCCGGTCCGCCCACACCCCGGACTGGTACTTGAGGAGAGAGGAGACCAGGTCCGCCACGCCCTCCATGAGCCCCAGCAGCAGGGGCGCCGCTGGCAGCCTCGCGGCGAGGAAGGCCGGCAGCAGCGGGAAGATCATGTCGCTGCTGATGTCCGTGAGCAGGCTCACCACGCCGAGCACCACCACGGTGCGCGGCAGGCGGCCCCCACCCTCCCGGGAAGCGACGGCGTCCACGGAAGGCCTCCTCGCTAGATGGACTTGCTGAGGACGAGCGGGATCTCGACCTCGACGTCCTCGCCCTCGAAGGCAGGGAAGACCATGCGGCGGGCGCGCGCCTTGATGCAGTTGCCCATGGGCGAGCCGTTGACGTCGTCGCGGTCGAACGACACCTTCTTCACCGTGCCGGAGCTGCCCACGGTGGCGGTGAGCAGCAGCGTGCCGTCGCGCAGCTTCGGGTTCTTGCGCAGCGCCGCGTCGATGCAGGACTTGAAGGCGGACTGCGACTGCTTCACCACGCGGTCGAGCTCCTCGGGAGGAGGGCCGGACTGCGCAGCCGAGTCGGTGGCGGCCACCTCGGTGTTCTCGCGCACCTCGGGGCCCACGTCCTTCTTCTCCCCCTCGGCATAGAGGGCGGCCACGGCCTGCTGCTCTTCACCCTGGGGCTCAGCGGCGGAGGGCTCCTGCGGCGGCGTCTCTGGCTTCGCGGCCTCCTCGGTGGGGCGCGGCTTCGCCTCGGGCTTCGGGGCGGGCGGCGGCACGGGCGGCGGCGGCTTGGTGCGGCCGAGCATCAGGTCCCTCAGCTCGCCGATACCCTCGGGCGAGAAGACGGACACCGGCTCCTCCACCACCTGCCCCTTGGAGTCCACACGCGTGACACGCAGAGGCACCACCTGCATCTCGGTGAGCGCGTACAGCACGCCCACCGGCAGGCCCAGCAGCAGCACGACGAAGAGCGCAATCTTCCAGGGCGGGTTGCGCCGGTGCATCCCCGCCTTCTTCACGAAGTACTGGGTGTTCTCCGCCGGCGCGCGCTTCTTCTCCGGCTCCTTGCCCAGCGCCGCGAGCGGATCCTCCTGCTGGGACGAGCCCGCCATCATGTCCATGCCCAGCTCGCCCCCGTCCTGCTGCTCGGACTGGGGGAGATCCAGGTCGGAGAACAGCTCACCCAGGGGCGCGCCATTCATATCGGAGGAAGCGGCGGCCTCCGGCTGCGAGTCCTCCCACGGGGTGGCGTCCTGCTGGGCGGCCGGGCGGCGCTGCGCGGGCTCGGTCTGCCAGGTCGTCTGCGAGGGCGCGGGGGGCTCCGGCTGCCACGAGGTGGAGGACTGCGCCACCGGGGCGGGCTCGGGCTCGAGCTCCGGCGCCATCATGATGGGGGGTGGCGGCGCGGCCCGCGCGGGCGGCGGCGGAGGAGCCGGCGGCGGCTCCGCGGGCGCGAAGAAGCCGGCCAGCTCGGGGATGTCCTGCCCCCGCTTCCAGTCCGGCATGCCCTGCTGCCAGAAGTAGCTGCGCGCGGTGACGGCGCCCGAGACCACGAGCTCACTCAGGGCGCCATCATCCAGCGGCCCCTCCTGTTTGCTCTTCACCATCACGAACCACGGCGAGCGCGCATCACGCAGCGGCATGGTCCGCGTGGGCTCGTCCTCCCAGGACATGTTCGCGGCCGCCGCAGGCGCCTGCTGGGAAACAGCCGTGGCCGTCTCCTCCTCGGCGAGCGAGCGGTCCTGCTCACGCAGGCGCTCCACGTCCGCCAGGGACACGACGCGCGTGCTCTCCTCGGCCTCGGCGGGGGGTCCTTCCACCGAGATGACGTTCTGGCAGTTCTTACAACGTACCTTGACGGTCTTGCCGCGGACCTTGTCGTCCGCAATGGAGTACCGCCGCTGACACTTGTTGCAGGAGAAGTTCAAGGGGGGGGTCCCGCGCGCGCACATCAAGGGCGAGCGCCCGGAATGCTAGCGCCTGGGCCGAGGAGTGCAAACCATCGGGTTGACTCCGCCTGCCGGCCCAACTAAGAGCCGCCTCCCCCTACCCTCTTGACACAGAAGGTGGCGCATGCCCGCGAAGGACCTCGGGAACAAGTACGTCTGCTTCAAATGCAGCACGAAGTTCTACGACATGAAGAAGCCGGACCCCCTGTGCCCGAAGTGCGGCGCGGATCAGCGGGAGAGTCCCGCCCTCAAGCCGCCCTCGGAAGGCCGACGGGGCCGCCTGTCCTCCATCCCCAAGGTCATCGAGCCCATCGAGCCTGAGGAGCCGGCAGCGGAGAGCGAGGAGGAAGAGCTCGCTGAGTTCGAGGACGAGGACGCCGAGGCAGCAAGCCCCGGCGAGGAGGACGAGGAAATCTAAGCCCGGCACGAGGGGGGCTCCGCCACCAGGCGGTGCCCCCTTCGGCTTTTCCGGCGGCTGTCGCGGCTCTAGCGAGCTTCCGCTGTCGCGTTCAGCAGGTGGAGCGCGCGGCGCAGCTGCTCGTAGCGGACGGGGCCCAGGGCCTGCACGCCCACCGGCCGCCGCGGTCCCTGACCCTTGTGCAGCCGCGTAGGGGCTGCTCCTGGCCTCGGGTTCGGTCGCTTCTTCGGCTGCATGGGTCTCTGTCCCCCGGATCGCATCGCCCCAGACATGTAGCAGGTTTCCACCACGACGGAAACTTTTCGCTACATTCTCCTTCCACCGAGGAGGAGCGGCGCATTCCGGCGAGGTGCTCGGGGTTGGAGGCGGCATTGAAGAAGAATCAATCTCACATATAAGAAACTCTTCACTTGTCATGATGACGAGTGCACCCTGCCCTGAGGACGTGGAGGAAGTGGCCCGCCAGGAGTTCAGGCCAGCTGGACACCCTGGATGGCGTTGCCCGTGCGGACGCCGAGCGGCCAGACACGGCGGCTTGGCGAGCCCCGGCCGTCCGCCTGGTACGCAAGGGATGACACCAGACTGATTTGTGCGTTGGACCGTGCAGATCCTTGTTGGTAGAAGGGCGCGGGCTCCGCGGTAGGGCCCTCCATGGAGGCAGCGATTTTGCGGGAGAAACTGAAGGCGCTGGCGGAGCTGCAGAAGGTGGACCTGGAGGTCGCCTCGCTCCGGAAGGCCGCGGACGTGCATCCCCGGCAGTTGGCGGAGCTGGAGCGCGAGCTAGGTGCCGCGCGCAGCGCCATCGAGGCGGAGCGCAACCGGGTGGCCGACATCGAGCGGCAGAAGACGACACTCGAGCAGAACATCACGGACGAGAAGGACAAGGTGAAGAAGTGGGAGGCGCGGCTCGCCGAGCAGCGCTCCACCCGCGAATACTCCGCCCTCGCCCGGGAGATCGACATCGCCAAGAAGGCCAACCAGACGATGTCCGAGGAGCTGGTGGAGCTGGCCAAGACGCTCGGTGCGGCGCGCGAGGCGGTGAAGGCGAAGGAGGCAGAGTTCGCCACCCGCCAGGAGCAGCTCTCCAGCCGGATGGCGGAGCTGCGCGGCAAGCAGAGCCAGGCCGAAGGTCAGGTGAAGGAGCTCGAGGGTAAGCGCTCCTCGGTGGCCTCGGGTGTGGACGCCACGCTGCTGCGCCGCTACGAGACCATCCGCAAGAAGAAGCTGCCGGCGATGGTGGGCGTGGTGGCTGGGACCTGCCAGGGCTGCAACATGAACGTGCCCCCGCAGCTCTACAACAACCTGCGCGTGTCGCTGGGCACGGACATCTGCCCGTCCTGCAACCGCATCATCTACGCCGTCGAGGCGCTCGAGACGCCGGCAGCGAAGTAGTCCCTGCGCGATGGCCCCGCCGGACCTCGCCGACATCCTCCGCCACATCGGGCGCGAGGAGCCGCTCACAGGGACGGTGCGGGCCTTCCCGGGACTCACCCGGGAGGACCTGGGCCGCCTCCTGGAAGCCGCGGCCAGTCAGCTCGCGCCCAATCCTCCTCCGTCCTCACCCGAGCCCCGTTCGGAGCCGCGGCGCCCCTCGCGCGCGACCCCGACCCTCCCGGTGGAGTCGCGGAGCCCCGCCGAGGTACCTTCCAGCCTGAGGCTCTTCTCGGACGGAGCCGCCCGGGGCAATCCAGGCCCCGCGGGCGCCGGCGCGGTGCTGATGGACGCCGAGGGACGGGTGGTGGCCCGGCTCGGCAAATTCCTGGGCGTCCAGACGAACAACTACGCCGAGTACATGGGCCTGCTGCTCGGCCTGAAGCACGCCCGGACTCTCGGTGCGAAGGAGCTGGAAGTGCTCGCGGACAGCGAGCTGCTCATCCGCCAGCTCCAGGGGCGCTACCAGGTGAAGAGCCCGACCCTCCGCCCCCTCTACGAGGAGGCAGTCGCCCTGCTGAAGCACTTCCCCCGGACGAAGCTCACCCACGTGCCGCGCGAGAAGAACAAGGCGGCCGACGAGATGAGCAACCGGGCCATCGATGAACGGATGTGAACCGGAGCCTCCCATCCGGAGTGACCTCAGCCCCGCCGCTGTTGTATGAGGCGTGTGCCGGAGTGGTCCGGGTGAACGCTGGTCACTGCAGGAATGGGTGACGGGAGGAAAGTCCGAGCTCCATAGGGCAGGGTGCTGGCTAACGGCCAGTCGAGGTGACTCGCAGGACAGTGCCACAGAAAACAAACCGCCGGTTCCGCAAGGGGCCGGTAAGGGTGAAACGGTGCGGTAAGAGCGCACCGCGCTCGGGGTGACTCGAGCGGCACGGAAAACCCCACCTGGAGCAAGAGCCAATAGGAGCGCGTCCCCGAAAGGGGACAGGGGTTGCCCGCCCCATGCGTTCGGGTTGCTCGCTGATGAGGCCCCTGGGCAACCAGGGCCCTAGATGAATGTTCACCGCCCATCCCGAAAGGGGTGGGGACAGGACTCGGCTTACAGGGCCACTCCGGTTTTTTTCCCTGTACCTACGGCTGCGCCACGGGCACCTGCGCGAGCAGGACGCGGCTGCGCCCGTCATTGCGCACGGCGTCCGGATTCTTGAGCTGCAGGCGCGCGTCTGTCTTCTGCTCCCAGAAGCCCATCCAGATGTTGAGGGCGCGGGCCGAGGAGCCGGGCGGGAGCGCGATGTTGAACTCGTCCTTCACCGTCTCGCCGGGCTTCCACTGGGTGGTGGGGTAGAGACCTCCGGCCGGCTTGTGGTCGACGTTGAGGCGCTCGGCGCGGCCCTCGGCGTCCTCCACGTGGACGAAGATCAGGTAGTCCTCCTCCAGGGGCTTGAGGACCTTGAAGTAGGCGGTGACGCGGGCGCCCTCGCCGGGAGAGAGACGGCCGGGCTGCACGGTGGCGCCTACCAGCTCCACCTTGTCCTCGAAGTTGGCGCCGCTGCGCAGCGAGAGCGCCGGCACCTGCGTCACCGTGGCCTGGCGACGCTCGTTGGGGCTGGCACCACCGGGCGCCTCGACGATGCAGGCGCTGAGCAGGGAGGCGGAAACGAAGAGGGCGAGGAGCGTGCGACGCATGGGCACCCCCGTTTCTACCGGCTTCCGGGTACGGCATCCACCGGCCCGTGGTCTTTCGGGCCCCGCCCCTGAAGCCCCCTGGCCCTTCCGCCCGCCACCCCGGCGTCCTTCCCGGGACGTGTTCGCCGTGTGGCGGGGGCGGAAGATAGGGGGGACTCGCGGCGGCATCTTGAGGTATTCGGTGCGCGCCATGAAGACGCCCAACGCCCTCCCCTTCCTCCTCGCGCAGGCGCCGTCGCCGCAGCCCTCCCCGCTGCCCCAGCAGCCCCCGCCGACGCAGCCCGGGGTGCCGGAGACAGGCACGCCCCCGCCGCCCGAGAGCAGCACCGTGGACACGGTGGTGGGCGTGGGGCTCACGGTGCTGGTGGTGGCGCTGATGGTGGCGGCGGCGCGCAAGCTCTTCTTCAAGAAGCGCCCCGAGGAGCCCGGCAGGCGGCCACCGGTGCCGCCCGTGAAGGAGAAGCCCGAGCTGCCCGCGGAGCGTCCGGAGCTGCGCGTGGAGCTGCCCCCCAGCGAGGCGGAGCTCGCGAAGCTACGGGAGGCGGAGGAGATTCACGCCCGCGCCGAGACCCTCGCCCGCCAGCGAGAGGAGGCCACGCGCGCCGCGAAGACCACCACGGACGCGGCCGAGCGCGCCCGTCTGGAGGCCGAGGCCCGAGCCCTCAAGGAGCGCGAGGAGGAGGAGAAGCGCGCCGAGTACCGCGCGAAGAAGGCCGCGGAGGACGAGGCGAAGGAGCGGCGCAAGCGCGAGCGCGAGGAAGCAGAGCGCCTCACAGCCGAGCAGAAGGCCCGGGAGGAAGCGGCGGCCGAGGAGGCCCGGCGCGCGGAGGAGGCGGCAGCGCGGGCGAAGATTGAAGCCGAGGCGGGTCGGACGCTGGCGCAGGGCCTGGACAAGACGCGCAGCCAGGGCTTCATGGCGCGGCTCAACGGCCTCTTCGGCTCCAACCGCAAGGTGGACGAGTCGGTGTTAGCGGAGATGGAGGAGATCCTCTTCACCGCGGACATCGGCGTGCGCACCGCGTCCAGCCTGGTGGAGGTGGCGCGCGACAAGCTCAAGCGCAACGAGCTGAGCGATGCCAACCGCATCAAGGACCTCATCCGTCAGGAAGTGACGCGCATCGTGGACCTGCCGGTGCCGCGCACGCTGGAGGGCGGAGGCCCGCCGCACGTGGTGATGGTGGTGGGCGTCAACGGCGCGGGGAAGACGACGACGATTGGCAAGCTGGCCGCGAAGCTGACGGGCCAGGGCAAGAAGGTGGTGCTGGCCGCGGGCGACACGTTCCGCGCCGCTGCCACCGAGCAGCTCGACGTGTGGGCGGACCGGGCCAAGGCGGAGCTGGTGAAGGGAGCCGAGGGCGCGGACCCCAGCTCGGTCATCTTCGAGGCAGTGAAGAAGGCCCGGGATACGGGCGCCGATGTGATCATCGCCGACACGGCGGGCCGGCTGCACACCAAGGTGAGCCTGATGGACGAGCTGAAGAAGGTGAAGCGCGTCATCGACAAGGCGCTTCCCGGGGCTCCCCACGAGGTGCTGCTGGTGCTGGACTCCACCAACGGGCAGAACGCCATCCAGCAGGCCAAGCAGTTCCACGAGGCCGTGGGCGTCACGGCCATCGCGCTGACGAAGCTGGACGGCACCGCCAAGGGCGGCGTCATCATCGGCATCGCGGACGAGCTGAAGCTTCCCGTGGTGTGGGTGGGCGTCGGCGAGAAGGTCGCCGACCTGCGCCGCTTCGAGCCTCGGGAGTTCGTCCAGGCGTTGTTCGACTGACGCCTACTCCTCCTGCCCCTTCATGAGGCCCGGCAGCAGCTCCTCCATGAGCTTCAACGTCTCCGGGTCCAGCGCCTCCCCATTCATCCCGGCGCCGAGCAGGCCGCCCATGTTGGGCTTGCCGAGGTCCTCGTCGCCGTGGGCCTCCTGCCACCAGCGCACGCGCAGCTTCTCGAGCTCCTGAGCCTTCGAGGGGCTCGCCTTGGCCAGCTCGCGGGTGAAGCAGTCGTCGCACGTCCACTTGAAGCGGTACGTGTCCACGTAGGTGCGCAGGGCCCTGAAGAAGGCCTCGTCTCCGATGAGCTTGCGCGAGGCGTGGTGCAGCAAGGGCGCCTTGCCGTACACCAGCGCGCCGTACTGCATGGAGTCGTCGAAGTCGGAGGTGGGCCGGTCCGCCGGGCCGTCCTTGCCGCCCGAGATACGATACAGATGGTAGGCGCCCACGAGCGTCTCGTCACGCAGCTGCTGCGCCACCGCGCGCCCGTACTTCCACTCCATGTAGAGCACCGCCGTGTACTGGGCGAGCGTCTCGTCCACCACGGGCGCGTTGATGGGGTCCGAGCCCACCAGCGCCGCGAAGTACTGGTGCGCCACTTCGTGGGCCACGGTGAACTCGAGCGTGCGCTCCAGCGACTTGCCGAGCTGATCGAGCGGCGCCGTGTCCCCGCCCATGGCCTGGAGGAGTTGCTGCATCTGCCCCATCCCCGGTGCACCCTGGAGCACGCTGCCCGGATCCGCCACCCCGCGGTAGAGGGCGGTGCCCACGGTGACGAGACCGGGGAACTCCATGCCGCCTGCGCCGCCAGCCAGCGGGGCCTCCACCACGCGGAAGTACTTGAAAGGCAGGGGCCCGAGGCGGCGCTCGAACTCGGTGAGCACGTCACTGGCGTACTTCAGCACGCGCTTGCCCACCGCGGCGTCGCGGGCGGCGAAGTGGCTCTCCACGGTGACACCATTCACCGTCGTGGTGGCGCTGTCGTAGCCGCGCGAGGCGAACACCGGGAAGTCCCGCACCGCGCCCGCGGCGAAGGAGTAGCGGACGCGGCCGTCCTTCTGGGGCACTTCCCCCATGGGAACTCCCGTGGCGTGCACCTTCCAGCCTGCCGGGACGATGACGTTGGCGAGCACGTTCGAAGGCTCGTACAGCGCCAGGTCACCCACGCCCGTGGGACCGGCCCAGGGGTTGCCGCGCCCATCCACGGGCGGCACCAGGGGCACGATGCCCACCAGGCTCATGAAGTCGTCCATGGCGGCGAAGGCCCCGTAGTCCCCTCCCCCACCCGTGGAGCCGAGCGAGCCCAGCAGCGAGGTGGAGCCGGACTGCGCACGAGGCACCCGCGCCTCCAGGTCGAGCTCCACCACCACCGAGTTGCCCGGGGTGACAGGACTGGCCAGCGCCAGGCTGTAGAGGCCGTCCTCGGGGCGCTCTGGTTTCACGGGCTGCCCATTCACCTTCACCTCCGAGAGCTCCATCCTCGGGTCGAAGGCGTTGGGGGTGGCACGCAGGTGGACGACCTCCAGGGGGCGGTTGCGCACGAACAGCTCGACCCGGAGGTGGCCCTTCACCTTGCGCGCCTTCGGATCCAGCTCGAGCTGGACCTGGTAGCGAGGCAGGTCTTGCAGAGGCCCGAGCGCCTGTGCGGCGCGAGCGCGCTCCTCGGACTTGAGGTGCTGAAGGGAGAACTGCACCTCGGGCGGGATGAAGTCCCCGGCGGGGGCAACCCCGGGCACGAGCAGCAGAGCCAGCAGCGGCCAGCGACGCAGATGGGCGAACATGGGGAGGATGTTACACCGCCCTTCCCTCCCTCTCCCCCCGGGAGAGGGCCCGGGGTGAGGGTTCCTGTCACCTGGCTCCCACCCCGTGAACACTCCGTACAACCGGGCGTGCCTTCCCACCTGTGAAAGTCCACCACTACCATCCGTGCCCGGGTCCCACCCGTCAGCCCACCCGCCCCCTGCGCGTCCTGGTGCTGCCCGTCTTCGACTGCGCGCCTACGAGCCCTGAACCCCCATGACCGCGACCTCCGCCACTCCGCTCCTCAGCATGCTGTTGCAACCCCACGGAGTGATCTGCCTCGAAGAGGGCGACTGGCTGCGCCTGGGTCCTTCCGGCCCTCGTGCCCAGGCGTGGTTCGTGAACGCACAGACCCACCCAAATCACCGCGCCGTACAGCTCGACGTGGTGCTCGAGCTGTGGACGGGGCGGGTGCTCATCGAGTCCTTTGGAGGCGTCGGAGAGACGGCAGAGGAGGCCGAGCGGGATGCGTTCGAGAACTTCGCGCGCGGCTCCCTGCACGTCCTCCTGAGCGCGTTCGTCCGGCCGCCGGATGAGCACGTGACCGTCGAGGAGTGGGAGCTCTCAGGAGTACGCCGGCGGATCATCTTCGGGGACATCCAGGGCCGTGGCGTGCAGGTCTCCAGGGAGGCCTCCCGCGCCTGGTTCGACGTGTTGGAGCGTGCGCTCAAGACCCTGCCCCTGGTCTCCGGCACCCACTGGCTGCGCGTCTACTACGCGCAGATGCAATCGCAGCCCAAGATGCTCGAGGTCCTCCTCGACAACGAGGAGTGGCCCGAGCTGAAGGAGGCGCTCCTCCAGGCGCCCTGGCCGCGCGCGCCGGAGTTCCTCAGCCAGCGGCTGTTCCTGGTGCTTCAGGGCGGCGTGGACGTGAGCCGGGGCGTGGCGGCCTTCGTCGATCCTCCCGACCGCGACGATAAACTCATCCTCGAGGAGCTCCGCGCCCAGGGCGCCACGCCGCTGGAGGCGGAGAAGGTGGTGGCCTACCTACCACTGGCCTTCGGACAGATGATGGTGCACGACATGGGGCCCCGCATCCCCGACTCGGCCATCTTTGTCACAGAGGGCACGCCAAACGAGCGGCCCGTGTTCCTGCCTGAGGATCCCTTGTGGCGCGAAGCCATCCGGCTCGCGAAGACGGCGCTCGAGGGCCGCTCCCTGACGCGCGATCAGTTCGGCGCCATTGCCCTGCGCAGCAGCACCATTCACGCCCTCAACAACGCGCTGAACGCGGGCTCGAAGCCCGAGGATCTCGTCTTCGCCCCGTCGATCATCCCGCTGTCCACCGAGGCGGCGACGGAGCTGCACAGCCAGGCGCCAGCCATCCGGCGCCCGGCCCCTGCCCCACCGCCGCCCGTCACGCCCACCCCAGCACAGAAACCGTGGTGGAAGTTCTGGTGAGGCGGGGCAGCGAGCTTCAGCGGCTCACGGGCAGCCGGAGCTGACCTCGAGCGCGTCGTACGCCATCCACCCGTTGCGCTTGGTGGTGGTCGCGGCGATGACGTAGCCGTAAATGAACTTCATCGTCCCCGACTGCACGCGGTAGCGGCCAGAGCTGTCCGCGACCCAGAGCGGAATGTCGATGGACGGGGCGCCGCCATCCGTCGGCACGTCCAGGCGCTGGAACTTCGTGCCCGCCGGCCAGTGGTCCACCGCCGGGCCGCCCAGGCCGAAGCCCGGCACGTTGAAGGCGAGGTTGGCCGAGCGCTTGCCATTGGCGCGCACCAGCGGCAGGTAGTCGCCCGCGCGCTCGTTGCTCGACGTGCTGTCGTAGACCACCTTCTTGGGCTCCAGGGTGGTGTCATGCCAGTTGCGCACGGCGTAGCAACCCAGCTTGGCCAGCCCCGAGCCCAGCGCCGACACGTGCCCCACCTTCTGCTCGAAGGATGTCCGCCCGTAGATGGCCGAGATCGGCAGCCACCCGGCACTCGAGTTCGAGGTCGACACCGCGAACGCATGGAGCTCGCCAGCGAAGGTGCGCGTCTGGCCATGGTTGAACTGGGCGCTCGTCCGGGTGTTGGTGCCCAGGATGTTGCCGTGACCATCGCGGATGGCGATGCCCGTCATGATGCCCCAGAGGTCATCGGCGGGATCGTTGGTCTCGACCCGGTTGCCGCCGGACTCCCGCAGCTTGCAGTTGAACGGGCTCTCCAGACAGTACGTGCCGTTCACTCCCGAGTAGGCCGCCTGCTCGCGCGTCGCGACCGCCTCGCCAGCCGTCGCGCCCTCCTCGAGGGGCGCCTCGCCTCCGCACGCGGAGGACACCAGAGCAACAGTGCAAATCGTGAATAGATGGCTTCGCATGTTCTCATGGAATTACGAGACAGTCTCAAATGTCAAGAATCCCCGGGCGGCACCGGGGCCCGGGTGACAGGGCGGAGCCACCGGCGCCCCGAGGCACGTGCTACACACCGCCGCCATGTCTACCGAGCGTCCCAAGTACGATCCCTCGGCCATCGAGCCCAAGTGGCAGACCCGTTGGGAGCAGGAGAAGACCTTCGAGGCCCGGCGTCATCCGGGCCGGCCCAAGGCGTACATCCTCGACATGTTCCCCTACCCGTCCGGCTCGGGGCTCCACGTGGGCCACCCGGAGGGCTACACGGCCACGGACATCGTGGCGCGCTTCCAGCGCATGCGCGGCGTGGACGTGCTCCACCCCATGGGCTGGGACTCGTTCGGCCTTCCCGCCGAGCAGCACGCCATCGAGACGGGCACCCACCCGGCGCAGACGACGGCGAAGAACATCGCCACCTTCAAGCGACAGCTCAAGTCGCTGGGCTTCTCGTACGACTGGTCGCGCGAGCTGGCGACGACGGACGAGGCCTACGTCCGGTGGACGCAGTGGATCTTCCTCAAGCTCTTCGAGCGCGGGCTGGCCTACCAGGCGGAGCTGCCGGTGAACTGGTGCCCGGTACTGGGCACCGTGCTGGCCAACGAGGAGGTCATCGACGGCAAGAGCGAGCGCGGAGGCCACCCGGTGGTGCGCCTGCCGCTGCGGCAGTGGACGCTGCGCATCACCGCCTACGCGGACCGGCTGGAGCAGGAGCTCCAGGGACTCGACTGGCCGGAGACGAAGGAGAAGCAGGTCCACTGGATTGGCCGCAGCGAGGGCGCCGAGGTGGACTTCGCGCTGGAGGGCCGCAGCGAGAAGCTGCGCATCTTCACCACGCGCCCGGACACCCTCTTCGGGGCCACGTACATGGTCATCGCCCCCGAGCACCCGCTGCTCGAGGCGCTCACCACTCCGGAGCACCGGCAGAAGGTGCTCGCCTACCGCGACTCGGTGGTGAGCAAGAGCGATATGGATCGCACGGCGCTCACCAAGACGAAGACCGGCGAGTTCACCGGGGCCTACGCGCTGAACCCCATCTCCGGGGCGCGGCTGCCCATCTGGGTGGCGGACTTCGTGCTGGGCTCCTACGGCACGGGCGCCATCATGAGCGTGCCGGCGCACGACGAGCGCGACTTCGAGTTCGCCCGGGCCTTCGGGCTGCCGGTGGTGGAGGTTGTCTCGCCGGACGGCCAGCTCCACGACACCGCCGCCTGGACCGAGGCCTTCACGGCGGAGGGCGTGGCGGTGCGCTCGGGGTTCCTCGATGGCCAGCGCACGCCCGAGGCGAAGGCGACGATGATCTCCCACCTGGAGCAGAAGGGGCTGGGGACGCGCCGCGTGCAGTACCGCCTGCGCGACTGGGTCTTCTCCCGCCAGCGCTACTGGGGCGAGCCCATCCCCGTCTACTTCCCCGTGGACCTGCCGCCCGGCTCCACGGACCCGCGCAAGCATCCGCACACGGTGCGCTACAGCGAGCCCATCGCAGTGGCCGAGAGCGAGCTGCCCGTGCGCCTGCCCGAGCTGGAGGATTTCAAGCCCTCGGACGACCCCGCGGGCCCGCTGTCACGCGCGCTCGACTGGCGCTTCTTCCAGAAGGACGGCAAGTGGTACGCGCGCGAGACGAACACCATGCCCCAGTGGGCGGGCTCGTGCTGGTACTACCTGCGCTTCATCGACCCGCACAACACGCAGGCCGCCTTCTCCAAGGAGGCCTATGACGCGTGGATGCCGGTGGACCTGTACGTCGGCGGCTCCGAGCACGCCGTGCTGCACCTGCTGTACGCGCGCTTCTGGCACAAGGTGCTCTTCGACTGCGGCGTCGTCTCGCACCCCGAGCCGTTCGGCAAGCTCGTCCACCAGGGCATGATTCTCGGGGAGAACAACGAGAAGATGTCCAAGTCGCGCGGCAACGTCGTCAACCCGGACGACGTCGTCCAGAAGCACGGCGCGGACTCGCTGCGCGTGTACGAGATGTTCATGGGCCCGCTCGAGGCGGTGAAGCCCTGGCAGACCCAGGGCGTCACTGGCGTTCGGCGCTTCCTGGATCGCGCCTGGAACACGCTGGCCTTCGTGCGCGAGGAGCCAGGGGCCGCGGAGGCCACGCTCGACGAGGAGACGCTGCGCCTGCTGCACAAGACGGTGAAGAAGGTGGGCGAGGACATCGAGGCGCTGCGGCTCAACACCTCGGTGAGCGCGCTGATGATCCTCTCCAACCGGCTGGCCGATATTCCCCGCGTGCCGCTCGAGACGGCGAAGACGTTCGCGCTCCTGCTGTCGCCCTTCGCGCCGCACCTGGCCGAGGAGCTGTGGGAGCGGCTGGGCGGGACGAAGAGCCTGGCCTACGAGCCGTGGCCCACCTACGACCCGGCCCTCACCGTGGACGACGTCGTCGAGATGGGTGTGCAGGTGAACGGCAAGCTGCGCAGCAAGGTGAAGCTGCGCCGCGACGCCACCGAGGCGGACGTACGCGCCGCCATCGCCAACGACCCGAACGTGCTGGCCCATACCCAGGGCAAGACGGAGAAGAAGTTCGTCTACGTGCCCGGCCGCATCATCAACCTGGTGGTGGGCTGAACACGGGCTGGGGTGGGGGCGGCCTCAACCCCCCACTCCACCGCCTGCGCCACGGCCCCGGCGGGGCCGCCAGCGAGTGACACCCGTCAGCGCGAGCAGCCTCCTCAGAGGTGTCAGACGACTCGTTCTCGTGAGCGTTGACCGGGGACGCCCGGGCACCGAGAGTCCGCGGCATGAAACTGCGTCCCATCGCCGAAGTCGGTGCCGAGCTGGGCCTCTCTCCAGAGGATGTGCTGCCGTGGGGGCGCGATCGCGCCAAGGTGTCTCTGGAGGCACTCGACCGCCGCTCGCACCAGGGACGGCTGGTGCTCGTGTCCGCCATCAACCCCACGCCGCCGGGCGAGGGCAAGACGACGATGTCCGTGGCGTTGGCCATGGGCCTGCGGCGGCGGGGCCGACGCGCGGTGGCGGCGCTGCGCGAGCCGTCGCTCGGACCTGTCTTCGGCGTGAAGGGGGGCGGCACGGGTGGTGGCGAGGCCAGCCTGGAGCCCGCGGCTGACATCAACCTGCACTTCACAGGAGACCTGCACGCCATCACCAGCGCGCACAACCTGCTGGCGGCCCTGGTGGACAACACCGTCTATTACGGCCACCCGGTGGCGCTGGAGTCCACGCGCGTGCGCTGGCGGCGCGCGTTGGACATGAACGACCGGTTCCTGCGCAACGTCATCGTCGGGCTGGGCGGCAGGGCGCACGGCGTGCCGCGCGAGACGGCGTTCGACATCACCGCCGCCAGCGAGGTCATGGCCATCCTCGCGCTGGCCGGGAACCTCCAGGACCTGGAGGCACGGCTGAGCCGCATCGTGGTGGGACAGGCACCGGATGGCTCGGCGGTGCGGGCGAAGGACGTGGAGGCGGCGGCGGCCATGGTGGCGCTGCTGAAGGACGCGCTGATGCCCAACCTGGCGCAGACGCGCGAGGGGGGACCGGCACTGGTGCACGCGGGGCCCTTCGGCAACATCGCGCACGGGTGCAGCTCGGTGGTGGGCACGCGGCTGGCGCTGACCTACGCGGACGAGGTGGTGACGGAGGCGGGTTTCGGCTTCGACCTGGGCGCGGAGAAGTTCCTCGACATCAAGTGCCGGAGTGCCGGGCTGTGGCCGCGGGGGGTGATGGTGGTGGTGACGCTGCGCGCACTCAAGTACCACGGGGGCGCGGCGCTGGCGAAGGTGGCCGAGCCGGACCGCGAAGCGCTGGCGCGGGGCTTCGACCATCTGGAGAAGCACCTGGAGTCGGTGGCGGCATTTGGCCTGCCGGCCGTGCTGTGTGTGAATCGATTCCCACAAGACTCGGAGCCGGAGCTGGACGAGCTGCGGGCGTTCGCGAAGGCGCGAGGGGTGGGAATCGCGGTATGTGACAGCTTCTCGCGCGGTGGCGAGGGCGCGCTGGAACTCGCGGACGCGGTGCTGGCGATGCTCGACGCCACGGACGAGGCGCCGCCGAAGCCGCGATTCCTCTACACGCTGGAGCAGCCGCCCGAGGAGAAGATTCGCGCCATCGCGCGCACGGTGTACGGCGCGGATGACGTGGCATTCACACCGGGGGCGGTGAAGGACCTGGAGGCGGTGCGCGCGCTGGGCGGGGCGGGGCTGCCGGTGTGCATGGCGAAGACGCACCTGTCGCTGTCGGACGACCCGGCGAAGCAGGGCCGGCCCCGAGGCTTCACCCTGACGGTGCGCGAGGTGCGGCTGTCGGCGGGCGCAGGTTTCCTGGTGGCGCTCACGGGGGAGCTCCTCACCATGCCCGGCCTCCCCCGAGAGCCGTCCGCGCGCCGCATCGTCGTCCACGGCGATGGCCGGATTACCGGGCTGATGCAGGGAGAGTAGGACGCCGGCAGAGTGGAGAAGCTCCCCGCCGGGGAGGAGTCCTCCTGGATCGCGCCTGGAACACGCTGGCCTTCGTGCGCGAGGAGCCAGGGGCCGCGGAGGCCACGCTCGACGAGGAGACGCTGCGCCTGCTGCACAAGACGGTGAAGAAGGTGGGCGAGGACATCGAGGCGCTGCGGCTCAACACCTCGGTGAGCGCGCTGATGATCCTCACCAACCGGCTCGCCGACATTCCCCGCGTGCCGCTCGAGACGGCGAAGACGTTCGCGCTCCTGCTGTCGCCCTTCGCGCCGCACCTGGCCGAGGAGCTGTGGGAGCGGCTGGGCGGGACGAAGAGCCTGGCCTACGAGCCGTGGCCCACCTACGACCCGGCCCTCACCGTGGACGACGTCGTCGAGATGGGTGTGCAGGTGAACGGCAAGCTGCGCAGCAAGGTGAAGCTGCGCCGCGACGCCACCGAGGCGGACGTGCGCGCCGCCATCACCAACGACCCGAACGTGCTGGCCCATACCCAGGGCAAGACGGAGAAGAAGTTCGTCTACGTGCCCGGCCGCATCATCAACCTGGTGGTGGGCTGAACACGGGCTGGGGTGGGGGCGGCCTCAACCCCCCACTCCACCGCCTGCGCCACGGCCCCGGCGGGGCCGCCAGCGAGTGACACCCGTCAGCGCGAGCAGTAGCAGGAGATGGGAGGGAGCGGACGCCCCCGGCATCGCACCGCACCCCGCCCTTCCCTCTTCCGGGACGAGGGGCTGACCCTTCCCCGGTTCCTGCTCGCGGAGCAGGAAGCGGAGGGGCGCCGACCATTCCCCCGCGCCCTCCGTGACCGAAACGGCACGTGCCCTCCAGGCCAGGGGCCTGCCCTGGACGAGCTGCTCGCCGGAAAGCGTCACGGAGGTCCTCCCGTCCGGCTGCTCCTGGATGCCCAGGAGCGCGTGCACCACCCTGTCCCCCTCCGTGACATCCAGGAACTCGAAGTCATAGGTGAACGGCTCCTCCGTGGGATGGGGAACGTTCAGCACGGTGAAGGTCAGGGGCGTGGACCCAGCGAGCGCATCCCCCACGGGCTCCACGAGTTGCGGCACCGTGAGGACGGCCCGGGTGCGCGCATTGACCGAGAACTCCTGGGTGTCCACCCCCCCCAGGCCATCCGAGACCTGGACCTTGATGGTGTGGAAGTTGTCCTTCTTCCACCCGCATTGCAGGCCGATGGGAGTCCAACGGATCAGCCCCGTGGAGGCGTTGATCGTCATGCCCAAGGGAGGCTGGAGCAACGAGAAGGACAGCGTGTCCCCGTCGGGGTCCGACGCGACGAGCTGATACGTGTACAGAGCGCCACACCAGGCCGTCTGGTTGGGGGGACTCGAGTCGATCGTGGGCGGCCTGTTGGCCATGGCCCCCACCACCACCTGCACCTCCGCTTCGGTGTGACTGTCCCTGTCGAGGACCCGAACCCTGGCCGTGAAGGTGCCGCTCCCCGGGTACGTGTGCCGGGCCGTGGAAACCGCCGTCTCCTCGAAGGTCCCATCTCCTTCGAAATCCCACGCATAGCCGACCACCGGCTCGGTCGTGCCATCCGCGGCCCCCGTCGTGGCACTCACCGAGAAGTCCACCACCAGGGGCACGTTTCCACTCGACGGAGTGGCCGTGAACGAGAGGACCTTCGGGCTGACATCGGCGACGGTGAAGGCCGTCCACTGCACCGGCGAGGCCTCGCCGGACTGGCCGGTGACCCGGAGGGCCACCCGGTAGTCCCCCTGGCTCAAGGAGTCACACGCGTGGCTGACGCTCCCCTGCACCGAGGCGAAGGACTCCTGCTCGGGCACGAAGGCCACCCCGTCGTAGTGGCAGCTCCACTCGATCTTCCAGGGACCATCCTCCCCGTTGGCCACGCTGAAGGAGGCCTGGACGGAGACGGGACGCCCCTCAGCCGGGGGCCCGTTCGTGACGGCCGGGGCGGTGACCACCGGCACGTTCGGCGACGGAACGGTCCTGAACAGCAGGGACGTTCCATCCGTCAGGACGGGCTCCATGTGGCTGAACTGCTGGACGACCGTCGGCAGGAGCTGAATACCCACCGTGGCGCTCCCCCCGTTGTCGAGCTCCGGGTAGTCCGGGTCGCCGTAGAACACCTGGGCGTAGTTGAACGCGATGTCCGAGCTGTTCTCGAAGAACACCACCTGGAACTTGAGGGGTTGGACCGGGAAGATGGGAGCAATGGCCACGTCACGCCACTCGATGACGAACTTCCGGTTCGGCTCAGTGCCCAGCGTCTCGTAATACAGGCCCGAGGGCTCCACGCCCGGCACCTCCAGGTTCTGCCAGAGGGGAAGGATCGCCGTCTGGAAGAAGGTGGAGGGCAGCGGCGAGTTGGCCGAGGCGGACGGGACCGGAGCGAAGGCGATGTAGCCATTGCTGTTCACGTAGAGCGTGGAGAACCCGGAGGACACATCGGCGAAGCGGATGGGGAACGGCACGGGGATGACGCTGGTCGTCTCGTCGCTGGCGCCGTCGACGCGGATGTTCGCCCCGGTCATCGCCTCGTAGGTGAACGGCCGGGTCTCCGCGGGGACGTAAGGGTTGAGCACATCCACGGTGAGCACCTCGCCTCCCGGGAAGGTGAGCGTATAGGTGCCCGGCCGGGCCGGGGCGAAGTGTCCCGAGTAGACCCCGTCACCGGCCGCCAGATCTCCTCCCTGCCCATCATCGGAGAGGGAGACGAGCGACTCCGCATGGCCCGCGACGCTCACGGAGACCGCCCCCGCGGGCTCGGCGCAGCGGATGTTCAGCACGGAGATGGGGAGCGGAAACCCGACGACGGTGGCCACGCGGCCGGAGGTCGCCAGGGGGCTCAGCCGCTGGGTGACGATCTGGTTCTCGCAATTGAGCGCGCCACTGCCGTCGGGGCCCCAGGCGCGCAGCCGCCGGCCGGTCATGGTGACGCCCGACAGGCCCGGCACCGGCCGCGCCCCGGCCATCAGCAGGTTCTTGATGGCCCTCCAGTCCCGCGTGGGCTCCTGGGCCGCGAGCAGACCGGCGACCCCCACGACGTGCGGGGAGGCCATCGAGGTGCCGTTGAAGCTGCGGTAGGCATTGCCCGGCACCGTGCTGACGATGTCCACGCCCGGAGCCGCCAGGTGCACGGTGTGCGGGCCATAGCTCGACAGGTTCCACCGGGCATCCTTCCGGTCCGTGGCCGCGACCACGAGCATGTTCGGCAGCTGGTACTTGGCGGGCCAGCTCTCGGCGCTGTCGATGTTGGCGTTCACGTTGCCAGCGGCCGCCACGAACAACATGCCCGCCTCCTGGTGCTTCAGGATGGCCGAGCGCATCAGCTCCGAGTTGCAGGTGCGCAACCGGCAGCTCCAGGAGTTGTTGGTCGCGACGATGTTGACCGGGTTCTGCGCGCGCTGCTTCAGGCGCAGCAGGTAGTCCATGCACTTGAGCGCGTTCGCCTCCGTCCCGTTGCCCGACTTGTCGAGGAACTTGCAGGCGACGATCTTCGCCTTCCAGTTGACGCCGGAGATGCCCGCCTCGTTGTTGCCGACCGCGCCGAGGATGCCCGCCACGTGCGTCCCGTGGTTGCCGTCATCCATGGGATCGCCCGTGCCCGTGATGGCGTTGATGCCGTGCACGTCGTCCACGTAGCCGTTGTTGTCATCATCGAGACCGTTGCCCGCGATCTCCCCGGGGTTGACCCACACATTGGCGGCCAGGTCCGGATGGGTGTAGTCCAGGCCGCTGTCGATGACCGCCAGGACGACCTCCTCGCTGCCGGTCGTGAGACTCCAGGCCTGGGTGGCGCCAATGTCCGCCCCCGCCACGCCCCCATCCTGTCCCGTGTTCTTCAGGCCCCACAGGCTCCCGAAGAGCGGATCGTCCGGCACCACCGGCGCCACGTTGTCGCTGGAGTAGACGGCGTTGTACCCGGCCTGCAGCACGCGCGGGTCCTTCCGGTAGGCGGCGAGCGCCTGCTCCAGGTCCGCCCCCTCCGGCAGTCGGATGACCTGCAGGCCCGGTATGGACTCGTAGGAATGAACGACCTCCGCGCCCCAGACGGAATGGAGCGCGGACTGAGCGCTCGTGAGGGCCGGCTCCCGGAAACGCACCAGCAGCTCCCCTTCCACATACCCCTTCTCCCCGGCTGCCTCCGGCCTCTCACACCCCTGCAACACGAGCAACAGTACGGTCAGGCCCACGAGGCCCGCCGCTGGCCCCACCTGCCCCTTGCGAACGCTGTCCAACATGACGGTGTTCCTTCTCCTCGACGACGTTCCGTGGTGAGAGCCCGGCCACCCCTGAAGCGGATGGCCGGGACTGGCACTGCTCCGCGCTAGTGGGCGCCGCTCGGCTTGAAGAGGGGGTTCGGATCGAAGTGCAGCAGCCGCTGCATCTCACACTTGCGGCGCCACAGATCGTTGTACTGACGCACCTCACCGTCCACCGGATCCGTGGGAGAGGCGTAGTAGAGCGGCTTCGACGTCTCACTGGCGTTGGGCAAGAGCGCGTCGGAGCCGGAGGCCGCCAGGAACGGCGAGAGCTGGGTCATCTGGTTGACGCCGCGCGGGGCGACGTGGAAGTTGCTCGTCCCCGTCTCGGCGTAGTGGCAGCCGCCACAGGTCTGCAGGGCGAACGAGTGCCGGGTCGACGTCTTGAAGGTGCCGCCATTCGGCTCGTAGCTGCTCTGGGCCTCGAGGGACAGATCCCACACGAGCTGCTGACCCAGCGCGCCCTTGGACCGCGAGGCTCCGCCGATCATGTGCGCCGGCAGGGTGGCGAGATTCTCCTGGTCGATGAGAGACGCGTTGTTGAGGAGGTAGGCATCCAGGAGGCCCGCATAGGCGGGATCCGCCTGCTCCTCGCCGTTCTTGTTGTACCGGCTGTCGGGCGTCAGCTTGACGGTGTCCGGCCGCAGGATGCACGTCCCCGAGGTGCAATCGCGCACCTGCTCGCGCAGCTCCCACGTCCGGTTCGCGAGCGAGGCCGTGTCGAACTCGAGCTCGTTGGTGCGCACCTGGCTGATGGCGGAGCCGCCGGGGATCACCGACGGGTTGTAGGTGGTCACCCGGTTCGTGAGCCACTCCAGCCTGTTGTTGTAGGCATCGCCGAACGAGTACGAGGCGAGGTCGTGCCAATCATAGGCCCAGCCGAACGAGTCGTTGTGCTGGGTGAGCTTGTACTCGAAGATGACCGTGCCCTTCATGGCGCCGTTGTTCGAGACCGTGTCGCTGAGCTTGTTGAGATCGACGAAGCCGAAGACGAAGCGCATCTCGCCGGGGCTGGAGGAGCCGTAGGCGCCCGCGCTCAGGTCCAGGCGGTTGACGATGGCCAGCAGCCGGAAGGGCGCCTGGTTGAAGTCGAGCGTGCACGGACCGGTCAACGCGCAGCCACTCTTCGTCCGCCAGGTGTTGATGAGCCGGTTGGTGATACCGCCGCGGGCGAGCACCTGATGGCCATTGATGACCTGGTCGGTCTGCCACGTGCTGAGCCAGTTCAGCACGAACTCCGAGGTCCCCACCACGTCCCTGTTGCCGGCGATCTGCGACATCAGATAGCCGAAGGACCACTTGCCCCTGGAGCTGGTCGCACAGTTCGACGCGGTGGTGCCGCTGAACTGGGTGCGACAGGCATCGTTCACCACGGAGAGATCCCGAATCACCAACGACTTGTCCATGTCGATGATGGGAGAGCTGTAGGGACAGGCCGGGAGCACCTTCTGGCCGAGCGTCCCGAGCTCAGACGAGTCATTCCGCGCCCCCGGCTCGCTCGGCCCCCCACAGCCCGCCAGCAACCCCACCCCAGCGGCCGCGCTCAACAACACCTTGCTCCAAGACGGCATCATGTCGGACTCCCTCCCAATGAATGGACATACCCCTGCTCTCACGGACGAGAGCCGCGGGGTCCTGCGACTGCCACTGCCACGGCGACTGACGACGCATTGGCGGGGGGAATCGCTCGGCGCGACCCTCTGGGGGAGGAGGTCACGAGCCGCCAACCCGTACCATCTGCCCCTGCTCCCCCAGAAACCCGGGTGAAGTCAGGCGCAGATCTGAAATAGCTGGACTACCCGTGAGACCTGGACTCCCTCACAGCAAACCAGACAGGAGACCCGACGCCGCCGGAAAGCATTCACAGCGAACACACGAATGGACTGACACACACGAGGGCGCACAAGACACACGACAGGCCGCTCCTCGGGACGAAACGCACAATACGCGAAGTTCCAACGAACCTCCAGTAAAATCTGTTTAACGAGTTTTCCGCCTTCGCGAAAACTTTCCAACCTCCCCACGCATTCTTCCAGTTCTTACCGAAAAGACACTTTTCACCTGCTTTTCCGCGATGCGTCTGGGTGAATGGATAGGTGCCCGGCTCCGGGCAGACACAGACAGCGCCGTACCCGAAAGGCAAACCCATGAAGAAGGCATTGCTGTCCGCGGCAGTGGCTGCGGTCTCCGTCGTTTCCTCCACGCAGGCCGTCGCCGCGCCAATGTCCCCCAGCTCCGGCAACGTGGCGCAGTACTTCTCGCCCATCGTCCAGGACGCCTTCACGCTGCTGGCGGACACGGATGATCCATTGCTCGTCTATTACATCCCGCGCCGCGGTGGCGTGGCCGTCCAGTATCCGCTGAGCACCTCCCCCGTTCCGCGCTTCCAGCTCAACGCCTATACGCCGTTCTCCGGCTTCTTCGCGTACCAGGAGCTGACCAACTTGAACGGCACGCTCTCCACCACCAGCGACCTGGGCATGCTCCAGCAGCTCCAGAGCGAGGCCAGCGCGCAAGGCATGTACATCACCCCCGCTCCGGCCTCCAAGGCGAAGACCCGGTTCCTGGTCGCCGGCTACGAGGTGACCACTGGCCGCATCGACGTGGCGTGCACGCACGAGTTCATCGAGGTCGTCACCCCCAGCGGCGCCATCCGCCAGGTGCCTGTCCCCAAGTGCTTCACCCGCCAGGATCCGACCCAGCCGTATGACCTGGACACCAACGTGATGTACCGCTTCACCAGCACCAACGCGTCCAGTGGCAGCGTCGTGGCCCAGGACATCTCCTTCCAGGCGACCACCCTGCCCGGCTGGGTCAATCATCTCCGGTTCCTCATGGCCACCGGCGGCCAGTGGGACCACATCCTGACGGCGAAGATCGACTGGGAGATCAAGACCCAGGACATCAACCGCCAGGCCCGCTTCTACGTGAACTGGCAGGTGCTCTTCGAGCGGGCGGGCATCTTCGCCGCCTATCACGCCAACTCGTGCGTGGACACCGAGGTGCGGACCTTCTTCGAGCAGCTCGTGACATGTGGCGCGGAGAACACGTGCGGCCTCCGGCTCGAATACCAGCAGACCAACGGCACCTGGGGTCCCCTCGCGCCCTCCGGCAGCAACCCCGCCAACATGGTGACCTCCGTCCAGCGGCGACTCCAGGATGAGCTGTTCAACGAGGTGCGCAAGTACACCACGCCGGTGCCCGGGCAGGTGCTCGACCAGCGCACGGCCGCCTTCACCCTGCGCGCCAACTACGACAAGCTCTCGCTCAACAAGAACGAGCTGATCTACGTCACCTACAACCCGGGCGTGACCAACGTGAGCGCCGCCACCACGCTCAACATCTCCTGCCTCCTCGGTGGTTTCGAGCAGGGCAGCGTGACGTGGAACATGTACGACGCGGGCTGCCGCGCGATGCTGGGCCAACCCTAGGCGCCCTCCCCGCGTGGCGGGCCTTCCCGCTCCCCTCCAGCGGCCGAGGGGGGAGCGGGAGGAACCTCCACTCAGAAGCCGGACACGTGCGCCGGCACGAGCTGCATGGACAGCACGCCATCCCCAATCTGGCCGTAGTTGCCAAAACCCCAGGCCCACACCGTTCCATCCGACCGGAGTGCCAGGGAGTGGTTGGAGCCGGACGAGACGGACTTCATGCTGCTCGGGACGGACGACTGCACGGGACTCCGGCGATCGGCGGTGCTCCCCTCCCCGAGTTGGCTGGTGTTGTTGCTCCCCCACGCGGCCACCGTGCCATCCATGTGCACCGTCAGGGAGCTCCAGTTCGCATCGGCGGCGAGCACCCCGCTCAGGCCGGGCACCGCCACCGGCAGCAGGCGCTCGGTGACCGTGCCATCCCCAAGCTGGCCGTAGAGGTTGTAGCCCCAGGAGGACAGCGTCCCGTCCGCGTGGATCGCCAGGGAGTGGTAGGTGCCCGCCGCGATGGACACCACGCCCCCCAGGCCCGGCACCTGCACCGGCGTCAGGCGCTGCGTCTTCGTCCCATCTCCGAGCTGGCCGTAGAAGTTGTAGCCCCAGGTCCACACCGTGCCGTCCCCGCGCACCGCCAGCGAGTGGTGCAGCCCCGTGGCGATGGCCACCACGCCACTCAGGCCCGACACCTGCACCGGCGTCAGGCGCCGGGTGACCGAGCCATCCCCGAGCTGGCCGTAGGTGTTTCCTCCCCAGGCCCACACCGTACCGTCCGAGCGCAGGCCCAGACTGTGAGCACTACCAGCGGAGACGACCATGAAGCCCGTCGCCCCCAGCACCCGGACGGGCGAGAACCGCGCGCTCGACGTCCCATCCCCGAGCTGGCCCTGGGAGTTGCTGCCCCAGGCCCACACCGTGCCGTCCGACTGCACCGCCAGGCTGTGGTTGACGCCCGCCGCGACGGACGCCACGGAGCCCAGGCCCGACACCTGCACCGGCTGCGTGCGCGGGACTCCCGTCCCATCGCCCAGCTCGCCAGAGCCGTTGTTGCCCCAAGCCCACACCGTGCCGTCCGCGCGCACCGCCAGCGAGTGGAGACCGCCGGCCGCCACGCCCTTCATCCCGCTCAAGCCCGGCACCTGGACGGGCACCGGATGCAGGGTGGCCTTCCCATTGCCGAGCTGGCCGTACTCGTTGCCACCCCACGAGGAGGCGGTGCCATCCGCGTGCAGCACCAGCGAGTGGCCGTCACCGGCCGCCACGGCCACCACGTTGGCCAGGCCCGGCACCTGGAAGGGTGACGCGCGCTCGAGAATGCTTCCATCTCCGAGCTGGCCCTGATCGTTGCTGCCCCAGGACCACAGCGTCCCATCCGAGCGCACCGCCAGCGAGTGGTAGTCGCCCGCGGCGATCGCCACCATCACCCCCACGTTCTGCACCTGCACGGGCGTCAGGCGCTGATCCGCCGTCCCATCCCCGAGCTGGCCGAGCAGGTTGTAGCCCCAGCCCCACACCGTCCCATCCGCGCCCAGCGCCAGCGAGTGGCCGTTGCCGGCCGCCACGGCCATGATGTTGCTCAGCCCCTGGACCTGCACCGGCGTCAGACGCCGGGTGACCGTCCCATCGCCCAGTTCGCCATCGGAGTTGTCACCCCAGGCCCACACCGTGCCGTCCGAGCGCACCGCCAGCGAATGATCGTAACCCGCCGCGACGGCCACGATGGTGTCCAGCCCCTGGACCTGGACAGGCGCCAGACGCTGGAAGGTCGTCCCATCCCCGAGCCGGCCCGCGCCGTTGAAGCCCCAGGACCACACCGTGCCGTCCCTGCGCACCACCAGCGAGTGGTTGTGCCCGGTGGCGACGTCCATCACCTCGCCCACCAGGCGCAGCACCTGGACGGGCTGCCTGCGCTGGGTGGTGGTCCCATCCCCGAGCTGGCCGTTGGTGTTGTCGCCCCAGGACCACACCGTGCCGTCCTCGCGCACCTCCAGCGAGTGGTTCGTGGCAGCGGCCAGGAGCTGCACGCCCGTCTGACCCGGCACCTGGACGGGCACGCTCCTCGGAAGGGCCGTCCCATCCCCGAGCTGGCCCACGGCGTTGGCGCCCCAGGACCACACCGTCCCGTTCGCCCGCAGCACCTGGGAGTGACGGCCTCCACCGGCGATGGGCAGCCGGACGCGCTGACCGAGGATCCGCGCTGGCCTCAACTGCTGGCTGAACTGGCCATCCCCGAGCTGGTTGCGGGAGTTGTCGCCCCAGGTCCACACGAGGCGGTCCGAGCGCAGGGCCATGGAGTGGGAAGCGCCCGCCGCGATGCTCTTCACGTAGCCCAGGCCCGCCACCGCCACCGGGGAGAGCTGATGGTTGATGGTGCCATTTCCCACCTGGCCGAAGTCGTTGTGGCCCCAGGCGCGCATCGTGCCGTCGTTGAGCAGCGCCAGCGAGTGCTGGTAACCGGCCGCGATGGCCTTCACCCCGGAGAGCGCGGTGATGAGCGTCGGCACCGGGCGCCGGATGGTGGAGCCGACGCCGAGCTGTCCGGCGCCGTTCTCGCCCCAGGAGCGCACCGAGCCATCGGAGATCAGAGCCAGGCAGTGGTAGGTGCCGGAGGAGATGGCCTTCACCCCGGAGAGGCTGGCCACCGCCCCTGGCGTCGGGCGCCCGTTGACGGAGCCGTCGCCGAGCTGGCCGTAGTAGTTGTCGCCCCAGGCCTGGACCTTGCCGTCGGTGAGCAGGGCCAGCGAATGGGCGTTGCCGGCCGCGACGGCCACCGCGGCGCTATTGAGGCCCACCTGCACGGGGAACGGGCTGATGTTGGTGGTGCCGTCGCCAAGCTGGCCATAGTTGTTGTACCCCCACGTCCACACGCTGCCATCGGCACGCAGGGCCATGGAGTGGAATTCCCCCGCCGCGATGGCCACCACGCTGTCGAGCCAGGCGACCTGCACGGGCGTCATGCGCTGCATGTCCGTACCGTCGCCGAGCTGGCCGAAGCTGTTGTCACCCCAGGCCCACACGGTGCCGTCGGCGCGCAGCGCCAGCGAGTGCTGGGCACCGGCCGCGAGGCTCACCACGCTGTCGAGGCCCTGCACCGCCACCCAGAGAGACTGCTGCATGTCCGTGCCGTCGCCGAGCTGACCGAAGGCGTTGTCACCCCAGGCCCAGACGGAGCCATCGGCGCGCAACAGCAGCGAATGAGAGCTCCCCGCCGCGACCTGCTCCTGCCCCAGCGGCGGCGTGGAGGGCGTGGTCAGGGAGAGCTCCAACTCCACGGGCTCGGTGGCCTGCGCACCGCCCTCCTCGGAGGGCGCGCCGCACCCAACCACCAGACACAGCCCGAGCAACACACCCATCCATGCGCCCGGACCACTCCCGGGTATCCGATTGCCTCTCATCTGGCTTCTCCCCTGTCGTTCAACGTCGTGAAGGCGTGCACTTCTTCGCGCGGCTCTCTCAGAGTCCGGACACGCGCACCGGCACCTGGCGCATGGACGGCACGCCATCCCCGACCTGGCCGTAGGCGCTGAGGCCCCAGGCCCAAAGCGTTCCATCCGGCCGGAGCGCCAACCCGTGGGTGGTTCCAACGACGATGGACGTCATGCCGCTCAGGGGGCTCGTCTGGATGGGAGTTGCGCGGGAGGTGGTGGTGCCATCTCCGAGCTCGCCATAGGAATTATTGCCCCAGGCCCACACGGTGCCGTCGGAGCGCCCCGCCAGCGAGCGATAGATGCCCGCCGAGATGGACACCACGCCACTCAGGCCCGGCACCTGGACGGGCATCAGCCGCTGGGTGGTCGTGCCATCTCCCAACTGGCTGAAGGCGTTGTAACCCCAGGCCCACACCCTTCCGTCCGCACGCAGCGCCAGGGAGTGAGCCTGGCCCGCCGCGATGGCGACCACGCCACTCAGGCCCGGCACCTGGACGGGCGTCTGGCGCGTCAGGCTCGTGCCATCCCCGAGCTGGCCGTAGTAGTTGTAACCCCAGGCCCACACCGTTCCGTCCGAGCGCACCGCTAGCGAGTGAGATTGGCCCGCCACGATGGCGACCACGCCACTCAGACCCTGCACCTGGACCGGTGCAAAGCGCTGGGTGAGGGTCCCATCCCCGAGCTGGCCGGAGGAGTTGGAACCCCAGGCCCAGACCGTCCCGTCCGAGCGCACCGCCAGCGAGTGCATGCTCCCGGCCGCGATGGACACCACGCCACTCAGGAGCACCCGGGTTGGCACGTAACGCGTAAAGGAAGTCCCATCCCCAACCTGGCCGTTGTAGTTGTAACCCCAGGCCCACAACGTCCCATCCGATTGCAATGCCAGGCTGTGGTTGGTTCCCGCTGCGACAGCCGACACCTGGCTCGGACCCGGAACCTGGAAGGGCGTCAGCCGCTGGGTGGTCGTCCCATCCCCGAGCTGGCCCAAGTGGTTGAGGCCCCAGGCCCACACCGTCCCGTCCGAGCGCACCGCCAGCGAGTGAAAGCCCGCGGCCACTGCGCTCTTCAGCCCGCTCAGGCCCGGCACCTGGAGGGGCACCAGATACAGAGCGGCCGTCCCATCTCCGAGCTGGCCGTACTCGTTGTCGCCCCAGGACGAACAGGACCCGTCCGAGTACGACACCAGGGAGTGGGTGTATCCGGCCGCAACGGACACCGCATTGGCCAGACCCGGCACCTGGACGGGCGACTTGCGAGAGGAGAGGGTCCCATCGCCGAGCTGGCCTCGAATGTTGTAGCCCCAGGCCCACACCGTCCCGTCCGCGCGCACGGCCAGCGAGTGCTCGTTGCCGGCTGCGACGGCCACGAGGGAGCCCAGACCCGGCACCTGGACGGGCGTCAGCCGCTGGGTGGTCGTCCCATCCCCGAGCTGGCCGGAGGCGTTGAGACCCCAAGCCCATACCGTCCCATCCGCGCCCAGGGCCAGGGAGTGGCTGTCTCCAGCCGCGACGGCCACGATGTTGCTCAGCCCCACGACCTGGACCGGCGTCAGACGCCGGAGAGTCGTCCCATCGCCTAGCTGACCCTTGGCGTTGTAGCCCCAGGCCCAGACCGTCCCGTCCGCGCGCACCGCCAGCGAGTGCGAGCCGCCGGCCGCGACGGCCACGATGGAGCCCAGGCTCGGCACCTGGGTGGGCGCCAGCCGCTGGGTGGTCGTCCCATCCCCGAGCTGGCCCTCGATGTTGTTGCCCCAGGCCCACAGCGTCCCATCCATGCGCACGGCCAGCGTGTGATTGCCCCCAGCGGCGACGGCCACCACCTCGCTCAGGGCTGTCACCTGGACGGGCGTCAGCCGCTGGGTGGTCGTCCCATCCCCGAGCTGACCATTGGCGTTGTTGCCCCAGGCCCACAGCGTCCCGTCCATGCGCACCACGAGCGATTGGTCCAAGGCCGCGGCCAGCACCTCCACTCCCGTCAGGCCCGGCACCTGACCGGGCAGGCTCCTCTGCGGAATCGTCCCCGCCCCGAGCTGACCATTGCGGTTGTCACCCCAGGCCCACACCGTGCTGTCCGCGCGCACCGCCAGCGAGTGCTCGCCGCCACCCGCCATGAGCGTCCTGACCCGCTGACCCAGCACCCGCACCGGCTTCAGTTGCTGGCTGACCTGTCCATCACCGAGCTGGCCCTGGGAGTTGTCGCCCCAGGCCCATGCGAGTCCACCCACGCGCACGGCGAGCGAGTGGGCACCTCCCGCCGCGAGGCCCTTCACCAGGCCCAGGCCCGACACCTTCACCGGTGTGAGCTGCGAGCCGAGCACGCCGATTCCCACCTGGCCGAAGTCGTTGTAGCCCCAGGCGCGCGCCGTGCCATCCGCGAGCAGCGCCAGCGAGTGCTGGGAACCCGCCGCGAGGGCCTTCACCCCAGTCAGGCCTGGAATCAGCACCGGTACCGGACGCCGCGTGGTGGAGCCAATTCCAAGCTGGCCCGAGCCGTTTTCCCCCCAGGAGCGCACCGAGCCATCGGCGAGCAGCGCCAGCGAGTGGAAGGTGCCCGCGGCGATTCCCTTCACCCCGGTAAGGCCCGACACCAGCACGGGCGTCAGTTGCCCGAAGCCGGAGCCATCACCGAGCTGGCCATAGTAGTTGTCGCCCCAGGCCTTGGCCTTGCCGTCGGAGAGCACGGCCAGCGAGTGCCCGCTGCCAGCGGCAATGGCCACTGCACCGCTCAAGCCCTGCACCTGTAGGGGAAAGGGGCTCGAATAGGTGGTTCCATCTCCGAGCTGCCCATAGTTGTTGAAGCCCCAGGCGTACACGGAGCCGTCGGACAGCAGGGCCAGCGAGTGATTGTCTCCCGCGGCAATGGCCACCACGCCACTCAGGCCCAGCACCTGCACGGGCACCGGGCTCTGGAAGTCCGAGCCGTCGCCCAACTGGCCGAAGAAGTTGTCGCCCCAGGCCCACACCGTGCCGTCGGAGCGCAGGGCCAGTGAGTGCTGGTAGCCCGCCGCGAGAGCCACCACGCTGTCGAGTCCCTGTACCGGCACCAAGAGGCGCTGCGTCACGTCCGTGCCATCCCCCAGCTGGCCAAACGTGTTGTCACCCCAGGCCCTCACCGTGCCGTCGCGGCGCAACAGCAGCGAATGGGCAGCGCCCGCCGCGACCTGCTCCTGCCCGAGCGCCGGCGTGGTCAACGCGACTTCAATCGTCGACACCTCGGAGAGCTCCGCTCCGCCCTCCTCCGGGGGGACGCACCCCACCGCCAGGCACAGCCCCAACAACAGCCCCACCCAGGCTCCCGGGCCACGCCCAGGAATTCGATGGCATCTCATCTGGATACACCCCCTCCCAATCAGCTCAGCACCGGGAAGACACCCGGCACCGAGCCGCTTGGATGTCAGACATCGTCATGCAAGCCCTTCAGCTTCTGGCTTCCCCTCCCGGCCCGAGGGGCATGCAAGATAAAGCATCTCATCCGAGGTTTGTGAGGTTTTCTTGACTTTCCGTGCTAGCGGCCCTGGATAAGGTCTGGAGCAGCTCACTCCGTCGGCCAGCAGGTGTTCGGCCAGGGGTCACACGCAATCCCCGGGCAGAGCCGGCTCTTGGAGCAGCTTCCGTCACAGCAAGGAAACGGAGTCGCCTGGGGGCAGGCATACGTCGGACAGATCCCGCAGTTGACCATCCCCCCGCACCCGTCGGAGACACACCCGCACCGGCCAACACACGAGCTCTCCGGCTCACACGGCCTGGGGACACAGACGTTCAAATCCCAGTCACACTGGGAGCCACTCGGGCAGTTGCCGCAGGAGTCGACCGACCGGGGATTGCCACAGTTGTCCGTGCCCATCCCCACCGGACCACACTGCTTCCCGAGGCGCGCGCAGAACTGAGCATCCGTCTCCGGCATGCAACAGCTCTGATCCCTGACACTCGTCCCCATCGTCACCGGACCGTTGGCGGTGCAGAGGGAGCGGACGCCCGAACCATCCACCACCAGGGGCCAGGCCCGGACCTCGAAAGCCTGCGTGCTACACGTCCAGCCCGTGCTGCTGTGGTACCAGCTCCCCGAGGTCCCCGGGCGATCCTCGGAGCCCACCCTCACGCCATCCACGTAGTACTCGAGATAGATGGCATTGGAGGGCGTCGTCACGGCCCAGGTCCCGCCCGAGGACAGCGTCCCCTGGTAGAAGTTGTAGCCAAGGAGCACCAGGCTGGAGACCTGGGCGCCGGTGCACACCGCAGCTTGGTGCGTACCGAGCCGCTCGTCCGGGGCGAACTCTTCAGGGGTCACACCGCAGGCGGTGAACAACAGCCCGGTGCAGACGGCGCTCATCCAGAGGAAGCAACGACGCAAGGAGTGCATAGGCAATGTTCCAGTTAATTTGACTGTCACTGGAATACCTGTTTTTCAGCTTGATGTCGACCATTGGCCACTGCGCACCTGCTTGGGGGAGCGTCGCCAGGTGTCCAACCCGTGCAATCGGGCGCCCGCCCATGCGTTCTAGCGGCCACACCCTTCACTCCGACTGGAGTCTCTCGTCCATGCGCATTCGCGCACTTCCCCTCCTGCTGCTCACCTCGTGTACCGCGGCCAGCACCACCGTCACTCCGCCGTCCTCCACCCCGGCACCTCAGGCCTCCGCCGCGCGGGCCCGGAAGCTCGAGGCGGCCACGCCCATGCAGACGGCGTCCAGCACTCCCTTCACCGTGTCCGCCGGCTGGTACGTCACCGAGGACCACGGGCGGCTGTTGCTCGAGGACCCCGAACGGGAGCTCCGCATCACGCTGCTCGAGGTGCCCGGCACCTCCGCCGAGCGCGCCATCACCGAGGCCTGGAAGCAGACCCGCCCCGACTTCGCCCTCCCCGTGAAGCTCTCCGCCCACCCTCCCGCGCAGGACGGCTGGGACGAGATCTTCCAGAACACCTACGACACTCCGCCTCGGGAGGCGCGCGTCATCGCGGGCCTCGCACGGCGCAAGGGTGACACCAACTATGTCATCCTCCTGGACGGCTCCGCCGCCTCCATGGATCGCCGGGGCGCTCAGGCCGCGCAGGTGCTGCTTGGCTTCAAGTCGGCCCGGCTCGCCGAGGAGTCCTTCGCCGGAAAGGCTCCGCTCCCGCTCACCGCCGAGCGCCTCAAGTCCCTGGAGTCCTTCGTCGAGCAGACCCGCCAGACGATGAAGATTCCGGGCGTGGCCCTCGCCGTCGTCCAGGGCAACCAGGTGCTCTACGAGAAGGGTTTCGGGGTGCGCGAGCTCGGCAGGTCGGAGCCGGTGACGCCCGAGACGCTCTTCCTCATCGGCTCCACGAGCAAGTCGCTCACCACGCTGATGATGGCGCGGCTGGTGGACGAGGGCCGCTTCGGCTGGGACACCCCCGCAACCCAGCTCCTGCCCGACTTCGCGCTCGGCGACCCCGAGATGACGAAGAAGCTCACCGTGCGGAACACCGTGTGTGCCTGCACCGGCATGCCCCGCCAGGACATGGAGATGATCTTCGAGTCCGCGGGCTTCACCGGCGAGCAGCGCATCGCCGAGATGCGCCAGATGAAGCCCACCACGGGCATCGGCGAGACCTACCAGTACAGCAACCCCATGGTGACGGCGGGAGGCTACATGGCCGCGCACGCCGCCGAGCCGAAGCTCCCGCTGGGTCAGGCGTATGACCGCGTGATGCAGACGCGCGTCTTCGATGCCCTGGGCATGAAGTCCACCACCTTCGACTTCGCCCGCGCCAGGAAGCAGGAGCACGCCTCGCCGCACGGGATGACCCTGAAGCTCGACTACGTCACCCTGCCCGTGTCCACGGAAGAGGCGCTCATCCCCGTCCGCCCCGCGGGTGGTGCATGGTCCAACGCGCGCGACATGGCGCGCTACGTGATGCTCGAGCTGACCAAGGGCCGTACGCCCGAGGGCAAGCCGTTCGTCTCCGAGGCCAACCTGCTCGCGCGCCGTGAGGCGCAGGTGAAGATCAACGACACGATGAGCTACGGGTTGGGGCTCATGGTGGGCGAGGACCACGGCGCCCGCCTCATCCACCATGGCGGCAATACGCTGGGCTTCAGCTCGGACATGTTCTTCCTGCCCGAGGCCAACGTGGGCGTCGTCCTGCTCACGAACGTCCAGGGCGATGGCCCCTTCCGCAACGCCGTGCGCCGCAAGTTCCTCGAGGTGCTCTTCGATGGCGAGGACCAGGCCCAGGCGAAGCTCGACTTCGCCCTGAAGAGCCGCAAGGAGGCGTTCGCGAAGGAGATGACGGGACTGCGCGAGCAGCCGGAGCTGGAGTGGCTCAAGCCCCTGACCGGCTCTTGGTACAACAAGGGGCTCGGGCGCGTCACCCTGCAGCTCGAGGGCTCCCGCGCCATGTTCGACGCGGGCGAGTGGCGCAGTTCCGTGGGCGAGAAGCGGGAAGCGGACGGCTCGAGCAGGCTCATTCTGCTCGACCCGCCGCTGGCCGGGTTCGACTTCCAGGTCCAGCGGGAGGCGGGCCGCACCACGCTCGTGCTCGAGATGCCGCAGCAGCGCTACGTCTTCGAGAAGGGTGATGGCCCGGTGAGCTCCGTCCGCTGAGGGAACCTCCAGGGCACCTGCCCGAGAAGCTCCCGCGCCTCTCGCTCCGGCTCGCTCCTCGCCATTCAACCGACGGAGCGAGGGCCTCTACCCCGGTGTGCTCACCTGGGAGGCGACACGGCAGCGGTCACAAGCGGGATGTGGTCCTTCCACAAAGACAGTCGCCCTTTGTGAGGAGGACCCATGCCCTCGCCCGCAGCACCCGCGCTCCTAACTCCCGAAACCCTGAGCAATCCCTGGCCCGTGTACCGGCAACTGCAGGAGGAGGACCCGGTCCACTGGTCGGAGGAGCTCCAGGCCTGGTTCGTCACCCGCCACGAGGATGTCACCGGGTGTTTCCGCGACCCACGCCTGAGCGCCAACCGCACCCAGCTCTTCGCCGAGCACCAGCTCGGGGGACTCGGACCGGAGCTGGTGAAGGACTACCTGCGCGTGTCAGAGGGAATGATGCTCATGAAGGACGGCCCCGAGCACACCCGCCTCCGCCGACAGGCCAACACGGGCTTCACCGCGCAGGTGCTCGAGGGGTGGCGTCCCGCCATCCAGCGCATCATCGATTCGCTGCTCGACCGCGTCCAGGAGCGGCGGCGGATGGACGTAGCCGTGGACCTCTCCGAGCCCCTGCCCGCGCTCGTGATGACCGAGCTGTTCGACATTCCCGCCGAAGACCACGATCGCTTCCAGCGGTGGTCCAACGACACAGCCACCTTCTTTGGCGCCGCGGTGGGGGACGTGAGGAGCGCCGCGATCCGAGCCAACGAGGGCGCGGCCCAGCTCTCGCGCTACCTGACGGCGGCCATCGAGGCGCGCCGCGAGCGCCCTGGCAATGACCTGCTCAGCCTGCTGCTGCGCTACGAGGAGCAGGGCCGGATGAGCACCGAGGAGCTGGTGTCCAACGCCGTCCTCATCCTCACCGCCGGGCACGTCACCACCATCGACCAGCTCAGCAACGGCGTGTACGAACTGCTGACGCACCCCGAGCAATTCGAGCAGCTGAAGCAGCAGCCGGAGCTGTGCAAGTCGGCCGTCGAGGAGTTGCTGCGCTACACCCCCGCCGTGCCCTTCATGCACCGCGTGGTGGCGGAGGACCTCGAGCTGCGCGGGCGCCCCCTCCGCAAGGGCCAACTGGTGTTCCTCGGCATCGCCGCCGCCAACCGGGACCCGGATGTGTTCGCCAACCCCGACCGCTTCGACATCACCCGCCAGAACAACAAGTACCTGGCCTTCGCCTTCGGGCCCCACCTGTGCCTCGGAGCCGGGCTCGCCCGCCGCGAGCTGGAGCAGGCCCTGCGGACCCTGTTGCGCCGCATGCCGGACCTCCGGCTCGACGAGCAGCAGCCGCCGCGCCTCAAGTGCAACAGCCTGCTGTTCCGTGGGTTCGACTCGCTGCCCGTCCGCTGGTGAGCCCGAAGCCCAGGCGCACCAGGGGACGCACGCATCACTCCGAGGTCAGGAGCGTCAGCAGCTCCTGCCAGACCCCTGGGGAGGTCGGCTCGGCGCCGCTGGCCGTGCGGGCGAACTCTCCAAGCAGCGCGAGGTAGAGCGCGCGCGTGCGGTGCCGCGCGGAGCCCGCGGAGAGTCCCATCTCCCGCAGGAGTCCCTCGACGAAGCCCTCGCGCGTTCGATCGACCCGAGCCACGACCTCTCCAGCCTCGGGGCTGGTGACTCCCCACGCGCGCACCGCTCCTTCGAGGCTTCCATTCCCGTGCTCCTGGCAGATGGCCATGAGCAAGGAGAGCTGCTCGCGCGCCGGCACACCACTGCCTCGCAGCCTCTCGATGATCTGGTGCGTCCCTCCGGCCTCCCAGCGCGCGAGCATCTGCCGAAGCAGGTCCCCACGATCCACGAAGTGCCAGTAGAAGCTCCCCTTGGTGACTCCGAGCTCGACCGCCAGGGGCTCCACCCGCACCGCCTCCGCCCCACCACGGACCAGCGCGTCGAACCCCGCGCGCACCCAGCTCTCCGGCCCCAGCCTGTCCGCCGCCTTCCGCCTGACCCGAGCCTTCTTCACCCTTGGCACCATACGCCACCGTATTGACAGACGCCAGCCCTCCGGTGAATGTTCCATACGCATCCGTATGGAGCCTGGAGGATTCCTGCCATGACGATGGTCCTGGGTGTCGCCGCTGCTGCAGTGCTAGGAGCCCTTGCGGGGCTCCACTTCTTCTGGGCCTCCGGAGGGCGCTGGGGTGCCTCCGTGGCCATCCCCGAGTTCAACGGCAAGGCGGCGTTCACGCCTACGCCGATAGCCACGATAGTGGTCGGCGCCCTTCTGCTCGGCGCAGCCGGGGTGGCGCTGACAGCGGCAGGAGTGCGCGTCCTGCCGCTGCCTCTCGAGGTGGTGCATGTCGGAACGGGGCTGCTCTCCGCCGCGTTCTTCCTGCGCGCCGTGGGAGATTTTCGCTACGTCGGCCTGTTCAAGCGCCAGCGAGGGACGCGGTTCGCCCAGATGGACAATCGGCTCTACATACCGCTGTGCACCGGGCTCGCGGCTGCGCTGGCGGCGGTGATCCTTCTGCCTCGCCCCTGATCCCCGCGACTGAACGAGGCATACACGGCGTCTGAGGGAACCTCCAGGGCAGCTGCCCGAGGAGCTTCCGCGCTACGAGGAGCAGGCGAAGATGAGCCGTGAGGCCTGCTTCACCCAGGCGCGCCGCGTCTCGAGCGTGGCGAAGTCGAGAAGGATGAACGGGTCGAACAGCTTCGGCATCATCGAGAGCAGGAGCAGGGAGGACCAGAGCTGCGCCAGCGCCATCCGAAGCATGTCCGGGGTGAGGTGCGGTGCCGCCGGAGCGAGCTTCGCGGCGAGCTCGCCAAGAAAGGCGTTGAGGCGCTGGATGGCCATGCCCTCATAGCGCTGGTGGACGAGCACCTCGCGAAAGTGCGCATGCGCGATGCGCGGCCAGCGCGTGGTGTTGCCCACGATGTCCTCGAGCACGGCTTCGAAGGCCTCGCGCACACCGGCACCACCGGCGCGCAGCTTGTCGAAGTCCGTGAGGACGTTGCCGAAGGCCTGGTCCAGCGTCTGCTCGATGGCCAGGGAGATCAGCTTCTCCTTGCTGCGGAAGTAGTAGCTGATCGCCGCGCTGTTCACCTGCGCCTCGCGGGCGATCTCCCGGATGCCCGTCGCGTCCAGCCCGTCGCGCTCGATGCAGGTGATGGTCGCCCGGATGATGCGGTCCCGTGCGTTCTGCTCCTCGTTCCCCATCCAGATAAACCCCTGAAATGACGTGAGAATCCGTGGCGCCCTTGACGCCGCCACCGATTCAACCAAATGATTGAATCAATTGATTAAACCAGGAGGTTCAATCCAATGAGTCATTCCGGTGGGGACAGTAGCGCAGGACGGTTTTCGCGGCGAGGCGCGCTGGCGGGCGCGGGGCTCTTCCTGGGGGGCGCGGCGGTGGCGGAGGGAGCGCGCCGGTTGCTGGCTCCGGCCCCGGTCGACGTTCCTGGCATCAACCCCCGGAGCGACGCCTGGTACGACCTGCGCCTCACCGGCGACGGGTTGATGGACAACCAGCTCCTATGGTTCCTGGGCCACACGGCCCATGGCCAGAGCGACGTGGGCGAATGTCTGGAGACGGCGAAGCGCATCCAGGCGGGCGACGAGAAGAGCTGGTTCGACGAGTGGCTGAGGACGGCCCAGCGGGTCCACGGCCTCGCCAGCGCCGCCGAGAAGAAGGGCCACCGGCTGAGCGCGGGCTCGGCCTATGCGCGAGCCGCGAACTACTACCGCGCGGCGACGATGCACTACACCGATACCGCCGATCCGCGCCTGCTGGAGGTGACCCGGAGCGCGGCCACCACCTTCGAGAAGTCGAACGGGCTGCTCGGCTATGCGGTGGAGCCGCTCGACATCCCGTACGAGAACACCACGCTCCCCGCCTACTTCATCCGCTCGCCCCACGCGGAGCCGAGCGCGCCCATCCTCCTGCTCCATCAGGGCCTGCACGCCTGGCCCGAAGAGACGAAGTGGGTCTGGGACGGCGCGTACAAGCGGGGCTATCACGTGCTCCTCTTCCACGGCCCCGGCCAGGGGCGGGCCCTGCGCGAGCGGGGACTCTCCTTCCGGCCGGATTGGGAGAAGGCCGTCACTCCGGTGATCGACGCGGCCGAGCGGATCAGCGGGGTGGATCCGAAGCGCATCCTGCTGATGGGATTGTCGTTTGGCGGCGCGCTGGCGCCCCGAGCCACGGCCTTCGAGAAGCGCATCGCGCTGTGCATCGCCAACCCCGGCGTCCTCAGTTGGTGGGAGGCGACGTCCCGGCACTTCGACCGGTTCATCCCCGGAGTGCTCTCGTTCCTGAAATCGAATCCGGAGCGCTTCGACCAGGCGATCTTCCGGCTCGCGGACGGCTGGCCCACCGCGAAGTACTGGCTGCGGGACGTGTTCTGGAAGCATGGCGCCCGCACGCCCTCCGAGCTCTTCCGGAAGCTGGAGGAGTTCGACAACACGTCCATCGTGGAGCGCATCCAGTGCCCCATGCTCATCATGGAGGGGGTGGCGGAGGACGCCTCACCGGGCCAGTCCCAGAAGCTCTACGACGCGCTCCGCAGCCCCAAGCACCTGATGCTCTTCACCCAGGAGGACGCTGGGCCACTCCACTGTCAGGCGGCTTCCGCGGCACTGGCGGAGCAGCGGCTGTTCGACTGGCTCGACGAGAACGTGTGAGGCACGTGATGACTTCCCTCCGTTCCCTCGCCGTCGTCCTCGCGCTCCTCAGCGTCACGTCGGCCCACGCCGAGGAGGCCGGGCGGTTCCGCCTGGTCCCCTTCGTGCTGCCCGCGTACCAGCCCGAGACGAGCTTCCTCCTCGGAGGCGCGGCGTCCCTGGTGTACCAGCCGCCCGGCGAGAGTGGCCTCCGAGAGTCCCAGGTCATGCTGGCGGGCGCCGCGAGCGTCCGGGGACAATTCTCCCTGCTGCTCCAGCCGGACGTGTACTTCCTCGACGACCGGCTGAACCTGACCGCGACGGCCAGCGCGGCGAGGTTCCCGGATCGGTTCTTCGGAATGGGAGCGTACACCCGGGCCGAGGACGCGGAGCCCTACACGCCCATCTACTTCGAGGTGGAGCTGAGCCCGAAGTGGCGGGTGGCGCCCGGGCTGTATGTCGGCCCCACCCTGCGCTACCAGCACGCGCGAATCTCGGACGTGGCGGAGCCGAGCGCCCTCCGAGCCGTAACGGGCTCCTCCGGGGGAACGACGCTCCAGCTCGGGCTCACCGCCCAGTATGACTCGCGGGACAACACCCTGAATCCCATGACGGGGTTGCTGGTCCGGATGAACCTGCGCAGCGCGAGCGCGGCTTGGGGCTCCGACTACACGTTCGACGTGCTGAGGCTCGACGCCCGGCGGTACCTCACGCTCCCGTGGGCGGAGCGGCACGTGCTCGCGATGCAGGCACTGGTCGAGCTCCGCCGGGGCGAGCCGCCCTTCTATGACACCAGCCGGCTCGGGGGCATGGAGATGAGCCGGGGCCACCTGGAGGGGCGCTTTCGCGAGCGACAGCACCTGGCCGCACAGGTGGAGTACCGCGCGCCCCTCTTCTGGCGCCTGGGCGGCGTGGCCTTCGCCTCGGCGGCGATGGTGGCCCGGAACCTGGAGGACCTCGAAGCGGAGGCCCTCAAGCCCGCCGGGGGCGTGGGCCTGCGGTTCGCTCCGCTCGAGGACGTTCCCGTGAACATCCGGCTCGATGTGGCCTACGGCTCGGAGCTGAGCTTCTACCTGAACGTGGGCGAGGCGTTCTGAAAGGACGCTGGCGCACGCACGACCCCCCCGTGATGGCGGGCTCGAAGGCGCTCGCGGAGGTCCGGGGCATGGTGGAAGCACGCGGCGTAGAGCGTGCGTGGTAGAGGCGGTGGAATGCTCCTGGCTCCTCGCACCTGGCTCCTGCTCGCCCCCCTCCCGGCGATCGCCCTGGGGGCGGCCGTGGCGAATACCCTGTCGGTGCCCGCCCGGGTGTTCGCCCCCAACCTGCTCGCCGTGCTCGTGGGTGGCGCCATCGCGCTGACGCTCCCGCGTGCCGGAGCGGGGCCGCGAGCGCGGGTGCTCCAATGGCTGCCCGGGCTGGCCTTCCTGGCGCTCCTGGCGACGCTGCTGTCACCCGGGAGCGAACATGTTCACCGCTGGATTTCCTTCGGTCCCGTGCGCCTTCACGCCTCGGCGGCGTTCCTGCCGTGGATCCTGGGCGGACTGATGTCGTCGAGCGCACGGGCCCGGGCGTTCGGCCTCGCGCTCGCTCTGGGCGCCCAGCTCATCCACCTCGCGCAGCCCGATGCCGCCCAGGCCACCGCGCTCGCCCTTGGCCTGCTTCCCCTGCTCGCGAACGGAACGCTCGTGCGGCGCGGCACGGGGCTCGCCCTGGCGGGGGTATTCCTCCTGCTCGCCGCGGCCAGCTGGACACGCGCGGATCCATTGCTCGCGGTCGACCACGTCGAGCGCGTGCTGGTGCTCGCGTCCTCCCGGGGAGCGCTCTGGATACTGGCGGCCGGAGTCGCGGGAGGCCTCCTGTTCCTCCCGCTGCTCCTCGCGCTCGGACGGCCGAGCACCGCTCCCGCGGGATGGGGCCTGGGCTTCACGCTCTACTTCGCCACCACCCTGGGCGTGACCTTCCTGGGCAACTTCCCGGTGCCCGTGATGGGCGCCGGGGCGGGCCCTGTCCTGGGCTGGTACGCAATGGTGGCCATGCTCTTCGCGGGTCTTCCAACCCCAGACAGCCTCAAGACATCCGGTGACCCCGCACCTCGGCGCCAGTCATTGCCAACCTGAAGATGGAGCCGTTGCAATTGACATCTTTGCGTTGAAATCGTTGCAACCCCAACGGCGGCGCGCCGTCGCCGACCCACGTGGAGGCTGAAGCGCGGACGTCAGAAACTTCAAAGTAAGCGGGACTCCGTTAGAGTTTGGGGCGCAACCCCAACGGAGGACACATGCGAGCAAGCATTTTCGGTGGTCTGTTGTCGATGGCGCTGATGGCGGTGGGCTGTGGCGGCACGCCCATCGAGCAGGAGGGACCCGATCTGGCCACGCAGGAGGCCCCGATTCCCGACTGCAGCGGCATGTCGGATTCCCTGGTCACCTACTGGAGTGACGCGACCTATACGGTGCAGATCGGAGGCCGGGGTTGCCACTGCGGTTGGTGGGAGAGCTGGGGCCGGACGTCGGCCTACACGCAGTACGTCTCTGATTGCTAGAGCACCTGGACGTCCCACGCGACCTGGAGGCTCTCGTGCCTCCGGACGGTGACGCTCTTCAGGAAGCCCGGCTTCTGCCCCGGCACGAGCCGTAGCCCCGGGAGACTCCGGAGCAGGGCTTCCAGTGCCAGGCGTGCCTCAAGCCGTGCGAGCGGCGCGCCGATGCAGAAATGGAGGCCCTGGCCAAAGGCCAGGTGCTTCTTGATGTCAGGCCGTCGGATGTCGAAGCGCTCCGGCTCGTGGAACCGGGCCTCGTCGCGGTTGGCTGACGCGTAGACGATCCGGATGTGGGCGCCCTTGGGAATGGAGACTCCCCCGAGCTCCACCGTCTCCAGCGCTGTACGGAACATGGCATGCACGGGGGAGGTCATTCGCAGCGCCTCCTCGACCGCGCCCGCGATGAGCCCCGGGTCGTCCCGAAGTGCCTGCAGCTGCTCCGGATGGTTGAGCAGAAGCTCCACCGCTCCCACGATGAGGCCCGCGGTTGTCTCGTGACCCGCGAAGTGCACCTGCATCAACAGGCTCACGAGCTCCGCCATGCTCATGGGCGGCGTCATCCCCTGCGCCCCGGTGACGATGTCGCTCAGCAGGTCCTCCCGGGGAGACACCTTCCGCTCCTCGAGCGCCGAGGCGAGGTAGCGCTGGAAGTCGACCACGCCTCGCGCGCACGCGACCTGGTGCTCGACGGGGCCATGCGCCGCGAGGACCGTGGACAAGTCGTCGGACCAGCGCCGGAACCTGTGAATGTCCGAGCGGGGGATTCCGAGAATCTCCGCGATGATGCTGCACGACAGCGGATGGGCGAACCGGAGGAACAGGTCCGCCTGCCCCTCCTGCCTGAAGGAGTGGATGAGCTCGTCCACGAGGGTGCGGATGAAGGGCTCCTTCTCCGCGAGCCGCCGCCCGGTGAAGGCCTTGCTGACGAGGCTCCGGAAGCGCGTATGCGCTGGCGGATCATTGTCGACGAGGCTGGGCACCAGGGGGTAGCCATCCATCAGCGCGGTGACCACCTCCGGCGGCGTCGTCGCGGCGCCCACGGTGATGGACTCAGCGGACGAGAAACGTGCGGTATCGGCGACCACGGCGCTGATATCCGCATGGCGCGTCACCACCCATGACCCCAGCACTGGGCTGAAGAACACCGGCTCCTCTCGCCGTGCACGCGAGAGGAACGGGTGGGGCTCCTCGAGCTGGGGAGAATCGAGCGGGTGGTACTCGGATCCGAGTCCTGAAGGGGCATTGGTTTTAGACATACGTGCACGGACGTTAAAACAATCTGCCCGGCCGTTCATCGGAACGAGCCCTGTTCCTTGCTTGCCGGGAAGCTGTCTTCCTCCGAACAATCCCGCCACCGGGGAGTCCCGGGACTCAGAGGGAGCAGAGGGCCATCATGAAGAAACTGGAGAACAAGGTCGCCATCGTCACGGGCGGGGGCAGCGGCATCGGCGCGGCGACGGCGAAGCTGTTCGTGGAGCAGGGCGCGAAGGTGCTCATCGTGGGTCGCAGCGAGGAGAAGCTGCGCAAGACGATGCAGGACGTGAACCACGAGAACCTCAGCTACACGGTGGCGGACGTGTCAAAGGAGGAGGACACGCAGCGCTATGTGCAGCACGCGGTGGAGCGCTACGGCGGCATCGACGTGCTGGTGAGCAACGCGGGCACCGTGGGCCCCTACAAGCACATCCTCGAGCACACCGTGGAGGACTTCGACAAGGTGATAGCCACGAACGTGCGGGGCTCGTGGCTGGCGATCAAGTACACCTTCCCCGAGCTGCAGAAGCGCGGGGGTGGCAGCGTCATCCTCACCTCGTCCATCGTGGGCGTGGCGGGGTTCCCGGCGCACTCGGCGTACACCTCGAGCAAGCACGCGGTGGTGGGCATGGCGCGCGCGCTGGCGCATGACGGCGCGCCGTTCCACATCCGGGTGAACGCGGTGTGCCCGGGCGTCATCGACAACGACATGATGGCGTCCACCCACCGGCTGCTCGCCCCCGGCGCCGAGGAGCAGATGAAGAGCACCCTCGCGGCGCGCGTCCCCATGAAGCGCTACGGGACCAACGAGGAGATCGCCCGGATGTACCTCTTCCTCGCCAGCGACGACAGCAGCTACTGCACCGGCGGCGTGTACCTGTCCGACGGCGGCATCACCTCCGGGCTCATATAGCTCGAGCAGTTCCCACCCGAGGGAGCTTCCGGCCGCGAGCGGCAGCAACGGGTCCGATGGTCGGACCCGTCAGCGAGCCGCGCGGCCGGAAGGTGGGGCCCTCTTCCTTCGCGCGCCAGTCGCTCCAGACGTGGCGGCCCGCAGGAGGCGGCGGAAGGTGGGGCATTCCATGTGGCTCGGCGCGGGGCAGGCAGCGGCGTGCCGTAGGCCGTCGCGCATGGCGCTGAGTTCGCGGATCGTCCTGTCCAAGTCCTCCGCCTTGGCCGCGAGCATCTGTCTGTCGATGCGTGGCCGCCCGTCGGGCGCGAACATCCGCGCGATCTCATCGAGCGAGAAGCCGGCGGCGCGCCCCAGAGAGATCAGCGCCAGCCGTTCCAGCACGCTGGGCTCGAACAGGCGGCGCAGGCCCCGCCTGCCGATAGAGGCGAGCAGCCCCTTTTCCTCATAGAAGCGCAGCGTCGAGGCAGGAACGCCGGACCGCTGTGCCACCTCGGTGATGTCCAGGTCTCTCACCCGCTTGACCTCAAGTCGACTTGAAGTGGCACCGTACAGCTTTCGATTCTTGAAGGCACGCAAAAGGAGCCGCTCATGAGTGTCGCGCTACAGACCGATGACGAGCAGACGAAGCTTTGGAATGGCCCCGCGGGACGAGCCTGGGTCGAGGCGCAGGAGTTGCTCGACCAGATGTTCAAGCCGATTGAAGACCTGCTCGTCGAAGCGGTCCTCGCCGGCTCCAGGCGCCAGGTGCTCGACATCGGCTGCGGTACGGGCAGCACAACGCTCGCCGTCGCGCGGCTGCTCGGCACAAAGGGCCGCTGCACCGGCATCGATATTTCAGAGCCGATGATCACCGCCGCCCAGGCCCGCGCCGAACGGGAAGGCGCGCCGGCCAGCTTCATCCGCGCCAACGCGCAGAACCACGCCTTCGAGCCCGCGAGCTTCGACATGATCATTTCGCGCTTCGGCGTCATGTTCTTCGACGACGCGGTCCGGGCCTTCGCGAACCTGAGGCGTGCCGCGAAGAACGACGCCGAAGTGCGGCTCGTCGCCTGGCGAAGTCCTTCGGAAAATCCGTTCATGACGACGGCCGAGCGCGCCGCGGCACCGCTCCTGCCAAACCTCCCCGCCCGCCGGCCAGACGCGCCGGGGCAGTTCGCCTTCGCGGACCAGCGCCGGGTCCACCGCATTCTGGAGGAGAGCGGCTGGGCTGGGATCGACATCCGGCCGATCGATGTGGCCTTCACCCTGCCCGAGAAGGAGCTGGTCCGTTACCTGACCCGGCTCGGACCCCTCGGCCTGATTCTTCACGAGGCGGACGACCGGACACGAACTCAGGTCATCGAAACGGTCCGCGCCGCTTTCGAGCCCTATGTGCACGGAGCGGAAGTCCGCTTTACCGCAGCCTGCTGGATGATCGGCGCCCGAGCACCGTCTGGGACAGCCGCGCCGAAGGAGGCAGCGAGTGCCTGAGGTGGCGGACCTTGTATGCGATCTTCCGACCGGGGCGAGATCAGAGGAGCGCTGAGCGCTGACGGGTGCCGTGCGGGCCATGCGCCAGGCCGGTGCAGAGGCCGTTCAGCCCCATTTGGGCACACGCGGGACATCCGCGAACTGTGCGAGGCCCCGGCCGGCACCTGCTCCGGTCAGTTCCACTGCTGAGCGGGCGCGACGAGTTGCTCGCACAGCAGGGTCAGCGGCGTCGCCCAGTGGTCCTCCCATCGGAAGCTGGCGAGCTGCCGGGACTGACTGCCGCGCCGGAACGCGGCCCACAACCGCCGGGCATACCAGGCCCAATTGAATCCGGGCATCATCCGGGTCGCCTTCGCCGACTGAAGCAGGATGAGGAGCGAGGTGCGCAGGTGGAGGTTGCCCAGGGTGAACGCCTGCAACTCCATCTCGCCCATGACATCGGTGGTGTAGCCAGTCACCATGTGGTGGAAGTCATGCGTCTCCCGCAGGCGAGTGGCGACGTACTGGGCGTCGTTCTTCGGCGGTGAGAGGGTGTCGATCGGCGTCAGCCCCTGGTCCCGGAAGTAGCGCGCGAACGTGTGGCCAAGCGACCCCGGGGGCAGCTTCTCCAGCGCATCCAGGTCCAGGGCCGAGGAACGCAACGAGGGCTTCTCGGCCAGCAGGCGGCGGCCCTCCTCATGGCGGGAGAAGTCCCGGGCGAGCGCCGCGCACAGGCCTATCTCCACGCTGTCGTAGAACAGGGCGCCATAAGCGGGATTCGTGGGCTCGGCCTGCAGGACCTTGAGCGCCTGGAGGCCCACCTGCAAGCGGGTGAACAGCGAGGGATTCTCGGGGAGCGTGGGAAGGGACGAATTGAGCTCGGGCATGGAGCTGTCTCTCAGGCTGTGGCACGGAACCGCGTCACCAGCGCCTCGGGCGGATAGGACGTGGGACGGCCGATGTCGTAGGCGGCGTTGATGGTGCGGATGAACACGGGGTCATGCAGCGGATCCGTGGGCGTCTCGACATGGATGCCTTTGGAGCGTACGTCTTTGATCAGCGTGTCGAAGACCTGATCGAAAGTGAGATCGTCGGTATGGTCCATGTTCTTCTTCAACTCCGCGAAGTCCTCGTAGACCTCGGCCGACCAGTGGGCCAGGAAGCGCAGTTGGTCCGTATGGTAACGCGCGATCACCGCGTCACCAGTCTTCACGATCCAGTGCTCACGACTGTCCGGGTCTCCGGCGAACACGCTGGAGAAGTCCAGCCCCTCCGGGAACTGCTGCTCGGCAGGCCCATTCGCCTCACCGCGATGAACCATCATTTCATTCTGGACGACGACACCGCGATTGTAGATGGGAGGATTCACGCGCCTGGGTGGCGCACGCGGGCCCTCGGGCCAATAGGTGAAGCCGCTCCCGGGGTCATGTGAGAACCAGGTGATGACCTGAGCCATCTTGATGAGGTGGTCGCGGAACAGCCCCGACTTCCCCATGACGCTGCACAGCCAGGTCGGCGAATTCTCGTAGCGGATGCCGCGGAAGCTTGGAGAGTCCAGGTGCCCTGGGTCCGTATTGCCGCACGGGCCGTTCACATTGAAGAGCATCATCTGGGGTCTGGCATACCTGGCCCCCCAGTAGTTCTTCGCGATCTCCAGAAACTTGTCGTTGTAGAAGCAGTCGTTGATCTCGGGAAAGAGACAGGTCGCATGGTTCCCGAAGAAGTTGCGGAACGTAGGCGACAGGAACATCTCGAGTGTCGGCGTCACGCCCTCCGGAACACCGCCCGCGGAGGTGGCGATCAGTTCCTCGGCGGAAGCAAAGTGCTGCGCGATGATCAGCTTGTGCGGCCCGCTGTTCCGAACCACCCCCAGCAAACGCTGCAACTGCTCCTGCGAATAGACATCATCCAACTCGCGCGGCGGAGCCACCGGGCGGAGGAGCCGCGCCAGTTCGTCTTTTCGTGCTTCGGTCAGCATCATCGAGGTCCTTGGAAGTCCGTCCCGCCACGATGATGTGTCATTGCTCCGAGTGGAGCTCAACCGACAATCCCTGACGGGGCGCCGCTTAATCGACACATGTTCGCGAGTGTCGATAAAGTCCGCCCCTGACTGGAAGGGGGGCTACCTGCCCCGGGGCACTCGAGGAGAGCCGGCCGGTGAGCGCTCCAGCAAGAAGGCGGTGAGCGCCCCCAGCCACCGCGCCATCTCCTCGGGTGGATGGGGCGAGCGTCGATCCAACCACCACTCCATCACCCCCAGATAGGCCGAGGTCATGAAGCGGTTCAGGACGGACCCAGGCACTCCCTCGAGCCGGGGGGGAAGACTGGCTCCCGTCAGCTCGCGCTTCATGAGCTGCTCGAGGATGTTGCGCAACTGGACCGAGTAGGCGCGCATGCCGCTCCGGCCGAGCATGAGGTGATACAGCTCGGCGTGCCCGGCGGCGTGCTGGAACCACTCCATCAGGGTTTGATGGAGGCGCTCGGGCGAGTCACCCAGCCGCTGACTCCTCCGCGAGAGTTCGGAGAGCATGTCCCGCATGATGTGCGTGAGCAGCTCGTCCTTGTCGCGGTAGTGCAGGTAGAAGGTGCTGCGGTTGAGCTGGGCGCGCTCGGTGATGTCCTGCACGCTGATGGCGTCGAAGTCCCGCTCACGAATCAACCCGAGGAGCGCATCGCGGAGCATGGCGCGGCTGCGGTGGACACGTGGATCCACCGGAGCGGTCTCCGCCGGCTCGCGCGAGCCAGGACCGCGCCGCCCCTGCCTGTTCGGTGGCTTGGACATGGCAGCGTGATAGCACGCGTTCACACCATGCCCTCGACCCTCGGGCTCCTCGCCCGTGGGCAACCCGAGCTCGCGCTGCAGCTAGGGCCGTTGCCGGAGTTGCGCCCCGTATCCGCCCGAAGCCTCGGAGACGAGCGGGAAGAACGGGGCTCCTGAACTCCCTTTCGAAGGCGGGCGCTGGCGATGGTTTTCGGCTGGCCGAGGGAGTGGGGCCTCGGCCCCCGCCTCAGAACTGGAACAACCCGCCGCTGGTGGGACGGTTGATGACGCCATCGCAGGTGCCACCGCAGACCTTGTCCGGGTCGAGCGGCTGCTGCTGCGTGGCCATCACCGTGCCGACGGCAGCGGCGGTGACCACGGCGCCTACGCCGGCCCAGAAGTACCAACGGCTCGTCAGCGGGCGCGACGAGAGCTCGGCCACGGGCTGCTGGGTGAGCGGCGAGGGCTCGGAGACAGAGGACGGCGTGAGCACCGGTGCCCGCGGTGAATCAGCCTGCGCGACGGCCTCGGGACGCAGGTTGACGTCGACGTTGTATTCCTTGCCGGCGCGGACCGCGATGCGCTGCGACTCGGGGCGGAAGCCCTCGCGCTGGACGACGATCTCGTAGGAGCCGGCCGCGAGCATGAGGCTGTCGAGCGGCGCCACGCCCTTGTCCTCGCCGTTGATGAGGACGCGGGCCCCCTCGACATCCGCCTTCACGGAGACGAAGCCCGCGGTGGGCTCCATCAGCACCGCCAGCTCGGTGAGCTCGCCCTCCTTCGCGTTGATGCGCTGGGTGAAATTGCGGTAGCCGGGCCTGCGCACGGAGACCACGTGCTCGCCAGGGTCCACCTCGATGGGACCCTTGGGCATGGCGCCCATTTCCTTCTCGTTGAGGAAGAAGCGCGCGCCCCGAACAGAGCCATTCATCTTCACGAGCAGCTCGGTCTTCTTCACGAGCGGCGCGAGGAGGAGATCAGAGCCCTCGGCCTGCTCCGGCTCCGACTCCTCCGGCGGCGTGGCCTTGGCACCCTTGCCCTTCTTGCCCTTCGTGGCCTTGGTGGCCTTCTTGGAAGCCTTCGGCGTGCGGCGCTGGGTGGTCTTGGCCTTGCCCTTCCCCTTCTTGCCGGAAGGCGTCAGGGGGGCGAGCAGATCATCCATCCCCTGCGCATAGGCAGAAGGCGCGGCGAGACAGAGGACCAACGCGATCAGGAAGGCGCGGCACAGGAGCATGGCGGGACAAAGGTTAGAGAGTCGGGAGAGAGGGGTCAAACTGGAGTCCACCCCGGAGGCGGATTGGGGGAAGATCAGCCCCATGTCACGAGCGATTCCCTGGATTGCAGCGGGTGGCCTCGCCGCCGCCCTCATGGCCTGTCCGGCCCGAACCCCCTCCCCGCCCCCGGCGTCCCCGCCGATCCGGGTCCCCTCCGGGTGCGAGAAAAACCAGGCAGGCGAGTACCACCACACGGACAACCCCGCGTTCCGCTACCTCGGCGAGGATGACGGGGGCACGCTGACGCTGACGCTGGCACGGACCCGGGAGGGCGTAGAGGCCCAGGCGGATGGGGGCACGACGGTGAGCATCGTGCTCAACCGGACGCCGGACGGCTTCGTGGGGGAGACGCGGTCCACGACGTTCACCACCGGGGGCATGGCGTGCCCAGTGCGCTTCCCGACGCAGGCCATGGTGTGTGACGACAAGGGCCTGACGCTGCGCACGGTGGCGTCGACGTCCATCGACGAGGACTGCCGCCCGGCTCCCAGCGGTCCAAAGCCGGTGTGGAAGGAGCAGCGGCTGCTGAGGGCAGTCCCGGACGCGGGAGTACCGGACGCGGGAACTCCCACTCCCTGAAACCCCTCATTCTACCCCGTGTGAAACCCCCTCTCCCGCTGGGAGAGGGTTGGGGTGAGGGTCTTCCCCACCCCGCTCACCCTACGCCGCGCGGCGGGTCTGCTCCTCGGACACCTTCACGGGAGCAGGAGCGGACTCACTGACCTTCAGGCGGCCCTCCAGGAGGCTGGAGAGGCCGACGTACAGGAAGCCGGCGAGGAACAGGAAGATGAAGGGCACCGAGCCCCAGATGTTCTTCTCGATGGCGAACCAGAGCGCACCCATGAAGTAGGTGGCGAAGGAGAGCTCGATGACGGGCAGCAGGGTCTTGCTGCCGCGGTAGCTCTTCTTGATGGCGGTGATCTTCTTGCCCTCGGCACCAGTCTTCGGGGTGCGGGCGAAGGCGGACTGCTGGCCCAGGAGCGCCTCGAGCACGGCCTTGGCGTTGCTGATGGCCATACCGATGCCCAGGCTCATGATGAAGGGCAGGTACTTGAAGCGGGCCCAGCCCTTGGCACCCTGCTCGCGCTGGGCGGCGACGTAGAAGACGCACACGCTGGCGGTGGCGCTGATGAAGAAGGGCAGGTCCAGGAAGAGCGTGCCGTAGAGGCCGTGCTGGAAGCGCACCACCATGGACAGCGGCATGAGCGCGCTGAGCAGCACCATCAACAGGTAGGCCATGTTGTTGGTGAGGTGGAAGAAGGCCTCGCGCTTGACGGCGAAGGGCAGGTCGCTCTTGAGGATCATCGGCAGCAGCTTGCGCGCCGTCTGGATGGAGCCCTTGGCCCAGCGGTGCTGCTGGCTCTTGAAGGCGTTCATGTCCACCGGCAGCTCGGCCGGGGAGATGACCTCGGGCAGGAAGATGAACTGCCAGCCCCTCACCTGGGCGCGGTAGCTCAGGTCCAGGTCCTCGGTGAGCGTGTCGTGCTGCCAGCCGCCCGCGTCCGAGATGGTGATGCGCCGCCAGATGCCGGCCGTGCCGTTGAAGTTGAAGAAGCAGCCCGCGCGGTTGCGCGCGGTGTGCTCGATGATGAAGTGGCCGTCGAGGAAGATGCTCTGGGCCTGGGTGAGGATGGAGAACTCGCGGTTGAGGTGGCCCCAGCGCACCTGCACCATGCCCACCTTGGAGTCGGCGAAGAAGGGCACCGTGCGCAGCAGGAAGTCGGGGCTGGGCACGAAGTCCGCGTCGAACACGGCGATGTACTCGCCGGTGGCCGTCTTCAGGCCGTTCTCCAGCGCGCCCGCCTTGAAGCCCTGGCGGTTCTCGCGGTGGATGTAGACGATGTCGTGGCCCTTCTGCCGGTGGCGCTCCACGCACGCGCGGGCGATGCCGCACGTCTCGTCCGTGGAGTCATCCAGCACCTGGATCTCCAGCAGCTCGCGCGGGTAGTCGATGCGGCACACCGACTCCACCAGGCGCTCCACCACGTACATCTCATTGAAGATGGGAAGCTGGATGGTGACCCGAGGCATTGCCGGCAGCACGCCCTTGGGCGTGGGCAGCCTGAACTTGTGGCGGTAGTACAGATACGCCATCCGGTAGCGGTGCGATCCGTAGACCGCGAGCACGCAGAGGACGCTGAAGTACACGCCCAAGAAGATGATCTCGACGGTGGTCATCTGACCTGGCCCCTACCGCGGGTGAAGTCGCCGCGGTCCTTACGCTGCTCGGCGGAGTTTGAAACACCGACCCGCGTGAACCGCCGCACTCGGTCCCGCGGAGCCCCCCGCCACGTATGTGCCCGGAATGACAAGGGTTTGTCATTCCCGGGACATAACGAGCGCCGGACAATAGGGACGCGTCAAGTGACTGTCAAATGGTTGTCGGGAGATGCACGGAGGGTGGGGCTTCCTCCGACGTCGTCCCTGACTCAGCTCGCCGCGCGCTGAGCCACCACCACAGGCACCGCGGAGGGCGTTTCCGGAGCCAGCGGCGCCTCGGTTACGTCCACTTCATCGCGGGTGGCGAGCGTCAGGATGTGTTCCACCAGCGCAGGAAAGTCCATCCCCTTTTGAGCCGCAATCTTCGGCAGCAAGCTGACGGGAGTCATGCCCGGCAGCGTGTTCACCTCGAGGATGACGTCATTCTCATCCTCCGAGCAGATGAGGTCCACCCGGCCGTAGCCGCGGCAACCCAGGGCTCGGTAGGCGGCGAGCGCCAGGGACTCCACATTGGCCACGCGAGTGGGGGACAGACGCGCGGGGAGGAAGTAGCGCGAGCCACCCTTGTACTTGGCGTCGTAGTCAAAGCCCTCGCGCGGGGTGGCGATCTCACAGGTGCCGAGCACTTCCTCACCGAGGATGCCCACCGTCACCTCGCGGCCGCGCGCCATGCGCTCCACGAGGGCCTCACCACCGAAGCGGCAGGCCTGGGCCACGGCGGCGGCGAGCGCCTCGGGCTCACGCACCACGGAGAGGCCCACCGAGGAGCCGCCGCACGCGGGCTTCACCACACAGGGGAAACCCAGGTCGCCGTGGAGCTCCAGGGCGCGCGGAGCGTCGGCGCGGCCGAGTCGGTAGCCCAGGGGCGTGGGGAGGTTATGCAGGCGGAAGAGCTTCTTGGCCATGGGCTTGTTCATGGCCAGCGCGGAGGCCAGCACGCCCGAGCCCGTATACGGCAGCCCCATCAGCTCCAGCAGACCCTGCACCTTGCCGTCCTCGCCCATGCGGCCGTGGAGCGCAATGAAGGCCACCTCGAGCTCGGCCGAGCGCAGAGCACGGTCCAGACCGGGGCCAGCGAAGATGCGGCTCACCGTGTTGCCGCGAGACTCGAGGGCCGCCACCACGGCCTCACCGGTCTTCAAGGAAATCTCCCGCTCCTCGCCCCAACCACCCATCAGAACACCGACGCGCTTGCCCATGACTTTGGATTCCTCCTCGTCAGGGGGCTAGAGCACGAGGGATGCCAGCGGCGCGTGAGTGCGCGCGTACTCGCCTGGCTGCTCGAAAGTGCCGTCTTCTCGGGCACTTCGAGACCTGGAGCGAGAAGACACACACGCAGGGAGCGTGTCCGGGAGACCACGGCGTGTCCCGCGAACCGCGCCAGGACCCGGCATGCAGGCGTGCGTCTCGCTGCTGTTGTCCCTGGTTGGAAATAGAGCCGCTCACCCGAACCAGCGGCCCGACGTGGGAGCGAAGATCCGCAGCTTGTCTCGCAGACTCTCTGGGGTGCGCGCCTGAATCACGGCGTGCACCTCGTCCGGGCTGTAGGCCTGGCTGAAGTGCATCAACACCAGCGCCTCGTTCCGGAAGCTTTCCGCCCGGGCGAGGATCTCATCCAGGTGGATGTGCAGGCGCTCCTGCGCATCCTGCACCGTGCGCTTGCTGTCGATGAACGTGCACTCCAGGATGAGCACCCGGCACTCGAGCAATGAGGGCGCGGTCTCCAGCACGTGCGAGAGCGTGTCCGTGGCATAGGCCAGCTCCAGACGATCCACCTCGTCGAAGAGGGGCTCACCCGCCTGGCGCCGCCGACCGATCTCCGCGGGGGGCAGGCTCTGGAACTCTGGCTTCAGCTTCGAGACACGGCGGAAGAACTGGTAGCAGAGCGAGGGGACCTTGTGGTGCGTGCGGAAGGCGCGAACCCACAGGCCATGTCCGAGGTGGTGCGTATCTCCCGGGTGCATCGGCACGGTCTCGATGTCGGTCTCGGTCCGGTGCAGCCGGCCCTGCACCGTGAGGGCCTCGCGCACGGGCGCTTCGATCTCCGCGGGCAGGAACACCTGCGGAGGTGGCTTGCCGATGAGGGTGCGGATGCCAAGCAGCGAGCCGAGCGCGCTCGCGTGGTCGGAGTGGCCATGGCTCAGGAAGATACGGTCCGTCCCCGCGAAGGAGCGGATGGGCACTCCGGCGTCGAACACCACGCCGAGCTCCGGCACCTGCAGCGACGTGTACACGCCGCCGACCGAAATGCCTCGAATCGTATAGGGCCCCGCGCTGACCTCGGTGAGCATCCCGGGAGGCTAACCGGTGGCGGTGACGGGCTCCAGCAGCATGGGCAGACCGCCCTTCGGCCGGAGCGCCACCAGTGGCTCCAGCTCCACCTTCCGCCCAGGCACCAGCCTCGGCCGGAAGCGCCGCAGCACCCCCGCGAGCACCAGCACCATCTCCATCATCGCGAAGTGGCTCCCGATGCAGTGGCGCTGCCCCGCCCCGAAAGGCAGGTACGCCAGCTTGGGCCGCTCACCCGCGCGCTCGGGTGAGAAGCGCTCCGGATCGAACCGCTCCGGCTCCGGCCAGAAGCGGGGCTGGCGATGGATGACGTAGGGAGAGACGGCCACGATGAGCCGAGGATCCGCCGGGATGCGGATGCCGTCCAGCACGTCCTCCTCCCGGGCCTGCCGCACCATGACCCAGGCCGGCGGATACAGGCGCATGCTCTCTTCGAGCACTTGCGAGAGGTAGCGCAGCCGCGGAATGTCCTCGGGCCCGGGCGCACGCTCCCCGAGCACCTGGGCCACCTCGCCGCGCGCCCGCTCCTCCACCTCCGGATGCTGGGAGAGCAGGTACCACGCCCACGTCAGAGCGTTGGCTGTCGTCTCGTACCCAGCGATGAAGAGTGTCATCAGTTCGTCGCGCAGCTGCGCGTCCGTCATCCGCTCCCCCGTCTCCGCGTCCTGCGCCTCCATCAACATCGCCAGCAGGTCCTGCCCCTCCGTCTCCCCGCGGCGCCGCCGAGCAATGATGTCGAAGACGACCGAGTCGAGCGTCTGGCGTGCCCGGAGGAAGGCGCGGTTGCCCGGCGTCGGCAGGGACAGTGGCAACGGCAGCAGCGAGAGCACCCGCTGGTTCACCACTTGCTGCCCCACCGTCAGCGCGGGCAGGACACGGTCCGCCTCACCCAACACCTGGGTAGAGAAGAGCGCTCGGCTCGCGATGGAGAGCGTCGTCCGAGCCATCTCGTCCGCCATCTCCACCGGGGCGGAGGTGTCGGGGCGCGCCTGCCACCGCTCCACCATGCACTCCACCTCCTCGCCCATCATCCCCACCATCCGCATCAGCCGCTCGCGATGGAAGGCCGGCTGCGCGAGGCGGCGCTGCCTCATCCAGAACGGGCCCTCGCTCGTCAGCAGGCCGTTGCCCAGCATGGTGCTCAACCGCTGCGCCCCCGAGCCCTTCGAGTACCGGCCTACGTTCTCCACCAGGACGTGGCGCACATGCTCCGGGTTCACCAGCGACACCACCCGGTTGACGGGCCCCATCCGCCACTGCACCACGTCGCCGTACTCGCGGTGCATCCGCACGAGGAATCCGAGTGACTCACTGCGTCGCTCGCGCAGACTCCCCCAGAACCAGTGTCCCTTCGGCCCCGGCGCCTCTCGCGTAGTGACCGTCATGACGTACGCCTTTCTCTCCGTGTGTGGGCCGCGGGGCTTAACACGCTGCGCCATTCCAAGTTGAACATGACGTCATGTTCATTTTCTCCCCGAATTCCCCGATACGCAGGTGTACAAAGAAAGCATGAGCATCGAGCAGCAGCCTCTGGACGTGGAAGGAATCGCCATCGTCGGAATGGCCTGCCGTTTCCCCGGCGCCAACACGGTGGAGCAGTTCTGGCGAAATCTCCAGGACGGCATCGAATCCATCACCTTCTTCTCCGACGCGGAGCTGGAGCGCGCGGCCATCGACCCGGCGGAGCTGAGCGATGCACGCTACGTGAAGGCTCGCGGCGTCCTCGAGGGCCTCGAGCTGTTCGACGCGCGTTTCTTCGGCTTCTCGCCACGCGAGGCCGAGCTGACCGACCCCCAGCAGCGCGTGTTCCTGGAGTGCGCCTGGGAGTCCTTCGAGCGTGCCGGGTATGACCCCGCCGCCTTCCAGGGACCCATCGGTGTCTTCGCGGGCGCTGGCGCCAACGGCTACCTGCTCCACCACCTGGCTCCGGCCGGGCGCCTGGTGGGAACAGCGAACGCTTTCCAGACCATCCTCCACAACAAGAACGACCACCTGACCACGCGCACCGCGTACAAGCTCGACCTCAAGGGCCCGAGCCTCTCCGTGCAGACCGCGTGCTCTACGTCACTCGTCTCGGTGGTGCTCGCCTGCCAGTCACTGCTCAGCCACCAGTGCGACATGGCGCTGGCCGGCGGCGTGTCCCTCCCCCTCCCCCAGCGCACCGGCTACCTCTATAACGAGCGCGGCATCGGCTCTCCGGACGGCCACTGCCGCGCCTTCGACGCCAGGGCCCAGGGCACCGTCGCCGGCAGCGGCGCGGGCGTGGTGCTACTCAAGCGGCTCGCAGATGCTCTCGCCGATGGCGACATCATCCACGCCGTCATCCGCGGCGGCGCCCTCAACAACGATGGTGCCTCGAAGGTCGGCTACACCGCCCCGAGCGTGGAAGGTCAGGCCGAGGTCATCTCCATGGCCCAGGCCGTCGCTGGCGTGTCCCCCGACTCCATCTCCTATGTCGAGGCCCACGGGACGGGCACTCCCATTGGCGACCCCATCGAGGTCCAGGCGCTCACCCAGGCCTTCCGCCGTCACACCCAGCGCCAGGGGTTCTGCGCGCTCGGCTCGGTGAAGACCAACATCGGCCACCTGGACACCGCGGCAGGCGTCGCCGGACTCATCAAGACCACCCTCGCCCTTCAGCACCGGCGCCTCCCGCCCAGCCTGCACTTCGAGTCCCCCAACCCGGAGCTCGGCCTCGACACCAGCCCCTTCTACGTCAACGCGCGTCTGCGCGACTGGGAGGGTCCGGCCCCCCGGCGCGCGGGCGTGAGCGCCTTCGGCCTCGGCGGTACCAACGCGCATGTGGTCCTCGAGGAGGCTCCGGAGCGGATGGCCTCCGCCCCCTCGCGGCCCTTCCAGCTCCTCCGGCTATCGGCTCGCTCAGATGCGGCCCTGGAGGCAATGACGGCCCGGCTCGCTCAGCACCTGGAGCAGCACCCCGGCGATTCCCTCGCGGATGTGGCGTACACGCTCGCCGTGGGGCGGCGGACCTTCGACCACCGCCGCATCGTGGTGTGCCGTGAGGCCTCGGACGCGCGGGAAGCGCTCGCGAGCCTCCATCCGGGCCAGGTCCTCTCCCGCGTGCAGGAGCCCGTCCGCCGCTCGCTGGTGTTCATGTTCCCCGGCCAGGGCTCCCAGCACACTGCGATGGCCGCGGACCTCTACGCCTCCGAGCCCGTCTTCCGCCAGGAGCTGGACCGCTGTCTCGAGTCCCTGCGGCGGCGTCATGACCTGGACCTGCGGCCGGTGCTCTTCTCCGCGGACCGGAACGACCCCCACGCGGCGAAGCGCCTGGAGCAGACGGCCCTCGCCCAGCCGGCTCTCTTCGTCGTCGAGTACGCACTGGCGCGGCTGCTCGAATCCTGGGGTCTGCGGCCGGACGCGATGATCGGTCACAGCATCGGAGAGTTCGTTGCCGCGTGCCTCGCGGGCGTGTTCTCGCTGGAGGATGCGCTCGACCTCGTCGCACTCCGGGGCCGGCTGCTGCAGGCCTGTCCTCCGGGCGCGATGCTCGCCGTCCAGCTCCCGGAGCGCGAGCTGTTGCCGTTGCTCGGGCAGGAGCTGGAGATCGCCGCGGTGAACGGCCCGTCCTCGTGCGTGGCCGCGGGTGCCACCGAGGCCATCGACGCACTGGAGCGGCGGCTCGGGGAGCGCTCGGTGACGTGCCGCAGGCTGCACACCTCCCATGCCTTCCACTGCGCCCGGGTTGATTCCGCGGTGGCGCCCTTCCGCGAGGCAGTGGCGCGAGTGAAGCGGAACCCGCCCAAGCTCCGCTTCCTGTCCGGCACGACGGGCACGTGGCTCTCCGCGGAGCAGGCCATGGATCCGGGCTACTGGGCCGAGCACCTGCGCCGTCCCGTGCGCTTCGCCGAGGGGCTGGAGGAGCTGCTGAAGGAGGACAAGGCCATCCTGCTCGAGGTGGGTCCAGGGCGAGCCCTGCGCACGCTCGCACGGTGGCACCCGCGCAAGAAGCCGGACATGGCGGTGCTGAGCTGCCTGCCGGCTCCCGACGAGCAGCGCACCTCGGACGTAGAGCACCTGCTGCGCACCGTGGGCCAGCTCTGGCTGTACGGGGTGGACGCCCCGGGTCTCTACTCCGCTGAGACACGCCACCGGCTGTCGCTACCCACCTACCCCTTCGAGCGCCAACGGCACTGGGTCGAGCTTCGCGCCTCGCTGTCTGCTCCGGTGGGTTCGCTCGAGAAACGAACGGACCTGGCGAGCTGGTTCTACCTGCCGGTCTGGAAGGAGTCGGTGCCCGCGGCTGCCCCGAAGCCTTCGGGTGCAGGGACGAAGCCCACGACATGGCTGCTCCTCACAGATGGAGCTGGGCTCGGTGCGCGCATCGCCGAGCGGCTGCGGCAACAGGGCGCGGAGGTGGTCGAGGCCCGGCTGGGACGCACCTTCCGGCGCACGGGGGCAGACACCTTCGAGCTGGCCCTCACCCGCGAGGGCCATGCCGCCCTGCTCTCGGAGCTGCGCACCGAGGGACGCTCCCCGGAGCGCATCCTCCACCTCTTTGGCCTCACCCCCGAAGCCACCGGTGTCTCCTCCGAAGACGTCCTCTCCCGCTCCTTCCACAGCCTGCTGCTGCTGGCCCAGGCACTCGGAAGCCAGGGCCTGGAGCGCCCGGTGCACCTGATGACCGTGACCAACGGCATGCAGGAGGTCACCGGCGGAGACCTGGTGTGGCCCGAGCAGGCCACGGTGCTCGGCCCGGTCCGCGTCATCCCCCGCGAGTACCCCAGCCTCCGTTGCCGGAGCGTGGACGTCTCGCTGCCTCCCGCGGACAGCCTCCACTTCGACCGGCTCGCCGAGCTGCTCGCCGCCGAGGCCGCCTCCGCTTCCGAGGAGCCGGTGGTCGCCTACCGCCACAACCGCCGCTGGGTGCAGAGCTTCGAACCGCTCCACATCGCCGAGGGGACGCCGCCCCTGCGCGAGCGCGGCGTCTACCTTATTACCGGCGGTTTCGGCGGCATGGGGCTCTCGCTCGCCGAGGCCCTCGCCACCCGGGTGAAGGCGCGGCTCGTGCTCACCAGCCGCACCGGGATTCCTCCGCGCGAGGAGTGGCCGCGGCTCCTCGACACTCCCGGCCAGGAGGAGACGCGCCGGAGGATTCGCGCCGTCCAGCGGCTCGAGCAGCTAGGCGCGGAGGTGCTGGTGTGCCGCGCGGATGTCACCGAGTTGGAGGTGATGCGCGGAGTCGTGGCCGCGGCCCGGGAACGCTTCGGTGCGCTCCATGGCGTCATTCACGCGGCGGGCGTTCCGGGCGGAGGCCTCATCCAGCTCAAGACGCCCGAGGCCGCCGCCGCTGTGCTCGCCCCCAAGGTGAAGGGGACGCAGGTGCTCGCGGCCGCAATCGAGGGCACCCGGCCCGACTTCCTCGTGGCCTGCTCCTCGCTGTCCTCCGTCGTCGGCCGGCTCGGCCAGGTGGACTACACAGCAGCCAACACCTTCCTGGATGCCTTCCTGCGCTCCTGGCACTCGCGCACGGGCATCCACGCGGTCGCGGTGAATTGGGGCGCCTGGGACGAGGTCGGCATGGCCGCGCGCAAGGGCTCCCGCGAAGAGGCGCCGCTCCGCGTGCTCGACCATCCCCTCCTCCACCGCTGTCTCGTGGACACTCCGGAGCGCCTCGTCTTCGCCAGCGACATCGGCAATGGCCCCTCCCGCTGGGTGGTGGACGAGCACCGCATCGTCGGCGTTCCCACCGTCCCCGGCGTCGCCTGGTTCGAGCTGGTCCGGGCCGCGCTCGCCGGCCGGGCCGCCCAGGGCAAGGCGCTCGAGCTGGTGGATACCTTCTTCCTCTTCCCGCTGCGCGTGCCGGACGGCGAGACACGCGAAATCCGGCTCGTCATCGAGAAGGAGGGCGAGGACTACCGCTGGGTCGTGCGCTCGCAACCGAAGGACGGCACCGGCAAGGCCACCGCCCATGCCACCGGCCACGCCCGGTTCATCGACGCTCCGGAGCCCCGAGCCGTCGACCTCGACGCGCTCCGCCGCCGGTGCGGCCACACGCCCGCCTCCTTCGAGGCCGAGTACGAGGAGGACCTCGGGCCCCGGTGGCGCAGCGTCCGTCAGCTCCACGTTGGCCAGGGCGAGCTGCTCGTCACCCTGGAGCTCCAGCCGGAGTTCTCCGCCGACTTCGAGCGGATGCTCTTCCACCCCTCGCTCATGGACCGGACCTCGGGCATGGCGAAGAGCTTCCTCGCCGAGCACGGCTTCTACCTACCGTTTGGCTATGGGCGCCTGCGCTTCCTCGGTCCCATTCCGCGACGCATCCACGCCCACGCGCGCTACCTGGAGCAGGCGGGCTCCGACGGCGAGACGCTCGCCTTCGAGGCCGTGCTGATGGACGAGCAGGGCCGGGTTGTCGCCGAGGTGGAGCGGTTGACCCAGAAGCGGGTGAACGACCCCGCCGCCGAGCTTCGAGCGCTGGCCACCTCGGAGCAGGAAGCGGAGCCCAGCACCGGGCGGCCCGAGAACGAACGGCAGGAGATTCTTCCGCACGAAGGCGTGGCCGCGCTCGAACGGCTGCTGGCGGCGCGGGTCATGCCGCAGGTGGTGGTCTCGGTACGAGACTTGAGGGCCACCCAGGAGCGCACCGACGAGGTCGTCCGCGAGCGCATCGCCGAGGCGGTGGGTGGTCCGAGTGCGGAGAGCGGGCTCCAGCCCCGGCCAGGCCTCAAGACGGCCTACGAGGCACCCCGCAACGAGCTCGAGCAGAAGCTCGCCGCCGCCTGGCAAGAGGTGCTGGGCATCGAGGGCATTGGCGTCCACGACGACTTCTTCGAGCTCGGAGGCGACTCCGTCATGGCCATCCAGATCATGGCCAAGGGAAGCCGGCAGGGACTCCAGCTCAACCCGGAGCAGTTCTTCCAGAGCTCGACCATCGCGCAGCTCGCCCGGGTGCTGGACGGACTGCTAACGCTCCAGGGTCCAGTGGTGGGCCCAGTGCCTCTCACGCCGGAGCAGCACCGCCTCCTGGGAGAAGCCCCTCCGCCTGTCGCCAAGGCGAGCCGAGTGCTTTGGCTCGATCTCCCCGGGACCTTCGAGCGGATCCGGGTGGAGAAGGTTCTCGGGGAGCTGCTCTCCCAGCACGATGCGCTCCGCCACCGCTTCATCCGGGAGGGCCTGGACTGGAAGCAAGAGGGCATACCCCCAGGGATAGCCGTGCCGCTCCTGGAGAGTGACCCCGGCATGCGACCCGAGGACATGGAGAAGCAGCTCCGAGAGAAACTCGACCCGGGCCAGGGAACGCTGCTCGCGGCAGCGCTCGTCCACCGCCTCGGACAGGAGGATCGCCTCCTGCTGGCCGGCCACGCGCTCACCCTCGACGCCACCTCGTGGCGCATCCTGGCCGAGGATCTGAAGGAGGCCCTGCGGCGAAAGGACGGCGAGAGCCCGCGCCCGAAGACCGCCTCGTTCAAGCGCTGGGCGGAGCGCCTGGCGGAGACCGCCGCATCCCGGAGCGCGGATAGCGCCTCGCGTTCGGAGCCATCAGGGACTTTCACGCGCCTGCCCCTGGAACGCACTGAGCGAGGACCCCTGCGCGAGCTCACGGTGTCGCTCTCCGCAGAGGAGACGCGAACGCTCCGCGAGAAGCTCACGAGCGCCTGGCGCGCCGATCTGGGCGAGGCCCTGCTCATGGGACTGGCCCGAGCGCTCCCGGCCTGGACGGGTGGGCGCGCGCATTGCGTCGACTTCACCCGCGATGGGCGCGGAGCGTTCGATGGCCTCGACTGCTCCCGCACGGTGGGCTGCTTCGACGTGAGCTGGCCGCTGCGACTCGAGACCCCCGAGGGCTCCGATGAGGTCGCGCTCCTCAAGACCATCAAGGAACAGGTCCGTCAGCTCCCGGTAGGCGGCGCACGCTCCCACGCCGAGGTGGAGTTGCGACTCCTGAGCGCGGGCGAGGAGCTCCCAGAAGGGCTCTCCAGCCAATGCTCATCAGGCGGGCACGCGCTGGTGCTCGAAGGCTGTCTGTCCGGCGGCAAGCTCCACGTGCGCTGTACCTACACCCAGGGTGCCTGCCGTGATTCGGACGTGGAGCAGCTCGCCACGGAGCTCCTCGGTGCGCTGCGCGCGCTGAGCGCCGGCGGCCAGGACACCCGCGCCGCCCTCACAGCCTCCGACTTCCCCTTGGCCCGGCTGGACGAGGCGCAGATGGACACCCTCGCCTTCCTGCTCGAGCAGGCCGACCAGTCCGACGAGTGACCGCACAGCATCCCCGAGGAAGCGATGAAGAACGTCGATGATGTCTACCGGCTCTCGCCGATGCAGCAGGGCATGCTGTTCCACAGCCTCTACTCGCCACGCGGAGGCACCTACGTGGAGCAGGTGTATTGGCTCTGGCGCGGGCCGCTCGATGCCGCGCTGCTGCGCCAGTCCCTGCAACGGATGGTGGAGCGCCATGCCGTACTGCGCACCGCCTTCTTCTGGGAGGGACTCGCCGAGCCCATCCAGGCCGTGCGCCGCGAGGTGAAGATCCCCTGGGAGCAGCAGGACTGGCAGGGCCTGACGGAGGGCGAGCAGGAAGCGAAGTGGGCCGCCCTGCTCAGCACCGATCGGCAGAGGGGCTTCACCCTCTCCGCGGCGCCCCTCATGCGCTTCACCGTCCTGCAGCTCGGGCCGGAGCTGTACCGGTGCCTGTGGAGCTACCACCACCTGCTGCTCGACGGCTGGTCGCTGCCGCTGTGCCTGAGGGAGCTGGCCCTCCACTATGACTCGCTCTCCCAGGAGCGAGAGCCGGAGCTGGAGCCGGTCCGCCCCTTCCGAGACTTCATCGCCTGGCAATCGAAGCGCGACCGGGCAGAGTCAGAGCAGTACTGGAGACAGGCGCTCCAGGGTTTCACCGCACCGACACCTTTCTGGGTGGACCGTGGCGCGGAGCTGCCACTCCAGGCGGATGCGACCTATGCCGCCCGCTCACTCCAGGTCCCCGCCACCACGGTGGAGTGGCTCACGGCGCTCGCGCGGCAGCATCAGCTCACACCGGGCACACTCGTACAGGGGGCCTGGGCCCTGCTGCTCTCCCGCTACAGCGGAGAGAGCGACGTGGCCTTCGGCAACGTGACGTCCAGCCGCTCTCCGTCCCTCCCCGGCTCCGAGATGATGCTGGGGCTCGTCATCAACACGCTGGTGCTGCGCACGGCGGTGCCTCCCGAGGCCCGGCTCATCCCCTGGCTCAAGCAGCTCCAGGCGGACCAGGTCGCCGCGCGCCGGTATGATCAGCTCTCGCTCGTAGAGGTACAGGGCCTCGGCCAGGTGCCACGTGGGCAGCCGTTGTTCCAGAGCGTCATTGCCATCCACGGCGGCCCGAAGCCGAAGCTCGCGCCCATCGCCGGAGGGACGGTGTCTCTAGACGGTATCGGATACGCGGACCCCCGAACGGGCCATCCCCTCACCTTCGTGGCGGACCTGGGCGAGACGCTGGAGTTGCAGCTCGTCCACGACACGGGCCGCTTTGACACTGCCACCATCGACCGGATGCTGGGGCACGTGCGAGTCCTCCTCGAGGGCATGGTGGCGCACCCGGAGCGGCGGCTGCGCGAGCTGCCCCTGGTAACGGAGGAGGAACGACGCCAGTTGCTGGTGGAGTGGAACGACACCACGCGGCCCTTCCCTCGCGACGCCTGCTTGCACGAGGTCTTCGAGGCCCAGGTAGCCCGGACCCCCGACGCCGTAGCAGTGGAGGCCGAAAGCGCACGCCTCACGTACCGGGAGCTGGACCGGCGCGCCAACCAGCTCGCGTGGCACCTGCGCTCGCTCGGGGTGGGGCGCGGCGCCATCGTCGGCCTGTGTCTGGAGCGCTCGCCGGAAACAGTGGTGGGCGTGCTCGGCATCCTCAAGGCGGGCGGTGCCTACCTTCCCCTGGACCCCGCCTATCCCCGCGAGCGCCTGGCCTTCATGCTGGATCAAGCCCGCGTCTCCGTGCTCGTTACCCAGCGCTCCCTGGCGGAGCTACTGCCCGCGGGCGGCGAGCGGCGAGTGCTCATGGACGAGGACCGGGAGAAGCTCGCCGCGCTGCGCGAGGAACCACCACCGTCCGCGGGCATCGGCCCTATGGATCTCGCGTATGTCATGTACACCTCGGGCTCGACGGGACGGCCCAAGGGCGTGTGCGTGCCTCATCGCGGCGTGATGCGCATGGCGATGGACACCGGCTATTTCGAGACCGGGCCGCGAGAGACGTTCCTGCTGCTGTCCCCCATCTCCTTCGATACCTCGGCCTTCGAGCTCTTCGGCAGCCTGCTGCATGGAGCGAAGCTGGCGGTGTGCCCTCCGCACATGCATTCGCTCGAGGAGCTGGGGCGGGTGCTGGAGCGGTTCGCGGTGACGACGCTGTGGCTAACGGCGCCCCTCTTCGACCAGATGGTGGCGTACCACCCCGAGGCCCTGGACTCCGTGCGCCAGGTGCTCGCCGGCGGTGACGTGATTCCACCGGGCCGGGTGAGGGAGAGACTCTCGCGTGCGGGCTGGGTCATCAACGGCTATGGACCGACAGAGAGCTCCACCTTCACCACCTGCTACGTGATGAAGGAGCCAGGACAGGTAGAGCGCACCGTCTCCATCGGCCGGCCCATCGCCAACACCCAGGTGTACCTGCTGGATGGGCAGCTCCAGCCCGTGCCAGTGGGCGTGCCCGGAGAGCTCTACATCGGCGGCGACGGGCTCGCGGCGGGCTACCTCCACCGGCCGGAGCTCACCGCGGAGCGCTTCCTCCCCAACCCCTTCGGCCACGAGCCGGGGGAGCGGATGTACCGGACGGGCGACATCGCCCGGTACCTGCCCGATGGCCGCATCGAGTTCCTCGGCCGCGCCGACCACCAGGTGAAGATCCGCGGCTTCCGCATCGAGACGGGGGAGATCGAATCACGGCTCCTGGAGCACCCCTCCGTGAAGGAGGCGGTGGTGGTGGCTCGCGAGGACGTGCCGGGTGACAGACGCCTGGTAGCCTACGTCGTGCCGGGCGCGGGCCACTCCCCAGAGGCGGAGACGCTGCGTGCCTTTCTCTCAGAGCAGCTGCCCGCGCACATGGTGCCCTCGGCCGTGGTGGTGCTGGACGTCCTGCCGCTGTCCCCCAACGGCAAGGTGGACCGCAAGGCCCTGCCCGTCCCCACTGGCGCCCGCGCTCCCGAGACGCCTCCCACGGCTCCACGTGACGCCGTGGAGCTGCGGCTCGTCGAGCTCTGGGAGGAGCTGCTGAACGTGCGGCCGGTGGGCATCGACCAGAGCTTCTTCGCGCTGGGAGGGCACTCGCTGCTCGCGATGAGCTTGCTGTCCCAGGTCTCCAAACGGATGGGCCGCACCCTGCCTCTGTCGGTGCTCTTCACGCACCCCACCGTCGAGCGGCTCGCCGAGCTGCTGCGCCAGGAGCCCTCGGCCACCACGGACTGGACACCACTCGTTCCCATCCAGACCCGAGGCAAGCGGCGGCCTCTCTTCTGTGTGCACCCCATCGGTGGCAGCGCACTCTGTTACGTGCCGCTCTCCCGACGGCTGGGGATGGAGCAGCCCCTCTACGGTCTCGAAGCTCCGGGGCTCGATGGCACCCGCGAGCCCTTCACCTCACTCGAGGCCATGGCGGCGGCCTACCTCGAGGTCCTGCGCAAGGTACAGCCCGAGGGCCCTTATTTCCTCGCGGGCTGGTCCATGGGTGGCCTGGTCGTCTTCGAGATGGCGCGCGAGCTGCTTCGGCTTGGGCAGACTGTTGAGCTCGTCGCGCTGATCGACAGCTGGGTACCGACGCTTCAGCCCGGAGCCGGACCCGCACGGCTCGATGACACGACCCTGCTCTTAGGCTTCGCGATGGAGCTGGGGCGCATCGCCGGACACGAGCTCACCCTCTCGGCCGAGGAGCTCGCGCCGCTCGATGCCGAGGCACGGCTCGCCCTGCTGGGAGAGCGGGCCCGGAGCGTGGGCGCGCTGCCTCCCGGCGTGGGGCCCGAGGTGCTGAGGGCCCGCTTCGGCGTCTACCGGGCCCACGCCCGCGCCTTCCAGGAGTACGTGCCCAACCGGAGCCACCCCGCGCGAGTCCTCCTCTTCCGCCCGGAGGACGGCGCGCTCGCGGCTGCCTCGGGACCGATGGGCGGCTGGGACACCGTGACGCAGCAGCCACCTCAGCTCATCAGGATGCCGGGTGACCACTACTCCGTGATGGCCGAGCCCCTCGTGTCGGAGCTCGCCCGCTACCTGCAGGCCGCCCTCCCATGAAGAACGTCCAGGATGTCTACCGGCTCTCGCCTGTGCAGCGAGAGCTTCTCTCGCGGCCCTCGGCACCAGAGGCCCGGCTCGCCCACCTGCACTGGAGCTTCCGCCAGGGGCTGGACGAGACGGCTCTCCAGTCCGCCCTGCGTCAGCTCCTCGCCCGCCACACCACCCTGCGCACCGCCTTCTTTGCCCAGGGCATGAACGAGCCCGTGCAGGTGGTGCGAGAGAAGGTCGAGCCCCGCCTGGAAGAAGAGACGGAGGACCGGCGGCGGCCCCTGAATCCCGCGAACGCGCCCCTGTTCCGCACCACTGTGCTGCGCACCTCACCGGAGACGGGCGCGGTTGTCCTCACGTACCACCCGCTCATCCTCGATGAGGGCTCGGCACGCGTCTGCCTCCGGGAGCTGTTCCTGCTCTACCGCGCTGCTCGCGAGGGGAGCGAGCCGGGGCTCGGGAAGAGTCGGCCCCAGCGGGACTTCATGGCCTGGTTCGAGCAACAGGACGCGCACGAGGCGGAACAGCGGGTCCGGGAGCTGCTCCGGGGCGCGCGGCGTTCAGGGCTTCCCGAGGCGTGGTACGTGGCACGGCGGGAAGACCCTCACCCCGACCCTCTCCCAGAGGGAGAGGGAGTGTCGTTGCAGCGGTTCTTCCTGAGTCCCGCGGCCACCGCTCATGTGCAGGCGTTCTTGCGGCAGCACATGCTGGACCTCTCGACGCTGCTCCAGGCCGCATGGGCAGTGCTCCTCCACCAGCATGGACAGGGAGATGATCTGCTCTTCGGTACCTTCACATCTGGACTCCCGCCCGCACTGTCCGGCGGCGGTCCCCTGGTGGGGCGCTTCGCCACCCTCATGCCCTGCCGCCTCCAAGTACCCTCACGGGGCACGCTGCTGCGCTGGCTCCGAGGACTCCAGGCCGAGCACTCCGAGACACGTGCCTCCGATTACCTCGCGCCCTCCCAGCTCCGAAGCTGGCTCGACGTCCCGGAGGACAGGCCACTCTTCGAGAGCATCGTCACCACCGAGACCGAGGACGAAGCGCTAGGACCTCTTGCCAGGAGCCTCGGCTTCCACTCCATCATCCATGACGCGGCGCTCCCCGCTCCGCTCGTCGTCCGCGCCGCGCAGGGGCCCCGGCTGGAGCTGCGGTTCCACTACGACCCCGAGCAGCTCGCCTCCGCCGCGGTGGCCCACGCCGCCGGCCACCTCGGGACACTGATGGAGGAGCTGGCGCTCCGAGCGGAGCAGGAACTGTCCGCGCTCTCGCCGCCCGTGAAGCTGGTGGAAGTCCCGGCGGGCCCGGTGGCGAGCTCAATCACGGTAGGCAAGAGCTTCGGAGCAACCGAGGTCGAGGCCGTTCTCGCGCAGCACCCGGCGGTAGCCCGAGTGTCCGTGGTTCCTGATGCGAAGGCTCCGGGCTCTGGCGCACTCGTGGCCCGCGTGGAGCCCGCGCGTCCGGCGGGCGCGGCCCGGAAGAAACCCGGCTTCGGCCTCTTCTTCTTCGCCAACGAGGGCGCTGGCACGAGCGACAAGTACCGCCTCTATCTCGACGGCGCGAAGTTCGCGGACCGCAACGGCTTCACGGCCATCTGGACGCCCGAGCGCCACTTCGACGAGCACGGAGGGCTCTACCCGAATCCTTCGGTGCTGAGCGCCGCGCTGAGCACCATCACCGAGCGCATCGCCCTGCGCTCCGGCAGCGTCGTGCTGCCCCTGCACAATCCCTTCCGGGTGGCGGAGGAGTGGTCGGTCATCGACAACCTGTCGAAGGGCCGGGTAGGCCTGTCGGTGACGTCCGGCTGGATGCCCAGCGACTTCGCGCTGGCGCCGGACAACTTCGAGGACAAGCGCGAGGTGCTTTTCCGCTCGCTCGAGCAGGTGCGAGAGCTCTGGCGCGGCGGTGCCGTGGCCACCCGGGACGGAGCGGGCAACGAGGTCCAGCTCCGCACCTTCCCCAGGCCGGTCCAGCCCGAGCTGCCAGTGTGGCTCACCTGCCCCGGCAACCCCGAGCTCTTCGAGAAGGCGGGCGAGCTGGGCTTCCACGTGCTGACCTCGCTGGCCTCGCAACCGGTGGAAGAGGTGCGGGAGAAGATTGCCCTCTACCGTGCGGCCCGGGCGCGAGCGGGGCACGACCCGGCGGCGGGCACGGTGTCAGTCATGCTGCACACCTTCGTGGGGCGGGACTCCGGCGAAGTGCTCGATCGGGTCCGCGGGCCACTCACGCACTACCTGCGCACGCACCTGCGGCTCCAGCAAATGCGCGTCCGGAGCCTGGACATCCAGGTGGACATCGACGACCCGAAGTGGCTCGACTCGCTGGCCACCTTCGCCTTCGAGCAGCACTACCGGATGAGTGCGCTGATTGGCACGCCCACCTCGTGCCTGCCCATGGTGGACCGGCTGATGGAGGCAGGAGCGGACGAGCTGGCGTGCTTCATCGACTTCGGCGTCGCCGAGGTCCATGCGTTCGAGGGCCTGACGTACCTGGCGGAGCTGAAGGAGCTCGCCGGGGACGAAGCGCTGCGCACCCGCCGGGTGCTGGCCGAGTATCTGGACGAGAGGCTCCCCGGGAAGCCCCGGGTCACCTTCGAGCTCCCCTGAGAGGTGGATGAGAACGACGGGCTGTCACGCCCCGCGAAACACCTCTGACAGGTTGTCGCGCTCGCGGGGGGTGGCACGCGGGGAAGAGCCCCCCTCTTCCCTCTGGGGCAGCCCGTGGCGCAGCCGTTGGTCCCGGCCTTGCTCTGGGGGAGTGCATCCACGCACCCGCTCAGGAGGCCACTCATGTCCACGCTCATCCGCCCTACATTCCATGTGCTCACGCTGCTCTGCATCGCGTGCACATGCATGGTGGCCGCGCACTCCGTGAATTCGGTGGTGGACGCCTGGCTCCAGCCCCTCCCATCCATCGAGGAGCCGCCCAGGAAGGCACGTGCACCCAAGGAGGAGATGCAGACACCGCTCTCCCTGGCACCGCTCGCCCGCCTCCTGGGACTGCCGGACAAGCTGCGCGAGGAGGTCATTCCCCCTCCGGATTCCGAAGACGAGGCGGCGCCGAACACGCTGGGCCTGAAGCTGCTGGGCACGATGATCGGGACCCATCCCACCGCCACCTTCGCCTCCGTGTACGAGGGCTCCACGCACCGCACACGCTCGGTGTGGATGGGCGGTGACATCCTGGGTGCCCAGGTGGTGGCTATCGAGCGCACGCGGGTGCTGCTGATGAACTCGGGACGGCTGGAATACATCAACCCCACGGCGACGGATGCACTTCCCCCACCCGTGGAGCCGCGCGCTGCTACGGCGCCGGCCTCCACGGACCCGAAGTCCTCCATCGATGTCCGGCAGCTCGGCCCTCAGAGTTACGAAGTCTCGCGCAAGGACTTGGATGTCGTGCTCGCCAACCCCAGTGAACTGCTCATGCAGGCGCGGGTCATCCCCGCCATGCGCAACGGGGAGCCCCAGGGCTTCAAGCTGTTCTCTATCCGGCAAGGCTCGCTCTACAGCCGCATCGGCCTCCAGAACGGGGACGTCCTGCAGCGCATCAACGGGCTCTCGCTCGCCAGCGCGGAGCGTGGACTCGAGGCCTTCCAGAAGCTGCGAGAGTCCTCACACATCGAACTGGAGGTGGAGCGCAACGGGCAGCCGATGCGCCTGACGTACTCGATGCGCTGAGCCCTCCGAAGCAGGACTCCGGCAACCCGCCGGAGGCGCTCTTCGCGAACTTGTCCAACAGTTGGACAACTTTCGGAACACCGGGCCCGACCGGCCTCCCGGGCGCGCGCTTCACCAACTGGTCCGATGGTCGGACCAGTTGCTCGCGATCGGGCCCGAAGAGCGCGTCACGAGCGCTTCGCGACTGCCTTGTTCCCGGGCCACACGGAGCGAAGCGTGCCGACGAGTGCTCGGAGCGCATCGGCCCGGGGATAGCCGGGGCGCCACACCAGAGCGAGGGTGCGACTCGGCATCGGGTCCGCGAAGGGACGCACCACGAGCTGGCCCAGCCGGTTCTCGATGGGCACCGAGAGCGCGGGCAGCAGCGTGACGCCTCCTGCGCCCGACATCACCATCTGCGCCAGGGTGGTGAGGCTGGTGGCCCGGAAGTCCACCTCGCGCGCGCCGATGCGTGTGCACAGGGCGAGCGCCTGTCCCCGGAAGCAGTGGCCGTCCTCCAGCAGGAGCACGTTCTCCTCATCCAGGTCCTGAAACCGCACCTGCTTCTTCTTCTCCAGCGGGTGCCCGGGGGGCGCCGCGACGACGAAGGGGTCCTCCGCAATGACCGCGTGCTCCACCTCTCCCACCTCGGGAACGAGCGCGAGCAGGGCCGCATCCAGCCTCCCCTCCGCCAGGTCCTGCACGAGCACCTCCGTCTTGTCCTCGCGCAGGCGCAACTTCAACCGGGGGTACTGCTTCACCAGGGCGGGGATGACCTCGGGCAGCACATAGGGCGCGATGGTGGGGATGACCCCCAGGCTCAGCGGCCCCGCGAAGGGATCCGCCAGCCGAGACGCAGCGGACAGGATATCTCCGGCCTCGGTGAGCACCCGGCGGGCCCGCGCCACCAACTCCTCCCCCGCGGGCGTCAGCAACACCCGGCGCTTGTCCCGCTCGAAGACCTTCACCCCCAACACGTCCTCGAGCTGTTGAATCTGCGCGCTCAAGGCGGGCTGGGAGACATGGCACCGCTCGGCCGCCCGCCGGAAGCCCAGCAGGTCGGCGACGGCGACGAGATATTCCAACTGCCTCAGCGAGATGTCGTTCAGGGAGGGCATGGCTCTGGCCTAACTGATAACCCCACCCTATCAATCCCATCTGGACGATGTCTTGGCCGAATCAGCGCGCGCTCTCTACTTTCTGCGACGTCACACACGAACTGACGCCACTCGCAGGGAGAACATCTCGTGTCCAATCGTCCCCGTCTGACCACCGAGGCCGGTGCTCCGGTCTCCGACAACCAGCACTCGCAGACCGCCGGCGCCCTGGGGCCGGTGCTCCTTCAGGACCATCACCTGCTCGAGAAGCTCGCCCGCTTCAACCGCGAGCGCATCCCGGAGCGCGTGGTGCACGCGGTGGGCTCGGGCGCCTACGGCTACTTCGAGGTGACCAACCCGGACATCTCCCGCTACACGCTCATGAAGCTCTTCGACACGAAGGGCAAGCGCACCGAGGTCTTCCTGCGCTTCTCCACCGTGGCCGGCTCCAAGGGCGCGCCCGACACCGCGCGAGACCCCCGCGGCTTCGCGGTCCGCTTCTACACCGAGGACGGCAACTGGGACGTGGTGGGCAACAACACGCCCGTCTTCTTCCTGCGCGACGGCATCAAGTTCCCGGACTTCATCCACTCGCAGAAGTACGACCCGTTCACCAACTGCCAGGAGCCCGACAACCAGTGGGACTTCTTCTCCCATTCGCCCGAGGCCACGCACCAGTTCACCTGGCTCTTCGGTGACCGGGGCATCCCCGCGACGCTGCGCCACATGGACGGCTTCGGCTCGCACACCTTCCAATGGGTGAACGCGAAGGGCGAGCGCTTCTGGGTGAAGTTCCACTTCAAGACCGACCAGGGCATCCGCACCCTCTCCTCCGATGAGGCCTCGGCCATTGGCGGGAAGGATCCGCAGCACCACCAGCGCGACCTCTACCAGGCGCTCGAGCGCGGCGAGCTCCCCTCGTGGACGCTCAAGGTGCAGGTGATGCCCGAGGCCGACGCGCCCACCTACCGCTTCAACCCGTTCGACCTCACCAAGGTGTGGCCCTACGAGGACTACCCCCTCATCGAGGTGGGCAAGCTGGTGCTCAACCGAGCCCCGGACAACTACTTCGCTGACGTGGAGCAGGCAGCGCTCGACCCGAGCAACTTCGTGCCGGGCATTGGCCCCTCGCCAGACCGCATGCTGCAGGCGCGCCTCTTCGCCTACGGAGATGCGCAGCGCTACCGGCTCGGCATCAACCACACCCGCCTGCCGGTGAACTCGCCCAAGGGCGTCCAGGGCGGCGCGCGCAACTACGGCCGTGACGGCACCATGACCTTCGACGGCAACGGCGGGCGCAGCAAGAACTACGAGCCGAACAGCTACAACGGCCCCGCGCAGACCCATGACGCCACGGGCCTCGGGGTCTCCGTCACCGGCTCCACGGGCACCTACGTCCCGGTGCGGCACGCCGAGGACAACGACTTCGTGCAGGCCGGCAACCTCTACCGGCTGATGAGCGAGCCGGAGCGCCAGCGCCTGGTGGAGAACATCTCGGGCAGCCTGTCCCAGGTGAGCCGCGAAGACGTCATCACGCGCAGCATCGCCCACTTCCGCAACGCCGACGAGGAGTACGGCGCGCGCGTGGCGAAGGCCGTTCACGACAAGCGCCGCTCGCGCTGAGTTCCCCTCCCCTTCCCCCTTTCTCGAGGCTCTCTCCATGAAGAACCAGACTCCTGATTCGCAGATGACGGTGACGGACGACGACGTGATGGCCCTGGCGCGGATGGCGTTCCAGCACGCGAGGGCCGGGGAGACGGCCAACCTGGCGTGGCTCGTCGACTCGGGGCTGCCCGTCAACCTCAGCAACGAGAAGGGGGACACCCTGCTGATGCTCGCCAGCTACCTCGGCCAGGAGGGCGTTGCCCTGGCCCTCCTGGAGCGAGGAGCCGACCCAGAGCGCACCAACGATCGCGGACAGACGCCGCTGGCCGGAGTCGCCTTCAAGGGGAACGCCACCATGGCCCGGCTGCTGCTGGACTACGGGGCCCGGGTGGATGGCTCGGGACCCGACGGCAAGACGCCTCTCATGTTCGCGGCGATGTTCGACCAGGTGGAGGTGCTCGAGCTGTTGCTCGCACGGGGCGCGTCGCCGGAGCGCAGGGACGCCGAGGGCCGCACGGCGCTCGACTACGCCCGTGCCATGGGAGCCCGCCGGACGCCGGAGCGGCTCACGGAATGGCTCGCGATCAGCAAGTGACGCACGAGCAGCACCGCGCCTGACAACGCTTCACCTCGCCCGCCGCGCTCCGTGCACGGCGGCCGGACAGTCACCGCAACCCGGCTTGACAAAAAATGCGTGCACGCGCACCTTGCGTCACGTGAGCTTCTTCAGCGCTACGACCACGACGACCACCACCGCCACTCAACCGGCGGGAGTGGACTCGTGCGTGTGAGCTGACGAACGCACGGTTCCCTGCCCCGCCTTCACCGGCCGGGGCGTCCGTGCAAGCGCTCAGTGCTCCGACCGGAAGGCCTCTTTCCCGTATCGGAGTACGCAATGCTCGACGAACACGACCACCGTTCCCTCGGCCAGCGCCTGGACCTCTTCCACCTGCAGGAGGAGGCCCCCGGCATGGTCTTCTGGCACCCGCGCGGCTACCTGCTCTACCGGCTCATCGAGAGCCGCGTCCGGCAGCAGATGCAACGCGAGGGCTACAGCGAGGTGAGGACCCCTCAAATCCTCTCCCAGCCCATCTGGGAGCGCAGCGGCCACTGGGAGAACTTCCGCGAGAACATGTTCCAGCTCGTCGGAGAGGGCGAGCGGCACCTCGCGGTGAAGCCGGTGAGCTGCCCCGGCCACATCCAGCTCGTGCACCGCATGGCCCCCAGCTACCGGGACCTGCCCTTGCGGCTGGGCGAGTTCGGGCTGGTGCACCGCAACGAGCCAGGCGGAGCGCTCCACGGCCTGTTCCGCCTGCGCCAGTTCACCCAGGATGACGGCCACGTCTTCTGTGCCGAGGAGCAGATGCGGGAGGAGGTCTTCCGCTTCTGCCGCTCGCTCCAGTCTTTCTATGCCGACTTCGGCTTCGAGGACGTAGAGGTGGCCTTCTCCAGCCGTCCCGCCCAGCGCGCGGGAAGTGACGAGGTGTGGGACCTGGCTGAGTCCCTGCTCCTGGATGCGGCGAAACAGGTAGGACTCAAATGCCTCATGCAGCCCGGCCAGGGTGCCTTCTACGGGCCCAAGCTGGAGTTCGTGCTGAAGGACCGGCTCGGCCGTGCCTGGCAATGCGGGACCATCCAGCTCGACCTGGTGCTGCCGGAGCGGTTCGACCTGAGCTACGTGGATGCCTCGGGACAGAAGCGCCGGCCGATGATGCTCCACCGGGCGATGCTCGGAAGCTTGGAGCGCTTCATCGGTATCCTGCTGGAGCACCATGAGGGCTCGCTGCCCGCGTGGCTCGCGCCGGAGCAGGTGGTGGTGGCGGCGGTGAGTGAAGCGGCCGCCAGTTACGCCGAGCGCTTCGCCGCGAAGCTGCGCGAGGTCGGCTGCCGCGCGAGCGTGGATGTCCGGGGCGAATCGCTGTCCCGGAAGATCGTCGACGCGCACCACGCCGGCGTACCGTGGCTCGTCGTGGTGGGTAACCGGGAGGTGGAGAAGAATGCCCTCCGGTTGCGGAGGAGGGACGGAGAGCAGCGCGACCTGCCGTGGGACGAGGCAGTGGCGGTGCTCGTCGCCGAGTGCCGGCCCTCGGCCGCGGCGTAACAAGAAGTCCCCTCTCCCTTTGGGAGAGGGTGCATGCGCAACCCTGCTGTCCCAAGCGCCTGGAGTCTCGACGCCGGGATGTGGTTGGCTGCGTCACCTATGGCTGAGCGTGTGAACAAGATCGCAATCGTCGGAGCCGGCTCGGTGGGGGCCACCATTGCCTATGCCACCATGATTCGTGGAGTGGCCAAGCAACTCGCCCTCTACGACATCAACCGGGCCAAGGTGGACGCGGAGGTGCTGGACCTGAACCACGGGTTGCAGTTCGTGCCCATGGCCACGCTGGTGGGCTCGGACGACATCAGCGTGTGCGCGGACGCGGACGTGGTGGTCATCACCGCGGGTGCCAAGCAGAAGCCGGGGCAGACGCGGATGGAGCTGGCCGGTTCGAACGTGGAGCTGTGCCGCTCGCTCATACCGCAACTGCTGAAAGTGGCCCCGAATGCGCTGCTGCTGCTGGTGACCAACCCGGTGGACGTGTTGACGTACGTGGTGCAGAAGCTGAGCGACCTGCCGGCACGGCGGGTGTTCGGCAGCGGAACGGTGCTGGACTCCTCGCGCTTCCGCTTCCTGATTGCCCGCCACCTGAACGTGGCGGTGCAGAACGTGCACGCCCTCATCGCGGGCGAGCACGGGGACTCGGAGATTCCCCTGTGGAGCTCGGCGACGGTAGGGGTGGTTCCGCTGACGCAATGGGCGGCGCCAGGGCACTCCCGGCTGACGGAGGAGGACCGCACCCGCATCTTCGACGACGTCCGCACCGCCGCCTATCAGATCATCCAGGGCAAGGGCGCCACCAACTACGCCATCGGCCTGGCCACGGTTCAAATCCTCGAGGCGGTGCTGTACGACGAGCAGCGGGTGCTGCCCGTGAGCTCGCGGCTGGAGGGCTACCAGGGCATCAGCGACGTGTGCATGAGCGTGCCGAGCATCGTCAACCGCACGGGCGTGGAGACGGTGCTGGAGATGCCGCTCAATGACACTGAGCGCGAGGGCCTGAAACGGAGCGCGGATACGATCCGCCAGGCCATCCGCACGCTGGGCTTCTGAGCAACGCGGGCTTTCCTCCACCGCCCCGAGCAGCTATGGCTTCGGGGCCCCATGAACATTCCCCCCGTACCGCTATCCGCCGAGGCCCGACAGGTCGAATTCCAGCACTGGATCCACCAACAGATCGTCTCCTCCTCCCGCTGGGGCCTCGGGTGGCTCCTCACCGGGCTGGCCCTCATCCTGGTGGGCGGACACAGCTTCCTGGAGCAGCTCGACATGGGAGAGCGCATCGAACACATGGAGTTTCCCGGACAACTTCCGCTCTGGGGACTCATTGCCGTCGTGTTCGGAGTGCTCCAGCTGATACGCGCACCGCGGTACTACAGGCGCCTGCGGCGCATCGTGGCCGCTGGACGGCCGGTGACGATGTACATGACGATCCGCATCGAAAAGGGCACCGACTCGAGCAGCCCGTACGCGGATCTCCGCCTGGAACGGAACCGGACAGAGCCCACCCCGGACATCGAGGTGTTGCTCGCGACGCCTCCCTGGCCCGGGGGCTCTGCGCGAATCAAGGAGAAGCCCACGGACCTGCGTGTCCAGGTCCATGGTGCGCAAGCTCGCGGTCCGGTGGTCATCGAGACAGAGTGGGGCTTCTTCTGGCCGTCCAGCGACTTCTCGACGAAGTACCCCTGACGTCCTACGCGCCGGGCCGCCACACCACGCCGAACGAGAGCAGCCCCGTGTCGCCATCGAAGAGCTCGCCAATCATGTTGGTGAGTGGGAAGGCGAGCTGCGCGGTAAGGCCAAACGAATCGGACAGGTTGTGTCGGTAGCCGAGGATGGCCTGGGAGGAGAACCGGGCGCCCCAGTTGTCGTACGTAAAGGCGTAGCGCCCCTCCTGGTAGGACACCCGGCCTCCTGTGTATCCGACGCGGACTCCCGCCTGGAGCCCGAGGGAGAGCTGCCACGAGCGGCCCACCGGCCAGCCGATGCCGCCGATGGCCTGGGTGTCGAAGCGCGCAGCCTGTGAGGAGCTGGTGAGTGTGTGCCAGGGCATCACGGCGTGCTCGCGCAGGCCCAGGTAGAAACCCCACGGCAGCTCCTTCCGGACCTGCACCGCCAGCCCGAGGGAATACAAGGGCGTGGGCAGCGGGATTCCAGCGGAGTTGATGAGGTCGAGCTGTAGATCGACCTGATCCACCACCCGCACGTCCGTCTCGGGGGCGCCCGCCAGGAGCAGCGCGGTCGCCAGGGAGAGTCCCATCGTCATGGCTGCTCCTCCTTCTTCAGCACGAACTCGGTCGCGCGCTGGAGTGACTCGGTGAAGCTCCCAAGGTGCCCCTGCGCCGGGATGAGCGCCGACTCGTACCGCAGGCCCGTGTAGTTCCGCGAGCGCAACTTCTCGTCGAGGAACTCGAAGCCCCCGGCCATCTCCGCCCCCTCCCATGCGCCCGTCGACATCCAGATGGTCACCGGCCATTCGCGGCTGCCCGCGGCACGCGTCTCCTCCCAGGAGTAGGTGATGCCATCCCCGTACCACAATGAAGGGGACGCCAGCCCGTAACGGCCGAACAGCTCCGGACGCTCGAAGAGGGCGTATGCTCCCGCGAGCCCTCCGAAGGAATGTCCGAACAGCGCGCGATCCTCCTTGCGCCGGGAGATCGGAAACCGCGACTCGAGGTGGGGGAGCAGCTCCTGCTCGACGAAATCGAAGTACTGGGAGGCACCGCCGCTGTCCGGTATCCGGTCGTCCGGCACGGGGGTGAAGTCCGTGCTGCGGGCATTCTGCGACCCGGCGTACGCAATCCCGATGACCACCGCCGGCTCGAGCTCGCCACGTGCCAGGCCCTGTTCGAGCGCCTCCACGACGGGGTCGAACATGGAGTTGCCGTCGAGCACGAGCACCACCGGCAGCTCGCCGCCGTGCTCCGCGGGGACGTAGGAGTGCAGGATGAAGTCACGTTCGAGCAGCGTGGAGTGGAACGGCTCGGACTCCTGAGCGGTTGTGGGGCCGCACCCGGCGAGCGTCAAGACGGCGACGAGGGCAAGCCCGAGCGCGAGCGGACATCTAGGGTTGGGGAAGGGGGGCATGGGCCGCGAGAGTACGACAAGCACAGGGCCCCTCCGCATCCGTGTTCTTCGAGGTAGCCTGCATTTCCTCCCCCAGGAGCCTCTTCGTGATTCCCCGACGTCTTCCTCCCGCGTGGCTCACCTCCCTCGTGCTGCTCACCGTGTTGGCCTGCCGGAGCGAGCGCCCTCCTCAGCCCACGGCGAGCACGCCCGTGTCCGGCTTCGCTGTCGTGCAGAGCTGGCCCCATGATCCCAGTGCCTACACGCAGGGGCTCGTCTACCGCGATGGCAAGCTGTACGAGGGCACGGGACTCAATGGCCTGTCGAGCCTGCGTGAGGTGGAGCTCGAGACCGGCGCGGTCCTGCGCCGGCACAACCTGGAGCGGCAGTATTTCGGCGAGGGGGTCACCTTCTTCAAGGGCAGGCTCTACCAGCTCACCTGGCGCTCGCAGGTGGGCTTCATCTACGACGCCGCGACGTTCCAGCAGGTAGGCCAGTTCAACTACCCCACCGAGGGCTGGGGGCTCACCGACGATGGCACCTCCCTCATCATGAGCGATGGCACCAGCACGCTGCGCTTCCTCGACCCCGCCACGCTCGCGGTGCAGCGCACCCTCCGGGTCACCGACGCCGGCCGGGAGATCTCCGAGCTCAACGAGCTGGAGTACGTGAAGGGTGAGATCTACGCCAACGTGTACATGCGCCATGAGATCGCCCGTATCGACCCGGCCACGGGACGCGTGACCGGGTGGATCGATCTCTCGGGCCTGCTCCCTCCGGAGAACCGGACTGGGAACGAGGACGTACTCAACGGCATCGCCTGGGATGCGGCCCGGGAGCGGCTGCTCGTCACCGGCAAGCGCTGGCCCAAGCTGTTCCACATCCGGCTCGTGCCCAGGTAGCCTACCGGTCGACCTCGCAGAGCCTGATGCGGTGCAGCGTGCTCGTCGCACCGCATCAGGAGGATCGACATCCGGGAACCCTCCTTCTTATCCGGAAGCAGAGCATTGAGCAGGCAAGGGCTCTTGCTCACGGGTCTGCCTGGGGGGGCTGGCGATGTGTTCACCGCACGTGGGGGGCGACAGCCAGCCCCCGGCACTGGCACTCTCGCGCTCCCATGAGGAAGCCCGTCCATGTCGAGGAGTCACCCGTGAGCAAGCCGCTCGAGCTGGTGACGATCCCCGCCCCCCCGTCCGAGTTCCGCGTCCGCCGGGATGCGCGCTTCGCTGCCGCCGACGAGAAGCGCACGCGCTATCACCTGCCCGAGTCGCTCGAGTCATCCTCGCCCGTCGGCTACCGCACGCGTGTCTCGCTCTCTCGGGAGGAAGCCAGCACGATGCTGTCGCTCCTCTCGCTCCCGAGGCCGTCTCGGTTCGTCCCCGGCCCCGCCCTCACCGAGCGCGAGCTCTTCGAGGAGTGCTCGCTGGGGGTGCTCTCGGCGCGACAGTCCACCAACTTCCGCGGGCAGCGCGAGGTACTCCTCGGCCCCAAGGACTCCGAGCAGGCAGCCTCTCTGCTGAGGCGCATCGGCCGCAAGGAAGCGCCCGTGCTCGACGGCGCCGCCTTCACCCACGTGGTGCTCGCGCGCCCCTACCGCACTCCCTTCACCTTCCTGCTCACCTTCGTCGGCCACAAGCCGCTGGCCAGCCTCATCACCGTGCCGCTGCGCGCCTGGGCCAAGCGCTTCCGCCACGCGGATGACATCCCCACCATCGGCTACCTCAAGGAGCTGCACCTTGGCGTCCTCGCGGATGCCATGGAGCGTGCGACCGTGATTGCCTCCGCGGGGACACGGCGTGCCCAGGTCTTCCTGGAGCCCTTCGAGCAGCCCGCGGACGCGGCGGCCCTGCGCGAGCTGGAGGCCCTGGTCGGACTCAGCACGGCGGAGCGTGCGGCGGGCTGGCGCATCTCGCTGGTGGCCCAGGTGGGCTACGCGTCCGAGGACGAGCGCGTGCCGATGGAGCGCACCACGGCGCGGCGCCTGGGCGCGGCCCTGCTCGCCCTGCGCAGCGAGCGCATCCAGCCCGGCGTCAATGCCGAGTCGAGTGCTCCCCCGGCCTATCAGACCCGCCAGCCCATGGACGTGCCCGAGGAGCTGACGGTGCAGGCGGGCCGTGCGGCCTACAACGCCTTCTCTCGGTTCACCGGAGTGTCCCGCGAGCGGGCCAAGGAGCTGGTGCTGCTCGAGCGCATCGATGTGCTCACGCCCCATGGCAAGGAGCGGTTGCGCGCAGTGCGCGAGGAGTTGGAGCAGATCACTGAGAAGCTCATCGCCCGGCTGCCCTTGTGGGCGGACCTGGCGCTCGGGCGTGCGCTCTCGCGGAATAGTGCGCGCGGGCGGAAGGCCTTCGCGCTCGCAGGTCAGCGCATCTACGTCGGAGGGTTGTCCCGCCGCGAGGTGGAGCAGTCGGGGCTGTCCTTCGCGCATGCGGTGCGAGCCTTTGGAGCGGCCGCGGCGCGCGGTGCGCTGGTCGCCGAGGTGTCCGGTACGGCGGAGATTCCCGAGGGGTGTGATCTTCGCGGGGGCGTGTGTCTGATGGCCGGGCCCGTGAACCAGAACGACATCGGCAAGCAGTTCTTCGGCAGCAAGGACCTGCTCGAGCAGGCTTTCGCCGGGCGCGAGCCCACGAGCTTGTTGGTCTGGACATTCAAGGCCAAGACGGTGGCCGATCCGATTGGCAACGAGCAGCAGTTGCTGGACGCCGCACGCAAGGGCGCGCTCGTGGACCTGAGGCCAGGGCCTCATGAAGTGGTCGCGGTGCGGCAGGGGACGGCGCTCGGGCCCATGCGTCAGCGTGGAGGGACGGTGAATGCCGAGCGGGCCTTCGGAGACATGGGGAACTTCGTGACCGACCCCGAGGGCCGCGAGATTCCTGGCAACAGGGGTACGGTCTGGCCCGCGGACCAGGCGGATGCTCCCGTGTGGCCGGGAGGGACGCAGTAGAGGTCCTCCGGTTCAACCCGGGGCCCGGACACCCTCACCCCGTCCCTCTCCCGAGGGGTGAGGGGATGTTGGGGGAGTGGGGAGGTGTTGGGAGTTGGAGAGATGTTGGGGGTTCAGCGGGTCTCGGTGCTGGCTTTCGCGGGAGGACGTGTGGCGCTGTTCGCCACACTGTTCAGGTAGTTCAGCGACATCTTCAGCTGGTAGTCCGTCAGCTTCGCCGCCACGTCCCAGTCCCGCACGCTCTCGGGCAGGCTCTTCGACTTCGCCACCGCGTCGGACTCGCTCACCACCGCCACCGGCTCCGCCTTGAAGTGCCGGTCCAGGTCCTTCTCCCGCGGTTGGTCCTTCGTGCCCTTCCCTCCCGGCGTCTCCGGCACCACGTAGTCCGGCGTGATGCCCTTCTCCTGGATGCTCCGCCCCTTCGGCGTGTAGTACCGCGCAATCGTCAGCTTCAGCCCCGAGCCGTCCTCCAGCTCGATGACCGTCTGCACGCTCCCCTTCCCGAAGGTCTGGGTGCCGAGGATCGTCGCCCGCGCGTAGTCCTGCAGCGCCCCCGCGACGATCTCCGACGCCGAGGCACTCCCCGCGTTCACCAGCACCACCATCGGGTACCCCGGCTCCGTGTCCCGGTCCTTGCTCAGCTCCTCGGTCGCGCGGCCGCCCTTGCGCCCGCGAGTGCTCACGATGGGCAGGTTCCCTGGCAGCCACAGGTCACTCACCGCCACCGCCTGGTCCAGCAGCCCTCCCGGGTTGTTGCGCAGGTCCAGCACCACCCCGCGCAACGGCTTGCCACCGTTCTGCTCCCGCAGCCGGTCTAGTTCCTTGCGCAGGTACAGCGCCGTGCGGTCCTGGAAGTTCTTCACCTTCAGGTGAGCGATGCCTCCGTACAGCGCACCCTCCACCGAGATGATGCGGATGTGGTCCCGGATGATGGCCAGCTCGCGCGGTGCGGTGAAGCCCTCGCGCATGATGGTCAGCAGCACCCGCTTGCCCGCCGGGCCCCGCATGCGCTGCAACACCTCCGGCACGCCCAGCCCCTGGGTGTTCTCGCCGTCGATGGCCACGAGCTCATCCCCCGCCCGGATGCCCGCTCGCGCCGCCGGCGTGTCGTCGATGGGCGCCACCACCACGATGCTGTCGCCCTTGCGCGACACCTCGAGGCCCAGCCCTCCGAACTCACCGGAGGTGTCGATCTTCATCTCCTTGAAGATCTCGGGCGGCATGAAGACGGTGTGTGGATCCAACGTCTCCAACATTCCCTGGATGGCGCCGTACATCAGCTTCTTGCCATCCACCGGCTCCACGTAGTTGTTCTCCACGTACGAGAGCACCCGGGCGAACACCTCGAGCTGCTCATACGTGGTGGTGTTGGGAGCGGAGGCGGGCTCACGTCCATCCGCCCGCGCCGCGGGAGCCAGGAGCAACAGGCCCGCGGCGAGTGCCGCGCGCCAGGAGTGCAGGGAGCTCATAGGCCCCGACTCTAGCACCCGGCCCTCTCCCCGGCCCTCCTACAGCCCCGCCGCGTCCGCGAACTGCACCAGTTCCGACACCAGCTCGTTCGGCCGCTCGATCTGCGGGATGTGGCCGAACCGCTCCACCACCCGCACCCTCGAATGCTCCGGCAGGTGCGAGCGGAAGAAGTCCAGGCTCTGCCGGGGCAGCAGTTTCTCACTCCCACCCCAGACGAACAGCACGGGCATGGCGAGCGACTGAAGCACGTCGGGCTTGAGGTACTCGCGCGTGGCCAGCGCGTCCGCGCTCAGCGCCTTCACCGCGGGAGTGGAGTAGATGCCGCGCACCATGTCCGCCAGCAGCATCATCATCAGAGGCGGACGGTGGAAGAGGCGCCGGGTGAGCGCGCGCGACTGCTCGGCCGTGCGCACATCCATGGCCTGGAGCACCTCCACGAAGAACTCGTGCCCCACGTCCGCGCCCGCGGGCGCCACCAGCCCCAACGCCTTCACCAGCTCAGGATGCTCGGCCGCCAGCTGTACGGACAAGGCTCCGCCCAACGAGTTGCCCACCACGAAGGAGGGGCCCCCCACCACCTTGCGGCAGTACTCCACCAACATGTCGTACTGGCCGCGCACGCATACAGGCCCCAGGCAGTACTCGGGAGAGAAGCCGTGCCCCGGCAGGTCCACCGCCAGCACCCGCTCGAAACGCCTGGCCAGCCCGAAGAAGACGCGCGCGAAGCCGTTGGCCGTCCCTCCCAGCCCGTGCACCAGCAGCAGCGTCGGCCCCTTCCCGCTCCCCTTCAGCTCGTAGTGGTGCAGCCGCTGTCCGGCCACGTCCACCATGCTCGACCGCACCCCGCGCGCTACCAGCATCCGCCGGGTGACTTCCTGTAGCCCTGACATGAGATCCACGGCCGGAGATTAATGATCTCCATGCCGCATCGCATCATTTCCGCGTTGCATCCTTCCACGAGTGGACGCCCGGCCGCCGAGGAATCCAGGGAATCAGCCCTGGAGCGTGATGCGCCGGCCCTCTTCCGCGCTGCGCACCGCCGCCTCGATGACCCGGATGACCTGGCCAGCGCTCTCCGCTGTCACAGGCACCGGCCCCTCGCCAGCGATGGCCGCGGCCAGTTGACGGTAGAACTCCTCGTAGCGGCCCGGCAGGCCCGGCAGGCCCGGCACGCTCCCGCCGCGGCTCAGCCGACCGGAACGCTCAGAGGACTCGACGCCCCAACCAGCCTGACCCGGCCGGAGTCCCGCCCCGAGCTGCTCCTCCTGCGGATCCAACCCGTACTTGCTCCACGCATCCGCCTCGCCCTGCAGCACGAAGCGAGGCCAGGGCTCGTGCACCACCGAGCCCGAGTGCAGGATGACGCGCAGCTCGCCATAGCGAAGCAGCAGGTGGAACCAGTCCGTGGCCCGCGCTCCCGTCCGCTGCCGGCCGAGGTCCGCGCTGATGGACTCTGGCAGACCAAACAACTGGAGGGCTTGATCGATCAGGTGCGAGCCGAGATCCCACAGCGTGCCGCCGCCCGGGATGTCCTCCTCCTTCCAGCGCGCCTTCACCTGAGGCCGGAAGCGATCGAAGTGGCTCTCGAAGCTGTACAGCCGGCCCAGCCGTCCCTGCTCCAGCAACTGGCGCACGGAGAGGAAGTCCCCATCCCAGCGCCGGTTGTGGAAGACGGTCAGGCACCGGCTGCGCTCGCGGGCCAGCGTATCCAGCCGCGTGGCCTCGGCTGAGCTCAGGGTGAAGGGCTTCTCCACCACCACATGTTTACCGGCCAGGAGTGCCCGCTCCGCCAGTGCAGCGTGCGAGTCGTTGGGCGTGGCGATGATGAGAAGGTCCAGCGACGGGTCCGCCAGCAGCTCGTCTTGAGAGAGCACGCGCACGCCCGGCCAGTCGCGAGAGACCTCCTCGGCCCGGCGAGTGGCGACCGCCGCGAGGGTGAAGGCAGGTTCCGAGGCGAGCAGCGGCGCATGGAAGCGAGCACCGGACAGGCCGTAGCCGATCAATCCCGTGCGAATGGGAGGAGTCATCGCGCCAACCAGGGGGCAGGATCCACCGCCTGCCCGGCTCGGCGGATCTCGAAGTACAGGTAGGCGCCCTTGAGCGACCCCGTGTCGCCCACCTCGCCCACCACGTCACCGGCGGCCACTTGGGCGCCCACCTCCTGGGACACGGAGGCCAGGTGCGCCACCAGCGTGTGATAGCCGCCACCATGGTCCAGGATGAGCAGGTTGCCGTAGCCGCGCATCCATCCCGCGTAGGCCACGGTGCCCTCCGCCACGGCCTTCACTGGCGTGCCCGCGGACGCACGGATGTCCACGCCCTTCTGCACGGTGACGGTGTTGAAGCGCGGGTTCACCACCTTGCCGAAGCCCACCTCGATGACGCCCGGCGAGGGGAACGGCAGCTTGCCCTTGAGTGAGCCGAAACCGGACGCAGCCGGGCCCTCATTCAGGTCCTGGATGACGCGGGTGAGGTCCGCGTCCGCCTGCTCCAGCTCGCGCACCATGCGCCGAGCCAACTCCGCCTCGCCCTTGATGGCGCCGACCACTTCCTCGAGCGCCGCCTGCTGGGCCCTCGACAACGCCTCCTGCTCGCGCAGAAAGCCCAGCCGCACGTCCAGCGAGCCCTTCAACCGGCGCAGCTCGGCCGCCGACTGGCGCCGCAACCGCGCCACCCGCTGCACCGTGCGCAGCAACCTCAGGTCCTCTTCGAGCGTCGCCCGCAGCGCACGCGAGCGCCACACCATGGCGGAGAAGTCCCGCGCGCTCAGCAGCACCTCCAGAGGCCGACGGCGCATCAGCCGGTACATGCCCCACAGGCGCGGGGACAGCCGGCGCATCTGCCCACGCAGCATCTCCTGCGTCACCGCGTCCTCCTGCTCGGCCACCGCCAGGCGCTTGCGGAAGACGGTCAGGTCGCGCTCCAGCGCCTTCACCCGCTGCGAGCTGGTGACCGCCCGCTGCTCCACCATCTCCAGCACTTCCAGTGCGGACACCTTGCGAGACTCGATGAGCGCAAGTGCCGCCCGCTGCGTGGTCAGCTTCTCGCGCACCGCCGCTCGCTCCGCCGCCTCGTCCAGCGCGGGCGGTTGTTCCGCTGCCCCTTCCTGGGCGGACGGCGGGGAAGCCTGCTCCTCTTGAGCGAGGGCCGCACCACCCCACAGCAGCAGTGAGAGGAGGACGAGCCGGCTCATACCCGGAGGAAGCGCCCCACCGCGATGAAGCTGCCGCCCAGTCCCAGCGCGCAGCCCGCCGCCAGCAGTTGCAGGGCGATGCCCGGCTCCAGCAGCGGCACCATGCCGCCGGGCCCCACCAGGAAGGAGAAGAGCGAGGCCAACCCCGGCCCCGCCAGCCGCTCGAAGGCAACCAATCCCGCCAGCGCCACCCCGGCCCCGAGCAGCCCCTGCAGGAAGCCCTCGATGAGGAAGGGCGCCTTGACGAAGCGGTCCGTCGCGCCCACCAGCTTCTGGATTTCAATCTCCCCGCGCCGCGCGTAGATGGCGAGCTGCAGCGTCGCGGACACGATGACCACGGTGGCCAGCAGCACCACGGCGAAGGCCACCCACCCGCCATAGCGCAGCGCCTTCGAGATGGCCGAGAGCCGCTCCACCGCCTCCTCGCCGTAGTCCACGCCGGTGACGCCGGGCATGGCGCGCAACTGCTGCGCCAGCGCCTTGAGCGCGCCAGGGGTGCGCCGGTCCGCGGGGACCTCCAGCTCCAACGAGGGCGGCAACGGGTTCTCCGGCAATTGCGCCAACGCCTCGCCCAGGTCACCCAGCTCGTTCGCCAGACGCATGAGCGCGGCCTGAGGGGGAACCAGCGAGGCCCGGCCACCACTGACGGTCACCATCCGCTCGCGAAGCACCTCGGCGCCCTCTTCGTCGAGCTCGGGGGAGAGGTAGACCGTCACCTGCACCTCACCGCCGAGCGAGCCGATGAGCGCATCCACCATCCGGCCCGTGGCCTGAGCCAGCCCCGCGGAGAAGAGGGCGATGGCGATGGTGGTCACCGCGATGAAGTGGATGAAGGGCGCATGCCGCAGGCCCGAGGCCGCCGAGCGCCAGAAATAGGCCGCCTTCGCGAGCACGCTCATCCCTGGGCCATCCGCCGGGCGGCCTTCACGCCGTCCTCGTCCGAGACGATGAAACCATTCTCCAGCCGCAGGGTGCGCTTCTGGTAGCGGGTGATGAGGCTGGTGTCGTGAGTGGCCACCATCACGGTCGTGCCCCGCGCGTTCACATCCATGAGCAGGTCCATGATCTCCAGGGTGAGCGCCGGGTCCAGGTTACCGGTGGGCTCGTCGGCCAGGAGGATGGTCGGATCGTTGACGAGCGCCCGGGCAATCACCACGCGCTGCTGCTCACCACCGGAGAGCTTCAGGGGCAGAGAGCCCGCCTTGTGCTGAAGACCCACCAGCTTGAGCATGCGCTGCACGCGCTCGCGAGCCACGGAGCGGGGCACGCCCAGCACGTCCAGGGCGAAGGCCACGTTGTCCTCCACGGTGCGGTGGGGCAGCAGCTTGAAGTCCTGGAACACCACCCCGATGTTGCGCCGCAGGTAGGGGACGGCCGACTCGCGGATGCGCGCGATGTTCCGCCCGCCCACGAGAATCTGTCCCTTGGTGGCCTTCTCGCCGCAGAAGATGAGCTTCATGAGCGTCGTCTTCCCCGCGCCCGAGGGCCCGGTGAGGAAGACGAACTCGCCCTTCTGCACGTGCAGGTTGATGTCCGAGAGGACGGGCGGATCGCCTGGATACGCCTTGTAGACGTGGAACATCTGGATCATCGGCGGGTCCGATTATGGACCCGTAGACGCCACCTGGCCACGTTAGGAACGTGGCTTCCCGCGCGACCCGGAGTGCGCCTCCCCCCCCCGGGCCGTAGGTGCCTCGTCGGCCTGCTCGCCAGGCAAGCGCGGCCGGCCCTCACATGAACGAGATTTTGCCCGGCCACATCTTCGGCCCTCAGGGAGGTGTTGGCCTGGAGCGGGCACCCGGACAGGCAAGGCGCCGGTGCTCGACCCGCCGCCCCTGGGCTCCAGATTGCCGGCGCACGCCCACCGGCCCATGCACGTATCCGAGGGGGCGTCCCTATCCATCACCTGAGCTGCACAGAGCCGCGACCGAGAGGTGCAGCGAAGGAGCCGGCAGCCATGACGGAGCAAGAGGCCTATTTGAAGAAGATGGAGGCGGAGAAGCAGCGAATCGACGCCCGGATTGCCGAAACCGAGGCCGAGGCCGACGTCCGCCAGGCAGCTGACGAAATCAAGGAACTGTCCGGGGCGAAGCGCCGGGCCGAGAACTTCCGCCGCAAGCTGGAGGAAATCCGCAAGCGGGGGACCGAGGACTTCGAGAACGGCAAGGTGGAGCTGCGCAGGGCCTACGCGGACCTCGATAAGGCCGTCATCGAGATGGAATCAAAGGTGGAGGTCATCCGCGCGGGCTATGAGCGCAAGCGGGAGGCGGAGCTGCGAAGCCTTGGCGCCCAGTTCGATGGCTGGGAGGCGTCCATGGCCCGAACCCGTGCCGAGGACTCGCTGCTGTCGCGCGAGGAGTTCAACTTCCTGCGTCGCTCGCTCCAGAACACCCAGGCGGTGCTCAAGGACCTGATGACCAGCAAGGGCAAGGACTGGCCCCGGCTGAAGAAGGAGTACGAGGCCGCCTGGAATGACCTGTGCGAGCGCTCCGAGAAGATCCGCGCCGACACCGTGAAGGCAGAGCAGCCCGCCGGAGAGCAGCCCGCCGGAGAGCAGCCCACCCCGCAGACGTGAGGGGTTCGACTGCATCGTCCACTGATGACCACCTGCGGGGCCGATGATGGCCCCGCTCGTGCCGCCTGTGCCACGGTGGGCTCGTGGCTTCCCGCTCGACCCGGAGTGTGACCCCCACCTCGCCGCCCCGCGTGCGCCTGGTTGGCCTGCTCACCGGGCCGCTTGCCGCTGCCGCCCTCTTGCTTATCCCCTCGGGGCTCCACGCCGTGCCCGGCATGGGCCACCGCCCCGCCGCCGCCGCAGCCGTCGCCGCCTGGATGGCCCTCTCTCTGGTGGTTCTCCGAGGCCGTCCCCATGGCCTGGACCGCCCTCCTCCCCCTCGTCCTATTCCCCGCGCTGGGCGTCCTCGACACCGGCGGCATGCCCGCCTCCCTCAGCCGCACCGCCCTACCCTACGTGGACCCCTACATCTTCCTCTTCCTCGGCGGCATGGCCCTGGGTGCCGCCATGGAGCAGTGGCACCTGCACCGGCGCATCGCCCTGCTCATCATGCGCGCCATCGGCACCGCTCCTCAGCGGCTGCTGTTCGGCATGCTGGTGGCCACCGCCTCCGTCTCCCTGTGGATCTCCAACACCGCCACCGCGGTGATGATGGTGCCCATCGGCATGGCCCTCATCTCCCAGCTCGAATCCGGCGAGAGCCGCAAGCTGGAGCACTTCGGCGCCGCGCTCATGCTCAGCGTGGCCTACGGCTCCAACGTCGGAGGAATCGGCACCAAGCACATGTCTTCTTCGGAACAAACTCATTGGACTCCCGGCCTCCTCCCGTACGCCTTCCGTACCATGAAGGTTGTTGAGCATGAGTGTCAGGAAGAACGAATGAGTACGAGGCGGACAAAGAGATAAGATTGATTGTTTTGATGACCGCCATGGCTGTGCTCAGCGTCGGATGCGCCCACGGGCAACGGCCAGAAAACCGAATCTACGTCATCTCCGAGGATGCGCGTGGAGTCGGCTCCGCTCTCGGCACAGGCGGCGCTGGCTTCCGCGACTGCGATGCGGAGCATGTCCAATGCTTCAAAGAGTGTTGGAACGCCCCTACTCTGCCATGGCCTCACACGAAACGGGACGAATGGTATAACGAGTATTGCACCAGGGAATGCCGCAAGCAGTATATGGAATGCGAAAAGGAGAATGAGAAGAAGGCGAAAGAGCTGAAGTTCTCGCGCGTTGAGGACGCGGTTGGATGGATCCGGGCGCACAAGGCCGAAGTGGCGCTTGGTACGGTCGTCATCATCGCTGGCGTTGCCTTCGTCATTACGACTGGCGGCTCTGGCGCACTGATTCTGGCTCCTCTTGCCCTCTAACCTGGCGCACCCATGACCTATCATTCAAACTTCGATATTGACGCTGTCATGAAGACGCTCGGCACCGTGGGCGCGAAATACCCGGAGGGCACGCCGGAAGACGAGGCGCTCCGGATTGCCTCGGTGGCGTTGCTTTACCTCCGTGACATCCAGAAACTGGATGAATACCGCGATTATTTTCAGAGGTTCTTCACCTATAAGCCGGTGACCATTGCTCAAACGTTCGCAACGAGAGAGGAAGCGGACAAGTGGCTCGCCAGTGGAAATGCCAGGGATGGCGATCTCGTCAAAATCGCTGACCAGGGCTTTGTCGTGTATGACATGCCGAAGGGATTGAAGTTCGTCCCGAGGCCGCTGCCGGAAGAACTGGAACCTCCAGATTCGAAGTAGGCCCGCCTACAGGGACCAACCCCGGGCCCATGGCCCCGCGCACGCCATCTGTGCCACGGTGGGAACGTGGCTTCCCGCTCGACCCGGAGTGCGACCCCCACCTCGCCGTCCCGTGTGCGCCTGGTTGGCCTGCTCGCCGGGCCGCTTGCCGCCGCCGCGATCCTGCTCGTTCCCTCGGGGCTCCACGCCGTGCCCGGCATGGGCTACCGCCCCGCCGCCGCCGCAGCCGTCGCCGCATGGATGGCCCTCTGGTGGTTCACCGAGGCCGTCCCCATGGCCTGGACCGCCCTCCTCCCCCTCGTCCTCTTTCCCGCGCTGGGCGTCTTCGACACCAACGGCCTGCCCGTCTCCCTCGGCCGTACCGCCCTGCCCTACGTGGACCCCTACATCTTCCTCTTCCTCGGAGGGATGGCCCTGGGCGCCGCCCTGGAGCAGTGGCACCTGCACCGGCGCATCGCCCTGCTCATCATGCGCGCCATCGGCACCGAGCCCCAGCGCCTGCTGCTCGGCATGCTGGTGGCCACTGCCTCCGTCTCGCTGTGGATCTCCAACACCGCCACCGCCGTAATGATGGTGCCCATCGGCATGGCGCTCATCGCCCAGCTCGAAGCCGGCGAGGGCCGACGGCTGGAGCACTTCGGCGCCGCGCTCATGCTCAGCGTGGCCTACGGCTCCAACGTGGGCGGCATCGGCACCAAGATCGGCAGTCCCACCAATTCCGTCTTCGCGGGCGTGGCCTCGCGGCGGCTGGGCACGGACGTGGGCTTCCTCGAGTACATGGCGGCGGCCCTGCCCTTCGTCATCCTCTTTCTGCCAATTGCCTGGTGGGTGCTGTGGCGCAAGGGCCGCAAGGACGCGCTCGGCCCCGGCAAGGGCGTGGACGTCATCCAGCGGGAACTGGCCGCGCTCGGGCCTCTCTCCGGGGGCGAGAAAGTAGTGGGCACCGTCTTCCTCGTGGCCGCGGTGCTGTGGATAGGCGGGGACTTCCTGCGGCCCATGCTGGCGACATGGGTCGCCTCGGCCTTCGGGGGCTTCAAGCTGCTCGGCAAGCACTACGAGGCGGGTGTGGCGCTGCTCGCCGCCGGGGCCCTGGTGCTGCTGGGCCGGCTGTCGCGCGAGGCCCTCACCCGGGTACCCTGGGACACTCTGCTGCTCCTGGGAGGTGGTTTTGCGCTCGCCGCCGGCATCGAGGGCAGCGGCCTGTCCACCTACATGGCCACGCGCCTGGAGGGACTGGAGTCGCTGGGGGCCGCCGCGCAGTACGGCGCCGTGGCCCTGTCCACCGTGCTGCTGTCCGCCGTGGCCTCCAACACCGCCACCGTGAACGTGATGCTCAACGTGCTGCCCGGCTCGCTGCCCCTGCTCGCCGTGAGCACTTTCGCCGCGTCGTGCGACTTCGCCCTGCCCGCGGGCACTCCGCCCAACGCCATCGTCTTCGGCAGCGGCTACGTGCGCCTGCCCACGATGATGAAGGCGGGGGTCGCGCTGGACCTGATGGCCTCCGCGCTCCTCACCGTCTACGGGCTCGTCTGGGTGCGCTTCGTGCTCGGCTGAGCACGGCCGCACGGGGGACTACTGGTTGTTGTCCTCGCCCGCCAGGTAGCTGAGGATGACCTCGTCCAAGCTCTTCTCGGAGATGAGGTCCTCGCCGAAGAGCGTCTCCACGCCCACCTCGTTGATCTTCGGCGCCACCTTCAAGGCACGCGCCGCGGCGATCTCCGGAGGCACATAGGCGGCTGGCGCCGCGATCGGGGGAGCCTTGGCGGCCGGGGCGGCCTGCCGCGCATGGGCGGTGTCCTCGGCCGAGCCGAGCTGGCCCGGCTGGTAGTGGCGCACGCCCGAGATGTCGAAGCCGTCGTACACCCCGTTGATGAGGTTGCGCAGCATCTCCTTGTGCTGCTCCTCCATCAACTCACGGACGACCTCGCCCAGGTTCTCGGCGTTGAGGATGTCCGCATACGACGTCTTCTTGGACGCGAGGATGTTACCGCCCACGAACAGGTGGGTGATGATGTGGGGGTTGTTGACGCCCGAGTCCTCGGTCTGGACGTGGTAGACCTTCCCCTTGTACTTGATGTTGTGGTTGAAGCCAGTGACGGCTTTTTCGAAGGTTTTCGCCATGCCCGAGGCTGCGGAACGTACCAGCGGCTCCCAGGGGACACAAGGAACGCGTCGGCCTGGCTCGGACGGATGCCTGGTGGCCTCCCAACTGGAAGGCCGGGCACCTGGACCGTTCACCAGATGACTTCGTCGGAGATCCGACTGCGGGTAGAGTCCTCCTGGACGTGGGCGCGGGCTCTGCCGGAACCCACCCGAGCACGACGGGACTCATGACGATGAAGAACGATCTCAAGAACCACCTGCGTCAGCAGGACGCCACGGCTCTGGCCCAGGGCTACTCGCCCGCCATCCGCGCCATGGAGATCGCCAGCATCGTCACCTTCGTGGGCCTGGAGTCCGCCCTCGTCTGGCGGCTGTGGAACGGCCCCCACACCGGCCCCTGGCTCGTTCTCAGCGCCCTGCTGCTGGGCTACCTGGCGGCCGACTTCGTCTCCGGCTTCGTCCACTGGATGGGCGACACCTGGGGCTCCACCGACATGCCCGTGCTCGGCAAGGCCTTCATCCGGCCCTTCCGCGAGCACCACGTCGACGAGAAGGCCATCACCCGCCATGACTTCGTGGAGACCAACGGCAACAACTGCCTCGTCTCCATCCCCGTGGCCATCCTCGCCGTCCTCCTCCCCCACTCCAGCACCGGCCAGGTGTTCGTCTCCGCCTTCCTCGGGGCGATGATCTTCTGGGTGATGGCCACCAACCAGTTCCACAAGTGGTCCCACATGGATCAGCCCCCCGCGCTCATCGGATTCCTCCAGCGCGTGCACCTGATCCTCCCCCCGGAACACCACCGCATCCACCACACCGCGCCCTTCAACAAGTACTACTGCATCACCGTGGGCTGGATGAATAAGCCGCTCATGATGATCGCCTTCTTCCCCACCCTCGAGCGCCTCATCACGCGGGTGACCGGCCTGATTCCCCGTAAGGACGACATCGGTACCGAGGCCGCCCTGGAGCTCTTCGAGGCCACCTCCACCGCCACTCCTCCCGTCGTTCAGGCCGCCAAGGAGCTGCTCGAGGCCTCCCCGGATGAGAATCGGCCGGTGTCCCCCGCGCGGCCTTCCTGACCCGCGGGGCCCTGGGTCCGAACCCGGGGCCTCTATACCCTCACCCCGTCCCTCTCCCAGGGGGAGAGGGGATGTTGGGGTTCAGAAGGACAGGTCCACCTGCTCCGCGGAGTGGATGGGCCGCCCCAGGAACCGCGCCCCCACCTCCACGAACCGCTCCGGCACGTCCGTCACGAAGTAGTGGTGCGTCGGAGCATCACCCGCCGCCGCCAGCAGCTGCTTCTCCTCCAGCAGCGCCCCCACCACCTCCGCCGTGGCTTCCGCCGAGTCCACCAGCGACACCTGTGGCCCCACGGCCTCGGCGATGACCTCCTTGAGCAGCGGGTAGTGGGTGCAGCCCAGTACCAGCGTGTCCACCCCGCTCCGGGCGAAGTCCGCCAGGTACTCGCGGGCCACCAGCCGCGGTACGTCTCCTCCCAGCCACCCCTCCTCCGCCAACGGCACGAAAAGAGGGCAGGCCCTCGCCTTCACCTTCACCCCCTCGGAGCCCGCCGCCGCCTCCAATTCCCTCTGGTAGGCCCCTGAGCGGATGGTGCCCGGCGTCCCAATGACGCCCACTCCCCCACCCCGCGTGCGCCTCAGCGCCGCCCTCGCCCCGGGTGCAATCACCCCCACCACCGGCACCGGCAGCGCCGCCGACAGCGCCGGCAACGCCACCGCCGACGCCGTGTTGCACGCCACCACCAGCAGCTTGATGCCCCGCTCCAGCAGGAACTCCGCGTTCTTCAGCGAGTAGCGCGTCACCACCTCGCCGGACTTCGTGCCGTAGGGCACCCGCGCGGTGTCACCCAGGTAGAGCGTGCTCTCGTGGGGAAGGTGGGACATCAGCGCCTTGAGGACCGTGAGCCCTCCGACACCCGAATCGAAAACCCCAATGGGACTGTGGCTGGCTTGCCGCATACCCGGGCTCCCTATCACGTTTGATGCCAACGCCCATCCGCCCGCCCGCAAAGCAAGAAGGGACGAGGCGGATGCCCCGGCCCTCCGGTCAGCAGTCAGGCGGACTGTCGGCTAGTACTGACGGACGAGGTCCACGGTGTGGGAGTTATCCGCGGTCGTCTTCTGCCGGAAGGCCTCCACCGTCAGCACATCCGGGAGGACCTCGTTGCTGTAGGCGATGGTCGAGCCCTTCATCGCGCGGATGTGCACCTCGTACTGTCCCGGCTTCAGGTACTGGTAGAGAATGGGCGCGCCCGTGCAGGCCTGAGGGTCCCCGTCCGGGTAGAGGAACTCACCGGTGGTCCGGTCCTTCAGGTTGATGAGCATCCCCGTGACACCCGCCTCGGAGCAGGTCTTGCGCGTGTTGCCGTCCCACAGCTCCCAGCGCACCGACAGGCCACCCACCGCGAAGAACCGGAACGTCTCGGACCGGGGGCTACCCGCGCTCGTCACGAACGTGCCCTGAGAGGTGTACAGCGGCATGTCACTCCGGCCCCCCAGATCCCGGCCATAGGCGATGAGGTAGATGCCGTGCGACCCATCCTGCAGCCAGGGCGTCTCCACGCCACCGTTGGTCATGCCGTCCGCGCAGTTCAGGGTGACCCACTCGCCGCCGTCGATCTGCGCCTTGACGTAGTCCACGCCGGCCTGCCCGCAGGACGGGTTCTGGCTGGTGGTGGTGGGGGGGAAGGCCCAGCCCACCAGCGCGTAGGACATCCCGTCGGGCGTGAGGTCGACGTTCACCCGCACGTCCCCGTTCACGGTGAAGGTGCCGCTACCCTCGTACAGGGTCTCGTTGGAGTAGCTGATGGCCTGGATGTTGTAGCTGTAGGTGGCGGGCGCGAAGTCGTGCAGGACGATGCCGTCCACTCCGGCGGTGTTGCAGGCGTAGACGCCACCGTTGTGGAGCGTCTCTCCGGGGATGGTGATCTTGATGCTCTTCACGTCCGGCTCGTCCGCGCACCGGCCGTTGGCGAACGTCCACAGGAACGTGACATCACCGGGGTAGGTGGGGGCGGGCGTGTTGCAGCACGGACCCCCATCGTCGTCGTCGTCGTGGTCGACGATGATGCAGCCCGTGGTGGAGGTGAGGCAGAGGAGGAATGCGGCGAGGATTCTGGCGTTCATGGGGCGCCCTCGATTCTGGATCGACGGAGGTCGGGAACGGGCATGCGGCCCGTCACACAACCCCTCGGACGCCCCCTCCGGGAATTTATTCAAAGCCCGGCAACAGCAACCTGCCAGCCCACCCCTCCCCTGGGGTTTGTTTGACCACCCCCCACCCGGATGCTACGGCCTGACCCCCATGATGCTGCCCCATCTTCCCCTGGCGCTCGGCGCCATGAACTACCTGCAGATCCTCCGTGACGCCTCCTTCCTGGAGCTGGGCGTCCTGGGCCTGCTGATGGTCGTCTCGGTGGCTTCCTGGGCGCTCATCGCACTCAAACACACCCAGCTGTCGCGCGCCCGGAGCCAGTCCCTCACCTTCCTGGACTCCTTCTGGAAGGCCTCCCGGCTGGAGACCATCTACCAGGATGCCCAGAAGCTGGACGGCTCGCCGCTGTCCAAGGTGTTCTGCGCCGGCTACGAGGAGCTGAGCAAGCTGGCCCAGGCCAAGGAAGGCGCCGAAGGGGCCATGTCCGAGCGGCTGGGCGGCATCGAGAACGTGGAGCGAGCGCTCAACCGGGCGTCCACCACCCAGCTCACCGAGCTGGAGTCGCGGGTGTCCTTCCTGGGCACGGTGGGCGCGGCCTCGCCCTTCGTGGGGCTGTTCGGCACGGTCATCGGCATCCTCAACGCCTTCAACTCGATTGCCGAGCAGGGCAACGCGACGCTGGCCACGGTGGCGGCGCCGGTGGGCAACGCGCTCTTCGCCACGGCGGCCGGCCTGTTCGCGGCCATCCCCGCGGTGGTGGCCTACAACTCGTTCGTCAGCCGCATCAAGGTGTTCGACACGGAGATGGCCAACTTCTCCGCGGACTTCCTCAACATCATCAAGCGGCACTTCTTCCGCTAGGAGAGACGCGCCATGGGCATGGGCTCCAATCGCGGAAGTGGCCGCGTCACCATGAGCGAGATCAACGTCACGCCCATGGTGGACGTGATGTTGGTGCTGCTCATCATCTTCATGGTGACGGCGCCCCTCATCCAGCAGGGCGTCAAGGTGAACCTGCCGGAGGCCAAGGCGGCCCCGGTGGAAGCCGCCGAGAAGAAGCTGGTGCTGTCCATCGACGCCCAGCGGCGCATCTACATCGGCGAGGCCGAGGTCGCGGCGGACGAGCTGGAGAAGAAGCTGGCCAGCAACGCCAAGGCGCAGGCGGACAAGGAGCTCTACCTGCACGCGGACCGGGACGTGCCGTACGGCGTGGTGGTGGACGTGATGGCCGCCGCCCAGCGCGCTGGCATCTCCAACGTGGGGATGATCACGGACCCCACCGCCGGGGGTCGGGCGTCCAACAAGGGCAAGAAGGAAACGAAGGAAGCAAGGCGCTAGCCCATGCAACCGGCCGTGAATCACAGCCTGCTCACTGAGCGGAGCTCCCGCTTTGGGCTCTTCCTCGGGGTGTCCCTGGCGGGGCACGTGCTCATCCTGCTCGCCGTGGGGCTGTACAACGCCTTCTTCGAGGGCCCCCGGGTGCAGTTGGACCAGAAGCCCATCCGCGCCACCCTGGTACGCCTGGGCAAGCCCCGGGACGAGAAGCTGCTGCCCCGGAAGGAGCAGCCGCCTCCGCCTCCGCCCAAGAAGGTGGAGGCCCCGCCCACTCCCACGCCCCCTGCGCCCGAGCCGGCCAAGGTGGCCGTGCCCATCCCCGGGATGAAGCCGGAGCCCACTCCCGCCCCCGCGCCCCAGAAGGGCGAGACGAAGGGAGAGGACCGGCGCAACAAGCTCTTCGGGGCCTTCGACAAGCTGTCCAAGAACTCGAAGCCGGAGGAGGAGCTGGACGGCGCCGAGGATGGCGACCCCAACGGCGACTCCGCCACGGCCGAGGGCGAGCGCTACTTCGGCCTGCTCTCCTCGCAGGTGCGCCGCCACTACAACGTCGCGGACACCATCCCCGACAACGAGCGCCTGTACCTCAAAGCGCAGGTGGCCATGCGCCTCAACCGCACCGGTGAGGTCATCGAGGCGCGGCTGGCCAAGGCCAGTGGTAATGACCTCTTCGACTCGGCCGTACTGGCCGCGGTGAAGAAGGCGTCTCCCTTCTCTCCTCCCCCTGACCATCTGCGGGACACGCTGCAGAAGAGCGGCATCGTCCTGGAGTTCAGCCCGTGAACGCGAAAGCCCTTCTCCTCTCGCTCCTCCTGTTGCCGGTGGCGGCGCTCGCCCAGGCGCCCGTCATCCAGATCTCCGGCGCCAACTTCCGGCCCATGCCCCTGGCCGCCACTGCGCCGCTGGTGCAGGGCGAGGAGGCCAAGGCGTCCGCCCAGGAGGTGGACAACACGCTGATGTACGACCTGCGCGCCTCCGGCATCTTCCAGGTGCTGGACCGGGCCAGCTTCCTGGCGGACCCCAAGGAGGGCATGGCGGCGGGCAGCATCAACTTCTCGCGCTGGGCGGACGTGGGCGCCGAGTCACTGGTGAAGTACTCGCTGGCCCAGGAGGGCGGCGAGCTGAAGGCCGAGGCGCGCGTGTTCAACGTGGGCACCGGCCGCGAGGACTTCAAGACGGCCCAGAGCGCCCCCGCCGCGGACGCGGGCCAGGTGGCCCACAAGCTCGCCGACGCCATCTACCGCCACTTCACCCGCGAGCCGAGCCCCTTCCTCTCGCGCATCACCTACGTGCGCAAGACGGGCAACAACCGCGACGTGTGGGTGGCCGACTGGGACGGCCGCAACGCGAAGCAGGTGACCCGCGGAGGCATCAACCTGCTGCCCTCGCTCGGGCCGGATGGAACGGTGGGCTACACCTCGTACCAGCAGGGCGAGCCGGACATCTACATCCGCCGGCCCGACGGCAACACGACGCGGGTCAAGACGTCCGAGGGGCAGATGGCCACCGGCATCGCCTTCTCGCCGGATGGCAAGCGCATCGCGTACTCGCTCGCCACGGGCGAGAGCACCCAAATCTGGGTGGCCGAGGCGGATGGCGACAAGCCCAAGCAGCTCACCGACACGCGCTTCGGCATCAACACCAGCCCCTCGTGGTCGCCGGACGGCAAGCGCATCGCCTTCGTGTCCAACCGGGGCGGCTCGCCGCAGGTGTACGTGATGAATGCGGACGGCTCGGGCGTGCGCCGACTCACCTTCCAGGGCAACTACAACCAGACGCCGGACTGGTCCCCGCGGGGAGACCTCATCGCCTTCACCGCGCGCGACGAGCGCAACGCGTTCGATCTCTTCACCGTCAACGTGGACAGCGGCAAGGTGACACGCCTCACGCAGGACCAGGCGAACAACGAGGAGCCCTCCTTCTCGCCCAACGGCCGCCTCATCCTCTTCACCTCCACGCGCACCGGCTCGCCGCAGCTCTTCGTGATGACGGCCGACGGCAACAACCAGGTCCAGCTGCCGGCGCAGGACAAGGCCGCGCTGCTCACGCCCGACTGGGGCCGCTGAGCCCCCTTCCCCGCCCTCTGCGAATGGGCGGGGGTACCCCATACAGGGCGCACTTCCAGGAGAAGTGCGCTACCGGACCCCGGGCCGGGTAGACGAGCCGAATCCCCCCAGGCCGCCCGCGCCAAGCCTGCTGCACGTCCGTGCGATTTCCTTGCGCACGAATGCACAGACGCCCCTGGCAGCTTCAAGTACCGGACAGTGACTTGCACTCCTGGCATGGCTCCGTTCGCGAGCCAGGGCCTGCTCTGGCATTGTCATGGTTCACTCCGAGTGAGCAACGGCATCCACGGAGGGGGGATATGAAGCTCTTCACCATCGGGGACAGCATCTCGCAGGGATTCCGCTCCCTGGCCGCCGCGCGGACGGATCAATCCTACTCGACGTTGATCGCCCGGGTGCTCCGGGCAGACCCCTACCGCTACCCGTCGTGGCCGCACGGAGGGCTCCCCGTCGATCTCGAGCTGCTCATGCGCCGGCTGGAGTCGCGCTATGGAAGCGACATCGGCGGCTTCGAGTGGACGACCGTTCTCCAGACCATCAATGGCGTGCTGGACGAGGCAGAGGACTACTACGAACGAGGCGAGGGCAACGAGCACAGGCCCTATCCCAGCGACGACCGCTTCTGGCACAACACGGCCTTCTGGGGAGCAACCGTCGCCGATGCCTGGCAGGTGACGCCCGCCGTCTGCAAGCAATCCATCCTCGCCGCCAAGAACAACCAGGACGAGTTCCTGGGACCACCGAATGCCGCGTTCTATCGGACCGCGCTGAAGGTGCTGAATCCGCAGCTCGATCCGGCACTCGACGGCATCAGCCAGCTCGGCTGGCTGGAACAGCACGCCCAGGACAAGAATGAGGGTGTGGAGAACCTGCTCCTCTGGCTGGGAGCGAACAACGCACTGGAAACAGTGCTCCGGCTGCGTATCCAGCAGACTCCGAACAATCCCAGCAATCGCCCATACCGGCTCGGCTATTTCGAGCGGAAGGCCTTCGGATGGAACTTGTGGCATCCCAATGACTTCGCCGAGGAGTACGAACAGCTCCTGAGCGAAGTCGAGCGGATCATGGCCAGGAACACCCAGAAGAACTGGCGCGTCTTCGTGGGCACGGTGCCGGAGGTGACCATCGCTCCCGTGGCCAAGGGCGTCGGAGAGACGTTCAAGATCGACGGCTCCACTTATTACAAATACTACACATACTTCCCATTCGAGGAAGAGTTTGCCCTCACCACGAAATACCAGCTGACCACCCAGGAGGCGTTACACGTCGATCGGTGCATCCACCAGTACAACGACACCATCAAGAGCCTGGTCAAGGCCGCGAACGCGCGAGCGGGACAGCAGAGATTCTTCGTCGTCGACCTCTGCAAGGCACTTCATGATATCGCCTGGAAGAGGAACGACGGCCAGCCGCAATACCAGTATCCGAGCTACTTCGACTTCATCTATCCCAAGGTGGATTCCAAGTATTACCACGCGGACGAGACCGGCCGGCTTCGCCAGGGTGGGTTGGCCAGTCTCGACGGTGTCCATCCGACCGCGATCGGCCAGGGACTCATCGCCTGGGAGATCCTGAAGGTCATGCGCGCCGCCGGTGTACAGGTCCATGGCGTCCCCATCAATCCGGACGCTCTGGATTGGCGCGCGATCTTCGCCGGCGACTCGCTCTATTCCTCGCCCATCCGGATCATGAAGGAGCTCTACCAACACCCCCGGCTGGCGGAGATGCTGGTCAAGCTCTTCGACGCCTGGCTGGAGTAGAAGGGTGGACTGGTAAGGAGGGGCGCCGCGCTACGCGTTGACATGGCCCGGGGGCCCGGCATTGTCCCGTCCCGCCATGGACGCGTCCCCCTTCCGCTCCCACTGGTCGCTCGATCCCGAGGTGACCTTCCTCAACCACGGCTCCTTCGGCGCCTGCCCCACGCGCGTGCTCGAGGAGCAGTCCCGGCTGCGCGCCCGCCTGGAGGCCGAGCCCGTTCGCTTCCTCCACCGGGAGCTCGAGGCCCTCGCCGATGCGGCCCGCGCGGCGCTCGGGGACTTCCTGGACGTCAACCCGGACGACCTCGCCTTCGTCAACAACGCCACCACCGGCGTCAACACCGTGCTGCGCTCGCTGCGCTTCGCTCCCGGCGATGAGCTGCTCACCACGGACCATGAGTACAACGCCTCCCGCAACGCGCTCGACTTCGTGGCCAGCCAGTGGGGCGTGAAGGTGGTGGTGGCGAAGCTGCCCTGGCCCGTGCCCTCGCCCCAGGCCGTGGTGGACACGGTGCTCGCCCATGTCACCGACCGCACCCGGCTCCTGCTCATCGACCACATCTCCAGCCAGACGGCGCTGGTGATGCCGGTGGCCGGGCTCGTCCGCGCGCTGCGCCAGCGGGGCGTGGAGACGCTCATCGACGGCGCCCACGGGCCCGGGCAGGTGCCCCTGTCCCTGCATCAGCTCGGTGCCGGGTACTACACGGGCAACTGCCACAAGTGGCTGTGCGCCCCCAAGGGAGCCGCCTTCCTCTACGTGCGCAGAGACTTGCAGCCGGGCATCCGCCCCCTCGTCATCAGCCACGGGTACAACTCGCGGCGCACGGACCGCTCGCGCTTCCGCCTCGAGTTCGACTGGCTCGGGACCACCGACCCCACCCCCTTCCTCTGCATCCCCAAGGCGCTGGAGGTGATGGGCGGAATGCTGCCCGGCGGCTGGCCCGAGGTGATGGCCTCCAACCGGGCCAAGGCGCTGGCGGCGCGGTCCTTCCTGTGCCAGCGGCTCCGGGTGGCTCCCCGCTGCCCGGAGGACATGGTGGGCGCCATGGCCACCGTGCCCCTCCCGGACGGCTTCCCCGCGGAGCCCTCGGTGCTCGGGTTGGACCCGCTCCAGGACCGTTTGCTCTTCGAGCACCGCATCGAGGTGCCCATCACCCCCTGGCCCCGTCCCCCCCACCGCCACGTCCGCCTGTCTGCCCAGCTCTACAACACGCACGCGGAGTACCAACAGCTCGCCGAAGCTTTGGAGGCGCTGCTGCGCTGAGTAAGCTCCGCGCAATGCCTCGTTACGCCACCATCGACGTGGGGACCAACTCGGTCCTCCTGCTCGTCGCCGACCGCCTGCCGGATGGCCGCTTCCAGGCCGTGCAGGAGCGCGCCGAAATCACCCGCCTGGGCCGAGGCGTGGACAAGAGCCGCCGTCTCTCGCCCGAGGGCCTGGAGGCCACCCTCCAGGTGCTGTCCGACTTCGCCAGCGAGGCCCGGCGTCTGGGCGCGGAGGCCATCGCCGTGTCCGCCACCAGCGCGGCCCGCGACGCGGAGAACGGCGCCGACTTCCTCTCCGGAGCCCGCGAGCGCGCCGGGGTGACGGTGGACATCATCTCCGGCGAGCTGGAGGCGCAGCTCTCCTTCACCTCGGCCCATGCGGACTTCGGACGCGAGTCCTCCGCGCCCCTGGTGGTCATCGACATCGGCGGCGGCTCCACCGAGTTCATCTACGGGGACGCGCAGGGCCGCATGGCCTTCCGGCACAGCTTCGACGTGGGCTCGGTGCGCATGACCGAGCGCTACGTGAAGTCGGACCCGATGTCCGCGGAGGACCGGGCCCGCTTGGAGTCACACCTGCGCGAGACGTTCTCCAAGCTGCCGCCCTGCCCTCCGGGCGCGGTGCTGGTGGGCATCGCCGGCACGGTGACGACGCTCTTCACCGTGCAGCACGCCATCGACCCGTATGACGCCGCACGCGTCCACGGCGGCACCCTCACGCGCGCCGAGCTGGAGGCGCTGGCGAACAAGATGTGCCGACAGCCGCTCGCCGAGCGCCAGAAACTGCCCGGCCTGCAGCCCAAGCGCGCGGACGTGATTCCCGCCGGAGCCCTCATCCTGCTCGAGAGCCTGCGGGCGCTTGGGCTCGAGCGCTGCCGGGTGAGCGACCGCGGCCTGCGTTGGGGCCTGCTCGCGTACCGTTTCGGAGCCCCCCATCCATGAGCTCGACCACCGCCGTGGCCGCCCCCACCACAGCCTCTTCCGCGCGCAACAGCTACTACGCGCTGTTCATCCTCTCGCTCATCAACCTGGTCAACTACCTCGACCGGTACATCGTCACGGTCGCGCTGCCGGACATCAAAAAGGACTTCCAGCTCACCAACACCCAGGCGGGCTACCTGGGCAGCTTCTTCATGTTGGTATTCATGCTGGCCTCTCCGGTGAGCGGTTTCCTCGGAGACCGGCTGCCACGGCGCTACCTGGTGGCCGCGGGCGTGCTGCTGTGGAGCCTGGCGACAGGGGCCTCGGGGCTGGCGACCACCTTCGCCGCGCTGATGGTGGCCCGGGCCTGCGTGGGCATCGGCGAGGCGGGGTACGGCGCGGTGGCCCCGTCCATCATCTCCGACCTCTTCCCGCGCGAGCAGCGCACGCGGGTGCTGTCCTTCTTCTACATCGCCATCCCCGTGGGGGCGGCGGCGGGCTACGGGCTGGGTGGGTGGCTGAGCGAGGCCTACTCGTGGCACGTGGCCTTCTTCGTGGGCGGCGCACCGGGCCTGGTGCTGGGCGCCATGGCCTTCTTCATGCCCGAGCCCCAGCGCGGAGCCATGGACGGTCCCGAGGCGCAAACGAAGCTGCCCTTCCTCGTGGGCCTCAAGGGCCTGGCGAACAACAAGTCCTTCTGGTGGACCACGGGGGGCTACACGCTGATGACGTTCTCCATCGGAGGGCTCGGGTACTGGCTGCCCACCTTCCTCGTCGGTGAGCGCGGGATGACCCCGGGCCAGGCGGGCCTGCTCTCAGGCGGAGTCACCGCCACGGCGGGCCTGCTGGGCACACTCGCCGGAGGCTTGCTGGGCGACAAGATGGACCGGCGGATGGAGGGCGGTGGCCTGCGCATGTCGGGCGTGGGACTGCTGATCGCGGCCCCGCTCATGTTCCTCTCGATGAAGGTGAGCTCGCTCGCGCCCATGTTCGTCATCATCTTCCTGGCGCAGTTCTTCATCTTCCTCAACAGCGGCCCCATCAACGCGGCCATCGTCAACGGCGTGCCCCCGGCATTCCGCGCCTTCGCCATGGGGCTGAACGTGCTGTTCATCCACATGCTGGGTGATGCCATCTCGCCCACCGTCATTGGCAAGGTGGCTGACCTGAGCAGCCTGAGCTTCGCCATCGAGCTGAATGCCCTGCCGGTGATGCTGGGCGGTCTCGCGCTGCTGATGGCAGGCAAACTGTTCCGACACGTCTCGGCCTGAAGTCCACGTCGGCCCCGAACAGTCCGCCCGAGAAATCAGGACAGGGCGCTCGAGCAGACCCAGTATGTCCCCGCCCGGGCCGGGCTCCTCTCAGCCCGGCACCGGCATGCTGGAGGCCTTATGGGCGGTCTGCTGTTCACTCCCGTGAGCTTTCGCGGGGTCACCCTCAAGAATCGCATCGTCGTCTCGCCCATGTGCCAGTACTCGAGCGAGGACGGCTTCGCGAACGACTGGCACTTCGTCCACCTGGGCAGCCGGGCCGTCGGCGGCGCGGGGCTGATCATCCTCGAGGCCACCGCGGTCGAGGCCATCGGGCGCATCTCGCCGCAGGACCTCGGCATCTGGAAGGACGAGCACATCGCGCCGCTCGCGCGCATCACGCGCTTCATCCACGAGCAGGGTGCGGTGGCGGGCATCCAGCTCGCGCACGCGGGACGCAAGGCATCCACCGCGCGGCCCTGGGAGGGCGGTGGCCCCATTCCTCCCGGTGTGAAGAATGGGTGGAAGCCCGTGGGACCGAGCCCCGTGCCCTTCGATACGGAGCATACGGTGCCCGAGGCGCTCGATGAGGCGGGCCTCCAACACATCATCCGGGCCTTCGTCGATGCAACCGAGCGCGCCAGGGCCGCGGGGTTTCGCCATGTGGAGGTCCACGCCGCGCACGGCTACCTGCTCCACGAGTTCCTCTCGTCGCTGTCCAACCGGCGCACCGACCGGTACGGAGGTTCATTCGAGAACCGCGTCCGGCTCACCCGCGAGGTGGTGCAGGCGGTGCGCAAGCGCTGGCCCGAGGAGCTGCCTCTCTTCGTGCGCATCTCCGCCACGGACTGGGCCGAAGGCGGCTGGAACATCGACGAGTCGGTGGCACTCGCGAAGCTGCTGAAGCAGGACGGGGTGGACCTCATCGACTGCTCCTCGGGTGCCCTGGTGCCGGGGGTGAAGATTCCCTCGGGGCCCGGCTACCAGACGATGTTCGCCGAGCGCATCCGCAAGGAGGCCAGCATCGCCACCGGTGCCGTGGGCTTCATCCGCTCCGCGTTCCAGGCCGAGCACATCGTGCGCACGGAACAGGCGGACGTGGTCATCCTCGCTCGGGAGCTGCTGCGCGACCCGTACTGGCCCCTCCGCGCTGCGCGCGAGCTCCACGCCAAGGTGGCCTGGCCGCCGCAGTACGAGCGCGCCCAGGACTGAGGCGCACCCTGTTCCTCACGGAGCAACGGCCGGCACAAGCGCTCCGTGAGGAATCCCGAAGTGCTCGCGCAGGGCCCGCTCGAGCTCCTCCGCCGATTCGAGCGTCCGCTCCGTGCGCTGCCCCTGCTCGGTGACGATGAGCCGGTGGCCGCTCACCGTCACCCGCCCCGTGGGCGTCTTGCGCGTGCAGAGCGTGCTCTTGAGGAAGAACGAGTCGGGCGAAGTCTGGTGGTACCGGCACATCTCCGAGAACTCCTCCAACCGCCTCGGCACGCGCGAGAACACATAGAGGAGCTTCCTGGCATCGTCCGGCCCCTCCCGCGAGAGCCACCAGTCGTCCTCGAGCCGCTCCAGGAGGAACCGCACTCCTCCCGAGTCCCACCTTCCTGGCTCGAGGGGCAGCGGCTCCACGAAGCCCTCACCGAACCCCACGTCGACGAGCCAGGATCCGTTCAGGGTGACCTCCAGGAGGAGGTGGTCGAACTCGGGGCCCGAGGGGTGGATGCCATCCGGGGATACCCGCCCGGACAGGTACGTCACCTGAAAGCCCAGGGCGCGCAGGAGCGCGGCGAACAGGCCATTCAGCTCGTAGCAGAAACCACCTCGGTGGTTCCGAACGACCTTGTCGAAGAAGGCCGCCTCGTCGAGCACGATGGGGCGTCGGCTGTGGATGTCGAGGTTCTCGAAGGGAACGGACTCCAGGTGCCGCAGGTGCAGCCCACGCAAGGTCTCGAGCGTGGGCTCCCAGGGCCCCTCGTATCCCAGCCGCCGAAGGTACTGGCCGATGTCCATGGTTCCCCCGCCTCGCTAACCAAAAGCCCGCCTCGCGAAGGATAGGCCAAATGGCCTGCTGGGAAGATGCTGCACGGCCCCTCGGCCGGAGGCCCCGGGTTGACACCATACCGACCAGTTGGTACGCATATACCAACCAGTTGGTATGCCCATGGACACCACGGCTCTCCACCAGTCCAAGACGAAGCTCCTCGACGCGGCCCTTCAGGTCATTCGGACCAAGGGCTACACGGCGACACGCGTCGAGGACGTCTGCGCGGCGGCGGGCCTCACCAAGGGGAGCTTCTTCCACCACTTCAAGAGCAAGGAAGAGCTCGCGATCGCGGCGGCCGACCACTTCGCGGCAATGGCCGATCGCGCGTTCGCCTCCGCGCCCTATCAGCGCGAGACGGACCCGCGCGAGCGACTGCTCGGCTACGTGGACTTCCGCATCGCCATGCTTCAGGGCGCGTTGTGGGACTTCACGTGCCTGCTCGGGACGATGCTCCAGGAGGCGTACGACACGCATCCGACGATCCGCGCCGCCTGTGACAAACACATCAGCGCGCATGCCGCGACGCTGGCGCGGGACATCACCGAAGCCAGGACGCTCTACGCGCCGGACGCACCGTGGACCCCGGAGAGCCTCGGGTTGTTCATGACGGCAGTCGTCCAGGGCTCGTTCATTCTCGCCAAGGGGAAGCAGGGCCCGGACGTCGCGGCCGAGTCCCTGCGTCACCTGCGCCGCTACCTCGAAACGCAGTTCACACCCAGCCGCAAAGGAGCATGACCATGGCAGAGACCCAGAAGATCACGACGTTCCTTTGGTTCAACCAGGAGGCGGAGGAGGCTGCGAACTTCTACGTGTCGCTCTTCAAGGACTCGAAGATCCTGACCGTGTCCCGCTATGGCGAGGGGGGACCGGGCCCCAAGGGGTCGGCCATGGTGGTCGAGTTCCAGCTCGCGGGTCAGACCTACCAGGCGCTGAACGGCGGTCCGCACTTCAAGTTCACCGAGGCCATCTCCCTGATGGTGGACTGTGAATCGCAGGAAGAGGTCGACATGTTGTGGTCCAAGCTGACCGCGAACGGAGGTCAGGAGAGCCAGTGTGGCTGGCTCAAGGACAGGTATGGCCTCTCCTGGCAGATCGTCCCGAAGCGGTTCAAGCAGATGATGAAGGACGGGAACCCGAAGCAGGCGCAGCGCGTGATGCAGGCCATGATGACGATGAAGAAGTTCGACATCTCGCGCCTCGAGCAGGCGTACGCGCAGGCGTAGCGACGGCGCCATAGGACACAGGGCTGAGTCCCCTCATGCAACCGACGTGGTGGCGGATTCGAGTCGCCGTCACCCCGGGCGGCCAGGCTGTCCGATGAGGTAGGTGATGGCCATCCCCTGCACGCGATGGACTCCGCTACTCCAGCGGTACCCGTCGCCGCCGAGCCCCGTTGTCAGCTTCTCGAGGTCCTCGGGAGCATAGGTCCGCAGCGACGACACCACGCCATCCCAGAGGATGAGCAGGGGGAGGATCGGCACCAGATAAGTGAGGGCCAGGCGCCACCAGCGCAGCGGGCGGATGAGCGGAGTGAAGCCCCACACGAGGGGGCCGACGAGCAGGAGCTGGCCGAGGAGGTACGGCAGCGAGCGCTGGGTGAGCTCGAAAGCGGCGAAGGGGACCCCGCGCGCGGCGGCGTCCTCGAAAAGAGCGCGGGCCTGCTCAGGAGGAAAGTGGTGCAGCCCCTCGAACAGGGTCCGCACTCCCGTCAGCTCCTCGGGGATGCGAGTGACGTCGACCGGGGTGTCTCGGTAGTGCGCGCCGGGAGGCAGATCCTGCGCGGGAGTGGGATGGAGGTCGGTGAGCACCACCTCGGCTCGGCCGTGCACCGCCTGCAGCGCCGGGAGCAGGGTGCGCCACGGGCCTCCCGCGCCGGAGCAGAGGTCAACGACCCGGTCCGTGCCCGCCGTGCGGAGCAGCTCCGCCAGTTGCGGCGCCACGCTGTCGTAGGGCCGCATGCGGTCGAGCACGACGCGCAGGTAGTCGACCTCGCCACGGCGCAACGGCTCGGGCAGCCACGACTGGTCGAGGAACTCGAAGAGTTGGAGGCGAGGAAGCAGGGGCATGGAAAGAGGATAGAGCCCGCTCGCGACTCGATTCTATGGAGGATGCTGCTTATGCGTCCCTCACTGCCCGCGCTTGCGGACGGAGATCTCCACGATGAAGTCCGGGCTCCGCTCCGCGCCTGCCTCGGTCCGCGCCAGCACGGCGGGCCTGTCGTCGCCGGTCCACAGGCCCAGCAAATCGTAGGTCATCCACTGCGCCAGCGAGCGCGCCACCCGCTGCGCTCCCTCGCGCGACACCGTCGAGAGCGATTCCTGGGCATCCATCAGCCCTCGCACCAGCCGCGCGGGCACCATCCAGCACTCGGCTCGCAGCGAGGGCGGAACCAGGAACAGGCAGAACGAGGCCTCCGTCTGCCCCAGCAGCCCATCCACCTGCTCACGCGCGAGCCGGATGTTCGGCGCCCACTCCCCCCGGTGCTCCAGCTTCCTCGCCAGCACCAGCACCGCGCGCTTCGTCGTCAGGAAGGAGTCCACCTCCACCTTCAGCACGAACGCCAGCTCCACTCCCGCGGGTCTCGGGTTCTCCGGCGCCGGCTCGCCCTCCACGGGCTCCCGCGTCCTCCGGTACTGGAGGTCTAGCTCCAGTGGCACCGGCTGCCCCTGGGAGAGCAGGATCGACAGGTCCGAGCGGATGCTCTCGAACTCGTTCTTCAGGTCCTCCAGCAGGCGCGTCACCAGCCGCGCCTCATCCTCCCGGAAGTGCTCCGGATAGCGAGCGGAGAAGTCCCGCTCCACGCGGCTGAACGCGCCCAGCAGCAGTTCCTCCAGGTCCCGGTCCTTCAGCCACGTCCGCCCCCCGCCGAGCGTCATCGCCCCCGAGGCCCTCAGGTGGCGCAGCGCCCCCGTCAACGTCCCGGGCGTCGCCGGCTCGGGTGCGGACTCGGGCCCGTGGGTCAGCCACGCGTTGATGGCCCTGACGCGGAAGCGCACACGCGTGGAGGGGTGCTCGCCCAGCCGGCGCAGCTGCCGCCGGTCCGTGCCCGTCTTCACCAGCGACAGCGTCACCAGCTCGGCCTCGGAGGCCGCCGCGTCCGGCGCGCACCACAGGAAGAACTCGATGGCCGCCTTGCGCAGCACCGGCTTCTTCACGAACCGCCGGGTGACTTCCTGCCTCCAAGCGGCCAGGTCATCCGCTCCGGGCCGGCGCTCCGACTCCACGCGCGGCCACAGGTCCGCGCACTCCTCGGACAGCCAGTACAGGGCCTCCGCCACCGGCAGCTCGCGCACCCGCTCCCGCGCTCGGTTCCGCCGCTCGAAGGCGTCCTCCGAGCCCTGGCGCAGCGCCACCCGGAAGATGCGCTCCTCCAACCACAACAGCACCAGCGCCAGGCCGGGCTCGCTCTTCGGGTTCAGGTGCGCCCAGCACTTGTCCGCCACCAGCCGGTGCCGCTCGAGGTCCTTGTCCTCGTGGATGCTGGCCACCAGCGCTTGCAGGGCGCCTCGCAGGCCCTCCACCGGGGCGTCGAAGTACGCCAGCAGCTCACTGAGGTTCTCGATGACCGCCAACGCTCCTCCCTCTTCGAGGTTCCTGGCCAGCAGCAGGCTCGCCCGGGTGCACCAGCGCGCCTCGCCCTTCCCGCTTGCGTAGCACCCCAGGAAGCCGCGCAGCTCGCTCCGGCCCTCGGGCGACGCCACCATCTGGAAGAGCTTCTCCTCCAGCACGTCGCGGCACTCGCGCCAGGGAATCCGCGCCGCCCGCTCCCGGATGAAGGCCAGCAGCTTGTCGCGGCCCTCGCGCAGGTGCGGCAACAGCGCCCGGAGCTGATCCAACCGCCCGATGACCCGCCGCTCCGAGCCCAACAGCACCTTCAGGTCCAGCTCCACCGTCTCGTGGAAGCGCAGCACCCTGCCGTCGAACGTGCAGCGCACGCCGCTCACCAGCTCTCGCAGCGCCTCGGGGTGACGCTTGAGGTAGCGCGTCAGCACCTTGGAGACCTCGGCCTCCACCTGCTGCACGAGCGGCTCCACGGGCTCGCCCTGCCCCTCCGCCTTCAGCGCTTGGAGGAGCTGCTTCCGCCGAGAGAGAAGCCGCTGGAGCAGCTCTTTCGGAGGCTCCGTGTAGGGCCACAGCAGCTCGCCGCAGTGGACCAGCAGGAACAACAGCTCGCCGGGAGAGCGGTCGCCGGAGTCCAGCCGGGACCAGGCGGCCGTCTGCGCCATCTCGCGCTCGTCCAGGGTGGCACCGCGCACCCACTCGGCGAGCCGCTCCGACCACTGAGGACGCGACGACAGCACGGCGTCGGGGCTGGCCCCCGTCACCTGCTCATAGAGTGCCTGAATGGACTCAGGCCACCTGTCGTCGCCGGGAAGCATGGTCGAGTGCGAGTGATTACTGCTCTGCTACCACAGCCAATGACGCTCCGCCCTGCCCCAGACGCGGCTTGTACTCCCCGGCCAGCTTCTCCACCTCCGCCGCCAGGCGCTCGCCCTCGGTGAGCAGCCGCGCCTTGAGCCGCACCCGGTTACCCAGGGTGAAGAACACAGACACGTCATGGAGCAACACCTGCCAGCGCTCGGAGAAGTACAGCGTGAAGAGCGCCAGCGGTGGCACTCCCAGCAGCACCGGCAGTCCCAGCGGCGCCCCGCGCCACAGCCACGCCCCCACCGTCAGCACTCCCCACCACGCCAGCGATATCACCAGCGCCGCAAGGAACTTCACCGTGGCCTGGATATCCAGCTCGGACTTGCGGCTCACCCACCTGGGGAAGAGGTACGGCACGTAGAACAGCCCCAGCCCCAGGGCGAACAGCGGCATGCCGAACACCAGCAGCAGCAGGTTCTTCACCACGAAGCGCGCCACCGGGCCCGTCCGGTACTCCAGCGCCAGGTCCCCGGGGTCCGCCCGCACCAGCTCTAGCCGGCGGTGGTAGGACATCATCTCCGCGCGCACCTGCTCGAAGCGCTCGGGCTCCGCGGCACGGAAGAGCTGGAGTCCCCGCGCCCAGTTGCGCAGCCGCTCGGGGTCCTTCGCTTCTTTGTTCCGGAAGGCGAACAGCTGCTCGGCGAGCTGGATGAGCGGCAGGTCCTCCCACTTGTCCAGGTTGAGCGTGACGGCCCGGAGCCCCTCGGCGATGCGCTCGGTGAGCCCGCGCACCGAGTCCCCCTCCCCTGCCGCGTCTGCCGGCAGGAAGTCCTTCACCTCGATGGGGGTGCCCATCTCGATGAGCACCTCGCTGTAGAACAGGTTCTTGTCCGCGTACGTGAGGCCCACCGGGACGATGCGCACCGGCGCCCCCTGCTTCGCCGCCCCGAGCGCGATGCGCGCCGCCCCTGTCTTCAGCTCCGCGAGCGAGGGCTCCGAGTGGCTCTTGCCCTCGGGGAACAGGGTGATGGCTCGGCCCTCCACCAGAGCCCCGCGCGCCGCCTCCAGCGTCCCCTCGTTCTTCCCCATCTGCGAGGGGTCATCCTGCTTGCGGTACACCGGCAGCGCCCCCAGTCCCCTCAGCAACCAGCCGATGACAGGAATCCGGAAGAGCGGCTCCTTGGCCAGGAACGTCACGTGCCGGCGCGTGAGGATGAAGATCAGAGCGGGATCGATAAGACCATTGGGGTGGTTGCCCACGAACATGACCGGACCCTCGGGCTCGGCCGGGGGGGCATTCACCTTCACCCGGTAGAAGAGCCGAAGCGCCAGGGCCACCACCGCACGCACGAAGCTGTAGAACACGCGCACAGTGTACACCGGGTGGAGCCAAGGGCAGCCCCCTACCCTACGAGGAGGCAAGCCTCTGGAGCCAACCTGCCGGCCAGGGAGCCAACCTCCGTCGTAGCAGCCCGGCCCCGGCAGCGGCCACCGACGCGAGCCTCTTCACGGCTCAGCGCGCTTCTCCGAAACCTTGCGGAAGAAGAGAAGGTGCTCCGCGCCCATCTTGTTGGCCCGGCGATTCACCCCCTGGCGATCCGTGCGCACAACCAGGTCGAGACCCGCGTCACGGGCAAGCCGGAGCGTCATCTCGGCCAGGTCAACCACTTCGCCTCGCACCACCGGGTTGCCGACCATGAGGAAGGCATGCCGGCCCGGCTTGAGGACACGCGCGGCCTCCTTCAGCATCTGGCCGTAGCCGTCTTCGAAGCGCTGAACAACGTATGCAGACTGACGTCGCCCCCCCGTGAGCTCCCGATCGAGCTGCCTCGAATCGGACCCAAGCCATTGGAGGCTCAGCGCTCCGTACTCCGCATACGGAATCGAGCCGATATACGGTGGATGGGAGACCACGGCATCCACGGTGGCCTCGCCCATGGGCAACGCGGTCGCGCTTCCGTGCACCACCTCGACGTCCGACCACGATGCGCTCACCGTCGAGAGCGACGCGACCATGTCCGCGATGCGCTCGAGTGCCTTCAGGAAGGGCTGGATGGGTGAGTCCTTCTCGGGCGCGTTCTTGTCGAACATCACGTTGGGATAGCCCGAGTGCGCGTTGCTATTTCGGCGAAGGATGTCGCTGAAGGCGACACGGGCGACAGCTCGGAGCGCTTCGTCATCAACCTCGCGGATCGCCAGATCAATCTCGAGCAACTCTCGTAGCACGTGAGGCTGAAACCACTTGCGGTACCAGTCGTGGGTGAATCGAGGGTCCTTCTCGACCTTGGAAGCGCTGGCTGCAGTAAGCGCCTTGTGAAGCGTGCGAACCAACCCCTCCAGCTTCGCCTTGGGAATCCGGGTGGTTTTTGTCCGGGCGATAAGGACGGCAAGCGGATTGAGGTCGACCCCAGTTGCACGACGGCCCAGCAGCGCGGATTCGAGCAGGGTCGTACCTGAGCCGCAGTACGGGTCGACCACCCGCTCGCCAGGCTGGGTCAGGAGAGAAATCGCGCGCGCCGCGATCTGCGGAATGAACTTCCCGGAGTAGCGATGGATGTTGTGCGTGAGGTGCCGGGTATCAGCGTCCGCATACTCCCAGGACTCTCCGAGCACCTCCGCGGCCAGGGCACTCTTCACGTCGTCCTCTTGAAGAGGAGGATGCTCTCTTCCTGGATGATCCGCTCCTGCCACGGAACCTGCGAGTTGCTGTTGTTGGTCTTGAGCTTGTGGCGAATGGCGTCGACGGGCTCGAGGCCGCACGTGGCGAACAACTCGGTCACGATGGTGTCCATCGGGAGGATCTCATCACCGAGGCGCTTGTTGCCGATCACGAAGGCGACCTGCCCGCCGCGCTTCAGCCAGCGCGCCATTCTCTCGCCAACGGAGAGCATGTCGTCGCAGAACTGCATCATCGCGGCCCGACGCTGTTCGTACTTCGCGTCATCACCTTGCGGGTTCTTCTCGAAGAAGGCCCGGAACGCCTTTGAGCGCTCCCGAGCGCGGCGACCGGCATCGCTCTCGATGTCCGTCAGGTACTCGGAGCCAATGGTCTTGTTGCGGGCGTCATACGGATCATGGCCCAGGTGCGCGACGAGAGACCGGTACGAGAGCAGGTGTGTCCGGAGGTAGCTGATGGCCTCGATGCCATAGGGAGGCGACGTGATGATGTGATGGATGCTCCCCTCGCCCAGCTCAACGTCCAGGACGGAGCCCTCGTGAACGGTGATGTCCGAGCCGGAGCTGATGAGCCCCTCGTGTGTCGCCAGGCTCGCCGAGATATCACCCGCCATCTTCATAAGCTGGCGGGCCACGAGCTTGCCGACGTTCACATTGCGGCGAGGGGTCTTGCTGTACTCGGCTCGGACCACGTCCACATCGACGTTGCCGATGCTGCGCATCTTCGCGGAGATCGCGAGGAGAACAGCCTCGCGAGCGAATCCCTGCTGCTGCATCCCGAATTCAACGGCGATCGAAGTCCCCAGCAGCGCCTCGCGGGTGAACCAGCGCTCGACGTTCGCGAAGGGAGGAATCTGGTTGCCCTTCCGCTCGAGCACCTCCGCGTGCGAGATCTTGGCGATGTTGCGATTGCCCACGAATGCCTTCCACGCCGCGTCGTAGTGAGCGACGAAGCACTGCGCGAGGGTCAAGAGCAACTTCGAGTCGCTGGGGAATGCGGCCTTCGCCCGGGTCATCATCGCTGACAGCGGACAGATCTCGATGCCAACGAACGGAATGCCGAGCAGACGGCACTCGACCGCAGTCGTTCCGCTGCCCGCGAATGGATCGCAGACAACGGACCGCGAGTCCGCGCCGAAGTGATTCAGGAGCGCGCGAACGACATGCGGAGGAAAGCGCCCGACGTACCGATGCCAGCCATGGCTGCCGTAGTTCGAATTCCACGACACGGAGATGGGACGGGGCTTCTCGAGTCGATGCTGGCTCGGCTGACCGACAGCCTCGACCTCTTCGACCATCGAGAGCCGGTGGCCAAGGCTCGCGAGCGGAAGCGGCGACTCGCTCTGTAGCTCGAGGAGCCTTCGATGAAAGGCAGCCTGATCCGGGGGACCGTTGCGGACGAAGGGAGCAGGAAGCACTTTCATCCGCTTGTCTGGCGCCCCGAGGACGAGCACCCCGGCCCCGCGAAACTCGGCTGTGTCGTTCGGCGGCATCCTGCTGTTCCCGACTCAGAAGGTACCGATGCTGAAGTGGAACTGGACGAGCGGTTCGTTGAGCGTCTCGTCCGGGTCCAGGTTGACGCCCACGTCGAAGGACAACGGACCCACCGGCGTCTGGTAGCGAGCGCCCACGCCCGTCGAGTAACGCAGCGCCGCGAACTTGTACTGCGTCAGGTCTTCCCAGAGGTTGCCCGCCTCCAGGAAGAGGCCCACGTCGAACGAGGAGCCCACGGGAATGCGCAGCTCGCCCTTGGCGAGGGTGAACACCTGCCCGCCTTCGCTGGTGGGCGGCTGGCCGGCGAGGATGGTGAGCAACTCCGGAGAACAGCTGGCCGGGTGGACCAGCGAGCGACAATCGGCCAACTGCCGCCGCAGCAACGTGCGCCGGTCCTCACCGAGGATGCCGTCTTCCCGGAAGCCGCGCAGGCTGGAGGAGCCGCCCAGGTAGAAGCGCTTGGAGCCGATGACCCACGACTCCTGCTCCAGGGGCACGATGGTGCCGCCACGCAGGGACAGCGCGAACACCGAGCGGGACGGCAGCGGCACGTAGCCGCTCACGTTCCCCGACAGCTTCACGCCGTTGATGGGCCTGGCCTCCAGCGGCTCGCCGGAGGCGGTGGTCGGCAGCGAGCGGATGTCGCGCATCAGCTCGGCGCTGGTGGAGACCACCAGGCCCCTGCGCGGATTGGCCGGGTCATCCCGCAGGTCCACCGCGCCCGACGCGCGCAGCGAGTGGAGGATGAAGAAGCCGGTGGGGAAGCGCAGCCGCTCCTGGTCCGCGCGGCTGGGCGCGGTGAGCTGCCGGTCTCCGCGCTCCAGCAGGTTGCCTTCGATTTCGTACTGCAACCCGAAGCTCAGCCAGCGCGTCGCCGACCAGTCCAGGCCCGTCACCGCCGCGGCTCGGGTGGAGAGGTACGAGGGCCGGTGCACGCGCTCGCCGATGAGGTCGAAGCGCGCGCCCACCTCGAAGGGAAGCAGGCCGTAGAGCCGGGGTTGGGCGGCCGACAGCACGGCGCGGCCACCGAAGTCACTCACCCAGGCATAGGGCTCGGGCGCCTTGCACTCCTCCGGCACCGCCGTGCAGCGGGCCCGGGCGAGCGAGGTCTTCTCCCAACCCTGTGCGCTCCACCCGATGTAGTTGAGCTTCAACCGGCCCGAGAGGTTGAGACCGCGCCCGTCCACGTTGGCGCGAGACACGTCCAGACCCAGGCGAGGACCTTCCGCCAGGAAGTAACCGCCAGCGACCTCACCCTCCCAGCGCGGGCGCTCCCGCACCTCCACCACCACGTCCTTGGTGGACTCCGGCACGTCCGGCTTCTCCATCCGCACCGTCGCCTGCCGGAAGATGTTGAGAAGCGCGAGCCGGCGCTGGCTCTCGAAGAGCTTGTCCGGGTCGAGCACCTCATCCTCCTTGAGGCGCACCGTGGCGCGAACCACTTCCTCGTCGGTGCGAGCCGCCCCGCGCACGAGGATGCGGCCCACCGACACCCGAGGCCCTGACTCCAGGCGGTAGAGGACGCTCACACCCTTGGCCGCCAGGTTCGGCTCCGCATCAACGCGGGTGAAGAGGTACCCCATGCGCCCCAGCGCCGCGACGAGCGCCTGCCGGCCGCGCTCCACCGCTTCGCGGCTCATCGGCTCGCCCACCTTGACGGGCACCAGTGCCCGCCCGTCGAAGCCTTGCGGTCCGCCCTCGATGCGCACCTCGGCCACGCGCATCTGCGGCCCCTCGTGCACGTCGAACCAGGCCACCGCCGAGCGCCGGCCCACGTTCACGCGCAGCCGGGTGAAGCGCACCCGGGCCTCCAGGAAGCCGCGCTCGCGGTACGCCTCCGTCATCAGCTCCGCCGCGTCCCGCCAGGCCTCCTCGACGAAGACGGTGGCCGGATCGTGCACCCACTCGGAAGGCCCCATGCGGCGCTTGCCGGGCCCCATCTCCACCGCGTCCGACAGGATTTTCAGAGTGGTCGATTGGGGCACGTTGGAGCGGATGCGCTCGGTGAGCATCTCGCGCAGCTCCTCGCTGGGGATGACCTTGTTGCCCCGGAAGATGACGCGCCGCACGCGCAGCGGATGGCCCTCCTCGATGTCGAAGGCGAGCACCGCCGCCTCGCCGTCCGGGCGGTGCACCTCGCGCGTCTCCACGTGCACGTCGTTGAAGCCCCGGTAGCGGTAGAAGGACTCCAGCCGCCGCGCCAGCCGCGCCACCGTGGCAGTGTCCAGCGGCTCCGAGCCGTCGTAGCCGAGCAGCCCCGCCAGCATTGCGTCCGGAAAGCGATGGTTGCCGTGGAAGTGGAAGGTGAAGCGAGGCCCGGCGGAGATGGGGACCACCACCGTCGCCGCCTCACCCTCCCCTTGCACCTGGGGCTGGCCCACACTGGCGCGCCAGTAGCCGCGTGAGCGCAGCATCGTCCGCAGCCGCTCCAAGCCGGAGTCCAGGCCGCCGCGGTCCAGCACGCCGCCCACGCGCAGGCCCAGCGTGGCAAGCAGCTCGGGCAGCGGCAGTCCGGGGCTGCCCGTCAACGAGACGGCAGCCACCCGCGTGGGCGTGCCCTCGAAGAGGGTGAAGGCCAGTGCCACGCCTCCGGCGACGGACTCGCGCGTGAGCTGGATGCGCGCCTCGTTGTAGCCCTGGCGCTCGTACGCTCGGGTCAGGCCCTTCAAGGCCGCCCGCAGCACGTCCTCGTCGAGCAGCTTGTCCTCCTCGATGCCGTCCGCGCGCAGCACCGCCAGGAGCGCAGCGTCACTGAGCACGACGTTGCCCTCCACGTCGATGCGGCGGATCTTCCGCATGGACGTGAGCTCGAACACGACGCGCACGCCCTCGGGCACGTCCACCGTGCGCACGACGACATCGGAGAAGCGCCCACTGGTCCACAGCCGCTCCACCGAGCGCCGCACCGCGCGGGCCGACAGCGCCTGTCCCTTGCGCACCGCCACCAGTTCCACCAACCCCGCCGAGTCCTCGTCCGCGGGCAGGTGCAGCTCCACCGCCACTACCGTGGGAGGCGTGGGGAGCACCGGGGCCTCTGGACGCACGGGAATCCGCTCCGTCTCGGAGGCCTGAGCCTCGACGGTCTTCGCCGGCTCCACCGCCCTGTCCGGCTGCCTCGCCATCGCGCCACCTGCCAGCAGCAGGCAAAGCACGAGCGTTACTGGGACTCCCAGCTCAACTTGAGCTCGATCCCAGGGTTGCCGAAGGCGGTCTCGCTGTTCTCGTTGTCCCACTGGCCCCGCACGGAGAAGCGATTGTCGAAAAGGTACTCGGCGCGTGCGCGAGTTCCGCGCCCACTGACGGGTTGCGTCAAGCCAATCTTAAGCTGCTCCGTGAGGAACTTCGACTCCAAGCGGGCAGTTGGCTCCGCCTGCTGGGTGGCGTCGTTGTAGGTGGTGGAGATTTGCAGGGACAGGTCCTTGAGGACCGGGTTGTTGGGGATGAAGCGCTGCACCTGCCGGTCCAGGCCGGAGATGTTGAAGAAGGCCTCGGCGGCCAGGCCCGCGCTAGCGGAGGCCGCCGTCTCCTTGTCGGTGCTGGTGAGACCCAGCGTGAGGAGCGACAGCACATCGCCCTCGGTCAGGCCCGGCTCCGAGGTGAGGAGCACCTGGGGAGCGGCCGGGCGGCCGAAGGCATGGAGTTTCACCAGGTACTCGCGCACCTGGGACTGGGCGCGCAGGTCGAAGGTAGGGTCGATGCCGTAGCGGTCCTGGAACTCGATCTGCCCGCGGTTGATGGTGAACTGGTTGTTGCGGAAGAAGGCCTGGCTGCCCTCGGCGGTCTCCACCGAGCCGAGGACGCCCAGGCGCGCGTTGGTGCCGGTGAGCTTGAGCGAGCCGAGGAGCCGTGCACGGGCCAGGTTGTTGTCCACCCACACGTCGGTGAGGAGCAGGCCCACGTCGAAGGTGAGGTACTCGCGGGGCTTCTCCGCTGGAGTCGCGAGCACGCTGCGCCGGGCGAGCCGCTTGAGGATGTCATCCAGCTCCAGGCCGCGACGGTAGCGCAGGTTGCGGATGTCCATCACGCCGCCCAGCCGCAGCGCGTCCAGGTTGCCGGTGAGCCATAGCCGACCGCTGGTGGTGAAGGGCATGTCCTCGTGGAAGCGCGTGGCCACGTCGGTGAGGGCCACGTTCAGCAGCAGTTCCGAGGGGCGGAAGTCGACCAGGTTCACCTCACCGCTGGCCAGCAGGCCGCCCTCGTTGAGCTTGCCCTCCAGCGACTCCAGGAGGATGCGCTGCCCGGTGAACGCCACCCGCCCCTTCACATCCCGGGCGGACAGGGGCTGGTCGCGCAGGGACAGCCTCGCGTTGGAGATGATGGCCGAGCCCTCCAGCGCCGGCTTGCTCGGGCTGCCCGTGGCCACGGCGCTGAGCTCCACGCGTCCACCGGTGCGCACCAGCATGGGCGAGAGGGACTCGAGCAGGCCCAGCTCCATGGCGCCGCGCAGGAAGAGCTCCATCTTGTCGGAGCCCACCCAGCCCTCCGCGGACAGCTCGGAGTCCGGCCCGCGGAAGGTGAAGGAGGGCACATCCAGCCGCCCGTTGGCGTAGCTCAAGGAGATGGGACCATCGTTCGCGCCAGAGAACGCCCCGCGGGCCAGGGTGAGGCGCTCCACGGTGGCGTTCATCTGGATGGCCTGCGCGTTCTTCAGCGCGCCCTCGGCCCGCACCACCGCCTTGACGGAGCCGGACAGGCCCTGGGTGAAGTCATTGGCCGGCAGCAGCGGGCGGATCTCCGGCAGCTCCAGCGTTACCGCCGCGTTGAAGGGATAGGGCTCCTTCACGCGCATCATCAAGATGCCGCTGGTGTCGCGGGAGGGACGGCCGGCGAGCTGTAGCTCACGCCCTTCCAGACGGGCCTCGAAGCCCATGTTGCCCAGGTTCCGGCCACCGAACGTCACCTGCGGGCCCCACACCCGGCCCGTCGTCACCGGCACGTCCGTGTTGCCCGACACGGTGCCTTCCAGGGCCAGCGTGGCCTGCAGGCCCATGCGCTCCGCGGACTCCGGACCAACGAGCTCCGCCAAGGACAGGTTGTCGCCGCCGAAGCGGTAGTCCAGCACGCCCTTCTTGGGCCCGGAGAAGAAGAAGCTTCCATCCACCCAGGTGCGGCCCAGCCGGCCCTCCAACGTCGTGCGCTCCAGCACCATGGCCTGGCCATCGTCGAAGCGCAGCCGGGCCGAGCCGCTGCCCATGTGCCGCCCGTAGTACAGGGTGTCCTTGAAGTCCAAGGCCACCAGTCCCGAGAACTGATCAATCGGGCTGTCGATCTCCACCCGACCCGAGACCTCCCCCTGCATCGGCCCCTGCATGACGGAGATGTTGGAGTGCAGCGGGGCGATGATGTCGATCAGGTCCTCGGTGCGGCCACGAGGCACCTCCACCTCGGCCCGCGCGTGCAGCGAGCGCCCGAAGGTGAGCTCCGCGTTGCCGAAGTACTGGGTGCGCCCCTTCTGGCCGGAGATGGTGGGGAAGCCCAGCACCTTGTCCGCGTACGTGATCTTCCCCTGCACCACGCCCAGGTCGAAGTCCCAGAACATGAAGTCGCGCAGCGACAGGCTCGCGCCAATCTTCACCTGCGAGTACGGGCCCTCGACGGTGGTGCTGACCGAGCCATGTCCCGACCACGGGAGCTGCGCGATGTGGCCGAAGTCGGAGAGGTCCGCGTCGCCGTGGGCATTCACGAGCAGGCCCTTCTGCGTGTCGTAGAAGAGCGTCACGTCGCCGCCGATGCGCGAGCGGCCCGAGTCAATCTGGATGTCGGAGAAGGAGACGCGGTCCGACAGGATCGACACCTGCGTGCGCACGTGGCCCCGCTCGTAGGTGAGGAGGGTGCGCCCCGAGTCCACGGGCGCATCGAAGGCGCGCGAGGCCAGCATGAAGCGGCCATGGCGAAGGTCCAGGTCGCCCGACAGGTTGGGCTTGGGCAGCAGCGTGCCGGACAGGTGGGCCTTCGCGTTGGCCGGGAAGTCCACCCAGGAGCCCGTCAGGCCAGCCTTCTCCAGGATGCGGCCGAACTGCGCCTCATGCGTCTCCAGGTCCACCTCCACCGGCAGCCCTGGACGAAGCGCGAGGGTACCGGTGATGCGTGCGTCTCCCGACGAGCCGATGGGGACGACGAGCTCCTCCACCGTCACCAGCTCGCCGGCGTACGCCAGCCGCGCGGTGAACGAGCCCGGGGAGTACTGCGCATAGGTAATCCCGCTGCCCGACACATCCACGGACACGCTGGGCGCGGTTGGGCGGCCATTCGCCGTCAGACGCGTCCAGAGGTGCCCCTGGGCGGGCTTCGGCAGCAGCCCGGCCCGCGACAGCGTGCGCAGCGGCAGGAACACCTGAGCGTCCAGCGCGAGAATGGGCTCGCAGAGCTGCTCCACGCGGCCGGAGATGTTCACCGTCACGTCGTCCAGCGCGACCTCGGCGCGGTCCAGCTCCAGCAGCTCCTCGTCCACGTCCAGCGCGCCCGAGAGCGCCAGCCGTCCCAGGGCGAGCTCCTGTCCCGGACCCAGCCGCACCAGGCCACGCCGGGCCTCCACCTCGAACTCCTCCTCGCCCCAGCGCTCGCGCAGGCTCACGTCCAGCTCGGACACCTCCACGTGCCGGCCTCCGGGCAGCGCCAGCCGCACCTCCGCGCCGGTGATGGCAACCCTCGCCAGACGCAGCCGCCGCAGAGGCTTGAGCGGGCACTCTCCCGGCTCACCCGCGGGAGGCCTGGGACGTGACAGGTCCAACGACACTCGCGGCCGATGCACCTTCACCAGGTCGATGGCGAGCTGGCCGGAGAAGGGATTGGGCAGACCGAGCTGCACCTCGGCCGAGTCCGCGGCGAACAGCGGCGTGTCCGCGCCCTTCTCGAAGACGGACACCCCGCGGAGGATGAGCCGCTGGCCGAGCGGATCCACCTCGCACTGCCCGATGCCGACCTCCATCCCCAGCAACGTGGGAAGCTGGCGCCGGGCCTGCGTGCACAACTGGTCCCAGGCAGTGCGCGTACGAAGGACCAGCACCGTCCCCAGCACGAGCGAGAGGACGATGAGCCACAGCGGCGGCCTGCGCGCGCCCTGCTGCCTGTTCCGGAGAGCCAAAACGGCTACAGCTTACCCAGTCCCTCGAGGTAGCGGTCGATCTCCGCGAGATCTACCTTCGAGCTGCCGCCTGCTCGACTGCTCGCGCTGGCGGCGGAGGCGGGCTTCTGTTGCCCTTCCGGCAGCGTCGAGCCCTGGAGTCCCAGGTTGTCGGCAATGCGATGGATGAGCTTGTCGGTGATGACCTGCTCCCGGGCCAGGAAGGCCTCGAAGAGGGCATTGTCGCAGATGCTGTTGATGACGCGCGGGGTACCACCCGAGCGCTGGTGTACGGCCAGCAGGGCCTCGGTGGTGAAGGGCATGCGCGGACAGCTCGCCAGCCGGAGGCGGTGCTTGATGTAGGCCTCGGTGGACTCGGCGGTGAAGGGCTCCAGCTTGTAGCGGAGCGACACGCGCTGAGCCAACGGCGGGTCCAGCTTGAGGTTCTTCTCGATCTCCGGCAGCCCGAAGAAGACGAAGGAGATGAGCTTGCGCTCGGGGACCTCCAGGTTGAGCAGACCCCGGAACTCCTCCATCAGCTCGCGCGTCTCCAGCATCTGGGCCTCGTCGATGAGGACGACGGCCTTCTTGCCGGACTCGTAGATTTGAAGCAGCCGCTGGTAGAGCTGGGACAGGAGGGCCAGCTTCTCCTGGGCCGGGTTCTCCACGCCCAGCTGCAGGGCAATGCGGCGCAGCAGCCAGTTGGCGGTGATGCCCGAGTGGATGATGACGAGCAGCGCGGCCTCGTACTCGGACTCGGGCAACGAGTCGAGCATGCGGCGTGCCAGCGTCGTCTTGCCCGCCCCGATGTCGCCGATGAGGATCGACAGACCCTTCATGTAGCTGACCGAGTGCATGAGCCGGGTCAGCGCCTGAGAGTGCTGGGCCGAGTTGTAATAGAAGCGGCTTACCGGAGCGTTGGAGAAGGGCTCCTGGGTGAGCTCGAAATAGTCGAGGTAGGTGGACATGGGCTCGGCGAACCTCGGACTGCGCTAGACGTAGCCTACCTTACGAGGCCTGGCGGCTCCGGCGGCCGCAGCGGGAGCAGCCGGAGCAGGAACGGGCATCCGCGCGCCACCCGTTGGGGGAGGAGCGCCATTGGGCCCCTTGCCACCGCTGGGAGGCAGAGGATCCGGCACCGGAGAGGTGGTGGCGGCCAGCCGCTCCACGAGGCCGGAGACTTCCCGGAACTTCGGGTCGAGCGCGGCCACGCGCTGGTAGTGGTAGAGGGCCTTGCCCCGCTCGTCGATGGCCTCGTAGGCCAGACCCAGCTCGAAGCCAATCGCCTTGGCAACCTCACCGGTGGCGTGCTCGCTGGCAAGTGCCTGCTTGAAGGTGCCCACCGCCGCCTTGGCATCACCCTTCTGGGCCTGCAGCAGGCCAATCATCGTGAGGCAGTCCACCTCACGCTTCTTGCCCATGCAGCCCTCGCGAGCCACGGCGAACTCGTTGAGGGCGTCGTCCATGAGGCCCATCTCGCGGTAGGCGATGCCCAGGTCGTAGTGGGTGTCCACGTCCTCGGGCTTGACCACCTTGGCGAGGCCCTTCTTGAACTCGGCGAACACCTCCTCCACCGAGTACTGGAAGTCCTCCTCGACGGCAGGCGCCGCGGGCTGCTCTCCACCCAGGTCGCCAAACTCGCCGGCCAGCTCCGCCGCCAGATCGAACGCGTCGCGCTCCGCGGGGGACTCGCCCAGCGCGGGCACCGCGGGCACGGACAGCGCCTCGGTGCTCTCCTCGGGCTCCTCGGCCGCCGGAGTTCCACCGGCCTCGAGCGCCTCGAGCCGAGCCATCAGCTCTTCCGCGCGCGCGTGGCCCGGGAAGGCGATCTGCACCGTCTCGAGGATCTCCCGAGCCTCCTCGTAGAGGCCCTGGTCCAGGAAGAAGCTGGCCTCGTCGCACTCCTCGCCGGCGGGCTCCTCCGCGAGCTCCTCGACCTGAGCGACGACGGGCTGCGGCTTGGGCGCGGGCTGGGCCTTGGCGGGAGCGGCGACCGGAGGCGCGGCCTTGGGGGCAGCGGCCTGCGGCTTGGGCGCGGCTACCGGAGGCGCAGCCTTGGGGGCGGCGGCCTGGGGCTGAGCCTTGGGGGCGGCGGCCGGAGGCGGAGCCTTCGCCACCACGGGAGCGGGGGCGGGCTCGGGCTCCTCGAGCTCGTAGGAGCCGACGAGCGCCGGCGAATCCACCGGAGTGCCCTCGTCCTCGAACACCAGCGAGGGGGAACCGGACGAGGTGGGCTCGGCGTCGAGCTCATCCAGCTCCGCCGGGCGCATGGACACCCGCGTGGGCATGTCGTCCGGCTCCGAGAGGCTGGAGTCGTCCGTGTAGGAATCCTGGAGCAGCTGCGCCGAGGGCGCCGCCACCTGCGTGGGCAGAGGCTCGTCGTCGCCGAGTGCCAGCGGCTCATCGACGTCCGCCAGCAGCGGCTCGTCGTCCATGGCGGCGGAGGCAGCCAGGGCGTCCTCGTCCGAGCCGGCCGGCTCCATGAAGACGGTCGTCGCCTCCTCGGGCTCGTCGCCGGCTCCGAAGAGGGGCTCGTCGTCGGACACCACCGCGCCCGGCTCGTCCGCGAGCACCACGCCGTCGTCGGAGTCCGCCGCCATGCCGAACTCGCCGGAGAGGATCTGCCCCTCCTCCTCGTCCGAGCTGCTCGCGGAGACCAGGGCCAGCTCGTCGCCGGGGGGATGCTCCAGGGCATCCTCGGGCGCGTCGGCAACGACGATCTCCTCGTCGCTGGAGTCCACGAGGATCGCGTCCTCGCCCACCGACTCCACCTGCGCGCCCTCCACCGGCGCTACCTCATCCGACTGCAGCACGGACAAGAACGCCGGCACCTCGGGGTGGCCGGGGTTCTGCTGGAGAATGATGGCCAGGTAGGGCTGGGCGCGCTGCACGTCCGCGCGACGCGTGCACAGGCGCAGCACATTCAACAGCTGCTCGCCGGCCTGGGCCGTGTTGCCGGAGGCGACGTAGATGTGGAACGCCTTCTCGTGCGCGTCGAGATTCTCCGGGTCCACCGCGAAGATCTTCCGCAGGTGCTCGAGCGCTTTGTCGTGCAGGCCGTATTTGACGTAGACTTCCGTCTCCGTCAGCAGCTTGGAGAACTGCTCCTTGCCCACCGGGGCCGGGGCCGCCGGAGCCGCGGCCGGAGGAGGCGCAGCAGGGCCCGAAGGAGCAGCGGCCGGAGCGGGTTGCGCCGCGGGAGCCGCCGCCACCGGAGCCTTGGCGGCAGGAGCCGGCTGGGGAGCCGGGGCGGGCGCGGGAGCAGGAGCCGCTGCGGCGGGCGCGGGAGCAGGAGCCGCTGCGGCGGGCGCGGGAGCGGCGCTGGCGCTCTCCGCCTTGTACGCCTCGTAGTCCGGATCAGCCGGATCCATCTCGGCGACCTGGTTCCAGATGCCCTTGGCGTCCTGGTGGCGGCCGCGCTCCTGGTAGACCTTGGCGAGCTCCTTGTAGACGGAGATCGTCTTGGCCGTCTGGCCGAGCCCGTGGAAGGCCTGGGCCAGCATGTTGAGCGTTTCGACGTCGCGCCCGTCCGCCTTGAAGCACACCTGGAGCCGGGCCAGCGCGCGCTTCTGGTCTCCGCGTGCCAGGTACTGTTGGGCCAAGTCCTTGGCCAGCGCCACGTTGTCCGGATCCAGGGTGGACAGGCGCTCCGCGACGCGGAACCAGTCATCCATCCGGTTGTTGCGCTTGAGGTATTCGGCGGCCTTCTTGAACTCCTGGGTGGCCTCGCGCGGCATGTTCTCGCGCGCGTACAGCTCGGCCAGCTTGATCTTCGACGCCACGTTCTCGGGGTCGAGATCCACCATCTTCTTGAGCGTATCCAGGGAGTTCTTGACGTCGCCGGCCTTGTCGTAGTGGTTGGCGACGATCTGGAAATACGCCATGGCCTCGGACATCAGTCCGAGCTGCTGATGGAGCTCCGCCAGCTTGAGATTGACGTCCAGCAGGTTGGGGTTGAGCTTGAGAACCTGCTTGTAGAGCGCGACGGCCTTGAGGAAGAAGCCGTCGGTCGAGTAGCCCTCGGCGACCTTGGTGAAGTAGTGGGCCGCCTGAACGTTGTCGTTCTTCTTCTGGTACAGCTCCCCCATCTTCTGGAGGACGCGGCCGTCCCTGGGGTCTACTTCCAGGACCTTCTGGTACTCCTTGATGGCCTTGTCGTAGGCGCCCTTCGCGACGAGCTTGGCGGCGGCTTCGATGATCTTGTTCTTGTCCATCGAGCGTGGGCTTCCGGCCGAGCGAAACTCCCAGGAAAATCCGGGGTTTCTGCTTCCTTCAAGGAGACAGCGAGGGAGGCCCGAGGCTAACGGAATCTTCCCTCGCGGGTCAAGGAATCCACCCGCCCCAACTCCCTGGAGGATCAGGGGGTTGCGCGATGGGCAGGCGAGCAGGCCCTGCTACGGGGTCTCCTCGATGGCCTTCTTGAGTCGGTGGGTGCCCGTCTCGGACGCCAGCAGCCGCTCCACGAAGCGCGTGTCGTAGTTGCCCTCGACGAAGGCGTCCTCCGCCATGGCCGCCCGGTGGAACGGGATGTTGGTGCGGATGCCCTGCACCACGTACTCGCCCAGCGCCCGCTGCATGCGCCGGATCGCCGTGGGCCGGTCCTCCGCGTAGACGATCAGCTTGGCCAGCAGACTGTCGTAGTACGGCAGCACCGTGTAGTTCTCGTACGCACTGGAGTCCACACGCACGCCATAGCCGCCGGGCACGCTGTAGGCCGTAATCTTGCCCGGCCAGGGCGCGAAGGTGACGGGGTCCTCGGCGTTGACGCGGCACTCGATGGCATGGCCGCGCATCTGGATGTCTTCCTGCTTGCGCTGGAGCGGCTCACCCGAGGAGAGCTTGATCTGCTCGCGGACCAGGTCGATGCCGGTGACGAGCTCGGTCACCGGGTGCTCCACCTGGATGCGGGTGTTCATCTCCATGAAGTAGAAGCGCCCGTTCTCGTCGAGCAGGTACTCGATGGTGCCCACGTTGTTGTAGCCGAGCTTCTCCATGGCGCGGATGGAGACCTCGCCCATCTGCTGGCGCAGCTCGGGGGTGAGGGCGGGAGACGGGCTCTCCTCGATGAGCTTCTGGTGGCGCCGCTGCACCGAGCACTCGCGCTCACCCAGGTGGATGATGCGCCCGTGCTCGTCGGCGACGATCTGGATCTCGATGTGGCGGGGCTTCTCCACGTACCGCTCGATGTAGAGGTCGCCGTTGCCGAAGGACGCCACGGCCTCGGCCGCCGCCGTGGAGAAGGCCTGCGCCAGCGCGTGCGGCTCGCGGACAATCTTCATGCCCTTGCCGCCACCACCGGCCGCCGCCTTGAGGATGACCGGGAAGCCGATCTCCCTGGCAAAGGCCTCGGCCTCCTTCGGATCCTTCACCGTGCCCATGCTGCCGGGCAGCAGGGGCAGGCCGGCCTCGCGCGCCGCGTTGCGGGCACGCACCTTGTTGCCCATCAGCGAGATCATCTCCGGCCGGGGGCCGATGAAATGAATCTTGCAGTCGCGGCACACCTTGGCGAACTCGGCGTTCTCCGAGAGGAAGCCGTAGCCCGGGTGGATGGCGTCCGCACGGGTGATCTCCGCCGCGGAGAGCAGCTGCGGAATGTTGAGGTAGCTCTCCTTGGACGGGGGCGGACCGATGCATACCGACTCATCGGCGAACCGCACGTGCAGAGCATTGGCGTCAGCCGTGGAGTGCACCGCCACGGTGGCGATGCCCAGCTCACGGCAGGCACGGATGACCCGCAGGGCAATCTCCCCGCGGTTGGCGATCAGCACCTTCTTGAACACGATGTCGTGCCTCCGCGGGGCGCTCAGCGCCCGCTATGTCAGACCGGCTCGATGCGGAACAGCGCCTGGCCGAACTCGACCGGCTGCCCGTTCTCCACGAGGATCTCCACCACGCGACCCGCCACGTCGGCTTCAATCTCGTTCATCAGCTTCATGGCCTCGATGATGCAAAGCACCTGGCCCTTCTTCACCACCGAGCCCACATCCACGAAAGGCGGCTGATCCGGGGCGGGCGTCCGGTAGAACGTCCCCACGAACGGGCTGGTGACGACATGACCGGGCTTCTCCGCCGCCGGAGCCGCGGCAGCCGCAGGAGCAGCGACGGCCGGGGCCAGAGCATGGTGCACCACGGGAGCAGCAGCCATCACCGGGGCGGCGGCCATCACCGGAGCAGGGCTCACCGAGGGCGTCACCGGGGCCGCGTGCACGATGGTGGGCGCCGGCACAGGGCCGCGGCGGATGAACAGCCGCTCCTCGCCGCGCTGCCAGACGAGCCGCGTCACCTCGGAGGCCTCGAGGATCTCCACGATCTGCCGGAGCGACTCCACGTCCAGCGACGTGGTGTTGCCCTCCACGCGGACGCCACCGCTCTGCGCGGGGGCCGCGGGCTCCGTTCGGACTGCCTTACGCTTGGTTGCCAATTCCGTCCCCTCCCTGAACCGCAGTGGTCGCTTAGCCCGCGGTGGCCACGCGCGTGAGGTACTTGCCGTCGCGCGTGTCGATCTTGAGGATGTCGCCCTCGTTGATGAAGAGCGGCACGTTGACGGAGTAGCCCGTCTCCAGCGTGGCCGGCTTCAGCGCGCCGGACACCGTGTCGCCACGCACGCCCGGATCACACTTGGCCACCTTCAGGTCCACCGAGTTCGGCAGGGTCACGCCAATGGCCTTGCCGTTGTAGAACATGATGGCCGCGTTGATGTTCTCCTTCAGGAAGTTCTTCGCCTCCCCGAGGACCTCAGCGCTGATGAAGGTCTGCTCGTAGTTGCGGGTGTCCATGAAGTAGAAGTCGCCGCCCTGCTCGTACAGGAACTGCATGTCCTTCTCTTCGATGTCGGGCTTGCCCACCTTCTCGCCGGACTTGAGGGTCGGCTGGAGCACGCGCCCGGTCAGCAGGCTGCGGATGGACGTGCGCACGAAGGCCGAGCCCTTGCCCGGCTTGACGTGCTGGAACTCGACGATTTCGAACGGCTCACCGTCGATTTCGATCTTCATGCCCTTACGGAAATCGGACGTATCGATGACACCGGCCATGGACAGGCTCCTTCGGACAGCTTGAAAAGTCCGGGGTGTCTAGCCGATGGCGCCGCACCTTGCAAAGTGGAAAGGCGCGGCGCGCTGCGCCGTTCGCTCGGCGGACTACAACTCGGCGCGGATCTTGGGGGCGATCACCCGGAGGACATACCTGCCCTTTCCGTAGTTACCGTCCGCCCGGAGCGCCAGCACCAGGAAGTACTCCGGGGAGATGAGGCGCATCAGTGTCAACACTCGCTCGCTGTTGACGCTGACCTCCTGCACCTCTCCCGTCTTGAGGGTCTCGGCGGCCTGGCGGAGCTGACCCAGCAGGTTGGCATACTCCACCCAGGCCCCGTTCAGCTCCAGCTCGGCCGCATCCTCCTTCTGATGGGTGTCCACGGAGATACCGTCGAAACCCATCACACTGCAGGCCAGGGCCCCGTCTACCTGGTTGACCACCGACTCGAGGTGTGTGCGGAAGGACATGGGCGATGGGTTCTAGGAGGGTGAGCTCAGCAGGTCAAGCAATGCACTAGAGGCAGATGCGGATGTCCTGGCCAGGAATCGCACAAACCCCGTTTCTGGGAGTCCCCACTGGACACGTTCCGGCGGCGCCTCCGACGCCGGGGGTATAGCCACTGTTGACCACGGTGACGGGGAAGGTGAACTTGTTGCTCTCCACCACCTGCCCCCCGCTCAGCCGGCCGCGGGCCTTGACGGTGGTGAGGATGGTCACCGGCTCGGCACCAAACGTGATCGTCGACGCCAGCCGCGTGAGTGCCTGCGGGCCAAACGCCCGGACGAACATGTAGCTCTCTTCCGGATCCGTCTCGGGACGGAAGACAGCGTAGATGGAGACGCGATCCACTTCGTCCGCGGGCAGGGAGACGCCCGAACGCGACGCCTGATAGGAGTAGACGACCTCGTTCAGGGTGATGTCGCCGAGTCCCTCTCCCGAGAAAGGCTCCTGCCCGATGGTGATGGGCTGCTGGAAGGTATTCGTCTCGACGCTCATCGCCAGCAGGTAGTTCGAGCCACCGGAGATATCGAGGTTGCCCTCGGTGATGAAGGCGTCCTCGTTTCCCGTGCAACCCTCCGTGTCATCGAAATCCAGAGCCCGGGCCTGGACGAAGCGCACGGGGTTGTCACCTTGATTGGCCACACAGGCCAGCGGCGTTACTGCGAGTGCCGCAATCGCCATCAATCGCTTCATGGAGGTCGACTCCTTGGGCCGAACTGAGCGCCCTGCTACAGAGACTGGGCAATCGTCTGCCGGTTGAGAATGCGCGGCGTGATGAAGATGAGCAGCTCCTGCCGGTCATCACGCTCGCGGAAGTTCTTGAACAAGAGCCCCAGCACCGGGATCTTCGACAGGAAGGGCACCGCGTTGCTCTGGGTGCTGCCACGGCGGACGTAGATGCCACCGATGACGGTGGTATCGCCGTCCTTGACCAGCACCTGGGTGTTGGCCTCCTTGCGCTGGATGGCGGGCTGGCCGTTGGCGCCAGTCTGAGAGGGATCCGGCTGGTTGTTGGCCGCGTTGATGCTCAGCAGGATGCTGCCATCCTGGGTGACATGGGGCGTCACCTCGAGCGACAGGCGCGCTTCGACGAAGGTGGTGTTGGCGCCAGAGGCGGACACCTGGCTGAACGGGATGGACACACCCTGGCTGATGCGAGCGGTGTTGTTGTCCAGCGTCGTGACCTTGGGCGCGGAGATGGTCTTCACGACACCCTCGTTCTCCGCCGCCGAGATGCGCAGGTTGAGGGCGAGCGCACCACCGGCCGAGCCGAAGACGAAGCCCAGCGCACCACCGTTGCCCAGGCCCGCGCCCACCGGCAGGTTGACGGCGAAGTTGGGGATGTCCGAGACGCCCGGCGCGGTGCCTTCAACGCCACCCGTCACCACGGCGGTGTTGGGGAAGACGAGGCCGGTGCTGTTACCCGTAGCCGGGCTGGCGGCGGCCTGACCACCCCACTGAACACCCAGTTCGCGGCTGAAGGAGGTGTTGGCCTCGACGATGCGGCTCTCGATGAGCACCTGCGGCGTCTGCGTGTCCAGGTTGCGCACCAGGGCCCGCGCCTTCTCCACGTTGGCGCGCACGTCCTTGACGATGAGCACGTTGGTGCGCGTATCCACCGTCACCGAGCCACGCTCGCTCAGCACGTCCTTCACGCGGGTCGCCATCTCGGTGGCCGTCGCATAGTTCACCGGGAGGAGGTTCACCAGCAGCTCCTCCTGGGCCACGAGCGACTTCTTGCGCTCCTGGCGCAGCTTGGCCTCCTCCTCCAACGTCTTGAGCGGAGCCACGCGCACGATGTTGCCGATCTCCTCCTTGCCCAGCGACTTGGTGCGCAGGACGAGATCCAACGCCTGATCCCAAGGCACGTTGCGCAGGCGGATGGTCACCTTGCCCGACACGTCATCGGCCACGACGATGTTCTTCTTGGAGATCTCCGCGATGACGCGCAGCAGGTTCTGGATGTCGATGTCCTTGAACTCGAAGGACACCTTCTTGCCGCGGTAGCGGGCCTGCTGGGGCGCGCCCTCGGAGGCATAGGTGGGCGCCTCGGCGGTGAAGCCGGCGGTGCGCTGGGTGACCGTCACCTGCTCCGTCTTCACGCCCTTGACGCTCAGCCGCCAGGACAGGCCACCGGCCACCTGGCTCACGTTCTCCTCGATGGCGCCGTCGGCGGCCACCACCACGCGCACCCGGTTGCCCTCACCGGGCACCGCGAAGGCGCTGATCATCTTCACCGGCGTCTCCAGCGCGCTGGTGTCCAGGCTGCGCTCCAGGCGGCGCGGCAGCCGGGCATTCTCCAGCGACAGCACCGCGCTGCGAGGATCCGGCCGCTCCACCTTCCACGCCACCGCGCCCGACAGCTTCAGGTTCACCCGGCCACCGGACTCGTTCTCGTCGAAGGTCAGGTCCTTGACCTCCACGGTCGCCGGCTGCGCGTCCACGGGCTTGGCCCGCAGGGGCTCGTTCTCCGCCACCACCTTCTCCGGGGTGTCGGCCTGGGCGGATGGCTTGCGGGCCACCTTGCCCCCGAGCACCACCTCGAGGCCGCGGCCGGTGCGCTCCACCTCATAGCCGGGCATCTGCCCGCGCACGTCGAGCACCAGCCGGACCTTGTCCGAGTGGGCACCCACGCGCACTTCCTTCAGCACACCCGAGCGGATGCGCGGCGCGCGAGCGGCCAGACCCACGCCGTACACGTCCACCGCGAGCCGCGGAGGATCCGCCAGCTCCAGCACTTCGTAGCGGGCGACCTCGCCATCCGCGCGGATGCTCAGCGTGTCCCGGGAGAAGTTCAAGCCAGTGATGCGGCGGGCCGGGTTCGACACCTCGCGCTCGTCCGCCTCGGCCGCCACCACGTTCTCGGGCAGCGGAGCGGACTTCTTCTCCTGAGGCTCGGCAGCGGCCGGCTTCGGCGCGGGAGCCACCTCCGGAGCGGGCGCGGCGCTGGCCACGACGGGCGCGGCCTTCGGCTCGGCCGCGGCGGGAGTCACCGGCTCCGCCTTCGGCTCGGCCGCCGGCGCAGAGGCCACCTTCGCCTCGGCCGCCGCTCCGTCCACGGAGATGATGACCCGGTTACCCTCGGCGCGCACGTCATACTGCGCGGCCTGGTGCAGGGCCACCAGCACTCGGCCCACGCTTGCGCGCTCGTCCGAGAACTGGGAGGCCACCACTCCGGACACAGGTCCCTGTCCGTTATGGTGCCCCTTGATGCCCGTGGCGTCCGCCGACGAGAGGTCCACCACCAGCCGCTCCGGCCCACTCAGCCGGAAGACGGTGAAGGTAGGAGCCCGCGTGCCGGACACCACCACCTGGGCGCCCGAACCCGTCTGCGTGACCTTCAGGTCGCGCAGCGTATTGAGCTCGGCGGCCTCGGCCCCGACACCCACGAAGGCAACCGCCAGGGCGGCCACCAAGCTCATCAACTTGCCCCTCGTCACAGCGCTCTCCTCGAGCATGCTTCCCCTCAACAAGTTGCAATGGGCCATGAAAGCCAGAGCGACTCCGGCTCCCAGGTCACCGGGCCACTACGGCTCCCAGTTCTTGCCCGTCATCAGGTCGTAGGCGGGGTCCGCCTTATCCTGCTGCTTCAGCTCCAGCTTCACCGGGTTGTAGACAACCCGATCCGCCGTGGTGGTGGTCTCGGTGACGATGACCTCGTCGCGGAGGATCTGCGTCACCTTGCCACCCTGGCGGCCCATCCGGGTATTGCGGCGCACGATGTGCCCGCGACCCATGGGATCTTCCACCATCGCCATCGGGTTGGCGTCACCCGTGACCACCGCCACCAGCTTGAGCTGGTCAATGTCCCACTGGCACAGCGCCTCGTTGCAGGCCGCCACCTGAGGACCGTTCTGCGGATTCTCGCGAACCATGTCCTGGATGGGACTGCGGAACGGATCGCGCCTGCCCACCGGGTTGTAGCTGTAGACGTAGGCCGGCCCGGTCGCTACCGGCGCCTCCGCAGGCTTGTCCTTCGGGGCCTCGGCCTTCGGGCGCGCAGTAACGGCCGGCGCGGGCGGCGGAGCTTCCTCCTCGCCACAACCGACGAGCGCGAGGGCCAGCGCCCCCGAAATGAACATGGATTGGAACGTCTTCATCCTCGGGTCCCCTTGTCGCCCCATTTCCAGGACCGATCAAGTTTCTGCTACTACTTCTTGGTTTTCGGATCAGCAGGCTGCTTCGCGGTGTTGACGAAGCGGAAGGTGGTGGCCAGGAACGAACTGTTGAGCATCACCTTCTCGTTCTTCACCTTGGCGCCATCGAGCTTGATGTTGTTGACGTTCACGATGCGCCGCATGGTGGAGACCTCCTGCAGGAACATGGCGATCTCGTGGTAGTTGCCGCTCACCACCATCTTGATGGGGATGCGCGCGAAGAAGTCGCCACCGCCCACCGTCTCCGGGCCCGGCTCCACGCGGGAAATCTCCAACCCGGACTTCTTGCCAATGTCGTTGAGCTGCGCGAGCAGCTCCTCGATGTCCTTGTTCTCCGGCAGCTCCGTGAGCGCCTCGGCGAGCTTCTGCTCCAGCACGTCCATCTCTCGCCGGCGCTCGTTGAGGTTCTGGGCGATCTCGCTCTTCTCCGCGAGCTCCAGGTCCAGCTTGCGCTGCTCGGCCTGCTGCTGCTCCATCTCCACTTCCAGCGGCTGGATGCCGAAGAAGAAGTTGGCGGCCGTCAGCAGCACCACCAGGGCGGCCAGTCCGCCGAACCGCACGGCGGGAGGCGCCTTCGCGAGCCTTTCGAGTTGCTTGTCCATGGCTCAGGTTCCTCTCAGATAGCGTAGTTGGCGGTGAGGGAGATGTCGAAGTCCACCGTGCTCACCTCACCCGGCTTGGGGTTGCTGCCCTGCTGGGTGCTCTTGAGGTCCACGTTGGAAAAGAAGGGCTTGATGTCCGTCACGGGGAACTCCTCGATGGCGGCCTCGGCCGCCACCAGCTCCACGCGGGACGTCTTGGCCTCGCGGCGCTGCTCCACCAGCCGGCCAATGCCCTTGGGCGTCCACACCATGCCGTTGAGGTTGCGCATCAGCTCGGCCACGTCGTCGTGGCTGACGGCCGAACCGGTCAGCTTCACGCTGCCACGCTCCTCGTTGAAGGCCTTGATCCACGCCTTCTTGGGCAGGGCGGTGGAGAGCGCGTCCAGCAAGCGCACCGGACCGGAGCGGCCGCGGCGCAGCTCGTCCAGGACGGCCAGCTTCTTCTCCACCTCGATCTTGCGGGTGTTGATGTTCTTCACCTCGCCGATCGTCTTGTCGAGATCGGCGATGCGGCGGCGGGTGTTGGCCAGGCCCTCGGCCTGCGCCTGCACCACCCCATCGCGGTCGGCGTACCACATGTAGTTGCCCACGCCGGCACCCACGAGCACGAACACGAAGAGCGCCAGGACTTGGCGGCCCGCGTTCGGCCTGACTTTGGCCCGGACTGGCAGCAGGTTGATACGAATCATCATGTGCGTCGGTCCTTCGAAGACGGAGATGCTGGGGAGGGATCAGCCGAGCTTGTCGCCAGGCTTGCGCAATGCCAGACCCACGGCCACCGCGGCCATCGGCGCCACCTCCATGATGAAGGCGGGGTCGAACTTGCGGTTGTCCACGTCGATCTTCCGGAAGGGGTTGAGAATCTCCACCGGCACGCCCACTCGCGTCTCGATGGTCTTGAACAGCGCCGGAATCTTGGCGGTTCCACCAGAGAGGTAGACCTTGGTGAAGTTGGCGTCCACCGCGGTGCCCGCGTAGAAGTCCAGCGAGCGCTGGATTTCACCGGCCACCTGCTCGGCCACGCTCATCAGCACCCGCTCCACCTCCTGGGGAACCACTGCGTCCGAGTCCCCGCGGGTGCCGCCGATCTTCAGCGCCTCGGCCTCCTCGTAGGAGACGTTGAGCTGCTTCTGGATCTCCTCGGTGAACTGGTTGCCGCCGATGGTCACGTCACGGGTGAAGACCGTGATGCCATTGGAGATGATGTTGATGTTCACCACCGAGGCGCCCGCGTTGATGAGCACCACCGTCTCCTTGTCGGGGACGTCGTAGTTGGAGGCGAACATGTTCTGGACGGCGAAGGCGTCCACGTCCACCACCACCGGCTGCAGCCCCGACTCGGAGACCACGGTGGTGTAGTCGTTGATCATGTCCTTCTTGGCCGCGACCAGGAGCACGTCCATCTGGCCGGTGGCGTCATTGCCACCCGCGTCCAGAATCTGCGTGTCGATGTTCACGTCCTTCACGTCGAAGGGGATGTACTGCTCCGCCTCCCACTGGATGCTCTCCTCGAGCTCCTCCTGGGTCATCCGCGGCATCTGAATCTTCTTGATGATGACCGAGTGACCGGAGACGCCGATGGCGACCTCCTTGTTCTTGACCTTCAGCTCGGTCATCAGCTCCTGCAGCGCCTGGACGATGGCGGTGGAGTTCATGAGCGCGCCGTCGACGATGGCCTCGGGAGGCAGCGGCTTCATGCCGAAGCTCTGCAGCGCGTAGCTCACCTGGCCACGCTTGCGCTGCTCCTTGAGGAGGATCATCTTCACCGAGGTCGATCCGATATCGAGACCGAGAGCCAGCTTTCCCTTCGCCATACAGTCGTTGCTCCTGGAGGGGCCGCCAGCGTAGCACCGGCCCGCGAGCCCTCCTAAAAAGTGCTCCGCGCCTGCCCGCGCAGCAGGCGGCCAATCTGTCCCCCGGAATCCCACGGCGGTACACCCACGCCGCTCTTGTGGGGCCGATTTTCCGGCTTCGGACGCGTTCCGTCAAATCGGCCCGCTCCACGCTCCGTCCACTGCCGGGCGGCCAGTCAGCCTCGCTCCCCCTCGGCGTCCGCGTCGATTCCGTACTCCTTGATTTTGTACAGCAGGGCCCGATGGCTGATCTCCAGCACCTCGGCGGCGCGGGTGCGGTTGCCGCGGGTGCGGCGCAGGGCAGCGCGGATGTAGGACTCCTCCAGGTCCCGGATGGCCTGCTTGAGGGACAGGTTGGCCTCGGGCGGGGGACGTGTCGGAGCGGGAGCGGGCGCGCTGGCCGGTGGAGGGGCGGCCCAGAGCCGCTCTGGCAGGTTCTCCGGGAGGATCAGCTCTCCCTCGGCGAGCAGGACGGCGCGCTCCATCGCGTTCTCCAGCTCTCGCACGTTGCCGGGCCAGGCGTAGGAGGACAGCAGCGCCTCGGCCTCGGGGCTGAAGCCGAGCACGGGCGGCTCGCGGTTGAGCTCGCGGTTGAAGCGCGAGAGGAAGGCGCGGGCCAGCAGGAGGATGTCCGCGTGGCGCTCGCGCAGCGGAGGGACACGCACGTTCACCACGTTGAGCCGGTAGTAGAGGTCCTCGCGGAACTCGCCCCGCTCCACCAGCCGGCCCAGGTCGCGCAGCGTGGCGGCCAGGACGCGCACGTCCACCTTCTCCGCCCGGTTCTCCCCCACCGGGCGAATCTCCCCCTCCTGTAGCACGCGCAACAGCTTCACCTGCGCGGGCGGGGGCAGCTCCCCCACCTCGTCGAGGAAGAGCGTGCCGCCATCGGCCTCGCTGAAGAGGCCGCGCCGAGCGGTGCGCGCATCGGTGAAGGCCCCCCGGGCGTGGCCAAAGAGCTCGCTCTCGATGAGGCCCGCGGGAATGGCGCCGCAGTTGACGGCCACGAAGGGCATGGCGGCCCGGGGCGAGCGCGCATGCAGGGCCCGCGCGACAAGCTCCTTGCCCGTCCCGCTCTCGCCGGTGATGAGGACGGTGGTGCCCACCGGCGCGAGCCGCTCCACCTGCCGCATCACCACGCGCATCGGCTCGCTCTCGCCGAGGATGCCCTCCACGGGCGTGGCCCTGCCGGCCCCCTGCAGGCGCCGGTTCTCCCGCAGCAGCCGCTCGCGCTCCTCCGCCTTGCGCAGGACGAAGACGATCTCCTCGGGCTTGAAGGGCTTGCGCACGTAGTCGTACGCGCCGGCCCCCACCGCCTCGAGCGCCTGCTCCTGCGAGCCATAGGCGCTCATCACCACCACCGTCAGCCCCGGGTGCTCGGCGAGCGCCTGGCGCAGCACGGACAGGCCGCCCAGCCGGGGCATGCGCACGTCACACAGCAGCACGTCGTAGCCGCGCGCCGACAGCTCCCGCAGCGCCTCCTCCCCGTCGGCCACGGCCCGCACCTCGTAGCCCAGCCCGGAGAGCACCAGGGTGAGCACGTGGCGGACAGAGGGCTCGTCGTCAGCGACGAGGATGCTGCGAAAGAGGGCCATGAGACCTCACAGAAGTAGCCCACTCCAGGGTGCGCGGCCAGATTCCGCCTCAGATGGCTGGCAGCCGGACAGAGAAGCGAGCACCGCCTCCCGGCACGTTCTCCGCTACCAGCCGCCCGCCCATTCCCTCCGCCAGGTGCAGCGAGACGGCCAGCCCCAGCCCCGTGCCCTGACCGGGTTCCTTCGTGGTGAAGAAGGGCTCGAAGAGGCGAGGCATCACCTCCTCCGGAATGCCAGGCCCCGTGTCCTCCACCACCAGCAGCACCTCTCCCGCCTCACTGCAGGTGGAGAGTCGGACACAGCCCTTCCCGCCCATGGCCTGCACCGCGTTGAGCAACAGGTTGATGACGATCTGTGACAGCGGGCCGGAGTCCGCGCGCACGAGCAGTCCGGGCGAGAGCTCGAGCACCAGCTCCACCCGTGAGAAGTCCCGTCCGACCTTCACCAGCTGCACGCACGTCTCCACCACGTGCCCCACCTCCACCGGCCCCTGCCGCTCGCGCTCGGGGCGGCCAATCTCCAGCAGGCCCCGCACGATACGGTCGATGCGCTGCACCTCATGGTCGATGCGCCCGAGGTACTCCTGCACCTCGGGATCCTTCACGCGGGCTCCGGCCAGCGAGAGGTAGCCGAGGATGCCCGCCAACGGGTTGCCCACCTCATGGGCGACGCCCGCGGCGAGCCGGCCCACGGTGGCCAGCCGCTCCGCCGAGACGAGCTCCGTCTGCGCCTGGGTCAGCCGCGCGTTGGCGGCCCGCAGCGCCTCCACCTGACGCCGCGTGGTGTCCTGCTCCTCCTGGAGCGCCGCCGCCATCCGTGAGAGCGCCCGCTGGATGCGCGAGAGCAGCGGCCCCGGACGCTCCGGCACCGACACATCCAGCTCCAGCCGGCCGAGCTGCTCCACCACCACCTCGGTCCGCCGCAGGGGCCGGCCCACCATGAAGTCCAGCACCCCGTACGCAAGAACGGTGAGCAGCACCAGGTCCAGCAGCAGGAGGAAGGGCAGCGAGCCGATCGTCCGCGCCAACACCGCGGCCTCTGGCGAGCCAGTCACCGCGCAATGGCGCGCCACCTCCACCAGTGCCAGCAGCGGCCGCTGCAGGGTGAGCCAGGTGAAGCCCGTGCCCACCACACTGAGCAGGAAGGCGACGCTGGCGATGCGCCACTTCATCCGTGCCCGCCTTCCCTCACGGAGCTCCCGCCAACAACAGATCCAACGGAACCGGCAGCACCTCGCGCAGCCACGGGCCGAGCAGCATCACCTCGAGCGCCGCGACCGACAACCACGGGCCGAAGGGGATGCTGGTGGGGCCCGGCTCCCAGTCATCCTCCTCATCCTCGTCCTCCTCCTCCTCCCGGTTGCCTGCCGAGGGAGCGCCCACCTGCTCTGGCGCCGGCCCGGGCTCGCCTGCCGAGGCTGTCTCCGTCCCAGGGGCCGAGGGCGGCGGCGTGGTGGCGGACTCAGACTCGGGCTCTGGCGCCGGTCCCGCACGCCCGCGGAAGAGCAGCAGCAGCGAGCCCACCACCGCCCCCTGCAACGAGGAGAGGAAGATGACGGCGAGCAGCGACTTCCACGTGAGGAAGGCGCCAATGAGCGCGAGCAGATCCTTGTCTCCCGCGCCCAGCGCCTCCTTCTTGAAGATCTTCTCCCCCAGCCACTCCATGAACCAGAAGACGAGGAAGCCAGCCACGGCGCCGATGATGGAGTCGCGCACCCGGTCCAGCCCCATGGGCGCGGAGAGCACCACGCCCGCGGCGATGCCCGGCCACGTCAGCTGGTGCGGCAATATCCAGTGCTCCAAATCAATGAAGGAGAGCGGCACCAGCAGCAGCACCATCACCAGGGCAGCCACCAGCTCGGGCGTCCAACCAAAGCGGCGCTGGCAAGCCAGGAAGAGCAGCGCGGTGAGCAACTCGATGAGCGGGTAGCGCCAGGAGATGGACTGGCCGCACGAGCTGCAACGTCCGCGCAGTGCGAGCCACGACAAGACTGGAATGTTCTCGTACCAAGCGAGTTGATGCCCGCACTTGGGACACCGCGAACGGGGATGCACGATGCTCTCGTCCGCGGGCACGCGAGCGATCACGACATTCAAGAAACTGCCGAAGAGCAGGCCCAGGACGACAATCACCGTCACGGCCAAGCCTTCCACCGCCTGAGGAGTCACGTTCTGCGTCCCTTCGTTCCTCGAGAAGCTCCGGAGGGCAGAGCATAGGGCCCGAGCGCGTCACCCGGGCAGACGATTCCTGTCACTCCAGTGACAAAAATTGGCACCCGCATCGCGTCACTTGGCGCGTGATCCAACGCAAGTACCTGGATCAGCGTGGCAGGTCCGTGGCTTTGACGCTGGCACCGTTCGTGCTATTCCTCACAACGGCTTCGGCCGCAACCCATCCTTCACCCGAAGGGAACACCCCATGACCCGTCTGTTCGCTCGTAAGAACCGCGGCTTCACCCTGATCGAGCTCATGATCGTGGTGGCCATCATCGGCATCCTCGCTGCCATCGCCATCCCGAACTTCATCAAGTTCCAGGCTCGCTCCAAGCAGGGTGAGGCCAAGGCCAACCTGAAGGCTTGGTTCACCACGCAGCGCGCCTTCCTCCAGGAGAAGGACCGCTACGAGGAGGACATCAAGATCATCGGTTACGCCCCCGAGCGCGGCAACCGCTACGCCTACTACTTCTCGCAGACCAAGACGTTCGAGATCCGTGGCGAGGACAAGATCGCGGACCTCGACTCCGCCACCGCCATCACGGTTGACACCGGTAAGTTCAAGGGCGCGACCACCGACCCGACCCCCGCTCCGCTCGGTGGTCTGTCCCACGTCGGCACGGGCGCGGCTCCCAAGCAGCCCGGCATCTCCGGCACCTGCCCTGGCTGCAACATCGACGCGGTCGCGGCCGGCAACGTCGACAACGAGATCGTCGGCAACGACACCTGGTACATCTCCACGTCCGACGCCAAGGGCTCTGCCAACTGCGGCAACGCCGATGAGAAGATGGCCGTCGCCGGTACGCCGTTCATGAACTACAACGACGTGGACTGCGACAAGTAATACCCCCGCCATCGGTCTGGCTTTCAGGAGCCGCCGTTGGATACAAAAGGACATCCGGGCATAAACCCGGGTGTCCTTTCTGTTTTAATGCCGCTATGAGGTCGCGAACTTATCTGCCTGCCCTGCTGGTCGGCCTACTCAGCCTGACCACCCTCGTCCTGCTCGCATCGCCTCCTCGCAAGCCTCCCCGTGGCCCCCACCAGGAGCCCCTGCTCCCCCGTCAGGAGCTGCTCCGCCTGGTTGGCCGTGGCTACCTGGAGCTGGTCGCCGACTACTTCTGGCTCCAACTCGTCCAGACCACTGGCAGTGCGATCGATGCCGAGGAATACCGAGACATCTACCCCTATGCGGACCTCACCACCGATCTGGATCCCAAGTTCGGCATGGTCTACCCGTTCGCCGCCGGAGTGATGCCTACCAACCTGGGGCGTGAGATCTGGGTCAACACCGAGGAGTCCACCCGGCTGCTGCGCAAGGGACTGAAGCTGTTCCCGAACGATCTCAAGATGCACATGCTGCTGGCCTACAACCTGAGCGCCTTCCACAAGCAGTACCAGGAGGCCGCCCAGGTGCTGGAACAGGCCTCGAAACTCCCGGGTGCGCCCTCCTACCTGCCTGCCCTGGCCACCCGCCTCTATGCCCAATCCGGAAGCGTGAACGCCGGCCTCGCGCTGGCCCGCTCCCTCGTGGACTCCGCCGAGGATGAGGAGACGCGCGCGATCTTCAAACAGCGCGTGTTCGATCTGGAGATCGAAGGAGAGCTGCGGCGCGTGGACGCCGCCATCGACCGCTTCCGCCAGACGTTCGGCGCGGCCCCGCCCGATATCGATACGCTGCTGTGGCTGGGCTTCCTGGACAGGCCGCCGTACGACCCCAAGGGCGGCGGTTTCGTCATTGGCACTGACGAGCGCGCCTATTCGGAAACCCAGCAGCGGCGACTCGAAGTCTTCACCCCCGACAACCGTGGTTACCAATGGGCCATGCCCATGGAGAAGTGACCCATGGACTCTCCCTCCCCCATCGAAATCCGAAACCTGTCCAAGACGTACCGGCTCGGCTTCTTCATGAACCGGCAGGTGCGCGCCCTCCAGTCGCTGGATCTCTCGTTGAGGCCAGGCCAGGTGTACGGGCTGCTCGGGCCCAATGGCGCCGGCAAATCCACCACCATCAAGATTCTCCTGAACCTGGTGCAGCCCTCGGGAGGAGAGGCGCGGCTGTTCGGCCTTCCACCGACGCAACGGGAGGCACGCCGCCGGGTGGGCTATGTGCCGGAGAACCCAGCGCCCTACGAGTACCTCACCGGCCGTGAGTTCGTCACGTTGTCGGGACGGCTGGCGGGAATGAGCGGCAAGGAGTTGGATGACCGCGTCTCCGAGGTGCTGGGCATGGTGCAGATGACCCGCGCCGCCAACCTGCAGATCCGCCGCTACAGCAAGGGCATGGTGCAGCGTGTGGCGCTGGCGCAGGCCTTGGTGGCCAAGCCCGACCTGCTCATCCTGGACGAGCCCACCTCGGGGTTGGATCCCGTGGGCCGCCGGCAGATCCGCGACCTCATCCTCGAGGAGCGCCACCGAGGCACCACGGTGCTCTTCTGCACGCACATCATCCCGGACGTGGAAGCGCTCTGTGATCGAGTGGCCGTGCTGGTGGGCGGCCGGCGCGTGCGCGAGGGCAGCGTGGCCGAGCTGGTGAGCTCGCAGGCCACGCACGTGGAGCTGACGGTGGAGGGGCTGCCGCTGGAGCGCATCCAGGCAATGGAGATTCCCCTGGAGATGACCCGGCAGTTGGAGAACCGCGTGCTGCTGCACGTGCGCGAGGCGGATGCCCAGCCACTGCTCAAGCGCGTGCTGGAGTCCGGCGGACGCGTCACCCAGCTCCAGCCCGCCCGTTTCTCATTGGAAGAACTGTTCCTGCGTGCGCTGGAAGAGGCCAAGCAGGGTCCCGTTGGAGGAGAGATTTCGTGATGGGTCCGTTCGTCGCCCTGGCGCTCAATGGTTTCCGGGAAGCCCGGCGCAACCGCGTCACCCTGCTGGTGGCCATCTTCGCGCTGGCCATGCTGATGTCCACCTCGCTCGTGCTGGAGGTCACCGTCGGCACGTTCGACCGCGTCATCACCGACGTGGGCCTGGGGACCATGAGCCTGATGTTGGTGCTGCTCACCATCTTCCTCTCCAGCGGGCTCATCTCGCGGGAGATCGAACGGCGCACCATCTTCCTCATGGTGTCCAAGCCCCTGTCGCGTGGCGCGTTCCTGGTGGGCCGGCTGATGGGCAACATGCTCACCGTGACGGTGCTGCAGCTGCTCATGGCCGCGCTCTTCTTCCTGATGATGCGCTTCTACGGCTCTCCCATCAGCACCGCTCACCTGGCGGCGGTGGGCATGCTGTGGTTCGAGCTGTGGGTGCTCAGCGCCGTGGGCTTCCTGATGTCCAGCTTCTCCAGCCAGATGGTGTCGGCCTTCGTCACCGTGAGCACCTACTTCGCGGGCCACCTGGCCTCGGACATCTACGCGCTGGCCGGAAGGTCCAAGAGCGACGGAATCCAGGCACTGGGCAAGGCCGTGTACTACCTGATGCCGGACCTGTCGCGCTTCAACTACCGGCCGCACGCGACGTACTACGCGAGCATCGCGTCCAGCGAGCTGCTGTCCACCGCCCTGTACGGCATGGCCTATACCGGCGTGCTGGTGGCGCTGGCCGTCATCCTCTTCAACCGGCGCGACTTCCGCTGAGGTGCCCGACCCGGGGCGGCGAGGCTCAGGCCTCGTCCTCCCGGTCGGACAGCCCGTGCTTGGCCAGCCGGTAGCGGAAGGAGCGGAACGTCAGGCCGAGCAGCTCCGCCGCGCGAATCTTCACCCCGCCAGCCTGGGCCAGGGCGGCCAGCAGGTAGCGCCGCTCGGCGTCGTCCAGGTGGTGCTCCAGCGAGAAGCCAGCGCCGAGTGACACCTCCGCCGAGGAGGAAGTGGCCGCCGGCGAAGGAGCCGGCTCACCGCGCAGCGTGGGCGGGAGCGCGGCCAGCGTCAGCGCGTCTCCATCCGCCAGCGTGGCCGCGCGCTCGACGATGTTCTCCAGCTGGCGCACGTTGCCCGGGAAGGAGTAGGCGGACAGCACCGCCAGCGCCTCCGGCGAGAAGCGCAACCCCGGCCGGCCCAGCTCCTTGCGCTGCCGCTCGAGGAAGTGCTCGGCCAGCAGCGCGATGTCCCCTGACCGCTCGCGCAACGGCGGCAGCTCGAGGGTGATGACGTTGAGGCGGTAGAAGAGATCCTCCCGGAAGCGCCCCGCCTTCACCTCGGCCTCCAGGCGCCGGTTGGTAGCGGCCACCACGCGCGCCTGGAAGGGAATCTCCGCCGAGCTGCCCACCGGCTTCACCTTGCGCTCCTGCAGCACCCGCAAGAGCTTCACCTGCGTGGCCAGCGGCACCTCGCCAATCTCGTCGAGGAACACCGTGCCCTCCCCCGCGTGCACCAGCAGGCCCGGACGCTCCTGCGTGGCGCCGGTGAAGGCTCCCTTCACGTGACCAAAGAGCTCGCTCTCCAGCACGCCCTCGTTGAGGGCCGCGCAGTTGACGGGGAGGAAGGGTTGGCCAGCACGCTGGCTCTTGAGGTGAATGGCCTTGGCGATGAGCTCCTTGCCCGTACCGCTCTCCCCGTGGATGAGGACGGTGGAGCGCGTGGGCGCCACCTTCTCCACCAGGCTCCAGACGGCGCGCATCCGCTCGCTGCGGCCCACCCCCATCACGCCCGCGCCGGGCACCAGGTGCTCGCGCAGCGACACGTTCTCCCGACGCAGCGAGCGCTTCTCCAGCGCCTTCTGCACCAGCAGCTTCAGCTCCTCGTTGTCGAAGGGCTTGCCGATGTAGTCGTACGCCCCCTCGCGCATGGCCTCCACCGCCGAGGCCGCCGTGCCGAAGGCAGTGATGACGATGACCTCGGGCGGCTCGGCCAGCGAGCGTGTGGCGCGCAGCACGTCCATGCCGCTCTGCGAGGCGCCCAGCTTCATGTCGGTGATGACCAGGTCCACCTGCGCCGAGCTCAGCACCTCCCGGGCCGCCCGCACGCTGTCCGCGCACGTCACCTGGTAGCCCGCCCGGGCCAGCAGCACCTCCAGGAACTCGCGCATCGACAGCTCATCGTCCACCACCAGGATGTGCACGGCCACGCTCTCCCTTTCCCCCTCAACCCTGCACAGGCAGTTGGATGAGGAACTCAGTCCCCTCCTGCGGGGAGGAGGACACCCGAATGTTGCCACCATGCGCACGCACGATGGAGTACGCAGTGGACAGGCCCAGCCCGGTACCGCCCTCCCGGGTGCTGAAGAAGGGCTCGAAGATGCGCGACAGATCCGTGGCGGGAATGCGGCCTCCTGAGTCCCAGATGCGCAGCAGGGCCAACTCGTCGGCGGCTTCCAGCGTCACCCGCACCCGGCCTCCAGGGCCGGCCGCCTGGAAGGCGTTGCGCAGGATGTTGATGAGCACCTGCCGGAGCTGATCCGCATCCACCGGCACGCGCATGGGGGCCAGCGCCATCTCCACCCCCACCTGTGAGGCGAGTGGGTCCACCCGCAGCATGTCCACCGTCTCCGCCACCAGCACCTCCAACTCCAGCGCCTGCTTGACGGGAGGCGGCGGGCGGGCGAAGCGCAGGAAGTCCTCCACCAGCTTGGACAGCCGGTCCGACTCGCGCAGGAGGATCTCCACCAGCTTGGCGGAGGTCGGATCGCCGCCGGGCTCCTGGACGAGCAGCTGCGCCGAGCCCCGCATGGAAGCCAGGGGATTGCGAATCTCATGGGCGAGCTGGGCGGCCAGCGTCCCCAAGGCGGCCAGCCTGTCCGCGCGCTTCAGGTCCTCCTCGATGCGGCGCAGCTCGGTGAGATCCTGGAAGACAACCAGCGTGCCCCCGCCACCACCGGCCTCCAGTGCCGTCACCGTCAGCCCGAGGATGCGCAGGCCCGAGGGCGTCTGCACCGTCAGCTCCCGGCGGCGCTGGCGAACCTCGCGCTCCAACACCCCCGGCAGCAGCGCATCCACATGCGAGCCCGGCGACAGCCGCCCCTCCAGGGACAGGATGGCGCTGGCGGCCCGGTTGACGAAGGTGACGCGCCCGCCCTCGTCACAGGTGATGAGCCCCGAGGGCATGCAGGCCAGGATCTGCCGCTGCAGGTGGTCCAGCTTCTTGAGGTCCGCCTCGCGCTCGGACAGCCGCCCGCCCGTGGCCGAAAGCTGGCGCGTCAGGTAGCCAGCCAGCGCGGCGATGAGGAAGAGGGCCAGCACGTTGCTGCCCAGCAGGAAGGCCAGGCGCTGCCGGCTGACGTCTCCCACGCCCAGGGGCGGCTCCAGCCACTGGAGCTTTACCGCGACCAGCAGCGAGGCATATGCAATGGCACCAGCCCCCGCGGCGAGCAGGGCGCCCCGGCCATCCAGGAGCATGCTCGCGCCGATGACGGCCAGCAGGTAGAGGAAGGTGAAGGGGCTGTCCCCCACTCCCGTGAGGAAGACGAGCACCGAGGCGATGAGCAGGTCGCCTACCACCTGCATCACCGCCGCCACCCGGTCCGCGCGGCCTCCGCGCAGCATGAGGCCGTACACCAGGGTGAAGAGGTAGACGAGCCCGATGACCGAGAAGGACAGCGTGTCCACCCGGCTGGGCTCTTCCACCATCGGCTGCATCAGCAGCCGGGCCGCCACCGCCACCAGCGACAGGCTGACGGCCACCGTGCGGAACACGGTGAGCCAGACCAGCCGCGTTCGCAGCGCGTCCGCCTCTGGAGGCGCCGCGAGCACCAGCCCGCCGACGCTACTTGACGGCACCGGCGATGGCGAAGATGGGCAGGTACATCGAGATGAGGAAGCCGCCGACCACGCCGCCGAGGAACACCATCATCAGCGGTTCGATCATCGCCGTGAGGCCCGCGACTGCCGTGTCGACTTCGTCGTCGTAGAAGTCGGCGATCTTGTTGAGCATCGTGTCCATGGCGCCCGTGGCCTCACCCACGCCGATCATCTGCACCACCATGGGCGGGAACACCTTCGTCTCCAGGAGCGGACCGGCGATGTTCTTGCCCTCGGCGATCTTCCCGCGCACGTAATAGATGGCCTCTTCCACGGAGCGGTTACCAGCCGTCTTGGCCGTCACGTCCAGGGCATCCAGGATGGGCACACCCGAGGAGATCATCGTGCCGAGCGTACGGGTGAAACGCGCCACCGCCACCTTGCGGATGACGGGCCCGAAGATGGGCGCCATCAGGAATACCTTGTCCAGGAAGCGCCGTCCCTGGGGGTGACGGTACGTGTACGTGAAGGCCGTCGCGATGGCGGCGATACCGCCGAACGCGTGGAGCACGTATTTCTGGCACCACTCGGACAAGTCCACCACGAACTGGGTGGGCGCGGGCAGCGCCTGGCCGAAGTCCGAGAACATCTTCGCGAACGTGGGCGTCACCTTGAGGAGCAGCAGCGCCGTCACGCCGAAGGCCACCAGGAGCACGATGACCGGGTAGGTCATGGCGCCCTTGACCTTGCGCTTGAGCTTCTCGTTCTTCTCGCGGTAGGCCGCGAGCCGGTTGAGGATGTTGTCGAGAATACCGCCCACCTCGCCTGCCGCGCACAGCTGGACGAAGAGCTCGTCGAAGACCTTGGGGTGGTCCGCCAGCGCGTCGGCGAAGGTGGAGCCCTGCTCCACCTTGTTCTTGATGGCGAACACGACCTTGCGGAAGGCCGGGTTGTCCATCTGGCTGCCGAGGATGTCGAGGCACTGCACCAGCGGAAGGCCGGCGTCGATCATCGTGGCGAACTGACGGGTGAAGACGAGGATGTCCTTACCCGTGACCGCCGAACCGAGGGCGAGGTTCAGGTCGGAGTCGAGGAGACCCTTCTTGCGGACCTTGACGGGGTTGAGACCCAGCGACTTGAGACGGGCATTGACGGCCTCGATGTCCGAGGCCTCCATCTCGCCCTTCTTGGTCTCGCCAGACTTGGTCTTGGCCTCCCAGAGGAACTGGGCCGTATTCTTGGACTTGGGGGATGCCGACTTCTGGGTTGCCGTTGCAGCCATACAGCCCTCCGAGGGGATGCGAGTCTATCCCCTCCGACGAATTTCGCGAATTAGCGTCCGCCAGGCCCGGCCGGCCGCTGACCAGCCACGCCACCAGCGCCCACGCTCGCCAGGATGTTGCGCAGCTCGTCCGGGTCGCTCGAGCGGCCGAAGGCCTCTTCCTGGGTGATGAGCCGGCGCGCCAGGAGCTGCGCCAGGGCCTGGTTGAAGGTCTGCATGCCGAACTTGGCCTGGCCCACCTGCATCGCCGAGTACACCTGGTGCACCTTGTCCTCGCGGATGAGGTTGCGGATGGCGGGGTTGGGAATCATCACCTCCAGCGCCAGCACGCGGCCCGGAGAGCCCGCCTTGGCAATGAGCGACTGGCTCATCACGCCTTCCAGCACGAACGACAGCTGGGCACGCACCTGCGGCTGCTGGTACGGGGGGAACACGTCCAGCACGCGGTTGATGGTCTGCACCGCGCTGTTGGTGTGCAGCGTGGCGTAGCAGGTGTGGCCCGTCTCGGCGATCACGAGCGCCGCCTCGATCGTCTCCAGGTCACGCAGCTCGCCCACCAGCACCACGTCCGGATCCTGGCGGAGGATGTACTTGAGCGCCGTCTTGAAGTTGCGCGTGTCCGCGCCCACCTCGCGCTGGTTCACCAGACAGTTCTTGTGCGGGTGCAGGTACTCGATGGGGTCCTCGATCGTCATGATGTGCTCGTGACGATCGGTGTTGATCTTGTCCACCATCGAGGCCAGCGTCGTGGACTTGCCCGAGCCGGTGGGACCCGTCACCAGGATGAGGCCGCGCGGCCTCTTCACCAGCTCGGCCACCACCGGAGGAAGACCCAGCTCCTGGAAGGTGAGGATCTTGAAGGGAATGGTGCGGAAGGCCCCGGCCACCGCGCCGCGCTGCATGTAGACGTTGGCGCGGAAGCGGGAGAGCCCCTTCACACCGAAGGACAGGTCCAGCTCGTTCTCCTCCTCGAACTTGTGCTTCTGGGCGTCGGTGAGGATGGAGTAGCAGAGCTGCTTGGTCTCCACCGGGGTGAGCTGGGCCGTCTTGAGCGGCACCAGCTCGCCGTCCACGCGGAGCTGGGGCGGGGAGCCGGTGGTGATGTGGAGGTCGGAAGCGCCCTTCTCGACCATCGCCTTGAGCAGCTGGTGCAGATTCACGAAAACCGTCCTTCGGGTAGGGGGTGTGGCGGGTGGTGCGAGAGGGTTAGAAGTTGTCGGGCGCGGTGTTGGCCACCACCTCGTCCAGCGTGGTGACGCCGTCCATCATCTTCGCCAGGGCCGACATGCGCAGCGAGCTCATGCCCAGGCGGATGGCCTCCTGCTTGAGCTCGGCGGCGGAGGCGCCGTTGATGACCAGCTCCTTGAGGCCATCCCAGAAGGGCATGACCTCGTAGATGGCCACGCGGCCTCGGTAGCCACGGTCGTTGCAGTCGCGGCAGCCGACCTTCTCGTACACGGTGAAGGTGCCGATCTTCTCCGCGGGCACGCCGGCGTTGAGGAGGGCCTGCTCGTCCACGCTCTCCGCCGGCCGCTTGCAGGCGGCGCACAGGCGGCGCGCCAGACGCTGGGCAAGAATCAGGTTGAGCGAGGCCGTCACGAGGAAGGGCTCGATGCCCATGTTGAGCAGACGGCTCACCGTGCCCGGGGCGTCGTTGGTGTGCAGCGTGGAGAGCACCAGGTGGCCCGTGAGCGCCGCCTTGACGCCGATTTCGCCCGTCTCGAAGTCGCGGATCTCACCGATCATGATGATGTCGGGATCCTGACGGAGGAAGGAGCGCAGCGCCGCGGCGAAGTTCAGGCCGATGTCTTCATGCATCTGCACCTGGTTGATGCCGGCGAAGTTGAACTCGACCGGGTCCTCGGCGGTGGCGACGTTGGTGTCGATCTGGTTCAGCATCGAGAGCGCCGAGTAGAGCGTCGTCGTCTTGCCGGAGCCCGTGGGACCCGTCACCAGCACCATGCCGTAGGGGCGCTCGATGGCCTCCTTGAACCAGGCCAGCGGCTGCGGATCGAAGCCCAGCTTCGTCATGTCCAGCTGGAGGTTGGACTTGTCCAGGAGGCGGAGCACCACCTTCTCGCCGAAGAGCGTGGGGCACACGCTGACGCGGAAGTCCATCTCCTTGCCACCGCCGAGCTTGATCTTGATACGGCCGTCCTGCGGCAGGCGGCGCTCGGAGATGTCCAGGTTCGCCATGATCTTCAGACGGCTGGTGATGGCGTTGCGCAGCTTCATCGGCGGGCGCATCACCTCGTAGAGGGAGCCGTCGATGCGGAAGCGGACGCGGAAGTCCTTCTCGTAGGGCTCGACGTGGATGTCCGAGGCGCCCTTCTTGATGGAGTCCTGGAGGATGAGGTTCACCAGCTTGACCACGGGCGCGTCGTCCGCGGCTCGGGCCATCTGCTCGACGTTGCCATCCTCCTCCTCCTCCTTGGCCACCTCGATGTCGTCGGCCATCTCCTCGACGAGCGCGTTCATGTCCGGGCCCTTCTCGGCGTAGTAGCGCTCGATGGCCTCGCGGATGGAGATTTCAGAGGCGACCACCGGCTCCACGTTGTAGCCGGTGAGGAACTTCAGATCGTCCACCGCGTAGATGTTGGACGGATCGCACATCGCCACGATGAGCGAGGGGCCGGCGCGGTTGACGGGGATCACCAGGTGCTTCTCGGCCACTTCCTTCGGCACGAGCTTGATGATCTCCGCGTCGATGTCGAAGTCCTTCAGGTTGATGGCCGGGACGCCGTACTGCTTGGAGAGGAAGTCCGTGAGCTTGGACTCCTCGATGGCTCCCGTCTTGATGAGGGCAGTGCCGATGCGCGTGCCGTTCTTCTGCTGCTCCTCCTGGGCCTTGCGCAGCTGCTGGACGGAAATCAGGTTCTCACGAACCAGCAGTTCACCAAGTCGACCGGACATTCAAATGGCCTCGAACGTTGAAATGGCTTGATGGCACCTCCCGCGCGTCAACGCGGGAGGACACCTGGATGCGCGCGGATACGAGCGCATCGATGGTTCGAGATTAAAGGAAGGGACGCGCAGACCTGTCAAGGCGGCGCACGAGGCCCGCTCTCCCGGCAAACCGTTGAATCTACTCGGGAAAAGTTCAGTCGGACGCCCGTGCGATTACCGCCCGAGCAGCCTCGACATCCCTCTTGATCTGCCCCACGAGCTCTGCCACCGAGCCAAAACGGCGCTCGGCACGCAGCCGATCCAGGAACTGCACCCGCAGCTCCTTCCCGTAGAGATCACCACTGAAGTCCAGCAGGTGCGCCTCGATGGTGACCTCGTTGACGCCAAAGGTGGGCTTGACACCGATATTGGCCACCCCAGGAAGCCAGGAGGACTCCGGAGCGTCGAGAATGCGCACACGGATGGCGTACACGCCGGGGGCCGGCCGCAGCTCGTTCTGGGTGTCCACGTTGGCGGTGGGGATGCCAATGCCGCGACCCCGTCCATGGCCGGTGACAACGGTGCCATCCAGGTCGAAGGGCCGTCCCAACAGGCGCTGCGCCGCACTCACCCGGCCCTCGAGGATGTACTCGCGCACCTTGGAGGACGAGGCCACCACCCCATCCACGGTGACGGGGGACACCACGTGCACCTGGGCGCCTCGGGCCGCAGCGGCCTCGCGCAGGGTGTCCGCGTTGCCGGCCCGGGCGGCACCGTAGGTGAAGTCGTAACCCACCACGATGTGGCGCGCGCCCAGCACGTCCAGCAGCGAGGCCTCGAAGTCGCGCGGCGAGTGACGGGCGTACTCGCGCGTGAAGGGCTGCACCACGGCCGCATCCAGCCCGAAGTGCTCGAAGAGCTGCAGCTTGCGCGGCAGCAGGGTGATGAGCTTGGGGGCCAGCTCCGGCTGGAGCACCTTGCCCGGGTGGGGCTGGAAGGTGAGCGCGGCGGTGGGCGTGCCCTGGCGCCGAGCCTCGGCGAAGAGAGCCTGGTGGCCCAGGTGCACACCATCGAAGTTGCCCAGCGCGAGCGAACAGCCGGTCAGCTCCCGCGCCTCCGTCACACTGTGGAAGACCTTCATGGAGCGCCGGTATAGCGCCAAAATCATCGCTTTGCCCTGGCCAGACCGCCCCGGCCCATGCGAAGAGGCCCCCAGCGTCACGCATCCGCCATGGCCCGCCCCCGCCTCCTCCCCGATCCTGTCGGCCTGCACCTGGCCAAGCTCGAAACCCCTCCCGATTGGGACGCGGAGTTCGGTTTCTCTGGACCCCTCGAGCTGGAGATCGGCTCCGGCGCCGGCGGCCACGCGCTGGAGTACTGCCGGCGCAACCCCGCGGTGCGCTTCGTCGCCTTCGAGTGGCGCAAGAAGTACGCGCGAGACACCCTGGACCGCGGCACCAAGATGGGCCTGCGCAACCTGCGCGTGCTCGAGGCGGACGCGCGCTTCGTGGTGCCCCTCCTCTTCGCGCCCGGCTCGCTCGACACCATCCACCTTCAGTTCCCCGACCCGTGGTGGAAGCGCTCCCACTTCAAGCGCGCCGTCATCCAGCCCGAGTTCGCCAAGCTGCTGTTGGACAAGCTGAAGCCCGGCGGTCTCTTCGACATGCGCACGGACGTTCAGGACCGGGGCGTGTCCATGCTGGCCATCCTGGAGGACGCCGGTTTCATCAACCCCCTGGGGAAGGGTATCTTCCATCCTTATGACCCCGAGGAGGTTCCCTCCACTCGGGAGCGGCGCTACCTGGCCAGCGGAGAGCCTGTCTACCGGGCTCGCCTGCGCAAGCCAGCCTGAGGAGCGGCCGGGCCAGGGGGTGACTTGGCAGTCACACCGCTTCCGGGGAAGAATCGGACGTCCCCGCAAGTCGAGGGACAAGCGGGGTGGAAGCAGCACATGGCGGACGGCTCGATCAAGAAGATGGGAGAGGTGGCACGCCGGACGGTGTCCACCTCTGCGCTCGCTGACCGCACCATCCTGCTCGTCGACGATGACCCGGCCAACATCCAGCACGTGCGCGAGGGCCTGGCCTCGCACGGCTACCGCTTCCGCGAGGCCAACGACGGCACCGAGGCCCTGCGCTCGCTCCGGGAGGTGAGGCCGGACCTCATCATCATGGACGTGGAGATGCCACGGCTGGGCGGGGTGGAGGTGTGCCGCATCATCAAGGCCAACGGGGGCGAGGGCGGCTTTGGCTTCATCCCCGTCATCCTGGTGACGGCCCGACAGGCCGCGGGCAAGGTGGAAGGCCTGGAGCTGGGCGCGGATGACTACCTGGTCAAGCCCTTCGACATGCCGGAGCTCTCCGCGCGCGTGAAGTCCATGCTGCGCCTCAAGGCCCTGCAGGACGCGGTGGTGGAGAAGAACCGCGAGCTGGACCACAAGAACCGCGAGTTGGACCGGGCCAACAAGGAGCTGGCCCAGAAGCGCGAGGAGCTGCTGGCCCTCACCCGCATCGACGCGCTCACCGGCCTCTACAACCGCCGCTACTTCGAGGAGCGCCTCACCGAGGAGTTCGTCCGCTCCACGCGCTACCGCTCGCCGCTGTCGCTGGTGATGATGGACATCGACCACTTCAAGAAGCTCAACGACACCTACGGGCACCCCTTCGGCGACGAGGTGCTGCGCAAGGTGGCCCAGACCATCAAGGGCAAGCTGCGCGAGGTGGACTTCGTGGCGCGCTATGGCGGCGAGGAGATGATCGCCCTGCTGCCAGAGACGGGGCCCAAGGAGGCGCTCGGGGCGTGCGAGCGGGTGCGCGAGGCCATCGCCTCCATCCAACTGGAGCACCGTGCCCAGGATGGGACGCGCCAGCAGGTGCGCTGCACGGCCTCCCTGGGAGTGGCCAGCGTGCCGTCCAAGACCCTGCCCGTGGTGGAGGAGCTGCTGCGAGTGGCCGACACCTGCCTCTACGAGGCCAAGGCCGCGGGCCGGAATTGCGTCCGCCAGTACCAGGACGAATCCCTGGAGTGATGCTGCCCCTTGGCGAGCGGAGCACTTTGGCCTAGATGGCAGGACCATGCGCCTGCTGCCCGCGATGTCGCTCCTCTTGCTGGCCCTGCTGGCCCTCGGTGGTTGTGACCGACCCAGCTCCCTGCCGCCTGACAAGGCCTACCTGGTCTTCCTCGAGCACATGCGGCGGCAGGATGAAAAGAAGGCCTATGCCTTCCTCTCCCAGCCCACCCAGGAGGCACTCAAGTCCCGGGCCGAGGCCGCCGCCAAGGCCTCTGGAGGCGCGGTCAAGGCGGATCCGGTAGCCTTCTTCTTCGCGAATGTTCCTCTCCCACCCGATGTTACGGGGGTCTCGGTATTGAACGAGGAAGGGGACGTGGCGGTGGTGGTCGTGGATTCCTCAAATGTTAAGAGTCAGGTCCGGATGGTCCGTGAACCGTCTGGATGGAAGATTGACCTTACGCAGTCCCTCCAGCAGCCGTGAGAACAGGCCTTCCCCAGGCCGCTCGCGCTTCAGGTAGCCTACGAACGTGAACGATCGGAAGACACGGCGGATTGCCCCCGCGGTCGAGGTCATCCGGCGCCCCGCCAGCACTCCCGGCACCGCGCCGAGCCCGACGCCCACGAGCTCAGTCTCGCCTCGACCCACCCCTACCCCCACGCCGCGGCCTACGCCCACGCCGGCCGCGTCGGGTCCCACGGTCTCCGTGGCGCCCCGACCTACGCCGCGGCCCACCCCGAGCCCAACGCCAGCTTCGACGCCCCCTGGGCCCACCGAGGATCCAGCGGCCGTGGCCCCCGTCGCGCCTCGGCCCAGCCCAGCGCCCGTCGCGCCCCGGCCCATCCCCTCCCCCAGCTTGCCCCGCTCTGGCCCCCCGGCTGGCCGCGGACCTGGGGGACCCATGGGCGCGCGCCCCGGTGGTGGCTTCGGTCGCCCCCGGACACCCCGGCCGCCTCCCACTCCCGAGCAGATCCTCGCACTCGCCACCAAGGAGCATGTGCCGGCGCGCATCGCCAAGGGTGAGCTCGAGGGCAAGATGAAGTGCCGGGTGTGGCGCAAGCTGCACGCAGAGGAAGCCAAGCGCTTTGACCAGGTGTACGCGCTGATGGGCCAGAATCCGGGCCTGTCGCTCCCCGATGCCTTCGGCGTGCTGCAGAGCGGTCTGACCGTGGCCGACTTCCTCGCGCGCAAGGAGCGCACCCAGCGCAAGGCCGCCGTCAAGCAGGCCCGCGGCGAGGTGGACGACACCTCGGTGAGCGCCTTCATCAACGGGTTGCTGGAGTCGAAGACGGAGCTGGCCGTCGTGCTGGGCGAGCGCACCGTGCTCGACACCCTCGCGACCGTGGAGCCCATCTCCTTCGTGCTCGGACGCAGTGGCCGGCTGGAGAAGCTCCAGGTCGTCATGGTCACCCGCCGCTCGGACTGGGAGCAGCTCACGCCGCAGCTCGATCGCGACCAGAAGCTGGCCCAGAAGCCCGCCAATGTCGCGCGCCAGCCGGACAAGCGCCCCTTCTCGGATCCCCGTCCCTTCCTCCCCCACCAGAGCCAGCTCGTTCACCTGACGCTGCGCAATGGCATCCAGCTCTCCATGCGCCTGCGCGTAGTGGGACGCTTCGACCTCATCGTCGGCGAGGACGGACACGAGGTGTTCATCCCCCTGCACGCCCTGGTGCGCTTCTCGGCCGAGGAAGAGGCCCTGGACGCAGAGACTCCCGGCGATGAGGCTGGGGAGAACGAGTAGCCGCGAGGACCCCCTGTGATGCCTTTCCTCTCCAAGATCATCAAGCCGCTGCTGGCCCTCACCCTGTCGGCGGCCGTCCTGGGCGCCCAGGGATGCTCCAAGGACTCGAAGCCGGCGGAGACTCCCACCGCGGCTCCCGCTGCAGCGCCCTCCCAGCCCGCGGCGAAGCCCGGTGAGCCGCGCACCATCGCGCTCTCCGTCACGGAGAAGGGCTACGAGCCGAGCCCTGTCACCCTCAAGCAGGGCGAGCCCGTGAAGCTGGTGCTGACCCGGACCACGGACCACACCTGCGCGACGGAGATCGTCCTCGAGGAGTACAACATCAACACCCCGCTGCCCCTCAACCAGCCGGTGGAGGTGGCCTTCACCCCCAACAAGACGGGCAAGCTCGTCTACGGCTGCGCCATGGGGAAGATGATCAGCGGCGTGTTCATGGTGGAGTGAGTCCACCACTTCGCTGCTGCCTTCACGAGGGGGCCGGCCACACCCGCGCGGTGTGGAGGCCCCCTTCGTGTTTCAATACGTCACCTTCAAGGAATCATCCGTCTCCTCGACGGCGGACGCCTGCTCCGCGACGGGCGCCGGCATCGAAACCGGACACTGGAGCGGGTGGGCCCACTTCGCGGCCCGGTGACGTGCGAGGTGGAAGGCGGGCCAGCCGCCCGGCATCGGCTCGGTGAACCGGCAGAACATGCCGTGGACGTTCCGCGAGAACACGCTGTCGGGCGACTGCGCCAGGTACGCGGACAGCTCCGGCGCAGCGTCCTCGGACAGGGACACCAGGTGCGACTCGTCCAGCACGTACCCCTCCGCGGCCCGAGCGAGGTTGCCCTGCGCGATGAAGGCGTCGGGGTTGAGCACGTTCAGCGCAGCGAGGAAGCCGAGCGCCCCCACGAAGGCACCGATGGCGAAGCGCTCCGGGCGCCACCACAGCGTCACCGCGCGCCACACGAGCACCCCGGCCAGCGCCACCATGAAGACGTGCGTGTACACACGCAGGTGCGTGTAGCCGTAGGCGGACTCGTAGAGCGCCATGCGCTTCATCGCCGAGGCGAGGATGACCAGCACCAGCCCCACCATCACCGAGCACGCCACCCGGAAGGCAGTGACCTGCCCCTGGCCCTGCAACCGAGTCCAGCGCGCCAGCGCCAGGCTGAGCGCCAACGTCATCACCGACACCGCGAGCAATTCGAAGAAGCCGCGCCGGGCGTACTCCGAATAGCTCACGAACCTCGCGGGAAGCTGCGCCGCACCGAAGAGGAAGGCGAGCTGGATGGCGGTGAAGCCCAGGAAGAGCAGGTCCACCAACCCCACCAGCGTGAGGCTCTCAGTGAAGCCCAGACGGCCCTCGGCCGGAGTCACCTCCGCCTCACCCGCCTCGGCACCATTGCGACGCCGACGCTGCGCATGGGCGAGCAGCCCGAGCACTCCGAACGCGCTGCCCCCCACGAACACCAGTCGCCCCACCCCATCCAGGAACGTCATGCCCGGGTTGAAGGCCAGCACCCGCGCCACCGCCTCCTCGAAGACCGCGTCCGCCGAGACGAGCAGCGCGGTGAAGATGCCCAGCACGGGCACCGCGAGCAGCGCTCCCCGCACCACCGGCATCAGCTTCGGCACCTGCCTGCGGGCCGCCGACAGGTCCACCTCCGAACGCACCACGCCCGGAGGTAGGAGCACAGCTCGGAAGAAGGTGCCGAGCGCAGTGAACGGATAGCTCCACAGCCCGAGCCGCTCCACGCGGCCCGCCGCCCAGAAGTGCGTCACCAGCAGCAGCAAGAAGCCCGAGGCAAGCACGTTGAGCGTCGTGAGGAACGGGCTCGCACGCACGAACACCATGCCGGAGAAGAACAGCAGCGGCACGAGCAGCCACGCATTGGGACGGGCCCGCTGCCAGCCCTCGCGCCCTCCCAGGCCGAGCAGCACCGCGAGGAGTAGCACGATGAACAGCGGGAAGGAGAGGCCGAGCGCGGGCCCATCGAAGAGCACCTCGGCACAGGCGCCCAGCCCGAGCGACGCGAGCAAGGTCGCGAGGGGCCGGCGCAGTCGCGGAACGGCAGGTGCCGAGGGAGCCTCGGCATCATGGGTTGAGAAATCAGTGGCGGCGGTCGTCATACGGGACTCCGAGAGCGAGTTCGCGCTGTGTTGTGCAAGGTTGGGCCCAGCCACGGTCGCGGCGAGCACCCACGCCCCGAACGGTCGGTTCGCGGCACCGAGCGGTCGGAACCAGGGAGACCCCGATTGAGCACTGGCTCCACTCCCCTGCCCCCACGTGTCCGCGCTGCCACGCTGCGGCCGACGAGCCACCCTCTGCTTGCACCTGCACCATCCACCGACCAACAGATGTTCCGACCCCTCCCCCGAGCACGATGGGCGTCCTGCCCACTTCGCTCGACACTGATGGGCAACCCCGTGGAGGAGGACCATGTCGACAACGGACCGTGTCCGTGCGGTGACCGCGTACCTCGGGTCCTGCCTCTTGATGCTCGGCCTGGCGCTCCCGGCACCCGCCTCGCCCTCCCCTTCGGAAGGGTCCCCTCCAAGGACGTCAACGACCCGGGGGCCCGCGGATGCCCGGGAGCTGGAGGGCTTCCTGGATGGCGTGCTGTCCGCCCAGCTTGAGGACTTCCACATCCCTGGAGCCGCCGTGGCGGTGGTGCGAGGCGAGCAACTCCTCGTCGCCAAGGGCTATGGCCATGCCGATCTCGACGCGCGCCAGGCCGTCATCGCCGACAGGACCCTCTTCCAGATTGGCTCGGTCACCAAGCTCTTCACCTGGACGGCGCTCATGCAGCTCGCCGAACGGGGCCAGCTCTCCCTGGACGCCGACATCAACACCTACCTCGAGGATTGGAAGATCCCCGCGACCCAGCCCCAACCCATCACTCCGCACCACCTGATGTGTCACACGGCGGGGTTCGATGAATGGCCGCTGTCGGCCTCCGTTCCTCCCGAGAAACTTCAGCCCCTGGGGAGCGCCCTGGCACGGGAAATACCCGCCCGGCTCCACCCTCCGGGAGAGATTCAGGCCTACTCCAATTACGGAGCAGCCCTGGCCGGCTACATCATCGAGCAGGTCACGGGGACGCCCTACGAGCAGTACATCGAGGAGAACATCCTCGCGCCGCTCGACATGCGCCACAGCACCGCCCGGCAACCGCCCCCCCCTGAGCTGGCCGCCTCCCTATCCAAGGGGTACACCGTCATGGGCGGTCTCCCGCTCACGGAGCCCTTCCAATACCTCCAGTTGGGGCCCGCGGGCTCGGTGAGCGCCACCGTCACCGATATGGCGAAGTTCATGATGGCCCACCTGCAACGGGGCCGGTACGGCGAACACCGCATCCTGCGAGAGGAGACCGCTGAGCGGATGCACCACCAGCTCTTCACTCCGGATCCAAGACTGAGTGGCTGTGCCCATGGATTCATCGAAGAGTCGCACAACGGCCAGCGAGTGCTCACGCACAGCGGAGGAACGGGGGTCGTCAACAGCCTGCTGGTGCTGCTGCCCGTGAGCGATGTCGGCCTGTTCGTCGCCTACAACAGCGGGGGGAAGGGCAACCTGGGAGAGGCAGCGAGCGAGGTACTCCAACAGGCTTTCATCGATCGCTACTACCCGGCACCGGTGCCTCCACGACCCCTCCCCATGGCGGGCGCCGCACAACGTGCCGAGCGATTCGCGGGTTCCTACCGGTTCACCCGTACCCAGGCCGCCACCTTCCAGAAGTTCTTCCAGCGGAACCTGGACACCTACGTGAGCGTCGCACCCGATGGAGCCTTGCTGCTGAGTGGATCCGAAGGCGTTCCCATCCGGTGGGTCGAGGTGGAACCCCTGCTGTTCCAGAGGGCGGAAGGCTGGCCTGTCTCAGCCCGGATGGCGTTCCGCGAGGACTCGCAGGGCCGCATCTCGCACCTGTTCAAGGAGACGTACGCGGCCGCACATGAAAAGAGACCCTGGTACGAGGGCAGAGTCCTCACAGACGTCCTGTGGGCCACGTGCATGGGCCTCTTCCTATCGACCCTGGTGCTCTGGCCGTTCACCGCCGTCCTGCGCCGCTACAAGCCAGAGGACCCGCACGCGCCACCCCGCTCCCGGATGGCACGCGGGGTGGCGGTGACAACCAGTGCCCTGGGCTTGCTGTTTCTGCCTGGAATCACAGTGGCCCTGAGCTCCGCCCAGCCGCTCTCTCACATTCCGCTGTCCGTGAAGGCGATGTTGGCCCTGGGGCTCGTGTTCGCCGTGCTGGCGCTCACCACCCTGGGATTCGCCGTGCGGGCCTGGGTGCGGCGCGACTGGAGCATGACCGGGCGCGTGCACTACACAATGATCGCGCTCGCCGCGGTGGCCTTCATCTGGTGGATGCACGTGTGGAACCTGCTGGGATTCCGTTATTGAGACCACGCCCTCCCCGGCCCACCGCGGTCCATACCGGCCGTGAAGAAACTCCACGAAGCGTCCTCCCCGGTGGACCCCGGACGGCCGGTTTCTCGGCATGACGCCCGAAGACGGGTAGGCTGGCCCCTCTTCACCATGGGCGGCGCGGCGGAGCTCTTCACCCGGCACGTATTCCTCGACCTCGAGACGACGGGGTTGGATCCGCGTGTCGACGAGGTCATCGAGCTCGGGGCCCTCTTCATCGAAAACGGCCGGGTGGTGGACCGCTACGTCCACTTCTTCGCCGCCTCTCGTCCCCTGCCCCTCACCATCCGCAGGCTCACGGGTATCGAAGATTCGATGCTCGCCGGTCAGCCCCGGCTCGCCGAGAAGGTGCCCGAGCTGCGCCAGAAGCTCACCGGCTGGACCGTGGTGGCCCACAACGCCTCCTTCGAGAAGGGCTTCCTGCCGGACCTGCTCGGCCCCATCCGCGCCCCGGTGCTCGACTCGTGCGAGCTGATGCACTACCTGCATCCGGAGCTATCCAGCCACTCGCTGGAATCCCTGATGCGCTGGGCCGGCAAGGGACCTCGTGCCCGCCACCGCGCCATGACGGACTGCGAGGCCACCTACGCCGTGCTGCTGCACGCACTGGACGGCTGCATCCGCGACGGGCGCGCCGATGACCTCGCCGACCTGCTGGAGACGTTGGATCCACGCGCCGCACTGCGGCTGGCGCAGATTGAAGCCGGTGAGTCCGGGGTGGAGCTGGACGGAGAGATCGACCCAGACGCGGCGCCCCTCGTCTCGATGCTCACCGGCCTGTGGAACCTGTGCCGGGCCCAGCCTGCCCCGCTGAAGCTGGAGGCCACGGGCTTCCTCCCCGGACGTGCCGAGCGCCAGCGGGCCAATGGCTCGAAGCCCCCTCCCGAGCAGCCGGATGAGAGCACCCCGGTGCTGCCCGTGCGCTCCGAGGAAGTGTCGGCATTGCTCGGCCCTGGAGGAGCCTTGGAGCGCGCCCAGGAGGGCTTCGCGGCCCGCCCCGCCCAGCTCGAGATGGCCCAGGCCGTGGCCCGCACGCTCTCCGACGGTGGACAGCTCGCAGTAGAGGCCGGCACCGGCACGGGCAAGTCGCTCGCGTACCTTGCACCCGCCGCCCTCTTCGCCGCCCGCAACGGACGCAAGGTGGGCGTGGCCCCGCACACCAAGACGCTGCAGGACCAGCTCATCGAAAAGGACCTGCCCCGCCTGCACCGCGCCACCGGCGGCGCCTTCTCGTACACGCTCCTCAAGGGCCAGACGAACTACCTCTGCCGCCGCCGCGCGCTGGACGTCACCCGCGTGGAGCCCGGCATGGGCCACGCCGCTCGCGCTCCTCGCGCCTACCTGCGCGCCCTCATGCGCCGCGGCCCGGATGGAGACCTCGACCGGCTGAGCCACTGGTTCCGCGAGCGCTTCCCCGTGCTGCACGCGCTGGCCCCGGCGGTGCGCTCCGAGGCTTCCACCACGCTCGGCGAGCGCTGCCCCCACTTCCGCCGCTGCTACTACCACTCGGCGGTGGCCCAGGCGCGCGACGCGGACGTGCTCGTCATCAACCAGTCGCTCGCCTTCGCCTGGCCCGCCCGGTACCCGAAGCTGGAGCACCTCGTGCTCGACGAGGCCCACGAGGTGGAGGACGTGGCCACCACCGCGCTCTCCTCGGAGCTATCGGATCTGGCCTTCAGCCGGCTCGCCGAGCGGCTGCACGGGCGCGACGGGCGGCGCGGTCTCTTCGCCGAGCTGCGGCGAGCCCTCTTCGCCGCACGGCGCGCCGAGGCCCGCGTGCTGATGAGCGAAATCGACAGCGCCCTGCTCTCGGTGGGCTCGGCCTCGCGCGCCCTCGGCGAGCGGGTGACGGCCCTGTGCGAGCCGGCCGCGGCGAACGCCTCCGAGGACGCGGACGAGTCCGCCTACGCACCGGAGCTGCGCATCACCCCCCAGGTGCGGACCTCACCCGCCTGGGAGCCCGTGCGCGAGGGACTGCTGGATCTGCGCGAGTGTCTCCAGCACCTGCACAAGCTGCTCACGGTGGGCTTGCAGGAGATACTCCCGGACCTGGCGGTGAAGATTCCGCCGCTGGAGCGCGAGCTGGCGGGAGGCGTGTCGGAGGTGCTGGAGCTGACCACGCTGACCTCGGAGCTGTCCGATGAGCCGGCGGAGGGCCGGTGCTACGCGGCCACGGCGGTGCCTCGCAAGCAGCGCTGGAGCCTGAGCGCGCAGCCGGTGAACGTGGCGCCCTACGTGTCCCGGGACTTCGCGCAGCACAAGCGGGCCCTGGTGCTGGCCTCGGCCACGCTGAGCACGGGCACCGAGCGGACGCCGTACGTGCTCGGACGACTGGGACTGGATGGGCGCAACGAGGGGATTCCCGCGCCTCGGCTGCTGCGCGCGCCCACGCCCTTTGATCTGCGCAAGCAGGCCCTGGTGGTGCTCGTCATGGACGCGCCGCGCGCGCACGAGGAGCCCTTCATCGACTGGGCCGCGACGCGTGTGTCTGGGATAGCCCAGGTGATGGGCGGGCGAGTGCTGGGACTGTTCGCCTCCACGCGGCGGATGGAGCGCGTGGGAGACCTGGTGCGGGCGAAGCTGGAGCCGCAGGGCATCGAAGTGATGCGCCAGTCACGTGGGCACGGGCGCTCGCTGGCGGCGAGGCAGGAGAAGGACACCGGCACGGTGCTGCTGGGCACGAAGAGCTTCTGGCAGGGCGTGGACATTCCCGGCCGGGGCGTGGGGTGCGTCTTCATCGACAAGCTGCCGCTGGAGCCCGCCAGCCGCCCGCTGGTGGCCTCGCGCGAGGAGCCACTCGCCCGCGGAAACAACACACACCTGGGCTTCCTCCACTACCGGCTGCCCCGGGCCATGCTGATGCTGCGCCAGGGTGTGGGCCGGCTCATCCGCTCGCATGGGGACCGGGGTGTGGTCGTCATCGCCGATCCGGGTCACCCCAGCTACCGGCAGCTCCTGCTGGACGCGCTCGCCGGCTACCGCGTGGAGCTGCTCCCCTGGTCCGAGGCTCGCGTACGCCTCTACTCCGCCATCGAGGAGATGGGGCTCATCCGCAGGGCCTGAGGCCGGGGGGGTCTTTCCTCTCACCTGGGGATGGCCGAGAGTATGGCCATGTCTCCCTGGATGGCTCTCGCGTGGCTGTGGCTGCTGATGACCGTCATCTCCCTCGTCTCGGGCGTGGTGATGGCGCTCGTGTGCTGGGGCGTGGGCGCCTCCCTCTCGGAGGTTCGCTTCCATCTCGGCCCCCCGCTGCTCACCGTCCGCCTCCGGGGCGTCAAGTGGAGCTTCGGCTTCATCAACACCGGTGCGAGCGTCACCTTCGAACCGCTCGGAATCCGCAGGGATGGGACGGACGACAACAGCTTCCTACGGCTCGCCCTGCCGCTCCGGCTCATCGCCCTTGCCAGCACGGTCGCCGGAATGCTCCTGCTCGCCGTGGCGTGCCTGTCGCCCGAGCGGGGCCTCGCGGCGTTCACCTCGGGGTTCGAGCAGGTGGTCAACGTCTTCCTCGCGCGGGAGCGGGTGGTCTCCTTCTTCGCGCTGCTGAGGACCGAGGGCTTCGTGCCGGCGCTCGGCGTGCTCTCGGCGAAGCTCGCGGCCCTCAACCTGCTCCCGCTGCCTCCGCTCACCGGTTACATGCTCCTGCGCGAGCTCTGGCTGGCCGTGTTGAGGCCCCAGATACGGAGCAACTCCGTGCCAGCCTGGGGCATGACGCTGGTGCTCATGCTCTTCCTGGGCTGGGGCTACGGCCTCTATGAAGGCCTCGCGAACCCGAACTCGAAGGAGCCCGGGCTCTCGACCATGCTCCAGGAGGCGAAACGGCTCATCGGGACCGCCGCAGATCCTTGAACGGCTCCAGGCGCCTCACTTGAAGCGCGTGGCCAGCTTCTGGAAGCGCGGGTCCTTGCGCACGTTCTCCAGGTCCGGATCGGACAGGGGCCAGTTGCTCTTGAGCCCCGCGTCCAGGGCCTTCCCGAGGTATTCGAGCGCCCGATCGTTGTCCGCCTTCAGCGAGTAGACGCACGCCGTGTTGTAGAGCGACAGGAGCCGCTGGTCCTTCGACTCGGCCGCGCGGGCATAGGCGTCGATCGCCCCGTCATACTCCTTCATGGCGGTGAGCGTCTGGCCGAGCTGGCTCCACAGGTTCGCATCGCCAGGCTGCGCCTTCAGCAGCTCGCGGTACGTGTCCACCGCCGCCTTCCAGTTCTTGTCCTGGGCGTAGACGCCGGCCTGCTGGATGGCACGGCCCCGCTCGTCGAGGCTCGGGTTGAAGAGCGAGTACTCCGTCAGCAGGTAGGGCTCCGGCGTCCACTTGTACTCCATGTACTGAGCCGTCTCGTCCGCGACGCGCTTGCCCAGGAGCCGGGCGACGACATGCAGCGAGCCGTCGATGCCCGCGGACACGCCCGCGGTCGTCACGATACGGCCCGAGTCGATGAAGCGGCGCCCGTGGTGAATACGGGCCTTGGGAGCCATCTTCTGGAGGCTGTCGATGGAGCGGAAGTAGGTCGTGGCGTCCAGCCCGTCCAGCAGCCCGGCCTTCCCCAGGGTCATCGCGCCGGTGCAGACCGTCAGCGCCAGCTCGGACTCACCGGCGGCCTTGGAGATCCACTTCATGAACTCCGCGTCCTGGAGCACCACCTGGGTGCCGCCGCCCGGGATGACCACGATGTCCGGCCTGGGCGCGTCCTCGATGGAGAACTCGGGAACCACCTTGAGGAACTGCTGGCTGGTCAGCGGCGCCTTCGTGCGCCCCACCGTGTACACCTTGAAGGCCTTCTCCTGTCCCGAGGCACCGAAGCCGCTGGCCGCCTGGAACACCTCCGCCGGCCCGGCGAAGTCGAGCACCTCCACGCTCTCGTAGAGGACGATGGCGACATTGCGCGTGTACGGCTTGCGAGGTGACTTCGTCTCGGGAGCAGCCTCCCCCGTGGACGAGGCAAGGAGCAGACACACGACGAGCGACATCCACCATGAGACTCTGGACATGAGTTCCCCCTGTTCCGGGACGAGGGCCCCGGCTGAACTGAAACGGATTGTTGCGAGAGGACCGCGCACTACACGGGCCTCGTGTGCGGACCCCGCCGCGTCACCTTCCACTGGGAGGGGCTGACGCCATACTCCTCCTTCCAGAGGCGGCGGAGCTGGCGGGCATCCATGAAGCCGCAATGCGAGGCGACGCTCTCCACGCTCTCCGCGGGATTGCTCAGCATGTTCGCGGCTACCTCGAGCTTCACCTTCTGGGTGTAGGACTTGACCGTGATGCCAGTGGCGCGACGGAACGCCCGCGTGAGACTGCGCGGGCTCATCGCGGCGATCCTCGCCAGCCCGTCGATCGTCACCCGCTCGTTCGGGTGAGTGACGAGCCAGTCCTGCACCTTGTGGACACCGTGGTCCAGGTGGGTGCGGTACTCGAGGAAGACGGACGTCTGCGTCTGCTCACCGTTACGCCGCAGGTAGATCACCATCTCCCGCGCCACGCGCGCCACCACCAGCGGGCCATGGTCCTCGAGGATGAGCGAGAGCGCCATGTCGATGCCCGAGGCCACTCCCGCGCTGGTGATGACGTTGCCGTCGCGGACGAAGAGCCGGTCGTGCAGCACCTTCGACGCCGGGTGCCACTGCTGGAGCTGCGCGGAGAGCTTCCAGTGCGTGGTGCACGAGCGTCCATCGAGCAGCCCCGCGTGCCCGAGTGCGAACGCACCGGTGCAGATGGAGGCGACCCGTACGCCCTGCGCGTGAACCTCGCGCAGCCACGCCACCGGTACGGCGCTCAGCTCCTTCAAGGTGCGCGAGTCCATGCCCGGCACCAGGACGAGGTCCAGCGAGCGCGGGTCGGGCAGCGGTTCGAGCCGCCCCAGCATGAGACCCTGGGCCGAGGTGGCCTCCACCGCAGGGCCGCAATAGCTCAACCGGTAGTCGGCCCCGAACCCGTTGGCCTCGAAGAGCGCCTGCACCGGACCGGACATATCCAGCAGATGGACGTGAGGGAGCACGAGCACCGCGACGTTCCGGGCCCGGACCGTCTTCCGGCCTCGTGCGCGCTGTCCTTCCCCCTGGAGTGCCGCCATACCGCGTACTCTAGAGAGCCTCGGGGCCGCGTGCCCAGCCGAGCCCCGGACAAAGAGCGGACATTTCGGGCCAGCTCAGGCGGAACCCGGCTTCGGGCCCGGGGGGCCGAGTGCCAGGGGGTCACGCACCAGTTCCTCGGTGGGCGTCAAACGCATGTTGGTGAAGCCGTGGCGCTCCACGAAGCGCGCGAAGCGCTCGGAGACGACCAGGCGCCCCTGCATCCCTCGGGGACGAAAGATGTCCTCCCCCTGCCAGGTGCCAGGCTCCAAGGTGAAGCCATGGATGGAATCCACGCCCGCGGCGCGGCACTCCTCACAGGTTGGTGGTTTGTCGTAGCGGATGCGGCTGCGCGCGACGTCCACCGCCGCACGCCCGAAGCAGGCGGTGACGGCCAGATATTGGGGGATGTTGGTGAGCTTGGGACCCCGCCGTTTCTGGCGCACCCGCCCCACCTGCACCGGGTGGAAGCCTTCCAACCCCGTGAGCCCGTCCTCCCGGAAGGCCTGGGCGAACCGCTCGGAGACGAGAAGGTCATCCCCCTGGGTTTCGAGGTAGTCCCCGAGCTCCTCCCCATGCAGTACCAACTCAATGCGGTAGGGAGGCAACCACCGCATCATTCCAATGGGGTACCCGCACTTTGGGCAGTCGGCCCCCTCTTCGCAGTTGACGGGCTCGGCCGTGTCGGCATCGACGTCATAACGGGACCTGAGTGCGCCCTTCTCCAGGACAAAGAAACGCGGGGAAACAGTCAGCTCAGAAACCATGCGGGAACCTCACGCGCATGTCAGGCCGGTCATAGATTGTCCGCAGAAAGGCCTCGAACTGCTTCGAAGTCGCATCGCGGTGCTCCTTGAGCCATTCAACGACCTCCGCGTCCACCTTGCGGTGCCACTCCTGGTAGCCACAGTGGGCCTGCTCATCTACGGCCCGCGTGACGAAGCGCGGGTCGCGCGCCTTGTACTGGCCGCGAAGCGTTCTGTGTCGCGTCAACGCCTTGGCGATGGGCTTGGAAATGACATGGTGCAACTGACCCTTGCACTCCTTGGGCTCGGAACAGTCAGGGGCAACCTCGGCCTCGGCCGCGCTGTCCGCCTTCTGGCCAGCCTCCTCTTCCCTTTTGGCCCGCGGCTCGAACCACTCCATGACCTCGAGAACCGCCTGCTCTTGCAGGGCCTCCTTCTCGCAGAGGCACTCCACCAGCGTCTCGCCAGGAGTGGCCGGCTGCTGCGTGAGCAACAACATCAACAAGCTCGCGAACATCTGGCCCCTCCCGGGCACTGGCCTGATTCCAGGACGCTACTGCGTGCACCGAACCATCGAGCTCACCGAAACCCGAGGAGCTTCCGGCCTGCCTGGATCGTCCGCTCCTTCGGTGCGCGCTCGTCACCCTCTTGCTGGAGTTCCCAGACGCAGTGCAGGGCGTAGATGTCCTCGGGAGGCAGCTCGGCCGTCGTCTCGCCGAAGAGAGCGAAGGTGACAGAGCCCACCATGCCCACGCCTTCCTCCGGTTCGCTCCCTTCGTCTTCGTAGCGGTAGCGGAAGAGCCAGACGTCGCGCTCATCCTTCGTGGGCGGCCAGAAGAGCCGGCGGTGGTCGTAGACCTCGAGGTGGTCGGGCACCCGACCGAATTCCGTCGGGTACTCGAGCCACTGAATCATCTCGGCCATCGCCTCGAGTCGGGCGCGATCCTCCTCCGGAACAGGAGCCGGCTGGATCCCGAGCTCCGTGAGGTAGGTCACGGCGCGTTTCCGGGTCTTCGGGTCCTTCGACCAGTCCTGGAGCCGGGCCACGGCCAGGGCATCGCCCCCCCGGGCGGCGGCCCAGGCGACCTCCATGCGGACCCCCACGTCGGGGTGCTCCATGGCAAGGGTGAAGAACTCCCGCGAGTCCGTCAGGAAGGGCAGGCTGGCCGCCGCACTGTGGGCGTACGAGAAGTGTTCTGGGTCCTTGTCGGTGAGAAAGGCTCGGAGCAGCTCGCGCCCCTGCGCTGTGTCGAAGGAGTGGGAGGTGACGCCGTGCTCGCGCGCAAGCGTATTGGCCATGTCGAGCAGAGCCACGGCGATGAACCCTGGAGGGAGCGGCTCTCGAAGCGCGGAGACGACATGAGTGGCGGCCTCCGGCTCGGCATTGACGAGCGCGGACAGGACGACCGACCACATGTAGCCATCGGAATCGAGCGGGATTCGCGCCGCGTCGATGATGCGCTGGAGCGGCTCCTCCCCCCGGTACATCGCGAAGATCTTCAGGACGAAGAGCAGATCGCTGGCGGCAGAGTCGTAGCCCTCTTGAGGGCCGACCTTCCGCCACTCCCGCAGCCGCGCGTCATAGAGACGGAGCAGGGCGGGGAGCGCCTCGGTACGAAGGGTGACCGCCGCATCCTTGTCCGTGGGCTGCTGGAAGAGCCCCACGATCTGACAGAAGGGCGATGCGACGTCCTCGGGGTCCGTGTACTTCTCGGGGTGCGCCTCGAAGTCGAGAATGAGCAGACTCGCCCGACGCGCGACCTCCGCCGAGTCGAGTTCGACCGTGGACCAGTACTCCAGCTCTTCCCGAGCAGATTTCTCCTGAGTCATGACCTGGCTGTCTAGCGCTGGGTGAGCAGAAACAACAGGCTCGCGAACACGTGCTCCCGCCCAGAGCCTCACGCGGAGGTCGGTTTCGGGTCCGGGGGACCTCGCGCCAGCGGGTCCCACACGAACTCCTCAGTAGGCGTCAGCCGCATGTTGGTGAAGCCATGGCGCTCCACGAAGCGTGCGAAGCGCTCGGAGACGACCACATCCCCAAACAGCCCGCGGGGACGGAAGATGTCCTCTCCCTGCCAGGAGCCAGGCTCCAAGGTGAAGCCATGGATGGAATCCACTCCCTCGGAGCGGCACTCATCGCAGGTAGGAGGTTTGTTATAGCGGATGCGGCTACGCGTCACGTCCACCGCCGCGCGGCCGAAGCAGGCCGAGACTGCCAGGTAACGTGGGATGTCGGTGGGCTTGGGGCCCCGCCGTTTCCGACGGACTCGCACCACTTCCACAGGGTGGAAGCCCTCCAGTCCCATGAGCGCATCCTCCCTGAATGCTTTGGCGAAACGCTCGGACACGAGAAGGTCATCCCCCGAGGTTTCGAGGTAGTCCCCAGACTCTTCACCGTGCAGTACCAGTTCGACACGGTAGGGGGGTAACCACCGCATCATCCCGATCGGTTCACCGCACTTCGGGCAGTCGGCTCCCTCTTCACGGTTGACGGGCTCGACCTTCCCGGCATCGACATCGAAACGAGACCAGAGCGAGCCCTTCTGCAAGACGAAGAAGCGCGAGGAGGCAGACAGCTCAGAAACCAAGGGGGAACCTCGCACGCATCTCAGGCCGGCAGAAGAAACAACAGGCTCGCGAACACGTGGCTCCTCCCCGGCCATGACCGAAGCCCGGCAGGCTACCACCCGCTCACGTGTCCCATTCGAACGTGTCCGCGGCCTCCTCGATGATGCGCGGGGCCAGCACCTTGAGCAGCTCCTCGGGCTTCGCTCCCGACGCCTGCACCTCCACGTCTCCCAGCAGCGCCTGGTCCGGGTAGCCGATGCACACCATCCGCACCATCAAGCCTCCCGCCTCCGTGGAGTGGATCTCCGCCTGCACCCGGAAGCCGTGAATGCCGTGCTTGCGCAGAACCCCCTGCGCCGCCGACTTGCTCTCCTTCGCCGGTGCCAGCAGCACGCCCATCTGCGTCAGCTTCCGCCGCATCCGCGCCTCGGCGAACTTCACCACCTCCGGCTTCAGCTCTCCCGTCTTGTCCTTCACCCCACCGAGCTGCACGTACACCCGCGGCGCCTGACTCTTCAGCTCCTGCAGCGTCTGGATGGACGTCTTGATGGCCGCCTGCGCCGCCGTGTCCGTCTCGCCCTTGCGAGCCTTCAGGCACTCCAGTCCGGCCACTTCCTTCAGCTTCCCCAGCGCCTGGGCCGCCGCCGCGCGCACCTGCTCGCTCGGATCCTTCAGCCCTGAGCACAGCGGCTTCACCGCTTCTGGATCATCCGAGGACCCCAGCCCCTGCGCGGCTTGGGTGCGCACACGCGGCTCCTGCCCCTGGCCGAGCTGTTTGCTCAGCGAGGCCGTCCGGGAATCCACCTGGGCCAGCACAGACGCAGGCAGGGTGAGCAACAGCAGGGAAAGGAACGAGGGTGGACACCGCATGCGGGGATCCGAATCCTAGCGTCCAGCGAGTGAGGAACGCAGCGCACCAGGGGTGTGCGCTATTTCCACTTGAAGGACTCCGCGAGCTCGTCGATTGCCCCCGGCGCCAGCGCCCTGAGCAGCTCGTAGGGCTCGCCCCCCGACGCCTGGACCTCCACGGTCCCCAGGAGATTAGGCTTGCCCGGGTAGTTCAGGCACATCACCGACAGCTTCAACCCCCCCGAGGGCCCCGGGCGGATCTCCGTCATCAGCCGATAGCCCTTCAGCTTCTTCTTGCGCAGCACCCCCTTCGCCGCCGCCTCGCTCTCCTTCTCCGGGGCCAGCCACGCCCCCTCCTGCACCAGCTTCCGCCTCAGCCGGGCCTCCGTGGCCTTCACCAGCTCCGGCGACAGCGTCCCCGTCGTGTCCTTCACCTCGCCAACCATCACGTAGAGCTTCGGCGGCCGGGCCTTCAGCCGCCGCAGGTGGCCCAGCGCCGACTCCACGGCCGCCTTGGCCGCCGGGTCCGGCTCGTCCTTCCGGGCCTCCAGGCACTCAACCCCTCCCAGCTCCCCCAGCTTCTCCAGCGCCCCGGCCGCCGCCGCCCGGACCTCCCCACTCTCGTCCTGGAGCCCCGCGCACAGAGGCTGGAGCGCCTCGGGGTCCTCCGACGCCCCCAGCACCCGGGCCGCCTGGACGCGGTGCGAGGGCTCGGCCCCCTGTTTCAGCCTCCGGGCGAGTGAGGCCGTCTCGGGATCGGTTTGGGCCAGGACTGTCGCCGGGCAGACGAGCAGCAGGAGGGTGACAAGGTGGGATGGGGAGCGCATGTCAGTCGTTGGATCCTAGCTTGGTCCATAAGAAACGCAGCGCACCCACCACTTGTGGCATATACCCTCACCATGCCCTCTGTCCTGTCCGCCTCCCAGATTCGAGAGGCGTTCCTCAAGTTCTTCGAAGAGCGCGGCCATCGCCGCGTTGCGTCGTCCTCACTCGTCCCCCAGAACGACCCCACCCTGCTCTTCTCGGTGGCAGGCATGGTCCAGTTCAAGGACGTCTTCACGGGCCGCGAGAAGCGCGACTACACCCGCGCTACCTCCTCGCAGAAGTGCGTGCGCGCCGGCGGAAAGCAGAACGACCTCGACAACGTGGGCTTCACCGCGCGTCACCACACGTTCTTCGAGATGCTTGGCAACTTCTCCTTCGGCGACTACTTCAAGAGCGAGGCCATCGCCTACGCCTGGGAGTTCGTGACGAAGACGCTCGGGCTGACCAAGGACCGGCTCGCCGTCACCGTCTTCAACGGAGAGCGGGGCATCCCCTGGGACGAGGAGGCCTTCGAGCTGTGGGCGAAGCAGGGCGTCTCGCGCGACCGCATCTACAAGCTCGGCTACAAGGACAACTTCTGGGCCGCGGGTGACACCGGCCCCTGTGGTCCGTGCTCCGAAATCCACTACCACCAGGGAGACGACCTGCCCTGTGCCGAGGTGGCCGCGGGCCGTCCCTGCCAGGGCGTGGCGTGCGACTGTGACCGGTGGCTGGAAATCTGGAACCTCGTGTTCATGCAGTTCGAGCGCAAGGAGGCCGACGGCCCCCTCACCCCGCTGCCCCGGCCGTCCATCGACACCGGCGCGGGCCTCGAGCGCATCGCGTCCGTCGTCCAGGGCAAGCGCTCCAACTACGACACGGACCTCTTCCAGAGCATCCTGGCGCGCGTGAGCGAGCTGGTGGGCAAGCCCTACACCCAGGAGGGCGGGGCCTCCATGCGCGTGGTGGCGGACCACAGCCGCGCGGCCGCCTTCCTCATCGCCGATGGTGTGCAGCCCTCCAACGAGGGCCGTGGCTACGTCCTGCGCCGCATCATGCGCCGCGCCATCCGTCACGGCTCGCTGCTGGGGCTCGACGAGCTCTTCTATTTCAAGGTCGTGGACCGCGTGCTCGAGCTCATGGGTGACGCCTACCCCGAGCTGCGCGAGAACCGCACCTTCATCCTCGAGGTCACCAAGCACGAGGAGGAGAGCTTCCGCCGCACGCTCGACCGCGGCATGAAGCTGATTGATGAGAGCGTTGCAAAGCTCAAGCAGGCGGGTGAGACGAAGATGTCGGGCGCCGACGTCTATTACCTGCACGGAACCTACGGCTTCCCGTGGGACCTGACGGAGATCATCCTCCGGGAGCGGGGCATCCAGGCCGACATCGAGGGCTTCTGGACGGAGATCGAGAAGGAGGCCCAGAAGAACAAGTTCGGGGGCACTGGAGACAAGCAGGTAGGCGCCGTCTACCAGAAGCTGCTCGAGAAACTCGGCCCCACCGAGTTCCTCGGCTACGAGGGCGTGGGCCACGAAGGCGAGGGCTCCGTACGTGCCATCATCAAGGACGGCGCCGAGGTGCCCCAGGCGAGCGCGGGCGACGAGGTGGAGTTGGTGATGGACCGCACGCCCTTCTACGGCGAGTCCGGCGGCCAGCAGGGCGACACCGGCCGCGTGGTGGGCCACGGCGGTAAGGCGAAGGCGCAGGTGCAGGACGCGCAGCGCCCGGTGTCGGGCCTCATCGTCCACCAGGTGAAGGTCACCGAGGGCACCTTCAAGGTGGGTGACATGGTGCAGGCCAGCGTGGACGGCGAGCGGCGCTCATCCATCCGTGCCAACCACTCGGCCACGCACCTGCTGCACAAGGCGCTCAAGATGGTGCTCGGCGAGCACGTCAAGCAGGCCGGCTCCGTGGTGGCGCCCGACTACCTGCGCTTCGACTTCTCGCACTTCTCGCCCCTGACGCCCGAGCAGCAGGACCAGGTGGAAGATCTGGTCAACGGCTGGGTGCGCGAGAACACCGAGGCCCAGACGCGCGTGATGGGCCTGGAGGACGCGAAGAAGTCCGGCGCCGTCGCCATGTTCGGCGAGAAGTACGGCGAGACGGTCCGCGTCGTCACCGTGCACCCGCAGTCCACCGAGCTGTGCGGCGGCACCCATGTGCGGCGCAGCGGTGACATCGGGCTCTTCAAGCTGGTGAGCGAGAGCGGCGTGGCCTCGGGCGTGCGGCGTGTCACCGCCGTCACCGGCACGGGCGCGCTCCAGTACGTGCGCGAGACCGAGCGCGAGCTGAAGAAGGCGGCCGAGCTGCTGAAGACCTCGCCCAAGGACCTGGTCAAGCGCGTGGAGTCCGCGCAGAAGCGCATCAAGGACCTGGAGCGCAAGGTCGAGGAAGTGGCCGTCAAGGCGCAGGCCGGCTCCAGCAAGGATCTGCTCGAGCAGGCGCGCGACATCAACGGCATGAAGGTGCTCGCCACGCGGATGGACCCGGCGGACCCGAACGTGTTCCGCGGCCTGGCGGACCAGCTGCGCGACCGCATCAAGTCCGGCGTGATCGTCATCGGCGGCGAGAAGGACGGCAAGGTCGTCCTGCTGGTGGCGGCGACCAAGGACGTGGTGGCGCGGGGCATCCACGCGGGCAACCTGCTCAAGGAGATGGCCAAGGAGGTCAACGGCCGCGGCGGTGGCAAGCCGGACCTGGCCCAGGGTGGTGGCGAGGACCCCTCGCGCATCCCCGCCGCCTTCGACAAGTTCTACGAGCTGGTGAAGGGAACGAGCCTCTCATGACCCTGAGCACCCGAGGACTCGCGGTGCTCCTCTGCGCGGCGGCCCTCCTCGGGGGCTGCAAGAAGGAGGAGCCCGCCCCGAGCGAGGACCGCACCCTGGAGAAGCTTCGCCAGGAGGTGGACCGCGTCAATCAGGGCGGTGCGCCCGCCGCTTCGCCCGACGAGACCGACCCCAACGCCCGGCTGGCGGGGCTCGCCGCCGGACAGGACCAGGAGCAGGCGAAGACGTATGCCCTGCCCTCCAGGGAGACCGTCAAGGCGGACACGCTCGCGCTCCAGCCCTCGGGACTGGAGTCGCTGCACTCCCTGCGTGGCTCGGGCAAGGTGGCCCTCACCACCGACGAGCTGTTCCTGCGCGTGAAGCTCGATGCGCAGAACGCCGGCGAGAAGCCCGTGCACGTGGCGTTCTCGACAGCGCGGGTGGTGGACGCGGGGGGCAAGGAGTACCCCCTCGCCCGAGATGCCCAGACCGTTGGAGGAACACGCAAGCTGGACCGCACCTGGGAGCAGGAACAGCGCGACTCGGTGGTCCTCGTCTTCGAGGTGCCACCGGCCGCCATCGCTCCGGGACTGTCCCTCCTGATTCCCACCAGCAGCGGCGAGGACGCTCGCATCCCGCTGCAATGAGGCCCTCCGGGAGACGGTGACGCACGGTGACGGTCGAGCCCAAGCTGCTCCCGCTGCGCATCCGCCTCCCGTACGCGACGGAGGAGGACTTCGTCGAGAAGTACGGCGTGAACGTCGCGCGCGGGGGCCTCTTCCTCGCCACGCGCTCGCCCAAGCCCGAGGGCACGGGACTCGCCTTCGAGCTGGTGCTGGCCGATGGCGGGCGCCTGCTGCGCGGCGAGGGCGTGGTGGTGAAGTCCCAGGCCGAGGGTCCTCGCGCCGGGATGACCGTGCGCTTCGTGCGCCTCGATGCGTACAGCAAGGCGCTCATCGACCGCATCCTCGCCCGCCGCAACCACGGCGCCGAGAACACCGCCAAGGCTGGAGACATGGCGGCCCAGGCACGCGCACCCGCGCCGGAGCTGGCACCCGGACAGACGCAGGAGGCCATGACCGAGACACTCGCCGGGGTCCCCGAGCCCGCAGCGGGCCCGCCCGTCGAGACGCCGCGCGCGGAGGCGCCTGGGCCGGAGCAGGTTCCGCGCCCAGAGGCAGCACCGGGAACGGGGAAGCGCGGGCGGCCGGTCATCTCCGCGGAGGCGCTTCGCAAGCAGGCCTCGGCTCCCCCTGGAGCGCCCCCTGGCGTCCCCGCCGCACAGGAGCCAGCCGCACCGAAGCAGGCCATGCCAAAGCCGGCTGCGCCAAAGCCAGCCGCGCCGAAGCAGGCCGCCCCCCGTACACCGGCAGTTCCCACGCCGACCGGACCGGCCACCGATCCACGCCCGGCAGCTCCGGCCACTCCCAAGCAGACCCCCACCCGTGCGCCAGAGCCGAAGGTCCCGGCTCCCGCGCAGATGGCTCCTCCGGCCGCTGCGAAGCCCGCGGCGCCCGTTGCTCCACCCCGCGCGCCCGCACCGAAACCGGCCGCACCTGCTCCGCGGGAGGCAATGGCTCCGCCTGCGGCCCTCCCCGCGCAACAGGAAGTCCCGCCCACGCCGCCCCGACTCCCCGAGGCTCCAAAGCCAGAGAGCGTCCCGCAGCCCACGCCCGCCGCGTCCCCGCCCGCGAGAGTGCCCACCCCCGTGGAGCTCCCCGCCTTGACCGCGCGGCCCACGACCCAGGACCTCATCGCCAACGCCGTCCTGGAGCATCTCGCCCCGGATGAAGAGCTGCTCTCCCCCGAGAGCATCTCCGTGGAGCCCGAGCCTCCCGCCGCGCTCACTCCCGTGAACGAGGCGCCCGCAGCTCCCGCTCCGGTGGCGCCCCCCATCGCCGTGCACCCGGAGCCGCCCGTCGCCGAGACTCCGGCCCCGTCGGAGCCACCTGTCTCCGCGCCCCCGGAGCCGCCCGCCGCTCCCGCCATTCGCGAGCCCGCACCTCCCCCTCCGCAGGACACTCCCGCTCGTCCGGAGATTGCGCGCGAAGTACCGCCTCCCGCCGAGGAGCCCCGCCGTTCCATCTCGCCCGAGCTCAAGGGTCGACGGCGTGCCATCCTCGATGTGCCCATCTCCACGCCCGTGGCAGCCACCCACCCCGAGGTGGTGCTCGGCATCGACCTCGGCACCTCGCGGGCCCGCGTCGCCGTCCACCTCCAAGGCACGCTCCAGCTCATCTCCCCCGGCGAGGCCCAGGCCCTTTCCTCCCTCGTCGCAGTGGACGCCTCGGGCCAGCTCCTCGTGGGTGCCGCTGCCAAGGCCGAGGCCGAGCGCTCTCCTCGCCACGCCGTGCACGGCCTCCGCCGATTCCTTGGCCTGCGCGCCCGCTCGCCCCTGATGCGCGCACTGGGCGGTCCCCTGCCCTTCCCCATCTCCGCCGGCCCACACGGCGACGCCAGCATCGAGCTCCACGGCCGCAGCCAGCTCCTCCCAGAGCTCGCCGCCCAGCTCCTGCGCGAGCTCAAGTCCGCCGCCAGCGCCTTCCTCGGCCACGAGGCCACTCGCGCCGTCCTCTGCGTCCCCGCCCACTTCGACGACCGCCAGCGCGCCGCCATGCGCGAGGCAGGCTCACTCGCCGGGCTCGACGTCCTGCGCATTCTCAACGCACCCTCCGCCGCGGCGCTCGCCTTCGGCCATGAGCGGGGGCTCGCCCGCAAGCGTCTCCTGGTGGTGGAGCTCGGAGGCGGTGGCCTCGACGTGTCCGTCGTCCAGCTCACGGGAGATGATCTCGAGGTCATCGCCACCGGGGGAGATCCCACCGTGGGCGGCATGGACTTCGACGCGCGCATCGCCGAGGCCCTCGCCAACGAGCTCCAGGCCCAGGGCCTTCCCCGCCCCGAGCACCCCGCCGACTGGCTCCCCCTGCTCACCGCCGCCGAGGCCGCCAAGGTGGCCCTCAGCGAGCGCGAGGAGGTCTCCCTCCCGATCCCCGGTGCCCCCGCGCCGTTCTCGCTCAACCGCGAGCGCTTGGAGGCCATCACCGCGGACCTCGTGCAGCGCGTCACCCTCGTCGTCCGTCACGTGCTCGAATCCAGCGCGCTCTCGCCGCAGGGGCTCGACGAGGTGCTGCTGCTGGGAGGCCAAGGCCGCTCACCGCTGGTGCGTCGCCGGCTGGAGGAGAGCCTGGGCGTGCCCGTGCGCGCGGACGTGGAGGCCACCCACTCCGTGGCGCTCGGTGCGGCCTTGCTCGGCCAGGGACTGCTCGATGCCGCCGCGGGCAAGCCCGGGGCCACCGTCTCCGAGGTGCTCTCCGTCCCCATCGGCGTGGCCGAGCGCGGGGGCACGCTGCGCCGCGTCCTCGAGCGCAACACCCGCCTGCCCGCGGAGAAGACGCTCGTCCTCCCCGTCACACCCGGGCCGCTCACGCTCGCCCTCTTCCAGGGTCCCTCGCCGGTGGCCGCGGAGAACGAGTACCTGGGCACGCTCGCCTTCTCCATCGAGCGCCCCGGTGAGGCCGAGGTGCACTTCAGCCTCTCGCAGGACGGCACCCTCTCCCTCGCGGCCACGCTGCCCGGCGTGAAGCGCCACACGGTCTTCCCCGCCATGGACATGCCCGAGGACGCGGAGCTGGAGGCCGTCATCGCCCGCTCGCCACTGGAGGGAGAGCCCGAAGCGCGTCCGGGCGGGCTCCTCTCCGGTCTGCGCAAGCTCTTCGGCCGCCGCTGAGCCGCTCCACTGTCCGGGTAGAGCGAGAGGCCAGACGGCCGCTCCACGTCATGCCCGAGTCGGGCACGAGCGTCCGGGGCGGTGTGGTGTCAACTCCTTCTCATTCCAGACGAATGCCCAGATTTCGCCCAGCAGTCACTCGTGACGGGAGGACGAGATGAAGTTCCGTTCGTGGATGGGTGGTATCGCAGTGGTGGCCTTCTGCACCGCGGGCTCGGCATTCGCAGCCGTGGACGCGTCGCGAGTCGGCCGCGGAATCGATTACGAAGAGAACCAGGTGCCGGTGGGCATCGATGTGCGCGGCGGCTTCGGTAACTTCACCGGGAACTCAGGAGACCGGACAAAGGGGGGCCCGCTGCTCGGCATCACCGCCGATGCCCAGCCCTGGCCGTCCGTCGGCGTCGAGGCGGGCTACGAGGGACAGCGCCTGCCCATCGATGACGGGCGTGTCGGCGATGGAGAGGCCATGTGGCGCCACAACGTCGGCCTCCTGGCCAAGGCCGGCCCACCCCTGCTCAAAGCCAAGCTCTTTCCGTACGTGGGAGCCGGCGTCGGCCTGAGCTACCTCAACGCCAGTGAAGGCGCCGAGGGCCTCTACGACAACGACTTCATCGGGGAAGTGCCGCTCGCGGCCGGCGTGGACTACCGCTTCTCCCGGAACGTCTTCGCGGGTGCGCGCGCCACATACCGGGCCCTCATCGGCACGTCCTTCGCGAACGATGCCACCCCGGCGGGCGACACCACGGGCGGCCTGCTCAACTTCAACCTGACGGTCGGCGGCAGCTTCTAGCCGGTCCGCGGCAGGTCCCACTGAAGCGAGCCCCACCGTGCCTCCAGCCGAGGTGCGGTGGGGTTTCGTCTTCTAGGCCGCCAGGGTCCCGGGCTCCGGGGCCACTCCGGCGGTGTGCACCGGCAGGGAGATGCGGAAGGTGGTGCCCCGTCCCGGCTGGCTCTCCACGGTGATGTCCCCGCCGTGCATGGTGATGATGCGATGGCACACCGAGAGCCCCAGCCCGCTGCCCACCCCCGCTGGCTTGGTGGTGAAGAACGGCCGGAAGATGCGCTCCAGGTTCTCCGCCGGAATGCCACAGCCGGTGTCGCTCACCTCCACGAGGACCCGGGAGTCCGGACCCCGCCGGGCCACGAGCCGGATCTCGTTCTGGTCCACCTGTCCCGGGGCAATCGCGTGCGCCGAGTTGATGAGCAGGTTGAGGAACACCTGGCACAGGCGGGCCGCGTTGCCATGCGCCCGGGGCGCCCCCTCCGTCAGCATCACCACCCGCGCCCGCTGCCGGACCTCGTGCGCCGCCATCTTCGACGCGCTCCGCAGCACGGCCTCCAGGTCCACCGGGCCGCCCACCGCGTCGTCCGCGCGCGCCAGCATCTTGAGGTCCTGCACCAGCATGCGCACCCGCTCGGCCCCCTCGTGCGCCTCGGAGAGCGCCGCCAGCAACTCCTCGCGCTCCATGGGCGAAGGCGCGCCATGCATCCGCTCCAACTCCTCGCGCGCGTAGCCGAGGTTGCCGAGAATGAAGGCCAGCGGGTTGTTGATCTCATGCCCCACGCCCGCCGCGAGCTGGCCCACCGTCACCAGCCGGTCCGCGAAGAGGAGCTGCGCGTTGGCCTCCTCCAGCTCGGTGGTGCGCTGGCGCACGGTCTCCTCCAGCAAGGTGTTGTAGCGGCGCATCTCCCGCTCCGCGGCCTCGGCCTCGGCCTTCGCCAGTCGCTCCTTCTCGCGCACGGTGTCGCGCAGCTCCGCGGCCATCCGGTTGAAGGCCCGTGCCAGCGTGGCGTACTCGTCCCGGCCCTTCACCTGCAGCTCGGTGGTGAAGTCACCCCGGCCGATGCGCGCCGCCCCTCGCAGCAGCTCCAACGATGAGCGCCGCAGCGTGATGAGCACGGTGGCAGCCAACGAGAGCACCAGGCCCAGCGCCACCAGCGGCACGACCACGCCGGCCACCTGGCTGGCCCGGAGGGCCTCGAGCTGTCTGCTCTTGAGCCGCGACAGCCGCGCGCGCTTCGTCACCCAGGCCTTGTCGAGGTACGGCATCACCTCCGAGCGGTAGGAGTCGATCGACTCGTGCAGCACCCGGTCCGCCCCTCCCGTCCCGGCCTGCAGCACACGCGCCTCCAGGCCTCCCATCCAGCCCAGGTGCGCCCGCTGCGCCGCCTCGATGAGGGAGAGATCTCCGGCGAGCTCCTCGGGCAGCTTCTCGAGTGCCACCAGCTCCCGGAGGTGCGCGAAGTCCGCCTCGGCGCGCCGCTGCTCCTCCTCGAGCACCCCCCGGAGCGCCTGCCCCTTCCCGTGCGCCTCCAGCAACGTGTGCGGCACCCACACCGCGTCGCCAGTCAGCTTGCCGTACAGGGTGTTCTGCTCCTGCATGGCGAAAATCTGTTCCGTGCTCACCCGTCCCCGCGTGGCCAGGGTGTACAGCGCGCCCCCCACCACCGCGACGAGCCCCACCGCCACCGCAGCGAACAGCAGGATCTTGCCGCGTACCGTCATCGCATTGGCCTCTCGGATGGACCCCGGGGCCTCCCCGGTGCCCTAAAACCGAGCCGCCAATACCTCAAACCCGCCAATCAAGCCATACCGGAATTATCCAACAGGGCGGTATTTGTCGAGAACCTATCACAACTGGGCGCGGTCGAGGAGCGCCTCGGGGCGGGGATCCTTCTCCCAGGCCTCCAGCACCCACTGGCCGGGCGAGCGGCCCGAAGCGGCCACCTCGGCGAGCGGCTGGAGCAAGGGGGCGTCCTCCGGGTCCAGGCGCTCCAGGCCCCGGCGGGCGATGGCCACCATCTCCCCCGCCAGCCGGTGCAGCTCCTGGTTGCCGAGCCGCCCGGCCAGGCCCTGCCGGCGCGCGGTGTCGTGGAAGGCCAGGTGCTCCTCATAGGAGAGCTTCGGCAGCAACTTCTCGGCCTCGTCCATGGCGCCCAGGCCGTACAGCAGGCCCCGCCACAGCGCCGCGAGCGCGCCCGTCATCGGGGCCGACACGCAGTCCGCGCCGCGCACCTCCATCACCTTCTTGAGCCGCACCTCGGGGAAGAGCGTGGAGAGGTGGTCCGTCCAGTCGGACATGTCGGCGGGCGCGCCCTCGAAGCCCTCCTTGATGAACTGGCCGAAAGTCATCTTCGGGCGGAGGTACTCGCCGCGCCGGCGCAGGAAGAGGATGGGGGCCGCCAGGGCCCAGTCCACGTAGGCGCGGTAACAGAAGGAGCCGTCGAAGAAGGAGCGAAGATATCCACAGCGGGTGGGGTCCACCTCGTCCCAGACGCGGTTGCGGAAGGACAGGTAGCCCGAGGGCTTGCCGTCCACGATGGGGCTGTTGGCGTAGAGGGCCACCATCAGCGGGGCCAGGCGCGCCGTCAGCACCGTCTTGCGCACACAGTCGGCCTCGCTCTCCCAGTCGAGGGAGACCTGGCCGGTGGAGGTCATCAACATCATGTTGTGCGCCAACCGGCCGCGCTCGGGCAGGCTCTGGCGCATGGCGACGTAGCGCGTCTTGGGCATCCACGGCATGTCGGCCGGGGTGCTGAAGGGCCGGTAGCCCAGGGCCACCAGGCGCAGCCCGAGCGGGGCGGCGGCGGCCTTCACCTCGGCCAGGTGGGCGAGGTTCTCCGCGTGGGCCTCGCGCGCAGTGCGCAGGGGCGAGCCGGACAGCTCGAGCTGCCCGCCGGGCTCCAGGGAGATGGTGAGCATCCCCTTCTGCAGGGCGATGGCGGGGGAGGACGGCGTCTCCCGGAAGGGGGTGTAGCCGTTGGGCGCCAGCCGCTCCAGCAGCGCGCCGATGCCCGAGGGCCCCTCATAGGGCACGGGCCGGGCGGAGCCGACGGGGTAGACGAATTTCTCGTGCTCGAGCCCCAGCAGGTGCTGTGACGGAGGCTTCTCGGCGGATCTGAAGCCCGCCAACAGCATGTCGACGGAGGTGATCGGCTCGGAGGATGCGCGCTGGAGGTCGAGAGACATGGCCGCCCTATATAACGCTCGTTGACCCCGCTGCCGTCATTTGAGCATCGTGGCGGCAATGACCCACCCCTCACCGGTGCCCACCTTCTCCAACCGGGCCGGTCCTGCGGACGTAATCCAGGGGCTCGGCCTCATCTACCGGGCCTGGAGCCTCATCTTTCGCACCCCCGCGCTGATGCGGCTGTCGGCCCTGTGCGCGGCTGTTACCCTGGTCACATTGGGAGCGCTCTTCGTCCTCCTCTGGATGTATTCGCCGGACATGCTGGGATGGATGTGGACCCGGCCCGAGCCCTGGTACGCCCAGGCTGTCTGGTACCTCGTCCTGGTGTTGCTGTTCCTCGTACTGCTGGTGGTGGGGGCCAACGTGGTGGTGCCCCTGGTGCTGGCGCCCTTGCAGGATCCGCTGTCCGAGCTCACCGAGGCCCAATGTGGCGACTTCACCGCTCCCCCCTTCCGGCTCGGCTCCTTCTTCCGAGGGCTGGCCACCGGGGTGGGGCATACGCTCTCGCGCATCTTCTTCCTGGTGCTGGGCCTGGCGGTGCTCTTCCCGCTCAACCTGATCCCCGTGGTGGGCAGCATCGCCTGGACGGTGCTGGGGGCCGTGTGGACGATGCTCTGGCTGGGGGGCGAACATCTGGCCGCGCCCATGACGCGCCGCCTGTACCCCTTCGCCGAGGTGCGCCAGGTGCTGCGCCAGCGCTGGCTGCTCTGCCTGGGCTTCGGGGCGGGCGTCTACGTCCTGCTCTGGGTACCGATTCTCAACAGCCTCTTCCTGCCGGTGGCCATTGTCGGCGGCACCCTCCTCTACCGGGGGCTGCTCGCAGCGGGCAGCGTGCCTCCTCCCCCCTCGTCCGGGCTTGTCGGGAAATAATCCCCCAGCCCGGTTGTCACGTCCGAAGGCCCCGAGCCGGGAACGCAGCACGCGCTCGTGGCGTTATCGAACGCTGCGGGAAGGCGTCGGCTTGAAGCACCAAGAGGCCATGATTAGGCTTGCCCGGTTGCTCCCGGCACTCGTTCTTCACGCCAACCGCTCGGATTTGCTGGGCTTTTCACGTATCACCCCCGGGGCCCATGGGCCCCACCCTGGATGAACCATGCCGCGACTCTTTCGCCGGATCACCGCCGTCGCCGTTCTCCTTGGCGCCTGGGCCCTCGTGGGCAACGACCGGGCCCCCCTCCCCCTGACACTCGGCGTGGCGGAGGCCGGCCAGGGAAGCTCGGACTCCACCCGCATCGCCGGTGAGAAGGGAGGCCCTCAGCATGACCTCTCCTCCCTGCGCGTCTTCACCAAGGTCATCCTCTATGTGAAGGACAACTACGTTGACCCCAAGCGCGTGAAGCCCAAGGAGATGATGATCTCCGCGCTGGAGTACGTGGAGAAGAGCGTCCCGGACGTGCTGGTGGACGGCAACGCCGAGACGGGCAAGCTCAACGTCAACGTCAACGGCAAGACGCGCGAGTTCGACATCAGCCACGTCGACTCGCTGTGGAAGATGTCCTTCACGCTCAAGGACGTCTTCGACTTCGTGAACAAGAACATGCGTCCCATCGACGACACCCGCGACATCGAGTACGCGGCCGTCAACGGGATGCTCTCCACCCTGGATCCGCACTCGGTGCTGCTGCGCCCCGAGGTGTACCGGGAGATGAAACTGTCCACCAAGGGTGAGTTCGGTGGCCTGGGCTTCGTCATCCAGATGCGCGAGGGCAACCTCACCGTGGTGAAGGTGCTGCCCAAGACGCCGGCGGCGCGCGCGGGCATCCAGAAGGATGATCAGATCAAGAAGATTGGCGAGGAGTCCACGGTCAACATGGACCTCAACGAGGCCGTGTCCAAGCTGCGCGGCCCGGTGGACAGCCGCGTGGGCATCACCGTGGAGCGCAAGGGCTGGGAGAAGCCGCGCGCCATGACGCTCAACCGCGCGATGATCTCCATCGAGAGCGTCCAGCACAAGCTGCTGGCCGGCAACGTGGGCTACGTGCGACTGAAGAACTTCCAGGGCAACACCACGCGCGACCTGCAGTCGGCGCTCTCCGAGATGCGCCGTCAGGCCGAGCCCAAGGGTGGGCTCAAGGGTGTGGTGCTGGACATGCGCGGCAACCCGGGCGGTCTGCTCGAGCAGGCCATCCAGGTGTCTGACACCTTCCTGTCCAACGGCACCATCGTCTCGACGGTGGGCCTGTCCGACAAGCTGCGCGAGGAGAAGCGCGCCCGTCCGGACGAGGGGGAGGACACCTACCCCGTCGCCGTGCTGGTGAACGCGGGCAGCGCCTCGGCCTCGGAGATCGTCGCCGGCGCGCTCAAGAACCTCAACCGCGCCGTCATCATCGGCCGCCAGACGTTCGGCAAGGGCAGCGTGCAGGTGCTCTATGACTTCCCGGACGACAGCGCGCTGAAGCTGACCATCGCCAAGTACCTCACCCCCGGTGACGTCTCCATCCAGGAGGTGGGTATCGTCCCGGACATCGAGTTGGTGCCCTCGGCCGTCACCGACGAGCGCGTGCTGGTGTTCGCCCCGCGCAAGACGATTGGCGAGGCGGACCTGGATCAGCACTTCGGCAACCCCAACTCGGACTCGGTGGCCAAGAAGCGCGAGGACGTGCTGGGCCGCGAGAAGCCGCTGGAGACGGTGAAGTACCTCAAGCTGGACGAGAAGCAGGTGCAGGCCGCCGCCAAGAAGCAGGAGGAGGCCGCCAAGAATCCCGAGACGGCCGCCAAGGACACCAAGGCGCACCCGCTGCTGGACATCGACTCGGTGAGCACCGGCGAGGAGCTGGACGACCAGATGGACGCCGAGAGCCAGGAAGAGGTGAAGGAGGACTTCGAGGTGCAGTTCGCTCGCGACTACGTCCTGCAGATGCCCTACAACGACCGTCGCCAGATGCTGCAGAAGGGCAAGGGCTTCGTGGAGAAGAAGCGCGAGGAGGAGGAGCTGCGCATCAACTCCGCCATCCAGGCGCTCAACGTGGACTGGAGCGCGGGCACCACGCCCAAGGACGTGAAGCTCGCGGCCACCTTCGCCCCCACCGCCGACCAGCGCATCGCCGCGGGTGAGACGTTCGACCTGACGCTCACCGCGGAGAACAAGGGCCTCGAGCCGCTCAAGCGCGTGCGCGCCTGGACGGAGAGCGACAACTACTACCTGGATCGCCGCGAGTTCCTCATCGGCAGCCTGGCCCCGGGTGAGAAGAAGACCTGGAAGGTGAAGGTGAAGCTGCCCAAGGACCTGACCTCCCGCCGTGACGAGGTGACGGTGAAGTTCCACGACGACCACGGGGCCCTGCCCACCACGCTGGTGAGCGAGCTCAACTTCGCCGAGCTGCCGCGTCCCGCCTTCGCCTTCAACTGGCAGGTCGTCGACACGTGCGAGTCGTGCAACGGCGACGGCCAGGCCCAGCGCGGCGAGGACATCACCCTGGTGATGGACGTGACGAACACCGGCAAGGGCAAGGCGCTCGACTCGTTCGCGCAGATCAAGAACCTGGGAGACCCGAACATCTTCATCGAGAAGGGTCGCTTCAAGATTGGCGAGCTGGCCCCGGGCGAGACGAAGACGGCGCGCTTCCAGCTGTCGGTGAAGAAGGGCTACCGCGAGGAGACCTTCCCGCTGCGGCTGGCCATCGTCGACGAGCCGCTCGAGGAGTTCGCCATGGAGAAGCTGGAGCTGCCCGTGTCGGACGCCGCGGTGGCCAGGCTGGAGCCGAAGAAGGGCCTGGTGCGGGTGTCGGAGAAGGCCGAGCTGCTGGCCTCGCCTCAGCAGGGCGCCACGGTGGTGGCGAAGCTCTCGCGCCCGGCGGTGCTCAACACCGACGCGGTCACCAAGGGCTTCTACCGGGTGGAGCTGGACAAGGACCGCTTCGCCTTCGTGAGCACCGAGAACGCCCGCGACACGCGCGGCAAGGCCGCGGCGCCCCAGATGGCGTACGTGGCCCGCCGCTCGCCGCCGGAGATCAAGCTCGACGTGGACCTGGGCCAGGGTGGCCTGGTGGCCAACGGCGAGAAGTACACCCTCACGGGTGAGGTGGACGATGCCCAGGGCCTGCTGGACATGTACGTGCTGGTGAACGACCAGAAGGTCTACTTCCAGGGCGTGGACGCCAAGGCCAAGGCGGGCGAGCCGCACAAGCTCAAGTTCTCCACCGAGTTCTCCCTCAAGGAGGGCAACAACAGCGTGCTGGTGGTGGCCCGCGAGAGCACCGACTTCGCCAGCCGCCGCACCCTGGTCATCCGCCGCCGTCCGGCCGAGGTGGCCCAGAAGCTGACGGCGCCGGCCACGGCCACCAAGCCGACCAAGTCGGCCACGCCGTGAGCAGGTAGCTGGACTGAACGTCCGAATTCCGGGCGGCTTTCGTCGGGGCCCTTACGCCCCCTCGGAAGCCGCCCGTTTTATTGACGCTTTCCTCGGACGCACGCTAGCGTCGACCCCCGATTGGCGCCACCGCCGGACGCGCGCCTGGGAGGCGGTACTGAGGATGCGGACGTTCAGCCGTGGGATGGCCCTCGCGGTACTGGTGTGCGGCTCCGCCGCGTACGCGGATCGCAACGACTTCAGGTTGACGAATCTCGGCAACCCGAACCAATTCGCGAGCTCCGGCTCGACCACGCCGTCGACCAACTATAACCCGGAGGCCCACGGGGACTTCCGTGCCTTCGCCCGCACCTTCGCGGCGGTGATGACGTCGGCGAACCTCATGCCCCCGGAGACGCTGGGGCACGCGGGCTTCTCGCTCAACGCGGAGCTGAGCGTCATCGCCCTGCCCTCGCCGGGCAACCAGGACGGCCAGGTCACGCTTCCCACCGAGGGGGCGGCGACGAATCCGCTGCTGCTCCCCTCGGTGCACGTGCGCAAGGGCCTGCCCTTCTCCTTCGAGCTGGGCGCCCGCGTGGGGTGGATCGACCGCAGCAGCATGTTCGCCGCCACCGGCGAGGTGAAGTGGGCCGTCAACGAGGGCTTCACCTGGCTGCCGGACGTCGGCGTGCGCGCCCACGTGACGCGGCTGATGGGCAACAAGGACTTCGACCTGACGGCGGCCGGCCTCGACATCGGCGTGGGCAAGCAGTTCCCGCTCGGGGGCATGGTAACGATCACCCCCTACGGCGGCCTGGACCTGGTGGGCGTGGCGGCCAGCACGGACACGCTCGACTTCAACCAGAGCCGGACGCGCGGCGACACCCTCAACCCGGCCAGCCCCTACGCCGGCCTGGACAACACCGGCGTCTACCAGGAGGTGAAGCTGGGTGAGAACATCAACAGCCGCCTCTACGGAGGCGCGCGCTTCATCAGCGGCGCGCTGCAGCTCGGCGCCGAGATCTCGCTGAGCAACCAGGGCGCCATCGAGGTGGCCAACACCCAGACGGGCGAGACGAGGAGCCGCGCCCTGCCCGCCGTGTTCGCCTTCAGCACCACGCTCGGCCTGGACTTCTAGGCCGCCTTGCCGCGCAGGGCCTCGCGAATGAAGCGGGGCTTGTTGGTGATGAGGTAGGAGACGCCCATCTCCTCCAGCTCCCGGGCGCGCGCTGCGTCATCCACCGTCCACACCGCCACGCGCAGGCCCCGGCGCCGCCACTCCTCCACGAGCTCCGGGGTGCACTGCTTGTGGTACGGGTGCACCGAGTGGGACGAGACGAGCGGCGTCACCACGTTCGCCTGCAGCCCCCAGCTCTTGTCCGGGTCGATGAGGAAGCCGCGGCGCAGCGCGGGCGCGGCGGCCGCCGTCCGGAAGAGGCACAGCGGGTTGAAGCTGGAGATGACCACCCGCTCGGCCAGTTCCCAACGGGTGACCAGCTCCGCCACCTTCTGGGAGAGGCCGCCGTCGTTGGCGTGATCGCACTTGAGCTCGATGTTGATGAGGAAGTGCGAGGGCAGCGCGTCCAGCACCTCCTCCAGCAGGGGAATGCGGGCGGGCGCGAAGCCGAGCCGGCTGCCCACGTCTGCCCCCTTCAGCTTCCACCAGGACGTGGTGCGCACCTCCCAGGGCAACCCGGCGAGCCGCTCCAGATGCTCGTCGTGGCACACCACCACCTCGCCGGAGCCGCACACCATGGCGTCCAGCTCCACGCCGTCGGCCCCCTGGGCTACGGCCTCCTGGAAGGCGGCGAGGGTGTTCTCCGGGGCATCAGCGCTGGCACCTCGGTGGGCGAGCAGGAGCATGCCTCGCAATGTGCAACAGCCCGGCCCCCGGAGCGAGCGTCCTGAAGGGCCCCGTCTCCGGCGACAGGCGGCTTGCCTCACCCCCGGCTTTGCTGCACTGTGCGCGACATGCTGGGGCTGCGTACCGGGGAGATTCTGTTCATCGCGTTCATCCTGGTGGTGGTGTTCTCCGCCGCTCGGATGGGTCAGCTCGGCAATGCCGTGGGCAAGTTCGTCTACTCGTTCAAGAAGGCCTCCAAGGGTGAGGACTTGGTGGACGTGAAGACGCTGCCCCGCTCCAAGCGCGGCCAGGACGTGTCCGACGCTGACTACACCGACTCCGGCCCCAAGCGCGGCTAGCTCGAACCTACCGGCGCATCCCCGGCCAACAGGCGCGCGGCCTGTTCGCGCAGCGAGGGGTGCACGGATGTGTCCCCGGCCAGCTCGGCCAGATCACTCCCATTGAGCAGCGGGACGATCTTCACCCCCACCTCCGGCGGCAGGTACGGGTTGAAGACAAGCGCCCGGCGCACTCCATGCCGCGAGGACCAGCGCGGCGACTGCCAGATCTCCACCAGCGGCTCCGGGCGGGCCGGACGACGCGCCGCCATGCGCACCACCAGCGGCTCGGTGAGGCGAGGGTTGAGGAGCGCGTTGCGCACCACCGCGGGGTTGCTCGCGGTGACCAGCCGCGCGAGCATGTCCGGGTCCCTCGTGAGCCGGGCCTGCTGCTTGAGGTGCCCCAGGGACTGGGTGAGGAGCTTCGCATCCGCCTTGGCGGCCGCGCCCTCGTCGAACTCCTTCTGGGCCGGCGCCGTCTCGAAGAGGTCCGCCACCGACTCCAGCGACTGCACCTCGGCCATGCGCCTCATGGAGTCCGCGTAGGGAATGCTCGCGGCCTCCCGGCCCAGCGCCGCCACGAAGGCGGAGAGGACGCAGGTGGCCGGCTCCCAGGCGGAACGGGCCAGGAAGATGACGTGATGGAGCAGCTCGTTGGCGTCGAGCGGATCCCTCCGCGCGAGCTCTCGCGCGGCGGCCTTGCGGACGATCTCCGCTCCCCCGCTCAGCACATGGAGCCGCCGAACGACAACTCTGGCCTCCTCACGGCTGGGCATTGCCGGCACTACCCTCCTTGGCCCCTCCACTGGCAACGGCAGCCTGCGGCTCGAGCGTCACCTCGAGCCGGATACCGCTCAGGTCCTCGGGGTACTCGTAGAAGAAGACGATGAAGGGCGCCCGGGCACCGGGAGCCACCTCCTTGGCGGCGGCATCCAGACGGGAGCGGAGCGCATCGGCCTCGCCCGCGCTCCCAATCACGTGGAGCTCCTCCGGCGTGGGAACAGCGCCCACGAGCCCCTCGGCGGACTTCACCTGATTGTCCCCGTCGTACAGTGCAACCCCCGCCTTCACCCGGATGGCGGAGGTGCCACGGTTCTCCACCTCGCCGCGGACGAAGAAGAGGCTGCGCCCGTCACGGGTCGTATAGAGGCCGTTGGACAGATCCTTCGCCACCAGGGGCCGCGTGGGCGACACCAGCTCGCGCATGCGCGAGGGCGACAGGGCCGACAGCTCCACCCGCCCACCGTTGAGCCAGGCGATGGCCACGGCGACCAGGCCCACCAAGAGCACCGCTCCCACCACGAGCTGAGCGGCCACCCCGGCCAGACGCTGCACCAGGCTAGGGCCATGGCTCTCGCTGCGTGGCGTCTCCTGCTTCGGGGGCGGCGCGGCAATCACCGGCGGCGGAGGCGCGGGCGGCAGATCCGCGAGCACCTCGCGGCCCGGAGCACCCTCGCCCGGCCCTGGGAAGTCGGGGAACGGGTTGCGCTCCGTGGGCGCGCCCGCCTTGGCGATGGGGGTGGCCGGAACCGTCTGCGTGGCCCCCCAGTCCGGGATGCCCGACGGAGCACCTTGCTGCGGAGCACCCCAGTCCGGGATGCCCGATGGAGCGCCCTGCTGCGGAGCACCCCAGTCCGGGATGCCCGAGGGCGCAGGGCTCGAAGCGGGCGCTGGAGGCTGTGCAGAGGCCGGAGGCAGCGCCGCCACCGGGTCGAACGTGGCAAACGGGTTGTTGCCCTCGAGCCCCTCCATCTCGTTCGGAGCCGCGGCCGGCACCGGCGCGGGGCCCTTCGCGGAAGCCGGAGGCAGCGCCGCCACCGGGTCGAACGTGGCAAACGGGTTGTTGCCCTCGAGCCCCTCCATCTCGTTCGGGTCCGCGGCCGGAACCGGCACGGGCGCGGGCCTCCGGACCGGCGTGGGAGCCGGAGTCGGCGGCTGGGGCTGGAACGAGACGAACGGGTTGTTGCCCTCGAGCCCGTCCATCTCCTCATAGGCCGGAGAGGGCGCGGCGCCGCGAGGCGGCAGCGTGGGCGTGGCCGGAACCGTCGGCGCGTTGTCCGGCGGCAGCGAGAACGGATCGTTCTCCTCGAAGGCCATCGGAGCGCGCGCAGCGCCGCGAGGCGGCAGCGTGGGCGTGGCCGGAACCGTCGGCGCGTTGTCCGGCGGCAGCGAGAACGGATCGTTCTCCTCGAAGGCCACCGGAGCGGTTTTGCGAGGCGCGGGCGCGGGGCTCCTGGCCGGAACCTGCACGGGCACGGGCGCGGCGGCCTGCGCCGGCTTCGGGGCCGGCGGAGCGCTCCGGGTGGGCACCGTCATGGGGACAGGCTTGGGTGCCGGCGGCAGCGTGGGCACCGGAGCAGGGAGCGTCGCCTCCGTGTCGGTCGAGCCGAACGGATTGTTCTCGTCGAAGGAGAAGGGGGCGCTGCTCACAGGCGCGAGCGCGGGGCTCTTCGCCGGAACCTGCACGGGCACGGGGCTCTTCGTCGGAACCTGAACAGGCACGGGCGCGGCGGCCTGCGCCGGCTTGGGGGCCGGAGCCGCCGGCCTGGGAGGCTGGACCGGTCCGGTCGCGAGCGCCCCAGCGGGCTTGTTGGGAATGGGGGCCTTGGCGGCGAGCTTGAGCGCCTCGGCGGGAGTGGGGGTGTTCTCCCCCATGAACTCCATCAATGGATCCAGGTCGATGGTCGCCGGGGTCTTCGGCGCCTCCAGCGAGGAGACCCGCGGCACAACGGCCGGAGCACCTCCGCGAGGAGAGGCGATCCCCGGAGTCGACGCGGCGCTCACGGGCCCATCGAAGAGGTTATCCAGTCCCACCGGACGTGCCGGCTTACCCGAGGGCGGAGAGGCCCGCGGCACCTCGAGGGGCGTGCCCGCACGAGGAGTAGCCGGCGGTTTCACGGCCGGGTCTGGGGATGGCACTGCCGGAGCCGGCGCGGTGGACGAGACGTCCTCCCGCGCGACCCGGAAAGTATGCTGACACTTCGTGCAGCGGACCTTGACCCCCTTGTCCGTCACCTTCTCGTCGGGGATCTTGAACCGCGTCTGACACCGCTCACACTTGACGATCATTCAGGGCTCGGCCGGTCCCGGAGTATAGGCGCAGTGGCGCTCCATCGCGAGCATGCCTCCACCCGGCTTGCCCGCCCCCCACCCCTCTGCTACAGGCATGCGTCCCACACCGTGTACGCAAGCGCCCGGAGTGGGCGGAGAACCGAGATTATGAGCGAGCCAGAGCAGGCAGGCGTGCCGGGCAAGGAGCCCAAGGTCATCAAGCGGTATACCAACCGCAAGCTCTACGACACCGTCGAGAGCCGATATGTGACCCTGGATGAGATCGCCGCGATGATCAAGGAGGGCGTGGAGGTCCAGATCGTCGACAATCGGACGAAAGAGGATCTCACTTCCGTCACGCTCGCGCAGATCATCTTCGAGGAGGAGAAGAAGCGGAACCGGATGCCCCTGACGGTGCTCCGGGAGATCATCCGCCATCCGGGCGAGTCGCTGACGGGCTTCATCCAGAAGGAAGTCACCCCGAGGGTGGTGTCCATCCGGGAGGAGGCCGAGTCGCGGCTGGACAAGCTGCTGAGGCGCGAGAAGGGCGAGGAAGGCGAGCAGGTGGCCGAGCCCACGCCTGCTGAGCAGCCGGCCGAGCAGCAGCAGCAGCAGGAGGCGGGAGGCGGCGCGGCGGAGCTGCTCAAGGCGAGCCAGCGGGCGCTGGAGGACTGGCAGCGGAAGATTGACGAGCGGGTGAAGCACGCCGTGGAGAACCTGGCGGGCAACCTGCCGGCGCTGGGCCGCGACATCCAGGTGCTGGCGCAGCGGTTGGAAGAGCTCGAGAAGAAGCTGGACGAGCTCGAGAAGAACAAGCAGCAGTAGCCGCCCCCCTTCCCTCTCCCCCCCGGGAGAGGGTCTGGGTGAGGGTATCAAGGCCTGCGCTCATCCCCGTGTGACGCCCTCCTGGGAGCGGTGCGCCGGGGACATCTCCAGTCCGAGGAAGAGCAGCGGCGTGGCAACTACGCCACGCGGGGAGCCTTCTTCCCGCGCTTCGAGGCCTTGGCGGGCGCGCCGTCGAAGATCTCCGTGGCGATGGCGGCGAGCATCTGAGCGCCAGTGCTGCTCGGGGCGTACTCCCAGATGGTCTTCCCGTGACTCTGGGCTTCATCCACCTTGACGTTGTAGCCGAGCGGCGTGGCGGCGAGGGACTCAGGGAAGTAGGCCTTGAGGCGCTCGAGGATGGCGGTGGCGAGCGCGGTGCGCCGGTAGAGGGTGGGCACGACCTTGGTGATGCGCAGCCCGGGGCGGCCCTCGGTCTCGGCGACCTGGCGAACGGTGTCAGCCACCTCGGCGCAGCCATCGAGCGCGAAGTACGTGAGGGCCACGGGCACCACCACCTCGGTGGCGGCCACGAGGATGTTGCGCGTGGTGATGCCCATGGACGGAGGTGCGTCGAAGACGATGACGTCGAAGCCAGCGGCCTCCGCGGGCTCCAGCCGCTCGGCGAGCCGGTACGCGCGGCGCTCGTCCTGGGCCACCACCAGGGGGAAGTCCGCCATCTCCTTGTAGGCGGGCAGGACGGACAGGCCCTCGATGGCCGAGGGCTGAATCACGTCCTCCAGGCGCACGGCCGGGTCGGTGAGCAGGTGGAAGACGTTGCGCGGCAGGGTACGCACGTCCAGGCCGAGCGACTTGCCCGAGTGCCCCTGCGTGTCCAGGTCCACCAGGAGCACCTTGAGCCCGCGCTCTCTGGCGAGCCACGCCGCGGTGTTGACCGCCAGCGTCGTCTTGCAGGTGCCACCCTTCTCGTTGATGAAGGCGATGCGCCGCATGGGTGGCCTCTACTTCTTCCGGGCCGACACCAGCGTGTCCAGCTTGGACTCCACCGAGGACAGTAGCCGCTCCAGGTCATCCACCTTGTTGCGCAGCTGCTCCACGTCCGCGCTGGAGGGCAGGTTCATCGCCGACAGTGCCGAGCGCAACGCTCCGTCCAGCGTGCCCTTGGCGGCCAGCGAGCGCGCCACCAGTGTCTGCACCGTCGCCACGAACTTCTCGTTGGACATGAGCTGCTGCGCCAGCTTGCCAACGCGCTCCTCGCCGGTCTCGACGAGCTTCTTCACCACCGGATTGTCTTTGAGCATGGGGGTATCCATCGGTCCGCGGGTTTTCGACACGGGGGACGCGGAAGGTTCTGGAGAAAACGCGCGAACTCTGGAAGGACGCGACGCGACGTGTCAAGCGATGGAAGACAGATGACAGAGCGCGTTGACAGGGGGGAGGGGCGTCCTTACGGTTCGCCGCTCCCGATGGCCGGCCTGCTCGACAAGAGGTTGTGGATCGTCTCTGGCAAGGGTGGCGTGGGCAAGAGCACCATCGCCGCAGCGCTGGCGTTGCGCTCGGCGCGCGCCGGTAGACGCACCCTGGTGTGTGAGATCAATACCCAGGAGCGCATCAGCCGCCTGCTCGGGCACAAGCCCGTGGGCCCCGAAGTGACGAAGTTGGAGGACAACCTCTGGGCGGTGGACGTGCGCCCCCAGGAGGCCATGCGCGAGTACGCGATCATGGTCCTGCGCTTCGAGACCCTCTACAAGACGGTCTTCGAGAACAAGGTGGTGCGCTACTTCCTGCGCTTCATCCCCTCGCTGCAGGAGCTGGTGCTGCTGGGGAAGATTCTCTACCACGCGCAGGAGAAGCGGCCGGATGGAAGGCCGCTGTGGGACACCATCGTGATGGACGCGCCAGCCACGGGCCACGCCATCACCTTCCTGCGGGTGCCGCAGGTGTTGCTGCAGACGCTGCCGCCCGGGCCGATGACTCGCGAGGCCATGAAGATGCGCGACATCCTCGAGGACCGGGCGGTGACGGCGGCGGTGCTGGTGTCCCTGCCGGAGGAGCTGCCGGTGAACGAGACGCTGGAGCTGCATGCGGCGCTGAAGGATCAGGTGAAGGTGCGCACGCACGCGGCGGTGCTCAACGCGGCCTTCCTCGAGCGCTTCAACAAGGACGACCTGGAGGCCCTGGTGGACCAGCCGGAGCTGCTGGCGGTGGCACAGGCCCACCACGACCGGGCAGCGCAGACGGTGCTGGCGGAGATGAAGCTGGAGCGCAACCTGCACGTGCCGGTGTACCAGGTGCCGCGCATCTTCACGCCGGACTTCGGCCGGCAGGCCATCGAGCAGGTGATGGGGTATCTGGAGCCCCTGGTGACGGGGAAGGACGGGGCATGAACGCGCTCTCCGAGGCCCTGAAGAAGAAGCGCGTCCTGGTGTGCGTCGGCTCGGGCGGCGTGGGGAAGACGACCATCTCGGCGACGCTGGCGTTGCGCTCGGCGGTGGATGGGCGCAGCAGCCTGGTGTGCACCATCGACCCGGCCAAGCGGCTGGCCAACTCGCTGGGGCTCCATGCCCTGGGCAACGTGGAGGCCGAGGTCCCCGCTTCCGCGCTGGAGCCCCTGGGACTCAAGCCCCGGGCCCGCCTCCACGCGATGATGCTGGACATGAAGCAGACGTGGGACGACCTCATCCTCAAGTACGCCCCACCGGACAAGCGCGAGAAGATCCTCTCCAACCGCTTCTACCAGTCCCTCTCCAGCGCGCTCGCGGGCAGCCAGGAATACATCGCGATGGAGAAGCTGTGGGAGCTGCGCAACAAGCGCGACTACGAGCTCATCGTGCTCGACACGCCGCCCACGGCGCACGCGCTGGACTTCCTCGAGGCCCCCAACCGGGTGCTGGACTTCCTCGACAACGAGGCGGCGAAGTGGCTGCTCACCCCGGCGCTGGCGGCGGGAAAGATTGGCCTGTCGCTCTTCAGCCTGGGCAGCAGCTACGCGGCGAAGACGATCTCCAAGTTCACCGGCACGGAGACGCTGCAGGAGCTGGCCGGCTTCATGATGGCCATCGCCCCGATGAACGAGAGCTTCCGGGAGCGGGCGCGTGGGGTGCGCGAGCTACTGGAGGCGGAGCAGACGGGCTTCGTGCTGGTGACGAGCCCCGGACGCGAGCGGCTGGACGAGGTGATGCACTTCCACCGGCTGCTGAAGCAGAACGAGATGGACGTGGTGGCGGTGGTGGTCAACCGGGTGCACCCGATGCCGGGGCCGCAGCTGTGGGAGGAGATGAAGGGACTGATTCCCGCCCGGCGCGCGAAGATGGAGGAGACGCTGCGGGAGCTGACCATCCTGGCCGAGCAGGACGCCCGGGGCATCGCCGAGCTACAGGCAGCGGTGGGTGGAACCCCGCTCATCCAGGTGCCGCGCTTCGAGATGGACGTGCACGAGATAGGAGCGCTGTGGAGAACGGGGCGCTACCTCATCGGTGACGAAGTGATTCCCAAGCCCACTTCCCCTCTCCCCTCGGGAGAGGGACGGGGTGAGGGTACCAGTTCCCCAGGTTGAACCCCGGGAGCACCCTCCGGGCCCGGCCTCGAGCAACTGGTCCGACCATCGGACCAGTTCGTGATGAGCGCGCCCGGAAGCCCCGCCTCACGAATCCCGGCACAACCGGTCCACCCGGTTGAGCAGCGTGGGGATGCGCGAGGCCCCGTGCATGTGCCGCACATGCTCCGCGGCCTCGCGAGCATCCACCCCCACCGCCGTCACGAACAGAGGACGCTGGCTCTGCCCGCGCAGCACCGGAACCGCGAGCTGGCTGGAGTGGAACGCCGTCTTGGCCACGCCGATGACGGGCACGCGCCGCCCGAGCGCCTCATACAGGTGCGCACCAAGCCCGGGCCGCTCTTCGTCCAGCCACACGTACCCGTCGATGACCACTGTCTCCAGTGGCTCCTGAAGGGTGGCGAGCACCTTCAACAGATGAGGCAGCTCGCGGCGGTAGAACTGGCCGGGCTCATAGGGCTCGGCGGGAGGGCCGCGCTCCACCACGTGCGAGGCCTCGGCGGCATCGGCCCAGTCCCGGAAGAGCACACAGGCGGCCACTGTGAGCTCAGGCCGGTAGTCCACATCCATGCACGCCAACATCGTCTCTCCTCCAAGTGTCCACGGCACCGCCCGCCTGACCGCCCGGCGTCGAGCCATACGGGCGGGAAGCCCGGGTGGAGGTTAAGCTGCGGGCCGCTTGGGAACTCCGGGACAGCTCTCGCTGTCATGGAGGCTGGAAACGCGGACGGCCCCCCAGCGGGCCCCTGACGAGCTTTGCAGCGGAGGACATACATGTTGGCCACCTGGCGCAAGTGGGTGTTGGTGGGAGTTCTGGGCCTGGTGGGGTGTCGGACGACGGGCACGGCGGTGCGCGAGACGCCGGAGACGCCCCGGCAGCAAGTGCAGTTCGACCCCGTGACTGTGACGGCGGACCTGGAGCTGGCCTCGCTCAACGACGAGGAGCTGTTCGCGGGAGGCACGTCGGCCTTCGCGGCCAACGACTTCGCCAAGGCGGCGCGCTACTTCGGGCGGCTGGCGGACTTCCATCCGCAGAGCAAGCACCGCGAGGAGGCGCTCTACAACGCGGGCCTGGCGTACGAGCGGCTGGAGCATTGGGACGAGGCCTACCTGCGCTTCTCCGAGCTGGCGGACGCGGAGAAGGGCACGGGGGACGCGCTGGACGCGGCCTTCCGCCTGGCCGAGACGCAGTACCACCTGGAGCGGTTCGCCGAGGCCGCGAAGGTGCTGGCGACCATCGCCAGGCGCGAGGACCTGCCGGTGAGCAAGCGCCTGGAGGCGCAGGTGCAGCAGGGCGTGTGCGAGCTGGAGACCGGGCAGAGTGAGAAGGCGGAGAAGACGCTGCGCCAGGCGCTCTCCACGTACGAGGCCCTGCAGGACAAGGATGAGGTCGAGGACTACTTCCCGGCGCAGGCGCACTTCTTCATCGGGGAGATCTACCGGCAGCACTACGACGCGGTGAAGCTGGACCCGGCCAAGGGCAGCGACGCGCTGGCCAACGACCTGAACTACAAGGCCGAGCTGCTGCTGTCGGCGCAGGGCAACTACCTGCGCGCCATCCGGGTGGGCAACGGCCACTGGGCGACGGCGGCCGGGTCGCAGATCGGCGCGCTCTACGAGAACCTCTATGAGCACCTGGTGAACTCGCCGGCCCCGGTGGAGCTGGACGCGGAGGAGGCGGTCATCTACCGCGAGGAGCTGCGCAAGAAGGTGCGGGTGCTGCTCACCAAGTCCATCAACATCTACGAGCGCACGCTGGAGGCGGCCGAGCGCATCGGCTCGCAGAATGCGTTCGTGGTCAAGACGCGCCAGAGCCTGGAGAAGATGAAGGCGCTGCTGCTGGCGGACACGGAGTCGGCACCGGAGCAGAGCGAGCCCGAGCAGTCCAAGCCGCACTCCTGAGCGGGCCTCCCGCTCGTGGAGTGTCCACGAAGTCTTTGGACATAGTCCGCAGGCGCCGTGGATGTCCCCTCTCCCTCTGGGAGAGGGCTAGGGTGAGGGTCTTCCCTCTGTATGACGTCGCTGCAGCGAGAGCCACGCAGGGGACTACCCTCACCCCCCGCCCTCTCCCAGAGGGAGAGGGAGCATGCGCAGTCCACGAACTTCGTGGACACTCCCACTAGGAAGCGTGCCGCGGCAGCCGCACCGTGAACGTCGTGCCTGCGGCCTCCTCGGAGCGCACCTCGATGGTGCCTCTGTGCGCGTGGACGATGTTGGCCACGATGAATAGCCCCAAGCCGATGCTGCGGCTGGCCGCGTCTCCTCCCAGCCTGCCCCGCGTCATCGGCTCGAACAGGCGCGGGAGGAGCTCGGGAGGAATGGGCCTGCCCGCGTTGTGCACGGAGAGCATGACGGTACCGTCCTCCCCCAGCGTCTCCATGCGAACAGGTGTTCCCGAGGGACTGTAGGCCAGTGCGTTGTTCACCAGATTGGTGATCACCTGGGCCAGCCGGTCCCCATCCCATTCGCCCGCGCCCTCCCCTCTCCCCACCACCTCCACCTCCCGATCCGGATGGGCGAGCCGCACCTCCTCCACCACTTGCCGGCAGTGGGAGTGGAAGTCGAGCGGCCTGCGCTCGAGGGGAATGCCTCCTCCGAGCCGGGCCCGGGTGAAGTCGAGCAGGTCGCGGATCATCCGGGTCGCCCGCTCCGTCGCTGCCGAGATGCGTGCGAGCCCCTTCGCCTGGCGCTCGCCCAGGTCCTCCTGCCGCAGCAGCGCCGCCACGGACAGGGTGATGGCGTTGAGGGGGTTGCGCAGGTCGTGGGAGACGATGCCGATGAGCTGCTCGGCGAACTCCGCGCGCTTCTGCGCCTCCTGCTGCTGATGCTTCCGCTCGGAGATGTCCTGGGCGGTGCCGATGAAGCGCACGGCCCGTCCTCCCTCGAAATAGGCGCGGCCAATGGAGCGGACCCAGCGCGCCCCCTGGCCCATCCGCCCCAGCGGGCGGAACTCGATGTCGTACTCCCCGCCACTGGCCGGTTGCAGTGCCCACTCAACGGCCGTGCGCGCTCGCTCGCGGTCCTCCGGGTGGAGCGCCGCCATGAAGCCGTCGTACGTCACCTCCGACTCCAGGGGCAGCTCGAAGAGCGCCTTGCACCGATCGTCCCAGCGCAGAATGCCCGTCACCGGATTGAAGTCCCACGTCCCCAGCTCCGTCGCGCGCACCGCCATCCGCAGCCGGTCCTCGCTCGCCCGGAGCGCCTCACTCGCGGCCTTGCGCGCGGTGATGTCCTGCATCGCCCCCACCATCCGCACCGGCCTGCCACTCGCGTCCTGCTCGACGAGGCCGTGGTCGGTGACGTGGGCATAGCCGCCGTCCCGGAGAAGGAAGCGGTACTCGTCCCTCCACCGCAGCTCGCCACGGGCGAGGGCCTCGTGAAAGCCGTGCACGACACGCTCGCGGTCCTCCGGGTGGATCTTGTCGCTCCAACTGGAGAAGGGCCCTCCGAGCTGCTCCCGGGTATATCCGAAGAGCTTCTCCACCACGCCGCTCCAGGTGATGGTGCCCGTCTGGATATTCCACTCCCAGATGGCATCGCTGATGGCCTCGGTGGCCAGCCGATGGAGTGTCTCGGACTTGCGCAGCCGCTCATTGGTCTGCCGGAGTTGCTGGAGCAGGAGGGCCTTCTGGATGATGCCGGAGAGGTAATCCACCAGCGTCTCGAGATAGCGCTTCGCCTGGGGCTCGAAGGGACGGAGCTCCGCGATGCCCAGGTAGAACACCCCGAGCAGCTTGCCGTGCGGCCACAACCGCAGGCCCAGCAATGAGTGCAGGCCACTCTGGCGCACCCCCTCGGCCACCGCGGGGCCGGCACTCGCCGCGTCCGGCAGCTCCAGCGGCTCCTCGGAGGCGGCCAGGCTGGCCACGAAGGAGGGAGCGTCCACCGGCACGAGCTCGGTCTCGGTCTCGGTCAGTGCGCGCCACCTGCCCGTGTACGTGGCGGGAATGAGTGTCCGTCCACCCGAGCCCAGGAGCAGGAGCGCGGCCCCATCCGCCCGCATGGCCTCCTGCACCACCTCCACCAGGGCACCCAGCCGCTCCTCGAGCGGGATGGAGTGCTCGTCCTCTCCCATCACCTCGGACGCCAGCGCGTTGAGGCGGAGCAGGAAGCGCTTCTCGCGCTGCCGATCCTCCTGCGAGTAGCCGCTGAAGGTGACAACCACCTGGTCCATGGCCCCCTTGAGTTCCTCGAACAGGAGCCGCGTGTCCTCCTGCGAGGGCTGCTGCTCCAGGGGAAGATCCTCCCAGAGGCCGGAGATGAGACGGCCCATGAGGACGTACTCGCTCGTCACCTCTTCCTGGTTGAAGCCCAACCGCACGCGCTGGCCGATGTGCGTCTCCTCCAGACGCCTCGCCGTCTTCGTGGTGTCGCCCCGATGGCCCTGCCGGGAGATGGCCGCCAGGGTCGAGAGGTATTCGGGGAAGGTGTCGGTCCGCTCATACGGGGAGAGACCCCGGGCGGCATCCAACCTGCCCACCTCCTCCGTATAGCGCTCGATGAGCCGCTCCCGGTTCTTCTCGATGAACTCCGCGACCGTCGTCATGCCGTGGACCTTCCTCGCCCCCGAAGGTGCTGAAGACCCACGTCTCACGCCAGTACGGCGAGGGAGAGGCGTTGTCCTTTCAACGCGTCCCCGGCCGCTCGGGACTACTGGGCGGGGGCGGGCTCCGGCGAAGGCAGCAGGAAGCTGGTGCCGAGCAGGACCCCCGCCGCCCCGGCGAGCACGCCCGAGATCAGCAGGTTGCGGTTGGCGTCATCCTTCAGCTCGAGCGCATGCGGGTAGGTCCACCTGGAGACTCCAGATGTCGCCCCCTCCTGCTGCAGCTCCGAGGACAGCATCAACCCCCGCACCAGGAAGTAGACGGCGGCGCCTCCAGCCACCGCGGCGCCACCTCGGGTGAGGTACACGGGCACCCGCGAGGGCTGAGAGGACACAACGAGGGCGGGAGGCTGCTCCTGCGCGGGCTTGGGCGTGAGGGCCACGGGCGGAGGCTCCTTGGGCGCATCCGCGGGCAGGGGCTCCTCGAAACCGGGCCGCCCCGAGAGGGTTTTCTTGATCTCCTGGCTGGCATCCCGGAAGGCGGTGTCCAGGTCCGCCAGCCGCGCGGGGGAGACGGTATAGCTGCGCCGCAGGAGGACCTGCCCCCGACCGGTTTCGACCAGGATGACGCGCATGGGCAGGTCACCGAAGACCTTGCTGGAGTCGAGGGCCACCACCGCCCCCACCCCGAGCGCGCGTCCCCGCTCCGCGATGCACTCGGGCTTGACCTGGCAGAGCTCCGGGCGCCGATCGGGGCCGAGCCTGGAGGTGGCCTCGTCGGGGCTCATCGCCACCTCGACGCGTGCGTCCTGGAGCGCCTTGGACAACCGTTCCGTCAGCGTGACGACCTCGATGGGCGTGAGACCCTCGCTGCGCGAGCTCATCACCACCACTCCACGCGCCGGGGCCGCCTCCTGAGGGACGGCTGTCTGCGCGGCGACCAGTGCCAGCACTAACGAAAGCATGACCGCATGGTCGCACACGCTGCGCTCGCACTGTCAAGGCGCGGAGCTCTTCGCCCCCAGGTACCACCGCTCCCACTTGGCGAGGTCTTTCAAGAACTGCTTTCGGTCCTCGGAGGTCTTCACCTCCCCCACACTGGCCCGCGCCTTGTCCAGCGATTCGCGCGCACGCTGCTCCTCATCAGCCGGCAGCCTGGCCAACCGCAACTTCCTCTCCATTCGCTCGATGCTCACGAGGAGCGGATTGCGCTCGGAGCGTCCCTTGGCTGGGACGCTCCCCTGGGCGGTGTTCCGACGGGGGCCCTCGACAGAGCCTGAAGCAGGCTCCGGTGGAGGCGGCGTCTCGGGGGAAGCGGTGGGAGAGGGCTCGGCGGGCCTGACAGGCTCAGCGGCCTCGGTGGGCTTGGCTGCAGTCGGCTCCGGCCCGGTCGCGGAGGCCACGGCCGCGGTGGGAGTCGCGGATTCGGGAACGGCTGCGGGCTCACTCGGTGGGAGGGTGGGAGGTGGCTCCGCCGGAACCGAGGGGCGAACCGCGACAACGGGAGGGGCCACTGGCTTCGGCTCCGCACGCGGGAAGAGGATCACCCCCACGCCCAGGGTGAGCAGGAGCCCTCCGCCCACCGCCGCCACCAGGGGAGCGCGGGACCGGCGTGGCGCCAGGAGGACCTTCTCCTCCTCCACGGTCTCCGCCGAGGGGCTGTTCTCCTCCGGGACGGGAAGGGGCCGGGGCTCGGGGGGACGCCGCGGGACAGGGTGGCTCTTCGAGACGCGCACGACCTTCGTCGGGCCGTCCTCCTGCTCCAGGAAGCGAATGAGCCGTTGGAGCTCGGAGCGCACCTTCGCCATGGCGGGCCGCTCCTCCGGCGCCTTCGCCAGCAGCTTCAGCGTGAGCTCCGCGAGCTCAGGGAACAGCTCCGGCCGCAGCGTGAGCGGAGAGGGCGGAGGCTGCGTGACGTGCTGGATGAGCAGCTCCATCGACGACCGGGCGGTGAAGGGAAGCTGCCCGGTCAGCATCTGGAAGAGCATCACCCCGAAGGCGTAGAGGTCCGTCTTGGGGCTGACCGGCTGCGCGCAGGCCTGCTCGGGCGCCATGTACTCCGGCGTCCCCATGACGAGCCCCTGCTGCGTCTGCGGCGTGTTGCCGTAGCTGCTGGAGGTCTGCTTGGCCAGACCGAAGTCGAGCACCTTGACGTAGGTGCCGCCACCGGGCTGGCGCACCAGGAAGAGGTTGTTGGGCTTGAGGTCGCGGTGGATGACACCCGCCTTGTGCGCGGCGGCCAGCGCGTCCAGCAGCTCGTTGGAGATGCGCAGCACCTCCCGGAGCGGCAGCAGGCCATGCTCGGCGAGGTGGGCGTCGAGCGCGCTGCCCTCCAGGTACTCCATGACGAAGTACTGCCGACCATCCGGCGTCCGGCCGAAGCTGAAGATGTCGATGATGCCGCGGTGGCGGATGGCATTGACGGCGCGGGCCTCGGCGAGCAGCCGCTCCACGTGATGGGACTTCTCCCCCACCTCGGAGCGGAGCACCTTGACCGCCACCTGCTTGCCGATCAGCGGCTGCTCGCCCCGGTAGACGATGCCCATGCCGCCTTCGCCGACCCGCTCCCGGATGACGTACTCGCCCAGCTGCGCCCCAATGAGCGGGTCGCGCAATACGGTCCGCTCGAGCGGCTCGAGGGCGTCGTCACTGCCGCTTGATGATCGTCCCAAAGAGCCCTCCAGCCCAGACCGTGTCCTCAGTGACCCAGAGAGCATTCAACTCGAGGGTCTTCCCTACCGCTTGCTGGGTCCACTTAATCCCATCAAAGAGGTGCCCGGCACCGCGCTCGCGAGTTCAGTGTCAGTCCCACAACCCCTCAATGGCGGTTGGCACAAGCTACCACAGCGCCCCTGTGACACGTCCGGCCGTTGGCCGGCGCCAAGGCACACTCGGAGTGATGGCGAGCGGACGGCCCGACGGTCTCCCATCATGGCGCCGGAAAGCACGGACCCCCTGGGAGCGAACCTGGGTGAGGGTCTACGCTCCCTCCCTGTCCATGGAGCCCATCTTCACTCCCGAGCAGCTCGCCGAGATTCAGGCCTACCACCTGCCGCTCTACATCAAGAGCGCGGTGAGCCCCCTCGTCTACCTGGGCGTCCTGGCGCTCATCCTGGGCGTCCTGGTGCGTCCTTTCTACCGGTGGTCCGAGTCCTGCGCGGACGGGTTGTCTCAGCGGCTCGCCTTCCTCCGGACGGCGCCGGTCAGCCGGGTCCTCATCCAGTCGCTGGATCGACTCTGGGGCGAGCCGGGCTGGGGCGCGGCAATCCTCTTCGCGCTGCTCGTGGAGCTCTTCATCGAGCTCATCTACGTCCCGGCGACCATCTACTTCGGCTACGTGCTGGAGCATCGCCACGGCATGTCCGCGTACACCCCGCTGCGCTTCCTGCTGGACGAGCTCAAGGGCATTGCCCTGGAGGGGTTCGCCGTCTCCGCACTGGCGTTGGGCCTGTACGGGCTGGCCCGGCGAATGAACCGCTGGTGGCTGGTGCTGGGCCTTCCCACGGCGCTGCTGATGCTGGGGGCCTCGGCGCTGGACCCATACCGCAGCCAGGTCTTCTTCGAGCAGGCGCCCCTGGAGCAAGGCCCCCTGCGCGAGCGCATCACCGCGCTCATGGCCCGCGCGGAGGTCCCCTTCCAGGACGTGCGGGTGGAGAAGACGTCCGTGGCCAGCAAGCGCCTCCAGGCGTACTTCGCGGGCCAGGGCCCCACGCGCACCATCGTGCTCAACGACGTCATCCTCCAGGAGCTCGAACCGGACGAGGTCCTGGCCGCCGTCGCCCACGAGGCCGGTCACGTCCACGAGCCGAAGTGGCCAGGGCGCATCGCCGCCTCGCTGGCCCTGGTGGCGCTCCTCTTCGTCATCGACCGACTGCTGCGGCTCTCCGCCACTCGGGGCTGGTTCGGCACCACGCGCTTCGCGGACATCCGTACCTTCCCGCTGCTGTGGCTGCTCTCCTTCTTCGTCTTCTTCCTGAGCGCGCCCATCTCCTCGGCCTTCTCGCGCGAGCGCGAGCGCGAGGCGGACCGCTACGCCCTCCAGCTCACCCAGGATCCCGCCGCCTTCCGACGCATGCTGGTGAAGGCTGCCCGGGTCAACAAGATGGACCCCGACCCACCCCGCTGGGTCGTTCTCAAGGGCCACAGCCATCCGCCCATTGGCGAGCGGCTGGCCGCCGTTCCTCCCGCTCCTGAAAAAAGAGCGCCAGCGGAAGGGCTCCCCGTCCTCACGGAGCCCTCCCACTGACGCCCTCCCCCCGGGCCACCCGTGCCTGAGCCCCTCCGTGGCCCGGCGGTCCCTCGCGGTTCCGCGGACTACGCCTTCGCCCGCGGGTCCACCTGCAGCTTCTCCGCGGCCGCCAGCGCGATGGCCCGCACCAGCGCCTTCGCCCTCCGCCCCGCGGACGTCTCCCCCTTCGGATCCGCCTCCACCGCGTTGGCCAGGTCCGTGAAGCCCTGCCGATTGCCCTGCCGCAGGTACAGCTCGCCCCGGTTGACCAGCGCCACCGGGTTGGACGGATCCCTCTCCAGCGCCGCGCAGTACTCGGTCACGGCGTCCTCCAGCCTCCCCAGCTTCTGGTACACCGTGCCCAGCGCCGCGCGGCTCGCCGAGTCCTTCGGGTTCCCCTCCACCAGCCCCTCGAAGAGAATGCGCGCCTCCTCGTAGCGCCCCGCCGCCGCCAGGTCACACCCCACCTGTGCGATCGCCTTCGCCTCCTCGAAGGTCATCCCCTCCACCTCCGACCACGTCAGGTCCCCGCGCACAAAGGCCTTCAGCTTCTCCGCCGTCGCAGTATCCATGGCTCCTCCCTCGTACTTGATGACGCGTCCCATCGCCGCTCACGCGCTCCGCATGTTGGAGAGGGCCGTCTTCGCCATCTCGTTGAACTTCATGGACAGCGTGCTCATCATCTCGAACATCATCTTCCGCTTCTCCACGAGCTTCTGGAGCCGCATGTTGATGCGGTCGATGTCGCGCTGAGAGTCGGAGAGCGCCTTCTCGTCCCCCTTGCCGTTCTTGATGCTGGCCTGCTTGTCCTGCGCCGCCGCCAGGTCATCCATCGTCTGGAGGATCTCCCCGTCCATCTTCTCCGTGAGCGCCATGAGGATGGCCTCGATCTTCTCCTCCAGGCTCATGCTGGGGTCGTTGATGATGCCCCGCATGCTCGAGCTGCCCGTGCCACTCGTGGAGCCGGGAGGCGAGCTCCCCGTCGAGCTGCCCGGCGGCGGCGTGGAGGGCGCCGACGTCCCCGGGCGCTCGGGCCGCCCGTACTGGGCGAAGTCCGCCTTCACCTTGTTGAGCTCGTTCTGAACGTTGCTCAGGGTGATGCGGTCGTCGTTGCGCGCGTCCCTCACCATCTGCCCCAGGGAGCTATTGAGGGGGCCCATCGAGGTGTCGAGCCGCTCGAAGTAGCCCGGGTTGTCCACGAGGAAGCGGGCCGCCTTGCGCAGCTCGGGCGACACGCGCGAGTCGTCGGAGATGCGCTTCAGGTCCGCCCGCGACAGCGAGCCGTCCAGCTTCCCGTCCGTCGCGTCCAGGTAACGGAAGTTCTGCTGCACCGTCTGGAGCGACTCGTAGTAGCCATTCATCTTCGGGTCCAGATGGCTGTCCCGGGTGTCGCCGCAGGCCTTCTCCGAGCCACCCGTCCCCACCGCCGACGACCCGTGCTCCGCGGGGCTTGCGTAGCCCTCACAAGCCCGCGCGTTGTCGTTGGACGGCTTGTACTCGGTGGCAGCCGGCGGGTTCTTCGTCAGCTCCTGCGCGAGCCCCATCGCGCCATCGGCCGCCAGCATCACGTTGCCCGTCATCGCCCCCACGGCCACCTTCGCCGCGTTGGTGATCGCCGGCGGCAGCCCCAGCGCGTTGCCCGCCGCATCGAAGAGCGCGCCTCCCGACAGCAGGCTCGTCACGCCCCCCAGTGCACTGCCCAGTCCCTTCAACAAGTCACCACTCATGGTGCCTCCCTCGCGGTGCGGAGGCTCCATGCCTCCGGGTGCCGCGCACCGTGTTCCGCGCCTACGGATTGCAGCGGCGATGCCGAGCCCGGCACCCGGCCTGGCTCCAACGAATTCAGTGGTTTAGCCCGCTCACCGGCCGAGCACGGTCCTGCTTCGCGGACGGGGCGGTCCACGGCCGGGGATTGCGGTTAGATTCCGCCGCGCATGCGCACCCTGGGCCTCGACTTTGGTACCAAGACAATCGGCGTGGCGGCCTCAGACGCCCTGGGCCTCACCGCCCAGACGGTCACCACCATCCGCCGCACCAGCCTCAAGGCAGACCTGGCTGCCCTCAAGGATCTGGTGCACGAGTACGAAGTCGAGCGCTTCGTCGTCGGGCTCCCCCTCAACATGGATGGCAGCGAGGGCCCCCGCGCTGAGGCCACTCACAAGTTCGTGGCTACCCTCACCCAGGCCCTTGGCCTGCCTGTAGAGCTGTGGGACGAGCGCCTATCCACCGTGGCCGCCCAGCGCACCCTGCTCGAGGCGGACCTGTCGCGCGCCAAGCGCCGTGAGGTCATCGATCAGATGGCCGCCCAGTTCATCCTCCAGGGCTGGCTCGACGCCAGGCACCCACCGTCCCTGGGAGCGCATGACGATGCCGACGATTACGACCCGGAGATGTAAGTGAAGAAGGTCCTCCTCGCCCTGTTCGTCCTCGTGGTGCTCGCGGTGGCCGCCGCGGGCGGTTGGTACCTGCGCCGCGAGCGACTGGTCACCGAGTTCGCCGCCGCCCCCGTCACCCTCCCCAGCGACGGCGTCACCCTGATCGTGCCCAACGGCACCGGCCCGAAGACGCTCGCGAAGCAGCTCGCGGACGCGGGCATCGTCACCGACCCGGAGCTGCTCTACCTCTATATCCGCCGCGAGCAAGCCGGCCCCCGGCTCAAGGCCGGCGAGTACCTCTTCGAGGGCACCCTCACCCCCGCCCAGGTGGTGGAGCAGCTCGCCTCCGGCAAGGTGAAGCTCTACCGCTTCACCGTCCCCGAGGGCCTGCGCGTGGAGGAGATCCTCCCCATCCTCTCGCGCTCGGAGCTGAAGCTGGACCTGGAGACGCTGGAGCGGCTCGCCTCGGATCGCACCTTCCTGCGCAAGGCCGGAGTCCCCGCGGGCTCGCTCGAGGGCTTCCTCTACCCGGACACGTACAGCTTCACCCGCAACGCCACCGCGGAGCGGGTGCTGACGAAGATGGTGGAGCGCTCGCTGGAGGAGTACCGGAAGGCGGACGGGCTGCGGAAGAACGGGGTGAAGCTCTCGCTGCTGGAGACGTTCACCCTGGCCTCCATCGTGGAGAAGGAGACGGGCCAGCCCCAGGAGCGGCCCCGCATCTCTTGCGTCTTCCACAACCGGCTGCGCCAGGGCATCAAGCTACAGACGGACCCCACGGTCATCTACGCCATGAAGCTGCTGCGCGGGGTGTACTCGAAGAACATCACCCGGAAGGACCTGGAGACGCAGCACCCGTACAACACGTACACCACGCCGGGGCTACCGCCAGGACCCATCGCCAGCCCGGGCGCCGCCGCGCTCCAGGCCGCCCTCAACCCGCTGGACTGCGACGACCTCTTCTTCGTGTCGCGCAACGACGGCACCCATATCTTCTGCCCCACCCTGGACTGCCACGAGGCGGCGGTGCGGAAGTGGCAGGTGGAGTTCTTCCGCAACAAGCGCCGCCAGCAGCGGATGAGCGGCGCCCAGTAGAAGCAGCCGCCGAGACGGACATAGTCGTGTTGCGCATGCTCCCTCTCCCTCTGGGAGAGGGCGGGGGGTGAGGGTAGTCCCCTGCGTGTCTCTCGCTGCAGCGACGTCATACAGAGGGAAGACCCTCACCCTAGCCCTCTCCCAGAGGGAGAGGGGACATCCACGGCGCCTGCGGACTATGTCCAAAGACTTCGTGGACACTCCACTAATGCACGGTCCCGACGGACTCCGCCCCTCGCCCGCTGTAGCGCGGCAGCCGCACCGTAAAGGTAGTGCCCATCGCCTCCGTGGAGCGCACCTCGACGGTGCCGCCGTGGGCCCGAGCAATCTCCCGAACGATGAACAGACCCAGCCCCAGGCCCGAGGTCGGATGGGCGTCGCCCTCCACGGCCCGCCGGAACGGCTCGAAGATGCCCGCCAGCAGCGGCCTCGGAATGGGCGGACCCGCGTTGTGGACCTCCATGCGCACGCAGTCGCCCTCATCGTGAAGCGAGAAGTCCACGCGGGTATCCGCCGGGCTGTAGTCGAGCGCGTTCTTGCCCAGGTTGCCCAGGAGCTGGGCGAGCCGGTCCGGGTCCCACTCCCCCATGAAGTCGCCCTCCGCGTGCAGCCGCAGCTCCCTGCCAGGGAAGCCGATCTCCAGTTCCTCCAGCACATGGCGGTACAGGTGACGAAGATTGGCGCGCTGGGGATGGATGGGAATGCCGCCCCCCAGCCGCCCGCGCGTGAAGTCGAGCAGCTCCCCAATCATCCGCACCATGCGCTCCCCACTGGTGACAATGCGGCGCACCATCTTCGTGTGACTGGCCGGGATGCCCTCGGTGCGCAGCAGCGCGTTGGCTGACAGCAGGATGGCGTTGAGCGGGTTGCGCAGGTCATGCGAGACGACCCCCAGGAAGCGCTCGCGGAACTCCGCCGTCTGGCGCAGCCGCTCCTCCTGCTGCTTGCGCTCGGTGATGTCCATCATCAGACCGCCCACCCCGAGCACCTGCCCATCCCGCGCACGCACCGGGAAGTAGTCCCCCACCCAGCAGTGCGGGACTCCCGGGTCCGTGGCGGGAACGAGGTTGAACTCCTTGCCGCGCAGCGCCTCGCCCGTCTCCAGCACCCGCCGCAGGAGCGGTTCGATCATCGGCGCGGCGTCCGGAATCATCTCGGCCACCGTCCGCCCCAGGTGGGCCTCCACCGGATGGCCGTTGGCGGTGGCCAGCGCCTCGTTGATGCGCACGTAGCGCAGCTCCGTATCGAGCAGCGCCAGGCCCGCCGGAGCCGTGGCCAGCAGCGTGTCCAACAACGCGAGCGTCTCGGCCTGCTGCCGCTCCACCGCCCTCTCCCGCGCGGTGAGCTGGGCCTGGACGATGAGGCCCGTGGCTCGACTCACCATCGCCCGGAAGAGCAGCTTGTCCTCGTTGGAGAACTCGTAGGTCGTGCGGCTGCCCATATGGGCCACGCCGATGACTTCCCCCGAGTACAGCAGCGGCACCCCATACAGGGCACGAGTGCCCCGGGCCCGGACGGCCTCGCTCTTCACCAGCGGATCCTTCGCCGCGCAGTGCACCTCCTTCGGGCACCGCTCGGCGGCGATCGTCCCGGCGAAGCCCTCGCCCACTTGCAGGCAAAAACCGGAGGCCACTTCCTCCTCCAGCCCCACCGAGGCGCGCACATGGAGCATGTCCCCCTCGCGCAGCAGCAGCGTGACGGAGTCCACCGCCTCGGTCGTCTCCAGAATGACGCGCAGCAGGGTCGGCAGGAAGGTGTCCGCGTCCTCCGTCCCGAGCGCTGCCTCGGAGATGCGGTCGAGCGCCACCAGCGTGCGCTCACGCGCCCGGGCATAGCGCGAGACAGCCGCGGCCACGGCCTCATCGAACGTCCGGTTGAAACGCACCACCTCCCGCATCGCCGTCGCCATCAACCCCGCGCCGGCTGACTCCACGTGCTCGGCATAGAGCTGGAGGATGCAGCCCCGAAGCAGGGCGTACTCCCCGGCCACCTCGTCCAGGTCGAAGCCCGAGTCCAGCCGCTCCAGAGCATGCACTTCCGGCAGCTCCTCGAGGGACTCGTCCCCTCCGGTCCGCACGGTCTCCACGACGTTGGCGATCCGGTCCAAGAGATCCGGCAGGTGATCGAGCAACCGGGGTCTCGACAGCTCCCGCGCATACGGAAGTTGGCGCACCGCCCCCTCCCACTCTTGCAGCAGCCGAGAGCGGTTCTCCCGAATAAAGGTGCCGAGCTCCCATCGACCCTGTTCCACCCTGCGCGCGTCGTGTTTGACCATGCCGGGAACAGCAACCGCCATCAGGCCGCGGATCTGACAGTCGCCCCCAAGGCCCACGCGCCCCTGCTCGGGCTCCTACGTGCCCTGCACCGGACGCCAGGCAATCTCCCTCAGCGTGAGCCGCTTGCGCAGAGTGTCTACCTCATAGAGCGCGATGTGGTTCTCCACCAACAGGGAGCGAGTCTCCACGGGCCGAACGTACTTCTGCGGCAAGGGAGCGGGCGTCTCCGGCCTCATTCGGGCCGCGACTGCATCCAGTTCCTCGCGAATGCGCTGGTACGTCGCCAGTGGCAAGTGAGCCATCTGCCTCCAGGCGTTCGGGCTGACTTCCACGGTGTACTTGTAGAGACTCTCGGGTCTACGCATTCCGGGCCTGCATAAAGCAGGAACCAGGCCAGCTCCCCTGTCTGTCCTCTTCAGCACTTATCCCTGGGGTTGAGAGTCGGACTGAAGTCCTTACAAGCAAGGACCAGTAAATTCTTCAGTTCGCTCCCCCGGCAGGTGTGCGCTCAGACCGGCGGGGAATCGCGGGGCCGGCGGCTCTTCCCGGGTAGGGACGGCCGCCAGTGCGAACCGGGGTTCCCCTGCATATGTCCCGTGAATGACGACCCCTCACATCCATGAGCTTGCCTGGGAGGTTGGCCCGTTCCACGCATGACCGGGACACCGGAACTTCTCCATGAGCCCGCACCCGACCCTCACCGGCACCATCGAGGCCTCGCCCCGGAGAGAACGGGACAGGCTCATGGCCAGGCAGTTCGCCATCTCCGGGGAGGTGCCGCGGTGAACTTCGACCCGCACACGTCGGAGTCCTCGCCCATCACGTTGGCGGACCTCCTGGAGACCCGGCACGAGGACATCATCCATCGGTGGATGGAACACCTGCGCGAGGGGCTCGCTCCCGGTCCCCGCTCACAGGCCGAGCTGGAGGACCACATCGGCGAGTACCTGTGGGAGATGACGCGGGTGCTGCGCCAGCACACGACCTCCGGAGAGAGCTCGGTGCCAGAGTGGCTCCCCGTGGCGCGCGAGCACGGTGGTCAGCGGCTGCGCATCGGCTTCGACGTGCAGGCCCTGGTGCGTGAGTACCACGTGCTGCGCGAGTGCATCCTGGACCTGGTGAAGGAGGCGAGGGTGCGCGTCACCCTGGGAGAGGTGCGGGCCCTGAGCGCCTTCATCACCACCAGCATCGCCGAGGGCGTGGCGGAGTACCTGCGCCAGCGCGACGCCGTGCAGCGCCTGGGTGAGGAGCGGCTCCGGGCCCTGCTGGACCAGGCTCCCGCCGCCATCTTCGCCAAGGACGCCGAAGGCCGTTACCTCTACAGCAACCGCTACCAGCAGCAGCTCGTGGGCCGTCCGCTCGAGGAGATATTGGGCCGGGACGACTCCGCCCTCTTCCCCAAGGCGCTGGCCGACTCGCTGCGGGCCAATGACGCGTGGGTGTTCGCCGGCCACACCTGCACCTTCGAGGAGGAGGTCGAGCTCGCCTCGGGCCCGCGCACGTACCTGTCGGTGAAGTTCCCCCTGCACGGGGGCGAAGACCGTCCCTCCGCGCTCGGCGGCATCTCCACGGACATCACCGCGCGCAAGCAGTCCGAGCGGGCCCTGCGCGAGCGCGAGGAGCGCTTCCGCCAGCTGGTGGAGGGGGTGAAGGACTACGCCATCTTCATGCTGGACACCGAGGGGCGGATCATCAGCTGGAACGCGGGCGCCGAGCGCATCAAGGGGTACACGGCCCAGGAGGTGCTCGGCCAGCACCTCTCCCTCTTCTACACGCCCGAGGACGTGGCGGCTGGACTGCCTGGCGAGTGCATCCAAACCGCAGCCACCCAGGGCTACTGCCGGACGGAGGGGGTGCGCGTGCGCAAGGGCGGCCAGCGCTTCTGGGCGGAGGCCATCATCACCGCCCTGCGCGACGAGGCCGGCATGCTGCACGGCTTCTCCAAGGTCACCCGCGACATCTCCGAGCGCAAGAGGAACGAGCAGACCCTGCGCGAGACGACGCAGCGGCTGCAGGCCATCCTGGATACGGCGGTGGACGGCATCATCACCATCGACGAGCAGGGCCTCATCCAGAGCGTCAACCTCGCCACCACGCACCTCTTCGGCTACGCACCCGAGGAGCTCATCGGCCAGAACGTCAGCCTCCTCATGCCCGAGCCCTACCGCAGCGAGCATGACGGCTACATGAAGCACTACCTGCTCACGGGCGAGCGCAAGGTCATCGGTATCGGACGCGAGGCGGAGGGCCGGCGCAAGGACGGGAGCATCTTCCCCCTGGAGCTCACCGTCAGCGAGACGCTCCTGCCCCAGGGACGACTCTTCACGGGGCGAGTGCGCGACATCACCGCGCGCAAGCGCGCCGAGCAGACCCAGGCCTTCTTCCTCGAGGCGGGCACCCTGCTCTCTCAGTCGCTCGACGTCACCACCACCCTGAAGAAGCTCGCCTCGCTGGCCGTCAGGCACCTGTGCGACTACTGCACGGTGGATCTGCTGGGGGAGGACGGACAGCTGCACCGCTTGGAGGTGGCGTCCCGGAATCCCGCGATGGAGGAGCCGCTCTATCGGACGCGGCCCTACCCTCCCATGGTGGGAAGCAACAGCCCCATGGCCCGGGCCCTGGCGAACAACGAGGCCCTGGCCGTGCCAACGGTCACCGCCGCATGGCTGGATGCCGCGGCCCGAAACGCGGAGCACCGCGCCCTGCTGGAGGCGCTCGACCCCAAGTCCGTGGCCCTCGTTCCCCTGGTGGCCCGCGGCCGCAAGCTCGGGCTCATCAACCTCATCTGGACCCGGCCCCACGCCAACGAGCTCGCCGCGGACCTGGAAGTAGCCAAGGGGCTCGCGGACCGCGCCGCCATGGCCATCGACAACGCGCGCCTCTACCAGGAAGCCCAGGAGGCCATTCGGGTGCGCGAGGACGTGGTGGCCATCGTCAGCCATGACCTGCGCAATCCCCTCAACGCCATCGCCCTGTCGGCCACCTTGCTCGAGCGCGAAGCGGTGAGCGAGCGCGCCAGCAGAGCGGCCTACCGCATCACCGCGGCGGCGGAGCGGGCCAGCGGGATGATCCGCGATCTGCTCGACTTCACCCAGGCGCGTGCGGGGGGCGGCATTCCCATCCACCCCCAGCCCCTGGACTTCCATGAGCAGGTGCGACGCGCGGTGGAGGAAGTGCGGCTGGCCTGGCCCGGGCGCTACATCGACCTCCAGGCCAGCGGCGACGGCCAGGGCGAAGGGGACGAGGGCAGACTGGCCCAGGTCGTCACCAACCTGGTGGGCAACGCGCTCCAGCACAGTCCTCCGGGCACACCCGTGCGCGTGTCCACCCGAAGCATGGACTCCAGCTTCCTGCTCGAGGTGCACAACGAGGGTCCCGCCATCTCCGCCGAGCTGCTGCCCACGCTCTTCGAGCCCTATCACCGGGGGCCAGAGGCCGGCGCGGGCCGGGGCAGCCTGGGCCTGGGCCTCTACATCACCCAGCAGATCGTCCTCGGCCATGGAGGCACCCTCGACGTGCGCTCCACCCCGATGGACGGCACCACCTTCACGGTGCGGCTGCCCCGCCGTCCGCCCCCCAAGGGCAGCTGAGTTCTCCTATGAGGCGCAGCAGGCGCGCTCGCCCGGGAACGCGATTCAGCGGCGACGGTAGACGTGCAGCGGCGCGGAGAAGCCGTCCTGCTCCTCATACGCCACGCCGTCGAGCGTCAGCGTGCGGCCCTCCAGCTTCACGCCCGGGTCGCTCACCAGCGTGCCCTGGTCGAAGCGCACGAGGTACTCCGGCTGGGCCTCGCGCAGGTGCTTGCGGAAGGTCTCCCAGCGCACGCGGGCCAGCCGCTCATCCGGCAGGCCGGAGAAGAAGGCGAGCTGGAGATCCATATAGCTGGGGTCCTGATCCACCACGGCGGCGCCTCCCTTGGCGGCGACCTCCTCCTTCAGGAAGCGAGCCACCTGCATGAGCGGCACCGGGTTGGTGGAGGTAGGGCTCACCGGGCGGAGGCTGTCCTGCCAGCGACCATCGGCGCGGAAGGTGTAGAGGCCCAGGGCCAGGGGCACGGCCACGGCCAGCACCGCGGACACCCCGGCCACGGCCTTGCGCGCCCCGGCCCCGCGCCACGCCTCGAGGCCTGGCACGAGGAAGGGCAGCAGCACCGCCACCTCCGTCACCGTGAAGCGGCCCAGCGGCTGGAAGTTCAGCAGCACCGCGGCGCGGAAGGTGAAGTAGGCGGTGGGCACCAGCGCGGCGAGCACCAGCCAGCGCGTGTCCGGCCGCTCGCGCCACGAGCGCCACATGCCCACCATGCCCAGCAGCGCCACGCCCGGCGAGAGCGTCAGCAGCGCCACGCCCGGCCAGAAGCCCAGGCTCTCCAGCCGGTAGCGCAACTGCCCCACCCGGGCCACGCCCTCGCGCGTCCAGTCCGCGTGGAACTGCTCCACCGCGGTGATGGGAAAGAAAGGATCTCCATGCGCCATCTCGTTGCCCTGCATCCACAGCAGCGGGAAGGGCAGACACAGCAGGCCAAAGCCCACCGCGCGCGTGAGGGCGGCTACCCGGTCCTCGCCCCAGAAGAGCAGCGCGACGGACAGCAGCGGGATGAACATCCACGCGTCGTAGCGCACGGCACACGCCAGGTTGAGCACCACCCCGGCCCCGAAGAGCGGCCCCAGTCGGTTCTCGTCCAACCCCTCGGCGATGAGCGCGAACACCCACAGCATGAAGAAGAGCGAGAGCGCCTCGCTGGCCGCCGTCGTGGACATCTGCAGGTGCATGCCCCAGACGGAGAAGGCCAGGGAGGCCCACACCCCGGCGCGCCAGCCAAAGAGCCGCCGGGTGAGCGCGAAGAGCGGCACCACCGACAGCACTCCAAAGAGCAGGCTCACCAGCCGCCCCGCGAGCGCCTTGTCCTCCACCACCTTCAGCGCCGCCCCCACCACGTACAGGTGCAGCGGCCCGAACTGGTAGGCCCCATCCCCATAAGAGGTGATGACGTGCGGCTCACGCGCCCAACGCTCGGCCAGCTCCGTGCGCGCGACCGCGTCCCCGTAGTAGTTCTCGTTGAAGGGCATCAGCACCAGGCGCGGCAGCAGCGCCGCGCCGAGCAGCAACAGCAGCAGCAGCCGGGTGCTCGGCTCCGGGGCCATATCGGGCACCGCGGAGAGGACGGGAGTGGCGCCCGATGGGCGCGGGGGGGAGGCGGGAACGGACGAAGCAGACGACATGAGGGCGCGCAGAATACGCAGGCCCGGCCCAAAGCCAAGGGAGCATCCCCATCCGCGGGTCTTTTCCTACCCTCCCCCCTGGGTTGTAGGCCAGATAATCAGACGTGTAGCCTTCGCTCCCCGCCCTTCCCGGGCGGTCCAAAGGGGGATTCACCCGACATGATGTCTTCCCGTTCTCTGCGTCACGTCGTGCTGGCGTTTGCGGCCACCTTGGCGGTGGGCTGCGCGCCGACTCTGAAGGTCAATGTTCTGCAGCCGGCCCGCGTCAACCTGGGTGCCTCCAAGCGCCTGACGGTGGTGCAGACCGAAGGCCGCAAGGGCGCCCGCGACTTCATGATCGACGAGCTGACCCGCCAGGCCCGCGGGGCGGGCTACTTCCAGGTGACGGACCGCTCCGACGAGGGAATCGTCGTGAAGGTGGCCGGCCGCTCCGTGCAGATCCTCAACACCGGCAGCGGCCCCGCCCAGGGCCAGGATGAGATTGGCATCCGCATCGACGTCAACGACTGGGACGCCGAGAAGAAGACCGAGGTCATCAAGGGCACCGACAGCAAGGGAAACGCCACCGAGCGTGAGGAGAAGTTCTACGAGGCCAAGACGGTGGTGAGCGTCACGGCCTTCAACACCGCGGGCAAGGCGCTGCTGGCTGAGGAGGAGTACGAGATGGTTGGCCGTGGCGAGGACAAGGACGGCGCCATCGGCAACGCCGCCCGCGCGCTGGTGGCCCGCATCCTCTATGACATCACGCCCAAGTACGTGACGAAGGCCATCCGCATGGACGGTGACGACAAGGCCCAGAAGCCCATCATCGAGGTGGCGGAGAAGGGCAACGTGCCGCAGGCCATCACCGAGATGGAGTCCTACGTGCAGACCAACCCGCAGAACTCCGCGGCGCTCTACAACCTCGCGGTGCTGCTCGACGCCTCGGGCAAGTACCAGGAGGCCCTGGACCTGTACACCAAGGCCATCTCCCTGTCGGCCAAGGACTACTACGTGGACATGAAGGCCGAGTGCGCCAAGCGCCTGGCCGATCAGCAGGCCCTGGCGCAGTAAGCCACCGCTGAGCTGTCCCACGACCGGGCCGTCCCCAGGGCACTGTCCCCTGGTGGCGACCCGGTTGTCATTTGGGCACCCGTCATGTGTTACCGACCCGACGTGGACGCCTGTCCCGCCGTACATGGACCGCGGTCCAGGTGGGCGGTGGAGTAAGCCGTCCCGAAGGCAGCCTGAATGACTCAACCCCCCCCGAGCACGCCCACCCCAGGCCCCTCCGAGAAGGGAGGTGTCCCCGCCATCAGGCGCTCCCGCCGGCTACCGCTGCCGGTGCTGGCCGGGCTCTTCGCAGCCTCGCTCGCCGTGGTCCTCATCGCCGGCCTCTTCCTGCGCTCCACCCGACAGCTCGCGTGGAGCTCGGGCCGCGTGGCGCACACCCTGGACGTCATCAACGAAGCGGAGCAACTGCTGTCGCTGATGAAGGACGCGGAGACAGGCCAGCGGGGCTACCTGCTCACCCACGAGGAGCACTTCCTCGCCCCCTATGAGGGCGCCCAGCGCCACATCCGCCCTTCACTGGAGCGCCTGCGCACCCTCACCTCGGACGACGCCCGCCAGCAGCAGCGGCTGGAGCGGATGGAGGCACTCATCCAGCGCAAGCTCGTGCTGATCGAACGGACCGTCCAGCTCGAACGGCAGGGGCAATCCGCCGCCGCGCTCGAGGCCATCCGCTCCGGCGCGGGCGAGCGGCTCATGGACGAGTTGCGCGTGCTGGAGCGGGAGCTGCGCGAAGAGGCGCAAAAGCGCCTGGAGCGGCAGAACGCGCGGCTGGAGAGAACATCCAGGAGCGCCGACGTGCTCGTGCTCTCGGGCAGCGGCTTCCTGCTGGCCTTCATCGGCTTCACGGCCGTCTCCTTCCTGCGCGACTTCCGGACGCGGGAGCGAGAGGTGGCCGATCGAGAGGCGGTGCTGGCGCGCGAGCAGGCCGCCCAGGTACAGGCCGAGGCCGAGCGGCAGCGGGCCCGCTTCCAGGCCATCCTCACGCAGGTGCCCGCGGCGGTGGGCGTCTACCGGGCGCCGGATCAGCTGTGCGAGCTGGCCAACCCCGGCCTCCAGCGGCTCCATGGAGGCCGAACACTGATCGGTCGCACCGCACGGGAGGCTCATCCCGAATACGCGAATGCCGGCCTCTTCGAGGTCTTCGACAACGTCTTCCGCACCGGGCAGCCGTACACAGCCACCGCGCGCCGACTGATGCTGGACCGGAACAACGACGGCCAGCGCGTCGAGGGCTACTTCAACTTCACCTACCAGCCTCTGCTGGACACGGGGGGCCAGGTAGAGGCCGTGCTGCTCTTCGCGGTGGAGGTGACGGAGCAGGTGTATGCCCGTCAGGCGGCGGAGGAGGCCCTGGCCCACCGCCAGCGAGCGGAGGCCGCTCTGCGCGACAGCGAGGCCCATCTGCGCAGGACGTTGAAGGCGGCGGAGGTGGGGGCCTGGGAGTGGGAACTTCGCAGCCAGCGCGTGGTGTGGTCCCCCAACCTCGAGGCCATGTACGGCATGATGCCCGGCACCTTCGGCGGAACCCTCGACGCCTGCCTGGCGCTCGTCCACCCCGAGGAGCGCGAGCTCGTGGCGCGCACGCTGGAGCAGACGGCGCGAGAGCGGGGCGAGTACCAGCTGGAGTACCGCGTCCTGCGCGCCGATGGCCGTGTGCGCTGGCAGGAGAGCCGCGGACGGGTCCTGCTCGACGAGCACGGACAGCCGACGAAGCTGTCGGGCGTGGTGCTGGACATCACCACCCGCAAGCACGCCGAGCAGCAGCAGCGTGAGACCGAGGCCCACTTCCAGTTGCTCGCGGAGACGCTCCCCCAACTCATCTGGAGGGCGCGGACGGACGGGCACGTGGAGTACCTCAACCCGGGCTGGTACGAGTACACGGGGCAGACGCCAGAGCAGGCCCTGGCCGAGGGTTGGCTCCAGGCCCTCCACCCGGAGGACCAGGAGGACACGCTGGCTGCGTGGCGGCGCGCGGTCTCCACGGGTGAGCCCTACGCCGTCGAGTACCGCATGCGACGGGCCTCGGACGGCGCGTACCGCTGGTTCATCGCGCGGAGCCTGCCCCTGAGGGATGGCCTGGGACGCATCAAGCACTGGTTCGGCACCAGCACGGACATCGACGACCAGAAGCGCGGCGTGGAGTCCCTGCGCTATCTCTCCGAGGCAAGCGCGGCCCTGGCCACCTCACTGGACCAGGAGGCCACGCTCAAACAGGTGGCTCGCCTCGCCGTGCCGGTGCTGGCGGACTGGTGCATGGTGGACCTGGTGGGAGAGGACGGCCGCGTCGAGCGCGTCGATGTCACGCACGCGGACCCTTCCCTGACCGAGCTGGCGAATCGGCTGCGTCACTTCCCGCCCGTCCACAACCCCGAGCACCCGTCCGCTCGGGCGATGCGCTTGGACCAGACCGTCTACGTGGCGGAGGTGACGCGCGAGTTCGAGGAGCACTCGGCCCAGGGAACCGAGCACCTGCTGGCCATCCGGGAGACGAGGTGCCGCTCCATGTTGTCCGTGCCGCTGGTGGCGCGAGGGAGGACGCTCGGCGTGCTGACATTCCTCACCACGGAGGGCTCTGGCCGCCGCTACGAGCGCGGGGACGTACTGCTGGCCGAGGAGGTGGCGCGCCGGGTGGCGCTGGCGCTCGACAATGCGCGGCTCTTCTCCCTGGCCCAGGAGGAGCGCCAGCGCGCCGAGGAAGCCAACCGGCTCAAGGATGACTTCCTGGCCACCGTCAGCCACGAGCTGCGCACCCCGCTCACGGCGATGATCGGCTGGTTGAAGATGCTGCGTACCGGACGGCTCTCCCCCGACAAGCACGCCAAGGCGCTGGAGACGGTGGACCGCAACACCCAGGCACAGGCCCAGCTCATCGAGGACCTGCTGGACGTGAGCCGCATCATCTCCGGCAAGCTGCGGATGGAGACGCAGCCGGTGCACCTGGCGGACACCGTCCAGGCGGCGATGGAGTCGGTCCGTCCCGCGGCGGACGCCAAGGCCATCCGGCTGCTGGCCGAGCTGGAACCGGACGAGCACCTGGTGATGGGGGACGCGGGCCGGTTGCAGCAGGTGATGTGGAACCTGCTCTCCAACGCGGTGAAGTTCTCGCCCGGAGGGAGCCGCGTCTGGGTACGGCTGCGGCGCGTGGAGTCCTCGGTGGAGGTGACGGTGGCGGATGAGGGGCCGGGGGTTCCGGCGGACTTCCTGCCGCACATCTTCGAGCGCTTCCGCCAACTCGAAGGCGGCACCACGCGGCGGCATGGGGGACTGGGCCTGGGGCTCTCCATCGTCCGCCATCTCGTGGAGCTGCACGGAGGGACGGTGCAGGCCGCGAGCGAGGGGCCAGGCCGGGGGGCCAGCTTCACCATTCACCTGCCCCTCGCCCAGTCCCGGCTGGCCCCGCCAGAGCGTCCCGCCGCGCGCCCCACCCTGCCGCCCACGCATGCGGTGCTCGCCCAGCGGCGAATCCTCGTGGTGGACGACGAGGAGGACAACCGCGAGGTCCTGAAGGTGATGCTGGAGGAGTACGGGGCGCACGTCGTCACCGCGGCCTCCGCGGCCGAGGCTCTCCGGGCCGTGCGCGAGGGAAGGCCCGAGCTGCTCGTCTCGGACATCGGCATGCCGGGGGAGGACGGCTACCGGCTCATCGCCCAGGTGCGCGCTCTCTCGGTCGAGGAGGGAGGCGGAGTGCCGGCGGTGGCCCTCACGGCCTATGCGCGGGTGGAGGACCGAGCACGCGCCCTGACGGCGGGCTTCAACATGCACGTGGCCAAGCCCGTGGAGCCCACCGAGCTGCTGTCCATCCTCTCCAACCTGGTGACGCTCTCTTCGGGGAGCTAGCAGCCCGAGCGGCCAGACTCTCGCATTCACCCGGGCAGCGTTTTCGGGTTGAGATGGGCGGATGCCCCCGGAGCTGGAGATCGAGGTCATCGCCCTGGAGAAGACGTACCCGAGGCCCTGGTGGTCGTGGGCTCGCCTGCGTGGCCGGAAGGAGGCCCCTCGGACCGCGCTGCGCGGTGTCTCCTTCGAGGTGCGGGCGGGCGAGGTGGTAGCCCTCATCGGTCCCAATGGTGCGGGGAAGAGCACCCTGCTGCGCATCCTCTCGGGGTTGCTGCTGCCGGGGGCGGGCTCTGCGCGGGTGGCCTCGCGCGACGTGGTGCGCGAGCGCCCCGGTTGTCGCCGCGAGGTGGGCGCCGCGCTCGCCGATGACCGGGGCCTGTCGCCGCGCCTCACCCCGCGCCAGAACCTGCGCTTCTACGCCGCGCTCTACGGCGTGCCCCCGCGCGAGGTGGACGGCCGCATCGAAGAACTGTCGGGAGTCCTCGAGGCCCGGCGCCTGATGGACCGGGAAGTGCGCACGCTCTCCACTGGGGAGAAGGCCCGGGTGGTGATGATGCGCGCCCTGCTCCACCGGCCGCGGGTGCTGTTGCTGGACGAGGTGACGCGCTCGTTGGACCCGGGGGCCGCGCGCCGGCTTCGCACGCGCCTGCTGTCGGACGTGGCCGCACGGGGGACGGCCGTGCTCTTCGCCAGCCACGACCTGGCCGAGGTGGAGGCCGTGGCCCACCGGGTGCTGCTGCTGGATGGGGGCCGCATCGCCGCCTCGGGCACCTTCGCCGAGGTGCGGCCAGCCGCCGAGTCCGTCTTCGCCGCCGTGCCCCGGGAGGAAGCGTGATGCGCCTGCTGCTCGCCTTCCTGCGGCGCGACCTGCAGATCATGACGGCCTACCGGCTCAACGCGCTGCTGCTCCTCACCGGAGGCCTCTCCACCCTCACCCTCTTCTACTTCCTCGCCCGCACAGTGGGCGAGTCCCCGGTGGTGCGCGGCCACTACGGCGCGGACTATTTCTCCTTCGCGCTGGTGGGGCTGGCCACCGCGTCCCTGTTGCGTGCCCTTCAGACGGGCTTTGGCGGTGCGGTGCGCGCGGCGCAGAACGACGGCTCCCTGGAGCCGCTGCTGGGCGCGCCCCTGTCCACCGTCCATGTCGTCACCCTCATGGGAGCCTGGCCCGTGGCCAACGCCCTGCTGCGCGCGGTGGGATTGCTCGGCTTCGGCGCGCTCCTCTTTGGCGCCCGGCTGAACCTCCACCCCGTCTCCTTCATCCTCACCTTGTTCCTTAGCACCCTCACCTTCGGCGCGCTCGGCCTGCTGTCAGCCGCCTTCGTGCTCGTCTTCAAGCGGGGAGATCCCTTCACCTACGCCCTGGACGCACTCAGCTACCTCTTCGCCGGCGTCCTCTACCCGACAGACGTGCTGCCCCCGCTGCTGCGCACGATGGGCCGCCTGCTCCCCGCCACCCATGCCCTGCATGGCCTGCGCCAATCCGCCCTGCGCGGCGCGGGGCCGCAAGAGCTGCTGCCCACCTGGGTCACCCTGCTCGTCTTCTGCCTTGTCCTCTGGCCGCTGGCCACGTGGGCCCTGTCCGCCGCGCGCCGACATGTAGAGCAGGCGGGGACGCTGCCCCACAGTTGACCGTCCAATTTCCACCCTTCCTCTCGTACTGTCGTTCACTGATAGCGGAGAAATCGCATCCCCCCTCCCCGCGGAGACGTACACCCTTATAATGGAGTGTGCCTTTTCACCCCGTGGAGGCGGGGCCCGCCGCATCGGCGACGAGCCCTTCCGACACGAGCTGGCCACGCGGTCCCACCCCGCGGCGGGGTCCCGAAAGGGCAGGTCTGACGTTCGTGTCGTCTGGGACCCGTCGTGGGTGGGAATTGGAATGGCCCATTACCCCCCCAGGTTCACTTTTTGGCCCTCCAAAGGCGCGAAATTCCGCGCTTCCGGGTGGCCCGAGGGAGCGTCATGAAGGACGTAGAGAGCAAGGGTTCGTGGGTCGCGAAGATCGCCGCGTTGCAAGACGCGAAGACCTACGCGGAGCTCCACTGGGAGGGGTCCTTCGAGGATTACCTCGAGATCGTCCGCAAGAACCCCAAGGTCACCCGCACCGCCTTCCAGAGGATCTACGACATGATCCTCTCGCACGGGAAGACGGAGTACATCGACAACAAGAAGAAGCTCATCCGCTACCACTTCTTCAGTGACGAGAAGTTCGGTGGCCGCGACGCCATCTTCGGCCTGGACGTGCCGCTGATGAAGCTGGTCAACGTCTTCAAGTCCGCGGCCCAGGGCTACGGCACCGAGAAGCGCGTCATCCTGCTGCACGGCCCCGTCGGCTCCTCCAAGTCCACCATCGCCCGCCTCCTCAAGAAGGGGCTGGAGGAGTACTCCAAGACGCCCGAGGGCGCCTCGTACACCTTCTCCTGGCTCACCGACAAGAAGGGCACGGACGGCGTCACCGTGCGCGAGAAGATGAAGTGCCCGATGAACGAGGAGCCGCTCAACCTCATCCCTCGGGAGTGGCGCTCCAAGGTCCTCACCGAGCTGAGCCCTCCGGAGTCCGGCTACACCATCCCGGATGGCAGCGAGCTGTGCCCCGCCTGCCGCTTCGTCTTCAAGGACCTGATGACGCAGTACAAGGGCGACTTCGCCAAGGTCATGGAGCACATCCGGGTCAACCGCCTCGTCTTCAGCGAGAAGGACCGCGTGGGCATCGGCACCTTCCAGCCCAAGGACGAGAAGAACCAGGACTCCACCGAGCTCACCGGCGACATCAACTACCGGAAGATCGCCGAGTACGGCTCCGACTCCGACCCGCGCGCCTTCAACTTCGACGGCGAGTTCAACATCGCCAACCGCGGCCTCATCGAGTTCGTCGAGGTGCTCAAGCTCGACGTGGCCTTCCTCTACGATCTCCTCGGGGCTTCGCAGGAGCACAAGATCAAGCCCAAGAAGTTCCCCCAGACGGACATCGACGAGGTCATCATCGGGCACACCAACGAGCCCGAGTACAAGAAGCTCGAGAACAACGAGTTCATGGAGGCCTTGCGAGACCGTACGGTGAAGATTGACATCCCGTACATCACCAAGCTGACCGAGGAGGTGAAGATCTACGAGAAGGACTTCAACTCCCGGGCCATCAAGGGCAAGCACATCGCCCCGCACACGCTGGAGATGGCCGCCATGTGGGCCGTCCTCACGCGCCTGGAGGAGCCCAAGAAGCACAACCTCTCGCTGCTGCAGAAGCTCAAGCTCTACAACGGCAAGACGCTCCCCAACTTCACCGAGGACAACATCAAGGAGCTGCGCAAGGAGGCCATCCGTGAGGGCCTCGAGGGCATCAGCGCCCGCTACATCCAGGACAAGATTTCCAATGCCCTGGTGAGCGACAAGGGCGAGGGCTGCATCAACCCCTTCATGGTGCTCAACGAGCTGGAGGCCGGTCTCAAGGGCCACTCGCTCATCAACAGCGAGGACGCGCGCAAGCGCTTCAAGGAGATGCTCACCTCCGTGAAGCAGGAGTACGAGGACATCGTCAAGAACGAGGTCCAGCGCGCCATCAGCGCCGACGAGGACGCCATCGGCAAGCTGTGCGGCAACTACATCGACAACATCAAGGCCTACACCCAGAAGGAGAAGGTCAGGAACAAGTACACCGGCCTCTACGAGGAGCCGGATGAGCGCCTGATGCGGTCGATCGAAGAGAAGATCGACATCCCGGACAGCCGCAAGGACGACTTCCGCCGGGAGATCATGAACTACATCGGCGCCCTGGCCGTCGAGGGGAAGACCTTCAACTACCGGACCAACGAGCGGCTCCACAAGTCGCTGGAGCTCAAGCTGTTCGAGGACCAGAAGGACAGCATCAAGCTCAAGAACCTCGTGTCCAGCGTGGTGGACAAGGAGACCCAGGAGAAGATCGACCTGGTCAAGGACCGGCTGATGAAGAACTACGGGTACTGTGAGATCTGCTCCACGGACGTGCTGAACTTCGTGGCCAGCATCTTCGCGCGCGGTGACGCCAAGGAGTAGTCACCCAAGGGGGTTGTCGTGTCGCTGCGGATCCACCAGGACCACTCACGCTTCAAACAGATCGTCCGCGGGAAGATCAAATCCAACCTGCGCAAGTACGTGCAGAAGGGGGAGATGGTCGGCAAGAAGGGGAAGGACACCATCTCCATCCCCATTCCCTTCATCGACATCCCCCACTTCAAGTACGGCCACAAGGAGCAGGGTGGCGTCGGACAGGGTGACGGTGAGGTGGGTCAGCAGCTCTCCCCGGGCGCGGTACAGCCCGGGGACGGGCACCAGGCCGGCCAGGGAGAGGGCGACCACTCCCTGGAGGTCGACGTCACGCTCGATGAGCTGGCGCAGATTCTGGGGGAGGAGCTGCAGCTCCCCAACATCGAGCGCCGACACAACGAGAAGATCGTTACCCAGAAGATCAAGTACACCGGGGTCAACACCACGGGCCCCGAGTCGCTGCGCCACTTCAAGCGCACCTACAAGCAGGCCCTGAGGCGGCAGATCGCCATGGGCACGTATGACCCGGCGCGGCCCATCATCATCCCCACGCGCGAGGACCGGCGCTACCGCAGCTACAAGCTGCAGGAGCTGCCGGAGACGAACGCGGTCATCATCTACATGATGGACGTGTCCGGCTCGATGGGTGACGAGCAGAAGGAGATCGTCCGCATCGAGAGCTTCTGGCTCGATACGTGGCTGCGCCACCAGTACAAGGGCCTGGAGGCGCGCTACATCATCCACGACGCCGTGGCGCGCGAGGTGGACCGGGACACCTTCTTCCACACGCGTGAGTCCGGCGGCACGATGATCTCCAGTGCCTACAAGCTGTGCCGGGACATCATCAAGGCGGACTACCCGAAGAGCGCGTGGAACATCTACCCGTTCCACTTCTCGGACGGAGACAACTGGAGCGCGGATGACACGCGCCAGTGCATCGAGATGCTTCGCGAGGACATCATCCCCAGCGTCAACCAGTTCGCCTACGGACAGGTGGAGAGCCCCTACGGCAGCGGGCAGTTCATCAAGGACCTGCGCGAAGCCATCGGAGACTCCACCAACGTCGCCCTGAGTGAGATCGCGGACAAGGACGCCATCTACTCTTCCATCAAGGATTTCCTCGGTAAGGGCCGCTGACGGCGGACCCCTGGAGCTCGCGATGCCCAAGAGCCTCACCCCCGGACTGAGTAGACTGAAGGAGGAGATCGAGGGCTACGCCCGCGAGTTCGGCCTCGACTTCTTCGAGACCATCTTCGAGGTCCTCACCTACGACGAGCTCAACATGGTGGCCTCCTACGGAGGCTTCCCCACGCGCTACCCGCACTGGCGCTGGGGCATGGAGTACGAGCAGCTCTCGAAGGGGTACGAGTACGGGCTCTCGAAAATCTACGAGCTCGTCATCAACAACGACCCCTGCTACGCCTACCTGCTGGAGAGCAACTCGGACGTGGATCAGAAGCTCGTGATGGCGCACGTGTACGGCCACTGCGACTTCTTCAAGAACAACTTCTCCTTCCGGCACACCAACCGCCGGATGATCGACGACATGGCGAACCACGCCACGCGCGTGCGCCGGTGGGTGGACAAGATTGGCGTGGAGAAGGTGGAGGACTTCATCGACCGGACGCTGTCGTTGGAGAACCTCATTGACCAGCACGCGCCGCACATCCGCCGCAACCCGGACCCCAAGCGGGCCGAGGACGAGATGAAGTCCAACGAGCGGGTGGAGGGCTTCAAGGTGAACCGCGAGTACATGCGCGGCTTCATCAACCCCACCGAGTTCCTCGACAGCCAGCGCAAGAAGGTGGAGGACGAGAAGCTCAAGGCCAAGAAGTTCCCCGAGCGCCCGCAGCGCGACGTGCTGCTCTTCCTGCTGGAGCACGCGCCGATGGAGCCGTGGGAGTCGGACATCCTCTCCATCATCCGCGACGAGGCCTACTACTTCGCGCCCCAGGGCCAGACGAAGATCATGAACGAGGGGTGGGCCAGCTACTGGCACTCCACCATCATGACCCGGCGCGCGCTCAAGGATGACGAGGTCATCGACTACGCGGACCGGCACTCGGGCACCATGGGGACGCGCCCCGGGGCGCTCAACCCGTACAAGCTGGGCATCGAGCTGTGGCGGGATATCGAAGAGCGCTGGAACAAGGGCCGCTTCGGCAAGGAGTGGGACGAGTGCGATGACCTTCGGGCGCGCCGCTCCTGGGACAAGAAGCTGGGCGTGGGCCGCGAGAAGATCTTCGAGGTGCGCAAGCACTACAACGACATCACCTTCATCGACACGTTCCTGACGCCCGAGTTCGCCATCGAGCAGAAGCTGTTCGTGTACGGCTTCAACGAGAAGCGCAACTCGTGGGAGATCCTCGACCGCGAGTTCCGGAAGGTGAAGAACAAGCTGTTGCAGGGGCTCACCAACTTCGGGCAGCCGATCATCGAGGTGGTGGACGGCAACTACGAGAACCGGGGCGAGCTGCTGCTGGCGCACAAGCACGACGGGCAGGATCTGAAGGGGGACTACGCGCGCGAGACGCTGCGCAACCTCCAGTCCTTGTGGCGAAGGCCCACGTGCATCATCACGCGCTACGACAACAAGGGCGTGATGCTGCGCTTCGACGGGCAGAACCACACCGAGAAGAAGATCGATCTCTAGCCGAGGACCCGCGAGCAAACACCCGCGCGCAAACACCCGCGCGCAAATACCCCTCTCCCTCCGGGAGAGGGACGGGGTGAGGGTATCGAGGCCCCGGGTTCCCACCGTGCCGGAAAACCACCGTCACCGTGCACGCGAGAACCCGGCCGGGCAGCCGAGCCCCGGCTGAGATGCGAAAACCTTCTGCCAGAAGTTAGGCACAGGCCTGTAGCTCCACTACACTGCGCGGGCCCCATGAGACTTGCCACCGCCCTTGTGTGCCTGGGCCTGCTATTCGCCGCGCCCTTCGCTGAAGCCTCGACCGTCCGCTACACCGTGAAGAACCGCCGCATCGAGCCGAACCAGCCGATGGCGGTGGCGCTGCAGGAGGCGGGACTGCCTCCGGAGCAGGTGGGGGCGCTGATCTCCGCGCTCGAGGGCGTGTTCGACTTCCGCAAGTCACGAGCGGGGGACCAGTTCCGCCTGGTCATCCGCGAGGGCGAGCTGGACTTCTTCGACTACCGGCAGAGCGCGGTGGACGAGTGGCAGGTGCGCCGCGACGGGAACAAGTTCGTCGGCAGCAAGCGCTCCATCGAGGTGGAGAAGCAGGTGGGGCTGGTGTCGCTGGAGATCAACAACTCGCTCTACGAGGCGGCGCTGGCCGCGGGCGAGGACCCGGTCATCGGCATGGTGTTGGCGGACGTGTTCGCCTGGGACATCGACTTCTACCGGGACGTGCGCAAGGGAGACCGGGCGCGGGCGCTGGTGGAGAAGTTCATCTCCAAGGGGCGGATTCTGCGCTACGGCGAGGTGCTGGCGGCGACGTACGAGGGCGAGTCGGTGGGCACCAAGCGCGTGTTCCGCTACGAGCTGCCGGACGGAAAGGCCAGCTTCTTCCAGGAGGACGGGGCGAGCGCGCGCAAGGCCTTCCTCAAGAGCCCGCTGAAGTACGCCCATGTCACCAGCCGCTTCGGCAGCCGGGTGCACCCGGTGCTCAAGTACGTGAAGGCGCACAACGGCGTGGACTATGCGGCCTCCATCGGCACGCCCGTGTGGGCCGTGGCCGACGGCACCGTCACCGTGGCGAACAACACCGGCGCGGGCGGCAACACCGTCTGCCTGCGCCACACCAACGGCTTCGAGACGTGCTACCTGCACCTGTCCAAGTACGGCTCCGGTGTGCGTTCAGGCGCGCGTGTAAGCCAGAAGCAGATCATCGCCTACTCGGGCAACACCGGCCGCAGCACCGGCCCCCACCTGCACTACGCCCTCAAGCGCAACGGGGGCTACGTGAACCCGCTCAACCAGAATTTCCCGCGCACGGAGCCGCTGCCCAAGAGCCTGCTGGAGGACTTCCGCTCGAAGGTTGCCCCGCTCGCCCAGCAGCTCGACGCCGTCTCCGTGGCCTCGGCGAGCGCCTCTCAATAGATTTTTCCAGGCTGACCTGAAATGTAGGGTTGCTCCCTACTTCCCCGTCTGTCGGAAAAACCAGGGAACCAGGCAGGCGCTGTATTTCTAGGCTGACCTGTCTGATAGGATGGGGTGTTACCCCCGCGTTAGACCCCCCTCCGCCGCCTCTGACAGTATGTCCGCCATCGCCGATTTTATTGATATCGCCGAGGAGCTCCGCAAAGGGCTCACCGAGCTGAGCAACGAGTTCCAACACGGCCTGCCCGAGCGCCTCGCGCGCTTTCCGCGTGATCCGCAGCAGCGCACTGTCATGCAGCAGGAGCAGCAGGAGATTCTCCGGCGGCGCATCCCGGAAGTGACGGCCTGGCTGGATGGGAAGTACCGGCGGCTCGCCCAGCTGGACGCCCAGCTCACGGAGGAGGAGCGCGAGCGGGCAATGGAGCACCACCGCTCCGCCGTGCAGCCCTATTTCCTGCAGTGCCCCCTCATCCGGCGCTGCGTGGACAAGCCCCTGGGCTACCCCGGCGACTACGTGACGGTGGAGATGCTCTTCGGCAGCGAGGATCAGGGCGTCTCCACCATGTCGAGGCTGCTCTCCCATTACGCGCTCAACGTCGGGCCGGCCCAGGCCCACCGCGCGCGGCCGCCCTGGTTGATCGGCCACCTGCGCAAGCGCGAGCAGGAGTTGGGACGCCCCCTGCGGGTGCTCTCCTTCGCTTGCGGCCCCGAGCACACGCTGCGCGAGCACACCGCCATGGGCGGCACCGGCGACTACACCCTCTGCGACTTCGATCCCGCCCCGCTCGACTACTGCCGCCGGCAGTTCGAGAAGCTCGCGCGCATGCCTCGCGGCGGCATCCCCGCGCCGCAGCTGCGCTTCACCCAGGTCTCCACCTACCAGCTCATCCGCTACCGGGACTCCCTGGAGAAGCTGCGCCATCCGGACGGAGGCGCCATGGACGTGGTGGTGGCCGCCGGCATCCTCGACTACCTCAAGGACAACGTCATCGCCCGCTTCCTGGACATGATGTCGTCCCTGCTCGCCCCGGGCGGGGTGCTGCTGCTGACGAACCTCAACCAGAACAACCCGTGGCGCGCCCTCATGGAGTACGTGTGCGACTGGTATGTGCTGCACCGCACCCGCGAGCAGTTCCAGGCGCTCTGCGAAGGCCCGGCCGAGCGGCGCATGCGCACCCTGGAGCTCGCCACGGACGCGACGGACACCAACATCTTCTGGGCTGGGCAGAAGCGCTGAGCGGCCCGGGGTACGTGCTCAGGTCCACTCGAGCACGTACTGCCCGTAGTCCAGGGCCACGGCCGTCCCGGTGACGGAGCCGTTGCCCCGCAGCACGCGCAGCGCCTCCGTGAGGGCGCCCTCGTGGAAGTAGATGGGCTGCATGTCCCCGCGGTAGTGCAGGCGCATGCGGCTCTCCCCGAGGTCCTCGAACGAGCGCTTCCCGTAGCTCACCAGCGTGGAATAGATGGTGTCCACCGAGGAGAAGACGCGCTTGGGGTCTCCCACCCCCACCAGCTTCATCAGCGTGTTGCCCACGTAGGACTTGAAGAAGCCCGTCACCGTCGAGGCCCCGCACGCCCGGATGGCGTCCTCGATGGTGGGGTACTGCGGCTCGAGCACGTCCGCCGCCGTGTACAGCATCCGCAGGAAGTCCGCCGCCGGGTAGGAGAAGAAGTCCACCGGCATCTTGTTGATGCGCAGCTGCTGCAGCATGCGATCCGTCCCGGCGCTGCCCACGCGCTGCTCCACAAGGCCATACACGGCCTTGAAGATGAAGCCTCGCACGGTGTCCTCGGGCTTGCAGATGGCTATCCGCCGAGCGAGGTCGTTCTTGTCACTAGGCATGAAAGAACCTTCCGGGTCCCAGGCCGGGGGCAGAACCTGGATGCTCTCGCTTCCTACCAGACTCTTCGCCAGATCGGCGAGTGATCGGCGGAGTCTCTCTCCCCTCGCCCGCCCTCCTCAAAACGCGCTCGCCGGCAGCCCGCAACTCCGGATCAGAAGGGATGCCGGGCGCGCCTGCTCGCCCTGGGAGCACGCATTTTTTCTTTCGGTGCGAGACAACGCGGTGCCAGATACCCTGACCCGCCTCACATCGCATGAAGAGTCCCACGACTATGTCCAACCTCGCTCCCGCCGAAGTGCCGCCCACCTCCGCGTCCGACACGCAGGACTCGGGGCGTGAGCCCAGCCGCACCGGGCTGGACCCGCGCAACGTGCGCCGGGGCGTGCTCGAGCACGTCCGCTTCTCCCGTGGCAAGAACCCGGAGACTGCCACCGCCCACGACCGCTTCATGGCCCTGGCGCTCGCGGTGCGCGACCGGCTCGCGGACCGCTGGGTCCGCACGGCCCGCACCTACTACGAGCAGGACGTGAAGCGCGCCTATTACCTCAGCGCCGAGTACCTGTTGGGTCGCGCGCTGGGGAACAACCTCATCAATATCGGCATGTACGACGCCGCCGAGCAGGCCATGCGTGAGATGGGCGTGGACCTCTCCACGCTCGTCGAGATGGAGCCGGACGCGGGTCTGGGCAACGGCGGCCTGGGACGGCTGGCGGCGTGCTTCCTCGACTCGCTGGCCACGCTGGGCTACCCCGGCATGGGCTACGGCATCCGCTACGAGTTCGGCATCTTCACCCAGGACATCGTCGACGGTTACCAGGTGGAGCGCGCCGACGAGTGGCTGAAGTTCGGCAACCCCTGGGAGATCGTCCGCCCCGAGAAGGCGGTGCCGGTGCGCTTCTTCGGACGCGTGGAGCACCACCAGGGCGCTGACGGCCGGCCCGTGGCGCGCTGGGTGGGCGGCAAGACGGTCATCGGCGTACCCTTCGACACGCCCATCGCCGGCTACGGCAACAACACCGTCAACACCCTGCGGCTGTGGCAGGCGCGCGCCAGCGAGGAGTTCGATCTGCTCCTCTTCAACGCCGGTGACTACGAGCGCTCGGTGGTGGAGAAGAACGACTCGGAGGTCATCTCCAAGGTCCTCTACCCCAACGACGCCTTCCAGGCCGGCAAGGAGCTGCGCCTCAAGCAGCAGTACTTCTTCGTCGCCTGCTCCATCGCGGACATCGTCCGGCGCTACCTCAAGACGCATACGGACTTCCGCGACTTCCCCAACAAGGCGGCCATCCAGCTCAATGACACCCACCCGGCCATCGCCGTGGCCGAGCTGATGCGCGTCTTCGTGGACGAGAAGCGCCTGCAGTGGGACGAGGCCTTCGCCATCACCCAGGCCACCTTCGGCTACACCAACCACACGCTCCTGGCCGAGGCCATGGAGAAGTGGCCCGCCACGCTCTTCGAGCGGCTGCTGCCTCGCCACCTGGAGATCATCTACGAGATCAACCACCGCTTCCTGCGGCAGGTGCAGATCCGCTACCCGTTCGACAGCGACCGGATGCGGCGGATGAGCCTGGTGGAGGAGGGCCCGGAGAAGAAGATCCGCATGGCGCACCTGGCGGTGGTGGGCAGCCACAGCGTCAACGGCGTGGCGGAGCTGCACAGCAACCTGCTGAAGCGAGACGTGCTCCCGGACTTCGCGGAGATGTTCCCCGAGCGCTTCAACAACAAGACGAACGGCGTGACGCCCCGGCGCTGGCTGGCGTGGAGCAACCCGCGGCTGTCCAAGCTGATTACCAGCCGTATCGGCGGCGGGTGGGCCACGGACCTGGATCAGCTCCAGAAGCTGGCGCCGCTCGCGGAGGACGCGGAGTTCCGCAAGGCCTTCGCCCAGGTGAAGAAGCAGAACAAGGAGGACCTGGCCCGGTACCTCCGCGACACGTGCCAGGTGGACCTGGACCCGAATGCCATCTTCGACGTGCAGATCAAGCGCCTGCACGAGTACAAGCGCCAGCTCCTCAACGCGGTGCACATCGTGTCGCTGTGGATGAAGGCGCGGAGGGATCCGAGCACCATCATCGCCCCGCGGGTGTTCCTCTTCGGGGCCAAGGCGGCGCCGGGCTACCACGAGGCCAAGCTCATCATCCGCCTCATCAACGGCATCTCCGAGGTGGTCAACAGCGACGCGGGCACCACCGGCCTGCAGGTGCTGTTCGTGCCCAACTACCGGGTGAGCCTCGCCGAGCGCATCATCCCCGCCACGGACGTGTCCGAGCAGATCTCCACCGCGGGCATGGAGGCCTCCGGCACGGGCAACATGAAGTTCATGATGAACGGCGCGCTCACGCTGGGCACGCTGGATGGCGCCAACGTGGAGATCCGCCAGGCGGTGGGCGACGAGAACTTCTTCCTCTTCGGCCTCACCGCGGACGAGGTCATCGCCCGCAAGCGTGCCGGCTACAAGCCCCTCGAGGAGTACGAGCGCAACGTGGAGCTGCGCGAGGCGTTGGAGCTCATCGCCACGGGCTTCTTCTCGCCGGAGGACAAGCACCTCTTCAAGCCGCTGGTGGACGGCCTGCTCAACGAGGACCGCTACCTGCTGCTGGCGGACTTCGGCGCGTACGCGGCCAGGCAGCAGGACGTGGCACGGGCCTACAAGGACCAGGAGAAGTGGACGCGCATGGCCATCCACAACGTGGCCCAGGCGGGCATCTTCTCCTCGGATCGCACCATCAAGCAGTACGCCGAGGAGATCTGGCAGGTGAAGCAGACCCCCGTGGGCTCGTGAGTCCCTGAGCTCCTCGCAGGTGCCCGCGGCGCGCTGACGCCGCGGGCTCCCTCCCCTCGCCCCGAGGTCCCCCGAAGCCGGGGTTCACTCGATGGCGAAGGACTGCGCCGCCTGCCGCAGCTCGTCCTGGAGCGGCAAGAAGCTCTCGGTGGGGCCGAAGGCGATGAACTGGTAGGCCGCGCCCGGCGTGGAGAACACGCGGATCTCGTACTCGACCGCCACCATGTTCGCGTTGCCGCTGCCGCGGATAAGGCAGGTGGGAATGCCCCCGAAGTTGTCGCAGACGGGCGGCTGCGTCTCGTAGACACTCATCCCCTTGCGGAGGTTGTTGACGACGGCCTTCCCGAACGCGTCCAGGTTCACCTGGCTGCCCGCGGGAATCTCCTCGCCAATGAGAAGCAGGTTGGCCCCCGTCTTGGGATGGATGAGCCAGCGATCCACCAGCGGGTTGTCCTTGGCCGCGGACTCCTCGCTGCGCATGCGCCAGGATGCACCCGGCACATTCATGCGGAAGGGGAACTTCCGTCCCGTGATGACGCCGCCCTTCACCTCCTGGGCGCCGGAGAACACGCCGCCGAACAGGTCACGGCCAGTGCGCAGGGAGTAGAGCCCCGCCCCCTCCAGCAGCAGGCAGAGACTCACCCCCAGCAGCGCCAGCGTGCGGCGCAGCCCGGACGGCGTTCCGACCAGCAGCATGAGGAGCGAGCCGGAGAAGAAGAGCTGCACCGCCGCGGACACCATGTCCCCCCGGAACGCATGGAGCCCGGTGAAGACCAGCAGCCCCAACGCGGCGCGCAGGGAGGCAAGGCTCCGGTAGCGATCGTTCCCGGTCAGCAGCGAGATGCCCAGGCCGGCATCGATGACGGCGGAGACGAGGCCCGCGCCCGCTCCGCCCGGCCCGTTCCCGACAGGCCCGGACAGCAGCACCCGCTCCGCCAGGACGAGCACGGCATTGAGAAGGAGGACGCCGCCCGCGAGGCGCAGCGCCGGATCCACCTCCCCGGAGCCGGAGTCCTGAGCCAACTCACCGGCGTTCAACGGAAGCGCCGCGGCCTCGCCAGCCGGTGCCGGTGGGGAGAAACCCTCTGGAGCCACTCCGATGGCGCCACCACACCGTGGACACGTCCCCTCGGGACGGCCGCGGTGATTGAGCTGGCAGGACGGACAGGTGACCCAGGCGCTTTCCAAGACGATTCCCCCCCTCACGCCTCCGGATGTGGAGGCACCCGCCATCTAACACCTGGGAATACTGGGACACCATTCACCCCGGGTGCATCACCTGGCGGCACGGAGTTCAACCCGTGCGGATGCGGACGCCAGAAAACAAGAGGCCGCCCCGGTCACCCGGAGCGGCCTCTTCTCACCTCCGCTGGACGAGCGGCGGGTTACGGCAACTCGCCGGGGCTCTGGGAGCTCTGCGGCTGACGCACCGCACGCGTGACGAAGTCGTTCGCGTTGTTGTCCGAGTCGGTGCCATTGCCATGGCTGGCGTCAGCACCGCCGTCCGCCATGGTGGCGGAGGTGGAGGTGCTGTAGGCCTTGCGCTCGAGGCTGCCACCAGCCGCCGGATGGCTCGGAGCCGCCGAGCCCTCTGGCGAGTTCCCGGTGCCCCACGCCATCTTGTCCACGGTGTTCGGGTCATTGACATTGCTCCCGACGAGGCCGGGACCGATGCGCACGTGACCACCAGCCGTGGTCGATGCCGACGAGTCGAAGGCGTAACGGGCATCGGCGCTGGCCGAGCCGCTGTAGTTGGCGCCACCGAGCAGGAAGTACCCCTTGGGCTGGATGATGGTGCCCAAAGGAGCCGTGGTGGAGTTGATCGTCACCGAGCCCGAGTAGGTGGTACCGGTGGCCGACTTGTACTGCACCGTCCACCCATTGAGATCCACCGGACTGTCGGTCGGGTTGTACAGCTCGATGAACTCATCCGTGGCGCCGGTACCGGTACCATTGCCTCCCGAGAACTCGCTGATGACCACGTGGTTCGTCAGCACGAGCGAGGCAACCGTCACGGTGCCGTAGGTGCCGGCCGGCGGCGTGGTCACACCGTTCTGATCACAGTACACGTAGGCGGAGTAGCTGCTCGTGGCCGGATTCCACATGCGGTAGCGGAAGCCGTAACGGTAGGTGCCCGAGGTGGCGATGCTCAGCATGCCCATCGCCTCGTCGTCGTTGCTGGAGGCGCTGGAGTAGCCCCCGTTGGGCGAGGCCGGCGTCCACGTCCAGCCCGCCGGGTCGGCGGGGTCCGTGCCGTAACCCAGCTCGGAGAACACGTGCGGGTAGTAGTCGTTGCCCACCGTGTTCTTGTTGGTCACGCCCGGCGAGTAGGAGTGGCTGAAGATGTCCCACGAGGAGCCCGGAGCGACAGTGGCCGGGTAGTTGCCATCACCGGACGGGAACGTCTTGGGGTACTGGAGGTTGCACCACTCCACGGCCGGGGTCTCCGGAATGCCGCAGGTGGAGTTGCGGGCGTTGGGCGTCCCGAGGTCGCCACCCGCCTGGATGGGCGACTCCGAGTCACACCAGTACCACTGCTGCGCGGAGGCCTTGGTCCCCACCACGAGCGCCGAGAGGTTCATCGACCTGCCCAGCGTCTGCGGGAAGGACGGCGTGTACTGGAAGTCCTCCACCGTGACGCCGGACTGGGTCTGGAGGACGAAATGCCCCGAGCCCTCCAGGTCGAAGCCGCTGCCGTACTCGTAGTTGGCGGAGACGCCACCGTTGGAGGCGGTGTCCTTGTTCTGCGCCAGCACGAAGGTGCCGTTGGGGCCCACCACCTGCGGCACGCTGCTCCCGGAGCCCACGACGAACGAGGACGTGAGGCTCGCGCTGTTCCTGTAGAGGACCGTGAGGCCGTTGAGGTTGAGCAGGTTGCCCGTGTTGTTGGTCAGCTCGATGTACTCGGTGACGCCGGACGAGGGCGAGTGCATCAGCTCGGAGAGGCTGAGCTGGTTGGCCTCCGGACTGGCCGCCGTGCCGCACGCCGCGTTGAAGCAGACGGCATTGGCACCCGGGCAGGCGGTGGGCGTCTCCGACTGCTGGCAGGTGGGGGTGGCCGCCACGTCGACGCAGGTCACCGTGTAGGTGACATACGAGACACCATCCGGGGAGCAGGTGGGCGCGGGCACCGGGCAGACGTAGCCGGCGCACGGGTCCGCGGTCGTCGCCGTGCTCAGGGTGGCGATGGCCGTGTTGCCGGCGTCGTCCGTCACCTTCAACTGGAAGTAGTACGTGGTGCCGGGGCTCAGCCCGGTGATGAGGACCGACTCATCGAGCGTCGGAGCCTGGGGCTGGCCCAGGGCCACGGACGTGACGGTGCCGGGCGGCGCGGTGGCGACGGGGCTCGTCGCGTAGAGCAGCTCGTAGCTGGAGGCGATGCCGGCCATCCCGTCATCACCCACTGCCAACCAGTGCAGTTCCACCTGGACGCTCGTCTTGTCCACCAGGTTGAGCGACACGGCTCCCGGCGCGACGTCGTCCACGATGTCGAACGTGGTGCTGCTGGCACCGGTCAACACCCCGCCCGTGGCGTCGAGCCGGAAGCCCGTGCCCTGCTGGTCCACGGTGAGGGTGGCGAAGGTCGCGAGGCCATTCGCGGGCGTCACGGCCGGCGAGCCCCCGCTGAGCACGGCCGAGGTATTGCCGCCGGCCAGGGCCAGCGTGATGTCAGGCGTGTTCGTGTCGACGGTGTTGCCGAACTCATCGGTGATGACCACGGTCACCGGCGCCAGCGCCGCGCGGACCTTGCCGTTCGTGGGCGGGTCGCGGAACGCGAGCTTCCGGGCCGGGCCGGACTCGACCTGGAGGGAGGAAGCCGTCGCCGTCAGGAAGGGACTGGCGACATCGCTCACGGTCAACGACTGCGCCCCCGCGGTCTTCAGCGTGACGGCGAAGGTCCTGTGACCCGCCTCTCCGCCGGTGAAGACGCCGTCCGCGGGGGGAACCAGCTGCGCGTCGCTCGAGGTGAAGCCGACGGTGCCCGCGTAGCCGGTGGCCGCGTTCCCGTAGGCGTCCTTCAGGGTCACGTCGACGTTGAAGGAGACACCCGCCTGCACGGGCACGGAGGGAGCCACCAGCTCGAGCGAAGCGGCGGAGGAGGCGGAGACCGACACGGAATGGGTGGCACTCAGGCCCGCCCCATCCGTCACGGTGAGCTGGGTGGGAACGGCCTTCTCCAGCGTGAAGTCGAACCGGCGGCTGCCCAGGTCCGCGAGGGTGAAGGGATAGGCCGCCGGCAGGGTGACCCTGTCGGTATCCGCGGAGAAGGTCACGGTCTGGGCGTAGTCCTCCACCGTGTTGCCATGGGCATCGGTCGCGGTGACCTTCATGCTCAGCGGGTTACCAGCCACCACGGAGCTCGGAGCCTCCAGCACGAGGCTCGCCGCCGGGGCCCACTTCACCGTGGTATCGGCCTTCGCGTTGAGCGTCGCCGGAGTCGCCTTGTCCTCCACCGTGACGGACCGAGCGCCCGCGGTCACCAGCGTCACGGGGAACTGCTTGAAGCCCAGGTCCGCCGCGACGAAGGTGTACTCGCTCGGCAGCGTGGCCCTGCTGTCGGTGGAGCTGAAGACCACCGTGCCGGTGTAGCCCGTGGCCCGGTTGCCGAAGCCGTCCCGCACCTCGACCGAGACCTGGGGCGAATCACCCGCGCGCAGCTCGGCCGGCAGCCCGGTCAGCAGCAGCGTGCTCGGGTTCGCATGGCCCACCGTCGTGTCCTGCCTGGCGTCCACCAGGCCCGAGGCGGACACCGTGAGGGACTGCGGGCCCGAGGTCCGCAGCACCACCTGGCCGAAGGTGTGCTGGCCCTTGTCGGTGGTGACGAAGGTGTAGGGCGACGGCGTGCTGGCGGCGGTATCGGTGGAGGAGAACGACACCGTGCCGGCATAGCTCTCGGCGAGGTTGCCGAAGGCGTCGCGCACCGACACCGTCACGGTGTTGTCGGCGCCAGCGAGCACCGTTGAACCCAGCCCCGCCAGCTCCAGGCGCGCGGCGTCGGCGTGAGCGATGTCGAAGGGCTGGCTATCCGCGTGGGTGAGCGAGATCGCGGTGGCGCGCAGGGTGTAGCCCTGGCCCGCCGTGTCGATGCGCACGTTGCTGAAGGTGGCCACGCCCTTGTCCGACGTCACGGTGAAGGGACCGAAGCCCGTGGTGCCCTGCACCGTCAGCGTCACCGCCAGGGCCGCGTTGTCGACGCGCAGTCCGGCGGCATCCCGGATCTCCACGGTGATGGGGGCCAGCGCCACGCCGGCCTTCCCGTTCGCCGGCTGAGCGACGAAGGCGAGCTGGGTGGCCGTCAGGTTCCTCGTGGAGGCCGCGAGCGTGGTCGAGCGCGCCGCGTTGCCCTGGTTGTCCGTCGCCTTCAGGGCCACGTAGTAGGTGGTGTTGGAGAGGAGGCCCGGGATCGTCACCACCCGGGTGGTCTCGGACGACGTGGGGGCCGCCACCGAAACCGGAGTGGCGTTCTGGAAGTCCAGGTCCGAGACGATGTCCGACAAGGAGTAGCGGAGCTCGTAGCTGGAAGGCGTGCCGAACATCCCGTCATCACCCACCGGCTCCCAGGAGACGGTGACGGACGAGTTGGTGTTGGCCGTCTGGGCGAGCACCGGCCTGGAGGGCGGCACATCGTCGATGATGTTGAAGGGATTGCTGGGCGCGGGGGCCAGGCTCCCAGCCGAGGCCGTCAGGATGTAACCCGTGCCCTCCTCGGTGCTGGAGAGGCCCGTGAAGGTGGCCACACCATCCACTGGCGCAACGGGACCCAGGCCCGTCACCGCCTTGTTGGCCGAGAGCGTCACGGAGGGATCGCCGGCCGGCACCCGGTTGCCAAACGCATCCGTCAGCACCACCTGCACGTCGAAGGATGCACGAACCGAGCGGTTGGCCAGCGTCTCGGCGAAGACGAGCTTGCTCACAGGCCCCGGCACCACGTTGAGCTCCAGCGACGAAGTGAAGGCAGCCTGCGCCAGGTCCGTCACCGTCAGCCGCCGAGTTCCCGCGCGCGTCGCCGTGATGCCGCCAGTGAAGACATGGCGGCCCTGGTCCACCGCGGTGAACGTGTAGTCCGCCGGCAGCGTGGTCGAGCCCTCATCTGAGGAGAAGTGCACGGTGCCGGTGTAGCCGGCCGCATCGTTGCCGAAGGCATCGCGCACGACGACCTCGACGCTCTCCGCGAAGCCCGCCGTCACGGGCAGCCCCGAGTGGCTCAGCACCAACTGGGCAGGCGCGGCAGATACCACGTCGAAGGTGGAGCTCGTCGCGCCCGTGAGGCTCCCGGCGCTCGCCAACAGGGTGTAGCCCTGCGCGGCCTTCTCGATCACCAAGCCGTCGAAACGCGCCACGCCATTCACCGCCGCCACCGACAACGTCCCATTCAGGGTGGCCGTCCCCGGACCGGAGCCGATCGCCACCGTCACGGTGTCCGTCGCGTCACTGATGGTGTCCCCATCGGCGTTCTGGATGGAGACTTCGAAGGCCCCCAGCCCCACGCCCGCCGTCCCAGAGGAAGGCGCCGCGGTGAAGACCAGCTTCGAGGCGGGCAGGCGGATGAACTCAACGGTGGGCCGTGACGACAGCGTCACCGCGCCGCCCTCGGCCTCCACCGACGCCGTCACCGTCTTCACGCCCACCGCGGTGGAGACCAGCTTCGCAACCGCCAGGCCCTGCGCATCGGTGGGACCCGCGGGCTGCGCCACCGTGTTGCCCTCGCCGGACACCGACACCTGGACCGTCCGGCCCGACAACGGCGTCCCGTCCGACTTGAGCACCGTCACCTGGATGTCGACAGAGTCCTCGCCATTGGCGCGGACTCCCTGCGTCCTGCTCACCGCCACCGTCGAGCGGTCCGCGTCCGGCATCTCCCGCGGCGGCGGGTTGACGATGGGATCTCCTCCACACCCTCCCCCACATCCCATCGACAGACCGAACAACAACACGCTCCACGCGACCAGCCGCGCGAAGGTGGGAGGGAATGCGTCATGAACAGCTCCAGGCAAAGAGGGGGGCACTCCGCCCGCCGCAGACCAAACGGGCGTGAATTGCTTTGTACCAGACACTCCCTACCTGGAAAAACTCAATGCGGGCAGATCAAGCCGTCTGCTTCCTCTGGCCGCGGCGGGCTCACATGCCCATGGCCTGGAGCATGAGACCGGAGCCGAGCAGCGACTGGCCTCCGTCGCACACCATGATGGAGCCGGTGATGTATGAGGCCGCATCGGACGCCAGGAAAAGCGCGAGTTGCGCGATGTCCTGCTTGGTGCCGAAGCGCTGCAGGGGCAGGGCCTGGGTGAGCTTCTTGCGAGTGTCGTCGCTGGGAGCGAGCCGGTTCATGCCCTCGGTGTCCTCGATGGGACCGGGGGTGATGGAGTTGACGCGCACGCCCACCCCACCCCACTCGATGGCGAGGGTGCGGGTGATCATGTCCACGCCGGCCTTGGCGGCACAGACATGGGCCTGCATGGCCATGGGCAGGTAGGCCTGGGGCGCGGAGATGTTGAGCACGCAGGCGCCCGGCTTGCGCATGTGCTCGAAGGCGGCGCGGCAGGCGTTGAAGGTGCCGAGCACGTCGATCTCCAGCACGGACTTGAAGCCGTTGGAGGACATGCCCAGCGCGGGGGCGGGGAAGTTGCCGGCCGCGCCACACACGAGGATGTCGAGCTCCCCGTACGCATCGCGGGCCGCCTTCATGGCCTTCTCCACGGACTCGTAGCTGCGCACGTCCGCGGGCAGGCCCATGGCGGTGCCGTGCTGCTGGAGCCCCTTCACGGCCCCCTCCAGCTTCTCCACGTTGCGGCCGTTGATGACCACCTTGGCGCCCGCCTTCACGAACGCCTCGGCGATACCGAGGTTGATGCCACTGCTGCCACCGGTGATGAACGCCACCTTGCCCTGGAGCAGCCCCGACTTGAACACGTCCGACATGTGATTCATCTCCCCTGGAAGCGCGGAGGCCGCCGCTCGGCGAACGCGGCGAAGGCCTCGGCGAGGTCTTGCGACTGAAGGAAGGCGGAGTTCCACACCGCCACGTAGCGCAGGCCGTCCGCCACGGACTTGTCCGCGCAATACTCCATCACCTGCTTGGCCCCCTGGACCACGAGCGGCGGGTTCTCGGCGATCTTCCGCGCGGTGGCGCGCGCCTCGGCCAGCAGCTCCTCGGGGGTGGCGAAGACCCGGTTCACCAGCCCCATCTGGAGGGCGCGCTCCGCGTCCACGTCCCCGCCCGTATAGGCGAGCTCGCGGGTGTTCCCCTCGCCGATGATGCGCGGCAGCCGCTGCAGGGCGCCGAGGTCCGCGGTGATGCCCACGCGCACCTCACGAAGGGAGAACTTCGCCTCCCGCGAGCAGAAGCGGAAGTCGCACGCGGCGATGAGATCCATGCCACCACCGATGCACCAGCCATGCACCGCCGCCAGCACCGGCTTGCGGCAGCGGGCGAGCCCCTCGGTGGCGCTCTGCATCTTCTCGATGAGCTGGAGCAACCGGGTGCGCTCGAGCGCGAGGTTGCCCTCGCCCAGGATGAGCGGCCCGAGCGACTCCGACATCGCCATCAAATCCAGGCCGTAGGTGAAGTGAGCGCCGTCACCGCGCAGGATGATGACGCGCACCGACTCATCGGCGTCGAGCACCCGAAGCGCCTCGGGCATGTCGAGCCAGAAGGCCGGCCCGAGCGCATTGCCCTTGCCGGGACCCGTGAGCACCACTTCGGCAATGCCGTCCGCCTGCTCAATGCGAAGAGACTGGTATGTCGCCGTCATTCAGACCCTCCCTCGCGAGGAAGGGCCACTTGAGCAGAACGGGCGGGCAGCGTCCACGCCCGCGCTCAGCCGAACTCGACCACCTTCATGCCGAAGAGCCGCTCCACGGACTGGATGAGCTCGTCACTTACCTGCACCTTGAGCGAGGTGCTGCCGATGAGCGCCTCGGCCTCGTTGGTGAAGAGCAGGCTCACGGCCACCGGCGTGGCGCCCTCGTACTGTTTGACGATCTTCGCCAGCTTCTCCATCCGCTCGTCCGTGGCGAGGTCCACCGGCAGCCGGAACTCCAGCCGCTTGGTGCGCTTCTCGCGCACGGCCTTGAGGCTCTGGATGTCGTCAACGATGAGCTCGACCACCGGCGTGTCCTCGTCGCGCTGGTTGATCTGCACCGTGCCCGTCACGAGGATGGGGTCATCGCTCTTGAGCAGCGACTCCCACTGCTCGAAGCCGGGCTTGGGCCCCTGCTTCGACCACTTGCCGTCCTTGCCCATCACGTTGCGCGTGCCGTCCTTGCCGGGGAAGCACACCAGCTCGATGGAGCCGGACAGGTCCTCCAGCGTCACCCAGGCCATGCGCTTGCCCGTCTTGGTGGGCCGCTCGCGCAGCGCCGCCACGATGCCGGCGATGGTGAGCTTCTCGTCCTTGCGCGCACGCGCCACCGCGGTGATGGGCCGGGCGTAGCGCTTGAGCTCCTTGTCGTACTGGTGCAGCGGGTGGCCCGACACGTAGAAGCCGATGGCTTCCTTCTCCAGCGACAGGCGCTCCTTCTCCGGCCACTCCTCCGCCTGGACGTAGTCGTCCTTCATCGCGGCACCGCCACCCGAGGAGCCACCGCCCAGCATGCCGAAGAGCGAGCTCTGCCCCGCCGCCTTGTCCTTCTGGCTGCTGGAGCCGCGGCTCATCGCACGCTCGATGCTCTCGAAGAGCTGCCGCCGCGGGCGGTTCTCGAAGTCGAAGGCTCCGGCCTTCACCAGCGCTTCGAGCACCTTGCGGTTCACCTTGCGCGAGTCCACGCGCTCGCAGAAGTCGAACAGGCTCTTGAAGGAGCCCTCCTTGCGCGCCTCGACGATGGCCTCGATGGCGCCCTCGCCCACGCCCTTGATGGCGCCCAGGCCGAAGCGGATCTTCCCCTCCACCGCGCCGAAGGCCAGGTCCGACTGGTTGATGTCCGGCGGCAGCACCTGCACGCCCGACTGCCGGGCCTCGCCGATGTGCAGCACCACCTTGTCGGTGTTGTCCTTCTCACTGGTGAGAAGGGCCGCCATGAACTCCACGCGGTAGTGCGCCTTGAGCCACGCCGTGTGGACGGTGACGAGGCCGTAGGCCGCCGAGTGGCTCTTGTTGAAGCCGTACTCGGCGAACTTCTCCATGAGGTCGAAGATTTCTCCGGCGACCTTCAGGTCGACGTTGTTCTTCGCGCAGCCCTCGAGGAAGCCGGCCCGCTCGGCCTGCATGACCTCGGCCTTCTTCTTGCCCATCGCGCGGCGCAGCAGGTCCGCGCGGCCCAGGGTGTAGCCTCCCAGCACCTGGGAGATCTGCATCACCTGTTCCTGGTAGACGATGACGCCGTAGGTGTCCTTGAGGACGGGCTCCAGCGCCGGGTGCGGGTACGTCACCGGCTCGCGGCCGTGCTTTCGGTTGATGAAGACGTCCACCATGCCCGAGTCGAGCGGACCCGGGCGGTAGAGCGCGCCGGCGGCGACCACGTCTTCGAAGCAGGACGGCTTGAGCTTCATCACCATTTCGGTGAAGCCGCTGGACTCCATCTGGAAGACGCCGGCCGTGTCGCCCTCGGCCATCAGCTTCCAGACCTCCGCGTCCCCCACCAGTGGGATGTCATCGCGCAGGATGGGCTTGCCATCCGGCGGGTTGCGGTTGATGAGGTTGAGCGCGTTCTGGATGACGGTGAGCGTCTTGAGGCCGAGGAAGTCGAACTTCACGAGGCCCGCCGCCTCCACCTCGTCCTTGGCGAACTGGGTGATGAGGGTGTCTTCCCCCGGAGGCTGGTAGGTGGGGACGAACTCCCACAGCGGCTTGTCGGCGATGACGACACCGGCCGCGTGCATGCCAGGCTGGCGGTGCAGGCCTTCCAGCGCGAGGGCGATCTCCAACACGTCCTTGGTGGTGACGTCCTTGCCCTCCACCTGCCCGATGGCGGTGGGCTTCTCCATCATCTCCTTGAGACGCGGCTCCAGCTCGATGGCCTCCTTGAGCGTGATGCCGAGCACCTCGGGCACCAGCTTGGCGATGCGGTCACCCTCGCTGAAGGGCAGCGCGAACACGCGGCACACGTCGCGCAGCACGCTCTTGGCCTTGAGCGAGCCGAACGTGATGATCTGCCCCACGTTGTTCTCCCCGTACTTCCGGCCCACGTACTTGATGACCTCGTCGCGCCGGTCCTGGCAGAAGTCGATATCGAAGTCCGGCATCGACACGCGCTCGGGGTTGAGGAAGCGCTCGAAGAGCAGGTTGTACGGGAGCGGATCCAGGTCGGTGATGCGCAGGCAGTAAGCCACCAGGGAACCAGCGCCCGAGCCACGGCCCGGACCCACCGGAATCCCGTGCTGCTTGGCCCAGTTGATGAAGTCCTGAACGATGAGGAAGTAGCCGCTGAACCCCATCTTCTGGATGACGCCGATCTCCAGCTCCAGGCGGGCCTTGTAGGGCTCGCGGTCCACGGGCGGCTGGCCGGCGCGGAAGGTCGCCAGGTCGATCTCCTTGAAACGCTCCTCGAGGTTGGCGCGCGCCAGCTCCGCCATGAAGCTGTCCGGCGTGTGGCTGTCGGGCACCTTGAAGGTGGGCAGCATGGGCTTGCCCAGCTTCAGCTCCAGGTTGATCTGCTCGACGATGCGCTGGGTGTTGTGAACAGCCTCGGGCGTGTCCTTGAAGTACTCCAGCATCTCCTGGGGACTGGTGACGTAGAGCTTGTCCGTGGAGTGCTTCATGCGCTTGCCATCCGCGAGCGTCTTGCCGCTGGCGATGCACATGAGGAGCTCGTGGGCGCGCGCGTCCTCCTTCTTGATGTAGTGCGCGTCCGCGGTGGCGCACAGCCCGATGCCCAGGTCGCGGCCGAGCTGCTTCAGGTTCTCGTTGGCCTTCTCCTGCTCGGGCATCCCGTTGGACTGCACCTCGAGGAAGAAGTGCTCGGGCTCGAAGATGTTCTTGTACTCGAGCGCCGCCTTGCGGGCGTGGTCCATGTCTCCGCGGAAGGCCGCGCCGGTGACTTCACCACCCAGGCACGCGGTGAGCGCGAAGAGACCCTTGCTGTGGTCCTTCAGCAGCTCCTTGTCGATGCGCGGGTGGTAGTAGAAGCCCTCGCGGTACGCCATGGACGAGAGGTACTTGAGGTTGTCGTACCCGTCCTTGTTCTTGGCCAGGAGGATGAGGTGGTGGCCCACCTTCTCCGTGCGGTCCTTGCGCCCCTTCGGACCGGCGACGTACGTCTCCATGCCGATGATGGGCTTGATGCCGGCGTCCTTGGCCTTCTTGTAGAAGTCGATGGTGGCGAACATGTTGCCGTGATCCGTCACGGCCACGCTCGTCATCCCCTTCTCCTTCACCGTCTTGATGAGGTCCTTCATCCGGATCGCCCCATCGAGGAGCGAGTACAGGGAGTGCAGGTGGAGGTGGGTAAAGGACATGGCTGGAAAGTAGTCAGGAGAAGAGGGCCTAGCACCACATTTGTTCAGCGTGGAGACGCCCGCCAGTTTCTGGACAAGCGTCGCGTCTGGTGCGCGTCTGGAGCCTGAAAATCGGCCCCGGAGCCTTGTGCCACGCCCCGCACAGTGCGTGAAGGAGCCATCAGGTTGGGCACCACCTACACGGCCTGGCATCTGAGAAGCCCCTCAGAAGCCCTCCCGCCGGGCGGCCGGGCAGGCGTGTGGGGCCGGAGTCCACGCCGGGCCGGAGCCTCCCGCGCGGGCTTCACACTTCTTTACCCCACCCCAAAGCGCCCGCAACGGGCCTCTCGCATTCTGTACACCGTCGCCGATTGACGGCGTCCACGAACAGAAAGCGGGCCTCCTAGGCCCTGGGAGCATATGTCATGACCACGAAGAACAAGCTGCTCGTCGCCGGTTCCGCCGTCCTCGCTTTTGTCCTCCTCACCGGCTTCCGCGGTGGCCACTTCGGCGGTGGCCACTTCGGCGGCCCTCGCGACCCCGAGCGCGTGAAGCAGATGATCTCCTGGCGGCTGGATGACCGGCTGGAGGAACTGAACGCCACCGAGGACCAGAAGCAGGCCATCCACGGGCTGAAGGACTCGCTCTTCGAGGACGGCAAGCGCCTCTTCGAGGAGAACAAGGGGGCCCGGACGCAGATGCTGGACCAGTGGGAATCGGCCAACCCGGACTCGCGGGCCGTGCACTCCATGGTGGACGCGCGCGTGGACGCCTTCCGCGCCTTCGCCCACAAGGTGGCAGACGCCGCCCTGGAGGCCCACCGCATCCTCACCCCGGAGCAGCGCCAGCAGGTGACGGGCCACGTCCGTGAGCACATGAACGCTCGCTAGCGCCCCCCCGACCTCCGCTTATCCATCCATGCACACATCCGGGCACAATCGACCCGGAGAACAGTTCGGGGCGTGCCTCCAATGAGTACCCTGGAGGCGTGCCCCAGAACTACGACGAGTACAGCCGCCGCATCCGCGGCTACGCCCAATTCGCCGAGGTGAACGAATACGCCCGTGTCGTCGAGGGTGGTGTCGAGTACCCACTCTTCCGGCTCACGACACCCGGCGAGCGTTGGCTGGTCATCACCTCCGGCTTCCACGGTGAGGAGCCCGCCGGCCCGCTCACGCTGTGCCACTACTTCGCGGACATCGCCGCCTACGCCCGCGAACGGGACGTGGGCCTGCGCGTGTACCCGTGCATCAACCCCTCGGGCTTCGTGGACGGCACCCGGTACAACCGCAGCGGGGAGAAGCCCAACAACGACTTCATGCGCTACGAGACGGCGCCCGGAGTGTGGAAGGGCGAGCTCACCCGCGATGAGTCCATCCTGCGCTGGGCGCTCTACGAGGGTGGGCCCAAGGAGACGCGCGCGGTGCGCTCGGATATCGCGCGCTACCCCGCTCCCGCCGCGGCGCTCGACATCCACCAGGACAACTACCTGCCGGAGCCCGCCACCTACGCCTATACCTTCGGGGACAAGAACGCCTACCGGCCCCTCATGAAGGCCGCCTCGGCGCACGCCCAGGTCATCCGCAACGAGAAGGTGGACGAGCACAACCGCGCCGATCCGGACGGACTCATCGAGTACCACGATGGCAGCGTCACCGATTACTTCATGCGCTGCGGCGTGCCGCACACCACGGCACTGGAGACCACCACGAAAACTCCGCTAGAAGCCTGCCACGCCATCAACCTCATCTGGATTCGCGGCTTCATCGACCTGGCCGCGCGTGGAAGCGGGAGCACATGATGATTCGCCGTCCTCTGGGCAACACCGGTCTGCAGGTCTCCGCGCTGGGATTTGGAGCAGGGCCGGTGGGCAGTCCAGAGCTGTCCGAGTCCGAGGCCGAGGCCCTCTTGAAGGGCGTGCTGGACGCGGGCATCAACCTCCTCGACACCGCCCCCAGCTACGGGCAGTCCGAGGAGCGCATCGGCCGCGCGCTGCAAGGGCGGCGGCAGGACTTCGTGCTCTCCACCAAGTGTGGATATGGCGTGCCCGGCGTGGAGGACTGGACGGCCCCCTGTATTACCCAGGGCATCGACCTGGCCCTGCGCCGGCTGCGCACCGATGTCCTCGACCTCGTGCACTTCCACTCGTGCCCCGTGGACGTGCTGGAGCGCCCCGGTGTGGTGGACGCGCTTCGGCACGCCGTGCAGCAAGGCAAGGTGCGCGTGGCCGCGTACTCGGGGGAGAACGCCCCCTTGGGCTGGGCGCTGCACTCGGGGGCCTTCGGCTCCGTGCAGACGTCCGTGAATCTCTTCGACCAGAAGGTGCTCGACTGGGCGCTGCCCGTGGCCCGAGAGAAAGGGATTGGGGTCATCGCCAAGCGCCCCCTGGGCAATGCGCCCTGGCGTCACAGCGAGCGGCCTTCGGCTCCCGATGTCGCCACGTATTGGGGCCGGATGCGCGCCATGGGGCTGGAGACCGAAGGCCTCGACTGGAGTGAGCTGGCCCTGCGCTTCGCCGCCTTCGTGCCCGGCGTGGCCAGCTGCATCGTGGGGACGACGCGGATGGAGAACCTCCAGCGCAACGTGCACGCCCTCGAGAAGGGCCCGCTGCCCGAGGCCATCGTGGAACGCATCCGCGGCGCGTTCCGCCAGCATGACCACGGCTGGGACGGGCTCATCTGAGTGTTGAACCCCTCACTCAACGCATGCGGGGAAGGCATACCCCGGCGCTGACGGGTGGTACGACTCCTGGATGATTCGCTCAGTGCTCATCCCCGTGGACCTCAGCCCGAACTCCGAGCGGGTGGTGGAACGAGCCGCGCTGCTGCCTTTCACCAAGACTGCGCGGGTCTCCCTGCTGCACGTCGTCCCGAAACTGCTTCCGCGAGGAGCCAGACAGCGTGCCGAGAGCGATGCGCGGAAGGCACTCGAGGACATCCGCAGGAGACTGGCACGAGAGCTCCCGAGGACGGCCGAGCTCACCACCGTCGTGAAGACCGGCACCCCCACCGTCGAGATCGCCAGGCGCGCCCGGTCCGTGAAAGCCGAGTTGCTCGTGATGGGGCGGGTTGGCAGACGCGCCCTCCGCGAGCTCTTCATCGGCTCGACGGCGGAGCGTGTCATCCGACAGGCCGGGCTCCCAGTGCTGGTCGTGCGTCTTCCGGCGCGCAGCCCCTATCAGCGACCTCTGTTCGCGCTGGATGACGACTTGGCGGCCCAGGAGATCCTCGCCTTCGGGTTCCAGATGATTCCTGCGCCGCGCCCCCCGCTCGCCCTGGTGCACGCCTACGATCCACCCATCCATGGGCTCATCTACCCGAGCCTCTCGCAGGAGGAGTCGAAGGAGCACCGGCGGCACTACCAGAAACAGGCCGTCCATCGCATCGCGAGCATGATGAGCCTCGCACAGCTCTCGGGGAGGGTTCCCGGGCTCGAGGAGGTGAGCTGGAGGCACTACGTGCGATATGGCTCGCCCAGGACGGTCATTCCGAAGACCGTCACCCAGAGACGCGCCGATCTCCTGGTGCTCGGAACCCATGGCCGTTCCGGTGTCGCACACGCCATGCTGGGGACCGTCGCGGGAGATGTGCTGCGAGAAGTACCCTGCGATGTCCTCGTCGTTCCGCCCCACCAGGAACGTGGAGAGCGGGCGCCGAAAAGCCGCCGCTCCAATCCCCGTCAGAAACGTGACCAAAGAGGATGAATGTTCCCTCTCCCGGGGGGCGAGGGGAAATTGCCGCAGGCACTCTTCACGGACTTACCTGAAAGGGATTAGTCGATGAAGTAGCGCGTCCGGAAGGGCTTCTTCCGGGACAGGTCGTTCTCCCGGGTCCGCTCCCACAGCGGCACGCCCATGCGGAACGCGGCCCGGGCGATGAGCTGAGCGGCGACCGGGATGATGGCGAAGGTGAAGATGAGGGTGAGCAGCACCAGCGCCACGACATTGAGTCTCCACATCGCCACCATCGCCCCGCCCAGCAATCCGCCGAGTCCGATGGTCGCGGCCTTGGCCGTCGCCTGCATGCGCATGAAGAGGTCCGGCAGCCGCACCATGCCCAACCCCGCCAGCAGCATTCCCAGCGTGCCGAACACCAGGAGGAACGCAGTGATGAGTTCCCTCATGACTCCTCCTCTTCGCCACTGTTCTCGGTGACGCCACTGGAGAGGTAGCGGGCGATGGCGATGGTGCTCAGCGAGCTGATGATGGCCAGCACCATCGCCACGTTCAGCAGGCCCGGCTCATCGATGAGCACCGCATACGCGGCGATGCCTCCCACAATCTGGAGGGAGATGAGGTCCATCGCCACGACCCGGTCCGGCAGCGACGGCCCACGAACCAACCGATAGAGCGAGAGCAGCGCCGCCAGCCCCAGGGTCACCAACACGCCCCGCAGAAGCATCTCGAACCAGATGCTCATCGCAGCACCTTCAGCAGCGGGCGCTCCACCTGCTCCCGGAGGTTCCGGGTGAACTGCTCCCGCGTGGTGGTGAACATCACATGCACGTACAGCAGCCGTCTGTCCTGCGAGACGTCCAGCCCCAGGGAGCCCGGAGCGAAGCTGACGATGAGCGCCAGCAGCGTCACCTCCATGTCCGTCCGGGCCTCCATCTCGTAGGCGTAGATGGCCGGCTGGTTGTTCACCCCCGGGGTCAGGATTTCGTGGGCGAGCCGCCAGTTGGCGGTGAGCACGTTCCAGAAGATGAGCGCCAGCAGGTGGCCCACGTACAGCAGCTTCATGGCATACGGGGAGGCACCTTGCTGCGTGGTGGAGAAGGCCAGCAGCAGCAACCCCACCCCGAAGCCGATGGCCAGGTTGGTGGGGGTGATTTCATCCAGCATGGCGGCCCAAAGGAAGGCCAGGACGACGTTCCACAGGAAGGCGCTCATGCTCCACCTCCCAGCGAGGCCTGGATGTAGGCGCTCGGGTTCAACAACTGCTCCGCCGCGGCATCCGCCAGCACGAACAGGGGACGCGCTCCCACGCCCAGCGCCACCATCACCAGCGCCAGCGCCACGCAGGGCCCCAGCAGCGCCGCCGGGCCCGCGCTTCCCCGCGCCTCCTGGAGCGGTGGTTTCCAGAAGGCCTCGCGCCACACCTTCATCATCGAGTACAGCGTGAGCAGCCCCACGGCCGCGGCGGTGCCCGCCACCAGCCAGGCCTCGCCCAACAGCGCCGCACGGATGAGCGACATCTTCGCGAAGAAGCCCGAGAGCGGAGGGATGCCCGCCAGCGAGAGGGCGGGCACCAGGAAGAGCGCCGCCACCAGCGGGTGGGTCCGCGCCAGGCCGCCCATCCGGGCTAAATCATGGGTGCCCGACACCCGCCAGGTGACCCCGGTGACGAAGAAGAGCGCGGACTTCGCGAAGACGTAGTGCACCCAATACGCGATGGCCGCCGCCAGGGCCACCCGAGAGAACAACGCCAGTCCGGCCAGCAGGTACCCGATCTGGCTGATGATGTGAAAGGAGAGCAACCGCCGGAAGTCGTACTGGGCCACCGCGCCCAGCACGCCCGTCACCATGCTGAGCAGCGCCATGGCCAGCAGCACCCGGTGGGTGAAGTCCGTGTCCCCCGGGTAGAGCAGGGAGAAGGTTCGGAAGAGCGCGTAGACGCCCACCTTCGTGAGCAGCGCGGAGAAGAGCGTCGTCACCACCACCGGGGGCGTGTGGTACGAGGCCGGCAGCCAGAAGAAGAGCGGGAAGGCACCCGCCTTCAGCCCGAAGACGATGAGCAGCAGCATGGCCGTCACCGTCACCAGACCCGGGTACTCCAACCTGGGCAACCGCTGTGCCAGGACCGCCAGGTTCAGCGTCCCCGCCAGCCCGTAGAGCAAGGCCAGGGCGGTGAGGAAGAGCGCCGAGCCCAGCAGGCTGAGCGTCACGTACTTGAGGCAGGCCTCCAGCCGCGCCCTGCCAGCGTCCAGCGCCAGCAGCACGAACGAGGCGACGAGCATCACCTCGAACCAGACGAAGAGGTTGAAGAGGTCCCCGGTGAGGAAGCCGCCGCACACCCCGGCCACCATCACCAGCACCAGCGGGTAATGTGCCCCGGCCTCCTGCCGCGGCTCCAGCGAGCCCGCCGAGTACACCACCCCCGCCAGCGTCATCACCGCCGAGAGCAGCACGTTCAGCGCACCGAGCAGGTCCGCCACCAGGATGATGCCCAGGGGGGCCTCCCAGCTGCCCACCCGCAGGGCCAGCGCGCCAACGTGCCACACCTCCCACAACAGGGCCGCGGACACACCCGAGAGGCCGCACGTGGCGGCCAGCGCCAGGACGCGGCGTGGTCCTGCCCGCCGTGGCAGCAACAGACACAGCGCCGCGGCGATCAGGGGCAGGAGGATGGGAAGGATGAGGAGCGCGCTCATTCGCCAGGTGGGTGGGAGGAAGAAGGAGGGACTTCGGTGCGCATCTCGTCCATGTCGTCGCTGCCCACCGCCTGATCGGTGCGGTGCACCAGCACCAGCAACAGCGCCAGCAAGCCGAAGTTGATGACGATGGCGGTGAGGACGAACGCCTGGGGCAATGGATCCGCCATCAGGTGAAGGGGCGGCACGCCGCTCGGTGGCAGCAGCGGGGGGTTGGCCCGCGTCACCCGGTTGGTGACGAACAGCGTCAGGTTGGTGGCGCTTCCGAGCAGGACCAGCCCCAGCGCCAACCGCACCGCGCTGCGGCGCAGCAGGGAGTAGATGGCGGCCGAGTAGAGCACGCCGATGGACAGCACCAGGGCCGTCTCCATCTAGATGCCCCTCCTCTGGTTGTCTTCTTCCTCCTCGCTGCCCTTCTCCATGGAGAGGATGAAGCAGAGCGCCGTGCCGAAGACCACCAGGTACACCCCCAGGTCGAAGAGCAACGGCGTGCCCAGGTCCACCTGGCCGCCCCAGGGCGCCGGCACGGACGTCCACAGCCCGGTGAGAAAGGGTCGGCCCAGCAGCATGGGGAGCGTGCCGCTGCCCAGGAGGACCAGCAGCCCCACCGCCATGAGAATCACCGGATGGACCCGCACCAGCCGCTGCACCGTCTTCACGTCGCAGGCGATGAGGTAGAGGATGAAGGCGGAGACCGCCAGCAGCCCGCCCACGAAGCCCCCACCCGGTGCGTCGTGCCCACGCACCAGCATCACCAGGGACAGGAGCAACAGCACGGGCGTCATCATCCTCGCCACCGTGCGTAGCACCACCGGGTTCATGCCTGGCTCCTTTGCCGCTGCTTGCGGAAGAGGAGGTAGACGCCGAGCCCCGCGGTGGCCAGCACGGTGGTCTCTCCCATCGTGTCGAGTGCCCGGAAGTCCACGAGGATGGTGTTGACGATGTTCAACCCATGGGCGTCCCGGGCGCTGCGGGCGGCATACGTCTCGGCCAGCTCGGTGTGACGAGGCTGGGCGGTGATGTTCATCAGGGCCCAGGTAATGAGGCCGCCGGCCGCCAGGGACAGGGCCGCATCCCACCGGCGCGAGTGCTCCTCGCGGTGGGCCCGCACCGGAAAGCGCGAGAAGACGAGCGCGAAGAGGATGACGGTGAGCGTCTGCACCACCACCTGCGTCAGCGCCAGGTCCGGTGCGCCCAGCAACACGTACACCATGGCTTCGGCCAGGCCCACCACGCCCAGCGCGATGACGGCGGTGAGCACCGACTTCATCCGGATGGCCACGCATGCGGAGACCACCAGCAGGATGAGCAACACCGCCTCGTAGAGGCGCAGCTCCTCTCGAGGGAATTCGAGCCAACGGACCCGGGAGACGAGCACCAGGGCGAGCAGCCCCACCAGCGCGGCCACCGTGATGAAGGTGTAGCGGTGCAGCGAGCCATTCTGCAGCACCCGGGTCTGGACGTCCGCCAGCCGCGTCAGCCCGGAGATGGACAGGTGGTACAGGCGCTCTGCGCCCCAGCGCTCCAGGTGCAGCGCGCCGAGTGCCCGCCGCAATGGGCCGCGCAGCGCGAAGGCTCCTCCTCCCACCACGAGACTGGCGACGCTCAGCCCCAGCGCCGGCGTCAACCCGTGCCAGAGCGAGAGGTGGGGAATGCTCCCCTCGGAGCCGGCGATGTCACGCGCGGCGCGGACCAGCAGCGGCTCGGCCAGGCCCGGCACCAGGCCCAGCACCAGCCCGCCGACCGCCAGCAGCAACGAGGGTCCCCAGAGGGCGGGCCCGGCCTCATGCACCTGCAGCCCACCTTCACGCGGAAGGCCCAGGAAGGGGCGTATGCCCACGCGCAGCGCCGTGCCCACCAGCAGCGCGAAGCCCAGCCCCACCCCCAGCGCCAGCACTCCGCCGCCCGGCGCGCGCCACGAGGCCTCGTAGACGAGCTCCTTACCGATGAAGCCAAAGAGAGGCGAAAAGCCCCCCATGGACAGCGCCGCCAGCCCCGCGGCGCTCGCGGTGAAGGGCATGGCCCGCCCCAGCCCGCCCAGCCGCGGCAGCTCGCGCGTGCCCGTCCCGTGGTCCACCGCGCCCGCCACCAGGAAGAGGCTCCCCTTGTAGAAGGCGTGCGCCACGAGGAATACCACCATGGCCCACGCCGCCCAGGCCGTGCCCAGCCCCAGCAGCAGCACCAGCGTGCCCAGCACGCTCACCGTGGCATAGGCCAACACCCGCTTCAGGTCGGTCTGGCCGAAGGAAAGCAGGGCCCCGACCACCATCGTCACCAGCCCCGCGGCCACCAGCGTCCCCTGCCACACGGGCGTGCCGCCCAGCACGGGAGAGAGGCGCGCCAGCAGGTACACGCCGGCCTTCACCATGGTGGCCGCATGCAGGTAGGCGCTGGCCGGAGTAGGCGCCGCCATCGCCCCGGGGAGCCAGAAGTGGAAGGGCACCTGAGCGGACTTGGTGAAGGCACCGCCGAGCACCAGCAGGAGGATGGCGAGGAAGTACGGGCTCTCGCGCAGGGCAGGCCCGGCCGCGGGCAGCGCCGAGAGAGTGTGCGTCCCAGCCCCCGCGCCCAGGAGCAACAGCCCCAGCAGCAGCGCCTGGCCCCCGAGGACCGTCACCAGCAGGGCGCGCAGGGCGGCCTGGCGTGCCTCCTCCTTCTCGCTCTCGAAGCCGATGAGGAAGAAGGAGCTGATGGTGGTGAGCTCCCAGAAGACGTAGAGGAGCAGGCCATTGTCCGCGAGGACGAGGCCCAGCATGGAGGCCATGAAGAACAGCAGCCACCCCAGGAACTCCCCCAGCCGGGGATGCTCCCGGAGGTAGTCCCCCGAGTAGATGACGACGAGGGTGCCCAACCCGGAGATGAGCAGGGCCATGAAAAGGGCCAGCCCATCGGCGCGCAGGGTGAGGGCAAGGCCCAGCTCGGGTACCCAGTCCGCATGAAAGGTGGACGGCGTACTGGAGAGAGCGGTGGGCACGAACGTGGCCAGCCATACGGTCAGGCCGAGGGGCACCAGCCCGAGCACGAGGCCGCTGGCACGCCGACCCACCCTGACGACAACAGGCGCCAGGGAGGAGGAGGCAAAGCCTACGAGGAGAAGGGCGAGCAGGGCCATGGCAGACGGGTGAGATAGGTGCTGCTGCGCGTACCAGACAACGGCGCAAGAGAAGGTCTGGCCGGAGAGCGACAATCAGCCCGAGGCTGTTGCCGGAGGGGTGTCCGGTAATGACCAGGGCGCTGCCTCGAACCTCATCTCCAGCGAGGTCCTCCTGGAGCGAACCCTGCGAGAGCCCGCCCTTGCCAGCGATGGGGGCTCCCAGCACACTGCCCTCCATCGTGAGGAGCGCCAGGGCCGAGCGCACTCGCCAGGAGGCAGTCGTGAGGCGCTGGAATGGTTGGGGAGATGCCGCCGTCAGCTACCCGCTGCCGGACTCCGCCGCGGCTGTCCTCACTCAACGTGTCGGGCCCGGAATCCCTCCCCGCGATGCCTCTCTCGCCGAGGTGCTCGCCTCCGTCCCTCCCTCCCGGCTCCCGCCCCACCCGCTCGTCTCCACCGAGCCCGAGGTCCGCCTGCGCCATGCGCGCGGGCAGAGCTTCCCCGACCTCATCGTCATGCGCAGCGGGCGCGTTCCCGCCTTCCCAGACGGTGTCGCCTTCCCCCGGAACTCCGAGGAAGTGCGCGCCTTGTTCTCCTGTGCGCGCGACGCGGGCGCCCGTCTCATCCCCTATGGCGGAGGCACCAGCGTCGTCGGTCACGTCAACGTCGCGCCCGGTGACGCGCCTGTGCTCACCGTGTCCCTGGAGCACCTCCAGCAGCTCCACTCGCTCTCCGAAGAGGACCGGCTCGCTACCTTCGGCGCCGGAGTGAGCGGCCCGCAGCTCGAGGACGCCCTGCGCGCCCGCGGCTACACGCTCGGGCACTTCCCCCAGTCCTTCGAGCTGTCCACGCTCGGTGGATGGATCGTCACCCGCTCACGCGGGCAGCAGTCGCTCGGCTACGGACGCATCGAGAACCTCTTCACCGGAGGGCGGCTCGAGTCCCCCGCCGGCACCATGGTGCTCCCCTCCTTCCCCGCCAGCGCCACCGGGCCGGACCTGCGTGAGCTCGTGCTCGGCTCCGAGGGGCGCATGGGCATCCTCACCGAGGCCACGGTGCGCATCTCTCCGCGGCCCGAGCGCGAGGACTTCCACGCCCTCTTCTTCCCCGACTGGGAGCGCGCTCGCACCGCCGTCCGCGAGCTGGTGCAGAGCGGGACTCCGCTCTCCATGTTGCGCCTGAGCACCGCCCAGGAGACGGCCATCAACCTGGCGCTGTCCGGCCACCCGCGCATGGTGGGGCTGCTGTCCGGTGCGCTCTCCCTGTGGGGTGTCGGCTCGGAAGGCTGCATGCTGGTGCTCGGCGTGTCCGGCAGCCAGCGCACCGTGGAGTCCGCCGAGCACACCGCCATGGGTATCGCGGGCCGGCATGGCGGCGTGCGCATCCCCCTGCTGGGACAGAAGTGGCTCAAGGGCCGCTTCCGCGCCCCCTACCTGCGCAACGCCGCCTGGGAGCGAGGCTGGGGCGTGGACACCGTGGAGACGGCCACCTCCTGGAGCAACGTCCCTCGCCTGCTCACCGCCGTGGAGGGCGCCCTCCGCGGGGCCCTCGAGGACCAGGGCGAGCAAGCGCTCGTCTTCACGCACCTGTCGCACGTCTATCCAACCGGCTCGAACCTGTACACGACGTTCATCTTCCGGTTGGGGACGGATGCCGGGGAGACCCATGCACGCTGGCTCGCGCTCAAGACAGCCGCCAGCCGTGCCATGATTGCCAACGGCGGAACCATCAGCCATCAGCACGGAGTAGGCACGGACCACCGGCCCTGGTTGGAAGCGGAGAAAGGCGCACTCGGCCTCTCCGCCATCCGGCAGCTCCTGGGAACGTTCGATCCGGAGGGCCTGCTCAACCCGGGCAAGCTCGTCTGAGCACAGGCCGTAGGGGGGAGTCGCAACACCATGTCCGCATTCACTGAACGAGAGGCGCTCTGGGGAGCGCTGGCACGGCCCTGGGATTTGCTCATCATCGGAGGCGGCATCACCGGCGCCTCCGTGCTCCGCGAGGCCACGCGCGCGGGATTGAAGGCCCTGCTCGTCGAGCAGCGAGACTTCGCCTGGGGCACCTCGAGCCGCTCCAGCAAGCTCGTCCACGGAGGTCTGCGCTACCTCGCCAACGGCGACGTGCCCCTGGTCCGCCAGTCCATTCGCGAGCGCCAACGGCTCATGGCCGAGGGCCACGGACTCGTGGTGCCCCTCGACTTCATGCTCGCCAGCCACCCCAAGGAGGGCGGCAAGCACTGGCAGGGCCGCGCCGGTATCTTCTTGTACGAGCTCCTCACCGGCAGGTGGCCTCGCGGCAACCATGGCTCCAACCGGCTGCGTGAGCTGGAGCCCTCGCTCGTGCAGGAGGAGGGACTCATCGGCGTCCCCTACGACGAGGCCTGGGTCGACGACGCACGGCTGGTGCTGCGCATCCTCCGTGAGGCCGTGGCGGCGGGAGGCTCGGCGCTCAACCACGTGCGTGTCACTGGCCTGCTCCGCGAGGAAGGCCGGGTCGCGGGCGTCGAGCTGACGGACACCGTCGGGCAGCGCTCCGCCACCGTCCGCGCCCGGGCCGTCGTCAACGCCACGGGCGTGTGGGCCGACTCGGTGCGAGCACACCTGTCCGCGGCCCCCAAGCTGCGCCCCCTGCGCGGCAGCCACCTCGTCTTCTCGTCCGAGCGGTTTCCCCTCTCGCACGGCATCAGCTTCCGGCACCCGCGCGGCGACCGCTTCGTGTGCATCATGCCCTGGGAGGACTCCACGCTCATCGGGACCACGGACCTGGACCACCACCCCTCGCTGGACCAGGAGCCCTCCATCTCCCCCGAGGAGGTGGCCTACCTCATGGAAGCGGTGGAGTCCCGGTTCCCCTCGCTGCGGCTCACCCTCGATGACGTGGTGTCGTGCTACGCCGGCGTGCGGCCTGTCATCTCCTCCGGCGCGAGCGACCCGTCCAAGGAGTCCCGCGAGCACCTCGTCCTCGAGGAAGAGGGGCTGGTTACCGTCACCGGCGGCAAGCTCACCACCTGCCGAGCCATCGCGCACGATGCCCTGCGCGCCCTCCGGCGCCGGATTCCCGAGCTGGCCGCCTTGAAGCCAGAGGGACCGTTCCTCGGCACGGCGCCCGCTCTGAACGAGGTGTCTCTCTCCCCGGAGGCTCGCACGCGCCTGCAAGGGCGCTATGGGGCGGACGCACCCGCGCTGGTGGCCGCGGCCCGTCCTGGGGAGCTGCACCCCGTCCCCGGCACCTCCACGCTCTGGGCGGAGCTGCGCTGGGCAGCCCGGAACGAGAGCGTCGTCCACCTGGATGACCTGCTGCTGCGGCGCGTACGGCTGGGGTTGCTGCTGCCGCGGGGAGGCGAGGCGTACCTGCCCGTCATCCGCGCCATCTGCCAGCAGGAGTTGGGCTGGGAGGACTCTCGCTGGGAGGCAGAGGCCCGCGCCTACCTGACCCTCTGGCGCATCCACTACGCACTCCCAGAGACTCCTCGTCCCCAGCACATCGGCCCGCCAGGGTCCATCACCCTGGCGAGCTGAGCCACCAACGGACTACTTGCCGCCCGAGGCCATGCGCAGCATCTGCGCGGTGTACTCGGCCATGGTGCCCAGGCCCACGGCCGCGCGGCGCGCATCCACGTTGGCCTCGTCCTCGATGGGGCGAGGCACCAGCTTGTCCTCCACCGTATGGAACTGGGTGCCGAAGCGCTGCGGCTTGCCCTCGGCCACCAGCACCCGGTCCGTCAGGTAGGCGAGGTTCGCCCCCGAGGCCTCACCCGCCGCCACTGCCTTCTCCAGCAACACCAGGCACTCCTTCTGGAAGGCCGGGTCGAGGTCCGCGTGCTGCACCAGCAGCCACGCCGCCTGTGCTCCGCGCTGGCTCACCAGCGTCTTCGTCGGCCAGCCCTCCTGCGCGATGATCTCCTTCATCCGCGCGGTGTTCTTCACGTCGACGGCCTTCATGCGCTCGTTGACCGCCGTGTCCTTGAAGTTCGCCGCGCCCGCCGCGCGCCGGGCGACCTGGTCCTCGTCCGCCATGCGCAGCAGCTCGTCCCGCAGCTCCGGCTTCTGGGCCGCGCTGAGCTTCGCCTCGTTGGCGGCCACCTTCTCGGCGATGCGCGCGAAGGCCGGGTCCTCGCGCACCGAGGCGAGATCCGGATCCATCTTCATGTGCCCAGCCGCGGCGAAGCCACTGTCAGCGGCGCGCTCCAGCCACGTGAGGGCCTCGGCCTTCTGGCCCGCGAGCGACGCAGCACAGGCGGCGTTGTAGCTCACGCCCTCGTTGCGCACGCCCTGCTCCCACGCCTGTTGGTAGAGCGGGAGCGACTCGGCGGCCTTTCCCTGCATGGCCAACGCATCCGCCTGGCGCGCCAGGTTGCGGGCCTCGGCCGTGGGTTCTGGAGCAGCGGCAGCGGGGGCGGAAGCAGCAGCGGGCGCGGTGGCCGCGGGCGTCTCGGTGGACGCGGTATGGGCACAGGCCGACAGCAGAGTCAGAGCAGCGAGCCGAACGATGAGGCGATTCATTCCATCATCTCCAGGGGTAGCTCCGGACGGGCGAAGTGCCGGTCCGAAAGGGGGGGGCAGGATGCTACGGAGTACCAACCCCTCCCCTTCTGGCTGGACTCCAGGCAGGCGGCCAGCGCTTCTCAGCGCGTGATAGCCACGTCACCCAAGATTTCTGATTACTTGGATTTTCACGCCAAAGTCCAACTTGATTTGAACTCACAGCACATCGACCGTGTCCACCATGTCCGATAGAGTCCGCAGCCATGAATTTCGTAAGCCGGAAGCTGTGGATCGTCGGAGGAATGAGCCTGGCGCTGGGTGCGTGTGGGGCGGGGAAGGTAGTGCCGGTGCAGCGGTACAGCCTGGGAGTGTCCCGCGCGGACTACCGCGACTACACGGGAGCCAAGTCCAACATCTGTGACGCGGAGCCCCGCTGGTTGACGGACGAGCTGAGCGCGATGAACGGACTGATGACGCGCTTCTTGTCCGAGACGGAGCAGGTGAAGAACCCGCAGTCGGTGGATTACGCACGGTCCGTGGAGCTGCTGAAGGAGGCGGCGGGCTCGCTGGAGAAGGTGCTGAAGGTGCACCAGACCAACCTCCAGGCGATGCAGAAGTGCGGCTTCGCCAGGTCCGGAGCCTTCCCGGACATCGCCAAGCGCGGCACGGAGCTGCTGGAGCAGTCGCGGGCGCGGCTGGCCGGTGGTGGCCAGTTGCTCGCCCTGGAGGAGGTCCAGCGCAAGTGGAAGGAAGAGGCGCCGCAGCGGGAGCAGACGGCACGCCAGACGTGGTGCGCGAAGACGCCCGAGGTGGGCAGCACCGACCTGTACTACGCGCGCAAGTTCGCCGATGGCCGCACCGAGTGGCTCTTCTGTGATGGCCACGTCGTCCAGTCCGCCGCCACCGGAGGCGAGCCGACGCTGGTTTCACCCGAGGGCCTCAGCGCGAAGGACCGCCGCAAGGTGAAGCCGCCGCGCTACCTCGAGGCGGCCCAGAGCTACCCGGCGGAGGAGATCGACAAGCAGCCGAAGAGCGTCGCGGACGCGGCGGCTCCGGCTCCCGCGCCCGCGCAAAGCACGGCCGCGGGCGGCAACTGAGCTACGGCGCGTACGTCACCGCCAGGTGATTGGCGGTGAGCACCATCCGGCGCGGCACGGCGTTGCCGCCCTGAATGGTGAGATCGAAGGCGAAGGGCAGGCGCAGCACACGCTCGTTCATCGCATCCCGCAGCATGCCTTCCGCCTGGCTGTTCGAGTTGGCCTTGAGCCGCGTCCTCGTGGCGTTGGCTCGGGCCACCAGGGCGTTCTCCGAGCTTATCGACAGCTCCACCACGAGGTCCGCCACCACGCCGGCGGCCACGCCCGATTGGAACTTGCGGACCTCGGCCTGGTAGGCCTTGGGGACGCTGCCGGTGTAGCGGATGTTGTCCCCCCGCATCTCGGCGCGGCAAGTGAGCGTGTTGAGCGGCCCGAAGCGCACGTCGGAGATGCGCTCGATGATGACCTCACCCTGGAGCTGCTTGTGGAAGTTGCGCGCGGCCATCCGCATGGGCAGCAGCTGCGAGGCCATCTGCTCCAGCGCCGCGGGCGAGTAGTACATGGTGAAGGAGCGCCCCGCCTTGCCGGGTGAGCGCAGCTCCTCGGTGTAAGCGGAGACGGACTGGAGGGCCCGATCCGTCTCCCCCAGCTCCTGGGTAAGGCGCTGGTTCTCCTTCTCGGCCTGCCGCATCCGCGTGGCGGGGTCGGTGACGCAGCCAGCACTCGCGAAGGCCCATAGCACCAGCAGGCCCAGGGAGCGCGCCTTCATGGCCCCACCACCTTGCAGTTCCCCTGGGCCACGCGCCAGCCGCCCACCGTCCGGGGCGAGGAGAACGTGGCCGTCATGCGGTGGGGCTGGCCGCGCAGCTGGAACTGGGCATGGATGGCACCCGAACGGGGCAGCCCCTGCACCTGCGCGTTGGTCGGAGCCACTCCCACGCAGCCCAGGTTGTTCAGGCCGGCGGCGCCCTCCACCTGCGTCACCCCCTGGAAGGATTGCTGCAGCTCGGCCTTCTTGCGGCTCAGCTCCGCGCGCAGCTCCTCGTTGCGCGCCTCCAGCGCCTCGGCGCGCTGCTCCGCGGAAGAGCCCGAGGACGCACGGGAGCCACTTCTGCCTGAAGCACACCCGGCCGCGCACAGCGCGAGCACGGGCAGCCAACACCAGCGGGACATGTTCATGGCCCGCAGGGTACCACCCGCTCACCCGCCCAGACGGGACAGGCGCTCGGCGAGGCGGGCATCGCCTCCGGCATCCAGGGAGCGCAAGAGGGCCGGCAGCGAGCTGCCCCCTGAGACCAGGTGCCCCTCGACGTGCGGGCGCAGCGCGCTCCAACGCTTCTCCCAGCCCTCCTCGGGAGCACCCTTCGCCCGGGGCCGCGTCTCCAGCAGCGAGCCCAGGCGCAGTGCCAGCTCGGGCTCACCGAGCACCTCGGCCTGGCGGGACAGCAGCCCAATCGCGGCCTGGGCCGTCGCACCAGCGGGCGCGCGCTTCCACTGCTCCAGCGTCCGGAGGAAGGCCGCGGCCTCCAGCTCGGACAGCAGCTCCATGGCCACCCAGAGCGGCAGCCGCGACTCGCCCTGGGGCGCGACCACCTTCGCCATCAACGACGAGAACACCGGGCCCAGAGCCGGGTGGCTGGCCGGGTCCACGCCGCCCAGCGCCCGGAGCGCACTCCGCGCCCGGCGGGCCTGGAGCGACACTCGCCAGCTCCGTCCCCCCACCCGCGAGTCCAGCGCGGCGAGCGCCTCGGCGGCCGCCGTCACCTGCTCGGCGGAGGGCTTGCCCCCACGCACCCGGGGAGGCAGCGAGAGCTTCGGAGCAGCCGCGGCCGCACCCTTCGCGCCCTTGGGGGCTGGGGCGGGCTCGGCGGACACCTCGTGGTAGCCCTCGCGCAGCTTCTCGGCCACCTTGCGCTCGTACTCGCGCCGGGCGCCCGCCTCGTCGTCGAACTCCTTCTCCTTGCGCTGCCCGTCGGTGCCCAACCGCCCGAACACCACAATGAAGGTGTTACCCTGGACGTCGGCCATCCAGAACTTCGCGCTGGTGCCCTCCACGAACTCAAACCTGCGCATGGTGCTGCCCCTCCCGTACCCGGTGTGCGGATGCTGGCCGGACGCTACTACGAGCGGCGGTGGCGCTCCCACTCCAGAAGACACGAGCAGCCCCACACTCGCGGCCAGGGCGTTAGCATCGCGCACATGATTCGTTCGGCGACCCCCGCGGATGTCCCCGCCATTGCCCGGCTGATCCGAGCCCTGGCCGAGTACGAGAAGCTCTCCCACGAGGTCGTCCTGCGCGAGGAGGACCTCCAGCAGCATCTCTTCGGTGATCGGCGCTACGCCGAGGTCGTCCTGGCCGAGGACGGCGGACAGGTGGTGGGTTTCGCCCTCTTCTTCCACAACTACTCCACCTTCCTGTCCAAGCCGGGCATCTACCTGGAGGACCTCTTCGTGCTGCCCGAGCAGCGCGGACGGGGGCACGGCAAGCGCCTGTTGTCGCACCTGGCGAAGCTCGCCGTGGAGCGGGGCTGCGGGCGCTTCGAGTGGTCCGTGCTCGACTGGAACACGCCCTCCATCGAGTTCTACAAGTCGTTCGGCGCGGTGCCGATGAACGACTGGACCGTCTTCCGCGTCACCGGGGACGCGCTGCAGCGGCTGGCCCGAGCCGCCTGAGCCCGTCCGCCCTCCAGCCAACCTGCCACGAAGCATCGCCGGGCGTTGATTGCCAAATCGGTGTAACGATGCGTTCTCGCGTCCACGCGGGCGTGACATTCTGCGGAGTAACGAGGCCGCATGAAGTCCTTCGATGACAAAGAGCGCCGCACTCTCGTGAGTGACGAGCGCCGCACGCTCGCGCCCGAGGAGCCTCGGCACACGCTCGTGCCCGAGGAGCCCCGGCACACGCTCGTGCCCGAGGAGCCCCGGCGCACGGTCGTGACGGACGACCGGCGCACGGTGAACATCGGCGCGGGGGACGCAGCAAGGCCTCAATCCCACACCCTACCCCATGAGGCACCCACGCTCGGCCGGGGGACGCCCCTGGACCGGTACGTGGTGTTGGATCCCCTGGGCGAGGGCGGCATGGGGATGGTGTACGCCGCGTACGACTCGGTGCTGGACCGGAAGGTGGCGCTGAAGCTGCTGCCTCCTGGAGATCCCGACGGAGGCCCCGAGATGACCTCGGGACGGGCCCGGCTGCTGCGCGAGGCGCAGGCCATGGCCCGGCTGTCCCATCCCAACGTGGTGGCCGTCTACGACGTGCACCAGCACGACTCCCAGGTCTTCATGGCCATGGAGCTGGTGGATGGTCAGACGCTGCTGCAGTGGGAGCGGGAGCAGCCGCGGAGCTGGAGGGAGCTGCTCACCGCCTACCTGGCCGCGGGACGGGGACTGGCCGCCGCGCATACCGCCGGGCTCGTCCACCGCGACTTCAAGCCCACCAACGTCCTGGTGGGCAAGGACGGCCGTGTCCGGGTGACGGACTTCGGACTGGCGCGCCCGCACAACGCCCCACCGGAGCCCGTGTCCGACACCGCGGCGCCGGCCCCGGACACCAGCCCGGTCAAGACGCACAGCCTGCTGGAGCTGAACCTGACGCAGCGGGGTGCGGTGCTGGGCACGCCGGCCTACATGGCGCCCGAGCAGTTCCGCGGCGCCACCGCGGACGCGCGAAGCGATCAGTTCTCCTTCGCCGTGTCGCTGTGGGAAGCCCTCTACGGCGTGCGTCCCTTCGAAGGCGCCTCGCCCAGCGAGCGCCGGGAGAATGTGCTGGCCGGGCGCATCAACCCTCCGCCGCCCTACTCCAAGGTGCCGCCGTGGGTGAACCGCGCCATGCTGCGCGCCCTCAACACGGCGCCAGAGGCCCGCTACCCCTCGCTGGACGCGCTGCTGACCATCCTGGAGAGGGACCCCGCTCGGGTGCGCCGCCGCTGGCTGGCGGTCGCGGGCCTCGGCCTGCTGGTGACGGGCTCGGGCGTGCTGGCCTGGTCCACCTGGCACCAGCGCCAGGCGCAGCTGTGCACCGGCGGCCCGGAGAAGCTGGTGGGCATCTGGGACGCACGGAGCAAGGCAGCCATCGAGAAGGCCTTCTTCGCCACGGGCCGGGACTATGCCCGCGACACCTGGGTGCGCGTGCGCGAGGCGCTCGACGCGTACACCGGCGAGTGGCGGAACATGTACCAGGACACCTGCGCGGCCACTCGCATCCGGGGCGAGCAGTCCGAGGCCGTCATGTCCCTGCGCATGGCGTGCTTGGAGGGCCGTCGGCAGGAGTTGGCCGCGCTCACCGAGGTCTTCACCGACGCGGACGAGACGGTGGTGGAGAAGGCCATCTTCGCCACCAGCTCCCTGCGGCGGCTGTGGGGCTGCGCGGACGTGGAGGCGCTCATGTCCGAGGTGAAGCCGCCCGAGGACGCCACCACCCGCAAGGCCGTGGAGGCGGTGCGCGCCCAGCTCGCCCGCGTCAAGGCGCTCACCGAGGCCGGTAAGTTCAAGGAGGCCCTGGAGCTGGCGACCGAGGTGGCCCAGAAGGCGCCCACGTTGGGCTACTCGCCCGTGCACGCCGAGGCGCTCTTCATGCAGGCGTGGGTGCAGATCATCTCCGGGGAGAACAAGGGCGTGCCCCCGCTGCTCACCGATTCGCTGTGGCTGGCGCACGCCTCCCGGCACGACTCGGTAGCCACCTCCGCCGCCGTCCGGCTGATGGGCTACTACAGCCAGCGCGGTCCCGAGGAGGAGACGCGCCGCTGGGAGTCCTTCGCGCAGGCCTCGCTCGACCGGCTGGGAGAGAACGGGGAGCTGCGGGCCATCTACCACAACAACCGGGGCCTCTCCTTCTATCAGCAGGGCCACTTCGCCGAGGCGTACGAGTCCTTCGACAAGGCCTTCGCGCTGGCGGAGCAGACGCTCGGCCCCGCGCACTCGACGACGCTGCGCTATGCCAGCAACTCGTTGGCCGCGCTGGGCAACCTGGACCGCATGGACGAGTCTCTGCGGGCCCTGGAGACACTCGTCTCCGTGGGGGAGAGCAACCTCGGACCCCTGCACCCGTTCCTCGTCCAGCCGATGATGAACCTGTCGAACACGTACGTCATACAGGGGCGGCTCGCCGATGCACGGCGGATCCTCGACCGGGTGCGGGAGATCGTGAAGCGGGCCTTCCGGCCCAACTCAGAGGAGTGGGCGCACTACCACCTCTCGGCGGGAGAGCTGGACAGCGAGCAGGGCCGGGACGCCGAGTCGCTCGAGCACTACGAGGAGGCCGCGCGCCTGTACCGGACACTCACGGGACCGGAGAGCCCGGATGCGCTGCAGTCGCTCGTGCGGGTGGCCGAGGCCCAGATGTCGCTGGAGCGGCTGAACCAGTCCCAGCAGACCTTCCAGCAGGTGCTGGAGCTGACGAAGAAGGATCCGCAGCAGCAGGAGCACATCTACACGCAGGCCCTGAGCGGACTGGCGACGCTCCACGCGGTGCGGGGCCAGCATGACAAGGCGCTCCGGCTGCGCCAGCAGGTGCTGGAGTTGCGCGAGCGATTCCTCGGCTCCGAGCACTTCAACACGTCGCTGATCCGCATGGACGTGGCCAACAGCCAGCTCGAGTTGGGGCAGCCCGCGCGTGCACTCACCCTCTTCGAGCAGGTGCGGACGCTCTTCGAGAAGACGGCGGACCTGGAGTCGCCGGTAGGCGCGCTGTTGATGGCAGGCAAGGGCGAGGCATTGCGCAAGCTGGGCAGGGCCACCGAGGCGATTCCCCTGCTCGAGAGCGCGCTACAGATCGTGGCGAACCACAAGGGCCGTCCCGAGTACCAGGCCACCGTCCAATCCGCGCTGGCCCGAGCCTTGTGGGACGCGAGGCAGACGCCCGAGCGGGTGCTGAAGCTCGCCATGGCGGCACGAGCCACGTACGCCCGGACGCCTATCCTTCGCGCGAACGAGTTGGCGCAGCTCGATGCGGTGCTGAAGCGGTACGAGCCAAAATCAGCCCCGCCCGAGGCCATGGCGCATCCCGCCCCGCCGTGAGATGTCCCCTCTCCCTCTGGGAGAGGGCTAGGGTGAGGGTCTTCCCAGCCTCAATGTGGCTACATCGGGATGAGGGACGTTCCGCGAACACAGGGACAACCCTCACCCCCCGCCCTCTCCCAGAGGGAGAGGGAGCATGCGCAACCCGACCGACTCAAAGAACTCGCTGACTCTCCGCTAGACCTTGGGCACCTGACGCAAGTCCGCGGTCGGGGCGAAACCAGGGGCGCGGCGGTGCTTGGAGGCCTGCTCGTAGGCGAAGGCGAGTCGCAGGAGCACGGGCTCGCTCCAGGCGCGCCCGATGAAGGAGAGGCCCACGGGCAGACCGGCCACATAACCAGCGGGGACAGTGATGCTGGGATACCCCGCGACGGCAGCCGGCGTGGAACTGCTGCCCAGCCAGTGGTCACCATTCACCAGGTCAATGAGCCCTGGTGACGCCTGGGTCGGAGCAACGAGCGCATCGAGCTTGTGCTTCGCCATGACGGCATCGATGCCCTGCTCGCGCGAGAGCTTCCGGCAGGCCTCGAGCGCCTTGCGGTACTTCTTGTCGGTGAGAGGCCCCTTCTCCTGAGCCTGATGGAAAAGCTCCTGGCCGAACCAGGGAAGCACGGTGTCGCGGTTCTCCTCGTTGAACCGAATGAGGTCCGCGAGCGTCTTCAGCCGGGTCCGTTCCCCGAGCCCAGCGAGGTAGGCCTCGATATCGGCCTTGAACTCGTAGAGCAGCACCTCCATCTCCGGCTCGTCCATCTTCGAGGCGGTGGGGATGTTGGCCTCATCGACGATGACAGCGCCCTGGGCCTTCATGAGCTCGAGAGCCTGAGCGACGAGCGCATCGGTGGCGGGGTGGTAGCCGAAGAAGCGCTGGCGAGGAACGCCGATGCGAGCCCCCTTCAACCCATTGGGGTCAAGGAAGCGAGTGTAGTCCACATGCGCGTGGCCCTTGCTCGAGGCCGTCACGGCATCGGTCGGGTCGTTGCCCGCGAGAACCCCCAGGAGCGCGGCAGCATCAGCCACGGTGCGCGTCATGGGGCCGGCGGTGTCCTGGCTGTGCGAGATGGGGATGATGCCCGAGCGGCTCACGAGCCCGAGGGTGGGCTTGAGACCAACGAGCGAGCACGCCGCCGAGGGAGAGACGATAGAGCCATCCGTCTCGGTGCCAACGGACACGGCGCAGAAGTTGGCGGCGGTGGCGGCACCGGAGCCCGAGCTGGAGCCCGAGGGTGTCCGGTCGAGGGCATAGGGATTGCGGCACTGACCACCGCGCGCGCTCCACCCGCTGGAAGAATGCGTCGAGCGGAAATTGGCCCACTCGCTGAGGTTCGTCTTGCCGAGGATGACGGCGCCCGCGGCGCGCAGGCGCTCCACCACGAAGGCATCGCGCGAGGGAACAGCACCCACGAGGGCGAGGGAGCCCGCGGTGGTCTGCATCTTGTCCGCGGTCCCGATGTTGTCCTTGATGAGGACGGGGATGCCATGAAGAGGACCGCGAGGCCCCTTCGTCTTGCGCTCCTCATCGAGCGCCGCGGCGATAGCAAGAGCGTCCGGGTTGAGCTCGATGACAGACCTGAGCGGGAGGTCGCCCTTGCGGTCCAGCTCCTGGATGCGCGCGAGGTAGCGCTCGGAGAGGCTGTGAGCGGTGTGCCGTCCCGACTCCATGGCGGCCTGGAGCTCGGAGACGGTGGCCTCCTCGAGCTCAAAGGAGCCGCCGTGCGGAGCGGGGGCGGGAGCACGCGCGGCGTTGCTCGGAGAGGGCTGCGCATGGACATCCAGGGCGACCAGCGTGCTGGCGGCGGCCGCGCCACCGAGGAGCGTGCGGCGGCTCAGTCCCTGGGAGCTTCCGGGAGGAGGAGTGGGCTTCTTCATGGAGGGCCCGGAGTACAGCAGCGGACGAGGGCGGCCACAACCCGGGGACCGCATCACCCCTGGCCCCTGCGCCATACACCACCCGTGCGAGACTCGGAGGCACCACCGGGAGAGCGGCGAGCACCGCCCTCCCGGGCCTCCAACGAGAGACACACGGATTACAGCCCGGTCAGGTCGTAGTACTCTGCGGACGACTGGTCGTGGTTGCTCACCCCACCCACCGCGAGCACCGCGCCATCGTTGAGCAACGTAGCGGTGTGCCAGTAGCGGTCCACGTTCATGGCCGCCGTGTCGCTCCAGGTGCCCGTGACCGGGTCATACAGCTCGGCCGAGGTCATGAGACCCGTCAGCTCGTGGTAGCCACCAGCGACCAGCACCCGGCCATCCGGGAGCACGTTGGCGGTATGGAACCGGCGCGGAGAGCCCATGCTGCCCGTGGCTGACCACGTATTGCGAGCCGGGTCATACACCTCCGCCGACGCGCTCAGCGCCATGTCGAAGCCCGAGCCACCCGCCACCAGCACCTTGCCGCCAGGCAGCAGGACCGCGGTATGGGAAGCGCGGCCCGTGCCCAGCCCCGCCACCACCGTCCAAGTTCCAGTAGCCGGGTCGTAGAGTTCCGCGGAGGAGAGCAAGTTGTTGGAAGCATCGCTGCCGCCCGCCACCAGCACCTTGCCATCGGGCAGCAGGGTCATGGTGTGGAAGGCGCGCGCCGTGTTCAGGCCGCCGGTATAGGACCAGGCACCCGTGGCCGGGTCATACAGCTCGGCCGAGGCCAGCGTGTTGTTGTCGTACTCACCCACGCGACCACCGGTCACCAGCACCTTGCCATTGGGCAGTAGAACAGCGGCATGGTGGAAGCGCAGGGTGTTGAGCTGGCCCGCGGAGCTCCACTTGCCCTGGGTCGGCACATACAGCTCCGCGGTGGCGTTGGTGATGGGGCTCGAACCGCCGCCCGAGATGAGCACCCGGCCATCCGGCAGCTTCGTGGCCGTGTGGCCGCGGTGAGAAGCCAGCGTGTTACCCGTGGCGGACCAGGTCCGAGTCTCCGGGTTGTAGAGCTCGGAGGTGGTGTTGAATCCACCGGCCACCAGCACCCGGCCGTCATCCAGCAGCGTAGCGGTGTGCATCAGCCGGGGCAGGGCCAGGCCACCCGTCGGAATCCAACTGCCACCCCGGCCCTCGCACGTGCCGGAGGCGTCCGAAACCACCGTCACCGTCCGGGTGACGCTGCCCGCGTTGCCGGCCCCGTCCTTCGCCGAGTACGTGAGGGTATAGGTGCCCGGCACACGGGTGTTGACCGAGCCGGACACGGTCACCGTGGACGACAGGTCCCCGTAGCAACGGTCGGTGGCCACCGCGCCCGCCTCGACGTAGGGCGCGCCGCACTCGAGCATCTCCGACGAGGCGCCCACCAGCGACACCTCAGGAGCCAGGGTGTCCCGCACCGTCATGGTGAAGGGGCAGGAGGTGACGTTGCTGCCGTAGTCCTGGGCGAAGTGCCAGAAGGTCTCCGTCTGGCCCACGATGACAACGGGGCCCGTGGTGGGGCCACCGAAGAGCGCCCCGCAGTTGTCGCTGAAGCGCGAGACGGGGGCGTAGAGGACGGTGTGACGATTGCCCGCGCACTCGGCCACGATGTTGTCCGGGCAGGTGATGCTCGGCGGCGTGGTGTCAGCGACGGTCACCGTGCCCGCGCAGCTCGACAGCAGGCCGGAGGGATCAAGGCAGGTCAACCCCACGAGGTGTGAGCCCAACCCCAAAGAGCCAACCAGCCCCTGGGTACACTGCACCGGATCCCCATCCGGGTCATACGAGCCGTCATTCACCGAGGGGACCTGGGCGCTACAGGTAGAGCCAGCCGACAGGGCCACGTCCTTGCACCGAGCCACCGGCGGACGGTTGGTAGAGACGGAACGGCAGGAAGCGCTGCACGAGCCGGAGCCGTTGGCCGCGCCGGTGTCACACTGCTCGCCCGGGTCCAGCGTGCCGTCACCACACCAGTGCGGGCGGCACACGGACGAGCACAGCGTGCCCGGCACACCGTTGCTGGAGCCGGTGTCACACTCCTCGGGGTACTGCACCACGCCATCGCCACAGCGCAGGGGAATGGCACCACGAGCCAGGATGTAGGGCACTCCGTGCGAGCCGTTCGCGAAGTCCTGCGAGCCCGGCAGGCGGGCACCATTCACTGGATCTCTCGCGATGACGAGCGGCGTGAAGTTGGCGGCCGGGTAGGAATCAAAGGCCTCGTGCACGGAGCAGTTCCACTTGGACAGGAGGGTGTCCGTCAGGCCTGACAAAGCGGCATGCGTGGCAACAATGTGCGCGTCGTCGTAGCAGCCCACGCCCGTCACGGTGAAGGTACCGAATGGCTCCAGCACCGGCACCGGAGTACTGGGATCGGTGTCGTGGTAGTAGCAGCTCAGGTTGATATAGGCGCCCGTCTTGCCCTCTTGAGCGGCGGCGAACCCGACGGCGTTCTTCGTGACCTGATCCTTGTAGTGGTACACGGGATCCGTCCCCACGATGATGACGTTGCCGTCGACCACGGGGCCCCAGATGCTGCGGCTCTTCGACGCCGCGGAGATCAAACTCAAGCTGCCGCCACACGTGGAGTCGCCCAGGATGATGGCGCGGTAGCCAGCGAAGTCCGCTGAGCTCATCGCGGCCCAGGCGGAGTTGGAGACCACATCCACCGCGTAGCCCAGGCTCCGGGCGGACACTGCCTCAACACTGTTGTCGCCCCCCGTCACCGAGCTGCCGAGAATGAGCACCTTGCTGGTGCTACCCAGACCCTGCGGGCGCGTGCTCGCGGCCGTGGGGGCCACCAGCTCGGGCGACGGACTTTCGGTGTCCGAATCCGGTGCCAGCTCACCGCCGCAGGCCGTGAGCAACAGCACGCCCAGGACCATTCGCATCCGGTAGCGGAGGCCGCCCCAGCTCTTCGTGTGGTTATCAAACGGCATGGGTTCCCTACCCTCGTGGTTCGGACGTGCCGCTCTCTACCCGAGAGCCGTCGCACCCGTGACGGCGCGGGAGAACCCGCCGTCTGGTTCCCGGCGCCCTGTCCTGTCCAAGACAGCAGGAGCACTCCGGCGGAGTCGTTGTACACCAGCGCGCGCGGTGGGCGCCCCCACCCCCGGGGATTCGAGGGCGCGGGGAAAAGCCCGGGGAGGCGTGGAATCGCCGGCCGCTGGCGGGGCCAGGACCCCTTCCTGGAGCCCCTGGCCACCGAGCGAGCAGCACGGGTCCCTCCGCTTGTTCCCTTCCGGACACATGCCCAACTTTGGGGGGCGATGAAGACCTCAGCGACGATTCCGGCCTGGGTGCTGTACCTGCTCACTCCCATGATGGCGCTCGCGCAGACGGCGCCCATCACGGACAGCCAGAAGGTGAACCAGTATGTCACCCACAGCTCGGCGCTCTGGTACTGGGTGGCGATGCTCGTGGTGGCGGCGGTGGCCTTCGCGGTGGTGTCCTTCCGCCTCTCCAAGCGCAGGCAACCGCCTCACCGTCCGAGCACGCCCTGACGCGCACTAGCGCGCGTCCGCTGCCGTCTTGGCCCCGCCCTGCTTGCCCGCGGGGAGATCCGGAATGAGGAGGATCTCGATGCGCCGGTTGCGGGCGCGGCCCTTGGTCGTGGCGTTGCTGGCCACGGGCTTCGTGTCGGAATGGCCCGCGGCCACCAGCTTGCTGGCGGGAACGCTGGCCTTCTCTCCGAGGAAGCGCACCACGTTCACCGCGCGGGCCACCGACAGCTCCCAGTTCGTCGGGAAGGTGGCCGCCAGCCGCTGCGAAGGCGGCGCATCATCCGTGTGGCCCGACACGAGGATGGAGCGGTTCTCCACCTTGGCGAGCACCGCGCCCAGCCGCGCCAGCACCTCCGTCCCGCGCTGCGACAGGCTCGCCTCGCCGGAGTCGAAGAGAATCTTGTCCACCAGGTCCACCTGGATGCGGCCCTCGGCCTGCGACAGGCGAATCTCCCCGTCGGAGATCTCCGCCTTCAGCTTCTGCTCGATGTCCTCATAGGTCGCCTTGAGGCGCGCCAGCTCGGCGTCCTTCTCCTGGACCGCCTGCTGGAGCTGCTCGCGCTCGGTGGACAGCCGCGTGCGCTCGTCCTCGAGCGCCGTGAGCTTCTGGTCCTTCGCCGCGAGCTGCCCCGACAGCTTCTCCTCCAGGGCCTTGCGCGCCTGCTCCGTGCTTTCCGTCTGCGCGCGAGCATCCGCGGCCGCCTTCTCCGCCGCCTCCGCACGCTCCTTCTGCACCGAATACGCGCCGAACCCGAAGTAGCCCGCGACCCCCGCGAGCAACACCACCGTCGCCGTCACCAGCCACGGAACCCAGGGCTTCGAACCACCACTCTCGCCCTTGGGGCCAACCCCCTTCGCATACACAGTCTTTTCAGAATCTCCAGGCATGGCGCGCAAGCTAGAAGCCCCACCCGGTGCGCCTCAAGGCGTTGCAGGTACGCACAGGTGTCTGGAGGTGCAACGTTCCACCAACGGCGGAGCGTCAGCCGCTCCACGCCGCTCGTTTACAGCCGGGGCCCGAAGTTTCAGGCCAGGGGTCCGCTCGCCCCGCGCAGGGCCTCGATGAGCTCGCCCGCGGACACCGGGTGCCCCTGCCCTTCCGGCGTGAAGAAGATGCCCACCGGCATCCCCTCCTCCTCGAGCTGCGGCAGCACGTTCTCCAACAGCTCATGCAGCTTGATGGCGCGAGGCTGGAAACCGGACCACAGCCGCGTGGCGCAGATGGCGGCGAACTCGGGTGCGGGCCAGAGCGGCAGCACATCCCGCCCTGCGTCATCGAGCGCGAGCGCCCAGCCCTCGCCATCCAGTCCCCAGACCTCACCGGACTCCGCCACCCGCTGGAGGAAGTATGCGTAGCGCCGGGCTGCGGGCAACCGCAGCACGGCCTGCATGCGATCCTGGCTCTGCTCACTTTCCATGGGTCCTCCCAGTGCTCGAAGGATGTCTGGCCGGTCCGACACGGGACGCGTCACCGGCGACCTGGCTCACGAGCGAGACCACCTCCTCGGCGCATCCCCAGGAGAGTGTCACGCCCGCCCCGCCATGTCCGTAGTTGTGAAGGACGTGACGTCCTCCCACCTGCTCCAGCTCGAGGCGTACGGCGGGCCGTCCGGGCCGCAGCCCCACGAGGTGCTGCAACACCTGGAGGCGAGTGCCCGGGGGAAGCAGCCGCGCCGCGCGCGCGAGGATGGCCTCGGCCTGGGCCGGGTCCGGCTCCAGCGACCAGCTCCCCTCCACCGCCGTGCCACCGAGGATGCAGTCGTCGATGCGAGGAATGAGGTAGGTCATGCCCCGCGCCTCGTCCTGCTCGTCGAGGAGGAAGCGCTCCAGCGGGAGCGGCGCCACGCGGAGCACCTCGCCGCGGATGGGGAAGAGCGTCTCGTCTCCCAGGAGGGAGCGCGAGCCCAGGCCGGTGCAGTTGATCACCAGCGGAGCCACCTCGAAGGCCTCGTCGAGTGAGCGCACCTCGCGCTGGAGCACGGAGCCGCCGAGCCGGCGGAAGCGCGCCAGCAGGTACGGGAGGTAGCGCCGCATGTCGATGACGGGGGCCTCGAACACGAAGCCATCCACGAAGCCCGGGAGCAGCTCGGCGGGAGTGGCGCGGCGGAAGCCGGGCACGCTCGGAGACCACCACGGGTCAGGCGCGGGCCAGAGCAGCAGCTCGATTCCGAGGACACGCCGCACGCCGGTGTCGGGCTGTGTGGCGAGCGTGCACAGCTCCTCGAGGGTGCGCCCGGCCCAGGCGGTGACACGCTCCTGGGGAAAGGCGCGGTACGGGTACCAGACGGCCGCCGCGACATCGGACGTGGTGTGCGGGGGCAACTCGCGCGCCCAAATCTCCACCGAGTGCCCGGCTTCGAGCAGCCGGACACCGCAGGACAGGCCAGAGACTCCACAGCCGAGGATGACGACGCGCATGGGAGACAGGGGGCAGTTCCCTGTTCTATCGCGGATGAGGCCCGGGAAGTGAATGCCCCCCCGCTGAATCCCTGAACCGGGGCGGTGCGGCTATCCTCCAGACGCGATGCAAGCACCCCTCATCAGCCTGCTGACGGACTTCGGCTTGACGGACACCTACGTAGGGCAGATGAAGGCGGCACTGCTCCGGATTGCTCCGAATGCACTCCTCGTGGACCTCACGCACGAAGTACCCGCACAAGACGTGAAGGCAGGAGCCTTCCTCCTATGGAGTGCGGTGGAGGCATTCCCCGAGGGCTCGCTGCATCTGGCGGTGGTGGATCCGGGCGTGGGCTCGACGCGACGCGCTGTGGCGGCGAGGACACGGAGAGGTGACGTGCTGGTGGGGCCGGACAACGGGCTGCTGGTGCCGGCGCTCGAGCAGCTCGGAGGACTGGCTGCGGCGGTCGAGCTGACCGCGCCGGAATACTGGGGACCGAAGCAGTCGAGAACCTTCCACGGGCGAGACGTGTTCGCTCCAGTGGTGGGACACCTGGCGGCGGAAGTACCGCTGGAGAAGCTCGGCCGGGCGCTACAGGACCTGGAGAGACCGTTCTCATTCCCACCACCGAAGGAGGAGGACGGGTGCCCGGTGGGCGAGGTGCTCCACGTGGACACCTACGGCAACCTCATCACCAATCTCCCGGGAGCGGTGCTGCCAGCCCGCTTCCGAGTACATCTCGGCAACACGGTCATCGAAAACGCGCCCCAAGCGCACTACCAGGCGGTCGCGCAGGGAAAACCCTTATCACTGGTGGGCAGCGCGGGACTGTTGGAGGTGTCCGTGCGGGACGGCAGCGCGGCAGAGGTGCTCGGGGTAGGCCGGGGAGCGCGAGTGCGCATCGAGCCCCGCTGAGACAAGCCCACTGAGACAAACCCGCAGAGACAAGCCCACTGAGGCAAGCCCCCTCTCCCTCTGGGAGAGGGCTGGGGTGAGGGTATGTCCTTCCCACCGCGCCCCCCCATGCCCACCTTCGCCCAAGAGGAATACCCGCGATGGGCACCGAGCGACCGAGACGAAAGGCGCCAGGCTGGGGAAAGGCGCGCATCTACACGGTGGGCCACTCCACGCGCACGGCGGAGGAGTTGGTGGAGCTGCTCCAAGCGCACGGCATCCAGACGCTCGTGGACATCCGCACGGTGCCGCGCTCGCGCACGAATCCCCAGTTCAACCGGGACACGCTGCCCCGGACACTGGCGAAGGCGGACATCCGGTACGTGCACCTGCCCAGGCTCGGAGGACTGCGGCGAGCGCGCAAGGACTCACCCAACAGCGCGTGGCGCAACGCCAGCTTCCGAGGCTATGCGGACTACATGCAGACGGACGAGTTCGTACAGGGACTCGAGGAGCTACGGGAGCTCACACCGGACGGACCGCTGGCGCTCATGTGCGCCGAGGCGGTGCGCTGGAGGTGCCACCGCACGCTCGTGGCGGATGCGCTGTATGCCCGAGGCGTGGAGGCGCGGCACATCACCAGCCGAACCCGCGCCGAGCCGCACAAGCTCACGCCCTTCGCGGAGTTGCACGGCAGACAGGTCCTCTACCCGGGCAACCCCGATGCGACCGCCGTGCCCTCCCCCCATCCCGCCTGAAGACATGCACCCGAGGGGCTAATCACCCACGGGCCACGGCACGCCCATGTACTGGTAGAGGGCCTGCTGAAGCTGCAGCGCCATGGGCCCCCGACGCCCCTCTCCCACCGGCTGACCATCGAGCGACACCACCGGCTGCACGTCCGTCGTCGTGCCCACCAGCAACAGCTCCTCCCACCGCGGGCGCTCATCCAGCCGCACCGGGCGCTCGACGACATGCAGTTGCATGTCACGCGCCAGCTCGAGGACGACGTCGCGCGTAACGCTGGGAAGGATGTGATGGCCCTTGGGGTGCGTGAAGAGGGTGTCTTCCATCACCACCATCACCGTGGTGGAGGCGCCCTCGGTGACGACGCCATCTCGCACCAGCACGGCCTCCCACGCGCCGGCCTCCTTCGCCTGCTGCTTGGCAAGGATGTTGGGCAGCAGGTTCACCGTCTTGATGTCGCAGCGCGCCCAGCGCAGGTCGGGGAGCGTGACGGCGCTGACACCTCGCTGACGCATCTCCCACGGAATCTGGAACGAGGAAGCCGCGAGGTACACCGTGGCGGCCGTGCCCGCGGGCGGGAAGGCATGGGTGCGCGGAGCCGCGCCGCGTGTCACCTGCATGTACACCGTGGCCTCGCCACCCGTCAGCCCGTTCTCCGCCAACAGCCGCTCACTGAGGGCGCGCACGTGCTCACGGGTGAAGTCCGGCGGAGGCTGGATGCGCAGCTGCGCGAGGCCACTCTCGAGCCGGCGCCAGTGGGCCTCCTCGGCGAAGAGCCGCCCGCCCAGCGCGCGCGTCACCTCGTACACGCCGTCACCGAAGAGGAAGCCCCGGTCGTCCACCGGAATGCGGGCCTCGTGCGAGGGGAGAAACTGGCCGTTGAGGTAGACGACGGACATAGAGCGCTCCGGCAGGGAAGAATGACGGGCCCGCAGCGTAGCCGCGCCGTCCCTGCTTCGGCGGAAAACTCACCCGTCGGGCGTCTACTTCACACCACCGTCGGAGCCCCCCGCCGCGCCCGGCGCCTGTCCGATGCCGTGGCGCACGAGCACGTCCCGCACACGGTCGAGCGGAAGCGCCTCTACCGTCTGGCCATTGCCGCTCATCGGCGTGGCCATGAAGAGCGAGTTGTAGATAGCCTCCTCGGTGGCCTCGACTACCGCCTGGAAGAGTGGGGAGAGCGCATCGTTGCCCAATTCCTCCCCCTTCAACTGCTCGGCAGTCCAGGCGTGGCGCACCTGGGGCGCGGTGGAGAAGGCGATGACGTAGTCCCCCGAACCATTGGAGGCGGACGAGCCAGTACGCCCCAGACCCAACACAGCGCGCTCGGCGAGGCGGCGCAGGTTGCGGTGGGTGATGGGGGCGTCCGTCGCCACCACGATGATGATGGAGCCATCCCCGCGCTCGGCCTCGATGTCCTGCTTGAAGGCATAACGACCGAGGGCCTGGCCCACTGGCGCGCCCATCACCTGCAACACGCCACCATAGTTGCTCTGTACCAGCACCCCGACGGTCCAGCCACCCAGCCGCCGAGGCAACACACGCGAGGAAGTGCCAATGCCTCCCTTCCATCCAAAGGCCACCGTGCCGGTGCCCGCTCCGACACTGCCCTCAGCCACCGGGCCACTGGTAGCCGAGGCCAGGGCAGCGCGTACCTCCTTGGCTCCCACGGGCCGCGTACGGATGGCGTTGAGGCGGCCGTCGTTCGTCTCCCCCACCACAGGGTTGAGCGAGCGCACGTCCTTCATCCCCGGCTGCTCCAGCATCCACTCCACCAGCGCATCCGCCGCCTTCCACACGCACAGCGTACAGGTCAGGAGGATGGGCGACTCGAGTTCCCCAAGCTCGTTCACCTGCGTGCTGCCCACCAGCTTGCCGAAGCCGTTGGCCACGTGGATGGCCGCGGGGACGCGCTCCAGGTACGCATTGCCCTCGTGCGGGAGGATGGCCGTCACGCCCGTGCGGACGGTGTCCCCGGAGATAAGCGTGGCATGGCCGACGCGCACCCCAGAGACATCCGTGAGGGCATTGTGCGTGCCGGGCTTGAAGATGCCGGGGGAAACGCCCAGCTCACGGGCGCGCTGACGCCCCGTGTCCTTCGGGGGTGGTGCCCCCACGGTAGCCGTGCTCATGAGGAGTGCTCCGATGACGAGTGCCTTGCGCATGGAAGCGCCGTCTTAGCATCTCGAGAGGGGCCCGGAGCCTGGCGCTCAATCACTCCGCTCAGCGTGTGACTGAAGCTGATGACGCACGCTCGCGGCCTCGGCCACGAAACCGGTGCGCTCCATCAAGGTTGCCATCCAGGTCAGCGCCGAGCCCATGTCGGAGACAATGACATACGGCGCGGCCAGCGGCCGGATATGGAAGTAAAGGCTCATGGCCACTCGCACGAAAGGCGACGTAACGATGAAGGCCGTTCCGCGCCCCCAGGTGCGCACCAGCACAGCGTGGCTCTGGTCCCATACCATCTGCCGCCGGCGCTGCGTGCTGTTGGGCATGCTGACCTGGCTCGTGTCGACGATGCAGAAGTACGGCTCCTGCCGATGAACGTAGCTGGACAGCCGCGTCAGGCACTCCTCGTACTCCTCGTCCGACTGGGTCGCCGGGTAGCGGATGGTGAGCAGGGGCCAGAGTGAATCATCGAAGGTGACGGGCATACGCACTCCCCCCGCCGTGGAGCGAAGGCCTCTGACCGGTCCCCCTACCACAAGCACCCTCTTGAACCGAGCTTGCGGTACGCCGGGGCCAGACGACGCAGGCGCGGCGGGTGCAGGAGAGGGGCCTGGAGGTGATCCCCAGCCACGAGATGCTGCCGGCGCGGCACTGGAGGCCGCCCGGTATCCATAGGAGCGAGCGGGCGTTCGTGACAGGATGGCCTGGAACCATCCCGGTGTTTCCAACAGATGCCGATCAAGACCAGCCGCTGGTGCGTTCCCGCGGAGCCCGATGACGGGTTGCGCATCCTGATCTGCCGCTTCCGTCCACGCGGGCTCCCCAAGGCGAAAGAGACCTGGGACGTGTGGATGAAGGACCTGGGTCCCAGTCCGCCGCTCCTCGCCGCCTTCCAGGGCAAGGGGCAGACGCCTATCACGCTCGATGCCTACCGCGAGCGCTACCTGCAGGAGATGGAGCCCCAGAGCGAGGTGATCGCCGGACTCGCGGCCCGCGTGGACCGCGGAGAGACGATCACCCTGCTGTGCTCCAAGGACTGCATCATCGACAAGGCGTGCCACCGCACCATCCTCGCCGAGCTCATCGAGGCCGCCCGGGCGAAGTGAGCCCCGAGGAAGGGGTTTTTCCGCCTTACACAGGTAGGGCAGAATGCCGGCCCATGGAGCAGCAGGTCCTCGCGATGGATGTGCGGCAACTGGATAAGCTGAGCGTGCTTCAGGACGCGGACGCCCCCAACCTGGTGGCGGACATGGCCCGTGGCTATCTCGGCCGTACCCCTCCGAGGATCAGCCGGATGCGGGAGCTGCTGGCCGCGGGAAACGCCAGCCAGCTCGCGAATGAGGCCCACGGCCTGGCGACGAGCAGCGGGATGTTCGGGATGATGCGGGTGCGTCAGCACTGCAAGGCGCTGGAGAACCTCGCACGGAGCCCGTCGCTGGACGGAGCGGAGGCGCTGCTGGTCCAGGTGGAGCAGGCCTACGCGGAGGCACGGCCCCTGCTGATGGCACAGCTCGGCATCCAGGAGTGACGATGAAGCAGGCTTCCGGGCCGGGCGGACAGCCGGTCATGCTCTCGCTGTTCGTCTTCGCCGTGGCGGCGCTGCTCTTTGGCTCGCCGCTGCGCCAGGTCTGGCTGCGCGAGGGCGCCCCCTGGTATCAGCCCTTCGCCGTGTGGCTCGGCGTCATCGTGCTCGGCGCCTGGGCCGCTCGCCGGAGCGCACCATGACGTTCGAGCTCGGTACGCTCGTTATCGTCTCCCTCGCCTACCTGCTGGTGCTGTTCCTCATCGCCTACGCCGCCGAGCGCGGGCTCATCCCCGCCCGCATCACCCAGCACCCACTCGCCTATGCCCTGGCGCTCGGCGTCTACGCCACCTCCTGGTCCTACTTCGGCAGCGTGGGCTATGCCGCCCAGCACGGCTTCCGCTACCTGGCCATCTACCTGGGTGCCACCCTCTCCTGCCTGCTCGTCCCAGTGCTGTGGCGCCCGCTGCTCGAGCTCACCCGGCAGCTCCAGCTCACCTCGCTGGCGGACCTCCTCGCCTTCCGCTACCCGGGACAGGCCACCGGCACCGGGGTGACGCTGGTGCTGCTGGCCGGCACCCTGCCCTACCTGGCCCTGCAGGTGCGCGCCGTCGTCGAGTCCGCGCGAGTCCTCAGCCCCTCGGCCTCTGCCACCACGCTGGGCCTGGGCTTCTGCGCCATCACCATCGTCTTCTCCGTCCTCTTCGGCGCCCGCTACGTCACCCCGCGGGAGCGTCACGAGGGGCTCGCACTCGCCATCGCCTTCGAGTCCCTGGTGAAGGTTGTAGCCCTGGTGCTCGCGGGAGCCTGGGCGGTGACGTCCGTCTTCGGTGGCCCCGAGGGCCTCCAGGCCTGGCTTGACGCGCACCCCGAGGCCCTGCGCGCCATGCAGCAACCCGCGCGCGAGGGCTCCTGGGCCCCGATGCTCGTCATCTCCTGCGCCGCCGCCTTCCTCATCCCGCGCCAGTATCACGTGGCCTTCACGGAGAGCCCCGAGCGAGACACCCTCTCCACCGCCACCTGGGCCTTCCCGCTCCTGCTCCTGCTGATGAACATGGCCGTGCCGCTCATCCTCTGGTCCGGCATCGCGCTGGGCCTGCCGGGGTCCGCGGACTTCCATGTGCTCGCCGTGCCCGCGGCCCGAGGAGCCCCCGCGCTCGCGCTGCTGGCCTTCCTCGGCGGCATCTCCGCCTCCAGCGCCATGGTCATCGTCACCACCCTGGCCATGGCGCCGATGTGCCTCACGCACCTGGTGCTGCCGCTGGGCTACGCACGGGCTCCGGGCAACCTGTACCGCCGGCTGCTCTGGGCCCGGCGTGTCCTCATCGCCGCCATCATCCTCGCCGGCTACGGCTTCTACCTGCAGCTGGACAGACGGGCCGCGGGGTTGGTGGACCTGGGGCTCGTCGCCTTCGTTGGCGTGGCGCAGTTCATCCCCGGCCTGCTTGGGCTGCTCTTCTGGCCTCGGGCCACGCGCGCGGGATTCCTCTCGGGCCTGGCCGCTGGCACCACCGCCTGGGTCCTGCTGCTGCTCGGACCCCTGTTGAGTGGCCGCGGCCTGCCCGCCTGGGCCCGGGAGCTAGAGGTGCTCCTGGGTTTCGACACCATCGAGCCCTGGAGCTTCGTCACCTTCGTCTCCCTCACCCTCAACACCCTGGCCTTCATGGGACTCTCGCTGGCCACGCGCTCCTCGCCCGAGGAGGCCGAGGCGGCGAGGCTGTGCGCGCGCGAGGCTCCCTCCCTCGCCGCGGGCAGCGTGACGGCTGGCTCTCCAGACGAGTTCCGCCGCCAGCTCGCCCCCGTGCTGGGACCGGAGGCCGCCACCGCCGAGCTGGACCGGGCACTCCACGAACTGGGGATGTCCGAGGGCGAGCGCCGCCCCGCCGAGCTGCGCCGATTGAGGGACCAGATTGAGCGCAACCTGTCCGGCCTGCTCGGGCCGGTGCTGGCGCGGCTGGCGGTGAGCGAGGCGCTGCAGGTGGACCCGCGGGCACGCACGGCGCTGGCCGAGCAGCTTCGCTTCGTGGAGGAGCGGCTGCGCGACGCGCGGGGCATGACGGGCCCGGTGCGCGAGCTGGAGGCAGTACGGCGCTACCTCCAGCGCATTCTCGAGGAGCTCCCGCTGGGAGCCTGCGCGCTGGGGCCGGACCAGGACGTGGTCATCTGGAACGAGGCGTTGGAGCGACTCTCCGGCTTGAGGTCCAAGGAGGTGCGAGGCCAGACACTAGCGCGACTGCCAGAACCGTGGGGCGAGCTGCTCGCCGGCTTCGCCTCGGGTCCAGACGCGAATGCCGAGATGCAGGTGAAGCTGGAAGGCCGGGAGCGCATCCTCCGGCTGCACCGCTCGCTGGCTCTCTCCTCGGAGACCCCGGAGCAAGAGTCCGAGCGCATGGAAGGCGCGGTATTGCTGGTGGAGGACCTGACCGAGCGCAAGGCGATGGACGCGCGGCTGGCGCACCAGGACCGGCTGGCGTCGGTGGGGCGGGTGGCCGCGGGCGTGGCGCACGAGATTGGCAACCCGCTGACGGCCATCACCAGCGTGGCGCAGAACCTCCGCTACGAAGAGGACCCAGCGGAGATCCGCGAGCGGGTGCAGCTCATCCTCCAGCAGGCCCGGCGCATCGACGCCATCGTGCGGGCGCTCGTCACCTTCAGCCACGCGGGGGTGACGGGGGGCAACAGCGTGCCAGTCACCCGAGTGCCGCTGGCGCCGCTGTTGACCGAGGCCGCGCAGCTCGCGCGCCTGGGCCGGAAAGAAGCCGACGTGAGGTGCGTGAGCCACTGCCCCGAGGGCCTGGAGGTGGTGGGCAACACGCAGCGGCTGGAGCAGGTCTTCGTGAACCTCGTCACCAACGCCATCGACGCCTCACCGCGAGGCGGGCAGGTGGAGCTCTTCGCCGGGGAGGACGGGGAGCAGGTGCGAGTGCGCGTGGTGGACCAGGGCCACGGGATTCCGCCCGAGCTGGCGCAGCGCATCTTCGAGCCCTTCTTCACCACCAAGCAGCCCGGAGAGGGCACGGGGCTCGGACTCGCGCTGGTGTCCAGCATCGTCCGGGAGCACGGCGGCACGCTGGAGGTGGACAGCCAGCCCGGCGCCAGCACCACCTTCACCGTCGTCCTGCCAAACGCGAACCGCTCGGCGGCGAGCGCCGTGTAGAGTCCGAACGATGGAACCCATCGTGGAGCCCATCATCCCGACATCTGAATACGTGCGGATGCTGATCGGAGGCCTGGCCGCCCTCGCCAGCGGGCTGTCGTCCTGGAAGGCCAGCCAGCGGTCGATCGCGGTGACCTTCCTGATGTTCGTGGCCAGCACCACCCTGGCGGGGCTCCTCCTGCGGGAGCGCTTCCCCTTGATGGCCGGCATGCCCTACCACGAGTATCTCGGCCCCCTCTGGTGGAGCCTCGCAATCGCCAGCGTCCTTCCCATGCCCATCCTGTCACTGGCGGGGGTCGTGAGTTGGGCGCGGCGCGAACGGCCTCGTGCCCGGAATTACGTGGGAGGCCTCCTGCTCGTCATCCTGTACGTGGCCATGGCCAGGAAGGCGATGAGCACCGCGCTCTTCTCCTCCCTCAGCCCACAGGAATTGACCCTGGGCCTGTTCCCCCTCGCGCTGGCAATGCTGTCGTGGCAGGCAAGCCGGCGCTGGATTCCCGTGACCCTGCTGCTACTGCTGGCCGGGATGGGGGGCGTGTGGCTCACCGCCACGATGTCCTGCTCCGGCGACATGGTCATCAACGGAGCGTTCACGTCCTACTCCTCCGCGCCCTTCGGCTGTGGCCCACTGATGCCGTTCGTCCTGCCTCTGCCCGTCCTGTCGATGGTGGGCCTCGGCCAGTGGGTGATGCGCCGACGCCAGGGTGGGCAGCCCCACCCCGAGCAGGAAGCAACCACGTCATCGGTGTGATGGGACACGAGGGAGTGGCCGCCTCCGGGCACGACCCGTCGAGGCGGCAGGCACCTCAACCCCCGGCGAGCTGGGGAGTCTTCTCCTTCGCGAGTTTCTCCAGCAGTTCCACCGCCCTGGCCAGGCCCGGCAGCGCCCGAGCCTCCGCCTGGAAGCGCCGCGCGTTCTCCCGGTACGAGGGCGTGTGCAGCACGTCCCGCACCGCCTCGCGGATGCTCTCCGGCGTCATCTCGAGGGGAGGAACCACGCGTGCCACGCCCAGCTCCCTGCACCGTGCGGCGTTCATCGGCTGGTCCGCGGCAATCGGCACGAGGACCAGGGGCAGCCCCTGGTCGAGCGCGGCCGTCGTGCTGTTGTAGCCCCCGTGCAGGATGGCCAGGTCCACCTTGGGGAAGAGCAGCGTCTGGGGAATGTAGCGCTCCACGTGCACGTGGGCCGGCTGTGGACCGAGCACCGCCGGATCCAGATCGCGCCCCACCGTCACCACCAGCTCCACGGGCTCCTCGCGGACGCCCTGCACCAGCGTCCGCAACACGCCGACCACCTTGTTGAAGACGGTCCCCAGCGTCACGTAGACGACCGGCTTCCCCTTCGTACCGAGCTGCGCGGCCCACTCGGGCAGGCGCTCGTCACCGGACTGGTCGAAGATGGCCGGCTGGAAGTAGTGCGTCGTGGAGGGCAGCTTGCCCCCCAGGTAGTGCGGCGTGACGAAGCACAGGTGCAGGTAGCGGTACAGCGACCGCAGCTCCGGGTCTGGCGGTAGCCCCACCGTGGCGCGCACCTCGTCGAGCCGGGTGATCACCACCGGGTTGTCGAAATCCTCGGGCAGGGCGGCACCGACCTGGACGGAGGCGCACGGGATGCCGAGGTGCTCGCTGGCGATGGCCGCGCCGAACTCCATCGAGTCACGAACGAACAGGTCCGGGCGCCAGGTGGACGCCAGGGAGACCAGGTCGGGCACCATGTTCCGCGCGAAGCGGCCGACGAAGTTGTTGGCCATGTGCTCGAACCGGGCCTCGCGCGACATCCGCATCGCGCTCTCCGCCATCTGTGCCATCGCGCCCGCGTCCTGCAGCTGCGGCCAATCGCCTCCGGCGGGGAAGAAGCGGAAGCCGCCGCTCTCGACGCTCTTGCGGAGATTCTCGGAGGTGGCGAAGGCGACCTCGTTGCCCGCCTGCTGGAGCGCCCGGGCAACGGGGACAAGGGGATGGTAGTGGCCGGAGCCGGGAATCGCGGTGAAGAGGATGCGCATGGTGAGGTGCCTGGGGTGAGAGTCGCGGCCGGATAACCTCTGCGCGCACCCGGTGCCACCACGAATCAGCGCCACCCTCTCATGACGCACCTCGTCATCCCACCTGAGAGGTAGACAGGAGGCGGGGTCACGAGACTAGCCTGATGGTCAGGACTTCCGAGGGTTTCGAACAGCGCATGAGCCGCATCCTGGTCATCGAGGACGAGCCCATCATCCGCACCGAGCTGAAGCGGCTGTTGACGCGCGCGGGGCACGAGGTGGCCGAAGCCGGCGCGGTGCACGAGGCCGAGGCTGGCTACGAGCTGGACGCGTTCGACCTCATCTTGAGCGACCTGCGCCTGCCAGGCTCGCCGGGCACGGACGTCATCGCCAAGGCGCCGAGCGTGCCAGTGCTCATCATGACCAGCTACGCCACGGTGCGCTCGGCGGTGGAGGCGATGAAGCTAGGAGCGGTGGACTACATCGCCAAGCCCTTCGACCACGACGAGCTGCTGCTTCAGGTGGAGCGAGTGCTGCGCGAGGGCCGGCTGACGCGCCAGAACGCCGCGCTCAAGCGCGAGGTGGAGCGCGTGTACGCGGTGGGCGGAATCGTGGGCCACTGCACGGCCATGCGTGACGTCTTCGAGCGCATCCGCAAGGTCGCGGCCTCGCCGGCCACGGTGCTGGTGCTGGGCGAGTCGGGCACGGGCAAGGAGTTGGTGGCGCGCGCCATCCACGCGCAGAGCCCGCGGCGCGACGGTCCGCTGGTGGCCGTCAACTGCGCCGCCATCCCCGACAGCTTGTTGGAGTCCGAGCTGTTCGGCCACGAGAAGGGTGCCTTCACCGGAGCGCAGGCGGCGCACGCAGGCCTGGTGGAGAGCGCGGATGGAGGCACGCTCTTCCTCGACGAGATTGGCGAGCTGCCCGCGCCCGCCCAGGCGCGCCTGCTGCGGATGCTGCAAGACGGAGAGGTGCGGCGGGTGGGCGCCACGCGCTCGCGCAAGGTGGACACGCGCATCATCGCCGCCACGCACCGGGACCTGCCCAGGCGCGTGCAGGAGGGCAGCTTCCGGCAGGACCTCTACTTCCGCCTGCGCGTGGTGGAGATCAAGCTGCCGCCCCTGCGCGAGCGCGGTGAGGATGTGCCCGCGCTCGCCAGGCACCTGCTGGAGAAGGCGTGTCAGCGGCTCCACCAGCCGCCCGCGACGCTCTCGCCCGAGGCGCTCGTGGCCATCACCGCGCACCCTTGGCCCGGCAATGTGCGCGAGCTGGAGAACGCCATCGAGCGCGCCGTCATCCTCGCCGACAGGCCGGTCATCACCCCCGGACTGCTCGCGCTGGAGCCCGGCGGCAATGGCGCCTTCGAAACGCCCGAGCTGCCCGAGCCGGGGCTCGGAATCGAGGGCAGCGCTTCACCGGACTCGCTGGAGGAGTACTTCCGCCGCTTCGTGCTGGAGCACCAGGACAAGCTGGGCGAGACGGAGCTGGCACGCCGGCTGGGCATCAGCCGCAAGGCGTTGTGGGAGCGGCGTCAGCGGCTCGGCATTCCTCGCACCCGCGCCTGAGCCGACTCCGAGCACCAGTCCCAGGACCCATCCGCGAGATGACGCAAGTGGCGCTCTCGTCGAATTACGCTAAGACATGAAGTGGACCAGCAGGGGCTCCACTAGGGGGATGTTGATGCCGCAGCAGCGTGAGCGAACGAAACTGCAGCCTCGCAGTGAAGCAGGCCCCATCAGAGAGAGGAAGCAACTCACTGCGGAGCAGGACTCCGCCGGTGATCAGGCCTCGGCACTCCTTCGCGCGATAGCCAAAGCAAGCCCACTAACGCGGCGCCCCATTCCGGAGGCACGCCGCTTCCTGCCCGTCATCGATGAAGTGCGGACCAATCACATCATCCTGCTCGATGGAAAACGTGGTTCGGGCAAATCCGCGCTCCTGCTCACCTTGCTGATGGGGTATTCCGAGACACTGCTGAATGGACAGCCGCTCCCGGGGTTTGAAGATTGGTTCGATCCCGCGGACCGGATTGTGCCGGTGGGGCACGTGGACCTTCAGCCCCAGCCCGCCTCCACGAACCTCCTGCTCCTGCTGATGGCGAGCCTGGAGCGGGTGGTCCACACGCTCTGGCCACAACGCGAGCGAGGTAAGCCCGGGGCCCAGCCGTGGCACATCCCCGCGCCGGACGAGCCCACCTCTCTGAGGTACTGGCGTAACTTCGTTCGTGTCGCCGCGAGCAGCGGGGGCGGCAACGTTCAGGATCGCAAGAAGGTGCTCGACCCCGAGGCATTCGCCCTCGAGCAAGCGAAGGAGGACTTCCGGCGGCTCGACCTGCAGACGGTGTTCCGTGAATTCATGGATGCATTGACGCAGGACTACCTCAATCTCACCCATCAGAGCTCCGGCCCCCAGCCATTGTTCCTACTCGCCATCGACGATGCCGATATGAACCCGTGGCTTTCCGCAGGGTTGTTGGAGGTGATCCGCAAGCTGTACCACCCGCGGCTTGCATTCCTCCTCACGGGTGACAGCTCGCTCTTCGTTGAGATGCTGAAGCAGGAACTGGCCCGGGACGTGCGACGGGACTCACAGCCGCTGACGGACGACGAGAAGGCGCGCTACGAAACACTGGCACTGGAGATCTACGCGAAGGTGATTCCGCAGGGGCACAGGTGCATGTTGCCTGCCCTGCCGGAAGAGGAGCGTCTCTCCGCACTCCCGGAGCTCGAGAAGTTCCTGAGGACCATCCCCATCCAGCCGCGCAGGGGGGTCGCTGACAAGCAACCGCTGTCACTCCGCGATTATCTTCAGTACGGCTCGCAGGTACGGGAAGCGATGCCCGAACGGCTCAGGACTTTATGGGATCTCTACGGTGAACTCGCACTCGCCGACACGCGGGCAAAGCAGACAGGTGCTGAGGACGCCCGGGCTGCTACGGCAATCGAAACATTCTGGCATTCCGTGTTACGCGACGTTCACGGGAATTCCGAACTGGAGAGAAACCTCCGTGAGGTGATTCATCGCTCGCGGTCGAAGCCATGGCAGCTACGAATAGAGGAAGGTCTCATCGCCACACCATCCCTGCGAAGCTGGACCACGTACCCGGTCGGCAATGGATGGCGACTGGTGACTGAAACGCCCGAGAAATTCCGCTTGGCACTGCGGGGAAAGGAGTTGGATCCTCAGACGACAGCTGCCATCATCCTGGCGACTGATTTCGCCGCAGACGATATTCGCGGTGCATTTGGCGCGCGTTCACCCGCGATTCTGGGTTTACGTATCCCAGTATTTGCCCATGGCATTGGCTCCCTGGCACAGGGAGTCCAGATCGTAGCGCCCTGGCTCATTCCTGAGTGGGCCTCGTTCGAGGATCTTTACGAGCTGAAGGAAAGCTGGGAACTCGGCCTGATATTCACGGACGAAAGGCCGACAATCCCTGATTACCTTGCACGCCACTTCCTGTCCTCCGTACTCAGCGTGGGAAAGCGTCCACGCTTTGCCACAAAATCGGCGCTGGAGGCGAATCACGTAGCGGAAGCAACTTCGAAGTCCGAGCAGGACTACGTGCTGCTCGATTGGGCTCCCTTGGCTGAGAAATTGGTTGCGCTTACGCGTAGGCCGAATGACTCACCACGACTGTCCTCGATGTCAGAATGGGCCATCTCGAGAGCAGGGCTGCTCGCGGCGCCCGAGTCAGGACTCCCACCGAAGGTCGCCAATGAGTTTCTGCGAGTTCTGCGCACTGCCTTCGGCAAGAACTGGGAGCAGGTAAGAAGGGAACTTCGGAAGACGCGTCGTGCACGCCTTGCACTGAACCCGCTACAGGAAGACATCCCCACAGACAAGAACACCTCGATTCAGCAAATCGACGAGCTGTTTCCTGAGCATGAATTCGGAAATGTGGTCGAGCAGCGCTCCTCGCAACGTGCAACGGACCACATGCTGGGAGAATTCCGGAATGCACTCAATAGTGTTCGGATTCGCTGGCTACGCTCGATCACCGGAGAATCTGGCTCCGCATCATTACTGACCTATCTCACTCCTTACCGACTGAACTTGTTGGAGGATGTACCTCCTTCATTCTTCAGCCCGGCCACGGAAATCCTGCTCCGGCATCAGAATATCTCGGGCGAAGCCACACCAGCCCTGATGGCACTCTGGCGTTTTGCATGTGATTGGAGTGGTGTCGACGAGCACGTGCGCAATGCGGTCCGGGAAGAACGCGGGACGTTGGTCATCGATCAGCGATTCCTGAACGGAATTTCTGGGGAGGAGCGGCTGGTCGCAACCTACATGGTGGGCACCGACCAAACCGCGCAGCGGGTGCGGCTGTGGGCGACAGAAGAGTTCCAGACCGAAATGAGCACACTCCAGGTGTGGGCAGCCCGGAGCAGGTTGGAAGAGCTGACCCCACTGCTCGAGGTGCTCCTCCGGATGGTGCATGACTACAGCATGGACCAGCAGGGCAGGAGCAACCCGATGCTCTTCGCCTCCACCAAGCGCATGGCTTGGCCGGGTACGAAGTTCCATTACATGAACCATGACTATTTCCCTTGGATGATTCCGGGCTGGCAGACCTTGCTGGAGAAGGAGCTGCTCGAACTCGCCTGGAACGAGCGGGTGGCGGATGTGAAGAACGCCAATCCCTCCGGGGCTCGCGGAGAGGGTGGTCAGTATGTGGACGCACTGGCCTACTGGCTCCTTCGCTCCAACCAACTGCTCTTCAGGAGGGGGAACCTCGAGAGGGAGCTGAACATGGCACTCACCCCCTACGACTGGGAACAGGTGATAAAGCCATACTTCCAAAAGCAGGGTGAACCCCACCAATCTCGGGATTCGGTGTTCAACGCATGGATCGAGGAGCTGCCTTTGATGGCGGCCCCCGAGTATGGGCTCTCCCAAGTAGCGGCGGAGGCGCTCCTGAACTCTGTCATCGAATCAACGCTCGCCAAGGAAATTGATTTGCCCGGCTATTGGCACCAGCGGCGTGAAAAGCGGCTGGTGCAGGCGGGGGTTCCAGAGGCCAGGGTCAAGGACTTCCTGCGCAGCATGGACGATGAGCGGAAGGACCACCCGTGGGTCTCGCTGATGGGAAAGCCACGCCCCCCTCGTTCCGGCCCAGCTGGTGGCAGCCGGAAGAAGCCACCGCAGAGCTAGACTCCTCCAGGGCCCCCGCGCATGTCCCAGGTTCCGCACGGCAGATTGCTCGCAGAGATCGAGGCCTGGCCACTCGGCTCGGTGCTTGCCTATGAGCAACGCACGACACAGTTGGTCCGCACGGACATGGCCATCCTGAACCCGGCCACCGCGCGGCTCGCCGCGGGGCTGGACGAACACCTGCGCATACGCGCGAGCGGAATGAGCCTGGCCAACCTCTCGGTGCTCAGGGACAGTGCCTGGTTCCTGATGGCCGATGACTCGGTCACGGGTCCATGCACTGTCACACTCGCGCGGTACCTGGTTCAACGCGCGGAGCTGTATCTCGAGCGGGGTGGTATCCGCACCGTCCTCAACACCGATGCGTCCGAGCCAGGCAGGGGCACCGCCGAACGTGCCGCCCACTGGCGTTGGCTGTCCTTGCGGCTGCCGTGCGACCTGCTCGTCTCCGCGTTGTACGCCCCCAACTCGGCGCGACCTCCCACGGACCACGTCTCGATTGCGACGGAGCACCTTCGGCGCGTGCTGAAGGATCAGCCCGTGGCGGACAGCCACCTGCACGTCGGTGCGGCCTTCGGCTTCCCGGTTCTCTGGAGCACTTGGATGGTCTGGCTGGCCCGCAACGGTCCGATACCGTCAGACCTCTCCGACGAGCATGTCCCGTTTGGCACAGGCGAGGCCTTCCGGGGGAAGCTGCTGGCAGCCGCCCTCTGCCGTCTCTTCCTCGCCTCCTTCCTCCGTGCTCGCGAGGTAGGCGCCACCACGGAAGACTTCGGCGCCTTTTCGTATTCGGGGCTGCGGCGGATCTGCGAGCGGCTCGACTGGCCGGAAGGCGAGAAGCTGGCATTGCAGGTGTGCCACCAGGCCCTCGCGGATGTTGCGGGGACCGCTCCGGGCCCCGCGTTCGCGAACGCGCAGCTGCTCTATTCGCAGCTCTGCGACGAGTCAGGAAGGATGGAGTTGCGGGAGTACGATGACCTCTTCCGCGCAGATCCCCTCGACAGCTGGCTTCAACCCCAACGGGACGGAGCATGCTGCGAGACACTCTTCGCGTCGCGCGCGCTCCGGTATCTCCTCCAGGAAGGCTCCACGGATGCGGGGTTCGCCGAGATCTTCTGGCAGTACCAGCGCATCCGCTGCCTCGCGCACAGCTATCTCGTCCAGGAACCCGGCACCTCTGGCCTGGACTGGTTCCGGCGCTTCTACGATCGGATCTCCGCATTGCGCGGGCCGCTAGACGGGCAGAAGTACGTGGCGGCCTTGCAGCACCAGTCCGTGGACCTGACGCTCGGAGCGCTGGAGGTACGCACCGCGCCCCCTTCGGATTGGACGGAAATCCGCGATGAAGTCCGGCGGCTGGCCTCGGCGGGAGAGCAGCGGAGGCCCACTCCGGGGACGGACGGCAAGAGACCCGAGCTGGGCCTCGTCTTCCACTTCATCAAGAGGAAGCAGGCGCGCGGAACGAATCAGCTCTACGCGGACCCCAGCCAGGATCCCACCGGGTATCGCCATGGCTCATGGTTCTCCGATCGCAGGCGTGAGGTGCTCGCACTCCAGGAGGCACTCGAGAACCACCCGGAGCTGCTACTGCTGATCCGGGGCATGGACGTCGCGAGCTCCGAGTTGGCCGTCCCCACGTGGGCGACGGTGGAGCTGCTCGCCTCGGTTCGCCAGGCCTCGGTCACCGCCTCGGAAGCACTGCGCCAGCTCAGACCCAGCTGGAACGTGCCTCCGATGCGGTTGACCTGCCATGTTGGGGAGGAGTTCTCCCGGCTCGTCGAAGGCGTGCGCCGGGTCCACGAGTTGTATGAGGCCGGCCTTCTGCGGAACGGAGACCGCATCGGGCATGGACTGGCCCTGGGAATCGTCCCGCGACTCTGGGCGGACTCGGCCACCCTCGTCGTGCAGACCGCCGAGGATCGCCTGGATGATCTGCTCTGGGAGCTGGATCGCTACGGGAGTGGGAATGTCCCGGCCCATCCAGGCCGGGTGGAGCGGGTTCGCGCGGAAGCGGATCGACTGGCATGGCGCATCTATGGTGACGCCAACTCGAATCTGACCGCTCTGTCATTCGCTCGCCGCAGACGGCATCAGCCTAACGAGCTCCTGCTGCGGGGCTTCCCAGATGGACCTACACTCAGAGAGGACCCGCTCCCGCTGTCCTTGTACCTCACGGACTCCAATGTGTTCCGCCGAGGGCAGCAACCCGTGGAGGTACGGGTCGATGATGCCGAGGTCCGCTTCCTCGAGGATGTGCAGCGCTGGCTCCGAAGTGAACTGGCCAGGCTCGAAATCACGGTGGAGACCAACCCGTCCAGCAATCTCCTTATTGGAGATCTCCTCGGCGTAGAGGAGCACCCGGTCTTCCAACTCGCGGAGCGATGGCTGATGCCTGGCGGTGCCGCAGCGGAGACCGGAGCCGGCGGGGGTGACCATTCGGAGCTGCTGGTCTCCATCAACTCGGACGACCCGATCACCTTCGCCACGCGGCTGGCTGACGAATACACGTATCTCTATTTCGCGCTGCTCCGGCGTCGTGTTCCTTCCGCACGGGCACTCGGCTGGATGGACGAACTGCGCGCCCGCGGCATGCGTGCGCGTTTCACGGCGGAGGCCAGCGCGGACCAGTCGGCGCTCCAGCTTATACTATCCACCACGTCTCCAGTCGGGTAGTAGAGTGCGACTCTGGAAGTGAGTAGGGGTAAAAGGGACATCAGGAGGAATCGGCGCGCATGGCGGACGAGAAGAGCCAGGAGAACGGTCGGCTGGGCTCATTCCAGCTCGGCAGGCGGTACAAGGACGGAAACATGGAGGCGGAGCTCGGTCGCCTCTACGAGGCGTACCATGTGGACACGGGTAACGCCGCCATGGTGCTGCTCCCCAGCCCGGCCTGGGAATCAGAGGAGGCCTGGGAGGTGCGCGCCTCCTCGCGAGCAGAGCCTCCTCACATGGTGCTGGAGGTAGTGCGAGCCCCCGCCTCCGGGAAGCTGAGGGCCCTGTCTCGGATGTTGGATGTGATGGCTGCCGCGCTCAAGCGGGTAGAGGATAACGCGCAGGCGCGCACCCACCTGCTGGAGGGGCGGTGGGGGCTCCTGCTGCACCGGGCTCGATGCGCGTACCGTTGGCTGTCTTCCTGGGAGGGCCTCGCCGTCGCGGGGCTCGCCGTGCTAGCGCTGGGCGTGGGGCATTGGCTGCTCCTCCCGGGTCGAGGCCAGGCACCCAGCTCCACCACTCCCGCCCATGGCGTGGCCCAGGGGGCTTTGCCCTACGTCGATGCGCCGATGCTGATCGACAAGCCCGCCTCTGGCATGGAGGTTCTCGCCTATCCCCTGCCAGACAGGCCGTTCCGCAACCAGGCCAAGGCCCCCTGCAAACCCAGAGAGGGCGAGGTGGAGATCAGCGGCGGGTGCTGGGTAGAAGTCGCCAAGAAACCACCCTGCTTCGAGAACCATGCCGAGTACCAGGGCAAGTGCTACCTGCCGGTGTCGCTGAGGAGTCGCGAGCCGCAGGCTGTCCAACCGTGAGGCCAGTCCCCGACTCTCGTCCGTAGAGAAAACTTCCGAGTGGGTGTGTGTGCCCTGTCCAACACACCACGCACCGTGATGCGCCATGTTGGGCCATCAACGTCTGAATCCGCCTGAAGCGCCGGTCAGGCGCCGTGCGGTGGGCGAGCGTGTTCTCCTGGCATCTCAGGCATCTCCGGACGCCGAAAAGCACGGAGGGAGACACCAATGCCCATCACGTCCACGCTGGAGACAAGGCTGCACGGCGCCAGGTCGTCGCAATCCTCCGTGCCCTCGTTATCGCGCCGTGGCCTATGGGCCCGAGTGCTGACACGACTGGACGCATGTCTCTCGGAGCCACTGCGCCAGGGCTCTCCCGTGGAGCTCAGCCGCGGCCGGCTGTTGGTGGGCATCCTCGGGATGTTGCTGCTGTTCAACCTGCTGGCCCTCTTCTTCTACGTGGGGAGGAGCCCGGACCCGTTGCGCACCGGTGTCGTCCAGTTCACATGTCTGGTGATCTTCCTCGCCACGTTGTGGAGGCTGCGCCGGGCCAGCTCCATCCGGGTGCCGGCCTGGATCCTGAGCTTCCTCGTGACGGCCGCCATCAGCGTCGAGTCCTGGAAGGCGGGGACGCAAGCGGTGGCTGTGAACACCATGGCCATGCTGGTACCGATGTTGACCGTGTACCTGCTGGGCGTGCGCTGGGGCCTGTTCTTCACCCTGCTCGCCGCCGCGAACATGGGCCTCGTCCACCCGTATCTCTTCCCTCCGCCCGGCGGCCTGGCGCTCAACCTCTTTTCCGCACTCTTCGTGCTGTGCGGGTGGCTGGTGAGCTGGATGTTCCTCGCCTCGCGCGACGAGGCAGACGCGGCGCTCGAGCAAGCGCTGCGAACGCTGCGCGAGAGCGAGGAGCAGCTCGTCAGCCTCGTCGACAGCACGGATGATCCGGTGTGTTCCCTCGACACGGTGGGCCGGATCCTCACCCTCAACCAGGCGGGAGCGGAGCTGTGCCGCCAGCTCTTTGGGGGAGAACCCCTCCCGGGCACCTCCCTCTTCGATGCGCTCTCCCCGGGGCAGCGGGCCCTCTGGAAGGAGCGGGCCCAACGGACGCTCGCCGGGGAGCGTGTCCGCGTCCAGCAGGGTCTCACGCTGGAGGGCCGGCCGCGGGTGATGGACATCAACCTCAACCCCATCCTCGGGGCCGATCGGCGCCCGGTAGGGATGACGCTCTTCGGGCGGGACATCACCGCCCTCAAGGAGGCCGAGGCGCGGCTGGGCGAGACGCACCGCAACCTGTTGGACGTGTCACGCCATGCGGGCATGGCGGAGGTGGCCAATGGCATCCTCCACAACGTGGGCAACACGCTCAACAGCGTGAACGTCTCCGCGGGGTTGCTCGCCCAGCGGCTGCGCAACCTGCGGGTGTCCGGCCTGACCAGGGCCTCGGAGATGCTGCGCGAGCACGCGCAGGACCTGGGCGCCTTCTTCTCCCGGGACCCGCGAGGCCAGCAGCTCCCGCAGTACCTGGAGCTGCTCTCCCGGCACCTCTCCGAAGAGAAGGAGGGACTGTTGGCCGAGACGCAGATGCTCGATCAGAACGTGGAGCACATCAAAGCCGTGGTGGCCATGCAGCAGGCGCACGCGCGCGTGACGGGCATGGTGGAGCAGGTGTCCGTGCCCCAACTCCTGGACGATGCCCTGCGGCTGCACGCCGCGTCCTTCGAGCGGGTGGGCATCCAGGTACGTACCGACTACGCCGCCCGGCTCCCCCTGGTGATGGTGGACCGATACAAGCTGCTGCAGATTGTCATCAACCTGCTGAGCAACGCACGGCACGCGCTGCTCAACAGCCACCGGCCGGACAAGCACCTCTCTCTCCGAGTGGAACGCAGCCCCGGGGATCGGCTGCGCATCCAGGTGGCCGACAACGGCGTGGGCATCCTCCCGGAGAACCTGCCGCGCATCTTCACGCAGGGCTTCACGACGAAGGAGGATGGGCACGGCTTCGGCCTGCATATCAGCGCGCTGTCGGCCGAGGAGCTGGGGGGCACGCTCCTGTGCATGAGCGCGGGTCCCGGCCAGGGAGCCACCTTCACCATCGAGCTGCCGGTCAACGGAGGGGAGCCCCGAAACTGAGGCGGCGCCCGTCAGGGTCATCCCGTCCAGGAGGCCCGCGTGCGACGCAACAGCCGCAGGATGTGCGGGGCGAAGTCCGAGCGGAAGGCAGCGAGCTGGGCCTCGTCGAGGTACCTGGCGCCCCGAATCCACCCGACGCAGTGTGGGGCCTGGCAGAAGCATCGGAAGGGCGTCGCCAGGTCCCACTCCGTGGTCAGGTAGTTGAACGTCACCTCCTGACCCGGCTCGAGGTCCACAGCAGCGATCAGCCGGGCCCGACCAGGCCCCGCGCTCAGGTCGATCCGCGCGTTGGGTGCGCACGCGTGGTTGATGAAGTGCCAATCCGCCTTGGGTGACTCGACGTGCAGCGCCTCATCCACCTGGAGCGTGTACTTGCCGGGCTCGTGGCAGAGCGAGCCGTCGAACACGAGCAGTTCCTGGCCGCTCGCGACGGCCCGGGTCGTGACAACGCACTTCCCCTCCGCGCGGTCGAGCACGGCGATCCGTGAAGGTTCCGAAGGGGGCGGCACGGCCTGCTCGCGTTCGCTCATGGGGCGAGCCCTAACACCGGGTCCGCCCCGCTTCCAGCTCCGGCACCGAGGTCATCACCGGACGTGGGAGGGGTTCTCCGGCACTATCCACAAGTAGAGGGTGCTCCCGTCGGCCTCGACAATCCTGTCCGGCTCCCACCCCTCGATGTCAAAGGCATGCGAGACGATGCGTGTCCCCGGCTTCAAGTCCTCGAGCAGCTTCGGCTTCAGCCGGTTGTTGACGCTCGGCAGCAGGTACATCGTCACCACCGTCGCCTCGCCGAAGTCCGACTTGAAGAGGTCCTCCTGTCGGAAGTCGGTGAGCTGCTCCACGTTCGCCGCCTTGGCGTTGGCCTCCGCCTCCTGAACGCGCTCGGGGTTGATGTCGATGCCCACCCCGCGCACCCCGAACCGCTGCGCCGCGGTGACGACGATGCGCCCGTCTCCGGAGCCCAGGTCATAAAGCACGTCCCCCGGCTTCACGTCGGCCAGCTCCAGCATCGCGTCCACCACCCCCTGCGGGGTGGGCACGTACGGCACATCCGGCGCACGCTCGGGGAGATCCGACCGGCCCAGGTTGGGCGGCTTGTAGATGAACTCGCCTTCCTGTCCCACGGCGGGCGCCCCACCCGCGAGCCCCAGCGCGCTCAACAGCGCTATACCGACCGTGGCCTTCCGAATCCCCATGACTTGCGACCTCCAGGTGAGGGTTTGCTGCGTGGGTGGCCCGTGCGCCGGTGCATGAGCGCCAGAGGAATCAGTCCGGTGGCCAGAACCGCGACTCCGACGAGCGCTCCGGCCCCGGTGTAGGCCAGGCTCGAATAGAGGAGGTACGCGCACGAGGCGCAGAACAGCAGCGGGGTGAGTGGGTAGAGCGGCACGCGGAAGGGCCGAACCACATGCGGCTCGCGCCTGCGCAGCACCAGCAGCGAGACACCCGACAGCAGGAAGAAGAACCAGAAGACGGGCGCGGTGTACTCCACCATCGTCTCGAAGCCGCGGCGGGTGATGAAGCCCACGCCCACCAGAGCCAGGGAGATGGTGCCCTGCACCAGCAGCGCGTTGACTGGAGCACCCGCCCGCGCGCTCCACCGCCCCAGGGGGGAGAACAGCGGGAAGTCCCGCCCCAGCGCGTAGTGGGTGCGAGAGCCCATGAGGATGGTGGCGTTGGACGAGGTGAGCACCGCCGCGCAGATGATGACGCTGATGAACTGGGCCCCCGAGGGCCCGGCCACGCGCTGCATGAGCTCCGCCGCGACCGCGTCCGATTGCCCCACCCCCGCCAGTCCCAACCCCCGCAAGTAGGCCGCATTGGCCAGCAGGTAGAGCGCGGTGACGGCCACCATGCTCCACAGCAACGCGGACACGATGCTTCGGCGGCCTCCGCGCAGCTCACTGGAGATATAGGCCGCCTCGTTCCAACCGCCGTACGTCAGCAGCACGAACACCATGGCCAGGCCCCAGGCGGCATGGGGAGGCCCGTCGGACGTCACCGGAGCGGCGGGAGCCGGAGCAGCGGGGACAAGGAAGAGCCCGACGATGATGACCAGCCCCAGCCCCGCAACCACGGCCACCGTGAGCAGGTTCTGCGTCCACTTGCCCAACTGGATGCCGGCCACGTTCAGCCCGGTGAGCACCACCACGGAGAGCGCTGCATAGAGAGCGGAGGAGTGCTCACCCAACGGCAGCAACTGGGAGGCGTAGTCCCCGAAGATGAAGCCCAGCAGCGCAATGGAGCCGGTGGGGATGACGGTCAACCGCGCCCAGGCGAACAGGAAGGCCAGCGACCTGCCGAGGGCCCGGCGCAGGTAGTGGTAGTCCCCTCCGGCATGAGGCCAGGTGCTGGCCAGCTCCGCGTAGCACATGGCCCCGATGAGGGAGATGAGCCCGCCGAGCGCCCAGAGCAGCACCACGGAGACGGGGCCCGTCGCGTTCTGCGCCACCAGGGAGGGCGTCCGGAAGATGCCCGCCCCCACGACGATGCCCACCACGAGCCCGACAGCGTCCACGACACGCAGGCTCGGCAAGGGAAGCGCCGCGGACCCATCCGGCACGGCCGGCTGCCCCTCCCTCTGGTACCGCTCGCGCCTCATGGGTGTCTGCCCCCTGGATGTGTGAAGGGATGGACACCTGGCGGACCCAGGGCAATGTGCCCCATGAACCGTCCCGCCACCGAATGCTCGGCGGGGTTCCAGCGAGGCGGGGGGCTGGTGTTACCGGCGTTACCTTGGTGACCGGAGACGTTACCTTTCGAAACGTCTGACGCGTCGTGGCAGGCGCCAAGCTCCCGAGAACATTCATGCTGCGGCCTGGAATGAGCGTTGCTCATAGAAGGCCCGCGATGAAGCTGCACCCTCAGCGCCGCTGAGAACCCCTCGAGGAGACCCCATCACCATGTCCCAGAAATCCAAGGCGGATGAGCTTGAAGCCCTGGCGGCGGCGCGCTGGCGCGTGGCCGCTGTCCTCACCGCTGCCATGTTGATTTCCTATTTCGGCTTCATCCTGCTCGTCGCGTTCGACAAGCCCCTCATGGGCAAGCAGATCGCCCCGGGGCTGTCCCTCGGCATCCTGCTCGGAGCGCTGGTCATCGCCTCCGCCTGGGTGTTCACCGGCATCTACGTGCTGTGGGCCAACCACCGCTACGACAAGGCCCTTCACCAGTTCCGCCGCTGAACCAGGAGCCACGCGAATGAATCCTCAACAGGCACAGACCTCGATCGGCGAGCCCAACACCACGGCCATTGTCTTCTTCCTGGCCTTCGTGGGCCTCACGCTCGCCATCACGTATTGGGCGGCGCGCAAGACGAAGACGACCTCGGAGTTCTTCGCAGCCGGAGGAGGCGTCACCGGCCTCCAGAACGGCTTCGCGCTCGCGGGCGACTTCATGAGCGCCGCGAGCTTCCTGGGCATCGCTGGACTGGTGGCGCTCTCTGGCTTCGATGGCCTCATCTACTCGGTGGGCTGGCTGGTGGGCTGGCCGGTGGTGACGTTCCTCATCGCCGAGCCCCTGCGCAACCTGGGCAAGTACACCTTCGCGGACGTGGTGGCCTACCGGCTGAAGCAGACGCCGGTGCGCATCTCCGCCGCGTTGGGCACCCTGACCGTGGTGGCCTTCTACCTCATCGCCCAGATGGTGGGCGCCGGCAACCTCATCCGCATGATGTTCGGCCTGAGCTACGAGGCGGCCGTCCTCATCGTGGGCGTGGTGATGATCCTCTACGTGCTCTTCGGCGGGATGATCGCCACCACGTGGGTGCAGATCGTCAAGGCGGTGCTGCTGCTGGGCGGAGCGTCGGCGCTGGCGGTGATGGTGCTCGCGAAGTTCAATTTCAGCCCCCTGGCGCTCTTCCAGGAAGCGGCCAACCAGTACGGCCCAGAGGTGCTGGCGCCGGGCAAGCTGGTGTCCAGCCCGCTGGAGGCGGTGTCGCTGGGCCTGGCGCTGATGTTCGGCACGGCGGGCCTGCCCCACATCCTCATGCGCTTCTACACGGTGCCCAACGCGAAGGCGGCGCGCAGCTCCGTGTTCTACGCCACCGGCCTCATCGGCTACTTCTACCTGGTGACGTTCATCCTCGGCTTCGGCGCCTCGGTGCTGCTGGGCCGCGGGGCGATTACGAGCGTGGACAAGGGCGGCAACATGGCGGCGCCCATGCTGTCCGAGGCGGTGGGCGGCACACCCTTCCTGGGCTTCATCTCCGCGGTGGCCTTCGCCACCATCCTCGCGGTGGTGGCCGGACTGACGCTGTCGGGCGCGGCGGCGCTCTCGCACGACCTGTGGACGCACGTGGTGCGCAAGGGCAAGTCGCCCGAGCACGAGCAGCTCCGGGTGGCCAAGCTGGCCAGCCTGGGCCTGGGCATTCTCGCCATCCTCCTGGGCATCATCTTCAAGGGGCAGAACGTGGCCTTCATGGTGGGCCTGGCCTTCGCCATCGCCGCGAGCGCCAACTTCCCTGCCCTGCTGCTGTCCATGTCGTGGAAGGGCTTCACCACCCACGGCGCGGTGGCCAGCATGGTCACCGGCACGCTCAGCGCGGTGCTGCTCATCTTCCTGTCGCCCACGGTGCAGGTGGATCTGCTGGGCAACAAGGAGGCGTTCTTCCCGCTGAAGAACCCCGGCATCATCACCATGCCGCTGGCCTTCCTGGTGGGCTGGGTGGTGTCGCTGGTCGCCCCCGAGCCCGAGGCTTCCAGCCGCTACGCCGAGGTGAAGCACCGCATGCACGTGGGCGCCGAGGCTGATGCGTCCGAGCCCTCGGGCACCACCACTCCCGCGGAGGCCACACCCGTGAGGACCCCGGGCACCCAGACCACCTGAGCAATGCCCCCTCTCCCTCTGGGAGAGGGTTGGGGTGAGGGTCTTCCCTCCCCCCGCTCAGGTGGGTGGCACCACCGCGATGCAGTCGATCTCCACCCGCGCGCCCTTGGGGAGACCCGCCACCTGCACGGTGGTGCGCGCGGGCGGAGTGCCCGGGAAGTAGCGCCCGTACACCTCGTTCATCTCGGCGAAGTCCGCCATGTCGACGAGGAAGACGCCACAGCGGACCACGTGAGAGAAGTCCAGGCCGCCGGCCGCGAGCACCTCCCGCAAGTTCTCCATCGCCCGAGCGGTCTGCACCTTCACGCTCCCCTGGACCAGCTCGCCGGTCGCGGGCTCAATGGGCGTCTGTCCCGAGAGAAAAACCATCCTCCCCAGGCCCACCTCAACGGCCTGCGAGTAGGGACCAATGGCCTTCGGGGCCTTGTCGGAGTGCAGCGTGCGGCGAGCCATGGAGACCTCCAGAGGGGCGTGTCTACCACGCGTTCTCGCAATGGGCCGCGTTCAGTACAGGACGCCCCCAGCCATCCGCACGTGGGATGGACGGGCGCGGAGATGAGCTCCCGCCCGGTGAGGCTGGCATGCTCGGCCTCCCATCACCCCGCCCCTGAGGAGTCTTGTCATGAGCGTACGTACGATGTTGCTGGCTCTCTCCACCACGGCGCTGACGGCCCTGCTCGGCTGTGCCAGCACCCCGGCCACGGCCACGAAGTCGGAGGCTTCGCACAGCGAGACGGAAGCGAAGGCGTGTAGCTGCGCCCACAAGGCCCAGGAAGGCACCGCGCAGGCGGCGGAGGGCCATGCCACGGGATGTAGCTGCCCGCACTGTGGACACGCCGCCAAGGGCGGTGAGGGCGAGGCGTCTGCCTGCGGCTGCTCGCACAAGCACGAGGAGCATGGCGGCTCCACTCACGGCGACGGCCCCCAGGGCTGAGCTCGAGGCAAGCGAGAACGTGGTCCGCACCGAGCACGACGCACTGGAGCTCATCCGCACGAAGCGTGTCGTCACCGAGGTGCCGGCCAGCGGGATGACCTCGCTCGTCGAGGCGGTGGCCGGAGGCGCCGTGCACGGCAGCTGGCGCACGCACGCCAAGGGCCGGCTCATGTACCGGCTCGGCCGAATACTGAGGGCATCGGAGGACGTGCTCTCGGTGCGGCTCGTGGAAGGCACGGTAGCCTTCGTGGACCCCGTGCTGTGGGCGGTGGTGTACCGCGTGGCCATGGAGCCCTCGCGCCGCCGCCGCTCACTGGAGGGACTCTCGCCCCAGGCCCGCGCCCTGCTGACGGCGGTGGAGCGGGACAAAGTGGTGCGCCTGGAGAAGAACAGCGAGTGGACGAAGGGGCGCGAGGCCCTGGAGGAGCGGCTGCTCGTCCACGTCTCCGAGGCCGAGCCCGAGGAGGGCCACCACGTCACCGTCCTGCGCTCCTGGAGGGACTGGGTCTCTCCCACGGTGGAGGAGGCTGCCGAGTCCCTCACCTATGACGAGGCGCTCGCGCGGCTGCGCGAGGCCTGTGGTGGAGCGCCGGCGGGGCTCGGGCCGTGGGTGCTCTGAGCCTCAATACATGTCGGGCATGGCGGGCGGGGGTCCGGAGAAGAGCACCGTGGCCGTGCGCAGGGAGGCCTCGTCGGACTCGAGCGCCCCGGCGATTTGGAGGGCAGCGGGCGAGAGGAAGCCGCTGTAGAGCGGAGCGAGCGCCCGCACGTGCAGCTTCATGTCGCCATCCCCTCCGGGGCGAACCTCGGCCTCGCCGTTCTCCACCTCCAGCACGAAGCGGCCGCGGTTCTCTGGGAAGAGGTCATCGTCCACCTCCAGGTGCAGCGCCCCCGAGAGCCCAGCCGGGTACCCGCGAGCCTGGAGCGCGGCGGGTACGTCCAGAATGCGCAGCATCCAGTGGAAGAGGTGCTTTACCTCGTACGACTGCTCGCGCAGCAGGAAGAGGAGCGGATCCGCCGGCCCGCCCCGCCACACCACCTCCCGGGCCAGGGAGCGGTGATCTCCGATGAAGCTCAGCAGCCGCCGGCCCGCCGCCGGGGTGAGCGCAATCAGGTCAGTGAGGTTCAACTCCTGGAGGAGGTTGTGCGGCTGGGTCCGGCGCGTGAGGAAGAGGTAGCCCTCGATACCGGCGCTGCCCTCCACCAGGTAGCCATAGGCGGTCTCCCCCCTGGGGTGGGTGACGCGAGTCCAGGTATAGGCCGTGCGGTCGATCCACCCCTGCTGACGCTGAGCGTAGCGGCGGTAGACCTCGCGGAGGGCCGGCAGGTCGGACGCCTCCACGGGCCGCAGAGAGAGGGAGCGCTCCTGGAGGTCGATTCCATGGAGCTGCACGCGGATCTCGAAGCGCGAGCCGGCCTGCTCGAAGCCCACGCGCCGGTAGAGCGGCTGGGTGGCCGGGTAGAGGCTGGCGAGGGGAGCCCCCTGGCCGCGCAGCTCCCGGAGGGCCTCCTGCATGAGACGGGTGGCCGTCCCCTTGCCGCGGCAGGCGGGCGCCACGCCCACCCCGCCGATGCCCACCATGGGCACCCGGCGTCCGCAGAACCACTGCCCCATGGGGATGAGGACAATGGTGGCGGCCACCCCGCCCCCCTCGCGCAGCACCCGCGCGTGGGCCCCGGCTGCCTCGGCCTTCTGCGACCAGCCCCGGGTCTCTTCGGGGGGAAGGGCAAAGGCCTGGGACCGGATGTCCTCCGCCGCGGCGAGCTCCCGCTCCCCCTGCGGCGGACCAAAGTGCGACGTCGTCGTATCCAAGCTGACCTCCCGGAGTCAGAGGAGGCGCAGCCTAGGACAGATGGACCCCACCCGAGCGGCCCGAATCGCCTCCGCCCTCCCCGGCCCACCGGGCAGGCACGCCAGGGCCTCCTCGGAAACCGCCTCATGCCGCTGGACAGCCCGTTTTGCATGGTTACAGGGAGGGCGATCGCGCCCCGCGATGGGCGCCCGGAGGAGACATGTCCGTCGACACCCAGCGGGAAACCCACAAGTTCCAGGCGGAGATCAACCAGCTCCTGAACCTGGTCATCAACTCCCTCTACAGCCATAAGGAGATCTTCCTGCGCGAGCTCGTCTCGAACGCGTCCGACGCGCTCGACAAGCTGCGCTTCCGCTCCGTCACCGAGCCCGAGCTGCTCGAGGGAGCCTCCGAGCTGGAGGTCCACCTCATCCCGGACGCGGAGAAGGGCACGCTCACCATCGAGGACACCGGCATCGGCATGACGCGTGACGAGCTGGTGAAGAACCTGGGCACCATCGCCCACTCCGGCTCGCGCGAGTTCCTGGAGCTGGCGGCGCAGCGGGGCCAGAAGGACGTCAACCTGATTGGCCAGTTCGGCGTGGGCTTCTACAGCGCCTACCTGGTGGCGGACCATGTCGAGGTGGTGAGCCGGGCGGCGGGCAAGGACACCCAGGCCTGGAAATGGATCTCGGACGCCAAGGGCTCCTTCACGGTGGAGCCGGCCGAGCGCACCACGCGCGGCACCTCCATCACCCTGTACCTGAAGGAGGACCAGAAGGACTTCCTGGACGAGTGGCGCCTGCGCTCGCTGGTGACGCAGTACTCGGACTACGTGAACCACCCCATCAAGCTCCAGGTGAAGAAGACCACGGGCGAGGGGGATGCGCAGAAGACCGAGACGAAGCTCGAGGTGGTGAACAAGGCCAGCGCCCTGTGGCAGCGGTCCAAGAGTGAGATCACCGACGAGCAGTACCAGGAGTTCTACAAGCACCTCACGCACGACTGGGAGGCGCCGCTGGCGTGGACGCACTTCCGGACCGAGGGCAACCAGGTCTTCACCGGACTGCTCTTCCTGCCGAAGAACCCGCCGTTCGACCTGAACGCGGCGCAGCAGCGCGGGGTGCGGCTGTTCGTGAAGCGCGTGCTCATCATGGACCGGTGCGAGGAGATGCTGCCGCAGTGGCTGCGCTTCGTGCGGGGCGTGGTGGACTCGGATGACCTGCCGCTCAACGTGTCGCGCGAGCTCTTGCAGGACTCGGCGGTGGTGAAGGCCATCCACAAGCACGTGACGAAGAAGACGTTGGACATGCTGGAGAAGCTGGCCAAGGACAAGCCGGAGGACTACCGGGCGTTCTGGAAGAGCTTCGGCACGGTGCTCAAGGAGGGCCTGGCGGTCGACACCGAGTACCGCGAGAAGCTGGGCGCACTGGTGCGCTACGAGAGCTCGCGCGAGGAGGGCCTCACCTCGCTGGCGGACTACGTGTCGAGGATGAAGGAGGGCCAGAAGGCCATCTATTACGTCTTCGGCGAGTCGAGGAAGGCGGTGGTGGACTCGCCGCACCTGGAGGCGCTGAAGAAGCGCGGGTACGAAGTGCTGTACATGACGGACCCGGTGGACGAGTGGGCGGCGCAGGGGCTGAAGGACTTCCAGGACAAGCCGCTGGTGTCGGCGATGCACGCGGACCTGAAGCTCGAGGAGACGGAGGAGGAGAAGCGCGAGAAGGAGCAGCGCGCCAAGGGGCTTGGACCGCTGGCGGACCGGATGAAGGAGGTGCTCAAGGAGCAGGTGCGCGAGGTGCGCGTGTCGGACCGGCTCACGGACTCGCCGTGCTGCCTGGTGGTTCCCGAGGGCGGCTCGCACGCCTACGTGGAGCGGCTGCTGCGCGAGCGGGGCCGGGGCATGCCGCGCGCGAAGCGGATCCTGGAGGTGAATCCCACGCACCCCATCATCGAGCACCTCAAGGCGCTGCAGGAGAAGGAGCCGGCCTCCGCGCAGGTGACGGAGTGGGTGGAGATGCTCTACGACCAGGCGCTGCTCACCGAGGGCAGCAGCGTGGAGGATCCGAACCGCTTCGCGCGGCGGATGACGGCGCTGATGACGCAGCTCGCGGGACCGCCGAAGCACACGCCCGCGGGCGCGGTGGCCGCCGGCCCCGAGACGCCTACGTCGGAGGCGGAGCCCTCGGAGGGCGCCGCGGTGGCCGCCGGTCCCGAGACGCCCGTCCGGCCCAACTGAGCGGCGGGAGCGCGTAGAAAGAAAGGGGCGAGGCACACAGCCTCGCCCCTTTTTCACATCAGGGAGTGGACCCGCTGACTACGGAAGCAGCACTTGGACGCCCACGCCCATGCTTACGCCAGCCCAGGTGCGAGTGCTCTTGACCTGATCACGGAGGGCCCCCACCTCATGGGCTTCGCTGGGAAGCGGGGCCGCGCCGTTCTGGTACCTCTCTTCGATCTTGCCGGTGTCATAGAGAGACATGCCGAAGAGGACCCCGCCCGCCGCCAAGGCGGCAGCACCCACACCTACGGAACCCCAGGCCAGCCCCCTCTTCCACCCGAGGCCCACCTCGACCTTCATTTTCGCGCTCAGCCCGCCCACCTCTGCCATGAGGGTGTGCTCCCCCGTCGCGGCAGGGGCCCATAAGGTGGTGCTGAAATCCAGCGTCTTCCTCAAGTCGACGAAGAAGCACGCCAGGTGCCCCTCTCCCAGTACTTCCCGGGCGTACTGCGGCAGCAGCTGCCCCTGCTCCGGTTGCCATTCCCGGAACGGCCTCGGCGAGGTGAAGCGGGCGGAGCTCTTCGCCTCCTCCCGCTCCGGCTTCTCGCTGGCGGCAACTTTCAACAGGTCGGCCTGCTCCGGCGTCTTCGTCGTGGTGGCGCTCACCCTCCACCTTCAACCAGAGCTCGCCTTCCCTCTGAAGAACCACCTGGGGCATCACCCTCCTGGCCCACCCTCTACGGTGGGGTACTCCGACAAGCTCCTAGCTGGGTCGACTGGAACCGTCTCCTCGCTTCTGAGCGCGCTCCCCAATCCTCAGGCGTCAACGCTCACGTTCAGCAGCCCAAGCGGGATCATTTCCAACCGGCGCCCGACCATCATAGGCAACAACGCGCCGGCGAATACCAGGTCGTCCTCTACCTGAACGATGTCGAGGTGGGACGAACCTTTTCCAATGGCAGTGGCGCCTTCAACTTCACGGTGCCGCAAAACCTCTCTGACGGCCTCTATACAATGAAGGCGGCCATCACGACTCAAGGAGTCTACAGCACCAAGAGCACGGGCCAGAATTTCACCGTGGACACCACGGCCCCCCTGGTGCCCGTGGTGGAGAAGTTGGGGAAGTTACCGGGAAGAGCGGCGAGTGAGGGCATGCTCATCGGCGGACCCGATCTGGAGACAACCCCAAGCAATACACTCTTGGTCAGCGGGAAGGCAGAGGCCAATAGCAACGTGACGGTGACGGTGACGGTGACGGTGAAGCTGCTCGGAGTCCCCGCCGCGACACAGCCGGACACCGCGACCCCCACGGCCAACGTGAGTGCTCCAGCCAGGCTGGGATTCAGGCTGGACACACAAGCTCCTGCGATCCCCGCTCTGACGCACGTGGCCAGCATCGACGTGACGACGGCGGGGACCACCCCGGTACGCATCCAGACACAGTGGCCACGGCTCAAGGGGAGGTCGGATCCCGGGAACCGGGTGCAACTGACCCTGAGCTGGACGGGAGGAACCACGCAGACGGTGATCACCACGACCGCGGACAACGCGGGCAACTGGAGTGTCGTTGCACCCGAAGCACTGAGTGAGTTCAATCCCACCACGAGCCAGTTCGAGTACACACTGGACGTGAAGGCGTTCGACGATGCGGGCAATCCCAGGGACGGCGCGGCGCGCAAGATCCGCGTAGATGTGACGCCCCCCCTCAGACCCGTAGTGGGGACGCTCGGCAGCACCTTGACGCCAGCGACCGAGGGCATGCTCATCGGCAAGCCCAAGCTGACGATCGGTCTGGCCGGCCTGACGAACAACAATCTCCGCATCAGCGGCAGCGCGGAGCCCGGAAGCTCGGTGGTCTTGAAGCGGATCCCCCTGGATCCAACGAAGCTGGTGGACGAGTCCATGCCGACCGCCCCGAGCGGCTCCTGGCAGCACGACTGGACGGGCAAGGAGAGCGGAGTCTACGCCGTGGAAGCCTCGGTAAGGGATGAGGCTGGCAACGAGAGCACCCCGCTGGCGTTCTTCTTCGAGTTGGACCTGATTGCTCCAACCGTCACCAGCTCCGGACAACCGGACGAAGGCGTCACCACCGCCTCTCCCGAAATGGCCTTCGCCTTCGCGTTCTCCGAACCCGTGGCGAGCTATGAGTGCACGCTCAACGGCAGGCTGGTGACGCCGTGCGGAAACCCGTTCTTCGACACGGTGGAGTCAGGTCCCTACACCTTCAAGGTCAAGGCGACGGATCGCGCCGGCAACACGACCCCCGAGGCGCAGATTGCCACGCGGAGATGGACCGTGGACACCAATCAGCCCACGGTCTTCATCTTGAACAATGACTTCCCCCCGGGTGACACGAGAGAGACGACGATCACGTTCAGGCTGCAGGCGAACAAGGCAGGCCTGCGGATTGACTGTCAGTTGGATCTCCTGGCCTGGGACGATGATTGTGATTGTACCTCCACTGAAATAGATCCAGCGGCTCCGGATCGCCCCATCTGCATCAAGACCTATCCGCTCTCCGAGGGCCCCCACACGTTCCTGGCGAAAGCCTACTCGTCCGTAACCACTGTCGAGACCCCCGAGAAGTTCTGGGCAAAGCATGAATGGGTGGTGGATACGACGGCGCCCTTCACCTTCGTCACGAGGGCGCCAGAGGCCTGGGTGTCCGGCGACTTCACGACCGTGGAAGTCACCGCACCGACTGAAGCAAAGACGCCAACCTTCCAGTTCACACTGAAAGACCCGAACGGTGTCACCAATGTAAGCGTATCGAAGGAGAAGCTCCGAGCGCTCTCGTTCACGGACAAACCTGATGGGCTTTACACGCTCCAGATCAGGGCGACCGATGAGGCAGGCAACGTGGAGGTCGAGCCCGTGGAGCTCTCCTGGACGGTGGATAGACAGGACCCGGTCGCGCCCCTCGTTCAGCTACCCACAGAAGGAAGGCGCTACAAGGAGCTGACCGTGAAGGGGACTGCGGCTGGTGAGCGCTTCAGCACGCTCTCCGTGTACCTTGATGACGAACAGACGCCCCTTGGAACGACAGTAGTCGGCGACAATGACAATGGGGACTGGGAGCTCACCATCGCTGCTGATCGGAAGCCAACGGATGGTCCTCACTCCGTGAGGTTCAGGCTCACAGACAGAGCCGGAAATACGGGCGAGATGTCGGGGCGGCTCAACTTCGTCATGGACAACAAGTCCCCCAACATAACGATCGACGGGCCTGAAAAGAACTCGTCGAGTCGCTCCGCCACGTTCGGCCTCTCCGCAGATGAAAGTGTGACCTTCAGGTGCAAGCTGGATATCCAAGACCCTGCGGATTGCGAAACGAATGTGTCGTTCGCCGACCTGGAGGAGGGTCCGCATACGCTCATCGTCTACGCAGAGGATGAGGCGGGCAACAAAGCGGAGACGAGCTTCAGCTGGAGCGTCTACCTGGGCCGGGACATCCGAGCCGAAGGCGGAGGGTTGGGCTGCTCGGCCTCGAAGGGGTCTCCAACGCCGTGGCTGCTCGGACTGCTCGGAATCCTGGGCAAGGCAGTCTCCCGTCGCCGCGGAATGGCGGGTAGCAGGCTGTAATGTGACAACGGGTGTGTGGAGGAACCGAGACTCTTCCACACACCCGCCACCCGGTGCTCGCCCTGCGCCGTGAGCGAGGAGGTCTCTCGAGCCAGAGCGCCTCTCGCGCCAGCGAGGCAACGCCGGGAGTGACCTCCTCCAGACCAGTCTGGGACGGGCGCCGCCAGAGACACCTCGCGCCTTGCAGACGCATGGCTCGCCAGGGGACTGGTGCGTCCACCTTACCTGGTTGTGCTTGGCCCCCACGGCGCCCGGCACCCGGCCCGGCCCGACGCAGCCACGAGCCTTCGTAGCGCGCGAAACAGGACCGGGGCAGGACCCGTCAGTTCGCGGTCATCGCCACCGCAAAGCCAACCGGTCCGGAGCCCTCGCTCCTTCCACCAGGGAAAGGAATCCTCAGGTGGAAGGAGGTTGGAAGAAGAGCGGCCACTCGCCTGCTACTTCGGAGCCCCCGCGCCCGACTCGCCGTCACGGATGATGAAGAAGTCCACCCGGCGGTTGTTCTCACGACCGATGGAGGTGGCGTTGCTGTCGAGGGGCCGGTCCGGACCATAACCCCTGGCATCCAGCCGCTCAGCGGCCACGCCCTTGCTGATGAGGTAACGCCTCACTTCATCGGCACGCCGCTGGGACAACCGGCGATTCTCATCACCCAGGCCACGGTCATCCGTGTGCGCCCCCACCACCACCCGGGGAATCTCCGGGTGCTCGTTCATCACCTTCGCCACCCAATCCAGCACCGAGAAGGAACGCTGCTGGATCCGCGCCTGCGAGGCATCGAAGTACACCTTGCCACGCAGCTCGAGTTGCTTGTGCGTGAGGGACACCAGCGGGCTCTCGTGCTCCGGGCAGCCCAGGTTGCTCTCGGGGCCAGGCTGGTTGACGCAGCTGTCCGCCCTGTTGGGCACGCCGTCCTTGTCCGAGTCCTCCTCCGGGCACCCCTGACGCTCGGGCGGGCCGGGCTCGTCCGGGCACGCATCATCATCGTTGGGGATGAGGTCCTTGTCCCGGTCCATCACGGGGCAACCCCGGTTCTCCGCCGGACCTGGCTCCGTCGGACAGTTGTCTTCTTCGTTCCTCACTCCGTCACCATCATCATCGGGCACCGGACAGCCCTGGTTGGCGGCAGGTCCCGGCTGCGCCGGGCAGGCGTCCAGCGTGTCCTCGAGGCCGTCGCCATCGGTATCCCGAGGCGGACAGCCCTTGCGATCGGGCGTACCGGCCAGCATCGGACACTCGTCACGGATGTTGGGCACACTGTCCCCGTCATAGTCCTTGTTCGGGCACTCCGCGGGCGGAAGGGAAAGCCCCAGCTCGCACCTGACGGAGAACTCGCCCGGCCCCTGGCGCGGTGTCACATGTCCAAAGGAGCCGCCCGCGAGCACCCTGAACAGAGGCGTCCCTGGCGTCTTGCCAACCCCAATGCCCGCCAGCCCGAATACTTCCAGCGACGGATTCACCAGGTAGCGCACCCCAGGCATCAACTCCATGGAGCCCGGCTGCTTCGACAGAGGCACCATGCCCCGGACGTTGATCTCCCACCGGGTCCGAGCCCCCGTCGACACCAATGCGGCACCAACGCGCAACTCATTGCCCAGTTCATCCTGGACCTCAGAGCCGACCTCGGTGATGCGTCCACCCGGGCGCACCATCATTCCCACATCCACTGCCGCGCGGAGGAAGCCGAAGCGCCGGCCCACCATCACCCTCGGCAGGTAGCGCAACCCGGCATCGCGCGCGTACCCATCCGCGTTGCCCACATTCAGCCCAACGTCTCCCCCCACCGCCACATCAAACCCGCCCTGAGCGTCCTGGGTGAGCAGTCCCACGCGCACGCCCACCGTGGGCGTCCCCAGCAACAAGGACCTCGCGGCATCCGGGTTCGAAACGCTCGGCCCGAGGCTTTGCAACATCACCACCGGGAGTTGTGCCCCCACCTGCAACCAGTTCATCACTGAATAGGCCGCGGACAGGTGCATCGTGCCTCGCCCACCGATGACCTCTTCCTGCTTGCCCTGCCGGTACAGCATCAGCGGCCGGTGCGCGTAGTGGCCCACGGCAGACAGCCGGAATTGCCCGGCCTGAAGCAGTTCCCCCATGCCCACCACCAGTGAGCCCTCGGCGCCGGGGTTCAACTCCAGTCGTTCCAATTCGAAGGACTTGAATGAGGTCTGCTGCGCGAAGGCCGCCATCCCAGGCAGCAACAGCAACAGAACCAGTGCGCCAGGCGCGAGAATCCTTCGTCCCATGACTCCCCCGCTTCGGGTGAATCGCGGCGCAACACCAGCGCGCCACGGCGTAGAGCTACTGTGCAGCAAGCCGCCGCACTCTAGCAGGGCTCTCACTGGAAATGCGTCCCGGCTTCGTTCTCATCGAGGAGGCCCCTCCTCGAAGACGTCAACACGTCAGTACGTCCTGCTACATGCTTGCCCCTGCCACTCGTGAACCCGTTACGCTCCGAGTATGCATAGGCGTGGACTTGCGGCATTTCGTACACTCTGGCAGGTTTCACCCTGTCCATCAGACCTGTGGAGGGGGGAGCCACCGCACGTGAGAAGAGGACTCGTGAAGGCACAGCCACACGCATGCCCCGAGGCGTGCGTCCGTTCCGGTAGTCGAAGCAAGAGGGTTCTGCTCACGATCCTGCTCGCGGCCACCGCTGGCACCTCATGCGCGAAGCGCCTGGGGCCCAAGCCGTGCGAGACCCCTCCTCCCATGCAGGTCTTCCTGGACGTGTCCGAGCAGGTAAATCCTGATCCACGCGGGCGCTCGCTGCCCACCGTCGTCCAGGTCATCCAGCTCAAGGACAGCGCGAAGCTGGAGCGCGCGAGCTTCCGCGACCTGTGGGGCCGCCCCAAGGAGTTCCTCGGAGAGGATCTACTCCAGGTGGCCGAGTTCACCGTCGCCCCAGGCCAGAAGTTCCAGCGGTGGATCCAGAGAGATCCCAAGGCCCGCTTCATCCTGACCATGGGCCACTTCCGCCAGCCGCTCGGCTACTCGTGGCGCACCGTCTCCGCGCTCGACCCCGTGCCCGAGCCCTTCTGCGTCGAGCGGCCCGCGGGAGACCAGGGCGAGCCCAAGCTTGGTGACGTGCAGCTGCGCTACCGGCTCCAGGGCTATCAGATCGACATCCTTCGCACCCAGTTCTCGCTGACGCAGCCGGCGCCCGCCGTCCCGTCCGAGGCAGAGGTGCCAGCTCACCCCAAGGGGAGTGCATGAAGAACGCACAACGCGTCGTCTGGTCGGAGGGGATGTTCATGAGTCCCCACCACCTCCAGCAGCTCGACCTCTATCACGAGAACCTGCTGGACCTCCGGCTGGGCGCGGTGGAGCCGTACCCCTGGGGCATCTTCTCCCTGGAGTTCGACATGGAGGCGCTGCGCGCCGGCCGGGTACAGATGCGCCACTTCAACGGCGTGCTCCCCGACGGGATGCCCATCGCCTTCCACAATGGAGATCCCGAGGCCCCACCGTCCCGCCCGACGGAAGGCGCCTTCCCGCCGGCCCAGCAGGTGCTGGACGTGTACATCGGCGTCCCGCGCGAGCGCAGTGGCGTGGAGAGTTACGGCGGTAGCGACCGCACGAGCGGCAATCCGCGTTTCAGCCCGACCAACCGGCCGGTGAACGACCTGACCTCGTCCACCTCCATCGTTCCGGTGGCCTTCGCGCAGCGCAACGTGCGGCTGCTCTTCGGCACCGAGCCGCGCGAGGACTACGACGCCATCAAGATCGCCGAGCTGTCGCGCGACCGCTCCGGCAGCCTGACGCTCGTCGAGAACTACATCCCTCCCACGCTGCGCATCGACGCCTCGCCCTACATCATGAGCGAGCTGCGCAACCTGCTGCGGCTCATCGTGGCCAAGCAGCGCCAGCTCGCCTCGCGGCGCAAGCACCGGGACGCGTCCGCGCTCGAGTTCACCGCCTCGGACGTGACGCTCTTCCTGGAGCTCAGCGCCCTCAACGGCGTCATCCCGCTGCTGCAGCACGCCATCGACGCGGGCAACATGCGGCCGCACGCCCTCTACCTGGCCCTCAGCCAGTGCGCGGGCCAGCTGTGCACGTTCGTGGCGGACGCGGACCCCACCACGCTGCCGCCCTTCCAGTTCATCCAGCTGCGCGCCACCTTCGAGGAGCTGTTCCGCCGCCTCCAGTCGCTGCTGCGCTCCGTGGCCCTCGAGCAGTGCCTCTCGGTGCAGATGCAGTCCGGCGAGGATCGGCTCTACCGCGGCAAGCTGGAGGACGAGCGGCTGGATCGCTGCGGCCAGTTCTTCCTCTCCGTGCGCAGCGAGCTGCCGGAGAAGGTGGTGGCCGAGCAGCTCCCCAAGCTCGCCAAGTTGGCCAGCTGGGTGGACATCCAGAGCCTGGTGCAAGCCGCCTCTCCTGGCGTGCCCATCCAGGTCAACTACCGTCCCCCGCCCGAGGTGCCCATCCAGCCGGGCACGCTCTACTTCTCGCTCTTCACCTCGGACGGCTACTGGAGGAGCGCGATGAGAGATCGCACGCTCGCCCTCTACCTGCCGCATCCCTTCGACGCCGCACAGACGACGGTGGAGCTGCTCGCCGTCCCCACCGCCAGCCGCTGACAAGCTCACGCCATGCAACGAGTTACCGAAGCCACCAAGGACTGCTTCGACGCGGCCATCCGCATCCGCAACTCGGATGCCGCCTCGGTTCCCCCTCCAGAGGTGCTGCACCACCGGCTGCGCGGCGTTGTGGATGAGCTGTTGCGGCGCGCCGCCGTGCTGGGCTTCAGCCACCAGGACGCCCAGGACATGGCCTACGCCATGGTCGCCCTGCTCGACGAGGTCGCCCTCACCCGGCCCGAGCCTTACCGCTCGTTCTGGATGACCAACCTGCTGCAGCTCCAGTACTTCAACGAGAACGTCGCCGGTGACGGCTTCTTCCACCGCCTGCAGTCCATCCGGAAGGATCCACACCGCGCCGAGGTGTTGCAGGTCTACTACCTGTGCATGCTCTTCGGCTTCCAGGGCCGCTACCGCATCCGCGGCGGAGAGCTGGAGCTGATGACGCTCATCGACTCGGTCCAAAAGGACCTCGAGCGCGCCAAGCCCTTCGACTACGAGCTGCTGTCGCCGCACGGTGAGCGGCCCACCGAGTCCATGCTCGCCGGCAAGCGGAGGATCTCGCCGATGATCATCTCGCTGGGGGCGATGATGCTCGCGCTGCTCGTCTATGGCGGGCTGATGCTCGGCCTGAACGGCAACGTCGACACCTTCCTGAACGAGATCAAGCTGCACATGGCCACCAACACGGGGGATACGCGGTGATCTGGGCCATCGTCATCACGATGTTGACGGGCATGGCCTATGGTGCCATCGCCCTTCTCGGAGTGCCGCCAATCTTCGCCGGACTCGTCGCCACGGGCATGCTGCTGCTGTTCGCGCTCGGCAGGTGGATCGTCGGCAAGGTGAAGGCGCGCAAGGCGGCCAAGCAGCTCGAGGGCGCGCTGGAGCAGCAGGCCGAGGAGCAGGTCAAGACAGTCCGGCCGGATCTGCAGCCAGAGATCAAGGCCATGCAGGCCGAGTTCTCCAAGGCGGTGGATGCGCTCAAGAACTCCAAGCTGTCTCGGGGCCGCAAGGACGCCCTCGCGGTCCTGCCCTGGTACCTCATCGTCGGTCCGCCGGGCGCGGGCAAGAGCACCGCGCTGCGCAACTCGGGGCTGAAGTTCCCCTACCTGTCCGCCAAGGGCGGCGGCATCCGGGGTGTGGGCGGCACGCGCAACTGCGACTGGTGGCTCACCAACGAGGCCGTCATCCTCGACACCGCTGGCCGGTACGTGAGCAGCGAGGACGACAAGCCCGAGTGGTTCGCCTTCCTCGACACGCTGACGAAGTACCGCCCGAAGCGGCCCATCAACGGCCTCATCGTGGCGGTGAGCGTCAGCGAGCTGATGGGGGTGGATCCCCAGGTCGCGGGTGAGCTGGGACAGAGCATCCGCGAGCGCCTGGATGAGATCACCTCTCGCCTGCGCACGCTGGTGCCCGTGTACCTGATGATCACCAAGTGTGATCTCATCCCCGGCTTCACGGAGATGTACGCGGACCTGACGCGCTCCGAGCGCGGGCAGATCTGGGGCTTTACCTCGCCCATGAACGCGCAGGCGGAGGCCTCCACGGACCTGCTGCTGGAGCGCTTCGACGAGTTGGTGACGGTGCTGGAGCAGCGCACGCTGAAGCGGCTGGGCCAGGAGCGCCGGCTGGAGTCGCGCGAGCACATCTACCAGTTCCCGCAGAAGTTCGATTCGCTGCGCAAGAACCTGGCCGAGTTCATCCAGCCGCTCTTCCTGGACAACGTGTACCAGGACACGCCGGTGATGCGCGGGTTGTACTTCACCAGCGGCACCCAAGACGTGAAGCCGATGGAGCGGCTGGCCAACAGCTCAGGTGAGCTCTTCGGCGACTCGCGCCCGCAGCCGGAAACCAGCGCGGAGGGACGTAGCTACTTCCTGTGGGACATCTTCACCAAGGTGATGTTCCAGGACCAGGAGATGGCCGTCCGCAGCTCCATCGAGGAGCAGCGCTACCGGCGGCGGCAGCTGGTGCTCACGGCCACCTATTTCACGGCCGCGGCGCTGATGCTGGTGCTGCCCATCGTCTCCTACTTCCAGAACAGGTGGCTGGCGCGCGACGTGCGCGATGCCATCACCGCCGTGCAGCTCGATGCCCGCGACGACCTCGCGCGCATCCAGGACCTGTCTCCGCTGCAGGCGCAGCTCCAGGAGCTGACGAAGTACAAGACGGAGGGAACTCCCTTCTGGCTGCGCTTCGGAATGTATCAGGGTGAGAAGCTCTTCCCGCTGGCGCAGTCCTTCTACAACACCGCCCTGCGCCGGGTGCTGCTCGGCAACCAGTACGAGCGCATCGAGCAGAACCTGAAGATCTTCTCGGACAACCAGGACTCGCCGGAGTGGAAGCCCGGATCCGATGACTATGCGCACCACTTCGATGCGCTGAAGATGTACCTGCTCATCACCTGGCCGCACACGCCGCGTGAGCCCCAGCTCGACGAGGCCCATCGGGACTGGCTGGTGGACCAGATGGTGCGGCACTGGACGCACGTGAAGGGCGCGAGCGGTGAGGCCAACCTGCAACAGGCCATCAGTCGCCACGCTCGCACGTACATCCAGATGCTGGCGGCGGATCCAGAGCAGCTCGGCTTCGCCCGCAACAACAACATCGTGCGAGCCTCGCGCCGGGCGCTCAACCGTGTTCCCGTGACCACGTTGGAGCTGGACCGTATCGTCGCCGACGTGGGCCGCGAGTACCCGGACCAGACGCTGGACGACATCGTCGGCGCCGTGCCCGCCATGCGTGGCGCCAAGCGCGTCCGCGGGGCCTTCACCAAGACCGCCTGGGATCAGGTGGTGCGCTCGCGCCTGGAGTCCGCCTTCAAGAACAAGGAGGCCTGGGTGCTGGATCGGGACGCCAAGGAGGACGAGGAGCAGTCCCGCGCCGAGCTGCGCACGCGCTACTACCAACTGTACATCCAGGAGTGGAAGGACTTCCTCCAGTCCATCACCGTCCGGCCTCCGGATGACGTGGACCAGATGCAGGCCTTGCTCGAGAGCCTCACGCGCGGCAAGCCGCCAGCCTTCGGCAAGCTGCTCCGGGCGCTCGCCTACAACGTGCAGTTGGTGCGCACCCCCAAGGAGGAGGAGAAGAGCACGGCGCGAAGGATGCTCGAGAAGGTCCTCCCGGACGACAAGAAGAAGGACGAGCAGAAGCTGCTGGATCCGAACGCAGCCACGGGGGAGTACACGCTCGGGCCCCGGGACGTGGAGAAGGAGTTCGCCACGCTCATCCGGTTCAGCAACGAGAAGTCCCCCTCGGGAGACGGCGAGGAGCAGCTGACGGCGATGGACTTCTACCAGGACCAGCTCGCGCTGGTGCTCAACTCCCTGCTGGGTGTGAAGGAGAAGCCCTCGGAGTCCGGCGCACTGCTCGAGAAGATCAAGACCACGCGCGAGAGCGTGGCCATGCTCGTCAAGAAGTACGAGAGCGGCGTCCCCATCCTCGAGAAGCTGCTGCTGCCGCCCTTCCAGGACATGCGCTCCATCGTCTTCGCCGGCGTGGCGCAGAACAAGAGCAACGACTTCTGCGAGGCCGTGGCCAAGCCGTTCTCCGCCATCATGGCCAACCGCTACCCGTTCGTCCGCGAGTCGATGCAGGACGCGCCCCTGGCCGAGCTCTCCGAGTTCTTGCGGCCCTCGGGCGGAACCCTGCGCAAGTTCCTCCAGCAGCACCTGGCCGACGAGGTCATCTCCTCCGGCCGCAAGTGGACGTTCAACAACATCAACACGCGCGAGATGTACCGCGACGACCTGCTCACCTTCCTGGAGAAGGCGAACAACCTGTCCACCACCCTCTACCCGGGTGACACGGTGGATCCGCTCGTCCGCTTCCAGGTGCGCGTCCGCGCGGGCACGTCGCCCGACACGGCGCCCTCGGAGATCTCCGCCATCACCCTGACGATCGACGGGACGGATGAGCTCTACCGCAACGGCCCGGACAACGTCTGGAAGCCGATGAGCTGGCCCGGCCAGGCCGGCAAGCTGGGCGCGCACATCCACGTGGAGAACGCCTCCGGGGCCACCGCCGACATCGACGAGCCCGGGGAGTGGGGCCTCTTCCGCCTGCTCGAGCGCGTGAAGCGCATCGAGCCCAGCGGCGACGGCCGCTTCTTCACCGCCGTCTGGGAGATCGAGGACATGAACGGGGCGCTCGTCGCCATCGACTTCCGGCCTGAGCGCACCGCCAACCCGTTCTTCGGCCTGTCGGGCAACAACACCTCCCGACTGCTGCAGATCTTCCGGGATCCGGGCCTGACGCCGCCGCTCGGGATTGCTCGCGGGGGCAAGGGCTGTATCGAGATGGTGAGCACGAACGGAGCGCCCTGAGGATGACGCAGGCGCCTCACATTGGACTGCTGGGCAAGGCTCCGCGCCACGCGGAGTTTGTCCGGCACAACGCGGCCAGCCCCCTGGCGCGGTACCTCTTCCGCTGGATGGAGGAGAGCACCGGCCGGCTGCACGGGGCCCGGAGCGCGTTGCCCACGACTCCCGTCAGCTTTGTCTTCACCGCACCCGGCGAGAGCTCGGTGCTGGTGGGCGTGCTGGCGCCGAGCGCGGACAGTGTGGGGCGTGCCTTTCCGCTGGCACTCTTCCGGGAGTTGCCCGCTGCAGAGGTGGCCGGGAGCTATGCGCTGGTGCCGGAGACCTACCAGCCGTTCCTCCGGGCCAGCGAGGCGCTCCTGCGCGAGGCCGCCACCCTCGACGTGCCTCAGTTGCAGGAGCGCACGGCGAGGCTGCCCACCGCACGTCCTGGAGACCTCCGCGTGGCCGAGCGGCTCCGGGAGGCCCTCCTGTCCGAGAAGCGCTGTACGGAGCTGCTCCAGCACGTCCTCGGAGACCGTCCCGCCGAGGGGCGCTACTACGCGCTGCACACCTTCCTCACCGCTTGCGCGGGCGAGCGCCACCGCGAACAGGGCCTCGCCGGCGTGATGCTGGATTGCCCCTATCCCTCGCATATGGGGCCTATCACCTGGCTGGAGCTCGCCACGCGGCTGCTGCGCTGGTCGGCCCAGCCTCCCTCTTTCTTCTGGTCTGACGGGCAGCAGCCCCGGCTCCTGCTCTGTCTGGGCGCCGCGCCCCCCACCCTTCTGCTTCACCTGGCCCAACCCACGCGCACGGGCACCAACGTCTGGCCCCTGCGCACCGACAAGCCCGCCGCCATGGCGCAGGCGAAGCAGGCCCTGTCCGCTTCGCAGCGCCAGGTCATCGATTCCTCTCAGAGCACGCTCGAGCAGCTCCTGCGTGCCCTTGCCCGCTGAAGGCGCGCCCACCATGACGCCCTCCACCGACAGCCTTCGCGAGCGCGCCAACAAGTGGCTCGAGCCCATCTCCGCCCAAGCCCCCAGTGGCGCCTCGTCCAAGCACCACCCCACCTACGAGAGCGTCTTCTCGGAGGTGGCCAAGCTCGAGTCCCCCACGGGGGATTCCGTGCGTTGGGACGAGGTCGTCCGCGACGCCGGAGAGCTGCTGCGGACGACCACCAAGGACCTCTGGCTGGCCTCCTACTTCGCCTACGGGCTGTACATGGTGGAGGGCCTGCCCGGCGCCATCACCGGCGCCACGGTGCTGACGGAGCTGACCGAGCGCTACTGGCAGGGCCTCTTCCCGGAGGCCTCGCGCCTGCGCAGCCGCGGGCTCGCGCTCTCCTGGTACGTGGAGCGAATGAAGCATGTGCTCCCCACCGTGCAGGCCGACAGCACCTCGCCCGCGGTGGTGGAGGGCTTGTCCTCCGCCGTGTCGAAGCTCGCCGAGGTGACGCGCGCGCGACTCGCCTCCCACAGCCCGGCGATGGGACCACTGCTCACCCACCTCGAGCGGCTGCGCGCGAGCATGCCCAGCGAGCCCGCGCCGCCCACGGCTCCCGCGCCTACGCCCCCCGCGCCAGTGGCCGCCCAGCCCGCCACCACTCCTGCGCCCGTCACGCCCGCGGAGGCGCCGGCTGCCGCCAGTCCCGCTCCCGTCACGCCACCCCCCGCGCCCGTCACGACCCCACCCCCTCCCGTCGCGACCCCGCCCCCTCCCGTCGCAACCGTTCAGGCCTCTCAGCTCCCCACCGCACCGAGCGGCGAGCTCACCAGCGCGGATGCCGTTACGGACTTCCTGCGCAATATCGGCTCGTCGCTGTCGAGTGCCTCCGGCGTGCTCCGCCGCGCCAACCCGGCCAACCCGCTCGCCTACCGGCTGCTGCGCACCGGGCTGTGGCTGCATATCACACAGCCACCTCCCACCGGCGCCAATGGCAGGACATCCCTCCCGCCACTGCCCGCCAACCTGCGCACCAAGCTGGAAACCCTCTCAACCCACTCCCGCTGGGCAGAGCTGCTCGACGAGGCCGAGTCCACCCTGGCGCAGTATCGCTTTGCGCTGGACCTGCAACGTTTCAGTGCTCATGCCCTGGCATCGCTTGGCTCCACACATGCACCCGCACGTGAGGCTTTGCTGCTGGAGCTCTCCAACCTGCTCAAGCGCCTGCCAGCGGTTGTAGACCTGGTGGCAACAGATGGCACCGCCCTGGCGGACGAGGCCACGAAGGAGTGGCTCAAGCGCGAGGTGCTCACGAAGTCTGGCGCCGCCCCACGGCCCGCCATCGCGATGCCCCTGCCTCGCGAGCTCGAAGCTTCCGCGCAGGGCGCATCCCCCGAGGGGGAAGCCCAGGCGCTGCTCACCTCCGCCACCACGGCCCGCGCGCGCTTCGTCGCACGACTGCAATTGGCGCGCATGCATGCCCAGGCAGGACAACTCACCACAGCCCGCGCGCTCTACGAGGTGCTCGATGCTGAATGCACCGCGCACTCTCTCGATTCCTGGGAACCGGCGCTCGCCGCCGCGTGCCTCGAGGGCTTCCTCACCTGCGCCCTCGCCGGAAAAGAAACACAGGACCTCCTGGTAGGAGATTTCTGGATCCGTTATCGTCGTCTCGCCCAGCTCGACCCCGCTGCCGCCTTGCGCGTTCAACCCTGACAGCGGCCTCTGACGAGCACCACCGGCGACGAACCCACGTACCACCCACCTCAGTTGAGAGGAGAAGCAGCAGATGAGCAAAGAGAGTTCCGTCGCCCCTACCGAGCGCGTCAACATCGTCTACAAGCCCGCCACGGGCAACATGCAGGAGCAAGTCGAGCTGCCCCTGAAGATGCTCATGATGGGCGACTTCACCGGCCGGCAGGATGACCGCCCGCTGGAGGAGCGCGCTCCCATCAACGTGGACAAGATGAACTTCACCGAGGTGATGGCGCAGCAGAACCTCAAGGTGGACGTCTCCGTCGCGGACAAGCTGTCCAACGAGAACGGCGCCAGCCTGCCGGTGTCCCTGCAGTTCAAGAGCCTGGCGGACTTCGCTCCCGAGAGCATCGTCAACCAGGTGCCCGAGCTGCGGAAGCTGCTGGAGCTGCGCAGCGCGCTCAACGCGCTCAAGGGGCCCCTGGGCAACGTCCCGGCCTTCCGCAAGAAGCTCCAGGCCATGCTGGCCGATGACGAGGGCCGCAAGCGCCTCATCAGCGAGCTCGGCCTCAACGGTGGTGAGACCAAGTAGTCCCAGCAGCGGGAGCGAGAATCATGAGCACTCAGACCCAGACCCAGAATTCCGCGGCCACCACGGCCGCCGTTTCGCCCTCCCTGCTGGACGAGATCCTCTCCGAGGCGAAGATCAAGCCCAAGGACGAGGGCTATGACATTGCCCGCCGCGGCGTGGAGGCCTTCATCGCCGAGATGCTGGCTCCCAACCGCTCCGAGGAGCGCATCGACAAGGCCCTCGTCGACGCGATGATCGCGGAGATCGACAAGCGCCTGTCGTCCCAGGTCAATGAGATCATGCACCACGAGGAGGTCCAGAAGCTGGAGTCCTCCTGGCGCTCGCTGAAGTTCCTCGTGGACCGGGTGGACTTCCGCGAGAACATCCGCGTGGAGATGCTCAACGTCTCCAAGGAGGACCTGCTCAAGGACTTCGAGGACTCGCCCGAGGTGGTGAAGAGCGGCCTGTACCGGCTGGTGTACTCCAACGAGTACGGCGTGTTCGGTGGCAAGCCCTATGGCCTGATGCTGGGCAACTACGACTTCGGCCCGGGCCCGCAGGACATCGATCTGCTGCGCAAGTGTGCGTCCGTGGCGGCCATGGCCCACGCGCCCTTCATCGCCAACGCCAGCCCGGAGATGTTCGGCGAGCAGAACTTCCTCAACCTGCCCAACCTCAAGGACCTCAAGTCCCTGTTCGAGGGCCCGCAGTACGCCCGGTGGCACTCGTTCCGCGAGAGCGAGGACGCGCGCTACGTGGGCCTCTGCATGCCGCGCTTCCTGCTGCGCCTGCCCTACGGTGAGAAGACGATTCCCGTGAAGGCCTTCAACTTCAGCGAGGACGTCGTCGGGCAGCACGACAAGTACCTGTGGGGCCACGCCTCCACGGCGTTCGCCACCCGCGTGGCGGACTCCTTCGCCAAGTTCCGCTGGAGCCCGAACATCATCGGCCCGCAGTCCGGTGGCGCGGTGGAGATGCTGCCGCTGCACCAGTACGAGGCCATGGGGGAGATCCAGACCAAGATTCCCACCGAGGTGATGCTCACCGAGCGGCGCGAGTACGAGCTGAGCGAGGAGGGCTTCATCGGCCTGGTGTTCCGCAAGGACGCGGACAACGCGGCGTTCTTCTCGGCCAACTCGTCGCAGAAGTCCAAGTTCTTCGGCAGCACGCCGGAGGGTAAGGCGGCGGAGACCAACTACCGACTCGGTACGCAGCTGCCCTACATGTTCATCATGACGCGGCTGGCACACTACGTGAAGGTGCTCCAGCGTGAGCAGATCGGCAGCTGGAAGGAGCGCTCGGACCTGGAGCGCGAGCTGAACCAGTGGATGAGCCAGTACATTGCCGACATGGATGACCCGGCCCCTGCCGTGCGCTCGCGCCGCCCGCTGCGCGCCGCCCGCGTGACGGTTGAGGACGTGGAAGGTCAGCCTGGCTGGTATCGTTGCAGCCTGCAGGTGCGCCCGCACTTCAAGTACATGGGCGCGTCCTTCACGCTGTCGCTGGTAGGCAAGCTGGACAAGGAGTGAGCCCGTCGCACCCGTGACGCGTGGTATCGCTGATTACGGGCTCCATCAACACCGGGCCTCTGAGAGGCCCGGTCTTCCGCGCCGTACGCGGCGCAAACAACGAGGTGGCGAATGGCTGAGACTGTACACCTGTACCTGAAGGCGAACGGCACGGAGATCAAGGGTGACAGCACCCAGACGAGCCTGGGCCGCGAGGGCTCCATCGAGTGCGTGTCCTTCGAGCACGAGGTCATCACCGCGCGCGAGTCGGGCTCCGGTCTGGCGACGGGCCGCCGTCAGTACCCGCCCATGAAGATCGTCAAGCGCATCGACAAGGCCTCGCCGCTCCTGCTGAAGGCGCTGTGCGAGAACCAGGTCATCGAGGCGAGCTTCAAGTTCTTCCGCCCCAACCCGACTGGCGATGGCACGACCGAGCAGTTCTACACGATCGCCATCAAGAAGGGCCGCATCAACAGCGTCAAGCAGCACGTGCCGGACAGCTTCGTGCCGACCAGCACCAACCTGCCCGCCATGGAGGAGATCACGTTCGTGTTCCACACGATCGACTGGACCATCACCAACGGCGGCGTGACGCACACCGACACCTGGGATACCCAGCGCTAGTCTGAAGTGCCTTCTGAGCGCCCGGGTAAACCCCGGGCGCTCCGAGGCCGAGCCCGCCCGCCATGGCCGAACGAGGACTCCTGACACGTCTGGCCTCCAGCAGCCACGGCTCGCTGGCGCCCCGCGGCAACGCGGTGGCCGCCATCTCCGAGCACCTGCGGGCCCTGCTCAACACCCGGAAGGGAGAGTCCGTCGCGACTCCTTCCTTCGGGATCATGGATTTCAACGACATCATCCACATCCTCCCGGCGGCCATCCCGAGGATGCAGCAGTCCATCCGCACGGCCATCCAGGAGTTCGAGCCGCGGTTGAAGAACGTCATCGTCACGCACGTTCCCGACGAGCAGGACCCCACCGCCCTGCGGTTCGACATCGTCGCGCAGCTCAACCTCAAGGATGCGCGCGGCACGATCCGCTTCCATACCGAGCTGAAGCCCGGCGGGCGGATGGAACTCTGGTGAAAGGGCGAGGATGTTCAGCAAGTACTACCTGAGCGAGCTCAACTACCTCCGGGAGATGGGCCGAGCCTTCGGTCTGGCCAACCCGAGCGTCGCCGGCCTGCTGGTGGAGCGCGGCGCGGACCCGGACGTGGAGCGACTGCTGGAGGGCTTCGCCTTCCTCACCGCGCGCATCCGCGAGCGCGTGGAGGACGACGTCCCGGAGATGGTGCAGGGGCTCACGGAGCTGCTGCTGCCCCACTACCTGCGCCCGGTGCCCGCCTGCTCCATCGTCGAGTTCTCGCCTCAGATGCGCGCCCTGCGCGGCCGCTCGCGCATCTCCGCGGGTGCCGAGGTGGCCTCGACGCCTCTGGATGGCACCAGCTGCGTCTTCCGCACCACGCACGACGTGGACCTGCTGCCGCTCACCGTGCAAGACGCCATGCTGGACCGCTCGTCCGTGTCCTCGCCGGTGCTGCGCATCTCCTTCCAGACAACGGAGCAGGGACGCGAGGAGCTGCAGAAGCCCCACGGCCTGCGCCTCTTCATTCACGGGGAGATGTCTGCCAGCGCGCTCATCCTGCTGTGGCTGCTGCGCTACTGCCGCCAGGTGCGCGTGCGCGGAGCCTCCAGCGGGAACGAGGTGGTGCTGGATCCGAAGCGAAGCATCCGCCCCGCGGGCTTCGATCGCCACTTCCGCCTGCTGCCCTGGCCCCGGGCCTTTGATGGCTACCGGCTGCTGCAGGAGTACTTCACCCTGCCGGAGAAGTTCCTCTTCTTCGAGGTGCATGGCCTGGAGGCGGCCGCGTCCGCGCTGGAGGAGCGCTTCGAGATCTCCTTCCACCTGGAGCGCCCGCCGCCCCTGGACGCGCGCATCACTCGGGAGATGTTCCGCCTGCACTGCGCCCCGGTCATCAACCTCTTCCAGGCTCCGGCGGATCCCCTCTTCCACCATGCCCTGGGCCGCGAGCACCTGGTGCGGGCGTCTGAGCTGCAGCCCCAGCACGCGGAGGTGTACTCCGTGGACTCGGTGACGGGACTGACGGCCGGACGCAGCGAGCGCCGCACCTACCGGCCCTTCCACGAGTTCGAGCACACCCAGGGCGAAGGCTCCGAGCCGGCCTTCTACCGCCTCAGGCGCATCCACTCCCCCGTGGATGACGGTGTCGACACCTACCTCTCCCTGGAGACGCCACGCGACGTGGCGCCCACGCTCGGGGCCGAGGAGGTGCTGTCCATCGATCTCACCTGCACCAACCGCTCGCTGCCCGCGCGGCTGCAGGTGGGGGACATCACCCAGTCCACTCCGGCCTCGCCCACCAACGCCAAGTTCAAGAACATCACGCCGGTGAGCCGTCCAGCCCGCGCGCCGCTGGGCACGGAGCTCCACTGGCGGCTGCTCTCTCACCTGGCCATCAACCAACACTCCATCGCAGATGGTGCCGCGCTGCGCCGCCTGCTGGACCTGTACAACTTCCAAGCGCTGGCAGACAACCTGGCCGCCCGCGCCAGCCGCCTGCGCATCAACGCCATCCGCAATGTGGAGAGCAAACCCCTCACCCGCTTCCTCGAGGGCTCACCCGTGCGCGGCAACCGGACGCTGGTGGACCTCGACGAGACGAACTTCATGGGAGTGGGAGATGCATTCCTCTTCGGGTGCATTCTCGATGAGTTGCTGGCGTCGCATGTCACCCTCAACTCCTTCAACGAGCTGGCCATCCGGCTCCAGCCCTCGCAGACAGAGTTCGCATGGCTTCCGAGGAACGGCTTCCTGACCCTCTTGTAGAGGCGTCCCGCCTCCTGGCGGGAATGGCCTCCGAGGTGGGCTTCTTCCAACTCGTGTCGTACATCGAGCGACTCACGGCCGGGGCGGCCCGGGTGGGCAGCGTCGGCCCGGTCATCGAGGAGATGATCCGCTTCCGGCATGATCCCTCGCTGGGCTTCTCCTCGGGAGACGTCAGTGAGGTGACGCTGCGCAAGGTGCCCGTGCGCGCGGAGGAGCCGTACGCGCGGCGTCAGCTCTTCGAGGTCGTCACCCACTTCCTCGGACTCACCGGCTCGGTCAGCCCGCTGCCGATGTACATCGCGGAGGAGATTGCCCAGGAGGATCCGGACCAGGCGGTGCGCCGGGAGTTCCTGGACCTCTTCCACCACCGGCTGCTGTCCCTTCTCTACCGCATCGAGTCCAAGTACCGCGTCACCAGCGAGTCCAACTCCACCAATACGGATCAATGGTCACGCCGGCTGCTGGCACTCGCCGGTTTCGACACCTACGAGGGAGAACGCACCAGCAAGCTGCCCACGCGGCGGCTGCTGCGCATCGTCCCGCTGCTGGCCTCCCGCGCGCGCACCGCCGATAAGCTGGAGGCGGCCCTGGAGGACGTGCTCGGCGAGCAACTGGATGGAGCGCGGGTGCGGGTGGAGCAGTTCGTGGGCCGCTGGGTGGACATCGATGCCCGGCTGCAGCTTGGCCGCAACAACCACATCCTCGGCAAGACGACCGTCCTGGGCGGCAAGGCCTATGATCGGATGGGGAAGATCAAGATTCACATCGAGCCTCTGCCCACCACCGTGTACCGAAGGATGATGCCCGGGGGAGACCTGCTGCCGCAGGCACGAGAGGTGGCGCAGCTCTTCCTGAAGGACCCGCTGGAGTACGAGTTCGAGCTGGGGCTGACGGAGGGCGTCACCCAGACGTTCAACCTCTCGAGCACACAGTCGGCCCAACTGGGGCGGGACACGTGGTTGGGCAAGGGCAAGCAGATACGCCTCTCGATTCCCGTCGTGTGAAGCACGACCCCGGGAGCGCCGGCAACCGACGGCGCTGGCGCTCCTCAACTAGCGATTCCGCCGTCCCCTGTTGGAGGGTGCCGCCATCCGAGTCGAACCGAAAGCCCTCGTCCGCCGCCTCACGCCCACTGCCACCCGCACGCTGGAGGCCGCAGTCGCGCGCGCCAGCAGCGGGCGCTTCTACGAAATCGTGCCCGAGCACATGCTCGCGCAGATGCTCGAGCCCGAGGACTCGGACGTCGCCCGCCTGCTGCAGCACTTCCAGGTGGACCGTCGCCGTCTGGCCTCCAGCATGGAGCGCGCCCTCCAGGGTCTGCGCTCCGGCAGCGCGGGCCGGCCCGTCTTCTCCGAGACGCTCTTCCAGTGGTTCGAGGACGCCTGGCTGATGGCCTCCGTCGAGCAGGGAGCAACCCGTCTGCGCTCTGGGGCGCTCTTCGCCCAGTTCGTCAGCCGCCGCAACCGCTACACCGCCGAGCTCTTCCCCGAGCTGGACAGCATCTCCCGCGACGAGCTGATGGCCGCGCTGGACGTGGTGCTGCGGCCCTCGCCGGAGACGGTGGAGGTGGGCCCCGAGCCCGTCGCCGGCGGTGCTGCTCCCTCCGCGTCGGCGCAGGGTGCGGTCGGCGGTGAGGCGCTCCAGCGCTTCGCCACGTCGTTCACCGGCAGGGTGCGTGAAGGGAAGATTGACCCCATCTTCGGCCGCCACCGGGAGATCCGCCAGATGGTGGACATCCTCTCGCGGCGCCGGAAGAACAACCCCATCCTGGTGGGCGAGCCGGGCGTGGGCAAGACGGCGCTCGTCGAGGGCCTGGCCTGGGCCATCGTGAAGGGCGAGGTGCCCGACGCGCTGAAGAACGTGGAGCTGCTGGGGCTGGACCTCGGTGCGCTGCAGGCCGGCGCGGGCGTGCGCGGCGAGTTCGAGAACCGCCTCAAGTCCGTCATCAACGAGGTGAAGGCGTCACCCACGCCCATCATCCTCTTCATCGACGAGGCGCATACGCTCATCGGCTCCGGGGGTAGCGCGGGCGGCAGCGACGGCGCCAACCTGCTCAAGCCGGCGCTCGCGCGCGGAGAGCTGCGCACCATCGCCGCCACCACCTGGGGCGAGTACAAGAAGTACTTCGAGAAGGACGCCGCGCTCGAGCGGCGCTTCCAGCCCGTCAAGGTAGACGAGCCGGGCGTCGAGGAGGCCGAGCTGATGCTGCGCGGCCTGCGGCCCACCTACGAGGCGTCTCACGGCGTCACCATCCGCGACGAGGCCGTCTCCGCGGCGGTGCGGCTGTCCAGCCGATACATCTCCGGCCGCCAGCTCCCGGACAAGGCCGTGGACCTGCTCGACACCGCCGCCGCGCGCGTGAAGATCGAGCTGTCCACCAAGCCCGATGAGTTGGTAGCGCTCGAGCAGGAGATCTCCGCCCTGGAGCGCGAGCGTGACGCGCGCAAGAGAGATCTCGCCGAGGGCCACCCGGGTGACACGGAGGTGGTCGAGACGCTGGAGCAGAAGCTGGCCTCCGTGCGTGACAACCTCGTCTCGCTGCAGGGCCGTTGGGAGACGGAGCGCACCGCGGTGAGCGCGCTGATGGAGGCGCGCAAGGCCCTGCTCTCCGCTCCAGCCGAGGCGGACAAGGCCCCTCTGAAGTCCGCGGTGGACGAGGCCGCGGCGAAGCTGGCCCAGGCGCGCGGCGAGGAGCCGCTGGTGCACGCGGAGGTGGACGCGGACATCGTGGCGCGCGTGGTGGCCAGCTGGACGGGCATCCCCGTGGGCAAGATGCGCAACGACCTCCTCACGGCGGTCCTCAGCCTCGAGACGCGGCTCACCGAGCGCGTGCGCGGCCAGGAGCCGGCCCTGCGCAAGGTGGCGGAGATCATCCGCATCTCCCAGGCGGGCATCCGCAACCCGGACACCCCGATTGGCGTGCTGCTCTTCGTGGGCCCCAGCGGCGTGGGCAAGACGGAGACAGCCCTGGCACTGGCCGACGTCCTCTACGGCGGCGAGCGCTTCATGACCACCTTCAACATGAGCGAGTTCCAGGAGAAGCACACCGTCTCCCGGCTCATCGGCTCGCCGCCCGGCTACGTGGGCTACGGCGAGGGCGGTCTGCTCACCGAGGCCGTGCGCCAGCGCCCCTACTCCGTCGTGCTGCTCGACGAGTGCGAGAAGGCCGACCTGGAGGTGATGAACCTCTTCTACCAGGTGTTCGACAAGGGCGTGCTCAACGACAGCGAGGGCCGCGCCGTCGACTTCCGCAACACCGTCGTCATCCTCACCAGCAACCTGGGCTCGGACATCCTCATGAAGATGCACGAGACGGGCGCGACGCCCACCGCCGAGGAGATGGTCGCCAAGATTCGCCCCGCCCTCAGCAAGCACTTCAAGCCCGCGCTGCTGGCGCGCATGACCATCGTCCCCTACTCCGCCGTGGGCACGGACATCATGCGGGAGATCGTCGCGATGAAGCTCGACAAGCTCTCCAAGCGGCTGTTCACGGCTCACGGCGTGGAGACAACGCTCGCCCCCGAGCTGCTCGACGAGCTGGCCCAGCGCTGCACCGAGGCCGAGACGGGTGCTCGCAACGCGGAGCACATCCTTCAGGGCTCGCTGATGCCCGCCATCTCGCGCGAGCTGCTCGAGCGCCTGGCTGGCGGCTCGGTCCCCAAGCGGCTGAACATCTCGCTCGACCCCGAGGGGGGTTGGGACATCCGGTTCGCTGAGGCATGAGGAAACGATGAAACGACGACTCCTGGTCGCAGCCCTCGCACTCGCCACCCCACTGGTGGGCTGCGCCACTGTTCCGAGACCCCAGCTGTGTGAGGCCACGGTCGGCGCCCAAGAGCGCTCGTACCCCACGCCGGACACGTGGTTCACCCTGCTGCTGCATGGCTTCGACCCAAAGCATGGTGGGGCCGCCCCCCGTCCCCCCGTGGACTGCTCGGGCGCTCCCGTGGCGTGGGAGGAGCCCTCGGCGGACGAGTGCCGCGAGGCGGGCCCCCAGCCCAAGCCGCTGCCTCCCAAGGAGCGGCTGGACGAGAAGGATCTGATTCTGGAGACCACCCAGGCCAATGAGCGGCTGGTGTGGGTCATCACCCGGCGCTTCGACAACGGAGAGGGCCTGGGCCCGGTGGCCCTGGTGGAGAGGACGAAGGTGGGCTTCATCGTCCGGGGCCTGGGCTCGCTGCGCGGCATGACGGAGAACGTCCGGCTGCGCATGGAGCGCGTGGGCTCCACGGACGTACTGGTGGCCGAGGGCGACACGTGCACGAACGAGCAGCCCCAGGTGTGCCGACGGGCCGCCCGCATCCTGCCGCTGCGCAGCGGGCGCTTCTTCTCGGAAGCCGTGTCCGACTCCGAGCGCGCCTGCCTGGGCGCCGGCTGGTTCCCGCTCAGCCGCGTGCAGACCTTCGAGATGCCCAGCGGCCTGCGCCGCAAGTTCGAGCTGACGTCCACCCTCGTCTTCAACTCCGACGACGTCACCATTCAGGAGCAGGTGTCGGTGAGCGACTCGGACCCGAAGCAGCCGTCCATCCCCGAGCGCCTCTACCGCCGCGCTCAGAATGAGCGGAAGCTGAAGGTGGAGGAGAACGTGCTGGTGGGCAGCGCGCCCTCCCTGTGGACGCGCATGGTGGAGCTGCAGCTCCAGGCGGGCGCCAAGGCCCTGCCCGAGGCGCCCACCGTCGTGCCCGAGCCTCCGAAGGAGAATCCGAAGGCGACGGGCACGGCCAAAGACGTGCCCTGAGCAGGCCCCGCGGGCTCACAGGCCCGCGGCAAGCCCCTTGCGCAGCGTCTGCGCGGGCGGCACGGGAGCGGAGGGATCCACCGAGACCCGGCCCGTGTCGCCCTCGAAGGCCGCCACCGTATTGCGGCCCTTGGAGAACTGCACCCGGGCGATGCGCCGGAGGGTGTCGCGCCCGTTGGTTTCCTTGCCGATGAGGCGCAGCGCGTGCGCCACCGCGTTCATCGCGTCCTCCAGCGCGCGCCGCCCCGCCTCCGTGTCCAGCTCCACCCAGTCCACCTCGAAGCTCAGCGGCTTGCCTCCCAGCTTCTGCTCCCCGGGCCAGAACTGCTCGGTGATGCCGTGGGCCAGTCGGTCCGCGTGCCGCAGCAGATCCTCCCGGTTGAGCGCGGGCCGCAAGAGGAAGGGCACCTGGTTGAGCACCATCGGGGAATCGACCGTCACGGCGATGACCGAGGTGAACTCCACATAGGTCACCGACTCGCTGCGCGACAGCAGGCCCTCTTTCGCGGACGCCAGGAGAATGGCCTCGCGAGGGAGGTAGTCCAACAACACCCCTGACAGCCTCACCCCCTGGGCCAGGTGCAGGGTGAGAGTGAAGGAGGGGACGTCCTCTCCCGCCCGCCCGCGAGCCACCTGAGCGGCGAGAGCATCCAGCATCTTCTCCACGCGACGTGCAACCAGCCGCTGCACCCCTTCCATTGCGTCGCCTCCTGTGTTTCGAGAGTTCAGAGCCGGTTCAGCGCCCGCCCCGGCGGCGGGCCTCGGCATCCATCACACGCTTCTCCACCTTCACGCGGGCGAAGTTGGAGAACAACCCGTCCGGCTGCATCCCCTGCAAGGCACGCATCTGCTGCCGGAGATCCTCCAGCGTCTTCTCCGCCCGCGCCCGCCTCGTGGCCAGCTCCGCGTTCGAGGCGAAGCGGATGGACAACATCGTGTCCACGTCGACCCGGCCGTCCAGCTCGCGCTCCTGCAGCTCGAGGGAGATGGTGCGCGGCGCGGGGTCTCCCAGGGTCCTGGCCACCACGGCCCGGAGCTCCTGAGCCACCGCGAGCAGCGTGCCGGCGTCCGCGGCGGCGTCCAGGCGCTCCATGCCCGCGGCCAATACATCCACCAGGGCAGTCACCGCCTGACGGCCCGGCGGGGATAACAGCTGCGTGACGTAGGCATCCATCCCGTCACCCCCAGCCTGCTCCACCACCTGGCGCAGCAGGGGGAGCCAGTCCGCCTTGAGCTGCTCGCGAACCGCCCCCACCGGAGCCTTGTCCCGCGCGGCCTTCTGGAGCGCCTCGTCCAGGCCCTTCAGGACGGCCTCGGCCGGAAGCACGCCACGAGGCGCCGCGGAGCGATCATGCCAGCGGCTCTGCCTCACCTCCGGAGCCACCCCAGTAAAGGCCGGGCTGCCTGGGCTGGTGGTCTCTCCGCTCAGGGACGGCATGGAGGGGCTCGCGCGCGGCTTGTCGAAGACCGGCCGTCCCGGGTTGGTGGGGATGTCGGACGTGTCGAAACCATCCCCCTTCGAGCGCGCGGGGGCTCGTGGGAGCAAGAGCTTGCGCGGCTCGATCTTCGTGGGCTCATCGTCATCAGTCCCCAGCGGCACACCCCGGGTGGGAACCTTTGGCTTCGACGGAGGTGGCGGCATGGGTACCTGGAGGCCATGTTGCTACGGCATGGCACGGCAAGGAAAGCCGCACGGAGTAGGATGGAGGCGGATGCCGCGTGCCCCCAACGCGCCCCCCGTCCTCGACGAGGAGGCGCTCGTCCACCAATTCCCCGGCCTCGACCGGCGCGCGCTCGGTGCCTTCTACACCCCCGCGCCGCTCGTGGAGCGCACGCTGGCGCTCGCCCTCGCGCACGCTGGAGACGGGCCGCTCGCGGTGGTGGACCCCGCCTGTGGTGCCGGAGCCTTCCTCGCCGCCGCGGCCCATGCCCGGCCCGAGGCCTCCCTCTCGGGCCTGGAGCTCTCCCCCGAGGTGGCCCGCGCCTGCCAGACCCGCCTGCCCGGCGCCGATATCCGCGTGGGTGATGCCCTGCGCGGCGGGCTCGAGCCCCTGCTCGCGAGCCTCCCCCCGGCCCGCCACGAGGTGTGGATCGGCAACCCGCCCTACAACGGAACCTCCTCGCTCCTGAAGGACCGCGACGCCTACGCTCGCCTCCGCGCCCTGCTACCCCTCGCGCTCCCTCAAGGCACCAGCCTGCGCGATGACTTCGCGTTCTTCCTGCTGCTCGCCGCGCACCGGCTCGCCTCGCGCCCGGGTGTCCTTGCCTTCATCACCCCGACCAGCCTCCTCGACGCCTTCCTCTACGCTCCCCTGCGCGCCACGCTGCTGCGCATGCTGTCGCTCCGCGAGGTGGTGGACCTCGGCCCTGGTGCCTTCGCCGGCACCCAGGTACGCACCTGCATCACCGTGTGGACGTCGCCCCCTGACTCGAGGGCACGGCCCGTGTACTCGCGGACAGAGGACTCTCGATACCCTCACCCCGTCCCTCTCTCAGAGGGAGAGGGGAATGGGGTTCCCTTCGTTCCCGAAGCCCCCGAGTGGCGTCTCGCCCCGACTCCTCCCGAGGCCGCGCTGCTGGATGCCCGCTGGCGCTCCGAGGGAGAGCCCCTCGATACGCTCGTCCCCGTGAGCCTTCCCGGGGTGAAGACGCGCTTCGATGAGCTGCTCGTGGATGACAATCCCCAACGGCTCCTCGCCCGGCTCGAGGATTTCGCACGCACGCCCCTGGAGACGCTCGAGGACTTCGCCCGGCGCCATGGCATTCCCCAGGCCCTGCTGCCCAAGCTGCGCGCCTTGAAAGAGGGGCCGCCCTTCACGGTGGAGCCGTCCTGCGTGCGCCCCTTCTTCCGCTATGCCGGAGCTCGCCACCGAGGCACCCTCCCCCCCGAATCTCGGGCCTTCTGCTACCTGGACCGGCGCCTCATCCCCCGGGGAGACCACCGCCTGCGCGGTCCGTGGGATCCCCATCGCGGCGCGGTGAAGCTCCTCTTCAACGTGCGCGAGCTGCCCCTCTCCGCCGCGCTCCTGGAGGAGGAGGGCTGCGTGCACGACCACCGGCATGCCCGCTTCGCGCCCCTGCTCGTGCCCCAGCGCGTGCGCGACGAGGGCATCAACATCACCCGTGTTACCCACGCCGAAGCGGCACTGGGCCCGCTCGTGCCCAACCTCTCCCCTCGGGGGTTGGCCTGGGCAGAGCAGCTCGGCGGTCCACTCGCTGCCTACCGGGCAATCGTGCGCTTCCTCAACGGCCCCGACGTGCAGCAGCGCTGGGCTCCCGTGTACGGCGCCTCACGTGTTGTGCCCGTACCCTTGGCTGCTCTCCAGCCTTGAGGAACGCGCTCAGCGCATTAGTGTCCACCTTCACTCTCGTTCCGGAGGTCCGGAATCGGGAATTCCCGCAGTGAAGGAGACATCTTCATGAAGACTCGCGCGCTGCTCACCGCTGCCGTTCTCTGCATCGCCGGCCCGGCCTTCGCCCAGGGCAAGGCCCCCGCCGCCAAGGAGAAGACCGCCGCCAAGAAGGAGGAGAAGGCCGCCGAGAAGACCGCGGCCGCGGCCGCTGGCGCCACCGCCAAGGCCGAGCTGAAGGATCAGAAGGGCCAGCCAGTGGGCGAGGTGACGCTCACCGAGACGCCCCACGGCGTCCTCATCAAGGGCACGCTCTCCAACATCCCCGAGGGCGAGCACGCCATCCACATCCACGAGGCGGGCAAGTGCGAGGCCCCCTTCCAGACCGCCGGTGGCCACCTCAACCCGAACAAGAAGAAGCACGGAGTCCTCGCGGCCGAGGGCAAGCACGAGGGTGACCTGCCCAACCTCCATGTGGGCGCCGACGGCAAGGTGCAGTTCGACGCCTTCGCCCACGACCTCAAGCTGAAGGACGTCCAGGACCAGGACGGCGCGGCCGTCGTCGTCCACGCGGGAGTGGATGACTACAAGAGCGATCCCGCCGGCAACGCAGGGGACCGCATCGCCTGCGGCGTCGTGCAGGTGCAGAAGTAGCCATCATCTGTAAGTGAAGGGTTTGGGACCGGGGTGGAGTGCCCCGGTCCTGGCCTGCGACGGATTTCCGAGTGTGTTGCGCTGCGAATCCGGAGTGTGCGTGGCAGGCCAATAGGGCGCCGAATTACAGACGCCGAGCGACGTCGACGAAAAGGCCTATGGCCACCGCCTTCATGTTCACTCCGGCCTGGCTGTAGAAGGCCGGGAGGGCCACGTAGGGAAAGACATCCAACCAGAAGCCGTTGATGTTGGTGTTGAAGCCCACGTTGAAACTGACCGGAACGGAGAAGGTGCCGGAGACGTCACTGAGCTCCCGGGCATTGAGCCCCGTGCCCAGCGCCACCAGGAAGTTGGGGTGAACCTGATAGTAGAAGGCCATCGGCGCCCGAAGACCGGCCCGCGTGACGCCGAGCGCACCGATAGGCCGCTGCGAGACACTGAAGGGAAGATAGGCCGCCACGTCCAGGCGGAAGCGCTCACCCAGCCGGAAGAACATGGGCACGCCCAGCTCGAAACCACCCAGCGGGCCCCCATCGGCGATGTTCGAGCGAAACAGAGCCCGAGTGCTCACGCTCAGCTCGAAGGGCTTGGACCGGATGATCTCCCGGGTCAACGCGAGCTCGGGGTTTCCGTAGCTGAATGCCGAGGCCAGCTTGAGGGGCGCGAAGACGGCATCCAGCATCCAGCCCGAGCCAAAGCCATACATCATCCCGATGTTCAAACCGATGCTCGTGCTCCCCTGGGGAGTCGAGGCCGGCGCAACGAGCAGGTGTGAATACGGCAACAGGGTCCGCTCGGGCAGGACCATCCGGCGCGCGGTGAAGGCCAGGAACGGCTTCGGCGCGGCGGGTGGCGGAGCAGCCGGCTCTTGCATGACGGGCTGTTGTGTCACTGGCTGCTGCGGGACCGGCTCCTGCGCATGCGACACACCCGTGGATGCAGCAAGGGCCAGACCGGTGGCAAGCGCCACCAGCTTCTTCTGAAGCTCCAGCATGTGAGTCATCCCCCTGTGGCCCCAAACCGGAGGGGCTCGGCGCAGTCTAGACCCTGAGCCGTGCCACCCAGAAATGAGGCCCCCTTCCAGCCTCCTCGGGGAACGGCAAGCGCTCTCCGTCCGCCCGATTCTGACTCACAGTGGGTTTGACAGAGCGGAGAGATCCAACCGCATGCCCTCGGCATCCCCTCCGGCGAAGCGGAAGAGGTCCATCGGCGAGCCCAGAGGCCACCTGCCCTCGAAGATGAGGAGGTGCAGGTTGTCATCCAGGGCGAACCCCATCCCCAGCGTGGGCAGGCCGAGCACCAGGGCCACGACGAGGGAGAGCCAGAGGGCTCGGGGGAACTCTAACCATCGCTTCGAAGAGGAATCATCCATGGTGACGTGGCCACCGACAACGAGGCCAGGCCCCGGGTTCCCCGAAAAAGCTCAGTGCTGCTGCTGCTGACCGCCCACCCAGGTGGCAAGCACTGAGAGCTCCGCCCGGAGCAGCGTGAGATCGGCGCGATAGCCCGGCGCCACCCGACCCAGGTGTCCGTCCAACCCGAGGTAGCTCGCGGGATAGAGCGATGCCATGCGCAGACACTCCTCGAGAGGCAGCCCGAGAAGACGGACGCAGTTACGCACCGCCGACACCATGTCGATATCGGCACCCGCCAGCGTCCCGTTCTCGGTCACCAGGCGGCCCTCGCGGCGCAGGATGGTGCGGCCATAGAGCGTGAACGAGGTCACCTCGGTTCCAACCGGAGGCATGGCGTCGGTGACCAGGAAGACCCGGCCGGGTGGCTTGACCCGCAAGAGCAGGCGCAGCATCGCCGGGTGGACGTGGATGCCATCGGCGATGACACCGCACCACGCCTCGTCGGCCTCGAGGGCGGCCACCACGGGGCCCGGCTGACGACTCTGGGCGGGCGGCATGGCGTTGAACAGATGGGTGAAGCCCCGCACGCCAGCAACCAGGGCCTCACGCGTTCGTTCATAGGTCGCCGCCGTGTGGCCCGCCGAGAGCACCACCCCCGCCGAGGTGAGCCGCTGGATGACAGCATCGTCCACACACTCGGGCGCCAACGTCACCACCAGGCGCCCGCCCTGCCCTGCCAGACGCGCCGGCAGAGCGCCCAGGTAGTCGAGGTCCCCGGCATCGGGCACGCGGATGAACCGCGACTCATGCACGCCCGGCCGTTCGCCACTGATGAAGGGTCCTTCCAGGTGGATGCCGAGAACCCCGCTGGCAGGACGGGCCATGGCCTCGACGGCGGCCTCGCAGGCCTGACGCATCCTCCCCGGCTCGTCGGTGATGAAGGTGGGCAACAGTCCCGTGGTGCCAGAGCGCCGGGCTGCCGCCGCAATGGCGAGCGCAGCCTCGACCGTGGGCGTGTCATTGAACAGCACCCCGCCAGCCCCGTTGACCTGGGCATCGAGGAAGCCCGGCACCAGCAGCGCGTCCTCGGGCAACCTCTGAATCTGGGCATCGGTTGGTACTGCGTCCACAGGCACCACGGCGCGGATGCGCTCGCCCTCGACCACCACCGCATGACCATCGAGCATCCGCTCACCGGTGAAGAGCCGTGCCCCAACCAGAACCTGTCTCATCACACCGTCTCCGTCACCTTGCGCAGGTGGGCGGGAACATCCGGGTCCAGTCCGCGCGCCACCGCCAGCCGATGGACCGACATATAGAAGCTCTGCGCCTGGCACAGGGGCGCGATAACGCTCGGTACACCCGAAACCACTGGCAACGGCTCAGCCCCCGGCACCTCGAGCACCGAGAGAACATCCGCCCCCAACTCCACCATGCGGCGCACCACGCTCCGCGTGCCCTCGGCCGAGCTGTCCTCCTGCCCCAGGGCCAGCACGGGGAAACCGGGGCCAACCAGGGCGAGCGGACCGTGGATGACCTCGGCGGTGCTGAAGGCCTCCGCGTGCAACCGGCAGGTCTCCTTGAACTTCAGCGCCATCTCGAGTGCCGCACCAAGACCCATCCCCCGCCCGAGCACGAACAGGTTGCGCGCCTCCGTGAGCCGCTTGAGCGCCGGCCACCAATCCAACTCCCGCGCCGCCTCCAGCGCCCGCGGCAGCACCGAGACCGCATCCCGCAGCACCGACTCTCCGGACCAGTGCGCCACCAACTGCAGGAACGCAAGCCCTGAGAGGATATAGGACTTCGTGGCGGCGACGCTCTGCTCGGGGCCGGCGCACAGCGGCAGCCCGAGGTCGCACAGGGAGAACAGCGGAGAGTCCTCGTTGTTGACGAAGCCGAGGACCAGCGCGCCCCCCGCGCGAGCCGCTTCCGTCAGACGCAGAAGGTCGGGACTGCGGCCGGACTGCGAGACGGCAATGAAGAGGCACTCCCGCAGCTCGAGACCCCGGGTGTTGTAGACCGAGGCCACGCTCGGCCCCACCGAGGCCACGGCGCGCCCCAGGGTGGTCTCAATCAGGTACTTGCCGTAGCTGGCCGCGTGGTCGGAGCTGCCGCGCGCGCAGGTGACGACGAAACGCGGAGGCCGCTGACGCAACCGCTCACCCAGCTCGGCAAAGGCCGCCTCACAGCGGGAGATCTGCCTGCGTGCGGCCTCCGCCGACTGGGCGGCCTCGAGTGCCATGGCGGGAAGGGGGAGCGTGTTCACCCTTCCAATGTAATACCCGCGGCTCCCCCGGGGAGACCCCACGGAGGAGAAGCGTGCTCAACGGCACACAGGCATCGAGGTCGCACCGGCGCTGGTGGCGAGGATATTGAGGAACTCGCTCGCCTGGGGCTCCTGTCCAACGGACCAGAGCGCGGACTCCGCCCAGCACTGCACCCAGGGGGTGCTCCAGTCCGCCGGGAGCGTGTTGCACTGGCTCCGGCGCCAGGCCCCGCGAGCCTCGGCGTCCCGCTTCACCGCCGCCACCACGTAGGGCGTGAGCTGCGAGACGAAGGCATCCGCATAGGCCTGCTCGTTCGGAACCACCAGCGGATCCGCCGAGAGCCCGGCGGGCCTGAAGCCCACATGCTCCTCGTCCTGGAAGCGCAGCGAGCCCGCGCCCCCGGAAGGCTCACTGGACGGCGTGCTCGACTGGAGCGTGAAGCGGTAGTCCGACGACCACTGGTAGCTGAACACGGAGTAGGTGAAGGTGTCGTGCACGTCCTCGAGCACCGTCTCGGGGGTGTCGGACAGGTTCTGGCGCGCCGCGGAGAGCTCACTGGAGCAGCTCACGTACTCGTCAGCGGCCTTGTCGGCCTCCTCGCAGGCGGTCTTCTTGTCGGAGGGCTTGGGGCAGCCGACACAGCTCGCCTCGTGCGAGTGCTTCTCGCTCTCACACTCGGCCGCCTTCTTCTCCTTCTCCTTCTCGGCCCGCCTGAGGGCGCGCTCGGCGTGCTCGACGCGCTCCTGAGCCCTGTCGTACTCGGGATTGGAGACCTGCCGCGTGCCACTGATGTAATCCAGATTCTGCACGTCCTCGGAGACCGTCTGCACGGCGCGCTGGATGAGCGCATCCACCCAGACCTGGAACACATCCGGCTGGCCGGGCTGCGTTCCGGTGGACGCTACGCACCGCGCCCAGGAGGGCAACTTCGAGGACATGCGCTCACACAGGTCGGAGAGGCTGTTGGCGATCCGGGGCGACATCCTGCCGTCGAGGTGGGTCAGGACGGGGATGGAACTCTGGACGAGGAAGCTCTGGCGGGCCTGCTGGGTCCGCGAGGCCGTCTCGGAGCCGGGAGAGAGGCACTGCGCCGTGGACATCAGCACGGTGGAGGCACCGTGCGAGCTCTCGTTCCGCGCGGTGGTGGCGAGCTCCGCGAAGCGTGCGGCGAGCCGAGCCGCGCTCTCCGTGATCAGCGTCTGGTAGCTGGTGACGGGGAGCTGGTGACCACGGGACTGGAGACAGGCCAGACCAGCCACGGCCGTGCTCAGCGGGCCCTCCGCCTGCCATTTGGAGCAGCGCTCCACGTGGAGCTTGCTGGCCTTCACGAGCAGCGCATTCACTTCAACGTGGTCAGGAATGAGATCCTTGGCGGCCACGAGCGGAGGGAGGCACCGGTCGAGCTCCCCCGCCTCGCAGGGAGGGCGCGCGGACTCGAGGGCCTGGTCCGTCGCCTTCTGCGCGAAGATGGGGAAGCGGCCACACGCGTCCTTGTCATCGGGGGCGGCGGCACAGGCACTCCGGTAGGCCCGGGCAGCGGTCATGAAGTCACCGCGCACCGCCGCCTCCTTGGCCTGGGCCATGGCCTCACGGTACGCGGTGTTACAGCCACTCGAGGCCACGAGCACGAAGAGCAGGGAGAAGCGCGAAATCAGGGGATGGGAACGCATGGGGCAGTAGGACGCGAGCAAGAGAACCAATGAGCAGAGCCGTGGACGTGGGCTCTGGCCATTTATTCAGGGACGTGGCCCAGAAACCGGCTTACCCCTTGTCCAGCACGCCGCTCCGGTAGTCCTGGATGGCCCGTTGGATCTCCGCCTCGGTGTTCATGACGAAAGGACCGCGCTGGACGATGGGCTCCCGAAGCGGACTGGCTGCGGCAACGAGCACCGCGCTCCGCTGGTTCGTCGCGCGAATACGGAGCCGCTTGCCCGGACCGAAGATGGCGAGGTTGCCCGAACGCACCGGCTTCGTCTTCGCCTCCGGACCGAAGCTGACCTCACCGTTGTAGACGAACGCGAAGGACGTGTGCCCCTCCGGCAGCTCGAGCTCGAAGGGCTGGTCATCCTCCAACGTCAGGGTGAGGAGGGTTGGCTGAGTCGGGCGCTCGCGCACGGGGCCCGCGAGACCGTTCGGCGCGCCAGCAATGACCCGCATCCTGCTCCCCGCGGACGAGAGCATCGACTCAGCGAGCCGCTCCGGCCCGAGGTCCTGATAGAACACAGGACACATCTTCTCCTTCGCCGGCAGGTTGAGCCAGAGCTGGAAGCCAGACATCAGCCCCTGCACCTGCTCCGGCATCTCGGAGTGGATGATGCCTCGCCCCGCTGTCATCCACTGAGAGCCTCCACCCCGGATGAGCCCCGAGTTCCCCTGGCTGTCCCGATGGCGCATCTGCCCATCGAGCATCACCGTCACCGTCTCGAACCCGCGGTGCGGATGGGACGGGAAACCAGCGATGTACGCGTTCGGATCATCCGAGTGGAAGCGGTCGAGCATCAAGAACGGATCAAGGTTGCGCAGCGCGGACTGCCCGATGACGCGCGTTAGCTGCACGCCCGCCCCGTCCGTCGTCGGGACGCCCGCCAACGTCTGCACCACGGTCCGGTCGGACGTGGGAATGTAGGCGGGAGCCTGTGACGCGGACTCCGCTCCGGAGCGGCAGCCCACCGCCATGGCCACCGTTGCCAGCATTGAATCGCGGAGGAACTGTCGGCGCGTCGTTCTCATGGATGGAGGGATGATAGCGCAGGTCCCGCGTGTGCTAGGACCCCCCCTCATGGCCAGGTATGTCGCGCTGCTGCGCGGAATCAACGTCGGTGGGAACAAGAAGGTCCCGATGGCGCAGCTCCGGGAGCTGATGGAAGGGCTCGGCTACACCGACGTCGCCACGCTCCTCCAGAGCGGCAACGCCGTGTTCACGAGCAAGGAGAAGAACCCGGCGAAGGTCATCCAGCAGCTCGAGACGGCCATTGCCAAGGAGTTCGGCTTCGAGGTCTCCGTCGTCCTCCGGACGAGGGACGAGCTGGCCGCCGTCATCAAGGCGAACCCCCTTCCTGGTGCCGAGGACGCTCCCTCCCAGTTCCTGGTGACGTTTCTGTCCGACGTACCGGAGCCGAAGCGGCTCGAGGCGATCGATCCAGCGGCATACCTGCCGGACGAGTTCCGCCTGGTCGGGCGCGAGATCTACGCCCGCTTTCCAAAGGGCATCGGGGAATCGAAGCTGGCCACCGTGCTCACCGGAACGCGCCTGGGAGTCACCCCGACCGCCCGCAACTGGAACACGGTCACGAAGCTCCTGGAGCTCGCCGACCGCTGAGGCCGGGAGGCACCCGAGAGCCGAGGCGCGCCCTCGGGTGCCTGTTCCGCTCCAGCCGAAGCGCCCAGGGCTCAGCGCGCCTGCGACACCTTGTTGTTGGTGCCGGTGCGGCTCACCTTGGGCTTCTTGCCACCCACGGCCCGCTTCCAGGTGACCGTGTTGTCGGCGCCCTCCACGCTGATGGCGGCGACGGCCTCCGCCTTCACCGTGTTGCTGGCACCCTCCACGCTCACGCTCTTGCACTCACCCGTCAGCGTGATCTCGTTGCCGCTGCCGCTGATGCTCACCGCGGTCTTCGGCGAGCAACGGTGCGTCTCCTGACTGCCCGTACCCGAGATCTCGATCTGCGCGTCGCCCGACTTCTCCTCGCCCTGCTCGCTCGCGCTTTCCTCGTCGCCCTGTGCCTCCACCTCGGTACCACCCGTCCGGACGCGCGTCCCGGAGCTACCGGTCTTCACCTCGGTGTCGCCCGTCTTGACCTCCACGTTGCCGTTGCCCACCTTCACGGACGTACGGCCCTGCGCTGCGCCCATGGCCGGAGCCAGCAGAAGACTCGCGAGCACACCCGACAAAACCGTTCCACGAACGAACTTCGACATTGCACCCCTCCGTATGACGATGTCCTGAGACATGTGTCACGAAGGCCGGGGAGGGCCTCCGCTGGCGGCGCAATCAACACGCACCGTTCGTGAAGTGCAAGACCGTTGCGTCATTCCTCAATCACGCTCGTAGAAGCTTCCCTTGAGAAGACACGTCACCGCACGCCTGCTCGCCTCGAAGTGGGGCTCGGGAAGCCGGCGCGGATCGAACCAGCTCCAGCCCACGCACTTGTCGGACTCCATGACCCGGGGCTCTCCCCGGAACTGGTTCGTGTAGAGGATGACCGAGACGTGGTGCTTGCCGGTCTGCCCGAAGGTCTCGAGGTTGTTGGTGACGGCGATGACCCTCGGGTCGATCAACTCCAGACCGGTCTCCTCCTGGACCTCTCGGATGGCGCCCTGCTCGAAGGTCTCGCCCGTCTCCAGCAGCCCGCCAGGAATGGAGTAATAGCCCTCCTGAAAACCTTTGCGCTGGCCCAGGAGGATCTCCTCCCCTCGTTGGATGATGACCCCCAGCCCGACGGACGGACGCTCCGGTTTCCCGCTCATTTATTCATCTCACCTAATAGGTGGGAAGGCCGCCCGGACACGGTGAAGAGGCGAGCGGTCTTCCCTGGGAGTCGAGCCGCTCAACGCTCGACGATCGTCTTGAAGCCGCCGTAGACCATCCGCTTGCTGTCGAAGGGCATGTCCTTCGGGCTCATCATGGAGGACAGGCGAGGGTCCGCCATGACCTTCTTGTTGACGCGGTCGCGATGAGCGCGCGACTTGAACACGATCCACGAGAACACCACGGTCTCGTTCGGCTTGAGCTTGACGCTCTGCGGGAACGACGTGAGCTTTCCCGGCTTCACATCGTCAGCAACGCACTCGATGTACTCGAGTGCACCGTGTTCCATCCAGATCTTCCCCGCCTTCTGCGACATGCGGCGATAGGCCTGCACGTTGTCCTTGGGTACCGGCAGGATGAAACCGTCAACGTATTTCATGAGTCCTCCTGGACCATCGCTGTGAGCTCCAAAACGTGTTCCAGGCGCGCTGACCGCTCAAGCACTCCCGATTTCGTTCATCGCTTTTCGAGCACAATTTTTTCGCTTCGCGCGCAACCTTGCGCCCCCTTCCGTGTTGGAGGCTCCATTCACGGAGGAATTTAGAGTGACGCAGACATGGAAGAGGGGCCTCATCCTGGCAGGCGGGTTGTTGACGGCGGGTCTCACCGGTTGTGGACCTGAAGGTGACAGCCTCGAAGGACCGCCCGACACGACCCCCGGCATGGTCCGTGCGGCCCTGACGGTGTACGAGCAGGCGGCGGTGGACACAGCCAACGCCTCACCGGACTGCACGTCGCTCGGGGACTTCTACTGGGAGGTGGGGAACGGGACGGCGAAGCTCTTCGGCTTCTCACGAGGCAGCACCGTGTCGGAGACGACGGTGATGCCGCTCGCCTCGGCGAGCAAGTGGCTCTACGCGAGCGCCTACGTGCAGTCCAAGGGCTACGCGAACCTCAGCGCAGCCGAGAAGAAGCAGCTCAACTTCACCAGCGGCTACCTCGAGAGCGGCAATACCGTTACCTCCTGTGGAGACGCGGGGACGACCGTCTCGGACTGCTACGGCCCGAGCTACAAGGACGTCTCGTACCGCCTCCTCCAGGACGGCAACTTCTATTACGACGGCGGGCACATGCAGAAGCTCGCCCTGGATGACATGGGGGCCAGGTTGGGCACGGGCCTGGCCAGCGTCATCGACTGGCTCAATGGTCAGCTCGGCACCAGCCTGCCGGAGTCCCATGGCGCCGTGGCGGTGGCCGGCGGGTTCTGGGGCAGCGCCGAGCACTACCGCGTCTTCCTGCAGAAGCTGCTCACCAACCAGTACGCGATGTCCGTGAGGTTGAATGCGGACGCCGTGCCCGCATGGCCCGGTGGCCCCGGCGTGGCGTACACCCCCTGGGTGACAGGACAGGCGTACTACGGGCTCGGACACTGGTTGGAGCGCGAGCTCGTGAGCGGAACCTGGAAGGTGTCGGGCCACTCCTCGCCCGGGGCGTTCGGGTTCTACCCATGGGTGGAGGCAGGAAAGAGCCAGTACATGCTCCTGGCGCGCTACCGGGCGAACAGTGCCGGCGGCGAAGGCGAGCTGTCTCGCGCCTGCGCGCACGACATCTATAAGGCCTACACTACACACTGGGTGTTCCACAGCTCTGAGCCCCACGCCCCGAGTCACTTCTCCTCCACACCGGGACAGGTCATGCTCCGCGGCCTTCCATGACCCTGTCCCGCTCCGTTCCCACCCTGTCGTTGCTCGCCCTCTTCCTGCTCGGCGCCTGCCGCAAGAACGAGCCCGCGAGCCCCGCCCCGGCTCCCACGCCGTCCCCCGCTCCCCAGAGCCAGAAGACCGTGGACCCGGTGGCGGAGGCGCGCAGAGCCTTCCAGACGCAGCTCAAGGACGCACCCACCGACCATGAGCCGGCCCCGCCGCCGCCGCCAGGGGTGTTCGAGAAGGTGATGTATCCCGCGCCGCTCGGGAACAACGTGGCCTACGTCACCCCGGTTCGCGAGGGGCCCCGACGGTCGGCCGTGCTGTGGATTCAGGGCGGCTTCAACTGGGGCATCGACGCGAGCGCCTGGGAGGCAAGGCCTCGCAGCAACGACCAGAGTGCTCGTGCGTTCCGCGAGGCGGGGTTGGTGATGATGATGCCCGCGCTGCGCGGCTGCAGCGGGAATCCCGGCTCCCGCGAGTACTTCCTCGGCGAGGTGGACGACGTGCTCGCCGCGCTCGAGTTCCTGGCGCGCCGCCCCGACGTGGACCCCGAGCGCATCTACCTCGGGGGCCACAGCACCGGTGGGACGATGGCCCTGCTCGCCGCGGCCAGCGGGCCCCGCGTGCGAGGTGTCTTCGCCTTCGGTCCCGTCGCTGTCTCCTACTATGGGGAGACGGGCACCGCGCTGGATCGCGCCGAAGGCAAGGAGCTGGCAATACGCAGCCCGGTGGTCTTCATGGAGTACATCCGCGTGCCGACGCTGATCCTCGAGGGGGAGAAGGGCAACACCTTCGCTTTCGATGAGCTGCGCGAGGCTTCAAAGGACGCGCCCGTGCGATTCGTCGCTGTGCCAGGAGGCACGCACTTCAACATCCTGGCACCGCTCACCGAGCTGCTGGCCCAGCGCATCGCCCGAAACAATCCGGCCGAGCCGCCCACGAGCCTGTCCGAGCAGGACGCGGTCCGAGCGATGCGGGCTGAGGCCACCGCACACTGAGGCCCGCCGCCCCATCGGCTCACAGCCGCACGAGCAGCTCGCGGAGGATGGAGAAGCCCTGGCGGAAGTCCTCCAGCCGGGCCTGCTCGTTGGGCGCGTGGTAGTACGCCATCTCCCCGAAACCGGTGATTTGCACGTCGCAGCCCTGGCGTTGCAGGTCCCTCACCAGTGGCAGCGAGCCGGTGAGCGAGAAAGGCGTGGGCGCCACGCCGCGAACCGCCTGCATCGCCTCCTTCAACGCCTGGAGGCCCGGCGAGTCCAGCCGACAGGCAATGCCTTCCATGCCGCCACCCTGGAAGCGGAACTCGAGCGAGCCGCGTTTCCCCGCCGCCGTGCGGGTGCGGGGGAAGCCGGGGATGACCTCATCGCGCTCGAGGCGGGCGTCCAGCTCGCGCATGAAGTCCGTCACCGCCTTGCGCACCTCACTCATGTCGTAGAAGGGCGTGAGGCGGAGATCTCCGCGCAGGGTGACGTCGGCGGGAATCTTCGACTCCTTGGTGTTGGAGCCCTCCACCACGGTGGCCTTGAGGCTGGACGAGGACAGGAAGCCCCAGGTCTTCTCGTCCTGCGTGGGGGGAAAGCGCGCGTGGAACCAGCGGGCCAGCTCCAGCGACGCGGCCATGCCCAGCTCCAGCGCGTTGACGCAGTTCTGCGGCATCCCCGAGTGCCCGCCCACTCCCGTCACCTTCAGCTCCCACAGCGAGATGCCGCCCGTGCCCAACGTGGGGCCGAAGTTGGCACTGTCCAGCCAATACACCGGCTGGCCCGCCAGGTCCTTCAGCCGCCCCTGCTCGGCCACGTAGGTCAGGCCCAGGCCCGGCAGGTCCGAGGACTCCTCATTGGAGATGAGCACCACCTTCAAGGTCCGGCGCGGGCGCACACCGCGCTCGGCGAGCTGCGCCAGCAGGTCCGTCAGCACCGCCACGTGGCCCAGGCAGTCGGTGACACCACGCCCGTAGAGGACACCTCCGGGCCCCTCCCACAGCGCGAAGGGATTGCGCTCCCAGCCCTCCCCCTTCTCGTCCGCGGGGACGACATCGAAGTGCGCGCCCACGAAGCCGAGCGCCCCCTCGCCCGTGCCCTTCACGGTGAGCACCAGACTGGGCCGCGACTCCTTGCCCGAGGCCGCCAGCGATTCGGCCTGGATGAAGCCACTCTGGATGTGCGGTGCGAGCGTCTCCAGCACCACCTGCGCGGCGAGCCGCTCCTCGGGCACCAGCCCCGCGCTCGGGTTGTTCTGCAGCTTCGGCGTCATGGCGATGAGACGCCGGAGCACTTCCAGGAACCGGTCTTCACGGAGCGAGAGCGCGTGCATGGGCGCGGATTGGAACCCAGGCCCGCAGCGAAGTCACTCTTCCAACTCGGCCTGGAGCAGTCGACCACGACCAGCGTGCCTTTGAAGGCTGTGCGCAGCGACGATGGAAGTGTTTGATTCCATTTACTTTTGCGCACCAGGGGGCGGACACCGAATCGGTCTTGCCGGGCAGCCCGCGTATTGTCTGCATCATTTTCGGTCTCGTCGGCTCATCTCCATGAGCCCGAACAAGGAGTCGCACATGAAGAGCCAATGGCTGAGCGCGGCATTCGTTGCGGTTGCACTGGCGGTGAGCGCCTGTGGCGGTGCGGAAGAGACCCTGGAGCCGGCGCAGGTGTCGGAGCCGGGCAGCCACGAGTCACGGGATGGTGACGTCGAAGAAATGCTTCTGCCGTGTGATGAAGAAGGCCAGTGCCCGACGGGCTACTACTGCGACCCGGGCTGGGTCTGCCGTCGCGGAGTGGGTGCCGCCCTGTCAGGAGCTCCGGTTTCGAGCATGTCGGGAGGGACCTGCCAGGAGAACTGCTCCATGGATTGTTACGAGCGCTACCCGAATGATTCGAACATGTGGAGCCTCTGCACCTACTCTTGCATCAGCTTCGAGTGTGGTGGCGGCCCTTTCCCCTGACCATGGCTCAACCGATGCAACCCGGCCGGAGTGCGGGATTCCGCACTCACCGCGACGAGTTCCGCGCACGCGTTGCGCGCTTCCTGGGCGCCCACGCGCCTGCGGCCTCATAACCATCCCCGCCGCTCGCCTCGATGACGGGCAGAGGCCCCTATCGCGCGTCACTCTCCCAGCTCGACCTGGAGCAGCACGGTCTCGTCGAGCTGCTCCGGGGGCAGGAGCTCACCCTGAGGACCCCGCCTGCGAAGCTGGCTGTTGGCGATGTAGACGAAGGTATTGCCCACCACCGTGCCCGTGGTGGGGATGTCGAACAGCGGGTTGCCGGATTCGAGGATCTCCGCGCGCTCCACACGGGTGGGGTCTGCGCCGAAATGGAAGCGGACAATACGCCCCCGTCCGAAGCCGTTCTGTATGCCAATCAAGCTGCCTCGGTAGGCAGACAGTCCATCGAGGCCCGCCAGCAGCACGCCCGGCGGCGCCTGCACGGGGGTGTGCTGCCCCGTCGAAGTATCCACCGAAGCGATGCCGTGGGCGTGCGCCACGTAGAGCCGAGCCCCATCCTCCGACAGGGCGATGCCATTGGGATAGGGCAGCGTCCCCTCGGGCATGAGCAGGGCGAGTGCCTCTGTTCCCGTGCGTAGGACGCTCACCGTGCCCCGCTCGCTGTTGGTCACGAAGACATCTCCCGAGGCGCTCAGCGCGATGTCATTGAGCAGGTTCGCACGGGGTTGGTTGCCCAGGGGGAATTTGCGAAGCAGCACGCCGGAGCGCAGATCGTACTGGAAGAGTCCGGAGTGTCCCCGCTCCTCTGGCCTCGCGTTCTCCATGCCCCTGCTGGCGTAGCTGGCCACCCAGAGGTGGCGACGCGCAGCATCCACCTTCATGCCGAGCACGCCCAAGAGGCCGTCCTGCCCCGAGGCCGTGAAGTCACGCAGCTGGCCATTCCGGGCCATGGCGACCACCTTGCGCTTGCGGATGCTGCTCACGAAGAAGGTGTCAGTGACTGCATCGTAGGTGATGCCTTCAGGGGTGAGAGCCTTCTCGGAGAGGGTGAAGGCGGGGCGGCTGCGGGCCACGTGCGGCTGGAGGCCAGCGAGCCGCGCCGCGACCGCGCGGTACTCCGGCGTCTGCGCGAGCGCACCGAAGTGAGGATCTCCAAGCGCGAAGCTCCAACGCAGCGACTCGAGCCGCTCCAGCCACCGGAGCGCCTGCTCCTTCTCCCCCAACACGGCGTAGCGCGCGGCCAGCTCGTACGTGGCCAGACCATCGTCAGGAGCTGCCCGGAGCCTCTGCAGGAGCTTTTCGACCTCGAGATCGGGGGACTGGGGGATGGGCGGAGCCGCCCGACAGCCCGTGAGGAGAAGCAGGAGGAGCGCGACGCGGAAGAGAGGGGTTGGCATGGGACGTAAGAGGCGGGAAGCTCAAACGAGGGCTTTTACTTCTTGGGAGCCGCTGGCGGGTTACCCCTCGCATTCGCAGGCCACGGGGATGCCGCAGATATCAAGGGTCTTTCCCAATTCCAACGAGCGGAAGACGTGATGTGATTGCTCTCCAGTGATTGCAACCCCTCTCACCTCACAGCGTCCGTACTCAGGAGGATCTACCGATGTGGCGGTTTCACAGCCCCCATTTTCGAAATCGATGAGTTTGGGGCCCAGCTGGCTCTTCGTGGGATCGGGTGATTGCCTCTCGAGGCGCGTGCGCTCTTGAGAGGTGTAGAGCCTGCCCTCCTCATAAGGCCAGTGCTCCGCCCGTTCCGGCTCGCAGGAATGAGCGGGGAGGGTCTGGTTGCAATCGCACGAGACCTCCTGGGCGCAGATGGATTCACGCTGGCCGCAGCGCAGGGTGTGGAACGCGTACATGAAGTCCGCGGACTCCTTGGCCATCCGCGTCTCGAAAACCCTGCACAGCCCGGGTCGGACAGCAACGACCCGGACATCGCAGGAGAAATATTGCTCCAACTCGGAACGAGCGTTCTCCGTCCGCGCCGAAGGGCTCTTGCCAGAGCACGCCACCAGCAGCCCCAGGATTACCCCATTGCCAATGACGAAACTCGCTCTCATTTTGCGCGCTCGATGTAAACAATTGTCATGGCAACTTCCCAGTAGAGCTTCATTGGTGCACTCCTGGGAAATGCTCGCTCTGTTCCAGAGGTCCCCGCTCCGCGCGTCACTCTTCCGGCTCGACCTGGAGCAGTGAGGGCGGCAGGAATTGAACCCACGTCCTTCCGATACCCTCACCCTGTCCCTCTCCCGAAGGGAGAGGGGTGATTCTTCTGGGTTGGTTCCTGATGAGGGGTGCTTCAGGCGTGATTCTTTACACGTACCCGAAGCGGCGGCGCAGGAACCACTCGGTGCCCAGCAGCCCCACCAGCGCCACCAGGTAATACCAGCGGTCCCACAGCGGCCTGTCCTTCGCCCGGCCTACTTCCACCACCGGCGGGTCCAACAGGGGCACGTCATCCGGCAGCCCATCCATCGGCAGCCGGAACGCCTTGCCTCCCGTGTACTTCGCGATCTGCTCCATCAGCTCCGGCCGCACCGAAGCGTCCGACAGCTCCGGGCCCACCGCTCGCACCGCCACCGCGTCCTCACCCTTGCCCAGGTCCGTCTCGCCCTTCTTCGCCGTGGCCACCAGCTTGTACGGCCCCGGCGCCGGCGGTGCGAACTCCAGCCGCACCACGCCGTCCGGGCCCGTCTGCCCTGTCTGCACCGCCACCGGCTTCTGCGTTTCCACCGCCACCAGTTCCACCCTCACCTGCGCGTCCTGCGCCGGCTGGTAGTCCGACGTCCTCGAGGACACCACCACGCCCACCGCCTTGCCTGGCTCCACCGAGGGCGGATCCGCCGTCACGTTCAGCGTCGTCAGGTCCGGGTCCCTCACCAGCCAGCGCAGCGCGTTGCCCCAGAACCGGTCATACGCGCGGCTGGGCGAACCGCCCTTGTGCGCCGTGAAGGCCCAGTACCAGCTCGCATCCGTGGCCACCACCATCGACCGGCCTCGCCCGTAATCCCACACCGCCACCAGCGGCGCGTTCTTCCCGTCCACCGTCATGAACGGGTGGTCCATCAGCACCGTCGCCCCCGGCTTCGCCCGCGTCTGGTTGGCTCCCGGAATCGCTGGCAGGTCCGCCCACACCGTCTCTGTGCTCGCCCCTCCCGAGGCCATCGCCGTCACCGGGTGACGCATTCCCTCGGGCGTCAGGCGCACCTTGAAGGGCTCCACGTTGGCCGGGCCCGCTCCCTCCACCGGTAGCGTCTCGTACAGCGTGGGCATGCTCGCGCGGCCCTCGCCCAGCACGCTGTCCCCGCCAATCATCACCAGCGCTCCGCCGTTGTGCACGTAGCGCTCCAGGTTGCGCTCGTACTGGGCGATGGACAGCGACGTGTCCGTGTAACCAAAGTTCTGGAAGATGACGACGTCGAAGGTGTCCAGCTTCGTGTCGAAGATCTCCTCCATCGGGAAGGGAATCAGCGACAGCTCGCGCTCCTGGCTCACCACGCCCGGGTCATCCGACATGGTCCGCAGGATGTAGAAGGACACCAGGTCCACGTTGGCATCCTGGCGCAGCAACCCGCGCAAAAAGCGCTCGTCCCACGAGGGCCGGCCCACCACCAGCAACACGCGCACACGGTCTCGAATCACCTTCAGCACGAAGGAGCGGGTGTTGTTGTCTCCCACCGCCTCGTCCGGAAAGACGGGCATGCTCACCGTGTAGACGAAGCGCCCCGTCTGGTCCGGCGTGAAGGTGAAGCCCACCGGCTTCACATCGTCCGAGGACTCGAAGCGCACCGTCTTGCTCGCCACCACCTTGCCTTCCTGCTTGAGCACCACCGGCACGTCCTGCCCCGAGAAGCCACGGCCGTGTACCTCCACCTCCACCGTGATGGAGTTGCGCACGAAGGCGAAGTCGTCCACCTTCACCCGCTCCACCGCCAGATCCTTCAGCGCCTCGCGGCCCACCAGGAAGGTGGACACCGGCACGTTCAGGTCCGCCAACGCCGCTCGCGCCCGGCCCACCGCGCCTCCCGCCAGCTCCACGTTGTCCGCGCCATCGCTCACCAGCAGCACGCCACCCAGCTTCTTCGCCCCCTGGGCCCCCGCCCCCACCGAGCGCAGCGCCGACAGCAGATCCGACGTGCCCGCCCGCGCCGGCTCCTTCGCCAGCACCTCGGCCGAGGTGGGCGACAGCTCCGGGTCGAAGCCGTACACCTCCACCGTGTACCGGTCGTTCAGCCCCGCCAGCCCCGGCGCGGCCTTCTCCAGGAAGGCGGCCACCTGCGCCGAGCGCGTCACCCCTCCCGGCTCCACCGGGAAGTTCATCGAGGCCGAGCGGTCCACCAGCACGGCCAGCCGGTTCTTCATCCGCGCCACCTGCAGGTTGCGGATGCCGGGCTCCAGCAGGAAGAAGAGCGCCGCCAGGCCCGCGCCCGCGCGCAACGTCCAGAGGGCCCAGCGCCGCAGCCGCGACGGCTCGCGCCGCACGCCCCACGCCGCCAGCCCCACGCCGAGCACCAGTCCCACGCCCATCAGCACCAGTGCCCACACGGGCAGCGGCGAAAGGCTGACGAGCTTCCAGGCATTGAAGGGGGTGGTGTCCATGAATGAGTCAGGGGCCTTATGTCAGCGGCGCTTGTTGAGGATGAGGTTCAGGTGGACGGCGTCGTCCTTGTAGTCCAGGCAGAGGGCGTACATGCAGAGGTTCACCCCCAGCCGCACCGCCAGCTCGCGCTGGGGCTCACCGCCCGGGGAGACGTCGAACTCGTAGTCCCCCATCTCGCTGCGGTTCCACGCCCCGGCCAGGTCGTTCTGCGAGTACATCACCGCCGCCCGCTTGCCGAGGTTCGCCGACAGCAACTGTGGCTTGTTGAGCAACCGGCCCGGCGCCGAGTCCAGCAGGAAGAAGCTCTTGAAGACGACATGGCCGGAGGGCACCGGGGTGAGCGGGCTCTGAGGCAGCACCCGCGCCATCTCGCGGCGGAAGCTGGCGTCGAAGCCCTCCCCATCGCTGCCGTCATTGGCGTCCGCCAGGAGGAACCCGCCAAAGGTGAGATAACGCCGCAGGTTCTCCACCTCGGCCTCGCTGAAGGGCGGGAAGGCCCCATCGCCCCCCAGGTACAGGAAGGGGTAGTCGAAGAGGTCCGGGCTGGAGAGGGCGAAGGGGCGGGCGTCCGGCAGCACCTCCACCGAGGTGCGCCGCTGCAGCTCCCAGGTAATTCGTCGGAGCCCCGACAATCGGGCGTCCCAGCGGCCGCCGTGCCGGGCCACCGCGGGGATGAAGCGGCTCTTCTCTCCGAAGGCGCGCGCACGTCCGGACAGCAATGGGACGAGCGCCGCGCTCCCGAGCAGGAGGGTTCGACGGCTGAGGGGGCGCACGGGCATGGGGTTTCTATATACCGTCGACGCGCCCTTGCATTCCCCGCTATAGAGAGGCCCCATGGCGAAAGGCGGACAAACGCCGAAGGATCCTGCCTCCCCCCGGATGCAGGCGGCGTGGAAGCTCAAGGACTCGGGGGACGTGGTCGCGGCCCGGCATGAGGCCGAGCGCATCCTGGCGGACAATCCCAGCCCGGAGGACAAGGCTCAGGCCGAGGAGCTGTTGCGCCGCTCCACCACGTCCCGCTCTCTCTTCGGCTTCGCCCTCGTGGCCGCCGTCATCCTCGTGCTGCTCGTGGTGCTCGCCGCCACGCGCTACTAGGACACCGTCGTGGACTCGTACCTCGAAGCCCTCAAGGCCTACCAGACGTTCAACCCCGCCGGCTGGGTGGCCATCTACCGGCTGATGCCCATGTGGGCCGGCATCGTGAGCTGCGTGATAGGGCTCGGGCTGCTGCTCTTCGGGGGCGGCCGGATCTTCCGCATCATCGCGGGGCCCATGGGCGCCCTCATCGGCCTGGGCTGGACGAGCGTGCTGCTCACGAAGTTCGGCGTGGCGGGCGACCCGCGCCTTCCCGCCGCCGCCGCCGCGGTGCTCGCGGCGCTGGGCTTCATCTTCCCGCCTGCCATCGTCTACCTCGGCGTGGGCATCCCCATTGGCCTGCTGGGTGGACAGATCGCTGGGCCCAACGACTTCCTCGTTGGCTTCGCGCCCGGCCTCATCCTCGGCGGGCTGGTGGCCGCGGTGCTGCACCGCCACGTGTCGGCCATCCTCGCCTCCATCCTCGGCGGCTGGCTGCTCGTCATCGGAGCCATGGCGGCCCTGCATCAGTTTGGAGGGCTCGTCAGCGCCATGGCCAGCCAGCCCTGGGGCATCATCATCGCCGCGGGCCTCTTCGCCATCGCCGGCAGCGTCTATCAGATTGCCGTGCGCCCCTCGCCCGAGGAGGCCGAGCGCCAGCACGCCGAGCGCCAGCGGTTGAAGATCCGCCAGGCGGAGCTGAAAGCCACCGAGAAGCGCTGGAGCGCTCCCCGGGGTGGTAAGTAGGCGGCCGGGAGCAGCCTTTACCTCCACTGGGGCCGCGCATACAGTCCGCGCCCCCTCCACCCCCCTGGGGACGAGCGACAATGGGCCAGGCCAGACGCAAGGAGAAGAACCTCGACACCCGGGAGCCGCAGGGCCCCGAGGGCGATGGCGCTCCCAACGCGGACGCCGAGGCCACCGTCGCCTGGAAGAAGCCCGAGGGGCTGTCGCGACGGGGTTGGGCGGTGCTCGCCGTCGTCATCCTCGCCATCCAGTTCCCGCTCATCCACTACGCCCTCTTCCGCGGTGAGGCGGCCACCACCGCCTCCGTCCCCTACAGCCAGGACTTCTCGGATCCGTCCGTGGTGGAGCGCGACTTCTTCTCCACCGGCGGCCACTGGCGCGTGGTGAACGGGCAGCTCCTGTCCCCCGGCGTGAAGAACAACCCGCTCTGGCTTCAGGCGGCCCTGCCTCCCAACGTGGCCATCGAGTTCGATGTGCGCTCCGAGTCCCAGGAGGGCGACATCAAGGCGGAGGTCTTCGGCGACGGCACGGACCACGCCTCGGGGTACATCTTCATTCACGGCGGGTGGAACAACTCGCTGTCCATCATCGCGCGGTTGGACGAGCACGGCACCTCGCTGGACGCGCTCCAGCGGCAGGCCCGACGGGTGGCTGAGCAGAATGGCGGCAAGGGCTCGGGGCTGGTGGAGACGGGCGTGTTCAAGAAGAACACGCACATGCGCGTAGAGGCTCGGCCCTACCCGGTGGAAGTCGGCCGCACCTATCACTGGCGTATCGAGCGCAGGGGCTCGCTGCTACGCTGGTCCATCGATGGAAAGCCCTTCATGGAGTTCGATGACCCCCTGAAGCTCGAGGGTAAGGGTCACGATCGCTTCGGGTTCTCGAGCTGGGACTCCCAGCTCTTCTTCGACAACCTGAAGATCGAACCGCTGTAACCGGCTGCTCGCGGTTCAGCGGCGAATCAAGAATCAGAGGTCACAACGTGCGCAGAGTCGGAATCTTTGGCTGGGGAGTGGTCGCGCCCCGGTCCCGGAACATCGAAGCCTTCGAGAAGAACCTCGCATCGTCGGAGAGCTGGCTCTCCCCGTTCAACGGCTTCGGTCCGGACAACTTCCTCGTCGGCAACCCGGACTTCGACTTCGCGGAGTACAAGCCGTGGATTGACGCGCGCTTCCCCGCCACGCGCTTCGCCCAGCTCGAGAAGAAGATGGGCATGCCGACGAAGATGGCGATCGGCTCCTTCATCCAGGCGCTGGGCCAGAACCCCGGCCTGGAGCAGGAGCTGCAGGCGCTGGGGGCCCGCTCCCACGTCTACGTTGGCACCGGCCTGGGTGATCTGCCGACCATCCACGACATCACCCTGAACCTGCACCGCGCTCAGCGGCGGTGGGACCGCTTCTGGGCCTCTCCCGAGCGCAACGGTGCGCTGCGCCGCTGGCTGGAGACGCGCGAGCCGCTGCCCGGCCTGCCTCCCGAGCCCTCCACCGTGGACGAGGCCGACCGGGACGTGGCGGAGGAGACCTGGTGGCACTTCTGGGCCGGCCAGTCCCCCGAGCTGCGCGAGTACCTCGCCGAGCAGAAGGAGATCGAGGGCCTGGGCGTCGAAGGCGGCAACGTGGAGGCCGCCAAGCTGGCCGTCATCAAGGAGAAGCGGACGCGCAATCAGCGCCTGCAGAAGAAGTGGGGCGCCCCCGAGCCGCCGTGGAATGCGGTGCCGTCCGAGATTCTCTGGAACATCCACAACACCCCCGCGTCGCAGATTTCGATGATGGGGAAGCTCACCGGCATGACGTTCGCGCCGGTGGCGGCGTGCTCCTCGTTCGGCTACGGGCTGAAGCTGGCGCTCGACGCCATCACCAGCGGGGATGCCAAGGCGGTGGTGATGGGGATGACGGATCCCCCGCCGCACCCGCTCACGGTGGGTGGCTTCTACAACGCGCGCGTGGTGAGCGCGGACGGCGCCGTGTCCAAGCCGCTGACGCAGCTGCGTGGCACGCACGTGGCCGGCGGCTCGGTGGTGTGGATTCTGGGTGACCTGGAGCACTTCACCTCCAAGGGCTTCAAGCCGCTGGGCATGGAGCCCATCACCGTGGGAGTCACCGCGGACGCGGACCACATCATCACGCCCTCGAAGGAGGGCCCCACCGTGGCCATCCACGAGGCCCTGCGCAAGGCGGGCGTGGACCCGTCCGAGCTCGGGAGCTGGGACCTGCACGCCACCGCCACCCCGGGCGACTACCTGGAGATGGAGACGCTGCGCACGGTGCTGCCCGAGACGGTGCTGGTGACGGCGCGCAAGGGCACCTTCGGCCACGGCATGAGCGCTGGCGGCGGCTGGGAGCTGACGGCCCAGTACCTCGGCTACGCCCGGGGCCAGATGTTCCCCACCCCGCTGTCCGAGGCCGAGCTCAACAAGGAGATCGGCCGCGTGCACCCCCGCTACGTCTTCGACAAGCCGGTGGCCGCGCCGCAGGGCTGCGCTGGCAAGCTCTCCATGGGCGTGGGCGGCATCAACGCCTGTGTCATCTCGCGCCCCTGGCGCTGAGCGCGGAGCGGCCCTACCCGTATAAGGACCATGGCCGCTCGCGTTCGCACTCCCGCGGTGGCGGGTTCGTTCTACCCTGCCACCGCTCCCCTCCTCGCCCAGCAGGTGGACCAGTGGTTGGAGCAGGCCCCGGCCTGCTCGCCTCTGTCCCCGGCGGCGCTCATCGTCCCCCATGCCGGATACATCTACTCGGGCCCGGTGGCCGCGAGCGCCTACGCCTGCCTTCGCGGGCTGAGGGGCAAGGTGAGGCATGTGCTGCTGCTCGGCCCCTGCCACTTCGTGCTGATGAACGGGTTGGCCCATCCGGACGCCGAGGCCCTCCGCACGCCGCTCGGAGACGTGGCCGTCGATGGCACCCTGTGCGAGCGGGCCGAGGCCACGCGCCATGTCGCCGCCTCCACGCTCGCTCACCGCAAGGAGCACTCGCTCGAGGTGCAGCTTCCCTTCCTTCAACGCGTCCTGGGTGACTTCGACGTGTTACCGCTCGTGGTGGGTTCCGCCCGACCTGAAGAAGTGGCCGAGGTGCTCGACGCGCTCTGGACGCAGGACGTGTTGCCCATCATCAGCTCGGACCTGTCGCACTACCTGCCCTATGAGATCGGCCGGCAGGTGGACCGCGAGACGGCCGACCACATCCTCCAGCTCGACGGGCCGCTCGAGGACGATCGCGCGTGCGGCGCCGCAGCCATCAACGGCTTGCTGCTCGTGGCCCGGCGCCGGGGCCTGAGCGCCGAGCTGCTCGACCTGCGCAGCTCCGGAGACACCGCCGGTGACAAGAGCGAGGTCGTCGGCTACGGCGCGTTCGCCTTCTACCCGCGAGCCTGAGGCAGGCCCCCTATCGCGTCAGCGCAGCAGCACGGCATCAGGACTCCGTGCCCCGGCACGCTAATCACAGATTCGCACCTCGGTGTCCTCGAGGCACACCTTCTCGATGCGGAGGCCCATCATCTGCTCCAGCAACTCCTTGGCCAGCTCGCGCGCCTGCTTCTGCTGCTCCGGGCGCCCCGTGTCGCGCCCCTCGTTGTAGAGCCCGAGGATGATGGAGCCCGAGAGCACCACCGACTCGTACAGCTCCTGCTTGTCACGATCCGACAGGCGCCGCTCCTTGAGGCCCATGGCGATAGCCGCGTTGAGCTGCGCCAGCATGGACCGCTGCTGCGCTCCGTTCAGCTCCTGGCCGTCCCTGAGCGCGTAGTAGGAGGACATGAAGAGGTGGTTGAAGGCCCCGGCAAGGTTGTGCTTGAGCTGCGACGCATCCTGCTGCTCCAGCAGATGCTCGTACCCATGGAGCAGTTGCACCAGGGCGTCCTCGAGCGCCTTGCGGTGCTCCGACTCGAGGTCCCTCGCGCCCTCGGCGATCCGCTTGGGCATGATGGGAGAGCGACCATCCATGCGGAACGAGGACACCGAGAGCGGCAGCAGCAACGGCGGCACGGAGGAACCATCCCCCGGTGGCGGATTGGGAGTGGGCTTCCACTGCCTCTGGAAGAAGGGCTTGAAGTTGCCGTGGACGAAGGCGTTGCTGTTGTAGCGCCGGTACGGACTGAAAGTCCGTGCGCCCTCTGGCCCCGCGGCACCTAGCAGGAGGAACCCCGTCATCACGACGGGAATCGTCCTGAGAAAACTGTTCATCTCCCCCTCCACAAGAATTGACGGGAACGTAGAGCTCACCGGACGCCAGCCGCACTCCTCTGGCCCACCGTCCCGGTCGCGCGCGGAGCATCATCGGAAAGCACGGGAGCGAGCAAGCAGGTCCGTGAATACGCTGGCCACCTGCACCGCGCCCCTGCTAGCAGCACCCTCCATGCGGCTCACCCTCCACCGTGGCGTCAGCCTCGCCGTCCTCGCCTCGGCCCGTACCGAGGCGGAGCACCATGAGGACCTGGGTTGCAGCATCCAGGGCCCCACCGCCCGCCCCGTGCGACAGGCCCATGCACCCCTGAAGCAACGGCTCGCCGAGCTGGGCCCGGAGCGCTCCCTGCGCGAGGCGAAGGCCCTCGTGCGCTGGCTGGAGGAGACGCCCGGCTATGCCGCGCTCTGCGGCGAGGGCCGACGGCGTGGAGGCCGGCGCCCGCTGCGCCCCGAAGTACTGTTCCCCAACGCGGCGCAGCACAAGCCCCGCATCCTCCACCTGCGCCAGGAGGAGCTGGGGCTCGACTTCCCCGTCAAGGCCCGCGAGTGGCCGGCCCTCGCCGAGCTCTTCGCCTCACTGGCGCGCGGAGCCACCCGGGCTGAGCTGCGCGCCCTCTCAGCCGTGCCCGCGGTGGGCGAGCTGCTCGCGGACATGTCCAGCGCGGGCTGGTTGGTGCGCCACGAGGGCCCCGTGGAGGTGCCCGCCCCCGGCGCCCTCTTCGTCGGCCACAACACCGTGCTGGTGTCGAGCACCCAAGCGCGCGTCCTGGTGGACCCGTACTTCCGCCCCGCCAGCCAGCTCGACCGGCCGGACTACCCGCCCATGCAGCCGAGAGACCTCGGCCGAGTGGACGCGGTGGTCATCACCCACTCGCATGGGGACCACTTCCACCTGGGCTCGCTGCTGCAGTTGCCGCGTGACACGCGCCTCTTCGTCCCAGCGGTGGAGCGCGAGAGTCTCTTCTCCACCGACTGCGTGCTGCGGCTGAAGCAGCTCGGCTACACCCGCGTCGAGGCGCTGCGATGGGGCGAGGAGCGGCTCGTGGGAGACATCACCGTGCGCGCCCTGCCCTTCTACGGCGAGCAGCCCACCGACGGAGAGGGCCTCTACCCGGACCTCTTCAACGAGGGGAACACCTGGCTGGTGCGCGCGCCGGGCTTCTCCGCGGCCTTCTTCGCCGATGCCGGGCACGACGTGCGCGGGGACATGCGCGCCGTCTGCCGCGCACTGAAGAAGGAGGCGCCCGTGGACGTGCTCTTCTGCGGGGTGCGCGGCTTCCGGCTCGAGCCCCTCTTCTTCGGCTACACCACGCTGGACGCCTACCTGGTCGACGTGCCCGTGGAATCACTGGTGAAGCCGCAGCAGCTCATGGCCGGGCCGGAGGAGGCCCTGCACTATGGCGAGCTGCTCGGCGCGCGCTACGTGGTGCCATGTGCCGACGGGGGCGCCCCCTGGTACTGGCGCGAGGGCATGGGCCCGCGCTACCCGGGCTACCCTGGCGAGCCGGTGAGTGGCGCCAGCACCCTGGACGAGAACCCCGACGCAGACCCCTACCCCGAGCGGCTCAAGCAGGTGCGCCGACAAGTGGGGCACGGGCCGCAGGCGCTGCTGATGCGCCCCGGCGAGGCCCTCGGCTGGCAGGGCCGTAAGGCACCCGAGCTCATCCAGTACCCCGGCTTCACGTGGCCGTTCGGCGGCATGCCCACGCGGCGCGGAGCGTGACGAGCCCGCTCAGATGCCTCCCGATGGCGTCCGCGGTTCCTCGGGCTCGAGGTTCTTGAGGGGCTCCTCCGGGAAGGACTTCAGCTTGAGCAGGCCCGCGAGCACGTGCAGCTTCTCGTGGACCGACTCGTTGCTGTACTCGTGCAGGTCCATCAAGGCCTGGGCGTAGTCTGTGAGCGCGGCCAGCCACTCGTGCAGACTCTCCGGGCTCGTGGGCTTCGCGCGAGCGTCCTCGATTCGTGCGAAGGCTTCGTGCAGCCTGTCGGCCGCGTCGTCCAGGTGCTTGGGAAGTGCCATGGTCGTCTCCCTCTCCCCCACCATGGGACTTGCCCTCCCCGATGTGCCAGGGTGGGGCCGCGTGCCGGAGGGCCCCGCGGACACGCCGGAAGGCGCTCCCCTCTGGCGCCCCGAGGAAGCCTGGCGTCCATGCACCTCCGTACGCCGGGTCGATGGGCGGGCATTCGAGCCTCACCCTTTCGCCACCGCATGCACCCATGAGGAAGCGGACGAATCCTCCAGCTTCGTGACGCGGCCCGTCATGGCCGCGACAAATGGAATGGAGGCCGACCATGCGAGGACGTAAGCGCGTGTGCAAGAAGCACATCAAGCAGGCGGGCTGGAGCATCACCACCGAGGGCCAGCAGGAGCAGGGCTATCACCTGGAGCTCCATGGTCCGCGAGGGGAGCAGATGAAGGTCGATGCCCCCAACAAGGCCCGCGCCTACCGCCATGCGGAGCGGCAGGTGAATGGCTCGGAACCGGGAAGGGCGCTCTGGGCGAGGCCATGAGTCGCTCCACTCGCCAGAGGAGCAGCCGGGCGGGCTGGAGCACCGTTTGCCGTCCTGCCCCCATCGGTCCCCAGTCCTAACCTACCTGCCAGGACACCGGAGCGTGCCATGAGCATTCAAGAGAACGAGCAGCCGACTGTTGGGCAGGGCAGCAGCCAGGACACTCCCGAACAGTCGAGCAGGCCAAGCAAGGCGCCGCCGCCCATGCAGGCGGATCAGCGTCCTCCCATCGAGCGCGGTGCGCACCTGCTGGCGCTCAGCACGCTCAAGAACGCCGAGATTCCCTTCGTGGTCGCGGGCGCCTATGCGCTCCACCTCTATACGGGCATCTACCGCGACACCAAGGACCTGGACATCTTCCTCAAGCGCGAGCACGTGGAGCGCGCGATGGAGTCCCTGCACACCATGGGCTTCGAGACGAAGATGCATGACCCCGTGTGGATCGCGAAGGCCTACGCCAACGACGAGTACTTCGCCGACCTCATCTTCAGCTCGGGCAACGGCGTGGCGGTAGTGGATGACCATTGGATCGACGAGGCCCACCCGGGCGTCATCCACGGGCTGCCCATCCTGGTGGCGCCTCCCGAGGACATCATCTGGTCCAAGGCCTTCGTCTGCGAGCGCGAGCGCTTCGACGGCACCGACATCAACCACCTCATCCTCGCCCGCGGCAAGCAGATGGACTGGAAGCACCTGATGGCGCGATTCGACCCGCACTGGGAGGTGCTCCTGGCCCACGTGACCTTTTACCGCTTCAGCTACCCGGGCCAGCGCGACCATGTGCCCCGCTGGGTCTGGGACGAGCTGCTCGAGCGAGCCCGCGACCAGCACAACGAGCCCGAGAAGAAGAAGCTCTGCCGGGGAATGTTGATCGCCAAGGGGCAGTACAGTGTGGATGTCGAGCACTGGGGCTATACCGACGCCCGCATCGAGGAGGTTGCGACGTTCCGCGACTACCAGGAGGCGAAGAAGGACTGAGGCGCACGGCGAGGCCCTTGCTCGATAGGCTGTTCACCACTAGCAAGGGGACTTCTCGCTCCCCGGAAGCCGTGCCCTGATGCCCCTGTCCACGCTCTGCCTGCGCTGCGGTCTGTGCTGCGACGGAACCCTCTTCACCCACGTCCCGCTGCGCAGCACCGAGACCGGTCCCTTGAAGGCCCTGGGGCTGCCCGTGAAGGAGCGCGAGGACGGCACGCCCATCCTCCCGCAGCGCTGCGCGGCGTTGGACGGACGGAAGTGCACCGCCTACGCGGCGCGTCCCGAGGAGTGTCGCCGCTACCACTGCCACCTCTTCAGCGCGCTCTCCGAGGGGGAGGTGTCCCTCGAGGAGGCGCTCTCGGTGGTGGATGGGGCCCACGCCCTGCTCGCCTCCGCGAATGGAGAGCGTGGACCCGAGGTCGAGGACTACCTCGACCGTCACTTCCGGGGCCGGCACCGGCGCAACACGGCGCAGTAGCCCCGCCCGCTCACCCCTTGGGGTTGGCCACCAGGTCGAAGTCCGGAATGTGCTCGCGCATGTAGTCGCGCATCCGGTTGATGAGCGCCGCTTCGATCTGCCTCGCCCGCTCGCGGCTCACCCCGTACTTGTCCCCGATGTCCTGGAGCGTCAGCGGCTCGTCGGAGATCAGCCGGTTCTCGAAGATGTAGCGCTCCTTGCCCTCCAGCGACTGGGCGAAGTCCTGCAGCTTCTCGCGGAACAGCGCCTTGAGCTGCTCGTTGCCCAGCCGCTCCTCGGCGCCGACCGACGAGGACGGCAGGAACCGGTCCATCCGCGTCGCCGTCGAGTCGTCTCCTCCCACCGGCGCGTCCAGCGACATCTCGTCGTGGCCCAGCCGCTGGTCCATCTCCACCACGTCCTGCTCGGAGACGTTGAGGCGCTCGGCCAGCATCTTCGGCGTCACCTCGAAGCCCTGCGCCATCAACCTGTCCTGCTCCTGGCGCAGCTTGAAGAAGAGCTTCCGCTGGGCTTCCGTCGTCCCCAGCTTCACCATCTTCCAGTTGTCCATGATGTAACGCAGGATGTAGGCGCGTATCCACCAGGCGGCGTAGGAGCTGAGCTTCACCCCCCGCTCCGGGTCGTACTTCTTCACTGCCTGCATCAGCCCGATGTTGCCCTCCTGCACCAGGTCCAGCAAGGACAGGGGGTTACGGTGGTACTCGTGTGCCAACTTCACCACCAGTCGCAGGTTGGCCGCCACCAGCCGGTAGGCCGCCTTCACGTCCCCCGTGTCCCGGAAGTGCCTGGCCAGTGACACCTCCTCCTCCCGGCTGAGCAGGGGGTGGCGCTGCACCTCGTTCATGTAGGCCTGGAGGGGGTCGGTCCGGGCCAGCCCCGTCTCCCCCGCCTTCACCAGGGCAGCCCTAGGGGGCCGCGGGACCTCCTCCACCTCGGCCTCTACCTCCTCCAGCTCCTCGGGGGCGGGCTCCAGGGATTCGGGTTCCACCTCGGCGGACTCGGCCTCCACCACCTCGGCTTCCTCGGGGGGCGGGGCGGCGGCGGGCCGCTTCGCCCGGGTCCTCGTCCCCGTTCCTGCCGTCTTCTTCCTCCCAATCGCCATGAGGAGTTCCTTAAGCAAAGTGAGCCGATTGTTGCCAGAGCCTAATGCAGGGGTTATGCCCCAAGCTTGATGAGTGACCTTCAATCTCCGGACCAGCCGGAAACCACTGCCGAAGCCCCGTCGCGCCCCGCCGAGTACGTCGCGGACGTCAGCTTCGATGACCTGAACCTGTCCGAGCCCCTCCGTCGCGGCATCGCGGACCGTGGCTATACCAACCCCACCCCTGTCCAGGCCAAGGCCTTTGGCCCCGTCATGCAGGGCAGGGATCTCATCGTGCGCAGCAAGACCGGCACGGGCAAGACGGCCGCCTTCGGCCTCCCCCTGCTGGAGAAGATCTCCCCCGAGGACAAGCGCGTGCGCGCCCTCATCCTCTGCCCCACCCGCGAGCTGGCCCTCCAGGTGTCCGAGGAGCTGGCCGCCCTGGGCAAGCACAAGGGCGTCAAGGTGGCCGCCATCTACGGCGGCGCCTCCATGAAGCAGCAGGAGGACGCCCTCGAGGAGGGCACCCAGATCATCGTGGGCACGCCCGGCCGGGTGTTCGATCACATCAACCGCGGCAACCTCAAGCTCGAGGGCTGCACCCACGCGGTGCTCGATGAAGCCGACGAGATGCTCAACCAGGGCTTCTACGAGGAAGTCACCCGCATCCTCGACCGCCTTCCGAAGGACCGGCAGGTGCTGCTCTTCAGCGCCACGGTGCCCACGGACATCCAGAACCTGATTGCCCGGTACACGACGAACGCGGAGACGCTGCTGCTCTCCGGCGACGTCTTCACCGTCGAGCACATCCACCACATCCGCTACGACGTGTCGGACGCGCTGCCCAAGCCGCGCAACCTCATCTACGTGCTGGAGGCGGAGGAGCCGCAGAACGCCATCATCTTCTGCAACACCCGGGATGACACGGCGCTGGTGACGGCGGTGCTCAACCGCAACGGCTTCGACGCGGAGCTGCTCAACGGAGACCTGCCGCAGAAGGAGCGCGAGCGGGTGATGGGCAAGGTGAAGCGCGGGGAAGTGGCCTTCATGGTGGCCACGGACATCGCGGCGCGCGGCATCGACATCTCCGGCCTCGAGTACGTCATCAACTACTCGCTGCCCGAGGATCCGGCCGTGTACCTGCACCGGGTGGGCCGCACCGGCCGCATCGGCAACAAGGGCACCGCCATCAACCTCTTCTCCGGCCGCGAGCTGGCCACGTACACCACGCTGGAGAAGAAGTTCGGCATCAAGTTCGAGAAGCGCGAGATGCCCGCCCCCGAGGAGGCCATGCGCCTGTGGGCCGAGCGCCACGTGCGTGAAATCCGCGAGGCCGCCTCCGGCGCCATCTTCGAGGGCTTCCTGCCCCTGGCCGCGCAGCTCAAGGCCCGGCCGGATGCGGATGACCTGATGGCCTTCCTGCTGAAGTACTTCTTCAGCCACCTGCGCATGGAGAAGGCACAGGCCGCCCAGCAGGCCGAGCGTCCCGAGCAGGAGCCCAAGCCCGAGGGCCGCCGCAAGGACCGCGAGCGCGAGCGTCCCCGTGACCGCGAGCGGGATCGGGACAGGCCGCCGCGGCGCGAGGAGCGCCGGGAGTCCCGTGGGGAGCCGTCCGGCGAGTCGCGTGAGCGCGGCGAGCGGGGTGACAAGCGCCGCCGTGAGCGCCCCGAGCGGAGTGAGCGCGGCCCTGCGTCCATCGAGGCCGGCCCCGGCGAGGTGAAGCTGTGGGTCAACCTGGGCACCGAGGATGGCCTTGGGCCTGGCAGCATCGTCACTGCCCTGGAGGAGTCAGGCGCTCCCGCCAACAAGGTGGTGCGTGCCGACCTCAAGCCCGGCTTCGCCTACGTCTTCATCGCCGAGGAGGACCTGGCGGGCTTCGAGGCCCTCACCGGCAAGACGTACAAGGACAAGACGCTGAAGGTGGAGAAGAGCCGGCCGCGCGGCGAGCGCGATCCGAACCGGCCGCCGCCCTCTCCCGACGCCGGCCCTGGCGAGGTGAAGCTGAAGTTCAACCTCGGCATGAACGACGGCCTGGACGAGGCGAAGTTCATCGCCGCCCTGGAGGCCGCTGGCGCTCCTGCGGGCAAGGTGAACAAGGCGCTGCTCCGTCCCGACTACGGCTACGCCTACGTGCCCGAGGCGGAGGCTCCCGCCTTCGAGGGCCTCGCTGGCAAGCAGCACGGCGAGAAGGCGCTGAAGGTGGATAAGCACCGGCCTCGCGGCACCCGCGAGCGTCCTCCGCGCCGTGAGCGCTCCGAGCGTCCCGAGTCCACGCCCGAGGTGCCCGGCCAGGCGCGCCTGTGGGTGGGCCTGGGCCGCTCCGAGGTGCAGGACGAGGCCGCCGTCACCAGCACCCTGGAGTCCATGGGGGCTCCTGCGGGCAAGGTGCAGCGCGTGGAGCTCAAGCCCACCTACTCGTACGTCTTCGTCGCCGACGAGGATGTGCCGGCCTTCGAGGCCCTCAACGGCAAGCAGCACGGCGAGAAGACGCTGAAGCTGGAGCGGGCCCGGCGCCGGTAGTCGGGGCGAAGTGCGCCACGCGGCACGGGATGCACCCTCACGTCATGTGGGGGGCATCAAGTCCGCGCTCTACTGAGTTGGAGGACGCGGCTGATGGCCGCGTGCTGCGTGTCATCGGGCGTCCCGATGAGCACCGTGCCATCCGGCAGGAGGACCTGGAACTTATCGTCGGCGGTGAGGCCGTGGGTCACCTCGGAGAAGGACCAGCGGGAGCCTCCACCGGCGGGGGTGAGCCGCTCCAGGCACCTGTCGAACTCCGCCTCGGGGAGCAGTTGTAGCTGTTGCAGCAGCATGCTCGGGGTCAACCCGTAAAGATTGTCGGGAGCTTCGCGGAACAATACCCGCACCATGCTCCAGATGTGCCTGTCCTCGAGGAAGATGAGCTGGCCGGGGCGCATCACGAGCACTCCGGAGTAGCGCCCCTTGAACAAGCCGGCCTTCTCGCGACGCACGGCGGTGAACATGGCCAGGGCGTACGTGGGAGCGCTCTGAGCCTGTCCGCGCAACTCAGGCAGCCCACGCAGTGTGAGCACCACTCTCAGGCCCTCGAGATTCTTCATCCCCACCAGGAACGACCTCGGCCCGCCCTCCCGCCGCACGACCAGCCCGCCCCTGACAACAAGGGGATTGGTGAAGGCGTAACGGAGCGAGTCCAAAGCCAGCTGTTTCACCTGGCCACGTGCCGTGCGCCACACCAGCCTCCGAGGCGTGAGCCAGAACCGTGTCCGCCACCGCAGGAGCCCCAGGAGCAGGGGTAGGCCCACGAGGATGAGGAAGCCTGAAACCTGGTACCCCAGTTGCGTCAGGCCGAGCGCGCGGGCGGGAATGGCCCAGAACATACTCAAGAGGAACGCGGCCTGGCCGCCCGCTAAGTAGTCGACTCCCCCTGTCAGGAGCACGGGCTCTGCCTCACCGGGAACCTGGAGGAGCGGCGCGCGCGCCCAGGCTTCCAAGCGCGCAAGTGCCTCCGTGAAGGTCCACGCCCCCTCTGGCTCCCAGAAGGCCAACCGCTGGCGCACACGCTTCCGCAGCCGAGCGTCCAAGGCGTGAAGCTGACGGGTAAGGCGGTGCAGGGGATGATGCTCGGGCCAGGACTCCTGGCGCAGCCGGTGCTCGACACGCTCGAGGGCCTGCGCGAGCGGAGCTTCCAGCTCCCTCACCCGCCGCGGCAGCTCGGGGTCACGCTGGAGGTGATGTCTCCACCGGAAGGAGTCGAGCCCCTTCAACAGGGCCGCCTTGTGGGCCAGGGCCCGTTCGAGCACCTCCCAGGAGCCCTCGAGCTGGACGCGCAGCTCCTCTGGCGAGCGATGGGAAGACCCGGCAGCGGGTCGGAGCGAGGCACGCGAGGACATGAGGTGGTCAGGACGCGGGGGGCTTCGCCCGGCGTGCGCGGTGGTAGTGCGCCACGCACAGCTCCTTGGCCAGCACCGGCTTCCCGCAGTCCGGCTCCTTGCAGCGCGGCGCCTCCTCGGTGGGTAGCTCCTCGGACGCCCGCTCGGTGAACATGGCCTCCGCCACCGCCAGCAGCCGGTCCACCTCGGCCCTCGTCAGCTGGCGTGCCCGTGCGAACTCCACCAGCCGGTGTGCCCCCGCCGCCTCGTCCTCTTCCACCCGGAAGAGCTCCGCCAGGGGCACTCCCAGCGCCCCTGCCACCTGAACCAGCGTCTCGTAGCTGGGGCTGCGCTCCCCTCGCTCCAGCAGCGACGCGAAGCTCACCGAAATACCACTCCGCTCGGCGAACTCCTCCTGCGTCAGGCCCCGCCGCTCGCGCAGGCCCCGGATGCGCCTCGCGAGCCCCTGCAGGTGCCCGCTCGTATCCTGGGCTGGCGGGGAACTGGAGCGCATCGCCAACCCATGTTAGCGCACCCCATCTGTTAAGGTCTCGCGCCGTCGTCCGTCACCCCCGCGGAGCCGACCCAGGAGAGCACCCCGGCCATGCACGCCCTCGAAGGGATTCACTACTACTTCCGCAAGGCCGCGCGCATCATGGACGTAGGCGAGCGCATCGAGACGCTGCTCGCCACTCCCCTTCGCGAGGTCAAGGTCCAGGTCTCCATCGAGCTCGACAACGGGGAGATCCGCACCTTCATCGGCTACCGCACCCAGCACGACAACAGCCGCGGCCCCATGAAGGGCGGCTTGCGCTACCACCCCACCATCACCCAGGACGAGTGCGTGGCGCTCGCCTCGCTGATGACGTGGAAGACGGCCGTGGTGAACCTCCCCTATGGCGGCGCCAAGGGCGGCATCGCGGTGGACCCTACCCAGCTCTCCCTCAAGGAGATGGAGCGGCTCACCCGCAAGTACGTGGACCAGATACAGGACGTCATCGGTCCTACTCGCGACATCGCCGCCCCCGACATCAACACCAACCCCCAGGTGATGGCGTGGTACATGGACCAGTACTCGCGCTACCACGGGCACTCGCCGGCCGTCGTCACCGGCAAACCCCCGGAGCTCTACGGCACCCGAGGCCGTGACTCAGCCACCGGGCGCGGCCTGCTCTACATCACCCGCGAAATCCTCCGCGACGCGGGCATGCCGATGAAGGGCACGCGCTTCGCCATCCAGGGCTTCGGCAACGTGGGCAGCCATACCGCGCAGCTCCTCTGGCAGGACGGAGGCGTGGTGGTGGCCGTGTCGGACGTGTACGGCGGCGTGTACAACCCGCAGGGCCTGGACGTCCCCGGCCTCTTCGAGCACGTGAAGCGCACCGGCACCGTCACTGGCTTCGGCGGCGGCCAGGCCTGCGCCAGCCAGGATGTGCTCGTCTCCGACTGCGACGTCCTCATCCCCGCCGCACTCGGTCATGCTTTGAACCGCAACAACGCCAACGCGGTGCGAGCCCGGCTCATCATCGAGGGCGCCAACGGCCCCACGGACCCCGAGGCCGACGAGATGCTCGACAAGCGCGGCGTACTGGTGGTGCCGGACATCCTGGCGAACGCGGGCGGTGTGACGGTCAGCTACTACGAGTGGGTCCAGAACCTCCAGCACCTCTCCTGGGAGGAGGACCGGGTGAACGCCGAGCTGGAGAAGACGATGAAGGAGGCGTACGACCGGGTGGCGCAGCTGGCGCGCTCGCGCAAGGTGACGTTGCGCACCGCGGCATTCATCCTGGCCATCGGCCGCGTGGGAAAAGCCACGGTGTTGCGCGGTATCTGACGAGCAACCGGGCAGCCGTCAGCCCGAGGCGCCCTCCCCTTTCGCCCTGGCGGCGCATCGGTTATCAGGCGCGACATATCCATGGTCACGCTCCAGCAAATCGAAGACGCCCAGCAGCGCATTGGTGACGCCGTCTACCGCTCTCCCTGCCCGAAGTCGGAGCAGTTCAAGGAGCTCACGGACAGCGCGGCCCTGTTCTGCAAGCTGGAGAACCTGCAGCGCACGGGTGCCTTCAAGGAGCGCGGGGCGCTCAACAAGCTGCTCACCCTCACGCCGGACGAGCGGGCCCGCGGCATCATCGCCGCCTCGGCAGGCAATCACGCGCAGGGGCTCGCCTACCACGCGGGCCGCCAGGGGGTGAACACCACCATCGTCATGCCCGAGCGCACCCCGCTCATCAAGGCGACGCGCACGCGCTCCTACGGCGCCAAGGTGGTGTTGCACGGCGCCAACTTCGACGAGGCCTACGCCGAGGCCCTGCGCATCCAGGACCGGGAGAACCGCGTCTTCATCCACCCCTTCAATGATCCGCTCGTCATCGCCGGCCAGGGCACCATCGGCCTGGAGCTGCTCGAGCAGTGCCCGTACATGGACATGGTGGTGGTGCCCATCGGTGGCGGCGGACTCATCTCCGGCGTGGCGTGCGCGCTCAAGGAGACCAACCCGCGCATCAAGGTGATTGGCGTGCAGGCGGCGGCCATCGCGAGCATGAAGGCCTCGGTGGACGCGGGCAAGCTGGTGGATCTGCCGGCGGGGACCACCATCGCGGACGGCATCGCGGTGAAGCGCCCCGGCGAATACACCTACGAGATGATCCGCCGCTACGTGGACGACATCGTCACGGTGGATGAGGAGGAGATCGCCAACGCCATCCTCCTGCTCCTGGAGCGGGAGAAGTCGGTGGTGGAGGGCGCGGGCGCGGTGGGCCTGGCGGCGCTCATCAACGGGAAGATTCCCTCGGCGCGCGGGCGCAAGGTGGTGCTGCTCATCTCGGGCGGCAACATCGACGTCAACCTGGTCAGCCGCATCATCGAGCGCGGCCTGGTGAAGGACGGGCGTCTGGTGCGGCTGGTGGTGCGCATGCCGGACCGGCCGGGGATGCTCGCGCGGCTCACGGCGGAGATCGCTCAGGCAGGCGCCAACGTGGTGGAGATCTACCACAACCGCGCCTTCTCGAAGGCGGGCCTGGGCGAGGTGGCGGTGGAGGTGACGCTGGAGACGCGCGGCCGCGGCCACATCGAGGAGCTGATCGGCAGCCTGGGACAGAAGGGCTGGCAGGTCGCGGAAGAGACGTGAGGACCGCGGTCACGCGGGAGGCGGGGGTTGCCGTTCTACCACCCGCCTGAGCAGACCGCGCTCCGCGAGTAGCAGCTGGATCCGGTGGCCCAAGGCAACGTGCTCGGGGTTCGCCGCGCGAAAAGGCTCCGGGCCGAGGGTGATGAGCGTGCCCTTGTCCTCGATTGGCTCTACGCGCACGGGTTCCGGTAGGGGCGGCACCTCACCGCGCTGGCGCGAGAAGTACGTCAGCCAGCCCACGAAGGTGCCCACGGAGCCTTGCTGTGACAGCGCATCCCGGAAGTCGTCGGAGACGAGGACGGCCCAATCCGGCTCCCAGGCCAGGACCATGGCGCGCATGACGCCGGTGGGCACCGGGAGGGTGAGCAGGCGGTCCAACCCCGGTCCTGGCGAGGGGAAGTAGAGAATGCTGCTGTTCGGAACCGCCTCGGCGGGTGTTCCACACCGAAGCATGACCATCCCACCTTCCTGATTCACAGGAACGTGGCCCGTCCAGGCGTCGAAACTGACACCCCCCTCTTCATCCTCGTACTGCTTCTTGCCAAAAAGGCGCACGAAGGTGTCGTAGGTGGGCTCGATCTGGAGTTGGAGAGAGCGCTTCCTGGAGGTGTGCTTTTCGTACCAGCGGCTGTAATCGGGGTGGCAAATGGACAGGAGGCGGAAGAAGGTCTCCGCACGCCGGGCACACTCCTGGACCGGCTCCGGGCGGCATCCCCAATAAGCTGCTGCGTAGTAGGTCTCGCTCACGGGTCCACTAGCCTCGGGCCCGAAGAAATGGTCGTACCCGAGTCCCTTGGCCTCCAGCAGCGTGCCAGTCTTGGGGTCATACCCGTCGTACTCCACGCACTTGCCATTGCGGCAGACCTTGTAGCACCACCCCTTGGGCGCGCCTGTCACCTGGGCCTGATAGTCCCTGGCTCGCTCGGACATGCTGGTGGTGTCTTCCACCCATTGACCAGGTCCACCGACGGGAGGCTCCCAACCCCCATCGCCTCCGGCGGCCATGTGGAGGATGGAAATGGCGCCTACTCCCGCGCCGAGCGTCGTTGTCACCGTCCCCCCCGACACCACCACCAGCCGCTCCGCCAGCTCGCCCCGAGCCGTGAGCGACAGCACTCGCATCTCCATGCCCAGCTCGCCCATGCGCCCCACGGTGCCAGCCGTCCCCGCTGCGCCGCCGTACATCATGAGCAGGTGCGTGGACAGCCGCGCCGCTTCGCGTATCTGGTCCTGCAAGGACATGGCGCCGTAGCGCGCGAAGTACTCGGGTGAGGAGGAGATCAGCTGGGCCACCGCGGTAGGCAGTTGGGTGAGGCCCTCCACGGTATGGATGGGGTCGAGGACGGACTCGGCAAGCGCCAAGACCAGTTCCCCCATCGCATCCTGCGCCCCGTCCAGCGCGGCGTTGAGCGGATCTCGCCCCAACCCCACCTCGGCCCAGGGAGACGTGTCGATGCGTTGGAGCGCATCATCCACCGGGAAGAGGACACCACTGTGCGAATGGTAGAAGGCGCCCACCACGAGGCGGCCCACCTTGAACACTCCCTCTTCCAGCTTCACCTGCCCCAGGCGTTGGATGGGTTGGCCATTGAGTGCCACCACGAGATAGCCATCCGGGCGCACCACCGTCAGGAAGTGGAAGCGCTCGGTGCGGCGCAATAGCTCCGCGTACGCCACGCGCTCGCCACCCGCGAGTACCTCTCGCAGCAGCCAGGAGAGCACCAGGCGCGGACCGAAGTTCCGCTGCGTCACCGTCGTCTTCGTCAGCCTGTCCCGGAGTTGATGCGCTTGCGTCACGTAGAGCGCCGCGCCCGCTGGGTGACGGGCTTTGGCCTCCAGGCCACTCACCTCCTGCAACACCTGGAAGGCATCCGCCTCCTGCTCGAAGAAGCCGCCCGCGCTGCCCTCCGCCTCTGCCCATGTGCGCGACGCCGCTGCATGCACTGGGCTGGCTCGAGTGGTGGCGCACCCGCTCAGCACCAACACAACCAGGGCCAGGAGACTCGAACGAGCGCGACACCACGCTTCACGTGAACCCGAACTCATGAACGCAGGGGACATGCTCGCATCCTCGAAGAGGGCACCACTGGTAGACGTCTACCAGCGCTGTAGGCAGCTATGCGACACCACTGATAGGCGTCTACCAGTGAAGCAAGAGCCGAAGGTCCTCGCTCGAGCTGCCCCCTCTGCCCTCGCGGGCTCCTCTTCGCCCGGGCAGATGGGCTCGGCCATAATCGCGGGCCATGCGCGCCCTGCTCCTCCTCGCCCTACTGTCCTCCAATCCGCCCACGCCCGCGGAGGCCCAGAAGCTCGCGGCCCAGCGTGCTTGGGAGGACCTCTACCTCGCCTGGTCCGCCGTGGACCCCAAGGGCTACTCCCAGCCCGATCGCCGCACCATCTCCGCCTCGCTCAACAAGGGTTGCGAGGCCCTCGCCAGCTCCGATGCCGTGATGGCGTACTCGCTCGGCGAGCGCGCGGCACTCTTCGATGAGACGGCCCCGGCCCTGCGCTGCCTGGCCCGCACCGCGCTCACCACCGATCAGCGCGGCACCGCCGAGGATGCTCTGCGCCGTGGCCTGGAGCACTTCCCCAAGGACGGCCACTTCGGACTGGAGCTGGGTCGGCTCCTGCTCGAAGACAAGGATCCCCAGGGCGCCCTCGCGGCACTGGGCAAGGTGCCGCCGCGCTCGCCCGAGGCAGCCAAGGCCAAGGCCCTCATGCAGAAGGCTCGCGCCGCCTCCAGCGAAGAGAACGCCGCCCGCGCCCAGGCCCGCGCCATCGAGCGGCGCTTCACCGGCGAGACCGAGAACACCCCCCAGGGCTCCGTCGAGCCCGCCTCCGCGTCCACCAGCCTCTCCTATGAGTCCGGCGTGTCCGCGGACGGCATGCGCACCCGCTCCAACAGCCGCTTCGTGGTGAAGTACTTCAACAACGCGCGCGACTTCGGCCAGCGCGCCGAGTACGAGGGCCGCATCGTCTCCACACTCGACGAAGCCCATGCCCATACCCGCCAGGTGCTGGGCGAGGCGCGCGAGTCCCCCGTGGACGTCGTCCTCTACACCCGCGAGGAGTTCCGCACCCACCAGGGCGCGGCGCTCGCGCGCATGGTGGCCGGGCTGTACTCGGCCGGCGCCATCCGCATCAACGACGCCGCCGAGCTCACCCAGCAGACCAAGGCCACCCTCGTCCACGAGTACGTGCACGCCCTGGTGGATGAGCTGGTGCGCGCCGCCGAGGGGGGCCAGCACGTCCCCATCTGGCTCAACGAGGGCCTTGCCGAGTACGTGGAATGGCGCTACCTCGGCAGCGATAAACCACCCCACGGCCTGGCCACCCGCATGCGCGCCGCCGCCCAGGCCGGTCAGCTCCCGCGCCTCGCCAACATGTCCGGCGGGGCCCTCATCCAGCAGCGCGACCCGGCCCTGGCCTATGGGACCTCGGCCGTGGCCGTCCGCGAGCTGCTGAACGAGGGAGGGCCTGGCCGCCTGCTCGAGCTCATCCGCGAGGTGGGCCGGGGCACGCCCTTCGACGAGGCCCTCCGGCAGCGCTATGGCCGCGGTGTGCCCGAGCTGGACGAGGCCGTCCAGGCCGCTCTCTCGCGGAGGTAACAGGCAGGCGGAATCCGCGTTCGCGAAGTTTACCCCTCCCCCTGAGTCCCCTACACTCGCGCACGGAAATTTTTTGCAATGGCGCTGCGGCTGGAGTCCCGGCCCCGAGTCCGCAGCGAGGTGACGATGTCCGACACGCGTGCGGCGATGAGGGAGTTTCGCTTCCTGGATGAGAAGCGGACGCGGGGGAATCTCTCCCCCTCGGAGGAGACTCGTTGGAACGAGTTGTGGGGGCTCCTGGGTGACCAGGGGCAGCCCACGCACGAGCATGCCGCGGTCATGGACCCCGCTCAGCAGCCCCAGGGCTACTACGGTGAAGATGGCCAGTGGTACGCCTACCCTGCCGGTTACGACCCCAATCAGGGTTACGCGGGCTACGATCCCAACCAGGGCTACGATCCCAACCAGGGCGACGCGCAGCAGCCCCAGGGCTACTACGGCGAAGATGGCCAGTGGTACGCCTACCCCGCCGGTTACGACCCCAACCAGGCCGCGGGCTACGACCCCAACCAGGGCTACGATCCCAATCAGGGTTACGACCCCAACCAGGGCTACGCGCAGCAGCCCCAGGGCTACTACGGCGAGGATGGCCAGTGGTACGCCTACCCCGCCGGTTACGACCCCAACCAGGCCGCGGGCTACGACCCCAACCAGGGCTACGACCCCAACCAGGGTTACGCGGGTTACGATCCCAACCAGGGCTATGCCGCCCCGCAGCAGGGCGAGGCCTACCCGAGCGACCCGCAGCAGCCCTACGACGCCGGACAGCAGTCCGAATCCGCTTACGCCTCGCCGGTGCCCGGGTACGTGCCGCAGCAGCCGCAGCCGATGCCGGATCCGGTCAAGCTCAGCCTCGAGAGCGAGAACCTCGAGGTCCCCGCGCTGAACGAGCCCGCTCCCTGGGAGGAGCCCGCGCCGGAGCCTCAAGCTCAGGCCGAGAGCAGCTCCGAGCCGATGATGCTCGATGAGGCGGAGCCCGCCACCGAGGACGTCCTCGAGGTGACTGACACCGACGTCTCGCCCGTCAGCGAGGCCATCCCCATCCCCGAGAGCGTTCCCGAGTCGGTCGACATGAGCGACTGGAACGACGTCACCGCGCCCTCGGCGGCCTCGCTCGCGGCGCGGCATCAGGAGTACGCGGCCGAGTCCCAGCCGGAGACCTCGGACCCCATCGAGCTGGGCGAGGACGACTTCTCCGCGCTCAACTCCGACCTGCAGAATCCCGCTGCCGCCTCGGCGCCGCCCGTGGCCGAGCCGTCGCTGGCCCCCATCCGGACCATCGAGATCCAATCCACCGACATCGAGCTGCTCGATGCCGATGCCGATGCGCCGCTCGCGGCCGAGCCGGTGTTCGCCGAAGACTCCACGCCTCCTGTTGCCGACGAGTGGGCCTCCGCGCCGCTCGCGGTGGACTCGGAGCCGGGCACCTCGCCGCGCGTCACCGACATCGAGAACCTGGACCCCGCCCAGAGCGATGAAGACCGGATGGAGATCACCGCGTCGTACGCGATCCCCGCGTACCCGGTGCCCTCACCTGAAGCGGAGCCGCTCCCCACCCTGGAGGCGAGCGACGTCCAGTCCGAGGCCTCCGCGGCCGACGGAACGCCCACGTTCGATGTCTCCGAGCTCGAGGCCTCGCCGGGCCAGGACGCGGCCCCCGCGGCCGAGACGCCCTGGGAGACCTCTGCCGAGGAGTCCGCGACCAGCGGTGACTCGGAGCCGCCCACGTTCGACATGGCGGAGGTTGGCGCCGAGGTCGAGCCCCCAGCTCCCACCTCGGACTTTGGGTATGGCGAGCGGGTGACCACGCTGGACCTGCACCCCGTGCAGGTGGCGCCCGACCTGCAGGCGGACACCGTCGAGGTCGCGGACTCGTTCGACCCCGAGGCCGCACGGCCCTCGGAGTGGGGCGCGCAGACGGACACGCTCGAGGCGATGCCCGCGGACGAGCAGACATACGCGTCGGGCAACCCGGATGACACCGTCCCGCTCGCCAGTGCCTCCGACTTCCTGGGTCACTCGGAGCAGACGGGTACAAGCGTTTCGGACGAGCCCGTCCCGCTCGAGACGATGGATGCGAGCGGAAGCGAGAGCGAGAGCACCGGGGAGAGCCTCCAGTTGGAGAGCGCCGCGGAGTACATGAGCTCTCCGCAGTTCGCGACGGACAGCGCGACCTGGGGCCACCAGCCGGAGACCCCGGCCGAGACCGAAAGCACCTCGGCGTACGGTGCACCCTTGAGCGGGGACGAGGGCCTGCCAGCCGTCGACGCCCAGCCCGAGTGGACGACGTCTGACGACGGACAGGCCGCCATCGAAGTCCAGGGCGAGTGGATGACCTCCGAGCCCGCCGCTGCCACCGAGGCCCAGCCCGGATGGGAAGCGCCGCCCGAGGAGCAGCCCGTGCTGGAGGCGCAGGCCGAGTGGACGACCACCGAGCCCCAGCCCGTCCTCGAAGCGCAGGCCGAGTGGACCACTCCTACCGAGGAGCAGCCCGCTGCCGAGGCCCAACCTGAGTGGGCGACTCCTGCCGAAGAGCAGCCCGTGATGGAGGCGCAGGCCGAGTGGGCCACTCCTGCCGAGGAGCAGCCTGTTCTCGAAGCGCAGTCCGAGTGGGCTACGCCAGCTGAAGAGCAGCCCGTGATGGAGGCGCAGTCAGAGTGGGCCACTCCCGCTGAAGAGCAGCCCGTGATGGAGGCTCAGGCCGAGTGGACCACTCCCGCTGCGGAGCAGCCCGCTGCTGAGGCCCAGCCCGAGTGGGGCACTCCTGCCGAGGAGCAGCCTGTTCTCGAAGCGCAGGCCGAGTGGGCTACGCCAGCTGAAGAGCAGCCCGTGATGGAGGCGCAGGCGGAATGGGCTACTCCTGCTGAGGAGCAGCCTGCTGCCGAGGCCCAGGCTGAGTGGGCCACTCCTGCCACGGAACAGCCTGTAATGGAGGCTCAGCCCGAGTGGGCCACTCCCGCTGAAGAGCAGCCTGTCATGGAGGCTCAGCCCGAGTGGGCCGCTCCTGCCGAGGAACAGCCTGTGATGGAGGCTCAGGCTGAGTGGGCCGAACCTGCCGCAGAGCAGCCTGTGATGGAGGCTCAGCCCGAGTGGGCCGCTCCTGCTGAGGAGCAGCCCGTGATGGAGGCTCAGCCCGAGTGGGCCGCTCCTGCTGAGGAGCAGCCTGTGATGGAGGCTCAGGCTGAGTGGACCGCCCCTGCTGAAGAGCAGCCCGTGATGGAAGCGCAGGCTGAGTGGGCCACTCCTACTGAAGAGCAGCCCGTGATGGAGGCTCAGCCCGAGTGGACCGCCCCCGCTGAAGAGCAGCCCGTGATGGAGGCTCAGGCTGAGTGGACCGCCCCCGCTGAAGAGCAGCCTGTGATGGAGGCTCAGCCCGAGTGGGCCACTCCTACTGAAGAGCAGCCTGTGATGGAGGCTCAGCCCGACTGGGCCGCTCCCGCTGAAGAGCAGCCTGTGATGGAGGCTCAGCCCGAGTGGGCCGCTCCCGCCGAAGAGCAGCCCGTGATGGAAGCGCAGGCTGAGTGGGCCACTCCTACTGAAGAGCAGCCTGTGATGGAGGCTCAGCCCGAGTGGGCCGCTCCCGCTGAAGAGCAACCCGTGATGGAGGCTCAGCCCGACTGGGCCGCTCCCGCTGAAGAGCAACCCGTGATGGAGGCTCAGCCCGACTGGGCCGCTCCTGCTGAGGAGCAGCCTGTGATGGAGGCTCAGCCCGACTGGGCCGCTCCCGCTGAAGAGCAGCCCGTGATGGAGGCTCAGGCCGAGTGGGCCGCGCCCGCAGAGCAACAGCCGTGGATGGCTGCCGCCGCGCCGGCGGAGAGCACCGAGCCGCAGTCCGAGTGGGCTTCGAACGAAGCCACGCAAGACTGGAGCGCCACTTCGGAAGCCGCGCCAAGCGCGGATTGGAACGCCTCCGCCGAGGGACAAGGCGGGTGGAGCGCACCCGTCGAAGAGGCGCAGCCGGAGTGGGCAACGTCGGAGTCCTCCGAGGCTCCGGCCGTTGCGTCCGAATGGAGCGATCCTGCCACGGACGCGCAGCCGCTCATGGAGGCGGCGCCCGTGGAACAGGCAGCGACCTGGGGCAGCGAGTCTTCGGCTCAGGGCGAGTGGTCCAGCGCTCCTGCAGACAACGCGTGGGGCGAGCCCGCTCCAGAGGCCTCGAGCTGGGATGCGCAGCAGGCCAGTGGCACGCAGACCGACTGGAACGCGCCCACCACCGAGAACCAGGGAGAGTGGGGAGCCACGGCCCAGGATGCCGAGCCCGTGAGCTCCGACCGAGATCCGTCCCTGTTCGGCGCGAGCACCAGCTGGTCCGCCGACGCGCCGGAGCCCGAGGCACAGCCGCACTGGTCCAGCCAGCAGGAGGCTCCGGCGTGGGGTCACGGCGACAGCCACGCCACTCCCGCCGAGGAGCTGGCCAGCCCCCAGCCGCCCGCCTTCGATCGGCCCACGACGGAGAATGACATCCCCATCATGGAGATGGAGCCCGAGCTTCCCGTCATGGAAGCCGAGCCCGAGCTGCCCGTGATGGAGGTCGAGCCCGAGATGACGGAGATCGAGCTCTCGGAGGACAGCGTGGAGCTGCCTCCCGCGGCGGTGCCAGTCATCGTCCCGCCTCCTGCGCCCGTGGCCCCCGCCCCGGTGGCGAGGAGCGCGCCGGCGCCCGTGCAGCCTCCGGCTCCGAGGATGCCCGCCGCTCCCCCGCCGCCTCCTGCCGCCGTGGCGACCCCGAGGGCAGCACCCGCGGCTCGGCCCGTCTCCGCCGCGCCGGCGGCTCAGGTGCTCGTGCCTGGGGCGCCGCCGCCTCGCGCGACGCTCAATGCCATCCCAGCCGTGCCGGCCAGCTCGTCCGCCGCGGCCGTCATCGCTCCCATCAATGCGTTCATCGAGGGCGAGCACCGGGTCATCATTCACACGGTGGAGGGCCAGGTGAAGCGCGGCGCCATCCGCGACGTGAACCTGCTCGACGAGGTCATCCCGCTCGAGCAGCAGACCGGCTTCGCCCCCGAGCGCATTCCGGTCTCCCGCGTGAAGGCCATCTTCTTCATGCTGGCCACGGGCAGCCGTCCGCCACAGCCGGATGGACGGCAGAAGGTCCGCATCACCTTCACCGACGGGCGCCAGGTGGCCGGCTTCTCCGACGACTACAAGAACTCGGGCCAGGGCTTCTTCGTCATCCCCGCGGACACGCGCACCAACACCTCGCGCATCTTCATCTACCGCGCCAGCGTGCAGGCCGTCGCCGAGGGCTGAGCCCCACGCCCCACCGCCGGTGGCCTCACGCACCGGCGGTTCCCACCAAAATAAAAGAGGGGCCTCGTCACCGAGGCCCCTCCGGACTCACGCCCTGCTCAGCTGACTACTTCTTGCCAGCAGCCGGCTTGGCCGCGGGGGCCGCCGGAGCCGCGGGGGCCTTCTTGTTCAGCTCGAGGTCCAGCGTGATGGTGACCTCCTCGCCCACCGCCACGCCGCCGGTCTCCAGCACGCTGTTCCAGCCCAGACCGAAGTCCTTGCGGTTGATCTTCGTGGTGGCCGTGCCGCCGCGCTTGATGTTGCCCCAGGGATCCTTCGCCTCCGTGGTGAAGCCCTCCACGTCCAGCGTCACCGGCTTGGTCACGCCGTGCATGGTGAGGTCACCCGTCACCTTCAGGTTCTGACCGGCCTTCTCCACCTTGCTCGACTTGAAGATGATGGTGGGGAACTTCGCGGTGTCGAAGAAGTCCGCGCTGCGCAGGTGCTCGTCGCGCTTGGGCTCGTTGGTGTTGATGGTGGTGGCGTCGATGGTCGCCTCCACGGTGGACTTGGTGATGTCCTTCTCGTCGATGTTGGCCGAGCCAGTCACCTTGGAGAAGGCGCCGCGCACGTTGGACACCATCATGTGCTTCACGGAGAACTGCGCGGCCGAGTGGGCCGAGTCGATCGCGAACTCGGCGGCGAAGGCCATCGACGGGGAAGCGAGCACGAGGGCGGCAACGACGGGCTTGAAGGACAGCTTCATGTGTTTCTCTCCAGTGAACTGCGTACAGCGGGGTTTCAGCCACGCGGCGTCAGGCCGCGCGGGGACAAAAGCGAGGAGCGGAAGCTACTCCGGTGAACTGACATGCCGCGAGGTTCCAAGTGCCGGGGTCCTCGCGCCGATTCAGCTCCGAACTCTTCTCGTGGTGACTCCATAGCAACCCTCGGGCCAGGAAACCCAACGCTCCAACCCATTGAAATTCCTTATCTCCTCTACTTCAGCTCGCGTCACGGCTCTCAAAACGATAGACAATCCCATCATCCTGAGAGGGAGGAGCCGTGGCGCCGAAACTGGAGCTGAACCTGAGCGAGCTGCTGACGTTTGATCCAAACGGGGGGCTCATCCACTTCGCGGGCCAGCGGGTGCTGCTGTTGGACCCGGTGGCGCTGGGGCTGCTGCGCAAGGAGCTCATCGGGACGGTGGGGATGACGGCGGCGAGGGGCATCCTCACGCGGCTGGGCTTCGCGCACGGCTGGCGGACGGCGGAGACGATGAAGAGCGCCTTCCCGTGGGAGGACGAGTCTCAGTGGCGCCGGGCGGGCGGGCGGCTGCACACGCTGCAGGGACAGGTGGTGTTGGAGCCGGTGGAGCGCCGCGCGGAGGACGGCCCGGAGCCCTTCGCCGAGGCGATGTGGCACCACTCATACGAGGCGGAGCAGCACCTGCTGCACCTGGGCAAAGCGGAGGAGCCCGTGTGCTGGGCGCTGACGGGCTTCGCCAGTGGCTACATGAGCTACTGCAACGGCAAGCCGGTGTACTGCATCGAGACGCGCTGCGTGGGCAAGGGAGACCCGGTCTGCCAGATCATGGGGAAGCCGGAGGAGGAGTGGAGCCCCGAGTGCCGCGAGGCGCTGCGCTTCTACGAGACGCAGTGCATGGAGGGGGCGCTGGCGCAGGTGACGGATGCGCTGAAGCAGGCCGAGCGCAAGCTGAGGGCGAAGCGCCAGTCGCTGGCGCGGGTGTCGGGAGTGCCGGAGGACCCAGCGGGCATGGTGGCGCGCACCGAGGAGATGAAGCAGGTGCTGAGCCTGGCGAAGCGGGCGGCGAAGGTGGACTCGACGGTGCTCATTACCGGCGAGAGTGGCGTCGGCAAGGAGCGGGTGGCGCGACTCATCCACGAGGAGTCGGGGCGGGCACACAAAGCCTTCGTGGCGGTGAACTGCGCGGCGGTGACAGAGAGCCTGCTGGAGAGCGAGCTGTTCGGCCACGCGCGAGGGTCCTTCACGGGAGCCACGCATGACAGGCCGGGCCTCTTCGAGGCGGCACATGGGGGCACGCTCTTCCTGGACGAGGTGGGCGAGGTGCCGGCGTCGATGCAGGCCAAGCTGCTGCGAGCGCTGCAGGAGAAGGAAGTGCGGCGCGTGGGAGAGAACCAGAGCCGCAAGGTGGACGTGCGGGTGGTGGCGGCCACCAACCGCAACCTGGCGGCGGAAGTGGTGGCGGGCCGCTTCCGGCAGGACCTCTACTACCGCCTGCGGGTGATTGAATTGAAGGTGCCGCCACTGCGGGAGCGGCGCGACGACATCCTGCCGCTCGCGCGGATGCTGCTGGCAGAGGCGACGGAGCGGCTGGGGCGGCGGGTGTCGGGACTGTCACCGGAGGCAGCGGACCAGCTGCTGCGCTACGGGTGGCCGGGCAACGTGCGCGAGCTGGGCAACGCCATTGAGCGCGCGGTGGCGTTGAGTGAGGGCAACCGGGTGGAGAAGGACGATCTCCCGGAGGAGGTGCGGGCAGCGCCGCCGAGCCTGGTGCCGGGAGAGTCGCCGCGGACGCTGGAGGCGATGGAGCGCGAGTACATCCTGGCGGTGCTGGCGCGGAACGGAGGAAACCGGGCGCGTACGGCGGAGCAGCTCGACATCGGGGTAGCCACGCTCTACCGCAAGCTCAAGCAGTACGGAGAACCCGAGGCCCCCAACTGAGCCCCCTCCCCCCAACTGAGCAAGCACCCCTCTCCCCTCGGGAGAGGGACGGGGTGAGGGTATCTCGGCCCCCGGGTTGCCCCCCGGGAGCCCCACTCGGAATCAGTTCAGAAACCGGTCATCCGGGCGATCTTCAGAGATGACGCGCAGGTGCCGCGAGCGCCCGCGCAGCTGCCGTTGGAGCCGCCAGTGCTGGAAGCGCAGCCACAGGTTCCGAGGACTCCCGCCGCGCACGTAGGCGAAGATGAGAACCAGGGAGATCAACGCGGGCAGGCGACTCGCAAAGCCGTAGAAGAGCGTGCTGAGGAGGATGAAGCCCGCGCCGATGCCGGCGAGGACATTGCCAGAGACGGGCATTCCCCAGAAGTTCGTCTGGCCCCGGCCGATGGAGAGGCCGAGCGCCACCCAGATGATGGTGGCCATCACGTTGCCGCCCGCATACACCCCCAGGGGGAGGAAGAGGCCGAGCACGGCTGTCAGGAATCCCGCCAGCACCGTGCCGCCAACAGCCACCTGGAGCAGGCGCTTCGAGCCCCAGAAGGACTCCAGGGCCCCACCGGTGGACCAGATGATGATGGCGCTGAAGATGATGCCGACCGGATCATTCTCGATAAAGGCGTAGGTGACAGGCTGCCAGAGCCTGAACCCGTAGAAGACCTGGTTGGGGACGAGCAACAGCAGGCTGCCCACCCCTTGGAGCAGCGCGAACAGCACCGAGCCCACCACGAGCCCGATCGCCAGCTTGGCCGCCATGGATTCCATGCCGGCGAAGCCGAATCCGCCGCCGCCATAGCTACGCATCGGTCGCATCCAACCCTCCTCACTCGGGACACCCGAGAGTCGTCCAAAGGTGGTGGAACACCGCCCGCTTCGCAACCGTTTCCGTCCACTTCCGGGCGTACCAAAGCGAAGGGCGCTCGCCCCCATCACTGGGAAGAGCGCCCCGGGGTCTCCGCCGTCACCGGCAGGACGTCCCGCTCAAGCCTTCGGACGGTAGAACAAGGTGATGGTCAGGCAGTGGAACTCCTTGTCGGAGGACTGCGTAACGATCTTGTCCACCACGTCCAGGTTCGAGTTCTCCTTGAGCCACTTGGTGATGTTCTCTCCCATGTTCTCGCGATCGCGCGCGAGCGTCGTGGAGAACACCTTGACTCCCGTGAAGTTGATGACGGCCATTCCCGACCCTCGTGTAGCCGAAGAGATTCCGCAGGTTTACCGCGAGTCTTGACGGCCATCAAGGAAACGGCCCGAAATTCCGGCCCTTTTCCTGCTCGGTGCACGACACCCCACCCTACCCCGCAGGAGGGGCAGCCAGCCCGAGACGTGGGGCAGCTGCCCTCCAGGCTCGGCTACCGGGAGGCCGCGGCGCGGCGCGCCTGGCAGGACAGCTCGTCCTTGCACGAGGGCCCAATGCCATCCGGGTGAGCCCCCAGCGGCGTCTTGTCGCTCTCCTCCACGCCACACACCACGCACTTGCGTTTGCGGTTGCGGCGCTCGGCGCGTCGCTGCTCGGCGATCGCCTTGGCCCGCTCGCGGGCCGCCTTCGCATCCAGCTCGTTGCTCATCGTCATAGGTTCCGTTGGATTCATCTGGGAGACCGCGAGGTTCAGAGCGCCTCGATCAGCAGCGCGATGCCCTGGCCGCCGCCGATGCACGCCGAGCCGATGCCGTAGCGGGCACCCCGGCGCTTGAGCTCATAGGCGAGCGTCATGGTGATGCGCGCGCCCGAGGCGCCCAGCGGGTGGCCCACGGCGATGGCGCCGCCGTTGACGTTCGTCCGCTCGCGCGGCAGGCCCAGCTCCTTCTCCACCGCGAGGTACTGCGGAGCGAAGGCCTCGTTCACCTCGAAGAGGTCCACGTCGGACAGCTTGCACTGGGCGCGCTCGAGCAGCCGGCGGATGGCCGGGGCCGGGCCGATGCCCATCACCTTCGGGTCGCACCCGGAGATGCCCCAGTTGACCAGCCGGGCGATGGGCTTGAGGCCGTGCTTCTCCACGTAGCTCCGGGTGGCCATCACCATGGAGCCCGCGCCGTCGCTGATGCCGCTGGCCGCGCCCGCGTGCACCACGCCGTCCTTCTTGAAGACCTTGGGCAGCTTCTTCAGACCCTCCACCGTGGTGTCCGGCCGGTTGTGCTCGTCCTTGGCGAACTGCGTCTCACCCTTCTTGCTCTTCAGGGTGACGGGGCAGATCTCCTCCGCCAGGCGGCCCGACTCCTGGGCGGCGGCGAAGCGCTTCTGCGTGAGCACGGCGTACTCGTCCACGGCGTCCTGGGACAGGGAGTAGTCCATCGCGAGCTGCTCGGCGGTCATCGCCATGGGCTGCCCGGTGTAGCTGTCCGTGAGCGCCGTCCAGAGCATGTCCTCCATGCCGCCCTTGCCCAGCGGAATGCCCCAGCGAGCGCCGCGGATGACGTGGGGCGCCTGGCTCATGGACTCGGTGCCACCGGCCAGCACGCAGTCGGCCTGCTCGGTGAGCATCATCTCCGCGGCGGTGACGAAGGCCTGGAAGCCCGAGCCACACAGCCGGTTGACACCCAGCGCCGGCACCGGCACCGGCACTCCGGTGCGCAGCCCCACGTGCCGCGGCAGGTAGATGGCATCCGCGCTCGTCTGGACCACGTTGCCGTAGACAACGTGCTGGATGGACTCAGGCGACACCTTCGCCTGCTCGAGCGCGGCCCGGGCCGACTCCACGGCCAGATCGGTGGCGCTCAGCTCCTTTAGCGAGCCGCCGTACGTACCGAAGGCCGTACGCTTACCGGACAGGAAGTAGATTTCTTCGCTCTTGGACACGCTCTTCATCGCGGGACGACTCCAGACGGGCTGAAAAGATTCGTTCTTCCTACTCTCCAAACGAGTGCCGTGCACGCCCCAGGTGCATCAGACCGGGCGCTCGCTCCCCAGGAAGAGACCGGCGACGATGGCAAGGGCCACGACCGTCCACAACACTCCTTGGAGGTTCTGTCGGCGAATCTCCCTTTGGCCGAGCCCCCGGTACCATGCCTGCCCCGACCGCAACCGCTCTGCCCAGGTGAAATCTTCCAAAGGTTTGAGCCCCTGGAGTCGCATCCGGTGAGCCTGAAGCAGGCGCTCGGGAGGAACCCCCGGAAATCCCCCAGAGCGATAACGGCCGGGGACCTCGAAACCCGGCCGCTTGTAATCGGCGGTGAGCACGAACCCCTCGGGAGCGAGCGGGGTGAGGAGATAGACGCGAGGCTCACCCTGAGGCGAGAAATGAAGGGTGGCGAAGGTGTGCTCGCCAGGGTGTGCGAAATCGTAGGAGGCGGTCCCCTTCTGAAAGCGGGGCTTCTCCACATGACAACCCAGCGGCATGAAGCCCAGGGCCTGGAGCTGGCCCGCCAGTGGAGCGAGCTCCGGTGGGAGCTGCATCCGCTCGGCGTCCGTCTCAGGCCGGAGACGGACGCTGCCAGGGGAGAGGAAGAGGACGGCACGCCAGAAATTGAGGAGCAGCAGCTTCACGGCCATGCCCAACACGACGAGCACGAGGAGCAGCTCGGCGAGGGGGTTCATGGTGGAGCTCCCGGCGACATGGGGCGCGCACCCTAGCGCGGCAACTGCCCGGCCGCACGCCAGCTGAGCGGACCTGCGGGAATACCCACTGTCCGGCCGTGCACATCGTCTCTGCCAGCGGGGCAACGGCTGCGCCGCGGGAGGACGGGGATGCGAGCGAGGAGACTCTCGAGGCTGGCCGGGGTGCTGGTGGTGGCGGGGCTGGTGGCGTGCGGCTCGTCGAAGAAGCAGGAGGAGCCAGAGGACACGCAGCAGGCCTTCCTCACCCTGCGGGATGCCACGGTGACGCTCTTCCCCGGGCATTGCGCGGGCGTGATTGTCGAGGACGGGCACCATGCCCTCACCGCCGCGCACTGCATCGACGTCCCTCCAGGAGAGCGCCAGCCCGTGGTGCTGCGCAGCGGGCGGATGCTTAGCGGCGTCGTGAAGGTGGTGGACAGCATGCGGGACCTGGCCGTCATCCGCTTCGACGAGGCGGCCCCGGTGCGCCCGCTGCACGTGGCCACCACCCTGCCCATTCCCGGAGAGGGGCTCCTCTTCTTCGGCCGCACCGACCGCCCAAACGAGCCGCAGGAGGTGGAGCTGAAACGGCTCGGACGCTGCCCCTCGCTGCCAGGTGTGCCCCAGGCGCTCTTCACCAGCCTGGACGGTGAGAAGGGAGACTCCGGCGCGCCGGTGGTGGACCGGCAGCTCCAGGTGGTGGGCCTGGTGCATGGAGGCGCGGCGTGCAGCATCGCAACGCCCACCGCTGACATGGCGCCCGTGCTGGACACGCTCGTTGCGGAGCTGGCCCGGCCCGGAGCTGAGCAAGGCGTCGGCGGCAGCGGAGGCGCTGGCCAGTAGTCTCTTTCCCCAAGAGGGCTCGCCGGCTCACGCCCCGTGGAGCCCCACCCGGACCCGCGCCTTGCTGGCCTGGTATTCCGCCAGCTTGTGCCGCACCTCGCCCATGTCCAGCGCGCGCGCCTGCTGGATGACATCCTCCAACATCGGCTCCGGCAGCGCCCCCACGTGGTTGAGCAGCAGGAAGCCGTCACGGAACACCATCAGTGAGGGCAGCACCTGCACGCCCATCACCTCCACCAGCTCCGGCTGCCCGTTCACCTCCACCCGGGCGAAGGTGATGTCCGGATACCGCTCGGCCATCCCCTCGAAGACAGAGCCAAAAGCTCGGCAGGGCGAGCACCACTTCGCCCACCATTCGATGAGTAGGATGCCGGGCCGCCCCAACGTCGGCCCAAAGCTCTTGCTGTCCAGGGACACCACCGACATGGGACTCCTCCTGAAGGGCCGCGCTGCACCACGTCCCCCTAAAGGTAGGAGCCAGCGGACCTCGGAGCAGATTCACCCCGCCCCACTCGGAAAAGACGATCCGTCCCTCTTCCTAATCCTCACTATTCGAGCGAAACTGAACACCTCCGCGACGGGGGTTATGGGCCCGCGAATACCCCCGGTGAAATCGGAATGCGGAAGCAGACCCTTAAAGGTGGAGAGCCCCGTGAAGCCCAGAGTCCTGATCGTGGATGACTCGTGGTCCATGCGCCAGACGCTGCGGCTGTTGCTCGCTCCGGACTTCGACTGCTCGCTCGCCGAGAACGGGATGTCCGCACTCGATCAGGTGCGTCAGAACCCGCCCGACATCATCGTGTCGGACGTGAACATGGACGGCATGGACGGGTATGAGCTGTGCCGCCGGGTGCGCGCCGAGCCTCCGCTCCAGAACGTGCCCTTCCTCTTCATCAGCGGCCACGCCCCCCGCCTGGGCATGCCCGAGGCCGGCGACGCCTACCTCATCAAGCCGGTCCAGCCCGCCGTCCTCATCGCGCGGCTGAATGAGCTGCTCCAGCCGCGCCCGCTCGCGGCTGCCGCGGCCCAGAGCTGATCGCCCCGGCGGAAGCGCCGGACCTCAATTCCACAAGAAGCTGTCCGCACCCCGGTGGGCAACGCCCAGCTGCGCCAGGTATTTGCGCTCCTCGCGCACCATCCGCCGGAAGGACTCGAGCTGTAGGGCAACCGCGACGAAGGCCAGCGGCATCCACAAGGACCAGGCGGTCACCTGCAGCAGGATTCCCACGTAGATGGGATTCTCCAGGCCGCGATAGAGCCCCGTGGTCTGAGGCTGTGCCGGCAGGTTGGCCGACACCGAGAACGAGCGAGCGCGCGCGAGCTGAATCTCCCCCGCGAGCTCCATCCCCAGCCCCATGGCCTGCACGGCCACCACGAACCAGCCCCACCCACCCGGCAGCTCCAGCGCGAAGAAGAACGGAGCCACCAGCAGCAGGAGCAGCAGCGGCATCGCACGCGGCATGATGATGCGCTGGCGCTCCTCTGGCGGCGTGCGCGCCAGGACGATGGCTTCATTGAGCAGAAGACCCACGAACAGGATGCGACTGACGGTCAGCGCGGTCATAACTCTCCTGGATGAATGCCAGGACGTAGTCAGCTGACGCGACACAGGCAATGCGCCTGAGTGTCAGGGGTTCCACCACACGGCGCCCTTGCCCTCGATGGCCTGCACCGCACGCCGGCGCACCTCCGCCATCTGCTCGGCCGAAAGGGGCTCGAAGGCCACGGCGGCGTGAAGCGCGGCGTCCTGCTCGTTGGGGAAGCTCATCCCCAACAGAGCCACATCCGGATCCAGAGTGAGCGTGTAGCGCACGCACTCCTCCACGCCGAGATGCGGCAGCGAGGGCGCCCCCGCCTCGGCCCCACCGGAGCTCACCTTGCCGCGCGGACGTGCTTGGAGCGGGCGCCCGTAGCCCTCGGTGTCCCCGAGCAACTTGCCGGCCCCGAAGGTCTTGAAGGTCACCGTGCCCACCCCCTTTGCCTTCGCCAGCGGGAGGATCTCCTCCACGTAGCGCGGGTGGACGAAGGGCCCCACGGGGAACATCACCACGTCACAGCGGCCGGACTCGAGCGCGGCGCGCAGCACGTCCGGGTGGTGGCTGGAGAGGCCCCGAAATCGCGCCTTGCCCTGGCGCACGCACCGCTCCAGTTCCTCCAGACCCCCGCCTAGCGCCGCCAGCCGCTCCCACGTGTCCAGCTTCGAGAGGTTGTGGAAGACGAAGAGGTCCACCGCCTCCAGCCCGAGCCGCCGCAGACTCTCCTCCACCTGCGGAGTCACCGGCTGATCCAGGAAGTCCACCTTGTCGATGACGAACATACCCTCGCGCCGACCTCGCAGGGCCTCGCCGACGATCTGCTCGCTGTAGCCGTCCTCGTAGCCGGGGGCGGTGTCGATGACGTTGAGCCCGGCGTCCATAGCGCGGTGCAGCGTGGCCACGCACTGCGCCAAGGGGACCGAGCGGTCCGCCAGGTCACCCATCCCCACCCGAGTGGCCTGAAAGCCGGTACGCCCGAGCTGCCGTCGAGCCTGGAAGCGAGGAAGCGGTCGTTCGCCTGACATGGAAGCCTCAGTCTGGGTGATGGATGTGATGTTCACAGGTACGGGTTTTACATACCCCGAGGATTCAACCATCGAGACGAAGGGCTATGCTCCAGCGCCCTTTTCCCAATTTCTCCCCCGAGGAGCTCCGCGTGATCAACGCCAACGTCCGCGTTCCCCCGCCGCAGAACGAGCCCGTCCTCTCGCACGCGCCCGGTAGCCCCGAGCGCGCCGAGTTGCAGGCGACCCTCAAGCGCATGGCCTCCGAGCAGATCGAGATTCCGATCCTCATCGGCGGCAAGCGCATCAAGTCCAGCAAGACGGACACGGTGCGGATGCCGCACAAGCACTCGCACGTGCTGGCCACGCTGCACGAGGCGGACGCGAGCCACGTGGAGCAGGCCATCCAGAACGCGCTGTCGGTGAAGGACGAGTGGGCGCGGATGCCCTTCGTGGAGCGCGCGGCCATCTTCCTGCGCGCCGCGGAGCTGCTGGCCACGAAGTACCGCCCCATCCTCAATGCCGCCACCATGCTGGGCCAGTCGAAGACGGCGCACCAGGCGGAGATCGACGCCTCGTGCGAGGCCATCGACTTCCTGCGCTACAACGTGGCCTTCGCGCAGCAGCTCCTGAGCGAGCAGCCGGTGAGCCCGGCGCAGACGTGGAACATGCTGGACTACCGTCCGCTGGACGGCTTCGTGTTCGCGGTGGCGCCGTTCAACTTCACGTCCATCGCGCTCAACCTGGCCGTGGCCCCGGCCATCATGGGCAACGTGGTGCTCTTCAAGCCCTCGAACACGGCGGCCCTCAGCAACTGGTACAACCTGGAGCTGCTGCGCGAGGCGGGCCTGCCCGACGGCGTCATCAACATGCTGCCGGGTGACGGCCCCACGGTGGGCAACCCTGTCATGGCCAGCCCGCACCTGGGCGGCATCCACTTCACCGGCTCCACGCCCACCTTCCAGAGCATGTGGCGCACGGTGGGCGAGAACATCTCCCGCTACAAGCAGTACCCGCGGCTGGTGGGCGAGACGGGCGGCAAGGACTTCATCTTCGTGCACACCTCGGCGGCGGATGACCTGGACGCGGTGGCCACGGCCATCGTCCGCGGCGGCTACGAGTACCAGGGCCAGAAGTGCTCGGCGGCCTCGCGCATCTACGTGCCCGAGTCCATGTGGCCGAAGCTCAAGACGCGGGTGCAGGAGATGATCGCCGAGCTGCGCATGGGCGACGTCACCGACTTCCGCAACTTCATGGGCGCGGTCATCGACGAGAAGTCCTTCAAGCGGACGTCCTCGTACATCGAGCTGGCGAAGAACAGCGGCTCGGAGGCCACCATCGTGGCCGGCGGCGAGGCGGACCGGAGCGAGGGCTGGTTCATCAAGCCCACGCTGGTGCAGCTCACCAACCCGCGCCACCGCATCATGCAGGAGGAGATCTTCGCGCCGGTGGTGGGCCTGTACGTGTACCCGGACGCGAAGTTCGAGGAGACGCTGCGCGAGTGCGACTCGAGCGCCACGTACGCGCTCACGGGCGCGGTGTTCGCGAGGGATCGCAAGGCCATCAGCACGATGATGCGTGAGCTGCGGCACGCGGCGGGCAACTTCTACATCAACGACAAGCCCACCGGCGCCGTCGTGGGCCAGCAGCCCTTCGGTGGCTCGCGCGCCTCGGGCACCAACGACAAGGCGGGCTCCATGCTGAACCTGGTGCGCTGGACGTCGCCGCGCACCATCAAGGAGAACCTCGTCCCGCCCACCCGCGTCCCCTACCCGTACATGGGGCAGTAGGCCCCGGGTCCGAAAGCACGAGGCTCCGGTTGTAGGAAGAAGGGCTCGGAACCGCGAGGGAGACCTCAGGTTTCCGGGCCCTTCGCCGTCTGGCGAGCACATGCACACGCACGAAGAAGCGCCACGGACACTGGCCGCGACGACGCCACAGGGACACACCCTGATCCTCCGGCGCTTCGACTCCGCGGAGGAGGGACCGAGCTATCAGCTCTCCGAGTACTGGAACTATCTGACGGCCGCCCCCCGGCATCGCCGTCCCCCCGCAGGTCTCCCCGAGTCCTTCCCGTCCCTGGACAGTGCCCTCCAGAGCGCCTGGGAGCACTGGCGGATTCCCCCCGAGGCCTTCGGCGACATCCACCTGGGCCGAAGGGTGACCCTCGACTTCATCGAGGCCCTCCGGAGCAATGCGCTGGGCCCCCTCGCCCTGGGAATGTCATCGCGAGCCCTGGTGGAACACCTCGGGATGCCCGAGAGCGTGCATCGCGTCTCCAAGGGCGTGGTCTGCTGGTTCTATGGCTCCGTGCAGCTGCTCTTCATCGACGATGCCCTCTACAGCCTGGAGATCGACCGCGGAGCAGGAGACTTCACCAGCCTCCGCTTCGAGGGTTGGTTCCTGGAGCGCACTACGACCCGGGCCGGGCTCGAAACAGAGCTGACGCGCCACGGGGTGCCCTACGCCCAGGAGACACGGATGGATCTTCCCGTCATCCGGGTCCCACTCACGAGGACAGGCGCCGGATTCCTCTTCGACTTCCATCCCTGGGACGACACCCTCCACGCGCTGTACTGGAAACACGGCGAGTGAGCGGCCTCATAAGCGGCGGAAGGCCATAACCTCTTCGCCTGGACGGCGGAGGGGCTATGCTCTCGCGCCATGCCTACTCCCCATATCTCCGCCGCGCCGGGAGACTTCGCCGACGTGGTGCTCATGCCCGGCGACCCGCTGCGCGCCCGCTACATCGCCCAGCGCTTCCTCCAGGACGCCCGCGAGGTCAACTCGGTCCGCAACATGTACGGCTTCACCGGCCAGAGCCGCGGCCGCAAGGTGTCCGTCATGGGCCATGGAATGGGAGTCCCCTCCATCTCCATCTACGCCACCGAGCTCATCCAGCAGTACGGCGCCCGCGTGCTCATCCGCGTGGGAAGCTGCGGCGCCCTCCGCAAGGACGTGAAGCTGCGCGAGGTCATCGTCGCGGTCGGCGCGGGCACCGACTCCAACGTCAACCGCATGCGCTTCAAGGGCCAGGACTTCCCCGCCGTGGCGGACTTCGCCCTCGCCCGGCAGGCCGTCGAGGCCGCCGAGAAGCGCGGCAAGCCCGTGCGCGCCGGCTCCGTGTTCACCTCGGACCTCTTCTACGCCCCGGGCGGGGAGAACTACGAGGTCCACGAGCGCATGGGCATGCTCGCCGTGGAGATGGAGGTCGCGGGCCTGTACGGCGTGGCCGCCGAGTTCAACGCCCGCGCGCTCGCTCTGCTCACCGTCTCGGACCACCTGCGCACCGGCGAGAAGCTCAGCGCCGAAGAGCGGCAGACCACGTTCGACGAGATGATCGAACTGGCCCTGGACGTAGCCGCCGCTCAGTAGGCGCCGGTGCGCCGAAACACGGCCGGCAACGTCCTGAGGAGAATCTCCAGGTCCAGCCAGAGCGACCAGCGGTGGATGTACTCGCAGTCGAGCCGGACCACCTCCTCGAAGTCGGTGATGGAGCTGCGGCCACTCACCTGCCACAGGCCGGTGATGCCCGGCAGGGCGCCCAGCCGGCCGAAGTGGTGCTCGCGGTAGGTGGCCAGGTCCGACTCGAAGAAGGGCCTGGGCCCCACCAGCGACATCTCCCCGCCCAGCACGTTGAAGAGCTGGGGCAGCTCGTCCAGGCTCCACTTGCGCAGCACGGCGCCCACGCGGGTGACGCGAGGGTCATTCGGAATCTTGAACAGGCGCGCGTCACCGCTGGTGTTGAGGTGGGCCAGCTTGGCCTTCTCCGCGTCGGCGCCCACCCGCATGGTGCGGAACTTCATCATCTTGAAGGTGCGGCCGCCCTGCCCCACCCGCTCCTGGGCGAAGAAGACGGGCCCGCGCGAGTCGAGCTTGATGGCGATCGCGATGAGCGTGAGCAGCGGGGAGATGGCCAGCAGCCCCAGGCCCGCGCCCAGCAGGTCCACCATCCGCTTGACCCACATCTGCTGCGCGCGCAGCGAGGGGACGGTGAGCTCCATGAAGGAGAGCGAGCGGTAGGAGATGGGCGAGGGGCGCACCCAGCCGAGCCGGTCATAGCGGGACACGGCCAACAGGCGGACGCCGGAGGACACCACGGCCTCCATCAGCAGCTTGATCTGCTCGTCGTCCACGAGGCCGCAGAGCACCACGGTGTCCACGGCGTTGTGCTGCAGCACGGTCCAGAGGTCATCCACGGAGCCGAGCACCTTGCCCTGCCCGTCAGAAGGCAGCTCGGGCACGGAGGGGGAGACCCACCCCACCACCTCCAGCACACCAAAGTGCTCCAGGCGCTTGTGCACCCGCTGGCAGGCGGGGTCATCCGGAGAGCCCACCAGCATCACGCGCTCGGCGGGAGAGTGGAAGGCGGGGATGCGGATGAGCCGGGCGATGACCCGGTCGAGCAGGAAGCGGTTCAGCATGACGCCGGCGCCCAGACCCGCCACGGCCGTCAGGTAGTGCACCACCACGGGGGCAATGCCGCGCAGCCACAGGTCTCGCCAGAGCACCAGGCCCACCGCGAGCAGCACGCCGCTGAAGATGCGCCGCAGCGAGCGCCAGTCGTCTCCCGAGTGGTAGGCCCCGGCGATCAGCAGGCCCACCACGAGGGCTCCGCCCATCTGCCATCCGCCAGCGGACCCGAGCGGGGGAACGGCCCAGCGGGTGGCGGCATCGAGCGGCTCGAGCTTGTGACTGGTCTGCACGAGGTTCAGCGCCGTGCGGACCATGAGGAAGGCCACGATGTCGGCGACGAGCAGCAGCAGCGTGCGCGAGGAGGCCCGTAGGGCATGCATCAGCAGCGTGCGGGAGGCGCGGCGCTGCAACACGACACGAGGAGGAACCAACCAGAGAGGCTTGGCTGGGACCGCGACCGCGAGGAATCGGCCCGACGCGGTGGTCGTCCCGGGGGGAGGGACTGGCGAGGCAGGGGGGCTCACTCCGTTATTTTGCCACCTCGCTTCCGAGCGAGTCCATGCTTGAACCGGAATAAAGACCCGACCTGCGGGGTTGGAACCCCCCTCGCGCTCGCCTGGCCGCTACACACCGGCCATCATATTCCGTCCGTCATGACGGATATCCTGTTTAACGGACGTCTTGACAGGATGACGGAGGAGGTCCATCTTGCAGCCCGTCATGACCTTCGCGCCCATCGCCTGTCGTCGAATGCAGATGCCGAGTGGTGGGCCTGTGCCCGCCGCCGGTTGACCGACGTTCGGCGACCCGTGGCGAGCAGAGCGGAGCCCACCATCCCGCGAGGGTCGGTGGGCTTTGTCGTGTCTGGCCTCCGGTGCCCTCGTGGCTTTTTCAGCCCACCCGAGGAGCACCTCCATGAGCACGAATCCGTCGCAGTCCAAGCACTTCGAGACCCTGGCCCTTCACGCTGGCTACGAGCCCGATCCCACCACGGGCTCGCGCGCGGTGCCCATCTACCAGACGACGAGCTACCGCTTCCGCAACGCGCAGCACGCGGCGGACCTGTTCGCGCTCAAGGAGCCGGGCAACATCTACACGCGCATCATGAACCCCACGACGGACGTCTTCGAGAAGCGCATCGCGGCGCTCGAGGGCGGAGTGGGAGCGCTGGCGGTGGCGTCGGGACAGGCGGCGGAGACGCTCGCGCTGCTGAACATCCTCAAGGCGGGTGACGAGCTCGTCTCGGCCACGAGCCTCTACGGAGGCACGTACAACCTGTTCAAGGTGACGCTGCCGCGGCTGGGCATCCAGACGCGCTTCGTGGATGCGAACAAGCCGGACGAGGTGAAGGCGGCCATCGGCCCGAAGACGAAGGCGCTCTACATCGAGTCGGTGGGCAACCCGCGGCTGGACATTCCGGACTTCGAGGTGCTGGGAGCCATCGCGCGCGAGGCGGGGATTCCGCTCATCGTGGACAACACGGCGCTATCGCCGGCGCTGTTCAACCCGCTGCGCCACGGGGCGAACATCGTGGTGCACAGCGCGACGAAGTACATCGGCGGCCACGGCACGTCGATTGGCGGCGTCATCGTGGACGGCGGCAACTTCCCCTGGGACAACGGCCGCTTCCCCGAGTTCACCGAGCCCAACCCGGGCTACCACGGACTGCGGCTGACGGAGGCGCTCGGGCCGGCGGCCTTCATCGTCAAGGCGCGGCTGGAGGGCCTGAGAGACCTCGGGCCGGCGCTGAGCCCGTTCAACGCGCACGCCTTCATCCTCGGGCTGGAGACGCTGAAGCTGCGGGTGGAGAGACACTCGGAGAACGCGCTGACGGTGGCGAAGTGGCTGCGGCGGCACCCCAAGGTGGAGTGGGTGCGCTACCCGGGACTGGAGGAGGATCCGTCCTTCGCGAACGCAAAGAAGTACCTGCGCAACGGAGCGGGCGGACTGGTGACGTTCGGGGTGCGGGGCGGAGTGGAGGCGGGACGGAAGCTCATCGATGGCGTGAAGCTGTGGAGCCTGCTGGCGAACATCGGAGACACGCGCTCGCTGATCATCCACCCGGCGAGCACGACGCATCAGCAGCTCACCCCCGCGGAGAGGCAGAGCACGGGAGTATCGGACGGACTGGTGCGACTGTCGGTGGGCCTGGAACATCTCGACGACTTGCAGGCGGACCTGGAGCAAGCGCTCGCCGGATCCTGAACTCCCACTCCTCCCCCACTCTCCCCTCGCCCTCCGGGAGAGGGACAGGGTGAGGGTGCCACGCCTCCCGGGTTGCCCCCGTGAATGCCCCCTCTCCCTCTGGGAGAGGGCTGGGGTGAGGGTCACCGCCCGCGCATCTCTACTCACAGGAACTCCGCCATGACCGCATCGCCCAGTGTCTTCGATCTCTCACTCCCCGACCTGCCGCTGGAGGCAGGAGCGCGGGTCATGTCCCACGTGGCACGAGGCTGGTGGTGGGGACCCGAGAAGGACCTGCCGTGGCTGCGCGCACGAGGCCACGTCCTCCCCGAGGAGACGGTGCGAAAGAACGCGCTGCGAGTCGTGCGCCGCACGAAGAAGGAGCTGCGCCAACTCACCGTGTCCCCAAGGAGCGAGCGCCCCGCGAGCCCGGACCCCACGGTGCCCACGGTGCTGCTGGTCCACGCGTTGACGGGAGACATGCGCGCGGGGGGAGAGGGCGGGTGGTGGGAGCCGGTCATTGGCCCAGGACGAGCGCTGGACCCAGAGCGGGTGCGGTTGCTCTGTTTCAACAACCTGGGCTCCTGTTACGGGAGCTCGGGCCCGGCGGACGAGGGCTTCCCCCAGCGAGTGGAGGATCGCCGCTTCGGTGCACCCAAGCCGCTGCTCAAGGGAGACCTGCGGCAGAACGAGCACTCGCTGCCGGCCACCGTCACGCCGTGGGACCAGGCGCGGGCCATCTTGCAGGCCTTGGACGCCCTGGGCCTCGAGCGCATCTCTCTCGTGGTGGGGGGCTCGCTAGGAGGAATGATCGTCCTGTGCCTGGCGGTGCTGGCACCGGAGCGCTTCGAGCGCATCTGTCCCATCGCGGCGGCGGAGGAGGCAAGCCCGTGGGTGGTGGGGTGGAACCACGTGGCGAGACAGGCGCTGCTGTTGGACCCGGAGTTCCCCGTGGCGCCCGTGCGAGGCCTGGAGCTGGCGAGGCAGCTCGCGATGCTCACCTACCGAGCGGAGCCTGGCCTGCAATCGCGCCACGGAAGAAACCAACCCCGGCCGGGACAGACCCAGGGCTCCGGCTGGTCATCCCGGGCGCTGTACCCCATCCAGAGCTACCTGGAGTACCAGGGGGCGAAGCTCCGGGCGCGCTTCGACGCGCGGACGTACCTGGCGCTGCTGGGCGCGATGGACCACCACGATCTCGCGCGTGCACCCGAAGGGGACACGCGCGAAACCTGGGGCGTGCCGCGCATCCGGGCGAGCGCCCTGTGCGTGGGAATCGACAACGACCAGCTCTTCTACCCCGAGCACATGGAGCGACTGACGAGCCGCCTGCAGGCGCTCGGGCGCCACGCGGAGTACGCCGAGCTCTCCAGCCCCCACGGGCACGACGGCTTCCTCATCGAGTGGGAGCCGCTCGAGGGGCTGCTGAGGCGCGCACTCGCCCTGCCCTCCTCCCGGCACCCCAGGAGCGCGGGGACGTCCACGCCAGGGGACTCCCCCTCCACGCCCGAAACGGCGGAGGCCGTGTGCCCAGCCTCGCTGCCCTCGAAGACGTACGCTTTGTCCACTCGGCCCGCTCCTTGCTGAGAAGTAGCGTGGGGGAGGTTGACCGGAGAGGTCACACGTCGCAGGCTTGAAGCCATGGGACGAAACACGAATGAGGGTGGGGATGCCTTCCCCCGGGCGCCTACCCAAGAGGAGTGGGAGGCGATGGGGCCGGAGGAGAGGGAGCGGGTGGTGGCATCACTGCCCGGCGAGGTGACGTGGGACGAGATGGCCATGCCGGAGGGCGACAAGCACTTCCGGGCCAAGGTGCGCACGCTGGACGTGCTCGAGGGCTATTTCAGCCACCAGCGGCGCAGGGTGTACCTGGGAGCGGAGCTGCCCATCTACTACCCGGGCGAGCGCCGCTTCGCGCCGGACCTGCTGGCGGTGCTGGATGTGGAGACGCACGAGCGGGAGAAGTGGGTGGTGAGCCACGAAGGCAAGGGGCTGGACTGGGTGCTGGAGGTCCACGTGGGCGGCGATCGGAAGAAGGACGCCGAATACAACGTGGAGCGCTACGCGCGGCTGGGGATACCCGAGTACTTCATCTACGACCGGGCCCGGGAGAGGCTGGAAGGCTACCGGTTACCAGAACCCGGGGCGCGGCGGTACGAGCGGATGAAGACAAACCAGGGCCGCTACACCTCGGAGGTGCTGGGACTGGAGCTGGAGGTGGTGGGGGCGCAATTGCAGGTGTGGGCGGGCAACGCGCTGTTGCTCGAGTCGGGGGAACTGGTGGCGCGAATGAAGGAGAAGCTGGAGGAGGTGCAGCAGCGGGTGGACGAGGAGGCACGGCTGCGCGCGGAGGAGGCGCGGCAGCGCGAGAAGGCGGAGCGCCGCATCGCGGAGCTGACGGCCGAATTGGAGCGCCTCCAGCACCGCGAGGAGTGAAGTCCGGGCTCAGCTCCCGCCGTGATGGGCATACACGGGGGCTTCCGCCTCCATGGTGAAGGCGCGCAGCTGCTTGTACTCCTTGTACTCGGCCTGGAGCGTCACCATGTCCCCCGCCTGGATGCGCGTGTCGCCAGCGGGGTGCAGCCACTCGTCACCGCTGCCCCCCCGGCGCATGGACAGCGCCAGCCCTCCGAAGCGATCTCTCACCTCGGAGATGGTCAGCCCCGGCAACCCCAGCCGCGCCTCGAAGACGGACACCACCATCAGGTGCGTGCCGATTCGGAACGAGTGGATGATGCGCGGATCCAACGCCGCCAGCGCCATGGCGGGGGCCGCCAGCGACGAGCTGCTCAGCGCCTCGGCCTTGAAGGTGTCGCGCACCTTGGCCACCAGGTCATCGTCGAAGAGGCGGATGACCACGCGGATGTTCGGGTTCATCCGCCGCGCGTCCAGCGCGATGTTCAGGTTGGCCAGGTCGTCGTCCGTGGCGCAGACGATGGCCGCCGCCTTCTTCACGTTGGTGCGCGGCAGACACTGCGGGCTGCGGATGTCGTCGATGAGCAGCGGCACCTGCTCGTCGCGCAGGACGGCCACGAAGGAAGCCTCCTCGCGCTTCTCCACCACCACCACGTCCTTGCCCAGCGAGCGCAGCTGCACCACCACCCGGTACCCCACGCGCCCCGCGCCGCACACCACCACGTGCCCATTGAACGTCTCGGCGATCACCTCGAACCACTCCTTGTCCTGCCGGTGCTTGGCGAAGAAGAGATAGGCGAAGCGCACCACTCCGTCGACCAGCACCGCGATGCCCACCGGCGGGATGACCATGTCGAGGAACATCAGCAGGCTGTCATCCACGTCCAGCGACGGCTGCCCATAGAGCAGGAAGTAGACGTGGCGCAGCGCCTTGCCCAGGCTCACCCCATGCCCGTCTGGCCCGATATGGCGCCAGCGGTACACCAGCGGCATGCAGCCGAAGAGCAACACCGCCATGAGGACCGTCGTGCGGAAGCGACGCAGCAGCGCACGAAGGTAGAGCAGATTCATCGCCAGGCGGCGGCGGGGAGTCACCATCGGGTGCTTGCGTACCACGGCCGAGACACCTCGGTCACCCACCGGGCGCGAGACACGATGTCAGGCGCCTCCGCCCCCGCCCGGACTCCCTGACACGCGAGGCCCCTGTCAGCTCCAGTGCCCTCCGAGGAGACGGGAGCGGCACGTCCCTTGAAAACAGGGGGTGTCCAGGGAGAGAAACGGACATGACCATCCTGGTGGGAGCCTTCGCGGTGCTGGTGGGCCTGAGCTGCGTGTACTGGCTCATGGGCATGTGGGGCTTCATGCGGTTGGAGCAGGCGCTGCCTCGCCTGGGAGCACCCGGTATCCCCGAGCCGACCCGGTGGCCCCGGGTGTCGCTCGTCATTCCCGCCTGCAACGAGGTGGACTCACTGGAGGCCGCCGTGGCCTCGCGCCTCGCGCAGGACTACCCGGAGCTGGAGGTGGTGCTCATCGACGACCGCTCCAGCGATGGGACGAGCGCCCTGGTGGACCGGCTCGCCGCAGCGGACGCGCGGGTGAAGGCACTCCACATCACCCACCTCCCCGAGGGCTGGCTCGGAAAGCTGCACGCGCTCCACCGCGGCGCCGAGGCCGCCACCGGTGACTGGCTGCTCTTCACGGATGCGGACGTGCACTTCGCCCCGGACACCGTGCGCCGCGCCATGGCCCTGTGCGAGGCCCGCTCCTGGGACTTCCTCACGGTGCTCTTCCGCCTGCGGCCCACGACCTTCCTGCTGGACACGGCTGTCTCCACCACCATGCGGATGATCGGCACCGCGGCCCGGCTCCACCGCGTGGCGGACCCCACCTCCTCCGCCTCGATGGGCGCTGGCGTCTTCAACCTCGTGCGCCGCGACATGCTCGCGCGCACCCGCGGCTTCGAGTGGCTCAAGCTGGAGATCGCCGATGACGCCGCCTTCGGGCAGATGGTCAAGCGCGCCGGGGGCCGCTGCGGGGTGGCCCACGCGCTCGACCGCGTGAGTGTGGAGCTCTACCCGTCCATGAGGGCCATGGCCCGTGGCTGCGAGAAGAGCGGCTTCGGAGTGCTGGGGCAGTTGAGCAACACGCGCCTCGTGCTCTCGTGCCTCCTCTTCCTGCTCATCGAGACCGCGCCCCTGCTCGCGCTGGCTCCCGGGTGGCCCGAGTGGCTGCGCGTGGCGGGGCTGGCGGGCACGGGAATGGCGCTCGCAACGTGTGCCCTGGCCAGCCATGTGCTTCGACGCCCCCTTCTGGCCACGCTCGCGTACCCAGTGGGCACGCTGCTCTTCGTGTTCCTCATGCTGCGCTCGGGGTGGCTCGGGTGGCGGCGCGGAGGCATCGTGTGGCGCGGCACCCTGTACCCCACGGAAATGCTGCGCGCGGGCATCCGCTACGAGACGCCGTTCTGATCCTCACTCCAGCCGCAGGAAGTCCACCCAGCCCGCGTCGGTGCCGGCCGAGCCACTGCCGCTCTTGCGATAGATGAGTTGCACGGAGTGGCTCCCCGCGGCCAGCCACCAGGACTGGGCGGCCCACACCGTCTCGCCCGAGATGCTGTTCTTCTTCACGCCGTCGATCCACAGCTCCAGGTAGTCGGCGTACTGCTCCGAGCTCACCCGCCACATGAAACGGAGCGTCCTCGGGCCCTCGGCGGTGAACTCGAGCGTGCTCGTCTGGCCGTGGCCCACCTGCCCGCTCCGGGCCGAGTCGTTCCCCGTGTAGTAGTACTTGTCGTCGCCGTACCAGTACGCGCTGCCTCCCACACGGAAGGACAGGCTGGTGTTGTCCAGGCCGTTGTTGAGGGTGATGCCACTGCCCGGGTTGTCCACCGTCACGGTGACGCGCGACTCGGAGGCGTTGCCCGCGGTGTCCCACGCCCGCGCCACCAACGTCTGATAGCCATTCTTCACCCACGGGTCCGTGGCCCAGGAGATGGACCAGGGCGCGCTCGTCCGAGTCGCCAGGAGGTAGTTGCCCGAGTCGCTGTAGAACTCCACTCGGGAGATGCTGCTCGCGTCACTCGGGCTGGCGGAGAGGGTGACGTTGCCCTGGGCGATGGAGCCGTCCGCCGGCGCGGTGAGGGACACGGAGGGAGGCGTGGTGTCCACGTTCTGCACGGCCACGGTGATGACCTTGCTGGCAACCAGCGAGCCCGCCCGGTACGCCTCGGCCTTCAGCTCGTAGCTGCCATCCGCGACCCAGGGATTCGTGGCCCAGGTGGGCTCGAAGGGCGCGCTGGAGTCGGTGGTGATGAGGTACCAACTCCCCGTGGAGCCGGCTGCGCGGCTGTAGAGCTTGACGGTATCGGCGTCGTTGAGGGGATGCCCGCCCGCGGAGAGCTGGACCCCGACGGAGCCCGCAACCTGGGCCTCGTTCCTCGGGGAGGTGAAGTCCACCCAGTACGTCTGCGCGGTGGCGTTCTTCACCGTCACCGAGGTGAGGCCGGTGGCCACCACGCTGGAGCCCTGGAAGGCCTCGGCCTTCAACTCGTAGTCGCCGTCGTTCACCCAGGGGTTGGTGGCCCAGGAGATGGCGTAGGGCGACGTGGTGTCCGTGTTGAGGAGGTACCACGCGTCCGAGGTCCCCGCGGTCCGGCTGTAGAAGCGCACGCCCTCCACGGTGGCTCCACTCACCCCGGCCTGCAGCGAGACGTTGCCCGAGACGAGGGCGCCACTGGAGGGCGAGGAGAAGGACACGGAGGCCGCTGCGTTCTTCACCAGGACCCGGACGGTGCCGGTGGCCTTGAGCACCGTGCCCTTCCACGCCTCGGCTTTGAGCTCGTACGCTCCATCGGCCACCCAGGGGTTGGTGGCCCAGGTAGCCCCGTAGGGCGCGGTGGTGTCCGAGGCGAGCGCGTACCACTCGGTGGCGCCATCACGGCGGCTGTAGAGCTTCACGGTATCCACGGCACCGCCGCCCACCGAGGCGTTGAAGGCCACATTCCCGGACACGGTGGCCCCCGGAGTCGGCGCGTCGATAGAGACCCAGACGTCCTCCACCGCCCCCGTCACTGGCGAGTACTTGTAGAGGTTGGAGGTGGCCGAGTACGTGCTGCTCGGTGACAGGTAGTTGTTGAGGTAGGAGACCGTCTTGGTGACGTAGGAGGCGTAGGGGTTGTAGCCAGCGGATTGAATCCCCTGGACCCAGCGGTTGACGGCCGTGGTGACGGCCACCCCGTTGCGGATGTCCGAGACGTAGCGCTCGGTGACGGGCTTGTAGCGCGCGAGCGTGGCCAGCTTCATCCCGATGAAGAGCACCGCCTCGCGCCGGCTGCTGAAGCTGACGTACTTGTTGTTCGGGTCCCACGAGGGCTGGCACGCCAGCACATACGAGGGCCGCCCGCCGGCCGCCTCCGAGCTGGTCCACTTCCACCCGTACAGATTGTTGGCGTAGAGACCGATGCGCGTGAATCCATAGCCGGACTCATTGGCGGCCATGGCCAGCAGCGCGGCTGCGGGCGTGCCCCAGCTCGCCTCCGCCTCCTGGGCGTAGGTCTTGAGCTCATCGATGAACGCTGTCTTCTCCGCCAATGTGGGATGGCCGGGCTGGGGCGAGTAGCAATCCCACTGCGCCCGGGCCGTACCGCTGCCCGCGAGGCCCATCAACAGCGCCCATCCCAAGACCCATCGAGAGACTGGACTGGCCATCCGTTGCAGCGACATCTCACCCTCCTGGAGCGTCGTCCGAGACGAGTCTTCGCTACCATGTGACCTCCCTGCAACCGACGAGGACACAGAAGATGCGGCTGCCGCTGATGGCAAGAGACCTGTTGGCTGTACTCAGCGCGGTACTGGTGATGGGCACGGGGTGTGAGCGGGAAGAGCCTCCCATCACCCCCCCGGAGAACACGTGGAGCTGGGTCGACTTCCCCAACTCCACCTGCGACGAGGGCACGCCCACCGGCATCGGCACCAACCTCAGCGACAGCAAGAACCTGCTCATCTTCTTCAATGGCGGCGGCGCCTGCTGGGACTCCAGCACCTGCGTGCAGCGCAATACCTCCTCGCACGGGCCCTTCACCCAGACCCAGTTCGAGTCCCTCGCCTCGACGATCCTCCCGGACTCCATCCTCGACCGGCGGCTCGCGAACAACCCGTACAAGGACTGGAACCTGTTCTTCATCCCGTACTGCACCGGAGACCTGCACATCGGCAACGCGGATGCCGTCTACACCAACGGCACCACCACCACGACGTTCCACCACAGGGGACGGGCGAACACCGAGGCCTTCCTCGCCCGCATCGCCACCACCGTCCCCAACCCCGAGCAGGTGGTCGTCACCGGCTCGAGCGCGGGCGGCTTCGGCGCGACGCTCAACTACGATCTCGTCCGCTCCACCTTCCCCAACGCGAAGGTCTTCCTCATCGATGACTCCGGGCCGATGCTCAAGAACAACGCCATCTCCCCCGCCCTCCGCGAGGCCTGGGCCAACGCCTGGAACTATGCCCCTGTCTTCGATGCCATCGATCCGGCCGTGAAGGATGATTTCTCAGCGCTCTACACGGCGCTCTCCAGGAAGTACCCCAACGACCGGATGGCGCTCCTGTCCTCGGAGCGGGACCAGACGATCCGGACCTACCTGGGGCTGTCCGCCGACGAATTCCAGAGCGCGATTCGGGACCTCGACTCCACGGTGCTCGAGCCGCTGCCCAATACCCGCTCCTTCCTCACCACCGGACAGGGACACACGATGTTGGTCAGGCCGGCAGCATTGAGCTCACAGGGCGTGTCCCTCATGAACTGGCTCAACCAGATGCAGAGCGCGAGCGACTCGGAGTGGCAGTCCGTGCGCCCGTAGCGGGGGGCTCAACCTGGGAACCTCGATACCCTCACCCCGTCCCTCTCCCAAAGGGAGAGGGCTCAACCTGGGGCCCTCGATACCCTCACCCCGGGGGGCTTGCCCCCCCTTTGAACGACGGGGGGACCCTCTCCCGAAGGGAGAGGGGAAATGGGGCGGAGGAAATGGGGCGGGGAGATAGCGGCTCAGGCTCCCGTCGTCGGGGTGATGCTCGTCTCGGCTTCCTGCTTCCCTCGCCTGCGCTCGATGAGCCACACCGCCAGCACGCCCATCTCGTAGCAGAGCAGCATCGGACCGGCCATCAGCGACAGGTTCACCACGTCACCCGTGGGCGTGAGGATCGCCGCCGCGATGAGGCACACCACGAACGCGTGCCGCTGGTACTTCATCAGCCAGCCCGACTTCACGATGCCCACCAGGCCCAGCAGCGCCATCACCAGCGGCAGCTCGAAGATGACGCCAAACGACAGGAGCAGCAGCAGCACCAGCGAGAGCTGCTCGTTCATCGTCAGCATCGGCTTCGTCCACGCCGCCGCCACGTGCCGCGCCTTGCCCAGCGCCAGCTCCTTCTCCAGCCGCCACAGCCCCGACAGCTCCTCGGCGCGCGTAGGCGCTACCCCGGCCAGCAGGCTCGCCGCCTCGTCCATGGCCTTCGCCGACGCTCCGTAGTCTTCCTTCGCGTACGCCTCCACCGCCTCCGCCCGCTTTTCCACCGTCTGCCGCAGCACGCTGCGCGCCGGCACCCCGAAACCGTCCGCCGCCGCGTCCACCAGCCGCCCCAGCCCGTCCAGCCGTGCCGCCAGCTCCACGCTCTCCGAGGGCGCCCGCGTGGCCTCTGGCATCTGCCCCAGTCCGTCCGCCTTCAGCGCCGTGCTCGCATCCTTCGCCAGCAGTCCCGCCCGCTCCGCGTCACCAATGCGCAGGAAGCGCAGCGCGTCGTCCGCCCTCAGCCGCCCCACGTCCAGCCGCTGGGAGATCGCCAGGCCCTCCTCGTCGTTGAGGAGGAACTTGAACATCGAGGGCAGCACCGCGAAGTAGCAGAACAGCGCTCCCGCCAGGAACGCCGAGGAGCCCAGGAACACGAAGGGTCCCGCGTACCGGCGCTCGTCCGGGTACAGCCCCGGCGACACGAAGCCCCAGATCTGCATGAGGATGACGGGCGTCGTCAGGAAGATGCCGCAGTAGACGCCCACCTTCATGAGGACGTTCAGCTCCTCGATGCCCGAGGTGTAGACGAGCGAACGGCCCTCGGCCGGCAGCGCGTCCAGCACCGGCTTCATCAGGACGCCGAAGATGGGCTTGGCGAACACCAGCGCCGCGGCGCCCAGCACCAACACCGCCAGCGTGCACTTGAGAAGGCGGGAGCGGAGCTCCGTCAGGTGCTCCGCCAGACTCATCCGAAGTTCGTTATCCACGGGCTCGAATCTCGAGGGCTAGCCGCTCTTGGGGGCGTTGCGCGCCACCGTGCCCGGAACGGGCTCCAGACGCGGGAGGGCATCCGGCTCCGCGGCCTCGGTGGCAGACGGCTCGGCGGTGGGAGAAGGGGTTTCCGAGGCCACGGCCACGGCCCCCGCGGTCTCCAGAGGGGCAGCGGCGGCCTGGGTCTCCGGAGGGACGGCCGGCGTCACGGGCACTGCCGCGGGCACCGGCGAGGGCAGCACTGCCGGGGTGGCCGGGTGGACCGGAGGACGGGGGTCGTCGAGGATCTCCTGGTCCATCTTGTAGAACTCGCGCTCCACCACGGTGCGGACCTCATCGGTCTGCCGGCGGAACTCGCGCACGAACTTGCCGATGGTCCGCGCGAACTCGGGCAGCTTCTGCGGCCCGAGGACCAGCAGTGCCACCACCACGATGAGGATGAGCTCGCCTGCGCCGATGTTGAACATGAACGGATGGCTCCAGAACCGCCCCGGGGTTATCGCGCCCCGAGCGGCGGGGTGCAACCCGATTGGTCTACCCTCTGTTCGCCTGCCTCCCTGTTCTCCATCCCCCTGGGGTGAGCACGGGGCAGATCGCCCCACCCCCACCCGGGGTGTGCTCAGCCATGAGGAGCCCCACCGTCGGAGGCCACAGGTACGGGGGCGACGAGCGGGGTGGCGGCCCCCCGGCTGCGCGCCAGCACCTGGCGCTCCACCAGGAAGAACATGACGGGCAGGGTGAGCGTGACGGCCATGGACACCAGCACCACCCGGTTCAGCCCCACGAGCTGTCCGTCGGGCAGGGTCGTCAGCAGCCTCGAGGACAAAGAGGCCCCAGCCGCGGCGCCCAGGTGCTGCACGGCCGACTGGAAGGACATGAAGCGCGCGCGGATGGCCTGCTCCGGCACCCGCGAGGTGAGCGTGCTAGCGGCGACGTTGCGCACCCCGTTGGAGAGGAAGAAGCACGCGAAGATGGCCACCAGGGGCACACCCGCCGGCAAGTGGATGAAGGTGATGTAGAGCGTGCCGATGAACAGCACCGCGCCCACCGCGCCCACCCGGAACGAGCCCAGCGCGTCCACGGCCTTGCCCGCCACCCGCAGCGTCACGAAGCTCACCAGCCCACCGGCGAAGTAGATGAACTCCAGCTCCTCGCGCGGGTAGCCCAGGTTGTGCTGCACGTAGCCGGAGATGTGGGGGATGATGACGAAGCCCGCCACGTTGAGCAGCATCGTCAGCGAGTAGGACAGGAGCACATCCGTCCGGGTGAACAACTCCCTCACGCTCACCGTGGGGCCTCGCTCGCGCTCCAGGTGCCCGCGGACGGGGGGCAGGAAGAAGATGGCCCCGGCCACCACCAGCAACCCCAGGCCCGCCACCACGAAGAAGGGCATGCGCCAGTCCGCCCAGACCGCCACCTTCAGGGCCAGGGGGACGCCCAGCACGGAGGCCACCGAGAAGGCCCCCATCACCCCGCCCATGGCCCGCCCGCGCCGCTCCGCGGGGATGACGTCCGCGATGATGGACATGGACAGCGACGTGGCCGGACCACCGAACAGGCCCGCCATCGCCCGCGCGACCAGCAGCGACGTGAGGCCCGTGGCGAAGCCTCCCGCCGCCGTGGCCACCACCAGCCCCAGCATGGCCACCGCCAACGCCTTGCGCCGGTCGAAGCGGTCCAGGAAGTAGCTGCCCGCCACTCCCGCCACGCTCGCCGCCGCCGTGTACGCCGCGCCGATGTTGCCAATCTGGTTGGTGGGGATGCCCAGCGCCGCCGCGAAATCAGGGCCCAGCGGCATCACCATCACGAAGTCCAGGATGTTGACGAACTGGACCGCGCCGATCAGGAAGACGACCGCACGCTCTGACACCGCTCGGGGCGAGGACATGGTGCCCCTCCACTATTTGAGTGCCGGGCCGGGCGCACGAGATTCCTCGCGCGCCCCCGCCCTCACACCTTGAAGCGCCGGATCTCGGCGCGGAGCACCTCGGACTGACGCTGGAGGCTGTCGATGGCCTCCTCCAGCCCCTTCACCGAGCGCGTCTGGTGCTCGGACACGCCCTTGATGGCCTCCACCGCCTTGAGCACCTGCTCGCTGCCCTTGGTCTGCTCCTTCTGGGCGCGGTTGAGGTGCGTCACCATCTCGTTGATGTTCTCGATGGAGCGGGTGATCTGCTTGCTGCCGTGCGCCTGCTCCTGGCTGCTGCGCTGCACGTGAGCGGTGATGGCCTTCATCCGCTCGGCGCTGTTCATGATCTGCTCGCCGCCCTTGGCCTGCTCGTTGGAGGCCTTGGAGATCATCTGCACCGTCTCGGAGATGCGGTGGATGGCCTGCGTCACCTGCTTGCTGCCCTTGGCCTGCTCCACCGTGGCCCGGGCAATGGCCTTCACCATCTGCGTGGACTTCTGCGCGCTGTCGTTGATTTTGCGCAGGGTGCCCTCGGCCTCGCGGCCCAACTGCACACCCTCCTCCACGTTGCGCACGCCCTGGTTCATCACCTGCACCGCGTTGCGGCTCTCATCCTGCACGCGGCTGATGAGGTCGGCGATCTCCTTGGTGGACGCGCCGGTGCGCTCGGCCAGGTCCTTGATCTCATCGGCCACCACCGCGAAGCCCTTGCCGTGCTCGCCCGACTGCGCGGCGATGATGGCGGCGTTGAGCGCCAGCAGGTTGGTCTGCTCGGCCACGTCGTCGATGACGTTGAGGATGTTGCCAATCTCGGAGATGCGCCGGCCCAGGCTGTCGATGACGGCCGAAGTACCGAGGCTGGACTCCTTGATGCGGTCCATGCCCTGCATCGTCTTGCGCAGGGCGTCCACGCCCGTCTTGGCGTCCTCGGACACCTGCTCGGACAGGCGCGCCGTCTCGTTGGCGTTGGCCTCTACCTGGCCGATGGAGCTGTCCATCTGACTGATGGAGGAGGACGTCTCCTGGGTGGAGTCGCGCAGCTCGTCGATGTTCTTGGCGACCTCCTTGATGGAGAAGGTCATCTCCTCGATGGCGCTGGTGGTCTCCTCCACGCTGGCGGCCATGGCCTGGACGTTCTCGGCCACCTCGTCGTTGGTGGCGGCCATCTCCATGATGGAGGAGCTGCTCTCCTCGGCGCTCTGGTAGAGCACCTCCACGTTCTCCGCGATGCCGCGCAAGCTGGCCAGCATCTGCTCCATGGACGAGGACGTCTCCTCCACGCGTCCCTGGATGGTGGAGGCACCCGAGGACACCGTGGTGCCGGCGCGAGAGAGCTGCTCGATGACGCCGGAGACCACCTCGGACACGCCGCGCACCTGGCCGAGCGTCTTGCGCAACGACTGGCCGATGCCGTCGAGCGCCTCGGCCAGTTGGCCCAGCTCGCCGCTCCCGATGCCGTCCACCGTTACCCGGCTGGTGAGGTCGCCCTCGGCCATCTTGCGAGCCACCGCCATCATGCGGTCCAGCGGGCGGAGGATGAGCTTGTGCGTGACGACGTAGATGAGGCCCACCACCAAGGACAGGCCGATGACGAAGGCCGCCAACAGCAGAAAGAAGAGCTCACTGAGGATGTCGCGCAGGGGCGCGAAGTCCACCACCACGATGAGCCGACACTCCCCGGTCCCACATTGCGGCCCCTGCGCGGACTCGGACAGGAGCCGGTCCCCGTTGGGCAGCGTGAACTCCGACGAGGGCCCCAACCGGGAGAGCTGGCCGAGCCACTCGGTGAGCCGCTCGGGCTGTTCGCCGCCCTCCAGGAGGATGCTCCCATTGCTGGCGACGATGGCAGCGTACTTGAAGTCCTTGTCCGCCTCTGCCAACCCGCCGATGGCCCGCATGGCGAGCGTGTCCGCATCCGGCCGGGTGAGGATGCTGGCGAGCTCCCGAGCCTTGGCATGGCCATGCTCCAGGAGCCTGGACTCGAGGTAGCTCGAGACCATCCAGGAGATGGAGATGTGAAGGGCCCCGAGGATGATGACCAGGGCGAAGGTGAAGATACCGAAGAGGGCGACCCGGAGGCCGGGCTTTTTCAGGCGTCGGAGCAAGGCCTCGCGACTGTAGGAAGGTTGGGCCTCGAAGGGCAAGAAACCGGCGGTCCCTCCTGGGGCGAGGAGTGCCAATCCCCCGCTCGGGGAGAGAGAGAGCAGGCGCCCAGAGTGCGTCCGCGCCATACTGGATGGGTGGGAGCCCGTGCCATGACCCAGACGTTGCTGCTGACCGATCCCCTCTTCCTCCGGCACGACCCGGGCCCCGAGCACCCCGAGTGCCCCGAGCGGCTGTCCAGCATCCTGGACCTGCTCAACATGGAGCCCATCTCGGGGGCCGAGCGGCGGGCCCCTCGCCCGGCCACCGAGGAGGAGCTCGCCGCGGTGCACACCCAGCGGCTGCGTGACTACCTGCGGGGGCTGCGAGGCCGACACGAGGTCATCGACCCGGACACCTTGACCTCACCGGACACGTATGACGCGGCGGTGCTGGCGGCGGGGGCTTCGGTGCAGGCAGTGGAGGAGGTGCTGGCGGGGCGGGCACACAACGCCTTCGCACTGGTGCGGCCACCAGGGCACCACGCCGAGCCGGACCGGGCCATGGGCTTCTGCCTCTTCAACAACGTGGCCATCGCCGCGGAGGCCGCGCGCCGTCAGGGCGCCGAGCGAGTGCTCATCTTCGACTGGGATGTGCACCATGGCAACGGCACGCAGGCGGCCTTCTGGCAGCGGCGCGACGTGCTGTACATGTCGGTGCACCAGTATCCCTACTACCCGGACACGGGCGCGCCCTTCGAAGTGGGCGAGGGCCCGGGCGCTGGCTACACCCTCAACTGCGGGCTTCCGGGGGGTGCAACGGACGCGGACTACGGGGCGCTCTACCAAGACCTCTTTCTGCCGGTGGCGCAGGCCTACAAGCCGGACCTGGTGCTGGTATCCGCGGGCTTCGACGCGCACCGGGATGACCCGCTCGCGGACATGATGCTCACCGAGCGCGGCTTCGCGGCCATGTGCACGGCGCTGAGGGACGTGGCGGAGAGCGCCTGCAAGGGGCGGCTGGTGCTGATGCTTGAGGGAGGTTATTCGCTGGAGGGCCTCTCGCAATCGGTGCACGCCTGTGTGGAGGTGATGGCCGGAGAGACAAAGGACAGCTTCCCGAAGGGGGTCTCGAGGGAAGCGGCGGCGGCGCTCCAGCGCAGCCGTGAGGCGCTCAAACCCTACTGGTCCGTACTGGGCCGGTGAGGCGCGCCGGAGTGGAGACCTGGATGACGTTCACAGGTGCTGGGGTGAGACGTGGATCGTGAAGCCGTGGAGAAGTTGCAGCGTGCGGGCCTGAAGGTGGAGCAGCCGGAGATGCTGCGCGTGGCCATCCAGCGCGACGAGAACAAGAAGGTGATGAAGTTGCTCGGGGAGGTGCCAGTGATGGGCAACGAGGGGTTGATCCTCGTGCAGCTCAAGCCCATCTCGCAGCTCTGGACGGGCTCGGCGGTGCCGCCGGACCTGTCGAAGACGCCCCCGCCGCAGTACCAGCCCTTCTTCCTGCTGCTGGAGTCGACGGCCGCCAACTACTGCGCAGCACAGGGCAGGCCCGAGACGGATGACGAGTTCGAGCGACTGTTCCGCCAGCTGCGCCGCAGGCCGGACGGGACGGATGTGCACCCGCTCTTCTCGTACCTGCAGGGCGCGGCACGCCTGTACATGTCCCTGCGGGACGTGAGCCAGGCCGAGTTCGAGGCGGTGGTCAGCCGGCTGAGCCAGTCGGCGAAGTGGCACTCCACGCACACAGGCAGCAGCAACTACCACCGCGAGGTGCTGCAGGGGGTATTCGGAGCATGATTGACCTGTACACGTGGGCGACGCCCAATGGGCACAAGGTGTCCGTGACGCTGGAGGAGCTGGGGCTGGCGTACACGGTGAAGCCGGTGGACATCGGCAAGGGCGAGCAGAAGCAACCGGGGTTCTTGAAGATCAACCCCAACGGGCGCATCCCGGCCATCGTGGACCGCGAGGAGGGAGACTTCGCGGTGTTCGAGTCGGGAGCCATCATGCTCTACCTGGCGGAGAAGACGGGGAAGCTGCTGCCGTCGGACCGCAAGGGCCGCTCGCGGGTGACACAGTGGCTGATGTTTCAGATGGGCGGAGTGGGACCCATGCAGGGACAGGCCAACGTCTTCTTCCGCTACTTCCCGGAGAAGATTCCCGCGGCCATCGCGCGCTACCAGAACGAGACCCGGCGGCTCTACACGGTGCTCGACACGCGGCTGGGGGAGAGCGAGTACCTGGCGGGCGAGTACAGCATCGCCGACATCGCGAACTGGGCCTGGGTGCGCGTGCATGACTGGGCGGGCGTGTCCCTCGACGGGCTGCCGAACCTGCAACGCTGGCTGGCGGCCATCGAGCAGCGGCCCGCGGCCCAGAAGGGACTGACGGTGCCGCACGTGGTGAAGCTCGACACGTCCGCCGGCCAGGACCAGGCCATCAAGGCGGCGCAGAGCATCGTGCAGAAGTAGAGGCGGGAGGGCTCGGCCAGCATCCGTAGGAGACGCGCCATCGTGGTGGTGATGGAGCGGGCTGACACGCGGGAATAAGCTGGGCCCCATGCGCCGCTTGATTCTCAGGAAGGGCCTCCCACTCCTCGTCCTGTTGGTGACCGCTTGCGCGGCTTCATCCCCCATCGTGCGGGAGGACGAGGTCCCCGAGACCGTGTCGTCCTCCTGGGAGGAAGCTCGCGCGGACCCGACCTGCGTGGTGCCACTGTGTGACGGGGAACGCTGCGCCATCTGGCGTTGCCAGGACATAGTGGAAGAGGAGGAAGAAGAGGCCCATCCCATCGTCCTGGCGAGGGGAAGCCTCCCGGTGGCCCGCCCTCCCATGGTGTTTCCTGGGACGGGGCTACGTCCTCCAACGGATTCCAACGTCGCGACGGAGCTGCGCTCTCCGCTGGCGGACACGCCCAATCGCTGGTGGGGACACCCCGTGGCGGCGCCCACCTATGCGGATCCCGTCTTCGAAATCCCCTGACACAACTGGAAGACGCGCGACCGGTTCGTGCCCAGGCAACTGCGCCACTGGATGTGCAACATTCCCCCGAAGGAGCCCTACGAGAAGCACCACATCTTTCCTCAACAAAAAACCCTTGCGACATGGGTCAAACGCCGGAACATCGACATCCACGCCTTCACCGTCCGTCTGCCCAGGAGCTTCCACCAATGGCTGCACAGTGGCGGGCCAGAAGGAGGGCAATGGAATGAGGCCTGGCGGCAGTTCATGGCCAAGAACAACAGAACCGCCAAAGCCGAGGACATCTGGCGGTTCGCGGGCGAGCTCATGATGCGATTTGGCGTGAATGGTCCGCTCATTCCCTACTATTGCAACTGACCAGGGAACCGAGACCAAGCACATGGACTATTTCATCATTCAGGAAGACAGGTCCGCAGGTTACACGGGCTTTGTTGACGCCTCGCCTCGATGGGGGCTGCCGGGCGTCTACTGCCCCTTGTGTCAGGACACCTGGAGCGGGGGCGCCAACGTTTACCCTTCGGTTGATTTGACGCCAATTGCCGCTCTGGCCGACTTCGAGACTCCCCGGGCCGAACCCATTGAGGAATATGAGCGGCTGTGCGAGCTGGTACGGCCCCTGCTGCCTCCGGGTGCGCAGTTGGAGCCAGGAGCGGGATTCGGCCCGCTCGAGGGCAAGGCCCAGGGCCGTTTCGGGCAACTGTTCACGGACTTCTCCGGGCTGCTGCTGATTCAGCGCGAGGCCCTGAACAAACTCCAGACCGAGGGGCTCAGAGGACTCAAGGGCTGCCCAACCGCCCTGCGCTTCCGCCAACGCCACTCACCCGAATTGCTCGAGCTGGAGCTCCTGCCCGTGGGCCGCCTGCACCCCGACTGCCTTCCCCCCAACCCTCAACCTCCCTGTCCCCGCTGTGGCCGCCTGATGCACCCCCTCCCGGATGTCCTGATACTGGACGCCTCCACCCTTCCCAACCACCTCGACCTGTTCCGGTTGGAGGACTACTGCAACGTCAACGTCTGCACCGGGCGTTTCGTGGAGGCGTGCCAGCGCCTGGGGTTGGATGGCGTTGTCTTCCAACCCCTGCGCGTCAACGCCGGTCCATGAAGATGCGCAGGATGTACCAGAACAAGAGGGCCACGGACGAGAACAGGGCCAGCGCCGCCGCGACGTGTGAGCCCACCGGGTAGTGATGGAGGACGTTGGACGTGTAGTAGAGGATGTACCCCGCCGCGACCACGACCATCACGGCCGCGAAGAGCGTCCCCAGGGTGAAGCCGAAGATCAGCGAGACGACGATCAGCCCCAGTGCCGCGAACCCGGCGATCATCAACGCGGGACGGAGCCACGAGAAATCGCGCTTGGTGAGGAAGACCGTCCCCGTCAGCCCCACGAACACGAGCCCGGTGAGCACTCCCGCCTTGGCGATGATGTTCGGGTCCTTGGAGAAGTAGGCCGCTACGTAGAGGAGCGGGAGCATGATGATGGCTTCCGCCACCACATAGAGGCCGAGCCCGAGGTACTGCATGGCGGGAGACGTCGCGGAGCGAGCCCACCGGTCAGCGACCCATCCCACGAGCATGAAGGCGCCCAGGACGATGAGCCAGCTCATGCGCCCACCGAGCATCGTCTGCACGAGCGGCTGCGCCAGCGGTGAGTTGAGCAGCGCCGCCTCCACCGCGATGAAGGCCAGCACCGCGCCCCCGAGATGGAGATACGTCTTCCGGATGAAGGTCGCCCTCTCGGAGGCCGGAGCCTCGGCGGCAATCATCCCCCCTACAGCAGAATTCCAAGCCATCTCTCGTCCCCCTTCCGCTCATCGTCCAGCGGTGTCACACGTCGAAGTCACCCAGGTCCCCGCCGACGTCATCCCCGAAGCCAGTGTCGTCGGCAGCCGCGTCCTCCACCTGGGCCGACTCCAGCCCGCCCTCCTCGCCCCAGCCCCCTTCGTCGAAGCCGCCCAGAAACTGGTGGGCAATCGCCGAGCCGATGACCGTCCCCGCGATGCTGCCCAACAGGCTCCCAGCGAACATGCCGCCGAGGCTGCTCCCTCCGAAGGAGCGCTCCAACGTCCCGGGCTGACGCAACTCCGCTCGCGTCGCCATCCGCGCCAGTGCTCGAGGATCCGGGTCATTCGAGGCGGCCGCCCTCCGTTCCGCCGGAGGCAGTTCCTGGCCCAACTCCCGGAGGACCTGCGCTCGTTGCTCGGGCGTGAGCTGCGCGAAGGCCTCCGCATGGGCCTGCTCGATGGCTTCCGGCGGCGCCGTCCTCAACAGATACCGATAACGGGCCAGCGCCTGCTCATCGGCTGAGGGAACCGCTGGCCCTCCCCGGCTCGGCCTCGTGGTGGAGGAGCCCCCACCGAAGATGCGGTCTAGAAATCCCATGTGAACCCTCCTCGTCGGACCCCTCTAGGAGCAGTCGCTACACGCTGGAGATGGGCTGGCCGCTTCGCTCGACAGCATGATCGCTCCCCTGCCAGCGCCCGCCCCTGGGGTGGCCCTCAAGGCGAGGGCCTGGAAGGCCGCCCGGTTCCATGGCAGGAAGTCGCCAGCACATCCGGAGGAAGCACACATGGCGGAGATGAGCTATCGCACGGCGCTGGTAACGGGCGCCTCGAGCGGTCTGGGACGCGGGCTGGCGCTCTGGTTCGCCCGGCGCGGCGTCAAGGTGTACGCCGCGGCCCGGCGCCGCGAGAACCTGGAGGCGCTCGCCAACGAGGCCCGCGCGGCCAGCGCTCACATCGAGCCGGTGGAGCTCGACGTCGCCGACGCGGACAACACCCTCGCCCGCATTCGTGAGCTGGACGCCGCCTGTGGCGGGTTGGATCTCATCATCGCCAACGCCGGCTTCGGCCAGGAGACGTCCGGCAAGCGCATCAATTGGGACACGGTGAAGAAGACCATCGACGTCAACGTCACCGGCGCCGCGGCCACCCTGTCCGCCGTGCTCCCGCAGATGGTGGAGCGCAAGCGGGGCCACGTGGTGGGCGTGGCCAGTCTCGCTGCCTTCCGCGGCCTGCCGCGCAACGCCGCCTACTCCGCCTCCAAGGCCTTCCTCCACATCTTCATGGAGAGCCTGCGAGTGGACCTCCGGGGCACCGGCGTCCAGGTCACCTGCATCTACCCCGGCTTCGTGAAGAGCGAGATGACGGCGCAGAACAAGTTCAACATGCCCTTCCTCCTGGAGACGGAGGAGGCCGTGGAGCTGATGGGCAAGGCCATCCTGCGCGGGGAGGCCCAGTACGGCTTCCCCTGGCAGATGGCCGGCGTCATGGGCCTGGTGAAGCGGCTGCCGAACGCCCTCTTCGACGCCGCCATGCGCAAGGCGCGCTGACTACGGCGCGCCCATGATGAAGTCCTGCACCCCGACCGCGCCCTTCTCCGGGGCCACGTCTTCGGGCTGCGTGCCCTTCTTGAACCAGATGTTGGTGGCGTCCTTCGTCCCGGACGAGGCGATCTTCCCCGTCTTCTTGTCGATGCGCAGCAGCCGCATGTTGTCGCGCAGCCACTCGGGCGGCCAGAACTCGGACTGGGGACGCGCCGCCAGCGCGGGCTTCATGTAGTTGAGCCAGATGGGCAGCGACGCGCGGCCACCCGTCTCGTAGCGGCCCAACGGGTGCTCGTTCTTGTCGTAGCCCACCCACGTCACCGTCACCAGGTCGCGAGTGAAGCCAGCGAACCAGGTGTCGAAGGAGTCGTTGGTGGTACCCGTCTTGCCCGCCGCCGGCTTGCCCAGCTTCTGCGCCGGGCCGCCCGTGCCCTCCGCCACCACGCCGCGCAGGAGCGTGGTCGTGATGAAGCCCGTCTCGGGGCTCATCACCTGCTCGCCCGGCTCGAACAGCCGCGCATAGCCCGCCGCCACCCGGTCCTGCAGCGGCGCCCACGCGTCGTCGTACGCCGTGTGGTCCTCCAGCGTGCGCCCGAAGCGGTCCTCAATCTTGCGGACGAAGTACGTGGGCTTCTTACGGCCGTAGCGGTTGAAGACGGCGTACACGTTGGCCAGGTCGTACGGGTACACGCACGAGGAGCCCAGCGCCGCCGAGAAGTCCTGGTTCATCGGCGTGGTGAGGCCCAGCCGCGTGCTCCACTCGGCCATGTTCTTCACGCCCACCGCCGCGAACGTCTTCACCGCGGGGATGTTCATCGAGTTCACCAGCGCCGTGCGCAGCAGCACGTCCCCGAGGAACTCGTCGCTGTAGTTGTCCGGCTTCCAGGCGACACCGTTCTCCGGATCGTGCTCGACGATGGGCGAGTCCACGATGATGGTGGCGCCCGTCCACCCCAGCTGCTCCAGCGCCGCCGAGTACACCAGCGGCTTGAAGGAGCTGCCCGGCTGGCGGCACGCCTGGAAGGCCCGGTTGAACTCGTTGGCGTCGAAGTCGTAACCGCCCACCATCGCCGTGAGGTACTGGCGGTGCGGGTCGATGGACACCAGCGCGCTCTGCAGCTCCGGCTCCTGCTCCAGCCGGAAGAGCGGCACGTCCTCCGGCACTTCCTTGTCCATCTTCCGGTCGAACTGGACGTTGTCGTCCGTGAGCTCCTTCTTCACCACGTGGCGCACCACGATGACGTCGCCCGGGTTGAGCACCTTCTTGGGGGAGGTAAGCATCAGCCCCGGGTAGTACCCCTCGGGGTTCACCTTGCGCGCCCAGCGCATGCCCAACAGCGGCAGCAGGCCCTTGTGCGGACCCACCTGCACCTCCACTCCCTCGGGCTCCACCTTCGTCACCAGGCCCACGTACAGCTTGTTCTCCTGGAGCTTCTCGTCGCCCAGCGCCTTCTTCGCCTTGTCCAGGAAGGCCTTGCGCTCCTGCTCCGTGGCCAGCTGCAGTACCGGCCCGCGGAAGCCCTGGCGCTTGTCGATGGCCATCAGCCCCTCGAGCACCGACTCCTGCGCGGCACGCTGGCGCTCGCTGTCCATGGTGGCGAAGACCTTGAGGCCGTCGTTGAGCAGCACCTTGTTGGTATAGCGCTCCACCACGTCCCGGCGCACCTGCTCGGTGAAGAACGGGGCGAACTCGTGGAAGACGTCCTCCACCGGGTACACCTGCACCGGCTCGGCGTCGGCCTGCTCGCGCTCCTGCGCGGAGATCATCCCCTCCTCGAACATGCGGCGCAGCACGTACGAGCGGCGCTTCTTCGCCGCCTCCGGCTTGAGGAAGGGCGAGTAGCGGCTGGGCGCCTGCGGCAGGCCGGCGATCAGCGTCATCTCCCCCAGCGTCAGATCGCGCACGTCCTTGCGGTAGTAGTTCTCCGCCGCGCTCTGCACGCCGTAGCTGTGGTGCCCGAGGAAGACGTTGTTGAGGTAGAGGTAGAGGATCTCCTCCTTCGTCAGCGCCTCCTCCAGGCGCCGGGCGAGGATGGCCTCGCGAATCTTACGGGTGAGGTTCTTCGCGGTGGCGCTCTCGTAGCCCTCGGCGGAGATGAGCACCGCCTTCGCCGTCTGCTGCGTCAGGGTGGAGCCACCCTGCAGGCTGCCGCCCAGGCCCAGCTTCTTGCGAATCGTCTTGAAGCCAGCGCGCGCCGTGCCCAGCACGTCCACGCCGTGGTGGTCGAAGAAGCTGGAGTCCTCGCTGGCGATGAAGGCCTGCACCAGCCGCTTGGGGATGCGCTCGTAGGGCACCACCTTGCGCCGGTGGTGGTAGAACTCGCCGGCCAGCACCGCGTCGTCGGTGTAGACCTCGGTGACGATGGGCGGCCAGTACTGGTCCACCCTGGGGATGTCCGGCAGCCCCTGGGAGAAGTGGTAGTACACGCCCATCACCGCAATCACCGCCGCGGTGGCTCCCGTCAGGGTGGCCCAGGCGGCGAACTTCAGCAGGCGCACCCAGATGGGGCGCTTGGGCGGAACACCGTCGAGCACCAGCTTCGACTCGGAGCGATCGGTCTTCTCGGGATTCATACTCATGAGGGTTCCAGCGCGGCGCGCTTGAGCACGTCCTTCAACTCCGGGGGCATCTTCGCCTCCATCGCCACCTTGCCCCCGTGAGCCGGGTGGGGAAATTCAATGAACTCGGCATGCAGGAACAGGCGTTTGAGCCCCCAACGGGCCCGCACATCCCTGTTGAAACCGAAGTCACCGTATTTCTTGTCCCCGGCCACCGGGTGGCCAATGGCGGCCAGATGCCTTCTTATCTGATGAGTGCGTCCGGTCTCGATGACGCAGGAGAGGAGGGCTGCCTCGCCCGATTGCTTGATGACCTTCCATCGAGTCACGGCCTCCTGCATGTTCACCCCGCGACGGGCCTTGGACTCGGCCGTCTGCTGGTGTTCAGCGAGCGGGAGGTTAATGACCCCGGAGTCCTTCGGCATCCGGCCTTTGACCAGTGTCAGATACCTCTTGCGGGGATGTCCGTTGGTGAAGAGTTCCGTGAAGTGGACCATCGCCGGCCGGCGCTTGGCCACCAGGATGACGCCGCTCGTCTCCCTGTCCAGCCGGTGAGCAGGGCTGGCGGCGAAGTCGTTGCGCACTGCCTTGGGCCCCAGGTAGGCGCGCACGTAGTCCACCAGCGTCCCCCCGGTGATGCCGCTCCCGGTGTGGACGGCCATCCCACTCGGCTTGTCCACCGCCATCATCCAGTCGTCCTCGAAGAGGATGACCAGCTCGCTGGGGTCTACGGGGGGAGGGGGTGGGGGTTTGCGCTCCTCGGGGGTGGCGGGGGCCAGGAGCTGCTCCTCGGTCCCCCGGATGGAAATGGTGTCGCCGGCGGCCAGAGGCTGCTCTGGCTGGGCCCGCTTGCCGTTCACCCGCACCTTCTTCACGCGAATCATCTTGAAGAGGTGTGAGGTGGGCACGTTCGCGAGCTTCTTGCGGAGGAACTTGTCCAACCGCATGCCCGCGCTGTCTTCCTCGATTCGGAACTCGATCATTTGACTGGCGCACGGACCACACCACACCGATAAATTCGGGTCCATGCCGAAAGCCCCCACGATTGAACAGCTCCTGCAGAACGGAAGCGCCGAGTGGAACCGCCTGCGCAAGACTGGCAAGGTCCCCACCGAGCACACGGGCGCTACCTTCACGCAGCTCTTCTCCGCCAATGCGGACCTATCCGGACTGGGACTGGTGGGCAGCGAGTGGGAGCGCTGCGACCTGTCCAAGGTAAACTTCCGTGATACGGACCTTTCCAACGCCTACTTCCACGGCGGCCGCCTTCAGGACTGTGACTTCCGAGGTGCCAACCTAGAGGGCGTCACCTTCGAGAAGCTCAAGCTCCTCCGCTGTGACTTCACCGGCGCCAAGGGCCTGGACGAGGCCGACTTCGACGACGTGGACATGGACCGCGTCACCGGCCTGGACGGAGAGGAGGCCCCGCCGCCCCCGCCGCCCCCGGTGCAGGGCATCACCGCCTTCACCCGCGAGCAGCGTGAGAAGGTGATGGGCCCCGCCTCCCTGCTGTCCCCCTCCACCGAGCTGCCGCAGGCCCCGGAGAGCGAGCTGCCGCCCTTCAAGCCCCAGGACAACCCGGGCCAGCTCTTCTTCCGTGCCCTCAAGCGCCTGGGTACCCCGCCCCTCTGGGTGCTGGACGTGCCCGGCCTGCGTCCGCTGCTGCCCACGCGCCTGCCCCCGGGCAGCTCCCTGGAGACGCTCTACCGCGAGGCGGTGAAGACGCGCCTGGAGAACAAGAAGCCCGCGGCGGACCCCGGGGCCGTGGAGCGCTCTCAGCGCTCGCTGCGCATGGGCTCCAAGGACTCCAACCTCGCCGCCATGTACCTGCGCGAAGTGGGCGTGGTGCCCTCCTTCCGCTTCTCCGCGGCCAAGGTGCTCAAGGACGCCCTGCGCGAGGAGCTCGCGGTGGATGACCTCACCGGCTCGGTGGACCCGCGCACCACTGGCGCGCTCCTGGAGCTGCGGCTGCCCCAGGAAGTGGTGGAGCACACTCATGAGGTGCGCCGCCGACTGGCCGCCACCCAGCTCTACACCGCGCTGCTGGAGGCCGGCTTCAACCCGGACAACAACTGGGAGGAGGCCCTGGAGTCGGCCGAGCCCGCCATCGAGCTGGCGAACCTGGCCACCAGCGAGGACCGGCAGGCCCTGCTCGAGGGCTTCCAGGTGTTCTCCGCCCTGCCCGAAGAGGCCCGGCTGCGGCGCCTGGCCTACCTGGCCGAAGCCCTCGGCCACCTGGAGCTCATCGGCCGACTGCCCGAAGGCATGGAGCCGGCCTGGCTCTCCGGCCCCGAGACGCGCGAGTGCCATGATCGGGAGATGACGTACGTGCAGTCGCTGCGCGCCGACGACATCCCCCGGAAGGTGCCCGCCCTGGCCAAGGCCGAGCTGGGTGTGCCCGAGGGCGAGGTGCCCGAAGAGAGCGACGACGATCTCTTCGTCCACCTGCGCTGTGATGTGTGCGGCAAGGAGAAGCTCATCGTCCAATCGCCCGCCGAGGAGTGACGGGCGCCCGCAGCCAGGGGGAGTGAACGATCCGGGACACTTCCCCTGTCCCATCCGGTACACCCGCCGGGCCCCTGGCCACGTAAGTGGCTGAATTTCGGGGCCCTGGCGCGCGGCACGAGGGGTGCTTTGGGGAGGACACGTCCTTCAACCCGGAGCACTCCTCCATGAAACGCATCCAGCTTCTCACGCTCGCCCTGTTCGCGCTCGCCTACGGCCTGGTCACCTCCGGCTGCGGCAACCAGGGCAGCGTCACCATCAAGCTCACCGACGCCCCGGGCGACTTCAAGGCCGCCGTCGTCACCATCTCCGAGGTCTATCTCCAGGGTGAGGGCGGCCGCGTGGTCCTCAGCGACGAGGCCACCACCACCAACCTGCTGACGCTGGCCAACGACACGAAGGACATCGTCAAGGACGCCGTCGTCCCCGAGGGCAAGTACTCCGAGCTGCGCTTCGTCATCTCCGGCGCGTACATCGAGGTCGAGCAGGAGGACGGCAGCAGCCGCTTCTACGCCACCTCCAACGACTACGCGGGCCTGCCCGAGGGCGCCACCGTCTCCGGCATCCTGCAGACGCCGAGCTTCAGCTCCTCCGGCGTGAAGGTGAAGTTCGACGGCGACGTGGAGGTTGCCGGCGAGCAGAAGGTCATCCTGGTGGACTTCGACGTGTCCCAGAGCTTCGGCAAGGACCGCGGCCAGGGTGACAAGTGGGTGATGAAGCCGGTCATCAAGGGCGCGGAGATCATCTTCAGCGGCAGCGTGAACGTGACGCTGGCCAAGGGCGAGGGCGTGACGCTGCCCACCGTGGACGGCACCGCGCTGACGCTGGGCTCCTTCCGCGCCACGCTCAAGAGCACCGAGCCCGTGGCCGATGGCGCCGCCGAGCCCGCCGCCGAGGAGCTCGCCCTGACGGACGCCAACGGCGACGGCGTGTTCGAGGCCAGCTTCAAGTTCCTCGTCCCCGGCAACTACGAGGTGAGCTTCGTGGGCCCCGAGGGCGTGAGCTTCACCACCAACCCGGGCGTGCCGGCCCCCGTCACCATCGGCTCGGGCACGGACCAGACGCAGGCCTTCACGCTCACCTCTGCCTCCATCACGGTGCGCTAACAGATTTTCAGAAGATGGAGGAAACCCAGTTGCAATTGTAGTATAACGGATTCCTCCTAGCAGTACCCCCTCAGTAGTACCCCCCTCAGAAGTCCCGGACGGGGATACGGCACGGCACCGTATCCCCGTTCGGTCTTTTCTAGGGTCCCCGCTCAGAGGAGCGCGAGCTGCTTCGGTTGACCGAGCGCACGCGCGTCCAGGCCCTGCCCGCGCAGCACCTCGGCCAGCTCCTCGGCGAAACCGTGCAGGGTGATGACGTCCCGAGCACCGGTGGCCTTGGCGTAACGCACCAGCGAGGGGCAATCGGCATGGTCCGAGAGCGGAAAGGCCACGTCCGCACCGTAGCGCCGAGCGGCCCCCGCCCCATCCAGCGCCCAGCCGGTAAGCACGGCAGTGGCACGGGGCCAGAGGGGCGCGAGCGCGCCGCCCCGCGTCAGGTGCGGCGGGAAGAAGAGCACCTCCCCCGGCTCGACGCGGCCCTCGTAGCGCCGCAGCGGCTCGATGGGGACGCCGAGCTCACCGTAGAGCTTCGTCACCTCATAGATGGAGGCATGGGCCACCAGGGAGAAGCCGCGGCCCGCCAGGTACTTCATCGCCTCCTGCGCCTTGCCCAGCGCATAGGCCAGCAGCACCGGCACCGCGCCGCGCTCCAGGTGGCGCCGCACCCAGGACTCCACCTGTCCCAGCACCTCCTCGCGGGGCGGGAAGACGTAGCGCGGATGTCCGAAAGTGGACTCCATCACGAGCACGTCGCACTCAGCCACCTGGGCGGGCTCGGCGGTGAGCGAGGGCGCGAGGCTGAGGTCCCCCGTGTAGACGATGCGCTTGCCGTCCTCGCGGGTGACACGAAGCTGGGCACTGCCGAGGACATGGCCCGCGGGCAGCAGCTCCAGGGTGAGCGAGCCCAGCGCGAAGGGACGGCCATAGGGCACGGACAGGGGCGCGTTGATGGTGCCCAACCGGTGCGCCATGAGCCGCAGCGTGGCGGCGGTGGCGATGGTGCGCTCGTGCCGGGCGATGTGGTCCGAGTGCGCGTGGCTGACGAAGGACAGCGGGGACTTGCGTTTGGCGTCCAGCGACAGGGGCGTCCCCGTCAGGTGCAGTCCGTTTCTTCGCAGCTCGACGCTCATGGGAGCCGCTGGGTATAGCGTGTCCCAACGGCCATGCACGCGTTCTCGCCCTACCCGCCCGCCTGGACGTCCGGCAGGGGATGGGACGGGCGTGCACGCATCCGCTCCCAGAGATGGCCCCCGAGCTCGGCCACCAGCACGCCCAGGACGATGAGGCCACCGCCCACCCACTCGCGCATGCCGAGCGTCTCATAGCCGAGCGCCACCGAGTACGCCCCCGCGAAGACGGGCTCCATGGAGCAGATGAGCGCCACGCGCACCGCGGTGGTACGCGTCTGCGCCCACGTCTGAATGCAGATGGCCATCGCGCTGGCGAAGAGGCCGCAGAAGGCCGCCGCACCAATGAAGGACGGCGTCCACTCCACCCGCGCCCCAGCAAAGGGCAGGCAGAGCAGGGACAGCAGGGCCACCACCCAGAGCTGCACCGCCACGAGCGCCACCACGCCCGACTTTTGCGCGTATCGCTCGGTGAGGAGGATGTGGAAGGCGTAGGCCAGCGCACACGCCAGCGTCAGCCAGTCGCCCGTGGAGAGCCCCTGCCCCATCAGGTCCGCGCCGGTGAGGTAGCGCATGCCCACCGCCGCCAGCACCACGCCCACCCAGGAGGAGACGCGCGGCGCCCGCCGGAAGAGGGCCAGCCCCAGCACCGGAACGAGCACCACGTACAGCCCGGTGATGAAGGCCGAGCGCGAGGGCGTGGTGGACACCAGCCCCACCGTCTGCAGGGCAAAGCCGAGGAAGAGGAAGCTCCCCAGCAACAGCCCCCGGCGCAGCGTCTGGGGGACGAGCAGCTCGCGCCGAGCGATGGCCGTGAGCACCAGCGCGCCAATGCTGAAGCGCAGCGCGAGGAAGGAGAACGGGTCTCCATGGCTGAGCGCGCCCTTCACCACCACGAAGGTGATGCCCCAGAAGGCGGTGATGAGGGCCAGGGCCCCATCTGCCTGGAGGCGCGCATGGCCCTCCGGGCGGGAGGGAAGCTCCGTCTGAGGGGAAATCGAAGTGCTGCTCACGGGAGGCTGCTCGCGGAAAAAAGTCCCCCTGCTTTTGGCCTACCCCTCGGACCGATGCAATGGGGGGGGTTCGTCCTTCAGGGGGAGTTCCCAGTAGCGTCCAGCCTCTCCGGATGCCACCTCGCGAAAGCCCTGCGCGCGCAGGAGCCGCGACAGCCGGCTGTCCACCAGGGAGGGAGGCGCTCGCAGCACCGCCCAGCCCCGGGTCCTCGCCTCTCGAGCCAGCCCGCCCAAGAGCGCCCCGCCCACGCCGAGCCGCCGAGCCACTGGCGCCACCACCAACCACCGCACCCGCTCGCTCCCCGCCTCCGCGGAGGTAAAGCCCCGAAGGCGGCCCCTCGCATCGAAGGCCCCCACGACCAGACCCGCGCCCCGAGCGAGCCCTGGCCCCAGCTCCGCCGCGGCCTGGGGCTGGTGATGTCCCGCGAAGACGAGCAGGGACTCCTCCTCACCGGGACGCAGCGGACGTACCGTCAGCGCGCCGAGCCATCGGGCCCGCCCGGGCCGTGTCCACGAGGACGTTCCCCACTCACGCGCCAGCCGCCGAGCCCCTCGCAGCACGGGACTCCGGAAGGCCGTGGTGCCCAGACGCTGCGCGGCACGGAGCAACGGACGGGCGAGCACGGGGAGCGGCACTTCCAGACCCCGCGTCCGCACGCGGACGACCCGGCCCAGCAGCTCGGCGGCAGGGTCCTCGAGCCCCAGGAACGAAGCAGTGCGCACCGGCGATGTCCCCGTCACGAGATGCGCGGTCAACCCACCATCTGCGCGGAGCAGCACGGCAAGGTCTCCCGGGGCCACCGCCTCCGCCGTGCACCGGAGCACCTGGACGGAATCCCCACTGCGGAGCAGCGGCCACATGCTGCGGCCCAGCCCTCGCACCCAGAGCGTCCTCCCTAGCGGCAACGCGCGCAGCACCTGCCCCACGACCACGGATGTCACGCCATCCCCATGACGAGCTCGCGCGCGAAGACACCCGCGTCCGGTGACTTGCGGCAGGTGAAGCGCGACAGGCCCACGCGTCCGAGCAGCGCCACCGCGCGCGCCGCCAGTTCCGGACGCGACACCATTCCCGGAGGTGGCCGGTAGGCCTGTTGCAGCAACAGGCGCACCGATTCCGGGGCCTCCACGGGGCTCACCAACTCGGCCGGGCCCTTCACCACCCAGACGAGGTGCGCCAGCCGCGCCGCCGCGCACGTGGGCACCAGGTCCGCGTCCGAGCGGAAGGGACTGCCATGCACCCGGCCCGAGGGCAGCAGCCCCACCGTCTCGTCCGAGAGCAGCGCGCCTCCCGCCGCCACCGCCGAGCGCGCCAGCGTGGACTTGCCCGCGCCGCTCGGGCCCACGATGACCAGGGCCCTCCCGGAGAACGCCACCGCCGCCGCGTGGAGCAGCAGCCCGCCCTGCCGCAGCACCGCCACCAGCAGCGCGGCCCGGAGCGCCGCCTCCGCCGCGAACGGGTCCTCGGGGATGTGGGCCACCACCCGCTCCGCCTCCACCTCGACGGAGCCCCACCCCGGCCGCTGGGCATCCAGGAGGAAACCCCGGCCGCTGGCCTCGGGAGACATGGGACGGGCACACAGGCGCAGTCGGGAGCCGCCCGACTGTCCGGAGGGTCGGAGGTGGGAGCCCACGCACCGCTGCTCGAGCAGGGGAACGAGCGCGTCCTCCACCTCGATGACGCCCTGCCCCGCCAGCACCTCCCACGCCATCAGAGCTCGCCGTCAGGGGGCGCGAAGTCGCAGTTGGGCTCGCACCCCTGTCCCGGATCCTTCGAGGCGAAGAGATTCGCCACGAGGATCTTCTCCGAGCGCACCATCGGAGGCCGATAGGGGCGCCTCTGTTTCCGGGTCTCCCGGGTCGTCATCGCCTCACCTCAATACCAGATCCGCACCCGGGAACCCGCCGGATCGACATTGTCTCCCGACACGATGTCAGGTCGCCCATCACCATTGAAGTCCCCCGTGGCCACACTCACCCCCAGCGACCTGGCGCCAGAGACCCGGGCCTGGTTGAAACCGCCGATCGCATTGTCGAACTCCGCCCCCGCCACGCCCTGGTTGTAGAAGAACCACACCATGTTGCCCGTGGTGGACGAATTTGTCCCGACCACGAGGTCCAACCGGCTGTCCCCGTTGATGTCGGCGCAGGCCACCCCATTGCCGAAGTTGCTGCCGCCCGCCTGGATGGTGAGCGTGGCGGCCGGGGGGTAGCCCGAGGTGCTCCCGTCCGCATAGAGCAGCAGGCGGTCCAACACCGGGTAGCTGAGCACCAGGTCGGGCCCCGGGCCCCCGAGCAGGTTCACCCCGGCGCACCCTTCCGTACCGAAGCCGTCGAAGCGGGTCGTCGTGCCCGTCCCCTTCGTCTGCGTGAGGGTCTGGAGGGCCGCGCTGGTCGGAATGGGGGCGGTTGCATCGATCACCGCCTTGCCCGAGTACAGGTAGACTTGGTTCCACGTATCGCGGGAAGCGGGCAGCAGGAGCTCCCCGTAGCCGTCGCCCGTGAGGTCACCCAGGGAGAAGACGGCGCGCGCGCGACCGAAGGCGTTGATGCCTCCCGACGAGGGAGCGGACGCATCACCCACGAAGATCCGATCCGCCTTCGCCGTGGGGATGTGGCACGCCACGCTGCCCACGGTGCAGGCCGCCCCCGAGGTGTTGTCGACTCGCAGGGCCTCCCACTGCGCACGGGAGCGGCCGTAGAAGAGATACACCCGGCCCGCGCCGCCGTTCTCGTAGGAGGAGCTGAGCACCACCTCTCCGAGGCCATCATTGTTGAGGTCCCCGACGATGCGCGCCGTGACGCCCAGGCGCCCGACGGGAGTGGCGCTCGCCGCACCACGGAACTCGATAGGTGTGGGGTCCACCCCCTTGGCCCCGGTGCGGCCGAAGTAGAGGAAGGCCCGGCCGAGGTTGCTGCTCCAGCCCGACGCGCCGACGACCAGATCCGCCTTACCCTCCCCCGCCACGTCCCCGGCGTTGCCGATGCCGAAGTCGATGCCGAAATACTGCACGGAGGTATCGGGCGGAAGCAGCGTACTGGCGGCGGTGACCGCTCCACCTCCCGCGGGGAAGAGGTCCGTCCCCGAGTACACATACACCACGCCGCGGTTGGAGCCGTCGCTGTAGTTGGCGACCACCAGGTCATCGCCGGGCTGACCATCCAGGTCGCCCGCGCCCACGAGGAAACCGAAGTTGCTCCCGCCGCCCGGATTCGTCACGTCCCGGGTGCGCAGGAAGTTGTCCAGCGAGACGGGGGGGGCGATGCGGCTGTAGTTGCCCACCTCGTCGACCGCGCGAACCTGGATGGAGTAGGTGGTCAGCGGCGGCAGCGGCGAGAGCGTGACGGACGTCGCGGAGGGCTGCAGCGGTGCACCGGGAGCCTGCTTCACCTTGTTGGAGAAGAAGATGGTGTCCGTGGTGATGCCACCGGACTGGACGATGGGCGTCGTCCACCGCACGTCGTACCCACTGACGGTACCGCTCGTCCCATCGTCCCCTACTCCGCTCCAGTTGAGCGCCACCGAGGCGGTGCGCTCGGCACCGGGCACCAGGTTGGCCGCCGCCACCGGGGCCGCCGGCGGCCGCACGTCCACGGTGACACTGGCGGTCCGGCGCGCCTCGTTGCCCGCCGCATCCCGCGCGATGAGCTCCAGGGTGCCCGTGGTGTCGTGGGGCAGAGTGATGGGCAGCACGAGTGATTTGTCGTCCGCGTCCACCGCCGCTTCGGGCACCAGGTCCACCCCCTTGTAGAGCACGCGGACCGCGCCGCTGCGGGCACCGGTGATCCGCAGGGAGAGCTCCGCCTCGGCGTTCCCATCCGGGGAGAGGTCGGCGAGGTAGTTGGCGGGCCTGGGCGTACGGAACAGGGCCTCGTTCGAATCGGCCACGAAGAAGAGCGTCGTCGCGGCCGGCACCACCTCCGAGAGGACGGGCGGCGTGATGTCGACGGTGATGCTGGCGGAGACGGAGGTGGTGTGGCCCATCCCGTCGTCCATCTCGAGGCGCAGAGAGGTCGTCGCCGCATCTGGCAGCGTGACATCGAAGCCGAAGGCACCATTGGACCCATCTGCCGTGGTGAGGGCCTCCGGCGTCGTCGCCGTGCCGCGGAACAGGCGGACCTGCCGTCCCTTGCAGGCGCCCGTCACCCCCTCGAGGCGGTACTGCAGACCCGCCGTCGCCGGCTGCAGGTCATCCTTCTGGCCCAGGGTAACCGCGGTCCCCGAGGGCTTCGTGAAGCGCAGGTCGCAGCCCAGCGTGGAGACCTCGACATCCGCCACGGTGACGGTGGTGGTGTTGCCCGCCATGTCGCTCACCACGAAGCGGATGTCCTGGACGCCGAACAACAGGTTCGTGTTCACGGCGGCCACTCCGCTGGCGTTCACCACAGGCGAGCCGATCAGCGACGGCGAGCTCCCGTCCTTCGGGTCGCTGTAGATGCGGACCGTCTGGCCCTGGGCACCGGTGACGTTGGCGCGCAGCGACACGATGGACGAGCTCAGCTTCGCGCCGGCCGTGGGAGTCGGAGCCACCGGCTGCAACCCGGGCGGGTCGAAGTCCACCGTCACGGTGCGCGAGGCGGACGTCGGGTTGCCCGCCTGGTCCGTGGCCCGGACGTTGAACGTGTAGGCCGTGGTGCCGGACGCCGGGACCGTGAACAGCTCCGAGACCTTCAGCGACACGGGCGTGCTCGTCCGGGTCTCGTTGAGCGACGTGACGCTCACCTCCACGCCGTTGGCACCAACATCCGCGCTCGTCACGGCGGAGAGGAGGAGCTGGTAGCCCGCCGCGGGGTCCGCGTCATCCGCGGGGCCGAGCACGGCCTTGCCGGGCGAAACGATGTCGACGGTCGGAGCACGGCGATCCACCCGGAACTGCGTGAAGGACGCGGAGTTGAGCGGGTCCAGGGGCGTGGGGTTGGCGATCTTGTTGGCGTTGCCCACCTTGTCGGTGACGGTCGCCACCAGCGAGTAGAGCGCCTCCAGGGAAGCGGGCAGGCCGGTGAGGGAAACGCGCGCGGTGCCACCGGACACGGGCGCCTGCCCGAAGAGCGTCACGCCTCCGGCATCCCGCACCTGCACCACGCGCCCGTCCTCCACGTCGGCGACGGAGACGACGAAGACCGGGGCGCCCGTGGGCAGCTCAGCCAGGTTGAGCACTCCGTCCCCATTGGCATCCCGCTCGAGACTCAGGAGGGTGACGCGCGGGCGGAGGGAATCCACCACCAGGGAGACCGCCGGGGTCTCCGTGAAGCTCGTGTCATGGAGGACCGCCTTGAGGGCGTATTCCCCATCCGGGTAGGTGAACTGGGGCACGAAGGCGGGCACGTCCGAGGCGAGCGTGTAGAAGCCGGAGCCATCCCGGCACGGAGTGGACGCCGGAGCCAGGGACACGCTGGTGCAGATGTCCACGCGCGTACCGGCCGCGGAGCCGTTCAGCTGGTACTGGAGGGGAGCCTGGATGCCGGGTATCTCGGGATTGCGATCCGAAATCAGGCTCAGGGTGGACGCCAACTGGGTGGGCGAGATGAGCGTCAGGGTGCGCGTCGCGGTGTCCACGGTGAGCAGCTCCGTGGCGCAGGCCGCCACGCCGGTGGAGCTGACGAGTGTGGCCCGCAGCGCGTTGGCCCCCTCATTGAGCTCCACCCCGGGGAAGACCAGTTCCTGAGCGGAGCCCGACTCGATGACCGGCAAGGTGGCCACCTCGGCCGGCCCCAGGAAGAGCTTGAGCTGGCCGGAGCTTCCCGCGGACACGGAGACGCGCACCTCCACCACCAGCCCTCCGCCAGAGCGGACCGTCCCGTCCGCGAGGCCCAGCGCCCGGCCCGCGGCCGGAGCGACGATGGACAGGTGTGCGCCCGTGAGCCCGAGCGTCAGCGGCTTCTCCCGCGTGGTGCTGTTGCCGGCCGCATCCGTCGCCTTGACGGACAGGGTGCACGTGCCCGCCGCGGGCACCGTTACCTCGCGCAGCACGGCGAGCCCGGAGGCATCGGCCACCACGCGGTGGTTGTTGCCCGAATCGCAGCCCGTGAGCGCCACCGCGGCGAAGGGCTCGGTACGGGTGGAGACGATGACCTGCGTGCCCGGCAGCGCGGAGGTGTCGCGCGTCTGGGTCCCCAACACGCCACTCTCCCCGTCCTCGCTGGAGACGGACACCAGCAGGGACGGGTTCACGGTGTCGCGCACCAAGGTGATCGCCTGGCTCGTCCCGAGCCCACCGCACGAGGCGACGAGCTGGTGGGCTCCCTGCAGCGCATCCGAGCGGAAGGAGACCGACATTTCGGCACTGCCGCCCGACACGTTGCCCGAGGCGCTCGTCTCCCGCCCGTTCGCATCCCGCAGGCGGACCGAGACGGAGCCCGAGCTCGTCTCCACCCGGACGGGCAGGACCAGACCGGACAGCGCCACGCCCGGCAGGGGCGAGACGATGCGGCAGGCCGCGCGCCCGGTGCTCACGTTCACCGTCGCGCTCTTGCACGAGGCGGGCAGCGCGGGATTGCGCACGCAGGCCTGCACGGCGTTGCTGCCCTCGGCGAGCGAGACGCGAAGAGTCGCGATACGACCGCCCCCGCCCGCCGCCGAGGTGGGCACGCGCACCGGTGTTCCGGGCGTGCTGGAGACGGCCGTGGAGAACTCGATGACCGTCGCCGGGTCGGTCGCGCTCGTCGTCGCGGTGACATCCACCTGGATGCCGTTGGTGGGATCTCCGTCCGCATCCACCGAGACCGTGGCTGGCGCGGAGAGCTCGAGGGCATGGGGCGTAGGCGCCACCATCACCTCCAGCGGCCACTCCACCGGATTGCCACCGGAGTCCGTCACCCGCAGCGTGTAGGGGTAGAGGCCCCCACCTGGCACCGTCACCTCCGGGAAGGAGACGACACCACCGGATACGTTCGCCGACAGCGGCGTCTCCCCCTCTCGCGACAGGGTGGCCACCGTGCCGTCCTCGCAGCAACCCACCACCGCCTCCACCTTGAAGGTCGAGGAGGACACGGGCGCCACGGGCTCGGACAGCTCCACGCGCGGCGCCACCGAGTCCAGGGTGAAGCTGCGCTTGACGCTCGCCACGTCCTGGGTGACGTAGCGCACCACCGCGTAGCACTCGGCCACCTGCGCCTCGCACGCGGCCTCGGTGAGCGTCACCGACACCTCCGTGATACCTCCCGGAGCCACCGTGAAGTCCTGCGTGGGAATCCCACAGGCATTGCCGCAATACAGCGTGCCCGCCCGGCCCGCCAGCCCACTGGTGCGCAGTTTGAAGCGAACCTGGTAGCCCGGCGTCGACGGGTCCACGTCGTCCGACTCGCGCAGCACCTGCCCCTCGGCAGGACTGGAGATGTCCACGCTCCACGTCTCCGAGCCCACCGTCACGCTCATGCTACGCGTGGCCGTGCGCTTGGAGCCCGCCTCCTCCACCGTCACCCGAAGCACGTTGGTGCGCCCCGGCAACGTCACCGCGGGGAAGCGCACCCGGCCCCCTTCGATGACCGCGACCGGGCCCTCACGCCACGCCGACTCACCCGCGAGCTGCACCTCCAGCTTCGCCTGCGCCAACGTCACCGCGCGGCCGGACGAGTCCACCGCCACCGCCACCACGTCGTACTGGAAGCCCTCGGCCGCCGGGTCCGCGTCGTCATCCTGTGCCAACCGCTCGCCGTCCAACGGCTGCTCGAAGGCCACCGTCAGCTCGGACTCCACCGGCGGCGTGCCGCAGGTACACCCCGCTACCCACAGCGCACACACCGCCAGAATCCACTGCCATCCCGCTCGACGCATGAGCACCTCTCGCCGTGCTGGTCTCGGCCCGCCCGGGCTCACGGCCCGAGCACCAGCACCTTTTTTTCTACCAGGAGCCTCACGAAGAAGACCGTGTCCTCGCGGCATTGCGCCGGCTCCACTTCGAACTCCTCGCACAGTACGGCCACGATGTCGCCCACCGTCCGACACCCGTCGACCAACTCGAGGATACGCTCGGCCACCTCGGACACCTCACCGCCCTCGTCCTCGAACGTGTGCAGGGTGTCATCGGGGCCCACCGCCAGCATCCGGTCCCCGACACGTTGAAGCCCCGCCTCCGGGTGCAGGCGCGGCACCGCATCCATCACGTCACCCCTGCGCGCGTTCACTAGGCCCCCTTATCCCACCGGCCCTCGACAAAGTGGGTGGAATGCTACCCGGTCACCGCCCCCCGAGCCAGGAACGACGCCTGCTCGCTGGCCCTGTTGTCGACCACTCGGGAACCGCTATGACGCGGGTGCGCCGCCCGAGGGTGGCGGGAGGAGACAGGAAATCCATGAACACGAGCGCAGAGGGCCAACTGGTCCCCCAGCAGGGCTGGTGGAACCGCAACTGGAAGTGGGCGCTGCCCTCGGGCTGCCTGGCGCTGCTGTTGACCTGCGGGTGCCTGGGCCCCCTCATCTTCGGCGCCACCATCTGGCAGTCCCTGCAGGGCTCGGGCGTCCTCGTCGACGCGGTGACCCAGGCGAAGCAGTCCGTCGACGTGCGCGAGGTGCTCGGCGAGCCCATCGAGTCGGGCTCGGTGCCCCAGCAGTTCTCCATCAATTCCAGCGATGAGAAGGGCTCGGCCAGCTTCGCCGTCCCGCTGAAGGGACCCAAGGCCAGTGGCACCCTGTACGGGGAGGCCTACAAGAGCGGAGAGGAGTGGACGTTCACCACATTGAAGGTGGAGGTGCCGGATCATCCGGTCATCAACCTGCTCGGACCCGCGGCCGAGCCGGCGCCCGATACCGTCCCCTTCAACCCCGACTCGCTGCCAGAGGTGGAGCCCTTGCCCGAGAACGAGGAGCCCGCTCAAGAGCCACCCGAGAAGGGCAAGAAGGACATTGAGCTCTGATGTACCCTCTCCCTCTGGGAGAGGGTCAGGGTGAGGGTATGCCCTCTTGGGGTGCCGTGAGGCGAACCGTGCGGAGCGGAGACACACGGGGACCAAAACCCTCACCCCCCGCCCTCTCCCAAAGGGAGAGGGAGCATGCGCAACGCAAAAGGGGCGGTGGCGAGGAGTTCCCCCGCGCCCGCCCCTCCTGGAACTCCACCCGACGGACTAGCCCTTGGCCTTGTGGAGGGCCTCGCGCAGCGCGGGCAGCACCTTGAAGAGGTCGTCCACCAGCCCGTAGTCGGCCACCTGGAAGATGGGCGCCTCGGCGTCCTTGTTGATGGCGACGATCGTCTTGGAGCTCTTCATGCCCGCCAGGTGCTGGATGGCTCCGCTGATGCCCGCGGCGATGTACAGCTGCGGCGCCACGACCTTGCCCGTCTGACCCACCTGCAAGTCATTGGGCACCCAGCCGGCGTCGCACACCGCGCGCGAGGCGCCCACCGCGGCGCCCAGCTCGTCGGCCAGCGCTTCAATCTCCTTGAAGTCGCCCTTGGTGCCGCGGCCACCGGAGACCACCACGCGCGCCTCGGTCAGCTCGGGACGCGCGCTCTTGACCTCCTTGAAGTCCACGAACTTCGTCTTGCCCGTCTCCACCTTGGGCGAGAACGCCTTCACCTCGGCGGCACCCTGGCCTCCCGCGGCGGCGGGGAACTCGGTGGCGCGCAGGGTGAACACCTTCACCGGCGTGGTGAGCTTCACCTCGGCGAAGACGTTGCCCGCCCACATGGGCCGGCTGAACGTCACGTCCGCGCCAGAGCCGTTGAAGCCCATGACGTCCGTGGCCATGGCGGACTGCAGGCGCGCGGCCACGCGGGGCAGCAAGTCCTTGCCCTGCGCGGTGGACGCCATGCCCACGTAGTTGGCGCCAATGGACTTCGCCAGCTCGGCGATGGCCGGGGCGTACGTCTCGGCCAGGTAGTGCTCGAACTCGGGCGCCGCGGCGGTGTGCACCGCCTTGACTCCCAGGCCCGCCAGCTCATTGGACACCTTGGAGGGATCCTTGGAGAGCAGCACCAGGTGCAGCTCCGCGCCCGCCTTGTCGGCGAGCTGCTTGCCCGCGCCCACGGCATTGAGGGTCGCCTTGCGCAGGTTCCCGTCCGGCTGCTGCTCCGCAACGATGAGAACGATCGGCATGTTCAGCTCCAGATTCTCGAAGAAGAGGGGGAACGGCCCCGGTCAGACGACCTTGGCCTCGTTGCGCAGCTTGTCCACCAGCGTCGCCACATCCGGCACCTTGATGCCGGCCTTGCGCGGGGGCGGCGAGGCCATCTTCAGCACCTGCACCTTCGGGGTGACGTCCACGCCCAGCTTGGCCGGCGTCAGCTCCTCGATGGGCTTGCTCTTGGCCTTCATGATGCCCGGCAGGCTCGCGTAGCGCGGCAGGTTCAGGCGCAGGTCCGTGGTGACCACCGCAGGCAGCGCACACTCCAGCGTGGCCAACCCGTTGTCCACCTCGCGCACCACGCGCACGCTCTTGTTGTCCGCGCCCACCGTCAGCGCCGGCACCTTGTTCTTCTCCTGCTCGCTCTCCAGCGACTCCACCTTCGAGGCGAACGTGGCCTGACCCCAGCCCAGGTACTCGGCCAGATACTGGCCCACCTGGTTCTGGTCATCGTCGATGGCCTGCTTGCCCAGGAGGACCAGGTCCGGCTTCTCCTTCTCCGTGACCTTCTGCAGCAGCCCCGCCACGCCCATCTGATCCAACGGGCCCGTGTGGTTCACCCACACCGCACGCGTGGCACCCATGGCCAGCGCGTGCCGCAGCTGCTCCTGCACTTCCTTGCCGCCGATGGAGACCACCACCACCTCGCCGCCATGTTTGGCCACGAGGCGCAGGCCTTCTTCGACCCCGATTTCATCGAAGGGGTTGATCTTGTACTTCAACCCCTCCTGCACGATGCCCGAGCCGTCCGGCTTCACCTTGATCTTGGACTCGGGGTCTTCCACGCGCTTGGCGGTGACGAGGATCTTCACGTCCTTCTCCTTAGAAGAGCGGGTACTCCCAGAAATGGCGCAAACAACGCGCTGCCATGACGCAACGCGCTGCGTCGCGGGGCGTTGATTTACGCATCAACACCCCGCGTCGGCAACGGAGAAGCGTCGGCAGCAGACAGTTTTTCTTGCCTACTTGAATAGCTCGCGCGCGATCACGAGGCGCTGCACCTGGCTGGTACCCTCGTAGATTTGGATGAGTTTGGCGTCGCGCATGAGCTTCTCCACCGGGTACTCCTTGATGTAGCCGTAGCCGCCGTAGACCTGGACGGCGTCGGTGGTGACCTTCATGGCCATGTCCGCCGCGAAGCACTTGGCGTAGGAGGACTGGAGGGAGGCGCGCTGGCCCTGGTCCAGCAGCCACGCGCTCTGGTGGCAGAGCAGACGCGCGGCCTGGATGTTCATGGCCATGTCGGCGAGCATGAACTGGATGCCCTGGTGCTCGCGGATGGCCTTGCCGAACGTCTTGCGCTGGGCGGAGTAGTCCAGCGAGTGCTCGAGCGCGGCGCGGGCGATGCCCACCGAGAGGATGGCGGTGATGGGACGGCTGTTGTCCAGCGTCTCCATGGCGATGCGCCAGCCCTCGCCCTCCTCGCCGATGCGGTTGGCCACCGGAACGCGCACGTCCTCGAAGGTGAGCGCCACGGTGTCGCTGGCGCGCTGGCCCATCTTGTTCTCGTGCTTGCCCACGGTGAGGCCCTTGGGACGGCCCTCCACCACGAAGCACGTAATCCCCTTGTGCTTCTTGGCCTTATCCACCGTGGCGAACACCGTGTACTGGTCCGCGTGGCCGCCGTTGGTGATGAAGCACTTGGAGCCGTTGAGCACGTAGTGGTCACCATCGCGCACCGCGGTGGTGCTCATGTTGGCCACGTCCGAGCCCGCCTCCGGCTCGGTGAGACAGAAGGAGGCCAGCTTGAACTTCTCGGTGAAGGGCCGGAGCAGCCGCTGCTTCTGCTCCTCGCTGCCGCCCACGATGATGGGCAGGTTGGCCAGGTCATTGGCCGTGATGGAGGTGGCCATGCCCGCACAGCCCCAGGCCAGCTCCTCGTACGCCAGGAGCTGATCCAGGTGCGTCAGGCCCAGGCCGCCGTAGGCCTCGGGGGTGGCCATGTTCAGCAGGCCGTTCTCCCACGCGGAGACAATGATTTCCCGGGGAAACTGAGAGGTCTCGTCATGGTGGGCCGCCTTGGGGCGAATCACCTCGCGGGAGAACTTGCGCGCCATCTCCTGCAGGGCGCGTTGAGAGTCGGAGAGCTGGAAGTCCATGGAGTTTCCTCGCGGGCTCGGGTGGGGCCGGGCACACTGTGGGAGAAGGGCATCCTCCCACGAGTACGGCATCACACATGTGTTGTTTGACGAATACCCCGAGCGCCAGAATACTGCCAGCCGTCAAGTATTGGGCCGGAACTGCCGAGGGGAATCGTCTACATGCACCGTTTGTTGAAGCTCACCAGCGCCCTGCTGCTGGTGTTGGGAATCACCGCCTGCCCGCAGCCTCCTCCGCAGGAGGGCGAGCCCTTCGTCTCGATCACCGCGACACCGCCCAGCATCGACGACAAGGGCCAGACCAGCACCCTGCGCGTCAGCGCCGAGGATGGCAAGGGAGCCGCCGGGACGGGCTCCGTCGTGCTGACGGCCGCGGCGGGCCTCTTCGAGAATGACCAGAAGACCGTCACGCTGACGCTGGCGGATGGCATGGCCACCACCGTCTTCAAGTGCCCGAAGGCGCAGGATGCCAGCTGCAAGGGCCCGGTCTCCATCCAGGCGGAGTGGGACCAGGTCACCGCCAAGGTGAACGTCCAGGTGGCGACCTCCGGCGGCGGCGGCGACGGCGGCACGGACGGTGGCACGAACAACCCCACGGACGGTGGCTCGGACGGCGGAAGCACGACCTTCAGGTTCGACATCCAGAGTGACAAGCCCGCGCTCGTGGCCGGCACCGGCGATCGCGTGGTGATCACCGCGACGGTGACGCGCACCGCGGGAAACACCCCGGTGGCGGATGGGACCCCCATCACCTTCACCACGGACAAGGGCTCCTTCGCCCCGGAGGCGGGTACCCGGACCACGACCGTCAACGCGGCGGGAGGCAAGAGCAGCGCGTCGCTGTACGTGGCCAATGACACGGCCGGCACCGCGCGCGTCACCCTCAGCGTGCTGGGTGAGAGCCACGAACTGTCCTACCCCTTCCTGGGCGTGTCCTCCATGTTCCACGTGGTGACCACCGCCACCAAGGCGCAGCTCGGCCTGGAGTCCTCCGGACGTGAAACCACCACGCCCATCACCTTCAAGCTGATCAACGCTGGCGGGCAGGCCGTGCCGGACATCGACGTGAGCTTCGAGGTGTCGGGCGCCGCCGGTGCGAGTGTCACCCCAAGTGCCACGACGGATTCCCAGGGACAGGCGACCACCACGCTGCGCGCGGGCAACTCGGTGGGCGTGGCCATCGTCAAGGCCACCGTCACCGCCACGCGCGGCTCCGTGCGGCCCGTCGATGCCTCCCACCCGGGCACCCCCATCGTCGGCGGCAAGCCGTCCGACGTGGGGTTCACCGTGGACTGCGACAAGAAGAACCTGGGCGCGCTCCACGGCCTTCCCGCTCCTCGGGAAGTCACCAGCACCTGCAAGGCCAAGCTGGTGGATCGCTTCGGCACGCCCGTGGGCTTGAAGACGCCGGTGCAGTGGTACCCCGAGGCGGGCTCCATCAATAGCCCTGTCGACTCCAAGGCCCAGACGGGTAGCTCGCCCGCGGCCGACACCGGCGAGGCCAGCACCATCTTCACCACCAAGGGCATCTTCCCGCCCTACGAAGTCCCTCCCATGGCGGGGGAGAAGTCCATCGGGGATCGAAACCCCCGCGACATGGTGGTGACGGTCATCGCCGTGGTCGCGGGCGAGGAGTACTTCGCCGACGGCTCCGGCCCCGACAAGACGCTCAACGGCCGGTGGGATCCGGGCGAGTGGTTCGTGGACCTGGGTGAGCCCCTGGTGGACCGCAACGACAACGGCGTCTGGGACTCGGGCGAGTTCTTCATCGACACCGAGCGCATCGACTGCACCGACCCGAGCAAGCCCGCGAGCCGCAATGGCAAGTGGGACGGACCCAACGGCTGCTGGGACGGCAACACGCAGATCTGGCGCCCCATCCACCTCGTCTACAGCGGGACCCTGGATCCGAACAACTTCGAGCTGCTCACCCCTGCGGACACGAGCGGCATGTACAATGTGCCGCTGAATGGGACCGCGAATGTGCACTTCCGTTGGGGCGATGCCCACTCCAACCAGATGTCGCCGGACACTGCGGGATTCACTGCCCAGAGGTCGGGCAGCCGCGGCCAGGTCGAGGTCTTGAACACCGCGTCCACCTTCGGTTACGGCGGGTTCAACGTCGACTACAACACGCGCGTGGCCACGACCCAGTCGGACGGCACTCTGACGATCGGAGGGCTCTGTGACACGGGTGCACCGACCCCGCCGGGCTCCGAGACCTCTCCGGTCGCCACCCGTTGCGTGCGCACGGTGGACTTCAACTTCACTGGCGTTGGAAACGGAAACGTCGGCACCATCCGCATGACGGGAGCCACTGGCACTACGAGTGCTCCGGCCACCAGCAGCATCGAGCTCAGGGCCAACCACGGCTTCTCACCCAGCGTCATCATGAAGGTCTTCGACGCGGTGTACCAGTAACGAACCACCCGCGCTGAAACGAGAAGGCCACCGCGCCAGGACGGGCGGTGGCCTCTCTCTTTGCGGGCAACGGCCTTCGCGGGCAGGTGCCAGAATGCTACGGCTTGGCGGCCTTGGGCACCTTCTCCCAGTCGGCCAGGAACTTCTTGATGCCAATGTCGGTCAGCGGATGGTTGGCGAGCTGGGTGATGACGCTGTAGGGCAGCGTGGCCACGTCGGCGCCCATGCGAGCGGCCTGCAGCACGTGCACCGGGTTGCGGACACTGGCCACCAGCACCTGCGTGGTGAAGTCGTAGTTCTGGTAGATCTCGATGATGTGGGCGATGAGCTCCATACCGTCCTGGGAGATGTCATCCAGGCGGCCCACGAACGGCGAGATGTAGGTGGCGCCAGCCTTGGCGGCCAGCAGGGCCTGGTTGGCGGAGAAGCACAGCGTCACGTTGGTGCGGATGCCCTCGGAGGTGAGCGCCTTGACGGCCTTCATGCCCTCCACGCCCATGGGAACCTTCACCACGACGTTGTCGTGAATCTTGGCCAGCCCGCGGCCCTCCTTGATGAGCTCGGGAGCCTCCAGGGAGACGCACTCGGCGCTCACGGGGCCATCCACGATGGAGCAGATCTCCCGGATGGTCTCCTCCAGGCCGCGGCCCACCTTGGCCAGCAGCGACGGGTTGGTGGTGACACCATCCAGCACGCCCATCTCGTGGGCCTTGCGGATCTCCGCGACGTCGGCGGTATCGATGAAGAACTTCATCTCGTCCCCTCTCCAGGTTCAGGTCGGGCGGAAAGCCCGTCATTGAAAACCCGCGGTCGCAGGGGTGCGCTCCCGTCCGCCCGCCAGGCGAGGAGGCGCGTAGCCGATGCCCCCCGGTGCGTCAAGCTGGCAGGCCCGCCGGGGCTGGAGGTACAAGGGCGCCCATGGCCCGAGCCTCTCGAAGCACCGCCCGGAAGCCCCGTCTGAGGGCCCTTCCCGGACACGCCACGTCCACCCCCGAGCCGGGCCCCCGGCCCTCGCCTGCCCCCTCCCCCACCTCCTCCCCAGACGAGCGCGAGGCCACGCTCGACTACGCGCGCAGCGTGCTCGAGGCGGAGGCCCAGGCCATCCTGGGGCTGACGGGGCGACTGGGAGACTCCTTCCTGCGGGCGCTCGAGCTGGTACGCGACTCGGTGCAGACGGTGGTGACGGGCGTGGGCAAGGCAGGGCTCATTGGCCAGAAGCTGTCGGCCACGCTGGCCTCCACCGGCATCCGCTCCGTCTTCCTGCATCCCACCGAGGCCGTACACGGAGACCTGGGCCGAGTGGGCCGAGGCGACGTCATCCTCGCCCTGTCCAACAGCGGCGCCACCGAGGAGCTGGTGCGGCTGCTGCCCTCCTTCAAGCGGCTGGGCGCCCCCGTCATCGCGATTACCGGCGACGCGGAGAGCCCGCTGGCGCGCGGAGCGGACGTGGTGTTGGACATCGGACGCATCGAAGAGGCCTGCCCCATGGGCATGGTGCCCACCGCCTCCACCGCGGCGCTGCATGCCATCGGCGACGCGCTGGCGATGGCGGTGCTGCGCGCCCGGCCCTTCGGCTCGGCCGAGTACGCCCTGCTCCACCCCGGCGGGAAGATTGGCCGCTCCGTCATGCGCGTCTTCGAGCTGATGCGCTCCGGTCCCTCCAACCCCGTGGTGCGTGACACCGCGAAGCTCTCCGAGGCAGTGGTGGTGATGACCAACACCCCGGGCCGGCCTGGCGCCACCAACGTGGTGGACCGGCAGGGACGGCTCGTGGGCATCTTCACGGACGGAGACCTGCGCCGGCTCGTCGAGCAGGGGCGGACGAACTTCGACGTGCCCATCCGCGAAGTGATGGGCAAGCGGCCCCGCTGTGTGGGGCCCGAGGTGCTGGTGCTCGCGGCCACCAAGCTGATGCGCGAGTTCCGCGTGGACCAGCTCCCCGTGGTCGACGCCGAGGGCAAGGCCGTGGGCCTGCTCGATGTGCAGGACCTGCTCGCCGCGCGCTACTTCTGAGCGGCATCTCGGGCACGGCAAGGACCCCGGACTGGTAATCCACGGACCTGGGCTGGCTACTCGGAGGGAGACGGAGGCGCCGGCACCTGCTTGCGCACCCTGACGCGCATCCGCTGTTTCTGCGAATCCTCCTCGACGTGCACGTCGATCTGCGCCTCCTCGCCCTCCTGGCGCCGCAGCTCCTCGATGACACGCTGCCGCACCACCTCACGCTCCTCGGGCGAGGCTCCGGCGCGGAACAGCCGGTAGCGCACCAGCCCGAGCAGGTTGTCGCGCACGCGCCCCTCGAGGTTCGTCACCTCCATCGGAAGGCCCGCGAGCTCGGGCACGGCGCGCAGCCGCTCCATCCCGTCGCTGCCCTGGGTGAGCCGATCGCCCCAGACGTCCACCACCAGGGTGGCCGCCCCATCCGGAGTGCGGCGCATCATCACCCCGACATCCACCAGCCGGCTGGACTCGGACACGAAGGCCCGAGCCACCCTGTCACCCAGCCCGGGAGGCACCTCGCGGCCCGCCGGTAGCACCAACTGGATGCGCTTGCCCACCTCCAGCTTGTATTCGGCGGAGACCTGGGTGGCGCTCACCAGGCCCAGCAACAGTCCAGCGGCCGTCGCGTACCTCCACATAGGAGACCTGACACGCCGGGCATGACGCTCCACCCGCGTGTCATATGCGGCGAGCAGCTCCTGCTCGATCCGCTCCCGGTGCTCCGGGTTTGCCGGCGGCTCACGGCCGCGAAGTGCTCGGGAAAGCTCTTCATCCGTCATTGGCCAGCTCTCCTCTCGCCGGGCCGGCATCCCACCGTGCCCGCAGCTCGCGCACCGCTCTCGAGGTGCGCTGTCGGACCGACGCCTCGCTCAGCCCCATGACCTGGGCCACTTCCGCGAAGCGCAAACCGTCCCCGAAGCGCAGCATCAACAACTCGCGCGTCTCGGCCGGCAGCCTCGCCAGCTCCGACCGCACCCGCGCCGCGTCCTCCTCCCCCATCAGGCGCTCCAGCGGCCCCGTCCCCGAGTCAGGCACAACCGCGGCGGCCTCCTCGGGCACCATCCCCGCCCGGCTGCGCGCATGGTCCACCAACGCATTGCGCGCCATGGACAGGGTGTACGACAGCACGCTGCCCCGCCCTGGCTCGATGCGGTCGAGTGACTCGAGCAGCCGGAAGAACACCTGGCCGATGAGGTCCTCGGCATCCGCTGCGCTCGGGACGCGCCGGTGGACGTAGCGCGAGACGGGGCCATACAGCGCCCGGTACAGGTCCCGGAACGCCTCACGGTCCCCGCGCTGGCTCCGGACGACCAGTCGGGACCACCATGCATCGCGTAGAGGCCAGGGAAGTCGGGGCATTGCCAGGGTCTCCCGGGCATTCAATACGAACTCGGCCGATTTTCGTGACAACAGAGGGCGCCAGGGCTCGAAAGGCCCTCTGGCGCCCCCGGACTCACGGCGCGGGCGCCTGCTCCTTCTTGATGATCTTCACCACCTTCTTGACCACCGTGCCCTTCTCACCGTGGAGCTCGCGCTCCAGCTTGCCCTCTCCATGGGGCTTCGGACGGTCCTTCGGGTCGAGCGTGGACACCTGGATGTCCGCCGAGGCCAGCACCGGGAATGCGTCCCGGAGCGCCTGAGGGATGTCGACCTGGGGCACGGTGCTGCCCCACAGCTCCATGGTGAGTTCCTGCGTGCCGGGCGACTTGCGGCGCATCATCCGGACCTGGCGCTCACCGCCGTCGACCATGAGCGGCTCGACCATCTTCTCTGGCTCAGGCAGCTCGCCGCTCGCCTCGGGGAGGCGGATGGCCACGCGCGTGCCCGACTCATGGGACGGCGGAGGGGACGCCTGCACAGTGAAAGAGAAGAAGCAGAGGGCGACGAGGATACGGCTCCACGGGTTTGCGCGCATGGTGCGCCTCCTTTGGCGTTGAGTGCCGACAGGAGTTACGGACTGCGCGCGAAAGTGTGACAGACGGCCTTCCACGGACCGGCGGCCGCTCAGGAACCGGTGGGATCGCCCTGTACGCCCTCGCCCGCCGCGAGCGACTGCGCCGCGGCCCTGGGTTGCGATGTCAGCAGCGCTCGGGCGGCGATCTCCGTGAGCGTGTAGAGGATGAAGGCATCCTGGTCGTCGATGGGGCGCTCGTCCTGCAGGGCGTGGATCTTCTTCCGCCGCTCGTTGAGGGCCGAGAAAATGTTGTCCTCGAAACGACCGATGAGCCGGTGCTGGCGGCAGGCCCCTACCAGCTCGCCCAGTGTCGCGCGGCCCACGTCCTTGCCACCCACGTTCGTCACGGGTGGCTCGTGGGAGGCCAGCAGCCCGCGCAACAGCCGCTCACAGCACCGGGCGCACGCCACCACCACCTTCTGCGGTTGGCGTTCCTCCAGCGCCAGGCGGGCCGAGGCCAGCTCATGCAGCAGTTCCAGATCATTGGTCTGCCAGGTGAACAGAGAGACCGGCAGGGCGAGGGTATCGGTCCCCAGGGAGGTAAGGGTGAGCTGCGGGCCGTGATGCTCGTCCACCACGTCCAGGTAGCCGAACGCCACCAGCTTGCGCAGCCTCAGGTTGAGGTCCCTCGCCCCAATGGCCATGTCGTTGATCATCACCGCCGCCACATCACTGCCGCTGTGAGCCACCAACTGCAGGACCCGGTAGTCGAGCGTGTCGAGCGGAGTACGGGAGGACGGCAGGGGCCTGGCCCCGTCGAGCGCATTCCGCGCCGAGAGCACCTCGCGCGGGTCGAAGCCCGCCAGCCAGCTCTGGTGGTGCAGCACCGAAGGCAGCAGGCCCACTCCGGCGACGGACAGCAGCAAATCGGCCCACAGGCTGGGCAAGGCGAAGCGCTCGGGCCAGACGACGAGCAGGAAGCCGTCGAGTGCCACCAGCACTTGGAAGAGATTGCAGAAGACGGGGTAGAGGCGCAGCAGCGCGCGGTGCTGATACACCGACACGTCGGTGAGGCCCAACCGCACCAGCACCAACACGGCGGGATAGGCGCCCGCGAGCACGAACAGCCCGCTCATCCGCACCAGCAACCGAACCTGCGCCAGCGCCGAGGCCTCCACCCAGCCAGGGAAGGTGAGCCGAGCCACCAACGGTGTCGCCACGCCCAGCGCCACCACTGCCAGGATGACCGTGGCCCGCTTGTCGCGCAGGGCCCCCAGGTCCAGATGCTTGCGTCCGGCGTTCGCCATGGCCGCACAGCATAGCCCCAGGGGCTGGAGGGATTGGAGGCGAGGGCTCAGTTCCTCGCGCGCACGCGGGTGTACTCCTCGATGGTGGGAGGGTACTCGTCCCAGAAGTCGAGCGAGCCGCTGTTCCCCAACAGCGTCTCCTGCCGCTTCTTCCCATCCGAGTCGGAGGCCACCATCTCGAAGCTCAAGGTCTTCTGCGCGCCCAACGACTCTCGCAGCGGCGCGAGCGGCAGCGACACCTCCACCCGGTAGCCACGTGCCGTCTTCGACCAGGTGCCGGCCGCGGCATACTGCTCATCCACTTCCCGCTCCTGCCCTGCCGCGCCCTGATTCCAGAGCCGGACCTGGAGCTGCCCGTCCGCGGCCAGGAGCACCCCCAGCTTGAGGTGAGCTCGCGGCCCCTTGAAGTCGAGCTCCAGGTGGTCCGAGTGCACGGACGGACCGTCACCGGCAGGCTGGAGCACGTCGTCCTCGACCTCGACGTGGAATCGGAGGTCTTCGCCGATACGCATTGCCTGCCACGCCAAGGAGAGGTCCTTGGCGTCCTTCCAGTTGTCGAGCCCCCAGCTCACGTGAGCCAGGCTGTAGGCATGGACCGTCAGCGCAGCCGCCGCCCCCGCCGCGGACGAGCCGGCCTGCTGAACCGGGTAGAACTCGCCACTGTCGACATGCAGGCCCGCCGTCTCCACGAAGGCCATGTGGTCCGGCCGCTCACGGGAGACGCATTGCGTGTTGCCACTGCTGCCCCTGAAGCCGCAGATGGTGCAGGTGAAGCAATAGCGGGCCGACTCCAGGGAGAATTTGTACGACTCGTCATCCACCCCCATCAACGTGCCCAGGGGGAGGCGCTCCACGTTGCCCTCCTTCACCTTCAAGACACAGGAGGATTCCTCAGACGACCGATCCCCCGAGACCCTGTCCAACACGAGCACGCAGATGCCACCGCCGTGACACTCGTAGAGCGTCGGCTTCAGCTCCTCGTTTCCTTCCGAGCCACACACCGTCCGTGCCTTCGCGAACACGGAATCAGGCATGCGGCCCTTGATCTTCGGCTCGATGCCAGCGCGTTGGTTGTTGAGCCGGCGCTCGAGCAACGCGTGGTGCTTGGGAGATAGCCACTCTCGGGTATCGGACGTGATCGCCGAGCCATCCTGAGAGAGGGTGATCAGCCGCCGCATCATCAGCGCCGCACCGAACCCCACCTCCCTGCGCCGGCCTTCTGGGTCGTCTCCATTGTTGTCCTCCAGGCTGACCAGGCCGACGAACTCCACCTGGCGAGGACCGAGAAAGCGCGCCCGCCCCCCAGACAGGTCAGCCTGGTCCGAGGACGCCCCCAGCAGCTTTCCCTTTCGGTCGGTCACCGACAGATGAGTCGAATAGCAGGTCCCAACAACACAGGGGCCCAGCGAGTCGGTGACGGACCAGACGCAGAACTTGCTGCCACAGATCAGCCGGCGATTCGTGCTGATGCCATCAAGGGAGGAGCCCTCGACCAGACGCTCGTTCGACTCGGTGGAAGGCTCCTGGGCCACAGCCGCCCCGGAGAGGAGCAGGACGGAGAGCAGGACCGTGGCCCACCGGCAACACCCGTTCACCCAAATGCGGCCCCACTTCCACAGTTCGCGCGTCACGTTCGCACCTTTTGTCGGTTCCAACTTCTACCGACTCTCTGATTGCAGTCCGCGTACCACGAGGGCCAGGCCACTCACTGCTCGAGCGATTGAGGCTGCGGCTGGGGGAGCATGGAGGTCGTGTAGCACTCGCCCTTGTACTCGTAGAGTTCCTCCGGGCACGGAGCCTTGAGTTTGTGAGGCACCCAGCAGGCGCCCATGATCTCCACCTCGATACGAGGCTTGCAGGGAGGGAGCCGCTGGCCTTTGTAGGGCTTACGCGGAAAGGGGTGGGCGATGGCTGATGGCCCACCATCGGTTGCGCCCCAGAACGAATTGCCCGTGGAGGGCACCGCGCCATTCGTCTGCACCTCAAGGCTCACGGGCGCGGGCACGGCGCCCGCCAAGGTGTCCGGGCCGCCGGGCTGTGGAAGCACAGGAGCCTGACGGGACAGGGCGAAGACCAGCGCGAACACCGCGGCGGCGCCAGCCAGCGCCAGACCCAGAGGCCACCGGCGACGAGGTTCATCGAAGTCGGGGAGAGCACGGGCCATGCGCTTCACCCCCTCGTGCACATCCTCGAACACGCACATCAGTTCCTCGGTCGAGTGCCTGACGGGCTCAACGGACCAGGGGGATTGCTCCACCTCCACGGCGATGTAGCTGAACGAGGCTGAAGAGATGCACCGCACCCGCCAGTCCGTCAGCGGCACCGCGCCGTCCTCTGCGGCGGGCTTGAGCACCAGGGCCGTCGCCCCGCTCGTCTCGTGCGTGGCCCGGTAGAGCTCGCCCCGGCTGTGCTCGTCCTGCGCCACCTGCTCGTGGAGCTGATACGGCCCCAACTGCTCCATGTCCTCGCTGCTCGCCTCGGACTTCTTCCCCTCTTCCACGCGTGCTCCTCACTGGCCTCCCCAACAACGCGAAGCCTGAGACGCGTGTTTGCACCGAGCCGGATCCCCGCTCCAGGACGCGCACGGTGGCTCTGGCGAATCCTACTCCACTCACTCTTCCGCTCAGGGGAGCAGGAGCGCCACGTCGGAGGAACCCCCCGGCACCTCTAAGGAGGTGAGCAGAAGTTCCATTACACAAGGGCCCACGTCATCTGATGGAGGTCGGGCGAAGCGAGCAGCTCCGCCGGGCTCGGTCTTCAGAAAGTTGTCCAACTGTTGGACAACTTCCTGAAGCGCGCGGCCGGAAGGCCGGTCTGCCGTAGCTTCAGGCGCAGTGTGCAGAGGCCACACGATTGTGTCGGGAACTTCTGCTCACCTATTTAAGAGAGACCGGCAGTTGCTTTGGCCCGCGCATGAGGATGCCCGTGCGCCACTTCAGCGAGTCCGCCGGCTTGGACAGGCGCAGGTTGGGGAACCGGTTCACCAGCGTCTGGATGGCGATCTGCCCCTCGAGTCGCGCGAGCGGTGCCCCCAGGCAGTAGTGGATGCCCAGCCCGAAGGACAGGTGCTTGTTGGGCTCGCGGCTCAGGTCGAGCGTGTTCGGATCCTTGAAGTGGCGCTCGTCCCGGTTGGCGGAGGCCAGGACCGCGAAGACCAGATCTCCTCGCGGAATCGTCACTCCACCCACGGTGATGTCTTCTTTCGCGAAGCGCTCGGTGGACACCTCCACCGGGCTCGCATAGCGCAACAGCTCCTCGACCGCCGGCCCGATGAGGGCGGGGTCCTTCCTCAGCCGTTCCAACTGCTCGGGATGCTGGAGCAGGGCGAGCGTCCCGCCGGAGATCAGGTTCACCGTGGTCTCGTGCCCCGCCACGAGCAACAGGAACGCCATGCTGACCAGCTCGTCCGGCGTCAGCTTTTCGCCCGCCTCCTCCGCCTGGATGAGCGCCGAGAGCAGGTCATCTCCCGGGGACGAGCGCCGCATCGCGATGAGCTTGCGCAGGTAGCGGGTGAACATCACCACGCTCGGGATGGAGAGAAACACGTCCCGCATGGTCGTGTTCGAGATGAGCCGGTTGGACCAGCGCTGGAACTTCCGATAGTCGCCCGAGGGGACACCCAGCATCTCGGCGATGATCGTCACGGGCAACAGGAACGCGTACTGCTCGACGAGTTCCATGGAGCCCTTGCGCTGGACCGCATCCAGCAGCCCGTCCGACAGCACCTGGACGCGGGTGCGCAGCCGCTCGATCAACTTCGGCGTGAAGGCCTTGTGCACGAGCGAGCGCAGCCGGGTGTGATCCGGCGGATCCCTGCTCAGCATGTTCTGCGAGAGCGGCTCGAAGAGATTCACGAACCAGGGCACCTTGGCGCGCTGCTCCGGCGTCATGTTGCCGAGGCGATCCTTGCTGGCGCTCGCGTGCTTCAACACCATGGCCGCGTCGTCGTAGCGGGTCACCAGCCAGCCCACCTCGTTGGCGGGACCCTTGATGCGGAAGACAGGCGCCTCCTCGCGCAGGCGCGCGTAGAACGGGTATGGGTTGGCCTTGAAGCGCTGCGAATTGAAATCGGGCTGCGTGAGAGTCTGCATGAGGGACCTCCCGCAGGGAGGTCTAACACGGTCCAGGCAGGCCCGCTGAGGCGCATCCGGGCGCGGGCCCCGCGAGAGTCCCAATGAATAACTGGTACCGGACACGCTCGGCCGAGGCACGCAGTCCTTCCTCTTCGAGGCGCCGGGCCGCCCAGACCCTCGCCGCGTCCAGGTGAGGGACGATGGTGTAGGGCACGGGCGGCGGCTTGAAGTGGAAGATGACGCTCATCGTCAGCACCACCGTGGGCGAGGTGATGACGTAGGCGAGCCCTAGCAGCGTCTGGCGCATCAACGCCGCGTTCGCCTCGAGCCACTCCACGTGCCGCTGCCGCTGCTCCGTCGACAAGAGCCACAGCGCGCTCACATCGAGGACACAGAGGTGGCGCTCTCCTCGCTGCAAATATTGAGTGCACCTGTCGAGAAAGCTCTCGAACTCCCGGCGCGAGGGTTCTCCGGTCAGCCGCACGCCCAGCAGGGGCCAGTGAGAATCATCGAAGGTGAAGGGGGCCGCGCGATTCATGGGAGCCAAGATGTGACGGCCCCGTCCTTCAGCAAGGTGCGCACGCGTGTTTTGCCCTACCGCTGCGGTTGGGCACCGTCTCAACGCACTTCTTCAACGGAAGTGCGACGAGAGGCTCGGCTCCAGTCGCTGACCCGAGGGGTGATTCGGGACTCAACCTGGGGTCCTCGATACCCTCACCCCGTCCCTCTCCCGAGGGGAGAGGGGTTGTTTGCGGGATGGGGTTGTTGGCAGGTTGGGGTTGTTGGCGAGTTGGGGGCTACTGGCTCAGCTTGGCCTGCAAAGAGGCCTTGGCCGCGTAGTCCGGCGCCGAGGCCGCCAGCTTCGTCCAGAGCGCCTTCGCGCCATTGGCGTCGCCCTTGGCCTTCAGCGTCTCGCCGAGCTGGTCCACCGCCGCGGGGTCGGAGCTCACCGCCACACCCCACACCCGGTCCGCCGTCGGCTTGCCCAGCCCCACCAGCGTCCACGCCAGGCCCGCCTTCACGCGCCCGTCCGGCCGCAGCGGCATCACCTGCCGGTACGCCGCCAGCGCCTCGTCGTAGCGGCCCTTCGCCAGCAGCTCCTCACCCTGCTCCACCGTCTGCGTGAGCTGGGCCTCGAACTCCGGCGTGCGCTCGACGTTCTGCATCGCCTGCATCGTCTCCTGGGAGACCGTGGGCGCCGCCGTGTTGTCACCGCCACCGGCCATCGGTCCGGCCTGGCCGCCTCCACGCAGGCCACCACCGGCCATCGGCCCCTGCGCCATCATCGGGTTGGGCGACAGGTTCAGCTTCGAGGCCCGGATGTTCCGGTCCTCGGCGCGCGAGGCCTGCCACTTCTGCAGGCCACCGGCCTTCACCGCCTCGTCCGTCATGCGGCCCAGCTTGCGCGCCAGCGTCGCTCGCGGCGAGTCCGGGTGCGCTGCCAGGAAGGCCTCGAAGCCCTCGTGCGCGGCCTGCAACGCCTTCAGGTCCTCGCCCTTCGTCTCGTACAGCAGCGCCGAGCGCCCGAAGAGCGCGTCCGCGTACGTGGGCGACACCTCCAGCACCCGCTCGTACGTCTTCAGCGCCGCCGCCGCGTCCCCGGAGAGGAAGAACGCGTTGGCGCGCATCGACTCCACCTCCAGCACCGGCTCCAGCGCCGCGCGCGCACAGGCCGCCGCTCCCGCGGTGTCGCCCTTCTTCGCGCGCTCCTGGGCCGTCACCGCCATCTCTTCCACCGGCGTCGTCGCCGAGAAGCCGCAGTTGGCCTCCGCGGGGCCCTGCACCGCCGCCTTGCCCAGCTTCTTGCGCTGCGCCAGGAAGAGCTCGCGCGTGGCCTTCCCCTTCTCCTCCGCCTGCAGGAAGTAGGGGATGGCATCCGCCGCCCGGCCATTCGTGTAGTAGAGCTTGCCCAGCGACGAGGCGATCTCGAACGTCTTCTCCCGCTCGCGCAGGCCCTGCATCCCGTCCAGCTGCTCCAGCAGCTCCTGCGCCGTGGGCGGCACCCGGCCCGTCATCGGCGGGTGCCCCTCGGGCATCGGTCCCTGGGCCGCGGAGCCGGACGCTCCCGAGCCGAAGGTGGGGTGACCCGGGGGCAGGCCCTGCGAGGTGGCGGCCGGGGGCTGGGACTCCGAGCCGAGGGTCGGGTGACCGGCGGGCAGGTTGGTGGGCTCAGCGGCGAGCAGGGCCGCGGCGGTCAAGGCGAGGGAGAGGGTCATCACTCGGTTACCGGGAGAAGGGTTTCGGGCCACCAGGTGGCCTCGCACCGGCGCACATCCTGAGGGGCGAGCTGGGTGAGCAGCTCTATCACCGTCATGCCCAGCACGGGGTGCTCGGCATCGGGAGCGAGCTCGGACAGCGGCTCCAGGGCGAAACGGCGCTTGTGCAGCTCCAGGTGGGGTACTTGGAGATTGGGGTCTGCCACCACCTCACCCTCCCACAGGAGGATGTCCAGGTCGATGGGACGTGGTCCCCAACGCGGACCGCCGTGCTGGCGGCCCAGGTCGCGCTCTATCTGCTTGAGGATGCACAGCAGCCGCTGAGGCGGCAGCGTGCACTCCAGCGCGACAACGGCGTTGAGGTAGTGCGGCTGGGGCGGACCCACGGGCGCACTCTCGAAGAGAGACGAGCAGTGCAGGACCGCCACTGCATCGATTCGGGACATCGCCTCCAGGGCGGAGACGAGATGGGCTTCGCGGTCTCCCTCATTGGAGCCCAGCCCTACATAGACGGTGGCGCTCAAGGCTCCATCTCAACAAGATTGGCCAGCGTTCCGATTCCCTCCAGCTCCACTTCCACCACGTCCCCGGCCACCAGCCGGCCCACTCCCGAGGGAGTGCCCGTGCTCACCAGGTCGCCTGGCAGGAGGGTCATGATGTGGGAGATGAAGGACACCAGGCGGGCGGGGCTGAAGACCATGTCGGAGGTGCGGCTGTCCTGTCGCACCTGACCATTCACCCGGCAGAGGATGCGCAGGTCCGCCGCGGACAAGCCAGTGACAATCCACGGACCTGCGCAGGCGAAGGTGTCGTAGCTCTTGGCGCGGGTGTGCTGCACCTCGCGGCGCTGGATGTCGCGGGCCGTCACGTCGTTGATGCAGGTGAAGCCCCAGATGGCGCGAGCCGCGGTGGCCTCGTCGGCGTTCTTCAGCCGCTCGCCGATGACGAGCCCCAGCTCCGCCTCGTAATGCACCTCCTGGCTCGCCTTGGGAATCTGGATGGGCGAGCGGTGCGCGTTGAGCGCGGTGGAGGGCTTCATGAAGATGAGGGGCTCGGCCGGGACGGGCTTGCCCATCTCCTCGGCGTGCTTGCGGTAGTTCTGACCGATGCACACCACCTTGGAGGCCTCCGAGGGCACCAGCAGCGACACCGCGCTCAGTGCCACGCGCCGGCCGGTGTCCTCTCCGCCGGCCCACGGCGCGCCGGAGAGCACCACGACTTCTTCACCCTCGATGCGGCCGTGATGTGCACGGCCCTCATGCTGGAAACGGCAATACCGCGTCGTCATGACGACCTCTGGAAGCCGAGCACGTCGGCCATGTCGTAGAGCCCCGGCGAGCGGCCCGTCACCCAGCGCGCGGCCCGCAGCGCCCCGAGGCCAAACTGGTCCCGGTTGGTGGCCCGGTGGGTCAGCTCGATGCGCTCGCCCTCGCCGAAGTAATACACGGTGTGCTCGCCCACGACGTCCCCGCCGCGCAGCGTCTGCACGCCAATCTCCTGCTTCGGGCGCGCCCCAATCTGTCCATGCCGGGCGAAGGTCAGGTCCTCCTGGCTCCGGCCCAGCGCCGAGGCGAGCACCTCGGCCAGCTTGAGCGCCGTGCCCGAGGGCGCGTCCTTCTTCATGCGGTGGTGCGCCTCGAGCACCTCCACGTCGTAGCCCTCGCCCAGCACGCGGGCGAGCTCGGCGGCCATGCGGATGACCACGTTCACGCCCACGGAGGTGTTGGGGGCGAGCACCACGGGGATGGACTTCGCGCTGGAGGCCACCTCGGCGCGGGTCTCGGGGGTGAAGCCCGTGGAGCCGATGACCATGGCCACGCCGCGCTCGGCACATTGGCGCGCGTGGACCACGCTGGCCTCCGCGCTGGTGAAGTCGATGACCACCTGGGCGCGCGCCGTGTCGAGCACCCGGCCCAGGTCCTCGCCCCCGGAGACACCGAGCGTCTCCAGACGGGTGGGCTGGCGCGAGGTGGCGCCAACCAGCTCCAGGTCCCGGGACTCACGGACGAGGCGCAGCAGGGTGCCGCCCATACGGCCGGTGACTCCAGTGATGACGGTGCGGATCATGGTGTCCTCGAAACCCTCACCCCGTCCCTCTCCCAGAGGGAGAGGGGATTGAGTCAGTCCCTCTCCCTCTGGGAGAGGGCGGGGGTGAGGGTGTAGCGCAATCCCGGGTTCACCCCTGAATGAGGCCCAGCTTGCGCAGCTCGGCCTCCAGCTTCTTCGCGTTGGGCTCGGACATGGGGACGAGCGGCAGGCGCAGCTCCGGTCCGAACAGTCCCATCTTGTGCAGCGCCCACTTCACGGGGATGGGGTTGGACTCGACGAACAGCAGCCGGTGCAGCTCGTTCATCCGAACCTGGAGCTCACGCGCCTTGGCCAGCTCACCGGCGCGCGCCGCGGCCACCAGGTCCGACATCATGCGCGGGGCCACGTTGGAGGACACGGAGATGACGCCCTTGCCGCCGCAGGCGATGAAGGGCAGCACGGTGAAGTCATCACCGGACAGGAGCGTCAGCCGCTCGCCGCACTTCTCCATCAGGTCCACCGCGCGGGCCATGTTCCCCGTGGCCTCCTTGATGGCCACCACCTCGGGGAAGTCGCACAGCCGCAGCGCCGTCTCTGGCAGCAGGTCCACGCCAGTACGGCCCGGCACGTTGTAGGCGATGATGGGGAAGCCGGGGTGGGCCTTCGCCACCGCCTTGAAGTGCTCCACCAGGCCCGCCTGGGTGGGCTTGTTGTAGTACGGCGTGACGATGAGCGAGCCTTCCGCACCGGCCTCGCGGGCACGCTTCACGTTCTCGAGCGTCTCCGCGGTGCTGTTGGAGCCGACACCGGCCACCACCGGCACTCGGCCCTTGGCCTCCTCCACCGCCACGCGGATGGTGCGGAAGCGCTCCTCGGCGGACATCGTCACCGCCTCGCCCGTCGTGCCCACGGGGATGAGCACGTTCGTCCCGCCGGAGATCTGCTGCCGGACGAGCGCACGGTAGGAAGCCTCATCGAACGCTCCCTCCCGGAAGGGAGTGGCGAGCGCGGTCATCGAGCCTTCGAAAGTCCTCATGCAGCGGCTTATATGTTCAGGGCCGCTCGCCGCGCCAGAGGTCCTCGACGCTCTCCCGCTCGCGAACCACCCGCCAGGCGTCCCCGTCCACCAACACCTCGGCCGGCCGGGGCCGCGAGTTGTAGTTGGAGGCCATGCTCATGCCGTAGGCCCCGGCGGTCATCAGCGCGTACAGCTCGCCCTGCTGGGGGAGCACCAGCTTGCGCTGGCGGGCCAGCACGTCGGTGGACTCGCACACCGGACCCACCACGTCCACCTCCACCTCCTTACCGCGCCGCTGAACGACTGGCTGCAGTCCATGGTGGGCGTCATAGAGGGCGGGGCGCATCAGGTCGTTCATGCCCGCGTCCACCACCACGAACTGGCGGGCCGGCGTCTCCTTGCGGAAGAGCACGCGGGTGACGAGCACGCCGGCATTGCCCACCAGCAGACGGCCCGGCTCGAAGATGAGGGTGGCGTCAATGTCGCCCACCGCGGAGATGGCGGTGCGCGCGTACTCGGCGGGGGTGGGAGGCGTCTCCTCGGTGTAGGTGATGCCCAGGCCACCGCCGATGTCCAGGTACCGCAGCGCGTGCCCCTGGGCCTTCAGCTCCTTGTAGAGCCCGGCCATCTTGGTGAGCGCGGCCTTGAAGGGCGCGGTGCGCGTAATCTGAGAGCCGATGTGGCAGTCCACGCCCACCGCCTGGAGGCCCTTCATCTTCTTGGCGCGGGCGTAGAGGGCCACCGTGTCCTCGAAAGGGACGCCGAACTTGGACGTCTTCAGGCCGGTGGCGATGTGACGGTGGGTGCGTGCATCCACGTTGGGATTGACACGCAAGGCGAAGGGAGCGCGCTTGCCCTGGGCGCGGCCCACGGCGTCGAGCAGCTCCAGCTCCTCGGGGCTCTCCACGTTGAAGAAGAGGATGCCGGCGGAGAGGGCCTGGGCCATCTCGTCGGCCGTCTTCCCCACTCCGGCGAACACCGTCTTGCCCGGCTGGCCACCGGCCGCCTTCACGCGAGCCAGCTCTCCGCCCGAGACGATGTCGAAGCCACTGCCCTCCTCGGCCAGCAGCCGCAGCACGGCCAGGGTGGAGTTGGCCTTCACCGCGTAGCACACCAGGTGCGGGTGCGAGCCGAAGGCCTCCGTCACCACCTGGAAGTGCCGGCGCAGCGTGGCGGTGGAGTAGACGTAGACAGGGGTGCCCACCGCATCGGCGATGGCCGGCAGCGGCACGTCCTCGGCGTGCAGGACGCGCTTGCGATAGCTGAAGTGATTCACGGTGTCCCAGCGTCAGGTGGGGAAGTCTGCGGAGACTGCGGGCCGCGCGGCTCCTCGCGCGGCGGCTGCTGCGTCTCCTGGGGGGCTGAGGGTGGCCGAGGCGGCCCCTTGATACCGCAGGCCGCCACGCCCAACGCCCCGAGCAACACGATGAGACCGCGCGGCCGGAGCATCGCGCCTCCTTAGAAGCGGATGCCCAGCGTGCCGCGGATGGCGTGAGCCGTGGCCAGCTCCCGCCGGTTCTCCTCGAGGTTCTCCTGCAGACCGCCGAGCGGGAAGAGCACGGACCAGTCCACGCGAGCCACGAAGCCATCCTCCGTCTCGTAGCGGGCGCCCAGGTTCGTCTCGATGCCCAGCATCCGCTCGGTGAAGGACGGCGTGGACTCGGCGTAGATGGCCTGCGAGTAGATGACGCTGCCGAAGAGGTCGAAGCCCTGGGTGAGCGAGTAGCGGATGGTGGGCTTGGCGTAGACGGTGTCGGTGACGGTACCGATGAGCTCGCGCCACAGGATGTTGTCCACGCGGTAGGCGCGGTTGAAGCGGAAGTTGCGGATGGCGCTGTCGCTGCAGCCGCCGGTGCCGCACCTGAACTGAGGGCCATCCGAATCACCCGCCTGGGTGAAGCCGCCCGAACCACTGCCCTGCTGGCCCGGATAGGCGCCGAAGCCCGGCGCCCGGTCACCCGAGGCGAAGCCCAGCTCGAGCTGGAGGTTGAGCTGCCCGTTGAGCAGCCGGTACTCGCCCACCGCCGCGCCGCCGAAGGACACCACCTGCAGCGACTGGTTGAGGTCGGGGATGTCCTGATCGGCCGGCGTCTGCGCCCGGTTGTTGATCTGCCCCAGGTAGGCGGCCAGCTCGAACTCCACGCGGAAGTCGCGTTCCTCGTAGCGCAGCCACACATCCGGGATGTAGAGCGTCGCGTCGCGCCGGACGTAGCCCTGGGAGGGCCCCACCGAGCCGTCCGGGTTGGGCACGGGCGGGCTGCTGTAGAGGCCAGCGGACGCGTAGCGCTGGTTGCGCCAGCTGAAGTGCAAACCGTAGTTGAGCACGCCCTGGTTGTTGTCCAGCTTGGCCTTCACTTCCTGCGGCGTGTCCCGGCGCGCCACGGCCAGCACCCAGCTGTTGCTGTCGTCCGCGTTGGAGAGGTCCACCGGCTGGCTCTGCTGGCCATTGGGGTAGGCGTACTGGCCCTCCGAGTTGAACTCGAACATGGGCGTCACGTAGAAGCCGTCGAAGGGCTCGGTGACGAACATGACGCGGTCCACCACGTCGCCGTAGTCGCACTCCAGGCAGTTGCCGTCGTTGCGCAGGATGCCCAGGCCCCAGTTCGCGGTCATGCGGCCAAAGCGCAGCAGACCCACCGGCGTGGACACCTCGCCGTAGAGCTCGCGCACCGAGAGGGAGTCGCGCAGGGCGTTGATGGCCGACTTGGGCGACGTCTGCCCATCATTGAAGATGTCGAAGACGTAGAAGCCGTCATCCGGGAAGCTGCGCGAGGGCGTGGAGCCCAGCAGGACGTTGTCCAGCACGTCGAACTGGGTCTTGATGCGCACCTCCTCGGAGATGTTGAAGGTGGGCTCCAGCCGCAGGCGCATGTCGGCGCCCGACTGGGTCTTCTCCGCACCCCGGGGCGAGGGGAAGAGCCGGCGTCCCTCGATCTTGCCGAGGCCGAACTGGTAGTAGAGGTTGGGCCGCAGACGGTAGTAGCCGTCCATGGTGAAGACCTCCAGCTTGCGCTTCTCCTCGACCCACTCCTCTTGCCAGTCGGTGGCGAGCGACTGGGTGGCGAGCTGGGCGCGGATCTCCTCGCGCATCTCCTGCTTGGCGGCCTCCACGCGCTTCTCCACCTCCTGGCGGATGCGCTCCTCAGTGGAGTCAGCGCCCTCCGGGGTGGCGGGAGCGGCATTCTCCTGGGCGGGAGCCGGCGACCCGGACTGGGGCGCGGGCGTCTGGGCGGTGGCCGTGGCGGAGGCGACGAGCAGCGCCGCCAGCAGGGCGTTGGACGACATAGGGGATTCTTCTCCAAGGCCGCGCGAGTGCGGCAGGTGCAAAGGGCGGGCGAGTCAAGCGGACCCGGCAGGGGGTGTCAACGACGGCGAGAAGGTGTCTTCCGCCGTCCGTCCGGGGGTTTACGGCCAGGGTGCTTCGGTTGGCACTGAGGACAGCAATGGGTGGTGCGGCCTCCCTGGGTGAAGGACTGCACGGTCGTCCCGCACTGGGCGCAGGCCGTCCCGGCACGGCCGTAGACGAGAAAACGGTTCTCCGCGCCGTCCTCCAGGTACGCGGGCTCCTCGCCCTGCTGCTCCTCGAGGCCAAAGGTAATGGAGGCGTGGATGGCGTCCGCCAGCCGCTGCCACTCCTCGGGGGCGAGCGAGCCGGGCTTGCGCGCGGGGTGGAGGCCGGCGCGGTAGAGCGCCTCGGCGGCATGGATGTTGCCCAGCCCCGTCACGCGGCCCTGGTCCATCAGGGCCACCTTGAGCTCCTGGCGGGAGGGGGCCACGGCCTCCTGGAGCTGAGCAGCGGTGAGGCCATCGGCGAGCGGGTCGCGACCCAGTTCCTTCACTGCGTCCAGCTCGTGCAGGCGCGAGGCGGCGCACGGCTCCATGCGGCCGAAGAGGCGCGAGTCGGCGAAGTGGAGGACGTCGCCGGAGTCGAGGTGGAAGCGGGCCCGGCTATAGGGGACGGGAATGCCCTCGGGGCGGCGGACGAAGCGGCCCGTCATGCCCAGGTGCGCCATGAGCCCCCTACCCCCCTCGAAGGTGAAGAGGAGGTACTTGCCGCGCCGCTCCAAAGACTCCAGGCGGCCCCGGAGCAGGGCGAAGTCCTCTCGGCGGGCCCCGCGGAAGACCCGGGAGGCCTCTGCCTCGGCCCGTACCACGCGACGACCGTCCAGCCAATGGACGAGGTTGCGCCGGGCGATTTCGACTTCCGGAAGCTCGGGCATGCGGGTGTGCGGCATAACACCATGCGCACGCCATACGCATTTCTTACTTGTTGCCGCCCGCACATCTGCGCGAAACAACTTCCGGAACGCGGTGTCCCGGTCGGGTAGAAGGGACGCCTTTCCACAACGCTACTTCTCCCCATCCGGAGGCCCCCACATGGCCGACATCCAGAAGAAGTACACGCCCATGCAGTTCACCCACCTCAAGGGGCTCAAGGGCATCAGCGACGCGGTGCTCGAGTCGCACTTCAAGCTGTACGAGGGCTACGTCAACCGCACCAACAAGCTGACCGAGCTGCTCTCCGGCATGCAGGCCAAGGGCGAGGCCGCTGGCTCCAACCCGGCCTACGCCGAGATGACCCGCCGGATGGGCTTCGAGTACAACGGCATGGTCCTGCACGAGTACTACTTCGGCAACATGAAGCCGGGCGGCTCCTCCGCGCCGGGCGGCAAGCTGAAGCAGGCCATGGAGCAGAGCTTCGGCTCCTATGAGAACTGGCTGACGGACTTCAAGGCCGTGGGCACCTCGCCGGGCATCGGCTGGGCCGTCACCTTCCAGGATCCGCGCACCGGCTGGCTCTCCAACCACTGGATCACCCTGCACGAGAACGGCAACATCGCCGGCTACACGCCCATCATCGTCATGGACGCGTGGGAGCACGCCTTCGTGCCGGACTACAAGCCGTTCGAGCGCGCCAAGTACGTGGACGCCTACTTCCAGAACATCGACTTCGACGCCTGCGAGGCGCGCCTGAAGAAGTAGCGCTTCAGGACTGCTCGTCAGTGACGTTGCGACGGCGGGTGGGCTTGGGCCCATCCGCCGTTGTCGTTTGGAAGGCTAGGTCTTCTTCTTGCGGGGAGTCCGTTTCCTCGCCTCGCGGGCGGCCTGCTGGCGCACACGCAGACTCCCCCGGGTGGCCATCTCCCGCCCCGCACCGCGCCCAGCCCCCCTGCCCTCCCGGCTGGCACGAGGCACCTCTTCCTCCTCGGGCGCCGGGGCCTCGGGAGGCACCTCACGGGTGCCGTGTGTCCGAGCGCGCCGCTCGAGGAAACCGAGCAGCCGCTCGCGGTGCGTGTCGTGGTAGCGCTGAGGCTCGAAGGGGACGGTGCGGGCCTCGATGGCACGCAGCACGGCCTCCACTTCGGTCTCGACAGGCCGGGGCGCTGGGACGGACAGCTCGGGGTAGCTCTCCTGGGAGATGAACTCGTCCGCATAGTGCAAGGTGGAGAGGACGAGGCCCCGCCCATGCGGCCACACGACGCACAAGTGCCCCTTGAGGTTCATCACCAGCCGCCCAATACCGGCACGGCGCGAGGCTCGCAGCGCCATGGCCAGGGTGGCGAAGGGCCGTAAGGCCTGCTCCCCCGGCATCACGTGGTAGGTGGTGTCGAAGAGGATGGGATCGATCTCCGACAGCTCGATGAAGTCCTCCAGGTCGACAGCGCGGCTGGCCTGGGGGTCGAAGGCCTCGAGCTCGCCGCGCGTCACTTCGACGTAATGTCCGGGGCGAATCTCATAGCCCTTCACCACGTGCTCGAAGGGCACCTCCTCACCATCGTCCGAGCACACCCGTTTCTGCTGGATGCGGGCACCGTCCGCGTCGTGAAGGAGATGGAACTGCACCTGCCGGGGCAACACGGCGCCATAGAGCCGCACCGGGACGTGCACGTGCCCGAAACCGAGGGCACCGGTCCAGACGGGACGAGACATGTGGGGCCTCCCTGGCACCCGGAGGGGCGCCATCTCCTAAGCTCCGTAGCGCCCGGCAGGGCGGCAAGGCACTCCTCGCTCACGGCCGGGGGCCCGCCGGGACGGCTGCTCCGCGCAGTGCATATCCGTCCCCAGGGGATCGTCCCATCCAGGCACTCTCAGCATGAGCGCTTGCCGAGTCCCCGGACGCTGAGTACGACGCCGGGTCACCCGGCAGCACCAGACAAGGAAGGCGATGCATGAAGCGGATTCTCTCGGTGGTCATGACCCTCTCGCTGGCGATGGGGTTCACGACGGGTTGCGCCTCGGCCAAGAAGATCAACGTGGGACGCACGGCGGCGGCGCTGTTCATCTCCGATGAGCAGGAGGCGGAGCTCGGCAAGCAGGTGAAGAAGGAGCTCGAGGAGAAGGAGAAGATCAAGTACGTCGAGGACACGGTGGTGGTGGAGTACGTGCGCAGCGTGTCCACGCCCATCCTCCAGGCGGCGAACCGGGACCGGGCGGGCGTGAAGTGGAAGGTGAACGTCATCGATGACCCGAAGACGGTGAACGCGTTCGCCACGCCGGGCGGCTACCTGTATGTGTACACGGGCCTGCTGCTGGCGGCGGACAACGAGGCGGAGCTGGCCGGAGTGCTGGGGCACGAGGCCGCACACGTGACGGGCCGGCACTCGGCGCAGGCGCTGATGCTCCAGTACGGTCAGCAGGCGGTCATCGAGGCGGCGCTCGGGAAGGACACGAAGACGGCGGCGGCAATCGCCGCGAGCCTGGCGGGCACCGGCGCGGGGCTGGCGTTCAGCCGCAGCAACGAGACGGAGGCGGACGAGCTGGGCGCGAAGTACGTCTCGGCGGCGGGCTATGATCCGCGCGGGCTGGTGAGCTTCTTCCAGAAGCTGGCGTCGGCCGAGGGCAAGGCGCCGGGCTTCATGAAGTGGCTGAGCACGCACCCGCCGAGCGCGGACCGCGTGCAGCACCTCAACAGCTACATCGCGAAGAACAACCTGTCGGGCTCGAACGCGGGCACGGAGCGTCTGGCCCCCATCAAGGCGCGCCTGAAGCAGTAGGCCGCCTGGCGGTCAGTGCAGGGAGGAGTGCTGTCCCGGCTCCTCCTTGCGAGTTCCGTCGCTGGGGGAGTCGTGGACCTCGGCGGGAGGAAGGACCTCGGGCGAGGCGCGCTCGGCCATGCGCCGGCGCCAACGCCAGAAGGCGAGTCGCTCCCTCCCCGAGCGGGTGCCAGAGGGAGCGCTCTTGAGGTGGGGGGCCTCGATGGGTGGAGGCTTTCCAGCGGCCTCGGCAGCCTCGGCTTCGGCGTGCTCGAGGACAGCATTCACCTCGCCGCCGAGGATGAAGATGAGGCCCGTGAGGTAGAGCCACAGCAGCAGCACGACGACACCGCCGATGGAGCCATAGGTGACGTTGTAGCGGCCGAAGTGCTCGACGTACTGCGTGAAGCCCCAGGTGGTGAGCAACCACAGCACGGTGGCGAGCAGCGCGCCGGGAGAGAGGAACTTGTAGCGGTGCCGGACGGCGGGCAGGCGCCAGTAGCACAGCGCCAGCGCCAGCATGACGAGGCCCGCGGTGAAGGGCCAGCGCAGCCAGTACCAGATGGCGTAGTAGACGTTGAGGAAGTGAAGGCGCCCGGCGATCCACTCGCCCACCTGGCCGCCCAGCAGGAAGAGGGCAAAGGCGAGGGGGATGAGCAGCGAGCCCGCCACGGTCATGAGGATGGCGAGCCCCTGGGTCTTCCAGAAGGGCCGGTATTCGGGGACGTCATAGGCGAGGTTGAGCGCGCGGCGGAACGCATCCACGCCACGCGAGGCCGTCCAGAGCGCCACCAGGAAACCCAGGGTGATGAGGCGGGGCTGAGTGTCCTGGACGAGCGACTGGAGGTGTCCCTGCACCACCTGCAGGGCCTCTTCGGGCATGAGCGGGCCGAGCCGCTCCATCATGGTGTCCACGGCGCCCGGGGCGAACGGCAGGTAGGCCGCGAGCGTCACGAGGAAGAAGAGGAAGGGGAAGAGGGCGAAGAGGAAGTAGAAGGCGAGCTGCGCGGCGCACTCGGTGATGGCGTCCTCTTCGAGCTCCACCCAGAGGCGCCGGCCCAACTCACGCCATGTCAGGTGCTTGGGCTTGCGGAACGGCATTCCCTCCCCCGTGCTGTCCCGGATTGAAGCCTGGAAGGTGGGCACGGGTGAGTCTTCGTGCAGCATGAGAGCAGCCAGGCACTCGCCGCTCCCTCCCTTGCCTGCTCTTAGCTGGGGCGGCATCCCCGAAGGGCGAGATGCCTGCTAGCCTTCCCCTCCACCATGCATTCGTTACCGCTCGTCGTCCTCCTGACGCTCGCCGCTGGTCCCGACCGCACCGTCCCCGTGGGGTGCCGTGAGGACTTCCAGACCTGCCGCGAGGACTGCACCATCGACTACGGTGGCAGCACGACGAAGTACCGCCAGCTCAGCCTGTGCATCCAGGGCTGTGACAAGGAGCAGGCGGAGTGCACCACGCAACACTACTCGCTCCGGGACACGGGCTATGACGCGCCCGAAAGGGACAGCGAGACACCAGCCTCGCGCCCCGAGCCCCCCCGGGACGGGGTGCGCCGTGGGGTTTACCGGGCCGCGGAATCGGAACCCGCCGCCGAAACGGAGTCGGCCGAAGAGAAGGAGCCGGAGCCCGCGCCGGAACCAGAGCCCGAGCTGAAGGCAGAACCCGAACCAGCGCCCGAGACCCGGCCCGCGTCGAAGTCGAAGCCGACGGGCGAGGTAAAGCGGGCGTCCGCGAAGAGCGGAGACATGCGCGTCTTCGACGATGCCGAACCGGAGCCGGAGGCAGCGGAGGAGCCCGAACCCGAGCCGGAGCCCGCGCCCAAACCGGCACCGAAGAGAACGGAGCCACTGCGGCCGGCACCGCCGCCGGAGCCGAAGAAGAAGGACATCTCGGACTGGGATCCCAACGAGGGCTGATCTCCCCTCTCCCCTCGGGAGAGGGACGGGGTGAGGGTATCGAGAGCCCGGGTTGAGTCCGCGTCAATCCCCTCTCCCTTTGGGAGAGGGTCAGGGAGAGGGTCTACCCGAGCGCCCAGCATGGGCTCCGTGCGAGAGCGAAGCCTCGACGAGTTCCACGGCCTGCGACCGCACCGGCGTGAGGGGAGCGCTCTGCGTCAGCCGCACGCCAAAAATCACCAACACTCCGCCGAGAGCGAGCCCCCAGTGGAGCGACTCGCCGAGCAACAACCAGGCGGCGATGGCGGTAGTAGCGGGCTGCAGGTTGGAGAAGACAGCCACGCGGGAGGCGGGCACCTTGGACAGGGCGTAGTACCAGATGAGGTACGCGACCACGGACGTCAGGATGGCCAGGTACGCGATGCTGCCGAGCGCGGGAATGCTGGCGGAGAAGGTGCGAGAGGGAGCCAGCGCGAAGGGAGTGACAGGCACCAGGAGCAGGGCGGCGGCCACCATGCTCCACGCGGTGGAGCGCACGGGGCCGTGGGCAGCGGCGAAGGGCTTGCCCTCGGTGGTGTAAACAACCCAGGCGCTCACAGCCGCGAGGATGAGGAGGTCGCCCATGAGCGTGCCACGCGCCGAGGCCAGTCCGCGTCCGAGCAACAGGACCACCACACCACCGAGCGCGGTCAGAATGCCGAGCGTGGCGCGAAGCGAAGGCAGCTCGTGCCCACGCGCGAGACTCACCAGGTACACGCCGAGCGGAGTGAGCGCATAGAGCAGTGCCGCGTGGGCCGCGGTGGAGTGAGACAGGCCGTAGAAGAACAGCATCTGGTTGATGGGGCCCGCGAGCAGGCCGAGCATCAGCACACGGAGCCACTCGGAGCGCGGCGGCAACTTGGGGCCGGGCGTGAAGACGAGCAACAGGCAGAAGACGGTGGCACTGAGGAGGAAGCGCCAGAGCACCACGGTGACGGGCGGCAGCTCCTCCATGGCCCGCTTACCGGCGAGGTACGTGCCCGTGTTGATCAACACCTGAACGAGCAGCGCGGCGTAGACGGGGCCGAGCGACGCCTGACGAGGAGAGACAGCTTCAGTGGAGGATGCGCCCATGGCCTCGGAGCCACGTAGCAGATTGCCCGGTGGCCCGGAACAACGCGCGGCGCAGGAGTGCTCAGGGTGAGACCGCTTCGGCCTTCGACGAGGCGCGCACCTTGTTCACCACGTCGAGGATGGCGGCGCTCGTCTGCCGGGCATGAGACGCATCCGTCACCAACGAGATGTGGTTGGCCTCGGAGATGAGGCGGTACTCGCCGCGGGAGGAGAGCGCGACCATCTCCCGGTGCATGGCGTGGAACGCTGGGAGAAGCTCCTCCCCCGCCCCCGCCGTCGAGCCCGCGCTCACCACCAGCAGGGGCAGCTCCCCGAGGTTCCGGGTGGCGCGGACCTGGGCCACGGTGTCCTCCCAGACCAGCATCTCGGCATGCGCGGCCGCCAGGTGCTGGGGCGTGGAGGCGAAGGCCGCGACTTCCGCGAAGGCCCGCTCGGGCAGCCCCCGCCCAATCGCGGCGAAGAGACCCGTGGCGCGTGCCAGGCCCACCTGGATGAGCGCGGGCGCAATCGCCATCACCTTCATGCCCACCTCGAGCTGCGTCCTGGCGGACTGAGGCAGCCGCTGCATCTGGTCCGGGTGGGAGGCATCCAGCAGCACCATTCCGGCGACCTCCCCCGGGTAGCGGTCCGCGTAGAGGCGCACGAAGAGCCCGCCCAGCGAGTGCCCCACGAGGACGAAGGGACCCGACTCACCCGCGTTGGCGAGCAGGGTGTGGAGCTGCTCGGCGACGTGCGCCGCATCGTGGGGCTGCTGGCCCGGCTCGCTCCAAGCAGTCCCCGCCCGGTCGTACGAGCAGACGCGCGTGGCCTTCGCCACCTCGGGCTGAACCCAGGCCCAGCCCGAGGACATGCCATTGGCGCCCGTCTCCAACACCACGGTGGGGCGGCCCTCGCCGATGCAGTGCAGGTGCAGCCGGTGGCCCCCTACGTCCACCATCCGCCCTGGAGGGGGAAAGTTGCGTGCATCCGCCGCGGCGGACACGGCCTGGTACACCGTGCCGGTGGCCAGCAGGAAGGCGAGCCCGAGTCCCATCCATAGCAGCCTGCGCAGCCAACGACGGCGCGGACGGCCCTGGGACACGGAGGAGGACGTGGGGGTCTCGGGCGAGGAGCGCATGAGACTCCCGTACCACAGGGCGGAACGAGGCAGCTACGCGTCCAGGTGCCGAAGCGCCCACTGCGCGGCGTGGCGCACCTGCTCGCTGGAGTCCTGGCTCAACTTCTCCAACAGCGAGCGAGCCTCGGCCTGCTTCGCGGCGCCCAAGGCGTACACGGCGTTGCGGCGCAGGCCGTCGTACTTGGCTCGCGCGAGCGCGGTTCCGGGGATGAGCTGCTCATACTGCTCGGGGGTGAGCGCGGCCAGATCCATCACGCCGAGCTCCGCCACCGCCCGGGGCGCGAAGCGCTCGTTGGGAGTGAACACGGGGCTGCGGTTGAGGGGGCAGACGTCCTGGCAGATGTCGCAACCGAAGATGATGTTGTCCATCTCCACCCGGAAGGACTCGGGCACCTCGACGTGACGGTTCTCGATGGTCTGGTAGGAGAGGCAGGCCCGCGCGTCCACACGGCCCTGGCCCAGCAGCGCGCCGGTGGGGCAGGACATGATGCACTTGCGGCAGGAGCCGCAGCGATCGCTGGCGGGGCCACTTGCGTACGCATCCACCTCGGCGTCCAGGATGAGCGCGGACAGCAGTACCCACGAGCCATAGGGCTCGGTGATGAAGCACCCGTTCTTGCCCACGTAGCCCAGGCCCGCGCGTGCGGCCCACACCTTCTCCATCAGCGGGCCCGAGTCCACGCTGCCGTAGTGATGCACCTCGGGATACGCCTCCGAGATGCGCTTACGGAAGGCCTTGAGCTTGTCGCGCAAGGTGGAGTGGTAGTCCCGGCCCCGCGCATAGCGGGCAATGGGCGAGTCCGCCGCCCGAGGCTCATCGCGGTAGTAGTTGGTGGCGAAGGCAATGACGGTGCGCGCGCCCGGGAGAAGCTGGGAGACATCCAGCCGCTCGGCGGCGCGCGTGCTCATCCAGTCCATGTCCGCAGCGCAACCAGCCTCCAGCCACCTGAAGAGCGTCTCCGAGGGGATGGGCTCGGCGCGCGCGAAGCCCACGAGGTCGAAGCCGACCTGCTCGGAGAGCTGGCGGAGATGTGCGGTGGGCAGCGGAGTCACGGTCCCTTACATAACCGCTACTTCGTGGGCTTCTCGGGTATCCACTTCACGTCCTCGACACCCACGCGGTGGTTGGCGACCCGGGCCATCACGAAGAGCAGGTCCGAGAGGCGATTGAGGTAGACCACCGCCTCCTGCTGGGCCTCGCCCTCGCGCAGGGCAGCGACGACCCGGCGCTCGGCCCGGCGGCACACCGTGCGGGAGAGGTGCAGCGCGGCGGCCGCCTGGCTGCCTCCCGGGAGGATGAAGTGCGTCATCGGCGCCAGTTCGGTCTCGAAGGTGTCGATGGCCTTCTCCATGTCCGTCACCCACTCGGCCTTGAGCTTGGGGATGTGCTCGGAGGCCTTGGTGCCCGTGGGCGTGGCCAGCACTGCGCCTACGGTGAAGAGCTGGTCCTGCAGCCGATGCAGCAGCGCGTCCAGGTCCGAGGGCATGGACAGGGAGCGCGCCAGGCCCAGAGAGGCGTTCAGCTCATCCACCTCGCCATAGGCGTCCACGCGCAGGCTGTCCTTGCGCACCCGGCCTCCGCCGAACAGGCCCGTCTCTCCCGAATCCCCGGTCTTCGTGTAGATCTTCATGGCGCCGCCCTTCTAGGGCTTCCCGTGCGAGACCGCCACCGGAAGGCGACCTCACCGTGTACGGCGGGCTCGTACCGGACGCATCCGTCGAAGATCCGGCATCCCACGTGCTCCCGACTGTCGCGCGCCCCACAGCTCTTGGGCTACAAGCCGCTCCCCTCTTGGCGCCTGGCACTGGCCGAGTGATCGATCCGACACCATGAAACAGTACCTCTCCCTGCTCGAGCACGTCCTCCACCATGGAACGAAGAAGAGCGACCGGACCGGGACCGGGACGCTGAGCATCTTCGGCCACCAGATGCGGTTCGACCTCACGCAGGGGTTCCCGCTGGTGACGACGAAGAAGCTGCACCTCAAGTCCATCATCCACGAGCTGCTGTGGATGCTCGCGGGCGGCACCAACGTGCGCGACCTGCAGAAGCACGGCGTCACCATCTGGGACGAGTGGGCGGATGCGGAGGGCAACCTTGGCCCCATCTACGGGCACCAGTGGCGCTCGTGGCCCAAGCCCGGCGGCGGTTCCATCGACCAGATGGCGCAGCTCGTCGAGCAGCTCCGCAAGAACCCCGACTCGCGCCGGCACATCATCAGCGCGTGGAACGTGGCGGACCTGGACGCGATGAAGCTGCCGCCCTGCCACATCCTCTTCCAGTTCTACGTGGCGGACGGAAAGCTCTCCTGCCAGCTCTACCAGCGCAGCGCGGACATCTTCCTCGGGCTGCCCTTCAACATCGCCTCCTACGCGCTGCTGACGATGATGGTGGCGCAGGTGACGGGGCTCCAGGCCCACGAGTTCATCCACACCACGGGTGACGCGCACCTGTACCTCAACCACGTGGAGCAGGCCCGCGAGCAGCTCAAGCGCGAGCCTCGGCCGCTGCCGAAGATGACGCTCAACCCCGAGGTCCGCTCGCTCTTCGGCTTCAAGTACGAGGACTTCACGCTGAGTGCCTACGAGCCGCACCCCGCCATCAAGGCGCCCGTGGCCGTATGAAGATCTCCGCCATCGTGGCCATGGCCACCAACCGGTGCATCGGCCGGGACAACACCCTGCCCTGGCGGCTGCCAGCGGACCTCAAGCGCTTCAAGCAGCTCACGATGGGGCACACACTCATCATGGGCCGCAAGACGTACGAGTCCATCGGCCGGCCGCTGCCAGGCAGGACAACGCTCGTGGTGACGCGCCAACGGGACTACGCGCCCGAGGGCGTGCAGGTGGCGCACTCGCTGGAGCAGGCACTGGAGCAGGCGCGCGGCGACGAGGTCTTCATCGCGGGCGGCGCGGACCTCTACCGCCAGGCGATGGAGCACGTGCGGCGGCTGTACCTCACGCGGATCGGCCGCGACTACGAGGGCGACACCTTCTTCCCCGAGTTGGACTTGTCCGGCTGGAAGCTCATCGCCGAGGAGCACCACCCGGCCACCGCCACCGAGCCTCCCTTCTCCTTCCTCACCTACGAGCGGTAGAGGCGGTAGAAGCGAAAGGCCTTGGGCCACTCGCGGCGAGGCTTGAAGGCGATGGCCACTTCCTGGCCGCCCAGGGCCGACTCGGTGAGGACCACGTGATCCTCAAAGGCCTTGGCCTTCTCGAACTCCTCGTCCGTCACCTTGCACACGGCCTTGTAGAAGGGCCCCGAGAGCCACTCCGCCACCTCCGGCGCGTCCCGGAACTTCAGGTACGCCGCCAGGGACGCGTGCGCCGCCGCCAGCACCGCGAAACCCGTGGGCACGCTCTCGCGAATCAGGATGTACATCTTCAGGTGCCCACCGCCGTCCGCGCTCATGTGAGGACTCCCGGATACCGAAATGCCCTCGTGGACGCACCCTCCGCCCGCTACCTGACGCGGCCATTTTGAATTTGATTATCAAAATTGAAAATGAGGCCTGAGGACTGGTAGACCACTTGCTCGTGAAGCACGTCGGCCTCCTGATCCTTTCCCTGCTGATCGCAGCACCTCTGGCTGCCGCGGATGACAGTGCGTCCGAGGGGCGCACCTGGCACCGTCTGGTGGGCATCCTCCAGTACCTCCAGGCCGACTACCCCCTGGCGGTGGAGTCGAAGTCCGACTTCGAGCTGGCCGAGCAGCGCAGCTTCATCGCCGAGGCGACCGAGGCGGCCGGAGAGCTGGGTCCCCGGGGCGAGGCGTTCCTACCGCGCCTGAAGGAGATCAAGGCCCGCGTGGACAAGGCGGAGGATCCCGAGGGCGTCAGCCGTGACTGCGGCGAGCTCGTGGAGAACCTGGTGCTCGCTGGAGGCCTGGCGCGCAGCCCGCGCACCCCTCCGGACCTGACGCTCGGTGCACAGCTGTTCCAGCAGAGCTGCGTGGCGTGCCACGGTACGGACGGGCGCGCGCAGGTGCCCATCGCCGCGACGATGGAGCCGCAGCCGGCCAACTTCCATGACGCGGACCTGATGGCCGGGCTCACCGCCTACAAGGCCTACAACACCGTGGGCTTCGGCGTGCCCGGTACGCCCATGCCCGGCTTCCCCACCCTCTCCGAGGAGGAGCGCTGGGCCGTCGCCTTCTACGTCTTCACCCTGCGCCAGCCCCCGTGCGAGGGCAACCCGCCGCGCGTCTCGCTGGAGAAGCTCGCCAACGCCACGGACCCCGAGCTCGTCCAGGCCTACGGGCAGGAGAACCTCGCGTGCCTGCGCCGCAATCTGCCCGACGTGGACGAGGAGCGCGGCCTGCTGACGGCGCGCAGCCACGTGGAGCAGGCGCTGAAGCTGGGCGCCGCCGGAGACTCTCTCGGAGCGCGCAGCGCGCTGCTGGACGCCTACCTCAACGGACTGGAGCCGGTGGAGGTGACGCTGCGGGCCCGCAATCCGGAGCTGGTGCTGAAGCTGGAGAAGGCCTTCCTGGAGACGCGGCTCGCCGCCGAGCACAAGAGCCCGCACCTCCAGGACGAGGGCCGCATCCTGCTGTCGCTCCTGGACGAGGCACGGCGCAGCAGCGGCACCACCGCGGGCTTCGTCTCGGTGCTGTGGCTCACCCTGCTCATCCTCCTGCGCGAGGGCTTCGAGGCCACCGTCATCGTCGCGGCGCTGCTGGCCATGCTGCGCAAGATGCAGGCAGACTCCTACGCGCGCGTGGTGCACGCCGGCTGGGTGTCCGCGCTGGTGCTGGGCGCCCTCCTCTTCATCTTCGGACGGCAGCTGCTGGGCGGGGCCAACCGCGAGATGCTCGAGGGCGTGGCCGCGCTCGCCGCCGTGGTCATGCTGCTGTACGCCGCCCTGTGGCTCAACGCGCGCGCCAACATGAGCCAGTTCATGGGCGAGCTGCGCGAGAAGATGAAGGGCGCGCTCGGCAAGGGCAGCGCCACCGGCCTGTTCGCCATCGCCTTCTCCGCCGCGCTGCGTGAGAGCGTGGAGACGGCCATCTTCCTGCAAGGGCTCTCTCTGGACTCACCGTCCGGCGTGGCCTGGGGTTGCGCCGCGGGCGCCGTGGCCCTCACCGTGCTGGTCCTCTTCATCAACCGCGTGGGCTACAAGCTGCCCATGAAGACGCTTTTCAAGGCGTCCACGGTGCTGCTCGTCGTCACCGCCATCATCCTGCTCGGCAAGGGACTGCGCGCCCTGCAGGAGGTGGGCATGGTGCCCCTCAAGCCCCTCCCCCTCTTCACCTTCGAGCCGCTCGGCATCTTCCCGGATGCCATGACGCTCGTTCCGCAGCTCGTGCTGACGGCCATCCCGCTCGCCATGCTCATCATCAAGCGGCGCGCGAGCACCACGCGGCTGGCGGACGCCTCGCAACAGGGGTAAGCACCCGCGAGGCTGCCCGAGAGGCCCTGCCCACCGTTACGAGGCGGAGGCCAACAGCGACTGCACCAACCCGCGCAGCTCCTGGGTGGAGAAGGGCTTCTCCACCCGGCGGTTGGGCACGTGGTTCAGGAAGGCGTGGGCATTGGCCGTGAAAGCGCCTCCGGTCAGGAACACCATCTTCCCGGCCAGCCCGGGCGAGTGATTCGCCACCGCCTGGTGCAGCTCCATCCCGCTCATCTCCGGCATCATCAGATCGCACAGGATGATGTCGAAGCGCTCTCCACTGATGAGCCGCGCCTGGGCCTCTCGCGCACTCGTCAGCGTGATGACCTCGTGCTCCCGCTGGAGCGTCCGGCGGATGGCCATGCCAATCATGGGCTCGTCATCCACCACCAGGATGCGACCCCGCCGGGGCGCGGCGGACACCGCGGCCTCCTGCGGCGCCTCGCTCGGGCGGGCGGTGTTGGCGGCGCGCAGGATGACCCGGAAGGTGCTCCCTTTTCCAACCTCGCTCTCCACCTCCATCCGGCCACCGAAGCTGGTCACGATGTCCTGGCAGATGGGCAGGCCGAGCCCCGTTCCCACGCCCACGGGCTTGGTCGTGAAGAATGGCTCGAACAGCCGCGCCAGGTTCTCCGCCGAGATGCCCGAGCCCGTATCCCGCACCTCGATGGCCAGGCCCTCGGCGTGGGTCCGCGTGAGGATGCGAATCTCATTGCCCTCCACGTTCCCCTCGGGGATGGCCTGGGCCGCGTTGACGAGCAGGTTCAGCAACACCTGCCCGAGCCGGCCCTCGTGCGCCTCGGCCATGAGCTGGCCCGTGTAGTCACGCACCAGCCGCGCGCGGTGTTTGATCTCATTGGAGGCCATGCTGATGGCGCTCTCGAGCACACGGTTCACCTCCACGGGCTCGGGCCGCACGTGCTCCTCCGCGCGCGAGAACATCTTCAACTGCCGGACGATGTCACGCACCCGGGTGGCGCCGAGCTGCGAGTCGGCGACCAGCTTGCGCATCTCGTCCTGCTCGCCCGCGGGCAGCGTCAACCGGGGGAGCACGTCCGTCTCCAGATGGCTGAGATTGGCCACCGTGAAGGCGAGCGGGTTGTTGATCTCATGGGCAATGCCCGCGGCGAGCGTCCCGAGCGAGGCCATGCGGTCGGCTCGCACCAGGCGGGCCTCCATCTGCCGGCGCTCCGTCAGGTCGCGCACGAGCCAGACGATGCAGGGCTGGCCGTCGAATACGCTGGGGGTAGGGGCGAGCTCCACGAAGATCGGAGTCCCATCCCTGCGCACCATGCGGATCTCCATGGGGGGACGCTTCTCCGGCATCCCCGCCTGGTCATCTCGGGGGAGCAGCGGGCGCGACTCCGCGTGGATGAAGATGCCCTCCAGCTCGGCCCGTGAGCCCCCCAGGAGCTCGTCCGCGGACGAGAGGCCAATCAGGGTGACGAGCGCGGGGTTGGCATAGACGAGCTTCTCGCCCTGCGTCACGCCGATGCCATCGGGCAGCCGCTCGATGAGCTCGCGGAAGCTCGCCTGAGACCGGCGCAGCTCCTCCAGCGTACGCGCATGCTGGAGCGCGTAGCGGATGGCGCGCGCCAGCAGCGTCGGCGAGAGCTGCGACTTGTCGAGGAAGTCCGCGGCCCCGGCCTTCAGCGCCTGCTCATCGAGCGTCTCGTCCTCCATCCCCGTCAGCAAGATGACCGGTCCGAGCCACCCCTGCCGCCGCATCCGCTCGAGCAGCTCGAGCCCCGTGTTGGCACCGAGGCGGTAGTCGAGCAGGCACACGTCATGGCGGCCGGTCATCAGCTCCGCGAGCGCCTGCTCTCCGTTGTCCACCCACTCCAGCACCATGCGGCCCCGGCTGATGGTCCTCAGGGCGTCACGCGTCAGGACGAAATCATCCTCATCATCCTCGACGAGCAGGATGCGGATGAGGGATTGCTCGACTTCAGGATTCATGGGAACCGGCTGTGCGTGGCAGTTCGACGATCTGGAACCAGTGTTTGTCGAGCACCTTCACGACCTCGACGAGTCCCTCGAACGTCACGGGTTTGGAGATGAAGCAGTTGGCGCCCAGATCGTAGCTGCGGAGGATGTCCTCTTCCGCCTTGGAGGTGGTCAGCACCACCACGGGGATCTGCCGGAGCGCCGGATCGGATTTGATCTCCCGCAGCGCCTCGCGGCCGTCCTTGCGGGGCATGTTCAAGTCCAAGAGGATCAGCCCCGGACGCGGGGAGTTCTTCGGCTCCGTGTAGGCGCCGCGCCGGTACAGATAGTCGAGCAGCTCCTCTCCGTCCTCGACGAACCGGAGCTCGTTCATGAGCCGGCTCTCCTGCATGGCCGTCCGGGCGAACTCCCGATCGTCCACATCATCATCCGCCATCAGAATCGTGACGAGCTTCCGGTGTGGCATGCGTCCTCTCACCTGGGTTGGGGCGGCTTGAGCGGCAGCGTGACGATGAAGGTCGCCCCCTGTCCGGGAATGCTCCTCGCACCGATGCTCCCGCCGTGCCGCTCGGCGATCTTCCGGCAAATCGCCAGACCGATCCCCGTCCCTTCGTACTTACCGCGCCCGTGCAGGCGCTGGAACACGTTGAAAATGCGGTCGAGATACTTCTCGTCGAAGCCGATGCCGTTGTCCGTCACCCGCAGCTCGCACCGCCCCTCGTCCAGGTCGGCCGTGCCCTGAATGGAGACAGAGGGCTCCACGTCCTCCCGGCGGAACTTGAGGGCATTGCTCACGAGGTTCTGGAGCAACTGCCGCATCTGCATCGGCTCGGCCTCGAGCGTGGGCAGCTCACCGAGCGTGACGGACGCACCCGCCTGCTCGATGGTCGTCTCGAGATCTCCCAGCACCTCTCGGGCAATCCGCGTGAGGTCCACACGGACGAAGGAGGGCGCCTTCGCGGAGATGCGCGAGAAGGAGAGCAGGTCGTCGATCAGCCGGCGCATGCGGCCCGCGGCGCTGTTCATCCGCTCGAGGTAGTCGCGCCCCTCGGGGCTCAGGGCCGCGCTGCACGTCGTCTTCAGGCGCTCGCCAAAGGTCTGGATCTTCCGCAGCGGCTCCTGCAAGTCATGCGAGGCCACGGACGCGAAGCTCTCCAGCTCCCGGTTGGACTGCTCCAGGCGGAACTGAGTCCGCTTGAGGTCCGTGATGTCCATCAGGCTCATCGTGACGCCGACGACCTGGTCTCCCGAGCGGACCGGAGCCAGCTTCACCCCGTACCACTCGGGACCGAAGGAGAACACGGACGGGATCTCGTAGCCCACGGACTCGCCGGTCGCGAGGACATGCAGGACCTGGCTCCGGATGAATTTGGCCTGCTCGGGAGAGCTGAACTCATAGAGGCTCCGCCCCACGACCTCCGAGCGGGAGATGCCCGGAAGGGTGTAGTTGATGAAGCGGATCCGCTCGCTGGTGTCGGCCGTCATCATCATGACGGGCGACTGCTCGATCAACGCATCGAGGCCGAACTGCTCGTTGGACGCCGTGCCGCGCTCGTCGAGCCTGGCGGACAGGTGATTGAGTGCCGTGGCCAGTGGAGCCAGCGGCCCTTCGCCCTCGCGGCACCGGACCTGGGGCTCATGCGCCGCCAGCCTGGCGATCATCGCGAGCAGCTCCTCGACAGTCGTCTCCTGGGTCGAGGATGGGCCGGATGCGGGAGAACCCTCCCCGGCACTACGGCGCGTTTCCAAACAGATGCCCCCTGGCATGGCTTCGTAGCGGTGTAACGAGGCACCCAAGGGCCCTCACTGCTTTATTTTGGCTGGAAAAGAGTGGTTGGTTCAAACCGGACACAGTGCCCGTGTTCAGCCCCGGAAGTAGCGGCCAGCGGACTCCCGCACCCGGCCCTCCCCCTGGAGCTTCAGCAGCACCGCGAGTGCGCTCCGCTCCGCCACCGGGTGTAGGAATGGAGGTGTGTCCGAGTAGGCGCGCTCCACCACCTCCGCGAGCGTCGCGCCATCCGCGGGCACGGCCTCCACGATGCGCGCCTCGCGCGCCGCCCGGTGATCCAGGTACTCCTGGAGCTTCCCCGGCCCGTCCGGAATCGCCGTCCCGTGCGAGGGATGCAGCGTCGTCACCGACCAGTCCCGCAGGCGAGCGAGCTGCTTCAGGTACTCGGCCATGTCCCCCTCGGGCGGATCAATGACGATGGTGCCAACGCTGGCCACCATGTCGCCCACCACCGCCGCGCGCGTCCGCTCGTCCACCAGGCACAGGTGGCCCTGAGCGTGTCCGGGCGTGTACAGCACCCGCCAGCGCTGGGGCGGGCTCCCCGCGAGCTCCAGCACCTCGCCGTCTTTCAGCAACCGGGCTGTCGGGACGTCCACCCGGTCCGCCGTCCGCGCGTGGCACCACAGCGGCACCTTCAGCCGCTCCGTCACCGCGCGCACCCCGCCCACGTGGTCCCCATGGTGGTGCGTCAACACCACCGCCTGGACCCGGTACCCCTCTGCCACCAGCCCGTCCACCATGGCCAGGAGCCGAGCCACCTCGGCCTCATCGTCCGCCCCCGGGTCCACGATGAGCAGCTCGCCATTGCCCAGCACGTACGCATTGGTGTGCGTGGCAGGAGGCAGCGTGGCCGTCCGCAGAGGGAAGACTCGCAGGCCCTGCTGGAACTCGATGCGCTGCGCGATGAAGTCCGGGCAGTCAGGTTGCTCGCGCAGGCGCGCCAGGGCCCGCTCCGGCGTGTCGAAGTCCGCCATCACCCGCAGCACGTGCAGGGCGGGAGGGTGCAGCAGCGCGGTGCCCTGCTCCCAGCAGGCCAACGCCTCGGCCGGCTTCACCCACGTGGCCTCCGACAGCTCCCCAGGCCACCACTCCGCCTGAGCGTGCTCCGGTACCTCCACCAGGTAGAAGAAGGTGTCGAAGCGCACGGGCGCGAACTCCGGCGTCACCCACCGTCCCGAGTCCGGAAAGTCCTCCGCCCGGAGTACCAGTCCATGCTGCTGAAGCAGCTCCGACCAGGTGCTCCGGTTCTCCAGCAGCGCGCGGCGAGCCTCCCGCACCTCGTCCGGCTTCAACCGCCAGGAGCCCTCGGCCACCAGCACCCCGGCCTCCTCGAGCAGCTCGCGCGCCGCCGCCACCCGCAGCGCCGCCTCCTGCCCCGAGGCCCCACGCACTGGCACCAGCGCGTCCGCCTTGTCCACCTTGCCACCGGGGAAGGCGTAGAAGCCCCCGGCAAAGGCGAGCGCCTTCTCGCGCCGCACCCAGAAGACCTCCACCCCCTCCGGCGTCCTGCGGTACAGCACCACCACGGACGCGGGCCTCGTCGTCGCCACGGGGGGCGGAGGAGGCATCCCGGGAATCGCTTCGCTCATGACTGCACCGCCTGTCCCAACAGTCGCGCCATCATGTTGCGCGCGTCTTCAATCTGGTCCGGCCGCACATACAGACGCGACAGCCGCACCGCTCCGCTGTAGCGCTGGTAGAGCGGCGTGTAGCGAGCCACCTCTGTCAGCCGACCGGTGGACATGTCGGCGATGAGGAGGCTCGGGCCCGAGCCTTCCGTGAAGTACTTGGAGAGCACTCCCTTGGACTCCACCGTGAAGTGCTCGAAGCCGCCCGTCACCAGCGCGCTGCGCAGCACTTCCAAGTCATAGCCCACGTCCCGCTCGGTGAACTGAGCCAGCAGCTTGAAGCCCTGGCGCGTGGAGATGCGCTCGGCCCACTGGTTCTTCGAGCGCCGCAGCGTGTACCAGAGCGCCACGTCGTCGCAGAAGAGGAAGGCCTCCGGGTCCGAAGGAATCTCGAACTCGCCGGGCGCCTCCTCGTAGTAGCGCCGCAGCATGTAGTCAAAGTTCACCGAGGTGTGGTGGTAATAGACGGAAACGAACATGTGGTAGCGGCTGAGGAGGAAGTCCTCGAAGGCGAACGCCGCCGCCCGGCTCAACGCCAGGTGGGCGCGCCCGTCCTTCACCGCCGGGTTCAGGTTGGAGATGATCCAATCCATGTCGTACCGGCCATAGTTGACTCCCGTATAGAAGGAGTCGCGCACCAGGTAGTCCATCCGGTCCGCGTCCAGCTCGCCGGACACGATGGCGCGCAGCAGGGGCGTCCAGTCCACCCCAGCATGCGAGAAGCCCGGATCCTGCGGGGCCCGCGCCCCGGTGATGAGACCCACCACCGCCAGCGGGGTGATGCCCAGCGGGCTGTAGTGCTGCTCGATGATGGGCGTGAGCGAGCTGTCCAGCAGGAGCTTGGCGGTGAAGTCCTCGTGCGTGGCTTGCTCGCCCTCCGCCACGGCGTCCAGCCAGGAGGGCAGCCGCAGGGAAGCACGCGCCGGGGCGATGCGTTCCGAGGCGTGGGAGAGCGGCATGTGCCCCAGGTCGTGACACAGCACGGCCAGACGCACCGCGGCACTGAAGCGGGCCCGGACGTCCAAGGGCAGACTGGAGCGGGCGGTGACGGCGTTGAACACTCGGGAGGCGACGTGCATCGCGCCCAGGGAGTGGGCGTGCCGGGTATGGGTAGCACCGGGGAAGGCCAGGTCGCCAAAGCCCAACTGCCGTACATGACGCAGCCGCTGGTAGTAGCGGCTGTCGATGACGGCCTTCTCCTCGTCACTCACGTCGATGGTGCCGTGGATGGGGTCGCGAATCCGCATGGTTCTCCTCTCATACTTCCGGGGACAGCTTGGCGGCCAGCCAAACGGGCCATCTGTGAACTGTCATCCCCCTGGGGGACGTGCTAACCCTCGCCGCCGCACACGCGCCACGCATGCATATCGCCATCCTGTACAACCGAGACCATGAGCTGTTGGAGGACGACCCGGGTCGGGAGGCGCGAGAAGACGTTACGCGCGTGGCCTCAGCCCTGGCGGAGGCCCTCTCCCGCGGCGACACCCATGCCGAGCCGCTCGCCATCGAGGGCTCCCGGCTGGAGTTCGTGGACCTGCTCGCCCGGATGCAGCCCGACCTGGTCATCAACCTGTGCGAGTCCGTGGCCGCGGACGCCCGGGGCGAGATGGTCATCCCCTGCCTGCTGGACATGCTCGGGCTGCCGTACACCGGCTCGCCCGCCCTCTCGCTGGGCCTGGCGCTGCACAAGGACAAGGCCAAGGAGCTGCTCAAGGCGCGCGGGGTGTCCACGCCGGGTTTCGCCCGGCTGGACCGGCTCGAGGACGTGGCCACGGTGCAGCTCCCCTTCCCGCTGATCGTCAAGCCCGCGCGCGAGGACGCCAGCGTGGGCATTACGAGCGACTCGGTGGTGCACGACCGGGCCGGCCTGGGCCGCGCGGTGGAGGCAGTGCTGCGCACCTTCCACCAGCCCGCCCTCGTGGAGCAGTTCATCCCCGGGCGTGAAATCTACGTGCCGCTGCTGGGCAACCACCCGCGCCGGGCGCTGCCGCTCACCGAAATCCGCTTCGGCAAGCTCTTCGAGGACCGGCCCAACATCGTCACCTACGCGGCGAAGTGGGAGTCCGAGTCGCCCGACTACCAGAACACGCCCACGGGGCCCTGCCTGCTGGAGGATCCCTCGCTGGAGGCCCGCCTCGTTCAGACGGCGATGGACGCCTTCGCCGCCCTCGAGTGCCAGGACTACGGACGCGTGGACCTCCGGGTGACTCCTGAGGGCGTGCCGTACGTCATCGACATCAACCCCAACTGCGATCTCCACCCCGAGGCGGGATTCGCCAAGGCCGCTCGCGCGGCTGGCATCGACTACTCCGCCCTGGCCACCCGACTGGTGGAGATCGCTCTAGAGAGAGCCCATGGACATCCGACCGCTCGAAGGAAAGGACCGGGAGCCGCTCGCCTCCTTGATCCGTCGAATCGAAACGTTCTCGCAGGAAGAGGTGGGGGTCGCAATCGAGCTCGTCGATCTCGCGCTTCAGCCGAATAACCCCGACTACACGATTCTCGTCGCGGACCGGGACGGCACGCTGGTGGGCTACGTGTGCTACGGCCCCACGCCGATGACGGAGGGGACGTACGATCTGTATTGGATTGCCTCCGACCCCACGGTGCGGGGCCAGGGCATCGGCGCCTCGCTCGTCTCCGGCATGGAGGCGGACCTGCGCCGCCAGAAGGCCCGGATCATCCGCGTGGAGACGAGCGCCACCGAGGCCTACGGCCCCACCCGCGGCTTCTACGCCTCCATGAAGTACACCGAGGAGGCGCGCATCCGCGACTTCTACAAGGTCGGCGACGACCTCATCATCCTCACCAAGCGGGTCTGAAGCAGCACCCAGCCCTGCGCCGGAGCGCCGCGAGCGATGCGACTTCCCAGAAAAGCCCTCCTCCCCATGGGCGCCGCGCTGCTGAGCCTGGCGCTCGTGCAGTGCAAGAAGCAGGAGCCCGAGACCGTCACCCTCGGAGGCCCCGTTGCCCGGATCGAGGCCCGGCAGGAGCAGCAGGCTCCGGCGCAACAGGCGCAGGCTCCGGCCGCCGTCTCGGACGTGCTCAAGGCGCCCCGTCCGCAGGGCGGCGAGTACATGGGGCTGTACCTGGTGGACAAGAAGGTGGGCTACGTCTTCAACGACCTGGGCCCCGTCCCAGGCCAGAGCGGCCGGATGCGCAGCATCAACGAGCTGCACTTCAAGGCGCAGGTGGGCGCCCGGCTCTCCGAGCGCCTCCACCGCGAGGAGCGCGTCTATGAGTCCCAGCCCGGCGGAAGGCTGGTGGCCTTCACCATCGAGCAGCGGGGAGACGGCGGTACCCAGACGCTGGTGGGGACGGTCAGCCCGAGTGGTATGAGCGTGGTGCGCAAGCGGCCGGGCATGCCGGACGAGACGGTGAACCTGCCGCCCACCGCCGAGGTGGTGGAGGACGCCGACCAGGTGCGCGTGGCCCTGCTGCGCCAGGCGAACGTGAGCGGCAGTGCGCTGGATGGGACGGACCTTGGCACCTACAAGGTGAGCACCACGGTGCACCCGGCCGAGGAGCGGCTCATCAGCGGAGTCAAGGTGAAGGTGGGCAAGGCCGTCAGCCTCTCGGAGAAGGAGAAGGTGCCCGTCACGGCGTGGGTGGCCGAGGACGGACGGCTGCTGGAGCTGGAGTACGGCCAGACGATGAAGGCCCGGGCCGAGCCCGAGGACGTGGCGAAGCGGCTGGACATGGTGGAGGTGTTCGGCCTCACCCGCGTCGTGCTGCCCAAGGCGCTGCCGCCCGAGGCGCAGGCCATCCCTGGCCAGGTGAAGCTGGTGATGGAGAACCTGCCGGAGAAGTTCCAGCGCGACACCTACCGGCAGACGTACCAGAAGCAGGCGGACGGGCGGGCTCTGGTGACGCTGTCTGCTCGAGCGCCCGAGCCGAAGCGCCTCGCACCGAGGCCCCTCGCGGACCCGGAGGGCGGCGAGAACCTCAAGAGCTCCATCATCGTCGAGAGCGACAGCCCGCAGATCCGCGAGCTGGCCACGCAGCTGGTGGCGGGAGAGAAGGACGCCTACACGGCGGCGAAGAAGATCCTCGGCTGGGTGGCGACGAACCTGAAGAAGGACTACGGGGCGAGCGCGGACCGAGCCACTGACGTGCTGCGTCAGCGCAAGGGGGACTGCACGGAGCACTCGCTGCTGACGGTGTCCCTGCTGCGCGCCTCCGGCATCCCCGCCCGCCGCGTGGACGGCGTCATCTACATGGTGAACCAGGACGGCGTGCCGGCCCTCTACTGGCACGAGTGGGTGGAGGCCTTCGTAGGCGAGTGGACCCAGATGGACCCGACCTTCAACCAGGTGGTAGCGGATGCTACACACTTCGGTGTAGGTCAAGAGGGGAACGCGGAAATTACCCCTCTCATTGGGACTCTAAAAGTCGTCGAGGTGCGATAGGATCTGACAGGTCCCCCCTTGGCAACACGTTGGTAAGTCGACTATGCAGCCCCTGCCTTTGTGGCAAAAGTAACGGGGGTTTCATGAACAAGTTGACTCAGAAGTTCCTGGCGGTCTCCCTGCTTGCCCTTGCGGGCTGTGAGGGCGAGGCCAACAGTGGCCGGCTCGTAGGATTCATCATCGACGGCCAGACCGGACAGCGGTTGAACTTCTTCAAGGCCGCGGACAAGAAGAACAACCTGGGCGACGACGGCGACAGCCAGAGCCAGGTGTACGCGGTCATCGATGGTGAGTTCCGCCGTGCGGAGCCTTGCGGCCGCGGCGATCTGAACGACAAGAACAGCATCGAGGCGGACGGGTGCTTCCAGATCAAGGACATCCCCGAGGGGCAGTCCTTCCCGATCTTCGCGCAGGCTCCGGGCTACGAGCGGTTCGTGGCTGAGTACACCTACTCGATGCTCGACGTGGACGTGGAGCACGCGCAGACGGTGGGCAACATCCGGCTGTTCCCCAAGGGCTTCTCGGTGGACTACCGGTTCAACGTGAGCTTCAACAACCAGCCGGTGCCCAACGCCCAGGTCATCTGCCAGTACACGGCGACGGGGACCAACACGCTGCAGGTGTCGGGCAACTTCCTCACGCCGGTGAACACCGGGACCACCACCATCGCCGCCACGAGCGATGCGGATGGCGTGGCGGTCATCCCGGGCGCGCAGCTCGTCAACGGCGCCAACTACCGCTGCGAGGCGGTGATGAGCCAGAGCCTGGACGGGCGGACGCTGTCGGGCCAGGGCACCTTCACGGCCGGCGTGACCCAGGCCGACCAGCGGATGGCGCTGACCACCGCCAGCTCCACCGATGACCTGCTCTACGCGCTGCGCTCCAACGCGGACGACAACAACAAGCTGATGGGCGCGAACGGCAAGCTCGTCATCACCTTCAACCGCGCCGTGGAGATCGTCCCCGGCACGGCCGACTGCCAGATCGCCACCGAGAGCGTCGCCGACACGGACGGCGACGGCCGTATCGGTCGGCTCATCGCGACCGTGCGGAACAACCCGCCCGCCACCTACTCCAACGCGTCGGAGTCGGTCAGCGCGGACATCTCCACGGACGGGCTCACCCTGACGCTCGGCTTCAAGACGGAGGCCGGCTTCGAGTTCGACCCCGATGACCGCAGCACCTACGTCAGCTTCAGCGGCATCTTCGTGCGTCCGCGCGGCGTCGCCGACAACACCCAGGTGCGCTACATCGGCTCCGCGGCGGGCTGCCCCGGTGTGGCCGGCTACTCCACTTCGGCGATCCAGAACCTGCGCGTCAGCACCACCCAGATCGATTACATCCAGCTCTTCTAGTCCTCGAAGAGTTGAACCCCGGGCGGGCCTGAGGCGCAGGCCCCAAGCCCGCTCGGGGGGTACGCTGGCTCAGGAGCCCACCGCGACCTGGGCCAGCTTCCTCGCGAACTCCCCCGGCTCCTTCATGGGCGGCTCGCAGGCGAAGTGGCGGCACAGATAGGCGGCACCGTGGCCCCCCACTGACTCGCGGCCCTCGAAGGTCTCTCGCATCGACTGCGGCACCGGCGCTCCCGGCTCCTTCCACGCGAAGGCGAAGGTCGGCGCGTAGGTGGCTCTCGTCACCGACAGCAGCGGCTCCACCACCTCTCGCGTCCCCGCGAAGGTGACGCTCGGCGCGCCCTCCACCAGCGCATCCGCTGCCAGCCCCAGGTGCCCATAGCCCATGGGGTTCTGCCGGAGCTGCTCGCGCATGCGCGACACGTAGTTCTCCGCCAGCTCCAGGTACTTCTTGTTCCCCGTGAGCGCCGCCAGCGCCACCTGCGCCTCCGTCAGCGTCGAGGCCCCCGAGGGGAACGCATTGTCGAAGGTGGCGTAGGTCGCCACCACCAGGTCCTGCTGGGCCTTGGGCGCCGTCAGGTACGCCCGCTTCTCCCCATCCCAGAAGAGGGCCTCCGCCACCTTCACCAGCGCCTCCGCCGCCTCCAGGTACTTCGGCTCGAAGGTCGCCTGGTACAGCGCCGTCAGTCCCGAGGCCAGGTCACCGTAGTCCTCGAGGAACCCTGGGATGCGCGCCTGCCCCTCCTGGTACGAGCGCAGCAACCGCTGCCCATCCCACAGCTCCTCGAGCAGGAAGTCCGCCGCCCGCCGAGCCAGCGCCACCCAGTCCGCCCGCCCGAGGACCCGGCCCGCGAAGGACAGGCCTCGAATCATCAGCCCGTTCCACCCCGCCAGGATCTTGTCGTCCCGGCCCGGCTTCACCCGCTTCGCCCGCGCCTCGAAGAGCTTCCGCCGGGCCTCTCCGAGCCGCGCCTCGACCTCCGCCACCGGGAGCTGGAAGTCCTTCGCCAGCGTCTCCACCGGCACCACCGCCTCCAGCACCGTCGCCCCGTGCTCGAAGTTCCCCCCGGGAGTCACCCGGAAGTGGCGCAGCGCCAGCTCGGCCAGCTCGGGCGGCAGCACCTCCCTCACCTGCTCCGGCTTCCAGACGAAGAACTTCCCCTCCTCGCCCTCGCTGTCCGCGTCCTGCGTGGCGTAGAAGCCACCGCGTGCGTCCGTCATCTCGCGCCGCACGTACTCCGCTGTCTCCTCCACCACCTTGCGCCACAGCGGCCGAGGCTCCACCTGGTACGCCTCCGTGTACAGGTGAAGCAGCTGCGCGTTGTCGTACAGCATCTTCTCGAAGTGCGGCACCGTCCACCGCTCGTCCACCGAGTAGCGGTGGAACCCTCCCCCGAGCTGATCGTAGATGCCGCCCAGCGCCATCTTCTCCAGCGTCAGCAGCACCGCCTTCTTCAGCGCCTCGTTGCCGGTGTTGCGCCGCCAGGCCCGCAGCAGCAGCGCCACGTTCATCGGGTTGGGGAACTTGGGCGCTCCACCGAAGCCCCCATTCACCCCGTCCACCCGGCGCAGCATGGACTCGCCCATGGCCACGATGTCCTCCGCCTTCACCGCCGCCGCCACCGCGTCCAGGCCATAGCCGGCCAGCTCGCCCAGTCCCTCGCGGAACTCCTCCGACTGGCGCAACACCTCGTCCCGCTTCGCCGTCCAGGCGTCGTGCAGCGCCTCCAGCACTCTCGGGAAGCCTGGCCTCCCGTACTTGTCCCCCGGCGGGAAGTACGTGCCTCCGTAGAAGGGCAGCAGCTCCGGCGTCAGGAACACCGTCAGCGGCCATCCGCCCCCCTGCCCCATGAGCTGCACCACCCCCTGGTAGATCTGATCCACGTCCGGCCGCTCCTCGCGGTCCACCTTCACGTTGATGAACCACTCGTTCATCAGCCCGGCGATGGTGGGGTCCTCGAAGGACTCGTGCGCCATCACGTGGCACCAGTGGCACGCCGAGTAACCCACCGACAGCAGGATGGGCTTGTTCTCCGCCCGGGCCCGCGCGAAGGCCTCTTCCCCCCAGGGGAACCAGTCCACCGGATTCGACGCATGCTGCCGCAGATAGGGCGACGGCTCTCGCGCGAGGCGGTTGTTCGCACCGGAAGGAGGAGTCTGGGCCACGGGATGCTCCTGAACGAAGAGGGAGGGCTCTCTGTGATAAGGGGCACACACGGCGCGAGCAAGCTCCTCGGAGCGTGCGTGTTCCCCGGTACAATCCCGAGCGTTCAGGGACGGGCAGAAAAGGGGCTGGGCAAATGCCCCGGGTTGCGCTTTGTCCTGGGTCGTGGCCGAGCCCCTCTCCACCCGCGCGCCCTCTTCCCTGACGCTCAGCTTCGTGCTGCTGGCGGTGAGCGCAGGGGTGCGGCTAGCGCTCGCGTTCGGCACGGACATCTACTTCGACGAGGCCTATTACTGGCAATGGGCCCAGCACCCCGCCTGGGGCTACTACGACCACCCGCCCCTGGTGGCCTGGCTCATCGCCGCGCTCGGCGTCCGGCCCACTGCCCTGCTGTGCGGCGCGGGCACCGTGGCCGCCGTGTGGGGCCTCGCCCGTGACGTGTACGGGAGCCGCGAGGCCGCCTGGCGCGCGGCCGCGCTGTGGAGCGTGGTGCCCGTGGGCATCCTCGCCAGCGTGTGGGCCACCCCCGACACGCCCCTGCTGCTCTGCTGGGCCCTCTCGCTGTGGGCGCTGTACCGCGAGCGGTGGGTACTGGCCGGACTGGCCTGCGGGCTGGCGCTGCTGTCCAAGTACCCGGGCGTGCTGCTCGCCGTGGCCTTCGTCGCCGCCTGCGTCCGTGCGCGCCGCCTGCCCGCCGGAGCGTGGCTCACCGCACTCCTCGGCGTGCTTCTCTTCTTGCCCGTCGTGCTGTGGAACGCGCGGCATGACTGGGTGGGCTTCGCCTTCCAGCTCAAGCATGGTCTCGGAGGCACCGGCGGGTGGCGCAGCTTTGGTGAGTTCCTCGCCGGCCAGCTCGCGCTCGGCGGTCCCGTGCTGCTCCCGCTGCTCTGCGTGTACGTCCTCCGCGGCCCCAAGGAGCAGTTCCTCCTGCGCGCGGCCGCGGCGGCTCCCCTCCTCCTCTTCGGCTACGCGTCCGTTGGCACCCGGGGAGAAGCCAACTGGCCTGCCACCGCGTACCTCTCCGCGTGCGTGGGCCTCGCCGGCATGCGCCCCGGATGGTTCCGCGCCGCCGCCCTCGCCAACCTCGCCGTGGTGCTCGCGGTGGGCTCGCACCTCCTCTTCCCCGTGCTGCGCTTCGAGCGCGATGTCCCCTTGGCTCGCACCCACGGCTGGTCCGTGCTGTCCCAGCTCACGGAGCCCTCGCGGCTCTTCCCCGGCCTCGAGCGCGAGGACGTAGCCGGCGTGTACACCCCCAGCTACCAACACGCCTCCGAGGTCGCGTACTACACGCAGCTTCCCACGGACACCGCGGGCGAGGCGCGCTACAGCCAGTATGACCTCTGGCCCGAGCTGGTGGTGACGCCCGGCCAGGACGCGCTGTGGCTCTCCGAGGACCGCGCTCCCCCCGAAGAGCTCGTCGCACGCTTCTCCTCAGTAGAAGGGCCGGTGGAGCTGCCCGCCGACTTCCACGGACGCCGCGTGCACACCTTCCTCGTCTGGCGGCTGCGCGACGCGAAGCCCTGAGCCTCCGGTTCGGAACGGCCGCTCGTTCGCATCCGCTATGCTGCGTAGCCCCCGTCTTCCCGGGGGATTCCCACACATTCCGTGGAGCAAGCAATGCAGCGCAGCCGTCTCGCCATCCTGCTGTTTCTACCGCTCGCCCTCGCCACCGGATGTCCCGACCCCAAGTGCCAGAACACCCGCTGTGGCGACTTCGACGCCGGCGTAGACGCCGGGATGGACGCGGGAATGGACGCCGGAGTCATCGACCCAGGGGACTTCGAAGCCACCGGCCTCTACGCCCCCTGCGACTTCATCCAGGGCACCACGGGCACGCAGTGCGGTGAGCTCGACAGCTTCAACCTGTCCGCTTGCCCGCGCTCCTCGCTCGGCAACGTTGCCCAGGAGGGCGTCTTCACCACCCACGGCCGCATCGCCCAGGGCGATGGCGGCGTGCGCTACTTCACGCAGAGCCACTCGCTGCGCAATGACGGCGGGGTCGAGACCTTCAACGGCTGGGCCACCCTCAGCCCCGAGATGCACCTCACCAAGCAGTTCAACGGCAACACCTGGTTCGTCTCGCGGCACACCACGAGCAGGCTCTCGGACGGCGGTACGCTCAACGTCACCGTGGGCTACGCCGGCTGCTCGGCCCAGGACACCAACCACTTCACCGGCTGCTACGCCGTATGCCGCAATGGCCTGGCCTCCGAGGTGGGCACCTTCAAGGCCGCCCGCATCGTGCTCGCGCGCAACGAGAGCGAGGCCAAGGGGCTCACGCTCGTCTCGGAGTCGCCCATTGTCGACTTCGGCATGCCGGTGGACATCTACGTCACCAAGAACCACGCCTATGTCGTGTCCCTCGAGGAGCCGTACCAGGGCTGGGGCGGCCTGACGGTCTTCGACGTGAGCGACCCCGCGCACCCGCGGCTCGTCAATCAGATCTCCGCCGAGAACAGCTACTGGAACGGCGTCTGGGCCAAGGGGGACGCCCTGTATGTCGCCAGCGGCAAGCGCGGCGTCATCACCTTCGACATCACCGACCCCGCCAACCCCGTCCCCACCCCCGTGCAGGTCCAGGAGGGCGTGGACGCTCATACCCTCTTCGTCGAGGGCAACCACCTCTACGCCATGGGAGATCCGACGCGCATCTATGACATCTCCAACCCGCGCGCCCCCAGGCTCCTGGGACGCTACGAGCCGCCCGGCGCCAGCTCCTACCCGTACGCCTACGTGCACGACGCCTTCGTCTACAAGGGCCGGATGTACAGCTACTACTGGTCGTATGGGATGCAGATCAGCGACGTCTCTCAGTTGAGTGACACCCAGGAGCCCACGCCGCTCGGCAGCTACCGCTACGCCGTCAACCCCGATGGCAGCCCCACGCCCAACTACGCCCGCAGCCACGCGGGCGCAGTGGGCACCTACGTTGACCGGCTCATCGCCTTCGAGGGCGGCGAGACCTGGGGCGCCCACCTGCGCGTGCTCGATGTCACCGACCCCAAGAACGTGAAGCTGCTCTCCCGCTACCGCCTCCGCGAGGAAGCCTCCATCCACAACATGATCCTCGACGAGACTCGCAAGCGGCTCTACATCGCCTACTACCAGGAAGGCGTCCGTGTCCTCGATGTCGCCAACCCCGCTCAGCCTCGCGAGCTCGGCTACTTCAACACCTTCCGCTCCGAGGACCCGATGCGCGGCCTGGGCTTCTACGAGGGCTCCATCGGCATCCGCGTCCCCAAGGCGCCGGACGTCTCCTCCGCCAACGCGGGCCTCATCTACGTCGTCGATACCTCCCGCGGAATGCTCATCCTGCGCGAGACGCAGTAAGGGCCTGAGAGCTGGGGTGGGCGTTCGGAGAGACCCTCACCCCAACCCTCTCCCAGAGGGAGAGGGAGCTTGCCGGGCGAGGGAGCGAGCAGGCACCGTGCGGCCCGGTCGATTCCGTTGCGCTGAATGATTCCGCACCCGCGGGCTTCCTCTTAGAGTGAGCCCGCTCCCATGAACCTGCTCCTCGTCGCCGTCGGGCTGTCCAAGGTGGTCTTCGGTGGGCTGGTCGCCGCGCTCGGCATCTGGCTCGCGTTCCGCGGTCTCAACCGGCTGCTCGGCACGGATCCCACCGTTGACCTGCGGCAGGGCAATGTCGCGGCCGGTGTCGTCCACGCCGCCAGCCTGCTCGCGCTCGGGCTCCTGGTGCACAACGCCGTCAACGCTACCTTCGACGCCGTGGACCTCACCATCCGCGGTTCCTCCGTCGAGCCCTCCGCCCTGGCACGGCTCACCTTCTTCGCCCTCATGCACGTGGGCGTCGCCCTCCTCGTGGGCACCGGCGTGCTCGCCCTCGGCATCCTCCTCTTCGACAGAATCACCCCGGGCATCGATGAGCTCGCCGAGGTGCGCCGCGGCAACGTGGCGCTCGCGCTCGTGCTGGCCGCCATCCTCATCGTGCTCGCCCTGCTCACCGCGCCGGGCCTCCAGGCCGCCCTCAACGGCCTCATCCCCTTCCCCGACCTTCCTCCCTCCACCTTCCAGTCCCCCTCCTGACGCCTCGTGGCCACCCCGCCGTCCAGCCCGGAGAAGAGGCTCCTCCAGCTCTTCCTCGTCCTCTTCACCGTCGCGAGTTGCTGCGGCTTCCTCGGGCTGCGCTGGCTCGTCACGCGGGACGTGCACTCGCACTCCCCTCTCCCGGACGCGGCCCCACCTCCCGAGCTTCCCGGCGCCCGGGGCATCCACCTCGGAGTGGCCCTCGTCCCTGCCTCCACCCCGCTTGCGCAGGCCCGCACCTACGAGTGGCGCGCCGAGTCCCTCCTCCCGCCCGAGTACCGCGTGGCCTACGGCCTCGGGGAGTCCCTCGCGAGCTCGCTGGAGCGAGAGCATCACGCCTATGGCCGAAGGATGCGCTTCCGCCCGCTGGGCCCCGCCCGCTTCACCTACCAGGCCCCGCCCGAGTGCGAGAAGGACATGCGCTGCATCTACGCCGAGCTCATGCGCAGCAACGCCGAGCCCGTGCACGTGCTGGGCACCCGCTTCGTCGAGCACATCCGTGCTCAACAGCTCGACTCCCTGGAGGCCGCCGAGCTCATCATCACCTTCGTTCAGCGCATCCACTACGCCGAGCCCAACGGCCAGCCCTTCGGTCTCCTGCCTCCCGCGCTCGTCGCCGCGTGGAATGAGGGCGACTGCGACTCCAAGGCCGTGCTCGCGGTGATGCTGCTGCGCCAGGCGGGCATCGACGCGGCCATCCTCTATTCGGATCCTCTCGCCCATGCGGCCGTGGGCGTGGCCCTGCCCGTGCGTGGCCCTCCCTTCCGACTCGGCAACCGCGTGTACCGCTACGCGGAGCTCACCACCGAGGGATGGCCTCTCGGGATGATTCCGCCTCAGCACGACAAGCCCCACCTGTGGAAGGTTCTGCCCATGCCGGAACCACCCGGTGAGGCAGACTCGCCTGTCGACAAGGCGAACACTCCCGAGTCTGGAGACGTGAAGTAGTCGAAGCGGCATCTGGCCCGAAGGGCGGGTTCCTCCTGCGCGTGAGGTGACAAAGCTTCACCGCCCAACCCCGAGGCGCCCCCCCACGCCGAGCCCTTCCTCAACCGCTGCACTTCTTCAACCCCTCTGGCTCTCGCTTGTGCGCCCCGTCCGACACTCGGGTCGCACTGAAGTACGTGGGTGCGCACCTCACTACCGGAGGTCGCCATGCCATCCGTCTCTCGCTGGCTCGTCCTGTCCCTGCTCGGACTGTTGACCCTTCCCGCCTGCCTCGCCCCTCCTCCGGAGCAGGATGCCGCAGCCGCCGTCGAGGCACCTGCTCTCGCGCAAGAGGACGTGGCCCAGGCGCTGGCAGGGGGTGCCGCCTTCGCCACCTCGAGCTGCCTCGCCAGGCCCCTGCTGACCGCCCTCGGGAAGAGCCATGTGCTCGTCGGTGGGAAGATGAGCGACGACATCGCCTCGCAGGCCCCGTTCGATGTCCGCTACATCTACATCGCTGGCGGGTTGTTCGACTCGGCGGAGCCCTGCGGCTCGTGTCTGAGCTGCACCGCCCAAGCGCGCTCCTGCGCCAACTCGAGCGGAGGTTGCGCCTGGTGGGGCTGCTGGCAGTGGGACCAGCAGGCTCCGGGACAGTACCTGCGCAACTTCCTCCGGACCGCCGCGCTCCGCAGGCAGATTCCGATGATCACCTACTACGAGCTGCTCCACACCAGCGGCGTGCCTGATGGGACCGCCGAGGTGCTGCGGGTGGCGGACGTCTCCCTGATGCGGCGCTACTTCAACGACTGGCGCTTCGTGTTGAAGCAGATTGGAAGCACCACCGCACTTCTCCATCTCGAGCCGGACTTCTGGGCCTACGCGCAGTTCCTCGCCGCGGATCCCCGCCTGCTGCCCGCGGCGGTTGCCTCGGCCAACCCCACCGACTGCGCCAACCAGGAGAACTCGGTGGCCGGCATGGGGCGCTGCCTCATCTCCATGGCTCGCAAGTACGCCCCCAACGCCAAGGTGGGCCTGCACGCCTCGGCTTGGGCCACGAAGATAGACGCCCACCTCAACACCAATCGGCTGCTCGACGTGACGGCCGAGGCACGCAAGGTAGCCGACTTCCTCCGCCTGTGCGGCGCCGCCGATGGGGACTTCATCGTCATCGAGGCCAGCGACCGTGATTCCCAGTGGTACCTGGTGACGACTGGAACTCGGCGCTGGTGGGACTCGACCAACTACAACATGCCCAGCTTCAACCAGGCCTTCACGTGGTCCAAGGCTCTCTCCGAGCGGCTCGGTCGGCCCAACCTCTGGTGGCAGCTCCCCGTAGGCAACATGTCCCTTCCCGGCACCTGGGAGCAGTGGCGCGACAACCGGTTGGATTACTTCTTCGACCACCCGGCCCAGGTCGCAGCCTCGCACGGGCTCGGCATGGTCTTCGGCTCCGGTGCCGAGGGACAGACCAACCCCTCCACCGACAACGGCCACTTCTTGCAGCGTGCGAAGGCGTATTTCGCCAGCGGCAGGCAGCCCGCGTGCCCCACGGGAGTGAGTGAAGAGCAGTAGGGGCGCATGGGGGCAACCCTGGGTGCTCGATACCCTCACCCCGACCCTCTCCCGGTGGGAGAGGGAGAGGAGGTGGGGTATGGGGCGCTCAGGAGGCGGGGGACTTCATCCGCTCACGGACGTAGGTGTCGTACTCCTCCTTCATCGGGAGCGACTCGTCCACACGCAGCCGCCGGCGCTGCGTGCTCACCTTCCGGCCCGTGCGAGGGTCCTCTCCCTCCTTCTCGTACTGCTCCCAGGAGAGGCCCGTGCCTCGTCTCTGCCAGAGCGGCAGCTCGTTGAAGTTGATGCCTCTCTGGAAGAGGAGCTCGTTCTTGAAACCCACCGACTTGCCGTGCAGCTCCCGCGACGCCTGCGCCACGCTCTGGCCTTCCTTGCGCAGCGTCCAGTAGCACCAGCCGTGCAACGCGCAGCGGGTCGCGTCCGCCTGTCTCCAGCGGAAGTAGTCCACCACCGCGTTCTCGTTCGCCCCCATCCACACCCGGCTGTCGAACACCGCCGGCACTCCCGCCACGTGCGTGAACGTCGCGCTCGCCACACCCGCGGAGATGGACACCAGCTTCTCCACCTCCCGGTCGAAGAGCTCCCAGTCCGGCCGGAAGAGCACCGAAATCTCATCGCTCTCCGTGTACGCGTAGACGCCCTGCAGTTCCTCCAGCAGCGCCGAGGCCGTGCGCACCATCTGCTGGTGCAGCGTCGCATCGAAGGGCTTCTCGTAGCGCGCCTCCGTGAAGCGCGAGAAGCCCCGCCCGTCCACCCGCAGCACGCACCACGCTCCGCGCAGCAGCCGCAACGAGTGGAAGAACTCGCCCTCACGCATCCGGTCTTCGAACTCGTTCGGACTCATCTCCCTCCCTCCATTCCCTCACGTCGAAGCCGCCTTCCGGGCGGGCCCGTACGTGGAACAACGCATTGAATCCCTCGGCGTACGAGGGCCACCGCAGCTTGCGGTAGGTGATGTGAATCGCCTTGTCCGACACCCGCGCCCGTCCCACCCGCCCCGCATTGCGCGCCAGGCACGTCTCCAGGTCCGACTCGAAGACGTAGCCCACCACTCGAGCCCCTCGCTCCTGGCCTATCGCGATAAGAGGCGCCCGGTCCTCGACGAGCGGGTTGGTGTTGTCCACCACCACCGAGTCGCCCCGGGCCAGCGCCTCGGCGATGAGCCTCCGCTGCCGAGCCTCACGCTTGCGCGCGTTGGGCCACAGGTCCTTGCTCACGTGCACGTGCGTGGCTGCAAAGCGCTCTCGGAAGAAGCTGCTCTTGCCCGAGCCCTGCAGGCCGATGAAGAGAACCAGGTCCATGGCGCGTCTCCCGTCTGACGGTGTGCACGCCCGGGCCCTGACGTCGAGGGCGACCGTCCGCCCCCCCGCTTCACGCCGAGGGAACCTGGCCCCTCAACCGAGCCGCCTCCTCCAGTTCCCCCGCGGACTCCAGAATGGAAGCGGCACGTGCATAGTGGGTGGCGGCTTCCGTCCGACGCAGGTGGGACTCATCCACCTGGGCCGCCGACAGCAAGAAGGGCACCGAACGCCGAGCCTCCCCCCCCTCCAGCCAGTGCTGCGCGATGATGACCGGGGCCGCCCGCCTCCGCTCCAACTGCTGGGCCAGGCGCCGGTGCAGCAGCGCCCTCATCGCGGAGGGAATGGAGTCCTTTACCGACTCGAACACCAGGTCATGAGTGAAGCGCTCGCCTCGCAGTATCTGCGCTGACTCCAGCTCGCGCAGCGGCTCGGCGAACGACAGGGGGCTCACCTCCAGCACCTCTCCGGCCAGCTCCAGGCTGAACTCCATCAGGGCCAGTGCTGCCACCTGCGCGAGCTGCGAGGCCAGGGTGGACAGCCGCTCCAGGCGCTGCTGGATGAGCTGGCGTACCCGCCCCGGTGGAGGCAGCCGCTCCGGCCACCCGCGCTCCAGGCTCCCCGACTCCATCAGGTGTTTGAGCGTCTCGGTGATGAAGAGAGGATTGCCCCCCGTGTAGCGCGTCACCTCTGCCGTGAGCGACTCGGCTCCCGGCAACGTGAGACTCTCCAGCAGCTCACCCACCGCCTCGGGCGGGAGCGGCTCCAGGTGCAGGAACATCGCCAGCCCCGCGGCCTCCAGCCGCTGCGTCAGGGCGAGCACCTCGCCCCCGAAATCGCTGCTGCGACAGCAGTCGATGATGATCGGGAAGGTGCCGGCCGAGTGGAAACGAGCGTGGGCATAGGCCCCCACCTGCAAGCTGGCGGAGTCCGCGAACTGCAAGTCATCGGTGATGAAGCACTCCAGACCCTCGGCACAGCGGCGGAGCACCTCGCTGTAGGCGTCCAGACAGCGCACCCGCTCCCCCTCGTCCCGCACGGGGGAAATCCGCTCCCCAGGCCCGGCGAGCTCCGGCATCACGCGCGCCAGCTCCCGGCGAATCCACGGCTCCAGGCCCTGCTGTATCTCGGGCCGCTCGGTGAAGATCTCCCGAATGTGGCGCACGAACAGCGAGTACGGCACCTCCGCATCCCCGGGCCGGGCAGCGAACACCGTGTAGCGTCCCTTGGAGGCCGCGAAGTCCTGCGCCAGCCGCGTCTTGCCCACGCCCGGCTCGGCCAGGAGCATCATGATCTGCCTCGACTGCCACGCCGCCTCCATCTGCGCCCACTCCCGCGCGCGCCCCACCAGCACCGGCGGACGCAACACGGAGAGCGGCAGCGTCCGGCCAGTCGTCTTCACCGCGGCACGAGGCTGCACCTGGCCGCGCTCCACGTCCTTTACCAACGCGAGCGTGTCCGGGTGCGGCGCCGCGTCGTACTCCTCGAACAACATCTTCCGGCAGCGCTCGAAGAGGTTGAGCGCCGCCATCCGGTCCCCCACCAGGTAGTGCAGCCGCATCAACCGCCGATAGGCGTCCTCGGAGAGGGGAGCCAGCACCAGCAGCCGCTCGGCGAAGTGCAGCGCCCCGCTCAGGTCTCCCTGCTGCTCGCGGGACTCCGCCTCGGCAATGGCGGCGCGGCACCGCAGGGCTTCGAGCTGCTCACGGGCCCGGCGCACCCACGCGTCGAAGTCCGGGCAGTCATCGAAGTCCAGGGTGCCCAGCAGCGAGCCCGCCAGCGACATCGCCTGCGCATGCCGACCCGCGAAGACGTGTGCCTCCAGTTCCACTGCATCGGTCACCACCCGCTCGGACAGAGACACCACATCCCCGCCGAGCACCAGGTCCGTCCCGGTGGCCACTCGCAACCGGCGCAGGAGCTGGCGCATGTTGTTGCGCGCCGTGTCCTCGCCAGAGCCGGGCCACAACATGCCCGCCAGCCTGTACTTGGGCGTGGGCCCCTCCAATGCCAGCCACGCCAGCACCGCCGCCACGCGCCGCTGCAACTCCAAGGGCTCCGCCAGGCCCAGGAGCCGCGCGCCCCCGAGCACTTCCAACCTCCAGTCCGTCACGACCTCCCCCGTCCTGCCACCCATAGAGCAAGCCAAGCACCCTGGGCGCCCGCGAAGGAGCGTCCTCAGGTCCAGAATCCAGTCGGCTGCCCGAGGAGGGAGGCCCCGGCCTGACCAAACCACCCCTCAGCGGCAGCCGCATGCTGCCTGAAGGTGTAGATGTCACGGAAGCGCCTCTGCAACGCCGAGCCATCTTTGAGCGAGCTGGCCCCTCCGGCGCGATAGCAGGTTTCCACTACGTTCGAGGCAGTCTCCGTCACCCAAGCCAGGGTGGCGGACAGGCGCGGCGCCACCGCGGCAGCGGAGGCAGGGTTGTCCACACATGCGGCCCAGAACTCATCGGCCGTGGAGTACAGGAGCGCCCGAGCAGCCCGCACACTCGTGTCCACACGGCCGAGCTCGAGCTGAAAGACAGGGGATTCGCTGAGCGGGACGCGGGCGTACATGCGCCGCTTGCCCGTGGTGACGAGCTTCACCAGCTCATCCACCGCGCCCTGAGCGATGCCCAGCGACACCGCGCCCATGTGCAACACGAAGTGCAACACCGGCGCGACGAAGCCCGGCCCCGGCACCTGGGACGCGCCGAAGAAGATGTCGAAGGTGTTCTCCTCGGGGCAGAAGGCGCCCTCCAGCGCGAGGTCATGGCTGCCCGTGCCCCTCAATCCGAGCGCGTTCCAGGTGTCGATGATGCGCACCTCTCGGGCCGGGAGGAGCATGGCGCGTGTCAGAGGCACGCCCGGCACGGGGCCAGGGCGAGGCTGGCCGTCCTGCATGACGACGCAGTTGGCGAACAACCAGTCGCAATGCTCGCAACCACTGGCGAAGCCCCAACGCCCGGTGACGCGGTAGCCCCCCTTCTCCACCACGGCCTGTCCCTGCGCGTTGAAGGCGCCGCCCATGATGACGTCTGGCCCGGCCGAGTAGATGGCATCGAAGCGCTCGCGCGACAGCAGCGCGAAGAGGTGCGGGCTCTCCATGCCAATCATCGTCGTCCAGCCCGCCGCCCCGTCCGCTCGGGCGAGTGTCTCCAACACCTCGCAGCCGGTCCGCAGATCCACCTCGTCGCCACCGTGACTGCGGGGCACAAAGGCCCGGAAAAACCCCGCCTGCTTGAACTGGCCGAGCAGGTCCATCGGCAATCGCCGTCCCGACTCGATGTCGCCAGCTCGGGCGGCAATCACCGGAGCCAGGTCACACGCGGCCTGCAGCACCTTCGTCGCCTCAGCACTCCTCATGCGTCACTCCTCCTCGCGGGCGCAGGAGCCCCCCCAAGCGCCTGTTCTGATGCGGAGTGACACTTACCTGCGGGGGTGTGACGGGGGCGTGACCGGGCCCCCAGCACAAGGGCCTACTCAGCGCGCAAGGAGACGGCCGGGTACGCGCCACCGCCACCAGCGTGAAGCCCAGCACGGGCCACAGCAGCATGGGGGCATCAGGCCGCTTCCAGGACGCGGGACACGGCCGCTACGTAGCGCTGCCACGCCTGCGTCTCGGCCCTCAGGTGAGCCCGCCCCGCCGAGGTGAGCCGATAGAACTTCGCCCGCCGGTTGTTCTCCGACAGGCCCCACTCCGCCTCCAGCAGGCCCCGCTTCTCCAGCCGGTGCAGCGCCGGGTAGAGCGCCCCCTCCTCCACCTTCAGCTCCTCCCCGCTCCGCTCGCGAACCAGCTCCGCCACCGCGTACCCGTGCAACGGGCCCCACGACAGGCTCTTGAGAATCAACACGTCCAGCGTGCCCTGCACCAACTCCAGCGAGCTGCCCGCCATGTAGCCATTCCCCTCAGATGCTCAGGGGAACATCGCGCACGCTCCCCTCAGATGTTGAGGGAAGTGTCGCGCGGGCTTCCCTAAGCTGTCAAGGGGAGCACCCGGAAGCGCTGGCACGCTCTCGTTTCATGCGCTGTACGGTTGGGAGGGACGGAGGGACCATACGGATTGTCAGCCCCCCTGCCCCGTGGAAACCTGCCCGCGGGAGCCAAGGGAGGTGGGCGCATGGACTTCATCACCATCGACAAGCAGGGGGAGAAGGTCAAACTCGACAGCATCCCCACGGAGCCGCCGAAGAAGTCGGACCGGGACGCGGCGAAGCAGGAGCTCGAGGCGCTGGGCGAGGAACTTTTCGACCTGCAGGATCTCCTCTGGGGCGCGCGTATGAACTCGGTCCTCATCGTCCTCCAGGGCCGCGACACCGCCGGGAAGGACGGGACCATCAAGCACGTGGCGGGCTACCTCAATCCGCGGGGCGTCTACGTCAGCTCCTTCGGCGTTCCCACCGAAGAGGAGCGGGAGCACGACTTCCTCTGGCGCATCCACCGTCATGCGCCGCGCAAGGGCGAGCTGGCCATCTTCAACCGCTCTCACTACGAGGACGTGCTCGTCGTGCGCGTGCACGGACTCGTCCCCGAGTCCCTCTGGAAGGAGCGCTACGGGCACATCCGCGACTTCGAGGAGATGCTCGCCGAGCACGGGACCATCATCCTCAAGTACTTCCTCCACATCAGTCGCGAGGAGCAGGAGCAGCGTCTGCTGGCCCGAGAGCAGGTCCCGCGCAAGGCCTGGAAGATCAACGCCGGAGACTGGGAGGACCGGGAACACTGGGACGACTACACCCAGGCCTACGAGGAGGCCCTCTCGCGCACCTCGACGAAAAAGGCCCCGTGGACGATCGTCCCCGCGGACTCGAAGTGGTACCGGAACCTCGTGGTGGCGCGCTCACTCGTCGAGACGCTGCGGCCCTACCGCCAGGCCTGGCAGGACAGGCTCGACGAGGTGGGCGTGCGCAAGAAGGCGGAACTCGCGGCTTGGCGCAAGGGCCGATAGCACATGCCCGTCCGAGAGCTGTGGATCGAAAACTACCGCTCGGTGCAGACGCTGCGCTTCCCGCTCGCGCCTGTAACGGTGGTGGTAGGCCCCAACGGGAGTGGCAAGACGAACGTCTACCGTGCGCTGCAGTTGCTGCTCGCCGGTGCCGAGGGGACGCTGGCACGCACACTGGCCGAGGAAGGCGGAATGCCCTCCGTCCTGTGGGCAGGCCCGCGCCCGAGGGGAGCTCCGAAGTCGGCCCCGGTGCGGATCACCGTGGGTGTGCGGCTGGAGGACCTCGCCTATGAGCTGTCCTGCGGGCTCGTGCCGCCCCCACAGGGACCCTTCTCACTGGACCCGGACGTAAAGGAGGAGACGGTCTGGGTGCACGAGGGCAAGCGCCGGCACGTGGTGGCCGAGCGCAAGTCCCAGAGCGTCTTCGCGCGCGACGCGGAGGGCCACCGGGCCACCTTCGCGATGCAGCTGTGGAGCAGCGAGTCCGTGCTGGCGCAGCTCGCCGAGCCCCACCGCTTCCCGCTGCTGAGCGCGCTGCGCGCGGAGCTGCTCCGCTGGCGCTTCTACCACCACTTCCGCACCGACGCGGCCTCGCCCCTCCGCCAGGCCCAGGTGGGCGTGCGCACCCCCGCGCTCGCGCACGATGGGAGGGACCTGGCGGCAGCGCTGATGACCATCGACAACATCGGTGACGATCGGGCGCTGCACGCGGCCGTGGAGAGCGCCTTCCCCGGCTCGAAGCTGGAGCTGGACAGCGAGGACGGGCGCTTCTCCTTCCGCTTGCACATGCCCGGGCTGATGCGCCCGCTGGAGGCCACGGAGCTGTCCGACGGGACGCTGCGCTACCTGTGCTTGCTCGCCGCCCTGCTATCCCCGCGCCCCCCGCCCTTCCTCGCGCTCAACGAGCCGGAGACGAGCCTGCATCCCTCTCTGCTGGAGCCGCTGGGACGTCTCATCGCCACCGCGAGCAAGCAGGGACAGATCTTCGTCACCACGCACGCGCATGAGCTCGCCACTGCGCTGGAGAAGCACGCCGGGGCGTCCATCCTCCCGCTGCGCAAAGACTCAGGCGCCACGGAGCTTGTGGAGTGAGATGAGGGAAAATTGGCAGGCCGCCGAGGAGTTGAACCCCGCACGCCCGGATTTGGAGTCCAGGCTGCTCCCGGAGCGCGGCCTACATCGAAGAAGAAGAGTGGTCCCGGCAGGACTCGAACCTGCGGCCTCTCGGTTCGCAACCGGGAGGGAGCGGGTTGGCAGGGGTTGGCCACCCCTGTCACCGGCTCGCAACCTGCGGAAAGGACTGGGGTTCCGCAAGGGGCCGGGGCGGTGCCGGTTGGCACAGTTTCCACGGCTTCGACTGGCCGTGGTGCGCCCGTGGTGCGGAACGTGGTGCGGCCGGTGGGCCCGCCGATGCTCACGGTGCGCGAGGTGGCGGAAGAGCTGGCCGTGTGCCGCGCCACGGTCTACGCACTCCTCGAACGCGGGGAACTGGAGCGGGTGTGGGTCAGCCGCTCTATCCGCATCCCGGCCGCGTCGCTTGATGCTCTACTTGCCCGGGGGCGGCGTTGAGGTTCGGCCCGTGGTTCCCGGTTCCCGCCCCTATAGGGGGAACCGGAACCGCCTGATTCACCTCGCCGCTTGGCGGTTGTGAGCCTACTCGTATGGGCTCGTGAACCGTCCTTTGTGGTCCCGAGATTGGGGCAGCCTCTCGCGGGTTGTGGGCGTGTCACGCCACTTCCAGCCCTTGGCCCAGAAGATGATGCGGAGGACGATCACAAGCACCAGCAAGGCAACGCCGATCATGGCCCTAAGGGTAGGCGGGCTGCCGGGAGTGGGGCAATGGGGCTCGGGTGCTGCCAATCGCACTGCGGCCGGAACGGTATTGGATGTGATGCCGGGCGGCCTCCGGGGCCTCTGGTTGCCCCGTAGAGCCGCATTGAGGGGGCGGGCGGAGCCGGGAGGGAGCGAGTTGGCAGGGGTTGGCCACCCCTGTCACCGGCTCGCAACCTGCGGAAAAGGTGAGCAATCGGGCGCCCCCGCTGCCGTGCCTGTCAGTCGCCGACGGAATTGGGCTATCTCCACGGCAGGAGCGCTGGAACCCAGCGGCCTGCGGTTCCGTAGGACGCGACAGTTCGGTGGAGAGCTGCCGCGACCACGTGCCCAGCGACTTGGTAGTGCAGCATGTCGAGGGACCAAGGCAGAGAGTTTGAGCGCTCGTTGACCATCATGTTTTTGAGGCACTGGTCGAGGTTCTGCTCCCCGAATGGCGACAGGTAAGCAATGTCCGTCTTGGAGTCGGCGACGGCATCCCGGACGAGGATGATCGCGAGTTTCCGCTCAGGCGGAAGATGTGGCCACCACCATTCAATCCATCGTCGGATCTGCTCGCGCTTCCAGGAACGGTGAACGGCCCTGGCGATGACGACGGCGAGCCACGCCGGAGCGAGCCACCAGTTCTCTCGGCACCAGGAGAGGACGGAATCGACCATCCCCCGAGCCTCGCTCACCTTGGCGCCCTACGCCAAGCGTCGGAGGGCCTGGGGGCCCGCGTCGCAGAACAGAGCAGCGTTACGCTCGGCCCAGGTCACTGGATCGGAGACCGATGGAGCATCCCCACTCGCCCCATCGGCCGAACATCAAAGCCACCTACAGTGGGCTAGGGGGCGGCGGGCGGGGGTTCCTTCGATGCCCCACCCCGAACAACGGCAAGGGACCTCTTCGGCTCCCCTCCCTTCCCCTTCGGCTCCTTCGCCTTCCGTCTGCCGGGCCTCTTCGACCCCCTGGGCTCCCTCGGCACCTTCGCCTTCCGCTCCCTCGCCCTCTCTGCCTTCTCCTCAATGCTCTGCCAGACGGACCCATTGCCAACGGACATGTGGCCTCGGAAGTCATCGTAGTTGAACAGGAGTACATCCCCGTCAATGTCGCCCGTGAGCCTGGGGAGGGGAATCTCGTTGTGAGGCGCCGCGATGTTCATCGGGCTGTCCTCACCGCGCAGCACCCGACGCACGTGGTCGATGCGTGCCCCGATGAGAGCCAGGACGGAGAAGATGCACATGGGGGCGGCCTTCTCCATCGCCTGATCCATCAAACCTCCACGGGCTTGAAGGTCGCTAAGCATCTGAGCCGCTCGCGTAGCATCCCCGAGGGTGGACAACTCCAGGTCCAGGCTGATCACGTTCCGGTCTGAACCCTTGAAGGTCTCCCCGGTCTCTTCGGTCTCTTCGGTCTCTTCGGTCATGTAGGCGGTCCTTCCGTCGGTTGGTGCCTGACAGCATGGTAACTCACGTGTGGTGTAACTCAACAGTTGAGTTACCTGTGAGCTAATGTGGACTTGGCCGCCCAGTCAGGTCGGAAACATGCGAGTTGTGTAACTCTCAAGTTGACCCGGCCAATGTCGCCCTGTGCCCGCTGCTCGCAAGTCACCCCACTCTCACGGCCCCTCCGAAGTTCGGACGCGGAAGGATTTGGCCCCTGTCATCCGGCGGGAGCTGAAGCGCCTCGGCATGCGCCTCCGAGAGCTTCGGGAGAAGCAGGGGCTTACCCAGGAGCAGGCAGCCGAAGCAATCGGGGTCCACCCCAAGTCCATGCCGCGCATAGAGGGAGGCACCGCGAACCCCACGGTGGCCACCCTGGTTGCCGCGTCCGTGGCCTACAAGGTCCCTCTACGCGACCTGTTCCCTGAGGAAGAACAGGAAGCTTGAGCCAGCGGGAGAACTTGCGGAACCCAGGGGCACCGGATTGGGGTTCGGCAGAGGGAGCGCACGGGACACTGAATGGGACGAACGGGAGTCCCTCGCCGCTCCATGGCCCCCGAGGCCCCGAAAGAGGCCCAGCGGGGCGCCTGGAGGCCCTGGAGGGCATCGCTAGGGCTCGGCTGGGGCAGCAGTCCTCACCGCATCTTGGCAGCGGCAGCAGCCAGCTTTGCCCGCCGCTCCGCTTCCCTCTTCGGGCGCTCATAGGCGGCATCTAAAACCGCTTCAAAGGTCAACGTAACTGCGGCGTAAAGCTCCGCGTCCAGTACCTCTTGCTTGGAGATGTCGCCACCATTCGCGTGTACCGCCCCATTCCCGAGGCGATTCAGAACGTGCAGATCATCCTCGTGCAGTTGGTCAACCCACTTGGGGGCCTTACCAGCCTTTTGGTCACTGAGGAGTTTCCCGATCTTCGTGCCACAAGTGCCGTCGGAGTAGCCTTGCTGGACCAGCAGTTGCTCTAGCGCAGAACGGTACATGACGACGGCTGCACTGAAAGCGCCGACGTTCTGGGCCCGTGCAGCCTGATCTAGGTAGTAGCTGACTGCCGGTGGCGTATGCCGGGATGTCATGCCACCGCGAGTGCTGCGCAGTATCGCCAACGTGGGGCCCGTGGGGCCCTCGTAAATGACCGCAATGGAATCGGCTTTGCACTGCACGCAAGTAAGCCGGAAACAGGAGGGGACCAACTCCAGCGGGAGCTCATGAAACTCGCTCATCCACGCCTGCCTGATTCGCGGAGCAAGGTAGAGGCAGTGGATGGTCATGCGGCGGTGCCCCTGGCACTTCTCACAGTACAGGTCATAGTCGGAGTCAGGTGGGTCCTCGCCCTCCCTGAGGACCGGCTCCTTGTTCCTGATCTCCTCGATGAAGTCATCGAGCACATGTAGATGCGGCATACTTGAGAACCTCCCACGGTGGGGGAACAGCCTACTGACGATTTCCGGCCACGATCCTGACGTGTTGATGGTCACCAGGAAGCGCAGGTTCCTGGTCATGGGTCGCCGGGAGTTGCCTGACTTCAAGACCACTCCCTGAGATGGGTGTGGCCGAGAAGTTGAGGGGGGGAGAGTGCGCCGGTGGAGTCCACGGTCGCGCGCGTCCTGAAAAGACGGAAGGCCCACCAGTAGCGGCTGGAGGGCCCTCCTTGGAGGCGCGCCCTGGTGTGCGAGAGGGGCGAGCCGGTGAGCAAGAGGTAGCGCACTCCGGGGCGCGGCGCCAGAAGCAGGCGCGTGCGAGGAGCCCCCGTTGGAGGCGCTGCGCTTCGTGGTGTGCGGCCGGCCCGAGTGCCGGCAGGTGTTCTTCCTCTGCTCTGCGTGCGACCGTGGCCAGCGCTACTGCGGGCCGCCGTGCAGTCGAAGGGCGCGGGCGGAGTCAATGCGCGCGGCTGGTGCGCGCTACCAGCGCACCCGGGACGGACGGCACGCACATGCCGCGCGGCAGGCGGCCTGGCGGGAGCGGCGGCGAGAGAAAGTGACGCATCAGTCTCCCGCTGCCGCGGCGCGGACAGCCAGTGTGCCCGTCGCGCCGGCCCCGGCCGCCACGCAGGTGGCCGCGGAGCCGAGCGCAGCGAGGCCACTGCCGCATGCACCGCCGCCATCCATCCCCGCCTGCACCTGGTGCGGGCGTCAGAGTCCCTTCCTGCGCCACACCACCCTTGCGCGCACCCACGTGGGCCGGCGCTTCAGGGCTGCCCGTCCGCCGTGAGGTGGGCCCATGATTTCCCCCGAGCTCGCCGCCCGCATCCGCCGACTGCACTTCGCCGAGCACTGGAAGGTGGGCACCATCTGCTCCGAGCTGGGCGTGCACCACGACACCGTCCGGCGCGCCCTGACGCTCGAGCGCGTCAGCGGCACGGGGGTGAAGTCCGTCAGGCCCACGCTGCTGGATGCCTACAAGGGCTTCATCCAAGCCACCCTGGAGGCCCACCCACGCCTCACCGCCATGCGCCTCTTCCACATGGTGAAGGCGCGCGGCTACGTGGGTGGCCCGCTCCAGGTGCGCCGCTACGTGCGCACGGTGCGTCCCACCTCTCGCGCCGAGGCCTTCCTGCGCCGCAGCACGCTTGCGGGCGAGGAGGCCCAGGTGGATTGGGGGCACTTCGGCACGCTGCCCGTGGGTAACACGCGCCGCCCTCTGTGCTGCTTCGTCATGGTGCTGGGCCACAGCCGCGCCCTCTATGCGCGCTTCTTCCTCGACATGACGCTGGAGAGCTTCCTCAAGGGCCACGTGCTGGCCTTCCAGGCGCTGGGGGGCGTGCCGCGCGCGCTGCTGTACGACAACTTGAAGTCCGTGGTGCTCGAGCGCGCCGGAGACGCCATCCGCTTCCACCCGCGCCTGCTGGAATTGGCTGGCCACTACCACTTCGCACCCAAGCCCTGCGCCCCCTACCGCGGCAACGAGAAGGGCAAGGTGGAGCGCACCATCCGCTACCTGCGCGACTCCTTCTTCGCCGCGCGCACCTTTAGCGGCGTGGATGACCTCAACGCGCAAGCGGCGCGGTGGGCGGCCGAGGTGGCCCACGCGCGCCAATTGCCCGGCGACGTCACCGGGCGCACCGTCGCCACGGCCCTCGAGGAGGAACGCCCGCGGCTGCTGCCCCTGCCCGCACACCCGTTTCCCACGGACGTGGTGCGCCCCGTCGCCTCCGGCAAGACGCCCTACGTGCGCTTCGACTCCAACGACTACTCCATTCCACACACCCTGGTGAAGAAGCCCCTCACCCTGGTGGCCTCCGAGACACGCGTACGCGTACTGGACGGCTCCGAGGAGGTGGCCTCCCACCCGCGCTGCTTCGAGAAGGGCCGCACCCTGGAGCAGCCCGGCCACCTCGCCGCCCTCGCCGACGCCAAGGCCCGCGCGCACGAGCTGCGCGGCCGAGACTTGCTGCGCGCCTCCTGCCAGCAGGCAGAGGGCTTCCTCGCGGCCCTCGCCCAGCGCGACCTCTCGCTGTCACACCACACTGCTCAATTGCTGAAGTTACTTACGCTCCACGGCGCACGCGCCCTGGATGAGGCCCTCGCCGAGGCCCTGCGCAAGGGGGCGGTGAGCGCCCCCGCCGTGGCCCACCTCCTGGAGCAGCGCGCTCGCCGCCAGCGTCAGCCTCCACCACTCACCGTGGTGCTGCCGGATGACCCGCGCATCGCCGCCTCCCGCACCCGCCCCCACTCCCTCGCCGACTATGACCGCCTCCTTAACAAGGACTCCGCCGATGACGACTCCACTCGCTGACCGCCTGGCCTCCCTCGGGCTGCACGCCACCTCCCAGGGCCTCGCGGACCTCATCGCCCGCGCCACGAAGGCCAGATGGGGCGCTACCGAGTTGCTGGAGCACCTGGCCGACGAGGAGCAGAAGGAACGCGGCCGCAGAAGTCTCGAGCGGCGCCTGTCTCGCAGCCGCCTTGGCCGCTTCAAGCCCATGGCGGACTACGACTGGGGATGGCCCAAGAAGATTGACCGCGAGGCCGTCGAGTCCGCCTTGCGCCTGGATTTCCTGGAGCGCGCGCGCAACGTCGTCATTGTCGCCCCTCAGGGACTGGGCAAGACGATGATCGCGCAGAACATCGCCCACCAGGCCGTCCTCAAGGGGCACTCCGCTCTCTTCGTCACCGCCTCCCAGTTGCTGCTCGACCTGGGCGCCCAGGACACCAGCCGCGCACTGGACCGCCGCCTGCGCCACTACACCAGCCGCACCAGCCTGCTCGTCATCGACGAGATGGGCTACCTCGCCTACGACGCGCGCAACGCGGACCTCCTCTTTCAAGTCGTGGCGCGCAGGTATGAACAACGCTCATTGGTGATGACCACGAATCTGGCGTTTTCGGACTGGCCGACCATTTTTCCCAACGCCGCGTGCGCCACCGCGCTGATTGACCGCGTCATCCACCACGCGGACGTCCTCGCTATCGAAGGCGAGAGCTACCGCCGCCGCGAGGCCGAGGAGGCCGCGACGACCAGGAGGGCGAAGTCCAAGCGCTGAGCCTCACCTCGGACCGGGATGCCGGACCCCCGGCACACCTCCAGCGTCCCAGTCCAAATTTCCGCGTTTCCTCGTGAACGCCAACATGACGCACGACGGTTCAGCAAGGTCCAGTACATGCGCCCCCTTGGAACGGGCCGACGCCTCAGACTCCCTGCTCTCAGGCTGCTGACGCAGAGGGTACAAACGGCTCCAGTCTCCTGGGCTTCGTCTCTGCCCGTTGAACGTGTGCGCGGCTTGGCTACCTCCCCGCACCAGCGCACTGGAGGGGCCTTAGGCGACTGTGGGCATCAACCCCCGGCGGCCTGTCGCGGTAAAAGAGCGGCACGCGGGCACGGTCGGCCAGCCGGTCACGGTCCCCAGCCGTGGCAGCCCGCGCTTTGTAACTGCTCGCCGGCCCCCGTCATAACGAGAGGGGGCGTGACGTGAGACCTCCGGGCCACAAACCTGGAGGTGCACGTGGAGAAGGAGTTGGAGCAGTTCAGGCAGGAGGTGGAGAGGCTGCGAGCGGGGCGAAGGGGAGGCTCGGGCCCATTTCCGGAGCCGCTGCGCGCGTTCGCGGTGCGCTACCTGGCGTATGCCCTGGAGAAGGGCGACACGCTCAAAGCGGTGGTGGAAAGACTGGGGGTGTCGGAGCCGACGTTGCAGGCGTGGCGGAGGGGGCAGACGCCCGGCGGCAAGAAGACGCAGGGGAGTGAGCCGAGGGCAGCGCCACTGGTGCCGGTGGTGGTGCACCCTCGCAAGGAGGAGAGGCCGCCGTCAGCCGCTACTACCTTCGCGATAGTGTCTCCCCAGGGCTGGCGTGTGGAGGGGCTGGGCCTGGAGGAGGCGGAGAAGCTGTTGCGGAGGCTGACGTGCTGACGCTCACGCGAGCGGTGCGCGTGTACGCCTGCGCGGCACCTGTGGACATGCGCAAGGGCTTCGATGGACTGGGTGCCCTGGTGGAGCAGCAGTTGGGAGGGCAGCTTCTCAAGGGCGACGTCTTCCTCTTCGTCGGCCGGTGCCGTCGCCGCGCCAAGGTGCTGTACTTCGACGGCACGGGGCTGGTGCTGCTCACCAAACGCCTCTTCAAGGGACGCTTCGCCAGGCCCTGGGTAGAGGCGGGAGCGCCGAGCGTGGAGCTGACGGTGGCCGAGCTGTCGCTGTTTCTGGAGGGCTGCGTGCTGCGCGCTGCGCTCGCCGCCATCGAGAATCCCGGCACTGTCACGCTCCCGGCCAGCTCCGACTGACGTCTCCGTGCCTTGCTTCCATGCCTGCTGGGCTCATCCCCGCCCCTTCTAGACGGGGCGCGGCGAGCTGTTACGGTTGTGCTAGCCGCTCTTAGCTTCCGCAGTCGTCTCGGAACTGAAGCTGGTCGGGAGACTTCAGCTCGATTTGCGCGACGCCCTTGTAGCCTTTGACTTCGCCCAGGATGCAAGGCCGAGTACCAATCAGTTCTTGAAGGTCCGTGGGGAAGTTCGCTCTGTGGTTGCCCCAGATGACCAACGACAGGCGCCTACTGCTGGGGAACGGCGCACCGACCTCAATCCAGGTCGGATTTCCGCGCGTGTTCGACGGACTCTTGGTGACGGCAACCACCCGACCAGCAATGGCGCGGGTCCGCCCGATGTGCTCCCTTGCGGAATCCCAGTCGAGGGGGTTCTCACACGACAAACCGGGCACACCTCGGAGTTTCGGGGGCACGCTCGGCTTGTGCTGCGCTTCGGTGGATGACCCGCTGACGATTCCAAAACCCGCCTTTGCAGGACCGGCGTTCGATGGATGTACGACGGGGAGCTGCGCGTCCGGCGGGGGCAGCGGAGCCTCTGCAGCGTCAGGCAACGAGGAGCGCCGCAGGCGGTTCGACCTGGTGGACTTAGGCACCACCTTGGTCCCCGGTTCCCCGGTATAGGGGTTCACATTGCCGACAGTGCTCCAGTTGTTCCTGAAGTTCCCGTCAGGAGCGGACCGCATGTGAGGTGCGACGTAGGTGCCGTCCTTGCGGACGTACCCATTGACGTGGACAGGCCCAGACCCGCCCCCACCGCCCTTACCACCGGCCTCGGCCGGGACCGCCGCCAGAAGACCGGCAACCAGAACTGCGACGCGCCAGACCATCGAGGCCTCCTAGGCTCCACAAGGCGCGCAGTCTCCCTCCCCGCTTGACGCTGCGCAAGAGCCGCACTCCGCGCCAGCTCCGCCTTCAGCTTCGCTGCCTGTACTCCCACTTCCATGCCCAACTTCCTCCACCGAGGGGAAAGCTCGGGTCATGGTCACATCATGCGGCGGTCGTCGGGGAGGGGACAGGCGAGGAGGTACCGCGCTTTTTCGAGCCTGGGGTGCGCACTGGAGGCGCTATGGCATCAGAACCGAAGTGGGACAAGTGGCGGCGCATGGACTGTGCGCCCCTCTACCAGTTGGTCGCGTTGCTCATCCGTCTCGATCCGGAATCCATAGGATTCGAGGACGTGGAGCATTCCTGGGGCGAGAAGCGTTTTCGAGTCGAGGATGAGCGCTTCCTTGACTACCTGGAGATGGCGGAATCGAGCGTGAGAGCAGGAGCACTCTCCTGCCGTGTTACCAGCATCTTCCATCGAGCGGGCATGGATGAGGTCCTCATGTCGGAGTTCTTGAACTGGGCCCGGTCGAAAGAACTCCCGATTCCCCCTGAATTGGAGCCCCCGGAGCGCACAGGACCAACCTCCACCGGCGCAGCGGCCTCCTCACAGATTAAGGGCATCAAGGAGTTCATGCGGTTTTGCGAAGTTCGCGGGCTCGTGTTCGGCTCGGAGCGCGCAGCGCGCGCATTCATCGAGAAAGCCGAGATCAAACCCATCGACGACCACGCGAAGAAGGGGCGACGCGTCTACGACGCTGCGGCAGTGGAGCCCAAGGTCTTGGCCGAAAGCGAGCGGCGGAAGAACTGGCCCAAGTAGCCTCCGATTATCCTCCGTTCGCCCTCCGATGGCCCTCCGTGTGGCCACCGTAAATCCCACCTCACTCGGAGACGCTCCAGAATTTCGCAGGTTGGCCACCCCCTTCCAGGCTCCGATCAGGCTCCTACCTCCGATCTCGTCGGAGCCATCCGGGCGGATGCACGTTGAGCGCATGCTCATCAGCACACGCAAACGGACTGTTCCCGGGCTCGGAGAGCGCCTCGTATCGCTCCGCACGAGTCGTGGTCTCTCTCAACAGGTGCTCGCAACGAGGGCGGGCATCTCCATTCCCCGGCTTCGCGATGCCGAGCGCTTTGGCGCGGCCACCACGGAGACGCTCAACCTCCTCGCCCGAGCGCTGGCGACGGACGTGGACACGCTCCTCGGGCGGAAGGAGGGGACGCGATGAGCGCACCGGCTCCGAAGCCCTTGGCGCCTCCGCTCGAAGCGACCCCAACCGCGCCCCGGTTGCCGCTCCGCCTGCGGATCGGCCTCTGGCGGCTCCAACTTCTCACCGAGGCGCTTGAGCTGGCCCTTGCAGGGGCCCGCATCGAGGCGGGGCTACCCGGGAGCTTGGGTAGCCCTGAGATGAACGGTGAGCTTGAGCGGGCACAGCTCGCGCTGTTCCGCCTGAGCAACTACATCCTGCACTGCGTTGGCTACTGGGGAGATGCGGCATGAAGCCCAAAGGCACGCCCACCCCGCGCGGAGCAGTTCCGGTTCCGCCCGTAGACCCCGGAACCGGGAACCAGTTCCCGGAACCATCCGGAACCGGCGGAACCGGTTGCCCCCTCTTCGAGCCCCTCGCGGCCTTCCTCGAACGCACCAAGGACTTGCCGCCCCTCTCCTGGCTCATTGAGGGGGTGGTGCCCGACTCCGGCAACCTCCTCATCGTCGCCGCGCCGGGCGCGGGCAAGACGTTCCTGGCGCTCGTCATCGCCAAGACGGCGGCAGCGGCAGGACGGCCCTCCTTGCTGGTGCTGGAGGAAGGACGACCGCGCAGCATGTTCGACCGCTTCACCGCTCTCGCCTTCCCTGCGGATGCCCCCGTGCTCATTGCCCACCGCAAAGGCGTGCGGCTCGAGGACGAGGCGATCCGCGCGCAGATAGCCGAGTTTCTGCGCACCCACGAAGCGCCCGTTGTGGTCTTCGACCCGTTCTCCTCGCTGTTCCTCGGGAACGAGAACGACACCGAGGCCGTGAACCAGGCGAAGGAACACGTTCAGCGGCTCGCTACCGTCAACCCTCGGGCGCTCATCGTGCTCCTGCACCACACCTCGAAGGCGGGCGAACGCGGAGAGGGCCCAGCCATCTACGCGGCAAGGGGAAGCACGGTGCTTCCGGGGTGGGCGGATATGCAGGTGAACCTCTCCAGAGAGGACACGCCACGCGGCTCCATGCGTGTCGCCTTCGTTGCGCAGGTGGCGAAGGGACGGGATGTGGAGACGGCGCAGCGCTTCCGGTTCACGCTCTCACTCGGTGATGGCTCGGTGACGATTGATGACGTGAGCGAGGCAGCCGCGCAGGACAGGGAGCAGCAGGTGCGGCGCGCTCTCGTCTCCGCGACTGCCCCTCTCAACAAGTCGCGGCTGGCCGAGTTGGTGGGCGGGAGGAAGCAAGATGCTCTCCGTGCCATCGACGCGATGGAAGCGCGGGGCGAACTCAAGAGGGAAGGGCGCGGATACATCCTCGCCTCGGACACCGCCACGGAGGGCGAGCCATGAGCAGCAACCCCGAACCACTCTGGAAGGTGCAGGACGTTGCCCGCTTCCTCTCCATGTCCACCTCTTGGGTCTACAAGGAGGCCGAGGCGGGGCGGCTCCCCTGCGTGCGCATCGGCGCGGCGCTCCGGTTCCGGCCCGAGGAGATCCGCGCGTTCCTTGATCGCCAGCGCGCCCCCCGTGGGGCCGTCATCCCGTTGCGTAGATAGGAGGTTAAGTGCATGCTCCCAATTGTGGATACAACCCGCCGCTCCCGCTCCAAGCGCAGCACACCCGCTCCCCAGGCGCTCACCCTGGCCGAACTCCGGAGGCTTCGCGGCCTCACCCAGGTTGAGGCGGCAGCCGGGGCGGGCATGGATCAATCCGAGCTGTCCAAGGCGGAGCGCCGGGAGGACCACCGGCTCTCCACGCTCCGGCGCTACGTCGAAGCGCTCGGAGGTGAGCTGGAAGTGTTCGCCCGCTTTGGCTCGAAGCGGGTTCGTCTCAAGGAGGTTTGACCGTGGCTTCCATCTTCAAGCGTGATGGTTCCTGGGTGGTGAAGTGGAAGAACGGGGCGGGCCGGTGGATGCAGCGCCGGACGGACTGCGCCACGAAGCTCGAAGCCCAGACGTTGGCGCGCGAGTTGGAGCGCAAGGCCGAGTTTCAGCGCCTCGGCCTGGAGCCCATCGAGGCGCCCGTGTCCCTGACCTTCGGAGAGTTGCTCGACTGGTACGCGCAGAACTTCGCCGGACAGCTCCGCTCACAGGGAGACCGGCTCGCGGCTGAGAAGCACCTCCGCCCCTCCCTGGGGGCGCTGGGGCTTCCCGAGGTGACAGCGGCCCGCATCGATGAGGCGCTCTCGGCCGCTGCGGATGCGCTCTCGCCCAAGTCGCTCAACAACCTGCGGGGCTTCGCGCAGACCGTCTTCTCCAAGGCTATCCAGCGCGGGCTTTGGAAGGGCGCCAACCCGGCGGGTGCCGTGCCCCGGCGCAAGGTGCCCAAGCGCGCGCCGTCCTACCTCAAGGCCGAGGAGGTGGGGCCCGTGCTCGCCGAGGTGCCCGCCGAGTGGCGATGCCTCTTCGCGACTGCCGTCTACACGGGGATGCGGCGGGGCGAACTCGTGGCCCTCCAGAAAGGGGACGTGGACCTTGAGCAGGGGGAAATCGTCGTCACGCGAAGCTGGGAGGCGGGCACCACGAAGAGCGGCCGCGCCCGCGTCGTCCCCATCCACCACGAACTGAGGCCCTATCTCGTCCAGGCGATGCGGGAGAGCCCCTCGGGGCTGGTGTTCCCCCGCCCGGATGGCTCGATGCACTCCCTGAACGTGGACCTTGCCGCGCTGCTCCGCTCCGCGATGAACCGGGCCCAGTTCGTGGAAGGGTGGGCCCACAAGTGCCGCCGCTGCGGGCACGTCGAGCACTCGGCCTCCTCCGAGGTGCGCCGCTGCTCCAAGGTGGGCTGCGGCTTCACGCTGTGGCCCTCGCCCAAGCCGCGCACCATCCGCTTCCACGACTTGCGGCACACCACGGCCACGCTACTGCTCAAGGCACGGGTGCCGCTGGCGGTGGTGCAGCGCATCCTTGGGCACTCCACGCCCACCATCACAGCAGGCGTCTACGGACACCTCGACGTTGACGACATGCGCGCGGGCCTGGAGCAGCTCAGCTTCCAGCCGTCCGAGGCGCCGGTTGCCGAGGTGCTCCCGCTGGCCGTCGGCGGCCCGCATGGTGCGCCGGTGGTGCGGAGTTCGGAGGAGGCGGGGTTCCGCTCCCGCGCCTCAGCGGAAAATCCCGAGGCGTGGGGCGGGGTTACAGAGAGTGGTCCCGGCAGGACTCGAACCTGCGGCCTCTCGGTTCGCAACCGAGTGCTCTGATTCCACTGAGCTACGGGACCAGAAAGCTGGATGGAGAAGGAGTGACGCTCTACGTCCCCAGACAGGTGAGGCAGGACTGCCTTACGTCTGGGAGGCGGAACATCAGAAGAGGCGGCGGGAGCGACGCCAGTTGGAGCGGCTGTTCAGGTGCTTCGAGGTCATCGTGCGCATGGTCACCGCTCCTTTCATCCAGAAGAGACGCCGGGGTTGAGAAATCCTGACGCGGTATTCTCTGCTCGCTTACTGAGGCGGGAGCGGCGCCTGAGCAGCGCAGAAGGAGCGCGGCGGCTCGCGCCCGTTGATGTCCACCACGGTCTCGGCGGAGGGCCTGCAACCTCGAATCTGCTGGTCGCACTGATAGGGATGGAGGCGATCACAGTCCTCCGACACCGTACAAGCCTTGATCCAATACGCCTGCGGATCCGGCGCGGGAGCACGCAGCAGGACCGAGCCCCGCTGGCGGCAACCATTCGGCGGAGGCTCCGGAATGAGGCAGGCGCCACCGGCCCACTCTCCGAGGAAGTTGGTGACACACACGCCGCCCCCGCAGTCCGCGTCCTTCTTGCACCCGGCGCCGAGCGGCACCCCGCACTCACCATCCGCCACGGGATCGACGGGCCCTGGGGCGGGCTGCGGTCCGCTAGCGGACTGACACATGAGCGGGGTCGAGACGATGTGCCACCCCGCGCGCAAGAAGGCCCCGGTGGGCGAGTCCCTGGCCGGCAGATCCTCGGGAGCGTGAAGCAGGGCCTGCTGGGAGTAGCCCATGAACGGCTCCGAGGCATCCCTCCGCCCGTTGTCATTGTCATCGTGGAAGCCCGCGAGCCGCCCGATGGCATACCGCGCGCCCGAGGGCGTGGTGTAGAAGTGCTCGCTCCCGGGCTCGTCGAACAGGGGCATCTCGAAGGAACGGAAGAACGCCGTGCGGCGCGTGGTCCCCGGCTGCTCCACCAGCCTGTCCGCCCTCTCCGCTCCCCCCTGGCTCCACAACACCGAGAGGAAGATCTCCGCGTCTTCCTCGTCGACGTAATCCGAGGGAGCCACCACCCTTCCCCGCACCGTGAAGACCGGCGTCCCCGAGTATGTCTTGTCGACGAGCGTATCCCCGCATGCGAGCGCCGCGCCGGCGAGCACGCTGGCGAGCCCGCGCAGAAGCATGGAGTGCGTCATTCCCTCACGGCTCACCGGCGCCATACGAGTCCTCCCGCGCCCCACCAGGTGAGTGGAGTCGCCAGCTCACGGCCATCCGTTTCCACCCCGTTCTTCATCACCGCCCGCTCGAAGAGCCCCGTCACCGGGCCGCCCTCGAGGCGCAGCGCGAGCCCCGCGCCCAGGTGCCGCTCCACCGACAGGATGCCGCCGAAGCTCGCGCCCAGGGCCTGCCGGTCCGGAGACACCCGCTCCGTGTCGAAGCTCTGCCGGTGGTACACGCCCTCGACGAAGAGCCCGAACGCCAGGCTCACCGGCTCGAGGTCGACGAAGCGCTGGAGGGTCAACCCGAGGCCGAGCTCGTCATGGCGGCGTGGCAGCAGCCCGTCCAGCCCGGTGCTCTGGCTCCGCATGCCGCGCAGCCGCACGCCAACGGAGCCCCAATCGAAGTCGAGTCCGTAGCCCACGCGGAGCTGCGGCGCGGTGCCGTCTCCCGCGAGCATCTGGCCCTGGGCGCCTCCGAGCAGGGAGATGTTGTGGGTATAGCGCTTCTCCCCACCGCGGCGGCGCACGAGCCGGTCATAGCGGACGGTCTCGAAGGGCAGCGAGGCCACATCCGTCACGGCGCCCGCGGCCAGGGCCACCTCATACTCGCGGTACTCATCGGAGCTGCGCTGCTGCACGAAGTAGCGGCCCGCGGGCAGGGACAGCTCCCGGCGGTTGCCCTGCGGCGAGACCTCCGCCACCACGGGTCCCCCCCGCTTCCCCTCCAGGATGAGGTAGAGCGAGGAGGAGCCGAGCCGCAGCCGCCCCATCCGCCCCTGCGTCTCGGCGGGAGTGGACAGCACCAGCTCGCCGCGCCCCTTCACCTCCCAGGAGTAGGTCGGGTGCTGCAGCGCCACCGTCTGGCCGCTCGAGCGCAGCGTCTGGGTGTAGGCGTAGCCATACGCCTCGGTCAGCGTGACCTTGCCGTCATCGTCATGGTCGGCCGCGCCGCGCAGCGCGTTCATCAGGTGGTGGGTGAAGAACGAGCCGCGAAGCTCGTCGGACTCCTGGCTCGACTCGCCCGCGGCGCTCGAGGTGAGGATGGCCAGGCCCTCGGTGGCGATGTTGTCCCGCAGGGTGATGTTGAAGCTCTCGGCGGCGTTGACGCCCTTCACGCGGGTCACCGCTCCGGAGCGGCACGCATCGAGCACGAGCAGGCGCACGCCCGCGGGCGAGCCTGCCACCAGCGTCTTCAGCTCCTCGAGCGGCAACTCTGTCCCACCGAGATGGAGCGCGGTCGCGTCGGCATGGCCCGAGTAGAAGACCACGAGCGCGGTGGGGTGCCCCGCCCCCGCAGTGGCACGGATGGCGGCGTTCACATCCTGGAGCGCTCGCCGCACCGAGGCCGCGTTCTCTCCAAGCAGCATCATCGTCCGCCGCGACGAGACGCCTCCGTGTTGGCGCAGCACGTCAGAGAAGGTCCGGGCATCCTGCTCCGCGAAGAGCAGGCTCACCTCGTTGGGAGCACCCTGGTCATGACCGATGGCCACCACCCAGGTGTGCTCGGGGAGCGCCCGGGCCGTGAGGGGCGCGAGCGCCGAGAGGATGAGACTCAGGAGGAGAACGGTCCCGCGTCTCATCCGCCCTTCTCCATGATGAACGACGTCATCACGCAGCCAGCGGGGCACACAGGCTTCTCGCCAACACCCCCCGAGGTGCACTCCGGCGGGCCCACCTCGAGCGGGCAATGCACCAGATAGAGCATCTCGCGGCCCAGCTGCGCGTCGAGCGACACCGCGCCGGGGAGCTCGATGCCATTGACCTCCTCGAAGCGCGTCTGGACTCCGGGCTCCAGCGGCCACGCGGTGTAGAGCGTCCCGGAGGCCTCGACACCGAAGATCGTCACGTGCCCCTCTCCCGGCAGGTCCACACGGAAGCGGAGCCGATCGCCCGGCGCGAACATGTCACCGCTGACCACTTCCTCGGCATGGTCTCCGGTGAGCCGGAACACGTGCAGCGCGAGCGCCCCCTTCATCCGGGTCCCCTGCTCCTGGCCAGGCACCACCACCATCAAGATGATGGCCGCTGTAGCCACCGCCACCGGGGCGAGCAGGCGGCGCGCCCAGACACTCAGCCGCTCGGAGAGCGGAGTCTGGACCGGTGCGTCGAGACCAGTCCGGATGCGCGCCAGCACCACACGCGGGTCCACTCCGTCGATGGCTCCGAAGCCAGCCTGACGCTCAGTCATACGTGCGCCACACTCCGTGCAGCCCGCCACGTGGCGCTCGATCGCCTGGGCCTCCGCGGGTGGGAGCTCACCGGAGTGGAGCCGGTCCAGTGCGAAGTCGGACGGACACTCGGGCCGCCCCGCGCGCAAGGTGACGAAGTCAGGGGGGCTCATGAGCGCTTCCTTCCAAATCCCAGGAAACCAAACGGCTTGCGTTCCGGCGGCGGGGGGGCCGGCGGGGTGGGGGGCTCCGCGCCTCCAGATATCTTCGCGTTCGCCCACTCCTGGAACCGCTCCAGGAGGTTGCCCACCGTGCGCTTGGACACGCCAAGCACCGAGGCGGCCTCTTCGTGCGACATGCCGTCGAGGAAGACGTACACGGCGGCAGCGGCCTGGCGCTCGTCGGCGTCCGCGAGCAGCCGGCGGATCAGCACGAGATCATCTGGGCGCGCCGGCTCGGTCCGGGTGGCCTCGTCCGCCATCGGCGCCACGTGCTCGTCGTGCAGCGCGGTGCGGCGCGAGCGGTCACGGATGAGGTTCAGGCAGTAGTTGGTGGTGATTTGATAGAGCCACGTCGTCATCTGGCTCTGCTGCCGGAAGCTGCCGGCAGCGCGGAAGGCGCGGATGAAGATCTCCTGCGTCGCCTCTTCCGCATCGGCGGGATTACCCAGCAACCGCAGGGCCCGGCGGTATACCCGGGGTCCATGCTGGTTGAAGAGCAGGGATATCTGCTGCGAGTCGGCTCGGCTCACTGCGTCAGTCGCTGAAGGGGAGGTCAACACTCTAACAGACCCGAGCGCGTCCGGCCGAGGCCCGCTGCCGCCGGATTGTAGTTGCAATAGAGTGGTCATCGATGCGGGCCTCCTCCTGGCACTTCCAAGCTCTTGGACCCGTGAGGCGACAATCCGGGCAAGACCCCCTGCGGAATTTCTCTGGCTGGCTGCTCCTCCTCGGGTTGCTCGGCGCCTGCACCCCGAGCGAGCCGGCGCCGCCCGAGCCGCCCGCCCCCCGCTGGACCGTGCTCGACGAGACCGCGATGAAGAGCTCATGGCGGCCCACCTGGCAGACGGTAGCGGAGGGCTCGGTCGAGAATGGGGGGCTCTCGGAGTGGGCACAGGCTCCACTCTGGGCGGACGCAGGGAGCGTGGCCCTCCGGGTGTCCGAGCCCGGTGGAACACCCGTGTGCGTCCAGCTCCATGAGGTGAGGGACGAGGCCGGAAGTGCCTGGGTCACCCCACCCGCCTCTCTCGAGGACTATGGCCCGTACTGCCGGAGTTGCCCCGAGCGGGTCTCGGTCGGGGTGGGCGCGGGCCTGTACGTGCTGCCCTCGGGAGACCCACCACCTCCCAGGGCCTCGCGGCTCGAGGTGCGTATGGCGGCGCGCGAGTGCTCCACCTTCCTGCCTACACGGCCCGGCGAGCACCCGAAGCGCATACGTCTCGAGGTCATGCCCCTGGATGAGGTGGAGGAGACGCGCGAGGGCGTGGTGCTCCTGGAGGTGGCCATCACCTCCGGCTCCGTCTTCCACGAGGACAGCGAGCCCCTGCCCGCGGGTCTCATCGAGGCGCTCGGCCAGGTGAACGCCCTGCTGCTCCCGGGGCGTCTCTCGGTGCGGCCAGTCCGCGTCATCCGCGTGGAGGCGGAGGATCCGCTCGACTTCGAGCGGGGCAATCACGCGGCACTCGAGCGACTCCACGGCACGCTGCACGCCAGTGACGAGGGAGGCAGGGCTCCCGATGACCGCTGGGTCCCCCTGGTGCTCTCCGGCTGCCTGCGCCTCACCGACCCGGTGCTGAACAAGACGAGCGAGCCAGAGGGCTTCGTACCGCACATCCCCGACGGCCTGGCCGCTCCGGGGCGGGCGCATGGCGTCTTCATCCGGGGCCGCGCCTGCCGTGACGGCGCGGAGCCCATCACGTGGCCCACGAGCTACCTCGCCCGGCTCATCGCGCACGAGCTGGGCCACTACCTCGGCCTCTACCATTCCGTGGAGGAGGACGGGACAACGGACCTGCTCGAGGACACGGGCGCCGACAACCTCATGAACTTCCGCCCGTCCACCACCGGCTCACCGGCCTTCAGTGCGAGCCAGTTCCGCATCATGCGTCGGCACCCGGCGATACGTTGGGAGGATCAGCCTTAGAGAATCAGCCGCCGCGCCTGTGTCCGTTCCTGAGAGGGCTCGTCCCAGAAGTGGGAATGCCGCATCGCACATGCGCGTCCGTCACTCGGGAGCGAGGGGACCCCACGAGGCTGGCCCGGCCCTTGCCTTGGCTGCCCCAACATGGCCCCCGCCCTCTCCTCCGCCCCAGCCGCGAGCGCGAACGCCCGTCCCGTCGATGAAGGCGAACGCCTCAACCTCCTCGACACGCTGCGCGGCTTCGCGCTGTGCGGCGTCTTCCTGGCCAACGTCTACCTGTGGTTCAGCGGGCGCATGTTCCTCTCGCGCGCCCAGAAGCAGGCGGTCCTCGAGAGCGCGTCCTGGCTGGACACCTCTATCAATCAAGCCTTTGTCCCGCTGATCAGCGGCCGGTTCATCACCATCTTCTCGTTCCTGTTCGGCCTGGGCTTCGCGGTACAGCTCGGGCGCGCCGAGAGCCGCGGCGCCTCCGTCATTCCGGTCTACGCGCGGCGGTTGGTGGTGATGCTGGGCGTCGGCCTCGCGCACCTCTTCCTCCTCTTCCAGGGCGACATCGTCAGCACGTACGCCTTGCTGGGCTTCACGCTGTTGCTGTTCCACAAGCGCTCGGACCGCACCCTCCTCATCTGGGCCGCCGCGCTCATCTTCCTCGGCCCCGTTCTCTGGAACATAGGGCTGAGGCTGCCGGAGTTGCCCGGCTCGCCGGGCGCCGAGGCTGCCGCGAAGGCCGCCATGGAGAAAGCCATGGCACTCAGGGCCCAGGCGCTGGAGGCGTTCTCGCACGGCTCCTGGCTCGACACGGTGCGCATGGGCGCGGCGTGCTACCGCGGAGACCTGTTCTGGAATCTCAGCATCTTCCTGCCCGTCATCGTCGGCCGCTTCCTGCTTGGACTCTGGGCGGGGCGCCGCCGCCTCTTCCATGACGCGCCCCAGCACCTGCGCTTCTTCCGCCGGCTGCTCGGGTGGGGCCTGGGGCTGGGCCTCTTCGCCATCGGCATGGACACCCTCATCGGGCAGCTCCTCTCCCGGAAGATCATCAACTTCGGGTCGCTCCCGTGGCTACGGTACGCCATGGAGCCGATGCGCCATCTCGGGGAGCTGGGGATGGCGTCGTTCTACGTCGCGGGCATCACCCTGCTCTTCCAGCGCGACACGTGGCGGAGACGGCTGGCCGTGCTCGCGCCCGTGGGCCGCATGGGGCTGACGAACTATCTGCTGACGTCGGTGATGGGCGTGCTCCTCTTCTACGGCTACGGGCTGGGGCTCATGGGCAAGCTGGGCTCAGCGGCGCAGATCGCGCTGACCCTGGTGCTCTTCGCCCTCCAGACCGTCTTCAGCCACCTGTGGCTGGCGCGCTTCCGCTTTGGCCCCGTTGAGTGGGTGACGCGCTCGCTGACGTACGGCAAGGCGCAGCCCATGCGCCGGGCCCCCGTGACCGAAGACAAGGAGATGGTGAGCGCCTGAGCCGGAGCGGCCAGGGATGGAAGCAGCTCCGGCGCATCGCGAATCAACGCACCTCTGGAATGCGCTCGACCGTCAGCTCGTCGAAGTTCACGTCAAGCAGGCTGGGCTGGTCGAACGTGAAGCCCTTGAGCTTCCCCTTCGCATCCAGGGAGAACGTGAGGAAGCCCTTCGGGAAGGGCATGGGATCCCTCCAGTGGATGCGGAAGGTGTCGTACTGCCAATGCTCCAGGTCGGCCGTGAGGGCAGGACTGTGGCTGAACTTCAGCACCAGCTTTCCGTTCTCCTGGGCAATGGAGAGGTCTCCGTACATCCGGTCTCGGTAGCTGCCGGCATAGCGTCCCAGCTCCAACGAGGGCTTCGTTCCCTGAGCACGAGCGGCCACCAACGTGGCCTCGGCGTCCTTTGCTTTCTGCTCGCCTTCTCCGCGGAACTTCAGCAGGAGCCCGGCCCAGTCGGTTGGAGTAGCACCGAGGTAGGCGTCCAGCACCCGGAGCGCCATCGCGTAGAAGATGCCGCCATCCTGGTGCGAGAGAACCGTGATGCCGAGCTTCTCTTCCGGCACGAGCATCACGATGGCGGACATCCCATCCATGCCGCCCGTATGGGAGACCACCGTGCGCCCGCGGTACTCGCGCAGGAACCAACCGAACCCATAGGCGCTGAACCGGGTGTTGAGCGCCTTGAGCTCGGGTTTTGACGAAGGCCGATTGGGCACGAGCATCTGCGGGGTGAAGAGCTCGCGGGCCACGTTCTCGCTGTAGAGCTTCTTCTCGCCGAAGGCTCCCTCCGCCAGCAGCAACTGCATGTACCTGGCCATGTCATGGACGCTGGACACGATGGACCCGCCGGGGCCGAGCGCGTCGGAGTCCCGATACGCGATGGCCACCGGCTTGCCGTCGGTGCGAACATGCGGCAGGGCGAGGTTCTTCGCCTTCTTCAGATCGCTGTAGAGCGAGTTGCTCGCGTTCATCCCGAGCGGGGTGAAGATGCGCTCACGAATGAAGTCGTCCCAGGACTTTCCGGTGACGGCGCGGATGACCTCTCCCGCCGCCATGTACGTCACGCTCTGATAGGCAAAGGTGCTGCGGAAGCTGGAGACCGGCTTGATGTAGCGCAGCCGCTTGAGCACGTCCTCGCGGCTGTAATCGCTGCCGTACCAGAGAATGCCGCCACAGACCTGGGGCAGCCCGACACGATGGACGAGCAGATCCCGGATGGTGAGCTCGCGGGTGACGTAGGGGTCATGGAGCTGGAAGTACGGGAGGTATTGGCTGACGGGGTCGTCCCAGGAGAGCTTGCCTTCATCCACCAGCATGCCCAGGGCCACGGCCGTGAAGGACTTCGAGATGGACCCGATCGACAGCAGGGTGTGCTCGTCGACGGGCGCGGACTCGCCCACCTTGCGCAGGCCATACCCCTTGGAGAAGACCACCTTGCCGTCCTTCACGACCGAGACGGCCAGGCCCGGCACGTCCCAATCGCGAAGAGCGGTGTTGACGTAACCGTCGAAGCCTTGGAGGGGGGCCTGCTGCCCGGCAGCGGGAGAACCGCCGAGCACCAGAATGAGCATGAAGAGGAAGGGGAGTACGGCGGCACATCGATGCATCGGCGAGGCTCCATCCAGGGTGGAAGGCATCGTCCGAGCGAGACTAACGGAGTTCCTCCGCACGGACGAAGCGTCCGATGAGCACCTGCAAATCGGGGACCGTCTCGCGGTGGAACTGTTGCACCAGGGCGAGCCGGGCGGACGCATCGGAGCTGGCGGCCGAGCCCAGCAGGGAGATGAGCGCGGCGCGGGTCCGTGCGTCGGACTCCGAGGCAAGCTGCGCGGCGGCAGCGGCGAGCACGGCGGGCGAGGCGGCCCGCTCCTCCTCACGCACCTGCTCGGCGAGCGTATCCGCGATGGAGCGGCGCACCCGGGCATCCTGCTCCTGGCCGAGCCACTCGACGAGCACCGGCTCCAGGGTGCCAGACTCCATGCGGCGCCAGGCCCGCGCGGCGTGAGCGCGCACCAGGGGCTCGGAGTCCTGGGTATAGGTGCGAAGCGTGTCGGCGAAACGCTCATCTCCGGAGTTACCGATGGCATCGAGCGCCACCGAGAGGTCCTCGGTCCCGCGGGCCGAGCGCAGGCGCATGTCCAACTCTCCGTGGGATAGCCGAGCCACCTCGGGCATCCGGGCGTCGACGCGGTGGGAGAGCGCCCCGAGCGCCAGCAGGGAGGCATCGGCCACCTGCCGCTCCTCGCCATCCGAGCGGTCACCCCGCGCCTGGGCGATCAGGGTCTGCGCGGTGCGCTCGGAAGGCCGGGGAATGTCCTGCAACGCGACGGCGGCGCGCATGCGGTCCTGGGTGCTCAGGCCGCGGTCGGTGAGTGCCGCAGCAAGCCCGTTCTCGGCCGCGAGCGTGCCGGTCTTCTCCAAGGCCAGGAACAGCACGGAGTGGAGCTGCTCGGGCAGGGTTCCGCCACGCAGACGGGCAATCAAGCCCAGGATGGCCTCCGGGTGGACGGACAGGTAGCTGGCGAGGCGCGTGGTCGCGTCGTGCACCGCATTGTGGCCCTTGCCGAGCCTGCTGGTGAAATCCGCGAGCGCGCCATCGAGCGTCAGGGCAGCGAGGGCCGAATCCGGCGCGGGCGGCAGCTCGGGAGCAGAGGGCCTGGCACCCTCGGCGGCGTCCCCCCAGGCAAAGCGCCCGGAGTCGAGGCTGGCCAGGACGGCCGGAGCACCTCGCGCACCGTCCAGGCGCTCCAGCTCCACCTGCGAGCTCACGTCGCTCAGGAGCTTGCCGCCCATCCACACGCGCAGGTGCTCACCCCCGTTGAGGTGACTCACCCAGCGGCCCTTGGCGTCGAGGGTGGCCTGGGTCCCGGAGGAGAGCACGTCCACGCGCATCCGGCCGCCGAGCTGGGGCGGGAGCAGCGGCAGGCTGGAGGCGATGTACTGGCTATGCCGGCGCGAGAAGGCGGGAGCACCATCCGCGGCGGCGGCGTCGTCGAGCGTATAGGTCGCGTCGAAGGCTCCGAGCGAGTTCCGGTGACGGGAGACCCACTGGGCGCGAGCGAGCGGCGGGACAATGAGCTCGGCGGCCTGGAGCGTGCCCTGAAGCTGGCGGCGCGCCTCGGCATCCACGGAGGAGTCGAAGGCGAAGTCGCGGAAGCGGCAGTCGCGGCCGATCTGGAAGAGGAAGGGAGCCTCGAGGGCGGCGCGGCGGGCCGGGTCCGACTCCGCCGCACCACCTTCGACAAGACGAACATCGGTCAAGGTCGCGGCCACGACCCACCCCGCGGCGGAGCGCTCCTCGAGAACCCGCCACCAGAGGGTGGCCTCCAGGTTGAGCTGCTGGGGCGACGCGGTCTCGGACGCGCGCGCGGTGCTGTTCGCGCGCAGGTGGAAGGCGAGCTCCTCTCCCGCGGAGAAGCGGCAGGAGAGCGGACGCCGAGGTGCCGTCGTGGGCTCCTGGGCGGGCTTGGAGGGCCGCACCAGGGAGTAGACAGCGGCGAGACCGAGGACGAGGGTTCCGAGAAGGACAGGCGTGCGGCGGGTCATGGTCGCGATCCTCTTGTTACTGAAGGGTGATGGCCGAGCCGCTTCGGTCCAGCAACGTCGACGAGAAGGAGTAACCGTCGTAGCTGAACAGGTTGTACTCAGCGAGCGTGTCCCAGCTCCAACACACGTAGTAGACCTTGATGCCCCACACCTTCTTCTTGCACCAGTTGGCCTCGAGCTGCTCGATGGTCAGGTCGATGCTGCCGTCGAGCGTGGAGATGCGGAAGACCGCGTCCGTGTCGTAAGCGATGGTGAGCTTGAGAGGGTTGGTGCTGTTGATGACGAAGGAGAGCCCGGCGGAGACACCATCGCTGTCATTGGTGTTGAAGCTGAGGATGGTGATGCTCGCGGAGAGGGTCGCCTTGTAGAGGGTGAGGTTGAGCGTCCCGCTCACACTGAGGCTGGCCTGCACGTAGGGGCGCACCTGCGCGTTGATGCTGGTGGCCGACGCGGTGATGCCCATGTCGAAGCCCGCCGAGGCGGTGAAGCAGCCCGAGATGTTGATGGAGGCCACCACCACTCCGTACGAGTAGGTGAGGCACTTCTGCTTCGAGTAGCTCTTGTCGTACGAGTAGGTGACCGTGCCCGCGGTCTTGCTGTAGCTCAGCAGCGAGACACCGAAGACCTTGAAGCCCGTATCCATCGAGGCCTGCGCGGGCGAGACGGTGGCGGAGGCATCGCCCCAGGCCTGAGCCACGTCGAAGCTGCCGAAGAAGCCCTTGATGGAAGCCGTGGCCTCGTTGTCCGTGGAGGCACCACTGAGGTTGAAGGTGTTCGTCGAGCCGCCCGACAGGGCGAGCTGGATGGTGCTCGAGGAGCCCCAGGCGTTGCTGTAGGTCTTCGTCACGTCATACGACGAGGCCGAGCTCGACGAGTAGTTGCCGCGCACGAGGCGGACCGTGAACACCTTGCAGTTGTTGGCGAGACCGTTCGGGCCCGCGAACATCGGGTCCCCGTGCTCCGGGAAGGGCACCATGGCGCAGGCACGCACCTGGTAGTCCATGGAGGCCGCCCAGGGTCCGCCGGGGCTGGTGAGGGTGCGGAACTCCGGGGTGGGATGCAGACGAGCGTCGAGCTGCAGCTCCTCGCCCGGTCTGAGGTTCCCGATGGGCGCATGGAGGGCCTCGGGGTTGGCGTTGAGCCGCTTCCAGCCGACGTTGCCAACATCCGGCTGGGCGATGATGTCGTACGCGAAGTCCACCACGCCGGGCAGCGAGGAGGCATTGGCCTCGTTGAAGTCACGGCCGAAGGCGGCGACATTGATGCCAGCGACGAACAGGGGCCGGGGAGCCTCGGTGCCACCCGGGGTCACGTCCGTGGCCTGGCCATTCGGGTCGAGCACGACGACCGACGAGTCCGGAGAGGCCTCGAGCAGGGCGATGTCGGTGCCCGGGGGCGGCCGGACGTTGACGTTGATGACGCAGCCCGTGCGCTCCACGCCCGTCGCGGGATCCCTCGTCTTGCAGGCCTGGCCAACGGGCGTCTGGGCCTCCTTCTCGTTGTAGACGAGCCACTTGTCCTCCTCGGTGGTGTACTCGTCGGCTCCGTCGAGCAGGACGAAGAAGTTGGCGGCGCGCTGCGGCTCTCCCTCCAGACACTCGGGGGGAACGAGGCCCTCGATGTCGACGAACTGCTGGCTGCCGTCACCGGGGAGGGTGATGCGCGTACCACCCACCAGACAGCTCTTCAGGCTCTCCAGCTCCGCCTGCGTGGGATTGGGGCCGCTCGGCTTCTGCATGAGGCCCAGCGAGACCACCAGGCTGTTGGTGTTGCCGGTGCCCTTGATGCCCACCCGGGCCTTGAGGGGGAAGTTGACGAAGACGTTGCCGCTCGCGGCCTGGTCCACGTTCAGGCTGTTGACCTCGATGGAGAGCGGGCCGCCGAAGCAGGAGTTGTTCTCCACGTCGTAGCGCTGACCGGCTGGGCAGCTGCAACGGTAGGTGGAGTCGGTGGACAGGCTGCAGGTGGAGCCACCGCCACACGTGACAGGCTGTGCCCCGAACTCACACGCATAATGGCTGCCGGAGGAGGTGCACGAGATGTCGTCCCACGCGCCGCTGTCCCACATTCGGCCGCAGTTCTGGGTGCTGCTCTCGTAGCCGTCGCCGTCATTGGGCTCGCCCGAGCTCCAGTTGGTGTAGTTGGGCGTGTCTCCCTCAACGGTGACCCAGCCGGCACCCGGCTGCGACTGCCCGCTGTTCTGGCGGAAGCCGAGGTGCACGAGCTGGCCGCCGTTGATGGAGCGGAGAAGCTCGTTGTCGCTCGAGCTCCTCGGCACGGCGAGCCGGCCGCCCATGGCCTCGCAGTCCGCCTTGGCGGCATTCCAGGTCTTGTTGGTGGAGTAGCGGTAGTAGACCGTCTCGCCGCTGGAGGCCTGGGCCGCGGGGGCCGGGGCGCAGCGATCGGTGGAGACGAGGGACGCGCGCTGCTCCGGCAACGGAGACTCGGCGTCCGCATCACCGGGCACTTCCGCGAGTCCGCCGCAACCGCTCCACAAGAGCGCCGCCAGCCCCAGCATCAGGTGGCGTGGCACGGCGCGTGACGTTTGAGTCCAACGCATCGGGGACTTCTCCTTGGTACGGGTGGGTCGTCCCGGCCGGGGCGAACATGCCCGCCACACACGGCCAGGGAGCGGCCGGGCGGGAGCACACTGGCTTGGACCCGCGGGCTAAAAATCCGGGCAACGGGTCCGTTCTTTTTCCGAGCCGCGGGAGGCGCGTGGAGCGTGTGGGACGCTCAACACGTGCCTCGTCTCAATGTCTGCTCAGATTGACAAAGGGCGAACTGCGTCTATATTTGTCCGCGTTATGAGGCCCGTCTCCACCATCTTGGGTGTGCCGTCCGTGCGCGTGCTCGCGCCGATGGCGGACGTGCGTCTCGGCTCCCGCAACAAGGTTCTGCTCGACATTTGATCAGGCGGACCGGGTTCCCTGGTACGCGGGTTTGCTGGTTCCCGTGTGCCGTAGGGGCTCGGTTCCGCCACTGATCATCCCGGGCCTTCGTGTGTCCTCACGCCGTCCTGAGCGTCCCTGAGGGGCCGCTCCCGGGCATGCGTGTGCGCGCCCCAAGGCCCCGGAGCGCCTTTTCCCTCTCAACCAGTGTCTGTCTTCAACCCGCGGGTGCTCACACCCGGCGGGAACGGGAGTCTTTTATGTCTCGCACCACTCGAATCGAGCGCTACCGCAACATCGGCATCATGGCCCACATCGACGCGGGCAAGACCACGCTCACCGAGCGCATCCTCTTCTTCACCGGCCGCATCCACGCAGTGGGCGAGGTGCACGACGGCGCCACCGAGATGGACTGGATGGAGCAGGAGAAGAAGCGCGGCATCACCATCACCTCGGCGGCCACCACCGCCTCCTGGAAGCCGATGCGAGGCCCCTTCGCGGGTCTCCCGCACCGCATCAACATCCTGGACACGCCAGGACACGTGGACTTCACCATCGAGGTGGAGCGGTCCCTGCGCGTCCTGGATGGAGCGGTGGCGGTGTTCGACGCCAGCCAAGGGGTGGAGCCGCAGTCCGAGACGGTGTGGCACCAGGCCAACCGGCATGGGGTGCCGCGCATCGCCTTCCTCAACAAGATGGACAAGGTGGGCGCGGACTTCGCCATGTGCGTGCGCTCCATTCGCCAGCGGCTGGATGCCAACCCGGTGCCGGTGCAGCTCCCCATCGGAGCGGGCCCCGAGTTCACCGGGCTCATCGACCTGCCCCGTATGCGGGCCTTCCTCTTCAACGGGGAGCAAGGCGAGCCCGCCGAGGGACAGGAGATTCCGGCGCACCTGCGCGCTGAAGCGGAAGCGCTGCGTCTACGGCTCATCGAGGCCTGCGCGGAGGTGGATGGCACCGTCCTCCAGAAGTACGTGGAGGGACGGCTGGCGGAGATTACCGCGGAGGAGTTGGAGCACGCGCTCCGCAAGGGCACCCTCCAGCGGCAGCTGGTGCCAGTGCTCTGCGGGGCGGCTTTCAAGAACAAGGGTGTGCGGATGCTGCTGGATGGAATCATCAACTACCTGCCCGCCCCGTCGGACCTTCCGGCGGCCGAGGGCGAGGTTCCCGGGACGCGGGAGCACGTCACCCGTGCGTCCAGGGACGAGGAGCCGCTGTGCGCGCTCGTCTTCAAGCTCATGCACGACAAGGCCGTGGGGAGCATCGTGTTCCTGCGCGTCTACTCGGGCACCCTGCGCACGGGCATGTCCGTGCTCAACACCCGCCAGCAGCGCCGCGAGCGCGTGGGACGGCTCATGTTCATGCATGCCAACAAGCGTGAGGAGGTGGACGAGGTGCATGCCGGCGACATCTGCGCGGCGCTCAACCTGCGCGGAGTGCGCACGGGCGACACGCTGTGCGCTCCGGAGGCTCCCGTGATGTTGGAGGCGCTCCGTTTTCCCGAGCCGGTCGTTCAGCTCGCCATCGAGGCGCGCTCTCGGGCGGAGCAACAGAAGATGGAGGACGGTCTGACGCGACTCGCCGCGGAGGACCCCTCGTTGCGAGTGGAGGTGGACCCAGAGACCGGTCAGCAACTGCTGTCCGGCATGGGAGAGCTACACCTGGAGATCATCGTGGACCGACTGAGAACCGAGTACGGCGTGGAGGCGAGCGTGGGCCAACCTCGGGTGGCCTACCGCGAGACGCTGCGCCAGAAAGTACGCCAGGAGTACCGTCACGTCCGGCAGACCGGAGGGCCCGGGCAGTTCGCCCACGTGGTGATGGAGGTGGCTCCCGCGCCGCGAGGCACGGGGCTCGTCTTCGTGGATGAGACCCATGGCGGTGTCATCCCGAAGGAGTTCATCCCGGCCATCGAGAAGGGTGTGGCTGGCGCCATGGAGCGGGGCGTGCTCGCGGGCTACCCGCTGGTGGACGTGGAGGTGCATCTGGTCGACGGGAGCACGCACGTGCGCGACTCCACGCCGCAGGCGTTCACCATGGCCGGCTCGCTGGCCTTCCAGGAGGCGGCTCGGAGTGCGGGCGTGCAGTTGTTGGAGCCCATGATGGACGTGGAGGTCACCACGCCGGAGGAGTTCCTGGGTGACGTGCTCGGGGACCTGTCCGCCCGGCGCGGGCGTGTGCGGGGGATGGAGGGCCATGGCGCGGTGCGGAACGTCTCCGCGCTGGTGCCCATGGCCAGCCTCTTCGGCTACGTGAACAGCCTCCGCGGCCGCACTCAGGGACGCGCCACCGCCACCCTGCGGCTGGCCACCTATGAGCCGGTGCCCGACGCGCTCCAGGCGTCGGTGCTGGCGGCTCGCAAGTAGTGGGAGCAGGCAGGCTCCGGGGAAGCCGAGGGTCCCCGGAGCCCTGTCGCCATGACGCGACGCGAAGCAATGACGCATTGCGCGGACACCGCGCACCGCGTCAGACCGTGGCGCTCATGTGAAATTCGTGCGGCCGTGGCAGAGCGATGACGTAGCCCGGGTAGACGGCACGCATGTTCCTCCACGCGCTCGGACATTTTCACCCGGAGAATCTCATCACCAACGCGTTCCTCCACGACATCGGCCTGGAGACGGACGACGCGTGGATTGTCGAGCGGGTGGGCATCCGTACCCGGCACACGGTGCTGCCGCTCGACTACATCCGAGAGACACGCAACCGTGACGTGCGCGGAGCACTGGAGGCCGCGCTGTACTCCAACGCGGAGACCGGCAGGCGCGCGGCGCTGATGGCCCTCCAGCGTGCGGGGCGCGACGTGAAGGACGTGGGGATGGTGGTGGCTGGCGGCTGCTCGCCCGACGAGTGCATTCCAGCCGAGGCCTGCCGCATCGCCGAGGCGTTGGGCATCGAGGCCCCGTCCCTGGACCTCAACGCCGCCTGCTCCTCTTTCTGCGCTCAGCTCCACTTCCTCGCCGGAATGCGGCCGGAGCGCCTGCCGGACTTCATCCTCGTGGTGAACCCGGAGAACTCCACCCGCGTGGTCGATTACTCGGACCGCTCGAGCTGCGTGCTGTGGGGCGATGGCACCAGCGCCGCGCTGCTCAGCCCTCGCATTCCTGGCCCCTGGCGCATCACTCAGACCCTGCTCGGTGGGAGCCCCTCGGGCGCGGACAAGGTGAAGGTGCCTCGCGCCGGCCACTTCACCCAGCAGGGCTCCGCGGTGCAGACCTTCGCCATCAAGCGCGCCAGCGAGACCTTCCTCGCGCTGCGCTCGCACTACCTCGCGGCCGCCCCGGGACGCACTCCGGAGGGACTGAGCCTCATCGGGCACCAGGCCAACCTGCGCATGCTGGAGGCGGTGCAGCGCCGCACCGAGATGCCCGACTCGCGCCACTTCTACAACGTGGAGTATCGAGGCAACTGTGGAGCCTCGGGCGCCCCTACCGTGCTCTCCGAGAACTGGGACAACCCCCAGGTGGGAGACGCAGTGGCGCTCGCGGTGGTGGGCAGTGGCCTCACCTGGGCGGGCGCCCTGCTGGAGCGCTACCGCGCGGAGTAGTGTCGCGCGCCATGGCACTGAAGAAGAAGGGCAAGTACTTCTACGGGGACTCCCGGGCGGACATTGCCCCGGAGCTCGCCCGCTACAGCGCGGCGAACGGGTACCCCGTCGAGCGGATGACCGACCTGAAGTGCGAGTGCGGCTCCGAGCGGCTGGGCTTGCTGCTGGACGAGGAGGAGGGAGCGGCCGTCCAGGTCTGTGCGGCCTGTCAGCGTCAGACGCCGATTGGAGACAGCGCCGACTACCTCGAGGATGCCGAGCTCGAGGAGCGCGAGTGCGTCTGTGGCTGCTCGCAGTTCGAGATCTCTACCGGCGCCGCGTTCTACAAGGACAGCACCGACGTCCGATGGTTCTACGTCGGTTGCCGGTGCGTCGCCTGCGGCATCGTGGGCTGCTACGGGGACTGGAAGACGCCCTGAAGGCGCATTGCCGCACGGAGTCGCCGCGCGCCGTCGGGCCTATAGTGCGAGGCACATGCGTTCGGAAGCCCTCGTCCCCCGTGTTCCGCCACTGCTCCTGCCCGGGCTCGCGCTCGCCACGGCGGCGCTGCACCTGCTCTTTGCCCATCGCTACGGCTACTTCCGGGACGAGCTCTATTTCATCGCCTGTGGACAGCGGCTCGACTGGGGCTACGTGGATCAGCCGCCCCTTATCGCCTTGGCCGCCCGGCTCGCCACCACGCTCTTCGGACATTCCCTCACCGGACTGCGTCTTCTGCCCGCACTCGCCGCCGCGGGCCTCGTGAGCCTCACCGGCTACCTCGTGCGACGCCTCGGCGGCGGAGGCTTCGCCGTGGGGCTCGCCGCCCTGCCCACCGCGCTTGCCCCCCTCTTCCTCTTCGAAGGCCACACCCTCACCATGAACGCCTTCGAGCCCCTGCTCTGGACGGGCTGCGCCGCCCTGCTCGTCCTGTTGGTGCAGACGGAGCAGCACCGCCTCTGGCTCGCCATAGGTGCACTCGTCGGCGTGGGCCTGCTCAACAAGTACTCCATGGGATTCTTCGCCGCATGCCTTGGGCTCGGCGTTCTTCTCACGCCCACGCGCCGGCTGCTGGCCAACCGCTGGCTCGTCCTCGGCGTGCTGCTGGCCTCGGCGCTCGTGCTGCCCAACCTCCTTTGGCAGCACCATCACGGCTGGCCCATGCTCGAGCTGCTGCGCAACGGCCAGCTCTACAAGAACACGCCCTTCCAGCTGGGTGAGTTCCTGCGCGGGCAGCTGCTCATGCTCCACCCGCTCGCTGCCCCGTTGTGGCTCACCGGGCTCGGCTTCTTCCTGTTCGCTCCCTCGGGCCGGCCGTACAGGGCCCTCGGCCTCACATTCGTCCTGCTCTTCGGCCTGCTCGTGTACCTGCGCGCCAAGGACTACTACCTGGCCCCTGCCTACCCCATGCTGTTCGCCGCGGGCGCGGTTGCCGCCGAGCGCCTCATCTCGCGCCCGGTGTGGCGTGCCGCGGTGCTCGTCCCGGGTGTGGCGGGCTTCGCGGCCCTGGCGCCCCTGACGCTGCCCGTGTTCCCCGTGGAGACCTTCATCGCGTACCAGCGAGCCCTGGGCCTCGAGGCGCCCCGCCACGAGCGCCACGCGTACGGTGTCCTGCCCCAGCACTACGCGGACCAGCACGGCTGGGAGGAGCTCGTCTCGGCGGTGGCCGGGGTGTACCAGCGCCTGCCGCCGGAGACTCGGGCCCGTACGGGCTTGTTCGCGCAGAACTACGGCGAGGCCGGCGCGCTCGACTGGCTCGGCCGCGCCCAGGGACTTCCCCCGGCGCGCTCGGGGCACAACCACTACTTCCTCTGGGGACCCGGGGAGGAGCCCGAGAACCTCCTCGTGGTGGGCGGTGACTTCGAGGACCTCCAGCCACTGTGCCAGCGTGCCGAGGTCGCCGGGCGCGTACCGCCCAATCCCTACGTGATGCCTTACGAGGACAACCTGCCGCTCTACCTGTGCTCAGGACTGAAGGTGCCGCTGGCCACGCTCTGGCCGCGCCTGAAGCACTACGAGTAGCGGTCCGCGTCCTCTCAAGGGCTCCGGGGGCAGGGAGGGTTGCTCGGGCAGCGCGCTTCGACATCCCGAGGTGTCGTCTGCGTGCAGCCGAATACCCGGGCGAAGACGTTCGTCTCCAGGAAGCCCACTCCGTCGGAGCCGTTCCATCCCCGCAGGATGCCGTGCCCCGCGCTGTCCTCGATGCGCGAGTTGGCGATGAACGGCGCAGCCGGTTGTTGGAAGACGAGAATGGCCGAGCTGACATCGAACGAGCCCGGCAGGTAGTTGCAGCCGAAGCCCGAGCACTGGCAAGCGCCGCCGGCATAGCGGACCCATACGGACTCCAGCCGGCTGTCCGGGCTCAGCCCGTCGAAGCGGATGCCTGCCCAATCCCCCGCAGCCGGCGTGGCCCGAGCAGAGGTGAAGACAACAGGACGGGAGGTCGTGCCCGCGGCGATGAGTGCGCTGTTGCCGTCATACACGCGGAGCGTCTTTTCCGGCTGGAAGCGCAGCTCGACACCTGGCTCCACGGTGAGGGTGGCCGAGACGTTGGAGCCGCCCACCTGCAGCCCATCCACGACATAGGGCACACCGAGCGCTCTCACCGTGGCATTCGCGCCGACAAAGGTGATGCTGGCGGACGCCACGTTGGGGCTGACGAAGATGGTGTCCGAGCGGTTGCCCGTATAGGTACCGGAGGGCAACGTGCCCAGTGCGTTGGCGTTGATGGCCAACGGCTCGGGGCGTGCGTCGCTTCCCGAGTCGCGAATGACCAGCGTCGTGGAGCCCTCCGCGAAGCCGCCCGTACCATTGAGCAACACGCCCGGCCCTCGCGAGCCTTCGATGGTGACGTGATCCACGAAGAGCGGCCTCGGACCGGGGAGGTCCGCGCCCGCGCTCACGCGCACGGTGGCCTCGGCGGATGAGGGATTTCCTCCGCCCGACAGCACCGTCCACGTCAGCCGCGCGGAGCCTCCGGCATAGATGCGGAACTGGCCCCAGGGCTGGCTCGCTTCCAGGGGCTCGAAGCGCACCGGACGCGCCTGCGTACCCGCCGCGACGAGCGAGCCGCCGCTATCCAGCCCGATGGAGCGTGCCGGTCCCATGCGCACGACGGTGCAGGGTTCTACCGTCACCGTCGCGCGAACCAGCAGATCCGCGGCGACGACATGCAGGCTGGAAGCGGACCAGGTCTCGGGAGCCAAGATGGAGCCCTGGTGCTCGATGGGTGCGCCCGTGGGCGTAGGGCACGCGGGCTCGGGCTGCCCCGCGTCCGGCTCGCCCGAGGGCCGTCCCGGCTCATCGGGGGTACAACCCGGCAGCGTAACGGCCAGCAGCAGCCACGTCAGTGCACAGCGCCGCAAAGAAGAGCTCACGATTCGTGCCTCCACGGGCCGAGTCGACGGCCCAAGCTCTCCACCATCGCCGTTTTACAACGGAGTGTCATGAGTTTGAGGCGACCTCCTCGCCATGCGAAGTGCCGTAGGAGTCGCTGGCAGCAGGAGGCCTGGCGCCCAGGCCCGCCCCCAGCAAGGGCGCGAAGGGATTCACGAAGACCGACAGCGAGAGGAGCGATTCCCAGTGCGAAACACCCTCTTCGCGCGGGATCAGGCGGTCGCTCCGAGCGGCCACAATCTTTCTTCACAAAAGGACAAAAGAGGCGAAACGAGCCGGGTGTGTCATGGGGACATGGAACTCCAGACCCAGGACACAGCGAGCGCTCTCTACCCTCGGACAATGTCCGTGCCCCACCGCGCCATCAGGCGCGAGCCTGTCGTGTTCGGCCATGCCCTGGAGTTGGTGCTTGCCGATGCCGCAGCGCTCGGCTCTCGGGCGATCGAAGCACTGGCCGGGCTGGGGCTCTCCTTGAACGAGCCCCTCCGGGCCGCCTACCCGGGTGCCCTCTGGGCGGGAGCCATTCACATCCTCTCCGAAGCGCTCTACCCGCACCTGAGCACGCCCAAGGCGGAGTTCGCACTCGGGCGGCGGTTCATGGAGCGCGCGCTCCAGTCCCGGCTGGGCGCGGCGATGATGGCTCACGCCAAGGTGATAGGGCCCCAGCGCACGCTGCAGCGGCTGACCCACAACCTGCGAGCGTTCAACAACTTCCTCGGTGCCTCCGTGCGAGAGCTGCCCGGACATATCGGCTGGGAGCTCGTCGTGAGGCCGCTCCCGGAGTTCTTCCTGGCACCCGGGGTCCACGGAGAGCCGCCCCAGTTCACCCGGGGCATGCTCACCACCGCCTTCCACGCAGCCGGCCTGTCCCGTGTCCGGATGGACGTGGTGCACCACGAAGCGTCGCTCGGCATGTCCATCTTCCACCTCGCCTTCTGAGGCGGAGCGCTTCGCGGGCTGGTACAACTCCCAGCACCCCATAGCGCCATCGGCGGCCCCCGCTAGCGTCGCCTGGCGAGCGCCCGGGCCACACTCCCGTCATGCGTCTCCCGAGCCGCCAACTCATCACGATAGGGTAAAGAGTACGCACGCATGCAGGACAAATACTACGTAGGGGCGTACTGGGGCCCGCGCAAGGAGACGGCGCTGGAGTGTGCCCGGCGTGCGGAGCTCTTCCTTCACAGGCTGGCGCGGTGTGACCCGTCCTTCGCCCAATGGTACCGGGGGGGGACGTGGAGCCCCCCGAGGACTTCCAGGCCACCCTGTCCATCCGGAGGTGGAGGACCTGGAAAAGCTCCTGCTGAACAGCAGGAATCGCACGGACCTCGGAAAGAAGGTCATCGAGGATCTGGGCTTCAGACGAATGATGTGGAACGCGAAGAAGGAGGCCACCGACATCAGCCTCTCCTGCGGTGGATACTCCCCGTGGGGAGGGCCCAACTCGTGCCTGCTCAAACCGACCAGGGAGGGCGCGATACGAGAGCGCCTCCTACGCACTCCTGTACTGACCGAGGTGCTCACCAGCATGGTCACCGCGTGGGACCCTGACTTCGCCATGGCCAGCTCATCGGAGATGGTGAGGCGCATCGAGAAGGGCAGGTTCGAGGTGCGGGTGGGCTGGCTGACGTACCTGTCGCGCCGCCTGGGCACTGTTCCGCCGCTGCCCGCGCCCGTGCGCATTGAACCGATGGGCGAGCTGGGCTGGCTTCTCGTCCTCTCCCCCGAGCCCATGACGGCGAGCAACCCCGAGCACGTGGCGTTCACCGCACGCGTACGCGAGTTGCTGGACAGGGCGGGGCTCATCGAGCGGCCGCAAGCCGAGCCTATCGGCTGGTGACACAAGCACTCGCTCCCCCAAGCCGCAGACGCTGATGAAGTGCAGCCGTCCCCGTCGGTGTCGCCTGGCGAGCGCCCGGGCCCACACTCCCGTCATGCAGGAGTCCCGCGCGTGGCATAAACCTCCCCCATGTCTCGCGACGTCTCCTTCTTCGACTCCCTTGGCCGCCTCCTCACCCTCGAGCGCGAGGCCGAGCGCGCCCGCATGGAAGCCCTCGCCGAGGGCATGTCCCTCCAGCAGCGCGCTGAGCAGGGCCTCTCCTTCCTCGACTTGGAGAGCATCGAGGAGGAGGTCGGCCTCGGTGGCCGAGTCCTCGTCACGCTCGCACGCAAGGACAGGGCCCGCTTCCCCGCACGTCTCGACAACGGCGACCAGGTCGCCGTCTTCCCTCGCCGCTCCGAGGTGAAGGAGCCCGCCCGCGCCCTCGTCTCCCGCGCCACCGCCACCCGCGTCCAGCTCGCCTTCGACCGCGAGCCCCCTCCCTTCGTCCACGAAGGTCTGCTCCGCCTCGACCGCGTCCCCAACGACGTCACCTACGAGCGCGTCCGCGCCGGCCTCACCCGTGTGAAGGCGCTCGACAAGGGCGCCGCCCGCCGCAAGCGCGAGGTGCTCCTGGGCAACGAGCATCCTCGCTTCGACTCGCTGCGCGAATTCACCCCCACTCGCCCCCTCAACCCCGAGCAGCAGGATGCTGTCTCTCGCGCGCTCGCCGCCGAGGACTTCTTCCTCGTCCACGGGCCCCCGGGCACCGGCAAGAGCACCGTGCTCGCCGAGGTCGCCGCACAGGCCGTCTCCCGCGGCCAGCGTCTGCTTTGCACCGCCGCCAGCAACGCCGCCGTGGACCACCTCACCGACCTCTGTCTCGACAAGGGCCTGCGCGCCATCCGCGTTGGCCACCCTGCCCGCGTCACTCCCCGCCTTCAGGAGCACACCCTGGACCTCGTGGTGGAGGAGCACCCCGACCGCGTCCTCTCTCGCGAGCTCTTCGACGAGGCCTTCTCCCTGCTCGGCTACGCCCGCCGCCAGCGCACCCAGGGCCGCAGCCGCGAGCGCTTCGCCAATGCCCGCGCCTCCACCACCGAGGCCAAGAGCATTCTCGACGAGGCCCGCGCCCTCGAGCGCAAGGCTCTACGCTCCGTCCTCGAGCGCGCCCAGGTCGTCTGCGTCACCCTCGCCAGTCTCGAGTCCGGCGTCCTCTCCCACGAGGAGTTCGATCTCGCCCTGCTCGACGAGGCCACCCAGGCCACCGAGCCGCTCGCCCTGCTCGGCTTCCTGCGCGCCCCCAAGGTCATCCTCGCTGGAGATCCCCAGCAGCTTCCCCCCACCGTCCTGTCCCAGGAGGCCGCGAAGCAGGGGCTCGCCGTCAGCCTCTTCGAGCGTCTGCTCTCCGACCACGGCGAGGGCGTCAAGCGCATGCTCCGCGAGCAGTACCGGATGAACACCGCCATCATGTCCTTCCCCTCGCAGCAGATGTACGGCGGCGAGCTGCGCGCCCACCCCAGCGTGGCGGACCGAACCCTCGCGGACGTGCTGCCCCCGGAGGCCAGCATGGACGCCCCGCCCGTCCTCTTCCTCGACACCGCGGGCAAGGGCTTCGACGAGGAGCAGGAGAAGGATACCGGCAGCCTCTTCAATCGCGGCGAGGCGGACCTCGTCGTCGCCCGTGTGAAGGAGTTACTCGCCGCCGGCCTGGAGCCCCGCGAGCTCGCCGTCATCACCCCCTACCGCGCCCAGGCCCACGCCCTGCGCGAGCGCGTGGAGCCGCTTTCCCCTGACATCGAGGTGGACACCGTGGACGCCTTCCAGGGCCGTGAGAAGGACGCCATCCTCGTCTCCCTCACCCGCTCCAACTCCGAGGCCCAGCTCGGCTTCCTCACCGACTTGCGCCGCATCAACGTCGCCCTCACCCGCGCCCGCAGGCACCTCTTCGTCGTGGGGGACTCCGCCACCCTCAGCGGCCACCCCTTCTACGCCCGCTTCATCGAGTCCACCCAGGAGGCCTCCAGCTACCGCTCCGCCTGGGAGTGGCCCGACCCCGCGGATGCACCCTGACGGTTGACGCGACGATTTGCACAAACCTAGCCTGTGCGGATGCACGAATGGAACCCTGGGATGAAAGCATTCGTATGGCCGGGGCTCGTGCTGTTGCTGTCGGTTGTAGGATGCACGGACCGCTCCAACCAGGACACGAAGGATGAGAGCCCGGAGACCACGAGCCGGGAAGTGTCGGTAGAGGCGCTGGCTGGCGAGGTCGACTCAGCGAACCGCTATCTCTCAACGGTCCTCGTCGTGGCCCACGAGCCCGTGTCAGGCAAGAGCTTCAAGGGTTGCAGCGGCGTGCTGCTCTCTCCTCGGTGGGTACTCACGGCGGGGCACTGCGTGTGTCCACAGCGGCCAGCGCGTGTACCTGCTGATGAGAATGGACGCATCGTCGACGGCACCACGTGCGCGGCGAGTGCCACCATCAAGGTCTTCTCCTACCTTCCGATGACGCCGGGTGAGCCATCGGAGGTGCGCGCTACCAGACATCAAGGCAAGGTTCACGCCCATCCCGAGCTCAAGCTCCTGCTTGACGCTGGTGGAGGGATTGTCTCGAGCCATGCGGACCTCGCTCTCGTCTTCCTGGAGATTCCGGTGAAGGATGCGCCGCCTCCCCCGGCGTTGGCGAAGACTGAAGTCACCCCCGGTGAGCCCATCACCGTGGTGGGACACGGGCATGACGAGCTCCGGGGAAGCATGGGGGGAGAGCGCCGATTCAACAGGACACGGGTGGCGAGGCGCGCGGAATCGGGCGGAGAGCGAGTCGTGTTCGAGCAGCCGAACAGGAATCTCTACAGGGGCGAGAGCGGGGGCCCTTGCCTTCGAGAGACTCCTCAGGGGCCGGAGCTCGTCGGGATATCGAGTCGCAGCCTGGGCCGGGAAGCCTCCCTCATCGAAACCCATGCCTTCCAGGGTTGGATTCTCGAGCGGATGCAACGCGCTCCATGATGGTGGGCCGCTGCCGGACACGTCTCGCCGTGCTGTCGCTGTCGGTGACGGCCCTTGGGAGCGGATGCGCCGGGGAGGCCTCGTCGCTGGAGCGGACGCTCCTGCGGCGCACGTCTCTCGTCAGGCCTGGAAGCTCGCGGGATTTCGAGAATCGCTACCGGTCGACGCTCAGGCTCTTCGTTGCGGAGAAGGCCGCACAGGAACAGGGCTCGAGCGGGGAGTGCAGCGGCGTCCTCATCGCGCCGCAGGTCGTTCTGACGGCCGGACATTGTGTCTGCATCGTGAGGAAGCTCTCCGTGTCCGAACGCGAGGCGCTGGGCAAGGAGGCGATTGCCAGGATGGAGCGCCGAGGCAATGTCATTTCCAGGGCCGAGAGCCTTCGGGGTCAACGTATCGACGCCGTCATGGACAGCTCGAGGTGCGCGAGCAGCGCGAAGGTCAGGACGATCATCTACGAGCCGCCAGTTCCAGGAGAGGCGGAGAGTTCGCGGCAGAAGACGTACAGCGGCTCGGTGAGGCCCCATCCCCGGCTCGAGCTCCTCTACGACGATGAAGGAAGCGTGGTCTGGAGTAGCGCGGACCTCGCGGTCATCCGCCTGGACATGCCGGTGAAGGACTTTCCGGTGGTGAAGCGGACGACAGCAGAGGCGCGGGTGGGCGAGCCCATCGTCATGGTGGGTTATGGACCCGGTGAGCCCCTCGGATTGGCCGGGGAGCGTCATTCTGGCGAGAACCAGGTGAGCTGGCTCAGGAGGCTGGACTCGGGAAGTGTCGAGCTCGTCGTTGCGCAGCAGCGGATGCCCACCGGTCAAGTCGCCTCGCATCTGGACGCAGGTGATAGCGGAGGAGGCTGCTGGCGCACGGGAAGCGATGGCAACGCGGTGCTCATCGGAATCGCGGGTGGGAATGCGAAGAACGGTAGGGGCGAGAGCCTCTCGGTCTTCACCAGCCTCTACTCGCATGAGGAGTGGCTGAGCCAACAACTGGCAGAGCCATGATTCACGCCCCAGAGGCGCTCCTGTCTGTCCGGGTTTGAGAAAATGTGAACCTCGGCGGTAACCCCGGGGTACTACGCAAAAGGTGCAGTCCTACACGCACGTTTTGTCACAAGCCCTGCAAGATTTGTCACTCCGGGAGGGGCGGGCAGGCGCTAAAGCCCTGGATTCCTTGTGGCTCGGCAAAAGCCGGGCGTCGGCACGCCGCATGCTTGAGAAGAGAGTGTGGGGGAAGGCAGCCCTCAGAGGAGGCAGCCATGTCGCAAGTTCGTTCCGTCGTGTCCAAGGAAGCTGATGTGTGGATTCTCCGTCTGGAGAAGGCCAACGGGAAGGTGCAGGAGTACCGTTGCACCTCCGAGGGTCAGGCGAAGCAGCTCGCCCTGGTGCTCTCCGCCTCGGCTCCTGTTGAGGCCATGCAGCCACAGGCCTGAGCCACACTCGTTGTTTCCAACGGCGGCCGGATGCGTCATGCGGTACCGGCCGGAGTAATCTTCCCGGCCCGCAAGGAGCCGCCGTTGCCCTCATCTTTCGAGTCGTTGACAGTCGATGCCCACGGCCTTGCCCTCCACGCGCGCCAACGCAATGCCGGAGGCTCGCCCGCCGTCGTCTTCCTGCACGGCTGGTTGGACCATTCCCACAGCTTCGATCTGGTCGCCGAGCACCTGCCGGACTCCTGGCGTCTGGTGCTGCTCGACTTCCGCGGCATGGGCCGCAGCGCGCACCAGCCACCCCACTCCCACTACCAGTTCGCCGAGCACCTGGTGGACGTGGAGGCAGTGCTGCGCGCCACCGGGCTCGAGTCGGCGCACTTCGTCGGCCACTCGCTCGGGGGAATCGTCGCCACGGCCTACGCCGCCGCGCGCCCCTCCCGCGTCCTCAGCCTCAGCCTCATCGAGAGCCTCGGCCCCACGGGCGGTCCTCCCGAGAACGCGCTCGTGCGGCTGCGCGGCTTCCTCGACGACTTGGAGCGCGCCCCCAACCGCAAGCGCTACCCCAACGTGGAGGCCGCCGCCGCCCGCCTGCGAGAGAACAACCCCTCCCTGACAGAGGCCGCCGCGCTCCACATGGCCCGCTACGGCACCGAGCCCGTGGAGGGTGGCCTCGTCTTCACCTTTGATCCCGCCCACCGCCGCCGCTTCGCCTTCGGCTACGACGACGCGCAGTGGCTCGCCATCTCCTCCGCCGTCACCTGCCCCGTGCAGCTGATCCTCGGCAGCGAGGGCTTCCGCTTCGATGACGAGCGCGCCAGGGCGAGGCTCGACGCACTGAGGCTCCCGCGGCCGCCGCTCGTCCTTCCCGGCGGGCACCACGTCCACCTGGAGCAGCCCGAGGCCGTGGCGCGCGCCCTGGTGGAGCACATCCTCCCGGCCCGCTAGTCCGCCCCACCCCTCTGGCAACCCGGGAAAACTCCTTCCACCCTTCAGGGTAAGAGGATTCCCTCGGTTCGCATCCCACATCCACACCCCTTCTCAAGCCCCTGTTTTTACTGGGCTCTTCAGTCGACACAGGGCTGGTCGTCCGTTTGCATCGTGGCCATGCCGGATGGGCGCGAGGCGAGAACGGGCAATGAGGACGGGGCTGGGCAGTGGGCGGATCATCGGGCTGTCGCTGCTGCTGCTGGCGGCGCATCTGGCCGCATGCCACGAGCCGGGAAACACCCGCTCGGTGCTGGCCAAGGCGGCGGTGGACGCGGATGCACTCGACTTCGGCGAGGTGCCAGTCGGCGAATGGCGCGAGAAGATCGTGCGCCTGCGCAACGTGGGCTACGTGCCCTTCCATGCCCTGGACGCGCTGGGGCTGAAGGGGGACCCCTCGTACGAGATCGCCTTCGAGGGCGAGGGCCGGGTAATGCCGGGCTCGGAGAAGCTGGTGCGCGTGCGCTTCCACCCGCTGGCCGAGGGCCCCATCGACGAGACGGTCCACGTCACCACGGACGCCAACTCGGGCCGGGAGCACACGGTGCGGGTGAGCGGCCAGGGCGTGCCCTCGCCCATCCGGATCCACCCGGCCCTGCTGGACTTCGAGACGCTGGAGGTGGACAGCGAGCGCACGCTGCGCCTCACCATCACCAACCCGGGGGACCTGCCGCTCACCGTGACGGTGAAGGGAGCGGCGGCCGATTCCTTCCTCACGGACACCATCACCGTGCCGCCGCTCAGCACGCAGCAGGTGGAGACGCGCTACCTGCCGAAGGACCTCGGGGACATGCGCGCGATGGTGGAGGTGAAGCCCTGTGCCACCTGCACCCCGACGACGGCGGAGCTGGCGGGCCGCTCCGTGGCGAGCGCCTTCGTCTTCGACCCCGAGCCGGTGCCCTTTGACCTGATACCCGTGCACGAGCGCACGAAGTCCTTCACGCGCGCGCGCAACATCACCTGGCGGCCCGTCACCATCATGGGGCTGAGCACCAATGACCGGGCCTTCACGCCGCTCAACCCGCTGCGTGCCCTGGAGGTGCAGCCGGGCGAGCAGGTGGATGTGCCCCTGGAGTTCGCGGCGCGCTCCTCCGGACCCAACCTCGGCATGCTGACGGTGGGCTACGAGTCGGACAAGCCGCGCCAGTCGCAGGTGATTCTCGACGCGCGCGGTGGCCGGCCCACGCTAGCGGTGGCCCCGCTGTCGCTGGACTTCGGCGAGCTGCCCGTGGGCGGCAAGGTGGGAAGGACGATCCGCCTCTCCAACGGCGGCAGCAACGGCAACCTGTACTTCCGGAGCGTGCGGGGCACCGGGGCCGCGCAGCACTTCTCGGTGGACGTGCCCATGCGCGGCACGCAGCCCTACCCGTGGATGGCCGGCACCGCCTGGCCAACGCTGGGCGCGGAGGACATCCCCATCGCCCCGGGCGCGGACGGGTTGGATTTGACGGTGTACTTCGAGCCCAAGGACGAGGGGCCCTGGCAGGCCACGCTGGTGCTCGTCTCGGATGACCTCTTCAACCCCGAGCGCACCATCGTCCTCACCGGCCGCGCGCGGGCCACCGGCCCCTGTGTCTACGAGCTGAAACCCCAGCCCATGCTGGACTTCGGCAACGTGGAGCCGGGCCGCGGCGCCGTGCTGGGCTTCTACTTCCGCAACCCCGGCCGGGCCGAGTGCGCGGTGAAGGACATCCACCTGTCCAATGACGGCGGAGGCGCCTTCTTCATGCCGGGCGGCCGGCTCGCGGGCGGCGTGGTGGAGTACGACACGGCCTTCAGCGCGATGATCGCCTTCCGGCCCAAGGCCCCGGGCGAGTTCCAGGGCGAGCTGAGGATGACGGTGAACAACCCGGCGTACCCCACGGTGACGCTGCCCATCCGCGGCGTGTCGCTGGCGAGCTGCCTGGTGGCCGCACCCGCCTATGTGGACTTCGGGCCCATCCGCTACGACTGCCCGGCGATGCCCCGGCGCACGCTCCTCTCCAACCAGTGCGCCACGCCCATCACCCTGGGCGGCGTGCACATGGGGACGGGCACCAGCAACCAGTTCCAGCAGCTGACGCCGCTCGCCCTGCCGCGCACGCTGGCCCCCGGCGAGGGCGTGGAGGTGGAGTTCTCCTACGCGCGCAACGTGCATGGCCAGCACTACACCCCCTACTTCGTGTCCGCGGACCAGGACCCGGCACCGCTGCTCGTCCCGCTGCTGGCGGAGACGAACCACGAGGGCCTGCAGCTCGACCGCTTCATCCAGGGCACGGACAGCCAGCTGGACGTCCTCTTCGTGGTGTCCAACACCACCACCATGGATACCTACCAGGCACGGCTGAAGGCTGCCCTGCCCGGATGGGTGGAGCGCGCGCGGCAGCAGGGGGTGGACCTGCGGCTGGGCGTCACCAGCACGGGCCTGGGTGCCCGGAGCGTGTGTGGCGGCCCGGCACAGGGCGGTGAGGCCGGGCGGCTCGTGCCGGTGAATGGCAGCCGCGCCCGGGCCATCTCCAGCACCTCGGCCACGGCGGCGGCAACGGTGCAGGCCAACATCGATGAGGTGGGGCTGTGCCACAACCTGGTGCAGGGCCTGGAGACGATGCGCCAGGGGCTCTCCTCCCCCCTGGCCACCAGCCCGGATGATCCGCGCACCCCGCTGCCCAATGACGGCAACCTGGGCTTCCTGCGCGCCACGGCCCGGCTCGCGGTGGTGGTGGTGTCCGACGAGGACGACCACTCCGGCTTCGACCCGGAGAGCTACGTGCAGTTCCTCCAGGCCCTGAAGGGCACCGGCATGTCGCACCGCACCCAGCTCTACGCGCTGGTGCCCACGGACTCGCGCTGCACCACCGCGGGTGGGCCGGGGCCGCGATTCTCCACCGTGGCTCAGCGCACCGGCGGCGCGGTGGACTCCATCTGCACCGGCGACTACGGCCCCTTCCTGGACAAGCTGCTCCAGCGCGCCGGCCAGCCGCAGGCGGACTTCTCCCTGAGCGCCACCCCCAACGGCACGGCGGAGATGTCCGTGCGCGTCCAGGGCACGCGGCTCCCGGACGACCAGTGGACCTATGACTCGGCGCGCAACGCGGTCATCTTCGACTCCGCCGCGGTACCCACCACGGGCCAGACCATCGAGGTCCGCTACCGCAGCGCCTGCGTGACGACCCCCTGGACCCCTGCCCCCTGAGGGACTCCGGAGCGGCTTCCGGGAGCCCCGTCAAGAGGACGGGGTCCCTTCCGCTCGTGGCCCCGGGGCGGCTATGGTTGGGTCCCCCGTGGAAACCTTCGGCCGTTACGAGCTGCTGCGAAAACTGGCAACTGGCGGAATGGGTCAGGTCTTCCTGGCCCGCCAGAAGGGTCCCGTGGGCTTCCAGAAGCTGCTGGTGGTCAAGCGGCTGCTGCCCCACCTCTCCGAGGACACGGACTTCATCAAGATGTTCCTGGATGAGGCCCGCATCGCCGGCATCCTCAACCACCCCAACATCGCGCAAATCTACGAGCTGGGGGATGCGGACGGCGTGCTCTACATCGCCATGGAGTACGTCCAGGGCGAGGCCGTCAGCCAGGTGAATGCGCGCGCCAACCACCGCAAGGGCGGGCTGCCCCTGGGGCTCAAGTGCCGCATCATCGCGGACGCCGCCGCGGGGCTGGACCATGCGCACCAGGCGCGCTCGCCCTCGGGCCGCAAGCTGGGCCTCATCCACCGGGACGTGTCCCCGCAGAACGTGCTCGTGGGCTTCAACGGCAACGTGAAGATCATCGACTTCGGCGTGGCCAAGGTGTCCGGGAAGCTGTCCCACACGGTGGTGGGCACCATCAAGGGCAAGCACGCGTACATGTCCCCGGAGCAGGCCCGCGATGAGGAGCTCGACGCCCGCTCGGATGTGTACGGCCTGGGCATCGTCTTCTACGAGCTCCTCACCAGCCAGCGGCTCTTCAAGCGCGAGTCGGACATGGCCACCCTCAAGGCCGTGGTCGGCGCCAAGGTGCTCCCGCCCTCCGAGGCGGTGCCCGGCGTCCCCAAGTCGCTGGACGCCGTGGTGATGAAGGCGCTGGCCCGCAAGCGCGAGGAGCGCTTCCAGAGCGCCGGGGAGTTCCAGCTCGCGCTCGAGGACTTCCTGCTCGCCGAGCGGCTCCCGGGCACTCCGGCCCACCTCACCGCCTTCATGAAGGAGCTGTTCGCCTCGGAGCTCGAGGAGGAGCGCTTCGCCAGCGAGCCCACCGTCATCCAGTACGATCCGCGGCTGGCGCGTGAGACCAGCTCGCCCTCGTCGACCAAGGTGGCGCCCGCGCAGGCCCAGGGGCTGCCGCAGGCGAAGCAGGCCCGAGCTCCCGTTGGCGCCACACCTCCGAAGGGCCGGACCGCACAGGCAGCTCCGCTTCCCGCGGCCCGGCGTCCCACCGGCACTCGCAACAGCGGCGAGGACACTGAGGAGACGTAGACCGTCCCCCTGTCCTTTGCCTGGCAGGCAGACAGGCGTTTCGAGTGAAGATGCATGGGGCTTCTTGGCGGCCAGCGCCCGAGAAACGCTTGCGCCCGGCCCACAGCAGAGGCAACTTCACAGGGAAGATGGCTCCAGGTGACGTGACACGTCAGACGGGAGTGCTAGACCGGCTCCATGGAAACGGAGACGGGCGTCGGGGAACAGAGGGAAGTCATGGGACGTAGACCAGCCACCTATGCAGACCTGGAGGCACTCCCGGAGCATGTGGTGGGGGAGATCATCGACGGGGAGCTGTACGCCAGTCCCCGGCCGGCGAGTCCTCACGTGCTGGCGGTCTCCATACTGAGCGCCGAGCTGGGAGAAGCGTTCCACCTGGGACGGGGAGGCCCTGGCGGATGGGTCATGCTGTACAAGCCGGAGCTGCACCTGGGACAGGACGTGCTGGTGCCGGACCTGGCCGGCTGGAGCAGGGAGCGGATGCCGCGCGTACCACGTGTCGCGGCCTTCACGCTCGCACCGGACTGGGTGTGTGAGGTGCTCTCTCCCTCGACGAGCCGGCTGGACCGGACGGCCAAGCTCCCCGTGTATGCGCGCGAGGGCGTCCGGCACGTGTGGTTCGTGGATCCGGAAGCGCGCACGCTGGAGGTATTCCGGTTGGACGGGACGCGCTATTCGCCGCTGGCCACGCATACCGGCCTGGCTCGAGTGCGCGCCGAGCCCTTCGAAGCGCTGGAACTGGAACTCGCCGCCCTCTGGGATGAGGTGTAGCGCAATAGGGGTGACAGGCCCCCTCTGGAAGAGCACCCTTCCCCCATGGCGAACACCCATTCCGGGACGAGCAGGTCCCACCATCCCGTCGCCTACCTCACGGACGTAGAGGGCATCTGGGAGAAGCTGGTCAGCTTCTGTCGGGACAACCCTCACGTGCACCTCGATCACGAGGGGCGGTTGGTGGTGCGTCCGGGCTCCACCTTCGTCTACGGGGGAGATGCCGTGGACCGCGGCCCCGACGGGCTCCGGGTGGTGCGCACGCTCCTCGAAGCCCGGCAGCGGCAGCCCTCCCAGGTGGTGCTGCTGGCGGGCAACCGGGACATCAACAAGCTGCGCCTGCTGCGCGAGCTGAACGGCTTCCCCCTGGCGCGCACCCCCGCCGACATGCGAGCCGCCCCCCGGCCGGTGCTCCTGCGGTGGATCATGGAGAACACCATGGGCGCGCGAGGCGCCTTCGAGTTCCGCCGGGCCGAGCTGGAGCGCACCAACGACCAGGTGAGCGACGAGGACGTCGTGGACAGCTTCCTCGCAGATGTCCGCCCTGGAGGGCCGCTACGGGACTACCTGTCCGTCTGTCAGCTCGCCTACCGCACCGGCAATACCCTCTTCGTCCACGGTGGGGTGCATGAGCGCAGCCTCGGGGTGGTGCCCACGGGAGAATTCGTGGAGGGTGTGGATGCCTGGGTGGAGGCCCTCAACCGCTGGTACAGCGAGCAGCTCGCGGCCTTCCGCGAGGAGCGCATAGGCCCGGATGGCACCCCGGCCTGGGAGCCCCTCATCGCCTACCAGGCGCCCACCCCGGGTGAGCGCATCAACCTCGGCAGCGTGGTGTACGGGCGCATGGCCGACTCGCTCAATCATCCCGGACTGCCCTCCCCTGCCCTCATCACGACCCTCGCCCACTCGGGTATCCACCGGGTCGTGGTAGGCCACACACCAAGCGGAGACTGCCCCTCGGTGCTGCGCGAGGAGTCCTTCGAGCTCATCCTCGCGGACAACTCCTACGGACGGGTCGAGGGGGCCTCGCGGCTCTTCCTCCGCGACGACAGCGTGTACGTGGAGGGCCAGGTGAAGCTGGATAGCGGAAAGCTGGAGCAGCTCCGCTTCCAGCTCTCGCTCGGCGACACCTCCGTCCCTTTCGGCCGGCAGTTGCTCGACACCGGGCAACTCGTGAAGGGGCCACTCGAGAGCGGGGACTGGCTGCTGTTCCGCGCGCTGCCGCAGTTCCAGGTCGAGCAGCTCCCGGTGGCTCCGAGCGCACTCGAGGGCCGGGCGCTGGGCCCCGCGCGGGCGGAGGCTCACGGCGTGTAGAGCGCAGCTCTCAGTCGACGAGCGACTGGTAGACGAGCTGGCGCAGCTGAGAGCGGAGCGGATAGGTGCTCGACGGGAGCAGCTGGGTCATGAAGACGACGGCCAACTCCTCGGCCGGGTCCACCCAGAAGGCGGTGCTCGCCATGCCGCCCCAGTGGTACTCGCCCACGGTCGAGAGCGTGCGGTAGGCCACCGGATCCACGACCACGGCGAAGCCAAGCCCGAACCCGACACCGTCGAAGCGCGTCTCGGCGAACAGCGGCCGGCCGAAGGCGGTGAGGTCCACGCCCCCGGGCAGATGGTTCTGGGTCATGTAGCGGAGGGTCCGCGGGGAGAGCAACCGCGCGCCGTCGAGCTCGCCACCGTTCTGGAGCATCCAGCAGAAGCGCGTGAAATCGCGCGTCGTCGACACCAGCCCGCCGCCGCCCGACAGCCACGGAGGCGGATTCAGGATGCCCTTGCCGAGCACCTCGGAGCGGATCGTCCGGGTGCGCGAGGCGTCCGCCGAATACAGCGCGGCCAGACGGTGCTGCCGGTCCTCGGGGCACCAGAACATCGTATCCCTCATCCCGAGCGGGCCGAGGATGCGCTCGTTGAAGAAGGCCTCGAGCGTCTGTCCGGACACGACCTCGACGAAGCGGCCGAGCACGTCCGTGGCCACCGAGTAGTTCCACTCGGCACCGGGCTGGAAGGTGAGCGGCAGCTCCGCCCAGGCGCGGACACACGCGGCGAGGTCCGTGAAATCCGAAGCACCGAGCTCGAAGCCGCGGAGCCGGTACATCTCATCGGTGACGTGCACGCGGTGGAAGCCGTACGTGAGCCCCGCGGTGTGCGTGAGCAGGTGCCAGACGCGGATGGGCTCGATGGCGGGCACGGTGACGGGCCGAGCCGCCGGACCTCCGACGTAGACGCGCGGTTGGGAGAACTCGGGCAACCACCGGCTGACAGGGTCGGACAGCTCGAACGCGCCCTCCTCCCACAGCATCATCACCGCGAGGGAGGTGATGGGCTTCGTCATGGAGTAGATGCGCCAGAGGGTGTCCGTCTCGACAGGACGGCCAGCCTCCTTGTCGGCGAACCCGTACGACGACAGGTGCGCGACCTTGTTGCGCCGCGAGACCATCACCTGCCAGCCCGCGAGCCGTCCGTCGTCAACGTACCGGCGGAAATGCGTGTCGATGCGCCGCAGCCGCTGCGCATCCAGGCCGACCTCACCCGGGTCGACGTTGATGCCAAAGTCCGCCATCCGTTGGTTCTCCAAGAATCGTTACTCCCGGCGCAGCATGTCACGGATGACGCGGTGCGCAAGCACCACGGACACGGGGCACGGACTCAACCTGGGATGCTCAATACCCTCACCCCGTCCCTCTCCCGAAGGGAGAGGGGTTGATGCGCGAACGGGTGGGGAATTGGCGCGCGGTGGGGGCTCAGAGGCTTGCGAGGGCCACGCGGTAGAGGGCCCGGTAGCCCATCCGCGGAGCAGGCTCGAAGCGCTCCGCCGAGAAGAGCTCCTCCAACAGGCGCTTGCCGTCCTCGCTCTCGTGCAGCCCCAGCAGGGCCCGCTCCAGCTGGCCCACCACTTCCGGCGCCACGCCCATGCCCACCGGCACCCCGTCGTTGGGCGCCTCCTCGGTGTAGGCGATGAGCTCGAAGGCTCCACCCTTCCCCGGCAGCACCACCTCCACGCCGTCCGCGTACGACAGCCCCGTGGACTCCGGAGGGCAGAAGATGCTCGCCACGTCCGCCACCCCGCCCTGCACCGCTTCCAGGGCCGCCTTGTACGAGCCCGCGAACTGCTGCGCGGCGAACGTCTTCACCGGCTCCTGGCCCTTGGCCTTCAGGTACGCCACGGGCAGCAGGTAGCCACCCACCGAGTCCCGGTCCACCCACGCCACGCGCGTGCCCTGCAGCTTCTCCAGCGTCAGCCCGGAGCCCGCCCGTGCCACCAGCGCCGAGCGGTACGACGAGCGCCCCCGCCGCACCCCGCGCGCCAGCACCCGCACCCCCATGGCCTCCACCCGCGCACACACGAAAGGCGGCGCCCAGACGGCATCCGCCCGGCCTGCCAGCAAGTCCTTGGCGAGCGCCTCGTAACTGGCCGCCACACTGACCTCCACCTTGCGGCTCAAGGCCCGCTCGATGAAGGCGGTCAAACGCTCGGCCCGCTCGCGCGCCAGCGCGTTGCCCAGCGAGGGCGGCAGGCCGAACCGGAAGGAGAATCGTGCCGGGTTGGGAGGAGGAGCGGACATGGTCGGGAGCCCGTGTCTACGCCTCGCGGTCCAACCGCGCCACTTCGTCGTCGGCGAGTCCGAACGTCGCCTGGAGCATGTGGAGGATGCGCTGCTCGTTGAGGCTCGGCTCCTGGCCTCCCGCGTGGGCAATCTTCGTCGCCAGCCGGTAGGCCTTCAGCCGCTGGGTGTGCGTCGTCAGCCCGCGCGCCATCACCTGCAGACGCGTCGGCAGCCCCTCGGCCGCCAGGGCCGACACCGCCTCGCTCACGAAGGCCTGCGCCCGCTCGGGGCTCACGTTGTGGAAGAGCGGATCCGACGCGAAGCTCTCCACCAGCGCCCGCGCCTCCGCCTCCTTCAGGTGCCCGTCGGCCGCGCTCACCAGCACCATCACCTCGGCGAACAGGCGCTCCAGCGGCTCACCCAGCGCCTCCGCCAGACTGCCTCCGCCCTCGATGACGTCGATGATTTGAGCCACCTCGTCCTCGGAGATGCCCAGCGCCGCCTGGAACGTCTTGAGCAGGCCCAGCTCCGTGCGCGTGGCCCGGTGGTCCGAGAACGCAATGGACGCCGCCAGCCCGAAGGCCAGCATCCGGTTCTTGTGGTCCGGCAGCCGCGCCCGCAGCGAGGCCAGAATCTCCTCCAGATCGTGCGCCTTGGACAGCCGCTGGGCGCTGGCCTCCACCAGCGCGTTGAGCTCCTCGGGCTTGGTGCCCTCGAACTCGGGGCGCTCGATGACGCGCCGCAGCAACGTCTGCATCTCCCGCTGCGAGACCCGGCCATCGGCCATGGCCGCCAGCAGCATCACCTCCACCAGCGCCGCGTTACGATCCTTGCGCGCCTTCACCGCCTCTTCCTTATGCATCCGCCAGCCCTCCCTGGATTCGTGCTGCCGTCGTCTGCACCTGCGCTTCCTCGGGTGGAGTACCCTCGGACGCGAGCGCAGAGAAGTCGAAAACGCTCCGGTCCAGCAGGTGGCTCGGCCGCACGTTGCTCATGGCGGAGAGCACGCTCTGGCGGACGTTGGGAATCTCCTTGCCCAGCTCCTCCATCAGCTTCTGCATGCGCTTGCGCTGGAGGTTCTCCTGCGTGCCGCACAGGTCGCAGGGGATGATGGGGAACTGCTTCGCCTCCGCGTAGGCGGCAATCTCCTTCTCCGGCGCGTAGCACAGCGGGCGGATGACGGTATTGCGCCCATCGTCGCTCTTGAGGATGGGCGGCATGGCCTTGAGCGAGCCGGCGAAGAAGAGGTTGAGCAGCAGGGTATGGATGAGGTCGTCCCGGTGGTGGCCGAGGGCAATCTTGTTGCAGCCCAGCTCCACCGCGGCCGTATAGAGGATGCCCCGCCGCATTCGGGAGCAGACGGCGCATTGCGTCTTCCCGGGAGGCGTCTTCTCCAGGACGATGGAGTAGGTGTCCTCCTTGAGCATCTTGTAGGCGAAGCCCTCGGACTTGAACCAGCCCTCCAGCTTGTCGGCGGGGAAGCCGGGGTGGCCCTGGTCGAGGTTCACCGCCAGCAAGTCGAACTTCACTGGCGCGCGGCGCTGTAGCTCCCGGAGGAGGTACAGCATGGTGTACGAGTCCTTGCCACCGGACACACCCACCATGATGCGGTCCCCCTCGGAGATGAGGGAGTAGTCCGAAATGGCACGGCCCATGTGGCCGAGCAGGCTTTTCTCGAGGCGAAGGACGTCGGGGTTCATCGGGGTTGTCATCCTAGCGGCGACTTAGGAAAAAACACGCTACACGTACATACCTGGTCCGCTAGCCTGCTCTCCGCAATGCCGACCTTCCCACAAGGTGCGCAGGACATCATTGATTCCCCGGGGGCCCAGGAGGCGGCCCGGAAGCTCGAAGCGGCCCAGGAGCTGGCCGTGGACGTGGAGGCGGATGCGATGCACGCCTTCCGCGCCCGCCTGTGCTTCCTCCAGGTAGCCACGGACGAGGAGGTCCTGCTGTTCGACACGCTCCAGCCCGGGGTAGAGCCGGTCCTGCTGGCCCCTGTGATGGGGGACCCGGAGCGGACCAAGTTCTTCCATGCCGCGGGGGGAGACCTGCCCTACCTGGCCGAGGCGGGGGTGCGCGTACGGGGGCTCTTCGACACCCACCGGGCGGCGACACTGCTGGGCTGGCCCAAGGTGGGGTTGGCGGACCTGGCGCGCGAGCGGCTGGGCGTGGAGCTGCCGAAAGAGCACCAGCAGTCGGACTTCTCGCTGCGGCCGCTGCCTCCGGGGATGCGGGACTACATCGCCAACGACGTGCGCTACCTGGTGGAGCTGGGCCGCCTGGTGCGGGAGGAGACGCGCAAGGCGGACATCCTCGAAGAGGTGCTGCTGGACTGCCAGCGCATGTGCGACGAGGCGGCGGCGAGGCCAGAAGTAGGGGCGGACTTCAAGCCGCGCCTGCCGAAGGCGGGGCTGACGCCGACGCAGCTGGTGCTGGGCAATGCCATCGCCCAGGCGCTGCACCGCAAGCGGCTGGAGTGGGCCGAGGCGGAGAACGTGCCCATGGGGAGGATGCTCTCCAACATGGCCATCTCGGACATCGCGGTGAAGCCGCCGAGCAGTCCGAGGGAGCTGACGAAGGCGGCGGGAGTCCGGGGCGCCTTCGTACGGGCGCACGGAGACGAGGTGCTGGCCCTGGTGCGCGAGCTGCTGGAGAAGTCGCAGCGGGGCGAGCTGAAGCCGGAGCAGGAGCAGAAGGGGCCGAAGGACGCGAACCGGCGCAAGCGTGAGGAGGCGCTGAAGGCGTGGCGCGCGGAGAAGGCCTCGACGCGGAAGGTGACACCCTCGGTGGTGCTGCCCAACCCCGTCTTCGACACGCTCGTGTCACGTCCTCCGGCGAACCTGGACGAGCTGGGGGCGGTGCCCTACTTCGGGGACAAGCGCGTGCAGATCTACGGTGAGGAGCTGCTGGCGCTGCTCGGCCAGCATCCCGTGCAGAGCTGAACCTGCCTCGAGCGAACCTGCCCCGGGACAACACTCCCGGGACAGGTGGCGGAGCAAACCTCAGGGCTTGGAGGCCAGAACTCCCAGCGACATGCCGCGAGCACCCCTCCGCACGGAGGGGTCCCAGCCCTCACGCGCTGCGCAATAGAAACGGCGCCCAGGCGTTCTCCCGCCACCCAACAGAGGGAATCCATGATCGTCCGCCTCCGCCACACCCCGTGGGCGCTGCTCGCGCTCACCCTGGCCTGTGCCGCGCCCCAGCAGGGCACCGCGCTCACCACACCCGCGACCCCACCGCCGGCCCCCGCTGCCGAGACTCCTCGTCCCCCCACGTTCCGCCTGGGCACCCAGGTGAAGCCCACGGGCTACAAGGTGGAGCTCTCGGTGAACCCGAAGCAGGAGGCCTTCGAGGGAGTAGTGGAGATCGCCCTCACGGTGTCTGAAGCCACGCGGCAGGTGTGGCTGCACGGCAATGGCCTGAAGGTGAAGGAGGCCACGCTCACGGCGGGAGGCGCGTCGCAGCCGGCACGCGTGGTGACGGAGAGCAACAGCCTCCTCGGCTTCCTGCTAGAGCGCCCGGTGGGCCCGGGCACGGCGACGCTGCGTGTGGCGTACCAGGGGCTCGCGCCTGCGAAGGAGACGGTGGGCCTCTTCCGCCAGAAGGATGGGGACAACTGGTACGCACTGACACAGTTCCAGCCGGATGACGCGCGGCGGGCGATGCCGTGCTTCGACGAGCCGGGCTTCAAGGTGCCATGGCAGCTCACGCTGAGGGTGCCGCGGGACCAGCGGGCCTTCTCCAACACGCCGGTGGATTCCGAGGAGACGGGCCCGGACGGTTGGAAGACGGTGCGCTTCCGGCCCACGCCGCCGCTGCCCAGCGAGGTGGTGGCCTTCGCGGTAGGCCCCTTCGAGACGGTGGACGCGGCGCCGGCCGGACAGAAGAACACGCCGGTGCGCATCGTGGTGCCCAAGGGCCGCACGGCCGAGGCCGCTTATGCCGCCCAGGCCACGCCGCCGCTGCTCGGCCTGCTGGAGGACTACTTCGGCATCCCCTACCCCTACGAGAAGCTGGACGTATTGACCATTCCGCAACCCGTCCTCTTCGGGGCCATGGAGAACCCGGGGCTCATCACCTTCCAGATGCCCCTGCTGCTGGCCCGGCCCGAGCAGGACACGCTGGCGCGCCAGCGCGACTTCGCGCAGGTGCAGGCGCACGAGCTGGCCCACCAGTGGTTCGGCAACCTCGTGACGCTGGCCTGGTGGGATGACACCTGGCTCAACGAGTCCTTCGCGGACTGGCTCGCGCTCAAGGTGACGGGCCAGTGGCAGCCCTCGTGGAACATGGAGGCCGCGCGCGTGCGTGAACAGGCCAATGCGATGACGGCGGACCGGCTCGTCACCACGCGCCGCATCCTCCAGCCCGTGGAGAGCGAGGGGGACATCCTCACCGCCTTCGACGGCGCCATCACCTACGACAAGGGCAACGCGGTGCTCGCCATGTTCGAGTCCTGGGTGGGCCCGGAGCGCTTCCGCGAGGGCGTACGCGCCCACATGCGCAAGCACGCCCATGGCAACGCCACCGCGGCCGACTTCTTCCAGGCCCTCTCCGAGGCCTCGGGCACCGACATGACGGCCTCCCTCTCCACCTTCCTCGTCCAGCCCGGCGTGCCCCTCGTCACCATGGGGCTGCTATGCGAGGCGGGCGCGCCTCCGAAGCTGACGCTGGCGCAGCGCCGCTTCCTGCCCGTGGGCTCGAAGGGCGCGGGCACGGCGGAGCAGACGTGGCACGTGCCCGTGTGCGTGCGCTACGGCACCGGCAAGCAGGAGGCGCGGGCCTGCACCCTCCTCACCGAGAAGACGGGCGAGCTCGTGCTGAAGGGCGCCACCGGCTGCCCTGAATGGGTCGCCCCGAACGCCGATGCGCGCGGCTATTACCAGGTGAAGCTGGAGGGTGACCTGCTCGGCAGACTCACCCGCGGTGGCGGCAAGCAGCTCACCCTGCCCGAGCGCATGGGCCTGCTCGGCGACGCCCAGGCGCTGATGGCCAGCAACGAGCTGCCCGTGGACGAAGCCCTCGGCGTGGTAACGCGCCTGTTGCCCTCGGATGACAGGGACCTGCTTACCCGAGCGCTGGGCATGGTGGGCTCGGTGCGGCGCGAGTTCATCCCCGAGGCGCTGAGGCCCAAGTACGCGGCCTTCGTGCGCCACACGTTCGGCGACAAGGCACGCGCGCTCGGCCTGCAGCCGCGCCCGGGCGAGGACGAGGCCACGCGTCTGCTGAGGCCCTCGGTCGTGAGGGTCGTGGCGCTCCTGGGCGAAGAGCCGTCACTCCTGGCTGGAGCCCGCGAGCTGACGCGCAAGTGGCTGGAGGATCGCCGAGCCGTCTCACCGGAGATGGTGGAGGTGGTGCTGCAGCTGGCCGCGGTGAAGGGGGATGCCGCGCTCCACCAGCGCCTGCTCGCCGAGGCCCGGAAGACAACGGAACCGGCCGAGCGCGGCAAGCTGTTTGGCGCGCTGGGCTCCTTCCGCGACCCGGCGCTCGCCCGCGCCACCACCGCCCTCATGCTCTCCGAGGACTTCTCCACGCTCGAGGTCACCTCGGGCCTGGTGAATGCCATGCTGTCCGCGGAGAGCACGCGCGAGCACTTCTACACCTACGTGACGGAGCACTTCGACGCGATCATGGCCCGGATGCCGCACGAGATAGGCGGCCACATGCCGTGGCTGGGTGGCGCATTCTGCGATGCCGAGCACCGCCAGCATGTGGAGACCTTCTTCAAGGAGCGCGCGGCCCGCTACCCCGGCGGCCCGAAGTTCCTGGAGAAGGCGCTGGAGAACGTGGACCTGTGCATCGCCCAGCGCGAGTCCCTCCAGCCCGGACTGGTGCGCTTCCTCTCGCGCCAGTAATGGAAGAAGCCCTCCGCGAGGCTGGTGTGCTCGCGGAGGGCTGCTGGCTCGGCTCGCCGGCTTCTAGAGCCGGGTCATCGTGAACTTCTGGTTGTCGTAGCCATTGCAGAACCACTGGAGGATCTCGCCGCCGTTCTCCTGGCTGAAGGCGAAGACGTCCAGGCACTTGCCGCTGTGTTTGGCCTTGAGGCTGTAGTAGCCGTCGCCGTGGCTCACGAGCGAGAACTTCTGGTTGTCGTTACCGTTCCACGACCACTGCTGGACGGCGGCCCCATCCGCCGTGGAGCTGTTACCGATGTCGAGGCACTTGCCGCTGCTCCTCGCCACGACGAAGTAGTAGCCGTCCCCGGTGGCGCGGAGGGAGAACTTCTGGTTGTCGCCGTTCCCCCAGGGCCACTGCTGCAGCCGGGCCCCGTCATGGGTGTCGTCGTTCACGATGTCCATGAACTGGCCGCTGTGCTTCGCCGCGAAGCTGTACAGCTTGTCCGACTGGTCCATCAGCACGGAGAGGTAGCCCGTGTTGTCGTTCACGTGGTCGATGTGGAAGCCGAGGAGATCCTTGCTCCCATCGTTGTTGAAGTCGTAGACGGCCACGTCGGCCCCCTGGGTGTGCTCGCCCACCCGCGCATTGAGCGTGCGGGCGGCGGTGTTCATCGCAGAGCCGGAGCCACTCCAGCCCGACGACACCGCGCCCGTCGACGACGAGAGGTCATAGCCGACCTGGTAGACGTGGACGTCATCGCCCGACAGTGCATCCACCCAGGAGATCACGATGTCGGGCTTGCCGTTGCCGTCCATGTCGGCGACGTCGAGACCCATCTCCTGCGTGGTGTTCCCCACCCAGCCGGTCTTCGTGTGGTTGCCGCTGTACGAGCTGATGCCGCCACTCGAGCTGAGGTCCCAGCCGACGCTGTAGTAGATGGCGTTCCCGCCACTCGCGTCATCGACGGTGCCCACGACCATGTCGAGCTTGCCGTTGCCGTTGAGGTCATACAGGGCGACATCGGCGCCTTGCGTACGGCTGCCGTGGAATCCACCCGAGAAGCCGTAGGGGCCGCTCCATGAACTGACGGAGCCGCTCGTCGTCAGGTCCCAGCCGATGCGGTAGTGGGTACCGTCCGCGCCGTCCGGATTGTCGACGTGGACGACGACCAGGTCGGGCCGGCCGTTGCCATTGATGTCACCCACGGCGATGCCGGCACCGCTCGTCGTGTTGCCCCACCAGCCGCCGATGCTGGTGGGACCGCTCCAGTTCGTGGGCCTGTACTTCGTGCCCGCGCCGTTGGCGAGCGTGACCTTGTCGATGTTCCAGCCGATCCGGTAGTGACCGTTGTTCCCGCCGCTCGGGTCATCCACGTGGAAGACGATCATGTCGGGCCGGGAGTCGCTGTCGAGCTGCGTGATCGCCACGCCGCCACCCGCGTTGGCGCTCCCCCACCAGCCAGAGATGTTGGTGAACTCCGTCACCCCGTCGTAGATGGTCCTGATTGTCTCGAGGTCGGTCGAGCTCAGTCCATCGCGCTGGCCGATCGTCACGCCGGAAGTGCGCGGGGTGATCGTCTCCGCGCCGTTGATGCCGAACGCGTTGCGCGAGTAGTGCATGATCGAGCCGTAGTCGTACGCGCCGACGTCCAGGCCGTCATACCCACTGGCCGTATAGGTCTGGAAGTTGTGCGAGTAGCCCGACTGGATGTTGCTCCAGTTGATGGTGACGTAGTTGTCGCGGTCGCTGCGCATCTGCTCGTGCCACACCCCCAGGGCATGTCCGATCTCATGGATGGCGTTGCCCGTGGAGCAGCCGCTTTCCAGGGTGATGTTCTGCGCGCCGCCCACCTTGCCAACGGACGAGCTGCACCCGGAGCCCGACACGAACCTCACGTAGTCCGTCTCGTTCGTGCGGGCGACGAACTTGATGTTCGTCTTCTCCGTCCAGTGCGCGATGGCGTCGGTGACGCGCGACGGGCTGCTCAGCCCCGAGTCGATCACATAGGGCACCACGCCATTGGGCCAACGCGTCGAGGCATAGGAGCGGGCCGTTCCACTGGCATGACGCTCGCCCGGCTCGGACAGGAGGTGCAGCGGCATCACGATGTCCCCGTCGATGACCGCGTTGCCGTCGATCTCCTCGTAGCTCACCTGGAGCTCGCCCCGCTCCGTGCGCAGCATGCCGGTGCGCGCAACGCCGGTCCGCCCCGGGTAGGCGAGCTCGGCTCCGCCGAACGTGGAGGGCAGCTCTTCCGTCTCTGACTCCTCGACGGCACCGCCACATCCGGCCTGCGTGGTGATGGCGAGCATGCCGAGGCTCGCGGCGGTGAGCGTGTTGCGGAGCTGGAACTTCTTCGGGGTCTTCATCTCGCGTGTCCTCTGGTGAAGGGGTCTTCACCGCCTTGGGACACGCGAGTCCGAAATTCGGGCAAGGCCGCTGGAGAAAAAGGTGTTCAGCGTCTCCAGCACCGGACCCACACGGAGCGTAATCTTCCGCCCGTGCGGACTGAGCACGAAGACAGGCGTCCCACTTGCATCTGCGCTGACGACATGCACGCCAGGAGGTTTGCCGGAGTTTCTCGGAGAGCGGGGCGGGAACCTCGGTGTGCTCCTGTGCGTCCTACTCAAGGTCAGTAGGGACGAACCTCAATGTCATGGAGCCGATTTAACATGCGTCCGTGAGGGCGGCAGATCCGGTTGCGGCTGGGGGGAACGTGCGTAGTTTTGAAGCCGCTGTGGAGGTGGCGTGGGCATGTCTGGAGTCCGACTGGGTGGCGCGACGGCCGACATCCATCACTGCATCGCTGCGAGCCTGAGCTGTCAGGCCTCGTGCGAGGCGGCGATGGAGCAATTGGCCTCCACGGGGATGCGCGCTGACAGCGAGCCGATGCGCCTGCTGCGCCAATGCGCGGAGCTGTGTGAACTGAACGCCCGTGCCTTGCAAAAGGACAGCCGGCTGGCACGGCGCACGGCAACGTTGTGCTTCGAGCTGAGCAACCAGGTGGCACGTGCCGCGTGGCTGGACACCAACCTGTCCTCCCACGTGCTGGCACGAGACGCGCTGCAACTGGCTCGGGCCTGCCGGCCGCTGCTTTTCACCTGACGGAGCAACCCCCCGTTCTTCCGAGAGCGCTTCCCATGAAAGTCCCCTCTCCCCCTGGGAGAGGACTAGGGTGAGGGTCTTCTCTCGAGGAGGACCCCACCGTGCAGACGCCCTTCTTGCTGGGCCCACGCCTGTACTTCCGCCCTGTTGAGCGTGACGACGCTCCGAGGCTGGCGGCCTTCGTCAACCACCCGGACGTGCGCCGCAACCTGCTGGTTCACCGTCCGATGAACACGGCGCAAGAGGTGTCCTTCGTGGACGCACTCACGGCCAGTCAACGGGATGTGCTGTTCGCCATCGTGCTGCGGGATGGGGACCGGATGATCGGCACCTGCGGGCTGCACGACATGGACTTCCGAAGCAGGCGAGCAACCTTCGGCATGCTGATCGGCGAGCCGTCCGAGTGGCACAAGGGCTACGGCTCGGAAACCACGCGGATGGTGCTGGACTACGGCTTCGGCACGCTGAACCTGAACCGAATCGACCTGCAGGTGCTGGAGCACAACGTGGCGGGCATCCGCGCCTACGAGAAAGCGGGCTTCCGCCACGAGGGCGTGCTCCGGCAGCACCACTACGTCGACGGCGCGTACGTGGACACGCTGATGATGGGTATTCTGCGCTCGGAGTGGAAGCCACTCCCGGCCTAAGGTGCGGCGCACGAGGAGCGCATGGCGGAGGGAGACACGCAGGACCTGCGGGAGGTGGTGCGGCGGCTGGAGGAGACGGTCTCCCGGCTGGAGACGCGCATCGAGAGGCTGGAGACGGTAGCCCCGGCGCGGCCACTCCCCTTCCCGGTGGCCAGAGCCCCAGCGCCCGGCGAGCCCGAGGAGAAGAGAGACCTGGAGGCGCACCTCGGCACGTACTGGCTGAGCCGGGTGGGCATCGTGGCGCTCATCATCGGCTTCGCCTTCCTCATCATCTACCACTTCGGCGAGCTGGGCGTGTTGGCGCGAGTGGGGGCGGGCTACCTGCTGAGCGGGGGACTCGCGGCGCTGGGCCACTGGCTGTCACGGCGGCACCAGGTCTTCGGGCAGATCATCTTCGGCGGAGGCCTCGCGCTCTCCTACTTCGTCACGTACGCGCTGCACTTCGTGCCGGCGGTGCGGGTCATCGAGAACGAGCCGCTCGCGCTGGTGCTGCTGGCGATGAACGTGGTGGGCATCATCGTCATCGCCCAGCGGATGCAGTCGGAGACGGTGGCGGGCATCGCGCTCTTCCTCGGGTTGCGCACGGGGATGCTCAGCGACATCACCCTCTTCACGCTCATGTCCACCACGATGCTGGCGAGCGGGGCGCTGTTCTTCCTGGTGAAGAACCGCTGGGTCCTCGTGCCGCTGTCGAGCCTGGTGGCCGTCTACTCGACGCACGTCATCTGGGCGATGCGCACGGACGCCATCGCCCCGGGCCAGCCAGACAGCGAGCGGCTGGCGCTGAGCCTCGCCTTCCTCGCGCTCTACTACTTCATCTTCTCGGTGGCGCTGCTGGTCCACCCCCGCGAGCTGTCGAGGCGGGCGGCGCTCTCCTTCGCGCTGCTCAACTGGGTGGGGATGCTCACCCTGGGCGCGGTGGAGGTGTCGCGCTGGGGCGAGTCGCACCTCTTCGCCTTCTTCGTCGCGCTGGCGCTGGCCCAGGGCGCGGGGGCCGCGGTGGCCAACTGGAGGGGCGCGGCTCCCGGGGTCATCCAGGCCTTCCTCGCCACGAGCATCCTCACGCTCGCGCTGGGCCTGCCCTCGCAGTACGAGGACACCGCGCTGGTGTGGGCGTGGACGGCGGTGGGACTGGTGGCGGGAGTCGCCGGGCGTGTCCTGGGCGCGGGTGCCCTGCAGGTGGTGGGCGTGAGCATCCTCTACGTGGCGCTCGGAGCCACGTGGCTGCCGCCCTCGGGCCGAGCCCTCCTGTACGCCGCCCTGGTGGTGGGCTTCACGCTCGTCGAGCGGTCCGCGGTGGTCCCGATGGACCGGCTGCCTCCGCCTCCCGAGGGCCGCCGCCGCGACACGCTCCAGTTCTTCTGCGCGGCCGGCGCGGGACTGGCGCTGGTATGGCTCGTGGGCGAGCTGATGCCCTCGGATCTCACCACGCTGGGCTGGGGCGTGGCGGCCTTCGGCCTGTTCGCCCTGGGCTTCGCGGTGCGCGAGCGCTGGTACCGGCTGGTGGGCCTCGCGGTGCTGACCTTCACCCTGGGGCGTCTGCTCTTCGTGGACCTGTCCGGGCTGCCGCCCAACCAGCGCATCCTCACCTTCATCCTGCTCGGGGTGATGCTGCTGGCCGTCTCGTACGTCTACACGCGGCTGCGCGGACACCGGCGCTGAGGGGGCCTACTCCAGCACCTGAGGCGCGGGCGCATTCGTCTTGCGCAGCGGCAGCTCCGGGAGCGCCAGCGTGACGAGCAGCGCCAGCAGCGCGATGAGCATGGTGATGCGGTAGATGTCGCGGATGGCCTCGGAGAAGGCCTCCTTGAAGGCCAGGGCCACCTTGTCCACCGTGGCCTCGGCGGCCTGCTGCGCCTGGGCCAGGCCCGCGAGCCGATCCTTCGCCGCCGGATCTCCCGCCTGGGCCGCGGGGGCGAGCGCCTCGCGCTGCTTCTCGAAGCCCTCGGCGATGCGGGCCTTGATGGCCGCTGCGTCGAAGGAGCGCTCCGAGGGGCCTCCCTCCTCACTCACCTGCCCGCCCGCGGCCTGCTGCGGGAGCAACTGGCGGCGGAACTCCACGGGCACATCCCGGGTGGCCTCACTCATGTGCGTGGCCATGGACGAGGAGAGCGCCACGCCGAACACGGTGCCCATCAGCGCCACGCCGATGGTGGAGCCCATCTGGCGGAAGAAGGTGGCGCTGGAGGTGGCAACTCCCACCTGGTGCGGCGCCACCGCGTTCTGGATGGCCAGAGTGAACAGCGGGATGGAGGGACCCAGCCCCAGGCCCACGAAGATCATCTTCAGCGTGAGCTCGCCCTGGGTGGAAGCGGGCCTGAGGGTGAAGGCCATCACCCCGAAGGCGATCACCGCCACGGCCTGTGCGCTGAGGATGAGCACCTTGTACCGGCCCAGCCGTGACACGAGCTGGCCGGAGAGGATGTTGCCGGTGACGATGCCCAGGGTGAGCGGGGTCATCGTGAAGCCCGAGCTCGTGGCCGACAGCCCCACCACGTTCACCATGAAGAGGGGCAGGAAGACGATGGCGCCCAGGAAGACCGCGCCGCTGATGAAGGCAGCCGCGTTGCCCACGGCGAACGTCTTGTTGCGGAAGAGCTTCAGGTCGAGCAGCGGTTCCTGCACGGTGCGCTCGGCCAGGATGAAGGCAACGAGCCCCACCGCCGAGAGCGCGAACATGCCGAGAATCTGAGGCGAGCCCCACTCGTAACCCGTCTCGCCCGGAGCGACGGTGCGACGGCCGAGCGACAGGGCAATCAGCAACGGTACGGTGAACACGGACAACGTGAACGCGCCCACGAGGTCCACGGAGGCCTTGCGCCCCGCATGGCGAAGCGGCGGCATGCGGGTGAGGATGAAACCAAGCGCCACCGCGCCCACGGGCAGGTTGACGAAGAACACCCAGTGCCAGCTCAGGTGGTCCGTGAGGAAGCCCCCCACCAGCGGCCCCACCACGCTGGAGAGCCCGAAGACAGCGCCGAAGATGCCCTGGTACTTGCCGCGCTCGGAGGGCGGGAAGATGTCCGCGACGATGGCGAACGCGCTGGTGAAGAGCGAGGCCGAGCCGACGCCCTGCAACGCGCGGGCGAGGATGAGCTGGAGCGTCGTCTGCGACAGGCCGCACAGCGCCGAGCCCAGCAGGAAGATGACGATGCCGATGACGAGGATGCGCCGCCGGCCGAACGCATCCGACAGCTTCCCGTACACCGGCACCAGCACCGTGGAGGCCACCAGGTACGAAGTGGTGATCCACGCGTAGAGCGAGGCGGGGATGTGCAGGTCCTTCTGGATGGCGGGACCCGCGGTGGACACGATGGTCTGGTCGAGCGCGGCCAGCAGCATGCCCAGCAGTACACCCAGCAGGGTGAGCAGCTTCTGGGAAGGGGTCAGCTCGAAGGGCTGGGGGTGCTGCGCGGTGACTTCCGGGGATGCGGCCATGGATGACGGCTCCAGTCCCTCCCGGAATATCTCGAATATTTCCAGGTGCAAGGGCCTTCCGGCACACCACGGACCAGGTCCCGGAATCGAGACGACAGATCGACCCTGCCAGGCCACTCGGTTACCGTGCCAACGAGGAGGAGCCGTGAGCTCTCTTGTCGATCCACTCGTTCGCATCGCCTACCGGGGCGCCTACACCCTGGCGCTCGGGTACTGGTTCGTGCGCCGCCCGGAGACGGAGGGCACCCTCGTCGGCGTGTGGCACGGCCGCAAGGTGCTGCTGCTGCAGAACTCCTACAAGCAGGTCTTCAGCCTGCCGGGTGGTGGCCAGCACCGGGGCGAGTCCCCTCGTGAGACTGGCGCACGCGAGCTGCGCGAAGAGGTGGGGCTGAGCGTCGCCCCGAGCGAGCTGCGCGAGGTCTTCGAGGCCCGGGGCACGGACGAGTACAAGCGCGACCTTTGCCACTTCGCCGAGCTCGAGGTCGACGCAGAGCCCACCCTCGCCCTCGACAACCGCGAGGTGGTGTGGGCCGCGTTCATCGACCTCGACACGGCGCTCCAGCTCCCCCTCGCCCAGTTGGTGCGCGCCTACCTCGAGGAGGCGGCGCGTCGGCGCGGACAGGGCACGTCCACGCCCTGAGCCGCCGTCAGAGCGTCACGCCGTAGAGGGCGCCGAACTTCGACTTGAGGTAGGCGAGGAAGTCCACGTCCGTGAGGCCCTGGCCTGTCACCTTGCGCACCAGGTCCTCGGCGGGCAGCCGGTAGCCATCTGCGTGGACGTGGGTGCGCAACCACTCGCGCAGGGGCTTGAGCTCGCCGCGGGCGAAGCCCTCCTCCAACGTCGGCATGGCGCGCTGCGCGGCGCGGTAGAGGGACGCGGCATAGAGGTTGCCCAGCGCATACGTGGGGAAGTAGCCGAACTCGCCCCAGGCCCAGTGAATGTCCTGCAACACGCCCTGCGTGTCGTCCGGCGGGGTGACGCCCAGGAAGCCTCGCATGCGCTCGCTCCAGGCAGAGGGCAACTCGTCCAGCGGCAGCGAGTCCTGGATGAGCAGCAGCTCCAGCTCGTAGCGCAGGACGATGTGCAGGTTGTACGTCACCTCGTCCGCCTCCACGCGGATGAGCGAGGGCGTGACGCGGTTGATGGCCGTGTGGAAGGCGTCCAGCTCCACGCCCGCGAGCGCCTGGGGGAAGGCCTCGCGCAGTGCCGGGAGGTAGTGCGACCAGAAGGGCCGACCGCGTCCCACCAGGTTCTCCCACATGCGCGACTGAGACTCGTGCATGCCCATGGAGGGCGCGTTCGCCAGCGGCGTGCGGTAGTGGTCCGCGGAGAAGCCCTGCTCATACAGGCCGTGTCCACCCTCGTGCAGCGTGCTGAAGAGGGCCGTAAGCGAGCCCTCCTCCAAGTCCGTGGTGAGGCGCACGTCCATGGGGTGCTGCCCGCTGGAGAAGGGGTGGATGCTCTTGTCCTGCCGCCCCGCCTCCAGGTCGAAGCCCATGTCCCCCAGCAGCCGCATGGTGAAGCGCCACTGCGTCTCGGTGTCGAAGCGCCGGCCTTCGAAGAGGTCCCCCACCTTGCGCGGCGCGGACTGGAGCGCCGCCACCAGGGGGATGAGGTTGTTCCGGAGGGCGCTGAGCACCGGGCTGAGGCGCGCCACGCGCATGCCGGGCTCGTAGCCCTCGAGCAGCGCGTCGTAACGCTCCCCGTCATGGCCGTAGGCATCCGCCTGCTCGCGGCGCAGGGTCAGCATCCGCTCCAGCGCGGGCTTGAAGACGGAGAAGCGGTTCTGCTTGCGAGCCTCGCGCCACGCCACGAGGCCCCGGCTCTGCGCCTCGGCAAGCGCCTGTACCAGCGCCTTGGGCACTTTCACCGCCCGGTCTCGCTCCTGGATGAGCACCCGCGCCATGGCCCGCTGGTCATCCGTGAGGTGCTTGTTGCCCACCGCCGAGGCGAGCAGCTCGCCCAGCCGGGGGTCCACCAGGCGCTCGTGGTAGATGCCCTGCAGGGTGGAAAGCTGGAAGGCCCGCGACTCCGCCGCCTTGGGGGGCAGGTAGGTCTCCTGGTCCCAAGTGGCCAGGCTGATGAGTCCACCGAGGTCCCGAAGCTCCTGCATCCGGGCGAGCAGCGCGTCGAAGGTCTTTTCCATGGCGGATTCTTTAGTCTGAATCGCCTCGGACTTCCGCAAGGGACGGCATTCGGTTAATTGCCTCACCATGGCCAGCCAGCTTCAGTACTTCATGTCCCCCGACGACGAGGTCGCCTTCTTCCGCTTCCTCGAGCGTTTCGAGCTGGAGGTGTACCCCCGGCGCGTCCCCCCGGACTGGGAAACCTTCCGGGCCAGCCAGGAGAACGTCCCCCGGCTGCCCGAGGAAGACATCTACCTGGTGGCCGTGGGCGTTGGGCCGGCCATCGTGGACAAGGTGAAGCGCGGCCCGGACAAGGGCTTCTGGCGCATCGACGAAGTGCGCTCGCCCGTCATCTTCATGGAGCGCTGCCGGATGAACGAGGAGGGCGAGCTGCTCAGCGGGCAGATGTGGGCCGAGATGGAGGTGACGCCCCAGACGGGTCGCAAGGACGCGGCCTCGGACCAGTTCCGGCGCCTGTACCGGGAGATTGAGGAGTACCTTAAGAAGACGTTCCGCAAGGGCGACCCCAAGGCCTTCCTTGTCGGCCCCAAGGCCGCGCGCCTCTACAAGGAGACCCGCCTGGTGCTGCGCGACTCGGCCCACCGCGGAGGCACGGTGGTGCCATACAAGTGAGCAAGCTCGGCGCCAGTGTGGAGCGCTAGAATCTGTCTCCCCCCCGGCACCTGTGTGCCGGTTGGCTGTTACCCGGAGACGCGACCTTGCGACGATTCCTTTCAGTCCTCCTTCCCCTCTCGCTGGGCCTCGTCCTCACGGCCACCTCCTGCAACCCGGACGACCCCGGTGAGCGCCCTGGCAACGACGCGGGGACCGAGGACCCCGGCTCGGATGCGGGGAATGACGCCGGTACCGAGACAGATGCGGGCACCGACGCGGGCACTGACGCCGGTACAGAGGAGCCGGGCCCGCCCTGCACCCTCGCCAACCCTCAGCCCTCCGATTGCGCCTACGGCTCGTACTGCGGCTCCAGCGAGACCTGCCAGACCGTGCCCACCCCGACCTGCGATAACTTCAACAAGTACCCTGTCTCGTGGGACCCGGCCACCTCCACCGGCCCGGTCATCTACGCCGCCGAGCTGCTCTCCTTGACGGCCAATGACTCGAACTGCACCCCGCAGATCCCCACGCGCTTCCGGATCCGCGTCCGGGCCTATTCGCCTTCCGGCGCTCTCCCCACCACCGCTTCCGACCTGTCGAAGGTGTTCAGCTACGTCAATCGGAATGGCTCGTACCTCTCGGAAGCTGGCCAGTTCAGCGACATCGTGACCAGCGGCGATCTGAAGAACACGGAGTTCGTGGTGAGCAACTGCATCGTCGATCAGCCCACCGTCAACCTCGGCTTCCACTTCGAGGGTGGTAACGGGTACTGCCAGCAAGCCAGCAAGTAGCAGTAGCGCTTCGGGACCCGGGGACAACCCGGGTCCCTTGTCCCCTACAGCACCTCCACCGTCCCCTGCCCGCCGTTGACCCTCACCCGGTCGCCCGTGCGCAGCCGCATCGTCGCGTTTCCACAGCCGACCACGGCGGGGATGCCCAGCTCGCGCGCGACAATCGCGGCATGCGACAGCGGCGCCCCGATGTCGGTGACGACCGCGGCCGCTCGGGGGAACAGCGGCGTCCAGCCGACGTTGGTCACACTCGTCACCAAAATCTCACCCGCCTGCAGCTGCCCGCCCTCGTCGGCCGAGAGCAGCACCCGCGCCCGCCCCTCGACGACCCCCGCCGCTCCGGGGAAGCCGGTGATGGAATCGCTGGCGGGCGCGCCGTCACCACGCGCGTCGAACCTGTCGCTGCGCCGCCGCGGATCCGCCGCCCAGTGGAATGGATCGAAGCGCCCGCGGATCAGCGCCGGATAGGGCGGTAACGCACGATAGCGGGCATGGGTCTCACGTCGCGCCGGGATGAAGGCGAGCGACGCGTCATCCCCTCCCAGGACGGAGAGAATCTCTTCAATCGACAGGAAGAAGAGGGCCTCGCCCTGACCGGTGAGGGCACCGGCACGTTGAACGAACATCCGCAGCGGCCAGAACACGCGGACCACCTCCGAACGCCCCGCCTCACGGGCGTGGGCCGCCACCGCAGCCCGGTCGAGCCGGCGCCGGATCGCGGCGGCCTTGCGCGGGTAGCGTTGCCGGAAGCGCTCCCACGCCGCGGCATGTGCTTCCTTCTGACGCGCGAGCAGCGTGTTCACATCCACCGGTGCATCACGCAAGCCGGCGAGCTGCCGATCGATCCACTCCGATTCCTCCGCCGGCCTCGGAATGGACACCTCGAACTCATGCGGGCTGCGGTGGCCATATCGCTGAGCATAGGTCTCGCGATCGATCTCCCCGCGAGCCAGCTGCGTGAGACCCAGCAGGGGCCCGAGGCTCTCGAGCCGGCTCGCTCCCGCGCTCATCCCCGAGAGCAGTGCGTTGGTATCGGCATCACCCACCAGCCCGCTCAGCTCTCGCCGAAGTGCGACCGAGGGGTTTCCCTCCTTTCGAGCGCAGACCTCCAGCATGTGACAGCACTCGTGGAAGAACGGCTCCAGCTCGGCCTTCCACAGCTGGCTCAACTCCGCCGCGCTGGACGTAGCCTGGATCCGGGCTCGCAGCGCCTCGCAGCGCGCCGGTGCCGTCTCGAGGAACGCGGGCACCCGTTTCTCATTGGCGCGCAACCGGCTCTTGAGGCGCAGCACCGCCGGCAGCAACGCCCGCAGTACGCTCCAGCGTGAGAGCGGAATCAGGGGAATCTCCAGCTCGTCCGGGAGCTTCCCGAAGGCTTCCTGGCTCGATTCGGCGAGCCGCTTCCGGCTGAAGCCGAACGCCGCGCCAATCGTCGAGGTCAGGCTCAGGTTCATGTAGAAGCGCCCGCCGATGTTGCCAATCGGCTGGTAGCCGCAGAGGTACAGGAGCGGCAGCGTCTGGCGAATGAAGATCCCAACGAGCGACCAGGTGCAGGGCGTCATCACATCGGGCACGGCCTCACCGAGGTTCGTGCTCGTCCACAGGTAATCGCCCGTCAGGCTGTCGTTCCACTCGCCCGTCGCTGGGTCGTGGCCGCGCAAGGTGGTGATGGGCCGCGCCTGCAGCACGGCGAGCCTGCCCTCCGCGATGGCCCACTCGATGTCCTGGGGCGCGCCGAGCTCCCGCTCGAGCTGTGCGGAGAGCCGGTACAGTTGCCTCGCGTAGCGGCGCAGCTCCTCGGGGCCTGCATAGACGCCTCGCGGTCTGCTCAGCGTGAAGGACGGTGCGTTCGTGTCGCCAGCGACCAGTCGCTCGCCCAGGCCACGCACATAGTTGCCGACCATCGCCAGGTGGCTGCCCGTCACCGGGTCCGCGGTGAACAGCACCCCCGCGAATTCGGCTCGCACGAGCACCTGGACCACGACGGCGACCTCGTGGGCGGACTCGAGTCCTTGTGCCTGGCTGTAGGCCGCCACCCGGCCCGCGTGACGCGAGCGGCGGACGGACTCGATCGCGGACCGCACGGCGCTGTCCTCGCGCACCTCGAGCACGGTCTCGAACTCGCCTGCGAACGAGGCTCGCGCGGAGTCCTCGCTCAGGGCCGACGAGCGGACCGCGAACGAGCGCTCTGGCTGACCCGCTCGCAGCCGGGCCAGCGCCGCACGAACCTGCTCCCACTCCGAGGGCCGGAGCGTGTCTCCCTCGAACGCGCTGGCCAGCACGATGAAGCCGTCCGGTACCGGATGGCCGCCCTGCTGGAGCCGGGCGAGCGTCCGGCCCTTGCCACCCGCCAGTGAAGACTGCTCGGCCGTGAGTTCCCGAAAGAAGCAGACCGTTGTCGTCATGGCCTATTCGTATACTTGTTTTATAAATTCGTAAATGTTCGAAAGAATGTTGGCCCGTGCTAGCCTCGGAGGGACATGGCGAAGGAATCGAAGAAGACGCGGAAGGCAGACCGCGCAGAGCGTGACGAGGTGGCGGTGGGACGGTTCGTCGAGCGCTTCGCCCTGATCATGTCGGACTCAGGATTCCCGCGGATGCCCGCCCGGGTCTTCGTGGGCCTCCTCATCGCCGACGAGGGCCGGAGCACCGCGGCCGAGCTCGCCGCCATGCTCCACGTCAGCCCCGCCGCCATCTCCATCGCCGTTCGGTACTTGATGCAGCTCGGGCTGGTGTCTCGCGAGCGCGAGCCGGGCGAGCGCCGGGACCATTACAGGGTGCACAACGACATGTGGTACGAGTCGCTCACCCGGCGCGACGAGACACTCGTTCGCTGGGAGCAGGGACTCGAGGAAGGAATCGCCGCGCTCGGAGTGGACTCTCCCGCGGGAGCCCGGCTCGACGAGACACGCCGCTTCTTCGAGTTCGTCCGCGGCGAGTTCCCGCATCTGCTGCGCAAGTGGAAGGAGATCCGCGCGGCAGGCCGCAAGAGCTAGGGCCACCGCCACGGGTTCAACCCAGGAATCGAGATACCCTCACCCCGTCCCTCTCCCGGAGGGCGAGGGGATATTGGGGAGGACAGAGCTTCACTCCAGGTGAGTTAGACTCGGACTCGATGTCTACAGTGAATCTGAGTTCTCCCGCCCACAAGCTCCTCGGAGCTGCTCTCCTCGCAGTGCTTTGGTGTACCGGAGCCGTGCTCCTGGCCCTGTCGCAGCCCTGGATGGGCCTGACGCTCGAGGCCGATCTCCAGGCTGGCACGGTGACCGTCGTCCACGGAGAGGGTCCTTCTTCCCAGCTTCCCGTCCCCGCCAGGCTCCTCGCCATCAGCGCCCCGGAGCATCCGCGCGTCGTGATCTCCGCGACGGCACTCGTCGAGGATCCGGATCTCTTCCAGACCTACGAGCAGCTGGACGGCTTTCTCGCGGAGCAGAGCCGTCTGGCCCGGATACTCGCGACGGGCTCGGTGCGGCTGGAGGTCATCGGACAGGAGGGTGAGCCTCGCTCGTTCACCCTCTCCCCCGAAGCGCGGAGACCCCTCCGAAGCCTGCCACCTGTCTTCTGGTTCCAGCTCTTCGCCGGGAGCGCGGGCTTCCTGATCGGCGCCTGGGTCTTCGTGCTCCGCTCGCGAGACGTGGCGGTCCGCATGTTCGGCGTGATGAGCATGATGTTTCCGCTCTTCACCGTGACCGCCGCCGTCTACAGCACGCGAGAGCTGGCGCTCGACGGTGGGCTGATCCGCACGCTCTCCGCGCTGAATCAGACGGGTGCCTCCCTCTTCGGTAACGGCCTGGTCGCGCTGTTCCTCTCCTATCCCCGGCAGCTCGTCCGGCCGCGCTGGCTCTGGGCAGTGCCAGCCGTCTTCGTCACCTGGCTGCTCGCCAACCTCTTCCGACTCACGCCAGATCAGGAATGGGGGGCGCAGCTCCCGATTCTCTCCGAGATGCTGCTCGCCCTCGGGTGCGCTGTGGTGCAGTGGCGAGTCACCCGAGGTGACCCGCGCGCGCAGGCCTCGCTGCAGTGGTTCGGCCTCTCCATCCTGGTGGGAGCGAGCCTCTTCGTCTTCACCCGCGTGGGCTCGACCCTGCTGGGCGGCATTCCCCCCATTGCCCAGGGATACTCCTTCGGGTTCTTCCTCCTGATGGACGTGGGCCTGGCGCTCGGGCTGCGCCGCTTCCGCCTCTTCGAGCTCGACGAGTGGGCCTACCGCATCCTGTTCTGGGTGGGCGGCGCCCTTGCACTCCTCCTGTTGGACGCCGCGCTCGCGGTCCTGCTCCAGCTCGAGGCGTCCTCTTCGCTGGGGCTGGCGGTGTTGCTATGCGGGCTCGGATACTTGCCGCTGCGCAACTGGCTCTGGTCCCGCCTGGTGTCGCGCAGGCAGCTCAGTGATCAGCAGCTCTTCCAGGCCCTGCTCGAGGTGGCCTTCGCGCCGGCCGGAGAGCAGCGCGCGGAGCGGTGGAAGGCCCTGGTGCGGCGACTCTTCGATCCACTCACCCTCGAGCCCGTGGCCGACGAGGTGCGCCAGGTCCAGCTCCAACAGGATGGTCTCGAGCTGCTGCTGCCGCCATCGGCTTCAGCGCCCGCGCTGCGCGCCGCCTATCCCTTCAAGGGACGCACCCTCTTTGGCCCGCAGCATCTCCGGTTGGGAGAGTACCTGGTCGAGCTGATGCGCCAGATCGAAGCCAGCCGCGACGCCTATGACCGCGGAGTCCGAGAGGAGCGCCTGCGGATCGCGAGAGATCTCCACGACGACGTGGGGGCCCGACTGCTAACGGCACTCCACCAGGACGCGCTCGACCGGACCCGGCAATCCATCCGGCTGGCCATCGCTGACATCCGCTCCATCGTGAGCGCGCTGACTGGACGGCTCATCCCGGCGGCGGACGTGCTGGCGGACATCCGGCACGAGACCTCGCAGCGGCTCGAAGCCGCTGGGATCGAGCTCGAATGGCCCATTCCCCCAGCGGAGCCGGACGGCGCCGAGCTGAGCCACCATGTCTCGCGCCAGCTCGTGTCGATGACACGGGAGGCCATCTCGAATGTGATTCGCCACGCGCGGGCCCGGAAGGTGGAGGTGACGAGCCAGTGTGGCAAGGAGGGGTTGCTCCTCACCATTCGGGACGACGGAGCGGGCTTTGATGAGAGCGCTGGGAGCGGTGAAGGGCTGCGAAACCTGAAGCAGCGCGGCGAGGAGGCGGGAGGTGAGGTGCGAATCGAGTCCGGGCCGTCGCGCACCCTGCTGGAGTTCCGGCTCCCCGTGCAAGAGCGTCTGTACGCTGGCGCGGAGAGGGGGCACGCATGACGGACGAGAAGCAGGTGCTCATCGTCGATGATCAGCCCGAACTCCGCGCCAGCTTCAGGCTGCGGCTGGAGAAGGCCTATCCTCACCCCACCATCTTCGAGGCGGGAAGCGTCGCCGCGGGACGTGCGCTCATCCAGGAGCGAAGCACGGTGCACCTGGCGCTGATCGACCTCGGGTTGCCTGATGGCTCGGGCGTCGAGCTCATCAAGCAACTGGGCGACACGCATCCCTCGTCGTTGATCGTCGTAGTCACCATCTACGCGGACGATGACCACCTCTTCCCGGCGCTCTCCGCGGGTGCGCACGGGTACTTGTTGAAGGATACCCCCGAGGAGCTCTGGCTGCGGCAGCTCCGGCAACTGGAGGGGGGCACGCCAGCACTCTCCCCACCGGTGGCCCGCCGCATCCTCGAGTTCTTCCGGGAGCGATCACGCGAGCCGAGCCGCCAGCAGGCCCCAGCGCCCCCACCGCCCGCGCCTTCCGCGGTGCTCACTCCTCGGGAGACCGAGGTGCTCGGCTACATCGGCCGCGGAATGCGAATAGGCGAGGTGGCGGGGATGCTCGGCCTGGCCGAGAGCACGGTCGCCGGCTACGTGAAGGACATCTACCGCAAGCTCAACATCTGTTCCCGCGCCGAAGCCGCACTGGAGGCAGCACGGCGCGGGCTGGTTTAGGGGTCCCATTTCTTCGAGGTACGGGTTGGGGCTACGGCTCGAGGAACGGCTCCCGGGAGGTGCACTTGCCCCGAACATCCTCACGGGTCATCGGGGCGTAGTACCAGTCGTTGACGTCGCTGCCGTCACCCTGCTCGCCGATGAAACACCCGCCGACCACTCCCTCGCGCGGGCAGGGGCCGTCTCCAGCGACTGCCCCAATCGACGTGCAGAGGCCCTTGAAGGGCTCGATGCCCCCCTTGATGACCTCCACCCGCTCCTGGCAGCGATCCTCCCGACCATTCGGGCCGCTCTGGCGGAAGTCACAGTGCGCGGAGCTCGTCTCGATTCCGGTCAGATCCACCAGAGCCCCACACCCCAAGAGCCCCAACGACGCGACACACCACACGAGCTTGTTCATGAGGCCCCCTTGCCAACATGTGAGGACTCTCCGGTAACACGCGTGTCGTGGGCGCTGAACCCCCGGTTCAGGGGGGACGAGCGCCCCCCTACGACACCAGGCGCAAGCGATAGGCGGGCGTCAGCTCCCCGTCGCGGCCAGCTGGCGCAACAGCGGTGCCGCCGAGAGGAACTTCAGCTCCGGGTGCTTCTCCTCGGCGTGCTGCAAGGCCCAGTCGTCCCGGAAGAGCACCAGCGGCAGGCCGTCACGGTCCTGCACCGTCTGCCGGTTGCCTTCCCAGTCGAACGTCTTCGGATCGAAGTTCGGCCCCACCACCCACCGCGCGTGGCTGAAGGGCAGCCGGTCCAGCATGATGCGCGCGCCGTACTCGTGCTCCACCCGGTACTGCAACACTTCGAACTGCAGCGCTCCCACCACGCCCACGATGGGATCCTTCATCCCCATCCCGAGCTGCTGGAAGATCTGCACCGTGCCCTCCTCGGAGAGCTGCTCCAGCCCCTTCTCCATCTGCTTGCGCCGCAACGGATCCTTCGAGCGGACGATCGCGAAGTACTCCGGGCTGAAGCGCGGCACGCTGTCGAACAGCAGGTCCTCGCCCTCGCAGAGCGTGTCCCCGATGCGGAACATCCCCGGGTCGAACAGGCCAATCACGTCCCCCGGCCACGCGTCCTCGATGGCCGTGCGCTCGGCCGCCAGGAACTGGCTCGGCTTGGCCAGGCGCACTTCCTTGCCCAGCCGCGAGTGGAACGCGCTCATCCCCTTCGTGTACCGGCCCGACACCACCCGCATGAACGCGATGCGGTCGCGGTGTGCCGGGTCCATGTTCGCCTGAATCTTGAACACGAAGCCCGCGAACTTCGGGTGCGTGGGCTCGCGCGGCCCGTTCTTCGTCTGACGCGACGTGGGCGCCGGCGCCAGCGTCAGGAAGTGGTCCAGGAACGGCCGCACGCCGAAGTTCGTCATCGCGCTGCCGAAGAACATCGGCGTGAGCTGACCCTGCTCCACCTTCTCCCGGGTGAACTCGTCCCCGCCAATGTCCAGCAGCTCGATCTCCTCCTTGAGCGTGGCCAGCTCGCGCTCGGAGAGGACGGTGAGGATGTCCGGTGAGTCGATGGAGATGGAGCGCTCCTGCACCTCGGACTCGCCATGGCGGCCCTCCGCGGCGAAGACGTGCACCACCTTGGACTGCCGGTCATACACGCCCCGGAACTCCGGCCCCATGCCAATGGGCCAGTTCATCGGGTAGGCGCGGATGCCCAGCACCTGCTCCAGCTCGTCCATGAGCTCCAGCGGCGCGCGGCCCCAGCGGTCAAGCTTGTTGACGAAGGTGAAGATGGGGATGCCGCGCATGCGGCACACCTTGAAGAGCTTCTTGGTCTGCGGCTCGACGCCCTTGGCCGCGTCGATGAGCATCACCGCCGAGTCCGCCGCCGCCAGCGTGCGGTAGGTGTCCTCGGAGAAGTCCTGGTGGCCCGGGGTGTCCAGCAGGTTCACCGCGTGGCCCCGGTAGGGGAACTGGAGCACGGAGGACGTCACGGAGATTCCGCGCTCCTTCTCCAGCTCCATCCAGTCGCTCGTCGCGTGGCGGCTCGCCCGGCGGGCCTTCACGCTACCAGCCAGGTGGATGGCGCCGCCGTAGAGCAGCAGCTTCTCGGTAAGCGTCGTCTTACCGGCGTCGGGGTGGGAGATGATCGCGAAGGTGCGCCGACGGGCGACTTCCTGGTCGAGCTCGGATGCCATATCGGGATGGGAACTATCACGGGGCGTGTGTTTTTTCGCGAGGTTCCACATTCCGGACCCGTTCCGTCGGAAAGCCTCCAGGCGGCCAGGCCCCTCCCCGCCTCCAGGCGCACCCCAGGTATGTCCCCACTCCTGCTGGGAGAGGGCTAGGGTGGGGGTTTCCCGCCTTTCCCACCAAGGAGCCACCATGCAGCGCAACACGTACTCGACTGGCACCGCCTGGGAGCCGCGCGTGGGTTACTCCCGCGCCGTCCGCGTGGGCCCCTACATCTCCGTCTCCGGCACCACCGCCACCGATGCCTCGGGCCAGGTGGTGGGCGAGGGAGACGTCTACGCCCAGACCGCCCAGGCGCTGCGCAACATCCAGGCGGCGCTCGAGGCCCTCGGGGGCCGGATGGAGCACGTGATTCGCACTCGCATGTACGTGATGGACATCTCCCTCTGGGGAGATGTGGGCCGGGCCCATGGCGAGGTCTTCGGCACCATCCGCCCCGCAACCAGCATGGTGGAGGTGAGCCGCCTCATCGACCCCGTCATGCTCGTGGAGATTGAGGCCGACGCCATCATCCCCGACTGAGCCTCTGCCCGGCACGGCGCGGGCCCGAGCGAAGGGGCGGCTTCAGCCTGGATCGCCGCGCAGCCGCGCCAGCTCGGCAAGGGCTTCGGCCAACCGATGATCGGATTCCTCCCGGCGCCGTGCTTCCTCGGCGCGCAGGCGTGCCTCCTCGGCGAGCCGGTGCTCCAACTCGGCGCGCACCTGGGATTCCCTGGCGAGTTGCACCTCCGATTCCCGTGCCCTCCGCTCGAGCATGGCGATCATCTCGTCCGCCGCTGGCAGGGGCACCCGGTCGTGATGGAAACGCAGCCGCTCGCCATCCACCCGCAGTTCCAGCCCCAACACCTCGGACGCGAAGAAGCCCTGCTGCGGCAGGATGGCGTCGTAGCCACGCCGCCCTTCCTCCAGCCTCCACCCGTTGAGCCGCAAGCGCCCACGGTCGAACAGGAAGTACTCGCGGATGCCAAGCCGGGCGAAGCGCTTCACGTTCCGCTCCAGATCCTTGCGGCGATCGCCCGCGACATGAATCTCCAGAGCGAAGTCGAGCCCCTTGCCCTCGGCACTCACCACCCAGCGCATGCGCTCGTGCGACTCCACCCCCAGAACGGCGATGACATCGGGAGCGAACATGCGCTCGCCCGGGTAGTACACGGGCAGCTCACAGGCCAGGTACACCTTGCGGCCCGCGCGTGTGAAGAAGTCCCCCAGCACCTGGCGCGTCTCCACCTTGGCCACGAAGTGCGGGTCTCCCTCGGGTGGAGCCGCTTCGGAGACCGGAAACTCGGACGGCAGTCCCTCGACGATACGCGCACGCTCCTCGGGCGTCAGCCGCTCCCAAACCTCCTGGGACGGTGCGCGTGGGTCATCCGGATCGATGCGATAGGGCCCGATTCTCATGATGTGCATGGGAAACCTATGTCTCCTCCGGTGGGCAGACCAAGGGGGTCTCGCGTGGAAGCGTTCGGCGAAAGGCGGCGGATCGTCGGATGGGGATGGCATCTCGATAGCGCCTCGTGCAGGTGCCGGGCCGTCAGCCCGAAGCTCCCACACCTGACCTTCGAGATAATAGCCATTCCAGATGACTTCTCAAGTCATGTCGGGCCACGCTTCGGGGCCCAACCCGAGTGACGGGCACCCTCACCCCGTCCCTCTCCCGAGGGGAGAGGGGTAGGTCAGCGAGAGAGATGGGAGGTGCTCAGTCGCTCGAAGCAGGAGATGCGCAGCGACTCGGGGTGGGAGGCGCTCAGCTACTCGCGGAGGTGTAGTGGCCAATCGAGTGCAGCCACACCCTCCTCGACAGGAACGCGAAGAGGATGGAGCCCACCACCGCCCAGACCAGCGACATCCACGGCAGCCGCCCCAGCATCGCCTGCGCCGGAAAGGTCGTCATCACCGCCAGCGGAATCACGAACGTGAAGACGAAGGCCAGGAACCCTCGGAACACCGACGCCGGCCAGCGCGCCGCATCGAAGATGGACGTGAAGAAGTACGTCAGGTTGTCCACCTTCACCACGTAGAAGGCCGCGCTCACCGTCAATATCCACAATGAGTAGAGCAGCAACACACTCGTGCCCAGCAGCACCAGCGAGGCCAGCACCCCCACCGGTGAGGGAAGGCGGCCAATCAGGTGGAAGCCGTAGGCGAACAAGCCAAGCCCCGCCAGCACGTTGATGGAACGCCACGGCAGGAAGCGCGCGGTGGACACCAGGAACTGCGCGTCCGCTGGCTTGAGCAGCACGAAGTCCAGCGTCCCCTTGCGGATGTGCTCCACCACGCCGGTGAGGCTCGGGTTGATGGCCCCCTCGAGAATCCCTTGCAGCAGGGTGAACCACCCGATGACCAGCAGCGCCTCGCCGAAGCTCCACCCGGCGATGGACTGCCGATCCCGGTAGACGACGAAGAGCGGTGCCAGCGCGGTGGCCGTCCAGAAGAGGGAGATGATGCCCTCGATGACGAAGTCCCCCCGGTACTGCATCGCCAACAGGCTCGAGGCCCTCAGCTGCACTCCGAGCAGGCTCAGATAGCGCCGCAGCATCTCCCTCACCCTCCAAAGGCCGCGAAGCGCTTCAGGCCCCGCTTCCAGAGTCCCAGGCTGAGGAGCAGCATCAGCCCCACCCACAGCCACTGGCGCCCCAGCAGTCCCAGCGCGGCCCCGAATCCGTGGGCGTTCGTCATCAACTCCACCGGCAGCCCTATCTGGTAGCGGAAGGGCAGCCAGTCGATGATCGTCCGCCACACGGGCGGGAAGAGATCCACCGGGTAGAGGTAGCCCGAGCACACGAAGAAGAGCGCCAGCCATACGTCCATCAGCTTGGTGCTGCTCTCCATGTAGAGGCTCAGCGTGCCAATGGCCACGTTCACCAGGAAGGTGATGAGCCATCCGCCGAAGAGAGACACGAGGAAGAAGACCCAGCCCCACGCCGTCTGGGGCACCGACTGCCAGCCCACCGTGTACACGGCGAAGCTCGCCACCGGCACCACCACGAACAGCCGCATGGGCATGGCCCCGAGGTTCTCCGCCGCGTAGCCCCACAGCGGCGAGATGGGCCGCAACAGGCGCATGGCCAGCGTGCCCTGGCGGACCTCGTAGTTGATCATCCAGGCCGCCCAGGCCCCCGTCATCTGCCGCACCACGAAGGCCGCCAGGAAGTAGCGCACGAAGTCCTGGGAGCCGTACTGGCCCACCGGCGCCTCCCGGGCCACCGCCGTCCACAGCGCCATCATGATGAGCGGCATGGTGGTGGACAGCACCCAGACGAACATCTCCGCCCGGTAGGCCACCGCCTCGGACAGGCCCACCCGCAGCAGCGTGGGCAGGGCCCGCAGTGTGCTCCCCGCGCTCATGTGCCCACCGTTCCCCGGTGGGCCTTCGTCTCGGCGAACAACTCGCTCATGACCTCCTCCAGCGGCGCGTTCTCCACCGTCAGGTCCTGCACCGGCAGGTGGGAGAGGGCCCGGCTGACGGTGGTGTTGACGGCATCCTGCGGCACCTGCAGCACCGCCGTGACGTTGTCGTGCGATACCACCTTGCCCAGGGGCGCCAGGCTGTTCACGTCCACCGGCTGGTTCAGGCGCAACACCACCCGCTTCTCCGGCCGCACCCGTTGCACCAGCGCGTCCAGGCCGCCGTCGTACGACAGCAGGCCCTTGTCGATGACGATGACCCGCGGGCACAGCGCCGCCACGTCATCCATGTAGTGGCTGGTGAGGATGAGCGTGGCCCCGTTGCGCTCGTTGTAGGACTTGATGAAGGTCCGCATGATGGCCTGCATGGACACGTCCAGGCCAATGGTGGGCTCGTCCAGGAAGAGCACCTTCGGGCGGTGGATGAGCGCCGCGGCCAGCTCGCACTTCATCCGCTCGCCCAGCGAGAGCTGCCTCGCCGGCTTGCCGATGAGCTCCTCCAGCTCCAACAACGTCACCAGCTCGTCCAGCGTCTGCTTGTATTGGGCACGGGGGACGTCGTAGATGGCCCGGTTGAGCTCGAACGTCTCGGCGGGCGGCAGGTCCCAGAGGAGCTGCTGCTTCTGCCCCATCACCAGCATGATCTTCTTGAGGAACGCATCCTCGCGGTGGCGGGGAACATGACCATCCACTCGCACCTCACCGCTCGACGGGTGGAGCAACCCGGCGAGCACCTTGAGGGTGGTGGTCTTCCCCGCCCCGTTGGGACCGAGGAAGCCCACGCGCTCCCCGGGCTTTATCTCGAAGGAGATGCCATCCACCGCCTTCACGGAGGTGTAGGTCCGGTGGAAGACGGAGCGGAGGGCGGCCTTGAGGCCAGGCGGGCGCTTGTGGACCTGGTAGTGCTTGCGCAGGTCTCGGACGGAAATCATTTGGGACGGGATTTAACGCGGTTGCCCTCAAGAGGCGACCCCTCGTTGGAAGGCAGGGTTGGATGAGTGGCGCTTACGGCAAGGACTTGGAGCGGTGGATACCGCGGCTCATCGCCGTGTGGCGCGAGGCCCGGAAGCGGGGGGACGGGCCCGAGACGCGCCTGACGCCGCAGGAAGTCAAAGAGGTGGGAGCAGGGGTGAAGCAGCTCTCCCTCGGGCTGACGCGTGACCGGAAGCTGGCCGGAGCCCGGTACATGGACGACCCGAAGCTCCTGGGCGCCTACCTGCTCTTCTACTGGCCCGTGTCCTATGCCCAGGCCCGCGAGGCCCTCGGGGAGCTGCCCAACCGGCCGCGCACTGTCCTGGACCTGGGCAGCGGACCGGGCCCCATGGCCTTTGCCGCACTGGATGCCGGGGCCGCCGAGGTCACTGCGGCGGACCGGAGCAAGCCGGCGTTGACGCTTGCCCGGGAGCTCGCGGCGGAGGCGGGCGAGGCGCTCGCCACCCGGGAGTGGGATCCCACGCGTAAGGCGGCTCCACCCGAGGGCAAGTACGACCTGATCACCATGGGACATGTCCTCAATGAGCTGTACGGCTCAGGGGACGAGGCGGTGAAGCCACGTGCGGCGCTGCTGGAGCAGGCACTGGCACAGGTGAAACCGGGCGGAAGCCTGCTGGTGCTGGAGCCGGCGCTGCGCGAGACGTCCCGGCTGCTGCTGAAGGTGCGGGACGAGATGGTGGAGAAGGGCTACGCCATCCGCGCGCCGTGCATGTACCGAGGCGCGTGCCCGGCACTGGTGAAGGAGAGCGACTGGTGCCACGCGGAGCGCGACTGGCCGATGCCCAAGGTGGTGGAGGAGATCGCCCGGGCGGCGGGGCTCCACAAGGAGTCGCTGAAGATGAGCTACCTGATGCTGGCGCCCAAGGGCGAGGGCTGGCCAGAGCCGAGACCGGAGCGGCTGTTCCGCATCGTGTCCGAGTCGCTCGAGGGCAAGGGGCGGCAGCGATTCATCGGCTGTGGACCCGAGGGCCGCATGGGGCTGGCGATGCAGGAGAAGCACCGCACGGAGAAGAACGAGCGCTTCTTCAAGCTGCACCGAGGCGACGTCATCTCGGTGACGAACACGGAGGCAAAGGGAGACGGGCTCGCGCTGGACGACACCTCGGAGGTGAAGGTGGTGGCCTACGCGGGCAAGGGAGTCCCACCTGCGCCCCCTCCCCCTCTCCCCTCGGGAGAGGGAAAGGGTGAGGGTAGCTGAACCCCAGGTTCCCACCTGGAAGCGGACCCGTGCCTCCAGGGCCCTACTTCAAGGGAACGGAGGCCGCTCCGTTGAGCAGCAGGCTGCGCATGAAGCGGAAGGCGAGCACGCTCTCCCGAGTGCTCTCCCGAATGGAACCGAGGAGGGCCTGGGCGAGCAGGCCAGTCTCGACGCGCAGCAGCTTCAGGGCACTCGGCGTGGGGCCGTCGGTGCGAGGGGGATTCAAGAGGGACGCGACGTTCATGGGCTCTACTCTCCCCCCTCCATGCGAAGGCCGTGTTGCACGCCGGTGAATCCTGGGTGACGTCTCGCCCCCACCCGGAGGCAGGGCTCAGATGGCCAGCCCGAACGAGACGTAGGGACCGGGCAGCACGTCGCGGTGGGCGACACCATCGACCCAACCCGCGTCGTCCAACATCAGCACCCGCATGCCACCGCGCAGGGCGAACATGTGCCAGGCGCCCAGGTACCACACCATGCCGCCCGCGGCATCGAGCTGGCGGTGGGGCCAGGGAGTGAGCTGCACTCTGGCCTCCAGGGACAGGGAGCGCAGCAGGTACAGCTCGGACGAGAGTCCCACGCTGGGGCCGACGAAGGTGACGTCCGGGGCCTTGGCAACGGACACGCCTCCCTCCAACCGCAGCCGCCCCATCCGCCCCGTCAAGGCAGCGAACGACAGGTGCAGCTCCGTCACGGAGATGTTGTCCGTGTCTCCGCTCCCATCATCCGCCTTCAGCGTGAGCCCGCTCGTCCGCAGGAAGCCACCGAACCGCTCGCCTTCCACGCCCAGATGCAGGCCCACTCCCGCGCCCTCCCGCATGACCTGGGCGTCGAGCCCTAGGGTGAAATTCCGATGGCGGCGCGATGCGAATCGCGACTCGCTCCAGAAAGAGTGCGAAGGCCGGGACGTCACATAGGAGCGTGAAGGCCTCGACCGATAAAACACAGGAGAGTCGTCGTGCCCGGATCCGCTGGAGCCAGAGCCCCTCCCCACTGGGGTGGCATCATGGACTCGCGAGTCCGACTCCTCCTCCGTGTCCTCCGAGGAGTTCGAGCGCTTGCCGAAGCGAGCCTCCGCGGAGGCGGAGACGAGCAACACCCCGACGAGCAGGGCACACGACATGACACGGAAGAGCGAGGACATGGGCAGTTCCCGATGAGCGAACGACTCACCGCCTCCGACGGGACTGCCCCTCCGGTATTCAACCTGCCTACTTCAAATCCTTCGCCAGCTCCTCGTACAGGTGGATGGCGCTGCGCACCGCTTTCTCGTAGTCGCCCAGGTGCAGGCTCTCGTTCTCCGAGTGCGCGTTCGTGTACGGGTCCTCCACGCCAATGAGCAGCGCTGGCACACCACCCAGCTCCTTGGCGAACGGCTCCACGAACGGAATCGACGCACCGCATCCAATGGCCACCGGCTCCGTCCCGTAGCCTTTGCGCAGCGCGCGAAACGCCGCCTGGAAGGCCGGGTGCGAAATATCCGTGAACCACGGGCCTGCCGGCGGGTCTGCCTTGATGTGAAGCTCCAGCCCCCAGGGCACCACCTTCTTCAGGTGCTCCACCAGCCGCCGCTGTACGTCCTGGGCATCCATGTCGGGAACGATGCGGATGCCCACGCGTGCCCAGGCCGTGTCGCAGATGATGTTGCGCGCGTCCTTGCGGCTGCTGGCCTGGATGGCGTTGATGGCCAGCGCCGGCTGCCGCCAGTTCATCTCCCACGGGTGGCGACCTCCCAAGAGTTGCGCCCCCGGCACCATCCCCACCTGCTTCTTGAAGTACTCCGCGTCACCCGGCAGCGACTGGATGCTCTTGCGCTCGGCCTCGCTCAGCGGACGCACCTGCTCATAGATGCCCTCGATGGCGATGCTCCCGTCCGGGTTCGTCAGCGTCGCCAGCATCCGGCACAGCGCCATCACCGGGTCGGGCACCGGCCCGCCCCACATGCCCGAGTGCACCGCCTGCCGCAGCGCGCGCACCTCCACGTCCACCGTCACCAGTCCACGCAGCGCCGTGGTGATGGACGGCAACCCCGTCTCGAAGTTCGTGGTGTCCGTCAGCACGATGGCATCCGCCTTCAGCAGCGCCTTGTGCTTCTGCAGGAACGTCTCGAGGTGTTCGCTGCCCACCTCTTCCTCGCCCTCGATGACGACCTTCACGTTGAGCGGCAGCGCACCCGCGCCCTTCAGCCACGCCTCCACCGCCGAGGTGTGCACCACGATGCCGGCCTTGTCGTCCGCCGAGCCTCGTCCATACAGGCGCCCATCTCTCACCTGCGGCTCGAACGGCGGGCTCTTCCACGCCGCCTCGTCTCCTGCTGGCTGTACGTCATGGTGCGCATACAGCAACAAAGTGGGTTTGCCAGGAGCCTTCAGAACCTCGCCATACACATACGGATGTGCGCCTTCGAGCTCCAAAAGCTGCACATTTTCGAAGCCACGCGACTTCAACAGTCTCGCTGTGGCTTCTGCACTCGCACGCACATGCGCTGGGTCAAACCCATCGAATGAGACGCTGGGAATTCGCACCAACTGCTTCAAATCTTCGAGGTAGCTGTTCTTCTGAGATTCGAAATGAGCCAGGGCTTTGTCAGTGGACATGGCCCCCTCACTTACTCCAAAAGCAGTCAGTACCGTGGAGCACTCGTCGACTTCCCGTCCATCCTCTTTCACGCTGCGTTCATCGATGCACGGCCTTCCAGGTTGCGCGGGCATTCAAGAGCCATTCGGCTTATCATTCACGAGCATGTCCACTCCGACTCTTCTGCTGGTCGATGATGATCGGTTCGTCCGCAGCCTCCTCAAGGATGCCATCCAAGAGAGCGGCCTCGAGGTGAGGCTCCTCGAGGCGTCGGATGGACAGGAGGGACTCGAGGTGGCGGCGCGCGAGCGTCCCGCGGTGATGTTGCTGGACCTCTTCATGCCCCGACGCAGCGGGCTGGAGGTGCTCGCAGCCCTCAAGGACTCGTCTCCCGACACGCGGGTGCTCATCATCAGCAGCATGGATGCCGAGCCCGTGGTGGAGCAGGCGATGTCCGCCGGCGCCGTGGGCTTCGTGGGCAAGCCCTTCCATCCGCTGGAGATCGCCCTCGCTGTCCGCCAGGCCCTGGCCCACTGATCCCTCACGAGGTGACCGCGTGTCGACGAATTATTGGATCGGAGATTCCATCGGTCGCGTGCTGGGGCCCCTGACGCTCCAGTCGCTGCGCGAGCTGATCGGCTCGGGGCGGCTCAAGGCTGTCACCCGCGCCTCTCGCGACGGCTCCTCGTGGGAGCCTATCGAGCATTTCAACGAGGTGAAGGATCTGCTGGGCGCGCTCAAGGCCAACCCGGCCGCCGAGGTCCAGCAGGCCGAGCGGCTGCGCCAGCAGGTGCGCCAGATGCAGGGACTGCCGGCCCACCAGCTCTTCGGCGTGAAGCCGGACGCGCCGATGGAGGAGCTGCGCGGCGCCTTCTTCCGCCTGGCGAAGCGCTACTCACCCGAGCATCAGGGGCCTGACACCCACCCCGAGCTGCGCAAGGCGCACGCCGAGGTCTTCGAGCTGCTCGCGCGCCGCATGCGCGAGGCCGAGGCCCAGCAGGCGCCCGCCCGCGCGCCCAACGCGGCGGCCCGCCCCGGCCAGCAGCAGCAGGCCCAGGGCTACACCTACTCGGCCGAGGAGTTCGTCGGGTTGCAGCAGACGCGCAACGACCGGCTCCAGGTGGATGTGAAGGTGAGCACGCGCACCGCGGGCATCTTCACGGATCACCGCATCATCAACCTCCAGTCCGGAGGCCTCTTCATCCCCACCGACAAGCCGCTGAGGCTGGGGATGCGTGTGGATCTGGTGCTCAACTTCGAGCAGCAGCAGCGGCAGATCAAACTGCGCAGCTCCGTCATCTGGGAGTACACCTTGGATGACGGCAAGCAGCCGCGCGGCTATGGCCTGGGCCTGGCGGACCTGCGACCGGAGGAGCGCTCGTTCATCGACGAGTTCCTCCGCGGCAACCGCACCGGGGCGCCTACAACATCCCGCTGAGGAAGACCGCGGCCAGCACGAAATAGGCGGCAACCACCACCACCACCGCCTTCAGTTCCAGCCCGTCCGGATTCGTCACGTTGGCGAAGCGCATGTGCATTTCCCCCGTCTTGCCCTACGCTCTGGTCTACGGAGCACAGCGGGAGTGATTGCATCCGGGAGGAAGCCGTGTCCGATATGGCGGAGTACCGACCGCTCGAAGGTCTCCCCGCTCCAGCCATGGTGGTCCGCGGGGACAAGGTGGTCTACGCCAATCCGGCGATGCTGACGCTGCTGGGTGTCGGACTCGAGGAGGTGCGTGCCACCACGAGCACGGAGCTGATGGCCCGCTTCGCGCCCGCGGATCGCTCATGGCTGGCGCTGATGCACGAGGAGTACACGCGCGGGGAAGGCGCTCCCGAGTCCGTGTGGCTGCGCGTACGCGGAGCAGGAGGCCAGGAACGGACCTGGTACATGCGCCGGGGCCCTGGAGTGCGGCCCGAGGACACGCTGCTGATGTTCCTCGACGCCGAGGGCGAGGCCAGCATGCGGCGGCTCACCGAGGCGCTCGTGCAGGCTTCCGGTGAGCTGGTGCGCTGCCGTGACGAGCAGAGCGTGCTGGAGACGGCCGTGGAGGCCATCCACCAACAGGGCTTCTTCGTCACGGTCCTGCTGCTCGAGGGGGAGGCAGTCGTCCATGGGCCGATGCGGCAGGACCCCGCCCAGGTGGCCGCCGGAGAGCTGCTCTACAGAAAACCCATTCACGAGGTGCGCTTTCCGCGCTCCAGCCTGCCCCACATCGAGGAGGTGCTCACCCAGCGCAAGGCGGCCTTCCATCAGGATCTGCTCCGGTCGCTGGAGAACTTCCACCCCTCGGAGCTGCTGGCACAGATGCGGCGCGCCTACCCCATCGTCCGGGGCCTGGACGCGCCCATCTTCGTGGAGGGAGCGCCCTATGGCGTGCTGTCCGTCCAGGGCGAGACGCTGACGCCGACGAGCGCGGCCACGCTGGAGCTGTTCGCGCGGCAGGTGGGCGGAGCGCTGGAGAACGTGCGCCACCACCGGCTCGCCGCCTCCCGGCTGGCCGAGCTGTCGCGGCTGCAGTCGGAGCTGGTGGCCCAGGAGCGGCTGACGGTGCTCGGTGAGGCCGCGGGCGTGGTGGCCCACGAGGTGCGCAACCCGCTGGGCTCCATCCTCAACGCGGTGGCGGTGCTGAAGCGGGACAAGCTGGGCCCCGTTGGCACCAGCGCGGTGGAGATGCTGGAGGAGGAGGCCACGCGGCTGGACGCAATGGTGCGCGACCTGCTGGACGTGGTGCGTCCGCTGGAGCCCCGGCCGCGCCCGCTGCATCCGGGTGAGCTGGCCCGACGCACGCTGGAGCTCTTCCACGAGCGGCGCCAGCTCGGCACCGTGCGGGTGACAGTGGACGAGGCGCCCAGCCTGCCCACGCTCCACGCGGACGAGACGCTGTTGCAGCTCGCGCTGGAGAACCTGTTGCGCAACGCAGTGCAGGCCTCGCCCCCTGGAGGGCAAGTGCGCGTGGCGGTGGAGAGCGTGCCCGAGGGCCTCTGTCTCACCGTGGAGGATGAGGGCCCCGGCGTCTCATCGGGAGATGCCCAGCGCATCTTCGAGCCCTTCTTCACCACGCGCACCACGGGCACGGGCCTGGGCCTGGCCGTGGTGAGGCGGGTGGTGGTTGCGCATGGAGGCACGGTGTCGGTGGGCCAGCGGCCCGGAGGCGGCGCGCGCTTCGAGCTGCGGCTACCGCTCCAGGTAGAGCCCCGGCCTCTTCCGCCCACTCGCTAGAGCGTGCTCACCAAGAGGCGGCAGCGCAGGCCACCGTTGCGCACCGGCAGGTTGCGCCCCTCGGGCAGCCCCAGCGCGCGAATGAGGCCCGGGTCCTCTGGCAGCAGCACCGCGGCTCGCCAGCCCTTGAAGGCCCGCCGGAAGGTGTTTCCCATCGCCCGGTACAACCCCGGCAGGTCCTCCGCCTCCCCCACCCGCTTGCCGTAGGGCGGGTTCGCCACCACCAACCCAGGCCCCAGCCCCGCCGGCGCCGCCAGCGTGCGCACGTCCTGGCGCTCCAGCGTGAGCGTCACCCCAGCCCGCCGGGCATTGCGCCGCGCCGTGCCCAAGGAGCCCGCGTTGATGTCATGGCCCCTCAACGCCGAGCGCGGAGCCGGAAGCGCCTCTGCCTCCGCCCTCGCCTTGCGCGCACCCCAGTCCGCCGCATCGAAGCCGGGGAAGCGCTCGAAGGCGAACGCACGCTGGAGCCCCGGCGCCCGCCGCTGGGACATCCACGCACCCTCGATGAGGAAGGTACCCGAGCCGCACATCGGGTCCACCAGCGGCTCCACCCCGTCATACCCAGCCAGCACCAGGATGCCCGCGGCGAGCGTCTCGCGCAGGGGTGCTCGGCTCACCTCCTGCCGGTACCCGCGCCGATGTAGTGGCTCACCACTGGTGTCCGCGCTCACCGTGCACGTGTCGCCCTCCACCCGGACCAGCAGGGTGAGGCCCTCGGAGGACTCCTCATCCAGAACCCCCGCGCGCTCCACCGAGGGAAGCCCCCACGCCCGCGCTGCAGCGGCCAGCACCGCGTCCGGCCCCTTGAAGCGCGCATGATGCAGGGCCACCGAGAGCCTCGGCGTCGTCCGCCCGTCCCACACCCGCTCCAGCGGCAGCCCCGCCAGGCCCTTGGCGAGCGCCCCGGCGTCCGTCGCGGAGAAGCGCCCCAGCCGCAGCCACACCCGGCTCGCCGTGCGCAGGCGTAGGTTGGCCTCTTGGTGCAGCCCCGGCGCCCCCATGAACTCCACCCCCCCGTCGACAGGGCGGGGAGAAAAGCCCAGGGCCTCGGCCTGCACGGCGGGCTCCAGTCCCGGCAGCGCCGAGACGAAGACGTGTTCCCTCTGTTGGACGTTCGTCACCTGAGGGGGCATTGTCCGCTGCTGACGCCCAGCCGCAACGCTTTCCTCGAAAGAACGTCCACCGGGCTGGTAGGGAGGAGGCCATGAGCGCAGCCGTGACAACCGCCCGGAATCGCCCCCGGGAGTACGAGGTGACGGTGACCGAGGTGCGCCTCGAGACGCACGACACCGCCACCCTCTACCTGGACTTCGGCCAGGAGCGCCCCGAATACAAGGCCGGCCAGTTCCTCAACCTGGACCCGCACCAGTTCCCCGCGCTGGGCCGCTTCGCCGCCTACCTCCAGGAGCACAAGGCCCGCAAGGAGCCCGCGCGCTCGTACTCGCTCGCCTCCGCGCCGCACGAGCCCCTGGTGGCCATCACCGTGAAGGACGAGGACTACATCCCCGGCTTCACCCGCTACCCGCCCCTGCTCTCCCCCTACCTCGTCCACGCGCCCCTCACCGGCTCGCGCATGAAGGTGCTGGGCTTCATGGGGCCCTATGTGCTGCCGGATGACATCGAGGAGCGCACGGACCACCTCGTCCACGTCGTCGCCGGCTCCGGCGCGGTCCCCAACTTCTCCATCATCAAGGACGCCCTGCACCGGGCACTCAAGCCTCGCCACACCGTCATCTGCTCCAACAAGACGTGGGGCGACATCCTCTATCGAGAGGCCTTCGAGGCGCTCGAGCGCTCGCACCCAGACAAGCTGCGCGTGGTGCACACCCTCACCCGAGAGACGGACGAGTCGCGCTTCGGAGCCGCCGTGCGCAAGGGCCGGGTCGCCGAGGCCCTGCTGGAGGAGCTCATCCCGGACCGGGCCACGTGCCTCGTCTACGTGTGCGGCCCGGCCATCACCCCATGGGACCGGCGCAAGGCGCTGGAGACGCGCACCCCGGCCACGCCGCGCTTCATGGAGACGGTGCTCGGCCACCTCCACACGATCGGCCTCGAGGACAAACGCATCAAGCGGGAGTCGTACGGGTAGCTGTCACCGCCGGCAAGCGCTTCGTCTTCAAGGAGCCGCCCAGGCCGGAGGAGTCAGTGGGCGGTGTCCTCGCCGTCTTCCGGCTTCAGCGTGACCCCGGCCTTGGACTGGGCTCCCCTCTCCGCGTGCCGGGCCTCCAGCTCGGCCTGCCTGAGCGCCCGCTGCTGGTCGTGGCGGGCCACGAGCTCCTGGCCCATCTGGATGAAGTCCGCGAGCACCGGCCAGTGCTCCCGGCAGAACGCCAACTCCCGCTCCGGGAGCAGCGCGAGCGACAACAGGGTCATGTAGATGAACTCGCGGTCGCGCTCGGGGTCCACCTTCCATTGCGCATAGGCGCGGAACAGCCGGAGCCGGGTACACACGAGCCTGTCAGCCATCACCACCGGCCAACTGGCCTCCATCAGCTTCAAGGCCGCGCCCAGATGCCCCTCACGGCAGAGGATGGCCACCTCGGGCAGCACCAGGAAGGAGACCTTCGCCCCAAAGCGGGCGTGGGCCTCGCCGAGCCAGCGTCTGGCGCGTGAGGTCTTCCCCAGCATGGCGAGGCACAGCGAGAGGTGGGCGGGCAGGATGAGCGCGTCCATCCACATCGAGCGCGGCAGTTGCTGCTCCATGAGCGGCTCCAACACGGCCGCGGCCTCCGCGTACCCGCCCAGGTTCATGCGGCAGAACCCCACGCCCGCCAACGCCGCTGTGCGTCGGGGTCCCCGCGAGCAGCGGGCCGCCGCCTGGAAGTGCTCCTCCGCCCGCGGGAGCCATCCTCCCCCCTTGCGTAGCTGGTGGCAGGCCCGGCGGAAAGAGAGGGACCAGCAACTCCAGTGCAACAGCATCCGCACCGCGGCGGCGGCACACACCAGCGCGCCCAGCACGAGCACGGACAGGACAGCGCGCGGGTACACGTCCGGGCGCGTCGAGGTGGACAACAACCAATCCATGAGAGGGCTCCAGACTGACGGCGGAGGTCCAGTGCCCAACCCTACCGCGAACGTCACCCCGGGTCACGCGTCAGGACGAGGCGCGGACGCGCCCCGTGCAACGGGCTCGGAGCCAGTTGCGCTCAGGAAGGAGTGGGAAGCGTCCGCGGCGCGGGCTCCACGCCCAGCACCCGCGCCAGCTTGGGCCGCACCCCGAAGGAGCCCAGCAGCGACTCCAGCTTCGCGCGCGCCTGCCGGTTCTCCCGGTGCACCCGCCGGCCGAGAATCAGCTCGTTCTTCAGCGAGTGCTCCCAGCCCGTCAGCTCCGTCACCGTCACCTGGTAGCCGAAAGCCTCCAGCGTCAGCGCGCGGATGACGTTGGTGAGGTGGCTGCCGAACTCCCGCCGGTGCCAGGCGTGCTGGTAGAGCAGCGCCAGCGTCGGGTCCACCGCCTGCTTGCTCTCCTTGAGCTGCTGGGCCACCTCCGCCTGGCAGCACGGCACCACCGCCACGTGGTCCGCACCCTTCTGGATGGCCACCGCCAGCGCGTCGTCCGTCGCCGTGTCGCACGCGTGCAGCGCCATGAGCACGTGGATGCGCTCGGGCCACTGCGCCTCGTCCAGGTGCGCCGTCTGGAACTCCATCCGCCCGAAGCCCAGCCGCCCGGCCCGCTCCTTCGCCCGCTGCGTCAGCTCCGGCCGCCCCTCGACGTTCAGCAGCGTGCCCGCCTCGGCGTCCTTGAGGAACAGCTCGTAGAGGATGAAGCCCAGGTACGCGTTGCCGCTGCCCGCGTCCACCACCACGGGCGCACCATGGCGCGACTGCACTTCCTCCATGGCAGGCCGCAGCAGGCCCACCAGGTGATTGACCTGCTTGAGCTTGCGCAGCGCGTCCGCGTTGAGGTTGCCCTCACGCGTGAGCAGGTGCAGCTCACGCAGGAGCTCCTTGGATTGATCCGGCAGAAGCTCCCGCCGGACCTGCTTGCCTTTGACTTGCCGCCTCAGACGGACACCACTTCGGTGACCTCGGGGACGAGCTCACGCAGGCGCGTCTCGATTCCCATCTTCAAGGTCGCCGTGGACGAGGGGCAGCCTGCGCAGGCGCCCTTCATGTGCAGGTAGACGATGCCTTCCTCATAGCGGTCCAGGGTGATGTCGCCGCCATCCTGCGCCACCGCCGGCCGGATCTCCGCGTCCAGGATGTCCTGGATGCGCGCCTCCACCGAACCGCCTGCACTCACAGCCGTGCGCGCCGCCGCCAGCGCATCCTCGTTCACCGCCGGCAGCCCCGCCGTCAGGTGCTCGTCCAGCGTGCCCATCACCGCGTCATTCAGCTCATCCCACTCGCCCTCGTCCCCCTTGGTGACGGTGACGAAGTTGCTGCCCACCATCACCGCCGTCACGCCCTTGATGCCCATGAGCTTGAGCGCCAGCGGCGACTTCTCCTCCGCCGCCTGCTTGCTCGTGATGTTCACCGCCCCGGATGACACGAGCCGCCGGTCCACCACGTACTTCAAGGTGCTGGGGTTGGGCGTCCACTCGAGCTGGATGTTCACCGACATGTGGAAATCTCTCCTGTGCCCATCCTCTAAGCCGCCCGCCCTTCCGTGGCAACCGCGAGCTGAGGGGTTACCTCCCTCTCGGGTTGCTTTATCTGACAATCAGAACTTTACTGGACTTCAGTGAATCACTGGTCAGGCATGATAAGCTGAGAACACGGTGGGCTTTTCCACCGGGGAGACGTTCCATGGAGAGCTCGAGTCTGTTGGTGCACCCCCCCCGAGTGGCAGCGCAGCCGCGCATCCCATCGAGCGTGTTCGAGGGCCTGTTCGTCCGGGGACTGGAGCCGAACAGCGAACTGAGCCGGGCGCTGGAAGCCGAGGGGTATGACCGCCGGTGCCCCGAGGTCGACTACCCCGTGCAGGTGTGGAAGCGGTGCGTGGCGATTGCCCGGGACATGGCCTATGGGGAGCTGAGCGACGCGGATGCCTACCGCATCCTCGGCCGCAAGCTGACCCAGGGGTTCGCGGACACGCTGATAGGCCGGGTGACCGTGGTAGCCATCCCCATGATTGGCCCGGCGCGTGTGGTGGAGCGGCTGCCGCGCTACCTGGCGATGATGGGGCGGCCGGACCTGGAGGTGCAGTTGGCGTCGGTGGGCGAGCGCGCCCGGCGCATCACCATCCCCGACATGCACAACCGCCCGGAGTTCATCGCCGGCGCGCTGGAGGCGGCGCTGGAGCGGGCCCACGTACAGCCCATCGTCAGCGTGGAGGAGCGCCTGGTCCAGGGCTTCCGCCTCCTCGTGCGATGGTAGAGAGCGCGCCATGACCTTTCCCCCTCGGCTGGCGCACCTGGCCACGCGCCCGGTGGTGGTGGCGAAGCTGATTCCCACCTACGCACGCGCCCACAACATCGACGAAGACGAGGCCGCCCAGCGGCTGTCCTCCGCCCTTCAGGGCCGGCTGCTGCCCTCGCTGCTGGAAGAGGCGTGGCTGGCCATGCGGGGCAAGTCCAAGCGGCTCAACGACGAGGGCCTGCTGGAGAAGGTGGCCACCACGCTGAAGGATCGGCCGACTCGCCCCGGGCGGGTGGCGGAGCTGACGCCCGCGTGGAGTGCCTTCCTGGTGCTCGCGGACCTGGAGGCCGGCACCGCCAGCGAGGCCGCGCGCAGGGTGATGGAGTCGCCCGAGGGCCGGCAGCGAGCCCAGGCAGGACTCGCAGAAGTGGGCCGGTTCCTCGCCGCAGAGCTCACCCGGGGCCGCTAGGCCGCCATTCCCACCGACCTTCTGGACGCGCACCGCGCGAAGTTGTCCAACAGTTGGACAACTTCGCGCGAGCTGGCGGGCCCGGCGCGTGGCCGTTATAGGCTGCGGCCGCCCGACGATGTCCGACCCGCTGCCGCCCACCCTGCGCATCCATCGCGCCATCACCGAGGTTCCCCGGGGAGCCTGGGACGCGTTGCTCGACGATGCGGCCCGGCCCTTCCTGGAGTGGGCCTTCCTCGCGGCGCTGGAGGAGAGTAGCAGCGTGGGTCCCCATGTGGGCTGGCACCCGCGCCACCTCACCCTCTGGAGGGGCACGCGGCTGGTGGCGGCGGCCCCCGCGTACCTCAAGGACGACAGCCACGGCGAGTTCGTCGCCGACGGCGCCTGGGCCACCGCTGCAGAGCGGCTGGGCGTGCGTTACTACCCCAAGCTGGTGCTGGCCGTTCCCTTCACGCCCGTCACGAGCCGCCGGCTGCTGGTGGCCTCCGGCGAGGACCGGACGGCCCGGGAAGCGGAGCTCGCCCGCGCAGCCCTGGAGTACGCCCGCGCCGAGGGCTTCTCCAGCGTCCACGTCCTCTTCCCCACCGAGGCCGAGGCCACCTCCTTGGAGTCCGCTGGCTATGCGGTGCGCTTGGGCGTCCAGTACCAGTGGCGCAACGCGGGCTACGGCTCCTTCGAGGACTTCCTCGCCCGCTTCCACACACGGAGGCGACACCAGCTCCGCCGGGAGCTCCGGGCCCCAGCTGCCCAGGGCCTCACCCTGCGCACCCTCCGGGGCGATGCCCTGGCTGGAGTGAACCCGGAAGACCTCTACCGCCTGTATGCCTCCACGGTGGACAAGTACCCCTGGGGCCGGCGCTTTCTCACCCCGGACTTCTTCGCGCGGATGCTGTCCACCTTCTCTCACGCCTGCGAGGTGGTGGAGGCCCGCCGGGAGGGCCAGCTGGTGGCCGGCGCCTTCAACCTGGTGGGCCCCCGGGTGCTCTACGGCCGATACTGGGGGAGCCTCGAGGAGAACCCCTTCCTTCACTTCAATGTGTGCCTCTACCACCCGATGGCCGACGCCATCGCCCGAGGGCTGGAGCGCTTCGAGCCGGGGGCGGGGGGCGAGCACAAGCTCACCCGGGGGTGCGAGCCGAGCCTCACCCGGAGCGCTCACTTGCTCTTCCACCCAGGGGTCGACCGGGCGGTACGCTCCTACCTGGAGCACGAACGGGCGGCCGTGCTGGCTGGCCTGCCCCGGTGGCGGGCCGAAACAGGATTCAAGCGGGGGCCGTTGGTGCCCCCTACTCGTTAGAGGGAGACCATGTCCCGAGAGAAGTACGACCCGGATTCCAACGTTGTCACGGAGACGGTGCCGCAGAAGAAGCTCAAGCGGCCCACCCTCTACAAGGTACTGCTGCACAACGACAACTACACCACTCGGGAGTTCGTGGTGGCCGTCCTGAAGGAGGTCTTCCACAAATCCGAGGCGGACGCCGTGCAGATCATGCTGCACGTTCATTACAACGGAGTCGGCGTAGCTGGCGTTTATACGTTCGAGGTCGCCGAAACGAAGGTACGGACCGTGGAGGCGGCGGCGCGGGAGAATGGCTTCCCGCTGCGCCTCTCGATGGAACCAGAGGAAGGTTGAGACCGTGGCAGGACCGCTGATTGCCAAGGCTTTGCAGGACAGCTTCCGCAACGCGCTGGAGGAAGCGCACCGGATGCGTCACGAGTACCTGACGCTCGAGCACCTGTTGCTCGCGCTCACCAAGGACACCCGCACCCGCGAAGTGCTCAAGGGCTGTGGGGCCAACGTGAAGCGCCTCCAGGAGCGGCTCGAGGGTTTCCTGGAGGAGACTGTCGAGCGTCTACCCGAGGGGGTGGAGGCCGAACCGCAGCAGACCATCGGCGTGGAGCGGGTGCTGCACCGCGCCGCCATGCACGCCCTGTCCGCCGAGCAGAAGTTCATCGACGGCGGGGACATCCTCGTCGCGCTCTTCCGCGAGGAGGAGAGCCAGGCCCTCTACCTGCTGCAGCAGGAGGGGGTCAGCCGGTTGGATCTGCTCAACTACATCTCCCACGGCACCACCAAGGACGGCGCCCCGCCCTCCGAAGGTGAATCCGAGGGCGCGCCCCGGGGCATGCCCGCCGGAGATGACGAGGAGGGTGAGGGAGGCCCGCGCAAGAGCCCCCTGGAGGCCTACACCACCAACCTCAACGAAGAGGCGAAGCTGGGTCGCATCGACCCACTCATCGGGCGCCAGAAGGAGCTGGAGCGCACCATCCAGGTGCTGTGCCGGCGCCGCAAGAACAACCCGCTCTACGTGGGCGAGACGGGCGTGGGCAAGACGGCCATCGCCGAGGGCCTCGCGCTGCACATCCACGAGGGCAAGGTGCCCGAGGTGCTGAAGAACTCGGTCATCTTCTCGCTGGACATGGGCGCGCTGCTGGCGGGCACCAAGTTCCGCGGCCAGTTCGAGGAGCGCCTCAAGGGCGTGCTCAAGGCGCTGCAGGAGCACCCGGACGCCATCCTCTTCATCGACGAAATCCACACCATCGTCGGTGCGGGGGCCACCAGCGGCGGCTCCATGGATGCGTCCAACCTGCTCAAGCCCGCGCTGGCCAGCGGCAAGCTGCGCTGCATCGGCTCGACGACGTACCAGGAGTTCAAGGCGTCCTTCGAGCGGGACCGGGCCCTGTCGCGGCGCTTCCAGAAGATTGAGGTGGGCGAGCCGAGCGTGGAGGACACCATCCTCATCCTCGAGGGGCTCAAGAGCCGCTACGAGGACCACCACGGGGTGAAGTACGTCACCGAGGCCCTGCGGGCGGCGGCGGAGCTGAGCGCCAAGCACATCAACGACCGCTTCCTGCCGGACAAGGCCATCGACGTGGTGGACGAGACGGGTGCGGCCGAGCGCCTCAAGCCCGAGGGCCAGCGCACCGGGCAGGTGACGGTGGCGGACGTGGAGTCCGTCATCTCGAAGATGGCGCGGATTCCGGCCAAGAGCGTGTCCGCCAGCGAGGGCGTGCAGCTCAAGAACCTGGAGCCGGAGCTCAACAAGGTCATCTTCGGGCAGGAGCCGGCCATCAAGTCGGTGGTGGACGCCATCAAGCTGGCGCGCAGCGGCCTGCGCGCGCCGGAGAAGCCGATTGGCAGCTTCCTCTTCTCGGGCCCCACGGGCGTGGGCAAGACGGAGCTGGCCAAGCAGCTCGCCGCGGTGCTGGGCGTGGAGTTCCTGCGCTTCGACATGAGTGAGTACTCGGAGAAGCACACGGTGAGCCGGCTCATCGGTGCGCCTCCGGGCTACGTGGGCTTCGACCAGGGCGGCCTGCTCACCGACGCCATCCGCAAGCACCCCTACGCGGTGCTGGTGCTGGACGAGATTGAGAAGGCCCACCCGGACCTCTTCAACATCCTGCTCCAGGTGATGGACCACGCGACGTTGACGGACAACAACGGCCGCAAGGCGGACTTCCGCAACATCATCCTCATCCTGACGACGAACGCAGGAGCGAGGGAGATGAGCACCAAGTCCATCGGCTTCGGGGACAAGCAGGCGCCGGCGGACGCGCAGCGCGCGAAGAAGGCGATCGAGAACACCTTCACGCCGGAGTTCCGCAACCGCCTGGACGGGTGGGTGCTCTTCTCCGGACTGCCGCCCGAGGTCATCCTCAAGGTGGTGGACAAGGAGGTGGGCCTGCTCCAGAAGATGCTCACGGAGAAGAACGTGAAGCTGGAGCTGACGCCGGCGGCGCGGGCGTGGCTGGCGGAGAACGGGTACGACCCGGCCTTCGGTGCGCGGCCCATGGCGCGGCTGGTGGACAACACGCTCAAGAAGCCGCTGGCCGAGGCGCTGCTCTTCGGCGAGCTGGCGAGCGGAGGCATCGCGCGCTTCGACGTGGAGGGCGAGGGCCTGAAGCTCAAGGCCCTGCCCACCGCGGAGCCCGCTCCCGCGGCGTAGAACAAAGACCCTCACCCCTGCCCTCTCCCAAAGGGAGAGGGAGCCGAGTGAGTCCCTCTCCCCCTGGGAGAGGGTCGGGGTGAGGGTGTGGAGGACCCCGGAAATGACAAGGGCCAGGTCGGAGGGTCTCCCCTCCCCTGGCCCTTCGTCTTTCCTACCGGCGACGAACTACTGAACCCGGTAGGCCTTCACCGCGCTGCTGAGCTGGTCGGCGATGATCTGCAGCGTGGTGGCGGCCTCGCCAGTGGCGCCGATACGCGACACGGTCTCGTCCATCATCTTGGACAGGTCGCTCACGGCGGTGGTGATCTGGTTGATGCCCACGTTCTGCTGACCCACGGCGGCGGCGATCTGCCGCACGGCGGCGGCGTTGTCCTGGATGATGGAGGACAGCTCGCGCAGGTTCTTGCCGTAGGTGCGCACCTGCTCCAGGCCCGCCTCCATGCGCTGCGAGCCGCGCTCGGTGATGCGCACGGCCATGGCCACCGAGTTGCCGATATCGTCCAGCAGCTCGCGCACGCGGTCCGTGGACTCGATGGACTGGTCGGCCAGGGCGCGGATTTCGCGGGCCACCACGCCGAAGCCCTTGCCGTGCTCGCCCGAGCGCACGGCCTCGATGGCGGCGTTGAGGGCCAGCATGTTGGACTGGTCGGCCAGGTCCTTCACCGTCTGGGTGATGCTGCCGATCTGCACCGTGCGCTCACCCAGCTCGAGGATCTTCTGGGCGATCTCCTGCACCTGGGTGCGGATGTCGTTGAGGCCCACGAGCGTCTGCTCCAGGGCGGCCTCGCCCGCGCGGCTCAGCTCGTCGGCGCGCTCGGCCACGGAGAGCACCGAGTCGGCCTTCTGGGCGGCCAGGAGGCTCGTCTGACGAATCTCCTGGGCGGTGACCTGCGTCTCCTGGAGAGCGGAGGCCTGACGGGAAACCGTCTGCGACTGCTCGGCAGCGGAGCTGTTGAGCTGCTCGGTGGAGGCGTTGAGGGCCTCGGCGGCCTGCTGGAGGTTCTGCGTCACCGTGCGCAGGCGATCCACCATCTGCGCGAAGGAGCGGGCGAGCAGGCCCACCTCGCTCGAGGCGGACACATGAATGGGACGGGTGAGGTCACCGGACTCGACGATGTGGGCGGCCACATCCGCCAGCTCGCGCAGCGGGCCCACGATGGAGCGGCTCAGCATGGACACCGCGACGATGCCGCCCAGGACGATGAGCAGGCCCAGTCCCAGCATGGAGCCCCACAGCCGAGTCACCTGCTTGCCGACGTTCTCGTGCTTCATGCCCACGTGCACCACGCCGCGCATCCCACCGGCCAGCGGGGCGGCCACATCGGCGGCGGCCATCTGCTTGCCGTCGAGGGTCACCTCCACCAGCTCCTTCACCTTCACGCGCTGGCCATGGGAGAGCTCCTCGGGCTGCAGGCTGTTGGCACCGAGCAGCGTCTGGGGGACGTCCTCGGAGAAGGTGGAGGCCAGGACGTTGTTGGCGCTGTCCACCACGTAGATGTAGCCCACGCCCTCGACGTCACGGAACGTGTCGAGCAGGGGCCGCAGCGAGGTGGCGCCATCCGCGGAGGCCCGCTCGGCGGCGGCCGAGAAGCCGATGGCGATCGCCTTGCCCTCGCTGACGGTGCTGTCCACGAGGTTGCCGCGCAACCGCCCGGCGGCGACGGCGGTGAGCAGGATGGCGATGGCGATACCGACACCCGCTGTGATGAGAACAATCTTGGGGCCGATGCCGAGCGATTGATTCGAGGTAGCGTGGGTACTCACGGAAGCTCCTCAGGGGAGAAGGGCGGGGCCGGACGGACGGACCGGCACGAAAAGGGGCTCAAGCCACACCTTCCGGACCTGGAGGGCGGCTGTTGGGCATGGGGCCGCGGCGGCAGCTCATGCGGATAGTGTCGGGAATGGCGGAGAGAGGAATGCCCCTATCCGCCGCCTTCAGCTCGATGGCCACCCGGGGCATGCCGAACACCACGGAGGAGGCCTCGTCCTGGGCGAAGGTGACGCCGCCGGCCTTCTTGATGTCCAGCAGGCCACGAGCCCCATCTTCACCCATGCCGGTGAGCACGCCGCCACCCGCGCGGCTGCCGTAGGTGCGCGCCAGCGAGGACAACAGCAGGTCTCCAGAGGGGCACGGTCCGCCACGCGTACGCGTCAGCCGCACCACTCCGTTGCCCTCCACCGTCAGGTCGTGCCCGTCGAGCGGGAAGTACACCCGACCCGGCTCCAGCCGCTCGCCCTCACGGCCGATGACGACCTTCAGGGACGTCACCTGCGAGAGCCAACGCACCATGCCGGGGGTGAAGCCCTCGGTGATGTGCTGGGCGATGACGATGGGCACAGGCAGGTCCGCCGGGAGGCGCGAGAGCACCTCCGACAGCGCGGGAGGCCCGCCGGTGGAGGCCGCCAGGCCGAAGATGTCCACGCGCGCCCCGGTGACGGGCGGCGGCGGGGAGGCCATGCGCACGCGCCGGGAGATGACCGGCACTTCCGCCATCAGGCACACCGACTCGGCCAGCTGCCGGCCCCAGCGGCGCAGCTCCTCACCACTGGTGACGGATGGCTTGCCGATGAGCTCCAGCGCACCCGCGCTCATCGCCTGGAAGCACACGTCCAGGTTGCGCTGGTCCGCCACGGCGCTCACCACCAGGATGCGCGCCGGCGCCTCGGCCATGATGGCCGCAATGGCCGCCGGTCCATCCAGGTCCGGCATCAGCAAGTCCATGGTGATGACATCCGGGCGTAACAGCCGCGCCAACGTCACCGCCCGACTTCCCGTATTGGCCCGCCCCACCACCTCGATGCGCGGATCGTCCGTCAGCAGCGCGCTGACGGCGTCGGCCATCGTGGGGGAGTCGTCCACCACCAGGACGCGGATGGGCTCCTTCCCGCTACTCATGCCCGTGCCCCTCTCCGGCTCATCACGTCCAACACCTCGGTCAACAGGCGGCCCGCGGCGCACTCACGCTTGCTGAGGTAACCATCCGCCCCTGCGGACAGACCGCGCGAACGAGCGCCCGCGCTGTCGTTGGCGGAGACGAGGATGACGGGAACCTCCCGGGTGTCCGGCTGCGAGCGCAACTTCGCGATGAGCTCGGTGCCGTTCATCTCCTCCATCTCGAGGTCGCAAATGATCACGTCGTAGGTCTCCGTCTGCAACCGCTCCATGGCGCGAGCGCCACTGGCCGCCAGGTGCACGGTGAAACCACCGGCCTCCAGCATGGCCCGGTGCAGGGCGCGCGCGGTAAGCGAGTCGTCTACCACGAGGGCCCGGCGGCTCTGCGGCATGGTCACCGACTGCGGGGTGGAATCGGTCACCACCCAGCCGGGACGTAGGATGAGCAACAGCTCGCCGCGGCTGAGGATGGCCGCGCCCTGGTAGGCGGGCACGTCGCGAACCTCGGCGGGCAGCGGGCGGATGACGAGGTCGCGGTCACCCACCACCGCGTCCACCGCGAGCGCCATGCGCTTGCCGCCGCTCTGGACGATGATGAGCGGCTGGCCCTCGGACGGAGGCGCCGAGGCGCGCAGGCCCAGGCGCGCGCCCAGGTCCATCACCGGCACCAGCTGGCCGTTGTAGTCCAGCTGCGTCTTCAGGCGGCCGATGCGCAGGTTCTCCTGGCTGGCCAGCTGGGTGGACTCCACGGCCAGCATGGGCAGGCCCACCTGCGAGTCGATGGTCCGCACCGTGAGCACCGGCGAGCTGCCCAGCTCCATGGGCAGGGTGAGCATGAAACGCGTGCCCGAGCCCTTGGTGCTCACCACCTCGATGCGGCCCTGCATGGCCTCCACCGCGGAGCGCACAGCGTCCAGGCCCACGCCGCGGCCCGAGGTGTCAGTGACGTCCGAGCGGGTGCTGAAACCGGGGCGGAAGATGAGGTCGCGGAGCTGCGCCTCGTGCATCCGCGCGCCCTCGTCCACGGAAATGAGCCCCTTGCGCTCGGCCGACGCGCGCACCATCTGCACGTCGATGCCGCGCCCGTCGTCGCTCAGCTCCAGGACGAGGATGTTGCCCTGCTGCTCCACGCGCAGGGTGAGGGCGCCCTCGTGGTGCTTGCCGACGCGCTCGCGCTCGTCCGGCATCTCGATGCCGTGGTCCACCGCGTTGCGCAGCAGGTGCACCATGGCGCCCTTGAGCTTATCCAGCAGCCGGCGATCCAGCGACACCTCGGCGCCAACCACCGAGAGCCGGGCCTGCTTGCCCAGCTGGCGCGACAGGTCGCGCACCATGCGCTGCAACGGCTCGAGGATGGTGCGCACCGGGCGCGTGGTGATGGACTTGAGGCCCTCCTCCAGGCTGTCCACGATGTCCGAGGCCTCGTGGCCGTCCGAGCGCACGCCGGCTGTCACGGAGGACAGCACCGCGCGGGCACGGGCCGTAGGCGCCAGCAGCTCGCGCGCCGTCAGCAGCTCCACCGCCTTGGAGATGTCGCGCAGACGGTCTTCCAGGCGCATGCGGAACTCGCGCAGGCGCTCCACCTCGCGCATCAGCGCCGTCACCTGGTGCGCGGCCACGCGCCAGCTGGCCTCCACCGCCGAGTCGTCCTCCGCCGCGGACACGGGAGCCTGCGACGGAGCGGCCTGCATGGGAGCGGGGGTGGCCGGCACGGCATGGACGGCCAGGGCGGCCTCCATGTCCGGATTGCCCTCCGCGGCCTCTTCCGGAGGCGGCGCGTCCGACACGAGCTGCGCCAGGGCGGCCGTTGGATCCGGCAGCGCCTCTCCGCGACCCTCGGCGTGGGCCTGCGCACGGAGCAGGAACAGATCCAGCCCGTGCAGCAGCATGTCCACCATCGACCGCGGCATGGGCTTGATGTCCTTGCGCAGCGGCGCGAGGGCATCCTCCAGCTTGTGGGCGATGGAGCTCAGGTCCTGCAACCCGAGACTGGCGGCACTGCCCTTCAGGGTGTGCAGGTGCCGAGCCAGGCGCGTGTACACCTTGGCCAGGGCCTCGTTGTCGAGGCCCTCCCGCTCCAGGTCGAGCAGGTCCAGGGTGACCTTCTGACAGACTTCCTGAGCCTCGGTGGAGAAGCCGGCCACCAGGCTCTGCAGCATGGGATCAACCGGCATTGCGAGCCCCCGTGGTCCCGGTGCCACGCGTGAAGAGGCGCGGCAGGTCGATGAGATGAATGAGCTGACGGCTACCGCTCAAGAGGATCTCCGTCACTGGGCCCTCCGAGTGCGTCCGCGCCGCCTCGACCGCCGCGGTGGGCAGGCTGAGCGGGCGGGGAATGGCCTCGCAGTCCAGGGCGCACAGCTCGCCGTCACCGCGCTCCACCACGAGCAGCACGGCGGGGTCCTGCCGCCAGCCATGGCCGCCCAGCATCGCGGCGAGGCTGAGCGCGGCAAGCACCGAGCCCTGGTAGCGCAGCACGCCGATGACGTGCGGCTGGGACAGGGCCACCGGAGTCACCAGGCGCAACGGCAGCGCCGCGCGCAGCGACTCCAGGGGAATGGCGTAGCGCTCCTCGCCCAGGGGGAACTCGGCCACCATGAGCAGGGTCTCGTCGGCGGAGCCATCGGCTCGCCCACGCAGGCGCGTCGCACGCTCCTCCAGCAGCGTGCGGACGTCCTGATCCTGAACCTCCTCGGGGCCTCGGGAAGTGGATGTCATTCGATGGCTCCCAGCGTGAGGAAGGCGTCGGCGGACGCCCTGTAGAAGCGGGCCGGAAGAGGCTCAGGCCCCTCGATGATCAAGTCCGGCGGAAGCCGGGCGGCATTGTCGCGCACGGTGTGCATGAGGGCGAAGGCAGCCTCGCGAGCCCCGGCGCGCTCACGCAGCAGGGCCAGCTCCAGCATGCCGGGAAGGTAGTCACGGAACTGTTGCAACAGTTTCTCCAGAAGCGAGGCCGCACCGGTCTCGTCGCCGCTCTCGATGCGCTGGAGCGCCTCGGTGTGCAGGCCCACGGCGGTGGGCGCGGGAGGAGGAGGCGGCGCGGTGACGCGAAGGGAGGCCCTGAAGGGCTCGGGCTCGCGGATGACGGGCTTGGGCGTCGGCGGGGGCGTCAGCTCCCGAGGCAGCGGACGGCGGAAGGCCTGCAGCTCCGGAGCCCCCACCCGCACCAGCCCCGCGGGCGGATGATCCACCTCCACGGTGCCCAGCAGCAGGAAGCCACCCGGAACGAGTGCTCGCGCCAAGTGGCCCAACGCCACCTGCACCGCGTCCGGAGAGAAGTACGTCAGCACGTTGCGGCAGAAGATGACGTCGAAGCTGCCGTGGACCTCGGCCAGCGGCTCCAGCAGGTTGCCCTGGGCAAAGCGAACGACGGCGCGCACGGAGTCGAGGATGCTCACCCGGCCCTCGGCGACCTCCAGGTAGAGGGGATGGAGCAGCGGTCCAGCCTCGCGTCGAGACCAGTTGCCGTACACGCCCCGGCGCGCCAGCTCCAGGCGGCCCTCGTGCAGGTCCGTGCCGAGCACCTCCACACGCACGCCCGGAGGCACCATGTTCTGCAGACACGCGGCGATGGAGTAGGCCTCCTCGCCCGAGGCGCACCCGGCGCTCCAGCCGCGCAGGGTGAGGTTGCCGCGGCCCAGCGCCGCGGGCACCGCCTCGTTGGCCAGGAAGCGGAACTGCTCCGGGTGGCGGAAGAAGTACGTCTCCCCCACCAGCACGGCGTCCAGCAGCGCCCGGGCCAGCGGTGCGCCAGGACGCTGCAGCTCCGCCAGCAGCTCCATGGCGGAACGGCCGCGTGCCAGCTCCGCGCGCACGACGCGATCCACCGCCGTGGGTGAGATGGCCGTGTCACGGAAACCCGTGCACGACGAGACAACCTCACGCGCCCGCGCGAGCACCTGCTGAGACTCCACCCCCGAACTCATGCGCTGCGCTCCACCCCCGCCGGCCGAAGCACACCCACGGCCTCGCGCAACAGCTCCTGCGTGGCGAAAGCCTTCGGGTCGAAGATGGGCACCGGGCGATCACTCGTCCGCAGCATGCCCATCAGCGTGTCGCGCAGCTGACCGTGATCGGCACCACCCACGCGGTCGCGCCGATCAATGTCCGAGGACTGGTACTCCTCGGGGTCCTGCACCGTATCCACGCTCAGCGCCAGCAGCACGCTGTCGATCTCCAGGATGACCAGCTTGCGCTCCTCCACCTGCTCCCGGTGCGCCACCTCCAGCCGTCTCGCCAGGTCCAGCACGCATACCGGCTGGCCCCGCAGCTCGAAGAACTCGGAGATGTAGCCCGGCCCCAGCGGCAGCGCGCGCGTGGCGGGTTGGAGGATGACCTGGCGCACACAGTCCAGCGGGATGGCGAACTCCAACCCGCCCACCGTCAGCCGCAGCAGGGCCAGAGAGCCCTGCCGGGCCCGGCGCCTCGCGTTGGCCAGGGCGTTCTCCACCGCGCTCAACAGCTCATCGGCCCGGAAAGGCTTGGCCAGGAAGAGCTCCGCGCCCAGCGACAGGCACGCCTCCGCCCGCGCCACCTCCGAGGAGATGATGATGACGGGGATGAACGAGGTGGTGGGGTCCGCCTTGAGCCGCTTGAGCACCTCGTCGCCGTCCATCTCCGGCATGGAGAGGTCCAGCAGGATGGCCTCGGGCTGCACGCGGGCCACCTTCTCGAGCGCCTCCTTGCCATTGCTCGCTGTATTCAGCGCGTAATGGCCCGAGAGGATCGCACGCTCGAGCGCGAGGATGGCATCACTGTCGTCGACGAGGAGCAGGGACGGAAGGCTCACGACTCAGCTCTCAATTCTGCGACAGAAATTTGCGCACGGTCTCTGTCAGGTCGTGATGCGAGACCGGCTTGTTGATGAAGGCATTGGCTCCGGCCTCGACGCCCCGCTGACGCAGGTCGCCGCCCCGTTCACCCGTCAGCAGGATGACCGGAACGTCGCGCACCTGAGCCAACGGGCTCTGGCGCACCTGCTTGACGAAGGTGATGCCGTCCATGCCAGGCATGTTGATGTCCGCGATGACCAGCTTCACCGGCACCAGCCGGAGAAGCTGCAGTGCCCGCGTCGCATCCTCTGCCTCGACGAACCCCATCTTCAGGTTCATGAGATAGATCTTGAGGATGTTGCGTACGGTCGGGCTGTCATCCACGAGTAGGATGTTGGCGCTCAAACCCAGGCTCCTGCCGGCGCCCAGGAATGGGAACCGGCTGAAGGAAACGGTGAGACTGTAGCGTGACCTCGCCATCCAGCAAAAGCGGGGGCGATCGAATCTGGGACTTCAGAGGGGACGGGCGAGCCCGTCCCGCCGTACAGCACTCAGCCTGCCGAGGGGGGAGAGCCGCTCTCGCCGCCTCCCTGCTCGTCCTGCTCAGGGGTCACCGGGGGCGCCCCAATGGCGTGGTAGCCGCCGTCCACGTGTACCATTTCGCCCGTAGTGGAAGGCAGCCAGTCTGAGAGGAGCGCACACGCGGTGCGAGCCACCATGTCATGGCTGGTGCGGGCATCCCACCCCAGGGGGGCCTGGGTGCCCCAGCCCTTTTCCAGGGACTTGAAACCAGGGATGCCCTTGGCGGCTATGGTGGCCAGCGGGCCAGCAGCCAGGGCGTTTACCCGGATGCCCTTGGGGCCCAGGTCCCGGGCGAGGTAGCGCACGGTGGCCTCCAGGGCCGCCTTGCAGACTCCCATCCAGTCGTAGATGGGCCAGGCCACCCGGTTGTCGAAGTCCAGGGTGACGATGGAGCCGCCCTGCGTCATCAGCGGCATCGCCGCCACGGACAGCTCCTTGAGGGAGAAGGTGGAGACGCGGAACGCCGTCTGGACACTCTCCCAGGGGGTGTTGAGGAAGTTGCCACCCAGCGCGTCCTCGGGGGCATAGGCGATGGAGTGCAGCACCCCGTCCACCCGGCCCCAGCGCTGGCGCAGCGCCTCGGTGAGGGCGGGGAAGTGGGCGGGGTTGGTCACGTCCAGCTCCAGCACCTCCGTACCCGCCTTGAGGCGCTTCGCGCTGCGCTCCGTGAGCGAGCGCGCCCGACCGAAACCGGTGAGGACGATCTCCGCCCCCTGCTCGATCGCGTGCTCAGCCACGCCGTAGGCGAGCGACTGGGGGGTGAGCACTCCAGTGATGAGGAGCTTCTTGCCCTGCAGCAGCATGCACAGGCCTTTCTGGCTAATGAGAAGGAAGTGCGGGGGGGTTTATCACTCCCGGGGGCCCGGGTAAGCCAGGAAGAAGCCCGGGCCCCGCGCCCCGCCCGGCAGGAGACAGCGGATGAAGTTGCGCTCACGTGGCGCATGAATCCTGCTGCTCCCCCAGCCCGGAAGGACTGGGAGATGGGGCCTGGCTGATCAACAAATCGTGCCGAAAACCCCCCAACGGGGCGGCCTTCCAGTAAAAGACAGCACGCCATGGCGAATTTCCAGGACTCGTACCTCTCCGGCGGAAACATCGACTTCATCGAGGGGCTCTACGCGCGCTACCTCGAGGATCCGTCCAGCGTGGACCCGAGCTGGCGCGAGTTGTTCGCGCGCAACGACGGCGCCGGCCGTCCCATCTTCAACAAGACCCTGATCGAACCGCCCGCCCCAGTAGTCCCGGGCAAAGAAGGCAAAGGTGAGGGCAAGGGCAGCAAGGCGGCCGCCGCGGTGGCGCTGGCCCCCCAGACGGCCCCCACGGTCGCCTTCGAGCAGGACATGAAGCTGCAGGCCCGGGTGGACCAGGCCATCTCGGCCTTCCGCCTGCGCGGCCACCTGCGCGCCAACCTGGATCCGCTCGGCCGGTCCCGCCCGAGCCTGGACCACACGGCCGACGTGGGCATGGTGGACGAGAAGTACTTCTCCCCCACCGAGCTGGAGCAGATGGTGGAGAGCTCCAACGTCTTCCCCGAGGCCCGGGTGAAGCTCAAGGAGCTGCTCGGCCGGCTGCACCGCACGTATACCGGCTCCATCGGCGTCGAGTTCATGCAGATGCTCGACAGCGAGCGGCGGCGCTGGCTGATGAAGCGCATGGAGTTCACCGAGAACCGCACGGCCTTCTCGGTGGACGAGCAGCGCCACATCCTCACCAAGCTCTCCTACGCCGAGGGCTTCGAGAACTTCCTGCACACCAAGTTCATCGGCGCCAAGCGCTTCGCGCTCGACGGTGGTGAGGCGCTGGTGCCCATGCTGGATGCCGTGCTCGAGGTGGGCGGCGACCTGGGGCTCAAGGAAGTCGTCATCGGCATGGCCCACCGCGGCCGCCTCAACGTGCTGACGAACACCCTGGGCAAGAAGCCGGATCAGATCTTCAGCGAGTTCGAGGGCCCGCAGGATCCCAAGCAGCACATGGGCCGCGGCGACGTGAAGTACCACATGGGCTTCAGCTCGGACCACACCACGCGCGGCGGCAAGGGCATCCACCTGTCGCTGGCCTTCAACCCCAGCCACCTGGAGGCGGTGGATCCGGTGGTGGAGGGGCGCGTGCGCGCCAAGCAGGATCGCAGCGGGGACGGCGAGCGCACCCGGGTGATGCCGCTGCTCATCCACGGCGATGCGGCCTTCATCGGCCAGGGCGTGGTGGCCGAGACGCTCAACCTGGCGGGGCTCGAGGGCTACAAGACGGGCGGCACCCTGCACGTCGTCATCAACAACCAGGTGGGCTTCACCACCGATCCGTCCGACTCGCGCAGCTCCATCTACTCCACGGCCCTGGCGCAGATGCTGGATGTGCCCGTCTTCCACGTGAACGGGGATGACCCCGAGGCGTGCACCCACGTGGCGCGCCTGGTGGCCGAGTACCGCCAGACCTTCAAGAGCGACGTCGTCGTCGACCTCGTCTGCTACCGCCGCTACGGCCACAACGAGGGTGATGACCCCTCGTTCACCCAGCCGGCGATGTACGAGATCATCCGCAAGCACCCCACGGTGCGCACGCTCTACGCGCAGCAGCTCGCGCAGCAGAGCCGCATCCCCGCGGAGGAGTCCGAGGCCATCAAGCAGCGCTGCATGCAGGAGTTCGACGCGGCGCTCACCCGCGCCCGCGCGGAGAGCCAGTTCAAGGAGCCCAACGCGCTGGAGGGCCTGTGGCAGCCCTACAAGGGCGGACTGCACAAGAGCGCCCCCCAGGCCACCACGGCGGTGGACAAGGAGACGCTGCGCTCGGCCCTGAAGAAGCTGTCCGAGGTGCCTGAGGGCTTCAACGTCCACCGCGACGTGGAGCGCACGGTGCTCAAGAAGCGCCAGGGCATGCTCCAGACGGAGGAGCTGCAGTGGAGCGAGGGTGAGTCGCTCGCCTACGCCACCCTGCTCTCCGAGGGCTACAGCATCCGCGTGAGCGGCCAGGACAGCGAGCGCGGCACCTTCAGCCACCGCCACGCCGTGCTGCACGACGTGAAGACGGCCGAGAAGTTCGTCCCGCTGCGGCAGTTCCCCACCGGCAAGGCCCGCTTCGACGTCTTCAACAGCCCCCTCTCGGAGATGGGCGTGCTGGGCTTCGAGTACGGCTACAGCCTCGACGTGCCGGACGGCCTCACCATCTGGGAGGCCCAGTTCGGTGACTTCGCCAACGGCGCTCAAATCATCATCGACCAGTTCATCGCGGCCGGTGAGAGCAAGTGGCGGCGCCTGAGCGGCCTCACCCTGCTGCTGCCCCACGGCTACGAGGGTCAGGGCCCCGAGCACTCCAGCGCCCGTCTGGAGCGCTTCCTGAGCCTGAGCGCCGAGGACAACATCCAGGTGGCCTACCCCACCACGCCCGCGCAGATCTTCCACCTGCTGCGTCGCCAGGTGCTGCGCCCGCTGCGCAAGCCGCTGGTCATCATGTCGCCCAAGAGCCTGCTGCGCCGCCCCGAGGCGACGAGCAAGCTGGACGAGCTGGCCACCGGCACCTTCCAGGAGGTCATCCTGGACAAGGTGGCTCCGGCCGAGGTGACGCGGCTGCTCCTGTGCTCTGGCAAGGTCTACTACGACCTGGTCAAGGCCCGGGACGAGCGCAAGGACAACTCCATCGCCATCGTGCGCGTGGAGCAGCTCTACCCCTTCCCCTTCGACGAGCTGGCAGGCCTCGTCGCGAAGATGCCGAAGCTCACCGAGCTCTTCTGGGTGCAAGAAGAGCCCCGGAACTCGGGCGGCTGGTACTTCATGTTGCCCCGCCTGCATGACCTGGCCAACGCGCGAGGCCAGAACCCGCTGAAGGTGGGCTACATCGGACGCGCGGAAGCCGCCAGCCCCGCCACGGGCTTCCCGCAGACGCACAACCTGGAGCAGCAGCTCATCGTCGAGGAAGCCATCCTCCGAGGAACCAAGAATGGCCGTTGAACTGAAAGTCCCGCCCCTGGGCGAGTCCATCACTGAAGCCGTCGTCGGGAAGTGGAACAAGAAGAAGGGCGAGGCGGTGTCCGCCGACGAGCCCCTCGTCGTCCTGGAGACCGACAAGGTCACCATCGACGTGCCCTCCCCCGCCGCCGGCTCCATCGCCACCATCGCCTTCAACGAGGGCGACAAGGTGCGCGTGGGTGACGTGCTGGGCACCATCGAGGCCGGCGCTGGCGCCACCGCCACCGCTCCCCAGGCCCCGGCCGCCGCTCCCGCAGCCGCTCCGGCTCCCGCAGCCGCCGCTGCTTCCGCCGGCTCCGACGTCCGCATGACGCCCACCGCCCGGAAGATCGTCGAGGAGAACAAGCTCGACGTCGCCCAGCTCAAGGGCAGCGGCACCGGCGGCCGCATCACCAAGGAGGACGCGCTCGGTCAGCTCAACCGCCCGGCCGAGGCCCCTGCCCAGCGTGCTCCGGCCGCCCCCTCCGGCCCGCGCCCGCGCGCCGACCGCGAGGAGCGCGTGAAGATGACGCCGCTGCGCCGCCGCGTCGCCGAGCGCCTCGTCCAGGCCCAGTCCACCGCCGCCATCCTCACCACCTTCAACGAGGTGGACATGGGCGCGGTGATGGACCTGCGCAAGCAGCACCAGGAGAAGTTCCTGGCCCGTCATGGCGTGAAGCTCGGCTTCATGAGCTTCTTCATCCGCGCCGCCGTCGAGGCCCTCAAGGCCTTCCCCCAGGTGAACGCGGAGATCGACGGCGACGACGTCGTCTTCAAGCACTACTACGACATCGGCGTGGCGGTGAGCGGCAGCCGCGGCCTCGTCGTCCCCGTGGTGCGCGACGCCGACACCCAGTCCATGGCCGAGCTGGAGAAGAAGGTCGGCGACTACGGCACCCGCGCGCGCAACGACAAGCTCACGCTCGCCGAGCTGCAGGGCGGCACCTTCACCATCACCAACGGCGGCATCTTCGGCTCGATGCTCTCCACCCCCATCATCAACCCGCCTCAGACGGGCATCCTGGGGATGCACAACATCGTGGATCGCCCCGTGGCCCGCAACGGCCAGGTCGTCATCCGGCCCATCATGTACCTGGCCCTCTCCTACGACCACCGCCTCATCGACGGCCGCGAGGCCGTGCAGTTCCTCGTCCGCATCAAGGACTGCATCGAGGATCCCACTCGGCTCCTGCTGGAAATTTGAAAACCCGCTAAACGGCACCAAGCAGGAAAACAGGGCAGCCGACTAGACAGGCGCTCGGCTGCCCGCCTACAACTTCACTTGTCACCCGACGGACGGGGGACGGGAGAACGAGCCGGCCAGGCGCTGGCTCCTGACAAGGAAGCACAATGGCAACTGGTACCGTGAAGTGGTTCAACGACGCGAAGGGCTTCGGATTCATCGTGCAGGACGGTGGGGGCGAGGACGTGTTCTGCCACCACACCGCCATCAACATGGATGGGTTCCGGACCCTCGCCGAGGGGCAGAAGGTGGAGTTCGAGCTGGCCAAGGGCCCCAAAGGCCTGCAGGCGCAGAACGTTCGCGCGGTCTGACTCCGCCCCGAGCCACTACGTTACCGATAGGTGGCCTCGGAAAAAGGCCCGGCATCCCAAAGGGGAGCCGGGCCTTTCTCTTTGCGGGCTCGTCCCCCGCGCCTACTTCGCCAGGTGCCGCTTGAAGTGGTTCATCACCCACTCGTACTGGCGCTGGGTGACGAGCGGATCCGGCACCATGTGCGTGAGGCCACTCAGGGGCAGCAGCTCATGCGGCTTGCCTGCGCGGAAGAGCGCGTCGGAGAGCTTGAGCGTGTGGAAGAAGTAGACGTTGTCGTCCGCGGTGCCGTGGATGAGCAGCAGCGGGGAGATGGGCTTGGAGGTGTCGCGGGCGTAGGTGAGCACTGAGCTCTTCTCGTAGGCCTCGGGGTGCTGCTGGGGCAGGCCGAGGTAGCGCTCGGTGTAGTGGGTGTCGTAGTCGAGCCAGTCCACCACCGGGGCACCAGCCACGGCAGCCTTGAAGACGTCCGGGCGCTTGAGGGCAGCAAGCGCGCCCATGTAGCCACCGAAGCTCCAGCCTTCGATTCCCACGCGCTGCAGGTCCACCTCGGGCACCACGGCGGCGAGCGCCTGGACGGCGGCGGCCTGGTCCTCCAGCGTCACGCCAGAGAAGTCGAGGTGCACGGCGCGCTGCCACTTGGAGCCACGCAGCGGGGTACCCCGACCATCGAAGCGAGCGATGAGGAAGCCCTGGTCCGCCATCCACTGCGACAGCAGGTGCGCGGCCATGGACTTGTGGACGACGGTGACGGTGGGGCCGGCGTACACCTCGACGATGGTGGGCAGCTTCTGGCCGGGCTTTGCGTTGCGCGGGCGCACCAGCGAGGAGTGGAACTTCAGCGGGCCCACCTCGCGGTACTCGACGACGGGGACGAAGCCGGGCTCCACCGCCACCGAGGGCAGCTCGCCCACGCGGGTACCGTCCCCGCGCACCACGTAGGTGCGGGGCATGGACGTGGGGCTCGAGTGGGTGATGACGGCCAGGTTGCCGGACCGGGCGACGCTGCCGCCCTCGATGGCCTCGCCGGTGGTGCCGGGACGCACCTGCTCCGGGGCGCCGCCGTCCTTCACGCGCCACAGGTAGCTCTCGGTGGGGTTGGGGCCGCCCACGAAGTAGAGGGTGCGCTCCTTCTCGATGTAGCGCGCGAGGTTGCGGAAGCCCGCCTCCGGCTTCACCAGCGAGCGCGCGAGGCTGCCATCCGCATTGCGCAGCTCCACCTCGGGACCGCCGTTGCGCTCGGTGTGCCAGAGGAAGCCGCCGCCATCCTCCAGCCACACCGGGAAGGTCTGCTCCAGCTCGAGCCAGGCCGCATCCTTCTCGGTGAGCAGCTCCCGCGTCTTGCCGCTGGCCACGTCCACCGCGAGCAGCTTCTCCTCCGTCTGCGTGCGGTTCTGCACCAGCACCGTCAGGGGACCCTTCTTCGGCCACATCACCGTGGCCAGGTACGGGTACTTCTCCGCGTCCCACTGCACCCAGACCGTCTTGCCGCCCGTGACGGGGGTGATGCCCAGGCGCACCTTCGCGTTGTTCTTCCCCGGCCGCGGATAGGAGTAGTCCTCCGAGCCCTTCTCCGGGTGCATCACGTCGATGATGGAGAGCTTCTCCACCTCCGCGGTGTCCGACTCGGTGTAGGCGATGAACTTCGCATCCGGGCTCCACCACCAGCCGGAGAAGCGGCTCATCTCCTCCTGGGCGACGAACTCGGCCAGGCCGTGCGTCTTCGCCGGGGTACCACCGCTGGTGACGCGGTGCTCCTTGTTGGTGGCCAGCTCGATGCGGAAGACGTCGTTGTCCCGCACGTACGCCACATGCTGGCCGTCCGCGGAGAAGCGCGGATCAATGACGCCCGGGCCCGTCTTCAGCTCGGTGGACTTCCCGGTGGCGCGCTCGACCAGGTAGAGCTTGCCGGAGAGCGGCACCAGAATCCGCGTGCCATCCTCGGACAGCTGGTACGAGGTGAAGCCCTTGGCGCTCACGCGCATGCGCTCGCGGCGGGCCTTCTCCTCGGGGGAGAGCGTCTCCTCGGCGCCCTTGAGGATGGCCTCGGGGGTGAGCACTTCCTTCGTCTCACCGGTGGCCACGTCGAAGGCGAAGAGGGTCTGGATGGGCGCGCGGGGCTGGCCACGCAGGAAGAGAACGGTCTTCTCGTCGGGGGTGATGCGGGGGTTGACGGGACGCCCGCTCATGAAGCGGCGCGTCTCCGCGTAGTCCCGCAGAAAGGCATCTTGCGAGGCGGTCATGGTCTTGGCGGATGGCTGCTGGGCGAGGACGGGGGCGCTCGTCAAAAGGAGCGCGGCTGCGAGCAGGATGCGCATGCGTGGCTGGCGCCCGTGAGGCGGGCGTTCCCTCCTTTGAGGTAGGAAGCGCGAGCAGCCTACACTCCTGGCGGCGCGCGGCCCGCCAAATGCCGTGCGCGGACGGTTATTCCCAGTGATGGACGAATCCCAGAAGCACCTGCGTCTTGCGGGCATCATTCGGTTGTCGCTCGGCGGCGGGCGGGGGCCAACGGACGCGTACGTGTTCGACCCGCACCGGCTGGCATTGCCCGCGTGGGCCTGCGCGTTGGAGGACGGGCCGGCGGCGCTGCTGGTGACGCTGGATCGGCACCTGGACCTGGTGGTGCCCCAGGCGCCGGCAGCAGTGCCGGACCGCTCGGCGGGGCTGCGGGCCCTGGACGAGCACGCGCGCTGGTCGCTGGACGTGCGCAACTACGATCATGTGCTGGCGGCGATGGAGGCAGGGCTGGTGGGCGACGCACTGGTGATCGCCCGGGGACGGCCCCGAGGCACCTTCGCGGGAGACGTCTACGTGGACACGCGGGGGCGCTCGCACCGGCTGGTGGTGGTACCGACGGTGGACCGGGCGGCGGAGGCCTTCAACTCGCCCGCCCCCGGTGACGCGGTGCGGGACGTGCTGGAGTCCGCCGAGCGCATCCTCCTGGACGTGGACCTGGACTGCTTCACCAGCCTGAGCGACGCGGACCCGACCACGGTGCTGCCCTGGCCCCGAGGTGTCATCCGGGAGTACCTCCTGCCACCGGACTCGGAGTCCTTCTGGGAGGCACTGCTGAGCAGGTGCGTCGCGCTGACGCTGGCGCGCGAGCCTCATCACTGTGGGGGGCTGCTGGCATCGGGGGAGCTCTTCCGGGATGTGGCCGAAGTGCTCTTCCGGGAGCTGCTGCACACGCCCCCGCCCTGATTTTCCTTTTTCCCAGTTTTCCTCTATTTGAAGACGGGCGGGCCCTTCGGGATTACCATCTGGCCCGATAGGGAAGCATCCAGGCAGGCGCCAAGATTTCTTCCCGCGCCCCTCCATTCCGCCCCCCTCCCTCTGGGAGAATGGCCCCCGCCTCATGAACGGCTCGCCCCCGCAGAAGGTCATTCCCCCGCAGCTCGCCCGACGAATCCATTTCGTCGTGCTGGCGTGGCTCACCCCCTCCGCGCCCATCGCCGGATACCTCCTCGCGTTGTCGCTGGGGTTGTCGGCCGAGGACCACCTCTGGGCCCTGACGCATGTGCTCCCGGTCGTCTTCGTGGTGGCGGCCTTCCTCATCCCCTGGGTGGGAATCTCCTCGCTGCTGCGGAGCAACATCCCCACGTGGCCTGACGAGCCACCGCAAGAGCGACTCGCCCGCCTGCAGATGCTGCCCTGGAAGCTTGCCTTCGTGGGGACCCAGGCCCCTGCCCTCCTGGGCGGCCTCATCTATGTCGTCCCGTTGGTCGTGCGCACCGGCAAGCATCCCGTGATGATCGGGCTCGGGTTCCTGGTGGCCGCCACCATCGGCCAGGTGCTGGCACTGCCCGTGGGCATCAAGCTCGAACAGATGTTGATGCCGCTCGTGGTCGAGGAGCGCAACCGCCTGCGGGTGCATGCCAGCGGACGGGGGCTCTTCTGGCCGAGGCAGCGCTGGTTCCTGCCCTACGTGTTCGCCGCCACCCTGACGAGCACCCTGGTGCTCACGGGAGTGGTGTTCATCCTGCAGACGCTCGAGCTGCGCGACCAGCAGATGCGCGCCGTGCTCGCGGACCCGGCCATCTCCAAGGCCCAGGGCGAGCTGATCGCCGAGAAGCTGCACGGCTTCAGCGACTCCCTGCTCTCGACGATGGGCCCGCCACTGCTGACCCTGGGGGCGTTCGTGCTGATCGTCCTGTCGCTCTCCGCCTGGATGCTGGCACGCCGCCAGGTGCGCGCGACGGCGGCGGTGCTGGAAGCCGTCGAGGCCCTGGCCAAGGGCGCCCCCTGCGCTCCGCAGTGGGCCTCCACCGATGAGATGGGAGACCTCGCGGCGGGCATGGTCACGGTGCTGGAGCGACTGCAGGAGATTCCCACCCGCCTCCAGGCCTCGGCCACCATGCTGCTGTCGGCGAGTACGGCGCTCGGCTCCGCGAGCAACCAGCAGCGTCAGCGCCTGTCCGAGCAGGCCGCCATGCTGCAGCAGGCCCAGCTCACCTCGGAGGAGATTCGCACCACCTCCGAGCTGGCCTCCCACAAGGCCGAGAGCGTGCTGAGCGTGGCGGGCCACGCCGGACAGCTCGGCCAGTACGGCGAGGAGGCGCTGGATAGAACCCTGACGGGCCTGAACACCATCCGCGACTTCGTGGACGGCATCCGCGGCAAGGTGCTGCGGCTGCAGGAGAGCGCCACGCAGATTGCCCACATCGCCGTCACGGTGAAGGACCTGGCGGACCAGTCCCACCTGCTGGCGCTCAATGCCTCCATCGAGGCCGCGCGCGCGGGAGACCAGGGGGCGGGCTTCGCCGTGGTGGCCAGCGAGATTCGCAAGCTGGCGGATCAGACCATCCGGGAGAACGCCCTCATCCGCAAGAGCCTGCTGGACATCGGCACCGCCATCCGGGACGTGGTCTCCATGAGCGAGCAGGGCGCGCTGCAGGTGGAGGGCGGCCTGGAGATGGTGAAGTCCTCGGGCAACAACCTGCGCGAGATGTCGTTCATCATCCAGGAGAACGCCGCGGCCGTGCGGCAGATCGCCGTCGCGGTGAACCAGCAGAACACGGGCATCTCGCACATCTTCAATGCCATCGCTCACATCTCGGCCGGCATGGACGAGACGATGAAGCGGCTGGACACCACCCTGCAGGCCACCGAGACGCTTCAGGCCGTCACCCGCGAGGTGACGGAGATCGCCCGCCGCTACCAGCTCAACCGCTGAGGCTAGGGCGAATCCAGGAAGGCAGGCCGGAACTCCGTCACCTGGCCGCCGCTGAAGGAGAAGCGTCCGCCGAACTCGGGTCGCTCGTCGTTGAGGACGTACCCGAAGTCGAGGCGGAACGGGAAGGTGTTGAACTGGGGGAAGAGCAGCCGCAGGCCCACGCCCACCGAGTGCACGAAGCGAGGGCCCTCCTCGAACGCCGAGCCCGCGTCGTAGAAGAGCACGCCGCCCAGGTGCACCGTGTAGAGGATGAGGGGCCGGGTGCGGTACTCCACGTTGAGCAACGCCATGCGCTTGCCTGAGTAGGCCTCCGGTCGCGCCCCCCGCAGTCCGTTGCCGCCTCCGAGCAGCAGCACGCGCTCGTTCAGGTCGTCGATGTTCACGTCCAGCAGGCCCCTCACCACGAAGCGCCCGCCGAGCACCTTCGGGGAGACCTGCTGAAACTCCGCGGCCCAGCGGCGGTTGGTCCAGGTCCCCGCCCCTTGCCCACCGAGAACCCGGCGCACAGAGGCAGCGGTGGCCAGCGAGGAGAGCGCATCCCCCAGTCGCACGCGGTAGCGGGCGGTGAGCCCCACCTCAGCGAAGTTTCCCGCCGAGGCCAACAGCGCGGGGGCGTAGCGCGCCGTGGCGGTGAGGTAGGGCCCCACCTGGAAGTCCTCCGAGAGGGCGTAGGAGTCCACGTCGCGCATCACCTCGTAGCGCGTCTCCCAGAAGCGCGCGTAGGCGAGCACATACGTGGCGTCCTCGCTGCGTGGCAGGAGGGTGTCCCGCAGCCAGGCGCTCTGGGCCTCATCCAGCCCGGAGCTCGCGGGAGCCCCATAGCGCCGGTGGTACAAGCCTACGCCTCCACCCGCGTCCAACTTGTAGCGCGAGCCCCAGGAGCGCAGGTACAGCGTGCTCCCGCTGAACTCGCGAGCATCGTAGATGTAGGGCACCGTGCCGCCCCCGGGGTACGGCAGGGCCCACACCTCGGCGCCGCGGAAGACGCGGATGGGCTGCACGCGCCACACGGCCTGCGCCTGGAAGCTCCAGGGCGTGTCCAGCGAGTAGAAGGGGCGCGTCACCTGCACGTTGCCCCGGGAGCCCTCGAGCTGGCCGCTCTCGCGCCCGAAGACGAGGGAGGCCGTCTCACTGAGGGACCAGCGGCTACCTCCCAGACGCGGGTCCACATAGGTCTGCCCGAGGCTCACCGAGTCCAGGCGCAGCAGGAAGTCCAGCGCCACCTTCTTGTTCAGCCCGAGGAAGTTCTGCTCGGTGCCCTGTAGCCGCAGTGACTGAACCAACGTGCCCACCACCTGGAAGTCCTGGTTGAGCCGCAGCGACCAGAGGTCCTTGGTGATGATGAGCAGCGACACCGCGTCCGGCGTGGAGCCGCGCACCGGCACCACGCGCACCACCGCGAAGATGCCCAGCTTGCGCAGGTTGCGCGCCGTCTCCAGGGCCCGCACCGCCGAGTAGGGCTCCCCGGGCTTCAGCAACACCTCGCGCCGGATGACCCCTTCGCGCGTGCGCGCGTGGAACACGTTGAGCAGCAACGGGTAGGGGTCACTCGGGGCGACGACGTCCTCGGAGGCCACGAGCACGGACTCCAGGCGCTTGCCCTCGGGCTCCGGCTCGATGCTCCGGCCCTCTTCGAGGGCCAGGCCCCATTGCACGAGCGCATCCTCGTAGCCCTTGGCGGGCGGAGCGGGGTCCGCCGCCAGCAAGGGCGCGACGAGGAGGGGCAGCCAGGCAAGCGACACGGGCCCCATCCTGTCACGCCGCCGGGGCCGTGGAATACGCTAGTGAACAGCTCCGGCCTGTACCGGGCTCGAAGGGATTCCCGGGCGTAGCCGGAAGCGGGAGACTTCAGCCTTTCGTAGAGCTGCACCCCGTAACGTCCGGACTCAACGTGAAGATTCTCCTGGTAGAGGACAACGAGGACATCCGCGAAGGGCTGACCGATCTGCTCGAGAGCGAGGGCTATTCGGTCGCCGGTAGCGGTACTGCGGAAGAGGGACTGGCCCGCTTGAGGTCGGAGTCCTTCCACCTGGTCATCACCGACTACATGCTGCCCGGCCAGAATGGTGACTGGCTGTTGGAACAGGCCGAGCGGGAGCACCGGCTGCACAGCACGGGCGCGTTGATGATCACCGCCCACCCGCGGGTCCGGCCTCCCTCCGGCGTGCGCCTGATGCACAAGCCGCTGGACATCGACGACTTCCTGCGCGTGGTCTACGAGTCCATCACCCCATTACGCGCTGTCGGTGGGTAGCGGCACCGCACGCAGGTCTCCCGGACGTGGCGAGGGCAGCTTCTCGCCCCGGGCAATGGCCGCCACGATGCGCGCGAGCTGCTCCACCCCATCCGACAGGGCCGCGGGCCCCGGCTGGAGGATGACCGGGCTCTTCACCTCGTAGAGCTGATCCTCCACCACCGCCGTCACCCGCTCCCAGCCCGGCCGCGAGATGATCTTCTCGCGCTTCGCCTTGCGGCCACACCAGCTCGCGATGACACCCTCGGGATTCCTCCGGGCCACTTCAGCTGGCTCGAAGATGCGGCCCTTGGCGCCCTGGTGCTGGCGCGACTCGCGGCACACGTCCTCCCCGCCGACCCACTCCACCAGCTCCGAGCACCAGCGGATTCCGGAGATGAGCGGCTCGTGCCACTCCTCGAAGAAGATGCGGGGCCGGCGAGGAAGCCGCTCCGCCGCCTCCGCGTGCCGCACGAGGTTGGCCTCCAGCTCGTCCGCCAGCTTCTCCGCGGCCTCGGCCCGCCCCACCATTGCCCCCACCACGCGCACCGTCTGCAGGATCTCCGCGATGGAGCGCTGGTTGAAGAGGACCACGGGCACCCCGCGCTTGCACAGCTCGCGGCCGATGTCCGCCTGTAGATCCGAGAAACCCAGCACCAGGTCCGGCTTCAGCTCGAGGATTCGCTCGAAGTTGGCGTCCAGGAAGGAGCTGACACGCGGCTTCTTGCGCGCCTCGGGCGGACGCACAGTGAAACCGGAGACACCCACCACGAGGTCTCCAGCACCGATGCGGTACAGCGTCTCGGTCGTCTCCTCCGTCATGCAGACGATGCGCTGGGGGTAGCGCGGCGCAGAGGAGAGCAAGGCCTTCAGTCGGTCGCTCATATGACTCTCAGTGTAAGGCTTCAACCGCCCTGGATCGGCGCCCGGTGTCTTCCCCCGGACTTCCTTCCACCGGCCCTTCCGGACCATGCTCTCCCCTACCCCGAGCCGGGCCTGGATGGCGATCGATATGACTCCCGCACGCACGACCTCCCGCACCTGGGTCCTCCTCCTCCTCGTGGTGGTGGCCACGAGCGCCTGCGGCCCGCGCACCAAGCAGCAGCGCCAGTCTCACGGCGACAAGCGGACCGACGAGGCCACCCTGCTGCTCAACGAGGCCTCGCAACATCTCCGGGAGCTGAACGCGGACCGCGCAGAGCCGCTGCTCGCCAAGGCGGAGAAGGTGCTGGCCCACCCGGACGTGGACCTCTCGCCCGAGGGGGACATGCTCCGCTCGGAGCTTGCGGAGCTGCAGGCGCGCGTTCCGCGGGTCCGCGAGGAGAAGGTTCGGCGGGAGAAAGAGTCCGTCACGGATCGCGAGCGCAAGGAGCGCGAAGCCATCGCGGAGCGCGAGCGCAAGGCGCTCGAGGCCACGGTGGAGAAGCAGCGAGACGCGGTCGTGGAGGCGATGTTCGCGGTCACCGAGGCGCTGGATGCGCTCGAGGCCCGGAATGCCGGAAGCGAGCAGGTGACGGCGGCGAGCGACGCCATCCAACGTACCCGGGAGCGGCTGAAGACGGGCAAGGAGCTGGAGGCGAAGAGCGAGGACTATGCGGCCTCGGCGCGGAGCACCGAGCGGCGCCTGGAGCAGGCGGAGACTCGGCTCCAGAGCGCCCGGAGGGTGATCGACTTCGTGTCCGGGCCGCTCGGCGAGAGCCAGGAGGCGCCGGCCCTGGAGAAGAAGGCGAAACGGGAGAAGGACCTCGAGGCACGGCTCTCGATCTACACGGACGTCAGGAACCGTTACCTCCGCTGTGGAAGTGAGGCGGACAAGCTGCTCTCCGAGATGCCTGAGCTTGCGCGCAGCCCGCTCTCCGTAAAGGGTCGCCCGATGGCGCTCAAGGCCGTCGCCGCCGGGTGCAAGAAGAAGGCGGGCCTCACCCAGCGCACCGTGGTGAAGGTGCAGAAGGCCAAAGTGAAGTGGGAGAAGGCCCAGGCCAAGCGGGAGAAGGCCCGAGAGAAGATGGAGAAGCTCAAGGCGGCCCGGGAGAAGGCCCGGGAAGCCGCCCGGCAGAAGGCACTCGCACGCAAGCGCAAGTAGACCTCACGAGGTGTACGCCGCCTCGCCGTGCTGAGTGGAGTCGAGCCCCATGCGCTCCTCCTCCTCGGTGACGCGCAGGCCCACCACCTTGTCCACCAGCTTGAGCAGGCCGAGCGTCACCACCGCGGTGTAGGCACCCACCACCAGCAGGGCCAGCGCCTGCTTGCCGAGCAGCGCCGGATTGCCGTGCAGCAGCCCATCCGCGCCCGCCGGGTTGAGCGCGGCCTGGGAGAACACGCCCACCAGCAGCGCGCCCAGCAGGCCGCCCACGCCGTGCACGCCCCAGGCGTCCAACGCGTCGTCGTAGTGCAGCTTCTCCTTGAGCAGCACCGCGCCGTAGCACACCAGGCCGGAGATGAGCCCAATGACCAATGAGGCCCCGGGCGACACGTAGCCCGCCGCCGGGGTGATGGCCACCAGCCCCGCCACCAGCCCGGACACGAAGCCCAGCAGCGTGGGCCTCCGGCGGAAGGACCACTCGGCCACCGTCCACGAGAGCGCCGCCGCCCCCGCCGCCACGTGCGTGGTGACGAACGCCAGTGCCGCCACCTTCCCCGCCGATAGCGCGCTGCCCGCGTTGAAGCCGAACCAACCGAACCACAGCAGCCCCGCCCCCATCACCGTCATCGGCAGGTCATGCGGAATGAAGCGCTCGCGCCCGTAGCCCACGCGCTTGCCCACGTACAGCGCGCACAGCAGCGCGCTCACCCCCGCAGTCCAATGCACCACCGTGCCGCCCGCGAAGTCGAGCACCCCCAACTGCAGCAGCCACCCTCCCTCGGCCCACGTCCAGTGCGCCACCGGGTCGTACACCAGCGTGCTCCACAGCAGGATGAAGAGCGCATACGCGCTGAACTTCATCCGCTCGGCGAACGCGCCCGAGATGAGCGCCGGGGTGATGATGGCGAACTTGAGCTGGAAGGCCATGAAGACCAGGTGCGGGATGCTCCCCTTGGCCTCCAGCGACACCCCGTCCAGGAAGAGGAAGTCCGCGCCGCCGATGAGCCCTCCGTGCGTCTTGCCGAAGGCCAGCGAATAGCCGAACAGCACCCACTGCACCGTCACCAGCGCCAACGCGAAGAACGAGTACATGAACGTGGCCAGCACGTTCTTGCGCCGCACCATGCCGCCGTAGAAGAGCGCCAACCCTGGCGTCATCAGCAGCACCAGCGCCGAGGCCACCAGCATCCACGCCGTATCGCCTGAGTCCGCTACCGGCTCGGCCGCCTGGGCGTGCGCCTGCCCGGCCGCCAGCACTCCCATGACCGGCGCCAACAGCCGGCTCCTTCGCACCCACGGAGAAATCACCATGGAGTCGGAGACTGCATTGACGCGGTGCGCAAATCCAGCGTCGGCCTGAGGGGAATCCTGAGAAACGCAGCGCGTCAGGGAAGGACCCGGCAGGTGAACCTGTCTGGTACGTGACGTCTCGGCGCTGGGGCCGTATGGTCGGCCCCCTACAACAGGGGAATCCGGCAGCTCCCGACTTTTCGGAGCCGGCGCGTCTGGTGGTAGCATACGGGATAGGTCACATTTCGCCCCGCCCGGCGGCGGGCGGCGGGGGAGCTCATGGTACAAAGCGGCGCGCAAGCTCAGAGCGCACCGGCCGACGTCGGAGATCCCCTCATCGGCCGGATCCTCAACGACAAGTTCCGCATCGTGGAGGCGCTCGGCGCGGGCGGCATGGGCCGCGTGTACAAGGCGGTGCAGTCCCCCCTGGAGCGGCTGGTGGCGCTCAAGGTGCTCAACCCCCAGTACAGCGAGGGCAAGGACCCGGGCTTCCAGAAGCGCTTCTTCCTGGAGGCGGCCGTCACCTCCAAGCTGCGCCACCCCAACACCGTCACCATCATCGACTACGGCCGCACGGACGATGGCGTGCTGTACATCGCCATGGAGTACCTGGAGGGGCAGACGCTGGCGCAGCTCCTCACCCAGCTCGGGCCGCTGCCGTGGATGCGGGTGATGAACATCGCCCAGCAGGTGGCGCGCTCGCTGCGCGAAGCTCACAAGGTGGGCCTCATCCACCGCGACCTCAAGCCCGCCAACATCATGGTCCTCAACGAGGAGGAGGATCATGACGTGGTGAAGGTGCTGGACTTCGGCCTGGTGAAGTCCTTCCTGCCGGACCGCGGCGGGCCCAACGAGACGGAGATTACCCAGGCCGGCGTCATCCTCGGCTCGCCGCAGTACATGGCGCCCGAGCAGGCGCGCAATGTGTCGGACCCACGCAGCGACGTGTACTCGCTGGGCGTGGTGATGTTCCAGATGCTGATGGGGCGCCCGCCCTTCATGGCGGCGCAGAGCATCGACGTCATCTTCAAGCACCTCAACGAGGCCCCGCCCGTCTTCGCCGCTGTCTGGCCCGCGCACACCGTGCCGCAGGAGGTGGAGGCACTGGTGATGCGGTGCCTGTACAAGCGCCCCGAGGAGCGCTTCCAGTCCATGGATGAGGCTGGAGGCCATCCGCCGCGCCGCCACCTCCGCGGGCTTCAGCGGGGCCTTCTCCAGCCCGCGCGCCATCACCAGCGGACTCACCGCCATTCCCTCGCCCGGCAGCGGTCCCATGTCGGGCCCGCAGACGGGCCCCCTGCCCTCTCCCGGCTCCACGGGCGCGAGCACTGTGGCGCTGGACATCGCCGTCGAAGAGGCGCCCGCGAAACCGGCCGCCCGGCGCACACTGCCCCTGGCCCTCTTCGCTGGCTCGCTGGTGCTCGGCCTGGGCGTGGCCGCGGTGGTAGCCCTGCGCACTCCCGCGCCCCAGTCCCCGCCAACTCCCGAGCCCATCCAGGCGGTGGCTCCGGCGGTGAAGACGCCTCCGGCCGGGCAGCCCGCCCCCGCCACGGAGTCCGCACCCGCGGTCCCGACGCCGCAGCCTGCCGCTGAGTCCGCGGTGGTGGCCGCTCCGTCCGCCACCGCCGAGCCCGTGGCCATCCGCTTCCTGATCGACAGCGTACCCGGCGGCGCGAAGGTGCTGTACCAGGGACGCACGCTGGGAGAGACGCCCGTGGAGCTGCCGGTGCCTCCTGGCGCCGATGGCCGCGCGAGCGCCCGCCTCACGTTCGCGATGGAGGGCTACCAGCGGGTCACCGTCATCGCCGAGGGCGAGGGGCCCGTGGTGCGCCACCAGCAGAAGCTGAAGAAGAAGTCCGGTTCCCGCTCCGCGTCGGACAGGAACTCCGCCGGGTACAAGGACGACCCTTACTGAGATTGTGATGAACCCGACCGCCCTGAAGCGAGCGGGCGCCCTCGCGCTGGTGTTGTACGCGGGGAGTGCCTTCGGCGACGCGCGCCTGGAGGCCCGCCGTCATTTCCGCAACGGTATGAGCCTCATCGGCCAGGGTCAGTACGACCAGGGCATCGCCGAGCTGCTCGTCGCGTATTCCATCAAGCCCCACCCCAACGTCCTCTTCAACATCGCCCGCGCCTACCAGGACGCGGGCAGGTTGACCGAGGCGGCGGACTACTTGCGGCGTTACATCTCCGCCAACCCGCCGGACATGGCCAACGCGCAGGCCGCACTGGTGAAGCTGGAGGAGGCGCTGCGGGCCGCCGAGGCGACAAAGCAGGCCGAGGCGGCGAAGCCCACCGAGCCAGCGGTGCCGGGGAAGAAGCCCGGACTGCCCCCCATGCCCGCGGCTCCCGGCGCCGAGGCGGCCCGGTCGCTCGCGGTCCTGGTCGAGCGGCTGGAGAAGGCCATCGCCCGCGCCGAGTCCCTGCCCACGGCACCGCCCGCTGCCAGCCCCGCGAAGCCCACGTTTGACGACGCGGTCCCCGACGCCGAAGCCGAGGCAGCCTCCGCGGAGGACGAGGGAGCGGTGCCCTACGAGGAGCTCGTGGTGACGGCCAGCCGCCGCGCCCAGTCCTCGCTGGAGGCGCCCAACGCCACCACCGTCATCACCGCCGAGGACATCCGCCTGTCGGGCGCCACCAGCCTGCCGGAGCTGCTGCGCCGCGTGCCGGGCGCCGAGGTGATGATGCTGGGGCCGGCCAGCGCCAACCTCTCGATACGCGGCTTCAACCAGCGCGTCGCCAACAAGGTGCTGGTGCTGGTGGACGGCCGCACCGAGTACCAGGACTTCCTGGGCATGACGCTCTGGTCGTCCATCCCGGTGGAGCTGCAGGACATCGAGCGCATCGAGGTCATCCGCGGCCCGGGCAGCGCGCTCTACGGCGCCAACGCCATGCTGGGCGTGGTCAACATCATCACCCGCCCTCCGGGCACCGGCCCCAAGGCGCGCTTCCAGGTCCAGGGCGGCAACGGCAACACCGCGGGCGGCAGCTTCGTGAGCCATGGCGGCACGGGCGGGCTGCGCTACCGCGCCTCGGCGGCGTACATCCAGGCGGACAAGTGGAGCCGCGACTTCGCGGGGGACCGGCCGGACATGGCGGTGGTGGACCCCCAACCCGACCTGGGCGTGCGCAGCGCACGGGGAAGCCTGGCCACCCACTACCAGTTCGACTCGGGTGCCACGCTGGGCCTGTCCGGCGGCGTCAACCGCTACTACACGGAAGCCTACCCGCTGGGCGTGCTGCGCAACTTCTACCTGGACGGGGTGAGCGCCTTCGCCAAGGCGGACGCGGAGCTGGGGCCCCTGAAGGTGAAGGCCTTCTGGAACCACCTCTCGGTGGACGCGGGGCCGCAGTTCGAGGCCGTGGGCCAGCGCTCGCTGGCCACGCACGTTGAATCCAACCTCTTCAACGGTGAAGTGCTCTACAGCAAGCGCTTCGAGCTGCTGGGCGAGCACCATGTGAACGTGGGCGTGGAGGGCCGCCTCAAGCGCGTGGCGTGGAGCTACCTGGGCCCCCTGCGCGAGGAGATCCACGCCGCGGCCTTCGTGCAGGACGAGTGGCGCCTGGCGGAGCCCCTGCGCGTGGTGGCCTCCTACCGCGTGGACCGTCACCCGCTGCTGGACAAGGGCCAGCCGGGCCTCGCCCACTCGCCGCGCGTGTCCGCTGTCTTCATGCCCTTCGAGGGCCATGCCTTCCGCGCCAGCGCTGCCTCGGCCTTCCGCGTGCCCACGTTCCTGGAAAGCTACATGGACGTGCATATCCCCATCCCGAGCGTCAACGGCGCCAGCGCGCTCTCCAGCGGCAACCGGGCGCTCCAGGCGGAGCAGATGGTGGCGCTTGAGCTGGGCTACCGCGGCGAGGCCCCCAGCCTGGGCATGGACTGGGACGTGGCCCTGTACCAGAACCGGGTGAGCAACCTCATCCACCTGTCCGCGGTGAGGCCCCTGCCGGCGGAGGAGTCCTGGGACGCCACCACGGGCACGTACCTGCTGGGCCGCTCCCTCTTCGAGAACGAAGCGGCCGTCTACACCGCGCGCGGAGCCGAGGCCGGTGTGACGCTGGCCCCGGTGGATGGCCTCGGCATCAAGGCCAACGCCGCCTTCCAGCAGGTGTCGGCCGAGGGCGAGGATGGCCTGTGCGGCCCCTGCAGCCAGGCACCCCAATTCAAGCTCTACGGCGGCGTCACCTACCGCACGCGCCAGGCGCTGGAGCTGGGCGTGGACGTGGCCTGGACGTCCAACACCACCTGGGTGGAGCGAGAGCCCGCGTCGAAGGACCCCACCGTCATCGAGCCGCTGGCCAACTCGCTGCCCGCCTACACCGTCATCAACGCCCGCGTGGGCTACACGCCTGTGAAGGACCGGGTGTCAGTGGCGCTGGTGGGCTCCAACCTGGGCCCCACGCACGCCCAGCACCCCTTCGGCAACCGCATCGAGCGCCGCGTGCTCGCCATCCTGACGGTGACCCCATGAGCGTCCCCTGCTCGAAGAGCCTGGTAGGCCTGGCCCTGGCGTCCGTGCTCGCCACCGGCTGCGAGCCCCCACCCGTGGTGCCCACCGCGGACCAGCGCCAGAACCAGAAGCTGGCCCGCATCGACGGACAGGTGGTGGTGCAGAGCCGCGCCCGCGGCAACGCCATCGTCCTGCTCTATGACGCCGAGCGTCCGCCTCCGCCCCAAGGCGCGGGCCGCCCGGTGAGCTTCACCGTCATCCCCGCGCAGCAGCTCTTCGGACCGGCGGAGCCCGGCTCGTCCGGCCCCTTCACCGCGCCCTTCTCCTTCAGCCTCGTGGCCCCGGGGCGCTACCTGCTGCGCGGCTTCATCGACGCGGACACCTGCCTGGCGGTCGCCTCGCCCTGCCACGGCCCGGACTTCATTCCCTGGTACAGCATCACCGGCGAGCCCAACGCCGGAGACGTGGGAGGCGCCGCGGTGGACCCCATCACCCGCGTCCCGCGTGTGGTGGAGGTGGCCGTGGGCCCGGATGGTGTGCCCCAGGCTGCCACCGGCGTCTCCGTGAGCTTCAGCGACTCGAACACCGTCCCCGAGCGGCCCGCCTTCCGCGTGGAGGGAGGCACCTCGTTCAACCCCACGTCGGGCCCCAAACGGCTCGAGCTCTGGCCCCTGCAGGTCAACGAGGGCGTGGTGTCCATCCACGCGCACACGCCCACCATGCTGGTGCGCTACGTGGACGACAACGCCGACGGCGTGCCCGACGACGCCGACGGGAACGGCCAGCCGGAGCTGTGGCCGCGCGTGCTGGTGCGCAAGCTGGCGGACGGGGAAGGACTCAGTGCCGCGCAGAAGCTCGCCGACGAGAACGACCTGGATCGCGATGGCCTCCTCGATGCCGTGGGCACCGACTACCCCCGGGCCGATGGCACCAGCGACGGACTGCCGGACCAGGTGGTGCTCGCCGCGACGCTCGCGCCGGACCCGGCCCTGATGGATGCCCTCCGCAATCCCGATGGCACTCCGCGCATGTATCCCGTGCCCGTGAGTTCACTGGGAGTGCTCGTGCTGCCTCAGGCGCTCGATGTGAGGAATCCACTCAAGCGGGAGGCTCTGAAGTCGGTGCCTTCTGGCCGCTACGCCATTACGCTCGTCCAGTTCACTGGCCAGACGTGGCGCGTACCCAACGAGCTGTCTCCCACCTTGGCGCTCGAAGACGGGTTGCCTCCGGTGGAGAGCCAGTCGTTCGTTCTCGAAGTGCCGTAAAAAAGCTCATCCCAGCCGAGCGAAAAACTCCAAGGGCGGATAGCAGGTCGCTTTGACTTCGAGCTGTCCGTCGGACAACATACTCAGGAATTCCCGAATAGGGATGTGGAGGGGGGACAGTGCAGGGAGACTCTCCAATGAAGCCGGCAACTGTTGTACCCGAAGCAGCGGCGACGTCATCGCCACGTCCGACGTCGGCTCCCAATGAGCCGGCGCGGCCGACTGCTGCCTCCACTGGGCCGGTGCATACCCCAGCTCCGGTGTCCGAGCCGGCGCGTCCCTTCGGCATGCTGAATGCCGAGACGGCCAAGGCCTTCGCGGCCGTGACGAGCGCCGAGTCGCGCGCCTTCGCCCGTCCGGAGCCCGGCGTGCAGCCGCAGCGCGTGCTGCTGGTGGATGACAGCCGCTCCATCCGGACGCTGCTGAAGATCTACCTGATGGCGCGCTCCTTCGAGTACATCGAGGCCGAGTCGGCCGAGGCGGGCCTGAAGGTGCTGGAGTCGCAGCCGGTGGACCTCATCCTCACCGACTTCCACATGGACGGGATGAACGGCGCGGACTTCGCGGCGACGGTGCGAGCCAGCCGCGACCTGAAGGTCGCCAAGATTCCCATCCTGATGATGACGGGTGACGCGAACGCCGCCGAGGTGCGCAACAAGGGCCAGAAGGCGGGCATCAACGCCTTCGTGCGCAAGCCGGTGAGCTGCGCCCAGCTCATGACGCTGGTGGACACCATCCTCCCGCCGCCCAAGAAGGGCTGAGCTGGCCGAGGCCCCTCAGCCAGCAGCTCCAGCTTCGCGGGCCGGAGCCGGCAGCCCTGCCGCGTTCGGCGGCGAAGAAGCACTTCCAGGGCGTCTGGTTGCGGTTGCCCGGGAAGAAGTAGGCGCACCGGACTTCCCGTTCAATCGCCGCGTGGCCTCCCGTATTCGCAGGGGTCTCCATCGAGCGCTTGTTCGTAGGGGGTGAGCTGGCCGCAGGGGACGCGTTGCACCTGGACCGCCGAGCAGCCGAAGAGTGCCGACGCTCTCCGGAACGCGACGACGTGCTGCTGATCGACGCAATCCCAGATGGCGATGTCATCGCCCACCTCCACGCCCGTCATGCATTCTCGATCGGGCGGAGTGGACAAGGCTTCTTCGGGTCCATGATCGCAACAGCCCTCGAGTGCGAGGCTCAGCGGCACGAGGAGGAGCAGGCGGGCACCGAGGGATTTCATGGGTCATCTCCTTGAATCAGGGGGACTCCGTGCCGTGCAAGCACGATGCCTGTTCGACGCCACGAGGCCTCGGGAGTGTGTGGCGAGCTCGTGGCGCCGATGGACTCATGAGGCGCCTGTCCGGCCTGACGGCGAAGACATAGGGCGCCCACGTCGCGAACCGCGAGCGTGTCAGGAGTGGCCCAGGACAACCCCCTCGATGACGCTGGCGACATCGAGGCACTTGCCCGTGGCGGTCTCGATGAGCGCGTAGAGCTCCTTCCACTTGATGATGGTGAGGAGGTCCACGCCACTCGTGAAACGAGTCGACATCTGCCGCTCCGCGAGGAGGGCGTCACTGGCAACGAACCGGCCGTCCTCCTGGCTAAGCAGGCAGTCCGCAACTGCGGTGCTCTGTACGAATCCTCTGACACCTTCTGCAGACACCTTCTGCAGACACCTTCTGCAGCTCGCAAATGAGGCAGGTGTTCATCATCGCGGTGGCGCAGCGACTGCTCGCAGTGCGAGTCCTCCGCCGCGAGGGGCACGGCCGGGGGCATTGCCGCGCCCCCCTGCTTCCTTCACCATTCCAGGCATGAACCTTTCCAGTTGTCTGGTCATCTGTCTCACGCTCGCCGCGGTGCTGCCCGCGCCCGCTCGGGCGATGGACGGTGCGCTCTTCCAGCAGCTCAAAGCTCGCTTGGACGACGAGCACCTCTCCGACGCGAAGCTCACCATCCTGAAGACCGCGGCTTCCACCAACACCTTCACCTGCGCACAAGTGGCGCGCCTGGTCGAGCCGTTCTCCTTCGGCGAAGACAAGCTCGAGGCGCTCTCGACGCTCAAGGACCGCATCGAGGATCCGGAGAACAAACGCAAGCTCGTCACCCTTTTCAGCTTCGACGACGAGAAGGAGAAGGCCAAGGCGCTCCTCGCCCACATCCAGAAGGCCGCGCCCGCGGCCTCCAGCGCCGCGCCAGCGGCCACCGACAGCGCGTCCACCAGCGTCAGCGCGTCAACCCGGGGCAGCAGCACTGGCGAGATGACGCCGCTGCTGGTGAACCAGGTGGGCGCATGGCCGGACGCGGACGTCCGCACACTCGCCGCGGCGCTCCAGAAGGAGGACTTCACCGACGGCAAGATGAACGTGCTCCAGACAGCCATCTCCAGCCGCCCCGAGGGCTTCAGCTCCTCGCAAATCCAGCAGCTCGTCCCGAGCCTCACCTTCAGCGGCGACATGGTGCAGGCGGTGAAGATGATGGACGATCACATCCTCGGCATGACGTCGCGCGAGGTGCGCGGGGTGCTGGGAACGTATTCCTTCAACGATGACAAGCTGAAGGTGCTGCGCGTGCTCAAGGACGCCATCACCGACGCGGAGAACAAGTTCATCATCCTCGACGAGTTCACCTTCGGGGACCACAAGGAGGAGGCGCGCAAGATCCTGGAGACCATCAAGCCGCGCAGCCCGGTGTACGGCACCCTCCGCAGCAAGCGCGCCATCTTCGTGGTGGACATCTCCGGCAGCATGGAGGCGCGTTTCACCACCAACCGGGGCGAGTCGATCACCCGGCTCCAGTTCGTGCAGCGCGAGTTACAGTCCGTGCTGAAGGAGCAGCTCCCGGATGACGCGAAGTTCAACCTCGTCGTCTTCTCCACGCGCGTGCAGACGTGGAAGCCTCGCCTCGTCGCGGCCACGCCGCGGTCGGTGCAGGAGGCGGTGCAGTACGTGGGCGCGCTTCAGCAGGGGGGTGGCACCAACATCCACGGCGCTCTGGAGAAGGCCTTCGCCGACTCCGAGGTGGACGCCGTCTACTTCCTCACCGACGGCATGCCGACGGACGGAAAGAAGAAGGCCCACGCGGAGATCCTCGAGGACGTGGCCGCCTGGAATGCCCAGCGGAAGGTGGTGGTGAATACCGTCGCCTTCCTGATGGGCAGCTTCAAAAGTGACAACAAGCCCAAGTCGCGCGAGCTGATGCTGCAACTGGCCAAGGCCACCGGCGGCGTCTACCGCGCCATCGAGTAGGACGCACTCCGCAGCGGCAAGGTATCCGGGGAGGGGATCAGCGCCCGCCCAGGCGAAGGTGTCAGACGAGTCGGCACCTGCCGCTCCGCGAGGAGGGCGTCACTAGCAACGAACCGGCCGTCCTCCTGGCGTAGACGGCCATCACCCGGGCCGACTCACCGCACCCAGCCCACGTATTCGAAGAAGGCCCGCGTGGAACTCCACGCGCGAGGGGGCGTGAGCGGTGTGCCGCGGCGCTGGAGCTCCTCGAGGGGCAGTTCACTCGCGAGGTCCTCCAGCGGCACGAGGAACAGCCGCTCGGCGGGGCTCTTGCCACAGATGATGCTGGGCTCCTCGCTCATGCCGGTGATGATGCCGACGAGGGCGTGCGTGTCATCGGGGCTGATGGCCACCACGTTCAGCGCGGTGGCATCCGCCCGCACCTGCTGGAGTGCGCCCGTTGCCGGGTTCAACCGGAACAACGTCCGCGGTTGCGGCTGCGTGCCCACGCATTCCATGCCAGGCCCCTCCCACCGCGTGGCACTGACGAGTGCGGCCAGGGAGCGGTGCAGCCAGGTGAGCCGTCCCACGTACCGGTAGGGCAACACGAGCGGCGCGGCGAGGGTCAGGGCGAGCGGTCCTCCGAGAGCCGCCGTCCGGTAGACGGTGGGCGTGGAGCGGAAGCGCGGTCGCGAGGGGAGGAAGACAAAGGTCCCATCCGGGGACAGCGAAGGCTCGGAGGCGACCTCCGTCCGCAGCGCGCCATCGCTCACCCGGAGCACGGCCACGAGGGTGCTCATCGGGGGCAGGTAGTAGCTGACGCCCTCCTCCGGGCGCAGCGCGCACTCGACATACAGCGTGAGTTCCTCACGTGCCGGCCACCAATCGAGCAGCGTGACGTGACCCAGGAGCCCCACCTCGGGCAGAGGGGAGAGGTGGCCCGACGCCACGTCCACGGAATAGAGGAACACCCGCCCACATGCCCAGGGGTCTTCCTTCGAGGCGAGGTGCTCGAGAACGAAGGCGATGCTCTTCCCGTCATCGGACCAGCGGAAATGCCGCGCCATGAGTTGCCCCTCCGGCAGGGGCTGCCGCGTCAGGTCCAGCAGCTCGCGACGTGCGGTCCCGTCCGCGTTGACGATGAAGAGCTTGTTCCAGCCGCCCTCCGGGCCTCGGCGGGAGCCAGGGGCCTGGAATTCGACCCAGGCCACCTGCTTCCCATCGGGAGAGATGGCCGCTCCGGCGTAGAAGCTCACCTTGCCGCTGGACGTCAGGGGCCATTGATGTTGGCCATCCATGGATTGGAGCCAGAGGTCGGCGCCCTTTCGAGCATCTCCCTGGATGAAGACCAATCCACTCGGCGGTGACCCGGTCCGCCCCCGAAGCACTGGCGCGAGGGCCCTGCCCGAGCCTGTCGCCGTACAGCCCGCGAGGAGGGTCAGGAGCAGAAGCGTGACCCATCCAGTGGTGGGGCTCGGTCTGGAAGCGGACGCCATGATGTGCCAGGAGAATTGCTGACGAAGGGTTGCGAACAGCTCGCGGCCTGGGGTGGAAGAGAAAGATGGCCTCTGGTTACAAAGAACCCGAGGCCTAGAAGAGTGGAGGCGGCGGGAATCGAACCCGCCGCCTGGCACTCCGCCCGTATACGTCTAAGAAGGATGGAAGGACTGTTGAAGGCGAGGACGAGAGCGGAGGGGCCGAGGAGGGCCGCGGACAGAGGCCGGCCGAGCAATGCCCCAGGCTGGTGGAGAAGCCGCGCAGCCCCCTTGAGTACACGCCAGCCCAGGCCGCCCTCCCATGAGGTGCGCGGCAGAAGCCCTGGGTTTCTTGGGTGTCTTGAGCTTCAACACCACGCAGCCTGGCGTGGCCCTCGCGCAGGGGCCAGGCGCGCACTCTCCGTGGGCAACCCCAGGTGCTCCACAATCGCTCTCACCCCGCCTGCTCCCTTCTCGTACGCCAAGACACGCCTCCTGCCTCCACACCTCAAGCAAGCTCGAGAGACCTCCTCGCTCACGGCGCAGGGCGAGCACCGGGTGGCGGGTGTGTGGAAGAGTCGCGGCTCCTCCACACACCCGTTGTCGCATTACTGCCTGCTACCCGCCATTCCGCGGCGCCGGGAGACCGCCTTGCCCAGGATTCCGAGCAGTCCGAGCAGCCACAGCGTTGGAGACCCCTTCGAGGTCGAGCAGCCCAACCCTCCGCCTTCAGCGCGGATGTCCCGGCCCAGGTAGACGCTCCAGCTGAAGCTCGTCTCCGTTCGGTTGCCAGCGATGTCCACTGCGTAGACGTTGAGCGTATGGGGCCCTTCCTCGAGGTCGGAGACCGACAACTGCGGGCCGCAATCCGTGGGCTCGCCCTGGACATCCAGCTTGCACTTGAAGGTCACCCCCTCTTCATTCGAGGTGAGGTTGAACGTGGCGGAGCGGCTGGCCGAGTTCTTGTCAGGCCCTTGGATCGTCACGCCGGGGGGCTCATTGTCCATGACGAAGTTGATCTGCCCCGACAGCTCGCCCGTATTTCCAGCTCTGTCCGTGACCTTGAGCCTGACGAAATGGGGGCCATCCTTCGGCTTGCGCTCGGCCGGAATGACGAGCTGCCAGTCCCCATTCGCGTTGTCCGCGGCCACCGCCGTTCCGACGGGCGTCAGGACATCATCGTCCAGGTAGGCGGAGATGGTGCTGAAGCCTTCTCCGGCCGCCGTTCCCTTCAAGGTCAGGTCCTTGTAGCGCCCTCCCTCCGTGGGCAACTCGACGCCGGGCGTCGCCGGGTCCTGGCGATCGACCGTCCAGGAGAGTTGCACGGGCGTGACCTCTGGGATGCCGGCCTTGTCGATAGCCCTTATCTTGAGGGTGTAGGGCTTGTCTCCTCCCTCCCTGGGAAAGTTGACCACCACGAAGTTGTTTTCCGTCGTGAACGTCTCACCATTGAGCTCGCAATCGAAGCGGTCCACTCCCTTGGGCTCGTTCGGCGTGACGAAATTCACCTGGACATAGTCAGTGGATATCCAGCTGTTGAGCTGGGTGGTGATGAGGGTGATGGGGGCCTGCTGATCCACGAACCACTTGTACTCGACTCGTGAGCTCTCTGGCGTTTCGATGCCCAGGTCCCTCGAGTAGGCCTTCACGGTGAAGACGTGATCGCCTTCCGCGAGAGCTGGATAGGTCTTGATACAGATGGGCCGCTCTGGCGTGGCGGGGGCCGGATTGGTGATGAGCTCGGCGTCTGGGCAACAGGGCTCCTCCCACTCCTGGCCCTCCCGCTTGCACCCGATCTTCATGTTGTCCTTGTCGGCCTGGAGCACGAACGTCACCTCATCCAGGCTCGTGCCGCCGCCGGTGGCAACGGGGAGGCGGTCCTTGCCCAGGAGCCCGGTGTCCCAATTCAAGATCTTGCCGAGGGGTTGGTTGTCATCCACCCGCCAGGTGTAGGTAGGGGCCGCTGCATTGTCAGTCTCGTTTCCGGCCAGGTCCGTTGCCCAGACCTGAAGCGTGTACTCACCCGACCGGGTCACCGCACCGAAGAACGGATTGGAACAATTCGGGAACGCGGTCGTCGGCCCATCCTTCTCCTTGAGCGAGCAGCGGTAGGACGACAACGGCTTCACGGCCTCCGAAGGTTGGAAGCCAAAGACATAGTCCTTGGAGGCGGTCAGGCCGTCCGGGGTCTTGGTGAAGGTGATGGTCGGAGGAATGAGATCCAGCTCGAAGTAGAACGTTGCCGGATCACTCTTGTGGCCGGCCGCATCCTCCACCCTGGCCTCCAGCGCGTACTTGCCACTCACCAACCCGGGCCAGGCGCTACTCCAGGTTCCGGACGTGAGGGTCAATGTGGTTGGAACCTCACTCACCGCCGGGTTCTGCGGGATCAGATTCAGGTGCAGTTTGGCACCCACTGCAGTGCCACTGATACTGAGCGTGCCATTCGGCGCCGGTGTGTCCGAGACCGCGCTCAGCAAGGGGCGGCCAATGAGCATGCCGCTGACAGCGGGTGTCGTCGTCGCCCCCACCACGATGGAGACGAACCCCGGCTTGTCTGGCCTGTTCGCATCCACGAAGAAACAGGAGGTGGCCGCCTCGCTCTCATTCCCTGCTTCGTCCTTCACCTTCACAGTCAGTTCATAGGCGCGGTCATCCAATGACGAGCTGGTGGGCGAGACGCTCCAGCTTCCCGGGCCCGACTGGCCATTCACCACCGTCGACGGGATGCTGACGACGGGATTCAGGGTCACGCTCACCGTGCCTCTGGCTTCAGCCATTCCCTGGATCAACGGTTGGTTGACCTTGACGTAGTTGGTAGGAGTTACGGTGCAGTTGGCGTACGGCGTCACTCCTGCCACCGTGATGCTGGTGGGGGGTTGGGGATTCTGCGTGTCCAGCTTGAACCCCAGCGTGGTCGCCGCGCTCACGTTGTGCGCCGCATCCTCCGCCTTCACCTCCAGCGTGAACGTGGCACCCGCGACATCCAGCGTCTGCGCGAAGTCTACCTGCCATGCTCCACCGTTGGCGGTGACCGTCGTGGCCGAGACCTCCACGCCGGCCGAGTCGAGCTGGCGCACCGTGACGCGACTCCCCGATTCCGCGGTGCCGCGGATGGCGAGTTGCCTCGTGGAAGGATCCAGGTCGGGCTTGCCGATGAGCATGCCAGGGCTCGCATCTCTTCCTGGGGTGATTCCCAGTTTGCCGAACACGGGGGGGGCGGGTTTCTCCGCATCCACGGTGAAGGTCGGGGATGGGAGATCATTGGACTTCTCGTTGCCGGCCGCATCGATTGCCTTCATCGTCACGGTGTAGGTGGCATTGTGCGTCAGATCGACCGGCGGAGCGGCCTTCCAGCGTCCCGCGACCGAGATCGTCTGGAGGGTCTGAGGGGCTTCCGGGCTCCCGCCCGTCCTGGTCAGCGTCAGCTCCACCCGGTTTCCGCTATCCGCCGAGCCTTCCAGGACCGGACGGAGCGAATTGACGGGCACGGCTCCTCCTGGCGTCTCCCCTCCCACTGTCAGCAGCGCGGGGGCTGCCGGTAGCTGGGTGTCCAGACGGAAGGTCAGCGTGGTCGCCGGTCCTGGGCTCGCGTTGTTCGCCCTATCCACCGCCGTCACCGTGAGTGTGGCATTGACGGTCTCCACGATGGCGGTTTGGGCGATGCTCACCCTCCACTTGCCCAAGCCATCCGCGGTGCCCGACACCGAATCGGAGAAGGCATTCGGACCGGTTTGCTGCACCGTGACGGTGCTTCCCGGCTCCGACCTTCCGCTGATGTAGAGCTTGTCGGTGCCGGTCTCCAGGTCAGGCTTGCCGATGAGCATGTTGGCCTCGGCCGCCCGCGCGGCGAGCAGATCCACCAGGGGCTGCGCCGGGATGGTCCCATCCACCGTGAAGGTCTGGGGCTGGCTCTTCGGACTCTGGACCCCCTGATAGGCGAAGGCCGCCGCGATGGAGTACTGACCATCCACGAGGTTCTGCGGCATCTTGAAGGAGAAACGTCCGGTGGCGTCGGCGTACGTGCGCCCTACCTCCAAGTGGCCCTGGTAGATGACCACCTGACGGCCCGCGTATGCGGTGTTCGAGAGCCCTCCCTGGATGGTGGGCCTTCGCTGGTTGGTGTACGCGGCCATCGCGTCCAACGTCGGTGCCAACAGCGTGGGAAACGGACCCGGGAGCGAGGAGATGAAACCGGCTCCGCCCGCCGAGCCGTTCGGCACTCCACCAATGGCGCCTGACGTTGTCGCGATGGCGTTGGAGCACTTCTCCACCGACGACACCACGGTCGTGCCCACCTGGTAGAGCACTCGGCCTCCACCGCCACCTCCTCCCGCGCCCGGTATTGGATTGGCGTTGGAGTCCGCAGTTCCTCCAGCTCCTCCCCTGGCCGAAATGACGGTTTCATTGTTACAGTTGAGTGCATCCCTCAGTCTCACGACGATGGTGCCTCCCGCCCCGCCACCACCACCACCATCGGCTCTGGTGCTTGGAAGAACCCTGGTGCCGCCGCTATCGCCCTTATTGCCAGAGGCGCTGATGGCGTTTTCGTCGTCCACGGTCAAAGTCAGTGCCCGGATGAAGACGATGCCGCCTCCTTTTCCTCCATCCGACTGACTCAAGTCGAGGCGTGGTCCATGGCCACTTCCTCCACCGCCTCCAAAGGTGAGGCGATCGACCAGGGAGTAGACCAGCGGCACTCCCCCCATTCCACCCGTCGTGCTCGCAGGCCCTCCTCTACCACCATTCGCAGCGTTTCCGCCGCCGCCTCCTCCTCCTGAAACGGAGCAGATCCCTCCACCTCCTCCGTTCGCGAAGTTGCCGCGACCCGCTCCTTCATTGCTACCCAGGTCACCAGTGCCTTCTGCGGTGTAGCGCGTGCTATCCACACCCTCGCCCTTCTGGGCATAGGCTGGGGAAGGGCCGGAATTGTTCGTACAACCAGAGGTGTCGTCCAAGTCCGGCTTGTACGCTCCCCCGCGGAACCCCTGTCCATCGGCATTGATGGTGCCGGCGTTGCTGTCCGTGCCGGTGACGGTGACGTTTCCATCGGCCAGGAAGGCGAGGACGCCACCCGTTTTTCCATCCCAAGGCCTGGCCGTGATGGCCTTGTTGTTGCCCACCGAGACATCGTTGTATTCGGGAACCCGGATGACCTGGGTGACGTACACCGGGTACCCATGGACGAGTGGAGCCGTGAGGGTCAGCTTGCTGCTATCGGTGGGCGCCTTGAGTCGAGCGAACTCCCACTTCCCGACACCGTAGGCCTCGAGATCGACCATCGTGGTCAGGCCGGTCGGGATGGTGGGCACGGCGCCGGTCGTCTGCAGGACCATCACCAGATCGCCTGCCTGGAAGGCGTTGGCGTTCGTATCCCGTCCACTTACCGAGCCAGGCCTCACGCTGTCGATGGAGATCTCCAGGTCTCCCGGCGCCAACGGTGTCGTGACCCGGGCGTAGGCGTTGACGATCGAGGAAGTGCCCGCGTTGAAGTCGCTATCCCGACTCGTTCCCAGACCGAAGGTGTCCGGCTCCGCTACGGCCACGCCGGTGGTGAGGAGCGCCAGGAGCAACAGTGCTCGCGTATACGCGTGTCTCATGAATTCGTGTCTCCAGCGCCCCATGTCCGGTTGAAGTGGAACTCCACGTGTCGCTCCTCGCTCAGCCGCATGACATGTCCTCGGCCTTCGTGGCCCCCCCAGGGGCAAAGTCAGGGATCGAAGGCTACCCCAAGCGCGTCCCCGGTTCACGGGGATGCGCTGGCTCGGCCGCCAACCACGGCATCCGGTGTCGTAGCTGGGTGGGCGTCAGGGCGCGGCTGTGGGCGGGCACGCCGACTCAGGGGCCTGCCCACGGGAGGCCCGGGTGGGCGGGCCTCCTGGGATGGGGATGGATTGCAGCCCCTGAAGGCCTGTCAGGGGCAGTTCGTGATCGGCATCGCGACATTGCCGGTGTTGCGCGCATCGTGCTGGTACTTGGGCCAGGGGGCATTCTTCTCCAGGCCCGGGCTATCCACGACGAGCGCATACAGCCGACCGTCCAGGCCGGGTACGTACAGTACGCCCTTGGGCTGAGCAGCGGGGGTTCCATCCGCCTGGCGTGCGCAGTCCAGAGACGGCGAGGCTTGCGCGCGTCCGACGCTGTCGCTGAGCTTCCAACGCAGCGTCAGGTCATTCGCGCTCCAGACGGATACCTCGCCAATAGCAGCGGCGGGCCCTGTCGCGGAGGCGGTATAGAGAACACCGGAAGCCCCCAGGACCGGAGACCCAGGAAAGCTACCCGCATTCGGAACGCTGGCGCGGGGGGCCGTGGAGAACAGGTCGATCGCCGTCAGTGGCGCTGAGCCCGTCGAGTCCTCGTGGCCGAAGAACACGACATTGCCCGCTCCGATGGCTAGGTTCCTCACAGGCGCCACTCCCTCGAAGGAGGCCGGGTAGCGCCAGGCCGCGCTTCGCCCCTCCGTTGCGTCGTGGGCCTCGACTCCACCCTGCTTCGGCGAGGTCAAGCCTGCGGCAACCAGCGTCAGGGTGCCCCGGTTGCTCTCCACGAGGGCCATGCCCGTCACCGGAGCCCGCGGATTCGGCGTGTTGTATCCCTGCTTGGTGGTGACTCCTCCACCGCTCCCGAAGCTGAAGGCATCGATGAACATGTCGAACGGTGGCGCGTCCGGCGACGGGTCCAACGTCGGGGCGAAAGTGCTGAAGTAGTAATCGGCTCCCTTCGTGATCACGCTCGCCCCGACCAGGGCGGTTTGACCGCCCAGGGAGGAGCACGAGCCGGGGAAATCAGGCTGGAACCTGGGCGACGTGAACTGCCGAGTGATGGCAATCCCGGTTTCAGCCGATGGAAAACCTGGACCGGGTGACGCGCTCGTGATCGCCACGCCTGAGACGACAGGTTCCCAGCCGAGGTTCCGGCCTTCCTCCGGGCACTGCGCTGTCGGATTGCCGTTGTTGCCATCCAGGCTGAACAAGACGCCCCCGGAGACAGCGGGAGCGGCTCCCACGTAGACGCGATCGGTTCCATCCGAGGTTCGTCCCACGGCCGGGCTACCGCTCACCGGACCGAGTGGGTTCTGCCATTTCAGGGTTCCCTCGGGGTTGAGGGCGAAGACCTTGCCGTTGGTGTCGCTGGTGCCGAAGTAGATGGTCCCCTTGTCGCCAATGGCGGGGGTAGACAGGATGGGCCCGGTCGCCCCATCGAACACCCACTTCCAGCGCGTCACGGGGATGGTGCCGCTGGCCGAGCGCTCGTTGCCGACCTTGTCCTTCGCCGTCACCTCGAGCTGGAAGTCGCCGCGGAAGGCCTCGAGCCCCGGGCGCCACAGGGGCACGTCCACCGTGCCGCAGTAGGCCTTGGTGCACGATGTCGTCACCTGATTCACCGTGAGGTCCGTCACGTTCGTACCTCCGGCGTGCCCCTTCACCACCACCCGGAGGTCCGCTGGATCAAAGCCCGCTGGATCCTCCTCCACCTCCACCCGGGCCGTCACGGTCTGGTCGCGAGCCCACGCCTTGTCCGCCTGCGGGTCCGCATAGCTGAAGCCGTCCTTGGGTGCCGCAGGCTGCGCCTCGGGCACCTGCAGCGCCAGCACCGGCGCGGTGCGATCCACCTTCACCTGCAGGGTGTCCCTCGGTCCCCAGGACTCGGGATGGGCCACCTCGAGGGTGTACGTCCCTTCCCCCGGAGGGGGCGTCCACTCGGCGCTGTACGTCCCTTCCGCCGTGCTCTGGAGCGTGATGCTCGTGGGCGTCCCATTGGGAGGAGTCACATTGAGGTTCAGTTGCGCTGGGTAGACAGGACGCGAACCTGGGTCGAGCGTCAGCCGGCCCTCTACTCGCAACGGACCTCCGCCCACGAAGTTGTTCTGTTGGAGTGGCGGCGACAGCGTGATGCTCAGCGCTGAGTACCGGTTGGAAAAGCACATATTCACGTTTTTGTCGCAGAATTGTGCCTGAGGGCACTCTGCGTCCTGCTCGCAGCTGCCCGGAGCCTTGCACCCCTCGAGCGCCCCCAACACCAGCAGCGCTCCAAGGACCTTGCGCAGTATCACGGTGACCTCCAAACCCTTTGACGAACCAGACAGAAGCGGGGATAGCATGGTACGGGCCATCCACGTAGCCACCATTCGTCAATCCGGTCTTCACACCGGCTTCAATCCCGCCCTACGCCCTCGAGGTTCCGTCCGTGAACCGCTCCTTCCATCCGCGGTCCCCCCTCCTGCTAGCAATCGCCCTCTTGTTCGCCCCCCTGGCTTTGGGCCAGCCACAGCGCGTGGTGCTTCATCCCTGTATCATCAAGGGCGTCGAGGCCTCGAAGCGCGCGGTGCTCCAGACGGCGTGTTTCGCGGAGATCAACCGCAATGCCGTGGGGGTGGTGCCCGCGAACGAGGTGGTCAAACAATTCAAGGTCGATGCAAACAGGTCCCAATGCAGGTCCGATACGGGCAGCCCGGCCTGCCTTGGCCGCGTCGCCACCGCCACCAAGGCCCAGCGAGCCGTCCTCATCACGCTTGACCTGAACGAGACTGGGGTGACGGCGATTAGTGGGCGCGTCTTTGACTCTCAAGGCAATGAGCTGGGCAAGGAGAGTCTGGCCGCCAGTCAGATTCCAGGACCCTCCAAATTCAAACCAGACAGGGCAGGCTGGATCAGCATTGCGCTCGCGCAGTTGTTCACGTCCCCCAACATCAGCAAGCACCTCCCCGGCTTTCTCGACGTGAAGCGTTACTCGGGGGTGCCCATCCTGACGCCCGAGCAGAACGCGGGGGTGATGGTCGACGAGAAGGTACCGGTACAGGCCCGATTGCAAGTGATCCAAGGGTTGTGGCCCCTCTATCCAGAGCGGCTGGACCTCACGGTGACGCCGAGCGGAGCGCTGCCCAACCAGGTGATGGAGGAAGGCGTTTACAGCACCGAATGGACTCCATCCGAGGTAGGCGAATACATCATCCAGGCGTCCCATGCTGGGGTGGGGAAGCCTACGCAGGTGACGGTGACGGTGATTCAATGCACTTCCGGGCTGAGCATCCTGACGCCCAGTCAGGACCAGGTGGTGATGCTTGGCCAGGAGGTGTCGGTGCGGGCCGAACTGGCGATGAACAAATTGCCCCTGTGCGAGAAGTTCCAGCCTCCCCAGGAACTGGGCCTCTCGGTGGCAAGGAGTGGTGGTGATGCGCGGACGGAGAAGCTGAACCGTCAGCAAGACGGCGTCTACAGCTTCTCGTGGAAGCCGGACGCCGATGGTGAGTACTTCCTCCAGGCGGATGGGGCCAGACAGCGGAGCACGCCGGTGCGCGTGCTGGTGATGAGGGAGGGCGGGGGAGATGATGATAAGAAGCCCAAGAAGGTCGTCGTTCCCTGGATCGTCGCAGGGGTGAGCGCTGCCACGGCGGGCGTCTTTGGGGTGTTGTCTTTGGACGCCTACAACAAACTCGACAACGAGTACAAGGACGGCGCTGCCCCCACTCCCGATCGCAGGGATGAGATCGTTGCTCTCCGCAACAACTACCAGACCTACCTCGTGGTAGCTGGCGTGAGCGCGGGCGTGGGAGTTGGCGCCGCTGTCGTCGGCTTGATTCTGGGGAAACGCGAGGAGCCGCCCAAGACTGCCTCGCTCAGTGTGGGGCCCGGGGGGGTGAGCCTCCGCGTGCTGCTTCCGTAGCCAGCGGGCCCACTCCCTGATGTGAAAAAGGGGCGAGGCTGTGTGCCTCGCCCCTTTCTTTCTACGCGCCCCCGCCGCTCAGTTGGGCCGGACGGGCGTCTCGGGGCCGGCGGCCACCGCGGCTCCCGCAGAGGGCTCCGCCTCCGACGTGGGCGTCTCGGGGCCAGCGGCCACCGCGCCCGCGGGCGTGTGCTTCGGCTGCCCCGCGAGCTGCGTCATCAGCGCCGTCATCCGCCGCGCGAAGCGGTTCGGATCCTCCACGCTGCTGCCCTCGGTGAGCAGCGCCTGGTCGTAGAGCATCTCCACCCACTCCGTCACCTGCGCGGAGGTCGGCTCCTTCTCCTGCATTGCAGGACGGGCACACCCCTCGTCCCTTGCACGAGAAGGCGACGAGAAGTTCGTCCTTACAACTCTCGCAGCGCACCCGCGCGAAGCCATGCGCCAACACTCCGCACTCCAGGTACCTGGCGAAGTCCCGCTCTACGTACCAGGGCAGGCCGCGCCCCAGCTCGGTCGCCTCCGCCAGCATCGTGGCGAGGTTGTCCCTCACCGCCGCATACAACACTGTCCCCTCCGGCCGTCTCCGCCGGTACTCCCACCCCTGCTTCCCCACCAGCCCCTCCCCAGCCATCCCTCGCCAGAGCGCACGTTACCGTCAGCCTCCCAAGGGCCTCCGTGGAGCACCTGGCTGCTCGTGTGATTGAGAGTCTGCTGAGGGTGAATCTCTCTGGATGGGCCCGGGCGTGCTCCCGGCCACTGCCAGAAAGCGGGCATCAACGCCTTCGTGCGCAAGCCGGTGAGCTGCGCCCAGCTGATGACGCTGGTGGACACCATCTTGCCGCCGGCCAAGAAGGGCTGAGCTGGCCGCTCGGAGGAGTGCCGCTCTACACCGAGCGGGCAGGGACTGAGGCCGCAGTGCGCGCTCGACGCTTGCGCACGGCCTCGACCACTCGGATGGCGAAGAGCAGCACCAGCACGCCCCCGTAGATGAGCGGCTCGGTGAGGTCCTTCTTCACGCGCCAGACGAAGTGCACCACGCCCAGCGAGGCGGCCACATAGGCCAGCCGGTGCAGCCGCTGCCAGGCGGGAAAGCCCATGCGGCGCACCATGCGATTCGTGCTGGTGACGGCCAGCGGCACCAGGAGCACCAGCGCCAGGAAGCCCACGGTGATGAAGGGCCGCTTCGCGATGTCCTCGAGGATGACATCGAACGCGAGCCCCTGGTCCAGCACGGCGTAGGTGAGGAAGTGCAGCGAGGCGTAGGCGAAGCCCAGCAGGCCCAGCAGCTTGCGCAGGCGGATGGGCCACGTCCACCCGGACACCACCTTGAGCGGCGTGCACGCGAGTGACGCCACCAGGAGGATGAGGGCAAGCAGCCCCGTCTGGTTGAGCACGCGCTCGATGGGGTTGGCACCGAGCGTCCCCTGCGCGAACTGGAGCGCCAGGAAGGCCAACGGGAAGAGGCCGCCTACGAGGACAGCCGGCTTGAGCCAGGGGTGCGGAGGAGCGGCCATGGGCGTCAGTAGTTGCTGCGCAGATCCATGCCCTTGTAAAGGCTGGCCACCTGCTCGGCGTAGCCGTTGAAGGGCAACGTGGGCCGGCGTCGGAGCTCTCCGATGCGGCGCTCGGAGGCCTGGCTCCAGCGCGGGTGCGCCACCTCGGGATTCACGTTGGCGTAGAAGCCGTACTCGCTGGGGTTGGAGCGATTCCAGGTGGTGGGCGGCTGCTTCTCGGTGAGAGAGATGCGGACAATGGATTTGATGCCCTTGAAGCCATACTTCCACGGCACCACCAGCCGCAGGGGCGCGCCGTTCTGGTTGGGCAGGACGCGGCCGTACATGCCCACCGCCATCATCGTGAGAGGATGCAGGGCCTCGTCCAGACGGAGCCCCTCGACGTAGGGCCAGTCCAGCACGGGGTACTTCTGGCCCGGCATCTGCTCGGGGTCCTTGAGGGTGGTGAAGGCCACGTACTTCGCCTTGCCGGTGGGCTCCACGCGCCGCAGCAGCCCCGCTAGCGGAAAGCCGAGCCACGGAATCACCATGGACCAGGCCTCCACGCAGCGCATGCGGTAGACGCGCTCCTCGAGCGGGAACCAGGACTGCAGCGTGTCCATGTCCACCCGCTGGGGCTTGTGCACCTCGCCGTCGATGACGACCGTCCACGGCCGAGGCTTGAGGGTGTGCGCGTTCTCGGCGGGCTCGCCCTTGTCGAGGCCGAACTCGTAGAAGTTGTTGTAGGTGGTGGCGTCCTCGTAGGACGTGGCCCGCTCATCGGTGTCATACGGGCCGCGAGGCCGCACCACCTTGGGGGCCTCGCCCGGCGTAGCCAGCAGCGGGGGACCTCCACTACCGGTGGGCCGGTTGCTGAGAAGCTGGAGACTGGCCCCTACGGCCGCGGCGGTACCGGTGAAGAGAGCGGCGTTCTTGATGAACTCGCGCCGTCGCAGGTACAGCGACTCAGAGGTGATCTCGGACCCCAGGGGCTCGGGCGGCGTCTGGCGCATGGTTCCCTTCAGTACGCCCGAACCCGAATCGAGTTACAACCGGGCCACCGGCTCGCGGGCGTCGCTCATCTTCCACAGGCGCCACCAGGGGGTGGAGGGCGACTGGTGGTGCTCCCAGTGGTAGCCAAAGAAGTAGCAGGAGAGCATGGCCCACAGGTGGTTGCGCGGCAGGGAGCGGGCGTGGTGGGGAGCCATGTCCGGAGTGTCCGGCCGCCGGTGGGGCAGGAAGGTGCCAAAGTAGAAGAGCTGCACCGTGCCGAGCACCGAGGGCACCACCCAGAAGGCCAGAAGCCGCCACTGCGCCACTCCGAGGTGCAGCAACAGATTGAACTTGGCCGCCATGACCAGGATTTGAAGCCAGGTGGTGTAGCGCACCATGAAGGTGGCGAACCAAAGCCAGAAGGACTGGGTGCGAGTGGAGAAGTCCGGGTCGTCCGGGCCGGTGGGGTCGGCGTGGTGGGCGCGGTGGTTGACCACCAGGCGCCGGTAGGAGAGCCCGGCGAAGAGGAAGCAGGCGACCGTGCCCACGGCCTGGTTCACCCACCGGAAGCGGCTCACCGTGCCATGCATCGCATCATGGCCGGTGATGAAGAGGCCGGTGCTCAGGTACGCCTGCACGGCGATGTGCAGATACGTGAGCGGCGAGGCGAGGGACAGGCGAGCCGCCACCAGCAACCAGGCGAGATGACCCAGCCACGCGCCGAGCACCGTCAGCGCGATGAGCACACCCCAAGGGTCTGGAGAATGGTGGTTCCGCATCCGTCGCCTCTCTTCACCCGACCCGGCCCGCCGCGCACGAGAAAACGCACGCGGCGGACGGGCGGACGACGGTGCTACTTCCCGGCCGGGGCGGAGAAGCCCCCGAGCTCGGCGGAGAGCTTCTCGGCGGTGACGTAGCGAGGCTCGATGTCCACGGGGACGTTGCTCAGCTTGTCCAGGACGCGCTTCACCTCGGGACGCACCACGCCCATCTTGCCGAGCAGCGACTCGGCGGCGGTGCGGTCGCCACTGGCCTGCAGCTCCATGAGCTGCTTCGTCAGGGCGTTGACGGACTCCTTGATCTTCCCCGGCACCACCGCGAAGGTGCCGTCCTTGTTCACTACCACCGCCCCGTTATCCAGGAAGTAGTTGAGCTGCAGGGCAATGCCCTTGCCGTGCGCCTCGTTGATGCCGAAGCGGATGGAGCGGAACGCGGAGGCCAGGAAGGTGGTGTACATGGTGCGCTCCAGCTCCTTGCCGATGACGCCCTTGTCCACCAGCTGCTGAAGGGCCCACAGGCCGGAGATGTCCGCCTTGGCCTCTTCGATGGCGCTGGAGGACGCCTGGAGCGCCTGACGCACCGTGGTCTGCTTGCCCTCGACGGTGATGTTGTGGGGCCCCAGGCCGTGCATCAGCTCGTGCATGAGGATGTGCGTGAAGAAGGCATCGAAGGAGACGTCCTTGCGGTCCTTCGCGGGGAGCGCCACCTGGGCGATGGGCAGCAGCACGCGCTGGAACTTGGCCTCCTGGATGTTCTTGAGCATCACGCGCTTGGTGCCCTTCTCGGCCGCCACGCGCTCGTCATTGGGCAGGTTGTAGGCCGCGGTCTGCACACCCCTGTTGCCATCTCCCGAGGAGAAGATGCTGTTGACCACGCGGATGGGGGCGAGCGCTCCCAACTTCGGGTTGCGCAGCTTCGGGTCGATGGGGAGGTTGTTCTCCAGCCCCTGCAGCTCGCCGCTGAACTTCGAGAGCTTTTGCGTCTCTACGTCGTCGCGCAGGGCGATGAAGGCCTCGAAGGCGGCCTTGTAGTTGAACCACTCGTCCTCGTAGACCTCGTAGGGGCCGACGGTGGGCTCGATGCTGGCGTCGAGCTCCATCCAGGCCACCTCACTCGGGTAGTAGTCGTTGGAGAGGAAGCCATCGGCGCGCTTCGAGAGGAAGGCCTTCAGCGTGGGCTGGGTGGTGAGCTCAGCGGCCTCGCGCAGCAGCTGCGCGACCTGGGCGAGCTCGCCCTGGTACTCGATGCTGTAGGGGACGGAGATGAACTTGCCGTTCGTGTCGCGGCGGATGGTGGTGAAGAAGCCGGTGGCCTCCTTCTGCTGGGCCTCGGGGAGGGACTTCACCCAGGCCTCGATGTCGGCCTTGGAGGCGCCGGCCGGGTAGAAGTTGCCCTCGGCGGGCTTCGCGGGGACACCGGAGACGAAGGGCGCGTTGTGGTCGAGCCGGGACCAGGGCCCCTTGTTGAGCAGGAAGCTGTGCAGCCGCTCGCGGCCGAGCGGGGAGGTGTCCTTCAGGAGCTCGAGCAGGAGCGTCTCGTTCCCGGCCCAGGCCTGGCGCAGGAAGAGCGGGTCCATGAGCTTGGCGGCCTGGATGATCTTCGCGAGGGCGCGGCGCTCGTTCTCGGGGAGCTTGGAGACATCGGCCTGGATGTCGACGGGGGCGAAACGAGCCGTCATGCGCTTGAGCTCGGTGGCGTTGGGGAGACGGGAGGGCGCCTCGGCGGCGGCCACGGAGCCCGAGAAGAGCAGCGCGGCGGTGGCGAGGGAGAGGAGTTTGCGGGTCATGGCGGCCCTTTTACCGCAGGCAAGCGGGCAGGACAGCGCGCAAGAGCTCGCAGCGCCTGCCATGGCACATTCAGGGAGTCCTGACAGCACTCCAAAGGGATGTTCCCTTGGCCGGGTCCCAGGGGCACATCACGAGCGCCCTCTCAACTCGGAGGCGGTGTCTGTCGCGGTGGCGGGTCTGGCCAGGTCACGGGGTTTCCGCAAGAAGGGGCTCACGTTTCGTCGCAAGCATGGACAGACCCCCCAGGTCATCAACTTCCAGCTCTCGCGAGGGAACACAGCGGCCGAAGGAGACTTCTACGTCAACATTGGGATCTCGTTCGATGCGGTGACCGCGCTGGGAGGTAGCACCACGGGACTGCTCATGATCGCCGGCGAGGCAGTTCACTTCGGAGTTCGGCTCGAGGAGCTTGCTCCGGGGGCTCCGGCTCAGTGGGACGTCACGCAACAGACGGACGCTCAAGCGCTGGGAGAACGGCTGGGGGCAACGCTCGCGCCTGTCATCGATCGGCTCGAGCCGATTGAGTCTCCTGCCAGCATGCTGCGGGAGTTCTCTCTCGACGAGGGAACTCAACGCATCCTGCGCGCGGAGTTGGAGTACGTCGGCGGCAACTTCAACGCCGCACTCGCCGAGCTGAAGCTCGTCGCCGCTGAGTTCGCGGATCGACGGGGGATGTCCGTCGAGAGCCTCATTGAAAGGTACTGCCTGCACGAACTGAAACCACTGCTTTCGTGACCGACTGCCCTTCAGAGGGCCGGCAGCAGGATGACGATGAGCAGGTCCCACAGGGAGTGACTCACCGAAGAGGCCACGAGGCTGCGGCGCCACTCGGCGAGCAGCCCCCACGCAAGAGACGTAGGGAACGCCGCGAGCGCCAACAACGGCTCACGGAAGGCGAGCAGCACGAGGCTCGACAGCACCGCGGCCACCAGTGCGCCCCCAACACGCCCGAGCTTCGGCCTCAGGGCCTGTTGCACCGCTCCGCGCCAGAACAGTTCCTCCGCCGGGGCAATGACCAGTGCCAGCGCCAACGCCGCTCCGAGTGAGCCTGTACCAAACGTCGCGTAGATGGCCGTCAGCGGCTCGCAGAGGACGTTCGTGAAACCTCCGCACATCGCCCACAGCACCGCCCGCGAGCCCACGTACAGCACTCCCGCCAGCGCCACGCCCCACAGTACGTCCGCGCGTCTTGGGACGAGACGAGCTCTCCCCTCCTCCCCGAGCGCCTTCCACGAGAGCACGTTCCACAGCGCGCAGTAGAGCGCGGCCCAGAGGAAGAAGCGCTGCGGGTGCACGTGAACCAGCGCGGTCCACGGGAGCACGGCCAGCGCAGCCGCCACGAACCAACCCAGGTGACGGATACCCTCACCCCGTCCCTCTCCCGGTGGGCGAGGGGATATGGGCTCAGTCGAGATCACGGTCCCTCAGCAATGCCTCGGCGGCCCGGCGTCCAGACACCATGGCTCCCTCGATGGAGCCGTTCTCCCGGTAGTCTCCACAGACGTACAGGCCCGGTGACAACCGCACCTTCCGGTGGGGCTCCTCGAAGGCCTCGGGCGGCTGGGCCGGCAAGGCGTTCGGAATCGCGTACGTGCGCAGGTGCCTCCACTTCGCCACCTGCCCGCCGAACCACTCCGTGAGCTGCTCGCGCACCCGCGCCTCCAGCGTCTCCGCGTCCCCTGCTGGCTCCAGCACCGACACCGACACGAGCGCCTGTCCCTCCGGCGCGTACGTGGGCGCCACCTCGCTCATCACCGCGAGGTTGTTCACCGGCCCCCTCCCCTCTCCGTTCAGCACCAGGTAGGGCCCTCGCACCGGCGGCTCCGGCGCGGCGAAGTACAGGCACGTCACCGCGTTCATCTTCCTCGGCGGCATGCCGGGCAACAGCTCCTCCGCAGCGGGCGCATCCGTCGCCACCACCACCGCGTCGGCCTCCTCTCTCGCCCCCGTGGCCAGCCTCACCCGGTGGCCCCACGCCTCCTCCACCGGCGTGTTCAGCTTCACCACGCCGAAGGGCAGCTTCGCCGCCAGCTGCTCGGGAATGGCTCCCATGCCCCGCGCCGGCACCACCGTGGCGCCCGTGGTGAACATCCGGAAGACGAACTCCAGCACCCGGCTCGAGGTGCGCAGCTCTTTCTCCAGGAAGATGCCCCCGAAGAAGGGCCGGAAGAACGTCTCCACCATCTCATCGGAGAAGCCCACGTCGCGCAGGTACTCCCGAGACGGACCCTGCTTGCGGTGGAACACGTCCTCCACCGGGCCCGCCAGTGCCTGCTGGCGCAAGTCAAGAACGTGCAACTTGTCGGCGAGGGAGCCCACCGGATTGAAGGCGTGCACCGCAGCTTGCAGCGGCCGGCGGAACGGGTCCGCCACCTTGTGCAGCTTCCCCGCACGCCACACCAGCGCCCCCGGGAAGAATCGCTGGAAGTCGAGCGCCTTCGCATCCAACCACCGCTGCGGCTCCGGATAAGCGGTGAGGAACACCTGGAAGCCTCGGTCCAGCAGGAAGCCGTCCACCGAGTCCGTGCGCACGCGGCCTCCCACTCCGTCGCTCGCCTCCAGCACTCGCACCTTCACCTTGGCCTGATGAAGCACCCGGGCGCACGTCAATCCCGCCAACCCCGCCCCCACCACGATGACGCTCGGCTTCGCCAAGGCGCACCCTCCGTAAAGATGAAAATTCCCCCCTCCTACATTGATTCCCACATACCGCCCAGCGACACTCTTCGGGAATTTTGGGAAGACGTGGTTGGCTATTCTTCCTACGAGTCGCTCCCCCTCCTTACTAGAGGCAGTACGTGGCACGGCTGGAGTAGGCACACATGACGCTCAAGGAAGCGCTGGGCAGGGTGGTGGGTCGGCGAGACCTGACCCGCGAGGAGATGACCCGCATCATGGGACAGATGCTCGCCGGAGAGGCCACTCCCGCACAGGTGGGTGCCTTCGCGGTCGCGTTGCGGATGAAGGGAGAGACCGAGGACGAAATCCTCGGCGCAGCGGAGGCCATGCGAGCCTGCGCCACGCGCATCCACCCCAAGGCCCAGGTGGTGTTGGACACCTGCGGCACGGGCGGAGATGGAGCGCACACCTTCAACATCTCCACCGCCGTGGCCTTCGTCGCCGCGGGCGCGGGGGTGACGGTGGCCAAGCATGGCAACCGGGCGGTGTCCTCGCGCTGTGGCAGCTCGGACGTGCTGGCCGCGCTGGGCGTGCCCATGGACCGAGCGCACGAGCAAGTGACGCGCGACGTGGACGAGCACGGAGTGGGCTTTCTCTTCGCTCCCTCGCACCACAGCGCCATGCGGCACGTGGCACCCGCGCGGCGCGAAATTGGCCTGCACACCCTCTTCAACCTGCTGGGGCCGCTGACCAACCCGGCCGGCGCGCGCTACCAGCTGCTCGGCACCTTCGCGGGCGAGCGACTGGAGCAGACGGCCCGAGTGCTGTCCAAGCTGGGCAGCAAGCGGGCGTGGGTGGTGCACGGCCGGGACGGGCTGGACGAGATTTCTCCCTGCACGGCCTCGGACGTGGCGGAGCTGCGCGAGGACGGCACGGTGCGGACCTTCTCCATCTCCCCGGAGGACGCGGGGCTCGAGCGAGTGCCGCCCGAGGCCATCGCTGGCGGGGACGTGGAGGACAACGCCCGGCGCCTCAAGGCGCTGCTGGCCGGTGAGCGCTCCGGTGTGCGCACGGCGGTGCTGCTCAACGCGGCCGCGGCGCTGGTGGTGGTGGGCAAGGCGGCGGACCTGAAGGAAGGCGTGCTGCGAGCGGTGGAGTCCATCGACTCCGGCGCCGCGGCGGCCAAGCTGCAAGCCCTCGTGGGCGGAGGCACTTCATGAGCGCGCCCGAGACGGACAAGCTCGCGGCCATCTTCGAGCGCAAGCGCCGGGAGCTCGCCGCGCGCAAGCCACTGGTGGCCCGCACGCCCCGCCCGCCCTCGCGAGACTTCGCGGCCGCCCTCACCCAGCACCGGGCCGGGCTGCCGGTGAATGTCATCGCCGAGGTGAAGCGCCGCAGCCCCTCGGGCGGCAACTTCCCGCATCAGGACCTCGTCGCAGTGGCGAAGGCGTATGAGGCCGCCGGGGCCAGTGCGGTGAGCGTGCTCACGGACGACGTGGACTTCGGGGGCAGCCTCGAGGACCTGCTCCAGGTGCGCGCGGCCATCTCGCTGCCGGTGCTGCGCAAGGACTTCCTGGTGGCGCCGCAGGAGGTGGAGGAGAGCGCGGCGCTCGGCGCGGACGCGGTGTTGCTCATCGCGGACGCGCTGGAGGATGGGCCGCTCGCGGAGATGGTGGCGGCGGCGAAGTCCTGCCGGGTGGCGGCTCTCGTCGAGGCCCACACGCAGGAGCACGCCGAGCGAGCGCTGAAGGCAGGCGCGGAGCTGGTGGGCATCAACAACCGGAACCTGGCCACGCTGCGCACCGACATCAACACGGCCCTGAAGGTCATCCCCACGCTGCGCAGCCGGGCCAAGGCGCTGGTGGCGGAGAGCGGCCTGAAGACGCGCGAGGACTTCGCGGCGGCGCGGGCCTCGGGAGCCGACGCCGTGCTGGTGGGCGAGTCCCTGCTGCGCGACGCGGAGCCGGGCCGTGCACTGGCGCGACTGCTCGCGGGGGCACCGTGAGCACGCGGGTGAAGATCTGCGGCATCACCCGAGTGGAGGACGCGCGGATGGCCTGGGCCGCGGGCGCGGACGCGCTGGGGCTCAACTTCTACCTGCGCTCGCCCCGGTACGTGACGCCAGAGGTGGCAGCAGCCCTGGCGCGCACCCGGCCGGCGCTGGGCGCGGTGGTGGGCGTCTTCGTCAACGAGTCGCCGGACGTCATCCGCGCACGGGTGCGCGACTGCGGGCTGACGTCGGTGCAGTTGCACGGTGACGAGCCGCCCGAGGCCTGCGCGGGCTACGGCGTGCCGATCATCAAGGCCCTGCGAGTACGAGGCCCCGAGGACGTGGAGAAGGCGCGCACCTACGTGGGCGCGGGCGACGTGGCCACGCTGCTGCTGGACGGGGCGGCGCCGGGCTACGGGGGTGGTGGCGTGGGGTTCGACTGGTCGCTGGTGGCACGGCTGGCGGATGCGGGCGTGCCGGTGCTGGTGGCCGGAGGACTCAATCCCGGCAATGTGCGGGAAGCCGTGCGGGCCACGCGGCCCTATGGCGTGGATGTGGCGAGCGGGGTGGAAGTCAGCCCCGGCGTCAAGGATGCGGAAGCGGTGCGCGCCTTCGTGCGCGCCGTGAAGACCCTGGCATGGGAGTGATGGAGAACATGGACACGCAAACCGCCCCGGGCCGCTTCGGGCGTTATGGCGGCCGTTACGTGCCGGAGACGCTGGTGCCGGCGCTGCTGGAGTTGGAGCAGGCCTATGCCGAGGCCCGCAAGGACCCGGCCTTCGACGAGCAGGTGGCGCAGGTGCTGCGCGAGTTCGTCGGGCGCGAGACGCCCCTGACGCCCGCACGCCGGCTCACCGAGCTGTGGGGAGGCGCCGAGGTGTGGCTCAAGCGCGAGGACCTCGCGCACACGGGCGCCCATAAAATCAACAACACCATCGGCCAGGTGCTGCTCGCCAAGCGCATGGGCAAGAAGCGCGTCATCGCGGAGACGGGCGCGGGACAGCACGGCGTGGCCACCGCCACCGCGTGCGCCCTGTTCGGCCTGTCCTGCGAGGTCTACATGGGCGCGCTGGACGTGGAGCGCCAGGCGCTCAACGTCTTCCGCATGAAGGCGCTCGGGGCCACGGTGCGCCCGGTGGAGTCGGGCTCGCGCACGCTCAAGGACGCGATGAACGAAGCCATGCGCACCTGGGTGGCGCAGGTGGAGGACACCTACTACGTGATTGGGAGCGCGGCCGGTCCGCACCCCTACCCCACCATCGTCCGGGACTTCCAGTCCATCATCGGCCGCGAGGTGCGCACGCAGTCGCTGGTGGCCTTCGGCAAGCTGCCGGATGCCATCATCGCGTGCATCGGCGGCGGCTCGAACGCCATCGGCATCCTCCACCCCTTCATCGAGGACACGGGCGTGCGCCTGGTGGGAGTGGAGGCCGGTGGCCACGGCCTGGATTCGGGTCAGCACGGCGCGTCCCTGACGAAGGGGACCGAGGGCGTGCTGCACGGCTCGCGCTCGCTGGTGCTGCAGGACGAGAACGGGCAGATCATCGAGGCCCACTCCATCTCCGCGGGCCTGGACTACCCGGGCGTGGGGCCGGAGCTGGCGCACCTGGCGAAGACGGGACGGATGGAGGTGCGCACCGCCACGGACGACGAGGCGCTGGCGGCCTTCTACCAGGTGTCCCGCACCGAGGGGATTCTCCCCGCGCTGGAGTCCTCGCACGCCTTCGCGCGCGCGGGCGAGCTGGCGCGTGAGCTGGGCAAGGGCAAGTACCTGGTCATCAACTGCTCGGGCCGCGGAGACAAGGACGTGGCCACCATCGCGGCGCGGGGCATTCCCGCCGCCGTCCAGGAGAAAGCATGAGCGGCGAGATTGCGGACGCGTTCGCCCGGGCGAAGGCCCGTGGTGAGGGCGCGCTGGTGGCGTACGCCATGGCGGGAGACCCGGACCTGGCCCGCTCGGTGGACGTGTTCGCCGCGTGCGTGGAAGGTGGCGCGGACATCCTCGAGATTGGCGTGGCGTTCAGCGATCCCATCGCGGACGGCCCGGTCATCCAGGCCGCGTCCGAGCGGGCGCTGAAGGCCGGCTCCACGCTGAAGCGGGTGCTGGACGAGGTGGTGCCGGCGGTGCGCGCGCGCTGCCCGAATACGCCCCTGGTGGTGATGACGTACGTCAACGTGGTGATGGCCCTGGGTGAGGAGCGCTACGCGAAGCTGGCCCGGGAGCGCGGGGTAGCGGGCACCATCCTGCCGGACCTGCCTCCCGAGGAGAGCGCGGACATCCGTGCGGCCTTCGACAAGGAGGGGCTGGAGCTCATCCCCTTGTGCGCGCCCACGACGCCGCCTGCGCGGGCCGAGGCCATCGCGAAGGACGCGCGAGGCTTCGTCTACTGCGTGTCGGTGGCGGGCGTGACGGGCATGCGCGCGGAGCTGCCGGCGAACCTCTCCGAGCGGCTAGAGATGGTGCGGCGCTCGTCGCCGGTGCCGGTGGTGGCGGGCTTCGGCATCTCCAACGCCGAGCAGGCTCGGGTGGTGGGTGCCCATGCGGATGGCGTGGTGGTAGGCAGCGCCATCGTCCGCGCGGCGCAGGCCGATGGGCCCGCGGCGGCCCGTCAGGTATGCGCTGAAATCAAGCGCGGCCTGAAGCGCTGAGCCGCATCTCCCCGCGCCCCTCCCCTCCCTTCCTCCCTCTCCCTCTGGGAGAGGGTCGGGGTGAGGGTCTTCCCAGCCAGGTGCGCCCTCAGTCCGACGAACTTCCCGTGATGACCACACACCGCCGCTGCGCGCGATGGTGGAGCACATAGGCGAAGGACCAGAACACGACGTAGCCCGGCAGACCCCTCTCATCGGGATAGGAATGGAGCTCCGCCTCTGGATAGGGGATGAGCTCCGCCAGACCGCGCCAGAACGCCGGGAGCAACTCCTGCTCCAACTTTTCCCGGCGAGCGGCGGTGAACTGCGGGCCAGCAGCCTCGTCGCCCTCGTAGCGCAGGCAGGAGTCGACGTCGGTCTTCATCTCCTCCAGCGAGACCTGCCTGACGTGCACAAGGTGCGGCTGACTCTCCGGGTAGCACGCCAGCATCACCTCGTTCAGGGGCAGCTCAGCCCCCGGCAGGTCGAGCGCCTTCACATCGAGCGTGATGCTGTAGTTGAAGCCAGACACGAGCCGCTCGAGCTGACGCAGCACCTTGGACACGGGCCGGACCTTCGCCTTGTCGACCTCTCGGAGGATGTTGAGCATCGTCACGGTATCTCCGTGGAACATCAATCACAGCAGTAGGCATCAACCCCTTCTTGGGGCCCAGCGGACGACTGGAAGACTATGGGGGCGAGCGGACGAAGCCGATGTTGCGGTCGAGCTCACGAAAGCCCAGCGAGGCGTACAGCTCGACCGAGGCGGCGTTGTCAGGCAGCGCGTAGATGACCGCCGAGCGAGCACCCGCCACCTGCAGGCATCGCAAGGCCTCCTGTGAGACGGCACGCGCGAGCCCGAGCCGGCGGTACGCGGGCGCCGTGCCCACCGGCTCCAGCTCGCCCACGAGGTTGTCTGGATCGAGCCAGCCCAAGGCCATCGCCGCGAGCGCCCCCTCGGGCGCGACCGCGACCACGTCGAGCTCAGGGCGGTAGTGGCGCGCGCTGCACATCAGGTGCGCGTAGACCTCGGTGGACACCCGCTCCGAACCAAACGCGGCCCGGTGCACCGCGGCGCGCGCGGCGGCCTCGGACAGCCCGGCGACAGCTCGCACGTGGAAGCCCCGGGGCAGCGATGGCACCTCGAGCGGCGTATCGAGTTCGCGAAACAGGTGCAGGTAGCACGCGGAGGTGGGATGCAACCCGGCGGCCCTTAGCGCACGGGAGAGCGGCTCGTTGCTCGCGAGCGCCCACGCATGGAGCGGGCGACCGGGTTGCTCGCCGTTGCCAGACATGCGCAGCCGCGCCTCCCCCCACGCCACCATTTCGGCGACCACGGCGACACAGTGCTCGCGTGGGTGCACGAGGATGTCGAGGTCGCCATTCGGCAAGAACCACGCGAAGCCCACCAGGAGCCCGCTGGCCTCCCAGAGTCGGATGTTCGCGCTGGCATCCACCGTCGCCCTTCGATACAGCCGCCAATCGAGGTCACCCACGGTGCACTCGACACGCGGGCCGTGTTGCCGCCACGCCTCGCGGACGAGGGCATGCATACGGGACAGGTCCGCCTCGCCGGTGTAGCCGCGAGACGTCAGAGCAGGGAGCGTCACGCTCCCGACCCTAGCAGCGCACGCGGAAGTATGAGCTTTCCAGGGGGAGTTCCGCCGAGCCCCCGTGCGGTGGCAGAGTGCGCCCGTCCCGAGAGGAATGCCATGAAGCCACGCTCCCCCGTGCTCGTCCTCGTTCGCCATGGAGACACCGCCTGGAGCCGCAGCGGCCAGCATACCGGCCGCACGGACATCCCTCTGCTGGAGGAGGGACGACGCATGGCCACCCGGCTGCGCGAGCCACTGCGCGCCTGGGACTTCGCCGCGGTGTGGACCAGCCCCCTGAGCCGAGCCAGCGAGACGTGCGCCCTCGCTGGCTACGGTGACGTGGCCCAACTGCGCTCGGACCTGATGGAGTGGGACTACGGCTCCTTCGAGGGAAAGACCAAGGTGGAGATCCGCACCACCAGCCCCAACTGGACACTGTGGACAGATGGCGTGCCGTGCGGTGAGTCCGCGCGGGACGTAGGAGCACGTGCGGACCGCGTCATCGCCGAAGCCCGCTCCGTGGGGGGTAACGTGCTGCTCTTCGCCCACGGCCATCTGCTGCGAGTGCTCGCCGCCCGCTGGCTCGGGCTGCCTCCGACCGAGGGACGCCTCTTCGTGCTGAGCACCGCCTCCATCAGCGTGCTCGGCCTGGACAGCGACGCGGACCAACAGGTCCTCCAGCTCTGGAACGACACCACCCATCTGAGTGGCTGAGAACAGGCGCAGGGGGGTCCATTCCCTCCGGTGCGCGGCCGGGTCTAGGCTTCGGAAACTCACTCCGAGTCCTGCCCATGGCCGACAAACCCAACATCTACTCGCCCGAGATCTGGAACGACCCGCACCCCTTCTATTCCACCCTGCGGCGTGAAGCGCCGGTCAGCCAGGTGGAGCCGGGAGGCATGTGGGCGGTGACCCGTTACGAGGACGTGCTCTACATCCTCAAGAATCCGCAGCTCTTCTCGTCCGAGGGCTTCCGCCCCGCCGTTCAGCCAGCCTGGCTCGAACAAGGCAACCCGGTGGCCAACTCCCTCCTGATGATGGACCCTCCGACGCACACCCGCTTGCGCGCGCTCATCACCCGGACCTTTTCCGCGCCGGGCGTGTCCCGCCTCGAGTCCTACATCCGCGACTCGGCCGAGTCGATCGTCGCCGACATGCTGGCGCGCCGCCGGGTGGACTTCATGGAGACGATGGCCCTGACGCTGCCCTCGCGCGCCATGAGCGCGCTGCTGGGACTGGACGCCTCGCTGGCGCCGCGCTTCAGGAGCTGGGCGGATGCGGTGACGGAAGTCGGCGTCATCTCCCCGGAGGACACCCAGAAGCGGGCCGAGCTGGTCGCCGGCCTGGACGATATGAGGCACCACCTCAACGGGGTCCTGGAGCTGCGCCGGCGCGAGCCCGGAAACGACGTGGTGACGGATCTGCTCCAGGCGCGCGCGCAAGGCGGGGTGATGTCGGATGACGAGCTGCTGGGCTTCCTCGTCCTGCTGCTCGTCGCGGGGCTGGAGACGACGTACAACCTGCTGGGGCTCTGCGCGCTGATGGTGGCGGACAACCCGGACATCTGGGCGCGGCTGAAGAAGGACCGGACGCTCGTGCCCAAATTCGTCGAGGAGGTGCTGCGCTTCCATTCCCCCTCACAGTCCACCATCCGCACCACCACCCAGGAGACGGAGCTGGGCGGAGTGCGGCTGCCCAAGGGCGCCACGGTGATGGTGCAGTTCGTCTCGGCCAACCGGGACGAGTCGGTCTACGCCAACGCCCACCACTTCGACATGGAGCGCACGGGCGTCCCGAGCCTGGCCTTCGGCCAGGGCATCCACTTCTGCGTAGGTGCACCCCTGGCCCGGTTGGAGGTGCGCCTGGCGATGGAGGCGCTGCTCGCGCGGTGTGACCGGCTGGTGCGCGAGCCCGGTCCGGTGAAGTGGAACGTGGCCATCACCACCCGCGGACCCGCGGTGCTTCCCGTGGAGCTGATCCCAGCCTGAACAGCAGGAGCGGCGATGGAGCGCGCACCGCCACTCCTTGGGGCCCCCAATTTTGACTTTGATTCTCACATTCGCTATCGAGCCGACCATTCGACGAACGTAGGCGAAAGGGCCGCACATGAAGAAGCTGGGCTGGATGGCACTGGTGGCGGGGGCGCTGGCCTCCACGGGTTGCGGGACGGATCCACTGGAGGAGTCGCGGGCGCAGCCGGTGGTGGAGCGCTACGCGGCGCTGGTGAATGAGAACTACACGGACGCGGTGACGAAGGCGAAGGAGCTGCAGACGGCGGTGAATGTCTTCGTGGCGGACCCCACCGAGGCGAAGCTGGCGGCGGCGCGCAATGCGTGGCTCGCGTCGCGTCCTTCCTACGGCCAGAGCGAGGCCTTCCGCTTCTACGGCGGCCCCATCGACAACGAGGACACGGGCCCCGAGGGCCGCATCAACGCCTGGCCGCTGGACGAGGCGTATATCGACTCGGTGGAGGGCGCTCCGGAGGCCGGCATCATCAACGCCACCACCGAGTACCCCACGCTCACCGAGGAGCTGCTGATCTCCCTCAACGAGCGCGATGGTGAGACGAACATCGCCACCGGCTACCACGCCATCGAGTTCCTGCTGTGGGGCCAGGACCGGAGCACGACGGGCCCGGGCAACCGGCCGGCCTCGGACTTCGAGGACGGGGGCACGGCGCCAACGCCGCGCGCCGCCGCGAGTACCTGAAGCTCGCGACGGACCTGCTGGTGAAGGACCTGGAGTCGGTGAAGGCGCAGTGGGCCCCGGGCGCGAGCAACTACGCGAAGGAGTTCAGCGCGCAGGAGCTGGAGGAGTCGGTGCTGGCGATGCTCACCGGCCTGGGCAGCCTGAGCGGCGCCGAGCTGTCCGGCGAGCGGATGACGGTGGCCTACGACAACAAGGACCAGGAGGACGAGCACTCCTGCTTCAGCGATAACACGAAGGCGGACCTGTACGCCAACGCGCTCGGCATCCAGAACGTGTACCTGGGACGCTACGGCTCCCAGGACGGCAAGGGCCTGGACGAGCTCGTCGCGGCGGTGGACCCGAAGCTGGACGAGGAGCTGAAGAAGCGCCTGCAGGCCAGCATCGACGCCATCCAGGCGATTCCCGGCCCGTTCGACCAGGCCATCCTCGGCGCGGACAATAGCGAGGGCCGCCAGAAGGTGAAGGCGGCCATCGAGGCCCTGGAGGCGCAGACGGAGACGCTCGTCGACGTGGCCACCGCGCTGGGCATCACGCTCAACCTGGAGTGAGAACGACTCATGCGGCGCACGATCAGCCTGTTGCTCCTCCTCGCCTGCGCCTGCGGTGAGGAGGGGCCGGAGCCGGGCGAGGAACTATCCGGCGGAGCCACCACCGTCCACGACACCACGCGCAACGCCTTCACACTGGCGGCGCGCAACCTCCAGGGTGACCGACGCGATGCCTTCTTCACCGGCAACGCGCTCTTCAACCGCAACTGGGTGACGGCCCCCTCCTCCACCGAGGGTCTGGACGGGTTGGGTCCCACCTTCAACGCGCCCTCGTGCGCCGCATGCCACTTCAAGGACGGGCGCGGCAAGCCCCCGACCGAGCCGGACGAGAAGCCGCTGTCGCTGCTCTTCCGGTTGAGCATCCCCGGGCAAGACGTCCACGGCGGGCCGCTCGGGGACCCTACCTATGGCGGGCAGCTCCAGCCCCAGTCCATCCTCGGCGTGCCCAAGGAGGGCGAGGTGACCCTCACGCACTCGCTTCGCGACGGCCGATACGAGGACGGGACGGGGTACTCCTTGGAGGAGCCACACTACACGCTCGCGAACCTGGCCTTCGGCCCCGTACACCCGGAGCTGATGATGAGCCCGCGGGTGGCTCCGGTCATGGTGGGGCTCGGCCTGCTGGAGGCCATCCCGGACGCGACGCTGGAGGCGCTCGCGGATCCGGACGACAGCAATGGAGATGGCATCTCCGGACGCATCAACCATGTCTGGGACGTGGAGCACCGCGAGCTGCGCGTGGGCCGCTTCGGCTGGAAGGCCAATCAGCCGTCCCTGCGCCAGCAGAATGCGGGCGCCTTCCGCGGAGACATCGGCATCACCTCGGACCTGTTCCCCGAGGAGGACTGCCCTCCCGCGCAGGAGGCCTGCCGCACCTCGATCTCAGGAGGAACGCCCGAGCTGGAAGCGCGGAAGCTGGAGCAGCTCACGTTCTACACGCAGATGCTGGCCGTGCCCGCACGCCGGGACGTGGACAAGCCCGAGGTGCTGCGCGGACGGCGCCTCTTCCGGGAGCTCGACTGCGCGAAGTGCCACGTGCCGCGCCATGAGACAGGCACGGTCGCGGATGCGCCGGAGCTGTCGAAGCAGATCATCTTCCCGTACACGGACCTGCTGCTGCATGACATGGGGCCAGAGCTGGCCGATGGCCGCCCGGACTTCGAGGCCACGGGGAACGAGTGGCGCACGCCGCCGCTGTGGGGTATCGGGCTGGTGGAGACGGTCAACCGCCACACGCGTTTCCTGCACGATGGCCGAGCCCGCTCGCTGGAGGAGGCTATTCTCTGGCACGGTGGCGAGGCCGAGCGTTCGCGAGAGCGCTTCCGCACCCTGTCCGCCACCGATCGCACCGCGCTGCTGCGCTTCCTGGAGTCGCTGTGAGCCCCATCCTGCGCCGTCTCATTCCCCCCACCCTCCTGCTGTCTCTCGCCGTGGCGAGCTGCGGCGACTCCCAGGGCACTGCCCTGCGCTCGGCCTTCCTGAAGGAGCTGGCCGGGGACGTGGCCCTTCCCACGTACCGGGACTTCAGCACGCGCACGGAGACGCTGGCCGGAGCGCTCACGGCGCTGGAGGCCACCCCCACGGAGACCACGCTCACCGAGGCCCGCGCTGCCTGGAGAGAGACGCGTGGGGCGTGGCTGCGACAGGAAGCCTTCCGCATCGGCCCGGCCGAGGAGCGGCACACGTCGGCCGCGGTGAACCAGGTGCCCTCCACGACGGGCATCGACAGCCTGCTGGCGGAGGACACGCCGCTCACCGAGACCTCCGTCGCGGAGCAGGGTGCGAACCGCAAGGGCATGCTCGCCATCGAGTACTTGCTCTTCGACGCGGCGGCCTTGGAGGAAAGCAACGCGGGCACGCGCCGTCGGACGTACCTGAAGGCGCTCGGGGCCGTGCTGCGAACGGAGGCAGCAGCGGTGCTCGCCGCGTGGGAGCCCGAGCAGGACAACTACGTCGCACAGCTCTCCACCGCGGGGAATGACGGGAGCACCTACGCCACGCAGAAGGAGGCAGTGGATACGGTGGTCAACCGGCTCATCTTCAGCGTGGAGGTAGCGGAGCAGAAGCTGTCGAAGCCCCTCGGCTTCGAGACGGGAGGCACGGTCCGTCCGGAGCTGGAGGAGGCGCGGCGCAGCGACAACTCGCTGAAGGACCTGGAGAACGCGGTGCTGGGCATGGAGCGCGTCTGGCTGGGAGCGAACGGGAGCGGAGGACTCTCGAAGGTGGTGGCCGCCACCAACAAGCAGGTGGACGAGACGGTGCGCGGGGATCTGGCGGCGGTGCGCTCGGCGTTGGAGGCCATTCCGCCCCCGTTGCGTACGGCACTGACCAACGACCGCGAGTCGGTGGAGAACGCCCGAGCAGCACTCGCAACGCTCCGAGCCACGCTCGCCTCCGAGGTCGTGTCGAACCTGGGAGTGACGCTCAAGTTCAACGACAACGATGGAGACTGAGCAGCAAACTCCCCTCGCCCACCGGGAGAGGGGCGGGGGTGAGGGTATCGAGCGCCCCGGGTTCCCCCTCCGCGCGCTCCACCAGCGGCTCAGCGAATCCCTCTTCACCCCCGTGGATCCATCCTCGCTGGTGGCCTACCGGGTCATCTTCGGGCTGCTGATGGTGGTCGCCGTGGCGCGCTTCTTCGCGTACGGGTGGATCCACGAGCACTACCTCGCGCCGAAGGTGCTCTTTCCCTACGCAGGACTCGAGTGGATCCGCCCATGGCCGGGCGTGGGTATGTACCTCCACTTCGCACTGATGGGGCTGGGGGCGCTGGGCATCACGCTGGGCGTGGCGTACCGAGCGAGCGCGCTCACGTTCCTACTGACCTTCACGTACGCGCACCTCATCGACAAGACGTACTACCTCAACCACTACTACTTCATCTCGCTGGCGGGGCTGCTGCTGGTGGTGCTGCCGTTGGACATGAAGGGGCGGACGCACGTGCCCGCCTGGTGGATGTGGCTGCTGCGAGGGCAAGTGGGGCTTGTGTACTTCTTCGGCGGGGTAGCGAAGCTGAAGAGCGACTGGCTCGTCCATGCTCAGCCGATGAAGATCTGGCTGGCGGCGAGCACGGACCTGCCGGTGCTTGGACGACTCTTCGAACAACCCTGGGCGCCACACGCCTTCAGCATCGCCGGAGCGGTGTTTGATCTGTGCGTGGTGCCCGCGCTGCTGTGGAGGCGGACACGGTGGCTGGCCTACGCAGCCGTGGTGGGCTTCCACGTCATCACGCGGATGCTCTTCCCCATCGGCATGTTCCCATGGCTGATGATGGCGGGCGCCCTGCTCTTCTTCCCGCCTGACTGGCCTCGGCGGCTCGCGAGCTGGCTGCGGCGCGAGCCGATGAAAGCCGCCACTCCCGAGCCATCCCCTGCGTTGCCCTCAAGGCGCGCCTGGACGGGCCCCGCGCTGGCGGTGGTGTTCCTTGGGGTGCAGTTCCTCATGCCGATGCGGCATCTGCTCTACCCGGGCGACGTGATGTGGACGGAGGAGGGCTACCGCTTCTCGTGGAACGTCATGCTGATGGAGAAGAACGGCGTGGCCGAGTTCCGCGTCAGCGAACCCGCCACCGGGAAGCGGTGGGTGGTGCCTCCGAGCCAGCACCTCTCGCCCTACCAGGTAAAGATGATGGCCACGCAGCCGGACATGCTGCTGACCTTCGCGCACTACCTGTCCCACCACTTCGCCGAGCAGGGACACCCGAGCGTGGAAGTACACGTAGACGCCTTCGCGAGCCTCAATGGCCGGCCGCGCCAGCGGCTCGTGGACCCCACGGTGAACCTGGCCGCAGTAGGACCGTGGGACGATCTCCACGGATGGGTGCTACCCTTCCGTGAGGTGGCTCCGCCCTAGCGAGGAAGCTTCGCCCGGGCTCAGTTTGACGCTCTTAGATGTTGGACCAGTTGCTGGGCATGACCTGGCAGTTCGGCGAACCGGCGCACGCAGAGAGTGAGCTGCCGTCGGGCCCAGGAGTCCGTCAACCGGAGCCCGCGGATCGCCATGGACTTCTGATACCGGCGGGCGGCAGTCGCGGGCACCACGCCGATGCCGATGTCGCGCTCGACCATCCGGCAGATCGCATCGAAGCTGCGCAGACGGACTCGGAGCTTCAACCGGCGCCCGGAGCGTGCCGCATGCTCGGCCAGGTAGTCCTGGAGCGCGCTTCCCGAGGCCAACCCCACGAAGTCCTGGTCCAGCACCTCGACGAAGCGGAGCTCCCGGCGCGCCGCCAGGGGATGTGCTCGCGCGGTGACGACCACGAGCTGATCGAGTCGGAACGGAAAGGTCTCGAGGCCCTCGAGGTCGACGGAGTCAGAGACGATGCCGATATCCGCCCGCCCCTCGGCCACGGCTTGGACAATCTCGTAGCTGAGCCGTTCCTCCAGGTCGATGTTGATGTTCGGGTGGTCCGTCAGGAAGGAGCTCAGCGCCTCCGGCAGGAACTCCGTCAACGCGGAGGTATTGGACAGGAGGCGGACATGGCCCTTCAAGCCATGGGCGTATTCGCCGAGCTCGCCCCGCATCCGTTCGAGCTGCTCCAGCACGGTGCGAGCATGATGGACCAACGCCCGTCCCGCAGGAGTCGGACGGACACCGCGCCGCTCCCGCTCCAGCAGCGGAACGCCAAGCGCATCTTCCATGCCGCGGATGCGAGCGCTCGCGGAGGCCAGGGCGAGATGGCTTCGCTGGGCTCCCCCCGTGATGCTCCCGGCCTCGGCCACGTGGAGGAACAGTCGCAAGTCGGTCAGATCGAAACGCATCATCGGGCCCTCGGGGCTTGCTGAATGGCCAGCCTTCGTCTGGGACGAAGGCAGCCTCAGCCAATCCCAGATTGTCCAGCCTCGCCAGCACCCTCAAGCTGGATGCATGAGTTCCCCTCTGCTGTTGGCCGCCGCCAGCTTTCTGGCCGGCGCCATGAACGCGGTCGCCGGTGGCGGCTCGTTCGTCACCTTCCCCGCGCTTGTCTGGAGCGGCGTGCCCTCGGTCGCCGCCAATGCGTCGAGCAGCGTCGCGTTGTTCCCAGGCAGCTTCGCCAGCGCTTGGGCCTACCGTGATGATTTCAGGAGCTTCGAAGGCGTCTCGGTGAGAGCACTGCTCCCGGTGAGCCTGGCCGGCGGACTCACCGGAGCCATGCTGCTCCTTCTGACGCCCCAGACGACCTTCGACGCAGTCATTCCCTGGCTGCTGTTGCTCGGCACCCTGGCCTTCGCGTTCGGCCAGCAGGCAGGCGCAAGGCTCCGGCAGCGCATCCGCATCGGGCCGGCCCTGCTACTCGGGGGGCAGTTCGTTCTCTCCATCTACGGCGGCTATTTCGGAGGTGCCGTCGGACTCATGATGATGGCGGTCTGGAGTCTGTTCGGTGTCAGCGACCTCCGGGCGATGAACGCGGCCAAGACGCTGCTCGTAGGGGTGACGAACACCGTGGCCGTGGCGTGTTTCATCGTCGCAGGAGAAGTCTGGTGGACACAGACGCTCCTGATGGCTCTCGGGGCGGTGGCTGGCGGTTACGTCGGAGCGCGAGTCGGTCGCCGCATCTCCCCATCCCATCTCCGCCTCGGCATCACGGCCTTCAATGTAGCGATGACCGCCGCGTTCTTCCTGCGCACCTGAACAAGATGGGGCTCGATACCCTCACCCCGACCCTCTCCCAGAGGGAGAGGGAGTGGATGCGACAGATGGCCTTTGGCTACAGGCGACCTTCGAGGAAGTTGCGCACCAGCCGGGGGCCCTCGGGCGTCAGGACGCTCTCCGGGTGGAACTGCACGCCCACCACCGGCCGCTCACGGTGCCGCAGCCCCATGATGAGCCCATCCAGCGTCCACGCCGTCGCCTCCAGCTCCGCCGGCAGCGTTGCCGCGTCCACCACCAGCGAGTGGTAGCGCGCCGCCTGGAAGCCCGCGGGCATGCCCTCGAAGATGCTCCGGCCCTCATGGCGAATGGATGCCGTCTTGCCGTGCACCGGCTCCGGCGCTCGCACGACGTTGCCGCCGAAGACGGCCCCGATGGACTGGTGACCGAGGCATACGCCCAGCACCGGCACCTTCGCGCCGCGAATGGCCGCCATGCTCACCCCAGCCTCCGTCGGCGTGCACGGTCCCGGTGACACCACCAGGTGCGAGGCCCCCGAGGCCTCCACACCCGCGGCGTCGATCTCATCGTTGCGAACCACCTTCACCTCGGCTCCCAGCGTGTACAGGAGCTGCACGAGGTTGAAGGTGAACGAGTCGTAGTTGTCGATGACGAGGATCACCGCACACCTCCCTCACGCGCCTGCTTCAGGGCCGTGGCAAGCACCCGCGCCTTGGCCTCCGTCTCGTCCGCCTCCTTCGAGGGCACCGAGTCCGCCACCAATCCCGCGCCCGCCTCCCACATCGTGCGGTCCCCGTCGATGAAGAAGGTGCGCAGGGCGATGGCCAGGTCCAGCGCGCCGCAGAAGGACAGGTAGCCCACCGCGCCCGCGTAGGGGCCACGACGCGTGGGCTCCAGCTCGTCGATGATCTGCATCGCGCGAATCTTCGGAGCCCCGGACACCGTGCCCGCCGGGAAGGTGTACGCCAGCGCATCGAGCGCGTCGTACTTCGCATCGAGCTTCCCGCGCACCTGCGAGACAATGTGCATCACGTGGCTATAGCGCTCGATGACCATCAGGTCCTCGACGCGCACCGAGCCCGGAGCCGCCACGCGGCCCACGTCGTTGCGGCCCAGGTCCACCAGCATCATGTGCTCGGCGCGCTCCTTCTCGTCGGCGAGCAGCTCCTTCTCCAGGGCCTGGTCTTCGGCCTCGGTGGTGCCGCGGCGCCGGGTGCCGGCAATGGGGCGTACCACGACGTCTCCGTCGCGCACCTGCACGAGCAGCTCCGGAGAAGCACCCACCAGTGCGCGCGCATCACCCAGCTCGATGTGGAAGAGGTACGGCGAGGGGTTGATGCGGCGCAGCGCCCGGTAGAGGGAGAGCGGCGGCGGCGCGCCACGCGCCTCGAAGCGGCGGGCGAGCACCACCTGCATGCAGTCACCGGCGCGGATGTACTCCTTCACGCGCTCCACGGCGGCCTCGTAGCCGGCGCGGTCCCAGTGGACAGAGATCTCGGCCTCTCCGCGCATGGGCGGATTGGGGACATAGGCGTCCACCGGGAGGGGCCGCAGCAACCGCGCGGCGAGGGCCTCGGCACGAGCCTCCGCGTCCGCGAGCGCCTGGGCGACGCTGCCATGACGGTTCGGCCGGGCAATGGCGGTGGCATGCAGCGTCTGAGTGCGCGAATCGTGAGTGACGAACTCATCGCACAGCAGCCACTCGGAGTCGGGGAAGGAGATGTCGCGGGAGTGCCGATCTGGCACGTGGCGCTCGAACCAGGACATGCAGTTGTAGCCGAGGTAGCCGACGAGGCCGCCGACGAACGGGGGCTCACCGGGGAGCTTGGCCACGGCATGCTCACGCCAGACGGAGCGCAGGACGTCGAGAGGAGCGCCCTCGAGACGCTGTTGCTGGTCGCCGCGCCAGAGGGTGCCGCCAGTGCGGTCGAGCCGGAGACGACCGGAGGGTGCGGTGCCGATGTGGCTGTAGCGACCGAAGCGCTCGCCACCATGGCAGGACTCGAGGATGAAACCTCGCGCACCACCGAGCTTGAGGTAGGCAGACAGCGGGGTGTCGAGGTCGGCGGGGAGCACGACCGAGACGGGGACCGCCTCGCCCTTCTCCGCGCGTTGGCGGTAGGCCGCCTTGCGCTCCTGAGCGTTCATCACGTTCCTCTGTGTATGCCCCCTCTCCCTCTGGGAGAGGGTTGGGGTGAGGGTCTTCCAGACCGACACTCCGGCACGGGAAACTACCCCTCCGTTATCCCCCGTCCGGCGCGGCCGGAAAAGGGCTCCGGGCGTCCGATACGGACCCACCTGCCCGTCTTGACAGGACCATCACCTCGACCCCTCGCCGAGCAGGCAGACCTTCGCGCCCGCCAGGCGAGCGTCTCAATCCTCGCCGCGAGCCCGCTCCCGAGGGCCGAACAGCCACTCCAGCCCGCGCCACACATCGTCCCGCCAGGCCGTGTAGTTATGGCCGCCGTGGTACTCGCGGTACTCGGCGCGGTGGCCCGAGGCACGAAGCACGGGGAGGATGCGCTGGTTGCACTCGGCGAGCGCCTCGAAGTGGCCGCAATCCATCCACACCTCGAGTGGCCGGGAGGGAGCACGGCGGGCGAGGTCGAACACCACGAAGTCGCGGTTCCACACGCTGAAGGCCCCGGACTGGGAGAGTACGTGTCCGAAGACCTCGGGCGCGCGCAATCCCGCGTACAAGGCAATCAGCCCGCCAAACGACGCACCGAGGACTGCATGGGCGCCGGGCTCGCGCTTCTCATCCACGAGCCGCAGTTCGCGGCGGGCGAGCGGCAGAACCTTGTCCAACAGGAAGGCCAGAGTGGCCTCGCTGCAGGTGTACTCGACGGTGCGCGCGGGGCCACCGTGGGCCACCATCGCCAGGGCGACGGGACGGATGCGGCCCTGAGCAATGAGGTTATCCACCAGGGTGGGCAGCTTCGCGCGCCGAAGGAAATCCGGCCCGTCGAACACCACCACCAGCGGGCAGGACTTGGAGGTGGGAGGCTCGTAGAGGTGGACCGCGCGCTGGCGGCCGACACACAGCTCATTCGTCTCCACCATGTGACGGGTGACAGTGCCGCGCGGCACGCCACGCTGCCGCTGCGCGAGGGGTGTAGGGCGCGACTCGGGCATGTGGAAGAAGTGGTTGAAGTCCCCGAAGCCGTTGGAGACGAGACGCTCGTTGAGGGGGTCTCTCACCCGCCGGCCCTTCGCGTCCTGGAATGCGTACTCCACATAGGTATCGCGAGGCAGCTTCAGCGTGTGCGTCCACAGCCCGGGCGCCACCTCCTTCAGGGGGATGGGCTCGCCCGACCAGTCCCGGAAGTCACCCGATACGGACACAGGCTTGCGCCCGCGCCACACGAAGGTGGCCGTCTCTCCATCGATGACCGGCGAGCCCTCCGCGCGGGCCCGCTGCTCCAACGTCATGCTGTCCATGGCTCGCTCCAGGGCGGACGGTAGCCGCCCCGGATGCGCCCTGCCAACACCTCGCACCTAGCGCGCGAGGGCGGCACGAGCCGGGCGGATGGCCACCAGGCCCAGCACGGCGGCGAACAGCCAGCGGCCCCAGCGCGAGCGCTTCTCCACCGGGTGATTGCGCGGAGCGAACTCCTCGAAGAGCTGCACCATGCCCTTGATGAAGTGGCGCATGTCGAGAGGGCTGCGGCTGGAGAACCACCGGTCATCGCGGACGCCCGGCTCATCCATCCACTGGCCGCCCGCGTTGCGGATGTCGTCCTTGATACCGGGCCACGAGGCCAGCTTGCGTCCACTGGCCAGGCCCGCGGACACGAGCACCCAAGGGCCATGACAGAGCGTGGCGATGGGCCGGCCGTGCCGGTCGAACTCGCGCACGAAGTCGAGCACGTCCTCGCTCTGGCGGAGAGAGTCCGGATTGACGAAGCCCCCGGGGATGAGCAGCGCGTCGAAGTCCTTGGGCCGGGCCTTGTGCACCGTCTCGTCCACCGGGACCTTCTTGCCCGGCCATAGCAGGTTCATGCCGCGGATGTGCCCCTTGTGGAGGGAGATGATGTCCACCTGGGCGCCCCGCTTGCGCAGCGCCCGCACGGGAAGGGTGAGCTCCACTTGCTCGAACCCATCCGTAGCCAGCACGCCCACTCGGATGCCCCTCAATGTCTTCCTCGCCATGCCCGCGCCTCCCAGTTTTCTTCCCGCGGAATCGTCGGCATCCCTCTCGCACTCGGCATTCCACGCTCCCTGGTCCGGAGGGCAGCCAGGAGAGCAGCCGGAAGGCGTCACGGCCCCGTGGCCTGGGTTTCCTGTTTATAGGTAGCGATGAGCTGAGCGAGCCCCAAGGTTGTTTGAATGTCGGTGTGCTCGCGCGAGCTCCCAAGGGCGCCCTGTCCTCCGGGACAAGGCACGAGCCTCCAGGCAGGATGGCGACCGTCCGGGAGGGAGCACCATGTCGAAGGCCTTCACGAAAGAAGACTCAGGCGGAGAGGACGTTCTGCTTCCTCCTCGGCCCCGCTCGGCGACCGGCGAGAAGCGGTACATCACTCCCGAAGGCTACCGGGCCCTGCAGGAGGAGCTCGCAGCGCTGACGGCTCCCGCGTCTCAGCAGAAGGACACCCCGGCGCTTCAAGGCGAGGCACGTGCCCGTGAGCGGACGCGCCGCGCGCAGCAACTGGCCGCCATCCTGGAGGAGGTCAAGGTGGTGTCCTCAGAGCACCCCGACGAGGAGCACGTCTACTTCGGTGCGTGGGTGACGCTCGAGGACGAGGAGGGTGAGGAGACGGCGTACCGCATCGTCGGCCCGGACGAGGCGGATGTGAAGGCGGGCCGCCTCAGTGTCGAGTTCTCCCCTCGCGCGGGCCCTCCTGGGCAAGGAGCCAGGCGAGTCCGTTCGGGTCGAGCGTCCACGTGGCGCCATGGAGTACACCGTCACTGGGGTGTCCTACCGGCCCCCCACATCCTGAGCACCGCAGGCGCTGTCAGGGACACGCGCTTGCTGCGTCAGACTTGGTGTCATAATAACACCAACCATTCGAGGGCTCCCATGAATGACGCGCAGCGCAGGTTCACCTTCTTCTGGAGACAGCAGTCCCCCTTCTCGCAGTGGTACCCGGTGGAGTTCGTGGTGGGGGGCGTGCGGTTCACGTGCGCCGAGCAGTACATGATGCATGGCAAGGCGGTGCTCTTCGCTGACGAGGAGATGGCAACGCGCATCCTGAAAGCGCGGACGCCCAAGGAGCACAAGGCGCTGGGGCGCAAGGTGCGCGGCTTCGAGGGCGCGGTGTGGGAGCGCGAGCGCGAGCGCATCGTCTATGAGGGCAGCCACGCCAAGTTCACGCAGAACGCGGAGCTACTCGCGGCGCTGCTGGCCACGGCGGGCACGGAGCTGGTGGAGGCCAGTCCGATGGATCGCATCTGGGGCGTGGGCCTCTCGGCGGAGGACCCGCGCATCCAGGACCCCGCGACGTGGCGGGGCCAGAACCTGCTTGGGAAGGTGCTCACGCGCCTGCGTGAGGATCTTCTCGCCGCGGACGCCCCTGGGAGCCGCTAGGAGCGTGTCGGAAAACCCCACCTTGGAGGGTGGGGAAGAGGAGTGACGCCCCAGGTGGTCCTTCAGAGGGGAGGCGAGTTCTGGTTGAAGGTGGAGGGTGAGCACCACCTCGAGGAAGAAGCCGGAGCAGGCCGCCCTGTTGGAAGTAGCAACCAGCGAGAAGCCGGAGCGGGAGGAGACGAAGAGCTCCGCCCGCTACGCCTCGCCGAGACCGTTCCGGGAGTGGCAGCCGGAGCAGGGCCAGTTGCTACCGCAGTACGCGAGGGAAGTGCTGGGAGAGGGGCACCTGGCGTGCTTCTTCGTCGAGCTGCGCAAGACGCTCGACTTCAGCGCCATTCTGAAGGCGTACACCCAGGAGTGCGGTCAGCCGCCCTACCACCCGGTGATGATGACGTTGCTGCTCATGTACGCGTACGCGCGAGGCATTACGAGCAGCCGGGAGATTGAGAGGAGGTGCGAGACGGACATCGCCTTCCGCTACCTGACGGGAGGAGAGAGGCCGGACCACGACACGGTGTGCACCTTCAGGGTGAGGCACCTGGAAGCCTTCCGAGCGCTCTTCGTGGACACGCTGAGGCTGGCGCGCGGCTCGGGGCTCAAGAAGCTGGGGCACCTGGCGGTGGATGGCTCGAAATGGAAGGCCAACGCCAGCAAGCACAAGGCGATGAGCTACGGACGAATGGAGGAGTCCATGAAGAAGCTGGACGAGCAGATAGACAGGCTGCTTGCGGAGGCCGCGGCGCTGGATGCGGAGGAGGACAGGCGCTACGGCAAGGGGCGACGCGGGGATGAGCTGCCCGAGGAGCTGAAGAATCCAGAGAAGCGCGCCGAGCGGCTGCGGCAGGCCGCGCGTGAGCTGGAGGCGGAGAAGAAGCTCGAGCTGGCGGTGGAGAAGGAGAAGCGCCGGGAGAAGATTCGCGAGGCCAAGGAGGACTTGGAGAAGGAGGCCAGGGAGAAGGCTGGGGCCAGGGGTGAAAACCCGGAGGAGGCGAAGCCCTCCGAGAAGGCGCAGCGCAATTTCACCGACCCGGAATCGAGAATAATGCCGCGGGCAGGCGCCTTCCAGCAGTCCTACAACGCACAGGTGGCAGCGGACGCGGACACGCAACTGATAGTGGCCCAGGAAGTGGGGCAGAGCACCAGTGATGCACGCCAGCTGGCCCCCATGGTGGAGCAGGTGGAAGCCAACACGGGACTGGTGCCCAAGGAGCTGAGTGCGGACACGGGCTACCTGAGCCAGGAGGACATTGAGAAGGTGGAGGACAAGGGGGTGGAGTGCTTTGTGGCCACCGGGCGCGGCAAGCACGGAGAGGAAGCGCCGCCAGCTCCTCGAGGACGCCCGCCGGCGGGACTGAGCTTCAAGGAGCGAATGAAGCGCAAGATTTTGACGAAGCGGGGACGCAAGGCGTACGCGCGGCGCAAGGTGACAGCCGAGCCTGTCATCGGGCAGGTGAAGAACACAGTCCTGCCACGCTTCTCGCTGAGGGGCCTCACCAAGGTGCAAGGGGAATTCTCGCTGGCGTGTGCCGTCCACAACCTGAAGAAGTTGTGGAAGCTGGGGTGGGAACTGCCCAGCCTGGCCGCGCAGGCGGCGTAGCGGAGCAGGTCGCCGCACGGCGGTCGCGGCTCCACGGCATCCGCACCTGGGGCGCCATATCGCTCCCGCTACGCGCTACCGTACCTCTGGCCGATTCGCCGACACGCTCCTAGGGCCGCGCCTGCTTCAACATCCGCGAGGCGAGGCGGTCGATGACGCCCGGCGCGAGCGCCTTGAGGGCCAGCAGCAGCTTCGCGGCCGGCATCATCACCAGCTCGCGCTCGCGGCGCTCCATGGCACGCAGGATGAGGTCCGCGCAGGTGCGCGTATCCATTATCCGGTTGCCCTTCTCCTCGGCGATGTCCGCATGGCCGGCCGAGCCGTCGGGACCGAGCGCCCGCGAGCGGATGTTGCTGGTGACGAACCCGGGCGACACGACGAGCACGTCCACGCCCGTGCCGCTCAGCTCGATACGCAGCGAGTCGAAGAACCCCTGCATCGCGTGCTTCGTCGCGGCATACCCGGTACGGGTGGGCGCGCCGTTCTTGCCCGTCAGCGAGGAGATGGCGACGAGCAGGCCCCTCCGTGCCTTCAGGTGCGGGAGCGCGGCGTGCGTGCAGTAGACCGAGCCCAGGTAGTTCACCCGCATGAGGCGCTCGAAGATGGAGAGGTCCGTCACGTCCTCGAAGCGCCCCCGCATCGCCATCCCGGCGTTGTTGACGAAGGCGTCGATGCCGCCGAACGTCTCCACTGCCCGCTCCACCAGGCGCCGGCAGTCCTCGGGGTTACCCACGTCCGTGGGGACCACCAAGGCGCGGCCTCCGGCCTGCTCACACCGCTGCTTCACCCGCTCCAGCTCCGCCTGACTCCGGGCCGCCAGCACCAGTTGGGCCCTGCGCTCCGCGAGCGCCACCGCCAGCTCCTCACCGATTCCCGAGGACGCCCCGGTGATGACCACCGTCTTTCCTTGCATGGGGCCGCATGCTCGCTCCACCCCACCCCCCATGGCACCCCACGCCTCTTCCATCTATTAGAAGAGGTGTGAGCACCTCCAAGCGCCGCCGCATCCTCGACATCGTGGCCACCGACGCCACCTTCGAGCGCACCGACTACCGCGGGCGCGAGGTGTGGCTCGGAAAGTGCTTGCACTGCAACGCGTACCTCACCGTCAGCCTGGACGGCGAGCCCATCAGCCGCGCCACCATCGAGCACATCATCCCCCGGGTTCATGGGGGCACGGATGCGCTGGAGAACCTCGGCCTGGCGTGTGCGCGCTGCAACCAGGGCAAGGGCAGCCGGCACGATCGGCACTTTGATCGGGATCCCCGGGTCCGGGAGCTGGTGGATCGGCTGCTGGAGCGCCGCCGCGAGCGCTGGCGTGACCCGGACGCCACCTGAAATCCCCTCAGGTTCAACCCCCCTTCCATCTCGTAGAAGAGAACATCATCCGGACAAGTTTCCAGCCGCGCCACAACGTGGCGGGTCGTGGTATCCCCCCGCGCGCGGACAGAGAAAGGTTGACACCTGGATAATGATGCTCGATGGTCACGCGCCGCGTTGGGACGGGACGAGGAGGAGGGACCCCGCCCATCGCAAATCATCAGTCGGATGGGGTCGGGCGTGTCCGCATGTCTCCTGCCAGGGCAGGAGCCGTCGCAGCCACAGCAACGCCGTGCATGAGCTTCTTGTTCCAGTCTCCCTGTGCCATCTCCGGTCCGGCCGCACCGTCCTCCCGGTCGCGTCCTCTGGAGCCGCCCAATGACTAGCCCCCGGTCCTGGATATGAGTGGTCCTCTCTTCCCACGCTGGACGAACACGGTGTCGCGAGCTTCGGCCGCGGCGCTACTTGCAATTCCCGCGATCGCACTGGGCGGTCTGATGGCGTACGTGCGGTCTCCGTTCGTCACCAACCAGAACCGGCCGATCGAACAGCCGATCGAGTTCGATCACCGGCACCACGCGGGTGACGAGCAGATCGACTGTCGCTACTGCCACTTCTCCGTGGAGAAGTCGCCGTCGGCGGGCATCCCTTCCACCACCGTGTGCATGTCGTGTCACGCGCAGGTGTGGAACAAGAGCCCGTACCTGGCGATGGTGCGTGAGGCGTACTTCACGGACCAGCCCATCCCCTGGGTGCGCGTCCACAACCTGCCGGACTTCGTCTACTTCAATCACGCCATCCATGTGTCCAAGGGCGTTGGCTGCGTCAGCTGCCACGGCCGCGTGGACCAGATGGCCGCCATTGAGCAGTACCAGCCGCTCACCATGCAGTGGTGTCTGGACTGCCACCGGAACCCGAAGCCCAACCTGCGCCCGCAGGAGTTCATCACCAGCATGACCTGGCAGCCGCCGGCCGACCATGAAGAGGCCGCCAAGCTCGCCGACACGCTGTATGAACAGTACGACGTTCACGCGCGCACGAGCTGCTCCACATGCCATCGCTGAAGCCCAAGCTCGACGGAGCCCCCATGAAGGACACCCCTACCTCCTTCGCCCTGCCGGTCGTCTCCGACAAGGCTGAGGCCGCACACGACCACGACCATCACCATGACGTCGTGGGTGAGGCGCTGGACCACGCCGCCGCGAACGCCGTGACGTCCGAGGGCGCCTACGGCAAGACGTACTGGCGCAGCCTCGAGGAGAGGCTCGGCCAGGCCGAGTACCTCGAGGAGACCCGCCCCGAGTTCCCCACGGGCGCGGACCTGCCCCCCACCGGCGTGGCCCGCCGTGAGTTCATGCAGCTGCTGGGCGCATCCATGGCGCTGGCCGGCGCTACCGCCTGCTCCACCCGCCCGGTGGACGAGCGCATGGTGCCCTACACCCGCACGCCTCCCGAGATGGTGCCGGGCAACCCCCTGCACTACGCCTCGGGCATGACGTTCGGGGGCCACACCTCCGGCATCCTCGTCACCGCGCGTGAGGGCCGCCCCGTCAAGGTGGAAGGCAACCCGCAGCACCCGGTGAACCTGGGCGCCGCCGGTGTCTTCGAGCAGGCCTTCCTGATGTCCCTGTACGATCCGCAGCGCGCCCGCGTGCTGCGTCACCGCAAGGACCCGCGCTCGCTGCGCACCTTCGGTGAGGAGATCAGCACGGTCATCGCCCGGGCGGCTCAGGAGAACGGCGGAGCGCGCGTGCGCTTCCTCACCGAGCCGAACACCTCTCCGGTGCTCGGAGATCTGCGCGAGCGCATCCAGAAGCGGCTGCCCAACGCGAAGTTCGTCGGCTACACGTCCGTCGCCCAGGACGCGGCCACCGAGGGTGCCCGCGCGGTGCTCGGCGCCCCGGCCACCCCGGTGTACGACTTCTCCAAGGCGGACGTCGTCCTCTCCCTGGACGCGGACTTCCTGGAGAGCCGCCCGGCCAACCTGGCCTACGCCCGCGCCTTCGCGAAGCGGCGTGACCCGGCCGAGGGCAACCTCAACCGCCTCTACGTCGCCGAGCCGCGCTTCACCATCACCGGCGGCATGGCGGACCACCGCCTGCGCGCGAAGTCCCAGGAGATTCTCGCCATCGCCGCCGCCATCGCCTCGCGCGTGGGCGGAGGGGCCGAGGGTCTGGGCGCCGCTGCCGCCGCGAAGGCCCAGCTCAACGCCAACCACCAGAAGTGGGTGGATGCGGTCGCCGCTGACCTGCGCGCCGCCGCTGGCCGCAGCGCGGTGGTCGCAGGCGAGCGTCAGCCCGCCGCGGTGCACGCCCTGGCCGCCGCCATCAACTCGGCGCTCGGCAACGTGCCCCAGACGGTGCGCTACGTGGCCGCCACCGTCACGGAGAGCACCAACGACGCCAGCCTCCGCTCGCTGGTGCAGGAGCTGAACAACGGCGCGGTGGACGTGCTCGTCATCACCTCCTGGAACCCGGTCTACCGCGCGCCGGTGGACCTGGAGCTCCAGAAGGCGCTGAGCCCGGAGAACGCCAACCGCAGCAAGCTCACGGTCGTCTACACCTCGCTCTTCGAGGACGAGACGAGCACGTACGCTGACTGGTTCATCCCGGCCGCGCACGAGCTGGAGTCCTGGAGCGATGGCCGGTCCATGGACGGCACGGTGTCCGTCGTGCAGCCGCTGATTCAGCCGCTCTACAACGGCGTGCCCGCCTCGGAGCTGCTCGCGCTCTTCCTGGGTGAGCCGTACCGCAGCAGCTACCAGATCCTCCGCGACTTCTGGCGTGGCCGCTCCGCCGCCCTCGCCGACTTCGAGACGGCCTGGGAGACGTGGGTGTCGGTGGGCATCGTCCCCGACACCGCCTCGGCGGCCATCACCAGCACCCCGAACCTGGACGCTGCCCGCGCCCTGGTGGACGCCTACACCCCGCCTGCCTCCGGCGGCCTCGAGGTGAACTTCGTCACGGACTACAAGGTCTTCGACGGCCAGTTCGCCAACATGTCCTGGCTGCAGGAGCTGCCGGACCCCATCTCGAAGATCACCTGGGACAACGCGGCCTACGTCAGCCCGGCCACCGCCGAGAGCCTGAAGCTGCAGCCGGGTGACATGGCCACGCTCACGTACCGCAAGGCCTCGCTGAAGGTTCCGGTGTGGATCACCCCCGGCATCGCCGACGGCGTGGTGGTGCTGCCCCTGGGCTACGGCCGCACGGGTCTCTTCGAGACGGTGGCCAAGGAAGTCGGCTTCAACGCCAACCTGGTGCGCAACTCCGACGCGCCCTGGTTCGACGGCGGTGCGTCGCTGGAGAAGGATGCGCGCGCCACCCACAAGTTCTCCCTGACCCAGAGCCACTGGCGCACGGAGGGCCGCCCCATCGCCCTCGACATGCCGGTGGAGCAGTTCCGCAAGGAGCTGGAGCAGGAGAAGCATCACGCGAGCCCTCTGATGTTCCGCGTCCGCGGCGACGTCGAGAAGCCCAACCTGCTGCCGGACTTCGAGTACAAGGACTACAAGTGGGCGATGGCCATCGACCTCGCCCGCTGCACCGGCTGCGCCGCGTGCGTGGTGGCCTGCCAGGCGGAGAACAACATCCCCGTCGTGGGCAAGGAGCAGGTGTCCCGCAGCCGTGAGATGCAGTGGCTGCGCATCGACCGCTACTTCTCCGGCCAGGAGCTGCACGACCCCGAGATGGTCATGCAGCCGGTGGCCTGCGTGCACTGTGAGAAGGCGCCCTGCGAGTACGTGTGCCCGGTGAACGCCACCGTCCACTCGGACGAGGGCCTCAACGACATGGTGTACAACCGCTGCGTCGGTACGCGGTACTGCTCCAACAACTGCCCGTACAAGGTCCGCCGCTTCAACTACCTGCACTACACCGCGGACAAGACGCCCACGCAGAAGATGATGATGAACCCGGACGTCACGGTGCGTAACCGCGGCGTCATGGAGAAGTGCACCTACTGCGTGCAGCGCATCGAGCGCGTCCGCATCAAGGCGCGGGTGGAGAAGCGGCCCATCTTCGAGAAGGAGCTGCAGACCGCCTGCCAGCAGACGTGCCCCACCGAGGCCATCGTGTTCGGCACCCTGAGCGACCCGAACGCCCAGGTGACGAAGCACCACCACGACGAGCGCGCCTACAAGCTGCTGAACGAGCTGGGCACCAAGCCGCGCACCGCCCACCTCATCCGCCTGCGAAATCCCAATCCTGCCCTCGCGTCCGCCAAGCCCGCCGGCGAGTCGCACGAAGGAGGCCACTGAGCCATGGCCGAGACCGCTGCTCATAACGCCGCTTCGCTCGATCCGCTCGAGCCGCGGCCCCTCGTCGCGCCGCACCACGACGACAAGTCCCTCAACGAGACCCTGCTCGACCACGTGTGGGCCAAGCCCGGTAAGGGCTGGTTCATGCTGTTCGGCCTGGCCCTCTCGGCGCTCGGCCTGCTGGTCCTGGGTGTGACTGTCACCCTGGCCCGCGGCATCGGCATGTGGGGTAACAACCAGCCCAACGGCTGGGCGTTCGACATCGTCAACTTCGTCTGGTGGGTCGGTATCGGTCACGCCGGTACGCTCATCTCCGCCATCCTCCTGCTCTTCCAGCAGAAGTGGCGCACGAGCATCAACCGCTTCGCCGAGGCCATGACGCTCTTCGCCGTGTGCTGCGCGGGTCTCTTCCCGCTGCTGCACACGGGCCGTCCCTGGTTCGCCTTCTGGCTCTTCCCCTACCCCTCCACCCTGGGCGCCTGGCCGCAGTTCCGCTCGCCGCTCGTGTGGGACGTGTTCGCCATCTCGACGTACCTCACCGTGTCCGCCCTCTTCTGGTACGTGGGTCTCATCCCCGACCTGGCGGCCCTGCGTGACTCGTCCAAGGGCAAGCTGCAGCGCACCATCTACGGCCTCTTCGCCCTCGGCTGGCGCGGCTCCGGCCGTCACTGGCACAACTACAAGATTGGCTACCTGCTGCTCGCCGGTATCTCCACCCCGCTCGTGGTCAGCGTGCACACGATCGTGTCCTTCGACTTCGCCACCTCGCTCATCCCCGGCTGGCACGCCACCATCTTCCCGCCCTACTTCGTGGCCGGCGCCGTGTTCAGCGGCTTCGCGATGGTGATCACGCTCATCGTGCCCGCCCGCAAGTACCTCAAGCTCCGGGACGTCATCACCGACCGCCACCTGGAGAACATGAACAAGGTGATTCTGGCGACGGGCCTGATCGTCTCCTACGGCTACCTGATGGAGCACTTCATCGCCTGGTACTCCGGCAGCGAGTTCGAGATCTGGACCTTCTACGTGAACCGCGCCCGCGGTCCGTACGCCGGCGTGTACTGGCTGATGATCGCCTGCAACGTCATCACCCCGAACATCTTCTGGTTCAAGAAGTGCCGGACCAGCATCCCCATCATGTGGGTGGCGTCCATCCTGGTGAACATCGGCATGTGGTGCGAGCGCTTCATCATCATCGTGACGTCGCTGACGCAGGACTTCCTGCCCTCCTCGTGGGACCTGTACAGCCCGACCTGGGTGGACTGGTCCATCTACGTGGGAACGCTGGGCCTCTTCGGCACGCTGTTCCTGCTCTTCCTCAAGTTCGTCCCCGCGGTCGCGGTGAGCGAGGTGAAGGAGCTCCAGCTCGAGCTCAAGCACGCCGCCCACCACGCCGCCCATGGCGCGGAGACTGGCGCCACCCACGGAGCGCACTGACCCATGTCCGCCGAAATCAAGGTTCTGGATAGCTGGGTGCTGGCCGAGTTCGCCACTCCCGAGGCCCTGGTGGATGCCACCCGGCAGATGCGGGAGAAGGGCTACGAAGGCATGGACACCTACTCGCCCTACCCGCTGCACGGTGGGTCCGAGGCGCTGGGCCTGCCGCCCTCGCGCGTCCCCTTCATCGCCCTGGGTGGCGCGCTGACGGGCATGATCACCGCCCTCGCCTTCCAGACGTACATGAACACCATCGACTACCCGCTCAACGTGGGTGGCCGTCCGACGTTCAGCCTGCCGGCCTGGGTGCCCATCACCTTCGAGCTGTCGGTGCTGCTGTGCGCGTTCGGCATCTTCTTCGGTCTGCTGGGGCTCAGCCGTCTGCCCCAGCCGTACCACCCGGTCTTCGAGAGCGAGGAGTTCCGCAGCGCGTCCACGCACGGCTACTGGCTGAGCGTGCCCGCCGCCGCCACCGTGAAGGCCGATGACGTCAAGAACCAGCTCACGTCCCTGGGTGCAACCCATGTGACCGTGGTCACGGGAGAGAAGGAATGAAGTGGCTCATCCCCGCGGCCGGGCTCGCCCTGGCCGGCTGCAACGTCCCGTCCGAGTTCCTCCAGCGCATGGAGGATCAGGCCAAGTACGAGTACTACGAGACGAGTGAGTTCTGGGCGAATGGCCAGTCCATGCGCACCCCGCCCGAGGGCACCATCCCGCGCGAGCGGCCGGTGGGCAACCCCGGGCTGAGCACGGGCCGCGTCAACGGGCAGCTCGTCAGCGGCATCCCGCTCGAGCTCAACCGTGAGGTGCTCGAGCTGGGCCAGAAGAAGTACAACATCGTCTGCTCGCAGTGCCACGGCCGGCTCGGTGACGGGAACAGCGTGGTGGCGGAGAACATGGCCATGCGCCTGCCTCCGTCCCTGCTCGAGGTCGCCCACAAGCCGGACGGACACATCTATGTCGCCATCAACGAGGGCTACGGCGTGATGCCGTCCTTCTCGGGCGAGCTCAACACTCAGGAGCGCTGGGCCGTGGTGGCCTACGTGCGCGCGCTGCAGAAGGCCCGCAACACTCAGGTGGGCGGCCAGCAGCCCCTTCCGCAGGAGAACCGGTGATGATTGCCGTGGATCGTTTCAACGGCGGCTCCAAGACGATGACGCTGGCGGGTGGCCTGGGCGTGCTCGGCCTGGTGCTGACCGCGGTGGGCTTCTTCACCGCGCCGCAGGCGACGGTGTTCAGCTACCTGTTCGGCTTCACCTACTGGCTGGGCATCTCGGTGGCCGCCATCATCATGGTGGCCATCTTCCACACGGCCAAGGCCAAGTGGATCACCATCCTGCGCCGCACCATGGAGACCATGGGCTCCAGCGTGTTCGTGTTCGCGCTGCTGATCCTGCCCCTGCTCTTCGGGGCCAAGTACATCTTCCCCTGGGTGGACGGCGCCAACTGGGTGTTCCCCGGTACCGACGGCGTGAAGTTCACCGAGGTGGAGCTGCACCACCTGCACCACAAGCACCCCTACCTCAACCTGACGTTCCTCTACATCCGTCAGGCCATCTACTTCGGGGTGTGGATCTTCGTGTCCTGGCGGCTGCGCACCTGGAGCATGGAGCAGGACACCACCGGCGCGCTGGAGCTCACCACCAAGCAGCGGCGCTTCTCCCCCGGCTCGCTCCCCTTCCTTGCGCTGACCATTACTTTTGCTGGTTTCGACTGGCTGATGACGCTCACGCCGCTCTGGCAGTCCACCATCTTTGGCGTCTATTACTTCGCCGGGAGCTTCCTGGCCGCCTTCTGCGTGCTGACGATCGCCACGGTGAATGCCCAGGGCAAGGACGAGTACGGCACCTTGGTGACGACGGCGCACTACCACAACCTGGGTAAGCTCCTGCTGGCCTTCACGGCCTTCTGGGCCTACATCGCCTTCTCCCAGTTCCTCCTCATCTGGGTGGCCAACATCCCGGAGGAGGCCGGCTGGTTCAAGCTGCGCATCGAGGGCAACTGGAGGCCGCTGTCCATCGCGCTCTTCGTCATGGGCTTCGCGGTGCCCTTCTTCACCCTGCTCTCGCGCAACCTGAAGCTCAAGCCGCGGCTGCTCGCCGTGGTGGCCGTCTACCTGCTCATCATGCACGCGGTGGACATGTACTGGCTCATCTGGCCGGCGTACTCGCCGCAGGGCCCGTCGTTCCACTGGACGCTCATCACCTCCTTCGTGGGCGTGGGTGGGCTGGCGGTGGCCGCGGCCGTCTGGCAGGCCCGGGGCCGCTACACGCTGCCGGTGAAGGATCCCTACATCTCGGAGTCGCTGAGGTACGTGCAGCCATGAAGAAGACCGAGTCGGAGCTCGAGTCGCGCGTCATCCGTGGCGCGCATGGCGTGGCCGCCGAGGAAGACCACATCATCACCTCCAAGGTCGTGCAGGTGGGCGTGGTCTCCCTCGTCGTCTTCATCGTCGGCGGAATCTGGGCCTGGCGCATCCAGGTGGCGACGACGCGGGAGTTCGTCCCCGAGGGCCCGGCCCCCATTCCGGCGCTCATCACGCCGGACAAGGACCACAAGACGGCCTACGAGATTGGCATCGTGAACCAGCGCCTGTTCCAGCTGGACACGCACGCCGAGGAGAAGATCGCCTCCCAGCAGAAGGCGCTGGAGAGCGGCTGGGCGGACGAGCCCGGCGTGGTGGCTCGTCCCACCATCTCCACGGCAATGGACCAGGTCATCGCCGAGCAGGCGGCCAGCCGGCAGCAGGCCCCCGCCAACCCCTCCCCCGCGCCGCAGCAGCCGGCGCCCCAGCAGCCGTAGTTTCGCGGTAGAAGAAGAAGCGCGATGTGCACCCCCACTTCTCCCTACACTGTCCGCGCCGGGATGGCGGCGCTGCTCCTGGTGCTGAGCACCGGGCTGCCGGCGTATGCCCTCCCGGGTGGCGGCAAAGTTCCCAAGAGCATTATCGACGCCCAGTCTGACGCTCCGCCGCAGGTGCGCGGGGTGGACGTCGAGGAGCACTTGGGAGATCTGGCACCGCTGGAGGCCCAGTTCACCGACGCCTCCGGCAAGTCGGTACGGCTGCGCGACGTGCTGCCGCGGACCCGACCGGTGCTGCTGACGCTCGTGTATTACAACTGTCCTCTGCTCTGTAACCTCGTCATCAACGAGCAGATCCGCACCATGCGCGAGCTGGGGCTGGAGCTGGGCAAGGACTACGAGGCGGTCACGGTGAGCATTGACCCGAAGGACACGCCGGCGCAGAGCCACGAACGGCGCCGACGCCACCTTCAGTCCATGGGCCTGCCGGAGACGGCACCCTGGCACTTCCTCACCGGCACCCAGGAGAACATCCACCAGCTCGCGGACACGGTGGGCTTCAAGTACGCCTACGACGAGAGCACCAAGCAGTACGTGCACCCGGCCGTGTTGATGGTGCTCACCCCCGAGGGGTCCATCTCGCGCTACCTGTACGGCACGTCCTTCCCCGCGAAGGACATGAAGCTGGCCCTGCTGGAGGCGGCCGGTGGCCGCGTGGGCACCAGCTTCGACCGCATCGTCCTCACTTGCTTCAAGTATGACACCGCCACCCGGCGGTACGGCTTCTACATCTTTGGATTCCTCCGGATAGGCGCGCTCATGGTGTTCGGCGCGCTCGCTACCATGCTCGCCTACTACTGGAGGCGTGAGCTGAAGAAAGGCGCAGCAGCATGAACGAGTTGCTGAACAATCTCCTGTTCCTCCCGGAGCAGGCGTCGACCTTCGCAGAGCGGGTGGACAACCTGCACTACTTCGTCGTCACCGTGACGATGCTGAGCTCGCTCGCGGTGGGCACGGCGGCGGTCTTCTTCTTCTTCCGCTACCGCCGGCGGAAGCCGAACCAGGCGACGGAGTACGTCGTCCCGTCGGTGAAGACGGAGTTCCTCTTCGTCTCGCTGCCGCTGGTGTTCTTCCTCACCTGGTTCGTCATCGGCTTCCGGGACTTCGTCTTCGTCTCCACTCCGCCCAAGGACGCCATGGACGTCTACGTCATGGGCAAGCAGTGGATGTGGAAGTTCTCCTACCCGGAGGGCCCCAACGGCGTGAACGTGCTGCACGTGCCGGCCAACCGCCCGGTGCGCCTGCTCATCACCTCGCGCGACGTGCTCCACTCCTTCTTCGTGCCGGCCTTCCGCATCAAGATGGATGCGGTTCCGGGCCGCTACACGCAGACCTGGTTCGAGGCCACCAAGCCGGGCACGTACCAGATTCTGTGCACCGAGTACTGCGGCCTGTCGCACTCCAAGATGCTGGGAGAGGTGGTGGTGCTCTCGGCCGAGGAGTGGGACGCGTGGGTGAAGGAGCAGCGCAAGGGCGCCCTGCAGAACCGCCAGGACGCGCTGGCGGACCTGAGCCTGGAGCCTCACCCGGCCCGCATGGCGGAGCAGGGCCAGAAGGTGGCGGCCGAGGTCGGCTGCTTCAAGTGCCACACCGTCAATGGTGAGCCGCACATCGGACCCACCTTCCTGGGCATGTACGGCCGCACGGAGGCGCTGGACAACGGCCGCAACATCCGCGTGGACGAGGCCTGGATTACCCAGTCGATGATGGACCCGGGTGCCCACCTCGTGGCCGGCTATCCCAACGTCATGCCCACCTTCCAGGGCAAGCTGACGGGGCCCCAGACGGCGGCCATCGTCGAGTACATCAAGACCCTGCGCGTTCCGGACATCCGCACCGACGCTTCTCAAGGACCTGTCTATGAGCCCATCCAGTAGCATCGCAGCCGAGCCGGGCGCTGTGCCCGCGCCGGATGAGCATCACGAGCACCACCCGAGCTACCTGGTCGATGGCACCACGCTGAAGTCGTGGCTGCTGACGCTCGACCACAAGCGCATCGGGGTGATGTACCTCATCTGGGTCCTGCTCTTCTTCCTCATCGGCGGCATCTACGCGCTGGTGGTCCGTCTGGAGCTGCTCACGCCGGGCCCGACCATCATCGACGCGATGACGTACAACCGCGCCTTCACCATGCACGGCGTGGTGATGATCTTCCTGTTCATGATCCCGGCCATCCCCGGCGCCTTCGGCAACTTCATGCTGCCGCTGATGCTGGGCGCCAAGGACGTGGCCTTCCCCAAGCTGAACCTGCTCTCGCTCTACCTGCTGCTGACGGGCGCGGTCATCGCCATCTGGGGAATGATCAACGGCGGAATGGACACGGGCTGGACGTTCTACACCCCGTACAGCACGCACACGACGACGACGGTGGCGCCCATCCTCTTCGGCGCGTTCATCATCGGCTTCAGCTCCATCGCCACGGGCCTCAACTTCATCGTCACCACGCACACCATGCGGGCGCCGGGCATCACCTGGTTCAAGATGCCGCTGTTCGTGTGGGCCATGTACGCCACGGCGTGCATCCAGGTGCTGGCCACGCCGGTGCTGGGCCTGGTGCTGCTCCTGGTGGTGGGTGAGCACCTGTTCCACTTCGGCATCTTCGACCCGGCCCAGGGCGGCGACCCGGTGCTCTTCCAGCACCTGTTCTGGTTCTACTCGCACCCCGCCGTGTACATCATGGTGCTGCCGTCCTTCGGTGTGATGTCCGAGGTGGTGGCCACCTTCAGCCGCAAGAACATCTTCGGTTACCGCGCGGTGGCGTTCTCGTCGCTGGGCATCGCCTTCGTGGGCTTCTTCGCGTGGGGCCACCACATGTTCGTGTCCGGCCAGTCCACGTTCAACGCGGGCGTGTTCGCGGTGCTGACGATGCTGGTGGGCGTGTTCACCGCCATCAAGGTCTTCAACTGGGTGGGCACCGTCTACAAGGGCGCGGTCGACTTCAAGACGCCCTTCGCCTACTTCTGCGGCTTCCTCTACTTCACCGTGTTCGGCGGCATGACGGGCGTGGCGTTCGCCACGGCGTCGCTGGACGTGCCCTGGCACGACACCTACTTCGTGGTGGCGCACTTCCACTTCATCATGGTGGGCGCGACCATCATGGCCTTCATGGCAGCGCTCCACTACTGGTTCCCGAAGATGTTCGGGAAGAGCTACCACGAGGGGTGGGGCCTGGTGTCCGCGGCCCTCATCATCCTGGGCTTCAACGCCACGTTCATCCCCCAGTTCCTCCTGGGCAACGCGGGCATGCCGCGCCGCTACTATGAGTACCCGGAGCGCTTCCAGACGCTGAACGTGGCCTCCACGGCCGGCGCCTCGCTGCTCGCGTTCGGCTTCCTCATCAGCGCCATCTACCTCACGTACGCGCTGGTGTACGGCCGCCGCGCCGCCTCCAACCCGTGGCGCAGCCGCGGCTACGAGTGGCTGACCGAGTCTCCGCCCCCGACCCACAACTTCGTGGGCCCGCAGCCCACCTACCCCGAGGAGCCCCACTTCTACGTGGAGCCCAAGAAGGCCGAGGTGCCCGATGCAGTCTAGTACCGCCACCGCCGACGTGGCTGGCGTGCCCCCGCGGCCGCAGGTGGCTGCTCACTTCGCCTCGCTCGAGGTGCAGCACCACGCGGCCCGGCTCGGCATGTGGCTGTTCCTGGCCACTGAAATCCTGCTGTTCGCCGGCCTGTTCGTCATCTACGCGAACTACCGCTTCCTCTTCCCGGAGGCGTTCGCCGCCGCCAGCCGTCTGCTGGACTGGAAGCTGGGCACCTTCAACACCCTGCTGCTCATCACCTCGTCGTTCACCGCCGCCATGGCGGTGCACTACGCCAAGGAGGCGAAGAACAAGCAGGTGGTGCTGATGTTCGTGCTCACCATCGTGATGGCCGCGGGCTTCCTCGTGGTCAAGTACTTCGAGTACGCCCACAAGTTCCACGACCACACGCTGCCCGGTCCGTACTACGCCTACCCGGGCCTCACGCTGCCCGGCGCGTCCGCGTACTTCACCATCTACTTCCTCTCGACGGGCCTGCATGCCTTCCACGTCATCGTGGGCATGATCGTGCTGGGGTGGGTGACCCTCAAGGCGATGAGGAACGAGTTCAGCTACCACAACTACACCGCCGTCGAGCTGGGCAGCATGTACTGGCACCTGGTCGACCTGGTGTGGATCTTCCTCTTCCCCATGCTGTACCTCATCTAACGGAGGCCCCCGCTCATGTCCGCCATGGCCAATGAGTCGTTCAAGGAAGAGCGTGAGATGCGCGAGGAGCACCACTCCGGACCCGGGAAGTACATCCTGGTCTGGGCGGCGCTCATGGTGTTCACCGTCATCACGGTGTGGACGGGCCGCATGCACATCGAGACCGGTGCACTGGCGCTCGCGCTGGTAATCGCCTCGGTGAAGGGCGCCCTCGTGGCGCTGTACTTCATGCACCTGTCCGAGCACCAGGGCGCCAGCCGGCTGGTGTTCGGCACGTCCATGCTGTTCGTGGTGCTCATGCTCCTGTTCACCCTCTTCGACATCGGCACCCGCTTCCGCCCCGCCCTGCCCTCCTCCGCCAGTCCCCAGGAGTGGCCCGTGTCGACGCCCGGCCAGTCCGGCCGCTACGGTGGAGGCCTGAAGGCCCCGGGTACCAACCCGAAGTAGTCGCGTCTTCAAGATGCACCCCACGCGGCGCCGCGGAGCTCTCCCCGGCGCCGCGTTTCATTTGCGGGCTCTGGCTGGAACACCCTCACCCCGACCCTCTCCCAGAGGGAGAGGGAGTTGACCCATGCACCTCGTTGCCGCCTCCGACGAACAGCAGCTCCAACGCGACGCGCTCACGTACTCCGAGTGGGGCAAGCTGCTCTCCCCCCAGGGCTATGCCGCCCGGGAGCAACGTCTCCGCGCCCACCCCTGGTCCCGCTCGGACATGCGCACCTGGCTGCTATGCGGCGAGGACGGCGAAGTGCTCGCCTCCTGCGAGACGTTCCGCACCCGCAGCTTCCTGCGCAACGACGAGGGCTCGCTCGTCCCCGGCGACAGCTTCGCCATCGCCAGCGTCTTCACCGAGGAGCGTCTGCGCGGCCACGGCTACGCCACCCGGCTGATGGACCTGCTCGCCGCCGAGCTGGAGCGCCAGCCTCACGCCCATGCCGCCCTCCTCTTCTCTGATGTGGGCCCGCGCATCTATGCGCGCTCGGGCTACCAGGAGCTGCCCGCCTGGGACTGGCACCTGCCCCCCACTCCCGGCAACCCCGGCGAGCCCGTGGACTCACTCCTGCGGGAGGAGGACCTCGCTACAGCCCTCGGCCGCCTGCGCCTCCCTGAGGTGCCCTTCTTCTTCTGGCCCACCCCGGCCCAGCTCGACTGGCACCTGGAGCGCGGCCGTATCTACGTCGAGCACCTCGGCTGTTCCCTCCCCGCCTCCGTCGGCGCCAATGCGGGCGCTTCCACCATCCTCTGGGGACTCGTGGGCCGGAGCGCCGAGCTGACGGTGCTGATGCTCGATGCACGCTCTCCCTCGGAGGCCCAGGCCCTCCTGGAGGCCGCCCGCCGCGAGGCCTCGCGCTCCCGCCTTTCCCGCGTGGTGGTCTGGGAGGAGCCCTCCCATGCCCCGCTCCTTCCTCGCCTCCAGGGCGAGGGAGCCACCCGTGTGGCCCGCGACGGCTCTCTGCCCATGGTGCGGCCCCTCCGCCCCGGGCTGCCCCTGTCCCCCCTCCTCCCGACCCCCCGTGGGCTCTGGGTGTAAGGAACCGCTAGGATGCGGTCATGGCCGACCGCACTCGCATCATCGAGGGCACGTGGAACTGCACCTCCTGCGATACCCGGGACATCCTCGCGAGGCACCGCAGTTGCCCCAACTGCAACAACCCGCGCGAGGAGACGGGCAAGGAGTCCGAGTTCGACTTCGGTGAGGTGGATGCCGCCACCGGCAAGTCCCGGCGCGAGGGCGTCACCGACGAGAAGGCCCTCTCCGCCGCCAACGCGGGGGCGGATTGGTTCTGCGACTACTGCTCCGCGTCCAACCGCGGCGACACGCCCATCTGCCGCAACTGCCGCGCCGAGCGCTCCTCCACCTCACGTGCCCTCTCCGAGGGGCACGAGGAGCCCATCGAGCCTTCCGCCCCGCCTCCCTCCCGTGCCGTGGCGGCGCCGGGCTCCGGGCGCAAGTGGCTCTACGTGGGCCTCGGCGTCCTGGCGCTCTTCGGCACCTGCATGGTCTGGGGCTCGCGCTCCCACGGCGTCACCGGCCAGGTCACGCGCACCGAGTGGACGCGCACCATCTTCCGGGAGACCTTCCAGCGGGTGAGCCGCGAGGGCTGGCGCAGCGACCTGAGCGTCCGCTCGCCCCGCATGCCCGTCAATGGCACCGGCGAGGTGGCCGGCGTGGAGAACATCCGGAGCTGCTTCCCCCGCCAGCGAGGCACCCGCCAGGTCGCCGACGGCACCGAGCGCGTGTGCACCACCAAGACGCGCCGCGAGCAGTGCGGCACCACCGAGAAGTGCACCCGCCAGAAGATGGCCAACGGCTACATGAAGGAGACCTGCCGGGACGAGCCCAAGTACTGCAGCAAGTCCTACCAGGACTGCGACACGCGGACGCGCTACCGCTCCGAGCCCGTCTTCGACGTGAGCTGCACCTACGACACCTACGTGTGGAACCAGGTGGACAGCAAGGTGGAGTCCGACCACGACTGCGCCCCCCGCTGGCCCCAGCTCACCCCGGGCTCCCTGGACAGGCTGCGCCGCGAGGAGAAGTACGCCGTGCGCATCGGCTACGACGACGACGGCGCCAAGGAGCACCTGCACGAGCCGAAGAACGAGGCCGAGTTCCTCGCCTGGAAGAAGGGCCAGTCCGTCCCCCTCCAGGTGAACAACTTCGGCTCCACCACCATCATGGCCGGTGACGCCGTGCGCTGAAGCCCCCTCCCGCTCGAGTCCCCATGGAATGCACTCTCTGTGGCGCCTGCTGCGTGGCGCCGGACATCGCCGCCCTCGACAAGCCCCTGGGCGTGCGCTGCCCCCACCTCACCGCCGACAACCTCTGCTCCGTCTACGACCGGCGCCCCGACGTCTGCCGCTCCTACCAGGCCGACGAGGTCTGCCGCCTCATCGAGGCCCCCACCCTCGAGGAGCGCGTGGGCAAGTACCTCGCCCTCTTCGAGCTGACGGACGAGGCCCGCACCGTCCGCGAGCACGGCTGTTCCTCCATGCGCAAGGCCCGCCGCGGGTGATATCCCCCCGCCCGTGCCCTTCCAGCCCACCGAGCCCTTCGCCCCCGCGCGTAGCCTCGCCTCGCCGCACGCGCAGACCATCTTCGCCACCCTCGCGCGCCCCACGCACCTGCCGCCCCTGAAGCGCGAGCGCTGGGAGCTGCCCGATGGGGACTTCGTCGACCTGGATTCCTTCGATGGCGTCCGGGGCGCCCCCCACGTGGTGACCCTCCATGGCCTGGAGGGCTCCTCGCGCTCCGGCTACATCGCCGCCATCCTCCGCGGCGCCGCCGAGCGAGGCTGGGGCGCCACCGCCATCAACTTCCGCTCCTGCAGCGGCGAGCCCAACCGCCTCGCCCGCTCCTACCACTCGGGCGACATCGGCGACGCGCTCTCCGTGCTGATGCACCTGCGCGAGCGCCTCACCGGCCCGCTCTACGCGGCGGGCTTCTCGCTCGGCGCCAACGTGCTGCTGCGGCTGATGGAGGAGACGGGAGACACCTCGCCCGTGGACGCCGCCGCCGCAGTGAGCACCCCCTTCGACCTGGGCGTCTGCGCGGACACGATCGACGGACCCGGCCCCTTCCAGCTCCTCTACCGCGAGCGCTTCCTGCGCACCCTCAAGCGCAAGGCCCGCGAGAAGCTGCGCCGTTTTCCCGGCTCCTTCGACGGCGCCGCCATGGAGCGCGCCCGCACCCTCCGCGGCTTCGACGGCGCCGTCACCGCCCCGCTCCACGGCTTCCGCGACGCCGCCCACTACTACGCCGAGGCCTCCTCGGGTCCCCGCCTCCACGCCATCCGCCGCCCCACCCTGCTGCTGAGCGCCAAGGACGACCCGATGATTCCCGAGGCCACCCTCCCCCGAGACGTGAGCGCCAACCCCCTGCTGCACTTCGTCGTCACCGAGCGGGGCGGCCACGTCGGCTTCGTCGCCGGCAGCCCCCTGTCCCCGTCCTACTGGGGCGAGGCCCAGGTGCTGGCCTTCTTCTCCTCCCGCAATGCGAACACCCGGCCGGTGTGACCCGGCCGGGCTTCCACACAGGGCGACCCCTCGCCCTTCCCACCCGCCTACCTCGCGACGGGCGGTCCATCCGCCCCCAACCCCTTCACCACCGCCCCGTCGCGAGGCCCCCCACGGTACCGCTCACCCAACCCCATCCCGCCCATCCAGCAGCACCGCCCCGTCCTGCGCACTGAGGCATGAGCACATGCCGTGCCGACAGCTCTGCCCAGACGCCCTCCTCGTGATTCCAGGGGGTTGAGGGAGAGTCCCGGACACGGGACGGTGACGGGGGGTTCGGAGCCCGGAAAAAACTCCGTGGAGAGGGAAAAACCTTTCCCAACCGCACTACAACCCCGCCATGGCCAGCCTTCCCCCCTGCGGCCTGTACCGCACCCGCCGCGCGCTCGGCACAGACATCCCCGAGGGCCGACTCGTCTACTTCCACAATCACGGACAGCCGGGCCCTGGCCTCTACCTGCCCAGCGGCTGGGCAGCCAACCGGGCACGCTGGCACTCCCACGGCACGCCGCTCCCGGACGCCACCTGGGCCGAGCACCTCGAGCCCCTGCCACCCGAGGGCCTCTACCGCGTCCTCGCGCCCTTTCCCTGCTGCGCCCGGCGCTGCCGCACCTTCGAGTCGGACCAGCTCGTTCAGCTCGGCTACACCGGCGACGCCCAGCCCCTCCTCTTCCTTCCCGAGTGGACCGAGCAGGGCCTCAGTGTGCCCACCACCGGCACCCGCGTGGAGCGCGAGCACCTGGAGCGGCTCGCCCTCCTGAAGGTCGCCCGGAATGAGTCCGCCCCGGCCGCAGGTGACGGACTTCTGCACTGACTCCAGAACCCCCTGTGGTACCTCCTTGTGACTGGAAGTGACCACTGGCCGCGAGGCGGGGTCCTTCCCATTCGAGGAGAAAACCCTTTGCGCTTTCCCGTCGCAGCAGCGCTGCTCACCCTCGTGGCGTGCTCCCGCACCATCGAGGGGCCGACCCCGACCGTTTCCGGAGCCACCAACCCCCGACAGCCCGGCCTCCAGCCCGCCCGCGTCTGCAACGCGCAGGGAGGCACCACCGGCTGGCGTGTGTCGCTGGCCGGCAGCGGCTTCGCCCCCGTGCCCCAGGACGTCCTCACGGACTCGCCCCGGGTGGGCCTGCCCGAGGTGACGCTGCGGGGCCCTTCCACCGCCACGCTCCCCCGCGAGCGCGTCTTCTTCGTCAGCGCCAACCAGCTCGACCTGGACGTGCCCACGCGCGACACCTCGCCCGCCCAGGAGCTGGCGCCCGGCAACTACACGGTGGAGGTGAAGAACCCGAGCGGCACCACCGGACAGCTCGCCGACGCCCTGCTCGTGGTGCCTCCGCCCACGCTCACCAGCGCCACCGCGCCAGAGGGATTCACCCAGACGGCCCCCTCCCCCGTGGAGCTCGTGGGCACGGGCTTCCGCACGGGCGAAGTGCCCACCGCGGTCATCCGCGGCACCGGCCTCCCCGAGGTGACGCTCACCGACGTGGCGGTGGTGTCCGCGACGCGGGTGACGGCGAACGTTCCCCCCAACACCCCCGCGGGCACCTACGACATGGTGCTCACCAACCCCGAGGGCTGTGCCTTCACCCTGCCCCAGGGGCTCGTCATCAGCTTCGCGCGCCTGGGCACGCTCAGCATCGACCCGCGCTTCGGCTGGCGGCGGCAGAACCAGTCCATCACCATCTTCAACACGCCCTCCAACAGTGAGGAGCAGACCTTCTCCGGAGGCCTGCCGGAGATCGTCCTCTTCGCGCCGCTGAAGGCGGACCCCACGAAGTCCGTGGAAATTCCCCTGCGGCGCGCGGCCTTCGTCAACGGCAACACCGTCACCGCAGTGGTGCCCACCTGCTCGGGCAACGCGGCGCTGCCCCTCACCGACCCCGAGTGCCCCAACGGTATCGTCCCCGGCGGCCCCTACGCCGTGCGCGTGAAGGACCCGAGCAGCGCCACCGGTTCCGTGTCCGCGGAGAACGGCTTCACCGTGCTGGAGGACCCGGTGCCCGCCATCGCCTCCATCGCGCCGAGCGCCATCACCACCAACGGCCTGACCGACGCTGCCAACCCGCTGGTGGTGACGGGCAGCAACTTCGGCGCCAACGCCAAGGTGCAGCTCCTCATCAAGCCCATCGGCAGCCAGAACGTCCGCGCGTGCGACCTCACCGCCACCGGCACGCCGAGTGGCACCGAGCTGCGCGCGCTCGTCACCAACGTGGCCGCGGACAAGTGCGTCGAGTACACCCCCATCGGCACCCAGGTGGCGGCCACCGGAGGCTTCAGCCTCTCCGAGGGCCTCTACGTGGTGCGCGTGCAGAACACCGCCAACCCGGCCTACGTCAACTACTCGGGTCTCATCGTCACCAACCCCTCCGCCAACCCGACGAACGAGGCGAGCAAGGTCGCGCCCCTCACGACGAAGCTGACCGGACCGCGCGCCAGCTTCCCCCTCGTGGTCGCCACGGATGACCTCGGCCAGCCGTACCTGTACGCGCTGGGCGGCACCAACGGCACCACCCCCCTCGCCTCCGTCGAGGCGGCCCCCGTCACGCTCTTCGGTGAGCTCGGCGGCCAGTGCACCGGGAGCACCTGCACCTTCCGCACGCTCGAGCGCTCACCGCTGGGCGCGGGCGCGGCCCCGGAGCCCCGGCACGGCCACACCGCTGTCGTGCGCACCGTCCCCGGAGATACCTCCTACCTCGTCGTCCTCGGCGGCATCCGGGCCGATGGCACGACGATGAACACCGTGGAGCGCGCCCAGGTCCTCAAGGTGGCGGATGCCCCCGCGCTCCTGCCGCCCACTCCGGGCACGGGCGGCTCCCTGTCCGCGGGCACATTCTACTACCGCGTGTCGGCCCTCCGCGCCGCCGATGACCCCAAGAACCCGGGCGGAGAGACGCTGCCCTCGGACGAGTACCCGGCGACGATCGATGCCGCGGGCGGAGGCTCCACCACGCTCGCCTGGCCCTGCATCCCCGGCGCCGCGAGCTACCGTGTCTACCGCACCGTGGGCGCCAACGCGGTCTCGGGCAGCGAGCTGCTGCTCGACGAGGTGCCCGCCGCGGCCTGCACGGGCTCGCCCCTGCCCGAGGTGAGCTACACCGACAATGGCTCGAAGACGCCCGCGGGCGATGCGCCGCTGCCGCCCGGAGCCCTCGGCAAGTGGGTCAGCGCGGGCCCCCTGTACCAGGGGCGCGGCAACACCGCCGCCCGGCTCGTGGACGACACCGTGTACGTGGTCGGCGGCTTCTGCTCCCCGGTGGGCACCCGCTGCCCCAGCACCGGCGCGAACCTGTCGGGCATCGAGATTGCCACCTTCGCCGCCAACACCGCGGACCTGAGCCCCTTCGGGCTCGTGGGCAACCTCTCCCGCGCGCGCCAGCGGCACTCGCTCGCCGTCGCCAGCTCGGTCACCGCCCCCAATGCCTTCACCCCCACCGCGCCGGACAACAGCCAGGACGCCTGGCTCCTCGTGGTGGGAGGCGACGCGGGCGGCGCTCCGCTCACGGGTACCGGCATCATCGAGACGGCCCAGGTGAAGAGCGCGGGGTGGCCCAGCCCCGCTCCCATCCTCTTCACCCAGGCTACCTACAACGGCACCGCCAGCACGCACGGAGGCTGGACCGAGGTCATGGCCAACTACCTCTTCCATGCGGGCGCCACGGGCGGCACGGGCTTCGCCTTCCGCTCCAACCTCGTCTGCGGCAAGACAGGAACAGAACCCGCGAAGTGCACGAGTGACACCAGCTTCGACGGCACCCTCAACGCCACCTCGGTGTCCTACCTGAGCGGCGGCCCGCGCTACCTCTCCGGCAACGTCCTCTTCCGCGCCTTCGTCTACGCCGCGGGCGGCTTCCCCAATGACGCGGGCGGCACGCCCACCGACACCGTCGAGCGCCTCGTCTACTAGGCACCTGGGAGCGCACCACCATGAACGCCCTTCCCCTTCTCACCCTCCTGGCGCTCGCCCAGACGCCCGCGCCCGCGAAGACGACCCCCACGCCCAATAAGGAGACGGCCGCCGCGGCCGCCCAGGAGCCCGGAGGCCGCATCCTCCTGGCCCCCAAGCTGGGCTTCTTCAAGACGACCACCCCGCTCAGCGGCGCCTTCTTCCTCGGCGCCGAGGCGGGCTACCTCACCCCGCTGCTGGGCAACCGCCTGGCCATCGTCGCCGAGTTCAACTTCCACCAGCCGCAGGTCAGCGGCACGCTCAGCGACCCGCAGCTCCCGGCGGACGCCCCGTACACGCTCACCGAGCGCGAGATGGCCATCCTGCTGTCCGCCGTCTACCGCTTCGAGGGCACCCTCCTCGAGGGCACCCTCACCCCCTACGTGGGCGCCGGCCCCGGCCTCTACCTGCACCGCGCGGAGACCGAGGCCTTCGGCAGCACGCACATCGAGTCCGAGACCACCGTGGGCTTCCAGCTCCTCGGCGGCGCCGAGTACAAGCTCGGCCCCGGCGGCATCTTCGCCGAGGTCCACTACCACTTCACCCGCGTGGACTTCCTGACCACCGGTGACGTCAACCTCGGCGGCTTCCTCGCCGCGGGCGTGGGCTACCGGCTGCACCTCTAAGCCCACCTCCGAGCCCACGGGACGCCGGAGGGCCCAGGCCACACGCTTGGGTCCTCCGCGCTCCCGGGCTCTCGAATCCGGAGCAACCCCCGCCCTCGCGGCTCAGGCCTCGCCGGTGGGCGGGCGGAGCACCCGCAGCAGGTGCTGGGCGAGCAGATTTCTCGTGGCCCGCAGCAGCTCGCTGAGCATCAGGTGGAGGCCCTCGGCCGAGCCGTCGCGCACGTCGCACACGCGCTCCTCGCTGCCATCGAAGACGCGCAGGCGCCCGGGCACCAGGGTGATGAGCGGCTGGCGAGGGTGGCGCCGCTTGAGCAGCCCCAACATCAACGGCTGGTCCTCGTCCGGCCGGCGAGCGTCCACCACCACCAGCGCCGGCTCATCCTCGTCGATGGACTCCAAGGCCTCGTCCGCATCCGCCATGGCCACGACGGACAGGCCCGGCTCCGACTCCGACAGGAGACGCGAGAGCAGCTCTCGGGAGGGACGATGCGGGCTGAGGATGACGATGCGGCGCATGGGGATGGAGCAAGGGTAGGCGCTTCGCGCGAGGCCCGCCATGCGCTCATGGCCCGGCAACTCCATGCGCCGGTGGGGGAAGGACCAGGCCCTCGCCACGCCGCCCGCACCCCACTTCAGCCGGTGGGGCGCACGTGAAATACAGGAAGGCCCCGAGAGGCTGGGGGGAATGTCCGGTTTCGAGAGTTGTTCTGACATCCAACCTGTGAAGCCCCTGTAAGTTTCCCCCCTCACCATCCTGCGGACCGAGGGAGAACCAACCTTGAAAGTCACACTCTGGCGTTGGTCCGGAGATCAGGTTACTCCCGGCCATTCCCCTCCCCTGACCTGATGGCCACCGAGCTCCACTTCGACTGCGGCACCCTGGTGGCCCCCACGCTGCCGGACGACGACCCCCTGCGTGCCGTCTTCCAGCGGGACACGCGCACCGGGGTGTACCGGGCGGCGGCGCGGCGCTACCGGGAGGTGGTGCTGAGGCTGCGCGAGCTGGGCGAGCCCTACGAGGACCGGGCGAAGCGCTTCGAGCCGCTGGAGGTGGAGCTGGCCACGCCCATCGAGCCCTTCCCGCACCAGAAGGCGGCGCTGGAGGCTTGGAACAGCGCGGGTGGCCGGGGGCTGGTGGAGCTGCCGACGGGCGCGGGCAAGACGCTGCTGGCAGTGCTGGCCATCGCCCGAGTGAAGCGACCGACCCTGGTGGTCGTCCCCACGTTGGACCTGATGACTCAGTGGCAAGGCGTGCTGTCCAAGCACCTGGGCATGCCGGTGGGGATGCTGGGGGGCGGGGTGAGTGACCGGCAGCCGCTGACGGTGACGACGTACGACTCGGCGGCGATGCAGACGGAGTTCCACGGCAACCGCTTCGGCTTCCTCATCTGCGACGAGTGCCACCACCTGCCAGCGCCCAGCTACCGCTTCATCGCCGAGGGCTCGCTGGCGCCGTACCGCCTGGGCCTCACCGCCACGCTGGAGCGCACCGACGGTGGCGAGCGCGTATGCGAGGAGCTGCTGGGGCCCCTGGTGCACCGCACGGACATCCGCGAGCTGCAAGGGCGCTACCTGGCCCCCTATGAGGTGCGCCGCGTGGAGGTGCCGCTCACGCCCGAGGAGCAGGCCCAGCATGATGAAGCACGCGGGCGCTACCTCGCCTTCATCCGCCAGCGGGGCATCCGCTTCGATGTGCCGGAGGGCTGGGCGCGCTTCCTCGCGGAGAGTCAGCGCACGGAGGAGGGGCGCGCGGCGTACCGGGGCTACCGGGAGCAGCGGCGCATCGCCCTCACCTCGAGCGCCAAGCAGGACGTGCTGTGGCGGATTCTGCTGGAGCACCGCGAGGACCGGGTCATCGTCTTCACCGACGACAACGAGACGGTGTACACGCTGGCGCGACGGCTGCTCCTGCCGGCGCTCACGCACCACACGCCCATGCCCGAGCGCAAGGCACTGCTGGCCGCCTTCGCCAGCGGAGAGCTGCCGGTGCTGCTCACCTCGCGGGTGCTCAATGAGGGAGTGGACGTGCCGGAGGCGCGGGTGGGCGTGGTGCTCAGCGGCAGTGGCAGCGTGCGCGAGCACGTACAGCGGTTGGGAAGAATTCTCCGTCAGCGCCCGGGCAAGCGCGCGCTGCTGTACGAGGTGTGCTCGGCGCAGACGGCCGAGGCCTCCATCAGCGAGCGGCGGCGCCAGCACCGGGCCTATCAGGAAGAGGAAGGTGAGGCGTGCTGACGCGTGAGCTGCTCCTCTTCCGCGTGCGCGACGGGAAGCTGCGCCCCACCTTCGTGAAGAGGGAGGACGCGGGACTGCGCGCCCTGGCCACGGAGCTCATCGCCGAGGTGGAGGCGGGGCTCGGGCGCTCGCGCGACGAAGTGGAGGAGACGCTCGCCCTGCGGGCCGGCGCGCACACACGGCCCAAGGTGGCGCGGGGGCTGGTGAAGCTGCTGGTGGACCGGATGCTCTTCGACGAGCCCGCGGAGGGCATCTCCGAGGCACGCGCCACGACCTTCCGCGAGGCGGCCCGGGTGCTGCGCTCGCTGCCCGCGGACGCGACGGTGGAGACCTACGAGTTACGGCTGGCGGAGGCCTTCCCGCGCCCGCTGCCCGAGCTGCGCGAGGCCCTGTACGCCGACCTCCCAGGTCATCGGCGGCTGAACGGCTGGGAGGCGCTGACGGCCTCGGAGTTGTTGGATCGCTACAACCTGGCGCTGGCACAGGGTCCCCTCTTCGACGCGCGACGGCTGACGCTGCGAGCGCGGGCGCCGGAGCTGCTGCGGGTGCGCAAGGTGCTGCGCTGGTTGAAGTTCTGCCGGCTGGTGGCCGAGGTGCGGCGTGAGGGCGAGGACTGGGTGCTAGAAGTGGAAGGCCCGGGGGCCATGCTGGCGCTGCAGAAGAAGTACGGGCTGCAGCTGGCGAACTTCCTATCGGTGGTGCCGGTGCTGGAGCGCTGGGAGCTCACGGCGGCCCTGGAGAGCCCGCGGCGCCGGGTGACGCTGGTGCTGAGCGAGAAAGATCCACTGGTGTCACCGCATGGGACGGCGCTGGGCCACATCCCGCCCGAGGTGGCCACACTGGCAGAGGATTTCGAGGACGCGGACTGGGAACTGGACCTGCTTCCACTGCCCCGCCACACGGGCGCTGCCGGGTTGTGTGTTCCGGATCTCACTTTCCGTCACAGAGAGACAGGGCGTGAAGTGGCCCTGGAGTTGTTCCACGCATGGCATGCGGGCCCTCTGTCGAGGAGAATGGAGGAGCTGCGATCGCGGCCGGACGGGGGGCTGCTGCTGGGGGTGGATCGGGCGCTGGCGAAGGATGCCCAGGCACGCGCGTTGTTGGAGGCACACCCACAGGTGGTGCTCTTCCATGGATTCCCATCGGCGAAGCGGCTGCGCGCGAGGCTCTCACCGTGAGACAGGCACCCTCCCTACCCGTTCTTCTGACCCAGATGCGCAGCCACGAGGCTCAGCACCCGGAGCGAGTTGCGGTCCAACCCGCGGGCGCGCCGCAGCAGGCGGCGCAGCTCCGCGGGCTCACTGGCCTCGGGGGAGGGAGGCGGAGGCGTCCAAGGAATGGGACTCTCGGTGGTGAGGCCCAGGGCCTCGTCCGCGGACAGGGCGAGCACGGCGCACAGCTTGCGGAAGGTGGGAACGCTCGGAAGCATGTTTCCTCGCTCCAGCCGCCCGTACACCTCCGTGGCGATGCCTATCCGCTCCGCCACGTCTTCCTGTGTGAGGTTGAGGCGCTGCCGGGCTGCGCGCGCGCTCTCTCCCAACCTGGTTGCGAGCTTTTTTGCCATTGTCCCGGGACCCGAGTGGTTCACCGGTGGCAATATGACTCGGGAGGTTGGTTTCCCAGGACGACTGGGGTAGTATCTCCGTCCGAGGACCCGTCACGTTACATACCGGGTCCTGGAGGTCTCGGATGACCGTAGACGCCCTGCCCTCCTACCTCTTCGTCGACGAGGATCCGCTGCAGCTCTCCGCGCTGCGCAGGCTCCTGCGGGACGTGCCCGGCACCAAGCGCGTGGCGACCAGCGGTGAAGAGGCCCTGCTGATGGCGGAGCAGGAACCGCCCTCGGTCGTCATCGCCGCCTACATTCTACCGGGCATGGACGGGCTGTCCCTGCTGGCGGCCCTGAGGGCCCGTTGCCCGCACGTATTGTGCGGCCTGCATACCACCCAGCTGCCGGCGCGGGACATCATCCCGCCCCATGTCACCGTGCTGCTCAAGCCCTGCCCGCCGGAGCGGCTGCGCGCCTTCCTGATGTCGGGCGCGGCCGCTCCGAAGTGAGCGCGGGCGGACGCCTCACGAGCCCTTCGACGCCTCCTCCATCTTCTTGCGCAGGCTCAGGGGACGCATGTCCGTCCACACCTCCTTGATGTACTCGAGGCACTCGGCCTTGGTGCCCGACTTGCCGGCATCCTTCCAGCCAAGGGCGTTCTCACGATCGGCCGGCCAGATGGAGTACTGCTCCTCGTGGTTGACCACGACCTTGTACTTCTGCGTGTCCTCGGTATCGCTCATGCCGCCTATTTCACCCCGCCGGCCCGGGGGGGGTCAATGTGGGTCTGAGCGGTGGGGAGAGGAGACACCCTGCCAACCTCGCAGGTTGACCTGGAGGCGCGGAGGGCGGCAAAAACTCAGGACCTGGCGGGTTGGAATCGACCGGAGAACCGAACTCCACCTGGCAGGTCTGGCTCCAGCTCACCGTGAGCCGCGTACGAGCGCACGCGCGTACTCCAGCGCCACCCGGGTGAAGCGCGCCCCGGAGAGCCCACTCACGTACTGGCGCACCATGGCCCGCGTTGCTCCCACGTAGAAGAGAGCGCGCCGCGTGCGCTCCAGTTCGCGCTCCGTGCGCCCCGGCCGCCCCTCCATCCACGCCATGTCGTCCAGCGCGTCCACGCCGCAGAAGAACACCACCGGGCTCTCGTGCCCCTTGCACGAGAAGGCCGTCGTCACCCGGAGATAGTCCACCCGCCCCACGCTGAAGCCCGCCACGTCCTGCCCATTCCGCCCTCCGAAGGCCACCGCCTTCAGGCCCTCGCGCTCCAGCGCCTCGGCCAGCCTCGCCGGCCGCACCGGCGCCACCACCAACATGTCCGAGAGCTGCACCCCCTCCTCCTTCTGCAACCGCTTCACCTCGCGCACCAGCCACGCCTCCTCCGCCTGCGCCGAGTCGAAGGCCCTCACCACCGGCACCACGCCCTCCCGCTCGGTGCACTGCAGCCGATACAGCCCATCCACCCCCGCCACCGGCTCCTCCAACAAGCCCTGCTCGCGCAGCTCGTGGGCCCGCATGAACTCGCGCATGCCAGGGTTGGCCACCCGGTGCAGCCCGAGGGGATCCAACACCACGTTGAAGGCCAGCTCGGACACCTGGCGCGTGGAGCGGAACGCCTCGCGCAGCACGCGCACGCGGCCGGTGAAGTCGAGCCCGTCCGGCAGCTCCTTGCGCAAAGCCTCCACGGCGCTGTTGCCGTACACGTTCTGCGAGTCGTCCGCGAAGAGCAGGAACGCCTTGAGCGGGGGCCCCTCGCCACGCGAGAGCGGACGGGCCAGCGCGTACAGATGCGCGAGCTCTGGAGCGCTCAGGTCCTGCGCCTCGTCCACGAAGACGGCGTCGAAGCTCTCTGGCGCGAAGGAGCCCGTGCCCGTGATGTGCATGAGCGTCACCCGCTGTGTCAGCAGCGGCGCCCGCTTCCCGAGCCGCTGCCGCAGGGACGCCACGATCAGCCGCGAGAGCAGCGGCGTCAGCGCCTTGTTGAAGAAGGACACCAGCACCCGCGAGTCCGGATGCTCGGAGAGGTAGCGCGCCACCCATTGCGCCAGCACATACGTCTTCCCGCTGCCGGCCACTCCGCGCACCAGGTGGTGCCCCTCGTCGAAGCGGCGCTCGAAGAGGGCCACCTGCTCCTGAGTAAAGAGCGGCCCCATGCCGCGCAGGGAGTCGATCTCCTGCCCCAGGGCCTCGGGCCGCCGTGCCACCTGCGCGCGCACGCCCGGCATCACCAGCAGCGGCTGCAGCGAGAAGCGAGGCTCCAGGCTGGGGGCCACGGGCGTCAGCAGCTCCAAGAGCTGCGAGGGAATGGCCGCCTCCGACTCGGCGCGCGAGGAGAGGACGAAGAGGTACTCGCGGGCACGGCTGGCGGCCACGTTGAGCATGGGGGTGAGCTCGCTCGGGGCGAAGGGACGCCCGGCTGCCACGGTGTCCACCACGACGACGTCGTACTCGGTGCCCTGCTGCCGGTGGATGGTGGAGGCCTGGAAACGCGACTCGCTCCACCCCTTCTCTTGCGCCAGGGCGCGCAACAGCGCCGCCTGCGCCCGGTACGGCGTCACCGCCAGCACCTTGAGCCCCGCCTTCAGCGCGGGCGCGGCCAAGGCCACCACCATTTCCGCGGAGAAGGGCCGCCGGTAGCCACGGCCCGACTCGCCTCGCTCATGGCAGACGCGGCGCGCGTCCCGGGTGGCTTCGTCCAACACCACCCAGCAAGCACGCGCCGCCGGGAACATATCCACTGTCTTCGGCTGCCGGGTGCGCGGGCCCTCGCCGTCCGCCAGCATCCCCGCGTAGCTGAAGCGGCTCACCACCGAGCCGATTTGAGGGTGCATGCGGTGCTGCGTCCGCAACAGCAGCACGTGCGAGGACTCCACCGCGGCCTTCGCGTCCTCCAGGTGCGACAGCGGCGAGCTGCGCATCCACGTCTGCACCGGCCGCTCCACGCCCTCCAGCGCGCGGCTCACCGGGCCAATCTGCTTCGGGTCTCCACCCAGCAGCACCTTGCGCGCCAGCGGCGCCAACAGCCCCACCGCGGCGCGAGACACCATGCCCGCCTCGTCCACCACCAACCGGTCGAAACGCTCGGCACCCTCCAGCTCGGACACGAGCCGCAGCGCCCGGTGCACGGTGAGCACCATGAGGGTGGCGTGCCCCTCCCGAGCGACGAAGAGCGTCTCGTCCGTGACGCCATCGCGCACCTTGCGCAGCTCCGCCTTCACGGTGGCCAACCGCGAGGGAGACGCCCCCTCGAGGTACTCGCGGCGCACGCGCTCCTCCATGTACTCGATGCGCGCGGCCTGCTTCTGGTAGCGCGCGTCCTGGAGGACAGCGGGAAAGGCGTTGGTCAGCTCAGGGCCTACGCCGATGCCCCCGCGGAAGATGCGGCACGTGGTGTCCGGCGCATGGAGGGCCCCGGCCTTGGACAGCATGCGGGCCACGCGCAGCGCGAGCGTGTCGGCCGCGCGGTTGGTCGGCGCCACCGCGAGGATGCGCTCCTTGGGGTTGCGCTGAATGGCCTGTGCGAGCAGCCTCGCCACCGTCTCCGTCTTGCCCGTGCCCGGAGGCCCCCAGAGGAGCGCCCAGGGCTTCTCCCAGAGCTCCTCCGGGCCTGGCGAGGGGCCCGCGCCATCGTCGGAGATGAGGCCTCGGACCCGGTCCAGCGCCTCGCGAACCCGGGGCCCGCGCGAGTCATAGGCCCGCGAGGCCGAGAGGAGCGCCTCGGAGAAGTCATAGGGCTGGAAGGCCCACCGCTCCGCGGAGACCACCTCGGGAGGGATGTGGCTCAGCGAGCGCGTGGAGAGGAAGACCCGCCCATTCGTGGGGTCCACGTGGACGATCTCCCCCACGAACTTGCGCTCGTCCGGGAGGAAGCCGATGAGCTGCCCCCCACCCCAGCTCGGATCCGCCGCGGGCTGCGGGGTGAGGCCGAGCATCGACTCGTCCTCCAGCCGCACGTCCTCGGCTCCTTTGAGCATCACCCACCGGTACAGGGAGCGCTCACTCTCCAACGCCGATAGCAGGTCCTCCGGCAACACCGAGCGCACGATGAGATCGGCGGGCTCGGCGGTGGGAGCCGGGGACTGGGGAGCCTGGGGAGCAGGCTTCCGGGCATGACGTGCCTGGGCGGACTCGTTCGTCATTCGGAAGGCCGGAGCGGTGGCCCCATGCTGCCCTGAGGACGCGCGAAGGAAAAGCGCACGTGAAACGCCGATACGGCTCAGGAGTCCAGTAATGTGGACGGTCAGCGCCCCCCACCATGAAGCTCTACGCCCTCAGTGATCTCCACCTGCGCTACGAGCACAACCGCAAGGCGCTCGAGTCGCTCGCCCCCCACCCGGAAGACTGGCTCATCGTCGCCGGAGACGTGGGCGAGACGCTGGAGCACATGGACTTCGCGTGGCGCACGCTGACGGCGCGCTTCCAGAAGGTGGTCTGGGTGCCCGGCAACCACGAGCTGTGGACGCTGACGCGCGAGCAGCCCGCCCTGAAAGGCGAGGCCCGCTACCAGCAGCTCGTGGAGCAGTGCCGCTCGTACGGCGTGCTCACGCCCGAGGACCCCTACCCTCGCTGGCCGGGCGAGGGACCGCACCGGGTGCTGGTGCCGATGTTCCTGCTCTACGACTACTCGTTCCGCCCGGACTACGTGGCCGAGAAGGACGCCATCGCCTGGGCGATGGAGCACCACATCCTGTGCACCGACGAGGCGGTGCTGCACCCGGACCCCTATCCGAGCCGGTCCGCGTGGTGCGCGGCGCGCGTGGAGCAGACGCTCGCCCGGCTGGAGAGCCTGCCGCCGGACTGCTCCACCATCCTCATCAACCACTTCCCGCTGCGCTACGAGCACGTGCGCCTGCCGCGCATCCCCCGCTTCTCCATCTGGTGCGGCACGAAGAAGACGGAGGACTGGCACCTGCGCTTCCGGGCCGAGGTCGTCGTCAGCGGCCACCTGCACATGCCCGCCACGCTGTGGCGCGACGGGGTGCGCTTCGAGGAGGCCTCGCTCGGCTATCCCCAGCAGTGGACCTGGCGCGGCGACATCTCGCGGTGCCTGCGGGAGGTATTACCCGGCCGCACGAGCTAATTATCCCCCTCGGAGAAGTCAGTTAAGGGTGAGCCCCGCCTGGCGGAAGAAGCCTCGCAGGGCTGCCTCAACCCATTATCCCGAGGGGATTGGTCGCGAGGGGCATGCGCTCGCCTTCTGCACCAGGGGGTTCATCGAGCTGCCCCAGGTGACCCGTGCGGTTGGGTCACGGTTCCTACGCCGCGAGGCGCATTCTGCCCGCGCTGTCCAGACTGTCCGGATTTGTCAGGGCCGCCCACTAGCATGGGAGTCACCCATCGGAGGCGCTGATGACGTCCACGCTGCTGGTGCAACTGCTCCTCTCTCAGGCGGAAGGGCCCGACAACCCGCCCGATGGGGCAATGAGCCACCGCTGTCGGCTTCTTCGGCTGGACTGTGGCCTTACCTGACGCACCCGGAGGTGACGACGCTGGCGCTGCTGCCGCGTGCAGGTGTGGGCGGCGGAGGAGGGCTTCGCGCAAGTGGAGCCCACACGAGCCGGGGGCCTTCGCCTCCGTGGGCCTGGGGGTGGACAATGCGCGCTGACTTGCCCCGGGCCCGGTGGTCGGGCCTGCTGCTCGCCATGGCCCTGCTGTCCACCGGCTGTGTGTCGCTGACGCCACCACCCAACCGGGGGCTGAGCCTGCATTACACGCCGCGCGAGCCTGTCCCGCCCGTGTCGGCGGCGGGGCCCAGCGTCGAAGCTCCGGACGCCCTCCCCACCCCGCCTGAGCCCGAGACACCACAGCGGCGGCACCGGCGCCGGGCCTCCCGGGAGGAGGTGACGGTATTGGGCCCGGACAGCGCCGAGAGGGCCGCGCGGAAGAGCGCCCTCGCGGCCCAGCTGGCATTTCGCAGCGCCGTTCTCGACGTGTCGGGCTCCACCCGCCGCATCTCCGGCGAGCTCTCCAGACTCAAGACCAGTGGGTGGGGCATTGCCGGCGGAAACGGTGTCTTCGTCCGCTACGTCGATTACGGTGCCGAGCATCTGCGGTGGATTGACGCCCAGCTCGCCGCCGCCACCCGGCTGGCCAACGCCGCCTCGGAGGTGGAGGACCCGGACATGCAGCTCGCCCTGCTGCGCCTGGCTGGCCCACGGCTGGAAGCCGCCATGGTGGGCTCGAGCCTACTCGCCGTCTGGCTCGACTTCCTCAACCTCGCGGACGTCGCGATCAGACAGCACCTCTACCCCGTAGAAACTCTGTTCGCGGACATGTGGCGCAGGCAGGAGATGCTCGAGCCCGCAATGAGGGCGCTCTCTTCCCGGGAGCACGAGCAAGTGGAGGCCGCGGCGCAAGACGTGCCCCCGCTGGTTGGCCACCTCACGGACGAATTCGCGGCCACCGTGGAGAGAATGCGCGTGGCGGCGGAGAACCTCCAGAAGGTGCTGGTGCTCAAGGAAGCCATCGAGACTGTAACCCTGCTCTCGACGATGAGGTTCTCGCTGCCCTCGGTGCCTCCGCCGGCTCCTGCCCTGGTCGGCATCGGCCTGGCGGTAGGCGGCGACGGCGTGATGATGGGCACGCGGATTGTCGTGTCCGCCGAGTGGGTGGAGTTGGTGCGCCAGTTGGTGCGCGCGGGCGTCCTCTCGCTCCCCGTCGTCAGCGCCGCCGTGCGGATTCAGGCGGGCCAGGTGATGCTGGCCCATGCACACGGCGAGCTGCCACAGGGCGTACGCGCAGCGCTGGGCGATGGGCCCGAGGTGGGGGCCATGCACGAGACGGGCAAGGCGGGAGCTGGCATGGCTGAGCCGCCGCGGCACCACGTCATGCCCAAAGAGTTCCGCGAGTGGTTCGAAAAGCGCGGCTTCATCGGCGAGATGGATATTGACGAGTTCTGCGTCAAGCTGGAGCAGGCGCATCACGAGGCCATTCACGGTGGTGGCGACTGGAAGCTGGGGCGCACATGGCCAGGTGAATGGAACCGGATGATCATGAAGACGCTGTACGAGGCCGAGGCCGACGCTGGCCGGATGTTGACGCGGAATGCGATCCTGAACATCGTCGCGAAAGCCATGGAGGACTACTACATCCCGATTAGTTTCATTCCGTGGAGAGGGCCATGAGTGACGGACATCCTTTTCAGGGCAACTGGGTGGCACGCCTATACGAGCGGGTACGCGAGCGTGGTTACGACTCGCTCACTGCCTTCGCTGATGCGCGCCCCACCATGCCGCTGCACTTGCTTGCCAAGGAACTGGGCAAGGACGACGTCGCTGGGGTGCAGGTACTGCGCGGGCTGCTCGCTGAAGCGGAGCGGCGCAAACAGGTCACGCGGTTTGTGCGCGACATATTCGTGCGCCTGTGGACCCAGAGCGTCCCAGAGGGTTGGCCGACAGTGATGGACGACGACAACCTTTTCAAGGTTGCCGAGGCACTCGGCCGCTGGTCCGCGTACACCCCTGAAACTCATGAGGAGCGTGTCAGGAAGGCTAGGGCAGCGCTCCGCGCTGCGCCACCGCCGCCCGGCTGGCGCCCCCTCGGCCCCGACGACGAGCTACTGCGCCTACTCCTGCCCGACGAGGAAGTCTGAACCTCCCCTGCTCCTCCAGGTAAGAACGACGGCCGACGAGACAGGGGCTCTGGCGAGCCCAGCGGATAAGAGCGTTGCCCTCTCTCCCTCACGTCCCACGTCAGTTCCTTACGGGCAACACCACGGTTGGCATCCACGAGGCCGGAGGCAATGGCGCCCCGCGTCCGTCCGGCACGACGCGCCCGGCGCGGATTTTCCAGCGCCGTCCGCGCCAGCTTTCGACGTCTGGGGCGTGACAAGGTGGCCCTGCGAGGCTTCTTCCGCCACGCAGGGCTCACCCTTAACTGCCCTACCCGAAGGGGATTGGTGCCGTCACCGGGCCTCGAGGCCCTCCACCGCCCCCGAGAGCTGTTCGAGCAGGAGCCGGGCAGCCTGGAAGTCCACGGCCTCCGAATCCACCTTGGACCCATGGCACGCCCGCACCAACCTCTGGCGGGCCAGCTCCTCGAATCCCAGGTCCCGCAGCAGCCGCGCCAGCGCCACCGTCGCGCGCAGTTCGAGCAGAGCGGCCTGTTCACAGCGGGCCGTGATGCGGGCCCGGAGGAAACAATGCATCGCCTCCCTGTTCTCTCCGCGCAACCGCAGGAGCTCTCCCCGAATCCGGTGCAGTTCGGGCTCGAGGAAGCGGTCACCCATCCCTGCCGCGCAGTCCAGGGCCTCCTCCACCGAAACCAGTCCCTCTCGCACCTGCCCCAGGCTTCCCTGTACCTCCGCGAGCAGTCCCTGGAAGTAGGGAACGTAAATCCAGGCTCCCATCCGCCGCAGCTGCTCGAGACTCGCGTGCAGGACTTCGAGACCCTCCTCGCGCCGTCCCAGTCTTGCCAGCGCCCAACCCCGCAGCGCCCTCGACGACTCCTCCATGGGCCCGAGCCAGGCCCTGGAGGCGGTGAGCACTCCCTCCTCCGCCCACACCAGGGTGCGCTGAGCATCCTGGTGGAGATGCGCGGCACCCGCCAGATAGATGAGCGTGTAGGCCAGGGTCGCGGGATGGTTCAGCCGCCTGGCCCGCGCCAAGGCCTCGTAGCCACCCTGCCAGGCCCGCCGCACGTCCCCCAGGATCATCCGGACGACGCACATGAAAATCAGATCGTGCACCGCCTGGTCGACCCAGAGGAGGCGCAAGGAGGAGTCCGAGTACGCATCCATCACGGAGACCGCCCTCGCCCGCTCGCACAGCTCCAGACTCCTGACGAGCTCTCCCCGCTCGCGGGAGATGAGCGCCATGGAACGGTAGCCATAGGCACTCAGCCCCCTGTCCCTCCGGTTCTGGCCCAGGGCCAGGATCCGGTCCGCCAGCTCCTGCGCCAGTGAGAAACGGCCTCCGGTGGTGAAATAGGAGCACAACCACATCCACAACAGGTCGATCTGCGGGAGCGACTCCCCCTCTCGCGCGAACAACTCGAGTGCGCGAGCGTAGGTCTGCTCGATCTCGGGTACGGCGTAGCCCAGGGTGTCCATCAGCGCGAAGCCGAGCGCATTGAGGAGCTGCATCTCCTCTCCGCTCCGCCGCGAGGCGTCCGGAAGAGAGCGCAGCAGCGCCAGAGCCTGCTTCAGGTGGTCGATGGCCTCCAGGTTGGCCCAACGCTGGAGGGAGAGCTCCGCGGCCCGCGTCCGGTAGCGAAGGGCCCGCTCAGCATCCCCCGCCTCGCTGTAATGGTGAGCGAGCACCTCGGGCTGGTTGTCCACTACCTCGGGGAACCGGGCCTCCAGGACCTGGGCGATATGCCGGTGGAACTCCCGCCGCCGGCCTCGTGGAAGGGATTGCCAGGCCACTTCCTGGAGGAGCGCATGGTGGAACTGGTAGCCCGGCTCGGCGGAGTCGTCCCGCTGAAGGACTCCGGCAGTCACCAGCGCCTCGAGGTCCTCGCGCAGCTCGGTCTCGCTCCGTCGCGTGAGCGCGGCCAGCAGGGTCCCGGTGAAGCGGCGGCCCACTCCGGCACCGAACCAGACCAACGCCCGCTGCCGGGGCGGAAGCGCATCGAGCCGGCTCGCCAGCAATTCCTGGAGGGTGACAGGTATCGACGCAGGCGCCCGCTCGAGCACCAGGCGCGTCATCTCCTCGATGAAGAGCGGGATGCCCTCCGTCTTCGCCACGAGCTGCGCGACCCTCTCTTCCGGCAGCTCCCGGCCCCGGGCCACCTCCCGCACCAGCACCGAAGTGGACTCAGCCGATAACCGGCCGAGCTCGATCCGGTGGAACCCGGGACTCGGTGGCCAGGGCGGAACGAACCCGGTGCGAGCACTGAACACGACGAGGACCCGCTCCCCTCCGGCAGGCTCCAACAGGGCCCCGAGCTCCAGGGTGGACGGGTCGGCCCAGTGCAGGTCCTCCATCACTGCGAGCACCGGCCGATGTTCCGCCATCCGCGAGAGAATGGCCCGCAGCGCATCGAGAACCCACTGCTTGCGCTCGCGCTGCCGCTCCAACGGAAGCGCCAGGGCCGGTGCCTCCTCCGCGCTGGCTGGCGAGAGCAGGGCGGCGAGACCGTCCAGGTACCGTGCATCCAGGGCGGGCTCGCGGAGCAGGCCCAATGCACCCAGCCGCGCCTCGAGCAGGCTGCGCAGCTCCCGCCGCGGGAGCACTCGCGGTTCGAAAGGCATGAAGCGCCGCCACAGCACATCGATGATGGGAGCGAAGGCGCTGCTCTCGAGCTGTGGCCAGCACTGGCCCTGGATGAGATAGGCCGACTCCGAGGAGACCCGGCCGAGCAACTCCTGGATGAGGCGGGACTTGCCGATACCGGCTTCGCCGCTGACGAGCACGAAGGAGCCTCGCCCCTCCCGGGCCTCCGCCCAGAGCTCGAGGAGAATCCGAAGCTCCCGCTCCCGCCCCACCATGCGGGTGATGCTGCGGGTGGCGAGCACCCGCTCGAAGCGCGTCACCGCCTTCCGCTCGCGCAGCACGCGCCAGGCCTCCACGTCCTGGAGAGGCTCGGCCTCGAAGGCACCGCGCACCAACTGCCAGGTGGTGCCACCAAGGACCACGCCTCCGGACCCCGCCAGCTCCGCCAGCCGCGAGGAGACTCGTGGTGCCTCGCCCTGGAGGGCGGGCCCACTCCCGGGAGACGGCTGAGAGGGGATGGCGAACACCACCGAGTCGGTGTGGATACCCACCCCCACGCAGAGCGGGTGGCGCGGTAACCGGAGCGGCTCCTCCTGGAAGCTCCTGAGCAGCTCGAGTCCCGCGCGCACCGCGCGTTCCGAGTCATCCTCGCGCGCCATCGGGTAGCCAAAGCAGGCGAGCACTTCCTGTCCGAGCAGTTGGATGACGAAGCCCTCATGCCGCTGGATGACGCGTGAGCACCTGCGATGGAAGTCCTCCTCCATCTCGAGGGCGTCCTCGGGATCGGGCTGCTCGGGAAGGGAAGCCAGCCCCACCAGCTTGCAGGACACGAGCGTCACCTGCCGGCGCTGAGGCCCCAGGGCGAGGGGTTCCTCACGCCATGGCCCGAGCTGCGTCTCCAACTGGCGCAGCCGCTCGGCCAACACGGCCGCGCTGGGCAGCCGCCGGCCGGGCTCCTTCTCCAATGCCAGGGCCACCACCCGCGCCACCTCATCTGGAACCTCCGGGGCCCGCTCGCGGACCGAGGGCACCGGCTCGGGGGAGAGCACCCAGACACGAAGCTCCTCCAGGCTGACACTCGGATAGGGCAGCTCGCCGGTGAGCAGCTCGTAGAGCATCACCCCCGCGGCCCAGAGGTCGGTGCGCGCATCCTGCGGCTCACCCCGCCACTGCTCTGGAGCCATGTACGGAGGTGTCCCGGCCGTGGGCAGATGAGGCACGCCCGAGACTCCTGAGCTCATGAGGTGCGCCAGTCCGAAATCGAGCAGCTTCACCGCGCCCTGCCGGGTGAGGAAGACATTGCTCGGCTTGAGGTCCCTATGAATGATGTGGCGCTCGTGGGCATGCGCCAGGCCCCTGGCCACGCTGTACATGATGCCCAGCACGCGCCGCAGCCCCGGGCGCTCCCGTTTCAGCAACGAGCCCAGCGACTCTCCCTCCAGGCACTCCATGACCAGGAAGGGGACGCTGGGCTCCCACGGCGCGCCGCTCCACTCGTCCACATCGAAGATGCGAACGATGTTCTCGTGATCGAGCTGGGCGACGGCCCGTGCTTCCTGACGCAGCAGCGCAGCAAGCGCTTCCTCCTTCGTTCCCAAGGCTCGAGGCAGAAGGAACTTGAGGGCAACGATGCGCTGCAGCTCCGCATCGCGAGCCCGGAAGACCTGCCCCATGGCACCACCACCCAGTGAGTCGAGGACCTCGAACCGGCGCTCGTCCCGGCCTCCCAGCCGTGCGCCAGGAGCCGGCATCCGGGCGGGTAACTGGGCCCGGGCGATCTCCTTCAGGAAGGAATCACTGAAGTCCTCGAGTTCCTCCGCCGAACCTTCCCCCATGAACGACTCCTCATGCTCCAGGGAAAGGTAGAGCGCCGCTGCCCGTCCATGTCATGAGCGCCGGGGTTCGGGAGGAGCACCGCTCGCGCGCCAGGCACCACGGCATCCGGGACGTGGGGGACGCAGGGAGACTGTTGACGGCGCTCAGCCTCTGGCGACAGCACCCCGCGTAGAGCGGCGCTACCGTGCCGCCAGAGGGGGGAGTCCTTTGAAATCCAAGAGCTGGAGTGGGTGCAGAGGAACCAGTCGCAGGCGCGCGACGCCTGCTTCGCGTGCCGCAACGAGCTGCTCTTCTGCGGCGAGTCGGATCCGGCGCGGTGTCAGCCGTTCCTCGGCTGCTTGTCCAGGCACTCCGTGCGCGTCGAGGAGTGCAAGTAATCCGCTGAGCTGAACGGGCTCAGTCCCTCCGGACGGGTGCTCTCCTCTGGGAGGGCACTCGTCGGAGGGGGTCAGTGCAGCGGCTCAGTGCTGGATGCGCGTGCCCAGGACCTGGAGGAAGCCGGCGATCCACTTCGGGTGCGCGGGCCAGGCGGGCGCGGTGACGAGGTTGCCGTCCACCACCGCGTCATCCACCGGCACCTGCACGTAGGTGCCCCTGGCGAGCGTCACCTCGGGACCGCAAGCCGGGTAGGCCGTGCAGCGCTTGCCCTCGAGCGCGCCCGCCGCCGCGAGCACCTGCAGCCCGTGGCAGACAGCGGCGATGGGCTTGTTCTTCTCGACGAAGTGACGGACCACCTGGATCACCTTCGGGTTGAGCCGCAGGTACTCCGGCGCCCGACCGCCCGGAATCACCAGGCCGTCGTAGTGGGTGGCATCGATCTCCGCGAAGGTCGCGTTGACGGCGAAGTTGTGGCCCGGCTTCTCGCTGTAGGTCTGCGCCCCATCGAAGTCGTGCACGGCGGTGCGTACCGTGTCCCCTGCCTTCTTGTCCGGGCAGACGGCGTGGACTGTGTGCCCCACCGCCTGAAGGGCCTGGAACGGCACCATCACCTCATAGTCCTCGACGTAATCGCCCACCAACATCAGCAGCTTCTTGCCTGCCATCTGGACTCCTCCGGGTTGAAGTCCCGCAAGGAAATATCACAGCGCCCGCGGTGGCGCCTTCCCGTCACCAGCGCGAGGCCAGTGTGTCCCCCTGCTCCACCAGCGGCTGGAGCGAGTTGTCCCGAGCTCCAGGGCGGCCCAGTCCCCGACGCACCGCGGGCAGCGACGCGGTGACGGGGCCCACGTAGAAGATGCCGTGGAAGCCCGCCTCGTTCGGCTTGTCGAACCGGTGCACGAAGAAGCGGTCCCCGTTGTCCTTGCCGCGCGTGGGCCGCACTCCGCAGTCCAGCTGCTGCTTCGCGCCCTCCACTGCGCAGATCCACGCCGAGCCGCTGTTGTAGGCCATGTCCAGCGCCACCACGTTCTTCAGCTCCTTGGACAGCAGCAGGCCCATGGGCCGGTAGCTGGCATCCCACGGCAGGCCCTGGATGGTGCGCGGGTGAATGTTGCCAGTCACCACCAGGAAGAAGCGTCCCGGCGCCTGGCGCACCTGCGAGAGCACCGTGGAGGCCATGGCGTCCTCGTGCTTCTGGCCCGTCAGCCCCGGGTGGTCGAACGCGAAGACGTCCACATCCAGCCCCCGCGCGCGCAGCTGGCGCAGCTGCTCCAGCAGGTTCGCCATGGCCTCGCTGCTCCGCCCATCCTGATACGGATTGCGCCAGAAGGGCGCCTCCATCAGCTTCAACCAGTCATCCTCCGCACCCGCGCTGCGGATGAAGGTGGCCACGCGCTGCTGGTTCTCCAACGGCAACTCCAACCCCACCGTCACGGGCATCCCGTTGGAGGCCGTCTGGCAGGCGCCCTGCGCGATGAAGCGCGGCACCTCCTGCGTGCCGTGCAGCTCGCCCAACAGCATCACGCCCCCGGGCTTCACCTGGGCGGGCAGACCGATGATGGGCAGCCCGCACTCCACCGTCATCGCCAGGACGGACGCCTTCGCCTCCGACGCCCCCCCCTTCGCCACTTCCTCCTCCTTCCCGGCGGACTCCTTCTTGGCCAGCCTGGGCGCCACCGACTGGTACACATTCCACTCCATCACCAGGTCGCGCGAGCCCTGCGCCGAGCCAGCCACGATGGCGTTGTCCCCTCGCGGACGGTCCTGGAAGTCCGCCATGTCCTCTATGTTGAAGGACGGCGTGCCCCCACTCTCCCCCTCATCCTCTCCTCCCGCCGCTTTGCCGCTCCCCAGCGTCGGGTCTACGCCCCAGGAGAGCTCGTCACCCGAGGGCGCCAACGTCCTGTTCGCGCTCCGGGTGATGCGGATGATCCACAGCTTGCTGCGCGTAGGCGTCTCGCGCTTGCCCAGCACGAGGTAGCGGTGCCAGAAGCCTGCCACCCTCGAGCCACCAAACTCCTCGCGCCACTCCGTCTGCAGCACCAGGCTGCCCTTGTCCTCGCGGAAAGGCAGCTGGTTGTCCGTGAAGAATTGCCGGACCGAAGGCCAGATCTCTTCCAGAGGGGCCTCGTAGATGGCCTCCTCGTTCGGAATTCCCAACCCATTCACTCCCGCGGCGCAGCCGGCCAGCAGGAACACCAGCCCCATTGCAATAAACCTCGCCGAGTGCATCCGGAATCCCTCCTTGGAACAACCGCGTTCCCGGGAGGTAAACGCCCCGCCTAGGAGGACATATCGGCGGGACTTCGGGTGCGGGTTCCCCGGATACTCGCGGTCCGACACATCGGATATGCCCTGCCTCCCCAGGAGCCCGCGATGACCCTCAACCTGCTCGACACGCGCCTGACGCGCGAATACGGCGTGCGCTACCCCTTCGTGAGCGCGGGCATGGCCTTCGTCGCACTGCCGCCGCTCGTCACCGCCGTCTGCAACGCGGGCGGCATCGGGGTACTCGGGGCCGCCCCGGAGCCGCCTCCCGCCACCGAGGCTCGCATCCAGGCCATCAAGGCGGGCACCCCGCATCTCTTCGGCGTCAACTTCATCATCGACAGCGCGGGGGGCCAGGACTTCACCACGCGCGCGCACATCGACGTGTGCATCGCGGAAGGTGTACGGCTGGTCGTCTTCCACTGGAACCTGCCGCCGCGCGAGTGGATCCACGACCTGCATGCAGCGGGCGCTCGGGTGTGGCTCCAAGCGGGCTCGCTCGACTTCGCCCGCGAGGCACTGGCCGCGGGCGCGGACGGCCTCATTGCCCAGGGCAAACAGGCCGCGGGTCACAACCGGAGCACCACCCCCACCTCACTGCTCGTGAAGCAGCTCCGCCGCGAAGCCGGGTCCACGCTGATCCTCGCGGCCGGAGGCATCGCCGATGGAGCGACCGCCGCGCACGCCTTGCGCCATGGCGCGGACGGTGTCTGGGTGGGAACGCGCATGGTCGCGTCCGTCGAGGCCTACGCCCATCCCGGCTACAAGCAGCGGCTGGTCGAGGGTGGAGAGGACGACTCGCGCTTCACCACGCTCTTTGGTCCGGAGTGGCCCGGACAGCGCCAGCGCGTGCTGCGCAACCGCGTCGTTCACGAGTGGGCCGGGCGCGAGGAGCGGATTCCCAACCCGCCCCCGCCTCCAGCCGCCATCGGCACCACGGTGCTGTTCCCCGGCGTGGTCAACGTGCCCTACGTGATGCCGAAGTTCAGTGCCTTCGCGCCCACGCCCGATACCGATGGCGACCTCGAGGAGATGGACATGCCAGCGGGTGGCGCGAGCATGGAGCTCATCCAGGACATCCTCCCCGCCAGCCAGCTCGTCACCAGCATGATGGAGGCAGCGCGAGAGCACCTCGAGCACTCCACCACGCTGGTGGAGGACGAGCACCGAGCCGGACAAGACACCTGAAGGAACCGGCTCGGGACGCCGCGTGCGCGACCGTTCCGGACCGGCCATGATGCGCGCAACCCTCAACGGACCGAACATGCGCCCGACCCGACTGTTCCTGGCCTTTCTCGCACTCCTCGGCACCGCCTGTGCCACGACCTCGGCGGAGGTCCCCGCGTCCACGCCACGCTCCGCCGCCGTGGCGGAACGGCGCGCCTTCCTCTGGGAGGTGACACGCCCGGGCACTCCGGACAAGCGGCTCTACCTCACCGGCTCGGTCCACCTGGGCAGGCCTGGCCAGTTCGTCTTCCCGCCCTCCATGGAGGCCGCGCTCGCGCGCTCCCAGGCCTTGGTCGTGGAGCTGGACCCGGACAAGGCCAGCCCGCAGCAGACCCAGCAGCTCATGCTGCGCTTGGGTACCTTCACGCCTCCTGATGGGCTGAGCACACACCTGAGCGCCGAGACGAAGGCCCTCCTGCCCGAGGCGCTCCAGCAGGTGGGAATCCCCATGCTCGCCGCCGAGCGCATGCGTCCCTGGCTGCTGTCGCTCACGCTCTCCCTTATGGAGATGCAGAAGGCCGGCTATTCGGAGACGGGCGGCATCGATCGGATGCTGCTGACGAAGGCGCGCGGCACCCAGCGCATCGTGGAGCTGGAGTCGCTCGAGGCGCAGATGAACATGCTCGCGGGCCTGCCCGAGCCGGTGCAGGACCTCATGCTGCGAGAACAGCTCCAGCAGGCCTCGCAGACGGCGGTCAGCATGGCGGCCGTGGCCACCGCCTGGGAGGGCGGCAACCCCGACGCCCTCGCGCATATCCTCTTCGAGCGGGTGGATGACCCCACCTTCCGGCCCTTCTACGAGGCCCTCTTCTTCACCCGCAACCGGCAGATGACGGACAAGCTGGCCGCGATGTTCGAGCAGCCGGAGACCCACTTCGCGGTGGTGGGCGCCGGTCACCTGGTGGGCGAGGAAGGCATCCTCGCCCTGCTAGCCCAAAAGGGCTTCCAGGTGCGTCAGCTCCCTCGCGAGCCCTGAGGCGCACGCGCAGCCCCGGGCGGAGGAGCCGGATTCGCCTTGCCGCCCCGGCTGCAAGAGAATGAGGCTTCCCATGCCTCACTCCGACCCACCAGGTAGCGCGGCACCGCTCGGCACCCAGCTTCTCGCCGAGCACCTCCGGGCGGACGCAGCCGCCCGCGAGGCCACCGTGACCCGGTTCATCAGCCGGGTGTCCTTCCTCTTCATCTTCTCCACGCTCGGGCTGGGGCCCCTCATTGGCCGGCCCCGCGCACTGGCCGTCGCGGGCCTGTGTGCCTTCCTCGCCGTCTATTACGGGTGGCTCTCCCGAGTGCTGCGGCGCGGCTGGTTCCACCCCGCCATCCACTGGGCCAACGTCGGCCTGGAGGCCTCCATCGGAGCGTTCCTCTTCGTCTGCGACGTCCTCTTCGGGAATGCCGAGCAGGCGCTGGGCAACCCCATGGCCGTCCTCTGGAGCGCGCTCATCCTGCTCGCGGCGCTGCGGGGCAGGCGCAACCTGGCCCTCTTCGCCGGCGGGCTCGTGGCCGCCGAGACGGTGCTGCTCTACTTCCTGCTCGCCTGGCCCCGGCTGCAAGAGCCCGTTCCCATGATGTTCACGCCACCGCTGGTGGTACTGCGGGCCGTCTACTACTTCGTCACCGGGTGGATGGCCGCACTCGTGGCCAGCCACCTCACGCACAAGGCCGAGGAGGCGCTGCACGCCATCCGCGCGAAGGACCTGCTGGGCAAATACTTCCTCCACGAGAGGCTGGGAGTGGGAGGCATGGCGGAGGTGTTCCGCGCCACGTACAGCCCAGAGGGTGGCTTCGAGAAGGTGGTGGCCATCAAGCGCATCCTCCCGGCCTACGCCGAGGACGAGGACTTCGTGACGCTCTTCCGCCGGGAGGCGGAGCTGGGCTCGCTCCTCAACCACTCCAACATCGTCCAGGTGCTCGACGTGGGCCGGTTCGGGGACACCTACTTCATGGCCATGGAGCACATCGAGGGCGTGTCCCTGCGCGAGCTGCTCAAGAGCCATGGCCCGCTGCCGCCAGCGGTGGTGGCGTTCATCGGGGCCGAACTGGGCGAGGCGCTCGACTACGTGCACCGGCGCACCTCGAGCGAGGGCCTCCCGCTGAACCTCGTCCACCGGGACGTGAATCCACCCAACATCCTGCTGTCTCGCATCGGCGAGGTGAAGCTGGGGGACTTCGGGGTGGCGCGGGCCGCCATCCACGTCCGGCTCACCCAGGCGGACCGCGTGCGCGGCAAGCTGGGGTACATGGCCCCAGAGCAGGCCCGGGGTCAGCCCTTCGATGGGCGCGCGGACCTCTTCGCGCTCGGCCTCACGTTGCACGAGGCGCTCACGGGACGCCGCGTCTTCCAGCGGGAGGATGCCTCTGACACGGTGCGTAGCGTCCCGCCCCCCTTCCTCGTGCCGCCCTCGGTCCACTGCCCGGAAGTCCCTCACGAGCTGGATGCCGCCATCATGGACCTGCTCCAGTGGCAGGTGGCGGACCGCACGCCCCGAGGCCATCGGCTGCGCGAGCAGCTCTGCGCGCTGACGGGAGCGCTCGCCCCCTACCCCCACGGGCAGAGGGAACTGGCCCGGCTCGTCCAGGAAGCCCTCGCGTTCAAGGGAGGCCTCGCGCCGGCACGAAGCACGGAGCAGGAGACGCGGCTGGAGCCCACCCCGCTCAGTGCCGGGAGCGAGGAGCCTACGGCGGTCCTGGCGGCCGGAGGCGCACTCGCCGGCGGGCCAGGTGCCCCCGCCCGAGGGGGAAATCGCGAGGACTGAGCCGTGGAGTGGGTGGGTGGGAGCCTCGGGCCTCATGGCCATGAAGGGCCTGGTCCTGTTATCATCTGCACACGGGGGGCGATGTTGACTTGACTGGAGACTCCACGAGATGTGCGCGAGTGAAGATCCTCCCCCCCGGAGCACCCCGTTCCCCTTCCGCTTCCTGGTGATGCGGTGACCCGTCCACTGGACCCGGTCGAAGAGTTGCTGCGGGTGGTGCTCGGCCTCACCGACTGCCTCGTCTTCGAGTTCGACGCCGAGGGCCGCTACCTCGCGGCGTGGACCAGCTCCGACTCGCTGCTGGCCGCGCCACGAGAGGCGTTCCTGGGACGCCGCATCTCCGAGGTGATGGACCCCGCGACCGCGGCGCTGACCCTGGAGAGCATCCAGCGCGTGCTGACCCGGGGGCAGCCCGACCGCTTCGAGTACTCGTTGGAGCTGGAGGGCGGGCGCCGTTGGTTCAGCGCCGATGCGATGCTGGTGCCCCAGCGTCCGGGCGTGGCCTTCATGGTCCGGGACATCACCCGGCAGAAGACGCTCGAGTTGAGCCTGCTCCAGGCGGACCGGCTGGCGGCCCTGGGGACGTTGGCCGCGGGAGTGGCGCACGAGGTGAACAACCCCCTGGGCTACATCGCCTCCAACCTCAACTTCATCGAGGAGGAGATGGCCGAGGTGCAGCAGGCGCTGGCTGGCACGCCTGGTACCGAAGGGCTGGCGCTCACACTGGAGGAGTGTTCGGAGGCGCTCGCCGAGGTGCGGCAGGGCACCACGCGCATCCACAACGTGGTGGGCGACCTGAAGACGTTCGCACGGGGAGAAGACATCTGCTCGGGGGAGGAGCGGGCGGATGTCCGGCGGGCGCTGGAGATGTCGATCAACATGGCAATGCCGGAGCTCCGGCACCGGGCCCGCATGGTCCTGCAGGCGGAGGAGGTGCCCCCGGTGCGAGGCAGCGAGTCGCGCCTGGGGCAGGTGTTCCTCAATCTGCTGCTCAACGCCGCCCAGTCCATCCCCGAGGGCGCCCCCGGGAAGAACACCGTGGAGGCCCACGTGCGAGCCGAAGAGCACAACGTGGTGATCGAGATCCGGGACACCGGCCAGGGCATCCCTCCCGAGAACCTGAAGCGCATCTTCGAGCCGTTCTTCACCACCCGGCCCGCGGGTGTGGGGACGGGCCTGGGGCTGGCCATCTGCCACAGCATCGTCATCGCGATGCGGGGAGAGATGTCGGTGGAGAGCACCGTGGGCAAGGGCACCTGCTTCCGGGTGCGGCTGCCCACCGCCTGACCCTCGACGCGGGGCTCCCGTCCACCCGCCTCAGGCGAGGCGCAGGTCCACGACGATGTTGCCGCGGGTAGCGTTCGAATAGGGGCAGACCTCGTGGGCGGCGCGCAGCAACGCCTCGGCCTGCTCACGCGGCAGCTCGGGGATGGAGGCGATGAGCTCGACAGCGAGGCCGAACCCCTTGCCTACGGGCCCAATGGTGGCATTCGCCGTGATGCTGACCGGCCCCGTGACGATCTTCTGGGCGCGGGCCACATGCGCCAGTGCACTCCCGAAGCACGCGGCGTAACCACCCGCGAAGAGCTGCTCGGGGTTGGTTCCGGGGGCGCCGTTGCCACCGAGCGCACGAGGCGGAACGAGGGCGACGTCGAGGTTGCCATCGTCACTCTTCACGCGGCCCTCGCGCCCCGCCGTAGCGGTGGCCGTCGCGGTGTAGAGGCGCTTCTCGAGAATCGTAGGGGTGGTGCTCATTTGAATCTCCTTGTGCCGACATCAGTGGTCGCGGGTTTTAGATAGGACACAATTAGATTGTGCGCAATATATTCTGCCCGAGAGACGGTGAGCCCAAGGGCCCCTCAACCGCCTCTCATTCCCTGAGGAAACGCTTCAGCTCGCCCGGGCGAGCGCGTCACGAGCCTCTGCGGTGATCTCGTACGAGCGCAGGCGCGCGGCGTGGTCGAAGATCTGCGACGTCACCATGAGCTCGTCAGCGCCGGTGCGGGCGATGAAGGACGCCAGCCCACGCCGGACGGACTCGGGCGAGCCGACAACCGAACAAGACAGCGCCTGCTCGAGCCCCGCCTGCTCCATCGGCGACAGCCGCTGCTCGAAGCCCTCGACCGGGGGCTGCAGGGGACCCGGCTGGCCGCGGCGCAGATTGAGGAAGGCCTGCTGGATGGAGGTCATCAGCCGGCGGCCCTCCTCATCGGTATCGGCCGCGAAGACATTGAGGCCCAGCATGACGTGAGGCCGCTCGAGCTGCTCCGAGGGACGGAACCGGCTGCGGTAGACCTCGATGGCCTGCATCATGTGGCCCGGCGCGAAGTGAGAGGCGAAGGCATAGGGAAGGCCCAACGCCGCGGCGAGCTGCGCGCCGAAGAGGCTGGAGCCGAGAATCCAGAGCGGCACGTTCAAGCCAGCACCAGGCACGGCCCGCACCCGCTGACCGGGCTCGGCGGGACGGAAGTAGTTCATGAGCTCGACGACATCCTGAGGGAAGGTGTCGGCGTCGCTGGCCAGGGTGCGCCGGAGCGCATGGGAGGTAACCTGGTCGGTGCCTGGAGCGCGCCCCAAGCCCAGCTCGATGCGCCCCGGATAGAGCGACTCCAGCGTGCCGAACTGCTCGGCAATCACCAGCGGAGCATGGTTCGGCAACATGATACCCCCGGCGCCGACGCGAATCGTCGAGGTGCCACCGGCCACGTACCCGATGACGACCGAGGTCGCGGCGCTCGCCACGCCGGCCATGTTGTGGTGCTCGGCAAGCCAGTAGCGGCGATAGCCCAACTTCTCGACATGGCGGGCGAGGTCGAGCGTGTTGCGAAGAGCCTGGCCGGCGTTACTCCCTTCGGTGATAGGCGAGAGGTCAAGCACGGAGAAGGGGATGGTGTGCGATTCCATTGCACCCCATATAATGGTGCGCTACGTGAAGTGCATCAGGTCCAAGAGGCAGCATGGCTGAAAAGAAGAAAGGCGCGCGGGCTGGCGAGTCGGAGGATCTCCTCCGGCTGGATGTCCAGCTCTGCTTCGCCGTCTACACGGCGAGCAATCTCATCACCCGCCTCTATCGGCCGCTGCTGGACCCGCTGGGAATCACCTACTCGCAGTACCTGGCGATGATGGCGCTCTGGGAGCACTCGCCGCGCACGGTCGGTGAATTGGGCGAGGCGCTGGGGCTCGACTCCGGCACGCTCACCCCGCTGCTCAAGCGGCTGGAGGCGAACGGGCTCGTGGCCCGCAAGCGCGCTCCGGAGGACGAGCGCCGCGTGTTGGTCGAGCTCACGTCCGCCGGACAGAAGCTGCGCGCCCGCGCGGTGTCCATTCCCAAGGAGCTGATGTGCAAGCTCCCGATTCAGTTCGAGGAGGCAACGGAGCTGCGGGACGCACTCCGGCGACTCACTCGAGGCCTACAGTCGGGGCCTGAAGGAAACGAAGGATGAGCAGGGTCCTGGGGCTGGTGTTCTTCTCCGGGCTGCTCACGGGGCTCGCGTTCCTCGTGCTGCGAGGCCTGTGGTCCACCTTGCGCACCCGCCGCGGGGCAGGGGTCTTCTGGCGCCTCCCCCTCTTCAGCTTCGCCTTCGAGCACATGCTCGGCCGCTACCGCCGTGGGGACTCGCACCTGTACGTCTCCGGCGGAACAGAGCACTGGTTCCCTTTCCGCATGGGCATTCCCGCTGAGGTGACGGTGCTCACCCTGCGCGCGGCATGAGCCGCCCCGCCTCCGTGCGGAATCGAGTCGTGCCCGTTACCTCTGGAGCCATCATGAAGAGCCCCCTCCTCGAGACCCTTCCTCTCGGCTTCCCTTGGGTGACTGCCGACCCGTTCCTGTTCTGCGTGCACCACAACGACGCGTACCCCGCCGGCAACGAGCATCTCGGGCCCGCGGCCTCGCTCGCGGGCCGCAACCTCGGTCAGGACTTCGAGGGCAAGGACGGCTGGAACATGTACCACGGCGAGGTCGTCCCCGGCTTTCCCGGGCACCCGCACCGTGGCTTCGAGACGGTGACGATGGTGCGCAAGGGCCTCATCGACCACTCGGACTCGCTGGGCGCCGCGGCGCGCTTCGGCCACGGCGACGTGCAGTGGCTGACCGCGGGGGCCGGCGTGGTGCACTCGGAGATGTTCCCGCTCGTGGACGCGAGCCGCCCCAACCCCACCGAGCTGTTTCAGATCTGGCTCAACCTGCCCGCCGAGGACAAGCTCGCGCCGCCGCACTTCTCGATGCTCTGGGGCCAGGACATCCCGCGCGTGGCGTTCACGGATGACGCCGGCCGCCGCACCGAGGTGACCGTGGCCGCGGGAGAGCTCGAGGGACGCCGTGCGCCGCCGCCTCCGCCCCGCTCGTGGGCCGCGCGCCCCGACACGGACGTGGCCATCTGGACCCTCCGCTTCGAGGCGGGTGCGGCGTGGACGCTGCCGCCGGCGGCGAACCCTCGTGCCAACCGCACGCTCTACTTCTTCGAGGGTGACGGGCTGAAGGTGGCGGACCAGCTCATCCGCTCGCACCAGGCCCTCGTGGTCCGGAGCGACGTGGCGGTGCGCCTGGAGGCCGTGGGCGGCGCCTGCGAGGTGCTGATGCTGCAGGGGCGCCCCATTGGCGAGCCGGTGGTGCAGTACGGACCGTTCGTGATGAACAGCCGCGCGGAGATCCAGCAGGCGTTCAACGACTACCAGCGCACGAGCTTCGGCGGCTGGCCATGGCGGTCCGGAGATCCAGTCCACCCGCGTGAAGAGGGGCGCTTCGCCCGTCACGCGGACGGCCGCATCGAGCGGCCCTCTCGCTGAGCCGCGCAAACCTCAGGCTGCCGCAGCCGGCTGACTGCGGCTACCACCTCGACGCGAGACGCTGCGGGGTGCTCGCTCCACCGTGTTGAGGGGGGCGTGGTGCTCAGCCGCCTCCTCAAGTGCAATCCCCGCGACACGCCCACCCCGGTGAGATGGCCGGGGCACGGGCCTCGTGAAGGCCTCGTGTCCGTCCCTGGACAGACGTGAGCCGCCTGGCTGGGAAGGCCTCTGTCTCGCGGTAAAATTCCAGGCATCCCAGCTGGGGGCGAGTCGAGCTGGAGATCCCAAAAACCGCTCACACCTCATCCAGGAGAAGCCCATGCGTGCTTCACCCTCGAAGAGTCCTCAGGTGTTGGACCCCGAGCAGGTTCTCCAGGGGCTGCATCCGCTCATGCTGAGTGGCAGCCTCCTGATCTCGGCGGCGGTCGGCCTGCAGTACCTGGGACAGTGGCGGGTGATGGCCTGGGTCTTCGGGGCGAATGCCCTGCGCATCTTCCTCAATGTGCTGCTCTCGAAGGTGTTCGCGCGCCGGCTCGCACCGAGCGTGGTGGAGTGGGCCCGGCTGGCCGTCAACGTGTCGATCCTCGCGGCAATAGGGGTATTGGCGGGGTGGAGCCTGCTGCTGTGGAGCTATGTCCCCTTCTCCATGTTCTGGCTCTACGGGATGAATGGCTCGGGGCGTGGCCGAGCGCTGGTCTACATCGGGGTCATGGACGGGGCCGCGCTGCTGAGCGGATGCGACCCGTTCGAGCCCCTGGCCTTCAGCCTCCTCGCGGTGTTGAGCTTCCTGATGACGGAGAAGCGAGCCGAGCTGCTGCAACGAAGCCTGGAGCACATCATCGAGCAGCGCGAGCAACTGGCGTGGGCCCAGGGCGAGCTGCGGCTGTTGCACGAGCGTGCCTTCGAGCAGGAGAAGTTCTCGAGTCTGGGCCTGATGGCCGCGGGCGTGGCGCATGAGATCAACAACCCGATGGCCTTCGTCACCAGCAACGTCAACTCGCTGTACAAGGACCTCAAGCAACAGCAGCCGCTGGCCGAGCCACTGAAGGAGTATGTGGACGAGGTCCTGCCGGCGACGTTGGACGGCATCAAGCGGGTGAATGCGATCGTGTCGGACCTGAGGCGCTTCGCCCGTGGAGACCCGGAGGTGTATTCCGAGTACGACCCGAACGAGGAGGCGAAGGCGGCGCTGCGCATCGTTCAGGGACAGCTCCATCACGTGCGGGCAGAGCTGGAGCTGGGCGAGGTGGGAAATGTGGTGGGCCGGCCGCAGCAGCTCGTCCAGGTGCTGGTGAACATGCTCGCGAACGCAGGGCAGGCCACAGCACCAGGAGGCGTGGTGCGGCTGTCCACGCGGGAGGAGACGGATGGAATTCGGGTGGAGGTCCGCGACACCGGGATGGGGATGACGCCGGAGACGCTCCGCAACCTGTTCCAGCCGTTCTTCACCACCAAGCCCCCGGGCATGGGGACGGGGCTGGGCCTGGCGGTGGCACACAGCATCGTCACCGGACAAGGGGGCCACATCGAGGTGGAGAGCACACCCGGCAAGGGCGCATGCTTCACCCTGCACCTGCCACGCGTGGCCCATCGCCCGTCTCGCAGCACGGGCGACAGGGTGAGCGCCGCGGCCGCGTAGCAGGCTCGAGGCGCACGGACTCCGCCGCGGCTACTGGACCGCAGCAGGGTCCATCCACATGACTTCCCAGTGGTGGCCGTCGAGGTCGTAGAAGCTCCAGCCATACATGAAGCCGTGATCCTGCTTGTCCACGGCATGCTTGCCGCCGGCTTCGATGGCCTTCTTGACCAGCTCATCCACCTCGGCCCTGCTGCTGCACGACAGCGCGAACAGACCCTCCGTCTGCCGGGACGTATCGCACAGCTCACGCCTGGTGAACGTCTTGAAGAAGGGCTCGGCGAGCAGCATCACGAAGGCCTCCTCACTGATAACCATGCAGGCCGCCTTCTCGTCCGTGAACTTGGGATTGAACTCGAAGCCGAGCTTCGAGAAGAACTCCATCGACTTCTTCAGGTCACGCACGGCCAGGTTGACGAAGAGCTTCCGGGACTTGGTTGCCATGTCTATCTCCTTGTAAGGGTTCGCTACTGCATTGACTGCGCGAGCGGCTTGAAATCATCGGTCGTACTGCGTGCTGCGTCGCTTCACTTCGTGGCGCGGAACGGAAGGACGGCGCGGAGTCGTTCATCACGCAACCAAAGCCCGAGCCAGAGGAACGCCGCGACGTAGGTGGGAAAGAGCACGTGGCTGAAGAGCGGGTTCCCGACACGGACATGGGTCGCGATCGCGCCACCGAGGTAGCCGGTCCACAGGACGGCTCCCAGCACCGAGGTCCGAGGAATGAGATACACGGCCAGGCACACCAGCTGGACGAGGCCAAGGCCGAAGACCACGGTCGAGGGGTAACCGAGTTGGGCCGTCGTTTGAACCGCCTCGGGGTGCGCGAGCACCTTGATGGTGGCATCGAACAGCAGGAAGAGGACGGCAAGGCCGCTCAGGATGCGTCCGGTCCACAGCGCCTTATTCGAGGGCCTCGAGCTGAGCCCAGCGGCGTTCGGCGCGCCGCGAGTCTCAGTGCTGGTACCGGGGTTGGAGTGATGTGTCTGGGCGTAGGTCGCGGTCATGGAGCCTCCATCGTGTGGTTTCGAGGCTTGGACCGTCGCGACCGGAGAAACTCATCGGTCACACCAAAAAAAGATCAGCCACCCACCGGCAAGTGCCTGAAATGACTGCCCCACCAGGATGAAATCGACGACCGTTACTGAACCGGCCGGCCCGCTGAGCGAGTCAGCCGGCATGGTGGCAACGCTGTCGATGCGTGTTCGGCTCAGGAGTCGAGCAGGACCGAGAAACCGCCGTAGATCATGCGCTTGCCGTCGAAAGGCATGCCCTCGAGCGCCTTCATGCGCGGATCTTCCATCATCTTCTTGTTCCCCTCGTCACGAGCGGCCTTTGACGGCCACTCGATCCACGAGAAAACCACCGTCTCACCGGTTTCTGCCTTCACCGCCCCCTTGAAATCGGTGACCTTTCCGTCGGGTACATCGTCACCCCAGCACTCGACGACGCGGGTCGCGCCATATTCCTTGAACAGCGGCAAGGCCTTGGCGACCATCGCCCGGTAGGCGTCCTTGTTGGCGACAGGCACCGGGGTAACGAATCCATCAATGTAACTCATGATGCTTCTCCTTCTTCGTTGGGCCACTTCTCGCCTTTTCGGCGCCGTCCGCGAGCCCAGCGAGAGCCATGCCGCTCCCCCTGTCCCTCCGACTGCGCCTCAAGCCTCACCGACTCAGGGTTGTCAGAGCGGAGGCTTTCACCCGGTACCTTCAGGCTCGCGACCCACGTCCGCAATGGGTTGGGAGCGGCCCTGGCCTCCCGGCCGGGAAGTAAGCACTCCCCACGCCTTCAATGCGCCAGCTCGGGCGTAGAAGCTCACCACGACGCCGCTGGGAAAGCGCATCAACAGCTCTACTCTCTATCGGGTCCAGTGCGACTCTGACTCGGAGGTGTACGGCCACCTCGAGCTGGACGACATGCGCCAGGGCCTCAACCCGCTCGGCGTCCAGAGCGCCAAGGCGAGTGAAGCGTCAGAGCCACGTCCTCCGCGCAGGCCGCCGGAGGTGAACCCTCGCCGCTTCCTACGGGTTTGCCGCTGGAGGGCTTCGGGGAAAAAACAAAAGCCCTGGAGTTTCAGCGGAAGTCCGCGAAACTCCAGGGCTTTTAATGGTCGGGGAGACAGGATTTGAACCTGCGACCCCTTGGTCCCGAACCAAGGCGAGGGAGCGTCCAGGTGTTACCAGCGGTTCACAACCCTGCGTAAATACTCGGGTTTCTGAAGCCGGGTCTGTCCAGACGTCCCATCCAGTACGCGCGGGCACCAAGGATTTTGCTGCTACCTTGCTGCTGGGCTCCACCCAGGCGCCGTCAGCCAACGAGCTTGGGCGGCTGCTGACAGTCCGGGAAGTCGCGGAGCGGCTGGCCTGGAGGTGCGGAGGCCCACTGCTCCTGGAGGTATCTCTGGAGCGTGCTCTGGTGGGAGCTGGGCATTTCCTAGGCGATGGCGCAACGGCCAAGTGCTTGGATTCACTGGATTCGGGCTCTTGGCACGATTCGCGCTAAACGCCAGTCCGTGAACATTCGAGTCCTACCCGAAGAGGTGCTCCTGGCGCGCCTGCCCGTCTATCAGTACCGCGCGTGGTCGCGGGCCTGGGCCCAGGCACTCCACGAGCTCTTCCACACGCCCTCCCTGGCGGAGGGTCTCTCCACCCTCGCGCTCCTGACGGGAACGCCGCTCGACGCCGTGGAGCAAGCACGCGCCTCGGCTCGCGGCCTGGAGGAACTGTTGAAGGAGCTGGCGCCGGATTGGGAGCGCCGGGCCCAGGATGGGGATGACCGATGCCGCATCAGCCGGATTCCGGGTGGTGTCGTCGGGGTCGAGATTCCCGTGGACGAGGAGGGGCTGCGCCAGTGGCTGCTGCGCTACAAGCGGAGGGAATCCGCCCTCGACCGCTTCATCACCGAGGACATCCAGCTGCTGTGTCAGCTCCAGGTCGCCATCGACCATGCCCGGAGTCATGAGTCCGTCCTCATCACGGGCGAGACGGGGACGGGCAAGGGAGCGCTCGCGGAGGCCATCCATGTGATGAGTGGCCGCGAGGGCTTCAGCCCCATCAATTGCACCGCCATCACCGCCAGCCTGCTTGAGAGTGAGCTGTTCGGCCACAAGAAGGGGTCCTTCACGGGGGCCACCCAGGACAAGGAAGGACTGATCGCCGCGGCCGAGAATGGAACCCTCTTCCTGGATGAAGTGGGGGACCTCGCCACCGAGGTCCAGCCAAAGTTGCTGCGCGTGCTGCGCGAGCGGGAGTACCGGCGCGTGGGCGAGACAGAAGTCCTGCGCACCCAGGCTCGATTCATCGCCGCGACGAACGCCAACCTCTTCGAGTCCGTGGCCGATGGCCGCTTCCGGGAGGACCTGCTCCAGCGTTTGAGTGCCTGTCACATCGAGCTTCCCCCGCTGCGCGAGCGGCAGGACGACATCTTCCTCATCGCCGAGCAGGTCCTGAGGACCGCGCGCCATTCGGGGCAGCTGACGGAGCCCGTGCGCACCTTGATGAACCGGTACGAATGGCACGGCAACGTGGCCGAACTGTCCGATGCCATGCGCTACGCCGCCGTTGCCTCGCGGGGAGCGCCCATCCGGATCTCCCATCTGCCGGATGCTCTGGTGGAGGAGGCCTATCCCCCGGCGGGAACCGCCTCGCAGATCCTCCTGACGGCGCAGGTGCTCGACAGCAGTGACGCCTCGAAGGACTACGACACCCTTCCGGAGTCCCTCGATGCCGTGCTCGAGGAGCACCTCAAGGAGCCTCCGCCCATCGCCAACAACGGGGAGGTGGACGAGCTGGTGATGGCGTTCGTCCAACTGGCCTTCATGTGGCCGGGCAATCCCGTTCCCCTGACGCAGGCGGCGCTGGAGAAGGCGCTCGCCCAACTGCGCACGGTCAGCCTGCTCTCCGAGCTGCGTCAGCAACTCTCCGCGAGCCATTTCCCGAACGACATCATCTCCACCCTGAATGCCCGGCTCGGAGCCGAGTTGGAGGACGTCAAGGGACCGCCGCTGTTGGGCCTGGCCATACAGGTTCTCATGCAGTTGCTCGGTTCGGAGAATCCCGATGACCGCTCCCATCTGCTCGAGTGGGCGCTGAAGTTCCAGAAGGTCGTCCCGATGATCGTTCACCTGGCCCAGGCCCTCCGTCAGCACACGGAGGAACCCAAGCCCACGACGGTCACGGCGATCTCTGTACCGCCGACGCGGCCCACGCCCTTTGCTCGGGTTCCAGGTACGAAGGATTGGTTGGACCCGCGCAATCGCCCCGTCGTCGAGAAGGCCGTGCGCGCGACCGGTGGCGTGAAGAACAGGGCAGGCAAGCTCCTCAAGCTCAACTCGGCGAGCTACGTGGCCAAAGTCATTCGTGCGCACGACCTGGAGACGGTGTGTGAGGAATTGGTTCAGGCGAGTCGTGCCGAGCGCAGCAAGCGCACGCAGCCGAGCAGAGCTCCTCGGAAGGGGCGGCAGGCGCCCACCGGGGTTCAACACGACGATGCAGTGAAAGGAGAAGAGCGAGATGAAGCGAAACAATAATCAACTGCGCCGCCAGGAGGGGTACGGCCTGGTGCCCAGGAAGCACGAGGGGGCCGCGCGGGGCGGTGGTTTCGGAGGAATGGTGGGGGCCGTCATCGGCGCCGCGCTGGGGGGCCCCGTCGGTGCGGCCGTCTTCGCGGCCGTGGGGGCCGCCCTCGGTGCCCATGCCGGGGCTGAGTCCGACCAGCGCCGAAGGTAGACGGGCGCCGTTCCGGCTCGTCCGATGATTGCTTCCAACGATTGTTTGTATGTGTTCCCGGGACATCCCGGGGCAGATGGGAAGGTGCGTGCCTGGGTCAAGGGCCCAGGCACGTGGAGGATACACGAATGTTCGTGAACAAGGTTGTGACGGATGTCGTCCCCCGCGAGGCCATGCCGCTCCTGAAGAACATGCTCAATGGGTACATGAGCCAGTGGGAGCGTATCTACATCGGGGCGACGGCCCACCCGGAGATGCGATACGAGCAGCATATGCTCGATGGGTGGCGGAAGATGGTGGTTGTCTACGAGGCGTTCTCGCCAGAGATCGCCCGGGGCATGGAGCAGGCGCTGATCGCGCATGCGAGGGAGTCCAACTTCCTCACTCTGGTCGTGAACACGAATCCCGGTGGGGAGGGGCTCAGCACCGCGCGACGCTCGAACTATCTGTACTTCCTGTGTGGCTGAGGCGCGCACGCGCCGGGAGTGGGATGCGCGGGGCTTCTCGTCACGTGATTCTTCTCGCGTCATGAGAGCCCCGCGCGAGGTGCCCGTGAATCCGGCTCCCTCAAGCGGAGGAGGAGCCGGGGCTGGAGGAGGAGAGCCCGACCCTGGCTGCGACGGTGGAGTCGACGAAGTAGCGCACGCCGCGATTGGATTGGGCGGGGGTGCTGGCGTATTTCACGGTGTGAGGAGCCGTCTCGTTCCACCGCCTATGGGAACGTCACGCCATCGAGAGTCACGCCCTGAGCCCCGGCTTCTCCCGCCCACAGCTTGAGCGTGTAGGTTCCCCGGGCCTCGTTCTCCGCCGCGTCCAGTTCCACGGTGATGCGTTGAGACTTGCCCGGCGGAATGGGCTCCAGGGGCACCACCAGCCCCATCAACTCCTCGCGCTTGGAGCCCACCACCGGGGAAGGCGGGGAAGGTGTCAAAGGACTCGTTTCGACACCTCGTCTCCTACGAACTGCGCAGAAGGACGTTCGACTTCGACGTGTTCGTCTGCGTGAGGTGTGGAGGCAGGCGGTGAGCCTGCCCCGATTTTGTGGGACAGTCCCACTACGCGCGCGCCGCGGCCTTCCTCGATGCGACAAGGCCGCGAGGGCACGCGCCACAGAGGCCCGGTGCCGCGCCCCGGGGTGAAGGGGGGCTGAGCCGGCGGCACGACCGCCCCTGCGGGCGATGGATGAGGGCCATGCCGGCTCGAACGTGGAGAGCGAAGATGGCCCTTCGGCGAAGGGCGCTGGCGCCTCAACGAAGCGCCGGAGTCCAGGTGTTGACCTCGACTTCCAGCGAGGACTCCTTAGCGACCTCCCCGAGGATTCTCCGGAGGACTCCGGCGTTGCTCCCCCCGAGCAAGAACGTGCGCACGTTCTCGAGGTTCTCTCTGGGCGTGCCGCCGCAGATCATGACCGCGTCGGCTCGCTCATACAGTCCGCAGTAGCGGCCGGTAGTGAGCGGCTGCGTGAATCCCAGGCTGCTCAGCACCGGGGCGAGGAGGGAAAGCAGGTCCGCATCTTCGCGATAGAGCGTCCCCTCACACTTCTGGGACATCTGCTCGAACTGGAACCGGAACAGCGAGCTCCACGACAGCATCTCGTGGAAGGTTTCGAACCGGTCGATGGGATCGTCGCCCCCACGCGCGTACCGTGCCGTCACCGTCGCATCCCCCCGCGCGGGCGCGTCGAGGTCATAGAACGCGTGCAGGGGCATCATCTCGTCGGACTCGTATCCAATGAGCAGGAACCGGGGATTGGGCGCGACGATCTTCCTGGCGTAGCAGTCCAGCACGCGCCGCGCGGAGAAGTCCTGGCTGGGATAGGCCAGCGGCCCCATGCTCTGCCCCATGCGGCTCAGGAACCAGCGATAAAACCGTGGCAGGGGGCGCCCGGCGATGCGCTCGAGCTGCTCGACTTCATCGGGCGTGGCACCCCGCCACTGCTCCGCGAGCCCGGGCACGGTCCTCAGGAGAAGGTCCTCCACCTCGAGGAACTCAAGGTCTATTTCTTCTTGTGCTGACACTTCATTTCCTCCTCGGGGCAGATGAGCAGGGGAAGGATGACGGTGCAGGCCATGCACGGCGGGACGCTCTTGCCGTGGGCGAAGTGCCTCTCGACTTCCCTTCCATTCTTGTCGATGAACCGGATCTTCGCGCTCACCGGCTGCCCATCGCTGCGGAACCACCGCTCCGTCAGCCCCGTGACGCGCGCGCCATGGTCCATCGCCAGCACGAGTGCCTTGGGGCCGGCACAGCCTCCCGGTGGGTAGGCCGCTGCGGTGGTCTTCTTGTTCACGAACTGCTCATGGAACCTCTGGGCCCGCGCCCAGGCCTTCTCCACGTTCTTGCTGTTTTTCTTGAAGCGATTGTCAACGAACGCACGGACCTCCTTGCGGGTGGTGCCGGGCTTGGGGGCGTTCCAGCCAAGCTCGCTGACACTCTTGCAGAAGACTTCGATGGTGTTGCTCGAGTGGTCCGCGTATTTCTGCCCGCACTTGCACTGAGCGACGCCGAGCATCCTTCCCCACGGAAGCTCCTCTTCGGGGAACTCGCCAGCGAAAATCTTCTTGGTGAGCTTGACCTCCAGCTGCGCGGCGTCGGCCTGGGTCGCGGGGGTTTCCTTCAGCGAGCCCTCTCTGCCATGCACCTTCCTGCACAGGGGGCACACATCCTTCCCGCTGACGACCAGGAGGGCTCCGGTCTTCTGGACCACCCCGAGCATCGTCGCCGCGTTGGCTGGGCTCCCGCTCGGCCCACAATTGTTGAGCATGGGGTCACCGAGCAGCTGGACGTTCTTCCCCTCGAACTTCACGTCCATGGACCCGGGGCCGAGAAAGCTGGTGGGGCCTTCCACGTTGGCGGAGACGATGCCACCGCCCGTCCCCTTGCTGGCCACGTCGCCCATGGAGCCGAAGGTGGCGCCCTTTATGGCGACCTTCTTCCCCTCGATGGTGACCGTCTTGGAGTACTTCTTCGGGTCTGTTCCGCTCTTCCCGATGTTGGGCAGCGGCGTCGGCACGAACGGCGCTGGCGGCCCGGGCATCTTGCACACGTTGGGCAGCGTTGCCGCAGCGACCCCACTGGAGCCCTCGGTCACCGGCGTCTTCGGTGCATTCACTGAGACGTTGCTCATTGCGTCCCCCGCTCCTTACGACACCCGTGGGTCCTGCAGGAGCATCGCCCCTCGCAGTCCCCCATCAGAACCCGCTGTCACCATGGCCCGGGGGCCTCGCGCATAACCCCGTGCGAACGCCCGGACCACCAGGACGCCTCCGAGGGCACCCGCCGCAGCGCCCACGTCGCCCCAGCAGTCGCTCAGGGAGCGATACGCCGTGGAGTGCCAAACCGATGGCGTCCTCAGCGCGACGAACCCCCACTCCTCGCTGCGGTACCGCTCGCCATTGATGTCGGTGTATAGCTCATCCACCTTCTCGCGGGACAGGTCGAGCCCCGCTACCGCACCTTCGACCGCCTGGGTCATTCCGACGCCAAACGAGCCCGTGTCGCTGTCGCGCAGGAGGCGCTCCTGCGCGGTCCGTGCCCCTCGCACCACCGCGAGCCGGGGCAGCCGCAAGCGGCGACGCAGCCCCGTGCTCATCAGCGCCAGGCACCCGGCCCCCTCACCAGGAATGAATCCACTGCGAATCCCCGGCTGCGCGAACCGGCCGTCGCGCTCCAGCCAGAGGAACGTCTCCGCGTGGTGGTAGCTGTCCACGCCCGCCACCAGGAAAAAGAACTCCCTGCCTTCGGAGGACTCCCGCAGGGCCTGCTCCACCGCTCGCAGGGCTCCCGCGTGGCCGCGTCCGGCAATCTCGACGCGCGTGCGCGCGGCCTTCGCCTGCGGGCGTGCCTCCATGGCGCTCACGAGCCAAGCCGCGTCGTCATCGGAGAACCCCGGACGCGCCTCGGGAAGCGACAGCAGCAGCCGGCACCGGTTCCCCTCCAGGACCGCTGAACCGAGCTTCCCCTTGACTTCGTCGAGGACGCTCTCGAGCAGGGGTACGAGCCGATCCCTCCCCTCCAGCTTCGAGTCGAGTTCCCCATCCGAGGCCACCACGACCGGCTCGCCCCGCGCATCAATGAAGGGAAACTCGGCGTACCGGGAGATGCCGGCGCGCATGGCCGCCGCGCTGCTCTCCGCGGAGTACCCGAGCGGGGTCCGAGCGCCGACAGCCACCACCTCGATTTCGGCGCTCATGCCTCACCCTTCAACTCGAAGATCTCCGTCTCATCGAGATAGTCCGCCTCCGGGGCGCGCACGCGCAGCGCGCTCTGCCACACCAGGCACAGGCGCCGCGCCTCGGGCTCCACCAGGACCGTCGTCAGCCGCGGGCCGTGCTCCTCGCGGCGCGTACCAATGCGCGTCTTGAAGCCGAGCGAGATGCGAGGGAGCTCGAAGCGCAGGGCCCCCTCGTGAGTCATGTTCACCAGCTCGACGGGTTCTCCGCCCGCCAGGGGATTCTCGGGCCGCTGATCCACCGGGGCGCTCAGCGCGAACGCGGGGTCGAAGTCATCCGGGAGCAGCGGCTTCTTCGTGCGCTCCCACCGCGCGTCGTACGTCCCCGCGAGCTTGCGCCGGGGCATCCACGAGGAATCGACGGGACCGAACCCCGCCGGGCCCATGGTCGCGGGCTCTCCGCTGGGATACTCGATGGCGTGGGCCGGCTTTCCGGCGAGGTGGGCGCCGCGCGTCGCGAAGCCGCGCCCGATGGGATTCCGCTCGTCGATGCGGTGCTTCGCCGGGTCGGGGCCTGACAGGTCGCTGCCACCAAAGGCGAGCTCATATTGAATGGGCCGCGTGGTGAAGGGCTGGGGCCGACCCGGCATCACGCCGAACCAACCTTGCTCGTAGGTCCGCTCCCCGTGCACGACGAGCACCTTGTGGAGCCGCCCGACCCGGAGCGAGACCGGCACCGTGGGCGCCGGTCTTCCACGAGGCGCGTGCGCATGCGCGCTCACGAGGATGTCCGTGCCCGGCTTCGGCGCCAGCAGGTCGGAGTCGTATCGCAGGCTGGAGCGGCCCGGCTCGCCGAAGTACTCCGGCATCAATACCGGCGGAAGCTGCTCGTCCGCGAGCTTCAGCCGCCCGTCAGGTCCGATGTCGAACGTCGCCTTGACGGCGACGAGCCACCAGTGGAGTCCATCCCTGTCTCGCGTCCAGTTGCGCTCAGCTGCATACGCCGTGCGGTTGTTCAGCGCCCACATGTGCCCCCCAGGCGCCATTCAACCACCACAGCGGCGCAGGGCCCATAGGGCCGGGCGCCCCGGCTCCCATTCCAGCCCACCAGGCAACGTGCCTGCCCCTCCCCGGAGTCCCCAGCTCCGGCTGGCGGCGCAGGTGGGAGGATGCAATGGACTGGATCAAGAAGGCGGTGACCTCACCGTGGGCCCGAACCACGAAGGGCTTGCTGACGGGGGAGACGGGGAAAAACAAAAGCCCTGGAGTTTCAGCGGAAGTCCGCGAAACTCCAGGGCTTTTAATGGTCGGGGAGACAGGATTTGAACCTGCGACCCCTTGGTCCCGAACCAAGTGCTCTACCAGGCTGAGCCACTCCCCGATACCGATATGCCCTCCGCCGGAACTGCTCTCGGGCCGTCGAAGTGGGCGGGGATGTACAAGACCCGCCCGGCCTAGTCAACGTCCTTGGATCAGCTTTTCATTCCTGCGGCCCTCCGGGGGTTCTCCAGGACCCGTGGGGCTCCAATGACCCGTGTCCTTCGCCCCTAACCTGCGCATTTTGCGGGGGAAACCGCCGGGAACACCGCTTGCTTGGACACACCCCGTACAGCGAAGCCACCCCGGGGTCCCATGCTCTCTCCGGTTGTCCTCATCTCCGATGATGAGCCGCTCGTTGTGTCCGCTCTCTCGCGGGAGGCCCGCCGTTCGGGCCTCGCCTCGGTGGCGGATACCACCTCCCACCATGTCCTGGAGCTGGCCCGGAAGCATCGGCCAGCCGTCATCATCCTGGACATCCACCAGCACCAGGACGGCCGCGACCTGCTCGCCCAGCTCAAGCAGGACCCCGAGACGCGCGACTGCAAGGTCATCATCCTCAGTGGCGTGGAGGACCAGTTCACCCGCCACGTGTGCTTCGAGCTCGGCGCCGAGGCCTATGAGGTGAAGCCCTTCGACCACACCTTCATGACGCGGGTGGCGCGAATGGCCGGAGTGAAGGGGGCTGCCGGAGCCTGAGGTGCGCGTTCAGGGCCGCAGCGAGCGGATGGCCGCGGCGTAGTCCTTCGAGCCGAACACGTATGAGCCCGCCACCAGCACCGTGGCCCCGGCCTCCACCACCCGCCGAGCCGTCTCGGCGTTGATGCCCCCGTCCACCTCGATGTCCGTGGACAGCCCCCGTGCATCCAGCATCGCGCGCAGCCGGCGCACCCTGTCCACCGTGGGCTCGATGAAGCTCTGTCCCCCGAAGCCGGGATTCACACTCATCAGCAGCACCATCTCCACGTCCCCCAACACCTCCTCCACCGCCGACAGCGGCGTGGCCGGGTTGAGCACCACCGCCGGCTTCACCCCTGCGTGGCGGATCTGCTGAATCACCCGGTGCAGGTGCGTGCACGCTTCCACGTGCACCGTGAGGATGTCCGCCCCCGCCTTCGCGAAGGCGTCGATGTACTTCTCGGGCTCGACGATCATCAGGTGGACATCGAGCGGCCGGGTGGCCGCCTTCTTGATGGCCTCCACCACGACCGGGCCGATGGTGATGTTGGGGACGAACCGCCCATCCATGACGTCCACGTGGACCCAGTCCGCCCCGGCGGCCTCCACCGCGCGCACCTCCTCGGCCAGGCGGCCGAAGTTGGAGGACAGGAGCGAGGGGGACACGAGGACGCGGCGGGTCATGGGCGCTACATAGCCATTTCCGCCCCCGACGGGTACCCGCTTGAAGGGGGAGCGGGAGGGCAACGGACGTTTGGGGACCCCCCCGGGGGGCGGGCGGCGCTTTTCCCGTGCTAAGAAGATTCCTCCCAGGCCGTGCGCCGTCGCCATTCGGAGCCATTCCCGGTGCTTCCAGAGACCCCGCCCGATCCTCCAGACCTCACCCGGCGCCTCAAGAAGCTCACGTCCATCCTGGACGTCACCAAGGCCATGAGCGCCGAGCGCGACCTGGACCTGCTGCTGCCCCTCATCCTCTATGAGGCCAGCAAGGTGGTAGAGGCGGACCGGTGCTCGCTCTTCGTGCTGGACCGCGAGCGCAACGAGCTGTGGAGCAAGGTGGCCCAGGGCTCCAAGAATGAAATCCGTCTGCCGGTGGGCAGCGGCATCGCCGGCCAGGTGGCCCAGACCGGGGAGATCATCAACCTCCCGGACGCCTACGCCGACGAGCGCTTCAACCGCACCTTCGACATCCAGAGCGGCTACCGCACCCAGAGCGTGCTCTGCGTGCCCATGCGCGACGCCAACGGCGAGGTCACCGGCGTCATCCAATCGCTCAACAAGCTGAGCGGGCGCCCCTTCGACTCCGAGGACGAGGAGCTGCTGCTCGCCCTGGGCGCCCAGGCCGCCGGCGCCATCGAGAACGCCCTCCTGCACGAGGAGATCAACCGCCTCTTCGAGGGTTTCGTCTCCGCCTCGGTGGTGGCCATCGAGTCCAGAGATCCCACCACCGCGGGTCATTCAGGCCGCGTGGCCGACCTCACCGTGGCCATGGCCCGCGCCCTCGAGCACGTGAACACCGGGCCCTATGCCCGCACGCGCTTCACCGCCACCGAGCTGCAGGAGGTGCGCTACGCCTCGCTGCTGCACGACTTCGGCAAGGTGGGCGTGCGCGAGCCCGTGCTCGTCAAAGCCGAGAAGCTCTACCCCCATGAGATGGAGGGGCTGCGCGCCCGCTTCCAGCTCGCCCGCAAGGACCTGCAGCTCCAGAGCTACCGCCGCCGGCTCGCCGCCGTGAAGCTGCGCGGCGTGCAAAACCTGCCGGAGATCGATGCCGAGGAGGACGAGCGGCTCGTCAAGGAACAGAAGCACCTGGACGAGGTGCTCGAGTTCGTCCTCACCTGCAACCGGCCTACGGTGCTCGCCCAGGGCAACTTCGAGCGGCTCCACGAGCTGCGCCACCTGCGCTTCCAGGACTCGTTCGACCAGGAGCGCCCACTGCTGCTCGACCGGGAGATCCACTCGCTCTCCATCGCCAAGGGCACCCTCTCCGAGGAGGAGCGCCGGGAGATCGAGAGCCACGTCGAGCACACCTACCGCTTCCTGTCGCAGATTCCGTGGACGCGCACCCTGCGCCGCGTCCCGGAGATTGCCTACGCGCACCACGAGAAGCTCGACGGCACCGGCTACCCGCGTGCCATCCCCGAGCCCACCATCCCCGTGCAGTCGCGGATGATGTCCATCGCGGACATCTATGACGCCCTCACCGCCAGCGATCGGCCCTACAAGAAGGCCGTGCCCCATCAGCTCGCGCTCGACATCCTCAAGCGCGAGGCCCAGGGCGGCCAGCTCGACATGGAGCTGTTCCGCATCTTCATCGAGGCCGAGGTCCCCAAGCGCGCCCTGAAGGACTTCCGCGGCTGATTTCCCCTCGCCCCTCGGGAGAGGGACAGGGTGAGGGTATCGGGTGAACCTGGGTTGGGAACCCGTGTGCCCTCTCTGGTTCACGGGTTGGAGAACCGACCCGTGCACCCTCACCCCGACCCTCTCCCGAAGGGAGAGGGAGGGGATGTGAGGGAGGGGATGTGAGGGAGGGATGCGAGAGAGGCAATCCGCTCAGCGGGCCTCAGCTCCCGATGATGTGCAGCCGCATGCTGTTGATCTTGCCCGGCTGTCCCACCGGCGCGCCGTACACGATGACCACGCGGTCACCCTTCTGCGCCAGGCCCCGCGCCACCAGCTCCTCCTCCACGCGGCGCACCATCGCCTCGGTCTCCTGGATGGGCTCCAGCACTCGCGGCACCACGCCCCACAGCAGCGCCAACCGGCGGCGCACTTCCTGGTTCGGGCTGAAGGCCACGATCGGCACCGGCGGCCGGTAGTGCGCCAACAGCCGCGCCGTCACACCCGACAGCGTGAAGGCCGCGATCAACGACGCCCCCGCCTGCTTCGCCGCGTAACACGCGCTCGCCGCAATCACGTCCGGGAAGTGCGTCGGCAACCCCACCGGCGCCTGCTGCGGCATCGACGACAGGCCCTGCACCCTCATCGTGGACTCGGCCGCCAGCACGATGCGATCCATCATCTCCACCGACTCGCGCGGGAACTTGCCGCTCGCCGTCTCGCCCGACAGCATCACCGCGTCCGCCCCGTCGAACACCGCGTTGGCCACGTCGCTGGCCTCCGCTCGCGTGGGCCGCGGATTGTCGATCATCGAGTTCAACATCTGCGTGGCCACGATGACCGGCAGGCCCCTCATGTTGCACCGGCGGACAATATCCTTCTGCACCGAGGGCACTTCCTCGGGCGGGATCTCCACGCCCAGGTCGCCGCGCGCCACCATCACGCCGTCCGTCTTGTCCAGGATGGCGTCCAACCGGGCAATCGCCTCCGGCTTCTCCAGCTTGGCGATGATGGGCACCGTGCGGCCCACCTCCGCCATCGCCGAGCGCGCCATGTCGATGTCCGCCGGCTGACGCACGAAGGACAGCGCGAGGAAGTCCACCCCCGCCTTGATGCCGAACACCAGATCCTCCCGGTCCTTCGGCGTCAGCGCGTCCGCGCGCACCGCCACTCCCGGCAGGTTGATGCCCTTGTTGTTCTTCAGGATGCCGCCGTGAATGACCTTCGTGCGGATGAGCTGCTTCTTGTCCGTCTCCAGGACTCGCAGCTCCAGCAGACCGTCATCCAGCAGAATGCGGTCTCCCGGGTTCACGTCCGCCGCCAGGAACGGGTACGTGGTGGACACGATCTCATCCGTGCCCTTCACGCTCTCGTCCGTGGTGATGTGGAACTCGCCGCCTTCCTTCAGCTCGGTGCTGCCGGTGATGAAGCGGCCGGTGCGGATTTTGGGGCCCTGGAGATCTCCCAGGATACCCACCGCCTTGCGGACCTTCAGCGAGGCCTTCCGCAGCTTTTCGATGTTCTCGGCGTGGTTCTCGTGGCTGCCGTGAGAGAAGTTGAGCCGGGCCACGTCCATTCCGGCTTCAATCAGGGCCTCGAGCATTTCCTGACTCTGGGAGGCCGGACCAAGGGTGCAAACAATCTTCGCGCGTCGCATGGGCAAAAGAGGATTGGGTCGGGCCACGTGCAGGGTCAAGCAGCGTCCGCACACGGCCTTCGATTGGTAAATTGGTAAAGCAGCGAGCAAGGGACCGCGTCTCAGCCCCGCAACAGCAGGTTCAGGTTCTCCCGCTCCCAACGCAGTGCGGCGGCATAGAGCGGAAAGGCCTTCTCCCGGTCTCGGAAGGCCCGCGGATGGTGCACCCGGCGGCCCGTCCCGTTCGAGCTCGGGAAGAGCTGGTGGAGCATCTCGTGGAAGATGATGAACTCCACGAAGTACGAGGGCACCTCAGGGCGATCCAACCCAGGATGGATGCGGATCTCCCGCGTCTGATGATCGTAGACGCCCAGGCGGATGGACTTGCGCCGCCGCCGAGGAGGCATGCGGCCCCAGCCAATGCGCGCCTGGATGCTCTCGTGGAAAAAGACGCGGTTGAGCTGATCGAACATGACCTGGAGATCGAAGCAGCGGCCCCGGGGCTCCAGGTCCGCCTCGGCCGCGTGACGCTCCTGGCGGATGCGCGGCTGCTGGCCCCGGATGTAGTCGTCCAGCAATCCGCCCGCCAGGCGGTTACCCCGGCCCGCGTAGTCCGCCACCGCGCGCACCACCGGCTCCGGCGCGTCGAGGAACATGTGGTGCAACCGCAGCTGCAGCGCAGTAGCGCTGCGCCGGAAGGACACCATGGTGGAGCGGTTATCCGTCACCGCCAGCCGCACCGGCATCCTCAGCTCCGCCGAGAGCCGGAAGGCCAGCGCCTCGGCCCGGGCCCACAGCTCCTCCCGGGTGGCTGCCGTGGCGTGGGGGTGCTGGTTCCGCGCAGCGGTCCCTTGGTGGAAGTTCTCCGCAACCGGCACTTCCTCCTCGTGGAGGGCGGTAGCCAGACGGTTGGAGGACTCCAACGCACGATTGCGCGCGGACAAGGACGAGCCCCCCTCACGAACAGGAGAGCGCGGGAAGAGATGCATCTGATGGTGGGGCGGAAGCGACGACACGCGGACGGCATCGTACCCGGCGGCCTTCCGGACTCAAGGCCGGTGCAAACTGCCCGCCTGCTCACCGTCTGCCCGTCAACCCCGCCCGTGTGAGTCCGTTTCCTCCCCCAGTTGCGCTCCAAGCAACTCCACCGACTCCCGCGTCGTGCCAAAGGCCACCAGCACGTCCTCCATGCCCTCGGCCTCCTCCACGCCCAGGCACGCGCCGCCGCCTGCTCGTGCCTCGGCCAGGTCACCGTAGCGGCTCATCTGCACGCTCCAGCTCCCATCCGGCCAGCGCTCGAAAGGGTAGAGCCGGCAGGCCACCGGCCGCACGTCAGAGGGCAGGCCACAGCCTCGCCCCTTCTCGTGGAAGACGCAGGCGCCCGCGCGCGTGGCCAGCGTCAGCCGCACCGGCCCCCGACGGAAGTAGCCCCGGTAGAGCGGACGGCGCGCCTCGTACGCCGCCGCCTCTTCCTCGGTGAGGTACTCCTCGACGACGAAGCGCCGGGACGCCCACCGCGTGTGCCCGGTGATGCGCTCCACGTCCGCCCGCGTGAGGGTGGCCAGGTGCTCGCCCTCCTTCACCTCGCAGCACGAGGCGCCCAGCACCACCGGACAGCGGGCGCACACCGGGCCCATGGGCACCTTCACGCTCATGGGACGGGCGGCACCTCGCCTCCGCGCGTCTTCAACAACCGCTCCAACCGCTCCTGCTCCAGGCGCACCACCAGCGTCTTCTCCCGGGTGTACTGCACTCGGCCCGGTGCCCCACCCTTCACCTTCTTCACGAACTTCACCGGCACCCAGCTCACCTCGCCGCGCGGCTCACCCTTGGCCCCCGAGTGGTGCAGCGCCAAGTGCGCCGCATCCAATAGCACCTCCTGCGACACCTCCACCCCCTTCTCCAGTGGCACCACCACGTGGCTGCCTGGCAGCCCCCTCGCGTGCAGCCACAGGTGATAGGGGCGCGCCACCTTGAAGGTGAGCGTGTCGTTGTCCTCGCCCCCCTTGCCCACCAAAATGCGCTGGCCGCCGTGCCCCACGTACTCCTTGAAGGGCCTCGCCTCCGGAGGGCCCTCCTCGGCCGCCGTCAGTTGCAGCACCTCCGCCTGCGCCAGCAGCGAGGCCTCATCCAGCCCCTCGAGCTGCTTCAGCGCCGCCTCCGCGTGCGCCACCTCGCGCGCCAGCTCCGCCTCTCGCTGCCGGGCATGCTCCACGCCCCTCAGCAGCCGCCGGTACTGGTGGAAGTGCCAGTCCGCCTCCTCCTTCGGCGTCCGCTTCGGGTCCAACTGCACCGTCACCTCCTCCATCCCCGACTCGGTGTACGCCGTGAGCGTCGCCTCGGTGGCGCCCCGCTTCAGGCGGTAGAGGTTCTGGGTGAGTAGCTCGCCCAGTTGCCGGTGCCGCTCGGCTTCCGGGCCTCGGGCCGCCTCCGTGCGCACCTTCTCCAGCGTGCGTCCGGAGCGCTTGAGCCGCGCTCGGTAGGGCAGCGCCAGGCGCCGGCGGATGGCCTCCGCACGGCTCGTCTTGTCCTTCGGCCCGAGCAGCCGCTCCGCCGCCTCCGCATACACGAGGAAGTCACCGGGGAAGGGCAGCAGGCGCGACGTGGCGGCCCGGGCGCGCGTGAGGGCCTCTGCGGGCAACGGCTCCGGAGGCGCCCACTGCGCGCCCGGATGCAGGGAGCGCCGCTGCGCCAGGCCCTCGCCGGAGAGCATCAGCACCCGGCCGGAGTCCGTCAGCAGCATGAGCCCTCCCGGCGAGCCCAGCTCCAGCACCAGCCGGCGCCGGGTGTCCTCGCTCTGGAAGTCGAGCATCACCACCCGCTCCGCCTCCGACCATGAGGCCTTGGCCAGCTTGAAGCCCACCAGCTCCTGCCTCAGCCAACGCTGGAAGGGCGCGGGCTCTCCCGGCGTGGGGAAGCGCTCCTGCGCCACCGCGAGCCGCGACAGCTCTCCTTCCGCGCACAGGCACAAGAGGATGGATCTGCCGGGCACTCGCAGCTCCAGGTAGGCCAGGCGCGGCAGCGGGCACCACGCCTTCTGCACCACCGCGCCAGACAGCTGCGCGGAGACCTCCGCCACCACCTGCTCCAACTCCGAGGAACGCAGAGACACCTCAGTCCTCCTGGACGGAAAAAACAAAAACGGCCCGGCGGAGATCCGCCGGGCCGTTCAAACTGCGCGAAGAGACTGCCTTACGTCTAGCCCTCGGTGGGGGCGGCCTCAGGGGCCTTCGCCGAGCTCTTGCGGCGGGTGCTCTTGCGAGCGGCAGTCTTCTTGCCCGCGGCCTTCTTCGCCGTCGCCTTCTTGGCGGTGCGCGGAGCAGCGGTCTTGCGGGTGGTCTTCTTCGCGGCGGTCTTCTTCGTCGCGGCCTTCTTCGCGGTCTTCTTCTTCGCGGCCATCTAAACCCTCCGTTGGTTCAACTTCACCACCACTCGTTGAGAGTGGGGCCTGCACTCGCATGAATGAGGAGTGCTTGTGGTGAATGGTAGAGATGCCTTGCCAGTGTGTCAACGCATGGTGATGTAGTGCAACGCGTGGCGCGCCGATTTTTCGGCATCGCGCGCGTTCGAAACCCCAAAACGGGCCTCCACACACACCTGCACCGACCTCGCGCGAGCCGATTTCTCGGCCTCCGGCGCGTTTCACGCTGCTCCGAGGGGCCACGACTGTCGCCTCGAGCGCACTCGGCACCGCGTCGGCACGAGCTCGGCGGGTCTCGCGAGCACCTGCACGGCCACCACCGCGCGCATCCGCGCGGAGTGCTCACGAGATGACCTTCTTCGAGGAGTTCCCCCTCGGAAATGGCCCGTGCGCACCGAAAACGGCGCGCTACAGACGTGTCGCTGGGGTGATTGAGAGGTGGAGCTCAGCCGAGCGCGGCCCGGTAATCGACGTCCTGCTCACCCTCGGAGGCATGAGGGTCCGAGTGGGCGGAGCCGAAGAAGCGCCTCACCGCGTCCCGCACCGCCTCGGCCGTGTCGAGCTGGTTGACCTCGGAGCGGAAGAGCGCGGCGCCGTACAGACCGTGGGCGTACCAGGCCAGGTGCTTGCGGAAGGAGCGCACCGCGGCGAGCTCCTCGCCCACGAACTCCATGTGAGCGGCCAGGTGCCGCAGCACCAGCTCGCAGCGCTCCTGGGGCGTGGGCGGAGGGCCTCCGAGCAGCTCGCGGAAGATCCACGGGTTGCCCAGCGCGCCGCGGCCAATCATCACGAAGTCACAGCCGGTCGTCTCCAGCATCCGGCGGGCGTCGGCCGGAGTCTTCACGTCCCCATTGCCGATGATGGGCCTGTCCGGGAAGTGACGCTTGAGGTCCGCGATGACGCTCCAGTCCGCCTGGCCCGAGTAGCCCTGGGCGCGGGTGCGCGGGTGGATGGCGAGCGCGGCGCAGCCCGCCTCGAAGAGCTTGCCGGCCACCTGGAGGTAGTTGCGGTTGTGCTCGTCCCAGCCCGAGCGGATTTTGCAGGTGACGGGCAGTCCGGTGGCCGCGTGGATTTCGCGCACCAGGGTGGCGCCCCGGTCCGGCTCGCACAGCAGGGCGCTGCCGGCGCCGTTCTTCGTCACCTTCTTCACCGGGCAGCCCATGTTGATGTCGATCATCTGCGCCCCGTACTGCTTGCCGATGACGGCGGCGCGGGCCATGGCCTCCGGGTCTCCCCCGAAAATCTGCAGGCTGTAGGGCCGCTCCACCTCCGCGTCGAACCGGAGGTACTTGAGGGTGCGCTGGTTGGTGCGCATGAGCCCTTGGGAGCTCACCAGCTCGGTGGGGCAGAGGGCGGCCCCCAGGCCGAAGGCGATGACGCGGAAGGGCATCTCGCTCACCCCCGCCATGGGCGCGAGGATGAAGGGGTTGGGCAACGTGTAGGAACCAATGCGCAGCATGGCGGCGGGGGAACCTAGCGGATTAGAGAGATTGTTCCAGGGTCCAGGCGATGGCCTGCGCGGCCGCCTTCCTTTGGTTAAGGTCGGCCCCATGCTGCGCTTCCGGCTCGGGACCATCCCCGTCGAGGTCCACCTCTCGCACCTGCTCTGCTGCGCCCTGCTGGGGGCGCTCGGCGTGAGCGACATGCTGGCGATGGACCTGACCACCTGGACGCTGGACCCGCACACCTGGACGAGAGATCTCGGTCTCTGGCCCGCTCGGCAGCTCCTCGAGGGAGGCCCCGGGTATGGCCGGACGGCGCTGCTCGTCTTCCTGGCGGGGTTGTTCGTCCTCTCGTCGACGGTGCTCGCCCACGAGTCGGGCCATGCGCTGATGCTCCGGGCGCTCGGCTACCGGCCGAGCATCTCGCTCGCCTGGCTGGGGGGCATCACCCGGCACAACTCTCTCGCCCCCATCCCCTGGCATCAGCAGGTGATGATCGCCGCCGCGGGGCCCCTGTCCGGGCTGTCGCTGAGCCTGACGGCCCTGGTGCTCCTCCACTCCGGGGTGTCTCGGAACGCCGAGGGGCTGCGCGTCCTGCTCTCCTGGCTCTGCGTCAGCAACCTCCTCTGGGCCCTCTTCAACCTCCTGCCCGTCCCGACCTTGGATGGGGGCAACATCGTGAGCGCCCTGGCGACGCGCTTCTTCGGGCAGACCGGCTTCATGGGAGCGCAATGGCTGGCCCTCGTGGTGTGCCTCCTCGTGATGGCCTACGCCTTCGCGGGGGACCCTCCCAACCCCCTGCTCGGCATCCTCTTCGGAATGATGGGGCTGCACGCGCTGCGGCTGTTGTTGGCCGTGCTGCGGGGGGACATGAAGGTGTCCTCGGGCGTGGCGCCCCCACCCCTCGTGCAGGAGATGCAGCAGGCCGAGGCCGCCCTCGCCGCTGGAAGGCTGGAGGAGGCACGCCAGCGGGGCCTCGCCGTGCTCGACTCGGAGGAGTGCACCCCGGACCTCGCCTCACGCGCCCACCACCTGCTCGGCTGGGCCGCCCTGAAGAATGGCCAGGGACGCGCGTCGCTCGACCACTTCTCCCAGGTGCGGCGCCGGCCGGTGGAGACCCACGCCCTGGCCGCGGCCTTCTCCCTGCTGGGTGATGAGCTCCGAGCGCTCGCCCTGTGGGAGATGGCCTGGCAGGAGACGCACAACCGCACCGTCCTGCACGAGTACGCGGGCTCTCTCATCCGCTCAGAACGAGTACAGAAGGCGCTGCGGCTGCCCGGAGTGGAGCCGGAGGCCGCCTTTCTGTGCGCCCAACGCCCCCTCTTCATCCGCGGCGCCTATTCGGAGGCGGCGGCGCTCTGCGAGCTGGGCCTCGTCCATACCACCTCCGCGCGCCTGGCCTATGACGCCGCATGCGCTCATGCCCGCGCGCGTCACCTGAATGACGCAATGCGCATGCTGCGACGCGCCACGGAGCTGGGGTTCCAAGACATCCCCTACGCGGCCTCCGACGACGACCTCGCGCCTCTGCATGGTCACCCGGACTTCGAGCAGTGGCTGGCGGTGCTCCAGAAATCTGCGACCGCCTGACAGAGCCATGACACGGGGGGGTGTTGATGCGGGGTGAGACTGAGCACCTTCCCGCTCGGTCTGATTCCAGCCGAGGCTCCCTTGACTGCTCGAACCGCCACGCCAGCCCAGGAAGAGAAGATCAACTGGCTGTCGTCCATCCCCTTCGTTGGCGTGCACTTGATGTGCCTCTTCGTGTTCTACACGGGAGCCAAGCCGGTGGATGTCGCGGTGTGCGTGGGCCTCTACATCTTCCGTATGTGGGGCATCACCGCCGGCTACCACCGCTACTTCAGCCACCGCGCCTACAAGGCGGGCCGTGGCTTCCAGTTCTTCCTGGCCCTGGCGGGTACCCTCGCGACGCAGAAGGGCGTGCTCTGGTGGGCGGCCCATCACCGGCACCACCACCGGTACTCGGACCAGGAGCAGGACATCCACTCGCCGCTGCAGAAGGGCTTCTGGTGGAGCCACGCCGGGTGGATCCTCTGCGACAAGTACAATGAGACGCGCTACGACAGCATCAAGGACTTCGCGCGCTTCCCGGAGCTGGTGTGGCTCAACCGGCTCTTCGTGGTGCCGCCCGTCCTGCTGGCCGTGGCCCTCTACTTCATCGGCGGCTTCTCGATGCTGGTGTGGGGCTTCTTCGTGAGCACCACCCTGCTCTACCACGGCACCTTCACCATCAACTCGCTCAGCCACGTGTTCGGCAAGCGCCGCTACAAGACGACGGACACCAGCAAGAACAACTGGCTGCTGGCGCTCGTCACCCTGGGCGAGGGCTGGCACAACAACCACCACTTCCACCAGAACACCGCCAACCAGGGCTGGTTCTGGTGGGAGGTGGACCTCAGCTACTACTCGCTCAAGGCGCTCTCCTGGGTGGGCCTGGTGAGTGACCTGCGCACCCCGTCCGAGCAGACGAAGTACTCGTACCTGAAGTACTCGGCGGAGGACCAGGCAGCCCTCAACCCGCCCGGCCGCTGGTTCGCCCCCCTGGCCGCCCACCGCAAGGCCGCCGAGGAGAAGATGAAGGCCGCCGAGGAGAAGGTGCGCGAGGCCCTGGCCACCGCGGCTGACCGCCTGCCCACCTCCGCTCCCTCGCCCCAGGCGCTGCTCAAGCGCCAGTAGAGCGAGCAAGGAAGCACCGGAAGGCTCCGGGCTGGGGTAGGGTTTCCACTCTACCCCGCCCGTGACGCCTCCTTCGTTGAAACCCGGAATCGCCCCCGCGCGTACCGCTGATGACCCGGCGCCCTCCCCAGCCGGTGAGTCGGACGAGGTATTGATGACGCGCTTCTGTCAGGGCGATGCCCGGGCCTTCGATGCCCTCTTCCAGCGCTATGCGAGGCCCATTCACGGCTACCTGGCGCGGTTGACGGGCAACCCCGCCTCGGCGGAGGACCTGACCCAGCAGACCTTCCTGTCCCTGGTGCGAGGACGTGGCCGCTTCCAGGAGGGCGCGCGGGTGAAGCCTTGGCTGTACGCCATCGCGACCAACACGGCGCGAGACTGGCAGCGGCGCAAGCGCCCCGAGGATCTGACGGACGAGGGCGAGCTGCCCACCAGCGTCCCCGCGGAGGAGCCGGGCCCCCGGGATGCGGGGCTCGAACGCGCCGTCCAGCGGGCCCTGGCGCAGCTCCCCGAGGGACAGCGCATCCCCATCGTCCTGCACCGCTTCGAGGGGATGGGCTTCGCGGAGATAGCCGAGTCGATGGGACTGACGGAGTCGGCGGTGAAGGTGCGGGCGCACCGGGGCTACGCGCGGCTGCGCGAGCTGCTGGCCGCCCTGCGTGAGGAGGCGAACAAATGACTCCCGAGTGCTCGCGTGTGCTGGACAGCCTGGAGCAACCCCTCCCGCCGGAGCTGGTCTCGCACGTGGCCGAGTGTGCCGAGTGCGGCGCGCTGCTGGAGGGCTTCGGCGCACTGGAGAACGTGGGGGCCCCCACCGCACAGGCGGCGATGCCGGCGCTGGAGCGGGTGCGGACCCTGACCCAGGAGGAGCTGGCCGCCCACCCGAAGCCGACGCCCTGGTGGCGCGAGGTGCTCGTCCTGGTGGGCGTGTACGTGGGGATGACGGTGCTGGGGGCACTGGCGTTCACGCCCCTGGGGCTGATGCGGAACGCGGCGCCGCCGGGCATCGTGGTCGGGCTGGCCGTGCTCGTGCTGCTGGTCATGCTGGGCGGAGCCATCGTGGCGCTGGCGCCCGTGAGACGGGTGGCCTGGGGCCTGGTGGGGACGTGCACAGCAGTGGTGGCGCTGTCGGTGCTGCTGGGAGGCTCGGGGCTGGCGGCGAAGAGCTTCCTCGCCGGAGTCATCGGCTGCACGCGGGTGCACATGCTGCTGTCGGCGCTGCCCCTGCTGGCGGCGCTGGTGATGCTGCGGCGCTCGGCCTACCACCCGGTGCGGGCGGTGGCCGCGGGGCTCTCCGCGGGAGCCGTGGGCCTGCTGCTGCTGAACGTGCACTGTGCCGACGGGAGCGCCGCACACCTGGCGGCCTCGCACGTGGGGCCGTGGCTGCTGCTGGGTGGACTGGCCCTGCTGGTTCGCTCCCGCCTCCCCACGTCCAACCACGCGCCTTGAAGAACGAAGGGCGCGCCCGGGTTGACCGCCCGAGCACGCCCCGCGGTCCTCCGAATCCACTCCCGGCTAGAGCTGCTGCAGCGCCTGCGTCGGGAAGGCCCGGGCATCCACCTTCGGATACCAGGCCATCACTCGCCCATCGGGTCCAATGATGACGCCCACTCGCCGCGCGTTGGCCGCGCTCGCGTCGTCACAGGCCCCATAGTCGAGCCCCATCCTCCTGTCCGTGTCGCACAGCAGGGGGAAGTTGAAGCTGAACTTCTCCGCAAAGGCCTTGTTCTCCTCCAGCGTGTCGAAGCTGACTCCCAAGATGACCGCGTTCTTCTCCTTGTACTGACTGCTCTGGTCGCGGAACCCGCAACCCTCGGCCGTTCAACCCGGGGTGTCCGCCTTGGGGTAGAACCAGAGCACCACCGTCTTCCCCTTGTAGTCGGACAGCCGGTGCGTCCTGCCGGTGTGATCGCGCACCATGAAGTCCGGTGCCACGTCCCCTGCCTTCAGCATGGAGCCTCCTGTGCCAGCCAGCGGGCTCGGAACCCCGCCGGGCCTGTGATGATGCGTCCCTCCGAGGCCCCCTGGATTAGCACGCAGACGCCCGCTCCCTCCCTCGCCTCCAACCCGATTGTTGAATCTTCAAGTACCTTGAATTTCCCCAGGCGCCGACGGGTAGTATGAGCTGCAAATGAAGGCCGAGCCTCCGCCGCATACCCGCGCCTCGCTTCGCGAGTCCGCGCGACGATTCATCCATGCCTGCCTGCAAGCCTCCAATCGGATCCACCTCCCGGGTCCGTCGGTGCTGCCGGTGGCGGGGGCCATCGTGGGCCTCTACAGCGGGCTGGCCGCGGGCATCTTCGTCAACCTGATTGGCCTGGTGAGCGGGCTCACCTTCAACAGCGCGTGGCTCTTCGAGGCCCTGCGCCGCCCCGGCTCGCAAGCCCTCGTGTCGGTGTGGCAGACGCTGCGCACCACGAACTGGCACCTCGAGCACGCCATCATCGGCGCGCCCCTGGCCTTCGGCGCCCTGGTGCTGGCGCGGGTCATCGAGCCCGGAGGCCCTCGCGACGAGGTGAAGCGCCGGCTGCGCCTGCTGGCCCTGCTGGTGCTGGGTGCGCTCGCCCTCTACTACCCGCTGGTGGCCCTCACCGCGCTCAACCGCGTCCTCGGCCAGGCGCACGAGGTGACGGAGATCCTCCCGCACATGCCCTGGTGGGTGTTCCTGCTGGCGCCGCCGCTGGGCGGAATGGCGGTGGGGCGGCTGCTGCGCGACTACCCGGACACCCATGGCCATGGCGTGCCCGAGGTGGTGCGCGCGGTGAAGGGCAATCAGGAGCTGCCCGGACAGCGCGGCCTGCTCAAGCTGGTGGCCAGCGCCATCACCATCGGTAGCGGAGGCTCGGCCGGGCGCGAGGGCCCCATCGTCTACGGAGGCGCCGCCTTCGCCTCCACCGTGGGCCGCACCCTGGGCTTCTCCCGCCGCGAGCTGGCCATCCTGCTGGCCTGCGGCGCCGGTGCTGGCATCTCCGCCTCCTTTAATGCCCCCATCGCCGGCGCCGTCTTCGCGATGGAGATCATCCTGCGCGAGTTCGAGCTGCGCGTCTTCTCCCCCATCATCCTGGCCAGCGTGGCCGGCTCGCTGGTGAGCACTGGCACCATGGATGCGGCGCCGATGATCCACCGGGTCGGCTACCAGCTGGTGAGCAGCTTCGAGGTCGTCTTCTACGGGGGACTGGGGCTCATCTGCGGGCTGCTCGCGTACGCCTTCGTGCGGCTGCTGCACCACTCGGAGGACTTCTTCGCCGGACGGGTGAAGGGGGAGCGGCTGTCAGCATGGCTCGGCCAGCGGGCCCTGCCGGTGCGCGCGGGCCTCGGCGGGCTGTGCGTGGGCGTGCTCGCCCTGCTCAACCCCACCGTGTGGGGCAGCGGGCACGACTACATCAACCTCGCGGCCATCGGAAAGCTCAGCTTCTTCTTCCTCGTCACCGCGTGCGTGGTGAAGCTGGTGGCAACGGCCATCACCCTGGGCTCGGGAGGCTCGGGTGGGACGTTCTTCCCCTCGGCGGTGATGGGAGCCATGGCCGGCGGCGCCTTCGGCACCCTGGTGCACTACTTCTTCCCGGCCAGCACCGGGCCCAGTGGCGCCTACGCCATCGTGGGCATGGGCGGCGCCGTGGCCGCGCTCACCCGCGGGCCCCTCACGGGGATGATGATGCTCTACGAGCTGAGCGGAAACCACGCCATCATCCTGCCGCTGATGGTGACGTGCACCATCGCCTCCGCGCTCTGCCACTACCTCACCGAGCGCAAGGCGCCCAAGCCTCAGACGGACGCGGAGCTGCTGTCCAACACCCCCGTGCGCACGCTGATGCGCGAGCTGGCCCCCGTGCCCGCTGGCATGCACCTGCGCCCCCTCATGGACCAGGTCATCACCACCGAGAGCGGCACCCTGCCCGTGCTCGATGAGCACGGAAGGCTGTACGGTATCGTCCAGGTGGACCAGTTCCGCGACATCTGGCGCGACGAGGAGCTGCACCCCATGCTCGTCGCCAGCGACCTGGCGCGGAAGGTGCCCCTGCTCACCCCGGAAACGAGCCTGGCCCAGGCGCTCCAGTTGATGGACCAGGAGGACGTGGACGCGCTGCCCGTCCAGGCGACAGCGGAGTGTCCGAAGTGCGGACTGCTGACCCGCTCACTCGTGCGCCGCTTCCTCTCCTCGCACCACGCCCACCAGCATGCCCGCGGTGAGCACCTCGTGGCCCCCACCGAGGCCACGACCTGAAGCACCCTCCCTCACCCCTCGGGAAAGGGGCGGGGTGAGGGTATCGAGGCTCCCAAGTTGAATCCGTTCACTTGCTCGGGTTGATGCCGGTCCCCGAGGGTGAGTCGCTCATCCCGCGCCCCTCGTCGCCCTCGCGAGGGTAATCCGACCCTGGCTCGTCCGAGAGCCTCCTGCCCGCCTTCTTCTCGTCCTGGTCCTCCGCCTCCGCCACGCGCTTCTCTTGATCGCGTCCGGTCATGCCCAGCTTCTTCTTAAGGTCGTCACGGATGCTCATGACTCGCTCCTGTGCGCGGAGCCCGAATGGCCCGCGCGGGCTGGTTGTCCTCCCGTGAAACGTCATCACTCCGCCCCGAGCGTGCGAGGCAGGGGTCTGGGAGGGCGGGTGGGCAAGCGGGCGCCCGGAGTCCGACCGGGGAAGCAGGTACAGTGCGCCGCCGCCTGGGGTACCCCGGAAGCACGATCGCATTTCCCAGTTCCCATTTTCCGTCCCCTGGCCGGTCTCTTTTCCGTGAGGAGAGCGCCCTGAGCCCGACAGACCCCCAGCGCCGAGCATCCCGAGGGCCCCGACATGGATGACGCCGGGCTGGCCCAGCTGTACGCGCAATACGGTTTCCTCGTACACCGGCGCTGCCAGCAGCTGCTGCGCCGCCCCGAGGACGCGGAGGACGCGCTCCAGGAGACCTTCCTGAGGGTGAAGCGCTACGGCGCGCCCCGCGATGGTGGAGCCACCCTGGCCTGGCTCTACACCATCGCCCAGCGCTGCTGCTTCGACTTGATGGAGCGCGGCGGCCGCGAGCCACCCGCCGAGGAGTCGCAACTGGCGGCCCTGGAGCAGCGCGGCGAAGGGTCCCCCGAGGACGCGGACCGCCGGGCGATGCTCGGCCTGGCGCTGCGCCAGCTCGACGGCAAGACACGCACCATCGGCGTGCTGCACTTCCTGGACGGCTACACCCAGGAGGAGGTTGCCGAGCAGACCGGCTACTCGCGCCGCACCATCGGCAAGAAGCTCCAGCAGTTCGAGCAACGCATCCGTCAGCTCTGGCAGTCGCGCGCCAGCCTCGAGGAGACACGATGAGCCCCACTCCCCTGCCCCCCTCCCCTCGCGGGCCGCACTGTCCTCCGGCCGCCATGCTCGAGGCGATGAGCGCCGGTGAAGCCGCACCCGAGGCCACGCGCACCCACGTGCAGGACTGCCCCGACTGCCACGGCCAGCTCGAAGCGCTCACCACCGCTCGCGAGGCCTTCGTCCGCGCAAGGTCCCCTGAGCTCTTCCTGCGCCAACTCGAGCGACGTGCCACCTCCCGGCCGCGGACCGCCCCCCGCTGGCTGCTGCCCGTGTTCAGCGCCTGCGTGCCGCTGCTGGCCCTGCTCGTGCTCGTGCCGAAGCTGGGACAGGAGAATGGCGTGCACCTCAAGGGCGGGGCATTCCGCGTGGTGGTCTCGCGCGCGGGCGGCCCCCCGGAGCTGCTCGGCCCCGACGCACAGGTACAGCCGGGAGACGCGCTGCGCTTCTCCTATGAGGATATAGAGGCCGGACACCTGCTCGTGCTCGAGCTGGACGGACGGGGCACCGCGAGCGTCTTCCACCCCCACGGCTCGGCCACCTCCGCGCCCCTGCCGGCCGGACAGCGCGACTTCCTCCCCGGGAGTGTGGTGCTCGACGACGCGCCCGGCCCGGAGTGGCTCGTCGCCGTCTTCTCTCCCCGTCCGCTCGAGGCCGCCCCCCTGCTCGAGGCCCTGCGCTCCCAGGCGGGACGCCCCGAGCTCACCCTCTCCTGCTCCGACTGCCAGGTGAGTACGCTCCGCCTCCAGAAGCGCCCATGACTCCGCCCCGCCCGCTCTGGCTCCTCCTCGCCGCCCTCCTGCTGCTCCTCTGCCCTCCTCGGGCCGCGGCGGCCACCGTCCGCCTGCTCGTGTCCATCGGCGCCAACGTGGGCGACCCCGACGACGCGGTGCTCAGCTTCGCGGACGATGACGCCGGGCGCGTGCGGCAGCTCTTCGTCGAGCTGGGCGAGGTGCGCGCCGATCGCTCCTATCTGGTGGTGGATCAACCCGCCTCCGTGGTGCGCCAGCGGCTGGCCGAGGTGACGGGCCGCATCGCCGAGCTGCGCGCTGCGGGGGATGATGCGGTGCTCATCGTGTACGTGTCGGCCCATGCGAAGGGCGGCGTGCTGCACCTGGGCGGCACCCACCTGCCCCTCGCCGAGCTGCGAGACAGTGCGCGCCAGGCCGGCGCTCGGCTCAGCGTACTCCTGGTGGACGCGTGCGAGAGCGGCACCCTGGCGCGGCGCAAGGGCGGCCGTGCCGGCCCGGAGTTCGCGGTGTCACTCGAGCAGATTCCCCTGCACGGCCAGGTGGTCATCTCCTCCAGCGGCCCGGGGGAGAGTTCCGAGGAGTGGGACTCGCTCAAGGGCTCGCTCTTCACCCACCACCTGCTCACGGGCCTGCGCGGGGACGCGGACGTGGAGGATGACGGGCGGGTGTCGCTCGCCGAGGCGTACGCCTATGCCTACCGGCGCACGGTGGCGGGCGCTGCTGGCGCGGGCCAGCACCCAGCCTATTCGTGGGAGCTGGCGGGCACCGGAGAGCTCATCCTCACCGAGCCACGGGCTGCCCGCAGCGCGCTCGTCTTCCCCGCGGCGCTCGCCGGCCGCTACGTGGTGGCGAGCCAGCCCCGGCCGGACGTGGTGGCCGAGGTGGAGAAGACAGCCGGACGCCCGTTGCGTCTCGCGGTGCCCCCGGGCCGATATCTCCTGCGTAAGCGCGCGGGCGCGAGCACCGGCCTGCTCGAGTTGGAGCTGCCCTATGGAGGCGAGCGACAGGTACGCGAGGAGGAGCTGACATGGCGCCGCTACACCGAGGTGGCCCTCAAGGGTGGCCACGTGGAGCTGCGCGGCTCGGCGCTGCTGGGGCTGGTCCGGATGGAGAGCGCACCGGTGCTCGGCACGGGGGCACGTCTCGCTGGCAGTCTCGGCTATCGCCATAGCTGGGGCCCTTGGTGGGCGCTGGGCACCGTCAGCTTCAGCCAGACGGGCTACCCGGGCGTGGGGCTCGAGATTCGCGAGCGCTCGCTCGGCGCTGGAGTGGCCGCCGGCTACCGCTGGCTGGAGTGGACGCTGGTGCCGTACGTGGGGCTCGGAGTCGAGCTCACCGGAATGGAGCAGCAACTGCGCCGCGAGCGAGAAGAGGAGATCGAAGACACCTTCGACGTCCCGCCGCTGCCGCCTCACCGGACGCTCGGCGTGGGACTGGGCCCGATCGCGGGCGTGGAGGTGCCGCTGCCCGGTCAAGCCTTCGCGCTCCTCCAGGGCCAGCTGCTCCTTCGTTACCTGCCGAGCAAGGAACAGCCTGCCCTGCTCCCAGCAGGGCTCGTCTCCGCGGGAGCGGGCTGGCGCTTCTGATCGTCCTCGGTTAGTAGAGCCGCCCGCGGGACCTTCCTGGCCGCTGGAGTCGAGACATGAGCGAGCGGCGTGGTGCCGATGCCTTTTGCTTTCAACTGATGATCGTCCTCTGCGGACTCTGGGGTCTGCAGCAGGTGGCGATCAAACTGGCCGCAGCGGACATCGCGCCCATCATGCAGGCCTCGGCGCGCTCGGGCATCGCCGCGCTGCTGGTCGGCCTGCTGATGTGCTGGCGCGGAGGCTGGGAGGGGCTGCGTCAGGGCACCTTGCCCGCGGGCCTGTTGTCCGGAGTGCTGTTCGCCCTGGAGTTCCTGCTGATCGCCTTGGGGCTGGAGCGGACCACCGCCGGGCATATCGCGGTGTTTCTCTACACCTCGCCCATCTTCTCCGCCCTGGGGTTGCACCTGCTGTTGCCCAGCGAGCGCCTGCGCCGCATGCAATGGCTGGGAATCGGCCTGTGCTTCATCGGCATCGCGGTGGCGTTTGGAGGTAGCGTCTCCCTGGCCGAGATGGATTCCCGGATGCTCCTGGGCGATGCCCTGGGGCTCCTGGCCGGCCTGGCCTGGGGCGCTACCACCGTGGTGATTCGGGTCTCGAAGCTGTCGGAGGCCCCCGCGAGTCTGACCTTGTTCTACCAGCTCGCGACCGCCTTCGTGCTGCTGCTGCTGCTCGCCATCGCCAACGGACAGGTCTATCGCGTCGAGCTCACCCCGCTGGCCGTGGGCAGCGTGCTGTTCCAGGGAGTGGTGGTGTCCTTCATCAGCTACCTCGTCTGGTTCTGGCTGTTGCGCCGCTACCTGGCCTCGAACCTGGCGGTGTTCTCCTTCATGACCCCGCTGTTCGGCGTGACCCTCGGGGTGCTCATCCTCCACGAGCCCTTGTCCTTGAACTTCGTCGGGGGCGCGGTGCTGGTGCTGTTGGGGATTACCCTGGTGAGTGGCGAAGCCTGGTTCCGACGGCTGCTGAGCTGAGCCTCGAAAAAGGCAGTTCCCATTTTCCGGCGTCAGTCCGGTCTCCCTTCCAAGAGCGCTCATCACGGGCCGCTCTCCTGACTTCCCCGGAGGGGACACATGCTTCGGCAACTTCTCAGCCTTCCATTCCTCCTGCTCTCCCTGCTCTTCACCCTCGCTGGCTGCGGCGGGGTGGTGGGCCCCGACCACGAGGGCCAGCCCCTCGTCACGCTCGAGGGACAGATGAACCCCACGCCGGACGCTCGCATCGAGGGACAGGTGCGGCTGGCGCTGGTGTGGTACCCGCAGTGGATGGCCTCGGAGGACACGGGCGGCACGCAGGATGGCCCCCAGGAGGTGGTCACCGAGGACGTCATCTACCAAGGCAGCTTCCCGGCCAACTACCGCTTCCACATCTACCGCCCGCCGCCGGCGGAAGCACTCGCGCCACTCGGCAATGGCCTCCATGGCAAGGGCGCCTTCGGCATCCTCCTGGCGTACCAGGACGGCAACGGCAACGCGAAGCTCGACACCATTGCCACGACGGGCACTCCGGCGGACCGGGTCATCGGCTCGTCGCTCCTGGGTCCTGACGAGCGCTCCACCTTCGCGCTCGTCTACGTCACCACGGAGCAGCCCGCGAACACGGGCCTGAAGCCCGGCTTCAACCTCATCCAGGCGGTGAACAGCGAGGCTGGTGCGGTGGTGCCACTGAACACCCGCCTGCCGCTCTCCCTCACCCAGGGCGGCCCCATCTTCGACGGCTTCGTCTGCGAGGCCGGCTGGCTCACCTTCCTGTTCACCGAGGTGTGCGGCCTGGACGGGGGCGATGTCTTCGAGCCGAGCCAGCTCTCCATGCAGGGCCGGGTGGCGCTCGAGGGCAAGAAGGCGGTGATCGAGCTGACGGTCGCCTCCGACAACACGCCGCTCGCGGACGCGACGGTGAAGCTCGCGGGCCGCATCCTCCCCTACGACGTGGCACGTGAGGCCTATGTCCTCGAGGAGGAGAACACGGCGCTGCTGACGGCTGGTGGCCGCTTCGAGCTGGTGGTGAGCACGAGCACGGGAGACCAGGCCATGGGCCGCACCTTCCAGGTGCCCGGTGGCTTCGACCTCACCACGCCCACCTCGGACGAGCAGGTGAGCGCGAGTGAGCCCCTGGAGTTGAAGTGGACGGCCTCGGCTGGCGCCACCTCCTACTACGTGGGCTACTCCTCCAGCACCGCGGGCGAGAGCATCCAGGTCGAGGGGAGCGCGCGCTCGCACACCTTCGACACCACGGGCGCGGAGGGCGAGGCCATCGCCCGGGTGGAGGCCCGCGCCGATCCGGAGGACATCGACGCGTGGGTGACGGTGGCGCTGGTGCGCGAGCAGGCGTTCTCCTTCGCGCCGTAGCCTGAGACGGGGCGCCGGAGCCGTGCGTCAGGGGGCTCCCTGGGGAAAAATGAGCGGCCCCGGGAACCTTTCCGGCCCTCGCGGGTGGAAACAGTCGACATGGCAATCCTGGCAGCCCTCGGCCCACGTGGCCCCACACCTCGGACGGCACCCGGCGAGCTCGCGCCCGCCCTGGTGGAGCGCGCCCGCACCGGGGATGCCGAGGCCTTCCGCGCCCTCGTCCTCCACCACCAGGAGGCCGTCCACGCCCTGCTGTACCGGCTGCTCGCCCCCAGCGGCCGGGAGGGACAGGTGGAGGACTGCACCCAGGAGACCTTCCTGCGCGTCTACCGCGCCCTGCCCGGCTTCAATCCCCAGGGCGCCGCGAAGCTCTCCACCTGGATTCTCACCATCGCCACCCGGCTCGCCCTCAACGAGCTGCGGCGCCCCTCCCTCGTCGTCCCCGTGGCCGAGCTGGCCTCGCTGCCCGTGGCCAGTCCCCACCGCGCCGATGCACTCGCCGAGCGCCGCGCCCTGGGCCAGGCCATCCGCGACGCCCTCGGACAGCTTCCGCCGGACCAGCGCGCCGTGCTCGTCCTGCGCGAGATGCACGGCCTGGAGTACGCGGAGATGGCCGAGGCCCTCGACCTCGACCTGGGCACCCTCAAGAGCCGCCTGTCCCGCGCCCGCGCGGCCATGCGCGCCGCCCTGGAGCACCACCATGGCTGACCACCCCGAGCTCGACCCCGAGCGGCTGGACCTCTCCGCCTTCGAGGTACCGCCTCCACCGCCTGGCCTCGCGGACCGCGTCCTCGCCCGGCTCCCTGCCACCGCATCCGCACCCTCCCCGCGTCCCTCCCGGAGGATGGCCTTGGCCGCGGCAGCCGCCGTGCTGCTCGTCGCACTCCCGAGCGCCTGGTGGGTGAGCCGGAGCCTCGGACGGGCCGGCTCGGGCGAGCGCACCTTCACGCAGCGGGAGACCGTCTCGCTGGGCTCGTCCGCACTCGCCGTGGCCGAGCCGGGCACGGAGCTGCGCTGGGCCGTGGGCCGACGCGGAGCCGTGCGCGTGCGTCAGCCGGCGGGCCGCGTCTTCTACCGCGTGGACTCCGGCTCCGACTTCCAGGTGGACACCCCCGCAGGCCAGGTGGCCGTCCGGGGCACCTGCTTCACCCTCGAGGTGCAACCCATGCTTCCGTCCAAGCAGTCCCTCACTGGTGCCGCCGTGGGCGCGGCGCTCACTGCCGCCGTGTTCCTCACCGTCCACGAAGGCCGCGTCGCCGTCACGAGCCCAGCCGAAGCCAGCACCAGCGAGGTAGGCCCCGGCGAGCGCGTGGAGCTGAGAACAGGCGCCGCGCCGCGCGTCCTCGCCACATCCACCGTGGATGGCTCCCCCACGGCCACGAACGCCGCCCCGGGAGCCGAGCCCTCCTGGCGGGTCCGGGAGACGGCCTACGTGGCCGAGCTGAACACGCTGCGCGCCCGGGTGAAGGAGCTGGAGCGGTCCGTCCCGGGCGGAGTGCGGCCCACCCAGGAGCTGCCCGAGGGTACGAGGAAGATCGTCAAGTGGCTCGACCCCAGCCGCGAGGAGCTGCTGGAGATGGCGAAGGAGTGCCGGCTGCGCTGGGACGAGCCGGGCCTGCGGCAGAAGCCTCCCCTCCCCGGTCCTGAGGACAGGGCGAAGCTGGGCATGACGGAGGACGAGGCGGAGGAGATCGCCGAGGTCTACCGGACCTTTGTCGCCCAGTCACTGGAGCAGCTGCGCGCCATCTACGTGGCGGCCACGGGGGACGAGGACAACGCGCGCGTGCTGGCCCCGGATGCGCTCAAGCAGGAGATCCTCGACAAGTCGCCCGAGCTAGCCATCAAGCAAGCCTTCCATCGCGTCGCCCAGGAGCGGGCAGGGCTCGCGACGCCGCCGGCGAACACCACCAGCCTGACGCCGGCCGAGCGGCTGGTGCGCTTCAACACGGGCCTGGGAGACGCCTACGAGCGTGCCCTGGCCGACAAGCTGGGCGCCACCCGGGCCCGCGAGCTGCGCCAGCTCAGGGACGGCTGGGGCTCGCGCCACGACTCCTCCGCGAGCTGTCCCGGCCAGTAGGAGAGAAGGGCCACCCCGCCTCAAGACGCGGCGGTGGCCTCCACCAGGGGCAGCTCCACCGTGAAGGTGGCTCCCTGGCCGGGAGTGCTCTCCGCGGAGATGGTGCCCCCCATGGCGTGGAGCACCTGCTGCGTCACGTAGAGCCCCAGGCCCAGTCCGCCGTAGTGCCGCTCCGACACGCCCCGCTCGAACTTGTGGAAGATGCGGGGTAGCACGTCCGGCTCGATGCCGATGCCCTGATCCCTCACCATCAGCCGAGCCCGCGTTTCGGTGCCCTGGACACGGATGGTCACGGGATGACCGGCCCCGTACTTGATGGCATTGGAGAGCAGGTGGGAAATCACCTGCTCGAGCCGCAACCGGTCCCACTGCCCCACCACCGCGCCGACCGACTCCAACCGGAAGGGGCTCCCACTGCGCTCCGCCTGGAGCTGGAAGCGCGCGGTCACCTCCCGTACCAGCGAAGTCAGGTCCACCGCCTCGCGCTCGATGCGCAGCCGGCCCGCGCTCAGGTGCGACACATCCAGCAGACCATCCACCAGCTCCGCCAGCCGTCTCACCTGACGGCGGCTCACCTCCAACATCCCGAGCAGGCGTTGGGTCAGCGCCGGCTCGCACCGTGCCTCAATCTCGCGCGTGAGCACCTGCAGCTTGAGCACCAGGGGCGTCAGAGGCGTCTTCAGCTCGTGGCTGGCGATGGAGAGGAACTCGTCGCGCAGCCGCACCGCCCGCTGCGCATCCCGGTAGAGCCGCGCGTTGTCCACCGAGAGCGCGGCGCGCCGGGCGAGGTCCTCCGCGGCCTCGAGCTCCACCGCGGCATAACGCCGCCCGGAGCGCGCGGTGGTGAGGAAGGTGAGGACGCCCAGGGTCCGCCCACGGGCCACCAGGGGGACCGCCAGCAGGGAGATGGGGCTGATGGCCGCCATCACCCGGGCATGCGCCTCGTTGTGCGCCTGCAGCAGGAGTCGCTCGACATCCGTCCCCGGGTCCATCACCAGCACGGGCCGTCCCTCGCGCAGCGCTTTCGTCGGAGGGTTGGCGGGATTGCCGTCCAGCCGGGCCGGGAAGTGGCGGGCATCCTCGGCCAGGGGCGCATCCGCTGGATCCGCCACCACCACCTCCACCCGGCGCACCGAGCCGTCCTCGTCCACCAGGTCCACGATGCACCAGTCCGCCAGCGTGGGAACGGCGAGCCGCGCCAGGGAGGAGAGTGTCGTGGCGTAGTCCAGCGAGGCCGCCAGCGCGACGCCCGTCTCCGCCAGGAAGCGCTGCAGCTGCTCGCGCTGGCGCCGCTCGGTGATGTCGATGACCGAGCCGATGTAGCCGAGGAACTCCCCGCCCGGGCCGAAGCGCGGAGCCGCCGCGTCGATGGCCCAGCGGTACTCGCCGTCCACACGCCGCAGCCGGTATTCCAGCCGGAAGGGCGCGTGCCGTGCGTTGGCGTCCACGAAGACCGCCTTCGACGACGCGGCGTCCTCGGGATGAACGGCGCTCAGCCACCCGAAGCCCAGCCCCGACTCCTCCGTCTGGCCGGTGAACTCGTACCACTTCCGGTTGAGGTAGGTGCACGAGCCCCCCGGGTCCGTCACCCACATCATCACCGGCGCATGGTCCGCCATGTTGCGGAAGCGCGCCTCGCTCTCCTGGAGGGCGCGCTCGGCGGCCTTGCGCTCGCCAATGTCCATGAGCGTCACCATCACCCGGTCCGCCCGCCCCACCATCGCGTCCCAGACGAAGGAGAAGAGCACCTCGATGCGCCGGCCATCCAGCGCCTGCACGACCGACTCGGACTGGAGGTAGGGGCGGCCCTCGGACAGCGCGACCAGCTGCTCGACGAACACCCCCAGCGATTCTGGCAGGAAGATGCGCTCCAGCGAACCGAGCAGCTCCTGCTGACTGGAAGCGCCCAACATGCGCAGCGAGGCCTCGTTGACGCTCACCACGCGCACCCGCTTCACCGCCTCGCGCACGAACTCCGGGTGCGCGGCGCACCAGGCGCGCACGTCCAGGATCCCCTGGCGCCGCAGCTCGAGCAGCAGCTCCTGCACCCGCGAGAAGTCCTCCTCCCAGATGGAGACACCCACCGTCTGAATGATGTGACGGGTGTGGGCCTCGCGTTCCTCCAGCTCGGCGAGCCGACGCACCAAGGCCGCCCGCTCGTCTCCGGGGCGAGAGCCCCGACGCCCCTCGGGGGTCTTCCTGGGTGCCTTGGACATGGGTTTCCGGATCGCCCCGCCACGTGGGTCCACCGAGGGGGGCGCATGCTAGGCGCAACCCCCGGAGGGAGAGAGGAATTCGCCCGGGCACGCCACTTACGGACATTCCAGCGGAGCGGCGTCCGTCCGGGCGGACAGGGCTTCACCCCAGCCTGGGCGAGTAGCCCAGCGCCTGCTCCACCTGCACTGCCCGATGCGCGTACGTGTGCTCGGCCAACACCCGGCGGCGCGCCGCTTGTCCCAGCTCGCGCACGCCCGCGTCCGTGAGGCACAGCACCGCCTCGGCCACCTCCAGGCCGTCCTGCGCCACCAGACACTCGCGCCCCGGCTCCAGGAAGAGCTCGATGCCCTCCCACGCGTCCGTTATCAGACAGGCGCCCGCGCCCGCGGCCTGGAAGAGACGTGGGGCCGGCGAAAAGCCGAAGCGCGCCATGCCATCGCGGCTGACGTCGAGCACCGAGCGGGCCGAGCAGCGCAGCGCATTGTGGTCCCTCGGCGGCACGGAGCCCATGTACCGCACGTTGGCGGGCCGCTGCCGGTCTCCCCAGCCCTCGCCGCCCAGCAGGAAACGCTTGTCGGGCAGCAGGTCCGCGGCACGCAGGAAGAAGGACTCCACGCGCCGCTCCAGGTCCGGCATCCGGTCATCCAGGAGCGCCAGGTCACAGTCGAAGCGCCGCTCCGCCCTCACCGGCTGGTGCACGTCCGGGTCCACCGCGCTGTAAACGGGAACACACTCCCGAGCGCCCAGGTCGCGGTAGGCCAGCACCACGGGGTCCCCCCCGCCCTGCGTGAAGACACGGTCGTAGCACGGCACGAGTGCCCGGAACGGGTCCTCCGGATTGCCGGCCATGCGCTCCAGGGTGACGGGAGCGTCCATGTCCCAATAAACCACCTGGGTGCTACCGGACTTGAGCTCCAGCACGCGGCTGTTCAGCCAGTCGTCAAAGGGGCCCACGTTGCTGGCCTTCACCACCACGTCCGCGCCCCGGGCCTCCTCCAGACACCGCTCGAGCCCATCCGTGCCCTCCACCGCGTACAGCACCACCGTCGCCCAATCTGGAGCCACCGGCAGGTCGCGATGGCGCTGACGCTCGGGGTGCACCGGCTCATAGAACGTTATCTGGTGACCACGCGCATGGAGGGCCCGCAGCAGGCCGCGGTAGTACAAGGCGGCCCCGTTCCACCAGGCGGAGACAAGGCTCGCACCGAAGAAGGCGATCCGAAGTCCGTGGCTGCTCATCCGAAATCCTTTCCCACTCGACCGGTCCCCCAGTCCGGTCTCGACGCCCGCCCAACAGTCGCCGGTCAGGTCGCTCGCGCCAGCTGGGGCTGGACGGGAGGCACCACCCCGGACGCACGGTCCAGGTCGGCGTAGACCGCAAGGTAGGCATCCGCCATGCGCTCCGGGGAGAACTCCAATGCACGTGTCCGTGCAAGGGTGGACATCCGGCTGCACAGCACGGGCTCCGATACCAGCCGGCGCAGTGCACGCGTGAGCATGTCCGTGTCGTCCGGTGGAACAAAAACGGCTGCGTCCTCCCACACCTCGCGCAGGGAGGGGATGTCTCCCAACACCAGCGCACAACCGGCGAGCGCGGCCTCCAGCGCCGCCATGCCGAAGGGCTCATAACGCGCGGGCAGCACATAAATGGAGGCGCGGCCCATGTGCCTGGCGAGCTCCGCGTGAGACAGCCACCCCAGCGTGCGTACATAACGCGCGCGCACCTCACCCCCATTGGGATGCTGGGACTCGCCGGCCACGAACACGGGCCAGTCCAGCCGGGGCGCCACCGTCTCCAACACCTCCAGGTTTCGGGCCTCGTCCCACAGCCGGCCAGTGGCGAGGATGATGGGCTCGCGCACCGGGCCGGGTGGGAAGTCCTGGTGGTGGCGCGCATGGGGGATGACCCCAGAGGAGCGCAGCGGCCCGTAGTGCCGCACCAGGGACGCCAACAGCTCGGAGGTGGGTGCCACCACATGACCCGCGGCGCGCAGCCCCCGCGTCACCTCCCAGCGGTAGCGCAGGTCGCGCGCCAGCGCCGGCTCGCCCTTCACTGCCTCCCACCACGAGAGGGGACACGAGTGGGCCACCACCAGCGGCCTGTGTCGCCAGGGCAGCGCGCCGTGGCAGTAGCCGTTGAGGTGCACCGCATCTGGCTGGACACGAGACTCCAGCTCCAGCAGCCACTCCCCCGCGGCCGCCACGTCCTCCCACGCGTCCTCGGGCCCCTCGACTCTCCAGGTGCTCTGCTCGACGGTGAGCCCCGGCACGCGATGCACCTGGGCCCACTGGACCGCGGTGAGCGGCGGCCCCTGCACGGCCAGCGTCACCTCCACCCCACGGCGGCCCAGCGCTCGGCTCAACTCCAGCGCATACGTCCACACGTGGCCCGTGGTGCGGGTGGTCATCAGCACGCGACGCACCTCTCCGGATGCGCTCGGGCGCGCGGACACCGGAACAGGGAGCGAGGAAAAGTCGCGCATGGCTATAGGCGGTAACACACCCGAGTCCCCAATCCAGACGGGGGCCCCCCCACGAGGCGCGGCTGCTGAACGGATCAGGGCCTCCAATGCAGACAGGTCAACGCATTCGCCGTGCGAAACCGAACAGGCGATCCAGTGACATGAAAACGTCCTTGTCACCCCCTGAGGCGACTCAGGGGCTCGTCCGGGCACCCGCGTCGAGCCGCTCCCAGAGGTCCGGACCGCCCAGTCCCTCCGCCGGAAAGCGCCGGACGAAATGCTCCCGGAACCACTGCTGGCTCTCTGCGGTGAGCTGCCAGGCGCCCCGCCATCCCAGCACCACGTAGCGGCAGCGCTGCAGCAGCGAGAGGATGTCGTGCTGGGACGTGCTCGCGAGGAAGGCCGCCTGCGTGCTCGCGAAGTGCTCGCCCGAGTCGAGCGCGTCCTGGAGCATCAGCGCATAGGAGTCCACCACCAGGGGCGCGCCGGGAATGCGCGGAGGCAGCCGTCCCCCGGTGAGTCCCCAGGCTGGCTCGAAGGCGCAGACGGACGCGTCGGCAGGCACTGACTGACGCAGGTACTTGCCGAGCGCCGGCAGGTCTGGCGCGCGATGCCGGGCGCTCTCGCGCAGGTGCCTGGCCGGGGCGAGCGGCACGGCCACGACGAGCAGGACAGGCACGGCCCGAGCCCACTGCCAGCCGCGGGATGAGAGCCAGCCCTGAAGCGCCGCGGCGCCGAGCCCCGCCAGCACCGCCTCCGAGGCGGCGAGGTGGGCGTTGTACTGGTTCCAGTAGCTCGGCGAGACGAGGAACATGGCCACGGTGACGACGTAGACCAGGGCGAAGAGCCGCTCGGCGGGGCGAGAGGGCCCGGAAGCACGGAAGGAGCGCACGGTGGCCACCAGCAGCCCCAGGAGCGCGAGCCCCAGGCCCACCAGCCGCCGCTCGTTGAGGATGTCGCGCAGCCGGTCGAGCCGGTTCGCCGCACCGTCTCCGGGGCGCTGGGACTGGAAGAGCAACACGTCCTCGAGGAAGCGCGAGGGCGAGGCCGCGACGAAGGGGCCCACCAGCAGCAGCACGGTGGCACCGGCCGCGAGCGCGAGTCCGAGCTGAGAGCGCCACGCGGAGCGAGGCGAACGGGACAGCAGCGCGGCGACGAGCCAGATGCCGCCTGGCACCTTCACGGAGATGGCGAGACCGCAGAGCACTCCAGCCCAGAGCCACCGGCGGGACGCACGGCCGTCCTCGGGAGCATCGAGCCAGACATTGGCCATGGCCAGGCACGCGAGGTTGAGCACCGGCTCCAGGAAGGGGCCGCGCTCGACGCCAACCAACTCCGGGTAGGTGGCGTAGACGAGCGCCGCCACGACGCCGGCCACGGGCCCCCAGGCGCGCAGGGCGAGCCGTCCCACCAGGAAGACGTTGATGGCACCGACGCAGGCGGCCAACCACCTGGCGAGGACGAAGCAGGTGGCCGCGTCCAAGCCAGAGGACAGCGCGGCCGCCGGGCTCCACATCAACAGCGAGCCCGGAGGGTGGACGAAGATGAAGTCTCGGTACGGCAGCAGCCCTTGGAAGAGCAGGGCCGAGGCGGTGAAGTAGACGCCCTCGTCATAATCCACCGGGTAGCCGAAGGCGCCATGCCGGTTGAAGAAGGGCAGCACGCGGAGCACCCACGCGCCCACCGCCATCGCGGCCAGCGCCCACCACCACTGCCAATTCCTGGAGCCGCCCTCCAGGGCCGGCGGTGACTGCGGGGTCGAGCTCATCGCGAGGGGCGCGGAGCGTACAGCAGGCGCCAGGGAGCCCCAAGCAAACCCCTCGCTCAGTGGGTGAGGACCTCCAGGGCACGCCGGTAGTAGGCCTCGCGCTGAGCGAGCCCGTTGTAGCCGCCGTTGATGCGGCGGGTGATTTCGCGGAAGTCCCCCACGTCCGCGAGCGCGTTGAGGCCCCGGCTGGTCCAGAACCAGGCCGCGACGCGGAAGCCCACGTCGGTGTCGGCGGCGCGCTCGGGGTTGGCCTCCAGATCGAGACCCAACGCCCGGCCAGCGGCCCGGTAGTTGTTGCGGCCCGTGAGCTGGATGGGGCCACGGCCCTTGTAGCGCTTGCCGTCCCCGAGCTTGGTGTTGCCCAGGTCCTGACGGCCCTCGTACGCCTCACCGGAGGCGAGCTCCTCGAAGTAACGCAGCTCCCCGCTCTCATGGGCGAGCTGGGCAAGGAAGGCCGCCTGGCGCTGGGGAGTGAGCATGTCTGCCTCGACCATCGCCCCATCGAGATGAGGCAGGCACTCACTGGCACGGTCGGCCGACAGCCTGGGCATGATCTCCCGGAGCTGCTTCTCGTTGAGTCCCGTGCTGATGGGGACCTCGGGCGGCTCGCCCTCGACATGGACGCCGAGCGCGGTCCACGTCCGCGTCCCGACAATGCCATCCGCCGTCAGGCCCCTGGACTGCTGGAAGAGCTTCACAGCGGTCTCCGTCCTCCGGCCGAAGACACCATCGGCCACGCCAGGGTCGAAGCCTGCTTCCAAGAGCTTGCGTTGCAGAGCGGCGACCTCTGGGCCGCGCGACTCCAGGCGCAGTTCCCGAGGCGTGGTGGACGATTGAAGAGACGAGATGTCGATGGAGGGCATCGGAAACCTCTGCGTGAAGACGCCACACCACGATGGAGAGCGACCGGCGGATTCGTGAGCAGCCCTCCAGTCGGATCGGGCCGGGCATCACTCGCTCTACCAGCGAGCGGAAGAGGAAACGGTTGGACGGCCCCCTGTACGACGCAGATAGTCCCCCACGAATGAGAACGGACTCACTCCCTCGGCGGCTCATGGCGGCGAGCCTCGGCCTCCTCCTTGCCTCTTGCAGTGCGACGCGCTCTCCCCTGCTGACAAGGCAGTCGCGTGGTTGAAGCAGCACCATCAAGAACTGCTGGTGGGGACCGTGGTCGTCATCGCGGGAGTGGCTTTCGTCGCGACAGTCGTGGGCAGCGGGGGCACCGCTCTGGTCCTCGTACCTACCGTCCTGATGGTGTCCTCTGATGAGCCTGCCGGTCTCCAGCTCGCGAAGGTGAAGCCATGAAATATCCCAGCACGTACGATCTGTACGACACACAAGAAGCGATTGGGAAACAATGGGTCGAGCATCCATCGCCGGAACAGAGACGGCTCCTGGGTTTGGCAAGAGATGCGCTCCGCTTCGTCTACGCGACTGGCCAACCGTATCGCTTCGAGGAGTTCCGCCTGGGACTCGAGTCTGGCGCGCGCCCGCCACCCGGCACCGTCAAACAGTCTCGAAATGACTTCGCGAGTCTCGAGGAAGAATTGAGCAGCACAAGGGCTTTCCTCACGAAGCTCCGCGACGGGGCCGAATCAGCCAGAGACAAGGAGGTGCTCCAAGTCATCGTGGACACGCTCCATTTCATCTCAGTGACCGCACAGCATGGAGCGTTCAGTGCGTATCTGGAGCATCTCGAGGCGGATGCGCCTCCGTATGCCATTGCATCCTTCGATACGAAGGAAGCAGCAGAAGCCTGGCTGAAGAATCAGCCCATTCCTCCCGATTCCGCCGACGTGCTGATCGCGGACACCTATCACTACGTCATCCATGACGAGAGAAGAGGAGTTACTCGCCTGCCGCGTACGCGCATCCTCGAATACCACCTCGCTGATCTCAAGCAGAGGAACCCACCCGTCGCCGTCGCATCCTTCGCCACTCTCGAGGAAGCAGAGGCCTGGCTGAAGGCCCTGCCCGAGCCCGCCAGATGGGCCTGGGTATCCATCGCCGGTGAGCCCTACCTCGCGGTGTATCACCCCAACATCCAACACCGCGCCCTCTACCCGCTCTCCATGTCCAATGGTTACGAGATAGAGGACGAAGAGGAGGAAGAGCCCAACGAGACGTAGGGGCGCGGTCCCACGCCTCCCGCCCGCCTTCGAGGCGAACAGCTCCGCGTAATCCGGCTTGACCTTCCAGGTTCGGCGGCAGGAAGGTCCCAGCCCATGCTGCCCACCCTCTGCGGTCACCTCGCCCTCCTTGCCGCCCTGTCCGGGGAGCCGCCGGACCTCCCGCCTCCCCAGGTCACCTCTCCGCAGCCCCACCCGACGCAAGAGGCGATTCCAGAAGTCACCTCCGCACCATCCCATCAGGAGCCCGCCACCACCGGTTCCGCCCCACACTTCCGCTTCATCCCCCCGCTCGATCCGGCGGCCTTAGGACAGCGGAGCGGCGAGACGGGCACGCCCATCGTGACACCCGAGCCCGGGGGCGCCCGGCCCGAGGACTCCCGGGCCCGGTTCGAGCCGGGACTGCTCGCCCGGCTGGTGCTCTCGGGACGGTTGGACTGGAGCGGCGTCACCGTCACGTGGTTGCTGGAAGACAGCGCGCCCTCCCAGCAGGGCGAGGTCTTCGCCGAGAGGAAAACCCTCTACCGTGCCAGGACGCTGGCCGTGGTGACCCTGGCGCTGAGGCTATCCCCAGCGGCCACGAGGCCCTGGGCACCCGGCGAAGCGTGGCTGCTAGATGCGCAAGGCGGCGTGGTGGGCCGCTTCCCGGTGTGGATGGAGGGGACACGGCTCGGCCCAGGGGAGACGCGCACCGTGGCCATCGAGGTGGAGCTCGTCCCCCGCGTGGAGCCGGGAACGCTCCGGCTGGAGCTGCGGGAGCAGGACGGCGGGCGCACCGTGCATGCCGGAGACCTGAAACCGTGAACGGAGAGCGATTGGACAGGAGCGGGCTGCTCCTGAACGTGGCATGGCTCGAGCCCGGCACGGTGGTGGCGAGCTGGCGCATCGGGGAGAAGCTGGGGGTTGGAGGCTACGGCGCCGTCTACCGTGCGGAATCGGTGGAGCACCCGGGCACCTTCTGTGCCCTCAAGCTGTTCCTCAACCCCTCGGACGTACGGGCCGGACGCGAAGCAGCCCTGCTGATGGACAAGGCGGTACACCCCAACGTGGTGCGCTGCCTGGGCACCGGCCGCTGGCCCCATCCAACCCGGGGGCACACCTTCCTGGCGCTGGAGCTGGTGCCCGGCCTGCCCCTGCACCTCTGGGTGGAGGAGCACAACCCCGACTTCGCCCGCCTGGCGTACGTGGGCGCTGACACCGCCCTGGCGTTGGGCACGCTGCACAAGCGGGGCGTGCTGCACCGCGACCTCAAGCCCGAGCACCTGCTCATCCGGGAGACGGACACCCGCCCCATGCTGGTGGACTTCGGCTCGGGCGACTACGAGGGCGCGGGCACGCTCACCGAGACGCCGCTGCCCCCAGGCACCGCCCACCTGCGCAGCCCCGAGGCGGCGTGCTTCTGGCTGGCCAGGGAGAACAATCCCCGGGCGCGCTACCACTACGGCCCGGCGGACGAGCTGTACGCGCTGGGGGTGTGCCTGTACCGGGCGCTCACGGGGCACTATCCCTTCCCGCCCGTGGAGTTGAAGTTCATGCTGTACCTGGACGTCGCATACCGGGAGCCGGTGGCCCCCGTGGACGTCAATCCCCGGGTGCCACGCGCCTTCAGCGACGCCGTCATGCGGCTACTGGCCAAGCACCCCGAGGCACGCTACCGCGATGGGGAGGAGACGCACGCGGCCCTGCTGGCGGCCGTCACCTTCGGAGGGCGCGAGCCCTGGGAAGCCACCGTCTTCGAGTGGGACGAGACACCGGCGGCGGAGGTGCCAGAAGGAGCGGCCACGTCCAAACAGTCCATCCGCCGGCCTCCCCCGCCGCCCGTGCAGGAACAGCCCCCGCCGCCCGTGCCGGAGCAGCCCACGCCGCCCGCGCCCCCACCGTCACCGGGGTGGTCCCGGCGCTGGAGGAAGGCCCTGGTCCTGGGACTGGCCGCGCTGGTGGCCCTCTTGGCGGCGCTTATCCTCACGCCGCACGCGGGAAGGTGGGAAACCCGGGAGCGCCCCGCTTACCCACCGGAGCACCCCACCACCGAGGTAGTCAGGAGCCACCCTCCCACAGCGGTCCAGGAAGTGGAACCCGGGACCAAGGCACCGGACACTGCCCCCACCGCGGCCCCGCCTTCCCCGGCGGGAGTCGCTCCCGCGGCCACACCTCCGGTGCGACAGAAGGATGATGCGTCGATGAAGAAGAACGGACCTGGAAGCGCCAACACGCCCGAGCAACGGACCGCTCCGTCCAAGGGGGTCTCCTCCGAGGCCTGGAAGCAAGCCCTGCTGCTGTGCCTGCTCCAGGGCGGAACCGCCTGCGCGGGCGCCCAGCTCAAGCCCCAGCGGGGCGACTGCCCGCCCGAGGCGCTCGCCGCCATGAAGTCCCTGGGCATCGAACTCTACGATGGGCGGGAAGCATGGCTCGATGTCACCAAACCCTGGGCGCGCGGCCGGGACAACTACAAGGACGGCCCCGTCATCAGCAGCCTGGCCAACTCATTTGGTGACCTGCCGGAGGGCTCGGTGCTGTACGGCTGGCTGTGGGTGACCGGCAACGGGACGAACGAGGAGGGGCGCAAGCAGATCTTCGGCCGCTGGGACAAGGCGAAGCTACCGGATGGACGGGAGCTGCCCGTGTGCTTCAACCTCGCCAACCCGGACGGCGCCTATGAGCTCGAGGTGGGGCCACCCGAGTACGCCCGGTTGCCGCGCCGGGTCCCCCTGGTGGCCGTCAAACGCTTCGTCTTCGAGGATTAGCCCCCACCATCCGCTAGGGGACGGTGGGACCCGAGAGCTCGGACCCGCCGTCCCGGCGCTCCCGCGCGACCTGCCGCCCGAGCCAGGCCTTGTACTCCGCCGACTCGAGGAAGGCGCTGGCATGCGGACCGTCCTCGATACGCACCCGCATCTCACCGCCTTTTATCTCGCGCTCCATCGCCTCGAGCAGGCGCACTGCGCCCGCGTGGTCCGCCTCCTCGATGGCCAGGCTCAGCAATTCCACATAGGGCGCGAGCAACGCCGGGTCCCCCTCGAGGGCCTTCTGGAAGGAGCGCTTCGCCCCCGCCAGGTCCTCCTGCCTCAGCATCACCATGCCCCGCAGGTAATGCAGGTAGGGGTCTCCCACCCTCCTGTCGAGCCGGTCGATCGCCTGCATCATCACCGCGCCCTCTCCGCGCAGCAGCGGGTTGTCCAGCGCGAACAGGTCCAGCAACGGGTCTCCGGGGAAGGCCTTCTCGAAGGTCAGCAACCCCAGCGCGTACTCCGCCTCGTCCAACGACGCGAGCACCGCCAGCCGCCTGAGCTGCGTGAACCTCGCCTCGCGCACCCGCGGCGGAAGCCGGTCCATCTCCTCCAGCGCTTCCCGGTCACGGTCCTCCGCGAGCAGGCGCTCGATGCGCCGCAGCTGCGGCAGGTGCTCCACCCATTCCCGATCCGGGCCGCGCAGCCTCTGGGTGAGACACTGCCCGCGTTCGGCGGCGGCCAGGAGGTACACCCGCCAACTCGACTCGCTGAGGCGCTCTCCCTCCAGGTAGGGGTGGAGGTCGAAGATGACGGCCTCGTTCCGTGCGTTGCGGCCCAGCTCGAACTCCAAATAGTTCAACCCGGAGTCGGACAGGACGCGGAAGAGAGCGAACGGCGTGCGCCCCCGCATCCGGACGTGGAGCAGCCGGACCTGGAGGCCCTGCCCTCCCGAGCCCAGCAACCGTCGGCCCAGGGGCCATCCGCGCTTGTGCACATCCGCCGTCAGCTCCTCGATGAAGGCGCTCGAGACCGGCAGGCCCCGCGTCACGCGCTGGAGCAACTCGTCTCCATCGAGCCGCGCATCCAGGGCGGCCGGGTTTCCGTCACGAAGTGCGGCCTCCACCTCCCGGGCCAACGACAGGAAGGCCGGATCGACGGAGGAGGACATACCAGGGGGAGAAACGGGGCCCGCGAGTAGCAACCAGAGCAGAGGAAACATGCGTCGACGTCTACCACAGACGATGACTCAGGAGGTAGCCCGGCCGCCATGACTTCCGGAGTCACAGCACCGCGGGCCCCTCCTACGATGGAAGCGGGGACCGCATTGCCGCCGTGGCTTTCATGGTATCCCGCCTGTCCCTCTGCCACCCGGATGTCCGTGAGGGGATGATGCCACGAAGAATGCTGATGCTGGTTCCGCTGCTCGCGCTGGGGACGGGTTGCCCTCATGCCTGGGGGCGAGGGGGAACCATCGACGAGGCCCTGGCCAAGGACATGCGGGAGTACCTGTCGAATCAGAACTGCACGCTCGAGGATGAGGAGTGGCAGGAGCAATGCGGCGAGGATTTCTGGAGCAGACCGGGCGTCGCGCAACGCTCATGTCCGCTGGAGTGCTGGCCCCCCAGGCAGAAGCCATGAGGGTGGGCGGATGAAATGGCGCACAATTCTCCCGGGCCTGCTCAGCCTCCTGCTGCCGCTGCCCTTGCTGGGACTTGCCTACCTTGCCATGTCCCACCATGGCGCACGGCCCTCCCCGCCCGCGGGGCACCACCTCGTGCCCATGCTCGCGCCGCAGGTGCGTCAGGGCCTTCGCACCTACGAGCAGGACTGCCGCACGGATGCGGATTGCGAGCCGCAGCTCCGCTGCTTCTACAACCTGCGGACGGGACGCCAGTACTGCGCGGACAGCACGTGCGGGACCGACGAGGATTGTCCGGAGGACTTCGCCTGCCGGACCCTGAGAGCCCGCAACAAGGAGGACTTCATCCGCGCCTGTTCGCTGCAAGGCAGCCGCAAGGAGGGCGAGCTCTGCGTGGAGCTTCCCGCCCTTCTCGTGGACGGTTGTGAGAAGGGCCTCGTCTGCTCGGGCTTCTGTGGCCGGCCCTGCCGTCTGGAGGAGCCCTCCAGTTGTCCCGAGGGGTACGTCTGCAAGGAGGGGGACAACGCCCCCTCCTGCGTGCCCACCTGCGAGGGCCGCTCCTGCCCCGCGGGCCAACGGTGCGTCTCCCTGATGGGAGGGCACGGCTCCGTCTGCATGACGGTCCACGGCCAGGACTGCGAGCTGAATCCCTGCCCCCAGGGGCTGCACTGCACCCGGAGTACCTATCCGACGACCCCGGGACGCATCTGGATGCAGTGTCTGCGCCGGTGTGGCCGGAATACGCCGCCCTGCCCCGAAGACTCGGTCTGCTTCTTGTTCCAGTGCCGCAAGGCGTGCTCGCCAGAGGGACCGTCGGTCTGTGAGCCGGGCTTCGCTTGTGGGCGCAACCAACCCGGCCAGCCGTGGGTGTGTCTACCGAGCACGAGGTCCGAGTAGCAATGCGAGGTTGAAAGCGGGTTCATGGCCTCTTCGCACTGCACCGCCGCTGCGGCAGGTGCTCCACCCATTGTCACAGCACCGCGGGCTCCAACAGGCGCAGGCGTCGGGCCTCGCAGTCCACCTCGGCCCTCACGCCCAGCGGCACGATGCGCTGCGGGTCCGTGTGCCCGAAGTCCAGGTTCGTCACCAGGGGCAGTTCCCCGCGCCCGAACTCGCCCGCCACCACGTCCAGGAGAACCTGTTCCAGCGCGGCCTTCTCCTCGCGGGAGTAGCTCCTCGGCCGGCCGAACAGCAGGCCCGAGATGCGCTCGAAGACGCCCTGCAGCCCGTAGTTGCGCAGCCACCGCCGCACCTGCTCCGGCGACGGCTTCTCCTCCGATGTCTCCAGGAAGAGCAACTTCCCCGACCAGAACTCCGGCTCGGGCCAGAACCGCGTCCCCTTCATGAACTCCAGCACCTCGATACAGCCGCCGAACAACTCGCCCCTCGCGACGCCTCGCCCCTGGATGAATCGGAAGCCCTCGGAGTCCGGCTGGGGCGCATGGATCCGCGTCGCGTTCGCCGAGTCCCTCCAGTCCGGATAGCCGTCCGACCAACTGCCATACGGGCGGTACTCCAGCTCCGCCCTCGGCTCGAAGAGCATCGCCCGCGCGTGCTCAAGGAAGGACGCGGGCAAGCTCGACGCCTGCGCGAAGCCCGCCATCACCGAGGGCCCGTGGAACGTCACCACCCCGAGCCGATTCACGTACGTGAGCAGCGTCGTCGTGTCCGAGTACCCCATCAGCACCTTGGGGTTGCGTGCGAAGACCTCCGCATCCAGGTGCGGCAGCAGCCGGACCGAGTCGTCCCCGCCAATGGACGCGATGACAGCCTTCACCTCTTCGTCCCGGAAGGCCTGGTGGAGGTCTCTCGCCCTGGCCTGGGGGTCGCGCGCCAGAGCCTCTGGGCTCGCGCGAGTCGTCGGGTACTCGCGAATTCGCAGCCCGAGGCGCTCGCGCAGCACCGCGAGCCCGGCATCAAAGGTGTGAGGGAAGAGACTCGGCAGCCCCGCCGAGGGCGAGAGGATGGCCACCGTGTCACCGGGCTGCAGCCTCGCAGGTTTGCGCATGGGCATGACGTCACTCCTCGCTGGGACACGGAGGGGCCGGAACCCGAGAGCTCCGGCACCCTCACCCCGTCCCTCTCCCGAAGGGAGAGGGGATAGGAGCATCTGTCACTTCCCGAGCGCTACTTCTTCGCGTCCGGGCTCTTACCCGCTTCCGCGCCTTTGCCCGCTTCCGCGCCTTTGCCTGCGTCCTTCACCGCGGCGTCCGCGCCTGCGTCTGCCTTCGGCTTGCGGATGGGACAGGACACGATCGCCCCGTTCGGATCGATGGCGTCCTTGCCGGACTCCACCTTGAGCACCTTGCGGTCCTCGCCAATCACGAACGTGTAGCGGTTCGCCAGCTTCAACACCGGCGTCTTCACGTCATAGAGGTTTGTCAGCTTCGCGTCCGGATCCGGAATGAACGGGAACTGCGCCTTCAACGACTCCTTGAACTTCGCCAGCGCCTCTTTGTCATCGGTACTGACGGCCAGGACCTGGCCGTGGAGCTTCTCGACTTCCGCGTAACGGTCGCGGTACGCCGAGAGCTCGCGGGTACAACCACCTGTGAAGGCCTTGGGGAAGAAGGCCAGGATGACCGGGCCCTGCTTCACCATCTCCGACAGCGTGTACGACTTGCCGGCGGAGTCCTCCACCGTGAAGTCCGGCGCGACGTCCCCCACCTGGGGGGTGGCTGCCGCGAGAAAGCCCGCTACGAGCGTGGGAATGAGCATGCACCGAGTTAACGGCTTCGCCGTTTCCGGTGCAACCCGGGCCCTACTTCTCGCCCATGCGGGCCCACACCGCCGCGGCGGCCTCGCGCGCCTGCTCCGCTACCACCGAGGGATTCACCGACAGGGGCCGGCGCGCCCAGATCCGCCACACGCCGTCCACCATCACCGACTCGACGTGGCGCGAGCCCAAGCCGAACACCACGTGCCAGGCCAGGTTCTCCGCCGTCAGCGGGGTGGCCGGCTGGTAGTCCATGAGGAGCAGATCCGCCACCGCCCCCTCGCGCATCAGCCCCACCTGCGTGCCGAACGTCTGCGAGGCCAGGCGCTGCCCGTTGGCCAGGTAGCGCAGCACATCGATGGGCTGTCCCGCGTCGCGCGAGCGCAACCAGGCCGCTTGAGCCTCGGCGAACATGTCCGCGCTCACACTGTCCGCGCCCAGCGTGGCCCGGTGGCCGAACTTCAGCGCCGGCGCGTAGCCCACCTCGGCCTCCATGTTCGAGCGCGGCGTGTGCGCCAGCCACGCGCCCGTGGGCAGCAGCTGCGCCAGCTCGGGCCACGACAGGTGTCCCACGTGCGCCAGGAGCGCCTGCGGCGACAGCATCCCGCCGTCCACCAGCCGCATCACCGGCGAGGAGCCATAGCGCTCCACCGAGAGCTTCTCGTCCAAGGGATCTTCCGCCAGCGGCACGTGCAGCCCCGCGCTGGTGCTCTTCACTGCCTCGGCGAGGCCCTCCAGGGCCTCCTTGCTGACGGTGAAGAGCGGAGCCGCGCCCACCTGCCCGCGCAGCCGCCCGCGTGCCTTACGCGTGAAGGCCACCGTCTCCTCCAGGCCCTCCTCGCGCCCCAGCGCACCGCGCCGGTCCGTCACCGCGTAGGCGAGCACCCCGCGCATGCCCACCTCGTGCAGCCCACGCCCCACCCGCAGCAGCGAGCCCTGGATGGCCTTGGGCGAGGAGTGCAGGTCGAAGAGCGTGGTGGTGCCGCACTGGAGCGCCTCGAGGCCACCGGCAGTCGCGGCCACCTGCACCGCGTCCAGGTCCAGCGCGTCCTCGTAGCGCCAGCGAACCTTCTCCAGCAGCTCCTCGTAGCCCTGCAGCTTGGGCCGAGGCATGCCGCGCCCGAGGCTGGCGGAGAGGCGTTGGTGTGCGCTCACCAGGCCCGGGAAGACGAGCTTGCCCGAGAGCGTGATGACCTCGTCATCCGAGGCGGCTTGCAGATCGGGGCCACGGGCCACGATGCGCTCACCCTCGATGCGCAGGTCCACCCGCTCGACACACGCGGGTTCGAGCTCGACGACGATGCCACCTTTCAGGAGCGTGCCCACCCGTCCCTCCAGTTGTCCGAGACCATGACGTCAGCGCGCCCCGCCCCCGGACGCCGACCGGGCGGTAGGTTAGCACTCCATCACCGTCATGGCGCGCCACAGCACGAAAAGGTTCTCACCCCACGAGAATGGGCCGCAACGCGGTGCGCAACATTTGTACAGGCCCACCCGGGGCACCAGGGGCTTCACCCCGGGTGGGGGGAAGCCGCTACCGACCTCGGGGCTGACCTCTTCCGGAGGGACAACATCTCTGGCCGGGTGAACGATGGGGACGAGCGCAAGCGTTCACTGGCGGCGCGATTCCCCGAAGAAGGTGAAGTCACCTGCTGCCGGGTGTGCACCGGCTCCTTAGAGCAGTGGGCGCCATGATCGCTCGCCACTCCCTGCTGAACGCCCTCGGCGCCACCGCGCTGCTGTTCACGGCGGCCTGTCCCGGCCGCACCGCCGGGCCTGAGCCCGAGCCCCCTCCCCAGGCCCCGGACTATGGCCCCCCCTCGGCCCCTGCCCCAGCGCCGCTTCCAGAGCGCGCCTCCTGCAGCGGGCTCACCGTGGGCCCCGGCACCTACAACTGGACCCTCACGCATGAGGGGCGCCCCCGGCTCTACCGCGTCCACGTCCCCCAGAACTACGACGCGGCGGCTCCCACGCCCGTCGTGCTCTCCTTCCATGGCTACGGCTCCAACGAGCTGCAGCAGGAGCAGCTGAGCCAGATGTCCCTGCAGGCGGAGGCCCGGGGCTTCATCGCGGTGTATCCCCGCGGGCTGAACCAGAACGAGGTTGCCGGCACAACGGACCCCAACGCCGAGAACACGCGGAGCTGGAACGCGGGCGTGTGCTGCGGCCGGCGGTGTTCGCCAACCCCCGCGTGGACGACGTGGCCTTCGTGGACGCGATGCTCGCGGACCTGGACACGCGCCTGTGCCTGGACACCAAACGCATCTACGCCACCGGCCTGTCCAACGGCGGCTTCCTCTCCTACCGGCTCGCCTGTGAGCGCGCGGGGCAGATCGCCGCCATCGCCCCCGTGGCTGGCATGGCGGGCTTCGAGCCCTGCTCGCCCGTGCGTCCGGTCTCGGTGATGCACTTCCACGGCACGGATGACCAGGTCATCCTCTACGGGGGCGGCAGCGTCCCCTTCCTCGGCGGAGCCTATCCGTCCGCGGAGGCCTCGGTGGCGCGCTGGGCCACCATCGACGTCTGTCTCGGCGACGCCATCCCGACGTACGACCAGGGCGACAGCACCTGCGACACGGTCACCAACTGCGGCCAGGGCACCGCCGTCACGCTCTGCACCGTGCAGGGCGGGGGCCACACCTGGCCCGGGGGCCTCATTCCCCCGGAGGCCGGCCTCGGCTTCACCACGCAGGACCTCGACGCGACCGGGCAGATGTGGCTCTTCTTCCAGGCCCACCCGCGTCCCTGAGCGCGGCCCACCGGGCTCCGGGCAATGGTGCCTGCGGCGGAAGGCCCGGCCGCTCCGGGTGCCTTGCCCGGGTGACGAGAGACCTCCAGCGTGAAAGATGGACCCTTACGCGCGGGAGGGACACGCCATGTCCACGAAGGTCGAGCGGCACAGGAGTCTCCGGCTCCCCTGGCTCCCCCCCCTGCTGGTGCTCTGGGCCCTGGTGCCCGGCCTGGCCTCGGCCGCCGAGCTGCGTCGCGGGGACGTGGTGCAGGTGGGCCCCCAGGAGGTCATCGAAGAGGACCTCTACGCCTTTGGCCGCGTCGTGAACATCGAAGGCACCGTCCGGGGAGACCTCATCGTCGCGGGGCAGCAGGTGGACATCTCCGGCACCGTCGAGGGCGATGTGATGTCCGCCGCGGCGCGCAGCCAGATCTCCAGCCAGATAAGAGGCAGCCTCCGGGCCGCGAGTAACGAGCTCTCCGTGCTCGGGCCCGTGGGCGAGGATGCCATGCTGGCCGCGGGCAACCTGCGGCTCATGCCAAACGCCCAGGTGGGAAGGGACCTCTACCTCGCCTCAGGTGAGGCCCGGGTCGAAGCCCCTGTACTGGGTGAGCTCCGAGCGGCGGCGGGGACGCTCACCCTGTCGGCCCCCGTGGGACAGGACGCGAGCGCGGAGGTGGGCACGCTGCGGCTCACCGACGGGGCACGCATCAATGGGGACCTGAGCTACCGCAGTGACCGGGATGCACAGTTGGCACCCGGTGCCGTAGTGGCGGGCTCCCTGGAGCATCTCGCCCCCGAGCACGAGAAGGAGCGAGGCCTCGTTCAGGGCTTCTACTTCTGGCTGCGCTCGCTCGTGGGGCTGTTCGCGCTGGGGCTGCTGTTCGCCCTGCTCGCGCCCCGCTTCGCGCGCCGGGTGAGCACCATGCTGCGCCAGCGTCCCTTGCCGAGCCTGGGCTGGGGAGCCGCGCTCTTCGTGAGCATCCCGCTGCTCGCCAGCTTCGTCTTCCTCGTGGGCCTGCTGCTCGGAGGCTGGTGGATCGCCCTCTTCATCCTGGGCCTCTACGCCCTCGCCATCGCCCTGTCCTTCCCGGTGGTGGGCCTGTTCCTCGGCCAGTGGCTGCTGGAGCGCTTCCACAAGACGGGGACCCACCTCGTCCTGGCGCTGCTGGTGGGGCTGGTGCTGCTGACGCTGGTGGGGCGCGTGCCCGTGCTGGGAGCGCTCGTCGCCCTGGCCACCATCCTCTTCGGCCTGGGGGCCCTGCTGCTCACCGTGGTGAGGGGCCGCGAGCCCACCGGGGCTCCAGTATGAGCCGTCCGGAGCGAGCCCTCATCATCAACGCGGACGACCTGGGGTACGACCCGGCCGTCACCCGAGGCATCCTCCGCGCCATGCAGGAGGGCATCGTCTCCTCGGCGACGCTGATGGTGAACACGCCCTACTCCGAGGCCGCTGCCCACGAGGCCCAGGGCCTGCCCATCGGCCTTCACCTCAACCTCTCGCGCGGCCTCCCCGTGTGGTCCGCCTTCCCCGGCGAGTCCCTCCAAGGTGGGGCCTTCTCGGAGCCGCTCGCCGCGCACCTGACGCCGGACGTGGTGGAGGCGGAGGTGCTCGCCCAACTGGAGCGGCTGGACATGCTGCTCGGCCAGCCAGCCACGCACGTAGATGTGCACAAACACCTGTACCTGCACCCCGGCGTCTTCGAGGGGCTGGTGCGTGCCGCCCGCGTGCTTCGGCTGCCGGTGCGCTCCACCAGCCCGGACATGCGCCGCGCGCTGCAAGCCCACGGTGTACGCACCAATGACCATTTCCTCGGTGACACAGGGGCGGAGGCCTGGTGGACGCTGGAGCGCCTGGAGGAGCATCTCGCCACGCTGCCCGAGCAAGGTGTCACCGAGCTGATGTGCCACCCGGGCTACACGCCCGAGGCCGTGAGGAGCAGCTATGCCCAGCAGCGCGAGGTGGAGCTGGCCACCTTCCTCCACCCGAGGGCCCACATGGCACTCACGCGGCTCGGGGTGAAGCCCACCGACTTCCGCGTCCTCACGCGGGCCTCATCCCGGTGACGAGCCGCGCTCCGCCGCGCGCCGTGACGCCCGGACCGGAGGCGTAGCGAGGCTCTCTCCGGCGGAGCCCTCTCCCTCGGGCCCGTAGCGCAACAGCCCGAGGAGCTGCTCGGTGGAGAGCGCTGCCGCCCCGTCCGCCTCGGACAGCAGGCTGTTGGCCAGGTCGCGCTTCTCCTCGTGCAGCGCGAGGATGGCCTCCTCGATGGTGCCCTCGGAGATGAGGCGCGTCACGGTGACGGGCTTCGTCTGGCCAATGCGGTGTGCCCGGTCCGTGGCCTGGTCCTCCACCGCCGGGTTCCACCATGGATCCAAGTGCAGCACATGGTCCGCCGCCGTGAGGTTGAGGCCCGTGCCCCCCGCCTTGAGCGAGATGAGGAAGACGTCCCCCTCGCCCTGCTGGAAGGCCGTCACCCGCGTCTCCCGATCGGCCGCGGGCGTCTGGCCGTCCAGGTACTGCAGCGGCACGCCGCGCGCTTCCAGGGCCTCACGCACCAGCGCCAGGTGTTTGACGAACTGGCTGAAGACGAGCGCCCGACCTCCCTCGGCGCGCACCGACTCCACCACCTCCAGGAGGCGCTCCAGCTTCGAGGAGGGCAGCGGCGAGTCCGCATCCACCAGCCTCGGGTGACAGGCCGCGAGCCTCAGCCGGGTGAGTGCTGCCAGCACCTCGAAGCGCTTCTTCGGGCCGCGCGCGTCCGCCAGCCGAGCCAACGCCGCCAACCGCGTGTCCTCGTACAGCCGGCGCTCGCCCTCGGAGAGGGTGATAGGAACCACCGTCTCCAAGCGGGGCGGCAGCTCGCGCGCCACCTCCACCTTGGTGCGCCGCAACAGGAAGGGCCGCACCACCCGAGCCAGGGCCGCGCGCGCCTGCGGATCCTTCGTCCGCTCGATGGGCCCGGCGAAGCGCTCCCGGAAGGACTCGCGACTGCCCAGCAGCCCCGGGAAGATGAGCCGGTAGAGGCTCCACAGCTCCGACAGCCGGTTCTCCACCGGCGTGCCCGAGAGGGCCATGCGGGCCTCTGCATTCAACGCTCGCACCGCCTTGGCCCGTGCCGTGTCCGGATTCTTCACCGCCTGGGCCTCGTCCAGCACCAGTGTGGCGAAGGACACCTCGGAGAAGCGCCTGGCCTCGCGCATCAGCAGCGAGTAGCTCACCACCACCACGTCCCCTGCACCCAGGCCAGAGAGCAACTCCTCGCGCTCCGCCTCGCGGTAGGCATGCACCTTCAGCGAGGGAGCGAAGCGCGCCGCCTCGCGCACCCAGTTGAAGCACACCGAGGTGGGCGCCACCACCAGCGCAGGACCAGCCTCCGCGCGGTGCAGCAGCAGTGCGAGCGCCTGCAGCGTCTTGCCCAGCCCCATGTCATCCGCCAGGCACCCACCCCCGCCCCACGCTGCTAACCGCGCCATCCAGACGAAGCCCTCGCGCTGGTAGTCGCGCAGCCTGGCCTTCAGGTTCGCGGGCACTGACACCTTCATCGTCTGGGCCTCGCGGATGCGCCCGGCCAGGCGACGCCAATCTGGAGGAGCCTCCACCTGAGCGCCCACTTCGGCCAGCCCGTCCAGCGCGGAGGCCGCCGCCGCACTCACCTCCCACTTGCCCCGCGAGGGGTGCGCCACGTCCGCCAGGGGCGAGAGCTGCTCGCGCAGCGCCTCGGTGAGTTTCATCCAGCGCCCCGGCGCCAGCGGCACGTAGCGGTGCCCGCGCCGCAGCGCGTCCAGCAGCACGGCCAGTTCCACGCGCTCTCCCTCCAGTTCCACGCCGCCCTGCACGCCGAACCAGTCGCGCTCCCGGTGCACCTCCACCTTCAGTCCCCGCGCATCCGGCGAGCGCACCACGCTCCACGGCCGCTCCTCCCACTCCACGCGCAGAGAGGGGCCCGTCAGGGGCTCCAGCCGCTCGAGGAAGCCGAGCGCCGCCTCCGGCCCCTCCAGGGTGAAGTACCCGCGAGACTCCACCGGCAGCCCCAGCCGCTCCAGCAGCGCGGCGGCCTCGTTGCGCTCAGCCTCCAGGTTCCTCCGCGCCATCACCCGCTCACGGCCCCGCAGGCCTCGGACGACGTCAGCGCCCTCACCCGGCACCAACGGAGGACCCTCGGACAGTGGCCGAACGAGCAGCTCCCCCTCCAGCGACTCCCCTCCCGTGGGCCGCAGGCGCAGCAACAGCCCGGGTTCGGCGGGGACCTCGCGCGCCTCCAGGGACGCGGAAAGAGACAGGGGAAAGGCCGACTCCACCCCGCCGAGCCGGCGCAACAGCTCCCCGCGCGCCGAGGCGGGCAGCCGCCCTCCGTACTCCACCACGGGGCCGAGCACCACCAGGGCCTCGGGCGAGGCGGACACCAGCGACACTCGCGGTGGCTCGTGCTCCACGTACAGCCACGGCTGGGGAGCCCGCGACACCATCAGCCCTTGCAGGACGCGCATGGGGACTGACTCGCCTCCGAAGGTGGGGCGTACCCGGAGTCCCTCCTGCGCCTCCTCGTCCTCCTCGATGGCGAAGCCGAGCAGTACGGAGCGCACCCGCAACGGCACCTCCGGCTTCGACTCGAGCACCAGCCGGGGGTGGTGCTCCAACAACTTCAGCGCCTGGACGAGCACCCGCCGGCGATCTCCCGGGTCATGCATCCGCGACACGAGGCGGCACAGCTCGAAGGCCTCCACCTCTTCAGAGGAGACGAGGGCGGCGCGGGCCTCGGCCTCATCGCGCGGAGCCACCTGCGTTCCCTTGGACAAGCCTCCCCGCTTCAGCGACCGGTGGAGGTAGGGCCGCAAGCGAGGCTCCCCATCATCGAAGCCCTCCAGGTGGAAGCTGACCTGAGCGGTGGTGGAGCTGGACTCCCGGCGGACGCGGAACTCGAGGCCCACCCTGTCCATGGCAGCCAGCAGCTCCCGAGCGGGAGCCACGAAGAGCCGATCGGCGAGCCGCGCGTTCTCCGCCGCCCGCCTCGAGTCCCCGAGCGCGGCGAGCAAGAGATCGAGCGCAGTGAGGGCATGACGGCAGCGCGCCGGCCCCCGCGAAGGACATATCGAGCACGAGCAGGCCCCCTCCTCGCCGTCGAGAAGCTGGGGCAGATCCACCCGCACACACCGGTGGTGGAAGTGCTCCGAGAAGGTGCTCGTCCTGGAGAGGCCATACCCGGACTCGTGCACGTGAGCGACTGGGCGATTCTCCGGGAAGTAGAGCAGGCGCTCGTTGTCGGGCAGGAGGCGGGGGACAGCGTGCTCACGCACCCGGGCCCGCTCCTGTTGGAGCAGCTGCTCGAGGGGCACGAGCCGCGCATCCGTAGGCCGCGGCGGTGCACGACGGTTGCGCTCCTGCTCCAGCCCCAGGCTCACGCGCTGGGCCTCGACGCGAGCCCGAAGCCACGCGGCCCGCCTGAAGACCTCCTGCTCCTTCTCGGACCAGCTATCGGGCAGCGGCCTGGACCCATCCAGGATGGAGACGACCGAGTACCCCTCTACGAGGTAGAGCCGGCGGATGATGGAGAATCCCCGCGGCAGGAGAGACTCCAGCTCCGAGACGGTGATGGAGCGCAGGTGGGAGACGTGATGCGCCTCCAACCAGGCTGACACCTCCTCAGGAGTACGCGGCAGTGGCTCCTCCTTCCCTGCGGACGAGGTGCCTCCCTCTTCTGGCGTGATGGCCTCGAGGACAGCCAACCCGAGCGCCACCACGTGCTCGCAGATGCGGGCTGCCTGGAAGCTGGAGCACGGGCAGTTGCCGAGCAGGCCCTGCTCGTTCGCGGACACCGACACCGGGAGGTGACCTCCGCCCCGACTCCGGATCGCTCCGTGCAGCACGTCCTCCGCCGCGAGCCAGGACAGCACCCGCCCCTTGGCGGCCAACGACTTGCCCCGGGAGTAGACGTCGTCGCCCGCGAGCAGATGGAGCTGTTCCCGGGTGAGCCAGTGACGCAACCACCTGCCGGGCAGGGAAACCAACTTTTGCGGTAATGCCTTCGGCATGACTTCCAAGATAACGTCGGAAGGCGAACTTGTCCGCATCCATGTGGACGGATTCGCGGCCGCCGGGCATGCGACCAGGAGAGCGGTCTGCTCCAAGCGCGAGGTGTGAAGGGGATGCGCTACATCCCGGCCATCGGCCAGGACCGAGCGGGTCCGGGACACCGCGAGGCGTTCCTCCGGACCCGCACGGACGGGCACTCCAGGGTGCTTCAGACTAGCCGTTCACCTTCTTCCACGAGGGACGGGTGCTGATGCGCTGCCACCAGGACTTCACGTGCGGGCGCTCGGTGATGAGGGTGCCGTGGGGGGTGGCCGAGAGGTACTGCAGGTAGGGCATCCAGCAGATGTCCGCGAGGGAGAACGTGTCGCCCGCGAGGTAGGCCTGCGACATGAGGGCCCGGTCCGCGACGTCGAGCGCCCGGGCGCTTCCGTCACGACCCTTGTTCACCTTGTCCATGTCGGGCGCACCGCCACCGCGCATGGCCTTGAACATGAGCTCCATGACGATGGCCATGGCGGACGAGGTGAAATAGGACTGCTCGATGCTCATCCACTGCTCCATGCGACCGAACGAGGGCGCATCGCTCGGGGTGAGCTTGGGCCCCGGCAGCTTCGCGTCGAGGTAGCGGATGATGGCGCGCGACTCGTACATGGAGAAGCCGTCATCCTCGAGGTAGGGGATGACGCCGAAGGGGTGCTTCGCCACGTACTCGGGGGACTTCTGCTGGCCCTTCGACAAATCCACCAGCACGAACTGAGCCTCACGGCCCTTCTCAGCGAGAGTCGTCAGCACCTTGCGGGTACAGGTGCTCATCGGATGACCATGGACCTTCATGTACGTTCCTCCCTGGGGTTGGAGGAGCGCGAAGCTACAAGAAGGACTCTGGGGTTGCGCTAGCCTTCCGCGCCATGGACCGGAAGCGCACACTTGGGTTGCTCGTCATCGTGCTGGTGCTGGTGGGGGGTCTGCTGCTCGTCCTTCGGGAGCGCGGCGGAGAACAGGAGCCTCAGGCCACGCGGACGGGAGGAACCGTAGACCCCAAGCCGGCGGCCGCCCCTGCCGTGACACCTCCGCCACCGAAGCCGGAGCGGGAGTCCGCCCAAGCCGCCAAAGCGATGCCCACGCGCCTGGTGCCGGCCACGCGCGCCGAGGACTCCACCGAGCCACATGGAGCTTTCGAGGGCCGCGTCATCTCGGCCACCACGGGAGAAGGGGTGGAAGGCGCCGAGCTGACGTTCGCGGGGCCGGGAGGCGCCACGTCCGCGCGCAGCAATGCGAGTGGCCGGTTCCGCTTCGTCCCCTCCACGGCGGGCACGTGGCAGCTCGCGGTGGTGATGGCGCGAGGCTATCTGCCCTTCGGTCCCGAGTGGGGACAGAGCCCCATCCGATTCACGGCCGTGCCGGGCCAGCGCATCTCGGACCTCGTGCTCGCCCTGACGCCCGAGGTGGAGCTGCTGGGGCGGGTGGAGGGAGCGGATGGACAGCCCGTGGCCGGAGCGCAGGTGCGGATGCTCACCGGCCGGGGCGAAGAGTCGGTGCTCTTTCCCACGGCGGACCGCTACACGTCGGATGAGCGCGGGGAGTTCCGCTTCCGAGCCCCCGAGGGAGCCATCGTGGAGGCTCGCCATCCGGCCCATGCCTCCGCTCGAGCCGAGGTGACGCCGTCGGCGGTGCTGTCACGCCGGCTGGTGGTGAAGCTGGGCAAGCGCGAGGGCACCACGGCCGCGCCGCTGGGCGAGTCGCTGGCGGGGCGCGTGGTGACCGGAGGCGGAACAGCGGTGACCGGGGCGCTGGTGTCGGTGGTGTCCGCGAGCGCCTGGCCGCGAAGGTATGGAGATGAGCTCGGCTACGAGACGGTGACGGACCAGGAGGGGCGCTTCAAGGTCGAGGGCCTGGAGCCGGGGAGCTACGACGTCACCGCGAGACTGATGGGGTTGGCGCCCGGGGAGCTCCGGGATGTGGCTGCGGGCCGGAAGGATTTGGTGCTGACGCTCGCGCAGGGGGCGAAGCTGGTGGGCACGGTGCGTGATGCGACCACCGGCAAGCCCCTGCCCTCCTTTACCCTGGACGTACTCACGAAGCGGGGCCCCATCCAGAGCGAAGGCTTCGCGCAGCTCTCGTTCATCGACGCGCAGGGGCACTACGAGCTGGCCGGAGTGCCGCCCGGCAGCTACCGGGTACAGGTGGCCGCACACGGCTACGCCCCATCCGAGACAGGCGTGGAGGTCCCCAAGGGGACCTCGGGAGCGGTGACGGCGAACTTCTCGCTCGCGCGCGGGGCGAAGCTGACGGGACGAGTGCTGGAGGAGGGCTCGGGCCTCCCGCTGGAGCGCGCGCGCATCGCTATCGAGGGCTTTGGCACGGGGGGAGCCCTGTCCGTGCGCTACGACGCACTCACGGATGCCCAGGGCCAGTTCACTCTCGACGGGCTGCCGGTGGGCGAGGTGACCTTGTACGTCTCCGCCGAGAAGCACCACAGCCGGCTCCTCTCGGGAGTCAGCGTGCGCCCTGACGCCACGCCGCCCCAGGTCATCGAGCTGCGGAAAACAGAGGAAGGAGAAGAACCGCAGGTGGAGCTGGTGGGAATCGGCGCGGTGCTGGCGCCGAGGGAGGACGCACTGGTGCTGGGCGAGGTGATGCCGGGCGGAGGTGCAGCCGAGGCGGGGCTCGTCACGGGGGACGGCATCGTGCGAATCAACGGACGTCCAGTGGTGGAGCTCGGCTTCACGGAAGCCGTCCAGAGCATCCGAGGCCCCGAGGGCAGCCGACTGGTGCTCGGGGTGCGCAAAGCGTCGGCGCCAGGCACGGGCGAGAGCCCCGCCCCCGCAGTGGACATCACCGTGACGCGGCGCCGCATCCGCCGGTAGAGGGAGCAAGGCACAACCGTGAAACAACTCAACTTCGATGTGGATCCCGTCCTGCAAGCACTGGGGACTGTGAACGAGAAGTACCAGGAGGGCTCCCCAGAAGACGAAGCGCTCCGGATCGCCGCAGTGGCGCTGCTCTACGTGCGCGACATCCAAAAGCTGGACGAGTACCGCGAGTACTTTCGCAAGTTCTACATCCCAGCCATCGAGTCAGTCGTCGTCTCCCAGACCTTCGCCACAAGAGAAGAAGCCGACACATGGCTGGCCAGTGGAAAAGCCAGCGAAGAGGAGCTCGTCCGAATTGCTGGCCAGGGATTTCGCGTCATCACTACTGCGCGGAAGGGAACGGGCTTGATGTTCCTTCGCACGCCCCTGCCGGAAGAAATGGAGTAACGCACAACCTCCGAGTCCGGCCGCGCTCTTCACGAACTGGTCCGATGGTCGGACCAGTTGCTCGCGACCGGGCCCGGAGGGCCTCCTGCCTTCAAGCCCCCGGGGCTCAGCCGAAGGCGCAGTCCTTGCCCTTCGTCGGCAGCGCCGAGGACTCCCGGGTCAGGTACGTGTCGACGGCCTTTGCCGCCTCGCGCCCGTCCGCGAGAGCCCAGACGATGAGGCTCGCCCCGCGGCTCGCATCACCCGCGCAATACACGCCGTCCACCGACGTGGCGAAGTGCGCGTCCACCTGCACGTTGCCTCGCGGCGAGAGCTTCACACCCAGCTGCTCCGCGAGCAGCCCGGTATCCGGCCCCGTGAAGCCCATGGCCAGCACCAGCAGGTCCACCTCGTAGACCGTCTCGGAGCCGGGCACCTCCACCAACCGAGGTGCTCCACTGGCCTCGCGCTGGAGCTCCACCCGCACGGCGTGCAGCGCCTGGAGCCGCCCGTCCACGCCAACGAGCTGCTTCGTCATCAGCCCGAACTCGCGCGCCCCGCCCTCCTCCTGACTCGACGAGGTGCGGAAGATGAGCGGCCAGCGCGGCCACGGATTGCCGTCGGCACGCACCTTGGGAGGAGCCGGCATCAGCTCCACCTGCGTCACGCTCGCCGCGCCCTGGCGCAACGCCGTGCCCAGACAGTCCGAGCCCGTGTCGCCTCCGCCCAGGATGAGCACCCGCCTGCCCGCCGCGTCCAGCCGAGGCTCGCGCGTGGCCAGCCCCGCCACCACCCGGTTCTGGTGCTTCAGGTACTCCATGGCCTGCACCACACCGGACAGCTCGCGCCCGGGCACCTCGAGCTCCCTCGCCTTCGTCGCGCCCATGGCCAGCACCACGGCGTCGTACTGCGCACGCAGCGCCTGGAAGCCCGGCTCGCGGCCCACGTCCACGCCACAGCGGAACTCCACGCCCTCGGCTTCCAGCAGCTTCAGCCGCCGGTCCAGCACGGACTTCTCCATCTTGAAGTCGGGAATGCCGTAGCGAAGCAGACCTCCGGGCCGGTCGTCCCGCTCGTACACGGTGACGCTGTGCCCCGCCTGATTGAGCTGGGCCGCCGCCGCCAGTCCCGCGGGCCCCGAGCCCACCACCGCCACGCGCTTGCCCGTGCGGCTCACCGGAGGCCGGGCACGCACCCAGCCCTCAGCGAAGGCCCGCTCGATGATCTCCTTCTCCATCTGCTCGATGGTGACCGGGTCCTGGTTGATACCGAGGACGCAGGCGGCCTCGCACGGGGCCGGGCACAGCCGTCCGGTGAACTCGGGGAAGTTGTTGGTGCCGCTCAGCGCGAGGAAGGCCTCCTTCCACTTCCCCCGGAACACCGCGTCGTTGAAGTCCGGGATGGGATTGCCCAGCGGACAGCCCTGCTGACAGAAGGGCACACCACAGTCCATACAGCGCCCCGCCTGCCGCTTCGCCTCCTCGGCGGACAGCGGCAGGACGAACTCGCGCGAGTCCCCTACCCGCTCGGACTTCTCCCGCTTGGGGGCGTGCACGCGCTGCCACTCCATGAAGCCAGTCGTCTTTCCCATGGCTCAGCCCTCCCCTCCCACGACCTGGAGACGCGGCGGGGAGGCCGGAGGCGGCTTACGGGCCGCCCGGCGAGCCTGGAGCACGCGCTTGTAGTCGGTGGGCATCACCTTCACGAACTGCGGGACCATCCGCTCCCAGTTGTCGAGCACTCGTTGCGCCAGCTTGCTGTTCGTATGGTGCAGGTGCCGTTCGATCATCCCGTGCACGAGCCAGATTTCCGACTCGTCCACGAGCGACTCCAGCTCCACCATCTCCAGGTTGCACCGGTCGCGGAAGGAGCGCTCGCGGTCGAGCACGAAGGCCATGCCTCCGCTCATGCCGGCGGCGAAGTTGCGCCCGGTGTGCCCGAGCACCACCACCACGCCACCCGTCATGTACTCACAACCGTGGTCGCCCACGCCTTCGACGACGGCCTGGGCGCCGCTGTTGCGCACCGCGAAGCGCTCGCCCGCGAGCCCGCGCAGGTACACCTCGCCGGCCGTGGCGCCGTAGAGGACGGTGTTGCCCACGAGCACGTTGTCCTCGGGGACGAAGCGACTGCCTCCGGGCGGGTAGACGATGACGCGTCCGCCGGAGAGCCCCTTGCCGAGGTAGTCGTTGGCATCGCCCTCCAGCTCCAGCGTCACGCCGCTGGCGAGGAAGGCCCCGAAGCTCTGCCCCGCCGAGCCCTGCAGGCGAATGCGCAGCTGCCCATCCGGAAGCCCGCGCGAGCCGTAGCGCTTGGCGATCTCGCCCGAGAGCATCGCCCCCACCGCGCGGTGCGTGTTGCTCACCGGCCGAACCAGCAGCGTGGGTGCTCCACCCTCCAGTGTCGCCTTGGCGTCCCGGAGCAGCTCATGGTCCAGGTGGTCCGACACGTCCTTGCTCCACGGCGAGTCGCAGCGTCGGGGCTCGTCGGCGGGAGCACTGGGAAGCGCGAGCAACCCAGAGAGGTCCACCCGCTTCACCTTCCAGTGGTCCGAGGCAGGCCGCTGCCGCAGCAGGTCCACCCGGCCCACCAGCTCGTCCAGACGGCGCACGCCGAGGGCAGCCATCTGCTGCCGCAGGTCCTCGGCAACCAGATGGAAGAAGTTCACCACATGCTCAGGCTTGCCGTGGAAGCGCTCGCGCAGGCCCGCGTCCTGGGTGGCGATGCCCACCGAGCAGGTGTTGAGGTGGCACTTGCGCAGCATGATGCACCCGAGCGCGATGAGGCTCGCGGTGGCCATGCCGAACTCCTCGGCGCCCAGCAGCGTGGCGACGAGCACATCCCGAGCGGTGCGCAGGCCGCCGTCCACCTGGACGCGGATGCGCCCGCGCAGGCCGTTGTGCACCAGCACCTGCTGCGTCTCGGCCAGCCCCAGCTCCCACGGCAGGCCCGCGTGCTTGATGCTGGAGAGCGGCGAGGCGCCCGTGCCGCCCTCGTAGCCAGAGATGACCACGCCTCCCGCTCCGGCCTTGGCTACGCCCGCGGCGATGGTGCCTACGCCCACCTCGCTGACCAGCTTCACGCTCACCCGTGCCGCCGGGTTCACCGACTGCAGGTCATAGATGAGCTGCGCCAGGTCCTCGATGGAGTAGATGTCGTGGTGCGGCGGCGGAGAAATGAGCGTCACGCCCGGCGTGGACCAGCGCACCCGGGCAATCCGCTCGTCCACCTTGTGGCCCGGGAGCTGTCCGCCCTCGCCGGGCTTGGCACCCTGAGCCATCTTGATTTGAAGCTCGGCCGCGTTGACCAGGTACTCGGTGGTGACACCGAAGCGCGCGCTGGCCACCTGCTTGATGGCGCTGCGCCGCAGGTCCCCGTTCTCATCGCGTGTGTAGCGGCGCGACTCCTCGCCACCCTCGCCGCTGTTGGAGCGTCCGCCCAGCCGGTTCATCGCGATGGCCAGCGTCTCGTGGGCCTCGGCACTGATGGAGCCGAAGGACATGGCACCGGTGACGAAGCGCTTGACGATCTCCGACGCCGGCTCCACCTCCTCCAGGGGCACGGGGGTACGGCCCTCGGCCGCCACCTCCAGGAGCCCGCGCAGGTTGCAGAACGCACGTGACTCGTCGTCCGCCAGCTTCGAGTACTCGGCGAAGAGCGCGGCGTCATTCGTGCGCGCCGCCTGCTGCAGCTTCGCGATGGTGGCGGGGTTCCACTTGTGCGTCTCGCCCCGGCGACGCCACTGGTACTGACCACCCACGGGGAGCAGCTCCGCCTCATGCTCCGCCGCCGGGCCGAAGCCGAGCGCGTGCCGCTCGCTCACCTCGCGCCCCAGCTCTGGCAGGCCCACGCCCTCCACCCGCGAGGGCGTCCCGGTGAAGTGCCGCTCCACCAGCCGCCTCTCCAGGCCCACGGCCTCGAAGAGCTGCGAGCCGCGGTAGGACTGGAGCGTGGAGATGCCCATCTTGGACATCACCTTGAGCAGCCCCTCCTCGATGGCGTGGATGAAGTTCTCCTGCGCCTTCTCCTGGTCCACCGGCAGCTCGCCCGCGTCCGCCAGAGCGCGCAGCGTGTCCAACGCGAGGTAGGGATTCACCGCGGAGACGCCATAGGCGAAGAGACACGCGAAGTGGTGCACCTCGCGCGCCTCGGCCGTCTCCAGCACGAGGCCCGTGTACATGCGGATGCCATCGCGCACGAGCCGCTGGTGCACGGCGGACACGGCCAGCAGCGCGGGAATGGCGGCCCGGGCCGCGTCCACGTCCCGGTCGCTCAGCACGAGGATGTTGGAGCCCGCGTCCACCGCCTCCACGGCCGCGTTGCACAGCCGCTCCACCGCCGCCTCCAGCGCGCCCTCGCCCCCATCCACCGGGTACAGGAGGCTCAGCGGCTGCGTCTCGAAGATGCCCTCGTTGCGGATGGCCGCCAGCTTCGCCAGCTGCCCGTTGGTGAGGATGGGGCCCGGCAGAGACAGGCGGTGGCACTGCTCCGGCGTCTCCTCGAAGGTGTTGCCCTCCGGCCCCAGCCCGGTGGCCAGCGTCATCACCAGCGACTCGCGAATGGGGTCGATGGGCGGGTTGGTCACCTGCGCGAAGAGCTGATGGAAGTAGTTGAAGAGCGAGGGCGACTGCTCGCTGAGCACCGCCAAAGGTGTGTCGGTGCCCATGGAGCCCACCGGCTCCTTGCCGCCCTCGGCCATGGGCCGCAGCAGCAGCCGCACGTCCTCGTCCGTGTAGCCGAAGGCGCGCTGGAGCCGCCACAGCTCCTCGCCGCTCAGCCGCTGCGGCGCGGGCACCGTAGGCAGGTCATCGAAGGTGAAGACGTTGTTCTGCAGCCAGCGCCGGTAGGGCCAGCGCGTGGTGATGTCGCGCTTGACCTCCTCGTCCTCGAGGATGCGGCCCTCGAGCGTGTCCACCAGCAGCATGCGGCCCGGGGTGAGGCGGCCCTTGCGGCGCACCTGCGAGGCGGGCACGTCGATGACGCCCGTCTCCGAGGCGAGGATGATGCGGTTGTCCTCCGTGACGAGGTAGCGCGCGGGGCGCAGGCCGTTGCGGTCCAGCGTGGCGCCGATGAGCTGCCCGTCGGTGAAGGCGATGGCGGCCGGCCCGTCCCACGGCTCCAGCAGGGCGCTGGAGTACTCGTAGAAGGCGCGCCGCTCGTCGCTCATGAGCGCGTGGCCCTCCCACGCCTCGGGAATCATCATCATCATGGCGTGGGGCAGCGGGCGCCCGCCCAGGCACAGCAGCTCCACCATGTTGTCGAACTGCGCCGAGTCGCTCTTCCCGGGGACGATGATGGGGAAGAGGGGCTCCAGGCTGCCGCCGAACTTGGCCGACTGCAGCAGCCCGCGCCGAGCGTTCATCCAGTTGCGGTTGCCGTGCAGCGTGTTGATTTCACCGTTGTGCGCGATGTAGCGGAACGGCTGCGCCAGCTCCCAGGTGGGGAAGGTGTTGGTGGAGAAGCGCGAGTGCACCAGGCCCAGCGCGCTCACGCACTCGGGGTGTTGCAGGTCCACGTAGAAGCGCGGGAGCTGCCGGGGCAGGAGCAGGCCCTTGTAGATGAGCGTCTCCGCCGAGAAGCTGGCCACGTGGAACTGGCCGTCCGGGTCCAACGCGCGCTCGCGGATACGGCGCTCGGCCAGCTTGCGGATGCGGAACAGCTTGCGCTCGAAGGCGCTGGGCACCACCCGGCGCCGAGCGACGAAGAGCTGGCGGATGACGGGGGCCCCCTCGCGGGCCAGCCGGCCCAGGTGCGAGGGCTCCACCGGCACGTCCCTCCAGCCGAGCACGCGCTGGCCCTCGTCGGCGGCCACCTGCTCCAGGGCGGCCTCGCAGGCAATGCGAGCCTCCGCGTCCGAGGGGAGGAACACCATGGCCACGCCGTACTGGCGGCGAGGCGGCAGCGCGAAGCCCAGCCGCTCGCGCTCGAAGAGGCGATGGGGGAGCTGCATCAGGATGCCGGCACCATCCCCCGTCTCGGGGTCCCTCCCTGCCGCGGCCCGGTGGCTCAGCCGGTTGAGCAGCTCCAGCGCGTCCTCGACGATGCCGCGCGACTTTTCACCCTGGATGTGGGCCACGAACCCCACGCCACAGGCGTCGTGCTCGGTGTCCGGTTCGTACAGTCCATAGCGGCCCGGGCCTTGGTGCTGCGGCATCAGCGCTCCCTCTTGGCGGAAGAATCCCGATTGACGCGGAGAGTCTATTGCACCGCGTCAACCCGTGTAAGCAGGCAAGAAGAAATGAGCGCCCGTAAGCGCCTGGGGCGCCCGGGGGAGCGGGGGCCCGGTGAGGGCCTCACGGCAGCATGAGGGCTTCCAGGGGAACGCGCTCCGGACAGGAGGTGGGCTCCCCGGCGCGTCCGCGCTCGCCGATCAGGCCCAGCGTGGCGCGCACGGCGGCGAGCAGCTCCTGCTCCCGGTAGGGCCGGGAACACATCGAGTGGTCCGGGTGGGCCCAGGCAGGCCGAGAGGCCCCGGCCAGGACGATGGGGATGGGCCGGGCGCGCGGCAGCTCGGCGAAGGCGGACAGGAAGAGGCCCAATTGCGTGGGCGGGGCGCCTTCCGACAACAGCACCAGGTCCACCGGCAGGGCCGAGGCGCGGCGCAGCGAGTCCACGCCCCCATGTGCGGTGAGCACCTCGAAGCCCTCGGCACGCAACACGCGCTCGGCGGTCAGCTCCTGCACCGGGTCCTCATCCAGCAGCAGCACCCGGCGCGGCAGGCGGCGCACCTCGCTCGGGGACATGCGCGGCAGGCCCAGGGTGAAGGTGGAGCCCTGGCCCTCGGCGCTCGACATGGACAGCTCGCCCTGGTGCAGCTGGGCGATGGAGTGGCTGATGAAAAGTCCCAGCCCCAGCCCACCAAAGTGGCGGTACGGGGAGTTGCCCGCCCGGTAGAAGCGCTGGAAGAGGCGCGATTGATCCTGCGTCGGAATGCCGATGCCCCGGTCCCTCACGTGCAAGCGCGCCTCGCTGGGCAGCGCCTCCACCTCCACGGAGATGGGCTCGCCCTTGGGGCTGTACTTGTCCGCGTTCTCCAGCAGGTTGACGAGCACCTGCTCCAGCCGCTCCCGGTCCGCCTGCAACCAGAGGTGCTCGCGCGGCACCGTCAGGCTGAAGGGGCGCTCGAGGGTGTGGCGGAACTGGTCCACCACCTCCGCCACCAGGTGGCCCAGCTCCAACGGTGCAAGCTGCAAGGAGAGCTGGCGCTCCTCCAGCCGCGACACATCCAACAACTCGTTCACCAGCCGCTCCAGTCGATCCACCTGCCGCTTGGACTTGATGACGCTGGAGAGCTCCACCCGCTGTCCCTGGGCGAGGCTGCGCTCCATGGCGCGCAACGTGAGCTTGAGCGGAGTCAGGGGCGTCTTCAGCTCGTGCGAGGCGATGGACATGAACTCCTCGCGCACACGAAGGGCCGCCTGGGTCTCGCGCAACAAGCGCGCGTTCTCCACCGTCACCGCCACCTGCCCGGCCGCCGCGCTCCACAGGTCCAGCTCGCGCAGGGAGAAGGAGGTGCCCTGCTCCTTGTAGAGGACGAGCAGCCCCAGGGCGCGCTTCTGGGACAGCAGCGGCACCGCGGCGAAGATGGAGCCCACCGAGTCTCCGTAGCCGCGCTGGACGCCAATCTGGGGCTGGCGGGTGGCGAGCGCCGCCTCGAAGGAGTCGGCATGGTCCTCGAGCGCGTCCTCGGGCGAGTCGGCGCTGGCCAGGTCGGACACTGCCACGCGGCGCAGGGACTGGCCCTCCTCGGCCAGGTACACCTCGGCGCGGCGCACCTGCGCGCAGCGCACCACGGCCAGCACCGCGGCCTTGCACACGCTGTCCACGTCCAGTGTCTCCCCCACCTCGCGAGCAATCTCCTGAAGGGCCTGGGCGAAGGCGACGTCATCGTCGGCGCCGGAGGGCTCGAAGAGGAGCCAGAAGCCGGGGGCCGCGTCGGGACCCGAGGGACGTACCCGGATACGAACCTGCTTGAGGCCCGAGGTGATGGCATGGCCCGAGTGGCCGCGGCCCTCGCGCAGGGCGCGCTCCAGGGCATCCCGGCCCCAACCGCCCTCGAGGGCCGAGAGCACGGGGTCTCCCACCTGGAGGACCATGCCCGTCTTGGCACTGAAGTCCGGCTCCAGCCACTCCACGCGCAGGTCCGGTCCAAGCCGAACCGCGGCCTGGGGGACGCACGCGAGGATGTCCTGGAAATCAGAGGGCAGCATGCGGGGCGAGGATCTGAGTTACGCCCATGATACTGGAGACACAAGGTGACCCCGGCCCGCCTGCACCCGCCTGGACAGAGGGGGCGTTGGGGGGAGGACAGGAGGGCCGCCCGGCCGGGGGGGGAGCGTTCAACACAGAGAGGCTGCAATCCGCCGTCTGTGTGTTAGACGACACCCCGCCATGCCTTCCCAGCCGACCAAGGAACTGAAGACCTTTCCCAACCCCGCGCAGGATCGCGACTACGAGATCGCCTTCGACGTGCCGGAGTTCACCTGCCTCTGCCCGCTGACGGGGCAGCCGGACTTCGCGAAGTTCAAGATTCGCTACGTGCCGGACGAGCTGTGCGTGGAGCTGAAGAGTCTGAAGCTCTACATGTGGTCGTACCGGGACGAGGGGGCCTTCCACGAGAAGGTGACCAACACCATCGCCGACGACATCGTGAAAGCCATCCAGCCGAGGAAGCTGACGGTGGAAGGCGACTTCTTCGTGCGAGGAGGCATCGGGACGCTGGTCACGGTGACGCACGAGAAGAAGGGCCGGGGAGCGAAGGCGAAGAAGAGCGCCCCCGCCCGCCGCAAGTAGGCCCAATCTCCCCTCTCCCCCCGGGAGAGGGACGGGGTGAGGGTACCCGCGCCCCGGGTTGCCCCCGTGGGACGGGCTACTGTCCGTCCCCCATCTTCGACTCCAGGTCACGCGCGCGCTGCTCGGCATCGGACTCGATGCGATCAGCGGCGCCGCGAACGTTGTCGAGCTGCCGCTTCGGAGCGCTGGCACCACTGTCGGAAGAGCGGCTCGAGGCGTGGTTGAGCGCGTAATAAGCGGCGCCCGAGATGGCGGCGATGGCGAGGACGACGGTGATCAGCTTGCCCATGACGAGTGCTCCCGGGGCTGTGTGCGTCAGCGGATGGTGAGCTGGCGCACCAGTCCCATCCAATACGAGTGGGTAAGAGCCAGGCCGGTGCCGAGGGCTCCAGCGACGGCGACAAAGGCGAGGAGCCACCGGGTCCACGGCCGGGCCAGGAGCTTCTTCGCCTGCGCGTCGAAGACGTCGACGACGTCCAGCTCCTTCTGCGTGAGATGGGCGAGCGCCTCGGTCTCGGTGAGCTTGTTGCGGTGGCGGAGGAAGCCGACGTGGAGGGCCTCGTAGGACATGCCCACGCGCTGGGAGAGGAAGATCTCCAGCTCGCGGCGCATGGCGGCGGCGTTGGCGAAGCGATCAGCGGGTCGCACCTCGAGGGCGCGCTTGACGATGTCCGCCAGCGGCTTGGGGATGTGGGGAGCCACCTTCTGCAGCGGGGTGTAGTCGCCATCGCGAATGCGGGCGAAGACCTCGCCGGTGTTGCGGCCCAGGAAGGGGCGGGCTCCGGAGAGTGCCTCGTAGAGGAGCACCCCGAGCGCGAACAGGTCCGTGCGCCCGTCCACCGGAGCACCCGTCACCTGCTCGGGAGACATGTACGAGGGGGTGCCCACCGCCATGCCCTGCGCGGTGAGGGCCTCCAGGCCCGCGTCCTTGGCCACGCCGAAGTCCATCAGCTTCACATCGCCGGCCTTGGAGAGCATCACGTTGGCCGGCTTGAGGTCACGGTGGATGATGTGACGGAAGTGAGCGTGCTCGAGCGCGCCGGCGATGCGCGCCCCGATGGCGGCACCCACCTCGGGGGGCAGCGGCCCTTCCTTGATGAGCTCGTGCAGGGTGGGCCCGTCCACGAACTCCATCACCATGAAAAGGACGTCGTTCTTCTCCACCAGGTCGTACAGGGTGACGATGTTCTGGTGGCGGAAGGCGGCGAGCGCGAGCGCCTCACGGCGGAAGCGAGACACGGCCTCCTTGTCGCGGATGGGGTCGGCGAGCATCTCCTTGATGGCGACCTCGCGCTGCAACATCTCGTGCAGCCCCCGGTACACCTGGGCCATGCCTCCGCGCCCCAGCTCTCCGAGCACGCGGTAGGCGCCTATCTTCCGATGTCTGACAACGGGCTTCTCACTGGGCGGCACGAACGGGAGGCTACCGATTTGCCCACGAGGCGTCGACCCGCCCGGAGTGCAGACAGCCAGACGGTAGAAATCATCGTTCACGAGAAAGCAGAGCCTCCCACCTCGTGCTCCCGCTACGCTGCGCGAGCCATGAAGAAGACCCTCTTCCTCCTTCCCGCTGTCCTCCTCGTCCTGCCGGGCTGCCTCGTCCTCCGCGACACCCGGTACGTGCCCAAGACCAAGAAGAGCGAGATGAAGTCCCGCCCCGACTGCCACCCCAGCCAGTACTGGGATGGAGAGCAGTGCCGTCACAAGGGCAAGGGCAAGGGCGCGCGCAAGCACGACGACTGACGCGCGGCTGAACGGATGAGCTCACAGGCCCGAGTTACCCGCACCCCGACCCTCTCCCGGCGGGAGAGGGAGGGGGTTCAGCACATCACGCTGCTCGACGGGGGCGCGGAGGCCTACCCCCGCATGCTCGCGGCCATCGCCTCGGCCACCCGGCACGTGCACCTGGAGGTATATGCCTTCGAGCGCGAGGGCGTAGGGACGCACTTCCTCAAGGCCCTCACCGACGCGGCCCAGCGGGGCGTGAAGGTGAAGGTCATCGTCGACGGCTGGGGCTCCATCGGCGAGAGCCGCGCGCTGGCGGACACCCTGCGCATGGCCGGCATCGAGCTCCGCATCCACAATCCCCTCACCTCCGTCCTCCTGATGGGCCGCTTCTGGCGCAACCACCGGAAGATCCTGCTCGTGGACGACTCGGTGGCCTTCCTCGGCGGCATCAACATCGGAGACCACTACGCGGCGGAGGAAGGCAGGCCGGGGTGGGCGGACCTGGCGCTGGAGTTGCGGGGCGACATCTGCGCGCAGCTGGGCGCGAGGCTCAACGCGGGAGCGTCCGCGCTGACGGCAGGTCCGGTGCGCATCCTCCTGTCGGGCTTCGGCGGTGGGTGGCGATTGAGGGCGCGCTACCTGGCGGCGCTGAAGCAGGCCCGGCGCGAGGTGGTGCTGGCCCATGCGTACTTTCTGCCGGACCGGGGCTTCGTGCGAGCCCTCACCCGCGCAGCACGACGAGGCGTGGAAGTGCACCTGCTGCTGGCCGGCCGCAGCGACGTGCCCTTCGCCCGCGCGGCCACCATGCGCCTGTACCGCACCCTGCTGCGCGGGGGGGTGCGCATCCACGAGTGGACGGCCACCACCCTGCATGCCAAGGCGGCGGTGGTGGACGGCCAGCGGTTGCTGGTGGGCAGCTTCAACCTGGATCCCCTCTCGCTGGTGAACCTGGAGACGCTGGTGGAGGTGGAGGACGCGGAAGTGGCCGGACAAGCCACCCGCTGGGTGCGGCGGCACCTGGGCGGCGCGAAGCCCGTGGTCCTGGAGGACTGCGCGCGCTCGGGCCTACAGCGCTGGCTGCTGGACGTGGTGGGGCTGGCGGTGGCGCGCTTCGCCGAGCGCGTCGCCACCTTCATCGGCTCGCGGCGCATGCGCCGCCGGGGCTGACGCTCAAGCCTGACCCGCCACACCGGAGACCTGGGCCACCGCCTCCAGGAGCTGCTCCAGCCGGAAGGGCTTCTTCAGGAAGGCCTGCCAGTGGCGCGGTGCCCCGGCACGCAGCGCGGTCTCGCTCATGAGGATGACAGGCACCCCGTCCAGGCCGGGCGTCTTTCGCATCTCCTCGAGCGCCTGCGTACCGGAGAGGATGGGCATCATCACGTCCATCACGACAACGTCCGGGCGGTGAGCGCGCAGGCTCTGCAGGGCCTCCCGACCATTGCCACAAACGGACACCTCATAGCCCTCGTCCCGCAGCACGTCCGCCACGACCTGCTGCACGTCGAACTCGTCCTCGACGACCAGGATGGTCCTCATCGTCCCCTCCCGCCGCCCCGACCGCCGCGCCCGAGCACCTTCTTGAGCACTCCCCTCTTCTTCTTGGGCCGCTCCGACTTCTTCTTCCCGTTGTTCCCGTTCCGGATGCGCCCGTGCCCGCTGAGGATGGCCTCTGCGCTCTCGAAGGAGTCGGACACGTCGATGCCGTCGCGGGAGATGCGGAACTCGCGCAGCGAGGTGTCGTAGCGGCTCTCGCGCATCTTCATGATGGAGAGCAGCCTGTAGATTTGAGAACGCAGCTCCACGTAGCGCAGCAGCAGGACCGACTCCACCACGTTGGCGAGCTCCGGGGTGGGCAGGTTCAGCTCGGACTGGAAGAGCTCCAGCTCGTCCGTCATGACGGTGGTCACGTCCTGCGTGCGCAGCTGGTTGGTGAGGGCCGAGAGGAAGCGGGGAACCCGGTCCGGGTACACGGCCGCCGCGCGGAAACCCTCGGCCCCATCGATGAACAGGCGCCGCCGCTCCCGCTTCTGCTCATTCTCCTCGGCCCACAGCTTCTCCAGGAGCTGCTCGGCCAGCGAGTCCATGAAGTGCTCCAGCGGCGGCTGCCAGACCAGCTGGATGCTGCCGTCCTTCACGTACCGCTCCAGGGGAAGGCCCACGTCCTCGGCCTTCTCGATGAGGCGAGGGGGCGGCTCGTAGAACCCGAAGTAGATACCATGCTGGCCCTGGCGGGCCCCCTCCACCAGGAAGGAGAGCCCCAGCAACGTCTTGCCCGTGCCCGGCGCGCCGATCAGCGCGGTGGTGGAGCCCGAGGGCAGCCCTCCGTCGAGCATCTCGTCCAGCCGCTTCAGGCCGAACCCCATGCGGATGCGCTGCTCACGCGCCTGCTCGGGCGGTTTGGAGAACTGGATCTCCGTGCGCGGGTGGATGACCAGGCCGTCTCCGGTGATCTCCACCTCGTGGCGGCCCCGGAGGTAGTCGCTGCCGCGGAACTTGTGCACCGTCAGCTCTCGCAATGCCCGCGGGCCCACGAGCTTGTCGGACAGCTCGATGACACCGTCCACCACGGCGTTCTCCACGTGCGTGCGCTCACGCACGTTGGAGACCAGCAGCGTGGTGCAGCCCAGCAGGTTGGTGAAGGCCTGGAGTCCGTGCACGAACTCCCGATAGGACTGGGGCGAGGTGGAGAACTGCTCGGCGCTCTCCATGCCATCGATGACGAAGAAGGTCGCTCGGCGCTCGCGCAGCGTGTGGCGGATGAGCTCCATCAACCCGGAGAAGCCCCCCTCGCGCACTTGCTGGTAGCCGCTGATGTAATAGAGCCGCTCGGGGATGAGCTCCGGCCTGAAGAAGCTCAGCGTGGAGAGGTGCGAGATCATCTTCGCGTGCGACTCGATGAGCAGCGTCATGTAGACGCAGCGCCCCTCCTGCATCTGAATGTGGTTGCTGCACAGCTGGTTGGCGAGGATTGTTTTTCCGCTGCCAGGTGGACCCGTCAAGGCGTAGATGCCGCCGTGCTTGAGCCCTCCCTTGAGGATGAAGTCCAGACGCGGAATGCCGCTCTGGATGCGCAAATCCTTCGCCTTGTTCTCCGTGCCGCCTACCTCGGACTCACTCATACCCCTCCTCCGCCGCCTCCAGGGGCAGGCACGGCGTGAAGCAGGAGCCTCCGCCATCGCGCCCCGTCAACCCCACCGAGCCCCCATGGGCACGGGCAATCTCCCGAACGATGTGCAGGCCGAGCCCCAGGCTCTCCACCCTCGAAGTGGTTGTTGCGGGCCCGGCTCACGTCGAGCAGGTTCTGCACCAGCACCCCCAGCCGGCGAACCTGGCGCAAGGCAGGCTCCAGCCGCTCGGCCACCTGGGCGCCGGAGAAATTCGCCTCGCGGCGGGTGCTTCGTTGCAGCCGCTCCAGCACGAGCTGGAGCGCGGTGATGGGGGTTTTGAGCTCGTGGGAGGCAACGGACAGGAAGGTGTCGCGCGCCCCGAGCGCCCGCAGCAGATCCGCCTCCGTCTGCCGCCATTGCGTCACGTCCTGGAAGGACACCGTCACCACGCCCGGCGAGCACGAACGGTCCAGGCGCGCATGCACCACGAACGATCGCTCTCCGTCGGGTGACTTCCAGCGGAAGAGCTCTCCCTCCAGGGGCTCGCCCCGCGCGGCCCGCCGCACCGGGTACAGCTCAGGGGGCAGCGGCTCTCCGGCCTCGTCCAGGATGACACCCTGGCCCGGGTCCTCGAGGCAGAAAGGCAGCGCCCGTGCCGCCGCGTTGGCGGACAACACCCGTCCTGTCTCCTCCTCCACCCGCAGCACAGGCACAGCGAGGAAGTCGAGGACACGCTCCAGTCCTGACTGCTCGGACACACCCGTCTCCCTTTCCACCCGCACAGCATGAACGGATGGAGCCCGCGGTCCCCGGTGTCGCATGATGTGACCGCAGTCCCGCAAGATGGCCACGGGGTCAAGGTTGGCAACTGGCTGAAGGGCGCCTGTGCGTCCCAGAGCGTTGCCTGATGGACGGATGGCGCCAGGGGATTGGAAACCGGCTCAGGTTGTCGGCCGTCTGGAAACAACAGGCTCGAGCAGGCCCTTCGCACGCAGCACATCCTGGACACGCCGGCCCAGGGAAACGTGCTCGGAATTTGATGCGGTGAGGCGCTCGGGAGTGAGGATGATGAGAGTCCCCTTGTCCTCCACCGGTTGCACTCGCACCGGCTCCGGCAGGGGCGGTACCTCCCCCCGGTTGCGAGACACGTACGTCAACCAACCCACGAAGGTTCCGGTAAGGCCTTGCTCCGACAGGCTGTCCCGGAAGTCACCGGAGGTGATGACCCCCCAGTCCGGTTCCCAGGCCAACACCATGGTGCGCAACACCTCGGCGAGCACGGTCGCAGTGAGCACGCGCTCCATTTCCGGCTCCTCCTTCGGCAGGTAGAGGAGGCCGCTGTTCGGGACAAATTCCGCCGCAGAACCACAGCGCAACGAGACCTGACCACCGTGTCCCTGCTCATGCCCCGTCCAGACTCCGATCATGAATCCATCCCTTCCCTCCTGGTACGCCCTCCTCTTGAAGAAGCGTGTGAAGGTTTCGGCGGTGGGCTCGAACTGGAGCTGGAGCGCTTTCTTGCGCGAGTCCGCCTGCTCGAACCAACGGGCGTAGATGGGATCGCACCGAGACAGAAGGCGGAAGAACGTCTCCGCACGTTGGGCACACGCCTCGGCAGGCTCCTTGCGTTCTGCCCAGTAGATCCCCCCGTAGTAGGTCTCTCTCATGCAGGCCTCGCCTCATGGCGACGGTGGAGTGAAAACCACATCAATACCCGTGATGCCTCTCTCCCGGAACAGCTTCTTGAGGATGGCCACCATGCGGGGCTCTGCCACGTGCCAACGAATGGGAATGCCATGGGCCACTCGCCATTGCCGCGCAGCCTGCTTGACGAGTCTCTCCGCGCCTTTGAAGTATTCCTTGGGCTCGAGGTCCGCATCGAAGTGCTTGTCGTAGCCCAGGCCCTTGGTCTCCTGCAGGAGGCCTTTGTCGAGGTCGAAGCCGTCGAAGTCCGCCTTCTCGCCGTCGCGCCACACGCGGTACACCCAGCCTGCGGGTGCCTTCGTCACCTTGTGCTGGAAGGCTCGCGAGCGCGGCGACATCCGCTCGTTCTTGGGTACCCACTGGCCGGGCCCTCCCACCGGCGGCACCCAGTTGCCACCTCCTCCCGCCCCCACCTTCGCCAGGTGCATGCCCCAGGTAACGCTCAGCCCCTGGCCCGCCACGGCGACGGCCCTCCCCGGCACCGCCACCAGCCGCAGCACCAACTCTCCCCTCTTCGTTAGCGTCAGCAGGGGCACTGACAGCCGGCCGAGCTTCTCCCCCCACGTCACCGCCTTCACCGCTCCCGCCCCAGCCGTGCCCACCGTCAGCATCACGTGCGCCATCAGCCGCGACATCGTGCGCACCCGCTCGCCTCTCGGCTTCTGGCGGAAGTCCTCCCAGTACTCGGGGGCATTCTGGAAGAGCACCCTCACCGCTCCCGGCAGTTGCGCCAGGCCCTCCAGCGATTCGACGGGGTGCAAGACGAGCCGCGCAAGGCCCTCGAGCGTCTCCCCCAGCGCCAGCCCCGCCCCCTCCAGCGCCGGCAGCACTACCCCATCATCCGGCACGTAGGGGCCCAGCGGCTTCGCGCCTCGGGGCACCTCCAGCCCCGTGTCCACCGGCCATAGTTGCCCCTCCGCCACCGCGTAGAAGGGACCCACCTCGTAGCCGCCTGCGCGCAGCGTGCCATCCTTGCCCAGCCACACCTCGCCTGCGCGCTGCACCGCCTCGCCCGTCACCACCCGCACCAGGTAGCCGTCTGGCCTCACCACCCTCAGCCGGTGGAAGCGGTCCATGCGCGCGTGCAACTCCTGGCGCGTCACCGGCCCCGCCCCCGTTCTCTGGCAGCCCGTCCGTCAGGGCGAGCGCGGCACCGTGCTCCTCGTCGAAGTCGTCCTCCGCGTCGTCATCCTCGTCGAGCGCGGGAGAGGAGGCGGGTGGTGCGAAGGCCTGCGCGGAGTCGAGCGACCGTTGCTGGTGCGTTTCGGTATGGCGGTGGGAGCGTGGACTGGCGAAGTACCCGGCCCGCGGCACGCCCGAGGCGCACCCGCCCAGCACCAGCAAGGCCAGGGTGAGCAACACCGAGGTACAGCTCCCCCACCCGTTGGGGTGGCTGTCAGCAGCACGCAGGGACATGAGGGCCTCTCGGGCAGAGCGTAGCCCCACCCGTACCCGCCCTGGCTGACCTTCCCGACGAGCACCTCCCTGCCTCGGCCCGGTCGCCCCCTGGGGTAGAGGCGGGACGGAGGCGTCTGCCCGCGTCCGTCCGCGCGCACCGGCTTTCAGCGGTCATGTTAGGCTGACCCACCTCGGAGGTGAGGCGCTCATGAGCGAGGCCGGGACGCACAGCGCTGGAGACGGGCCGCAAGGGTTGGAAGCACCGCCGCACCTTCAGCGGGACTCGCCGGAGCACTACCAGCCCCGGCCAGGCCTGGAGGTGGCCGGCTACGAGTTACAGGCGAAGCTGGGCAGCGGCGGCCAGGGCACCGTGTTCCGCGCCGTGCGCCAGGGCCGCACCTATGCGGTGAAGTTCCTCTCCCTGCCACGCGGCCGGCACTGGGCCCTGCGCGAGCGCGACGTCATGCGGAAGCTGAGCGAGGCGGGCGGCCTGCCCCTGGAGGCCCATGGCCTGTGGCCCGAGCACCAGCCCCTCTACCTCTTCCTCGTCATGCCCTACGTGCGAGGACTGCCGCTGGACGTGTGGACTCGCGTGCACAACCCCGACTCGCTCCAGACGGCGCTTCTCTTCCGCCAGGGCGCGCGCCAGCTCTCGGCGGTACACGCGGCCGGAATCATCCACCGCGACGTGAAGGGGGCCAATCTGCTGGTGTATGGCGAGGAGCGGCTGGTGCTGGTGGACTTCGGGGTGGCCACCTATGAGGGCGCTCCTCCGGTGACGGGAGCCTTTCCCCCGGGCGCCTGGCCCTACCTCAGCCCTCGCGTGTGGCGCGCCTGGCGCGGTGAGGAGTCCTCCCGCCCCTGCCCGGCGGATGACCTCTGGGCACTCGGGGTGGAGCTGTACGCGCAGCTCACGGGCCGGCTGCCCTTCCTGGGCGGCGAGGGCGAGCTGGTGCACGCCATCCTCCACGAGGAGCCGCCGGTGCCGCACGAGCTCAACCCTCGGGTGCCCAGGGAGTTGGGTGAGGTGTGCTGGCGCATGCTGCGCAAGCGGCCCGAGGAGCGGTACGCGGACGCGCTCGCGGTGGACGCGGCGCTGGGCGAGGCGTTGAAGCAAGCGGACGGGGCGTGGCGCACACCGCTGTGCGAGGCCTGGGGGCCACACACCGCCACCACCGTGCGCGAGCGCGACATGTGGGCAGGAGGGGACGTGCTGGCACTCCACGCGCGGCTGGCCTCCTACGGGCACCTGCTCGTGCGCGGCAAGCCGCAGCCTCTGGACGAGGTGTCCACCCTCGCCGCGAGCGAGGCACCGCCAGTTCCTGGGTCCCCCGACGCTTCGCCCGTGCGTGAGGAAACCTCAGGGCAGGCCGTGGAACCAGACGCCGCGGACAGGCCCCAGGCAGCCCCGGTGGAATCCGTGCCGCTCGCAGGGCCACAGGTGGCGAGCGAGGCGGACGCGCCGCAAGCAGAGGCACCACCGCCACCTGATTCCCGCGAAACGGCCCTGCCCGCCGCACGCTCGCAGCAGGTGCGCCAAGCCGCTGGGCTGGTGCTGATGCTGGGCCTCGGCGCATGGCTCGCCGTGTACCTGCCGCCGCGTGCCTCCGTTTCCACGCCACCGCTGGGGACACCGCGCGCCAGCCTACCTCCGGAGTTCTTTCCTATCACCCTGGAGCCGGAGCACCAGGAAGTGGCGCCCCTGTGGAAGCGGCCAGAAGGTGTCGGCGGCGCGGCGCCCGCAGCGGCGGCAACTCCCGCGCCCGTCGCCCGTGCGACGCGCTCCCAGGAGACGCGCGTGAAGAAGAAGACTCCAGCGAAGGCTCCCGCTCCCCCTCAGCCGCCGAAGGAGGCGGACTCCCTGGCCGCGAAGGTGGGCGCGGCCGTGCTCACCTGCACCCTGGGCAGCGGCTGTGCCACCGCCACTCCCCCGGCGCAACCCACGCCTCCGCACCCACCTCCCGCCGAGTGCCCGGAAGGCGCCCAGAAGACCATGGAGGAACTGGGCCTCATCTACCCTGGCTCCCGCGGGGCGGTGGACATTCGTGGCACCGAGTCGTTGATCACCGTGCGTCCGGGCCCGGTGACCATGCGTCTGTCGGGCAACTACCGCGACGACTACTGGGGCAAGTTGCCACGAGGAACCCTGTTCACCGGCGAGCGGCTCTTCGGCGAGCGCGTTGTGCACGGCCGCTTCACCCAGGCGCACACGCCCGAGGGACACACGTATGTCGTCTGTCTGGAGATGCGGACCTCGCCGGAGTGGGGCTGGGAGAAACTCGAGGGCAGCGGTCAGGACACCGCCAGGATCCAGACCGCAGGAGGCCTCGAGCCCGTGGAGCGCTTCGGGGAGCCGTGGCGGTACGAGGAGCGGAAAAGGAGGTAGGGGCCAACGCCGGAAGTCCCTGCTACGCTGGTCACTCCGGAGGTCATCCCACCCATGTCCGCCCTGCTCGCCGCGCCCCTGCTGCTCGCGCTCCTCACGACCAGGTCCGCCCCTGCCCAGCCCCTCTCCAAGGAGTGGGACACGTCGGGCGCGCGCCACCTGGAGCTGACTGCGGAGAACTCGCGGGAGCAACACCCGGTGCGCATCAGCCCTGGCCACCCCACCAATCTGGTGTTCAACGCGCCGCTGCAACCCGGCGGAGTGACGGTAGAGGGCGCGCAGTGGCCGTGGCGGTGAACGGGGAGCTGGGCATGGTGACACTGCTGCCCTCGGGCGCGCTGCCGGAAGACACGCCGCTGACGGTGACCGTGCACTTCGCGGATGCACAGGTCCCCGGGAGCGTCACCTTCCGGCTGGTGGTGCACTCCACCCGGGCCGAGCACCACGTGCGGGTGTACCGCGAAACCCGCTCTTGCGCGTCCCACTGGCTGGAGGCCCGGCAACAGCGCGAGCGGGCTGAGCGGTGCGAGGCCGCACGAGAACAGGAGTGCACCCGCCCGGAGGGAACGAGGCCCGGAGGACTCACGAACCTGTTCGACTCCGGGCTGGTGGGCCAGGGCAATGGCATCGTGGGGCAGGAAATCATCAAGTCCATCACCCAGAGCCCCGGCGAGACGCTCAAGGTGAGGGAAGCCTGGAGCTACCGCGCCCAGCAGCAGAACCATGTGGCGATGGAGCTACAGGTGGAGAACACGAGCCCCCTCCCCTGGACAATGGAGGGCGTGGAGGGGGCGGAGCTCGTCAGCGAGGAGGGCGTACGGCTGCGGGTGGTACGGATGTGGCAGCCCAACCCCATCGCTCCGGGAGAGCGGGGGAAGCTCGTGGTGGAGGCGGAGGCCACCGTGGAGCAGGCTCAGGGCAACTTCCGCCTGAAGCTGCAAGGTGCGGATGGAGCTCGCCCCCTCACCTTGAGCGGCGTGACCTTCCCATGAGCGGCTCTCCCCGGCCCGTCTCACTCCTCCTTCTTGGGCGCCGGCAGCAGGCCCGCGTCCTGCAACCGCTCGCGAACGCGCCCGGCCAGGGCGACATGAGCCGGGTTCCTCAGGGAGAAGCGCTCCGGTGTGAGGATGATGAGCGAGCCCTTGCCCTCCATCGGCTCGACGCGCACGGGCTTCGGCAGGGTCGGCACATTGCCCCGCTCGGCCGAGACGTACATCAGCCACCCGAGGCACGGGCCTCCGTCCTCCAGCACCTTCTTCGCGTCCCGGTCACCCTCGGCGATGACCGCGCACCCGTCCGGCTCCCACGCCCGCACCATGGCGCGCACCACCGCCGTCAGCCCGGCGACGGTGAGCACCCGGCTGGCCGCCGGCTCCTCCCGAGGCAGATGGAGCACGCACAGGTTGGAGTAGAAGGGCTCGTTGGAGCCGCAGGTGAAGCTCATCATGCCTCCACGTCCCCGCTCCTCCTGCCCCGTCCAGGCATCGAAGGTGAACACCTCCCTCGCCAGCCGGTACTTCCTCCGCTCGAAGAAACGGAGGAACGTCTCGTAGGTGGGCTCGAACGGCTGCTGGAGCGAGTGCTTGCGCGAGTACGAATACTCGAACCAGCGGGCGTAGGCCGGATCACACAGGCCCAGCTGCTGGAAGAGCACCTCCACACGCCGGGCGCACTCCTCGGCGGTCTCTCTCCGGCCTGCCCAATGTGCCCCCGCCTGGAAAAGTTCCATTGGGCATGACATACGCCATGGGTAACAAAGTCACCATCCCAGAATGAGAGGCCGGGCACGCTTTGCCGGGGGGCTCGGCTCAGCTCCCCGTCTGGGGCACCTGGCGAGGGGGAATGGGCGCGTCCGGAGCCGTCGCGTGGCGCAGCGCCTGGAGGGGTTTGGGGTCTGGCTGGTTGTTGCGCCGGGCCAGCTCCATCAGCACCCCCTGGCTGCGCACCACCGTTCCATCCCTGCCCACCGGGAGGTAGGTGCCATCCACCTGCAGCCTCCGCGCCTTCACGTTGTCCTTGAGCGACACCCCCAGCACCTCGTCCAGCAGCCGCTGACGGATGGCCGGATCCTCCACCGGGAACATCGTCTCGATGCGGCGCAGGAAGTTGCGCGGCATCCAGTCCGCGCTGCTCATCCACACCTCCGGCTGACTGCCCGCCCCAAAGGCAAACACCCGGCTGTGCTCCAGGAAGCGGTCCACCACGCTCGTCACGCGGATGCGCTCGCTCACCCCTGGCACGCCCGGCCGCAGGCAGCAGATGCCGCGCACCAGCAACTCAATCTCCACCCCTGCCTGGCTCGCCGCGTAGAGCGCACGGATGACGGTGGCATCCACCAGCGAGTTCATCTTCGCCACGATGCGCGCGGGCTCGCCGCGCCGGGCCTTGTCCGCCTCGCGCTGGATGAGCGCGAGCACCTTCTCCTGCAGGCCCATGGGCGCCACGGCCAGCCGCTTCCACTGCGGGGCCACCGCGTAGCCGGTGAGCATGTTGAAGAGCGCGCTCACGTCGTCCGCCATCTCCGCGCGCGAGGTGAAGAGGGAGAGGTCCGTATACAGGCGCGCGGTATGGGGGTTGTAGTTGCCCGTGCCCAGGTGCACGTAGCGGCGGATGCCCTGTCCCTCGCGGCGCACCACCAGCGCCACCTTGGCGTGCGTCTTCAGGCCAATGAGGCCGTAGACGACGTGCACCCCGCTCTCCTCCATCTTCCGCGCCCAGGCGATGTTGTTGGCCTCGTCCAGGCGGGCCTTGATCTCCACCAGCACCGCCACCTGCTTGCCATTCTCCACCGCGCGAGACAGCGCTCGGGCGATGGGGCTGTCTCCGCTGGTGCGGTACAGCGTCTGCTTGATGGCCAGCACGTCCGGGTCCTCGGCCGCCTCCTCCAGGAAGCGCACCACTGGATCAAAGGACTCGTAGGGGTGGTGCAGGAGGAGGTCGCGCTCGGCGACGACGTGCAGGATGGACTCCACGTCACGCAGCACCGGGGGCACCGTGGGCGTGAAGGGCTCCACGCGCAGCTCCGGCCGCGCATCCAGCTCCGTGAGCGCCATCAGGTCCGAGGGCTGCAACGGCGACTGCTGCCGGTACACGTCCATGGGCCCCAGCTTCAGGGCCGCGGTGAGCAGGGACTCCATCTGCGGGCGGGCCGAGGCATCCAGCTCCAGGCGCACCGCGGCGCCACGGTCCCGCCGGCGCAGTTCCTCCTGAATGGTGGAGAGCAGATCTTCACTCTCCTCGTCGTCCACGTTGAGGTCCCAGTTGCGCGTCACCCGGAAGGCAGCGGCGTGCTCGACGACGTAGCCGGGGAAGAGGTCCGCCGCGCAGAGGGCGATCAGCTCGCCCAGCAGCAGGAAGGCCGTCCCCTTCTCGGCGGGCACGGGCACGAGCCGGCGAAGCACGCTGGGCACCTGCACCACGGCCAGCGAGGTGCCATGCACATTGCGCCGTCGCTTGGGGCCCTCGCGCCGCAGCAGCACCGCCACGTTGAGGGACTTGTTGCGCAGGTGGGGGAAGGGGTGTCCCGGGTCCACCGCGAGCGGGGTGAGGGCCGGGAAGACGGAGGTGGTGAAGTGGGTGCGCGCGGCCGCCTTCTGCTCGGCCGTCAGCTTGTCCCGGGTGAGGAGGGAGACGCCCGCGGCCAGCAGCCCCGGGTGGAGCTCCTCGACCCAGAGGCGGGAGGCGGCCTCCACCAACGCATGGACACGCTCGCTGATGGCGCTCAGCTGCTCCGCGGGCAGCAGACCATCGGCCGCCGTCTCGGCAACGCCACTGGCCTGCTGCTGCTTCAGGCCCGCCACGCGGACCATGAAGAACTCATCCAGGTTGGAGGAGGCGATGGCGAAGAACTTCAAACGCTCGTAGAGCGGCAGCTCCCGGGAGCGCGCGTCATCCAGGACACGCTCGTTGAAGGCGAGCCAAGACAGCTCGCGATTGATGAAGAGCTGGGGTTCGTTGAATTCCACGCGCACAGAGTCTGGCAGGTGGCGGAAGACGTCACGTCACGGAGCTGTCAAGAAGCGCTGGTAAAGGTGGGACGCCCGACAGTGGAGGCCCTATCCTTCGAGCCGCAACCACCTCGAGTGCCTGAACCCATGCCCACTTCCACCCTACAGCCCGTACTCGCCGCCATCGACGTGGGCACCAATGCCGTCCGCCTGGAGCTGGCCCGGCCAGACGCGGAAGGCTCGCTGGAGACGCTCCATCAGGAGAGAGATCCCATCCGCCCGGGAGAGGGCGTCTTCGCCAGCGGGGAGATGCCCAAGGAGACGGCGGACCGGCTCCTGTCCACGCTGCGGCGCTACGCGGCGCTGTGCCGGCGACACAAGGCCCGGGTGCGCGCGGTGGCCACCAGCGCCATGCGCGACGCGAAGAACCGCGAGGAGATTGTCCGGCGGGTGCGCGACGAGGCAGGGCTGAACCTGGAGGTGGTGAGCGGCAAGGAGGAGGCGCGCCTCATCTGCCTGGGGGTGCTGCACCGCAAGCCGCCGCACGTGCGCTCGCTGCTGGTGGACATCGGCGGAGGGTCCACCGAGGTCGCCATCGCCACGGGGGAGCGGCCAGATGACCTGTGGAGCCTGGCACTGGGCTCGGTGCGGCTCACGGAGATGTTCGATGCTGCTGGGAAGGTGACGCCCAAGCAGCTGCGGCTGATGCGCAGCTACGTGGAGGAGCAGATGCGCAAGAGCATCCCCGAGCGCCTCCCCAACCTGCCCCGGGTGGCCCTGGGCTCCTCCGGCACCATCAACGCGGTGGTGGGCTTCGCGGCCAGCGAGGGCACCGGGCACGTGTCCGTGCGCCAGCTCACGAGCGCGGTGGAGATGCTGGCGGAGATGACACCCGAGCGGCGGCGCAAGCGCTTCGACCCGCGGCGCGCGGACATCATCGTTGCGGGCGCCACCATCCTGGAGCGAGTGGCCCGGCACCTGGGCGTGGAGACTGTCACCGGCGTCAACCGGGGCCTGCGCGACGGGCTGCTGGTGGACCTGATGTACCGCCAGGACGAGACACGCGAGGACCACTCGCTGGCGGACGCGGCGGTGGCCATGGGGCGGCGCCTCTTCTTCGACGAGAAGCACGCGCGCCAGGTGGCCTCGCTGTCCCTCACCCTCTTCGACGAGCTGGCCTCGCTGCACCAGTTGCCGCTCTCGTGCCGGCCGTACCTGGAGGCCGCCGCGCTGCTGCACGACGTGGGCAACGCCGTCAGCTACGAGCGCCACCACAAGCACACCTATTACCTCATTCACAACAGTGACATCCCCGGCCTGGCGGACCAGGAGCGAGAGCTGGTGGCCCGGGTGGCGCGCTACCACCAGCGCAGCCCGCCGGAGCTCAACCACTCAGGGATGGAGGGGCTGAGCACCACGGAGGCCCGGCTGGTGCGCAAGCTGGCCACGCTGCTGCGGGTGGCCAACGCGCTGGACAGCAGCCACCACCAACCGGTGAAGGAGCTGCGCGCCGTCAACGGCCGCGACGTCGTGTCCCTGCACTTCAAGTCGCGCCAGCCAGTGGACCTGGAACTGTGGACGGTGGAGCGCGAGACGGCGCTCTTCCGCCGGGTCTTCGGCAAGCGGCTCGCCCTGCACGTCGGCCGCTAGCTCCGCCGCCCGCCCTCCAGGAGAGGGAACGCCTTCGTCTGGCACCGGACGGAACGCGTGCCCACCCCTAGCGGGGAGATTTCGAGCCCCGCGGGGGAAGGAGCGGCAATGAAGGCAGTCGTCTTTCATGGGATTGGGGACATCCGGCTGGAGGACGTCGCGGAGCCCGTCCTCCAGCAGGATACGGACGCCATCATCAAGCTGACGGCGAGCGCCATCTGCGGGACGGATCTGCACTTCGTGCGCGGCACCGTGCCAGGGATGAAGCCGGGCACCATCCTCGGGCACGAGGGCGTAGGCATCGTGGAGGCGCTGGGCAAGGACGTGCGCAACCTGCGCGTGGGAGACCGGGTGGTGGTTCCATCCACCATCGCTTGCGGCACGTGCTCGTACTGCCGGGCCGGCTATTACGCGCAGTGCGACGTGTCCAACCCCAATGGCAAGCGTGCGGGCACGGCGTTCTTCGGCGGGCCGGAGATGAGCGGGCCCTTCCACGGGATGCAGGCGGAGAAGGCGCGGATTCCCTTCGCCAACGTGGGGCTGGTGAAGATTCCGGACGAGGTGACGGACGAGCAGGCCATCCTGCTTTCGGACATCTTCCCCACGGGCTACTACGGAGCGGACATCGCGGAGATCAGCCCGGGTGACACGGTGGCCGTGTTCGGCTGCGGGCCGGTGGGCCAGTTCGCCATCCTGAGCGCGAAGCTGATGGACGCAGGGCGCATCTTCGCCATCGACTGCCACCTGGACCGGCTGGAGGCGGCGAGGGCCCAGGGCGCCGAGGTCATCAACTTCGAGGAGGAGGACCCGGTGGAGGCCATCCTCCGGCTGACGGGGGGCATCGGCGTGGACCGGGCCATCGACGCGGTGGGCGTGGACTCGATGCACGCGCACCACGGGCCAGCGGCGAAGACGGCGCACAAGGAGAAGGCCGAGTTCAAGCGTGAGCTGAAGGAAGTGGCGCCGCACACGAAGCCGGAGGGGGAGAACTGGGTGCCGGGTGATGCGCCGGCCCAGGCCTTGATGTGGGCGGTGGAGGCGCTGGCGAAGGCTGGCACGCTGTCCATCATCGGCGTGTACCCGCAGCAGATGCGCACGTTCCCGCTCGGCCAGGCGATGAACAAGAACCTGACGCTGAACATGGGCAACTGCAATCACCGCAAGTACATCCCCCACTTGCTGGAGCTGGTGCGCACGGGCGCGGTGGAGCCGACGGAGCTGCTCACCCACGTCCAGCCGCTGACGAGCGCCATCGAGGCCTACCGCTCCTTCGACGCACGCAAGCCGGGCTGGATGAAGGTGGAGCTCGAGCCAGCCCTGCTGACGTGAGCCTCCCCGCTTCAAGAGCGATGGCGCTCGGCGACGCGGTACAGCCGCGTCAACGAGAAGTCCAGCAGTGCCTGGCACGAGCGCATGTAGCGGTGGGCCCGGATGAAGGGAAACCAGACCCGGTTGCCCACGAGCACCTGGGTCTCGTCGAGCTTCTGGCGCGGTATCCACCGGCCGCCGAGGTTGCGTACCAGCACCTCACCCAGGTAGGCGCCAATGGCGGGCACCGCGTGCGCGTCGATGTTCTCCCGCAGGCGGCTCTTCGGGAAGTCCTCGCGCCAGAAGTAGAAGTCCACGTCCGTGAGAGACTCGGGCGTCTGCTCGAAGACGGAGGGCACCTGCGTGTGCAGCAGGGCCACGAGGTGCTCGGCGAGGGTACTGTAGATTTCCAGGGCGCGCCCGGGGTTGTCCACGTCCGGAGGCAGGGAGGAGGAGGCGGGGCGCCACTCCTCGGGCTCGGGTGGCTGCCAGGCGTTGAGCTCGGCGATTCTCCGCTGGCGCTCGTGGCTGGCGGTGCGGTCCACCACGCGCGAGAGGAGCGGCGCCACGTCCGGGTGGAAGCGGGGCTCCACGGGGGCGAGCGTGGCGCTGCGCTCGCGCAGGGAGCGCAGGAGGGTGTCGAAGTCCAGGTCCGACCAGAGGTGGGCGTGGGCGCGGGCCTGGGCGAGACGCGCCTCGTCGCTGGCGAAGTCCGCGAGCGTGGGCCGCGTCACCAGCAGGACGCAGCCGTTGGGCAACTCCTCCACCCGGTGTGCCGGCGTGGACAGCATGCGCTCGCGTCCCACGGTGTCCACTAGCTTGGGGCCGAAAACGTTGAGCCAGCACACCTCGTAGATCTTGTCGAAACCGTCCCTGAATGCGGTCTCCTTGTCACGGCCGAAATCAGGAGAGCCCGCCAGCATGAGGTCATCACTGCTGTGAGCCACGGCATGGGAGACCGGGTAGCGGGACGCCCAGGCGCGCACCATCTCCACGAGATGGCGGCAGCGCTCCGCCTCCGCGAAGAAGGAGAGCGGGTTCAACTTGAGCCAGACATCCAACTTGGGAAGCCGGGGGGGCAGCCAGAGTCCGAGTGACATGTCCAGCGCGGGCCACCTGGTCCGGTAGAGACCGAAGCTCGTGCTGTCCCTATTGTGCTTCTCCTCCAATGCCTTCCAGATGGCGGCGCGGGCGTATTTGCGTCGCCGCTTGCCTTCAGCGACATCTGGCATCCACCCGTCGGCGTGTTCCTCAAGCGCTTGAAAGAAGGGCTCCAACTCGGTTTCCCGTGCCGCCCGTGGGTCAAAGACGCCTTCAAAAGAAAGCCGGAGGCAGTCCTCATCCTTCCCATCGTGAAATTCCAGCACCTTCATTGGGACAGCACCTCCACTCCCGGAAGCGTGCTCTTGGTTTCGCTCACGGCTTTCTGCAAGTCGGCTGCCTTCCTGGGCAAGAGGTCGCCCCCCTCATAGACGAGGCGGACCCGCTGGACGGGCACCTCGCTGCCCCTGGGGAGCAAGGATTGGAGGGAGTCCCGGCGGATGTCCAGCGTCCCGCCATACTTCTGTAGCGCTTCGCTCGCGTCCTCGACCATCTGCGCCTTCAAGGCGTCGTACTTCAACCCCGAGAGGTCGCGGCTCTTGAAGCTGAACGTCTCGACGCGAGGAGGCTCCCTGGAGAATCCACCCTCTTCAATGACGAGCACATCCGCATAGCGCAGGCCGCTCTCTGGCTTCATGACGCCCACGCACCTCAAGACTTGAGGCTGGATGAAGGCTCCGAGGAAACGGCGCTGAGCCCGGGGCAGTTTCGCGTCAGCCTCCAGCAACTCGACCATGAGGCGCTCGAAGGCCAGCCCCCGGGCGAACCACCCCCGCATCCGCTCGTAGGGCGCCCAGTGCAACGGCGCCTCGGCGGCCTTGCCTTGCTTGATTTCCCGCAGGCGCCCCTCGTAGTAGGTGACGTACTCCCCCCATCTCGGGTTGCCCTCGGCTCCGGGAAGCGGCGCGTCCGGGGAGGGACGGTGCTTCTCCAGCACCGCCACGTCCCGGGGTAGCCGCGGGCCCGTGGCCTCCAGTTCCACCAGCGCCAGCCGCGCCTCCACCACCTCCAGCGTGAGGCCCGCCCCCTTGTCCACCAGCGAGGCCAGGCTCCCGGCGTGCTCCGCCGCAGCGGCCTCGAGGCGGGCGCGTGCGGCGTCGTCCGCCACGGGGGCCACCTTCCCGGAGCCCTTGTGCGCTGTGCCCCCCTCCACCGGGGCGCCCGTGGCTCCGGGCCGGGCCCTGGACATCATCGCCTGGGCCTGGGCCACGTTGCCCCGTGCCTCATGCAGCGCCAGCGCCGCGTCCACTCCTCCCACGGCCACGAAGTGGCCCACCTCCCGGCGCTCTCGTATCCACCGGGCCAGTTCCCGCATTCCCTCCACGCCCAGCGTCGTCCGCACCTGCCGCCCCAGCTCCCGCAGGCCCCGCAGGTGCTGCTGCACGGCCTGGAGCCCGCCGAGCGCGGGCGCTCCGGCCCCCCGGGCCTGGGACAGGGCGCGCACGCCCTTGCCTCCCGCGTAGAGCGTCCCCAGCAACAGGGCCGGTGCCAGCTCGCGCGTGGCCTGCTCGTACTCGTCCTGGCTGAGCGAGTACATGCCCTGCCCCGTGCCCGCCAGCAGGTAGTAGAAGCCCAGCGGCACCCCAAACGTCATGGAGTCGAAGGTGCCCAGCGCCACGTTGCCCGCGGAGAGGTGGCGCAGCGCCAGGGCCATGTCCACCTGGTGGGCGGCGTGCCGGTAGGGCGGGGGCAGGTGCGCCCACCGTCCCGTCATCTCCATGTAGCGTGCTCCGTCCACCAGCTGGCTGGTGGCGAGCGCGTCCCGGGCGGCACGGCCCAGGCCCCGCAGCACGTCCCCGCCCCGCTCGGCCCGCTCCGGGTAGCGCGAGAGGGGCAGGCCCCGTGCCTCCAACTCCTCGCGCACCGCTGGCATGAGGGCCAATGTCTGTCCCAGCAGTTTGTCCCCGGCCAGCAGCCGCAGCACCGCGTCCACCTCGTCGTCGTGGGCCGAGTGCAAGAGGAAGAGGGCGAACACCTCGGCGTGGTAGGGGCCGTAGCGCTCGGTGGCGCCCACCAGGAAGCCGGCGCGCTTCTTCTGCAAGAGGTGGGCGGCGTCCTCGCGCACCGGCCCCAGGGCGCCCAGCCGCACCGCGTCCCAGTCGTCCAGTGCCTCCAGCAGCCGGGGCATGTCCACGCGCTGCTGCAGGGCGACGTACTCGGCGGGCGAGGTGCAGGTGAGGAAGGGCGCCAACAACTCCTCGCCGCCGGAGGAGAAGTCGGGCCAGCCCTGGGGCACGGCCTGGCCGCCACAGGTGGCGGGGCCCTGGGGGAGGGGGCCCCCGCTGGCCACCGCGTGCACGACCGTCTCGCCCGCGCCCAACAGAGTGGCGTCCGAGCCCAGCCCCCGGGCGCTGCGGCGCCGGTGCAACCGCTGCGGCGCCTCGTCCTCCAGGGAGGAAGTGGAGAACGGTGCCCGGAAGGGGGACGTCTCGAGCGCCGTCTCCTGCCGCTTGGACAGGGTACGCGGGCCCGGCGTGATGCAGCCGGGGGTGAGCAGGACGGCCGCCAGCAGCAGCACACCCCACCGGAGCACGCCTGCCGCTGGACGCGGAGTTTCACGACGCTTGGACACGTAGCACCTCCGTAGCCAGCCATGCGCACATGGGTGGGGAGCGCGGCTGGCACAGAGGGAGCAGTCTACCGGTGCGACTGAGCCGCCCACGTGCCGCCAGCAGTTGCCCACGAGCACCTGGGCTGACCGGGCACCAGCAGAAACGGCCAGTTCCCGTCCCTACCATGCCCCTTCCGCCAGTACGCCCCCTCGCGGGAGACGGGTGGGCGGGCTGGTACGAGGCTCGCACCGGGTGCGCGGCCCCCCGAGACGCGGCGGCCCTTCGAAAGGGCTGCCCGTCCTGGAGAACCGCGAGCCAGGGTGCATCCCCGCCCCGGCTCACGGGTCCAGGAGGAGGCACGAGTCGCCGAACTCGTGCCCCAGGTAACCGCGCGCCTCCGCGAGCACCGTGGCGGCGCGCAACAGCTCCACCGGGGCAAACGCCTGGAGCAAGGTGAAGTGGCTGGTGCCGGGCTCGTGCATCCCGGAGAGCAGCCCGTCCACCACGCGCGGGACGAAGCCCGGGCCGAGCAGCAAGTCCGTCACGCCCTCCCCCGGCTCCAGCCGGCCTCCCGCCTGCGCCGCACGTCCCTCCAGCGCTCGCACCACCGTGGTGCCCACCGCGACGACCCGGCCTCCCGCGGCGCGGGTGTCGTGAATGGCCTCTACGGTGGCGGAGGGCACGTCGAAGCGCTCGGGGCGAGGGAGCGCGGCATCCAGCACGGCATCCCCCGTGGAGGACAGCCCCGCGGCATGTGTGAGCGAGGCCAGCCGCACGCCCCGGCGCTTCAGGTCCAGCAGCAGCGCCCAGGTGAGGGGCAATCCTGCCGAGGGTGTCTCCACGGCCCAAGGACGCGCGGCATAGGCTGTCTGGATGTGCCAGAGCGCGAGCGGACGTTCCAGATGCGCGTACTGCACGGGCCTCCCGGCACGGTAGAGCGCGGCCCAGAGCGCGGCACCCTGCGCCTCGAACGTCACGCGCAGAAGACGCGGGGACGGAGGGAGCACGGCCACCACACGTGCACCCAGTCCACCGAGCACGAGCCGATCGCCCGGAGAGACGTGCGGAGGAAGAGGCCGGTCCTCCGTGCGGGTGCGCCAGTCCCCCGCGCCAAAGAGGACGGCGGTCCAGGTGCCCTCCTCCTCGCGGGACACGAGCCGCAGCTCGATGGCGGCGCCCGCCTCCGTGCGGCCATGCAGCGCCGCGGGGAGTGTCGCGGCGTCATTGAGCACGAGCAGGTCGCCCGGACGAAGCATCCGAGGAAGCTCGGCCATGAGGACATCGTCGAGACGCCCGGCACGAGGCGCGATGTGGAGCAGGCGTCCGGAGTCCGGGTGCTCTCGAGGCCAACGGGCGGCGTTCATGCGGCCTCCGGGCGTCCCACCTCGACGTGCGCGGCCTCCACGCGGGTGCCAGACGGGTAGGCGTGAGCGGCCTCCACGAGTGCCACGAGGCGCGCGGCTACGTCCCGAGGACGCGCGAGCGTGGAGGGGTCCGCCTCGGGAATGGCGTCGCGGTGCATGACGGTGTCCATCTCCCCGGGGTCGACGTTGAGGAAGCGCACGCCCGTGCCCTCCAGCTCGGCGGCCCAGATGCGCCCCAAGTGCTCCAGAGCCACCTTGGACACGCTGTAGGAGCCCCAACGTGGGTAGGCAGAGACAGCGGCATCCGAGGTGATGTGCACCACCACGCCCTCACCCCGCAGCACCATGGACCCTGCGATGACCTTGGTGAGGCGGAAGGGCCCCACGAGGTTCACCTCCAACACGCGCCCCAGGTCCTCACAAGCGGTGTCCAACAACAGCGGCAGCGGGGTAGGCCCGAGCGTGCTCGCGTTGTGGACGAGCACGTCGATGGGACCCACCAGGGCGGCGGCGGCGCCCACCAGCGGATGGATGGCCTCCTTGTCCCCCACGTCGGCGGCGAGCGCATGGGCCTCGTACCCCTGAGCGCGCAACCGGGAAGCCACCGCCTCCACCTCGCTCGCGTTGCGCGAGATGCCCACCACCCGCGCTCCCTTGCGGGCGAAGGTCTCCATCAACGACTCGCCGAGCCCTCGGCTCGCTCCCGTCACCAGCACAGCCTTTCCTTCGAGCTTCATCGTGTCTTCTCCTTGCACAATGGAGTACGCCCGAGGCGCCCGTGAGTTGGTGGTCGTGCCAACGCATTGGCAGAATGCCAGCGCATGAGCGACGAGGAGCTGGCGGGCTGGCTGGCGCGCAACATCAAGGCACTGCGGGAAGCACGAGGGGCGACGCAGGCGCAGCTCTCCAAGCTGGCGGGAGTGCCCCGGGCGACGTGGGCGAACCTGGAGTCGGGGACGAGCAACCCGACGCTGGCCGTGCTGCACCGGGTGGCGTCCGCGCTACAGGTGTCCCTCGAGGAGCTGGTGGCCAGGCCCCGGGCCAGTGCCCGGCACTACCCCCGGGAGAGTCTGACCGTGCGGCAGCGAGGGCCAGGCTTCGTACGCAAGCTGCTGCCGGACCCGCTGCCGGGCATGGAGTTCGACCGGATGGAGCTGCCGCCAGGGGCCCGGCTGACGGGTGTGCCGCACACGCCGGGCACGCGCGAGTACCTCGTCTGCGAATCGGGGAGCCTGGCGCTGGTAGCCAGCGGCGAGCGCTTCCTCCTGGAGGTAGGAGACGTCGTGGTTTTCCGCGGGGACCAGAAGCACTCGTATGAGAACGTAGGGCCGAAGGTCGCGGTGGGCTATTCGGTGGTGCTGCTGGCCCCCCCGCTGCGCTGACGGAGCCCCGGGCCCTAGGTTTCCGGGGCGGCTGTGTGCTACGAAACACCGCATTCCCGAGCCCACACTCGACGGGGGGACTGACGGACATGCGGAGCCGATCACTCGCGGCAGTTGCGCTCATCTTCGCCGTGCTCTCTGGCTGCACCTGTGGTGGCGGAGACAAGGAAGCGAAGAAGGGTCCCCAGCCCTCCGAGCTGTTGAAGGCCCTACCCAAGGCCGCCGTCTCCCGGCCGTCGGCGCTGGTGCCCAAGGCCGTGCTGGAGGGCTCGCCCCGCGCCATGGTGGTGGCCGCCGCTGACGCCCGGGGCGCTTGGGATGCCTTCCTGAAGACGGCGCCCGGCAAGGCGCTGGTGGAGGGCGGCGCCATCGAGCATGTGGGCCTCTCCGCGCAGATGGAGCGGGCGCTCTCGCTCAGCCATGACCTGGCCACCGCCTCGGAGCACCCGCTCGCCGCGGATCGCCTCGCCGAGGCCTTCTCCGGCCCGGCCGCCGTGGGCGTGATGGACGACGAGGGCGACGACGCCGACTTCGTGGTGGTGAAGGAGGTGGATGGCTCCCAGGAGTTCGTGGTCCGCCTCGCGCTGATGGCCTCCACCCTGAAGCAGGGTTACGGCGTGAGCAACGAGCAGTACGAGGGCCACCCCGTAAAGAAGATGGTCCGCGGCAAGCGCACCCTTTGGGTGGCCGCCTTCCAGAACGTCCTCATCGCCTCCACCAACGAGCAGCTGGCCAAGGCCGCCGTGTCGCTCGCGCTCGGCAAGGGCGGCGAGTCCGTCGAGTCCATCGAGGGCTACAAGAAGGAGGTGGACAAGCTCCAGGGTCACCGCCTCGCCGCGCTGGTATCGCTCGAGGAGGATGGCCCGGCGGCGCTGCTGTTGGGCCTCTCCCAGCTGACGCTCGGGCTGGACCTCGACTCGGGGCAGCTGCAGCTCGGCGGCGAGCTCTCCGACTCTCCCGACACGGTGGCGGCCTTCCGCGCGCTGGCCTACGTGCCCAAGGACGCGGTGTTCTTCTCGAGCCTCGGCGCGGCCAATGCCTCCGCCTTCCTCGAGCGGCTCGGGAGCCCGGAAGGCAAGAACGCCAAGGAGATGCGCAAGGGGCTCGTGCTCCCGTCCGAGCTGGAGGACTCCCTCACCGACGAGGCCTTCTACGGACTGCTCAGCGTGGAGGACACCCGCTTCAACCACCTGCTCGGCCTGGGCGTGAAGGATGCCGCCGCCGCGAACAAGGCCTTCTCCGCGCTGGCGAAGAACTGGCTGGACACGCCCGAGAAGCAGGACATCGCCCCCGGAGTCTCCGCCTTCTGCAACTCGACCGAGGGGCTGTGCCTCGCGCTGGCGAAGGACTACCTGCTCGCGGCCACCGACCTGGAGTCGCTGACGGCCGCGGTGGAGACCGGGCTCGGCAAGCGCCCCGCCCTCTCCGACGTGAAGGGCTTCCAGCAGGTGGGCAAGAGCGGTGACGCCCGCTTCCTCACCGCCTACGTGGACACCGCCGGGGCGGCCGATGCCATGCTCACCTTCTTCCGCGCCGTGGGCAGGACCCAGAGCCAGAGCTTCGACACCGGCGACGTGGATGCCAGCGTGGCGCCGCTCTGCGAGGCGATGAAGAAGCTGCCTCCCTATGGGGGTGGGCTCACGGCCGATGGCACCGCCGTGGCCGGCCAGTTCCAGCCGCTGCCGGTGCAGCAGTAGGAGGCCACCGCGTGAAGTGGGCCGTCGCCATCGCCGCCGTGCTGGCCGCGCCAGCGCTGGGCCTGCGCACCACCGCGCAGGTGGAGCGCTCCGCGTCCGAGCTGCCCGCCGATGGGAGCGCTTCCATGAGCTTCCACGCGCGGCCCCGCTCGGTGCTGGGGCTCTCCGCGCCGCTGCTTCCTTCCACCCGGGCGACGCTCTCGCTCACTCCTGAGATTGCGCGCGCCTCCTGCGGGGCGGGCACCAGTGGCCCGGTGTGCACCGTCGTCGCCGGCACCACTCCAGGAGAGGTGCGCGGCACCCTGCGGGTGGAGGATGCACTCGGGCTGGTGACGGAAACACCGGTGGAGCTGCGCCTGGTGGCCGATGCGTCCGATACGGACAGGGATGGCTTCCCGGACGCCGTCGAGCTCGACTCGGAGGACGACCGCCAGGCGTTCCGCCGCTGGTTCGTGACGATGGCCGCCGCGCAGTACCCCACGCCCGACCCGCGCTGGCCCGAGGTGCACCGCGACTGCGCCGGGCTGCTGCGCTTCGCCTACAAGGAGGCCCTCAAGGCCCATGGGGCGGGCTGGCGCAAGGGACGAGAGCTCGGCACGGCCTCGGCACCGGACGTGCGCAAGTACCACTACCCCGCGGTGCCCGTGCTCGGCGACAAGCTGTTCCGGGTGGCTCCCGGCGCCTATGACGCTCAGGGCTCGCTGGAGTCGGCCTTCAGTGCCTCGGCCAGCGCACGCTGGCTCCTGTCCGCCAACGCTGTCCGCGTTCCTTCCGAGCGCGCCCAGCCGGGCGACCTGCTCTTCTTCGAGGACCCCGAGGCCCGCGGGATGTCCTACCACTCGATGGTGTACCTGGGTGACCTCGGCGGGCTAGGGCCCGAGGTCGTCTACCATACCGGCCCCGACAGCCGGCCCGGCGGTTCCAAGGGAATCGTCAAACGGGTCCGGCTCGAAGACCTTCTGTCGCATCCGGACGAGAAGTGGCGCCCGCGCGACGACAACCCGCATTTCGTGGGGTTCTACCGATGGAAGATTCTCGACTGAGACTGCTGTTCGCCGTGCTGTTGCTGCTCGCCGCGCCGGACGCATCCGCTCGCGGGCGCTTCTACTTGTCCACGCAGACGGTGACCGCTCCGGGCCAGCAGCCCGAGGTGAACATCGAGGCGAGTGGCGTGCGCGCGCTCTCCATGCGCGTCTACCGCATCCCCGATCCGGAAGCGTTCATGCTCGGGCAGACGGACCTGCACCGTCCGGTGACGCAGAACACCCTGCGCGACAAGCACCTCTTCACCGTGCTCACCGGCGGCTACCGCGCGGCGGCCACCTCCCTGCGCGAGCAGGTGCGCGACGCCGTGTCCCCGCGGGCGCGTGCCTCGGCGCTGGAAGTGCTCGAGAAGGCCAATACCGGCCTGACCAAGGCGCAGACGGCCCCGGCCCGCGAGCAGGTGCGCATCCCGCTGCTCAAGGACTACCCGCTCGTCAGCTACTGGCAGCAGGACCTGGATGCTTCGGCGTCGAATGCGCAGGAGGCGGAGAGCAGCGGGGAGGACGGCGAGGAGTACTCGGGCAACAGTGGGAGCTGGATGCTGCGCTCGCTCGATCTGGGCGTGAAGGAGAGCGGCGTCTACCTGGTGGAGGGCGTGACGGGCGAGGACGTGGGCTACACGCTGGCGGTCGTCTCGCGCATCGGGCTGATGGTGAAGCAGGGCCCGGAGCAGACGGTGGCGCTGGCGGTGGACCAGACGACGGGAGCGGCGCTCTCGGGCGTGAAGGTGACGCTGTTTGACCAGGGCAAGCCGTACGCCGAGGGCACGACGGGCAGCGACGGCCTGTTCGTGGCCAAGGTGAAGGCCGCCACGCAGACGCTGGCGCTCGCGCGCCAGGGCGAGGACGTGGCGCTGGCGGATGCCTCCTTCTACTCGGCGGGGGCGAATGACCGGGTGGTGTACCTCTTCACCGACAGGCCGGTGTACCGCCCCGGGCACGAGGTGCACTTCAAGGGCATCATCCGCTCGCGCTCGGGCACGGCCTATGCGCCGCCCAAGGGGGGTGAAGCCTCCGTGTCCCTGGTGGATCCAAGCGGCACGGCCGTCGACACGCTGGACGCGGAGGTCTCCGCGAATGGCTCCTTTACCGGGCGCTTCGAGCTGCCGGACAAGGCGCTCCAGCCAGCGGCGGGCGTCTGGAGGATCCGCGCCGAGGTGGAGGGTGAGTCCTTCGAGGGCGAGTTCAAGCTCAAGGAGTTCACCAAGCCGGAGTACCAGGTGAACGTGCAGCTGGAGCGTCCGTCGTACGTGGAGGGGGACGAGGTGTCGGGCCGGGTGCTGGCCCGCTTCTTCCACGGTGGCGTGCTCAAGAACGCGGATGTGCAGCTCACCGTCTACCGCAGCCGCTTCTTCATCCCGGACTTCGTGGACGCGGAGGCGGACTTCTTCGTCTCCGAGGGCGAGCGGGCCTCGGCCGGGCGGGAGATCGTCCAGGAGCTGTCCGGCACGCTCGACGCCAATGGCTCGTTCCCCTTCAAGTTCGCCACCGCGAAGGACGGCCAGGACTACACCTACTCCATCGAGGCCAAGGTGGTGGACGGCTCGGGCAAGACGGCCCGGGGCCAGAAGGCGGTGGACGTCACGGTGGGCCGCTTCTTCCTGTCGGCCCGAACGAACAAGCTCGTCTACGAGCCGGGCGACGAGGTGTCGCTCCAGGTGGTGGCCCGCGACTACGGCGAGAAGCCGGTGGCCGTCCCCGTGGACGTGGCCATCACGTACCAGACGCGCACGGGCACCTCGGTGTCGGAGGCGTCGATTCCCGAGCAGAAGCTCCAGGTGGCCGCGTCCGCCACGGGAGGGACGCACAAGCTGAAGCCCACCGAGCCCGGTGCCTACCTGGCCGAGCTCACCGCGACGGATGATGCCGGCTCGGTCATCACCACCACCGTGCCCTTCTTCGTCACCGAGAAGGGTGGGGACATCCCCATGGCCAAGGGTGGGCTCGAGCTGTACTCGGACAAGCCCAGCTACAAGGTGGGCGACGAAGCGGTGGTGCTGGTGCGCGCCCCCTTCGACTCGGCCTCCGTGCTGCTCACCCATGAGGGGATAGAGGTGCTCTCCAGCGAGGCGCTCGAGCTCAAGGGCTACTCGGCGGTGCTGCGCTTCAAGGTGACGAAGGAGATGTCGCCCAACATGTACGTGGGCGCCATGGCCATCTCCGCGGGGCGCACCTTCCGCCAGGAGCTGCTCCTGCGCGTGCCTCCCACGGAGCGGGTGCTCAAGGTCGAGGTGGCCGCGGACAAGGAGAAGTACGCGCCGGGTGACACGGGCACCTTCACGGTGTCGGTGACCTCGCCGGACGGCAAGCCGGTGGCCAACGCCGACATCGCCCTCTCCGTCGTGGACGAGGCCATCTACGCCGTCTCCCCGGAGATTGCGCCCTCGCTGCCGGAGTTCTTCTTCCACCCGGTGCGCGACAACGTGCGCGGCACCAGCTCCACCACCTTCCGCTTCTACGGCTACGGCCGCAACGTGCTCGAGCAGATGAGCGCGCTGCCGCGGAGCCGCGCGGGCTACGGTGACCTGAAGACGCTCTCGCGCAAGGTGCGCAAGGAGTTCAAGGACACGCTGCTCTTCTCGCCCAACCTGGCCACCGGCCCGGATGGCAAGGCGAGCATGAAGGTGACCTTCCCGGACAACCTCACCACCTGGCGCGCCACCGCCCGCGTCATCACCGCCGACACCTCGGTGGGCTTCGGCGTGGGCAAGGCCCGGGTGCACCAGGACTTCCAGGTGCGCCTCGCCACCCCGCGCTTCTTCCGCGAGCGCGACACCCTGAAGCTCGGCGTGCTGCTGGAGAACTCCACCAGCCAGAAGGGCACGGCCACGGTGACGCTGGAGGCCACCGGCGTCGAGCTGACCGAGAAGCAGAAGACCGTCACGGTCGACGGCAATGACCAGGCGGTGGCGGTGTTCCCCGTCCGGGTGACGGGCGGTGACGGCAAGGTGAAGCTGCGCGCCAGCGGCAAGTTTGGCACCCACTCCGATTCGATGGAGCTGGAGGTGCCCCGGCTGGCCCACGGTGCGGTGCTCAGCGAGGCCTTCGTCGCCTCACTGGCCGCCGACTCCACCGCGCCGGTGGACCTGGCCCTGGAGATTCCGGCCTCCGCCCACCCCGAGGCCTCGCGGCTGGCGCTCTATGCCAGCACCGGCATCGCTCCGGCCATCGAGAGCGCGCTCGACTATCTCGTCGGCTACCCGTACGGCTGCACCGAGCAGACGATGAGCCGGTTCGTGCCCAACCTGGTGGCGGTCAAGGCGTATGAGCAGCTCAAGCTGCCGCGCAAGGAGCGCCACGGCGAGCTGCCCAAGATGGTGATGGCCGGCGTGGCCCGGCTGCGCCAGCTCCAGCATGGCGATGGTGGCTGGGGCTGGTGGGAGGAGGATGAGACCGACGCGGCCATGACGGGCTACGTGGTGCAGGGCCTGGCCATGGCGCGCTCGCTCGGCTACGGCAACGAGGAGGTGGATCAGATGCTCACCCGCGGCCTCGCCAGGCTGTCCTCGCTCAGCACGGGGCAGATGGATGACGGGCTCCGGGCGCGCCTGCTCTACAACCTGGCGGTGGCGGGCAAGTCGTCGGACTCGATGCTCACCGCGCTCTCGCAGAAGGTGCGCGAGCAGTCCGAGCTCTCCGCCTACACCAAGTCGCTGGTGGTGCTGGCGCTGGCCGAGTCGGGCAAGAAGGAGGATGCCGCCGCGCTGGCGGAGGAGCTCGAGCGCTCGGCCAACCGCGTCGGTGAGCTGGTGGTGTTCGGTGGCTCCAGCGCGGATCCCTGGTGGCAGGGCCGCATCCAGCCCGCCATGGCCACGTGGGATGGAGACCCCATCGAGTCCACGGCCTCGGCGCTCCGGGCGCTCGCCCGCACGCGTCCCTCCAGCCCGTTCATCGACGGCGCGGTGAAGTTCCTCCTGCAGCAGCGGCGCGACGGCCACTGGCAGAGCACCCGTGACACCGCGGTGGTGGTCTCCGCCCTCGCCGACGTGCTCCCGCGCTTCGCCAGCCAGACTCAGGGGGCCACCGTGGCCGCGCTGTTGGATGGCCAGCCGCTCGGCGAGCGCACCTATACGGGCGAGGATCTCTATGGCCCCGAGGTGATGGTGGGTGAGTCGCTGACGGTGAAGCCGGGCGCGCATTCCATCCAGGTCTCGCGCCGCGGCGATGGTGCCGGGCTGATGCTCGAGGCGCGGCTGTCGTACGTGGATGCCGGCGAGGGCCTGAAGGCGAGCAGCAGTGGTCTGACGATTACCCGCCGCTACCACCGCGTGGTGCGGCAGCAGGGCGGAGGAGGCCTCGAGGAGACGCTCCAGCCGCTGCTCGGCAAGAGCGCGGAACAGGATGGGCTGCTCTTCGTCGAGCTGGAGGTCACCGCTCCGAACGCCGTGGAGTACGTGATGCTGGAGGATCCGCTGTGCTCCGGCTGCGAGGTGGAAGAGGCCGATGTGGGCCGCAAGCCGGGAGGGAGGGATCTCCACCCCAAGGGCCTGCACCGCGAGGTGCGTGACGAGAAGGTGGTCTTCTTCGCGAGCGACCTGAAGGCAGGCAAGAACGTCTTCGGCTACATGATGGCGCCGGGCCTCGCCGGCAACCTGCACGTGATGCCCGCCAGCGCCTCGCTCATGTACCACCCCCAGGTGCGGGGAACCTCGAACGAGCAGACGCTCCAGGTGGGAGGTGAGCCGTGAACATCCGGACCTTGCTGTCGCTGCTGACGCTGCTGCTCTGTGGGGCCACCACCGCTTGGGGCAGGGACGCACCCAAGGTGACGATCAACACGCCCGCTGGGGGATGGACCTCGAACCGGGTGGCGCGCATCACCGGCTCCATCTCCGATGCGTCGCTGCGCGTCGGCACCCTCTCCATCAACGGCACCGAGCGGCCGCTGCCCCTGCGCGGCGGCAACTTCGACCTCTCCCTGGTCCTCTCGCCCGGGATCAACGTGATTGAGGTGGCGGCGACCAACGAGGCGGGCGTCGGCCGCGCCAAGGTGTCCGTGTTCGCCAAGGTGCCGAAGATCGACCTGCGCGTGGTGCTCTCCTGGGACACGGACGGCACGGACCTCGACCTCCACGTGGTGGAGCCCTCGGGCGAGGAAGCCTGGTACCAGCACAAGGAGACCGCGAGCGGCGGCTCCCTCGACGTGGACGTGACCACGGGCTACGGGCCGGAGATCTACACCCAGGCCAACTCCCAGGCGGGCACCTACCAGGTCCTGGTGGACTACTTCTCCGACAATGGCAATGCCCAGACCGAGGTGAAGGTGGACGTGCTGCTCCACGAGGGCACTGACCGCGAGGAGCGGCACACCTTCCGTCACATGCTCACCCGCACGGGTGGCAAGTTCGAAGTCGGAACCTTCGAAGTGAAGGCCGCCCGAGTCGTCCAGTGACACTCGCGCCGCTCGGGCTGCTGCTGGTGCTCTCCGTGGCCGGGAGCACGCCCGAGCTGCGCACCCGGCTCGCCGAGCGCGCCGAGGCCCTGCTGCCGGACGAGGATGACGCGGCGGCGGTAATGGACCTGGCCACGGGCGAGCTGGTGCTGGCGCATCACCCGGCCGTCCTCGCGCGTGCGTTTCCGGCCGGCAGCGTGCTCAAGCTGGCCAGTGCCTACGCGGCGCTCGACACCCACCGGCTGCCGGAGGAGCCGCCGCGCTGTAGTGGCCGCGCCGAGATTGGAGGCCGGGAGCGGATGTGCTGGATCCGCCCTGGACATGGCCGCCTCGAGCTGACGCGTGCGCTGGCACTCTCCTGCAACATCTACTTCTATGCGCTGGGGGACATCCTCGAGGGCGAGGCGTTGCTGCGCGCCCTGCGTGCCTTCGGTCTCGGGAAGCCCACGGGCGCACTGCCGGGTGAGGAGGGCGGAGTGCTGCCCCAGGCGCTCTCGCGCGAAGACCGGATTCGCGTGGCGGCCGGGGACAGCGAGCGGGTGCAGACAACGCCCCTCCAGCTCCTCCAGATGGCGGCGGTGATCGCGGGCCGGGGGCAGGCGCGGAGCCTGGGTGAGGTGGGAGGCCGACAGAGGCCGCGCCTCGAGAACGTGGCAGCGGTGGAAGTGCTGCGCGAGGCGATGCGGCAAGCGGCCGAGAGCGGAACGCTGGAGGCCACGCGGCTGGGGACGCTGGAAGGCGCGGGGAAGACAGGCACCGCACGCTGGGAGAAAGGCTGGCACACGCACGGCTGGTTCATCGGGTTCGCGCCCTTCCGCGCGCCGCGCTTCGCGGTGGTGGCCTTCGCCCGAGAAGGACGAGGGGCCCACCAGGCCGCGCAGCCGGGGACGGAGTTGTTGAGCCTCGCGCTCGGAGGCGAGGAGCCCAAGAACATTCCCTGGGAGCGGCCCCCAGGCCACCTGCGCGTCCGCGTCCTGGAGAAGCTGCGCCCCATGCGCGCCACGGTGATGACCGATGGAGGACGGCTGAGCTGTGACGGGGTGACGTTGGATCTGACGGGTGCCACGGCGGAGATTGACCAGGGGCTGTTGGACCTGGGCCGGCCAGACCGGCGCTGCCGTGAGCTCTACGCTCCGGGCGAGGGAGTGGTGGTGCGGCTCGGTGCCACCACGCGGCGATACCGGGGAGCGCTGAGGGCCACGGTGATGGATGGTCAGATTGCCCTGTTCAACGAGCTCTCCGTGGAGGACTACCTCCGGGGCGTGGTGGGCAGCGAGCTGGCCGGAAAGCCGGAGGCGCTCAAGGCGCAGGCCATCGTCTCGCGCACCTATGCCCTCGCCGAGCGTAACCGACATGGTCGAGCGGGCTACGACGTGTGTGATCTCACCCACTGTCAGCTCTACCGGGGCAGGCAGGACGAGCGCTCCGAGGTGGACGCAGCGGTGGCAGCCACTCGGGGGAAGGTGCTCTGGGGACGCGGGGTCAGTGAGCCGCTCGCGCCGACCTACTTTCATTCGAGCTGCGGTGGCTCCACCAGCACCGCCGCGAGTGTCTTCGGCTCGTCTGAGCCATCCAGCGCGGTCGCGGACCGGGTGGGCACGTCCGGGCCCCTGTGCTCCGCATCACCGCACCACCGCTGGCACTTCGAGGTGTCTCGGGAAAAGTTGGCCCAGGCCTTGGGGATTGCCGCCGAGGGCCCAGCCTTCGAGGTGCTGCGCAGCGACAGCGGAGGCCGAGCACTGGAGGTGCGCGCGTTCGGCGTGCCCCTGACGGGCGAGGCCTTTCATGCACGCGTGGGCCGTGCGCTCGGCTACCAGACGTTGAAGAGCCTGGCGTTGAGTGGGCGCGAGGTGGGCGGGAAGGTGCGCTTCGAGGGACGGGGGCTCGGCCATGGCGTGGGGATGTGCCAGTACGGCGCCACGGAGCTGGAGCGGCGCGGGTACAAGTACGAGAAGATCCTGCGGCACTACTTCCCGGAGCGCACGATTGGCCAGTCCCCTCCTTAGCGTGGTGCTGTGCGCGGTGCTGGCGGCCGAGGTGCAAGTGGGCGCCACCGTGGTGCGGCACGAGGAGGGCGCGGAGACCGTGGCGACGCGAGTAGCGCGGACGCTAGAGCGGGCACGCCAATCCCTGCCGCCCTTCGTGGGGTCGGAGGTATCGGAGGTGCGGGCCGTACTCTCCGAATCGGTGGAGGCGTTCAGCGCGCGCACTGGCCTGCCCCGCACCGCCGCGGCCGGAGTGGTGGAGGGAGAAGTGGTGCTTCCGCCGGCGCGAGTGGTGGACCGGATGGAGGACCTGAGTGCGCTCGCGAGGCACGAGGTGGCGCACCTGGCGCTGCTCTCCCATGCGGGGCCAGCGCTACCTCGCTGGTTCGCCGAGGGATTCGCCTCGGCACTGGTGGAGGCGGGGCCCACCGCGAGTGGGCCGGAGAACTGCCGGGCACTGACGACGGAGTTGCTGGAGGTGCGCCCGGAGGTGCGGGAGCGAGCCTATGCGCGGGCGGCGGCACTCGCCCGGCGGCTGGCCCGCGAAGCCGGTGGGATGGAGGCGCTGTGGAAGCAGCTCAGCGCGAAGCCCGATACCCGCACGTTCTGGCAGCTGCGGCTGGGGGAAAAAACGATCCGGGAGCACGCCTGTGAGCCCTCTCCCCCGAAACGCCAGGCCATCCCCTCTCCCTCTGGGAGAGGGTCAGGGTGAGGGTCTACGCCTCACCCCGAGTTCCGCCCGTAGAACCACGCAGTCAGCGCGAGCCGGGGACCGTGAGCGGGCAGCACCTCGTGCTCGAGGCGCTCGCTGAGGAACACCACGAGCCGATCGAGCGTGGGCTCCACCTCCACCGGTCCGCCCTCCGGATAGATGCGCAGCAGTCCCCCATGGGCCGGTACCCAGTCGGGATTGAGGTAGTAGAGGGCCGTGACGCGCCGGTTGGATTGGCCGGGGAAGGCGTCGAAGTGGCGCGCGTATCGCGCTCCGTTCCCTGGGTACCAGGCGAGCTGGAGATCAAACCGCCCGAGCCCCAGGTACGCCTCGGCCGATAGCACCTCGCCGAGCGCGGCGTAGGCATCCCGCAGCCGGCTGATCGCCGAGCCCTGCTCCTCCTCCTTCACCCAAGTGATGAAGTCGCCGCGCGTGTCCCGGTCCAGCGTGTGGTCCGCGCCCCGGCGGATGCCCGCGGGACGCAGCAGGCCCTCCTCGACGCGCGCCTTCGCCTCGGCATGGACAGCCCGAGCCTCCGCCTCACCGAGGAAGGACGCGCGGGTAAACCAGCCCCGCTCACCGAGTGACTGGATTTCTTCATCCCGAAGGGACAGCGGGCTCATGGCTCGGCGAACCCTACCCCACCCTGACTAGAATGGGGCGCATGGTGCGTCTCCTCTCGCGGGTGTTGCTCGTCCTCGTCGCCCTGATCGCCGGAGCCGTGGGGTCCTTCCTGCTGCTCCGCCCCAAGCCCCCTGCCCTGCCAGACACGCCAGCGCTCGTCACCCGCGTCCGCGAGGTCGCCCGGCTCGAGACGCTCCAGGTGTCCCTCTACAAGAAGGTGGAGTTCTCTCCCGAGCCCCAAGCCACTGACGCCCTCTGGAAGGACGTCATCAACTGGGCTCGCTACTCCATCAACACGCCGCGCGGCCGGGCCATCGTCTTCGCCGACGTGCACCTCGGCTATGACTTCGGCCAGCTCGATGGCTCCTCGCTGCGCATCCAGGGCACGCGCGTGGATGTGGCCCTCCCCTCCCTCGAGGTGAAGGTGGAGCTCAAGCCCGGTGAGACGGAGATCATCGGCTCCAATCTGGACAGCGCCCAGACGACCCTCTTGCTGGAGAAGGCCCGCGAGGCCTTCGAGCGCGAGGTGAAGGGCGATGTCCGATTGAAGGAGCGCGCCCGGCGCTCGGCGGAGAACACGCTGCGCGTGCTGTTCCTCTCGGCGGGCTTCCGCGAGGTGAACGTGGTGGATGTGCTGCCTCCTCCGGCGACTGCGGGGTAACACGGTCGCGGCGGGGCAGACCCTCACCCCAGCCCTCTCCCAGAGGGAGAGGGGGCACATCAGAGTGCGGTGAGAGTTCCTCCGGCGAGCTGGAAGAGACCGGGGATCCCGTCCGGCGCACTGCCCAACCGGTTCAGTGACTCGCACGCGGGCCCGTCCGACTCGCGGCACACCAACGCGAACTCGCGCCTGCCCAGGTGGACTCGCAGCGGTACCTCTCCCGCGTGCAGCACGAGCCGCCTGCCCTGCTCCCCCGTGAGAAGCCTCGCCGCGTCGTACCCATCACCCCCGGCCACCGCCCATAGGCCACTGAAGCTCTCCGCGAGCACCACTTGCCCCTCGTCCAGCACCACCGGCCTCACCGGCGCGGGGTGGGCCTCGAGGTTGCGCCAGGCCAGTGCGTCCACCGCCTCCGCGGAGAGCCCCGCCGGCCCGAGCGCGTCTCCGGGCAGGTAGTGCACGAACTCCGCGTCCTCCAGTACGTAGAAGACCGCGAGCCCCGCGGGGCCTGGCCGGTGGAGCGCCCCCGTCGCCTGCGCCTCGAAGCCCCCGGGTCGCAGCACCGGACGCAGCCGAGCCTCCAGCGAGCCAGCATCCACGGCGGGCCCCGACAGGCCTCCCAGCCGCACCACCATGCCCTGGACGTAGGTGTCCAGGTCCTGCGTACCGTCGCGGTAGGCAGCGTAGAGCGAGGCCACATCCACCCGCCCCACCTCGCCCGAGGCGAGCTTCACCAACAAATCCTTCCCCTGCCGCCGGCACGCCACTCCGGCCCGGTGCAGCGCCGCCAGCAGCGCGGCGGTGAACTCCGGACGCAGCGCCTGCACCCGAAGTGCTGGCGGAGGTGGCACGTCCGCGGCCTCCAGCTCCGCCTGGAGCAGCCGCGCCTCCTCGTCGAAGGGGTCTCTCTCCAGGACGTCCGCCACATACGCCCGCGCCCGCCCGTGCTCGCCCCGCCGCAGCGCTAGCATCGCGAGCACCTTCTGCGCCTCGGGGTCTCCCGGGTTGAGGATCAGCGCCTCGCGCAGCACCGCCTCCGCGTCGCCCGGCCGCTCCAGCCCGAGCAGCGCCCGCGCCAGCCCCAACCGCACCTGCACATCCTGGGGGAAGTCGCGCCGTAGGGTCTCCAGCAGACGCAAGGCTTCGCGCTCCGCACCCGCGTTCACCAACGCGTGCGCCACGGCCAGACGCAGCGTAGGTCCCGGCGTGTTGTGAGCCGCACCGCGCAGCGCTTCCAGCTCCGCGTCACTCAGGGGCTCGCCTGCCTCCACCCTCCGGCGGAGGCGCTCCAGGGAAGTCGGGTCCACGGGGGGAGTCTAGCCATCCGGCGTCCCCGCGCACTCCCCTTCACTGCCAGGAGATGTCGTACTCGCTCTCGAGCACATCCGTCTGCCGGCCAACCACCTTCACCTTGCTGGCGTTCAACCGCTCGAGCATCGCCACCAGCATGCCCTCGTGGAACGAGGGCGGCATGAAGTCGCGATTCATGGTGAAGCGGCAGCACTGGGGCCCCGTCCACCGTACCGAGCGCTCGCCCGTCATCGACATCCGGTAGGTCAACGGCAGGTTGTTCACCAGCCGCTTCGGCTCGCCACGCACCAGCACCTGCACCGTCCTGCCCGCCTCGGACTCCAGGAAGTCCATGGCCACGCAGTGCCCCATCAACCACAAGGCCTGCTCCACATCCGTATGGCGCGCGCCCAGCTCCGGCATCGCCGCCGACAGCATCTGGAGGTGCTGCCGGATGGGGTAGTTGAAGAAGTCGAAGAAGCGCGACTGCCCGCACGCGGCGGCGCTGCGCTTCTCCAACGACTCGTCTCCCAACGCCCGGATGGACTTCAGCACACTCTGGAGGAACAACCCGCGCGCGATGTCCTCCGAGCCCGCAAGCGCCATCCGCTGGCCCCAGAACTGCCCACCGTCCCGGGGCGACACACTCCACGCAATCGCCGCGCTGCCGCTCATTCCCCTGACCCCCCTGGTCTTCTCATCACTACTGCCAGCAGAAATCACACTCACTGTCGAGCCCCCCCGTCGGCCGGCCACTCACCTTCACATCCCGCCCGCCAAAAAGGCCCAGCGACATCTCCATCACCCCCTCGTGAAAGGGGTGCGGCATGAAGTCACGCTTGAGGATGAACCGGCCACTCCGGGGACCCGTCCACCGAACCTCATACTGCCCAAAGCTCACCGCCATGCGGTAGGCCACCGGCAGCGAGTACCCCAGCTGCCGCGGACTCTGCGGCGCCAGCGACAGCATCACCTTGCCCGCCCCCACCCGCATGAAGCGGTGGGCCACCAACCGCCCCAACTGACGCAACGCCTCCTCCGCATCTCCGTACTCCTCCGCCAACACCGGTAGCGCCGTGCTCACCATCTGGCAATGCATCCGCACGGGGTAGCTGAAGAAGTCCAGGAACCGCGACTCCCCGCACTCCTCCACGCAGCGCTTCGCCAGCGAGCCGTCGCCCACCGTGCTCAGCACCTCCAACGTCCCGTTGAAGAGCATGCCGCGAATGGTGTCCTCCGACGTCGCCAGACACCTCCGCCGCTCCAATTCCTGCTCCCAGATGTCTGCCTTTTCCCACCTGGTACGAGCACTGCTGGTCACGGCCATGTGTTCCCCCTTGGCAGCAATCAGCCCAGCTGAGGAATGTCTATCCTAATTGTTTCAGGACTGGCTGTCAGTAGCCCGAGCCACTCGCGTGCGCTTTGTCCGAGTCGAAACGGCCTGCGCTCCTCCCCTGTCCATCTGTGTTGTGGGATTGCGTTCTCAGCGAACCCTCAACTCATGTCTGTGAAAGCTTTCAATGCTGCATGGCTTTCCTCGATTACAGCTCTATGCGATTAAAACAGCCTCACCGGATTTGGTACCCGAAGAGCAGTGCGTCGAAGTCCGCGGGGAGGGAGGCGAAGTCGGAGGTGACCCAGTGAGCCCCGGCCTCGAGCAGCACCTCCGCGGGTGTCAGGGTGGTGACACCCACGGCGAGCATCCCCGCCGCACGCGCTGCGTGAATGCCGTGCACCGCGTCCTCGAAGACGACACACGCCGCGGGCTCCACTCCGAGCGCCCGCGCGGCAGCGAGGAAGAGGTCCGGAGCCGGCTTGCCCCGCGTCACGTCCTCCGCGCCAGCCACGTGGGAGAAGAAGGAGCGCAGCTCCAGCCCATCGAGCACGAAGGCCCGGTTGGCGCGCGGCCCCGCCGAGGCCACCGCGAGCTGGAGGCCGGCGTCCCGCAGCCGCACGAGCAGCTCCCGGGTACCGCGCAGGGGCGCCAGGTGCGGTGCGAAGAGCGCGCGGTAGTGGGACTCCTTCTGCTCCGCCAGCCGCGCCAGCTCCTCGGGCGGCACGGGCCTGCCGAGCAGCGCGGGGAGGATCTCCTCGTTGCGCCTGCCGTTGAACTCCCGCTCGAAGCGCTCCGCGGGCGCCTCGAGACCGAGGGAGTGAGACAGGGCCACCCACGCCTGGACGTGGAAGCGCATGTTGTCGACCAGGGTGCCATCCAAGTCGAAGATGGCGGCGAGAGGACGGGAGGAGAGGCTCATGGCCTTCCCCCTATCAACTCTGGAGCGCTCACGCCTGCCAGGAGATGTCGTAGTCGCTTTCCAACGTGGAGAGCTGATGGCCGAGCACTCGCGCGCCCTTCGCTTGGGCCTTCTTCAGCACGCCCAGCAACATCCCCTCCTGAAAGGGGTAGGGCATGAACTCGCGCCGCATGGTGAGCCGGCCACTCGTGGGCCCCGTCCACACCACCGAGCGCACCCCGAAGCTCACCGAGGCTCGGTACACCGAGGGCATGTTGCCGACCAACCGCTTGGTGTCTCCCCCGGCCAGCAACTGGAGCGCCAGGCCCGCGGTAGAGGCCAGGAAGCTCTCCGCGGCCACATAGCCAAGCTGCCGGAGCGCCTCGTCAATGCCGCCGTACCGGGCCTCCAACAGCCGCGCCGCGGCAAACACCATCCGCAGGTTCGCGCTGACGGGGTAGGCGAAGAAGTCCACCAGCTTCTCCTCCCCGCTCGCCTGCTGGCACCTGCGCACCGCCTCCTCGTCCCCCAGGATGCTGACCGCGTCCAACGTGGCCCGGAGGAACATGCCTCGCGCCGTGTCCGAAGGTGAGGCCATCGCCAGCCGCAGCTCCAGGTCTTCGTCAGAGCCCGGAGGGGCTGTCACCCACCAGCCCTGCTCATCGACCATGCGCATGCATCCCCCCAGCCGTGTCGAGGCATCGAGCATGGCGCCACTGTAATCCCTCCGCCTCTCTTCGTCAGGTCTATGCCTTGTCTGTCATTGGGCTTGAAGAAATACATTCCCGGTGTGTCCACCCTGCCCAGGCTCGGGCCCCTCTTCCCTTGGCTCTCCGGCGTCCCTGCTCAGACCTGGGTCATGGCTGCCCCCGAGGCCGGTCCCAACATTGTCGGGCGGACACTGCTCGTCGAGTGGAGGCAAACCATGGACGCCTGGCCGGAACTACCGCTGGAAGAGTGGAAGGACACGCTCGCCACGCTCCACCGCTACACGCAGGTCATCGGGAAGGTGCGGCTGGAGCTGGCGCCGATGATGAACCACTGGTGGCAGGTGGCGCTGTACGTGACGGCGCGCGGGCTCACCACCTCGCCCATCCCCTCCGGGCAAGGCAGCTTCGAGGCCGACTTCGACTTCATCAACCATGAGCTCCTGCTGAGCACCAGCGACGGCGAGCAGCGGGTGCTCGCGCTGGAGCCGCGCCCGGTGGCCGAGTTCTACAGGGACGTCATGGCCACGCTGCGCTCCATGGGCATCGACGTAGCCATCAACGACACGCCCCAGGAGATTCCGGACGACCTCACCCCCTTCAGCGAGGACCGGCACCACGCCTCGTATGACCCGGAGTACGCGCACCGCTGGTGGCTCGCGCTGGTGCAGGCGGACACCGTGCTCAAGGAGTTCCGGGGGCGCTTCACCGGCAAGTGCAGCCCGGTGCACTTCTTCTGGGGCAGCTTCGATATGGCGGTGACGCGCTTCTCGGGCCGGCCCGCGCCAGAGCGGCCCGGCGCGGACCCCGTCACCCGCGAGGCCTACTGCGAGGAGGTCATCAGCGCCGGCTTCTGGCCTGGCACCGACCAGCTCGGAGGACCGGCCTTCTACTGCTACGCGACCCCGGAGCCCCCAGGCTTCGCCAAGGCAGCCATTCACCCGCGCGCCGCCTGGTACGACCCGACCTTCAAGGAGTTCCTCTTGAAGTACGACGACGTGCGCGCGGCCTCCAACCCCAGACAGCTGCTGCTCGACTTCTTCCAGAGCACCTACGAGGCAGGCGCGAACCTCGGCGGCTGGAACCGGGAGCGGCTGGAGCGGCCACTCATCCGCGCTCACGCCGCCACCGCACCCGAGCAACCCGTCCCGGCGCCGTGACTCACACGGGGTGACTCACGCGGAAGGTGGGGGCGCCCCGGCCCCACCACCGCCACCACCTCCCGGGTGCGCCTCCGCCTGGCCGAGGAAATCATCCAGCGCGCCCACGTCGATGGGCTTGCGGAACACGGCATCCACCAACGCGAGGTTGGCGCGGTTCTGCCCGCGCACGTCCATGCCTGTCACAATGGCCAGCAGCGCCTGGGGCGAGCGCTTGCGCAGCTCGCGCGCCACCTCCCACCCCGACATGTCCGGCATCACCGCGTCCAGGAGGGCAGCGTCATAGCGGCGCTCGTCCCACATCTTCAGCGCCACGTCCCCGCTGTTGGCCACCTTCACGTCGTAGCCCTCCTCGCCGAGCACCTCCGCCATCATCCGCGCGTTGTCCAGGTCGTCGTCCACCACCAGCACCCGGCGCGTCTGCTGGAAGCGCCGCGGGCCCGCCGGCTCCGGGCCCTCCGTCGGCCGCGCCGCCACCACCGCCGCCGCTTCGTCCGCGGACCGCACCAGGGGCAGCCGCACCACGAAGGCCGCCCCTCCCTCCGGCAGGTTCTCCACCGTCAGCTCGCCGCCCCAGCGCTGCACCTGGTTGCGCGCCACCGCCAACAGCAGTGAGAGCTGAGGCGCTACCGACTCGCGGTTGAGCGGGTCGAACATGCGCGTCATGTCCTCCGCCTCGTACGGCGTGCTGGAGTCCGCTACCCGCAGCGTCACCCACCCGTCCGCCTCCCGGCGCGTCTCCACCAGCACCCGCCCACCCTCGTCGCTCAGGCGCTCGCGCTCGGCCAGCAGCAGGTTCACCACCAGCTCGCGGAAGAAGCCCGGGTCGGCCCGCACCGCCCCCGGCTCGCCCAGCCGCTGCTCCACCGTCACCGGGTGCTCGCGCCCCTCCAGCTCCGCCCGCGCCATCTCCAGCGCCTCGCGCACCGTCGCGTCCACCTGCACGTCCGACAGCTGCTCCTCGGTGCGCTGGACGTTGAACTCCTGCAGCCGCGCCACCAGCTCGCCCACCTGTCCCACCGTCTTGTCGAGCGCGTCCAGGTGCTCGGGCTTGAACTCGCGCCGCAGCAACGTAATCCGCAGGCGCAGCACGTTGAGGAAGTTGTTGAGCGCGTGCGCCGCGCCACTGGCCAGCTGCCCCAACGCCTGGGTGCGCGTGCGCTGCAGCAGCCGGCCCTGCAGCCGCCGCACCGCGTCGTTGGCGCTCATCAGCGCCTTCGTCTTGTTGGCCGCCTCTGTGCGGTCGGTGAAGGTCTGGATGACGCCGGCCAGCTCGCCCTCCTCCTCCCAGACGGGCGTGGCGCTCATCTCCAGGGTGGCCTCGCCCCCACCGGGCCGCTCCACCACCATCATCACCCCGCGCACCGGCCCGCGCTCCTTCAGCGCCCGCATGAAGGGCATGTCCGCCACCTTGAAGGACTCGCCATTGGGCTGGCGCGCATTCACCTGGGTGAGCACCGCCGCCAGCGGCGACTGCGAGCGCGAGCCCACCACCGCCCGCATGGGCATGCCGATGAGCCGGCTCACCGGTGGCGTGGCGAAGGACACCGTGCCGTCCACCTCGGCCAGCAGGATGCCCACCTCCACGTGGTGCAGCACGGACTCCATCACCGCCGCCTCGCGGAAGCGCACCTCCTCCGTCCTCAGCACCCGCGCGAACGAGGCCTGCGCCGAGGCGTGCGCCTCGCCCACCAGCTCCACCATGAAGGTGGCCACCTCCGGCTCCAGCCTCCCGTTGCGCCGGGCGTAGACGGTGAGGAGCACCTCCTCCAGCGACTTGAACTCGCGCGCCAGGTCCTCCGCGTCGAAGCGCTGGTTGTACCGGCGGGCCCCGTGCGAGCGCACCACCTCCGGCCAGAGAGACAGGGTGTCGGTCCCACGGTCCCTGAGCAGGCGGACGAGCTCTTCTATCAACCGGCGCAGGGGCGCCCGCAGGTTGCGCCCGGGGATGTCCAGTTCATACGTCTCGGCACGGATGCGCTTGGACCACAGGCGCACCACGCGCTCCGACTCCTCTTCCAGCAGTTGAAGCAGGGCGGCCACCGGATTCACGGGTGGCGGGGTGTCATGGAGGAAAGGGATGGCCATGGTTCCTCCGGGAGAGAGTGGGCACGGCGACCCGGCACGGCCACCCGTGCGCCCGGGCCGCTTCCCCAGGGGAGACCTGAACGATGGCAATCGAGGGCAACGAGCGCGACAAGAACGAATACGAAGCCCTGCCGCTCTCGGACGCATCCATGGCCCAGCTGTTCCGGGGTGAGCTCAGTCGCTCGGACACCTGGCGGTCACGCCTGGACAACACCACCAACTGGTCCATGACGACCACCGCCGCCGTCGTCTCCTTCGGTTTCTCCGCCAACGCCGCCCCCGTCGTCTTCCTGGTGGGCATCGGCATGGTGCTGTCCTTCCTCTTCATCGAGGCACGGCGCTACCGCTACTACGACCTGTGGATTCGCCGGGTCCGGCTGCTGGAGGACGGCTACTGGGTGCCCATGCTGCGCCGCGAGCCGGTGGACCCGGACGCCCTGCGCGAGCTGGCCGGCATCATGGAGCGGCCGCAGATCCAGCTCTCGCTCTTCTCCGCCATCTCCACCCGCCTCAACCGGGCGTATGGGCCCATCCTGCTGGTGCTGACGCTCTCCTGGTTCGTCAAGGTGTACAGCCACCCGTGGCCGGCGAGGAACACCGCCGAGTTCATCGAGCGCGCGCGCATCGGGCCCCTCCACGGCGGCTTCGTGATGGCGTTCTTCTTCCTGATGGTGCTCGTCTTCGCCTACCTCTTCGTGGCCTCCTTCTTCACCAAGGCCCCGCTGGGAGAGCTGCGCACCCGGCCGCGCGGACGCCGCGCTGCGTTGTGGGAGTCCTTCTACCGGCCGTACGCCACGCTGTCCCCACGCCGCCGGGGCAGCCGCAAGACCCCGGCCCGGCCGCAGGGGCCTCCGTCCCCTCCTCCCATCCAGACTCCACCGACGCATTAGCCGGGCTGAGAGCAGAGCTTTTTCCTCCTTCCGGGGCCCTGTCTTTTGTGCTTGAAGCGCGAGACATGGCGAATACGCGTACGGTTACGGTCATCAATGGCGACGGCATTGGCCCCGAAGTGATGGCGGCCACCATCCGCGTCCTCGAGGCGCTCAAGGCTCCGCTCGAGTTCGAGTTCAAGGACGCGGGTGCTGAGGTCATCGCCAAGTACGGCACCAACCTCCCCCACGAGACGGTGGAGGCGGTGCTGCGCAGCGGCGTGGCGCTCAAGGGCCCCACGGGCACGGTGGTGGGCGGCGGCATGGCCTCGGCCAACGTGGGCCTGCGCAAGCGCCTGGACCTGTACTCCTCGCTGCGCCCGGTGAAGAGCGTGCCCGGCGTGAAGACGCGCTACGACAACGTGGACCTGGTGGTGGTGCGCGAGAACACCGAGTCGCTCTACGCCGGCCTGGAGCACATCATCGTCCCGGGCGTGGTGGAGTCGCTGAAGATCATCACCGAGAAGGCCTCCACGCGCATTGCGCGCTTCGCCTTCGAGTACGCCAAAAAGCACGGGCGCAAGAAGGTGACGAGCGTCCACAAGGCCAACATCATGAAGCTGTCGGATGGCCTCTTCCTCGACTGCACCCGCAAGGTGGGCCGGGAGTACCCGGAGATTCAGTACGAGGAGGTCATCGTCGACAACATGTGCATGCAGCTGGTGAAGGACCCGACGCGCTACGACGTGCTGGTGATGGAGAACCTGTACGGGGACATCCTCAGCGACCTGTGCGCGGGCCTGGTGGGCGGCCTGGGCCTGGTGCCGGGCGCCAACATCGGCGAGCGCACGGCGATGTTCGAGGCGGTGCACGGCACGGCGCCGGACATCGCGGGCAAGGGCCTGGCCAACCCCACCGCGCTGATGATGTCGGCGGTGATGATGCTGGACTGGCTCGACATGCGGGACGAGGCGCGCAAGTTCGAGAACGCGCTGGCCAAGGTGCACGGCGAGGGCAAGTCGCGCACGGGCGACCTGGGCGGCAGCGCCACCACGCGCGAGTTCACCGACGCGGTCATCGCGGCGCTGTAGTTGAAGTCTCCTCCCTCTCCCCTCGGGAGAGGGTCGGGGTGAGGGTATCGAGCCCCCAGGTTCTACCCTCGCCCCCGCGTCACCTGGCTCCCGGTGTCCCGAGGAAGGGACCCGCCGGAGCGGGCCCCTCCCCACGTCACGGCAGGTACAGCTCGACGCCGCTGCTGGCGATGCCACCGCCGCCCTGCGCCGGGCGGATACCGCCGGCGACGAGCACGAGGCCAGACGGCAGAACCGTGGCCGTGAAGTCGATCCGTGCGGTGCTCATCGTTCCCGCGGAGGACCACGTGCCCGCGGCCGGGTCATACAGCTCGGCGCTCGCGACGTAGCCGTTGGAAATGGTGTAGTCGTAGCCGCCCATCACGAGCGCCTTGCCCGACTGCAGCGCCACCCCCACGGTCCCCGCGCGCTGCGCGCTGAGGCTCCCGGTCATCGTCCAGCTATCCGCCGTCGGGTCATACACCTCGGCGGGGAGGGACGGGCCCTCGGTGTCCGCCACCAGCACCTTGCCGGAGGACAGCTGCACCACCACGGTCCGGTAGTGGCTCCAGAACATCGCGTTGGTGAGGCTCCAGAGGCCCGTGTCCGGCGCGTAGAACTCGACGTTGTTGGTCGAGTAGGAGGTCCCCCCCACCACCAGCACCCTGCCGGACGACAGGACCAGCGCCTCATGCCCCGCCCGGCTCAGATTCAGGATCCCCGCAGACGTCCAGGTGTTCGCCGCCGGGTCGTACAGCTCCGCATCGTACTGGCTGCTCATGCCGCCGTAGCCGCCCACCACCAGCACCTTGCCGGACGGCAGCAGCGTGGCCGTGTGGTCGGCGCGGCCGCGACTCATTCCCGCCACCGGAGACCAGGTGCTGGTGGCCGGGTCGTACAGCTCCGCGCGCTCCGTCGACACGTAGTTCGAGGCGATCGTGGCGTAGCCGCCCACCACCAGCACCTTGCCGGACGGCAGCAGCGTGGCCGTGTGGTTCTGGCGTGCCGTGCCCAGGCTTCCGGTGGACGTCCAGACGTCCGTGGCCGGATCGTACAGCTCCGAGGACGCCAGGCCCCCCGTCAGCCCGAACCCTCCCGCCACCAGCACCTTGCCGGACGGCAGCAGCGTGGCCGTATGGGCGCTTCGCTCCGTGGTCATCGGCGGCGAGCGCACCCAGGTGGACGGCGGACAGGCAGGACCCGTGAGGGAGACCGTGAAGGTGGTGGAGGCGGACAGGCCCGCCGCGTTCTTCACCGAGGCCGTAACGGTGGTGGTGGGCCGCGACGGAACCACGCAGGAGGGCGCCGTCCAGACGACCTCGCTCGAGGCGATGCCCGACAGCGGCGAGCCCAGGGTGCCCCGGAAGGACGACCACTGGAAGGAGAGAGCGCTTCCCACGGGGTCACTCGCCGTCACGCGAAAGGTGACGGTGCTACCCGCGGCCACAGTGGTGGCGGACTGGGTGGAGCCCGTGATGCGCGGCGGGAAGCTCGCCGTGGGCTTCTGGCCCACGCACATGCGCAGGGTGCCCGTCGTCTGGCCGCCACGCCCGTCGGTGACGGAGACCTCCAGAGCGCAGACGGAGCAACCATCCTGCGAGGGCGGCGGAATGCCGTGCGGCGAGGGCGTGAAGGTCGCCGTGCGCGTGGTCTCACCCGTCCAGGTGCCGGAGCACCAGGGCGAGGACCACTGATAGGAGAGCGCGTCCCCGTCGAAGTCGGAGGCGGTGGCCTGCACCGTCGTCGCCTCACCCATGGCGATGAAGGAGGGCGAGGCGGTGATGCGCGTCACCTGCGGCCAGGAGTTGAGGATGGCACCCACGGAGGCGCTCCCGCCCACGCCGCCATCCTGCCCGGGCCCGCCGTCCACCGTGAGGGTGAGGCTGAGGGCGGCCGAGGCCCCGCGCGAGTCCGTCACCGTCACCGTCACCGTCGCGCTGCCTGCGAGCGCGGGGGCCGTCCACGTCGTCGAGGTGCTGGTGGTGTTGTCGAAGCTGCCCGCCGAGGACGTCCACGCGTAGGAGAGCGTGTCCCCCGCGTTGTAATCCACCGCGGTGACCTGCAGCGACACGGAGCCGCCCACCGCCACGCGGTTGCTCGAGGCCACCAGCGAAGTGATGCGCGGCACGTCGTTCTCGAAGCCCGGCCCCGAGCTCGTCTCCTGGAGCGTGATGCTCACCACCGCCGTCGTCCCGCCGGAAACGGTGACGCCCGTGGCCTGGCCCGCGAAGTGCTTGCCGCCCGCGGCGTCGAAGGCCTCGGCGGTGAAGGTGCGGTCCGAGCCCACCGGAATGCTCGACAGGGTGCCGCTCCAGTTCCCGCCCGCCTTCACCAGCGAGCCAGTGACCGGGTCCATGTCTGGCGCCGTCACCGTCACCAGCACACTCGCCACCTCATCGGCGGTGGCCGACTGGATGACCGCCATGAGCTGCACCGAGCCCGTGGTGCTCTCGGTGGGCTGAGTACACCCCGCCGCCACCAGGACGACAGCGGCGAGCCATAGCCAGCCCGCCTTCATTCTCTGAACCATGTGGAAGAACCCCCTCAAAGAGTCGCGCCCGCTCCAAACGGGCGGCGGGCGAACACTACAGGGGCCCCCCCATTCTGAGTCCAGCGGGGGTGGATTATTCCGGATGTAGGCGCTCAGCCCACGGTGACGCGGCGCACGCCGCGGGCTTCCAGCAGCGTGGGGAGGCGCTCGCGCTGATCGCCCTGCAACACCAGGGTGTCCTCCTCCACGGTGCCGCCGCAGCCCAGGCCCCCCTTGAGGGCCTTGAGCCACTTCTCCAGCTCGGCGGCGGGCAGTCCAAGCTGCTCCACCACCGTCACCTCCTTGCCACCGCGCCCCTTGCGCTCCATGCGCACCACGGCGCGCGCGGGGCCCTTGGGCGCCTCGGCCTTCACGGGCGCGGGAGCAGGCCCCGACGGCAGTTCCTCACGCTTGAGGTTGAGCGCGGCGAAGGGGTTGTGGAAGGGCGCCGCCGGAGCGGACGCCTCGGGCTTCTTGTCGCGCTTGCCCATGGCGTCCGTCCGTTCAGTGCGGGTGATCGTGAGCCTGCAACGCCTGCTGCTTCGGCGCGGGCAGCACCTTGAAGGCAGGGGCGTCGGGGTTCCCGTCCGACATGATGAGGGCGTAGAGGAAGGACGGGATGGGCTGCGCCTCGCGGCCGTTGATGACCACCAGCGGCGTGCCGTGCAGGTCATGCTGCTTGGCGAACGCGATGTCCTCATCCAGCTTCCTGTTCGTCTCCGCTCTGGCGATGCACGCCTCGAGCTGCGAGCGCGAGACCGAGCCGGAGGAGAGGATGCTCAGCACGTTCTGCGAGTTGAGCGTGGCCTGAGCGGCGAAGAGCTTCTCGCGCAGCTCCCAGTAGTCGGGAGCGTCCTCGATGCAGATCTGCCCCTTCGCGGCCAGGCAGCGGATGCCGGTGCCATCGGTGGCATGCGGGGGCATGGTGCGGTTGCACTGGCCATCGAGCGGGAACTGGCGGGCCTCCAGCGACAGCTTGCCCTCGGGAAGGCGCTTCTTCATGAGGGCGAGCACCTCCACCAGGCCCTTGCAGTGGGGGCAGCGGCTGTCCGTCCACTCCACCATCTTCACCGGCGCGTTCTCGGGGCCGTAGCGGCGGCGCGTGGCCGACAGGGCCGGCAGCGGCGAGTCCATGCGGTAGCGGGCGAGCGCGTTGGAGATGGCCTGCTGCTCCGGCTGGGGCAGGCCGAGGAGGTACTCCTCCAGCGAGCCGGGAGCGGCGGTGGCGCGCATGGTGGCGACCTTCTCCACGGCGGCGGTGGCCTTGGGCGTCTGCGAGCCGGGCATCAGCAGCGCGACGTAGGCGGCGACGGCGAAACCCCCCGTCCACTTGAGCGCGCGGCCCCACTCGCCCGTCTGCGGCAACACGGGAGCGGGCAGGCCCCACACGGCCACGCCAGCGAAGCTGAGCGTGAGGGCGTAGGTGGCCAGACACGTGGGACACAGCGCCCCGGCGCTCGCGCTCGCGAGGCCGAAGACGAGGCTGGCCGCCACACCGGCCGCGGCCGTCAGACGCAGGCCGTTGGCGGCGGGACGCACGGTGTGCCCGTTCTTGCGCCACACCAGGTAGAGCGCCGAGAGCGCCACGGCGACGATGCCCCACACCAGGCCGAGCGCGGCCACGGGCATGCCCAGCCGCTCATGCACGCCGCTGGAGAAGGCGGAGTTCCACACCGTCTCGCAGTTGACCTTCTCAGAGAGGCCGCAGCTGGTGGTACCACCGCTGCGCAGGGTGAGGAGCTCCTTCCACTGGTAGATGGAGAGCGCGGCCTCGGCGAGGCCCAGGCCGAGCAGCGCCGTGGCACCACGGACGGGGACGGGAGGGGGCGGATTGGCCTTCTTGCTCATGCGTGCTCCGGAGGGGGGGTCATCAGGACGAGGAGGCGGGCGTTGTCGGGGCCGTCATTGGTGACGCCGTGGTCGACACCCGCAGGGGCGAAAAGGGCGGCACCGGGGCCATGGGAGGCCTCGTCCGCGCCGATACGGAAACGGCACCGCCCTTCCAGGACGAGGTACACCTTGTCCGAGGTGGCGTGCCGGTGGGGCTTCTGGCTCTGGCCGGGCGTCAGACAGTACACGTCCAGGAAGAAGCGCTCGGATTTGAAGAGGTTGTGCTTCTGGAGCTTCTCGGCCGAGAAGCCCAGGAAGTCCGACAGGTGTTTCACATCCATCGTGGCATTCACTCCCGCGCCTCTATATAGCGACGGTCATGGAACCGCTGTCTCTGCATTTTCTTCACGAGCAGGCAGGAGCCCACTTCCTAGGAGTCAACGGCCGGGAGGTCGTGGCCGACTATGGGGATGTGGAGGCGGAGTACCGGGCAGCCCGGCAAGCGGTGGCCCTCCATGATGCCACCTATCGGGAAGCGCTGCGGATAACCGGCGAGGACCGCGCCAGCTTCCTGCACGGCATGGTGACCCAGGAAGTGAAGGGGCTGGAGGCCGGGGCGGCCACCTACGCGGCGATGATCACCGTGAAGGGCTCCATGGTGGCTGACGCTCGCATCATTCGACGCGAGAGCGAGCTGCTGCTGGACCTGGAGCCCGGGCTGGGCGCCAAGGTGCTGGAATTCCTGGGGAAGTTCCTCATCTCCGAGGACGCCGAGCTGCATGAGGCCACGGGCGAGCTGGGGATACTGCGGCTGATGGGACCCCGGACGGCCGACCTGCTGGGCGCCGTGACAGGTGGCCCCTTTGCCGCCCTGCCGCCGGACACCACCCGGACCGTGCAGCTGGCGGGCCAGGAGGTGCTGACGGTGGGACGTCCCGGACAGGGGCCAGGGGTGGACCTGCTGGTGCCGCGGGGCGGGCTGGAAGCGGTGTGGAAGGCACTGGTGGGAGCGGGTGGGGCGTTCGAGCTGAAGCCGCTGGGCTGGCGGGCGCAGGAGGCGCTGCGGGTAGAGGCGGGGGTGCCGCGCTACGGCCAGGACATGGTGGACACCACCATCCCCCTGGAGGCGAACCTCACGAACGCCATCTCGTACAACAAGGGCTGCTACATCGGGCAGGAGGTCATCGCGCGAGCGACCTTCCGGGGGCACATGAACCGGAAGCTGTCGGGCCTGCTGCTGGGGACCACCGAGGCAGCGCCGGGGACCGAGCTGAAGAAAGACGGCAAGAAGGTGGGCTGGGTGACGAGCGTGGTGCGCTCGCCGCTCAAGGGGCAGACGGTGGCGCTGGGGTACGTGCACCGGGACCACCTGGAGCCGGGCACGGTGCTGGCATTGGGTGAGGGCCCGGCCGAGGCCACCGTGGCGGCCCTACCCTTCACCTGAGCCAACCTCTCCGCCGAGCCCATCTCCCCGACCGAGCGCATTTCCCCTCCGCGCCCATTTCCCCTCGCCCTCCGGGAGAGGGACGGGGTGAGGGTATCTGAAACACTTGGGTTGGACCCCAGCGGTCGAGCAGCCTGATCCGGGAGTGACCTGGCCGGCTGCTCATCGCTGTCAGGGAGCTTGCTATCCTGCGCTCCCCCCATGCGCCCATCCCCCCTCGCTCGACCGCCCGCTCGCGGCACTCGTGTGCCTTGTCTCCAGCCCGTCGCACTCGCGCGGGTGTCTCCATGAGCGCCCGGGCAGAGACAGGTACCGGGGAGGCGGTGTGCGCGCACTCCCTGTTCGAGACCCAGATGGCGCGTGCACCCGACGCCGTAGCGGTGACGTACGACGCCGAGTCGCTGACGTACCGTGAACTGGACCAGCGGGCGAACCGGCTGGCCCACCACCTGGTGGCGCTGGGAGTGGAGCCGGAGGCGCGGGTGGCGCTCGCGCTGGAGCGGACGCCGGAGTGGGTGGTGGGGCTGTTGGGCATCCTGAAGGCTGGTGGCACCTACGTGCCGTTGGAGCTGGCCTACCCTCGAGCGCGGCTGGCTCGGGTGCTGGAGGATGCGAGACCGCACGTGGTGGTCACGCACACAGCACATCGGGGGCGGCTGCCAGCGGTAGAAGCCCCCACGGTGTGCCTGGATGCCGCCGCAAGCGAGCTCGCGCGCAGGCCCTCCGAGGCCCCCGCGGTGCAGGTCACCCCGGAGCACCTGGCGTACGTCATCTTCACCTCGGGCTCGACGGGCCGGCCCAAGGGCGTGCAGCTCGCGCACCGCGGGCTGGTCCACGTGCTGCGCGGCGTCATCGAGGCGCATGGAGTGGTACCGGGCCAGCGCGTGCTGCAGTTCGCCTCGGCAGGCTTCGACGCTTCCGTGTGCGAGGTGCTGTCCACGCTGGCCGCGGGCGCAGGACTGTGCCTGGCACCGCGGGAGGCAATGCTGCCCGGGCCTCGGCTGCACGCCCTGCTGCGAGAGCAGGCCATCACCACCGTGACGCTGGTGCCCTCGGTGCTGGCACAACTGGAGCCCCAGGGGCTGCCCGCGCTGAAGACGCTCATCTCCGTTGGCGAGGCACTCCCGCCGGAGCTGGCGCGGCGGTGGAAGCCGGGCCGCCGGTTGCTCAATGCCTATGGGCCTACCGAGGCCACCATCTGCGCGACGGTAGAAGACGCCGTGGACGTGGAGCGGCCCTCCATCGGTCGGCCACTGCCGGGAGTCGGAGTCCACGTGCTCGACGAACGGCTGGAGCGGGTCCCCTCTGGAGCACCGGGCGAGCTGTATGTGGGGGGCATCGGAGTGGCGCGTGGCTATCTGGGACAGCCCGGGCTGACGGCGGAGCGCTTCGTGCCGGACCCGTTCATCGGTGAGCTCGGCGCACGGATGTACCGCACCGGAGACAAGGTGCGGGCGCTGCCGGATGGACGGCTGGAGTTCCTGGGGCGCATCGACTCGCAAGTGAAGGTGCGGGGCGTGCGCATCGAGTTGGGAGAGGTGGAGGCCGCCCTGGCGCGCCATCCGAGCGTCCGGCAGGCGGCGGTGGTTCTTCGAACGGAGGCCTCCGGAGACACGCGGCTCGTCGCGTACGTGGTCCCCGCGGGTGACATCGCCCCGTCTCCCGAGACGTTGCGCACCTTCCTGCGCGAGCAACTGCCGGAGCCGATGCTGCCCTCGGCCTATGGGGTGCTCGCCGCGCTGCCACTCACTCCGCACGGCAAGCTGGATGCACAGGCCCTGCCCGAGCTGACGCCCTCTACCGGTCCCGAGGACGCCACACCGCCTCGCACCCCGCGGGAAGCCCGGCTCGTACAACTGTGGGCCGAGCTGTTCCACCGCGAGCGTGTAGGCCTTCACGAGGACTTCTTCCTGCTCGGAGGACACTCCCTGCTGGCGGGCCAACTCCTCGCCCGGCTGCGTGAGACCGAGGGCGTGGAGCTGCCCCTCGCCGCCCTCTTCGAACACCCCACCGTCGGGCGACTGGCCAGCCTCATCGATGAACGCGAGGGGCAGGCCCCCTCTGCTCCCGCGCTGCCGCCCCTGGTCCGCGTCCCACGCGATGGCACAGCGCCGCTGTCCTTCCAGCAGGAGCAGGTGTGGTTCGTGCACGAGCTGTCCCCAGGCAACCTGGCCTACAACGCGCAGATGGTGCTGCGGCTCCGGGGCGCGCTGGACGTGCCGGCGCTGGAGCGAGCGCTGGCGGAGATCATCCGCCGACATGAGAGCCTGCGCACCACCTTCCCCACTCGGGATGGGCATCCGGTGCAGGAGGTACACCCGCCCTGGGACGTGCACGTGCCAGTGATGGATCTGCGTGGCGAGGCGGATGTGGAAGGCGCAGCGAAGCGTCGCCTCGCGGAAGAGGTGCGACGCCCGTTCGACTTCACGCGGCTGCCCCTGGTGCGCTGGACGCTGCTCCGGCTGGGAACAGAGGAGCACGTGCTGGTGCATGTGGAGCACCACTTCGTCCACGACGGATGGTCCGCCGCCGTCTTCCTGCGCGAGCTGAAGGCCCTCTACCCCGCGTTCTTGGAGGGACGCGCCTCACCGCTGCCCGAGCTGGCCTTCCAGTTCGCGGACTTCGCGGCGTGGCAGCGCAGTTGGCTGCGAGGCCCAGTGCTGGAGCAGCAACTGGCGTACTGGCGGCAGAAGCTGGAGCCCCTGCCTCCGCCGGTGGAGCTGCCTGCGGATCGGCCGCGTCCGCGCACTCCGAGCCACCAGGGCGGAGAGCTGCGCACGGAGCTGCCCGAGCCCCTGCGCCGAGCGCTCAAGACGCTGGGCCGCGAGCAGGGCGTCACCTTCTTCATGGCCCTGCGGGCCGCATTCGTCGCGCTGCTGCACCGCTACACCGGGCTGGAGGACGTGTGCATCGCCACCACGGTAGCCAACCGACGCGCTCCGGAGGTGGAGCCGCTGATCGGCATGATGGTGAACACGGTGCTGCTGCGCACGGACGCGGGGGGAGACCCCACCTTCACGGAGCTGCTGCGGCGAGTGCGGACGGTGGACCTGGAGGCGCACGCACATGCGGACGTGCCGCTGATGTCGCTGGTACGCGAGCTGCGGCCCGAGCGCGACGGCGGCCCCTCCCCTCTCTTCCAAGTGATGTTCAGCTTCCATGACTCGCCGGTGCCGGAGCTGGACTTCGGAGGCCTGCGGGGCTCGACGGTGCCCATCGGCAATGGCTCGTCGAAGTGCGACCTGAACATCATCGTCATCCCCGAGGGCGAGCAACGCGCGGGCACGGGAGCACCAGAAGACGGCCCCGTCTCCATCCGCTGGGAGTACAGCGCGGACCTGTTCGACCATGAGACGGTGGCAAGGTTGGCCGCGTGTTACCACCGGCTACTGGAGGCGGTGGCCGCCGCGCCGCTCACACGCCTGTCCGAGCTGCCGCTGCTGTCCGAAGAGGAACGCCACCGGGTGCTGGTCGCCTGGAACGGCTCCCGGCCGGAGCCGCTACCCAGCGACATGGGCCTGCATTCGGCCTTTCAGGCCCAGGCCCGGCGCATGCCCCGCGCGGTGGCGGTGGAGTGTGGCGGCCGGACGCTGACGTACGGCGAGTTGGAGCAGCGGGCCGGACAGCTCGCGCGCCACCTGAAGCGATTGGGGGTGGGGCCCGAGGTGGCGGTGGGGCTGTGCGTGGAGCGCTCGGTGGAGATGGTGGTGGGGCTGCTGGGCATCCTCGAAGCCGGTGGCGCCTACGTACCGCTGGACCCTGGCTTCCCCGAGGAGCGGCTGGAGTTCATGCGGCGCGACACTGGGATGCCGGTGCTGGTAACGCAGGCGGCGCTGCTACCGAGGCTTGCTTCGGACGGAATGTGCACGGTGTGCCTGGACTCGGACGGCCCCGCGCTGGCCCTCGAGGACGAAGCACCCCTGCACCAGGCGGTGCAGCCGGAGTCGGCGGCGTACATCCTCTATACCTCCGGCTCCACGGGAAGGCCCAAGGGCGTGATGGTGCCTCACCGGACCGGGGCCCGATTCCTCGCGGCGATGAAAGAGCAACCGGGACTGTCGTCGGAAGACGTGCTGGTAGCCGTCACTACGCTGTCCTTCGACATCGCCGTGCTGGAACTACTGCTGCCACTCTCAGTGGGAGCGCGCGTGGTGGTGGCCGGGCGCGAGGAGGCCACGGACGGGGCGCGGCTCGGGGCCCTGCTGGAAGCGAGCGGCGCCACGGTGCTCCAGGCGACACCTTCCACGTGGCGACTGCTGGAGGAGTCCGGCTGGAAGGGGCGGCGGCTGAAGGCGCTGAGCGGTGGTGAAGCACTACCCCGCGAGCTGGCAGCGAGGCTGCTGGAGCGCTGTGGCGAGGTGTGGAACCTATACGGCCCCACGGAGACAACCGTCTGGTCCACCGTGCACGCGGTGACGTCGAAGGAGGACGGGCCCGTGTCCATCGGTCGGCCCATCGGGGGCACGCGGGTGTACGTGCTGGACGCGCGGATGCAGCCGGTGCCGACCGGAGTTCCCGGAGAGCTCTATATCGGTGGAGAGGGCGTGGCGCGGGGCTACCTGGGCCGGCCGGAGCTGACGGCGGAGCGCTTCGTACCGGATGCCTTCAGCGGAGATCCGGGCGCGCGGCTGTACCGCACGGGAGACCGGGTGCGCTGGCACTCGAACGGGACGCTCGCGTACGAGGGCCGCACGGATCAGCAGGTGAAGCTGCGCGGGCACCGCATCGAGCTGGGAGAGGTGGAGGAAGCACTGCGCCGACACCCATCGGTGCGCGAAACGGTGGCGGTGGTACGCGAAGACACCCCAGGAGACCGGCGCCTCGTGGCCTACGTGGTGCCCACTCCCCCCACTCCTCCTAATTCCCCTCTCCCTCTGGGAGAGGGACGGGGTGAGGGTATAGAGCTGCTCGGCTTGAACCCCGAGGCCCTGCGCACCTGGCTCAAGCAGACGCTGCCCGAGTACATGGTGCCCTCCGCCTTCGTCCCCCTGGAGGCCCTGCCCCTCACGCCCAACGGCAAAGTAGACCGGCGAGCCCTGCCCGCCCCTGGACGTGAAGCGCTCGGCTCCGCGCGGACGTACGAGGCACCGCGCACCCCGGACGAGACATGGCTCGCGGACCGCTGGGCCGAACTGCTCGGCCTGGAGCGAGTGGGCGTGCACGACGACTTTTTCTCCCTAGGCGGGCACTCGCTGCTGGCGGCGCGGCTCGTCTCACGGCTGCGTGCGGAGCAGCAGGTAGCGCTGTCCGTCCGGCACGTCTTCGACCAGCCGACAGTGGCGCAGCTGGCCGAGGCGCTCGCCGCCGCCCGTGCGAGGCCCCCGGACACCGAGTCCATCCGCCGCACCGAGCTGCCCGTGGATCCAGCGCAGCTCTCGGACGACGAAGTGAACGTCCTGCTCGGCATCGAAGATCTCTGAGGAACACGACATGAGCCAGACTCCCAGGACCGCGGTGCTCTCCCAGACCGATCGGCGCGAGGCCCTCGCGCGGCTGATGCAGGAGCGAGGAGCCGGCACGAAGCTGGGCCCGGTGTCCTTCGCGCAGCAACAGCTCTGGCTGGTGGATCGGCTGGCGCCCGGCGGCTTCGCCTACAACCTCTTCCGTGCCTGGCGCCTGTACGGCGCGCTAGAGGTGACTGCGCTGCAGCGGAGCCTGAATGCGCTGGTGGAGCGCCACGAGGTACTGAGGACCTCCTTCGCGGAGGTGGGCGGCCAACCGGTGCAGGTCATCGTCCCGGCGCGAGAGGGCACCTGGCCCGTGGTGGACCTGAGCGGCCTCTCCGAGCCGGAGCGCGAGGCGCGGGTGCTGAACCTGGCGTTGGAGGAGGCGGAGGGGCCCTTCGACCTGGAGCACGGCCCGCCGCTGAGGGCCACGCTGCTGCGACTGGAGCCGGAGGCCCACGTCCTGTTGCTGTCGCTGCACCACATCGCCTGCGACGAGCACTCGCTGGGGGTGCTGGTGCGCGAGCTGGGCGCGCTGTACGGGGCCTTCGTCTCTGGAGCCGCTCCGGCACTCCCGCCCCTGCCAATCCAATACGCGGACTTCGCGCGCTGGCAGCGGCAACGGCTGACTGCCGAGGCCCTGGAGCCCCTGCTCGCCGCCTGGAAACAGAAACTGGCTGGGCCCTGGGACGGGCTGGAGCTGCCCGCGGACCACCCGCGCCCGCCGGTACGGACGATGCGGGGAGGCCACCAGCCAGTGCGAGTGCCCGCGGACGTCGCCGGAGCGCTGGAGTCGCTGGCCCGCCGCGAGGGCGTCACCTCCTTCATGCTGCTGCTGGCCGCCTTCCAGGTGTTGCTGCTGCGGCACTCGGGGCAGGAAGACGTGCGGGTGGGTACTCCCGCTGCGGGACGAACGCGACCCGAGGTGGAGGGGCTCATCGGCGCCTTCATCAATACACTGGTGCTGCGCTCGGACCTGTCAGGGGACCCGCCCTTCCGCGAGCTGCTGGCGAGGGTGCGCTCGACGTGCCTGGACGCATACGCACGCGAGGAGGTGCCCTTCGACAAGCTGGGGGAGACGCTGCAAACGATGTTCACCTTCCAGGCCACTCCGGCACCGGGACTGGCCCTGTCCGGCCTGAAGGCGTCGCGGCAGGAGGTGGAGCGGCGGCTGTCGAAGTTCGACCTGGGCCTGCACCTGACCGCGGGCCCAGAGGGGCTGCTCGGCGAGCTGGAGTACAGCACGGACCTCTTCACTCCGGAGACGGCCGGCGGAATGGCCGGGCGCCTGGAGGTACTGCTGCGGGGCATCGCCTCGGCACCGGAGACACGGCTCTCCGAACTGCCACTGATGCGCGAGGAGGAACAGCACCGGCTGCTGGTGGAGTGGAACACCACGCGCACCGATTTCCCCAGGAATGCCACAGTGCACGCACTCTTCGCCGCCCAGGCGGCGCGCACGCCGGACGCGGTGGCAGTGAGCTTCGAGGGCACGCGACTCACCTACCGGGAGCTTGACCGGAGGGCGAATGCACTCGCGCACCACCTGCGGGCACTCGGTGTGAACACGGGGACGCCCGTGGGGCTGTGCGTGGAGCGCTCGCTGGAACTGGTGGTGAGCGTGCTGGGCATCCTCAAGGCCGGAGGCGCGTACGTACCGCTGGAGCCCGCGTCCCCGCCCGAGCGGCTGGCCTTCCTACTGAAAGACACGGCGGTGCCAGTGCTGCTGGCGCAACCGGACGTGCTCCCGCGCATGCCAGAGGTCCCCGGAGTGAAGGTGGTGCGGCTCGACGCGGCGCTCGCGGCCTCGGAGCACGAAGAGGCGCCGCCCTGCACCGTGGCCGCGGGCGAGCCGGCCTATGTCATGTTCACCTCGGGCTCGACAGGCCGGCCCAAGGGCGTGTGCGTGCCACACCGTGCGGTAGTGCGGCTGGTGATGGAGACGGGCTACGCACGCTTCGGCCCGGATGAGATCTTCCTGCAGCTCGCGCCGCTCGCATTCGACGCGTCCACGCTCGAACTGTGGGGCAGCCTGCTGCACGGGGCCCGGCTGGTGGTGTTCCCTCCGCATGCGCCGTCGCTGGAGGAGTTGGGCGAAGTACTGCGCCGCGAGGGCGTGACGACGCTCTGGCTGACGGCAGGCCTCTTCGAGCAGATGGTGGCGCACCATCCGGAAGCACTGGATGGCGTGCGCCAACTCCTCGCGGGTGGCGACGTGCTGCCCGTGGGAGCGGTGCGAGCGCGGCTGGAGCGCGGGGGCGTAATCGTGAACGGATACGGGCCCACGGAGAACACGACGTTCACTTGCTGCCACGTGATGAAGGCGCCTGGAGACGCGGGAATCAGCGCGGTACCCATCGGCCGGCCAATCACCAACACGAGGGTGTACGTGCTGGACGCGAGGATGAGGCCCGTCCCGGCCGGGGTGCCAGGAGAGCTGTACACAGGCGGAGACGGACTGGCGCTCGGGTACGTGAGAAGGCCGGAGCTGACGGCGGAGCGCTTCGTGCCGGATCCATTCGGCGGCGAGCCCGGCGCGCGGCTGTACCGCACGGGAGACCGGGTGCGCTGGCGCCCGGACGGAGTGTTGGAGTTCCTGGGCCGGCTGGACGGGCAGGTAAAGCTCCGAGGCTTCCGAATCGAGCCGGGCGAAGTGGAAGCAACGCTGCGCCAGCATCCCTCGGTGCGCGAGGCCGTGGTGATGGCACGAGAGGACGGGCCAGGAGGAAAGAGGCTCGTTGCCTATGTCGTGCCCAACACTACCAATATTTCCCCTCTCCCCCCGGGAGAGGGACGGGGTGAGGGTATCGACCGCCTCGGGTTGAACCTCGAAGCCGTACGCACCTGGCTGAACCAGAAGCTACCCGAGTACATGGTGCCTTCCGCGTTCGTCGCCCTGGAGGCGCTGCCCCTCACGGCCAACGGCAAGGTGGACCGCAAGGCCCTACCCGCCCCTGAACCGGCCAACCCGAAGGGCGCGAAGGGCACCGCCCCCCGCACCGCCACCGAGGAGTTGCTCGCCAACATGTGGGCCACGCTGCTGGGCGTGGAGCACGTGGGCGTAGAGGACGACTTCTTCGCGCTTGGAGGGCACTCGCTGGTGGCCACGCGGCTGGTCTCGTGGATTCGCGCGGCCTTCGGCGTGGAGCTGCCCGTGAGCGCCGTCTTCGAATCTCCCACGGTGGCGCGGCTCTCCACCACCCTCGAGGCGCAGCACCGAGAGGGACAGGGTCCCGCCGCCCTTCCTCTGGAGCGGGTGTCACGAGAGGGCCCCCTGGTGCTCTCCCCCGCCCAGCAGCGGGTGTGGTTCCAGGAGCAGCTAGAGCCCGGGGGCGCGCACTACAACGTCCCGCTGGTGCTGCGGTGGAAGGGCCACTTGGACGCGGGCGTGCTCAAACAGGCCCTGAGGGCGCTCGTCACCCGGCACGAAGCCCTGCGGACAACCTTCACCGAGCTCCAGGGCCAGCCCGTGCAAGTCATCGCGCCCGAGCCCTCCCTCACCATGCCCGTGGTGGACCTCGCCGCGCTGCCGCTGGAAGAACGGGAGGCCGAGGCCGCCAGACAGGCCTCTCAGGAGGCGGCGCGCCCGTTCGACCTGGGCCGGGGGCCGTTGCTGCGAGCCATGCTGTTGCGGCTCGGGCCGGACACGCACACCCTGCTGCTGACGGCGCACCACATCGTTTTCGACGGCTGGTCCATCGGCGTCCTGGTACGCGAGCTGGGCGCATTGTACGGAGCAGGGGTCTCGGGGAAGCCACCCGCGCTCGAGCCGCTCCCGGTGCAGTACGCCGACTTCGCCGCGTGGCACCAGCGGTGGACGGAGGCCGGGACGCTGGAGCCCCAGCTCTCCTGGTGGCGGCGCCGCCTCGCGGGACTGGAGGACCTGGACTTCCCCCAGGACCGTCCTGCGCCGGCCGTGCGCACGCGCCAGGGCGCCAGGTTCCAGGTGCACCTGCCACCGCCTCTGATGGAGAGCCTCACGACGCTCTGCCGCCGCGAGGGTGTCACGCGCTTCATGCTGCTGCTGTCCGCCTTCCAGGTGCTGCTCGCGCGCTACACGGGCAGGACAGACGTAGCGGTGGGAGCCCCCATCTCCGGACGCTCGCGGCGGGAGGTGGAAGGGCTCATCGGCTTCTTCGTCAACACGCTGGTGCTGCGCACCGACCTGTCCGGAGACCCCTCGTTCCGCACACTCCTGGCCCGGGTGCGTGATGTCTGCCTGGGCGCGTATGCCCACCAGGAGCTGCCCTTCGAGCAGCTCGTCGAGGCGCTCCAGCCCGAGCGTGAGCAAGGACGTTCGCCACTGTTCCAGGTGATGTTCTCCGTCCAGGATGTGCCGGTGCCGGTGCTGGAGCTGCCGGGCCTGTCGGCGAGCGTGGAGGACGGAGACCCGGGGCGGGCGAAGTTCGACCTGGGGCTCACCGTGGCCGAAGGCAGGACGGGCTGGGTGGCGTCGTTCGGCTATGGCACCGAGGTGTTCGACCGGGAGACCGTGGCGCAACTCGCGGGGCACTACGTGCGGCTGCTGGAGGCCATCGCCGCGGCTCCGGACGAGCGCATCACCACCCTGCCAATGCTGTCCCCCGAGGAGAGACACCGGCTGCTGGTGGAGTGGAACGACACGCAGGCGAGCTTCCCCCGAGACTCCACCCTCCCAGCACTCTTCGAGGCGCGGGCGGCGCGGGCTCCGGACGCGCTGGCGGTGGCCGACGTGCACGGCGCCCTCACGTACGGAGAGCTGGAACAGCGAGCCAACCAGCTCGCGCATCACCTGAGGGCCCTGGGCGTGGGGCCAGAGGTGCGCGTGGGCCTGTGCATGGAGCGCTCGTGTCTCTGGTTGGTGGGAGCGCTCGGCATCCTCAAGGCCGGCGGTGCCTATGTGCCGCTGGATGCGAGCTACCCAGTGGAGCGGCTTGCGTTCATGCTGCGCGACAGCCGCGTCCCGGTGGCCGTCACCACCGAAGCCGTCGCGGACACCCTGCCCTCGGGCTCCGAGCAGCTCGTGCTGCTGGACGCGGAGGCCGCATATCTCGAGTCCCTGCCCACCACACCGCTGGAGCACGGACCGTCGCCGGAGCACCTGGCCTATGTCATCTACACGTCGGGCTCGACGGGGCGGCCCAAGGGCGTGGAGGTGGCGCACGGCAGCCTGATGAACCTGGTGACCTGGTTCGTCCGAGAGCTCGCGATGGAGCCAGGAGACCGGATCCCCCACGTCATGGGGACATCCTTCGATGCGTCGATGCTGGAACTGTGGCCCACGCTCGCCGCGGGGGCGAGCCTCCACCTTCCGGATGAGGAGACGCGCACCCGGCCCGCGAACCTGACGGAATGGATGGCCTCGCGAGGGGTGACGCTGACCATCATGCCCACCCCGCTGGCCGAAGCGGTGCTGGCGGAGACGTGGCCGAGAGAGCTGTCCCTGCGGGCCCTGGCGTTGGGAGGAGACCGGCTGCACCAGCGGCCCCGACCTGGGGCGGGATTCCGACTGCTCAACCAGTACGGGCCTACCGAGTCCACCGTGGTGACCACGTGCGCGACGGTGCCCCCCGAAGACACGGAAGCGGGGTTGCCCGCCATCGGCCGACCCATCGCCAACACACGGGTGTACGTGCTGGACGGGCAGCTTCACCCGGTGCCATCGGGTGCGGTGGGCGAGCTTTACATAGGCGGGGAGGGACTGGCGCGCGGCTACCTCGGCCAGCCCGCGCTCACCGCCGAGCGCTTCATTCCGCACCCCTTCAGCACCGATCCCGGGGCACGGCTCTACCGCACGGGAGACCTGGTCCGCTGGCGGAGGGACGGCCAGCTGGAGTTCCTGGGCCGAGCCGACGAGCAGGTGAAGATCCGAGGCTTCCGCATCGAGCCGGGCGAGATAGCGGCAGCGCTGCTGCGCCACCCGGACGTCCGCGAGGCCGTCGTCGTCGCGCGAGAAGACGGACCAGGGACAAAGCGGCTCGTCGCCTACGTGGTGCCCACTTCCCCTCTCGCTACTACTTCCCCTCTCCCCCCGGGAGAGGGACGGGGTGAGGGTATCTCGCCCCCCAGGTTGAATCTCGAAGCCGTGCGCACCTGGCTCAAGCAGACGCTGCCCGAGCACATGGTGCCCTCGGCCTTCGTAACACTGGAGTCCCTGCCGCTCACGCCCAACGGCAAGGTGGACCGCAAGGCCCTGCCCTCGCCCCTGACAGCGAGCGGCGAAGCGGACGACTTCACGGCCCCGCGCACCGAGGTAGAGCGCCAGGTAGCGGCGATCTGGTCCGAGTTGCTCGGCGTGGAGTTGGTGGGAGTGGAGACCTCCTTCTTCGAGCTGGGCGGACACTCGCTGCTGGCCACGCGGCTCGTCTCACAACTGCGCGAGGCCTTTGATGTCGAGGTGCCGCTCCAGCGCCTGTTCGAGGAGCCAACGGTGGCCGCACTGGCCCAGAGCATCGAGTCCGCGCGCCGGGAAGCGGAGCCAGAAACCCGACGGCCCACACTGGTGCCCGTGCCTCGCGAGGGCCTGCTGCCCCTGTCCTTCGCCCAGCAACGGCTCTACTTCCTGGAGCAGCTCGCACCGGGAGGAGCCTCGTACCACGTGCCCCTGGTGGTGCGGCTGGGGGGTCGACTGGATGTGGAGCTGTTCCGCGCGGCCTTCCAGGAAGTGGTCCGCCGGCACGAGTCGCTGCGGACAACCTTCGCGCAGGTGGACGGGCAGCCCATCCAGGTCATCGCACCAGAGCTGGAACTGCCTCTGCCGGTGAAGGACCTCGCCCACCTGCCACCCGAGGAGCGCGAGGCCGAAGCCGAGCGGCACGCTCGGGAAGAAGCGGTGCGCCCGTTCGACCTGCACCGTGGACCACTGGTGCGGGCCACCCTGCTGAAGCTCGAGCCCGAGGTGCACGCCCTGCTGCTGACGCTGCACCACATCGTGTGCGACGGGTGGTCCCAGGACGTGCTCCAGCGTGAGCTGGCCGCGCACTACGCCGCGCTCCAGGCCGGGGCCCCAGCAGTGCTGCCACCGCTCCCCGTGCAGTACGCGGACTACGCGGTATGGCAGCGGGCGTGGCTGCGAGACGAGGTGCGAGAGGAGCAGCTCACCTGGTGGCGGGAGCGTCTGACCGGACCCCTGCCGGTGCTGGAGCTGCCAGTAGACCATCCTCGCCCGGAGGTCTGGAGCCACCGCGGCGGGCGGCTCCGCGTCCGGTATCCGCGCACGCTGTCCGAGCGCCTCGACGCTCTGGTGCGAAGCGAGGGGGTCACGCCCTTCATGCCGCTGCTGGCGGCCTTCCAGGTGCTGCTGATGCGGCACAGTGGGCAGGAGGACGTACTCGTGGGCACGCCGGTGGCGGGCCGTTCGCAGCGGGAGGTGGAGGGGCTTATCGGCTTCTTCATCAACACGCTGGTGCTGCGCACGGATCTGTCCGGAGCGCCATCCTTCCGCGAGTTGCTGGCCCGGGTGCGAGACATGTGCCTGGGCGCGTATGCCCATCAGGAGCTGCCCTTCGAGCAGCTCGTCGAGGCGCTCCAGCCCGAGCGCGACCTGGGGCGTATGCCTCTGGTGCAGACGATGTTCGTACTGCAGAACGCCTCGCGCCCGGCGCTGGAGCTGCCGGGAGTGACGGCGAGCCTCCGGGACGTGGAGACGGGGACGACGAAGCTCGACCTGATGCTGTCGATGCGCGAGACGGAGGACGGGTGGGTGGGCGTGTGGGAATACAGCCTGGACCTGTTCGAACCAGCCACGGTGACGCGGCTCACCGAGCGCTTCGAGCGGCTGCTGGAGACGGCCCTCGCGGACCCCGGCCAGCGCATCACCGAGCTGCCACTGATGACAGAGGAGGAGCGGAGGCGACTGCTGGTGGAGTGGAATGACACCAGAGCGGACTTCTCAGCGTACTCGTGCGTGCACCAGCAGGTGGAGGAGTGGGCACGGCGCACTCCGGACGCACTGGCCGTGACCGATGCTCAGGAATCGCTCTCCTGGCGCCATTTGGACTCACGCGCCAACCAACTCGCTCACCATCTTCGCTCCCTGGGCGTCGGGCCCGAGGTGCGCGTGGGCCTGTGCGTGGAGCGCTCGTGCCGCTGGGTGGTGGGCGCGCTCGCCATCCTCAAGGCCGGGGGTGCCTACGTGGCACTCGACCCGGCCTACCCCTCCCAACGCCTCTCCTTCCTGCTGCACGACAGCGGCGCCTCCGTGATTGTCACCACTCGCGCCGTCGCTGACTCCCTGCCCTCCGCGGAGGCCCTCCTGGTGCGCCTGGACACGGATGCGGCCCTGCTGGAGTCCCGTCCCTCCACCGCGCCTGACCCAGGCGTGTCCCCTCAGCACCTGGCCTACGTCGTCTACACCTCGGGCTCCACTGGTCAGCCCAAGGGCGTCCAGGTGACTCACTCCAGCCTGGCCAACCTCGTTTCCTGGCACCTGCGCCACTACGCCCTCACTCCTCAACACCGTCTCACCCAGGTGGCGGGCACCGCCTTCGACGCCTCCGTATGGGAGCTGTGGCCTACCCTGGCCAGTGGTGCCAGCCTCCACATTCCCAGCGACGAGGTGCGCGCCAGTCCCCCGCTGCTGTTGCATTGGCTGACGTCCGAGTCCATCACCCACTGCTTCCTGCCTACGCCCTTGGCCGAGGCCGTGCTGACGCAAGAAGCTCTCCCTGCCCTACCGCTCCAGGTGCTGCTGACGGGAGGAGACAGGCTGCGCCAGCGGCCACGCCCCGGCACTCGCTTCCAGTTGGTCAACCACTACGGCCCCACCGAGTCCACCGTGGTGGCCACCTGCGCTCCCGTCGCAGAGGAAGGAGCAGAAGCAGGACTGCCCTCCATTGGTCGCCCCATCGCCAACACCCAGGTGTACGTGCTGGACGCGGGCATGCAGCCGGTGCCTCCCGGCGTACCGGGTGAGTTGTACATAGGTGGCGAAGGACTGGCGCGCGGCTACCTCGGCCGGCCTGCCCTCACCGCCGAGCGATTCATCCCCCACCCCTTCAGTGCCCAACTTGGTGCGCGCCTCTATCGCACTGGTGACAGGGTGCGCTGGCGCGGCGACGGCCAATTGGAGTTCCTGGGCCGCACCGACGAGCAGGTGAAGGTGCGTGGCTTCCGCATCGAGCCGGGTGAGATAGAAGCCGCCCTGCTGCGTCACCCAGAGATCCGCGAAGCTGTAGTCATCGCGCGAGAGGACGGGCCAGGAAGAAAGCAACTCGTCGCCTACGTGGTGCCTACTTCCCCTCTCCCTCTGGGAGAGGGACGGGGTGAGGGTATAGCCCCCCCCGAGTTGAACCTCGAAGCTGTGCGCACCTGGCTCAAGCACACGTTGCCCGAGCACATGGTGCCCTCCGCATTCGTGGCACTCCAGTCCCTGCCCCTCTCTCCCAACGGTAAGGTAGACCGCAAAGCCCTGCCCGCTCCAGAAGACAAGCGCACAGGAGACACGGCCAGCTTCGTAGCCCCCCGCACACCCGTGGAAGAGAAGCTGGCCTCCATCTGGGCCTCCGTCCTCAGACGCAAACGTGTAGGCATACGCGACAACTTCTTCTCGCTGGGTGGCGACTCCATCCTCAGCTTGCAGATCATCGCGCGCGCCCACCAGTCCGGCCTCGCACTCACGCCCCGCCAGCTCTTCCAACACCAGACGGTAGAGGAGTTGGCCCGTGTCGTTCACCTCGCGTCGAGCGAGAGCCAATCGCAACAGCGAGTGTCCGGAGAGGTGCCGCTGACGCCCATCCAGCGCTGGTTCTTCGACTGGGAGCTACCCGCTCCGCACCACTTCAACCAGGCCTTCCTCCTGGAGGTCCGCCAGCCCCTCTCCCCCGAAGTGCTGCAGCACGCCCTGCGCCTGCTGTGCGAGCACCACGACGCCCTGCGCATGCGCTTCTCCCGTCACCCCGACGGCCACTGGCTCCAGCACAACCCCGCCGAAGTGCCGCCCCTCACCTTGCACCAGGTCGACGTCTCCCACCTGCCCCTCTCCGAGCAACCCCAGGCCATCTCCTCTGCCTGCGCCAGCCTCCAGTCCTCCATGTCCCTGGAGGACGGCAGCCTCTTGCGCGCTGCCCTCTTCCACCGCGGCCCGGGCCTCTCCCCTCGCCTCCTACTTGCCCTCCACCACCTCGTCGTCGACGCCTTCTCCTGGCGCTTCCTCCTGGAGGACTTGCACTCCTGCTGCCTCGCCCTCTCTCTCGGTGAGTCTCCCTCTCTTCCTCCCAAGTCCACCTCCTTCCAGTCCTGGGCTCTCAAACTCCACTCCCACTCCCTCTCCGACTCTCTCTCCCACGAGTCCTCCTTCTGGACGGGCCAGCCCTGGCATTCCGTCCACCCCCTCCCCCGCGACTCCTCCCTCGGCGACAACTCCCTCTCCTCCTCTCGCCACCTCTCCGTCTCCCTCGACGCACACGAGACTCGCCTGCTCCTCCAAGAGGTGCCCTCCTCCTGGCGCTCTCACATCAACGACGTCCTGCTCTCTGCCCTCGCCCGTGCCCTCGCTGCCTGGACAGGCCACTCCGCCCTCGCCGTCCACCTCGAAGGCCACGGCCGCGAGCACCTCTTCGACGACGTCAACCTCTCCCGCACCGCCGGCTGGTTCACCACCCTCTTCCCTGTCGTTCTTCCCGTCCCTCCCTCCTCCTCCCCGGGCGACGCTCTCTCCCTCGTCCGCCAGGCCCTCGGCTCCGTTCCTCACAAGGGCATCGGCTTCGGCCTCTTGCGCTACCTGCGCCAGGACTCCCTCTCCTCCTCCCTCCAATCCCTCCCCTCCGCCGAGCTCAGCTTCAACTACCTCGGCCAACTCGATGGCCTCGCGGGCACCGACTCACTCTTCGCACTGGCGCAAGAGCCGAGCGGCCCCATGCACGACGACCGGGGCCCACGCCGTCATGTGCTGGAGGTAAATGGCCACGTGCTGGAAGGGAGGCTGGTGCTGCGCTGGACGTACAGCGACAACCTCCACGAGCGCTCCACCATCGAGCGCCTCGCCCACGCGTGCCTCGAGGGCCTCCGTGCCCTCATCCAAGGCCGAAGCACGGAGGAGGCACGGCGCCTGCGTCCCGCGGACTTCCCGCTGGCCCGCCTGGAGCCAGCCACGCTGGACCGGGTGCTCCAGGCGACCCCAGGCCTCGAGGATCTCTACCCACTCGCCCCTTTGCAGCAGGGGCTGCTCTTCCACGCGCTGCTGACACCTGGCGCGGGCACCTACGTCACGCAGCTCACCTGGGAAGTGCACCAGGAGCTCAACGTGCCCGCGTTCCGGCGCACCTGGGAGGAAGTGGTCCACCGCCACGCCATCCTCCGCACCGCCTTCATCTGGGCGGATCTGCCCGAGCCCCTTCAGCGAGTTCACGCTCGCGTCGACCTGCCCTGGCAGGAGCTCGATTGGCGAGGACTGGAACCAGAAGCGCAAGAGGAGCGCCTGGAGGTACTGCTCGCTGAGGACAGGGCGCTCGGCTTCGAGCTCACGAGGGCGCCGCTGTTGCGCCTGCTGCTCGTCCGGATGGACGAAGCGGTATACCGGCTCGTGTGGAGCCACCACCACCTGCTGCTGGACGGCTGGAGCGTGGGACCGCTGCTCGACGAGGTCTTCACCACCTACGAGGCCCTCTCGTGCGGAGAGGCTCCGCTCCGGAAGGCCCGCCCGCCTTACCGGGAGCACATCGCGTGGCTGAGACGCCAGGACCCGGCCCGTTCGGAGACGTTCTGGCGCGAGGTGCTTGCCGGATGCAGCGAGCCGACACCCCTGCCCGGCGATACCCGGTCGGGGCACGGAGCAGCGCTCGCGGGAACACCAGCCGGGGAGGTGGTGCGGATTCCGGAGGAGCTCACAGGGAGGCTGCGGGATTTCGCGCGGCGGCACCACCTCACGATGAACACGCTGGCGCAAGGCGCGTGGGCGCTGCTGCTGAGCCGCTACAGCGGAAGGAGCGACGTGGTGTTCGGGACGACGGTGGCCGGCCGCCCGCCGGAGCTACCGGGTGCCGAATCAATGGTGGGCCTGTTCATCAACACGCTCCCTGTACGCGTGCGGCTGCCCTCGCGGGATCGGCTGGTGCAATGGCTCCAGGAGTTCCAGGCGAGGCAGAGCCAGGTGCGCCAGCACGAGCACACGCCACTGGCCCAGGTCCAGGGCTGGAGCGAGGTGCCTCGGGGCACACCGCTCTTCGAGACACTCTTCGCCTTCGAGAACTACCCGATGGACGGCTCGGTGAAGGAGCGGGCGGACCGTCTGGCCATCCGGGGCCTGCGCTCCGTCGAGCACACGCACTATCCACTCACGGCGGTCGTCTTGCCCCGCTGGGGGGAGCTGTTGCTGAAGCTCGAATTCGAAGCGGGCCGCTTCGACAAGGAGGTCATGCGCCGGTTGGCGGGGCACTACCTGACACTGCTGGAGGGCATGCTCACCCGCGCGGACCAACCACTCGATTCACTGCCGCTGGTGCCCGAGGAAGAGCGGCGGCAATTGCTGGTGGAATGGAATGACACCGGGGCGGACTTCTCAGCGTACTCGTGCGTGCACCAGCAGGTGGAGGAGTGGGCACGGTGCACTCCGGACGCACTGGCCGTGACCGATGCTCAGGAATCGCTCTCCTGGCGCCATTTGGACTCACGCGCCAACCAACTCGCTCACCATCTTCGCTCCCTGGGCGTCGGGCCCGAGGTGCGCGTGGGCCTGTGCGTGGAGCGCTCGTGCCGCTGGGTGGTGGGCGCGCTCGCCATCCTCAAGGCCGGGGGTGCCTACGTGGCACTCGACCCGGCCTACCCCTCCCAACGCCTCTCCTTCCTGCTGCACGACAGCGGCGCCTCCGTGATTGTCACCACTCGCGCCGTCGCTGACTCCCTGCCCTCCGCGGAGGCCCTCCTGGTGCGCCTGGACACGGATGCCGCTCTGCTGGAGGCCTGGCCCACCACCACGCCTGACCCAGGCGTGTCCCCTCAGCACCTGGCCTACGTCGTCTACACCTCGGGCTCCACTGGTCAGCCCAAGGGCGTCCAGGTGACTCACTCCAGCCTGGCCAACCTCGTCTCCTGGCACCTGCGCCACTACGCCCTCACTCCGCAACACCGTCTCACCCAGGTGGCGGGCACCGCCTTCGACGCCTCCGTATGGGAGCTGTGGCCTGCCCTGGCCAGTGGTGCCAGCCTCCACATTCCTAGCGACGAGGTGCGCGCCAGCCCTCCGCTGCTGTTGCATTGGCTGACGTCCGAGTCCATCACCCACTGCTTCCTGCCCACGCCCCTGGCCGAGGCCGTGCTGACTCAAGACGGACTGTCAGCCCCATCCCTCCAGGTGCTGCTAACGGGAGGAGACAGGCTGCGCCAGCGGCCACACGCTGGCACTCGCTTCCAACTGGTCAACCACTACGGCCCCACCGAGTCCACCGTGGTGGCCACCTGCGCTCCCGTCGCAGAGGAAGGCTCCGAATCGGGACTGCCCTCCATCGGCCGTCCTATCACTAACACCCAGGTGTACGTGCTGGACGCGGGCATGCAGCCGGTGCCTCCCAGCGTACCGGGCGAGTTGTACATAGGTGGCGAAGGACTGGCGCGCGGCTACCTCGGCCGGCCTGCCCTCACCGCCGAGCGCTTCATCCCCCACCCCTTCAGTGCCCAGCCCGGTGCTCGCCTCTACCGCACTGGCGACAGGGTGCGTTGGCGTGGCGACGGCCAGTTGGAATTCCTGGGGCGCACCGACGAGCAGGTGAAGGTGCGTGGCTTCCGCATCGAGCCGGGCGAGATAGAAGCCGCCCTGCTGCGTCACCCTCACGTGCGCGAAGCTGTAGTCATCGCGAGAGAGGACGGGCCAGGAGCAAAGCAACTCGTCGCCTACGTGGTGCCCACTGTCACCACTTCCCCTCTCGCGACTACTTCCCCTCTCCCCCCGGGAGAGGGACGGGGTGAGGGTATCTCGCCCCCTGGGTTGAACCTCGAAGCTGTGCGCACCTGGCTCAAGCAGACGTTGCCCGAGCACATGGTGCCCTCGGCCTTCGTAATACTGGAGTCCCTGCCCCTCTCTCCCAACGGCAAGGTGGACCGCAAAGCCCTGCCCGCTCCAGAAGACAAGCGCACAGGAGACACGGCCAGCTTCGTAGCGCCCCGCACGCCCGTGGAAGAGAAGCTGGCCTCCATCTGGGCCTCCGTCCTCAGACGTGAGCACGTAGGCATATGCGACAACTTCTTCGCCTTGGGCGGAGACTCCATCCTCAGCCTGCAAATCATCGCGCGTGCCCACCAGTCCGGCCTCGCGCTCACGCCCCGTCAGCTCTTCGAGCACCCGACAGTGGAGGACCTGGCCCGCATCGCGCAGGCGGCCACCTCCTCCATCGGAGAACAGGGGCGAGTGTCTGGAGAGGTGCCGCTGACGCCCATCCAGCACTGGTTCTTCGACTGGGAGCTACCCGCTCCGCACCACTTCAACCAGGCCTTCCTCCTGGAGGTCCGCCAGCCCCTCTCCCCCGAAGTGCTGCAGCACGCCCTGCGCCTGCTGTGCGAGCACCACGACGCCCTGCGCATGCGCTTCTCCCGTCACCCCGACGGCCACTGGCTCCAGCACAACCCCGCCGAAGTGCCGCCCCTCACCTTGCACCAGGTCGACGTCTCCCACCTGCCCCTCTCCGAGCAACCCCAGGCCATCTCCTCCGCCTGCGCCCACCTCCAGTCCTCCATGTCCCTGGAGGACGGCAGCCTCTTGCGCGCTGCCCTCTTCCACCGCGGCCCGGGCTTCTCCCCTCGCCTCCTACTGGCCTTCCACCACCTCGTCGTCGACGCCTTCTCCTGGCGCTTCCTCCTGGAGGACTTGCACTCCTGCTGCCTCGCCCTCTCTCGCGGTGCGTCTCCCTCCCTTCCTCCCAAGTCCACCTCCTTCCAGTCCTGGGCTCTCAGGCTCCACTCCCACGCCCTCTCTGACTCCCTCTCCCACGAGTCCTCTTTCTGGACGGGCCAGCCCTGGCACTCCGTCCGTCCCCTCCCCCGCGACTCCTCCCTCGGCGACAACTCCCTCTCCTCCGCTCGCCACCTCTCCGTCTCCCTCGACGCACACGAGACTCGCCTGCTCCTCCAAGAGGTTCCCTCCTCCTGGCGCTCTCACATCAACGACGTCCTGCTCTCCGCACTCGCCCGTGCCCTCTCTGCCTGGACGGGCCACTCCGCCCTCGCCGTCCACCTCGAAGGCCACGGCCGCGAGCACCTCTTCGACGACGTCAACCTCTCTCGCACCGCCGGCTGGTTCACCACCCTCTTCCCCGTCGTTCTTCCCGTCCCTCCCTCCTCCTCCCCGGGCGACGCCCTCTCCCTCGTCCGCCAGGCCCTCGGCTCCGTTCCTCACAAGGGCATCGGCTTCGGCCTCTTGCGCTACCTGCGCCAGGACTCCCTCTCCTCCTCCCTCCAATCCCTCCCCTCCGCCGAGCTCAGCTTCAACTACCTCGGCCAGCTCGACGGCCTCAGAGACGCCAACACCCTCTTCGGACTCACGCTGGAGCCAGCGGGCCCGGACCACGGTGAGCACGGGCTCCGCCGCCACGTGCTGGACGTGAATGGGCTCGTCATCGACGGGAAGCTGGTGCTGCGCTGGACGTACAGCGACAACCTCCACGAGTGCTCCACCATCGAGCGCCTCGCCCACGCGTGCCTCGATGGCCTCCGCGAGCTACTGCGCTCCAGACCCACGCACGAGACCACCGCCCAACCCGAGGACACCTATCCACTCTCTCCGCTCCAGCGGGAGATGCTGCGGCACACACTGCGCACCCCGGGCACGGGCGCCTACGTGACACAGCTCACCTGGGAGCTACACCAGGGGCTCGACGTGTCCGCGTTCCGTCGAGCCTGGGAGGAGCTGGTCCAGCACCACGCCGTGCTGCGCACCAGCTTCCCCATCGACGACCTCACGGCACCAGCGCAGCGAGTCCACCCCCACGTCGGCCTTCCCTGGCAGGAGTTCGACTGGCGGGAGCACGCCGAAGAAGCGCAGCGCGAGCAGTGGGACGCCTTCCTCCGGCAAGACCGAGCCATCGGCTTCGACCCATCGAGCGCACCGCTGCTGCGCTGCACACTGGCGCGGACGGGCCCGCAGACATACCGGTTCGCCTGGAGCTTCCATCACCTGCTGTTGGACGGCTGGAGCGTGGGCATGCTGGTCGACGAGCTGCTCGCCACCTACGAGGCCCTCTCACAGGGAGAGCCGCCGTCCCGAAAGACACGCCCCCCCTACCGGGACCTCATCACCTGGCAGCAGCGCCAGGACGAGGCCCGCGCAGAGTCCTTCTGGCGCGAGGAGTTCGCCGACCTCACGAGACCCGCACCTCTACCGGGAGACCGCGGCCCCCAGCCGACCCACGCCCCTGGCCCGCGAGCCTGGGTGGAGCACACGCACGCGCTTCCGGAGGAGCTAACAGCGACACTCCACGACTTCGCGAGGAGACACCGTCTCACGCCGAGCACACTGGCGCTGGGTGCCTGGGCCTGGGTGCTGGGCCGCCACGCGGGCGTCGACGAGCTCGTCACGCGCGTCATCGTCTCCGGCCGCCCCCCGGAGCTCCCGGGCGTCGAGTCCATCATCGGCCCCTTCATCAACGTCCTTCCGCTGCGCATCCCACTGCCTGGCGGAGAGCCAGTCCTCACCTGGCTCCAAGCGCTTCAGGCCCGGCAGCTCTCGCTGGCCGAGCACGCGCACGACGACCTGGAGGCAATCCATCGCTGGAGCGGACTGCCAGCGCACGTCCCGCTATCCGACACGCTCTACGTCTTCGAGAACTACCCGCTGGACGCCTCGGTGGGCACGCGCAGCAGGGGACTCGGCCTGCGGAACATCCGCTCCATCGAGCAGCCCTTCACCGCGCTCGACGCGGTGGTGCTGCCCGGACCTCGGCTGAAGCTCGAGCTGTCGCACGAGGAGGGCCGCTTCGATGCGAACCTCATCGAGCCTCTGCCACTGCACTGGCGCGCGGTGCTGGAGGCTCTACTCGCGCGGCCCGAGCAGCGGCTCGAGGAACTTCCGGACGCAAGCACCCGCTGCTCCAGGACGACAGCGTAGCATGTGAAGGACGCGGACGGCTCCGCGCCTCACTCCTCGCACTGGTAGTTGACGATGCACGTCACGGATTCCTGCTTGGTCCCGACGTTGTTCATCCTGCACGGCACCTGTTCATAGCCGGCGGCGCGCTTGCACAACTCCTCGCAGGTGGTGCCCGCCGGAGATGGGGTATTCGCCTCCCCGAGGATGTCGGCCACGTCGAACGTGTCCTCAAACGTATCGCTCAGATTCTCGCAGTAGTCGAAGCAGCCGGACAGCACGAGCGTGGGGACAACGAACAGCAGACAGGTGAAGGTACGGCGGAGCGTCCTGCGGGACATGGGCACCTCTCACGGGCACGGGGAACCAGCCGGCCTCTGGACGCGCGGAAGCCTGTCACGAAGGGCTCCTCCGGGGCATGGCACGCGGACGCGACTGTCCGTGAACGGCATCAGCACGCCTCCAGAGCACTCCCTGCTTTATCCATATAAGCTTGAAATCTTCTTTATTACCGAGATACAGATTTTCCCATCCTCTTCTAGAGAAAGAGAAGAGACGCGGGGTCCCGAGCGGTTTTCGCAGTGGAGACACTGCCGAGAAGAAGGAGAAGGCACGATGCGTTCGAAGGCAGGCGGTAGCGTTCTGAGGGCCCTGGCGGTGGGGTTCTGCACGCTGGCGGCTACGGGGTGCGAGCCGTTCGCGGCAGAGCACGAGAGCGGAGAGGTGGACGTGAGCGCCATCCGGTCGGGGGTCAGCTCCGCGTCCGGAACGGTGGGGGGCAAGGCGGTCTGGGCTCACTTCAGCAACCCGCCCGCGTTCGCAGATCGGGACTACACCATCACCGAGGAGCTGAAGCGGCTCGTCAACGCCACGCCTGCGGGCGGAACGATCCGGGGAACCATCCACTCCATCAGCATTGACGGCGTGGCGGATGCACTCCTGGCGGCGCAGACCCGGGGCGTAACGGTGCAGGTCGTGCTGGACGGCAAGAACGCGAGCTCCACGGACCCCGCGGTGGCGACCATCAAGAAGCTCACCCAGCACAAGTTCTGCACCAACTCGAGTGGAGGCGGAGGCTGTATCGGCACGAGTGCCGCCGGCAACATGCACACGAAGATGTTCACGTTCAGCCAGAGCACGGACCCCAACGGGGTGGCTCGGCCATACGTGGTGTGGTTCGGCTCGTCGAACCTGACCTATGCGAGCGGCCCGGATGCGTTCAACAACACCATCACCATCTACGACGCCCAGACGCTGTACGACGGCTTCAATGCCAACTTCTCGGACATGTGGAACCGGAAGCACTACTCCGGCAATGACTATTACGACTCGGCCAGCGGGCGCGGCTACTACCTGGCCAATCCGGCGGACGGCTACGCGTCTCCCGAGGGGCTGAACCAGACGGACACGATCGTCACCCGGCTGAACGACGTCACGCCCGACGCGGAGTGCCGGCTGCGCATCGGCATGGCGTTCGTCACGACGGGCCGTCCAGAGCTCCTCGCACAGGTGAAGCGCTACCGGGCGGGTGGCTGCGCGGTCTGGATGGTGGTGGGTGGAGACGCCACCGACGGCATCAGCATGCCGCAGTCGGTCTACAACGAGCTGCTCGACGCCGGGGTGAAGATCCGCAGGAAGGACAAGGTGCACGACAAGTTCTTCCTGGTCTACGGCAAGTACGGCACCAGCTACGCCTACCGGGTCTACACCGGCTCGCAGAACTGGTCGCAGGACGCGCTCAACGAGAACGAGGAAATGTTCGTCAAGATGGCGCCCGAGACCGGAACGGTGCACCCGCTCTACGACGGGTACTACAACCACTTCAACGACGCCTATAACAACGGCGTGACGTGCACCAAGAGCAACTACCCCTGCCGGTAGCGCTGAAGGTGCACCTCTAGAAACAAGCGCTGACAACACGGCAACAACCCCTCTCCCGGGGGGAGAGGGAGAGGAGGCTCAGGCGCGCCCTTCGGACTTCTGCTGGCGCTCGATGCTCTCGAACAGGGCGCGGAAGTTGCCGCCACCGAAGCCCTGGTCTCCCTTGCGCTGGATGATCTCGTAGAAGAACGGGCCCGCGTGCGGATCCTTGTAGAGCGCCGCCGCGTCCTTCATGAAGATCTGCAGCAGGTAGCTGTGCTCGCCACCACCATCCACGAGCACCTCCAGGTCGCGCAGGACTTTGATGTCCTCGTCGATCTTCTTGATGCCCAGGTCCTGGATGCGCTGGGGCAGCGCGTCGTAGTACGTGCCCGGGGTGGGCATGAACGAGATGCCCGCCTTCTCGCGCATCTCCTTCACCGCGGTGAGGATGTCCCTCACCACCAGGGCCAGGTGCTGCACGCCATCACCCTTGTGGTCCTCGTTGAAGATGTTGATCTGCGAGGCCTTGAAGAACGGCCGCAGCGGCTCGTTGTTGGCGAACTTCACCCGGCTCACCGGATCCCACATCACCTCGGAGCGCAGGCCCGAGCCGTGCGAGCGCTTCTGCTGGGCGGACACGTCGTCGGTGTGGAACTGAATCTCCCAGAACTTCTCGAAGCCCATCACGTGCTCCATCCACAGGAGCATGGGCCTCATGGTCTGGAAGTTGGACGTGATGTGGTCGATGTGCGTGAAGCCGTAGCGGTTGTTGCCGCCGCGCGGCTTGTCGTACTGCACGAAGCCCGGGTAGAGGGCCTTGTAGCCATCGCGCTGGATGAAGCGGAAGGTGGTGTCACCGAACGGCGTGGTGATGGAGAACTGCGCCAGCTTGCCGCCCTTGTCGTCGGTGTAGCGCTGGATGTCGGTGATGAAGGTGGCGCCCCGCTGCTCCAGCAGGCGGTACGCCTTGTCGATGTCCTCCACCTGGTAGTTGAGCGTGCCCACCCCGTCCGGGTGCTTGCGCAGATAGCGCCAGGCGCGGCTGCCCTCGCCCACGGGCTGGCTCACCACCAGCACCACGTTGCCCGCCTGGAAGACGACGGACTTCTGCTTGCCCTCCTTCTCCAGCTCCGGCGAGGACACGCCCTGCTCCGCGAAGTCCAGCCCGTCCACGTAGAAGCGCCGACTGCGCTCCAGGTCGTGCACGTACCAGTGGACACTCTCCAGACCCTTGATGCCCAGCGACTCGAGCTTTGCCATTCGTCGACTCCTTCAGTTCAAGCCGGCACCGCGTCAGGCTGCCGGTCCGCATGTGCCGCCTGGAAGGCGGGAAGGCTGGCGCACGCCGCTTCAATCCGCGTGAGCAGCGCGTACGGCTGCAGGTCTACTCCGAATCGCCGGGCTCCGTAGAGCTGAGGAATCAGGAAGATGTCGGCGAACGACACTGCCTCTCCCAGGCAGTACGTCCCCGCCGTCTCCTGCACGGCTGCCTGGAAGGCCGCCAGGCCCCGGTCTATCCAATACGCGCTCCAGGCCTTCTCGTCTCCCTTCAATTCCCCCTTGATGCGCTGCAGCACGCCCAGGTTCTGCAGGGGCTGGATTCCCGAGTTCACCATCTCAGACAACATCCGGCAGCGGGCCCGGAGGTAGGGCTCGGCCGGCAGCAGGGCGGGCGAGGGGTGACGCTCCTCCAGGTACTCGAGGATGGCCATCGACTGGGCCACATGACGCACCTTGCCACCCTCGGTGAACTCCAGCGTGGGCACGGAGCGCATGGGGTTGATGACGCGGTAGGCCTCGGAGTGCTGCTCGCCTCCGTCCTTCACCAGGTGCACGGGCGCGTACTCGTAGGACAGGCCCTTGAGGTTGAGACCGATGCGCACGCGCCACGAGGCCGACGAGCGCCAGTAGTTGTAGAGCTTCACGGCTTCACCACCTTCTGGGAGATACGTCCGAAGAGGCTCTGGCCTTCCGGGCCAAACATCTCGATGTCGATGATGTCCCCCACCTTCATGAAGGGCGTCTTGGGGCCACCCGACTCAATGGTTTCGATCATCCGGCGCTCGGCGAGGCAGGAGATGCCGCGCTCGCGGTCCTCGTTGGACACGGTGCCGCTACCGAGGATGGTGCCGGCGGTAAAGGCACGCGTCTTGGCGATGTGCTGGATGAGCTCGAAGAAGGAGAAGTGCATCTCCGGGCCAGCGTCCGTGTCCCCCACCACCTGACCGTTGAGGGCGGAGCGCAGGCGCAGGTGGACGCGGCCATCCTTCCAGGCGGGGCCAAGCTCGTCCGGGGTGAGCGCGAAGGGGCTGAAGGCGGTGGAGGGCTTGCCCTGGAAGAAGCCGAAGCCCTTGGCCAGCTCGTTGGGGATGAGGTTGCGCAGGGTGACGTCGTTGCAGAGCATCACCAGCTTCACGTACTTCTCCGCGTCCTTCGCCTGGGCGCCCAGCGGCACGTCGCCGAGGATGACGGCCACCTCGGACTCGAAGTCCATGCCCCAGGCCTCGTCCACCAGGGGGAGGTCCTGCGAGGGCGTGAGGAAGGTGCCCGAGCCGCCCTGGTACACGAGCGGATCCGTCTTCAGCGTCGGCGGGGGCTCGGCGTTGCGCGCCTTGCGCACGAGGATGACGTGGTTGAGGTAGGCGCTGCCATCCACCCACTCGTAGGCGCGGGGCAGTGGCGAGAGCAGAGCGCTCACGTCGAGGGGACGGCTCTGCACGCGGCCGGCCTCGAGCTCCTCGGCCAGGGCACGCAACCGGGGCTCCAGCTCGTCCCACTGGTCGAGCGCGGCCTGGAGCGTGAGGGCTACGTTGGTGGCGAACGCATAGGCCGAGTTGTCACGCTTGACGACGATGAGCCGTCCGTCGCGGGTTCCGTCGTTGAGGGTCGCGAGCTTCACGCGTCGGGCTCCAGGTGGCCGGGGGAAAGAGGACAAGACAGGCCGGCGCCTTGGCCCCGCGCTTTCCCGTGCCGAGGCCAGGGTGTCAAGCGAAGGCTGTCCTGCGCTCGCACCTGGGGTGAAGGTTGGGTAACAGTTTCCCTACCCGGAGTATCGTTTTCTCGACCCGGGTAGCGGTCCCGGTAAGCTGCCGCGCCAACCTCCTCTCGCCCCCAGGGTAGGTACGGTCCCCATGCCCTCGAACAAGACTGAGCTCGCAGATCGCATCGCCGTTACCCGGCCCACCGATGCCGTGCGGGGCCTCTTCTTTCGGGTGGTGTTCGAGCTCATCGAGCGCAAGGGAGGCCCGGAGGCACTGCGCCGGGTGCGCACCGGGGCGCTGGCCAAGGACATCGCGGACCTGCGCACCTACCCCGCTTCCGAGTACCTCACCATGCTCTACAACGCGGCGGACGCGCTGGAGAAGGAGCTGGGCCGAGAGGATGCGGTCTTCAACGCCTGTGGCAGGGCGTGCGTGCAGACCTTCTCCAAGGGGCCGGGGCAGATCGTCTTCGGCATCCTCGGCAAGGGGGACCCACAGCGGCTCTTCGCCCAGACGCGGGTGGCCTTCAGCACCGTGGTGACGTACGGCAAGCGCGAGCACAGCCCCGCGGGACCCAATGCGTGCATCCTCTCCTACCGCGGCGACATGCAGCCGCCGGCCTACCACGTGGGCATCTTCGAGGGCGCGCTAGAGGCCCTGGGCTTCAAGGGCACCGTGACGGCACGCCCCCTCAACCTCGAGTCGGTGGACTACGAAATCACCTGGGAGTGAGGCTCACTCCAGGCAGGTGAGCGTCAGCTCCATCACCCCCACCAGGCGCTCACCCACCGAGGCCCAGCAGTAGAAGCGGTAGTCACGGCCCTCCGCACTGTGGAGATGGGTGCCAAACGTCACCGACTCGCCGGCGTAGGCCAGGCTGTCGGCGCGCACCTCGCCCTGAGTCACCAGGTAGCGCGCGGACGGGTTGCCCACCAACTCGCGCAGCAGCGTGCCGGCCAGCCCAGACAGGCCGCTCATCACCACCGCCACCGGCAGCACCGGGTGCATGGCGAAGTGGCCCTTGCACAGCTCCGCGCTCACCGGGCCCAGCGTGGCCTTCAGGCACTCGCCATCGCGCACGTAGCTATGGAGCGGCGGCGGCTGACGGTGAGGGTTCTGCCGCAGGGCGGCGAAGTCCGCGGACGTGTCGCGCGGCCCACGCTCGGCCCGAGGCTCGCGGCGCATCTCCTGACGAGCACCCTGGAAGAGGCGCAGGAAGGCCGCCGCGGACAGCACGTTGTAGTCCACCTCCAGCGAGAAGAGCGGCTGGCCCCGCGCGTCCGTCAGCTGCGTCTGCGCGGTCGCGGTGCGCTTCTCCCGGAACTCCGCCCGTGCCGTCCCGTGCAGCAGCTCGGTGGCCCGGGGTAGCGGGCCCTCGTGGAGCCGCTCCAGCCGCGCACGCCGCGCCAGGTAGTAGTGCTGCCCTTCCTTGGGGTTCACCAGCGACGCCGCACACGAGCCGAGGATGGCCAGGTGCCGTCCCACCTCCGCGGCGTTGATGGGCGAGGCCTCGCCCTCAGTCTCCTGCTCCACCGGCACTCGCGCCGTCAGCTCCCCATCTCCCACCACCCGCAGCTCACTCAGCGCGAAGTACGGGTCCCTCACGCAGATGCGCGCGAACAGCTCCTGCCGGCTCAGCTCCTCGTGAAGCTGCGAGCCCTCTGTCACCACGGGCTCCCGGTCACCCCAAAGGGTGCTCAGAGCCGGAGAGGCCAGGGCGACAATGGCAGAGGATGAGGACCGAGCGGGCCGTGGAGGAACGGCCGCAGGCGACTGCTGAACATGACCCATACATCTTCCCTCGTGCTGGAGACTCTGCGGGGGGACAGGTCTCTTGGGACACCAGGCGGTGTCGGTTTCGACACACGTGGGTGCACCCTACCCCACGTTCGTCCGGTCAGGTAGAGAGAAATTTTGCCGTGAGTGCGGAGCGCGTTGTCGTTCGAACAGCAGGTCGGAAAAGCCGCTGGGTTCGCAGAGCTTTCCCGACCTGCTGCCGCCACTGACGCCCTACGGCTGCGTGTCCGGAGCGAGTGGCAGGGAGATGCCGAGGCTCACCCTGACGCCGAAGTTGCACGAAGCGGTGTTACCGGACGTGTCCTTCGCGGTGCAGGTGACGTTCGTCAGTCCCAGCAGGAAGAGCGCGCCGGAGGGGTGCGAGCAGGTGACGGGCACCGGGCCGCAGTTGTCGCGAGCGGAGACGGCGTACTGCAAGGAGAGGCCGATGCTGCCGAGGCTCACCCTCGCATCCACCGACAGGGGGCAGGTGATGGTGGGCTTGATGGAGTCCACCACGGTGACGATGCCCACGCATTGCGCGCTCGCCTCGCCGTCCGAGGCCGTCAACGTGACAGCGTGACTCCCCGGGCCAAAGGACGCCTCCGGAGACTGCGAGAGGGAGAGCGGCGCCGGCCCGTTGTCCGGGTCGTAGCTGCCGTTGTCCACGCTGGCGCGGCCCTGACAGGAGGCATCGGCCGGCACGGTGACGTCACGGCAGACGGCCACCGGCGGCAGGTTGCCCGCGGGCGGCTCGCACGTGAGGTCCACCGTGGCGGAGGCGGCGTTGTTGTCCTCGCGGCATTCGGTGTCGCGGCCCGTGCCCGTGCCATCGTCGTCCACCCGGACGAAGAGCTCGGCGTTGCCGGAGACAGAGGAGGCCACGGAGAGCGACACGAGGGTGTCCGCGCCCACGGGCAGCGGCTCGGCGAGCGTGGCCACGCCGAGCAGCGTGCCACCCGAGGCCGGGGCTCCCGCGAAGAAGGCCACCTTCACGCCCACCGCCACCTCCGCCTGACCCTGATTGCGCACGCGCGCGCCAAGCCCGAGCGAGCCCTCGCCGTCACACGTGGCGGACACCTCGGACACGGTGAGGTCCGCGGCGGCAAAGGGGCTGGGGCCCTCGCCGAAGTAGTTGGCGACGTTGGCGTGGAAGGCATTGAGCTTCGGGTTCAGCCAGTGGGCCGCCGGGCGCGTGGGGATGGTGCCGTCATCGTTGACGTTCGTCACCGAGTAGGCGTGCTGGTTCCAGATGCGCCGCGTGCCAGCCCAGTCCTCCTCGCGGTCATGGAACACGCGCAGGCCGTGGGTGCCGCCCGGAGACGAGTGGTTGTTGGAGACCACCACGAGCTCCGCGGCGCGGTCCCCATCCACGTCCGCGATGACGGGGCTCTCGTGCGTGGTGGAAGAGGTGTTGGGAATCTCCCAGCGCAGCGTGCCGGTGGCGGCGTCATAGATGCGCAGCTTCAGCTCGTCGGCGAAGACGACCTCGAGCTTGCCGTCGTCCTCGAAGTCGAAGGTGGTGGAGCCGGTACGGCCGGAGCTGTAGTCCTGGATGGAGCTGGACCACTTGATGCTGCCATCGGCCTCGAAGACGGTGTACGCCCACTCACCGGGCAGGCCGATCTCCAGTTGGCCGTCGCCGTCGAAGTCCGCGATGTTCGGCGAGCCACCATGGCCTCCGGCGGGGACGTCCACGCTCCACAGCAGCTCGCAGTTGTCGTCGAGCAGGCTCACCTTGCCCTGCCCCGCCACCACGATCTCACCCGCAGCGTCACCATCGAAGTTGGCCACGCCGGCGAAGCCGTGGGGAATCTCCGTATTGGCGCACTTGAGGCTGCCGTCGGCCCGGTAGATGGCGCGATCGTTGATGACCTCCTGCGTGCCGTCCTGGTCGATGTCGGCGGCGAAGGAGACGGGGCCCGTGTACAGGGCGCCGCCCATGCCATCGGAGCCCACCCACTTCAGTGCCCCGGTGTGGCTGTAGACGCGGTTGCCGTCGAGGATCTCCACGGAGCCGTCGCCCTCCAGGTCCGCCAGAGAGGGGCCGCCCCACTCGTTGTAGTCATACGCGTCCTCGGCTGAGCGGAACTTGAAGGTGCCATCGTTCTCGAAGCACAGGATGCCGCGGCCGTTCTCGGGAATGCCGCAGAGCTCCACCTTGCCGTCGCCGTCAATGTCACCGGCGGCGAGGCCCGCGGCGGGCTTCACCCGGGCCGAGGGGTCCGTTGCGCTCCACAGCTCGCGCCCGTCATCCCCACTCACGGCCCGGAGCACTCCGTCCGCGCTGTAGTTGGCCCCCGCGAAGGTGCTGAAGACGATGTCCGGGACATGGTCCCCGTTCACGTCCACCACCACGGGCGTCATCATCACCTGATTGTGCTCGGGCATCACCTCGCTGCCCGTCCACGCCCACTGCAGCTCGGGCTCGAAACCACCTGTGGTGGGAGGCCGCACCTCACAACGCTCCGCGAGGTTGTCCTCGCCCTGCGTCTTCGTGCCCTCCTTCGAGTCCGTGGTGCCGCAAGCCCCCGCCGTGGACAGCACTCCCAGCGCGATGAACAGCCGTCCACACCTGAACCTCGTTCCACCCACACGGCCCTGGATGCCGCCTCGCATCTTCATGTCGTGGCTCCTCCACTCGAAACTCGAACCCCCATGCCTGGTGGGGGCTCCTGAGTTGGAATTGAGGAGAAAGTCGGGGAGTGGATCTTTTCTCTCAACATGAGAGGGCCGCGGACCCGTATTCACATCCAAAATATTTCGTCACAGAGGCGTAAAGAACAGGTCACGCGCCAGCGTCAGGGTGCCCACTCGAAGCACTACGCCCCCCTTCGAGAGGACCCTTATGAAGAGCAGTCCGCGCCTTGGAGCACTCGCCACGCTCGCCTTGACCTTCGCGACCGCCTGCGGCGGCATCGAACGGCCCGAGGGCTGGGGCGAAGAGTCGCACGGGAAGGATGCCCCCCCCGCCTATGACGTCGTCTTCGCCCAGGGAAAGGTGAACCGGATCGACCTCGTCATCACGCCGGAGGACTGGCAGACGATGCAGGACGACATGACCGCCATGCTGGGTGAGTTTGGCACCGGTGGTGGCATGCCTGGTGGCGGTGGTGGTGGTGGCGTTCCCGGCGGCGGCGGCCTTCCCCCCGAGCTCACGGAGGCCTGCAAGGAGAAGGCGGAGGGAGAGGCCTGCACCGCCACCATCAACGGCACCACCTTCACCAGCACCTGCGCCAAATCGCCGGATGGCGCCCAGCTCCTGTGCCGGCCCCCAGGAGGGCCCGGCGGTGGTGGCGGCGGCGCTCCAGGCGGCGGCGGTGGCGCTCCAGGGGGTGGCGGTGGCGGGGACATCATCCCCAACACGCCGGTGTACGTGCCCTCCACGGTGCACTTCAACGGCAAGACCTGGAACTACGTAGGCGTGCGCATGAAGGGCAACTCCTCGCTGTCGCAGACGTGGCGCAGCGGCGTGGGCAAGCTGCCGCTGCGGCTCAACTTCGACGAGTTCGAGGACGAGCACCCGGAGATCGACGACCAGCGCTTCTACGGCTTCGACAAGCTGTCGCTCGGCAACGGCGCGGCCGACACGTCGCTGATGCGCGACAAGCTGGCCACGGACATCTTCCGTGAGCTCGGCGTGCCCGCCGGACACACCTCCTTCGTCGCCCTGTACGTGGACCACGGCAATGGGCCCCAATACTTCGGCCTCTACACGCTCAACGAGGACCCGGATGAGCCGCTGCTCGACAGGAGCTTCGACGGTCACAAGGGAGCGCTCTACGAGGCGGATGGCGTAGGGGCCCGGTGGCAGGCCTTCGACCAGGAGTCCTTCGACATCCAGTCGAACGAGGAGCAGGGCTGGACGCCGGTGGAGGAGGCCATCGCCGCGCTCAACTCGGACCGCACCGACGCGGCGGCCTGGCGTGCGCGCCTGGAGGCGAAGCTGAACGTGGATGGCTTCCTCAAGTGGCTCGCCGTCAACACGGTGCTCCAGAACTGGGACGCCTACGGCGCCATGCCGCACAACTACTACCTCTATGCCAACCCGAACGAGGGCGGGCGCCTGCACTGGATTACCTGGGACCACGACCGGGCCATGGGTGACGGCATGGGGCGGTCGTCGTCGCTGACGCAGAACACCGTGGATGCGACCTGGCCACTCATCCGCTTCCTGATGGATGACCCCACCTACGCGGAGACCTACAAGCAGTACGCGCTGGAGGCGGCGCGGGGACCGCTGGCCCCGGACGCGCTGCAGGCCCGCATGCGCGAGGCGCACGAGCTCATCGCCCCATACGTGGTGGGCGAGAACGCGGAGCAGGCGGGCTACACCTTCATCAGCAACGCCCAGGCCTTCGAGGACTCGCTCAGTGGCACCAACGGCCTGCTGAACTTCGCGGCGAAGCGTCAGACCGAGGTCGAAGCCGCTTTCGGAACGAGCCCATGAACGCCCCGGCCCGGATGAGCCCGCCCCCCATGTCGGCCCCCGCGCCCGAGCTGGACCATGAGCGGCGCTTCCAGCCCTCGCGCGAGGCTCTGGAGACGTTTCTCCGGGACACCCGGCAATGGACAACCCCTTGCGTGTACGACACCGGTCTTCCCATCTCCTTCACACGGACGACCTACTTCGACACCGAGCGGTTGGACTTCCTGGGCTCGTGCCGGGCCGGGCGCCCCCAACGCCTGCGGCTGAGGGAGTACGCGGGAACGGTGAACCTCTCCTGCCCTCCCATGCTGACGGGAATGCGCTTCCTCGAGATGAAGACGAGCTCCGGGCAGCGGCGGACGAAGATCCGCGCCTCGCTCTCCGCGGACGAGGCGGGGGCGCTGCTCACGGGGGCGCCCCTTCCCAAGGAGAGCGCCGCGGCCACGCTCCTGCGGCAGGCGGCCCCCGCTCCGGTGAAGCCCTGGGTGACGGCCTGGTACCGCCGCCACACGTACGCCACCGAGGACGCCAGCGTCCGCATCACCGTGGACGAGGAGCTGCTCTTCGCACTCCCGCCCGAGCGGAGCGCGATGAATGAGCCGGCCACCCCTTCCCGGCTGCTTCACCGCGCCCCCGCCTCGCTGCTGGAGGTGAAGTGGCGGGGCAGCTCCCCTCCCTGGCTGGAGTGGTTGCTCTGGACGCTGGAGCCCTTCGAGACCCGCGGCTCGAAGTTCGAACAAGGCATGCGCGCACGTCTCGCCAGCACGCCTTCCACGCAGTGACTCTCGAGGAAATCCAAGCCGTGCACAGCCCTCGCATTCTCACCACCGGCCGGACTCGCGCCGCCGGATGGATTCCCCTTGCCGCGCTCCTGCTCGTGTCCTCTGCCTACGCGCAGGACGATGCGCCCCCCGCGGTCCCGGAAGCCTCCGAGGCCCCCAAGACCCCAGAGGTCCCCCAGAATCCATCCGCTCCCACTCCGCCCGCCAGCGAGTCCGAGGGAAGCCTGAAGCTGCCCTCGGCGTTCGGCACGGTGGAGGTGGGGGGCCGCTTCTCCATCCGCGAAGCGGTGGACGCGAAGGGCGCGGAGGCCTGGGCCGGCAAGCTCTCCATTCCCGCCGCGCGCATCGAGGTCACCTACTCCTGGAAGAAGCTCTTGAAGGCCGTGGTCGAGTACGACTTCGGCGATGGCCTGGATGGCCTGAAGGACGCCTATGCCTGGCTCGACATCGCCGGAGGCTTCTCCGTCCGGGCCGGCCAGTTCAAGGTGCCCCTGTCGCTCGTGGAGTTGGAGTCCACGACGAAGCTCCCGCTCGTGCGCCGGGGCCTGCTGCGCGATGTGCTGAATGACGGGCTGGGGCTCACCGGCCGCCGCCTGGGCGCCCAACTCGAGTGGAAGTGCATGGGCTGCGAGCGGACTCTCAAGCTGCGTGCGGGCGTGTGGCAATTGGGCGCGGACGAGGATGTGGCCCTTCAGAACGGGCTGGGACTCGTGCCGGGCTTCCGGGGAACATGGGCGGTGTTGGACTCGTTGGAGCTGGGTGCTTCCGCCCTGGGCACCTCGTCTCAATGGACGGCCGGGCTCGACGCGAGGCACGCGCTGCCCATCGGCCCGACCGAGCTGCGCACCTGGGCCGAGGTGCTGGTGGGACGCACCACCCAGCTCGTGGGAAGCGACGGGCCGCTGCTCATGGCCCGGGCGCTGACGGCCTGGCGCATCGGCGGGGTCAAGAAGGGCGCGCTGTACGTGGAGCCCTTCGTGATGCTCTCGGCGCTCGACACGAATCTCCAGCTCCAAAACGACCGGCTCTGGGAGCTGGGAGGTGGACTCAACTTCGGACAGAGGAATCGCTGGCGGTTTCAGGCCCATGTGGAGAGCCGTCGGGCCGAGGCCTCCGTGCCCGCCGCGGTCCAGTCCCTCGACAAGAGCCTGACCGAACGGCGGGCGGTGATGTTGCAGATGGAGGTGAGCTTCTGATGTTGATTGTCTTCGAAGGAATCGATGGCTCCGGCAAGACGACGCTGTCCAACCGCGTGGCGCGCGAGCTGCGCCGGGCGGGGCTGCGCGTGCGTCACGTCCGCGAGGACGGCAAGCTGGCCTCCCCCGTGTCCGAGGGCCTGCGGCTCTTCACCAAGAACCCGCGCAACCTCGCGCTCACCCCCATGGCCGAGCTGCTGCTCTACGCCGCTCGCGAGACGCAGCTCCTGGAAGAGGTGACGCGCCCCGCTCTCGCCGAGTACGAGATCGTCATCGCGGACCGCTTCCTCTACACCGCGGAAGTGCTCGCCCGCTGGGGACGAGGGCTCCCGGAGCACGAGGTGCGGCCCGTCCTGGACGCCTGCGCCCGGGGTCTGCAACCGGACCGCGTCTTCCTCATCGACGTGGACCCGGCGATTGCTCGCGCCCGCCGCCGCATCTCCAAGCTGCTGGCGCCGCCCCAGGGCACCTCTTCCCGAAAGGGGCTGGCGGGAGTCGGGATGCAGGCACGGCTGCGAGCGGGCTACCGGTCCCTCGCGGCGGAGTCTCCCGAGCGCTGGAGCCTCATCGAGAACGCGGACGTTCCGCTCGACACGCTGGTAACCCTGCTGGTGCAGGAGGTACAGCGGCTCGTGAAGGGCGAGGCCCCCGACGCCGCGCCCGTGCGCGCCCGCCCGGTGTCGCCCATCCGCTCGCTGGCCGAAGCCCGAGTGCGGTTCCTCTCGCGGCTGGATGGCTGGATGAAAGAGGAGCCACAGCTCGCCGCGTGGTTCCTGGCGGGCCTGGAGGGACCGGACATCGAGCAGCGCCGGAAGCTGCTGGCCGGGCAGTGCCCCGCGCTGATTGCCCACGGGCTGACCGGGCTCACGGACGCGAGTGCGTGGGACCTGCGGAGACAGCTGGAGGAGGCGGCGCCGGTGCAGGTGCTTGGCTCGCTGAAGGACCTGGCCGCGGAAGACCCAGAGGCCTGGGCACTCCGGGAGCGCTGGGAGACGCGCAAGCAGGAGGCCATCGCGGACTCCCTCGAAGGGCTCGACGCGGAGAGGGCCTGGACGCTGCGCGAGCGCATCTACTTCTCCGCCGCGGAGCAGGTGGTCGGCTCGCTGGCGGGGCTCGGCGGTGAGCGGGCCTGGGAGGAGCGGGGCCGCTGGCTCTCGGACATGGGAGGAGAGGCGGCGCTCGGCCTGGAGCGGGTGGCGCGTATCGCCTGCCGCTCCATCCGTGGAGTCGATGACGAGCGGGCCTGGGAATGGCGCGAGCGCGCCTGGGAGGCGGCACCGGATGCAGTGCTGCGATCCCTGGACAGGCTCGACAGCGAACGCGCCTGGGAGCTGCGCGAGCGGCACGTGGCCCGCGCGCCCCGGGCGGTGCTGGGTACCATGGAGGGCCTGGATGTCCCTCGTGCCTGGGCCCTGCGCGAGTCCTTCGGAGTGCAGTGCGAGGAGGTCCTGGACTCGTTCGTGGGCATGGAGGGAGCCACGGCGTGGAAGCTGCGCCTGGCACTGGCGGACACCTGGCCCGCGGCCACGGTGAAGAACCTCGGGCCCCTGGCCTTCACTCCGCGGGGGAGGTCGCTCATCGAGCGGCTGCTGGAGAGCCACCCCCATGACTTCGCCCTGCTGCGCCAGGCCGTCCGCGCCACGCAGGACCCCACCACCCAGGAGCTTCGCGATGCCTCCGCCTGATGCCCTGACGCAAGCGTCCTCCGTCAGCCCCCATATCCTGCCCACCCTCGAGGCCCTGCTGCGCTTCAGCCTCGCCCTGCTGCTCGGCTCGGTCCTGGCCTACCGGCCCTGGCGCCGGTGGATGCCCAATGTTCCGGCCCCCGTCCTCTCCACCACCCATACCCAGCTCCTCATCGCCGTGGCCGGCGCGGTGATGACGACCGTCATCGGCGACAGCATGTCGCGCGCCTTCGGCCTGGTGGGCCTGGGCGGCTTCATCCGCTTTCGCTCGGGCATCAAGGACCCGCGCGATGCGGCCGTCATGTTCGTGCTGATCGGCGTGGGCATGGCGTGTGGACTGGGCGCCTTCCAGATCGCCGTGGTGGCGACATTCTTCCTCGGCGCCGTGCTGCTCGTCCTGGACACGACGGCCCGGAACGACACGCAATGGGTGAAGCTGTCCCTGGACCTGGAAGACGTGAGTGCGGCGCTACCGCCGCTCCGGGCGCTGCACCCGGGCGCGCGCGTCGTCACCCTGGAACAAGCGCCCGCGACACTGGGAGGCACGGCGGTCGTGGAGATCGCCATGCCCCAGCGGATGGATGGCTTCGAGCTGCTTCAAGCCGTACGCGGCGCGCTGCCGGGAGTCCGGAGCGCGTCCATCGATCCGGGTTGAGCATCCACCCCAACACCACACCCTCAGGAGGTTCGTATGCTCGAGAAGCTGATGCCCAGGTCCGACGAGTTCTTCGACGACTTCGACGCCCAGTGTGCCGTGACCGTAGAGGGTGCCCGGATATTGCACACGCTACTGAGCGACTACCGGGACGTGGCCAACCGGGTCCAGGCGCTCAAGGAGGTGGAGCACAAGGGCGACTCCGTGACGTCCGTGGCCTTCAAGCGCCTGCACCAGCAGTTCATCACCCCGTTCGATCGGACGCAGATCCACTCCCTGCTGTCGCGCATCGACGACGTGCTGGACTTCACCAACGCGGCGGCCGCCCGGCTCCACTACTACGAAATCCAGAGCAGCCTGCCGGAGGCCACCGAGCTGGCGCGAGTGCTGGTGTTGTGCACGGAGAAGATCCGTGAGGTGGTGGCGATGCTGCGGCTCATCAAGCAGCCGGAGCAGATTCTCGCCGGTTGCAGGGCCATCAAGCAGCTGGAGCGCCAGGCGGACGAGCTGCTGCGCGCCGGAAAGGGCAAGCTCTTCAAGAGCGGCGTGGACCACCTCACCATCATCAAGTGGAAGGAGATCTACGACCTCATCGAGACCGCCACCAACAAGTGCCTCGAGGTCGCCAACGTCATCGAGGGAGTGGTCCTGGAGCACTCGTGATGCTGCTCACCGCCGTCGTCCTCATCGTCGCGGTCGCGCTGCTCTTCGACTTCATCAACGGCTTCCACGACGCGGCCAACTCCATCGCCACGGTGGTGTCCACGCGGGTGCTGTCGCCGAACCTGGCCGTGGCCTGGGCCGCCTTCTTCAACTTCGTGGCGGCGTTTGGCGGCGGAGTGCAGGTGGCCAACACGATGGGCAAGGGCATCATCGACTTCGAGCTGCTGCGGGCCCAGGGCTCCACCGGGGTGCTGCTGGTCATCTTCTCCGCCCTCATGGGCGCCATCGTGTGGAACCTGCTGACGTGGTGGTGGGGGCTGCCCTCCTCCTCGTCCCACGCGCTGGCCGGGGGGATGGTGGGAGCCACGCTGCCGGTGCTGGGCTTCCAGGGCCTGGTGGGCGCGGGGATCGCGAAGATCATCGTCTTCATCGTGCTCTCGCCGGTGCTCGGAGTGCTGCTCGGCGTGACGATGATGACGGTGAGCACCTGGGTGATGCACCGGCAGTCCCCCCTGAAGGTGGACACGTGGTTCCGGCGGCTGCAGCTCGTCTCGTCCGCCATCTTCTCCTACAGCCACGGGGCCAATGACGCCCAGAAGGTCATGGGCATCATCGCGGTGGTGCTCTTCGGCACCATCTGGAAGGACCGCGAGTTCCAGATCGAGCGGTGGATGATCCTCTCCTGCCACGCGGCCATCGCCCTGGGCACCTTCTTCGGCGGCTGGCGCATCGTGAAGACGATGGGCCACAGCCTCACGAAGCTGGCGCCCATCGGAGGCTTCGCCGCGGAAACAGGTGGCGGCGTCACCATCATCGCCCTGGCGAAGCTGGGGATTCCCGTCTCCACCACGCACACCATCACCGGTGCCATCGTCGGCGTGGGCTCCACCCGGGGCTGGCGGGCGGTGAAGTGGGGAGTGGCCGGCCGCATCCTCTGGGCCTGGGTGTTCACCCTCCCGGCCGCGGCCCTGATGGCCTCGCTCGTCTACGGGCTCGCCCGGCTGGCGGTGCTCGCGGTGCGGTGACCCCGCCCATCGAACCCTTGGGGGCGCGGGGGCCAGCCACAGGTTGCCGGCGGCGGGCTCACTTCTTCCCGGGCAATCGCAACCAGACACCCCGGAAGCGCTTCTTCGCCGCATCCGGGAGCCGCTTGCACTCGACGCCGTCCACCAGGCTGCTCCCGTCATCGCTGAGGACGAGGATCTCCTCCTTGTCCTCGAACGTGACAAAGGCCTCGGGGTTGAGGCCGGTGAAGTCGGCGCCCTCCACCGCCTTGGGCTCTCCGGCCCCCCCATCCCACGTGAACAGGCGCGAGCCTCCGTGACCGGTGATGGGGCCTCCGATGAAGAGGTACTGACCCCGCCACCAGGAGATGGCTCGAATCCCCAGCCCACCCAGGTCGAGCAACCGTGCGGGCCCCAGACGCGCCTTCTTTCCCTGCGGCAGCTCCGTGGGGTTCAAGAGCACGACGGTGAGGGCCTTGCCCTGGGGCAGCGGATTGCGGAAGCCGATCAGGATGGACTTCCCGTCCTTCATCGCCGTCATGCCTTCGATGTTGAGGCCCCCCTCCTCCTTCGGGGCGCGCGTGGCAGCCGAGGCGAGGCCAAACGCCTCGAGCTGAGGGGCCGCGAGCAGGTCATCGAGCAGCCGGGTGTAGGGCTTTCCATCAAGCTGGGTCGTCCCATCCGGCAGGGTACGGGTTGCGAAGAAGCGGAAGCGGTTGGCGTCCACCTTTCCGGAGCTCTTGCGCCCATGGGAGGTCAGCCAGAAGGAGAGCGGGGGTATCTCGGTCGCGGCCTCGATGTCCGTCTCGGGAGCGCGCTTCTTTCCCGCGGGAAGCTCCAGCGCCGCGGACAGGTCGAAGGTCCTGACCGGGCCACCTCCTGTCTTGCCATCGTAGACGCGGATGACATTGTCCTCGTCGTCGGCGACGGTGAACATCCACTGGCCCTGCACCACGGCTCCTGACGCATCACACGCGCCCGCGAAGGTCACGGTCTTCATGGCCGGAGCCGGAGGCGCCTGCATGTTCTGGGGAGCGGGGACTGCCGGCTGCTTCGCTGGCGATGACCCCAGGACGGCGGTCATGACAAATACAGTCTTGAACATGCCGCGAATCATAAGCAGCCAGGCCAGGGCCCGCGCCTGCTGTGTCCGCTCAGAAATATTTCGTCATCCCCGCGAAGCGCGCGGTTAATAACCGGTAGGCATCTTCCAGAATGCGACCCGGGAGCAAGCATCCAGCCGTAGCTATTCCCCCTCCAAGTGCTCCCGGGTCGTATCTTCTATCGCTGAGCCCCTCGGGGCGGAAGGCACAGCGGGAGGAGAGACACTCGCATGGATACGACGACACACCCCGCCACGGACGAAGGAACCATCCAGGTATTGCTGGTCGAGGACGATGAGCGACTGGCCCGGCTCACCAGCCGTTACCTCCAGGAGCACGGCATCCTCGTCACCGTCGCTCGCACCGGCCCCGAGGGACTGGCGGAGGCGAGCCGCCATGCCTACGACGTCCTCCTGTTGGATCTCATGCTCCCCGGGCGCGATGGCATGGAGGTATGCCGCGAGCTGCGCACGCGCAGTGATGTCCCCATCATCATGGTCACGGCCCGTGGCGAAGAAGCTGACCGGGTGCTCGGCCTGGAGTCAGGCGCGGACGACTATCTCGCCAAGCCCTACTCCTCACGCGAGCTACTCGCGCGCATCCGCGCCCAGGTGCGCCGGGCTCGCGGGCGCGCCGGTCCGTCCTCCCAGCCCATCCAGGCGGGCAAGCTGTCGCTGGACCCCCGCAGCCTCAGTGCCACGCTCGATGGCAAGGTGCTGCCGTTGACCTCGTACGAGTTCGGACTGCTGCGCGTCCTGGCCGAACGCGCTGGGCGGGTGCTCAGCCGCGAGCAGCTCCTGGACCTGGTGAAGGGCAACGCGGACGAGGTGTTCGACCGCTCCGTGGACGTGCACATCTTCCGCATCCGCCAGAAGATCGAAGAGGACCCGCGCAACCCGAAGCTGCTCAAGACGGTGCGCGGCGCGGGCTACCTGCTCGCCACCGGTGACGACTCATGAGCACCCGGCGTTCCCGGCTCCTCCCTGGCCGCCTGCTGCTGCGCATCTATCTGGTGGGGCTCGCGCAGCTGCTGCTCATCGCCTTCGCGTTCAACCTGGCCCGCAAGTATGCCGAGGAAGGGAACCGGCCGCGGTTCTCCGAGCGGGCCGCGTCCTACGCCGTCTCCAGCTGGGCCCTGTTCCTGGACCAGCCCGAGAAGTTGCAGGAGGTGGTGGACGAGGCGGGCCAGCAGCTCCGGATGCAGGTGACGATACGCACTGCCGATGGCCAGCTCCTCGCCTCCAATGTCTCATCCCCCCGCCCTCCCCTGTCCGCCGAGGAGCTGCGCCGGCTCGAACAGGAGCGCATGCTGAGCAACCCCGAGCCGCCCCACCTCGTGCGGGTGGCCATCCCGAAGACGGGCACGATGCGGGCCTATGCGACAATCGACCTGCCCAAGCCTCCTGGGCCTCCGCCCGACCTCGGGATCATGCTCGCCGTGGTGCTCGGGTGCACGGCCATCACCTCCATCGTCTTCGCCCGTTCCCTGGCCGTGCCCCTCCAGAAGCTGGCAGAGGCGGCTCGAGCCTTCGGCGCGGGCACGCTGAACGCACGCACGGGCGTGCGCCGACGCGATGAGCTGGGACAAGTGGCCGAGGCCTTCGACGAGATGGCCGAGCGCATCACCCACCTGCTGCGTTCCCAGAAGGAGCTGCTCGCCAACGTCTCGCACGAGCTGCGCACCCCGCTCTCTCGCATCCGCGTGGCGCTGGATCTGGCCAACGAGGGGGACGCCACCCTGGCGCGCGAGTCCCTGGCGGACATCGCCGAGGACTTGAACGAGCTGGAGCGGCTGGTGTCGGACGTGCTCACCGCGGCCCGGTTGGACCTCGCCACGGAGCAGACCCCTGGCGCCACCCCACCGCTGCGACGGGAGCTCGTGGAGGCCCAGACGTTGGTGGACAAGGCCGCCGCGCGCTTCCGCTCCACCCACCCGGTGCACCGGCTGGAGGTGCGCGTGGACGGGGGGACGCTGCCCGTGCTGGAGGCGGACCCGGTGCTGTTGCGGCGCGCGCTCGACAACCTGCTCGACAACGCGGGCAAGTACTCCGAACCCCAGACGACGGTCCGGCTGCTCGCCCGTCCGCTGGAGCATGGCCTTCAGGTGGAGGTGCGCGACGAGGGCATCGGCATCGACCCGAATGACCTACCCCATCTCTTCACCCCGTTCTTCCGCAGCGACCGCAGCCGCGCCCGAAAGACGGGCGGCGTAGGACTGGGGCTCGCGCTGGCACGCCGCATCATCGTCGCCCACGGGGGCACGCTCACGCTGGAGAGCCAGCCCGACCAGGGAACCACGATCCGTATCACGCTCCCCGCCGCGCCGGAGGCAGGGCAGCCACTGACTGGCACGTAGGACTCGCCTCTATCGGGGGATGGTACCGTGGGCATTCACATGCCGCCGGCACGAATGCCTGGACTCCGACCGCTCCGCTTGTCCCTCGTGATGCTGCTCCTCCTCGCTGGGTGCACCATCAACCACTATCTACCCCGTCACTTCGACTTCGTGACGGTTGTGGAAAAGACCGAGCCAGGAGCGGGCGGCTGGCGTGCCGCCTGCCTCCACGTGCCCGTCATCAACTCGCAAGGCCTGAGTACATTTGTTTGCAGATTTGGTGTCGAGATGCCCATCGAAACCGAAGCGGAAGGGTACATATCCGAGACGCTGGCACAGCGCATCGCCGCCGACTGCGCCACCGAGGCAGGGAGAATCGTGCTCAGAGCCCCCTCCTCTCCGAGTCCCGGCCTTGTCTGCGAGCAATTCAAGAAGAAGTTCAACGAAATCCTGGGCCGCGCAGTGAAAGGTTCGCGTGTAATGACAGAGTGTCACGAGAGAACAACCCCCACGACCATCACCCTCAACCTGTAACCTCATGCCCCTTTCAGCAGAAGACCTGCTTTCCGTCGTCCGGAACTACTTCCGTCCGGACAAGGACTTCAACTACAGGCTGGAGAGCAGTCCCGAGCATGAGCGGTTCTCGAAGCGATGGGAGCAGGCTCTCGAGCGGATGGACCAATGGCGGGCGTTGTTACGCGACATCGGAAGAGCGCTACCTGACTTCGACATCGGTAACATCACAGCCACATGTGATTCCTGCTTTCGCTGCGCCACGTATCCGAAAAATATCATCAGGCCAATATCGAGTAGCTCGGCTGTCGTCGGCTGTCTCAGTATTCTGGCGCCTGTCTACACGGTGTACGGCGTACAAACCACCTACAGGTACACCGACAAGGGCCGGGAGTGGACCGACAAGGTCTTCCTCTATTCGCTCCCAGCCGAGATGCAGGCTCGCGCCTCCATCATTGCCCGGGGAATCGAGGCGGCCTTCGGGGCAGAGGCGCTTCCTCGAGAGATCGCCGAGACTCGAATCCCGCTCATCGTGGAGCCGCAGGAGCCGCCCGACACGACCCTGTTTCACGCCCTGTTCATCAGTGAGCCGGAAAAGGTCCCCTGACGAGAGAGGCATGGCTCGACGGCCCTGACGCAGGGCAGGCGGCCGGGTTGACGGACGCGGCCCGTCATATTCCGTAATAGAGGCGAGATTCACCGAAACATCGCGGCGCCTAGATCTGGGCCCATGAGGTCAACGACCGAGTTGCCGCGAAACGAGGAGCTGTCTGTCACCACCCGGCCCACGCCCGTGCCGAACGAGCCGGCCCGGAGCACCCGCCTGCCCAGGCGTTGGGGACTGTGGTTGCTGGGAGTCGCGGTGGTGGTGGCCGCGGGCGTGTGGCTCCTCCAGCCAAAGGCGAAGGACCCGGCGGCCAGCTTCGAGACGACGGCGGTGCAGCGGCGTGATGTCGAGTCGCGCGTGACGGCGACCGGCACGGTGTCCGCCCTGGTGACAGTGCAGGTGGGCAGCCAGGTGTCCGGCCGCATCCAGGAGATCCTCGTCGACTACAACTCGCCGGTGAAGAAGGGCCAGGTGATTGCCCGCATCGACCCGCAGCTGCTGCAGGCCGCGGTGGAGCGGGCCCGGGCCAACCTCATCGCCGCGAGGGCCAACGTGCAGAAGGCTCGCGTGGAGGCGGACAACTCCCGCCGCCAGGCCGAGCGCTCCAAGTCGCTGCGCGACCAGCAGTTCATCTCCCAGGCGGAGTTGGACACCGCCGAGGCCTCTGCCCAGACAGCCCAGGCCCAGGTGACCTCGTCCGAGGCCTCGCTGGCGCAAGCCCAGGCAGCGCTCAACGAGGCGGAGGTGAACCTGCGCTACGCCACCATCGTGTCGCCCACCGACGGCATCGTCATCTCGCGCAGCGTGGACGTGGGCCAGACGGTGGCGGCCTCGCTGCAGGCGCCCACCCTGTTCACCATCGCCGAGGACCTGCGCAAGATGCAGGTGGACACCAGCGTGGCCGAGTCCGACGTGGGCCGGCTGCAGGACGGCATGCGCGCCACCTTCACCGTGGATGCCTGGCCGGGCGTGACCTTCGAGGGCGTCATCCGGCAGATCCGCAACGCGGCCCAGACGGTGCAAAACGTCGTCACCTATGACGCCGTCATCGACGTGGCCAACCCGGAGCTGAAGCTCAAGCCAGGCATGACGGCCAACGTCACCTTCATCACCGCGCGCAGCGAGAACGTGGTGACCGTGCCCAACGCGGCGCTGCGCTTCCGGCCCCCGGAGCCCACCGAGGGAACGACGCGGCAGGACCCCGGCGTGGGCGGCGCGGGCGCTCAGGGCGGCGCGGGAGCCCAGGGCGGAGCGAGAGGATTCGAGAAGCCCGCGCCCGGCACCAAGACAGTGTTCGTCCTCCGAGACGGGCGGCCCCGGCCCGTGCGTGTGAAGCCCGGTGTAACGGACGGCTCGTACACGGAGGTGGAAGGCGAGCTGAACGAAGGCGATCAGATCATCACCGCCCTGGCCACGGGTGCGCAGGGAGCACAGCCCTCGCAGGGCGCGAGCGCCGGCCAGCGGCCGGGCGGCGGTGGCGGCAGGGCCGGTGGCGGATTCCGTACCCCGGGGCCCTTCTAGGTAGGCGTGAGGCGCGACATGAACGGTCAGCTACAGCAGATGCCGCTCATCGCACTGCGGGGCGTGAGCAAGATTTACCAGACGGGAGACGTGGAGGTGGCGGCCCTGCGGGGTGTGGACTTCAACGTGGAGCCGGGCGAGTTCGTGGCCATCATGGGCTCGAGCGGCTCGGGGAAGTCCACGCTGATGAATATCCTCGGCTGCCTGGACCGGCCCACCTCGGGCCAGTACTTCCTGGATGGCCAGGATGTGTCGCGTCTGGACCGCAACGGCCTGGCCATCGTGCGCAACCGCACCCTCGGCTTCGTCTTCCAGAGCTTCAACCTGCTGGCGCGCACCAGCGCCCTGGAGAACGTGGAGCTGCCCATGCTCTACGCCGGAATACCCCCGCGCGAGCGCAAGCGGCGGGCCCGTGAGGCGCTCGAGCGGGTGGGCCTGGGCGCGCGCCTGGACCACCACCCGCGCCAGCTCTCCGGTGGCCAGCAGCAGCGCGTGGCCATCGCCCGGGCGCTGGTAAGCCAGCCCCGCGTCATCCTCGCCGACGAGCCCACGGGCAACCTGGACTCGCGCACCAGCATCGAGGTGATGGCGCTCTTCCAGGAGCTGCGTCACGAGGGAATCACTCTCGTGCTGGTGACGCACGAGCCGGACATCGCCAGCCATGCCGGACGCGTGGTGGTGGTGAAGGACGGGCGCATCATCTCGGACAAGCGTCAGCAGCCGGTGCCCGCGGAAGTACCACTCGAGGAGGCCGTGTCATGAACGTGCTCGAGACGATGTCACTGGCGGTGCGCTCGCTGCTGCGCAGCAAGATGCGCTCCTTCCTCACCGCGCTGGGCATCATCATCGGCGTGGGAGCCGTCATCGCCATGGTGGCCATTGGAGATGGGGCTCGGGCCAGCGTCCAGAAGGTATTCGACTCGATGGGCACCAACATGCTCATCGTCATGTCCGGCTCCACCAACTCGGGCGGCGCGCGGGGAGGCTTTGGCAGCCAGCCCACCCTCACCTGGGACGACCTGGAGGCCATCCGCACCCAGTTGCCGAGCGTGCGCGCCGCCGCCCCGGAGATGCGCACCAACACCCAGGTGTTCTCCGAGGACCAGAACTGGACGACGAGCGTGACGGGCACCACGCCCGACTACTTCGACGTGCGCGGCTGGACCATCGCCACGGGCCAGCGCTTCACCGAGGCGGACGTGGAGGCGGGAGCCAAGGTGGCCGTCATTGGCCAGACGGTGGTGGAGAAGCTCTATGGCACGGGCTTCGACCCGGTGGGCCAGGTCATCCGCATCAAGAAGACGCCCTTCACCATCATCGGCATGACAGCGCGCAAGGGACAGTCCCCCATGGGGCAGGACTACGACGACAGCATCCTCGTCCCCGCCACCACCTTCCAGCGCCAGCTCCAGTCGCAGAGCCTGGGCAAGTACATCACCGGCGTCCTCAACGTGCAGGCGGATGCCACCGCCGGCACCGCGAAGGCCCGGCAGGACGTCTCCACGCTGCTGCGCGAGCGACACCGACTGGGTGAGGACACCCCCGACGACTTCGACGTGAGGGACCTGTCCGAGCTGGCCAACAGCCGCCAGCAGAGCACCGAGACGCTCAGCCTGCTGCTGGCCTCCATCGCCGCCGTGTCCCTGGTGGTGGGCGGCATCGGCATCATGAACATCATGCTGGTGAGCGTCACCGAGCGCACCCGGGAGATTGGCGTGCGCGTGGCGGTGGGCGCGAGGCCCCGGGACATCCTCGCCCAGTTCCTCATCGAGGCGCTGACGCTGGCACTGCTCGGAGGGCTCATCGGCGCGGCTGCGGGGCTGGGCGTGGCCCGGTTCCTCGCTACCCAGTTCCAATGGCCCCTGTTGATCCGCCCGGATGTCATCTTCATCGCGCTCGGCTTCAGCGCGCTCGTGGGCGTGGGCTTCGGCCTCTACCCCGCGCGCAAGGCGAGCCAGCTCGATCCCATCGACGCCTTGAGGTACGAGTGATGCGAACCCTTCTGCCCCTGCTCACCCTGCTGCTCGCCGCCAGTCCCGCGTGGGCCCAGCAGCGCGTGCTCACCCTGGACGAGGCCCTGCGCACCGCCGCCGAGCGGCAGCCGCAAATCCGCCAGGCCCAGGCCAGCACCTCCGCGGCGAATGCCCGGGTGGACCAGAACTTCGCCTCGTTCCTGCCCCAGGTGAGCGCCAACCTCACCTACCAGCGCTCCGTGTCCGCGGGCGGGACCGTGAACACGACCACCCCCTCTGGCTTCATCAGCCGCGAGGGCTTCAACGCAGGCGCCTCCGTCAACCAGCTCATCTGGGACTTCGGCCGCACCACGGGCCGGTGGCGCTCCTCCCAGCAGTCCGCCCAGGCCCAGCGGGAGACGGAGAACCAGACGTTGGTGGACGTGCTGGCCAACGTGCAGACCGCCTACTTCAACGTCCTGGCGCAGCAGGCGCTGGTGCAGGTGGCGCAGGAGACGCTGGCGAACGAGCAGGCGCGCCTGGGGCAGGTCAACGCCCAGGTGCAGGTGGGCACCCGCCCGGAGATTGACTTGCTGCAGCAACGCACCGCGGTGGCCAACGCCCAGGTGCAGCTCATCCAAGCGAAGAACAACGCCGCCACCAGCAAGGCGCAGCTCAACCAGGCCATGGGCCTGGAGGGCCCCACCCACTACACCGTCCAGGAGGTGGAGGTGAGCCCGGTGGAGGGAGAGGCCCAGACAGTGGACGCGCTGGTGGACGTCGCGCTCCAGGACCGGCCGGAACTGGCCGCGAGTGAGCACCAGTTGCGCGCCCAGGAGCTACAGCTCTCCGCCACGCGCGGCGGGTACTGGCCGAGGCTCTCTGCCTCGGTGTCTGGCTCGCAGGCGGGCGTGGACCCAACGAAGCTCCAGTGGGGGGTGAACGGGCAGGTGGGGCTGAGCTGGCCGCTGTTCGAGGGCGGCATCACCCGGGCCCAGGTGCGCGAGCAGCAGGCCAACCTCACGGGACTCCAGGCCCAACGTGACGCGCTGCGCCAGCAGGTGCGGCTCGAAGTCGAGCGCGCGCAGCTCGCCGTGAACGCCGCGCGTGAGAGCGTGTCCGCCACCGAGGAGGCGCTGACCAATGCTCGCGAGCGGCTGCGCCTGGCCGAGGGCCGCTACCGCGCGGGCGTGGGCAACATCATCGAGCTGTCCGACGCGCAGCTCTCCTCCACCAACGCAGCCGTCCAGCGCGTGCAGGCCACCTACAACCTGGCCACCGCGCGCACGGAGCTGGCTCGCGCACTCGGGCGACAGCCTGGCCCCACCGGGTGAACACTCATCCGGTTTTGAGGGTCTGTCTGTATTAAACGGGAATTCTTGGTGGTAGGCTTTACGCTCGCCCTCCTGGCAGACGGGCGGGCGTAACACCCCCACACAGGAAGTCCCCCCATGCACATCCGTACGGCAGTCCTCGCGGCGACGGCCACCGCCGCCCTCCTCGTGGCCCCGGAGGCCTCGGCCACCAACTACACGCTGTGGATTCACGGCAAGAACGGCGGCGGTACCCAGCGCGGCAACTACGCCGACTTCGCCAACTGGGGCCCGACCTCAGCTGCGGCCGGAGTGAACAAGAAGGCCGTGAACTGGGACGGCCGGCAGAAGATCTCCGTGGAGAACTTCCGCATCCGTGACGCGCTGGACTGCTTCTGCACCGGCACCAACTGGTGCTACGTCGCCGTGCACAGCGCGGGCGACCTGCAGATTGGCTACGCGCTGTCCCTGTACGGTGGCTCCACGCGCAACATCAAGAACGCCACCCCCAACTCCTCGGGCGTGTGCGGCGACGCGGGCGGCACCCAGGTGGGCTGGAACATCAAGTGGGTGAACGTGGCCTCGGGCGCTGGCGGCGGCAGCGAGCTGGCCGACTACGGTGAGTGGGCGACGGGTGATGCCATCGTGGGGGACCTGATGACCTCCACGGCGCGCGCCATGTACAACCACAACACCACGCGCTCCGTCTGGTTCTACATGTTCGCCGGCGCCAAGGGCACGGCCTACTCCGGCATCCTCGATGGCCAGGATGACGAGGCCGTGGCCTACCACTCCACCGGTGGTGTCTCCGCCAAGGGAGGCTTCTGCAACCCCGGTGACTGGTTCTGCGACGGCACCCTGAACACGGGCACCGCGGCCACCAGCAACGGCAAGGCCAAGTGGAGCTACCACACCGTGTCGTTCCGCGACGACAGCGAGGCCCACAATCACTACCAGAACGGCAACTGGGAGAACATCGTCGGCGTGGTCCGCGCCGACGTGGCCACGTACGCGAAGTAGGCCGGCCTGAAGCTCAGGCCACCTCGCGCCGCTCACCGGTCCCCGCGGCACCGTCCGCGGGGGCCTTGGGGGCCGGCTCGGTGAGGTGCTCGCGGAACGTCTCGGCGGAGAGGTAGACAGAGACGAGGGTGACGAGCGCCAGGCCCACCATGTAGAGCGACACGGGCCAGGCCTTGCCCCCGAAGCGCGCCAGCAGGAAGGTGGCGGTGAGGGGCGACAAGCCGCCGGCGAACACGGAGGCGAGCTGGTAGCCCAGCGACGCGCCGCTGTAGCGCACGCGCGTGCCAAAGAGCTCGGAGAAGAAGCTGGCCTGGGGCCCGTACATGGCAGCGTGGGCGATGATGCCCAGCGAGATGGCCAGCACGATGAGGGCCATGGACTTGGTCTCGATGAGCCAGAAGAAGGGGAAGGCCAGCAGGGCACAGCCCACCGCGCCGCCAAGGTAGACGGGACGGCGCCCCACCACATCCGAGAGGGCTCCGAAGGCGGGGATGGCCACCAGGTGGATGACGGTGGCCATGAGCACGCCATTGAGCATGGTGGCCTTGTCCAGCTTGAGCTGCTCGGTGCCGTAGGTAAGGACGAAGGTAGTAACGATGTAGAAGAAGCCGTTCTCCGCGAAGCGCGCCCCCATGGCGAGGAGGATCTGCCGGGGATAGGTGCGCAGCACCTCGAGGATGGGAAGCTTCGCTCCGGCGCTCTCGGCCTTGGGCGCCTGGTGAGCAGCCTGTTGCGCACGGAAGGCGGGAGACTCGGCGACGCTGACGCGGATGAAGACGCCGATGCCAATGAGCACCGCACTGAAGAGGAAGGGCACGCGCCAGCCCCACGAGACGAACTGCTCCTCAGGCAGCCGGGAGAAGAGGGAGAACACGGCGTTCGCCACCAGCAGGCCCGCGGGCGCCCCCATCTGCGGCCAGCTCCCGTAGAAGCCACGCCGATTCGCGGGGGCGTGCTCCACGGCCATCAGCACCGCGCCGCCCCACTCGCCGCCCAGGCCGAAGCCCTGGAGGATGCGCAGCAGCACCAGCAGGATGGGCGCCCCCACGCCGATAGTTTCGTAGGTGGGCAGCAGGCCGATGGCGAACGTGGCCAGGCCCATGATCATCAGCGTGGCGCTCAGCATGGACTTGCGCCCGAGCTTGTCGCCGAAGTGGCCAAAGATGATGCCGCCGAGCGGCCGCGCCACGAAGCCCACCGCGAAGGTGGCGAACGCGGCCAGTGTCCCCATCAACGGATCAAACGAGGGGAAGAAGAGGCGGTTGAAGATGAGCGCCGCCGCCGTCCCGTACAGGAAGAAGTCGTACCACTCCACGGCCGTGCCGATGAAGCTCGCGGCGGCCACCTTCCAGATGTTCGTGTGCTGGGCCTGCTCGGGCGCCTGGGAGGCGTCGGGTACCGTCACGGTGTTTCCCCTGTCATGAAGTGGTACGGGTGCTTCAGCTCAACTCAACGGGCCGTCCAGCCGCAGTCCATCACCTGAGCGGCCCCGGTGATGCCGCCCGCGGCCTCCGAGCACAGGAAGGCCACGTACGCGGCCACCTCACTCGGCTCCAGCAGGCGCTTCACCGCCGCGGGGGCCAGCATGATGCGTTCGATGACCTCCGTCTCGGAGAGGCCATTCACACGGGCCTGGTCGGCGATCTGCTTCTCCACCAGCGGCGTGCGCACGTAAGCGGGGCAGATGGCGTTGACCGTCACGCCCTTGTCCGCGGCCTCCAGCGCCACCGTCTTCGTCAGCCCCATCAGCCCGTGCTTGGCGGAGACGTAGGCGGACTTGTACGGCGAGGCCACCAGTCCGTGCAGCGAGGAGACGTTGATGATGCGTCCCCACTTGCGCGCGTACATCAGCGGCAGGGCGTACTTCGTCAGCACGAAGGGCCCCACCAGCATGATGCGAAGCATCAGCTCCCAACGCTCCTCCGGGAACTCCTCCACCGGAGACACGTGCTGAATCCCCGCGTTGTTCACCAGGATGTCGAGCCGGTCCCACTCCTTCTGGGCCCGGTCCACCAGCGCCCGGCACTCCTCGCGCGAGGACACGTCGGCCCGCTGCGCGATGGCGCCCGGAATCCCCGCGGCCACCACGCGCGCGCCGGCCTCGTCCAGGTCCGACACCAGCACCCGGGCCCCACGCGCGCCCAGATCCTCGGCCACCGCCCGGCCAATACCACTCGCCGCGCCCGTGACGAGCGCGGTCCTCCCAGTCAGCTCTCCCATGTTCGCACCTTTCACAGAGCCAGCCGCAGCGTGAGGAAAGCCGACAGGTCGCGTTCCTTCAGCTCGGGCTTGCCTTCGATCTCCCGCTCGAAGGTGGCCACGCGAGCCCCCAGCGCCACTTGATCGAACATCCACCAGGTCGCTCCCACGTTGAGGTACGTGGTCTCCGTGGCGAGCACGGGCTCGCTGGCGGGAGTGCTGCCGGTGGGCGGGATGAAGGAGGGCGTGCGATCCGACACGCGCGCGAAGTTGAAGCCCACGCCCGAGCGGCCGAAGAGGAAGATGTCCAAGCCGCCGGTGAGGGTGAGCGCGTCGAAGGGCGTTTCCAGAAGCTGGTTGCCGTAGCCCGACGCCGAGTTGAGGACGTCGTTCTCCACGCGCGACACATTGAAGAAGGGCACCACGTCGAAGGGCAGCGACGGCACCATGCCCTTGAGCTTGAGCTTCACGTTGCCGCGCAGGTTGTAGCCCTCGAGCGCCGGGTCCAGCTTCGAGTTGGCCTGGTAGTTGATGCTGAAGACCTGGACCATGGCCTTGGCCTCGAACCAGGGGTGCTCATAGGAGAGCGAGGGGCTGATGACGCGGAAGTGGATGTCGTCGTCAGGCTGGCCGTTGCGGAAGTTGCCCAAGGGCCGCTCCCAGAAGCGGCTGTTGCCGCCGAAGGAGCCGCCCACCATGAAGGATGCCGAGGAGCTCAGCGGGTTGGCCTCGGTGTAGCTCAGGCCAGCGGTGAGCCCCCAGCGCGAGTAGCGCGCCTGCACGCCCTGGCCGCGGTTGAACCCGCTATAGAGGAGTGGGTCGCGCGTGTACTTGTCCGCCAGGAGCACGTCGCCCATGTGCGCGGAGAAGTAGTCCACGCTGGAGGGGTCCAGGATGATACCAGCCTCCACCGTGGCGCCCCAGCGCTGCAGGCGCAGCAGCTGGTCGCGCACCGACATGGACGCCGTGCCCTCCCAGATGCCCGAGCCGTGGCTGCGGATGTTGCGCTCGAACTCGCTGCGGAAGGTGACGTAGGGACCCAGCCGGCCCTCGGCGCCGAAGCGCGCGATGGCCACCGTGGTGATGCGGCTCTCCCGCTCCGGGTTGGGGTTGACCAGCAGGTTCTCCGACTGGAGACCGCCCGCGATGGAGAGCACCGGGCTGATGAAGTACGTGTCGTTGCCCAGGGCGAAGATGGGCCGGGTGGCGGGCGTGGGCGCGCCCAGCACCAGCGCCTCGGGGTCCTGCTTGGCTTCGACATCCGGCTTCGCGGGAGCCTCCGGGGTGAGGGCGGGAGCGGCCGGGGGCGCGGCCGCCTCGACAGGGGAATCGGAGGGCGCCGGAGCGGGGGTCTCGGAGGTCTGCGCCCGGGCCGGGGCCGACACCAGGGCGGACGCCAGCGTGCACACGAGCGCCACGCGGGACGCGGCGGAGAAGGACGGATTCATGAGGGGGAGACTCGCTTGGGCTGCACTCCAGAGGGGAGACCGCCGCCCGCGCAGCAGCCACTGCCACGGGCGGCGGAAGAAGACTGCCAGGGACCGCGGCTACTGCGCCAGATACTCCATGGTGAGCTTCAACCCAGCCTCGGAGCGAAGAGAGCCGAAGTGGTTGGCGATGAAGCCCTTGTTGAAGTAGCCGCTGGTGTCGTAGTCGTTGAGCGACGTCAGCTTGTTCACCACGCAGCCCGGCATCTCGATGCGCGAGGCCAACTCGGACACGTACAGATCCTGGTAGTTGGAGCCCTGGGCGATGTCCGTCATGGTGATGGTGTAGTACTTCACCACGTTGCCGCCGCACTGGCCCGTCTTGCCAAAGGCGTAGTCACCGTCCGCGCACGGGGTGGCGAACAGGTCGCGAGGACCGTTGAGCGGCTTGTGGAAGTACGTCTGCTGGTAGTTGGAGCGGCTGCCCATCTCGCAGACGATGGTGCCGCGCATCGTCTTGTTGTTGCCGCTACACAGCAGGTAGGGCGAGTCGTAGGTGGACACGCCGTGGTTGGCGCCCGAGCCGAGGATGACGTGGCTGAGCTGCGGGAAGGGATTCACGGACCCGGCCGCGCCGTCCGCGTGCTCCACGTACATGCGGCGGATGGCGTCACGCACCACCGTCACGCCCAGCGAGTGCCCGATGAGAGCCACCTTGCGGCTGGGGTTGTTCTTCATCACCGCCTTGACGAGCGACTCGAGGATGGGCGTGGACCAGCCATGGTCGATATTGCCGGCCGCGTTGTACTTGGTGCTGTCGGTGGTGGGGTCCACGGTGGCCACCAGGTCCGTGCGGAAGTCCACCGCGATGACGCGGTAGCGCTCGGAGATCAGCTTCTCGGCCAGCTGCACCCGCTGCGCGGTGTCCGGATTGAACTGGACCTTCTCGAGCGAGGAGTTGATCTGCGAGCCCGCCGGCATGAGGAACTTCTCCCAGGTGTGCGGCCGGGTGGAGTTGCCGTGCACGAGGATGACGATGGGCTTGGTGGTGTCCTCGTTGGTCTGCGTGTACTCCTTGGCGGCGCAGGGATAGCCGTCGATGTCGGCCACGTCCCCGTCGATGTGGTCGGTGGCGACGTTGGGGCCGCCGAAGTCGCTGCGGCCGGTCCACTTGCCATCGTTATTGCCGTCGATGAAGGGCGTGGCACCGGACGCCGTCGAGGTGTTCTTCGTATCGTAGTAGAGGTTCTCGATGGAGCAGCCAGGGTGGTTGCCCAGCGGACGGTACTTGCCGTCGTACTGCTCGTAGGTCTCGGGCGTCTGCCGCGCGGTGAGGCCCGGATCCAACATCTCGGGCGCATCACGGAAGGACCAGTTGGCCACGTTCACACCCGCAGCCGCCAGCTCGTCCTGCCGGGCGGCGATCTGCTTCTTGCAGCTCTCCGCCGTGACTTCATCTCCCTCGCCATTGCCGTCGCCATCGCCGTCCGGCTTGGGCTTCTCGCACGCGAGCAGCGCGCAGGCAGCGAGTCCGGTCGCGGTGAGGCGGAGGGAGAACTTGGACATCCTCATATGTGGCTCCTGTGGGAAGACGAGAGGCGCTGGGGGACTGCATTGGGTCGGGGGGCGCCTGCCGTTGGCCGGCCTTGGGGGCGGCGACGGCATCCTAGCGCAACATGATGCCGGACTCATGTTTGCATGATGCCGGGTTCATGTTCGCGCGGCCGGCGGAGCCTTGACGTCACGCGTCATACTCGGTGGCTCAACCTGACGCCGGGTTCATGTCTTCATGATGCTAGCTTCATATTCGCGCGAGTTTGACATTGCGCGTCATGTCCGACGCGATTCCCTTACACAAGGCTGAATAAGCAGCATTCAGAGGATTATGGTAAGGCATTACCTCCCCTTTCCAGGGAGAGACCCATGATGAAGCGTCGTTTCGGAGGAGCAGTGGGGGCACTTCTCACGTTGGCGGTGCTCGGGTGCGAGGGCATGCCGCAAGAGGCGGCGCCCCCCTTGGAAGCGTTGGGAGTGGCCGAGAGTCCTTTCACGCAGGTGACGAGCTTCGGCACCAACCCCGGCAACCTGAAGATGTGGAAGTACGTGCCCGCCAACATGCCGGCCAATGCCCCGCTGGTGGTGGCGCTGCACGGCTGTACCCAGCAGGCCAGCGCCTACCCCAACACCGGATGGAGCGCCCTGGCGGACCAGCTCAAGTTCTACGTGCTCTACCCGGAGCAGTTGAAGGAGAACAACACGAACATCTGCTTCAACTGGTTCGAGCCAGGTGACATCGCTCGAGACCAGGGCGAGGCGCTCTCCATCAAGCAGATGGTCGACAAGATGAAGGCCGACCACTCCATCGATGGCCGCCGCGTCTTCGTCACCGGCCTGTCCGCGGGAGCCGCGATGACGCTCGTCATGGCCGCTGCCTATCCGGACGTCTTCGCCGGTGCGGCCCCGATGGCCGGCGTCCCGTACAAGTGCGCGACCTCGATGAACGATGCGTTCACCTGCATGAGCCCGGGCGTGGACAAGACGGCCACGGCGTGGAGGGACCTGGTCCGCAACGCCTATCCCAGCTACACGGGCCCCTACCCGAAGATCTCCCTCTGGCACGGCACGAGTGACTACGTCGTGAAGAACACCAACCAGACGGAGGCCCTGGAGCAGTGGACGGCGGTGCACGGCATCGACCTGACGGCGGACGTCAATGACACGGTCGCCGGCTACCCCCACAAGGGCTACAAGGACGCTGCGGGCAACGTGCTGGTAGAGACGTACGCCATCACCAGTATGGGGCACGGCACGCCCATCGACCCCGCCACCAAATTCCCCGGCGGCACCGTGGCGTGCGGCACGGCGGGCGCGTTCATCCTGGACACGGACATCTGCTCCACCTGGTACGTGGCGAAGTTCTTCGGGCTCGACAACTCCGACGCCGTCCCCCCCACGGTGAGCCTCTCCGCGCCGGCCAACGGCGCCACCCTGAGCGGCACGGTACTGGTGACGGCCAGCGCCACGGACAACGTTGGCATCGCCAAGGTCGAGTTCTCCATCGACAACACCCTGGTGGGCACCGACACGGCGTCGCCCTTCGAGTACAGCTGGAACACCGCTGCGGCCACCAATGGCGCGCACACGCTGGTGGCGCGGGCCTATGACACCGCGGGCAACACCTCCACCTCCAGCACCCTCTCCGTCACCGTGACCGGCGGCATCTCCGACACCACGGCGCCCACCGTCGCCATCACCTTCCCCACCGCCGGCTCCACCGTGGCCGGTGCCATCGACATCGCCGCCACCGCCTCGGACGACACCGGGGTGACGAAGGTGGAGTTCCTCATCGACGGCGCCGTGGTGGGCCAAGGCGTCGCGTCGCTGCAGGCCGGGCCGTACACGTACAACTGGAACACCACCTCGTACTCGACGGGCGTCCACAACCTCCAGGCAAGGGCCTACGACGCCGCGGGCAATACGGCGGCCTCGGCCACGGTGGCTGTGACGGTGGACCAGAACTCGGTGCGCTTCACCGAGCGCTTCTCCAACGCCGGCCCCGACAACGCGGACTGGAGCATCACCGAGTGGGCCCTGGACGCCAGCGACCAGACGGGCGTCACGGGAAGCCAGTCCATCCTGGGCTCCGCCACGCCGTCCTTCAACACCGTCACCCGCACCGCGAGCGTCAGCGTGACGCTCACCTCCAACCCGCGGCTCACCTATTGGCGCAAGCTGGACCTCTCCGGCGCCAACACCTCGGCTTCGGCCAGCTTCCGGGTCGTCGTCAACAACGGCACCGACAACGTCGTGGACTCCGTGACGAAGAGCGGCGTGGGCACTATCACCGAGGCCAACTGGACTCAGCGGGCCGACATCGACCTGTCCGCATATGCCAACCGGACCGTCATCCTGAAGTTCATCGTCACGGCGACGGACACGGGCTCAACCCTCACCCGCGCCAAGGCGTGGGTGGACAGCATCTCCGTGGGCCCGCCAAGCGCCTCCGCCGACACCACGCCCCCCACCGTCAACGTCACCGCCCCGGCCAACGCGGCCACCGTCAGCGGCACCGTCGACGTGACGGCGAGCGCCTCGGATACCGTCGGCGTGAACAAGGTCGAGTTCTACATCGACGGCTCGCTGGCCGACACCGACACGGTGGCGCCGTATGTGTTCACCTGGAACACGGCGGGCGTGGCCAACGGCAGCCACTCGCTCATGGCCAAGGCGTATGACGCCGCCAACAACGTGAGCACGGACAACGACACCTCCGTCACCGTGAGCAACACCAGCGGCGGGACGACCACCGTCACCTTCAGCAGCATCGCGGCGGATGACGGATACGTGAAGGCGAACGCGGATGGGACCTCCCCGGCGGTGGGCACCATCACCACCCCGGCCGTTGGCAAGGGCACGGATGGCAAGCTCAACCGGTCCATCTTCTCGTTCGACACCTCGTCGCTCCCGGACACCGCCACCATCATGCGCGCCTCGCTCAAGGTGACGCTGTCCTCCTCGAGCGGTGACCCGTGGGCCGACCCCGCCGCCGGCAACACCCTCACCATCGACCTGAAGAACGGGACGTTCGGCGCCGCCACCATGGAGACCACCGACTACGCCGCGGCCGCCACCGCCGCCGGAGTCGCGGAGCTCATCAAGTTCACCACCGGCGCCCAGAGCTCGGCCGACTTCAACGCCTCGGGGCTCGCCGCCATCAACAAGACGGGCAAGACGCAGGCCCGGCTTCAGTTCAAGCAGAACCCGTCCGGCACCGCCTACGTCTTCCTCACCGAGGGCACCGGCGCCGTCCTGACGGTGGAGTACAAGTAGCCCCGCCGCAACCTCGTCTCCAGGACGGGCCCTTGAGTCAGCTCCCGGGCCCGTCCGCCTGCTCTCCAGGCGACAACACGAGCCCCCGTGTCCATGCACGAGGGGATGCACAAGTGAGGCCGCCTGCTCATTTGAAGCACCCTACCCTCTGGAGCATGAGCCGCCTCGCCCCCCTTGGCACCGCACTCGGCGGTCCCAAGCTTGTCGATGACGCGCCGACCCCACCACCGTCGGTGGTGCGACCAGAGGGGGAGGGCATTGATGGCGGAGGGCTACGAACAGGCTGGACCCTCTCTGGAAGGGGCGCATCCCGGCAGGCGACTGGGCAACCGCTTCGAGTTGACCCAGCGCATCAAGCAGGGCCGTGGCATCACCACGTGGCTCGGGGTCGACCTGCACACTGGGGCCCGGCTTGTCATCAAGACGACATCCGCCGTCTCCCTCGTCGCCACCGCCCGCCAGCGCCTGGAGCATGAGGCGGGTGTGCTGCGCTCTCTGCACAGCCCCTACCTCGTGCCCGTCCTGCACTTTGGCACCAGCGGAGAGCTGCTCTACCTGGTGACGCCCTTCGTGCCCGGCATATCGCTCCAGGAGCGGCTCGCCAGCGGCACCCTGTCCGTGCCCGAGTCCCTCATCGTGGGCCAGTGTGTGCTGGCCGCCCTCGCCGAGGCGCACACTCATGGAATCCTCCACCGGGATGTGAAGCCCTCCAACATCATCGTCGAGGGCCGCCCCACCCTCTCCCGCGCCACCCTGGTGGACTTCGGTCTGGCGCGCAGTGAACGGTTGGACCCGTCCCTGAGAGATCTGCCCGTGGGCACCGCGCGCTACCTCTCGCCCGAGCAGGCCGGGCTCCTCAACCGTCCGGTGGAGGCCACCTCGGACCTCTATGCGGTGGGCACCGTGCTCTTCGAGGCGCTCGCGGGCCACCCGGCTTTCGACGGGGCCTCTGTAGGCGAGGTATTGCGCCAGCACCTCACCACGCGACCCCGGCTGCGCACCACCGGCGTGGAGGTACCCCGCGCGCTGGAGGAGGTCGTCTCCCGCCTGTTGCAGACGGATCCGATGGACCGCTACCAGTCCGCCGAGTCCGCGCGCGAGGATCTGCGTGCCATTGAGGCGGCGCTGGCTCGCGGCGAGCAGGATCCGGAGTTGGTGGCGGGCGCTCATGACATGCGCCACAGCCTCACCGAGCCCTCCTTCGTGGGTCGGCACGAGGAGCTGGCGCTGCTGGAGCGCGAGCTGGAGCGCTCCCGTACCGAACCGGGGCGGCTGTTGGTGGTGGAGGCGGAGAGCGGCGGAGGCAAGAGCCGACTGCTGGAGGAGTTCGCCACACGAGCCCGCCAGCACCGCGCCTGGCTGTTGCAGGGTCAGGCCGTGGCCCAGTCCGCACAGCGCCCCTTCCAGCTCTTCGCGGACGTGGCCTCGGGCATCGCGTCGGCGGCCTTGGAGCGGCCCGCGCTGGCGGAGCTGCTGCGCGAGCGGCTGAAGGAGCAGGCCGCCTCGGTGTGCACGGTGCTCCCTCAACTACAGCCGGTGCTGCGTCCCGCGCAGCAGGGTCTGGGCCCCGAGTCGCTGGGCGAGAGCCGCGGCATCTGGGCCCTCACCACGTTACTGGGCGCGCTGGGCACTGAGACGGAACCGGCCGTGGTGCTGCTCGAGGACTCCCAATGGGCCGATGAGCCGACGCTCCGCTCGCTGGAGAGCTGGCAGCAGGCGCGCCGTACCGTGGGGGGACATGTGCTGATCATCGTGTCCTTCCGCAGTGAGGAGGTGGGACCCGGGCACGTGCTGCGCCGGCTCAATCCGGCGGCCCACCTGCGGCTGACGGCCTTCGGGCCCGCGGACGTAGCGCGAATGCTGGAATCCATGGCCGGCACGCTGCCGCGCGAGGCCACGGACCTGGTGGTGCGTCTGTCCGAGGGCAATCCCTTCATGGCCTCGGCGGTGCTGCACGGACTGGTGGAGGACGGCGCGCTGGTGCCGGGCCCTCGGGGTTGGCAGGTGGAGCCCGAGGCCATGGCGCACGTGCGCTCCTCGCGCCAGGCGGCCTCCTTCCTGGTGCGCCGGCTGAAGCTGCTGCCGCCGGAGGCCCTGCGCCTGCTGTCGGTGGGCGCGGTGCTGGGCAAGAGCTTCGACCTGGAGCGGGTGGCGAGCCTGTCTGGCACGCCGCGCGAGCGGGTGGTGGCCGCGCTGATGGAGCCGCGGCGCCGACACATGCTGTGGGAGGGCAGTGGCGGACGCTACACCTTCGTCCACGACAAGCTACGCGAGGCGCTGCTGAGCCTGCTCAAGCCCGAAGAGCGCCGCGAGCTGCACCGGCTGGCGGCGCGCGCCATCGCGGCCAATCCGCCTGCGGACCCCTTCGAGCTGGCCTACCACTTCGACGCCGCGGGCGAGTACGCCCAGGCGCTGCCGTACGCGCTGGTAGCCGCCGAGCGGGCCCGGCAGCAGTTCGCCCTGGAGACGGCGGAGCACAACTACCGCATCGCCGAGCGCGGCGCGTCCGGGGCCGACCCGGGCATCCGCTTCCGCATCAGCGCCGGTTTCGGGGACGTGCTCATGCTGCGCGGCCGCTACGACGCCGCCCAGCACCAGCTCTCGCTCGCCCAGTCCCTGGCGTATGACCGCCTGGAGCAGGCTCGCACGCTGGCCAAGCTGGGCGAGCTGGCCTTCCGGCGCGGCAACGTGGACGAGGGTAACGCGGCCATGGAGCAGGCGCTGCGGCTGCTCGGCCGTTTCGTCCCCCGCTCGTCCGCCGCCCTGACCCTCGCGGCCCTCTGGGAGGTGGGCGTCCAGGCAGGCCATACCCTCCTGCCGAAACTGTGGCTGGCGCGCCGGCCCCTCGACAAGAGCGAGGAGGATCTGCTGGCCGTCCATATCTACAGCCGGCTGGCCTACAACTACTGGTACCTGCGCGGCCGCATGGCGGTCATCTGGGCGCACCTGAGGGACCTCAACATCGCCGAGCGCTACCCACCCACCCCCGAGCTGGCCCAGGCCTACTCGGAGCACTCCCCGGCGATGACCACCCTGCCCTGGTTCCGCAGGGCCAACGCCTACGCGGAGAAGTCCCTGGCCATGCGCCGGGAGATGGGCGACGTGTGGGGGCAGGGACAGACGTTGCACTTCTACGCCCTGGCCCTCTACGCGGAGAGCCGTTTCGAGGAGAGCATCGAGAAGTTCCGCGAGGCGGTGCGCCTGCTGGAGCGCACGGGCGACCGCTGGGAGGTCAACAACGCCACCTTCAACATCACCATGTGCCTCTATCGGCAGGGGAAGTTGAAGGAGGCGCTCGAGGCCAGCCAGCGGCTGCACGGGGACGCGCTCGCCATCGGGGACCGGTACGCGGTGCGCCTGGCGCTCGAGGCCTGGGGCAAGGCTTCGGGAGGCCGCATCCCGCGCGACCTGCTGGAAGCGGAGATCTCCGACCCGGAGGCGGACCCGCAGTCGCACGCGGGCGTGCTCCAGGCCGAGGCCATCCGCCAGTTGCGCGAGGGAGACACCGCGGGCGCGGTGGCCACGCTGGAGGAGGCGGAGCGCATCGCCGAGGCGGCCCACCTGCATTCGGAGTACGTGGCGCCCATCCCGGGGTGGCTCACCACCGCCCTGCGCCAGCGCGCCGAGCAGGTGTCTCCGCTGGCCCCGCACGAGCACCGGGCCCTGCTCAAGCGCGCCGAGCACGTGGCGCGGCGGGCCCACCACGTGGCGAGCTCCTATCGCAACAACCTCCCCCACGCCCTGCGCGAACGGGCGCTGCTGGCGGCCATGTCCGGCCGCCCTCGCCGTGCGCGCCGCTGGTTGGAGCAGAGCCTGAGCGTGGCCGGGGAGCTGGGCATGCGCCATGAGCGCGCCCAGTCGTTGCTGGCGCGCGGGCAGGTGGGGCGGGCGCTCGGCTGGCCGGGAGCCACCGCGGACATCGAGGCGGCCACCCGCGAGCTGCAGGAGCTGGAGCAGGGCCTGGGCCAGGAGGGCCCGGGAGGCTCCGAGCGCTCGGACACCCTCTCCCTGGCGGACCGCTTTCCCCGGGTGCTGGAGGCGGGCCGGCGCATCGCCTCCGCCCTCACCCGCGAGGCCGTCTTCGAGGCCGCGCGCCAGTCCATGATGGAGCTGCTGCGCCCGGAGCATTGCGTGGTGTTCGACCCGGAGGCCCTGCTGCCCGAGGACGAGCTGGCAGCGGCGGGGGTGGGCCGCACCGCCATTGGCCGGACGCTGGAGACGGGGCGCCCGGCGGTGATGGGCCAGGGCATGCCCGGCGGGGTGAGCGAGAGCATGGAGCTGCTAGGCGTGCGCTCGCTCCTCTGCGCCCCCATCCAGGTGCGCGGCAAGACGGTGGCTTGCGTGTGCGTCAGCCACCGGCAGGTGGGCGAGCTCTTCGGCGAGGACGAGGAGCGCCTGGCCTCCTTCGTCTGCATCCTGGCTGGCGCGGCGCTGGAGAACGCCGAGGGCTTCGAGCGCATGGCCGCCCTCTCCGAGGAGCGGGGCCGGCTCTACCGCGAGGAGCAGGAGGCGGTGCGGCGCCGCGACGACTTCCTCTCCATCGCCGCGCACGAGCTGAAGACGCCCCTCACGTCGCTGCAGCTCCACATCCAGGGCCTCATGTCGCAGGTGCGCCAGGGCCTGGAGCGACTGCCCCCGGAGCGGCTTGGCGCCAAGCTGGAGTCGGCCAACCTCCAGACGCAGCGCTTGGGCAAGCTGGTGAACGAGTTGCTGGACATCTCGCGCATCGCCCAGGGGCAGTTGCTGGGCAAGCTCGAGGACGTGGACCTGGTGCAGGTGGTGCGCGGGGTGGTGGACCGTTCACGCGAGTCGCTCGCGCGCGCCGAGTGCGAGCTGCGGATGAACCTGCCGCCGACGATGGTGGGCCATTGGGACGCCATGCGGCTGGAGCAGGTAGTGGTCAACCTGCTCACCAATGCAACGAAGTATGGCGCGGGCCGGCCGATTGAAGTCACTCTCGAGGGTGACGCCACCCTGGCGCGGCTGCGGGTGCGCGACGAGGGCATCGGCATCGCCGAAGAGGACGCGGCCCGCATCTTCGAGCGCTTCGAGCGCGCCGTATCCGTGCGCCACTACGGCGGCTTCGGCATCGGGCTGTGGATCGTCCGGGAGATTGTCCAGGCGCTCGGGGGTACCATCGAGGTGGAGAGCGCCCTGGGCAAGGGCGCCATCTTTACCGTCACCCTGCCTCGCCGCGGCCCCGAGGAGCCGCGGGAGGTGCATGAGACGCACTAGCGCGCCGAAGTGGACGCGCGGCTAGCGCCGGGTGAGCGACAGGTAGATGACGTTGTCCACGCTGTCGCGGAACAGCTTCACCTCGGCGAGCTCCGAGGGATCGATCTCCGCGGTCAGAGCCCTCATCTGGTTCTCGTCGCGGTAGACGAGCCACCAGTCCATGAAGGCCTCCATGTACCCGGACTCAGGGGGGTAGACGGCGAAGTTGGCCACCAGCAGCTTCCCGCCCGAGCCCAGCATGTTGAAGAGCAGCCGGGTGAGCCGCGCGGCCGTGCCCTCAGCGAGGTAGTCGTACAGGCCCGCCGAGTAGACGAAGTCCATGTCCCGGAAGGAGGTCTTCCCCAGGAGCATGGAGCGCACGGAGCCACACACCGTCCGCACCGGGCCGGTAGGGAACACCCGGGCAATCTCCGCCAGACAGAGGGGATCCTGATCGAAGGCGATCAGCTCTCCTAGCCGGTTGTCCCGCACGGCGGACGATAGCTCCGCCTCGCGCAGGTACCCGCATGCCACGGAGAGGATTCGCGGCAGATGCACGCGCTCGGCGGTGGCGTCGATCTCCCGCGCCAACAGCTCGCGCCGCTCCCGCACACTGCGGGCGCTCGGCTGGTCGTGCATGTAGCGGTAGATTTCCCGGGCTTCGTGCTCCAGGCCATCCACGTGCGCGTGGTCGTTATAGAGGTAGTCGATGAGCTCGGCATCCCCCGCATAACCACGAGGACGCTCGAACGCGTGCCGGGTGAAGGGACACTGGTGAATCACCTCACGCAGAGGGTGGGTACGCACGGCTTCCAGGCAGAAGCGACGCCACTCCTCTCGGTCCCATTTGCGGCGTAAGGTCCGCAGTCCCCGGTGCAGAGAATCCATACCAGACTGGATATCTCCACCCTGGGTGAGTTGCGCGTGTATGTCATCCAGCCACGAGGTGGCCCGGACGAAGGCATCGCTCCAATCGACCCACTCCATCACAGGCGAGGCCAATTTGTTCCGCGGGGTTGGGGCATGACCAGGAGAAGCAGCATCGCTCGAAGAGGAGGGAGGTCCTTCCATCGCCACCAAAACGAAGAGACCTTCCACTCCCTTCCCTTGGCGAAAGCCGCCGGCCCGGCGCTGGTCTGGGGGGCAGGAGGGCGGGTGATCCAAAATGATAGGGGAGACGTAACTTCAAGAAGCGTGCGTGCGACAATTACCCCGGACGCTCCACATCTACGGGGTTCATCATGGCCGTGCACACCATCCGGCCGGGCGACACGCTCAGCGCGCTGGCCCGGAAGTACAACACCTCGATCGATGCACTGGCGAAGGCCAACAACCTCCGGGACCCCAACCGCATCTTCGCAGGTCAGACCCTGGTCGTCCCCGACGGCTTCGATGGACCGCGTCGGCCGGCAGCCGGCAACCCCTCCACCTCCTCGGACAGCTTCAATGGGAACGGGGGACGCTACACGGTGCGGCCCGGTGACACGCTCAGCGGCATCGCCTCCCGCTACGGCACCAGCGTAGGCGCCATCGCCCAGGCCAACGGCATCTCCAACCCCAACTTCATCCAGGTGGGCCAGCAGCTCGCCTCCGGCGCCGCCTACGAGGGCCGCGCGGACCTGGTCAACACGCAGCCGGGTGATGGCGTGCGCTTCAAGGGCCGTGGCCCCATCCAGCTGAGCGGCCGCGCCAACTACCGCGCTGCGGGCCGCGCCCTGGGCATCGACCTGGAGAACAATCCGACGCGTGCCGCGGACCCCGACGTGGGCTTCCGCACCGCCGCCTGGTACTGGAACAACCGCCACCTCAACAGCTACGCGGACGCGGGCAACTTCGACGCCATCACCTACCGGGTGAACGGCGGCTACAACGGCAAGGCCAGCCGCGATGCCTACTACGCCCGCGCCCTCCAGGTGCTCGGCGGGTAGCGGAGCCACGGCTGACCTACACGGCGAAGTAGTCCCGGGTGATGCGCAGGCGCACGTGCGCGTCCTCGGGATTGAGCTCGATGGCGCGGGCGCGCGTGGACAGGATGCCCAGGCGCTGCAGCAGGTGCTCGATGTCGTCGGCGAGCGCGAGCACCGGGCGCACCGTGCAGCCGGTGGCGAAGGCCATGTCGTCGAGCAGGCTCAGGTTGCCCGGCTCGCTGGTGGCCACGTAGACGGTGCCCCGCCCCTCGTCACGCCACTCCACCCGCAACGGACACATCCGCAGGCGCTCGAGCACCCGCGGCGGCACGCAGCGCACCATGCCTTCCGGTACACGCTCCAGGCCCTCGCGGCGGATGAAGGGCACCTGGAGCTGCCGAGCCAACGAGATGAGCAGCTGCTCCGGCCCGAGCAGTCCCATCCGCACTGCGGCCTCCCCCAACCTGCACCGCCACCGCGCCTGAAAGGCGAGCGCCGTCTCCACCTGCGCCGACGCCAACAGCCCGCTCGCCACCCACAGCTCGCCCAGCCGCATCCGCCGCACGCCCACGACCACCCCCCACGCCACACGCCCCAACAACTACACGCGCTCGGGCGCCCCCCGACCCCCCCACCACCCAACCCGCCCGAGCGCTCCCAGCCCCAATCCCACCAACCCACCCCCGACACCCAACCCGGGCCCTTTCCATTGCGCATCGCATGCCAACCCCCACCTCATGGAATCCAAGGGGTTGGCCAACCCGTCCCGCGGTGCCATGCCGGAATGCGGCAAGAAATTCAGGGGTGGGACAGCGGGAAATCGGGATGACGGCTCCTCGTAGGGTGTTCGTCACCATGCAAAGGTGCACCCGCCCCGAGCGCCTCCCTCGCTCCGGGCGATTCCTCTTCAACGCGGAGAATCCATGCAGCTCAGGTCCACCCTCTTCCGAGTGCTGGCGGCGGCCACGCTCGTGCCCACCCTCGCGCTCGCGGCGCCCAAGACGGCACCAGCCCAGGCCGGCGCCAGGCCCTCGAAGCAGTACACCGTCGAGCAGTTCATGGCGACGACGAGGCTCGCGGGCGCCTCCTTCTCCCCGGACGAGAAGCGCATCCTCTTCTCCTCCAACGAGAGCGGCATCTTCAACGCCTATACCCTGCCCCTCAGCGGTGGGAAGGCGAAGGCCCTCACCCAGTCCAAGACGGACTCCACCTTCTCCGTCGGCTTCTTCCCCAAGGACGAGCGCATCCTCTTCACGCGCGACCAGGGAGGAAACGAGCACACCCACCTCTACGTGCGCACCCCGGACGGCAAGGAGCGCGACCTCACGCCCGGCGAGAAGCTCAAGGCCTTCTTCGCGGCCTGGAGCGAGGACGACTCGGCCTTCTACGTCCTCACCAACGAGCGCGATGCACGCTTCTTCGACCTCTACCGCTACGACGCGAAGACGTACGCGCGCACGCTCGTCTACCAGAACGACCAGGGCTTCAACTTCGCGGACGTCTCGCCCAACGGGAAGTGGCTGGCCTTCGACAAGCCGCGCACCAACTACGACACGGACATCCACCTCTACAACGTGGAGACGAAGGAGATGAAGCACATCACCCCGCACGAGGGTGACGTGGACTTCTCCGCGAGCACCTTCGACCCGGGCTCCACCGCCCTCTACTTCCTCACGGACCAGGGCTCCGAGTTCAAGCGCGTGGCCCGCTACGAGCTGGCCACCGGCAAGGTGGAGGACGTGGAGCGCGCCGACTGGGACGTGATGTACACCTACTTCTCGCGCAAGGGCGGCTACCGCGTCACCGCGCTCAACGAGGACGGCCGCACCGTCATCCGCGTGCATGACGTCAAGGCCGGCAAGCCCCTGGCGCTGCCGCAGCTCCCCGCGGGCGACATCACCTCGGTGCGCATCTCCGACAGCGACAAGCGGATGGCCTTCTACCACAACGGCGACCGCTCCCCGTCCAACCTCCACGTCTACGACTTCGGCACGAAGAAGGTCTCCCGCCTCACCGACACGATGAGCCGGGACATCGACGCGCAGGACCTCGCCGAGTCCGAGGTGGTGCGCTTCAAGTCCTTTGACGGGATGGAGATTCCCAACATCCTCTACAAGCCGCACCAGGCCACCGCCAGCGCCAAGGCTCCCGCCATCGTCTGGGTGCACGGCGGCCCCGGTGGGCAGACGCGCAAGGGCTACTCGCCGATGATCCAGTACCTCGTCAACCACGGCTACGTGGTGCTGGGCATCAACAACCGCGGCAGCTCCGGCTACGGCAAGAGCTTCTTCACCGCGGATGACCAGAAGCACGGCCGCGAGCCGCTGCTCGACTGCGTCGAGGCGAAGAAGTACCTGGCCAGCCTGCCCTACGTGGACGCCGAGCGCATTGGCATCGCCGGTGGCAGCTACGGCGGCTACATGACGCTGGCCGCGCTCGCCTTCCACCCGGACGCCTTCAAGGTGGGCATCGACGTCTTCGGCGTGTCCAACTGGCTGCGCACCCTCAAGAGCATCCCGCCCTGGTGGGAGAGCCAGCGCGAGGCCCTCTACAAGGAGATGGGTGACCCGACGAAGCAGGAGCAGATGCTGCGCGACATCTCGCCCCTCTTCCACGCGGAGAAGATCTCCAAGCCGCTGCTCGTCCTCCAGGGTGCCAATGACCCGCGCGTCATCCAACCCGAGTCGGATGAGATCGTCGAGGCGGTGAAGAAGAACGGCGTCCCCGTGGAGTACGTCATCTTCCCGGACGAGGGCCACGGCTTCACCAAGCGCAAGAACGAGGTGGAGGCCTACTCGCGGATGCGCGGCTTCCTGGACACGCACCTGAAGGCCGCGGGCCCCGCCCCGGTGAACTGACGTCTCCGAGTCCCCGCCGGTCCTCACGGGCCGGCGGGCCGGGCCGTCACCACGCCATGCCGAGGTTCAGCGTGCCGGAGTAGCGGCCCGCCCTCCCGATGGTGAGGGTCGGGGGGTCTCCCACGTTGCTCACGGGCGCTCCCGTGGCGTAGCGCTGATCAAAGAGGACGTTGTAGCTGAGGCGCGCGTCGGCGGTGAGGCTCCTGTAGGACGCGCGCACTCCCGCTCCGAGCGGAATGTTGCCCACGAAGTCATCACCAAGGCCCCGTACGGTGCCTCGGATGTTGTAGACGCTGATGCCCAGGCCGCCCATCACATAGGGCCGCACCACCGAGGGGAAGAGTCCCACGGTGGCCACCGCGTAGGCGCCATGGCGCACCAACTTCACGCCGTCCGCAGAGGCTTGCGGAGTCCGCGTATCGAGCCCGTTCACCGCACCCGAGTAGCCAGCCTCCAGGCCCACATCCAGCAGGCCCAGCAGCTTGGGGGGAACGACGCCCACCGCCACCCCGTACGTGACACCCGGGTCGATGCGCGGCGCCAGGTCCAGGGTATAGCCCTCCACACCGCCCCCCGCGCTCACGGACAGCTCGCGAAGGTTGGACCAGGGCGCCGCCAGCGCCGCGGTGCTCGCCACGCAGAGCGCGAGGAGCACCGCCCCTCCCCCTACCCACTTCATTCCGGCTCCCACCCGGGTGCTACTGGCCCAGGAGCTCGGCCTTCTTTCTCACCTCATCGGCCTCCAGGCCCGTGAGGACCTCGACCCTGTAGGCCTTCTCGGCGCCCGTGGCTGGCTCGAAGCTGACGCGCACCGGCGTGCCCTCGGAGAGGTCATCCCAGGTCACGATCTGCCCGTCGCGCTCCAGTTTCGTGTCCACGGTGAGGGCGAACCACACTTCCTGTGCCGCCGGCTCGCTCACGCTCTTCACGGCGATGCGGTGGGCGTCCTTGTCCACGTTCGTCACCACGCCCTCTTCCTTCTGCGAGAGGCCGGGCACCGCGGACTCGACGTCCTGCTTCGCCTCCTTCGTCCCCGCGCAGCCCGCGCCGCCCAGCACCGCCGCCAGCGCGACCGCACCCAGTACCATCACGCGCGTCCTCATCGGAACCTCCCTGGCTTGGCCCGGCCTGGCACGCGCCAGGCTCGGCGCCTTTGCGAAGCTAGGAACCCGGGAAGAGGGGCGCCAAGAAGCTCCACGCCCCAAATCCCCGCGGCCCGGCCACCCGGGAGCAGGACAGGCAGGCCGCCGGGCCCTGGAGGCGCCCCCCCTTGGCACCCTCAGGCCCTGAGCGGCTTCACGCTCTCAGGGCACTGCCAGTAGGTGTACTCGCACGTGGCCGCGGTGGGCTCACACGGCACCTGCATCACCGTGATGAGCTCGCACGGGTGCGACGGAACGCCGGGCTCCAGGCCCGGAGCCTCCTGCGTGGACAACGGGACCTCGGCGCCGTTGCCGCCGATGAACCGCTCCGTCGGCCGCGACGTCCCACCCCGCGACTCGTCCTCCCGCTTCTGCCCGGGAGGTGCCCACGAGGAGCACGTCACCGGAAGCAGGGCCGGAGCCGTCCCCAGCACCGCGCCCAGCACATACAGCTTCGTGTTCATGACTCCCCCTCTCCGGCCGAGACCACGGCCACGCCCCTCTGGCGTACCGGTTCCGGTCCAGCCCCCAAAGACGGATGGGGCCCGAAGAGCTGACAGGGGTTTTCGACCTGGGCCGCTCTGAGGCTAGAGTGCGGCCGCCCGCGCCGGCCCCCCGCCTGCGCGTCCGCGAGCACCGAGCAACACATGCCCTTTCAGATCACCGTCTACGAGGCAGACCGCATCATCGACGTCGTCTACCCACCGCAGCCCAGCGCGGAGGACGTGTCGGACTACCTCAAGCGCATCCGTGAGACGATCGTTCGCATTGGCGGCCCCTGGAGTGCGCTGGTGGACCAGGGGCAGCTGCGCGTGATGCCGCCGGAGATGGTGGCCACCATGGCCAGCCTCAACGCCTTCGCACAGCTCCACGGGATGAAGCGCTCCGCGCGCGTGGTGAGCGATGCCGCCTCTGGCCTTCAGGCCTGGCGCATGACGAAGAAGGCCATGCTCACCATCCCCACGCGCACCTTCGAGACCCGCGACGCCGCCCTCGCCTGGCTGCGCAACCCCGACGACGAGTAGCCCGCCCCGCCCCCCGGGCCGTTCGCTCCGTCACGCACCCATCAAACAGTTTACCTGATGGGGTTTATTTGGGGCATCATGGGGTCGCTGGACTTCCCCGTCTGGCTTGTTTTCCCACCCCCTAAGAAGACAGGAGCGAATCCCCATGCGACATCCCAGGTTCGGGCTGCACGCACGTCCCCTCGTGGGCGCGCTGATGTGCACCCTCACGCTTGCTGCGTGTGGTCCCGCGGAAGAGCTGGACGCGGCCCAGGGCGTGCCGGCCCCGGAGCTCGGCGAGAAGCAGAGCGAAGTCGTCTACGGCACGGACAACCGGCAGGACGTCTACGCGCACACGAACGCTACGCTGCGCCTGCGCGCGCAGCAGGCCACGGTGGCGCTGATGAACCCGTCTGACTTCAACGCGTCCAACCCCAACAACGTCACCTTCACCGGCGCGGCGCTGGGCAGCGCCTACAACCTGTGCTCCACCGAGCGCTTCCGGGATGATCCGACGTCGGCCTTCTGCTCGGGCACGCTCATCGCCGACGACCTGGTGCTCACCGCGGGCCACTGCGTCACCAGCGCCTCGGCCTGCACCGAAACGCGGCTCGTCTTCAACTACTACCGCACCGCGGCGGGTTCGCTGCAGACGGTCACCACGGCGGACATCTATAGCTGCACCTCCATCGTGGCGCGCCAGCAGGGCACGGTGAACGGGCAGAACCTGGACTACGCCGTGCTGCGGCTGGACCGGCCGGCCACGCCGCGCTTCACCCCGGCGCCGGTGCGCACGGGCAACACCGCGCTGACGGTGGGGCAGAACGTGGCCGTCATCGGCTCGGGCAGCGGCATCCCGTTCAAGATTGACTCGGGCGGCACGGTGCGTGACACGCGCTCGGGCACGCTGGACTACTTCGTGGCCACCACGGACACCTTCGGCGGCAACTCGGGCTCGGGCGTGTACGAGACGAGCAGCTACACGGTGGCGGGCATCCTGGTGCGCGGTGAGACGGACTACGTCACCAGCGGCAGCTGCCGGGTGGTGAACGTGTGCAGCGAGACGGGCTGCCGCGGCGAGGACATCACCTACGTCTACCCGGCCATCCGCGCCTTCTGCGCCGCGACGAACAACGGCAACACGCAGCTGTGCAGCGGCCTGCCGCCGCCCCCGCCCCCGCCGGCCAACTCGTACGCGTACACCGCGACCAACACCAACAGCGCCCAGCAGAACACGGTGGACAAGACGCTCACGTTCGCCGCGGGCGACGTGGTGGAGCTGGGCACCTGCGGCGTGGACGGCGCCGTGGTGGACGGTGACTCCTTCCTGCGCCTCACCAACAGCGCGGGCACCGAAGTGGCCAACAACGATGACTCGTGCGGAGGCCGTGGCTCCTACATCAAGTACACCGTGCCGGCGGCCGGCTCCTTCACCATCCGCGGCGGCTGCTACTCCAGCGGCAGCTGCGGCGGCACCCTGGTGTGGAAGGTGACGCCGGGCACCCCGGGCGGCGGTGGCTCCAGCGGCTCGTTCAACTTCAGCGCCAGCAACACCAACAGCGCCCAGCAGAACACCGTCAACCAGAGCGTGACGGCGGCGGCCGGCCAGGTCATCCAGCTGGGCACCTGCACGGTGAGCGGCGGTTCCGGCACGGGTGACACCTACCTGCGCCTGTACGGCCCCACGGGCACGCAGGTGGCCGGCAACGACGACGGCAGCGGCTGCGGCACCCTGTCGTACCTCACGTACACCGTCCCCGCGAGTGCGGCCGGCTCGTATCAGATCCGCGCCGGCTGCTACTCCAGCAACACCTGCAGCGGAACGGTGGCCTACACCATCCAGTAGGTCACACGGCGAACCGTAGGCTGTATCGGGCCGCTCGCCCTCGTGGCGGGCGGCCCCCCTCTGGGCGCGGTAGACGCTTGACAGCTCGGGGAGCGAGGTCTAACGCGGTGCTTCATGAGCACGCCCAAGTTCCCGTCGCCGTCCACGCCGGTGTCCATCGAAGGCCCCCTGAAGGTCCTGCTGCTGGAGAACATCCACGCGTCCGCCGAGGAGATGCTCGCGGCAGAGGGCTTCGCGGTGGAGCGGCTCAAGGGAGCGCTCAAGCCCGAGGAGTTGGAGGAGCGGATTCAAGGCGTCCACCTGCTGGGCATCCGCAGCAAGACGAACGTGTGGGAGCCGGCGCTCGCCAAGGCCCCCAACCTGCTGGCGGTGGGAGCCTTCTGCATCGGCACCAACCAGGTGGATTTGAAGTCGGCCAACACCCACGGTGTGCCCGTCTTCAACGCGCCCTTCAGCAACACGCGCAGCGTGGCGGAGCTGGTGATCGCGGAGATCGTCATGCTCACGCGCCAGCTCGGGGACCGCAACCGCGAGGTACACGCGGGCCAGTGGCGCAAGGTGGCAACGGGCAGCCACGAGGTGCGCGGCAAGACGCTGGGCATCGTCGGCTACGGACACATTGGTACCCAGGTAGGCGTGCTGGCCGAGTCCATGGGTATGCGCGTGCTCTTCTACGACGTCATGACGAAGCTGCCGCTGGGCAACTCGCGGCCGACGGCCACGCTGCACGAGTTGCTGGAGAACTCGGACTTCGTGACGCTGCACGTGCCGGCCACGCCGTCCACCGAGTGGATGATTGGCGCGGCCGAGCTGTCGCGGATGCGCAAGGGGAGCTGCCTCATCAATGCGAGCCGAGGCACGGTGGTGGATATTCCCGCGCTGGCGAAGGCCCTCCAGTCGGGCCACCTGAGCGGCGCCGCGGTGGACGTCTACCCGACCGAGCCGGAGACGAACAGCGACGGCTTCGCCACCGAGCTGCAGGGGCTGTCCAACGTCATCCTCACCCCGCACATCGGCGGCTCCACGGAGGAGGCGCAGGCGTCCATTGGCAAGGAGGTGGCCACGTCCCTCATCAAGTTCGTGAGGAGCGGGGCGACCACGGGAGCGGTGAACTTCCCGCAGGTGGAGACGCCGCTGATTCCGAAAACGCACCGCATCCTCAATGTGCACCGCAACACGCCGGGCGTGCTCCGCGACATCAACAAGATCGTCTCGGACCTCAATGCCAACATCCACGCGCAGGTGCTGAGCACGGACGCGAACATCGGCTACCTGGTGATGGACCTGGACCAGGACGTGGCCAACCCGGTGTGCAATGCCATCGCGGGCCTGACGACGGACATCAAGACGCGCATCGTGTCCTGAGCCTGGAGCGCCTCGAAGCCCGGTGCTTCAACCGGGCTCGGGCGACTCGGAAACCGTGGGGGTCCTCTACACGTCGAGGATCTTCCCCGGGTTGAGGATGTTGTTCGGGTCCAGGGCCCGCTTGAGCGTGCGCAGCATCTCGAGCTCAGCGGGCGAGCGCGAGAAGGCCAGGTAGTCCTTCTTGAGCAGGCCGATGCCGTGCTCGGCGGAGATGCTGCCGCCATGCTTGCGCACCAGCTCGAACATCGTGGGATCGGCCTTCTTCGTGTGCGCGAGGAACTCGGCCTTCTCCATGCCCTCGGGCTTCATGATGTTGATGTGGAGGTTGCCGTCGCCAATGTGGCCGAACAGGGCGATCTCCCAGCCCGGGTAACGCGCGCTGAAGATTGCATCCAGCTCGGAGCAGAAGGCCTCCAGGTTCGCCACCGGCAGCGACACGTCGTTCTTGTGCGGCAGTCCCGTGGCGGACAGGCTCTCGCTGATGCTCTCGCGCAGGGCCCACAGCTCGCTGGCCTGCGAGGGACTCTGCGCCATGGTGCCGTCCGTCACCAGCCCGCGCTCGAAGAGCGAGCCCAGCCAGCCCTCCACCTCGGCGGCGTCCTTGCCCTCGGCCTCCATCAGCACATAGCACCCGCTCGGGGCCTCGAAGGGCGAGCGTAGCTTGCGGTGGCGCTGCACACGCGCCAGGCACTTGTCGGTGAAGAACTCGTAGGCGCTCAGTAGCAGCGGAGCGCGGCGAGCCTCGCGGAACAGCCGCAGCACGGCGGCCACGTCCGGCACGGCGAAGAGGAACACGTCCTGCTTGCCCGGCAGCGGCGTCAGCTTGAGCGTGGCCTCGGTGATGACGCCCAGCGTGCCCTCGCTGCCAATGAAGAGCTGGCGCAGGTCCGCACCGGTGTTGTTCTTCTCCAACGCGCCATTGAGCTCCAGCACCTGCCCCTGCGCTGTCACCACCTGCAGGCCGAGCACCCACTGGCGGGTGAGGCCGTAGCGGATGACCTTCACCCCGCCCGCGTTGGTGGCGATGTTACCGCCCACCTGGCTCGAACCCTTGGAGGCGAAGTCCACCGGCCAGGTGAGGCCGTGCTCAGCGCAGTGCCGGTGCACGGCCTCGGTGACGGCCCCCGCCTGCACGCGCACCGTGTTGCCGAGCAGCTCCACCGGCTCCATCCGGTTCATCCGCTGAAGAGACAGCACCAGCTCGCCGCGCGAGGCCACCGCTCCAGCCGCGAGCCCCGTACGCCCACCCGAGGGCACCACCGGCACCCGGTACTGGTTGCACAAGGCCAGCAACCGCGCCACCTCGTCCGTGGTGCGCGGGAAGGCGACCGCGCTCGGGGCAGGGGCATGGACGCGCGTCCAGTCGCGCCCGTACTCCTGGAGCTCGCTGGACTCGCGGGTGAGAAAGTCCGCGGGGAAACCATCGGCAACAGCACGGAGGAACGCCTCGGGGAGCACGTCGGCCATGAGGGGAGCACTAGTGCAGGGGCCCGCCCATGGCAAGTCATCACCGCCCGTCCGCGCCCGGACAGACGTATCGCCTACACCCGGCCGGTCCCGCCCCCCGTGCTTATCCTCCGCGCGGCTCATGGCGGCACGCGCGAGCCGGGGGGAGCCAACATATGGAGCTGCGCAAACCTCTGTTCATCGCGGCACTCGTGTTGCTCGGCCTCTGTGTCCTCGTCGAGGTGGGCGCCTCCATCGTGTTGCCCCGCCCCGTCGCCAGCCGTGCGGACATCGAGGCCAACCTGCGCAGCGAGGGCGCTCAGGACGATGTGAGTGTCGAGGAGGTGCTCGCCATGCAACGCGAGAACCCCCCGACCCCGGGCCTCGGCATCCCCTACCTCGCGCTCGTTGACGGGCTGCTGCTGCTCACCCTCGGGCTCATGGGTGCCAGCCTCCTCATCCCCGAGCGCGTCCACGGTCAGGTCCAAGGGGTGGTATCGCTCGTGGGCGCCATCGTGGCCCTGCTGGCCGGTATCGGCATGCTCGTGGGCGCCATCGGCCTGCTGCTGCTCATGATCGCCCTCTTCACCTCGGTACCCTTCGGCACCATTGCCTACCTGGCCATCTGGGGCTTCTTCAACCGCGGCGGTGCCTCCGCCACGCTCGGCCTCCTCATGGCCTTCAAGGTGGCCGCTGGCATCTGCCTCGTGCTCGCCCAGCCGCGCTTCCTCCAGAACAAGGGCCTGGTGCTGCTCTTCCTCACCTCGCTGGTGGCCGGCGCCCTCCTCAGCATCCTGCACGGCTGGGTACCCATCATCCTTGTCAGCATCACCGATGCGCTGGGCGCCATCATCGTGGCCATCCTCGGCCTCATCTGGGCCGTGGTGCTCTTCATCGGCGCGCTCGTCTCCATCTTCCGGGTGCTCAAGCTCAAGCGCACCGCTACTTGAGCCTCAGCGCAGCTTCACCGGGCATTCGGAGGTGTTCCCCACGCCCAGGGTACACGTCAGCGAGAGCGTGGCCCCCTCCTCGGGTACGTCCAGCCCCCGGCGCTCTCCCAGTCCATCAATGGAGGCGGGAACAGCGGGCCCGCCCTTCGGCTCGAGCCTCACGTCCACCCGGCTCCCCGACAGGGGCTCCACGTTCACCGTGCGCACCCGCGCTCCGGCCTTCGCGATGTCCACCCGGCACGCCAGCCCCCGCGCCACCCTCACGGTGCCATCGGACAACACACAGCCGGTCGTCTTCAGGTCCTCCTCCGCCACCGGCCGCGGCTTGACGAAGCGCTCGCGCAACCGCTCGCGCTCCTGCTTCGACGTCGGACTGGAGCCCCTGGAGGAGTGGTCCTGCGCGCCCAGCCCTACCCCCAGCACGTACAGCGCAACGCAGGCGAACACCGCCAGGATGAGGAGAATGGTGGAGGGCTTGGGCTGGGCCATGGCACGCGCTCCTTAGGGAGTGGGAATCGTGCGCCGCGGCTCGAGCTGCATCTCCTGGAGGAGGCGGTGGTCCCGGATGATGGCCGGCCTCACGCATTGGCCCTCGACACACACCGTTCCGAGCGGGCACCTGGGGCACAGCACGACGCCCCGCGTACAGGTCCCGTTGCAGTCGCCGGTGACACACTGGGAGGGGTGGGTGCACTTCTCCCCCATGGGGATGAGGCAGAAGCCCTGGAAGCACGTCAGCGGAGAGCGGCAATCGTCGTTGCTGTCGCAGGTGTCTCCCAGCGACACCTGCTCCTTGCACGCGCCCGCTTCGCAGCGTCCCGTGACGCACTGCTCGGGCTTCTCGCAGCCGGTGAACCCCGCGAGCCCCCGGCAGGCCGCTTCGTGACACGCCAGGGGCTCCTGGCAGTCATCCGGGCTGTCGCACTTGTCCATCAGGGCCACGCGCTCCTGACAGGTGTCCACCTCGCAGCGGCCCGTGGCGCACTGCTCGCCGCTCGCGCACCCCTTGAAGCCCGCCGTGCCGATGCAGACGTTGCCCGCGCCGCAGGTGAGGTCCTTCCCGCACCGCGGCTCCTTCTTCGCGCAGGCCACCCCGAGCCCGGGCCCCTCTCCCCCTCCACGCGAGGAGAGAATGGCCACCACGACCCCCACGATGAGCAGCCCCCCCGCGGCAAGCGCCACCAGCCACCAGGGGAAGGGCTTCTTCACGGGTGCCGCCGCTTCCCGCACGGTGAAGGCAACCGCGGGTCCCCGGTCGTAGTGCTCGTCCGGGTTGGAGATGCTCGCCGCCACCAGATTGAAGCTGTACGAGCCCGGCGGCGTGCCCGCTGGAGCGGAGATTCGCACCGGGATGACCGCTGTCCCATCCGGCGACAGGGTCCTCTCCATCCCATCCGCGAACGTCAACCACTCGGCGCGAGTGTTGCCGGCCGGCTCCACCGTGGCCCGGACGGTCACTCCCGTCCCCAGCTTGTTGGAGATGGTGAAGGACACCTCGCCGCGGCCCGAGGCGTCTAGCTGCACGCTGCTCGTGGTGGCGGTGATGTCGAAGGCGCGCGGCATCAGCTCGCTCCTGGTGTGGGCTGCTCGAAGTGCAGCTCGTAGGTGACGTAGGCGGGCTTCTCCCGCTCGATGATGGCCTCCACCATGGGCCGGTGCGCGGCCAGCTCCGCCGGAGCGCGCACGCGCAGGTGAAAGGGCCGGGGACGCCCACTGGGGCCGGGTACCTGCTCCTCGATGACGAAGTCCTCGCGCCCGGTGGCCGTCCGCAGGAAGAGCAGCAGCCCTCGGGCCGTGCCACGCCAGCGCGACAGCTCCACCGCCGCGGCCACCAGCTCGCGCATCCGTCCCAAGCCCGTGGTGACGGGCACTCCCAGGTCCACCCAGTGCGCCAGGAAGGGTACGAAGCGCTCCGGCGCGCGCAGCGGGTGGAAGAGAGCCGGCAGCTCGGCCAGCAACGCCTCGGAGGGCGCGTGCAGCGTCTCCATCACGTCCAGCAACGCCACCAGCGGACCATTCTCATGGAGGGTCCGCTGGAAGACGCCGGGCAGCAGCCGGACGATTTCATTCCGCTTCATCGACGGTCACCACCTCGAGCTCATGCGGGCCCGACACCAGGAGCCAGGTGGGCGGCAGCGTCACCTTCTCCGTGAACTCCTGCGTTGAGCAATTCTCGAACTGGCCCCCTGCCTTGCGCTGGCGATGGACACCGGCCGGGCCTCCCGCGAGCAGCAGCCCACCTCCGGGCGCCGCCGCCAGCGCGAATACCGGTTGGAAGAGGCGCTCGCGCTCACGCAAGGGCAGGCCGCTGTCCACCCCGGGGCGGCTCCACGAGGCCTCGCGTCGGCTCGCGTCCATCCACAACACGCCCGCGCGGTGTGTGGCGGCATAGGCCATGGCCCCATCGAAGGCGAGCGCGAGGCAGCTCCCTCCATCCCAGTTCTTGTCCAGGGGGCGCCACCCATCCGGCGGATCCGCCGAGCCGAGCAGCTCCCAGCTCAAGCACCCCTTGCCCGGATCCGCGCCGCTGGCCGCGGCCAGTCCTGCCCAGAGGAAGGAGCGAGGCCCATCGCGCTGCACCTCCAGCACGCGCACGTCCTGGTTGCGCAGGCCGATGTGCCGGAAGCTATTGCCGCGCCCGCCGCTGCTGGAGAGGTAGACGCCGCGCAGGCTCATCCCCGACACCGCGACGCTCACCCCGCCGCGCGCATCCGTGGAGGCGGCCACGGAGAGGAAGCCCAAGTCGTGGTCCGAGGGGTCCACCAGCACCTGCAAGGGGGTGGCACCCTCCTCCACCGCCAGCTCGAAGAGGCCCACGCGCGTGGCCATCAGCAGCACGGGCACGCCATCGCGCACCATCCACGCCAGGTCCTCCACGTGGTCCAGCGTGTGCGTGGTGCTCTCCCACGTCTCGCCGCTGTCCAGCGAGAGATGGATGCGCGAGCGCTGGGGCTCGTCCGTCAGCCGCGCGGCCACAGCCACCAGTCCCGCGCGCTGCGGATGGGCCTCCACCACCTCCACCTGCTCTCCGGGGAAGCGGCCCACGCGCTCCCAACCATCCGCGTCGGAGACCGTCCGGAAGAGGGCATCACCCCCACCGGCGTAGAAGGTGCGGAGCTGGAAGGCGTCCTCGGTGAGCGTGCGCACGTCCTTCGGCACCTCGTCCACCACCAGGCGCACCTGGTCCACGTAGCTGACGCCGGGCTCGGCGAGCAGGGTGTCGTAGACGTGCGAGACGCGCAGCGACTGGCCGAAGCGCCAGCCCCCCGGCTGAAGCTTCGTGGGCAGCGGGTTGAGGGCCTGGTGCAACCGCTCCAGCGAGCGGCGCTTCAGCGCGGCCTGGTCCTCCGCCCGGTGCACCACCACGCGTGCCCGCACACGCACCATCTTGTAGCGCGCCCAGCCCACCTGGCACGTGGTGCCCAAGGGCCGCCGCTCGTTCAGCGCCCTCTCGATACGAGAGCGCGCCTCCTCTGTCTCGTGCTGGCGCAGCGACTCTTGGGTGACACCCTCGCCCGAAGTGCCCTGAACGTTGGGAGGCAGGTAGGGCACCAGCAGCACCTCCACCGCGCCCGGCAGCGCGTGCGCCCAGAGTTGCGCCTGAGTGAAGGCCTTGGCGCGGGCCACCGCTCCCGAGCTGCGCAGCGCCAGCCGCTCGTAGTCTTGGGCGGTGATGGCGCGCCCCAGCGAGTGCAGCTCCTGCGGGCCCCGGACAAGGGCGTTCTCCAGCGTCTCCGCCGCACGGCCACCCACGGCCGGAGAGGGATTGGTCACCTTCACGCCGGGTAGCGCCGTCTTCAGGGTGTCCAAGGTCCCCGCGGCCACGTTGCCCGTGAGCCCTCCACCGCGCAGGTACCACAGCATGATGGCCCGGCCCGCCTTCGGCACGGCCGCCAGGGCGCGAGGCTCCGTGGACAACGCGCCGTCCTCTCCCGTCATGCGGGCCGCGGGCGCGAAGATGACGGTGCCCGTCATCCGGTCCACCACGTAGGCGGGCTCGTCCGACGGCAGGTTGGTGAAGTTCTCCACCTCGCGCCAGATGCGGTACGTCTTGTCCCCCAGCTTGCGCGCCGGCACGCGCCCGTCCAGCTCTCCGGGCAGGGCCTCCACTCCCACCATCAGGTCCCTGCCATCTCCCGTGGGAGCCACGATGGGCGGGCGGCGCGCCGTTACGGACAGGCCCGGCATTCCCGTACCCACTCCCGCCAGCTCTGCCTCCACCTGCTCGCCGTGGTAGGCGAGCACCTCCACCTCCGTGCCTCCCGCGGGAATACGCACGGCCTCGGCGGTGAGGAAGATGACGGGCTCGGCTCCAGCCTCGGCCCGCGAGGTGGTGACACCCGTGCCGCGAGGAATCTCCACCACGCTCGTGGCGGGACGCGCGAGGCTGAAGCGCAGCCGCACCGTGGCGGCGCTCGGGGGCTGCAGCCGCACGCCGAGCAGGCGGAGGAACTCGACGTAGGCCTTCTCCGGCAGCCGGTTGAGCCGGTAGAGCATCGTCTCCGTCAGGTGGGCGAATACATCCAGCAGCACCATGCCCGGGTCATGCGGGGTCAGGTCGGTCCACTCGGGGCTGGCCCGCACGATGCGGTTGCGGGCCTCCTCCAGGAGCTGCTGGAAGCTGCGGTCATCCAGGTTGGGTGAGATCAGCGGCATCAGGCGGCCCCTCCCGCGAGCTCGAGGCCAAAGAGCAGCCGGTCCGTGCGCTGGGTGGTGCGCACGCGGTATTCGAGCGAGATGTCGAGCCGGAAGGGCTCCTCGGCGCTCCGGTTGGCGTCCAGGTCGAGCAGGTCGATGCGCGGTTCCCAGCGCTCCAGCGCCCGGCGCACGTAGTGGATGGCGAGGCCCGCGGTGGTGTCGTCGTTGGGAGCGAAGACAAGCCGGTGCAGCTCGCAGCCGTAGTCCGGGCGCATGACGCGCTCGCCGGGCACGGTGGACAGCAGCAAGAGGATGGCCTGACGCACCGAGGCCTCCTCCTGCACCATGGCGATGCCACCCGAGGGCGACAGCCGCAGGCCGCCGGGCCCGATGCCAACGAGGTCCAGGTCCGGGTGGAGGAAGCGCCAGGCGCGGTAGCGGGGAGCGTTCATCGGCCCTCCGACACGAACGGCTGACCGGGAGTGGTGCAGTGGTACTTCACCACGCCCGGCGGGGTGCCATCCGTGAGCCCGGTGACGATGTCGAGGACGACAGGCTTTCCGTCCACGCGAATCCACGTGGAGTAGCCCGCCTGCACCTTGAGCGTGGTGGTGCACGGCTTGATGGTGGGCCCGATGTTGGGACAACCCGTGATGGGCCGGCCCTCCGGGTCCGCCTGGACGAGCACCGGGCGGCCCTCGATGGTCACCCACGACTGCGAATGGGTGAGGCCGACCTTGCCCAGGTGCGCGCACTGCAGCAATGCGTCCACGGTCACCCAACGCATTCAGTCCCTCCTCCGGAAATCGATGGTGGCGGCTTCGATCGTGACGGACTTGCCGGGGGCCTCGATCTCGAGCGCCGTCTCGGCGTGCAGACGGACGACACCGGGAGACAGCTGGAGGTAGCTGCCTTGCTGGTCCTCCAGGCGGAGCGTGCGCGTCTCGTCGTTGAAGCGCAGCTTGAGCCCTCCCGGGGTGAGCAGGTTGAAGCGGCGCACCGCCGCGCCGGAGATGCCCGTGTCCGGTGGCCCGTTCGTCCCGTAGAGGCCCCCCACCACCACCCCCTGGGCCGGGTCCTCCCCCGAAAGGATGAGCAACACGCTGTCCCCCACGTCCGGCAACATCACCAGGCCCTTGCCCGCGCCGGCGCCCGCGCAGAGCACCTGCATCCAGTCCGTCTCCACATCGCCGCAGGTGGGCAGCGAGACGCGCACCCGGCCCTTGTTGTCGGGGTCATCCACTCGGCTCACCACACCCGGCACCACCGAGGAGGCACGTGGCCGGGCCCGCCGGGGTGGAGGCGCGGAGGACAGCTCGGAGATGAAGCCGTGCATCGCATCCAGCGTGTGCGTGACGGCGGTCAGGACATACTGGCCCGAGACCACTGGCACCACGCCGCGCACGTCCACGCGCATACCGGGGCGCAACCGGGGGTCTCCCTCCGCCACCCCGGTGAGCACCACCTCGCGCGCCAGCCGATGGTCCAGCTCCGCCCGGGCCAGCGCCTCGGCGTGTGCAGTGCCCTCGGCGTTCTCGTTGACGAGGGCCCGCTCGCCGCTGCCCCCCACGCGCTCCGGTGACACCGAGGCCTCCACTCGCCGGCCCACGCGGCCTCCGGAGGGGCTCGCCTTGTAGACCTCGCCCTGGAGGGCGTTCCACCCCGCCGAGGACACCGAGCGGCACGCCGGGTCCCCATTCACTTCCACGCTCGCCTCCAGCAGCGACTCGCCCATCACCAGCGGCACGGGGTCCCCGTATCCGTCCAGCGACAGCAGGCGCAGCACGCCCTCCTCCAGCGCCAGCCACAAGCCACTGCGCTCCGTCTGCTCCACGAGGAACTCGAGGTCCGACTGCCCGTGCTGGATGAGGTGGCGGGAGAGTGGACCAGGCTCGGAGGCCTCGACGGACAGGCCGAGGTCCGACACCAGCTCGCGCGCCAGGTCCCTCGGTGTCACCTGCGCGTGCACCCGCACCGGCTGCCGCTTGCGCAGGCGGTGGAGCAGGTCATAGCACCGGACGCGCACCTGCCGCGTTCCGGAGGCCCCATGGACGTACTCCACCGCCGTCACCTCTCCCACGAAGAGCGGCTCACGCCGAGCGGCCACCGCGATGCGCAGCGCACTGCCAGGAGGCAGGCCGCGGGTGGCCAGGGCTCCTCGCGGGTCCGTGAAGGTGAGCTCGCACAGCGCGGGCAGGGACAGGTGCTGCTGCACACGCACCGACTCCAGGGCGCGCAGCTCCTCGGGCGCCATCGGCGTCCCGTCCACCTCCACCCGCAGCTCGGGTAGTCCCCGGACGGACTTCATGTCGACCCCCGAATCGCCGAGGCCGGCGGCAGGCGCAGCACCGTGCCCGTGCCCAGGTGCATCGGGTCGTTGATGCCATTGAGCGAGGCGATGAGCCTCCACATGGACGGGTCCCTGTAGCGCTCCCAGGCGATCTCATCCAGGCGCTGGCCCGAGCCCGGATCCGGCCCACCACTGAGGACCGACTGGGTGTCGAAGGCTTCGGGAGGGAGACTCCCGGCGACTTGATTGGCCAGTTGCTCACTCTCGGCGCCGACGCCGCCCGGGGGAGCGCGTGGGGCTTCCACCTGCCGGGCAACCTCCTCCTCCACGCGCAACAGGCGCAGCGAGAGCCAGGAGCGCCGAGGCGCACCGGTGGCGGTGAAGTGCTCCAGCCGCTCGGCCACCGAGGCCACCACGCACGCCATGTTCAGCACCTTGCCCCAGACGACGCGCAGCAACGAGGGGCGGCCGTACCCCTCCTCGGCATGCGCGTTCTCCGCGAGCTGCCACAACGGTCGCGTCAGGTCCCTCACGTCCTCCGACGTCACCGAGGAGCCCGCCAGCGTCACGTCGAAGAGCAGCTCCAGCTTGAGCTCGGTGGTGCCGCCACCTGTGAAGAGGAGCGGATCGTCCATGAGTCCCGTCCCCGTGAGCGGCATGCCCAGTGCGCGCCGGGGCCGTACTCCCGCCGTCCGGCGCACCACGAGCGTCTCCGGATTGAGCAGTGCGCCCAGCCGGAGGCCCTCGGGCTCGATGAGGAAGGCCACGCGCTCCATCACTCACCTCGCTGCTCGCGATCCAGCCGGCGCAAACGCTCCCAATCGCGGAGCGCCGCCAGCGGATCGCCGGGTTCGGGGGAAGGAAGCTCTGGGGGCTCTGGCCACGAGGATGAAGCATCCGAGGAGAGCGCCACGCCGGGAGTAGAGGACGACTCAGCCCTGACCAGTTCCCGGGGGAGCAAAGTCTCCCAGCCAATGGATTCCGGCATCGGGAACAGAGAGGACCGCGTCACCGGCGATGGGACGGCGCCCATCACCCCTCTCCCTCTGGGAGAGGGACGGGGTGAGGGTGTGAAAGACTCCGGCCCCGGGTTCCCTCGCTCGACCGTACGCGTCTCGAGAGAGGGTGTGGGCCTCTGGTTCTCCGGGGACGAAGAGGTCTCGGGAAGCGGGCGGAGTGGCAGCGCTCGCGCACGGGTGAAGCGCGCGCCCTCTTGCGTGCCCGTACGGGATGTCGCGGGAGCAAAGCCACCTTCACGCGGCATCGGAGTGGAAGCCTGCTCACGAGGAACGAGCAGACCACCCCGAGCTTCCCGGCGCGTGGAGCCGGACACAGGAAACTCAGACCCGGACTCCGGCAGCGGACGAGACGAAAGCTCGGCGGCGTGAGGCCCAGTGAGCGGCGCGGGCACGGACGTAACGTTCTTCGCGTTCTCCACGAACGAGGCCGCATTCGCCGGTACCTGGGGCTCGGAGGGCTGCACTCGCCGGGTGCCCACCTGCTCCTCGCGAGTGGGCGGCGAGGGCTTCGCCAGACGAACACGTGGCCGCGACGAGGGCACGGGCACAGCACCCACGCCAGGCACGGGCTCCTGACGAGGAGGGACCACGGGAGCCCGGGGCAGAGGAGGCACAAGCTCAGGAGGAGCCTCGGGCGGAGGCGGCTGCGCATCCCCCAGATCGAGACCCACGAGCAGGTGCGGCGCACCATGGCGCACGCGCTCCACCCAGTCCGCGGGAGGGCCTCGCCGCGTGGATTGCACCAATCGCTGCCAGTGCTCCGGTGGGCCTCCCCCTTCCGGTCCCCTCGTGTCTTGCGCGGAGGACCCGGACGACGCGGACGACGGCGGGACGACCCTCACCCCTCCCCTCTCCCAGAGGGAGAGGGAGTCTTCCACGGGCGGCTCCACGGTGGGCTCGTTCAGGACGGACTCCGCCCAATCCTTCACCCACCGCGCCACCACTCGCACCAGGGCTCTCCCCCGGCTCTTGTCGGCATGCTCAGCCGCCACGGTTGATGGACTCGAAGACGAGCGTGACGGACTCGATGGCCACCATCTGCCCCAGCGCATCCAGCGCCGAGCCCTTCCACCCGCAGGGCCACGCATCCAACAGGTTCCAGCGGAACACCTCCGTCAGTCCGTCCGGTCCTGTCATCAGGATGGAGACATTCTTGCGGCTCGGCGTGCCGTTCACCGACTCCATGAACCAGTTCCACAGCTCGCGCGAAGTGGTCAGCCCGTAGCGCAGGGTGACGTCCCCGTACGCCACCGGCCCCGCCAGCCGGCGCACCACCGCGCCCGCCCCGCCCTCGCGGTAGCGCAGCGCGTTCACCGTCACCTCCAGCCCGTAGCACTCGGTGAAGTGCCCCTCGTTCACCCCGTTGATGTCCAGCTTGAAGTTGTATCCACGCAGCAGCTCCGCCTGCGTTCCCGGCTGGGCACCCGGCTCCTGTGGGGGTGGAGTCTCCGCCGTCTTCGGATCAGCCACGAGCCACCTCCTCCGTCTGCTCCACACCGCCCGAGTGCTGGCCGATGCGGAAGATGATGAACTCCGCCGGCTTCACCGGCGCGATTCCGACGACGCAGATCAACTGGCCCGCGTCCACCACCTCGGGCGGGTTCGTCTCGTCGTCGCACTTCACGAAGAACGCTTCATGCTCCGTGCGGCCCACCAGCGCCCCGTCCCGCCACAACCGCCTCAGGAAGGCGCTCACATCGCGGATGACAGCGCGCTTGAGCGAGTCATCGTTCGGCTCGAACACCACCCAGCGCGTCCCCTGGCCGATGGTCTCCTCCACCATGCAGAAGAGCCGGCGCACGTTGATGTAGCGCCACTCGGGGTCGCTCGACAGCGTCCGGGCGCCCCACACCTTGATGCCGTCCCGAGGGAAGAAGCGGATGCAGTTGACGCCGCACTGGTTGAGCACCCCCAGCTCCTCGCGCGTCAGCGGTGTCGCCAGGCCCTCCGCCGCATTCACCGTCTCGTTGGCCGGCGGCTTGTGCACCCCGCGTGTTCCATCCACCCGCGCGTAGATGCCCGCCATGTGTCCGGACGGCGGCGCGTTCACCAGCCGCTTCCGATCGAACGGGTCGTACATGGAGACCCACGGGAAGTAGTACGCGCCGTACTTCGAGTCCCGGGCCCGCTCGCCCCGGGAGCGGCGTGGTCCCGGCCCGCCCTCCCCCTCCTTGCCCGCCGGTGGCGCCGAGACCGTGCCCACCTCGCACAGCCGCTCGACGGTGGCGTCCTCGGGCGCGTCCAGCACCGCCACGCGGTCCTGCATCTGCTCGGCATGGGTGAGCAGCGCGTTGTAGGAGCCCGGGTCCGTGTAGCCAGGTGCCGCGACGATGGCCACCTCATCCACCTCGCGCAGCACGTCCAGCCCTTCGCGCTTCGGTCCGCTGCCCAGCAAACTGGGGCTGTCGCCGATGTTGACGACGAAGCAGCGCCGCCCGCCGTTCTCGAAGAAGCCGTAGACGGCCAGCGACAGCGGTGTGCTCTTCACGTCCTTGCCCTGGCAGAACTCCTTCACGAACTGGGACCAGTTGTTGATGGCCACCGGCTCGTGGAGACGCGCGCCAACATTGGGGGCCCTGCCTACGAAGCCCGCCGTGCTCGTCCCCGCGGCCTCCAGGGGCTTGGGCCCGGTGGACACCTCTTCGATGTAGATACCGGGTGTCAGATAGCTCGTCGCCACGTCATCCCTCCTTCAACGGCAGCCGCACCAACAGCGCCCCCTCCTCGGTGGGGAGCTCCTCGGCACGCACCGCGAGCACTTCTCCCTTCGCACGCACCTCCAGCCGTCCGAGCGGCGTGTCGGCGGGCACCGAGGCAATGCGGAAGCGGCCCTTCGCGTCGGTGCGCGCGCTCAGGCCCATGGACGGCAGCTCCACCTGGGCATCCGGAATGGGGATGTCCCCAGGCCCTACGACACGGCCCAGCAGCACCGCTCCTGGCACGGTCCGGGTGATGAGCGGCACCCTCACGCGAGGAATGGCCGGAAGCGGACGCTCGCGCTCCAGCGGCACACGCAGGCGGAAAGCGGGCCTCGGTGGCACGCCCAGCGCTGCCCACAGCGGCACCGGTACAGGCGTGAGGTCCACCTCGAAGCTCGGCTCCTCCATGGCCGCGAAGACGAGCTCGCCCAGCAGGTGGTGGGCACGCTCCGGAGATTCCCCACCCGTGGTGACGAGGTAGCAGAGCGACACCCGCAGCGGGGGCCGGCGCGACGTGCGGGGCGGTGGCGCCGGAGCGAGCTCCAACAAGTAGAGCCCCACGCGCCGCTCCACGGACTCGCGCTCCGGCACGGCCAGAGAGACAGGCGCATCGCCAAGCACCCGCCCTACCCAGCTCTTCAAGCGTTGATCGACCTCGTCGATCATAAGCCCCTTCGCCGAGGTTTCGGGGATTTCGAGAGTTGGCTCGCGTACCCTTCCTCGGAGTGCCGCGAGACTGGGCACGTGCCAAAGGCCAAGGAACTGGTCCCAGGGGAGGTAGGGGCGTCCGCGCGCTGACACTCGGGTGCTGCAACGAGCGCGGTGCTCAGCGCTTCGGCCAGTCCGCCAACAGCCGCACGGCCTCCTCTTGCTGGCTCCACCCCACCTTGCCGCTCAACATGCGCGGGCTCGAACCGGGGGTCAGGAGGCGGATCTCCTTCCACACCGGTGCGATCGCGTCGTAGCGAGCCTCCCATGCGCTCCAACGCTCACCGCCCGCGGCGGCCACGGCGCGCTCCACGCACGCATCGAACGCGGCCTCCGAGGGCAGGTACCGGAGCTGCTCGATAAGGTGAGGCATCTCGCCCGCTCTCACACGCAGGGTAGAGCGCGTGCCGATGATGGCTCGCAGCACCTCCGTCCCCTGATGCCTCGGCAGGAAGGCGACGTAACCGGGACGAAGCACCGCGTACCCCCTTCGGGAGGTGCCGTCCTGAAGGGTGGCCTCGAAGCAGAGCACATCCGCCAGACGCTCGGTGCGCACGGAGTCCAGCAGCGGCGGCTGGCGGCGCAGCTCCATCAGGACCGCGAGGAGATGGCTCTGCGCCATGTCTTGGATGAAGAGCTTCCGCTCGCCCAGGACGCGCACGCCGAGGAAGGAGACCTGGAGCCCCTCCTCCATGATGGAGCGCAGCGAGAGCTGCACCGGCTCGCCCGTGTAGGGTTTCCACACGAGCCGCTTGCTGGTGAGCCAGTACTTGCCGGAGCACAGCACGCCATGGACGATGTTCGCGAAGAGCAGCGACAGCAGCACGAAGGCCAGGAGCCCTCCGCCCCACCGGTTGGCGAGCGGCCCCAGGACGAGTGTCCCGATGAGCGACAGGTAGAGCCGGAGCGCGAACGCGAAGTCCGCCGTGTCGCCCTCGAACAGGCGCACCTCGCCCGGGATGGGCTCCAGGGAAATGGCCTCGAAGACGAGCTTCTCGAGCCGGGAGAGCGCTTCCACCAGGGAAGGAGCACCAGACACGGGCGCCAGCTCATCGAGCCGCTTGCGAACGAGCGCCTCCAGCCGGCTCCGGAGCATCCAGACGTCCCGAATCGTGACGAGCACCGGGGACTGCACCGGCCAGCCGTCCGCCTGGGCGCGGCGCTGAATGCGCTCCATGGCCTCGTCGAAGGCGGCTTCGTGGCGCAGCACCGCTTCGAGTGCACCAAGCTGCGCGCGCAGGTGGCGCTTCCACCTCTTGCCCGAGAGGAGCGACTCCAGCGCGGCGTAGCGCTCGCGCGAAGCCTCCACCACCTCGACACGACCCTCGAGCTGACGGCGCATGTCCTCAGCGCTGGGGACCCCCACCCGGGCAGGGGAAACCTCTGTGCGCAAGCGCTCGGACATGGTGGCCGAGCAGCATAACGGGTGCGCGGGCCCGCGACGTCCGCGCGCGGCCCACCGGTGTCAGGTCGGCGACGCCGCTTGCCCCTCGGACGAAGCCGGAGCCGGAGCAGGCGTCGAAGCCGGAACAGTGGGCGAGGCCTCCGCGGGAGTCGGCTCACCGGTAGGAGCCGTCGTGCCAGGCGAGGCAGGGGCGACCTCTCCCTCAGGCGCTGGAGGCAATGCCACCGGAGGCACCACCTCGCCCGCATCGGGTACATGCGCGACCTCCGCCGGAGGACCGGCCGGAGAACCCGTCACGGGCGAGCCCTCCACGGTCGGGGCACCCGCCTGCGCGCCCTCCGCCGGAGGAGGAGCGGCCGGTGCGGGAGCGGATGGCTGCGCCGGAGCCTCGGCCTGCTCCACCGGAACCGGAGCGGGCGCCGGCTCAGGCTCGGCCACGAGCGGAGAGAAGCTCGCCTCCACCTGCTTGCCGAGGTTGGCCAGGCCCTCCTCGAGGTAGCGGCCCAGTCTCGAGCGGATGAGGAGGACCAGGTAGTGCGCGAGGGGGCTGGCGCCGACGTCCCCCTCGTCCACCCACGTCACCCGAGTGCCCTGGCCCTCGGGGGCGAAGGAGATGCTGCCGTGCAGGAGGTACCGGCCGTGCTCCACCGACATGTCATAGACCACGCCCGTCTTGGGGTCGGCCTGGGTGAGGGAGAGGGTGCCATTGCCCACGCTCCCGCCGCTCCAGCTATGGACGGCGCCGACGCCCACCTGGGGCCCTCCGTACATCCAGTTGCTGCCCGGGTACTTCTTCGCGCTCCACGGCCCCCACTCCTGCCAGCGCTCGAGGTTGGCCACATGGCCGTAGATGACCTCGGGCGGGGCCTGGATGATCGTCGAGCGCTCGACGCGGAACTTCGACGGCAGCGCGAAGCCGATGACGAGCAGCAGCCCCACCAGGGTCGCGAAGGCGATCAGGATCTTCTTGAGCATCGAGCAATTCCAGGGGCCAGCTACACCCGGAGGGCACACCGTAGCAGACCCCGGCGATCGGTCGAGCCCTCCCGGAGGCAGGCACCTGTCACCCCCCCGCCGACTCCCGCTTGTCCGCCCGGCTGCCCTGCCAGGAAGTGAACCGCGTCTTCAGGGTTTCACTCCCGGCCCCGACTCGCGAATGATTCGCTCCGGGCCAGGAGGGTCCGGAGGGGACGGAGCGATGACCATGACAATCAATCCAAGGGGTGGTCCAGCCACACCGGGCCTCATCAAGGGGTACGCCCGATGTGCCCGCGCCGTCACCTGTCTGCTGATGCTGGCGCTGGCACCGGGTGCTCGGGCCCAACAGGACCCGGACGACCTGGACATGCCGGCCTCGGAGACGGAGGGCACGGTGGTCACCCCCTCCACCCCGGATGCGGACGCCGTCCCGCCTTGGCAGACCCGGTACGGCGTGAGGCTGGCCGCGGGCGCGCCCGAGGGCGTGGGACTCTCGGCGGTCATCCATCCCCGGCGCTGGCTGCGGGCGCACGTGGGGGCCACGAGGAACACCCTGGGCTTCGGGGCGCGCGGAGGACTGAGCCTCATCCCCCTCGAGCTCATCATCTCGCCCCTGCTGGAGCTGGAGTACGGCTACTACTTCAACGCGGACTACGAGAAGCTGCTGACGCAGTTGCACGGCCAGCCCACCACGCCGGCCACGGGCATCCGCCGGGTGGGCTACCACCAGGTGGCGGGCAGCGTCGGCCTGCAATTCTCCCCCTCGCGCTATGTGACGCTCTTTGGCGGCGTGGGTATCAGCTACTGGTTCATCGAAGTGGCCAATGCGAAGACCTTCATCTCCGAGGCGGAGGATGATCCGGAGATCACCGCCCGGCCGCTCAACCTCGGTCTCTCCAGCCCGGTGGCGAAGCTGGGCCTCCTCGTCTATTTCAACTGACAGGCTCCTCCATGCGTGCCCTTCCCCGCGTCCTCCTGCTGACCGCTACCACGCTGCTCGCTTCCGGCTGCCGGAAGATCGCCGAGACCTTCTTCGTGGTGAAGGCCGAGACCGAGGAGATCTGCAAGACCCGGCGGAGCATCGAGTTCCCCGCCCCCGCCCCGAGCGCGAGCCCGGGGACGCTCGAGTACACCTTCGAGTTCCCGCTGGGGCAGATCGGCACGGACATGCCGGAGGGGCAACTCGAGACAGAGTTCCGGCTGAAGCTGTTCGAGCTCGAAGTCATGGGGGGCGAGGTGGACCTGAGCACGCTCGAGTACGCGAAGGTGTCACTGAGGCGGCCAGGAGCGCAGGAGGTCATCCGGACGCTGCTCGAGTACCAGCAGCCCTCGCAGGCGTTCTCACCCTCGCGGCTGACGCTGCGTGGGGTGGAAGCAGCGAGCGTGGCGCAGCTGGCACGCCAGGACCGGCTGGAGCTGGTTTTCGAGGCCCGGGGCACCCTGCCCACCCATGCGTGGACAGCGGACATCCGGGCCTGTGCCGAGCTCCGCGAAGAGGTGCATTACTTCGAGTTCATCTTCTGACGGATGCGGCCAGGACCTGGGAGATCCACGCCCGGGTTTCATCATCTCCGGGCAGCAGGAAGTCAAAGCGAGCGTCTCGGAGCATCTGCACCAATTGCTGGTCCCGAGCGAATATTTCGGGCACCTGCCAGGGAAACGCGAGCGCGGCAGACCCAAGCTCCTCATACTCGGGCTCTTCAACGAGCGCCTCGAGGTAACGCGAGTAGGTATCAAGAAAGCTGTCGATGTTCGAAGCGAGCGGGAGCGCATAGGGCGCTTCGTGCATGTCGAGCTTCACCACCGGTTGCCATCCCCGCGCATCCGCCAGTCTGGGAACCGTGGCGTAGTAGTAAGCCAACATGTCTTCCTTGCCAAAAACGAGCAGGGAGCCAAAAGGCTCAGCCCAATCGTGCCGCCAGCGCTCGTTCACTCGGGTCATGCCGGATTCTTGTGCGCCCCCGGCCCGCAGAAGGACGAATCCCTCCTCCAGACCAACAAAGCTCACACGCGAATGAAGCGCGGCGAGAAGTGAATCGACGGGAAGGCCGGCCACGCGCTCTCCCGTGACGAGCGCGGCTGAAGTAGGAGGCTCCTGCCGTATGGGTAACCCCGACCTCCGGCACACCTCCATCAAACGCTCCAAGCCTGGGAGTGCCCCATCTGAAGGCATCATCACGAATCCTCTCAACGACTGGGAAAATAGTCGCCCAACCTCCGCCGGGCAGCCTTGACGGCCTCGCCAAGAACAACCATCGAATCACTGGCTGAGTAGGGGACATCATACCAGCGCCCGAAACGCTCATCGATAATGGCCACGACTTCATCCACTTCTGCAGGGGTCGCGTTGGGCCGCCTGCTCCGAAACTCAGCCCAGATACTGTTGATGTGCTGATGAACCTCATCCCCCAGCCCCTTGAGGTTTGCCGCAGCGTTGATGTCCTTCTCCGGAAAGAGGTGGGCATATTCCAGTGGGCGGCGGTGATGTACCTCATAGGAGCCCTTGAGCTTCATCGATTCAGCGAGCCCATCCTGAAACTTCTTGTAGGAGCGACGGGCAGCACCTCGCAGTATTTCCTTCTCTTCCTTGCTCAGGGGGGGAACGAACGAGCCACTCGACGCGATTCATCAGCAGGAGCAATTTGTTCTTCTCAGCACGAGAGAGCGCTTCGGCGCCCTCCATTTGCACCTTCAACCACAAATTATTGAAGACTGCTCTTTCGGCTTTGGGAATCCGGAAGAGCGCTGTGCGGAGCCAACCGGCGGCTTCCGTTCCACCACGCGTCAGCACCCGCGTCACCGTAGGAGAGGCGGCCTCGAAGAGCAGGCCCGCGCCACGCGTGAGCATGCCACCCACGTACCAGAGGGCCAACTCCTCCACCGAGTAGCGCGCCAATAACTCCGCTCCGTCTCGCACCCCCTCGCGCCAACGGCACAATATCTCCTCGTGAAGAGCCCGATACTCAACGGCGAACTCCGGATCCTCGTTGTACGGCGGAGTTGGGGTGAGAATACGCGCCTCGGTGATTTGAACACGCGGGATGGGTTCACCCTTGCGCTGTGTGCCTTCGAGGTCCAGAGACACCGTGCGCTGGCCCACTCCGTGTGTGAAGGGCAGCAGCACACGAGCAAGCCGCTCCACCGCCTCTTGGGAGAGAAACCGAGGACTCCCTTCCCCTTCCAGAACCTGGAACCCGCGGTGTTCCCAATGGATGATTCGATCATCCACCAACATGATCTCTGCCCGCAGCGAGGAAATCCCATCAGGAGGCACGGGCATCAGACGAACCACCCTGGTGGCCACCTCCAGGGCCTTCACCAAGGATTGGGCTGGGGTACCCCGACGACTGACAGGCAGCGTCTTCGCTTCCGGCGGGCGAGTGCTTGCGGAGTTGGCGTCGTAATCCACTGTCCAGTTCGACTCCGCTCGGGTCAATGTCAGCACCACCTCGCCGATGTGTCCGCGCAGGTAGTCAACGAAAACCGGTCGAAGTTGCCGGGTGAGGGGCTCCGCGTTCGCCGGTAGCCCCGCTCGACGGCCTGACTGCTCCTCGTACCTCAGCAGCGTCAACGCGCCATCATGCGCCCAGAAAGTGAAGACCAGACGAGACCCTACCTCCCGCCGCCCTTTGGCCAGGTCCCAAACCAACTCCAGTGCCGCCTCGGCCTCCGCCAGGCGCGCATCCTCTTGAGCGGCTCTTTCTGGACCCGTCAACCTCCCTTCCGGCTCCCAACCCGCGCCACCTATTGCCGCCCCCCAAGTGCCCGTGCACCCCTGAGCCAGCAGCAAGGCAGCCAGCAGCATCCACGTGACCGCTCCTCCATGCATTTCATAGCCATAGCATGCTCTCTGCGGGCGAGGGGTGGCGCGGCGCCGTGGAGAGCAACACCACCGTTTCAGCCTCGGGACCCCACTTGCTCCACCCATTCGCGCGCCCGGGCGCTCGCCTTCATCAGGAAGTCGAAGTGCCCGGCCCGGAGGCTCCGCACCAGCTCCGCGTCCTGAGCGATGGCCTCGGAGGCGCTCCAGGGAAAGGTGCGGAGGGGAGGTGCGTACTCCTCGTCTCCGGTGACCTTCGGCGCGGCCTCCAGGTAGCGCGCGTAGGTGGCGAAGAAGTGGTCAAGGCTTGAAGCGACGGGGACGGCGTAGAGCGCCTCGTAGACGTCGACCCACACCACCGGCTGCAGACCCCGTGCATCCACCAGGGCCGGCACCGTGGCGTAGCAGTAGGCCAGCCGGTCATCCTTGGCGAAGACGAGCAACGAGCCGAACGGCTCCACCCAATCCTTGCGCCAGTGCGCATTCACCCGGTGCAGATCGGGCCGCCGCTCATGGTGCTCGGGGAGGAGGTAGAGCTCGTCACGCACCCAGAGGTAGCCCACGCGCGAATACACAGCCGCCAGTTGGGAATCCATCGGCTGCCCCGCCACGGACGTTTCCACGGGGCTGGCGGACGGAAGCGGTGGCTCCACCTTCAGGGGATGGGCCCGGCTCCGGCACACCTCCAACAGGCGCTCGAATCCGGGCAGCGCGGTCGCGGACTGCATTCCTGGGTCTCCTCTCGGGTGTCTTCTGCGGTCACCCCACTGTAGATGACCGCCGAAGTCATGTCACGAAATGCGCCGTGCCAGGTGCCTCCAGCCATGCGGGCCGAAGGACGCATCCCTTGCGTCCGCCTCAGGCCCGGACGCAGACGCTGCGCGCCGAACAGATTCGCCCCGCCGCCGGTACCTCCCGGCTCAGGAGTGGCCGGAGCCTTGCTAGCGTGAGACCCGAGCACACACGAGGACCGCCATGACCTATGTCGTCGATGACTTCATGACCCGCACTGTGCACACCATCGGAACGCAGAGCCCCTTGGCCGAAGCGCACCGGATCATGAACGAGCACGCCATCCGCCACCTGCCCGTGCTGGAGGGTGGGAAGCTGGTGGGGGTGGTATCCATGAGGGATCTGCACCTCATCGAGACCCTCAAGGGCGTGGACCCGAAGGAAGTCCCGGTCGAGGAGGCCATGGCGCAGGAGGCCTATACGGTGCCACCGGGGACCGCGCTGCTCGAGGTGGCGCGCACCATGGCCATGCACAAGTACGGCTCCGCCGTCGTCGCTCGCGAGGGACGCGTGGAGGGCATCTTCACCACCATCGATGCGATGAAGGCACTGGAGACGCTCCTGACCACACCTCAGACAAAGGCAGCGCCCAAGCCCCAGAAGAAGACCACGCCCCGCAAGCTCGCCAAGAAGAGCGCGCCTCGGAAGGCTGCGGCCCGGAAGGGAGCCCGCGGCGAGGCGAAGCGCCCGGCCGGGAAGAGCGCGGCGAAGCGCCCGGCTCGCAAAGCGGCTCCAGCGCGTAAGCGCAGCGGACGCTGAGCGGTAATCGGGTCAAACACAGTCGCCATCTCGTCGCCGACGCCGCTCATGCCCCGATCTTCGTGCCGTCGATGCCTCGCGGAGTGCGCAGTCCCATCGCGAACCACGCCGCGAACAGCCGCCACATGAACGCCACCGAATGCGTGGCATAGGCGGGCACGTCTCCGGCCGGGGGCGCGCCGTCGGGGCGATCCCGGGCCATCACCCGCATCTCCACCGGCGGCGCGCCGGGGATGCGGTTCCGGTACAGGCTCAGCCAATGGCCTTTGTTGAATTCGAGGAACATCGCCGAATTGCAGCAGGTCGCCACCACCCGCCGCGTCGGCGAATCGGGCTTGAGGCGATATTCCTTGAGTTGCTCCCCACCGCTCGTGCAGCGCACGCGGTCCTTGCGATGGAGCACGAAGCTGGTGCCGCCATCGGCATCGATCACCGGCGCCGCGCCGGGAAGCGCCTCGATCCGCCGGCCCGCTTCGCGGCAGCTCGCGCAATCACATACCGCGGTCAGGATCGGCGCACCCGCCGCCTCGAACACCACCTGGCCGCATGCACACGCGACGAGGTGAGACCTACCTGAATCAACGCTCATATTGCCTCGCCCTCGAGTCAAACCAGACCGTCCAGGTACTGCACTCCCTCCCAGAAACCGCCACTCCAGAGCGGGTGGGCCGAGCGCACCGCTGTCATCCGCCGGTACGACAGGTGGAGCTTTCCAACTGGGGCGCGCACCTTAACGCAGCCTGACGTCGGCCGTCCGCCCCGCCCCTCACCGCCACCACGCGCAGGAACACGAGCCTCTCGATCCCACGCCCGGCGAGCGACGAGGATGGAGAGCCCCTCACCTATACGAGCGTGACGCCCCCCGCCTCCGGGCGTGTCACCGGCCCGGAGACCGCGTTCCTTTATGCGCCCGCCCCCGATTTCGTTGGCGAGGACTCCTTCACCTATTCGGTGGGATGGGCCACGCTCTCTGCGTGGGAGCGCGTGGGCTCGGGAGTGCCCGCATCCCAGAAATCGATTTTCGGCGGGATTTCTTCGTGCCCCTACGGCGCCAGATGGCGCAGCCTGTGTTGAGGGCGTGTTGTCATTTTCTGCTCTAGCTCGTATTCCAGGTCTGGCAGGACATCACCGACGGAGCCATTCCCCCATGTTTCGAGCCCAGATGAAGCGCGCGGCGCTGTCCCTTCTCTCCCTCTCGCTGGCCGTCACCGGCTGTGGTGGTACCGAAGAGGAGCTGGCTCCCGAGCCGCAGGCTGACGGAAGGGCGGAAAGCGCGTTGGCAACGCTCGAGTACCAGGTGACGGTGGTCAACAGTGCTGGTTACGCGCAGAGCGGTCCCAATGCGGAAGGCTACGATTCCAGAGGGTGGGCGTATGGGCAGGCCTGGTGGAAGCAGGGGTCGGACGCATTCCTGGTCGAGGATCAGCAATCCGACGGCCGCAGCCCGGGCGTCTATTGGTGGCTGGACAATGGCAGCCGTCGTGGCCTTTGCCGGCTGACGACGGGGAGCACGACCTTCGGAATCTGCGAGAAGGGCCTCCCGGAGGGGGCGGTCGTCCACATGCGGATGGGCCGTTGCGACGGGGACACCACCGACTGCACGAAGTGGAGCAACTACACGAACGTCGGCGCCATCGTCACCTTCACGAACAACTGAGCTCACGGCAGGGCGAGCAGCCGCGCATGGGTGTCATTGCCGCCCATGCCTTTCACCGATGAGCACCTCGCACAGCCCCGGAGCCATCTAGATTGGCATGAAGACCTTGAAGCCGCTGCGGCCGCCCACGCCCAGGGTGTTGCTCTCCACGAAGTCGCTGTAGGAGCTGCGGCCGTCGCCCGAGGTGATAGCGGTATGGCCGTAGATGCTGCCGAGGCGGGTGGAGGTCTTCTCCCAGGTGAGCACGAGGCCGGGAATCTTCAGCGCTTCGGCAAGCGACAGGTTCACCTGCTTGAACTTGTCCCTCGGCAGGTTGTTGTCGATGTCGTTGCCGTCGCCCCACACCTTGATGCCGTAGGTGCGCTGAAGGGCGCGGCTCACGCCCGTGGCACAGAGGCCCTGGCTCGAGTAGCCACCCATGCTCAACGCCACCGAGCGGGCGTTGTTGGCGAGAGCGGAGCTGCCGCGCACGCCACCGGTGCTGGGGGGGGTCGTGGGCGTGCCGCTCACCGTGATGCCGAGCTTGCTCCAGGTCTTCGGCCCGACGACGCCATCGGCGACCAGGCCCTTCGCGCTCTGGAAGGCCTTCACCGCCGCGGTGGTCTTCGGACCGAACTGGCCATCCGCCGCACCGGCATTGAAGCCGAGCTGATTGAGCCGGTTCTGAAGCGCGGTCACCGGAGCGCCACTGTGGCCCTGCTTGAGCGTGGGGCCGCTACCGCCCGGAGCCGAAGGAGCCGGCGCTGCCGCGCCATTCAGCTTGGCCCAGGTCTTCGGCCCGACGACGCCGTCGGCGACGAGGCCCTTCGCGCTCTGGAAGGCCTTCACCGCCGCGGCCGTCTTCGGACCGAACTGGCCGTCCGCCGCGCCCGGGTTGAAGCCGTGCTGGGCGAGGAGCTTCTGCAGGTTGGTGACGGAGGCGCCCGTCGCCCCCTGCTTGAGCGTGGGGGTCGCGCCGCCTGCGGGAGCCGCGGTCAGCTTGGCCCAGGTCTTCGGCCCGACAATGCCGTCGGCGACGAGGCCCCTCGCGCTCTGGAAGGCCTTCACCGCCGCGGCCGTCTTCGGACCGAACTGGCCGTCGACCGCGCCCGGCGAAAAGCCCGCGTTGGCCAGCGCCTGCTGAAGGGTCTTCACCGAAGCGCCGGACGCGCCGAGCTTCAAGGTGGGCTTCGAAGGCGAGCTGGCTGCGGTGAGGGTGCTGCGTGGGGCGGCAGAGACACGCATTTCGAAAACCTCGTAAAATGAGACCGTTGGAAGGTTATCGCCCTCAGGGGACCGCAAGTTGCGTCCCATCTTCGCCACAGCAGTAATTCCGGTGGGTTGCGACGCATCAAGGGAGGCGTTCCGCCGCCCTCCGGCACCTGGCACCCGGTGAGCGGGGGGAGTGGAGGCGGCGGGAATCGAACCCGTGAACAAGGCGATAGAAAACCCTAAGCAGGACGCGCTGTTACCCGCTATCGCCTTGATTCTCCTCGGGTTCGTCATCCCGTCCCGTCCCACCCCGTGCCCTCGTGTTCCGCCCCTTTCCCCGCTGGAGGGGCACACTGGGGGCACATTCAGCCCAACCAGGTCAAGCCGCTCTCGGACGCGAGCGGCCAGGGATCCCCGGTCTCCCAGGGCCCACGAGAAGCCCGTGGGAGGCGGACGGTAGCGTGTGCCCTGGCGAGGTGTGGCTGGGGAGGGGCAGGTGAAGGAGCGCGGGGGGGAATACCGGCGGAGGCCGCCGGAGGGGACGGTGCTGTACGAGGCGGTGAGGGACAACCTCGCCACACTGCTGGCGGAGACGAGCGAGGTTGGGCGCGACTGCCCCGGTACGTGGAGCGGGACTTCGCTAGGTACCGGGAATGCGGAGTGCTGGCGCACGGCTTCACAGCGCCAACAAGCCCAGGCTCCTGCCCGCGCGCCTCATGGGAGGGCGGTCTGGGCAGGCGTGTCCCACAAGGGGCTGCGCGACCTCTCCACCGACCGGGCGCACTGCTCCGGCGGCCCCTGTCAGCGGCCCTCCTCGGCCCCTCCGCTCCAGCCCTCACCTCAACACGACTTCTCTTCCACCTATGCGCAGAAGCATCGTATCGGTGTGGCCACCTCCGAGCAGGCAGAGCCACCCACAGGGCGCCGAGAAGAGCGGCATCCATCTTCGCAGTGCGGGCAACTTGCAGTTGGGACTGTATCTGGTGCTGGAGCGTCAGTAGGCTGGAGTCATGACCAGTCCAGTACGTGTGCTCCTTGTAGGGCTGACCTTCGACGGGAAGCCTCCTGACGGCGTGATGATCGAAACGAAGGGGCTCGGGCACCCTAGTGTGATCGGTGAACAGGCCGCCGCACCGCTGTACGACTACGATGTGATTATCATCAACCCCCAAAGCTATTCACATTTCATGTTCGGAGGACCAACCGAACACTCCAGTAAGCCCGACGAGCTGATTCGGCTAAAGCATGTAGATCCAGGCAAGGACATTGATGACGTGTTCCATCGAGTGGAACGCGAGCGTGAGCTGGAGGGGGCTCTTAGCGAAGGCACTCGGGTGATCTTTGTGGCCGCGCCTCCCAAGTTGGAATCGTTCTTCGGCAAGCGCTCAAGCCACCTGGGCTATCTGCACGAAGGCCTCAGGCAGTTTTTTAAGCTCGCGGACCTTGAGCAGAAACAGTCACGAAAGGTGCGCTCTGTGGGGACCGCTCCGGACTTGGCCGACTATTTTGATGCGCTTCGAGCGGATGGGTGGACCTTGACATGGCGCCATCACGGAAAAGCGTCCGAACAGCGACTGCTGGAGGCTCCAGATGGCGGCGTCCTCGGCAGCGTCCTTGAGTTGGACGGAAGTCGTGTCTGGCTGGTGACGCCGCCGCCGACACCTGCCGCTGTCAACGCCTTGGTACGAAGCGCCCTCAAGATGCAGAAGGGGCAAACCGAGGTGGTGGAGTACCGCGGCATCTTTTTGGCGCATTCCAGTGAGGACAAGCCCTTCGTTCGGAGATTGCGCGAATCCTTGATGGCACGAGGCGTCAAGCAGGTTTGGGTGGATGAGTTCGAGATTCAGATTGGTGACTCCCTGATCAAGAAGATTCAGGAGGGCATTACGAAGTCTGAGTTCGTCGGCGTTGTTCTGTCTCCTCATTCGGTGGCATCGAAGTGGGTAGAGAGGGAACTGGAGTCGGCAATGGCAATGGAGGTGGAGTCGCGTTCGGTGAAGGTGCTCCCTCTGCTGATTCAAAAGTGTGAGCTTCCTCCATTCCTGATGCCCAAGCTTTACGCTGACTTCACCGACGAGGCGAAGTACACGACCTCGGTGGAGAAACTCCTCAGGCGGCTGGAGGTCAGCCCCGCTGGTGGGGGCGCCTCATAAGTTTGTGTTCGAGTATTTCGCTGCCTATGGAAGTGGGCGGCTGCTATGCCTCGCTGGATGAAGGTCCCAGGGGGGCCTCGCCCCCTCCGCTCTCGTCCTCGTCTTCAATAGGCCTTCTATCCTTCTATGCTTAACCACTGGAGGAGCACATTGGGGGTACATAGCGGGCCGTGCTCAGGGCCCCTTCGCTTTGCCCTCGGGGAACGTGACGTTCCCAAGGGTTACGGTGCGCGGCCCGGTTGCCTCCCACAGCTTGAGGGTGCAGGGGCAGCCGAGCTGCGCGCGCTCCCCCTCGATGCCCACCACGACGGCACCGGCCCCATTCGCGGGAATAGGCGCCTCTTGCCACCGGGCAAGCTCCACCTCTTCCCCCGCCTTGTCCACCAGCGCCGCCCCCGCGAGCGTCCAGGGCTCGGCACCGGGGTTCTTGAGGGCCAGTCGCGCAGCCACGCTCACCGGGCGGGTCTCGTCGCTGAGCGTGTAGCTGAAGCTCTTCGTCGCTTCCAACCCGAGCGCGTTTCCCGGCTGCTCTCTCACCGACCCGAAAAGCGGTTGCGATGTGAGGGTCCCGGCCCGCTCCAGCCACGCGGCCCCCATGAGTCCGCCCGGCTCCTGACGCTCGGCCAGAAGCCGCGCTTTGTCCTCCTGGCACTGGCGCGCTTCGGCCTGTGCCTCGTCACGCTCTTTCTTGAGCACGTCGGGCGGGCGCGGCTGCCGGAACACCTCCACCCGGCGCGTCCCTCTTGACGCATGACCCACAAGCCAAAAGCTCGCGCTCGCCGGTGCCGCGCCATCCGCGAAGCGCACCGTCACCTTTACCCGCTCCCCCGGCAGGTAGTCCGTCTTTGGAGTGGCGTAGAGACTCAGCCCGTCATGCCCGAGTGCCCAATGCGCGAGGCGTTCCCCTGGCTGAAACTCCACCGCCCCCACAGCGACGCGGGAGTCAAAGACGAAGGTCGTCGTCTCGTCCGCGCTAGCGCACACGTCGGGAGCCCCCTCCGGAGAGCCCATCGCCAAGTCAAAGCGAGCCGTTGAGACGCAGGGGGGAACGGGGGGCGGTTCTGCGGCTTGCGCAGCACCAGCGAGCAGGGCGGCCAGCAGGACGGCACTGGGCGAAGGGGGCAGCATGGGATCTCAGCCTCAGAGCGGGGCAAGCCTAGAACCGGGTCGGCCAGTGGAGTTGAAAGCGCGGGTATACCTTGGCATTGCCGGGCTTGCTTCCGGGGTCGAGGCAGACGCCCAAGCCAGAGCCGCAAACGTAATTCTTGCCGCGTTCGTCCACAAAGGGCGCCTGGGTATCCAGGCCAATGACCAGACACACGGGCACAGTCCCCGCGCCGGGGATCTGCGCCTGGGTGAAGGTGCCGAATAGGCGCTCCTCCCCAAGCTGCAACGTGCCAAGAAGCAGCGTGTTCTCGGGCAACCCATCCACGCTCTCCACTCGGAGGGTAGCGGGACCGTCTTTGACCCTGGCCACCTCCCCGGGCTCGTGCTTGTACCCCTTCAACGTGGCAAGCCCCCGTGACTTGACGTGAAGCCTCTCGTGGGTCTCCTGCCAACCCTCGGGGCAGGAAACTGCGGGGGGCTCGGGGCGCACCTGGGAAGCGGGCGCGGTGCATCCCCCATCGAGCAGCGCACAGACCGCCACGGCTGCGGGCTTCACCGGCAAGCGGAACCCTGCACCTTGCCTCTGCGTTTTCGGCGTTTCGTTCTTGGGCGTCTGAGCGGACGTGCGAAGCATGGCGTTAGCGGTAGACGCGGGAAGTTGAGCCCCAACGGGTGTCGCGTCTCCTCCGGGGAGAGATTCCAGCGCCTTTGCATCGGGCGCCACTTCACGACCGCGCACGCCTGCATCGGTAGCGTGATGGCTCGGGGACGTGGGCGGTAGCGGCAGCTCTGGCCCTGCCTCGCTGATGCGGCCCAAAGAGCTAGGTTCCCCCAGGTTCGCGCCCACGGACAGGACAACGACGGCCACCAGCAGCACGGCCCCAGCGAGCCCCAGGCGCCACGCGGCGCGACGGAGCTGGGGAGCGGCGGCGGCGGGCTCGAGTTCGCGAGCTGGCGGCACTGGGGCGCTCTTAACGGGCAGCTCGTGCTCTGCCGGGGTGGGGGCCACACCGGGCGCATCCACCGTGGGGATCTCGTCCGGGTTTGCGGCTGCTGCCGGAACCTTTGGGGCTGCCATCTGCTCGGGCAGGAAGAACACCCGGTCCCTTTTCGGCAGAGGCCGCCCGCGCCGGGGGCGCCGCTTCACCGCCCTTAGAAACGCGCGCCGCTGCTCGCTCGCCTCCTGCCGTTCCGGGTCCTCGACTGTGGTTGTGAGCTGCGGATCGTCCGGGTCCCCGAGCGGCGGATCCCAGGTGGCGTCGTTCTCAGCGTTGGACAAGGACTCATTCAAAGCCGCGCACAGCGTCGCAACCACCGGGAAACGATCCTCCGGTCGCTCAGCAAGCATCCTCATGCACAGCAGCGAGGCTGCCAGCGGCACTCGGGGGTTCACGACGTGCGGCGCTTCGGGCCGATGGCTCAAGATGCGCTCGCGCAGCCCATCCAGCCCCCCCGGATCCGTCCGCTCGCCAAAGGGAAACACATCCGTAAGCAGCCAGTAATAAGTCACCCCCAACGCCCACATCTCGTCGGTCGGCCCGTACTCGTATTGACCCGCGCCGTCCGGGTTGGCGCGCTGGAACCGGATCTGCTCAGGGGATCGGAACTCCTCTGTCCCCGGTGGGAGCTGCGAGCCGGTGACAGTCGGGGCACTGGCAAGAGAACCAATTCCGAAATCAATCAAGATCGGCCTCTCGCTCCCTTCCCGAATGAGAATGTTCTCAGGCTTCACGTCACGGTGAAACACGCCCGCCGCGTGTACCTCCCCAAGCGTCAACGCCGCGTCCAGGACGATGCGCGTAGCCTTCCGCGCCGATGGGTTTTGGTTGTAGGCAAACGCAAAAAGCGTGTCGCCCGGCACGAATTCCATCACGATATAGGGATGGCCGATAACTGGGTCGGGCCAGAAGTCCGAGCCCACGTAGCGGACGACGCCGGGGTTCTCCAAGTGAATGAGAATGCCGATCTCACGCTTGCCCCTTCCGTCCAGCGTGGAGACCAAGAGGAGCTTCAACGCAAAAAAGCGGCCCCCGCGCTCGACCTTGTAGACGATCCCGAGGCCCCCCGCGCCCAAAAGCCCCACGATCTTGTAGTCCCCGATCATCTCGTCGATGTCCGGGTGCCTGAGTGTCAGTCCCACGCTCTACCTCACCTCCTAGATGGGGGAGCGTAGCATAACCGCAGGGATACGGCTCAGACAGCGGGACCGGGGCGGTAGGTGGACCCCTCCAAGGTGGCGACCGCTCCAAGTCGGTCGCTCCACCCGCCGCCCCAGTCCCTAATCAGAGACGGTTCTCTATTCCTCACGCATCGGCGCAGCGTCGAGGACCAGCAGCAGCTCGCGCCCGATGGCCACCTTGTACTCGGGCCACGTCCGCAGGAGCCCTACGACCCTTCGCGTCTCGGGTGACAGGTCGTTACCCGATGACGGCACCTCGCGCGGGCTCATATCCAGCAGCACAGCAGGCGACACACCCAACGCAGCCGCGAGCCGTCGGAGTGCCGGAACGCTAGGCATCATTCCGCCGCGCTCGATTCGTCCGTAGACCTGCGCGCTCATGCCAGCCTTTTGCGCCACTTGGGCCTGAGTGAGCCCGAGCCCCTCGCGTGCGGTTCGGGCAGCCTCTCCGATCGTCTTTTGCAGAAGGTCATCTTCCATAGGGCATCTCTATCAGGTCGCCGCCGCTTGTGCCTTGCGTCGGGACCCCTGCCGCCGCCGCTTATGCGTCACGAGTACAGCAGCCATGCGTGTGAAGGTGGCAAGCTGGAGCTTATCCATTGTCCGCAACGTGCGGCGGAGCCGCCGAAACTCTCGCGGCATGGGGTCGGGCGTTGGTTCGGTTATCTCGGGTGTCGTCGCCTTCCTCTCACCAGCGAGCCCGATCAACGTGTCGACAGAAGTCCCGAGCGCCTTGCTGAGCTTTATAAGCGTCGGGGTGCTCGGGCGAAGGTCGCCTCGCTCCCACCGCCCATAGACTTCCGTCGCAACGCCGACGCGCTCGGCTGCTTCCTCCTGCGACAGTCTTAACGTTATTCGAGCCTTGCGCGCCGCGCTTCCAATCTGGACGCTCAGCGGGTCCTTCTCGGGCGACCGTGTGACAGGCTTTTGATTCATTGGCGCTAGTCTCCCTGCTCGTCCGGCGACAGCGCCGTTCGCTCGATGGGGTTTGCCGTCAGCCGCTTGACCCTCGCGGCAGCCTCGAAAATCGCCTTCAGCTCTGCCGCGATCTCTTCCGCGACGACTGGCGGCTCCACGCCCCCCAAATAGACGAGCAGCTCTTCGCGCATTTCGGCGGCCCCGTAGCGCGCGGAGGTCTCCGATTGAAGCGCACGCCGGACAATGGACCGCAAGGGACCAGGTGCGAACTCAAGCCGACGCTCAGCTTCCGCAGGGTCGAAGCGCAGCAGCCGGTAAGCCAACACGTCTAGACTTAACTGCGCGCTTCGCTCGGCTCGCAAACGAGACGCGAACCCCGTCGGAGTACTTTGTACAGGCGCATCACTCGGATCGAGAGGGTATTCAGCCAGCAGCATTTCCAGCAGCACGAGCCCGAGAGAGAAAACGTCCGCTCTGCCGTCAATGGCTCCCGCGATTAGCGGGTCGACCCGGCGCCCGGTGAACTCCATCGCAGCGCGCAGTATTTCGGGCGCACAGTAGGCGGGATCGCCTCGCAAGAGTCCGGGCGGCGTCTGTAGGCGGTTGCGCAGCTCGGAGTATGCCGCGCCGAAATTCACGAGCTTGACGCGACCATCAAACCCGAGACGGATCCGCATGGGCCCCACGGCACGGTGGATGATGTGCAGCGGTTGGCCCGCGCTGTCACTGCGCGCATGTGCATAAGCAAGCGCGCCCGCCACTTCCGCCGCGACATAGGCAGCGAAGGGGGGCGACAACGTGCGCCCCACCAGCAAAGCGAAGTCCATCGCGGTCAGGAGATAGCAGCCGCGCATGTGCTCCGTGACGACATAGGGAACATCGGCATGCACCGCGAAGCCGTAAACCTTGGCGATGCCCGGATGCTCCAGGTGCGACGCGAGCTGCACCTCTTCCCATGCCCGCTCGCTCCGCTCGTAGTCCGACGGCAACTGCATAGGCTTTAGAATGACTTGCGAGCGAGCCCCGCCGCTAAGGGGCTGTCTCCAAGCGAGAAGAAGCTTGTCGTAATCCCGGTGATCAACCTGGGTGCCGTAAACCTCGTAATGGAAGCCCTCGAAATCGAAGCGAAGGCGCGGGCCGGAGCTGTCAGTCATAGTGCGTTCTCACGAAGCCCTACAGCTTGTCGAGACTGGGACGGTCTGCACGCCGCCAGCTCTCGCCGTCGCCGCGCGTGTAGAACTCGCCCATTTCAAACTCACCCGCGCCCGCCCCGTCGTCGCGCACCGCCACCGGGCCAACACACTGCGCGGGCTCGCCGGTGAGCGCTGCCGCGAGGAATCCATCCTGACGGAGAAGGAAAAGGCTCCGGTACTCTTGAACCATCCGGCTCAGATCCCAGCGCGACAGCCCTTGTCCGTGCCGCTCGACGTAGCGCAGCAGTTCGTCGGCAACGCACCGGGGCGCGTAGTGCTGGGGGAGGTAGGGCAGGATCGCGAAGTAGCGCCGCAGCCGCTCGGCCTGCACAGGCGACACGCTGCGCCCCTGGGGGATGGCTTCAACGGGTAGCCCGGCCCCCAGCAGCAGCGCGCCGAACTCGTCCAGGCCCGCGAGCGCGTCACGGGTAGCGGCGAGCGCATCCGAGGGAGGACGGCTGGCACACGCGACCGGGCCGGACGCAAGCAACGCCAGCACTGCAAGCAAGCTCAGCGGGGCATGAACCGAAAGGCAGGCAACACGAATCCACTTCCGAAGCGAACGCGGCTCGCTCGGCACGGGGCACCTCCAGTGCGGTAGCTAGTAAGACTGCGAAGCGCCCGAATAGGTAACACAGTCATGTGAACAGGGGAAGCCCCGGACTACCGAACAAGTCAGAAACAAATATTACAGAGATTGCGCGTTTAGGCCCGAATCGAGGAAATCAGTACAGATTTGTCCACACATATTCCGGCCACTGTGCGCGGCGTGTGCCCTTGCAGGACTCGGCACGGCGCGGGGCTGCTGTGTTCTCACGCGCAAAGGTTTGGGATGGCCTGTGATTACCGGGCCGGGCCTACAGCGGCGGGGCATGGTGAAGGGTGCCAGGTACGGCGCAGGGCACAGAGCGCGTCAGCAGCAACGCAGGAGGGGGGCTGCGACAGCTCGGGCCACGGAGGCCGTCAGCGCGGCAACTTTGAGAATTGGAAGCGCATCCGCCGCGCGAGCCGAGGGTGCAAGGCGGCACGCACAGGGACGGAAGGCGTCGAAGGCGCCAGTAACCCGAGCGCAGTCCCCCCTGCTCGGATGCCGCGCATATCGCGGGAGCTACGGCAGCGTGTGCCATGGCGGGCACCAGCAACGCGGCATCGGACGCGACGGTATCCTGAGAGCGGCAGTCAGCGAGACGAGGCAGCGCTTCCAGCCGGGCACCTTGGGCCGGTGGGGAAGCAAGGGGGCAGAGGATCGGCGGGCGAGCAGGCCGGAGGTTGCTGGCTCCTTAGTTGGGGCTTGCCCGTGACGTGCTATAGAGCGCACGCGCCCGTGCTACGTCGAAAAGAAGAAGGGGCCAAAAGGGTGACGCATAACAACTCGTCCAAGCCGACGCCGCTTCGCGGTGCGGCTTAACTCAGGTTTCAGGACGCCCGGAAACTATGACTCCATCCCCGTCAATAGACGAAATATTCGGCCAAGGCGCCGATGACTTTGCAGCGCTCGCCTCCCGCATAGAGGTGGAGTTCAGCGCAAGATCAGCCAGGTACAAGTTCTTGCCGCCGGAAGAATTTGAGCGACTCATTATTCATGATGCCGCTCACGCGCAACGCATTTACTGGCATGAGCTAGTTGGCCGCGCGCACTTCGCGGCAGCGAGCTCAATACTTCGCTCGGCACAGTGGCTAAAAGGCGTGCAAGTTTCTCGCGAACAGAATCTATATCTACCGTTCTGCGCAAACTTGCGATCGCTTATTGAATCTGTTGCAGATTCTTTAGCGGGCGTTGCAGGCGTGGCCCAGACACTCGCCGAGATCAGAGGTGCTGTAAACGACGCACTTGGCTTGAAGTCCAGCCAGTTCACAATCAGCCGAGAGCTTGAAGATCAGCTGATCCACTTCTCGCACGGCCGCAAGCTGGCGAAAGGTGAGGTAGCGCCGCAGTCTCATTCGGCGAAGAGCGCAAGAGCCTACATAGAACAATTGGAGAAGTTCGGGCTGGCTCAAGCATACGCCATCTATGGGCTGCTTTGCCAGGTTACTCATCCTGCTTCAGATAGCCTGTCACACTTCCTTTCCGAGACGGGAGAGTTGGAGTTCGCGCTTTTCCCGCGCAACGATCGCATTAATATCACCGCATTGATCCACAAACACCAAACGTTTCTTCACGCCCTGCTTCGTTACGCTTTCAACCAACCAATCATCCTGTTGCGTGTGCTTCTGCATATCGACCTGCCGGAGTATCACAGTGCCGAAATCTCGCGTCTCAATTTGTCGGCCATGCCAGGGTGGCAAAAGTGCGCCAAACTAATGGGCGTCGCGCCGTAACAATTCGTCTAAGAGCCGGTTTCGGTAGGACGCTCTGCCAGTTCCTCGCCCGAGGAGCAGGCAACCACGGATAGTCCCTACCGAGACAGGCTCTAAATAGGGGCGAACCAACCGGGGGACATTCCCATCCCCCGTGTTGTCCTCTTCGCAAGCGGTGAGCCGCTCGGCACGAAGCGGCAACCAATCTCGGGCGCGGTGAAAACCCCCGGGCACGGCATGGGCTTTCGGAGCCTGTGAAGAGTGCCAAGTCCTGCGAGCAGATGCTCAGGCTCGTAAAGAGCGCCAGCATCCACACTCCATCGCAGCAGCACAACGGTAGGCGCGACACCGCGAAGCTCGGGCCAGCCATAGCCACCAGCGGCGGCGGCCACTCTTCGGGAGAAATGCCGCACGACCCAGCAGCTCGGGCGTGGTGGAGCTGCCAGCAGCGCGGCTGCCTACGCTTGGGCGCCTGGGGAGGACTCGGGCCAACGTGGAACACGCCAGCGCTGCCGCACGCACCAGCAGCTCGGGCCGGTAGGCGGCACCGGGGAGAAGCAGCCACGGTGCGAACGGGGGGCCGTAGAGGGCTCTAGTAGCGCCGCAGCCGGTGCCGTGGGCTCGAGTTCACCTGGACGCGAGAAACGGCACGGGTGGGCCGTGGCGGGCCCCAGTGGAGAACGGCTGCCGAAGCCCGGGGTCCAGCGGCACGGGGGCACGAGCAGGGCTTAGCGGGGCCGTGGAGGGCGCCAGGAGCGCCGCAGCCGGTACGCCGGGGGCCCGGTTCCACCTGGACGCGAGAAACGGCACGGCGGGCCTCTGGCTGGCTCCAGGACCGCCGCAGCCGATGCCTCGGGACTCCTGGGGGGCGGGGAGCACGAGAAACGGCGCGGCGGTCCTGCGGCGGGCTCCAGGGGGGACAACAACCGGCGCGCGGAGTTGTGGGAAGGCACCTGGACGCTAGCAGCGTCACGGGGGGCGTGGAGCGTGCGATTAAATGCCGGGCTCCATGAGCCACGAGCAAGCGGGCCTCGTCGTCTACGGGGCGTCGGGGCCCGTGCATGTGCCCGTCTCCAGGACTCGATGCCAGACGTGACCGTGCATCAGGCGGAGCTTGCCGCGCTTGCTTAGTAGGTGATCGAGCTGAACGCCTTCGGCTGGCGCAGCTTGAAGTCGCCCTTCACGATTGCGCGGATGGTCGTCTCGTCGTGCTCGGCGCGGGTGTCGTGCTCGGAGAGGATCAGATCCTCGTCGATCCCGTAGATGTACTGCTTCCAGTCCGCCGAGAAGACGATCTTCGTCACGGGGACGCGCGTCGTCATCACGAAGGGGAAGCCCCGGATGGTGCCCTTGTCGAGCATCTCCTGACGGAAGATGAAGATGCCCGTGTCCTTGATCTGCATCAGCGCGGTCGCCCGGGTCGGGTGAATGACCCACGCCGGAGTGCCCATCCGCACATGCGCCGTCAAAGGCAGCTCGACCGCCTTGTCGATGTCCGCCAGATAGGCATCGGCGGTCGTGCCCGTGCTCGCGAAGACCTGAGCGGGGTCGAGCTGCACGAAAAGACCCTTCGGCGAGGCGCCTGTTCCGTCACCGTTGAAGCCAGCGTCGTCGAGGCCATCGGCCACGGTGGCGCGCAGATCCTCGCCAACGCCAGCATCGCCAATGCCCGGCGTGCGCAGCAGGTCGTTGCTGACGTCGGTGAGGACCATTCCCTTGTGCGCCTTGAGCACGAGCTTCCCATACTTCGGCGCGCTCCTCGGGACAGTCTCCCCCTCGCCAACCCACTTGAAGACAGAAGTCCCGGCCTGCCTGCCCATGTGCAACTCGCCCTTGAACGGCTGGGTTCGCACGCCGAGCTTGAGCAGGGCCGCCTCGGGCCGCAGGAATTCGATCACTTCGCCGCTCTGCTGGACGGGCACGAGCACGCCCGCCGAGTCGAACTTGCTGAGCTGAACCGCCTTCTGCACGTCGGCATTGCCGAAGCGCTTTGCCGCGTTGATCAGCTCGGACACGCCCGTGTGGCGACCCACGGCGAGGACGCTCTTCGTGAACGCGCCAAAGTTCGCGGCGCTCGCGTAGACGCTGCCCTCGCGCGTCGCCCTACCTGTACCAATGCGTCCGGGGGCACTTCGGGAAGCGGCATCGATCAACTCCCGCGCGACCTCCGGACCAAGCGCCTTGACCATTTCTGCGATTTGCTGACGATTCATCTTTTCACACTCCTCGGATGTGTTGCTTGAACGCCTCGACGAATTGCTTCGCGGCCTCGGGCGCGTCGAAGTTCTTCGGCTTGGTTTTGTCCTCGTCGTCTTCCGCTGGTGCATCGTCAGACGACGGCTCGCCCGGCTCGGGCTTGCTCTCGTTAGCGGGGGGTTGTTCACCCGCGTCAGGCTTCGTGTCCTCGTCGTCCGTCGGCACGTCATCGCCGCGCTCGGCAAGCAGCTCGACAACCCGCTGCGCGATACGCTCGACGATGTCGTCGCCCTCGCCGTCGAGAGACTTCGCGCGCAAGGCGCGAGCGTTCCCCGGGATTGTCACGATCGAGACTTCGAGCAATTCCTGCGTGTCACAGTCGAAGCCGCCGCGCTCGTTCTGCCGGTACTGCCCCGGAAGCATGAGGTAGCGAACGCTGACAGCATTAAGAATGCCCTTCGCGACCTTGCGCTCGACCTTGCGCGCGAAGTCGTCTTCGTCGTCAAAGACGATGTCGATCATCAGCGCGTCGCCCTCGACGTAGACGCGCCCCTTACCAATGGGCAGCGCGGGCTCGGCTCCCGTGCTCGCCGCCTGTGCGCCGTCGTCGTGGTTGAACAAGACGACGCCGTTCGCGTTGTAGGCGTCGACGCGCCAACCCTTCACGCTCAGGCGGTCGGAGTACCGATCGAAATCGCCGTCGCTCGCCCTGAACGTATAGACACGTTGACCGCTCCCAGCCTCGACGGCGGTCAGCGCAGCCGCATCCTTCCGAACGGCTGCAAGCTGAAGGGATCGTGTGATCGGCTTCTTCATTCCTCCCGGTAAATGGGTGCGGTTTTTCTCTGTGGCTCATTCGCCGCTGACGGCGTCGGCGCTCACTTCTGCCGAGCTGCCTGCGGAATGCGCCGCAGTCTGTTGGGGCGCGCTTGGTTGCTGGCCGGGCAAAAGCCGGGCAGTGGAGCCACCAGACGCGAGAGACAGCACGGCGGGCCTGTGGAGGGGCTCCAGGAGCGCGGCAGCCGACGCTCGGGCGAGTGCGGTGCCAAGGGCGGGCAGCGGCACCTCGGGGACCGTGGAGCGTGCCGGGGTGTGCCTGCTCTGCCCGTAGCCGACGCAGCGGCATCCATCCGGTTATGGGGGTCGTTTCGGCAAGATTTCAGGGGGTACGGACGGCAAAACCCAACCGCGCCCGCGAGTTTTTTTGGAAATTTTCTGAGCGTGTGCGACCTCCGAGCAAGGTTCCAAGTGACGGCGCTCCGGAAATCCGAACCGGGGGGGCCTCATGGGATGGCACGGCATGGGGGGCCGATAAGCGCCTAGCACTGACTAGATTGCTCGCTGCTACAGCAACGCGGTTCCCTTTGTTGTCACGCCGTCAAGCCGTCAAGCCTTGTTCTATAAACCCCCTAGAGAAAAGTTGATGTAGGAGTAGGAGATGAGGGCATATGAACACACGCGAGATATATGGCTAGAGGATGTTGGGAACTCTCGCTTGACGCTTGACGCTTGACGCCTGCCCTTGGTTGGTCGCCGACCGCACGGCCCCGGCCGTCAAGCCGTCAAGCCTCTGTTCTATAAAACCCCTAGAGAAAAGTTGATGTAGGAGTAGGAGATGAGGGTATATGAACACACGCGAGGTATACGGCTATAGGATTGTTGGAACAGCCCAATTGACGCTTGACGCTTGACACCCGCTGTCCCGCTGCCGCTGCCTGCCTGAGCCACGTCAAGAAGCCGCACGCATTTAGGCGCTGTGGAAACGCTCACCATTTCGCCAGCTCCAAGCCTGCCGACGCCCCCAGGGTCTGATTCCAGTGCGCCTGAATTCCTTACCGTGGACGAAGCCTCCGTTCTCCTGCGCGTGAACCGGAAAACGCTCTATGAGTCGATCCGGCGCGGCGAGGTGCCGGGAGTTCTCCACATCGGTCGATCTGTCCGACTTCGCCGGAGCGTTCTGCTATCCTGGACGCCGGGTAACAGCAGTCCCGCGCTTGGAAAGAAACCATGAGCGTCAGACTGCGGAAGTGGAAGACCAAGGAGGGCAAGGTGCAGGAAGCGTGGTGGATCGACGTCAAGTATCAGCACCCGAGCGGGAGGGTTGAGCGCGTGCGCAAGGCATCGCCTATCAACACTCGCCGGGGCGCTGAGGAATACGAGCGTCAGATCCGGCACGCACTCCTGACGGGTTCCTTCGGAAAGGAAAAGCACAGCGAGGCGGGCCGGGTGCCAACGGTCGAAGAGTTTGTCCCGCGCTTCCTCACGTACAGCGAGAACAACAACAAATATTCAAGCGTCGTTTCCAAGCGCCAAATCCTCGACCAGCACGTCATTCCGGCTCTTGGTCGTATGCCGTTGGACTCCATCGGTCTGGCTGAGATCGAGGATTTCAAAGCGGCCATGCGCAAGAAGACGTCGGGAGCCCGCGCCCGAAAGGATGCCCCCACAAAGGCAGCCATTCGCAAGCGTAAGGACATCCAGCCCGCGCTTCTGAGCCTCAAGACCATCAACAACGCGCTAACGGTGGTTCGCAAAATGCTGTCGCTCGCACAGGAGCACGGCATCATCACGCACGTTCCGCGCGTCAAGCTCTTCAAGACTGCGAAGGCGGCGTTTGACTTTCTCAGCTTTGAGGAAGCCGAGCGGGTGGTCGCCGCTGCGGCCCCTGACTGGCGCGCGGTCGTGCTCGTGGCGCTCAAGACGGGACTGCGGCAAGGCGAGCTGATCGGGCTCCAGTGGGGCGACGTGGACTTGCAGCGCGGCAAGCTGCACGTCCGGCGCACCATCTGGCGCGGCGTGACGGGGCTTCCCAAGGGCGGGCGCGAGCGGACGGTCGATCTCCCGGGCTCGGCCCTGGAAGCGCTCAAGGCACACCGGCACCTGCGCGGTCCCTACGTGTTCTGTCAGGCGGACGGGCAGCCACACACGAACGGGACCATGAAGGGCCCTCTGGAGCGTGCGCTTCGCGAGGCGGACATCTGCCGCGAGCAGGGCCGCATCGGGTGGCACGACCTGCGGCACACCTACGGGAGCCATCTCGCGATGCGTGGCGTGCCGCTCAAGGCGATCCAGGAGCTGATGGGGCACGCGACCATCGAGATGACAGAGCGCTATGCCCACCTGTCCCCCGAGGTACGGGCGAGCGCCGTGCAGCAGCTCGACCTCCCTGTGCCCCAGCTCCACGCCGCTCCGGCCAGAAGCGCCGAAGGGGCACACTGAGGGCACATGCGGAAACGAGGGCAAAGAAAAAGCCCAGCAACCCCTCGGGATTACTGAGCTTCTGAATGTGGAGGCGGCGGGAATCGAACCTGCCGCCTGGCACTCCCAGTGCGGGCCTGGCGGAGTCTCGTGGGAGCCTGGCGGTAGCGTGTGCCCTGGCGAGGTGTGGCTGGGGAGGGGCTGGACAGAGGTGGACGTGCGGCCTCCTCCCCGAAAGCAGCCCCGGTGCGCCTTCCTGGAGGGCTTCTCCCTGCACGCCAAGACGCACCTGCATGCCAACGACAGGCAGGGACTGGGTGCGCTATGCATAATGCCCCTCTTCCTGGAGATGGGTTTTGGAATGGCTGCGCCCGCCTGGCCCATACCCTCGGGCCCTGGCATCAGTCAGGCGCTTGATTGCCTGGCCATCCAGTTTGAACCACCAGCAGCGCCCCATCCCACCGCCCTCGACGCCCTTGAGCCAGCCCTCTTTTATCCAGTAGTAAACTATCCACCTGGTGACGTTGAAGTACTCAGCCACCCCGCGCACGGAGTAGAGGCCATCAACTCGGCGAGTGGGCTGCCTCCCTGCCTGCGGTGGCACGGGCACGCGATGGAGGCCGTGGCGCCAGCGGACCCAACTCACTGCCTTCGCATCCCACGGACGCTCGACCCCGGAGCGCAAGCCGCGTCGATTGAGTTCGGCCGCGATCTCGTCATCGCTCTTCTTTTCTTCGAATAGCATGCGAATGCACTCGATAGCCTCGGCGGAGGTCTTCCTTGCATCGAATCGAGTACGGCGTGGAACGCTGAAGTCACTGACCGCCCCCGTCTGCCAGACCACCTGAATACGCGTCATCCGCTCGGGCACTTCGATCGGGTTCAGCGTTACCTCTCGCACGAGGATGCGTAGGAGATTTTTGCGCTCTGCATTGGTCGTGCTCTTCGCATGCCAGACGCGAGGCAGGTCTTTGGCGAGAGCAATTATTTTCGCCCGGTCCTTGTCCGTCAGTTCGAGCTTCTCGCGCTGGAGAACCGCCTGATACTCATGCTCAGTCTCTTCGAGTTCGCGAAGACGGTCGTTCCACTCGCGCTCAAGGGTCCGGGCCACGACACGGTTGTCTGGGTCAATGGCCTTATAGCGCCGCTCCGCCAGTTGAGCCTCATAGCGGACACGCTCCAAGCGCAACTTCCATTGGTGATGGACCTCACCCACCTGGCGTTCCACCTCTCGGGCAACGGCAAGCCCGAGTTCGATTTCTGGGGGCTGGGTTACCTCAAGAAAGAGCCTGGCAACGGCCTCATCAATCGCTGCTGCTGCGACCATCCAGCACATGCTCTTGTCGCCACCTTCTGGCGTGGGACTACGGCACTCGTAGTACGCATGGCGTCGTCGGCCATGGTAGCGCGTCTGCATGCGGTGGCCACACCGCCCACACAGCACGAGGCCCTGCAGCAGAGCGTGCCCTTCGCGGGCAGCACCACGTTGGTCTGGCAACTTGGAGTTGGAGCGGTTTTCATGAAGCTTCTTCTGGTTGGCTAGGTAATCCTCCCAGGGAATGTATGCTGGGTGGTGGTCGCGCAGGCATACCTTCCATTCTTCCTGCGGCATCCTGGTGATGCGCCGTCGCTTCAACTGACCATCCACCAACGCCAGCTGCTCCTCGCGGCGTCCAAAGACGTAGGCACCCGCGTATGCAGGATTGTGAAGCATCTGGAGGATGGTGCCGTGACGTGTAGGGCCCCAGCGCACCTGGTGCATGCGTTGATCTCGGACGGGCATCTTCAGCCCATTTCTCTCGAAGTAGCGCATGACCGCGAAGGCACTGCCCTCCATGCGGAAGCGCTCGAAGACCAGGCGCACCATGCGCTGGACCTGCTCGTCGGGGTCGAGGCGCAAGCGCTGAGTCGATTCATCCCACTCGTAGCCGACCGGTGGCGGGAGAAAGAGTTCGCCCCGCTTGGCCTTGGAGAGCCTGCCCCCCTGCAGGCGAAGGCGCATCCAGTACTGCTCGGCCTCGCTCATGGTCCCTTTGAGGCCGAGCAACAACCGGTCATTGTAATCCCGAGGGCTGTAGACCGAGTCCTCGTCTGCGATGAGGACATCGGCCAGGGCACACAGTTCGAGCAGGCGGTGCCAGTCCGCTGAGGAGCGGGCCAGGCGCGAAACTTCCAGGGAGAAGATGGCGCCCACTCGTCCGCGTGCGACGTCCTCGGCCAGCCGTTGGAATCCTGCACGCCAGCTCGCGCTTGCACCACTCTGGCCCATGTCCTCGTCCAAGGTATCTATCCGCTCGGTCGGCCAACCCAGCTCCGAGGCCCGCTGTTGCAGGGCATACTGGCGAGCGGTGGATTCATGGTGTTCGTGGACCTGCTTGAGTGTGGACTGTCGCAGGTAGACAATCGCGCGCCGCTCCAGATGGGTTGCTCGAATCTTCTCGTTCATCGCTTTCCTCCGCGCTTGCGGCCTCGGCGCGAAGCATTTTGTGCAGGAGGGTCGTCCACGCTCTGAGGAGGTCTTGTCGGATTGCGGCGGGCAGTGTTGGCCAAGGCAGTGCGGGTTGAAGGGCTGGAGGGGGCAACATGGATAAAGCTATGCGCAGCCGCTGAGTCATAGGCAGGCGGCAGGGCATGCTCTTGGCGAAGTGCCACCTCTACAGCATCAGCGAGCTTGAGCAGGTCGGAAATGCCGAGGCGAACCTCACGACCGCCGATGCTGGGTGGGACCAGAGGTGAGGAGCGGTCCGTCCACTCGACGGGAAGTCTCATGCACCAGCCAGGTGGGTGCTCCACGTCGATGTACCGCCTGCCGTCCTGGCTACGGGCGGTGCGGATGACCGGCAGCTGCACGCCTTGGAGCGGATGAGTCGGCAGGGTGATGGTTACGCAGCCCGAAACCGGCCCTGCAGGTGTCGTAGTCTGCGAATGGGATGTGGAGCGGCCAGGCCGCTACGGGGCACGCGGTGCGCTGGCGCTGGCGCGTTTGTCACGAGCTGAGGACGGCCGCATTGCCTGGCGCATGAAGCGCCCGCTGCCGAACGGCACCACGCACCTGCTCTTCACCGAACTGGAACTGTTACGACGTGTGGCGTCCCTGGTGCCTCCGCCCCGGGCGAACCTCACGAGGTTTCATGGCCTCTTCGCTCCGGGCGCCAGGCTCCGTCCATTTCTGCTCCCTCAAGCGGGGACGGAGGCGGGCCCACAGAAGGAGAGCCTCTCCTTGGCCGCAACGGTGGAAGAGCCGAGGAAGCAGAGGATGGCGCGGGTCGATTGGGCCGGGCTGCTCCCCAGGACGTTCGCACTGGACGTGTTCGCCTGTCCGCAGTGTGGAGGCAGGCGAAAGGTGCCGGAAGGGTGTCTGCCGGAAGGGTGTCAGACGATTCGTAGGAGACGAGGTGTCGGAACGAGTTCTTTGACACCTTCCCCGACACCTTCCCCGGACACCTTCCCCGGAGACTTCCGCCTATCCGGGCGCGTAACGCAGGGGGTTGGAAAGAAGAGGGGCCCTCACGGTGACGGGAGGATGCGGATGTCCTCCTGGAACACGGGGTCCACTTCGTACTCCCCAAGGAACTCTCCGCTGAAGCCCTGGATGACGACGCGCTGGCCCTGCTCCAGCCCGCTCACGTCGATGCCCGTGCCGGCATTGACGAACACGAAGGTGGGGCCGGTGCCGTCATCCACCGCGAACTTGAACCCGAAGGGGGCGTCATCCTCGATATCGCTGACGATGGTGCCCTTGATGCGGACGAGGCGGCCCTCGGTCTCCTCGCTCACATCGCCCGTCATCACGGGGTGGGGCGGGGGCTCATTCGCCTCGCCCAGCACCTCGATGGAGGTCGGTTCGACGCTGAGCACCTGCCCGAAGGAGTTGGTCAGCTTGCCCGTCACCCGGACCACCTGGCCGACCTGGATGTCCGCATCGAGCGAGTCGAGGATGTAGATGCCGGCCTTCTTCTCCTGGATGGCGAAGCCATTGTCATTGGGGAAGAAGGCTCCGGTGAACGACGTCGCCACGCCCACCACCGTCACAGTGCTATCCAGGGGCTGCTGGCGCGCCTCGGCGATGGAGTCGTGCGAGCCACTCGCCACGACCGCGCCTGGAATAGCGAGGACCGTCACCGCGAGCAGGGCGGCCAGCCCGACCTTCCACTGCGTCCGGACCATGAACATAGATTGCTCCTGGTTCTGCATCTCGAGGGAATCGGCGAGCGCCCGTTCCAGTGGCGCGTCCAATCTCATACTCCGAAGTTCGCGCACGCGCAGTCATACCCCGGTCGTAGGTACCTGTCCGGAGTTCGACGTGGTGGTAGCGGATTGAAGGCGGACGGGTGCGATTCCTGCCCAACCCGTACTTCGTTCCGGAGCTCAAGGGGCTGACGGGGAAGGACCCGCGCGTGTCGGCGTACGTGCTGGACCTCATGTAGTACTAAAGCCGGAGCGCTTCGAGCAGGCGCCGAACGCGCCAGTACAGCCCCGTCCTCTCTGCTCGCCGGAGCTGGGCGTCCTTGATTGCCTCGATCATCTCCATCATGGCCCCGACCTCCTCTTCCTCCAGGTCGTGCGTCTCGCCATACCACGCGGCAAAGCGCCTGGGCGCAATCCAGCTCGCCCGAATCCTCGCCTTCACGTCCGGAAGCCGTACCTTGGGCAATGCCGCAAACATGCGCCCATGCTCCAGGTAATACAGAAGCAGCACCCCCAAAGAAAAAGCGTCTGTCCATTCGCGAAAGTTCACATACACGACGCCAATCTCTCGCGAGTAGCTGGAGTCTTTCTCTGTGGCCACCACCCTGTTCAGCAAGCCCTTTCGCTGGGCTCTCCTCTCCGGGGAGTACTGGTCAATCAGCTCCAGCGCCTCCCCGGTGAGTTCCTGCTGAGCGGCGTCCCCACAGACCAGCACGCCGCCCATCAGCCGTTGGGGAAGGTCGGTTCCGGCGAGGCGAAGCTCCAACCACGCGATGAGTCCCACCGCCGAACCTCCCTTCGGGGTCTCCTTGCTACGTTACCATGTTGTACGGATCCTGCTGTGAGCAGAGCTTCGGGTCGAGCAGGCAGGGATTGAGGATGGGGGGCGACGGGATGAGGTCCAGGAGGTCCTCGGGCGTAAAGTAAAGGCCCTTCCTTTTCAGCTCCTCGAGGAAGTCTAGATCCTCATCGGGAGGGTCTCCATCGCCTCCACAATCCTCCTTGTTGGACTTGTTGTGCTTCTTGATCTTCCGGGCCTTCTCGGCCTCACTGGTGGGCGGACGCTTGATAACGGTTTCGACGGCATCATCGAGCTGGCCCTTCAAGAGCCTCATCCCCAGGACGAAGACCTGCCCGGCCCTCCTCCAGTTCCTCCAGGCCAGCCCATCCGGATCCACGAGCTCCAGGGGCCTGTTTCCGACATAGGCGTAGAGGTTGGTCGCCTGACCGGAATACCATGCGCTGAGGTGGCCACTCCTGTCGCGATCGAACAGCGGGTCACGTGACAGCCAGCGGCCCTTCCTCGAATCATAGGCCCGGTACTGAGCAAGGCTGAGTCCGCTCGGCCGGTCGAGATAGTGGCCGGTGTAGGCGAAGTCGGTGACACCTGCACCGCTCTCCTCCGTCACCTGGCCCCACGGGCTGTACCGGAGCCGCGCTTCCACCGTGGTGCCGTTGCCAGCGACGACATCCCAGATGCTGCCAAGGTGGTCCTGCGTATAGAAGTGGGCCCCGGCGCCGTCCGTGTAGCCGTACTGGTAGTAGCTCCGCTCCACCGTTGCGCCATTGCGCTTCTGGCAGCTCCTGGGGCCACACCACACGAAGGTGTGGCTCTGAGTCACGGCTCCGTTCTCCAGCTTGGAGATGCGCACCCTGCGCGAGCTGCCGTCATATTCGAACACCGATTCGTGTGCTCCCTCCAGGATGCGAACGAGCCGGTTCTCCTGGTCCCACCGGTACTCCTTGCGCACGGCGCCCCCCGGGTCCCGCTCGAAGCGGAGGTTCCCGTTCGCGTCGTACTCGTAGAGCGCCGTCGTCCCCTCCGCCGTCACCTGATAGGTCTGGCTCGCGGAGTTGTTGTTTCCGTCCGTCGCGGTGACAACGATCTGGCTCGTCCCCTGGGGGAGGTCGATCTCGGCCTGGAACCGGTACGGCGGCCCGCCCGCTGTCGACGTCACCTTCGCGGGCTTCCCGTTCACCACCACCGCCGCGGGCTCATCCACCGTCCCCTCGAAGTTCGTCGGCCCGAAGCCGCGCTCCGAGAGCAGCTGGTTCAGGTTGTTGAACTCGCCGTTCACCGGCGTCACGTCGCCGGAGATGGCCTGGGTCCGGTTCGTGGCCTTGTCGTATCCATACCGCGCCGACTCGAGCAGGGTGTTGCTTCCGTCGCGACGCTCGGCCCGGGTGAGCTGTCCCGCACCGTCGTGACCGAACGTCCAGGTGGTGGGCCCACCCTGAGGCCGGCTGACCGTCCACGTGCTGAGGGTGCGGTCCGGGTTGAAGGTGTAGTCGAACTGCGAGAGTACGGTCCGGGCGGCAGGGCCCGCGGAGAGGTTCTTGATCTGCTTCAGCAGGTAGTCTCCCGTGGGTCCGTAGTAGTCGTACGCCACCTGCATCCCGTTGGGGTAGTCCACGACAGAGGGACGGAAGGACTGCCCCACGTAGCCGAGCGTGAAGGTGCCAAGCCCGCTCGTGAGGCCCGTCACCCGCGCACGCGCATCGTAGGTGAAGTCCTCCGAGTAGCTGGCGACGGTCTTCGTCGCGTCGTCCACCACCTCCAGCTTCTTGAGCCTCCCCACCGCGTCGTAGGTGTACTTGAGCGAGTCATCGGAGAACGGACCGTCGATGTCCGACACCTCTCCTGCGCCCAGCGCGATACCATCATAGGGTTTGTAGGCGTACGCCGTGGTCCCCAAGCCATCCGTCCGCGAGCTGATCCGCGGGAACCACGGCTCATAGGCATACGTGACGTCGGCCGTGGCGGAGTCGCTGTAGTCCACCTTCGACACCTGGTCGTCGAGCGTGTACTCGTACGTCTTCGTCCGGGCCATGGGGTCTACCTGCGTGAGGAGCCGGCCGGAGAAGTCATACCCGTACGTCGTGAAGCCGCCACTCGCGTAGGTCTTCTGCATCACGCGGCCCTGCTCGTCCCGCTTCCATTCCGTGACGTTGCCCTCACCATCCGCCAGGCGGCCCAGCTGCCCACAGCGGCACCACTGGAGCTGCGTCACACGCTGCTCCGGGTCGCGGATCAACACCCGCTCGCGAAGCTTGTTGTAGGCGTACCGGGTCCAGCGGCCCTCCCTGTCGCGGGAGGCCACCGCGCTGTGGTCCACGAACTCCACCTGCTCGAAGGAGCTGTCCGGGAAGGTCACCGTCCGGGCGCGGTCCAGGCTGTCATAGTCATATGTGACGGTGAAGCCCTCGGAGTCCGTCACCGTGCGCACCCGGTCCAAGCTGTCATACGTGAAGGTGCGGTCTCCGCCCGGCACGGCGCCGGTGATGGAGAGCAGCCGCCGGTAGCCGTTCTGGGTCGGCTCCGTCTCGTATGTGAAGGTCACCTCCTCGTTGTTGGCATTGGTGAGGGTGAGCACCTGCCCTTGGGGAGAGTAGGTGAAGTGGGTCGTCTTCCCGGAGCCGTCGGTGAGGGTGGCGGGCAGGTGCGGCGGGAAGCTCGGGTCATAGGTGTACGTCACCAGTGTCGCCCACACGGGCTGCCCGTTGGACTCTCCCACCTTCTGCTTCACCGAGAGGATGTCGATGCCACCCGGCGCATACTCGATGACGGTCTCGCGGCCCAGCGGGTCAATGAACCTCGTCGGATTGCCAATGGTGTTGTACTGGTAGCGGTACGCCTGCGTCCTGTTCACGCCTTGCGCGTCCCTCACTACCCGCGCGATCACGGAGGGCTGGGCCAGCGTGCCTTGAATCGCGGAGCTCGTCTGTCCCGGGTAGTTGTAGAAGATGCGTCCCTCCAGCGGCGGCTTCTCGGTCTGGAGGATGCTCATGGCCACGTCCGCGGATGACGGCTGTATCCACTGGTACAGGTAGGCCTTCGAGTAGTCCCCCTCTCCCAGCTTCATCGCTTGCTTGTCCCAGTAGAACGAGTTGCGATCGTCGTTGTCAGACGTCTGGAAGCTCACCAGCGCCGAGTTCGGGTAGGGCTGCTCCAATGTGGGCGGGACACCGGTCTGCGCGGTGTCCGTGTTGTACTCGACGCGCTCCTTGCTCCCGTAGGGGTCCGTCGCGACGGCATACCGGATCAGGTCATAGCCGCCCCCGATCTTCAGCGGGCTCAGCTCGAAGGTCGTCTGTCCATAGGGCGTGGTGAGCGCCACCACCTCCCCATTCGAGGCATACGTGAAGGAGGAAATAATCCCATACACGTCTTGGATGGACTGCAAACGCAGCACCCCGCCGAAGGAGGCGTACGTGAAGGTCGCCGCGCGGCCATACGGCTCCTCCACGCGGGTCACCAGGTAGGGCTGGCCCGAGTACTCATAGGAGAAGGTCGTGGGAAGCCCCGTCGCGTCCACGATCCGGTGGATACGAGTGGGGTACGTGGGGCTGTACTCCAGGGCCACCTCGTTGCCCTGGCCATCTCGCACGCGGCTCAGGAACACCTTGCGCTGGGCCCCCACCGTCCCGATGTAGTGCTCGTAGTACTCCTCCCTCCCATCGGGATGGACCTTCTTGTAGGTATTGGCAGACAGCCTGTGAAGCACGCCGCCGCTCTTGGACTGGGGTGCATACGTCTGCGTCTGACTGTTGTAGCCCTTGTGCACTTCTCCACCGCCGCCGCGCAGGCGGAGCTTGACGTCCGCCCCCGGGTTGCTCGTGTTGTCCTCGAGGTAGGACACCCAGTTGCTCACCCACTGCGGGCTGAAGCTGGTGAATTGTGGCGTCGCAGGCTGGCTGGCTTCGCGCTGGTTGTACCTCACCCGCACGCGGACGTCCGGCCCCAGGGCGGCCGGGTAGCCCACCGGCGTGTCCACGATGCTCAAGCTGGCCAGCAGGATGTGGAAGCTGTAGGTCGCCATCGCCAGATTCGGATCGTCCCGACAGTCGGTGGGCGTCTGCTCGTCGTCCTCTCCCGTCTCATCCGGGTCCGTGCTGCCCGAATGGCCCTTGCCGTAGATCTGGCTGGCCTCCTCCGGCATCGCCGGTGCCCACCCGGAAGGCAGCGGCCCCTCCGGCACCAGGAAGTAGCCGCTGGCCTCATGGTCGAGCGCGGCCTGGCTCAGCCACACCTCGTTTCCGAAGGTGGGATCCTCGAGGAGGTACTTGCCCCCCATCTCCCGCACCAGCGCGCCGAAGTGGCCCACCTTCCAGTGGACGACAGCCGGGACGATGACGCTGCTGCCAGGAGCGCGTCTGGCCATCTGGAGCTTCAGCCCCAGCTGCTGGGACATGCCCATGACTTCGGTCAGGGAGAAGCCCTCGGGAGGAGACTGGACGCCCGCGAGGAACTCCGAGGAGCGCCTGGCCGCCTCGGCATCCAGCAACGGCGCGATGTTGGTGAGCGCGTAGGGGCCGCAGCGGAACGCCACCCCCGGCCGGTTCTTCATCACCCAGCGGCCCTCCAGAGCGCCCTCCAGCTTGACGCGCGCGTCCCCCATGAAGGTGCGGTCCTTCACCTCGTCGAAGATGCGGTCCAGCTCGTCCGCGCGGCCAACGCGGGCGTTCATCTTCGCGTACTCAGCCACGGCGCGGTTGGCAATCTGCTGGGACTCCAGGTCCGTGCCTGCCTTTGCCAGCTCCCAGGCGCGCTGCCAGTGACCGAGCGCCTGCTGGAAGTAGCCCGTCTCGTAAGCAATCGTCCCCAGGTTGAGGAGCAGGCCCGGCGACCAGCGGGAGTCCGGGTACTCCCGGACGAACCGCAGGAGAGGCTCCGTCCGTTCCACGTCGGCAGCGGACTGATACTCCTGCAGCGCGGCTGCAAGGGCTTGCGTTTCGCGAGCCGAGGAGTTCCCGGGCACGGGCACCAGCGGCTCGGAGAAGAAGGGCAGGCTCCGCAGCTCCTCGACGGAGGGCTCGGCGCTCACGGGGCGCGAGGACAAGCCGAACTCCTTCGGCCGCTCCACGCGCGCCTGCCGTGTCGCCACGGCGGTCCGCATGGGCTCCGGCGGCACCCAGTCCTCCACCAGCTCCAGGCTCTTGCTCGGCTGGGGGGTCCTGGAGAGGGTGGGGTCGAACCTGAAAAGAGGGGTGGCGGGCTTGAGGATGCCGACAGCCATGATGAAGCCCCCCAGGATGAGCAGGGCCAGCCCGATGATGCGAGCGTTGTGTTTCATTTGAAAATTCCTGTGTTCGCGTCTGGCGAAGAGAGGGCGTCTAGAGCGGGACAGCGTTCCAGGGGGCCGTCAGTTGGATGAGCGGAGGCGTCACGTCCGAAGGCACCTGAGGGAACGAGTTCATGAGCGGGTCCAGCGGGAAGACATCCTGCCCGTCGGAGACCCCGTCCCCATCCGAGTCAGCCCGCAGCGGGTTCGTCCCTCTCAGCAGCTCATCCGCATTGGAGAGGGAGTCGCCGTCCATGTCGAGGCTGCCCAACAGGTAGCCCAGCTGCACCCCGATTCCATCCAGGATTCCGTCCTGGTTGAGGTCCACTCCGATGTCGATGCTGTCCGGGACGTTCGGGTTGGTGCCGAACTGCACCTCGCGTCCATCCGGGGCGAGGTCGCCGTCCGTGTCATGATTGAGTGGCTCGGTCTCCCAGTCGTACTCCCCCAGGTCACTCAACTCGTCCGCATCGGCGTCTGTGCCGCTCAGCGCGGACAGGCCTCCTGTCTCTGCCAGCTCCCACCCATCCGGCAGCCCATCCGCGTCCTGATCTCCCCACTGGTCCACCCCGATGTCCGGGTTCACCTGTGGCCGGTTCTCTAGCTCCATGTCGAACCTGGAGGAAGGCACGGTCAGGCCCGCTCCTCGGAGCGGGGAGGTGCTGCGCGGGCGTGCATCCGCGCGCAGCTTCGGGTCGGTGTCTCCAGGAAGGTTGCCCGTCCCCGTCAGCGTCTGCCCCTTTACCAGGCTGTGCTGACCCACCAGCTGGCCATTGGTGGGGTTGAGATAAAGCTGCGTGCCGGTTGTCCTTCTGCCCCCCACCACCGTGTTGGTGAGTGTCAGCACTCCGTTATTCACCTCCACCTGCTGTCCAGCCGTCGTGGACGTGCTGCTGTTGGTGTTGTTGAGGAACGTGGAGCCCGTCACGTACACCTTCGCTCCACTCCCCACGTACAGCCCGCCAGGCGTGGATGACCCGGCGTTGTCCTTCACCAACAAGTCCACCAGCCGGACTTCCTGCTGCGCCGAGTTGGATATGTACAGCGCCCGCGTCGTCCCTCGGATTGTCAGCGACGCAATGACAGACGAGTTGTTCACAACCCACCCTGTCGTCGTGCCTCCCCCGTCCATGACTGTCTTCGCCGCTCCGCCCGTTCCGATGATGAGCAGCTTCGGCTTCGACGCGGCGATGGAGATGCCAACGTTCCCGCTGCCAGCATAGACTCCCGGTGCCAATGCGATGATCTGATACGCGCCGTTCGTCACATTCGCTGCCGTCACGGCTGCGTTGACCGTCGTGTGCGTGCCTCCTCCCGCCGCATTCACCGTGTAGTTGGGCGTCGGCGTGGACTGAGCATCTTGCGGGTTGCTCGACCGGGCATACTCGAACACGTTGGGGTAACGGTCCCCGTCCGCGTCCTCGAACCGATTCGCGACGAGCGGGTTCAGGGCGTTGGACACCTCCCACCCGTCCGGCATGTCATCACCATCCGTGTCCGCCTTGTGCAGGTTGGTTCCATGCTGGTTCAGCTCCGCACCATCCGAGAGGCCATCCTCGTCCGTGTCCGCGACGGCTGCCTTGGCGCCCAGCCCATACTCTTGCTCGTTGGTGAGCCCGTCGCTGTCGGCGTCCTGCGCCCTGCCCGTCAGTGTCGTCAGGTTCCCCGCCTGCTCCATCTCCCAGACGTCCGCCAGCTCATCCCCATCCGCGTCTACCCACTGGTCCGCGCCCACGTCCGGCGTCGTCGCTGGCCGCGCCTCCAGGTCCATGTCCCACTGGGAGAAGGTGCCCACCACGCCTGCGCGCAGCAGCGGAGAGTTCCACTGCAACCGCCCGTCAAACCGCAGCTTCGGGTCGGTGTCTCCGGGCAGGTTGCCCGTCCCCGTCAACGTCCTCCCCTTTACCAGGCTGTGCTGACTCACCAGCTGGCCATTGGTGGGGTTGAGGTAAAGCGGCGTGCCGGTTGTCCCGCTGCCCCACACCACCGTGTTGGTGAGTGTCAGCACTCCGTTATTCACCTCCACCTGCTGTCCAGCCGTCGTGGACGTGCTGCTGTTGGTGTTGTTGAGGAACGTGGAGCCCGTCACATACACCTTCGCTCCACTCCCCACGTACAGCCCGCCAGGCAGGGATGACCCGGCGTTGTCCTTCACCAACACGTCCACCAGCCGGACTTCCTGCTCCGTCGAGTTGGATATGTACAGTGCCCGCGTCGTCCCTCGGATTGTCAGCGACTCGATGACAGACGAGTTGTTCACAGTCCACCCTGTCGTCGTGCCTCCCCCGTCCATGACTGTCTTCTCCGCCCCGCCCGTGCCGATGATGAGCAGCTTCGGCTTCGACGCGGCGATGGAGATTCCAACGTTCCCGCTGCCAGCATAGACTCCCGGTGCCAATGCGATGATCTGATACGCGCCGTTCGTCACATTCGCTGCCGTCACGGCTGCGTTGACCGTCGTGTGCGTGCCTCCTCCCGCCGCATTCACCGTGTAGTTGGGCGTCGGCGTGGACTGAGCATCTTGCGGGTTGCTCGACCGGGCATACTCGAACACGTTGGGGTAACGGTCCCCGTCCGCGTCCTCGAACCGATTCGCGACGAGCGGGTTCAGGGCGTTGGACACCTCCCACCCGTCCGGCATGTCATCACCATCCGTGTCCGCCTTGTGCAGGTTGGTTCCATGCTGGTTCAGCTCCGCACCATCCGAGAGGCCATCCTCGTCCGTGTCCGCGACGGCTGCCTTGGCGCCCAGCCCATACTCTTGCTCGTTGGTGAGCCCGTCGCTGTCGGCGTCCTGCGCCCTGCCCGTCAGTGTCGTCAGGTTCCCCGCCTGCTCCATCTCCCAGACGTCCGCCAGCTCATCCCCATCCGCGTCTACCCACTGGTCCGCACCCACGTCCGGCGTCGTCGCTGGCCGCGCCTCCAGGTCCATGTCCCACTGGGAGAAGGTGCCCACCACGCCTGCGCGCAGCAGCGGAGAGTTCCACTGCAACCGCCCGTCAAACCGCAGCTTCGGGTCGGTGTCTCCGGGCAGGTTGCCCGTCCCCGTCAACGTCCTCCCCTTTACCAGGCTGTGCTGACTCACCAGCTGGCCATTGGTGGGGTTGAGGTAAAGCGGCGTGCCGGTTGTCCCGCTGCCCCACACCACCGTGTTGGTGAGTGTCAGCACTCCGTTATTCACCTCCACCTGCTGTCCAGCCGTCGTGGACGTGCTGCTGTTGGTGTTGTTGAGGAACGTGGAGCCCGTCACGTACACCTTCGCTCCACTCCCCACGTACAGCCCGCCAGGCAGGGATGACCCGGCGTTGTCCTTCACCAACACGTCCACCAGCCGCACTTCCTGCTGCGTCGAGTTGGATATGTACAATGCCCGCGTCGTCCCTCGGATTGTCAGCGACTCGATGACAGACGAGTTGTTCACAGTCCACCCTGTCGTCGTGCCTCCCCCGTCCATGACTGTCTTCTCCGCCCCGCCCGTGCCGATGATGAGCAGCTTCGGCTTCGACGCGGCGATGGAGATTCCAACGTTCCCGCTGCCAGCATAGACCCCCGGTGCCACTGCGATGATCTGATACGCGCCGTTCGTCACATTCGCTGCCGTCACGGCTGCGTTGACCGTCGTGTGCGTGCCTCCTCCCGCCGCATTCACCGTGTACGTCGGCGACGGATGGCTCGATGCATTGTTCGGATCTCCTCCGTTGCGCAGCTCGAAGATGTTGGGGTAGCGGTCTCCATCCGCATCCTGGAAGGAGTCCTTGACGGTGGGGTTGAACGCCTGGCTGTACTCTTCCAGGTCGGTCATCTCATCGCTGTCGAAGTCATCTGTCCCGTTGCGTGACAGGTTCCCGAAGTACTGGGCCTCCCACTCGTCGTCCATGCCATCGTCGTCCGTGTCGACGCTGGGGGTCTGGACCTGAAATGCAACCGAGCCCAGCTGCCCTTCTCGTTCTGTTGTCCCCCGCTCCGGCGTTCCGCAGGATGCGCACAGCATCAGCGCAGCCGCCGAGAGTAGGTTGACCTTCAGCGCGGAGCGAAAGCTTCCCGCGCCCATTCCATTCCACATGAGTGTCCCTCCTGACGGCTGCGCGCAGCGCACACCGTCCTTCCGGTGGCGGCCCCGGCCCGCCCCACCACCTGACCATCGTTGCTCACCCCTGACCGTGAAGCAGCCTGCGGACAGCTCTCCCGAGGGTACTCCGCGGAGCGCCACGGCGGCGATGACATCCAGGCCCAGCTGGAGCGCTGTCTTTGGTCCCGACCGTCCATCGACCAAGGAACGTCCCTGTTAACTGATTTGGACGAATCTTGAGAAAAATTCAGTTCTGACGCACTTTTGAAATTGGCGTGGGCACAGTGAATCCAAGCGCTGAGGCCGGCAGGCAGCAGGGGAGCTCCCTGAAGCACGGAGTCAGCGCCCCCCTGTTGTGGAGCGCGGGCTCAGTAGTCACAGCCCACGGAGCTGACGACCTCGTCGGGGACCCCTGGAGCGAACACCTGGATGACGGACACCTTGCCATCCATGACCCGCTCGCTGCCGCTGCGCCAGGGGTGCTGCCAATAGCCCATGACGAGGTTTTCCGAACTTGAGGGGAGGTCCTCCTCGAATGAGCCAATGGTCTTCGACACGATGGTTTCATACCGGACCTTGTAGTAGACCCAGTCCGCGAACAGGCACTGCTCCGCCGAGTGGGGGCAGTCGCAGAGGACGATGAGGGTCCCCGCGGGAATATTGCGAAGCACCATGGAGCGTGCCTCGTCGTTGGGGATGCCGATGTTGGTCCCCGCTGCGGTCAGATCATAGGAACGGAATTCGCCGTTGGGGGGCAGGTAGACCTTGCCCAGCGAGTCCTGGGAGGCATTATTGCCTTCGAAGAATTCAATGTGGGGAGTGACGGGCCCTCCACCTCCGCCCCCGCCCCCGGGTTCGCAATCCTCGCAGGCCGCGGCCTGCTTCGCGGTCGAGAGCGCCTGCTCGACGGGAGCCGAGGCCTCCTCGAGGCTCCCACAGGCTGACAAAACGAGCGCCGCACCGAGAATCATCACGCCGCGCGTCCGCAACACTTCGGCCAGGTTCCACTTCCTGGATGGCTTCATCATGGTATTCGCCCTCGGCTGAAGGATTTCAATAGGATTCTCGAAAGCCTGCATACGGGCCTGTGTAACAGAGCAGGAGTGACGGGAGCGTGACGGGGAGCAGCGGAAGGACTGGGCCCCTGTTGGGCGGACGCAGTGCTCTCGAGAGGGCGCTGCCCGCGGCCAGTGGAGCCTGGAACGCGCCTCCACCGGCCCGGCCAGGGGCCGACATGTCGGCGGCATGTCGGCGGCATGTCGGCACGTCCCTCGAAGCCCTCGATGTCTTCCTCACAGACGTTCACCTTGGGAGTCACGCCCTCTGGCAGAGCGCGGAGCGCCCCTCGCGATGCACCCTCAACCCGTGCTGGCCCAGTGCTTGCTATCGAGCGCGGAGAGTCCATTTCAGACTCCCCGGCCTTTCGGGTCACCTCTTGCCTGACGGAAATTACATGAGACTCTCACTGACACTTCTGGCAATGATTTCCCTTGCGGCCTGCAACGGCCAGATGAACAGCCCTCAGGGCGAGCCCGAGCCCCAGGGGCAGCAGGGCTTCGAGGGCGACACCGGTCCTCATAGTCCAGCTCAGCCTCAGGGCGTCCCAACTGCGACTCGGCCCCAGAGGCTTCAGGACTCTCTGGGCGCTCAGCACGCTCAGAACGTTCAGGGCCTGGTTTCCAGCACCGACGGCACGGTCTATACGATTCCGGGCAGCGGAGGCATGTTCGGCGGTGGCTATCTCCAGCTCCAATCGAGCAACCAGCATTTCGAGCTCGACGTGACATGCGGCTACGGCTTTGCCACCGACAACGAGGCCTTCTTCTTCGCGAATTCACCCGTGGTCACGACCGGAACCGTTCAGACGACCGTGGCGATCGATGGACGTGCGCTGCTGGCCTTCAACGATCTGAACTACAACTCGGGTGGGCAAGACCGGGCTTTCGCGGACACGTGGTACCAAGGTCAGTGGCCCTGGCATGGCGTCTTCACCGCCAATGAAGGCGGCACGCTCACGCGATGGGACATCACCATGACGAGGACTGCCGACGGGAACTGCCTGGCCTTCGTTTATACCAATGGCGGTGGATCGGGCACGATCGTCCACCCGTAAAGCCTCCCTGGGCGGTGGATGGGCCGTTCATCGCGGCGTGCGCTCCTGTATTTCATTGATAGCGACCATCTGAGCGTGCGGGAGAGGGCCTGGGAAGGTGGTCGTCCAGGAGGGCCGCGCGACACGCCTCAATCGTGGGCGGCCAGGGCTGGGGGGTGCCCCATGGGGTTGCTCCGTCCCGTGTCCCGGCGCGGCGCTCGGCCTTGCTGGCCCCGGCTGCGGCCCTTCTCGGCCACTCCTCTCCAGCCCTCACCCTCTACATGGCTTCTATCCCGCCTATACGCCAGCCGGGGGTGGTGGCCTTGCGCACGGGAGAGCCGCAGGTCATTCCCGAGATTTCCGAGGAGCTCCTCCGGGCCCTCAGCCATGATGCCGAGCACCTCGAGGTGATGCGCTCCTTCGACATCCGGTCCGTCATGGCCGTGCCGCTCATCGCCCAGGACAAGAGCATCGGTTCCTCATCCTGGCGGACACCCCCGTCATGGGCCGCTGGGATAGGAGCCGCCTCGAGCAGGTCATCACCAACCTTCAGGCCAACGCCATCAAGTTCGGCGACCACAAGCCCGTCGAGCTCTCCGTCACCTCGGACAATGGAATCGCGCGCCTCACGGTGAGGGACCACGGCATCGGCATCGCGCCGGACAGGCTTCCCCACGTCTTCGAGCGCTTCGTGCGTAGCGTCTGGTTCGCGACACTCCTACCCACTCGGGGCAGGGATGGTCCGGCGGCGGACCGTGTCTACCCTCTGGGCTTCAAGCTTCAGCGAGTGGGCGCATGAAACCATTGGCACATGGGCGGTACCTGGGCTGGGCGCTGTGCGCGTGGGTGCTCTGCCTGGGCGCCATGGCGGGGGCACAGACCGCCGACCCCTCGGTGGTGGGACAGTGGGGTCCGGTGAAGGAATGGCCCGTCCCGGCGGTGCACGCCCACCTGCTGCCGACCGGCAAGGTGCTGTTCTTCTCCGAGTGGGACGCGGGAGACGATGGCCCCTATCTCTGGGACCCCACGGTGGACCGTCTCCAGCAACTCACGCCACCGGGCTTCAACATCTTCTGCGCGGGGCACTCGTTCCTGGCGGACGGGCGGCTGCTGATCGCAGGCGGCCACATCATGGACGACCACGGCCTGCCGGACGCGGTCCTCTTCGATCCCTTCACCCTGCAATGGACGCGGCTTCCGGACATGGACAAGGGCCGCTGGTACCCCACCAACACCACCCTGCCCAATGGAGAGGTGCTCGTGGTGGCGGGTGGCACCGAGGACGGAGTCGCCAACACCATCCCGGAGGTCTGGTCCCCCGCCACGAACTCCTGGCGCAAGCTCACCGGGGCCTCCCGCCTCCTGCCCTACTACCCGTGGATGTTCGTCGCGCCCAACGGACAGGTCCTCATGGTCGGCGCGGAAGCGACCTCGCAGTGGCTGTCGACGAGCGGCACGGGGGCCTGGAGCCCCGGGCCAAGGTCGCGCTACGGCCACAAGCGCGGCTACGGCTCGGCGGTGATGTACGACGTGGGCAAGGTGATGATCATCGGCGGGGATTCTCCTCCTACCAACAGCGCCGAGGTCATCGACCTCAACCAGGCCACTCCCGCCTGGCGTGCGGTGGCACCCATGAGCTACGTGCGCCGGCAGCACAACACCACCCTCCTACCCGACGGCACGGTGCTGGTGACTGGCGGGCACAGCGGCGCGGTGCTCGATGACCCGGGCTCCCCCCGCTACGAGACGGAGCTGTGGAATCCGCGCACCGAGACCTGGAGCCAGCTCGCCTCGATGGGTGCCTACCGCGGCTACCACGGGGTGACGGTGCTGCTGCCGGATGGGCGTGTGCTCTCCGCGGGCAGCCGGCGGGTGAAGACGATGCAGGTGTTCTCTCCGCCCTACCTCTTCAAGGGCGAGCGCCCCGTCATCCTCTCCGCCCCCGAGACGTTCGGCTACGGGCAGGGCTTCACCGTCTCCACCAACCGGGCCGAGTCCATTACCCAGGTGACGTTGGTGCGTCTGCCCTCTGTGACGCACGCCTTCGACGAGAACCAGCGCTTCCTGCGGATGGCCTTCCGGGCGGGCAGCGGCAACCTCTCCGTCACCGCGCCCTCCAGCCCCAACGTGGCGCCTCCGGGCCACTACATGATGTTCCTGGTGGACGGCAGGGGCGTACCGTCCGTGGCGAAGATCATCCGGCTCGGGGGCCCCGTCACGCCGCCTCCGCCGCCACCCCCTCCACCTCCCGGTGAAAAGGTGGTGGTGGGCTTCGGCTCCTCCTGGAAGTACGACGACCGGAACGTGGACCCGGGCGCCGCGTGGGTGTCGCCCGGCTATGACGACTCGGGCTGGCGCGTGGGTGCCGCCCAGCTCGGCTATGGCGATGGGGACGAGAAGACGGTGCTGCGCAAGACCGTCCCGCTCCAACCCAGCGTCTACTTCCGCAAGACGTTCGTCGTGGATGGAGTGGTGGAGGCGGCGGCGCTCGAGGTGCTCTTCGATGATGGTCTCGCTGTCTGGGTCAACGGGAGGCAGGTGTACTCGCGCAACGTGGGGAGCACCGCGCATTCCGCCTATGCCACGGCCAGCGGGGAGAACTCGCGGGCCGAGGCCAGCCTCCCGCCCGATGCCTTCGTGAAGGGCACCAACACCCTCGCGGTGATGGTGAAGCAGTCCAGCTCGAGCTCGAGCGATGTGTCCTTCGACCTCGAGCTGTCGCTGAGCGTCTCTGGAGGGGATGACCCCACGGCGTCACTGAAGGTGGAGCGGCCCAACGGTGGTGAGCGCTTCCAGGCGGGAACGGCGGAGCGCATCCAATGGCTGGGCCACGGGGAGGGGAGCGAAAGTGTCGACCTGGAGTACTCGACGGATGGCGGTGGCACCTGGAAGAGCATCGCCCGTGGAGTGGCGGATACGGGGAGCTACGACTGGCTCGTGCCGGCCGAGGCCTCCACGAACGCGCTGGTGCGCATCACCGACTCGCGGATGTCCGAGGTGCGCGACGTGAGCGATGCGCCCTTCACCCTGTCCAACGCGGCCACCTATGTGGCGATTGCCTTCGGTGGCTCCTGGCGCTTCGACGACGGCAATGTGGACCCGGGTCCGGCGTGGACGAGTGCGTCGTTCGACGACTCGGCCTGGCGCAGCGGACCGGGCCAGCTCGGCTATGGGGACTCGGACGAGCACACCGTCCTGCGCCGCACCCGGCCAGCCCAGCCCAGCGTGTATTTCCGCAAGAAGCTCACCCTGCCTGACACGGCGGTGGGTGCCCGGCTCAAGGTGCTCCACGACGATGGCTTCGTGCTCTGGGTGAACGGCAGGCCCGTCACCTCGCGCAACGTGGGGAGCACCGCGCATTCCGCCTACGCCACGGCCAGCGGGGAGAACTCGCTGTACGAGGCGGACATCGACGCCTCCGCGTTCGTGGCCGGGGAGAACACGCTCGCGGTGATGGTGAAGCAGCGCTCGGCCGATTCGAGTGATGTGTCCTTCGACCTGGAGCTGCGCATCACCCGGCCCTGAAGGGCGTGTTGCCGAAAGGGTGTCAGAGAATTCGAGTGACGCGACCCGGCACGACACGCGGCGGAAAAGAGAAGAGCGGAAAGCTGGCCGAGAAATCCCCGCGCATCCACCGCGCCGCCGCCTCTCGGAACGCCGCGACGAAGGCCCGGTACTGCTCACGCAACTCCTTCAAGGCCTGGCGCGTCGAGGCATGCCCCAACGGCCGCGGGCTGCGCTCGAGGTGCTCGGGCCGGGTATGCGGGTGCTGTGCCCGCACGGCCCGGGCCCCCAACACAGGCGTGTTCCGTGCACGCGCCTCGGCTTCCACCTGCTCCACCAGTCCCCTCACCTCTCGCTGCCGCTCCTCCTCCCCCAGTCCTTCCCAGCACGGCAGTGGCGCCACCTCCAACTCCACTGGCTCGGCGATTTCCTCGGCGAAGCGCCCCTCCCCCTCTGCCGTGTCCTCGCTCCCCCTCTTGCTCCAGCGCTTCGTCCAGTTGAACCACTGGAACAGCCGCCTCGCCGGCCCCAGCAGCTGCGGTAGACACGTGAGTCCCGGCCACTCGGCACTCCTCTCCACCAGTCCCTCCTTCACTCCATGGGCCAGCACGTAGCGCAACCGCCCCACCAGCGCCGTGTCGTCCAGCACCGGCTCCGCTGAGTAGCGTCGCTCCCAGAAGCCTCCACTCCAGTCCGCCAACCGTCCCACCTTCTTGGAGAGGTTGGCGCGCAGGTATTGCATGAAGGAGGCGAGCGCCACGCCTCGGGTCCACACCAGCAGGTGGAAATGGTTGGACGCGAAGGTGAAGGCATGCAGCCGTACGTTGCCGGCGCTCTGCTGGACGGCTCGCGCCAGCACGCCACCCACCACCTCGTTCACCTTCGCGCTGGGACGCAGCAGCAGCCGTCCCTGGAAACACCTGGACGTCACGAAGTAGTAGCCCTCCTCTTGGAACATCCTCAGCGGCCAGCCCATCCCCTTCCCCTCCGTACAGTCCGCGAGGTCGATGCACCCCTCGGGCCAATCACAACTCCTCAGAAAGACTCGCAGGCCGGTGGGTTCACCCGTCCACGCCAGGTCTCGTTCTCGCTCGCCTCCTTCATTTCGAGTCCTTTGACACCGTCTCTGGGTCCTGGTCCTGTCCTGACAGGAGCGGCGCGCCCCCGTGGGCGCCGTCGCTCCTGCGTGACAGGTATCCGACTCGACTTGAGCAAGGCCGTTGTCCGTGTCAGGCCCGTTCTTCCTCTTCGTCCTGTCCAACTCCTGTCAGACCCGGCAGGTAGCGTGCCCACGCTTTTTCTTTTCGAGGGGGTCACCATGTCAGTAAGAAACCGATTCAGATTGTCTTTCGTCGTGTGGAGTGTCCTGGCCTGCATCACGGGCTGCCACGAGGTCGAGCCGTCGTCCGACGTCGAGGTGAAGCGCTCCGAGCTCTCCACGGCCACGGGCTCGATGGCGGACGCACGCGTCCACTTCACGGGCACCCGCCTGGGGGATGGCCGCGTACTGGTGGTCGGCGGTAACAACAACCTGCTTCAGCCGCCCCGAGCCAAGGCCGAGCTCTACAATCCGGCCACGGGCACCTGGAGCGCCACCGGGCAGCTCGCGGACGGGCGCTATGGCCACACCGCGACACTGCTGTCCGACGGCAAGGTCCTGGTGGTGGCGGGCAAGAACGATCTGCCGACCGTGTCCAACGAGCTCTACGACCCGGCCACCGGGACGTGGACCACCGTGGGCTCGGATGTGTCCCGCTACTTCGCGGCGGCGGTCGCGCTCGCCGACGGTCGCGTGCTGATGAGCGGCGGCGTGGATGAGAGCGGCTATTCCCTGGCCAGCGCCCGGATCATCGATCCGGTGGGCGGCAATGGTAGCACCGTGCCCCCCATGACGGCCGCGCGCTACGGCCACTCCGCGACGCTGCTGTCCGATGGCAAGGTCCTGGTGGCGGGTGGTACGGACAGCTCGGGGACGCAGCTCTTCTCCGCGGAGCTGTTCGATCCTTCCACGGGCACCTGGAGCTCCGCCGGCAACATGTACGCCGCGCATAGCAACCACACGGCCACGCGGCTCGCGGACGGCCGGGTGCTCATCGCTGGCGGCCTGGGGGGCGGAACCACGACCTCGGCCACCGAGCTCTACGAGCCCTCCACGAACACCTGGAGCCTCGCCGGCTCCCTGTCCTTGGCTCGGACCCAGCATCGGGCGTACGTGACTCCGTCGGGAGAGGTCGTCGTGCTGGGGGGCATCGACAGCGGTGGTGGTCCGACCCCGAGCGCGGAGCGCTTCAACCCGACCACGGCGACGTGGAGCCCGGCGAGCCCCCTGACGGTCGCGCGGAGCGGCTTCGTGGCGGTGCCGCTCGACGGGGGCCAGGTCCTCGTCGCTGGCGGGCACGATGGCTCCAATCCCCTCGCCACCGCGGAGCTGTACACCGACACGTCCTCCTGCGTCCCCACCACCTGCGCGGCGCAGGGGAAGACCTGCGGCACGGTCTCCGACGGCTGTGGCGGCTCCCTCTCGTGCGGCACCTGCCCGGGTGATCAGACGTGCTCCGCGAGCAACGTGTGCATCACTCCGGGGGCGGCCGTCTTCGACACCACCCTGCGTGCCCCCCGGTGCACCGAGGCCGGAGCGGTCTGTGATTCCGGCGCGCTGCTCAACGGCCGGGGTCCCCTGGGGCCCGAGCCCAACCACCCGAACACCCTGGGTGGCTCGTGCGCCGACGGGACGTCGGGGACCTACCACACGGACGAGTCACTCGATCGGCTCCGGGTGTCCACGGTGGATGGGACGCCCATGGCCACGGGCAAGACGGTGCGGGTCGACGCCACCGCCTGGGTGTACTCGGCCTCCTCCAACAAGGTGGACCTCTACTACACCGGTAACGCGAACAGCCCGACCTGGACCTTCCTCGCGACGCTAACGCCGACCGCCTCCGGAGCGCAGACGCTCTCGGCCACCTACACGCTGCCCGCGGTCTCCTCCCTGCAGGCCGTCCGAGGGGTGTTCCGCTACAGCGGCGCGGCCTCGACGTGTGACACGGGCTCGTACAACGACCGCGACGACCTGGTCTTCCCCGTCTCGGGTCCGGTGGACTCCGCTCCGCCCACCGTGGCGCTGACCTCTCCGACGGCCGGTGCGACCGTCAGCGGGATGTCCGTGACGCTCACCGCCACGGCCTCGGACGACGTGGGCGTGGCCCGGGTCGAGTTCTATGACGGCACCACCCTCATCGGCACGGTGAGCACCCCGCCGTACACCCTGACCTGGAACACCCGCATCGTGGACAACGGCACGCATACGCTGACCGCCAGGGCCCATGATGTGGCGGGTCGCAGCACCGTCTCGGCGGGCGTGGCGGTGACGGTCGCCAACGACAAGAACCCCACCGTCCAGATGACCTCACCCGCGGCGAACAGCACGGTGAGCGGCGTGATCACCCTCGCGGCCACGGCCTCGGACGACGTGGGCGTGGCCCGGGTCGAGTTCCAGGTCGACAGCACGGTCATCGCCACCCTGACGGCGCCGCCCTACACCGTGAGCTGGAACAGCGCCACGGTGCTGGATGGCACGCACCACCTGTCGGCCAGGGCCTACGACACGGCGGGGCAGACCTCCGCGTGGGGCCTCAACGTGACGGTGCGCCACGACTACACCGCGCCCACCACGGCACTCACCTCTCCGGCCTCGGGGGCGACGGTGACCGGGACGGTGACCCTGACGGCGAGCGCCTCGGACAACCAGATCGTCACCCGCGTCGAGTTCTACGATGGCACCACGCTGCTCGGCACCGACACGACCTCGCCCTACAGCCTGAGCTGGAACACCACCACCTCGACCGTGGGCTCGCACACGCTGAGCACCAAGGCGTATGACTCCGCGGGCAACGTGGGGACGAGCGCGGGCGTGACGGTCACCATTCCCTCGAACGGGCCGGTCCTGGCGCAGTACGACAGCACGCTGCGTGCGCCCCGGTGTAGCATTTCGGGGTCGAGCTGCGACTCCGGCTCGCTCCTCACCGGCAAGGGCAGCGGCATCGAGCCCAATGCGCCCAATACGCTCGGCGACGCCTGCATCGAGAACTATTACGACACCGGGCTGTCGGTGGAGCGTGTGAAGGTCTCCAGCCTGGACGGCGGGCCCATCACCTATGGGAAGACGGTGCAGATCGAGGCCACCATCCGGGCCTCTTCCTCAGCGGACCGGCTGGAGTTCTACATCACCTCGACTCCCGAGTCCCCGAGCTGGACCTACACCGGGTTGTCCTTCTCCATCAGCACCACTGGCTCGCAGGTGAAGACTGGGACGATCACCCTGCCGTGGGCGAGCAACATCGCCATCCGGACCGTGCTGCGGGCCTCGTACAGCGGGACGGTGTGCTCGAATGATTGGTTCGCCCCCGATGACCGCGATGACCTGGTCTTCAGGGCCTATTACTAGGCGCGGTCCGGAGTGAAATGCTTCACAGGACGCCTGTGGGCCGCTTCACAGCGGCCCGCGGGTGGGTCGGGTAGCTAGGGAACACCTGCCGCCGAAAGCAGCAGCCCGGCTCGCAGGGACAGCAATCCATGAATCGAGAGGGGTGGCCAAGCAAGATGCCCCCGCCCCGACGTTCTCCCCGAGGGAGCGCGTCCGTCAGCGGAAGGGGAAGGATCCACCCGGGTCCTTCCCCTTCCGCTTTGGTGCGCCCGGCATGGGCATCGACATGGAGGTGGAAGTCCTCCCGGAAGCAGGTCACCGCGAACGAAGGGAACCGCAGAGCGCCGGACCGTGAGGCCGACGTGAAGGAAGCGGGGAACGAAACCGCGGGGCGACGAACAGGAACCGGCTGTGAGGCGGCACCGAGCGGAGCGAGCGGGCCAATGACCGCGAAGCTCCGGTGACCAAGGCGAGGTGACGTAAAGCCGGCGCTCGTGCGGTGAATGTTGATGTTCTTACCCGGGGAGAGCTCGCCTCGTGCCCGAAAGGGCAACGCCGAGAGGCCAGAGAGGGTGTCAGAGAGGGTGTCAGACGACTCGTAGGGACGACTCGGGGAGCGAGAGGTGTCGGAACGAGTTCTTTGACACCTCTCGCCGGCGCGAGGTGTCGGAACGAGTTCTTTGACACCTCTCGCCGCGCGATGGTGCGCGAAGCGCCGGCGGCATGTCAGGTCAACGCTCGGCGTCGATGCCGGCGGTCGGGTAGCTGCTCGGGTACGGCGAGAGGAACGCCGCCTCCTGCCGCGCGAGCTCGGGCGTCATGGTCTTCAACTGCGCCTCAATCCCGGCGCGAGTGAGCCCCGGCGGGAGCTGCCCCTCGGGGATGACGGTCGGCACCGCCGCCTGGGCCACGACCAGGTTCGTCTTCTCGGTCGGGTCCACCTCGAGGTTGTAGAGCTCCCACTGGTCCGCGACGGGCTTCTCGCTCCACGGGTCGCAGTAGCGCACCAGCTTCCACGGCCCCGAGCGCAGCGCCCGCACGTGGGCCGGCTGCACGACCGGCCCGGGCGTGAGCGCCGTGTACGTCTTGCGCACGTGGTCGACCGTCGCCTTGAACACGCGGTACTGGTCCCAGCCCTGCTCGTTGTGGGGGTCGTCGTCCTTGGGCAACGGCTCGGTGATCATGTCGTCGGTCACGAAGAGCGTCCCCTCGCGCGGCGTGCCATCGGGCCACAGCACCGGGCCTCCGCGCTGAGCGATCACGGGCGACAGGTCGATCCCCGGCAGCGGCGCGGCGAGGTGGGTCTTCGAGAGGCGGCGGCGGACGCCAGCGAGATCGAGCACCTCCTTGCCCGCTTCCTTGGCGAGGGTCCCCGTGGCGAGCCCGAGCAGGGTCGGGAGAATGTCGACGTGGCTCGTCTGCGCGTGGATCGCCACCGGCCTCGGGCTCTCGTTGATCTTGGGGTTGCTCACGAGGAAGGGGACGTGCACCGTTTCCCGGTAGGCGCCGTGCCACTTCTCCATCATCATCCCGTGGCTCGCGCCGTACTCGCCGTGGTCCGCGGTGAAGACGACGAGGGTGTCGTCCTTGAGCCCGGAGCGCTCGAGGGTCTCGAGGACGCGAAGGATGTGCCGGTCCACCATCGCGATCGCGAACCCATAGTACTGGAGGAAGCCGAGGGCGGCGCCGGCCGCGTCCTTCTGGAGCTGGAAGGGGATGGCGCTGGCCAGGGTCGCTTCGACGGCGCGCTCGAGGATCGTCTCTTCATCATCTTTGTCGCCGACGATCGCCTGCGCGGCGGCCAGGCCCACCTTGGCGGCGAGGCCGATGCCGCACTTCAACGAGTAGTCGTACTGCGCGCTGGGCTTGTTGTTCTCGAGCAGGTCCTCGTCCTGGGTCGGCGAGGGGGTCGCGCAGTCCTGGGGGAAGCCCGTCGGGTTCAGCGGGATCCGGAAGGTGCCCTGGGTCGGCTCGGCGCTGTAGGTGCCCTGGGTCGGGACGGGCACCGAGCCGCCGGGGCCGACGAGTTCCTGCGGGAGCCAGGTGCGCGTCGGGGCGTCGTAGGTCGCCGGCCTGAGCGCACGGGTGAGCGACGGGTACACCGCGATGTCGTGGGGGTTGGTGAACGAGCAAACCGCGAGGAAGGGGCGGGTGGGCGGCGTCGTGCTGCTGTTCGGGAAGTCGACGGAGAGCTGCGCCGAAGTGCGGTCGAACGGCACGCCGAGGCCCCGCGCCTGCAAGAAGGAGCAGGCCAGGTCGGCGAACTGGAAGTCCCGGTAGGCGCCCATGTTGTTGGTCGACGCGCCATGCGGCTCGGGCCACGACAGCTCCCAGTCTTCGAAGCCGTACGCGCGCAGCGTGTGGTCGAGCGGGTCGCTGACGTGCCACTTGCCGAAGTAGTGGGTGCTGTAGCCCAGCTCGCGGAACCAGTCGCCGATCGTGGGCGCTCCGTCGTGGCGGAGCCAGGGGAAGTTGCTCGCGTTGCCGCTCTTGAACAGACCGTCCGTCTGCGTGACCCCGGTGCGCGGGCCGTACTGGCCGGTGAAGATGGAGGCGCGGCTCGGGATGCAGGCGCTCTCCGCGATCATGTGGTCGGTGAAGACGACCGCGTGCTCCCGCAGCTTGCAGAAGCCGGGGAAGTGCTCGGCGTATGCGTTCCCCTCGAGGCTGCCCAGGAACGAAAGGATCTCCTTCATCGGGTTGGCGAAGCCTCCATCCCCCGGCTCGGGGTAGCGGAGCTGATCGACCATAATCATGAGGATGTTCGGTAGCTTCGAGAAGAGCGCTTCGATGGGCTTGTCGGGGCTCTCGGTGGGCTCGTCGGTCATGGTGCCTCCTGTGTGGGCGGGTGAGGTTCAGCTTGGGTGGGGGCACCAGGGACGCCACACGCCTGGCACCGTGCTGTCGTGGAGAAGGTCACCACCCTGTCTCAATCCTTCTCCAGTGAAGGGATTTTCCGTCCACGAGCAGGCCCGCCCACCAGAGAGGAGGGCGCACAGCCGAATTCCTCCCGGAAGGCCTGCGTGAAATGACTGTGGGATGAAAAGCCCATGGCAAGGGCAAGCTCGGTCAAACGTCCGGCAGCGCCCGGGAGCTCGAAGAGGGCCGCGCGAAGCCTCACTCGGGTGAGGTGCCGGTGCAGGGTCTCACCCGTCACGGCCCGGAAGACACGGCTCGCGTGAAAGGGAGAGGTGCGGCACGCGAAGGCCATGACCTCCAAAGACAAACGCTCCTTGAAGCGAGTGGCCATCACGTGTTGCAGTTCCTCGCTCAAGCGGCGCCATGCGCGGGAAACGCTCCGAGCCCGTTCCGGTTGAGCCCCCGCATCCGACAACACACACCGTACCAGCGACAACGCAGTCTCCTCCCGGGCCAGTGGATCCTCGGAGTGCAAGAGCTGGGCATGAAGGCGCGCGGCTTGCGGTGAAATGGAACAGCTTCGCGTGGGCAGACGAGGAATCAGCTCCTCGGCCAGTGCGCCCCGGAGCAGGAGCAGCGTGCCCCGCTGAGGACGTTCCGTGGGAGCGGCCATCCAATACTCATCCGATGGTGCATGGAGCGCGGCCGTCGTCGGATCCACCACGTTGCGTTGATGCCCCAGGTCACGCACGTGCGTTCCAGTCTGGAGGAGATCCACCTCGTAATAGAGGGCTCTCTCCCGCCAGCAGGGAGGACGCGGCGAGCCGCCAGCGCAATGCCATTCACCCACGAAGAACTCACGCCCGTGGAGCAGCGTGCGCATTGGAAAGGCGAGTTCCCAGTTCATTCGAGCAAGATTCTGACAGCGGCCGTGCCGGCCAGGTTCCATATTGGCGGCCATGCGAACCGTTCCTGTCAACGAACTTCTGCTCGTGGCCGCAGGCGCCCATGCCCCAGAGACAACCCCTCCTTCCGTCCATGTTGAGACGGTGCCCGCCAATCCGGAAGATGTCAGCACCATTGACGGGGTGATACGCGCCTTCTACGAGGTCGTGAATGTAGCCCCGGACGCACCGCGGCAGTGGGCCAGGGACAGGACGCTCTACGCTCCGTGGATCCACTTCGTCGCGATTGGGAGCAAGCTGACGGTGTTCGATCATCCGTCCTTCGTGGCACAAGCGGAGCCGCTGATGCGCGAGGGTTTCCGTGAGCCGGAGCTCCGCCGCATCGTGCACCGCTATGGCAACATTGCCCATGTGGCGTCCAGCTATGAGCTGCTCAGGCGCTCGGATGGCAGCCGGTATACTCGAGGCGTCAATTACATCCAGCTCTATTTCGACGGTCAGCGCTGGTGGATCGCAAGCGTGGTCTGGCAGGACGAGGACGCGGAGCACCCCATCCCACCGGAGCTCCTGCCACCCTCGCCGTAAGCCTGGGCTTGAGCCGGTGACTCCCTCAAGCGGGGACGGAGGCGGGCCCCCAGAAGGAGAGCCTCTGCTTGGCCGCGACGGTGGAGGAGCCGAGGAAGCAGAGGATGGCGCGGGTGGATTGATGCGGCGGCCGTGTTCTCCGTGCTGACGCGGCTCCTGGCTGTCGGTGGTCTCGGCATGGTGGTCACGGCGCTCGAGGCGCGTTGCGGAAGCGTGTCCCTCGATGGGTACGGTGGACGGGTGGGCGCCTTCCCACACCTCGCGGGTGCGTTCGCCGTGCTCGGTGCGGCAGGGGTAGGCCTGCCCGCCACAGCGGGGTTTGTCGCCGATGACCTCCTCCTTCATGCGGCCTGGGAGGAGAGCATCGTCGCGACCGCGGCGTTGATCCTCGCCAGCGTCCTGCTCGCGATCGCCACACTCCGGGGCTACACGCGAGTGTTCCTCGGGGCGCCGGTCCGCTCCGTTGCGCCGGACCTGCTCCTGCGAGAGCGCGTCGTCGTCGTGGGAATCATCACGGCGCTGCTCGTGCTGGGCATGGCGCCCCAGGTCATCATCGGCGGTCTGCCCCTTCCCTGAGGTCGGAGCAACCCTCCTGGCGGCGGGTTCGATGCCCGCTGTTCCCAAGGTGTGCGCCCCTCGCACCTTATGATTCCCGGACTGGGACTGTTGGAAAGCATTCACTCCCAGTATTGTTCCGCTCAAGTCCCAGAAAGAGGGGGTCCATGAGCGAGACCCGAGCGCCCGCCTTTTCCTTCAAGGTGGGGTCCTACGAGGCGGAGAGCCTGTCAGTCAGCCACATCTCGGGACGTGAGGGGCTCAACCGCCTCTACGAGTTCCAGGTGGATTTCCATCCACTGGAGGACGAGCCCCTGGAAGCGCAGGAGCTGTTGGGAGCCGAAGCGCTCCTGACGGTGCTTCTGCCCGAGGGGAGGACGCGTCATGTCCACGGGCGGGTGCGCGCGGTGGACACGCTGAGCCAGCAGGGAGGGCGTTGGCGGTACCAGGCCTCGGTGGTGCCCAGGGCCTGGTGGCTCACGCGGGTGAAGCGCAGCCGCATCTTCCAGGGCAAGACGGTGCCGCAGATAGTGAAGGCGGTGCTGGAGGAGGGGGGCGTGGAGGTGAAGCTGTCGCTGAGCGGCAGCCACGAGGCGCGTGAGTACTGCACGCAGTACCGGGAGACGGACTTCGCCTTCGTGAGCCGGCTCATGGAGTGGGAGGGCCTCTTCTACTTCTTCCAGCACACGGAGGACGGGCATGTGCTGGTGGTGGGAGACAAGCCCAACGTGCACGAGGCGCTGCCGGGCGGGGCCAAGCTGCCACTGCGAGAGAACGAGGGCCTGGCCGAGGACAAGGAGTACCTCTCCTCGCTGCAGCGGGTGCACCGGTTGAGGCCGGGCAAGGTGCACCTGAAGGACTACGACTTCGAGAAGCCCTCACTGGACGTGTCGGGCAAGACGCAGGACTCCAGCAACGGACAGGATGCGCTGGAGGTGTACGACTATCCGGGCGAGTACGTGGCGCCCGCGGTGGGCAAGGGCGCGGCGAAGGTGCGGCTGGAAGAGGCGGTGCAGGCGGCCCGCACGCTGGAGGGCGAGGGCGTGTGCCCGCGGCTGACACCGGGCTATCGCTTCGAGGTGGAGGACGCGGGCGTCCACGCCGGCGAGTACGTGGTGGTGGAGGTGGTGCACTCGGGCCAGCAGCCGGAGACGCGGGGGAGCAGGGAAGCGCTGGGCAACCTGTACCGCAACAGCTTCAAGTGCATGCCGTCCAGCGTGCCCTTCCGGCCCAGGCGTACGACGCCCCTGCCGCACATCCCCGGATTGCAGACGGCGACGGTGGTGGGGCCGGGGGGCGAAGAAATCCACACGGACGAGCATGGGCGCATCAAGGTGCAGTTCCACTGGGACCGGGAGGGCCAGCGGGACGACAAGGCCTCGTGCTGGGTGCGCGTGGGACAGGCGTGGGGTGGCCCGGCGTGGGGCGCGCTGTACCTGCCGAGAATGGGGCAGGAGGTGGTGGTGCGCTTCCTGGAGGGCAACCCGGACAGGCCGCTGATTGCCGGCACCGTGTACAACGGAAGCAACCCGACGCCCTACGCGCTGCCGGACGACAAGACGAAGTCCACCCTCAAGAGCGCCTCCAGCCTGGGCAGTGACGGCTTCAACGAGTTCCGGATAGAGGACTCGGCCGGAGAGGAGGAGCTCTTCGTCCACGGGCAGAAGGACGAGGACCTCGTCACCGAGGACGACAAGGACCAGCAGGTGATGGGCTACGAGGATTTGCTGGTGAAGAAGGAGCGCGCCCGCACGGTGGAGGGCAACCAGTTCCTCTTCGTTGCCCTCGAGGATGACAGCCTCGTGGAGGGTAACCAATCGCTGAAGGTGCTCGAGAACCGCACCACCAACACCAGCGGGAGTCACAGCGAGACGGTGGAAGGAAACCAGACCATCACCGTAGCGAAGAACTTCACGGCGATCGTCACGCAGGCGGCCTCGGAGTCGGTGGGGGCCGCCAAGGCCCTCACCATTGGCGCGGGCTACATCGTCAACGTGGCGTTGGCCTTCAACGAGGCTGTTGGCGGCCTCAAGTCCGAGCAGATTGCTGGAGCGCACACCGAGTATGTCATTGGCAGCCGCCAGGAGAGCGTCTCCAAGGACAGTGAGCGCAAGGTCTCCAAGGGGTATGCGACGGAGGTGAAGGGACAGCTCACCCAGACGGTGGGCAAGGACCAGAAGCAAGACGTCGGAGCCGAGTCCCAGCTGGAGGTGACCGAGGCTGTGGCCTGGCTGGCCAAGACGTTCTCCCTCAAGGCCGACAAGTTCTCGCTCATCGTCAACGAGAAGCTCATCCTCTCCATCGAGAAGTCCGGCAACGTCCAGCTCTTCGCCCAGTCGCTCACCCTGGAGGGCACGGACATCAAGATGAAGGGTGCCAAGATTCAGATGCTGGCCGCCGGCTCCCTCAAGGACAAATCCGCCAGCCTCAAGGACATCGAGAAGCTGGAGGACGCCAAGCCCGGCCCCATGGAGTTCCAGCTCAAGGGACCTGATGGCAAGGCCCTCGCGAACGTCGCCTATGAAGTAGAGCTGCCAGATGGCACCCTCAAGAAGGGCCGGCTCGATGGCAGTGGGCGCGCGAAGCTGGAGGACGTCCCCCCCGGCCAGTGCCGCATCTCCTTCCCGGACCTCGAGGCGGGCGTCTTCAAGAGCTGACGCTCCCTCCCCTTACCTCCCCTTCTTCCTCCTCTTCCCTACGCCATGAAGACCTATATCGTCCAGGACGGTGATACCCCCCAGGCCATCGCCTCCCTGTTTGGCTTCAAGCAATGGAGCAACATCTACGAGCACAAGGCCAATGAGAAGCTCCGTGGCCAGCGCGGCCCCAACGAGCTGAAGACGGGGGACACGGTCAGCATCCCCGACGCCTATGCCGAGGTGATGAGCGGTTCGAGCGCCCAGCTCCAGGCCTCGGAGCTGGTGTCCCTGCCACCGGTCGTCATCGACGCGCACATGCACATCATGAGCGGCAACTGCCTGCCGTTCCCGGTGCTCAACTACACCCAGCTCGAGGTCAAGGCCCGCTTCATGGCCAACCCCAGTGGCTCGCGCCGGACCCTCAATACGGTAGGCAATCTCTTCAGCTTCCTCCCCATGCTGCGCATCGCCGGCTGGTCCCACCGCTCGACGCTGAAGATCGGCCACGACACCGTCAAGAGCAACGACAGCCTCCCTTCCACCATTCGCAAGACCCCCTCTACCAAGCACCTGCGCGACGGGCAGAACTCCTTCCTGGGCATCTCCATCGCGCTTCCCATGGACATGGACCTCTGCCACCTCGATGGCTACAAGGGCAGGAGCGTCTACGAAGTAGAGCCCCAGCCCGATGGAGATCCGCGCTACACCTTCAACGTCCGGCTCACCGGGCGCCTCGACGAGCGCGAGGACAAGATCTACGCCCACCCCCTCGAGTGGCGCGCCTATCAGAAGTGGTCCGAGCAGGTGCTGGAGACGAAGCTGGCGTGCAGCTCCAAGCCCCTGCGGCTCATCCCCATGTACCACTACGAGCCGCGCCGCTTCATCCAGTGGACGGGCAAGAGCGCGACGCTCGCCGCGAACTGGGACGTCCCCTTCAAGCACGTGGCCACCCAGAAGAAGGAGGGCCTCTTCGCCGGCTTCAAGATGTACACGCCCCAGGGGTACACGCCCACCGACGAGCTCGTCCCCAGCCTGGAGAAATTCTTCGCCCGATGCGCCAGCGATGACATCCCCATCATGACGCACTGCACTCCCAGCGGGCACTACACGCACGACCGCAAGCTCTTCATCGACCTCGACCCGGCGGCGGCGGAGGGGCTCAGCCAGGAGGACAAGGACGCCTACAAGGAGGCCTCGAACAAGCGCGAGAAGTACCTCGATGCCAAGGAGCACCTCGCGAAGGCGGAAAAGAAGTTCGACGGCTACATGCGCCAGTACGGGCTACCCCAGGACGCCTATGCCTGGGGCATGCAGGGCGAGCTCACTCCGATGATGCCCGCGACGCTTCCCAGCGATCCCGAGTACTGGAAGGCCTACGACGAGTACCAGACGGCGCTCTCGGCCAACGACGAGGCCCAGGAGGCCTACGACGAGCTCGCGCGTGAGCTCCGCCTCACCCGGTCCGATCCCAAGCGCCTCAAGTACTTCAAGGAGAAGTATCTGCACCCGGACGCGTGGGCTCTGCTCATGCAGAAGAACCCCACACTGCGCCTGTGCCTGGCGCACTTCGCCTCCGACAAGCACATCTGGTGGGGCTACCACGACAACCCCGGTGGGCCGTGCCGGGACGGGGATGGCGTCACGTACGACCGCAACTGGGTCAGCGCCATCGTCGAGCTCTGCGAGAAGTACAAGCACTTCTACACGGACCTCTCGTACCTGCCGCTCATGCGCTCCATCACGTCGTACGACATGTCCGGGAAGGAGCAGAAGCGATACGAGAAGAAGGCGGACGCCGTGCGCTACTGGAGCGCCCTGGCGAAGGTGTGCAAGCACGAGCACATGCTCAAGAAGATCATGTTCGGCACCGACTGGTACATGATCCTCGCCGAGCCCATGGGCTATCAGGACTGGTTCAAGGAGGCCATGGAAGGGCTGGCGCTGGTGGAGGCGGAGTTGAAGCTGCCTCGCAAGGTCAACCTCTTCTACCAGTTCGCCATCGTCAACCCGATGCGCTTCTACGGCTTGGGGAAGATCGCCGACAACCTCAAGAAGGGGATCGAGACCTTCATGAACGGCCCCGAGGTGGACAAGCGCATGAAGAAGAAACACTTCCAGGACACGCCGGAGAAGCTCCAGCGCAACTACACCATCCTCAAGAACCTCGCGGCGGTCCTCGACACGTTGGAGAAGGAAGCGGGAGAGGATGGCGCCCTGCTCTATGAGGACCAGGTGCGTTTCGTGAACGTGCTCGCCGACTCTTGAACCGGGACTTCCATGTCTTCTCCCTCCGAGCTTGCCGTCCTCAGCAAGAGCCAGCCCTTCCCCGTGCCCGCCAGGAGCTACCCGCTACCGGTGGACCCGGACATGCTGGCCGTCCTCATCCCCACGCCCCAGCCCGGCGCGGTCGCCGCCATCCTGCTGGATGACACGCTGCGGCTGCTTCAGCTCGGCGACACCGAGGCCAACCTCACCAGGGTCGCCAAGAACTACATCCCCATGGTGTCCGCGGGAAACCTGGAGAGCGTCTCGCCCGCGGTACTGCCAGACACGTGCGTCTATCTCCAGTCCCGCTCGCTCATCCTCTACAACCTCGCCCGGAAGCAGCCCCAGTTGTTCATGATCACGCACTCGCTGGACGAGAGCGCCACCTGGGGCCGCTGGTTGTCGGTGGAGCCCCGGCGGATCGCCGTCCAGTTCCGGGATATGACGAACTACCTCGACACCGACAGGGTGCAGTTCCGCCTGCGCGTGCTCGACGTGAGCGGGCCGGAGGCGAAGAAGCTCGGCGAGCTCGACCTGGGCACCTCCGGGGACTTCGAGTGGGATGCCGGCAATGGGGTGCTGGTGTTGTGGCGGGACAAGCAGGTGCGAGCCTACGGGCCGGACCTGGCGGGCCCCATCGAGCACCCGCTGCTGGCCGCGCTCGGAGGTTTGGTGTCGGCAAGCCTCCAGCTGGATGAGCTGCGGCTTCATCCCACCCAACCCCTGGCCGTCTTCACCGTCCGAGGAAACGACCCCTCCGGCAAGGACGCATGCTCGCTCTGGCGAGCCACCTGGGCCGAGGGCAAGGCGAAGCTGGTGCCGCTGGCGGGCTTCTCCCCGCTCGAGAGCGTCCGCCTGGGCGAGTTCGCCCCCGAGGGCGGCTGGCTGGCGTACAGCAGCACGTCCAAGGGCCTCACGCGCTTCTACGTCCAACAGGTGGAGGAGACGCCGGGTCCCCCCTTGGCGATGGGCTCCGTCGAGAACGTGGACCTGCTGTGTTGGACACGTGCCCCCCTGGCCCTGGCCGCCCTGGCGCCCGATACCCAGACCGTCACCCGCTGGAGCTTTGCCCGACTGCCCGCCGCGAAGGGGGCAGACGCCAGGCCGCCCACGAAGTGAGGGGCCGGGCACGTGGCGGGCGCTCCGCCACCCCACGAGATGGCGCGGGTGGATTGCTTCTATCCCGCCTATACGCGACGGGGGCCAGGGGGCTCAGGGGAATGAGACGCGTTCGAGCACCATGGACTGAAGCCCCTCTGGCGTAGCGACCATCTCCCGGACGACGTAGGTGGCATGAGTGACGTCACCCGCCATGTCGAAGTCAATGTCGCCACTGGCGCCTTGGAAGTCCAGGTCGGCGCCGGCGTTCTGCGCGGCCCGCATGAATTCGTCGGCGCCGACCCCCACCATCACAGGCGTCGCCGAGTCGGGTCGTGACACGTCGCGCAGATGCGCGCGAACGGCGGCTGCGCTGTTCTCGCGCCCCTGGACCATGGCGAGCGCCGCCAGATAGACAGCGTCGTAAACAAACTCATACTCTGGCTCCTCGCCCACCGTGCGGCGGTAGGATTCGGCGAATTTGACGTAGTTGGGGCTGTCGAGGGGAAAGCTGGGAGCGGTGCTCCGCATCCCGACGAGGATTTCGGGCGGCGTGTTATCAATGAGGAGTTGACCGCTGTTGGCATCGCCGCCGTAGAGCGCGGGCCTGGGTACGGGATTGCGAACCTGAAGCGCCCTGAGGATACCGGCCGTGTCCTGCCCGAATCCGATGATGGCAATGGCTGGCGGGGAACCACTGGCCAGGAGTTGTTCCACCTCTTGCTCGAATCCTTCGAACTTCCCCACCGGATAGGAAACGTAGGCCAGAACCTGCCCTCCCGTTTGCTCGAAGCCGGTCCGGAGCACGGAGGCCAGGCCGTTGCCATAGGGATCGTCACGGTGGATGATGGCGAGTCCATCCATGCCATCCCTCCGGATGAGATTGGCCAGCACGAGGCCCTGTACAGCATCCGAGGGGGGCGTACGCCAGATCAAGTCGTTGTCGGCAAGACCGGTGATGGCTGGGGAGGTGGCCCCCGTGGCAATGAGAGGGACGCCACGCGCCACGACGGTATCCTTGACCGCGACGACATTGGCGCTGGCATCCGGACCGATGATGGCCACGACGCCGGCATCGGCGAGCTCGTTCACGGCGGCAACCGAGATGCTCGGGCTCTCGGGCAACCCCGTCCTGGTGTCGCGCAGGATGAGGTCCAGCTTCTTGCCGTTGACCCCTCCGGCCTCGTTGATCTCCTTGAGCGCCAGTCGTGCCGACTTTTCGGCCCCGAGGCCAATGAACGCCGACGGACCGCTGAAGGGCGCCAGGAACCCGAGGTGTATCGTATTTGGATCGGGCGGGGGGGGTGGGGGGGCCACCGAAAGGTCGCACCCGAGGAAGAGCAGAGCAACCACTGATGCCAGCCGCATCCCTGAGACCTTTCTACAGCTCGAAGCTATAGCTGATGATGGCATGTCGACCCCAGGCCGGTAGATCGACCCCTCCGAACCCAGGCTCGGCGCTTCGGGTATCCAGCAGGTTGTCGAGCCTGAGCTGCAGCGTGTGTGGCCCCCACGACTTGTAATAGGCGAGATCGAGCGACACGTACGCGGGCAGCTCGTAGGGGAGCAGGAGGTTGTCTCGGATGTTGGAAACAGAGGCGCGGCGCTGTGAGGCGAAGCGCAGCGCGGTCGCCAGGTTTCCCCAGACCAGGTGCCGGTACTGCCAGCGAAGTTGCGCGGACAGCCGTGGAAAGCGCTCCGAGGGATTGGAAACCTCACCGAGAAAGACGTCGGAGACCACCGTGTCGGTGTGCTGATACGCGGCGTTCGCGCTCAGGATGTGCCGGCCGCGAAACCACTTCGCCTCGGCCTCCAGGCCCATGCCATCCTGGTGTGCGATGTTCCTGGCCTGGAGATTGGCGCCCGTCGGCACGAGCTCCACCTTGTCGCTGACCCTGCCGAGGAACGCGTCCACCGTGAAGGCCAGCTCCGAAACCGGTCGCCAATGCACCTCCGCCTCGAGCAGGCGGGCCGTCTCGGGACGCAGGTCCGGGTTGCCAATCACTTCTCCCGGGAAGAGCGGTTGGGAATAGAGCTGCAGTGCCGCTGGGGCCTTGAACGAGGTTCCATACAACAACTTGGCGGTCATCCGCTCGCTCGGTGTCCAGACCGCGCCCAGCCGGTAGTTGGTGGACCCTCCGTAGATGTTGTGTTGGTCATAGCGGATGTTGGCCGTCACTCCCAGCACGTCCAGGGGATGAACGATCCCCTGCGCATAGACTCCGGTGTTGATGAAGAGCTTGTGCCCTGCTTCGGCGCTCGTGCGCGTCTCCTGCCCGGTCTCTCGGTCGACGGTGAAGATCTCGATCAAATCTTCATTGTCCCGGGTCCAGTCCACGCCCAGGGTCAGCGAGTCGTCCGTGAAGATGCGCCACCGCCCTTCGAGCACCGCGTCCCAGGCGTCGTAGCCGAACTTCCTGCGCGGAAACGTCTGGGGCGCGCCGGTGCTCAGCCGCTCGTCCTTGCTGGGGCCACCACTGGCGAAGGCGAGGCTCCCGGTCAGCGAAAGCCGCTCCACGGGGGTCACGTTGGCCCTGGCCCGTGCATCGACGGTGCGCAGCGCGACGCGGTTCTCATGGGTGAGCGTGCCAAAGTCCAGGAACTCGGCAATCGAATCGAGCTCGCCATAGCGCCCCGACAGCTCGCCCTCCACCCTCCCCTTGCGCAGCCGGACATTGCCGTACGCGCTGACATCCCGGGTGATCGCCTTGCGCGATTCGAGGTTGTCCGCGGACTGGAAGGTTTCGAACCTGGGCGACGAGCGCGGAAGTCTTCTTCCGTTGTAGTCGCTGTACAGGCCGGAGGCGCCCAGGGTCGCGCTCCACCACTCTCCTCCACCGATGAAGGCGCCGCTCAGTCCTACTCCCAGGTCGTCGTTCACTCTCACCCGCGCGCCACCCGTGGTCTCTGTTCGGCTCTGGCGGCTGATGATGTTCACCACGCCGAAAAAGGCGTTGGCGCCATAGAGCGCGGACACCGGACCCCGCACCACCTCGATGCGCTCCACCAGTTCGATGGGAATCAGCTGCGGCCCCAGGAGATTGGTGGTGTCGGAGCGGAATGACACCTGCTGCCCGTCAATCATCACCTTGAGAATCTTGCTGTACCCGCGCTGCCCCCCGGTGATGCCCCGTACCCCACAGTCGGCGGTCAGATAGTCGTCGATGCAATAGATGCCCGGCACCATCGTGAGCGCCTCGCCCACCGAGTTGAATCCCCAGCTGCGGATGTCCTCGCGGGTGATGACCGACACGATGGACGGCACCTCGCGCACGGTGGTCGGCTTCTTCGTCGGCGTCTCCACCTCGAGGTTCATCAAGTCCTCGAGGGACAACTCCTCTATGTCAATGGGCTTCTTCTCCGCCTCTGAAGGCTCCTCCGCCGCTCCTGGAGCCGCCACCATTCCCAAGGCCACCGCGAGCAGGGGAAGGACGGATTGGAACCGGGAGCTTCTGACGCGGCGGCTCCGTGCCCACCTCTTCATGAAGCAGCTCATGCTCCAACCCCCCCACGACGGACGGAGAGACTCGTCACGCCTTCCGCCCACCGCCTTCGACCCACTCGGATGGGGGGCCTCTGCCCCCGCTACGGAGGCCCGCAGACACCCCAGCAGCTGGCAATGAGTGATGGCCGAGGTTGACCGCACACGAACGGAACGGTGTGGCGGCTTCACGGGAACAGCAATCAGCCCCCGGGTCGGAGGACGGCGTCGTTCACTCCCGTACTTCGGACACCCGACCGAGAGCCTCGCCTCGAACGTCCCGGGGCCGGAGTCATGAGCAGCAACTCGAACCGCAGCCGCTCTCAACACGCCCCAACTCCCTGCCTCTCTCCTCATGCGTGGGCGGCCAGGGTTGGGGGCCCCCATGGGGTTGCTCCGTAAAGTGGTGGCCAATACCCAGCTTTTGAAGCACCCGATCCACGGTGGCGATGGCTGCGTCGACATCCTTCCAGTGGGCGACTTTCACTGACATCCGAAGCGACTCGTAATCGTCCCTGAGGTCACCGCAAACACCCATCCCAATACCAATCACGAGAATCCCCTGCTTCTTCAGTTCCGCTGCAACCATCAACCCAACCAGCGTAGCGCCCACCTCGGGGCATACCTCTGGGCCATCGTCGGCTGTAGGGACACACTCGGGCTCGCCCCAGCCAGACGGAGTCGAACGCCCCAGGACAATTCGCCGTCCGCCACCTCGCCCATGCACGCGGATGTAGGCGCTCGAGTCAGTGTCCTTCTTGCCGCAGAATAGCGGGGCGTCGATCCTCGGGCCTTCTGTGGACGCAATGAGAGTCTTGAGCTGCGCTGGCGATCCACCAGGGCCCGGGTCACACTCGTTGGCTTGGGCCTTCAAGCTAGCGCAGGACGTGGTGAAGGCCGTCGAGGCGATGCACACCAACACGAAAGGCAACGATCGGAGTCGGTCCATTCCATGGAATGTACTTGGCCAGCACCTCACCCAGGACAATGTCGGGGAGAGGTCTGTGCCAGCGCGGGGAGCGTCACCAGCGAGGCGGCGAGGAGGGTGAGCAGCCGGCACAGGCGACGGCATGGCCCGCGGGCAAGGCACATGGGGGAGACGCTCATCGGACGCTCCGAGGAGGATGAGTGCGGTGCATGACGCCAGTAGAGCCCTGAGAGGTGCCCCCCCTGGCGGGGCGTCTGGTTCGGCTTTATTTAAGCGAGACGTCTTGGAGTGCGGCAGAGGCCCCCCTGCAAGAACCCTCGTCAGTCCACATCGAAGAAGACCGAAGACAATGCCAATCACCGCCAAACCGACGCCCGCCAAGAGCCTGCTCTCCCCCAAGGACCATACGCTGATCCTGATCGATCATCAGTCGCAGATGGCGTTCGCGACCCACTCGATCTCTGCCACCGAGCTGCGCACCAACACCGCTCTCGTGGCGCATGCCGCCGCTGGCTTTGGGGTCTCGACCATCCTGACGACGGTCGCCGAGAAGAGCTTCTCGGGCCCGATCTTCTCCGAGATCACCGAGGCCTTCCCTCGCGCCGAGGTCACCGATCGCACCTCGATGAACACCTGGGAGGACGCCAATGTGATCAAGCGCGTCAACGCGATCGGCAAGGACCGGCTGGTATTCGCGGGCCTGTGGACGTCGGTCTGCATCGTCGGCCCGACCCTGTCGGCGCTCGATCAGGGCTATGAGGTCTATGTGATCGCCGATGCCTGCGGCGACGTCTCGGCCGAGGCGCATGCGCGCGCGATGGAGCGGATGCTCCAGGCGGGTGTCCGGCCCATGACCTCGCTCCAGTACATGCTCGAGCTGCAGCGCGACTGGGCGCGCGCCGAGACCTATGACCTGACCACCGGCATCGCCAAGAAGTATGGCGGCGCCTACGGCCTGGGCATCATCTACGCCAAGACGATGTTCGGTGCCTCGGAAGGTGGCCACCCCAAGGCGTCCTGACCGCTGCTCCGCAGGCCGCCCGCGCTCCCGCCCGAGCTCCGGCGGCCGGCCTGCGTCACTTCAGAGGAAGCCCGCCATGCCTGACACCCTGATCATCAATGCGAAGATCACAACGCTCGATCGCGCCAATCCCACGGCCGAGGCAGTCGCGATCCGCGACGACAAATTCCTGGTGGTGGGAGACGAGGCGACGGCTCGAGCCGCGGCCGGCCCGCGGGCGATCGTGATCGACGCCAAGGGACGCCGGCTGATCCCCGGGCTGATCGACAGCCACCTCCACGTCATCCGTGGCGGGCTCAACTACAATATGGAGCTGCGCTGGGACGGCGTGCCGACGCTGGCCGACGCGATGGCCATGCTCAAGAGGCAGGCCGAGAACACCCCGCCTCCGCAATGGGTGCGCGTCGTGGGCGGCTTCACCGAGCATCAGTTCGCCGAGAAGCGCCTGCCGACGCTCGAGGAACTCAACGCCGCCGCGCCCGAGACGCCGGTGTTCATCCTGCACCTCTATGACCGCGCCCTGCTCAACGCCGCGGCGCTGCGCGCCGTGGGCTATACCAAGGATACGCCCAACCCTCCCGGCGGCGAGATCGTTCGAGATGGTGCGGGCAACCCCACTGGCCTGTTGCTCGCCCAGCCGAACGCGATGATCCTCTATGCGACGCTCGCCAAGGGCCCCAAGCTTCCGCCCGAGTATCAGCTCAACTCGACCCGGCACTTCATGCGCGAGCTGAACAGCCTTGGCGTCACCAGCGTGATCGACGCGGGCGGCGGCTTTCAGAACTACCCCGAGGATTATCAGATCATCGAGAAGCTTCACCGGGACGGCGAGCTGACCCTGCGCATCGCCTACAACCTGTTCACGCAGAAGCCGAAGGACGAGCTCAAGGACTTCACGACCTGGTCAACGAAGGTGAAGCCCGGCGACGGCGACGACACCTATCGTCATAACGGCGCGGGCGAGATGCTCGTCTATTCGGCGGCCGACTTCGAGGACTTCCGGGTCGCCCGGCCCGACATGCCGCCCAGCATGGAGGCCGAGCTCGAGCCCGTCGTCCGACTGCTGGCCGAGCGACGCTGGCCCTGGCGGCTCCATGCCACCTACGACCAGACGATCGGACGCGCGCTCGATGTCTTCGAGAAGGTCAACCGCGACATCCCGCTCGCCGGCCTCCACTGGTTCTTCGACCATGCCGAGACGATCAGCGAGCGCAATATCGACCGGATCGCAGCGCTCGGCGGCGGCATCGCCGTCCAGCATCGCATGGCCTATCAGGGCGAATATTTCGTCGAGCGCTATGGCGCCAGGGCCGCCGAGGTGACCCCGCCGATCCAGCGGATGCTGGCGGCCGGCCTGCCGGTCGGCGCGGGCACCGACGCGACCCGTGTCGCGAGCTACAATCCCTGGGTATCGCTCTCCTGGCTCGTCACCTCGAAGACGGTGGGTGGTCTGCGCCTCTCCCCCGTAGCCAACCGGCTCGACCGTGAGACCGCGCTGCGCCTGTGGACCGAGGCCAACACCTGGTTCTCGAACGAGCAGGGCAAGAAGGGCCAGATCAAAGCCGGCCAGCTCGCGGACCTGGCGCTGCTGTCCGACGACTACTTCTCGGTGCCCGAGGACAAGATCGCGACGCTGCGCTCGGTGCTGACCATTCTCGGTGGGAAGGTCGTCTTCGCGGAGGGCGATGATGCGAAGCTCGCGCCGCCGCTGCCCAAGCCAATGCCCGACTGGTCGCCGGTCACGAGCTTCGGGGGCTATTGGCGGGCGCCCCAGGCCCACACGAAGCGGGCCTCGGTCTGCGGCTGTCAGAGCGCATGCACGCTCCATGGCCATGATCATGCCGCTGCCCTGGGGGCCCGTGTTCCGGCCGCCGACCTCCAGAGCTTCTGGGGTGCGCTCGGCTGCGGCTGCTGGGCTGTGTGAGAGGCCACATGCGCTGTAGCGGTCGAGCAGTCTCGAGAGCCGTTTGCGTTTCCGAGAGGCACTGGACATGACCCCGCCCGCTCGCACCTCCGCGCCGCCGCTGACGTGGCTGGCCCTGCTGCTGTCGGTGACGACCGGCCTGGTCGACGCAATCAGCGTGCTCGGGCTCGGCAAGGTCTTCACCGCTAACATGACCGGCAATGTCGTGTTCCTGGGCTTCGCGGTCGTCGGAACGCCGGGCTTCCACTTCCCGCCCTATCTCGCCGCGATGCTGTTCTTCCTGATCGGCGCATTGATCGCCGGGCAAACCGGGAGGGCGCAGCGCGGCAAGCCGCTGCGGCGCTGGCTGCTGCTCGCGGCGATGATTGAGACCCTGGCGCTCTGGCTCGCGGCCATCATCGCCACCGGGTTCGACATCGCGTCGCAGTCGCCCAGCGCCGCCCTCTACGCGATCATCACGCTGACGGCGCTCGCCATGGGCTTCCGCAATGCCACGATTCGCCAGCTCAAGATCCCCGAGGTCACCACCACCGTCCTCACGCTGACCCTGACGGGCCTTGCGGCGGATTCGACGCTGGCGGGCGGGACCAATCTCAACTGGGCACGCCGGCTGGGCAGTGTCATTGCGATCTTCGCGGGCGCGTCGCTCGGCGCCGCGCTGGTATTCCATGTCGGGCTGGTCGCCCCGCTGATTCTGGCCGGGTTCCTCGTGCTGGCCGGGACGGCCGTCTGCGCGCTGCATCCGGCATCGACGCAGCCGATCGGCTGAGCGGGTCAAATGTCGCCGAAAGCGTATCGGAGGGGATTCGCAGGACCCTCCCTTCCTCAGCCCTGCGCGGCAACCCGGACGAGCGCTACCAGAGTGGCGGTGAGATGAGGGACGAGCTGTGCGCGTGGCTGGGCGGCAAGGGCAAGCGGTTCGGACGCTCCAGGGCAGCGGCAGAACTGCGAGCCCTCGACCGCGACAAGCCAAATTGAAAGATCCCTTGCGCGCTCTGCGTCTCGTTCTTACGATGGCGCAGTCGATTTCCTCCTTGGAGGACCATTGCGCCTGAACTCCTGAATCCTCGGCCCTGAGCAGTTCCTTCTTTCCGCGTGCTCCACTTTCGCGCTCGGAACCGGATTCCGGAGTTCCCGCATGTCGTCGCTGTCCTCCCACACCCTGGGCCTTGGGTTTTGCTCGCCGAGCAGGCGTCCTTCGCGCGTGCGTCCGCGAGGCGCTGGACCTCCCGCGTGATCACGCGCTCCGGGTTCGTGCGAGCGGGCTGAACCCGCGGTCGGGGCGATCCAGCCCGGCCTGCCCTCGACCCGGAGTCGAACGTGTCGGGGAGGCGGAGGCCTTCGTCCAGTCGTCCACGACGAGCCTCTGACGCCATCCGTCTGTCTTCAACCTCGAGCACCCCGTTCCTTCGGGGATGCGTGCATCGGCCACGTCCGTTGCTGCCTTCTGCTCGGGGGCCTCGCTGCGATCGCGCCGACTCCGCACGCCCTCTGTCTGGCGACGGCGCGCTCGAGTCCACGACCTCCACCCAGAGGAATCCATCGATGCCGAGTCAATCGAGTTCAAGAGCACATCGAAATGCCAAGCACCCTGCCTCACGCGTCAATGTGCTGCCGAGCCCGCCGTCCGGGACGATCCTGGCAAACATCCATGAGCACCTGGCGAGGACAGGCGTCCCCTCGTACCGGTTCCGCCAGCTCGTCCTCGCCTTGCAACAGGGAGCCGAGAGCTTCGACGAGGTGCGAGAGCTGCCCGAGCCCCTGCGGCAGGACCTGAGCGCACACTTCGGCCGGACGATCCTGCCCCTCAGGATCATGTCTGTGCAATCCGAGGAGCAGGTCGAGAAGGTCCTGTTCGAAACGCAAGCAGGTGCGCGACTCGAGACGGTGCACTCGCGTTATCGCGCCGGGTGGTCGTCGGTCTGTGTGTCCTCCCAGGCGGGATGCGGGCTCGGCTGCACCTTCTGCGCCACGGGCGCCATGGGCTTCGTGCGGAATCTGAGCTCCGACGAGATCTGCGCACAGGTCGTTCACCGGCGCTGGAGGACGGAGGCGTCGACGGTGCCCGATAGCGTCGCCTTCATGGGCATGGGTGAGGCATTGGCGAACCCGAGTGTCTTCACCGCGCTGCAGGTGCTCACGAGCGAGGGGTTCGGCGGTCTTTCACCGAGACGCATCACTGTCTCGACCGTGGGGGTCGCACCCAACCTGGAGCGGCTCACGCGCGAGCATCCCCAGGTCACGATCACCCTGTCTGTCCACTCGCCATTCGCAGCGCAGCGCGCGGAGCTCATTCCGCTCGAACGCCGCTACTCCCTGGAGGAGAACCTCTCGATACTCGACAAGCACGTGGTCGACGTGCGTCGAAAAATCTATCTGGCGTACCTGCTCATCGCAGGCGTCAACGACTCCGTCGACCACCTGAAGGCGCTCGCCCGGCTTGTCGAGGCTCGCTCACGTCCGGAGCTCTTTCACGTCAGCGTCATTCGATACAACGACGCCTTCGGCGCGGCTCCCTCCTACCGAGCGCCGACGTTGGAGCACGTGACCGGGTTCGTGGCGCAGCTCCAGGCCAGCGGGGTTCACGCGACGCGCAGACAGCAATTCGGTTCGTCCATCGATGCCGCATGCGGCCAGCTCCATGCGCGTACGGCCCTGTCCGCGCCCACGACCGCCAGGTGACGTCAGCCCCCGTGGACTCCGCGGCTGCCCACGAGGGGGCTCCAGCTGCTGCAACGAAGAGCCGCTGTCTCATCCATCGATGTTCGAACACCCAGAGGTGAAGTCCATGCAAGACAAGTCGAAGCTCCAGCGCCCGCCGTTCGATCCGAAGCTCGCCGAGCTCCTGCCTCGCCTGGAGGGCTACGTGCCGGTCAACATGACGACCGACCGGATCAACGAGTTCCGCAAGATGCCGATGCCCTCACTCGCCGAGCAGATCGGCGACCGTCCCGTGCAATGCGTGGACTACACGATCCCGGGGTATGGCGGGTTCGAGCTCCAGGTGTCGGTGATCTCTCGAAAGGACCACGTGAAGCCGGGTCCCGGCATCTACCACATCCATGGAGGCGGGATGGTCATGGCCAATCGGTTCGCCGAGGCGTCTGTCCTGGTCGACTGGGCGATGAAACACGACGCCGTGTGCGTCACGGTCGAATACCGACTCGCGCCGGAGTCGCCGGATCCCATCCCGGTCGAGGACTGCTACGCCGGGCTCCAGTGGATGGACTCGCATGCCGAGGAGCTCCGCTTCGATCCCGAGCGTCTGGTGATCTTCGGGGGGAGTGGTGGAGGTGGGCTGTCCGCAGGAACCACCCTCCTGGCGCGAGATCGCAAGGGGCCGAAGCTCATCGGCCAGATCCTTCAGTGCCCGATGCTCGATGACCGCAACGAGACGATCTCGTCCTACCAATACGATGGGGTGGGGGTCTGGGATCGGACAAGCAACTTGACGGCGTGGACGGCGGTACTCGGTGATCGCCGAGGGACCGACGATGTCTCCATCTACGCGGCGCCCGCTCGAGCCACGGAGCTGGGTGGCCTGCCGCCAACGTTCATCGACGCAGGGGCCGCCGAGGTGTTTCGTGACGAGGCGGTCGCGTACGCGAGCGCCATCTGGGCAGCCGGCGGCGACGCGGAGCTCCACGTGTGGGGAGGTGCCTTCCACGGCTTCTACGCCATCGCTCCGAACTCCGAGCTCGCGCGCTCCTGCATTGCCGCAAGGGAAGCGTGGCTCGAGCGCCTGCTGACACGGTGAGACGCATAGGGCGAATAGAAGGCCTGTTGAGGCATCCCACGCGCAAGCGTGGCGGACGCTGAGCATCAACGCCACGCACTCACCCCATCAAGAGGTGACTGGCTCACGCCGCGCGGCGACTCGGCAGCGCGCCGCGCAGCACCTCGTGGGCCTTCAGCAGCATCTCCTCGGTGGTGTCCCAGCTCACGCAGGCGTCCGTCACCGAGCAGCCGTAGCGCAGCTGTGAGAGGTCCGCGGGGATGGGCTGGGTACCGGCTTCGAGGAAGCTCTCGATCATCACGCCGACCACCGAGCGGTTGCCCTCGCGGACCTGATGCATCACGTCGCGCAGCACCAGCGGCTGCAGCTCCGGCTTCTTCCACGAGTTGGAGTGCGAGCAATCGACCACGATGTTGCCCGGCAGCTTCGCCTTGGCGAGCGCCTGCTCGGCGAGCGAGACGGACACCGTGTCGTAGTTGGGCCGTCCACCACCGCCCCGCAGCACCAGGTGGCCGTAGCCGTTGCCGCGAGTCCGGATGATGGCCGACTCACCGCGCTCGTTGAGCCCCAGGAAGCTATGCGGGCGCGAGGCGGAGAGGACGCCGTTGACCCCCGCGTCCAGGGAACCGTCGGTGCTGTTCTTGAATCCCACTGGCGTCGAGAGACCCGAGGCCATCTCGCGGTGCGTCTGGGACTCCGCGGTGCGCGCGCCAATCGCGGTCCAGGAGATCAAATCGCCGTAGTACTGCGGAGCGATCGGATCGAGCGCCTCGGTCGCCGCCGGCAGGCCAAGCTCGGCCACGTCCAGCAGGAAGCGGCGGCCCCGCTCCATGCCTTCTTCGATCCGGAAGGAGTCATCCATCCGCGGGTCGTTGATGAAGCCCTTCCAGCCGGTGGAGGTGCGCGGCTTCTCGAAATACACCCGCATCACCACGTGGAAGGTGTCCTTCACCTTGTCGGCGAGCTGACGCAACCGGCGCGCGTAGTCCACCCCCGCCATGGGATCGTGAATGGAGCACGGGCCCACGATGACGAACATGCGCGGGTCCTTGCGATCCAGGATGTCCATCAACGCGCGCCGGCCAGCGAGCACGGTCTCGGCTGCACGCTCGGACAGCGGCACTCGCGTCTTGATCTCGGCGGGAGAGGGCATCTGATCGATGCCAACAACATTCAGGTTTTCAGTGCGAGCGGTCATGGGCGAGCGCCGTGGAGGTTGTGCGGGGGGGGTGGGGCCACGGAATTCCCGGATATTAACCCGGGAGGGTGACGGACTCCTCGTCTAATAGAGCCCGCTCCCCGGCGACGTGAGCGGACGGGGAACAACCCTCGCCACCTCCCTCCCCTTCCCGCCGAAGCGCCCACGTATCCGGAGGCGGCTCGTGGTAGGCAACGGCGGAATGGACCCTGCACAGACAGCTCCCCGAGTCCTCGTTGTCGGCTGTGGTGGAATCGGCGGCGTCATCCTGTCCCGCTTGCTGGAGGGCGGCTGGAGGGTGGCCGCGGTGGCACGCCGGGAGGAGATCGCCCAGGTGCTTCGGACGCGTGGCCCGGTGCTGCGCGACGAGAAGGGCGAGCGCACGGTCCGCGGAGAGCTGGAGGTCTTCGTCCAGCCGCCCCCTGAGGGGGCCTACGACTTCATCCTGCTCGCCACGCCACCGAACGGGGTAGAGGCAGCGGCCCGGGACACAGCCCACCTCCTGGCCCCCGGGGGAGCCATGGTGGTGCTCCAAAACGGGCTGTGCGAGGAGCTGGTGGCCCGGGTGGTGGGCGAGGACAAGGTGCTCGGCGCCATCGTGGCCTGGGGAGCGTCCTCCCCGGAGACCGGCATCTATGAGCGGACCTCCTCGGGGGGCTTCGCGCTGGGCGCGCTCTCCAGCAAGCAGGATCCGCGACTGACCCGGCTGGCCGAGCTGCTGAGCGCGGTGAGCCAGGTGGCCTTCACCGAGAACCTGCGCGGCGCGCGCTGGAGCAAGCTGGCAATCAACTGCGCCATCTCCACCCTGGGCACCGTGGGAGGAAGCAGGGTAGGACCGCTGCTCAGGCACCGCTTCATCCGGAGGCTCGCGATGGAGGTGTTCACCGAGGTCTTCCGCGTGGCCCAGGCCGAGAACGTGAAGCTGGAGAAGGTGGCCTCCACGGTGGACCTGGAGTGGCTCACGCTGAAGGAGTCCGAGCAGCATTCACGGGGCTCCCTCTCGCTCGTGGGCCGGCACGCGATGCTCCTGGCCATCGGTGCGAGGTACCGGCGGCTGCGCTCGTCCATGCTGGCGGCGATCGAGCGGGGGCGCGAGCCGCCTGTGGACTTCCTCAACGGCGAGGTGGTCCAGCGCGGGAAGGCCCATGGCATTCCGGTGCCAGTGAACGAGCACCTGCTCCAGGCCGTCCACGCCATGTCCCGGCGCGAACTGACGCCTGGCGTGGAGACGCTCCGCCGCATCTACGAGCAGACACGGCCGCAGGGCCACTGACGCAACTCCAAGGAGCAGACCCGCCATGTCGCATTGGGAATCATTGAAGAATCGGTGGTTCAGCCCCGCCCGTGCGCCTGCGCCGGCCGCGTCGCAGCGGGTCGAGGTAGCGCCCGGGCTCGTGGTCTCCGTCTTCCGTCACGTCATCGAACGGCCTGAAGGGGGGCTCACGTGCTGGTCCTATGTGACCGAGGGACTGGCCACACATGGGCAGAAGGAGCTGGTGCTCACGCTGAGCGAGGGCCCGGGCCTGGAACCGTCCTCCTCCGCCCACCAGGTGTTCCAACTCTTCGCCACCATCCAGCAGTTCGCCAGCCAGGGGCGGACGGTGAATGAGGGCGGGGTGACGCGCTTCGGACAGCGAAAGTTCCTCGGGCGGCACCTGCTCTACCTGCCCGCGTCGCCCCTGGCCGGCGTACCGGTACCAGCAGGCGCGCTCGCCGCCATCCTCGTCACGGACGCCGAGCTGACGCTGGTCGAAGAGAACGGAGCGATGCGGTTGATGGCCGCGCTCGGGAAGGCGTACTCCCACTATCCCTACCCGCCGTGGTCCGAGCCCGAGCGCCCCGAGCTGCCGGCCAATGCGATGCGGGAGGCGAGCATCCTCTCCAAGATGGCACACGTACGCGATAGGAGCGCACGTGTCCTTCAGCTCGATGGAGAGCTCGTCCTGCGTATCGAGCCGGGCGCCGAGAAGAACTTCCGCCAGCTTGTCGAAGCGGCGCCGGGCGTGGAAACAGAGGGATTCGGATTGCTCACGGGCTTCGACCCGACCGCGGACGCGTGGCTCGTATGGGAGCCAGGCCAACGCACGCCCGGCGCCATCACGCCCCCGGGCAGCAGGGGTGAACGGATCGGCGGATGTTTCCTCGCGTTCCTCCCCGGACAGAAGGCGGACCAGGAGATGCTCGTGGAAGACGGTTTCGCGTGGATGCTCACCCACGCGTCCTGGACGGCCCTGCTGCGGGCCCTCACGGAGGGCCAGTCGCTCGCGCTGCTGACACCGGGAGGGAAGAGGCTGCGGCTCGAGTGGACGGCACGCTGAGCCAGACGTGCCTGGGGATGTGACAGCCCGACACCGCGCGAATTAGGGTGTGGGCATGGGAAAAGACCGTCCGTCCACGCGGCAGATCGCTGAAGCCATCGCACGGCGCGCGGGCAGCGAGGAGCTCACCCGGCTCCTCGTCGATGAGCTGCCCGGCTCCGAGCTGGCCTCCCTGCTGCTGCACGTGATGCGCGAGCGCAGCCGCTCGGTGACCTGGGTGGACGCCCTCCGCCTCGTCGAACGCAACGGCCTGGTGCGGGCCGACATCGTGGACGCCCGCGTCATGACACAGCTGGACGCGCACGCCTTCGCCGCGGCGGAGGGCTTCGACGCGGTGGAGCTCTCTCCGGTGGCACCCTTTGGTGTGAACGCGCTGACCGGCATCGACCAGAACAACGTGCTGACGGCCACCCGAGGCACCGAAGTGCTGGCGGATCCCACCATCGCCATGGCGCTGGAGTGCGCGCGCCGACGCAAGCGGGACGGCCGAGCCGGAGTGGTGCGTCTGGCGGCCAGCCAGCGACTCATTCGCATGCAGCCGTTCGATGACCCGGGCTTCTCGCGCCACTTCCGCCTCTTCGCGCTGGTGACGGCGGGCCGCGACACCGGGGACGAGCGCTTCGAGCAGGAGGCCCTGCGGGAGCAGCTCTCCGTCTGGCTCACCCTGGTGGAGTCCCTGCGCGCCGCGGGCTGGAACATCCCCAACGTGCGCATCGAGCTGAGTGACACCCGCGTCATGCGCGCACTGCTGGAGTCGGCGGGCGTGCCGCTGGAGTCCCTGCGCGGGCACGTCAGCCCCATGAAGTTCGACGAGGAGCTGAAGCGCCGCGGGCTGAGCCTCCCCGGCCCGGTGACCGAGCCGCTGAAGGTGTTGGACGGCGATTTGCGCCGCCTCGGTGAGCGGATGGAGCGCCTGCGCACCGGGGTGCTGGAGCCGCTAGCGGCGCGCTTCCCCGGCATGGAGGGGCGCTTCGACTTCGCCCGACTCCACGGCGTCAACTACTACGAAGGGCCCACCGTCCACGTCATACTGCGCCACCCCGATGGCCGAGAGTTGCCCGTGGGTGATGGTGGCTTCACGACCTGGATGCAGTCACTCCTCAATGACCGCAAGGAGCGGCTGCTGACCGGCGCCCTGGGGACCGAGTTCCTCTACCACGTGTTCCGCCCTGCCTCTCCTCTCCGGAACGGCGCGAGGAGCATGCCCCAATAGCTGCGTGGGAAGGGCTGGGTGAGGCCGAGTGGCCAGTCCTCCCCGCCCTCCGGCCGGTGGTACGTGCCAAAGAGGAGGTCCGTCCACGGCGCGAGGTTGGCGAAGTTCTGCGCGCGCTCGGTCGCCAGGTGGTGCCAGTGGTGAAGCTCGGGCGCGCCGAGCAGGACGCGCAGGGGTCCCAGAGACAGGCGCACATTGGAGTGAATGAAGATGGCCCACATGCCGCGCAAGGCGATGAGCCATGCGACCTGCCCCAGCGAAAAGCCGAGCAGGATGGCCGGCAGGTTGACGCTCAACTGCGTGAGGAGGCCGTCCACGGGGTGCTCCCGGTGCGCGGCGAGCCAGTCGAGGTGCTCGGCGCTGTGATGCACCGCGTGAAAGCGCCACAGCCACGGCACCGAATGGCAGGCCCGGTGGAACCCGTACACCGCGAGGTCCCCGAGCGCGATGACCTCCAGGGCCTGGAGCCAGAACGGCTGGGCGGAGAACCCCTCGCGCACGGCCACGGGCATGACCAGTCCGACGGCCAGCCGCACCTGCTCGAGCACGAAGAGCGCCGCCCCGCTCCAGACGAGGTACTGCCCGAAAAAGAAGAGTACGTCCGTCCACCAGGCGGGACGGAGCCATGGCTGGCCAGCACGAGCGGAAAAGAGGCGCTCCAGCGGCCAGAACACCGCGGCCAGGAGCGCGAACGCCACGGCGGTCCCCCATAGGACGGAGAGCATCCGGGGCGCTACCTCGGCACACCCTGCTGAGAGGCATCCTGCTGAGGGGCTTCCCGCTGCGGGGCCTCCTGCTGCTCGGGGGGAGGCGCTTCGTCGAGCACCTCGAGCGCGCCCGACTTGGTCGCCGGGAAGAACCGCTCCGGCTTGGGCGCCTTCCCGTCCTTCGTGTTCACCGCCGCGGTGCCCGAATCGGCGGAACCACCGTCGCTCGCAGGGGGGCGGGCGGCTACGGGCTGAGGGGCGCCAGGGCCACTGCCGCCCGCGGTGCACATGACCGTGCCGAGGAAGCCGAGCGCCACCGTCACCGAGAGAACCTTGAGCACCACGGGATGGGACCGCGCCGGAGAAGGGGTGTCCATGGGGGGAGATGCTCTCCCGCCGCACTGTCTGAGGTCAACGCATGCGGGCCGCGACGTACAAGCCTTGCGAGGTTCTCATTGAAGGGAGCCCGGATTTCGTTCCATGGTTTCCGCCACCGGCCCATTGCGGCGGCATGAAGTCCCCAAGGGGTGAACCATGGCGATGAAGAAGGCCAAGAAAGCAGCGGAGAAGATTCGGACAGCGGCCAAGAAGGTGGCCAAGAAGGTGTCCACCAAGATGGCGGCCAAGAAGGCGACCGCGAAGAAGGCTCGCGCGAAGGCGCAGCCGATTCCGAAGGGCTACCACATCCTCACGCCGAGCATCGTGGTGAAGGGCGCGAAGGAGGCCGTCGAGTTCTACAAGAAGGCCTTCGGCGCGAAGGAAGTCGGCAAGGCGATGACGACGCCGGACGGGCAGATCCTCCACGGAGAGTTCCGGATCGGCGACTCCATCGTGATGTACTCGGACGAGTTCCCCAACATGGGCTCCCGCTCGCCTCTGAGCGTCGGCGGCACCTCGTCAAGCCTGCTCATCTACACGCGTGACGCGGACGCGCTGTACAAGCAGGCGCTGGCCGCGGGCGCGAAGGTCGCGATGCCCATCGCCGACATGTTCTGGGGCGATCGCTACGGCGTCGTCGTCGATCCCTTCGGCCACCAGTGGCAGATCGCCACCCACAAGGAGGACCTCACCCCGAAGGAGATGGCCCGCCGCGCCGCGGCCGCCATGAGCGCCCCGCCTCCGGCGCCTCCCGCTCCCGAGGCTTCGTCGACTCCGACGGCCTGAAGCGCCCCCCAGAGGCCTCGAGACCCTCTCCCCCTATCCGCGGGAGAGGGTTGTCAGGCCGCGGGAACCCGAGCCTCGGCCAGGGCCGGAACTCCCAGGTACTTGCGGCGCGTTCCCATCACGTAGTCGAAGAGCGGGTACGTCACGCACCAGTTCGCGTTCTGGTCCTTCCCCATGTGATGGTCGTAGTGCCACGGCAGGTGCTCGCGCGCCCAGTTCTCATCCAGGTGCGCCCGCCGGTGCACCACGTAGTACAGCACCGTCGAGGCCCAGACCGTCATCACGAACCACGGCGCCCGCTTGAGCAGCGGGATGTGGCCCACCACGACGGCCGCCAGCCCCAGCACCTCCTTGCTCTGCGGCGACCAGCTCCACAGCGGCCCCCTGTACTGCTCGTCCACCATCTCGTGGCGACGCGAGCGCTGGTGGTGCTCGTGCCAGTGGAAGCTCCAGAAGCTCTTGTGTCTCTTGCCCAGCCCGTGCAGCACGTAACGGTGCAGCAGCCACTCCCCGAAGTTGGAGTACGCCAGGCCCAGTGGGATACCAATCATCTCCCCTGCTCCTCGCGGAAAGCCCCGGCCCCCGAGACCCCCCGCATGAAATGATGACCACCTGGTCACGTAAAGAATGACCATCCAGTCATGATTTGTGAGGTTGAGCGAGCCCATGAGCCCCAGGAAGCCCCCAGAGCGTCCTGCGAAGGAGAGCCCGCCCGCCTCCACGCCCCGGCGTCCCGGCACCCAGGGCGGTGTCCGCGACACCAACCGCCGCGAGCGAGAGAAGGCGCTCAGCGACGCGGCCCTCCAGCTCTTCGTGGCACGCGGGCTGGACGGCGTCACCATTGACGACATCACCCACGCGGCCGGCGTGGCCAAGGGCACCTTCTACCGGTACTTCGGGGACAAGGCGGCGCTGGTGGACTTCCTGCTCGAGCCTGTGCGCCGCGAGCTGCTCCAGGGGCTGGTGGCATGCGGCGAGGCCCTGGAGGCCGCACGCGACGTGGAGGCCATGTTCGAGGCCTACCGCGCCGTGGCCGCCGTCATCGCCGGTGCCATCCTCCAGCACCCAGGCGTGGTACGGCTCTACCTCCAGGAATGCCGAGGGCCCGCCGTGGGCGCCCGGGTGAAGCTCATCGAGGTGGCCCACCTCATCTCCCACCACGCGGTGGACATGACGCGCCGGGCCCATACCCACGGGCTGCTGCGCCCCATCCGCCCCTCTGTCAGCGGGCTGGCCGTGGTGGGAGCGGTGGAGCGCCTGCTGCTCGCCGTCCTCAGCGAGGAAGAGGACGTTGGCAACCCCCTGGAGCTGCCCGACGCCCTCACCACCCTCATCCTCGATGGCCTGCGCCTGCCCCCGCCGGGCCCCCGGCCCGCCCGCCGGAAGTTGGACGGGAAGCCCGGTCGCCCGTAAGGAAGGAGGCCGTGCGGCGGAGACGGGACAGCGGGTTTCCTTGGGTGAAGGTGGCGCTGTGCGCCCTGCTGCCGCTCGTGTTGCTCAACCTGGCGGTGGCCTTCTTCGGCGACACCGTCGTCTCCCCCTTCTCCCTGTCCTTCCTGGAGCAGAAGGCACACGCCCTCGCCACCTACGCGCGCCACCGGCCCTCCTGCCTGCTCGAGGGGCACCCGGAGCTCGCCCCCCTCATCCGCGACAGCGAGCGCCGCCACCGCATCCCCACCGGCCTGCTGGAGGCGCTCGTCGAGGTGGAGTCCAACACCCAGCCGCACCGCATCTCCCCCGCGGGCGCCATGGGCCCCGGCCAGCTCATGCCTGGCACCGCCAGCCTGCTGCGCGTGGCGGACCCCTTCGACCCGGCGCCCGCACTCGATGGCAGCGCGCGCTACCTCGCCGAGCAGCTCGAGCGCTTCCGGGGCAACGTGCGCCTCGCCGTGGCCGCCTACAACGCCGGGCCTGGCAACGTGAATGGCCGCGTTCCCCGCAACGGCGAGACCGAGTTCTACGTGGAGAAGGTGCTCAACCACTACGAGCGCCTCAGGCCCCGCCCTCCTCCTCCGAGGCCCTCGAAGCCCGCTCCCGCCGCGAAGCGCCAGGCCCGACCCGTGAGCGCCCCTCCTCGCCATCCGCCCGTTGACCGACCCTCCGCCGGATGACCGACCTCCGCCGGATGACGGACGCGCGAGCCCCGAAGACCGTGCGATTCCCGCACGCATGAAACGACTCACCGGCCTCTCGAAGCTCGCCCTCGTCACCCTGGGCGTCGTGGCGCTCCTGGTGGCCACCGTCAGTCTGTTCGGCAACAACATCCGCAAGCTCTTTGGTGCGCAGGCGGAAGCGCTCGTCGGCAGTGAGTACTCCGGGAACGGCGGCGCCCTGGCGAGCCGACAGTTCCAGCGCAAGTCGCTGAAGACCTTCGGGGACAACTCCGCCGATGGGGACTCGTACGCGGCCCCGGCACCGGCCGCGGCCCCGGCACCCAGGAGCGTGGCGGCGAGGAAGCAGGTCGCGCAATTGGCCGAGCGCGCCGAGCCCGTCACCACCGGCAACACCCACGCCGAGGAGCGCCCCAACCCCTTCACCCTCACGAGCGAGGATCGCTTCTCCACCTTCGCGGTGGACGTGGACACCGCCTCCTACACCCTCTTCCGCCGCTACGTCACCGAGGGGGGCCTGCCGCCGGATGACTCCATCCGCGTCGAGGAGTGGGTGAACTACTTCCGCTACCGCTACCCCTCCCCCGAGGAAGGGGACTTCCGGGTGGACCTCGAGGGCGCGCCCTCGCCCTTCACCCCCGGCCGCCACCTCGTGAAGGTGGGCCTGCAGGGCCGCGTCATCGCCAAGAGCCAGCGCAAGCCCACCCACCTCGTTTTCCTCGTGGACACCAGCGGCTCCATGTCCTCCCCGGACAAGCTGCCGCTCGCCCAGAAGGCCATGAAGCTGATGGTGGACGGCCTCAACGAGACGGACACCGTGGCGCTCGTCACCTACGCCGGCAGCGTGCGCGACGTGCTGCCCCCCACCCACGCCATCGAGCGCTCGGAGATCTTCGCCGCCATCGACGCGCTCACCAGCGGCGGCGGCACCGCCATGGGCGATGGCCTGGAGCTCGCCTACCGTCATGCCGCGAAGAAGGCCAACCCCTACAGCGTCTCCCGCGTCGTCGTCCTCACCGATGGCGACACCAACCTCGGCCGCAACCTCACCGCCGACGCCATGCTCGCCAACGTCCAGGGCTACGTGCAGGAGGGCGTCACCCTGTCCACCATCGGCCTGGGCATGGGCAACTACCGCGATGACCTGATGGAGCGGCTGGCCAACAAGGGCAACGGCAACTGCTTCTACATCGACAGCGAGCGCGAGGCCCGCCGCGTCTTCCAGGAGCGGCTCGCCGGCACGCTGGAGGTCATCGCCCAGGACGTGAAGGTGCAGGTGGAGTTCGACCCCGCCACCGTGCGCGGCTACCGGCTGCTGGGCTACGAGAACCGCGCCATCGCCGACCGCGACTTCCGCAACGACAAGGTGGACGCGGGCGAGATTGGCGCCGGCCACACCGTCACCGCCCTCTACGAGGTGGAGCTCGCCGGCGAGGGCGCGAACGTAGCCATGGTGCGCGTGCGAGCCAAGCGGCCCGGAGGCGTGGAGGCCGCCGAGCAGCGCTTCTCCCTGGCGCGCACGCAGCTGCATGGCTCGCTGCGCGAGGCCTCCGCCAACCTGCGCTTCGCCGCCGCCGTGGCCGGCACCGCGGACATTCTCCGGGGCGCGCCCCAGGCCGGAGACTGGAGCCTGGCCACCGCCGAGGCGCTCGCCGAGGGCGCCGTGGACGACATGAGCGACCGCGCCGAGTTCCTCAGCCTGCTGCGCACGGTGCGCGAGCGCCGAGCCACGTCCGTGGCCGGCGGACCCTACTAATCTTCTTCAGAGAAGTGACCGACTGTCCCCTCTCCCGAGGGGAGAGGGGAAATGGCCGCGGGAAAGGAGCCAGTGCCCCAGGGGCACTCCTTCGCGGACCTATCTGAAAGGGATTAGCGCGTGCCGTCCGGGGGCGATGGGGCCGCGCACCATGACCATCACCGCGGCCTCGTCCACTCCACGAGACCTCTTCCCGCGCGTATACTGCTCGGATGCCCTCCCGCTCCCGGCGCGCGGCGCCCAGGCGTGTTCGCGCACGCGAGGAGTCTCCCCCCACGCTCCACTCCCGTGATGATCTGCGTCTGCTCTGGGCAACGCCCATCTTCATCCGCCGCCTGGCGCCGCCTCCTCCCTGGAACGCGGCCCTCGAGCGGCGCATCCGCGAGCGGCAGGCGAGCGACCCTGGCCGGCAGCGCAGCAACTACGGGGGATGGCAGTCGAGCGACGATCTCTTCGAGTCTGACGTCCACGGAGGCGAGCTCGCGCCAGAGTTCCAGGAACTGCGCGCGCTCATCCACCGCGCGCTACTCGATTGCCTGAGCGCCGTGATGCCCGAAGGCGCCGTCACCCGCCTCCGCACCCAGCTCTCCGCCTTCGCCAACGTCCTCCCTCGCGGCGGCTATCACACCCATCACGTCCACCCCGGCAGCCACCTGGCCGGCTCCTACTACGTGAACGCCGGCCGCCCCGACCCGGGCAACCCACACAGTGGCAAGCTCTGCTTCTACGAGCCGCGCGCTGGCGGCGCCATGCTCCACAGCCGTCTCCTCGGCTTCGCCGAGGACTTCGACGTGCTCCCCGAGACGGGGATGCTCGTCCTCTTTCCCGGCTACCTCGGCCACTCGGTGCATCCCTATACGGGCCCAGGCGCACGCATCACCGTCGCCTTCAATGCGTATCTCCAGGAGAGCAAAACATGAGCAGACAGGTGCCCGTGCAACGGAAGACCGCCGCCCCTGCGACAGTGACGACGCCCTCGGCAGCCACGGCCCCACAGGTCGCGCAACCCGCGACGGGGAGCTTCGCCGACCTCGAGCGCACCGCCAGCCTGGGCCATCGACTCGAGCAGACACCGACGCACGCCCCACCGCCCGCCATGGGCAAGAAGGGCCGGCCCCTGCCAGAGCCGGTGCGCGCCAAGATGGAGACGGCCTTCGGCCATGACTTCGCGCAGGTGCGCGTCCATGAGGACGGAAACGCAGCCGCGCTCGGCGCCACGGCCTACACCCGCGGCCACGACCTCCATTTCGCCCCCGGCCGATACCAGCCCGGGACGCAGTCTGGGCAGGCGCTCATCGGGCACGAGCTGACCCATGTCGTGCAGCAGCGCGCGGGCAATGTCGCCATCCCCCAGGGCAAGGGAGCGCCGATCAACGCCAACCCCGGGCTCGAGGCCGAGGCCGATCGGCAAGGCGCGAGGGCAGCCCAGAGGCTGGAGGCGACGGTGCGCGGCGTCGGGAGCGGCGTGCAGCGCAAAGCCGTCACGGGCGGAGGCGGCGTCATCCAGTGCCAGGGGAAGGACGAAAAGGCCAAGGCGGATGCCGCGAAATTCGCGGCGAGCCAGAAGGACAACCACCACAAAATCGATTCGGGTACCAGGGCCAAGCAGCTCGGCAAGACCAAGGCAGCGAAGTACACGGCGCGGAGCGCGGCGAAGGCTTTGGATAGACAGCAGGGAAATCAAGAGTTGGCCGCAAGAAGACAAGAACAAGCAGCCGCAGCCGCAGCCGCCAAGGCCACCAAGAAGAAGAAGACGTGACCCCCGAGGGGTGAGACCCCACTCCCCGGCTAGCGCGAGCCGTCCATGCCCCGCCCGGCCTCCGCGTCCACCCAGACTTCCACATTGCCGTGGAGCTGAAGGAACGAGGCCGGGCACAGGGTGGTGATGGGACCGCGCACCATGGCCGTCACCGCCGCCGCCTTGCTCACCCCAAAGGCCAGCAGGATGACGCGACGCGCCTGAAGCAGCGCCGACATGCCCAGCGTGAGCGCCGCCAGGGGCACCTTCCAGACGTCATCCCCGAAGAGCGAGGCCACCGCCTGGCGTGACTCCCGCGACAGGCGCACCCGGTGGCTCCCCGCCTGGAGGCTCTCCCCCGGCTCCACGAAGGCCACGTGCCCGTTGGGCCCGATGCCCAGCAGCACCAGGTCCAACCCTCCCGCCGCCGCCAGCTGGACGTCGTAGCGGGCACATTCCCGCTCGGCCCGCTCCGCGCTCCCATCGAGGAAGTGGATGCGCACGGGCGCCAGGTTGACGTGCTGGAAGAGGTGCCGCTCCATGTACGCCCGGAAGCTGCTCGGGTCGTCAGGCCCCAGGCCGAGGAACTCGTCCAGGTTGAAGGTGGTCACCTTGGAGAAGTCCAACTGCCCGTTCCGGTGCAGCACCACCAACTCTCGATACACGTTGAGCGGCGTCCGGCCCGTGGGCAGTCCGAGAACCAGGGAAGGCTTCTCACGAACCGCAGCGGCGACGAGGGCCGCGCACGCAGCGACGGCTTCCTGCTCGGAGGCGAAGACGCGAACGTTCAAGGCACCGGTCAGCATAGCCAAAGCTTCTCTGCTGACAAAGCCGTACGTCACCCGTTGCATCGGGCCCGACCCAGAAGGTAGCCCGAGTAGGGTCCACGGCCCTGGGAGGCCCTGCCTGCTCGCCCCCGCTCCAACCACCGGCCCGGTCCTTCCGGCCGGATGCCACCGTTGCTGGCGGGCGGTCTCCGCCAACTTCGCGGATGAATCGCGCCCGAGGTGCGTTAGAAGGCTACCTCATGAAAGTCGCCGTTCTTACAGGCGGGGGTGACTGCCCCGGCCTCAATGCGGTCATTCGCGCCGTCGTCCGCCGGGCCTCCGCCCATGGCTTCGAGATGATGGGTCTGCGCGATGGGTGGAAGGGTCTCCTCGATGACAACCACTTCCGCCTCACGCGTGAGACTACCTCCGGCATCCTCCACCGCGGAGGCACCATCCTGGGCACCTCCCGCGTCAATCCCTTCAAGGTCGAGAACGGCCTGGAGAAGGTCAAGCGCGCCATCGAGCGGCATGACATCCACGCCGTCATCGCCATCGGCGGCGAGGGCACGCTCTCGGCCGCCACGCGCATGGCCAAGGAGGGCCTGCGCATCGTCGGCGTGCCGAAGACGATCGACAACGATCTCAACGGTACGGACTTCACCTTCGGCTTCGACACCGCGGTGACCATCGCCACCGAGGCCATTGATCGGCTGCACTCCACCGCCGAGTCGCACAAGCGCGTCATCGTGTGCGAGGTGATGGGACGGCACGTGGGGTGGATCGCCACCTACGCGGGCATGGCCGGTGGCGCGGACGTGATTCTGGTGCCCGAGGTCCCCGCGGACCTGGCCGCGGTGGCCGAGCACATCAAGCACCGGCACTCCACCGGGCGCTCCTTCTCCATCGTGGTGGTGGCCGAGGGCACGCGCATCAAGCTGTCCGCCGAGCAGCAGGAGCAGCTCGTCACCTCGGGAGCACTGGACGAGGCAGGCCGGCCCCGACTGGGCGGCGTGGGCGCCATCGTGGCCAACGAGATTGAGACGCGCACGGGCTACGAGACACGCGTGTCGGTGCTGGGCCACATCCAGCGCGGCGGCGCGCCCACCGCGCATGACCGCGTGCTGGCCACGCGCTTCGGCGTCCATGCGTGTGACATGGTGGCCCGGGGCGAGTTCGGCAAGATGGCCGCGCTGCGGGGCAACGAGATTGTGAGCGTGGACCTGGCGGAGGCCACCCGGGAGCTCAAGAAGGTGCCCCGGGAGTTCTTCGAGGTCGCCCAGGTCTTCTTCGGTTAGCCCGAGGCGGGGATAGAGTGTCCCCTGCCATGGACCTTTACGCGGAGATGGCGGCCCTGGTCGCCGAGGGCCGTCCGTTCGTACTGGCCACCGTCATCGAGAGCGCCGGCAGCACGCCGCAGAAGCCGGGCTCGAAGATGGTGGTGCTCGGGGACGGAGGCCTGCGGGGCACCGTAGGCGGCGGCGCCATCGAGCACCAGATCATCCAGGCCGCGCGGGCCCTGCTGGAGTCAGCGGAGCACACGCGCATCATCGAGACGCACCTCACGCACGAGCTGGGCATGTGCTGCGGAGGGCGGATGAAGGTGTTCCTGGAGAAGCACGGCGCCCCGCCACGGCTCACGGTGTTCGGCGCGGGGCACGTGGCGCGCGAGCTGGCCTTGCTGGCGCACCGGGTGGGCTTCCGGGTGACGGTGGTAGACGCCCGGCCCGAATGGGCCACCCCCGAGCGCTTCCCTGGCATCGAGCTGGTGCTGAAGGACCCGGCGGACCACGCGCGAACGCTGAGCGGGGGCCCCGAGCACTGCTTCTGCATCACGACGCACGACCACCCGCTGGACCAGGCCGTGGTGGAGGCGCTGTTGGACAAGCCCTCGGCGTACCTCGGCGTGATTGGAAGCCGGCGCAAGGCCGAGCGCTTCCGGATGCGGCTGCGCGCCGCGGGCTTCTCCGAGGAAGCCGTGGCCCGGCTGCACTCCCCCATGGGGGTGGAGATCGGCGCACTCACCCCAGAGGAGATTGCCGTCTCCATCGTGGGCGAGCTCATCCGAGTGCGCAGAAGTGGACAACGGTAGTTTCCAAAACGTGACAGACCGGTATGGCATGTTGAGCATGTGAAACGCGGTTATCCGGAAAACCTCCGGCGGGCCGCGCCTCACACCCCCGTACTGCCTTCCGGAGAAAAACCCCCATGTCGAAGCCGAGCCGTCTGTCCGGCCGTCCGATGCTCCACGCCCTGCTGGGCCTGTCCCTATTGTCCGTGGCACCCGAGGCCGAGGCCGCGCCCAAGTCGCTGGCGCCGCGCGCCATGGCCGCCAAGCACACCGGCCGGGAGCTGCCCGCCAACACCTACGTGGAGCGCCTGGTGGTGAAGTTCCACGAGGGAAGCCGGGTCCGCCTGCGTGGCAATTCGCTGGTGGCCCTGGCCTCGGAGCGCGGCTCGGCCGAGCGCGCGCTGCTGTCCGCGCGTGGCCTGCGTGCCGAGCGCGTGGTGGCCGACGCCGCCACCGTGCAGTCCCTGCTGGAGCGTGCCCCGCGCATCGGCGCCCTCTCGCGCCTCTTCGAGGAGGATGAGTCCACCCTGGAGGCGCGCAAGCTCTCCGGTGAGGAGCTGAGCGGCCAGCAGCTCGCGGACCTGAACCTCTACTATGAGGTGCCCCTGCTGCCGGGCACCACCGCCGAGCGGGTGGCGGACCTGGTGGCCTCGCTCAACGCCCTGGAGGGCGTGGAGGTGGCCTACGCCGAGCCGCCTCCCGAGCCCGCCATGGTGAACTTCGCCATGGACGCGGCGCTGCGCACGATGCTGGCCGCCTCGGACATCGCGCCCACCACGCCCCTGTACGAGTCCAACCAGGGCTACCTCAACGCCGCGCCCGGCGGTATCGACGCGAAGTACGCGTGGACGGTGACGGGCGGCAAGGGCCTCAACGTCAAGGTGGTGGACATCGAGGGCGGCTGGCGCACCACCCACGAGGACATGCCCGCCCTCTTCACGCAGATTGGCTCCCAGTACAACGACCTGAGCTGGCGCAACCACGGCACCGCGGTGCTCGGGGAGATTGTCGGCGTGGGCAACGCCTACGGCGTGACGGGCATCGCGAATCAGGCGCAGGCAGGCATCTCGGGCGTCGCCAGCCAGAGCACCGCGAGCGCCATCACCAACGCGGCCAACGCAGCGGGCCTGGGCGGCGTCATCCTCATCGAGCTGCACGCTCAGGGCCCGTCCGATGGCACTGCGTGCACCTGCAACACCACCCAGTGCAACTACATCGCCATGGAGTACTGGCAGGCCAACTACGACGCCATCGCCACGGCCACCGCCAACGGCGTCATCGTCGTGGAAGCGGCTGGCAACGGCAGCGCCAACCTGGACAGCTCGGCGTACGGCACCGCCTTCAACCGCACCGTGCGTGACTCGGGCGCCATCGTCGTGGGCGGCAGCACCTCCACCACGCGCGCCCCCATGTGCTGGACCAACTACGGCAGCCGCGTGGACGTGCACGGCTGGGGTGAGAAGGTCTACTCCATGGGCTACGGCACCCTGTTCGGCTCCAGCTACGGCGAGGACCAGTTCTACACCTCCACCTTCAGCGGTACCTCCAGCGCCTCGCCCGTCATCACCGGCGCGGCGGCCAGCGCCCAGGGTGTGGCACTCGCCAACGGCCGCCGGCTGACCTCCAAGCAGATGCGTGGCGTGCTGAGCACCAACGGCACGGCACAGGCCGCGGACTCGCGGAACATCGGCGTCCTGCCGGACCTGCGCAAGGTGCTCCCCAAGGTCATCTCCGGCAGCTACTGAGCGGTGCCGCGGGCCCTCGGGGAGACGTGCCCCGAGGGTTCCCGCAACAGTCCTCGCGTCAGTGGGGTAAAGAGGCGCCATGGAGCTGAAGGTGATGACGCTCAATGTCCTCTTCGGAGGGCAGGACCGGTTCGAGGCCCTGCTCGCCCTGCTGACGCGGGAGAGCCCGGACCTGCTGGTGCTGCAAGAGTGTCTGGGCTGGGACGACGGCGAGCGCCTGCGCCAGGTGGCCGCCGCACTGGGGCCTGAGGGCAGCGTCCATGCCCACCTGGGAGCCGCCCGCCCGCGAGGCAGCGGCAACTGCTACCACGTGTCCGTCCTCAGCCGGCTGCCCCCGCGCTCCATCCGCGTGCACAACAACCCGCACTTCATCGGGCACGCCCTGGTGCAGTGCGAGCTCGACGCAGGCGGCCCGCTGACCTTCTTCGGCACGCACTACGACGCGCACCACGAGTCGCTGCGCTTCGTCGAGGCGCGCTACCTGCGCTCGCTGCTGGACCCCGACGCCTTCCGCGAGGGCCTCTACCTGCTGGCCGGGGACCTCAACGCCCTGTCTCGCAGGGACCCGTATCCCGTGGACCTCGCCGACCGGGTGCGCCATGCGGGCGTGGACAAGTACGGCCACCCGCCGCGCTTCGACGTCATCGATGACCTGGAGGGCTTCGGCTGGGTAGATACCCTGCGCCACCGGCCCGCCTCACCCGCGTGGGTGACCGCGCACCGCGTCCGCAACGGCGTGATGATCGACTACCGCACGGACTACATCTACGCGTCCCCCCGCATGGCCGAGCGGCTCATCCGCGCGGAGGTCATCGACGTGGGAGAGGCCACCGACCACAACGCAGTGGTGGCGACGTTCCGCACCCGCGACGCCTAGCCCTGGCCTTCCACCCCCTGCTACAAGCCGCCCCGTGCGCCACGTCCGGCGCGGCTGGCCTGGAGGAGAACATGGTGGTCCTCACGGATGAAGGCTCTCGCGTGGAGATTGTCCCCGAGAGGGGGGCGCTCATCAGCCGCTTCCTCGTCGAGGGCGAGCCCATCCTCTTCCTCGACGAGAGCACCCTCGCGGACCCCACCAAGAACGTGCGCGGCGGCATCCCCGTGCTCTTCCCCGCGCCCGGCGTCCTTCCCGGCAACAAGTACACAGCGGAGGGCCGCGAGTACCCCATGCGCCGCCATGGCTTCGCCCGCGACCTGCCCTGGGAAGTGCGCACCCGGGAGACCTCGCGCGTGGTGCTCGCGCTCGGGCATTCGGAGCAGACGCTGCGCGAATTCCCCTGGCGCTTCGAGGCACGCCTCGCCGTAACACTCCTGGGGACTGCCCTCCACCTGTCCTTCAGCGCCGAGAACCGCGACTCGCGGCCCATGCCCCTGCACCTCGGCTACCACCCGTACTTCTACGTCCCCCAGGCCAACAAGGCCGCTGCCAGCGTCGAGACGGATGCCTCGCGCGCCTGGGACAACCGGCAGGGTGCACAGGTGCGCTTCTCCGGATTGGACCTCACCGGGCCCGAGGTGGACATGCACCTGCTCGACCACTCGCTGAAGGGCACCACGCTCGAACGCGGGCCCGGCCTGCGTCCGGTGGAGCTCGCCTGGAGCCCCTCCTTCACCACGCTGGTGGTGTGGACACTCAAGGGCCGCGACTTCGTCTGCGTGGAGCCCTGGACGGCCCCCGGTGGTGCCCTCCAGACGCACCAGGGCCTGCTCACCGTGGCACCCGGAGACACCTTCGCCTCCGAGTTCGAGATCAGCGTCGAGCCAATGGCCCGCTTCGTCCGCTAAAAGGCAGCCATGCCCTTCCTCTCCCACCTCGAGTGCTCGCGCTGCCGGAAGACGCACGACGCGGACCGGGTCCAGAACCTGTGTGACTGCGGCGGCCCGCTGCTCGTGCGCTATGACCTGAAGGCCGTTGCCAAGGCCGTGCGCCCCTCCGACCTCGCCGGCCGCGTCTCCTCCCTGTGGCGCTACCGCGAGGTGCTCCCCCTCCGCGATGACAAGAACCTCGTCACGCTCGGCGAGGGCATGACGCCGCTCTTTCCCCTTCCTCGGCTGGGCGCCGAGATTGGCCTGCCTGACCTCTGGCTGAAGGACGAGGGACTGAATCCCACCGCCTCCTTCAAGGCGCGCGGCGCCGCCACGGGTGTGAGCCGCGCTCGTGAGCTGGGCATCAAAGCGCTCGCCATGCCCACCAATGGGAATGCTGGCGGCGCTTGGGCCAGCTACGGCGCTCGCGCTGGTATCTCCGTCACCCTGGTGATGCCCACCGATGCTCCCGCTATGAGCGTCCTGGAGGCCACCGCCGTCGGCGCCAACGCGTACATGGTTCGCGGGCAGATTACGGACGCCGGTGCCATCGTCGGCCGCTCGGCCAAGGCACACGGTTGGTTCGAGGCCGCCACCCTCAAGGAGCCGTACCGCATCGAGGGTAAGAAGACGATGGGGTATGAGATCGCCGAGCAGCTCGGCTGGAGCCTGCCGGACGTCATCCTCTACCCCACCGGCGGCGGCGTGGGCATCATCGGCATCTACAAGGCTCTGCTGGAGATGCGCGAGCTGGGTTGGTTGCCGGAGAACGTCCGCTTCCCCAAGCTCGTCGCCGTCCAGGCCGAGGGCTGCCAGCCCATCGTGAAGGCCTTCCGCGAGGGCAAGGAGGTCTCCGAGAAGTGGGAGAACGCGTCCACTGTCGCCCAGGGGATTCGCGTGCCCAAGGCACTCGGAGACTTCCTCGTGCTCCAGGCCGTGCGCGAGACCGGCGGCACCTGTGTGGCAGTGCCTGATGCGGACACGATGTGGGGCCTGGAGCGCATCAGCCGCATGGAGGGGGCGTTCATCTGCCCCGAAGGTGCAGCGCTCGTAGGAGCGGCTCGGATGCTGCTGCGCGATGGGTGGCTGAATGCCGGGCAGAGAGTGCTGCTGCTCAATACCGGCGCGGGTATCAAATACCCGGATGTCATGAGCCCGAAGCTGCCTGTGCTCGAGCTCAACGCCACTCTGTGAGCATGGGATTGTGCAGGAACGGACTCACTCGCTTCGTTCCTGTGTAATCGCCAGTCTCAACCACCATCCAGATCTCTTCTCAGGATTCGACCGTCTACCCCAATGGCATAAGTTGCTCCATCGTCGAGCATGCCGACGGTCCTTCCACAATTCTCAGGCTTGAACTCAATCCGGACAAAAATGATGTCACCCCTCCGCAGTGCCCGGTACCTGTAGGAGACCTGCTTCTCGCCACACGGAAGATCCGCCGGCTCCGCTTTCAGGAGATCATCCGCCGCGATGCGAATGGCCTGCAACGTGTAGCCGTCCACATCCACATCTGGCGTCAAGGAGTGATCGAACACTGGAAGCTGGACACTCATGTCCTGGTACTCCGGCTGCGGCCTCTTGGGGACGCAGTTGCAACCGAACAGGTCCCCCAGAACCTGGCATGGCCGATGAGCACAGCCCGTGAGGGCCACGCTGCAGAGCAGGAGGATCAACCTTGAATTCATACCACCTCTTCAGAAGCAGCGCGCCAAGAGCTACCGATATTCGATTTCGAAATTCTCGGAATCCAACCACCTGACCACACCATACTGCTCGCGTTTCAGCCCTGACTGCGCATCCACAGTCCACCTCAACAGTTCGCCCGAGAGAGGAGTGTATTGAAAGAAGCCGTCGCAAGATGGATTTCCAGGTCCACCTTTCGAGAAGAACGCGATGATGCCAATAGGGATTTCCCGCTCCCCTGTCTTGAACGCGAACCCGTGAATCATCCCCTGATTGAAGATGTATCGAATGTCTCTACGAGACAACACATCCCCGACGGGATGATTGTGTACAACGAAGACATAGCCAAGACTGTTGTCCGAGTATCGGGAGTCGCGAACATACGAAGGAAGGTCACACGTCCGCATCCTGGAGTCGCCCTGAGCCATATTCGTGGCGACCATGCTCATTTCGTACTGATTGCCTGGAGTTGAGTAGATCCAAGCACAGTATTCCGTAGACAACTCCCAATATAATGGGAAGTTCGGATTGCTGGGCGGGGGCGTTACTGCATTAGGTAGGGACAGGATGAGCGGGCATGCAGCAAGTAGCGCGTCCGAATATGTCGAGAATGGCCCGAAGTCAGGCATTGGACCATCAATATGGGTTGGGGCTTCACCGGCCCGGAATCGGACGACGCCCTTGGGTGGGGGAGAACTACACCCCAGCGCCAGCAGCATCAATACAGTGAGGCAGAGACGCATCCACAACACCTCGACATGGCATGAGCGACCTTGCCATCAGCGCTCAAATCTCTAGCCTAGCGCTTCCGCTATTTGGGCTCGACAGAGGGGCTGGACTTGGGAGCGGCGGTCTCCTCCTGCTTCGTGAACGGCACGTCCAACACCGGCAGCTTCGTCGCTCCCGGCAAGTCGTAGTGCCACCACTCCATCGCGTTCTTCTTGAAGCCCGCTCCCTCCATCGCCGCCCGCAGGATTTCGCGGTGCTTGCGCGAGGCCTCCGTCCCTCCCTTGTAACTGTGGTGCGCCTTCGGTTCGAACGAGTCGAACTCCGTCGGCATCTCCACTTCCTGTCCGTCCATCGTCGTCAGCGTCAGATCCACCGCCGCCCCACGGTTGTGGTTGCCCCCCTTCTTCGGGTTCGCCACGTAGCCGGGCTTCGGGAGGATCTTCCACATCTGCCACTGCACCGCGATCGGCCGATAGCAGTCGTATACCTTCAGCCGGTAGCCCTGCGCTCGCAGCGTCTCCGCCGCCTTCGCCAGCATCTCGGCCGCATCGTTCCGCAGCATGCAGCGCGCCCCGTCCGGGTACACCTTCTGCTTCAGGAAGTTGTCCGGCGTGGCGTACTTCATGTCCACCACCAGGTCCTTCACCACCTCGGTGGCGTCCACCACCGGCGCGCTCCCCGCCGCCAGCCACAGCCCCAGCGCCACGCTTGCCACTCCTGCCATCTCAGGCTCCCTTCACGTAGGGCGTCGGGTCCGCGACCCCCGCCTGCTCGAATCCCCGGCGCCGCAGCACGCAGCTGTCGCACCGCCCACACGCCCTCCCCTCCGGGTCCGGGTCGTAGCACGAGTGCGTCATCGAATAGTCCACGCCCAGCTTCACCCCCGCCCGGATGATGTCCGCCTTGCTCATCCCCGACAGCGGCGCCCGCACCTCGAAGCGCGTTCCCTCCACCCCCGCCTTCGTCGCCAGCGTCGCCATCTGCTCGAAGGCCCGGATGAACTCGGGCCGGCAGTCCGGATAGCCGCTGTAGTCCACCGCGTTCACACCAATGTAGATGACGCTCGCGCCCACCACCTCCGCCAGCCCCAGCGCCATCGAGAGGAACAGCGCGTTGCGCGCCGGCACGTACGTGATGGGGATGCCGTGCGACAGCTCGTCCTCGGACCGGTCCTTGGGCACCTCGATGTCCGCCGTCAGGGCCGAGCCACCCACCTGCCGCAGGTCCACCGTCACCACCCGGAAGTCCTTCACCCCCATGGACTGCGCCACCTTGCGCGCCCGCTCCAGCTCCACCGAGTGCCGCTGCCCGTAGGACACCGCCAGGCACACCGGCTCGAAGCCATCCGCCTTCGCCATCGCCAGACACGTCGTCGAGTCCAGCCCTCCCGACAGCAGCACCACTGCCTTCTTGCTATTGGCCGCCATTGAAGCGCCGCTTCCCTTCCAGGCCGTACACCGCTGTGCACGACACCGTGCATTTGCACTGGGCGCTCTTCCCCGGGAGGAAGGTCACCCTCAGCTCACCACACGCCCGCTCCGCGTCGTAGCCATTCGCGGTGGGGCCCGGCACCGAGCCATCCGGCAGGCCTGCGTCCGGCATGTTTCCGCACCTGCTGCTGATGGCCCGGTCCTGGCTGTCGCTCAGCACCACCACCGACAGCGTCTCGTCGATCTCCGCACCCTCACAGCCCTCGCCACAGCTCACGAGCTGGGCCGCGGCCTTGTGCCTCGACGCGTAGCGCTGCACCGGAGCATCGAAGGAGGCCGTGCGCGAGAAGCCGTCGACGGTGAACCACACCCCACCGTCCGTGCTGTCGCGCGAGAAGGTACCCGCGAAGTCGAAGCCGCCATCTACGAGCCGGTTGAAATCCCCTCCGTCCGCCTTGCAGTCCGTCCGCGTCCAGTTGGCCTGGGCATGGAAGTCGAACGTTCCGATGGTCAGGTCCCCCGGGAACACCGTCTCGGACACGCATGCGGCGACCAGGGCGAGCACGGGGAGCGACACGAGCAACAGACGTCGAGAGGTGGGCATAAGGTCTCGGAAAGTTACACGGTCTCCAGGGCCACGAGGGCCACCGCGCGGAACGCAGTGCTGGTGCGCAGCGCCGTGCCCACGTCCACCTTGGATGGGTCGGAGCCACGCACCTCGGGCGACAGGTGGGCCAGCACACGCGACGCCGCGAGCGAGGCCGGCACCGCCTGGAAAGCCGCCACCGCCGCCTCGTCGAGCCCCTCCGCCGAACCGGGTCGGCTCAGCGCCTCGCCCTTCGCACCCAGGCACAGGGCCAACGCACAGAGGTAGCCCAGCTCCACTGGCCCGAAGCAGGCCAGCGTCCCCACTCCCAGCACCAGCTCGTCCGGCGAGGCGAGGTACGCCTCCACGCCGCCCGCCGGGCTCAGGAAGACGCGCACCGCTCCCGCCCCCAGCTCCTTCAGCGTAGGCCGCAGGGCCGCGTGCAGACGCGGCATGCTCTCATCCGTCACCGGCACCGCGCTCGAAGGCAGCACGTGGCGGAAGCCCTCGGACAGCGTCACCGGGGAGATCGTCGCGGCCGAGGCGCTCGCCGTGCTGGAGACGAGCGCCGCGCCGAAGCCGTCCACGCGCGCCACCTCCATGGGCACGTCGTCGCAGGCCACCAGCGCCTCGGCGTACAGCGTCCACGCATCCGCGTCCACCGGCTGCTCCCGCAGCAGCTCGGGCCAGAGGTGGATGGCCAGCGCCGCGCCCTCGTAGGTCGGCGAGAGCCGCTCCGCCACCAGACGCTTCGCCTGCGGAGAGAGCTGCCCAGCCTGGAAGAGTCGCTCGGCCAGGCGCACCGCGAACACCACGAGCTGCGCGTCCAGGTACTGGCGGAGGATGTCCTCCAGTTGCGCCGGGTCTTCCGTGAGCCGCTCGCGGAGCTGCAGGGCCTCGCCCGTGAAGCCCTGCGCCTCGGCGAGCCGCACGCGCCGCTCCAGCCGCTCCGGCGTCTCCGGCAACAGCTTGAGCTGCTCGGCGGCCTCCGGCAACCGGCCCAGGGCCTCGTACGCCTCCGCGAGCCGCTCGCGCCACAGCCCCATCGCCGCCGGGCCCGCGAGGATGGCCGCGAGCTGCTCCGCCACCACCACGAAGCGCGCGTGGTTCTTCGTCTCGTCGTAGATGGGCAGTAGGAATTCCAGCGCGCGCACCGTGCCGGGCGCGTCCTCGAGCGCCTTCTCGAAGGCCTCCAGCGCACGCACCTTGTCGCCCGCCCACATCAGCATGTCGCCATGCTCCACATGGAGGCTCCCGCGAGCCTTGGGGTCCGTCTCCAGCAGGATGAGCAGGCCCAGCGTGTCCGCCGCGTCCGCGGTGAGCCCCGCGTCACGCTGCAGCCGGAAGCGCTCGCGCAGCAGCTTGCCCCGCCGCTCCGCCCAGTTGTCCGCCGCCTCGGCCAGCGCCTCGATGCGCTCCTCCAGCGGCAGCGCCCGGACATGGGCGAGCACCGCCTCGGCCAGCGCCTCGGGGAAGCCACCCATGCCCGACAGCAAGCCCCGCAGGCGCTCGGTGAAGCCCGGCACCGTCGCGAGCCAATCCATCGCACGCAGACGGGACTCGGCCGAGGCGCTGTCCGCGCGCAGCACCTCGCCCCGCAGCTCCGTGGCCAGCGCCACGTCCCACTGCGTGAGCAGGTCCGCCAGCCGCAGCAGCCCTTCCCAGTCACCCTCCGCTCGCAGGCCGGTGGCCAGGTCCGTGACGTGCGCGGCATCCGCGTCCGGCCGCGACGCCAGCGCCCACAGCGCTTCGCGGACACGGGCCGCGTCGCCGGCACGCTCGGCCAGCGCCAGTGCACCCGTGAGGTCGCCCGACTCGAGCGCGGGCCCGAAGCCCACCTCGACGGCGCGCGCGGGAGCCCCCAACCGCTGGAAACGCTCGGCCAGCTCCTCGGGGTTCAGCGTGCCCGGAGCCTCCGTGGCCACACGCTCGAGCACCTCGAGGGCCTCGGCGCGCTCGCCTGCGGACTCCCACAGGCCCACCGCCTCCAGCAGCAGCGCCGGCCGCTGGGCGGAGTACGCGAGACGGGCCGCCTGCAACAACGCCTGGGCCGCGCGTCCGGGCTCTTCCACGGCCTGGTGCAGAGCCGCCACCCGTTGCAGCGACTCCACATCGGGCGCGATGGAGACAGCGTCACGAGCCGCGCGCAGCGCCTCCGAGATACGGCCCGCGGACTCGAATTCGCGCGCCGCGGACAGCAGCAGCTCCCGGCGCTCCGCGTTGGAGACAAGCTCCGCCCGAGCCAGACGCACCTCGGCGAGACGCCCCGGCTCCTCGGAGAGCAGCGGCTCCAGCGCCTCCAGCGCCTCGGCGTAGCCAGCACCCGAGGTGCCCCGAGCCACCACCGCCTCCAGCATCTCGCAGGCGAGTGGCTGACGGCCGGCGGCAACTGCCAGGGACGCCAGCTCCAGTCGCAGCAGGGAGGCCTCGTCGGCGTCCTCCGTCGCGGGCACCAGCCGCTCCAGCGTCTCCAGCAGCGCGGCCTGCTCGCCCCGCTTGCGCAGGCCCACCACACGGGCCCGGAGCGCCTCGACGTTGGTCGGATCGGCCTCAGCGGCACGCTCCCGGAGAGCCTCCGCGCGCTGAGGGTCGTCGAGCTGACCCGCGGCGACATCGGCGGCGGCCAGCAACAGCTCCGCGGCGCGAGAGCCACCAGCGGCCTGCGCTCCCGCCTCGTAGACGGCGAGCAGGTCCGCGGGACGGCGCAGGGTACGCAGGCCCAGCACCGCCCGGTCGATGATGCTGACATCCGCGGGACGCAGGCGCGCCAGGTGCAGCAGCGCGTCGATGGAGTCCTTTGGATCCTCGAAGAGGTCCGCCGCGCGGCGGTACAGCACCTCGGCGGTGGCGGCGTCCGCCTTGCGCGCGAGCTTCAGGGAGGCGCGGTACAGGCCCTTGGAGTCACTCGTCCGGCCGTACACCTCGGTGAGGAGCGACAGGGCCTCCTGGCCACGTGCGCCCTCGGGTTCGAGCGCCACCACGGCCTCGAAGGACTCCGCAGCGTCCCGGTACGCGCCCGAAGCCAGCGAAGCGTGACCGAGCCGCAGGTGTGTACGCACGCGCACCGGCACGGGCAGAGACTCGCCTCCGGCGGCGAGCAGGCGTCGGTCATAGGGCTGGGCCGCACCTGGGCCACCACCTTCTGCGGCCAGCTCCGCGCGCGTAGCGAGCGCATCCACATCGTTGCCCGCCTTGGACAGATAGTCGTCGAAGGCCTGGGCGGCGAGCAGCACCTCTCCCGCCTTCAACAGGCTGTCCGCGCGCTCGCGCAGCAGCGGCAGCGCCTGCTCGGGAGGCACGGCGGCAGCACGCAGGGAGAGCAGCTCCGCCAGCCGGCGCACGTCCCCGGCGGCGCGGGCGCGCAGCACATGGAAGGCCTCGGCACTGGAGGGCGCGAGCTCGAAGGCCTGGTCCTCGCACAGCAGCGCGCGCTCCAGCGCACCGGCCTCGCGGAAGGCCTTCGCGGCGGCAAGGTAGCTCTCCGCGGCCTGCGCGGGCGGCTGCTTCTGGGCCCGGCGCAACATCAGCGCTGCGAGCGACTGCGTGTCGCCCGTCTCCGTCAGCCACGCGCGGTGACGCGAGTAGAGCGGCTCCTGGAAGGCGTCTGCGTCCAGCAGCAGGGCGTCGAACTCGGCGGCGTCCGCCTCGCGCCCCATCTCGTGGAGCAGATCCGCCGCCTGGCGGGTAAGGCCCAGATCATCAGGAAGCGCGGAACGAGCGGCGAGCAGCGCAATGGCGGCGGCATCCGGACGCCCGGCACGCTCCCGGTAGAGGGTGGCGGCACGCAGCAGCAACTGCGCACGGCGGGCGGCGTCCTCCTCGAGGGAGGCGGACTCCTCGAACCAGGCGGCCAGCTCGACCACCCGGCCCTCGCGCTCCAGCAACTCGCACAGGAGCGTCTCGGCCTCCTGGAGGGAGCGGTCCTGGCGGAGCGCCTCGCGCAGGAAGCCCTCGGCCTTCTCGGAGTCGCCCAGGACGCCGAGGTGGAGCTTCGCGAGCCGCAGCAGCGCAGGGGCCTTCTCACGCGTGCCGGGCAACAGCGGCAGAGCACGCTCCAGCCAGCGGGCCTCGGCGGCGGTGTCGTCCCGACGCACGGCCAGCTCGATGCCCATGCGTGCCGTGTCGAGCTGCTCGGACAGCGTGAAGGCCCGCTCCAGCGCCACCTCGGCAGCGGGCAGGTCCAGCTTCGCGTCGCGCAGCATCTCCGCGCGGTGACGTTCGCAGTCCGCGGCCTCGTCCGTCCGCTCCTCCTTCTCCAGGAGGAAGCGCAGCGCCTCCAGCGAGCGCAGGGACTCGTCTACCCGGCCCGCCTCCTCGGCCAGGCGCGCGTGCTCCGCGCAGGCGGAGATGGCGCCGTCGAGGTCTCCCTCTTCCTGGCTGAGCGAGGCCACCACCTGGAGCTGGGCCATCAGCTCGGGGACACGGCCCGCTTCGCGGTAGAGCGTGGCGAGCGACTGGTGCAGCGGCAGCGGCTCCTCCGCCATCTCCGCCGCGCGCGTCAGCAGGGAAGCGGCGAGCGCGGAGTCAGCCAGCGAGTCTCGAGCGCGCTCCGACAGCGAGACGAGACGCTCCGCGGTCTTCTCAGAGGGAGGCAGAGCGCGCGCATGGGCGACGAGCACGTCGAAGGCAGCGCGGGGCTCGTCCTTCTCCAGCAGCGCGGCGAGCCGATGGACCGCCACCTCATTCAGCGGGCTCTCGGCAAGCAGGCGCTTGTAGGCCGACACCGCGCGCCGCGAGTCCCCGAGCTTCTCAGCGAGCGCCCCCAGGCGCAGCCAGGCCTTCTCGGCGCGCTCGGGCTCGGCGGAGAAGTCCGCGGCGGCGGCGAGCTGCTCCTGCAAGGGCAGCGCTTCCTTCACGTCGCCTTGCAGGAAGAGAAGCTCGGCCAGCTCGGCAAGCTGCGCGTCGCGGGCAGGCACCAGGGCATGGGCGCGGCGAGCAAACTCCAGGGCCCGGGCCATATCCCCCGCGGCGCGCGCATGGACGGCGCCCTCGCGCAGGAGGGTAGCGGCCTCGGCCGGGGGAAGATGGCTGGTGCCAACGTCGAGGAGCTTCGCGGCCTCGGCGGAGTCTCCCCTGTCGGCGACGAGGGCCACCAGCCGACGGCGCACGTCGATGTTCTCGGGAGCCAGGCGCACCGCCTGCCGCAGCGCGGCCTCGGCGGCCTCGGGCTGCTCCAGGCGCTCCAGGTGGAGGGTGCCCAGCTCGGCGTAGAGAGCGGCGGCCTCAGCGGGAGGCGCGTGCGAGGCCTCGGCGGCGAGCAGGCCAGCGAGGCGCGTCCAGTCCTCCAGGTCACGCAGCACGCGCTGGAGCGCGGCGGTGGCCCCAGCGTGGCGCGGAGCGAGGGAGAGCGCCGCCTCCAGGCTGTCCGCGGCCTCCGAGAGCTTGCCCGTCTTCTCGAGCAGGCTCGCGCGCGCCAGTTGTGCCTCCACCCGGCGGGGCACGGGCCCCTGGCGCGAAGCCTCGGAGAGAGCCTCCGCCTCGGCATCCGGCTGCCCGTCGCGGCGTGCGAGCGTGGCGAGGGCAAAAAAGGCATCACAGCGCTCAGCCGGAGACAGCGGCAGCGCCACGGCGGCGAGCAGGGCCTCGCGAGCCGGGGCACGCGCATCCTTCTCCACCAGCACGGAAGCGAGCGAGAGGAGCCGCGTGCGGGCACGCTCGGCGAGCTCCGGCTCGGAAGCCACCACCTGACGCCAGGCCTCCAGCTCGTCCACGTCGTCGCCAGCCTCGCGGGCGAGCGCGGCGATGGCGAGCCACAGGGGCGCGGGCCGGTGGGAGAGCTTCGTGGCGGCGAGGAAGTCATCGCGCGCGGACTCGGAGCGGCCAGCGTTGCGGTGGAGGGCAGCGCGGCGGGCGAGCAGCTCGGCGCGGGCATCCCCCGAGGCGGCGGTGATGAGGGTACCCAGCAGGGCGAGGCGCTCGGCCTCTTCCTGCGCGGTGCCGGTGCCCGGCGGGGGCAGCAACTCCAGCAGGGCCTGGGTGGCCCAGGTGTCGTGGGGCTCCTCGGCGAGGAGGCTGCGCAGGGCATCGGCGGCCTCGGCGGGGCGGCCCAGGGCGAGCGACAGGTCCGCCAGCTCGCGGCGTGCGTTGCGGCGGGCATCTCCGGAGAGGCGCGGCCACAGCGTGGCGAGCAGGTCCGCCAGGGGCTCGCGCGCCCCGGCCTTGCGGTGGAGGCCAGCAAGCTCCACCTGGGCCTCGAGGTCCTCGGGAGCAAGGGCACAGTACTGCGCGAGCAGGCGGCGGGCGGAGTCCGGGCGACCAGCGCGCACGGCGGCGGCGGAGGCACGGCGGGTGAGGTCCAGCAGCTCGTCCTCGCGGGGCGCGTCCGGGTCCGCCGCGGGCAGGGCCAGCACCGCCTCGAAGTCCTCCAGGGCGGCGCGGGGGTCCGCCTGCATCCGCAGCTCACCGCGGCGCATGCGCGCCGGAGCAAAGGAGGCCTCACGCTCCAGGGCCTCGGCGAGGAAGGCCTCCTCGCGACTGGTGCCCATGGCGAGCACGGAGGCGCGGAAGAGCAACTTCGCGCCGGCGCGGGGCTCCGTCACGAGAGCAGCCTTGCGCGCGAAGAGGCGAGCGGCCTCCAGCTTCTCGCCGCGCTCCAGCTCCAGCTCGGCGAGCGCATCGAGGGCTTCGGCAGCCAAGGGGCCGGTGGGGCTCGCATCGAGCGCGGCGGACAGGCGCAGAAGAGCGGGGCCCTTCTCCCCGCGCTCCAAGAGGACGCGGGCGCTCTGCAGGAAGAGAGGCGCGGCCTCGGCGGCGCGCTCAGCAGCGACGAGGGCCTGGGCACGCGAGGCCCACAGCTCGGCCAGCTCTCGCGTCTCACCGGCCTCGGTGTAGAGGGCCTCCAACCGGGAGGCGAGCGCGTCGTCCAGGCGGCGCAGCGGGAAGGCCTGGGCGTAGGCGGCGATGGCTGCCTCGCGGTCTCCGATCAGCTCGCACGCGCGGCCCAGGCGCGAACGGATGTCCGCGAGGCGCTCGGGGGCGGTGGTGCGCGGCAGCGTGGACAGCAGCGTCTCCAGCGCGCGCCGGGCATGCTCGGGGCGCTCGCAGCGCAGCGAGAGGTCCGCCAGCTCCAGCAGCACGGCCTGGTCCGGAGACAGACGCGCGGCCTTCTCCAGGGCCACCAGCGCCTCGCCCAGACGGCCCAGCCGGGCCTCCAGCACATTGGCCAGCTCGCGCAGCGCTGCCGCCGCGAGCCGCTTGTCTCCCTGCGCCTCGGCCACACGCGCCCGCTCCTCCAGGGCAGTGGCCAGGCCCGCCATGTCCGAGCGCTTGCGCTGGAGGGCGCACAGCTCGCCCAGCGTGGGCAGGTCATCCGGCTCCGCCTTCAGCACCTCCTGGAGGGCCGTGGCGGCGAGGTCCAAATCGAAAGCCAGGTCGCGCGCGGCCACGGAGAGGCGGCGGTACTTCTGCGCGCGCTCCTTGGGCTCGGGCGTGAGGCGCGCGAGGGCGGAGAGGCAACGGGTGAGCAACCCTCCGTCGCGGCGCGCCTCAGCGAGCGCCAGCATGGACTCCAGCGCGGGCTTGTGGTCGGGGTCGGCCTCCAACGCGGAGGTGAGGAGGCGCTCGGCCTTCTCGGGCTGCTGCAGGCGACCGCGGTACAGCTCTCCGGCCTCGGCCCAGAGGGCGGCGCGACGGCCAGGCTCCTCGTGGACAGCGGCGGCCTTCTCCAGCGACTCGGCAAGCTCCTGGGTGCGGCCGGTGGCGCGGAAGTAGGGAATCAGCTCATCAAGCGCGGCGGAGTCGCGCGGGTCCAACGCAAGCGCGGCCTCCAGGTGCTCGCGGGCGCGGGCGGGGTCGCCGAGCTTCGTGCGGTACAGGCGCGCCAGGGCGTGGTGGCTCTGGTGCGCGGCCTGGCGGATGGGCTCGGAGCGCGGCGCGGGGCCGGCCAGCTCCAGCGCTTGCTGGTAGCCGGCGAGCGCCTCCTGCAGCTTGCCCAGCTTCTCAGCCACGCGCGCGGTGGAGAAGAGGGGCTCGGGCTCGCCGGGCAACAGGGTCGTAGCCTCGCGATAGCGCAGCAGCGCATTGTCTGGCTGCTGGAGGCCGTCTTCCCAGATGCGGCCAGCGAGGAGGTTGGCGCGGCCCACTCGGTCCAGCTCATGGCGGGCCATGGCGACTTCGCGCAGGCGGTCCAGGGCCTTGAGGGCGCGCAAGTGCTCGCCGCCGCGGTGGCACAGCTCGCCCAGCAGCAGCAAGGCATCCGGCTGGTCCGGCGCGAGGCGCAGCGCGGCCTCACAGTGCAGGCGGGCGCCAGCGACATCGTCCTCCGTCTGAGCGCACAGCCGCGCGAGGTGCACGTGGGCATCCGCGGCCTCGGCGGGGTCCCGGGCGAGCGCGGCAATGCGGCGGTAGGCGCGCACGGCTCCAGCGCGGTCGCGGCTCTGGTCCGAGGCGCGCGCGAGGGCCTTGAGGGAAGGCAGGTGGTCCGGCTTGAGGCCGAGCACCTCATGCAGCGCCTTCACCGCCACCTGAGGCGCATGGTCCCGCGCGGCGCGGGCGGCGGCCTCGGCGGAGAAGAAGGCAGCGGCCTCCTCGGAGGCGCGGCGCGCCAGGCTGCACAGGGCGAGGTAGCGCTCGGCGGCGCGGGCGTGCTCGTTGCGGCGCTCGCGCACCACGGCCTCACCCCAGAGGGCGGCGGGACTCTTCTCGCGGCGACGCAGCAGGGTGGCGGCCACGTCCAGGGCCAGGTCGTGTGCCTGCGGGTCCGCTACGAGGAGCGACAGCAGGCGCTCAGCGGCGAAGGGGTGGGCGTCCTGGGCGTCCCCGGCCTGGAGGTACGCATCACGGGCCTCGGCGAGCTTGCCCTGGGCAAGGAGCGCCTCGGCGTCGGCGAAGGCGCGGGCGCCCTCGAGGGCCAGCAGCAGCTCCTCATCGGGCGGGGCCGGAGGAGGCAGCCCGCCAGAGGAGAAGCGCAGACGCAGGCCCGCGCTGCTCACCTCAGCGGAGGACAGGCGCGCGGTGTCCAGCACGGGCATCTTGAAGCCCCGGCTGACGGCGGCCTTCTGACAGAGCGCGGGCAGCACGCGGGTGGAGAAGCCGGTGGCGCCGCGCACCTCCACATCGGGCAGGAGGCCCAGCTCGGCCACGGTGGCGGCGAGGAGGCCGGGCACCTGCACCGACGGCGTGGAGGCTAAGCCGTACAGGCGCACGTCGTAGAGGTAGAGAGCGAGCCGCTCCCCATCCGCGTCGAAGGCCACCTTGAAGGTGAGCGGGGTGCGCTCCGGGGCCTGAAGGAAGGCCTGGCCCTCGAGGTAGCCGGGGCGGAAGTGCAGCTTGAGGCCCTCGAGGCCGGCCACGCGTCCGGCCAGCTCCGTCACCTTGCGCGTCACCAGGTCCGCGTCGACGTGCAGCTCCAGGAAGCCGAAGAGGAGCTTCTTGCGCTGGTAGCGCGAGGCCCCTGCGCTGACGTTGAAGGGGAAGGTGACGTCGGGAATCTGCAGCGCGAAGTCGGCGATAGACAGGCCGGGCGCCAGCTCGAGGGACGGAAACCCCACGAAGGCGCGCCTGTCCAACAGGCGCAGCTCGGGGGCGGCGGCTTGCGCTTCGGACGCGGGCTTGGGGGAGTCGCTGTCGGTGGCCATCGCGGGGGCTGCAGAGGAGCACCGGAAGGTACCACGTGGCCTAAGCCCCCGGAATTTTTGCTGATCCCCCGCCCGGAGGGCAGGCAGCGGACCCGCTCACGCCAGACCCGACTGTGCCAGAGTCCGGCCTCCCAGGAGGCCGTTCCATGGAGTCCCCGTCCCTGGCCCCACCGCCCGCCGCGGACGAGGCCCGCTGCCAATCCCACCCCGACCAGGCCGTGCTCGGCACGTGCACCCGCTGCGGGACCTTCTTCTGCGCGTTGGACCGAGAGACCGTCAACGACAAGGACTACTGCACCACCTGCGCCACGCGCCCCGAGGTGGACTACCTGGAGGCGTTCCGGCTCAAGCACTGGGGCAAGCGCGACTCGTGGGCGTGGTTCGTCGGGTTCAGCGCCCTCATCTACCTCGCCGCTGGGGCCCGTCTGCTGATGCGGGAGGGCCTGAGGGACTCCGGGTTGATGGTCGGCCTGATCTCCCTGGCGGGGGGCACCGTGGGCGTGTGCTTCTGGCTGGGGCTGCCGTTCGCCCGACTGGCGCTGTGCTTCGTGCCCATCGTCGCCATGGTGACCTCGGCCTTCACGGTGGGGCCAGGGGCGATAAGCAGTGGCATCTGGCCCATCATCGTCACCCTCTCCATCTACCAGAACACGCGCAACAAGCTCTTCTTCAAGGAGGAGGTCTCGCGCGAGGCACTCGAGAAGGCGTGGAACCTCTACGCCAACAACGCCGTGGCGCGCACCGGTTTCCTGCTCGGCCTCGTCGGGCTGCTCGCCTTCCCGTTGGCGCCGGTGGCGCTGTTGTGCTCCATCATCGGCCTGCGGCGCGTGGACCCCACGGCGACCCCGCCCATCGGACGCAAGGGGCAGGCCATCGCGGGCATCGTGCTCGGCGCGGTGAGCACGCTAGGGTGGACCGCATTTTGGGTAGTCACCAGGCTCAACCAGTTCGGGCAGGCGCACTGAGCCCGGGCACCGAAGGAGGAGGCTCCACAAGATGGCTTCGAGGGTTTCGACGTTTCTGATGTTCGAAGGCAAGGCCGAAGAGGCGATGACGTTCTACGTGTCGCTGTTCAAGGACGCGAGCGTCACCAGCATCAAACGCTATGGCCCGGGAGAGCCTGGCACCGAGGGTTCGGTGATGATGGCTTCGTTCTCCCTCAACGGCCAGCGATTCATGTGCATCGACAGCAGCGTGAAGCACGCGTTCACCTTCACGCCCGCCACCTCGATCTTCGTCGATTGTGAGTCGGAGGCAGAGATCGACACGGTGGCGGCAAAGCTGTCCGAAGGGGGGCAGGTGCTCATGCCGCTGGGCGAGTATCCGTTCGCCCGGAAGTTCATCTGGCTCGCCGACCGGTACGGCGTGTCGTGGCAGCTCAGTCTGACGAACGCCTGAGCGGGCTCGCCCCTGGCATCAGGCCTGGACCAGCCAGGGGCGCAACAGGGCTTCGGCCCGCGCCCTGTCGGTGAACAGCAGCGCCAACCCCACCACCGCCGCGGGTCCCTCCTGGGGCGGGAACACCTGGGCCACCTGCGCCTCCAGCTCCACCACACGCCCGCAGAACTCCAGGACCAGGCTCAGGATGACCTGCGTGTCCCGGGGTAACTGCTTGGAGGTGGAGATGAAAGCCGCCCCCATGCGCAGCTCCCGCTCATAGGCCTGTTGGAAGGTCGTGCCCCCGGACCGCGGAGGAGAGGCTCGCCTGCTTGGACCCCCGTGGATTCGCTGCCTCCCCGCCGCACCGCGGCATATGAGGTTCACTGGGAGTCCTCTACAAGCCCCTATCGGGACAGGACCATGCGAGTTTTCCTGTTCCGCTGCTCGCAGGGAGGGCAGAGTAGCAACCCCGCTTCACGCAAGGCCCCTGCCCGCGACCCCCATTTCCGGCGAAGATGCAGCGCCCGTGATCGATACCGGTACCCTTGTCCTCGATGGCCGCTTCCGTGTGCTCCAGCTCCTCGGCGCAGGCGGCATGGGTGAGGTGTACCTCGGTGAGCAGGTGTCGCTGGGACGTAGGGTGGCCATCAAGGTGCTGCACGCGGACCTGATGGTGCACCCGAGCATGATTGAGCGCTTCAAGCGCGAGGCGCGCATGCTGTCCGCGGTGGAGCACCCCGCCGTGGTGCACGTCATCGACTACGGCCAGGCAGAGGTCGGCGCCTGCCTGGTGATGGAGTACGTGGAGGGCGAGAACCTCTATGACGTGCTGCAGCTGGGAGCCATGGCGCCGTCGCGCGCGCTGCCCCTGCTGTACCAGCTCGCCGAAGGCCTGGCGGCCATCCACGACAAGGGCATCATCCACCGCGACCTCAAGCCGGAGAACGTGCTCCTCACCAAGGGGCTGCGCGGAGAGCAGGCGCGGCTGCTGGACTTCGGCATCGCCCGACTGGTGGAGCCGGACGCCTCGAGCAGCAACCTCAGCCAGGTAGGACTGGTGGTGGGCACGCCGGAGTACCTCTCGCCGGAGCAGGCGGTGGGCGCGCCGGTGGACACGCGCAGCGACCTGTACTCCTTCGGGGTGCTCGCCTACCGCATGCTCTCGGGCCAGCTCCCCTTCCCCGGTCCCGGGCCAACGCAGTACGTCGCCCAGCATGCCGCCGCGACGCCCATGCCCCTTATCGAGGCCGCGCCCACGCTCGTGGGTCACCCCACGCTCGTCTCGCTGGTGATGCAGCTGCTGCAGAAGGCGCCCACCCACCGGTTGCCGAGCGCCACCGCGCTGGTGGATGCGCTCGGAGCACTGGCGGCCGCGGGAGCCCAGGGGATGGTGGGCGTGCCCGTGGCGATGGCGGTGGGCGCTGCCTCCCCGAGCATCTCCGCCTTCCTCGTCCCCGACGCGTCTGACCCGGTTGGGAGCGGAACGGCCCCCTTCTCCGTCCTCCAGGAGAAGCCGGCCGAGTCCCCTTCCTCGGGCACGGCCGTCTTCGGCCCTCCCCCTCCGGTAGCGGCCCCCGTGGCAGCGCCCGTGCCGGCCCCCGTGGCAGCACCCGCACCGGCCCCCGCGAGCAATGGCCGCGCGTCCTCCCAAGCGCCGACCCTCCAGGCCCGACACATGGCGCTGCCCGAGGGGGCTTCCTCGCCCTCACGGGCACCGACCCGTCCCTCGCAGTCAGCCGTGGCGGCCGTGGTGTACGAGAAGCACGTGGCGCGCGCCGGTACGGTCGTGCCCGCCCCGAAGCCCGCGGGCACCGTGGCCCCCATTGGCAGCGGGACGCTCTCGGGCAGCAAGCCGCAGAACCTGACGGTGATGCTCACCGACCTGCAGGGCTTCACCGAGCGCACCTCGCGGCAGACGCACGAGCAGAACGCGCGGATGCTGGAGACGCACGACGGGCTGCTGCTGCCGCTGGTGCGCCAGTACGGTGGGCGCGTGGTGCAGAAGCGGGGAGACTCGCTGCTGGTCGTCTTCACCTCGCCCACCCACTCGGTGCTGTGCGGCATGGCCATGCAGGATCGGCTGTGGCGGCACAACCAGACGTGCGGCCCGGACGAGCAGCTGCCCGTGCGCATCTGCCTCCACACGGGCGAAGTGCTCGTCTCGCGCGACGCCGTGCTCGGTGAGCCGGTGGAGGTGGTGAAGGCGGTGGAGCAGGTGGCCGAGGCCGGCGAAGTCGTCTTCACCGAGTCGGTGAACCTCGCGCGCAACCGGGTGGAGGGAGATGCCGAGCCCTGCGGCAGCGTGCCGATGCCGGGCAATGGCGAGCCGCTGCGCCTCCACCGGTGCCGCCGCGCCCCGGAGGGCCTGCCCTTCGGAGGCCAGGACGAGGTATCCCTCAGTCCGCCCATCGAGGAGCAGCTCGGCCCGGTGATGAGGCCGGCGCGGGCGGTGGCGGACCTGGCACGCACGCTGGCCGAGCGGGCAGTGACGCTCGCGAAGGCCTACCCGCGCCAGACGCTGGGTGGAGCCTTGGGACTGGTGGCGGTGCTGTCCCTGGGCACGCTCGAGATGGCGCGTCGCGCCGAGCCCGAGTACCAGGCGCGGGAGCTGCTGGAGGCGGGCAAACCGGCGGATGCTCTGAAGCGCCTGGCGGAGGTGCCCGCGGACGCGAAGAAGAACGCCCCGATGCTCGAGGTGCGCGCGCAGGCGCTGCACGCGCTGGAGCGGCACGAGGAGGAGCACACGGTGCTCGCCACGCTGGCCGCTGAGCCACGCGAGTCCATCGCGGAGCCGGTGCTGGACGGGCTGGCCTCGGACTTCGGGGAGGACGAAGCGGACAAGGGCCTGCGCAAGCTGCTGTCCTCGCTCCCCAAGGAGCCGGTGAAGAAGCGCTTCGAGGAGCTGGCGGAGGAGGAGCCCTCTGCGAGGCAGTGGGGCGCGCTGCGCTACCTCGAGGCCGTGCAATCCACCGACGGGCTGGACCTGGTGAAGCTGTACACGCGCTCGCTCGAGTCGAAGAACTGCGGCGTGCGGGCGCGCTCGGCGCGGCGGCTGGCGGGACTGGGAGACCCGGAGGCAGTGCCCGCCCTGGAGCAGCTCAGCAAGCTGCCCAAGGAGAAGGCCGTGGTCGGCTCGAAGAACTGCGGCCAGGACGAGGCAAAGGACGCCCTCGAGACGCTGTCCAAGAAGTGAGCGTCCCCCGCTCCCGGGGCCTCAACTCCTGTCAGTCATCATCATCGTCATCATGATGCTTGGAGTGGCCCTTCTTCTTTTTTCCACGGCCATGCCCGCGGCCGTCATCGTCGTCATCCCAGTCCCGGCCCTTGTCCCGGTCCTTGACCTTCTCGTCGATGCGCAGGAGCTCGCGGGTATAGGCGTGGTAGTCGATGTGCAGGTGGCCTTTGGCACTCGGGGCGTAGGCCTGGAACTTCACCTTCCACACGTCATTGCCCTTGAGGTGGGCCTCCTTGAGGTCGCACCGATAGCCACGACCGCGGCACTCCGAGAACCCCAGCGACACGGCCTCGTCGTACGACATGGCACGAGGGGGCGGCGGACGCGGTGAGGGGTGATGGGGGTAGTACCCCCGTACGAGGCAGCCGGGTGTGAGGCAGAGCAATCCGAGGAGCAAAGCGGTTCGCATGCCTCCTCATAACGCACGAGGGGCGCTTCGCTTCAAACCCACACGGGCACCGCGCTTCCTACCTACAGCGCGGTGGGTGAAGCGAAGCTGACAAAGAGCTCTCCGGTGAGCCAGGCGCGCTGGCCCTTGGCCGCGGCACGCAGGAAATCGTTGAGGACGGGCCCGCTCTGGCCAGCGCGATGGGTGCGCGGGAAGAGGAGGTTCATGCGCGAGCGGGCGATGCCCTTGCTGCCCCGGTGGATGAAGGTGACGGTGCCGTCCAGCTCAACGGTCTCCACGACGGCGATGTGAGTCATGCCGTCGTTGCGCTTGCCGTCGCGGTTGCGATCGTAGGTCTCGCGGAAGAAGACGAGGTCGCCTGGACGGGGGCGGCGGCTGTGAATGGCGCCCCGGTCCTGCGCGCGGCGGTAGATGGCGGAGACGGCGTTCTCCCCGTTGAGGAAGCCGTGGTTGACCAGGTCGATGCCTCCCTTCTGGTAGGCGAGCCGTACGAAGCCGGAGCAGTCATCCGGGACACTGCGGTCCACACGGCCGAGCTGCTTCACCCCCACGAGCTGAACCGCGCGCTCGACGATGAGGGCCGCGGCGCGCGAGGGCGCCCCTGTGAACCCCAGACGCGAGGAGCGCAGGCTGGTGGCTCCGGACACAAGCCGTGCAACCTCCACCGTGGTGCTCAGCGCCCGCGCCACCTCTTCCATCGAGGCGTCGCCAGACGACACCGCTTCGGCCCGGGGAGCCAACTCGGAGCCCCCCGGAGAGGACGAAGCCGGAGCAGCCGGATGGCGAGCGGGCGAAGTGCCAGCACAAGCGGCGAGGAGACACACTGAAACGAGAAGCACACAGCGCATGCGGAGTTCCCTGGAAACGAAAGGGGGCGACATTATCCACCTCTGCCTCCGCCTGCACCCTCTGCGTCCAAGCGTGTGTGCTGCCTCGCCCGCCCCTCAGCCAACCTTGGCCGCCAAAGGCAGCCGGAAGGTGAAGGCGCTGCCGCTGCCCACCTTGCTCTCCACCGAGAGGTCCCCTCCGTACTCCTTCAGAATATTGCGCACCACCGGGAGGCCCAGGCCCGTCCCCCGGCCCGGAGGCTTGGTGGTGAACCACGGCTCGAAGATGCTGGAGAGCTTCTCCTCGGGGATGCCGACCCCGGTGTCCTCCACGCAGCAGCAAGCGAAGCCCGACACGCTGTCCTCGAAGAGCCGCACCCGCACCTCCGCGGGCCGGTCGCGCACCGACTCCACCGCATCGGCGGCATTGCTCACCAGGTTGAGCAATACCTGTTCCACGCGCGTCCGGCTCGCCTCCACCCAGAGGGGGGACTCGAGCACCAAGGCCGACACCTTCAGGTGCTTGGTGATACCCGCCGTGCGCAACATGGCCAACGCGCCCGACACCAGCTCGCGCAGATCCATCCGCTCCACCGTCATCCGCCCCGGCCGGCCCAGGTCCATCAAGTGCCGTCCGTGCGTGGCCACGTGCTCGCACGCCCAGCCCAGCTCCTCCAGCTCCTCGGCGTCTGGCGGCAGGCCGCGCCGCGCGCACTCGTGGAAGGAGGTCCTCAGGCTATTGAGCACGGTGGAGATATTGCGCAGCTCATGCCCCACGCCGGCCGCCAGCGTGCCCAACGTCGCCAGTCGCTCCACCTGCAGCAACTGGTTGCGCGTCCGCTCCAGCTCCGCTTCCAACATCTCGCGGTAGCGCACGCGCTCGGTGACATCCTGGGCGAGGCCCATCGCCCCCGTGAGCGTGCCGGACTCGTCGAACACCGGCGAGAAACGTGTCTCGTAGTGAATGCCGTCAAACGAGATGTGGCTCGTGAAGGACTCACCGGACAAAGCCCGCCGGGTCTGCGCGAGGATGTCCGGTTGGTCGGCGTAGAGCTCAAAGATGGAGTGGCCCACCAGCCACCCCGGCTCGAGTCCCAGCGGGGCCAGCGCTCCTCCATCCGAGAAGGTGATGATGCCTTGCGTATCCAGCGACCAGAGGGTCATCTGCGCGCCGCGAATCGCCGTGCGCAACCGCATCTCACTGAGGGCCAGGGCGCGCTGCACGGTCTCGCGCTCAGCCACCTGCGCCCTCAACATGCGATTGGCCGCCTCGCCCGCGGTGAGCGCCACCTGGAACTGCGCCTGCGCCTCGCGCCGCTCGGTGACATCAATGAGGATGCCAAGCACTCCGCAGATGGCGCCCTCCCCATCCCGCAGGGGCACCTTGCTCGTCTGCGTCCACCGCTGTTGGCCGTCACTGCCCCGCACGGGCTCCTCGCACTCGGGCAGCGGCTGCCCCGATTGCAGCACCTGCTGGTCGCACGCACGGTAGAAGTCCGCGTCCTCCTTGCGCCAGGGCAGCTCGTAGTCGGTGAGCCCCACCACCACGTCCGGGGAGGCCAGGCCGGTGATGCTCGCGAAGGCAGCGTTGCACCCGAGGTAGCGCAGATCTCTCCCCTTCCAGAAGATGGGGTACGGCAGCGCGTCGAGGATGCGCCGGAACAGCGCGGCCTCCTCCTGCACCGGTGCCTGCACGAAGGCTTCACGCGCCCGCATGGTTCCTCCCCCCAGCCCTGAGAGCAGGGTCAGCTCGAACATAACGGCCTGTCGGAGGACGTCGGGAAGGAGCCGCCCAAGGTGTTCGCCGCTGGACGCCAGGAAAGCGCCTGCGCTGGCCCACGACATTGCAACCTGCCCAAGGACAGGTATCTCAGCGTCGGCGGGACGGGAACCCAAGGCCCGCGAGCCTCCCTCTCCTCAGGCGGAGCGGGCCTCGCTCTCCGGCGCCTCGTCCTCGCACGAGGGCACGAGGGGCACGACCGCGTTCGCACCCTCGGGCTGGCGCAACAGCCGCTCCGCGCACGCCGCCAGGGCAAACAGCACGTAGAAGTGGACCGCCACCAGGAAGCCCGCGAAGAGGCACGTCACCAGGTAGCCCACCACCGACGCGGCGAGCGCGCGCGCCAGCCAGCCCCGCTCCCGCTCTCGGGCAGCCTCCATCAAGGGGCCGAGCACCGCCCCGATGAACCCCAAGAAAAGCACCAGCCCCAAGAAGCCCAAGTCCGAGATGACCTGGAGGAAGATGTTGTGCGCGGCGTACACCCGCCCCGAGCCCGCTTCAGGCCCATAGAGGTGCCACGCGTAGCGGAAGGTGCCCGCCCCCAGTCCCAGCAGCGGGTGCTCCATGCTCGTGCGGGAGGCCACCTTCCACGCCTCGACCCGGCTCATCGCCGAGGCATCCTGCTCGAAGCTCGATACCGACTGGGTGCGCGTCCAGAAGTTCTGCGGAGAGAGCACCAGCATCCCCACCGCCACCAGCCCGACGAGCACGATACGGCCCGGACGGCGCTCCAACACCAACCAGGTCACTCCGGCCGCCACCAACCCGAGGAAGCCGCCGCGCGAGTAGCTCAGCACCATGGCGGTCACCGCCATCACCCCGGCGACGACACACGCCAATCGCATCCACCTCGGGTTCTGCCGGCGCGCGGTGATGGCCAGCGCCAGGGGCACCACGATTCCCACGCTCATCGCCATGCGGTTGGGGTCTGCGTACACCCCCAGCCAGCGCGCCCGGTAGCCCTCCACCAGGTCCACGCCCGCGCGGTGCCACCCGATGACCCCATGTGTGGTGACGATGGAACCCAGGATGAGCGCGAGGCACGCCCAGAGCATGCGCCGCTCCGTCGTCACCAGGTTGACGATCGTCATATAGAGGATGACCCACTTGAGCAGCTCGGTGGCCGTGAAGTGGGAGGCCGCCGGGTACAGCGACCAGGAGATGGACGCGAAGGTCATCCCGCAGAAGACCAGGAGCGTCACGCCCCGTCCGCCATCCACCAGGAAGCGCTCGCGCCGCCTCAGCCGCCCGAGAAGCAGCAGTCCGGTGGCGGCGGCCGAGGTCAACACCGCGACCCGCCACCTCGCCAGCCAGGGAATCCACTCGCCCGGGATGACGTAGATGCAGACAAGGAATGAGAGGAGCAGGGCAAAGGCCCAGCCGTCACGGCTTTGCACTGAAGTTCGGCCCATCCCCCATCCTCCGGAACGACACCCGGCCGGCGCATTCATCGACGGCGCGCAAGCTAGGCACCGCCAACCCGTCAGGCCATCACTCCGCGTCTCCATTGCCCACTATGCGAAGGTGGTCACGTCCGACCGCTTCTGCACAGTCCAGCCGGACAGGGGGGCGCCTTCAGGCCCCACGCGCCACGCCTGCCTGGCTGCCTTTCGGGGGAATCATCCCCGTCCAGCTCTTGTCCCTAGTCACTTCACTTTTTCTCCGGAAGGTGCGGACAACCATGCGAGTCAAAACCCTGGCGCTTCTCACCTCGGCCGCGCTGGCCACCGCCGCCTGCGGAGGCACTTCGCCCGGTGGGGCATCTCCCACTGCCGTGCCGGATGTCCCCACGGCTGGCGAGCAGCCGAGCGCTGCTCCTGCTCCTGCTCCATCCCCGAGCAGCCAACCCCCCGTCCCCTCCTCCGTCCCCGAGCCCTCGTCGCCTGAGCACGAGTGGGTGGTGAGCCCCACGGGCAATGACACAGCAGCTGGCACGGAGGCCGCGCCCTTGCGCACCATCTCCCGCGCCATCGCCCTGGCCCGGCCCGGCCACCGCATCCGAGTACTCGCCGGCACCTATGCCGAGCGCATCCTCCTGGACGACTCCGCTCCTGCGGGCACCGCTGACGCCCCCATCACCCTGGAGGGAGAGGGCAAGCCGACCCTCGTCCCGAGCAACGAGCCCGGAGCCCAAGTGACGCTGGAGCGCCCCCATTGGCACATCCGCGGCTTCAACATCGACCTGAAGGGGCGAGCCCTCTTCGGAGTGGCCTTCGCCGGCAATACCGAGGGCTCACTGCTGGCGGATTCCGAGGTCCACCACGCTGCCTACGGGGCCGGGGTCAGCATCCATCGGGGCGCTCGCGGCGCGACGCTGGAGAACAACCACATCCACCACATCTGGCTCGGCGAGGGCAAGGACGCGCACGGCGTCTCCATCCAACCCACCGTCCGAGACATCACCCTCCGCAACAATGTCATCCATGACAACTCGGGCGACGCCATCCAGTGCTACAGCCCGGATGGCGCGGAGCCCGCGGAGCCGGCCACCCACATCGTCATCGAGGACAATGACCTCTACGGCAACTACGAGCAGTCCCTGGACATCAAGACGTGCCGGGACCTGGTCATCCGCCGCAATCGCATGCATGACAACCAGCCGCGCGGCAACGGCGCCATGGTCGTGCACATGTCCGCCAGCAACGTCCTCATCGAGGAGAATGACTTCTTCCACGCGGGCACGGCCATCGGCGTAGGCGGCAACCGCTACGGCCCCATGCCCTCCGGCGTCGTCATCCAGCGCAACCTCATCCGCGACATGCGCACCGATGGCGGCAGGCTCGGCTCCGGCGTGGCGCTCGAAAACTCCGAGGGCACCCAGGTGCTCGACAACACCTTCACGCGGCTACCAGGACCGGCCCTCGTGATGGGTGGCGGCACCGGTGGCCCCACCTCCAACCTGGTGGTGAAGAACAACCTCGTGGACGTCCCCCAGGCCTTGAAGGTGGGCAGCCACGCTCCGGGCCTGCAGATGGACAACAACCTCTACCAGCCCGGCGCCGTCTTCCAGATTGGCGAGGCCCTGAACCTCGAGCAATGGAAGGCCCAGGGGCAGGACGCCAACTCCCAGGAGGCGGACGCCCAGCTCGACTCGAGCCCTCTGGCTCCCACCAACACCTCCGCTGTCGACCAGGGCGCGCCCCTCGGCAATGAAAGGGATTGTGGGACGGCTCCAGACATTGGCACTGTAAAAACAGGCTGCTGACGCCTGCCTGCCCTAGAGGCAGACAATCACAGACAGGGAATAAAGACGCGGGCGAAGGAAGAAAAGGCAACACCTCTCCGGAATTTTGTGCGCCAATGGTTGTCTGGCGCACGCAATTCATCCCAACCAGAGGTGGAACTTTTTGAAGCTGAAGCCCCGCTCTCTCTCCTTCGTCACGCTCTGTTCCCTGACCTGGCTGGCCTCCGCCTGCGGAGAGGCCCCGAAGACCTCCAATGACACACCTCCCCGTGTGGTGGACGCCGCTCCGGGCGCCCCCGCAGGAGAGGAAGTTGCGCCCGCCCCGGCCCCTCCCGCCGAAGATGAAAGCGGTTCCGCGCAGGACGAACCGTCCCCCGGCAGCCCGACCCCTGGCACTCCAGCCCCGAGCGGTACGCCGCCCTCGTCCCAGACCTCGACGCTGGAGCAGCCCACCTATGTGAAGGAGTGGGTGGTAAGCCCTACGGGGAATGACGCAGCGTCGGGCACGGCGAGCGCGCCCCTGCGCACCATCAGCCGCGCCATCACGCTGGCCCGCCCGGGCCACCTCATCCGCGTGCTCGCCGGCACCTACGCCGAGCGCCTCAACTTCAACGGCTCCGTGTACGCGGGGACCACCACGGCCCCCATCACCCTTCGGGGCGAGGGCAAGCCGACCCTCGTCCCGCCCTCCTCGGGCTCCGGCGCCCAGATGATTCTGGAGCGTCCGTACTGGAAGATCAGCGGCCTCAACATCGACCTGAAGGGCAAGGCGGCCTATGCCGTCATCTTCGCCGAGAACGTCCAGGGCACGGTCCTCTCCCAGTCGGAGATCCACCACGCTGCCTACAACGCCGGGGTGAGCTTCCACCGCAACGCCAACGGCGGCACGCTGGAGAACAATCTCATCCACCACATCTGGATCGCCGAGGGCAAGGACGCCCACGGCGTCATGGTTCAGCCAACGGCCAAGAACATCACCATCCGCAACAATGTCATCCATACCAACTCGGGTGACGCCATCCAGTGCCACAGCCCGGATGGCTCGATGCCCGCGGAGCCGGCCACGAATGTCCTCATCGAGGGCAATGACCTGTACGGCAACTACGAGCAGTCCCTGGACATCAAGACCTGCTACAACCTGACCGTCCGCCGCAATCGCATGCATGACAACTGGACGCGCGGCAACGGCGCCATGGTCGTGCACATGTCCGCCAAGAACATCCTCATCGAGGAGAACGAGTTCTACAACGTGGGCGTGGGCGTGGGCGTAGGCGGAAACCACTACGGCCCCGTGCCCTCCGGCATCGTCATCCGGCGCAACCGCTTCCGGGACATGCGCACGGATGGAGGCTGGTCGGGTGGTGGCCTGGCGCTCGAGAACTCCGATGGCACCCAGGTACTCAACAACACCTTCACGCGGCTGCCCGGACCGGCCATCAAGGCGGGAGGCGGCACCGGTGGCGCCACCTCCAACCTGGTGGTGAAGAACAACCTCGTGGACGTCGCCCAGGCCCTGAGCGTGGGCAGCTACGCGCCGGGCCTGAAGGTGGACACCAACCTCTACAAGTCCGGTGCCAGCTTCGTGAGGACGGGAACCAAGATGGACTTCACCCGGTGGAAGAGTCTGGGTTTTGACAGCCGCTCCTTGCAGGGCGATGCCCAGCTCAACACGAGCACGCTGGTGCCCGGCCCGGTCGCCGTCGACCGCGGCGAGCTGCTGAACCTCAGCTATTGCGGCAAGGCTCCGGACCTCGGTGCCGTGGAGACGGGCTGCTAGGCCTGTCCCTGGGGGCCTCCCGCCTCTCATCAGTAAGGAGGGAGGCCCCGTAGCACCCACCCACCGCCACCGGTGGGTGGCACGCAAGCGTGCAAAAGCCAGCGGTCGCGTCCGCGGGCACGCGCACCCGCACACCCCACCCCTTTACGGGGGTGCCTCCCATCCCCATCCTTCCGCCCACACTGGGGATGGGGGAACACCTTCGGTCCGAGGCCTCGTGCCACGGCGTCGGTAGGGGCGTGATGCGAATTGCACTGATGATGGGACTGGCGCCCAGGAAGCTCGGCTCCTTCGAGGGGTGGCTGAAGGGGTTCTGCGAGGTGGCACGCCAGCGGGGCCATCACGTGGACGTCTTTGGCAGGGCGCCCATCCATCCCAAGTTCGCGCAAGCCCTCCAGGACCTCGGTTGCGGATGGGAGCTGCTCAACAGACTCGAGGAGAAGCCGTGGCGCGCGGCCCGCATGCTGGCCTCGTGTTATGACGTGCTGCACCTCAACCTGCTGCCGCCGCGCGGCCTGGTGTCCAGAATCGCCTATGCGGCCTGGCCGGCCCGGGTGCTGTTCATGTTCCGCTCGGACCTGCCGCCTCCCGGCCCGGAGCCCTTCGGACGGCCCGCCCTGCGGTATGTACTGGACCGGTTCACCCTGCTCCGAGTGGCACAGATTGGAGCGGTGTCCGACTTCGTCCTGAGCAAGCAGCGGGCCCGATTCAGCTTCGACCCCGCGCGCAGCCGCACCATCTACAACGGGGTGGACGTGGAGCGTTTCCAGCCCCGGCCCCACGCGCCGCATCAGGGCTTCAACATCCTGACCGTGGCCAACCTGCGACCCCACAAGGGCGTGCACCACGCCATCGGTGCGCTGGCGTACCTGCGCCGGCCAGAGGTGAAGCTGACCCTGGTGGGAGACGGGCCCGAGGTGCCCCGGCTGCAGGAGCTGGCCCGGAGGCTGGGCGTCGCCTCGCAGGTGGAGTACCTGGGAATCCGCAATGACGTCCACCTGCTGATGAACAAGGCGGACCTCTTCGTGCACCCCTCGAGGGCAGAGGGCTTCGGGCTGACCATCGCGGAGGCGATGGCGAGCGGCCGCGCGGTGGCCGCCTTCCGGGTAGGAGGCATTCCCGAGCTCATCGAGCACGGCCAATCCGGACTGCTGGTGCCGCCTGGAGACGAGCAGCGGCTCGCATCAGCCATCGACATGCTCCTCAGCAACCCGTCGTACCGCCGCAAACTCGAGCAGAACGCCATGCAGCGAGTGCGTGAGCGCTTCGACGTGCGCAAGACGATCGGCCATCACGTCGACTGGTGCGAGGAGGTGCTTGCCTCGCCGCAGGGCGTGGCCGGACGGAAGCCTGCCATGCGGGCCGGTGCCGCGGGTGCAACCGCTCCAGCGGCAGAGCCGGAGCGGAGTGAGGAGCTGCCGCTGAGACGGGAAGAGGGAGGCGGCGTTTGATAGCCGAGGGCAAGAAGGCACCGGGCGTCTCGTTCCTGCTCGGCAAGGCGAAACCTCTGGTGATCGCGCGCCTGATTACCGCCGTGCTGACCACCGCGATTCCGATGGTGCTCGCCCGGTTGCTGGAGCTGCATGTCTACGGCACGTACAAGCAGCTCTTCCTGGTGGTGCAGACGCTGACGTACGTGCTGCCCTTCGGCTTTCCGCAGAGCGTCTACTTCTTCGCGCCCCGCTCCGAGCACAAGCGGCCCTTCTTCATGCACAGCATGATGTTCACCACGCTGGGCGGGGTGCTCGCGGCCACGGGGCTCTGGTTCGCGATGGGCGAGCTGCTGCCAAGGTTCTTCTCGAACCCGACGCTGAGTGAGTACCGCGTGCCGGTGGCGCTCTATGCGCTCTTCTTGATGAGCGGCAAGCCCCTGGAGATGTCGCTCACCTCCCAGGGGAAGACCCGGGCCGCGGCTATCTGCTACCTCGTGTCCGACACCCTGCGCGCGGTGATCATGGTGGTACCGGTGCTGCTCGGCATGAAGCTGCTGGGCGTGATGTACGCGGTGGCGGGCTTCGCGGCGCTGCGCTCCCTGGCCTCGTGGCTGGTGCTCATCAAGGGGAGCACCGGTCCGCTCTACGACCGGCAGCTCTTCCTGCGCCAGCTCACCTATGCCCTGCCCTTCGGCCTGGCGGTGGCGATCCTCATTCCCCAGCAGTACGCGCATCAGTTCGTGGTGTCCGGTACGATGGCGCCGGAGGTCTTCGCCCTCTATGCGGTGGGATGCTTCCAGCTCCCCATCGTGGATCTGCTCTACACGCCCACCAGCGAGGTGCTGATGGTGCGGCTGGGGGAACTGGAGAGGGCGGGCCTCATGCAGGAGGCGGCGGGTACCTTCCGGCAGGCGGTGCTGGAGCTGAGCCGGTTCTTCGTCCCGCTGGCGGCCTTCCTGGTAGTGGTGGCGCCGGAGTTCATCGTCGCGCTCTTCGGGGAGAAGTTCCTGCCGTCTGCCCAGGTGTTCCGGGTGGGAGTGGTGAGCGTGCTCCTGGCCACCCTGCCGGTGGACGGCGTGCTGCGCGCCCGCAACGAGACGCGGCACATCCTCATCTCCAACGCGGTGAAGGCGGCGGTGACGGTGCCACTCGTGTACTTCGGCGTGCGGCAGTTCGGCCTCATGGGGGCCATCGGCTCCTGGGCCATCACCGAGCTGGTGGGAAAGACGATGCTGATGCTGTGCCTGCGGCGAGCGCTGTCGCCCACGGGGGAGTTGCTCTCCTACCGGGAGTTGCTCCCCTGGCGCGCGCTGCTGGTGACGACAGGTGCCACCGTCCTCGCCACCCTCGTGCTGCTGTCGGTGCGGGGATTCGCCGCCAACGAGTGGGCCCACCTCGCGCCGAGTGGCCTCCTCTGGCGCCTGAGCCAGGTCGCGGTGCTGGGCCTGGTGTTCGGCACGGCCTACCTGCTGGCCCTGCGCATGGCGGGTGTCCGCGTGTCCAGTCTCCTGACCCAGCCACGCGGACAGCGGGCGGCCTGAGTCACCCCTCCCAGGTGTTCATCATCGCGCGCACCCGCTCGTAGCGCTCCAGCAGCTCGGCGCGCTTGGCGGTGAAGAGCACCATGAAGCCCACCACGCCGACACCGAGCAGCGAGAGGAAAGCGGCGCCCATGCGGTGGTCCCGGATGCCGAAGCGCGCCAGGTTGGCGAGCACGCACGTCACCAGGAAGGCGCTGCCCAGGTACACGTAGGAGCGGATGCGCAGCGCCATGCCAGCCGCCACGCCTACCACGCACAGCAGGACGCACAGCAGCATGGACCGGCCGTCCTGGAACATGAGCGGCTTCCACGCCCCTGCCACGTAGACGAGGGTGATGGCCATTGCGCGCAGCTTCGCCCGCGTGTCCGGCTCGAGCGCCTCCTGGAAGACGCGCAGCAGCACCAGCAGCGAGAGGCCAGCGGGGATGACGTAGTACTGAGGCTCACCGGCCCCGGTGCCCAACCACACGAAGAAGAGTGCCGAGTTGAAGGCGCCCACCGAGACGAGCGAGGCCATGCCACGCTGCGAGGGGTGCGCGGCCAGCGCGGCGAAGTGCGCGGCGTAGCCCACCAGCAGCGCCGCCACGTACAGCGGCTGGTTCCACGGCGCGGTGAACAGACCCGCCAGGGGGAAGAGGAAGGCTCCCCACAAGGCCGGTCGGCGGAAGACGGGCAGCCCCGAGCCCTCGCGCATGGCGAAGACGTAGAGGCCGGAGAAGATCGCACCACCCACCAACGCCGCGAGGCTGTCCGTCGTCCCCAGCCCCGAGGCCAGCGCATGCAGGCGCACCGACAGGTAGCCGAGCACGACCGTCCCAACGGCGAGGAAGGCGGAGCCCTCGTCCTTCTCGCGCACGGCACGGCGCACCAGGGCGAAGAAGAGCACCGCCAGGCAGACGCAGTCGACGAGCGCCGCCACCACCACCCCGGCTGCCCCGGGCACCAGCACCAGGCCGCCGAGCACCTCCACCATGGCCACCACCGCGAAGGAGTGCCCCACACCTCGGCGGATGCGCTCGCTCGCGAGGAACAACGCGGCCGTGGCCAGCAGCGCACTGACGGCCCCGAAGAACGGGAGGATGAACTCCGCGCCCTTGCCCGTGGAGAACAGCGCGCCCACGTGCGCGAGCAGCGCGTGCAGCCCCACCAACGAGGCCACCCAGCCCACCACTGCGCGCTCCGGGCGCCGGTACACCACCGCCCAGGCCGTCGTGATGCCGGAGAGGAAGCAGACCGCCGTGCCCGGGTGCTTCAAGTCCCTGAGCCCGAAGAGGGAGAGGAGCGACAACACCCAGCCCGCGTGGTGCAGCGCGGCGCCTACGGCCACGTCACGCTCATCCAGCCAGGTGCCCGCCATGCACAGCACGAGCCCCGTGACGCTCACCACCGCGGGCGCCCAGAGCGGAGGCACCGCCGCAACGAGCACTCCCGCGAGCAGCCCGGCGGCCACGTTGGCCATCTCCCGCTCGCGCGACACCATCAACACCAGCGAGGCGAGGCCTGCCAGCAACGCCACCGGCAGCGGCAGCGCGCCTGGCCCGCGGTCCACCAGGTGCACCACCACGGGCACCGCCGCGGTGAGGGCACCCGCCATCCACAGCGGCTCGCTCCAGGTGTCGGGGAGCCCCGGAGACAGGCGCTCGGCCAACCGAGTCAGGGCGCGCTGGATGCCTCCCAGCTGGCACAGGGCCGACAGCAGGGCCGCACCGAGCGCCACCGCCGCGAAGGCCAGCGCCGCTTCCGGGCGCCACTCGAGGAAGCCGTGCTCCGCCGTCTTGCCCAGGGAGGCTCCGGCGAACACGAGCACCGAGGCCGTCAGCATCCAACGCTGCGACAGGAGGAAGGTCCCCACCAGCAGCACTCCCGCCAGCAGGGCGATGGCTGCCGGAGTAGGCGCCTGCAGCAGCAGGGACCATCCGCAGAGCGCGAGCGCCCCCACCACGGTGACGGGCCGCAGCGACGCGTCCGGTGGCGAGCGGAAGAAGGCCCACAGCGCGCCGGGGGTGTGGTGCGTGAGGAAGCCGAGCGCCAACAGCAGGACGATGCCTCCCAGGTGGAGCGGGAAGCAGAAGAGCAGCAGGCTCACCCCGAGTCCCACGCGCACCGAAGGCCTCGGCCCGGGCAGCAGCACGAGGGAGGCCGCGAGGGGAGCGAGCACCCAGGGCTCGGCATTCGTCTCGGGCACCAGCACCACGCCCACCAGCATCAGCGCGGCCTGCATCCACAGGGAGAGCTGGCGCACCGTCTTCTCCTCGGACGTGCCGAGCAGGAGGTGACGGACGGCGGGCAGGTGCTCCGCGGCGCGCACCACCGCGAGCGCGAGCAGCGGCAGCGAGACCGCCCAAGGCATGGGCAGATCCGTCTCGAGGACGAGGAAGAGCGAGAACAGCGGCGCGAGCCCCGCGAAGAAGGGCTGGCGGTTGGCGCGCGTCCAGACCAGGGGCAGCAACACCGCGCCCGCGAGTACGGCCAGTGACTCGCCCCCGTGGGCATCCACGCACGCGAACAACAGGAAGCACAGGGCACAGAGCGTCGCCGCAAGCGCGAAGCGGCGCTCCCCAGCGAGGACCCGGAAGGCAGCGCGATGCGACTCGAGGAGGGCCAGGAGGCTCAGCAACGTGGCCAGCGCCAAGGCCTGCGGGGCATGGGTGGACTGGAAGACGTAGACGGCGGCCCACAGGGAGGAGACGACGACACTGACAGACGGGTGCAACGCACGCGCGGTGAGCAGGGCCGCGAGCGCCACGGCGAGCACGAGCGGGTACGGCTGCTCTCCGTGTGCCGCCGACACTGCAAACACCGGGTAGATGAGCGCCACGATGCCCGCGGTGAGGGTGCTCGCACTCCGGCCCCAGCGCGCGGCGGCCACCGAGGCCCCCAGGGCCCAGGGGACGAAGAGGGCGACGGACAGGGCCGGCGTCATCCACGGCCAGGCGGAGATGTTGCCAACGCGGGGCAGCAGCGCGAAGCCGGCGAGGACGACGGCGAGGGGACGAACCTCGGGCGAGACCCGCGAGGCCACGGCCACGGCGGCGGCGGCCAAGAGCACGGTGAAGCCGAACCAGGGCACCTGAATGGAGATGCCCCAGAGGAACGCCAGGAGGGCATAGGTGACGCCGGACCAGCCGAGCAGCCGCGCACGACCTCCGAGCCCGCCCAGGGCTGCGAGCCCCAGCGCCGAGACGGCGAGCGCCAGAGGCACCCACGACGGGTCGACAAGGCTGGCGAGCTTGGGCACGACGGCGGCGGCACCGAAGGCCGCGACGGCGAGCAGGTAGGGATTGGCGAGGTTCCACGCCACGAGGAGCGCGGCGATGCCACCGAGCACCATGCCTATCAGGGCGGAGGCACTGGCGCCCGCGCCGAGGGCGAACACGAAGCCGATGAACGAGAGCCACGCCACCGCGCCGCTGAAGGCGAGACACGTGCGGCGGGTGCAGACGAGCGACAGCGCGGCGAACGCGAGCGCCACCCCACCGCAGATGAGAGAGGCCCCCGCGGCGCCGAAGAGGGCGTAAGCGGAGATCGAGAGGAGGAAGGAGAGCGCAGCACCAACGATGGACAGGTAGAGGCGCTCGAGGAACAGGCCGCTGGCCACGCAGACGACGATGAGGCCCAGTGCGGTCCAGAAGGCCGGGCGCTGGTCCGGGCCCAAGTGCCCGAGGAGGACGAAGAGCGGGCTGGCGATGGCAGTGGCGCGTAGGAGCACCTCGGAGCATTCCGCATCACGAGCCGAGGAGGTCCGCTCGGAGCGGAAGCGCAACCACCCGGCGAGGATGGCGCCCGCGAGGACGAAGGGCACGGCCGAGAGCGCCCCGTAGTGGAACGGGAGCTTGCCGGCCACGGGGTAACCAAGCGCGGCCTTGAGCGAGTCGAGCAGGGCCTGCACAGCGCCGGGGACGAGCTGCCCCGCGGAGGCATACGAGAAGTACGCACCGGCATAGGCGAGGTACACCCAGCGCACCCGGGGCAGCTCGCCGCGGGAGAGGCCGAACACAGTCCAGGTGAAGACGGCCGCGGTGAGGAAGAAGGCCGGAGGCGAGCCCGTAGCGGCGAGCGCGAGGCAGCCCACCTGGAGCGAGGCGATGCTGACCGAGAGCGAATCCGCGGCCTCGTGGGGAGGGAGGCGGCGGAAGCCGAGACAGGTGGCGAACAGGAAGGCGAGGAACGGGGCGTAGCTGCCAAAAGCGGGAGGCACGCCGGCAGCGGCGAGGGCCAGGTGCAAGCGGATGGCGTAGAGCAGCAGCAGGTAGAAGGGCGCGGCGAGAACAAAGGCGAGCGCCTTGGAGCTGCGGGGCTCGGGAACGGGCCTGCGCGACAGCACGAAGAAGAGGACGCAGGGCATCACGTCCAACCAGAACGCGAGAGCACCCACCCGGGCGAAGAGAGGCGCGAGCCCCATCATCAACGTGGAGCCAAGCAGTGCGAGCTGGACGAGGGGGCGCGAGGGAGCGTCGAAAGACTCGGCGGGCTTGCGAACGAGGGCGGCGGCACCAACGGACCAGCCGAGGAGCAACGGGAGGAGGAGCGCGAGCGGCACGCCGTCGAGACTGAGACTGTCGAGGGGCCCGAGGGCGACACCAGCGAGGGGAGCAACGGCGGCGCCGATGAGACCGAGGATACGGCCGGCGCTGGAGAGAGCCTCGCGGCGGGCGAGCAGAGCGCCACAAATGGAGAAGGCGGCGGAGTAGCCCGCGGTCATGCCGAAGACGACGAGCGAGCGCGAGAAAGAGGTAAGGCCGGCCCAGCTATCGAAGGCGAGGTAGAGAGAACCGGCGACGATGAGGAAGGCGCCGATGAACCAGCCGATGCTCTCATAGAGGAAGGGACGCCAGACGGTGTCCCAGGTGGAGGCCTCCTCGACGATGCGAGCAGTAACGGAACGAACAGGAGGAGGATCGAAAAGGGGCTCGGTAACAACAGGAGGAAGCTGCGCCTCCACCCCCTCGCCGCCCGCCTCTCCCTCTCCCTTCGGGAGAGGGTCGGGGTGAGGGTATCGAGCCTCCCGGGTTGCGCCCGAGTCAACACCCTCTCCCTCTGGGAGAGGGTTGGGGTGAGGGTCTACCTGGGTCTGTGCCTCGGCCACCTGAGAAACAGCGGAAGGAGGCACCGGCTCGGCCGCGGGCGCGGCATTCACAACCTCTGGAGCACTCACGACCTCCTGCGCCGCCCCAGCCTCCCCCACTCCGCCAGCCTGAACAGGAGCAGGAGCAGGCGCAGACACGGACGCCGCAGCAGAAGCCCCAGGAGCCTCGGCGAGGACGGAGAGAAGGATGCGGACCTGGCGCTCGTAGCGCTGGGTCAGATAATTCCGGGCGCCCTTGGGGACATACGTGGAGTCCCAGTGCTGGAGCTCATCGAGGAGGAAGTGAACGTGGGCGAGCTCTTTCTCCAGGACTTCGCGAGGACGCGGAGTCATGGATTTGCCGCACGCGGCGCATTGCAGGCCGCCGAGGCGCTCCTGCCGGCAGGACGAGCAGTACATGGTGGGTGAGGCCCCCTACAACGACCATGCCGGGCACGAAGCCCAGGGAAATGAGGAACTTGGAGCCCGCGGTGCTACCCGCGTGACGCAGTGCGCCCGAGCCCATGTGCAGCGTACTTCACAAGTGGACACGAGCACACGGGGGCTACCCGGGCCGTCATCGCATGTGCCCAGGCGCCTCCGCCCCGCGGGAGCTGGAAGGAAGGCGCGTCCTCATTCCAGGTCACGGCCTTTCCCTGAAAGGGAATCCACCTCCCCTCCGAGCATCCTCCGCTGGACGATGACAGACCCCCGGGTACCAGGGAGAAACCCCGACATGGGGGCATATCCCTTGCGATGCCGCTGCCGACGCGTCGAGACGGGAATCCGTCATCCGATGCCGGCGGGGGTGACAGATGCGTTCGGTCCTTTGGGGAGTCATCGGTACGGTCCTGCTCGTCTCCTGCGGTCCAGGGCCGTCGTCCGGGGAGGAGCCGCCCCAGCGTCCGGCCTCCGTGATGGAGCCAGAGCCGGTCTCCGAGCCCGCCACTCCGGTCCCTTCGGTGCCTCCGGAAGAGCCGGAAGAGCCCGTCCCAGCACCCCCCCCACCTCCAGTCTTCGTGCCACGCTGGCCGGCGCTGCAGACGCAGGTGGAGCACTTCGAGCTCTCGTTCGACAAGGAGACCTGGCGGCGCATCAACGACCCGAGGACCGCCCGGGAGTACGCTCCCGGCCGCTTCAAGGCGCGCGGGGTGGAATACGTGGTGGGCTTGCGTCTGCGCGGAGATCAGGCCCGCTCTCACCTCAAGCTGAGTTGGAAGGTGAAGCTGCCCGAAGGGGTGAAGCTCGACGGGATGCGGCGCCTCAACTTCCTCGCCGAGTGGCTGGACGCCGGCTACCTGACCGACGCCTTCTCCTACGAGCTGATGCATGCCAGCGGCGCCTACTCGCCCCGGGCGCGCTATGCCCTGCTCACGGTGAACAGCAGGTACGAGGGCATCTTCACCCTGGTGGAGCAGGTGGACAAACCGTTCCTCAAGGCGCATGGGCTCGATTCCGACGGGAGCGTCTACCGGTGCGGCTCCAAGGACTGCGAGCTGAAGCTCACTCCGCCCGCGCACTACCAGAAGCCCTGGTCGAAGAAGACCAACGAGGACCAACCCTGGGACGAGCTCCACACCTTCCTCTGGAAGCTGTCACGCACGCCCGAGCACGAGTTCGAGGACTTCCTCCGCCAGCACTTCGAGCTCGACGCCTACCTGCGGTACATGGCCGTCGGCGCGCTCATCAGCCTCGGCGGCATCGACGACTCGGGCAGCTACCTGGTCCACGACCGGAGCGTGGACAAGTGGCTGTACGTCCCCTGGGATCTCAACAACACGCCCATGCAACTGCGGCGCAGCGAAGCGGTTGGCACCTCGCCCTCGGTGGACAGGTCCATTCCCGCCTTCACCCTCTATGACACGTTCATGGAGAGGACCTATGAGCACAAGGAGCGGAAGTACGGCGGAGCGCACCTGCCCTTCAGTGTGCTGAGCCAGCGCATCTGGGACTGCCCGCCCCTGCGAAACCGGGTGCTGGACCATCTCGAGCAGCTGCTGGAGACCGTCTTCACGCAGGAGGCGGTGGCCCGGCGCGCCGACGACCAGCACGCGCTCATCCGCGAGCTGCTCCAGGGAGACCCCTATGTCCAGCGCCCGGTGGCCCGGTACGCGCCGGAGTTCCTCGAGCGCTACGCCGCCGGGCGGCGGGACTTCCTCGCGAGGCAGATTCCCCTGGAGCGGCGTCGCGGAGAAGGCGGTGTGGTCATCAACGGCTTCGGTGTCGTGCCGGGAACGGCCGTGGAGGCCACGGGCGAGGTGGTGGGCTACATCGAGCTCTACAACCGCGAGGACAAGCCCGTGCGAGTGGGAGGCATGACCGTCACGGACAACCTCCGCCGGCAGTTCAAGCACCGCCTGCCACGGAAGTTGGAAGTGCCACCGCATGGAACGCTGCGCCTGTATGCGGATGGCAGGCCCGGTGCTGGCCCGACCCACCTTCCCTTCAAGCTCCAGGCAGGAGGCGGCGAGCTCGGGCTCTTCGACGGCAAGCGCATGACGGGCGTGGTGGACGTCACCTTCTACGCCCCACTGAGCCCAGGCCGGGCCTACGGGCGCATCCCGGACGGCGCGGAGCACTGGGACTGGCGTACTGCCCCGTGAGGATGGCTTCGATGTCGTTGACGTGAGCAGGCAGGTCCTCGTATCAGGCGGACTGCCCCACTCCATGCAACCACCCCACCGTCACCTCCGCATCCCTTCGGGAGAAGCGCCCCTCGTCAGGCGACGCTCACGCGCCAGGGACCTTTTCCGTCTGATGGGGCTCTTGCTCGTCACGACCTGGGCGGGACTCGCCTCTGCGGAGCCCCCAGCCTCCCGACCTCCACCAGGCCAAACGGCTTCGGGCAGCCGCCCTTCAATCTGCGACAACCTCACCACCCAGCCTCTCCAGGGTTACAAGGTGCCCGGCCGGAAACCGGACTCCCAAATGCCCTGGAACCTCTTCCTGGGTAATGCCTCGCACCGGCTCATTGCATATATCTACGGCACGAGATACCCGACGAGCGTGGTTTTCTACAACAACACCTCCATCAAGCCCATCCTCGACAGGACAGGCATGGGGGACTCGTCGCTATTGCCCGAGCACGAGCTCAAGATGCGCCCGGACATCACCGACACCACTGCACTCGTTGTTTTTGAAATCAAGCCTTCCAGCGAAACTGGCCTCCAGGACGGCATCCAGAAAATCCAGACCTACCTGCTCGCGCTGAATCGAACTGTAACGCTCGCAGACAAATTCTCGGCCGGCAAGGGATTTGAGGGTGAGATTCTGATCCAGTTCGCACAAGGGCAGCACATCTGGCGCCTGGAATGGTGCACCACCGCACCTGGGGTCACTCAGTACCGTTGGACACGCAGCCAGGAGCGTTTCAACTCGAACGCGGCGGCATTTCAGGCCGGTCAATGGGTGGAGATCTCCGAGCAGGAACTGAAGCAGTACGGCGGATGGGTGGCCCAGGCCATCGAGGGAATGGTTGATAGGCGTGAGCGTCTCGCCACGCTCAGCGGGGCCATCGGTGTCGCCATCGACATTGTTGGCGAGGTGGCGGTGATCGTCATCTCCACCGCCACGGCCAGCGAACGCGGCGCATCTCCGCATGGAGGAAAGGTCCTCCCCTTTCCCGCGAAGCCCGCTCCTACCGCGACCCCGGTACAACTCCCCAAAGCATCGGGCATGTGATTTTCATGGAAGCCATCCAGACAACCACGCTCCAGCTGCCGTCCTACCTTTATGGCTCCCTCAGTGCAATCAGACGCAAGGCGAAGGCAGAGGGGCAACGTTGTGCAAAGCAGTACCAACTCAACGGCTCCTACCCACATCCACGTGAGTTGCGCACGATTGCACCCGATGAACTCGTGTTCACACACGAAGTCGTCGACTTCCAGGAGGAGCGTCCAGCCTGGCGGCTTCATGAGTACTGGGAGGTGCTCACGAGCCTGTCCGACACATTGGGGAAGAGCTATCGCCACATCAACAACTCGCACGAGCCGTTCTTTCGTGAAACGGCCTGGGGCGCACTGTTCTTCGCGATTTGTGGGCCCGCTCCAGATAGCGCGGAGCGCACGGCACCGCGCCTCAAGGCGGTACTCCACTCCTGGGACGAACTCCAACACGGGCGTTACCTCCACCAGAAGTTGAATACGTTTCTGACTCTGGAGGAACTCATGACCGCTGCTTGCGGTTGGGCCATGGATGCGTGGTGCCCAGAAAGAGTAGACTCCGTCCGCTCACGTCTCGAAGTGGCCTCGGAGCGCATGGCTCGAGCGACGAGAGAGGACTGTGTCGAGACCATCCTCCGCCAACTGCCCCATATTCTCCCGTTCGCGGATCGGCAGAAACTCAATCACCCGGAAGTCGTGACGGATCTCGCCTCCTGGCGCGAGCACCTCACCACACTGGATGCCTCGGAGTTCGAGCGCATCTCTGGAGTACGCCCGGGATGGGTGCTCCAGAGATTGTATCAATGGGACAGACAACTCGACGTGCATTAGATGTTCGCGCCGACACGCCCATGATTCAGGCCCTATTCTCCAGGTCATCTGCTCCGGACTGACCGCAAGAGTCGAGCAGTCCTTGCCCGGGACCGGCAGGGTCCTCTACCGTGCCGCCTCCTTCCGGAGGCTTCGTGAGCCCTCGTCACTGGAACATCCTGCTCTGGGTCCTCTTCGTCTCCACGACAGCCGCACAGGCGCATGCCTCCGCACGGGAATCGCGGCGAGGAACCCTGCTCGTCGCGGGAGGACCGGAGACGCCTCCCCTGCTGTACGTGGCCGCGGACACGGTGACGCGGGTGCGCTTCGTGGACCTCTTGGAGCCGCATGCGCGCCCAGGATCCGAGCTCCAGGGGCGCATCGAGGTGGCCCCGCTGGGAGAGGGCTCCCTGGTCGTCTCCCCCGTGAAGAACCTGGCCCAGGGAGAGCGCCTCCTGCTGCCGGTAGCGGGACGCACGGAGGCTGGCGAGTCCCTCACACTGACGCTGGCACTCGTCACCCGCGAGGACACCGTGGACGCCGAAGTGTGGGTGTCCAGGGCGCGGATGCTGCCCCTGCGGGCGGATGCGGCGGACACGGACGAGGCGAGCGCGATCGCCAGAGGGCTGCTCGTGAGCCACGACCCAGGAACGCTCCGTCCCAGGCTGGCCCTCGCACTTCCGGACAGCGAGCAGGTCACCACGTACTCCAGGCGCATTCGGGCCTCGGCGGGCTCCGTCCTCCGGATGGACGGGCTTCTCTTCGTGACGGTGCTCATCCAGGCCCGGCACGTCCCCACTCCCTGGAGGCTCATCCGGGCCCGGCTGGAGGCAGGATGCCGCCGGGATACAGGAAAAAGAATCGGGGACAAGAGCCTGCCCACGCGTGTGACCTCGGGTGAGTCCGGGCACTACCAGTTCCACACCTTCGCCGTCCCCCTACCGGAGGGGACCGGCTGCCTCTCCCTGACCCTGGAAGAAGACGGTCCCCGGACGCTGCGGCTCAGGGAACTGAAGGTATCCCCATGACGAGCCCCTTGCATCCGGACCTGCTCCAGCCAGGAGACACCGTGAGGCACTACCGGGTGGTGCGCCGTCTGGGCGCTGGAGGCTTCTCCACCGTCCTGCTCGTGGAGCATGAGAGCCGTGAATACTCCATGAAGGTGGCCACGCGACCAGCGAACAGGGAGGACGAGACGCGCACGGATGAGCGGGCCTTCCGGGAGGCCGTCGCGCTGGGACATTTCCGCCACCCCCACCTGCCCGAGGTGCGCGAGCTGGGACGCTGGCCGGACCTGGAATCGGGCTTCTTCTTCGTCGTGACCGAACACATCCCCGGCTGCACCTTCAACGCCTGGCGTTGGAAGACGCAGTCCTCGCTGTACCGCTTCGTGGGCGAGCTGGCCGAGGTGGCTCGGGTCCTGGCGGAGTTACACGAGCGAGGCCTGGTGCACCGGGACCTCAAGGCCGACAACATCCTCATCAGGGACGGCGACGAGAGGCCCTTCTTCATCGACTTCGGCTCGGCGTACCTGCCGGGGGCATACACGCTGACGGAGGTGTTGCCCCCAAGCACGTTCCACAATCTGCCTCCCGAGTGTGCGGCCTTCCTGCTCGGTGGCGCGTGGGAGACCGGAGCACGCCTCCCCGCCACTCCAGCCATGGACCTCTACGCCTTCGGAGCCCTGCTCTACGAGGCTCTCACGGACTGCCACCCCTTCAATCCCCGGCTGCCCCGGGCGGAGCTCGCGCTCGCCATCGAGCTGCTGCCCCCCACCCCTCCGCTCCGGCTCGATCCGCGAGTGCCTCCGGGCCTGAACGACCTGACGCTGCGGCTGCTGGCGAAGAAGCCGGAGCAGCGCCCTCCGAGCGCCCGGGCTGTTCACGAGGAGCTGATACGAATGTTGGAGGCGGAGGGGAAGACGGAGCACTGGAGGATGTCATATGCCTTCGAGGTAGGGAGGCCTGAGACAGCCCTGGAGGCAAGAGGAGAACCAACCCAGCAGTCAGAGGAACCCACACCTCGACCCGATGAGGACCCCGAGCCACTTCGCGAGGAGGCAAAGGCGCAGGTACCGTTACCGGCCGGACAGACAAAGGACGCGCGAAAGCCTCCGGGATGGTGGGCGTATGGCGGGCTGGCGCTCCTGGTGCTCGCCCTCGCCTGGGTGCTACTCGGAATAGGGGGAAAGGCCGTTCGCGCCGGGTGCGTATCCACGGTGGAGATGGTGTGCTCCGGCGCGGTTATTCCCGAGAAAGGACCCCACCCCATGTTTCCCTCCAGCCGTGCCGATGACACCTCCGTCCAGCCCATGCCATCCCGGCCCCTCAGCGGCCTGTGCGCACTACTCTGCACCTGCGCCGCCTCGGCACACCTCGCAGCCTGCGCGACCACGCCAGTACGCCCCGACATGGGCCTCATCCTCGAGCAGTGTCCTCCCGAGGCCCGCGCCACGGCCAGGCGCCTGGGTCTCCATCCCGTCATGCAGGTCGAACTGGAGACCTTCACCTGTGCGGGCTCGGAGGATTCGGTGCAGGAGTGTGCCAATGCCATCAACGTCAGGACGGGGCCCGTGGTGGGCATCATGCTCCTGAGCAATGAAGAGGTCTTGAAAGTGACGGGCGAGGCGAAGGTCTTCCCGGATCGGGTCTACATCTCCTTCGATCAGGTGTACCCGACGCCCGAGGGCCCGCCTGTCCCCTTCTGTGGCGTGGCCCTGAATGACAACAGGGACCGCTTTGGCGTGACGACGCACGCGGCCCTGCCACCGGCCGATGGCCTCGACATCGTTCCGGCCAAGGTGGACCGGAGCCCCGACACCGCCGTCCTCCGCTTCCCCATCGTGTACACCTATGTCCAAGGTCCCGAGGACAGCACGTTCCAGCCTCGGCGCTGAGCCTACAGCGAAGCCACGGAAGCACTGCGGCCTGAAGCCGTGCCCCACTCAACCAGCCCCCATGAAGTGTCTGATACTTCCCTGGAGAGGTGTTCGGAAGGCATGCCCCCTGGCTTGGTCGATGCATTTCGGTAAGCTATCAATCAATGCTGGGAGGTAAATATGAGTGGGAGCGTCATCCCCTTGAACGAACTCAATAATTTCTCATCACACGAGCTTCAAGACTTAATCAAGCACGCACCCAGACCGCGGGATCTCCGATCGACGATTCGACATTTCATCAGGTCCATTCATGGACTTCCTGAAGTAATGAAATGCGATATTCGTCAAATCAAGGTTTACGTTGGACGGGCAGGGGCAACAAGCACGCATCTTCGTCAGCGTTGGAAGGCCAGATTCGAGGACGACGAGTTTGCGCAAGCCCCATCAACCCATGCAATGGTTGTTGCGCAAGCGCCAACGCACCGCATCCAAGAAAACAGTTGGGAGTCTGTTGCCTTACGGTTCGTCACGACTCTCAACCGAAACGACGCACTCTGCTGTGCCAACGCTATCGTTGGAAGCTCCGGCCGATTTCCCGAAACTGATGATAGTGTTCTGTACTTGGTTGCCAGGAGAAAACAAGGACCCCTAGGCAATTGCGCCCGGGTGGACAAGGTTGACAAGTCCATCAGAGAGTTGCTGGAAGACAACAAAATACCAGACGGAGTTGCTAGAGACGCGTATCTCGTCGCCAATCCCCAAGAGGCGGCCACCTTACAACTCATGGGTCCATCTTGGTGGAGTGAAGGCGATGGCGAATTGTGCAAGAAGAGAAATTGCATAACGCCTGCCTTGCCAGGTAGCCGTGGCTACTGTGGGTGGCATCGCTAGTTCTACTGTGTCATAAACATCTGGCTTTCCCTCGGGAACTCCCTACTCCAACGGCTCTGCCAGCACGTCGTTTCCCGAGGGAGAACGAATTTTATGACACAGCAGGACTAGCCTCAACCAGTTCCGTACACCCGCGCCCCCGTGCATCCTCCGCACAGGGGACACGAGCACGAGCCCTTCCACTACCCGCGCAGGAACGCGGTGCCCTGGCTGCCGGGCTTCTCGGCCTCGCGCAGCACGGCATCGTTGGGCGAAATGCCCACGATGTGGATGGCCTCGATGCCCTCCTCCAGCATCTCCAGGCTCTCCTCCACCTTGGGAATCATGCCGCCCTGGATGACGCCGGAGGCAATCTTGGCGCGGGCCTCGGCGGGGGTGAGGGTGGGCAGGCGGGTGGACGGGTCGTCCTTGTTGGCGAGCACGCCGGGCACGTTGGACACCAGGAACAGCTTGGCCGCCCCCAGCTTCGCGGCCACGCGGGTGGCCACGGTGTCCGCGTTGATGTTGAGGACGTTGCCCTGCGCGTCACCGGACAGCGAGCCGAGCACGGGCACGAAGCCCGCGTCCGAGATGCGCTGGAAGGCCTCGGTGTTCACGCCCGTGACATCGCCCACCAGTCCCAAATCCACCGGCTCCGGGCCCGCGCCGCTCATGACCTTGGGAGGCCGGCGCTTCGCTTCGATGAGCCCGGCGGACATGCCCGTGGTGCACAGGGCGGGCACGCCGGCGATGCGGAAGGCCGAGGCCACGTCCACGGACACCTGGCCCGCGAGCGTCATCTTCATCACCTCGAGGGTGGCCTCGTCGGTGTAGCGGCGGCCGGCCACCATCTTCGGCTGCAGACCGAGCTTCTTCTGCATCTCGGTGGCCTGGGGCCCGCCGCCGTGGATGACGGCCACGCGGATGCCCGCGTCGAGGAAGGCGCGCACGGCGGCGCCCACGCTCGCGGCGAGCTTCGGCTTGTCCATGGCCAGCTCGCCGCCAATCTTCACGACGAACCAGCGCCCGCGAAAGTCCGAGAGCCCGCTCACGGCCACAGCCCCGGCTCAGCGAGGGTGAGACGCTCGTCCCAGCCCATCATGATGTTGAAGCTCTGGATGGCCTGGCCGGCGCCACCCTTCACCAGGTTGTCGAGCGCGGAGAAGCACACCACGCGGCGGGTGTTGCCCGTCACGGGGCCGAGCGTGAAGCCCACCTCCACGTAGTTGCTGCCGGACACGCCCACCACCTCGGGCTGACGGCCGCCGCCCACAATGCGGATGAAGGGCTCGTTGCCGAAGGACGTCTTCCACGCGGCGGTGAGCTGCTCCTGCGTGACGGAGGCGGGCACCTCGGCGAACGAGGTGGAGAAGATGCCGCGCGGCAGCGGCGCGGACACGGGCACGAACTCCAGCGACATGTCCTCCTTGCCGCCGGCAATGCGCAGCGTCTGGAGAATCTCGGGGATGTGCTGGTGCTCGAGCGGCTTGTAGGTGCGCAGGTTGGCCGCGCGCAGCGGGTGGTGGGTCGTAATCTGCGGGTTGGCGCCGCTGCCCGAGGAGCCGGTGGCGGCCACGGTGTGGATGGGGCCGGTGAGCAGGCCCGCCTTGGCCAGCGGCAGGAGGCCGAGCGCGATGGTGGTGGCGAAGCAGCCGGGGCTGGCGATGTAACGCGCCTTGCGGATGGCCTCGCGGTTGAGCTCGGGCATGCCGTAGGTGAAGGAGCCGTCGGTGAGCATCTGCGGCGCCGGGTGGTCCACGCCGTAGTACTTGGCGTAGGCAGCCGCGTCGCGCAGGCGGAAGTCGCCGGACAGGTCCACGATGCGCACGCCCGTGTTGATGATGTCCAGCACCACCTTGGCGGTGGTCTTGTGAGGCATGGCCAGGAAGGCCACGTCCGCGCCGGCCACGGCCTGGGCGGGGGGCATCTCCTGGAAGCTCAGGTCCGTGAGCCCGGCGAGGTTGAAGTGGACGTCGCCCACCTTCTTGCCGATGTTGTCCACCGCCGTGACGCGGACCACCTCCACGTTCGGATTGAAGAGGAGCCGGCGGAGGATCTCGGCTCCGCCGTAACCGGTACCGCCGATGAGGACTGCCTTGACCTTGTTGGCCATGTGCACTGTCTCCGTGAGGGACTTCCCGGGCGGGTGTATAGGGGCGCCCTGACAGGGAAATCCACCTCACCGAACCGCTGACGCGGCGGGCCATGGGGAGCTGTCATCTCCTCTACTCGGCCCGGGAAGCACACACACTCGGGGTATGACCCGTCCGGACTACCGCTCGGGGCTGGCCTCGGAGCGGAGGCTGTGGAACGTTGGGCCTCCCATGAGCACGGAACTGAAGCTGCGCCCCATCGAGCCGCGGGACGACGCGACGGTGGCGGCGATCATCCGCCAGGTCATGCCCGAGTTCGGCGCGGGTGGGCAGGGCTTCGCCATCCACGATCCGGAAGTGAATGGAATGAGCGCGGCCTACGCACGCCCGGGTTGCGCCTACTGGGTGGTGGAGGACGAGACGGGCCGCTTGCTGGGTGGAGGCGGAATCGCTCCGCTGGAGGGCGGTGAGCCCGGTGTCTGCGAGCTGCGGAAGATGTACTTCCTGCCCGAGGTGCGCGGACGCGGCGTAGGTGAGCGGCTGCTGCGCCAGTGCCTCGCATTCGCCCGGGAGGCGGGCTACCGCACGTGCTACCTGGAGACGCTCGAGGGGATGAAGCAGGCGCAGAAGCTGTACCAGCGCATGGGCTTCCAGCCGCTCTGCGCGCCCATGGGAGCCACGGGCCACTTCGGCTGCGATCGCTGGTACGCGCTCGAGCTGCGCTGAGACACCTCAACCCCGCGTTGCCGCGGCCCCCCGCACACGGCGGCACAGCGCGGACGCCGCCAGGAAGCCCTGGCTGAATCCCTTGCGGAAGACGTTCGTGTAGAACCGGCCCACCCCGGGCACGGCGGCGATCATGTCCGCCAGGCTCCACATCTCCTCGTGGACGTGGACGACGGGCTTGAGCTCCCCAGCCGTGGCCCCCACGAGGGTGAAGTCGTAAACGAGGATCGTCCTGAGCGGGTACGTGTACAGCCAGCTGAACTGCTTCAGGTTCATCACTCCGTCGACAATCGCCCGGCCGCCCCGGTGGCCCTCCTCCAGCTGGACGTTGGCCTGGAAGATGTCGAAGTCGAAGGAGAACATGCAGTGGAAGCCGGCCGCGCCGCGCCGGTAGGTCTCGCGGCCAGTGCCCTGCTGCCATGGGTCCTTGAAGGTGATGTTCTCCCCAATGAAGGGCAGGATTTCCTCCTCCAGGACCTGGGGAGGAACGCGCGTGTCGTAGAGCAGCTCGGTCATCCGCCGGAAGCGCTGCTCCAGCCTGCGGATGAGCTCCTGCTCCGCGCTCCCCATGAGGTTGCCTGCCCGCTCCCTGTGTTCGACGCCACTCTCACGCACGCACACAGGGTAGGCATCGTGACAACCCCCGGGAAGCGGGCCCCGGTCCAGGGCCCTCGCCGTCTCAGAGAAACTGTCGCGACAGCTCGTCAATGCGGCGCAGTTCGTCGGGCGAGAGCTTGAACGACCCCGCCCCGACGTTCTCCTCGGCGTGGCGCCCCTTCGTCGCCCCCGGGATGACCACCACCGTGTCTCCGTGGAAGTGGATCAGCCAGTTGAGGGCGACCTGCGAGGGCGTGACGCCGTAGGCGGTGGCGATCTTCCGGAGCTCCTCGATGAGCGGGCGGCTGCGCTCGAGCCCCTTGGCGCGGAAGCTCGGCAGGAACTTACGCGGGCCCACGCGGGTGCGGACGAGCGACGGGTCCTCGTGGAACTTGCCCGAGAGCAGGCCCTGCGCGAGCGGCGAGTACGCGATGATGGTGATGCCCAGCTCCTTGGCGGCGGCGAGCACCCCGTTCGATTCGATCCGCCGGTCGAGCAGGCTGTATTTCATCTGGTTGGAGACGAGCGGGACCCCCCGGCGGGCGAGCGCTTCATGCGCCGCGCGCATCCGCTTCGCGGAGAAGTTGCTGACCCCCACCGTGCGAATCTTCCCCGCCTGGACCAGGTCCGCCATCGCGTTGGACTGGGCCGCGACCGTGGTGAACGCGAAGGGCTGGTGAATCTGATGCAGGTCGATCCCGAAGGGACTCAGGTGCGAGAGCCGATCGCCAATCGTCTTGACGATGCTGGAGGCACTGCGAAACGGATAGGGAAACCACTTCGTGGCGATGACGACGTCGCCGGGCTTTTTTCCCAGCCGGGTGAGTGCACTGGCGAGGGCACGCTCCGAGCGGCCATCCCCGTAGGCCTCAGCGGTGTCGAACCAGTTGATGCCGCCCCGCAGGGACGCGTCGATGATCTCCTCGACCGTCTGGGAGGGCAGTGCTTCCCAGAAGCCACCCGCCAGGCCGAAGCCCTCGGAGAACTGCCAGCACCCCAATCCAATGGCGGAGATCTCGATGTCCGAGCGCCCCAGTCTTCGCTGTATCACCGCGTGTCCCTCCTGATGGCCGCGTAAGATGGTGCCAGCACGACGGGAAACCCGCGTGCTTTTCTTTGCTCGGAAATCCAGCATGCCGACGCCCGGCAGTTCGCTCACCTGGCGGCGCGACGGCACCTGGGAGCCAACTTCCGAGGTCATCTCCATCTTCTTGGGGAAGATGAAACCCTCCGGAAAATCCCTGCCCCCAGCAGCTCGAAAGCAGGCTTCTTCCCGCGCAGACAAGGAGCCCTTCGACATCGACATGGCGCTCGCACGGGTGCGCGAGTCCATCCGAGGTTTCGCGGACGCCGCCATGTTCGACTTGGCGGCACGCGGCCACGCGAGCCTCTTCGAGCAGCTCGTGGGCTGCATCCTGTCCATTCGCACACGAGACGAGGTGACGCTGCCCGTGGCGTTGCGACTGCTGTCCCAGGCCCGCACACCCGAGGCGATGCGCCACCTGGGGCCAGAGCGCATCGACGCCCTCATCCGCCCGGTGACGTTCCATGAGCCGAAGGCAGGAACAATCCACACCATCGCCACGCGCGCGGTGGAGGAGTTTGGCGGCGAGCTGCCATGCGACGCGCAGGTGCTGCAGACCTTCAAGGGCGTGGGGCCCAAGTGCGCGCACCTGGCGCTGGGAATCGCCTGCGGCCAGGCCCGCATCAGCGTGGACATCCACGTGCACCGGGTGACGAACCGCTGGGGTTACGTGAGGACACGCACGCCCGAGCAGACCCTGGCCGCGCTGGAGGCCGTACTGCCCCAGGCACACTGGGTGGAGCTCAACCGGCTGTTGGTACCGTTTGGCAAACACGTGTGCACGGGCACGCAGCCGAAGTGCTCCACCTGCCCGGTGCTATCCATGTGCCAGCAGGTGGGCGTGCGCAACCCACGATGAGGACACCGGGCCTCACCGGTCCACGGCGAGCCACTGCGTCACCCGCCGCGCGAACCGCCGCCACGGGTTGGTGCGCCCACCGCGGGCGAGCGTCACCTCCTTCGAGTGCGCAAGGTCCCGCTCCCAGCACGTCTCCAGCTTGGAGGCGAGCCTCCGGTCGGCCACCACCAGCGAGCCCTCGCGCATGCGGTGCAGCGACAGCGCGTCCAGGTTGGTGGAGCCCACCACGCTCAGCCAGTCGTCCACGAGCACCGTCTTGGAGTGCATCATCGAGGGCTGGTATTCCCACATACGGACCCCGCCCTTCAGCATCCGCTCATAGGTGGAGCGCTGCGAGGCGCGGACGATGCGCCAGTCATGCACCGGCCCGGCCGCGAGCACCCTCACGTCCACGCCCTGCTTCCGCTTCTCCAAGAGCTGCTCGAGGATGGCCTTGGGCGGGGTGAAGTAGGCATTGGCGATCCACAGCCGCTCGTGCGCCTCGGCGAACACCATGCGCAGCATGCGCTCGGCGTCGGAGATTCCGGAAACCCCGCTGCTCTCCACGAAGGCCGCGTGGCCCTCGCCTTCGTGGGGCAGCTCGGGGAAACAGCTCTCCGGGAGCAGCGCCCCGCCACACTCCTGCCACGAGCGCGCGAAGGCCAGCTGCATCTCGCGCACCGCGGAGCCCTCCACGCGCACGTTGGTGTCACGCCACTCCTCCGGACTGTCCCCCTCGCCCTGCCAGGACTTCCAGATGCCGAAGCCCCCGGTGAAACCCACCGTCCCGTCGATGAGGACGAGCTTGTGGTGGGTACGTCCGAAGAGCCGGCCGAGCCACCGTCCCGAGAGTGGCCGGAAGTAATGCACCTCGACACCGCCCTCGCGCAGCCGCTGCTCCACCTTCGGATTGAAGTCGTGCTCGCCGCGAACCTCCTGGCTGCCCACGGGGTCCACGATGACGCGGCAGGCGACTCCGGCGCGGGCCCGCTCGCACAGCGCCTCCAGGATGCGCTCGGAGGGCTCGCTGGGACGCCAGATGAAGACGAGGATGTGGACGGACTCGGTGGCCTGGCGGATGGCGTCGATGAGCTCGTCGAAGATGGCCCCGTTCTCCACGAGCTCCACCCGGTGCCCAGGCTCGAGCCGGACGCGGGTGGACTGGTAGAACGCATGGTTGAAGGGCCGGAAACCAGGCGGCAGCGCCATGGGACCGCGCATCTCGTGCTGGCGGTTGAGGGGGTCAGGTGCCTCCCAGCCCTCTGCTTCCGTCGGTGGCGCGTCCATGACCGTGGGAAGGTAGGGATGCTGCCCGCCCGGGGAAGTCCTCGCCGAAGGGCCCGAGCCCGCCCGCCTGCCTACCCTCCCGAGCCCCTCTCCCCTCGCCCTCCGGGAGAGGAGCCCCCCGTCGTTCAAAGGGGGGGGCAAGCCCCCCGGGGTGAGGGTGCCACGTGTAAGCGGATTGCCCCTCCGCCCCCCATCGTCCGCGAAGCCACGGGAGGACTACTGCACGGAGGACGGGGCGCGGAACACCTCACCGTCCCGGCCCTCGAGCACGAGGCTCGCATCGTCCTTGGGAGACACGCGCAGCGCGGCGCGGGGCTGCCCCTTGCGGTCCACGAGCAGCAGCCCGGGGGCGCCATGCTCATCGGCCCCGAGGATGGCGCGCGGGCGCCCGTTCTCGTCCCCGAGCTCCAGGCGCGAGGAGCCGTCGGGCATCAGTCCCACGGAGAAGAACTCGGTGCCACTGTTGTTGCCGAGCACGAGCCGCGGGGCCTCCTCCGAATACACGGTGAGCTCGGCGAGCATGGAGCCTTCGGCGGTGGCGAAGCGGAGCCGGGGCGAGCCGCTGGCATCCACGCCCAACAGGGCTCGGGGCCGCCCCTGGGCATCGTGCAGCACCAGTCCCCCCTCGCCCCCGTCCTGGGCAGAGAGCGTGGCGCGCGTACGGCCCTGGTCGTCCATCAAGGTGAGGCGCGAGGCCACCAGCTCCCCACCCGCCGAAGCACCCATCGGCCGCAGCAGGGCCACGCCCACGCCGAGCGCTCCGAGCGCGAGCGCGGCGAAGGTAGCGGACTGAAGGCGGCGGCAGCGGCGCTCCAGCAGTTCCAGGCGTGAGTCCAGGCTCTCCATCCCGTCGAGACCTCCTGTCCGGGCCTGGTGGCCGGCACCGGATGACCCGAGGCTAACCGAGCCCAGGCTCCCGATGCGCGTCTCTGTCCACCATCCACCTCCCGCACGGAGCAAGGTGTCCTCCAGCTGGCCACCCTTCACAGCCTCACTCCGAGTGAGACGCTCCCGGCCGGACAGTCCGAGAAGCGCGTGGTGGAAGCGTGCACCCCATTTCCTGTAATTCCAGAATGACTACCAAAATCCAGACAGGCTTGACAGTCCGAATCCACTTGATGTTCAATGAACCCATGAGTCACTAGGAGAGCGGCTCAGTCGTGGTTTTCTGGTTTCAAGTCCGGGATTGCCCTCGGCACGGAGGATGCGATGTCGCTCGAAGCATTCACGAAGGTTACCGAGGCCTCGAAGCTGCTGGTGGAGCACGGATTCTCTGGCCAGGCGGTGATGTCGGCCATCGAGATGGTGGGTCGGGCGCTCGGGGTGGACCGGGCGGTGGTGTACGAGAACAGCGCGGCGACGATGCCGGGCAAGCGCCTGGCGCCGCTGCGGCACGCGTGGGGTTCGGCGCCGATGACGCCGCTCATCCAGACGTTCCCGCTGAAGGATCAAATGGCGGGCTGGGTGGAGGTGCTCTCGCGCGGGCAGCCGGTCTGGGATCTGGTGCGCAACATCCAGGGACCGCTGCAGGTGAACCTGGAGGCGCAGGCAGTGCAGTCGGTGCTGCTGAGCCCCATCAACGTGGGCAACATCAACGGCCAGTGGTGGGGCTTCCTGCGGCTGGACGACTGCACGAAGGAGCGCCGGTGGTCGTCGGATGAGTTGACCGTCATCAAGACGCTGTCGCGCTCGCTGTCGAACGCGCTGCGCCAGGACATGCGGCGCGAGCAGCTGGCACAGACGCGGCTGGAGCTGGAGAACATGATGCAGCGCTGCGCGGCGACGGGCACGCGCTAAGCCTCTCTCCTCCCCAACAACCCCTCTCCAACAACCCCTCTCCCCCCGGGAGAGGGACGGGGTGAGGGTATCGAGGCCCCGGGTTCCCACCCGGCCTCAGCGCCCCACGAGACCGGCCTGGAACCGCTACTCCTGAGCGGTCCAGGCCGCTTCTTTTTGGAAGAACACGTCGAGCCCCTGGGTACGAAGGACGCGTTCAGCGGCGATCGCGAGCCAGGTCCGCGAGGACGTGGCGGAGGTACCAGGACTCGGTCTTGCCGGGGTGCTTCTCCTGGAGGCGGGCCACGTGGCGCGTGAGGGATTCCTCGGCCTGGGCACGCGGGAGTTGGACGCTGCGGAAGTACTGATCCTTCAGTCGGCTGGCCTCGTTGCCACTCAGGAGCCAGTAGAGGACTCCGAGGCACAGCACTGCGCCGACCACCAGGATGACGATGTCCGTGTTGACGACTTCTTGATTCACGCGCCGGACCCTACCGCGAGTCTCGGCTCAGAACAGCTTCCACCACTTCTTCTTCGGCGGTTCGGAAGGCTTCTGCTCGCTGTCCGGGCTGGCCACCGGGGCCGCGGGAGCAGCCGCCGGAGCCACGGGAGCCTGGGCCGAAGCCTCGGGAGACACGGGCGCGGACACGGCGCCCCCTGCCTGCGTGGCCCCCTTCGTCCCCTTTCCACGAGGCGGCGGGGCGGGCCGGCGCCCGTAACGGGCCTCCAGCGCGCGGGCCTTCTGCTGCAGCGCCCTGCCCTTCACAGGGTCCACCATGGCCACGTAGTTGGCAAAGCCCACGGCGGAGGCGATGACATCCCCGCTGTTGCCCCAGCGCTTGCCCTCGGGCCCTGACTTCTCCAACTGGTGCAGCAGGGCGCGGAAGCGCTTGAGCGTCTCGCGGTCCACGCCGGGCTTGTCGTTGACGACGACGCCCGTCACTTCCTGCTGCCGGCCGCGGCGCAGCACGCGCGTCTTGTCGGGGTGCGGGGTGAAGTCCTCCTCGCTCACCAGCCAGCGCACGAAGCGCAGCAACTCGCCGACATCGTGCGGCCCGGGCCCGTGGGCGGAGAACGTGAGGTCATCCGCGTAGCGCGTGTAGACGAAGCCCAGCTTGTGCGCCGCACCCGCGAGCCTCCGGTCCAACCGTCGGCAGAGGATGTTCGTCAGCGCGGGCGAGGTGGGCGCGCCCTGGGGCAGCCGCCGCCCGCCCTGGGCGACGAAGTAGCGCTGCCCGTCCAGCTCCACTTCCTCCACATCGGGCTCGGTGCACAGCAGCGAGAGCACCGTGGCGGTGGCCTCGCTGTAGCCCAGCTTCGCGAAGACACCCTTCACCCGCGGGTACAGCACCGAGGGAAAGAAGTCCTTCAAATCCAGGTTCACGACCACGCCCGCGCCCACGTGGGGCCGGGCGTTGGTGACGATGGAGCGGGCCGCACGGAAGCCGTGGGCCGCGTCGTGCACGGGCACCTTCGCGAGGATGTTCCCCAACACCCAGGCCTGCGCCGCCTTCAGCCGGGGCAGGGGCGCGGAAATGAGCCGGGTGCCGCCTGTCTTCTTGGGCAGCAGGAAGCGCACGTAGTTGCTGGTGGTGGACGCGGTGCGCGTGAAGCACAGCGCCCGGACCTTCCCCACGCTCAATCCCAGCGCCTGCGCCAGCGCCTCCGGGGTGGCCAGCACGGGCAGCCCCAGGCGCGTGAGCTTCGCCTCGTCCGTTGCGCGCTCACTCAGGCCACCGGACACGCCCCGGCCCAGGAAGAGCAGCTCCTTGCCCTTGCGCTCCTTCCACGCCGCGGCGCGCGCCAGCCGCTCGCGCTCGCGCCGCTCCTTCGTCTCCTGCTGCTTGCGCCGACTCTCCTCCAGCCGCCGCTTGCGCAGCTCGCGCTTCATCGCCTCCAGGTTGCCGAGCCGGGTCTGCTCGGTGGTGAGCGCGCGAATCTCCCCTTGCAGCTCGTTGCGGCGGTGGATGACGTCCGCCGGGTCTCCGGGCTGACCGCTGCGGGCCGGCCAGAAGCCCAGGCGCACCATCTCCTCCAGGACAACCTCGTCCTTGGAACCAGCGCGGATGCGGTCGTACAGCTCCTGTCGGTTACGCGGAGGCTGGGAGGACATGGCGGGCCTGAAGAGAAAGGGAGAGTCCGTCCACGCGGCGGTCAGAGAGCACCTTCGTACTGCTCTCGGGACTGGACCGTCTCAACTCAAGCGGTACCCCCTCCCTGTGGCGCGCAGGACCTACGAGGTCGACAGCGCTGCCGCCACAGGGAGGGAGGTACCGCACAGTAAAGAGCGGGCCAGTGATGCATGACAGGCCATGAGGCATGGACGGCGAAACACCGTCCGGGTTGCAAGGTACTGCCCCCTGACCGCCGCGTGCGCGAACCCTCCCCTTTCTCATGTACGAGACACCCGTGAGTGCTGGAGCCGCAGCGCGAGCAGGTGCTCGCACGGCCCCCGGAACAACTTGTTCTGCTGGAAGAAGTTGCACGTGCACTCACCGAAAACCATACGCTGGTCCGCGTCGAGCCGCAAAGAGGGACGAAGCACCTTCGCGCCATCCTTCACCGTGCCGCTCAATTCCACCGAGCCCTCCGCCCCGGGCCGGGTCTTCACGTCCACCGCCCGGGCGTCCAGGAAGCGCGTGGCACGCTCCTCCCGCTCGTTGGAGAAGCGCAGCTTGTCCATGGGCAGGGGCTCGCGGCTCAGCTCACGCGCCCGGTACACGCCCTTGTTCAGGTCCCAGATGGCCCGCCCCGCCTGCGTCCAGGCCGACAGCGCGCCGAGCACCGCGCCCCGCTCCAGCCCCAGCTTCGAGGCCAGCGCCTCGGGCTTCGCGGACCACGTCTCCTTGAGCGCATCGAAGACACGGCGGCGGGTGAACTCATCCACCTGTCCGCGAGGCGCCAGCAGGTCGAAGTTGCCCGCGGTGGACCAGTCGTTGGCCGTCCACCCGGACAGGCCCAGGGTAAAGGACAGGTCCCCCAGGTCCGCCACGTAGAAGGACGGCAGCCCCGTGCCCAGCAGGTGCACGGTGAAGTTCTTCGCCACGGGGATGAGCCGCTCCAGCACGCCCAGACGCCGACGGCCCCACACGCGAATGTCGTGCGTGCCCTCGCCTTCGTACACCGAGCGCCGGCACACCACCTCCGTGCCCCACGGCTCGAACACCACCTTCACCGGCTGCCCCGGCGCCAGCTTGTAGCGCATGGAGCGCGGCCCCTTCTTCTCCTTGTGCCGCTTGAGGATGAAGAGGAAGTTGTGCACGTCCATGGGGTGCAGCGTGAAGCGCACCGCTGGCAGCGCCATTGCCGAGTTCACCTGCAGGAAGCCGCGCACCCACGAGTCCGGGAGGTCGATCTTCACCTCCTTGTACGCCGTGTCCGTGCCCGTCTGCGTGGTGAAGCCGCTCGGGTCCACCTCGAAGCGCGTGCGCTTGTAGGACCGAATCTTCTGGAACTCGTCGTACAGCGGCGACGAGTAGTCGATGTTGGTGGTGCCGCAGGAGAACTCGCCAACGTTCTGGAACACCTCGTAGCTGGCACCGAGCCGGCCGTAGCTGGACTCGTCCTGGCTGAAGCACTCGAAGAAGCACTCGTCCGGGTGGACGGTGATGACGGGGTCCAGCACGAACCAGAAGTCGCGGTTCTTCTCGTAGAGGTAGCGGTAGTAGCGCGCGCGGGCCTCATAGAAGGGGCCCATGCGGCGAGAGATCTCCTTCTCCAGCTCGGCGAGCTCCTCGCGCAGGGCCTTGAGACGGGTGGCCACGGACTGACGCTGCGCGGCGATGGCCGCCAGGTCCACCTGCTCCTGCTGCGCCGCCCAGAGCTTGTAGGCCGTCTTGTCCTTGGGCTTGAAGCGCAGGTCCGACACCACCACGTCATGGAGGGCGGAGATGGCCTCACGGAAGGCCACGTTCTGGCGCAGCTCGCCGGAGAAGAAGGTGGGCGGCCGCTTGACGTCCGGCGCGAAGGACAGCGCGGTGCTGTCTCCCCGGTTCTGCACCGTGGTGCTGCCCGCGTACGAATACTCAAAGTGCACGGCGGACCTCCACCGGGCGGACGAGGAAGGGCATGGGGAGCGACGGCTGCGCCTTGGAGATGGAGAGCATCGCCTCCAGCGCGGCGGCACGATGCTCTATAGCAATGGTAGCTGACATCCGGTGCAGCACCTCCAGGGCCACGCGGCCACTGGCCTCGCTGCCGCGGCCCTCGCGCTGGAGGAAGCCCAGCACACGCTGGCGCGCGACACGACCCTTGTTCACCTGGCTCAGCACGCGGATGAAGTACGGCGCGAGCTGCGTCACCAGCTCCGGCTTGCCGCTCGCGAAGCGGTCCAGGTAGGTGGTGGCGAAGAGCTGCACGCTGGGGGTGGGGTGCTCGGACAGCCGCAGCAACAGCTCGGGACCGTCCTCCTCGCGGAAGGAGCGCGTGAGCATCTCCCGCCCGAAGGCCTGCACGTCCTTGCGGATGCTGTCCGCCACGGAGACGAGCACCTCCAGGGAGAAATCCTCCGGGGCGAAGCGCTCGCGGAAGTAGCGGAAGCCAAAGGCCCGAGCATCGTCCCAGCGCGAGTCCAGCAGGCCCACTGCCGTGGCCAGCTCCGCGCGCACCTCGGGGACCTGGGACTCCAGCCAGCGCCAGGCCCACTCACGCACGGCCAGCACGTCGTGCCCGGCAAGCTTCACCGCACGCGGCACATCCACCGTCAGCACCGCACCATGACGGGCAAGCAGCGCTGCACCCACGTTCTGCGCGTCACCGTCCTCGGAATCGAGCAGCCGCCACGCCGTCTCCACCGGCAGCGCGGCCAGGGCAGGAGCAAGCTCTCCGGAGAGGAGCGCGGCCACATGGGCGGGAATGCCCTCCGGCAGACGGCGGCGCAACAGGGCAGCCAGCAGGGACTCCACGGCTCGGGCCCCTGCGGAGGGGCTCGCGGCCACGAGCCGTCCGAGCAGCGGGCGCACCGCGGCGCGCACGTCCGGCACAGGACTGGTGGCCAGGCGGATGAGGAGTTCCTCTTGGGCAAGCAGCGTGGCCTCGGACTCGGCGAGGAGCGCGAGCAGCCGCAGGCCCAAGGCCCGGAGCGGCGCATGCTCCGACTGAACGAGGAGGAGGAGCAGCTCATCCGGCACGGGCTCGGTGCGCAGGTCGCGGCGCAGGAGCAGCTCGCCACCCAGCTCCTGCACCTCGGGCACCGGGTGGGCGAGCAGGTCGCGCACCACGTCCAGCCCCACTGCGCGGGAAGAAGGCCCCAGCGCGGCGAGCACCACGCGGGCCACGTCCGAGGCGATGGGGCCATCCTCCTTCGCCTTCAGCTGCAGCAGCGCCGCCACCAGCCGGCCCACGAGCGTCCGAGACGCCTGCTCGGAGAGCACGGAGCCACGCACCAGGTTGGCGGCGTAGGCACGAGTGTCCGCGTGCCGCGCGGTGGCCAGCCCGGCGACGAAGCCGGAGTCCTCAATGAGGACATGGCGCAGCTCGTCCATCCAGCGGAAGGCCTGCTGACGGGCGGGAGCATAGGAGGAGCGCGCCACCGCGAGCAGCAGGGCCCGGGGCTCGCGCCGCGCATCCAGCCGCTGCAATGCCAGCTCGAAGCCGAGGCGCGCGGTGGACTCGTAGGGGCGCTCCAGCAGCATGGCCACCGCGTCCACGTCCAGCTGCGCGAGGAAGTCCGGGCAGGCGCGCAGCGCGCGGGAGGCGAAGTCGTGCACCGGGGCGCACTGGCTCTCGTCCAGCAGGTGCAGCAGGCCCGCCGGGGTGCGCTCCCACAGCTTGGGGAAGGCCTCCTCGCGAACCTCGGGCGCCCGCGCTCCGGGGTAGTAGGAGCCCTTGCAGCGGAAGAGGAGCGGGTTCTCCACCGGCTCGTAGCGCTGGCTGTGGCGGTGCAGCAGGTGATTGAAGGCCCAGTAGGGCCACCATGCGTCCCACTGCTGCACGTAGCGGCCCCAGCCGGTGGTGCGGGGGCTGGCGGCGTCCGAGTCGCTGAAGGCGAGCAGCACGCCCACCGCCATCTTCACGAACTCCGGGCTTTCCAACTCGCCCAGGCGGCGCAGCGTGCGCCACACCCGGCGCCGGAGGTACTTGCGCGTCTCCAGGGTGTAGGCGCGTGGCCGGCTGCTTCCGAGCGTGCGCTCCTTCTCGTAGCGCCAGGCGATGAGGCCGAACACCTCGCCGTCGTAGCGGTACTCGGCCACCTTGAAGAGGTGGCGCAACACCTTCACCGATTGCAGGTTGAAGGGCACGGTGCGCAGCACGCGCAGGAAGGCAGGCCGCACTGCCTCCGAGTTCACCAGGTAGAGGGGCTCGAGGACATTGAGCGCGTCTGGCTTCCCAGAGGCGAGGTGCGCATCGAGCGCCTTGCCGAAAGCCTCCACGTTCCCTGCCTGGACCGGCTCGCGCAGCGCGGGGGGCAGCTTCTCCAGCACGTCCCGGCGAAAGTCAGCGCGGGTGGCCTCGTCGGAGAGTTGCAGCAGCGCCTCGGTGGCGATGCGGCGCACCATGTCCGGCGTGGAGGCGTCCCCATAGAGCCGCCCGAGCGCGGACACAGACGCCTCGGAGCCCAGACGCCCCAGGGCCGCGGCGACGCTGTAGGCACGCAGGGGCGTGGCGCGCTCCAACAGGGGCAGCAGCAGAGGCTCGGCGGCGCGCAGCCGCAGCTCACCCGCGCGCCAGATGACACGCTCCAGGGAGCGAGGCTGGGCACGCACATTGGCGCGGCGGAACCACTGCCGGGCCGTGGACTCCTGCTGAAGCTGCGACAGGATGGCGCTCTCCCGAGGCGACAGACCGGCCGGGGCCTCCACCCTCGGAGGCGGCGGGGCCGCGGGAGCCCGGGGCGCAAGCGGCGGCACAGGCGTACCGGGCGCGCCACCTCGCACATAACCCGAGTCCAGCTTGGACTGGACGAGCTTGTCGAAGACGCGCTTGGCCTCGGCCTGGGGCACGGGCACGGGCGTCTTCGAGCCATCCTTCAGCGCGGTGCCCCTCCGCCCATAGCGGAAGTTGACCACGCACTGGCCCGGGGAGACCTCCAAGAGGTCCACCTCGTACACCTTGTCGCTCTTCCCTTCCTGGAAGAGCAGCGCCACCTGCTCGAGCAGTTTCACGTCAGCTCACCAGCCTGCGGATGTCGCCATAGGCGCGGTAGAAGCCACCGCGCGAGGACTCACGGACGCCTTCCACGACGTAGCGTCCGCCCGCCTCGCGGATGTCCTTGGGGAACTGCACGTACCAGTCGGAGCGGTAGCCGGGAGACACCACGCGCACGCGCAGGTTGGCTCCATCCTGGTAGCACTCCACGACGACACCGGAGCCCGCCTCGCGCGTCGTCTCCACGGTACCAGTGGGGACGGCGGCCACGGGCGTGGGGGCCTGGATGCTGCGGGCCTGCGGCACCGAGCCGGACTGCGCGGCCTGGATGGCCTTCTCGCTCGCGTCGATGCAGGCGAGCACGCCCTCGGTGGTGACGAGGTAGAGCCGATCCTGGAAGAACTGCATGGAGAAGGCCGAGCCGCACCCGGTGGACAGCTTCCAGAGCCGCTGGCCCTTGTCGTCGAAGCAGTAGACGCTGGACATGTTGTCGCCAGCGAAGACGTAGCGGCCGTCATCCACCGCGGCGCAGGAGAACACGGCCGCGTCGCACTGCATGACGGGCCCCACGTCGCCCTTCTTGCTGAAGCGGTGCACGAAGCCCAGGTTGGTGCAGGCGTAGAGCGAGGACTCCTCCTGCCAGCCGAACATGACGTTGCCCTGGGTGGGGCGGTGCCAGATTTCGCGGCCGTCCTCCCAGTCGTACATGGTCAAGCCGCGCGCATGGCCGTGGTACATGCCCAGCTCGTCGCAGCGGACCATCCACCCGTGGGTGCCCACGCTCTGCTTCGTCCACTGGGACTCGTCCTCGTGGTTGATGGCGGTGAGCTTGCCGCCCGCGTCGGACACGCCGAGGACACCGTCCTTGATGTCCAGCCAGTAGATGTCCACGTCGTCGGAGATGTTGTACGCGACGCGCGGCACCTTGCCGCCGAGGTCATAGACCCGGCCGTCGTCGCACCCGGCGTAGAGCCATTGGTCATCGGCGACGATGCACTTCACGCCATCGGGGAGGCGGAACTGGGAGAGCGAGCGGCCCTCGTGGTCCACCGAGTAGATGGAGCCGCTCTCGTTGCCCACCCAGCAGCGCGAATCGTCCACGAAGATGCCGAAGGCGCGGTCGCCAGAGTTGAACTTCCAGAGGAGCGGGGCCTGGGTCGCGTTGGAGCGGCCGCTGGTGATTTCCCGGCGGGTGACCGAGCGCTTCTGGCGCATGCCCATGACGGCGGGGGCATAGCCCTTGCGGACCTTCTCGTTGATCTTCTTCCGGGCCTCGGCGAGCGCCTTGTCCGGGGTCGGGAACTGGGAGACCTGCGTCTGGCCCTTGTCGCCGATGCGGCCATAGCGGACGGTGAGGGAGTTCCCCTCCACCTTCACCTCGTAGAACTTGTGCGAGCCGCCACCATCCTCTGACAGCTCCAGGTACGTCCGTTCCTCGGCCATTCTCAGGTCCCCCTGCTGACGCAGTACGTGCAGAGTAGTCCGAGGTACCGACATCGCGGAAGCCTTGACTCCGAACCAGCCCGGACAAGAGGATCGCCGCCTGGCCGGTACCACCGCATCGAGGAGGCGGAATGCGCACCAAGTGTTACTGGCTGGTCCTGCTACCGCTGCTCGGAAACGCCCTGGGATGTGCGGGCAACAACCCCGACGTCCGGGTGCGACGCCTGCCAGACGGACGCCTTCAAGTGGATGGCCCGCTAGCGGGCCCTTACGACACCTTGGAGGAGTTGGCCGAAAAGTCCTGCGACATCATGACCCGTCAACCCGGTGCCGCCAATGGGCCCTATGGATTCGAGTATTGTGCCCTGTATTACTACGCACGGGAAGAAAACGCATACTTCCTCAGCTACCTCTCCGACATTCGAGGCAGTTGGGATCCCTTGGTCAAGAGTTGCACCCTACCCAACAGTCTCAACGACCCAGCCCACTCGAACATCGTTCTCTTGGGAGGGACACATACCCATCCAAACAACCGGGAGTTCTCTCCACGAGACCTGAGTGCCGCCGCACACTGGAAACCCGTGAGGTTCTTCGACACGAGCACGGGGAAGGTGTGGGATCGCCACCTCATGGTCTTCTTCAGAGAGAAGACCGGCGAATGCAGAGCCTACAGCTACAACAACTCCACGCGCATCGTTTCAGCCTTGCGCAAGGGGACGTGGGTGCCCATTGGCGAGGTTTACCATGAACTGGGCTACATCCGCCTATACGAAGGCAAGGACTGGCTTCCTTGAGCAGTCCTTCATCGGTCTTCGAGCCTCGTATTCTACTCAACATGGGATGATATGAAACGCCTCCTCCCCTGCATCCTCCTGTGCTCCTGGGCTCTTTCGGGCTGTGTGCTGCTCGAACGATTCGGGTATCACAAATACCACAAGGCGGAGATGGCTCCTCCAGAGGAGGCAGCCCAGATCAAATTCCCAAACACCTACCAAGATGGCGTCCGCCTCGATGGGGCCATGTTGAAGGCTCTCTCGGTAGCCATGAACGACTACCTTCCACCGTACATCAAGGCCGAGGACCAGCAAGGTCCCGAGTTCCAGTGTCTCGCACGCTGGGACACGTATCGGACGGTCGTGACGCAGGCCAACGAGAATCTCTTCTTCGTGCTGCTCTCCCCGGATCTATCCAAATGTGCTCCCGGCTTCATCGTTCCGGATGCGGGAGCGGAGTACGCCATCGACGGACAAGGACGTATTCTCTCGAAGCGGTAGCGGAACTTCATCTGGAGGAAAGCAGGCCATGTCTCATGACTCATCCTCGCGGTATATGCAAAAATATGGCCTGCCACAGCCCCTAGTTGGCTCGACTGGTTCTTCAAGAGTTGTCTTGAGGAAGCCGGGCTTCAGGTCTTGAGCCCTGAGCTTGACAGAACATCCCAAGGCGACACGTTAGGGCTCGTCACGCGCAAGTTGAGGTAACCTCAAGCCTGCTTGGGCGGTACTTCGCAGACCGCCTACCGAACCAATAAGTATACGGTCCTGGTGCACCAGCTCGGTGCCCCCATGTATGCTCGGCCGCCATCATGGCCACACCGCTGTACGTCGGCATCGATCTCGGGACCACCAACTCCACCGCGGCGGCCTTCGATGGGGAGAAGCTCACCCTCATCCGCAACGCCCAGGGCGCCAATCTGACGCCCTCGGTGGTACGCATCGACGCGCGGGGCGCTGTCACCGTTGGAGACCGGGCCCGCCGCCTCATCGACACGGACCCGCAGAACACCCGCTCCGAGTTCAAGCGCCTCATGGGCACCTCCCAGGCCCTCGAGTTCGCCGCCGCCAGGCTCTCCAAGAAGCCCGAGGAGCTCGCCGCCGAGGTCCTCAAGTCCCTCCGCAAGGACGTGGAGCAGCAGCTCGGCGTGGCCCCCTCGTGCGCTGTCATCTCCGTGCCCGCCCTCTTCGAGCTCCCCCAGAGCGCCGCCACCTCCGAGGCCGCTCGCCTCGCCGGCTTCTCCCGCGTGGAGCTCATCCAAGAGCCCGTCGCCTCCGCGCTCGCCGCCGGCTGGAGCGCCGACTCGGACGAGGGCAGCTGGCTCGTCTATGACCTCGGCGGCGGCACCTTCGACGTGTCCCTCCTCGAGACGCGCGATGGCCTGCTGCGCGTGGTCGGCCATGACGGCGACAACTTCCTCGGTGGCCGCGACTTCGACCAGGCCATCGTCGACGCCGTGCTCGCCGAACTCCTGAGCACCCAAGGCATCGACATCCGTCGCGCGGACCCTCGCCACGCCACCGCCCTGCGCAAGCTGAAGCGCGCGGTGGAGGAAGCGAAGATCGAGCTGTCCCGCACCGACGAGCTTCCCCTCCTGGTGCCCGGTGCCTTCGAGACCGACAGCGGCCCGGTGGACGTGGACGTGCTTCTCACCCGCTCCCGCGTGGAGGCTGCCTGCGCCCCCATGGTGCAGCGCTCCATCAACGTCTGCCTGCGGCTGCTGGCCTCGCATGGCCTGGAGCCCTCGCAGCTCGGCAAGGTGGTGCTGGTGGGCGGCCCCACCGCCATGCCCTTCCTCCGCGCCCAGGTGCAGGCCGCGCTGGGTGCTCCCTTTGCCAACGGGCTGGACCCGATGACGCTCGTGGCCCAGGGCGCCGCTCTCTACGCTGCCTCTTCCGGGCTCGATGGCCGCCCTGCCGCCTCCAGCGCCCAGCCTCCGCCCTCCGGCCGCAAGGTGTGGCTCCAGTACCCGGCCATGAGCTCGGACCTGTCACCGCACGTGGTGGGCCGACTGGTAGAGGGAGACTCCGGCCCCAAGCCCACCCAGGTCCGGCTCGTCCGGACGGACGGAGCCTGGAGCAGCCCCGAGTCCCCGCTCTCCGCCGAAGGCGCCTTCGTCCTCTCCGTAGAGCTCATCCCGCGCAAGCCCAACACCTTCCGCATCGAGGGCCTCGGCGCTGACGGCAAGCCCGTTCCCCTATCGCCCGCCTCGTTCACCATCGTCCAGGGCCTCACCCTGAGCGATCCACCCCTGTCGCGCAGCATCGGCGTGGCGCTCGCCAACAACGCCGTGCGCGTCTACTTCGAGCGCGGCGCTCCCCTCCCCGCTCGCCGCACCTTCCGTCAGCGCACCGTGGAGGCCGTGGCTCGTGGCTCCACCGGCAACGTCCTGCGCATCCCCATCATCCAAGGCGAGCTCGAGTGGGCCCACCTGTGCCGGCTCGTGGGCGCGCTGGAGATTCGCGGAGACCAGCTCAAAGCCTCGCTGCCCGCCGACGCCGAGGTGGAGCTGACGCTGGAGCTGGACCGCGGCGGCCGGCTATCGGCCCGCGCATTGGTGCCCGCCTTGGGCCAGGTGTTCGAGCAGGTGGCCCAGCTCCAGGTGCCGGACGCCACGCCCGAGTCGCTCCAGGAGGGCCTCACCGCCGCCCGCGAGCGGCTGTCCCTGCTGCGCTCCTCGGCCTTCCAACGCGGCTCCCCCAGGGTGGTGGCCAGTCTGTCCAACGCCGACCTGGCACTCGCGGAGATCGAGCGAGACGTGGAGGCGGCACGTGGAGGGGACGCGGACGCGGGGCAGAAGGCCCGACGCGGACTGCTGGACCTGGACGCGCAGCTGGAGCAGGCGGAATCGGGCCTGCGCTGGCCGGAGTTGGAAGAGACGGTCCGCGAGGAGCTCGCGGTCGCATCCTCCTGGGTGGCGCAGTTCGGCACCCCCGCGGAGCAGAAGCTGCTCGACGAGGCCATGAAGGCCTGCGAGCGGGCACGCGCCGGACGTCAGGCGGTGGAGCTGCAGCGGCACCTGCGCAGCATCCGCAAGCTGGGCAACGCGGCCTTCTTCCGTCATCCGTCCGCGTGGGAGTGGCAGTTCGACTCCGCCGCCAGCCGCGTGTCCGAGGCCTCCGACGTGGCCCGGGCAGAGGAGTTGGTGCAGCGGGGCCGGCGCGCCCTGGAGCAGCAACGCCGCGACGAGCTGCGCCAGGTGGTGGAGCAGCTCTGGCGGCTGCTGCCGGAGGACGCGAAGGAGCGCCGGCTGGCACACGACTCGGGGGTCCGATGAGCCTCTCGGAGAAGGACGTCTTCGCCCGGCTCAAGGAGAACGCCTTCTACGTACTGGGCCTGCGCCCCTCCTGCACCCGCATGGAGGTGGAGCGAGAGGGCCAGAAGCTGCTCGCCATGCTGGAGCTAAGACTCTCCGAGGCCGCGCACTACGACACGCCCGTGGGCCGCATGCCGCGCACCGCCGAGCTCGTCCGCGCCGCCATGGCTACCCTGAGAGACCCCACCACCCGGCTCCAGCACGCGCTCTGGGCACAGCTTCCCCCGGCGCCTCCGACGGCCCAAGCCCCCGCGAGGGAGGAGCCCGCCCCCTGGCCCGAGGCGCCAGTGCGGCTCGGCTGGAGGAGACAGGGATGATCCCCTTCGGAGCCATCATCGGCGTCATCATCGCGCTCCGGCTATTGAACGGGAACCAGGGCGGGCAGCAGCAGGCGGATCCCTACGGAACGAAGGCGGGCTATCTCGCCCTCACCGTCCTCCTCATCCTCCCGGCAACGCTGTTCACCTTGTTCGGGCTCCTCAATGGCGTGTGGTTCTTCGCGCCGTTCTTCCTGTTGGGACTCGCCCTGTGCTTTCCCTGGACCATTGCCCGCTGCGTGTTCATCCCGCTGGGCTGGCCACGCGCGGCGTACCGCTTCGGCTACCTGGCCATGGCGAGTTGGGGATCGGACCCTCGGGGTGGACAGGCGCTCGCCGCCGCCTGGGCACTCCTACGCACCCGGAATCCTTCTCCCGAGGACCGGGCCTTCGTCGAGACGAAGCTGGAGGAGGCGGACAGCTCGCTACGGGGCGCCGGTATCGTCGCCCACGGGCTGATGGCCGCCGCGCGCGGAGACCTGGAGACGGCACGGGTCCTGTGCCGCAGCGTGAGCATCCTGGACCAACGGATCGCGCCCCGGCTCGCCCGGAAGCTGGCGTTGGAGTGGTGCCTCGCCGACACCGCCGCGCAGGGACGGTGGCGCGACGTGCTCGAGCTCTCCGAGCGTGGCACCGGCTCCTACTCGTTCGCCGCCTTCTTCCGCGCCGCAGCCCGACGCCTGTTGGCCGAGCCTCGCGCGGGCAGGTTCATCCTCGGGGTGTGGTGGGTGCTCGCCCGCCGCTGGTGGGCCACCTGGCCCTTGCTGAAGCTCGCGTGGCGGCCCCCTCCCCGTCGTTTCGCTCTCCCAGAGCTGGATGCTGGTGAGCCCCAGGCGGCGGAGCCCCTGGGACGCGCGCTGGAGTTGCACGCGGCCCTCTCTCGGGTGCCCGTGGGACAAGAGGTGCTGGCGCTCTCCGCCGCGGCGGTCGCGTGGGACGAGGCGCTGTCCTCTCGGAAGGTAAGAGACCTCACGGCGGAGCGTGCGCAGGGGTTGGGGCCCCATACCGGAACCGAGGCGCTGGACGCGCTCGGAGTGGAGGTCTCCGAGGAGCTGGCGGCCTGGGCCCTGGCCCGGGAGGTGAAGCTCGCACAGCTCGAGCCCGGCAGCGACATGGTCGAGCGCGTGGCATACCGGGTGCGCAACGAGCTCCTCGAACGTGTGGAGTCCGCGGCCCAGGACATGGAGAATCGGCTGGCGGAGCGGCGGCCCCTGGCCAGCGAGGAGGAGTGGCGACACATCCTGGCCCTCCAGCACCAGTGCACCCAGGCCGCGTCCATCGGCGGGCTCGAGGCACGACGACTCGCCTTCGAGGCGGTGAACGTTCCCTTGTGCAACCTGGGCGTGTGGCTCTTCAACGAGCGCGAGGAGAAGGCCATCGCGAACGGGATGTTCCGGTGGCTGCTCGACGAGTCGCGCGCGGTGGGCACCGACGAGGATTGCCGTCGTTACCAGAACAACGTGGGCTGCGGACCGTAGCAATCCCTGCTTCGAGCATTATGGTGGGCTCCCTATGAGTGGGAGCACGCAGAAGAAAGAAGCCGTGGGGCAGGGTCAGGTCACGCTCGCACCGGATGCACACCTGCTCCAACCCCTGCTGGAGCACGCCCGCCAGACGCCGGACAAGCCGCTGTTCTCGCGCCGCGTGGGTGATCGGTTCGAGCCCCTCACCGCCGCGGACATCGCGCGCACGGTGCGCCGGCTCGCCCGGGGGTTGATGGCGCTCGGTATCGAGCCCGGCCAGCGCATCGCCCTGATGTCCAAGACGCGCGTCGAGTGGGTGCTGCTCGACTACGCCATCCTGGCCACCGGGGCCACCACGGTGCCCATCTACGAGACCTCCTCCGCCGAGCAGGTGGAGTGGATCCTCTCGGACAGCGGGGCCGTGATGGCCTTCTTCGAGACCGATGCCCTGCACGCCCTCTACCGCCAGGCCGCGGAACGGCTCCCGAACTGCCGCCAGACCTTCGTCATCGACCAGGCAGCGCTCGAGCACCTCCAGCAGCGCGGGGACGAGGTCGACGAGGCCCGGCTCGACGAGCGCCTGTCTCGGCTGCGAACCAGCGACCTGGCCACCCTCATCTATACCTCGGGCACCACGGGGCGGCCTCGGGGCTGCGAGCTCACGCACGGCAACATCCGGATGAACGCCCTGCAGGTGCTGGACTACGCGGGCAACATCATCACCGGGCAGGACCGGACGATGCTGTTCCTTCCGCTCGCCCACGCGCTGGCCAAGATGCTCTTCCTCGCGGCCGTGGAGCGCGGCAACCCGGTAGCCTTCGCCACCAGCCCCGGCAGGCTGACCGAGGAGCTCGCCATGGTGCGGCCCACGTGGTTCGGCACGGTGCCCCGGGTGCTGGAGAAGGTGTTCCAGACGGCGCAGCAGAAGGCCGAGCAGGCGGGCCGCGGGCGTGTGTTCAACCTCGCCGCGGAGGCAGCCATCCGGTACTCGCGCGAGCGCTCCGCGGGCCACGTCTCACTCGTGGCGCGGCTCCAGCATGCGGTGTTCGAGCGGCTCGTGTACCGCACGCTGCGCGCGGTGTTCGGCGGCGAGCTGCGCTTCGTCGTGTCGGGCGGTGGGCCCCTCCCCGAGCGGCTGAACCACTTCTACAACGGCATGGGCGTGAAGGTGCTCGAGGGCTACGGCATGACCGAGACGAGCCCCGTGCTGACCATCAACGTCGACCACGCCTTACGGATTGGCACGGTGGGCCAACCGCTGCCCGGCACCACGGTGCGCATCGCGGAGGATGGAGAGATCCTCGTGAAGGGGCCCCAAATCTTCCGGGGTTACTGGCACAACGAGGAGGCCTCGCGGCGCGCATTCACCCAGGACGGGTGGTTGCAGACAGGAGACCTCGGGAGCCTGGACGAGCAGGGCTTCCTGCACATCACCGGCCGCAAGAAGGAGATCATCGTCACCGCCGCGGGAAAGAACGTGGCACCGGGGCCGCTGGAGGACCGCATCCGCGAGCACCCGCTCGTCAGCCAGGCCATGGTGGTGGGCGAGGGCAAGCCCTTCGTGGCGGCGCTCGTCACACTCGACCCCGGAGCCTTCAAGCTGTGGGCCCGGAAGAACGGCCGCGATGGACAGCCGCTGGAGTCGCTGGTGGAGGACCCTGCGTTGCGCAGCGAAGTAGGCCACGCCATCGAGGGCGCCAACCGCTCGGTGTCACGCGCGGAGTCCATCCGCAAGTTCGCCATCCTCCCGCAGGACTTCACCATCGAGCGCAACGAGCTGACGCCCTCGCTCAAGGTGCGGCGCCACATCGTCAGCACCCACTATGCCCAGCTCATCGAGCACCTGTACGAGCGCGCGGGCGGAGGTGACTGACGAGGCCCTCCCGGCTCAGCGAGAACGGCCCCAGCAAACAAATACAGACACACGGAATACAAAATAATACGGCTTTCACTTATTGTCAGCTTTATCCGACAAAGATAGGATTAGCGCTGACCGGCAATTCCTGCCGTTCCGTGTGCCTTTGAATGCTGGAGGAAGACATCATGAAGGGTCTGAAGATCGCGCTGTTCGGCCTGGCGGTGGCGGTGGGTGGTGTGCTGGGTGCAACCACGGGCGTCGAGGAGACGGCCGCGGCTCCGTGCTGCTCGTCCTGTGATCCCGCGTACACCCGGTGCATCAATGGCTGTGGCGGCGACATCAACTGCGAGCTGAGCTGCGAGGCCAAGTGGGATCGGTGCACGGGCTACTGCAGCTCTAGCTGCTAAGCTCCGTTGCTGCCGGGTGGGGCTCGCCCCACTGCCCCACCCGCGCTTCAGAGACTGCCAGCGCGCCCAAGCGGCCAGAATCGCAGACACACCCGGCCGAGCACGTTGCGCCGTGGCAGGAATCCCCAGACATGGGAGTCCGCGCTGGCGTTTCGGTTGTCCCCCAACACGAAGAGCATGTCCTCGGGCACCCGAGTGGGTCCCCACTCGTAGTCGGGCGCCTCGGCCACGTAGGGCTCCTCGAGCGGCTGCCCATCGATGAGCACCCGTCCCTCGTGCACCCGTACCACCTGCCCCGGTAGAGCGATGACCCGCTTGATGTGGGCATCCACCCGGAGGGCACCCCGCCGGTCCGCACTGGGAAGTGGCTCGAAGACGACGAGGTCCCCGGCGCGCGGTGGGTGGAACCGGTAGGACACCTTCTCCATGAGCAGCCGATCCCCATAGGTCAGGGCCGGCTCCATGGAGTCCGAGATGATCAAACGAGGCTCCGCCACCCAGCCGCGCACCAGCACTGCCAGCAGCAGGGCGACTCCGGGCAGGACGAGCCAGCTCCACTGCCGTTTGCCGGCCCTGGCCTCGCTCTTCCCGTCACTCTTCCCTGTCGCCTCTTCCACGCGCGGGAGTCTACAGCCGGCGCGCGTCGAAGGCGGCTCTCACGCGATGACGTCGGGTGGAGCCCCCATCGGCTGCTGGCCAGGATCCGGAGCTTCGTGGATGCCCGGAGGATTGAGCTCCGGCTCGGCCTGGCGGCCCGGCTCCTCCATGGGAGGCTCACGTCGGCTGGGCGGTTCGATCTCCGGCGGCTGACGCGTGGGAGGCTCAATCTCCGGCTGGTGTCTCCGGGTCGGCGGTTCAATCTCCGGTGATGGCTGCGGCCCCGGATCCCGCTGCGGAGGCTTCTGCGGCTCCGGCTCCTTCGTCGGTGCTCCGGGTGTCGTCGGCGTCTTCTCAGGCATGCGTCCCCCCTCCTGGGTGATCGGGCTGTCCGCCCAGCGTCATCAATCTGCTCATCCAGGTGGGTACAGGTATGAGACGGCCAAGGAGAGAACCCCTCGCCTGCCTGCTGTCGCGCACGCCCGGCAGCCCCACGTTGGGGCCACTGGGTTTCCAAGGAGGGCAGGGAGATGAGAGTTCCAGTCGGGATGCTAGGGTCGCTCGTGGGAGGTGTAGGGTTGGGCGCGGGACTCATGTACCTAGCGGACCCGCGCAGTGGTCGGCGCCGCCGGGCCGTGGCGCAGGACAAGGCCCGTCACGTGGTGCACGAGACGGGAGACGCGGCCGGCGTGGTGGTGCGCGACCTGGCCCACCGCTCGCGCGGTTATGTCTTCGAGACCCTGAGCCGGATGCGCCGTGAGGAGGTGGATGACAGGACCATCGAGGCCCGCATCCGCTCGGCGCTCGGCCGCGTGTGCTCGCACCCGCATTCCATCCAGCTTGTCGTCGAGCAGGGCCGGGTCCAGCTCAGCGGCGTCGTCCTCAAGCCCGAGCACCCGAGAATCCTCTCCCGCCTCACGCGCGTGCGCGGTGTCCTGGACGTGACGGACAACCTTCAGGTGTTCAAGCATTCGGACAAGCACCCGGAGCTCCAGGGCGGCGCGATCCGCCTTGGAGACCGGCCCGAGTTCCTCCAGCACAACTGGTCACCCGCGGCGCGCTTCGTCGCGGGCCTTGGGGGCGCGAGCCTGCTGACGTGGGGCATCCGCGGCGGCGGCCTGGGCGGCATGGCCTCGGTCTTCCTGGGCTCGCTGCTCACCCTGCGCAGCATCACCAACATCGAGCTCAAGCGCCTCACCGGCATCGGCGGCGGCCGGCTGGCCATCGAGATTCACAAGAACATCACCGTCCACGCGCCGGTGAAGGAGGTGTTCGGCTTCTGGCGGGCCATGGAGAACTTCCCGCGCTTCATGAGCCACGTGGAGGAGGTGCGCACCAGCGGCGAGGACCGCTCGCACTGGCGCGTCAGGGGCCCGGCCGGCACCGTCTTCGAGTGGGATGCCATCGTCACCCGGCTCATCCCCTACCAGGTGCTCGCCTGGAAGAGCGTGGAGAACTCCACGGTGGAAAACGCGGGCATCATCCACTTCGAGCCCTGCAACAACGGCCGCTCCACGCGCCTGGACATCCGCATGTCCTACAACCCACCCGCGGGCGCGCTGGGTCACGCCTTCGCCCGGCTGCTGGGGGCCGACCCCAAGAAGCAGATGGATGATGACCTGATGCGCCTCAAGTCGCTCGTCGAGACGGGGAAGGCCACGGGCCACGAGACCGTCTCGCGCGAGCAGCTCTCGCCCTCGACGCCGGAGCGGTCCGGGCCTCGGCCGGTGCACTGACGCCGGCCCACCGCCGCGCGGGACAAGCGGGGGCATGCAGGAGGGGGCGGATTGTGAGATAGGGGCCATCTCATGCGCTCCTCCTTCCCCTCCCTCCACCTCCTCCTGCTCGCCACGGCGCTGCAGCTGTCCTGCGCCCACCCACGGCCCGGGCCCAGCACAGCCTCCCGCACGGTGACCGTCCAGGTGCTGGCCATCAATGACTTCCACGGCAACCTCACGCCCCCCGCGGGGTCCTCGGGCGAGCTCCGCACGGGCAGCAACCCCGACGGCAGCCCCGCACGAGTGAATGCGGGAGGCGTGAGCCACCTCGCCCACCACCTCGCCCGGCTGCGCGCTCGCGACCCGAAGAACACCATCGTGGTGTCCGCAGGAGATCTCATCGGCGCGAGCCCGCTCGTCTCCGCGCTCTTCCACGACGAGCCCACCATCGAGGCGATGAACCTCGCGGGGCTGAACATCAACGCCGTGGGCAATCACGAGTTCGACGAGGGCACCGCCGAGCTCCGGCGCATGCAGACCGGCGGCTGCCACCCGGTGGACGGCTGCCAGGACGGCACGCCCTTCGAGGGTGCGCGGTTCCAGTTCCTCTCCGCCAATGTGGTGGACGGCCAGGGCACGACCCTCTTCCCGGCCTACGCCGTGCGTGAGTTCGAGGGCGTGAAGGTGGCCTTTATCGGCATGACGCTCGAGGGGACTCCGGAGATCGTCGACGCCGCTGGCATCCGGGGGTACCAGTTCCGCGATGAGGCCGAGACGGTCAACGCCCTGGTGCCCGAGCTGAAGAAGCAGGGCGTGCGCGCCATCGTGGTGGTGGTGCACGAGGGCGGTGTCCAGCCGGGCGGGTACGACGGGTGCGAGGGCATCTCCGGACCCATCGTGGACATTGTCCAGCACATGGACCCGGAGGTGGACGTCGTCATCAGCGGCCACACCCACCAGGCCTACAACTGCGTCGTCGCCGGCAAGCGAGTGACCAGCGCGGCCTCCTACGGACGACTCATCACGGACATGAAGCTCGTGCTGGACACGACCACCGGGGACGTGGTGGAGACCACCGCGCACAACGTGCCCGTCACCCGCGACACGGAGGGCGTCCCCGAGGTGGAGGCGCTCATCGAGCGCTATGACGGACTGGCCGCGCCCCAGCGCAACCGCGTCCTCGGCCAGGTGACGGCACCACTCCAGCAGCCGAACTCCAAGCGGTGGCCATCGGGTGAGTCCACCCTGGGAAACGCCCTCGCTGACGCACAGCTCGCCGCGACCCAGGGCGCGAAGGCCCAGGTGGCCTTCATGAACCCCGGCGGCATCCGCGCGGAAATCGACGCGGGCGACGTCACCTATGGCGAGTCCTTCACCGTGCAGCCCTTCGGCAATGGCCTGGTGACGATGACGCTCACCGGCGCGCAGCTCCACACCCTGCTGGAGCAGCAGTGGGAGGGCAGCCTCGTGCGCATCCTCCAGCCGTCGAAGGGCTTCTCGTACACGTGGAAGAGCTCTGCGCCGGTGGGCCAGAAGGTAGACCCGGCCAGCATTCGGCTCCACGGCGCGCCCGTGGACCCGGCGGGCCACTACCGCGTGACGGTGAACGGCTTCCTGTCCAATGGTGGAGACGGGTTCCGCGTGTTCACCGAAGGAACCGAGCGGCAAGGCGGCCCGATGGACGTGGACTCCATGGAAGCCTGGCTGAAGGCCCACGCCCCCCTGCAGCCACCCGAGACGAACCGCATCCTTCGCATGGAATAGCGCCCAGCCAACAGTCGTGCCGGACAGCGGGTGACACTTCCCAAGCCCGGCACGGGCAACCCGCGGGGAGAGGCCACACACATAGAGGCCATGCGTTCCTCGCGTCTTGGACTTCTGGCTTGTGCCGTGGTGTGTGCGCTGGTGACTGCCTGCACGCACCACGCGCCCCGCGTCAACAACAGCCCCCCCGTGGCCCCGCTGGCCCAGGGAGAACACCAGCGCATCATCAACGGGGTGAGGCTGTACTACCGCGTCGCCGGGGAGACTCCGGCGGAGCGCGCGCCGGTGCTCTTCCTTCACGGAGGCCCGGGCAACAACAGCTATAGCTTCGCCCGGCTGATGGGCCCGCACCTGGAGAAGGGCCGGCGCATGGTGTATCTGGACCAGCGTGGCTGTGGCCGCTCCGAGCGCCCGTGGGATGGCCGCTACTCGCTGGAGGTGCTGGTGGCGGACCTGGAGGCGCTGCGCCAGGAGCTGGGCGTGGAGCGCTGGGTGCTGCTGGGCCACTCCTTCGGCGGAACGCTCGCGCTGGAGTACGCAGCGCGCCACCCCGAGCGTGTGACGGGCCTGGTCGTGGTGAGCGGCTTCTCCGACGCGGAGAGCACCTTCGCCACCTGGAAGCGCGAGCTCGAGCGCCTCCACCCCGGGCGGATGACCACGCCCGCGAGCGCCTCGGGCGACCCCTCGGACTACGCCCAGGTGATGAAGGCGCTGAAGGGCATGGACGCGCAGGCCTTCTTCAACCAGCTCCAGTTCCGCAGCCCGATGTACCAGCAGATGCAGGAGGCAGTGGAGGCGGAGAGCGGCCTGCGCAACACGGGCGAGATGTCGCGGGCGCTGTTCTCCACCGAGCTGCTCCGCTACCGCTTCTCAGCCTCGGCGCGAGTCACCGCGCCGGTGCTCGTCATCGGCGGCCAACATGACGCCTCCATCGGTGTGGAGAGCATGCGAGCGCTGGCGAAGGCGCTGCCCCATGCCACCCTGCTCGAGTACGAGCAGAGCGGGCACTTCCCCTACCTGGAGGAGTCGGAGCGCTTCACCTACGACGTGGCGCAGTTCCTGTCGTCCCTGCCGTGAGCACTCCCACCCTCGCCCTCCGGGAGAGGGGACGGGGGTGAGGGTATCCGGGCCCCTGGCTCAGCAACTGGGGACCCGATGCACCTTCCCGGACCCCTTTTAGGGAACCGGTATCCCGCCACCACCGGTCGCGCCCTCCACCTCGGTAGTGCCCACGACCTCGCGCCGGGTCTCGTCGAACTCAATATCCAGCAGCTTGCCCGAGCCCCGGGGTGCCAGGCCGAAGCGGACGCGCCAGTAGTTGGGACGCACCTCCACGGCCTCGGCGACATCCGTCACCTCGTAGCCGGAGGAGACGGCGTACTCCTCACCGAGGCGGATGATCTCGTTGTAACCGAGCTCCTGCTGCACGGTGTTCGACGACTCCGGTCGCATCCGCCCTTCCGTGGTGGGGCCGGTACAACCGAGGCCGAGAAGGGCAGAGGAGAGGACAAAGGCAAGGGCAGGACGAAGAGGGACCATGACAGTCCAAAAGTGAGCATGGTCCGTGCCAAGGGGGGCTCCCTCGCGACGCGACGAGAGCCCCCGCGCCCGGCACGCAAGCGTTGCACCCGGGGGAATTCCGAGCTGCAACCCCTGCGTCTGCCGTCCGAGCCTGGGTGAAGCTAGCTCTTGTCCTTGTTGGTGTTGACCGCGGGCGAGAGCACCTGCTTGGTCACCACCTCATCGAGGATGCCGTACTGCCGAGCCTCCTCGGCGCTCATGAAGTAATCACGCTCGGTGTCCTTCTCGATGCGCTCGATGGTGTGGCCCGTGTGCTTCACGATGAGGCCGTTGATGTAGGAGCGCAGGCGGAGGATCTCCTTGGCCTGGATGTCGATGTCCGACGCCTGCCCCTGAGCCCCGCCGAGCGGCTGGTGAATCATGATGCGCGCGTTGGGCAGGGCGTAGCGCTTGCCCGGAGCCCCGGCGAGCAGGAGCAGAGCGCCCATCGAGGCCGCCTGCCCGATGCAGATGGTGGACACCGGACACTTGACGTACTGCATCGTGTCATAGATGGCCAGGCCCGCCGTCACCGAGCCTCCGGGCGAGTTGATGTAGAGGTTGATGCCCTTGTCGGGATCCTCGGACTCGAGGAAGAGCAGCTGGGCGACGATGATGTTGGCCACATCATCGGTCACCGGCGTGCCGAGCATGACGATGCGGTCCTTGAGGAGCCGACTGTACAGGTCGTATGCGCGCTCGCCCCGGTGGGTGGTCTCGATGACGAAGGGGATGTTCATGGCCCCCCAACACTAATCCGCATTCCCGCCCGGCGCCCGTCCGTTCTTCATGGACCGTGCTCCAGGTTACGCTCGGGGCTCAACCCGAGCGCCCCCATGAACGCCTCCGACATCGATGCCATCCTCGCCGCCACCCTGGAGGACCGGACGCTCACCCGCACCGAGCGCCAGGCGCTCCAGGCCGTCCTGGACGACCGCAAGGCGGGTGAGGCCGTGCTGGCCCTCTTCCGCTCACGGGCGTTCGAGCTGGCCCGCGACTCCGTGAGCGACCCCCGCGCCCGCGAGGTCATCGGCTGGCTGGAGGACACCGTGAAGGCCCTGCAGCCCTCGCGCGAGCTGCGGGAGGCGAGCCGGATGGAGGCCCACTTCAGCCCTGGAGAAGCACCGCTAAGGGCCATCGTGCGGCTCATCGGCGAGGCGCGGGGCAGCGCGGACGTCTGTGTCTTCACCATCACAGACGACCGCATCACCCGGGCCCTGCTGGAGGCCCATGAGCGGGGCGTGCGCCTGCGGGTGGTATCGGACGGAGACAAGGCCCTGGACCCTGGCTCGGACATCCACCGGCTGCGGGAGGCCGGGGTTCCCGTCCGGGTGGACCGGACCGAGGCGCACATGCACCACAAGTTCGCCGTGTTCGACCGGATGCGGCTGCTCACCGGCAGCTACAACTGGACGCGCTCGGCGGCAAGCGAGAACCACGAGAACGTGCTCGTGTCGGATGACCCTCGGCTGGTACAGCCCTTCTGCCGGGCCTTCGACGACCTCTGGACCGCGCTGGGCTGAGGCTCCCTGCCCATGAGGCTCCCCGTGTACCGGCAGAGCCAGAAGGGGCGCGTCGAGTACTGAGCGGCGCGCTACTTCACGTCCATGATCATGAAGCGCTCGGTGTGCACGAGCTTCGCTCCTTGCTTGATCTCGAGCCGGTACTGCCCGATCGGCCAGCCGTTGGTGGGCCGTCCGAGCGCGAAGGTCGCCGCCATCTTGTCCTGGGCCGTCACGGTGGCGGAGTCGATGACGAAGTTCTTCGGAGCGGACTGGCCCACGTCCTCGGCGATGAAGGACCCCGTGAGCGTCGTGCCCCCCGGAGCCCGGAAGTAGAAGATGACCTTGGGAAGGCTGGCCGGCAGGACCATGCCCATGGGCTCGATGACCGCGGGCTTTTTCGCCGCATGGGACGGGACTGGACCCAGGAGCGCGACGGAGGCCCCGAGGGCGAGGACGGCGAACACGGACAGCTTCTGCATCTTCATGGGGGGCTCGATTTCGTGTTGGGCAGAGGCACACAAGCAACGTGCATGTACCGGGTCAAGTCTTCACGGCCCGTTTGCGCGCCCCTGGCTTCTTCCGAGCGGGTGTCTTCACAGGCCGCGCCTCGCTCGTGGCCCCGCGGGTGACCTTCTTCTTCGTGGCGGCTCTGACGGTCTTCTTTGCGCGCGGTGCCGCCACCCCGGCTGGCCGGATCCACGCGAGGCGGGCATCGGAGGACAGCTCCGCCTCCGCCGGTTCGCGGGGCTCGATGACGACCTCGACTGCGTCGCCCGGTGACAACCCCGCCACCCGCTGAAGCTCCTCGTCGAGAAGCATGTAGAACTTCCTCCGCCTGAAGCCGACCTCTCCCTGGAAGGGGCTGCTATTCAAGCGCCCCTGGACGAACTGGCGCGGCCGTACGTCCCAGGCCACCGACGGGTCGAACGAGAGCTGGATGTAGACCAGCCCCATGTGCCCAGCCTCTACGACTGTCGCAAACTTCTCCTGGCGCATCGGTTCCTCGAAGACAACGGACGTAATACGCCCCGCCCGGCTCATTCCCGGATGGCCGGCCCGCGGCCCCGCCCCGTCACGTCCCAGCGGCCCACCACCTGTCCACCGCGCACGGCCCACAGCTCGTCCTGCAGGTTCACCGAGACGCAGACGTGGTTGGGAACTACTCGTACCCGCGCACCTACGCGCGGCCTCCACGTGGTGCGTGACAGGTCCAGCATCCCGTGCTCCTCGGACAGGGCATGCACCACCACCTCCGGCCGCTCCAACAGCGCGCCGTAGGAGCCCACCGGCAGCTCTTCCTTTGCCAGCGCCTTGGAGCCCGCGTCGATGACGGCCTGCCCTGGTACCGCTGTGCTCACCACCGTCGCTAGCACCGAGTAGGCCACCTCGTCCCAGCCGCACACGCCCATCCACGCACTCGCCCGGTCGAAGAAGGGCGTGATGCCCGGACGAATCTCATTCATCCCCACCACCTCGTGCGAGCGCCAAAGCGTGGGCGTAGAGCCGCCGCTCACCACACCCGGCTTCAACCCCGCGGCCTCCAGCGCATCCAGGAACGTGCCCAATCGCCGCGACACCTCCGCGAGCGCCGGGCCTTGCTCGGCCAGCGGCATGCGGATGTGCCCCGGGTAGAACATCACGCCCAGGTACTCGAGCCCCTCCGTCCCGGCAGCCGCTCGCGCCAACGCCACCGCCTCCTCCGGCGTCGGCACGCCCACGCGGCGCATCCCCAGGTCCAGCTCCACCAGCACGCTCACGCGGCGCCCCGCACCGCGAGCGGCCTCGGCCAGCCCCGCCAATGCCTCCCGTGAGTCCACTGCCACCGAGAGCCGAACCCGCGAGGGCAACGCCATCAGCCGCGCCAGCTTGGAAGCCCCCACGGGCGAGTAGGCCAGGAGCACGTCGTCGGCCACCGTGCCCATCACCTCCGCCTCTCGCGGCGTGGCCACCGTGATGCCGGAGGCTCCGGCCTGGAGCTGCCTCGCCGCCAGTTCCGGCACCTTATGGGTCTTCGTGTGAGGCCGCCAACGCAGCCCGTGCTCGCGCATGTACGCGGCCGCCTTCTGGAGGTTCTTCTCCAGGCGGTCATCATCGACCAGCGCGGCGGGGGTCTCGATGCTGTCCAGGGAGGGAAGGCTCATACGGGCTCCGGACGGTACTCCTGAAGCCAGACGTCTCGAAGCCCCACGTGAAGAGCATCCGATGCGTGCACCGGCTCCTTCATGCGCCCCCGAGGCTCTCCGGAACCCGGGCTGCGCGCAACGCTCACCAGTGGGCAATGTCGTGCAGGGCCGTTTTGCCTGGAGGTGCCGGCGTTCCTCAAGATCTCCCCATCCGCACAAGGGGGACAGCCATGAAGACGATGCATCGAGTCCGGCCACGCCGTGGCATGCAACTCCACCCCACGCCCCTCTCGCTCCCGCGAGGGGAGACGGTGGTGATGCGCCGCCGAACGTTCATGAAGGCGGTGATGCTCGGCAGCTCCGCGCTCGCCCTCGCGGCCTGCCGGAAAGACCCGCCCCAGCCGTCCCAGCCTCTTCCGCCCGGCGTCTACATCCCCTCGGTGAACGAGGGGGAGACCCTCTTCGGCTACCTGGAGCGCACGCGGGGCGGTTTCGACCCGATCCGCTATCGGCAGCTCATCGGCGCTGCCAACGAGTACAAGGAAGGCGACGAGGCCGCGAGCCTGGCCGCCGCGGACGCCACCTCCCGCGCCAACGCACGCCTCCTCCTGACCAACACGCGCATCGGGGACCTGCGTGCCCACCCGCTCTTCGAGGACGGCCTCTTCACGCTCATCGAGCAGGGCGTGGACGCCTCCGCGGCTGACACCGTGAAGGGCTGGACGATGGGCGAGCTCAAGCGCTTCCTCCTCGACAAGAGCGAGGCGGAGGTCAAGGCCGTCATGCCCGGGCTGAGCAGCGACATCATCGGCTGCATCGTGAAGCTGATGAGCAACGCGGAGCTCATCGCCGTGGGCAGCAAGCTCTTCAACCCGCTGCCCGGCAGTCGAATCGGCTCCAAGGGCTACCTGGGCGCGCGCATCCAGCCCAACTCGCCCACGGACCACCCGGACGACATCCGCTGGCAGGTCTTCAACGGTTGGGCCTTCGCCGTGGGGGACGTCCTGCTCGGCACCAACCCCGTCTCCAGCGAGGTGGCCTCGGTGCGGACGGTGGAGAACACGCTCAAGGATGTCCTGGAGACGTTCGGCATCGCGGACGTGATGCCCCACTGCGTGCTGTCTCATATCGACATCCAGGCCGAGGTGGAGAAGCTCGAGCCCGGCTCCACTGCGCTCTGGTTCCAGAGCCTCGGAGGCACCGAAGGCGCCAACCAGACGTTCGACGTCACCATCCCGAAGATGCTGGAGCATGCGGCCCAGCGAACCGGCAAATACGGCCTCTACTTCGAAACGGGCCAGGGCGCCGACGGCACCAACGGCCACGGCAATGGCTTCGACATGGTGGTGCACGAGTCCCGCAAGTACGGCTTCGCGCGTGTGCTCAAGGAGCACGTGGCCCAGGCCCAGCTCGGAGCAGGTAGACCCTCTGCCCCTTGGGTGCACCTCAACGACGTGGCCGGCTTCATCGGCCCCGAGGTGTTCCGTACCCGTGAGCAGCTCGTGCGCTGCTGCCTCGAGGACATCGTGATGGGCAAGCTGCACGGGCTCACGCTCGGGCTGGACGTCTGCTCCACGCTGCACATGGAGGTCAACCTGGATGACCTCGACTGGTGCCTGGAGCAGATCATGCCGGCCAACCCCGCCTACCTCATGGCGTTGCCGACCAAGAACGATCCGATGCTCAGCTACCTGACCACGGCGTTCCAGGACCACGTCCGCCTCCGCGAGAAGTTCGGCTACAAGGTGGATGACCGGATGTGGGCCTTCTTCATCGAGCTCGGCATCCTCGACGCCCAGGGCAGGCCCACCGCGCACTTCGGAGACCCTTCCTGGGTGTACCTGCAGTACCAGCGGCGCAAGGGCGACACGCGCTCGGACGAGGAGCTGCTCGCGGAGGCCCGGGCGAAGATGGCCGAGGTGCGCCAGCGCGGCGTGTGGCTCGCCGAGGGCCACGGCGTCAACACCTGGGACCTGAACCCCACGCTGGACCAGGAGATCCGCTACCTCTACGACGACGCGAAGAAGAGCATCCACGCCGAGCTGCCCGCGACCTTCGTGAGCATGATGCCCGGCGCCGTCTCCGTGGCCACCGGCTCCAAGGACCGTGAGGACTACATCCTCCATCCGCCTACGGGCGAGCAGCTCTCCGACAAGGCGCTGGAGTCCCTGCGCGTCCTGAAGGAGGCGCATGCGGGCCAGTATGACGTGCAGCTCGTCATCTCCGACGGGCTCAACGCCTACGCGCTCACCGACGAGGGGCACCTCACGCCATACCTGGAGCGGGTGCGCTCGGAGCTGGAGGCCGCGGGCTACAAGGTAGCGCCGCAACCCATCGTGGTGTCGTCAGGGCGGGTGCGCGCCGGCTACCACATCGGCGAGGTACTGTTCGGCTCGCTGCCGGACAAGGACTCGCACCGGGCCGTCCTGCACATCATCGGAGAGCGACCCGGCTCGGGGCACCACGCCTACTCCGTCTACATCACCGCGCCCAAGGTGAGCACGTGGGCCCAGGCAGGCGAGGTGGACCACGACATCACCCGCGTGGTGTCGGGTATCGCGGACACGGCGCTCTCGCCGTCCACCGCCGCGGTGGACACCGTGAGAATCCTCGAGCGGCTCATCTCTTCCTGAGGTGAACATCCACGAGAGCCTGAGCGCCTGACGACGGTCGCGTACCGGGAAGCCCGTACGGGATGGAAGCGTCGAGGCATGGACGCAGCCATCCCTCACGGGGCCACTGGCCATCTCCTTCTCGCACCCCATCTTCCCCACTCCACATGACACAGGGAGGAGCGGGAATGGTGGGCGGATCCAGAGAAAAATCTTTCCCATGGCTGCTGGTGGGGTGCCTCTGCGTGCTCGCGGCGGCGCCGGCCAGCGCCTTCGATGAAGCGGCGGCGGACCGAGTCCTGCTGCACGCTCAACAGAAGCTGCGCGCCACAGCAACCAATTCCGCGATACCGACCACCCAGTACCCCAAAGCCACCACCAACGGTCCGTGGAGGACCGTCGCCAACACAGCTCGAATCGACTGGGTCCAGGGCTTCTTCCCGGGCCAGCTCTGGTTCATGTACGACCACGTGAAAGATCCCTTCTGGCGCTCCAGGGCGGATGCGTGGACGCGCAACCTGGAGCTTCAGAAGGAGCATCCGGACATCCGTCAAATCACCCATGACCTGGGCTTCAAGTTCATGACCAGCTTCGGCCATGCGTACCGGCTGACGGGGGATGACTACTACCGGCAGGTCATGATCACGGCGGCGGGCTCGCTGGCCAGACGCTACAACCCCACGGTGGGCGTCATCGACTGCTGCGACTGGAATGACAGCGTCTGGCAGGTGCCCATGGTCACGGACACGATGATGGACCTGGAGCTGCTCTTCTGGGGCGCCCGGAACGGAGGCAATCCCGCCTGGAACGACATGGCGCTCAGCCATGCCCTGAAGACACTGACGGACATGGTCCGCGCGGATGGCGGCACCTTCCACGTGGTGGACTACAACACCTCGGGCGGCATCCGCTCCCGAGGCACGTTCCAGGGGTACTCCGACAGCTCCACCTGGTCTCGAGGGCAGGCCTGGGCCATCTACGGCTTCACCATGGCGTACCGCTACACGCGGGACACGCGCATGCTGCAGGGCGCCGTGCGAACCGCCGAGTACTACCTGGCCCGGCTGCCCGCGGACTCCATCCCCAACTGGGACTTCAACGCACCGGCGGACCAGCAGCAGAAGGACTCCTCGGCCGCTGCCATCGTCGCCTCGGCGCTCCAGGAGCTGAGCCTGTACGTCAGCGACCCCGCTGTGGCCCAGCGGTACCGCAACGCGGCCCTGGCCATGCTCGACTCTCTCAGCTCCCCGGCATACCTGACGCCCGCAACCAGTGCCAGCCCGGGCCTCCTCCTGCACGGCACCGCGTTCTACAAGACTGCCATCAAGCCGAGTGGGGAGGACATCGACAAGACCCTCATCTACGGGGACTACTACTTCGTCGAGGCCGTCCTGCGCTTCAAGCGGCTCACCCCGGGCAGCTGGTTCTCGTCAATCTCCTTCAGCGGGAGCGTGCGCAACCTGGGTGCTGGCAATACCGGGATACAGGTGGTCGAGTTCGACGTGACGCCGTTCAGCAATACCGTCGATGGTGTCGTCGGCTACGCGGACAGCTCGACGATTGTCACCGGCTACGGCTCGCTGCCCATGACCATCCGCATGAACCCGGCTGGATTCTTCGATGTGCGACGAGGCGATACCTTCGCGGCCCTCGTCAGCCTGCCCTACCAGGCCAACACCACCTACCACGTCCGCATGAGGACGGACCTGAACGCGAAGGTCTATAGCGTCTGGGTGACACCACCCGGCGGGAGCGAGGTGTTGCTGGCCGATCGCTTCGTCTTCCGGACTGGCGCACCAGCAATTGACGACCTCGGCAAGGTGTCGCTGCGGAGCGTCCGCTTCGACTACGACTTCCGGGTGAGCAACCACACCGTAAGGCCCGAGGGAGCTCCTCCGCCGGTGGAGTGGTTCTCGACGACCGACTTCTCCAGGAGCGTGCATGACCTGGGCACCGGCAACACCGGGATACGGGAGGTCGTGTTCGATGTGACACCGGCACGAAGGCCCATCGACGCCGTGGTCGGCTATGCGGACAGCTCGGTCACCGTCACCGGCTACTCCGTCCTGGCCATGACCATCCGCATGAACCCGGAGGGATTCTTCGACGTGCGCCGGGGCGGTGCCTTCGCCGCGCTCACCAGCCTGCCCTATCTGGCCAACACCACTTATCGCGTCCGCATGAGGACGGACCTGAACGCGAAGGTCTATAGCGTCTGGATTACGCCGCCGGGCGGGAACGAGGTGCTGCTGGCCGACAGCTTCGCCTTCCGCACCGGAGCCCCCCTGACCGATGACCTCGGAAAGGTGTCGCTCAGGAGCATCGCCGCCGACGGAGACTTCAAGGTGGCGGGGCACAGCGTGAGGTCTGTGATGAGCATCACCAGCGCGGGCCTGGGCGATCCGGACCTCCCCGCGCCGGAGGCACTCGGCACGGCGGTTTCCGAGGAGGAGAGCCTCGGGGGCTGCGCCGCGGCCCCTGGCTCCGCGCTCGCCATGGCCGGAGTGCTGCTGGTCTTGCTGGGAGCGGGACGGCGCAGCCGGCGTCAGTCATAGGCCGCGCAGCGCCCTGGCACCGGGAACTCCCCGGGAATGAGGCATCCGGGCGGACAGGCGCCGCCCGCTTCCTCCGCCAGGCGAGGCACCCCATTGTTCGCGGGCGCGTCGTGGGCACCTTGCACGGACAGAGGGCATTCCTCTGCCAAGGAGGCGCTCATGGCGCGCATCGCATTCATCGTGGACACGGATTTCGAGGACTCGGAGTTCCGGGTGCCCTACGACCAGGTGAAGCAAGCCGGGCACGAGCCGGTCATCATCGGCTTGAAGACCGGCAAGGAGCTCAAGGGCAAGAAGGGCAAGGAGACGATCCGCGCCGACAAGGCGATCCAAGACGTGAAGGCGGAGGACTTCGCCGCGCTGGTGATTCCGGGAGGCTACTCACCAGACCATCTGCGTATGGACGTCCGGATGGTCGGCTTCGTGCGGGACTTCTTCAAGGCGGACAAGCCCATCGCCGCCATCTGCCATGCGCCGTGGATGCTGGTGGAGGCGGACATCGCGGACGGCCGCACAGTCACCTCCTTCCCGTCCATCAAGACGGACCTGCTCAACGCGGGGGCGCGCTGGGTGGATCGCGAGGTGGTGGAGGACGGCAACATCATCACCTCGCGCAAGCCGGATGACCTGAAGGCCTTCTGCGCCGCGCTGCTGCGCCAGGTGGACAAGGGCATTGCCCCGCGCCTCGAGTCCCCGCTGGCCCCTGAGGCCACCGCGGCTCAACCGCCCGCCGTGCACTGAGGTTCGGGTACGCTCGTCAGTAATAATCCGCGCAGCTCATGTAGTAGCCGCAGCGTGTGCACAGGAGCTTGCACTTGCGCTCCTCGAGCTGCGCGCCGCAGTTGGGACAGGTGCGCATCACCACCTCGGGACTGGCCTGCTGTCCCGAGGGCATGAGGGAAGGCGGTGAGGAAGGCTTCTCGTCCATCGCTCGGTGCTATACCCCCGCGCCCTCCCTCCGGCTATTTCCAGAACGGCCCTACAGGTTTCCGGTCATCTTCTCCGGACGCACCCACTGGTCGAACTGCTCGGGAGTCAGCAAGCCCAGCTCCACCGCGACCTCCTTGAGCGTCTTGCCCTCCTTGTGCGCCTTCTTGGCGATCTTCGCCGCGTTGTCGTAGCCGATGTGCGGGTTGAGCGCGGTGACGAGCATCAACGAGCGCTCCAGGTTCTCCTTCAGGCGGGGCAGGTTCGGCTCGATTCCCACCGCACAGTGGAGCCGGAAGCTGCGCATGCCATCCGCCAGCAGCCGGCAGCTCTGCAGGAAGTTCTGGATGAGCAGCGGCTTGAAGACGTTCAGCTCGAAGTTGCCGGATGCGCCGCCCAGGGAGATGGCCACATCGTTGCCCATCACCTGCGCGCACAGCATGGTGAGCGCCTCGGACTGCGTGGGGTTCACCTTGCCCGGCATGATGGAGCTGCCCGGCTCGTTCTCGGGGATGGTGATCTCCCCGATGCCCGAGCGCGGCCCCGACGCCAGCCAGCGCACGTCATTGGCTACCTTGAAGAGCACGGTCGCCAGCCCCTTGAGCGCACCATGGGCCTGCACCAGCGCATCGTTGGCTGCGAGCGCCTCGAACTTGTTGGGTGCGGTGACGAAGGGATGGCCCGTGAGGCGCGCGAGCTCCTGGGCCACGCGCTCGGCGAAGCCCTTGGGCGCATTGAGGCCCGTGCCCACCGCGGTGCCTCCCAGCGCCAGCTCGGACAGGTGCGGCAGGGAGAGCTCGAGGTGCTTGCGCGCGTGCTCGAGCTGCGCCACGTAGCCGCTGAACTCCTGGCCCAGCGTCAGCGGCGTGGCGTCCTGCAGGTGCGTGCGGCCAATCTTCACGATGTCCCGGAACTTCTCCGACTTCTCCGCGAGCACATCGCGCAGCGCCAGCAGCTCGGGCAGCACGTTGCGCACCACGGCCTCCGCCCCAGCCACGCTCATGGCCGTGGGGAAGACGTCGTTGGAGCTCTGGCCCTTGTTGACGTCGTCGTTGGGGTGCACCTTGCGCTTCTCGCCGCGCTCGCCCCCGAGCAGCTCCGAGGCCCGGTTGGCCAGCACCTCGTTGACGTTCATGTTCGTCTGCGTGCCGCTGCCCGTCTGCCACACCAGCAGCGGGAACTCCTCGTCATGCTGGCCGTCGAGCACCTCGTTGGCGGCCTTCACAATGGCCTCGCCCTTGTCCTTGGGCAGAGTGCCGTTCTCCATGTTGACGAGCGCGGCCGCCTTCTTCACCAGCACCAGAGCGCGGATGAGGGCCGGCGGCATGCGCTCGGTGGAGATGGCGAAGTTCTGCCGGCTGCGCTGCGTCTGCGCGCCCCATAGGCGATCGGCCGGGACTTCGATAGGACCGAACGTGTCCTTCTCGATGCGGACGTTCTGGTTGCTCACGTAGCTGCCTCCTCGGCGGGAGCCGGTGCGATAACACGCACTCGGCCTCCTCGCTCCCCATGCAGCTCCGTATCCGTCTTGCGGTGGGACGAGGCCCTGGACAGGATTCTGGAAGTGGACACTCCCTCCGGCACCATCCATGCCTTGCTGCTCGCCCAGGAGCGGGGAACTCCCATGAAGCGCGTCTCCGAGGCCCAGGCCTTGGAGGGCCGCGGCTTCGTGGGTGACCGCCATGGGAAGAAGAAGCCCTTTGGGAAGCGTCAACTCCTGCTGCTCGACGAGGCCTCTCATGGGGCGCTGCGGCTCGGGCCGGGCGAGCTGAAGGAGAACGTGGTCATCTCCGGCCTGCCGCTGGAGTCCCTGCCGCCAGGGCAGCGCCTGGCCTTGGGTTCAGAGGTGGTGGTGGAGCTGACCGAGCCCTGCGTGCCCTGCTCGAAGCTCGAGCACATCCGCCCGGGCCTGCTCAAGGAGTCCTGGGGCCAGCGCGGCCAGCTCGCCAAGGTACTGCGCGGAGGCACGGTCCGCGAGGGGGACGGCGTGCGCCTGCTCGACGTCAACCCCGACGCGCCCCGCCCCATCCGCCCCAAGCTGCCTTGATCAACGCGCCCGGGGCGCACCCGACTCCCTGACCCGGGAAGACCCTCACCCCAGCCCTCTCCCAAGGGGAGAGGGGGGTCGCTCCGAAGGGGGTTGCTCGCTTTTACAAAATTACTGAGGGCAACCGAGCCTTCAGACCCGGCGCTCCATCCGCGGCTCCTCCACGGGGGTGCTCGCCACCCGCCCCGCCCAGCTCATCACCCGCTGAATCGGAGCCCTTCCCAGCGCCGACGGCGGCGTGAGCAGCCACAGCAGCAGGTAGAACCCCAGCGCCGTCCCGCCCGTCACCACCAGCGCCAGCACGAAGGCCACCCGCACCAGCGCGACCTCCAGGCCCAGCAGCCTTGCCAGCGCCGTGCACACCCCGGCCACCACCCGCCCCGGCCCTCCTCGGTGCATCGGCTCCGCCCCCTGCTGCCGCTCCCGGCAGTGCGGGCACTTCGTGGCATCCGCCCGGATGTCCATCCTGCACGCCACGCACTGCTTCGTCTCGTCCATAGTTCCGCTCCTCAGTGGAGGCCCCTTCCCTCTCCGGCCTCATTCCTCCCTACGCGCCACCGCGCCCCCTATTGCACCGCCCGCTCCCCCACCGTTTTTCAGTTCGGTCAATTTACAAATTTAATCCCCGTCGTGTTGACATCCTTACAAAGTTGTCGACTTTCGGCCAAAGGGGCTTCACACTTCCTCGTAGCAGACACAGATTGCTGACCGTCTACGTCTTTTACAACGCACCCCGTCAAGGAGCTTTGCATGGCCGCGGCCGTTCCCTCCTCTCCCAATTCGCAACGTCCCGAAGGGCATGGGACCGCGGGACAGGGTGTCGCCCTCCGGGGGACCTGGCATCCGGATTACGCGGCCGTCCTCACGCCTGAGGCCCTCGAGTTCGTGGCGAAGCTGGTGCGCGCCTTCGGTACCCGGCGCGAGGCCCTGCTGGAGCGGCGCAAGGAAGTGCAGGCCGCCTACGACAAGGGCGAGCGTCCCCGCTTCCTTCCGGAGACGAAGGACATCCGGGAGTCGGAGTGGACCGTCGCCCCGCTCCCCGCGGACCTGTTGGATCGGCGCGTGGAGATCACCGGCCCGGTGGAGCGGAAGATGATCATCAACGCGCTCAACTCGGGGGCCAACGTCTTCATGGCGGACTTCGAGGACGCCAACAGCCCTACCTGGGACAACGTGGTGCGCGGGCAGCTCAACCTGCGCGACGCGGTGCGCGGCACCATCAGCTACACCGCCGAGAACGGCAAGCACTACGCGCTCCATGAGAAGACGGCCGTGCTCTTCGCCCGTCCGCGCGGCTGGCACTTGCTGGAGCGCCACATGGAGGTGGACGGCAAGCCCGTGTCCGCCTCGCTCTTCGACTTCGGCCTCTACTTCTTCCACAACGCGCGTGCCCTGCTGGAGAAGGGCAGCGGCCCCTACTTCTATCTGCCCAAGATGGAGAGCCACCTGGAGGCCCGGCTGTGGAACGACGTGTTCCACCTGGCCCAGAGCGAGCTGGGTGTCGCCCGCGGCTCCATCAAGGCCACCGTCCTCATCGAGACGCTGCCCGCCGCCTTCGAGATGGATGAGATCCTCTACGAGCTGCGCGAGCACTCGGCGGGGCTCAACTGCGGCCGGTGGGACTACATCTTCAGCTTCATCAAGAAGCTCCAGGCCGACCCGAAGTTCGTCCTGCCCGACCGCGGGCAGGTGACGATGGACAAGGCCTTCCTGCACAACTACTCGCTGCGCCTCATCCAGGTGTGCCACCGCCGCAACGTGCACGCCATGGGCGGCATGGCGGCCTTCATCCCCATCAAGAGCGACCCGGCCGCCAACGAGGCCGCGCTCGCCAAGGTGCGCGCCGACAAGGAGCGCGAGGTGCGCGACGGTCATGACGGCACCTGGGTGGCCCACCCGGGCCTCGTCCCGGTGGCCCGCGCCATCTTCGACCAGCACATGCCCGGGCCGAACCAGCTCTCCAAGAAGCGCCCCGACGTGCGCATCTCCGAGGCGGACCTGATCGCCATGCCCGAGGGCACGCGTACCGAGGAGGGCCTGCACCACAACATCCGCGTGGGCGTGCAGTACATGGCCGCCTGGCTCGGGGGCCTGGGCTGCGTGCCGCTCTACAACCTCATGGAGGACGCGGCCACCGCGGAAATCTCCCGCGCACAGGTGTGGCAGTGGATTCACCACCGCATGCCGCTCGCTGATGGCAAGCCCGTCACCGCGGAGCGCTTCCGCCAGGTGCTCACCGAGGAAATGAAGAGGCTCGAGGCCGAGGGCGCCAACGAGCGCTACGGCGCCGAGCGGATGAAGGAGGCGCGCGAGCTCTTCGAGAAGCTCTCCACCGCACCGCGGTTCGAGGACTTCCTCACCCTGCCCGCCTACGAGGCCCTGATGTCGCACGGCTGAGCAGCCGTGCCCTAGCAACCCGCAGTCCTTTCTCTTCCGCAGCCTGATTCATATCTCTCGAGTGAGGAGCCACCATGTACGACGCCGTGACGATGAAGAATGATGCTTCGCCCCACGCCAAGCTCCACGCTCAGCGCTTTGAGGGCATCACCCGCAACTACTCGGAGGCGGACGTCGAGAAGCTGCGCGGCTCCATCCGCATCAGCTACACGCTGGCCGAGATGGGCTCCCGTCGCCTGTGGGAGCTGCTCAGCACCAAGGACTATGTCCACGCGCTCGGCGCCCTCACCGGCAACCAGGCCGTGCAGATGGTGCGCGCGGGTCTCGAGGCCATCTACCTCTCTGGCTGGCAGGTGGCCGCCGACGCCAACACCGCCGGGCAGATGTACCCGGACCAGAGCCTCTATCCGGTGGACAGCGTCCCCAACGTGATTCGCCGCATCAACGCCGCCCTGCGCCGCGCGGATCAGATCGACTTCGCCGAGGGCAAGCGCGACCGCTACTGGTTCGCCCCCATCATGGCGGATGCAGAGGCCGGCTTCGGCGGACCGCTCAACGCCTACGAGCTGATGAAGTCCATGATCGAGGCGGGCGCCGCGGGCGTGCACTTCGAGGACCAGCTCGCCAGCGAGAAGAAGTGTGGCCACATGGGCGGCAAGGTGCTGGTGCCCACCAATAACTTCATCCGCACGCTGACGGCCGCGCGTCTGGCCGCGGACGTGATGGGCGTGCCCACCCTCCTCGTGGCCCGCACGGACGCCGACAGCGCCAAGCTGCTCATGAGCGACGCGGACGAGTACGACCACGCCTTCATCGACCGCAAGGCGGGCCGCTCGGCCGAGGGCTTCTACCGCCTCAAGGGCGGCCTGGAGTGCGCCATCGCCCGCGGACTGGCCTATGCCCCGTACGCGGACCTCATCTGGTGCGAGACCAGCACCCCGGACCTCGACCAGGCCAAGAAGTTCGCCGAGGGCATCCGCAAGAAGTTCCCCAACAAGCTGCTGGCCTACAACTGCTCGCCCTCCTTCAACTGGAAGAAGAACCTGGACGACAAGACCATCGCGAAGTTCCAGCGCGAGCTCGGCGCCATGGGCTACAAGTTCCAGTTCGTCACCCTCGCCGGCTTCCACGCGCTCAACTACTCGATGTACGAGCTGGCCCGGACCTACAAGGACCGCGGCATGGCCGCCTACTCGGAGATGCAGCAGAAGGAGTTCGCCTCCGAGAAGGACGGCTACACCGCCACCCGCCACCAGCGCGAAGTCGGCACCGGCTACTTCGACAAGGTCGCCGAGGTCATCTCCGGCGGCTGCTCCAGCACCCTGGCGCTCAACGACTCCACCGAGGCCCACCAGTTCTGAGCCACGGTGCGTGGGAGCAGCCCGGGTGAGTGCATACCCTCTCCCAGAGGGAGAGGGGATGTGTTGGGCACTGGCTCACCTGTGACGTGATGACGAGGCCGCGGCTCCCATGATGGGGGTCGCGGTTTCTGTTTTTGTGTGCCCCAGTTCCAGCACTCGTGCTCCCTCTGCCTCGAAGCACTCGCGCATCCACGGGTGGCAGGTGAAGGCGATGACCTGGTGGTGCTCGGACAGGTGGGACAGCAGCTCGAGTGTGCTCCGAGTCCGCGCCAGGTCGAAGTTCACCAGGATGTCGTCCACGATGAGCGGTAGCGCCCCTCGCGTCTCACCGAAGTCCTGGATGACCGCCAGTCGGAACGCCAGATAGAGCTGCTCCCTCGTGCCTCGCGAGAGCTGCTCGGCGCTCCAGTCCCTACGCGCATCGCTCACCCGGAGCTCGCGCTTGCCTCCCGCCGGGATGAACACCCGTCGATACCGGCCCGCCGTCAGCGTCGCGAAGTGCTCCGAGGCAAGCTGGATGACCCGCGGCTGTTGCTCCTCCTCGAAGCGTCGCCTCGCCCGCGCCAGCAGTCCCAGCGCCAGCCGATCCGTGGCGTAGCGTGTCGCCAGCTCCGCCGCACGAGCCCGCAGCCGCTCTTCCTGGATGCGCAGCACCGCCAGTTCCTCGTCCTTCTCCCAGTGCTCGAGCTGGCTTCGGGCGGAGCCGTACTCGGTGTGCAGTTCCTTCAGGTGCTTGGCGCAGGCGGGTTCCTGCATTCGCAGTTGCCCCAGCTTCTCCTTCAACTGCTCCTCGCCTCCCGCTGCCAGGATGGCCTCCCGCGCCGCGGGCTCCTCCAGGCCCGTGGCGGCCTCGATGCGCCAGGTCAACTCACGCACGCGCCGGGTCAGCGCCTCGAAGTGCGCCGCCTGCTGCGCCCGCTGGCGGAAAGTCTCCTCGGTGTCGGAACCGCCCCGGGCCAGCAGCGCCGCCAAGGCCTGCTCCTCGGACTCCCGGAGCCGTACGTACCGCGCCCTGTCCCCGGCCCACTCATCCGTGCGCGCTCGCAGCGTCCGAGCCTCCGCGTCCTGCGTCTTCAGTTCCTCCAGCGCCGAGGCCACCCGGGCGGCCACCGCCTCCACGGCTCCCTCCGGAAACCCCGCCTCCCGAGCCTCTTCGAGCAACCGGGAGGCAACCGCGTCACAGGCCGCCTCGTCCGCGGTCAGGGCCCGCTCGTCCGCGTCCAGGTCCGCCAGCCGCTGCCGCTGCTCGGCCGCGTCGCGCCACAGCGCCAACGCACGCTGCGGAGAGAGGTCCGTAGGAAAGCCCCGCGCCTCCAGCAGCGCCTCCAACTCCATCCGGAGCGTCCGCACCAGCAGGTCCGCCCGCCGCCCCGCCAGCTCCGCCGCCTGCGCCTCGCGCACCACGCCGTCCCGCTCCGCCTCACGCGCCTCTCGCTCGCGCCCGAGGTGCTCCACCCGCTCGGCCTGCCGCAGCGCCTCCGCCAGCGCCGCCTCCGCCCCGGCGAGCCCGTCCACCGGTACTCCGGGAGCCAGGCCCGCCTCGCTCGCCGCTGCCGCCAGCTCCCGCTCCAGCCCCAACAGCCGTCCCGACAAGGTGTCCAGCGCCGACTGCAGCCGGGCCAGTTCCTGCGCACGTTGTTGCTGGCGCGCGGCGTGGGCCTCCACGTTCCGCTGGTGGCTCCGCACCGAGCGCACGTAGCCGAGCACCAGCGGGACGACGAGCAGCAGCGCGCCCAGCAGGGCCATCGCCCCCTCCAGCGCTCCCGCGTGGAGAGCCATCGCGCCCACCCACACCACCGCCACGCCCGCGCCGAGCAGCACCAGCCAGGGCGCGGGCGCCGCTCCGGGCTCCGGTTCGGCCTGGGCACGCAGGGCCTGGAGCCGCTGCCGCTGCTCGTCCCGCTGCGCCGCGACCTGGTCCCTCTCCACTCGCAGCAGCCTCGAGCGGCTCAGCGCGGCCTGCCGCTGGCGCAGCTCCGCCGCGGACACGTCCGGAAGCTTCGTGCGCTCTGCCTGGAGCCGCGCCAGGGAGGCCTCGATGCGCTCCCGCTCCACGCGGGCCCGTCCGAGTGCCACCTCCGCCTCACGCCGCTCGGCCTCCGCCTTCGCCAGCCGGTCCGCCAGAGACTCCAATGAGCCTCGCGCCGCCGCTCCCAGCTCCAGCGCCAGCAAGCCGGCCGCGTCCACCGCCAACCCCAGTCCACCCAGGGCATGCGCTACCTCGCGGTGCCTCGCCTCGAGCGCAGCGCGGCGGCCCGGCAGCGCCCGCAGCAGTTCGGCCCTCGCGGTGAAGGCCAGCAGCGCCAGGCGCAGCCCCTCCTCCCGCTCCCGTACCGCCGAGGCCGCCGACAGCCTGGTCAGCTCCGCCGCGCCCGTGGACAACAGCTCCTCCACGCGGGCCTGCTGGGCCCGGGCCTCCTTCCACCGCTGGAGCAGCTCCTCCAGCCGCGCCTCACCTCCGGGCGGAAAGGCCGACAGGTCCGGCAGCGAGGCCAGCTCTGTCCTCAGCCGCCCCAACTCCCCCAGCTCTCCGAGCACCGCTTCCAGGCGGGACAGCCGTCCCAGCTCTCGCGCGATGTGCTCCTGGCGGGCCACCGCCTCCTCCTGCTGCCGCCCCAGGGAGGCCAACCGCTCGCGCTCCTCGAAATACTTCTCCGGCCGGTCCTTCAGCGCGTCCAGCTGCGCCCGCACCTCCTCCAACTGCACGAGGAGCTGGTTGAGCTCGGGATTCTTCCCGCCCTTCTTGAAGAGGCCCTCGGCGCGCTTCTCCAGATGCTTCTCCACCTCTGGCAGCCTGCGCGCGCCCCTCAGTCCGGCCGCGAAGAGTGCCCGGGAGACGCCATCCTCCTCCACCAGCTTCTCGAAGCTGGACAGCTCGTCCAGGCTGAAGGCAAACACCTCGCAGAACAGCTCCCGCGACACGTGCGCCAGTGCCTCGTCCAGCCGAGAGGAGGGCAGCTCCTGCCCCTCTGCGCTGAGCACCGTCACCGCCGTCTTCCCGCGCTTGTCCGCGACCCGGCGCACCACCAGCGGGCCCGCCCCCGACCTCACGCACAGCTCGCCACCGAAGGCCCCCGACTCGGGCTCGTACCGGGACTCCGAGCGGCCACGCCTCTCGAAGCCGAACAGCATGCCGCGGAGGAACGCGAGCAGCGTGCTCTTGCCCGCCTCGTTCGGCCCGTACAGCAGGTTGAGGCCCGGCCCCAGCTCCAGCTCGTAGCCGGAGAAGTGGCCGAAGCCGTGCACCTTCAGCACGTCGATTCGCAGGCCCCCACTCACGCCACGTCCTCCTCGTTGAGCTGCTCCACCACCTGCACACTCGCCTGCTCCACCAGCTCCGGACGGGGTGCGTCCAGGACCTCCACGCCCAGCCGCCGCAAGCGCTGTCCTAGCGCACGCAGCTCCGCATCCTCCCTCCACAACGCCTCCAGCGCCTCCGGCTGCGCCACCAGTGCCTCGGCCTCGGCCAGCAGCGTCCCGGAGAAGCCACCCGCCAGGCGCACCGCCTCGAGGTCCAGCTCAGGCCGGCTCGCATCGCGCAGGGACTCCAGCAGCACCGGCGGATGGCGCAGGGCGAGCTGCTCGCGCAGGTCCGCCTCCAGTTGGGTGAGTGCATCAGGTCCGGACAGCTCTCGGTGCAGCGGCCCCCGGCCCGTGAGCGTGAGGCGCACCGCGTGCCCGTCCAGCGCGTCCGGGCAGCTCGCGTCCACCTGCTCCGTCACCGCGGCCACGAGCCCATCCAGCGACCCGAGCCCCGTGAGCCCCACCTCCAGCCGGTGCCAACGCACCTGGTCCACCGCGACGAAGCGGCGCCGCGTCCTCCCTTCCTCCACCTCCACCAGCACACAGCCGCGCTCACCCGGCTCGTTCACGTGCCGCCCCTGCGGGTTTCCCGGGTACACGGCCACCGCGCCCCCCGCGAGCGTGTACTCGGCGCGTGTGTGCACGTGGCCCAGCGCCCAGTAATCCAGGCCCCGCGCGCTCAGCTCCTCCACGGTGCAGGGCGCGTAGTTGGCGTGCCCCTCCACTCCGCCCAGGTTCGCGTGCAGCAGGCCCACCGTGAAGTCCGGCGCCGTCCGACGGAAGCGCGCCGACAGGTTCTCGCGCACCTCCACCTCTGGATAGGAGACGCCCTGTACCCGGCACAGCAGCCGCCCCTCGCGGCGCACCTCCACCTCTTCCCACTCCGAGCCAAACACCTTCACCGACTCCGGCAGCCCGAGCGCTCCCGTGTCCCCGCTCAACGGATCATGGTTGCCGTGGACAATGAAAGTCTGGATGCCCGCCACATGCAGCCGGTCCAGCTCCCGCCGCAGCGCCAGCCGCGCGCGCACCGAGCGGTCCTTCGCATCGAAGAGGTCCCCCGCCAGCAGCAGGAAGGCCACGTGCTCGCGCAGGCACAGGTCCACGATGCGGGAGAAGGCCCGGAAGGTGGCTTGCTGAAAGATGCTCAGCAGTCCCGAGTCGGCGGGCACGCCGCGGAAGGGAGTATCCAGGTGCAGATCGGCGGCATGGACAAACTTGAAGCGCATCGCGGCTCCGCACAGTAGCCGTCCTGGAACTGCGCACCAGTAACCCCGGGTTCCAGATTCGGCTGGAATTCCCGAGGAGGGATTTCAGGAATTCACCCGTCTGTCACGTCCACGAGACGGGAGCGCGATGCGTCATCCGGGGGGGAACTTGCGACGAAGTACCAGCCAGTGGAAGGCTTCTCTCGCCGTAAAAATCCGCCACTGGAGTATTGATGACCCCCATCTCTTCCTGGTCGAGCCGGCTCGTCCTGGCTCTGCTCGCGCTCCAGTTCGCGAGCGCGTGTGATCCGAATCCCCCACCCGTTACGCCGCCCGCGGATACGACGCCTCCGTCGACCCGGATCTCCCCGCAGGGTGGAACCTTCAAGGAGAGCGTCTCCGTGACGCTGCTGTGCGATGACGGCACGGGCAGCGGCTGCGACGCCACGTACTACACCACCGACGGCTCCGCGCCCTCCACGAGCTCGACGCGCTACTCGGCCCCGGTGGCCCTCACGCAGAACGGCACGGTGAAGTTCTTCTCCGTGGACAAGTCGGGCAACGCGGAGAGCGCCCAGAGCCAGGCCTTCGTCGTGGACTCGGCGCCGCCCACCACCACGGCCACCCCGGCCGGCGGCGCGTACAACGCCCCCCAGAGCGTCGCGCTCGCGTGCGATGACGGCACCGGCAGCGGCTGCGCGACCACGCACTACACCACCGATGGCTCCGAGCCCACTACCAGCTCGCCGACCTACACCACGGCCATCTCCATCACCGCCACCACCACGCTGAAGTTCTTCTCCGTGGACAAGCTCGGCATCTCCGAGCCGGTTCACACCGAGACGTACACGCTCGAGACCGACGCGCCCACCACCACGGCCACCCCGGCCGGCGGCCTGTACAACACCCACCAGAGCGTCGTGCTGAGCTGCAACGACGGCACCGGCAGCGGCTGCGCGGCCACGCACTACACCCTCGACGGCTCCACGCCGACGACCAGCTCTCCCGTCTACTCCGCGGCCCTCTCCCTCACCGCCAACACCACGCTGAAGTTCTTCTCCGTGGACCAGGCCGGCAACGCCGAGGCGGTCCGCACCGAGACGTACAACATCGACACGGCGGCCCCCATCACCACGGCCACCCCGGCTGGCGGCCTCTTCAACGTCAGCCAGAGCGTCGTGCTGAGCTGCAACGATGGCACCGGCAGCGGCTGCACGGCCACGCACTACACCCTCGACGGCTCCACGCCGACGACCAGCTCGCCGACCTACACCGCGGCTCTCTCCATCACCACCACCACCACGGTGAAGTTCTTCTCCGTGGACCAGGCTGGCAACTCCGAGGCGGTCCGCACCGAGACGTACAACATCGACACGGTGGCCCCCACCACCACGGCCACCCCGGCCGGCGGCCTATACAACGCCCACCAGAGCGTCGTGCTCGCGTGCACGGATGGCTCGGGCAGCGGATGCGCGGCCACGCACTACACCCTCGACGGCTCCACGCCGACGACCAGCTCTCCTGTCTACTCCGCGGCCCTCTCCCTCACCGCCAACACCACGCTGAAGTTCTTCTCCGTGGACCGGGCCGGCAACGCCGAGGCGGTTCACACCGAGACGTACAACATCGACACGGCGGCCCCCACCACCACGGCCACCCCCGCTGGCGGCCTCTTCAACGCCCACCAGAGCGTCGTGCTCGCGTGCACGGATGGCTCGGGCAGCGGCTGCGCGGCCACGCACTACACCCTCGACGGCTCCACGCCGACGACCAGCTCTCCCGTCTACTCCGCGGCCCTCTCCCTCACCGCCAACACCACGCTGAAGTTCTTCTCCGTGGACCGGGCCGGCAACGCCGGGGCGGTCCGCACCGAGACGTACGAGATCGACACGGCGGCCCCCACCACCACGGCCACCCCGGCCGGCGGCCTCTTCAACGCCAGCCAGAGCGTCGTGCTCGCGTGCACGGACGGCTCGGGCAGCGGCTGCGCGGCCACGCACTACACCCTCGACGGCTCCACGCCGACGACCAGCTCGCCGACCTACTCCGCGGCTCTCTCCCTCACCGCCAACACCACGGTGAAGTTCTTCTCCGTGGACCGGGCCGGCAACGCCGAGGCGATTCACACCGAGACGTACGAGATCGACACGGCGGCCCCCACCACCACGGCCACCCCGGCCGGCGGCCTCTTCAACGCCCACCAGAGCGTCGTGCTCGCGTGCACGGATGGCTCGGGCAGCGGCTGCGCGGCCACGTACTACACCCTCGACGGCTCCACGCCGACGACCAGCTCTCCCGTCTACTCCGCGGCTCTCTCCCTCACCGCCAACACCACGGTGAAGTTCTTCTCCGTGGACACGGCCGGCAACGCCGAGGCGATTCACACCGAGACGTACGAGATCGACACGGCCGCGCCCACCACCACCGCCACCCCTGCGGCGGGTACGTACGGCGGCTCCCAGAGCGTGGTGCTGGCCTGCAACGACGGCACCGGTAGCGGCTGCACGGCCACGTACTACACCACCGACGGTTCCACGCCGACGACCAGCTCGCCGGTCTACTCCGCGGCCCTCTCCATCACCGCCGACACCACGGTGCAGTTCTTCTCCGTGGACACGGCCGGTAACGCCGAGGCCGTGCAGGTGGCCGCCTACGTCATCGACACGTCGGCGCCGTCCGTGTCCGCCGCTCCCCTGGGCGGCACCTACCGCACCGCGCAGAGCGTCGTCCTGAGCTGCACCGATGGCTCCAGCGGCAACTCCTGCTCCGCCATCTACTACACCACCGATGGCAGCACGCCCTCCGCGAGCTCGGCGACGTACTCCAGCCCCATCTCCGTGACGGCCAACATCACCCTCAAGTTCTACGCGGTGGACTCGGTGGGCAACGCCAGCAGCGTCCGCACCGAGACCTATACGATCGACACGGTGGCGCCCACGAGCTCGGCCATCCCCTTCGGTGGCTCCTACGGCGGCACGCAGTCCGTCACGCTGCTGTGCACGGACGGCTCGGGCACCGGCTGCACCGCCACGCACTTCACCGTGGATGGCAGCACGCCCACGCGCTCCTCCAGCAAGTACACCGCGCCCCTCACCATCGCCGCCAACACCACGCTGAAGTTCTTCTCCGTGGATGCCGCGGGCAATGACGAGAGCGTGCACACCGAGACGTACGTCATCGACACGGTGAAGCCGACGGTGGCCGCGGCCCCGGCCGGTGGCCTCTACACCACCGCGCAGAACGTCACCCTGACCTGCACCGACAACGCCTCGGGCAGCGGCTGCGCCTCCATCCACTACACGCTCGACGGCAGCGCGCCCACCACGGGCTCGGCCACGTACACCGCGCCGATCGCCATCTCCGCCGACACCACCCTCAAGTTCCTGGCGGTGGACAAGGTCGGCAACGTGAGCACCACCCACACGGAGGTGTACGACTTCGACACGGTCGCGCCCACCACCTCGGCCACCCCTGCGGGCGGCACGTACCGCACCGCGCAGAGCGTCACCCTGGCCTGCACCGATGACACCGGCGGCAGCGGCTGCGCGAACACGTACTACACGCGCGATGGCAGCACGCCGACCACGGGCTCGACGCGCTACACCGCGGCCATCTCCATCTCCGCCACCACCTCGCTGAAGTTCTTCTCCGTGGACACGGCGGGCAACGCGGAGGCCGTGAAGACCGTGACGTACGTCATCGACACGGTGGCGCCCACCACCACGGCCACTCCCAAGGGCGGCACGTACGCCTCGGCCCAGAGCGTCACCCTGGCCTGCTCCGACAGCAACACCGGGTGCGCGGCCACGTACTACACGCTCGACGGCAGCGAGCCCACCACGGGCTCGACGCGCTACACCGCGGCCATCGCCATCTCCGCCACCACCTCGCTGAGGTTCTTCTCCGTGGACGTGGCGGGCAACGCGGAGGCCGTGAAGCCCGAGACGTACAACTTCATCAATCCGGCCGACATCTCGGCGAACATCGCCGCCATCCGCAGTCAGCCGGACGGTGCCATCAACCAGCCCGTGACCTACGCGCTCGTCACCTATACGAAGCCGCTCACCGGTACCGCCGCCAACGACCCCGCGGGCTTCTTCATCCAGGGCGAGAAGAACGGTCCGGCCGTCTTCGTCGCGGTGGACCCGGCCACGCTCACCCCCGTGCCCGCGGTGGGTGACCGCGTGACCTTCTTTGCCACCGAGCGGGCCACGTCGGGCGGCATGGTGCGCGTCACCAAGATCGACACCACCTCCTTCACCGTGCACAGCACCGGGGAGTCGGTGGACTTCCTCCGCAACGACGTGAGCAATGTCGACCTGGCCACCAACGGCGGGGCTGACTATGAGAGCGAGCTCATCACCCTCAGTGGCACGGTGAGCAGCGCCTTCGTCGCAGCCAGCACGGGGAACGTCTCGGCGAGCATCGTGACCCTGGGCAACACCGCCAATAGCAACGGCCTCAAGCTGCGCATCACCAACGCGGTGCAGGACGCGCTCGACGTGGTGCAGAACTGCTCCGTCACCACGAATGCTCCCATGTGGCGGTTCGTCAATGCGACCAACAACCAGGCCCAGCCCTCCGCCTGGGCAACCAGCGACCTCACCGTTCATTCGTGCCCGGCTCCCAAGGTCACGAGTGCCACGGCCACCAGCAGCACGAGCGTCGTGGTGAACTTCGACCGGCATGTCGACCCTGCCAGCGTGCTCGCCAATGGCAGCCAGTTCGCCATCAACAACGGACTGGTGGCCTCGGCCGCCACCGTGACGGGCCGCCAGGTCCAGCTCACCACCTCCACGCAGGTGGGAGGCACGGGCTACACGGTGACGGCGGCCTCCAGCGTGAAGGACACCGCGGGCGGAGGCGTCGATGCGGCGGCCAACAACGCCAGCTTCAACGGCTACCGGGTGCCCGCCCGGCTCCTCATCAACGAGATGAACCCCAACATCTCGGGCGGTAAGGACCTCATCGAGCTGCTCGTGGTGCAGGCGGGCACCGTGGAGAACATGACCCTGGTGGCGGATGGCACCTCCACCCCGCTCGCCACGCTGCCCAACATCTCGGTGGCGGCCGGTGACATCATCGTGGTGCACCTCACTCCCGCGGCCGGCGACCTCTCGGAGACCACCGGGAAGGCGCAGTACCCCGCCACCTACAACTACGACACGGCGTGGGATGTCGTCGGGAGTGCCACGGGCCTTGGCGTCAACTCGAACCGCGTCATCCGGATGAAGGATGCTACGGGGAACACGCAGGACGCTGTTCCTTTCGTAGCCCCCGGCCAGACGGTTACCCAGTACCCGGGGCAGCTCCAGGCCATCCAGGCCGAGGGACTCTGGCTGCCGGCTAACTGCGGCGGGGCGCTCTGCACGTACACCACCGCCCCGACCGCCGTGGAAGTCGGCGTGATCTGGAGCGGCCTCGCGTCCTCGACCACCGGTAAGTCGATGCAGCGCCTGGCCGGAGGGGTGGACACGAACCAGGCCAGTGACTGGTCGAGTTCGAGCACTTCCTCCTCGTTCGGCCTGCCCAACCCGTAGTCCGTAGTCAGTCCGTGGGAGGGGCCGATCACTCCGGCTCCTCCCGCGGCCCTCTCCCAAAAAGAGAGGGAGCAGGTACGGTGCGAGGACCATGACGCTCACGGTCCTCCCCGTCTCTCCCGCGGAGCACACGCTCCTGCGCCACCTGTACCCGCTGTACCTGCACGACCTGAGCGAGTTCGGTAACAGCTACTCGCTGGATGCCGACGGCCTCTGGCAGCCCGACTACCTTCCCTACTGGCTCTCGGGGAAGGAGGGCTGTCACCCCATGCTCTTCCGGCTCGACGGCCGGCCCGCGGGCTTCGCCATGGTGGGCCAGGCGCCCTTCCCGTTCATGACTCCCGGGCGCGACTTCCACCTGTCCGAGTTCTTCGTGCTCCGCGGCGAGCGCCGGCACGGCGTGGGACGCAAGGCCGCGTTCGCCCTCTTCGACCGATTCCCGGGCACGTGGGAGTTGTCGCAGCTCTCCGCCAATCAGGCCGCCATCGCATTCTGGCGTCGCGTGATTGGTGAGTACATGGACGGGGCCTTCGAGGACACCACCCTCGACGGGGAGCCGGCCCAGGTGTTCGACAGCCGGAAGCGGAAGCAAATGGCTTAGCGTCTGGGCTGGCGCCTCGCGGCGATTCCGTTCGCCAGGGCCACCTGCTGCTTCCAGTGACCGTAGAGCCGGCCCTGTGAGGCCAGCCGGTCCAATTCCTTCCGCGTCTCGTCATCCACCGAGCCCGGCGGTGCATCGCGATACGGTGTCCCCGGCAGCGGCATGAACGTGTGCCCGTGCACCTTCGCCCCGAGCTCCGACAACCTCTGCATCAGGGCCAGCGTCGCCCTCACGTCCTCCGGCGTCTCTCCCGGCAGCCCCAGGATGAAGTCCACGTTCGGCACGAAGCCCGCCTCCACCGCCAGGCTCGCCGCCCGCACCACCGTCTCCACGTCGTGCCCCCGGTGGCTCGCCTGCAGAATCCGCTCGCTCCCGGACTGGCCTCCGATGATGAGGTTGTCGTTGTCCACGTAGCGCTTGAGCAAGGCCAGCGCCTCGGGCGTCACGTGCTCCGGCCTCACCTCCGAGGGGAAGGTCCCGTAGAACACCCGCCCCCCAGGGCTCATCGCCTCGCGCACCGCCGCCAGCATCCGCTCGAGCGCCTCCAGGTTCACCGACTCGTCCGCCGTGCCGTACGACATGGACGTCGGCGTGATGAAGCGCACGTCCCGCTTGCCCGCCTCGCGCAACACCCGCGTCCAGCGCGCGATGTTCTCCACGCTCCGATGCCGGAACCGCGCCTTGTTCATGAACGGCGTCTGGCAGAACCGGCACGCGTAGATGCAGCCCCGCGTAATCTCGATGGCCCCAAACATCCTGTGCCTCGCCGCGAACGGCGGGTACGTGTCCATCACCACGCCCTCCCCACGCCCCTGCGACACCATCCGCCCGTCCACCAGCCTCGACATTCCCCGCGTCTGCTTCGGGTCCTCCCCGCGCACCAGCCGGCCTAGCAGCTCCAGCAGCACGGGCTCTCCCTCGCCCACCGCCACCAGCTCGAAGCCCCCTCGCAACGTCTGCTCCGTCTCCGCCGTGGCGTGCACCCCACCCGCGATGCACAGCACCTCACGGCCCTCCAGCCGCTCCCGCAGCCAGGCCAGCTCCTCCACCGCGCCGGGGAAGCTCGCCGAGTAGAACGACCACGCCACCACCACCCGGTACCCCGCGTCGTGGCACTCGCGCACCGCGGCCAGCAGCGACTCCCGGTCCCTCGGGAAGCGCAGGGCCACGTCCTGCCCCACCGCATCCGCCTCCACCGCCCCCGCGAGGACGGTGAGCGCGTACTTGCCCGGGTACTGGTAGCTCAGGACCAGCGCGACCTTGTTCTTCGTGGACGGCATCTCCCCTGAAAACCAACATGGGCCCCCCTCGTCAAGAGGCCGCCCGCTCACTCCAGGGACGTCCGGCCAGGAGCTCGGCTCAGTTCCGCGGCCGAGCCAGTGACGAGCGGGCTCCAGCGAAGGGCATCACCCCCGGCACGAGGTCCGAGGGCAGCTCCAGTCCCTCGGGGGACCCGCTCCGCCGCGTCGAGCCGGACCTCGTCAAGACACCCGACAGGCCCCGTCCCGCGCCACCCCGGGGCGCGCGCTCCAGCTCGAGCATCTCGGCCAACAGGCGGCGGTACCCCTCCAGCCCAAAGGAGCGCAGCTGCGCGTGGAGGGCCAGCGCACTCGGAGCCTCCAATGCGCGCAGGCCCACCAGCCGGAGCTCCGCGCCGTTCCCAAGCAGGAAGAGACCCGCGGGGTACGAGGCCCGCCCCAACCACCGGAAGTCCAGGCCCACCGAGTCCGCCAGGTGCAGGTGTCGCAGCCGCGTCCGCAGCCGCGTGAGCTCCTCCTGCACCGGGGTCTCGAAGCCGAGCGGGTTGTCCTGGAGGTCATAGCCGTTGAAGACGCAGTAGAGGCCACCCCACGCCGCATCCGCGTGCAGGTGCACGGGCTGCAACCCGTACTGCGTGGTGACAGAGTCCGCGACCTCACGCAGCTCCTTCACGTCGTCGAAGGTGGGGCAGCCCTCAGCCCCCGTGGAGGCCACCACGTAGAGGGGCACGTCCCCGCCCGAGGCGACGGCCAACATCTTCGTGCGCAGATCCGCGGCGGCCATGGTGCCGTCCTCGCACGTCCTCACGCGAATGAGGTGGTAGCTGCCAAGCCCCGTGGTCTCCACCGCCTCGAGCAGGGAGTCCTCCATCCCCTCCGAGACAAAGCAGTAGAGGTTGCGCGGCACGCCCTTCCTCCGAGCCTCCGGCGCATGCTTCGCGATGGCCACGCGCAATCCCGCCAGCACCGCCGCCCGCGCGCCCGACGTGATGCGGCCTCCGCTCCGCTCCTCGTCATAGCCCACCACTCGCGACACCATGGCGGCCACGCGCGACTCCGCCTCATCCGCCCGAAGGCCCTCGTCGCGCCGCGCCTCACCGCTGCTCGCGAGCACCGTGGCCACGGCCCCGATCATCCCAGACAGGTTCAGGCCAGATGCCGTGCCCCTCATCAGGTGCCGCAGCTGCTCCACGACCAACTCCGGGCTTTCACCCCGCGCTGGCAGCTCGCGCGGATCCACTCGGCGCCCATCATCGAGCGTGCTCGTCCGCTGCCACTCCTGCGCGAGCACGGCCGACTCACGTGTCGTGTCTACCGGCACGGCGAGCCGCTCGAGCAGACTCAGCAACAATCGCTGCTGCTCCGGGGTACAGCCCTCGGGGGAAAACAGGCGCGCCAGTGCGGGAAGAGACGGATTCATTGAAGGGCGGCGCATGTACCGGCCGCACGCTCCGCTGTCGAGTGACGAATGATTGACACACACGTATGTGAATTACGCACTTCTGACTTCTGAGAGGGCGGATGCACCTGCTCCACTCGCAGCGTGTCCTGCGCCCGTGGCCGCTCGCACTCCGCGTCCCGGCTCCATTCGCCACACAGTCCACCCTTGGCGAAGCAACGTTCGAAGCGACTCCACAACACGGCGTAGGCGCAGTGCACACGGGCGAACGCCCTTCCCGATTCCGTGTGCGGCCAGGATGTGGGTGGAATACCCTCACCGCCCCCAGGGGGATTTCATGGACCACGCGACCCAGGTCGAGCTCATCCGGCGCATCCAGGAGCATCTGCGCACGGGCACCACGCACATGGAGGCCGAGGAGTCGCGCATCCCCGTAGAGGCCTACCTGCGCGCGGAGCGGCTGGAAGCGGAGCGGGAGCTGCTCTTCCAGCGCCGCCCCCTGCTGGTGGCGCACCGCTCGCAACTGCCCGAGGCAGGGGACTACCTCACCCACGACGCGAGTGGCCTGCCGCTGCTCCTGTGCCGCACGCCCTTGGGAGAACCGGCCGCCTTCCTCAACGTCTGCCGTCACCGGGGGACGCGGCTGGTGGAGGAGGCGTGTGGCCGACACAAGCACGCCTTCGTCTGCCCCTACCACGGCTGGACGTATGACACCGAGGGCAGCCTGCGCGCGGTGCCCCACGAGGCGGGCTTCCCCAGCCGCCCCTCCGAGTCCGTGGGACTGGCGCGCGTATCCGTCGCGGAGCGCTTCGGCTTCCTCTGGGCCCAGGGCCGTAAGGACTCGCGCTTCGCCGCGGATGCCTTCCTATCGCCCCTCGCTGCCGAGCTCGCCAGCTACCGGCTGGAGACGCACGTGGTGTACCGGCCCCAGCGCTTCGAGCTGAAGCTCAACTGGAAGCTCGCCATCGAGCTCTTCCTCGAGGCCTACCACGTGCGCAACGCGCACCGGACCTCCATCTACCCGCTCTTCATCGACAACGTGGGGCTGATGGATCGGCTGGCGCCCCACCAGCGGTGCGTCTTCCCCAAGCGCACCCTGCGCGACCTGGCGGGCACTCCCGAGGAGACGTGGCGGCTGCGCCAGCACGCCAACATCCTCTACTTCATCTTCCCCAACACGCTGATGCTGGTGCTCGAGGACCACGTCAACATCACCACCGTGTTCCCGCTGGAGTTGGATCGGACGGACTTCCGCACCTTCACGCTCATCCCCGAGGCGCCCGCCAACGAGAAGGCCTTCCGGCACTGGGACGAGCATGTGGACCTGCTCATGGACTCGGTGCGGGAGGACATCCACCTGGGCGAGTCCATCCAGCGCGGGCTGCGCTCGGGCGCCAACGCCGCACTGCGCCTGGCCCGCTTCGAGCACGGCCTGCGCTACTTCCACGAGGCCGTGGAGCAGGCACTCGGGGGCCGCGGCCAGTAGAGCGCCGCGGACCCACGAGCCGGTACAACGTTCGTGCTCAGACCGTCGGGTTGAGCTGGACCTTGAGCGACTCCATCTTGCGAATCACCGGGTGCTGCCCGAACGAGGGCTGCCCCAGGAGCTTCATCTCCGGGAAGCGGCGCAGGAAGGCGCCCACGGCGAGCTGCACCTCCAGCCGCGCCAGGTTCGCCCCGAGGCAGTAGTGGGCCCCGTGACCAAAGGCGATGCTCGCGTTGGTGTTGCGCCGCACGTCGAAGACCTCGGCCTTGTCGAACGTGGCCGAGTCCCGCAGCGCGCTGCCCAGCATGACCAGGAGCATCTGGCCCTTCTTGATCGTCGCCCCGCCCATCTCCACGTCCTCGAGGGCGTAGCGCGCGATGCCCATCTTCCCGAAGTTGTCGTGGCGGAGCACCTCTTCGATGGTGTTGCGCAGCAGGTCGGGCTCGGCCCTCACCTGTGCGAGCACCTCGGGACGATGGAGCACGTTGTAGATGGTGAAGGCGATCAGGTGGACGGTGGTCTCGAAGCCTCCCACGATGAGCGCGGACGCCAGGGCAAGCAGCTCCCCCTTGTTGAGCCGCTCCCCCTGCTCCTCGGTCTGGATGAGGGTGGTGAGGATGTCGTTCTCCAAGGGGGCGTTGCGCCGGTCCTCGATCGTCGCCTTGACGAGCTCGATGCCCTCACGCATGTCGGCGCGCAGGCCGTCCAGCTCCTGGGGGTTCACCATGCCGGGGAGGAAGCACTTCACCACGGCGTCCGTGAAACGCAGGAACAACTCCTCGCGGCCCTTGGGCATCTTCAGCATGGAGCCGATCACCCGGGCGGGAATCTTCTCCGCGAAGTCGAGCGTCACGTCGATGGTGCCCTTGGCGGCGGCCGCGTCGAGCACATCCTCGACGATGGCTTGAATCTCCGGCTTCAGCCGCTCGATGGCGCGCGGGGTGAGCGCCGGGCTGACGAGCTTGCGCACCCGGGCATGGTCCTGGTTGGCCAGCGAGAACAGCCCGTATTTGTTCAACTCCTCGAGCTCGGGGATGAGCACGGCCGAGCCCAGCACCGAAGCGAACTCCCACTCGCTCCGGTCGGCGGTGAACCGCTTGCTGTCACGGAGCACGGCGACGGCGTCGTCATACCGGCTGAGGAGCCAGGCACGCCCCGCGGGCCAGTACTGGAGCTGCGCCTCGGCCCGCAACTTCTCGAGCGCGGGGTACGGGTTCTGGTCGTACCCGGGGGCGTACGGGTTGAAGTCAGCGGCCGGGCGGGCCGCGCTCTGATTCGTCTCGTTGGGCTGCATGAATCGGTCCTTCCTGTGTTGGGGGAATGACGACGGGTGACCCAGACTCAATCCTTGGAGAGCGAGAGCGCCTGACGCGGGCAGTCGCGCACGGCCTGCTCCACCTTGGCGCGCAGCTCGGGCGTCACGTTCTCGACGAGCACGTGCAGCTGGTCCTTCTCATCGAGGTTGAACGCCTCGGAGGCAGCGCGCACGCAGACGCCATTGGCTTCACAGCGATCCCAATCGACCACGATCTTCATGTTGTTGCTCTCCTGGTGATCAGGTTTTCAAGACTACGGGCGCGACGTGTCCACGGCCAGCCGTAGTTCAAGGAACAGCCGCGCCAGGTCCTCGGGCCGGTAGTGCGCGTTCAACCCACTCGGATTGGGGAGCACCCAGACGCGAGCACCGCCCAGCGACTCCGGCTGGGGGCCCAGTGAAGCCTTGGGGTGTCCAAAGGCCGTGCGCCAGGCGCCAATCCCCAGCACCGCCAGACACTGGGGACGATAGCGCCGCACCTTTGCCTCCAACCGCCGCCCGCCCTCGGCCAGCTCCTCAGCCGTCAGCACGTCCGCGGACACCGTGGCCCGGTCCACCACGTTGGTGATGCCGTACCCGAGCGTGAGCAGCTCCTCCTGCTCGGAGGGCGCCAACAGGCGGCCCGTGAAGCCCGAGGCCTGCAACGCCGGCCAGAAGCGGTTGCCCGGCCGCGCGAAGTGGTAGCCCACCACGGCGGAGTACACGCTGGGGTTGATGCCACAGAAGAGGATCCTCAACCCGGGCGCGATGAGGTCCGGCATGTGGCGCCCCACCGCGGCGAGCAACTGGTCCTTCGTGGGCCTGCGAGGTGACTTCAGACGTTCCTCCCGTGACCTGAACCTATACCGTCTCTCCCGCCATGGCATTCCCGCCGGAAGGTACAACGGTGGACGGGAGCCCCACGGGGCACCCCTCCCCTGCCCGGCGGATGGCTACATTCCTCCCACCATGCGCTCCCTCGACTTGAAGGACGGGCCCATCGCCTCCGTGCTGGTCGCCGACGAATTCGCCTCGACCCAGAGCGACAGCCTGGACGTCGTGGTCCGCCTGCGGGATGGCCGGCGCTTCGGCCTTACCCTCTTCACCCTCGAGCACCTGCGACGTCAGCTCGACCAGGCGCTCTCCTTCGTCACCCCCGGGATGCTCCTCGTGAAGCACTTCTCCGACGAGGCCGTCCTCGACGCGGTGCGCTCGGCCGTGAGCCAGGACATCGAGCGGCTCGGCGTGCTGCAGCCGCTCATCAACCAATAGGCGCCCGGCCGCGGCTCACGCCTCCTTCGCGAGCGCCGCGAGCTGCTCCCACACCGCGCGCACGTGCCGCTCCTCGGTGCGCGGGGAGCCGATGGCCATGCGCAACACGTAGCGCGCGGGCGCTCCGTCCACCCCGGGCAACACAGTGTGGGTAAGGAAGGCCTTGCCGCCCGCGTTCAGCCGGTCCAGCAGTTGGCGATTGCGCGCGTCCGTGGCCGCGGGTGCCTCGCCGGGGGCGGGCCTCAGCCGGAAGCACACCAGCGCCAGCGAGCGTGGCGTGGACAGCTCGAAGCGCTCATCCGCCTCCACCCAGGACGCGAATAGCTCCGCCTGTCGCACGTGCTCGCGAATGTAGGCCCGCAGGCCCTTCGCCCCGTAGTGGCGCAGCACGAACCACAGCTTCAGCGCCCGGAAGCGACGGCCAAGCGGAACCTGCCAGTCCCGGTAGTCGATGACCGCGCCGCTCGCGGTGGCCGCGTTGCGCAGGTACTCGGGCATGACGCTCAGCGCGTCCAGCAGGGCCTTGCGCTCGCGCGTGTAGAAGGCATTGCAGTCGAAGTTGGTGAGCAGCCACTTGTGCGGGTTGAAGGCGAAGGAGTCCACGGCCTCCAGGCCCTCCAACATGGCGCGGTGCTCGGGGCAGACGAGCGCCGAGCCTGCCCACGCCGCGTCCACGTGCAGCCAGCCACCCGAAGCGGTGAAACCTGTGCGCTCCAGCACCTCGCTGATGGCGCGCACCGGGTCCATGGCACCCGAGGAGGTGGTGCCCAACGACGCGCACACGAAGAAGGGCTGGCGGCCAGCGGCCAGGTCCTCGCGGATGGCCTGCTCCAGCACCTCCGGGCGCAGGGCATAGGTGCCGTCCGTGCCGAGCTGCCGCAGGTGGACGTCGTCTGAAACGCCGCGCACCACGCCGGACAGCATGGCCGCCTTCAACACGGACGAGTGCGCCTGCGTGGAGGTATAGGCGACCAGCTCCGTCTCCCGGCCGAGCGCGCGACGCACACGCTCACGCGCGGCGACCATGGCCACCAGAGTGGCCTCGCTGGCAGTGCCCTGGATGACGCCGCCGCCGGTGCCCGAGTCCGAGCGGAAGGAGGCGGGCAGTCCGGTGAGCTCGGCCAGCCAGTCCAGCACGCGCGTCTCCATCTCGGTGGCCGCGGGGCTGGTGGACCAGAGCATGCCCTGCACACCCAGGCCCGCGGACAGCAGCTCACCGAGCACCGCGGGCCCCGAGGCGTTGGCGGGGAAGTAGGCGAAGAAGGACGGCGACTGCCAGTGGGTGATGCCGGGCAGCACCACCTCCTCCAGATCGCGGAAGACGGCCTCCCAGCCTTCATCGCCGCCCAGACCGTCCTCGGGCGGGTGCGCGGGGAGCTTCGCCATCACCTCGCCCGGAGCCACCGCTGCGCGCACCGGGAAGGACTCCAGCCGGGACCAGTAGTCCGCGATCCAGTCCACCATCCGATGGCCCAGTCGTCGAAACTCCTCGGAGCTCAGGTGGGGCACCGCCCCTTCACGCGCGTCGCTCATCTCGGTTCTCCTCTCGGGGGTGTGCCCTCATACGACGTCTTTTGCCTTGACAGCCATGCAGGCGACCAGGAGAGCGGTTGTCCCTCGGAGACTGTCTTTCTTAGAGGTGTAAGGAATTAGCGAAACCCGGCGGCCAGCCGAGCAAACCATGGGCTCGACGCGGCGCGTCGAAGCGGGGTAGCAGACGAGCGGCTGACTGCGTACCCGGGTGGTGTATGGTGCCCCCCCTCTGGGGTTACCCGTCCGAGGGGTGATCCGGGTGCTCCCATGCTCGTCCTGCGCGATGTCCAGAAGACCGACCTACCCGGCCTGAAGCGGCTCGCCGCGGTGCTCAACACCGTCAACCTGCCCAACAACGAGGAGACGCTCGAGGCCATCATCGACAAGTCCGTGAAGAGCTTCGCGGGCAAGGTGAAGAACCCCTTCGAGCGCGAGTACCTCTTCGTCCTGGAGGACGTGCGCAACGAGCTCATCATCGGTACGTCGATGATCATCGCGCAGCACGGCACCTACGAGGCGCCGCACACCTACTACGACGTCTCCGAGCGCGAGCACTACTCGGCCACCATCGGCCGGCACTTCCGGCACAAGGTGCTGTCCATCGGCTACAACTACGAGGGCCCCACGGAGATTGGCGGCCTGGTGGTGGATCCGCCCTACCGCGCCACGCCGGACAAGCCCGGCAAGCAACTGTCCTACGTGCGCTTCCTCTTCATGGCCATGCACAAGCGGCTCTTCCGCCCGCGGGTGCTCGCCGAGCTGCTGCCGCCGCTGCTGCCGGACGGACGCAGCCTCTTGTGGGAGGCGTGCGGCAAGAAGTTCACCGGCCTCACCTACCACGAGGCGGATCGCCTCAGCCGGCAGAACAAGGAGTTCATCAAGGAGCTGTTCCCCAACTCGGACATCTACGCGTCGCTCTTCCCCGAGCGCGTGCAGAAGGTGCTCGGCGAGGTGGGGCCCAACACCAAGGGCGTGCAGCGGATGCTGGAGCGAGTGGGCTTCCGCTACGTGGAGCGCATCGATCCATTCGACGGGGGTCCGCACTTCGAGGCGAACCTCTCGGACATCACCCTGGTGCGCCGCTACCGCTCGGTGAAGCTGGCGGAAGAGGACTTCGAGATGGAGGGCGATGACGTGCTCGTGTCCTACGAGCGCGAGTCGGGGCGCAACCGCTTCCGCTCGGTGCGCACCACGGCCCGGCTGGACGACAAGAACGCCTACCTGCCAGCGAAGGCCAAGGAGCTGCTGGACGTGCCCGCGGGCGCGAAGCTGTCCGTGATTCCCTTCGACTGAGGGGATTCGTCCATCACGTGTTGGCGGGCTCGGGTTGAGGACGCTCGATGAGCCCTGCCCGGTCGAGCAGCTCGCGGATGCGGGCGGTGAACGCCACGTGCTCGGGGTTACTGGCCGTCATGGGCTCGGGGGAGAGCACGAGGAGCCAGCCCAGCTCTCCCACCGGCTCGATGCGCACGGGCGCGGGTAGCGGCGGCAGCGTACCCAGGCGGCGCGACAGGTACGTCAGCCAGCCCACGCGGACCTCGAATCTGTCCTTCTCCATGAGGTCCACCATCTCCGAGGAACTGGCCATGGCGAAGTCGGGGTCCCACGCCGTGGCCACACTGGTGAGCACCTCGGCCAGCACGGGCGAGCGGACCAATCGTTCCCATACCGCGCTCGGCCAGAGTGGGTCGAGCAGGCACGAATTGGGCCCTCCCCACGGTGAGTATCCGCCACAAGTCAGGTGGACGTGGATGGCGTCCTTCTTGGCATTCCATACCATCTGGTGGAAGCCCAGATCCTCGATGACTTCCTTGCCGACGTCCGTGCGGCTCCTGCCCTTGAGGAACAGTGTCTCCAACTCCTTCATCTCCGGGCGCACGGGCCAGCCCGGCAGCTCGCGGGGGAAGCCACGGCCCGCCCGGTACCATTGGGCGAACGCCGGGTCGCACCGCGCCAGCATGTGGAAGAAGAGCTCCGCGCGCCGGGCGCACTCCAGCGCCGTCTCCTTGCGCGGGCCCCAGTACGCCCCGACGTAGTACTTGTCCGGCATGCGTGCTCCTTCCTACTGCACGGGCCGAGTATGGCGGACGGTGATGTTCTTCCATCCTCTATTCTTGAAGACTTCGCGAAGGAACTCCGCCACCTTGGCATCGGCGACATGCCAGCTCACCGGCATCGCAACCTGCTGGGCCATCTGCGATTGTCTCCTGGCCTGCTCCATCATCTCGTCGAACTTGCCGGAATTCACATACCAGTACTTGGGCGTGCCATTTGCCTCGAAGAAGGAGCAGTAGCCAGGGCCCTTGGCCTCCAGCAACTCCCCCAGCTTGATGCCGTCGAACTCCAGGTTCCCAATCATGTACACCCACCAGGCGGGCCGTCCCGTCACCTGCTCCTGGTAATCCAGGGAGCGCTTGGACCCGGTGGTGGGCTTCTTGTAAGTCCACCTGCCGGGGCTCTTCGCCGGAGCCGTCTTGGACGCCTTCCCCGCCTTGCCGCTCGCGCCGCCGCTTCTTCCGTGGCCCTTCCCCGCCATGTGGAGGATGGAGAGAGCGCCCAGGTCCATCGTCGTGCCCGCCGCCACCACGGCTCCATCCAGCACCAGCTCGCCTCGGGCCGTGAGAGACAGCACCGGTAGCTCCGCGCCCAGCCCGCCCATGCGTCCCACCGTGGCCCGCGCGCCCCCGAGCATCATGATGACGTGCGTGGACAAGCGCGCCGCCTCGCGTATCTGGTCCTCCCGGGACATGGCGCCGTAGCGCGCGAAGTACTCGGGCGAGGAGGCGATGAGCTGCGCCACCGTGGTGGGCAACTGCCCCAGGTCCTCCAGCGTGCGGATGGGGTGCAGTACGGTGTGCGCCAGCGCCATCGCCATCTCCGCCATGGCGTCCTGGGCTCCGTCGAGCGCGGCGTTGAACGGGTCTCTCCCCAGGCCCAGCTCCGCCAGGGGGTCGCTGTCCGCGCGCCGCAGGGCCTCGGTGACCGAGTAGAAGACGCCACCGTGCGAGAAGTAGAAGTCGCCCACCACGAGACTGCCCACCCGCCACTCGCCCTCCACGAGCTGGAGGTGGCCCCTGCGCTGAAGGGGAGTGCCCTCGAGCGCAGTCACCAGGTAGCCGTCCGGGCGCACCAGCACCACGAACCCGAAGCGCTCGGCACGCCACTTCAAATCGGCGTACTCCACGCGCTCGCCGCCTTCGAGCACCTCGCGCAGCAGCCAGGACAGCGCCCGGCGCGGGGCGAAGCTCCTCTGTGTCACGGGCGTCTTCGCCAGTTGCCTCAGAAGCTGGCGCGCCTGCTCCAGGTAGAGCGCCGCGCCCGCTGGGTGCCGGGCCTCCTCCCCGAGGCCGCTGGCCACCTGCACCACCTGAAAGGGGTCCTCCATCTGTTCGGAGAAGCCACCCGCGGCTCCCGCCGCATCTCCGGGCGGAGGCGTGGTGACCAGCCGCCTGGAGCTGTCGCGAAATGCAGTGGGCCGCGAGTGGAGACCGAAGCCGCTCGTCAGGCTCGCGCGCGGGTGGCCTGTGGCGCACCCTTCGAGGAGCACGGCCACGGCCAGGACCAGAACGACCGCGCCGAGCCGGCTGCTGTGCGCAACAACGAGACGCGTGGACAAGCCATACCTCCCCCAGCCGCATGGCTGAAACAGTCCCCTTGGACTTCACGGGCACAGGACAGGGGCGATCAAGTCATCAGGTAGGTGAACCACTGACCGCCTCACCAGGTAGGTAGAGCTTCGGTGAGAATGGAGCTGGCTGCTGCACGCCGTCTCGGACGCGACATGTCCCTGACGAAGCGGATTCCTCGCGGCGGCGGGAGGGGACTTCAGCAGGAGACCCCTCCCACTGGTAGACGCCTACCAGTGGTGTATGCCTTTTCCACGCCTCACTGGTAGACGTCTACCACCGAGCCGAGCCGGAGCCCGTGTTCGCCCACGCAGGGCCAGGCGGCTACCGGGCCCGGAGCGCCGAAGGAGGAGCCGTCGAGTCATGTTAGCCTCCAGACTTCGGAGGTAGCCTCCTTGAAGAGAGCTGCATTGAAGAGAGGGCAGGTCTACAGGCTGCCCCAGTCCGAGGAGAAGGTGGGCCAGTACCGCGTGGTGGGCCCGCTGGGCCAGGGCGGCCAGGGCCACCTCTACCTGGCCGAGTGGGAGGGCTGCTTCTATGTCCTCAAGCTCTACCGCAGCAACCCGGCGGACCCCTGCGGCGAGCTGGAGCTGGACATCCTCCGCCACCTGGAGCACCCCAACGTGGTGCGGGTGCTGGGCCATGGCCACTGGCCGTACCCGGAGGATGGCTACCTCTACATCGCCATGGAGCAGGTGGAGGGACAGACGCTGTTGAGGCACACGCTGGAGCACAACCCCTCGGCCCGTTGGGGCGCCACGTTCATGCAGGAGGCGGCGCGGGCGCTCGCGGTGGTGCACCGCCGGCGCGTGCTGCACCGGGACATCAAGCCGGACAACCTGATGGTGAGGGAGGAGGACGGCAAGCCCGTGTGGGTAGACTTCGGGGTGGGCCACCTGGAGGGCCGCACCACGCTGCCGAGGCTGTGGAGACTGCCGCCGGGGACGCCGGAGTACACCAGCCCGGAGGCGTACCGCTTCCTCCAGAAGAACCCGGACGAGGAGGCGCGTTACCAGCCGGGTGTGGCCGACGAGGTGTGGGCCTTCGGTGTCACCCTGTACGAGCTGTTGACGGACGAGCTGCCCTTCGGCTCGCGCATGAGTAATCCCCACATGGTGAAGGACATCCGCACTCGGACTCCGGAGGCGCCGCACGAGAGCAACCCGCGCGTGCCGGTGGAGCTCAGCCGGGTGTGCATGCACCTGCTGGAGAAGGAGCCCGGGGCTCGGCTGGTGGACATGGACGCGGTGGCCGCGGCGCTGGAGACGGCGCTGGCCGGGGCCGACGCAAGCTGGGACGTGCCGCTGATGGACCCGGACGCGCCACAGGTGCGCACAACGGAGCGGACCCCCAGCAAGGTGGTGGACCGCAACACGTGGGAGCGCGTCCAACAGGAGATGAAGGCGGCGATGCCCCGGCGTGGGCGGGTGCGCAAGGCCCGGCGCAAGCCGCCGCCCCCGCCGCAGGCGCCTGCCGCAGTCGCGGCGCAGTTGAAGCAAGAAGAGCCGGTTGCGCCCCAGCCAGTGGCCGCCCCGGTGCTCGAGGTGGAAGGAGCCGCCCTCGTCGTGGCGGCTCGCGCGTCCGTCCCTGCTCCTCCCGCGCGCTCGGGCCCGCCAGCGCGTGTGCTGGCCGTGACGCTGCTGGTGGGGGCGCTGGTGCTGGCCGGCACGTGGGCCCTGCGCTTGCGCACGGATTCCGGTCAAGCGCGCGCTCCGGCACCAGCACCCTCCGTGGCACCGCTACCTCCCGGGTGGTTGGCGAGCAGCCCGACGCTGCATGCCTATCTCGTCCACGAAGTGGCGGTGTCGAGCGGGTCATCCGAATCTGGGAGGGGCGCGGTGCCCTTCCTGGCTCCTCCCCCCGCGCCCACCTTCGCCACCATGCTCCGCAAGAACGACACCCGCTTGAAGCCCGAAGAGAAGTCCACCCCGAGGCCGCAGCGCCAGGCCCCGGGCTGTGTCCCCGCCCGCCAGGAGATGTGTCTGGTGGGCATCTGCACCGTGTTGCTCACCGGCTGTACCGCCACGCCGCAGGTAGTGCGTCCAGAGCCCAGGCCCGCCGACTGTCCTCCCGGCGCCCTGGAGGCCATGAAGGAATTGGACGTCCCCATCAAGAGCGACACAACGGCCGGTGTCACCTTCCCCATGGACACACGCGACGCGAGTCCTGTGACCGTGAATGAGTCCACCCCGGTGCAGATGGGTGAACGCCTGGGGAAATTGATCGCCAGGCTCCACGGGCGGATCCACATCGGAGCGGAGCGCATCTACGGCCGCTTCACCGAAGCCAGGATGCAGGGAAAGACGTACCCGGTCTGCGTGGAGCTGGGCCAGTGGAAAGGAACGAGATGGATCCCCGGCGTGGAGCGGGAGGACGTCGGGGGCCCCGCCGACTCCGCCGTGGTCTGGTCCACGCAGTACGTCAAGGCGGTGGACCACTTCGAGTAGGCCGGGGCGGCATGAAACGAGACGGTGTGGTAGAGCCCGACGTCCCCGGTCACCACGCCCCGCCTTCTCCTGGAGGTTGACTCCCCCGTGTCCCTCGCGTCCCCCGTGGGCCTGCTCGCGCTGGCCCTCCTCGCCACTTCCCCCAAGGCCGCCGAGCCGTCACCTCCGGACACCTGTGAGACGGCGAGCCCCCTCATCGTCCTGACGGATGAGTCCACCGCGAATCCCCCCGTGGTGTGTATCAGCCCGGACCTGTCCCTCACCTTGCGCTTCGACTCGCTGATTCAGCCTGGCTCCGAGAAACTTCAGGAGCGCGAGCGCTTCCAGGAAGTCAACCCTGGGGAGAGGACACTCATGCTGGTGCCCCCGGAGCGGCTGGTGGCCGGGGAGCGCTTCAAGGTGGAGGTGTGCTTCGCGGATGGCGCGGCCCCGGCTTGCGCCACCGTGCTCCTGCTGGCGCACCCGGCGCTCGGCATGCAGCAGGTGAAGGTGTTCCGCCAGGCGCTCCCGGTGGCGTACTTCCGGGAGGTGGCACAGGAGGCCCAGGCCGACAACCAGCGGCTGCGCGAGGAGGTGCGGCAGTTGCGCGCCGAGCGCGTCATGCCAGACGGGCTGCGAGGCGTGTTCGCTTCGGAATTGCTGACAGAGGCGGGCATTGTGTGCACGCAACTGTTGAACATCGTCACCGCGGCGAAGGGGAGTGCACTTGGCTTGCTCGACATCCGCAGTTGCCGCGCCAAGGACCGCGTCGCGGTGGAGGTGAAACTCAAGAGACCCACCACGGCGGCCTGGACGGCGGCGGGCGCGGTGCTGCGTGGGCCCAAGGGTGAAGTGTTGAAGCCGCTGCCCCTCTGGCAACCGGAGCCCATCCCGGGAACTGAGGCCCCAAACTGGGTCAGCGTGGTGGTGGAAGTGCCGGCCACGGCGGCGGAGGCCCGGGGCACGTACACCCTCACGCTCTGGGACGCGGAGCGCCAGCGCACCGTCAGCCTCGGGAACGTCACCTTCCCATGAAGCGGACCCGCCCGTATGTGCTTCACAGCTTTCCGCGCGTGACAACCGTCCGGTGACCCCACTGCTCCGTCACCTCTTGGATGAACCGAGGTGGTTCGCGGTCATGCGCTCCCGCGGACGTCCTGTCCGGGCACCTGCTCGTGTCACTCGCTGGCGGACCCGGGCTTCGGACGTTCGATGAGACCGGCCCGGTCGAGCAGCTCTCGCACGCGGGCGGTGAACGCCACGTGCTCGGGGTTGCTCGCCGTCATGGGCTCGGGGGAGAGCACGAGGAGCCAGCCCAGCGTCCCCACCGGCTCGATGCGCACGGGCGCGGGCAGCGGCGGCAGCGTCCCCAGGCGGCGCGACAGGTACGTCAGCCAGCCCACCCGCACCTCCCGCTTCCGCTTCTTGATGAGGCGCACCATCTCGGTTGAGCTCGCCATGGCGTAGTCAGGGTCCCACGCGGTGGCCACACGGGTGAGCACCTCGGCCAGCACCGGGGCGCTCAGTATCCGCTCCCGCCCCGGGCCCTCCTCGGGCGGGTAGAACAGGCAGGTATTTCCTGCTCCAAAGGGCGAGTACTCACCGCAGTGAAGCTCGACGCGGGTCCGCTCCTTCTTCGCATTCCACACGTGCTCTCTGAACCCGAGATCCTCGATGACCTTCTTACCCAAGTCCGTACGATTCCTGCCGTGAAGGAACAACTGCTCCCACTCTGTCTCCTCCGCGCGAACAGGGTGACCCGGCAGGTCGCGGGGGGCTCCACGCCCTCCCCGGTACCACTGGGCGAACGTCGGGTCGCACCGCGCCAGCATGTGGAAGAAAAGCACCGCGCGTTGGGCACACTCCAATGCCGTCTCCTTCCGCGGGCCCCAGTAGGCCCCCAGGTAGTAATCCTCCTGCATGATGGCTTCCTTCTCTACCGTGCTGCCGGTGTATGGATGACGGTGATGTTGTCCCATCCGTTCTTCTCGAAAAGTTTTTGAAGGAAGTTCGCGAACTCCACTTCGGCCACGTGCCACACCACCGGCAGATTCAGCGTCTCGGCTACTTTCGATTGCCGTTCCGCCTGCTCCACCAGCCCTTTGTAACCCTTTCCAGGTTCGAACCAGGACTTGGCCGCACCGTCTTTCGCGAGGAAGTGCTTGTAGCTTCCCCCCTTGGCCTCCAGCAGCGCCTTGCCGGTGAAGCCGTCGAACTCCACCGCACCAACCATGTACACATACCAGGCGGGCCGTCCCGTGATCTGCTCCTGGTAATCGAGAGCCTGCTTTGACTCGGTGGTGGGCTTCTTGTACGTCCACTTTCCGGGACCCCGCGCCGGAGCTGTCTTGGAGCCCTTCCCCGCCTTGCCGCTCGCGCCGCCGCTTCTTCCCCCGCCCTTCCCCGCCATGTGGAGGATGGAGAGGGCGCCCAGGTCCATCGTCGTGCCCACCGCCACCACGGCCCCACCCAGCACCAGCTCACCCCTGGCCGTGAGTGACAGCACCGGCAGCTCCGCCCCCAGCCCGTTCATGCGTCCCACCGTGACCCGCGCTCCCCCGAGCATCAGGATGATGTGCGTAGACAGGCGCGCCGCCTCGCGTATCTGGTCCTCCCGCGACATGGCGCCGTAGCGCGCGAAGTACTCGGGCGAGGAGGCGATGAGCTGCGCCACCGTGGTGGGCAACTGCCCCAGGTCCTCCAGCGTGCGGATGGGGTGGAGCACGGTATTGGCCAGTGCCAGCACCATCTCCGCCATGGCGTCCTGGGCCCCGTCGAGCGCTGCGTTGAACGGGTCCCTCCCCAGGCCCAGCTCGGCCAGGGAATCGCTGTCCGCGCGCCGCAGGGCCTCGGTGGCCGGGTAGAAGACGCCCCCGTGCGAGTAGTAGAAGCCGCCCACCACCAGGAGGCCTACCCTCCACTCGCCCTCCACCAGCTTCAGCGGGCCCCGGCGCTGAAGAGGAGTGCCGTCGAGCGCGGCCACCAGGTAGCCGTCCGGGCGCACCAGCACCAGGAACCCGAAGCGCTCGGCCCGCCACTTCAAGTCGGCATAGTCCACGCGCTCGCCGCCCTCGAGCACCTCGCGCAGCAGCCAGGACAATGCCCGGCGCGGGGCGAAGTTGCGCTGCGTCACGGGCGTCTCCGACAGATGCCGCAGAAGCTGGCGCGCCTGCTCCAGATAGAGCGCCGCGCCCGCCGGGTGCCGGACCTCCTCCCCGAGGCCACTGGCCTCCTGCACCACCTGGAAGAAGTCCTCCGTTTGCTCGGGGAAGCCGCCCGCGGCGCCCTCTCCGGGCGGAGGCGGGGTTGCTGGCTCCCATGAGGAGGCGCTGTTGCGGTGTTCGGTAGGCAGCGAGTGGAGACCGAAGCCGCTCGTCAGGCTCGCGCGCGGAGGGCCCGTGGCGCACCCTTCGACGAGCACGGCCACGGCCATGGTCAGGATGAGCGCACCGAGCCGGCACCTCTGCGCGCCAACGGAATGAGTGGACAAGCCGTATCTCCCCCAGCCGCATGGCTGAAACAGCCCCCTGGACTTCAGGAGGACAGGGCAGGGGCAGTCAAGCCTTCAGGTAGGGAAAGACAGGGCTTTCCCAACGGGTAGGGAGGGACGTGGTGGAGGGACGCCACCCCGGAGGGCTCAGGGCGTGTCCGCCTGGAGCGCCAGCGAGCGCATCACGCCGAGCAGACACGCGCACAGCACCGGCGGCAGCTCTCCGAGCGTGGGCTGGCCCTCCTGTGCGAGGCCGTGGCGCTGCCGGTACTGCGGCTCGAGCGTGTACTCGAGCTGCCCCAGCTCCACCCGCTCCTCCAGCTCGAACTGCCGCTGGATGGGGGAGTGGAGCACGCGGAAGGCCACCCCGTGGTTCGTCAGGGCGCGCGCGTGCTCGTGGAGCATGCCGCTCTCCCCCACCGGGGCCCGGCACCCGAGCCGCTCCAGGGTATTCCTCAGCCGGCTGGCCCACAGGGACACGCCCTGGAAGCGGGTGATGGCCGTGGCCCCGCGCTCCGCGTCGGTGGGTCGGAGGGCCTCGCGCTGGAGCTGGTGGAAGGGCTGCACGAGCCGGTAGTCCGCCAGGTGCTCCCCCCACAGCGCGTGCGTGCGCTCATCCTCCAGTACCGGGTGCCAGAGGCCGACGCGCTCGGAGGGGTGCAGGCGCACCTCCGCGTTCTGCGCGTCCACCAGCGTCCCGTCCTCCGCGACGCGGAAGGAGCCCACCACCTCGCCCGTGGGCGTGAGCCGGGACCAGAGCACGGGCTGGATGCCGAGCCGCAGCACCGGGTGGCGCAGGAAGAGCCGCTGCCAGCGCTCCAGCGGGTAGTCGTCCTGGACGAAGAGCACCTCCTCGAGCCGCGCGAGCTGCGCCTTCAGCACCGGCTGGAGGTTCTTGCGGAGCACGTCGAAGCGCTGCTTGCCCTCCGCGTGCTTCACCGGGTCCTCGTCCTTGCGGAGGGCCGGGAAGGACTGCGTCACCCTGCCGCCCTCGTGGTGCACCTCCAGCGAGAGGTCCGCCCGCACCTTCACCCGGAGCCGGCGGGGGCCCAGGTCCACCACCAGGCCCTCCGGCGTGAGGCCCAGGTCCGGCACCAGCTCCTCGCGCAGCTGCTCGGGTGTCAGGCCACGCGCGGCCGCGGCCTCCGCGAGCCCCTCGCGTGCGTTCTGCACGAGCGACTCGGTGTACCTCCCGCCCGCGGAGGCGATGCGCTCCAGCTGCGAGAGGGCGAACACGGTGCCCATCCTGCCGAGGGCGCGGATGGCGGTGTTGGCCTTGGGCTTCTGGTGGCGGCGCCACGCGTCAATCTGGCGGCAGATGGTCGTCACCGCCTCGTCCCCTCCGTACTCCGCAATCAGCGAGAGCATCCAGGCGGCGCCCGTCTTGCCCTTCACCGAGAGCCAGCTCTCCAGCGCGTGCCGCCCGAGCGCTGGGAGCACCTGAGGGGGGAGGTGCCGCTCGAGCAGGTGCCGGAACGGGCGGGGCAGCCGCTCCTCCCCCAGCTCCCTGGCCTGCATGAGCAGCCACCGCACCGGCAGCTCCCCGAGCGGCGCGAGCGCGGTGACGAGTGAGAGCCCGCGAAGGTCCTTCGGCACCGCATCCGCGCCCTCGGCCCGGGCGAGCTCCGCCCAGGCCTCGAGCGGGAGCGTGCGCTCCGGGTCCAGAAGGGAGACGTCCTCGCCGAGCGCCTCCAGCCGGTCCAGGAGGAGGCCCCGGTCCACGGCCGTCAGCTCCGGCCGCGTGCAGAGCTGCCGGAGCACCTCCACGGCTCCGTCCACGCGCGAGCGGCAGAGCGCCTGGAGAACCGCGCGGCGCACGCGGGGGTGCGCATCCGAGGCGAGCCCCGCCTCCACCACCTGGCGCGGCGCGGCCCGGGCCAGGAATGTCTGCACGGTGCGGACGGGCTCGAGCGCCTGCGTCGTCGCGAGGAGCGCGCGGACCGCCGGCACCAGGGCCGGCAGGGACTCCGCAGGCAGCGCGGCGAGCGGGGAGCCGTCGCGGAAGGACGTCGAGGTCGTCTGCGCGAGGGTTTCCGGATGGAGCGTGAGCGCATCCAGCGCCAACGGGCGCAGGCGCTCACGCTCCGCGCCCGCCTCCTCCCGGGACTCCGGCACCCCGGCCATGCGCGCAGCCAGCGCCGCGTCCTCCACACCCGTCAGGACGGCATGGACGGCCTTGAGCCGCCCGAGCAGGGTGAGCGCCGCCACGCGCGAAACCGCCGCCTCCCCCCGCAGCTGCTCGCCCAGCTGCACCGCGGAGAGCCGAGAGAGGTCAGTGCGCTCGGGCTCGGGGGAAGGCGCGTCGAGGATGGGAGCAGGATCGGGAGTGAGGGGGAGCATGGGGGCCTCCGCTCTTATAGCAGCCGGGCGCGGCCTCCTGGACGGCAGACGTTGGCATCCTAAATCCTACTGTCCACGTAACCAGGGCAAGCCCACAGCTCGAAGAGCTGAAAGAGTGGTCTTTCCCAATGGGTAGGATGGAATCCCAGGGTGAGACCGCACGGCCCCACCTGGCTCAACGCGAAAGGGGCTGGCGCACCACGCGGTGCTCGCCGCGTAGCAGCGCCAGCCACCGCTCCCCGGCATCCACCGAGGGGCCCCCAGGTTCGGCCACCGCCAGCGGCAGGTGAGTCTCCCGGGTAACGGGGTCCAACGAGGTGGGGTCCAGGTCCAGCGTGCCCCCTCCCGCGAGGCCCACGCGTACCCAGGCATGAGGCCGCGCAGGGCCGCCGTCCACGACGAGCAGTCCGTGCACCAGCGCCACCTTCTGCCCACGCGCCGCTGCCCAAGCCGCGAAACGCAGCGCATGCGCCAGACACCCGCCCGCTTCGCCCTCGCCCTTGTCGCTCCAGTCCGCGGCTCCCGGGCCCTTCTCCGGAAAGGCCGCGTGGACCGCCTCCGCGAGCGTCCGCGCGTCCCCGGCCCGCCAGTCCGTCAGCCAGCCAGGCCGTGTCACGAGAGGCCAGGAGGGTGAGAAGGCGAGCGGACCCGCTCTCCCTTCCACGGGTACGCCCTCGGCGAAGAGCTCCGGTGGTGGCCTCAGCCGTACGCCCGGTGCAACCGAGGTGAAGCGCGACTCTCCCACATCCAACGTCACCATCCGCCCGCGCTCGTCATAGCGCGCGGTGAAGGGCTGGCCGAACATCGTGCCCTCCACCGCGTCTCCGCGGACGGCGGTGACACAGTGGGGCCCCTCGCGGCCGGACAGCTCCTCTCGCCCCGACACACATCCGGGAGCGCGAGGACCCCGCCACAACCACAACGCCTGCGGAATGCTCGCGCGCCCCACCACGGTCTCTCCCGGTCCCACCACCAGGGAGACCTCCCGCACGCGCTCGCCCATGTGCTCTCCCCGGGTATGTAGGTGACGAGAGGTATAGGTGAAGCGCGTCACCTCAGGTGTGAGGGAGAGAGTGACCGTGCCCACGGGCACGCCCTTCCAGGCGAAGACGAAGCGAGCCGTCTCCTCGGGAGAGGGAGTCGACGCGGTTCCCCCCGCAGGCAGAGCGAGCAGGAGAGCGGGGACAAGGGCAAGCACACTCCAAGTCTGCGCCGATTTGAGGACCCGGGCGAGAATGCGCGCTACGGTGCGACTCCGTTCTCTCATGGCCGCCAAAAAGTACCTCTTCGCCTTCATGGTCTTCGGAGGGCTCGCCCTGGCCGGCGCCCTCGGACTCCTGCTCAAGCTCGTCACCGGGCACCCCAATGACCTGACGGGCTGGGCCGTGCTGTTCCTCGGCACACCGCCGCTGTTGCTGGTGACAGCCTATGTCTTCTGGTTCTGGTGGGCCGCGGATCGCGCCGAGGAACGCAACGGCCTGCTCACCCGGCTGGCAGAGGGAGATCTCACCAACACCGCCTACAGCGGCATGGGAGATCAGCGCGAGGTGCGCCGACTCCTCTTCTCGCTGCGCCGTGCGCTCAGCCAGGTGCAGCGGGTGACGAGCAACGTGCGCCGCACCTGCCAGGGTGTCTCCGAGGAGGTGCGGGTGCTGTTGGAGGCCGCGCGCCGTCAGGGCGGAGCGGTGGAGCGCTCGCAGGAGTCGGTGAACAGCATGGGCCAGAGCCTCCAGGCCGCGGGCAAGCGCGTGACGCAGCTGGAGACCTTCGCCCAGGAGACGAACAGCTCACTGGTGGAGATGACCGAGCGGCTCGGACAGGTGGCCGAGGCACTGCTCTCTCTGGACGAGTTCTCGCACCGCACCACGCAGCAGGTGCAGGCCATGAGCGAGCGGCTGCACCACATCGCCTCCTCGGGCGACGAGCTGGGGCGCTTCGCCAGTGAGGCGGAGGCCTTCGTCCAGGTGGTGCACACGGGCATCGACGCCGTGCGCCACCGCGCCACGGAGACCAACCAGCTCGCACACGCGGTGACGGCCACCGCCGAGCGGGGCGAGGTGCTCGTCAACGACTGCGTCCAAGGCATGTACCGGGTGGAGGAGACGGTCCGCAAGGCAGCCGGACTGGTGGACTCGCTGGGCGTGCGCTCCACGCAGATCGGCCGCATCGTGGACGTCATCCAGGAGATCGCGGACCAGACGAACCTGCTGGCGCTCAACGCGGCCATCATCGCCGCCCAGGCGGGTGAGCAGGGCCGCCCCTTCGGCGTGGTGGCCGATGAGATCCGCGGCCTGGCCGAGCGCACCGCCCGCTCCACTCGGGAAATCGCCACCATGGTCGGAGGCATCCGCCGGGAGGTGGACACGACAGTGGCCCTGGTGAAGGAGGGCCGCGAGCAGGCCAGCGCGGGCGTGCAGCTCGGCGACCGGGCGGCCGAGGCGCTGATGGAGATCCGCACCATCACCCAGCGCACCTTCTCGGCGGTGGAGGCCACGCTGGCGGAGACGAAGCGCCTGGAGATTCAGGGCTCCACAGTGGTGGAGGCCAGCCATCGGGTGGCGCGGCGCGTGGACGATGTGACGCGGGCAGCCATGGAGCAGTCGGGGCACGGGCGCGAGCTGGTGCACCAGACGCTGCAGATGGCGAAGCTGGCGCAGGAGGCCTCGCACAAGGCGGAGGGCCAGGCGCGTACGGGCCGCGACCTCTCCAGCGCGGTGGTGAAGCTGAGCACGGCCATCGAGGAGATTCGCGCGGCGCATGGCGTGCTGATGCGCGGGGACTCGGCCATTGGCGAAGAAGTGGCGCGGGTGCGCGAGGACGCGCTCCAGGTCATCCGCATTGGCGACGGGCTGAGCCGCACGGTGGAGCAACTGGCGCACGAAGCGGCCAGTCTGGATGGCGAGGTGTTCCGCTTCCGGCTCCCGGCTCCGAAGGAGGGCGGCACGCTGCGCGCGGGCATCCACCAGACGGCCTTCGTCCGGGCCCTGGGCGGGTTGGATCCACTCTTCGCCGTGGACAACCAGCTGCTGGAGATGAGCTGCTGTGCCTTCGCCGGCCTGCTGCGGCTGGACGACGGCGTACTGGTTCCGGACCTGGCCGAGCGCTGGGAGGCGGACCCCTCGGCGCGCCGCTACCGCTTCTACCTGCGCCCGGGCATCACCTTCCACGACGGAGTGCCCCTGTCGGCGCGCGACGTGAAGCGCCACTTCGAGCGGCTGCTGGACCCCGCGGTGAAGTCGCCGGACCGCACCCTGCTGGACGACGTGGAGGGCGCCCGAGCCTTCTCCTCGGGCCTGGCGAGCGAGGTGACGGGCATCGAGGTGCTGGATGATCTGACGCTGGAGATCCGGCTGGAGGAGCCCAAGGCCTTCTTCCTGCAGCTGATGGCCTTGCCGCGCACGGCGGTGGCCCGGATGACCTCGAGCGGACAGGCAATCGGTACGGGACCTTTCCGGCAGGTGGAGTTCGGGCAGGAGCGCATCGTGCTCGAGCGCAACCCCACCTACTGGCGCAGGGGGCAGCCGCTGCTGGACCGGCTCGAGTTCCACCTGGTGGACTCGCGAGAGCAGGCCGTGCTCGCGCTGCAGGAGGGCAAGGTGGACCTGGTGTCGCACCTGTTCGCCATGCACGTGGGCTCGCTCGAGCTGGACGGGCAGCAGGTGGTCACCAGCACCACGCCGTCCACGTCATTCCTCGGCTTCAACCTGCGCGAGCCGCCGTACAACGACGTGCGGGTACGCAAGGCGCTCCGGGCGGGCATGGACTTCCAGGGGCTGGTGGACCGCTTCCACAAGGGAGCACGCGTCGCCCGCACGGTGACACCGCCCGAGCTGCTGGATGACGAAGGCCTGCTGCCCGAGCCGCGCCCGGACATCAACCTGGCCGAGCGCCTGCTGCGCGAAGCCGGAGTGCGGGTGCTGCAGCTCACGCTCTATTACACGAAGGGACGCGACACGACGGCCGAGGACGCCGTGCTCTTCCGGCCCCTGATGGAAGCAGGGCTGGTGGAACTCAAGCACGTGGAGCTGCGCGCGGAGGAGTTCGCGGAGCGGCGGCGCGAGGGAAAGCTGCCAGCCTTCCGGGTGGGGTGGATCGCCGACTTCCCGGACCCGGACAACTTCCTCTACTTCCACCTCAACTCGAAGGGGCAGACCGTCTACTCGATGGGCTACCGCAACGGGGAGTTCGACAAGCTCACGGCGGAGGCACGCGTCACCATCGACCCGGAGCGGCGCAAGCAGCTCTACCGTCAGGCGGAGCGGATTGCCCACGACGAGTGCCCCATCATCCCCATCTTCCACCACCGCGTGTACGCAGCCGCGGGCGGGCTGGTGCAGTCGCTGCGGCTGCATCAGGCGCCCCCGCAGGTGCGCTTCGAGGACCTGTGGCTGGACACGCCGGAGCAGTCACTGGAGACGAACTGAGCCTCAGGGGCTCGCGCGCCGAGAGCCGGAGAGGCCGGACCCCTGGGACCACCCGCGCGTCTCCGCTGTGACGTTCGGCCCGAGGTCGAACGCCTCCAGCCACCAGCTCCCCCCTCGCTCGAGGGCGACATAGACGAAGCTCCCCGCGTAGGTGGCGCCGGCCACGTGGGGAGTGCCGCGCAGCGGGCACATCATCAGCAGCTCACCCCTGGCGAAGACCTGGATGTGGGCCCGCATCGCCCCCGCGAGCTGCACGCTCGTCACGGTGCTCACCGCGCCGCCCTGCACCAGCGCGGCCTCGTGGAGCACTCCGGGAGCGATGTCCGGAAAGACGGGCGTCTCCCAGCGGACCGCGCCTCCACCCGTATCGAACGCGCGCAGCAACACTCCCTCCTCCTCCGGGGTGCAGGCCGTGCCGTCGGTTCGCAGGCACATCCGGGCGAAGGCGTAACCGGTGTCGCCCAGCAACAGCACGGGCTCGTCGAGCGGACGGAGCCCCGGTACACCGACGCCCCACTCCGCCAGGGCGGGCAATCCCCCATCGGCGCTCACGAAGGCCCTCGTTCCCGCGAAGAGCCGGTCCCCCGCCACCGCGAGCGAGGCCCCCGACTCCGGCACCTCCGCGAGCAGCGGGATGGACCGGAAGCCCGTGCCTCCATCTTCTGGCTCGGTGCGCACCAGCGGCCCACCCGCGGCGAAGAGGAACATCTCCCCGCGCGAATCCAGCGCCACCCGCGCCCCTTCTGAAAAGCCCTCCACAGCGCCCTGGCGCAACACGCCGCCATCCGGGGCGAGCACCACCAGCGCCGCACCGCTGCCCACTCCCGCATCTCCACCCGCGCCCGGCGGTGCCCACGACACGAGCGACACCACCTCTCCCTGGGGGCCGAGCGCGACGCGCCCCGCGCTCGTGGAGGGAACGAAGCTCTCCGCTCCAGGTGGCGCATCGAGGCTCGCGAGAGGAGCGCGCCACAGGGGGGCACCCGTCACCGAGGACGCATAGGACTCGAGTGCCTCCGGCTCGTGCAGCACCACGCCCGCGTCCGAGACGGCGAGCAGCGCACGCGGAGCCCCCTCCGGGTAGGGCGTCTCGAAGCGCAGGAAGCCCTCGCTCGTATACGACACCAGCCGGCAGCCGGCATCGCCGCCACACACCGAGGCGAAAAGGGCCTCACCGTGCGAGAGCAGCACCGGCCCACCGGGCGCGAAGGAGGGCTTGCCACCAAGCTCCTGCGCGAAGACGGGGACGAGCTCCTGCACGTCCGGACGCACGCACTTTCCGGCCTGGCAGTGGCCCTCGCCCTGACAAGGCGTGGAGGGCGCACAGAGTAAACCCTCGGGAGTGGGTACCTCCTTGCAGGCACCGGAGAAGCACAAGCGAGCGGTGACACAGTCCACCTTGCCGCAGATGGAGCGGTCCTGGGCATCCACCTCGGAGCATCCCCGCTCGCGATCACACACACCCACGCGGCAGGGGTTCTGCGGCGCGGGACACACCACCGGCGAGGTGACGCAGCCCTGGTCCGGTGCACACGCATCCTGGGTGCATGGATTGCCGTCGTCACACGAGCGCGGCGAGCCCACGCACGCTCCGGCCTGACAGCGTCCGTTCTCCTGACACCGGCTGCTGGGGATACACGCCGTTCCGTCCGGCGCATCCGACTCCACGCACACGCCCGGCTCCAGCTCGAAGTGGGACTGGCGGCACGGCGTCGAGGGCACGCACACCAAGGGCCGCACGCCCTCACCCCGCAGGGACACCTCCACCGTGCGGCCTCCGGCGGACAGCACCAGCGTCCCCTCTGCTGGACCTACGCCCGCCGGGAACAGCACCTCCAGCGACACCGAGCTGGCGCCAGGGACCAATACCTCGGTCTCGGACAAGGAGAAGGGGCCACTGCGCACCGAGGCAGAGACCGTGACGCTGGCGCGGCCGGTGCCCACCACCGTGACCGGACGGCGCGCCGTCTCACCCTCGAGCACCCGGCCGAAGTCGAGCACCCGCTGCTCCACGTCGAACTCCCCCCGTGTCCCGCCCACGGGAGGCTCGTCACACCGGCAACCGCCAGCGAGCACGAGCGCCACGAGGAGCACCAACCACGGATGGGAACGGAGCATGACCGCCACTTGATCGCGGCTCCGCGCGTACGCTCAACGCCCGCTCTCCGAGACGGATGGATGAACGACAGTCGGCCTGTCATTCGGCGGACGTCGACGCCTGCGCCTTCCGCTTCGCCAGGGCCCGCACCAACACCGCCAACACACCCACCACCACCAACCCGATGACAGCCCGCTGGTAGCGCCACATCAGCGCCTCCAGCCGCTCCAGGTTGCCGCCCACCGCTGCCCCCAGCGCCAGCACCAGGCCCGTGTGCGCCATCGCCGACAACGCCCCGAGGATGAGCGCGTTGCTGCGCGGCATGTGCGCCGCCCCAGCCGCCACGAAAATCAATCCCCGCACGCCCGGGATGAAGCGGTTGGCCAGCAGCAGCCACGGCCCCTTGTGCCGCATCTGCGACTGCACCACCTCCAGCCGCGCATGGGAGATGCCGAAGAACACATCCCCTGGCCGCCGCTCGAAGCGCCCCACCAGCCACCGGCCCACCTGGTAGTTGATGAGCGCTCCCACCACGCTCCCCGCGACCACCACCAGGAAGACCAGCGGCCAGGGATGCTCACCCCGGACCGCGTACACCCCGCCCAGCAGCGTAATGGTGTCCCCGGGGAAGGGCGGCACCACGTACTCCACCGCCGCCGCCAGCCCGAGCACCAGCAGCCCCAACAGGCCAATGTGGGAGATGAGGTTGTCGAGGAACTCGACCATACCCCATCAGCTTAAGCAGCAGTCACCGGCGGCGGCACCACCACGCCACCATATTGTGAAGCTTCCAGCGTCCCGCACGCCGCCCCGATGTCCTTGCCCCCCGAGTAGCGCCGGGCAATGGGCGCTCCCAGGATTTGCAGATGGTCCCGGAAGGCCTTCAGCTCCTCGGCCGAGGGCGGCAGGTACTTGCCCGTTGGATCCGTCACGTCGATGAGATCCACCTTGATGGGGATGCCCTCGAACGTCGCCTTCAGCGCCTCCGCGTCCTCGCGCCCCAGGTTGAAGCCGCTGATGGCCACGTAGGCAATCATCGCCCGCTCGCGCCGCACCGTGGCGTACTCGCGGATGGCCTCCACCAGCTCCGGCAGCGGGTGCGTCTTCTCGATCGGCAGCACCTTCACCCGCTTCTCCGGGATGGCGCTCGTCACCGAGAAGGCCAGCCGGTACGGGTGACCCTCGCGCACATAACGCCGGATGGCCTGCACATGGCCCGCCGTGGAGAAGGTGATGGAGGGCCCGGCAATCGCGAAGCCCGCCGGGTTGGAGAGGATCTGCGCCGCGCGCAGCGTCTCCGTGTAGTTGAGCAGCGGCTCCCCCATCCCCATGAACACCACGCCGCGCACCGGGCGGTCCGCCTCGGCGCGAATCTGCATCACCTGGTCCAGAATCTCCCAGGTCTGCAGGTTGCGCTTGAAGCCCAGCTTGCCCGTCATGCAGAAGTCGCACGCCAGCGCGCACCCCACCTGGCTGGAAATACACACCACGTACTTGTGGTCGAAGATGGGGATGCGCACCGCCTCTACCCGCCCGCCCAGGGGCGAGGCGAAGAGGTACTTCACGAAGCCGTCATCGGCCTTGCGCCGCTCCACCACCTCCAGCCGCGTCATCTCCGTATTTTCACGTAGGAAGTCCGCGACGCGTCGCGGCACCTGTGGCGCCTGACACACCTCCTCGACGGAGGAGGCCCCATGGGCGAATACGGAGGCGAACACCTTGCGCACCGCGACCGGCGAGGGCTCCGCGGGGGCCAGGACCTGCTGCAACTCCGGCAGCGACAGCGACTTCAGGTTGAGCTTCACGAGGCAGACTTGATGCGCGCGCGCAGATATTCGGTGAGCTTCGTGGACACTTCCCGCGGCATCTGCTGGGCCAGCGCACGCTTACACAGCCCCGGCGTGGCCTTGTAGGTCCGTAGGAAATCGATGCATGGCGCGCACCCCGACAGGTGCTCGCGCAGGTGTTGTGCATCCTCGGGCGACATCTCGCCATCGAGGAAGTCCAACAGGAGGTTGATGGCGTCTTTACACGTGTACATCCGGACCTCGGCCGTGGCCTGCCTCGTCATTCACGAAGATGCCCAGCCTCCTGATGGGTTTCACCCGCCCGCATTGCCTTGATTGTAGAACTGATCGATGGCTTCGCGAAGCGCGAGCCGGGCGCGATGCAACCGGCTCTTGATGGCGGGGATGGAGTCCCCCGTCACCTCGGCGATCTGTTCGTAACTGAGGCCGTCGACGTCTTTCAAGAGAAAGACCTCCCGGTATCCCTCGGGCAGCCGGTCAGCCGCCCCCTGGATGGCCCGCCCCAGCTCCGCGTCGAGAATCTTCCCCTCCGCGTCCCGGCTCCAGTCCCAGGCAGGGTACTCGGCCAGGCTCCCCCGCTCGGTAAACTCCGGGCTCTGGAGCTCCTCCTCGGCCGCCTGCACCACCCGGCGGTGGCGCAGCCGCATCAGGGCGTTGTTCGCCGCGATTCGGTGCACCCACGAGCCAAAAGCCGCATCCCCGCGGAAATCCTTGAGATGTTGATAAGCGGACAGGAAGGTGTCCTGGGTGATCTCCGCGGCATCCGCCTCGGAGCGGGTCATCCGCAGCGTCAGGCCGTACACCTTGTCCCGGTGGGCCTCCACCAACGCCTCGAAGGCGCTGATGTCGCCGGCCTGGGCCCTCGCCACGAGCTGGCGGTCCTCTTCCTTGACGGCCTCGTCGGACATTTGCGGCGCACCCTCCCAGTCAAGACCGTGCGGCGTCAAGCACGCTCTCCACGCCTGCGCGCTGGGGGACGGCTTACGTGTTGACTGCCTCGGATCCACAGCCGGTAGGGCTCCAGCGCCCAGGCTCCGGCATAGTCCACCCCAATACGCGGCCCCCGCTCCACTTGGATCTCCGGCACGGGCGTGCCCGGCGCCAGGTGGAGGGCCGTGTCCTGCAAATCCCAGCGGTTGTGGGCCAGCGTCAGTCCCAGGGCCCGGCACAGCCGCCCCGGCCCGTCCGTCCGAGCCTCCTCGGGCAGCCCCTCCACCGGCTCCACCCCCCGCACCAGCACCGCCGCCCCTATCCCCTCGGCGTCCGTCACCACGTTGAAGCAGTGGTACATGCCGTAGATGAGGTAGACGTAGGCCCGTCCCGGCGGCCCGAAGAGCACCTCCGTACGGGGCGTGCGCCCCTTGGAGGCGTGGCAGGCCAGGTCGTGCTCACCCACGTAGGCCTCTGTCTCCACGATACGGCCCACGCGCCGCCAGCCCCCCTCATCGACAATGAGGCGAGTGCCCAACAGTTCTCGGGCCACGGTGAGCGCGGGGCGCGCATAGAAGGAGACGGGGAGGCGCACGGTGGTGAAACGGATGCCGCCACCCCGTCCTGCCGTCAACGGCCAGCAGCCCGAGAGCCCCCTGGCAGGCGGGCAGACACGGCGCCGCTTGACTGTGCGTCAGGACAGTTCACACCCGAGGGCACGTGGTGCATTGTGCGCCCACCATGGCATCCACCGGCCGGATCTCCGGTCTCCTGCTTCCTCTCTTCTCCCTCCGCTCGAAGAACGACTTCGGTATCGGCGACTTCGGCGGGTTCGACGGCCTCTTCCAGTGGATGGAGGCGGCGCGCCAGCGCCTGCTGATGCTGCTGCCGCTCCTTCCCACGTCCCCGGGCGACCCCAGCCCCTACTCCACGCGCTCGGCGTTCGGACTCAACGCGCTCTTCATCAACCTGGAGATGCTGCCCGAGTTCCATGCCACGGGCGGCGAGGCGGCGCTGTCCGACGAGGAGAAGCGCCTGCTGGCCGAGGCCCGTGCGGCGCCCCGCATCCGCTACGACCTGGTCTTCCGCCTCAAGGGCGCCGCCTTCCGGAGGGCCTTCGAGCACTTCAACCGCACCGAGTGGCCCCACGCCCCGCGCGCCAAGGAGTTCGACACCTGGCGCAAGCAGCAGGGTGAATGGCTGGAGAGCTACGCCCTCTACACCGCCATCTCCATGGACCGGCACCAACTGCCCTGGTGGGAGTGGCCGGAGCCGCTGAAGAACCGGAACCCGGAGGCGCTGAAGGCCGAGTCGGCGCGGCTGGAGCACGAGGTGCGCTATCACGCCTGGCTGCAGTGGGTGGCCGAGGCCCAGTGGAACACGGTGCGCGAACGGGCCAAGGCGCGGGGCGTCCTCCTGTGCGGAGACGAGCCCTTCATCATCGGCCAGGACAGCTCGGACGTGTGGGCGCACCCGGACATCCTGCGCCGCGACGCGCGCCTGGGCGTGCCCCCGGACGCCTTCTCCGCCACGGGCCAGGACTGGGGCCTGCCCTACTTCGACTTCGAGCGGATGGAGAAGGACGACTACCGCTGGCTCAAGTCGCGCGCCGTCAAGGCGGCCAGCTACTACGACTTGCGCCGGGTGGACCACGCGGTGGGCTACTTCCGCCAGTGGATCCGCGACGAGAAGACGCCCCTCGGCCGCTTCATCCCCGAGACCGAGGAGGCCTGGAAGCGCTACGGCGAGAAGAACTTCCGCCTGCTGTCGAAGGACGCGGGCATCGTCGCCGAGGACCTCGGGGTGATTCCGCCCTTCGTGCGCGCCATCCTCAAGGACCTGGGCCTGCCGGGCTACCGGGTGATGCGCTGGGAGCGCGACGACAACGTCTACCGCAACCCGCACGACTTCCCCGCCGTGTCGCTCGTCACCACCGGCACCCATGACACCGAGCCCGTGGCCGACTGGTGGGAGAACGCAGCCAACGACCAGGAACGTCTGGCCATCGCACACGTCTATCCCGAGTTCCAGGGCATCGGCGTCACGCGCGAGTTCACCCCCGAACTCCACCGGGCCATGCTCGCCGCCGCGCTCAACTCGGGGAGCGACCTGTGCGTGCTGCCCTGGCAGGACGTGCTCGGCACGCGCGACCGCATCAACCTGCCGGGCTCTATGAGCGACGCCAACTGGTCCTACCGCATGAGCCAGAACGTCGAGGACCTGCTCACCACCGAGGAGACGCGCACGGCCGCTGAGCGGCTGGGGCTCCTCACCGCCTCGGCCCGCCGCTAGGCGCGCCACCGGCCCGGGCTTCTCTTCTCATGGGGGCCCGGTGCCGCGTCCGTTGCGCGTGTCCCGCTCTAGTCCTTCGGCTCGATGCACTTCACCTGGCCGGGGAAGCCGTCGAAGATGGCGCACTCCTGCCCTTGCTTCGCACACTCGAGCTTCTGGCACACGTCCAGAGGGAGGCACAGCGCGGGAGAACGGCCGTACTCGAAGAACACCTCCAGGCAGTACAGGGGGTCCGTGTCTTCCGCCGGGGGACTGAGGAGTGCCGGATCAGGACAGCCGAGGGTGGTGCAGTACTGGAGTCCGATCCTTGGATCCGAATGACCCAGCTTCGCACCTTCCTTGACGTGTACGATCTCGTCCTCGCTCACACCACAGGAGGTGAGCACCACCAGCGCCGCCGCCCCCAGGAATCCTCTGATTGGCCATGGCATACGGCCCCACTCTGGAGCAGCCGGGCCCGGGATGCACGTGCCGAGCGCACGCTGGCGCGCGCCAGCGGACAGAGGCTCCTCTCCAAGGAGCACCAAATGTCCGCTGGCAGAGAAGCCCTACACCGGGGGGATGCATCGGCGGCCTTCCGGGCTATGTATCCTGGGTGGACGTCGCGGCCCCTCTCCTTCGCCAGTTCCTCCTCGTCACCAGCCTCCTCCTCCTCGCCACTGGGTGTAGCACCCCCGCGGGCGCCACCCGGCCGGACCAGCCCAAGGTCGTGGACCTGAAGATCGAGGGCGCCGATGAGGTCAGCGCCTCCGACATCAAGGAGAAGATCGTCACCAGCGAGACGCCCTGGTGGGAGCCGCTCAACCCCTTCGTGGGCCCCAGCTACTTCGACGAGAACGCGTGGCAGGCGGACCTGCGGCGCATCAAGCGCTACTACCAGTCACAGGGCTACTACCAGGTGCAGCTCGAGTCGGAACAGCTCGAGGACACGGTGGTGCGCAAGGGGGGCGATGGCGTCGCGCTCCGGGTCAAGGTGCGGACGGAGGGGCAACCCACCCGGGTCGGCGTCTTCGAGGTGAAGGGGATGGAGGAGCTGCCCCAGGAGCAGCGCTCGCGGGTGCTGGCGGAGCTGCCGCTGGAGCCCGCGCAGGAGGGCAAGGAGCCGAGGATCTTCCGCGAGGGGGCCTGGGAGGAAACGAAGGCGCTGATGCAGCAGCGCCTGCGCGAACTGGGCTACGCCGAGGCGGAGGTCAGCGGCGAGGTGCAGGTGGACCTGGCCACGAACGAGGCGAAGGTACTCCTGGAGGTGAAGCCGGGCCTGCGCTACCGCTTCGGCAACATCTTCGTGGCCACGGACGCCAACCCGCAGGTGAAGCCGCGGCGCATCATCGAGCAGGCGCAGGGAGCCATCCGCAAGGGCGAGTGGTTCAGCGAGACGGCGCTGTCCGAGGCCCAGGCACGCATCTTCCGCATGGGCGTCTTCGGCGCGGTGAAGGTCAACCGCGGCGCGCCGGACCGGGAGGCCCGGACGGTGCCGGTGGTGGTGGACGTCCGAGAGGCCCCCTTCCGCTCCATCCGCCTGGGTGGCGGCATCGGCCTGGACTCGGCCCGGCAGGAAGTGCGCGCGGTGGGCGAGTGGACGGACCGCAACTTCTTCGGCGGCCTGCGCCGGCTCACCGTGGGCGGCCGAGTGGGCTATGCCTTCATCCCCACCCTGGGCGCTGCCTTCGATCAGGTCGACACGGATGGAGACGGCGAGGCGGACGCGCCCAACCTCAGCACCCCGCACGGCCTCGTGTTCGAGCTGTCCACCGAGTTCGAGCAGCCGCGCTTCCTCGCTCGGGACCTGCGACTGCAGACAACCCTCACCGCGGAGCGGGGACTGGAGCAGGCGTACAACTACATCGGCGGGCGCCTCCGCGGCGGCGTCATCTGGCAGCCCATTCCGCAGTTCTCCCTCTTCCCCAGCTACAACCTGGAGATCTACCGGCTCCAGGGCCAGCGGGGCCCGCAGGACCAGACGACCGTCCCGCCCCTCGTGCTGGGCTGCCCGGCGGGCACGAGCCTGGAGGACACCTGCAACATCTCGGTGAGCTACTTCGAGCAGGTGGCGGAGTGGGACCGCCGCGATGACCCCATCGCGCCGAGGAAGGGCTTCTACACCGCGCTGTCGCTACAGGAGGGAGGCGGCCCCCTCCAGGGCGACTACACCTTCCTGCGCGTGCTGCCGGACGTGCGCGGCTATTACACGTTCGGCCCCAAGGAGCGCTTCACCCTGGCGGCGAGGCTGCGGATGGGCACCCTCCTCAGCCCCGTCATCACCAACGAGGCGGGCGAGCGCATCCGGCAGGAGAGCGCCATCGTCAACCGCTTCTTCGCGGGCGGCGGAGCCTCCATGCGAGGCTTCAACAGCCGGCGGCTCGCGCCCATGAACAAGGTCAGCGATGACGAGCTCCTGTCGCCCACGGACCGGGTCGTCCCCATCGGCGGCAACAGCCTCGTCGAGACGTCCGTGGAGCTGCGCCTCAAGGTGGTCGGAAACCTGTCCCTCGCCCTCTTCCACGACAGCGGCCTCGTGGGCGCCGACCCGCTGAACTTCGGGCCCCGGCAGACCAACGTCCGCAAGGAGAGCAGCCGGATCTTCGGGGACTATCACTACCAGGCAGTAGGGCTCGGCCTGCGTTACCTCACCATCGTCGGGCCGCTGCGGCTGGACATTGCCCGGAGGTTGAACATTGGCCGGCCCCTGCCCATCTTCGACCCTGCGACCGGCGGCGCCACCACCCTCGGGGGATGGGGGGACTGCTTCGGACTCGGAATCACACAGAAAACCATCCAGGTCCCTGTAAACCCCAGGAATCCCAATGGCCCCACGGAGCCCCGGGTCGTCAACGTGACGAAAGAATATGCGGGAGCCCCGGAAGGTTACTGCACGTTCTTCCTCTCGATTGGAGAGGCATTTTGAGTACCGGCAACGAATCCACGCCTGAAGCCCGTCCCCCATCCTCGCCGCCCCGGAAGCACCGGGGCCGCTGGCTGCTCTGGGGCCTGCTCGGGCTCCTCGGACTGGTGCTGGTGCTCGTAGCCGGCGCGCTCATCTATCTGACCGGGCCCGCTGGCGAGGCCCGCCTCCAGGCCCTCGTCGTCCAGCAGGCGAACGAGCAGCTCTCGGGCAAGCTCGAGGTGGGTGGACTCGACCTGGGCCTGCGCTCCGTCGTCCTCACCGGCCTGAAGCTGTACGACCCCGAGGGCGAGCTGGTGGCAGAGGTGGACCGGGTGGAGGCGCGATTGGCGCTCGCCCCGCTGCTGCGCAAGCACGTGGTGCTCAGCTCCGCGCGCGTGGAGCAGCCCCACCTCTACCTCCACCAGGACGAGCGCGGTCTCAACCTCTCGCGCGCCATCGAGCCCCGACAGCCCAAGCCGGAGGACCCCAACGCCCCACGCGGCACCCTGCGCTTCACCCTCGAGGAGCTCCAGCTCGTGGATGGCTCCGTCGACTACGTGATGCAGTCGCCCGAGGGAAACCGCGAGGTGCGCCTGGATGACCTGGATGCCTCGGGTGCAGCCTCCTGGGCCTCGGCCACCGAGGCGCTCGACGCGAAGCTCGACGCCACGGCCAGCCTTGGCCGTCCCGTGGCGGGCCCGGTGCGGCTGGCACTGAAGGCCTGGGGCGAGGAAGGCAAGCTGAACGCCGACGTGGACATGAGCGCCCCAGGGCTCGGACTGCGGGCAACCGGCGCGCTGGAGGGCGAGAAGCAGGCGCGCGTCGAGGTGAAGCAGCTCACCCTCGCCCCGGAGACGGCACGCGCCGTCCTGCCCTCCTACCCGGTGGCCGCGCCCGTCACCCTCTCGGGCACCGTGGCCCAGGCGGGCAACACGGTGCGGGTGGACCTGGATGCGCAGGCCGCGGACGGCACCGCCGAGGTGGAGGGCGCACTGGATATAGAGCAGCTCCGCACCGACGGCCTCACTGCCCGCGTGCGCCAGTTGGACCTGGCCAGGCTGCTGGGCGGAGGACCGAGCACCGTGCTCGCCGCGGACCTGCACGTGACGGGTGGCGGCAAGAGCCTGGACACCCTGGATGGCACGGTGGACCTCACCATGCCGCCCTCGCAGGTCGGAGGCCGGACGCTCGGACCGGTGGAGCTGCATGCGAACGCGAAGCAGGGACGCTTCGAGCTCTCCCAGCTCCAGGCCCAAGCCCCCGGCGCAAGCCTCACCGCACGAGGGGGTGGCACCCAGGAGGACATGCGGCTCGAGGGCCGGCTCGTGGCCTCCGACTTGGACACCTTCGCCAACACCGTGGGCCGGCTGGGCGACAACCAGCCCCTGCCCCTGTCGGGCCGCGGCGCCCTGGACTTCACCGTGTCCGGCCCCGTCCGCCATCCCGCCGCCAGCCTCAAGGGCGGCTTCGACACCCTCGCCTGGGCGGAGACGTCCGTGGAGGGCCTCACGCTCGACGCCCGCGTGCCGGACGTCACCCAGCCCCTCACCACGGATGCCACGCTGAAGGCCACGAAGCTGAGCGCCGGCGGCCGCACCTACGAGGACCTGAACGCCTCACTCGTCACCCGCGGCCGCGCCCTCGAGGCCACCGTGAGTACCGGCGGCAGCACGGACCTCCTCGTGTCTCTGAAGGGCACCGTGGACAAGGACAACCAGGGCCTCGGACTCGACGCCCTCACCCTGCGCTACCCCGAAGCGGGCTGGGCGCTCCAGCGCCCCACCCACCTGGGCTGGGGCAATGGCCGCGTGGAGGTGGCCACGGAGAAGGAGCCCCTCACCCTCACCTCCGGTCCTCAGTCTCTCTCGCTGGCCCTGCAGATGGAAGGCGAGCGCATCAACGCGCGCACCGACCTGCGCGAGTTCGACCTCGGGCGGCTGCCCAAGGCCTTCCTGCCTGAGACCCTCGACGTGGACGGCCAGCTCTCCGGCAGCGTGGCGGTGAGCGGACGCATGGCTCGACCAGACGCCATCGTGGACCTCACCCTGCGCGGCGGCCGCTACCAGCAGTACGAGGACCTGGGCTTCGACCTGCAGGGCCGCTACGTGCGGGACCGCGCCACCGGCACCTTCGCAGCCAACGCTCCCGCGGGCCGCGTCTCCGCGAAGTACGACGTGCCCGTGCAGGCGCTGATGCAGCACCGCCGCGAGCCCGTGGACCTGGAGCTCACCCTGGACCATGTGGACATCGGCCCCGCGCTGCGCATGGCCGGACAGCCCGAGTCCGCCACTGGCTTGCTCTCCGGCAGCATGACGCTCAAGGGGATGGCGAATGATCCGCGCCTGCAGCTTTCGCTGAAGGGCTCGGGGCTGCGCTACTGGGGTGTGCCGCCCCAGCAGCCTCCGCCGGTGGTGCTCGCTCCGGGCTCACTGCCTCCCAAGCTGCGTGGTGAGCCGCTCGGCTTCGAGCTCACCGCCCGCTCCGATGACAAGGACGGCACGCTCAGCGCGAGCCTGGATTTGCACGGCATTGGCTCGAGGGCCACTGCCTCCCTCGCAACCCCTTTCACGCTCGGCCAACTGCTGACGAGCCCTCCCACGGCGGCCCAGGTGTTGGAAACGCCGATGCGCGAGCTGCGGGCTGAGTTGAGCGAGCTGCCCCTGGGCCTGCTGTCGCAACTGGGCCTGGCTGAACGCGCGGGCGGCATGCTGTCGATGACGGCCAGCCTCACCGGCCCCCTGTTGGCGCCCGTGGGCGAGGTGAAGATGGAGGCGCGGCGGGCCACGGTGAATGGCCTCCACCCCCTCGATGGCAACCTCGCGCTGAACACGGACAAGGACTCGGTGAAGCTCCAGCTCGTCGCGCGGCGCGAGAGCACACTCCTGGCGCAGGTGGACGCCCACGTCGAGGCGCCCATCGCCGCGCTGCAGGACCAGGAGGTGGTGGGCCATGTGCCCTTCACGCTCGCGCTCCGGGCCGGCCCCATCTCGCAGCGTGAGCTGATGGGCCTGGCCGAGTCCTCCGGTTCCCTGAACAGAGCAGGCACGGTCTGCCGGACCGAAGATGAGGACTCCCGAAGCTCCGACATTCAGAACGTCCTCTCCCTGAATCTGCGGGCGCGCGGCACGCTGGCGGACCCCCAGGTGGACCTCAACGCCGGCGTGCAGAACATCGGCCTGAGTCAGATTGGCCTCGGCCAGGCGCGCCTGCACTACACCTATGGCGATGCCCGCTCCGTGTTCAATGCGCTGCTCTCCGCCCCCAAGGGCGGCACGCTGGTGGCGAAGGGAGAGGCGAAGCAAGACCTGTCCCTGCCCGCGCTGCGCCGGGGCGTGGACTTCTCCCGGATGCCGCTGGAAGTGGACGTGGACGCGCACCAGTTCGAGCTGTCCTTCCTCTCTGGCTCGCAGCTGCCCATGGTGCGCTCCATCGGCGGCGTGCTGCGGATGGAGAAGGTGCACGTGGGCGGCACCGTCGGAGCCCTCACCTACCGGGGCACGCTCGAGTGGGAGAAGGGCCGGCTCGCCCTGGAGGGCATGGGCGACTACCAGGACGTGCACGTGGCGCTCGACGTCACCGACAAGCACCTGTTCCTCTCCGACCTCTCCGCGAGCAGCGGCGGCGGCTCCTTGAAGTTCACGGCCCAGGCGAACCGCACATCACCGGGCGCGTACTCCCTCACCGGCGAGGGCACCCTCAACGACTTCCCCCTCGTCTTCGAGGACCAGCTTCTGGCGCTCCTGCGCATGCGCACCCAGTTCAAGGGTGAGGTGTCCAGCGAGCACATCAACCTGCGCAACGTCACCATTCCCGAGGCCCACATCCTCCTGCCCGAGGCCAAGCGCAAGGACCTGCAGCCGCTGGACCGGCCCGAGGGCATTGTCCTGGTGTGCAACGGGACGCCGATGAAAGCGCCTCGGCGCAAGCGGACCACCCCTCCGCCTGACGCGACCAGCCCGGGGACGGCAACGGGAGGCGCGGGCCCGGGCGTTGAGGACGGGGAGCCGCAGCGCAAGTACACCCTCATCGTGAATGCGCCGAAGAACCTCTGGGTGCAGGGCTCGGACGTCAACACGGAGCTCGGCATGTCGGAGGACTTCCGCATCGAATACGCGGACACCACCTCCATCTACGGCGAGGTGCGCGTGCTGCGTGGCGAGGTGGAGGTGCTCGGCCGGCGCCTCACCGTCCAGAACTCCAGCCAGGTGCGCTTCACCGGCCCGGCGGCCATGCCTTACATCAACGCCACCGCCGAGTACGACAACGAGCGCGCGGGCGTGAAGGTATTCGTCACCGTGCGCGGCCAGGGCAAGGAGTTCACCATCAAGCCCACCAGCGAGCCGCCACTGCCGGAGACAGAGATTTACACGCTGCTGGCCACGGGCCGACGCACGCTCAAGGCGGGCTCGGGCGCGTCGATGAACCAAGAGCAGGTAGCGTCGGTGCTGGGCTCGGCGCTGGCCTCACAGGCGCGCAAGGCGCTGGCCGCGAAGCTGCCGCTGGACGTGTTCACCATCGAGGCCGGTGAGGAGGGCCTGGCGGGAACGCGGCTGGAGGTGGGCACCTACCTCACGGACGACCTGTACCTGGGCTACACCGGCCGCCTGGGCGCCGCGCAGAACCAGCCCAGCACCCGGCGCCAGAACAACAACGCCGTGCGGCTGGAGTACCAGTTCAGCCCGCAGTGGAGCGTCGAAGGCGAGTACGGAGACGCTCAGCAGGGCGGCGCGGACGTCATCTGGAGCAAGGACTACTGACGCCTCACGGGTCGCAGGAGTTCAGCATAAGAGGCTAGTGCCGTCCCAGCTCCCTGTCCCAGTCATACAACTGCCCATTCACCGCGTATTTGTCGGCGCTGGAGAGCGACTCGAACTTCTTCGGGGGAAGCGCGGAGAGGCGCTCGCGCAGGAAACCCGGCTCCCTGAGCACCTCGCGGTTCTGCAAGTCGCGGTTCGCCTCCACCACGACAGGCATCACCCGGAGCACGGCCTCCAGGCACTCCTCTCGGGTCGCGCGAGCCATGCGCTCCACCGTCAGCGCCAGGTGCTCTTGGACGGAGGCAGGGCCTCCGGGGCACCAGGCCTCCAACGTCTTGCGGTAGATGTCCTCCATGAGTTCTTCCAGCGTGTAGTTGTCATCGAACGACCAGAACGCGTAGCGCGGGCCCTGGAGCACCTCCCAGAAGCGCAACAGCGAGGCGAGCCGGTTCGCCATACGCTCAGCACTCCGCGGCGGCGACGGAGACACGGCCTGGTAGAGCGCTCCCCAGGGGGTGCTCAGGCAATAGGACTCGAAGGCGGCCCTCGTGCGCTGGTACTCCTCCTCCGGAACACTTTCATTCAAGGCCATGAAGACGCTGATGAACATGTGCATCCGCCAGCAAGCGTGGGGCGAGCCGAATTCAGCCCCCGAGTGCATCACCAGCACTTCACCGGGCTGCACCTGGCGCATCTGCCGGGGCTGGGGAAAGGCACCGGTCTCGAGGTACTCCCGAGCCCACCACTGGCCCTCGGCTCTCACCTTGCGGCGAATGGTGGTGATGGAGCCATGGAGCCACGCTGGAAACTCGAGCACCGGAGACTGTTCCGTGGTCATGGCCTCGCGCCGTACTACAGCAGCCGAGTGCTCCTCAACCGTCAGGCACCTCGCCCGTGTCGAGGGCAGCGGATGTCTCCTGCCCGCTCAACGGCAGTCCCCAGGCAGGTAGACCATCCCCGGGGCAACTCCTCTTTCCGACTACAAGCAACTCACCGCGCCGGCCGCAGGCAGTCCAACTCCAGGTCCATCAAGAAGGACAGAAAGGCGTTGTCGCCCACCTGCGCGCGTGCCTCAGCCACCCGCGCCCGCGCCGCCTCCCACTCCCCTTCCCTCTTGAGACGTGTGGACTCCAGCACTCGCCGATTGGCCTCCAGCTCGCGTGAGAGCCGCACCGTGTCCAACCCCTCCCCTCGCTCGACAGCAGGACGCTCCGCCATCGCGAGCAGCGCCTCCGGGTCGAATGGCCGATCCGCGTTGAACAAGAAGTACTCCACCGCCGGGTGGTCATCTGTCACCGGCGCATAGCCCTGCGTCCAGCGCCGCAGCGCCTCCGTGCCCGCCACGTACGTCCCCATGAGCCCATACGGCGAGGTGAAGCCCACGTCCGCGAGCGAGCGCGCCACCGTCGCCTGCGCCCACCGCGTCTCCCAGCCCGCCACGTCCACTCCCAGCGGCCGGTCCGCCGCCACCAGCACCGCCTCGTAGTCAGAGGGAATCCACAGCGTCACCTCCGAGAAGGCCTCTAGCAGCGAAGCCACCATGCCCCGCGTCAGGTTGTCCGGCTGCTGCTGCAAGGGAATCCATTGCGCCAGCACGCCTCCCGGCGCCAGCCGCTGCTTCACCTCTCGATAGAACTCGGTGGTGTAGAGGCCCACCACTCCCGCTGAGCGGGGCGGCGGCGGCTCGAAGGAGATGACGTCGTAGCGGCCCTGTGAAGCCAACAAGAAGTGGCGCCCATCGTCGAACACCACACGCGTCCGCGGATCCTCCGCCACTCCGTGGTTGTGCTCGGCGAAGTGCGGCGCCGCGGCCAGCACGTCCGGGTTGGTGTCCACGATGGTGAGCGAGCGCAGGCCCGGGTGGCTCGCGAAGGAACCCGCGGTGCTTCCCGTGCCGAAGCACACCTGCAGCACTTCCTTTGGCTCCGGGTGCAGCAGCATGGGCAGGTGCGCCAACGTGGCCATGTAGCGCTTCCTCGGCAGCGCCGTATTCGCGTACGACACCGAGCCGAACAACAACTGCTGGTGGCGGAAGCCCCGCTCCCGGCAACCCGGTCCGCACGCGTACAGCCCCGAGTCACACACCGACTCGTTGTCGTATTCGAGCACTGCCAGCGATCCGTCCACGCCCTCGCGCACGAAGCGCACCCGCGAGTCCGAGTGCTCGGCGAAGGCGCGCACCAGCAAGTCCCCTGGCACCATCACCACCGCGACCCCGAGCAGCGCCGCCCCCGTCCACATGCTCCGGCGGGCACGCGGGTGCGCCTGCGTGTCCAGTGCCTGCACTCCCAGCGCCAGCGCCATGTTGAGCGCGCACATCAGGACGAACGTCCACTGTGTCCCCACCGCCGGCACCAGCACGAAGCCCACCGCCAGCGAGCCCACGATGCCGCCCAGCGTGTTCACCGAATACAGCAGGCCCACGTTGCTGGCCGCGCTCGCCACGTGCCGGGTGGTGAGTTGCACCACCAGCGGGAAGATGACGCCAATGAGCGAGGCGGGCACGAGGATGACAAGCGCCGCGTGCAGCAGCATGCCCACGTAGACGGCGTTGGGGCCCCAGCCACCCACCAGGCCGGACAGCAGCTGGCTCACCGGGCGCGACATGCCCAGCAACGCCATCGACAGCAGGCCCGCGAAGGCGAGGAGCGACTCCACGGTAACGAAGAGCTCCAGCTCTCGCACCCGCCCGGCCAGCCGCAGCGAGTAGACGAGCCCTCCGATGACGAGTCCCAGCAGGAACGTCACCAGAAGGATGGTGAAGGCATACGTGGTGGAGTCCAGCGAGGTCGAGAGGACGCGGAACCAGAGCACCTCGTAGGAGATAGACGCGAAGCCGCACAGCGCGAAGGCCGCAACGAGCAGCGTGCGGCGCATGCCCTGGAAGCCGGAGCCCTCACCAGGGGCCTCGGTGGCGGCAGGCGCAGTGGCGGACATGGGCTCGGGACGCAGCCACAGGTGCAGGAGCGCCACGACGAGCCCCACGAGCACGTTGAGCCCCGCGGCGATCGCCGCTGTGCGCCACAGCCCCACCTCGCCAATGAGGTAGAAACCCGCCAGCCCGCAACCGAGCGCCGCGCCCAGGGTGTTGAGCGAGTACAGCACGCCGAAGGAGCGCCCCAGGCCCTCCAGCTCGCGCGCCACGAAGCGCATGAGGACGGGCAGCGTGCCGCCCATGAAGAAGGTGGGTGGCAGCACCAGCAGGAAGGCCAGCACCCCTCGCACGGGCAGCGGCCCTCCACCCGGCAGGCCCAGCGCGGAGAGCAACTCGGGCAGCGAGGCCAACACCCGGGTGATGCCCAGCGCGAGCACCCCCGTGGCCACCTCCAACAACCCGTAGGCCAGCAGCGGGTGCTTCAGCCTGTCCGCGAGCCGCCCCCACCCCAGGCTGCCCAGCACGAGCCCCGCCAGGAAGGCGGACACCACCAGGCTCGCCGCGAACGTGGTGTGGCCCACCACCAGCGTCAGGTAGCGGACCCAGATGACCTCGAAGACGAGCCCGCTCATGCCGGAAGCGACGAAGAGCAGACCCACGGCGGCGAACACTCTGGCGGAGATGCGATTCACGGGAGGTGCGAGTCTACCCCGGCTCCCGCCTTCCCGCCGGTTTGCCAGCAAGAAGGGCAGGCGGGCTCAGCGAGCCGGGCCCCCCCGCCGCAGGAACTCCAGCCGCTGCCGCGCCCCGCGGTGCTGCGAGTCGAAGCGCAGCGCCTCCTCCAGCCGCTCCCGCGCCTTCGGCAGGTCCCCCTGGCGGGCGTAGACGTCCGCCAGCACCACCAACACCTCAGCGTTGTACGGCTGCAGGTCCAGGGAACGCTCCAGCTCCTGGACTCCCGTGGCGAGGTCTCCCCGGCGCAGCGCGAGCTGGCCGAGCATCACGTGGGGCATCGTCAGCCCCTCCGACTCGGGTCGGCTCGCCAGCGTCTCCAGCGCCGAGAGCCCACGCGGGTCCCCCACCCCCGCGAGCGGAATGGCGGCGGTCTGGCGCACCCAGAGCGACTTGTCCTTCAGCAGCGGGACGAGCACGTCCACCACGTCCCGTGTGCCCGTCATGGCCAGCGCATCGGCGAGCTCCGAGCGCAGGCTCGGGTCGGTGGCCGTGGCGAGCGCCGCCTTCAGCGCGGGCACCGACTCCTTGCGGAAGCGCTGGGCCAGCAGATGGGCGGCCACGCCGCGCAGGGCCGGCGCCTCCTTCTTGTCCGCCAGCACCTGCTCCAGCGGCTCGCGACTGTCCGCGGCGGTCTTCATCGCGATGGCGTCCGCCAGCCGCATGCGCCGCGCCTGCCGCTGCTTCGCGTTGGGCCACCACTTCTCCAGGGACTCCACCATCGCCTCGGGTGAGGCCTTCTCGTGCGTGTGGCACGCGTTGCACGCGTTGGGGATGTCGTGCTTCACCGTGTTACGCGGTACCGGCACGTCGATGGCATGGTCCGCGAAGTGGTCCAGCACGCCTGACACCGTCGGCGGCATGTGGCAGGCCACGCAGTCCTGCGCCTCGGCCGAGGTGTGGTGCGTATGCTTGGAGCCCTCGGCGAACACCTTCGCGTGGCAACCCTGGCAGCTCGCCGAGCCCACCGTCACGCCCTTCGCGAGGTGCTTGGGCTGCTTGACTTCATTGTCCGCGTGCTCGGCGTGGGGCGCGGTGTGGCAGGTGAGACACGTGGCGCCGCCCTGCAGGTAGCAGCGGGACTGGGTGAGGGCCTGGTACTCGAAGCTGGAGGTCTTCGGGCGCCCGTCCTCGAAGAAGTCGCCGGAGCGCTGGCTGCCCAGCAGCACCACCATGGGCTGATAGAAGTCCTCGTAGCGCTGGCCCGGCTGATACCGGTGCTCCGCGTCCAGCAGCGGGAAGAGCGTACGGTGAGGGCCGTGGCACTGCGCGCACACGGCCAGCCCCTGCTGGGGCGGAAGCTTCGTCGGCTGGATGATGTCCTTCGTGAGCTGCGTGTCCGCGTGGCGCGCGCCGGGGCCATGGCAGCTCTCGCAGGCCACTCCCGCGTCCGCGAAACCCGTGCTCCAGCGGTGGCTCTTCCGGTCGTAGCGCGTGTTGAGGCCGGTGACGTGGCAGTCCAGGCACGAGTGCTGGGTATTGCGCTGCCAGTTGGCCCAGAAGAAGGGGTGCTCCGGCGTCAATGCGCCCTGCTTGGACTCGGAGTAGTCCACCCACTCGCCCTTGCCGGTGACGTGGAAGTAGATGGGCAGCACCTGCCAGCGCCCGTCCGGCATCATGGTGACGGGGTCCTGCATCCGCTTGCCGCCTACCACCCAATGCACCGGGTACGCATCGAGCGCGCCACCAGGCCCCTTCGTGCGCATGGAGAACTGCTCGTCCCGCGAGGCCATCCACGCCTCGCTGGAGTCCCCCTTGTAATGAGCATTCTTGAAATCGCCGACCACGTAGTCCGGGGTGGCCTCCGAGAGCGCGCGGGCATGCCAGTCCTTGCGCCATGCGGCGTGCTCGTCGTCATGGCACTCGCCGCACTTCTCCGAGCCGACGTAGCCAGGAGGCGGCGGAAGCAGCTCCGCTGTCACCTTCGGCGCGGGCGGAGCAGCCACGGGCTCCGCGACACGAGCGGCCGTCTCCTTTGGAGCGACAGCGGTGGAAGACACGGCGGGCGGTGCGTCCGGCGTGGACGAGCGCGAGATGACAGCTCCGCCGGCCACCACGAGGAGGACACCGACCACGAGGAAGAGCGTTACGGAGCGAGACATGCGAAGGAGCTCGAGAACGAAGGGGGGAACGCCAACTCAACCGCGCGCCGCTTGCGGAGGGGCCGCGCCACCCGAAGGGATGGGCCGCTGGCGCCGCCGGGCACGAAGGCCGCTGCGCAGCAGTTCCAGAAGCCCCCAGGCGGCGTACAGGGCCAGCAGTCCACCCCCTACCGTCACCACGTAATCCGCCAGGCCTGCATGTCCGCACTCGATGCAAGCAATCGACGGGTGCTCTGGCGAATAGCGCAGCTCGACAGGGGCTCCAGCCGGGAAGCGCCTCACGTAGTCGTTCGCCTCCTGCGAGTTGCCCGTGTCCAGAGCAGCGAAGGCGATGGTCTCGGACGTGAAGTGCTCCGTCCCCACTGTGTAGCTGTAGCGCACGTGAGGCCGGAAGCTCACCGAGCGCCGGCTGCGCAGCGTCTCTACCGAGGAGGACAGGACCGAGCCCCGCACCACCGGCCAGCGCTCGCTCGCCCAGGCCCGGTAGACCATCCTCCCGCCGCCGAAGGCGAGCACGACGCCGAACACCCACAGCACCAACCCCAGCACCAGCTTCTTCATCACGGCAAAACCTCTCTCATCCGAAGCCCCGGGCCATGGGGCGTGGAAATCTCCTGGCGCACGGTGGCCGTCAGCACGTCCAGGTCCACCGGCTTGTCCAGGAAGGCGCTCGCTCCGAGCCGCCTCGCCGCCTCTCGCGTTGCGTCATCCGCGAAGGCCGAGAGGATGACCACCGGGCAGAAGAGGCCGGCCGCCTGCACCTGGGTGAGCACTTCCAGCCCGGTGAGCCCCGGCATCCGCACATCCGACAGGATGAGGTCCGGCGGCTGTAGCGGACCGCCGCACACCTTCGTCAGCGACACGTAGTCGGACAGCTCGAAGCCATCCTCCAGCGCCACCACCGCGCAGCCCGCCCGCGCCAGCGTCAGCGTCAGGAGCGCGCGCAGCTCGGCATCGTCCTCGGCCAGGAGAATGCGCGGAGGGTGGGGTTCCGATGGAAGCGAAGACAGCACTGCACACCACCCGGGCGGAAGGGAACCCTCTTCACACAGCAGTCCCCGTGCCAACGCACTCCCGCCCCATGAGGACAGTCCGCCCGGACGCGTCAAAACGGGTCATCTTGCCCCACAGGGGGCACTCTGCCCCACACAAGCCCGTCGGATAGCGCTCCCTCGCGCGTCACATCCCGCGCGAAATGCCTCCGTAAGCGTTATCCAGGAGCCCCCCCGGTGGGGAGGAGGCCGGCCACCCCACCTACGACACCCTGGAGAGTCCAGCTTGAGCTCGAGCACCAACCGTTACGACCTATGGGCACCGGAGACGCGCGCCAACCCACTGCCCGTCTATGCACGCATGAGGCAGGAGGCGCCGCTCGTCCGTCTGGTCGACCCCTACTACAAAACCCCGGTCTGGGTGGCGACCCGCTACAAGGACGCGGTGGACTTGATGAGGGATGCGCGCTTCACCAAGGACATCCAAAAGGTGCCCGAGGACTCGCCGTCCAGACAGCTCCGCACCAAGTCGATGGAGGCCATCAACCAGCACATGCTCTCGGTGGATCCGCCGGACCACACGCGCCTGCGCACGCTGGTGTCCAAGGCCTTCACTCCACGCCGCGTCGAGGAGCTGCGCCCGCGCATCACCGCCATCGCCCACCGGCTGCTGGACGGCGTGCAGGCGAGCGGCTCCATGGATCTGCTCGACGCCTTCGCCTTCCCCCTGCCGGTGACGGTCATCGCCGAGATGCTCGGCGTGCCGCAGGAGGACCAGGAGCAGTTCCGCGAATGGACGAACGTCATCGTCAACCCGCCCACCGACGGGAACATGCAGACCATCGAGACGGCCGGCCTGCAGTTCGCCCAGTACTTCCAGGGCCTGCTGGCGCGGCGCCGGGCCGAGCCGCGTGATGATCTGCTCAGCGCCCTGCTGTCCGTGGAGGAACAGGGAGACCGGCTCTCGCCCCGCGAGCTCATCAGCATGCTGTTCCTGCTGCTGGTGGCGGGCCATGAGACGACGGTGAACCTCATCGGCAACGGCATCTGGGCGCTGCTCACCCACCCGGAGCAGCTCGAGCGGCTGCGCGCCAACCCGGCCCTCATCGAGTCCGCGGTGGAGGAGATGCTGCGCTACCGCGGCCCGGTGGAGACCACCACCCAGCGCTGGGCGCCGCAGGACCTCGAGTTCCGCGGCCAGGTGATTCCCGCCGGCGAGAGCGTAGTGGCCTCGCTGCTGGCGGCCGACCATGACCCCGAGCACTTCCGTGAGCCGGAGCGCTTCGACATCACCCGCGAGCCCAACCGGCACATCGCCTTCGGCTTCGGCATCCACTTCTGCCTGGGTGCGCCCCTGGCGCGGCTCGAGGGCACCATCGCCATCAACCTGCTGCTGGAGCGCCTGCCTCGGCTGAGGCTGGCGGAGGAGCCGGCCCGGCTGCGCTGGCGGGACGGCGTCCTCGTCAACGGCCTGCTGCGGCTGCCCGTCACCTTCTGAGCGCACGGCCCCTCCTTCCGTGCGAGGATGGGGACACATGCACCTCCAGTGTCCCCATTGTCAGCGCCCCATCACCCCCGGAGCCCTGTCGTGTCAGGGCTGCGGCGTCTCGCTGTTGCAGGAAGCCACCCCGGGCAGCGCCGAGCCCACGTGCGCCATCCACCCGAACCGGGTGAGCCTGGCCAGCTGCGACCGCTGCGGAACCTTCGCCTGCGCTGAGTGCTTGCATCAGAACTCGCGCGGCGAGGTGGTGTGCCAGCGCTGCCACGAGCTCGAGCCGGATGTGCTGCTCCCGTGGGACAAGCGCGAGGAGCTGGGCACGTTCACGGCCTTGTGGAAGACGATTCACACGGTGATGCTCCACCCGGAGGCCCTCTACACCGTCCGCCCCGAGGGGAGCGCCAGCAGCTCGCTGTTGTTCTCGCTGCTGTGCTCTCTGCCCAGCGGCTTCATGACCGGGCTCACCTACATGGGCATCTTCTCCTTCATGCCGGCGATGCTCCCGGCGGAGGCCCGCTCGTCGGGGGACCTGCCGACGTGGATAGGGCCGCTCATGTTCGTGCTCTGCCTGTTCCTGGTCCCGCTGTTCTCCGTCGCCTCCACCGTCATCCTCTCGGGGCTCGACCACCTCGTGATGAAGCTCGGAGGCGTCACCCGGGGCTACGGGGTGACGCTCCGGGCCCACTCGCTCTCCCAGGCGCCCTGGGTGCTCGGACTGATTCCCTTCTGCGGCATGTACTCGGCCATGCCCTGGGCGCTGGTGGCCCGCGCCTTCGCCTACCGCGGGCTGCACCGGACTACCTGGGGGGTGGCGCTGACAGGCACTTTGATCGTGCCCGTCCTCTCCTGCTGCATGTGCGGCGGCTTCTACGCCCTCATGTTCAGCATGATGCGCAACAACTTCTGATGCGCCGCCGCTGATGCACTACCGCCTCCATCCACCTCAGAGGGCATAGGAGGCGTAGCAGCTTCCCACCGGGCCAGCACCCGAGATGGGGGCGCTCGGAGCCGACTGCCACGCGCCCTCGGCGCCGCACTGGTGCCACTGCTGGTCCGAGGAGGACTGCACGCACGTGCGCGCCGGCACCGAGTAGCCCAGCGTGGCGGACGAGCACCACGGCCAGGAGGCGGTGCAGTTGGTGGGCTTGGTGGTGGTGCCCGCCGTGAAGGTGCCGTCGCTCTGGCACTGCCGCCAGATGGCGTCCGAGGAGCTCTGCACGCACACGCCCACGGCCACGTTCGCGTCCACCGTGCCCGTGTAGCAGGTGACGGCGGAGCCGGTGCCCCAGTTGTACTCGCCCTTGAACTGGTTGTACTTCACCGACACCAGCGACGAGCCGCCGATGTCCGTACGGCCGCACTGGATGGCGTACGCGCCCACCCACGGGGTGTACGTGTAGAGCGCCGCGGTGGCCTTGTTGGCCGGCTTCACCGAGCACGGATCCGAGGTGCTCTTGGTCACGCCCGGCTTCCACCCGGAGATGGTGGCCCGGCCCGCGTCCAGGTCGGTGAGGTAGCCGCGCAGCTTCTTCGCCGAGCACTCAATCTGCTTGCCGAAGCCCGCGTAGGAGGTGCTGCACCCGCCGCTGTCCGGGCAGCCACAGCCGGTGGCCTTGGCCAGGTTGGTCGACGTGCCGCTGGTGATGAGGCTCGACTCCGTCTGGATGCGCGCCAGCATGTACAGCGGGCTGATGGTCTGCAGCTTGGACTGCTCCACGATGAGCGTCGCCGCCGTCTTGTTGTTCCAGGCCGGATCCTTATAGGTGGCCAGGTACGAGCCCTTCTGCTGCAAGAACGCCTGCACCTGCGCGACGGTAATCCACTGCCCGCCGGTGATGTCGGTGTCCTCGAGCAACCGGTGCATGTCGTACTCGGTCGTGGCCGGCTCGAGCACCTGGCCCGTGAGCTCGTCCACCACCACCTCGTCCTCGGACGGACCGCAGCTCACTCCCAACAGCGCCGGCAACAGCAACAGCGTGTATCGCAGCTTCATCACGTGCCTCGGGTATTGCCGCGAAACCAGGCGGGGGAGGCCCGGCTCCACGGCGGGGGGAGGCCGCGTCCTAGCATCCAAAAGGATGATTTTCTCGTTTTTCTAGAAGTTCGGAGACCAGAAGACAGTCGGGTCCTGCCCCGAGACAATCCCTCGCATGTCGCACGAATGCCTACCGTGATGACCGGCTTCGGCTGTCACGTTTCTTCGCACGGCATTCGAGGGAGTCGACATGAGCACCGCACCAGACCCCGGGGAGCCCGTCTGCGGTCAGCGGATTGTCCTGGAGTACGAGAAGAACTTCCTGAAGAAGAAAAGCACCGGGGAGAAGAGCCCGCCAGGCGACGGAAGGCAGCCACCCGCGGACGGGCCGGGCGGCATCCCCCAGCCGCCCCGTGCGCTGTGTGGGCTGGCCCTCTCGGGGGGAGGGATGCGCAGCGCGACGTTCAACCTGGGACTGCTGCAGGGCCTGCACCAACTGAATCTGCTGGGGATGTTCGACTACCTCGCCACCGTCTCCGGAGGGGGTTACATCGGTGGCTTCTGGACCGCGTGGCGGCACTACCACGGGCAGAAGCCGGCTCCCGGCGACCCGGGCAGGGAAAGGCTCTTCCCCGAAGAAGAGCAGCGGTCCCGCGGGACGCATCTCGCCGAGGTGCGCCACCTGCGGGAGTTCAGCAACTTCCTGAGCCCCCGGTTGGGGCTGTTGAGCCCCGACACGGGGAGGATGATGACCTCGGTGCTGAGCGCCATCATCCCGGCGCTCCTCGCCGCGCTCGCCATCATCGTGCTGGCGCTCCTCTGCTGGTACGCGCTCGCCTGTCTCCTGGTCCCCGAATGGAGGACGGGGCAGCCACGGCCCCCCCTCCAGTTCATCCTCTCGGGCGCCGTGATGCTGCTGGTGACGTACGCGTGGCTGAACTTCTGCGAGCGGCTGTTGCTCGCGCAGGAGGAGCGGGTGAAGAGGGTCCGCGGCCAGGAGACTCCCGGCCCGACTCCCGCGCAGAGTGGCGCCCGCCATTACCTGACAGCCTCGCTGACAACGTCCGTCGTCGTGCTCGGAGTCTGGGTCTGGCTCCTCTACGACATGAGCTGGTACATGGGAGCGTGGCGCTACGTGTTCGCACCCGCTCTCGCCTGGGTGGCAACGGTGGGAGTGCTCGTGCTGAGACGATGGAGCCTGTCGCGGCGGAGGACTCAACAGTGGCAGCACCAGAAGGAGCGCGCATCCGATCGGATCATCAGCCGGCTGCTCATCCTCGCGGCGCTCTGGTCGGTGTTCTCCGCGTTCTGGGTCATCGGGCAATTCATCGGATACCACCCGGACTACCAGGCGCTGCTGCGGACGGGATGGGTGGGGTCCATCCTGGCGCTCGCGACGCTGTTCGCGAAGATGCAGCAGCTCTTCGGCAGGCAGGCGAGCAAACCGGTCAAGCCCACCCGGAAGAGCAAGGTCAAGGAACTCCTTCCCCAACTGCTGGCGTACGCCATCCTCATCCTGCTGGCCCTCGGGATGGTGCGGCTGCTGCAGAGGACCGAGGCGAAAGGCCTGGGCTGGCTCCTCGTGTCCGCGCTGGTGGCGGCCGCCATCACCGTGTTCACCCTGCTCTTCTTCGAGCCCAACAACGTGGGGTTGCATGCCTTCTACCGCTCGCGCATCGCGCGGACCTTCATCGGCGCGGCCCACGGAATGGCGCAGGGCCAGAGCGAGCCCCACGAGAAGGATGACCTGCCCCTCAACGAGCTGAAGTACCAGTCCGGGCCCTTCCATCTCATCTGCTGCGCGGCCAATGATCTCACGCCGGAAGACCCCATGCTCAATCTCTACCGGGGAGCCACCAGCGCGGTGCTCTCGTGCCTGGGCTTCTCCGTGGGAGGAGATGGAAGGAGATGGGAGGAGATGGGAAAAGGCGCGCTCGTGCCGACCCTGGCGTCGGCCATCACGGCGTCTGGAGCGGCCCTCAACTCGCATATGGGCTCCATGTCCATGCGGATGGGACCCGCCGTCACCTTCCTCATGACCGCGTTCAACCTCCGTCTGGGCATGTGGTGTCACCATCCCACCCGGGCGCGAAGTCCGGAGAAGAAACACATCTGGGTGGGAGAGCCCTTCTACGCGGAGCTGTTCGGGCGGTCCCGGGCCCAGAGCGAACACGTGCTGCTCTCGGATGGAGGCCACTTCGAGAACCTGGCGCTCTACGAGCTGGTGCGCCGGCGCTGCCAGTTCATCCTCGTGGCCGACTGCGGCATGGACACGAATGCCGAGTTCAACGACCTGGCCAACGCGGTGCGGCGCGTGCGCGAGGACTTCAAGGTGGAGCTCCGCATCGATCTCTCGGCCTTGCGCCCGGGAGCGGATGGAATGTCGCGCCAGACGATCGTCGCCGGGGACATCGAGTACCCGGACGGCAATACCGGAGTGCTGTTGCTCATCAAGCCCAGCCTGCTGGGCAATGAGCCTCCGGACATCACCCACTACAAGGCGCGCAACGCGGCATTTCCCCACGAGTCGACGGGAGATCAGTTCTACGACGAGGCGCAATGGGAGGCGTACCGCCGGCTCGGCGAGCACGCCGCGCTCACGGCCTTCCGGTCCATGCGCAAGGAGCTGGAGTCCAAGGGGGAGCAGCCCGTGGCCGCGCAAGTCTTCACCCGCGCCCGTCACCACTGGCTGCCCGTGCCCGCCGGATATGAGGAGCGCTATGCGCGCCTGGCGGCTCAAGCCGCGTCGCTGGACACGCTGCTGCAGGAGAGGAGCGGCCGGACGCTGTTCCGGCAGGTCTTCAACGAAATCACGGAACTGGACGAGCAGGCCAAGCAGCAGCTCGGGGAGCACCCGGGTGAACCGACCCGGCACTCGAGCAGGGAGCAGGGTGTCCCGAGTGCCCGGAAGCTGGCCGAAGCACTCCACCTGCTCCGGCGCGCGCTCCTCTTCATGGAGGAGGTGTTCCTCTCGGAGAGGCTGGACATCCATTACAACCACCCCACCTACACGGGGGTCATGAACTACTTCGCGCGCTGGGCCTACGCTCCGCTCTTCCGGACCTGGTGGCCTCTGTTGAAGACGCAGTATTCGCCGCGCTTCGCCCTCTTCCTCGAGGAGCACTTCAGCCTTCCCGGCATGGTGCGGGGGAAACTCGGACAGCTCACCAACGTGCGGGGTTTCGCGATGCGGTGCTGGCGCGAGCAGCGGGGCCGGCCCCCCCATGACGTGCCACCTGCCCGCCCGGAGTCGCTCATCTCCTACCAGCTCAACATGCCATACGGAGGGCAGCCCCAGTACCACATCCAGGCCGCCCAGCTCATCGTGCGCACCCGGCATGCCGATGGGAGCCGGCTGAGCTACAGGGAAGGAAGATCGGACACACAACTCCTGGTGTGGCAGGGCGATGACTTCTATGTGCCGCCCGGGTTGTGGGGGGCTGGCATCGGTGAGGACTTCCTGAGCCTGCTCCACTCGGACAAGAGCCTGCTCGATTACGTCACGGACGCTCACGAGGACTGCATCCTGGCGGTGCGGCTCCTCGTGGACCCGGACGCCTCGGCCGCCCGGCGCAAGAGGTGGGCGGATGACGTGCAGCTCTACCGGTCCCATGGCTTCGCGGAGCCCGAACAACCGCTGCGGCAGGTGCTCGAATCACTCGACGGCGAGCTCGACGAGCACCCGACATTGGACTGGCCCGGGAGGACCACCAGACAGTGGCGGAAGTACTGGTTGGTCCGGCGGTTCACGCCCACGGAGCGCACGGCCGGGCAACCGGAGCTCGCCTCGGCTTCCAGTGAGGCCCAGGCTTCCGAGCCGCCGATGCACCAGTGAAGGAAGACCTCAGCGCCCGAGGCGGCGGCGGGCCCGCTCGCGGGCGGCCTCGAGCGCCGAATCCACTCCTCGCTCCTCGCGTGGCTTCGCCTCTTGCGGAGCCGCGGCCGGGGCCTCCAGCGAGGGGCCAGCCCCGGACTCCGGTTTCACCGGGGAGGCGCTCGCGGCGGAAGGAGCCGGCATCCCCGGCACCGCCACGGCCGCCGGGGAGGCAGCCACGGCGCGCCGGAGCCTCGGGCCCGACAGGAAGCGGCGCACCGCCACCTCCGCCAGCAGCACCGCTACCGCCAGGCCCACCAGCCAGGGCGCCAGCGCCACGCGTCCCTCGGACTCGGGCGCGTCCGAGAAGAGGCCCGTCATGGACAGCCGCTCCAGGCCTCCGCCCACCGCCGCCACCCCGCGCAGCACCTCCAGTCCCTCTCGGGGACTTCCGGGCTCGAACTCGGGCGCGTAGGGCAGCGTTACCGGAGGCGCCCGCAGCACCCGCGCGCCCAGCTTCACCACCGGGTGCCACGTGCCGCTGCCTGGCAGCGTGTACTCGGCCGACACCCGGTCCTCGTCCTCCCAGCGCATGGGCAGCTCCACCGGAGAGCCCTGCCCGTCTCCCGGCAGCAGCACCAGCGAGGGCAGCGCCCCCGGCAAGGCCTCTCCCGGCGCGAAGTCCAGCGTCACCCGCAGGAGGTTGCCCCGCCGCTCCGAGCGCGCCACCGCTTCGCCCGCCTCGCCCGCGCCGCCCATGCTCCAGCGCACCATGCCCTCCAGCGCCGCGCGCAGCCCGCTCCAGGTGCGCAGCTCGCCGGTGAACTCACCGTCCACCTCCGCCATGAGGGCCACCACCCGCCCCGAGCCACGTGGCCACAGCGCCAGCACCGGCGCCGCGTTGTCATCCAACGTCCTCAGGGCCACGCTCGCGCGCGGCCGCAGGTACGTGAGGTTGTAGCCACCCACCTGCGGCAAGCCCAGCGCTGGCAGCTTTCCGAGCAGCGGCAGGTCCGGCGCAGCCTCGAGTGAGGCGGGCTCGTCCACGAAGGTGGCCCGCGCCACGGCGATGGTCTCCTGGCTGAAGATGCGCGGCAGGCTCGTGGCGTCCTCCGCGAAGTAGATGCGGCCTCCGCCCCGGGTGGCGATCTCCTTGAGCAGCGCCGCGTCCGAGTCCTTCTCCGAGCCCAGGCCGATGACGGACACCGTCACCTTCTGGCTCTGCAGCTCCGCGAGCGTCTTCATGTAGTCGGCCGGCTCCTCCGAGTCCGCCGCGTCCGAGAAGAGCAGCACGTGCCGCGTGGTCTTGTCGCTGCGCAGAATCTGTTTGCGCCCCTCGCGCAGGGCCTCGCCGACGTAGATGCCTCCTCCTCCGCTGAAGCCTCGCGACACCTCGTCCAGCGGCAGCCCGTTCTCCACGGGGCTCATCGGGAAGATCTCGTGCACGGCGGTGTCCACCATGTGCACGGACACCTCGTCCTTCTCGTTGAGCAGCGTGAGCGCGCCCACCACGCCCTCGGCGGCCAGCTCCATCTTCGTGCGCCCGTCCGGCACCGTCGCGCCCATGGAGCAGCTGCAGTCCATCAGCACGCTCATGGCCAGGGCCATGCGGCGCTGCTCCTCGCGCATCTCCAGCGACACCGGCAGCAACGGCTCCACCGGCGAGCGGCGGTAACCTCCCTCGCCGAAGCTGGAGCGGCCCCCCGTCATCACCAATCCGCCACCGGCCTGCTCCACGTAGGAGGCCAATGAGCGGAGCGCCGGCTCGCCGAGCTGGTTCGCGTCCACGTTCTCCAGCACCACCGTGCCCACGCCATCCAGGTCATCGAGCGTCAGGGCAAAGGGCGCGCGCGCCTCCAGCAACAGCCCCGCCGAGTGCAAAGCCTTGGCGAGCGTGCCCTCCGGCTGCGCCGTGAGCAGCAGCACCCGGGGCGGCCCCTCCACCCGCAGCACTCCCTGCCCTACGTCGTTCTCCACCACGCCGTCCCCTGGCGCCTCCACCGTCAGCCGGTAGGCCACCAGGCCCGGCTCCTCCACCAGGTCGCGGAAGGGCAGCAGGTTGGGTCCGGATTGGAACTCGAAGGGCCCTTTCACCAGCACACGGCCGTTGCGCTCCAGGCGCACCGTGCCGGTGACGGGCGCCGAGGCCACCACCACCCCGGTCATCTGGAAGGGCTCGTGCGCCTTCACCGCGGCCGGCACGTCCAGCGAGAGCACGGCGAGGTCGAGCGGCGAGTCCTCGCGCGCCACGTGGCGGAAGTCCACGGCGACTCCCCTGGCCGCCAGCCGCCGCGCCGCGCCCCGAGCATCCGCGCCGGTAGCCCGTCCGTCGGACACCACCAGCACCCGGCCCGTGCGGCCTGGAGGAATGAGGGCGCCCGCCGCGTCCAGCGCTACCGACAGGTCCGAGGCCTCCGCATCTACCGGCCGGGTGAAGCCGCCGAAGCGCCCTGCCTCCGACAGCGGCTGCTCCACCCGGGCCTCGCGCCCGAAGGAGATGACGCCCACCCTGTCCCCGGGCCGTCGCTGTGTCTCCAGCAGGCCCACCAACTCCGAGGCCACGCGCCCCGCGTCAGTCGGCATGGAGCGCGAGCGGTCCACCACCACCACCACGTCGCTACCCGCGTGGCGCAGTACCCACTCGGGTCCGGCCAGCGCTCCCACCACGAGCAGCAGCAGCGCCCACCGCAGTGCCATGGGCGGGCCGGGCCGATGGCCTCGCTTCCACAGGAAGAGGCCCAGCGGGACGAGGAGCACCAGCGCCTGCGGTAGGGAGAAGCTCATTCGGGAAGGGACCAGGCTCTCTCGGAGAAGGTCACGCCATGCTACCCACCCGGCTCTGGCCGAAAAAGGGGGCGGCGAAGGCAGGGTGACAGAGAGTGCCACCCCGCCGCTCGTGCCGTGATGCGGATGCCCGGCTCAGCCCAGATAGAACTGCTCGAAAGTGAAGGCATGCAGCACGGACCCGGAATAGCCGGTCAACACGTTGCCCGTGCACGTGGGGGAGTTGATGACCACCCGGGTGTTGCTCCAGCTGTTGAGGATGACGGTCGCCTTCCCGGTGTCGTCCAACTCGAGCTGGATGTTGTCCTGCGCGAAGGCGGAGTAGTTCTGCCAGCGCGAAACACCCCCCTGCGTCGAGAGATAGCTCCGGTCGTTGAAGACCTGGCGGCCGCTGTTGGCCGGGCTGGTCAGCCGGGCGGGAACCCGCGTGAACACCCCCGTGGAGGGGTTGTAGTACCAGCTCTGGGGCACCACGACGTCCAGGTAGCCCGTAAAGGACGAGGCCACCGGCCCCACCGACCCCGTAGCCGGCTTCAGCGTCACGCCCGTGACGTTGACGTAATAGCCACCGCCCTGCTGCATCCAGGTGAACTGGGATTGCACCAGGCTCGTGCAGCTCTGCGCTGACGCATCAGCACCGAAGAAGAGGGTCAGCGAGAAAAGAATGCCTGCGATGTAGCGGAACGCCTTCATGGAGGGGGTTCTCTGTCGGAGGGGAGCGCGTCACCGTTCGCACCGCCGACACTCGGGCGACCGGGATGTAGCGCTCCGAGCCGGAGCATGTCCCGTGCCGGACCATTGGGCCCTCTGTGCGGAGGGATTGGGGTGTAGCTCCAGAGTCCACTGACTCAGTGCTGGGTGGACGGCCCGGCCACAAGTCTGGCCGGTGACTTCACGACAGGGAGAAGCTCACTTCACCTCCGAGCGCCGCGAGGGTCGGTGTTCACCTTCGACCTCCCGGGTCAGCTGTGCTGGACGTCCCAGGGCGTATCGAACACGGACCCATCACTCACATCCGGCTCGGCGTGAGCCTCCTGGAGCCTGCCGAGCACCACCCGGGCCACCCGCAGCTCCGGGGAGTCGAGGCCGGGGGGCAAGGAATCGAGAAGCTCCTCCAGCAATCGCCGCGCTTCCCGGCCGAGCCCCTGTGCTCGCAGCAGGTGGCACAGGCTCAGGCACGCCCGGAGCTCCATGCAGCGTGCTCCGGACTGCCGGGCCAGCCGCATGGCCTCGTGGAACTCTGCTGGCGCCTGGGCGGCTTCCTCCGTGCGCAGCAACAACTCGCCGCGCAGCCGGTGAAGCTCGGCATCCTCCATGTGCTGCTGCGTCCGCTCTCCCCAGGCCAGCCCTTCCGACACCGCGGCCAGCCCCTCGGCAATCAACCCGATCCTCAGCCGCGCATCCGCGAGCAGACACAGCAGGTACGGCCGGCCCGTCTCCGAGCCCACCTGGCTCAACTCCTTGAGCCCCGCGAGCAACAGGGCGTAGCCCTCGTCCCGCTTGCCTGCCCATACGAGCGCCCAGCCGCGGAGGGCGGGCATCCAGGACTCCCGGCTCGGGAACTGGTTCTGCTCGTACATGGAGATGACCTGCTCGGTCATCTCCAGCAACCGGTGAACATCGAACCGCATCTGATAGAGGATGCAGGCCGCATGGCTCGTCAGGATGTGGGTATAGAGATGGGACAGCCATTCGCTGCGCTGGAACGCGGCTTCGAGGAGCTGCTGCCCTTTTGGCTGCTCGCCGCGAATCGTCAGGGTCAGGGCTTGATAGGCCAGGGCCATCGCCAGCGGCTCCGGCTCGAGCATGCCGAGCGCCTGGGGCTCCCGCTCCAGACCCGAGCCGCCGTACGCCAGGGCCTCGCCGAGCTGCTGCTGGGCCTCGATGGGGTTGCCCTGGATGAGCTGGTTTATTCCTCCCAGCAACCAGCCGATGCTCAGGAGCTGGGGCTCGTGGACGCGCTGGCCCAGCGAGACGATCTGCTTCGCGAGCTTGCCCGCTAGCGGGACGTTCAACCGCATCAGGTTCTGGTTGAAGAGGTGTCTGCAGACGGCGATGAGCAGGGGTATGTCCTTCACCTCCTGGAACAGCTCCGTGATGTGGGCATAGAGCCGCTCCACCTCGGGCACCGCGTAGCTCCGGGTGGTGATCAGGGCCTGCCCGAGGAGCACCAGCAGCCGCAGCTCCTCCTCCACCTTCCGGGCCGCTCCGGGCAGGCGCTGGAACAACCGGAGCGCCATCTCCAGATGACTCACGGACTCCTCGAAGGCCGAGCGCCGCAGGGCCAGCTCCCCAGCCTGGGTCCAGTACCGGATGGCCGGTTCCAACTCCCCCGCCTGGGTGTAGTGGTGGGCAATCAGCTCGGGCGGGGCCGCGGTACATCCCACGCCCGGGTTCTCCAGCAGCGCGGCGAACCGGTGGTGGTAGCGCTGCCTGCGAGACTTCAGTTGGGACTCGTAGGCCGCCTCGCGGATGAGGGCATGCCTGAACTCGTAGCGGGGCACCGGGCCCTCTGACTTGTGCAGGAGCAGCCCCGCCTCGACCAGCTCCTCGAGCTCCCTGTCGAGCGAGCCCTCCTCTCGCTCGGAGAGGGAAGCCAATTGCCCCCGCGTGAAGCTGCGGCCCATCACCGCGCCCATCCACGCCAACTCCTTCTGCTCCTGGGGAAGCGGATCCAACCGGGCCAGGAGCAGCTCCTGCAAGGTGACGGGGAGCGGGCCCTCCTCCGGGGGCGCCCCGCCGTCGGAGGGAGCCCGCGAGAGCACCATGCGGGTCAGCTCCTCGACATAGAGGGGATTGCCTTCCGTCTGCTTCACCAGGAACTCGACCGTCCGTGCGGACAGGTCGGCCTGATTCCCGGCGAGCCGCCGCACCATCTCGGCGGTCTCGTCCGTCTCGAGCCGCTCGAGCATGAGCGGATGGAAGTGGGGGTGACTCCCCCAGGAGAGCCGCAGCTCGGGACGCGTGCTCAACAGCACGCACAGCCCCACCCGCTCGATGCGCTCGCGCAGCAAGGAGAGGAGCTGCAGGGTGGAGGGATCGGCCCAGTGCAGATCCTCCAGGACGAGGAGCAGCGCGCCCGGCCCGCCCTTCTGGGGAATCCTCGCGGGAAGCCGCAGCAGGACGGAGGCCAGCGTCTCCAGGGTTCGCTCCCGTTGCAGCTCGGGTGACAGCAGCAGGGGGGGCAGGTCCTCGCGAAGGGGGAGGCCCAGGAGCTGACCGAGCAACAGCAGGGCCTCCGGATGGGGGAGCTCGAGCCCCCCGAGCCCCTCCTCCAGGCACGCCCAGCGCCGTGCGGGCGGGTCCTCCGGAGCCAACCCGAGCAGGTGCACCACCCACTCGAGCACCGGGTGGAAGGCGCTGCGACTGAGCTGGGGCCAGCACTGGCTGGACACGCAGGACACCCCTTCTGCCTCGACGTGCTCACACAGCTCCTGGATGAGCCGGGACTTGCCAATTCCCGCCTCGCCGCTGAGCAGCAACACCGCGCCCTCTCCCTGGCGGGTCCGCTCCCACCTCGCGAGCAACTGGCGCAGCTCGGCGCTCCGGCCGACCAGCGGAGTGAGGCCCCGGGACCGTGCCCGCCCGAAGCGGGTGGTCTCCAGCCGCTCGGCCACCAGCCGGTGGACGCCCAACCGCACGGCCCCCCGTGAGGAGGAGAAGACCCGCTGGCCCAGCGGCTCCGTCACGAAGTTGCCTCGCACTCCCTGCCACGTGTTCTCGCTGAGGAGCGCCGTGTGCGGAGCCGCCTGTCCGGCCAGCCAGATCGTCATGCGAGGGGCATCGCCCTGGATGGAGGGCGTGTGCCCCTGCACCCCGGACGGATTGAACACGTCCAGCACCACCATGTCCGTATGCACGCCCACCTGCACCGTGAGCCCGGTCTCGGCGGCCTGGGGCAGCTCTTCGGCCAGCCGCGTCAGCACGAGCGCGGCCCGCACCGCGCACAGGACGTCATCCTCCCGGGCCAGCGAACAGCCGAAGCAGCCCAGCACTTCGTCCCCCATGCGCAGCGCCACCCATGCCCCATGGCGCTCGAGGATGCGTGCGCTGGCCTGATGGAACGTCGCCTGCAGGTCGCTCAGGTCCTCGGGCTCGAAGGAGACCAGGCTCCCCGAGAGCCGGCAGCACACCAACGACACCTGCCGGCGATGGGAGATGAAGCGCGGGGGAGGGAGCTCGTCGGAAGGAGCCAGGCTCCACTCCAATTCCCTCAGCCACTCGCGCATCTCGAGTGCGCTCTGGAAGCGCCTGGCGGGCTCCTTGGCGAGCGCCCGCGCCAGGAACCGCTCCACCGGCTCGGGCAGATCCGGACGGCGTCCCCGTACCGAGGGAACGGGTTCGCTCGAGACCACCTGCTCGCGCAGCGCCCGGTACTCCTTGATGGAATAGGGCAGCTCTCCGGTGAGCATCTCGTACAGCAGCAGCCCGGCCGCCCAGGTATCGGTGCGCATGTCCTGGGGCTGCCCTCGCCATTGCTCCGGAGCCATGAAGGCGGGCGTCCCCGAGCGGGCCTGCGTTGACCCGAGCGAAGAGACGAGCAGGGCCAGGCCGAAGTCGAGCAGCTTCACCCGCCCGTCCGGCAGGACGAACACGTTACTGGGCTTGAGGTCCCGGTGGATGATGTGACGCGAGTGGGCATGCGCCAGTCCGGCGGTGATGTCGTCGAGGATGCGCAGCGTACGGGGGAGCTCGAGCGGCCCACGCCGCAACAACTCCGAGAGCGACTGTCCCTCCAGACATTCCATGATGAGGAAGGGAGAGCCCTTCCACTCGGAGACATCGAAGATGCGGACGATGTTCTCGTGATCGAGCTGGGCAACCAGCTGGGCCTCGTCCTGGAGCACCCTGTCCAGCGACTCCTGGGTGAACTCCCGCCCGGGAGAGATGAACTTGAGCGCCACGATACGCTGGAGCAGCTCATCCCGGGCACGGACGACCAGCCCCATGCCTCCCCTGCCGAGCTTCCCGAGGATCTCGAATCGCCTGCCGTCCGTCCCACCGAGCCGCTCTCCGGGCTGGGGAATGGGCGGGAGGGGGAAGGACTCGAGCACTTCATGCAGAAAGGAGTCTCCGAAGTCAGACCCGGTCCCCTGACTGTCATCATCGCTTCGGCTCATACCCATCCCCGCCCAGATACGATGTGCACCTTGGAAGGGATGGAACCCCTGCCGTCCGTCCCTCGGGAGAGCGGTCAGGGGGAGGGGCCTCGGGAGTGGGCTCGCCGGGCAGGAAGGCTGCCAGCGCGTGCTCATCCGCTCACAACGGGGACGTTCCACCTCCCTCTTCATGACTCACAACGACTCCCTCTTGGGTCTCCAAGGGCCCGCCACACCTACCTCGAAGGATTGCTTTCGAGGAATAGGGCGCGAGATGGCGGAAGAGGGAGGGCCGAGCGTGAGCCGTCACGAGAACATGACAGGGGAGTAGGCGCATGCCAGGAGAGTTCGAACAGCTGTTATTCGTAAGAGGGCTCTCTTCGGGCCGGGCCGTATTGCCTTCGAGCCGGGTCGTCTTGCCTTCGGGCCGGGTCGTCCCGTCTTCGGGCCTGATCGTCTTGCCTTCCGGTCGGGTCGTCCCATCCTCGGGTCTGGACTTCGCGTTCGCTGAAGTGCCTGGGAGAGCGAGCAGCGTCCCTGCCATCGAGGACTGGTCCGGCGTCGCCTCATTCGAGCCGAGCCTGTACTTCAAGCCTCAGGACCAGGAGGAGCTCGAGGGGTTCCTGCAACTCATTGCGCAGGGTCTATTCAAGGGCAAACGCATCCGTGTCCCGGGCGGTCTGCACTCGTGCGCGAGGATCCTCGAGTCCGATGCCATCCTGGACACGAGCGCCATGCCCCTGGAGCTCGAATTCAGCGACAATGACACCAAGGTCACGGTGTCCTCCAACTGGAAGCTGCATGACTTCCTGCTGGAGCTGAGCAAGCGGAACAAGTCTCTCGAGGCGACGGGCGGCACGGATGCGCAGACGCTGGCGGGGCTCCTCACGACCAATACGGCTCCGGCCTCGTCCAAGTATGCCATCTTCGACTTGCTCGAGTGGGTCGAGTACGTCACCTACGATGCGAACGATTACGTCGTGGTGAAGCGCGTGACGAAGGGCCAGCCCGAGTTCTCCTCGGTGGTCTGCTCACTCGGTGCGCTCGGGATCATCACGAAGATGCAGTTCTCACTCATCGACGAGCCCTTCTTCAAAACCACCCAGGAGATCGTCCCCCTCAACGACGTCCTGGACGACGTCGATGCGACCTCGAAGCTGTACGACTTCTGGAGGATCGACTGGCTCCCCGATATGGATGTGGGCCTGCTGTGGACGGCGACGAAGATCTCTAGCTCCGAGGCGGTTCCCAACGGAGACTACCCGCCAGACCAGGCAGTGAACGTGCTGCAGTTCGTCTTCAACTTCTGGGACTTGTTCAGCGGCGGCGCGAGTGGCCCCCTGCTGGGGCCCTTCGAGAAGTTGGTCTACGGGTTGATGGCCAGCATCTACGTCACACAGGATGCGGCCGGACCGCTCCGCAACATGATCCCCGTGGACAGGCGGGTGCCTCTCCGTGTGGCGATGGCGGAGTTGAGCTTCGATCCGAAGGACCTGCCCAACGTCCGGAACCTCTGCAAGGCGTATTTCAAGGCCCACGGCTGGCCGAACCTGCCTATCGAGATCGGGCTGACCAAGACGGACGGCTACCACATGTCGCCGTGGAACTGGCCCGGGTTGGATTATGTCGTCAAGTTCAACTTCATGTACCTCACCGACGTCTGCACGACCCAGGAGGAGAGGGACGGGATCGACGAGCACCTCCAAGGCCTCTGGAAGCACCTCACCGATGCCCAGGTTCAATTCAAGGCCCACTGGGGAAAGATCAACGCCATGGACCACGACTTCGTCCATCAGAACTACCCAGGCTGCGAGCAATTCAAGCAGCTCACCCATCCCCTGTTCATGAATCCGTACCTGGACGACCGGCTGCATCCTTGAGCGTGGCTACACCGTCCTACGCTGAGCACCTGTCCCCCCCTCCAGTGAGGTCCAGGAGATTCGCGGCCGGCACCGCGTCACGAGGAGGGGCGCCTTCCTTCTGCCGCTTTGGGCGCCTTTGCTTTCCGGCGCGGCATTGGCCCAGGGGACACGATGGGCACGAGGGGAATTCATGAACGTGACATCGAGACAGGGCATTACACCCAGGACCGGGTGGAGGACTCGCCTCCCATGGGGTACGTCGATTCGAACGGAGCCTGGATGACATCCTTCCTGGCCAGGCAGTACTGCGTGTGCGACCACTGGTTCACTCCGCTGCCCGCGGACACGCAGCCCAAACCGCAGCATGGCTTTCACCGGGCTCACGCTGATCGATGAAACACAGTCGGATCTCATCCCGTACCGGAAAGGGGATCACGTCTTCGAGAGGAGGGAGAAGCTCACTTCACCTCCGTACGGCGCGTGAGGTGGAAGTCCGCCAGCAGCGCCGCCAGCAGCACCAGCAGCGGCCAGCGCGCCCGTCCGGGAGCTGCGCCTCCCTCCTCGTCACTCCCCGCCGCATCCGCGGGCCTGTCGCCCTCGCCGCGCCCGCGCAGGTCCGACTCCCGCGCATCCAGAGGCAGCACCTCCACCGCGTCCACCGGCTCGCCGTCCCGCTCCAGCGTGTAGCGGCCGGGCACGGCGGGAGGCGGCAGGCTCAGTGCCCCCGCGCCGAAGAGGGGCCGCGTTCCCTCCGGGCCCTCCAGCGTGTAGCGAGCACCCGAGCGCGTCACCACCGCCAGGGACTCGCCCAGGGAGAGCTGCCTCCGGGGGAAGCCCTCCTGCGAGCGCCGCACCTCGCGCAACAGGTTGCCCAGCAGCACCGGCCACGCGGGCGTGCGCTGCACGTTGGAGCGTGAGAGGTCCACGTTGAGGTGCACCTGTCCCTCCGCCTCGGAGAGGAGCACCACCGTGCCCGCTGTCATCAGGGCCCGGCCTGGAGGTGACTCAGCACCGGCCGCCCAGCGCACGCCGCCGAGCTGCACGTCATCCAGCAGCGGGTGGCCCTTCTCCGCGAAGAAGGGGCCCACGAAGGTGCGCACGGCCCCGCCCGCGCCCACCGTCACCCGCGCGTCCGAGCCCCGGGGGCCAATGATGAGCGCCCCTTCTCCGGGCCCCTGCTCCACGCCGGGCGACACCGCGAGGAAGCGCTCCAGCGCTGAGCGCGCCTGTGCATCCAGTCCCTCGGCCAGCGCCACACGCACCCGCCGCTCCGGGGCGGGCGGGAGGCGGGCCTCGCCATCCTCGGGCAATGCGTCCTGAGGCAGGGACACCTCCACGTCTCCCGCGTTCTCGAAGGTGAAGCGCAGCGTGGCCGCACCCTCCTCGGGCAATCGCACGCGCTCACGCCGCTCGGTGCCCTCCTTCGCACCCGGGCCGGGCCGCGCCACCGCGCGCACCTCCGTCTCCTCGGGCCCCGTGCCAAAACGAGCCACCCGCAGCGTCACCGTGGCCGTGGAGCCCTCGTCCCGGCGCCACGCGGACACCAGCGCCACGTTGTCCCGAGGTGCCCCCAGGGCCGTCCAGCGCACCGCCGCGGGCACGGCCATGCCCTCTGCCGGTGGAGCGTCGGTGAGGAAGTGCACGCGCCGTCCCGGACCCGCCAGCTCCTGGGCCCCCAGCAGGGTGGGCGCCACGTCATGGTCCGCCCCCAGGGCCCGGAAGGACTCCAGCGCGGCCAGCGCCCGCGAGGGCTCCGCCTCCGGCCCCGCCAGCACGCGCGGCACCGTGCCACTGGCCAGCACCGTCACGCTCGTGGCCTTCTCTTCCTCCACACGCTTGGCCGCCTCCGCGCGCACCTTCTCCAGCACGGGGCGTCCATCCGCACCGCGCGCCGACAACGAGAGGCTGCCGTCCACCACCAGCACCAGGTGCCGCGTCCGGGCGTCCTCGCCCAGGCGCACGTCCGCGAGGAAGAGGGCCGCGGCCACCACCGCCAGCGCCTCCAGCAGCAGCGAGGCCTCGCGAGTGAAGCGCTCGAAGCGCGGGCCGGCCTCGGCGCGAGGGCGGGGCGTGCGCCAGAGGAAGAGAGCGCTCACCACCACCGGCTTCTGCTTGCGCCGCAGGAAGTACGCCGCCACCAGCGGCACCAGCGCGCCCAGCACCAGCAGTCCCCAGGGAAAGCCGAAGCTCATGCCACCCCCGCCGGGAGGAAGAGAGGCCGCAGCGCTCCGGCCACCAACACACGCAGGGCCTGGGGCGCGGGGGCCACCAGGTGCACCGCTCGGGCTCTCACGGCCGCCGCCCCGAGGGACTTCTGGTGCTCGCCGAAACGCCTCGCATAGGCGGCCAGCACCTCCTCGGTGAGCAGCTCCTCCAGCGCCGCGCCGCTCTCCGCGTCCACCAGCCGTGCACCCTCGCCGCCCGTGGGCTCGATGTCTTCCGCGTCCAGCACCTGCACCAGGAAGAGGGCCGAGGCCCCCTGCGCCAGCCGCGACACCAGGGCCGGCAGCGGTGCCTCGAAGAGGAAGTCACTCACCACCACGCGCAGGCCGCACGGGCGCAGCGGCGGCAGACGCCCGAGGGCAGCGTGCAGGTCATCCTTCGCGTCGAAGGTGGCCGAGCGCAGGGCGGAGCGGCACACCTGGCCCTGCACGCGCTCCGGACGAGCGCCACCCACCAGCAGCGTGGGGCTGAGTCCCTGGTGGGCGCCCACCTCCGTGGCCAGCAGCGCCAGCTCGCGTGCGCACCCGGCCTTGCGCGGCGACAGCGCCATGCTGCGCGAGCCGTCCAGCAACACCTCCAGGCGCGGGGACACCTCGTCCTGGCGCACGCGCAGAATCAGGTCGCCGGTACGCGCCACCGCGTTCCAGTCCATCTGCCGCAGGTCGTCTCCCGGCTGGTAGGCACGGAAGTCGTGCAGCTCCAACGAGGCCCCGGCCGAGGCCGCGCGCACCTCGCCCACCCGGCCCCGATGGGGCGTGCGCGGCAGTGCCAGGGCGAGGCCCGGGGCCAACCGGGCCACCTCCGCCTCGTCGAAGTCCTGGGGAGTGCTCATGAGGCGTGGGCCCGGTGCTCGCGCTCCACGAGGGCCCGGTCCGCGGAGAACGCGGCGAGCGTGGCCACCACCCACACGCATGCGAGCAGCCCCAGGTTCATCTTCGACTCGTTCAGCGAGTAGTCGTAGTCGCTGAAGTTATCCAACCCGATGAAGGGGTTGAGCAGGTTGACGAGTGGGTCATCCGCGCGCTGGTCGAAGAGGAGGGCCAGCAACGGCAGCAGCGCTCCGGCCAGGCCCACCAGCGCGAAGAAGAGGACGCGCACCACCGCCGGAGCGGCGAGCCGGTCCGAGCGAGGCAGGCGTCCCACCAGCAGCGGCAGCGACAGGAAGAAGATCGCATAAGCCGGCGCGGCGAGCACCGTGAGCAGGTGGGCCTCGGAGGCGTCGCTCTTCGTGGACATGGAGAAGAACACGAGGCACAGCGCCGTCCAGCCGAGCAGGAGCAACAGGACGAGCCGGAAGCCCCGCACCGCTCCCGGGCGGAAGAGGGACCAGGGGCGCGTGGCGGCGCGCAACGCTCGGGCCTGCCCGTCCACGTCCGTGGCCACGAAGATGCCGATGACGGCCAGGTGCAAGCACCCCAGCATGCTCGCTCCCGTGGCGTTACCCGTCGAGCGGACATCCGTCAGCCACAATCCCAGCAGCAGCACGCCGGAGATCAGCGTCTGCAGGGTGAACGCCAGCCGCGGACCGTGGGTGTAGTTCTCCGTGGCCAGCGACAGGCGCGCGGCGGCCGTCTCGAAGAGCAGCCATCCGTAGGAGAGCATCGCCCAGAGGAAGGCACTGGTGGCGATGGCGAAGTCATCGTCGCGCACGATGGAGCGGAAGCCCTGCTCGCTCAGGGCGAAGGCGGCAATCAGGCCGTACAGCAGCGCCAGGCCCAGCGTGCCCAGCAGGACGAGGTTCACCATGGCGCGCCCGATGCGCCCATCGGCGAGCGTGGCCGCGCACACCGCCACCACGGTGAGGAAGAAGAGCCAGCTGGCCCCCAGCCCGAGCACCAGGAGGATGGACGGCAGGTCGATGCCGTTGAGGTAGTAGCTGAAGAGGAGGAAGGGCCCCACGGCGGAGGCGTACAGCCCCGCCTGCACCATGAAGGAGGCCACCTTGCCGCGGAGAATCCTCCGGGGCCCCAGGCCGGTGAGGATGAGCAGCACCCACGTCTCGTCCTCCCGTTCACGCGCCAGCGAGCGGTAGGCGCTGTAGGGGATGATGAAGAAGTGCACCATCCCCAGGCAGACGTAGAAGGCGAAGAAGAACGCCTGCCCCTGGGTGGAGAACCCGTCATCCCGCGTGGAGACGTAGGCCACCATGGAGATGATGAAGCAGGCCAGCAGCATCAGCCCGAAGCTCACCCAGAAGATGCGGGAGCGGACGCCCTGGCGCACCTCCTTCACCACCAGCGGGTTGAGCCTGTCGCCCAGTCGCTCCAACAGACCAGGCTGGGTCTCCTCGCGCGGGGCGCTGCCCGCGGTGTCCGTGGCAAGCGCGCTCACGCCACCCTCCCCTTCGTCACGTGCATGAACGCATCCTCCAGGTTGCGCTCGCGATGGCTGAAGGCGCACACGGGCACGCCCGCCCCCACCAGCACCGCCAGCAGCCGCGCCGCCGACTCGTCCACCCAGTTTCCGGCCGCCGCGCCGCCCTCGTTCTCCAGCCGTATCCGCAGCGCGTCACCCTCGCGCGCCACCTGCTTCACCCGCGGCTGCTCCAGCAACAACCGCTCGGCGCGAGCCCACACCGCCTCGCCCTCCTCGCCTGGGAAGAAGCGCACCACCAGCTCCGCCACCGCCGTCCCGGAGGCCTGCGCCAGGATGTCCGCCACCTTGCCCGTGGCCAGCAGCCGGCCCTGCTCGATGATGGCGCAGGTGTCACAAATCTCGGCCAGCTCGGTGAGGATGTGGCTGGAGATGAGCACCGCCTTGCCCTGGTCGGCGAGCGCGCGCAGCAGCTCGCGCAACTCAATCCGGGCGCGCGGATCCAAGCCGTCCGCCGGCTCATCGAGGATGAGCAGCTTCGGGTCGTGCAGCAGCGTCCGCCCGAGCGCCACGCGCTGCTTCATACCCTTGGAGAGCGCGCTGGTGAGCTTGTCCTGGAGGGGAATCAGCCCGGTGAACTCCATCACCGAGGCGACGCGCTTCGCCCGGGCTCGGCCCTGGAGGCCGTAGGCACGCGCGAAGAAGTCGAGGAACTCGAGGACGGTGACGTCGTCGTAGGTGCCGTAGCGGTCCGGCATGTAACCGATGAGCGGGCGCACCTTGTCCGGGGTGTCCACCAGGGAGTGCCCGTCCAGCGTCACCTGGCCCGCGTTGGGCGTGTCCAGCGTGGCGAGGATGCGCATGGTGGTGCTCTTGCCGGCGCCGTTGGGGCCGATGAAGCCCAGGATGGTGCCCGCCTCCAGCTCGAAGGACACGTCGTCCACCGCGCGCAGGGCGCCGTAGTCGCGCCGCAGTCCCTTCACCTCCAGCAGGCTCATGGTCCGTCCACCCTTCCGTGCACGAAATGCAGTCCCTCGTGCAGCTCCACCTCGAGCGCCGACGTGGGTGCCGGCCCCGGCCCCTCCAGCTTCGCGGCGAACCCTCCCTCCAGCAGGGGCGCGTTGAGCGTCTGCCAGGGCACGCGGGAGAAGCGGCGCTTCACTGGCTCCGGGAAGGCCACCAACTCCGAGAAGGAAATCTTGTCATCGGAAGCGGGCGCCAGCGTGGCCTCGCCCTCGGCACCATCGGCGAGCGCCGGCAGTCGCCACAGCTTGCCGCCGGAGCGTACGTAGCCCGCCGCCAGCGGTGCGCCGAGCGCGTTCTGCACGCGCAGCCCCTGTCCCTCGCGCCGGACGGTGAGCCTGGCCCGTGAGGGCACCACCGCCACCTCGCCCCACTCGCGGTAGGTGCGCGAGGGCAGGAAGCCGCCCGACACCACCATGCCGTTCGTCCAGTCCGCATCCGGGAATTGCGTGTCCCAGTCCACACCGGGCCCAAGGAGCACAGCCTGCGCCGGAACACGAACCCCCGCCGGCTCCAGGTTGGCGTAGTAACCGCCGAGACCGACCGTCACCGCCCGGTCCCGCTCCCGGTCCAGCCAGGTGAGGCTGTAGCGGGAGGCATGGACGGAGAAGCCCTCCACGAGCACGGACCAGGCAACGATGGCCAGACACGTGACGAGCGCCACCGAGGGTACGGCGATGAGCAACGCCACGGGTCCCCTGCGCCGGGCGAGCGCGAGACCCCCGGGCCCCACCGCCAGCACGAAGAGGGTGATGAGGAAGAGGAAGCGGCCCACTGGCGCCTGCACTCCGGGCACCAGCGGCACCTCGCCGTCGTTCAGCAGGTGGCGGCTGCTGCCGAAGCCCCGCTGCCAGCTCGGCGGAGGCCCGGCGGGAGTGACGACGCCCACGTGGCCCCGCTCCGGCTCCTCCATGAGGTTCACGTCGGAGAGCAGCCCGGAGCCGCACTCCTCGGCCTTGCCGCACACCCGCACCCTGCCGAATCCGTAGGGGTTCGGGCTCACGCCCGAGGAGGTCCGGGCGAGCAGCGGCAGGCGTCCCGCCACGTCACGCGGAGGGCGGAGGAGGACCAGATAGCCACCGGTGGAGGCATAGGCCTCGAGCGCGCTCCACGCGTCCGCAGGAAGCGCGGTGACATCCCCTGCCACTACCACCATGGGATAGCCCACGTAGGCGGCGAGCTCGCGCGGCGCGTCCCCCGGCGCGATGAAGCGGACCGACAGCTTCGGCTTGTCCTTCACGCGGGGCAGCTTCGTGCCCGACTGAAAGGCCTCCTCAGAGCCCACCACGAGCACCGGCTGGCCCACCGGGTCCACCGAGTAGAAGGAGAAGGGCCGGAAGGAGGCCCCCAGGCTGTCCAGGCGCACCATGCCACCGCGCCCGGAGATGGGAACGGGAAGCCAGGCGGAGAGCCGCTGGCGGGGGCCCACCTCCACCTGCCGCGTGGTGACCCCGGCGCGGCCCATGCTCACATGGGAATCCACACGGATGCTCACAGTGCGAGGCGTGGGACCCGGATTGTGGAGCGTCACCTCCAACGGGGTGTAGCCGCACGAGGGGCGCAGCGGGCCATTCACCACGGTGGCCTGCAGGTCCCCGTCGGACACATTCACCGCCTGGCCAGACACCTCCTGGTAGCCGGGAACCCAGTTCTTGTTGAGCGTCTCGGAGCCCTCCTCTCCTTCAGCGGACTCCTCCTCGTCCGGCACTGCCACCGCCGCCGCCGGCTCGAACGCGGCCAACGCGGGGCTCGCGCACAGCAGCAGGGCGAGGAGCGCGGCGGGAAGACGCTCATGCACGGGACACCTCAGGGACGGACTGGAGCAGCGCGCGCACCACGTCCAGGGCGCCCACCTTCTCCAGCGAGGCCTCGTAGGCGAGCACCAGCCGGTGGTTGAGGACGGCAGGGGCAGCAGCCACCACCTCGTCGAAGCCCACGTTGGGCTTGCCCCGCATCAACGCGAGCGCCCGTCCAGCCGCGGCCAGTGCCAGCGCCGCACGAGGGCTGGCTCCATAGCGCACGAAGCGGCGCACCGGCTCCGGAGCACCCGGGCCTCGCGGGTCGCTCGCCTCCACCAGCCGGCCGATGAAGTCCGCCACCGGCACGGGCAGGTGCACCCGGTCCACCGCGGCGAAGAGGGAGGCAAGGCCCTCGGCATCCGTCACCGGCGACAGCGCGGGCGGAGTGCCACGTACGCGCGTGGTGAGCAGCGTGGTGAGCGTCTTCGCGCCCACCGGCGGCACCTGGACGCGGAAGAGAAAGCGGTCGAGCTGCGCCTCGGGCAGCGGATAGGTGCCCTCCAGCTCAATGGGGTTCTGGGTGGCGAGCACGAAGAAGGGGTCGGGCAGCGGGCGTGTCTGGCCGAGCACCGTCACGCTGCGCTCCTGCATGGCCTCCAGCAGCGCGGACTGCGTCTTGGGGCTGGAGCGGTTGATCTCGTCGGCGAGCACCACGTTGGCGAAGAGGGGGCCCTCGCGGAAGGTGAAGTCGCGGCGGCCCTCACCCTCGAGGACGTAGGTACCCGTGATGTCGCCGGGCAGCAGGTCTGGGGTGAACTGGATGCGGCGGAAGGGCAGCCCCAGCAGCCGCGCGAGCGCCTTGCACAGCTCCGTCTTGCCCAGGCCCGGCAGGCCCTCCAGCAGCACGTGGCCGCGAGCGAGCACCGCCGCCGCCACCTGCTCCACCACCAGCGTCTGGTCGAGCAACACCTGGTTCAGCCCCTTCTGGAGCTGCGCCACCCTCTCCACCGCGCCCTGCACCTCAGCGGGGCTCAACAGTTCCGACACGGCCGACTCCTCTCCTAGGGTTCCCCCCCGAAATACCGCTTCACCAAGTCCCGGTTGCGGGGCAGCAGCGGCCCCGCCGAATGTCCGGCCTCCGCATCGCCCTGGGCGCCCGTCCCCTGCCCGCCGCCGCCACCGCCGCCCTCGCGCCGATCCGGGTCCGCGGAGCGCAGGCCCCACAGTCCCTGTGCCTCGCCGCCCTGCCCCTGCGGCAGCGGCTTGAAGGCGAGCCGCTCCGGATCCATCTCCGCCTTGTCGCCGAAGACGAGCGGCTGGCTCTCTCCGCCCCGTCCCGCGCCGCCCTTGCCCGGCCGCGTCTGGCGGCTCGCATGACCCCCCTGACGTCCCTGCCCCTCGCCCTCTCCCTCTCCATCCCCCGGCCGCGAGCGTCCACGCCCGGAGCCCTGACCGAAGCGCTGCTCCAGTTCACTCTGACGGCGCTCGAGCGTCTCGCGCAGGCTGGCCACCTCATCGCGCGAGCGCGAGCCTCCATTGGAGCCACCGCCCTGCCTCGCCTGAGCGGAGCCGGTGCCCCCATCCTCCGCCCCCTGGCCACCACTCCCCTGGGAGGAGGAAGAATTCCCATTCTCCTGGCCCTGCTGGGACTGGGCGGCCTTGTCGGGGCCCAGCGCCATCAGCGCGCGCTCGAGGGCCTCGCGCTCCCGGGTGGCGGCCTCGGCTCCGGTGGCGGCATCCAGCGACTCCTCCAACTCCCGGGCGGCCTCGGACGCGGCGGCCAGCTCGGCGGCGGCCTTCGCGGCGCGGGCCTCGAGTGACTTCTCCAGGCTGTCGGAGGCCTCCCAGTCGGCGGCGTCGAAGCGGCCCTCGGCAACCTCCTCGGACAGCCGGCGCAGCTCCTCCTCCAGCGGAGTGCCCAGCGGCTCCTCACGGGCGAGCGCCTCGGCCTTGGCCTGCACGGAGGCCACCTTCGCCGCGGCGGCCGCGTTGACGGGGCGCACCTGGCGGGCGGGCAGGGGCAGGAGGAAGCCCACCAGGAGGAAGGCGAACGCCGCGAGCAACGCCCCGGCCGGGCGCTTCCACGCCACGGGAGGCAGGGTCACCGCGCGGGCGTACTGGTTGGCGGACAGCTCCCACTCACCCACGGGGCGCTCCAGCCGCGTCAGCAGCAGCCCGCCCGCGCCGGCCGAGCGGTCCGCCAGCACCGCCGCGTATGCCAGGGAGACGCCCCGGGCACGGGCCCGGACGAACCACCACGCGCCCGCGGCGAGCAGCGGCACCGGGAGCACCCAGGGAAGGGCCTCACGCCACAGCAGCCGGGCCAGCACACACCCAGTGGCGGCAGCCCACACAGGAGCCACCGCAGCCTCGGCCCAGATGACGGCATTGAGGCGCCGCCGCACGCGCCGGACGGGAGCGAGGATGAGGGCCTGCAGGCGGCGTTCATCGCTGGCGGGCATGAGGGCTCTGAGTCTCGGACAGTCGGCCGCCCTTCCACAAGACAGGGGTGGCCCCGTGAGACACGGCAACCCCGGTGCGGGTTCCATCGCCTGTCAGGACTCCGTGCACGCGCCGTCTCTTTTCTCAGAGCGATTCGAGGGACACCTCGGAGGCTCGATGAGGCCCGTTCCGCCCGGGGCGGCGGCGGTCTGCAAAACCGTTGTTGCCGGGTTCAACTCCCGGACGGGCCTCCACCTTTACCCCGCTCGCGTGGCTACCGCTGCAACTGCCCGCCCTGGCTGCCCGGCTCCTCGCTGCCGCCGATGCCCAGGCCCCGGCTCGTCACGTCCACGCGCAGCGCCGTTGGCTCTCCGCCGAGAGACGCCAACCCCGCGTGCTACAGGGATGGTTGATCCGGCCGGCAGCCCTCCGGACGTCAGCCCCGTGAATAAAAATCCCCGCTCCGAGTTGATCCACCCAGGAGCGCCCGATGGCGGCCCGCGGCGCTTCCCGCTCCGGTCCCATCTCCGGCAATTCAGTCCGCAGCAACACTGAGAGTGAAACGCGTCAACTGGGACTCAAAAATTTCCGCACTATCGGAAAGTGAGCCCTAGCATACACGGTTTTGCGTCGGATAAGCGACGTTGACTGTACGCCGGCTTCCCACACACGATCTGCGCCCAACGGCAGCCCGCACAGGGGGGCCGCTCCATCCGCAGCAACGTTGAGGTGAAGAGCGAATGACGCTGAAACAAGCGTTGATCTCAGGGTGTGCACTTGCACTCCTTTCCGTCGAAGCCAGGGCGCAGGAGCAGGATGCGGCCGCACCGCAGCCTGCCGCGGCGCCGCAGCCGGCCGAAGCACCGGCCGCCACCGTGGTTCCGGCTCCGGCTCCGGCCAACACGCGCAAGATCACCGGTAAGGTGCTGGACGCGCTGACCAATGATGGCCTGCCGCTCACGCGCGTCATCATCAAGGGCACCACCAAGGGCGTAGAGACCGAGCTCGACGGCTCCTTCACCCTGGACATCCCCAAGGGCCCGGTGACGCTGCTCTTCTCCAGCCAGGACCACAAGGACCGCGAGGTCGTGGTCGGCGCCAACCGCGACAGCGTGACGGTGGCGCTGGATGCCACCTTCGTCGAGGAGATGGTCGTCGTCGGTCGCGCCAGCGAGCTGGCCCGTAAGCACGTGGCCAACTCGGTGGTCTCCGTGAACACCGAGGAGCTCAACCGCGCTCCCGCCTCCACGGTGGACCAGGCCCTCCAGGGCAAGGTGGCAGGCGCCAACATCCAGAGCAACTCGGGTGCTCCGGGCGGCGGCATGCAGATCAAGATGCGCGGCGTCTCCACCATCAACGGCTCCAACCAGCCGCTCTACGTGGTGGACGGCGTCATCATCAGCGACGTGGCCATCGCCTCCGGCATCTTCGAGGTGACGGGCTCGGTGAGCGGCTCCAACCCCTCGCCCACCCAGGACAACCAGGTCAACCGCATCGCGGACATCAACCCCAACGACATCGAGAGCATCGAGGTCCTCAAGGGCGCCTCCGCCGCGGCCATCTACGGCTCCAAGGCCACCAACGGCGTGGTCATCATCACCACCAAGAAGGGCAAGGCCGGCGCGGGTCCCCAGGTGGCCGTCACCCAGCGCGTGGGCATGTACTCGCTGGCCAACAAGCTGGGCAGCCGCCGCATCGAGACCATGGAGGAGGCCCAGGAGGTCTTCGGCACCAAGGCCGCCGACTACTTCCAGTCCGGCCGCATCTACGATCACGAGGAGCAGCTCGCCGCCAACCGGACCCCGTCCTACGAGACGCTCGCCAGCGTGAGCGGCGCGGCCGGTGACACCCGCTACTTCGCCTCCGCCATGGTGAAGGACGACGCGGGCATCATCACCAACACCGGCTACGAGAAGCAGAGCTTCCGCCTCAACCTCGGCCAGCGGTTCAGCGAGAACTTCGAGGTCAACACCACCACCAGCTTCATCCACTCGCTGGGCCAGCGCGGTCTCACCAACAACGACAACAACAGCGTGTCGTACCACATGGTGCTGCCCTCCACGCCCAACTTCGTGGACCTGCAGGCCACCCGGGACGGCTCCTTCCCCGCCAACCCCTTCCTCACCAACGGCTCCAACCCGCTGCAGACCGCGGCCCTCATGAAGAACGATGAGGACGTCTGGCGTCTGATGGGCTCGGCCGACGCGGTGTGGAACGCCTACAAGAGCGACACCCAGAACCTCAAGCTGCGCGCCACCGTGGGTGTGGACCGCTTCCAGCAGAAGAACACGCTCGTCTTCCCCAACGAGCTCCACTTCGAGCCGGCGGATGACCAGCTCCCGGGCACCTCGCTCTTCGCCACCAGCGAGGTCCTCAACCTCAACACCAGCGTCAACGCGGTGCACTCGTACCGGCCCGCTTCCGGCGTGCTGAGCGCCAACACCTCCGTTGGCTTCCAGTTCGAGCAGCGCAGCCTGGACTCGCTGTACGTCACCGCCCGCGACCTCACCGCCGGCCAGCCCAACGTGGACTCGGCCACCCAGGTGGGCGTGCGCCAGAACCGCCAGATCGTGCGCGACCGCAGCGTGTTCCTCCAGGAGGAGATGCTGCTGTTGGACGAGCGCCTCACCCTGGTGGGCTCGGTGCTCGGCGAGCAGAGCAGCAACAACAGCAACATCAACCAGGTCTTCTTCTACCCGAAGATCGCCACCGCCTACCGCCTGCCCAACCTCCACCCCGCCATCAACGAGCTCAAGGTTCGTCTGGCGTACGGTGAGACGGGCAACCAGCCGGTGTACGGCATGAAGTTCAACTCCTGGCTGGCCAGCAACAACATCGGTGGCAACTCCGGCATCATCGGCAGCGGCATCGCCGCCTCCCCGGACCTGCGCCCCGAGCGCCAGGGTGAAATCGAGGCCGGTGTGGACGCGCTGCTCCTCAACGGCAGCGCCGTGGTGGAGCTCAACGTCTACCAGCGCACCATCAACGACATGCTGCTGCTGCGCGCGGTGGCTCCGTCCACCGGCTACACCACCGAGATCTTCAACGGTGGCGAGATGGTGAACCGCGGCGTGGAGGCGATGCTCCAGCTCACCCCGGTGAAGAACAACGATTGGGAGTGGGTGTCCAACACCACCTTCGCCCTCAACCGCAGCGTGATCACCAACATGCCCGTGCCCGCCTTCAACGTCGGCGGCTTCGGCACCAGCCTCGGCGCCTTCCGCATCGAGGAGGGGGCCAGCGCCACGCAGATCGTCGGCCGCGTTCCCAAGGCGGACGGCACCTGCTGCGACGTGAAGAAGATTGGCGACGCCGAGCCGGACTTCCGCATGGCCTTCGCCAACACGGTGAAGTACCGCGACTTCTCCCTGTCCTTCCTGCTCGACTGGCAGCAGGGCAGCGACGTCATCAACCTGACGCGCTTCCTCTACGATGCCTCCAAGAACACGCGCGACTACGAGCAGAACGGCGCGCAGCGGCAGAAGGACTGGGCCACCAACGCGGCCGTGTACGTGGAGGACGCCTCCTTCCTCAAGATTCGCGAGGTCTCCCTCTCCTACAACCTGCCGGAGAGCTACGTGACGCGCGTCCCCGGCCTGAGGTCGGCCCGCCTGACCGTCAGCGGCCGCAACCTGTTCACCTTCACCAACTACTCGGGACTGGATCCCGAGGTGAGCAACTTCGGTAACCAGGCCATCGCCCGCAACATCGACGTGGCCCCCTTCCCGCCCAGCCGTAGCTTCTGGACGTCCATCGATCTGGGGTTCTGAGGACCATGAAAATCCGCAATATGAAGAAGATGACCAAGGTGGCCCTGGCCCTCTGCGCCACGATGGGCCTCGGAGGCTGCGACCTGTACGTCCCGGACCTGAACAACCCGGGCGTCGAGTCCATCCGCGACAACCCCACGCGCTCCAGCGTGATGAGCGCCAGCACCGGTCTGCTCATCGGCTACCGCGCGGGCATGTCCTCCCAGAACGGGTACGTGGCCCAGCTCGGCACGCTCGGCCGCGAGGGCTACATCCTCGACATCGCCGACCCCCGCTACGTCAGCGAGATGCTGTCGGGTGAGCGGTTGGATCCCGGCAGCCCCGCCTTCGGCGGCAACTTCTGGACCGGCCCCTACCTCAACATCCGCAACGCCCACACCGTGCTGGACGCCACGGAGATTGTCACGGGCGTGACGGACGCCGAGAAGGAGGCCATCCGGGGCTTCGCCAAGACGCTCATGGCCCTGGACTTCCTCACCATCATCAACACCCGGGACGAAGCGGGCGCGCCCATCGACGTGAACCGCAAGCTGGGTGCGGAGCTGGCCCCCATCGTGAGCAAGGCGGAGGTGTTCGCCCACATCACCAAGCTGCTGGATGAGGCCAAGGTGCACCTGCAGGCGGGCGGGGACAAATTCCCGTTCAAGCTGAGCGCCGGCTTCGTGGACTTCGACGAGCCCGCTACCTTCCTGAAGTTCAACCGCGCCATCCGCGCGCGGGTGGCCGTCTACACGGAGAACTGGCCCGACGCGCAGAACGCCCTGGACGAGTCCTTCCTGGACGAGACCGGCGAGTTCGACACCGGCGTGTACCACGTCTTCAGCGGCAGCTCGGGTGACACGGGCAACGGGCTCAACAGCGCCAACATCTACGCCAACCCCATCCTCCTCACGGACGCCCTGGAGCCGCTCGTCGACTCGGAGCAGAAGGTGTTGGACGCCCGCGTGGCGGACAAGGTGACCAAGGTGGAAGCGGGCAAGGAGGGCAACTGGCAGGGCATCACCTCCGACGTGAAGTTCACCCGGTACCTGAACAACTCGGACCCACTGCCCATCATCCGCAACGAGGAGCTCATCCTCCTGCGCGCTGAGGCCCACATGAAGCAGGGCGAGGACGCGAAGGCCATGCAGCTCCTCAACTTCCTCCGGACCGAGTCGGGCGAGGTGCCCGCCATCCCCGAGGTGCTGACCGGCAAGCCGCTCGAGGACCAGCTGCTCAGGCAGCGCCGCTTCTCGCTGCTCTTCGAGGCCGGGCACCGGTGGATCGACATGCGCCGCTACGGCCGCCTGGAGGAGCTGCGCCGGGAGGATCCCACGGGCGTGGAGTTCAAGGTGCACCACCACTTCCCCATCCCGGTCACCGAGACCGACGCGCGGGAGTAGACCACCCTCACTGAGGGCATGAGCGGGCGGGTATCCATACGATACCCGCCCGCTTCGTTTTAGAGTGGGCCCCCCCCATGAGTGGCCCCATCCTCGGCATCGACTTCGGCACGACCAACACGGCAGCGGCGTTCTTCGACCGGCAGGGGAAGCTGAAGCTGGTGCCCGTGTCGGACAAGAACTTCATCCTCCCGTCGGTGGCCTGGTACCACGCAGCGGACAAGGCCATCGTCGGCCCCGCCGCGCGCCGGCAGATCATCGACGACCCGCGTCACACCATCTTCGGCGCCAAGCGCTTCCTCGGGCGGCGCTACCAGTCCGAGTACGTGCAGAAGCACCGGGAGCGCTTCGCCTTCAACCTGGTGGAGGGCCCGGACGGCTACTGCGCGGTGAAGGTGTACAACCGGGTGACGCCGCTCAACGAGGTGGCGTACTTCATCCTGCGGCACATCCTCACGCTGGCCAACCACGCCGCGGGCGAGCCGTTCTCCGAGTGCGTGCTCACCGTGCCGGCCCACGCGAGCATCCGCCAGCGCGAGGCGGTGCGGCACGCGGCCGAGCGCACGGGCATGAAGGTGCGCGCCATCATCAACGAGCCCACCGCGGCGGCGCTCTACTACGCCAACCTGCGCAACCCGGAGCAGACGGTGATGGTGTTCGACCTGGGCGGCGGCACCTTCGACGCCACGCTCATGTCCGTGCAGAACCGGGTGGTGAAGGTGCTGGCCACCGGCGGCGATGCCTTCCTGGGTGGCGCCAACTTCGACGAGTGCATCGTCGAGCACCTGGCCGAGGAGTTCCACCAGCAGCACGGCGTGGACGTGCGCGCCAACAAGGTCGTCATGCAGCGGCTCGTCTTCGCCGCCGAGTCCGTGAAGATTCAACTCTCCCGGGCCGAGGTGGCGGACCTGCGCGTGCCCTGCATCACCCAGGGGCCGGACGGCGGCTTCCTGGACTTCCAGTTCCGCCTCACCCGCAAGCGGCTGGAGGAGATGACCTTCCGGCTCATCGAGCGCACCGTGTCCGCCTGCGACGAGGTGCTGGAGCGCGCGAGCCTCAAGCCGAACCAGGTGGACGAGCTGGTGCTGGTGGGCGGCCAGACGCGCATGCCCGCCATCCGCGAGCGCCTCTCGCACTTCCGCCGCTTCTCCTCGGAGAAGGACGTGCACCCGGAGTTGGGCGTGGCGGTGGGCGCCGCCATCCTCGGCCGCAACCTGTCCCGGCCCGGCGGCACCGGCCTCATGGACGTGGTGCCCATGCCCGTGAGCGTCATGCTCCCCGGCGGCGCCACCCACGAGGTCATCCCCGCCAACACCCCGGTGCCCTGCCGCAAGTCCGTGTCCCTGGAGTCCCTGCCCCCAGGCCCCACGCCGCTGCCCGTGCTCGTCTTCGAGTCCCTGGACACCACCAGCGTGGACCGTGAGGTGCTCGGCACCCTCCAGGTGGGCCCCGAGTGGCGCCGCAGTGGCTCCGCTCCCCGGCTCGAGCTGCACATGGGCCAGGACTTCGTCCTCCGGGCCTTCCTCGCCACCGCCGAGGGGAAGCCCGTCCCCGCCCCCATCATCGACGCGTCCCCTCAAATGAGAGCGCCCCGGGCCGCGGCTTCTTGAGCCACGGCTCCGGGGCGGGATTCAACCCGGGGTGAGAGATACCCTCATCCCCTCCCTCTCCCGGGGGGAGAGGGGTGGTTGGCTCGTCACTGCACCGAGAAGATCAGGTCGTCGCGGTCGTCGTACGAGCCCGTGGTGCACGTGCCCGCGCTGCCCTGGTAGCGGAAGTTCGCGCGAATCGCCTGGTTGGCGCCGGCGGGCAGCGTGTAGTTGGCGGTGATGGTCTGCACTCCAGAGCCGCTCGGCTTGTACGAGCCGATGAGCGTCCACGACGGGCTGCTCGCATTCGCCGTGTAGTACAGGTCCAGCGTGTCCGACGACGCGGAGTAGGCCCACACCGTGGCCGTCACCGTCACCTGCTTGCCAGCCGCCAGGTTCGTCCCGTCCGTCGTGGCCACCTTGAGGCGGTCGTTGGACTCGTCCGAGTGGTAGGTGCCCGAGGCGCCATCCGTGCAGGAGGCGTTGATGGTGTTGGGCTTGTTCACCTCGGGGCCCAGGCCGCCGCGGCCGTTGAGCAGCGAGCCCGAGTCGCAGCCCGCGCCCGCCGCGGTGCACCGGGGCGCCTTCAGCGTCGCGTCGTAGGTGGCCGTGTTGATGGTGCCACCGCCACCACCGCTGTCCACCGGAGGCGGGGTGTTGCCGGTCGTCGCACCCTTGGCCAGCTCACCCAGGAAGGACACCGCCAGCTTGGAGAACTTCACCGAGTTGCTCGCGTTGCTGTTGGTCGAGTTCGTCAGCGTGTCGTTCGCCGAGTGGATGTACGGGTTGGACGTGCTCATCGTCGCCTCGAAGGGCATCGAGGTGGCGAAACCCCTCGCGTGCCACGAGGCGTGGTCCGAGCAGCCGTAGCCGCACGAGATGTTGGTGTACGTCATCGTCGGCTGGTACGTGGAGATGAGGCTGGTGACGAAGGAGTTCTGCGCCGCGTTGGTGTTGTCCGTCACCATCGCGAAGTCGTAGCTGGAGCCCTTGTAGTTCGTCATGTCCAGCTGCAGCACGCCCACCACGTTCACCCCGTTGGTCACGTGCCAGGCGGCGATGTCGGCCGAGCCCTTGAGGCCCACCTCCTCGGCGGCATAGGCCATGAACTTCACCGTACGGGCCGGCTTGTAGCCATTGGCCATGGCCACCCGGAAGGCCTCCGTGAGCGAGGCCACGCCCGAGGCATCGTCATCCGCGCCCGGCGCCGAGAGGGTGGAGCCACCGGTGTTGATGGAGTCCAGGTGACCGCCAATCACCACCACCTCGTTGGGGTGCGTGGTGCCGGTGATGGTGGCGATGACGGACGGCTGCGGCGAGACGGTGCTCGTGTGCGTGAAGAACGCGACCTGCACGTCGCTGCGCCCGTTGGCGATGGTGGTCCACTGGTTCTTCAGCCACGTGGCCGCATCGGCACCACCCTGCTGGTTGTAGCGGCGCGACGTCCAGCTGGTGGACAGCGAGTTGATGGTGTTGCGGATGTTGAGTTCCTGCACTCCGCCCAGCATCACGTTCACCGAGGCGCTGTTGTTGAGCGTGTAGCTCACCAGCGACGCCAGGGCCTGCGGAGCGCTGGTGCCCTCCACGGCCGCGCGCGCCTGCGCCTCACTGTCATGGGCCATGAAGCCCGCGCAGCGGTTGAGCTTGTCGTGCATCGCCTCGGCCAGCTTCTCCAGCTGCGACTCGGGCACGCGCAGCGCCGCCACGCCACCCTTCTCCAGCGCCGGCGCGGGCAGCGCCACCAGACCCTTCTCCTTGAACGAAGCGCGCGCGGGCTCCAGCGCGTCCGACCCGATGGTGATCCACACCTCCTTCTCCTTCGGGGCTGCTTCCGCGAATGCGGGGGCGGCACACGCGAGCAACGCGACGACCGGTCCGAACTTCCTGATTGCCATACACTTCTCCTGGCGCTGGTGCTTCATGGGGGGAATCCCGCGAATCGTACCTACCCGTTTCGCAAGGAAGGCAGACTTATCCGCCAACACGAGAACTTATTGCACTCCGGGCACATCAGGAAAGAACTTGGAGTGTAGGACTCGCGGCGAGCCCACGAAGAGACTCGGGAGGAAACGCCGCCGTGCGGCAATCCTAGGAAGGCCAACGAATTCATCCCCCCTCCCCAGTGAGAAGGTGCTCGGCGCGACGATCGTGGTAGCACGCGGCCACGGACCGGGCCGCCCCCGGCATCGCGACAAAGGGTTTCAAGGATGCAGTCAGGAGAGCCACTCTTCGTCCACCCGGGATTGAAGGTGAAGCCGTGCGAGTGGGGCTATGGCGTCTTCGCGGACGAGGCCATCCCGGAGGGCACCATCCTGGAAGAGTGCCACTACCTCAAGGTGCCGTTCCGCTCCGTGCGCAACTCCGCCCTCTCGGACTACGTGTTCAACATCGAGTGGGGTCCACACGAGGAGGACCAGGGCGGTGAGTGGGTGGCGATCGTGATGGGCTTCGGGATGATCTACAACCACTCGCAGGAGCCCAACGTGTCGTACTACCGGGGCTACCAGAAGGGCGCGTCGCCCAAGGACGTCTTCACCTTCTACGCCCTGCGCGACATCGAGGCCGGCGAGCAGCTGTGCATCAGCTACGGGGAGAACTGGTGGAAGACGCGCGGCCAGGAGATGCCCTGAGCCGGCGGGGGGCTCGGCTTGTCGCTCCGTCCGGGCCCGTGACATAAACCCAGGCATGCGCATCGGTCGTCTGGGTCTTCTGAGTCTGTCCACGCTGGTGGCCGCGTGCCGTGAGGAGCCACCCGCCCCCCCCGCGACGTACCGGGTGGGAGGAAGCATCACCGGGCTCTCCGGCGGCAACCTCACCCTCCAGCTCAACGGGCACCAGAGCCTCACCCGCGGCGCGGATGGGCCCTTCTCGTTCGAGACGCCGCTGGAAGACCAGAGCAGCTACAGCGTGACGGTGACCGCCACGCCCCCGGAGCAGGACTGCACCGTCGAGGGCGGAACGGGCAAGGTGGCCGGCGCGGACGTGAGCTCCGTGCAGGTGCGCTGCGCGACGAAGACGTACACGCTCGGCGGCACGGTGGAGGGCCTGCGCGGGACGCTCGGGCTGAGCCTCGGGAACGAGACGCTCCAGGTCACCACGAATGGTGGCTTCACCTTCACGACGAAGCTGCCGCGGGGCAGTTCCTACGGGGTGAGCGTGGCCACTCAGCCCCAGGGCCAGCGCTGCACCGTGTCGAACGGAAGCGGGATGGTGGCCGGCAACGTGGCGGACCTCGCCGTGCGGTGCCGTGACTGGTACGCGCTGGACACCTTCCAGGCCGCCAGCGTCGTCATCGGCCAGGGCAATTTCACGAGCAAGGCGGCAGACCGGGGCGGCACCATCGGGGACAGCACCCTGCGCAATCCCGTGGGAAACCCAGCCTTCGCGCAGGGGCGGCTCTACGTCCCGGACACGGGCTCCAACCGGGTGCTCGGATTCAACGGGGTGCCCGCGACCAACGGCGCGAGCGCGGGCTTCGTCCTCGGCCAACCCGACTTCTCGAACTTCGACACCGGCAGCGGACAGCAGGGTCTCGGCGCTCCGGAAGGCCTCTCCAGTGACGAGACCCGGCTGGCGGTGGCGGACACACGCAACAGCCGCGTCCTGCTCCACACCACGCTCCCCGCCAGCACCGGGGCCACACCTTCGCTCGTCCTCGGGCAGCCGGGCTTCGACCCCGGCGACCGGCTCCCCGGATGTGCCCGGACGTCGCTCTCCTTCCCGGAGGACGTGTTCCTCGGCCACGGCAAGTTGCTCGTGGCGGATAGCTCGAACAACCGCGTCCTGGTGTGGAACACCCTGCCCGCCACGAACGGAGCGCCGGCGGACCTCGTCCTCGGCCAGCGCTCCTTCACCACCTGCGTCGAGAATGACGCGAACGGCGATGCGGTGAAGGACAGCACCCCCGGCGCCACCACGCTCTGGAATCCCACCGGGGTGTGGACGGATGGCACCCGCCTCGTGGTGGCCGACAGCTACAACAACCGGGTGCTCCTCTGGAACCAGTTCCCCACCACCGACGGGCAGCCCGCGGACGTCGTCCTGGGCCAGGCCGACTTCACCTCGCGCGCCACGGCCCTCACCGCCACCGGAATGAACACGCCCTACACCGTCGCCTCCACTGGGCTGCAGCTCTTCGTCACCGCCAGCCAGCAGCACCGGGTGCTGGTCTGGAACACCCTCCCCACCCTCAACGGGACCCCGGCGGACACCGTCCTCGGCCAGGCCGACTTCACCCACGCGGACCTCAATGATCCGCCCACGGGCACCACCCCGAGCGGGCGCACCCTCAACCAGCCAGGGGGAGTGCTCCTGACGTGGCCCCATGTCCTGGTGTCGGACTACGGCAACAACCGCGTCCTCGTCTTCACCAGCCGCTGAGCCCTTCCCGACCCGCCTGCCCGGCCGCCCCCCTGCCTTGGAACCCCGCTTTCCAAGGAACCGGTGCTTCCATGGGGACGCGGACTATCCGAATTCCATCCTCCATGTATGATTACGCCCAATCATGGGGAGAAAAGGGGATGGAGCTGGAGGCTCGCTGATCCGGAGCAACTGGTGACGTCCCCTCGGACCGCTCCCCGAGCGTGAGTGATTCCTAGGGGACGTCACCGGCATGAAGAAGAACGAAGCAGCCGCCGTGAGTTGGTCCTCCGCCCCTTCCGTGGTGGTGGATGCGGACCTGGACGAGCGGACCCTCGCCGCGGACGTGGAGTCGCTCTTCACGCCCGCCCCACAAGAAGAGCGCTCACAACCCAACACGTGGGATGGCCCCTCCGGTTCAGGCCACTCGAGCTCGGGCCACTCGAGCTCGAGCCACTCGAGCTCGAGCCACTCCGGTTCGGGTCTCTCAGGCTCGGGCTACTCGGGCTCCAATCCGTCGGGCTCTGGCTCCACGGGCTCCGGAGAGCAGGAGGGCCACGGACTCAGGCCCGGCACGCGCATCCAGCACTACGAGCTCATCCGCGAGCTGGGCAGCGGCGGCATGGGCACCGTCTTCCTCGCCCGTGACACGCGGCTAGGCCGGCGCGTCGCCATCAAGTTCCTGCACACCCAGGACGCGGACGTCACCAAGCGCTTCATCCTCGAGGCGCGAACCACGGCGCGCTGCAGCCACGAGAACATCGTCATCATCTACGAGGTTGGCGAGTCCCAGGCCGGCCCCTTCATGGTGCTGGAGTTCCTCGAGGGCCAGCCGCTGATGAAGGTGATGGGCAAGCAGCGCCTGCCGCCCACGCGCGCGGTGGAGCTGATGGTGCCGGTGGTGCGTGCGCTGGCGTGCGCCCACGAGCAGGGCATCGTCCACCGCGACCTCAAGCCGGAGAACATCGTCGTGACGAACGCGGGCGCCATCAAGGTGCTCGACTTCGGCATCGCCAAGGTGCTCCAGGGGGACGAGCCCAACGAGGGGCTGATCGCCCAGGGCCACGGCAAGCCCCAGCTGCCCTCCGCCCACGAGCTGGGCGAGGACGTCTCCAACCTTACCCGCCGCGGCGCCATCATGGGCACCATGGCGTACATGGCCCCGGAGCAGTGGGGCATCGGCATCCCCATCGACCACCGGGCCGACATCTGGGCCGTGGGCATCATGTTGTTCCGGATGATCGCCGGAAAGCATCCGTTGGACCCACTGCGCGGCCCGCAGCTCATGGTCACGGCGATGATGGACGAGGCAATGCCGCGCCTGCAGAGCGTGGTGCCGGATGCCCCGCCGGACCTGGCCGCCGTCATCGACCGGTGCCTGCTCAAGCCCAAGGACGAGCGCTTCCCGGACGCCAACTCGCTGCTGAAGGCCCTGGAGCCCTTCCTCCCGGGGCGCTACAGCCGCGAGCTGCGCATCGACGAGAGCCCCTACGCGGGCCTCAGCTCCTTCCAGGAGGCGGACGCGGACCGCTTCTTCGGCCGCACGCGGGAAATCGCCGCGCTGGTCAACCGCATCAGCGATCGGCCGCTGCTGGCCGTCGTGGGCCCCTCCGGTACGGGCAAGTCCTCCTTCGTGCGCGCGGGTCTGGTGCCCGTGCTCAAGCGCTCCGGTACGGCCTGGGAGTCGCTCGTCATCCGCCCCGGCCGCAGCCCGCTGACGGCCCTGGCCAACATCGTGGCGCCGCTGGTGGGCTCCTCCACCACCGTGGACGAGGACATCGAGCAGCAGCAGCGGCTCGTCGAGCGCCTGAAGGCGGAGCCCGGTTACGTGGGCAGCCTGCTGCGCAGCCGCGCCCGCCGCGAGCGCCGCAAAATCCTCCTCTTCATCGACCAGTTCGAGGAGCTCTACACACTGGTGCCGGACGAGCAGGAGCGCCTGGCCTTCACCGCGTGCCTGTCGGGCATCGCGGACGACGCCACCTCGCCCATCCGCGTCATCCTCTCCATCCGTTCGGACTTCCTGGACCGGGTGCCCGAGGACGAGCGCTTCATGAGCGAGCTGAGCCAGGGGCTCTACTTCCTCACCGCGCCCAACCGCGAGGGCCTGCGGGACGCGCTGGTGCAGCCGGCGGAGATGGCCGGCTACCAGTTCGAGTCTCCGGCGATGGTGGACGACATGCTGGCGCACCTGGACGCCAGCCAGGGCGCGCTGCCGCTCCTGCAATTCGCGGCCACCAAGCTCTGGGAGTCTCGCGACACCCGGAACAAGCTGCTCACCGAGAGCGCCTACCAGTCCATCGGTGGCATCGCGGGCGCGCTCGCCAGCCACGCCGACAGCGTGCTCGCGAGCATGTCCAACGCGGAGCGCACCCTGGTCCGCGCGGTCTTCCTGCGCCTCGTCACGCCCGAGCGCACGCGCGCCATCGTCTCGGTGGACGAGCTGCGTGAGCTGACGAAGGACTCGGGGGAGATGCAGCGGCTCATCGACCATCTCGTCCAGGCGCGTCTGCTCGTCGTGCAGACGGGAAGCGGGGCCACGGGCGCGACGGTGGAAATCGTCCACGAGTCACTGCTGCACAGCTGGCCCACGCTCAAGCGCTGGCTGGACGAGGGCCAGGAGGACGCAGGCTTCCTGGAGCAGCTGCGCAACGCGGCCCGGCAGTGGCAGGCCAAGAACTTCGACAGCAACCTGCTGTGGCGCGGCGAGATGGTGGAGGAAGCGCTGCGCTTCCAGCGGCGCTTCCGCGGGGAGCTGCCGCAGCTTCAGCAGGACTACCTCGCGTCGGTCTTCGCCCAGGCGAAGAAGGGCAGGCGGCTGAGGAAGGCGCTGCTCTTCGGCGGCGCCACCTTCCTGGGACTGCTGGTCATCGCCGCGGCGGTGGCGCTGGTGGTCATCAGCAATGCGCAGCGGGAGGCCGAGCGCCAGGCGGAGGTGGCCCTCAAGGCGGAGTCCGTGGCGCGCACCGCCGAGCAGACGGCGCGCAGTGCCGAGGTGGAAGCCAAGGAGCGTCTGGCCGAGGTGCAGGCCAAGGAGCTGGAGCGCCAGAAGGCGCAGCAGGCGGCGGAGGCGGCCAACGCGCAGGTGGCGCTCACCAACCAGGAGCTGCTCAGCAAGAACGACGAGCTGCTGTTGGCGCTCAAGCGGGCCCAGGAGGCGCAAACGCGCGCCAAGGGCGCCAAGCGACGCGCCGAGTCCAGTGCGCGGGAAGCGCGCCAGGCCAAGGAAGAGGCCATCAAGGCGGCGGAGAGTCTCGCCAATCTGCTGCGCCGTGAGCAGGAGCGCGCGCAACGCCTGCAGGCCCAGCTCGGCAGTCCGGTCATCGAGGTCCTGAAGTGAGAATGGTGATGAACAGGTCCAGGTTCGTGCTCACCCTGTCCGCTGCGCTCCTTGCGCTGTGGACGGCGCCCGTGGAGGCCCAGACGGCCCGCGGCAAGCAGAAGACCGCGGCGGTGCGCAAGCCCGTCAAGAAGCAGGCTGGCGCCAGGCAGGCCGGTGCGAAGCTGTCCGGCTCCAAGCGGCTCCGCTCCAAGCAGCGGCCCGGAGCCGTGGAGAAACCCGCAGCCGACGCGCCTACCTCCGAGATCCCCACCGCGTCCGACGCCCCCCTGGGCGCCGCGCTCCAACCCTCCACCGAGGCGCCCAACCTGGCACCTCCGCCTCCCTCCGCGCCGCAGGCGGCCACCATGCCTGAACCAACCGGGGATCGGCCCTGGGCCAAGGGCGTGTCCAAGGAGCAGCAGCAGGCTGCGATGGTGCTCTTCCAGGCGGCCAACGCGCTGCTCAAGGAGTCCGTCTTCGTCCAGGCCGTGGAGAAGTACCGAGAGGCGCTCCAGTCGTGGAAGCACCCGGCCATCCACTACAACCTGGCGCTGGCGCTGATGAACCTGGACCAGCCCGTGGAAGTCCACGAGCAGCTCGTGGAGGCGCTGCGCTACGGACCGGCGCCCCTGGAGACCGAGAAGTACGAGTACGCCCGCAACTACAAGACGCTCATGGAGCGGCAGCTCGCCCGGGTGGAGATCTCCTGCGACACGCCCGGAGCCACCGTCACCCTGGACGGCCAGACCCTGTTCGTCGCCCCCGGAAACTACGCGGGGCTGGTGCGCCCCGGCGCGCACAGCATCGTCGCCACCAAGGAGGGCTTCCTCCCCTCCGACCAGAGCCGCACGCTGCTGCCCGGCGAAACGGCCGCCCTCCAGCTCAAGATGTTCACCTCCGAGGACCTCATCGAGTACCGGCGCAAGTGGGCCGCGTGGATGCCCTGGATGGTGGTGGGCGCGGGTGTGGCCGTGGGCGCGGGCAGCGGCTGGCTCCACCTCCAGGCCCGGGACAACCTCCGCGCCCTCGACGAGGGCGTTACCCAGTGCGGTGGCTGCTTCCTGACCCCGGCCCTCGACGCCACCCTCAACCGGGGCAACACCTACCAGTCCCTGGCCATCGGTGGGTACGCCCTCGGCGGCGCCGCGCTCGTCACCGGTGTGGTGCTCGTCTTCATCAACCAGCCCCAGCCGTTCCGGATCGACCCCACCCAGAAGAAGGTGGAGGTCGTGGGTGTCGCGCCCCTCGTCGGTAGCGGCACGGGCGGCATCCTCACCACCTTCCGTTTCTGAGAGCCCTCGAGAGTCCCCCCCATGAAACGAGAGCAGCCTCTCCAGCTGACCGGCCACGCCACCGCGCTCGCCCTGGCGCTCCTGGCCCTTCCCTTCTTCTCCTCCTGCTTCGAGCCCACCAGCGTCCAGTGCCCCTCCGGACTGTTCTGCCCCGCCGGCCAGAAGTGCGCCGCCCGCCAGGACGTGTGCATCAAGACCGACTGTGGCGATGGCATCATCCAGCAGGGCGAGGCCTGTGACGACGGCAACATCGTCGATGGCGACGGCTGTAGCCGGACGTGTACGTCGACCGAGATCTGCGGCAACCAGATCGTGGACGTGGCCCGCGAGGAGGTCTGCGACGACGGCAACACCGCCGACAAGGACGGCTGCAGCGGCAACTGCAAGTCCAGCGAGCTGTGCGGCAACGGCATCGTGGACCGGGCCGTGGGCGAGGTCTGCGACGACTACAACACCCGCTCGGGTGACGGCTGCAGCGCGGACTGCCTGTCGCTGGAGACGTGCGGCAACGGCTACACGGACACCGCCAAGGGCGAGAAGTGCGACGACGGCAACAACGAGAGCGGTGACGGCTGCAGCTCCGACTGCAAGTCCCAGGAGAGCTGCGGCAACGGCTACAAGGACACCGTCAAGGGCGAGGTCTGCGACGACGGCAACAACGTGAACGCCGACGGCTGCAGCTCCGACTGCAAGTCCAACGAGACGTGCGGCAACGGCACCAAGGACGTCTCCGTCGGCGAGTTCTGCGATGACGGCAACGTCGTGAGCGGCGACGGCTGCAGCTCCGACTGCCTCTCCGGCGAGGGCTGCGGCAACGGCGTGCGCGACCCGGAGGAGCAGTGCGACGACGCGGGCGAGTCCGTCGCCTGCAACGCCAACTGCACGCTGCGCATCTGCGGCGACGGCGTCATCAACCGCACCGCGGGTGAGCAGTGCGATGACCGGGGCGAGTCCGCCAACTGCAACAGCAACTGCATGCTGCGCAGGTGCGGCGATGGCGTCGTGAACACCAGCGCCGGGGAGCAGTGCGACAACGGCACCAACGCCAACAGCGCCGCCTGCGACAGCGACTGCACCATCGCCTTCTGCGGCGACGGCCACGTCAACTTCACCACCCCCGACAGGGAGCTGTGCGACACGCGCGGCAACACCTTGACGTGCAACGCCAACTGCCAGCCGGCCAGCTGCGGCGACAGGTACCTCAACACCGCGGCCAACGAGCAGTGCGACGACGGCCCGAACTCGCCCTACTGCGACAACGACTGCACCCCGCCCCTGTGCGGTGACCGGACGCTCAACACGGCCGCCGGCGAGACGTGCGACGACGGCAACACCAGCAACGAGGACGACTGCCTCAGCACCTGCAAGCCCAACGTCTGCGGCGATGGCAGGGTCAACGTCTCCGGCCCCGTGCGCACCGAGGCCTGCGACGACGGCAACACCTCCACCGAGACCGAGTGCGCGTACGGCACCCGCACCTGCACCGCCTGCAACGGCACCTGCTCCTCCGCCCTCAACCTCACCGGCCGCTACTGCGGTGACGGCGCGAAGAACGACGCCAGCGAGAAGTGCGACGACGGCAACGACCTCACCGAGTTCGAGTGCCCGTACGGGCAGATGACCTGCCAGGCCTGTGACGCGGCCTGCTCGGCGACCCTCAACCTCACGGGCCGCTACTGCGGTGATGGCGCGAAGAACGACCTGAGCGAGGTCTGCGACGACGGCAACCGAGTCACCGAGACCGAGTGCAGGTACGGCGACCCGACCTGCACCCTGTGCAACGCGGACTGCTCGGCCCCCATCTCCCGCACCGGCCGCTACTGCGGTGACGGCTCGAGGAACGACGCGAGCGAGGTCTGCGACGACGGCAACACCCTCAACGAGACCGAGTGCCCCTATGGCACCGCGAGCTGCAACACCTGCAACGCCACCTGCTCGGCCGTGCGCACCCTGACGGGCACGTACTGCGGTGACGGCGTGAAGAACCACCCGAGCGAGGTCTGCGACGACGGGGACAAGATCGACAACACCGAGTGCCCCTATGGCCAGGCGAGCTGCAGCATGTGCAAGGCGGACTGCTCGGCGGCCATTCCCCTCACGGGCCGCTATTGCGGTGACGGTGTGAAGGACTCGAACGAGGCCTGCGACGACGGCAACACCGTCGACGAGGCCGAGTGCCCCTACGGCACCGCGAGCTGCAACACCTGCAACTCCACCTGCACCGCCGTGCGCCCCGTCACGGGCCGCTACTGCGGCGACGGCGTGAAGAACGATGCGAGCGAGGCCTGCGATGACGGCAACACGGCCAACGAGACCACGTGCCCGTACGGCAGCGCGACCTGTACCACGTGCAACGACACCTGCACGGCCCCCCTGAGCCTCAACGGCCCCTACTGCGGCGACGGTACCAAGAACGGCCCCGAGGTCTGCGACGACAACAACACCAGCACCTGCGGCACCTGCGACAACACGTGCACGACGAACCAGCTTGGGAAGGCCACCGGCACCATCACCATCAAGTCCAGCTCGGGGGGCTGGGACATGAGGGACGGCGATACCTTCACCATCAACGACGGGCTCAACGTCCCGGTGGTCTTCGAATTCGACAAGAATGGGAGCGTCGGGGGCTCCCGGGTCGCCGTCTCCATCTCGGGCAGCTCCTCGGCGAACTCCGTGGCCTCGGCCATCTCGACGGCCATCACCGGCGTATCCGGAAGCGCCCTTGAGATCACCTCGACGGTCTCCTCGAACGCCGTGAGTCTGACGCACAAACAGGCGGGCTCGTTCGGCAACCAGCTCATCATCAAGACGGCGTCGAACAACAGCTCCACGAACAACAACCTCCTGGTGAGCGGGATGTCCGGAGGCGGTGGCTTCGACTGCCCAGAGAACACCCGGTGCTCGAGCAGCCAGGACTGCAACCCGGGCCTGGTGTGCGGAGGCAGCGGCACCTGCGTCCCGTAGGTCCGCTGTCCCGGAAGTGAAAGCCGCCGGCGCGGCCTGGCGCTCGTCACGAGAGCGAGCCAGGACGTGGCCGGCGGTCTCGTTTCCGGCCCACCCACCGGGCGCCACGCATCAATCCCTTCCAGCCAGGTCTGCGAAGAAGCAACCCTGGGACACGAACACCTTCCCCGCAGTCGTTTCCCCTGCGGCCATTTCCCTGCGGCCATTTCCCCTGCGGCCATTTCCCCTGCGGCCATTTCCCCTCTCCCCCTGGGAGAGGGACGGGGTGAGGGTTTCGGGTGAACCCGGGTTGAACCCCCTTGCCCACACTGAGGGTCACGGGTTGAAGAACGGGTCCTGACACCCTCACCCTGACCCTCTCCCGAAGGGAGAGGGAACATCCGGCCACTTCCTTGAGGCGCTCAGGCCTATCACCGACCGCTGTAGGACCTCGCGGGCGGACCTGCCTCCACCAGCCAGAGGGGTCGTGCTCCCGCGAGGGCATCCACCTCCGGCCGAGGCCCATGCCGGGCACCCCCAAAAACACAGCGGGCGGCCCCCCTCATGGGGAGCCGCCCGCTCAACAACCCATCCTTCTCACCGGCGACTACGGCTTGGTGTAGTTGATGGTCAGGTTGTAGCTACCCGCGGTGTAGCCGCGCACCAGGATGTACGCGCTGCTCTGGCCCGCGGGCACCGCCACGTCGCACGTCTCCGAGGCGCCGGAGAGGTACGGACGGCAGTTGTAGGTGGTGGTGGTCGGCTGGGCGCCGAAGCGGACATAGAGGTCCGGGTCACCCGAGCCCGTCATCACCACCTTGAACTGCGTACCGGGCACCACGCTGAACCCGCCGAAGTAGTCGTTCTCACCCGCGGTCACCGAGCCGCTGGCCGTCTCGGTCACCGGGCCGCCACCGCCGGAGCCGGCCGTGTACGAACCATTGAGGCTCATGCCCGAGGCGGCCGAGTAGCCGTAGATCTTCACGTAGTACGTACCGGCGCTCGGAGCGGCGAAGGTGCAGGTCTCCGCGTTGCCACCCAGGTACGGACGGCAGTCGTACGAGGAGCTGGTCGGCTCGGAGCCGAACTTCACGTACATGTCGCCGTCACCCGTGCCACCGCTCAGGTTGAACGCCAGGTTGGTGGAGCCCGCGGGCACCGCCAGCGTGTAGGTGCAGCTCCAGGAGCTGGCCGACGCGGAGATACCCGTGACCGTCACGCCGTTGGAGAGCGCGACAGGCGTGGTGCAGGTCGGCGGCGGGGTGGTGCCACCGCCCACGCCCACGGCCGTCCAGGCGTCCGACACGGACGCGACTTCCGCCGTGGTGTAGCCGAGCGCCGTCGCGGCCTGCTCCGTGTACGTCTTCGCCTGGGCGAAGGTGGTGGAGGCCGTCATGTAGTCCACGTTGGCCTTGTAGAAGACGGCACCGGCCTTCTGGATGCCAATGCCCGTGACGTTCGTGGTGGTCACGGCGCGCGGGTGCGTGCCGCCCTGGGTCAGCAGCACGAAGGCCAGGTTGGCGATACCCGAGTTCCAGTGCACGCCGCCGTTGTCGGAGCTGCCCGTGTAGCGGGTGGGGTAGTAGTCCTTCGACGAGCCATCCTGCGTCGGGTTGGCCATGTAGCGGAGCGCGTCACCCGGGGTGGCCGGCGTCCACACGTCGTCGCCCACCATCCACACCGCCGCGTCCACCGTCCAGCCGCGGCTCCACGACTCGCAGTAGGCGCCGAAGATGTCGCTCAGGCCCTCATTGAGAGCGCCGGACTCGTTGGCGTAGGTGAGGTTGGACTCGGAGCTGGTCACCGCGTGCGTCAGCTCGTGCACCGTCACGTCCAGCGACTTGCCCAGCGGCGCGGCGTCCACGCCGTTGCTGTCGCCGTACACCATCTGGGTGCCGTTCCAGAAGGCGTTGGTGTAGCTGGTGCTGTAGTGCACCGTGCTGCGCAGCTGCGCGCCCGCGCCGTTGTACGAGTCACGGCCGAAGTTCACGCTGTAGCAGTCGTAGGTGGTGCCCAGGTGGTTGTAGTTCTCGTCCACATGGGTGTCACCAGTGGCCGCGCCACCCTCGGAGCGCTTGAGGGTACCGGGCAGCGAGGTGCCGTTGTTGGCCGAGTACACCGCGCGGTTCTTCGCGGAGTGGATCTCCGAGTGCGTGGCCTCGACCTGGCCGGTCAGCGCGTTCACGTAGACGTTGTCACGGATGGGCAGGTCCGTGCCCTCGCCCGTCACCACCACGTGGTAGGCCAGCTTCAGGCGGCTGTCCTTCTCGGAGCGGATGTACACCAGGCGGGCCTCGCCCTCGGTGGCGAGGCGGCGGCCCAGCGTGTTCTCCAGGGCAGCGGCGCGGGCGGCCTCATCGGAGACGCGCGCCAGCGCGGGAGCAGCCTCACCGTCGCGGGCCGAGCCGTTGGCGGCGTAGATGCTGCCGTCCTGGTCCACGTGCACGACGAGCTCACCACCCACCACCTCCAGCCCGTTCTTCGTCTGGGCATAGCGGATGTGGCTGTGGCCCTGCTCATCCACGGAGATACGCTTCACCACCAGATCGTTGGGCTGGAGGCGGAAGACGGGGGCGATGCGGTGGAGCGCGTCACCCACCCGGGCGCTCGCATCGCGGGCAGCGAGGCCCCGCAGGGACTGGCCCGCCGAGCCGAAGTCACCGCGCACGAAGTAGGGCACCACGCCGTCCTCGTGCTTGCCGAGTACCAGCGCGCCGGGAATGGCGCTCAGCGCGGACTTCACGTCCGCCGAGGAGAGGGAGCCAACGCCGTCGGTGTTCTCCGTCAGCGCCTCGCTCGAGTCCTCAACCGCGCAAGCCGCCAGGGGCAGCGCGAAGAGTGCAGCCAGAATCCGATTACGAACCAAAGGGGGGACCTCCTGCTGGCCGATGGCGGAGATGCCACCGCAGCCGGTCCCGCTTTCAGCAGGAGTCGTGCCGATCCCTTAAACCTCGTACTTCCCGTCTCACGCTCATTTCCCGAGAGGATGCACTGGAGCATGGATGTCCCATGTCCATGCGCCACTTTGTAACTCGCGTTGACACACGACGGGCCAAGGGCGCGAAATAATTGACGATCCAACTAGTCAACAGACTGCCCTGGTTTCGGACACTTAGGGGGCCAAGAAGTCCTGTCTGACCCAGGCCTCCCCAGGGGGTGAGACTTTCTTCGCCCTCCCAACATTCGACTGTCTAGTTGATTCCCGGGCGACTCTACAAGCAGGCATGCAACAGCCCCATGGCAGCCGAGGCGGCAAGGGCCAAGGTGGCTGATTCATTTGACTTTCGACGCGATGCGGAAGAATTGGAAGCGTCGCTTCACCCCCCTTCCGCCATCACAGGTTCCCATGACGTCCTTCGTTCTCCTGGCCCAGATGGGCCACAACGAGCAGCTAGGTTGGCTCAGCCGCAAGCTGCTCGGCGTGACGCTCACCAGCGCCGAGTGGGTGCTCTGGGTGCTGGTCGTTCTCTCGGTGCTCTCCATCGCGCTGATGCTGGAGCGGGCGGTGTACTTCGCCACGCACCGGCTGCCGAACTCCGAGGAGCTGGCGGTGCGGCTGGCCCGGGGTGAGCTGGAGGCGGTGCGCACGGCGGTGGCCAAGCACAAGGGCATGGAGGCCGCGGTGCTGCGCGAGGCCCTGGCCTCGGTGGAGCAGGGCGCGGACACGGTGGAGCAGGTCATCGCCTCGACGGTGGCGCGCGAGCGTCCCCAGTACGAGCGCTACCTGTCCTTCCTGGGCACGCTGGGCAACAACGCCCCCTTCATCGGCCTGTTCGGCACGGTGCTCGGCATCATCAAGGCCTTCAACGACCTGGGCCAGATGAACGCCAAGGGCGCCTCCATGCAGCAGACGGTGATGTCGGGCATCTCCGAGGCACTGGTGGCCACGGCGGTGGGCCTGGCGGTGGCCATCCCCGCGGTGGTGGCCTTCAACGTCTTCAACCGTCAGCTCAAGACGATCACCTCGCGCACCAACGCCCTGGGCCACGCGCTGGTGGGCAGCCTGCGCGCCCAGCGCGGCGCCAGCACTCCGCACGCCGTGGCCTCCGCGGAGGCTCGCTAGGTCATGGCCGGCGGCGCACAGGACAACGACGAGGAGATCACCGGCATCAACGTCACGCCGCTGGTGGACGTGGTGCTGGTGCTGCTCATCATCTTCATGGTGACGGCCAACTTCATCGTCCGCGAGACGGTGGAGGTGGACCTGCCCAGGGCCGCCAACGGCGGCGAGACGGTGCAAGGGCTCGTCAACGTGGTGCTGGACAAGCAGGGCAAGCTCTTCTTCGACGGCGCGGAGGTGAGCGAGGACGAGCTGCGGCGCAAGGTGACCGAGTCGCTGGCGAAGGACAAGGAGACGCGCGCCATCATCAGCGCGGACCAGAGCCTGCCGTACGGACGAGTGATGCGGCTCATCGACGTGGTGAAGGGCCAGGGCATCGCGAAGTTCGCGCTCAACATCGAGAAGGACGTGGCGCCCGCGGCTGCACCCGCGGCGCCCTGAGGGGTGTCACAAGGCCATGAGCCAGGCCGCGCTCCATCCTCCCGTCTCCATCCGCCGCGACAACTCGTCGCGGGCGGTACTGATCTTCCTGCTGGTGTCCCTCGGGGTGCACGGCGGGGGCTTCTTCCTGCTGTCACGGATGCAGGAGCGCACGCTGACTCCGGTGCAGCGCCCGGTGGAGCTGGTGATGGTGGAGGTGGCGAAGCCGCCGCCTCCTCCGCCGCCCCCGCCCCAGGAGGAGCCCAAGCCGCCCCCGCCCAAGCCGAAGGTGGCGCCCAAGCCGCCGCCGGTGAAGGTGGCCCAGGCCGAGAAGCCGCCCCCTCCCCCACCGCCGGACGCGGCCCCTCCGCCGCCCAACGACGCGCCTCCGCCCGAGCAGCCCTCCAAGCCGGTGCCGCTGGTGGTGGGCATCTCCATGTCCTCCACTACGAGCGCGGGCGGCTTCTCCGCGCCGGTGGGCAACACCGTCTATGGCAAGACGGGGGACAAGGCCGTGGACCCCAAGGACGTGAAAGCCTACTCGGCGCCCAAGTACGTGCCGGTGTACCAGGTGGACTCCGAGCCCCGCGTGGCCTCCGAGGTGAAGATTCCCTATCCCGACGAGGCCCGGCGCGCGGGCATCGAGGGCACGGTGACGCTCTCCATCACCATCGACAATGAGGGCCGCGTGGTGAAGGCCGTCATCGTGAAGGGACTCGGCTATGGGCTCGACGAGGCAGCCCGCACCGCCCTGCTGCGCTTCCGCTTCAAGCCGGCCATCAAGAACGGTGAGGCCGTCTCCACGGAGATGAAGTACTCGTACACGTTCGTGCTGGATTGATCAGAAGTCCGCCCGGGCCTCGGCCAGGGTGTACTCCTTGTGGTTGGGGAGGACGGGGCCCTTCCTCTCCACCATCCATGCGGGTGCACCATCTGGTAGGTAGAAGTCCTCCTCGAAGGGGGACAGTCCCAGGTGGTGCAGGTACTCCTTGAGCATGTCGAAGGTGAACCGGTCCCGCACCCGGCGCGCCTGATAGTGCTCCAGTTTCTCGAAGGGGAAGGGCTCACCGGATTGGTCGAAGACCCAGCGGCCCCCGTCATTGGATACGCCCAGGGCGCGCACGTAGTTGAGCCAGGCCGTCCGGCGTGGGCCGTACATCTCGAGCATCACGGCCCCAAAGCGGCCTTTGTCCTTCTGGATGGTGTTGGGCACGGCGACCACTCGCAGGCCCCGGCAGCCCAACGTCTCGGCCATATAGGACACGGGGCCGAACACATCGGTGCCCCTCCACCCGTTGTCGACGTATGCCGTCCAGGAACTGCGCGTTGGCATGAAGAGATACCGCCGTCTCTCTGCATCGGTCAGGGGCAGCAGAGCGGAAAGGGCCTGCTCCAGAGGGCCGGGCACAGGGCGCACCTCGACCGAGATGCCACGTGACACAAACAGCCCGCCCTGCCACGCCGCGAAGGCATGGGCAGTGTGCTCCGCATCGGCCTCCAGGAATCCCATCTCCGAAGTGACAGGCGCCCAGCGGTCATCCAGGAGCAGTCCCTTCAAGTTCTCGGTCATCGGGTGAGCCTCGCCCGTCAGGGCACGATCAGCAGGATGATCTCCGCGTCCGAGTCGTTGGACGTGATGCGCGACTGGTGGCCAGGACCACGGCCCGAGTTGGGCGTGTCGTACTCCACATGGTAGCGGCGCCCCTTATAGTCGAACTGCAGGTCCGGTCGATTGGTTCCCACGCGCTGACTATCGCGCCAGACGACCTGCTGCTGGTTTACCCGAATGTTCTCGGCGCCGATGCCCCGCAGATATTGGATGTCCGCCTGGAGCTGTGCGTTCTGACTCGGACTGGAGCTGATGGGCCGGTCTACACGCCGCATTCTGGGCACATTCGGGTTGACCGCGACATCTTGAGGAAGGCGCGGGCCAGCGGCCACTGGTGGTGTCGGGTTGGTGCCTGTGAGTGCCTGAACCAGACGCGGCGATGGCATAGGTGAGCCTGGCGCGGGAGCAGACGCCGCTGGCGCTGGCGCGGGTTCTGAAACGGGTGGGGCGGCTCGCGACACCGGCTGTCGCGGCGCCGGAGCTTCGCCCCCGAATCCCTCCTTCCGGACAAGCGGACGGAGAGCTGGCTCCGAGCCCACCCGCACCACGCGAGAGAAGACTCCCTGCAGAACCTTCGTCCCTGACAGGGTCAACAACAGCACCCTCAGCTCACGCTGGACCGTTTCCGCCAGGTGCCGCCGCACCTCGAGCATCGTCCGGGCGATGCGAGGGGTAGTGGCCGGCGAGAAGACGGTGGGCACGATGAGCGCCCCTCCCGATCCTCGATACCAGGCGTACCTCGCGCGTTCTGACCTGGCGGCACGGGCTGCCATGTCCGCCAGGGCCGCGTCCCGGTCGGGATAGATGGATGCATTCAACGGTTCCACGCTCGTAAGCCCGAAGTCGACATGGGACTCCGGGACGAGCACGGGCAGCAGAACCCCCTCGCAGTAGAGAAGGTACCCTCCCTCGGTGAGCCCAAAGCCCACGGCGGTCACTCGCAGGTCGATGAAATCCCGATGCGCTCGTGGCTCTCCCAGATGAGAGACCCGGGGCAATTCGACGCCGCGCTGGTGCAGTTCCTCGGACTGCTGGGGCGTGGGTACCTCGAAGTCGACTTCGACAGCCTGTTGCCCGGCTCCCGCCGTCGCGGGGAAATCCCCACCTGTGAGCAGACCGTTCCGCCCGTACCACTGAGTTCCACCCAGGGATGGCGTCGCGGCACATCCCGCGAGCAACAACAGGAGCGCGAGCCCGCTCAACACATGGAGGCGCCACCTGCTGGGATGACAAGAGGTTGCAAGGGGCATGAGTCCCTTCCTCCTTCCTGATCGAGGACCGTGCGCCGGGTGTCTGGTGAGCAGCACGAAGCAATGATGAAGGACGGACGTGGAACCCTGAAGGACACGGGAGGTAGATGCGTGAGCCGTCCACACCTGGACGCCCGTGCGCCCGCCTCCCTCGACGCTCCAATCCCCGGTGTAGAGTCGCCCTACCTACCGCCGAGGAATCCGGATGACGCTCTCCGCCGAGGATCGCTTCAACATCGAGGTCATCAAGCTGCTGCTCCAGGTCGCCTGGGTGGACCGGGAGATCACCAAGGCCGAGCGCATGGTCGTCCTGGGACTGGGCCGGAGCTGGAGCGTTCCCGAGGCCGAGCTGCACGCGCTGATGGACCGGCTGGAGATCGGCGGCACCATGCCCGAGCCCGACCTGGACGTGCTGCGCACCCGCCCGGACGAAGTGCTGGAAGCCGCACGGGCCTTGTGCGTCTCCGACGGCAAGCTCGCCGAGGGGGAGAAGTCCATGCTCGAGCGCATCACCTCCCGGCTGGGCGTGACGCCCTAGGGCATTCCAGGAGTACGCTAGGGGCCTCCACCCGGGAGCCCCCATGAGCGCCAGCGCGCAGGCCACCTCCTCGCAGGACTTCACCCACCGCTACGTCCCCGCCTTCGGCAAGCGAGTGCATCGCCTGGGCCTTGCCGGCAACTACGGCATCGACGAGGCCGGCTTGAGCGCCGCGCTGGAGCGAGGGCTGAATTACATCTTCTGGACCCCGCGCCAGGGCCGCTTCACCCGCGTGCTGCGCGAGGCCCTCAAGCGGGACCGCGAGCGCTTCGTCCTCTCCGCCGGCCCCACCTTCGGATGGTTCCCCGGCCAGGTGCGCCGGGGCGCCGAGCGCGCGCTCAAGGTGCTCGGCACCGACTACCTGGACCTCTACCAGCTCTACTGGCTGAGCCGGATGAGCGCGTGGACCGAGGGCACCGTCGAGGAGCTGGTGAAGCTCAAGGAGGAGGGCAAGGTGCGCGCCCTCGGCGTCTCCATCCACGACCGCCCCCGCGCCGGGAAGCTCGCCGAGGACTCACCACTGGATGCGTTGATGATTCGCTACAACGCGGCGCACCCAGGCGCCGAGCGCGACATCTTCCCGCACCTGGCGAAGCGCAAACCCGCGCTCGTGGCCTACACCGCCACGGACTGGCGCCGCCTGCTCAAGCGCCCTCGGGGCTGGGACGGCCCCGTGCCCACCGCGGGCGACTGCTACCGCTTCTGCCTCTCCAACCCCCACGTGGACGTGGTGCTCACCGGCCCCGCGAGCCGCGCACAGCTCGACGAGAACCTCGCCTCGCTGGAGCGGGGCCCGCTCTCCTCCGAGGAGCTGGAGTGGATGCGGCGCTTCGGCCAGGTCGTCCACGGCTGAGGCGTCGCGGACGCGAGGCTCAGGCCACCGCGGGCTTCTCGGCGGGCGCCAGGTGCACGTTGATGTTCTGCGTGCCCGTCACGCCCAGGAACGTCTCCACGTTGCCCTTGCCGCCCGGCTCGAAGGTGATGACCTGCGAGCGAGAGCCGAGCTTCGCATCGATGGTCAGCTTGTTGCCGCTGGCCGTGTACGTGGCCTGGGAGGCCCGGGCGCCGTTGAGGGTGACCTCGGCCTTGCCATCCTCGAGCAGCTTCAGCGTGAGCGAGAACTCTCCCTTGTAGAAGACCGTGTCGATCTTCCCCTTGAAGGCCGCCTGGGTGGCTCCGAGATCGATGAACTCACCGCTGCCCACGTTCACGAAGAAGACCACCTGCGCGAAGACGTTCAGCTTCGAGCCCGCCCCGGTGCCACGTCCGATGAAGTTGCGGAAGTCGACCATGTTCTCCCTGTCCGATGCCGGAGTGTGAGGCGGAGCAACAGCCCCGCCAGGAACTCCGCATCGTACCAGCCGAGACCCCGCCCCACCGCCGGGCTTTCTCATGACGCGGGCGGGCAGAACGTGGGCTGGCCGACAGGGGAGCAACCACGCTCACGGCTGAACGTTCACGGTCTTATCACCCACGGTGGCATTGCGCGGCCGGATGAAGCGGGCAAGCGAGACAGAAGGCGAGTAGGTCTTGGTGAAGTTGACCAGCATCAGCGTCATCATGGACGCCCTCTCGCCAAGCGAGCGCTCCAGCAGGGGCGAGGGGAAGGCCACCCGGAGGTCCTCTTCCAACGGCCCGCCACAGCTCCACTGGCCTACGAAGCCGTCCTCGTTGCGCTGCAGGGCGTAGCCGCAACCACCCACGTTGCCATAGAGCCACTCCTTGTCCAGGGTGAGGTCCACTGGAATGCCACCGAAGCTGCCCCAGATTCGGGTGTCATCACCCTCGGCCAGCTCCAGCCGCGTCTCGTGCTCGGCCACCGCGCCGGTGACCTCCTGCCAGGTCCACGTCAGGGACACCGGCTGGTCGCGGAAGCGGCCTCGCATGGAGTCCTCAGCGATGACGAGGGAGGACGCGGGACCGGTGATGTACTGGCCCTGCACCAGCAGGGGTTCTCCGTCCGGGTGACCCAGAGAGTACGCCGGCTCGCCAACACGGGAGTTGGCATGGGAACCCGCACACCCGACCCCCAGGAGGATGAGACCCGACAGCAGCAGCAGACGCGACATGGCAGCCCTCCAAGTACTTGGTTGTGACAATCCAAGAAACGCACGCTGCAAAAAGGCATATCGGCGTGACAGCCGTGGAGAGAGCCCGGCCTCCTGCGTCACGGCCGGGCCAGAAGCCCTCCTCCATCACGGGGAGCGCGCGAGTCCTCCATCTGGATGGCCGTGTGAGCGCGGCCCAGCCGGAGGACATACGACATGAACAAGGAGAGCATCGTCCGGGCCTGGAAGGACCCGGCGTACCGGGCGAGTCTGTCGCCCGAACAGCGGACGGAGTTGCCAGAGCATCCATCCGGCGTGGCGGAGCTCGATGACGCAACCTTGGGAGAGGCAGTCGGCGGCGGCGGTGTCCTGGACATCGCGCGCATCCGCATCATCAGGTTCAGCGCGGTCGACGCCTGCCCCTCGCTGTTCTGCCCCTTCCAGGACGTGGACATCCGCATCAACCCGCAGGTAGCGGCGGTGCGCTTCTAGCGATCACCCCATCGCCCAAAACACAGCGGGCCGCCCACTCTGATGTGGACGGCCCGCCTGGACTCCCTGGCTGCACATGAGGCCCCGCGCTACAGCGGGACGAGGAAGTCCTTGATGACGGCCATGTGCTGCATGTTGGTGGCGCCGCTGTCCGCCGACAGCGCGGGGGAGATGTCCGAGAGCGGCGAGTACACGCGCGTATCCACCACGAGGCCCGAGCTGAACGTGCTGGAGCCGATGACGGTGGACGTCTGGTAGGCGCGCAGGTCCGAGTCCACCAGCAGGTGGTCATACGGCTTGGCGCGGGAGGCGTTGGTGTTGGTGTTACCGTTCTTGTCCGCCGGGTACGGGCTGCCGGTGGTCACCACCTGGGCGAAGGTGCTGATGCAGCTCTCGGAGCGGCTGTCCGTGTTGAGGTCACCGCCGATGGCCAGGAAGTCACCCGCGGGAACATTGGCCTTGATGAGGTTGACCAGGTTGGTCGCCTCCGTGTTGCGGACGCTGCTGCTGGTGGTGAGCAGATGCACGCTCACCACCCAGAGGTCCTTGGGGCCGGGAATGTCGATGCGCGCCCAGGAGAAGTCGCGGTTGGTCACCTGCGTGTCATCCCACTCGCCCGAGGCGACGATGGGATAACGGCTGATGATGCCATTGGGGATCTGCGCTCCGGCCTCGCGGTAGTAATAGAAGCTGGAGCCGAAGGCGGTGTTGACGAAGCTCCGGATGGCACTCGCCGAGTTGTCGCCGTAGTTGAACTCCTGAATCATCACCACGTCTGGCTTCGTGCCCTGGAAGATGCGGGTGCCATGGCCCGGGTCGTAGCTCTGGTAGTTGCCGCTGGAGATGTTGGCGGCCATCAGCCGCACCCGCGCAGTGGCAAGCAGAGCGTCGCTGGGATTCGCCTCAGTTCCCGGCTCGGCCTCGACTTGCGGAGACTCCTGCGGGGGCTCGACCTCCGTGCCAGCACCGCACGCGGAGAGCGCGAGGGAGAACAGCGAGAGCAGCAACTTGGACCCGAAGCGGGCCTTCTTCGAGGGGGGGATGCGCTGGTGCATGGGTTCCATCCAGTCCGCGGGAGAGGGCCGTGATGGAAAGACAAAGCGGCCTGCCGGGCAAGCGACAGGCCGGTTTATTTGATAGGGACCGCAAGGGTTTCCAGCGGTCCCTTCCCATGCCGCGGCGCGCTACGCGCGTCCTTTCAGCCGAGAGGACACCTCATTCGGACTCGGGAGCCAGCGCGGGCTCCGGAGCAAGGGACCCGCCGCAAGGGATGCGCACCGCATCGAGACGTCCATACAGGCCATGCGTCTCATCTTCCGGGCCCGCGGTGAAGAACAGCGTATCGGTGGGCTGGTTCGCCACGCCGCTGCCGAAGGCCAATCCCCACAGGCCGTCGATCTTGATCGTCTTGCCGTCGGGCCGCTCCAGCCGCCCCTCGTGGTTGCCGGTCTGCGGGTCATAGACGTTGATGACGCCATCACCGAAGTTGCCCACCAGGAGCTTGCTGCCGAACTTGCCAAAGCTGGCAGGAGCCAACGCCAGGCCCCAGGGAGCATTCAGCTTGCCGCGCGAGATGAGGCGCCGGACGAGACGGCCATTCGCATCGAAGATGTTGACGTAGCCCAGCCCATGCCCGGTGACATCATCCTCGCGGTCCCGGTCCTGCTTCGCGTAGGTGACGTAGAGGTTGCCGTTGATGTTCTGGATGCCGAAGGGCGCGAAGCCCGCGGGGAGGGTGGGATCCGAGAACGACCCCGGAAGCGTGGCGGGCCCGAAGGAGCTGTTGAAGACGTCGATCTTCCCGTTGTGGAAGTCCGTCGCGTACAGGAAGAACCCCGTGCCATTGGGCGCGAGAGCAAGGCCCTTGTAGATGGCACCGGTGGCGGAGTTGTCCACGACGGTGAAGGAGTTGGTGAGGTTGATGGCCGGAGCCCAGGCGGTAATCGTCCCCTGCTCGGTGGCGAAGATGAAGAAGCTGGTAGCCGCGGCGTCTCCCTGGGTGACGATGAACTGGCCGGTGCCGTTGAAGACGATGCCGGTGGGCCGACCCGGGCCGGCGACTCCCTCCGGCGGCGGAACGGTCACGACGAGAGAGTTGCGAACGCCGTCTCCGTTGTAGAGCGTGGAGACGCCCGTCCCATTGTCATTGACCCAGACGAGGCCAAACGGGTTGAACGCGATGCCCCACGCGTTGACCAGGTTTGGATCCACGTTCTCCGCGAACCCCTCCCTGTCGGCGACGAGGTTGCGCTGCACGTAGGCATTGGGTTGCCTGCAGGAGTTGTGAGCGAAACCGACCGTGGGCACCAGGGATGCGGCAACCGCCAAGGCCAAGACAGGGCTCCGCCAGGAGCCCAGAAGGAATGAAGCATTCATATGTGTCCCCCCTCCCGAGACCACCAAGACAGTGGCCTCGTTGGACGGGAACGTGGGGGTACACACCTCGAGTCACAACCCACCCCGGCGACCGTAGCCGTCGCGCACTGTCTATCGACCCACTGCTGAAACGCAGCGCCCGGACGCACGCCTGGAGCCCGAGCGTGCGCACGGAGGCCCGTGCTTGTTGCCCTGTTCCCGAGTGCACATCTCGGAGTCGTTGACGGCTGCGTGGGGGCGGCGGGTCCTGAATCCGCCTGCGGCCCGTACAAGGGAGCAACAAGCGATGCGAAGAGCACTCGTGAGCGCGGGATTGCTGCTGGGACTGGCTGGCTGCGCGGGAGCGCAGAAGGTGCCAACCGAGCAGCTGGTGGACTCACAGGTCTCCATCCGCCAGGCGGAGGAGGCCGGGGCCGAGTCGGTGCCGGATGCGGCGCAGCACCTGCAATGGGCTCGGGAGCAGACGAGCGAGGCGCGCAAGCTGCTCGAGCGCAACGAGCGAGACAAGGCAGCGCTCTTCCTGAAGCGGGCCGAGGCGGACGCGGAGCTGGCCCTGGCCCTGGCGCATGAGGCGCCGGCACGGGCCGAGGCGGACCGGGTGCTCCAACAGGTGCAGCAGCTCCAACAGGGCACGGTGCAGTAACAGCCACACGCAACGGCGCATCGAGGACTCGATAGCCGGAGGAGAAGGTCATGCGGGGATGGAAGCTTCTGACGTGGGGCGTGCTGGGAGCCGCCGTGTTCGCGGGGTGTGCGGCCAGCACGCCGCGAGAGCTGCTGGATGCACGCTATGCCTATCAACAGGCCTCCACCGGGCCGGCGGCCCAGTACAGCCCGGAGGCCCTGGTCGAGGCGCGCGAGGCCCTCAACGAGGCCAACCGCTCCTTCGAGAGGGAGCGGGACTCGGAGCGCACGCGCACGTTGTCATACGTGGCGTTGCGCAAGGCGCAAATCGCCGAGTCGCTTGCCCGGGCCATCGTGGCTGAGCAGGAACGGGCGGCGGCGGAGCAACAGCTCGCCATGGCCCAGAGCTCCGACGCCATGCGGACGCGGCAGGAGCTGGACAAGGCGCGCGCCGAGCTCGCCGAGGCCCAGCGCCTTCGCGCGGAGGCGGAGCAGCGGCAGGCGCAGCTCCAGCAACAGCAGCAACAGGCGGCCGAGCAGCAGCAGCAGGAGGCTGCGCAACTGGCCGAACAGCAGAAGCTGGAGCAGGCTCGACGCGAGGAGCAGGAGCGCCAGGCCCGGCTCGATGAGGCCCAGGCAAAGATGGACCAGCTCAACGCCCAGCTCGAGCAGGAGCGCCAGGCGCGCCTCCAGGCAGAGCAGCGCGCGGCCCAGGCTGAAGCCGAGGCTCGTGCCCAAGCTCAGGTGGCCAGTGAGCTGCGCAACATCCGGCAGGTCCAGGTGAAGGAGGAGGCGCGAGGGTTGGTGCTCACGCTCTCCGGCAGCGTGCTCTTCCGCTCGGGGAGCGCGGACCTGCTGCCGACGGCCAAGCGCAGGCTCGACGAGGTGGCCGCGGCCCTGAACAAGACGCAGAGCCCGCTCGTCATTGAGGGCCACACCGACAGCCAGGGCCCCACGGAGCTGAACGAGGAGCTCTCCTACGAGCGTGCCGGAGCGGTGCGGGACTACCTCGTGGAGCGCGGCGTGGACAGCGAGCGCATCCGGGCCGAGGGACGGGGCGAGGAGCAACCCATCGCCTCCAACAAGAACCCCGAGGGCCGCGCGAACAACCGTCGGGTGGAGATCGTCATCGAGCGTGGTATCGGCGGCGCCGGTGAGCAGCAGCAGGAGCAGGAGCAGGAGGAGCAGCAACAGCCGCAGCAACAGCAACAGGGTGGTGACACGGGGGGCGCGAACGTGCCCGAGTCCCCGCAGCCGGGACAGATTCCGCAGCCCTCTCCGGGCCCATAGCCCCAAGGTGAAGGGCTAGACCGGCGGAGGCAGCTCGACCCAGCGGCGCTCCTCATGGGAGCGCCGTGCCGCATCCAGCACGCGCTGATTGCGCCACCCGTCCTCGAAGGTGGCCGCGCCCTCCACGAGCCTCATGCCCTCCTGCATGGCCCGCACCACCTCCCGGGCGAAGAGCAGGAAGCCGCGGGCCCACTCGTTGTCCGGCAGTCCGGGCGGGAGCGGCGCCAACGCGGGCAGCTCCACGGGCTCCCAGACCCGCGAGCCCACCGCCGAGTGCCAGAGCCGATGGCGCTCGATGCGCAGCGCGCCATAGGCGCCGAACACCTCCACCATGTGCACGGGCTCGCCCGCCTCCATCGACGACAGCTCCACCGTGGCGGTGACATCCGACCCGAAGCGCAGCAACACGGACGCCTCCTCGTCCGCCGTCACGGGCCGCGCATTCCCACTGCCCGGCTCCACCCGCTCCACCGTGTGAGCCTTCAACGCCCCTAGAACCTCCGAGGGCTCGCGCCAGAGCAGGTGCCGCAAGGCATCCACCGCGTGCGAGCCGAGGGCGCCCAGCACTCCCCCACCCTGCGCAGCATCGGACCACCAATCCCAGGCCCGCGAGGCAGAGGCACGGTTGTCACTTCGGTACACCACGCGGGCATGCCGCACGGCCCCGAGCGCGCCCCCCAGGATGAGCGCCCGAGCCCGCTGGCGCGCGGGCAGGAAGCGCAGCTCGTGGTCGAGCAGCGCAAGCCCTCCCCGTGCACGGGCCTCCAGGAACATGGCCTCGGCCTCGGTGGCATCGAGGGCCGTGGGCTTCTCGCACAGCACCGCCTTGCCCGCCGCGAGCGCCTCGAGGGCCATCTGCTTGTGCAGGGCGGGCGGCGTGGAGATACACACCAGGTCCACACCCGGGTGAGCCAGCACGTCGCGCCAGTCATCGGTGGCGTGGGGAATACCGAGCTCACTGGCGACCACGGCAGCCTTCTCCCGGTGCGCGCTGGCGATGCAGAGGACGTCCACGCCCGGACACGCCCGGAACGCAGGCACCTGGGTCGAGCGGGCGAAACCCGCGCCAATGATGCCGACTCCGATACGCACTTCCCGGCTCATGCGCGCCCCTGAGCTACAGCTTCTTGGAGAATCCGGTACTGAGTCCGAAAGACATTACCCGGGTATTCACCCCTTCCCTGCCATAGAAGGCAGGGAAGGAGAAGAACGGCAGCACGTCGATCCAGAAACCATGGACGTTGGTGCTGAAGCCCGCGGTGACACCCAGCGGGAGCGCAAACGTATCACCGACCGTGCCGAGATCTCCGAAGCTTGCACCTGAGCGCAGCGCCACATGGAAGTGCTCGTTGAGCTGAAGGAGCACGGACACAGGAACCCGGAGCCCTACCCGGGAGGCACGCAACACCCCCACGGGCTGGCCAGAGGTGCTGATGGGCAGGAAGGCCCCCACGTCGAGCCGGACCCGGCCAGAGCGGAGCAGCACCAAGGCTCCCGTCTCGACGCCGCTGAAGACGACTCCCGTGGAAGAGAAGAAGGCGCGAGCCGTCACACCCAGCTCGAACGGGCGGGAATCAACCACCTGATACGCAAACCCAAGCTCCGGGTTGCCGTACCGGAAGGACTCGGACAGCACGAGCGGCGCGAAGGTGGCGTCCACCATCCACCGGTCCGCGAAACCGAACAGCGTGCCGAGGTTCAATGCCAGGAAGTTGCTGGCGTCGGAAGAGGCGGGCGGGATGTCGAGAAGCACCGCGTACGGCAGGATGATGCGGGACGGCAGCGTGAACCGACGCTGGGTGATGGGCAGGAAGTATGACTCATCCTCAGACGACTCTTGTCCAGCGGAGGGGGCCGCTGCAGGCGCGCCGCTGGCCTGGGCGAGCGCCCCGGTGGGCAGCAGGACGAGGGCAGCTCCGACGGCGAAGGCCCCCAGTCTCTTCCGGAGGGACACGGTCTGGCTCATCCCTCTGGAAGCTGAGGGTTTTCTCCGGAAATGAAAAGACCCCGCCGCCTCGGAGGCAACGGGGCCTGACACTTCCCGCCCGCTTTGCGTTACGGCTTGACCGGAGCGGCCGGCAGCTGCGACGGGCTGGTGGGCACCTGGATCTCACCGGAGACAATCTTGGCGCGCAGCTCCTCGACCTTCTGGAGGGCCTCCGCCTTGCCCGGGAACTCCACGCGCACGGGAGCGTAGGTGACACCACCCTCCTTGAGGCCCAGCATCACGTCACCGCCCTCGAGCTTGCCCTGGGACAGGTCACGCACGGCCTCGTAGACGCCCAGGTCCACGCGCTTGAGCATCGAGGTCAGCACCGCCTCCGGGGCCAGGTGCGACTGGTCCGAGTCCACGCCGATGACGAACACCGGCTTGTTGGCGGCGCGCGCCTCCTTCACCGCCTGGATGACGCCCAGACCGTCCGAGCCAGCCGCGTGGTAGATGATGTCCGCGCCCTTGTTCACCAGGTCCTGGCCCACCTGCTTGCCAGCGGACACGTTGTCGAAGCTCCCCGTGTAGTTCACCAGCACGGTGGCCTTGGGATTGGTGGCGGCCACGCCCGCGCGGAAGCCCGCCTCGAACTTCTTGATGAGGGGCACCTCAACGCCCCCCACGAAGCCCACCTTGTTGTTCTTGGAAGCCAGGCCCGCCAGCGCGCCCACCAGGAAGCTGCCCTGCTCCTCGCGGTACATCACCGTGCGCACGTTGGGCAGCGTGTAGGGCTTGCCGTCAGCAGACACCACCGGGCTGTCGATGAGCAGGAACTTCGCGTCCGGGTTGCGCTTGGCCACCGTCTCCACGGCGTTCTCGAGCATGAAGCCCACGCCGATGGCCAGGGACACGCCCTGGTCCACCAGAAGCTGCAGGTTGGGCTCATAGTCCTCGGGCACCTTGCTCTGCAGCACCACCGGGGTGACATTCACCGGGGTGATGTTGCGCGTGGACAGGTCCTGCTGAAGCGTCTCCTTCAGCTCCTCCGGGGTGGCGTCCTTGTAGCTGCCGCCCTCCATCTTCTTGCCCGCGCCCCACAGCTCCAGGCCGCGCAGCGCCGAGTCGTTGAAGGAGTGGTCACCGCGACCTCCCACGTCCGTCACCAGGCCGACCTTCAGCGCCTTCTCCTTCGGAGCGGCGGAGGTAGGCGCGGGGGTGGCCCCCGGCTTCGTCTCCTCCTGCTTCTTGCAGGCGGACACGAGCACCAGGGCAGACAGCAGGGACAGTCGCAGGAAGGGACGGAAATTGGCCATGGCGCGGCGCTTAGCAGAGCCGCGCCCTCCCCTTCAAGCCGGGCCCAGGAGGAGTCAGGCCAGGAGGGCCGCGCCGATCAGCCCGCTGTCGTCACCCAGCTCGGCATCGGAGATGAGCAGCCCCTCGCGCGAGGTGGTGGAGGCAAACGCCTGCACCCCCTCCACCAGGCGCCGCCGGATACCCGGGCAGTGCGTCAGCACGCCGCCGCCCAGAATGAGCCGCGCCGGGTTGAGCACCGTCACCTGGTTGGCCACGGCGATGGCCAGCATGAGGCTGGCCCGCTCGTAGATTTCACGCGCCTCCGTGTCGCCCGCATCCGCCGCCTGCTCCAGCGTCACCGGCGTCACCCGGGCCGGGTCTCCACCCGTCAGCTCCATCAGCACGTGCGAGCGCCCAGTGGCCAACAGCTCGCGCGTCTGCGCAATGAGGTTGTGGCCGCCCGCGTAGGCCTCCAGGCACCCCAGCTCACCGCAGCCGCACCGGCGCCCGTTGGGCACCACTTTGATGTGACCCAGCTCGCCAGCCACGCCGCCACCGCCGTGCACCAGTCTGCCACCGGCGATGATGGCGCTGCCCACGCCCGAGCCCACGAACACCGTGTACATGTCGTGCGCCCCACGCCCCGCTCCGGCGTTGAGCTCACCCCATGCGGCGGCCGACAAATCATTCACCACCCGGACGGGGTAACCCAGCCGCGTGCGGAGCATCTCCCCCAGCGGCACGTTGCGCCAGCCGAGGTTGGGCGCCACCGCCAACACCCCCGACTCTCCGTGGATCTGCCCAGCCGCGCCCACGCCGCAGCCCTTCACGTCTGTGCCCGCGGCATCCACCGCCGCCTTGGCCGCGTGAGCGATGGACTCCACCACCGCCGATGGGCTGCGCTCGCCGAGCGCCATCTTGGCGGAGGCAATGATGTGGCCCTGCGCATCCACCACCGCCGCGCGGGCGAACGTGCCGCCCAGGTCAATTCCCAGCGTGGGCATCCGTGTCCTCCGGTTGGGCAATCAGCCCTTGAGCTTGGAAACGAGAGACGAGACGAGCGCCGCCACTTCCTTGCGCCGAGCCTCGTCCTTGAAGCTCCCGTCCGTGTTGAAGGCTTCCGCCGCCCGGGGCAGGTGCACCTGGGAGGGCAACACGTGCGCGCCCGTGGAGGACAACACCTGCCGCAGGTGCGGCTGCATGCGCGCGGTGCCGAAAAAGCCCGGCGAGGCCCCCATCAGCGCCGCCCACTTCTCCGGGAAGAGGCGCTCGGGCCCTCGCGACACCCAGTCCAGGGCGTTCTTCAGCCCGCCCGGAATGGAGGAGTTGTACTCGGGGCTGGCGATGAGCAGCCCGTTGGCGCGGGCCAGCCGCTCCCTCAGCTCCTTCACCAGCGGGGGCCAGCCCTTGACCTCCACATCCTGGTCATAGATGGGCAGCTGCGCGAGCACCTGCGGGTCCACGACATCGACCTCGGCGCCCTGCGCTCGGGCTTCCGCCACGGCGAGGTCCAGCAGCTTCTTGTTGAACCCCCCCGCGCGCACGCTGCCGCACAGGGCCAGGATGTGAGGAGTTCCCATTGAGGCCCCTTCTCTAGCTCAGCCGCCAACCTCGCGCTTCATCTTCTCCACCGTGCCCTCGATGAGCTGGCGGATCTCCTCCAGCCGCTCGGCTGTCTTCGCCTCGAAGCGCAACACGAGGATGGGCTGGGTGTTGGAGGCGCGGATGAGGCCCCACCCGTCCGGGAAGGTCACCCGCACTCCGTCCACGTCCACCAGCGAGTGGCCCGCCTTGCGCAGCGTCTCGGTGGCGCGCTTGACGAGCTCGAACTTCTTCTCCTCCACCGTGTCCACGCGCAGCTCGGGCGAGGCGAACGTCTTGGGCACGTCCGCGAGCAGCTCGGACAGCTTCGCCTTCTCGTGCGTGAGAATCTCCAGCAGGCGCGCCGAGGAGTAGATGGCGTCGTCGAAGCCGAAGTAGCGGTTCTTGAAGAAGATGTGGCCGCTCATCTCGCCGGCCAGCTCCGCCTGCTCCTCCTTCATCTTCGCCTTGATGAGCGAGTGGCCCGCCTTCCACATCACCGGCTTGCCGCCGTGCTTCGCGATGTCGTCGTACAGGGTGTAGGAGCACTTCACCTCGCCGACGATGGCCGCGCCCGGGCTCTCCTTCAACACGTAGCGGCTGAAGAGGATCATGATCTGATCGCCCCAGAGGATGTTGCCCTGGTCATCCACCACGCCGATGCGGTCGCTGTCGCCGTCATAGGCGATGCCCACCTCGGCCTTCTCGCGCTTCACCGCCGCGATGAGGTCCTGCATGTTCTCCACCACCGTGGGGTCCGGGTGGTGGTTGGGGAAGGTGGCGTCCATGTCGCAGAAGAGCGGCACCACCTCGAAGCCCATGCTCTCGAAGAGCGGCACGCCCACCGCGCCGCCGGTGCCGTTGCCCGCGTCGATGACGATCTTCATCCCCTTGCGGCCCACCTTCACCGTCTGACGGACGAAGTGGTAGTAGGGCGTGTGGATGTCGAACGGGCTGACGGTGCCCGGCGTGGCGGCCGTCTCGAAGTCGCGCGCCTCGATGAGCTTGCGCAGCGCCTGAATCTCCGGGCCGTGGAAGGTCGTCTTGCCCGCGCCAATCTTGAAGCCGTTGTACTCGGGCGGGTTGTGGCTGCCGGTAATCATCGCCAGGCCATCCACCGGCAGGGTGTTGGCGGCGAAGTAGGTCAACGGGGTGGGCACCACGCCCACGTCGAGCACGTTCAACCCGGTAGAGGTGAGACCACGGCAGAGGGCGTCGCGGAAGCGCGTGGAGGACTCGCGGCAGTCGCGGCCGACCACGATGGAGCGTCCACCCTTGCGCCGCACCACGGTGCCGAGTCCCTTGCCCAGCAGTTCCACCACCTCGACGGTGAGGTCCTTATCCACCAGGCCACGGATGTCGTACTCGCGGAAGATATGCGCGTTCATGAGGCTGTTTCCTGAAGCCCTCGAAGGGGGGCTGAGTCGAAGGCGGCGCACTGTATACACAAGCCCGGGGCGGGGGGGTACCGAAGCGGAGTCCCGTCAACCGTTGGAAATCACGCTGTCGGGTACACAGGCAGTGTAACCTCCCGTGACTCCTGGTAGACCGGGCACGAGAGGCCCGGCCCGCCAGGCGGAAGCTCCTTCTGGAGCGGTGCGCCGTCCCCCTACGCGACCTGAGTGTCAGCCTTCGAAGCGGGAAGCCTGAAGGTCGCAGTGGCACCCAGTCCCGGCCCCGCACTCTCCAGCGTCAGCTTCCCACCCATCAACTGTGCCGCGAGCGCACTGGAGTGCAGGCCGATGCCATGGCCTTCCTTGCGAGTGGTGAAGCCCTGGGTGAAGAGCCGCCCTTGCACCTCGGGCTCGATGCCCCTGCCATTGTCCACGACCTGGAAGTGGATCCACTCCCCCTCCACATACAGCCGGAGCAGGAGCCGACGCAGCCCTGGGATGACCGGCTCCAAGGCCTGCCGGGCATTGCTGATGAGGTTGAGGAGGATCTGCAGCAGCCGGTGCCTGTCCACCTTCATCCTGGGCAGCGGCTCCAGCTTCTTCGTCACCTGTACGCTCCATTGCAGCAAAGCACCGGCCTGCAGCCGCAGGGCTTCTTCCAGCACCTCGGCCAGGTCGCACTCCTCCACCAGCAGCGTGGACTTCGCGTAGGCCTGCTGCATCTGGATGATGGTGCGGACCCGATCGACATTCTTGGAGAGGTCCTCCATGCCTTGCTGCAGGGAGACCCGCTCCTGCGCCAGCTCACTTGCGAGGCCGGAGAGGTAGGCGAAGAGCTGGCTGCCGCGGGGGTCTTTCGTGAGGAAGCCCGCGAGGTCGTCGCGGTGCTCCGCCAGGAGGTTGACCACCTGCTCGACACGGCCCATGCGCGAGGCAGCCACTGTGCGGCGCAGCTCATCGCTGTCCACCACAAGGCTGGTCAGGGCGTTGCCCACGTCATGCAACACGCTGGAGGCCACCTCGGCCTTGCCCACCATGCGCGCCGTGTCCACCAGGTTCGCCTGGGCCTGCCTCAGCTCGCGCGTCCGCTCCTCTACACGAGACTCCAGCTCCTCGTTGGCCTGCCGCAGAGCGCTCTCGGTCAGCCGCACCTCGGAGTAGAGCCTCGCGTTCTCCATGGAGATGGCCGCCTGGGAGGCCAGGTGCTGCAACAGGATGATGCGACCGGAGTTGAAGGCCTCCGAGGTGAGGGAGTTCTCCAGGTACAACACGCCGTAGAACTCCTCCTTGCGCATCAATGGCAGACACAGCACGGAGCCAGCCTGGCGGGCGGCACCGGCCGAGCCGGAAGAGAAGGCGTGAGGCCTGGAGGTATCGTCGATGAGCACGTGCTCGCCGGTGCGCCGCACATAGGCAATCAGCGCTCCCGGCGGCTGCCAGGCGGAGTGCCCCGGAGAGACCACCCGCACCTCATCCTCGGCGGACTCCACCAGCGCCGCCACCGTCAGCGTCTCTCCCTGCAACAGCAGGAGAGCGCCCCGCTGGGCCCCCGCGTTCTCCATGGCCACCCGCATGAGGGTGCCCACCAGCCGCTCCAGGTCCATCTCGCTGGAGATGGCCTGCTGCGCCTTGACGAGGCTGAGCGCGTCCAACAGCTTGGAGCCCGTGTCGTAGCTGGTGGTGCCCTGGCCACTCAGCACCATGTGGGAGATATTCGGCCACTGCTCCTCCAGGTGCCGGACCTTTCCCTCAGCGCCCCACTGGAGATAGGCCTCGCGCGCCTGGCGGGCATAGGCCAGGGCGATGAGGGGTACCCCCTGCTCCTTCCAGAAGCGCGCGGCCAGCTCGCTCGCCACCGCGACATTCTGGATGAGGCCCAGCTCACGCGCGGTCTCGATGGCCTCCTCATACCCGCGGATGGCTGCCTCGAGTCTGCCGTGCAGCCGGTGCAGCTCCGCCGCCACCATCCTCTCGGCCGCGCGAAACGTCTCCGGACAGCTCGTGGCCCACTCCTCCAACTGCCGCCGGTGCTGCTGGATGTCCTTGAGGTACTGCTCCCGCAGAGACTCCGTGGCCTCCCGGCAGCACGCCGCCAGGACCAGGGCCCTGTAGAGATGGTGCTCCAGCAGCTGGATACGACCGCTCACGGCCCAGAGCAGCCCCTGTGCCTTGTCCGCCGCCTGGCGCGCCTCCTCGTAAGCGCTGCTCATGAAGCGGGACCGGGTCTTGATGACGGCATACGAGCACTTCAACGGGGCCATGGCGCTGTTCAAAAGGCCCTCGAGCTCCTCCTCGCTGAAGCCCTCGCCGTTCAGGGAGCCGAACGACACGGTGAGCCCCCGCATCTGCCGCGCGAAGGCCCGCAGGAGCCCGGTGATATTCCCCGCGTCCCGAAAGCCAGCCTTGAGCGCGAACCCGGCATACGTGACGGCCTCGCGCTCTACCTCGGCCAGCTCAGCGCCCATGCAGAGCTGAAGCCAGACGATGAAGATGCAGCAGTAGCCGGCGATCTGCAGGTCCCCCGACAGGAGCGCTTGATGAAAGGCCTTCTGGTAAAGCTCCTTCGCCTCGGGCAGGGGCCGCACCCAGAGACTCACATGCCCCTGGGTGAAGAGGACCCGGGCCCGGTAGGCGGAGATGTCATTGCGCTCGACGAACTCCATCGCCAGCTTGCCGAAGGCGTGTCCCCGGTGGGGGTTCTTGAAGAGGCAGCTCGTCACAAACCCATACCAGACATAGGCGGACGCGGACTCGTGGGTGCTTCCATAGCGCAGGGTCAGCGACACCATGTGGCACAGGTGCAACGCCAGGAGCGTCTCGCTGGTGAAGAAGGCCGGCGCGAACAGGGCCCCGAGCAGCCCCATGATCGTCTTCTTCTCCGGGTCCGTCATGGAGGGCAGCTCGACGAGGCTCTCGATGGGACGATTGCCCAGGAGTGACTCCAGCTCCTTGTTGGCGGCGGTGACCTCGTCCCAGGTGGGCCTGGCGGGGATGTGCACACCGAAGCGCGCCAGACATTCCAACAGGCAGGCGGCGGCGGCCTGGGGCTGGTTGGCGGTGAGGTAGATGCTGCTCTGGAGCCGGTAGGCCGCCGCCAACTCCTGGTGTGACAGCTCTCGGGCGAGCAGCTCCTCGACGATGCGGCGGGCCTCGGGGCCATTTCCGCTCATCAACTCACTGTTGGCCTGTCCCAGGCGCAGCTTGAAGGCGAGCTCGGGTGCCGTCACCCAGAGGTCCCCGGGCATCAGGCGCAGCGCCATGGAGAAATACCCGATGGCCGAGCGGTGCGCGGTGGAAGACTGAGCACGGAAGCCCGCCTCGGCATTCAACCGCGCCAACCGGGTGCGCTCCTCCGTGTCGCTCAGCAACTCCACGCCCGCGTTGAGCTGCTCCACCACGTCGAAGAGGCGCTCGCGCAGCTCCCCAGGCGAGAGACTGGCCCAGAGCAGCCTGCCGATCTCCAGGTGGATGGCCTTGCGCTCCACCTCGGCCAACAGGGTATAGGCCGCCTGTTGAATGCGGTCGTGCAGGAAGCGGTAGTGCTGAGAGCCGAACTGCACCACCAGTTCTTCCTGGAGGGCGGGCTCGAGGCCGAGCTCCACCTCGGAGGACTCCTGGTGGGAGAGGAGGGCCAGGGTCTCCAGTGCGAAGGTATTGCCCACGCACGAGGCCAGGCACAGCAGCCTCAGAGCCTGGGTGGGTAGCTTGCGCAGCCGGCTGGTCATGAAGTCCAGCACGTTGTCCGCGTAGCCCATGGCCCGCACGGCGTCCGCGTTCCAGAGCCATCCTCCCTTGGGCCCCCGCTCCACCAGACCATCCTGATAGAGCGACTGCAGGAACTGGAGGAGGAAGAAGGGATTGCCCCCTGTCTTGGTCTGGAGGAGCTCCGACAGCGGCACGAGAAGCGCCTCGGACGCGCCCGGCAGGGCATCCGCCACGAGCTGCCGCGTCTGCGTGGACGCGAGCGGCCCCAGGTGAATCTCCGTGAGCCGGGCTCCCCCTTTGCGCGCCTCCTCCAGCACCAGCGCCAGCGGATGCGAGGCGCTCACCTCGTTGTCCCGGTACGCTCCCATCAACAGCAGGGGCGGCGTGTCCGGATGGGTGGACAGGTACTTCAGCAGCGTGAGGCTCGCGAAGTCCGCCCACTGCAAGTCGTCCAGGAAGAGCACCAGCGGCCGCTCGGCGGAGGCAAACACTCCCAGGAAGCGCTGGAAGAGGAGGTTGAAGCGGTTGCGCGCCTCGGCGGGCGGAAGCTGCGGCGCGGGCGGTTGCGCGCCCACCACCCTCTCCAGCTGGGGCACCAGGTCCACCAGCACCTGACCATTGCCCTCGAAGGCCTCTTCCAGACGCTGACGCCAGGCCTCCACCTCCTCATTACTGCCCGCCAGCATCTGCTGCACCTGCGCCCGAATGGCCTGGGCCAGCGTGGCGTAGGGAACGTCCCGCTGCAGCTGGTTGAACTTACCGCTGAGGAAGAAGCCCCGGCGCTCCAGCACAGGCTTGTGCAGCTCTTGGACAATGGAGGACTTGCCGATGCCCGAGTAGCCCCGCACCAACACCCACTCGGGCCGCCCCTTCTGCGCTACGTCCTCGAAGGCCTTCAGCAGCGCTTGAATCTCGTCTTCCCGTCCATAGAGGTGCTGGGGAAGCTGGAAGCGGGCGGGGAAGTCCTGGAGGCCCAGCGGGAAGTCCTCCCGTCCGCCCCGCAGCAACGCCTCCTGACAGCGCTCCAAATCTGCCTTCAGCCCCTCTGCGCTCTGGTAGCGATCATCCGCGGCCTTGGCCAGCAGCTTGAGCACCACCGCCGAGAGCATGGGAGGAATCGAGGGCAGCAGCTCGCTTGGGGACACGGGCGTCTGCGAGATGTGCGCGTGGAGCCACTCCAGAGGATCCCTCCCCCGGAAGGGCAGGCGCCCCGTGAGCAGTTGGTAGAACGTCACCCCCAGCGAATAGAAGTCGGTGCGGTAGTCCACCGCCCGGTTGATCCGCCCCGACTGCTCCGGGGACATGTACGGCAGCGTGCCCTCCACGAGAGAGAGATGAGAGCTCTCCACGCGCTCCACCTGCCGCATGGAGGCAAGCCCGAAGTCGATGAGCCACACCTGCCCTCCCACCGACAGGAGAACGTTGGCAGGTTTGATGTCCTTGTGAATGACGCCGCGGCGGTGCACTTCCGCCAACGTGGCGGCCAGGGGAATCGCGATGGAGAGGAAGTCGGAGAGCTCGAGGGGCCGGCCCAGCTGCTCCGTGAGGGCGTTGCCTCCCACGTCATCCAGCAACAGCACGGGCCGCTCCCCCAGCACTTCACAGCCACGAGTGGAGAGCACCCCGGGCGTCCCTCGCAAGTGCTGCAGCACGCTGTACTCACGCTGGTAGCGCGCGCGCTCGCGCGGGCCGAGGCGCTCGTTGCGCGGGGTTTTGACGATGACGGGCAGCTGATCGGCCTCGCGCAGCGCCTGGAACAGCAGGCTGCTGCTCGTCATCTGAAAGAGCCCGAGGAGCTTGTACCCAGGAATGTCCATCATGGTGATACGGCGGATTTCTAACATCTCGCCGTACCCCAAAGCTGGAGCCCCAGCGAAATCCTCTCGGCGCCGGGGATGGACTACTCAGGGTGTGGCTCGTCTCCGCACATCGTGTGAGCGAGGCTAAGGGTAAACCTCTAGCGGACGCGCGCTCGTGCTTGCTGCTCGCGGTCGAAGTCCACGAGGGCTCGGATGATGTGCTCACGGGAGTCGGTGAGCAGCAGGTAGCGCGCGTAGTCCTGGCCGCGGGCGAGGTGCTCCAGGAGAGGGTAGACGGGCCGCGTGCGCGTCCAGAAGTCCTGGCCCAGGAAGATCATCGGACTGACCACGCCCACGGTGTTGTAGTGGTTCTGGCAGGCGTCCTGGAAGACCTCCTGGATGGTGCCGGCGCTTCCCGGGGAGTAGATGACGCCGCCCTTGGCGATGGTGAGCAGGCCATCCTCGCGGACGCTGTTGGCGAAGTACTTGGCAATGTGCGTGGCGAAGGGATTGGGCGGCTCGTGGCCGTAGTGCCAGGTGGGGATGCCCAGGCTCTCGCTGACCACGCGGTCCGCATCCCGGAGGGGCCAGGTGGCACGCACCTCGAAGGCACGCGAGAGCCACTCACGGTCCTTGTAGCTTGGTGCCTTGGCGAGGACCTCGAGAGCGGCGGACAGCTCTGCCTCGGTACGTCCTGCGAACCAGGCGCCTACGTGCGTGGCCTCCATGGCGCCCGGCCCACCACCGCTCACCAGGAAGAAGCCCAGGCGGGCCAGCTCGCGGGCCAGCTCGGCCACCGCGCGGTAGTCAGGCTGCCCCCTGAGCATGGAGTGACCGCCCATGATGGCCACCGCCCTGCGCGGCCGGCCCTGGCTCTGCAGCGCGAGCACCTCCTCCATGGCGTCGGTGATGGCATGGTCGTGAAGCCGCTGTGCGAGCGTCTCCAGTAGGGAGGGCGAGTTGGCTCCACCGCGCGAGTTCCAATGGGCGTAGATGCGGGCGTCGGGCGTGTCCGCGTAGGTCTCGGGGCGCGCAGGGTCGAAGCCCGCGTACAGCTCCTCGGGGGTGTAGAGACTGCCCCGATACGGGGAGTAGGGCAGCCCCGAGAAGGGCGGGAAGACCATGGCCCCGTGCGCGAGCACGGCTTGCAGGGCCTGCGTCTCGAGCTGGCAGCCCAGGAAGACAGTGCCCGTGAGGTCCGCATCCAGCAGCACCCGGGTCTGCGCCGTCAGGTCGACTCCCTGAAAGATGACGTTGGCGAGGCTCTTGCCGTTCGCCAGGTGCTGCGCAAATGCCGCGAGGCTCTCAATCTCGACCACGAGGATCTCCGGAAGACGAAGGGATCGCGAAGGTAGCAGGAGACCCTCGCCTCCGGGGTGACTCCTCGGGTGCTCACGGCCCGGGTTGGCTTCCGAAGGACTCCGCGCCGCGAGGCCGCCATCTGTAGGCCTCGACCGGCTTCAGCAGCGCCCTTCACTGGGCTTCGGGAGCCCGATGGAGTATGAGCGAGTGGCCTTACCAGAGAAGTTGGTAGCGAGGTCCTACCGCGTACGTAAACCAATGCAGGCTCGATTCCCGCTCTGTGCCAAGACCCTCGGGCTGGAGATTTCAACCTATGCTCTCAAGCGCACTGTCGCTCACGTTAACGCTCCTATCCGCAACTCCGGCGACTGCCGCAGTGAGCGCGCCGGAGCCGCAGGTCCGGTCCGTCTTGATGCCTCCTGACGGAGGCGCCGTCGATGTGTTCGTCCGGGTGTTCGTCGAGCAGGACGCCTACACCACCACGGCTGTGGTCTTGCCGGCTTCGGTCAAGAATGTCGAAGCGGATGCTGACGCGCTGGTGAATCCAGATACAGGCAGGTGGGATGGAGACAGGAGCGGGAATCGTCTCCAGGTAGCTGCTCGCCGCCCGGTGGTGACGGGTCCCGGATTGGAAGTACGCATCACGCTGGTGGACGAGACCCGCGTCACCTTGCGCCTCGTCACGCGCCCCAACATCAGGGACGTTGTACTGAACATCCGGGAGCGCTCAGCCATCAACCCAGAGGAGAGTGCTCGACTGGCGCAAGAACGGCTGTTGCGCCCCCAGTCATTGGGAGAGCTCGTGTCCGACAAGACCCGGCTCATCGCCGAGCGAGGCTCCGAGGCGGTCATCAACCGGGCCATGGGCAATGGTTCCTCGTTCAAGCAGACCGATCGGCTCTCGATCTCTTTTGTCGAGGTCGTTCATGACGCGGGAATCTCGTATGCCACCTTGAGCATCACGAATCGCTCGGATTCCAACTGGCGGGTCGATCTGGAACGGATCAACCTGGTCGGCTCAGCAATCGGCAAGGTGCGGATCATCTCTCGCGCATCCGAGCGCGCCGTGATTCCCCCGGGAAAAAAGTCCCGCCTTGTCCTGGCCTATGAGACCCCTCCTTCTGATTCCGAGCTCCTGGCCACTGTAGACGAGCCCGGTTCGGACCTGCCCAACTTGCTGGTGACGGTGATTCCATGATCTCTCGGCTCGCCCACGTGGTTTTTGCGCTCGTCATGGCCACAGGCACGGAGGAGCATCGGAAGATCGACCCGCCACGGGCCCACGCCCGAGCAAGCACTGACTGTGTGTTGGACACAGCCAATTCCTGGGAGAACCAGAAGGGAAGAGTCATGAATGAATCGGTGAAACCCAAATCGCGCCGCCCCCATGGAAATGATGGGCCGTCGAAAGTCCTGGCAGCAATGACTGGAGCCTGCCTGATTGCTGGTTGTTCGGGCGTTCGCGTGCTCCCGGATGGGACGGCTGCGTGCTCTGCAGAGGCCATCGCCGAAACGAAGCGTGTGGGTATCCCTCCGCACTCCTATTTCTCCGTGGAGGTTCTGGGCTTGCCTGGAAGCGTCGGCGATGTGGCCCTCATCCAGGAGGGACCCATCGAGGTGCGTGTCACGGGCCCTGTCCACGCCTACGTTCCGTACGAGATCGCCAACTCCCCGCTCTGCACCGATCATCCACCGAATTGGGTCGTTCCACCTGAATGCAAGGGGAAGACGATCGTCACCGAGACAGCGCTGCTCTACGGTGAGGCCCGGTTCAAGGAGGAGCGCGTCCAGATCCGCCTTCACCAACTGCGAGATCTAGGCATGATCGGTCCATTCTGCGGTGTTATCGCGCAGCGGCGCTCGCTCTCGATGCTGGGCCTGGAGAAGAATCCACCCGAGGCCTTGAGAATGCTGGGCGTCAAGCAGCCGCCCCCTGGGACCGTGGCTGTCTGGTCCGCCGCCGAAGTGCTGATCGTTGAGGATGAATCACAGAAGCCAAGACTCTGAAAAGAAGGCGTGAGTCCAAGAGGAGCGGGTCTCGGCCGTCAAACAAACGGACGAGGCCCACGCCCGAAAGCTGCCAGGCGCCGGGAGAGCGTCGGAGGACGCGACGAGGAGGACTGGCGCGAGGATGATGACCCCTCCGCCAGAGAAGGCCACGGCGAAAGCTGTCCTTGGAGCACCCGGATGGCCTCACGGCCCAGGTTGGCTTCCGAAGGACTCCGCGCCGCGAGGCTGTCGTCCGTAGGCCTCGCCTGGCTTCAGCGGCGCCAGCCAGAGCAGGTCGATGGCTGACTTCCCGTCCGCCGCGAAGAGGGATACCTCGGGCCGCTGCGGGTCGAGCGCCGCGCCCAGGTGCGCCGTTCCAGGTGCCCCCGCGAGGAACGTGACGACCTGTCCGGGCTCGACGGTCAGGTCGGGCAGCTTCCACTGGCCAGGCACCCGGGTGAAGCCCGAGAGGTACATGCTCCCCACCGGCACCGACACGAATCCTCGGTTGTAGAGCTGCACCCAAAAGGCGCCCGAGTCATCCCGGCCTACCCGGTCGATAACGAGCTCCCCGCTCCCGAGCGACTCGATGCTGTGGATGTGCTCCAGCAGCCACTTGCGGCGCTCGCGCACGAAGCGGTGGAGGTGCTCGGGGCTGCGCGCGACGTGCTCGGGGCTGACGTACGGGTCCACCGTCTTGCCGTCCTCGCCAGGCATGATGAACGGGGCGAGCAGCTTGTGCATGGCATCCACGCGCGGGCCGATGTTCTCCTCGGTGAACCACGTGTCGAGCAGCTTGCGCAGCCGAGCCACGTACCGCGCCCGTAGTCCTGGATCGTCATAGATGCGCGTGGAGAGCGTGCTCCAGCCGGGTTTCATGTCCTGCATGTCTGGGAAGGTGCGGCGGAACTCGGCCAGCTCGTACACATGAGGATCGTAGGCCGTGAAGCTGAAGAGCGGATGCTTCTCCTTCACGCCCTGGATGACCGGGTTGGTGCGGTTGTAGAGCGACAGCGCGTTGTTGAGATCCCACGGCACATACGTCCACTTCCCTGTCTCGCGGTCGTAGATCAGATAGCTGCGCGAGTCGCCCTGCAGGTCGTTGTTGATGAACGTCTCCAACGCCAGCCACGTGAGATAGTCCTCCAGCTCCAGCCGCTCCTGGAGGAAGGCAGGGAAGCTGTGCGGCGGCGTGCGGTTGACGCCCTCGAGGAAGCTCCACAGCCGGTCCCACGGCTCCTTCTCGTTCGTCTTCTTGTCCCAGCGCTCCTGATACTGCTCCTGAGGCGGCTGGCGCATCTCGCAGTCGTGCATGCCGCAGCGGTAGAGGTCCCCGTCGTCATCGAAATCGTGGGCCTCGAGGAAGTCCTTGTTGATGGACTCCAGCTCGGTGAAGACGCCCTCGTATTTCGTGATGACGCTCCCGTCGTCCTGGATGAGGTGGAGCTTCACGTGGACATAGCGGGCCGTCGGCACGCGCAGGCCCACGCTCGCGGCCAGGTCGTACCAGAGCTTCTCGGTGAGGTAGCCGCCATCCTTCCACGTCGCCAGCAGCTCGAGGTTCTTCTTCCCCTCGAAGCGCTCCTCCTTCAGCTCGAAGCGCACGTCCCAAGACTTCTTCACGACGCGCGAATCCGTCTTCGTGGAACGTCCGCGGAAGCTCAGCACCGTCGGGTATGTACGACCCTCATGGGTGAAGCGACCCTCCACCTGGAACTTCTGGGAGGGAGGATCCGGGATGTGGTCATAGAGCGCCTGGTAGTCGCGCTGGGTCAGCGTCAGCTCATAGGTGGAGATGGACTTCTGCAGCGCTGGCCACTGGGGCTTCGCGGGCGAGGGTCTCGTGCCTGTCTGGCTGCCACCGTCAGGCATGCCTGCGTCCGGTGGTGTCCCAGCATCGGGCGAACCGGCGTCGGGAGTGCCCGCATCGGGGGAGCCCGCGTCTGGCGTGCCAGCATCGGGAGAAGTTCCGGCGTCGGGCCGCCCGGAGTCGATGACGTTCGTGGGATCCCTGCGAGCATCAGGCGGTGGCTCGCTCAAGCCACAAGCACCCAGCACGAAGAGAAGTCCGGTGAGCAACGCGATTCTCATGCTCCCCACCAGAGAGCAAGTGATGCGCCAAGACCGGCGTGCCATCCGCTGGAGGAAACCGGACAACCCGCGGGTGCCTCCAGGGAAACGGGCTACCCAGAGCGGGTGGACCGGAGGCCCTGGAGTGCACTCAGAGCGACGCCGAGGGGCGCGCCGTTTCTCCAGACGCCACGCGCATCCGCTGGGCGAGCGATTGGTAGTAGCGGTGCAGCGAGACGTTCAGCGGATCCACGCGGAGCGCCTCGGCGTAGCGCGCCAGTGCACCATCGAGCACGTTCTGGGCCTCCAGGAGGATGCCCTCGTCGAAGAGCAGACGCGCACGGGGCTCGGCCTCCGGGCGGGCGGCGAGGAAGGCCTGGCGCAGGCGCTCCACGGCGTTCAGCGGCACTCCGGCGGCGAGGCAACGGGCCACGCCGCGGAAGTTGCCCCGGGAGGCATCGAAGCGCGCACGCGCCATGGGCTCGCCGAGCGTCTTCCTCGCGACGTCCACCTTCCCCCGCAGGGCCGCGAGCGCCTGACGCTGTTCGGCCGGCAGGGGACGCTGCCAGAAGGGCTCCAGCCGGCGCTCGGCTTGGACCACGCGCCGCATCACCTCCGCGAAGTCCGCATGCGGGTGGGCGGCCAACAGGGTATAGGGGTCCTGGCTGCACGCGGCAGCGCGCGACAAGAGCTGGGCCAGCTCCGCATCCGGCTCGGGCTCCACGGGAGGCGGGGCCAGCGCCTGGGCGATCAGCCGGCGTACATCATCGGAGGGCCCGGAGAACTGGAGGATGTAGCCCTGGCGACCGCCCCAGGTGCGCGCCTCCTCCGTCGGCAGCAGGCGCACCACATCGCACGTGCAGGCGAGAACCCAGCCGTTGAGCGAGAGCTCCACCTCGAGGCGTGCCCCCAGCCGCGGCAGCGGCCCATCACAGGCGATGCGCAGCCCCTCCTGGCTCACGTCATTCACGAACACCGGCTGCAGTCCCCTGCCCTCGGGGTCCTCGACGCGCACGTGGAAGGACGGAGGTGCAAGGCAGCCGAAGGCGGGCCGCCGCATGGCCTCTTGCAGGGCCGAGCGGAAGGCTCGGGCGGTGGCGAAGCGCTCATCCGGACGCAGGGACATGGCCTGCATCAACACCGCGGACAGGGCCGGCGGCACACGCGCTTCGAGGATGTGCGGCGGCAACGGCTTCGCGGGCTTGTGGACCAGGAGCATCTCACCCATGCGCCCGCCGCCCCCGAAGGGCAGCCGCCCGGTGAGGAGCCGGTAGCCCAGCACCGCGAGCGCATACATGTCCGCGCGGCCATCCGGCTCGGCACGCACCCACAGCTCTGGCGCGAGGTAGCCCGGACTGCCCACCACCATCCCCGCGGAAAGTTCCTCCTCGGAGAAGCCCGCGACCAGGGTGGCGGACATGCCGAAGTCGAGCAGCTTCACGCGCCGCTCACCGTCGCGACCGGTGGTGAGGATGAGGTTCTCGGGCTTGAGATCACGGTGGACGGCCCCGCACGTATGCGCGACCTCCAGCGCCTCGAGCGCCTGCGAGAGGAGGAACACGACCTCCGCGGGAGGCAGCGGCAGCGGCAGGTGCGACAGGGCCGTGCCTTCAACGTACTCCATGAGGAGACAGTGGTGGCCGCTGGGCGCCTGGCGCACGTCGAGCACCCGGGCCACGCTCGGGTGGTGGATGTGCTGGGCGGTACGGGCCTCCGTGTAGAAGCGGCTGAGCACGGCTGGATTGCTGGCCAGGTGCGGGTGCAGCACCCTCACCGCGAAGTGCGCTCCGCTGGACGGATGCTCGGCGAAGTACACGGTACCGAGCGCCCCGGTGCCCAGCTTGCGCACGAGGACCAGGGGCCCGAAGCCCGTCCCGCACAGCTCCTCGCTGTCGCATGGAGGACTCTCCGGCCGGATGCACGGAACAGTCGTTGGATGATCATTGAAGCAATAGTTGCAAGCCATCGCCGCCCCCCTGCGGTGAAGCTTTGCAACCGCCATGCACCCTTGCTTCGTCACGAAACCAACGTGACAAGCGTCGGAAGTACCGTTGCGCGCCCGCAGAAAGGCGGAGTCGTCCGGTAATTCCTGCAAACGCAGCCCTGAAAGAACGAGGGCCCCTCTTCCCGCTCAAGAGAGAAGAACAAGGAGGGGGAGCATGAGGCCTGTCAGTTCGAGAGGTCCGGTAAGCCACACCGGGTCCGACCACAGGACAGAGCCTCAATGAAGGACTTTGGAGAGGTGGTCCAGTGCCGGCAAGCGGGAGGGGGGCGTGTGGTGCTCGTGGTCGTAGAAGCACTCAGGCCCGAGTTGCTCGATCAGCGCGCGCTCCCGAGCATTCCCCTGATCGGTGCCAGCCTCGGTGGGCAGCTCGTAGGGTTGGACGAGGACGAGTTCCTCACCGAGCGGCTTGCGGCAGTCCTCGGGCAGGGAAGCGAGACGTCCGCCGAACATGCGCACGAACGGAGGACCGAAGAAGTTGCGCCAGAACAGACCGGAGAGACCCGCGCTGTAGTTGCGGAGGGTGAAGGTCTCGGTGGAGCCGTGGCCGTCCTCGTTGGGGATCATACGCCGGGTCTTGCGCTCGACATCCTCGCCCAAGGAGGCCTGCGCTAGAGGGGAACTCACGAGGCGCATGATTTCAGCCACCTGCTCGACGTGCGCAGCACGCCAATCAGGCTTGGATGCCCATTTCGCGGAGGCCCGCCACAGGATGCTTCCGTTGTAACAATAGGGCCGGGAATCGTCGGTCGAGGGGAAGATGCAAATGAAATCACTGTCCGTCCGGGCGGCGATGCAGAGAGACTGATGTTCCTCGTAGGTGGCAATGAGCGCATCGTAGTCGATGCGGTCAGGGTCAAGCTGCTCCTCAAACGAGGGGACGTGCTCGTATCGCATGGGCACGAACCACCGGTACTTCTCGAAAACAAGCCGGAGAAACTCCCGGATCACCGCACTCGAAGGGCAGTCCGGCGGAAGGTCGATGTTCGACTTGAGGTAGCGGAAGCGCGGCATGAGTGGAGCTCAAGGGGAGTACTTCACGCTCGCCTTACCACCACTTTCCATCTTCTGGAGGATAGTGAGTAGCGGCTCGGTCAAATGTGTCTTCCCCGCTGGGTGCTTCGCGGAACGAACCCACAGCTCGATATGCCCGCCATGATCACGCACGTACTCGATCATGGCCTTGAGGTTCCCCGTGTAGGCCAGTTCCTGGCGTGCCTTCGCCTCGATGAACCGGTAGGGCTCGCCCCACACCAACTCACTGGGGTTGCCGCGCACGGAGTCCGGGATGAAGCCCACGGCCCCCCTGCCGGACGGAGGCATCATCACCGCCGTGTTCTTCACGAAGCCACCCGCCTTGAGAATGCCGTCCTCGAAGACGTTGCCCGCCTGCTTGTTGGCGAGGATGGAGCGGTAGAGCCGCTCCCACTCCGGGTCCACGGCGGTGGAGAAGCTCCGGTACTTGCGCGGGTGACGGAACTGGTAGTCCACCCAGCACTGAGCCATGTGCTGCGGAGTCCCGGGGAACAGCCGCGTGCCATCCGGCAGCGTGCGCATCCCCAGCACGGGCAACACCTCCCCGTGCCGTAGGGCATTGGCGGCCAGACGCAGGGGTTGCTCCAGCGTTCCCGCCATCCGATGGAGGAAGGCCAGCTCCGCATCCGTCAGCGCTCCGCCCCTGTCCGCGGCCCGCTGAAGGACGCGCTCGATTTCCTTCACGTCGTCGGGGCTCAGGTGGGAGGCAACGCGGGAAAGCGCCCGCACCTCGTCCAGACTCCTGCCGGTGACGAGCGCCACCCTTTGAAGTGCTTCCTCTCCGCCCCGCGTCAGCAGCTTGCCATTGGCGAGCGGCAGCAGCGCTCCCAAGAGATGGATGAAACGCTCGGGATTGCTGAGGGAATGTCCGGTGAGGCTGTAGCCAGAGATGGCCGCTGCCAGGTCCGACATCTCTCCAACGAGGGGCGTGAGCCCGACAGCCACTTCCGCCAGTAGCTCCTCGGGGGTGTACTCGTCTTCAGGCGGAGGCGTGTAGTCGAGGTGGGGCGGAGCTTTCTTGCCCAGCTCGATGGCGGTGGCCAGGGAAGAGCGGCTGGCCAGCAGGTAGAGGGCCACCTCCGAGGGACTGCGCCGCAAGAAGTCCGGATCCTGGGTATGGCTGTAGGCCCAGGCGAGCGTGGCGCGGACGAGCGCATCCAGGGACTTCTCGCGCAGCGGATGCTCGGTGAGGAGGTGGCCGGGGGCGATGCGCCGCAGGTGCGCGGCATGTGTCTCCATCAGACGCATGCCCCACTGCAGGTACTCCTCCAACTTCTCCTCCACCGCCTTCCAGCGTGCTTCCTCCTCCTCGGGGCTCATGGAGTTGGGGGAGGAGGCTCGCGGCACTGACAGCGGCTCCGGGCGTTCCCAGTCACCTCCAGCGAAACGCCCCGAACCGGAGGCCAGGGCCCACGAGGGTGCGCGCGCGACCCGCCCGGCTCCCGGCCCCGTGCAGGCCACCAGCAGGAGCAGCAGGACGCGCGCAACCTTCCACCCGGGTATGTACCGTGTCCCGCGCACGGCCGCGTCCTACAGGTACTTCTCGCGCTTGCGGGCCTTGAGGGCCTCCACCACCTTGCGCACGTCCTGGCTCTTGTCCTTGGGCACCACCAGCACCGCGTCGCCCGAGTCCACCACCACCATGTCGGTGAGGCCCACCACGGTCAGCGGACGCTTGTCGGCCAGCACCACGCAGCCCTTGCAGTCGACCACCACCGCCTCGGCACCCGAGATGACGTTGCCGTGCTCGTCCGCGGGGCGCACCTCGGGGATGGCCGCGAAGGAGCCGACGTCGCTCCAGCCGAAGTCTCCCGGCAGAACCGCGATGTTGCTGGCCTTCTCCATCACGCCGTAGTCGATGGAGATGGAGGGCAGCTTGGGGAACACGCGCTTGAGCACCGACGCGAAGGTGCGCTTGCCGGCCGCCTTGCGCAGCGCGTCCAGGCCCTTCTGCATCTCCGGCATGTGCTTCGCGAAGGCCTCCAGGATGACGTCCGCCCGGAAGACGAAGATGCCGGCGTTCCACAGGTACTCGCCCGACTCCACGTAGCGCCGGGCCGTCTCCGTGTCCGGCTTCTCACGGAAGGCCTTCACCCGGCGGCCCCCACCCTCGAGCCCCTCGCCTACCTGGATGTAGCCATAGCCCGTCTCCGGACGGTGGGGCTTGATGCCCAGCGTGACGAGGTGACCCTTCGCGGCCACCTGCGCCGCCTCGGCGATGGTCTTCTTGAAGCCGGCCACGTCCGCCACGTGGTGGTCCGAGGGCAGCACCACCAGAATGCCCTCCGGGTCCTTCGCGGCCACCTGCACCGCCGCCAGGGCGATGGCCGGCGCGGTATTGCGCGCCACCGGCTCCACCAGGAGGTTCTTCTTGGACAGTCCCTTCACCAGCCTGGCCGCCTGCTTCGCGTGCAGGGGACCGCAGACAATGAGGGTGTCCTTCACCGAGGCCAGGCCCTTGAGGCGGATGGCGGTATCGGTGATGAGCGGGTTCTTCGAGGCCAGCGGGAGGAACTGCTTGGGGCGCGCCTTGCGCGACAGGGGCCAGAAGCGGGTGCCGGAGCCACCGGCCATGATGACGGGATAGAGGGTCATGGGCGGCGCACCATAGCGCCTTGCCCGCCACTCGCCAGGGGCTCGCTCGCCCGGCTCCTCCACGAACACGGGCAGGAGTTTTGACCACGCACCGAAAAGCCAGTCTCATGCCGGGCGCGTTGGAGTCCAAGCACACATCGGCGGGTTTGACGCTCGCCCTCACCCTCGCGCTCGCCGTGGGGGTGTCGCTCGCCCCTCTGCCCGAGGCGTGGCGGCCTATTCCCAGCCTCGCCCAGGGGCCGGTGGTGCCGCAGCTCATCTCGCTCGTCACCACCTCCAGTGCCGCCGCCAAGCGCAAGTCCGTTGGCGTCGAGCCCGATGCGGAGCGGCTCGCGCCCGATGTGCCCGTCCTCCCCGAGGAGGAGGTGGAGACCGAGGTGGTCGAGGCCGAGACCTCCTCCGACGCCGGCACCCCGCTCCCGACGCCCACCATCGCCGCCTCCGAGGACACGCTGGGCCTCGCGAACCTGGGTCCCGCCACGCTCACCAAGGCCATGCGCATGGAGGCGCTGCGCGAGAAGATGGGCTCCAAGCACGTGGACCTCGACCCCGGCTGCCGGCGCATGGGCGCCTCCGGGTGCGAGGAGAACGGGCTCGAGCCCTTCTTCAAGGCCCTGCGGTCGCTGCGTGACGGCAGCCGCACCACGCCCGTGCGCGTAGAGCACCTGGGCGACTCGCTCATCGCCTCGGACCACATCAACGACGTGGTGCGCGAGCGGCTGCAGGAGCGCCACGGCTCGGGTGGCAAGGGCTTCCTCTACATCGACCGTCCCACCCGCTCCGGCCGCGGCGTGCGTGCTGGCCAGGCCTCCCCGGGCTGGGAGTTCATCCGCATCATCGATCGCGCGCCGCCCAAGGACCGGCTCCCCTTCACCGGCGTGGCCTTCACCGCGGGCGTCAAGGAGTCCCAGGACGTGCGCTTCGACATCGGCGACGCGCGCACGGCTGAGATCTTCTTCCTCGCTCAGCCGGGTGGCGGCTCCGTGCAGGTGCTCGCTGACGGCAAACAGTTGCAGCGCGTGCAGACGCGGTGGACTCCGGCTGAGGTGGCCAACGCCCGGGTGAAGCTGCCCGAGGGCACGAAGACGCTGACGCTCAAGACACGCGGCAAGATAGAGCTGCACGGCGTCTCGCTGGAGAACGGCAACCCGGGCGTGGTGTACGACACCCTCGGCCTGCCGGGCGCCTACGCGGGCGTGTTCCTGCGCACCCACCGGCCCTACTTCCGCGCGCAGATGCGCCAGCGCAAGCCCTCGCTGGTCGTGCTCATGTTCGGCGGCAACGAGGCCTTCCGCCTCTCGCGCGACTGGACGAAGCCGGAGGAGATCAAGCAGGAGGCCGAGCAGCTCGTGAAGCTGGTGCGCGAGTCCGTGCCGGATGCCGCGTGCCTCGTCTGGTCTCCCATCGACGCCGCCGTGCGCACCATGGGCGGCGACCTGGTGCCGCGCCGAGGCTCGCGCATGGTGGCGGACGTCTTCCGCGACGTGGCGAAGGAGGGCGGCTGCGCCTACTGGGACGCGCTCGAGGCCATGGGCGGCGAGGGCTCGTCCATCCGCTGGCTGTCCTCGGGCCTGCTCAACGAGGACCTCATCCACCCGCGCGCCAAGGGCTCGGACCTGCTGGGCCACCTCTTCGACCTGGCCATCCAGCGCGCCTATGCCGCGAGCAGCCCGCCGCGAGTGGCCGCTGAGCCCTCGGGCCTCCAGAACACCGAGAAGTCCCTCATCGCCACCTTCAAACGCCTGAGCAAGCTGGAGAAGGGCGAGGACGGGCGGCTGGGCATCCTGCAGATTGGTGCCTCGCACACGGCCTCGCACTACTTCACGGACGCGATGCGCAACGCGCTGGCGAAGCGCTTCGGTGACGCCGGGCGCGGCTTCATCTCCGCGGGCAAGCCGTCGGACCGGCTCAAGCCCGCGGGAGTCTCCCGCGAGCTGACGGGCGAGTGGACGGTAGAGGACGCACTGAGCGCAACCACGCCCGGACAGGCCTATGGCCTCGGTGGCGTCCGCGCGGTGGGAGCCCCCGGGGCCTCGCTGCGCATCCGCTTCTGCGAGGGCTGCACCGCCGCCACCACGCCTCCTGCTCGGCTCTCCCTGTATTGGCTGGACGGCCCTGGCAGCGGACAGCTGGAGGTGAAGGTGGACGGCAGCGCCATGCCTCCCGAGCCGGCGCCGCCCGAGCCCTTCACCGCGCCCACGGTGCGCGTCCGCTCCTTCCCCGTCACCGGCCCCGCCCACGACATCGAGGTCATCAACCAGGGCGGTGGTCCCCTCACCGTGCTGGGCGCGGCGCTGGACCTGGAGCAGAAGGGCATCGCCTACGACGCGGTCGGGCTACCGGGCTCCACCGCCTCCACGCTGGCCAGCATGGAGCCGCAGGCCCGGTCCGCGCAGCTCTCCTCGCGCAAGCCGCAGTTGCTCGTCTTCTGGTACGGCACCAACGAGAGCGGCCAGGCGGACCTGGACGCGGAGAAGCTGCGCACCGAGTACGGCACCCTCATCTCCCAGCTCCGCAAGGACGCAGGCGGCGCCGAGTGCCTCGTCATCGGAACCACCGACCGGCTGCAGCAGCGCGCGGATGGCGGCTGGGAGGAGGCTCCCGCGCTCGCCCGCGTGGTGACGGCGCTGCCCGAGGTGGCTCGGGCGCAGGGGTGCGCGTACTGGTCCCCGCGAGCGGCCATGGGCGGAGACCTGAGCATGCTGCGCTGGCAGCGCGACGGGCTGGGCCACACCGACGGCATCCACCTGACGCCCGAGGGCTACGAGAAGCTCGCGGGCACGTTCCTCTCCGACCTGCTCGCGGCCTACGAGACCTTCAAGGCCCAGCCGCCAGCACTCGCCACGGAGGGCGGCTGACGTGTATTTCCACAGCCTCCAGTTCCTCTTCTTCCTCACCGTCACCTTCGCCCTCTACTGGGCGGTGCACCGCCACAAGTGGCCGCGGCTGGGCGTGCTGATGGTGGCCAGCGTCCTCTTCTATTCGATGTGGACGCCGCTGCCGCTGGTGCTCTTCTTCGGCGCCACGGGCATCAACCACCTGTGCATCAAGGGCATCCGTCGCTCGCAATCGACGGGCGTGCGCAAGGCCCTGCTGACGGTGTCCGTCGTCAGCACGCTCGGAGTGCTCTGCACCTTCAAGTACGCGGACATGTTCCGCGAGACGGCGGTGGCACTGCTCGGCCCGCTGGGCATCCACGTGCGCACCCAGCCCTTCGGGTTGCTCCTGCCGGTGGGCCTGTCCTTCTTCACCTTCCAGGCCATCAGCTACGTGGTGGACAGCTACCGGGGGGAGATCAAGAAGGAGCACACGTTCTTCGAGCACCTGCTCTACCTGCTCTTCTTCCCGCACCTGGTGGCGGGCCCCATCGTGCGCGCCTCTCACCTCATCGAGCGCTTCGATGACACGCCCTCGCTGACGGCCGACGAGGGAGGCCGCGGCCTGTACCGCATCGCGGTGGGCCTGGCCAAGAAGCTCATCATCGCGGACGTGCTGGGCTCGGGCCTCGTGGACCCCGTCTTCGCCTCGCCGGAGGCGTACACCTCGGCCGAGTGCTTCGTGGCGGCGGTGGCCTATAGCTTCGAGCTCTACTTCGACTTCTCGGCGTACTCGGACATCGCCATCGGCACGGCGGCGCTCTTCGGCTTCAAGTTCTCGGAGAACTTCAACCGCCCCTATCTGGCGACGAACCTCTTCGACTTCTGGGCCCGCTGGCACATCAGCCTGTCCAACTGGCTGCGCGACTACCTCTACCGGCCGATGGGCGGCAACCGCGTCTCCAAGCCCCGGGCGCTGCTCAACCTGATGATCACCATGGGGTTGGGCGGCCTGTGGCACGGAGCGGACTGGCGCTTCGCCATCTGGGGCCTCGCACACGGAGCCATGGAGTGCGTCATCCGCGTGTGGTGGTGGGTGACGGGCAAGCCGCCGAAGGAAGGCAAGATGGCCGTGGTGCGCGCGGGGCTCGGCTGGGTGGCCACGTTCACCGTGGTGGTGCTCACGCGCATCGTCTTCCGCTCACCGAGTCTGGCGCACGCGGGAGAGATGTACCTGCGCCTGTTCGAGGGCAGCCTGGGACTGGCGAACGTGAGCACCCTCGTGTGGACGATGCTGGCGGTGGCGGCAATCAGCCACGTGACGCCGCTGAGCCTCTTCCACAAGGCGGGAGACCTGTTCGTGCGGATGCCAGTGCCGGTACGAGCGGTGGTCCTGGTGCTGGTGGGCCTCGGCGTGCGTCACCTGACGTCGGTCGAGACGCGCCCGTACGTCTACTTCCAGTTCTGAGCTACGCCGCCCAGCGGCGCACGATGCGGTCCGTGGCCTCGGCCTGGGCCGCATCCTGAAGCAGCTCCAAGCCGACGCCCCGAGCCCCGAGCCGAACCCGCCCGCTGCCCGTGGCCGGCGCCGAGCGCACCTCGTCCGCGTGCCACAGCTCGCCCCCGCTGGCGAGCACGGCCTGCCGCATGCGCACGTCGAACTCCGTCTCGGACAACAGCCGCATGTGCTCCACGAGCAGTTCCATCGTCACGTCCGCCTCGGGCTTCCGGGTGCCCGGGGCGGTGAGCACACGGAAGACCTCGGCCTGGCGCTCGGACGGGAGGAAGGCGACGTAGCCGGGCCGGAGCACCGCCACACCGGGCTCGGGGCGCTGTCCGGACCGCGGGGTCTCCGGGGCACGCAAGGCCGGGAGCACTGACACCTCGTGCACCCGCGGCGAGCCATCCACGGCGCCAGCGAAGGGCGACTGGCGGTGCAAGTCGAGTAGCGAGGAGAGCAGGCCCGCATGGCCCGCGTGGCGCACGGTGAGAGTACGGTCGCCCTCGACGCGGACCTCGCCCCAGGCGGGCAGCGCGGAGATGCCCTTGGCGCCGATGGAGGCCAGCGACACCTGCACCGGCTCGCCGAAGCGCGGCTGCCACATCAACCGCTTCGAGGTGAGCCAGAACCGTCCCGTGCACCGCAGGTAGTAGTAGAGGCCGAGCGCCCCGCCCGCCAGGAGCATGGGCGCGGGCCTGCCGAACCGCTCCAGTCCATAGCGGTTGGTGATGGCCAGCAGCGCGAAGACCCACGTGCCGGGCCAGGAGAGCAGGTTTCGCAAGCCCTGCCGGCCCTCGAGCAGCACCGGCTCATCGGTGCCGGGCGGCTGCGGCAGAGGCTCGCTCAACAGCGTCTCCAGGCGGCCGAGCACGTCGGCCAGGGACGCCCCACCCTGCCGGGTGAAGTGGGAGAGCCGCTTGCGCGCGAGCACCTCCAGCCGCTCGCGCCGCGGCAGCAGACCCTGGTCACGGGCCTCGTCGTGGGTCAGCAGCGCACGCAGAGGCGTCTCCAACCGCAGGGCCTCGCGCAGCCAGTCCGGTTGCGCGCGCATCAGGCGCTTCCAGCGCGGCGAGCGCATCACCCGCAGCAGCCCGGTGTAGCAGGCGACGCCCTGAGCCACGACCTCCGAGGCCTGACGTGCGTCTGACTCAGGCCCGTTCCCCGGGGGTGAGCCGGTACCCGAGTGGGAGACGACGGGGGTGAAGGCCTGGAGCATGCCGTGAGTCCTCTCGACGGTTCCCCCTCCAAACTGCCTGGACCCGGGGTTTCAATCCAAGTCACAAATCCCTGGCAACGCCACGGCGCCTGGGGGGCGAACAGCCGAGCATAACGTCCCCTGCTGTCTCCCCGCCAACCCGAGCCGGGGCCCGCTGGGCGCTGCGCTCCACGACCTCATGACGCATTGCACCAAGGCGATGGGGCCTGATTGAAGCAGGCTGCCCTCAGCCCATGCGCCGCCGCATGCCCCCGTCAGTGGACGGCTCGTATTGGAGGAGCGGCGGCACGAGCGGCAGGCGGAGCGTGAAGCAGGTGCCCTTCCCCGGCTCGCTCTCCACCTCGATGTGGCCGCCGTGCGACTTCACGATGCCGTGCACCACCGACAGCCCCAGCCCCGTGCCCTCTCCAGATGGCTTGGTGGTGAAGAAGGGCTCGAAGAGGTGGCGCTTCGTCTCCTCGGACATGCCCGTGCCGGTGTCGCGCACCTCCACGCGAATGGCGTCAGCGTCGCGGCGCGTGCTGATGCGCACCAGTCCACCAGACGCAGTGGCCTGCCCCGCATTCACCAGCAGGTTCACCAACACCTGGACGAGCTGCCGCGGGCGGCCCACCGAGTGGCCCACCCCGCCCAGCTCCTTCTCCACCCGCACATGGCTCAGCTGACCGTGCGCGATGCGCAGCGCCGTCTCCACTTCGGCATCGAGCTCGTATGAGGTATGGGCCTCGGGGTCCCCGCGTGCGAAGCGGCGCAGGTCTCCGACGATGGTGTTCACCCGCTTGATGCCATCCAGCGTCGCCGGGAGCACGTCGTCCACGTACTCCTTCATCACCTCGGGCAGGTTCGGGTCGTCGCGGAGGTCCCGGAGCATCGCGTTGACGTTGCTCGTCACGAAGCTCATCGGGTTGTTGATCTCATGCGCCACCCCCGCCGCCAGCATGCCCAGGCTGGAGAGCCGCTCCTGCTCGAGCGCCCGCTGGTGCAGCTGCTGCAATTCCTGGTGCGCGGCCTCCAGCTCCCGGTGAGCCTTCTCCAGCTCCTCGCGCTGCCGCAGCACCTGCCCCAGCACCCCACGCAGCGTGGAGATCCGCTTCTCCGACACCAGGAAGCCGCAGACCCCGAGCAGAATGAACGCCAGGGCCGTGCTCGGCACGGCTCCCGTCAGCAGCGAGGCCACGGCCACCACTCCCAGGTACAAGGCCGTGCGGAGGCGGACCCACCGGTCCATCCCGGTGAACAGGAGCAGGCTGTAGGGCACGAAGACCCATGCCAGCGGATGCCAGTGCGTCGCCGTCCCGCCCACCACGCTCCCCACCAGATTGGCGAGCAGCCGCACCGTCTCCGCCACGGCCCAGCCGCGCCGCCGGGCCACCCACTCGACGAGCCGCACGTTGACGAAGGCGAGCACCGCCCATACGCCCGCCAACACGAGCAGCACGGACCACTGGCCCCAGAACCAGGTGAACAACGCCGCGTTGAACAGAATGGGGCCCAGGCCCGCGACGAGCTGGAGGCCCCGGTGGAGCTGCTCCGGATCCGCGTCCAGCAGGGCCTGCTCTGCGTGAGGCTCCATGGCTGGGGGCTGCGGTCCGCTCAAGGTCCCGAGGTCACAGGGCCCTGCCCACCCAGCAGGGCGCGAACATCGGCCACCAGGCGATCATCGTCCCAGGGCTTGCTGATGAAGTGGGAGATGACCCCCGACTGTGAGCCACCCGACAGGTCCGCGTGACCGGAGATGAGGATTCGCGCGGCCCGAGGCGCGATGCGCAACACCTGCGAGAGCAACTCCAGGCCGTTCATCCCTCGCATGCGGAAGTCGGAGATGACGACGTCCGCCTCGAAGGTGGCCAGCTTCTCGATGGCCTCCTGGCCATTGAGCGCCACCTCGATGGAGAACCCCTCGCGCCTCAACAACCGGCGCAGGGCTCCGACCACATGCACTTCATCATCAACGATGAGAATCCTGGCCATGGGGGCTCCGAGCCACACCAGCACGTGGACCCACGCTACACCAGCCGCTGGGATTGCTCGTGCCGGGACACTGCTTGGACAGGACTGCGGACGCTCGAACGACGGCCTGCCGCACGAGCGGCCAGCCGGGTGCATTCACAGAGAACCAAGGCACAGCAGTGGGCTTGAGAAGGGCAGGCATGGGACAGCGGAAATAAAGACAGGGAAATCCTGACGTCAGGAACTCCACCGGGTCTCATTGATTCCTGGCCCGGCCCTGAAAGTCGGAGACTCCTGAAAGAATAACAGAGACCGACCCGCGCGGCGCGCGCTCAGCGTGATTTTGGAGCCGAGAGCTCAGACAGCCGAGTAGTCAACCGCAGAAGGTCGCGGAGGATGCGACCGGTCGCTCCCCAGATGACGTGGGTGCCGTAGGTATAGAAGTCCACTTCGTACTCCACACCACGCACATGGCGGCGCTCGGTGCGACGGATGGCCGGGTCCAACAGGGCTTCCAGCGGCACCTCGAGGATGAACTCCACCTCGATCGGGTTGGGCCGGTACTCCAGGCCATGGGGAATGACACCCACGAAGGGCTGGATGCGGAACTCGGTGAGGGTGGGCACCTCGTCCAGAGCGCCGAGCACCCGCACGCCGGAGACGTCGATGCCCAGCTCCTCGCGCGTCTCGCGCAGCGCGGTGTGCATGGGGGTGGCGTCCTCAGCGTCTCGCGAGCCGCCGGGGAAGGAGTACTGGCCGGCATGCTGGCGTAACGTTGTAGGACGCTTGGTGAAAAGGACGTGAGGGGTACCTTCGCGCACCAGGAGGGGCACCAGCACCGCGGCCTCGCGCAGCACGAAGCCGGGCAGTTGGACGGCCCGCGGCTGCCGGGTGGCCAGGTGAGTCTCCAGGGCGTCGAAGAGTGCGTCCACGGCTAGTCCGTTCCCTGCCTCGGCACGGGGACCTGCAGAGGCTTGTTGGCGGTGTCCACGTTCTCCACCCCGGACAGCGGGCGGAGGATGCCCAGGTTGAGCAGCACCAGCAGCGCCACGCCCAGCACCACCCGGTAGACGATGAAGATGAGGGTGGAGTGCTTGCGCAGGTAGCTCAACAACCAGGCGATGGCGGCCCATCCCGAGGCGAAGGCCACCAGCGTGCCCGTCACCAGGGCCGCCGTCGAGGGACGCTCGGTGGCCTCCAGCAGGTGCTTGAGCTCGAAGATGCCCGCCAGCGAGGTGGCGGGGATGGAGAGCAGGAAGGAGTAACGCGCCGCGTCCTCGCGCCGCAGCCCCAGCGACAGGGCACCGGTGATGGTGGTGCCCGAGCGAGAGGAGCCGGGAATGAGGGCCAGCGCCTGCCACAGTCCGACGATGAGGCCGTCGCGCCAGCGCATGTCGTCCAGGGTGCGCTTGTGGGAGGCGAGGCGCTCCACGATGAAGAGGATGAGGGCCAGGACGATGAGGCTACCGGAGATGACGTAGAGCGAGCGCAGCGAGCCCTCGATGCTCTTCTTGAAGGCCAGCCCGCAGATGCCGATGGGCAGGGTGCCGATGAGGACGAACCAGGCCAGACGCGAGTCGGTGGTGCCGAAGGGCTGGCGCCGCACGAGTCCCTGGAAGAAGGCCCGGGTGAGGGTGACGAGATCCTTGCGGAAGTAGATGAGGACAGCCGCCACGGTGCCGAGCTGAATGACGGCGGAGTAGGCGGCGCCCGGATCAGGCCAGCCGAAGAGCTCCGGGACGATGCGCAGGTGCGCGGTGGAGCTGATGGGGAGGAACTCGGTCAGCCCCTGAACCAGCCCGAGGACGATGGCTTGAAGAAGACTCATACGTGGGGAAGCGGATGTATGCGCTACCCTGCGGGGCAGCAAGGGCCTTCGCATGGCCCTGTCGTCCGGGAACGTCCATGCCCCCTGCCCCACCCTGTCCCTGCACCTCCGGCCTGCGCTACCGCGAGTGTTGTGCCCGCTACCACCGAGGCGAGGCGGAGGCGCCGGACGCCGAGGCCCTGATGCGCTCGCGCTACAGCGCCTTCGCGCTGCGCGAGGTGGAGTACCTGTGGCGCACGCTGCACCCGGAGCACCCGGACCGAGCGAGGCCCAAGGAAGAAGTGCTGCGCGAGCTGCGAGCGGTGGCGAGCGCGCACAAGTACCCGCGGTTGCACGTGTTGGACCGCCAGCCGCCGGACGAGACGGGAAAGGCGGTGGTGCTCTTCTACGCGCGCATCTTCGAGAAGGGAAAGGACCGCTCGTTCGTGGAGCGGTCGGAGTTCCGTCACGACGGGACGGGCTGGCGCTACCTGTCGGGAGACGGGCTGGCGGCGAGCGAGTGCCCCCAACCGCCGGAGAAACTCACTCTGGCCACCTTCCCCTCCAATTTCCCCTCTCCCCCCGGGAGAGGGACGGGGTGAGGGTATCGAGGGCCCCGGGTTCTCCCCGTGCCACTCCCGTGCCCCACTCCCCTACTCCACGGGAATTCTGAGGGCGCGCAGCAACCGATTCTCCCCCACCTGGATGCGCAGCAGCAGCACGGACCCGGGCTTCTGAGCGCGGACCACCTGGGCGAACTCACGCGGGTTGCGCACCTGCTTGCCACCGGCCTCGACGACGACCATGCCAGGCTGGAGGCCAGCGCGGTCCGCGGGCGAGCCGGGGTCCACGGCGATGATCATCGCGCCCTGCTGGACGCCCGGGGCCATGCGAGGATCCACCTCCTGGAGACGCAGGCCCACCTTGTGGCCAGTGTCCTCCTCCTCGCGGCCCTGCTCCGGGCTGGTGGCGACCCCCTCGAGATCCGGGCGCTCGCCGAGCTTCACCTGAACCTCCCGCGACTTACCGTCGCGGTAGACGGTGAGCTTCACGGTCTCACCGGGCGGGCGGAAGCCGATGTCACGGGTGAGACCACGCGAGGACTCGACGGGCGCGCCGTTGATGGCAGTGATGACGTCATCCTGCTTGAGCCCCGCCTTGGCGGACGGGCTGTCCGACTGCACGCCCGTGACGATGGCGCCCTTGCGCGCATCGACCTTGAGCGCCTGGGCGAGCTCGGACGTCAGGTCCTGCACCGACACGCCCAGCCAGCCGCGGCGGATCTTCCCCTTCTCCAACTGCGGCAGCAGCGCCTTGGCCATGTTGGAAGGCACGGCGAAGCCAATGCCCGTGCCGCCGCCGACAATGGCGGTGTTGATGCCGATGACCTCGCCCCGCATGTTGAAGAGGGGGCCACCCGAGTTGCCCGGGTTGATGGCGGCGTCCGTCTGCAGGAAGTTGTCGTAGGGACCGGCCTGGATGTCGCGCGCACGGGCCGAGAGGATGCCGGCGCTGACGCTGGAGGTGAGGCCGAACGGGTTGCCGATGGCCACCACCCCGTCTCCCACGCGGATATCGTCCGAGTTGCCGAGTCGGGCCACGGGCAGATCCTTCACGTTGCCCTGGAGCTTGAGGAGGGCCAGGTCGGTGAGCGGATCCCTCCCGAGCACCTTGGCATCGAACTCGCGGCCATCGGTGAGTCGGATGCGAATATCGATGGCGTTCTCCACCACGTGGTTGTTGGTGAGGACGAGCCCGTTGGGGTCGATGATGAAGCCCGAGCCCTCGCCCTGCTGGATGCGCTCCTCGGGGATGGCACCGGGAGGAAGGCCGGGGCCGCCGAAGAAGCGCTCGAAGAGATCGCCCGGCAGGCCCTCCATGGAAGGGGCGCGGGCCTGAATCTGTACGTTGACGACCGAGTCATTGACGGCCTCGACCAGGTCCGCGATGGACTCCGCCGGTCCTGAACCCCCCACCGCGGCCTGCGGCTGTGGGGCCGGCTGTGGCTTTTGCGTCGGCTCCGCCTGACCCGTGCCCCCAGTGCCCCGTTCCGGTGAAGGAGGGGCTTCTCGCTGCTCGGAAGGAGCCGGTTTCGCCGGCTCCCGGTTGCGAGCTTCACACCCGGTGGTGAGCGCCAACATGAGGGCATTGAACAGGATGAGTTGCTGCCAGAAAGCCGAGCGGGCGTGCTTCATCGAGGGACATCCTCCCTAGGTGGGAAGATGCGGACCGCGCGCGAACAGACAACCATCCTCCAAGCGGGAGCACAGCGGCCAGGGACCCCTCGCCCGCTGGCTCCCCTGCCACCAGGAGCGCGGAGCTCACCGGGCGGGAGAAGTAGTGCCGCCGGAGGCGACTTCTCCCGTCAGGCGTGCTAGGGCCCTCGCCATGCCATCCCGCAACGAGCCCTGCCCCTGCGGCAGTGGACAGAAGTACAAGCGATGCTGCCTCGGTGAGGCCCGGCGCTCTGGCTGGAGCGGCCTCCTCCCTGCGCGCCGGGGGCGGCCCACCGGGGTCGATGAGGTCACCGCCGAGGCCGCCGTCCTGGCCGAGGATGTGCTGGCGTCTCCCAATCCCATCCAGCGGACCCGCGAGGGGATGATCCTGCTGCGGGAGATGTTCCGGGAAGACGGGCCGCTGGCGTCCCTGCGCTGGTCCTGGGACGAGCTCGTCCCCGTCGTCGAGCGGCACATCTTCCGGGTGACGGAAGAGGTGGAGGACATGGAAGAGCGCCGGGAGCGGCTGTTCGACCGCTGCGCACCGGAGCTGATGGACTCCGAGCGCGTGGAGCGGTTCGACCAGGGGCTGCGCCAGGCGTTGATGGAACCAGGGCGGACCCAGGAGGAGCGGCGAGCGCTGGCCGTTTCGGTGTTGGAGATGCGGGGCGTCTCCCGCCTGCCCCCGTACACGTACTGGCGGCACCAGTCGATGGCGTGGCTGATGATGGCCCAGGTCACGGAGTGGGCGGCGCGCCGCAGCCGGATGAACGCCGCCGTGGGGTGGGCCCTGGGCGAGGAGCCCGGCCAGGGAAGCGGACCGGGGATGAGCCCGCGGGCCATGCTGCGAGCCATGGAGGAGCCGGAGCGGGTGCTGGCGGCCGTGAGGGATGCGGCACAAGCCGATCCGGAGCTGATGGAGCTGCTGGCGAAGTACGAGCAGTCCATCCTGCGCTCCATCATCTACGGCGAGACGCCCGAGGTGCTGAACGGCGAGGAGTGGCTGTGGATGACGGTGGTGTTGCGCGAGCCGCTGCGGCTGGAAGCTCCGGAGCAGGCCGCGCACGTGGATGTCGAGGCGCTGCTGGCGAAGCTGGACGAGGAGGTGAAGCAGGCAGTGCTGACGCGGGTGGAAGCGGCCAGCCGGGACCGCTCGTCTCCGCCGGAGGCGCAGCAGTGGTTCGACTGGGCCTACAAGGTGCTGGTGGTGCACCCGCTGGCCTTCTACGGAGCGTTCGCCAAGGCGCGCGAGGCGCCCCTGCTCGAGCGCTTCGAGGGAGAGGCCGGGCTGGTGCATGAGCTGCAGCGGCGCGAGCGGTGGCGAGCGGAGGACCTGGAGCCCTACCGGCTGCACCTGGCGGCACGGGAAGCACACGGGGCCGAGCAGCGGGTGCGGCGGCTGCAGGCCCTGCTGCGCGGGGGAGTGCCCACGCCAGGCCCCGTCCTCAAGGCGTGAGGAACGGCCCACCCCCGCTGAGGGCAGGACACATGTGGAGCGGCGCCTGGCCCCGGCCCCGTCTCAGGGAAACGTCACGCCGCGCACGGTGAGGGTGCGCGCTCCTTCCGCCTCGCCAAGCTCGAGGCGGAAGGAGCCCCGGGCCTGCGCCACCGTCGCCTCCGCCTCCACCACGAGCAGGCGCCGTGTTCCCGCCACCAGAGGTTCGGGCTGCCAGACCCGAACCACCTTGAGCCGCACGCCTTGCTCGTTCACAAGCTCCGCGACCCCGGCGCCCTCCGCCACCCAGGGCCGTGTGTCCGTGCTGTCCACGTGCAGTTCCGCCGCCACGAGGCCCCGTCTCTCGACGCGATAGCTGTAGGCTTCCCACACCACGAGCGTCTCACCGGGACGCTGAGAGAAGTCCCTTCCGAGCGCGAGCTTCCGCCCCACGATGCCCGCGCCGTCACCCACCAGCCCGGCGTCGACAAAGTCCGAGAAACCCTCGGGGCGCGGCGCCTCGGGGCCGGTGCGCTCCCGCTCCCGCGCGGCCTCGCACCGCTCGGCTCGCTCGCGCTGCTGCCGGGCCTCCTGGTTCGACGACGCACAGACACCGGGCTGGCGGATGACCTGCACTTCGTGCTCGCCCCGGATGGGGTGCACCCGCAGCCTGAAGGTGACACGCTCGAGCCCCTGCGCCTCCGCGAAGCGCACCGTCACCGTGAGCGGCTCGTCCGGCGGTGGTACGCCTGCGAGCCGCAGCATCACCATGCCCTCGGCCTCGTTCACCGCCTTCTTCACCCACCGCTCGTCCACCTCCACGCCACCGGGTTGCAATGGGGTGTCGAACACCAGATGGGTGGAGTGACGAGGACTGACGTCCACCGGGTGTTGCACCTTCGCGCTCTCCGCCGTGAGTTCCAGGCGGCGTGCGCCCGGCATGTCCCACTTCTCGGAGGCGGGCCAGACAGGGGCGGACGGGTCCGTGAGAAGCGTGAGCAGCAGGGGGGCGGCGAGCAGGGGAGACATGGGCGGGGTGACCTCGGGAGTGACCAGGGTAACAGAGACTTCCGACGTCAGCCCCTATCAGCTCCTACCGCTTCTCCCGCTCCTCGTACTTCCAGGCCTCCCCGAAGCGCTCCACTGGCCAGAGGAATCCGCCATTTGGGACCATGGCGGTGTCCTTGCCGCTGCCCTCTTCTTTCTCCAAGCCCCAGTCCGGTCCGTCCTTCAGTTCCAGGCACACCACGTACGATTTCCCCTCGGGCGTGTGCACCTGGGTGAAGCGTCCGTGTACACGGCGCTCGCCAAAGAGCCACTCGCCGGTGATCAGGGTGCCCGCGGGCAGCTTGCCCCAGCCTTTGGAAGAGCCCGTCAGATACAGGGTCACCGGACCCGGACGCACGGGGATGCGCACGCTGGTGTAAGGAATGAACGCGCTCCCACGGGAGCCAGGGTAGATGAGGCCCAGTTCCTTCATGTTCTGCGCGGCCTCGGGAGGGCACTCGGCGGGAGGCGGGAGCGGGGACGGGGGCACCACCTGGGGAGTGGCGGTGGCACAGCCACTGCCCAGGGTGCAGGTGAGCACGACCGCACTCACCTTCGCAGCCGTGGAGCCTGTCTGCTTGGGCTGGGGCTGCTGCGGGGAAGCGGGAGCCTTCGCTGGAGTCTTCTTCTTCACGCGCGTCTCCTGGGAGCGCGTCGCACGGGCGACGGGCGCGGGGGTTGCCGCCACTGCGGGCGCCGCGCCGCCGTCACCTTCTGGCCGCTTCCACGGGGGCGCCACTTCCTGTCCCTCCGGCTCCAGGGTGATAGGAAAGAACTCCGGCGGTAGGCTGGCGCGCGGTGTCCCCAGCGGTGGAGTGGTGGACACGGAGCCACGCGGCGGCAGGTGCACGGCGAACCATGCGCCGAGGCCCACCACCAGCACCACCCCGACGGCCTGGAGCAAGCGCTGCGAGCGTGCAGCGGGCAGGGCCGCCTCGCGGGTGAGCGGAGGCGGTGGTGCCTCTGCTCGCGTCGCGTCCGCCTCGCTCGCTACCGGCGGCCCGTCGAGCGGCGCGGTCTCCCCCGGGGCGGCCTGGGGCGTGTCCGCTTCTGGCGCCACGGCCTGCTCCGAGGTTTCCTCACGTACGGGCGGAGCGTCGGGCGCCCCGGGCGCTGGCGGCTCCCCGTCCGAGGCGAGGGTGGACACCTCGTCCAGCGCACGCGGCTTGCCGCGCACGGGCAGGTGCTCGTAGGAGGCCAGCCGCGCGTAGAGCGCCAGCGCGTCCCCACCGGCCCACATGTCGCGCTCGCGCACGGTGGTGGCGGTGTGCGGCCCCCAGGCCTCGCACAGCGGTGTGCGCCACGCTCCGTCCGCCTGCTTCAACGCCTCGCCCAGCGCCGCGTCCACCGCGAGCGCGTCCGCGTACCGCTCCTCGGGCCGCTTGCGCAGCATGCGCCAGCACACCTCGCCCAACTCCCTGGGCACCCGAGGGTTGAGTTCGTGCGGCACCGGCGGCTCCTCGTGGAGGATGGCGTGCACCAGCTCGCCCTCGCTGCCTTGGAAGGGCAACCGGCCCGTGAGCATCACGTACAGCTCCACCCCGAGTGCCCAGAGGTCATCCGCCGGGCAGGGGCGCGAGTCCTCCAGGCCGCGCCAGGCGAGCCACACGCGAGGGCTGACGTAGGGCCAGGTGCCCGGGGGAAAGGCCCCCGTCACCGGAGGAGCGCCCTCATAGGTGGCCACCCCGAAGTCCACCAGCACCAGCCGCTCCTCGCCATACACCAGCAGATTGGCCCCCTTCACGTCGCGGTGGATGATTCCGGCCGCGTGTACCGCCGAGAGCTGGCGCGCGCCCTGGCGGAAGAGAAGCGCCGTCTGGAGCGAGTCGGGGTTGTGCACGCGAGTCCACACGTCCAGCGGCAGTCCTCGCACGTAGGGCATGACGAGGAAGAGGTAGAGGGGCTGGTGCTCGGGCCACAGGCCATGGGCCTCCAGGGGCAGGCCGCCCGCCTCGCTCAGCTTCCGCATGACGTCGCGCTCGCGCAGGGCCCAGTGCCGGCCGCGTGGCAGGGGGAGGAACTTCACCGCATAGGTGCGGCCCTGGCGCACGGCGCGGAACACGGTGCCCTGGCCGCCGCTGCCCAGCTTCGCCTGTAACTCGTAGCCGGCCACCTCCAGGCCTGGCCGGGGCTGGTAGTGCTCCGGCGAGTCCCGCTGAAGGTGCGGCGGTGCTTTCAGACTTCGCGGCTCGTCCCCTGCGCTGTGCGTCCCGGCCTCGCTCATGCGCGCCTCACCTCCGAGGTGGGTCAGCCTAACATGACCGCTGAAAGCTGGTGTGCGCGGACGGTCGCCCTTATCCCGCCTCCATCACCGGGAGCCAGTCTGGAGGCCCCTTCCTCGGGTGGAGGTGACTTGTCATCATGACATGTCAGCCCCTCATGGTGCCCTCCCCAACCGCACCGGGGAGGAGCATGTTGGACATGAAGAACAGTGGAACCAGGACGAGGCGCACCTTGGGGTTGGCGGGTTTTCTCTTGGTGCTCGTAGCGGCCCTCGGTGCCCAGGCGGAGCCGCCCTCCTCCAAGCTCCCTGGCCGTAAGCCGGACTCCAAGGAGCCCTGGGGCGCTTTTCTTGGCAAGGCCGCTCATTACGCCATTGGCAAGGAGTACAGCGTACGGCATCCCACTCACATCGTCTTCCTCGATGAAAGTCTCTCCACCATCGTAGGGGATGGGAAGCTGGGGAATCCCAAGCGTCTTTCGGAGCTCGTGAGGCGCTTGCGCCCGGACATCACCGATATCGATGCCTTCGTGCTGTTCGAGCTCAAGCCGGACAATGAGGCGTCGCGCGTGGAAGGGAGAGACCAGGCGGGGCGCTACCTGGCGGCGCTCAATGAGGTTGCCGAGCCTGACAAGAAGCTCGTGGGAGGCACCGGCTTCGAGGGGGCGCTCTTCCTCGAATTCGAGAACGGGGGAGCACTCTGGCAGTTGTCCTGGCGCACGTCAGAGCCCGGAGTGACGCTGTACCGCTGGAGCTACCGGCGCAAGCAGCCCGGTGCCTCCTGGAAGGAGCGGGCGGCCCAGAAGGAAGAGGAGTTGCCCAGGGAAGAGGTAGAGCAGCGCGGTGAGATGGCCGAGCAGGCGATCCGGGCTGCGTATGACAAGGGCGAACGACCCAAGGGCTTCCAGGGTCAGGTCTACCTGCCTGTGGACTGCCGCTGAGCGGGCGGGAGGCGTCCGCCGCCCTCGGAGCGACGTACCCGGCGCTTGAGGAGCACTTGACCGCTGTGGTAGGGCGAAAAGCCATGACCCCGGCCCCCCCACTGGTGCTCGAGCTTCCAGCGTGGCTCTACGACACCACCGCCGCCATCCGCCGCAAGGCGAGAACCGAGGGACGCTGGTGGGCCCGGCAGTACCTCAAGACCGGTGCCTTTCCCCAGCCCCGGCAGATGCGTCAGGTGCCGCCCGGCGAAGTGCTGGTGATGCACTCGGCGGCCAACTTCGACACGGGCGACCCCCGCTGGCGGATGCACCTGTTCGGCGAGATCTCCGTGGACCTGGCTGAAGGCGTCCCGGACGAGGAGTACCCGCGCATGAGGGAGTCCTTCGAGTCCTTCTGCCTGAGCACTCCTTGGGGGGCCATCTACTATGCCGTGCCGCCGCCGCCGCCGCGAAGCGCGGAGCGCATGGCAATCCGGCTCGCCTCTCTGCTCCGCTTCTGGGACGTGCTCCAGGGCCCTCGCTATGCGTTCTGGTCATTCGATCAGAAGTACACGCTGGACGAGCTCATGGATGATAGCTACCGCAAGACCCTGGAGGCCTGGTGCCCTGGAGGCCCTGCCTCGGTTCGCGAGCACCTGGCCCTGACGATGGAGCGCATGGCGCGCGCTACCCGAGAGGATTGCGAGGAGGCCGTGCTCCGGATGATTCCCTACCTGGTGGAGGCGAACGCCGATCTCAAACACCGCGAGGTGCTCAGCGACCCGGACTTCCTGCGCGAGCGCCTCTCCGCACTTCCTCCGGAGAAGTTCGAGGATATCTCCAGCGCCTTCAAATACGGGTTGACCGGGCAGTTGTACACCTGGGACAGGGAGTTGGGGCGTCATTAGGTCCAAGGAAGCGCGTCTCACAGCCCCTGCATGTCGTAGCTGGAGGGCACGTCCACGTGGAAGGCCAGGTCCACGGAGCGCTTCTCGGAAGGGGCGAGCTTCACCTTCCAGGTGACGATGCCATCCATCTCCTCGAGCGTGTGGCCAGGAGTCGTCTTCTTGTCGAGCTCCACCACCACGTCATCGAGCTCTGAGACGGGGATGTGCTCGGTCACCTCCACCACCTCGTGGCGCTGGCGGTAGTTGGCCAGGTCGAAGCGGTAGGCGTAGTGGAAGCGGCGCCGGCCGCCGAAGAGGCCCTCGTCGCGGGCAATCTCCTGCACCACCACGCGCTCCACGCGCAGCGACTCCTCGACGCCGAAGGTGAGCTGGAAGGCACCGCCCTGGGGCACCTGCTCCAACTGCTGGCGGCCGATGAAGCCCGAGGCACGGAACACATCCACGGGGCCCGGCAGCAGCGGAAAGGGCGCGCCGTTGATGAGGTCGGCCACGCGGAACACCACCGGGTGCACCTTGGGCACGGCGCGCCAGACGAGTGAGGTCTTCAGCTTCGTGCGCGCCACGCGCAGCCGCACGGCCGTGCCCTCCCCCGGCACCTGGGCCAGCTCGGGCACCAGGAGCTGCACGGAGATACCCTGCGAGGCCGCGAGCAGCGCGCCGTCCTCGGTCTCCCCCGGAGCCTGTCCTCCGGCCTGGGCGTGCTGCTGCTTCTCCTCGCGGCGGACCAGCACCTTGCGCTCGGGGCGCCGCTCCCGGGCCGTCAGCGTCAGGGGCATCAGCTCCGGCGGCGTCGCATTGTCGCGGGGCCGAGCGGTGGAGAGTGCCAGCCGCACCCCGCTCCAGTCCTCGCCGGTGGTCTGGGTCACGGTGGCGAAGGTGGACAGCTCCACCTGGCCGCCGGCCTCGTCGGCCCGCGCCTCGTATGCGGGAGTCCAGCCTGCTCCGCCCACCACATATTGCAGCTCCACGCGGGCGCGGCCCTCCGAGGGACAGGCCAGCCGCACCTCCACCCGCCGCTCCATGCGCGCGGAGGAGGAGGAGAGGAACGTCTCCCGGTTGCGCAACGAGTCCAGCTCCCGCTGCACCTCACGCATGCGGGCAGCCCGGGCCGACACCTCGGAGGCGGAGCGCAGCCGGGCCTCCAACGCGGTGTCGAGCGCCTGAGTCCACGCGCGGGTGTCCGGCTTGGGCTCGGTGAGCTCGCGCGCCACCCGCGCCACGGCCACTTCGGAGAGGCTCTCGCCCATCTGCTTCAGCACCAGGCCGCGCGCACGGGCGTCCACCAGCTCCGCCATCTCGCGCTCCAACGTCTCGCGCTTCTTGCGCAGCGTCTCGAGCTCCGGGCTGAACTCCGCCTGGCGCGTGCGCTCCTCGGCCACGAGGCTCTCCACGGTGGCGTCCTCGGAGCGAGCCCGGAAGCTGGAGGGGTCCGCAGCGGGCGGAACGGACTCGAAGACGGCGAGTGCGCGGCCGGTGCAGGCCACCGTCTCCACCCGCGTCACCTGGGCGCGGTCCGGGTAGACGACAACGGAGGACACCTTCGCGGGGGCGACGAGCGCCAGCATCATCAAGGGCAGGGTGTGCATGGCGGCTCCTCGTTACTGCGACTGCTCCAGGCGCCAGCCCTTCGGGTGGCGGACGGTATAAAGGAAGGACACCACCTGCTTCTGCGAGGGCGGCACCGTCAGGCGCCACTCCAGCGTGCCCCGGTCCGCGTCCTGCACGGCATTGGGATCGGTGCGCACCAGCTTCACCTCCACGTCCTCGCTGCGTGACAGCGGCCACTGGTCGTGGATGCGCACCGGGAGGGCGAAGGGGTACGGGTTGGCCAGCTCGATGGTGACGAGGTACTCGGTGACGTCGTCCTTGCCGATGAAGCCCTTCTCGGCCGTCATGAGCTTCACGTTGCGCACCGGGCGCACCGCGGAGTCGATGCCGAGCGGCAGGGTGAAGGGCTCGTCGGGCGACACCAGGGTGAGCTCGGCCTGGCCCGCGGGGTCCGCGCCGACGAAGAGCTGCGCCTCGCCGCCGGGCATCACCTGCTTGGACGGACTGCGCAGCTCCGCCACGAGGAAGGCATTGGGCGTGAGGGCAGGGTACAGCTTGCGCTCCACCTGCACGGGCCACGTCTCGGTGAAGAGGGGCACGCGCCGCTCGCCCTTGCCGCTGCGCACCGTCTCACGGCGCTGCGAGGGGAAGGCCAGGGCATAGCCACCCGCGAGCGAGACCGGCAGGCGCGAATCCATTACCGGCGGCCGCCAGCCCGCCGGCGGCGCGAGGCCCACGGGGGCGTCCACCTCACGCGCCGCACCACTCTTGCCCCCAGACGGGCTGCGGCTGATGAAGTCCCGGTCGACGCTGACACCCGCGCTCGTCGAGCCCACGTCAATCGTCGGCGGCCTGGCCGTGATGACGACCTCCGCCTCGAAGTCCTCGGGCAACAGCTCCACGTTCTGGCGGATGGTGCGCTCCTGCCGGAGTTGGATGTTCGAGCGCACGAACGGCCTGAAGCTCTCCTTGTCGAACCGCAGGGTGTAGGTGCCCGACGGGAGTTGGGGAATGCGGTACTGGCCCTGAGCATCCGTCAACACGACCTGGTCGGCATCGAGGTTGGGCGAGGTCGCCGTGACGACCACGTCCACCTCGGGCTTCTTCGAATCCGCGCGCACAACGGTGCCAATGATGGCGCTCTTGGACGGCCCCTGGGCCATCCGCTCCTGGGTGCGCGTCTCCACGTTGGGCTGGGGCTGCTGCGGCTCCGGCTCGGAGGGAGCCGCACCCGCGGTGCCGATGAGCGAGAGAAGGCGGGCGCGCGTCCGCAGATCCTCGTTGGGCGCCGCGGGAGGCTGCGGGGGCGCGGGCGGCGGGGGGCGCCAGGAGTCGGGGACGGGGGCGGGCGTGGGGATGAAGCGCTCGCGCTGGCCAATCTTCCAGGTAGCGAGCTGCGGCGCGGTGGTGGCGGTGGAGGGCAGCGCGGTGCTGAGCGTGAGCGCTGCGTCCTCCCAGTCCTCGCCGGTCTCCTGGCTGACCCGCCCGGAGAAGGCCACCTGGACGCGATTGGACTCGGGCTCTAGCCGCAGCTCATAAGAGGGGTACCAGCGAGTCCCCGTGGTGACATAGGTGAGCGTGAGCGTCGCGGAGCCCTGGCCCGAGAGGGTGGGAACAACCTCCAGACCCCGGCGCCGCGGCGTACCACCGAGCCGGCGTGCCTCCTGGACGCGCAGCGAGAGCTCGCGGTCCAACGCCTCCTCGCGCTGGGACACCTCGCGCAGCTTCGCCTGGAGGCGAGCGGTGGCCGCCACCATGAAGTCAGTGGCGGCACGCCAACCGGAGGCATCCAGCCGGGCGGGGCCTTGCGGTGCACCCTTCGCGGGCGTGGGCGAGGGCTCGTCTCCAGCAGGGGGACGCACCTGGCCGAGCGCGGTGAGCTGGGCGGTATAGGCCTCGCGCTCGGCACGGACCTGGGAGAGCTGGTCATCGAGTTTCTCCAACTCGGTGACGAGCCGGCGGGCCTCCGTGGCGGGCAGGGCCTCGGACTCCATGGTGCGGATGTCCACCCGCATCACTTCGGCCCCCTGGGCCTCCACGCGAATGCTGGCGGGGTCCACCGTGCCGAAGAGCGGAGGCAGCTCCACGCGCTGGGTGCCGGAGAGGGCCACGCGGGCCGTACGCACCACCCGCGCCCGGTCGCTATAGACGGTGACGGAGGTAACGGGCGCATCCACCGCCGCGAGCCACAACGCGCTCAGGGCGGAAAGTCCGAGAACGGGCATTCACGCGTTGTAGCGCCCCAGCCTCGGTGCCGTCACCTGCTCGCATCCGCGCCCTCACCGGGAGTGAGGCGGCAGCCCGCCTCTCAGTCCCTTCAGGGCAGCTCGGCCGCGCCCGCGGAGGCACGCGTGACGAGCACCCCCGGCGCCCGTCCGAAGGTGCGCTGGTAGTGCTCCGCCGTGTGCGCGATGAGCGTGTCTACCGCCTCCTGGGCCACCAGGTTCACGGTGCAGCCGCCGAAACCGCCCCCCGTCATGCGCGCGCCCAGCACGCCAGGCACGGACCTGGCCGCCTCCACCAGCGCATCCAACTCCGGGCAGCTCACCTCGTAGTCATCGCGCAGCGACACATGGGACTCGTACATGAGGCGGCCCACGCGCTCGAGCTCACCCGCGCGCAGGGCCTCGACGGCCGCGAGCGTGCGCGCGTCCTCTCCCACCACATGGCGGCAGCGGCGGAGGACAAGCTCCGGCAGCCGGGACGCATGGGCCTCGAGCATGTCCGGCGTGACGTCCCGCAGGGCGCGCACTTCAGGCAGGACCTCGCGCAACAGGGCCACGCCGCGCTCGCTGTCGGAGCGGCGTGCGTTGTACCCGGACGAGGCATGGGTGTGCTTCACACCGCTGTCCAGGACAACGAGCGCATGGCGGTCGAGCGCCAGCGGGACGGGCGTGGCCTCCAGAGAGCGGCAGTCGATGAGAAGCGCATGGCCCTCACGAGCGAGCGCACTCACGTACTGGTCCATGATGCCGCAGCGGGTGCCCACGTAATCGTGCTCGGCCCGCTGGCCTGCGAGGGCCAGCCGCACCCCATCGACAGGCAGCCCCGAGAGGGAGAGCAGCGCAAGCCCGGTGGCCATCTCCAGCGACGCGGAGGACGACAGGCCGGCGCCATACGGCACGTCACTGGTGAGCACCAGGTTGGCGCCCCGGAGCCGCACGCCGCCCGCCTCCAGCACGCGGGCCACGCCCTCCACATACCGAGACCAGGAGGGCCGCGAGGAGTCCCACGGCGCATCGAGGTCGAAGCGCACCGTCTGCCCGAGACCGAGCGAGGTGACCTCGACGACGTGGTCCGCGCGCGGAGCGGCAGCCACCCACGTAGCGCGCTCGATGGCCAGCGGCAGCACGAAGCCGTCGTTGTAGTCCGTGTGCTCGCCGATGAGGTTGACGCGCCCCGGGGCACGGAACAGGCGCGGCGTACCTCGATACGAGGAGCGGAAGGCGTCGCGGACCCGGGACTCCAATGTGCTCATGACGAGACCTCCAGCTCCAAGCTCCACTGCGTCCGCCCGCCGCCCTCCAGGGTGACACACGTCCCCCGCGCCGCCGCCGCATCCAATGCGTCCGGCATACCATTGCAGGGCTCGAGTGCGACGGTGAAGTGTCGGCCTGGGCGGGAGGAAGGCCAGCCGCCCTGGCAGAGCCACACGCCCAGGAAGGGGAGCTCGGCCGGGTCGAACCGGAAGGTGACACGCGAGCCGCGTGCCGCGTCGTGCAGGGCGCACCAGCCCTCGCGCAGCGGACCGGCGAACAGCTTGTCCGCGAAGCCAAGATGGGGGCCGTGCACCACATCGAGCCGGTGCTCCCCCTTACCGGGCCAGGGAACACGCGAGCCCCGGGGACCCAGCCGTCCGCCCGCGGAGTATTCCACCTCCACCTCGGTCACGGAGCCCGGCAGGTGGAGGGTGGAGCCCGCGCTCACCGACAGCAGCGGGTGGGCCGCCCAGAGAAAACGCCGCGGCGCGTCCGCCAGGTTCTCCACCTCATAGCCGAGGCGCAGCGTGGGGCCGTCCAGTTCCAGCGTGCGGCGAAAGCGCCAGGGCGAGCGTGGACCTGACTCCGCCTCCATGTGCAGGCGCGAGCCCTCCAGCTCCCAGCGCCAGGCCGAAGTCCACAGCACCCCATGGTCGGGCCAGGAGCGCTCCGGCTCATCGGGCGAGGCGCAGGCGGCGACGGTGGGAAAACACTCATCGAAGCCGCTGGTGTCGTGGGCCTCGAAGGCGGCGCCCGGCACTGGCCGCCGGTACGGGAAGTCCGGCGGGGTGAGCAGGACGTTGGAGCCTCCGTCCCTGCGCCGGAGCGACTGGAGCTTCCCGCCCAGCTCCGGCAGCACGGACACCTCCAGCTCCCGCCCCGACAGCGTCAAGAGGCGGAAGCCCTGCAACATGGACTCGGCCAGCATGAAGCCAGCCTAGAGGGCAACGGTCGAAGGCGCCACGGTCGGCATGGAGTCCTCGGACTTCATCGGCTCGCTCACCTGCTCCGGCTCCACGAGCACGCCGCTCTGGGCCACCCGGCGGAAGTAATGACACGCAGGCGTGGGCCGCCGCTCGAGCGTCTCGAAGTCCACCGCGTAGAGGCCGAAGCGAGGACCCCAGCCCTCGAGCCACTCGAAGTTGTCCATGAGGGACCAGTAGAGGTAGCCGCGCACGTCGGCGCCCTGGCGGACGGCGCTGAGCATCTGGCTCCAGTGGTTGTAGAGGAACTGGGGCCGCCGCTGGCCCTGGCGGTCATCGATGCCATTCTCGGTGACCCAGATGGGCTTGCCGTACTTGTGGTGCAGCTCGACCAGGAGGTGGGAGAAGCCCTCGGAGTAGTCCTCCCAGCCGATGTCGGTCAGGCCGCGGCCGTGGATGTCGCGGTACTGGAACTCGAGGAAGGGGGGCTTGGGCACGAACCGGAGGTGGGCGCGCGTGTAGTAGTTGATGCCCATGAAGTCCACGCTGTCACGACCCCCCTCGATGCGCTGACGGGTGGACGCCAGCCCGGGCATCTGGATGCGCAGCTCGCCGTCCGTCAGGGCGCGATGGAAGGCGTGGTTGTAGTTGTCGAAAGCCAACCGGGTGAGGGCGCGGTCCAGCGGGTGCCACCAGCGGTCGGGCCGGAAGGCGAGCATGTTCTGCGAGATGCCGATCTCACACTTGCCGGACTCGCGCAGCAGCTCCTCGCGGGCGGCCACGTGCGAGCGCGCGATGTTGCCAAGCGCGAGCATGGCCTTGTTCCCATCGGCGATGCCGGGGGGAATGACACCCTGGATGTAGCCACCGAGCAGCAGCACCATGGGCTCATTGAAGGTGATGACGAGCGCATCGAGGCCGCGGAGGATCTGCGCGCAGATGCGGGCATAGCGGCGGAACTCGACGACAGAGGAGGGCTCGTGCCAGGGAGTCTCCCGGTGGAACCACTGGGGATGGGTGAAGTGGTGCAGGGTGACCACGGGCCGGATGCCGGCGGCCTTCATCCGAAGCAGACGCTGGCGGTACTGGTCGACGGCGGCGGCATCCACCTGACCGCGGACGGGCTCGATGCGGGCCCATTCCAGGGAGATGCGGAACGCTCCGCTGCCCACCTCCTTGGCGAGCTGGACGTCATGATCGAAGCGGTTCCAGTGGTCCACACTGCGGCCGCAGCGGTGATTGGGGTCCTTGCACTTCCCCTGTCGCTCCCACTCGGACCAGTCGTTCTCGATGTGCCCCTCGACCTGATAAGCGGCGGTGGCCACCCCGAAGGTGAATCCGCGCGGAAATTCATTGGTGCCCATGAGACAAAGGTATGGGCCCGACTGACGGGCGGGAAGTGATTCCCCCGTTGTGCGATCGCAACAAAGGACGCGAGTGGCCCGGGGCCGGACGGTTATCCAACAATTCCAGGCCCTCTGGAGTCTCGCGGGCGAAAAACCACTGCCCCGTGGCTCCAGAGCCGCGCCCCCTCCCCTGGAGCTCCCGAGCCCCGCGCCCCACTCCGCCCCCCCTCCCCTCGCCCTCCGGGAGAGGGACAGGGTGAGGGTATCCGAGCCCGTGTTCCCCCATGTGGGCCCAAGAGCGACCTTTGGCCCACACCTTGCTCCAGGGCGGGAGCCGTCCCACTCAACCTGGAGCCGTCATGACCCAAGCCGTGCCCGTGCTGTTGACCGCCCTGCTGCTCTCCAGCACTCCCGAGCTGGCCCAACCCGCGCCCGCGAAGAAACACCCCGGCTGCTTCGTGCTGCTGGACCTGAAGACAGGAGAGCTGAAGCGCAATGACGCGGAGCAATGCGCGAAACGCGTCTCTCCCGCCTCGACCTTCAAGGTGCCGCACGCGCTCATCGCGCTAGAGACGGGCGTGGTGAAGGACCCAACAGCGGTGCGCAAGTGGGACGGCCAGAAGCGCCGCATCGCCGACTGGAACCGCGCCCACTCACTGGAGTCAGCCATCCGCTACTCGGTGGTGTGGTTCTTCCAAGGGACAGCGAAGGAGATTGGACGCGAGCGGATGAAGGACTGGCTGCACCGCTTCGGCTACGGAAACGAGGACATCTCCGGAGAGCTCACGGGCTTCTGGTTGGGGAACCCGCTGCGCATCTCCGCCGAGGAGCAGGTGCGATTCCTGGCGAAGCTGTACCGGAACGAGCTGCCAGTGAGCGAGCGCACGCGCGAGCAGGTAAAGCGCATGCTGGTGTACACGCCGGAGACGGTGACGGAGAGAACGAAGCGGATGGCGGGGCCGTGGCCTTCGGGGGCGGTGGTGAGCGGGAAGACGGGCTCGACGAACACGAAGGAGGACGGGGACGTGAGCTGGCTGGTGGGGCACGTGAGCTCGCCCCGGGGCGAGTACGTCTTCGCGAGCCTGGTGACGGGCGAGCACCTCGAGGGCCCGGTGGCGCTGCATGCAGCGGCGGATGAGCTGCAAGCGCTCGACGTGCTCTGACCGGGCGGCGAAGCACTCATACCCAGAGCATGACGGCGGGCCGTCTCCCAGGAGGGAGGCAGCCCGTCCGCGTTCGGAGCCCTTCCGCCCCACCGGACGGCTCGCGTAGGGTGCCGGCCATGGCGGATTTCGACCTCGTGGTGATCGGCTCTGGCCCCGCTGGCGAGAAGGGCGCGGTGCACGCGGCGCTGCACGGCAAGCGGGTGGCGGTGGTGGAGCGCGAGCCGGTGCCCGGCGGCACGGCGGCCAACACGGGCACACTGCCGTCCAAGACGCTGCGCGAGACGTCGCTGTACCTCTCGGGCTTCCGCCAGCGTGGCCTGTACAAGGTGGAGGCGAACCTGCCCCACGAGACAACCGTCTCGGACTTCCTCTACCGCGAGCGGCGGGTGAAGGGCATCGAGCGCCAACGCATCCTCGAGGACCTGAAGCGCCACGGGGTGGAGCTGGTGTACGGCCGGGGCACGCTGGCGGACGCGCACACGGTGGTGGTGAGCCGAGAGGGCGAGCCGGAGCGGCGGCTGACGGCGGACGTCATCCTGGTGGCCACCGGCTCCTCACCGTTCCGCCCGCCGCTCTACCCCTTTGGGGATCCGCGGGTGCACGACTCGGACGAGCTGCTCGACATCCAGCAACTGCCGCGCGCGCTGGCGGTGGTGGGCGCGGGCGTCATCGGCTCCGAGTACGCGTGCATGTTCGCCGCGCTGAACGTTCAGGTGACGCTGGTGGACCCCAAGCCCGAGCTGCTGCCCTTCCTGGACGATGAGCTCTCGGCGCTGCTGAAGCGGCGCATGGAGGCACTCGGGGTGAAGATGCGGCTAGGTCACACGGTGGAGGCGGTGGAGGTGCCACCGGACCCGAATGCGTCCATCCGGCTGACGCTGAAGGAGGGCGAGCGGCTGGAGGTGGACCAGGTGCTGGTGGCCTCGGGGCGCTCGGCGAACACGGCGGGGCTGGGGCTGGAGGCGGTGGGGGTGAAGCTGGGCGCGCGAGGACAGGTGGAGGTGGGGCCCGAGTACCAGACGACGGTGCCGGGCATCTACGCGGCGGGGGACGTCATTGGCTTCCCCGCGCTGGCGTCCACGTCCATGGAGCAGGCGCGCATCGCGGTGATGCACGCCTTCGGGCTGGAGGCGAACCGGATGGCTCCGGTGCTGCCCTACGCATCTACACCATCCCCGAGGTGTCCATGGCGGGCGAGACGGAGGAGTCACTCAAGGCCAAGGACATCCCCTACGTGGTGGGCCGGGCCGCCTTCTCCACCAACCCGCGCGGGCAAATCATTGGCGAGTCGCACGGGCTGCTGAAGCTGCTCTTCCGCCGCGAGGACCTGCGGCTGCTGGGCGTGCACGTGCTGGGCGAGCAGGCCTCGGAGCTGGTGCACGTGGGGCTGCTGGCGCTGATGACGGGCGCCGGCGCACACCTCTTCGTGGAGACGTGCTTCAACTACCCCACCCTCTCCGAGGCCTACAAGACGGCCACCTACGACGCGATGGACAAGGTCAGGTCCCCTCCTGCCAGGAGCCCAGGTACTTGACCTGCGCGGGGGTGAGCTTGTCGATCTTCACCCCCATGGCGCGCAGCTTCAGCCGGGCGATCTCCTGGTCCAGGTGCTCCGGCACCGCGTAGACCTTCTTCTCCAGCTTGCGGTGGTTCTTCACCATGAACTCGCTGGCGAGCGCCTGGTTGGCGAAGGACATGTCCATCACGCTGGAGGGGTGGCCCTCGGCGGCGGCGAGGTTGATGAGGCGGCCCTCGCCCAGGATGATGATGCGCTTACCGTTCTTGAGGGTGAACTCCTCCACGAACTCGCGGAGCACGGCGCGGCGCTTCGTCATCCGCTGAAGCGTCTTCAGGTCGATCTCCACGTTGAAATGGCCCGAGTTGGAGACGATGGCGCCGTCCTTCATCTTCTCGAAGTGCTCCTGGCGGATGACGTCGATGTTGCCCGTCACCGTGCAGAAGAAGTCGCCAATCCGGCACGCCTCGCTCATGGGCATCACGCGGAAGCCGTCCATCACCGCCTCGAGCGCGGTAGTAGGGTCCACCTCGGTGACGACCACGTCAGCGCCCATGCCGCGGGCGCGCATCGCCAGGCCTCGGCCGCACCAGCCGTAGCCGGCCACCACGAAGACGCTGCCGGCCAGCAGCCGGTTGGTGGCGCGGATGATGCCGTCGAGGGTGGACTGGCCCGTGCCGTAGCGGTTGTCGAAGAGGTGCTTCGTCTTCGCGTCGTTGACCGCGATGATCGGGTACTTCAGCACGCCCTCCTTCGCCATGGCGCGCAGGCGCACCACGCCCGTGGTGGTCTCCTCGGTGCCACCGATGACGTGCTCCAGCAGCTCCGTGCGCTCGTTGTGCAGCACGCCCACCACGTCCGCCCCGTCATCCATGGTGAGCTGGGGCCGGGTGTTCAGCGCCTCGTGGATGTGGCGGTAGTAGGTCTCGTTGTCCTCGCCCTTGATGGCGAAGACGGAGATGGCGTGGTCCACCACCAGCGAGGCCGCCACATCGTCCTGGGTGGACAGCGGGTTGGAGGCGCACAGGGACACCTCCGCGCCGCCCTCCTTCAGGGCAATCACCAGGTTGGCCGTCTCCGCCGTCACGTGCAGGCACGCCGTCAGGCGCACGCCCTTCAGGGGCTTCTGCCTCGCGAAGCGCTCGCGGATCTGCTGCAGCACCGGCATCGTCCGCCCGGCCCACTCGATGCGGCCACGGCCCTTCTCGGCCTGGAGGGGATCCTTGATGTCCGCGTGCACCGGCGCGCTGTTGGCGCGCTTCGCCTTCTTGAGGCTCACGACCTTCGCCATGGAGAGTCCTTCGGGGGTGGAGAAAAAAGAAAACGCGCGTGAGCCTTACCGGGGCTCACGCGCGTTTCAACAATCTGGGACGCTCAGCGTTGACGGTCCGCCAACGGACTTCAGACGGCCTTCAGGCGGGAGGTGCCAGCCGGGCCCGCCACGGCCTCACGCAGGGTGTCCTTCTTGTCGGTGCGCTCCCAGGTGAACTCCTTCTCGGAGCGGCCGAAGTGACCGTACGCGGCGGTCTTCTGGTAGATGGGCCGCAGCAGGTCCAGGTACTCGGTGATCTCCCGCGGCTTGAGGCCGAAGGTGCGCTTGATGGCGGCCTCGATCTTCTGCTCGGGCACGGTGGCCGTGCCGAAGGTGTCCACCAGCACGCTCACGGGGTCCGCCACGCCGATGGCGTAGGAGACCTGCACCTCGCAGCGGCGAGCCAGACCCGCGGCCACCACCGTCTTGGCGATGTGACGGCCCATGTACGCCGCCGAGCGGTCCACCTTGGACGGGTCCTTGCCCGAGAAGGCGCCGCCACCGTGACGGCCCATGCCGCCGTAGGTGTCCACGATGATCTTCCGGCCCGTCACGCCGGAGTCGCCCATGGGGCCGCCGATGACGAAGCGGCCGGTGGGGTTGATGTAGATCTTCGTCTTGGCGTCGATGAGCTTCTTGGGCAGCGCCTTGGCGATGACGTCCTCGCGGATGGCCTCGTGGATGCGCTTGTTGGAGACGTCATCCGAGTGCTGCGTGGACACCACCACCGCGTCGATGCGGACCGGGCGGCCGTTGCGGTACTCGACGGTGACCTGGCTCTTGCCGTCCGGGCGCAGCCAGTCGTGCGTCTTGCGGCGCACGTCCGCCAGGCGCCGGGTGAGCGCGTGGGCGTAGTGGATGGGGGCCGGCATCAGGTCCGGCGTCTCGTCGCAGGCGTAGCCGAACATCATGCCCTGGTCGCCGGCGCCCTGCTCCTTCTTGTTGTCCACGCCCCGGGCGATGTCCTGGCTCTGGCCCTCGATGGCCACCATGACGCCGCAGGTGTTGCCGTCATAGCCCATGGAGCTATCGGTGTAGCCGATGCGGCAGATCGTGCTGCGGACGATCTTCGGGATGTCGACGTAACAGTTGGTGGTCACCTCGCCTGCGACGATGGCCAGGCCCGTCTTCACCAGGGTCTCCACGGCCACGCGGCCCTGGGGATCCTTGGAGAGGATGGCGTCCAGCACGCCGTCGGAGATCTGGTCGGCGATCTTGTCCGGGTGCCCTTCAGTGACGGATTCAGAGGTGAACAGGTAGTCGGTCGGCATGTCGTCTTCGGCTTCAGGGGGGGTACCGCTCACGGCAACTACTTGAAGAGCGGGGACACTAAACGTAGGGCTCCAGAGGAGTCAAACCCCGAGACGGCCTGGAGAATTCGCGGGAAGGTGTCTGTCAGGCCCTCCTGGCAGGCTGGCCACCCCCCGAGCCCAGCGCCGAGTGCCACGTGAATTTCGCACGCGCTCGTCCGTTCCATTGCGCTACAGAAGCAGCCCTCTGCAAGGAAGGAACTGAATGAACGCTCGCCTCCGCTCCCTCAGCCTGCTGGCCACCCTCACCCTCGCCCTGCCGGTGCTCGCCGCGCCCAACGAGCCAGTGGCCAAGCCGGTGAAGACCGTCGTGCAGTCCGTGCGCTACAGCAAGGATGACCTGGCCCTCAAGCAGCTCGCCAACGATGAGCAGGGCCGCTTCCTGCTCGGCGAGGACTGGGAGAAGGGCACCGAGGCCCAGCGCAAGGAGTTCACCAAGCTCTTCAACAGCCTCTTCGCCAAGATTGCCTTCCCCAAGGTGCGCGAGAACTTCAAGAACCTCGCCTCCATCACCTACGAGGACCCCGCGGTGGAGGGGGAGAAGGCGAACGTGAAGTCCACCGTCGTCATCGAGCACCCGCTGAAGAAGCAGGAGATGAAGCTCCAGTACTCCGTGGTGAAGAGCCAGGGCGGTTGGAAGGTGCTGGACGTGGCGGTGCTGGGCGACTCGATGCTCACCGGCATCCGCGATGACCAGGTCCGGCCCATCATGAAGCAGGGCGGCTGGGACCACCTGCTGCAGCTGATGCGCGCGAAGGAAGCCGAGCTGACCAAGAAGTAGTAGCCCCCACCCTCCGGGTGCCAGGCGGACGGGCGCCCGGAGGTGAAGCCGGTTGTACCTGCGGACAGGTGGAGTAGAGAGGATGGACCGATGTCCGTCCCCCTCCCCCAGCCGGCCCCCCTGCGAGAAGGGCGCTCCTCCCGCGAGGTGGACGCCTTCTGCGTCCAGTTCGCCCCGCGCGCACCAGGGCACCCCGCCGTCAGGGACCTCCAACAGCTGCTGGCCGAAGTGCCCTCGGAGGGCCTGGAAGCCCGCCTGGAGTGGGTGGAGCGGTGCGTCGCCTGGCTGCAAGACCCCAAGCCCGCCCTGGGCTTGATGGAGCCCGCGGAGCCCGAGGCCCCCGCGGTGGTGACGCGCCTGGCCCTGCTGCTGCGTGTGCTGGAGACGAGGGCCTCGGCCCGCGAGCCCGTGGCCGTCCTGGTGCGAGAGGTGATGGCCGCGACGAGCGGGCTGAAGCTCTTCTCCCAGGTGGGCCTGCCCGCCGGGCTGGGCTTCTTCGGTGAGGTGTCGGACCGGCTCGCACGCCGCCTGCTGCCCACGCCCCCCGAGGATCACCAGCTCTCCGAGCTGCTCCTGCGCCTCTTTCCCGTGCCCCAGGACGCCTCCTGGCTGGAGAGCCTGCCGCCGGAGCTGCTGGCGCGACTCTCCGCCCTGGTGCAGGGAGGCACCCAGCCTCCCGTGAGGGCACCGGCGCAGATGGTGCGGGCCTCGCTGGTGGATGCCCTGGGCCTGCTGGCCGTGCAGGCAGCGGCCCTGGGGCTGGCCGAGGACGTGCGGGAGCGCTGTCCGGAGGTGTCCTTCCGCGCCTCGCCCTTCCTGAAGCTGCGCCGGGTGTGTGAGGGCGTGCTGGCCCGCGACGCCGCACCGGACTCGCTGCGGGAGCTGGGCGACGTGGTGGCGGAGTGCCACCAGGTGGTGGCCATCGTCACCAGCCACCTCGAGCAGTACGGGGTGAGCGTGGACCTGGTGTACCGGCTGGAGCGCATCCGCCGGAGCCTGGAGCGGATGGAGGCCATCGCCCGGATACTGGGCGCGGCGCCGGGCGAGGCACGCTGGCGCGAGAGCCTCGTGTTGTTGGCGGACCTGCTGCGCCGGGCTCACGCGGACCGCTCGGTGCTCGCGGTGGTCGCGAGCAACGCGCGGCTGCTGGCGCGCAAGGTCATCGAGCGCGCGGGCCACTCGGGCGAGCACGACATCACCACCACGCGGGCCGAGTACCACCGACTGGTGCACTCGGCCGCGGGCGGCGGGCTCATCACCGCCTTCACCGCCGGCCTCATGCTGTATGCCACCACGCTCGCGCTGGCGCCCTTCTTCTACGGGCTGGTGCTGGCGGGCACCTACGTGGGCAGCTTCCTGCTGATGCAGGTGACGGGCTCCACACTCGCCACCCAGCAGCCCTCCAAGACGGCGGCCACGCTGGGGAGCGCCATCGGCCAGGGCGGCACGACTGGGCGCCTGTCACACCTGGTGGAGCTGATTCCGCGCATCACCCGCTCGCAGCTCGCCACGGCGGTGGGGAACATGTGCACGGTGCTGCCGGCGGCGGTGGGCCTGTCGATGGCCTTCGCCTGGTGGAAGGGGCACCCGCTGCTCGACACGGCCCAGGCCCACTACGTAGTGGACGCGCTGCACCCATGGCGCAGCGGCACCGTTTTCTACGCGGCGCTGACGGGGGTGCTGCTATGGCTGTCCAGCCTGGTGGCGGGGTGGCTGGAGAACTGGGCGGTGTACCGGCAAATCCCCGAGGCGCTCGCGCACCACCGCGTGCTGCGGCGGACGCTGGGCGACGCTGGAGCGGGAAAGCTGGCGAGCGTCTTCTCGCACAATATTGCCGCGCTGGGGGGCAATGTGAGCATCGGCGTGCTCCTGGCCCTGCTCCCCGTGGTGGGGAACTTCTTCGGGCTGCCCTTGGACGTGCGGCACGTGACGCTGTCCTTCGGGCAGCTCTGCCTGGCCGGGTACGCGCTGGGCCCCACAGCCGTCCTGCGGCCGGATTTCCTCGCGGCCCTGGCGGGCATCGGGCTCACGCTGGCCATCAACTTCGGAGTGTCTTTCTCGCTCGCCCTGGGCGTGGCCCTGAGGGCACGAGACGTGCCCCGAGCGGAGGTGCTGCGACTGGTCCGACTGATGAGCGTGCGCTTCCTGCGCGACCCCCGCGCCTTCCTCTTGCCTCCCCGAGTTTGACCCTCTCCCCCCGGGGTGAGGGGCCGGGGTAAGGGATGACGCGGGTCCACCCTGATTGAAATCCCAGGCCCGTGGAACCTGGGAATAAATCGACCCGCAACTCAAGCCCCTCTCAGAGGGAGAGGGTGTGCAGCAAGTGATACAGCGGCCGGGCAGCCGAGGCATCTCGCCGTGCTTCTGATGAGGTCCGTTCTCCGGTAGGGTCCGCGGCCGCATGAGTGACTCGACCCACAAGACGCCCCGCTTTGCTCTCGCCTACGCCAGAATGCTGGTCCGTAGGCCCGGGCTCGTCATCCTCGCGATCCTCGCGCTGTCCGGCGTGTCATTGTGGGGAACCACGAAGCTGACCATCAACTCCAACCAGCTCGACCTCATCTCGCAAGACTTGCCCGAGGTGAAGGACGTCAAGCGGGTCATCGACATGGTGGGTGGCAGCGGCTACCTCATCATGGGCCTGCGCGCCGACGACGAGGCCACCCTCAAGAAGGTCGCCGACGACATCGCGGCCGGGCTGAACGCGGACAAGGAGAACGTCCGCTTCATCACCTACAAGGTGCCCGTCGAGTTCGTGCAACAGCAGATGGGCCTCTTCATCAAGACGGAGGACCTGGCCGAGGGCAAGCGCCGCATCATGGCGTGGCTCAAGGATCAGCTCCGCCGCAACAACCCCTTCTTCATCGAGATCCAGAAGACCGAGCCGGTGAAGCTCGAGATGCAGGACCTCGTCGACAAGTACAGCAGCGTCGGCAAGAAGAGCATCCGGGATGACTACTACATCTCCAAGGACCGGAAGATGATGCTCATCCTCATCAAGCCGATGTGGGACTCCAACCAGCTCGCCAAGACGAAGGTCTACGTGGAGAAGCTGCGCGCGGATCTCGCGGCCTACTCCAAGAGCGAGAAGGCCGGCGGCGTGGAGCTCATCGAGGATTACGACAAGATGGGCGACAAGACGCTGGTGGCCTACGGCTTCACCGGCTCCTACAAGACGGCGGTGGACGACTCGTATGCCATCGAGGAGTCGCTCCAGCCGGTGTCGCTGCTGGCCTTCGCGGCCATCTTCATCATCACCATCCTGGCCTTCCGCAAGTGGGTGCCCACCCTCATCGTGTCCGTCGGCACGGTGCTCGGCACCATCATGACCATGGGCTTCACCTACATCACCGTGGGCGAGCTCAACATGATCACCAGCATCCTCGGCGGCCTGCTGATGGGGTTCGGCATCGACTACGGCATCCACTTCATCTTCCGCACGCGGCTGGAGCTGGGCCACGGCAAGCCCTATGACGTGGCCATCCAGGACGCGGTGGTGAACGCCGGCCGTCCGGCGCTGGTGTCCGCGGTGGTGACGTCCGGCTCGTTCCTCGTGCTGATGGTCAGCGATTTCCGCGGCTTCAGCCAGTTCGGCTTCCTGGCCGGCTGCGGCACCTTCCTCATCGGCGTGCTGCTCTTCGCCTGGAGCCCGGCGCTGCTGGCGCTCGCGGGCCGCATCAACCCCGAGCTGCCCAAGAAGCTCATCGGCGAGATGAAGCCGCCGGCCACGCAGAACGCCACCACGGGCAAGGAGCTGCGGATTCCCAAGCCGGGCCTGATGCTCGGGGTGAGCACCGTCATCGTGGGCGTCCTGTGCTTCCTGGCCGTTCCCCGGAGCGACGTGGACGTGCCCACGGACAAGCCCGCCTCCTGGGCGGACCGACTCAAGGCCGGCATCCGCTTCAACTACAACAGCCGCGCCCTCATCCCCGAGGGCCAGTCGTCCGTAAGGCTGCAGGATGAGATCAGCCAGCGCTTCGACATGTCCGCAGATCCCATCGCCGTCTACAGCAAGACGCTGGAGGAGGCGAAGGCCATCTACGACGAGCTCGAGGATCCGGAGAAGCGCAAGACGAAGTACTCCGCCATCGACCAGGTGGTGAGCATCTACACCTTCGTCCCGCCGCCGGAGCGGGCCGCGGCCAACGCGAAGATCCTCCAGGAGTGGCAGGAGGAGCTCAAGGACATCGACGTGGCGGCGCTGCCTCCGGAGGCGCAGGAGAAGGCGGCCCTCTTCATGAAGATGCTGGAGGCCCGGCCCTACGGCGTGCACGAAGTGCCTGAAGTCTACGCCTCGCAGTTCCGCCACCTGCCGGAGACGAAGCCGGAGAACCACGGCTACCTGACGTTCATCTACCCGAGCGTGGACCTCTGGGACGGCAAGAAGATGCTCACCTTCGTGGACCAGACGAACCACATCCCCACCCCCGAGGTGAAGGATGCGCAGGGCAACGTCATCGCCGAGGCCCAGGTTCGCCGGGCGGCCGGTGCGGCCCAGCTCTTCGCGCGGCTGGCGCGCATCGTGCTCGCCGACGGCCAGCTCTCCGTGCTCCTGGTGACGCTCTGGATTCTGGTGATGCACTACCTGGACTTCCGCAACGTGAAGCTGGCGCTGGCCTCCGTCATCCCGCTCACGGTGGGTCTGGCGATGATGCTGGGTCTGATGACGGTGTGGGACCTGCACCTGAACTTCATGAACATCATCATCCTGCCCATCCTCCTGGGCTTCGGGGTGAGTCACGGCCTCTACCTGCTGCACCGCTTCCTGGAGGGCACCTCGCCCGTGGTGGCGCTGCGCAGCATCGGCGCCGCGGTGGCCTCGTCCACCCTGACGACGGCCGCGGGCTTCGCCGCCCTCCTGGTGGCCAGCCACAACGGCCTGAAGTCCATGGGCGTCGTCGCGTGCATCGGCCTCATCACCACGCTGGTGGTGTCCTTCACGGTGCTCGCCGCGGTGATGCAGGTGATGTGGGACCGGCTGCCGCGCAAGCTGCAGGACGGCGTGACGAATACGCCCTCCGAGCAGCCCTCCGGCAAGGACAAGTCCGAGGCGGCCTGAAGCACTCCCGCCGAGACAGGGGCCGGGCCGCGCCTCACGCGTGTCCGCCCCTCCGGTAAAAAGCCGTATCTCGCCGGTTGAGAAAGAGCCCGGGCACCAGGGAAGCCGAGACGAATAGTCCCTTCCCGGCCCGGGCTCGCTACATTACCGGGGTGCCCACCACCGGTAACCCATCCATCCTGGCCATCGATCTCGGGACCTCGGCCGTGAAGCTGGCGGCCGTCACCCTCCGCGGCACCATCCTCGGCGGTGAGGTGGAGCCCCAAGAGGTCCACCTGCTGGCCGACGGCGGCGCCGAGCAGGACCCCGAGGCGTGGTGGTCCGCCATCGTCCGCGGCACGCAGCGCCTGCTCGGCAAGGGTGTCGTCTCCGCGGACGACATCGTCGGCATCAACATCAGCTCCCAGTGGTCCGGCACCGTCGCCGTCGACGAGCGCGGCAAGCCCCTGCATCCCGCCATCATCTGGATGGACTCGCGAGGCGCGCCCCACGTGCGGCGCGCCGTCCACGGCTTCATCCCCGTCGAGGGTTTCGGCATCGCCCGCCTGCTCACCTGGGTGCGGTTGACCGGCGGCGCGCCTACCCTCTCGGGGAAGGACCCGTTCGGCCACATCCTCTTCCTGAAGAGCGAGCACCCCGAGCTCTACCGCAACACCTACAAGTTCCTGGAGCCCAAGGACTGGCTCAACCTGAAGCTGAGTGGCCGCTTCGCCTCCTCCTACGACACCATCACCCTGCACTGGGTCACCGACAACCGCGACCTCCAGCGCATCCACTACGCCGAGCAGCTGCTCCAGCTCGCGGGCCTGCCGCGCGAGAAGCTGCCCGACCTGGTGCCTGCCGCCAGTGTGCTCGGCCCACTCCAGCCCGAGGCCGCTCGCGCCCTCGGACTGAGCGACAAGGTACAGGTCATCACCGGGGCCCCGGACATCCTCGCCGCCGCCGTGGGCTCGGGCGCGGTGCGCGATTTCGAGCCCCACCTGTGCGTCGGCACGTCCTCGTGGATCGCCTGCCACCTGCCCTTCAAGAAGACGGACGTCTTCCACCAGATGGGGACCCTGCCCTCGGCACTCCCGGGCCGCTACATCCTCACCAACGAGCAGGAGTCCGCCGGCCTCTGTCTGTCCTTCCTCAAGGACAACATCCTCTTCGGCCACGAGGAGCTCGCCCGGTACGCCAACACGGGCGACCAGGGCCAGGCCCCGGTGGACCTCTACAAGGTGCTCGAGACGGAGGCCGAGCGCATCCCCGCGGGCAGCGACCGGCTCCTCTTCATGCCCTGGCTCAACGGCGAGCGCAGCCCCGTGGATGACCAGTACCTGCGCGGCGGCTTCTTCAACCAGTCCCTCAAGACGACCCGCGGGCACATGGTGCGCGCCGTGCTCGAGGGCGTGTCCTACAACTCGCGCTGGCTCTTCAGCTACGTGGAGAAGTTCGTCGGCCGCAGGCTGGACTCCCTCCGCATCATCGGCGGCGGTGCCCGCTCGAAGCTCTGGTGTCAGATCATGGCGGACGTGCTGGACCGGACCATCCAGCGAGTGGACGAGCCCGTGCTCGCCAACGCACGCGGCGCGGCCTTCCAGGCGGCCCTGGCCCTTGGGCACCTCACGGTGGACGAGATTCCCTCGCTCGTCCCCGTCGCCAACACCTTCGAACCCAACCCCCAGAACCGCGGGCTCTATGACGAGCTCTTCGGCGAGTTCGTGAACCTCTACAAGTCCAACAAGGCCATCTTCGCGCGGCTCAACCGGGCCCGCGGCGCCTAACGCCCTCACAGGAGCACAGGAACACCATGGATCTTCCCGAGCTCGGAACGAATCTCCTCAATCGTGTGCCGCCCCGGCTGCTCTCGGTGGCGGAGCGGTACCTCAAGAACGTCCCCCTGCTGCGCGACCGGCTGTCGAAGGAGACGGACTCGATGCTGGCCGAGCTGGAGGGCGGACTGAAGCCCTACCGCGGCCAGACGCCCACCTTCCAAACGCTGCCCACCAAGGGCCTCTCGCACGAGGAGGTGCTGCGGCAGATGGGGGGCATGCGCGAGAAGGAGGAGGACCGCTGGAAGGACGGCTACGTGTCGGGGGCCGTGTACAACGGTGACTCCGAGCACATCGACTTCCTCAACCGCGTGTACGCCATCAACTCGCAGAGCAACCCGCTGCACGCGGACCTCTGGCCCAGCGCCACCAAGTTCGAGGCCGAGGTGGTGGCCATGACGGCCCACATGCTCGGCGCCGCCGAGGCCAACGCGGGCAGGCCCCCGGAAGAGCACATCTGCGGCGCGCTCTCCTCGGGTGGCACCGAGAGCATCATGCTCGCGATGAAGACGTACCGGGATTGGGCGCACGAGACGAAGGGCATCACCCGGCCCGAGATGGTGGCCCCGTCCAGCGCGCACCCCGCCTTCGACAAGGCCGCGCACTACTTCGGCATCAAGATGGTGCGTGTGCCCGTGGGGCCGGACTACCGCGCGGACGTGAAGGCCACGCGCAAGGCCATCAACCGCAACACCATCGTGGTCATCGGCTCGGCGCCGGGGTTCCCGCACGGGGTCATCGACCCCATCGAGGAGCTGTCGGAGCTGGCGCGCAAGCGGGGCATCGGCTTCCACACTGACGCGTGTCTGGGCGGCTTCGTGCTCCCCTGGGCGCGCAAGCTCGGCTACCCGGTGCCGGAGTTCGACTTCCGGCTGCCCGGCGTGACGACCATGTCCGCGGACACGCACAAGTTCGGCTACGCGGCCAAGGGCACGTCCGTGGTGCTGTACCGCGGCACCGCGCTGCGCTCGCACCAGTACTTCACCGCCACCGAGTGGCCCGGCGGCATCTACTTCTCCCCCACCTTCTCCGGCAGCCGGCCCGGTGCGCTCATCGCGGCCGCCTGGGCCTCGCTCGTGGCCACTGGCGAGGAGGGCTACCTGGACGCCACCCGGCGCATCTTGGAGACGGCCAGCGTCATCAAGCGCGGCATCCGTTCCATTCCCGGACTGCACGTGCTCGGCGAGCCGCTCTTCGTCATCGCCTTCGGCTCGAGCGACGTGGACATCTACAAGGTGATGGAGCACCTGAGCGAGAAGGGCTGGAGCCTCAATGGACTGCACAAGCCGGCCTCGGTGCACCTGTGCGTCACCCAGCGGCACACCCAGCCCGGCGTGGCCGAGCGCTTCCTCGAGGACCTGAAGGCCGCCGTCGAGCACGTGCGCGCCCACCCGTCCGATAAGGGCACCATGGCGCCCGTCTACGGCATGGCGGGCACGGTTCCCTTCCGGGGGCTGATCAGCGACCTGCTCAAGAAGTACATGGACCTGCTCTACAAGGTCTGAGCGCCCGCGGCTCCGAGCACGAGAGTATCCTCCGCGAAGTGAATCGGAGGGTACCTCGTGCACAAGCCTGGTGTGTTCGTCGTGGGCCCGTGGCTGTTGGCTCTGCTCCTGCTCGGGCTCACGAGCCCCACGCTCGCGGCCTCCGCTCCCGCCAGTGCTGCCGAGTTGCACGAGCTCCTCCAGACCTTCAGAAGGTTGAAGGAGCCTCCCGAGCACGATGAGGAGCCGCACTTCGAGCGTCTGGGATTGGAGGATCCCTACACGGTCATCGTACGAGCCGCGCTCGAACACCCCGAGCCCGGTCACGTCATCGCGAAGCTGCGGGAGCGGTACGCGTTGAACGCAGCCGCAGCACGAGCGCTGCTCCTCGGCCAGCTCGTGACCATCCCACCGGACGACCCCTGGGCAACGCTCACTCCCGAGCAGGTCCGGCGCGCGCTGGAGTCCTATCTGACCGCCGCGCACGAAGCTCCCGGCAGTCTGGTCGTGCTCACGGCGATACTCACCCTGCCCCAGAGCTACCTGGTGCCAAAACAGGAGTTCGAGGCGCGCTTCCTCGAAGCCCTGGATGCAGCTCCTGCTCCCGTCGAGACGGCCATCCAACTCTCACGGATGGGCGGAGACCTCCATGGTTGGCACGTTCCGCTTGCCGCCCTCGCCGTCAGCCGTCAGCCGGAGGTGCTGCCACGCGCGCTCGAGGCGCTCGGACTGGGAGAGCACGGGAGGACGGCCACCCTGTTCTACTTCGCCGCCTTCCAGGCCCTGCGCGCCCATCAGGACGGGGACTTCCCTGCCGCAACCGCCGAGCGGCTCCTCCGCAATCTCCTGAAGCAGCAGCAACCCTCGCTCGCGGTGGAGCTGGCCCGGCAGCTCCCGGCCACGGCGCGGGAGGCGCTCCTCGCGGGGAGATGGACCGTGCAGGACTCCCACTACATCTCCACCGTTGGAGGCGATCGCATAGAGGTGGAGCCCCCGGGAGACCTGCGCCCCGGACTCGCCGCGGCCCTGCTGCTCGGAGGAGACACGCAGGCGGCAGCGGACTGGTTCGCCCACGCGGCGCCGGTCCCCTCGAATCTCCGAGAGCAGGGCAAGGACTGCTCGCCTGAGGTCCATCACGCCCTCCTCTCCTTCCTCCTGAAGCCGGAGCCTGGGGCCGACCCCTTCTCGCTCCTCGTCGCGGATGCGCGCTGCGGCCGGGTACTCGAGTACCCGTGGAACTTGATGCTCGCCCAGGTCTTCCAGTCCCGCTACCAGGAGGAGGCGCGAGATCACCTGAGCCTCGCGGTGGAATCCGAGCGGCGGAAACCCGACGTGATGCCGCTGCAGGCCCACCTCACCTTCCTCGACGGCGCACGGGCCACCTTCGAGGCCGCGGACAAGGAGCGGCTCGCGCGGCTCGAGTCCGCCCTCGCGGCCCTCCCGAAGCAGACTGGGGACAGCATGCCCGCAGCGGAGGCAGATCCAGTCGCCCCCCGCATCCGAGAGCTGCTCGCCGCACCGTCCGCCTCGGCCTTCACCGAGCACCCACTGGCCGAGGCACCCAAGACGAAGCCGTCTCCGCGATGGAGTCCCATCAAGAGTGGGCTCCAGCCGCCCGCGGGATTCCACGCCGTGCGCGCCGAGCGCTCCGGCAAGCGCGTCCTGCTCCTCGCCCTCTCGCAGCGTCTGGACCCGGTGGGCGAAGTCTCCGGCGGCGGCTACTGGCTCCTCGAGTCCCAGGATGGAGGCCGCACCTGGAGCTCGCTCCTCTATACGGGCCTGCGGCAATACAGGCCCTACGAGCTCGCGAAGAAGTCCTCGCTCCCCATGCTCGACGGCGACACGCTCCGGCTCGAGGCCTCGGTGCGTGAGCTGGAAGAGAAGAGCATCACCTTCCCTCCCCTCAAGCTCACGACGAAGCGGGAGAAGAAGAACCTCTTCCTCCAGGCCCGCCTCTCCGAGCTCCAGAGGGACTCCGACGCGGATGGGCTCCCGGACCTCGTCGAGGAGCGCTTCCTCACCGACCCGAAGGCCGCGGACACCGATGCGGATGGCCTCTCCGATGGAGAGGATCCCCTGCCGCAGGTGCCCGCCGTCGACCGCGGCTCGGAGGGCCCCGAGGCCCGGCTGCTGGCAGCGTTCCTCGCCATGCTGAATGAAGGGGAGCACGTGCAGAAGGGCCTGGAGGTGGGCCTGCCCGACGAAGACAGCCCCCAGGACGTGCTGCGGCTCCCGAAGGGCACCACGCCAGAGTCCCGCTACGATGTGACCTTCCTCGAGATGAAGCGCGGCGGCCTGCGCGGCGTCCGGCTGACCTCGCGTACCCTCGTATTCACGTCCGAGGAAATCGCGAAGGCCGAGGAACGCTTCGGCCGCTTCTTCGGCCTCGACGTCTCCCTTCTCCTCAACGCGAAGGGAGACCAGGCCCTCATCACTTGGAACGCGCGCTGGCGCGGGGGGAGATACCTGGCGCGAATCCAGAACGGACAGTGGGTGTTCGAGTCACTCAGCAGTTGGATAACTTGAACGGCGGGTGCGGCTCGGGCCCAGGTGTCACGAAAGTGTCACGAGCACTGGAGAGGGAGGCCCTTACAGTCCGCGCATGCCGCACATCCTGATCGTCGATGACGAACCGGACCTGGCGGAGCTGCTGGCGTACAACCTGGGGCGGGCGGGCTTCACGACCACCCAGGTTCATACTGGAGCGGAGGCCCTGGCACGGGTACGCGAGGCCCTGCCAGACCTGGTTTTGCTGGACCTGATGCTGCCCGACATGGATGGGGCGGAGCTGTTCTGCCAGCTTCGGGCCCACCCGGACACGCGTCACCTGCGCGTCCTGGTGCTCTCCGCCCGTCCGGATGCTCACTCCCGGGTGCAGGGGGTGGAGGTCATCCTCAAGCCTTTCAAGGTGCAGGAGGTGGTGGCGCGGGTAACCGCGCTGCTGCCAACGCCTTGAGACGCGAACGCATCTTTCATGCTGGTACTTATCAACAGGTGTTGTAGTCACGCCCTCGCAACGGATGGGTGACTGGACGCGTCAAGTCCGGCCCAGGAGAAGCGCGATGCTCGAGAAGCTGATGCCCAAGTCGGACGAGTTCTTCGACGACTTCGATGCCCAGTGTGCCGTCACGGTGGAAGGCGCCCGGATGCTGCACACCCTGCTGAGCGACTTCCGGGACGTAGCCACCCGGGTGCAGGCCCTCAAGGACATTGAGCACAAGGGCGATGAGGTCACGCACACCGCCTTCAACCGGCTGCACAAGCAGTTCATCACCCCGTTCGACCGGGGGCAGATCCACACCCTGCTGTCGCGCATCGACGACGTGCTGGACCTGACCAACGCGGCGGCGAGCCGCATCCACTACTACGAAATCCAGTCGAGCCTGCCGGACGCCACGGAGCTGGCGCGGCTGCTGGTGATCAGCGCCGAGAAGGTCCAGGAGGTGGTGGCGGCGCTGCGGCTCATCAAGAAGCCCGAGCAGATCCTCGCGGGCTGCAAGGAGATCAAGCGCCTGGAGACGCAGGCGGACGAGGTGCTGCGCGCGGGACTGGGCCGGCTCTTCAAGAGCGGCGCGGACCCGCTGACGATCATCAAGTGGAAGGAGGTCTACGACCTCATCGAGACGGCCACGGATAAGTGCCAGGGTGTGGCGAACGTCATCGAAGGCGTGGTCCTGGAGCACTCGTAATGCTGCTCACCGCTGTCGTCCTCATTGTCGGAGTCGCGCTCATCTTCGACTTCATCAACGGCTTCCACGACGCGGCCAACTCCATCGCCACGGTGGTGTCCACGCGCGTGTTGTCGCCGAACCTGGCCGTAGCCTGGGCCGCCTTCTTCAACTTCGTCGCCGCGTTTGGCGGTGGGGTGAAGGTGGCCAACACCATGGGCAAGGGCATCATCGACTTCGAGATGCTGCGCGCAGCGGGCTCGGAAGCCGTGCTCCTGGTCATCTTCTCCTCGCTGATGGGCGCCATCGCGTGGAACCTGCTGACGTGGTGGTGGGGCCTGCCCTCCTCGTCCTCCCATGCGCTGGCCGGGGGCATGATTGGCGCCACGCTGCCGGTGCTCGGCGTCGCCGGACTGGTGGGCTCGGGCATCGCGAAGATCGCCGTCTTCATCGTGCTCTCGCCCTTCATCGGCATGGTGCTCGGCACGGCGCTGATGGTGCTGAGCACGTGGACGGTGCACAAGCAGACGCCCCTGAAGGTGGACACGTGGTTCCGGCGCCTGCAGCTCGTATCCTCGGCCATCTTCTCCTACAGCCACGGCACCAATGACGCGCAGAAGGTGATGGGCATCATCGCGGTGGTGCTCTTCGGCACCATCTGGAAGGACCGGCCCTTCCACATCGACTGGTGGATGATCATCTCGTGCCACGCGGCCATCGCGCTGGGCACCTTCTTCGGCGGCTGGCGCATCGTGAAGACGATGGGGCACAGCCTCACCAAGCTGGCACCCATCGGCGGCTTCGCCGCGGAGACGGGTGGAGGCGTCACCATCATCGCGCTGGCGAAGCTGGGCATCCCCGTGTCCACCACGCACACCATCACTGGCGCCATCACGGGCGTGGGCTCCACCAAGGGCTGGCGCGCGGTGAAGTGGGGCGTGGCTGGCCGCATCATCTGGGCGTGGGTGTTCACCATTCCCGCCGCGGCGCTCATGGCCGTGCTGGTGTACGGACTGTCCCGGCTGGTGGTGATGGCCGTAGGGTGAGTGGTGTAGAAACGGGCGCCCTCTCCCGCGCCGGGAGTAGGGCCGGGAGAGGAAATCGACGATGAATCGACTCGCGCTCGTGCTGGGACTCGTGCTGCTCGCCGGCTGTGCCACCGTGAAGAGCAGCCGTGTCCGCCCCGACTACGAGACCGTGGACAAGACTCAGGTCAAGCGTCTGGTCGTGGTCACCCAGCCGCTCCCTGAAGGCAAGCAGGACGTCGGCGAGCTGTGGAGCCTCATCGCCCGCCGCTACGTCAACCAGAACCGCGACTTCATCGCCAAGACCAGCCTCGCCATCGCTGGCGCTCCCGAGGACACCGCCCAGAAGGGCCTGTGCGTCGAAGGCATCGAGGGCGTCCTCTGGCTCTCCCCCGACGTGAAGCGCACCGGCAACGGCGTAGAGGCCGCCGTGAAGGCCCAGTTGCTGCGCTGCCGCGACGGCCAGGAGGTCTGGGCCGCCGAAGCCGCCGGAAGCTGGCCCTCCGAGGACGAGCGCTACAAGGAGCTCACCGTCCAGTACACGGGTGAGCTCGGCGCCGACGTCGCGCCCTACGTCGGCCCCACCTTCCGTCTCCTGAGCGCAACGCTCGACACCCTCCCGCGCCCCACCCTCAGCGAGGCGGATGTCGAGGAGAAGATCGAGCTCGGAGAGTAGCCGCCCATGCTGGACCAGAGCACCGCCCTCGTCCGGCTTGGTATTTCCTTCGGGCTCGGGTTCGCGCTCGGTTTCGAGCGCGAGCTGCGCGGGCAGAGCGCCGGCCTGCGCACCCATATCCTCGTCTGCCTCGGCTCCTGCCTCTTCACGCTGTGCAGCCTCTTCGCCGAGCAGCCGCTCGACGCCAGCACGCCCGCGGAGGTTCGCGCCGACATCACCCGCATCGCCAGTCAGGTTGTCGTCGGCATCGGCTTCCTCGGCGGCGGTGCCATCCTCCGCCACGGCGCCAGCATCCGGGGCCTCACCACCGCCGCCAACCTCTGGCTCACCGCTTCCGTGGGCCTCGCTGTCGGCTTTGGTCTGCCCGTGCTCGCCGTCGCCACCACGGGGCTCGCCCTCTTCGCCCTCGCCGGCCTGCGCTTCTTCGAGAGCGCCATCCGCCGCATCCGCAAGAAGTACCAGCTCGTCGCTGACCACGACGTCGCCTCACACGAGACACCCAAGGCAGGTGAGGACTCGGTGGAGCCCCGAAGCTAGGCAGACCCTCACCCTCGCCCTCTCCCAGAGGGAGAGGGGACATGGGGTGGGGCTCACAGCACGTCGCCGAGGCGCTTTTCCATCTCCGTGCGGATGAAGCGCTCGATCTCCTCCGCCGTCGTCAGCTCCATGGCCGTATCGAGCAACTGCTTCGCATCCGCACGGTTCGACCGCCGGATGATGTCCTTCACCGTCGGAATCTGCCCCGCCGTCATCGACAGCTCGTCGAAGCCCAGCGCCAGCAGCACCAGCGAGTAGATGGGGTCTCCCGCCATCTCTCCGCACATGGCCACCGGGATTCCCGCCTCCTTCGCCGCCGCCACGATGTTCTTCAGCGAGCGCAGCACCGACAGGTGCAACGGCTTGTACAGGTACGCCACGTCCCGGTTCTGCCGGTCGATGGCCAGCGAGTACTGGATGAGGTCGTTCGTCCCCACCGAGAAGAAGTCCGCCTCCTGTGCCAGCCGGTCGGCAATCAGGGCCGCGCTCGGCGTCTCCACCATGATGCCCACCTGGAAGCGCTTGCCGATCGGCACGCCCGCACGCCCCAGCTCCGTGCGGCAGGCCTCCAGCTCGCTCCGAGCCTCGCGCAGCTCGCTCATGCCGCAGATGAGCGGGAACATCATCCGCATGTTTCCGTGCACGCTCGCCCGCAGCAGCGCCCGGAGCTGAACCCGGAACAGCTCCCGGTTGGCCAGGCAGTAGCGGATGGCCCTCAGCCCCATCGCCGGGTTGGGCTCCTTCTCGAACTTCCCCTTGCCCGGAACCTTGTCCCCGCCCAGGTCCAGCGTGCGGATGGTGACGGGCCTGCCGCCCATTGCCTCCAGCACCTGCCGGTACGCCCGGTACTGCTCCTCCTCCGTCGGCGGGCTCTTGCGGTCCAGGAACATGAACTCGGTGCGGTACAGGCCGATGCCCTCCGCCCCGTGCGCCAGCAGTGGCTCGATTTCCTCCGGGAACTCGATGTTTCCCACCAGCCGCATGCGGAAGCCGTCCGTGCTCTGCGCCGGCAGGTCCTTGGCCTCCAGCGCCCGAGCCTCATTCTCCTGATGGCGGCGCATCGTCTCGTGGAAGAGCGCCAGCTGGTCCTCCGTGGGGTTGACCAGGATGGTGCCCCGCGTGCCGTCCAAGGCCACCAGGTCTCCCGGCGAAATCTGCTCACTGGCCCGCCCCGCCCCCACCACCGCCGGCGTGGAACGTGCGCGCGCCACAATGGCCGTGTGACTCGTCTGGCCACCCAGGTCCGTGACGAAGCCCGCCACCCGCCCGCTGCGCGCCATCATCGCCGTGTCCGCTGGCGACAGGTCGTGCGCCACCACCACCGCGTGGTCCGGCAGCGTCACCTCCTCGTCCACCACCTGCCCCATGAGGTTGCGCACCACCCGGTCCGCCACGTACTCCACGTCCGAGCGCCGCTCCCGGAAGTACTCGTCCGGGATGTTGTCGAAGAGGTGCTTGAGCTTGCGCGCCACCCGCCGCACCGCCCACTCCGCGTTGATGCGGTCCTCGACAATCAGCCGGTTCACCTCGTCCACGAACATTGGATCGTGGAGCATCAACCGGTGGGCCTCGATGATGAGGCCGTGCTCGGGACCTTCCGTCCGAGTTATCTGCTCCTTGAGCTCGGAGAGCTGGCGGTCGGACAGGTCCAACGCCGTCTTCATCCGCATCCGCTCAGGGTCAACCTCGGCCTCGGCCAGCCGCAGCTTGGGGGTACGCACCCGCTTGCGGTCCAGGATGTAGGCGTGGCCCACCGCCACGCCTGGTGAGGCGCCGATGCCCTTCAGACTCAACGTGGGGGTGGCCTGGCTGCTCACGGTCCCTTCTTCGTCTGCGGCGACTCGCCGCGCGTTTGGCTTCACTGCGACTCGCCGAACCTATTGGCGATGAGCTTCTGGATGTCCTGGAGACACGCCTCCGCGTCGTCCCCCTTACACGTCACCGTCACTTCCATGCCCTTGGCCGCCGCCAGCATCAGCACGCCCATGATGGACTTGGCGTTGGCTTTCTGGCCCTCGCACAGGAGCATCACTTCGCTCTTGTAGCGGTTGGCCACCTGAACCAACTGCGCCGCAGCCCGGGCATGCAACCCCAGCACGTTGATGATCTCGAATGTCCCTTCGGCCACACTCATTGCCAGTCCCTGTTCTCCTCTCTTCTACAAGAAGGCCCCTGCCACCCAGGCCAGTCCCGCTGCGAGATAGAGCACCACGTAGTTAGGAACACGACGGGCGACCAAGAGGTAGGACGCTACCCCCATGGCCAGGCAGCCCGCAGACAGCAAGGGTGCGAACCGGCCGCCCGCATTGGCTCCGAAAGTGACGGCCAGCCAGGCCGCCAGCCCGCCTGCACACCCCGCCGCCACCGCCCTCAGCTTCGCTCCCCGAGTGGGGAGATTTGCCCGCGCCACCGCCTCCACCAGCCTGTCCCCCAACGACAGTCCCAGCAAGTACAACCGGGCCCGGAGCGTCAGGTGGACGAGGTTGTAGAGGACGAGGAAGAGCACCGCCGCCCACGCCGCCAGCACCGGAACCAGCGCCGCGCACACCGCCCCGGTGGCCGGTTTGAGCGACAGCCAGAAGAAGCCATCCCCCAGCGCCGCCAGGGGGCCCATGAGGGCCGCCTTGAAGGCCACCACCCTGTCCGGCGGCTCCTCGCCCCGAGCAATCCGCTGCTCGTGGTAGAGGACCCCGCCCACGATGGCCGCGGCCACATACGGGTGGGTATTGAAGAAGACGAGGTGCCGGCGCACCGCCTCCTCGAGCGCCTGCTTGTCCGGGTAGAGCTTCTCCAGGGCCGGGTAGATGGCGTAGGCCAGTCCCAGGTTCTGCATGCCCTGGGGATTCCACGAGGCCTGCAGGAAGAGCGAGCGCAGGAAGACGCGCAGCAGCACTCCGCGGGTGAGGGGCGGGCTGACGACGCTCATCCCCCCTCCCTCAGGAGGTAGAGGTAGACCACCACGGCCAGCGTGACGGCTCCGGCCCCCAGGCCCGCGTACAAGGCGGCGCGCCGCGCATGGCTGCCCCGGGCGGCGATGGAGGCCGCCACCGAGGCCATGGCCGGGTAGGCCCACGCCAGGCCCCTCAGCGCCGGCAGCGGCAGCCGCTCCAGCTGCGGCCCGAGGAAGAAGCCCGCCAGCGCGCACGCGGCGGTAATCATCCCGAAGAGGACGAAGTGCGGCCACATGCCCCACAGGTTCTGCTGCATGGCCCGGGTGAGTTGGCCCGCCTCGGCCGAGGCCAGGGCCTTGCGCGCCAGCCGCGACGAGTAGCGCTCCAACCCGCGGTCCACCACCTGGCCCACCCGCCCCAACCCCACGAAGAGGAGGATGGAGATGGACCAGAGGGCCGGCGTGGAGCCCGCGCCCGTGGCGGCAGCCATGGTGGCCGCCGCCGCCGAGGTGCCAGTGGCCGACAGCGTGTCGTTGTCCGGCAACGAGGCGCCCAGGTTGGCCGTGCCCAGGTGGAAGAGCTCCAGCAACATGCCGATGAAGAGCCCCGAGGGCACGTCGTTGAGGAGCACCCCCATGACGGTAGCCGCCACCAGCGGCCGGGAGAACATGGCCTGGAGGAAGGCCTTGCGCTCCACTGCGACGAGGCCGCCCCAGATGCCGGCGAGCGCCACCTGGGTCCAGCCCACGTTCACAGACTCACGCCCCCTTTCCCCACCGCTCGAGCAGCTCTGGCAGCTCCACCGGCTTCTCCGCCGGGACCGCCCGCGCCTCCACCCTCATGCCCGAGCTCGCCAGCCGCTGCAGCGCCTGCAGCTCCGACTCGGCCAGGAAGACGGACGGCGACACCTGCCTCCGGCCCGTGCCGAAGTGCACGTTGCCCAGGTTGAGCTGCTCCACCTTCAGCCCGTGCGCCTGGGCGAAGGGCGCCGCCGCCACGTCCCGCAGCAGCACCAGCGTCTTGACGGAATCCTTGGAGATGGCCGCGAAGTCCACCTGCGCCAGAGGAAAAATCTGGACCTCGATGGCGCTCGGCACGGCCAGAGACATGGCCGCGCGCACCAGCGGGCTGCTGGCGGCCTCGTCGTCAGCGACGACGACGCGCGAGACCTTCAAATGCGGGAGCCAGGCCTCGACGACCTGTCCATGAATGAGGCGGTTGTCGACGCGGACCAGGGAGATCACAGCAGTCTCGAATCGCCCACCCTCGGGGGGCCGTCAAGTTCGCGGCGCGGGCGGCTGCGGCTGACGCTGCTGGGCCTCGCGCAACAGGGCTGAAGCACAGGTGATGTTGCGCTGTCCGTAGGACGCCAACTGGCTGGCCATCTCCGACAGCGGCAGGTCCTCCGAGCGCAGGGAGTTGGCCTTCAGGAGCATGGGCAGGTTCACGCCCGCGAGCACCTCCAGCTTGCCCGACTGACAGCGCTCCGAGCACATCATCAGCGACTCCTTGCACGGAGTGCCGCCGAAGAGGTCGGCCATGACGATGACGCCATCACCCTGATCCAAAGCGGCCACCGCCTGCCGCATCTTCGCCCGGAGCTCCTCGACAGAGGTTCCAGGCTCGATGTTGCAGGTGGCCACCGCGGGCAGCTTGCCCACGATCTGCTCAGCGGTCGCTACCAGCTCGTCCGCCAGACGTCCGTGCGATGCCACTACGAGGCCGACCATGATCACCTCTCACCAGCCCCCCCAGGGCTGCCTGACTACGCCTGAATGGTGCGATGCGCAACCCCCACCGAAAGTTTCCGTTGGCACCCAAGCCACCACCCTACTCGCTCCCACCTTCCCTTCCCTGAAGGAAGGTAAGGCAGGTTCCGCCTCCCCGCCCGCAATTTCACCGTCCAACGGACGATGCGCTGTCGGCTGCCAGACGAGGAGGCACGGGCAGCCGAGAGGAGGAACCCTCTATCACTTCCGCATCTTGCCACCCAATGGGATGGAGGCGCGCGAGCGAGGGTGTGAGGATGCAGGCGCGCAATCCGCACCCGGCCCTCTCCTGGAGGGAGAGGGAGGAGTCAGCCGGCGGGGAACCACCAGCTCAGCTTGAGGGCGAAGGTGTGGCCACCAGGAGAGGTGAGCGAATCCCCCAGGAAGCGAGGCGACAGCGGGTTGCCCTGGGCCGAGCGCATGGAGCGGTCCTGCTGCCACACGAGGAAGAGCGTGCTGCCCGGGCGCCACTCCCAGCGCAGCACCACGTTGCTGCGGAAGGAGCGCAGGTTGAAGTCCGGGTCGTCCAGGCGGAGGGTGGTGCCCCCATCCACCAGCTCCAGCCCCCCGTCAGCCAGGCGCGAGGAAGAGTCATAGCGGCGCAAGGTGAGGCCACCAGCCCGCTCCAGCTCGCCAAAGCCGCTGAAGGAGCCGCTGGAGGCGAAGGGCTCGGCGTAGGCCTCGATGCTCAGGTCCGGGGAGAGGAAGAGGTTGGCGCGCAGCCGCAGCGCCACCTCGCGACGCTGCACCGCGCCAAAGACGTAGCGCTTGCCGAACGTCTCCGCGCGGCCGCCCGCCAGCGTGTCCACGTACTGCACGCCCTCGGTGTAGAGCGAGGCGGAGGGCTCCAGGCCCAGGCGCAGGCGCCGGTGGGGCTGCAGGGTGAGCGAGGCCGACACGAAGCCGCCCCGGGTGCCCAGCTCGTACGCCCACGCCCCACCGCTCACGTTCCAGCGCGTGGTGTCGTTGAAGCTGTTCTCGAGGATGACTTCCCCGTCCACGCCCTGCCCCGTCTGCATGAGCGGCCCGCCTCGGGTGAGTGAGTCGGAGAAGGCACGCGGCAGGTACGTCACCCGGAACTCGCCCGCCCAGAAGTTGGGGAAGGTGGCCGAGCCGGTCAGCTCGAGGTAGCTGGACTGGCGTGTGAGGCCGTAGTTCCAGTTGGAGGCGGCGGACAGGCCCAGCTCCCAGTTGCGCAGCAGGCGGCCCGGGTTCGTCTCGCGGTAGGTGAGGCCCAGGTTGACGTCGAGGTCGTCCGCGGTGTTGAGCCGGCCCAGGTCGTTGAGCTCGAAGCCGGGGGACAGCGCGTTGGCGCTGGCGTTCCACAGCCAGTGCTCGCCACTCACCCGCTCCACCTTCGCGCCCACCGCGTAGCCGGACAGCGAGGTGGCCTCGGGATTCACACCCACGTACGTCTGGTCCGGTCGCTGGAAGTAGCGCGCGCTGGACTCCTGGAGGCGGGTGATGGCCTCGGGGTCTCCACGCACCAGGCTGCCGCCCGCGTAGCCGGAGATGAAGTAGTCGGTGCCCAGACGCAGCCGGAAGTCCGCGCCCCCCGAGTACGCCTCACGGGCGAGCTGCCGCGTGAGGCCCTGCCCATCACCGATGTGCCGGTACATCGTGGTGAGGGTGGCCCCCACCACCGAGCCGCCGGGCCCCAGCTCCTGCTGCGCGCGCAGCACGCCGAAGCCGGTGCGCGAATCCAGCTTCACCCGGCCCTGCGCCTGGGAGGCGAAGTCGTAGGTGTCCGCGAACGCGTCACCGGTGAAGGCGCCCAGGGCCCCCAACGACAGGCCCGAGGACAACCGCCCCGTGAGCTTCGCCGCGCCCCAGATGGTGCTGGCCCGAGGGGACTCGACGAAGTCCGCCCTCGCGGAGAGACGCGGCGCCCCCCCGACACGGCGCGAGTAGAAGTAGACGGGCCCGTAGCCGCTGCTGTTGTTGAGGAGCTGGCCGCCCTCGGTGAAGAAGGGGCGGCGCTCCTCGAAGAAGTTCTCGAAGACGGTGAGGTTCACCTGGGCCGGATCCGCGTCGACCTGTCCGAAGTCCGGGTTCACCGTGGTGTCCAGGGTGAGGTTGGGCCCCAGGCCAATCTTGGCGTCCAGGCCCGCGCGGCCCGAGTACGGGCGTCGGCTCTCGAAGGGCGTGCCCGCACGTGGGTTGGTACCCGAGACCGCCTGGAGGTCCCCGGCCACGTAGGGCACCACCTCGATGCGGCGCGAGGGCGCCACACCGCGGATGCCCGTCAGCTCGCCGAAGTGCGAGGCCCAGCCAGTGACATCACGCGGCACCACCACCCAGAAGGCGTCCTCGTTGCGGCGGGGGATGTAGCGGTTGATGTTGAAGCCCCACACCTGTTCCTCAGCGGCGTTGAAGCGCAGCTGCGAGAAGGGGATGCGCAGCTCGGCCACCCAGCCCTCGGACGTCTGCGTGGTGCGGGCCTCCCAGACGGGGCTGTAGGAGGAGTCGCGGACGTACTCGTGGTCCTGTGGGTGGTACCAGTCCACGCGCACACCCGCGGCAGTGACAGCGAAGCTGTAGGCGGTGCGCCGGTCCCGATACGTGTCCAGCGAGATGATGAGGCGCTCAGCGGAGCCGCTCTCGTCGCGCCGGGTCATCACCGTCTCGATGTCCTCGGGCTTGTCGCTGGCCATGCGCGCGCCCACGTAGAGGGCCTCCGCGTCGTAGACGAAGGCCACCTCGGTGCGCAGCGTGGACGGCTTGCCTTGCTCGGGCTCCTTCTGCAGGAAGTCGCTGGTGAAGGGGATGCGCCGCCAGATGTCGTCGTCGAGCACCCCGTCCACCCGAGGAGCCTGCTCCACGCGCACTGCCGCCAGACGCCGCTCGCTCACGGGAGCGGAGGGCTGGGCCCGGGCGGAGAGTCCCCCGAGGAGCAGGACGAAGAATGCGGCGAGCACGAGGGCGGAGCGCGGCATGGCGGGGCGAAGAATCACATTCGACCCCGGATGCGAGCCAGAACAAGAGGGCCCGCACGGGAGGCTCGCCCCGCCGGTTCTCGAAGCGAGGCGCCTCAGAACCCGCGAACCAGGAGGTAGCGCCGCGCGGCTACTCCTTCTCGACATCGCGGTGCCACAGCTGCACGCGCTGATGCTCCCCAACGAGGCGCTTGCGCAGCTCCTCGGCGATGGCCACCGAGCGGTGCTTGCCGCCCGTGCACCCCAGCGCCACCGTCAGGTAGGCCTTGCCCTCCTTCTGGTAGCGCGGGAAGAGGAACTGGCAGAGGTCCACCACCTTCTCCACGAACTGCTGCGTCTCCTCGCGGTCCAGCACGTACGCCGCCACCCGCGGATCCTTCCCCGTGAGCCCCTTGAGCTCCGGGACGAAGTACGGGTTGGGCAGGAAGCGCACGTCGAACACCAGGTCCGCCTGCGGCGGCACCCCGTGCCGGAAGCCGAAGGACATGACGGACAGCGACGGACCGCTCGTCGGCTCCGGGTTGAAGCGCGCCTGCACCATGCGCTTCAGGTCGTGCACGTTGAGCACCGACGAGTCGATGACCTGGTCCGCCAGCTCCCTCAAGTCATGGAGCGCCTCGCGCTCGGCTTGAATCCCCTCGGACACGCTGCCGGTGGGCGCCAGCGGATGACGGCGGCGCGTCTCGCTGAAGCGTCGGATGAGGCTCTCGTCGCTCGCGTCCAGGAAGAGCACCTCCACGTGGTGCCCCGCCCGGCGCACCTCGTCCAGCACCCGCGGCGCATCCAGCAGGAAGATGCCCTCGCGAGCGTCCACCACCAGCGCCAGGTGCTCGAACTGCCCGCCCCCGGCCAGCTCCGTCAGCTTGGGCAGCAGCAGGATGGGTAGGTTGTCGATGCAGAAGAAGCCGACATCCTCCAGCGCGCGAATGGCGGTGGACTTACCCGAGCCGGACATGCCCGTGATGATGACGACGTGCTTGGCGGGGGCCGTGTTCACTCGACTTCCTCACCCATGGAGCGGCGCATCGCCCCTTCGGCGATGGCGCGGTTGAGCCGCTCGGCGAACTCCCTCGCCGAGTGGTGACCCTGCTGCTTGAGCAACTGGTTGCGCGCGGCCACCTCGATGATGGTGGTCATGTTGCGACCCGGGCGCACCGGCACCACCGACAGCGGGATGTCCACGCCCACGATGTTCATGAACCGGTCCTCCACCCCCAGCCGGTCATACTCCTGCTGCGGGTCCCACTCGTGCAATTCAATCACGAGCTCGATCTTCTTGCGCTCGCGCACCGAGGCCACGCCGAACAGGTCCTTGATGTTGATGATGCCCAGGCCGCGGATCTCCATGTGGTGGCGGATGACGGGGTTGCCCGTGCCATACACCACGCCGGGCCGGCGCCGCGTCACGTCCACGATGTCGTCCGCCACCAGCCGGTGGCCGCGCATCACCAGGTCCAGGGCAATCTCACTCTTGCCGATGCCACTCTTGCCCAGCAGCAGGATGCCCACGCCGAACACGTCCATCAGCACGCCGTGCAGGCTGCTGGACTCGGTGAGGGCCTCCTCCAGGCAGGCCTGCACCTGCTGGATGAACTGGCTGGAGAGCAGCGGGGAGCGCATCAGCGCCAGCCCGGCCTTCTCGCACGCCTCCACCAGGGCCGTGGGCGGGGGGATGTCCTTGGTCACCACCACGCAGGCCAGCTCCTCCTGGAAGAGCGAGTCCAGCACCTCGCGCTGCCGCTCCTCGGAGAGCGTGCGCAGGTAGGAGACCTCCGTGTTGCCGAACACCTGCACCCGATGCGGGTGGAGGTGCTCGGTGAAGCCCGTGAGCGCCAGGCCCGGCTTCTGGATGCGTGAGGAGTTGACGCGGCGTTGCAGCCCACGCTCGCCCGCCACCAGGGTAAGCCGGAGGTCGTACTCGCGATCCTCGAGAAGCTGTGAGACCCGGATTGAGTTCATCGGCAAGGGTGGAATATCACCCGCCGGACCGTTTGCGTGGTGAACCCTGTGGTGAACCCTTATGTCCGCCTCCCCCCCCACCGCTGAAGCCCCCGCCGAGCGGCTCCTCGCCCGGGCTGTTCTCGTCCTGAGCCTGGGGGTGGGGGCCGCACTCCGAGTGTGGTTGGCGCTCACGGAAGACGGGCTCTCGTGGCCGGATGAGATCTACCAGAGCCTGGAGCCAGCGCACCGGCTCGTCTTCGGCTACGGGATGCAGGCCTGGGAGTTCATCGAAGGGGCCCGCAACTGGACGCTGCCCGGGCTGGTGGCCGCGCTGTTCAAGCTGTCCACGCTGGTGGGCCTGGAGGAACCCCGGGGATACCTGGGCGTGACCCGAGGCGTTTTCGGACTGATAGGGGCTGCAACTGCGTGGGGCAGCTGGCGGCTGGCCCGAGCGTACGGAGCTTCGGCGCTGGCGGCGGCCGCGGGGGCCTCACTCTTCGCGCTCGCGGCCGTGCCCCTGTACTTCGCCCCCCGGGCCATGAGCGAGAACGCCTCCGCGCTGCCGGTGGTGCTGGGACTGGCGCTGGCGCTCGCTCCGGGGGCCTCGCGCCGCGCGGGGGTGGCAGGAGCCTCGCTGCTGGGGCTCGCCGTGCTGCTGCGCCTGCAGAATGGCGTCTTCTGCGTGGGTCTGCTCGGAGTGCTGGCGGCCCGGCGCGACTGGAGGGCCCTGCGCGACGCGCTGGCCGTGCTCGCCGGGTGGGCGCTCCTCTTCGGGCTGCTCGACAGGCTCACCTGGGGCCGCTGGTTCCACTCGGCCCTGGTGTACCTGGACTTCAACGTCGTGAAGAACGGGGCCGCTGGCTTCGGCACCGAGCCTTTCCACTTCTACAACCGCGTCCTGTTCCGGGCCATGAGCGGTGTCACCCTGGTGACGGTGGTGCTGGCGCTGTTCGCGGCGCGGCGGGCCCCTGGGCTGCTCGGAGTGGCCGCCGCCTTCTACCTCCTCCACGCACTGCAGCCGCACAAGGAGCTGCGCTTCCTGGTCCCCGTGCTGCCCCTGTTCGCCGCGATCGCCGGCGTGGGGCTGGACACGGTGATGCGCCACCTGCCGCCCTCCCCCGCCCGGCTCGCCCTGCCACTGGTGGTGGTGGCGGTGGCGGGCTTCTCCGGCCTGCGCATAAGCGGGCTGACCTTCCGGGACCTCGGGCAGTACCCGGGGCCGAAGTCCCTCCAGAACGCCTGGGACGACTTCGGTCCCGTCAACCGCCTGCTCATCACCGCCGGCCGGCTCCCGGACGTGTGCGGCCTGAAGGTGGAGGCGGCGCACCTGGCATGGACGGGTGGCTACAGCTACTTCCACCGCGACGTGCCCCTCTATGCGCACAACGGTCCGGGGCGCGAGTCCGGCCTCTACAGCCACGTGCTCACCGTGTCCGGCGCCGTGGCCGATGGCCAGGTGGTGGCCTCCGAGGGCCCCTTCGCCCTGGTGCGCCTGCCCAGTGGCCACTGCGCTCCGGATCCGGCCTGGTCCGCGCGCCTTCCGTGAATCGACGTCCGCCCGCGAGACCATTTCCCCACGAGTACGGCCCTGCTAAGCCGAGGCCCCATGCCCGACTGCATCTTCTGCAAGATTCGCGACGGCCAGGTCCCCGCCAGGATCGTTCACCGGGATGAGCACTGCCTGGCCATCGAGGACATCAACCCCCAGGCGCCCACGCACCTGCTCGTCATCCCGCTCGAGCACATCCCCACGATGAACGACCTCACCGAGGCGCACCGTGAGTTGGTGGGCCACCTGCACCTCACCGCCGCGAAGCTGGCCCGCCAGCGCGGTATCGCCGACAGGGGCTACCGGCTGGTGTTCAACACCTGGCGCGATGCCGGGCAGACGGTGTTCCACATCCACCTGCACCTGCTCGGTGGACGCCCCATGGAGTGGCCTCCGGGGTAGAGGCGCCCACCCGGCTGCTCCACGGACAGGAGTCCCCGCACCTCCACATCGGCACCATGAGGTGCGGCATGCTATTCACGGACGACGCCGTCCGCTCACGGGGGTGACTCGCAAACCATGTTCAGCGCAGCGACACCGCGTCGCAGTCGCCTCGCCTATTCCACGCTCGCCCTGCTGTTGGCCGCGGCCGCTGGGACTGTCAACGCCACCAGCTTCTTCGCCTTCGGCCAGCACCTCACCCACATGACGGGGCACGTCACCGCGGTGGGCGAGGCGGTCGCCAGCGGGAAGTGGGAGGGCGCCCTGCTGGCCGGCCAGATGGTGCTCGCCTTCGTGGTGGGTGCCATCACCGCCGCAGCGCTGTTGGATGCCTCGCGCCACCGGCAGCGGGGCCGCCATGCTGGAGCCCTGCTCGTGGAACTGGTGACGCTCGGCGGGGTGGGCCTGTGGTTCCACGAGCACCCCGACAGCAACGAGCCCACGCTCATGTGGAGCCTGGCGTTCGCGATGGGCCTGCAGAACGCTCTCGTCACCCGCGTCTCCGGCGCCGTGGTGCGTACCACCCACCTCACCGGCGTGCTCACGGACATCGGCATCCAGCTGGTGCGCATGGCCGTCTGGGTGCGCGACGGGGCCCGCGAGCGGGGCCTGCGGGGCCTCTGGCGCAAGATGTTGGACCTGCCCTCCGCCGAGCAGTTCGAGCGCACCCGGCTGCACGTGGGCCTGGCCCTCGCCTTCTTGCTGGGCAGCATCCTCGGCTCGGCGCTCTACCTGCGCTACGGCGCACCCGCCATGGCCATGCCCTGCGTGGTGCTGCTGCTGGTGATGGCGCTCGACGTCAGCCCCGCCGGAAGCCACGCGCCCGCCACGAGCCTCTAGAGCAGGCTCCCGTGCGTCGAGGAACAACCGGGCGGGCGAGCGCTCCTGCCCGGTGTGGTCGCTCCCCTCTCCATCCCTACCTTCATGGGACAGCACAGCCGCATTTCCGTCAGGAGAGAGACGATGAAGCGCTGGTTGGGATGGACGATGGTTCTGGGGTTGGGCGGGGCGCTCGCCACGGGTTGTGCCTCCCGGCAGGAGGGCACCGGAACGGGTGGGTCTGGAGACCAGGGCGTCTCCATGGCGGTCCGAGAGAACCTCGGGCCCTACAAGATCAGCGCCCCGCAGGAAGTTCCGCGTGAGCGAAGGAACGCCCCCCTGGGCGTAGGCGCGGGGCCGGACAACGCCCGAAGGATGGCCCTGGAGCAGCTCAAGAACCCGTGAGTCGCTAACGCCCCTCGGCCGTCCACCGTGCGCGCGGGGCGAACAGCCGCGCTCCCGAGGGCGCGCTCGCCATCTCCATGGGCACGCCATAGAGGGCCTCGAGCCGCTCGCGCTGGAGCACTTCCGGCGCGGGGCCCTGGGCCAGCACGTGCCCATCGCGCAACAGCAGCACGTGGGTGGCAAAGGCCGCCGCCAGGTTGACGTCGTGGAGCACCGCCACCGCGCCCAGGCCCTTGTCCACCCGTGCGCGCACCCGCTCCAGCGCGCCCACCTGGTGGGCCACGTCGAGGAACGCAGTAGGCTCATCCAGCAGCAACAGCTTCGGTTGCTGGACCAGAGCACGAGCCAGCAACAGCATCCGGCGCTCGCCCCCTGACATGGCCTCGCAGGAGCGCTCCGCCAGGTACGCCACCCCGAGTTCCTCCAACACCGCGCGTGCCACCGCCTCGTCGCTCGCTGAGGTGAGGCCCCACAGGCCGAGGTGCGGACTGCGCCCCATCAACACCAGCTCCAGCCCGCTGAAGCCCTCGGCAGGCTCGAAGCTCTGCGGCACCCACGCCACGTTCTGGGCGAGTGCCCGCGCCTCCCACTCCGCCCGCTCCCGCCCCAGCAGCCGGATGTGGCCGCGCGTCCATGGCATGGCCCCGAGCACACTCTTCAGCAGCGTGCTCTTGCCAGTGCCGTTGGGTCCAAGCACAACCCACAGCTCGCCGGCCCGCACAGCGCAGTCCACGCCGCGGAGCACGGGGGCGGGCCCATAACCGGCGCTGAGGCCCTGAATGTCGAGGAGCGTGTCCACGGCGCGTCGGCAGGGCTCCGCTTCAGGAGCCCTTCTTCCTCTTCTGAATCTCCCGCTGCAGCGCCCGCACCTTGCCGAGCAGCTCGGCGCTCTCGACATCCCCCATGTCCATCACCTCGGACTCGAGGTCCTCATAGCGGCTGCACAGCAGATCGAGACTCTCGCAGGCGTAGATGCGGGTGAGTGCCTTGTAGGCCACGCGCGTGCGGGCCCACTCCTTCTGCAGCATCGACTGATTGCGCGAGGACACGCGCTTGCGCGAGACGGGACGCTTGCTCGAAGCGGACGCCGTCGCGCTGGGCGGAGCCGCGAGCGGAGCGAGCAGGGACTGCTCCGGGGACAGGTCCTCGCCCAGGGGAGAACCTGTGCCCCCAGCCGGTGCAGCCTCGGGAGCCGCGGCGAGCGCCTCCGCCGGAGCAGCAGCCGTCCCCACGTCGGCCGGGACGGACGTGGGCTCCACCGTCCCGGTGCGCTCCGCATTCGCAGAAGCGACCTGCGGGGAGCCAGCCTCGGCGCCAGGCGCCGCGGCCTCGGAGGGTTTCGGAGCCTGGGCCGCCTTCTTCGGCGGCAAGAGAGGACGCGCTGGCGGAGGCTCCACCACCGGCTCCGGCTCTTGATGCATGAAGAAGGAGACGGCCCCCAGACCACCGCCCACCAGCAGCAGCGCGGCGAGCACCCCGGCGATCCACTTCCACGCGAACGGCCGTGTCGGGGTAGCCGTGCGGCGGGTGATCTCCTGCGGAACCTGCGGCTCCACCTCACCAGGAGTGTCACTCGTGGCCTCGCGCGTCTCGTTGCTCCGAGCGCTGATGGCCGCCACCCTCGAACTGGAGGACGTCGGGCGCGGGGAGACCACGGGCGTGCCCGTCGACGTCACGCGACGACGAGGCCGCCGCGTCTTGCCTCCCTGCGACACCTCATCGTCCGAGTCGCGCGTCAGCGATTCATCGAGCACCACGCGCGGCTGCGTGTCCTGGCGATACACGTCCTGCAGCACCACGCGCGGCTGTGTGTCCTCGTGGCCCGGAGCCGGCACCTGCATGCGCGGGTTCGTGTCCGCCAGACCGATGTCATCGCCCAACTCCATGCCAGTGACTGGCGCGGCGGAGTCCGGCTCCTCAGCCTCCCACTGGGGCTGGGACTCCCCCCATGCCGCCCCCCCAGCCTCACCCGTCTCGAAGGACACCGGAGGCGCCAAGCGAGACTCCTGCGCCGACTCGCTGGCGCTCAGCTCCTCGTCCGCGCGGAGCGGCTCCGACCAGATGGGGGTGTCCTCGATGCGCACCGGGCCGGGCTCGTCCGGGAGCGGCTGCTCCGCCAGGGGCATCGCCGGCAAGGTGACCGCTCCAGAGGACACCTGCACCTCGCGCGTCGGAGCCCCACCGAGGGTCGGCACAGACGGCACAAGCGGGACCCGCGGCGCGGGAGGCGCCAGTCCGCCGGAGAGAACAGAAGCCCGAGCCATCGCGGCCCGTGCCGCACCCGAGCCCGGTTCGGAGGAGAGCACTGGCGGAACGGCGGGCATGCCGGTCCGAGACATTCCCGCGGCCCTCAAGGCACCGGAGCCCGGTTCGGAGGAGAGCACTGGCGGAACGGCGGGCATGCCGGTCCGAGACATTCCCGCGGCCCTCGAGGCACCGGAGCCCGGCTCCGGAGACAGCAGCGGAGAAGCGGCGGGAGCACGCGGAGCACTGGGAGCGGGGACTGGATTCCGAGGAGCCACGGGCGCCGTGAGCCCCGAGATGTCCACCGTGGGCGAGCCCCCTGAAGGCGAATGGCGCTCCTTCCTGGACTCCTCGATGGCCTCCACTGCGACAGCAGGCCGAGTGGGCTCATCCACCACCGTGGCGGGCACGGCCGGCCGCGTCTCGCCGTCATCCCGCACCGGGCCACCCTCGCGGGTGCGCGGCGTGGGCTTGAAGGAGAGCGGCTCGATGGAGCCATCCAACCGGATTGTCTTCGGTGGCAGCTCCGATGGAGGCCTCGGAGGAACACCCTCCGGCATTCCGATGACCACGGGCTCCGGCTCGGCCGGACGTCCCGCCTCCCGGAGGCTCATGAGCAGCCGCCGCTCACCCTGGTACTCCGGGCCGAACAGCTCATGCATGTACCGGCTGACGCTCTCTGGGCCCGCGGCGGGGTCCAACTCCAGCAGGCAGGCGTTCAGCTTCCCGCGCAGCTCCTCCGCCGTCTGGAAGCGCTGGGCCGGGTCCACCGCCAGCGCCTTCATCACCAGCTGCGTCACCGAGGGCGGCGCGAACGGCACCACCTCGCCCAGCGGCTGCACGTTCGGCTGCCCCACCGCGGACATCAGCTCGCCCGGGGGCAGCAAGTCGAAGGGGTTCCTCCCGGAGATGAGCTCGTACAGGCACAGGCCCACCGCGTACAGGTCACTGCGCCTGTCCACCGGTTGGTGCTTCGCCTGCTCCGGCGACATGTAGAGGAACTTGCCGAGGATGATGCTCGGGTTCGTCTTCGCCGCGCTCAGCCGGCTCTTGGCCAGGCCGAAGTCGATGACCTTCACCTCCCCCTCGTAGGAGATGAGGATGTTCTGCGGAGAGATATCCCGGTGCACGAGGTTGAGCTCGCCCTCGTCATCTCCCTTCTTGCGGTGCGCGTAGGCGAGCGCGTCCAGCACCCGGCCCATCACGAACAGGACGAAGGTGAGAGGCAGCGGCTTCTGCCTGTCCCTGGCCCGCGCCGCCACCTTGCGCAGGTCCTTGCCGTCCACGTACTCGAGGGCCATGTACGCATCGCCCTCGTGCAGGCCCATGTCCAGCACCTGCGCGATGGAGCCATGCGACAGCTTCACCAGCGTGCGCGCCTCGCCCACGAAGCGCTCGACGAACTCCGGGTCCTCCGCGAGCTGCGGCAGTATCTTCTTGATGACGCACAGCTTCTCGAAGCCCTGTGCGCCCTCCAGCCGTGCGAGGAAGATTTCTCCCATCCCGCCGGTGGCGAGTTGGGACAGCAGCGTGTAGCGGCCGAACGGCACGGGCCGGAACGGACGCAGTCGAGCGTTCGAAGACGACGGGTTCATGCCGGACGCTGGGCGCTCATGCTCGCAAGGGGGGCACCCATGCTCGCATTGTTCTGGGTCCGAGTGCGAGCCTCAGCCCAACACCACAACCACACCACCCCACCTCAGCGCACACCGGGATTGGTGAGCTGGGGGATTTCCTCGTCCACGACCTCGAAGGCAGCGACCTTGTCGCGAGGGGCGCGCAGGAGGCGCTCTCCGAGGGGAACCACGTCGAAGCGGGCGCCGATCACCGCGAGCGTCTTGCCGGTGATGAGCACCTGGCCGGGCGAGGCGGTGGCGGCCAGCAACGAGGCCACGTTCACCCCGTCGCCCACGGCGGAGAAGGAGGGGCGGGACTCGGGGCCCACGAAGCCCGCCAGGACGCGGGCGGTGTTGATGCCGATGCGCAGCTCGCACCGCTCCTCCGCGGGGCGGCGGGCCATGTGGCGCTCCCAGTCTTCGCGCAGGGCGAGCGCGGCCCGCACGGCGCGCACGGCGTCGTCCGGCTTGGAGGCGGGAGCGCCGAAGAGGGCGCGCAGCGACTCGCCGAAGAAGCTCTCCACGATGCCCTCGAAGCTGAAGACGAGCCCGCCCAGGCGCGAGTGGAAGTCGTTGAGCAGCTCGGTGGTGCGCAGGGCACCGAGCTTCAAGCCCAGCGAGCCGAAGCCGGCGAGCTCGGCGTGGACGATGGTGAGGTTGCATTCCGCCAGCGCGGGCAGCCTGCCACCGGAGCGCTGGGCCTCGGCCGCACGCCGATCGGCGACCTCGGGCCCGAAGAAGCGCTCCAGGTGGTGGCGCAGTGGAGGCGCCCCCCCGCCCGAGGAGGCGGAGAACTTCTGCACGCCAGTGGCCACCAGGTGGGCCACGGCGGTGCAGGTATCGAGCATGATCTCCAGCTCGGTCTCGTTCTTCGCGGAGGTGTTGACGTAGAGGACGCCGGAGAAGGGCGGCTCGAGCCCAATGGGGATGCAGAGCACCCGGTCCACACCATAAAGGATGACGCTCTCGCGGCCGGCGAAGCGGCGATCGTCGCGCACATCGCCCACCAGGAGCGCGCGGCCCTCGCTCATGGCCTGCTCGATGATGCCATCGGAGACGGGCACCTCGCCCTTGGCGAGCTTGCCGCGGTGGCGCACGGCGGCGGGCACGAGGACCCCGGTGGGGTGACGCAGCAGCACCACGGCGGTGGTGGCGTCGATGCGCTCGAGCACCCGGTCCATGGTGGCCTCGAGGAAGGCCGTCAGGGTGGTGGAGGTGGCGAGCGCCTCGGCGGTGTGGAAGAGGAGGAGGAGCGTCTCGTAGGCGCCGCGGGGAGCCTGGGGCGTGACCGGTGCGAAAGGTGCGGCGGTGGCCGGGGTCTCGTCGAAGGGGCTGGAGAAGTTGTCGAGCGCCCGCAACAGGTCCACGTTCTTGAGGTTCTTGGCGAGGATGACGGAGGGCCCCACGTCGTCGCCATGGCCGAAGCGGCGCACGCCTCCGGCGCCCAGGTCCACCATCTCGGTGGCGGCATTCTCCACCTGGTTGGGCTGGCGTACCGAGAGGGTGTTCTCACCCAGGGAGATGGTGTCACCGGGGTGCAGGTCGATGCTGCCCTGCAGGGGTGCTCCGTTGACGCGGCTGCCGTTGCGGCTGCCGAGGTCCTCGATGCGCAGGCTGTCCCCCTCGGCCACGAGGCGGGCGTGCCGGCGAGAGACGAGGTCGCCACCAAGAACGATGTCGTTCTCATCCGCGCGGCCGAGGTGCGTGACGCCCTCGGGCAGCTCGTAGGCAGTGTCGAAGTAACCCGGGCCGTTGATGATGATCTGCCACATCGCGGCGGGGAGATTACACGACCCGGCCACGCCGTTCGCCTGGGGTAACCATTGACACCCGGAGTCAAATCCGCCCCGGGCGGATCCACGCCGTCAGCGCGGCCGGTGGATCCACACCGAGTCATCCACCCGTGCCACCCTGAAGGCTTGTAACGGGCGGGTGGCGGGGCCGAGCAACACCCGGCCATCCTCGGCGAAGCGCGAGCCGTGGCAGGGGCACTCCAGGAGCGCCTGCCCGGGCACGTAATCCACATGGCAGTCGCCATGGGTGCAGATGTGCCAGACGGCGGAGAGGCAGCCCGACGCGGTGTGAATCACCACCACGTCGAGCAGGGCCTCGGGGACGCGCACCACCGCCGAGCCCCCCGGCTTCCTCAGCGCCGGGTACTCGGAGAGCTTCACCTCCACCCACCCCTCCTCGGGACGGCCGGGGGTGACACCGCAGGCCTCGGCATCGGAGTACGGGAGCACGGTGGCCTCCCGCCACTCGGGACCGCAGCCGGCACAGAGCGCGGCGAGGGCACAGGTACCGTGCAGCAGCGAGCCGAGCACGGCGCGCCGGTCGAGCTCGGACCTCACTTCCACTCGCAGATGGGAGAGGCGTTCACCACGGCGATGGCATCCAGGTCGAAGCCGCCGGAGGTGAAGCCATAGGAGTTCTCCCCGCTGTCCTTGATGCGGACGAAGCGAGCCCGAGCCACGCCGAGGGTGGCCAGGTCGAAGCCGTCACCGCCCGCCACGGCAGGGTCCGTAGGGCTGAGGCCGTTCTCCGGTGAGGAGAAGACGTGCTTCACGCCCGCGCAGCCGGGGTAGCCGTTGGCCTTGTCCGCGGGGGCGCAGGGGAACTCGTGCCACGTCTGGCCGTCCTCGCTCACCGCGACGAAGGCCGTCTCCGCATAGTTGCCGAAGGGGTTCTCGAAGACGAGCAGGTCCACGCCGGGCCCGTCCACCACGCCGAGGTCGGTGAGCTCGAGGACAATCTGCCCCCCCTGGCCCAGCGAGAGCACGTCCAGCGAGCCCATGCCGGAGCCACCGCCGTGGGGCGGTCCGAGCACGATGGTGGGGTAGCCGTCCTGGCCGAAGCCGGCGGAGGCGCCGGGCTGGAAGGAGGCCACCTTGTCGGCGAACGGGTTGTTCTCGCTCGCGCAGACCACCGGGACCGGGGGGTCCTTCTCCTCCTCGGAGGGACCCCCGCAGCCCACGGCGAACACGGCCAGGACGAGACAGGCGCTCCAGCGCGCCAGGGTGCCGTGCGTCTTCATGACTATTGCGGCAGCTGGAGACGGACGATCCGGCGGCCGTTCTTGTCCTTCACGCCAACGAGGAGGTCCGCGCCCATGGGAGCCATGAGCACCACCGAGGTGCAGCGGTTGCTGGTGGTGAGCACGGGCGAGAAGTCGCCAGCGGTAACGGTTCCAGGAGTGATGCCCCCCACCGTCAGAGAGATGCGCGAGACATCGTGCGTGAACTCGTTGAACGAGGAGTCGTAGACGCTGCGGCGGATGGCCACGCCCTCACCGAAACCGTCGATCTCCGCGAGGCTGGCCTCCGGGTGCTCGGACGAGGCGTAGATGCTGGGCGCATTGGCGTCGGAGAGAGCCAACGTCGTTCCACCCGAGAAGGCGGGCGTGTACGTGGCGGGGGCCACCGCGCGCAGGAAGTTGGCGTAACCCTGGTCGGTGTCGCTATACCCGAGCACCGCCACATTATTGCTGGCGAGCGCCGTATAGCCGCTGGCGGGGTTCGCCACCGGGAAGGTGGCCAGCTTGAAGCCCGAGAAGGGCCGGGCGTCCGTCTTCAACGCGTAGACGGCGGCGCCGCCCTCGGCCACACCCTCGAGGCCCGTCCCGTTGATGAGGAAGCCACCGGAGACGCCCACGGCGGTGTAGTTGCCAGGCGCGGAGAGATAGACGGTGTTGCCCGGGGTGGCTGAGTCATAGACGAGCACCTTGCCGGGGAAGCCGGCCCCCGCCATGGTGTAGCCCGTCAGCAGCCGGGTGCCGTCGTTGGTGAGGTACCCGCCCGGGAAGGTGCTGCTGCCACGATCATCCTCGGGAATGACGGCCTGGAGGGGCGTCGTGCTGGAGGCGATGGTCGGCCAGGTGCCGAGGTTATAGAGACTGTTATCGGCACCGTGCAGGCCATACAGCTTGAACTCGCTCCCACCCTGAACGGCGGTCACCGCGCCGATTCCATCCGGGAGCGCCACGGACTCGGTGGCGGCGTAGCCCGTCTGGAGCTGGAGCGTGCCGAGCTTCGGGTCATGCGGCAGGTCCGCGCACGCGACGCCCGCGTCGGTGCCGGCATCGGTCCCCGCGTCGCTCCCGGCATCCGTGCCCCCAGTTCCCGCATCAGCGAGGTCCCGCACCACACAGCGGTTGGCCTCACATACGTAGCGCTTGCCCTCGGCGGGAGTGCCCCGCTCTCTCACGCAGTCGAACTGGTCCACGCACTCCTCGCCACAGCCCGTGGCCAGCAGCCCCAGCGACAGAGCACCCAGCACCACCGCGAAGCGGCCGAACCGCCCCGAACCCATCGTTCCCGTCTTCATTCTCGTCCTGCTCCTCGCCCCCTCGGGCGGAATGCCTTCGAGGAGGAGCGGGAGCGGGATGCGCACCGGGAACGGCCTGACAGAGGACGCACACGGAGGCGCACCCGCTGCCTCCCCTCGGAGGCCTCGGTGTTGTCCGTGCCATCGGCACGGGTCCTCGGCAGGTTTTCGGACTCACGGGCCTCGTGGCCTCGCATGGAGACCACCCTGTCTACTGGCCGTCGCTTCCCAGTCCTCGGAGAGGACCAGTGCATCCTGACGGTTTTCGTTCCCGTTCACCGCTGCGGGGCAGTCCCGGACTCTCACCGGGTTCCCTCGAGTCCCCACCCGAAAGTGAAGAAACCGAAGACGGGGCGCGGGATATGGCGACGGGGAAGCTTTGTCAACTGCGAGCACTACGGGCAGGACTCGAACCCGTCTGGTGTGGCTCCGACTAAACTTCGCGTATGGCGGCTCTCGATGCGGCGCTGGACGAACTCTACGCGGGCGATGCTGCGGCCCTCGAGCGGTTGCTACGCGCCAATCCAGCGTTGCTACATGCGCGCGTGACGTCGGCTGAAGGCCCCTACTGCGGCTACTTCCACCAGGCGACATTGCTGCACCACGTTGCCGGCAACCCGCTCATCCAGCCGCTGCCGGCGACGACGACGGAGCTTGCCCGGCTCATCCTCGAGCTCGGCGCCGAGGTCGACGCCGCCACACAGCCAGGACCCGCGCAGCCCGATGACATCGGGTGGAGCACCCTCGGCCTGGTGGCAACCAGCGACGCCGCCCGCAGTGCCAGCCACCAGCGGCAGCTGCTCGAGCTGCTGCTCGCGTACAGCGCCAATATCGACTTCCGCAACGGAGGGCCGCTCGTGGGCGCGCTCTACTACGGCGAAGCCGAGGCGGCGCGCTTCCTCGTCGAGCGTGGCGCACGGTACGACCTCGTGACCGCCGCGGGGCTCGGCCGCATCGAGCTGATGGCTCGGTTCGTCCGCGACGATGGGACACTCACGCCGGACGCACATGCCCTGGTCCACTACAGCCAGGTGCGAGACCGCCCCGCATCACGCGCCGACATCCTGGGCCTTGCGCTGATCTTCGCGAGCATGGGCGGAAACCGCGATGCGGCAGCGTGGCTGCTCGATCGTGGTGCCAGCGTACAAGCGCGGCCGCCGTTCGATCATGCCGCAACGCCGCTCCATTGGGCTGCGCTGCGCGGACACGCCGAGGTGGCGTCACTCCTGCTCGACCGCGGTGCGGACCGCACGGTGCGCGACACCTCATTCGATGCCACGCCGCAGGGCTGGGCCGAGCACGCGGGACATCAGGCTGTAGCGGCGCTCATCGCGCCCTAGACTTGCGAGTACCGCGGGCGGGATTCGAACCCGCAACCTCTGCGTTCTGAGCGCAGCGCCTCTACCAGGTTGGGCTACCACGGCATGTGCTTCCACTGCTGGGACTGCGAAGAGCGGCCGGCGGGATTCGAACCCGCGTAACCCTGAGTGGCGCTCAGGGGCCTCGAGCCTCTCGGCCACGGCCGCGTTTGTTGCTGCGCTCCTGCAGGGAATCGAACCCTGTTCACACGGTAGACGGCCGTGCTGCGATCCAATCGCATCCAAGAGCTTGTGTTGCGTGTACCCCGTACGGGAATCGAACCCGTCTTTCCGCATTGAGAGCGCGGTGTCCTCGCCGATAGACGAACGGGGCAGGAGAGCAGGACCCGGAAATGCAAAAGGCCGGGTCCCTTTCTGGGAGCCCGGCCTCTGAGTCCCGTGCCTCGTCTGAGACGAAGGCACGGAAGCTTCAGAGTCCGGGCTGTAGACCACCCGTCAGCTCGAGTCCGAGCAGGAGGTCCAGAGCGGTAGCCAGATCGGTACGCGAGAGCGCGTCGATGCCAGTGTCAGTATCGTTCAGGGACTTGAGGTTCATCGGGCTCTGCTTCGTCACCGTCGTCATGGTCACCGCTCCTTTCAGCGGAAATAGACGCAGCGTGAATACGTTCCTGACAACGCAGAAAACATTACGGCGCTCGCGCTACTTCGAGTACCACTCGGACAATGTCTCTCGAGGAGGTACCCATGGCTGACAGACGAAACATCCTCATCGTTTCGGAGAACCTCCTACGCGGCGGACTCGAGACCCGAGTGCTGACCCAGTCGCGCGCGCTTGTCGCCGCGGGCTGTCGGGTGCACTTCGCGACCTCGTCTTCGACGGTTCCCGCCCCCCTCGAGGCCATCGCCAGCAGCGTCCATCCCGGACTCTCCCTCGGTGCGGCGGCGACGGCGTTCGAATGTGCCGAGGCCAGTCGCCAGCTCGCGAAGCTCATCGCGGAAAAAGAGATCGGACTCGTGCACGCGCACCCGTTCGCATCCCTCCTCCCGGGCGCCATGGCCGCGGCCCTCGCCCAGGTGCCCATGCTCGTCACGCTCCATGGCGCGAGCTCCTTCCTGGGAGGGCCAAACTACGACGTGACACTCTTCGACTTCGTGCTCCCGTACGCGTCGGAGATTCACGTCGTGTCCGAGGAGCTCGGAAGCTTCGTCCCCCAGGCGCTCGCACCGCGACGGAGCGTCATGCCGAACAGCGTGGACCTCACCTTGTTCCCGCCAGTGAAGCGCGTGGAGAGTGGCCCCTGGGCCGTGTTCTCGCGGCTCGAAGATGGCAAGGAGCAGGCCATTCTGGAGTTCCTCCGCATGGGGAGGCAGCTCGGCTTCTCCAAGGTACACATCTTCGGGGGGGGCCAGAGTGAGGCGCGGTTCCAGGAGGCGATTGCCGCCGAGGGACTCGGGGAGCTGGTGGAGTTGCACCCGTGGTGTGACGATCCGGCCGCGCAGCTCGCCCAGGGCTATGCAGGAGTGGCCGGAATGGGGCGTGTGGTGCTCGAAGCGGTGGCGATGCGCCTGCCCTGCGTCCTCCTCGGCTACGAGGAGGTCCACGGCGTTGTCACCCCGGCCAACCTCGACGAGCTGGCCTGGAGCAACTTCTCCGGGAGAGGCATCCCCGCGGCGAGCCTCGACGTGGTGCGGCGTGGGCTCGCCCAGGTGTCCGACGAGATGCTCACGGACCTGCGAAGCCTGATGGTTGAGAAACACGACGAGGCGAGGCTGGTCACCCGGCATCTGCGCTCCATCGACTCGGCCAGCATCAACGAGGAGGCCCGGGCCAGGCTCCTCCAGGTCGTCTCCCTGATGCGCCGCACGAGGCAACGGCACGCCCACCCCTGGTTCGTCGATCCGGATCTGCAGAGCACCCTGGCGCTCATCCTCCGGCGCCCGACGGAGCCGGAGCTCCAGCGGCGAATCGGCGAGTCCCTCTCCTATGCCCAGGGAGCGCTCGGGTCGCGAGTCGACGAGAGCCGTGCGGCCCTCGAAGCCTCGGTCGCGCGAACCGCGGGCCAGCAGCAGGAGGAGCTGGCTCAGATGCGAGCGCGCATGCTGGCGCTGGAGGAGCAGGTGGGAGCCCTGAGTGCGGAGCTGAGGACGCTCACGGAGACAACCGCGACCCTCACGCGGAGCGTCGAAGCGAGCCAATCCCAGGGACTGCGCCACCGGCTCCGGGAGACCCTGGCCAGATGGCGGCCGTGACGGGCCGGTAGGCGAACGGGGAGCGCGTGTAGCGAGTTGTTGTGAGTGCCGCGAGCGGGATTCGAACCCGCAACCTCTGCGTTCTGAACGCAGCGCCTCTACCAGGTTGGGCTACCGCGGCATGTGCTTGCACTGCAGGGGACTGCAAGTGCCGAAGGCGGGATTCGAACCCGCAACCTCCAGACTCTCGATCTGGCGCCTCTACCGAGTTGGGCTACTCCGGCGATGGGATTGCTGAACTGCGAAGAGCGGCCGGCGGGATTCGAACCCGCGTAACCCTGAGTGGCGCTCAGGGGCCTCGAGCCTCTCGGCCACGGCCGCGTTTGTTGCTGCGCTCCTGCAGGGAATCGAACCCTGTTCACACGGTAGACGGCCGTGCTGCGCACCAGTTGCATTCAGGAGCTTGTGTTGCGTGTACCCCGTACGGGAGTCGAACCCGTCTTTCCGCATTGAGAGCGCGGTGTCCTCGCCGATAGACGAACGGGGCAGGAGAGCAGGACCCGGAAATGCAAAAGGCCGGGTCCCTTTCTGGGAGCCCGGCCTCTGAGTCCCGCGCCTCGTCTGGGACGAAGGCGCGGAAGCGTCAGAGTCCGGGCTGTAGACCACCCGTCAGCTCGAGTCCGAGCAGGAGGTCCAGAGCGGTGGCCAGATCGGTACGCGAGAGCGCGTCGATGCCAGTGTCAGTATCGTTCAGGAACTTGAGGTTCATCGGGCTCTGCTTCGTCACCGTCGTCATGGTCACCGCTCCTTTCATCCAGAAAAGACGCGGCATGAATCCGTTCCTGACAACGGCTGCGCACGCGGGGACACGGCGAGGCCCGCCTGCTCCTCAGGCCACCGTGAGCCGTCCGCGCCGGTACAGGAGCGCGAGGAACAGCGGTCCGCCGAGCAATGCCGTGACGGTCCCCACGGGAGGCTCGCCCCCGAACAGCGGGATGGCCAACCGCGCCAGCAGATCCGAAAGCATGAGGAACGCCGCGCCCCCAAGCGCCGAGAGCGGTACGAGCTGCCGCTGGTCCGGCCCGAAGGCCAATCGCAGCAGGTGGGGCACGATGAGCCCCACGAAGCCGATGAGCCCCGAGAGCACCACGGCTCCCGCCACGCTGGCGCTCGCGGCGAGCAGCAACCACCGCCGCGTCCGGGCCACGGACACGCCGAGCGACGCCGCGTCCTCATCCCCCAGCGTAAGCAGGTTGAGCCGCCCCGAGAGAGCCATCATCACACCGATGGCCACGGCCTGGAGGAGCGCGGACAAGAGGAGCGTGCCCATGTTCTCGTAGCCGAGGGCCCCAGCGAGCCAATAGAGGAGCTCCCCCAGCCGATCCGGGTCGGAGAGCGTCTTGACGAGAGTGATGGCAGCGGAAGCGAAGGCGTTGAAGATGACGCCCGTGAGGAGCGCGGCATAGGGCGCGCGGCCTCCCTGGCCCTGACTGGCGGCGAGCACGAAGAGCGTGGCCGCCACGGCCCCAAAGAAGGCGAACAGGGCCGGAGCGGAGATGCGTTCGAGCCCGCCCCCGAGGCCTGAAGCCACCTCGCCCACGGTGGCGAACCCCAGGGCCAGGGCAAGAGTGGCCCCGAGCGCCGCGCCGCCGGAGACGCCGAGGACGAAAGGGTCCGCCAGCGGGTTGCGCAGCACGCCCTGCAACGTGGCTCCGGAGGCGGCCAGTCCCGCGCCGATGATCGCCGCCAGCAGGGCACGCGGCAGGCGGAGGGACCAGAAGATGGCGGTGTCGATGGAGCTGGGGTCACCAAAGACAGCGGAGAAGGGGATGGACTGATCACCGAAGAGGATGGCCAGGAGGAAAGCGCCAAGCAGCACGACGAGAAACGCCCCGCCGAGCCCGAACACCCGAGCCAGAGTGAAGCCCTTCACCCCTTTTCCTCTCTCACGCATCCATCACCTACGACCCTCACCCTAGCCCTCTCCCAGAGGGAGAGGGGACATACACGGTCAGCGCACAGTACCCGCATCGGGCTTCGCGGAGGGGTGCAACAGCCAGAACAGCTCCTCCAGCCCCCGGCCCAGCGAGGGCCCCGGCTGCAGCAACGCCAGGGACGGCACCTGCACCCACCGCGCCTGCGAGAGCCCCGGAAGCACGGCGAGCTTGTCCTTGCCCACGTCCACATCCGCGGCATCCACCACCACGTCCGGCCGTGCACGCAACGCCCGCTCGACGGAATACACGGGGTACGCCGAGCCCGCGTCCGCCGCCACGTTGATGGCTCCCGCGTCGCGCAGCAGCTCGTCCGCGAAGGAGCCAGGCCCGGCGACAACGAGGGGCTCGAAGCCATAGGCAAACAGCACTCGGGGCGGCTTCAGCGTCTTGGCTGTCTCCCGGATGCGGGCCCGGGTGGACTCGATGCTCTGGATGAGGGCGCCGGCCTCCTTCTCCTTCCCGAGTGCCCCTCCCACCGCGCGCAGGGCCGCCAGGGTATCGGCCACGGTGTGCAGGGGCAGCAACAGTACGGGCACGCCAATCTCCGCCATCTTCTCCACCGGCCGCTGGTTGCCCGGCCCCGGCTGCACGAGCACGAGGTCCGGCTTGAGCGCCACCACGGCCTCGACGGACGGGTCGACGAAGCCCCCCACTCGGGGCAGTCCGGCTACTTCCTTCGCCTCATCGAAACGGGAGACGCCCACCAGCGTGCTCCCCGCCCCCAGGGCAATCACCGCCTCCGTGAGCGAGGGAGCGAGCGTCACCACGCGCTTCACCTTCTCGGGGGGCTTGGGGCCCAGGAAGCGAGGGCCACCCTTGGGAGGAGCCGCATGTGCGGTGGTGACGAGGCACAGCGCGGCGAGCAGGATAAACGGAGCGAGACGGGTCTTCATGAGAGGCTCAGGGAATCGCGACGACATCACCGACGAGAGAGGGGCCATTGCCGCGTGAACAGGCGGGGATGGGGGGCTCGGCACCAGGACCCAGCCCGCGCCGCTCCACGAGCGAGTCGCCCACCACCTCGACGACGAAGAGACGACCCGCGTTGTTGTCACCCACATAGGCGCGGTTGCCCACCACGGCGAACCGCCCCGCGGAGGGAAGCGGGCACGAGGTCCCCTGCGGGCACCGCAGCGCGAACGAGGCCACCACGCCGCCATCTGCGCCGAGCAGCACCAGCCCCGTCCCCTGCACGTCGATGAGGTTGAAGTTGCGGTCATAGGTCGCCGCGCCGCTGCAGCTCACGAGCAACCGCTCCCCCACGGGGACGACCCAGAACGGGTTGAGGCAGCCCTCGCCGAGCTCGAGCAGGTCCACCTCGCGGGAGGCGGGGTCGATGCGGGCCAGCAAGCCGGGACCTCCGACAGAGAAGTTCTGGGGATCCAGGTTGCCGAGGGCGGCGTACACCCGGCCCTGGTGCGTGCTGATGCCCGCGGGCGAGGGAACGGAGGTGTGGCCCGGGAAAGGCTTCAGGGCCTCGCCCGTGGGCAGCTCGAAGGTGTCTGTGATGGCGGGAGCGCTGGGGTCGGCCACCGAGACTCGGACCACCTTGCCGCCCGCGGACACGTCCGTCTGCAAATTGCCCAGCAGCGTGACGTACACGTCCGAGCCCTGCAACGTGAAGCCATACGGGTTGGTGTTCGCGCCGAAGTTCACGCTGCCCACGTTGGTGAGCGTGATGCCCTCGGGGAAGCGCGGACCGGGACCCCCCGCGGGCTCCCCGTCTCGCCGGAGCACCTGCAGCGTGTTGCTCGTGGAGTTGAGGACGAAGACATAGGGGTCCTGGACAAGAAGGTGATTGGGAACCAGGCCAGTAGAGTTGCGAGCGGGCAGCTCGCCATAGTCGGAGAGCCGGGCCTGGAGGAGCCGCATGGACGCATCCAGCACCAGCAGCACGTCCTGCATGCGCGCGACGGTCTGGGGGCTGGTCCCCACCGCCACCGAGGGCCCCTTCACATCCGGCCCCACCTGGATGCCCACCACCTGCCCGGTGTTGAAGCACGCGGCGATGAGATCATAGGTGCAGGTGCCGCCCCGGCAGCTCCGCGAGTCCGCACACACGTTGCCGCAGGCCCCGCAGTTGAAGGCATCCGTGTCCAGGTCCACACACGAACGGTCACAGCGCTCGGAGGACGCGAGGGAGCAAGCCGCCTTGCACTCACCTTGCTCGCACACCTGATCCGAAGCGCAGGTCGTGCCTCCTGCTCCCGCGCAGCCACCGCAATGAGCGGGGTCCGACGCGGTGACGACGCACTCCCCCCCGCACAGCGTGGCACCCGAGCGGCACTGACAACCGCCCTCGACACACACCTCCGTGGAGTCACAGGCCACGCCGCACGCCCCACAGTGGGACGAGGTGCTGGAGAGGTCCACGCACGTGTCGCCACAGCGGGACTGACCCTCGGAACAAAGCGGGCCCTCATCCGGGCAGCCCGTCAGCAGCAGGGACAGCGTCACCAGGAACACAACCGTGAATGCCCCCTCTCCCTTTGGGAGAGGGTTGGGGTGAGGGTCTTTCATCATGGAGAATCCGTCCCGGAGAAAGCCCCCGACACCGACAGGTACACGGCGCGGCCGGGGAGCGGGTAGCCGACGAAGTCCTCGGCGCGTGCATCGAAGAGGTTCTTCACCTCGCAGGAGACCGTGAACTCCGGGCGCGAGCCGAGGGTGCTGGACAGGCCGGCATGGACAAAGGCGCGCCCGGGCAGCGACATGGAGCCATCCCGGGTGAGGGCATGGGCCGACTGAGCCACCACCTCCATGCGACCCGTGAGCCACCGGGGTCCGCCCATCACCCGCGCCGCGAGCTTGTGCCGGGGCCGGTACGGCAGCTCGCGCAGGTAGAAGCGCCCATCCCGCTGCAGGTCGCTCGACACGGTGAGCGTGTAGCTGAAGGTACCGGAGATCAGCGGGTGCGGACGCCACTCGCCCTCGGCCTCGAGGCCCAGCACTCGCGCATTGGCGAAGTTGTACGGCTTCGCGGCGCCGGGCGGGTAGGCCTCATAGGAGATGAGGTCCTCGTAGAGGCTGACGAAGCCGCCCACCGAGGCGAGGGACTCCTCTGTGCGGTGCACCACCGCCGCGTCCGCATATAGGGCGCTCTCGGGGCGCAGGTCCGGGTTGGGCAGCAGCGTGCCCTGGCGCACGTACAGCTCCAGGAAGGAGGGCGCGCGGTGGGCCCGGCCGGCATTGGCACGCAGCTCGAAGTCAGAGGGCAGCTCCAGGGTGACGCCCACCTTCGGAGACAGCAGTGTGTACGGTCCCGCCTGCTCCACTCGGAGCGAGGGCGCGACGATGAGCCGCTCGTCCCACAGCAGCAGCTCGTCCATGAGCATCACGCTCGCGCGCAGCCACGCCGGGTCTCCCTCGGAGGCCTCGGCCGTCTCCGCGGCGGTCACGCCCTCACCGCCCACGCTCACCAGCGCGGACAGCGCGTGCCACCCGCCCAGCAACACCTGCCCCTCCAGCTCCACCCCGCCCAACTGCTGCACCTGCGGCTCGGACTGGCTCCAGGGCCCACCTGACAGCGCCACCTCGTCCCGCCGGAAGTACGCGCGCGCGTTCATCCGCACACCGCCCGGCAACGTGCCCATCACCCGCAGGCTCGCCGAGCCGCGCCCTCCCGACTGCCGCGCGTCCTCGCTCGGGTTCTGCGCGGTGCCCGCGAGGCCCCGCTCGTCGAAGGACAGCTCACCCAGCAGGTCCGCGGAGAAACCCCGGCCCAGCTCGCGCCGCAGCCGCAACAGGCCCCCTGCCCCACGTGCATCGTTGTTCGTGCGCTTCTGCTCGATGAGCGCGTCCCCGGGCAGCGTAGGGCTCGGATCGAAGAGGTAGGGGAAGCGCCCGCTGGAGGTGCCTCCATGGACGAGCACCAACGCCTCCCCGCCCGCGAGCGGCCCCGAGGCGGACAGCCACCCGAGCGCCGTGTCCCAGCTCCCATAGGAGAGCTCACCCGCCACACGTGCGTCCGGGCCAGGGCGGCGGGTGATGATGTTGATGGCACCACCCAGCCCTCCCGAGCCGTAGCGCGCGCCAGCACCGCCGCGCAGCACCTCGAAGCGCTCGGCCATCGCCGCGGGCACGCGCGACAGGTCCGCGATGCCACCCGCTCCGTTGAGAGGAATCCCATCGAGCAGCACCAGCGTCCCGTTGGAGGACGCACCGCGCACCACGAGGCTCTTGCTCTGCCCGTAGCCTCCTACGTCCTGCAGCGTGACGCCCGGAGCGGTGGACAGCATCGCCGCGGTGTCCCGGGCCGCTCCGCCGAACTCGTCCACGCGGATGACGGTGAGGGCGCCGCTCGGGTCTCTCCTCGACGCGGAGTCCGGAGGCTCGGGAGCGACAGCCTTCTCCTCCACCTCGACGGTGGGGACGCGAAACGGCTCGCCCTCGGGCGCGTCCTGGGTCCCCGTGTCCTTGGCCCCGGTGTCTTGGGCCGGCGTCTCCTGGGGAGGCTCCGCCGCCTGCTGCGCCAGCGCGGAACCGCTCGTGCTGAGCGCCAGGCAGAGCAACCGCCCGGCGAGGTGCAACCGCCGCATGAACCCGCCTTCCGCTCTCTCCGTCGAAGAGAGAAGGCCAACGCGGGCAGCTCGCGCCCACACCCCTGGGCAGGTCTCCTGGCTGTCGGACTCTGGCCGAGGCGCACCGCGCGCCTTTCAGAAGGGGCTCCTCCGCCTTCCCCCGGTGGCAAGGCCGGAGTGGCGACTTCCGAGGACCCCTGCCCTGACCTCAGGGCTGCCCGATCACAGTGGCGGGACCGCGCCGGACTCGCACCGGCTTCCCTCTTGAAGGCCCGGCATGGGCACCCAAGGGCAGGCCCTTCCTAGGGGCTCAATTCCCGCGCGTCAAGCCACCCTCGGCGACGGACGTTGTCCGGGCGGCGCGGGAGTGACGCTCCAGCCAGTCGAGGATGAACCGGTTGAAGGCGGAGAAGTCGAGGAAGGTGGCCAGCACATCCCCGAAGCGCAGCGAGGCCCGGTCGAACAGCGGCGTGGGCCGGCCGGGAATCAGCAGCGTGCCGTTGTGCCAGGTGCCGTTGTGGCTGCCCTTGTCGGCGAGGTACCAGACACCCGTGTGCTTCTCTTCACTGAAGGTGGCGTGCACCCGCGAGACCGTGGGGTCCTCGACGATGATGTCGTTGTCCGGTGTACGGCCCAGGGTGACGCCCGCCACCGGGGTGGTGACTCCCTGTGGACGCTTGCGCACCTCGAGCACGAGAGGCTCGGCGAGCGTGGGCCGGCGCAGCGAGAGGCCCGTCATGGTGCTCCGGGTGAAGAGGGGACGCACGCCCATGGGAGGTGCCTCCCACACCAGCACCGGCCACCGCACCGCGTGTCGCACGGAGTGAGGGTCATCGAGGAATTGAGAAGCGAGGGCAGAGAACTTCAGGTGCACGGGACGACCCTCCAGCACACGAGGGGGGTAAAGCAGAGGGTGTGCATGGAGGGAGATCCGGGCCAGTCCCCCTTGGCCGGTGAGGGAGGGGAGGACAGCCGCGGTGGAGGTGCACCCCGAGCAACCACTCCGAGAAACCACGCTGAGCAACCACTCCGAGCAATCACGCTGAGCGACTACCCCTCGCCCTCCGGGAGAGGGACAGGGTGAGGGTATCGAGTGCCTCGGGTTCTCCCCTGCACTGGGCCTCCGTGCCCGTCCTGTGAACTGGACACATGAGGCGAGGCTGTACGCCCTGCGCGAGCGCGCTCAGAGGGAGACACCGCTGGCACGGCACCTGCTCTGTGCGCCAGACAACCGCGCCATGGAGGCGCGAAGGAGAAGGACAAAGGTGGTCGAGATGCTGACGGCGGGGAAGCGGTTGGCGGTGTTCTCCATCCGCGAGGGCAAGGGCGGGAGCATCTGGGTGCGTGCGGGGAGCGCCTTCGTGAACAAGGATGGCTCGCTCAACGTGCTGCTGGATGTGTTGCCGCTGGATGGGAAGCTGCACGTGCGCGAGGCGGGGGACAAGAAGGACACGGTGCAGGCGGGGGGTGGCGGGCGCTACGGGATGGAGGGCGGGCTGGACTCGCTGCCGGTGGGGGGGCACTCGTGAGCGGGCGGGTGACGGGGATGCTGGTGGCCGCGGTCCTGGGGCTGATGCTGCTGCCCGCGAGCACGGAGGCGGCTCAGGCGAAGACGCGGGCGCAGTACACGGGGGTGGTGAACCTGAACGAGGCGACGGTGGCGCAGTTGGATCTGCTGCCGGGCGTGGGCGAGAAGGCCGCGCAACGCATCGTCACCTGGCGAGAGAAGCGGGCCTTCAAGCGCATCGAGGAGTTGGTGCGGGTGAAGGGCTTCGGCAAGAAGCAGTTCCTGAAGCTCAAGCCGTACCTGACGCTGCAGGGCCCCACGACGCTGAAGGTGGAGAAGGTGCCGGTGAGAATGGACGAGGTCCACGTCACCGGCTCGGTGGCGAAGCACTGAGTGCGTGGGGAGGCAGGGTGCCCGTCGTCCCCGGGCATCCTCTCTCCCGCGAGTCCCTCACCCGCTGGATTCGCGAGGCAACTGGAGCGCGTCGGCCTGCTCGGTGAGGGCCATGTCGGGCGTGAGCTGGAGGGGCTGGGCGGGCGCGGAGGTCAGGGTCGTGGCCTCTCGCATGGCCTCGATGAGCTGCTGCCGTCCATGGGGATAGGGCGCTTCCGGGCCGGTGAGCGACATCAACTGGCTCTGCAGCGCCTCGCCCGAGGGGATGCGCTGCTCCCGGTCCTGTTGGAGCAGTCCCATGATGATGGCGTCCAGCGCGGGCGAAATGCCGGGCACGGACTGGGAGGGCGGCAGAAGCTGCTGACGGGTGGAGGCGACCATCAGCTCCGCCTCGTTCTCACCCTGCAGGACGCGCTCGCCGGTGAGGGCCTCGTGGAGGGTGAGGCCCAGCGCGAAGAGGTCCGCCCGGCCATCCAGGGGTTTGCCGTAGGCCTGCTCCGGCGCCATGTAGCCCGCCTTGCCGCGCACCGTCTGGGCCTGGGTGAGGGAGAGCTGATTGGCCGCGCGCGCGATGCCGAAATCCGACAGTTTCACCTCGCCGATGCGCGACAGCAGGATGTTGGGCGGGTTGAGGTCCCGGTGCACCAGTCCCAGCGGCTCGCCCTTGGGGCCCGTGCGGCCGTGCATGTAGGCCAGCGCCGCGGCGACCTCCACGCCGATATAGGCCACCGCCGCCGGAGGCAACCGCTTCCAGTACACGCGCCGCAGCAACGAGCTCATCGGCATGCCGTCCACGAACTCCATGGCGAGGAAGACCGTGCCCTGGTGCCGCCCCAGGTCGAGCACCTGAACGATGTTGGGGTGGATGAGCAGCGAGCCCAGCTCCGCCTCGCGCCGGAACAGCCCGAGGAACTCCTCGTTGTCCGCGTACGCCGGGAGGATGCGCTTGATGGCCACCTGCTTCTCGAAGCCACCCTCGGGGCTGTAGGTGGCGCGGAACACCTCGGCCATGCCGCCCACGCCCAGCCGCTCGTGGAGGAAGTACTTCCCCATCACGTCCTTCTCACGGATGGCGCGCAGCGCGGCCTCGGCCTTGCTCACGATGAGGCCAGCCAGCGTCGCCGTCAGCGGCCCGTAGGCGAAGAGGAACACGCAGCGCAGCAGGACCATGGGGAACGTCAGGGTGCTCAGGGGCTCGGGTGGGAGCCGGGGTTGGAGCACCAGCAGGTACAGCGCCATGTACTCCAGGGCCGCGAGCAACGCCGCCGCGTAGGCCAGCCGCTTGCCGGCCCGCAGCGCGCACACCACGATGAGCGCGCCCCAGGCGAGCGCCGGCGGCGTGGTGAGCGCGTACACGGCATCATGGAAGTACGCGTCGATGGCGCAGGCCACCGCCGGGATGGACACGGTGACGGCGCTGTCCACCCACTGCATCGCGGGGTGGAAGCCGTCCTGCCGCAGCGCCCGCAGCATGAGCGTGTAGTAGATGCCCAGGGCCCCCGTCAGCCCCGCGAGGCTCAGCCCCAGGCCCCAACCAATCACCCCGATGAGCAGCAGCGAGGCCGTACAGCCCAGCAACATCATCCCACGCATGAAGCGCGCGATGGCCATCTCGCGCGGGACGACGTCCTGATCCAGGTACTCCTGCAGCAGGCGCGCGGAGTGCGGTACGCGGGGGGCGGCGGCTTCCATGAAAGGCCAGCCTATCCGACTTCCTGCCCCACCACGGAATTACCCCCACCCACACCGGGGGCCTCGCCCTAGCCGAACGTCACGTTCATCAGCTTCACGATGGGCTCGTCCCCATAGAAGTCGATGATGTTCACCGACGCGTACCCCTGCTCCAGTCGGAACAGGTTCGCGTCCGGCATGCCCAGCGCCTCAGCCAGCAGCGTCCGGTTCACCCCGCCGTGCGACACCAGCACGAACGTCTCGCCCGCATGTCGCGTCCGCAGCAACCGGCCCGCCGACAGCACCCGCTCGCGCATCTCCGGGTAGCTCTCCCCCTCCGGGAAGCGCACCCGCGTCGGATGCGCCATCCACTCCGAGTACACCTCCGGGTAGCGCTTCTCCGCCTCCTCGTAGCTGAGCCCCTCGAAGAGACCGAAGTCGATCTCCCGGAACGCCGCCTCCGTGTCCACCGACATCGCCTTCAACTCCGCCAGGGGCGCCGCGCTCTCCAGGGCCCGCTGACGGGGGCTCGTGTAGATGCGCAACAGGGGCGCCTCGGCCAGGAAACGCGCGGCGCGCTCGGCCTGCAACCGGCCCGTGGAGGACAACCCCACGTCCAGCCGCCCGTAGCACCGGCCCCGCATCTCCTCCACGGGCTGTCCGTGTCGCACCAGCACCATCCGTGTCACACCCTTTGGCTGCCGCCAGTCCATCACCCCTCCCCCAGCCCGAGCAGCACCACGAACACCAACGTCTCGTTTACTTCCGTGTTCGCTCCCATCGTGTCTCCCGTAATCCCCCCAATCCGTTGCATGCACCAGGCGCCCTGGATCGCCGACACCACCGCTACCCCTCCGATTATCACGCCTCCCCGCCACCCGAGCAGCCCCCCCACCACCCCAAATGCCAGCAACGTTGCCCCCACGAACTCCGTCCACCCCACATAGTCCGTAATCGCGGACCCCAGCCCCCCCGCGCGGCGCGCGTACGGCAGGAACCGTCCCGCGCAGACCGAGGTCCACCGGCCCAGCGTCGGCGCCACCACCAGCGCCACGTCCGCCTGTCCCCGCTCGAGCAGGGACGCCAGGGCGCTCGCCTTCAGCCCCACCACCAGCAGCAACGCCACCGCCCCGTACGCCCCAATGAGGTGGTCGCGCATGATGCGCAGCACATCCTCCTTTGTGCGCCCACCTCCGAAACCATCCGCCATGTCCGCCAGGCCATCCAGGTGCAGCGCTCCCGTGAGCAGCGCCCCCAAGGCCAGCAATAGGAAAGAGGCCACCAGGGGCGGCAGCGCTGGGTAGAGCGCGTGGCGCGCGAGCACCAACAACCCCCCGAGCAGCATCCCCACCAGCGGGAAGAGCAACGTCGCACGGCCCACGTCCGCCGCGTCGAACGTGGCCGCCCCAGGCACGGGGATGCGGCTGAGAAATGCGATGCCGGCAAACAGGCGCCTCATGGGGAGCGCGCCTCTTGCCACGTTTTCGAGCCAATGGCACCAGCGCTCGACGTCAGGGGCCGGAACCTACCCGAGCCGACACCCCCGACCAGACGGCAGCAGCCGCTCGGACCAGGGCCGCATCCACCCCTTCCCAGGGCACCAGCCGCCCCGCCACCAACCCCAGCGCGAAGGTCAGCACCAGTAGGCGGCTCCCCCACCCTCGGCGCCCCTGAGCCCGCGGCGCCGGACGGCCTCGCTGTGCCGTCCGGGCCTGCTTCAGCGTGACGCCCTCCTCGTCCAGCACGAGCACGCGGACCTTGATGCCACCGGAGATCAGCGTCTCCACCAGCTCATGGAGGAAGCGCGCGTAGTGCTAGGGAGAATCCTTCGGCTCCTCCAGGGTGGAGAAGTCGAGCACCCGCTCGCGCCCGAGGTTCTGCTTCCTGTCCGCCATGCACGGCCCCCTTCCAGGTCCTGGAATCCGGGGGCAACACGATAATCGGTGAGACGCACCTTTGGGCACCCATCCGCTATAACGGACACTCTGCTTGACAAACGGAGGTGCGGCGGGCAGTTTATGAGCCGTTCATGCCCGCCCCCCGACCCCTGCACATGAAGGTGTGTTGCCGCCGGTCTCCGGGGGTGGGTGCTCGCTCGCCAGAAGCCTGAAGGCTGACGGCCGCGATCTCTTGAAGAGCCCACCACCCCGTGAGGGACGGTGGGCTTTTGAATTTCAGGGGTCGCCGCCCTCGCCTGCACCGAGGTACCCAATGAAGTCGCCGTCCACCCGCAAGCTCACCGCCGCCCTGCTGTCGCTGCTGCTGTCCGCCGTGCCCGCGCTGGGTGGCTGCTCGAAGCCGGGGGCCGCGCAGGCCGAGCCCATCACCCTGCTCAACGTCTCGTATGACCCCACGCGCGAGCTCTACACGGAGCTCAACGCCGCCTTCGCGAAGCAGTGGGAGGCGAAGAATGGGACGAAGATCGTCATCAAGCAGTCCCACGGCGGCTCCGGCAAGCAGGCGCGCGCCGTCATCGACGGGCTGGACGCGGACGTGGTGACGCTGGCGCTCGCGTACGACATCGACATGATCCACGACAAGGGCCAGCTCATCCCCGAGGGCTGGCAGGCGCGGCTGCCGAACAACAGCTCGCCGTACACGTCCACCATCGTCTTCGTGGTGCGCAAGGGCAACCCCAAGGCCATCCGCGACTGGGAGGACCTGCTGCGCGGCGACGTGGCCATCATCACCCCCAACCCGAAGACGTCTGGCGGAGCGCGCTGGAACTACCTGGCTGCCTGGGGCTACGCGCTGCGCAAGAACGGCGGTGACGAGGCGAAGGCGCGGGAGTTCATCTCCAACCTCTTCAAGAACGTGCCGGTGCTGGACTCGGGCGCACGCGGCGCCACCACCACCTTCGCCGAGCGAGGCCTGGGCGACGTGCTCATCGCCTGGGAGAACGAGGCCTTCCTGCTCACCGAGGAAGTGGGCAAGGACAAGTTCGAGATCATCGTCCCCTCGGTGAGCATCCTCGCCGAGCCGCCCGTGGCCCTGGTGGACCGGAACGTGGACCGCAAGGGGACCCGCGCCGCGGCCGAGGCCTACCTGCAGTACCTCTACTCCGAGGAGGGCCAGGAGCTCGCCGCGAAGCACCACTACCGGCCCCGCTCGCAGACGGTGGCCGCGAAGCACGCCAGCCGCTTCCCCGCGGTGAGCCTCTTCACCATCGACGAGGTATTCGGCGGCTGGAAGCAGGCGCAGAAGAAGCACTTCGACGACGGCGGAGCCTTTGACCAGCTCTACGTCCCCAAGGCGCAGTAGTCCGGAGCCGCGCACGCCATGCACAGCAGCGCACGACGCCGCGTCCTGCCGGGCTTCGGACTGACCATGGGGCTCAGCTGGTTGTACCTGGGCCTCATCGTCCTCCTGCCCCTGTCCGGACTCTTCCTCAAGACCTTCACCCTCACCTGGGCGCAGTTCTGGGAGACGGTCGCCTCCCCCCGCGTGCTGGCCGCGTACCGGCTCAGCTTCGGAGCGGCCTTCCTCGCCGCACTGCTCAACGCCGTCTTCGGCCTGCTGGTCGCCTGGGTGCTGGTGCGCTACCGCTTCCCGGGCAAGGGGCTCGTGGACGCGCTGGTGGACCTGCCCTTCGCCCTGCCCACCGCCGTGGCCGGGCTGACGCTCACCACGCTGTACTCGCGCAACGGGTGGTACGGGCAACACCTGGAGGCGCTCGGCTTCCAGGTGGCCTTCACACCCGTGGGCATCGTCGTGGCGCTCACCTTCATCGGGCTGCCCTTCGTGGTGCGCACCGTCCAGCCCGTGCTCGAGGACATCGACGCGGACGTGGAGGAGGCCGCCGCCACGCTCGGCGCCACGCCCTGGCAGGTGTTCACCCGCGTCCTCTTCCCCAGCGTGCTGCCCGCCCTGCTCAGCGGATTCACCCTCTCCTTCGCCCGCGCCATCGGTGAGTACGGCTCCGTCGTCTTCATCTCCGGCAACATGCCCATGAAGACGGAGATAGCCCCGCTGCTCATCATCACCCGGCTGGAGCAGTACGACTACGCCGGCGCCACGGCCATCGCCGGGGTGATGCTCGCGGCCTCGTTCTCGCTGCTGCTCGCCGTCAACCTGCTGCAGCGCTGGACCCACCGTCGGTTCGAGGCCCGGCCCGGATAGAAGCGTCATGCACCCCACCTCGCACTCCCCGCGCCGCAACCGCCGCCTCGTCTCGGGCCCCGCGCCCGTGCGCTGGCTGCTCATCGCAGTGGCGCTCGCCTTCCTCGGCTTCTTCCTCGTCGTGCCGCTGGTGGCCGTCTTCACCTACGCCCTGCAGAAGGGCGTGGGTGCCTACTTCGCCGCCATCCTGGAGCCCGAGGCCTGGAGTGCCATCCGCCTCACGCTGCTGGCCGCCGCCATCGCCGTGCCCCTCAACCTGGTCTTCGGGCTCGCCGCCGCGTGGCTCATCGCCCGCTTCCGCTTTCCCGGCCGGGACGTGCTCCTCACGCTCATCGATCTGCCCTTCAGCGTCTCGCCCGTCATCGCGGGGCTCGTCTTCGTGCTGCTCTTCGGCAGGCAGGGGTGGCTGGGGCCGTGGCTGGCCGAGCACGACATTCAGATCATCTTCGCCGTCCCGGGCATCGTGCTGGCCACGGTGTTCGTGACGTTCCCCTTCGTCGTGCGCGAGGTGCTGCCTGTCATGCAGGCGCAGGGACACGACGAGGAGGAGGCCGCCCTGTCGCTGGGTGCGAGCGGCTGGCGCACCTTCCTGAGTATCACGCTGCCCAAGGTGAAGTGGGGCGTGCTCTACGGCGTGCTGCTGTGCAACGCACGCGCGATGGGCGAGTTCGGCGCCGTGTCCGTCGTCTCCGGGCACGTGCGCGGGGTGACCAACACCCTGCCGCTGCACGCGGAGATTCTCTACAACGAGTACAACCTCGCCGGTGCCTTCGCCGTGGCCTCGCTGCTCACGGTGCTCGCGCTGGTGACCCTGGCCGTCAAGAAGTACGTCGAGTGGAAGGCAGAGCCCTCATGAGCGTCATCGTCGAGCAACTCACCAAGCGCTTCACCGCCGGGGGCACACCCGCCGTCTCGGAGGTGTCCTTCCACGCTCCGTCCGCTGCCATCACCACCCTGCTCGGGCCCTCGGGCGCCGGCAAGTCCACCCTGCTGCGCCTCATCGCGGGCCTGGAGCTGCCGGACTCGGGTTCCGTGCGCATCGAGGGCGTGGACTGCACCCACCTGCCCGTGCAGAAGCGGGGCATCGGGGTCGTCTTCCAGAGCTACGCCCTCTTCAAGCACATGACGGTGCGGCAGAACATCGCCTTCGGGCTGGAGACGCGCCGGCTGCCCCGCGCCGACATCGAAGCGCGCGTGGACGAGATGCTGCGGCTCGTGCAGTTGGAGGAGCTGGGCAAGCGCTACCCCGGACAGCTCTCCGGCGGACAGCGGCAGCGAGTGGCGTTCGCGCGGGCGCTCGCCATCCGGCCCAAGCTGCTGCTGCTAGACGAGCCCTTCGGTGCGCTCGACAGTCGCGTGCGCATCGAGCTGCGCGAGTGGCTCCAGTCCCTGCATGAGCAGACGGGCGTCACCACCCTGCTCGTCACCCATGACCAGGAGGAGGCGCTCGAAATTTCCCAGCACGTGGTGGTGCTCTCCGACGGGCGCGTGGCCCAGGCCGGACCGCCTGAAGAGATTTATGACCGGCCCACCACGCCGTTCGTCGCCTCCTTCGTGGGTGGCACCAGTGTCCTGCGCGGGCGCGTCCGCTCGGGCCGGGCCGAGGTGGGCTCGCTCGTGGTGGATGCCCCCCAGAGCGCCCAAGAGGGCGAGGCGGTCCAGGCCTTCGTCCGCCCCCATGACATCAAGCTCGCCAGGTCCGCGAATGGAAGCAACGAGCTCACCACGGGCCGGGTCGAGCGGCTGAAGTCCGTGGGCGGCTACGTGAAGGTGCTGCTCAAGCTGCCTTCTGGGGAGACGGTCACCGTCGAAGTGCCCCGCGCCGAGTTCGACGACCTGGGTGTCGTCGAGGGCGACCATGTCCACGCGGACGTGCGCATGGCCAAGGTGTTCCTCGGCGACTTCGCCATCTGAGCCTCAGCTCGCGGCCGGCTCCGAGGGGGCCTGCTCTTCACGGCGCAGCCGCGCGTCGAGCACGAACGTCCCGAAGGGCACCAGCGACGCGAGGAACGCGCCCACGATGCGCACGAGTGACCAGCGGTGCGCCGCGGCGGCCTCCGCGAGAAACAGGAGGTAGAGCACGAACAGCATCCCGTGCGCCCAGCCCACCAGCTTCACCCCCAGGGGCATGCCGGCGAGGTACTTCAGCGGCATGGCGATGAAGAGGAGCAGGACGAAGGAGAGGCCCTCGAGCAGGGCAACAGCACGGAAACGGCCGATGGGGGTCTTCAACATGGGGGACCTCGTTCTCCCCCGCTTCGCATCCCTCGATGCCCGGGTCAACGCGACAACCTGACGCACCCTTGTCCCACCCTGCTTCCCAGCTCCCCCGCCTCAGCGCACCGGAGGCGGAATGTCCGTCACGCCCGCCCCGGTGAACGTCGCCATCTCGTGCAGCACCCGCAGCGCCGCGTCCACCAGGCCGAAGGCCAGCGCCGCGCCACTGCCCTCGCCCAGCCTCAGCCCCAGGTCCAGCAGCGGCCGCTGCCCCAGCTGCTCCAGCACCCGTGCGTGACCCACCTCCACCGAGAGGTGACTCGCCAGCAGGTACGGCGTCACCCGGGGGCACAGCCGCGCCGCCACCAGCCCCGCCACCGAGGCGATGAAGCCATCCATCATCACCGGCACCCGCCTCGACGCCGCGCCCAGTGCCACGCCCGCCAACCCCGCCAGCTCGAAGCCCCCCACCTTCGCCAGCGCCTCCAGTGGCCGCGCCGCCTCCGGCCGGTTCACCTCCAGCCCGCGCCGCACCGCCTCCACCTTGCGCGCCAGGCCCGCGTCGTCCACCCCCGTCCCCCGCCCCACCACCACCTCGGGCGGGAGCCCCGTGAAGACGCACGTCAGCGCGCTCGACGCCGTCGTGTTGCCAATCCCCATCTCCCCCAGCCCCACCAGCCCCACCCCCTCGTCCGCCAACCGCTGCGCCACCTCCACGCCCACCGCCAGCGCGGCCTCCGCCTGCTCGCGCGTCATCGCCGGGCCCCGCGTGAAGTTCGCCGTCCCCGGCCCTACCCGCCGCACCTTCACCCCCTCCAACCCCTCCACCGGGTAGCGCACCCCCACGTCCACCACCTCCACCCGGGCCCCCACCTGTCTTGCCAGCACGTTGATGGCCGCCCCGCCCCGAGCGAAGTTCGCCACCATCTGCCCCGTCACCTCCGCCGGGTACGCGCTCACCCCCTCCTCCACCACCCCGTGGTCCGCCGCCATCACCACCACCGCCTTCGCCGGCAGCGGCGGCACCGGCTTGCCCGTCAGCGCGGCGAACCGGCAGGCCAGCTCCTCCAGCCTCCCCAGGCTCCCTCGCGGCTTCGTCTTCGCGTCCAGCAGTTCCTGGCACCGCGCGGCAGTCCTGGCATCTGGCTCGGGAATCGACGAAAGTATGGCATCAAACAAAGGCCTGACCCCTCCCTTGGTGGGAACGCGCGCGCCCTAGCCCGCCCTGGGTTGCCAAGCAATTGATTTTCCAGGCAGGTCAGGCCGGAATGTACTACCTGTCCCAGATGGAGCAGGCGACAGGAAGGTAGAATTTGGGGGACACTGTAGAGATGAAGCCCATCGATGAGGCCACCGAGACGTCCACTCAGGACAAGTCCAAAGGGCCTCCACTTGGCGAAGTGTTGGAGTTCATGAGGTTGCTGTGGGCCGTGGATCATGGCCTGCAGTCCACCTCCAAGCGCATGGAGGCCACGCTGGGGCTGACAGGCCCGCAGCGGCTGGTGCTCCGGCTGGTGGGCCGCTTCCCTGGCATCACCGCGGGCCGGCTCGCGCACATCATGCACGTCCACCCCAGCACGCTGACGGGTGTGCTCAAGCGCATGGAGAAGCGCGGGCTGCTGGAGCGCAAGTCGGATCCGCTCGATGGGCGCAAGGCGCTCTTCGCGCTCACCGATGCGGGCCGTGCCTTGGACGTGCCCTCCGAAGGCACCGTGGAGCACGCCGTGCAGCGGGCCATCTCCCGCATGTCGAAAGCCCGGCTGACGAACGCCCAGGACGTGCTGATGGCGCTCGCCGAGGAGCTGGGCGCCGGTGAGCCGCCCCCGGCCGACGGCACCGGCATGGCCACGCCCAGGGACGAGGGGCACGCGCCGGCGGCAGAGGGCGGCGAGGCGGGCTCCCAGAAGAGCGCCAGCCGCTGAACCCTCGCTGTCTCCTGGTGAGCCTTCAAGCTTCCACCGGCGGACACCCGGGACCGGAAGCAACCCCCCCTGAAGCAGGGGGGACGCGCCGCGCGCTCGGGCCTGCTACAGATTTGGGAAATAGGCAGCCCGGCCATGGGTTGCTACGCGACCGAGCGGACCTGACAGCGTGAACCTCGAATCCCCGCAGACTCCAGGCGCGGAGCTCCCGCCTCCGCCTCCCCCGCAGCCACCCGCTCCGCCACCGGAGCCCAGGGCCGAGCCGCGCTCGCCCGGCGTGGAGCAGCTGCTCGCCGCGGTTCGGACCCGCCAGCGCCGCCAGCTCTGGCTCCAGGGCACACTGCTGGGCATGGCCACCCTGCTCGTGCTCGCCGTGGCCGGCGGCTTCCTGGCACTCGTCGCCCCCGCGGCCGGCCGCTGGGTGATGCTGCTGTCCCCGGTGGTGGGCACGCTCGTGGCGTGTGCCTTCGGGGTGGGACTCGCCCTGCGCACCGTGGGCGATGACCTGCGCACCGCACGCCTCATCGGCGAGCGCCAGCCCGAGCTGTCCCTGGATGTGCTCGCCGCGGTGGAGCTGTCGCGCGAGCGTGGCCACCAGCCCCAGCACTCGGCGGAGCTCGCGGAGGCCTTCCTGCGGCAGATGGACCTGCGCGCCAGGCAGGTGGACGCGGGCACGGTGGTGGACTCCACCCGGCTCAAACACACGGGACTGGTGGTGGGTGGCGTGGCGCTCGCGCTGGTGGTGGTGCTGGGCCTGGCCGGCTCCTCGTGGCGCGCGGGGTTGGACAAGGCGCTCGCGGCCTCGGGGCGGACGACGGTGGCCGAGCAGCGCGAGCCCATCACCGGCGACATCGAGCTGACGTACCGCTACCCGGCCTACACGGGGCTTGCCCAGCGCACCGTGCCAGGCACCAATGGCGAGGTGAGCGCCCCGGCCGGCACCGAGGTGCAGCTCAAGACGCGCTCGGACCGGGAAGTGGAGCGCGCGGAGATTGTCGTCAATGGCGAGACGCTCCCGCTCACCGTCAACGACAAGCGCGAGCTCACCGGCACCTTCGTGACGAAAAAGAGCGGCCACTACCACTTCGTCTTCTACGGCACGGGCCGCAAGGCGATTGCCACCGGCCCGGACACCCCGCTCAACGTGGAGGCGGACACCCCGCCTCAGGTGACCCTGCTCACGCCCGCGACGGAAATCGAGATCGACCCGGGCCAGGAGGTGACGCTCAAGTACGAGGCCAGTGACGACTACGGCCTCAACGGCCTGGCGCTCGTCTTCCGCACGCCGGGCGCGAAGGAGGAGACGCGCATTCCGCTGCCCCGCGAGGATGGCCGGCGAGACAAGGGCACCTATAAGTGGAACCTGGGCTCGCTGAAGGTGGAGGCGGGAGACCGCATCTCCTACTACGTGGAGGCGAAGGACAACGACGCGGTGGAGGGCCCCAAGCGGGGCGTGAGCCGCACCCAGGTGCTGCGCGTCTACAGCGCCGCCGAGCACCGCCGCGCCGCCCTGCAGAAGGCCGAGGCCATCTGGGGCCGCATGGTGGACCACCTGGCGGACCGGATGGAGGGCCCGGACCGGGACAGGACGAAGGACGTGCAGAAGGTGACGGCGGCGCAGTCGGTGGACGCCAGCGGCCAGACGCTGGTGACGGACATGCGTGCACTCGCGCAGGAGCTGAGCCGCGAGCGGGACAACCCCGCCGAGCTCGTCGCCGCACTCGCCAACGTCGCCCAGACGCTGGGCCAGAAGGTGCGCGCCACGGCGGACCTGCGCCGCATCTACCTGCGCACCCAGCAGCGCCGCACGGGCGACGACTTCGGCACCGGGGCCCGCCTGGGCGTGCTGGTGGAAGAGGAGATCGCCGAGCTGGAGAAGGACATCCTCTACCTGGAGTCGCTGCTGGACCGGCAGAAGCTGGAGGCGCTCCAGGAGCTGGCCAAACAGCTCGCCTCCGAGCGGCGTGAGCTGGCCAGCCTCATCGAGCAGTACAAGCAGAACCCGGATGAGCAGGTGCGCGAGCAGGTGATGCAGCAGATTCAACAGGTGCGCAACCGCATCCAGGAGCTGATGCAGCGCATGTCGGAGATGCGCCAGGGCATCCGGGACGAGCACCTCAACGCCGAGGCCCTTCAGGAGATGATGAAGGACCAGGACATGCAGAGCGCGCTGGATGAGGTGGAGCGGCTCATGCGGGAGGGCAAGACGGACGAGGCGCTCGCGAAGCTGCAGGAGCTGTCCATGCAGATGGACGAGATGCTCAACGGCCTGAACGAGGCGCAGGACGAGTTCGGCAACGAGCAATACCCGGAGCTGGCGCAGAAGTTCGGCGAGTTCATGAACGAGCTGCAGAAGACGGCGCAGGAGCAGCAGCGCGTGGCGGACGCCACCAAGGCGCTGCGAGACCAGGCGCGGCAGCAGAACAAGGAGCGGCTGGCGGAGAAGGGCCGGGCGATGAAGGACGAGCTGCAGCAGCAACTCGAGCAGGTGCAGAAGAACTACCAGGCGCTGCGGCCCGAGGAGATCAACAGCCGGGCCTCGCGTTCGCTGGAGGAGGCCCAGGCGGAGCTGGAGAACGCGAGGAACGCGCTGAAGGTGGATGACTTCGACCTGGCGGCGGAGGCGACGCAGCGGGCCTCGGAGGCGGCGCAGCAGCTGGCGAGCTACGGGGAGCAGCAGCGCGCGCTGGACGAGCTGTACGGCAACCCGGAGGACGTACGAAAGCAGTCGGCGAAGCTGGCCGAGCAGTTGGAGAAGGACGCGAAGGCGGTGGAGGACGCGAACCGCAAGCTGCAGTCACTCTTCCCGCCGCCGGGCTCGCAAATGGGACCGCAGGAGAAGCAGCAGCTGCAGCAACTGGCGCAGCAGCAGCAGTCGCTGGAGCAGAAGGCGAAGGAGCTGCGCCAGCAGATGCAGGACATGGAGCAGATGGCGCCCATCTTCGGCCAGGAGGCGGGAGATCAGATGGATGAGATTGGCCGGCGGATGGGCGAGGCGGCGCAGCGGATGCAGGGCAAGGACGCGAACCGGGGCTACGGCGAGCAGCAGGCGGCGCTGGAGGGCTTGAAGCAGTTCCAGCAGCAGATGAAGGAGAGCCAGCAGCAGGGGAAGGGCAAGGGACGCGGGCTGCCGTTGCCGATGGGAATGGGCCGGCAGCAGGGCAACGGGAGGGATCCACGCGACAAGGTGGAGATTCCGGACGAGGAGGCCTACCAGGCGCCGAAGGAGTTCCGGAAGGACCTGCTGGACGCGATGAAGGAAGGGACGCCGGAGAAGTACCAGGACCAGGTGAAGCGCTACTACGAGGAGCTGGTGAAGTGATGACCCAGACCCCCATCACTTCCCCCCATCCCGCCACTCCCTCCACCAGCCACTCCCTCGCCCCCCGGGAGAGGGTCGGGGTGAGGGTATCGGGCACCTCGGGTTTCCTCACCGTGCTGCTGTCTCTGGCCGTGCTCCTCACCATGGCCCCCGCGTGGGCCCAGGACGCGCAGAAGGCGGAAGCCAAGGAGCGACTGGGGAAGGTGGAAGCAGCGCTGGACGGCTGGGACGTGCCGACGGCGCGCCGGGAGCTGCAAGCGCTGGAGGGAATCGTCCCGGAGGACGCCGAGCCGCTCAAATACTTCCAGGGCCGGGTGGCCTTCGAGGAGGGCCGCTACGAGGAGGCCATCGAGCTGCTGCAGGCGGCCAACATCGAGGACAAGCCGGGCAGCTACCTGAGGCTGGCGAAGGACACGCGGGCCATCGTGAAGAGCTACGCGCGCGCGGAGAGCGAGCACTTCATCTTCTTCTACCCGAAGGGGAAGGACGAGGTGCTGGTGCCGTACGCGCTAGAGACGCTGGAGTCCATCCACCGGGCGCTGGCCGCGGACCTGGGGCACCAGCCGCCGGGGGGAAAGATTCGCGTGGAGGTGGTGAACAACGCGCGCGAGCTGTCGAAGGTGAGCACCCTCACGTACCAGCAGATTCAAACGACGGGCACCATCGCCATCTGCAAGTTCAACAAGCTGATGGTGACGAGCCCCAAGGCGGTGGCGAGGGGCTACGACTGGCAGGACACGCTGGCGCACGAGTACATCCACCTGGTGGTGAGCCAGATGAGCCACAACACGGTGCCCATCTGGCTGCACGAGGGGCTGGCCAAGTTCCTGGAGTCGCGCTGGCGCGGCGCGCCGGGGCTGGCGATGACGCCCTCGACGCAGGCGCTGCTGGGGAGGCGGGTGAAGGAGGACAAGCTCATCCCCTTCGAGAAGATGCACCCGTCCATCGCCATGCTGCCCACGGCCGAGGACGCGGCCACGGCCTTCGCCGAGGTCTACTACGCCATCGACTACGTGTACGAGACGCAGGGCAACAAGGGCCTGCGGGAGATCATCCTCGGCCTGCGCGATGGCAAGCCGGACCGGAAGGCGGTGGAGGCAGCCACGGGGATGCCCTTCGCCCAGTTCGAGAAGAACTGGCTGGCGCACATCCGCAAGCAGCCCTTCCCCAAGGAGCTGCTGCCGCCCGAGAAGGTGGTGCTGAAGGAGAACGCGAAGGACCAGGACGAGAAGAAGAAGGGGCGGGAGATCTCCTTCGGGGACTTCGCGGAGGTGACGGAGGTACCGGCGCGCAAGTTCGCGCACCTGGGCGAGCTGATGCGCGAGCGCAACCGCATCAAGGCGGCAACGGAGGAGTACGCCAAGGCGCACAAGCTGGTGGGCGACAAGTACGAGTCCGTGTCCAACAAGTACGCGCTGGCGCTGCTGGAGCTGCGGCGGCTGGACGAGGCGGAGGAGGTGCTGCGCGGCTCACTGCGCGTGCACCCGGGCTCGCCGAGCACCAACGTGCACCTGGGCCGCATCCTGCTGTTCCGCAAGGACTACCCGAAGGCCAAGCAGGCCTACCTGGAGGCCCTGGCGGCGGATCCGTTCGACCCGGAGATTCACATCGCGCTGATGCGCATCCACGGGGCGCTGGGCGAGACGGCGCTCGTCACGCGCACCAAGGCGGCGAGCGCGGTGCTCACCGGCCTGAAGCCCGAGGACGTGGAGCAGGTGTCCCGAGAGTTCATGCGCGAGGACAAGGCGCTGGTCGAAGGCGAGGACGCCATCACCGAAAATTCCGGCAACAACGGTGCGCCCGCGGCCCCTGCGAAGGACGGGGGGCCGTAGCCAACGGGGGAGAACACGAAGCCGGTTCCTCCATGCGTGCGGGTCCTCTAGTGTCCCGCCGCATGATTGCTCGGCCATCGATCCTCGCCCTCGTTGCTGCCGTGTCCCTCCTCGCCCCCGCGGCGTGGGCCAAACCCTACCGGGCCATGGTGACCCGCACCGCGGAGACAACGCGCAGCGGGAACATGGAGCTCGGTCTGCGCTACCAGGGCTTCTTCGCCCTCGACTCCGACAAGTCCCTCCCCTACCACCAGGTCTCCCCGAGCATCCGGTGGGGCATCCTCGACAACCTGGAGGCCAACGTCTACTTCGAGGTCCTCGGGCTCGGCATGCCCGGCCAGAACGACTTCGAGATCGCCTTCGGTGACATCCCCCTCGGCCTGCAGTGGACGTTCCTGGAGACCCGCCCCTTTGCCCTCGCGGCCTACGCGCGCGTCACCTTCCCCACCGGGCCCAGCGATCAGGACGCCATTCCTCCGAGCCTCTCCGACGGCACGTGGGACTACGAGGGGACGCTCGTCGGCGAGCTGCGGGTGAGCAAGGACCTGCGCTTCATGCTCAACGCGAGCTACCTCCACCAAGGAACGCGTGACCGCGGCGCGCTCCCGGACTTCGACGTCCCGGATGCCGTCCAGCTCGGCCTGGCGGGGACGTACAACCTCGACAACTTCACCCTGGTGGGCCTGGAGATCATCGGCCGCCGCTACTTCGAGCCAGCCATCACCCCGGTGTGGACGAACAACGCCAACCAGGTGGAGATCATCCCCGTGGTGCGCCACGAGGTGTCCCCCGGACTGGTGCTGGAGGCCGTCGCCGGCATCGCGGTGACGCCGGACCTCTCGAGCATCTACCAGTTCCGAGTGCTGCTCGGAGGCACCTACGAGTTCGACCTCGCCTCCGGCCCGCGCCTGCCCGAGGACAAGCCGGAGAAGTCCAAGCCCGCGCCGAAGAAGAAGCCCAAGCGCTGACTCAGGCCTCGACGCTCACTCCCACCAGCGAGCCGGGCTCACGCGAGGCCGGCTGGGGAGCCCGCGGACGGCGCGGCTCTGGGGCGCTCTGGGGCTGCTCGCGCCAGTCGAAGCGGCCCTTGAGCTTGATGAACCAGCTCTCGAAGTAGCGGTGGCTCAGCGTGGCCACCGCCACGCTCACCAGCAGCGTCAGCACGAAGTAGACGGCCACGCCCTGCCCCGGCACCACCCTCCGCACCAGGTTGAGGGCAAGCATGTGCATCAGGTAGACGCCGTAGCTGACCGTGCCCACGTAGCGAACCCACGCGTGGCCCAGCACCGGCGCCAGCGGCTGCTCCGGACGAATGCAGGTGGCCACCACCAGCGCCGTCATCACCAGCGAGATGAGCCCATTGGGCGCCTCGTGCCACACCACGACGCCGGCCAGCAGCACCACCATGAGCGGCACGCTCCACGCCTGGCCCAGCACTCGGGCCACCCAGGCAAACCCCTTCGGCGAGTGCGTCAGGTGCGCGGCCAGGCACCCCATGCAGATGGACGCGGAGACGCTGGTGAGCACGCGCCCCCCGAGCTGGCTCGCATCCAGAAACCCCGCCGACACGGCCCACGGCGCGAACAACGACACCCCGAGCAGCCCGGCCATGAAGAGCACCGGCATCCAGGTGCGCCTCGACAGGGCCATGACGAGCGGCCAGAGCAGGTAGAACTGCTCCTCGGTGGCCAGCGACCAGGCGAAGTAGAAGATGACGCGCTTGTCCGCGGCCGGCGGGACGAACCAGTTGGACGTATAGGTGAGGAAGGCCGGCAGGTTGGAGAAGAAGTCTCCGCGCACCACCGGGTCCTTCTCGGAGAGGAACACCAGCACCGCGTAGAGGCCGAGCACCGCGTAGTAGAGCGGGAAGATGCGCAGCGCGCGCCGGGCGAAGAAGCCGCGCAGCGAGATGTGCCCCGCCTTGTCACGCTCACGCAGCAGCAGCGTGGTGATGAGGAAGCCGCTGATCGCGAAGAAGAGCGACACGCCCAGGTAGCCCCGGCCGATCAGGCCCTGGTGGCTCCCCGCCACGTGGTAGGCCACCACCGCCACGATGCTCAGGCACCGCAGTCCATCCAGTCCGGCGAAGAAGCGGGCATTCAGGAAGTCTTGGTGGGCGTTTCGCATGGAGTTCTCGTTTTCTTAGAGCTCCATGTTTAGCAGGGCTGAAGGATTCTGGAAGCAGGAAAAGTTACAACTCAAGTACCAGATTACAGTTTATGTAGACACAGGTCGGCAAGGCACCCGCCATGTCGCCTAGCATGCGACGCGCTCCGCACCGCCGGAAGCCCCTCCCAGGATGAGTCCCGCCATGGTCGAGCGAGTTCTGAAGTGCCCTCAGTGCAATGCACCGCTGTCGCCGGGCCGCTTCGCGCGCTCGGTCGTCTGCACCTTCTGCGGTGCCACGGTGCAGGTGGACCCGACGGCTGTCTCCGCGGCTCGCTTCCGGGAGGCGCTCCAAGCGTGGAACCAGCCGTCCAACCACGGCTACACGGCCTGGTGGTCCATGGGCGACAGCCACTGGGCGCCTGGAAGGCTCGTCGCTCGCGGTGGGATTTCGACGGTCTACGTCGCGGAGAGGGCGCGGTGGCCCACCGAGCGCGTCCTCCTGAAGGTGCTCCGCAACCCGGATGACGCGCCGCTGTTCGACCACGAGTGGGACATCCTCGGGGAGCTTCAGCAGAGCACCGCGGCCGGGGCCGCGACCTTCACCACCCGCCTGCCGCAGCCCGTGGCCCGCGGTGTCCTGCGCGACGGGCCGCACGCGGGCTCCCGCGCCATGGCCCTGCGGTGGCATGGGAGCTTCGTCCACACCTTCGAGGCCGTGCGCAACGCGTACCCAGGTGGCGTCGATCCGCGCGTGTCCATCTGGATGTGGCGTCGGATCCTCGAGACGCTCTCGTTCCTCCACCGCTCGGGAGTCGTGCATGGCGCGGTGCTCCCCCAGCACCTATTGGTCGAACACGGTGAGCACGGCGTGCGGCTCGTGGGGTACAGCTGCGCGGACCGCATCGGGACGCCCCTGCGCGCGGTGAGCACCCGCTTCAAGGACTTCTACCCCGAGGGCCTCCTTCGCTCGGAGAGGCTCACGCCCGCAGCCGATCTGAAGATGAGCGCGCGCTGCATGGCCGCGGTGCTCGGAGGAGCTCCCTCGCGAGGCTCAGTGCCGAGCTCGGTGCCGGGCCCGCTGGCGGCGCTCATCCGGCGCGTGGCCTCGGGGGACGGGGTCGAGGAAACGGGGGAGGACGCCTGGACACTTCGCGAGCGCATTGGTGAAGTGAGCCACGCAGCCTTTGGCCGCCCGAGCTTCAACCCGCTCGTGATGCCGTGAGGGCGCGGCCGCTCGCGGAGACGAAGGAGCACTGACGATGGGACACGGCAATTACAGCAACGAGGCACACGAGGCACTCCTTCGCGGGCGCGCCCAGCTTCCCACCCAGCAGGTCTTCACGCAGAAGTCCTGCCACCCGCTGATGAACCCGAAGGGGGTCCGCGTTCGCGAGAGCCGCGACAGCGCCGAGCATCCCAACTCGCTGGGCGTCGTCTTCGCGCTCGATGTCACGGGCTCGATGGGGACGATTCCCAAGCTGCTGGCCACGCAGCTGCTGCCCAAGTTCATGAAGGTCCTCACCGACTGCAAGGTGCCGGATCCCCAGCTCCTCTTCATGGCCGTGGGGGACGCGACGAGCGACAGCGCGCCGCTCCAGGTGGGGCAGTTCGAGTCCACCGCCGAGCTGATGGACCAGTGGCTGACCTGGAGCTTCCTCGAGGGAGGAGGCGGAGGGACGGGCCACGAGACGTATGAGCTCGGCCTCTACTTCCTGGCCCAGCACACGGAGATGGACTGCTGGGTGAAGCGGAAGAAGAAGGGCTACCTCTTCATGACGGGCGACGAGCTGCCTTATCCGAGCCTGTCCAAGCACATCGTCGAGGGAATCATCGGGGACAGGGTGGACGACGACCTGAAGACCGAGGAGATCGTCGCCGAGCTGCAGAAGACCTTCGTGCCGTTCTTCGTCATCCCGGATCTGGAGCGCCGCAACAAGTGCGAGCGGCGGTGGAGGGACCTGCTCGGAGACCACGTGCTGTGCATGGAGTCGCCCCAGGACATCTGCTTCGTGACCGCGGGCGCCGTCTGCCTGTACGAGGGACTGGTGAAGGACGTGGAGGGATTGAGCCGCGTCCTGAGAGAGGCGAACGTGCCCAACGACCGGCTGGCCTCGACCATCCGGTCGCTGACGCCCCTGGCCGAGGCGCTCGGAAGGACTGGGGGCCCTGCCCTGTCCGGGTCTCCCACGGAGGAGGGGGGCCTGCAGAAGCTCATCCGTAGCGTCTTCAAATGAAGGGTCCGCGCGGGCAGCGCGTCTCCATCGTCATCGACCTGGGCTTCGGTGACTGCGGGAAGGGGCTGCTGACGGACTTCCTGGTGCGGCAGACGGGGGCGAACGTCGTGGTGCGGTACAACGGCGGCGCCCAGGCGGGGCACAACGTCGTCACGCCCGACGGCCGGCATCACACCTTCGCGCAGTTCGGTGCGGGAACGTTCGTTCCAGGCGTACGGACGTTCCTGTCCCGGCATGTCGTCATCCACCCCACGGCTTTACGAGTGGAAGGCGAGGCGCTGCGCGCCAAAGGCGTAGGTGACGTGTTCTCGCGAATCCGCATCAGTGAGCGCGCACGCGTCATCACTCCCTTTCATCAATCCGCCAACCGTCTGCGCGAGCTCGCCCGCGGTGAGTCGCGACATGGGAGTTGTGGCGTTGGGGTCGGGGAAACCGTCCAGGATGCACTGGAGCATCCGGAGGAGACGGTGCTCGCCGGGGACCTCCGCGATGCAGCCCTGTCTCGAAGGAAGCTCCAGCGCATCCGCGAACGTAAACACGGGGAGATGCGGGCGCTGTGGGGAGCCAGTCCCGCGGGGGCACAAGCAGAGCGTGAACGCGCCATCTTCGAGCACGAGAGCGTCATCGATGCGTGGCTCGAACAAGCAACGCACCTGGTGAAGCTCGGACTGGTGGTGCCCGATTCGATGCTGAGCGCCTGGATGAAGGAGTCCCCAGCCACAGTGTTCGAGGGGGCACAGGGAGTCCTGCTCGATGAGTGGCATGGTTTCCATCCGTTCACGACCTGGTCGAACTGCACCGCCGCGAATGCGCTGGCTCTGATTGCCGAGAGCGGGCTGGACGCCGACGTGGAACGGATTGGCGTCTTGCGAAGCCACGTGGCCCGGCATGGTGCGGGGCCGCTGCCTACGGAGACGGAAAGCCTCCGGCCGGTGTTGTCCGAGCACAACATCCACAACGCGTGGCAAGGGAATGTCCGTTACGGCTGGTTCGATGCGGTGCTGGCCCGGTACGCGCTCGACGTGGTGGGCGGAGTCGACGCACTGGCCATCACGCACCTCGACCTATCGAAACGGCTGCACACCTGGAAGGTCTGTGCGGGTTACCACCAGGAGCCGATGCCGGGTGACTCCGAGCTCATCGCGCACCGTACCGGGGCTGGGCTCGTCACGCGGTTGGCCGTTTCCACGACGCCCTCACTCGAGCGTCAGGCCCGGCTGGCCGGATGGCTCCAGCGCGTAACGCCTTCGCTCGAGGAAGGTGACGCAAAGGAAGACGCCGTCCTGGAGCACCTCGAACGGCTGCTAGGGAGGAATATCGACCTCGTGTCCCAAGGTCCCTGCGCGAGCGACGTCTCATTTCGGAGCCAGAACCGCCCCAGCTGAGAGGGACCTCCACCCGCTCACTGCGGCTCCACACGCTCGTGTCAGCGAACCGTCTTGCTCATCGGAGGCATCCGCGAGACTCAGGAGATGCTCGACTTCTGCTCGAAGCACAGCGTGGCCTCCGACATCGAGGTCATCCCCATCCAGAAGATCAACGAGGCCTATGAGCGCATGCTCAAGGGCGATGTGCGCTACCGCTTCGTGTTCGACGCCGCCAGCCTGCGCTAGGCGCAAGCGCAGGGGTGAGGCCCGGCACACCACACCGGGTCCCCCCTGAGGCCGGTCGCGCTCGTGTACAGTGGCCGGTCATGCGCCCCGCACCGCTTCCCACCGACCTCATTGGCCTCATCGGCAACACCCCCATGGTGAAGGTCACCCAGCTCGACACCGGACCGTGCGAGCTGTTCCTCAAGCTGGAGAGCCACAACCCCGGTGGCTCCATCAAGGACCGCATCGGCCTCTCGATGATCTCCGCCGCCGAGCAGTCTGGTCAGCTCGGCCCCCACCAGAAGCACCTCGTCGAGGCCACCGCCGGCAACACCGGACTGGGCCTCGCCCTCGTCGCGTCGCAGAAGGGCTACCGGCTCACGCTCGTCATTCCGGACAAGATGAGTCAGGAGAAGGTGCTCCACCTCAAGGCGCTCGGCGCCGAGGTGGTCATGACCCGCTCGGACGTGGAGAAGGGCCACCCCGACTACTACCAGGACATGGCCGAGCGCATCGCCCGGGAGCTGGGGGGCTTCTACGTCAACCAGTTCGCCAATCCCGCCAACCCGCTGGCCCACGAGACCACCACCGGCCCGGAGATCGCCGCCCAGCTCGGCAACCGTGTGGACGCCATGGTGTGTGGCGTCGGCTCCGGCGGCACCATCGCGGGCCTCTCGCGCTACTTCGCCAAGGCCCTCCCCGAGTGCGAGATGGTGCTCGCGGACCCCGAGGGCTCCGTGCTCACGGAGTACGTGCAGACGGGCAAGATGGGCAAGGCCGGCTCCTGGGTCGTCGAGGGCATTGGCGAGGACTTCCTCCCGCCCAACGCGGACCTCTCCCGGGTGAAGAAGGCCTACACCATCTCCGACAAGGAGAGCCTCGAGACGGCGCGCCTGCTGCTCAGGAAGGCCGGCATCCTCGCGGGCTCGTCCTCCGGCACGCTCATCGCCGCGGCGCTGCGCTACTGCCGCGAGCAGACCACGCCCAAGCGCGTGTGCACCCTCGTCTGCGACAGCGGCAACAAGTACCTGTCGAAGATGTTCAATGACTTCTGGATGGCGGACCAGGGCTTCCTGCCTCGCCAGGCCCATGGAGATCTGCGCGACGTCATCACCCGCCGCTACGCCGAGCGGGCCGTCGTCACCCTGTCCCCCAACGACACGCTGCTCGTCGCCTACGGACGCATGAAGCTCTACGAGGTCTCCCAGCTCCCGGTGCTCGAGGGCAACAAGATCGTGGGGATGATCGACGAGTCGGACCTGCTGCTCGCGGCCATCGACGACGAGACGCGTCTGCGCCTGCCGGTGCGCGACATCATGACCACGCGCCTGCAGACCGTGGACGTGCGCACGCCGGTGCGCGAGCTGCTCCCGCTGCTCGACAAGGGCTTCGTGCCCATTGTCGTGGATGGCGAGGAGTTCATCGGCCTCATCACCCGCATCGATCTGCTCAACCACCTGCGGCGCAAGCTGCGCTGAGCGGCCAGGCACCGCGCGGACCGTACGAGCTACCTCGTACGCAGGGTAGAGCCTCAGCCATCCGAGGCCCGCTCCACCTGGAGCGGCCGGTGGCGGCCTGGAGTACTGGCTCGCTCCGCAGCTCTCGGTGAGCACGACCCTGATGCTGGGCCTGGCCACCATGTCCAACACGGACACCCTCGTCATCGGAACCTTCCGACCCGGACTCGGCGTGACGCTGTACGCCGAGTAAGGCGTGCCATACTCGCCACCCCGCCATGCTCTCCCGGTCGCTCGCGAATGGAACCAGGACGTGGACCTCCCCCAACGGGGAGCTGCGTCTCTGGCAGCCCGCCCCTCATGTCCTCGTCTTGAGGTTCCGCGGAGCGCTGTTCGAGGGTGAGTTCTCCCGGGTCGCCGTGACGGTCATCAACGACTTCGCCGCCAGCAACCTGGGGAAGATGCACATCTTCCACGACTGGCACGAGATGAAGCTCTACACCACCGAGGCGCGGACCGAGCTGACGGAGCTGGGCCTGCGCCTCATGTCCCGGCTCGAGTCGCTCAATGTGCTGTTCAGCGCGAGCGTGGTGGAGATGGGCGTGACGATGGCCAGCATCACGTTGGGTGGCATCCGCATGTTCAACCAACGCGAGGCGTTCGAGCAGGCCATCCGGCAAGCCGTGGAGTCCCGGGGAGGCACGTACACGCCGCTGCCTCCAGAGTGACCGTTCGCGCCTCCAGCCGCCGTTGTCTCCGCCACTCCTCTCGGAATGTGAGGACGCGAGGTGGCATGAGGTCAGCGCCGTGTACCGCAGAACGGCCTCGCTGCTTTCTGCCGTACGCGGTCCTTCCTGGCATGTCGGGCAATCAACCCCGGGGTCAGCGGCGTGAGCAGCCACCGCTCCCTGGGAGCCGCGGGCGAGCCCAGCCTCCCCGCCATGAATCGAATCCATGGGAAACGGGTCGTCGTGCTGGGCGGGGCGGGATTCCTCGGATCGCACCTGTGTGAACGGTTGCTCGCTGATGGGGCCTCCGAGGTCATCAGCCTCGACAACTTCATCACCGGGGATGAGCGCAACCTCGCCGGCCTCCGGATGAACAAGCGCTTCATGTCGTTGCACCACGACATCACCGAGCCGTTCAGCTTCAGCGGCCCCGTGGATTACGTCTTCAACATGGCCTCGCCGGCCTCGCCCATCGACTGCGCGCGGTTGCCCATCGAAACGCTGCGTGTGGGCGCGCTCGGCACCGAGAACGGTCTCAGGCTGGCGCACCAGAAGGACGCGGTGTTCCTCCAGGCCTCGACATCAGAGCTCTGCGGAGAGTCGAACCCCATCGGCCCGCGCTCCTGCTACGACGAGGCCAAGCGCTACGGGGAAGCCCTCGTGGCGGCGTACCGGCGCGCGCACGGGGTGCGCACCCGCATCGTCCGCATCTTCAACACCTATGGTCCCCGCATGCGGCTCAACGACGGGCGCGCGGTGCCTGCCTTCCTGGGGCAGGCCCTCCGGGGCGAGGACTTCATCATCTTCGGCGACGGGAGCCAGACGCGCTCGTTCTGCTACGTGTCGGATCTCCTCGACGGCCTCGTGCGCCTGGCGATGTCGGAGGTGGAGGAGCCGATCAACCTCGGCAACCCGCGCGAGACAACCCTCCTCCAGTTCGCCGAGGCCATGCGCGCGGCCATGGGCGGGCAACGCCGCATCAGCTTCAAGCCACTGCTCGGGGACGAGCCCAACCAGCGCCAGCCGGATATCAGCCGGGCGCGCAAGCTGCTCGGATGGGAGCCTCGGGTGAGGCTCGAGGACGGCCTCCGGGAGACGCTCACGTACTTCCGCAGCGTGGCCGAGCACCCGGCCCCCGTGCACCCGCCCCATGGTCCACCCGCGAGCCCGTCACCGGTCGCCTGACAGGACGGCACACCGGGCCGCGCGCCGCACGACCTCGTCCTCTCCGGAACGGCTCCATTGCAGCCACCCTCCAGCCCTTTGGACCGGCCAGGAATCGACATCCCAGCCGGCGGGACGGTGGTTGTTCAGAGGGTGCGTGCTTAAGCCTTGAACAAGCACACGGGGATGGTGGCTGTCATGGATTTCACAGCGTGGGTGTCGCGCTCAGCGCTCCTCTTCGAGGGAGGGGGCGTGGCGGTCATGGTGGTGGGCACGATCATCTCGCTCGGGCTGGTGGCGGTCCAGTACCGCCCTGGCGGAGGTGAGCATGCCTTCCGCAGCTTCCGGGAGAAGGTCGGCCGCTCCATCCTGCTTGGGCTGGAGCTGCTCGTCGCCGCCGACATCATTCGCACCGTCAGTGAGAAGCCCACGCGGGAGGGGGTCATCGTGCTCGGGCTCATCGTGCTCATCCGCACCTTCCTGAGCTTCACCCTCGCCGTGGAGCTCGAGGGGCACTGGCCCTGGAGGAGCGCGGAGCTCCGCGGAGTGCATCAACAGGGGCGGCTCATGCCTCCCGACTCACGGTCCCGCCCCGGGGCAGAGACGCGGGCTCCCGAGGAGTAGCCACCCCAGGAGCACTGAGGACCCGTGGCTCAGGCCGCGTTGGGCCGGGAGGAGGCGGCCGAAGCGCGGGCAGCAGCCACGGCGGCCTCGAGGTCCAGCTTGCCGCCGGTGCTCACCTTCCCCTTGAGGTCCGGGTCCAGCGCCACCGTCTTCACCAGCATGTCGCGCACCTGAGCGGCCGTCAGGTCCGGGTTCTCCGCGAACATCAGCGCCGCGGTAGCCGCCACGCGCGGGGTGGCCATGGAGGTGCCGCTCATCTCCTCCCAGCGGTTGCCCGGCACGGTGCTCAGCACGTCCTCGCCCACCGCGGCCAGCTCCACCACCTTGTCGCCATGCGACGAGTAGCTCGCCAGCTTGTCGTTGTTCTTGTCCATGGACGCCACGGTGATGACGTTCGGCAGGTCCACGTTGGCCGGGAAGTCCGCCACCTTGTTCATGTTGCTGCCGTGGCCATTCGCGGTGGCCGCCACCAGCAGGATGTCCGCGTCCGCCAGCTTCTGCACCGACGCCTTCCAGCGCTCCTGCGAGGCCGCGTCCCGGAACTCGTCACCGAAGCTGGCGTTCACCGCGCGGATGTTGGCGCCCTTGGACTTCATGTCCACCACGTAGTCCACCGCGCGCTCGAAGTTCGTCAGCAGATCCTTCCCGTCGTACAGGCCGCCCACCGACAGAATCTGCGCCTTGCCCGCGGCCACGCCGGTGTTGCCCTCGCCGTTGTCCTCGGCGGCGATGATGCCCGCCACGTGCGTGCCGTGATCCGCGCCCTCGCCCTTCAGCAAGTCACCCGAGTTGAAGCCCACGTTGAAGCCGTGGAGGTCGTCCTTGATGCCGTTGTCATCGTTGTCGATGCCATCCCCCGCCACCTCGCCCGGGTTGGTCCACATGGCCCCATCCAGGTCCGTGTGCTTCGCGTCCACGCCGCCGTCGAACACGGCGATGACGGGCGCCCCCGTGGGCTTGGGCTTGGAGGCCACCGCGTCGGAGACCTCCGTGGTGCGCGGGGTGGACAGCGGCGCCACGGACGGGTTCGACAGCAGTCCGAGTGGCTGCGCCTCGGGGCGCTGTCCCGTGGGACGGTCCACGAACTTCGAGCGTGCGGGCGCCGGGTCGAAGCCATCCACCGGGCGGCCCACCTCCGCGCGCACCGCGGCGGGAGCGGCCGGAGCCTTGGGAGCCGCCACCTCAGTGGGACGCGAGGCCTTCACCTGAACGGACGGGCTGGAGAGCTTGGAGAGAGTCGTCATGGTGGCAACCTCGCGCTTCGGGCGGCATGTAGGAGTTACACCTGAATTATCGGTGCATGACGCAGTTGGTTGCCTTCACCCCCACGAATCATTTCCTCCACTCACGATTACCCTTGGGAAATCGAGGGTTTTCTCAATGCTTGGGAGTCAAAGGAAGGCGTACTGTCAAGTAGCGAAAACTTCCGCTCGAGACAGGCCGCGCCATGCCGTTCTCCCGCCGTCCCTCCACCTCGCTGTCCCGGTCGACACTTCTGCAGATGGGGGTACGCATCGCGGGAGTTGTCGCCCTGGCCACTCTCTTCAGCTACCTGCACGTGCTCCACTCGGTGCGGGCCGAGAACCTGGCGAGGCTGGAGCGGTACGTCGTGGAGCGCAGCCAGCGCGAGCAGGGCATCTTCGTGCTGGCGCAGGACAACCACGCCGTCCTCCTGAAGGCCCTGACGGAACGGTTCCACGCCCTCCAGGGAGAGGACGTGGGCGCGCGTTTCGACACCCTCTTCGTCCGGTTGCCCGACGGCAGCATCCGTAACCGCCCCGAGGTCTTCGACGGCACGAGAATGGCGGGCGTCATCGTGCCCAAGGGCGTCCAGCTCGACGCGGGACTGCGCCAGCGCATCCTGGCGGCGTATGACGTGCTCACCCAATACGGGCCTGCCCTTCACACGCGCTTCACCAACACCTACGTCGTGCTGCCGGAGGACGTGCTGGTGCTCTATTGGCCCGAGCGCCCCACGTGGATTCATGACGCCGAGCGCGACATGTCGTTCATGCCGCTGGAGTTCTACGAGCTGAGCCTGCCCGGCAAGAACCCCAAGCGAGGGACGGTCTGGTGCGGCATCTACTCGGATCCGGTGGACAAGAGCTGGATGGTCTCGGTCTCCACGCCGCTGGACTTGAACGGCCGCCATGTCGCGACCATTGGCCACGACGTGCTCATCCAGGAGTTGATGACCCGCACCATCAATGACCACCTGCCTGGCGCGTACAACCTGCTCTTCCGCGACGACGGGCAGCTCATCGCCCATCCCCAGCTCACCCGGGAGGGCAACACGGGCATCTATTACATCCCGGGCACCGCCGGGCAGAATCATGACGGCCCCAGCGTCACCGAGGAGCAGCAGCGCAACCTGCGGAGCATCTTCGAGAAGGTGCGCAACAACCCGCCCGGCCAGGCGGTGGCGGAGCTCCCGGAGCACGACGAGTACCTCGGCATGTCCCGGCTCGAGGGTCCCGGCTGGAACTTCGTCACGGTGCTGCCCGAAAGCGTGGTGTCCCAGCCCGCGTTCCACGCCGCGCGCCAGGTGCTGCTGGTGGGCATGGTCGCGCTGCTGCTGGAGCTGGCCATCATGTCCTGGGTACTCAAGCGGCAGCTCACCCGCCCGCTGCTGGCCTTCACCCAGGCCACGGACCGGGTGGCCGCCGGTGACTTCCATGTCGAGCTGGACACCTCGCGCGAGGACGAGCTGGGGCAGCTGGCTCGCGCCATCCGGTTGATGGCCGACAAGGTCCAGCATCGCGAAGAAGCCCTGCGCCAGGCCAACGAGAGCCTGGAGCAGCGGGTCGAGGAGCGCACCCGCGAGCTGCGGGAGGTCCACCGTCGGCTCGAGCAGACGGCTCGGCGCGCGGGCATGGCGGAGATCGCCACCAACGTGCTGCACAACGTAGGCAACGTGCTCAACAGCGTCTACACGTCGGCCCAGATCGCCCGGGAGCGGGTGGGTCAGATGCGGCTCGAGCACGTGGGCCGGGTGGCGGCCATGCTCCAGGAGCATCAGGCCGACGCCAGCGCCTTCCTCACTCAGGACGAGCGCGGCCGACATGTGGCGCCCTTCCTCGGCAAGCTGGGACAGAATCTCCTGGATGAGCGCAAGCAGCTGCTCTCGCTGCTCGAGGACGTGGGCCGGTACACCGAGCACATCGGAGACATCGTCAAGGTGCAGCAGAACTACGCCCGCACGCCCCGGGTGCACGAGCCCGTGCGGCTGGAGGAACTGGTAGAGGACGCGCTGCGCATCAACGCGAGTGGGCTCGCCCATCACCGGGTTCAGGTGCAGCGGCAGCTGACTTCGCTCCCGCCCGTGCTGACCGACAAGCACAAGGTGCTGATGATCCTCGTCAACTTGATCAGCAACGCCAGCTATGCCCTGACGGGTGCCAACCCGGACGAGCGGCGCCTGACCGTCAAGCTGGAGCGCACTGGCGAGCAGGTGCGCCTGGAGGTCCGAGACAACGGGGTGGGCATCTCTCAGGAGATGCTCGTGCGCATCTTCCGGTACGGCTTCACCACCCGTGACGAGGGGCACGGCTTTGGTCTGCACTCCAGTGCCCTGGCGGCCCAAGAGCTGGGGGGTGCATTGAGGGCCCACAGCGATGGGCCGGGGCAAGGGGCCTCGTTCACGCTGGAGCTCCCCTACCTCCAGGCCCCGCGCGAAGCCTGAATCAGCGCCATCGGAGGCGCCGTGGCCGACAAGGCAACAGCACCCCCTCGTCCCGTGTTGCCCTTCAGGCTACGCGGCTCGTGTCCTCCTCTCTGAAGGCGCTCCGGCACGGTCCCTGCAATTCCCGCTGGAGCAGGCAGACCTCCTCTCTCTGCTTTTGGAGAACCCCATGAACCGGCTTCCGTTGGCCATTGCCCTGACGCTGTCCACCAGTGCCTTCGCTCAGACGAGCGAAATTCCGCAGTCCATCCAGGACAAGGCCCGCTCCATCATCGCCGCACGTACCGGCGCCAGTGCGTCGGAGATCGAGATCCTGAGCGCGGTGGCCGTCGCCTATCCGGGGCAGGGGCTCACCACCTACCAGTTCAAGGGGAGCAGCCCCCAGGGCGAGACGGCCGGTGTGGCGCTGGATCCGAACGCCGTGGAGGTGGATGCCCTCAAGCTGAACGAGCAGGAGGACACGCGCTATGTGGAGCGCAACGGGCGCATCTCCACGGGCCTGCTGGAGGACCTGGCCAAGCTGCCCCCGGACCAGGAGCTGAAGGTCGCCATCTGGGCCCGTGAGCCCAGCACGATGGGAGAGGGGCTCGTGCGCCCCGAGGCCAACAAGGACCTGCAGCCCGCCGACGTGGACAGCGTCTACCAGCAGCAGCAGTCCTGGCGGCGCGAGGTGGTGAGCGCGGCCACGAAGCCGCTGCTCGAGCGGTTCGCGGCCATGGGCTACCAGGCCACGGCCGACGAGGAGGCCCCCGTGGTGGAGGTCACCCTCAAGCCGGACACCATCCGCGAGATCGCGCGCTGGGACGACATCACCGAGGTGGACGCGGCGCGGTTCGCCGAGCCGACCATGGATGTCGCGCGGGCCACCATCGAGTCGGACCTGGTGCAGAACGCTGGCATCACGGGCTCCGGCGTGAGGGTGGGCGTCATCGAGGTGGGCGGCCGGGCCCACACCACCAACCCGTACATGCCGCCGATTACGCAGGACCTGACGGGGAGCTGCCTGCACTGGCACGGCACCTCCGTGGTGGGCGTCATCGCCAGCAGGCACACCACGCACAAGGGTATCGCGCCCAACTCCTCCATCTACCTCGGCGGAGACTGCTTCGGCTCCACCAGCGGCCTCACCGCGGCCTCCAACCGCGCCTCCAACTGGGGCGCCCGCGTCTTCAACCTCAGCTTCGGCAGCACCGCCGGCACCCAGCCGGGCACCATGGACCGCTACTACGACGACCTGGTGCAGAACCGCTGGCGCACGGTGGTGGCTTCCGCCGGCAACAGTGGCTGGAACGTCCGCGTCGCCAGCCCCGCGCGCGGCTACAACCTCATCAGCGTGGGCAGCTTCAAGGACCAGAACACCGTCCTGTGGAGCGGGGACGTGATGAGCAGCTTCAGCAGCGGTCTGGACCCGGCGTCCACCTACGGGGACCGGGAGAAGCCCGAGCTGGCCGCGCCCGGTGAGAACATCACCACCCTGAATGGCGCCTCGCCGTGGCTGCACACCACCTCCGGCACCAGCTTCTCGGCTCCGGCCGTCACGGGCGTGACGGCGCAGCTGATGCAGCGGCGCACCGCGCTCCAGGTGTGGCCCGAGAGCGTCAAGGCCATCCTCATGGCCACCGCCGTGCACAACGTGGAGGGCGCCACGCGCCTGAGCGAGCTGGAGGGTGCCGGCTCCGTGGTGACCACGCAGGCGGATGATGTCGCTCGCGGGGTGGACGGCAACTGGGGCGGCATCAGCTACAGCTGCGCCTCGCCCACGTGGACGACTGTCGCCACCATGCCGCTGTGGGCCAACCGTCCGGCCCGCGTCGTCATCACCTGGGACACCAACACCAGCTACGCCAGCTACGCCAACCGCCCGAGCGCCGACCTGGACCTGCAGGTGCTCTCGCCCACCGGCGGCGTGGTGGCCAGCTCGGCCAGCTTCGACAACACCTACGAGATCGGTGAGTTCACCCCGAGCGTCGCGGGCAACTACACGGTGCGCGTCCGCAAGTGGAGCTGCGCGCTGACGCCCAAGTGGCTGGGCTGGGCCTGGTACCAGAACCGCTGAGGCAGTGACCTGGGGTTGGAGCTGAGCCGGGCTCCAACCCCGACCCACGGATTCAGGGCAGATTGCCCAGATCATTGCTGAGGAGAGCATCCAGCAACGAGGGTTCTCCCGCATTGAGGAAGTAGACGCAGCGGCCGGGAACGGGCACGTTGGCCAGCTCGAGCGGGAATGGTCGGCAGTCGAGTTCCCGCTCAAGGTGCTGCACGAGCAGTTCCGCGTATGGCCTGATTTCATCCGGTGGCTGCCAGAAGAGCCGCGGCCGGGTACAGGTGCCATCGGCCTGGATGTGTTGCACCGTGGCGTAGACGAGGTAGAGCGGGGCGAGCACGCTCACGGCGCCCGCCAGACGGGTCAGAACCCGCCCTCCCTCCGGTAGAGGGCTCTCCAGGTACACGCAACACCGGAGACAGGCGGACATACCGGGCTGCGTCACGTTCCCGACGGGACGGCCGGGAAATGCAGCCCTGAGCTCCCCGAGAAGAGAAGCCCATTGCGCCCAGGTCAGCGCCTTCTTCCAGGCCGCAGAAAACCGCTGGAATTCGGGAGTGGACCTGTCGATGTCGATGAAGACGGTGCTTCCGGGAGGGTAGTGGTGGTGCGCGATGCGAATGAGCTCCGCTTTCGTGAATGCCCTCATGGGTTGGAAGGCCTTGGGATGTCGAAGGGGACAATCTCGATGTCATCGGAGACACAGGCGGTTACCTTGGCGCCCGGGTGCTTCTCCTTGAGCATCAGGTCGTAGAGGGTTTTGAACTCGCTGCACAGCGTGAACATCATTTCACCCCGCCGGGCGTTGGAGAGGACCCTATACGCTGCGCGATTGGCCATCTCCGCCGCGTCCCGCTGGGCAGTCCGCAAACCGATTTCCCTCTGGCCATTTCGCAGCGGTAGACCGACCTCGAATTTGCATACGGAGGTTGCCCCCGAATCACCCTCTGTGATGCGAGCGTGGATACAGACGGCTCGCCATCCACCCGGTTGCACCTCGGACTCCTCGACGGTCGTCTTGAACCAGAAGTGCTCGGGAGTGATGCGCCCGACAACGCTGTTGCTGTCGGTGCATCCTGGCTGGCCGCTGACTGCCAACAGTAGGAAGCCAGCGAACAACCGCGCGCGTGGAACCCGACAACTCCGCGGAAGCACCCTTATTCTCTCCCAACACCACCTCAGGCCTTGCCCACGACCTTCTTCAGGAAGCCCCAGAAGCGGCCCGAGCGCTCCTTCAGGTCCTGGCCCCGCCGCTCCTCCGCCGCTCGCGCCGCGTCCGAGGCCACGCCCAACCGCTGCCGTAGCTCCTCCGGCGTGTAGCGCGTCGCCAACGTCGCCTTCATCTCCTTGCGCGTCGAGTACTCCTGCGCGTTCACGTGCAGCACGCACTCCGAGTCCAGCCGCAGCGTCACCGCCACCCGCACCGAGCCCTTCGGACCCTTCGGCAGGCCCTCCAGCCGCACCGTCCCCAGGTACTCGTTCGCCGAGATGTGCGTGTCCTCTCCCTGGAAGATGGACAGCTCCATCACCTCTTCGTTGTCCCGCGTCGTGGAGATCGCGAACGAGCGCTGCGCCGGCAGCGGCGTGTTGCGCTCGATGACCCGGGTGAACGCGCCTCCAGGCATCGCCACGCCAATCGTCATCGGCAACACGTCGATGAGCACCACGCTGCTCACCTTGTCCACCGCGTTCGAGTACAGCGCCGCGCCCAGCGCCACCGCCTCGTCCGTGTTCACTCCCGCGTGCGGCGGCTTGCCGAACACTTCCTTCAGCTTCTCGCGCACCAGCGGCATGCGCGCCTGCCCGCCCACCATGAGGATGTCGTCGATCTCCCCCGGCCTCATCTTCGCGTCCAGCAGCACGTCCCGCACCACGTCCAGCGTGCGCATCACCATCGGCAGGCACGCCCGCTCCATCTCCACGCGCGTGAGCGTGACGTGCAAATCCCTCGGCTGACCCGCCTCGTCCATCATCAGCATCGGGATGTGGACGTCGTAGGAGTTGGCCTCCGAGAGCGCCACCTTCGCCCGCTCGGCCGCGTCCGTCACCCGTGACAGCGCGATGCGATCTCCCTGGAAGTTCACCTTCTCCTGCTGCTGGAAGCGCTCCAAGAGCAGGTCCACCAGCACGTTGTCGAAGTCCATGCCGCCCAGGAAGATGTCGCCACCCGTGGCCAGCACCTCGAACACGTTCCGGTCAATGCGCAGGATGGTCGCGTCGAAGGTGCCGCCTCCCAGGTCATAGACGAGCACCCTCTTGGTCACCTCGCGGTTGAGCCCGTACGCCAGCGCCGCCGAGGTGGGCTCGTTGAGAATCCGCTCCACCTTCAGCCCCCCCATCCACCCCGCCCGGCGCACCGCCTCGCGCTGAGGCTCCGAGTAGTACGCCGGCACCGTCACCACCGCGCGCTCCACCTTCTGCCCCAGGTGCTGCTCCGCCAACTCCTTGCACTCGCGCAGGATGATGCCCTGCACCTCTTCCAGCGACAGCACGTGCTCGCCCATCCGCACCGCCGCCCGGCCTCGCGAGTCAGGGATGATCTCGTAATGGAAGCGCTCGCGGACCTGGTTCACCACCGCGCTGTCGAAGGGACGCCCCACCAGGCGCTTGGCGCCGTAGATGGTCTGCTCGGGGCGCAGCAGCACCTGGCTCTTCGCGCGGTGGCTCACCAGCAGCTTGCCCTGCGTCGAGAGCGACACCACCGAGGGGATGGTGTTGTAGCCCTCGCGCGAGCGCAGCACCATGGGCTTGTTGTTCGTCACCACCGCCACGCACGAGTTGGAGGTGCCCAGGTCGATGCCAATGACCGGGCCCTTGCTCTCGATGTTCGCTGGCGGCGTGAGGAAGACGGTGCGCACCTGTCCCGGAGAGCTCTTGGGCTCGGGAGGCAGTGGCGCGGCCGGCTTCGCCGCCGGAGTGAGCTGCGGTGCCGTCGGCTGTGCCTGGGCCCTGGGCGGCGGTGCTGGAGCGGGCGGAGGTGCCGGAGCCGCGGGGCGAGCAGGCGGCGCGGGCTTCCTCGCCGGTGGCCTGAAGGGCTGCCCCGCGACAGGCCGCGCGAACTCGAGCGGCTCGTCGTCGTCGGACGTCTCCAGCTCGAGCTCCACCGCGCTGCTGGCCTGGCCCGTGCGCACGGGTTGCGGCGGAGAGACGGGCCCGGACGTGGCCGCCGCCGAGAGGTCCGCCAGGTCGAACTCCTGCATGCTGTTGCGCTGGCGCGGGGGTGGCTTCGCGGCAGGCGGAGCCTCGGCCCTCGGGCTCTCGGGCGGCAGCGTGGCGGCGACGAGCTCGTCGATCGGAATGTCGACGGCGGTGATCGGCGGCGGTGGAGGCGGAGCGAAGGACTCGGCCGGGCGGGCACCGGGGACGGGCCGCGTACCGGGGGCAACGGGCGCCACGGAGGGAATTCCCTGCATGGGCGCCGTCGCCGGCGCGGCCGGTGGCCTCACGGCCGGAGGCGCGCTCACGGGCATCGCCACGGGGACTTCGCCCTTGCGCTGCAGCATCCGATCGACGAGCGACTGGGAGGGCGCGTCCAGCTCCGTGAACTGGATGCCCATGCCCGGAGGCCCGGACAGGTCCTCGGGCGGCCGCACCCAGCGCACCACCGCCGAGCCCTTCATCACCCGGAGGCCATCGGCAATGCGCACCTCGAACTTCACCGGGGTACCCACCGGCTGCGGCTCGCGCGAGCGGATGAACATGCCCCCGGGGCTGATGTTGACGGCGAACTCCTCGACAAAGCTGCCGATGTCCGTGTGCTTGAGCTTTACCAGCAGACCCACGGCCTTGCGGTCCGCGGCGCGCCGTCCCTGATCCATAGCGTCTGACTGTCGCGGGTAAGAGTGTCCCGCTCAAGTCTTTCTCTCCGACCCCGCTCCCCTGCCTGCCGCGCTCCCGCGCCAGGTACGCACATGGATGACCCAGGCCCACGCATCCCACCCGCAGGACCCATCAGATTCTTTCAACCTTCTGGGAAATCGCGACACGGAGCGGTGGACAGCTCACGGAGCGAGCAGCCGCAGGAAGGCTTCCTGGTCCCACGCCGCCCCTGCGCGAGCCCCACCATGGCGCTGGTAGCCCGCGAGGGTGAGGCCCTGGCCCGGGGCGAAGTCCAGCGTGGTCCCCGCCACCGGGCAGTCCTCCTCGGGGCAATCACCGGGTGGCAACGTGCGCTCATCCCGTTGCACCCCCTCGGGCGCATACGCGCTCAACGTGCCGCCACAGCTGGCCACCCTGTCCCGCGCGCCGCTGCCAGAGGGGCTGGCCATCCCCGGAGAACTTCGCGAGGAAGCCGTCATTGGCCTCGCCCAGGCCGAAGTCCAGCGGGTACAGGAAGGCATTGCCGATGAGGAAGAGCTCCCCCGAGGCTCGGAGCCCGCTTCTGGAGCAGGCGCCCCTGTCTCCGTCGGAAGCACGGGAGGTGGCTCGGGGGGCGTCGAGGCAACCGGATTGGAGCCCGTCTCCTCCCCCTCACGGTGGGTCTCGCCCCGGGACCCACCTGGATTGGTAGGACCATCCGCCCCACCACATCCTGTGGCCAGTGCCAGCAACGCGGTAGGAACGAGCCACCTCCAAGGGCGGTGGGTGTGTACTCCTGACTCTCGGTGCATGCATGCTCCCCCACCCCTCCGGCCAGAGGGGACCAGAGGGACGAACCGGGGGAAGGTAATGGGGTCATTCGCTCCGGCATCCCCCTGGCCCGGGGTCCATCCGAACCCCCCTGGGGGGTAGGGAACCGGCCGGAGGGTGTCCAGGGGTGGACGAACGTCCAATGCAGGAATACGAGCCCTCTATAACGGTTGGCATCCCACGTTCGTGCGTTGCTCCCCCTGAGACCCCCTTGGACCGCGCGCCGCCCGAGATTAAGAGAACGCTTCTCATGCAAAACGCCGCCCCCATTTCCCCGACACCGGTACCGGAAGCCACCAGCGAGGACCTTCAGGCCGTCGCGGAGCTCGCCCAGGCCAAGGCCGAGATTCTCGCGCAGATCGAAAAGCGCGTCGTGGGGCAGCGGGACGTGGTCGAGCACCTGCTCATCGCGCTCTTCGCCCGCGGCCACTGTCTCTTCGTGGGCGTGCCTGGCCTCGCCAAGACGCTGCTCATCTCCACCCTGGCGGACGTCCTCAACCTGTCCTTCAACCGCATCCAGTTCACCCCGGACCTGATGCCCTCGGACATCACCGGCACGGACATCCTGGAGGAGGACAAGGCCACCGGGCACCGCGCCTTCCGGTTCCTCAAGGGACCGCTCTTCGCCAACATCATCCTGGCGGACGAGGTGAACCGCACTCCGCCCAAGACGCAGGCCGCGCTGCTGCAAGCGATGCAGGAGTACCGCGTCACCGCTGGCGGCCGCACCTACCCGCTGGAGCTGCCCTTCCTCGTCTTCGCCACGCAGAACCCCATCGAGCAGGAGGGCACCTATCCGTTGCCCGAGGCCCAGCTCGACCGCTTCATGTTCCTGGTGGACGTGGGCTACCCCACCGCCGAGGAAGAGGTGGAGATCGTCAAGTCCACCACCGGCGGCTCGCAGCCCACGCTGGAGAAGATCCTCTCACCCGAGCGGATTCTGGCGCTGCAGGAGCTGGTGCGCCGGGTGCCAGTGCCCGACCACGTGGTGCGGTACGCGGTGGAGCTGGTGCGCCACACGCGACCCAAGGAGCCGGGGGTGCCGGACTTCATCGCGAAGAACGTCTCGTGGGGCGCGGGACCTCGCGCGAGCCAGTACCTGGTGCTGGCCGCCAAGGCGCGCGCCATCCTGAATGGGCGCTTCGTGGCCTCGGTGGAGGACGTGAAGGCGGTGGCTCGCCCGGTGCTGCGTCACCGCGTGCTGCCCAACTTCACCGCCGAGAGCGAGGGCACCACCTCGGTGAAGCTGGTGGATCAGCTCGTCGCGCTGGTGAAGGGATAGCACCCGGGCATGATGCTGGACTCCCAGACACTGGCCCGGCTGCAGGGCGTGAAGCTGCGCGCCCGCGCGGTGATGGAGGGGGTGCTGTCCGGCCTCCACAAGAGCCCTCACCAGGGCCAGAGCGTGGAGTTCGCCGAGCACAAGGAGTACGCGCCCGGTGACGAGCTGCGCCACCTGGACTGGAAGGCCTACGGCAAGTTCGACAAGTACTACGTCAAGCGCTTCGAGCACGAGACGAACCTGCGCGCGGTGATGGTGGTGGATGCGTCCGCCTCCATGGGCTACCGCAGCGGCGCGCTCTCCAAGCTGGAGGTGGCCACCACGCTGGCCGGCGCGCTGTGCTACCTGCTGGTGCGCCAGCAGGACGCCGCGGGCCTCGCGGTGATGACGCACGGGCGCATCCAGGATGTGCCTCCGCGCGCCTCGGCCGGCCACCTCAACGTGCTGCTGGACGCGCTCGAGCACACCTCGCCCAACGGCGGCACGAACCTCATCTCCGCCGCGGACCACCTCGCCGAGGTGCTCCCGCGCCGCTCCTCCGTCGTCGTGCTGTCGGACTTCCTCGACGAGAACCAGGAAGCGCTCAAGCGGATACTCGCGCTGCGCCAGCGCAAGAACGACGTGTCGGTGTTCCACCTGGTGGACCCGGCCGAGCTGACCTTCCCCTTCGATGACCCTACGCTCTTCCTGGACATGGAGGGCGAGGGCCGCATCGAAGTGAATCCGCGGGAAATCAAGGAGAGCTACCTGGAGGAGTTCGGAGCCTTCCTGGCGAACGTGAAGTCGGCCTGCGCGGAGGCGGACGTGGACTACGAGTTGGTGCGCACCGACGAGCGGCTGGACGACGTGCTGCTGCGCTTCCTGGGCAAGCGCGGGAGGCGCCGGTGACCTTCGCACACCCGTGGATGCTGCTGGGCGCCCTGGCGGCCTTCATTCCGCTGCTCATCCACCTCTTCGACCGACGGCGGCCCCGGCCCCATCCCTTCGGGCCGCTGGCCTTCGTGCTGCGCAGCCAGAAGCGCACCGCGAGCCGGCTCAAGCTCAAGCGGCTGCTGCTGTACACGCTGCGCACGCTGATTCTGCTCGCGCTGCCGGTGGCGCTGGCGCGGCCGGAGCTGAAGCGGGATACAGAGGCAGCTGCGGTGGTGAAGGGCCCGGCGGCCACGGCCATCGTGCTGGACGCCTCGCTGTCCATGCGCTGGTCGGACGGGACCTCGCTCTTCGAGCGCGGCCGGGACGAGGCGCGCGACGCACTGGCGGACCTGCGGCCCGAGGAGCCGGCGACAGTGCTGGTGTGCACGGGCTCGCCCCTGCCGCCCGCGGCGCCGGGATTTGATCGCTCGAAGCTGCGCCAGGTGATTGACGAGGCCCAGCCCACGTATGGGGCGGCGGACCTGTCGCGCTGCCTGGACCTGGCGGCGCGCTCGTTGGAGGAGAGCCCCATGGAGGGCAAGCGCCTGGTGGTGGTGTCGGACCTGACGGCCGGCTCCATGCGCCTGGAGGCGCCAACGCCCACGGTGAAGGGCCCCACGGGCGAGGCGGTGCGACCCGAGGTGGTGCTGCGCGACGCGGCCAACGGCAAGGACGCCCTGCCCAACCACGCGCTGGTGGACCTGAAGGTGGAGCCGGCGCTGCAGGCGGGCCCGCGCGCCTTCCTGTTCACCTTCACGGTGAAGAACTTCTCGGAGACGCCGCTGAAGGACCTGGAGGCAGCGGTGCGCGTGGGCGAGACCACGGTGGGCAAGGGCTTCGTGGACGTGCCGGCCAACGGCACGGCGCAGAAGTCGCTGACGGTGCGCTTCCAGCAGGGAGGCACCGTGGTGGGCCAGGGGATGCTGACGCCAGACGGGCTGGCCGAGGATGACCGGCGGGCCTTCGTGCTGACGGTGCCGAGGCCATTGAAGGCGCTGGTGGTGAACGGCTCGCCGCACGCCACGCGCTACCGGGACGAGGCCTTCTTCATGGAGGCGGCCCTGTCGGCACCGGGCTCGCCGGTGCAGGTGGCGGTGCGGGACGCGGCGGCCGGGTGGCGCGAGGACCTCACAGGCTACGACCTGGTGTACCTGCTGAACGTGACGGCTCCGGACGAAGGGGATGCGGCGAAGCTACGGGCCTTCGTGGAGAACGGCGGCGGCCTCTTCGTCAGCGTGGGCGACCACGTGGACCCGGAGGCGTACAACACGAGGCTGGGCGCGCTGCTGCCACGCAACCTGCGGCTGGTGCGCACCAGCGTGGAGCGCGATGACCCCGACGCGGACAGCCGGGCGGCGAAGCTGGCGCAGGTGAAGGTGGAGCATCCGCTCTTCGCGCCCTTCACGGGACGCGCCGAGGAGGGCCTCGTGGGGGCTCGCTTCTACCGTTACATGCTGCTGGAGGCCGACGGAAGCGGAGCCACCCAGGGCGCGAGCCAGGTGCTGGCCACGTACGAGGATGGAGCCCCCGCGGTGGCGGTGGCGCGGCGGGGCAAGGGCCGGGTGGCGCTCTTCACCAGTACGGTGGACCGCGACTGGAGCGACTTCCCCATCCGCACCAGCTTCCTGCCGTTGATGCAGCGTTTCGCGGCGTACCTGGCAGGCTCGCTGGAGGAGCGCGAGGAGCAGAAGGTGCGCGTAGGCGAGACGCTCGAGCTGAGGCCCGAGGGCACGCAGAAGGTGACGGCCGTGAAGGCACCGGACGGAGCGGAGGTGCCGCACAAGGCGCAACCGGACGGCACGGTGGTGGTGGGTCCAGTGGAGCAGCCGGGTACGTTCTCGGTGCTGGGCGCGGATGGCCAGCCGGTGAGTGCGCTGGCCTTCGCGGCGACACTCGACCCGGCCGAGAGCGACTTGAGCCGGCTGCCCCAGGACGCGCTGTCGGCGCACTTCGGCGAGGAGACGGTGAAGGCGTCGAGCTCGGATGCGGAGCGCCCGCCCGTGCCGCTGTGGACGTGGCTCATCGTGGCCGCCGCCCTCGCCTTCTTCTTCGAGGGCACCCTGCTCCGAAAGTAGCCCCCCCTCTCCCTCTGGGAGAGGGTTGGGGTGAGGGTCTACCGCTCTCTGCGCCGGGGGAACCGGTACACTTCCGTGCAGCCGTGACCAGACCGCCCCCGCCCCTTCGATCTGTCCTTCTTGCCGTCCTACTGCTGTCCGCGTGCGCTGCTCCTTCACCGGCAACGCACACGTGGGAGGACCCGCAGCGAGACGACCCCACCGCATGCGAAGCCCCGAGCGCTGACCAGTGCGTCGTGCTCGCATGCGACGAGGGCGAATGCGGCGTCTTCAGCTGTGAGGACGTGGACCCGGAGGCCGTGGCACAGGCCTCTCTGGCGCACGGTGCGGAGTTAGCGCGCTATCGCCCGCCCATGCGGAGTCCCAGCACCCAGCGTAACTGGAGGCGCGCGGGGCTTCGGGACGATGCACGGCCCCGGATGACGTTCCATTTCCGCTACCGGCATGGCTTCCTCCCAGCCTTTCCCCGGCTCGAAGGAACGCTGATCAAGCACCACCTGTTCCCCCAGGCGCAGGAGTTCAGGCAATGGTTCAAGAACAGTGGCATTGACGTCCACGCATGGACGATGGCCATCCCAGAGCAGGTGCACCTGCGCATTCATCGTGGCGCGAACGGTGGCCTGTGGAACACGGCATGGCGACAGTTCATGAACGCGAACCTCGGCCGCAGAGTGCCTCCGGAGGAAATGATGCGCAAAGCCTTCGAGCTGGCCTATCGCTTCGACATCGTTGGTCCCATCGTTCCTTACGGTCACCAGGTTGTATCGCCGGGCCCCCAGCTCTTCGCTGACTGATGGCTGAGCGAGTTGGAGGAAGAAACGCTTGAAGTTCTATGAAGTCACAGGCGACGACGCTCCCCGCTATACGGGAAACCTCAACGCCGGACACAAGTGGGGCCTACCCGGCGTGGACTGGTCCCACCCATGTCCGACCTGCCGCCTGGGTGGCGCTCTTGGAGGGCTTCACTATCCCTGCGTGGACATCTCCGTCCTCCCGGAGCGCGAGAAGTTTCATGAACCAGAGCCGGTCCCCTATGAGGAGTTCGTCCGGCTGCGTGAATTGGTACGTCCACTCGCTCCCACCTGGGCCAGGTTGGAACCGGGGGCAGCTTTTGGTCCGGTGGAAGGCTCGGGGTTGGGGTACTTCGGCCAGCTCTTCATGCAGAATCCCTGGACGCTCTACGCGCGCCGCGAGGCGCTCGAGCAATTACAGGAGGCCGGCATGCGCGGCCTCAAGGGCTGCCCCGTCAAGATCCGCTTCCGGCAGAAGAAGCATCCGGAGTTGCTGGAACTGCAACTGGAGTTGCATGGCCAGTTCCATCCTGGGTGCATTCCGCCAGATCACAAGCCCATCTGCCCCTCCTGCGGTAGCCACCAGAACCATCTCCCGAAGAAGTTCTGGCTCGACGCCTCCTCGCTCCCCCAGGACGTAGACGTCTTCCGCTTCCGCGATGCGCCCGGCTGCATCGTCGCCAGCGAGCGACTGGTGGAGGCGGTGAAGCGCCTGGAACTGGATGGCGTGGTGTTCCGGGAAGTAGAGGTCCGCTGAGCAAATCGCTCGGATAATCCACCTGTAATTCGGCGGCGGAGTCCGCATCTCCGGCTGCGCTCGGGGCAAATCAATGCCCCCAACGCAGGCACATGCACGACGGCTCACTGGAGACCCTGGAGGACGTGATCGAGCACTACGCACAAGGTGGCCAGGGTCATCCCAATACGGACCCGACGATTCACCCGCTCGAGCTGACCACGCAGGAAAAGGCGGACCTCGTCGCGTTCCTTCACGCGCTCACCGACGAGACCTTCCTCGAGGACCCGCGATTCCAGCCGGCCCATTGAGGAGCACGTGGAGCCTCAGTGGTGGGCCTCCGCGGAGGGCACCAGGGAAGTGGGGGCGGGGAGCGACTCGCTGTGGCTCTCGTCGATCACCAGCGCCACGGCGTCCTCGAACTCTTCCAGCGGGCTGCTCTTGGAGAGGACCATGCGGACGCCCGGGAGGCGGGGTGCCCGCCTGGTGCTGTGCAGGATGATGGGGACCCCCTTGAGCTCCGGCTCCTGGAGCAGGTGCTGGCAGAGCTCGACCCCATCCATGCGAGGCATCATCCAGTCCGTTACAACCAGGTCCGGGCGATGCTGGTGGGCCTTCTCCAGGGCTTCCATGCCATCGTGCGCCTGGACGACCTCGTACCCCATGACCTCCAGCACGTCGGTGTAAAGCTCCATCAGGTCCGGCTCGTCATCGACCAGTAGAATTGTGCTCACGGTGGCATCCTCACTTTCCGGAGCGCCCTGACCTGGATGGTAATCTCGCGCCCCTCATATAGAGAGGAGTCGCCCTCACTTCAGGTGTGACCGGGTGCTCGGCGGGGTGTCATCATGAGCGGCCATGACGCTCGCCAGCCGCTTCCTCGCTCGTCTCCTGGAGCTTCCCCCCGCGGACACCCATGACGTTGCTGTCGAGCGGGACCTCGAAGTGCCGATGCCCGATGGCATCAAGCTACTGGCCGATCGCTATGCCCCTCGTCATGGCGGCAAGCTTCCGACGATCCTCGTACGCTCTCCCTATGGTCGGCGGGGCATCTTCGGCCTCCAGTACGGAAGGCTCTTCGCCGAGCGCGGCTTCCAGGTGCTCGTTCAAAGCGTGCGCGGAACCTTCGGCTCGGGTGGACAGCTCGATCCCTTCCGGAACGAGAAGGCCGATGGTCTGGCCACCATCGAGTGGATGAAGCAGCAGGACTGGTTCTCCGGCGAGTTCGCCATGCACGGCGCCAGCTATCTGGGCCTCGTGCAATGGGCGCTCGCCCGTGACGCAGGGCCCGGCTTGAAGGCACTGGTCGCCCATGAGACCGCATCCGAGTTCCGCAGTCAGACCTACGCGGGCGGCGCCTACTCGCTCGACACCACGCTGTCCTGGGTGCATCTCGTCCGCAACCAGGAGAAGACCGGGCTGCAAGCCAGCCTCACCCGGCTCGGCGCGGCCCGTAAGCTCAAGCCCCTCTTCCGGCACCTGCCCTTGAACGAGGTGGACGCGCTGGCCACTGGCGAGCGGGTGCCCTTCTTCCAGGACTGGCTCGAGCACGGCGCTCCGGAAGATCCGTGGTGGAACGCCGCGGACTTCAGCGGCTCGCGCTCGGAGCTCACCGCACCGGTCCATCTGATTGGCGGCTGGTACGACATCTTCCTGCCGTGGCAGGTGAGCGATTACACCGCACTCCAGAGGGCCGGGCGCGCGCCCTACCTGACCATCGGGCCGTGGACCCACGTCTCCCCCGAAGGCTTTGTGGTCGCCGCGCGCGAGTCACTGGTATGGCTCAAGGCTCACCTCAAGGGAGACCGGAGCCAGCTGCGCGAGGCACCCGTGCGCGTCTTCGTCATGGGCGCCAACACCTGGCGCGACTTCTCCGAGTGGCCTCCGCCGGGCATCCAGACGCGGCGCTGGCACCTGCAACCGGGCCGGGGCCTCTCACAAGCGACGCCCGCGACCTCGGGGCCTGATCGCTACCGCTACGACCCCGCCGCCCCCACGCCCTCGCTGGGAGGCGCGCTCCTGACGCGGGAGGCGGGAGCACGAGACAACCGCGAGTTGGAGTCGAGGTCAGACGTCCTCACGTACACCAGTGCACCGCTGGAGAAGGACCTGGAGGTCATCGGCCCCGTCCAAGCCGAGCTCTTCGTCCGCTCCAGCCTGCCGCACACCGACTTCTTCGCGCGCCTGTGCGATGTGGAGCCCTCGGGCAGATCCATCAACCTCTGCGACGGGTTGCTGCGCCTCGTGCCGGGCAAGCCCTCCGCCGGGCCTGATGGAACCCTGCGCATCACCATCGACTTGTGGCCCACCGCCCATCGCTTCCTGGCGGGCCATCGCATCCGGCTCCAGGTCTCCAGCGGAGCGCATCCCCGGTTCGCCCGCAACCCTGGCACCGGCGAGCCGCTCGCCACCGCGAAGACACTCGTGCCCGCGGACCAGGCTGTCTTTCATGACCCCGCGCATCCCTCTGCCCTCCTCCTTCCCGTCATGGGCTGAGAGCCCTTCCGCCAGCAGGGGGGCTGGCCCGCCCGCCGCCCCTCCTCCCGAGTGCGGCATTCCTGACGAATGAGCAGGCAGCCACGTGTGGAGGCAGGCATCCGTCACGCTCTTCCCTCCCCGTGGAGCGGACGGCGTGAGAAGGTACGAGCCTATGAGCAACGCTCTCTACCGGGATTGTGCCCGGCTCTTCATGGTGGGCTTCCCCGGCACCCGCATCGACGACGACTTCGCCGCGCTGATGGATGACGGCATCTTCGGCGCCATCCTCTTCAAACGGAACGTAGGTACCGCGCAGGAGACGGCCTCTCTGTGCCGCGACATCAAGTCGCGCGCGCGCCGGCCCTTCATCCTCTCGGTGGACCAGGAGGGCGGACGGGTGGCCCGACTGCGCGGCGCGCCCTTCACCGCCCTGCCCCCCATGCGCGAGCTGGGTCAGCGCGGCGACGTGGCCCTCATCGAGCGCGTGGGCCGGCTGCTCGCTCACGAGCTGCGTGCGGTGGGCTTCGACTGGGACTTCGCGCCCGTGCTCGACGTGGACACCAACCCCACCAACCCCGTCATCGGCGACCGGAGCTTCAGCCGCGACCCGGACGAGGTGGCGTGCATGGGCGTGGCGCTCGCGCGCGGCCTGGAGGCCGGCGGTGTGGCCTCGTGCGGCAAGCACTTCCCCGGACACGGGGACACCACCTCGGACAGCCACCTGACGCTGCCGCGGCTGCCCCACGACATGGAGCGCCTGCGCCGCGTGGAGCTGGTGCCCTTCCGCGCCTTCGCCCAGGCTGGGCTCGCCTCGCTGATGACGGCGCACGTGCTCTTCGATGCGCTCGACCCGAAGGTGCCCGCCACCATGAGCCATCGCGTGCTCGACGGCGTGCTGCGCCGGGAGCTGGGCTTCGACGGCGTGCTGGTGAGCGATGACCTGGAGATGAAGGCCATCGCGGACAACTACTCGGTGGAGGAGGCCGCGGTGCAGGGCACGCTGGCCGGCGTGGACCTCTTCCTCGTCTGCCACCGGGCGGACCTGCAGCGGCGGTGCATCGAGGCACTGGTGCGCGCGGTGGAGTCCGGCCGCGTGCCGCGCGCGCGCATCGACGAGGCCCACCGCCGCCTGGCCCGCCTCGAGGCGCGCTTCGCTCACGGCCCCGAGGACCGGCTGGCCACGCTCGGTGACGCTGAGCACCGCGCGCTCTCCGAGGGGCTCGCCAGCGGCTTCAACGGGAAGGACCCCACCGAAGTCATGCTGGCGTCCCGGTAGTCTTGGTCCGAGCCGCGGGCAGGTGTCACCGCACAGGTCCCTAAAGGCCCGTGTGAGTCGCCTCCCGTCCCGTGTCGCGGGTGGATGACCTACTTCCGAGTGTTGGGCTTCGTGGGCTTGTTCTTGCCCTCAGCCCCCTTCTCCTCGTAGAGCGGGCCGCCCTCGGGGCCTTGAGCGGGCGGAGTGGAGCCGCTGCCGCCCAGTCCTTGCTCCGCCCCCAGCAGCGCCCGCTCCCCGGCGTCCATCCGAAGGGAGCGGCCTTGAACGCCGTCCGCCTCGGGAGTGCGAGGGTCGATGCTGGTGGGGATGTCCCGAATGGTGCCGTTGTAGCCGGCCTGCTCCGCGGGCCGCACGAAGCCGGGGGCGACCGCATAGGTGTTCCCCTGTTGCGGAAGGGCTCCGCACGCCGAAACCAGCCACGAGGCCGAGGCCAGCGCCCCCAACACCATCCACCGTTTGAAACCGCTGTCGTGCATGTCCGTCTCCCGGAACCACGTCTGGCGCTCTCGCCCCTCGCGGGGTGCGAGGGCGGAGCACGCCGCGTCATCAGGGATGGGCACCCGGCGGCTTCCGGGCTACCGAGCGGGTCTCTGTCGAGCGCCCGCTCGTCCGGCCGCCCTCCAGCGCGGGTACCGGGCTCTCGTCACTGATCATCCGGTGCCGGAGGCTGGCCGATCTGCCCCTTGGGCGCCTGCTGGCCTTCGCCGGATGGCTCGTTGGGGAGCGACGGCGCGCCCGTGGGCTGCTCCCGCGGCTCGATGGAACTGCCCGAGGTGGAGACCGACGTAGCGAGGCCAGAGCCCATCTCGACGCCACGAGTGCCCTGGACCCAGGCGCCATTGGGGCCCACCCGCAGCGGCTTGCCCGTCCCGAGCTCCAGGGCCACCAGGCCATCGAGCTGAGGCGGCGGATACGGAACGCGCATGTCCTGCTTCAACCAGAGGTTGGATTGCGCCTGCTTGGACGACTCGTTGTCTGCGGGCTTCGCATCCGCCTCACCGGCGCCACCTGTGCCCTGTTGCGTCTGCTCGGAGTAGTAGTCGTCCTGGGCCACCAAGGACCCCTTGCGCCCGTAGTCATAGGGGTTGCTGCACCCGGCGAGCAGCGCCGCGCCAGCGAACGCGCCGAGCAGCACCAGCTTCATCCCCGTCTTCCGCATGACCGCCTCCCTGTCGTCGTGCCTTGTAAGGACAGGGGTGCACATGCACAGAGGAGACCGGTAGCCGCGAGCAGGCGGGCAAGGGCTGCTTGCCCGTACGGAGACGGACGGAGGGGGCTCTGGCGCACCGGCTGGAAGCAGGGGGGCTCGATACCCTCACCCCGTCCCTCTCCCGGGGGGCGAGGGGAAGGATGCTCGCTCCGTGTCCGGGGACTACCGGCGCACGGTCGACTTCTTCGCCGCCGACTTCTTCGCCGCCGGCTTCTTCGTCGCGGCCTTCTTCACCACGGTCCTGCCCGCTGGAGCCGCCTTCTTCGCGGACACCTTCTTCGTGGCGCTCTTCTTCCGAGCCGGCTCCGCCGCCGCCCCACTTGCTCCAGTCTTCTCCCCCTCGGGTGCGCCGCCCTGGAGCGACTGGAGGATCTCCTGCACGTGGCCCTGCACCTTCACCTTCGGCCAGACCCGGGCCACCTTGCCCTCGGTGTCGATGAGGAAGGTCGCGCGCGTCACGCCCATGAACTTCCGGCCGTACAGCGACTTCTCGCCCCACACGCCATAGGCGTCGCACACCTTGCGCTCGGTGTCCGCGAGCAGCGGGAAGGGCAGCGAGTACTTCGTGGCGAACTTCAGGTGGCTCTTCGTGTCGTCCGGCGACACGCCCAACACCACCGCCCCCGCCGCCTGCAGCGCCGAGTGCTCGTCCCGGAAGTCGCACGCCTCCCGCGTGCAGCCCGAGGTGTCATCCTTCGGGTAGAAGTAGAGGACGACGTTCTTCCCTCGCAGCTTCGAGAGCTTCACGTCGTTGCCGTTCTGGTCCTGCAGCTGGAAATCGGGAGCCGGATTGCCTGTCTGGGGAATGGGCATAGGTGCGCCCTTGGATAACCCAATCGCACGCCTTCGCAAGCCCCACTTTTCCGGTCACCTTCCGCCGTCGGCGTTTTCGGGGTGCGGGTGCATGGGGTGGCCGTGCTCGTCCAGCGAGGTGGATCCCCCCTCCGGCACACCGGGCCTCGACAGCGGGCGGCGTGGCAGCGGGGTGCTCCTCAGCTCCCGGAGTCGGGTGAGCCGCCGCTGGGCCTCCGCATAGGCCTTGGAGTCCGGCGGCACCTTCTCCAGCTCGCTGATGACCGCATCCCAGGCAGGGTCCTTCGGAGGAACTCCGCGCTCGACCAGCTCGGCGTGCTTCGCCTCGGCGCGCGCGAGCTGCTCGGGCCCCTTGTCCCGCTTGCAGGCCCCCAGCGTCACCAGGAGGCTCAGCAGGAGCGGCACCACGACCCGACGGCTTCGGTAGCTAGAAGACACGTGCAACCCTCCTGCTGGCCTCGGACACGAAGGGCGGATAGGGTGCTCCCCGTGTCTCCCCTCTTCTTCGCATTCCTCTTCGGTCTCGGCCAGGGCCTGCTCCACGCGGTAGGGCCCGACCACTGCGCCGCCATGGCCACGCTCGGTACACTGGGGCCCTCCCGGCGCCGTGCCACCCTGCTCGTCGCGCTGCGCTTCGCCATCGGGCATGCGGCAGTCCTCGGCGGGGTCGCCACCTTCTGCCTCCTGGCCGGCGTGGGCCTCTCCGAGACCTTCGAGCGCTGGGCGGAGATCTTCGGCGGCGCGGTGCTGGTCGCGCTCGCCGTCACCGCCTTCCTCTTCCCCAACGTGCTGCGCCACGGCCACCCTCACCTGCCCGGCCACACGCATGAGCCGCACTCCCACATGCACGACCAGGTGAGCACCGCCGCCGGTGCCCTCATGGCCGTCAGCGGGGTGCGCTCGCTGCTGCTCGCCCTGCCCCCACTGCTCGTGGGTGGCAGCATGCAGTCCTCCGGGTGGACGTACCTGCCCGGCTTCGCATTCGGCATCCTGCTGGGAATGGGCGCGGTGGGCCTCCTCTTCGCCGAGGGCCTCGCCCGCCTGAGCTCCAACATCGCCGAGCGGCTCCAGCGCTTCGTGGCCGTCGCCTCCGCCGCACTCGGCCTGTTCTGGATCGCCAGCCGCTTCTGAGTTTCCCTCTCCCGCTGGGAGAGGGTCAGGGTGAGGGTTTGCCCTGCCCGGTGTGTCCGCAACCCAGGCGACGACCCTCAACCCCCGCCCTCTCCCAGCGGGAGAGGGTGCATGCGCGACCCGGGTTCTTCTACTGACTATTGGTGCGCTGCTCGAGGATGCCCAGCGACATCATCGACACCAGGAAGCCGTAGACGACCTGGTCGGGACGGTTGGCGTACGCGAGCAGCTCCGCCACGGTGCGGTTGCCGTCGATCTTCGGCAGCAGCTCCGCCTCCCACCGCTCCAGCTCCACCTCGTGCAGCTGGTAGGCCGGGGCCACGGCGGGGATGAGCCGGTCCTCGGGCCGCAGCATGCGGCGCAGGCGCTCGGGCTTGTAGAGCTTCTTGATGCCGCGGACGATGAGGTTCGCCGGGTGCACGTCCAGCTTGATGGACTCGGCGGTGGCCTTCTCCTTGAAGCTCATCACGTAGGTGCCGTCTTCCCACGAGAAGAGCGAGTAGATGATGGCCTTCACCTGCTGGCCCACGTAGTACAGGCGCTCGGTGTCCTTGAGCAGGCTGCGCTCCACCAGCACGTCGCCGGTGCGCCGGTTGTTCGCGGTGGCCACCGACGCGGCGTCCTCGAGCTGCTCGGGCTTGATCTTCCCCACGCGCACGAGGAACTGGCCGAAGCGGTCCGCCAGCAGGTTGGAGAGGGCGAACACCGGGGTGCCGCGCTCGAAGTAGACGACCTTGCGCACCTTGCCGCGCTGCACGCCCAGCTCGCCCGTCTCGCGCGCCAGGTAGAAGGCGGTGAGGAGCGAGGGCAGGTTGTCCTTGAGCTCGCCGCGGCGCTGGCCTGGCCCCCCCGAGCCCACGGGCATGGGGTCTGGCGGACGGCCCGGCACGGGCGGGCGCACCAGGGTTGCGGCCACCTTGTGCAGCGGGGTGGCGGTGAGGTTGGCGCCGCGGATTTCGGCGGTGAGGTTGTCGCCGCCCGTCACCTTGATGCGGCCCGTCAGCTCCATCGCGTCCTGGGGCCCCTCCTCCTCGACGTCGATGTCGAGCTCCACGTCGAAGGCGTCCTGCATGGACGTGGGAGAGGGGGCCTGCTTCTGGGTGGGCACCAGCTTCTGCACCGCCTCCAGGAGCTTGGCGGCCTCGAAGGGCTTCTCGAAGTAGCCGGCGGCCGCGTACTTCTGGCGGGCCTCCATGGCGTGCTTGCCGCCCTTGAAGACGCCAGTGATGAAGATGAGCGGGAGCTGGGGCTGGTCCTTCCGGAGCGCGTCCGCCAGGTGGTAGCCCATCATGTCGGGCAGCAGGATATCGAGCACGGCCACCGCAGGGGGTTGGGCACGCGAGACCTCGACTGCCTGCTTGCCCTTGGTCGCGCCCACCACCTCGTAGCCTGCATCTTCGAAGAGCTGGGTGAGGAGCGTGAGCAGCTCCTGGTTGTCATCGACGACGAGGATTCGGGGAGCCATCGCGCGCACACCCTAGCCAAAAGCCCGTCCGTTCGTAAGAGCTTGATGCAGCGAAGGATGCATCCCGGCTGCCAGGCGGATAGGTTGGGGTCCCCCCAGCCGTCGAGATCCACCCCATGAAGTCCTCCCACCTGACCCGTCGCATCGTGTCGTGCCTGGGCCTCACCCTGGCCCTGCTACTCCCCCTAGCGGTCCACGCACAGGACGCGGGCACCCGGGATGCGGGGAGCGTGTATGACGTCCCGGACGCCTCGGTGGGCAGCGGAGGAGCGGACCGCGACAACGAGGAGAACGAGGACGGCCGGCCCGGGGGAGCCTGCCGCAGCAGTCACGAATGCCCGTCGCGCTTCAGCTGTACGCAGGGTGCGTGCCGCTACACGGGCATCCGCCAGGCCGAGCGCGTGGGCTGTCTGCTGGGCCCCGAGGACAGCCTGGCGGTGGTGGGGCTGGGGCTGGGCCTGGTGGTGGCAGCGCGGCGGCGCGGCCAGGAGGGACGATGAGGCTCGGACTCAAGGCGGACAACCTTCTGGAGCGGGTGGCGGACTGGCTGAACCTGGCGCCCCAGCCGCTGGCGCACGCCTTCTTCGGGATGATGGCATCGCGCACGCTGATGGCCGGGGAACGTCTGGGCGTGTTCGCGGCGCTGGCCGATGGCTCGGCCACGGTGGAGGAGCTGGCGGCGCGGCTGAAGCTGTCGCCCGAGGGCACGCGCGCGCTGATGGAGGCGCTGGAGGCGTGTGACGCGGTGGAGCGCAAGAAGGGCCGCTACCGGATGGCGGACCGGGCCCGGCGCTGGTTGGATCCGCGCTCGCCGCAGTACGTCGGCGGCTTCCTGGACTTCAACTACACCCAATGGGAGTGGTGGAGCCACATGGAGGAGGCCGTGCGCACGGGAGAGTCGGTGGACATCCACCGCTTCGCCCCGGACGACCCGCGTTGGCGCGCCTACATCCACGCAATGCACCAGATGGCGCGGCTGTCGGCGCCCGAGGTGGTGCGCTCCATCCCGTTGCCCCGGGGAGCGCGGCACGTGCTGGACCTCGGGGGCGCGCACGGCTGGTTCGCCGCGGAGCTGTGCCGCCGCAACCGCGGAGTGAAGGCCACGGTGCTGGACCTGGAGGGCAGCGTGCGGGTGGGGCGAGAAATCATCGCCCAGGCCGGCCTGGCGCACCTGGTGACGCACAAGGAGGGGGACATCCTCGCCTCGGAGCTGGGCGGCCCGTATGACGGCGTGCTCCTCTTCCAGGTGATGCACCACCTGTCGCCCGCGCAGAACGTGGCGCTGCTGCGCCGGGTACGCACCTCGCTGACGCACAAGGGAACGCTGGCGGTGCTGGAGTACCTGCGCGAGGACGTGGAGAAACCGCCGAGCGCCGCCCCGCTCATCGGCCTGCACTACTTCCTCACCTCGAAGGCGGCGGCCTACACGCCGGCGGAGATGGAGGGCTTCCTGGACGACGCGGGCTTCCGCATCGAGAGCACCCGGCCCGTGCGCCACCTGCCCTTGCAGACGCTCATCATCGCCCGGCCCGAGTAGGCCCGGCTGCCCTCTCCGCGGCCATCCATCGGCCCGCGAACAGGCAGTCCCATATAAAAGGAGGCGAGGCCCTCCCCCTGCGCTACCCTGCGCGGCCCGACGATGCAGCCCACCTCCTCCAACGCTCCCGCGCCACAGGACATGCGCCCGCTCGCCGTCGAGCTGGACGGAGTGCTCGCGCGCACGGACACGCTGCATGAGGGCCTGTTGAGGCTGCTCAAGCACCAGCCGTACCTGGCGCCCGTGGTGCTGGGGTGGAGCCTGCGGGGCCAGGCCTTCCTTCGAGCGGAGGTGGCGCGGCGAGTGGAGCTGGACGTGACCCGGCTGCCCTATGACGAGGTGCTGCTGTCACACCTCTCCGAGGAGAAGGCCCGGGGCCGCCGGGTGGTGCTGGCCACGGCCGCGGACCGGCGGGTGGCGGAGGCGGTGGCCGCACACCTGGGCCTCTTCGATGCCATCCACGCCAATGGCGAGCCGCTCGTCGAGCCTCACGAGGAGGCACGCCGGACCGAGCCCTCCAAGCCGCTCCCGCGCACGCTGCTCAAGGCGCTGCGGGTGCACCAGTGGGCCAAGAACGTGCTGCTCTTCGTGCCGCTGCTGGCCGCGCACAAGGCGCTCCAACTGCCCCTGCTGCTCCAGTCGCTGCTGGGCTTCATCTCCTTCAGCCTGTGCGCCTCGAGCGTGTACGTGCTGAACGACCTGCTGGACCTGGACTCGGACCGCCAGCACCCCACCAAGCGGCGGCGCCCCTTCGCGGCGGGAGATCTGCCGGTGAGGGCGGGGCTGTGGATGACGCCGCTGCTGCTGGGCGCGGGCGTGGCATTGGCGCTGCTGCTGCCGAGCTCCTTCCTGGCCCTGCTGGGTACCTACTACGCGGTGACGCTGGCGTACTCGCTGTACCTCAAGCAGGTGATGATGCTGGACGTGCTGGTGCTGGCCGGGCTGTACACGGTGCGCATCTTCGGCGGCTCGCTGGCGGTGGGCGTGCCCACGTCGAGCTGGCTCTTCACCTTCTCCATGTTCCTCTTCCTCTCGCTCGCGCTGGTGAAGCGGCTGAGCGAGGTGCGGCGGCTGCGGCAGGCCAACGAGTCAGCGGCGCCAGGCCGGGGGTACATGGCGGGGGACTACGAGCAGCTCGCCATCCTCGGCGTGTCCAGCGGCTACCTGTCCGTGCTGGTGCTCGCGCTCTACATCACCAGCCGGGAAGTGACGGCGCTCTACGCCCAACCCGAGCGGCTGTGGCTGCTGTGCCCGGTGATGCTGTATTGGGTGGGCCGGGTGTGGCTGCTGGCGCACCGGGGTCAGGTGAACGAGGACCCGTTGGTCTTCGCGTTGAAGGACAAGGTGAGCTACGGGGTGGGGCTCCTCGCCCTGGGCGTACTGCTGGCCGCGACATGAGGGAGTCCATGAAGAAGGTCATCGTCCTCGGCGCCACGAGCGCCATTGCTCGCTCCACGGTGCAGCTGCTGTCATCCCGTGGCGCGTCGCTGTACCTGGTGGGCCGCAACGCCGAGCGGCTGGAGGCCGTCGCCAACGAGGCGCGCTCGCGGGGCGCCGCCAGCGTGTACACCGAGGCGCTGGACCTGGACGACCTCGCCCAGCACGAGGCGTTGGTGGAGCGCGCGACGACGGCGCTCGGAGGGCTGGATGGGGCGCTGCTCGCCCATGGAATCCTGGGCAACCAGGAGGCCGCCCAGCGCTCCTACTCGGAGGCGGAGAAGGTCCTGCGGACCAACTTCCTGAGCGCGGTGTCCCTGCTGACGCCGCTGGCCAACCGCTTCGAGGCCCAGAAGGCAGGCACGCTGGTGGTCATCTCCTCGGTAGCAGGAGACCGGGGGCGGCAGAGCAACTACGTGTACGGCGCCTCCAAGGGCGCGCTGAGCGTGTTCCTCCAGGGGCTTCGCAACCGGCTGGCGCGCTCGGGCGTGGCGGTGGTGACGGTGAAGCCTGGCTTCGTGGACACGCCGATGACGGCCGACATGAAGAAGAACGCCCTCTTCGCCACCCCGGACAAGGTGGCCCGAGGCATCGTCCGGGCGGCGGATGCGGGCAAGGACGAGGTCTACCTGCCCGGCTTCTGGGGCCCCATCATGTTCGCCATCCGCGGCATCCCCGAGCGCGTCTTCAAACGCATGAAGCTGTGATGCACTCAACGGTCTCCATGCCCGAGTGACGGGCGGGCAGGCGACCATCCTACCCCTCACGGTGGGCCCGCTCCCCACCACCGGCTGCTCCTCCAGCACCCTTCGCGCCATGGGAGATGAAAGGTGATAGCGTCCCGCCCGGAGCCCGCGTCCGGCTCCGCCCCGGGCCTCGATCATGGCGTCCTCCAAATCATCGAGCAGCAGCGACCGCTCCCTGCCCAGCCGCATTGACGCACTCATGCGCGCCTGCGCGCTGCCCCTGGCGCCCTTCGTGGCCTACCTGCTGGGCATGGTGCTCGGGCTCGAGGGGGATGAGGTTTCACGCGCGCTCCTGGTGATCCTCCCGCCGACGCTCCTCATCTTCGCGGTCCTCTGCCCGCTGGCCATCATCCACTACCTCGTCGGTGACGCGCTGCGGGTCAACCCGGGCGATCAGCCCGGACTGCGGCTGGTGCGCATCCTCAAGCTGCCCTGGCGCCTGGCCTTCTACAACCTGGTGGGCACCTACGCCGTCGGCGCGACCTTCTTCAGCACGGGCGTCTGCCTGTGGTTCGGCAAGGACATCAAGCTGGCCGTGTGGGGCGGCGCAGTGGGGCTGGCCGTCGGGCTCCTGCTGGCATTCCCCGCTGGCATCGTCATCGAGCGCTGGGTGCAGCCGCTGGCCCTCCAGGAGCAGCAGCGCCACCCCAACCTGCGCGTCCTCAGCGGCGGTTTCTTCTGGGTGCGCCAGTCCTGGTTCCTCCCGTACGCCTTCGCCGTCTGCGTGCTCTCGCTCATCATCCTCGGCGGCGTGGCCGTGGCCGTGCAATCCAACAACGTCCAGCGCCGCTACATCGAGGATCTCCAGGCCGCCGGCCAGCACCAGGCCGCCATCATGATGGAGGGGATGTCCTCCTCGCTCCTCTCCGAGCTGAGCATGCCCGTGGCGGTGCTCGCCTTCCTGCTGCTCACCATCCCCACCGTCTCCGCGTGGATGCTGGCGCGCCGCCAGGAGCGCGGCTCCCTCTCCGTGCTCGAGGCCATCGAGGGCCTCTCCGTCGGCAAGGTGCGCCCGCCCCAGTGGATCTCCACCGATGAGATTGGTGACCTGGCCTTCGGTCTCAACTCCATCGTCCTGCAGCTGAGTGCCCTGCCTCGCACCCTCCAGCAGTCCGCCAACCAGCTCGTGGAGGCCGGTGCCACCCTGCGCAACGCCAACGATGCCCAGCGCCGCGCCCTCACCACGCAGGCCACCGCCATCCAGGAGACCAACGTCACCGCGCAGGAGATCAAACAGACCTCCGACCTCACCGCCACCCGCGCCCAAGAGGTGCTCAACGTGGTGCGGCACGCCGAGGAGCTCAGCCGCGCCGGCACCCAGGCCATCGAGCAGACCATCGCCGGCTTCAGCGCCATCCGCGACTCGGTGTTCGCCATCCGCGGCAAGATGGAGCGGCTGCAGACCAGCGCCGTGCAGATTGGCGAAATCACCCAGACGGTGAAGGACCTGGCGGACCAGTCCAACATGCTGGCGCTCAACGCCGCCATCGAGGCAGTTCGCTCCGGTGAGCACGGCAAGGGCTTCGGCGTGGTCGCCCGCGAAATCCGCTTGCTGGCAGATCAATCCATCCGCGCCACCAGCCGCATCAGCAACATCCTCGACGAGGTGGGCAACGCCATCGGTGACGCCGTCGCCATGACGGACGTGGGTGCCGCCCAGGTCGAGGGCGGTCTGGGCAAGGTGAAGACCTCCGGCGACAGCCTGCTCCAGCTCTCCCTCATGGTGAATGAGAGCTCCGCCGCCGTGACTCAAATCACCGCCGCCGTGAGCCAGCAGAACGCCGGCTTCGCTCAAATCTTCAACGCCATCGCCGACCTGTCGCGCAGCATGGACCAGGCCATGGAGCGGCTGGAGTCCACCCAGGAGGCCGCGCAGACCCTCCAGAAGGTCTCCGCCCAGGTCAGCCAGGTGGCCGGCCAGTACCACGTCGAATAGCCCCACCCTGCCCTACCCTTCAGGACAGGGTACTCCCGGGCTTTTCGTTTTTTTCCGCGATGTACAGGATGAACCCTGCTCCTGGAGGACTACTCCCTCCGTCAGGGCCGTGTAGGTGACGCTTTGCGTCAGACCTACATTCCAGGTTTAAGCGAAAATTCCAGGTTGACTACATGTGCTCCATGCCTGTAATATTCTGTCATCGTTGCACGGGCGAGCCACCAGCAGACTCGCCCTGAGCGGGAGGTCCATATGCACCGGCAGGAGATTCTCGATCACGTCCGCAACATCATCCTGGCGACCAACCAGGGCCTGTTCCCGGACGACGTGAGCGAGTTCGCCTCGATGACGTATGATCTGGGCATGGATTCCTTCCATCTCGAGTCGATGATCTCCCGGCTCAAGGAAGAAGTGGCGGACATCGAGTTCACCCCTTGGTACATCAAGGCCTCGCGCCGCGGTCACGACACCGTGGGCAGCCTGGTGGACTTCATCGACGAGCGGCTGGTGCGCAACGCTCCCGCGGAGCTGCCCGAGGGCAGGGCCACCCACCTCTCCAACGCCGAGCCGCGTGAGCTCGACGTGGAGGTTGCATGAGGCAGGCAGCACCCCTACTGCGCCCCACCCTGCTGTCCATCGCGTCCGCCACGCCCCCGCTCTCGCTCACCCAGGAGGAGATGTACGAAGGGCTGCTCAAGGACTGGTACAAGGACCTTCCGGCAGCGGACCGCATCATCAAGAACACGGGCGTGCGCCGGCGGCACTTCGCGTGGGACCCGCGCGTGGAGCTCAAGAACGGCAACCGCGGCCTGAGCGAGCGCATTCGCGTCTTCGAGCGCGTGGGGCTCGAGGTCACCAGCCAGTCCGTGGAGAAGGCCCTGGGCGACATCGAGCGCTCCAAGGTGGGCGCCTTCACCATGACCACCAACTCGGGCTACTCGGGCCCCGGGTTGGACCTGTTCACGGCCAAGAAGCTGGGGCTGAACTCGAACATCCGCCGCACCTTCGTGGGCCACATGGGCTGCTTCGCGGCCTTCCCGGTGCTGCGCACGGCCATGGACAGCATCGCCGCGCGCCCGGACGAGTACGTCATCGCCAACGCCTCCGAGTACAGCTCGCTGCAGTTCCGCGATGACGCGGACGCGGAGCAGGCCGTCATCATGGGCCTCTTCGGAGATGCGGCGTGCTCGCTGGTGATGGGCAGCGCCCCGGATGGCGAGGGCATTCAGTTCATCCGCTCCCACACCGAGCAGCTCTACGACACGAACGAGCTGATGGGCTGGCACATGTACACCGACGGGTTCAAGATGACCCTGTCGCCGTACGTGCCCTTCGTGCTCGCCGAGCACATTGATGCCTTCCTGGAGAAGCTGCTGGGCCCGGAGAAGCTGGGCAAGGCAGACATCAAGCACTGGCTCATCCACCCGGGCGGGCCGAAGATTCTCGAGGCCATTGCCCGGCAGCTCAAGCTGGACAAGTCGTCCATGCGCGCGAGCTGGCATGTGCTGAGCGAGTTCGGCAACTGCGGCTGCGTCACCGCCCTGCTGGTGCTCGAAGAGGCGTTGAAGACGGACAAGCCCCAGCGCGGCGAGTACGGCGTGATGATGGGATTTGGCCCCGGCCTCACCGTCGAGGGCATGCTGGTCCGTTTCTAAGTCCGAGCCGGTCCTTCACCGAGGTCAGACAGCGATGAGCCAGGAACCGCTGCGCCGCCAGACGGGGTCCGTGCAACTGGGCCCCGGAGTGGAGCGCCACCCCAGCCGAGAGATTGCCCAGCGGGCCCCCACCCGCGCCCACGTGGCACCGGTGAGCACGCTCGCCGAGGCCGTGGTGCACTGGGCGCACACCCGCCCCTCCCAGCCACTCTTCTACTTCGTGGACCTGGAGGAGAAGCTCACCGTCCTCACCGCGGCGGACCTGCACCACACCGCGCTGCGCATCGCCTCCAACCTGTACGCGCGCGGCGTGCGGCAGGGCGACAAGGTGGTGCTCTCCTTCGACACCAGCCCCGAGTTCCTCGAGAGCTTCTTCGCCTGCGGCCTGGTGGGGGCCACGCCTTGCCTCATCGAGCTGCCCTCCTCGAAGGTCTCCGTGCGCGCCTGGGGCGAGCGCCTTCGGGTGAAGCTGCGCCTGCTGGACGCCCGGGCGATGCTCATCGATCCAGACTTCGCGGACCTGGCACACGAGGCCCTGCTGGACTACGCCCCCGAGCTGGAGCACGAGGCCCCCTTCGTGGCCAGCGTGAAGGAGCTGGCGGGCAAGGCCCCTGACTTCGAGCCGCCCACCGCCAACCCCGACGACATCGCCTTCATCCAGTTCACCTCCGGCACCACGGACGCGCCCAAGGGCGTTCAAATCTCCCACCGCGCGCTGTTCGCCAACTGCGCGGCCATGGGGGAGATCAGCCAGTGGGACTCGGATGACCTGATGGTGTGCTGGCTGCCACTGTTCCACGACATGGGACTGGTGGCCTCCACCCTGGCCTCCTTCGTCCACGGGATTCCGACAGCGCTGCTGCCCCCCTTCGGCTTCCTGCTCAAGCCGGTGCGCTGGCTGTGGGCCATTCACTACTTCCGCGCCACCTCGTCCTTCGCGCCCAACTTCGCCTACCAGCTGTGCATCAAGCGCATCAAGGACGCGGAGCTGGAGGGGCTGGACCTGAGCGCGTGGGAGCGGGCCTACAACGCCGCCGAGTTCATCCACGCCGACACCGTGCGCCACTTCACCGAGCGCTTCCAGCCCCACGGCTTCGAGCCGAACACCTGGCGGCCCGCCTACGGCATGGCGGAGATGGTGGTGGGCATCTCCATCCGCGATCGGAACGATCCCCTGCGCCTGGAGACCATCTCCCGCTCGGCGCTGGCCTCGAAGCGGCAGGCCGTCCCGATTCATGAGAGCGGCCCGGATGCGCTCACGGTGCTCAGTGTGGGCCGGGTGCTGCGCGGCATCGACATCCGCATCGTCGACGACGAGGGCCACGTGCTGGGCGAGCGCCAGGAGGGCGAAATCCACCTGCGCGGCACGTCCCTCTTCGGCGGCTACTTCAAGAACCCGGAAGCCACCGACGCAGTGCTGCGCGAGGGCTGGTTGCACACCGGAGACCTGGGCTACCTGGCCGACGGCGAGCTCTTCATCTGCGGACGCAGCAAGGATCTCATCATCAAGGCGGGCGAGAACCACCACCCGTACACCATGGAGAGCGCCGCCGCCCAGGTGGCCGGAGTGCGCGCCGGCTGCGTGGCCGCGGTGGGCGTCAACAACCTCCAGACGGGCACCGAGGACATCGTCATCGTGTGCGAGACCACCGAGACGAAGCCCGAGGTGCTGCGCCAGCAGTGCAAGCACGTGGAGGAGATGGTCTACCAGGGCTCCGGCGTGCGCCCCAACCGCGTCATCCCCGTCGGCCCGCACACCGTGCCCAAGACGACCAGCGGGAAGATCAAACGCGCCTACATCCGCCAGAACATCGAGGCCTTCGAGAGCCTCTCGCTCCTGGTGACGCCTCCGGCCCGCCAGGCCATCGTCCACTGAGGACCGGAATTACAGGATAGACATTCAAATTCACTGTTTCTCGAACTCCGGTCCTTCCCTGGATTGATACCCATACTCAGAGTATAAGGGTCCGCGACTTTTCACCGAGGAGTCGCACATGGCCCGTAGCATTCCGATGAGTGGCAAGTTCGCAGTCGTCCTGGGTGCCGTTCTCGCGCTGGGGGGTTGCACCGGCGCTGAGCAGCAGAAGCCGGCCGAGGAGCAGCAGCCGGCATCTCAGCAGGCCGCCCCGCTTCACGGCTGTGCCACGCCCACGCCGTCCCTCGAGGAGCAGAAGGCGGTGGACGAGGCCCTCGCGGCTCGGCGGGCGATGGGCGGTGACGTGCATGCGATGGCCACCGCCATCCCCGTGTACTTCCACGTCATCCGCGACTCGAGCGGCGCTGGCGGCGTGACCACCACGCAGATCAACAACCAGATCACCGTCCTCAACAACGCCTACGCCGTCTGCGGGTTCAGCTTCTATCTGGCGGGCACGGACTACAGCAACAACACCACCTGGTACACCTGCTCCGGTGGCGCGTGTGAGACGCAGTTGAAGAACGCCCTGCGCAAGGGCACGGCGAGCTCCCTCAACTTCTACACCAACAACATGGGCGGCGGCCTGCTCGGCTGGGCCACCTTCCCCTCCAGCTACGCCTCCAATCCGAAGATGGACGGCGTGATGGTGCTCCAGAGCTCGCTGCCCGGCGGCTCCGCGGCCCCCTACAACCTGGGCGACACGGGCACCCATGAGGTCGGCCACTGGATGGGCCTGTACCACACGTTCCAGGGCGGCTGCGCCAGCCCCGGTGACAGCGTGAGCGACACCCCGCCCGAGGCCTCCTCCGCCTTCGGCTGCCCCACCGGCCGCGACACCTGCTCCGGTGGCGGCGTGGACCCCATCACCAACTTCATGGACTACACCGACGACTCCTGCATGAACACGTTCACCACGGGCCAGTGCACCCGCATGCAGTCCATGTGGGCGACCTACCGCGCCGGCAAGTAGTGCGCGCCTGAAGTCCTGAAGTCCCGACGCCGGAGCGCCTCGCGTGCTCCGGCGTTTTGCGTTTCACGCAGCCCCACTCCAGCTCCCCCATCCCATCGATGAAACGAGGTATTCCCGAAAATCCCCTGAATCCCTTGTCAGATAGTTTGTTCTGCGATATAAGACACACCAACTTTTTCCGTGGAGCCGGAAATGTCCCGTAGCGTCGTGTCGATGGGTGGCAAGTTCGCGGTGATGATGGGTGCCGTCCTCGCGCTGGGTGGTTGCACCGGCGCCGAGCAGAAGCCCGCCGAGGAGCAGCAGCCGGCATCTCAGCAGGCCGCCCCGCTTCACGGCTGTGCGACGCCGGCTCCGAGCGTGGAGGAGCAGGCCGCGGTGGACGCCCTCCTGGCCGGCCGCGTCAACGCCCAGGCCTATCCCGTGGGCTCCATCAACATCAACGTCTATGCCCACGTCATCCGCAAGGGCACGGGCGCGTCCAACGGCGACATCTCCGACTCGATGATCGCCAGCCAGATCTCCGTCCTCAACAACGCCTACAAGAACACCCCGTTCAAGTTCACCCTGGTGAGCACGGACCGCACCACCAACAGCACCTGGTACACCGCCGGCCCGGACACCTCGGCCGAGGCGTCCATGAAGAACACGCTGCGCAAGGGCACCGCGGACGACCTGAACATGTACTTCAGCTCGCCCGGTGGCGGTCTGCTCGGCTGGGCTACCTTCCCCAGCTGGTACGCCGGCAACCCCAAGGATGACGGCGTGGTCATCCTCAACACCTCGCTGCCCGGCGGCTCCGCGGCCCCCTACAACCTGGGCGACACGGGCACCCACGAGGTCGGCCACTGGCTGGGCCTGTACCACACGTTCCAGGGCGGCTGCGCCAACCCGGGTGACAGCGTGAGCGACACCCCGGCCGAGGCCTCTCCCGCCTACGGCTGCCCCACGGGCCGCAACACCTGCACCAGCACGGGCAACGATCCCATCACCAACTTCATGGACTACACCGACGACTCCTGCATGAACTCGTTCACGGCCGGCCAGATCGCCCGCATGGACTCGATGTGGGCCTCCTACCGCTACGGCAAGTAAGCCTCGCCTGAAGCCCTGAAGTCCCGACGCCGGAGCGCCTCGCGTGCTCCGGCGTTTTGCTTTTCGTATGGGTCGCTTCACGAAGCGTCCCGGTTTCCCCCGGATTACTCACTCCGCCCGGCTTGCCGAGGTTTCCCCACATCCATCTATCTAGAATATTTCAGAAAAAGCGCTGGGCCCCTTGCTCGGCCCTAATTCTCAAGTTACAAGTAACAGCAATCTTTCCCGAGGAGTTGGAAATGTCCCGCAGCGTTGTTTCGATGGGTGGAAAGTTCGCGGTCGTCGTGGGTGCCGTTCTCGCGCTGGGCGGTTGCGCCGCCGAGCAGAAGCCAGCCGAGGAGCAGCAGCCGGCGACCCAGCAGGCCGTTCCGAACGTTCGCGGCTGCGCGACGGCGGACCTCTCCGAGACCGAGCAGGCCGCGGTGGATGCGGCGATCGCCGGCCGCGTGAAGGGTCAGGCCCGCGCCAACGGCTCGGTGAACATCAAGGTCTACTGGCACGTCATCAACAACGGCACGACCTCCGCGGGCAACATCTCGGACGCGGCGATCGCCAACCAGATCTCCGTGCTGAACTCGGCCTACGCGAACACCCCGTACCGCTTCACCCTGACGTCGACGGACCGCACCACCAACTCTCAGTGGTACACCTGCGCCGGTGGCGCCTGCGAGAAGAAGATGAAGGCGGCGCTGCGCAAGGGCACCGCGGCCGACCTGAACGTCTACTCCAACAACATGGGCCAGGGCCTGCTGGGCTGGGCGACCTTCCCCTCCAGCTACGCCTCGCAGCCGAGCATGGACGGCGTGGTCATCCTGTACAGCTCGCTGCCCGGCGGCACCGCGGCGCCGTACAACGAGGGTGACACGGCGACCCACGAGGTCGGCCACTGGCTGGGCCTGTACCACACCTTCCAGGGTGGCTGCGCCAACCCGGGTGACAGCGTGGCCGACACGGCGCCCGAGGCCTCCTCCGCCTTCGGCTGCCCCGCTGGCCGCGACACCTGCTCGGGTGGCGGCGTGGACCCCATCACCAACTTCATGGACTACACCGACGACAGCTGCATGAACACCTTCTCGGCCGGCCAGGTCGATCGCGCCGAGGCGCTGGTGATCCAGTACCGCGGTCTGTGATTCGAGCCTGAAGTCCTGAGCTTCTGAAGTCCGAGACGCCGGAGCGCCCCACGCGCTCCGGCGTCTTGCTTTTGTAACTCCCAGTGACGCGGAAGCCGCCCACGCCACGAGCGGGCCCGGCCGCCCACTCTCGAGCGACTCGTTCTCCGGTGGAAGGGGAAGGCCCGGGAGCGGGTGGAGAACGGGGCCGAGCCAGCTTCCGCTTCGCCCCACGAGGTGTGATGGGCACCCGGGAAAGAGCGCCGCGTCAGGGCTCATCCTCGCTCCACCAGAGCCCACCCGCCGCGCTCCGCCAGTCCGGGGCGTCAGTCCCTCTCCGAAAGAACCTGTGAGGGAAAGGGGCTCCGGGCGCGCGGGAGCAACGGCTCAGAGAGTTGGACAAGGGAGAAGCCAAAGGCCACTCGAGTCTCGCGCGGGCAATGCACGACAAGGCCCGCAAAGACAAACAGCGGGCCCCCACAGAGGTGGGAGGCCCGCTGCTCAAGTCCGAGACGAGAGCTGTCTCGACCGGGGGCGGCTTACTTGCCCGCGCGGTACGAGGTCCACATGCTGTTCATGCGGCTGTTCTGGCCGGCGGTGAACTTGTTCATGCAGGCGTCGTCGCTGTAGTCCATGAAGTTGTCGATGGGGTCGTTGCCAGCGGTGGAGCAGGTGTTGCGGCCGGTCGGGCAGCCGGAAGCCGGCGAGGCCTCATCCGGGGTGTCGCTCACGCTGTCACCAGGGGCCGCGCAGCCGCCCTGGAACGTGTGGTACAGGCCCATCCAGTGGCCGACCTCGTGCGTGCCCGTGTCACCCAGGTTGAAGGGGGACGCGGAGCCGCCGGGCAGCGAGCTCTGGAGCACCACCACGCCGTCCATCTTCGGGGAGCTGGTGTAGCTCCAGGGGAAGGTGGCCCAACCGAGCAGGCCGCCGCCCATGTTGTTGGTGTAGAAGTTGAGGGCGGTCGCCGTGCCCTTGCGCAGGGCGTTCTTCATCTGCGACTCACACGTGCCACCCGTACAGGTGTAGTACGTGGAGTTGTTGGTGTAGTCCGTGCCCGCCAGATAGAAGCTGAAGCCAGCCGCAGCGTAGGCGTTGTTGAGGATCGTGATCTGGTTGTTGATCTGCGTGGTGGTCACGCCGCCGGTGCCGGTGCTGGTGCGGATGACGTGGAAGTACACGGGGATGGAGACGGCCATGGCATGCACGTCACCGCCCATCGCCTGACGAGCCTTGAGGGTCTCAAAGCGGGCCTCGATCTGCGCGACCTGCTCCGCGTCAAACTCCTCGGCGCCGCACTGACGGCCCGCCGGAGCGGCCTGGGGCTCCACACCCTCGGCGGCCAGCTGCTCCGCCTCGTCCACAGGGCCGCAGCCAGTCATCGCCGCGATCGCACCGAAAGCCAGAACCGTCTTCATCATCCGCATGTGAATCCACCTTTCCCAATTGGGAAAAACCAACCGAAGGGGATGTATCTTTTAAGTTAATCCTAAAAATTGATCAATCCCTTCATTCTTTTTTAATCAGGTTTTGCTTGACTCCTCGCGGCAATCATTGCACGCACAACGATTACCCTCCGCATCAACCATTGTAGGGACAATGAATTACGCAACGCATCAATCATTGCGCACGCAATGAATTGCCCTGCCCCTGGGTCTCACCGTGGAAGCGGCCCCCGAGCCCGTGAGCGGAAGGCGCTGGCGTAGCATGCGGAGACCCAGAGGGCCCTACGGCCCGCGTTCGTGCGAGGAGAAGAAGTGAAGGCGCGATTGTCATTGATGATGGTGGCCGTGCTGCTGCTGATGCCCCTGGGGGCCCAGGCGGCGCCGCGGCGGCTGGTGCTGCTCTTCACCGGCGACAACCGGGGAGAGATTGCACCGTGCGGCTGCAAGCAAGAGCCGCAGGGAGGGCTGTCCCGAAGAAAGACAGCCATTGAGGCGGAGAGGGCCCTCGGTCTGCCGGTGGTGCTGATGGACGCGGGCAACGCTCTGTTCCGCGAGACTGGACGCCTGGAGGCGGCCCTGGTCCAACAGAAGGCGGAGCTGATCCTCGAGCAGATGGAGGCGCAAGGCACGGTGGCCATGGCGGTGGGAGAGCGCGACCTGTCGCATGGCCTGGCCTACCTCCAGAAGGCCACGCGGGCGCGCAAGAAGATGAAGCTGCTGTCCGCCAACCTGGTGGACAAGGCCGGCAAGGCCCCCTTCGCGGCGTCCATGGTGGTGGAAGCTGGAGGGCTGAAGGTGGGCGTGGTGGGCGTATCCCCCGAGGGCTCGCCTGCCGGAGAGCCCGGGCTGAAAGGCCGCCCTCCCGTGGAGACCGCGCTGGCCGAGGCCCGCAAGCTGCGCCAGACGAAGAAGGTGGACGTGGTGGTGGTGCTGGCGGCGGTGCCCTACCAACAGGCCGTGAAGATGGCCCTGCTGGCCGAGGACGCGGTGGACTTCGTGGTGCAGTCCCACGACGCCAAGGGCATCGGCATTGGCGAGCTGGTGGGCAGCCACACCGCCGTCTTCCCCTCGGGGGGGCTCGGACGCCAGATTACCCGGCTGGAGCTGAGCGTGGACGGACCGGGGCCCTCGGTGGACCTGGGCTCGGGGACGCGGGCCCGCCAGCAGCTGCGCGTGGTGGAGGACAACATCCTGAAGGCGCAGGAGCGGTTCGCCAGCGCCAAGGACGAACAGACGCGCGCCGAGCTCACCCAAACCATCAAGGAGCTGGAGGGCCGCCTGCGGCAGCTCGAGACAGAGGTGGACGTAAAACCTCCCACCGGCGGGCGCGCGCACCAGCTCTCCTATTTCACCCTGAGCCCGACGGTTCCGGATGATCCGGTCCTGAAGCAGCGGGTGGATCAGCTCGAGCCAGTCGGCTCGGCGAGTGCGACGAACTGACGAGCGCTGGCAGGAAGTCCACGCGTGAAGTCATGAAGTCCCGACGCCGGAGCGCCCCAAGCGCTCCGGCGTCTTGCATTGACGGGACCCGGGCCCTCACCCAGCGCTCGTCCTCCGGACCCTTCTCAGGAGGAACGCGAGGCCCAAGAAGGCCAGCGGCGCGAGCGACGGCAGAGCCGTGCCACAACCGCACCCGACGGGCTGTCCATCAGGGTCTGGGCATCCATCCCCGTCGCCGCTTCCTGAGCCCGTCCCCGCATCCGAACCCTGGCCCGCATCCGGCTCACCACCCGTCGGGCCACCATCACCCGCACTCCCTCCATCCGGAGCGTTCCCTCCGCCATCCGGACCCACGTCCCCGCCGTCCGAGCCCGCTCCCCCGTCCGAGCCCACGTTCCCGCCATCCGGAACCGTTCCCCCATCCGAGCCATCTCCACCTCCATCAGGAGTCGAAGCGTCCGGGTTGCCCGCATCTGGAGGCATACACACGCCCGCCTGGCACGTCCCACCCGGACACGCCGTCCCATCCGTCACGGCGGGGAAGGAGCAGGTACCCGCCGCATCACAGACTCCGACGTGACACGCATCGGGCGCAGTGCAGTCCTCGCTCTGTCTACACTCCGCACAAACGTGGTCTCGGGACCGGGCCACGCAGAAGGGAGTCGCCTGACCACAAGGCGAGCACGATGCCCCGCAGAAGATCGGCGTATCACAGACATCGCATACCGCCGCGCCATTGCAGTAGTAGCCGGCGCTACAGCCATTGTTGCCCGCGGTGTTCGCGTACTGCCGACTGCACTGGACGCACTTGTCGAGCTCCGGGAACGAGGGCTGCCCCGTCTCGGACTGGTAGAACATCTCGGGAGCAACCAGGTTGAACCCCTCGGCATTGAGCTTGATGACGGGAGCCTGGTTCGCTGGCCGCTCGAAGTCGCTGAAGGTCCCGACCCGCAGCGACATCTCGAGCGCGGCGTGCTCACCAATCTCCGCGTAGAGCACTTCGACGGGGTAGAGACCCGGCTTCGCGAAGGTGACGCTGTTGGTCGTGCGATAGGTCGGGAAACCAAGCTGCGGCGGCCGGTTGATGACCGGGTAGCTGCGGGCGCTCCGGTCGTAGATGGAGAATGCCACCGCATCGTCAACATAGAACCCGAAGTGGACAGGCACACTCACCATGTCCGCGGTCACATTCAGATAGCCACGCAGGCGGGTGGCGAAGGAGGTGGAGGCGTCGTTGACGAAGAAGCCACAGCCACCGCTCGGGCATCCCGGCACGGCGTTCACGAAGTCACCCAGGCTCAGTTGCTGTCCGGAAATGTTGTTGTTGGAGAGATCCAACTGCGTCCGGAGCACCGACGTGACGCGTGCATTGGGATTGGAGGCACCGGGCAGAGCCTCCAAGAACGTACTGATTCCCCCGGCGAAGCTGGAATTGCTCTGGGGAAAGTCAGTGGCCGGGTCCGTCGAGATCCTCGACATAGAGCAGAGGCCGGTGCCCGGCTGCGAGGGCGAGGGTGCAACGGGGTCACCCGTCACCACCACCGTGGGAAGCTGCTCCGCGGAGGAGGGAGCAGGGTTCATCACGAGCAGCACGGGCAGGAGGAGCAGGAAGTATCGGAGTAGGAGCATGAGGCCGTTCCTACCCTCGTGAGATTCCGTCCCGCCAGAAACCGCTCGTGCCTGGAGCTCTACACGATGGCGTGGGCGAGAACCCACTCGAAGACGCGCGGATTCGTCCCCAGCCAGCGAACCAGGGGACGGCGCAGCGTTGGCCTGCTCGCCAGCATCAGCATGGCCCCCGTGAGCAACGCGTACTTGCGGAACGCCCGCTGAAACACCTGCTCGTAGGGCAGCAGCGACTCTCGCGCCGCCCCCTTCGCCAGCGCATCCGGCAACAGGTTGCCCAGCGCCTCCGCGCAGGTGAAAGCCAGCGACAGCCCCTCCCCCGTCACCGCGTCCACGTACCCCGCAGCGTCCCCCACCAGTGCGAAGCGGTCCGCCACCCGTGTCCGCGCCGCCCGCGCCATCGGCCCCGCTCCCCGCGCCTTCGAGTCCGGCTCCGCTCCCGCCACCCGCTCGGCCAGCGAGGGAAAGCGCGTGAGCAGGGACTCGAAGCCGATGCGCCCCGGCAACCCGTCCGTCCACAAGAAGGCCACGCCCACCCGCTCCTCACCCGCGGGTGTCACGTACGCCTCCACGCCCTCGGACAGGTGCACCTCTACGAAGGGAGACCACGGCTTCATCCGGAAGTGCTGCCGCAGCCCGAAACGTCTCGGCCCCGCCACCTCCAACTCCAGCCCCTCGGCGCGCCGCAGCGGCGAGGCCAGCCCGTCCGCCGCCACCAGCATCTTCGCCCGCAGCGGCCCATCCGCCGTCTCCACCTCCCACCCGTCCGCCGTGCGCCGCTGGCCCACCACCGCGCAGCGCTCGCGCAGCTCCACGCCGAGCATCCGCGCCCTCGCGGCCATCGCCGTCACCAGCGCCACTCTCCGTACCCCCAGGCCCCCGGGGGCGGGCAGCCGTCCCTCCGCGCCGCTCCCGTCCTCCTGCACGTAGCGAATGCCTACGAAAGGGGCGCACTCGCGTGGCCCCAACAACGCAAGCGCCCCGAAGCGCTCCAGCGCCGCCACGCCCGAGGGCATCAGCCCCTCACCACACGCCTTGTCTGGGGGCACGGCGGCACGCTCCAGCACCACCGTGTTCAGGCCCCGCTTCGCAGTGGTGATCGCCACCGCCAGCCCCGCGGGCCCGCCGCCCACCACCGCGACATCCCAGGCACTCACCCGTCGCGTCCCGTCCGGGCAAAGGCCAGGGCGCTCTTCGCCATCTCCACCACCAGCCCCACCGTGCCTACCTTCTTCGGCGCCGTCAGCTCATCCGCCAGGTAGCGCCGCAGCGCCTCACCCCGGCGCAGCTTCCCGCTCGAGGTGCGCGGCAGCGTCCCCGGCTCCAGCACCCGCACCGTGTGCGCTCGCACGCCCGTGCCCGCCAGCACCGCCTCGCGGATGCGCTCCTCCAGCCCCTCCACCTCCACGCCCGGCGCGTGCTCGGCCAGAATGAGCAGCGCCTCGTCATTCACCCCCTCGGGCGTAAAGCCCAGCGCCACCGCACAGCCCGTGCGCACGCCCTCCACTGGCTCCAAGCACTCCTCGAACTCCTGGGGCGCGTGATTGGCGCCGCGGATGATGACCAGGTCTTTCGCGCGGCCCGTGAGGAACAGCTCACCGTCCGCCTCGAAGCCCAGGTCCCCCGTGTCCAGCCAGCCCTCTGCGTCCAGCGCGCGCGCCGTCGCCTCCGGGTGGCCGACGTAGCCCGCCATCACCGAGGGCCCTCGCGCGAACACCCGCCCCACCTGCCGCTCCTCCACCACGTGGCCCAGCTCGTTCCGCACCTCCACCTCGAAGCCTGGCACCGGGCGCCCCACCGACACCACCTGGCGCGAGCCGTCCACCACGCGCCGCTCCGTGGCCAGCACCCGCGCGTCCACGCTCAGCGCGCGAGGCCCTCGTCCCGCAGGCGGGAAGGTGACGGCCAGCGAGGCCTCGCTCAGTCCGTACACCGGCCGCAGCGCCCCCGCCTGGAAGCCCCACCGCGAGAAACGCTCGGAGAAGAGGCGCAGCGTCTCCACCGACACCGGCTCCGCGCCGTTGAGCGCATGCTTCCAGCCCGACAGGTCCACGCCCTCCATCTCCGCGTCCTTCACCCGCTTGAGGCACAACCCATAGGCGAAGTTGGGCGCGGGCGAGACGAAGCCCCGGTGCCGCGACAGCGCGCGCAGCCACAGCGCGGGGCGCGCGAGGAACACCTCGGGAGGAATCAGCACCAGGGTGCCCGGGTAGTACGCCGCCGACAGCAGGCAGCCGATGAGCCCCATGTCGTGGTACAGCGGCAGCCAGGACACGCCCACCCGCGCCACGTCCGGCGTCAGCGGCATCTCCACCTCCAGCGCCGCCAACTGAGCCACCAGGCTGCCGTGACGCAGCGCCACCGGCTTCGGGTCCACCGTCGAGCCCGAGGAGAATTGAATGAGGCCGAGCGCCTCCGGTGTGACGGGCTCGGCCAGCTCACCCTCCTCGCGCGACACCGCCTCCACCGTGTGGCAGCCGAGCCTCGGACGCGCCGCCGCCACGGACTCGCCCAGCAGCAGCCGCACCTTCGCGTCCGTGATCACCACCGTCGCGGCCGACACCTCCAACATGCGCGCGGTGGAGCGGTGGTACTCCTCCAGCCGCCCCAACCGCACCGGCGGATAGAGCGGCACCGGCACCGCGCCCGCCAACAGCGTGCCGAAGAAGCCATCCATGAAGCCCGGTGAGGTGGGCAGCAGCAGCGCCACGCGCTCGCCGGGAGCCACCCCCATGCGCCTCAGGCCCGCGGCGAAGCGCCGGGCCCGCTCGTACAGCTGAGCCCAGGACAGCGACGTCTCCCGCTCGGCAGCATCCACGAAGACGAGCCCCGAGGAGGTGCGCGCCGCGGCGGCGAGCATCTCGTTGAGGGTGGCGTGCTTCAACCGAGGCAGCTCCGACCCTTTCATGAAGCACCTCCCACCGCGCACGCCGCCTGAGGCTCCTCAGCGGCACGAGCAGCCACCAGGCGCATCAGCTCCCCTACGGTGCTGACCTCCACCGAGTCCTCCATGGACAGGCGGATGCGGAAGCGGTTCTCCAGCTCCACCGCCAGCACCGTCAGCCCCAGGCTGTCCAGTTGCAGGTCCCTCATCAGGTGGTGCGAAGGTTCCACCTCGCCCTGCCAATCCAGCTCCTGGGAGACGATGCGGCGTATCTCGCCAAGGACGACCAGCTCGTTCTCAACCACGGGGTACCTCCGGAATGAAGCGGGGCTTGTCGGCGAAAGTCTGGGCATAGGCCGCGCCCAGTGCGGCCTCCTCGGCGCGGATGCGCACCCAGAGCAGCAAGGCATTGCCCAGCGAGAAGACCAGGGCCGTCACCCAGGCCCCGTGGATGAGCGGCACCGCGGCCAGCTCCAGCACCACCGCCACGTAGTTGGGGTGGCGCAGGAAGCGATACGGCCCCCGCGTCACCGGCGGCAGGCCCGGCACCACGATGATGCGCGTATTCCAGTGCTCTCCCAGCGAGGCGATGGCCCAATAACGCAGCGCTTGCGCCACGAGCGCTACACCGAGTGCGCCGAGACCGAGAGCCCCCGGGAACGGACGCGCGAGCCACACCACCTCGGCGCCACACGCGGCGAGGAAGAGCGTATGGAACACCACCATGACCCGGTAGTGACCCTGTCCCGTCTCCACCCCGCCACGCGCGAAGGCCCGCGCCGCGTTGCGCTTGGAGAGGACGAGCTCCACCAACCGCTCGGCGACAAGCAACCCCAGGAAGCCGAGATACCCGCCGAGCGTGCTCACCATCGCAGCAGCACCAGTTCCGCGCAGAAGCCCGGTCCCATGGCCATCATCACGCCCCAGTCTCCGGGCTGGGCCTTGCCGGACTCCAGCATGTCGCCCAGCACGAAGAGCACGGAGGCCGAGGACAGGTTGCCCACCTCGCGCAGCGAGGCCCAGGAGAGAGAGAGCGTGTCCGGCGCCAGCTCCAGCGCCTCCTCGAAGGCCTGCAACACCTTGGGGCCACCGGTGTGCGCCACCCAGTGCTTTATGTCCTTGCGCGTGAGGCCGTGCTCAGAGAGGAAACCGTCCACGTCCCGGCGGATGAACTCGCGCGCGAGCTGCGGCACCTTGGCCGACAGCACCACCTTGAAGCCCGTGTCCACCACATCCCAGCCCATGATGCGCTCGGTGTTGGGGTAGAGCACCGAGCGCGTGGCCACGATGCGAGGACCCGCGCCGGCCCGCTCTCCACCCTGGAGCACCACACACGCCGCCCCATCTCCGAACAGGCCCGAGGCGATGATGTTGGGAATGGACAGGTCCTCGCGCTGCAGCGTCAGCGAGCACAGCTCTACCGAGATGAGCAGCGCAGTCTGGCCCTTCCACGCCCGGAGGTAGTCCGAGGCACGTGCCGTGCCCGCCGCACCCGCAACGCAGCCGAGCCCGAAGATGGGCGTGCGCTTCATGTCCGGGCGCATGCCCAGCCGGTTCATCAGCCGCGCGTCGATGCTCGGCGTTGCGATGCCCGTCACGGTGACGAAGAAGACGTGGTCCACGTCCTGGGGAGTGAGTCCCGTGCGGTCCAGCGCCTTGCGCACCACCTGTTCGCCCAGGTCCGTGGCGACCTGAATCCAGGCGTCATTGCGCTGCTGGAACGTGACGAGCCCCGGGTACTGCTGGATGGGCAATGCGAGGAAGCGCCCATCCACCTGCACCGAGCGATGCAGCTCCTCCAGCCGCTCGATGTTGTAGTGGCGAGTGGCCCAAAGCTCCCGCAGGGAGCCGATGATCTGGTCCTGGCGGGCGTAATGGGGGGGAAGCAGTCGCTCCACCGCGCGGATGACGGGGAAAGAGTCCTGGCCTGGTGCGGAGTTCATCGGCGCCGTCCCTGTAGGGGTAAGGAGCGACGGTTAATCACCCGCCGACCAAGGTGCGAGCAATGGGAAAAAGATTGAACTCGGGAGATCGCCCTCATGTCACGCACATGCTGGCTGGCGGACACCACACACATCCACTCTCACATGCGTGGGGCGCAGGTGTCGTCTGGTGCACAACACTATCGTCCTCGGGGACGTGACCCGACGTCGGCCAGCTCCTGGGGGAGACTCTCCAATGACTTCCGCACTGTCCGACAACCCATCTTGCGCACCGCGCCTGGGGGCGAACCATGCGCGCTGATTCGCTCCGGTCCCGGTGGGCGGGGCTGATGCTCGTCCTGGCCCTGTTGGGCGCAGGCTGTGCGTCGGTGACGCCACCGCATGCTCGGAGCATGGACCTGAGCTACGCGCCACGCGAGGCCACGGGGCCTGTGTTGGCGGCCGGACCGGGCGACGAGCCTCCGTCTGCCCTCCCCTTCCCGCAGCACTCCCCGTCCGAGACCGCCGCCTCGGAGCGGATACACCGCCGCCGGGGCTCCCGAGAGGCCGTGACGGCAGCGGGCCCTGCCGGGATGGAGGGGAATGCGAGGCGGAGCGCCCTCGCGGCCCACGTGGCGTTTCTCCGTGCCGTGGACGAGGTGTCCGCCTCCTCGCGCCGCGTCTCCAGCGAGCTGTCCAGACTCAAGGCCAGCGACCAGGGCATCGCCGGCGCGGGCAACGGCATCTTCGTCCGCTACGTCGACCATGGTGAACGTCAACGACGGTGGATTGACGCCGAGCTGGCTGCCGCCACCCGGCTGGCCACCGCCGCCTCGCAGGTGGAGGACCCGGACATGCAGCTCGCCCTGCTGCGTCTGGCCGGCCCACGGCTCGAGGCCGCCATGATGGGCTCCATCCTGCTCTCCGTCTGGCTCGACATCCTCCACCTCGCCGACATCGCACTCAGAGAGCACCTCTACCCCGTGGAGACGCTCTTCGCGGAGATGTGGCGCAGGCAGGAGATGCTCGAGCCCGCGATGACGGCGCTCTCCTCCCGGGAGCACGAGCAGGTGGAGGCCGCGGCGCAAGACGTGCCCCAGCTGGTAGGTCACCTCACAGCCGAATTCGCGGCCACTGTGGAGAGAATGCGCGTGGCGGCGGAGAACCTCCAGAGGGTGCTGGTGCTCAAGGAGGCCATCGAGACTGTCACGATGCTCTCGGCGATGCGGTTCTCGCTGCCCTCGGTGCCTCCGTCCGCTCCCGCCCTGGTCGGCATCGGCCTGGCGGTAGGCGGCGACGGCGTGATGATGGGTACGCGGATTGTCGTCTCCGCCGAGTGGTTGGAGATGATGCGCCAGTTGGTGCGCGCGGGCGTACTCTCGCTCCCCGTCGTCAGCGCCGCCGTGCGGATTCAGGCCGGCCAGGTGATGATGGCGCAGGCACATGGCGAGCTGCCGAGGGGCGTGCGCGAGGCACTCGGCGATGGGCCCGAGGTTCGAGGCATGCGTGTGACGGGCAAAACGGGGGCCGGCATGGCCGAGCCACCGGAGCACCACGTCATGCCAAAAGAGTTCCGCAGCTGGTTCGAGAAGCGCGGCTTCACCGGCGAGATGGATATCGACGAGTTCTGCGTGAAGCTGGAGCAGGCGCACCACGAGGCCATTCACGGCGGTGGCAATTGGAAGCTGGGCCGCACATGGCCGGGTGAATGGAACCGGATGATCATGGATGCGCTATATCAAGCCGAGTCCAAAGCGGGCCGGATGTTGACGCGAATCGAGGTGCTGGACATCGTCGCGTATCGCATGAGGCGCTACGGTGTCCCGATGGAGTTCATTCGATGGAGAGGGCAATGAGTGGCGGACAGGCTTGGCGGGGTAACTGGAGGGTCCGCCTGTATGAGCGGGTGCGCGAGCGCGGTTACGATTCGCTCACTGCCTTTGCGAACGCCCAACCTACTGCCTCACTGGTAGCGCTGGCCGAGGAACTCGGCGAGGACGACGTCGTCGGGGTGCAGGTGTTGAGCGGGTTGCACGCCGAGGCGGAACAGCGAAAGCAGGTCACGCGCTTCGTGCGCGATGTGCTTGTGCGTGAGCTGTCCGAGTGTCTTCCCGACGGCTGGCCGACCGTACTGGATGACGCCAATCGCTTCAAGGTTGCCAAGGCGCTCGGCTCGTGGTTTGCCGATACCCCTGAGACCCATAGGGAGCGCGTCGACCAAGCCAGCGATGCGCTCCTCGCAACACCACCGCCGCCCGGTTGGCGCCCGCACGGCCCCGACGACGAGCTGCTTCTTTCGCTTCTGCCCGACGAGGAAGTCTGAGTCTGGGAAACACGTCTCCCGGGAACAGGTTGGGCAGAACTCTTCCACGTGCGGGGTACAGAAGAGGACCCCGGCCGTCAGCGGGTAGACATCCCCCACGGTGAATGTCGAGGGCACGCCGGTTGCTGAAGGGGCTCGGGCATGCACCGTGCCTTCCTGCTGTGTGCCTTGATGGGCGTCATGCTCTGGGGACCCGAAGTCGAGGCCGCTCGCCGTGCCTCCTCGCGCCAGAGCACCCAAAACGCCTCCGGAACGCTCGCGCGCCGCGCCGCGGTCCGCGCTTCCCTCTGGGTGGGGCTTCCCTCGCTCCGAGCCGTAAGCCCCTCGGTAAACGATGACTGCTCCGGACTGGCCAACCTCGCCTACCGCAAGCGAGGTTTGAGCCTGCTGCCCGAGCGCCCCCTCCCGGGCGAGAATGGCGTGGCCGCCATCTACCGCAAGGCCCAGAGCCTCGGCTCGCTCCACTCCAAGCCCCGTCCGGGAGACCTGGTCTTCTTCCGCGAGACCTATGACCGCAACCGCGACGGGCGCCGCAACGACGGTCTCACGCACATCGGCGTGGTCGAGCGCGTGGAGCGGGACGGCACGGTGACCTTCGTGCACCGCGTGGGCGGTGGCGTGAAGCGCTCGAAGCTACATCTGCACCAACCCGCCCTCCGCCGGGATGCGAAGGGCCAGGTGCTCAACGACTACCTGCGACGCACCGAGAAGACCGTGCACCCCCGACTCGCGGGAGAGTTGCTCGCGGGCTTCGCCACCGTGGACCAGCGGTGGTTCACATCTCCTTGACCAGCGCCGCGCGCTCCCGGAGCGAGTCGTCGCTGTCCAGGGAGAAGCTGTGCGCGCGCCCCACGTCGTCGCGCAGGAAGGTGGCGATCTCCCCGGCGAGGGCCTCGACGGCCTTGCGGCGCTTGGGCGCCACCTTGTCGAAGGTGCCGAACACCACGGCCCCCGCGTCCACGTCGTACTCCCAGAAGCCCACCAGCCTGTCCCCATCGAGCAACGGGCGCATGAACAGGTAGCGCGCATCACCCAGCGTGCTGCCCTTCGTCGTGCCCCACACGGGCACCTCCCGCGCGTGGTGCTTGGGGTCGGTGAAGAGTGCCGGGCCTCCGTGGAAGGCGAGGTAGCTGTCCTCGAATGCAAGCATCGACAGCGACGAGGAGACAGGCACCTTCTCGCGCAGCACGGCGAGCTCCTCCTCCAGGACCCAGGCCTCGGCGGCGAGGCCCTCCACGGCCACCGGCACCAGCGGCAGCTTCTCCATGGCGGCGCGGGCCTCGCGCTGGGAGAGCGCCGCCCAGGTGGTGAAGCTCTCCAGGGTGGTGGGCCCGGCCTGCCGGAAGAAGGTGGCGGCGATGCGCGCATGCCGCTCCACGGCCTCGGCGGGCACCTTCGCACCGGTGAGGGGATTCTTCGCCGGCAGCCGCCAGAGGTAGCGCTCGGTATCCAGCCGCCCGCCGTCCAGCGTGCGCTCCACCTTGCCCTCGAACTCGAGGTGCCGCAGGGCCGGAGGCAGCGTCGAGGAGATGCCCACCTTCTTGCCCTTGTCCCCCAGGCTGCGCACGGTGCCCTCGGGGAGCGCCTTGCGCAGCGCATCCGTGGACAGCGGCCCCTTGCGCAGGGCCTTCAGCACGGCCTCGCCCACATCCGCGAGTTCCTTCGGGGCGATGCCCGCCTTCTCGTGCTCACGGTCCGCGCGCTTGCGGTGCTGCTCCTCGGCGATGCGCAACACGAGCGGCACCTCCGGGCGTGGCACCAGGTAGATGCAGCCACGCACGGCGGGAATCACCTGCAGCCGGGACTGCTCCACTGCCTCGTCGAGCTGCCGGCGCTTCATCCCGGGCACGCGCGCCCGCATGGCCAGGTAGGCGTCCACGCCCCCGAGCGTCCGCAGCCAGCCCGTGGCCGCCACCACCTCCTCGACACTCGCTTGAATGGGCTCGTCGAGGCCCTGCTTGCGGTGCCAGTGCGCGCGAACTCGCTCGAGGGAAACGGTCAGTGCGGGGGTAATGGTACTGCGGGCCATGGTCGTCCTCCGGCGAGCACTCTATGCGAGCGGCCCCGTCATTGACGACGCACGCCCCGTGGAAGCCTCCACGAGGCGCGTCCGGCCTGACCTCGGACTCACGCCAGCGGCGCAGCCTCACCGGTCTCGCGCGGAACCTGCATGCGCGGCTCGGTCTGGATGAGCTCGTTGAACATGACCTCCAGCTGCTCACCGATGCTGGCCAGCTCGTCCTTGGACAACAGCTTCTTCACATCCTTGAAGAGCTGCTTCTCCTCCTCCTCCACGTGGTGCTCCACCAGCTCCTTGAGCACCTTCATCTTGGCCTTGAACTGCGCGTCAGCGGGGTCCATGTCGAGCAGGTCCGCGATCACCCGCTTCGCTGCCAGGTGCTCCTCCACGGCCTCCTGCAACTTATCCGCCGTGGGCCCCACGTAGACGCTGGGATAGAAGAGCTTCTCCTCGATGGTCGCGTGCGCCGCGAGGTTGTCCGCGATGCGCGCGAACAAGTCCATCAGCACCTGCTCGCCCTTGCCCTCGCTGGCCTTCTCGAACTTCTCGAAGAGCTCCTCGACCTCACGGTGCTGCTGCTTCAACAGTGCAATGGCGTCCATGCTGCCTCCCCTCGATGGGTGGTGCGTAGGGTTTTCCTGACCGGGCAAATTTCGGCACGACTCCCGGTGACGCCAATTTGGAAGACCCCTCCCACGCCGGCTCCCCTGCTCCCCTGCCGAACGCAGACACTCCGAGATCATGGACGGTTGCGCCCGGCTGCGCTTCACTGCGGGCAATGACTCCTCACGACGCAGAGAAGGTCCTGGCGGATGCGGAAGTGGTGCCGTGCGTGGAGGCCTCCCTCGCGGATGCCCGCAACCTGGTGGAGGCGTGTCTCGCCGAGGGCGTCCCCGCGCTCGTCCACCGCGAGGCGTGCAGCAAGCCCTCGTGCTCCCCGAAGTTCCAGGTGCTCGTGCGCCCCGAGGACGCGCCCCGGGTCGCGGGTCTGCTCCAGCAGCGTTGGAGGGACACCCTCGAGCGCGAGGGGCTCGTCCCGGAAGGGCAGGCCATGCAAGCGGTGCCCGAGGACGGCGAGCTGCCCTGCCCCGCCTGTGGCACCGCCGCGCCCCTGGTGAGAGGCGCGTGCAGCGACTGCGGCCTGCAGCTCGAGTGAGCCGGCCGCCCCCGCCGCTGGCTACTGCGAGCTGCTGGTGGGAGCCGCCTCGCGCGGGCGCTCCACCACCTCGGCGGCGGGCGCCTTCATGGGCTCGAGCAGCGTGAGATCGGCCACCACCGGGTAGTGGTCGGACGCCTTCACGCGCAGCACCTTGCTGCTCTTCGGCATGAAGCGGTCACACGCCAGCACGTAGTCGATGCGCAGGTTGGGGATGACCGGCAGAGGGTAGGTGTCCGCGCTCCCGACGCCGCGCAGGGCGAACACGTCCGACAGCTCGCGCTTGAAGAGCCGGATGGAGCCCGCGTCAGGCGTGTCATTCATGTCGCCCATCAGCAACTTGGGCCGCGGGTCCTGCTCCATCAGCTTCATGATGGCCGCGCTCTGGCGCACGCGGATGCTGCCGTTGAAGGGGCGACGGGTGAGATGGGTGACGTAGACGCTCACGCCCTGCCCGTGCACGTTCATGAGGACACGGGCCACGGTGCGCGGCTCGGTGCCCGTCTCCACGGGCAGCGGATGCTGCTCCACGGACTCCAGAGGGAAGCGGGACAGGAGCGCTACACCGTAGTCCCCGCCGAACAGCGTGGTGGTGCGGAAGTGGGCGTAGTACTTCAGGCCCGTGCGCCGGGCCAGCTCGGCGGGCTGATCCAACCCGTTGGCGCGCCGCGAGCCAACATCCACTTCCTGGAGCGCCACGATGTCGGGCGAGGCGGAGCGGATGACCTCGGCCACCTTGTCGAGGCCGTGAATGGCCGACTGGATGTTGAAGGTCATCACCCGCAGATCGCCCTCGCCCCGCGCCTCGGAGACCGAGGGCGTCACCGGTGCCGCATCAGCGCGGAGGGACGAGGGGGAGGAGGCACACGCGAGCGAAGTCGCGAGGAACAGGCCGGCCAGGAGTCGGTCGATTCGCATGAAGGGGGGCCGATGATTGCAGCAATCCGCGCGCTCGTCTTCCCACCCTTCCCGAGACAGGCCGGAGAGCAGCCAGGCAGAAGGACTAGGCTCTCGCTCGGCGCAGCAGCAGACAGGCCTCGTCACGCAACTGGGCGAGCGTGTGCCGAGTGCCCCCCCCCACCTGCTCCATGCCGGCCATGAGCGACAGCAGCCCATGGGCCGTGGTCCAGGCAAGGTTGGCGAGGCGCCGAGGCTCGAAGCCAGGAGCAAGCCGGCCCTCGCGGGCCTCTGCCTTCAAGCGCGCCTCGAGCACCTCGTTCACCCGCTGGCTCGCGGGGTACACGCGCTCGAGCAGAACCTCGGGCGGAATGCCGATGAGCTGCGGCCAGAGGTACGCCACGCGGAAGGCCGCCAGGTCGTCCGCGTAGAAGTCCACCTTCGCGCGCAGCAGCGCCACGAGCGCCTCCACCCCGTCTGGTGCGGCGGCGATGGCTCGCAGCAGCACCTCCACTTCCGCCTCGAGCTGCTCGGCGACGAGCGCGCCCACCAGCTCCTCCTTGGTGCGGAAGTAGTAGAAGACCGCCGGCTTGCTGACGTCCGCCGCCGCGGCCACGGCCTCCATGGTCAGCCCTCCCACGCCCTTGTGGGTGAGCACCTCACGAGCGGCCTCCAGCAGCGCCGCGCGCCGGTCCTCCTGACGCCGGGCCTTGCGGGCCTCACGCTTCGCCTCGGGAGACTCCGTGCCGCTCCGGTCGCTGGATGCCGGGCGCCTAGGCCCACGCGAAGGCATCGCGCATCGCCTCCTTGCCGCCCCGCTCAACCACCTGGCCGTGGCACGGCACCACACGGTCGAAGTCCCACCCGAGCACGCGGTCCCGCCAGGCACGCAACGAGGCCTTGTCCTTCACCATCGATTTGAGCAGCCAGGTGGCGCCCAGCTTCCCGTACGCCCCGCACAGCTTCAGGTACGTGCGCGTCAGCCACGAGGGCGTCTCGTGGATGTTGAAGGCCAGGTCCGTGAGCAGCAGCGTGCGGCTGGGACGGTGGAAGAAGACAAACTCCTCGAGCTTGGGAATGCCGTGCGCCAGAAGCAGCTCGATAGATGGCGACTGGCCCACGTCCATCACGTCCGACAGCTCCACGTCGATGCGCAGCTCCGGCCGCTTCTTGCGCAGCCCCGCGGGCGCGAGCACCTTCGCCGAGGGGTACGCCGCGGCCCAGTCCCCGAGTGACAGGTGATGCATCGTGTTGGGCGCCACCAGGAAGCGCACCGGCCCCAGGGCATCCACGGCGCTCCGCGCGTCCGCGTCCAGCTTCACGGGCGAGTGGAGCCACAATCCGCCATCTGGCAGGCGGATCACCGTCATCCGCCCGCCCAGCGCCATGCCTCCAATGCGGAAGGGCACATCCAAGACAAAGAGGTCATCGGACAGCGGACGCAACATGGCGTGGCTCCTTTTTCAACCGTCGCATCAGAATCTAACTAACGGTCAGAAAAACGCCAGCATTCTTCATGGCCCGCCGCGGAGGGGTGAGTGGAGTGTCCACGAAGTTCTCGGACATGGTCGTGTTGCGCATGCCCCCTCTCCCTCTGGGAGAGGGCGGGGGGTGAGGGTCTTCACCCGTGCTCCGCGCCCCGGCGCGCATCGCGGAGCATCCGTGCCCCATTGCGGCCCTCTGCCTTGAGTTCCCTCGCGATGACGCAGTCCAAGGGAACACCCTCACCCTAGCCCTCTCCCAGAGGGAGAGGGGACATCCACGGGCTCTCCGCCCTCGTCCAAGTGGAGTTCCACCACCACTTCACCACCAGGAGCGCTGGGCCTTACTTCGACCCGGAGGTCCTCGAGCACGCTCCCCGTGGTGCGGCAACGCGCGGGAGGCGGCAACGGGTCCACCACTCCGTACGGGCATGCCGCAAGGGTCGTGGTCGCGGCCCCCGTCGCGATGAGCAGCTTCATGTGCCGGAGCACCCGCTGACGCACCGAGGTGGAGGACACCACCGGCCCCGGTCCGGGAAGAATCTCGGGCATCAACCGCTTGCGATCGTCCTTCATGGCCGCACCTCCGCACGGGCCCGCTGGAGCGGTGTCGCCACCCGGTCACCAATCTCCGTCAATGGCCGGCCCACCGGAACCACTCGGGCGAGCCGTGCCGCCAGATTCCTCGCCCGCTCTCGGAGCTCCGACTCCTCTGCGCGCAGCCGCGCCGCGAGCTCCTGGGAGAACGCCTCGTCACCGGAAGGCGCTGCTCCCTGCCGCACCCGCGCGATGATGTCGCGCATCGCGCGCACGCTGCCCGTCCCCAACGCACGGCAGAGCGCCTGGCCCTCGCCAGACCACTCGGGCCGCAGCTGCTCCGGGTGGAAGCGGCGCACCACCTCCACGTCGAAGCGCGTGCTCATCGCGGAGTGAAAGGTTCTCTTCGATTTCAGGGCCGACCAGCGCTACCCACGGAGGGCTCACGTTTACTCCGCGTCGGAGTGCTGGCGCCGGCCCCACCGCGACCCTCCGAAGCACGAGGATTGAAGCCCGCCTCCCGTCACGGGGTCAACCCGTGGCACGGAAAGAAGGTGGCCTCCCCGCTGTTTGACGCATGATGCGCCCCATGTCGCGACCGCCTCCCCTACCGGGCCCTTCTCTGCCCTCCGCCCTCGGAGAGCTCGCGCGCACCCAGCAGCGGGCCGGACGCTCCGCCACGGTGGGACTGGCACTGCTCGGCGTGGTGGCGCTGGCCAGTCCCTTGCTCGCCTACCGGGAGGATCTGAGCAACGCCCGCGAGGAGGTGCTCGGCAACCTCTCCAGCCAGGCCCAGGTGCAGGCCGAGGCGCTGGGCGTGCACCTGGGGCTGCTGGAGGCGGAGCTGCGCCGTCTGGCGGAGAACCCCCAGCTCATCCCCGAAGATGGCTCCTCCAGCCCGGAGGTCGCCATGCTGGACAGCGCCTTCCACCACTCGCCCCTCTTCTCCGAGGGCGTGGCCCTGCTCACCCCCACGGGACGCCGCGTGTGGAGCGACCCTACCCAGATGTCGCTGGGGGCTTCTCCCCTCAACACCCGCCCCTGGTTCCGCAGGGTGCTGGCCGAAGGCGTCTCGGACATTGATCTGCTGGAGGGGACGGACGGACCACTGGTAGTGGCGGTCCCCATCCTCCACGGCGGAATGGTGACGGGCTTGCTGGTGGGCGAGCTGCGCGCAGGGGCCCGTCCGCTTCCGGGTGTCCACTCGGGGGGCGCGGACATGTCCCTGCTGCTGGATGAGAGCGGCCAGCTCCTGTTGCCCGTCCCCATGCCGAACTTCGCCTGGACCCCGGAGCGCGCCGCGAGCCTGCGCGCCCTGGCCGAGGCCCCCGGCCCGCTCGTGCTGGACGGCAAGCGAATGCTGGGCGCGGCGGCCCGGGTCCCCGTCCCCGGCGTCAGCGGCATGGTCCTGGCCGTGCTGGAGGAAGAGGAGCGGGACATCGCCCGGCTGCAGCGCCGCTTCCTCGGGCAGTTGCTCTTCCACATCGCCTTGCTGGGCAGCACCCTGCTGCTCTTCACCTTCCTGCTGCGGCGCTCGTACCGCTCGCTGCTGGCCGCCGAGGAGCGGCTGCGACACCAGGAGACGATGGCCGCGCTGGGTGCCGCCAGCCAGCTCATCGCCCACGAGGTGAAGAACGCCCTCAATGGCATCCAGGCGGCGCTCTCGCTGCTGAGGCCCGCCGCCACCGCTGGAGAGGTGGCCCTGCCCGCCTTGCGTGCTCAGGTGCAACGGCTGGGGCACCTGGCTCGCTCGCTGCTGTCCTTTGGCGCTCCGCGGGCCGCCCTGCGCCGAACCTGCGAGCTGCGCCTGCTGGTGGAGGAGGCCCTGCAGTCGGTGCGCCTGCTGCCGGAGGCCGAGGACGTGCCCGTGCATGTGTCGTTGGAGGAGAACCTCACCGTGCAGGCCGACCCAGCGCTGCTGGTGTCCGCCATCGACAACCTGGTGCGCAACGCGGTGGAGGCGGGCGCGGTGGCACGCGACACGGGCCTGCGTCCCTCGCCCTGGGTCCGGGTGAGCCTCGCGCGCGAGGACCACGAGGCAGTCCTACGCGTGGAGGACAACGCGGGCGGAGTGGACCCGCAACTGGAGCCGCGCCTGTGGGAGCCCTTCGCCACCGCACGAGCCAAGGGCGTAGGCCTGGGACTGCCCATGGCCCGTACCGCTGTGGAGGCTCACGGTGGCAACCTCACCTTCACCCGCCTGCCTGATGGCAGCCGCTTCACCCTGCGCCTGCCCCTGGAGAGCACCGAATGAGCACCTCCCTGCTCCTGGTGGATGACGACCGCACCTTCTCCTCGCTCGCCGCTTCCGTGCTCAGCCAGGAGGGGTTCCGCGTCCGCACCGCCCGCTCGCTGCACGAGACGCGCACGGCCCTCGCCCGCGAGTCCCCCGACCTGGTCATCCTCGACCGCCGGCTGCCGGATGGGGACGGGCTCGCCTTCCTGCCGGAGCTGCGCACCCAGGCGCCCGGCACCGTGGTGCTGATGGTGACGGCACACGGGGACATCGCCAGCGCGGTGGAGGCCATCAAGGCGGGCGCGCGCGACTACCTGTCCAAGCCAGTGGAGTTGGATGACCTGGTGCTGCGCGCACGCCGGGCCGCCGAGGACGTGCGGCTGCAAGAGCGACTGCGCCGGGCCGAGAGCGCACTGGAGGGCCGGCGCCGCCTGCTGGAGCCGCGCTCGCCCGCCATGCAGAACACCCTGCGGATGCTCGAGCGCATCGCCACCTCGCCCCGCAGCCCCGTCCTCCTGCTGGGGGAGACGGGCGTGGGCAAGGAGGTCATCGCCCGCCACCTGCACCTGCTGCGCGAGGAGCAGGGAGCCTTCGTCCACGTCAACTGCGCCGCCCTGCCAGACACCATGGTGGAGAGCGAGCTGTTCGGCCACGAGCGCGGCGCCTTCACCGACGCGCGCACCGCTCGGCGCGGATTGGTGGAGGTGGCCAACGGCGGCCTGCTCTTCCTCGACGAGGTGGGTGAACTGCCGCTGCCCCTGCAGGCCAAGCTGCTCACCTTCCTGGACAAGGGCGCCTTCCGGCGGCTGGGAGGCACCAGCGAGCTGAGCAGCAGCGCGCGCGTGGTGGCTGCGACCAACCGCAACCTCAACGAAGAAGTGGCCGCCGGCCGATTCCGCGAGGACCTCTACTTCCGCCTGAGCGTCTTCAAGGTGGACGTGCCCCCGCTGCGGGAACGGCGCGAGGACGTGCTGCCGCTGGCCGAGTCACTGGTGGTCGAGCTGTGCGCGGAGCTGGGCCGCCGCCCCGTGGGCTTCTCCGCCGCCGCACGCGGGCGGCTCGAGCGCTACCCCTTCCCTGGCAACGTGCGCGAGCTGCGCAACGTGCTCGAGCGAGCCCTGGTGCTCGAAAGCGGCTCGACCCTGGAGCTGGAGGCGCTCGCGCCCAGCACCGGCGGCCAGGCCATGCCGACGGACCCGAATGCCTTCATCGTGGCCGGCCCCCCGCTTCCCTTGGAAGAGGTGGAGCGGATGTATGTCCGACATGTCCTCGAGCGCTTGGAGGGGCGCCGGATGGATGCCGCCCGCGCGCTTGGCATCTCCTATCCCACCTTCCTGCGTCGGCTCGGCGAGGAGTAGTTCAAGAATCTTTCTTTAAAGTTCTTTCATCGCCCCGGCCGCACTTCAAAATTCTTGAAGTCCTCCGGGGCCTCTCTCGACGTCCTTCAGAGGGAGGCCCGCTCCACATAGGTGGCACGCCGTTTGCCCTGTAGGGCTGGAAACGCGCCGTCCCCCTCCAGGGTGCGGCGCCTACTTCGGTGTGGAGGCTGAGAGAATGAAGTCCAACGAGCAGAAGACCGGGCTCCAGGCAATGCTGGCGAGCGACCTGCCCGCCTCCCTGGTGGTGTTCCTGGTCGCCCTGCCGCTGTGCATGGGCATCGCCCTGGCCTCGGGCGCCCCCATCATGTCCGGCCTCATCGCCGGTGTGGTGGGCGGCCTGGTGGTCGGGCTGATTGGAGGTGCGCCGCTGCTGGTGAGTGGCCCGGCAGCGGGTCTGGCGGTGATGGTGTTCGGCTTCATTCAGGAGCTGGGCTTCGCCGCTACCTGCGCCGCGGTGGCCGCCGCGGGGGTCATCCAGATGGCGCTCGGCGGCCTGAGGGTGGCCCGCGCCGCGCTGGGCATCTCCCCGGCCGTCATCCACGGCATGCTGGCGGGCATCGGCATCCTCATCGTCCTGGGCCAGCTGCACATCGTCCTGGGCGGCGCTCCGCAGTCCAACGCCTGGGCGAACCTGCGCGAGCTGCCAGGGCAGATCGCCGACCTGCACGGCCCCGCCACGATTCTGGGTCTCATCACCATCGGCATCCTGGTGCTGTGGCAGGTGATGCCCAACAGCCGCCTCAAGAAGGTGCCCGGACCGCTGGTGGCCGTGGTGGGCGCCTCGGTGGCCGCGGCGGTGTGGGGCACGGACGTGAAGCGGGTGGAGCTGGCCGGCAGCCTCTTCGAGAGCCTCCAGCTTCCCGCGCTGCCCAGCAACTGGGGCGCCTTCGCGGCCGCGGTGTTCTCGCTCGCCCTGGTGGCCAGCGCCGAGTCGCTGCTGAGCGCGGTGGCCACGGACAAGCTGCACACCGGCGATCGCGCCAACCTGGACAAGGAGCTGTTCGCACAGGGTCTGGCCAACACCCTCTCGGGTCTGGCGGGCGGCCTGCCCATCACCGGCGTCATCGTGCGCAGCGCCGCCAACATCGCCGCGGGAGCAAAGACGCGCGTGTCCGCTGTCCTGCACGGCGTGTGGATGCTGCTCTTCGTCTCGCTGCTGGGCTCGTACCTCGGACTGGTGCCCCTCACCGTGCTGGCCGGCCTGCTCGTCCACGTGGGCGCGAAGCTGGTCAACATGCACCACATCCAGGAGCTGCGCCGGCGCGGCGAGCTGTCCGTGTACGTGGTGACGGTGGTGGGCGTGGTGGGCATCAACCTGCTGGCCGGCATCGCGCTGGGCTTCGGCGTGGCGGTGGCGCGGCTGCTGTGGCGGCTGGGCCGTGTGCAGGTGCAAGTGAAGAAGGAGGGTGAGGTGCACCAGGTGCGCGTGGGCGGCGCCCTCACCTTCGTGGGCGTGCCTCAGCTGTCCGCCGCGCTCGCCGCGGTGCCCAATGGCGCGCACGTGGAGCTGGACCTCGCGGTGGAGACGCTGGACCACTCCGGCTACGAGGCGCTGGAGAGCTGGTGCCAGAACCACCGCAAGACGGGCGGCAAGGTGTGGATGGAGCCGCTCGAGGAGGTGTGGACGCGCAAGGGCGCTGCCGCCGCCTCCAAGCCCGTTGTTTCCGTTTCCTCTTCTACAACTCTCTCCTCGGAAGGTGCGTGATGAAGAAGCTCGTTCAGGGTCTCCTCGATTTCCAGCGCCACGGACTTCCGGCCTACCGCGCCACCTTCGCGCGCCTGGCCCATGGACAGTCCCCCGACTGCTTGTTCATCGCCTGCTCCGACAGCCGCGTGGTGCCCAACCTCTTCGTGTCCACCGACCCGGGTGACCTCTTCGTCATGCGCAACGTGGGCAACATGGTGCCGCCCTCGGACGCCACGGGCCTGTCCCTGAGTGACCGCTCCGAGGCGGCGGCCCTGGAGTTCTCCCTGCTGAACCTGCCGGTGAAGGACATCGTGGTGTGCGGCCACTCCGGCTGCGGAGCCATGAAGGCGATCCTCTCCGGGTACAACGATCAGAAGACGCCCAACCTCAGCAGCTGGCTGGACGTGGGCCGCCCCGCCCTGGCCGCCTTCGAGCGCGGTGGAAAGCTCGGCGAGGGGCTGCCCCCGTATGACCGGCTCAGCCAGTACAGCGTGCTGCAGCAGCTCGCGCACCTGCGCACCTATCCCCTGGTGCGCGAGCGCCTGGCGGCCGGCACGCTGCGGCTGCACGGCTGGTGGTTCGACATCGGCCACGCGCGGGTGCACGCCTACCGCCCGGACCTCGAGCGCTTCGCCCCCATTGATGAGCTGGAGGGGGAGCGGATGCTCGCGGAGCTGGAGTCGAGCAGCTCGGAGACGTCCAGCTCGGCCGCATGAGCAGAACTCGCAGCAGGGTGTAGTACAGCACGAAGCCGGACGCGCCGCCCCTCTCTCGGCCGTCCGGCTTCATCCTTTTCAAGCTACTTGGAAAATCCGCCGCGCTCCCTAGGATGGCGGCATGGATGCGCAGCGGCTCGCGAAAGAGGATTACTTCGAGAACGAGACGTTCACGGACCTGGACCTCCAGGGAGGTGACCTCGGCCAGAAGGAGTTCTACCGGTGCACCTTTCAGAGGTGTCAGCTCCAGGAGAGCCGCTGGAAGAACACCAAGCTCGAGGCCTGCGTCTTCAGCGATTGCGACCTCAGCCGCGCCCAGCTCCAGTCCACCGCGCTGCGGGACGTGCGCTTCGAGGGCTCGAAGCTGATGGGCATTGACTGGACGCCCGTGTCGCCCAACCCCGAGCTGGCGTTCGACAAGTGCGTCCTGCGCTACACGTCCTTCGTCGGCCTCAGCCTGCGGCGCACCGCCTTCCTGGGCTGCTCGGCCATGGAGGCGAACTTCTTCGACCTGGACCTGACGGAAGCGGACTTCTCCGGCACGGACCTCACGGGCAGCAACTTCCGGGGCTGCAACCTCACCAAGGCGGACTTCTCCACCTCGGTGGGCGCCTTCCTCGACCCGACCAACAACCGCATCAAGGGCACCCACGTCCCCGTCGAGACAGCCGTGCTCCTGGCGCAGTCGCTGGGGATGCGCGTCTCGGGCTTCAATGGCGAGGCGGGCGAACGCTCCAGCCGCAAGAAGTCCCGATAGGAAGTCCAACAGGGGACCCGATGAGCCCGACGAAGAAGAAGGCCACGACCCAGAAGGCGAAGACGCCCGCGAAGAAGGCCGCGACGGCGAAAAAGACTGCCACGGCCAAGACGCCAAAGAAGGAGCCCGCGGGGGAGATTCCGACCATCGCCTTCTCGAAGCCGAGCGATTGGGCGGACTGGCTCGCCTCGAATCATGCGTCCTCGCGCGGCCTGTGGCTGAAGCTCGCCAAGAAGGCGTCCGGCGTCGCGTCGGTCACCTACCCGGAGGCACTCGAGGTCGCGCTCGCGTGGGGATGGATCGACGGCCAGAAAGCCAGCCACGACGACTCGGCGTGGCTCCAGAAGTTCACCCCGCGCGGCCCCAAGAGCATCTGGTCGAAGATCAACCGCGAGAAGGCCCTGGCGCTCATCGAGGCGGGCAAGATGAAGCCCCCAGGGCTCGAGCAGGTCGAGCGCGCGAAACAGGACGGTCGCTGGGAGGCGGCCTACGACTCGCCGAGCCGCGCGGCCGTGCCCGAGGATTTGTCGGCTGCCCTCGCCGCCAACCCCCGTGCGGCCGCCTTCTTCGCCACACTCAACTCGGCCAACCGCTACGCCGTGCTGTTCCGTATCCACACCGCGAAGAAGGCCGAGACCCGTACCAAGCGCATCACCCAGTTCGTCGAGATGCTAGCGCGGCACGAGAAGCTGCACCCCTGAATTCCGGGCCTGGGCGATCTGGTTGACAGGGCACGGTCCGGTCCACATACCAGGGCCGCTTTTCCCTTTCCCCAACCGGAGCGACCCCATGTCCCTGTCCATGTACCAGGCCTCCATCCCCGTCCTCATCCGCATGATGAGCAACCTGTCGGTGATCCTCGACAAGGCCGCCGCCTATGCGGAGACGAAGAAGATCCAGCCGTCCGTCCTCGTCAACGCCCGGCTGGCGCCCGACATGCGCCCGCTGTCCTTTCAAATTCAGAGCGTGAGCGACCTGGCCAAGGGCTGTGGCGCCCGGCTGGCAGGAGTCGAGGTCCCCAGCTTCCCCGACACGGAGACTACCTTCCCCGAGTTGCAGGCGCGCCTCGCCAAGACCATCACCTTCCTGCAATCGTTGACCCCGGCGCAGATCGACGGCAGCGAGGAGCGCAACATCGTCCTCAAGATGGGCGGCCGGGAGGCCCAGTTCACGGGCCAAGCCTACCTAATCACCTTCGTGCTGCCCAACTTCTACTTCCACGTCACCACCGCCTACGCCATCCTCCGCCACAACGGGCTGGAGATCGGCAAGGCGGACTTCCTCGGAGCACGCTGAGGGACGGGCCCGGCGCGGCCCTCATGGCCGCGCGCATGGCTCATACGCTTCGTACTCGAGGTGGTTCCTCAGGGCGGAGTGAGGCTGGCCCACGATGGGACCGTCGGCCAGCCAGTCACCCGCGCGAGCTACAGCACCGTCACGGAGTCCGAATAGACCGCGTAGGTGTTGATGGACGCGGCGGAGTAGTAGAAGTACCCGCTCGAATAGGCACTCACGTCGAACCAGCGGTACCAGCCGATGTACTCGTTGTAGACGTTCAGGATGCCCTGGTTGTGGATCTCCGACACCGAGTTGCCCGCCATCGTGGCCGAGCCATAGGCGCGGTAGCCCATCTCCTGGGTGATGACCTCCATCCAGGCGCCACCGTGATTGAAGACGGTGGAGCCGCTGGTGGAGACGTCCTCGCAGTCATAGGGCGCATAGGTGGCGTAGAAGTCCGCCGAGCAGACCGCGATGACGTGTATCGACGACAGGTTCGGTGCAGGTCCGAGCTGGTGCACCCTCCCCTCCGCACCTTCGGCCACGCGCCCGGCCGCGGCTGCCCGAGCCTCGCGGTTCACGTGCAGCTCCGACATCTTGGGCTGCGACACCTCCTCGCCCCCACATGCCATCAGCCCCAGAGCCAGCAAACCCGATCCCGCGAGACGCAGTGCATTCCTCATGTTCAAACCCCTCTTGGATGTGAACCCGTGCACGGCCTTCGAACAGCTGTCGGGCCGTGAACAGGCTCCACGAACATGACCTGGAGATGCAGGTGCTGGGTACCCCGAGAACAGGGGGGTCGCGCAGGCCACCCCCTGTCCCAAAGTCGGGGGCAGGCGGGGGTGCATTCGTTACATGGAGGGATAATTCTTTCCCAGTAGAAAGGCCAGCCAGAGGTAACTCCGGCGGTCACGTGAGGTAGCGGGCTTCCCTCTCGTTCCAAGGGCTTGCACAGGTAATCCCTGCCCTGTGGGGTAGGTGGGCCACACTTTGCACAAGCAGCCGGGCGGGAGGAGTCTCCGCTTGTCCGTCCGATCCCGCTCCGCAGGTTTCACCCTCGTCGAAGCGCTCGTCGTCGCCGCCATCTTCGCCATCCTGGCGACACTCGCCAGCCTCGCCGTGTTCCACGGCACCGCTCGCGTGCGCGTGAGCAATGCCGCCTTCGAGGTGGGCGCCCTGTACACGGCCGCACAGATGCGGGCCACCAGCATGGGCGTGCCCCACTACGTCGTCTTCCACGACGACGGCAAGGACTTCGGCGTCTACCTGCTCGAGCGCGCGGACTCCCTCGGCGCCTTCAACTGGGCCAGCGAGGACGTGCTCACCCCCTCCACCGTGGGCGGCGTCCGCCACGAGCAGCTCCGGCTCTCCAACGAGGGCGGCCTGGGCTTCCTCGACCTCGCAGCCCCTCGCACGCAGCTCCACACGCTGCCCGCCCCCTTCGCCGCCATCCTCCTCACGCCCTCCGGCGCGAGCCGGCTGCTCGGCGGGTGCACCTTCTGCACCGAGGGCACCGGCGGCGCTCGGGGCGTCATCCGCTTCTCTCCCGATGGCACCGTCCGCGTGATGACGGGCACAGCGGAGGCCGGCGGCGTCATCGCCTTCGCTGCCGGCTCGCGCAGCGGCCAGTCCAGCCCGCCCCGCTGGGTCGTCATCGCCGCTCCCGCCGGTGCCATCCGCGTCTACTAGGAGGACCCCTCTCCATGTCTCCGACTCCTCGCTCCCGTGGATTCAGCCTCGTCGAGGCCATGGCGGCACTCGCCATCTTCTCCATCGGCCTGCTCGGCGTGCTGCACATGAACGTGCTGGCCAGCCAGCAGAACGGGCTCGCCCGGCGCCAGTCCACCGCCAGCAAGGTGGCGCGAGACCTGGTGGATGCCTTCGAGCGGCTGCCCTACGGCCACACGCTGCTGTCCAACGAGAGCACCATCAACCCCGCGGATCCGCGCTTCACGAACTTCGATGAGGCCGACGGCCGGGTGAAGCTGACGGACGCGCTGGCCCTCGTCGGGGAGCGTCCGCTTCTCGGCGCGGCGCACGCCAGCGTGAGCACCGAGGGCGGCTCCAAGCCCGGCTCCCAGCCCATTTATGAGGTGGCCTGGCGGGTGGCTCCCGTGAAGGCCGCGGACGGCAGCACCGAGGCCCGCCGCATCCTGGTGATGGTGCGCTTTCCCACCACGGCGGGCGGCTTCAAGCAGGTCAACGTCTGGGCGGTGAAGTTCAACCCCCAGGCCCTGGGCCGGGGCGCCGCGGCCATCCCGGAGATCTGAGCATGCCCGCGCCTCACCGCCCTCGCGGTTTCACCCTCATCGAGTTGCTCGTCGGCACCGCCATCGGCGCCCTGGTGCTCACCGGCATCGGCCTCGTCTTCGTCTCACAGGCCACGCAGTACCAGGCCCATGCGAGCCGCCGCGCGGTGCAGTCCAGCGTGCGCCAGGCCATGAGCTTCGTGGAGCGCCACGTGCGCAACGCGGGCTACGGCGTGGATCCGGACCGGGCCATCCTCGCCTACGACTCCTTCGACGCCGTCGGCAACGCGCGCGGTGTCGGGTACCCAGACGGCATCACCGTCCACGCGCGCGACCTGTACTTCCGCCGTCGCGCCACCGAGGTGGGCACGGACTTCCTGCGCTTCGATCTCCCGCTCCAGCGAACGCTGCACAAGGGGGAGATACTGCTCGTCCTCTGCCCCGGTGCCGTCCGCTACGCCTACGTGACGGTGGGAGAGACGGCCCAGGCCAAGGCCACCTCCGTTCGGCTGGACACCACCCCCGCGCCCTTGGACTCGCCCTCGGGGCCTCCAGGCTCGCTCTTCCGCGAGCTGAGCACGCTGAACGAGGCCTGCTTCCACGACACGGAGCCCCCCGTGGTGGTGCGGGTGGAGCGCACCAGCTTCTACGTCTCGTCCTTCGACGATGACGGAGACCCGGCCACCGCCGGCACCACGCCCTACCTCATGCTGCACCGGGGGGTGGACATCAACGAGGACGGCAATGTCGATACAGCCGACGCCACGCCCCTCGCGGTGGGCATCGAGCAGCTTCAGGTGGCCTACATCCTCAACACCCTGGGAGACACGCCACCGCCGCTGGTGGGCGTGGACGACGCCGTGCCTTGGGGCGAGACGTGGCACATCGCCACGCCCGAGCTGGACCGGCCGCGCCTGGTGGACGCCTATGCCTCGCCCCGACGCCTCGGCTCGCACCCGGCCAACATCCGACAGGTGCGGCTCACCCTCGTGGCGCGCAGCACTCGGGCCGACACGCAGCGCCCCGGAGATGACGTGCTCACCCCCGGCGTCCTGGGCTCCGAGGGCCCCCCGCTCCCCTCTGGCACCACTTCCTGGCGACAGCTCGAGAACCTCGGCACCACGCCCGCCAAGGCCTTCGACCCGCGCGGCGGCGGCTTCTCCCGCGCCGTGCTGCGCGGCTCCATCGCTCCCAAGAACCTGCTGATGCGCTCCCAGTTCACCCCCGTCCACCTCGGTGGAGGTTGAGCCCATGCACTCCCGCCCTACCGGCCCTCGCGGCATGGCCCTCATCATGGCGCTCCTCGTCGTCGTCCTCGTCACCCTGCTGGTGGCGGGCGCCATCTCCTTCACCGGCACCGAGCGCAATGCCTCCGCGCTCCAGACGCGTGAGGACTCGCTCTCGGCTTGCACCCAGGCGGCGCGCAATCTCTTCCTCGCCCGTCTGCGGGTGCTCACCCCGAGCAGCACTGGCCAGGTACAGCTCGACGACGCATACGGCCAGGGCCTCATCCGCGCGGGCCACTTCACCGGCTCGACGCCAGCGCCCACGCTGACGCATGTGGAGCGGCTGCCCGCCAACGCCGTGGGAGCCTCGCGCGGCGCGGCCCGAGACATCAGCAACACGCTCGGCGACGCCGCCGAGGGCGCCTACTGGTACTCCGTGACGGCGCTCTGCCAGGAGTACCCGGGCGGCCCCGAGCGCGAGGTCGAGTTCGTCATCCGTGTCGGCCTTCAGTAGCTCCTGCCTGAGGAATCCATGAACCCCCGGAGCCGTCTCCTCCGCCTCTCCGTCCCCGCGATCCTGCTCACCTGCGCCCCGGCCTGGTCCTCCACGCCGGAGCCCCCGGGTGCCAAGGCCGCCTGCTGCCAGCTCACCACCTCGCTCGCCTCCGAGGCCCTGCGCGGCCAGGACATCACCGGCGACGAGCGCTTCTTCATGAGCGAGGGCACGCCGCCCAACGTCCACTTCCTCATCGACACCTCGGCGTCCATGCGTGAGCTGCCCCAGGTGGACGAGGGCAACCACGAGGCCTTCTTCGCCGCGGGCGATGGCTGCTCCAACCCGGACCTGCTCGCCATGCAGGCCGCCAACGGGTGGGACCCCAGCGTCGCCTACCCGGTGCCGGACGCGGACCACCCCGGCCTGTTCAAGGACGACAAGTTCTACGCGTACATGTTCTGGGAGGACTTGAACGCGCCGACCGCTCAGTGGAACACGAAGGAGGAGGTCTGCGCCTACCAGCACCCGGCGAGCGCGGATCCAACGCGAGCGCTCTACAACACCTGCCTCTCCTGCATGCAGACGAAGGGCTTCTACAAGCGGCCTGGGGCCACGGGCTCGCGGCCGGGCACTGACCCGAGGCGCTACACCTTCGCCTTCTCGGGCCGCTTCCTCAACTTCAACCCGCCCAAGTACGTGACGGCGAAGACCGTCCTCAAGTCCATTCTCCGAGACATGCGCCAGGTGCGCGTGGGCATCAGCTACTTCGATGCGGACAACTCGGCGCACGGCGCGCTGATGTCCATGCCGCAGGGCCCCTCGTGCACGCAGCTCGGGACGGACCCTCGGGCCTTCGCCACCGTGCGCGCCAACTACCTGGCGGCCGTGGACGCACTGCGCTTCAAGGCCGCGACCCCGCTGGCCGAGTCGCTCCTCAACCTCGGGCAGTACTTCTCCTCGAGCGACTCCATCTACACGAGCCTCTTCGGCTTCGACGGCAGCTTCCTCAAGGGAGGCTTCCAGAACATGTCCCTCTCGCTCCCAGAGCGGAGCTGGTGCTGGGGCTGCCAGTCCACCTCCATCGTCATCGTCACGGACGGCGAGCCGAGCGCCGACGAGCACCTCCCCGCCGCCAGCATCGAGGCCCTCAACGGAGGGCCGGTGGCGTGTCCCTCCTCCGAGCCCTGCCCGGAGGATGCGCTTCACAAGCTGGACGACGTAGCGAAGCTGCTCGCCACGCAGGACCTGCAGCAGAGCAGCCCAGCGGTGGTGGGGGACTTCGACACCAACGGCCGACAGAGCCTCACCGTCCATGCCATCGGCTTCGGCATCAACGCCAACATCCTCAAGAACGCCGCCCGCGTGGGTGGCGGCCTCTACTACCAGGCCAACGACGGCGCGGGGCTCAAGCAGGCCCTGGAGGACATCATCGCCAATGTGAACCGGCGCTCCACCTCCTTCTCGGCGGCGTCCACGTCCGGCTCGCAGCTCGGCTCGGCGAGCGGCACGCTGGTGCCCCGTCTGCGCCCTGGCCGCGACAAGCAGGAGCCATGGCGCGGCTACCTCTACCGCTACAAGCTCGCCTCGGAGCTGCTGCTCGGCTGCAAGCCGTCACTGGCCACCGCGGGCGGGGATCCGTGGGACCTCAACCACGACAAGGACTGTGAGGACGTTCACCTCATCGACATGGACGGGGACGCCGTCGTGGAGAACGAGGTGGGGGACTTCGTGAAGGTGAGGGACCGGCTGCTGCCGACGAAGCCCTTCTGGGAGGCGGGCCAGAAGCTCAAGCCCACGTCGGCGCCCACACAGCGCTGGAAGACGCGCGACATCTACACCCTCGTGGACAACGGAGGCCCCTCGGGCGGGCCGGACGGGATGCTGGACTCGCACGACACCCCGGTGGCCTTCACCGAGGCCAATGCCCCGCTGCTGCGCGAGGCCCTGGGCATCAGCGCCAGCGGGTGCACCGTGGCCGGTGACAAGCTCAGCCCAGACGACTGCGCCCGGGCCGTCATCCGCTACTACCGGGGCGCGGACGTGCTGAACACAGACACGACCCGGCGTGACTTTGACCGACCCTTCCTGCTGCACGACATCTTCCACTCGGCGCCCCAGAGCGTGGAGCCGCCCATGCCTCGGGAGTTCTGTGGCTTCTCGCCGCAGTGCCTGCAGACGCTCTACGACGGCCGCACACCGCAGCAGAGCTATACGAGCACGAGCTCGGGCCGCACGCACGACGCCTATGACGAGTACGTGGCACGCCACGAGCAGCGAGACCGGGTGGTGCTGGTGGGCTCCAACGGCGGCATGCTGCACGCCATTCACAACGGCAGCCGCACGGGGAAGGATCCCCTCACCGGCCTACCGCAATACGATGAGGGCACGGGCGAAGAGCTCTGGGCCTTCGTCCCGCCGGACCTGCTGCCCAAGCTGCTGCCCAAGCTGGGCCAGCATGGCTGGTTCGTGGACGGCACTCCCATGGTGCGCGAGGTCTGGCTGGACGGGGTGGGCAAGGCCGGAGACGCGGCGGCCGACGGGAAGAAACAGGCCAGCGAGTTCCGCACCGTGACCGTGGTGGGCTCGGGTACGGGCGGGGTGCACCGCTTCGCGCTGGACGTGACGGCGCTGCTGGCCAGCCCCGGCGTGGGTCAGCCGGGCCGTGCCCCCAACCAGAAGGGGGACTTCCTGTGGATGTGGCCGCAGCCGTGTGACGCACTGGCGCTCCAGCTCGGCGAGAGCGATGGACACTTCGCGCCCCGTCCTCCACCCATCGGCCCCGTGGCCATGGCGGACCCTGCCGGCCCGTGGCGCGTCGCGGGCACGCAGGCCCGTGAGGCGTGGGTCGTCATCCTCAACGGCGGGTATGACCGCTCGCTCAACCGGGGCCGGGGCCTGGCCATGGTGGACATGAAGACGGGCGAGACGCTGTGGAGCTTCTTCCATGGCGACGGCAGCGCACGCTCCGAGCACCTGCGCAATCCCTTCGCGGCCAGCGTGGCGATGATGGACATTGGCGGTGAGCTCAGCTCCAAGCCAGATGGGGACCTGCTCTTCGACACCGCGACGGTGGCGGACTACGGCGGCCAGGTGTGGACGGTGCGCTTCTGGCAACCCGGGGAGCGGCCCGCCGCGGGAGGCCCGGTGAACAACTGGTTCGCCGCCCGCGCCTTCCAGGTGAAGGGCTCTGGCCCGAACGCCGTGCGGCCCGCCTTCAGCTACATGACCTCCAACACGGTGCAGCCGGACACGGGCTACCTGCGCACCTTCGTGGGGACGGGCGACCGCTACAACCTCGCGGAGAGCGGCGGAACGACGTGCCGGCTCTCCAACCCGCTGGGGTGCGCCCAGCTCGGCTGCCGCGCGAGCCAGACCGTCACCGTGGAGCGCGGCGGCTCGACGGCCTGGAGCACCCGCACCACCTATGACAACTACACGAACACCAGCACCGTCCCCACCGCCCCCGGAGCCGCGGGGGCCGTCTGTGGTGCGACGAAGGTGTCGCTGGACTGGGACTACGGCTCGGCCAACGGCTGCTCGGCGAGCGTCTCGGGGCGGCTGGAGTACACCTGTGATGGCACCGGCTGCCGGGTGTCGCGGGATGACTGGATGCCCGTGGCCGCGACGAAGCCCCTACCGGCCACCAGCGCCCACCGCTTCTACGGCTTCTGGAGCTACGGGGTGAAGAAGGCACGCACCTTCGACACCGCTGCCTCGGCCACGACGTACGAGTCCGGCCTGCTGACGGAGGACCGGCTGGTGGACGTGTCCCAGTTCGCCTCGGACGGGCGGGTGACGTCGGGGGCGAGGGAGGCCGGCTCGCTGGAAGCAGGCTGGTACGTGAGCTACCACGCCCCCCGAGAGCAGACGGGCAGTGGAACGGCCATCGTCAACGGGTGCGTGCTATGGAACAGCTTCGAGCCCGGGACGGCCGGGGGCCTGTGCGCGGCCTCGGGGGGCCATAGCGCCCGCGTCTACCAGGCGGACTTCGTGGGGGGCACGGCAAGCTGTGCCGAGGGCTTCTCCGCCGTAGCGGGCTCCGGCAGCCGGAGCTGGAAGCGCTTCGAGCAGCGGGACGTGGTGGCGGCCCCGGCGGACCCGGTGCCCCAGCGCGGCCTGGAGACGGTGGACATCCTCCTCAACGAGCCGGGCACGGGGCCCCGCCGGGTGGGGGTCTCCCTGGAGAACGAGGCCCTCCAGTCCCTCTACCAGCTGGAGCTGGACCGTTCCGGCCATGACTGCCGGCACGAGGCCCAGCGCTGCGAGTAGCCCGCAACCATTGATTTCCGACGGGGGCCGGCGTAGGCAACGGCCCTCACTCATTTTCGAAGGATTTCAAGCAGATGGCCGAGAAGCTGGCACCGCGCGAGAAGGGCTTTTCCGAGTGGTATGTGGACCTGGTCCAGAAGGCGAAGCTCGCCGACTACTCGGACGTGAAGGGCTGCATGGTCATCCGTCCCAATGGCTATGCCATCTGGGAGAACATGCAGCGCGTCCTGGACAAGATGTTCAAGGACCTGGGCCACAAGAACGCCTACTTCCCGCTGCTCATCCCCGAGAGCTACCTCAAGAAGGAGGCCGAGCACGTCGAGGGCTTCAACCCCCAGCTCGCCGTCGTCACGCACGCCGGCGGCGCCAAGCTCGAGGAGCCCTACGTCATCCGGCCCACTTCGGAAACCATCATCAACCGCAGCTTCTCCAAGTGGATTCAGAGCTATCGGGATCTCCCGCTGCTCATCAACCAGTGGGCGAACGTGATGCGCTGGGAGATGCGCACGCGCCTGTTCCTGCGCACCACCGAGTTCCTCTGGCAGGAGGGCCACACCTGCCACGAGACGGAGGAGGACGCGGAGAAGGAGACGCTGCAGATGCTGGAGGTCTACCGGAAGTTCGCCGAGGACTACATGGCGATGCCGGTGATGACGGGGCGCAAGACGGAGTCGGAGAAGTTCGCCGGCGCGCTGCGCACCTACAGCATCGAGGCGATGATGCAGGACAAGAAGGCGCTGCAGGCGGGAACCAGCCACAACCTGGGGCAGAACTTCGCCAAGGCCTTCGACACGCAGTTCCAGGGCCGTGACGGCAAGCAGCACCACGTGTGGCAGACGTCCTGGGGCGTGTCTACGCGCCTCATCGGCGGCCTCATCATGACGCACTCGGATGACGCGGGCCTCATCGTCCCGCCGCGCCTGGCCCCCACGCACGTGGTCATCATCCCCATCGCCGGCAAGGCGACGGACGCCGAGAAGACCCAGGTGCTGGAGAAGTCGCACGCGCTCGCGGCGGACCTGAAGAAGGCCGGCCTGAGCGTGGTGGTGGACGACGACGACACCAAGAGCCCGGGCTGGAAGTACAGCGAGCACGAGCTGATTGGCACCTGCCTCCGGGTGGAGCTGGGCCCCAAGGACCTGGCCAAGGGCTCGTGCGTGATGGTGCGCCGGGACGTGAAGCAGAAGGAGTTCGTGCAGCTGGACCAGGCGGTGGCCAAGGCCCAGGAGATGCTCGAGCAGATGCAGACGTCCCTGTTCGAGAAGGCGAAGTCGTTCCGCGACTCGCGCACCTTCGAGGTGAACAGCTACGAGGAGATGAAGGCGAAGGCGGACGACGGCTTCCTGCTGGCGCACTGGAACGGCGACCCCAAGGTGGAGGCGCGCATCAAGGATGAGACGGGCCTGACGACGCGCAACCGGCCGTTTGCGCTCAAACAAGAGCCGGGCAAGTGCGTGGTGACGGGCGAGCCTTCTCAGGGCCGCATCGTCTTCTCCAAGGCCTACTGAGCAAGGCCCGCTGCACCCGGGCTGGCCCCCTCTCCCTGTGGGAGGGGGTACGGCCTCATGTGAATATTGTGCACAGGCTGATAGTCCAAGGGCGGCTTCACACCACCCCCGAGGACTTTCGATGCGCCGTGCACTCCCTCCGCTCCGAGCCAGCGCCGTGCTGGCCGTCTCCCTGCTCCCCCTCTGCGTCTTCGCCTCACCGCTGCGCGTCCAGTTTTTGCGCGGTGAGAGCACCATCACCGACATCCCCGAGCTGAGCACGCAGTCGCTGCAGGAGCGCACCCTCTACGGACTGACGCAGGCCCTCAAGGCCGAGCAGGACAAGGCCACGCTGGTGCCCGCCGGAGCGACCGAGGGCGCGGATGTGGTGGTGGGGGCGAAGCTGGATCGCAACGGTGCGAAGTTCCGCCTCGTCTATGTCCTCCAGACGAAGCAGGCGCCGAAGCTCCACAACCAGCTCGCCTATGAGTTCACCACCCCGAAGCTGAGCGACAAGGGCGTGACGGTCATGGCGCAGGAGATCCTCGCCGAGGCCGGAAAGCTGGAGGAGGCCCGGAAGGCCCAGGCGGCCCAGCAGCCCGCCCCCGCGGTGACCAGCGCGCCCGCCCCCGCGGTGGCCACCGCGCCAGCCCCCAAGGCGGGTGGCTTCGGCAGCACGGCCAATAACGCTCCCGCGGCCAACACGGCCCCCGTCGCCAAGGCGGCTGACGAGTACGCGGAGTACTCGACGACGGACGACGCGTACCCGGCGGCGGTCGATGCGCCCAGGGGCCGCCAGCAGCCTCTCATCGTCGTCCACTCGGGCATGGGCGGAGTGTGGGGCTACGGCACGCAGAGCTACGGATTCGGGGTGGTGGTCGAGCCGAAGTGGAACATCACCGATTGGCTCGCGGTGGGGACGCGGGTCGATGTGGGCCTGATATTCGGCGGCCGCATTGTGCCGTCCGGGACCACGTCGATCGCGCTCGGGGCCTCGGTGGGCACGCTCATCAAGGCGGAACTCCTCCTCGGGTCCTCCGGTGTGCGGCCGTTCGTCGGCTTCGGAGGCGGCACCTACGTGATCGCCGGGCAGAGCGTGAGCGCGGGAAACGGTGGTGCGGGTATCTCGCAGACGGGCGGCCAGTTCTACGGCATCGCGCCGCAGCTCGGCATCGACTTCGGCGGCCTCCGCCTCGGGGTGACCTACAACCACATCCTGGGCGCGGACATCGTCATCGAACAGAACGTCTCCCTGGGCGTGCAGGCGGAGCGGCTCCCGCGCAACTACGTCCTGCTCGAGCTCACGGGCCGCGTCTTGAAGTTCGGCGGCTCGGAGAAGCGGCCCAGCTTCTAGCGAGGAGCCCAGCAGCCAGGTGGCCTGAGGTCATGGGAGCAACGACTTGTTCGTGGAAACCATCAGCTTGACGCGCCCCTGCTCCTGTCCGGCCAAGGCATGAGGCCCGACGTAGTATGGCCTGTCTGGTAGCTTTTGGAGTGTCTTACGGGTGACCGAGAAGACCTTCCTTGCCCACGCCTGGAAGACCTCGGGTTTCTCCACCCAGACACCATCCTCGGCGAACTGCCGTTGGTAATACAGTCGTCCCGCCCTGAGTATCTTGCCGTCATAGTAGCAGCGATCCAGCTCGATCACCGGCGAACGATCCGATTCCACCGCCCAGTATCCTTGCTGAGGGACGTGCCTCAGGATGACTGACTTCAGATCCTCCGGCTGTGCCAGCATGACCCTCAGCCGTGTCTTGCCGAACTCGGAGACTTCGAGGCCAGGAAGCCGCACGGGAGTGGAGCCCCGCGACTCACCATCCAGGAAGACCACCGAGCACTCCTCCCTGAGCCTCTGCTCGAGGAGCCGGGTGTCTTCTGGCATCAGGAAGAAATTGACCTGGTGCCCCATAGGAGCCTCATTTGTTGTAAGGATGGAACTCTGGACGCTTGCCCTTGGAGCCCCCAGGGGTCTCGACCATGTGCTCGGTCTTGGGCTGCAGTCCGCGCGCCTCGACCTCCTGGGCCACCTCCTTGACCTTCGTCTGATGCTCTGTCCCTCCTTTCCGTCCATTTGGATTCGGGGGAGTCCTCACGCTCTGGACCGCAGCCTTGTCTGGGACGGCCTTGGCGGCGGCCTTGGGGATCCGAGGGGCCGCCAGGCTCAGGCCACACCACAGGAGACAACTGACTACCAGCAGCTTTTTCACGAGGTGACTCCTTGGGTTCTCCTGCGCCGCAGGGTACCCCCTCCCGCGAGTACGGAATAGCGAGTGCGTGCTTCACGAAGGTCTGAGCACGACTACCGCTGCGCGGCCCGCGAGAGACGCTCGGACAGGCGGCGAAGGTGTTCGATGAGCTCCCGGGGTTCGTGCACCTCGAACTCGAATCCCAGCCACCCGAAGTAGAACGCGAGCGACTCGAGGCTGTCTCCGCCGGCGTGGACCAGGCAGCGCTCCGCATCCAGCTCCTCGATGCGGCCCGCTACTCCGGACAACCGCTCGGAGACCTCGCGCGCAGGGGCATGCACCGTCACGCGCGCGCGGAACCGGTATGCGTCCGTCGAGACCGCCTGCGACACGTAGGCGGCCACATCCTCGGACGGAAGCGGGCGGGCCTTGAAGGAACGCCCGGTTCTCGGCCCCGGACCGATGCGGTCGACGCGAAACGTCCTCCACCCTTCCCGCTCCAGGTCGTAGGCCAGCAGGTACCAACGGTAGCTGGTGTGCACGAGACGGTAGGGCTCGACGGACCGCGCGCTCGCCGTGCCCCCGCGACTGCTGTAATCGAACCGCAGCAACTCGGAGTCACGGCACGCACTGGCGATCACCGCCAGCACCTCCGCGTCGACCTTGGGCACCGGGTCGCCGAGCCGCACGCTCACGGCCTGGAGCGCGTTCACCCTCCGCCGGAGCCTCTTCGGCAGCACCTGCTCCAGCTTCCCGAGCGCTCGCACCGCGGCCTCTTCCAGCCCCTTCACCGGCCCGGTCGCCGCCACGCGTAACCCGATCGCAACGGCCACTGCCTCATCGTCCTCGAGCGGCAACGGGGGCAGCTCCTTCCCGGCCCCCAACTGGTATCCGCCACCAACGCCCGCGGCCGCATGCACCGGGTAGCCAAGGGTCCGGAGCCGATCCACGTCCCGGCGAACACTGCGCTCCGTCACCCCGAGCTCCCGCGCCAGGTCCCCGCCCGCCCAGAAGCGCCGGGACTGCAACAGCGACAGGACCTTCAGCAGCCGGGCGGACGTCTGGACCACGGTACGGCTCCTCTCATTGCGGACCGAATCTGTCCGCAACCCTTCCTACCTTCAACTCATCCCAAGGGCGAGCCCAGAAGGCTCCCGCCCAGAACCCTGGAGCATCCAGCCATGAGCAACCCCACCTCCGCGAAGAGCGACATCTCCCCTGGCCTCAAGACGTACAAAGGCAGCTGCCAGTGCGGCGCCGTGCGCTTCGAGGTCGACTTCGACCCGAGCCAGGGGACGACCCGGTGCAACTGCACCGTGTGCACCAAGACGCAGTGGTGGGGCATCAACGTGAAGCCGAACGCCTTCCGTCTCCTCTCCGGCAAGGAGGTCCTGGGCGACTACTCGAAGTCCGAGGCCTCACATAGCCGGTTCTGCAAGGTGTGCGGACTCCGCTCGTTCGGTCACGGGAACATCCCGGAGCTAGGCGGGGAATACTACGCCGTGAACGCGCACTGCCTCGACGGCGCCAACCTCGCCGGCATCAAGGTCACCTACCTCGACGGACTCCACGACACCTGGGCGGAGCTCGCCTCCAGGCCGTATGTGGATCCGTTCTCCACCGGCGCGCGGGCCTGAGCGCTCCGGACGACTGCCGCACGGCACCAGGCCCACTCTCCGCCTGCCTGCCGTGCACGGAGTGACGCTCGCCACGCCCACGGACCGATTCCTAGATTGAACACGGCCATGGACATACCCGCGTCATTGCAGGACTTCTCGCTGCTCCAGGGAGGCCCGTTCCTCAAGCTGCGGCGGCGGCTCCATCTCCTCCGTCCGGGAAGCCCAACCCTGCGCTGGCGCCTGCTCGCCCTCTCGCTCCTGAGCTGGCTCCCCCTCCTGCTCCTCACGCTCCTGCGTGCAGAGCCCGAGGGGCGTCGTGCCTTCCTGCTCGACTTCCATGTCCACATCCAGCTGCTGCTCTCCCTGCCCCTGCTCATCGTCGCCGAGCGCTATGTGGACGGGCGCCTCGCGGTGGCCGTGCGCCAGCTCGTCTCCTCGGAGCTCGTCGAAGCGCGGAGCCTGCGCGCCCTCGACGACGCCGCGCGCGAGGCGACGCGGCTCCGGAGCCTGGGGTTCGTCGAGGTCGGGCTGCTGGCCGTCAGCTATTTGCTCTCCTTCACGCACCAGTTCTCCGAGCAGCACCCGGAGTGGATCTTCGCGGGCGGCGAGGGACAGCTCTCTCCAGCCGGCACGTGGTACGCGGCGGTGAGCCTGCCCATCTTCCGGTTCCTGGTGCTCTGGTGGCTGTGGCGCGGCACCGTGTGGGCCCTGTTCCTGTTCCGCGTCTCACGGCTGCCCCTCGCGCTGAGACCGACCCACCCGGACCTCGCGGGCGGCCTGCGGTTCCTGTGCACCTGCCAGGGCAGCTTCGCCATCGTCACCTTCGCCGTGGCCTGCTCTTCCGCCAGTGCCACCCGTCGCCTCAGCCATGTGTCCCCCACCGAGGATCCGCTGAAGTACGCCCTTCCCCTGCTCGCCCTCGCATTCGTTGCCCTCGTCCTCGTGTTCGGTCCGCTGTTGTCCTTCTGGCTCCCGCTCGTGAGGGCGAAGCGGCGTGGAGAGCTCCAGTTCTCCGCGCTGGCGGCCCTTCACTCGCGAGACTTCGAACGCAAGTGGTTCGAGCCCCAGGGCGACCAGCAGCGGCCCGCGGACACCATCGAGCGCCGCCTCCTGGGTGCCGCCGAGTTCTCCTCGCTCGCGGACCTGGGAACGGCGTTCGATGTCACGCACCGGATGCGGCTCTTCCCCTGGAGCCGCTGGCCGATCATCGCCGTCGCCGCCGCGGCCCTGGCGCCCCTGGTGCCGCTGCTCATCGTGGACCGGCAGTTCCTCGCCGTCGTGGTGCAGCTCGCCCAGAACCTGCTCTGAGGCACACTCCATCCACCACCGGCCACTCAACGGAGCCTGGTGACGAGGAGCACGGTGAGCAGGAGCGCACTGCCCGTTCCCGCCGCGAGCACGAGGGGCCTGCGCAGGCCCTCTCCCAGCGCGGCCAGGATGCCGCTGGACACCTCGCGGCTCGCTTGCCGGAGTGCAACCCCGGGCGATGTGGAGCTGCCCAGGGAGCGCACCTGGCGAACCAGCTCCTCGGTGGCGCCCCGCACGCATGCCGCTGCCACCTGCTCGGCCGTGTCCGCCACGGCCCGGCTCACTTCCCCCTCCCTCGCGTGCCACCGTTCCCGCAGCTCCGTGTCGAGCTGCCCCACGAGCGAGTGAACGAAGTTCCGCCCCGCCACCTCGAGGAGGGCAGCGAGTGCATCGCTCTTCTCCTCCGCCTTCGCGCCGAGTCCCTCGACGAAACCGCGCCCCACCTGCGACGAGAACTCGGCCGCCACCGGCGCCAGCTGCGTCATCGATTCATTGAGCTGTTCCAGTGCGCCCCGCACCGCACCAGCGGCGGCGAGCTGGGCACGCTCCCCGGGCGTGCGAAGCTCCCACTCCCGGTTCGCCGCGACTCGCGTGGAGCGCTCGAGCAACTGATTCAGCCGCTCCAACACCTCACGGGAGAACGCGTCCAGGCCGGGCATCGAGCGCCGCAGCTGCTCGACCGCTCCCCGCACCGCGCCCTCCGCCGCCAGTCGCGACCACTCCTCGGGAGGCCGGGCCGGGCGCTCGGCGGCCTCGTGCGCCATGCGCCCGAGCAGCGTCAACACATCCTCGAAGACCTCCTGGAGCTGCCCATCGAGCTGCGGAAGCCTCGCCCGCAACTCCTCGGAGGCACCGCGCACCGCGCCGCTGGCGAGTCCCTGGGCCGCGAGGCGCTCGACCGAGAGGGTGAGTTGCCGCAGCAGCTCGACCGGAGACAGGCGCGCCTCTTTGCTCATCGCTCCTCCTAGAGGAGACGATGGGCACCTCCTGACCCGGTGAACAGCCCCTAATGGTGGGGCTCGCCGGGGTGCTCGCCGGGCGGGCCGTGCTCCACTTCGGGCCCAGGCACCGCGGGCCCCTCGTCCCTCGGCGGCCCCCCTGCCCGGCGCCAACGGCCCCAGCGTGGGCGCGCACCAGGGCGTCCTCCTCGCGCCAGCAGCGCCGCAACCCCGAGCGCCCCCGCCACCAGCAGGGCCGTCAGCCCCAGCAACCACAGGAAGATGTGGTCCACCAGGGCCTCGGCCCGATCGAAGGCATGGTCCACCCAGCCCCGGCCCATCGTGTCCGTCTGCGCGAGCGTCTCCACCCGCTCGGTGTGGAGCGAGTCCATCACCGCCAGGCGCTCGCCCCGCATGCCCTCCAGCACGGCCAGCCGCTCGGAGGAGATGAAGTCCTGCAGCGCCTCGCGCTCGCGAGTCACCACCGCTGGGGTGGTGCCGGCCAGCGCGCCCATCCGCACGAGCACGTCCACGGCCCGTCCCATCTCGTCCATGGCCGAAGTCAGGACCGGAGTCCCCTCCACCATCTCCTGGACGGCGAGCTCCGCCTGCCAGCGGGCCTGCCGGGGGAGGCTGCCGGCATAAAGGTCCACCCGGGTGACGAGGTCCTGCGTGTCCGCGAGCAGCGCGGCCGTCGAGCCCAGCAGGCCCACCCCGGAGCGATCCGTGAAGGCGGCCAGCAGGGGCACCGTGGACTCGCGCGTGATGATCGGTCCGGTCAACGGATGCTCGGCGGCCCACCCGTGCACGAGCTGGCGCAACTGGGAGACATCCTCGCGGCCCGACAGCTCCCGCCAGAGCGTCTCCACCTCCGACTCCAACATCCCCAGCGAGCGCTGGGCCGTGTCCATCACCTCCGGCGGCGCCCCCTCCGCCCACTTCGGCAGGACCTGCTGCATCTGGGCCAGCAGCGCCCAGGCGTCGATCAACGCCGCCACCGGATCCGGCTGGAGCAGTGCCCCCTGCATGGCGGGCACCGCGTTGCTCTTGAAGCGCACCATCTTCTCGCGGTCCGAGGGCGAGCGGGAGAGCGCGGCGAGCTCATCCGCGGTGGCCTCGAGGACTCCCGGGAAGCGGCGGGCCATGTCGCGCACGCGGATGCGCAGCACGCCTACGCTCAACTCCGACTTGCCCACGCGCTCGTAGAGGGGCGAGCGCGGCTCCACCTTCACCGCGGCACAGGCCGTCAGCAGCGCCGCCAGCAGCACCGTGAACAGGAGGGACGAGAACCGGGGAAAGGTGCACATGGGAGGACCGGCCCCCAGCATGCGCACCCCCTGCCGCCCCGCCGAGCGGCCCCACGGGGCGAGGCCGCGTCATGCGCCGGACGCCCGGCGGCAGCTACCCGTTACTTCGGCTCGGGCTGGGGCGGGAACTTCTCCAGCAGCTTGTGGGTGGCCTCATTGATGAGCTTCTGGCTCTTGTTCGCATCCACATTCTCGGACAGCTCGGCCTGCGCCGTGCCGCGCCAGACGAGCTTGTTCGCGTCGGCGTCCACGACGTCGAGGATGAGCGTCCCCTCGCTGTACTCGCGCACGACGGGAGTGGTCACCCCGGCGCCGCCGTAGGCGACCGGGCCGTAGAACGGGTCGTACCAGGGATCCCAACCGTAGCCGTAATAGGAGTTGATGTAGTCCACATCCACCTTGTGATCGATGGCGCCGTGCCAGCCCACCTTGAAGTCGGAGGGCTGTCCCTCCTCCACCTTCTGGTAGCCGCGCGCCTGCAGCTCCCGGTCTACCGCCTGCTGGACACGCGCCTGGATGATGGGGTTGTAGACGCGTGGGTTTCCCCCCTCCTTGGCGGGCAGCCAGGAGTAGGTGCGGTACGCGCTCACCTGCTGCACGGCGTTGGGGTCGTAGTTCGTGTTCGTCTTGATGGTGGTACAGGAAGCGAGCCCCAGCACCAGCAGCGCACCGGCCAGACGCGACGGCAAGGACATGACAATCTCCCTCGAGCCCCCCAGGGGCGGTTCACTTCCCGACGATAGGCATTGGGAGTCCTCCCGCGCCGGGAGCCGCGAGCCCGCCTGCCCCTCCCTCCAGTCGGAGGCTCACCAGATGTAGCGGAGCATGAGCTGGCCGTAGTTGATCGAGGGACTGCCGGACTTCGCGAGGTTGCCATCCGCGTCGCGGCCGATGCGGGGCTCGGCGTGCAGCACGGCCACGCCGCCCAGGCCGAGCTGCAGGTTGGGCCGCCCCGAGTAGTAGAGGCCGAGGGCGATCGAGCTGGTGTTCAGGTCGGTGCGCGCCAGCGCCACCTCCGACTGACTGCCCGCGGTGAAGAGGTACTCGCCCATCAGCGCCAGGGGAACGCCGAGCGGCTTGAAGTCCGCCGTGAGCGCGGCCGCCAGGTTGAAGCGGAAGGCGGTGGTGTCCTGGTCGACGCGCGCGCCCGTGGTGGGATCGAAGGGCTTGCGCGTGCGCCAGGCGTGCATCGCCGAGGCCGAGGCCTGGAGTCCCAGGACGGGAGTCCCGAGCTTCTGGGCGAAGTACGCGCCGCCATTCACCGAGCTCTCCGACATGGGGACGATGAGGAGCTCACCCAGGTTGCCGCGCAGGATGCTCACCAGCGTCACCCCCGGAGTGTCCACGATGGAGCTCAGCAGCGGCAGCAGCGTGAACTCCCGGCCACCCTCGAGGCCGGCGCCAGCGCGCAGCGACAGTTGCGTGCCGCTCGAGTCGAAGTGCAGCAGCCGGACCACGAGACCGGCGTCGCCGCCCACGCGGTAGCTGGCGCCATCCGACACGAACGAGCCCACCGTCAGGCCGGTGTAGGCGATACCTCGCGCCTGGCCCCACAGGCCCAGCCAGGGAGTGATTCGCAGGCCCAGATCCAGCGTCTGCTGGAAGCCCGTGAGCGACACGTCCTGCAACCCCAGGCTACCAATGGGCAGGTCCGGCACGTCGTACACCACGACACCCTCGTGAAGGCCCACGTAGCTGGAGACGAAGGCGCTCTGCTGGAGGATGGGAAAGAGGAAGGTGTGGCCCCCGAGCTGGCGCGAACGACCCTGTTCACACTCACATGCTGGAGTCTCACGAGCATTCGTCTGCTCGGTGGCCGCGGTACTCAAGGACAGAAGCAACGCAATCGCAGTCAGGCTCATATGGCCCGGATATGAGCCCCGAGTGCGGTGGTAGCACCTGCTCGCGGGTGGGAGGGGATGCGGATTGGTGAACGCTGGCGGAAGGATGCCCGGCCCCACAGCAGGCCTCGCCCGTCCATCCCACGACAGCCTCTGGCCCCGGGGTGCAGGAAGCGCGCGAGGGTGTGGAGACAGGCAAGTCACCCCTGGACTCCTCGAATGAGCACACCCGGGTGCTCCCCGGCGCGGAAGCAACTCATGTTTCGCGGACAGAAGCACTCCATACCGGAGCCGAGCATGCGCCAGCGGAGCACGACCCTCGCCAGACCCTCCGCCGTCATCCCGTTGCTGGGCTCGATGCGGGGTTACCGTCCGGGCTGGCTGAAGCGAGACCTGGTTGGAGCGCTCACCATCACGGCCCTCCTCATCCCCGAGGGCATGGCGTACGCCCAGCTCGCTGGCGCACCACCCCAGGCGGCCTTCTATGCGTGCCCGGCGGCCCTGGTGCTCTATGCCCTGCTGGGCAGCTCGCGCCAGCTCGTGGTGGCCGTCTCCGCCACGGTGGCCGTCCTCTCCGCCGCCACCGTGAGCGCACTGGCTCCTTCTGGCTCGGCCCACTACCTCGCCCTCACCGCCGGCCTGGCCATCCTGGCGGGCCTCATCTCCCTGCTCGCGGGCGTGCTGCGGCTCGGGCGCATCGCCCAGTTCTTCTCCCCGTCCGTCCTCACCGGCTTCGTCTTCGGGCTGGCGCTGGTCATCGCCATGAAGCAGGTGCCCAAGCTCTTCGGGTTGAAGGGCGCCGGGGAGGGCTTCTTCGAGCAGCTGTGGTTCGTGCTCACCCACCTCCCGGAGAGCCACCTGCCCACGCTCCTGGTGGGCGCGAGCTGTCTGGTGCTGCTGGTGGTCCTCGAGCGCATCTCGGAGCGCCTCCCCGCGGCCCTGGTGGTCCTGGTGCTGGCCATCCTCGCATCCCACCTGCTCGGCCTTCAGGCGCGGCGGGTGGCGGTGGTAGGGAACATCCCGGCCGGGCTCGCGGCGCCACGGCTGCCGGACATGAAGTGGAGCGATGTGCTGGCCCTGCTGCCAGGGGCGTGCGGCATCGCGCTGGTGGCGTTCGCGGAGGCCATCGGCCCGGCACGAATGCTCGGGGCCCGGCATGGCTACACGGTGAACGCCAACCGGGAGCTGATCGGCCTGGGCTGCGCCAACATGGGCGCCGGTCTCTTCCAGGGCTTCTCCATCGGCTGCAGCCTGTCGAAGTCCGCGGCCAACGACCAGGCGGGGGCACGCAGCCAGGTCTCCTCTCTGGTGGCGGCCGGCCTCACGCTGCTGGTGGCGCTCTTCTTCACGCCCCTCTTCCGCGCCCTGCCAGAGGCCACCTTGGGTGTCATCGTGGTGGTGGCCGTCTCGGGGATGATGGAGGTGGGCGAGCTGCGGCGGCTGTTCCGGATGCGCCGCCCCGATTTCCTCGTGGCCATGGCCGCCCTGCTGGGCGTGCTCGTCTTCGACGTGCTGCCGGGCCTGCTCCTCGCGGTGGGCCTCTCCTTGCTGCTCACCATCTACCGCGCCAGCCTCCCTCGGCTGAGCGAGCTGGGGCGAGCCGCGGGCACCCTGGACTTCGTCGACATGCGGCACCAGCCCTCGGCGCATCCCCTGCCCGGGCTGATGGTCCTCCGCCCCAACGAGGGCATCTTCTTCGCCAACGCCGAGTCGCTCCGCGAGGAGATCCTGGAGCGCATCCAGCGCAGTCCCCGCCCGGTCCGGACCGTGCTGTTGGACCTCGAGGCGACGACGGATCTGGACGTGCCCGGTGCCGACATGCTGGCCGACCTCCACGAGGATTTGGAGACCCAGGGGGTGACGTTGCTGCTGGCGCGGGCGCTCGCTCCCACGCGGGAGATGATGGAGCGCACCGGCTTGCTAGAGAAGGTGGGCCGAGACCACCTCTACCCGCACGTGCTGAGTGGAGTGGTGGACTACCTGGCCCGGTACGCCCCCTACGCCGAGGAAGAGCGGGCGTTCTTCCACGACGGCCTGCACCGGCTGGAAACCCTGGCGGAGGAGGTCGAGGACTCCATGCCGGCCGAGGAGCGAGATCAACTGGAGCGGATGCGGCAAAAGCTCCGCCAGGGCGAGTCCGTGCTGGAAGAGCCACGGGATTCCGGCCCTCACTGACACACGCGCACGAACTCTCGGAGACAGTCCACGGAGGTAGTGAATCATGAGGACATCCCCAGCACTCCGCACCGCCCGCGAGGTGGTCCTGCCGCTGCTGTGCCTGACGGCGCTCGCCGCGAGCAGCCCCTCTCCCGCCCAGGCACCCGCGACGCGGGAGGATCCACTTCCCTCCTGGAATGAGGGCGCACCGAAGAAGGCCATTCTCGACTTCGTCAAACGTGTCACCACGCCGGGCAGCCCGGACTTCATCCCCGTCGAGGAGCGCATCGCCACCTTCGACAACGACGGCACGCTCTGGCCCGAGCAGCCCGTCATCCAGGGTGCCTTCGTGCTCGCGCAGCTCCAGAAGCGCGTCGCGAAGGAGCCCTCGCTCAAGCAGAAGCCCGCGGTCAAGGCCGCCCTCGATGGAGACCTCGAGTACCTGACCCGGGCCGGTGAGAAGGCGCTGATGGAGCTGTTCGCGATCACCTCCGCCAACCTGACCGACGAGCAGTTCGACCAGGAGGTCCGCGAGTTCTTCCAGACGGCGAAGCACCCGAAGCTCGGCGTGCCCTACACCCAGCTCGCCTACCAGCCCATGGTGGAGCTGCTGGAGTACCTCCGCGCCAACGGTTTCCGCACGTACATCTCCTCGGGGGGCGGTATCGACTTCATGCGGGCCATCTCCCAGCAGATGTATGGGATTCCGCCGGAGCAGGTGATCGGCAGCTCCCTGAAGAAGGAGTTCAAGGACCAGGGCGGAAAGTCCGTGCTCTGGAGGAAACCCGAGCCCGGCGCGGTCAACGACAAGGAAACCAAGCCGGTGAACATCGACCTGCACATTGGCAGACGCCCGGTGCTCGCGGCCGGCAACGAGCGCTCCAGCGGTGACATCGCGATGCTCGAATACTCCCAGGGCCGCGAGGGGCCCTCGCTCCAGCTCCTCGTCAACCACGACGACGCGCAGCGGGAGTTCTCCTACCAGGAGAAGGACAACGCCTCGCTCAACGCCGCCAAGGCGCATGGCTGGACGGTGGTGAGCATCAAGAACGACTGGAAGACAGTCTTCAAGCAGTGAGGGGTTGAGTCCGAATCCAGGACCCCACCCTTCCGGGCTGACCGAGCAGCCAGACCCAGACGGCCCCCACCCGGTGCATGCACATCATCTACGGCGCAATTCTGTTGCAAGGAGAGAAGACACCATGGCCAGAGCTGTCAAAGCGCCCAACATCCTCGTCATCTTCGGAGATGACATCGGCTACTGGAACCTCAGCGCCTACAACCAGGGAATGCTGGGCTACGAAACGCCCAACATCGACCGTCTGGCGAAGGAAGGTGCGCTGCTCACCAACTACTACGGGCAACAGAGTTGCACCGCGGGCCGCGCGGCCTTCATCACCGGCCAGTGCCCCTTCCGCACGGGCCTGACGAAGGTCGGCATGCCGGGAGCCAAGGTGGGCCTGAGCGAAGAGGACCCGACGATCGCCGATATGCTCAAGTCGATGGGCTACCACACCGCCCAGTTCGGCAAGAACCACCTCGGGGACAGGGACGAGCATCTGCCCACGAATCACGGCTTCGACGAGTTCTTCGGCAACCTGTACCACCTCAACGCGGAAGAGGAGCCCGAGAACCCGGACTACCCGAAGGATCCCCAGTTCCGGAAGCGCTTCGGCCCGCGCGGCGTCATCCGCGCCTACGCGGACGGCCGCATCGAGGACACCGGGCCGCTCACGAAGAAGCGCATGGAGACCGCCGATGAGGAGTTCCTCGCCGCGGCCATCGACTACCTCGAGCGCGTGGCGGACTCCGACAAGCCCTTCTTCGTGTGGTTCAACACCACGCGCATGCACATCCACACGCACCTGAAGCCGGAGTCCCAGGGCAAGACGGGCATCGGGCTCTATCCCGACGGCATGGTCGAGCACGACGGTCACGTCGGCCAGCTCCTGGCCAAGCTCGACGAGCTGGAGCTGAAGGAGAACACCATCGTCATCTACTCCACGGACAACGGCGCCATGTCCAACATGTGGCCGGACGGCGGACAGACGCCCTTCCGCGGAGAGAAGGACACCAACTGGGAGGGCGCGTTCCGCGTGCCGTGCCTTGTCCGCTGGCCAGGCGTCATCGAACCAGGCACCCGCCTCAACGCGCTCTTCTCGTCCGAGGACTGGCTGCCCACGCTGGTGGCCGCCGCGGGCGACCCGAACGTCAAGGACAAGCTCCTGAAAGGCCATGAGGCCAATGACAGGACCTTCAAGGTGCACCTGGACGGCTACGATCAAACCCAGTTGCTCGCGGGGCAGGGGCCCTCCCAGCGCCAGGAGTTCTTCTACTTCGGCGACGATGGCGAGCTGCTCGCCGTGCGCCACGGGCATATCAAGGTGATCTTCGCCGAGCAGAAGGCCGAGGGCATCGATGTCTGGTCCACGCCCTTCGTGATGCGCCGGGCGCCACTCGTCTACGACCTGGGGGCGGACCCGTTCGAGCGGGGGGAGGATGGAGTCGGCTACCACACCTGGCTGATCGACCACACCTTCCTGCTCCTCCCGGCCCAGCAGTATGTGGCCCGGTTCCTCGAGAGCTTCAAGGAGTTCCCGCCGCGCCAGAAGCCGGCGAGCTTCACCATCGACCAGGTGATGGAGAAGCTGGAGAACTCTCAAAGCACGTCCAATTGACGGTGACGCGCCGTCCGCCCCCTGAGAACCCTTCCAGGGGGCGGGTGCCGGTGGTCCGACTCATGACTGCCCGTTCACACGAGAGGTCCGAAGATGAGAACACACCCACTCACGGCGATGAGTGTGTCGGTCCTCCTGCTGATCTCGGCCAGCGCTGCCGCGCAAACGGAAGCGAGCGCCGAGCCCGGCACGGAGGAGACGCGGTCCGCCCAGGCGCTGGAGGCTCACGATGGCTGACATGCTCAATCAGTTGTGGCGGGAGATCGTCGAGCGCCCCGATGGGCCCATGGCCTTCCGCTTCTACCTCCAACCGGTGATGGCGATGCTGTTGGCCATGCGCGACGGCATCAAGGACGCGCACGAGGGGCGGCCCGCCTACTTGTGGGCGCTCTTCACGGACAAGCCGCACCGGCGCGAGCTGCTGCAATCTGGATGGAGCTCGGTCGCCAGGGTCTTCATCCTCGCCGTGGCGATGGACCTCATCTATCAGGTCCTCGTGCTCAAGGAGCTGCGGCCCCTCGAAGGTCTGCTCGTGGCCGTGTTCCTGGCCATCGTGCCGTACGTGTTGCTGCGCGGTCCGGTGAACCGGGTTGCCCGCGGCCTCTTCCACCACCGTGCCCGCAGACAGAACTGATGACGCAGCTGCCGCGCCTCAAGGGGCTGCGCGCCCGCCGATCTCCGGGAAGCGCTCGTAGGCCCGCTTCAGCACGTCCAGGTGCGCGGGGTTGTCCAGGTCGAGCGGCGCATCGGTGAGGTTCACCACCCACCCGCCCGTGGCGGTACGCCGTGAGCGCGAGAGCAGCTCCGCGTCGCGCGCCGGGTCTGGAAAGCCGATGGCTCGTGCGGTGGCTGCCGACCAGTAGTTCAGCCACCCCAGCCGATGCGGAATCTCGGGCGACCGGATGTGCTCCGCGAGCTTGAGCACTGGCAGCCCCCGTGGCGGGCTCCCCGGCTTACGCACCGGATCTCTCGTCTGCTGCGAAATCACAACGGCTGCGTTGGACGGCGTCGCGTGCCCCCAGAAAGCACGAGCACCTTCCCCAATGGCCGCCAGCACATCCGCTGCCGCTGCAATGCCAGCTGCGTCCAGGTATAACGATCCATGGACTTCAAAGTGAGGCGGGCTCCGTGCGGCAAGCCCGTTCGGGTTCTCCCACCCGGTAAGCGTCACTGGACGGTTTCTGTCATCGTTGCAAAGGTAGGGAAACCCGCCGTCTGTCCTGTTTGCTGCGACCCACTCATCGCGGTGAGGCAGTACGATGAACTCCTCTTTTTCAGAGAACGTCCAACCCAGCCGCAAGCCGGGCAGAGCGCCCTCCATTCCATGAACGATAGCGAGAGGCCGCCTATCTTCGCCCACGAGTGCAGGCGCATAGACGATGATGCCAAGTTCATCAGAAAAGACCGCCATGTCAGCACCAATCCATGATGACGATGTTGAGGTTGGGATCTAGTTTCTCAAGAGCAAATTTATGTGCGGCGCTTTTCACGCCAACGACAAAGTTATATCCGCATGTTTCTGCAAGCCTTTTCTCGCGCTGTATTTCCGGCAGTTTCATCCGGGCAAAGAACCTCTGGGAATGAGGCGATTGTATGTCGAAATCATCAGTCTTTACTTCCCACAACGTGCGCGTGACCAGTTGCAGCGCATCGAAGTTCTTCCCATTCACGAACACATCCCAGCCGGGGAAGCTGTTGTTCGGAAGTTTGTCGGCGCACGCGTTGTGAGGGTCATTCCCGCCCATGTGTGGCACCGGGACAGGCTTGCACTCCGGCCGGCGCTCCCGCTCCGAGGTCTCGATTGGCCCCAGGGGAGGAAAGTCCGGCCCTTCTGGCTTCGGCTTGGGCCTTTGCTTCGGCAAGGGGTTCTGCGGAACGGGCTTCACTTCAGGCGCGGGCTTCACTTCAGGCGCGGGCCTTGCGTCCTCGGGCTCAGCCCATTTCAGCTCATACGCTTCCAGCGCCTCTTTGATGGCGAAGCCCACCATCACCACTCCCGTGACGATCACCGCCCCCACCACGAGCTCCGGAGCCGCCAGGACACAGACCCCGAGTCCCACCGCCGCCGCCCCTGCGGAGGCAACCGCGCATCTTCCCGTGGTGTCGTGAAACTCGAGCCGCTCATGGTCCAGGGCATGAAAGCACCGCTCCGCCAGCACGGGCCAGGGCTCGGAAGCCTCCTGGACGGCGCACCGCCCCCCGTCCGTCCAGGGCAGCGTCGCCGCTCGCTGGAGGCTGGCGCGCCTCGGGTCCCGGGCCACTGGCTCTCTCGGGCTCGGCGCTGACGTAGCGCAGGCTGACACGAAGAGCAGAAGTGCGATGCACGCTCGGACTCGCATGGCTACGTCCTCCAACCAGGCCAGGACCGAGAGAGTCCTGGCGGGGCTGTCCGGAGTATGCCGGCGCGCTCCGGCAGCGACGAGAACGAGCACGCGGGGTGAGCGAGGCACTGGCCGGGACACTCGACCTGCGACGTTCTGATACGTTGAGGTCCTGAGAGGTAGGCCCGCGTGTCCGCACATCCTCCTTCCCCAGTCCCGAGCCCCTCGTCTCCCCTCGCGGCAATGGGGGCCCTGCGTCCGCCCGACATGACCCCGCTGTCACCCGGCACCCGCATCGCCGGAGAGGTGGTGGAAGGCGAGCTGGGCTCCGGCGGCTTCGCCACCGTGTACCTGGTGCGCGACCCGGACGGCCGCCTGTCCGCCCTCAAGTTGCTGCCCCTGGACCAGGGCGAGGAGCGGGCCGCGCGCGCCTGGCGCGAGCTGTCGCTGGGCATGCGCCTGCGTCACCCCAACCTCGCGCGCCAGCTCGGCGGCGGCCAGTGGCCCGAGGACGAGCCCCGCTTCGTCTGGCTGAAGCTGGAGCTGGTTGACGGCCCCACCTTGGAGGAGTGGGGCCTGGTGCCCGGGCGCACCGTGGGCGAGGTGCTGGAGCGGATGTTGGAGTTGGCGCGCGCGCTGGCGGTGATGCACGAGGCGGGCATGGTGCACCGGGATGTGAAGGAAGCGAATGTGCTGGTGCGCGAGAGCGACGGACAGGCGGTGCTGGTGGACTTCGGGGTGAGCTACCGCAAGGGGAACCCCACCCTCACCAAAGGCATGTTTCCCCCGGGCACGCTGCCCTACCGCGCTCCGGAGGCCTGGGCCTATGGCCGCGCGCACGTGGGCGTGGCGGGCGCGCACTACCGGGCCGGACCGGGGGATGACCTGTACGCGCTGGGCGTCGTCCTCTACCGGTTGCTGACGGGCCGCTTCCCCTTCCGTTTCACCGACGACGGAGGCGTGGACGTGGAGGCGGTGCTGCACCGGGATCCGCTGTCGCCGCGCCTCGTCAACCCGCGTGTGCCCCGGGAGGTGGAGGCGGTGTGCCTGCGGTTGTTGGCCAAGAAGCCCGAGGAGCGCTACCCGAGCGCGGTGGCGCTGTACGAGGCGCTGGAGACGGTGAAGGCCGGGGCGGACGCATCCTGGAAGCTGCCGCTGCACCCGGAGAGGCGGCGCGCGGTGAAGCCGTGGGCGCGCCGGGGCCGGATGCTGGCGGGGGTGGGACTGGGGTTGGCCCTGGCGCTGGGGGCGTGGTGGCTCGGCTCCGGCCAGGAAGTGGCGCCCTCAGAGCCCGTGCCAGAACCTGTGCGAGCCGTGGCCGCGCCTCCCGCACCCGAGGTGCCCTCTCCCGCGGCCGCCGCCCCGCCGGTGACGCCCCGAAAGGACAGTGCCCCCGTGAAGCAGCAGCAGCAGACGCCCAACGCTCCGCCTGAAGCAGCCCCCAAGAGCTGGGGCGCCGCCGTGCGCAACGCGTGTGCCGGCCTCACCGGCTTCGCCTTCCAGGCCTGCGTGGCTGGCCAGCAGCAGGTGCCACCCGCGCCCCCCGCTCCGCCTCCCCAGGAGTGCCCCGCCGGGGCCGTGGAGACCATGACGCGCATTCTCGGCCTGAGCATCGGGGAGAAGACAAGCGTCGACTGGAGCGACGTGCGCGGCAGGTCCGTGCGCGTGTACGAGAACACCCCAGTCCGCGTGCCGGGCCACTGGGAGGCGGGGGCCGACTTCACGGGCAAGGGCTACAAGATTGCGCTGCCAGACGAAACCCGCATTTCCGGGCGGCTCTACGTCAGGGAGGGGAGAGTGTACGGCCGCCTGACTGCGGCTCGCACGCCCGACGGTGTGACGTACCCGATGTGCCTGGAGTTGATGGATACGGATGACAACGTCGGCCTCGAGCTCCAGCCCGGCAGCGAGCCGGGGAAGATGATGGTCGACCCTGTTGTGCGCGTACGGGTGGTGGACCGTTTCAAATAGGGCGGCCCGGAGTCCAGATGGGCGGGACCGGACACCACCGGAGAGGAGGTGTGGTAGAGGCCAACGTCCCCGGTCTCGTCCGCTTTCCCTGGAGGTTTGCGTCCTGTGTTCGTCCTGCCCCTCGCCATCGTCGTGGGAGTGAGCCTGCCCGCCGAGCCCACCGCCACTGTGCCCTCCACGCTGCCTGTATGTGAGAAGGGCACGCGCTACCTTGAGCTGACAGCGGACTCGCCCAGCGAGGCGCACGAGGTGTGCATCCATCCCGGGCTCTCCACCAACGTCTTCTTCGACGCGAAGCTGGCACACGTGGAGCTGGCCAGGCGGGAGTGGTTCCGAGTGATAGCGGATGAGACGGGCCTCACGCTCGTGCCCACGGTGGCGCTGGGAGACGGAGAGCGTGTGCCGCTGAAGGTCTCCTTTCAGGACGGCGCGGCCCCGGCGGGCGTCACCTTCACTCTGGTGGTGCACCCCTTCGAAGCCGAGCGGCAGGTGGAGGTGACGCGGAAGCCGCGCACGCTGGCCTCCTACCGGGAGGGTGAGCAGCAGGCGCGGGCGGAAGCGCGGCAATGCCAGGAGGAGAAGGTGCATCTGGAGGCGGAATGTGCCGGGCGGATGGGTCTGCTGGGCCTGCTCGCCCAGGAATTGCTGGGCAAGGACGGCATCGCCGGTAGCAACATCACCAAGCGTGTCACCTCGCGCCCGGGCAACAGACTCCACTCCATCGAGGCCCGCAGCTACCGCTCGGACACCGGGCGCATGGAGGGCGAGCGGAAGGTGGTGCGGCTCATCGTGAAGCAGCTGGTGCTGAACACAGGGAACACACCCTGGACGCCTGCGGGGGCGGTGCTGGTGGGTCACCAGGGAGTGGAGTGGAAGGCGCTCGGCGTGTGGGCGCAGGAGCCCATTGCCCCGGGGGAGAAGCGCCTCGTTGGGGTGGAGGTGGAGATGACGGAGATAGAGGCGCGCGGCACCTTCACCCTGAAGCTGTGGAGCCAGGACGCTGGCACCGCGGAGTTCTTCGATGGGGTGACGTTCCCGTAGCTCACGGGCGCCCGCTCGCGAGCCCAAAGGCGGAACCTCGAGCACGGCCACCACGAGCTTTGCCGGGCCTCAAGGGGCCGCGCGCCCGCCGATCTCCGGGAAGCGCTCGTAGGCCCGCTTCAGCGCGTCCAGGTGCGCGGGGTTGTCCAGGTCGAGCGGCGCATCGGTGAGCCTGACAACCCACCCGCCCGTCGCGGTACGCCGTGAGCGCGAGAGCAGTTCCGCATCACGCGCCGGATCCGGAAAACCGATGGCTCGTGCGGCGGCGGCCGACCAGTAGTTCAGCCACCCCAGGTAATGCGGAATCTCAGGCGCGGGGATGTCCCATGAGAGTTTGAGAGCGGGTAGACCTTTGGGCGGAATATGAGGCTCATCCCCCGGGTGGCGAAACTGCTGCGCCACTGTCTCGGCCACCTCATCCGGATCCATGTGTCCCCAGATCGCGCGAGCGCCCTCCGCTACGGCTTCCAGCGCATCCGCTGCCGCCGAAACACCTGCTTCGTCGTGTGGCAGCCTCGCGTGGACTTCAAAGTGTGGTGTCATGTCTGCGGCAAGACCTCTCGCGTTCTCCCATCCGGTAAGCGTCACGACGCGATTCTCGTCGTCATTGCAGAGGAACGGAAACCCGTTGTCTGTCCTGTCTGTCGCGACCCACTCATCACGATGCGGCAATGCAATGAGGTCGTCCTTTTCAGAAGTCGTCCACCCCAGCCGCAAGCCGGGAACCGCGCGCTCCATTCCATGGACGATGGCAAGAGGGCGCCCATCGTCGCCCACAAGCGCAGGTGCGTAGACGCTAAGGAGTAAAGATTTTTGTGTGGCTGCCATCTCAGCACCAATCCATGACGACAACATTGAGGGTGCGGTCTAGTTTAAACAATACGGCTTTGTGCGCGGCGCTTTTGACGCCAACGATGAAGTTATACCCACACTGTCTGGCAAGCCTGTCCTCGCGTTGCAATTCCGGCAACTTCACTCTAGCCAAAAAGTCCTGGGACCGAGACGAGTGTTTGTCGAAGTCATCCGTCTTGACGTCCCACAGCGTGCGCGTGGCCAGTTGCAGCGCATCGAAGTTCTTCCCATTCACGAACACATCCCAGCCGGGGAAGCTGTTGTTCGGAAGTTTGTCGGCGCACTCGTTGTGCGGGTCATTACCGCCCAAGTGTGGCACCGGGACAGGCTTGCACTCCGGGCGGCGCTCCCGCTCCGAGGTCTCGATTGGCCCCAGGGGAGGCAGGTCCGGCCCTTCTGGCTCCGGCTTGGGCCTTTGTTCCGGCGAGGGTTTCTGCGGGGCGGGCTTCGTTTCTGGCACGAGCCACGTTTCAGGCGCGGGCCTTGCGTCCTCGGGCTCGGCCCCTAACAGCTCATACGCATCCAGGGCCTCTTTGATGACGAAGCCCACCACCACCACTCCCGTGACGATCACCGCCCCCACCACGAGCTCCGGAGCCGCCAGGACACAGACCCCGAGACCCACGGCCGCCGCCCCCGCGGAGGCAACCGCACATCTTCCCGTGGTGTCGTGAAACTCGAGCCGCTCATGGTCCAGGGCATGAAAGCACCGCTCCGCCAGCACGGGCCAGGGCTCGGAAGCCTCCTGGACGGCGCACCGCCCTCCGTCCGTCCAGGGCAGCGTCGCCGCTCGCTGGAGGTTGGCGCGCCTCGGGTCCCGGACCGCTGGCTCTCTGGGGCTCGGCGCTGACGCAGCGCAGGCTGACACAAAGAGCAGAAGTGCGATGCACGCTCGGACTCGCATGGCTACATCCTCCAACCAGGCCAGGACTGAGAGAGTCCTGGCGGGATTGTCCGGAGTATGCCGGTGCGCCCCGGCAGCGACGAGCGATGATGCCCGGGGCACCGCGAAACAGCGCGTGTGTTTCGTGGTGCCCTGCCTACCTCGCCAGCGCTACTGGCGGAGCATCTGGTGGGCGAACTTCGCCTCGGCTTGCTTGTCGGGCTCGTAGTCGGGGTGGAAGTCGGGCTTGAGATCGAAGTCCACGCGGAGGACCCGCCCAGTGAACTTCGTATTGGACCCGTACTCCGGAGTGACCGCGGTCCCCTTGTCCCAGCCCACGTCGAAGGTGACTCACTGCTTCGGAACGGCGACCTTCCGCACTTCGCGATCCACGACGCTGGAGAGGTGCTCCTCGGGGTCGTTCACGCACCCCTCGATGATGGCCTTGCCAAGCTGAAGTCCGGTCTCCCGATCACTGGGGAGGGCCAGCTTGCGCTCCTGCAGGGACTGGTTGGCCAACGAGCGCAGCATGGGAATGAATTGCTCCGCCGACTTCCCCGACTGACGCCAGGCCTCGCGGCAGCTCAGGTAATCGAGCTGCTCCGCCGGTACCGGCCTGGCCACGGCGGGTGGCTGTGCGGGCACCTTCGCGGTGGGGGGTGGTGGAGGCTGTGCGGGCGGTGGCGGTTGTGCACCGGCGGCCCCCGCAAGTCCGAGCAGGGCCACGGCCGTCGCGATGATGTGTCTGGATTTCATGTGCTCACCTCAGGGAAAAACACCTCGTCAATCGATATGCGCCAGGGCTCCACCCGCGACGGCACCCGCCACGGCTCCGTCGAGACCGTCCGCTGCCGCGCCCACCACCGCGCCCGTCGTCGCGCCGCGCCGGACCTCCGCGCGGGTGGTGACGTGCGAGTGCTCCCCGGGTGTGTAGGTGAGCGCGTCCATCGTCCCGCCCACGGCGGCGCCTCTCACGGCTCCGTCGAGACCGTCCGCTGCCGCGCCCACCACCGCGCCCGTGGCCGCGCCCCCAGCGAACGCGGACAGGCTGGCCAGCCCCACCACGGCCGCCAGAAGCACTCCTCCGCCAATCTCTCTCTTCATGACGTCCTCCCCATGACAAGCTGAGGAGCCCGCCAGGAGCGCACAACGGCATGTGCGGCTCGGACGGGCAGCCCCCGCATGCTTCCTCGGAGTCCTCAGGCGCTCGTTAGAGGGGCGACACGTCGCTGGGCCGCCACGTGCCGTCCAGGCTCGCCACCTCGGGGCCGTAGATGCGGAAGTAGAGGAAGAAACCGGTCTCCGGTGCGGTCTGGATCCACTGTCCTTCCTTGCCGGCCGGCGCACTGGGGCCGAAGGAGAGTTCCACGGAGCCATCGGAGCTCCGTTCGAACGTATCCGAGAGCGAGCCCAGCACGGCCTTGTCCTGGGGCGTTTGGACCTGCGAGCGCGTCCTGGCATCGTATGCGGTGACGGACCAGAACAGCTTCGCGGGCACGGGCTGCGGCACCGTGAGCTTGTATGAGCGACCGCCATCGAGGTAGGCGCCGGTCTGATCTCTCGCGGCGAGGTAGTAGACCGAACCGACCCCGACCTGCCTCCTGAACATGGCCGGTGAGGCGATGATGGCCTGCACGAACCACCGATCGCGCGCCTGGAGATCGAGGTAGTCCTCGGTCTCGAAGTCACCGTTGTCGGGAACGAGGCCGACCCATTCCCACCGGCGATTCTCCCAGACCAGGCGGTCCGCTCGCTGGCTGGCGAAGCCCTCGACGCGCATCTGCTCGAGGCCTACCCTGGCCGCGGCTTCCAGGATGCTCTGCGTCCGCTCGCTCGGGGAGAAGCGTTTCCCCTTCTGCAGGCCCAGCGCCGCGAGCACTCCGTACATCGGGCGGAACTCCTCGAGCGTGGGCTCGGCGTCGATGACGGCATGGAGCCGCTTCCAGTACTCGAGATTGCCCTCCCACCGCAGCGGGGTGGCGTCGAGCGCTCGATTCGTGATGTCGATGTAGGGGAGCACGGCCGCCGGGTTGGAGAGCGGATGGACCTTCACCTGACGAAGAGCGTTCATCGCGCCAGGCGTGTCGCCCTGGAGAGGAAGGGCGCGAAGGGCGAGAAGGACCTTGTACGTCGGTGACCGCCCCACGTGATAACCGGCGGGAACATCCCCGGTGAAGCCGGGCGGCAGCAGCAGGTATTTGCCTCCCTTGCCCGCGTCAGGGCCCGGGATGCCCATGTCGATGACCCATCGCTGATTGTGATCGTTGATCAGCCCGATGTATGGCCCGGGAGGCACGTCCACGACCACGGGGCCCATTGCCAGCAGATCCAGCGTCCCGGAGGCATAGGGCGTATCGGAGTTCGCGGTGAAGACCACGTGCCGTGGGCCAGCGGCGAGGACCACGAGGCCCGTGCCATCCTCGATGCCGAGTTCCCGGTTGCCGTTGAAGATGCCCTCCGTCGACACCGTCGGGTAGAAGAACCGATAGGCCTCCACGGCCCGGTGGAAGTCCTGTTCGTCGTAGATGCTCCTGGCGGTGTCGGGCGTGGGAAAGCCGTGCTCGAACACATGGGGCGTCGTGAGCGGAGTCCGCAGATTCATGAGCTGTCTCCTCGGCCAGAGCAGACCAGGCCGCATTTCTCCCCGAAGACGGTGGTGATGGGCCCACGGGCCAACAAGGCGCGGCACGCAGGGGCACCTCGCACGGGCGGCCCTCGTGTGCCCTCCCGGTGGCGGAGGAGCCGGTCCGAGACTGCTGAGGATGTGAGGCACGGGGCCGCCCGCCGTGACGGGCGGCCCCACCGCGTCCTCAGGCGTGCGCCTGCTGGAAGCGGGCAATGGCCTGGTCAACCTGATCAGCGAAGTGATGGAGCACCTCGCCGATGTTCGTGGATGCGCCCTCCCCTTCTTCCTGATGCTGAGCCTTCTGCTTTGCCGCCTTCTCCTTCATCTTCTCCCGCACCCTGTCCTTGAGCGGTCCGATGCTGAGGCTGCCCGGCGCCTGGCTGGGTGGGTACTCGATGAGGCTCTCGGCGAACTGCCGGACGAGCATCTGCCCTGGCACGAAGAGGAACATCCGTTCGCCGTACCAGCTCGTGTAGAGCCCCGATTTCGTGGCGTATTCGAACGGGTCGGAGCGCAGGTTGATGATGTACGGCCAGGCGGGGTTGAAGCGCTTGCCGCTGAACCACATGTCCGGCCCCTCGCCATCCTGGTAGGAGAAGATGAGCTTCCAGTCGTCGTAGCGGACGGCGGCGAGGTTGCCGCTGTCGAGCACGTAGATGTACTCATGGCGCTTGCCGGGCCCCTTGCCGGCGAGCAGCTCGCGCTGGTCGTACCCATCCAGGTGCACGCGGAACTTCTTCTGGCCCACCTGGAAGCCCTTCTTGCACCGCTCGACCAGCTCCTCGGGGCCGCCCGCGACCGCCACGAACGTGGGCATCCAGTCCTCATGCGAGAAGATGTCGTTGATGACGGTGCCCTGCTCGATGACGCCCGGCCAGCGCACCACACAGGGGACACGGACACCGCCCTCCCAGGTGGAACCCTTCTCTCCTCGGAACGGCGCGTTGCCGCCATCGGGCCAGCTCATCTTCTCCACGCCATTGTCGGTGGAGAAGACGACGAGGGTGTTGTCCGCGATGCCCAGCTCCTCGAGCTTGGCGAGCAGGGCGCCCACGATGTCATCGAGCTGGGCCATGGCGTCGGCGTAGAGGCCCTTGCCCGTCTTGCCCTGATACTTGTCGCTGAGGTAGGTCCACACGTGGGTGCGCGTGGTGTTGTGCCAGACGAAGAAGGGTTTGCCCTCCTTCGCCGCCCGCTCGATGAACTTCAGCGAGGAGTCCAGGAACTCGTCGTCCACCGTCTCCATGCGCTTCTTCGTGAGCGGCCCCGTGTCCTCGATGCGCTGCTTGCCCACGTGGCCCCAGCGCGGATCCTCGGTCGGGTCGTCCCGGTCCGTCGCCCAGCAGTGGAGCACGCCGCGAGGCCCGAACTTCTGCCTGAACGACGGGTCCTTCGGGTAGTCGGAGCACTCCGGCTCGTTCTCGGCGTTGAGGTGATAGAGGTTGCCGTGGAACTCGTCGAAGCCGTGCACGGTGGGCAGGTAGGGATTGGAGTCTCCCAGGTGGTTCTTGCCGAACTGGCCGCACACGTAGCCCAGTGGCTTGAGCATCTCGGCGATGGTGGGGTCCGAGTCCTGCAGCCCGTACCTGGCGCCCGGCATGCCAATGGTGGTGAGCCCCGTGCGCAGCGGATTCATGCCGGTGATGAAGGCGGCCCGGCCCGCCGTGCAGCTCTGCTGCCCGTAGCAGTCGGTGAGCAGCGCCCCTTCCTTCGCGATGCGGTCGATGTTCGGGGTGCGGTAGCCCATCATCCCCTGGTTGTAGGCGCTGAGGTTCCAGTACCCGATGTCATCTCCCCAGATGACGAGGATGTTGGGTTGCTTGCGCTCCTCGTGCTTGCCGTGGCCGTTGCCCTTCTTGTCGTGGCCATTGCCCGTCTTCTTGCTGTGCGGCATGTGCTGCGTCCTCTCTGGTGGGAACAAGCGGCTCCGGGCTCACCGCCTCGGGCGACGGTGCTCGCGGGTGTGTCCTACGGGCCAATTCGTGTTCATCCGGAGCGACACCGGGCAACGAGGAGGCAGACGGCAGCATGACGGCGCCCGCGCCCTGTCTTCCGGGGAGGGACGAGCGGCGTCCGGGCAACACGGGCCTCGTCCCAACGTGCTGGATGGTCCCGCTCCCAGGCGATCCCCAAGCTTGCGCCTGCGAGAGGAGCGCCATCGCCCCCGCCCGCAGGGAGAGTAGCCATGACGGAAGTCCTTGGTGGAACGACGCCCCCGGAGCTCGAGCGCCAGGAGCAGTCCGCCCCGTGCGAGGCCCCCTTTCCGGACATGGTGTGGATTCCCGGTGGCACCTACTGGATGGGCTCGGACAACCACTACCCAGAGGAGAGACCCGCCCATCAGGTGGCGGTGTCCGGCTTCTGGATGGACCTCCACCTGGTGACGAACGCGCAGTTCGCCCGCTTCGTGGAGGCCACCGGCTACGTCACCGTGGCCGAGCGCCCGCTCAACCCCAAGGACTACCCCGGGGCGGATCCGGCGCTGCTCGTCCCCGGCTCGCTCGTCTTCCGCAAGCCCACCCAGCGCGTCAGCCTCAAGGACTTCTCGCAGTGGTGGGCCTACGTGCCGGGCGCCTGCTGGCGGCACCCCGAGGGCCCCGACAGCACCCAAGAGGGACGCGAGCAGCACCCGGTCGTCCACGTGTGCTTCGAGGACGTAGAGGCCTACACCACCTGGGCCGGCAAGGAGCTGCCCACCGAGGCCGAGTGGGAGCGCGCCGCGCGCGGAGGCCTGGACCGGAAGATCTACGCCTGGGGAGACCTGCTCTCGCCCGAGGGCCGGATGATGGCCAACACCTGGCAGGGGCAGTTCCCCATGCAGAACCTGCTCGAGGACGGCTACGAGGGGACCTCTCCCATCGGCGCCTTCCCCGCCAACGGCTACGGCGTCTTCGACCTGATCGGCAACGTCTGGGAATGGACCATGGACTGGTACCAGGACCAGCACCAGGGCAACCGGGGCAAGGCCTGCTGCATCCCGATGAACCCGCGCGGGCCGGCCCGCCCCGAGGGCAGCCAGGACCCTCGAACGCCCCAGGTGACCATCCCGCGACGGGTACTCAAGGGGGGCAGCCACCTGTGTGCGCCCAACTACTGCCTGCGCTACCGCCCCGCCGCGCGCTCCCCTCAGGCGGTGGACAGCGGCTCGTGCCACATCGGCTTCCGCTGCATCGTGCGGCCCCCCTTTCAGTGAGCCGCACGGGACGGGACTCCCTCAGGGGGACGTATCCACCGGGCGCCGGGTGGCCACGCGCTCGGCCCGCTCGCTCTCCAGGGCCCGCTCGGCACCGGCGGCGGTGATGGCCGCCGCGGGGCGATGCACCGTGCGGTATACGGCCGCCGCCGTGGCCCCTCCCAGCAGGGGCGCCACGATGAACACCCAGAGTTGGCTCAACGCCCAGCCTCCCACGAACAGCGCAGGCCCCAGGCTGCGCGCTGGATTGACGGAGGTGTTGGTGATGGGAATGCCCACCAGGTGCACCAGCGTCAGCACCAGGCCAATCGCCACTCCGGCGAACCCCACGGGAGCGCGAGCGTCCGTGGAGCCCAGCACGGTCAGCACCAGGAAGAAGGTGAGCACCACCTCGGCCAGGAAGGCGGCGCCGATGCCATAGCCTTCTGGCGAGTGGTCCCCGAAGCCGTTGGCCGCCAGTCCCTGGGTGGCCGCCGAGTAGCCCTCCGGTCCACCCTTCGCCAGCAGCAACACCACGCCCGCGCCCACGATGGCTCCTACACACTGGGCCACCACGTACCCCAGGGCATAGCGGCGCTCCAGCTTCCCGCTGAGGAGCAGGCCGAGCGTCACCGCGGGATTCAGGTGGCAGCCCGAGATGGGGCCAATGGCATACACCATCGCTAGCACGGACAGCCCGAACGCGAAGGACACCCCGAGGAAGCCAATCTGCTCCCCCGCGAACACGGCAGCACCCACGCCTCCGACCAGCAGGGTAAACGTGCCGACGAGCTCCGCCCCGTAGCGCCGCATCGCCTCCGTTCCACCGGAGGGAGCAACGGACTTCACCTCGACCTTGTCCATGGCCAGCCTCACCCGGCAGGAGCCCGGAACCCGCTCCGGTTCCCACCCAACGGGTTTCACGGGTCACGCTGTGCACGGTGCCTCACGAAGCAATCACTCCGGCCATGCACTCGTCCGTCTCCGCTGGGCCCACGCTGACAGGGCAACCCCTCGACATGGCGGTCTCCCGCTCGGTGCCCGCTCTCGAGTGAATATCCCCTCTCCCTTCGGGAGAGGGGATATGGCCGCGGGCACTCCATCACGGACCCACCTGAAAAGGATTCATGCACCGCAGGGGGAGACGGAGAAGCACTGGCCGGTGCTCCCGCCTCGGCGAGGTGCCGCACGTTGGCGAAGAAGAGCGGCGCGTCGAAGCGGTAGATGATGAGGCCGGGCACAGTCTCGGCTCCCTCGTGCCGCTCGATGTCATGGTAGCCGGGGACGCCCTCACGCTCGCCGAGCACCGCATCGTGAGGATGAGCGGCGCGGCGGATGAGGTCTCCCAGCGCCAGCACGACGGCGATGAGGATGCATGGCACGGCCCTCCGAGTCGCGGTGGCCCTCAGAGGGATTCCGGGCCGGGGCCTCACGGCGTCGACGGGACGTACACGAGGTTGGGGCCGTCGTAGGTTGGCCGGTAATAGGTGCTCCCGCACCTCTGGTACGCGACGCCCGCGGTGACGACCTCGACGCATCCAGCGGGCAGCGTGGACAACACCGCGGCCGTCGTTGCTACCGCGGCCGTCGTGCCCACCACGGCCGTCGCGGCGGCGACACCCGCTCCCGCGTAGACCGCTCGGCGCGTGGTGCGGCGGGCCACACCCGCGTAGCTCATGGGCGTCAGGGGCCTGCCAATCACCGCCAGGGCCTCACTGGAGGCGAACAAGAACACGAGAGAAAGTGCGGAGAGGTGGATGCGTTTCATTTCTTGTCTCCTTTCGTCTCCGGGCTGGCCTTGGACCTGTCGGCGAAGTCGATGCGCTTGTCATTGCCGCGCGGAGTGAAGCGGAACACCTCTTCACCGAGCCTGGGCGAGAGGTTCCACTGCGAGAACTCGACCGTGAACTCGGGCGAGCCCTGGACCTTCTTCGAGGTGATCACGAACTTGCACGGCACCGGCTTGGGCCCGTCCTGGATCCAGATCTGCCAGTCGGTCTCGTTTCCGCGAAACGCCAGGTGTTCGCAGGAGACGCCGCGGATGCTGCTCGGTCCCAGGTAGGTCGCCGAAACGACGTCCTCCATCAGGATCTCGAAGGGCTTGCTGTAGAGCAGATCCGCCGCGGGCGCCTCGATACCCAGCTTCTCGCGCGCCGCGTCGATCGCCTCGTCGAGGTTGCCCGGGGCATCAGCGGTCGCGTAGTAGTGTTTGTTCCTCCCGTACAAGGTGAAGGTGCGTCCGTCGTAATAGAACTCCGCGTCGGTCTTCTCTCCGTGCCGGTCGCTCCTGAGCTTGTCGGGCCGCTTGACGCGGACGTCGCTCGAGTAGTCGTACTCCACCTTCTCTCCCGACTGGAGCACGACTTCGATCGAGCCATCCGTCTGGACGCTGAACTGCCGTTGGTTGGCGAGGAAGTCGCTCATCTTCTCGAGCAGCGCGCGGGCCTTGGGCTCGACGGCGGGCTTCTTGTCGCTGTCTTTCTCCGGGGGTTCTGCCCGCGCGGTTCCGCCAGCGAACGCGGCGAGCATCGCGATCGACCCGACCCACCGCCTCAGGAATGTGGCGGTTCCAAGATGCCGTCCCCGTGTCATTACATCCCCCATTCTTCGCCCCCGGCCGCAATCCATCGCGTCCCAGGTGGATCAGACCGTGGAGCTGCGAGTTGTTGAGAATCTGATGAGCAGCTCCTGGAGATTCAACCCGCGGCACCTGGATGCCATCCGAGCCCTCTTCGAACCGCTCGCTGGACCCCGTCATGACAAGAGAAGCACTCCTCATCCACCGTCTCCATCCGCTTCTTCGTGAGGGGGCCGGTGTCCTCGAGCTTCTGCGTGCCGTCAGAATTGGCCCAGCAATGCAGCACACCGCGCGGCCCGAAGCGTTTCCGGAAACGGGGGTCCTTGGGATAGTCCGGGTGCTCGGGCTCCTCCTCGGCGTTGAGGTGATAGAGGTTGCCGAAGAACTCGTCGAAGCCGTGGTGGGTCGGCAGGAACTCGTCGCGGTCGCCGAGGTGGTTCTTGCCGAACTGGCCGGTGATGAAGGCGGCACGCCCCGCCGTGCAGCTCTGCTGCCCATACCAATCGGTGAACCGTGCACCCTCGTTGGCGATGCGGTCGATGTTCGGCGTGCGGTAACCCATCGCTCCCTGGTGGTAGCAACTGGGATTGAACCAGCCGATGTCGTCCCCCTAGATGATGAGGATGTTCGGTTTCTTGTCCGCCATGTTCCCTCCAGCGCGCCTCACGGCAATCCACGGCTCCCCACGACGTGGATTCTCACGAGAACGTTGAGCGCAGGGACGACGGACGCAACCGACCAGCAAGCGTCCTCGGCCTGGGCGCCGTGCGGGCGCCTGGCAGTCAGGGCTTCAACGCTGCCACCGGCCTCCGGCAGCTACCGGGCGCGCCTGCCTGCCAGGAACCTGCTCGCCGCGAAGAACACCCCTTCCCTCACCCCGTGGCACGAAGCGTCCTGGCAGCCGGGGCGTAGGTAGCCACCGGCTCCTTCTTGCCCGTCACCGGCAGCGGGGCCGCCGCCTCGAAGTGGAACTCGCCACCGCAGCGCGACAGGGTGGCCTCGGACACGAGCATGGGCACGCCCACCTTCTTGGTCAGCCCCTCGATGCGGCTGGCCAGGTTCACCGCGTCCCCAATCACCGTGTACTCGCGCCGCTGCTCGGGCCCCACGTCTCCCACGACGACCCGGCCCGTATGGATGCCGATGCCGATGTTCAGCGACTCCTCGCCCCGGGCACGGCGCTCGGCATTGAGCGTCTCCAGCGCATCCAGCATCGCCAGTCCGCATGCCACCGCTGCCTGCGGGTGCCCGGGCAGCTCCAGCGGCGCCCCGAAGTACGCCAGAATCCCGTCGCCAATGAACTTGTCCAGCGTGCCCCCGTGGCGGAACACCACCTCCACCATGCGCGCCAGGTACTCGTTGAGCAGCCGCACCACCTGCGGGCTCTCCATGCGCTCGGCCATGGCGGTGAAGCCGCGAATGTCGGCGAACAGCAGCGTCACCTCGCGGTGCTCCCCCGTGGACTCGTTGGTGCCGCGCTCGGCGATGCGGCGGGCCACCTCGGGCGAGAAGTAGCGGCCCAGGCGGGTGCGCCGGACCTGCTCACGGGTCACTTCGCGGACGAGCCCGCGGACCTGGCGGCTGGCCAGCGAGGAGACGGCCGCGACGATGAGCAACACCAGGACCACCCCCGAGGCCCGGTTCGCCGACATGAAGCCCAGGCGGGACATCAGCACCAGTTGCAGGACGATGGCGAGCGCGGTGGCGGCGCCCACGCTCCTGAGTGAGTCGCTCAGCATGGAGATGCCCGTCACGAGACAGCCGGCGATGCAGGCCGTCAGCCCGACCGCGAGCGCACTGTCCAGCGAGGAGTCCAGCCCCAGGAACTGGATGAAGTAGAAGAGGGGCATGTCCACCAGCAGGAGGCTGAGCCCTGGCCGCCAGAGCAGGCCCGGGAGGAACCGGCTCCCCAGCCAGAGACCCACCGCGAGCAGCAGGTAGGCGACCACCGCCGTCAGGGGCACGCTCCAGTGGAACAGCCAGGCGACGAGCAACCAGGCCAGGGCTACCTGGACACGCAGGAGGTTCGTCCAGCGCCCTACCCTGGCGCGCTGCACCTCGAACCGCTGCTGGATGAGGTCGTCGAGGTTGGAAGGATCCGGGGACACGGGAGAGGTAGGCTAAACCACTCTCCGTGCTGCCGCCACGAACTCCGGGAGAACCCCCGCCCCTACCCCGCGGCGCGAAGCGGCTTGCGCGACGGGACGAAGGTGGCCACCGGCTCGCTCTTGCCCGCCACCGGAAGCGGGGCCGCGGCCTCGAAATGGAACTCGTCGCCGCACCGCACGCGCGTGGCTTCGGACACGAGCAGGGACACGCCCACCTTCTTGGTCAGCCCCTCGATGCGGCTGGCCAGGTTCACCGCGTCCCCAATCACCGTGTACTCGCGCCGCTGCTGGGGCCCCACGTCCCCCACGACGACGCTGCCCGTGTGGAGGCCAATGCCGATGTTCAGGGGCTCCTCGCCCCGGGCACGGCGCTCGGCGTTGAGCGTCTCCAGCGCGTCCAGCATCGCCAGCCCGCACGACACCGCCGCCTGCGGGTGTCCCGACAGATCCAGCGGCGCCCCGAAGTACGCCAGAATCCCGTCCCCGATGAACTTGTCCAGCGTGCCCCCGTGGCGGAACACCACCTCCACCATGCGCGCCAGATACTCGTTGAGCAGCCGCACCACCTGCGGGCTCTCCATCCGCTCGGACATGGAGGTGAAGCCGCGAATATCGGCGAACAGCAGCGTCACCTCACGGTGCTCGCCCTGCGCGCCGTCAGAGCTGGCGCCGGCCTCGAGGATGCGGCGAGCCACCTCGGGGGAGAAGTAGCGACCCAGGCGCGTGCGGTGCGTCTGCTCCTGGGACACCTCGAGAACCAGCTTGTGCATCTGCCGGCGGGTGTACTCCGCCGCCACTGCCGCCATGACGAGCACCAGGGCCACGCCCGGCAGGTTGTCCGCCACGCCCCGGCCGGTCCGCTGCACCAGCGCCGTCTCCAGGCCAATGCCCAGCAGGGTGCCCAGGGCCAACATCACGCGCGAGCCCCCCAGCAGCGCCGTCATCATCACCAGGATGATGTAGATGCCCACCGAGATGCCGGCGATGACCTCGCCATTGGACGAGAGCGCCACCGCCGGGGCCTGGATGACGAAGACGGCGGGCATGTCCAGCAGCGGCACGGCGAGGTCCGGCCTGCGGCGGAGCAACGGGACGAAGCGGCCGCCCGCCCACAAGGCCGCCGCGAGCAGCACGTAGGCGGCCACGCTCGCCAGGGGCACGGCCCAGTCGAAAACCCAGGCACAGGCGAGCCAGCCCAGGGCGCCCAGCGCGCGGAAGCGGTACACCCAGCGCCCCATCCGCACGCGCTGTGCGTCGAGCCTCTGGCGAAGAATGTCGTCGAGAACGGACTCGGTCACCACGGAGCAGGAAGGCTAGTCCAGCGCCCGCGCGTTCTCCAGAGAGGGGCGGGGCAGGCTATGGTTGGAGGTACAATGGCGAGCTTCGGTCACGTGGCAATAGGCATGGCACTCGGGCGGCTGGGCGCAGGCGAGGCGTCCCCGGGACGCACCGGCGCCTGGATGGTGGGGATGTCCGCACTGGCCATGCTGCCAGACGCGGACGTCATCGCCTTCGCGCTGCGGATTCCCTACGCGGCCACGTGGGGGCACCGGGGTGCCTCGCACTCGCTCTTCCTCGCGGCGGTGGTGGCGCTGGCGGTGGCGGCCGGGACGCGCCTGGCACGGGGGCCGGCCGTGAAGGCGGGGCTGCTCACCCTCGTCGCCATGGGGAGCCACGGCGTGCTGGACGCGATGACCACGGGAGGCCTGGGCGCGGCGCTCCTCTGGCCCGCCGACAACGTCCGCTACTTCCTGCCGCTGCGCCCCATCCCCGTGGCCCCCATCGGTGCGGGCATGCTCTCCGCTCGCGGCCTGTATGTCGTCACCGTGGAGCTGCTCCTCTTCCTGCCCTTCTGGGCCTACGCAATCTGGCCGCGTCGAAGGGCCGTCCGGACGGTGGAGGGATGACACCATGCGCCTCTTCGTCGCCGTCACACTCGGACAAGGCGTCGAGTCCCAGGCCTCAGCAGCCCTCCCGCGCATCAAGGCCCTGGCGCCCCATGCGCGCTGGGTGCCCACGACCAACTTGCACCTCACCCTGAACTTCCTCGGGCAGGTGGAGGCGGAGCGGCTGCCCGCGGTGAAGGAGGTGCTCACGCGCGTGGGCCCGGCGCATGCCCCGCTGGTGCTCACCATCCAGGGCGGAGGTAGCTTCGGCTCGCCAGCACACCCGCGGGTGCTCTGGGCCGGCGTGGGCGGGAACACGAAGGCCCTGGGGGCGTTGCAGGCGGACGTGGCGGAGGGGCTGAAGCCGCTGGGTTTCGAGCCCGAGCACCGCGAGTACGCCGCGCACCTCACGTTGGCACGAGCCAAGGTGCCCCGCGGAGACCGGCAGTTGTCTGAGTGCGTGCGTGCGCTCCAGGGCGAGAAGTGGGGCGAGGCCCGGGTGGACCGGCTCGTCCTCTTCGAGAGCCTGGGCGGTAAGTACCACCCCCGTGCCGAAGTCCCCCTGAGCAAGTAACACCCTCTCCCACAGCGCTCCTGGCATCCACCCTGCATTGGAAGACGGCGAGGCGCGGGGATCGCGCCCGAAAGGACCGGGTTTCCATGCGTTGGCTGAAGCTCTCGCTGCTGTCGCTGTCGCTCCTGGCCCACACCGCGGCCGCCGAGCCACAACCCCTGGTGGGGAAGCTGCAAACGGGAGATCTCGTCTTCCACACCTCGCGCTCGCAGCAATCGGCGCCCATCCAGGCGGCAACGAACAGCCCCCTGTCACATGTGGGGCTGGTGGAGGTGACGCCCGCGGGGGTGTTCGTGGTGGAGGCGGTGCAGCCGGTGAAGCGGACTCCCTTCGCGAAGTGGAAGGCGCGCGGGTTGAATGGCCGCATCCTGGTGCTGCGTCCCGAGCAGCTCTCGGAGGAGCAGCGGGTGGCGGCGGTGCAGGAGGCGAAGCGGCACCTGGGCAAGCCGTACGATCTGCGCTTCGGCTGGGATGACAAGGCCATGTACTGCTCGGAGCTGGCGCGGAAGGCGTACTCGGCCGCCGCGGGCGTGGACTACGGGAAGATGGAGCGCCTGGGCACACTGAACGTGAAGAAGCTGGGGCCCGCGCTGCAGCAGCGCTACGGCGGGAACATTCCCCTGAACCTGGAGCTCATCACCCCGGCGAGCCTCGCCGCGGACGAGCGCCTCACGGTGGTGCATACAGACTTCCCCGGAGTCCGCTGAACGCCCGAATGGAGGCATAATAGGAGGCCATGCCTCCGCGCCTTCTGAACCTCGTTGGCCTCCTGGCCCTCATCGGCCTCGGCTGTCGCAACAATGACGGAGCGGTGAAGCTCACCGTCTCGTACTCGGGTTTCAAGCCCGGCTGCATTCGGGTGGGGGTGCAGGACGCACAGGGGGCGGGCGAGCCTCGCACCACGGAGCTCGCGGGCAAGGGCGAGGTCACCGGCGGTACGGTGACGGTGGCCGCCTTCCGCGAGTCCGGCTGGGGCACCACCCTGACCGCGACGGCCGAGGCCTTCGAGACGCAGTGCTCGGGCACCCCAGTAGTCACCACCTCCGAGACGGTGACGGTGGCCCAGGGCGAGGTGGCCGAGAAGGAGCTGAAGCTGGCGGCCACCGACGCGGACGGCGACGGGTACGTGTCCCAGTCCACGGGGGGCACGGACTGCGACGACTCCAGTTCCGGGCTGCACCCGGGCGCGCAGGAGCTGTGCAACGACAGGGACGACAACTGCGACGGCAAGAAGGACGAGAGCTTCGAAGTAGGCCAGCTCTGCGACGCGACGGACGGCTGCAAGGGCGCCTGGTCATGCGACTCCCAGAGCACGCGCACCTGCGTGGCGAAGCCGGGCCAGTGGCGCCCCGATGCGGACAAGGACGGCCAGGGCTCGAGCCAGGGCCCCGGCGTCACCAGCTGCTCCCCGCCGGCCGGCCACGTGGCCAACGCCCTCGACTGCGACGATTCCAACGCCCAGCGCTACACGGGTGCACCCGAGCTGTGCAACACGGTGGACGACAACTGCGACGGCACGCCGGATGACGGGCTGGAGCTGGGCTTCAGCTGCACGGGCGCGGGCAACTGCACGGGCACGCGCGTCTGCGGCACGGACGGAGGCGTGATGTGCAACAGCCCCACGCCCACCGTGCTGTACGCGGACAACGACCAGGACTCCTACGGTGCGGCGGACGCGGGCGTGACGAACTGCGGGCCCACCCGCTCCGGCTACGTCTCCAACTCGACCGACTGCGACGACACCCGGGCGAAGGTGTACCCCGGCGCCCCGGAGCTCTGCGACACGCTGGACAACGACTGCGACACCTCGCCAGACGAAGGCCTCGACCTGGGCGCGAGCTGCGACCCGGGCCTTGGCTGCACGGGCGCCAAGGCCTGCGAGACGGACGGTGGCATCCTCTGCGCCTTCGTCACCCCGCCCTCCACCTACTACCCGGACGACGACCTCGACCTGCACGGCAAGGCGGACGCGGGCGTCCAGACCTGCGCGCCGAGCGCCGGTTACATCCTCGCGGGCGGCGACTGCAACGACGGCAACCCCTTCACGCACGTGGACGCGCGCGAGCTGTGCGACGAGGAGGACAACAACTGCAACGGCTCGCCGGACGAGGGCAACGCCTGCCCCGCGGGCGGCGGAAGCTGGGTGGACAAGTCCTCGGGGGGCTCGGACACCTGGCAGTCCGTGTCCGTCTGGGGTGATGGGGGCGTCTGGGTCGCTGGAGGTACCAACCTCCTGGGGGAGATTCCTCCGGGGCAGACCTCCTTCGTGAGCCTCAATGGGCAGTGCACCGGGGTGTGGAATGCCGTCTGGGCGGATCCGCGCAATGGGCAGGCCACGCTCGGCGGGAACAGCGCGGCCCTCGGGTATCACGCGACCGGAACCACGGTCTGCACCAACAGCACCGACGCCACGGACACGGATGTGCAGGGAGTCGCCGGAGTCCGCCTGCCGGACAGCAGTTACGAGTACCACCTCGTGGGCCTCAACAATGTCTATCCCTACGGAGGACGCGTGCTCCGGTCCACCGGCGGCCCCTTCCAGAATGGCACCGTGGCGGACCCGCTCCTCGATGTGCATGGCATCTCGCGCGAGGTCCTCTTCGCGGTGGGCGGCTACATCTCCATCACTGGAATCAACGCACGCCTCTACCGCTACAAACCGGACCAGGGCGTCTGGGAGGACGAGAACGTCCACAACATCCCGGGCGTGGTGGACGGCCGCCTCCGCGGCGTCTGGGTCGTCAACCCGCGGCTGGCCTATGCCGTCGGGGAGAACGGCGCCATGCTCATCTGGAACGGGACGTCCTGGAGCCCGATGTCCGGGCCCAACACGCAGGATCTGCTCTCGGTGCTCGCCTTCGGAAGGAACGCCGTCTACGTGGCCGCCGCGAACGGAAAGGTCTACCGGTACGACGGCAGTTCCTGGAGCCAGGTGTCCGGCGTGAGCAGCGGGAACGCGTTCAACGACCTCGCCGGCAGCAGCCCGGAGGACATCTGGGTGGTGGGGGAGAAGGGCAAGCGCTTCCACTGGCCCCGCTGAGCGAGGGGCCTCAGGAAGGGCGTACGGCCACGACGAAGCGCCGGTGAAACAGGAAGGGCGTGCCGTGCGGGGCCGCCGGGTAATCCTGGCGCAACAGCGGCCGGAGGGTGTCCAGGAAGGCCTGCTCCTCCCCAGGGCCGAGCGCGGCGAGCACCGGCCGCAGCGTTGTGCCGAGCAGCCACTGCAGCACAGCGTCCTCACCCGGGAGCACGTGGAGGTACGCCGTCTCCCAGGCGTCCACGGAGAAGCCGAGTCTGGCGAGAAGGGCCTCGTAGAAGGCGAGCGACTCCGCGTGCCCGCGGCGCACGGAGGCCAGCGAGGGGGCGAAGCGGGGGAGCGCGCGCACCTCGTCGATGCGCCGGTGCGAGGGCTCCTCGAAGTTGGCGGGCACCTGGAAGGCGAGCACACCGCCGGGAGCGAGCAGTCCCACCAACCGCGAGAGCAGGGCCGCATGGTCGGGCAGCCAGTGCAGGGCGGCATTGGAGACGAGGACATCGAGCGGCGCGGCGGGCTTCCAGGCCGCGAGGTCAGCGAGCTCGAAGCGGACGCGCTCAGGAGCGGGACGGCGGAGGGCCTCGGAGATCATCGACTCGGAGGAGTCGACGCCAACCAGGCGGGCTCCGGGCCAGCGCTCAGCGAGGGTGAGGGTGAGATCTCCCGTGCCACACCCGAGGTCGGCAACGAGACCGGGTGAGGACACCGGCACGCGTGCGAGCAGCTCGAAGAAAGGGCGCTTTCGCGCGTCGCGGAAGTGCTCGTACTGCTGGGGATCCCACATGGCGTACCTCCGCGAGAGCCGGGGACGACGGGGCCAATCCGGTACGGCAGATGGCCCGGCGGATGAGGACACCGCGCCGGGCGGGCCAGGACACGCGAGCAGCAAAGCCCGCGTGTCCCGGTGGGACTACTTGCGCGGCGCGGCGGTGCCGGAGTCGGGGGCAGGGGTGCCCGTGCCAGCGCCGGGGGCGGGGGCGGGGGTGCCCGTGCCGGCGTCCGGGGCGGCGGCAGGGGCAGCCGGGGTGATGGCGGGCGGCGGGTTGATCAGCGCGAGCGAGGTGAGGAACTGATCAGCCTCGGGAGCGCCGATGCTCGGGTTGTAGAGGACGAGCAGGGTGTAGAGACGCGGCCCGACGAGGAAGTTGCGGGCGCGCACCTCACCGGCGTCGGAGGAGACGGTGAACGCCTTGCCGGCGTAGCCCTGGAGGGTGATGTCCTCCTCGGCCTTGACGGTGCCCTTGAGCTGGTTGACGAGGCCGTTCTTGCCCTCGTTGAGGAAGGCGGCGGCGGGGTTGGAGGCGACCACCTTCTCGGGGTAGTCGGCGGTGCTGATGGAGTAGAGGACGCCGCTCGGGTGGTTGGCCGTCCAGGCAGCCGTCTTCACCTTGCCACCGGGGATGGCGACCTCACCGCGCTGGGGCTCGGGAGCACCGGGGAACATCACGGTGAAGCCCTCGGGAGCCTCCAGCTTCTGGAACTGCACCGGGGGCCTGGCCTCCTCGGCGGGAGTGGTGCTGCCCTCGGTGGGGACATCCTCGACGGTGGAGGAACCACCGGCGGTGGTGGCGCCCTCCTTGGTGGCGCAGCCGGCGCCGAGCAGGGAGATGGTGACAAGAGCAGCGAACAGTCGGGACAGCGATGACATAAGAGCGAGTCCTGAAGGTTGGGGGTGGAAAGAGATAGCGGCGGAACCTACGACGAGTTCGCCGCCGGTCGCTACGGGGGAGTATCGGGAGTGACGGCTTTCACGAGGAGCGTCACCCTCAAGGGCAAGACGTGATGGGAGTGGCCGGGTTGCCGGTGTTGCGCGAGTCGTGCTGGTACTTGGGCCAAGGGGCCGAGGTGTCCAGACCGCGGCTGTCGACGACGAAGGCGTACAGCTTGCCGCCCGCGGGGACGTAGAGGACGCCGAGATTCTCATCACGCGCCGCCCCCGCCCCATCACGGGCACAGTCGAGCGCAGGCGAAATAGAGGTGGGTCCAATACCACTGGCCAGCGTCCAGCGATTGCTGAAGTTGTCCGTAGACCACTCGCCAACCAGCCCTGTTCCCTCAGTCGCAGCATAGAGCATGCCACCACGTCCGATTGCAGGAGCCCCCTTGAAGCTGCCTGCTCCGGCCTGAAGAGCATTGAGCGTATTCCCGCTCAACGGAATGGCTGCCAGCCCCGCCGAGCCAGGAGGATTCGGCAGGTTCTCCGAACCGAAGAAGATGACATTCGCCGGTCCGACAGAAAGCTGGTTGATGAACATGTCCGTCGTAGAGGGATAGCGCCAGGGAGGAGACGCTACGCCACCAACCTTCGGAACCGAGAAGAGTTGCCCCTGATCAGAGAAAGAACCCCCATTCGCCCCAACGACATCGGTTCCAGCCAGTGCCAATCCGTTGATTGGAAAGCTTGTTGGTACGGGCCAACCCGAGCGCGCGGTTGTTGAGCCAAGCTGATAGCTTGTCAGCCGCCCCGATGCGTCAGAGAAAAAGACCGCATCACTCTCGATGACGAGAGGTCCCACACCACTACTGCTCACCTGGCTGCGAGCGATGGGATCAGTCGAATTGCAGGTCGTTGCAGCTCCCTCTGGACGGATTGCAAGCAGGGCTCCAACAACCCCAGTCGGCCCCCCCACATTCACATTGACAACCCCCAATGCTGTTTCGACCGGGCTTTGCGTCAGGGCGAGACTGCTTGCAATCTGTCCCTTATTGACATCACAGCGGACAATCTCAGCACCAGTGCTCCCATTAAATGCAACCAACGCGGCTGAAGTGCTGCTGGGGTTGATGCCAACGTAGACCTTTTCCACGCCTGAATTCAAAACCCCTACCGTTGGCCCACTGACGACAACACCCGTCCCCGTCTCCCACTGCTTAGGACCATCAGGACTGACGGCAAACACCTTCCCGTCCGTTCCTGTCGTCGTCCCAAAATAGATGGTTCCCTGCTGACTAACGGCCGGCGTGGATTTGATGACTCCCGTCTGTACATCGAACGCCCACTTCCAGCGCGTGACATTGAAGGTCGCGGCTCCACTGCCTGTATTGCCGACCGTGTCCTCGCCCTGCACATCGACAGTCATCGTCCCGCGGAAGGCATCGAACGGAGGCTCCCACAGCTTCACCTGGGCCACACCGCAGAATCCCGCGTCGCAGCTCTCGCTCTGCGCAAACGCAGTGACAGAGCCTCCAGGCACGCTCCCTCCATCCGTGCCCACCAACGTGACCGTCACCGTGCTCAAATCCAGGTTGGGCTCGTTCGTCCGAATCTCCACCGGCACGACCTGATCACGGCGCCACGCGTTGGCGAGAGCCGGGTCCCCATACGCCGTCCCCCCACCAGGCACGCCCGCATCCGCCTGGGGCACAACCACCACAAACGAGGGCCCCGTCGTGTCCGCCGTCAGGTTCACCGTGGTGCTCGGGCCTCCCGCCTCCGGATGCGCTGCCGTCAGGCGGAACTCGCCCTCCCCGGCCGGCGTCCACTGCGTGGTGTAAACCCCCTCGCTCCTCGTCACCGCAGCCAGCGTGCCACCCACCCCACCGTCGCTCCGCGCCACACTGAAGTTCAGCGTCTCCGGGAAGTTCCCCGCGAATCCAGTGCCCACCAGCAGCTCGGCCCGCACCTGGACCGCCCCTGCCCCCACCACGCCTCCGTCCCCTGGTGTCACCGTCAGCGCCGTGTACCGCTGCACGCACACGTTCGCCGGCGTGCACGCCTGGTACGGCGCACAGGCTGGCTCACACGAGCCCCCTTCCGCGCTCCCCGAGAAGCACAACTTTCGCTCCGGATCGCACACTCCACCGCCCGGACAATCCGCGTTCGACTCACACACGCGAAGCGGTGCGGTGCATCCCACCAGTGCCCCCAACAGCAGCACCGTTCCGAGGACCTTGCGAAGCATCACGGTCATCTCTCCAAACCCATTTGACGGCCCACCTCCTCTGGTGGATAGCATGGTGCCCCTACTCGCGGAAGTTGCGCTCCCCTGGTCATCCCCACACGATGACCGTTCCGCCACCAACCTGTCCCTTCTCGAGGGCCCACCGTGAAAATTCTTCCCGCCTCGCGGCCCCCTCTCCTCCTCGCGTTCGGTCTCTTGCTCGCTCCCGCCGCCTCGGCGCAGACGGACTCCATCGCCCTGCACCCGTGTGCCATCGTCGGTGAGAAGGACAAGAACACCATCCAGGACTACCAGGCCACCTGCGCGACGGAGATCGCCCGCGGTGATGTGCAGCTCGTGCCGTCTGATCAGGTCCGCGCCTTCCTCGATAAGGAGCCCAAGAAGTCGTGCGCGCTGGCCAAGAAGCCCTCGGAGTGCCTCGGCAGGCTCGCCACCGCCACCCAGGCCAGCCGCGCCGTCCTCATCACCCTGAACCCAGGGCAGCTCACGCGCGTCTCCGGCCTCGTCGTGAACCCCACAGGCGAGCTGGTCGACCAGAAGAGCATTCAGATCCGCAGCCGCGGCCAGCCCCAGGCCGAGCTCGTCCGCACCGCCATCACCCGCCTGCGCGAGCAGCTCAACCTCGTGCCCCTCAAGGCCACGCCCCTCGTCGAGCAGCCGGCTCCCCCTCCGCTCGTGACGACGGCTCCCCCTCCCGCGGAGGTCTCCGAGCAGCCCCGGGACACGGCGCAAGCCGAGCAACCTGCGCCCCCGGTGTCCGCCCCACCTGACGCCCTCGGCGTCAGCAAGCAGGCCCCGTCCGGAGGCTCCTGGAAGAAGCCCGTGGCTTATACCTCCGCGGGCGTGGGCATCGCGGCGCTCGGTCTCGCGGGTTTCTTCGTCATCGACGGAAACAACGCGATGGTCGAGTCCAACAAGCCCTACGAGAACAACCAGTACCCGCCCCAGTCCGACCTGGGCCGCATCAGCGAGCTGCGTGCGAAGGCCTCCCAGCAGCGTGTCCTCGCGGGCGTGAGCGCCGCCGTGGGGGTCGCGCTCGTCGGCACCGGCGTCTACCTCTGGCTCGATGACCGGCGGGCCGCCACGCCCACTCCCGGTGTCGCCGCCTTCTCGGTCGGCCCCGGTGGCGTGAGCGTCGTCGGCTTCCTGCCCTGAAGCGCTCCCACGCGAAGACCCTCACCCCGACCCTCTCCCAAAGGGAGAGGGAGAATGAGAGTGGGGGTTACTCGCCCAGGTAGGCCTTGCGAATCTCCGGGCTCTCCAGCAGCGCCTTGCCCGGACCGGCCATCACCACCTCGCCCGTCTCCAGCACGTAGCCGTAGTGAGCGAAGTTCAACGCCAGGTGCGCGTTCTGCTCCACCAGCAGGATGCTCACCCCCGCGGCGTTCACGTCCTTCAGGTTGCGGAAGATGGTCTCCGTCACCTGCGGCGCCAGCCCCAGCGAGGGCTCGTCCAGCAGCAGCAGCTTGGGCCGGCTCAGCAGCGCGCGGGCAATCGCCAGCATCTGCTGCTCGCCTCCCGACAGCGTCCCCGCCAGCTGCTTGCGCCGCTCCTTGAGCTTCGGGAAGAGCCCGTAGCTCTTCTCCATGTCCGCCGCGATGCCGTCCGCGTCGTTGCGCAGGTACGCGCCCAGCTCCAGGTTCTCCAGCACCGTCAGGTTGGGGAAGATGCCCCGGCCCTCGGGAGCGTGCGCCATGCCGCGAGGCACCAGGGTGTGCGCCTTCGCCCCCGTCGTGTCCTCGCCCGAGAAGGAGATGCGCCCGCCCACCGGCTTGAGCATCCCGCTCACCGCCCGCAGCGTACTCGTCTTCCCCGCCCCGTTGGCGCCGATGAGCGCCACCACCTCGCCCTTGCCCACCTTGAGCGTCACGCCCTTGAGCGCCTGAATGGCCCCATAGGACACCTTCACCCCGTCCACCGACAGCAGTGGCGAGAACTCCTGGCGCTCGCCCAGCACCTTCACCTGCGCCTCGCTCACGCCGCGCCTCCGTGCGACTCCAGGTAGCTGTCTCCCAGGTACGCCTCGATGACCTTCCGGTCATTGCGCACCTCGGCCGGCGCGCCCCGGGCGATCGTCTCACCGTGGTCCAGCACCGTGATTTTCTCGCAGATGCCCATCACGAGCTTCATGTCGTGCTCGATGACGAGAATCCCCAGGTTGAAGTCGTCCCGCAGCTTGCGGATGAGCACCATCAGGTCCGCCTTCTCCCGGGTGTTCATGCCCGCCGCCGGCTCGTCCAGCAGCAGCACCTTGGGCCGCGTGCCCAGCGCTCGGGCAATCTCCAACCGCCGCTGCTCGCCGTAGGGCAGGTTGCGCGCCTCCTCGTCGCGGCGGTGCGCCAGCCCCATCACCTCCAGCAGGTGCTCGGCCTGCTGCGTCAGCTCCCGCTCCTCGGCCTGGAAGCCCGGCGTCAGCAGCAGCGCCCGCCACCAGTCGCGGTAGTTGCGCACGGCCCCGGTGAACTTCGCGCCCAGGCCCACGCCCTCCGAGTGCAACGCCGCCTGGCCCCTGCAAGCCACCTTCACGTTGTCCAGCGCCGTCAGCGCCCGGAACAGGCGGATGTTCTGGAAGGTGCGCGCCAGTCCCAGGTGGTTGATCTGATGCGGCAGCCGCCCGTTCACGCGCAACCCGGACACGCGCACCTCGCCCTGGGTGGGCTGGTACACCCCCGTCAGCACGTTGAACGCGGTCGTCTTGCCCGCGCCGTTGGGGCCGATGAGGCCCTGCAGGTCTCCCTGGTGGATGGTGAGGTTGAAGTCCGAGAGCGCCTTGAGGCCTCCGAACTGGATGCTCACTCCCACGGCTTCGAGCAGCGGGCCGCTCATCACATCCCCTTCCGGCTGCGGGGAATCCACCGCGGCAGGACCTCCCAGATTTCCCTCGTGCCGAACAAGCCCTGAGGGCGCGACAGCATCAGCACCACCAGCATCATGCCGTACACCGGCATGCGGATCTGATCCACCTGCTGCGCCAGGGTGCTCCCCGCCCCGAAGGTAGCGAAGGCCGAGCGCATCGCCTCGGGCAGCAGCGTGAGGAACACCGCAGCCACGATGGCGCCCGTGGTCGAGCCCAGCCCGCCCAGCACCACCATGACGACGATCTCCATCGACTTCACGAAGGTGAAGGAGCCCGGGTTGATGATGGGGACGAAGTGGGCGAACAGCCCGCCCGCGATGCCCGCGAAGAAGGAGGAGACGACGAAGGCGCGCACCTTGTAGCCCGTGGTGTTGACGCCCATGGCCTCGGCGGCCACCTCGTCCTCGCGGATGGCCCAGAGGCTGCGGCCGTGGCTGGAGCCGGCAATCCGGCGCGCTGCCAGCACCGCCAGGAACACCCAGAAGCCCACCATGGCCACCGAGGACGTCTGGGGAATGCCGCTCAGGCCCAGTGCGCGCCCGAAGGCCTCGGTGTTCGTCACCGCCACGCGGATGATCTCCCCGAAGCCCAGCGTCACGATGGCCAGGTAGTCACCCCGCAGGCGCAGGCTGGGCAGGCCCACCAGGAAGCCGGCCAGCGCCGCGGCGGTACCGCCCACCAGCAGCGACACCACCAGGAACACCTGGTCACTCACCGCCACCGGAAGAAAGGAGAGGGCCACGTCCTTGAGCGCCAGCGACGTCACGCCCGTCAGATAGGCCCCCACCGCCATGAAGCCCGCGTGGCCGATGGAGAACTGGCCCGTCATCCCGTTCACGATGTTGAGGCTCACCGCGAGGATGACGTTCACCGCCATGATGGACAGCAGGTAGGTGGCGAACGGCGAGTCGCTCAGCAGCCACTCCAGCACGAGCAGCACTGGCACGGCCACCAGCACGGGCAGGATGCCCCGGAGGGGGGCGGGAACTCCCGAGGAGCTCCCGGAACCAGAAGAGACAGCAGCAGCGGTTTGCATGGGCGGCGTCAGACCTTCTCCGCCGCGACCCGGCCGAACAGACCACCGGGCCGGACGAGCAGCACGAGGATGAGGAAGCCGAAGGCCACTGCGTCACGCCAGGTGCTCGCCGCGTAGCCCACCACGAACTCTTCCACCAGGCCCAGCAGCAGCGCGCCCACCACGGCCCCCGGCACGTTGCCGATGCCACCGATGACCGCCGCCACGAAGGCCTTCAGGCCCACCATCAGCCCCATCAGCGGGCTCACCGACGTGTCCTTGATGGCGTACAGCAGGCCCGCGCCCGCCGCCAGCGCGCTGCCGATCATGAACGTCACCGAGATGACCCGGTCGGTGGGAATGCCCATCAGCGCCGCCACGCGGTGGTCGAACGAGACCGCCCGCATCGCCCGCCCGAAGCGCGTGCTGTAGACGAGGTACTGCAGGCCCGCCATCAGCGCCACCGCCACAATCAGGGAGATGACCTGCCAGTTCCACAGCACCACGTCCGGGAACTCGGGATCGCCCAGGGTGAACCACTGCGAGGGCTTGATGATCTGCGGGAAGGCGCGCGGCGCCGAGCCCGGCAGGAAGCCGATGTCGAGCTGGAAGCCGTACGAGAGCGTGAACGAGATGCCGATGGCGGTGATGAGCGAGGTGAGCCGCGGCTTCTCGCGCAGCGGCCGGTAGGCGAAGCGCTCGATGAGGAAGCCCATGAGCGCACACCCGCCCATGGCCACCAGGAAGATGGTCAGCACCCCCCAGGGCGAGCTCTGCGCCTCACGCCCCAGCGCGAACGCCGTGGCGTAGCCCATGTACACGCCGACCATCATCACGTCGCCGTGGGCGAAGTTGATGAGCTTGAGCACGCCGTACACCATCGTGTACCCGAGCGCGACGAGCGCGTAGATGGTACCCGCGGCGATGCCGTTGATGAGGTGCTGAATGAGCTCGGACATTACGGATTGATGGTGGTGACGAACTCGGTCTTGCCGTTGGCGATCTTGAGGATGGCCGCCGACTTCACCGCATTCCGGTTCTCGTCCAGGGAGATGGTGCCCGCCACGCCCGGGAAGTCCTTGGTCTGGGCGATGGCATCGCGCACGGAGGGGCCGCTCAGGTCCTTGGCCCGCTCGAGCGCGGCGATGGCCACCTTGGCCGCGTCATAGCCGAGCGCCGCCAGCGCGTCCGGCACGCCGCCGTACGCCGCCTTGTAGTCCGAGATGAACTTCTGCACCTTCGGATCCGGGTTGTCCGGCGAGTAGTGGTTGGAGAAGTAGCTGCCATCCAGCGTGTTGCCGGCCAGCTCGAAGAGCTTCTCGGAGTCCCACCCATCGCCGCCCATCAGCGGCACCGTCAGGCCCAGCTCGCGCGCCTGGCGGGCGATGATGCCCACGTCGTTGTAGTAGCCCGGCACGTAGATGGCCTGCGGCTTCGTCTTCTTGATGGTGGTGAGCTGCGAGCGGAAGTCCGTGTCGCCCTGGGAGTAGCTCTCCGTGGCGACAATCTTGCCGCCCATCTCCGCGAACTTCTGCGTGAACACATCCTTGAGGCCGATGGAGTAGGCGCTCTTGTTGTCCTGGAGGACGGCCACCTGCCCCGCCTTCAGGTTCTCGCGGGCGAACTTCGCCATCACGAAGCCCTGGAAGGGATCGATGAAGCACACGCGGAAGATGTAGTCGCCCTTCTGGGTGACGGAGGGGTTGGTGGAGGACGGGGTAATCATGGGCACCCCGGCCGCCTGGGACTTCTCGGCCATGGCCAGGGAGTTGGACGAGGCCACCTCGCCAAGGATGAGCACCACCTTGTCCTGGGTGATGAGGCGGGTAACAGCCTGAGCAGCCTCCTCGGGCTTGCCCTGGTCGTCATAGACGCGCACCGCCAGCTTCTTGCCCTTCACCCCGCCGGCCGCGTTGGCCTCCTTGAGGGCCAGCTCGATACCGTTGCGGGTGGACACCCCGAAGGTGGCCTGGGCGCCGGTGAGGCTGCCCACCTCGCCGAGCAGGATGGTGTTCGCATCCGAGGGGGTCCCACCACCGGCCGCAGGCTGGGCAACCTGGCCGCCCGGGGCTCCCTCACCCGAGGGAGCAGGTTGGGTCTTCTTCTCGCAGGCGGCCGCGAACAGCGCGAACGCGGCGAGCAGCATCGGAGCGAAACGGCGCATGCGGGGCATCTCCTGGGGCTGGGGGAGGATGGGGGCGACGGCAAAAGCCCCGGTTTTCTATGGGGATGCGAAAGAGGGGTCAAGCTCGCAACACCTTGCCCGGATGCCCGCCCGGGGGTTTTTCCACCCGGAGTCACATGCATCCCCTCCTTTATAGGGCCAACAAGCCGCCGAGGCCCTCCTCTCCCCCCTCCCGGAGGATGCCCTCCTGCCCCCCGGTCCCCACCTTTCTGGAAGACGAACATTCCCAGGAGGCGGACATGTATCAGCGAGGAGACATCAAGGAAGGCATGACCGTCCGCAGCGTCGACGGGCACAAGCTCGGCAAGGTGTACGCCGTAGGCGACATGGAGTTCCACATCGAGAAGGGGCTCTTCTTCCCCAAGGACTACTCCGTCCGGTACTCGGAGATCAGCGAGCTGCGCAACGGGGAGGTCATCCTGGCGCACGGCAAGGACAGCCTCCGGTCGTTCTCCGACGAGATGCCCTATGGCTCCGACACCATCGCCCAGCGTGAGGGAATCGGGACCAGCCGCGTCTCACGCCCCGAGGGCCTGACCACGCAGGACCTGGGAGCCCAGGAGATCGGCCCGTACAACACGGAGGGCGCTCGGGCCAGCCCCATCCTCACCGAGGAGGACCGGACCCGAGGCTTCACCTCCACCGGCAGCCGCACGGGCATCTCCACCCCGGTGGACACGGGGGTGGGCATCCCCATCCCTCAGCAGCCGGTGGAGCGGCCCGTCATGCGCGCCACCCATGAGGAGACGGTGGTCACGACGCCCCTGCGCGCCGAAGAAGACTCGGCCCGCAGCCGCGCACTGACGGACGAGGAGAAGGTCCACGACGAGCTCTACGGGGACGGCCACATGCGGACGCGCCGCGACGAGACGGAGGGCACGCGCAAGTTGGACCTCAGCAGCGAGACCGACCCGAAGAACAAGCGCGGCATCTAACGGTTCGAGCGGTCCGGCACGGCGGGGCGCAAGCGCGTCTCGCCCGCCGCGGGCGTGTTCCCCGAGAGGTGGACGCGCTCCAGGCGCTCGAAGCCGCGCAGGCGCTCGGGGAAGTGCGTGGACATGAGCCGGCCCACGTCCACCTCGCGCGCCGGGGCACACGCCTCCGCCAGCGCCTCCGCCATCTGGAGCGCGCTGGCGAAGCGGTTGCCCGGCTCCTTCGCGAGCGCCACCTCCAACACCTCCCAGAGCGGCAGGGCGATGCTAGCCGGTCGGCTCAGCCGGTCGTCGCAGATGGCGTGCATGGACTCCAGCTCGTCCCCCCGGTCGAACGCGCGCTTGCCGGTGAAGGCCTCATAGAGGATGAGGCCCACGGCGAAGAGATCGCTGCGCGCATCCAGCCGCTCGCCGCGCGCCTGCTCCGGCGACATGTAGAGGGGCTTGCCCTTCACGATGCCCGGCAGCGTCACGGTGCGCTGGGCGCGCGCCTTGGCCACGCCGAAGTCCAGCACCTTCACCCGCCCGTCAAAGCCCACCATCAGGTTGTGCGGCGACAAGTCCCGGTGCACCAGCCGCAGCGGGGCCCCGTCCTCGCCCCGCGCCAGGTGTGCCGCATGCAGCCCATGCAGCGCCTGCTGCACAATGGCCACCGTCATGGCTGGAGAGGGCCGCGTGGTCTTCAGCAGCCGGTCGAAGTCCACCCCTCGCACCAGCTCCATCACCAGGTAGTACGTGCCCTGCGACTCGCCGAAGTCGTGGAAGGTGACGAGGTTGGGGTGCGACAGCCGCAGCCCGATGCGGGCCTCGTCCAGGAACTGCTTCACGATGTCCGGGTCCGAGACCAGGTGCGGCAAAATCCGCTTGAGCGCCACCAGCCGGCCGAGTCCCTCGGGGCCCCGCGTGCGCGCCACCAGCACCTGCGCCATGCCCCCGGTGCCCAGCGGCGTCACCAGCTCGTAGCGGCCGATGCGTCCGCGCGGCCCCGTCACTGGATCATCGTCGGGGGCCAGCTCGTCCAGCCGCTCCAGCACGCTGCGGCCGTCGGTGAGCGACAGGAAGGCCAGCACCGCGTTGTCGAGCTGATCTCCAATGGCCTCCACCAGCTTCATCACCAGCCAGCCGCCATCGTCGAAGCACCCCTCCACCACCAGCCCCAGGGTGCCCAGCTCCAGCCGGCCGAGCGCCAACGGAGCGCAGAAGATCATCCGCCCATCGGACAGGGGATGCGCACCCTTCCAGCTCGCGGCCTCGAAGACGTCCGTCCCGAGCTGGCCCAACACCCGGGTGAGCACGGGGCCCGCCGTCCCTCGGAGGCTGACGAAGCCCGCCGAGGCATGCACCAGCCGCGCGCACTGGGTGAGGAAGACATCCACGGCCGCGTCGAGGCTCAGGCCCCGTTCGAGGCAGTCCTCGAGGATGTCATCGGACATCCGCACCACGGCGTTGAGGCCGCGCAGGAAGGCGACTTCGGCTTCGAGCGAAGGGAATTCCACGCTGCCCATTGAACACCGGGAAGGCGGGCCCCGGGAAGAGGCCCGCGGTCCGGCTCAGGAGCCGGACTTGGACTGGTCCGCGTAGAGCGCATCCGCGATGCGGTAGGCGCTGGTCTCCAGGCGCTGGTAGGCCTCCTTGATGGCGGCGGCATCCTGGCCCGTCATCAACGTCTTGAGGTTGTCTACGTCGGCCTTGATCTCCTCGCGGTCCTTCTCCTGGAGGACATTGCCGTACTCCTCCAGGCTCTTCTCGGTGGTGTAGATGAGCGAGTCGGCGTTGTTGCGCAGCTCGGCCAGCTCCTTCTTCAGCTTGTCGCTGGACTGGTTGGCCTGGGCGTCGGAAATCATCCCCTGAATCTCCGCCTCGGACAGACCCGAGTTACCCACCACGCGCACCTGCTGCACCTTGCCGGTGCCCAGGTCCTTGGCGCTCACGTGCACGATGCCGTTGGCGTCGATGTCGAAGGAGACCTCAATCTGCGGCACGCCACGGGGCGCCGGGGGGATGCCCACCAGCTCGAAGCGAGCCAGCGTCTTGTTGTCCACCGCCATCTCGCGCTCGCCCTGCAGCACGTGCACGGACACCAGGGGCTGGTTGTCCACCGCCGTGGAGAACACCTGGCTCTTCTTGCAGGGGATGGTGGTGTTCTTGTCGATGATTTTGGTGAAGACGCCGCCAGCCGTCTCCACGCCCAGCGACAGCGGCGTCACGTCCAGCAGGAGGACGTCCTTCACCTCGCCCTTGAGCACGCCACCCTGGATGGCCGCGCCCACGGCGACGACCTCGTCCGGGTTGATGCCCTTGTGCGGCTCCTTGCCGAAGAAGTCCTTCACCTTCTGCTGCACCGCCGGCATGCGCGTCATGCCGCCCACCAGCAGCACCTGCTGAATCTGCTGCGCGGCAATGCCCGCGTCCTTGAGCGCGATGCGGCACGGCTCGATGGAGCGCTCGACGAGGTCCGCCACCAGCGCCTCGAAGGTGCTGCGCTCGACCGTCTCGGTGAGGTGCTTGGGGCCCGTGGCGTCCGCGGTGATGAAGGGGAGGTTCACCTCCGTCTCCGTCGCGCTGGACAGCTCGTGCTTGGCGCGCTCGGCCGCCTCCTTCAGGCGCTGCAGCGCCATGCGGTCCTTGCGCAGGTCCAGGCCGTTGTTCTGCTCGGCGAAGCGCTTGGCCAGGAAGTCGATGAGGCGCTGGTCGAAGTCCTCACCACCCAGGAAGGTGTCGCCGTTGGTGCTCTTCACCTCGAAGACGCCCGAGTTGAGCTCCAGGATGGAGATATCGAACGTGCCACCGCCCAGGTCGTAGACGGCGATGCGCTCGGAGCCGGCCTCACGCACCTTGTCCAGGCCGTAGGCGAGCGCCGCGGCCGTGGGCTCGTTGATGATGCGCAGCACGGTGAGGCCGGCGATGCGGCCGGCGTCCTTGGTGGCCTGGCGCTGGCTGTCGTTGAAGTAGGCCGGGACGGTGATGACCGCCTCGGTGACGGGCTCACCCAGGTAATCCTCGGCCGTCTGCTTCATCTTCATCAGCACGATGGCGCTGATTTCCGGCGGGCTGTAGCCCTTGCCGCGGATCTCCACCCAGGCGTCCCCGTTGGGGCTGGGCGCCACGCGGAAGGGACTCACGCTGATGGCCTTCTTGGCCTCGGGCGAGTCGAACTTGCGGCCGATGAGCCGCTTGACGGCGAAGACGGTGTTCTCCGGATTGGTGATGCCCTGCCGCTTGGCAATCTGGCCCACCAGGCGCTCACCGGACTCGGTGAAACCCACCATCGACGGCGTGGTGCGGCTGCCCTCGCTGTTGGGGATGACCACCGGCTCGCCGCCCTCCATGACGGCGACGCACGAGTTCGTCGTCCCCAGATCGATTCCAATCACCTTGCCCATGACGTCCTACTGGCTCCCCGAGGGAGTGGTTCCGGTCTGCTCGGTGGTGATCCCCCCCGTGGGCTCACCACCCGGCGTCGTTTCTGAAGAAGTTGTCTCGGCCGCGGGCGGCTGGGCCGCCGGAGCGCGCGCCACCACGACCAACGCGGGCCGCATGAGCCGCTCGTTGAGCGTGTAGCCGCGCACGGCCTCGTAAAGGACATGGCCCGCGGGTACCGCGGCGCTCTCCGCCTGCTGCATGGCCTCGTGCAGGCGAGGATCAAACGGCTGGCCAACGGCGGAGAAGCCCTTCACGCCGTGCTTGCCAAAGGCGCTGTCGAAGAGCTTGCGCGTCATCTCCACGCCCGTGCGCAGGCTCTCGAAGTCAGCGGACTTCTGGGCCGCCTCCAGCGCGCGGTCCAGGTTGTCCACCACCGGGAGGAAGTCCTTGAGCAGGCGCTCGGAGCCGAACTTCTGGACCTCCTCCTTCTCCTTCTGAGCGCGCTTCTTGTAGTTCTCCAGGTCGGCCGCGGCACGCAGGGCGCGCTCATGGCTGTCCTTGAGGCGCTCCATCGTCTCGCGGCTCCGGGTCTGGCTGAACTCGAGCTGCTGACGCGCATCCTCCAGCTCGCGGCGGGCCTGCGCCAACAGCTCGCGCGTCGAGTCCCGCTCGCGGCGCATCTCGCTCAGCTCGCGATGGGACTCATGCAGCGCGGCCCGCAGCCCACCGGCGTTGGCCTCCTCCTGAGCCTCCGGCTCCCCGAAGCCACCCTCGGGAATCTCCACGTCGAGGGTCATCGCGCCCTCGGGCATCTCCACCTCCAGCGTCCTCGCGCCTTCGGGGAGCTCTTCCTCTTGCTCGTCCAAGGCGGGAGGCTGGACGTGACGATCGACGCTCTCCAGCGCCGCGTCGATGACGTCCTGCGAGATGTCCGTCTGGAAACTGCCCTTCTCGTCTCGATTGGAGCCGGCCACGGGCGCACTATGTCATGGGGCGCAGGTTGATCCAACGCCCGGGGCGGCCAGACGCAGGCCGCCCATGTGGCCCTCCTAGAGGATTCCAGAGCGAATGAATGCTCCTCAGGAGGCCGGACGGGCGGGCTTCTTCCGGCCGATGGACTTCTTGGCCCCCGTCTTGGCGGCGGCCTTCTTGGCGGGGGCCTTGGTGGCCGTCTTCTTGCGGCCAATCGACTTGGTGCCCGCCTTGGACGCCGCCTTCTTCGCAGTAGGGGGCGGGGTCTCGGAGGACGCGGCCGGAGCCGGGGGAGCGGCCGTGCGAGGAGGCTTGGCCGGGGGGGGCGACTCCTTGTTGCCCTCGATGGCCCCCTCGATCGTCTCCTCCACCTGGCGCACGGCGGTCTCGATGCGCTCGGCCACCTGCTTGCCTGCCGTCACCGCGAAGGTACGCAGGTTCTCGATGCCCTCCTTCACCTTGGCCTGCTTGGCGGGATCCTTCACCTCCACCATCAAGCGCTGCGCCTCGGTCTTGAGCTCCTCGCCGGAGCGCTTGAGCTCCTCCCCGGTGCGCTTGAGGAAGTCCATCAGCTGCTTGTCCCATTTCTCGGCCATCGGTCTCTTCTCCCTCACGGACAGTGCGAGCCGCCGGCATCCGGCCCGGCAAGCTATAGTGCGCGCCCATCCGGCGAGCGCAGGCCACTGCATCAGACTGCACCCCCGCCCGGAGCGCAAAGCAATCTTCACCCCTGGAGAGACGGATGAGAGCAGTCTTGATTGCCGTGGCGACCCTGCTGGCCGCCCCGGCCCTGGCCCAGAACAACAAACAGGAGCCACCCACCGCCAAGGCCGACTTCCGGCCGCCCCCGGGTCCGGGTCCGGGTGCCCCGCTCCCGAACACGCAGGCCACCCCCGTGGTGGTGGATCGCGACACGCTGATGCGGCAGCTGGCCGTCATCAACGACAGGCTCGCCCAGGCCGCGAGCAAGGCCAAGAAGGACAAGCAGCTGCTGAAGCTGATCGATGACGCGCGCGCGGATCTCAAGGAGGTGGGCCGGCAGGTGACGAATGCCCCCCCCACGCGCCTGGAGCCTCAGCGGCCCCCGCCGCTGCCCACGGTGCAGCCCATCACCGAGGCCATGCTGCGCTCGCTGGTGGCCGCCATCCGCAACGAGCCCTTCTCGGATGACCAGCTCGCCGTGCTGGAGGAGGCCGTGAGCACCCAGTACTTCCTGGTGGCCCAGACGCAGGACATCCTCCGCAACTTCCGCTTCTCCCAGGACCGGCTGAAGGCGATGCGCATGCTGCGCCCGCGCCTGCTGGACCTGGAGAACGGCTTCAAGCTGTACGAGTCCTTCGACTATTCCAACGACAAGGACGAGCTCAAGCGCATCCTGGCCGCGCCGACGCCGTAGGCCGCGTCCTGCTTCTGTGTCGGCCAGCCGACACGCTAGAGTCGGGCTCCCTGGGGCCACCCCGGTCCCGAGTCCGGAGCCCGACTCACCATGCCATTCGCCCGCATGCTGGGGACGCTCGCCGTCCTCGCCTTTCTTGGTGCCTGCCCCGGGCCGACGCCCGGCGGAAACACGCCCCTCCAGTTGCCCGAGCTGGAGCAGTTGGAAACCACCGAGGGCGCGCCCTTCGAGCAGAGCTTCGCCGCCACCGGAGGCACGCCCCCCCTGCGGTACTCGCTGGAAAAGCTGCCCCCCGGCCTCTTCTTCACCACGGGCCAGGGACTGCTGAAGGGTCCGGCCACGGTACCGGGCCCGTACACCTTCACGGTGCAGGTGAAGGACTCGGCGGGCGCCGTGAATGCACGGACGTACCCACTGCGCGTCCACCCTGCTCCGGCCGTCAGCACCACCTCGCTGCCCGCCGCCACCGTGGGTGAGACGTACACGGTCCAGCTCCAGGCCAGCGACGGCCAGGGACCCCTGCGCTGGACGCTGGTGGGCGGCTCGCTGCCCTCGGGCCTCACGCTGGGCGAGGACGGCCAGCTCACGGGCGTGCCGCTGGAGTCGGGCTCATTCTCCCCCTCCGTGCGCGTGCAGGACGTCCACGGCGCGCAGGCCATGAAGCTGCTCGGACTGATGGTCCGCCCGGGTACGCCCGACGGAGGTGATGGCGGTGACGGAGGGACCTCCCTGGCGTTCAGCGCGGCCAACTGGAACGTCGAATGGTTCGGCTACGCGAGCCAAGGCCCCACGGACGATGCGCTGCAGCTCGACAACGTGAAGACGGTCATCACGACCGTCGGGGCGGACTTCTGGGGCCTTCAGGAGCTGGTGGACGCCGAGGAGTTCAACGCGCTGAAGCAGATGCCCGGCTACGACGGCTTCATGGCCAACGACCCGATCGTCGAGTTCGGCACTTCCTACTACGACCCCGACGAGCAGAAGGTGGGCATCCTCTTCCGCTCGGACGTGGTCAGCGTGCAGGACGCGCGGATCATCCTGACCTCGAGTAACTACGAATTCGGTACGCGGCCCCCGCTCCAGGTGAAGCTGCGCATCACGCGCAACGGGACGAGCGTGGACCTGGTGGCCATCGTGCTGCACATGAAGGCGTTCAACGACACGGGCTCCTACAACCGCCGCAAAAACGCCGCGGTGGCGCTCAAGAGCTACCTGGATGCACAGTTTCCGAACACCCCCTTCATCGTGCTCGGCGACTGGAATGACGACGTGGATGTGTCCATCACCCGGGAGTCTTCGAGCAGCCCCTACCTGCCCACTCCGTACCAGAACTTCCTGGATTACCCGGCGGACTACACCTTCCTCACCCGGCCCCTGTCGCTCGCCAACGTGCGCAGCACGGTGAGCAACACCGCGTTCATCGACCACCAGCTCGTCAGCAACGAGCTGCAGGCGGCCTACGTGAGCAACTCCGCCCAGGCGCTGCGGCCGGATGAATATATCCCCCAGTACAAGGACACCACCTCGGACCATTACCCGGTGCTCAGCCGCTTCAGGTTCAACGTGACGTCCCCGCCTCCTTCAACCCTGCGGCTCACCTCCCCCAACGGCGGCGAGCAGCTCACCTCGAGCACCGTGCAGACCCTCACCTGGACGGCAGATGGCATCAGCTCGGTGAGGCTCGAGTTCTCGCCCGACAACGGTTTGACGTGGCAGGTGCTGGCCCCAAGTGTGCCGGCGGCCAGCGGGCAGTACACGTGGACGGTGCCCTCGGTGACAGCGACGACGGCGCAGGCCCTCGTGCGGGTGAGCGATGCCTCGGCCCCGGCGGCAGCCGACCAGAGCGACACCGCCTTCACGGTGTCGTGGCCCCCTCCGGTGTTCATCGACGAGTTGAACTCGACCCTCGGTTCCTCGCCGGGCAAGCGGGCGGATGGGAGCGACTTCTAGCCGGTGGCCCGAAGGCCGAGCCTCCGGCCAGGCGCTCCCCGAGAGGCGACGCTTCATGAGCCTACCTTCCGAAAGGATGCACCGCACCGCCGGACAGTGGCTCTGGCGCTCCGGTGTGGGAGGGAGGACCGATGGGGAACGGGCTCGGCCGTAAGGCCTCGGAACTGAAGCACCAGGGAGACCGACTCGGGGCGAAGGCAATGCACAACCCGTGGACGGAGCGGCTGGCCCGCCTCGGCTACCTGGCCAAGGGCGTGGTGTACGCGGTGATTGGCGTGCTCGCGCTCCAGGTCGCCTTCGGCTCGGGAGGCAGGACAACCGACACCAAGGGAGCACTGGCCACGCTGGCTCGGGGCTCCTGGAGCAAGGCGCTGCTCGCGGTGGTGGCGGTGGGCCTGGTGGGCTACGTCCTCTGGCGCGTGGTGCAGGCCTGGATGGACCCGGACGGCAAGGGCACCGACGCGAAGGGACTCTTCCTCCGAGGGTTCTACCTGGTGAGTGCCGCCATCCATGCGTTCCTCGCCTTGGCGGCCTTCCGACTGGTGCTGGGAACGGGAGGTACCGGCGCGAGTGGAGACCAGAGCGCCCAGTCCTGGACGGCCCGGTTGATGTCGCAGCCCTTCGGACAGGCCCTCGTCGCCGTCGTGGGCCTCGTCATCGCCGGCATGGGCTTCTGGCAGGTCTACAAGGCTTGGAAGGAGAAGTTCCGCAAGAAGCTCCGGCTGGACGAGCTGCGCCCGCAGCAAGCGGAGTGGGCGGTACGAATCTCCAAGCTGGGCATCCTCGCGCGCGGGCTCGTCTTCGTGCTCATCGGCGGGTTTCTCGTCCAGGCGGCGCTCACCGCCAACCCTCGGCGGGCCCGGGGACTGGATGGGGCGCTGGAGACGCTCGCGGCCCAATCCCACGGCACCGTGCTGCTGGCGCTGACCGCCGCGGGCCTCGTGGCCTACGCCGTCTACATGGCCGTCGAGGCCCGGTACCGGCGCTTCCTGGGTGCCTGAAAGGGGCGTGTCCCCTCACGCGTCGACGGGAGGGCGAACACGGCTGGCCGTGAGCGTGGAGCCCGCGGACGCGGCGCTCACACAGACGATCGCCACCCACTGCAGGCCCGAGAGTTGCTCACCGAGGACCAACAAGCCCATCAGCGCGGCCACCGCTGGCTCCAGGCTCATCAGGATGCCGAAGGTGCGGCTCGGCAGGGACCGCAGCGCCATCATCTCCAGGGTGTAGGGCAGCGCACTGGAGAGGACCGCCACGCCCAGGGCCGCCCCCATCAACGTGGGGGTGAAGCACGCGGCAAGCACGTCCGTCAGCGTGAAGGGGAGCACCGTGAGGGCCGCGATCATCATGCCCGCGGCGACGCTCTGCCCATGCGGCAACCGGCGCGAGACGCGCCCTCCGAGCACGATGTACGCGGCCCAGCAAGCACCCGCGAACACCGCCAGCAGCACGCCCCAGAGGTCGAGCGCATCCGCCCTTCCGCTCCATGGGGCGAGAAGCACGATGCCGGCCGCGGCCAGCGCCACCCAGAGGAAGTCCGAGAGGTGCCGCGAGCCGAGCACGGCGAGCCCGAGCGGCCCGAGGAACTCCAGGGTGACGGCCAGCCCGAGCGGGATGCGGGCGAGGGCCAGGTAGAAGCTGAGGTTCATGGCGCCGAGCACCACGCCGTAGGGAAGAACCGCGGCCCACTGTTCCCGGGTGAAGCGCGTGAGAGGCGGGCGGAAGACGGCGAGCAGCAGGAGCGCGGCCAGACAGATGCGCAGCCCCGCGGTGCCGGCCGGGCCGAGCGCCGGGAAGAGTCCCTTGGCCAGAGCGGCTCCTCCCTGCACGGAGAGGATGGCGATGAGCACCGCCGGAATGGGCGGCAGGGTCAAAGGGCTGCGGACCGAGGGTCCCTCACTCATGGCTGCGATCGTAGCAGTGCATGCACCCCTCGCCGGTGGTTTTCCCCGGGCGACCGGCATATGAGTCACCCGCGCATCCCATGCTCCGCTCTCGTCTCTACCTGCTCGCCGCCGCCGTGCTCTGGTCCACTGCCGGCGCCGCCGTGAAGCTCTCTTCCCTGTCGGCCTGGCAGCTCGCCTCCGGCCGCTCGCTCGTCGCGGCCCTGGTGCTCGCGCTCGCCATCCCCGCCGGTCGCAAGCTTCCGTCCTGGCGAGGGCTCGCGGCCTCGGTGGCCTACGCCGCCACGGTGGTGTCGTTCATCCTCGCCAACAAGCTCACCACCTCCGCCAACGCCATCTTCCTGCAGGACACCGCACCGCTCTACGTGTTGCTCCTGTCCCCACTCCTGCTGCGCGAGCGCCCCTCGCGCGGTGAGCTGGCCGCGGTGCCCGTGTTCCTGCTCGGCCTGAGCCTCTTCTTCTTGGATCAGCTCGCCCCGGGGCAACTCTGGGGCAATGTGATTGCCCTGGGCTCGGGCGTCGCCTTCGCGCTGTGCATCCTCGGGCTGCGCGCGGTGGGTGAGGAGGGCTCGTCGGTGCTCGTGTGGGGCAACCTCATCGCGGGTGCCAGCGTGCTGTTTCCCGCGCTCAGCGGCCCCGCGCCAACCTCCCTGGACATCGGGTTGCTCATCTTCCTCGGCGTATTCCAGCTCGCTCTTGCCTACGCCCTCTTCCAGCGCGGCCTGCGCGAGACACCCGCGGTGGAGGCCTCGCTGCTCATCCTGCTCGAACCGGTGCTCAACCCGGTGTGGACCTTCCTCTTCGCCGGGGAGCGGCCCGGGCCCTGGGCGATCGTAGGTGGCGCAATCATCCTCCTGGCCACCGCCTGGCGCACGCTGCTCGGCTCCGGAGGCGGGAGCTCCTCCCCGGCGGAGGCGGCGCAGGGCTGAGGAGACGCCGGCTGGGACCATTCCACTGGTCACCGGTGACCAGTGAAACGAGGCCGGTCCATTCCACTCGTCACCGGTGACCAGTGAAACTCGCTGGGACCATTCCACTTGTCACCGGTGACCAGTGAAACTCGCTGGGTTCATTCCACTCGTCACCGGTGACCAGTGAAACTCGCTGGGTTCATTCCACTTGTCACCGGTGACAAGTGAAACCCGCTGGCTCCATTCCACTTGTCACCGGTGACAAGTGAAACCCGCTGGCTCCATTCCACTTGTCACCGGTGACAAGTGAAACCCGCTGGCTCCATTCCACTCGTCACCGGTGACCAGTGAAACGCACCGGGCCAGCAGCAACAACGCACTTTTGTACCTCTGGCAGCAGGATGACCCTCACCCCAGCCCTCTCTCAGAGGGAGAGGGTGTCTTGGCGTGGGCTCAGCTCGCGACGCGTTTCTCGCCTCCTGCCCCGAGCGGACCCAGGCGCCGAGCGAGCTCCGCTTCGAGCCGCTTCGGCTCAATGGGCCTCTCGCGGTGCCCCACGTACCCGTCTGGCCGGACCAGGTAGAAGCACTCCGCCCCAGCGCCGAAGCGGCGATGCAGCGCACCATCCCCATCGGCCAGCACGAAGGGGCTCGGTGTGCCCTCCCCCGCTACCACCACGCGCACCTTCAGCAGCGGCCCATACACCCCCTCCAGCCTCCGCGCGAGCGTCACCAGCTCACCCCGCCCCTTCGCCTCGGGCTTCAATCCGGTGAACAGCAGCAGCGCGTGCTGGGGGCCGCGCAGCAGCTCGTGCATGCGCTCCACGCCCTCCCCCTTCACCGGCAGCTCCGGCATGCGCTCACCGGGCGCGGGGCCGTCCTCCAGCCGCACGCCGCCCACCTCCTCGCCCCAGATGCGCTCGGTGGACAGCGGGCTGCTCCGGTAGTGGATGGCGAGCTGCGAGACGAAGTGGAACAGGCGCCGCTGCGTGAAGGTGCTCCCGAGCAGGCCCTTCGCGAGCCGGGGTGCCACGTACGCCCGTAGAAAGCGAGAGAAGGTCCCTCCTCGCGTCATCAGGCCAAAGAGTCTGTCCGTGCCCTCCAGCAGCATCTGCCCAACGGGGTGTCGCTCCAGCTCATAGGTGTCGAGCAGCGACTCCGGTGCACGGCCTCGGGTGACGAGCGCCAGCTTCCAAGCGAGGTTGTAGGCATCCTGGATGCCCGTGTTCATCCCCTGCCCTCCCGCGGGGCTGTGGATGTGCGCGGCATCTCCGGCGAGGAACACGCGGCCCTGGCGGTAGCGCGGCACACCCCGGCGGTGCAGCCGGTAGCGCGTCAGCCAGCGCGCCTCACTCACGCGCACCGGCACCGGTGACATGCGCTCCAATATCCCCTGCATCTCCTCCAGTGTGAGGGGCGTCGACTCATCTCCCTCCGGGAGCATGTCCCGCGGCATGATGCAGAACAGCCGGTAGCGGTACTCCCCTGGCATGGGGAAGGCCCCCACCACGCCGTGCATGGACGGCATGATGACCAGCTCCCCCTGCCCGAGCGGCCAGTCCACGCGCACGTCCGCCAGCACGCACGCGTCGTCGTATGTCTCGCCTTCGAAAGGGATGCCGGCCGCCTTGCGCACCCGGCTGCGCGCGCCATCACACCCCAACAGCCAGCGCGCCTTCACTCTCTCCACCCGGCCATCCGTCCGCTTCAGCGTGGCCTCCACGCCGTCCGCGTCCTGCCGGAAGTCCTCCAGCGCCAGGCCCCGCTCCACCTTCCCGCCCAACGCGCCCAGGTGCTCGGTGAGCAGCGCCTCGGTGGCGTCCTGCGGCAGCATGAGCATGAAGGGGAAGCGCGTCTCCATCCAGGAGAAGGCCTGCATGGGCACCCGGGTGCGTACGCCTCCGCCACCCACCACGTTGAAGGCCTCGGTCCTCCGCCCCCGCGCGAGGGCCTGCTCGGCGATGCCAAAGTCGTCGAAGACCTCGAGCGTGCGGGCCTGCACCGCCAGCGCTCGCGACAACACCGAGGGCGCCTCGAGCTGATCCACGATTCGACACCGCAGGCCATGCCGCGCCAGCTCCGAGGCCATCGTCAGGCCCGTGGGCCCGGCTCCCACCACGAGTGCGTCCAACATGCCGTCTCCCCCAACCGGCATACACCGCCGGCGCGGGCTACGCTGGCACAGGCACCCGGCGCGCTCAGCCCAAATCGACGCCGTGGCCTGCCTGGACGTGGCCAATGTCCACCCGCCCATCCTGCATCCGCAGGCCCCCGCGGAAGGAGTGCTCCCGGATGAAGAGGTGCGTGTCCAGGTCCGCGTAGTCGAAGCCGCCCAACCCGGCCGCGAAGTGCGCCGCGCTGCTCATGGCCAGGGTGCTCTCCACCATGCCGCCCATCATCAGCTCCATGCCGGAGGCTCGCGCCAGGTTCCACATGGCCAGCGACTCCACCACGCCGCTCTTCATCAGCTTGAGGTTGACGCCGTGCGCACCGCCCTCGCGAGCCAGGCGCAGCACGTCCTTCGCCGTGCGGGCCGACTCATCCGCGCAGATGGGCACCCGGGACGAGCGCGTCAGCTCGGCCATGCCCTCCCAGTCCTCGCGAGGCACGGGCTGCTCGAAGAGGGCCAGGGGAACACCCTCGGCCTCCAGTCCCGCGAGGAAGGCGCGCGACTGCGCCACCGTGTAGCCCCCGTTGGCATCCGCGAACAGCCGCGCTCCGGGCGCCTCGCGGCGGATGATGACCATGCGCCGCACGTCCTCCTCCGCCGACAGCGCGCCCACCTTCACCTTGATGGTGCGGATGCCCCGCGCGACGATGGCCCGGGCCGAGGACGCTGCGTGCGCCTCATCACCCGCCGTCACCGTCATGTCGATGTCCAACCCCGTGCCCGACCCGCCGAAGAAAGTGGCCAGCGGCATCCGGTAGTGGCGGCCCAGCGCGTCCAACAGCGCCAGCTCAATGCCACAGAGCGCCGAGGGAGCACCCGGCAAGGCCTCGCCCAGGAGCGCACCGAGGGGACGCCACCCCCGCGCATCCTTCCCCAGCAGCGTCTGGCGCATGGAGTGAATGGCCTCCAGCGTGCTGGCCTGCGTCTCTCCGGACACCGCGGTGAAGGGCGCGGACTCGCCCAGCCCCACCGTCCCGTCCGCCAGCGTCAGGCGCACCAGCACGTTGTTCGCCATGGTCGGCGCGCCCGTGGCGATGGCGAACGGCTCGGTGAGGGAGAGGTCCAGCGGCTCGGCGTGCAGCTCGGTGATGAGGGTCGGGAGCATGGGTTTCCAGGAAGGTCAGCGCAGCAGACGCTCGAAAGTGACCACCTTCATGGCCACGAAGGTGGCCACTCCGGACCCTACCGCGAACAGCGCCGCGAGCAGCAGCGATGTGACGATGGGGCCCGGCACCGCCAGCACGACGGCGAAGCAGACGAGGATGGTAGGGCCGATGAGCAGGCCGTTGATGTTGTTGGCCGTGCGGAAGTCGCGCGCCAGCAAGCTGACGAGCAACGCGGTGGTGGTGGAGAAGGTCAGCGACGTCAGCAGCACCAGCAGCAGGGCCAGCACGAAGCCGGGCGAGCCGATGTCCCACGCGAGGATGAGCACCGCGTCCACGGAGAAGAGGACCAGGGTGACGAGCGAGGCCAGCGCGAGCAGGGCCAGCAGCTTGGCGAGCAATATCTGCCCCACGCGCACCGGCAGCGCCACCAGCAGTTCGAGCGTGCGGGACTCGCGCTCGGTGATGAGGATGTAGCTCGCCGTCACCGAAGGCACGATGAGCCCGCCGAGCGCGATGAACGGCACCATCATGGCGCGCATCATCGCCAGGGGACTCTGGATGAGCTCCGCCATCCCTGGGGGCAGCTCCACTCCGGGCGGGAGGTTCACCGGCCTCGCGGCCCCGGTCTTCATCCCGAGCATCTGCAGCCCCGGGACGATGACTAGAAGAATGATGGGCAGCAGCAGGGCCGTCAGCATCGCGCCGCGGCTGCGCAGCAACTGGCGCCACTCCTTGCGGAAGAGGATGCGCACCTCACGCGCGAGCATCGTTCGCCCCCACGACTTCCAGGAAGAGGTCCTCGAGGCTCGGTGTCACAACGCGGCACTCGTAGACCTCCAGGCCCGTGCCGAGCAGGTGGCGCAACAACCCGGGTGCCTGGGCCACCGCGTCCGCCACGTGCACATGCACCGCGTCCGCCTCGCGAGTGTGCACGAAGCCTTGCGCGGAGAGGGCCTCGGCGAGCCGCTCGGGCCCCTGGGCAGCGCGCAGCACGAGCACCGGTTGAATCCGCTGGCGCAGCGTCGCGATGCGCTCGTGCAGCAGCACCCGGCCCTGACGGAGGATGACCGCGCTCTCGCAGAGCGCCTCGGCCTCGGCCAGGTTGTGCGTGCACAACAGCACCGTGCGGCCAGGCATCACCTTGCGCAGGAAGGTGTGCACCTCGCGCGTGGCCACGGGGTCCAACCCCACGGTGGGCTCGTCCAGCAGCAGCACCTCCGGAGAGGAGACGAGCGCGGCGGCCATGGACAGCCGGCGCTGCATGCCTCCGGACAGCTCCGCCATCCGCCGCGTGCGGAAGGGCCCGAGGCCAAAGGCCTCCACCACCTCGGGGATGTTCCCGCTGCCGTACAGGTCGCGCACCAGCAGGAGGAAGTCGTCCACCGTGAGGTCTCGGTACATGCCCGGGGACTGGGGGACGATGCCCACGCGCCGCTTGGCCTGGAGGAAGTCAGGGTCCTCGACACCGAGCCCGAAGAGGCTCACCCGGCCCGACGAGGGCCGCAGCGCGCCGGTGAGCAGGCGGATGAGGGTCGTCTTCCCCGCGCCATTGGGGCCGAGCAGGCAGGCCCGCTCCCCCGGCAAAATCTTGAAGGTGACCTGGTCGAGCGCCTGGACACCGCCGGGGTACACCTTGGTGACGCCGAAGACCTCCAGCGGTATGTGCTCGTTTTGCGCCAGGCGACCGTCCTCCCACTTGCGTGGTGGGCATACCACGCGGGCCCGGCCTTGCATCCGTCCGCAAGCATGGGCAAGAGCAGTCGAGGAGACTCCCTACACCATGAATCCCTCCCCCTGGCCACGACAGTCCCCGGGAGCACGGCGGCTCAAGGAGAGCCCCGCCGCTCCCGCCGAGGCCACGCCCGTCCGCCAGGCCGAGGAGAAGACGGAGTCTCGTGAACCTGAGACGCCGCTGTGCTGCGCGCGCTGCGGCCATGTCATCACCCGCGAACGCGACCGCACCACCGTCAACGGACGCGCTACGCACACCCGCGTCAACCCCTCCGGTTTCGTCTTCCACTTCGGCTGTTTCACCCGGGCCGAGGGCTGCCTCGTCATCGGCCCGCCCACCGCGGAGGCGAGCTGGTTCCCAGGCTTCGTCTGGGAGTACGCCATGTGCGCGGCCTGCAAGACGCACCTGGGCTGGGCCTTCCACGGCGAGAGCGACTTCCTCGGCCTGATGCTGGACCGCCTCACCGCCCCGAGCTGAGCGCCGCCAGCGCTGCGGCCATCACCTGCTTGAGCGGCACCCCGGCGGCCTCGGCCACCTTGCGGCAGTCCTCGAACTCAGGGTGGGCGTTGAGCACCACGCCGTTGCGCAGGCCGCGCTTCACCCGCACCCGGCCCCACGGCGTCTCCACCTCCACCCAGTCCCGCTCCAGCGCCGTGCGCTCCACGGAGTAGGAGCGCACCCCGAGCGTGGTGGACTCGCGCAAGAGCGTGTCCGTCACTGTCTCCCGGGCACCCCCTTCCACCAGCACGCTCAGCACGTGCCCCGGCCGGGCCTTCTTCATCGTGGCGGGCACTACCCAGGCATCCAGCGCGCCCTTCCCCAGCACATGCTCGAGGAGGTAGCCGAGCAACTGCGGCGTGCTGTCGTCCAGGTTGGCCTCCACCACCCAGAGGCCCTCGGCCCGTGCCTCGGCCCGGCCCATGGCCGCACGCAGCACGTTGGGCCGGTCCTTGAAGTCCTTCGTCCCCACGCCGTAGCCGATGCGCTCCACGATGAAGTCCGGTGGCGGCTGGCCAATGCGCGCCAGCACCTTCAGCAGCGCCGCGCCCGTTGGCGTCGTCAGCTCGCCCACGCCCTCGAAGCGCACCGGCACGTCCCGGAGCAGCTCCAGCGTGGCCGGCACCGGAATGGGCATGTTCCCGTGCGCCACCCGGATGGTGCCGCTCCCCAGCGGCGGCGGCGCTGAGTACACCTCCGGGTCTCCGAGCAAATCCAACACCACCGCTGCCCCGCAGATGTCCACGATGGAGTCCACCGCCCCCACCTCGTGGAAGTGGATGGCGTCGATGGACACTCCGTGCACCTTCGCCTCGGCCTCGCCGATGGCCCGGAACACCGCCAGCGCCCGCTCCTTCGCCCGGGGCGACAACGTGGTCGCCGCCTCGATGAGCTGGCGGATGTCCGAGTACGCCCGGTGCGGGTGTGCCTCGCGCTCGTCCAGCACCACGTCCAAGTGTGTGCCGCTGATGGCGTGCCGCGCCGCCCGGCTCACCGCCAGCTTCCAGCCCGGCACCTTCAGTCCGCTCAGCGCCTGGGCAATCGCGTCCGGCGACACGCCGAGGTCCACTCCCGCTGCCAGGAACATGTCCCCGGCGATGCCGCCCACCGGCTCCAGGTAGAGAATCTTGCGCACGGTTGGTTCTCCCAGTTGTTGGCTCAGCGCCGGCCCTTCGTGCGCGAGATGAGCGCCGCGTAGAAGCCGCCTCCGAATCCGTTGTCGATGTTCATCGTCGCCACGTTGGAGGCGCACGAGTTCACCATCGCCAGCAGCGCGGACACGCCTCCGAAGTTGGCGCCGTAACCCACCGACGTAGGCACCGCCACCACGGGAATGCCCACCAGCCCGCCTACCGCACTCGCCAGCGCGCCCTCCATGCCCGCCACCACCACGGCCGCGTGCGCGTCTTGAATCTCCTCGCGCCGCCGCAGCAACCGGTGGATGCCCGCCACGCCCACGTCGTACACGCGCTTCACCGTGGCGCCCATGGCCTCCGCGGTGATGGCGGCCTCCTCGGCCACGGGGATGTCGCTCGTCCCCGCGGTGACCACCGTCACCTTGCCCGCCTTCGGCTTGCCCTGCTTCAGGTGGAAGATGCGCGCGACGGCGTGGTACTCGCCCTTGGGGAAGGCAGCCACGAGCGCCTCGGCCTTTTCCGGCTGCAGCCGCGTCACCAGCACCGGCTGCTTGCGCTCCACCAGCTTGCCCACGATGCCCAGTATCTGCTCCGCAGTCTTCGGCTCGCCGAGTACCACTTCCGGGAAGCCGAAGCGCAGGCTGCGGTGGGTATCCACGGTGGCATAGCCGAGCTCGGCGAACGGCAGGTCCTTGAGCCGGCCTACGGCGTCATCCACGGAGACCTTGCCGCCCTTCACCTGCTCGAGCAGTCGGGTGAGCGTCTTCTCGTCCATGCCCGCCCCTCTACCCCACTGTGCGGGGCGGTGGGTAGGTTCTGGCAGGGGGGATGCTCGGGTACAGTCGGGGAGCAACTGGTCCGATGGTCGGACCAGTTCGGTTGACTCGCGACCGGAAGGTGCGGGTAAAGAGGCCTACAGCAGCATCCGGCGGCGGCGCGACCACAGCATGCCGCCGAGGAGCAGCGACAGGGTGCTGAAGGCCTCACCGCCAGTGCCAGCGCAGCCTCCGCCCCCCCGTGATGCCGTCCGGGGCCGTCGCATCCTGGAGGTTCACCCTGACGGGCCGGAGGCCCCCTCCCGCGGAGGAGAGGGAGCCTCACGGGAGACGGCTACGCCTGGACCCGGCGGCGCCGCGACAACAGCACTCCGCCCAGCAGCATCGCCAGGGCGGCGAAGGCCCCACCGCTCGAACCGGAGCAGCCGCAGCCCGTGTCGCCCTTGCTCGGGACGTTCACGAACACCGCAGTGGTCCGCGCCGGCACGGAGAACGAAGCCTTGGAGGCATCGAAGCTGGCCTCGTGGATGCGCGCATCACGCGAGCCCTGCTGCACCGGGTGGAGCTGCATCTGCTTGTCCTTGTACGCGGACAAGGCGAACTCCTGCTTCTCGTTGCTGGCGTTGAAGAACACCACCACGCTGGTGCGACCATCGGCGGCCTGCGCGTCGTTGATCTCCATCACGATGAGGCCCGGAATCTGGTCCGGCCCCTCGTTGTGGAAGCGCAGCTTGGACTGGATGTCCTCGGCCGTGCGCTGACGGAAGGCCGCGGTGCTCTTGCGGATGCGCATCATCTCGTTGAAGTGCTCCACGGCCGAGACGATGTGTTCCTGGGTCGGCTTCAGCTCCGGCCGGGCGAGCAGCGGCCCCATGATGGGCCAGTTGCCCTGGTTGTCGCCGGCCGGGGGCAGACCCACGCCCCAGTTGTTCGACGCGTAGGTGAAGTCGAGCTTGTTGAACCAGTCGCCCGAGTTGTAGCTGTTCCGGTCCAGCGACTTGGAGCGCAGCATCTCGTCACCGGCGTGGATGAAGGGGATGCCCTGGGCCAGCAGCACCAGGTCCAGCGCGAGGTTTTGCATGCGCACGCGCTCCTCGATGCGGGTCTCCGGAGCCGCCTTGAGCTGGATGGCGTCGAACAACGCCTCGTTGTCGTGCGCCGAGACGTAGGTGATGACTTCCTGCGGATCCATCGTGTAGCCGGCGGGCTGCCCGTTGTAGTCCACCCCCGAGCCCTTCACCGTCACTCCCTCCTTGTTGACGAGCGAGTAGTCGCGCAGGTTGCCGGCCAGGCCCACGCGGATGAGGTCCGCGTAGTGCATCAACCTCTGGCGCTGGTCGTTCGCGGAGCCCTGGTTGGTGGCATTGGGCTCGTGGAGGAGGCCGCTGGCGAAGCCCTGCTCCTGCAGGCCGCTGAAGGGACCACCACCGCGGACCGCGTCACGCAGGCGGTCGCTGAACGTGCCAATGCCCGTGCCCGCCATGTTGAGCTGCACGGCGTTCTCGCCGCGCTGACCGTTGGCCACCTCGCCGAAGTTCCAGCCCTCGCCGTACACGTAGATTTTCGAGCCATCCACCCCGTCCTTCTCCAGGGTGAGCGCGGCCAGGGCATCCCGGACCTTCACCATGTTGGACTTCATGTGGTGGCCCATCAGGTCGAAGCGGAAGCCGTCCACCTTGTAGTACTTCGCCCAGGTGACGAGCGAGTCCACCATCAGCTTCTCGAACATGGCGTGCTCGGAGGCCGTGTTCTGGCAGCACGTGCTGGTCTCCACGTTCCCGTCCGCGTTGAGCCGGTGGTAGTAGCCGGGGACGATGCGGTCGAGCACCGCGCGGGCGTCCTGGCCCGAGGAGTTGGTGTGGTTGTAGACCACGTCCATCACCACGCGCAGGCCGCTGTCGGAGAGCCCCTTCACCATCTGGCGGAACTCGAGGACGCGCGCGCTGCCGTCGGGGTTCACCGCGTAGCTGCCCTCGGGCACGGTGTAGTGGTACGGATCATAGCCCCAGTTGAAGCCGTCCGCGTCGCGCACCGCCGTCACCGCGGCCTGCTGCTCCTCGGAGTCGGGAGGCAGGGAGACCAGATCCCCCGCGGGCACCATCTGGTCGGCACGGTTCTCGTTGATGGTGGCGATGTCGAACACCGGCAGCAGGTGCACGTGCGTCATGCCGGAGCCGGCCAGCCGCGTCAGGTGCTTCATGCCGTTGGAGCTCTTCTCGGCGAAGGCAGCGAAGGTGCCGCGCTTGTCGGCGGGCACGGAGGTGTCGTTGATGCTGAAGTCCCGCACGTGCAGCTCATAGAGGACGATGTCCTCGGGAGCGGGCAGCAGGGGCTTCTTCATCGCATTCCAGCCCTCGGGAGCGAGTGTCGGGTCCGCCAGGTCGATGAGCTGGCTGCGCGTGCTGTTGAGGGCCAGGCTCAGCGAGTACGGGTCCGTCACCAGGTTCTTCACCACCTTCTTCTCGGAGCGGACGTAGACCTCGACCTCGTAGAGGTAGAACTTGTTCTTCCAGTCCGCCTGGCCGGTGATGCTCCAGACGCCCGTGTTCGCGTCATGCGTCAGGTCGAGCACCTGGCTGGCCGTGGCCGCGTCCGAGGTGTCGAACACATGCAGCCGCACCGAGCGTGCGGTGGGCGCCCAGAGACGGAGGGTGGGCACGCCGTCGTTCCAGGTGCTGCCCAGTGGCCCGTCATAGGTGTACAGCGCGTCCAGCACGCCCGGCATCTGCACGGAGGTGGCATCCACCAGCTTGCCATCCTTGTCCGCCAGCGAGAGGGCCAGCTGCCCCTTGAGCAGCTCGGACACCTTGCCCAGCTGCGCCTCGGGAATCCTCAGCGCCTTGTGCGAGGAGAGGTGCGGGAACTTCGCCTTGACCGCGGCGCTCGGGCCGGCCGGCTCAATCTCCAGGGCGATGGACTCGCCACCCTCGATGCCCGTGGTCCGCAGCACCAGGGTGCCGGTGGCGTCGTAGTGGAGCTTGAGCTGCGCGGCCTCGGGGAGCTCGTCCGGAGCCCACAGCAGCGTGTCCTTCGTCACCCAGTACGCGCGGGCCCGGTTGATGTCACCGACGGGCGCTCCCGCGACCTTGACGACCAGGACGTGGGTCGTCGAGTTGTACTGGAACTGGACCTCCGCGCCATTGGAGGGAACGGAGAAGCCGATGTTGCTGCCGCCGGGTGCGCCACCCTGGCCGTAGTTCTCGTCCCAGCCCTCGTTGATGGCGACCTTGCCCTCGTAGCCGCCGGCGGGCAGGGCCGTGGTGGTGAAGGTGTAGAGGCCGTCCCCATCCGGGTCCTGCAGCAGGGAGCGCAGGCAGTCCGGCTGCCAGTCGCCGGGACAGCCCAGCTCGCTCTGGAAGTTGCCGGGAGCGGTGGCGATGACCTCGTTCGCCGTGCTGGCCGGACGGCTGGCCGCCCAGTGGCTCTTGGCATCGAAGTAGAACTTCACGCTCGCGGGAGCGGCGAGCTTCAGGGAGATCTCCGCCCCGTTGAGCGCGGCGCCCGCGCCGTAGGTGCCGCCCGCGCCCCCGTCGATGGCCACCCGGTAGGTGTGGTCGCCCGCGGGCAGATCGAAGGACTTCTGGAACACGTCGTCAGCAGCGTCGTACGTCAGGTCCGTCGCGATGCACGTCGCATCACCATCGGTGCTGCAGCCGAGCTCGGACTGGAAGCTGCCCACGAGCGTGACGCGCGAGGGCTCGGCGGCCGAGGCCACCGCGCTCGACAACAGGCCGAGCAGACCGAGCGACAGCGGCCGGGTCCATGAGGGGAGCCGGGAAAAGACGGGGAATTGCATCAACACACCTTCCTGGGAGCACGGACCGAGCCCCTCCTGGAGACGAGCCAGTCCGCACGGTCTTTCGGGTCTTGAGGAAGCTCCACGCGCTCGAGACGACGTCACCGCCCGCGGGAGCAACATGAAGATTAGCAGAGCCCCGGCCCCTTCACCTGCGGCGGCTGGCCCGTGCCCCTGGCACGCTGCTAAAGCAGGGGGCCATGTCGCACCCGCGCTCCCTCCGCTTCCTTCCCGCCCTGGCGCTCACGGCCTGCATCTCGGGCCCGGGCACGCCCGACAACCCGCTTCCGGCGCGGCCCCCCGTGGAGCTCGCCCCGCCCGCGGGTGACGCGTGGCACCGGCACGCCGTCTTCTACGAGGTCTTCGTTCGCAGCTTCCAGGACTCCAACGGCGACGGCAAAGGAGACCTGCCCGGCCTCATCTCGCGCCTGGACTACCTCAACGACGGAGACCCCAACACCACCACGGACCTGGGCGTGGACGCGCTGTGGTTGATGCCGGTGTTCGACTCGCCCAGCTACCACGGCTACGACGTGGTGGACTACGAGCGCATCCACCCGGACTACGGCACCGTGGAGGACTTCGAGCGCCTGTGCGCCGAGGCCCACCGCCGCGGCATGCGCGTCATCCTGGACCTGGTCATCAACCACAGCAGCTCGCAGCACCCGTGGTTCGTGGAGTCCGCCTCCTCGCGCACCTCGGCGAAGCGGGACTGGTACCAGTGGAGTGACACCGACCTGGCCTGGGCTCCTCCCTGGGATCTCTTCTCCAGGGGCTCCACCTGGCACAAGCTCAACGGCGCGTACTACTACGGCGTCTTCTGGAGCGGCATGCCGGACCTCAACCTGAGGACGGCCGCGGTGAGCGAGGAGGTCAAGCGCATCGCCTCCTTCTGGCTGGGCAAGGGCGCGGATGGCTTCCGGCTGGACGCGGCGCGCTACCTCATCGAGACCAGCGGTGGGCTGGTGGGCCAGGCCGACACGCCGGAGACGCACGCCTTCTGGAAGGAGTTCGCCGCGCACGTGCGGAGCGTGAAGCCCGACGCGGTGCTGGTGGGGGAGAACTGGACCACCACCCCGACCATCGCCACCTACTACGGCTCCACGGCCCAGGTGCCCGGTGGGGACGAGCTGCAGCTCAACTTCAACTTCCCCCTCGCCGAGGAGCTTCTGAAAGCGGCCCGGACGGGGGATGGCAGTGGAGTCACCCTGAAGCTGGCGGAGATGCGCACCCGCTACCCGGTGGGCGTGGCGGACGCGCCCTTCCTCACCAACCACGACCACGTGCGCGTGGCCACGCAGCTCGGCGGCAACACGGGCCAGCTCGCCACCGCGGCCTCCCTGCTGCTCACCCTGCAGGGCTCGCCCTTCCTTTACTACGGCGAGGAGGTGGGCCTGGCCAACGGCACCAGCAACAACGACGAGGCCAAGCGCACGCCCATGGTCTGGGACGCCAGCGCGGGCGCTGGCTTCACCACCGGCACGCCCTGGTTCTCCTTCTCCCCGGGCCGCGAGAGCGCCCAGGTGGCCGCGCAGTCGAATGCCCCCGGCTCGCTGCTCTCGCGCTACCGCGGCCTCATCCGGGCCCGCCACGCCTCGGAGGCCCTGGACCGCGGTGGCCTGCGGCTGCTCACCTCCACCGAGGGCCGCGCGCCCACGCTGGCCTTCCTGCGCACGTGGGGTGAGGAGCGGGTGCTCGTGGTGCACAACCTCACCGGCGGGACGGAGACGGCAGGCCCCTTCGCGCTGGAGGGTGAGTCGGCCGAGGTGCTCTTCGCCGCCCCCTCCGCGGGCTCACTCGTGAGGGGTGACAGCGGGTGGAGCGTCACCCTGCCCGCTCACGCCACCGGCATCTGGCGCCTGCGGTAGCGCGGGCGGGGCGGACGGGGCCGGCACCACCGCCGGCCAGCCCGGCGACTGGGGCCCGAGCACCTCCTCCTGACTCACGCCCTCGGGCACCAGCAGGTCCACCACCGGGGACTGGGGCGTGGTGCCGCCCATGCGGCCGCCGCCGAAGCGCTCGTGCGACACCCCTGGCCCGATGCCCAGCACCATCAGCCCCTGCGCCGCAGGCGCCGTCATGCTGCCGAGCACGGGGGGCAGCTCCACCCGTCTGTCCAGCGTGGCCCCGGTCACCGCCACCGCATAGCCCCACGAGGGCCGGGCCTGGCCGCCGAGAAAGGCCTCCGGGACGAAGAAGGACACCAAGTGGCCGGAGACGCGGATGCGGGTGGGAAAGAAGACGCTCGCCTCCAACCGCTGCTCCACCTGCGCCTCCAGGGCCCGCACCGCCGGCTCACTCAGCGAGCCCTGCTTCTGGGCCTCCGCGAACGCCGCCTCCCGCCACAACTTGCGCAGCGCCTCACGCGCCTCGTAGGGACGCGGGGTGAGCAGGATGACCTTCTCCCAGGCACTGCCCGGCGCAAGCACCAGGTGACGGCCCGGGAGCGTGTCCGTGCGTCCCGAGCCCTCTGCCCCGTCCTCGTCCACGTACACGTCCAGGTTGAAGGTGTAGAAGCCGAAACGGGCCACGTCCGCCAGCGTGGTGCCTGCCGCGTCCAACGTCCGGCGCTGGGGCACTGGAATGGGCTGGGCGAAGGTGGCCTCGAAGCGGGTGCCCCCGCTCTCCGCGTCCGCACGGAAGGACAGCAGATCCAACGAGCCGGGCCCCAGGTCCTGGCGTAGCGGGTAGCGCAGCTGGCCATCCCCATGGTCGTCCCCCCTCGGGTCCTCCAGGGAGAAGAGCTGCGTGTCACCACGCGTCGCGCGGCAGGCGCTGGCACAGCCGGCCAGCAACAGGAATAGGGAGAATCGGCGGAGAAGCACCATACGGAGGGTTCCTCGGGGCTGAAAAGCGGGGGGCCCGGCGGGCATCACCGCGCGCCGGGCCCCCCTTGCACTGTCTCGAAAGACTGCTTCGGAAACGACTAGAACTGCGCCTTCATGAACGCCTTGAGACGCATGTGCTCGAAGGAGCGCGTGTCCAGCGGGTTCCAGCCGCCGTAGCGGTTGGCGAAGCCCAGCGAGCCCACCGCCACGCCATGATCCTTGGAGATCTTCTCGTCGGCGGCCTGGGGCACGAAACCCGTGCCGTAGTCAGGCGTGTAGGTACCGAAGATGTACTGGCCCTCGAGACCGAACTCCACGCCGGCCAGGATGTACTTGGCCTTGAGCGACACGAGGTTCTTGTCGTGCTTGCCCGACACCATCTGGTGCAGGTTGTACGACTGGAAGGCCGTGTTGCCGTCCTGCAGGTCCGCCATGAACTTGGTGTAGCTGAGGGACGCGTACAGGTCGTCGGTGAGCTGGTAGCCGGCGCCCAGGTTGAAGCTGGTGTAGTTCAGCACGCGGTCGTCATCGGAGATGTCGTCGAAGGGCTTGAACTGGTAGCCCGACACGCCGTCCGTGTTGGTGACCAGACCCGGGTTCTGGAAGTAGACCGCGTCCGCGGTGGAGCGCTGGGTGCCCGCCCCGTCATCGTAGTAGTAGCGCTTGTTGCCGGCGCAGGCCACGCCGCCGCCGGGGCAGTCCCCGTCCTGGTAGGGCAGGTACTTCTTGTCGTTCAGGCGCTTGTCGGTGTCGTGGATGTACTTGAACTTGCCGAACACGTCGATGCCGCGGCCGAAGTCGAGCACGTAGCGGGCCTTGAGGGCCACGATCTGCGTCTGCTTCTCCTGGAAGGGCTGGTAGGCGCTGCGGAAGTTGTGCAGCACGCCCGAGCCCAGCTCGGTGCCCGGGTAGTCGGTGTCGGTGACGGAGCGGGAGTCGTCGCCCCAGGCCTGCCAGTTCTGGTTGTAGGTGATGAACGAGTACTCACCGGCGACATCCAGCGCCCCGTTGCTGTACACGGGGTTGAACGTCACGCCCTTCCAACCGATGGCCGTCTCGGCCATGGGCTCGTCGAAGTCGGTGAACTCGTTGTCCACGTTGAGCGTAGCCACCTGCTGGGATTCGCTGGTCCAGCCACCGTAGCCAATGTTGGTGGGGTTGCCGGCGAACACGCCGTACTTGGCGTTGTTGGGGCCAGGGAAAGCGAAGGAGGCGTCGTGGCCCTCGGTGAGCAGCACGTCCGACTCACGCCGGGCGGCCATGATGGCCACGTAGTCCGCGCCAATGCTGAACGCCTGCGCGTTGAGCGACAGGCCGATCTCCAGTGGATCATTCAGCGTGAGGTCCACCTTCCAGGTGTTGTCCTCGTGCTTGCCCGCGGGCACCGGCGAGTACTTGTTGATGTCGTTGAAGCTCTTGGGCACCCAGCGCGGATCCTTGTCGTCGACGCCGAAGTAGTTGGTGTTCTCCGCGTGCATGTACGAGCGGTAGAACGCGCCGCGCACGTCCAGCACGGAGCCCCAGTGGAAGCCGGCCTTCACGCCGCCCACGCCGTTGCGGAAGCGCGGGAAGAGCTCCCGCCCGTTGTCCAGGTTGAAGTCGCCGGTGTTCAGCTCGTTGTCGATGGCGTACTGGAAGATGCCACCCACGTCGAACATGTCGTTGAAGGCGTACTTGCCCTGAAAGACGTAGGAGGCGTCCGTGGTGTGGAACGCGCCCGTGGTGTAGTTGGGGCCGGCCCAGAGGCGGGGCAGGGAGATGCCGGCCACGTCGTACGTCAGCTTGCGCTCGAGCGCCGAGCCCTGCACGAGCACGCCGTAGGCGTTGTCGCGGTCGATGTAGCGGATGCGGCCGACGACGTACGGATCGAACTGGCCGAAGTCGTTGGCGCCGATGGTGGCCGAGTCGATGAGGTAGCCCGGCGTCAGGGTGACGGCGAGACCGCGCAGCTTGATGTACTGGTTGGAGCGCGCGTCGAACTCACCGCAGTCGCCATTGACACAGGGGGCGTTGGGGTTGCCGCCAAAGCCGCCGAAGTTCGACCAGAAGTTCTGGCTGAAGCGGCTGTGGATGCGGCCGCGCACCTCGACGGCACTGGACAGCCGCGCGTTGAGGAGCAGCTCGAGCTCGGTGCCGATGCCGTTGTCACCAGATCCCTCATTGGGGATGGTGGTGAAGTTGTACATCGCGCCCTGCTGGCGCGTGTTGCCATACAGCCACTTGGTGTAGGTGGTACCGCCAATCTGGAGCTTGGGGGCCTCCTGGGCGAGCGAGACAGTAGCGGGTAGCAGGGTGGCAGCGGCGGTGAGGGCAACTGCGCCCTTCCGCAGGGACTTCGTCTTCATGGGTGATACCCCTCTCTTGGCAGCCGCACCGGGAAGCGGGGGCTTCCCGGCTGCCGGCGCGAGCGGCTCATCACCGCCCGCGCGGCCTCCGGCAGGAATGCATGAATCTGGGAAGGACTACTTCTGCTCCTCGGCAGCAGCCGGCTTCGCCGTGCCACCCACCATCGTCAGCGTGGCCGGCTTCTTGGCGGAGCCGTCCTCGGCGCACTCGTAGCTGAGCATCTCGTGCTGGGCCTTCGTCTCGGAGGCGTCGCCCTTGCCCTCGCCGGCGAGCATGTCCATCACGTGCGGATCACAGTCGCCGTCGTTGCCGCCACCGAAGCGGTGCTGGCCCTCGTACTCGTTCACCTTGCGGGTGAGCAGATCATTGCCGGCGGGGAAGCCCTCGTTGGACTGCACCAGCACCTGGAAGCCCCACTGCGAGGGGTCCCCCTCGAGGCCGGCCAGGTCCACGGTGGCGGTCACCTTGCGGCCCGAGCCCTTGGTGCGGGTGGGGACGAGCACGTTGTCCTTGGCGGCGCCGGCCTTGCTGCCCACCTCGGCCTTCACGCGGGCGGAGTTCTGCGGGGAGATGACGATGACCTTCTCCCAGCCGTTGTTGGGGGCGAACTTCACGTTGAGGCCGGGCAGGGAGTCGGTGGAGCCGCTGCCCTCCTTGCCGTCCGTGTCGATGAAGATGAAGACCATCTGCACGGAGAAGCCGGAGGTCGTCTTCCAGGGGTCCTCGAGCGTGGTGTTGAAGCCCAGGGTGATGTCGGCCTTGTTGCCCTTCTTCTCGAAGGTGAAGTCCGTCAGGTCGAACGAGCCGCGCTTGTACACGACGTCGGTCGGGTACGAATACTTGCCGGGACCGTTGTCGTCACCGGTCGGGTCCTTGAAGGACACCTTGTTCGCGGCGAGGGCCGGGGCGCTGAGGAGCGCGGCGGCCAGGGACAGCACTGCGAGACGCGAGGTCTTCATTGCAATCTCTCCTGGTTGCGGGAACTGCGCTGGGGAACTGCGGACTAGCCCTTGACGCTACCGGCGGTGAGGCCGGAGACGAGGTACTTCTGGAGGAAGAGGAAGAGGATGACCACCGGGATGGACACGATGATGGAGCCGGCGGCGAAGTAGCCCCACTGCTGCTGGTACTCGCCCACGAAGAAGCGCAGGCCCACGGGCGCCGTGTACATCGCCTCCTGGTCCATGAAGGTGGCGGCGAGGATGAACTCGTTCCACGCGGTCATGAAGGAGAAGAGGGCCGTCACCGCCACCGCCGGCTTGGCCAGCGGGAGGATGATGGTCCAGAAGATGCGGCCCACCGAGGCGCCCTCGATGAGCGCGGCCTCCTCCAGGTCCTTGGGAATGGTGTCGAAGTAGCCCTTGAGCATCCACACGCTGAAGGGAATGGACGTGGTGGCGTAGACGATGATGAGGCCCAGCCGCGAGCTGCCCAGGCCCAGCCACTGCACCAGGATGATGTAGAGGGGAATCAGCATCAGCGTGCCCGGGAACATCTGGGACACGAGGAAGGCCATCATGCCGGTGCGCTGGCCGGTGAACTTGAAGCGGCTGAAGGCGTAGGCGGCGGTGCACGCCAGGAACACGCCCACCACGGTGGTGCCCAGCGCGATGATGGCGCTGTTGAGAATCCACTGACCGAAGGGCTGCTCGGTCATCACGTCCACGAAGTTGGACGCGGACCACTGGGCCGGCCAGGGAGCCACCGCCCGCAGGCGGTCCATCATCGTGGGGTCCTTGGGCAGGGTGATGACGGCCAGGCTCTGCTGGCCGGAGAAGGCCAGGGAGACGACCCAGAGGATGGGGTAGAGCGTGAAGAGGGTGAAGGCGGCCAGCAGGAGGTGCAGCGGCCAGTGAGGGAAGCCCTCGCGTCGGGAGAACATCAGGCGGCCTCCGTGGCGCGCGACATGCGGTTCTGCACCATGCTGTAGAGGAGCAGGATGCCGAAGATGACCGTCGAGTAGGCCGCCGCGTACCCGTAGCGGTAGCGCTGGAAGGCGAACTTGTACGCCTGCGTGACGAGGATTTCGGTCGAGTTGTTCGGCTCGCCGCCCGTCACCAGGAAGATGATGTTGAACATGTTGAAGGTCCAGACGACCGACAGGATGATGGCCGGGACCAGGGCGGGCTTGAGCGCGGGCAGGGTAATGGCGGTGAACTGCTGCCAGCGCGAGGCGCCATCCACGCGAGCGGCCTCATACAGCTCCATGGGGATGGACTGGAGGGCGCCGAGCGACACCACCATCATGAAGGGGAAGCTCAGCCAGCCGTTGGTGGTGAGCGCCGTCATGAAGGAGGTGAAGGGCGAGTTGAACCAGGCGAGCCCCTCGCCGCCGAACATGCGGATGACATGGTTCACCACGCCGAACTGCTCGTGGAACATGCCCTTCCAGATGAGGGCGGTGATGTAGTTGGGCATGGCCCAGGGCAGGATGAGCAGCACGCGGTACATGGGCCGCAGCGCCAGGCCGTTGATGTTGAGCATGAGGGCCAGAATCAGGCCCACGCTCACGCCGATGACCACGTTGGTGATGGTCCACACCACCGTGAAACCGAGCGTGTAATAGAAGTTGAGGTAGTTGGTGGAGCCGTCCTCCTTGGTGAAGTTGAAGTCACCGAGGATTTCGACGTAGTTGCGCGCGCCCACCCAGATGTCCGTCAGCGGCTGCCCCGTGTTGTAGAGGTTGGAGTCGGTGAAGGACAGGGTGATGCCGTAGAAGAACGGGAAGAAGACGAGCACCACCATGCCGACCATGGCGGGGGCGATGTAGAGGTAGGCGGTGCGGTTCTCCACCACCGTCTCCACCGTGCGGGCCAGGCCGCCCATGCCGATGAAGAGCAGCACGGCGAGCGCGAGCGCGCCCAGGCCACCCAGCGCCCGGCTCGCACCCGAGCGCAGCTCGGCCACGCGAGCGGACACCGCCGCCTCGTTCACCGCGCCCTCGGGCGTGACGAGCCCGAGCGGACGGCGGTACTGGTCCGCGTCCCAGCTGCCGGGCTGCAGGGCGGGCTCGGCGGCGAGCTGGTGCTCGGCCATGACGGCCTGGGCCCGCTCCGCCATGGAGCGCATCTGCCCGGCCACGAGCGACTGTGTCTCGCGCACCTGGGCGTCCAGCATCCCCAGCGAATAGGAGGCGTAGCCGCCCACGCCCACCGCGAGCGCCACCACCGAGGCGATGACGAGCACACGCTGGCTGCGCACGGCGAAGGCCGCCCCGGCGCATAGCGCCAGCGGCACCAGCAACCACAGCAGCAGCGTGCCCGTGCCGGGCTTGAGCGGGGCCTTCAGCGGAGGCGTAGCCAGCTCCACCATGCCCACCACCGCGCCTTCCACCTCCACCGGTGCGCTGAGCTGACGGCCGCCGTTGGGGAGCGCCTCGGCCTCCACCTCCAGCTTGCGCGCGGTGCCCTCCTCGCGGTTGGTCTCCACCGCGGTGCGCAGCCGCTGGCCGCGGTCATAGATGGGCTTCTCCTCTCGCGACAGCCGGCGCGGGGCCGCGCGCTCCCCCTGGTCCTCGGGGAAGGTAGAGGCCTCGAGCTTGATGCCCGAGAAGGCAATGACCCGCACCGCGCTGCCGGGCGGGAGCTGCTGCTGCCAGGAGGACAGCAGGGCGCGCACGGAGTCGCCCGAGCCTCCCGCGCGCTGGACGAGGTCCTCCAGCGCCCGAAGGGACACGAAGGCCTGCCGGTCAGTGCGCTCGGTGGCGATGCTCTCCAGGGCCCGGGTCAGCAGGCCCTGGGCGAGCACGAGGGAGAGAGCGAGTGCGAGGGACAGCCCCACGAGCACCCGCACGCGGTGGGGTGCACGACCCTGGGGGACCCCGGAGGGACCGCCCGTGCTGTGGAGGGGTTCAGAGGCACCGCGCTCGCTGAGCGGGTGGGCGGAGTCACCGCCGGAACGCTGTGGGGCCGTCGTGCTCACTCAGTGCCTCACTTCTTGCGCAGGCCGGCCACGTCCTTGGCCACGGCCTTCTGGGCCCCGTCCAGGGCGGCCTTGGGGGTGGAAGCCTTCTTGAGGATGGCGTTCATCGCCGAGGTGGCCGGCGACCAGACCATCGACATCTCCGGCACGTTGGGCATCGGCACCGCCACCTCGACCTGGTCGCGGAAGGCCTTGAGCTGCGCGTCGCCGGCAATCTTCGGGTCGGCGTACACGGCCTGGTTGGCGGGGCTCTGGCGGCCCTGCAGCGCGAGCACCTTGGCGGCCTCGGTGCTGGTGAGGAAGTTGGCAACCTCGTAGGCGGCTTCCTTGTTCTTCGACTGGGCGGAGATGTACACGCCCTCCACCGTCATCCACGGACGCATCGGCTTGCCGCCGGCCTCGTCCAGGGTGGGCAGCGGGGCCAGGCCGTAGTCCACGCCCTTGGCGATCTCCCCGAGGAACCAGGGGCCGGAGAACACCATGGCCGCCTTGCCCTCGTTGAAGAGCGAGGTGATGAGCGCGGTGGAGGGCTCGGAGGGCATGATGCCGTCCTTCTCCGCCCACTTCATCATCTGCTCCACCGACTTGAGGTTCTGCGCCGAGTTGAGGGTGGGCGTGGCGTTCGGGCCGAACACGCCACCGCCGAAGCCGTTCATCAGGGCCGCGTGGTAGTAGAAGTCGCCGTAGGAGTAGGCCAGACCGAAGCGGCCCGCCTTCTTGTCCGTCAGCTTCTTGGCCATCGCCACCAGCTCGCCGCTCGTCTTGGGCGGCACGGGGACGAGCTTCTTGTTGTAGATGAGCGTGATGACCTTGTAGTTGAGCGGCAGGCCGTAGACGGTGCCGCGGTAGGTCATCGCCTCCATGGTGGTGGGGATGAAGCGCTTGCGGGTGGCGTCATCCATGAAGAAGTCGAACGGCTCCATGTTGCCGGCCTCGGTCCACCCGCCCAGACGGTCCTGGGCGAAGATGAAGAGGTCCGGACCCTTGCCGCGCGGCACGGTGGCGGAGATCTTGTCCGCGTAGGCGTCGTAGGGCACCGCGAGCGTGGTGACCTTGATGCCCTTGGCGGCATTGGCGGCGTTGAACTGGGCGACGACCTTCTCCAGCGCATCCTTCTCGTCAGCGCGGTAGGCGTGCCAGAGGACCAGCTCCTTGGTCTGAGCGGAGGCGGGCGTGGACAGCAGGCCGAGCGCACACAAGCACACGGCCGCGATCATCAGTCGCAGGTTCTTCATGTCGGGAGCTCCTGGGGGTAGGGACTCGGACTAGAGGGACAGACGTTGTTCGGTTTCAGCGTCGAAGAGGTGCAGCGAGTCCAACTCGATGAGCACCGGAACCTTCGCGCCAGTCTCGGGAGTGTGCTGGGGCGGGAGGCGGAAGACCAGCGAGTTGTCAGCGAGGCGGGAGTGGACGATGACCTCGTTGCCGAGCGGCTCAACGAGCTCCACCTTCACCTCCACCTGGGCCGTCTCGCCACGGGCGGTGACCGAGGGCGAGACGATGTTGTCGGGACGGATGCCGACCTTCAGCTTGCGGCCGCCCTTGCCCGCCGTCACCGGGCGCAGGCTCTGGGGCACCGGCAGCGTGAAGCCGTCGCCCTCGAGCGCCTCGCCGTTGGCGGACAGGGTGACGGAGGTGAAGCTCATGGGCGGCGAGCCGATGAACTGGGCCACGAAGACATTGGCCGGGCGCTCGTACACCTCCAGCGGGGTGCCGAGCTGCTGCAGCTTGCCGTCCTTCATCACCGCGATGCGGTGGCCCATCGTCATGGCCTCGATCTGGTCGTGCGTCACGTAGACCGAGGTGACGCCGAGGCGCTGCTGGAGCTTCTTGATCTCCGAGCGCATCTGCACGCGCAGCTTGGCGTCGAGGTTGGACAGGGGCTCGTCGAAGAGGAACACCGCCGGCTTGCGCACGATGGCGCGTCCGAGTGCGACGCGCTGGCGCTGGCCACCAGAGAGCTGCTTGGGCTTGCGCTCCAGCAGGTGGGTGATGCCGAGAATCTCCGCGGCGTCGTTCACCAGCCGGTCCATCTCCGGCTTGGGCGTCTTGCGGATTTTGAGGCCGAACTCGAGGTTCTCCCGGATGGTCATATGCGGGTAGAGCGCATAGTTCTGGAAGACCATCGCGACGTCGCGCTCCTTGGGGGCGAGCTCGTTCACCACGCGATCGCCGATGGAGAGCGCGCCGCCGGTGATCTCCTCCAGGCCGGCGATCATCCGCAGCGCGGTGGACTTGCCGCAGCCGGAAGGGCCCACCAGCACCATGAACTCGTGGTCGCGGATATCGAGGTTCAACCCCTCGATGACGGACACATCTCCGTACCGCTTGGCCACATTCTTGAAAACGACTCCGGCCATCTTCAGGCTCTCCCCACGCGGGATTGCAACCAGTTCATCGCGCCCGACCGAGGATGCGGACGGACAGCGGCTCGACGGTGACTTCCACCGTGGGAGCAGCCGTCAGGCGGCCTCCGTCGAGCAAATCTTCCGCGTCCGCGCCGCTCCAGGCCTCGGGCCAGGGGAACGAGGCGGACGCCTTCTTGTCACTGCGGTTCACCGCCACCACCACCGCGTCGCCGGACTCCGCGTCGTGCCGGAGGAAGGTGTAGACCTCGCCCTCGGTGGCGAGCCCCTTGTGGGAGCCGCGCGAGAGCGCCGGGTGGGCTCGGCGGATGGAGATGAGCTTGCGGTAGAGCTCGCGCAGGGACTCATCCCGCGGCAGGCCCGCGCCGGGCTGCACCGCGCGCTCGCCCCAGGGCATGTCGCTGCGATTGGCCGGCCAGTCACCGCCGGGACGGCCCACCTCCTCGCCGTAGTAGATGACGGGGATGCCAGAGGTGGTGAGCTGCAGCGCCGCCGCGAGCCGGAAGCGCGCCTTGTCGCCCTTGAGCTGGAAGAGCAGCCCGGGCACGTCGTGCGAGGACAGGAAGTGCGACAGGTGGTAGCCCTTGCGCACCTTGTGCCGCGAGCGGAGGTAGGAGTCGAAGGCCACGGTGCGCCCGCGCCCCAGCGCCCACGCGAGCGCGTTGCCCTGGAAGCCGAAGTCGAAGCCGGCATCCATCTCGTCGTTGCTGAACCAGGGGTCCAACGACTCGCGGTCCCCGCCCCACACCTCGCCGAGCAGGAAGAAGTCCTTGCCCAGCTCCTCGCGCGTGCGGCGGCGGTGCTCCTGCCAGAAGGGATGGTCGACGTGCTTCACCGTGTCCAGCCGGAAGCCGTCCACGCCCGAGCGCTTGCCCCAGGCAATCTGCGCGTCGAGCAGGTACTTCGCCACCTCGGGCTGCTCCGTCTTGAAGTCCGGCAGGCCAGACACGCAGCTCGTCAGGTCATCCTGCCCGCAGGTACCCTTCTCTTCCGAGCGCAGCCAGCCCTTCGTCTCGGGCGCCTGGAGGTAGCGCGACAGGTAGCCGGGGTGGTTGTAGACCACGTCCAGCAGCACGCGGATGCCCCGCTGGTGACACGCGTCCACCAGCGCCTTCAGCTCCTGCTCGGTGCCGAAGCGCGGATCCAACTGGTGGAAGTCATCCGCCCAGTACCCATGGTAGCCCCAGTCCGGGAAGCCGGCGCCGGAGACGAAGCCGTCGATGTTCTTCACCACCGGGGTAATCCAGAGCGCCGTCACACCCAGCGAGGACAGCTCGTCGAGCTGCTCGCGCAGGCCCTTGAAGTCTCCGCCGTGGAAGGCGCCCGGGGCCTTCTTGTCCACCTTGAGGTTGTTGGCGGCATCGCCGTCGGCGAAGCGGTCCAGCACGACGAAGTAGAGGACCTCGTCGGCCCAGCGACGCGCGGGAGCCTCGGGAGCAGCCGCGACGGGCGCGGAAGGCGTGGGAGCAGCAGGGGATGCAGCGGCCTCAGGCGCCGCCGGAGCCGACGCGCCCGTACTCACCTCCGAGGTGGTCTCCCTCGGGGGCGGCGGCTGCGGGTGAGCGCAGCCCGCGAGCGCCAGCGGGAAGAGCAGCAGGGAGGTGGCGAGAGGATGACGAATGTTCGCGCGTCTGGTCTGGGGGCGACAAGGCGACGAATCAACCATTGCGCGGGACTTTTTCACACCCGCTTTGGAAAGTGAACCTCTCGACTCGGGGTGTCCCGAAACCTCCGGAGATCCACGAGGTTATCGTGTCTTTTTCACGTAAAGCGCTCCGCGAATACACGCGTTGTCAACATCACCCACGAGGTGGATTGAAAAATGACACGGCGCGCCAGCGCACTGTGTCAATACGGGACGGTGTTGGTCCGATCCGGGAGCTGCACGGGGTCCGCCTTGCCCACGTCCTGCACGACGATGATCTCCCGGGCGATCATCTCGGTGTCGTTGTTGGCGAACGCGGCGCGCACGGTAGAGCCAGGCGCCAGGAACTCGCGGCCGATCTGCTTACCATCCTGGTAGTAGCGCGTCTGGTCGGTGATGCGCAGGTAGCGGGGCCTGCCCCACTTGTCCTCGATGACGAGCACGTCCGAGTACTCGCCGGTGACGGTGCCCTTCAAGGTGAAGCCCCGCTCGAGCGAGTGGGGATTCTTCGCCACGGTGCCCTCGCTGCCCGAGCCGCTGCGCATGGCCACCGTCCTGTCCGTCCTACAGCCCGCGAGCAGCACCGCGCCCACCATCGCGCCCCAGATGATTCGCCTCATGCTCGCCTGCCCCCCAGGGCGGAGAACCGCCACCCCACGGGGAATGTGGAGAGAGGCCTCGGATACCGCAACGAGCCCGGATGAACGGCTGCCCGGCTGCCCTAGACGCCGAGGCGGGCGAGCAACGCCTTGGAGCTCTCGCGCTCGAGCACCAGCAGCACCTGGCCGGACACCGCGGGCGCACCCACCGAGGAGAAGCGAGTCTCCAGGACCACCACGCGATCGTCCCCCTGCGCCTCCGCCACCGCGCGCGAGACCACCAGGCCCGCCGCGCCCCGCACCAGCTCTGGCACCGAGGGCAGCAGCCTCCAGCCCGTCAGCGTCCCAATGGCTGACAGGCACGCGCTCGCGACGATGTTGGCCGCCTCCGACAGCGCGCTCTCACGCTCCTCCGCCGGCGCGTCCTGACGCCGGAGCAGCAACGCCTCCAACGCCACACTGTCCTCGCGGGGCAGCACCAGCAACAACGTGCCCCGAAGCTGCCCCTCCATACCCAACCTGGCCGCCACCACGGGCGCCTCACTGCCGCCCAGCAGCTCCGCCACCTCCGAGGCCGCGGCCAGCACGGCACGAGGCACGGACAGGTTCACCGTGCGGCCTCCCACCAGCCGCGCGAGCGCGTTGACGGCATGCCCGCAGCCGATGTTGGCCACCTCGCGGAGGGCGTCCAGCTGAATGTCGCTCGGAGAAGGGCTCACGCGGACAGTAACCTCGGCACATCCAGAATGAAGACCGGGCGGCCACTTCCCAGGATGGTCACTCCCGAGAGCCCCGGCAGCAAGTCCAGGGGCCGGGACAGCGGTTTGAGCACCGCCTCTTCCTGCCCCACCAATCGGTCAACCGCGAGCGCGACCCGTCCCGCGTCCCCTTCCATCACCACGAAGGGCCTGACGCCCTTGCGCGGCGGGGCCCGGACGCCCACCAGCTCGTCCAGCCCGTATACCGGCAGCAGCCCCTGGCCATGCGGCAACAGCGGCATCTCCCGGCTGCGGTCCAGCTTCTCGCTGTCCGCCTCCATCGCCCCCACCACCTTGGCGATGGGCAGGCCGAACACCTCGTCCCCCACCGCCACCAGCAGCAAGTGCACGACTGCCACCGTCAACGGCAGCCGCAGCGTGAAGCGCGTGCCGCGCCCCAGCTCACTCTCAATCTCCAGCGTCCCGCCCACGTTCTCCACCACCCGCTTCACCGCGTCCATGCCCACGCCGCGGCCGGAGATCTCCGACACGTCCTTGGCGGTGGACACGCCCGGCAGGCACGCGAGCATGAAGGCCTCGCGGTCCGTCATCCGCGCCGCCGCCTCCGCGCTGAGGGCGCCGCGAGCCACCGCCGCCGCCTTCAGCTTCGCCGCATTCATGCCGCGGCCGTCGTCCTCCATCTCCAGGACGACCCGGTCACGCGCACGACGCACCGACACCAGCACGCGCCCGCGCGCGCCCTTGCCCCCCGCCAGGCGCTCCTCCGCCGGCTCCAGGCCGTGGTCGATGCAGTTGCGCAGCATGTGCAGCAGCGGATCCGCCAGCTCGTCGAGGATGGCCCGATCGAGCTCGATCTCCGCGCCCGTTATCACCAGGTCCACCTCGCGCTCCCGGCGCCGGGCGATGTCGCGCGCCGCGCGGGGCAGCCGGTCCGTGATGAGCGACAGCGGCGTCATGCGCGCGCTCATCACCTTGTCGTGCAGGTCCTTCACCAGCGCCTGCAACCGGTAGACGCCCTCCTCGATGGGGGGACGCGAGCTCTCCGGCAGCACCTTGCCCAGCTCGCGCAGGCGCGCGGTGGCCAGCAGCAGCTCGCCCACGGTGTCCAGGAAGTAGTCCAGCAGCTCCGTGCGCACGCGCACCGTGCGCGCCGCATCCACGCCCGTGGGGGGCCGGGGAGCCTCCGCCGCTGCGGGGCTCGCAGCAGCAGTGGCGGACGCGGGCGGCGGCGCCACCACCGCCGGCTTCAGCGAGACGAGCTCCACCTCCGCCACGTTGCGCAGCGCCTTGCGGATGCCCTCCTCGCCCTCGGCCGTCTCCAGCTCCACCTGGATGTTGCCCTCGGGGATGCGGCCGGCCTTGAGGTCCTCCAGCGGAGGCTGCAGGCCGTGCAGCGTGCCCAGGCCCGTCAACCGCTTGTGCACCAGGAAGGCGCGCACCCCTGGCGTCTGGCAGGTGGGGGCAATGCGCAACCGCACCGCCCAGCGCGTCGCCGTCTTCGAAGCCCCCTCCCCTTCCGTCGCGGGCGCAGCGGCTGCCGGGGCTTCGGCCGCGGGAGGAGGCGGAGGCGTGGCCTCGGAAGGCTCGGGGTGCACACGCGCGGCGACGGTCACTGGCGCGGGCGCGGCAACCGCCGGGATACTGACCGACGGCCGGTTGAGCACCCGCGTGGCGCCGGGCGTGCGACCGGTGACGACGCTCACCTTGTCCGCGAGTTGGCCGAGCAGCGCCGAGGCATCATCCGGCGGCTTGTTGTCCGCCACGGAGCGCACCTGAGCCAGCATCATGTCGGTGGCACCCAGCAGCAGGTCCACCAGGGTGCGCTCCAGCTTGCTGGGGTCCTGGCGAATGGCGTCCACCAGGTCTTCCACCCGGTGGGCCACCACGGCGATGGACTCGAAGCCCATCGAGGAGGCCATGCCCTTCACCGAGTGGGCGTGGCGGAACATGGAGTCCACCACGGCGGGGGCGCCCTCGCGCTCCAGCTGCACGAGATCCCTGCCCAACCCCTCCAGGTGCTCGCTCGCCTCGGTCAGGAACAGGCCGAGGTAGCGGGACATGTCCATCGTCATGTCCTGCCTCGGTGGCGCACGACAGCTCTCCGCACGCCTGCATCAGGGCGGGGCGCTAGCCCTCGCCCAGTACCTTCTTCACGACGGCCAGCACGTCCTCGGCCCGGAACGGCTTCACGATGAAGTCCGATGCTCCCGCCTCGATGGCCTCCATCACCAGGCTCTCCTGGCCCAGCGCCGAGCACATGATGACGACCGCGTTGGCGTCGAACTTGATGATCTCCCGAGTGGCCTCGATGCCGCTCTTGAACGGCATGACGATGTCCATCGTGGTGAGATCTGGCTTCAGATCCTTGTACTTCTCCACGGCCTCCAGTCCGTTGGCCGCCTCTCCGACAACCTCGAAGCCACCGGACGCGAAGATGTCCTTGATCATGTTGCGCATGAAGATGGCATCGTCGACGACCAGCACCCGCTTAGCCATGTGCAGCTCCGCCTCCGCTTAAGGCCCCGAGAGGGCCGCGGACACTACCACCCGCCCATTTCGGGCGGCTACTCACTTCTGTTGAGTCGCGGTGAAGAGTCCAACCACCGCGGAATCCAGTCCCTCTGGATCCAAAACCGTCACTGCCAGGCCCTTCAACCGCGCCACCCCGCGAACCGCCGGCACCGTCTTGCCCGGAGCCGCACTCACCCGCTCCACCGCCTCGATTCCATCCACATCCGTCACCAGCAGGCCGATGTCCCGCCGCCCCCGCTCCAACAGCACCACCCGGCCTGATGGGGTGGGCCCATCCGGCAGGCCCAACAACTGGCGCAGCTCCACCACCGTCACCACCCGACCGCGGAGGTTCATCACCCCCGTCACCGCCGCCGGAGCCCGAGGCACCCGGGTGAAGCGCTCTGGAGGCACAACCACTTCCTTCACCGCGGCCAGCGGCAGCCCGTACCGCTCCTTCTCCACCCGGAAGATGACATGCCGCACGGAGAAGACTTTCTATCAGCAGGTCTGGGGTTCAGGGAAATACGTGAAAGCGAACAAGCGGGCGACCCTCCCCCCGCCCCTCCCCCAGGGGGAGAGGGGGTGGGTGGACAGGATTCAGGCATTCAGCCGGAAGCTGCGCACCACGCTCTGTAGCTCGATGGAGAGGTTGGTCAGCTCGCTGGCCAGCGAGGTCATCCGCACCATGGCATCTGTCTGATCCTGAATGACTGCCTGGATGGCCTCGGTGGAGGCGGCGTTGTTGCGGGCCACCAGGGAGATCTCCTCGGTGGCGTTCACCATCTCCTGGCTGCCCTTGAGCTGCTCGCGGGCGCTCTCGGAGATGAGGTGCACCTTCTCGGCCACCTTGCGCACGGTGTCGGTGATGGCGCTCATGGAGCGCACGATGCCGGTGAGGTCCTCACGGCCCTCGGCCAGCTCCTCGATGCCCTCCTTCATGGCGCTCACCACCGCTGTGGACTGGCCGGAGATGTCGCGCGCCAGCCGGGAGATCTGCTCCGCCGAGCGGCCCGCGCTCTCGGCCAGCTTGCGCACCTCGTCGGCGACCACGGCGAAGCCGCGGCCGTACTCACCCGCGCGCGCCGCCTCGATGGTGGCGTTGAGCGCCAGCAGGTTCGTCTGCTGGGCCACCTGGGTGATGGCGTCGACGATCTTCGAGATTTCCTGCGTCTTCTCGCCGAAGGCGAACACCTGCTGGCTCGCCGCCTCGATGCGGTTGAAGACCTTCTTCACCTTCTCGCCAGCCAGCAGCGCCGCCTTGCTGCCGTTCTCGGCTGCGCTGCTCGTCTCGGCGGCGGTGCGGGCGGCGTCCTCGGCGCTCGCGGCAGTGCGCTGGATGCTGCCCGCCATCTCGGTAATCACCTTGGACGTCTTGCCCACCAGCTGCGACTGCGTCTCCGCGCCCTGGGCGATCTTGTCCATGGACAAGCCCACCTCTTCATTGGTCGCGTTGACGTTCTCCGCCGAGCCCTGCAGATCCTTGGCCGTATCCGCCACGCTCTTGGCGGTGTCCTGAATCTTGCCCACCAGGTCGCGCAGGTTCTCCTGCATCCGGCGGATGGCCATCGCCAGCTCGTCGATCTCATCGCGGCGCAGGGCGCGCGGCGGCTCGACGATGAGTGGCTTGGACAGGTCACCCTGGGAGATCTCGAAGGCCGAGCGCGAGAGCACCCGAACCCGCGTCACGCGAGCCAGGTAGCGAGGCAGGCTCAGCGCCAGCCCCAGGGTGATGCCCAGCGCCATGCCGATGCGCCAGTAGAAATCCAGCAGCGGCTCCGCGATGAGGAGTGCCGCCGTCAGCACGCACCCCATCATCAGGTAGCCGGTGAAGATCTTCAGCTGTAGGGAGACCTCATGCCCTCCCGTGCCGGGCTGCTCGACACTGCGCAGCAGCCGCTGCACGGGATCACGGCGGGGAGTGAGGCCGGGAGATGGATCGTCGCGGAGAGGGCGGCGCACGGTTTCGCTTTTTCCGGGGGACAGCGACAACGGGGTACGGGTTTAGCCCTCCCGTCCGGATCGGTCAATCCGGCGGCCCCCTCGGAAGTGATCGAAGCCGGCAGGCAAGCGCAAGCTTCGTCCCGATGCGTCACGGATGTGTCCCGGCACACCCGGAGTGAGCCGGCCGATGCGTGTGACGGACTCCTCTCCTCGGAGACAGGCTCGCTCGAAGGCGGAGGTACGCTCAGGTGGGACGGCGAGGAGCAGCTCGTAGTCCTCGCCGCCCGCGAGCGCTCCCTCGCTCCCCAGAGAGGCACGAACGGCCCGGGAGAGGGGCAATCGCTCGAGCTCCAGCTCGGCGCCCACGCGCGAGGCGGTGCACAGGTGCCCGAGGTCCTGCGCGAGTCCATCGGAGAGGTCCAGCCCCGCCGAAGCGAAGCGCGCGGCGAGCCGGCCCAGCGTCATCCTCGGCAGCGGGCGCTTCTGGCGAAGAATGGCCGCCGAGCGCCGCAGACCCGCTTGGAGCTGTTGCAGTCCCAGCCGCGCGTCCCCCAGCGTGCCCGAGACGTACAGCACGTCTCCCGGCCGGCCTCCCGCGCGGGTGATGGGCGCGGTGCCCGGAAGCAGCTCTCCCGCCGCGGTGAGGGTGATGGACAGCTCGCGCGCGGAGGTGAAGTTGCCGCCCACCAGGGTGATGTTGTGCTCGCGCGCCAGTGCGCTCATGCCCCTCGCGATGCCGGACAGGTCCCGGCGCGGAAAGTCCCGGGGCAGCGCCAGCGCGCAGACGAACCAGCGCGGCACCGCTCCCATCGACGCCAGGTCCGACAGGTTCACCGCCAGCGCCTTGTGGCCGATGTCCTCCGGAGAGAACCAGGCCCGCGTGAAGTGCACGTCCTCCACCACTGCATCGGTCGTAATGCACTGTGCGCCCTTGGAGGGGGCGAGGACGGCACAGTCGTCTCCTGGGCCCACGGGCACTCGCGCCCGCGGGAAGTGGGAGAGGAAAAGATCGATGAAGGTGAATTCGCCCGCGGCCCGTGTGCTCACGGAGCGCAGGGTAGACGCTCACCCCGGCCCTCTCCCAGAGGGAGAGGGCGTAGTGGAGCTCAGAAACGCTCGGGATCCGTATCGATCGGTGGCGGGATGTACGCCGGTCCCTGCCCCGACAGCGGCGGCTCCTTCGGAAGCACCACCCGGAAGCACGAGCCCCGACCCACCTCGCTCGTCACGGACACCTGCCCGCCGTGCCCTTCCACGTAGCTCTTCACGATCGCCAGCCCCAACCCCGCTCCGCCGTACTCGCGCGTCGGGCTGTCGTCCACCTGGTAGAAGCTCTGGAAGATGCGCTCGCGCTGGTCCACCGGGATTCCCACCCCCGTGTCCTCCACCTCGATGCGGTAGCCGTCCACTCCCAGGTCCGCCTGCGGGCCCTGCTCCGACAGCCGTACCTCCAACCGCCCACCGCCCGGCGTGAACTTCACCGCGTTCGCCAGCAGGTTCACCACCACCTGCCTCAGCTTCTCCCGGTCCGCCACCACCCGCGGCTGCACCACCTCCGGCAGCTGCATCTTCACCGTCAGGCCCTTGCGCTGCGCCTGTGGCATCACGCTCGTCAGCGAGCTCTCCACCAGCTCCTGCACGTCCACCCATTCGAAGGCCAGCCGCACCTTGCCGGCTTCGATCTGGCTCATGTCCAGGATGGAGGAGATGAGCTTGAGCAGCGTGTTGCCCTTCTCCATGATGGTACGCACGAACTGCATCTGCTCCGCGTTCAGCCCCCCCACCAGCCCCTCGGACAACATCTCCGAGTAGCCGATGATGGACGACAGCGGCGTGCGCAGCTCGTGGCTCACCGTCCCCAGGAAGCTGGATTTGATCCGGTCCGCCTCCTTCAGCCGCTGGTTGAGCCGCAGCAGTTGCGCGTTCTGCGCCTCCAGGTCCCGCTGTGTCTCCAGCATCGCCTCGAGGTGCATCTGCCCCGTCAGATAGGACTTCTGCCCGGCCGACAGCAGTGCCGTCATCACGTGGGCCACGTGCGCCAGCATCTTCGCCACCCGGTGCTCGGACAGCCGCCCCACCTGAGCCAGCAGCTCCCGCGCCCGCTCCAGGTCCAGCCCCTCTACCTCGGCCAGCGAGGCCGGCAGGTCCGCCATCTCCTCCGGTGCGAACGGCCCGAAGACGACCCGCCCCAGCACATCCCCGTCCCACTGCACCGGCATCACCACATAACGCAGGCCGGTGAAGCAGGGCTGCGCCAGCCACTCTCCTCCCAGGGGACTCGTCCCAGGCAGCACCTGTGCCCCCTGCGAGGGCGCGAGCGGGCCATCGATCAACCGCGCCACCAGCGCCCCACACCGCGAGCGCCCCTGGGCCGTGGTGTTCACGAAGCCGCAGAAGTCTCCGTTGCTGCCCTTGGTGTCCGCCAGCGTCCGGCCCCGCTCGTCCACCACCCGGATACCCACCCGGTACAGCTCTCCGAGGCTCTCCACCACATCCCCGAAGGTGAGTGGATCCAACATGTCCACCAACGAGGGCTTTCGCTGGAGCACCGAGCCGGCGTGCTCTGGCCCGCTCCCCGCGGCGCCTGGTTTGTCGGCGCTCATCGCGCCCTCCCTGCCGAAGCCGGATAGAGGGACTCGAGGGCGGTGCCCGTCAGGTCCATCTGCTGAAAGATGTGCGTGAGGAACTCCTTCTCCGTCAGGCCGATGTTGCGCGACAGCCGCGCGCGCTCGTCCAGGTTGCGCCACGCCGACTGCAAGAGCGCGTGCAGCGTCTCCATCACGCCCTCGCCCCTCAGGGCCACCGCCCCCACCACCGGCTCCGCCCCCTTCTTGCGCGCCTCGTCCAGCTCCGCGTCCGTCTGCGCGTCCGGCAAGTCCCGCTTGTTGAACTGGATGACCACCGGCACCTGCGTCGCGTCCAGACCGATCTCCCTCATGTTGGCCCGGAGCTTGCGCCAGTAGGCGTTGTTCTCCGCGGAGGCGCTGCGGCGGCTGTCGGCGATGAAGGCCACCGCATCCGCGTTCTGCAGCACCACCCGCCGGGTGGCGTCATGCACCACCTGCCCCGGCACGGTGAAGAGCTTGAGCTTCACCTTGAAGCCCGAGCTGCTGGTGAAGAACACCGGAAGCAGATCGAAGAAGAGCGTACGATCCTCGTGTGTCTCCACGCTGAGCAGCCGGCCACGAACCTCCGGCCGGGCCCGCGCGTGGATGGCACGCAGGTTCGTCGTCTTCCCACTCAGCCCTGGGCCGTAGTAGACGATCTTCAGGGTGAGTTCGCGCTGGGCGTGGTTGAGTTGCACGTGCGGAGCTCAGGCTGCCGAGAGGGAGGGGGAAGGTTCGGCCAACCCGCTCCAGGCGGACGGTTTTTTATAGTGAAAGGTGTTCAGCATTGAAAGCCGCCCCCCACCCTACCCGTGTGAAAACCCCCGGATGAGGCGGGAGCGGGCGGCCTTGGAATGCCTGGAGCCCATGCGCAGTTTGGGAAAGTCCGGCTCTACCCCCGTGAGGGGAAATGTGCGCCGAACCCAGGGCGTGCATGGGCACCGGGGAAGCGGTTAGGATCGTAGCGCAATGGAGGAGCAAGGCATGACGATGAAGCGGGTGGACCCGGGCGTGGAGGTGGCCGCGATGCCAGTGCCGGATATGGCCAACCTGCCCAACGACCTGGCGCCGGCGGTGAAGTTTTCCGCCCCGACCGATGAGGACATGGCGTCCGTGGCCGCCCTGCGCTCCAGCTCGGAGCCCTGGAAGAGCCGCGGAGAGACGGTGGAGGACAGCCTCAAGGCGCTGACGGCGCTGAGGCCCTTCGTCCACGTGGCCAAGGTGCAGAACCAGGTGGTGGGCTATGTGACGGTGGAGCGGGACGGCCCGGTGCCCGGCGCCGCCTACATGCGCAACATCGTCGTGCGGCCGGAGCTGCGCCGGCGCGGCCTGGGCATGGCGGTGCTCAACCAGGCCCTGCAGGTGGCGCGGGACATGTTCCGCAAGACGATTGCCCTGCGGGTAGACCCGGCCAACGCCCCGGCGGTGAGCTTCTACCGCAACGCGGGCTTCACCACCGTGGCCACGGTGGTGTCCAAGAAGTCCGGCAAGCTGCGCCTCCTCATGTCTCGAGAGCTGTGAGCGAGGCTCCCAGGACGGGAAGAGCGGCCGCGTCCTCCAGGACCGCCTCCTCCCTCTCCTGAAAGCGCCCGGCAAGGACCCTCCCCGAGGGCCCGTGCCGGGCGCTCTCTTTTATGGCCGCTCTCCCGCCCGCCCACGGGCCCGGCGGCGCACCGGCCGTCCTCTTTCCAGAATTCGAGGCAATTCGCGGCTATGCTGCTCCGCTCTCCCGGCGGCGGTGGGGCCCCGGGCTGGAAGAAGGATGAGCCAGGAATGAAGACCCTCACGGAGTTGCTGCGTCACCTGACCCGCCCGGGTGTAGTCGAGCTCGCCCTCATCTCCGGGCGGGCCCCCATGGTGAAGACGGCGCTCGGCGCCTTCGAGGCGCTGGACGAAACCGCGCTCACCCAGCCGAGGCTCCACGTGATGCTCCAGACGCTGGTGGGCGAGGCTCGCGCCACCAGTATCTCCGACAAGCCCAGCCAGTGGGCGCTGCGGCTGGAGGGTGTGGGCCCCGTCGTTGTCGGCGCCCTGCTCCGGGGAGACGTGCTCAACGTGCGTGTCATCCGCACCGAGCCGGAGCAGGCCGGAGCACCCGCGCCCCGGGCCCCCGCGCCAGCCCCCACCGCCCCCCCGGCTCCTGCCGCCCCCTCGGCTCCTGCCGCCCCCTCGGCTCCTGCCGCCCCCTCGCGTCCGGCGGCCCCGGCGGGCCTGTCCCCCAAGCCAGCCCGAGGGGTGCAGATCCTCCCGACGGAGAAGAACACACCCGAGCCTCCGGCGCAGCAGCCCGAGCCGCCTCCGCCCGCTGCCGCCGAGCCCGTGGTCGAGGAGCCCAAGGCCCCCCGGCTCGTCGTGCGGCCAGAGTCCGCGCGCAACCTGACGATGCTGCTGGAGGACGCGCGCACCGTGGGCGCGAGCGACCTGCACGTCGTCGCCGGCCGCCCTCCCCTCTTCCGCCTCGTGGGCGAGCTGCTGCCCCACGGCGACCCGCTGCCGCCCGACGCGGTGGAGACGATGCTGCTGCCGCACGTGCCCGCGCGCCTGCGCCCGGTGCTCGACCGCGAGGGGAGCTGTGACTTCTCGCTCGACCTGGGCGAGTCCGGCCGCTTCCGCGTCAACGTCACCCGCCAGCGCACCGGCTACAAGGGCTGCTTCCGCCTCATCTCCCGCCAGATTCCCACCCTCGAGTCGCTCGGCCTGCCGGTGGACATCGCCAAGGCCACCCACCACCACCAGGGCCTCATCGTCGTCACCGGCCCCTCCGGCCACGGCAAGACGAGCACCCTGGCGGCCATCGTGGACCGCATCAACTGCGAGACGACCCACCATGTGCTCACCGTGGAGGATCCGGTGGAGTTCCTCCACCCGCGCAGGAGGGCGCTGATGAGCCAGCGCGAGGTGGGCACGCACACCAAGACGTTCGCCAGCGCCCTCAAGGGCAGCCTGCGCGAGGACCCGGACGTCATCCTGGTGGGCGAGCTGCGCGACACCGAGACGGTGCGCATGGCGCTGGCCGCCAGCGAGACGGGCCACCTGCTCATCTCCACGATGAACACGCCCAGCGCGGCGAAGACCATCGACCGGCTCATCGACCTCTTCCCTCCGGCGGACCAGGCGCAGGTGCGCATGACGCTCGCCAGCAGCCTGCGCCTCATCGTCAGCCAGCGGCTGCTGCCGAGCGCGGACCGCCAGAGCATGGTGGCCGCCGCCGAGCTGCTCCCGGGCTCGGTGGCCCTGGGCAACCTCATCCGCGACAACAAGACGTACCAGATTCCCTCCCTGCAGCAGCGCGGCAAGTCGCTGGGCATCGTCCGCTTCGACGACTCGCTCGCCGACCTGGTGCGCTCCGGGAAGACGACGCTGGAGATCGCGAAGGCCTACGCCGAGAGCCCCGACGAGTTGGAGGCCATGGTGACGGGCAAGCGGCCCGGCGCGCCCCCCGAGGGCGCACAGTCGCCGGATGGGGCCAAGCAACTGCTGTCCAAGATGGGCAACCTCCTCAACCGGAAGAGCGCCTGATCATGAGCTCCACGCCGCGCATCGCCGCCCTCTTCGACAAGCTCCTGGAGAACAAGGGAAGCGACCTGCACATGAGCATCGGCCACCCGCCCCTGGGGCGCATCCGCGGCCAGCTCACCCCCCTGCGCGAGGCCCTCCTCACCCAGCAGGAGATGGAGTCGCTGCTCTTCGAGCTCACCAGCCCCGAGCAGAAGCGGCAGATAATGGAGGAGCTCGACCTGGACTTCGCCTACAGCTACGGCACCAAGGCGCGCTTCCGCTCCAACTACTTCTACAAGACGTCGGGACTGGCGGCCGTCTTCCGCACCATTCCCAGCAAGGTGCTGTCGCTGGCGGAGCTCAACGCTCCGGAGGTGGTGCGCAAGCTGGCCGAGCGCCGCAGCGGACTGGTGCTCGTCACCGGCCCCACCGGCAGCGGCAAGTCCACCACGCTGGCGGGGATGATCCACCACATCAACCACTCCCGCCCGGCGCACATCCTCACCATCGAGGATCCGGTGGAGTTCGTGCACGAGTCGGCGAAGTCCCAGGTGACGCACCGTGAGGTGGGCATCCACGCCTCCAGCTTCGCCACGGCCATCCGCTCTGCGGGCCGCGAGGACCCCAACGTCATCCTCATTGGCGAGCTGCGCACCAACGAGACGATGAAGCTGGCACTGCAGCTGGCCAGCTTCGGCGTGCTGGTGATGGCCACGGTGCACACCAACAGCGCACCAGCCACCATCGACCGCATCATCAACTCCTTCCCCGCAGAGGAGCAGCCCCAGGTGCGCGGCATGCTCGCCGAGGGCCTTGCCGGCATCGTGGCCCAGCAGCTCATCCGTACGGCGGATGGAAAGGGCCGCGTGGCCGCGCTGGAGATCCTCATCGGCACGAGCGCCATCGCGTCGATGATCCGCGAGGGGAAGGTGTTTCAAATCGCGAGCAAGATGCAGGCGAGCCAGAACCTGGGCATGCAGACGCTGGACATGAACCTGGAGAAGCTGGTGGCCGCGAACACCATCACTCCGGAGGCCGCCATGGAGAAGGCCCAGGACAAGGAGGCTTTCGCCAAGGTGCTCCAGCGGCTCAAGCCGGAGTTCGAGGTGCCCGAGTTCGACCTCGGAGAGGCCGGCGGCTCGCACTGAGCCTCAAGTGGGCACGCGCGCGGCGGGGAGTCACGCCTCCGCCGTGACGTCCGAGACACTGCTGGCCTTCAGGGCCCGCTCGAGCCACCGGTCCAGGAGCGCCGGGTCCCTGCACGTCAGGATGAGCTTGCGAGCGTTGTCGTCCACGTGAATACCCCGCATGGTGAGAATTCGAACGATGTCCTCGGCACGCCCCTCGAGCCGACCCTTGAGGATTCCCTCCTGGCGACCCTGTTCGATGAGTTCCTCACCCACAGTCATCATCACGTCCTCCGTTCGCTTCGTACCTGCCACGGAACGTAACACTTCCTTCGTGGCCTCACGCGCCGCCTTGTTCCCCACCTGGAAGAGGTAACGGACGACCACGCGCAGGTTGTCGAGCCCATCGGGGGCGGCGTGAACCTCCGCGAATAACGCCGTCCAACCCGCCAACCGTTGGCTGAGCTCCTCGGAGCGTCCGTAGCGCAACGCGAGCAACGCCAGTCGCGCCAGGGGAGGACCAGGGCGTGCCATCAACCCCTCCGCGCGCTCTGCCGTCAGGTCGTCGAGCAGGAACTCGAAGCGTGGAATGAGCGTCCTCCATTGCTCCCTCACCTCCGCCTCTTCTGGCAGTTCGAAAAGCTCCTCGACCCGGCGAGGCGCCGTCCAGGCTCCGCCAGGCCCGTGGTACATGACCAGGGGAACGATCACCGGTAGCCGCTCGCTCTCCGGGTGCGCCTTGCGCCAGTGCTCGGCCTGACGAACCACGTAGCGAAGCATGCGCAGCGCCATCCATCCATCCACCGAGGACTGGTGCTCGAGGAGGATGTAGAGCAGGAGCTGCTGTCCCCCGAACAGACGGGCTGAGAAGAGCAGGTCGCTCTGGGTCTCCCTCAGCTCCGGGTCCACGACAGAGCCCGGCTCGCGGCTCAGGGTGGACCAGTCCACTCGGGACACGACTTCTGGAGGCAAGACGGCGCGCAGCTCGGCCGCCGCCCGCTCGGGTTGGCCCAGGGTGAATCGCACAAAGAGGTCATGGGGACCGGACATGGCGAGCAGTGCTCAGCATGACGCGTACCAATGCGACCTCGCGACGGACCTACCAACGCCCCCGTCCACGCCGACTCCCAGCGTCCCGAAAGGGAGACGCTCAGAAGTCGATGTCGTCCTCGCGCACGACCTCGGGCCTGCCTTCGAACCATGCACTCAGCGCGTCGAGCTGGTCGATGCGCCGCGCCGGCGGCAGGCTGGTGAGGAAGGCGCGCCCGTAGTTCTTCGTGACGATGCGCCGGTCCAGCATCGCCACGATGCCCCGGTCCGCCCGCGTGCGGATGAGCCGGCCGAAGCCCTGACGCAGCGCCAGCGCCGCCTGCGGGAGCTGGTAGCCACCAAAGGCCTCCTCACCCCGCGCCTCGAGCTGGCGGATGCGTGCCGCCACCACCGGATCCCCCGGCGATGCGAACGGCAACCGGTCGATGATGACCAGGCTCAGCGCGTCCCCCGGCACGTCCACGCCCTCCCAGAAGCTGTGCGCCGCGAAAAGCACACTGGGCACCTCGCGGAAGGACTCCAGAAGCTGCTGCTTGGGACGCTCGCCTTGCAACAGCACCTGGTAGGGCAGCCGGCTGCGCGTCAGCGCGTGCGCTCGCTCCATGTTGCGCAAGCTGGTGAAGAGCACGAAGGCCCGGCCTCCCGTCACCTCGCACAACCGGAGGATCTCCTCCGCCGCCGCCTCGATGAAGCCGGTGGCCGCCGGGTCCGGCAGGTGCGTGGGCAGGTACAGCGCCGACTGCTGCTCGAAGTCGAAGGGGCTGGGCACCGACACGGTGCGCACGCTCGCCACCGGCACGCCTTCCTCGTCGTACAGCCCCATGCGCCGCGCGAAGAAGTCGAAGCGGCCCTCCGCCGCCAGCGTCGCCGAGGTGAACACCACCGTGTCCACCCCTCCGTAGAGCCGCTCCTGCAGCTCCCTGGCAATCTCGATGGGGCTCGCGCGCAGGAACACTCCCCGCCCGCGCGCCTCCGCCCAGTACACGTGGTCGTGCGACTCCACCTTCTCCAGGAAGGACAGGTCCGCCACCAGCTCTGCGCACCGCCGGGTGAGCAGCGTCAGCTCCGGCTCACGCTCGCTCGTGGTGAAGGCCGACAGCGCCGAGAGCGACGCCTTCACCTGCTCGATGGAGCCTGACAGCAGCGCCAGCCGCTCGGGCTTGAGCGCCACCGCACCCTCGCTCTCGTTGAGCCCCAGCACCCGCGGCGCCTGCGAGAAGAGCGCCTCCGCATGCGTACGCAGGCGCACCACCAGCGAGGACAGCATCCCGAAGCGCGAGTCCGTCGTCTCCAGCGTCCCCAGCGCATCGCGCACCAGGTCCTCCAGCCGGAAGCTCGATACCGAGTGCCCGAAGTGGCTCCCCGCCGCGTCCTCCAGGGCGTGCGCCTCGTCGAAGATGACCGCGTCGTATTGCGGCAGCACGCCCTCGCCCCGCTGGCCTCGGCCTCGCAGCGCCAGGTCCGCGAAAAAGAGGTGGTGGTTCACCACCAGCAGGTCCGCCGCCTCCGCCGCTCGCCGCACCCGCGTCACATGGCAGCTCTCGTACACCGGGCACTTCGAGCCCAGGCACGTGTCCGACGTCGTCGACAGCCGGCTCCACGCACTGAAGGACTCGGGCAGCTCCAGCTCGCTCCGGTCCCCTGTCTCCGTCCGGCTCGCCCACGCCTGCAGGTGCTTCCAGTACCGCCCCTCCTCGCGCGAGGCGAACTGCGGATCCTTGCTGAAGGACTCGTAGCGGTGCAGGCACAGGTAGTTGTTGCGCCCCTTGAGGTATGCCGCCTCGAAGGACAGGCCCATCCGCTCGCGCAGCAGCGGCAGGTCCTTGAAGAAGATCTGCTCCTGCAGCGTCTTCGTCGCCGTGGACACCACCACCCGCCGGCCCGACAGCAGCGCCGGCACCAGATAGGCCAGCGTCTTGCCCGTGCCCGTGCCCGCCTCGGCCAGCAGGTAGCCCCGCTCGCTGAAGGCCTTCTCCACCGAGCGCGCCATCTGCAACTGCTCCGGGCGGTACTCGTAGGCCTCCAGCGCGGACTGGAGCGCCCCACCAGGGCCGAGCAGCGTGTCGACAGAGAGCCGGAGCGAGGGGGCGGGCAGGGACATTGCGGGGAAAGGCGCGGGAGGGAGAGGCACGCGAGAATAACAGTGGAACGCTCGCTCGTCGGGTTTTGTGACGGAGGGGTCCGAGTGCCTGCTCGGGGGGCATGGGACACCTGAGTCCCTCGGGGAAGACCCTCACCCCAGCCCTCTCCCAGAGGGAGAGGGTGCAGGCACGGATACAACCCGGGGTCCTTGGCCCCCTCACCCCGGGGGGCTTGCCCCCCCTTTGAACGACGGGGGCCTCCTCTCCCGGAGGGCGAGGAGATATCTGCGACCCAGGACTCCCTGGTTCTCTACTGCGCGGGCGGGTACTTCTGGAGCTTCCGCTGGAGTGAGCGCCGGTGCAGCCCCAGTCTTCTCGCTGCCTCGGAGATGTTGCCGCCACAGTCCGCCAACACCCGCTGGATGTGCTCCCACTCGGCTCGCGCCAGCGTCGGCGGCTGGAAGTCCTCCGTCACCTGCGCCGGCTCGCCTGGGCCTCGTGAGAAGGCGACCAGCAGATCATCCACGTCCGCCGGTTTGGGCAGGTAGTTGAACGCCCCCAGCTTCACCGCCTCCACCGCCGTGGCGATGCTGCCGTAGCCTGTGAGAACGATGATGCGCGTGGACTCATCCAGTGCGTGCAGCGCCCGCACCAGCTCCAGCCCACCGCGCCCCGGCATCCGCAGGTCCACCACCGCCAGCTCCGGCGACTCCTTCGTGGCCAGCGCGAGCGCCTCGTCATACGAGCCCGCGGTGCTCACCTCGAAGCCGCGCTCGCGGAAAGCCCTCGCCAGCCGCTCGCGGAACACCGCCTCGTCGTCCACCAGCAGAAGGGTCGGGGCATGGCCGGGCGTCGGGCTCGTCATGGTCCTGGCTTCGCGCGGGACGCCTCCAGAGGCAACGCGGCGGATTGTCGCAGCCCCCCCGCCGGCCACGTCAGCACCACCGTCGTCCCCTGGCCCGGTGTAGAGCGGAGCACCAATCCTCCGCCCAATTGCTCCAGCACCGCACGCGTGAGGAAGAGGCCCAGCCCCATCCCCTCCCCGGGTGCCTTGGTGGTGAAGAAGGGCTCACCCGCCCGCGCAAGCACCTCCGCCGGCATCCCCTCGCCCGAGTCCTCCACCGTGAGCCGCCACCCCTGCGCCTCGCGCACCAGCCCCAGCCGCACCTGCGTCCCCGGCGCCGAGGCCTGCAGCGCGTTCTTCACCACGCCCCGGATGGCCCGAGCGAAGGCGTGCGCGGGGACCAGCTCCCGCTCCTCCCGCGTCCGAGCATCCAGCTCCGTCTGCACCCGCTCCCGGTCCGGCAACCCCTCCAGCGCCTCCTCCACCAGCGCCGCGGGTGCCAGCTCCACCATGGACTCGCCCTGGCTCGCCCCCGCGTCCGACGTCATCTGCGTCAGGATGTCCCGGCAACGCGCCACCTGCTCACGGATGAGTTGCACGTCCTCGAGCGTGGTGGCCTCCGCCCCGGTGCGCGCCAACTGGCGCTCCAGCTCCCGCGCCGCCACGGCGATGGTGGACAGCGGGGTGGACAGCTCGTGCGCCGCTCCCGCCGCCAGCGTGCCCAGCGCTGTCAGCTTCTCGTGGCGCGCCGCCGCTGCCCGGGCTTCCACCAGCTCCGCCTCACGCGCCGCCAGCGCCCGCGTCACCCGCTGCACGAAGTAGACGATGAAGCCCGCCGCCAGCGCGAAGGCCGCCCACATCCCCTCCAGGTGCATCCGCACGTCATGAATGTGGTGCTGCGGATGGTGCGCGGAGGACAGCTCACTGCCCCAGCTGGGAAACCACAGGTGGTCCACGAAGAGCGCGCCGAAGCACGCGATGGCCAGCCCCGTCAGCCCCCACGTCCACCCCGCCCGCAACACCACCGCCGCCAGCGCGATGTGCACCAGATACAGCGCGCTGAAGGGGTTGAAGGGGCCGCCGCTCAGGTCCAGCAGCACCGTGAGCAGCACCACGTCCAACGCCATCACCGCCCAGAGCAGCCGCTCGCGAATGAGGCGCTCGCGCCGGGCCCACAGCCCCAGGGCCACGTTGCTCGCTGCCGCCACGGCAATGGTGGCGAACAGCGGCCCCAGCCGCTGGAGCATGCCCAGCCCGAAGTGCACGCCCAGGATGAGGGCCACCTGCCCGACGATGGCGCCCCAGCGCAGGCGCAGCAGCCAGGAGAGGTTGATGGACTGAGCGTCTCGCACTGCCCTACGGAGTCCCAGACGTCAGCATCCGCCGCACCTGGGCGCCGATGACCACGGCCGCCACCATCAGCAGCAGGAACAGCACGCCCAGCCCGGCCATCTTCAGCTTCGTGCGCTTGTCCGGCGGAGGCGTGGCCATGAAGGTCGAGCCCGCAGAGGCCAGCCGGAGCACCTCCTCGCGCCCCCGCTTCGCCACGGCGTCATCCCCATTGCGGGCCAGCCGGATGCGGTACAGGCGGCCCAGCGCGGCCAGCTCCCCGCGCTCCGAGGACAGCGCGAGCACCTTGTCGTGAGCGCTCTTGCTCTCCCACAGCTCCAGCACCCCCAGCCACGTGGAGGCCACCGCCCCGGAAGGACGGAACTCCTCGGCCCGGAAGCGCGCGTAGTCCAGCCCGCAGTAGGGGCACACCGCCGCGCCCTCCTTCTTCACGCCAATGCACTTGGGGCAGTAACCCGCCGGTGGCATGAACGGGTCTTCCGACGACGACTGCGCGGAGGGCGGAGCGGACGGCGTGGAGGCGTCTGCAACCACGCGCAGCTGGGTGCTCGAGGCCCTCGCCGACATGGGCTCCGGAGCAGCGGGCGCGGGTGCGGACTCGCCCCCTCGCGACTGCACCTCCGAGATCCGCAGCACCATCAAGTTCGCCGCCGCGGCCTCCGACATCGCCAACCGGGACGACGAGCTCTTCGCCGACACCGGCTCGGGCGCCGGAGCCTTCGCAGCCACGGGCTCGGGCGCGGGGAACTTCGTCACCACGGGCTCGGGTACCGGGGCCTTCACCACGGGCACGGGCGCCGGAGTCTTCGCCGGCTCGGACACGGGCGCCGGAGTCTTCGCCGACTCGGGCGCCTTCGCCTTGCGGCGCGCCTCTCGGGCCTCGTTCTCGATGGCCGCGAGCACCTCCGCCGGCACCGCCACACGCCGGGTCGGCTCGTTCTCGATAGGGTCCGGCTCGGCCTCCTCCTCGCCGAGCATGATCACCGGCTCCGCCGACTTCGACGACTTCGACGATTTCGACGACTTCGACGATTTGGAGGGGGCCGCGGGGGCAGCCTCCTCTCCCTGCTCGGGCACGCCGCGCATCTCCACCTTGCAGCGCGAGCATTTGACCACGAGCATGCCGTCTTCCAACCGGAACGACGCCGGAGGAACGAGCCGCTCGCAAGCCTCGCAGAAGTACTTCACCAGATCTCCATTCGGATGGGCACGGGCATGGCACACCCCACCAAGGCGAGGAAGCATACCGCGCAGACCAGCTTCCGCCCGAGTCCCAAAGGCTCGGCTGGCTGCGTTACCTCCGGGTGGCCGAACCCCACCAGCTTGGTCGCTACCAGGAACCAGGGCCCCCAGGTAACCGTGTAGAACAGGGTGAGGAAAAGCAGCACCAGGGCCATGGCCTTCCCCACCCAGCGAGCGTGCTTCCCCCACAGGGCGTATGCCAGGTGTCCGCCATCGAACTGTCCCACCGGGACGAGGTTGAGCAGCGTCACCAGCAGGCCGAACCAGCCGGCAATCACCACCGGGTGCTCCTGGAGGCCCTTGCCCGGGGGCAGCGGCCCGAGCACCAGCCACTTCAGCCCCTGCATCAGCGGCCCGTCCCCGAAGACGAGGAGGGCATGCTGGGGGGTAAAGGAGCTGTCCGGGGGGGCCTCGGCCAGGGAGAGCTTCACCTGGAGCCATTGAACGAAGTCCCCGCCCAGGCTCCAGAGGGAGGTGCGGCCCGGAAAGGAGGCGTGCACCTCGGGCACATCCACCACCGGGGAGTGGGCCAGGCCCCAGAGGAGAAAGGGCAGGGCCACCGCCAGGCCGGCCAGGGGCCCCGCCGCGCCAATGTCCACCAGGGCGTTGCGGGTGGGGATGCGGCTGCGGATGCGGATGACGGCGCCCAGCGTGCCCACCCCGAGGTATGGCAGCGGGATGAAGTAGGGCAGCGACGCATCCACCCCGTGCAGGCGCGCCAGCAGGTAGTGCCCCATCTCGTGCGCGCCCAGGATGGTCAGCAACGCGACACTGAAGGTCAGCGCTTCGGAGAGCCGTGCACTCCACGGGAGGGACGCCCCGAGGAAGAGGCTGTCGAACGTGAGCGAGGTGGTGCCGACGGTCAGCACGAAGAGCAGCAGGTGCAACCACGGGCGGTTGACGGTTCGAACGGGGGCGCTCTCCATGGTGCTGGAAGGGGGTAGCCATGCCCCCTCCACATTTCAACGCGCACCCGGGCGAACGGGCCAGGCCCGCGGGTCGGAAGATCCATTGCTTGACTTGAAAGGAGCCTTTGCTACGACGGCCCGGCAGCTTGAAGACCAATCGACCTGTTGGGGGCCTAGTCAGCGGAATGCTCCGTGCTCCCAGCGACAATTCGGAGGGAAGCACACGATGAAGAAGGCCATTGTTTCGGCGTTTCTGGCGAGCAGCCTGCTGGCGTGCACGAGCGTGGAGACCGCGGTGGTTTCCGGCAACGAGGTCGCCGCCACCGGTGGTGAGCCCATCGCCGTCATCCAGGGCACCTCGCTGGGCCTGACCGCCATCTTCCACGTGGTTGACCTGGTGCAGAGCGACCTGGACACCGTGGTGAACAAGCTCCTGGTGGCCGAGGCCAAGGCCATGGGCGGCAACAAGGTGCAGCTGCTGTCGGCCGGCACCACGCCGCGTCACGGCATCTTCGCCCTGACCGGCCTCATCATCGGCTTCCCCATGTCCCAGGCCACCGGCGTGGCGGTGAAGTAGTCAGTCTCCGCCATTTGCACGTAGCGTGCGAAGGCCCCCTGGCGACAGCGGGGCCTTCTGCTTTTTCAGCGCCCTTCTTCAGCCCCCCATGTCCGTCCGCCACCTGTCCCTGCTCCTGCTCGTCCTCGCCGGCTGCCGCCGTGGAGACGACACGTCCGCCCTGCTCTCCGACGCCCGGCAGCGCCTGTCCGCGCGCGACGGCAAGCTCACCAGCTACGTGCTGGCGGGCACCGCCCGCGAGGGCGCCCAGACGATGGACTTCCAGTTCGCCTACCGCGCTCCGCAGAAGATGCTGGGCACGCTCGGCGCCCCCGTCTCGCGCACCTTCGCCTGGGACGGAGAGCACCTCTTCGAGCGCGACGACGCGGCGAAGAAGTTCCGCACCTATGACGGAGGACTCGGCCCGGAGGAGCGCGCGGGCGTGCTCACGGCGCTCTTCGCCCCCTTCGCCCCCGAGGGCTTCCGCGCGCCGCTGCTGCCCGGCCAGGGCGTGAGCGCCCGCCGCACCCCGCACCCACGCGGCCCCGAGGCCGTGGAGCTGACGGTGAAGCCCGCCGGCACGGACGTGGAGGTGACGTATGTGCTGCGCTGGCCCGCCATGGACTTCCTCGGCAAGCGCACCCGCAGCGGCGCGGACACCGCGGAGATCCGCGTGGAGGAGGAGCACTGCGAGCAGGCCCTCGGCCTGTGCGTGCCCAAGCGGCTGACGCAGTGGGGTGGCGGACAGCAGGTGGCCGAGACGTCCCTCACGCGCGTGGAGCTCAACCCCACCCTGCCCGCGGAGACCTTCGCGCTCAGCGCGCCCGGGGGTTACGACGTTGAGACGAAGACGCTGGCGACGCTCGGGGGGCGGTAGGACGTCCACGCGGGGTTGATGACCTCGGGGAGCGTCCCCACCTTCCCCACCGGGAAGGAGCACGAGGTCATGGCGCTGGTGCAAAACGTCATCTTCGATGTGGATGGCACGCTGGTGGACTCGGTGGATGAGCATGCCGAGGCCTGGAGACGCGCCTTCCTGGAGTTCGGCCGGGACGTGCCCTTCGCGCACGTGCGCAGCCAGATTGGCAAGGGCGCGGACCAGCTGATGCCCGTCTTCTTCACCGAGGACGAGCTGGAGAAGTTCGGGAAGGAGCTGAGCGACTTCCGCTCCACGCTCTTCAAGCGCGAGTTCATGCCCAAGCTGCGCCCGTTCCCGCGGGTGCGCGAGCTGTTCCAGCGGCTGCGCAAGGACGGGCTGCGCATCGCGGTGGCCTCCAGCGCCAAGGAGGACGAGCTCGAGTTCTACCTGCGCCTGTGCAACATCCAGGGGATGCTGGACGGCGAGACGTCCAAGGACGACGTGTCGAAGTCGAAGCCGCACCCGGACATCTTCGAGGCGGCGCTGGAGCGGCTGGGCCGGCCGGACACGCGAAGCGTGGTGGTGATTGGGGACACGCCGTACGACGCGCTGGCCGCAAGCAAGCTGGGGGTGCCCACGGTGGGCATGCTGTGCGGCGGCTTCCCAGAGGAGGATCTGCGCACGGCGGGCTGCCGCGCCATCTATCAGGACCCGGCGGACCTGCTGGCCCACTACGACTCCTCGCGAGACACCTGGCCGTGGGCTGAGGACGCGGTGGCCGCCGCCAAGGACGAGGAGCCGCGCTAGGGCGGAAAAAAGAAGAGGAAATCCCGCCCGCAACCAACTCGCGGGACCTGGGTTCATGGGAACGAGGCCGGACACCAACCCTCGGAGAAAGCCCATGAACCGCACCACGCCCTACCGCCGTCTGCTGACCGCTGCCCTCTGCTTCACCCTCCCTCTGGCCACCGTGGCCTGCAACGGCTCGCCCGAAGAGGCGGAGCTTGTCGTCGGAGAGGCCGCGTCCTTCCTCTCCGCCTCGGAGGAGACCGGGGACATCGGCTCCGACGCCGTGGTCGATGCCTCCTCCGACACGCTCACGTCCATGAGCACCGAGGACGCGGACACCGCCACCGAGCCCACCACGGGCAGCCCGGGCATCTGCGACTTCAGTGCCCGCCGCCAGGAGGTGCTGGAGAAGTATGACGCCAACCAGGACGGCAAGCTGGACCGCGCCGAGCTGAGGGAGCTCAAGGCGGACCTCGCCGAGCAGGGCCGCGCCCCGCGTTTCGCCCGCCAGGGCATGCGCATCCGCCAGTGGGCCTTCTGGCGCGTGCGCTGGGCCTTCGACGAGAACGGCGACAAGACGCTGTCCACCGAGGAGCGCACCGCCCTGGTGGATGCCATGGAGGCTCGCTGCCAGCGCCTCCACCAGCAGGCCCTGGAGAAGTACGACACCAATAAGGACGGCACGCTCGATGAGTCCGAGCGCCAGGTCGCCGCCCAGGCCATCCGCGCCGCCTGGGAGCAGAAGCGCCAGGAGTTGCTCGCGCAGTACGACACCAACGGCAACGGCACCCTCGAGCTCACCGAGCGCTCCCAGCTCCGCGAGGACCGCCTCGCCGCCGCGCGCGCCCGCCGCCAGGAGCTGCTCGCGCAGTACGACACCAACAAGGACGGCCACCTGAGCACCGAGGAGGCCCTGCCCCTGCGCCAGGAAATCCAGCGCCGCATCATCGAGGGCCAGGGCGCCAACTGATGTAACGGCCCCTCGCTCCCTCCCCCGCTGCCCCCCTGGCTCCCCTGCCCGCTCGTGCGCACCTTTGCCGGAAATGGCCGGCGAAGCTTCTCCAGACGCTGCACTCACGGAACTACCCAAGCGCGGCACCCCCGATGAGGGACCCGCGCTCCTCGTCGTGAACAGCAAGTGCCGCATGGGACGCGAGGCCTTCCCAGCCGCACGCGCGGCGCTCGCGGCCCGGGGCATTTCCCTCGCGGCCTGCCATCGGCTCTCCCGCCAGAAGCGCATGGACCAGGTGCTGCGTGACGCCCTGGAGGCCGGGGTGCGGCGCATCCTCATCGGCGGCGGGGACGGCACGTTGAACAACGCCGTCCAACACCTGCTCGGACGCGACGTGACGCTGGGCGTGCTGCCGCTGGGCACGGGCAATGACTTCGCGCGCTCGCTTGGCATCGCCCCCACGCTGGAGGCTGCCTGTGACGTCATCGCCGCGGGCTATACGGCGCGCGTGGACGTGGGGCTCGCCAATGGACGGCCCTTCCTCAACGCGGTGAGCCTCGGCCTGGCCTCCGCCATCGCTCGGCGGCTGACGCCCCAGCTCAAACGGCGCGCCGGCAAGCTGGCCTACCCCGTGGCCGCCGTCGCGGAGCTCTGGGAGCACCAGCCCTTCCACGTGCGCATGACGACCGACCGCGGGGACCTGGAGCTGGACGTACTTCAGCTCGTGGTGGGCAACGGGCGCTACCACGGCGCGGGCAACGTGGTGACGCCCGAGTCCCGGCTGGATGACCACCGCCTGGACGCCTACACCATCACCGCTCCCTCGGCCGAGTCCGGGCGCGAGGGCACGGGGCTGGGCCACATGCAGGACCTCTCCACCCTGGCGCGCATCGCGCTGTCCCTGCGCCGGGGCGAGCACGTGAGCCACCCGTCCGTCACCTCGGTGCACAGCACGCGCCTGTACGTGGATGCGCAGCCCGCGCAGGACGTCAACGCGGACGGGGAAATCATCGGCCACACGCCGGTGCGCTTCGAGCTCGCCCCCGCGGCCCTCCGCGTCTACGTCCCCGCGCCCCCCGCCACTCACTGAGCAGAGATTTCGGCCCGCACCGGATTCGCGGCTAGGCTCTCCATGGGGTGTCGTCCATCCCCGCGGAGAAGCTCGTGCGCCAACGTCCCCTCTTCCCGCTCGTGGTTGCCGCCATTCTTTGCGTGGCAGCACTCCTGCTGCTGTGGCTCCGCCCCACCCTGGGCGAGGAGACTCCCAGCACGGCCACGGTGGGCACCCGGACCGTCGCGCGCCCGGGCTCGTCCGGCGTCTCCCCGGCCCGCGTTCCGCCCCGTCCCACCCCGCCGCTCGACACGCCCGCAACGCTGGCCGATGGAAGCTTCGTGGTGCGAGTGAAGGCCTCGGGCGCTCCCGTATCGGGGGCGACAGTGCGGGCCTGGTTGAAGGGGCCAGAGGACAGCGCGGGCCAGCCCTCGTGGCGCCACGCGGGCGAGGGGACGACGGCGGAGGACGGCTCGCTGCGGCTGCCCGCGGCCCCGGGCCTCTACCTCCTCAGTGCCCAGGCCCAGGGTTACGCGCCCGCGCGTCGCGAAGTGGCCCGGCACCAGGGTGAGTCGGAGACGGTGGTGGAGCTGTCCCTGCCCGCCAGCGTCTCGCTGCGAGGGCGCACGGTGGCCGAGGGCCGCGGCGAGCCGGTGCCTCTGGCCGAGGTGACGCTGCGTCCCTACACCGAGCCAGGAAGCCCGTCAGCCCAGGCCCACGCGCTGCCCGAAGAGGTGGCGGTGGCGACGAGTGACGAGCAAGGGCGCTTCGACTTCACCGGGCTCGCGCCGGGCCGCTACGAGCTGGTGGCGGAGGCACCGGGCTTCAGCCGCCGGACGCTGCGCTTCGTCCCAGTGCCGACCTCGGGCGAGCTGGAAGTGGGACTGTGGCCGGCCTCCACGCTGGAGGGCTTCGTGCTGGGCGCGGACGGGCAGCCGGCGCTGGACGCAGAGGTGCGGGTGCTGGGAGGGCCCACGGATTTCCGCACCACCACGGGCGCGGGCGGCGGCTTCTCGCTGGAGGTGTCCAGCGGGACGTATTGGGTAATTGCCCGAAAGGGCGGCCAGGTGGGACGAGCGCCGGGCTTCATCGTGGTGGGGCCAGGGGAGACAGCGCGCGATGTCACGGTGCGGCTCGGGGCCACCGGGCACCTGGCGGGCACGGTGACGCGCGTGGCGGACGCCGGGCCCGTGGAGGGAGCATGGCTGGTGGCCAGCCCGACCGGTGCGGGCGGCGAGCTGGGACGCGCACGGACGGATGCGGCGGGCCAGTACGCACTGGAGCTGCCGCCGGGGGACTATGACGTGAGGGTGCTGGCCTCGGGCCACACGGATGCCTCGAGCCAGGGACTGGTGGTGGAGGCAGACCGGTACACCGTGGCGGACTTCCGCCTGGAGGGCACCGCGTCGGTAGAGGGCACGGTGGTGGACCCGCGAGGACGGCCCCTGGCTGGAGTGAGCGTGCGCGCGGGACTGCTGCGGGGTGCCTCGGGCGAGGAGCTCTACACGCGCACCGATGCAGCGGGAACCTACCTACTGGAAGGACTGCCGGTGGGCACGGTGCGAGTGCGAGCGAAGCAGGACACCTCGGCCGTGTGGACGAGCCGCACCGCGCAGCTCGCCACGGGCGCGCGGGGCCGGGTGGACTTCATGCTCTCGGAGACAGGCCTGGTGCAGGGCCGGGTGACGCTGGCCTCGGGCGAGCCGCTGCCCGAGCCGGCCGTGGTGCGCGCGATGGCCAAGGAGGGCTCCGGCGGCCTCATGGACATGGGCCTCGCCGAAACAGACGCGGAGGGCCACTACCAGCTCGAGCTGCGCGCGGGGGTGTACCAGCTCACCGCAGTGCTGCCGGGCGCCCGCTACACCTACTACCACGTGGATGACCCAGCGGTGACGGTGGAGCCCGGAACCTCGGTGACGATGGACCTCTCGTTGATGGATGAGCGCGGGCTGCGCGGTGTGGTGCTGGAGCCCTCGGGAGCGCCGAGTCCCCGGGCCCTGGTGGTGGCAACCCAGGCGGGAGACTTCCCCCTCTCCATTCCCGTGGACGCGGACGAAGAGGGGCGCTTCAGCGTTCCGCCCCACCCCCAGCCCACCGCGCTGACGCTGCAGGCGCACAACGCGGGCCGGCTGAGCGCGCCCCTGCCCATCCCGGAGGGTGCGGGCGAGCTGAAGCTCCAGCTTCGCCCCGCGGCCACGCTCCGGGGACGAGTGGTGGCACGCAGCGGTGCCGCTCCGAGCGGCTTCACCCTGCGCCTGCTCGAGGCGGACGGCTCGGCCCCGGTCTGGGCTCGCGACACGCAGCGGACGTTCCCCGGCAACGAGTTCCTGCTCACCGACGCACCGGGGCAGCCGCTGAAGGTGAGCGTGCGCACCACCGACGGGCGCACGGGCGAGGCGCAGGTGACGCTCTCGCCAGGACTGCGCGCGGACGTGGAAGTGCCGCTGACGGGCGGCGCATCGTCCATCTCGGGGCGGGCGGTATGGAGCCACTCAGGGGCACCCGTTCAGGGCGTGGGCCTCTACCTGGACCGTCCACCGGGCTCGTCGGCCGATGCGCGCACGGGACCCGATGGACGCTTCCGCCTGAAGGACGTGACGCCGGGAGCGCACACCGTGCACCTGCTCGCACCCGAGGGTAAGCCAGAGGCCCGCAGCGTGACGGTGGCCACGAGCGAGGCCGTAGACCTCGGAGACGTGCAGGTGTCAGCGCGCAAAGCGAACGCGGGCAGCGTGGGCGCGGGCTTCAGCGAGGATCGTGGCTGGGTGTCCGTGGCCTGGCTGACGCCGGAGGGACCCGCGGCTCAGGGCGGCGTGCGCGTAGGGGACCGGCTGTTGGCGGTGGACGGGCAGGTGGTGCGCAACCGCACGGAGGCAGAGCGCCGCACCCAGGGGGCGCCCGGCACACCGGTACAGGTGACAGTGCGGCGCGAGGGCGGCGCGGAGCAGACCCTGCAGTTGACCCGGGCAGATTGACGGGGACAGCCCCTCACCCGGCCCGCAGGAACTCCAGGGCCGTCTCGCGGAATCGCGGAGCCATCGGGCCGAAGAGGGGAACATGTCCTCCGTTCGGAACGATCCACAACGCCGCCCTGGGGATGGCTGTGTACATCTCGATCGCCAGGTTCACCGGGTACAAGGGATCACGGTCTCCGTGCACGATGAGCGTGCGGGCCGTAATCGTCGACAGGTACGGCGGCGTGAAGTTCATGTCGTCGTAGCTGTCCTTGAGTGCCCGGAGCTGCGCGTGCAGCGCGCGAATCTGCTCATCGCCGTGGACGTGCTTCTGCCGCAGCACCTTCCACTCCGCCTCGGTCAGGGTATCGGCGTTGGTCTGCGCCATGATCGCCCGGGCCTGCGGAGGAAAATACGGAGTCGCGCTGACGAGCACCATGGCATCAACGCGCGCTGGCTGAGCGGTCGCCACATGCAGCAGCGCCTTGGCGCCGAGGCTCATGCCAATGGCCTTGAAGCGCTCGACACCGAGGCGGTCCATCAACGCGAGCACATCGCTCGCCACCTGGCGAAAGGTGAGCGTCCCAGAGGGATTCGTCGATCGTCCGTGGCTGCGCAGGTCCGGAACAATCGTCCGGTATCCCTCGAGCGACTCGTCGAAGACGTAGCGCCAGTCGCTGCCGGCTCCCGTGCCACCGTGCAGCAGCACCAGGGGTTCGCCGTCGCCGCGAACCTCGCAGTACATCTCCATACCATTGAGCTCGAATTTCTGAGCCGTGTGCATACGGGAGTCCTTATCAAACCTCGATGAACCGCGGGCCAGTGATGCCCATGCGTTCCATCTCCAGCTTGACACGCTCGGAGACGATGAGCGCCCCCGTCCAACCCCAGGGTCGGAAGATCTGGGCACCCTCTGCCCTCGCGGAGTCTATCTTGAGCCCCGCGACGTTCCGATACTCCCCTACCCTGTCGGGAGCTCCGTGTCTGGGTTCCCAGAACCGGACCTCCTCACACCTCGCGTCGTCGATGCATCGAATGATCCGCAGGGCATTGAGGATCCAATAGGGTTCTGATTCTCCCTCCACATGCGCCGGGAGGAACTGCACCTCGTCCCGGAGGCCCAGCCGGTCGAAGATGGAAACGACTCGACCGTGAACCAAGGGGACCGTGAAGCCGGCCAACGTGAAGTCGAGCGGCTTGCCGACAGGGTCCGGACGGAAGCGTGGCTCTCCTTGCAGCTCGAGAACTCTTCCCTCTTTGAATTGCCAGGGATTCAACTCCTCGCCTCGCGCATCGAAGGGACCATCCAAATGCCAACGCCCCTCGATGCGCATCTCGTCCCACAGATCGAAATACCTGCTCACCGGACTCATGGCTTCCTCGTGGCAAGCTTGTTGAGCCTGGAGCCAGGAGTGCATACGTCGCCCGCGATCTCATCCAGTGCATCCACGAGCCTGCCCCTGCATTCAGCCTGGGACTGGCAATTCTTGAGTGCGTCCTCGAGCCGCCGATAGACCTCCTGGTGGTACTCCTCGGGGTGGGGCCCCACGTGCCCGACGAGATAGATGATGTTCGCCGGGTCATCGAGGCTCATCCCCACCTTGTCGAAGAGCTTCTTGAATCGAGGTGTCCAGGGACCGCCACGGACATCGGCCTTGTCGTTCTTGTCGGTAGCGAGGTGATGGCCTTTCGCATCGCCCTTATCCGATGCACTCCGGCAGGCTCCTGTTGTCCGTGCCGAAGAGACCGCCGAGGAGGCTGCCTGGACTGTCGTTCCGGCCGCCGCCCCCATGAGCACCACCGTGCCGTTCGCCACGGCTACCTCGGCACGGGCCCCTGCCCCAATGAAGAAACCTCTCGGTGGGCTGCCTCCCGCGAAAGCATGGCGAGGGGGGCGAGAGTTTCTCCCACAGACCTCCCCTGGGCACCTCCGGGAGATTCCTGGACAGCTTCGCCCCTGCCACTGTCAGCAACACCCGCAGACCCACTCCACCTATCACCTGACCAAAGCGCTCGGCTGCCGCCTCCAACTGGGCCTGGGTCCTCGCGGCTTCTGCTTCACGATACAGGTTCAGGCATGCCAATCCCACATTGAAGAGCTCCGCCGCGGTGTAGGTCATCAACAGACCGAGAGTGACCGCCGCCGCCAATGCCTTTGAAAGCACTGGCTCGGGTGCTGCCCACGCAATCATATACAGCATCATGGACATCCCCACGGACAGCAGAACAGCGGGGGAGCTGAACATCTCCATGGCCGCCTCACGAACACCCGCGCCCATGTAACGTGGCGAGAGCGCGAGCGCCTGGAACCACCGGGCATCCTCCAGGGAAGCTGGCAATGGAATCGAGGAGGGCCCATAAAGCGCACCGTATTGCTGGCGCACCAGTCTCTCCAGGTCCGAGGACCTGGCAGTCGTCGATAGCATGAGTCCGGTACCTGCAGCAGGCATGCCCATGGGGCGCTTCGCCAACGGAGGAGAACCAGCTCTCGATTTCACCACCTTGAATTCCTCTTCCAGCGCCACCACGATGGCTCGCGCGTCATCGGGCGTGAATCGGGCCAATGATGGATCCGGCCGAAGCGGCTTGAAGGTGAGTTTGAGACCACGACCCTGCGCTGGGTCGTGGTACTCGCTCAGACTCACGGGTTCCAGAAATCGGAGCCGGGACTCGACCTCGGAAGGAACGGCTCGGGCCGGGAAAGAAACCAGCAACAGGAGACATAGAGCGGGGGCGATGTACGGATGCATGACTGGCTCCTCTTGCCCGCTCGGAGTGGCCAAGGGGCCTGCGCCGATGAATACCCACCACGTGTCAATCGAATGCCCGGTCCGTCAGTTCGATGAACAGTGGATGCTCTCGTAGAAAATGGAACTGCGGGAGCACCTTCGCCTCCGCGCTGGTGCCAGGTGCAGCCTTGATTGCCTGTGCGAGCAACTCGAGCGCGAGGTCGTGCTCGCCCTCGACCGCGTGCAGTGCGGACTTCGGCAGCAGCCTGGGTGAGCGAGCAACAAGCTGCCTCGTCTTGTCTCGGAACTCTTCGGTGATGCCCGCCTCATCACCTCCTATTACGTTATGGATTGCCCAAAGCGCCAAGAGCCCCATCTCACGATCCGGGTCAATCCTGACCACGGCACTGAAGTCCTCTCGGGCCGCCCGAAAATCCTTGGACGCATAGCGAAGGCAAGCCCGCACATAAAAGGCAAGACATTCATTAGAAGAGTCCACGGAGAGCGAACGTGAGCACATCGCTTCGGACTGGTCACACTCGCTTCTCCACAGAAGCAGCCGGGCATACAGTGCCAGGGACCGAGCATCGGTTTCGGCCAACATGCGAGCCTTCATCAAAGAAGCCTCCGCATCCCTGAAAAGCCCGAGCCATAGCTGTGTATCCCCCAGGGCGCCATGGTAGTCTGCGTTCTTGGGCTCTAGTTGTGCTGCTATTTGGCAGTGCTCAAGCGCCTTACCAAACTGATTAAGCCAGCGGAAAGTGGTTCCCAACTCGCGATGATTGCTCGCGTCCCTAGGAGCCTGTCGGAATACCTCGGCTACCCACTACATGAGGGGTAGTGCGACTCAAACACACCGCTATGGTTGGTATGTAGGAGTCGTTTTTCGGCGATTCTCCGACAAGCTCCTAGGGTCCAACTCCACCGCCTTCAAGAAGTGCTCCAGCGCCTTGCCATGCCTCCTGAGCCAATTATAAGTGACTCCCAACTCGCGATGATTGCTCTCGTCCTGCTGACACGAGATACCCAACGCCTCATCGGACAGCCTTCGGCGCAGAGGCGTCTCCAGATCAGGTGGACACCAGTTGATTGCTTTCACGATACGATCCAGGGCTTCACTCAACCGCCCCGAATATCTTAGACCTTGCGCCTCCATCCAGAGCTTGATCGCTGAGCGCTCGCCCGCATGTGCGTCGCCCTGATCCTCCTCGGGCAACCAGCGCCGTTCCAGATCCTTCTCCAACAGCATCATCAGGCGCAGGCGAGCGCCTGTATCCCAGACATGCTGCCCTTCACGAAGCATGTTCAGGCGCTTGCGGCTTCGGTCATCCAGGACACCACGCCACGATTCACCCATTTCCAGAACCGCGTCCCTGAGGGCCTGGCTGTACGAAATTCCTTCCAGGAATCGCAACGTGAGCAACCGGCACGCCTCATCTTCCTGAATCCAGAAGAGGTAATTGATGAGCTTTCGGCTTGCCTCGATGTAGTTCTTGTCGGCCGCCAGTTCGTGCAGCCGGGTATGGTAGGCGCAAGGCTTCTGCATCACCTTGCGACAGTGCTCGGAGGCTCGCTGAGCATACGTGCGGACCCACTCCTCAGTGCGCCAGGCTCCACGCAAGTGCTCGATATAGAACCGGGCCGGCTCATCATGGAGCCGTGGCGAGCTGCTCGACTGGCGTTGCACGGCCGAGTATCGCTCGCGGACGCGCTGGATATATGCCTCATAAGCGCACTTCCTGACGTCGCATTCCGGAACGAGCATGGCCTTGAGAATTTCGGTATCGCCTTCGGCCATGGCGATCGCGGCCAGAGCATGCCGGTCGTACTCATCCACGCAGTGGAGCTCGTAGCGAGCGATCATCCGACTCAGGAGGTCTTCATTGGTGAGCCCATCTTCATTGTGGATGTGATGAATGTCGCCGGTATCGTTCCAGATCGCGGCGGCGAGCCGGATGGCCAGCGGAATGGCGCGGGTGGAACGATTGACGGCATTCAACTGCTCGTCGTCGAGCACCGGACGTCCCGGAGCCGCCTGGCGGAAGTACTCGCGAATGTCCGGGCGCGCGAGTGCGTGGAGATCGATCGGGCGGATGTGATAGGAATGATCCTCTTCTTCGCGATAGCCAACTTCGCGCGTCCCCGAGCGAAGCTCATAGGTCTCGTACAAGTCGCGCCGCCCGACGATGACCCATGCCACGCGAGGGCCCGCTGCCTTGATGACCTCGCGAAGGAATGGGTCCACGACATCGACGATCTCGTAGGTGTCGAGCGCCACCAGGATTGGCCAGTCGGCAGCAGCCACACGCAGGTCCTTGCCCAGTGCTTGAGCCAGGTGCCTTGGCCCCGCCGTGAGCAGGGTTTCATCGATATTGGGGAGGCGTAACTTGTTCTGTGCCAGCAGGTTCTTGAGCGCCTGCATCCCGAACCGGGTCGCACTCTTCCAGATTCCCAATCCCGGATCGCCCGTGACGGCGGTGATGGCCAGATCCTTGACCAGATCCTCGGCTGGTTTGAACAGGTCTCCGGGTTGGGTTGCACGAGGTGGAGCCTCGCTCCGTTTCCTGGCCTCCTCGAACACCCCCCACGCATGCTCGATCCGCTCCCGCATCTTCACGAAAGCGCCCTTCTTGAACACCGCGGCCAGGCCAAGTCTTTCGCCTGCGGCATCGAGAAGAATCCGGAGCACCTGCTCTATGTCGAGGTCTTCCGTACGAACGTTGAGGACACCGTGGTTGTGAGTTCTCTGTTCTTCCCAGTCGACTCGCAGAGTCCGGAAGCGCCCCGCATACTCATTCTCCACGAGACGGAGGAACTCACGCAGGAGCGCCGATTTACCGATACCGCCCTGTCCCCAGATGAGCGCGACATGTGGCAGGGCATTGTCGGGTGTCAAGAAGCCCGACATCATCTTGCGCAGATCCTTGAGCTGCCGGTCGCGGCCCAGGAAGATGTCTTTCTGAGTCTCAGGGAGCATGGAGAGGGATGCTACATGCCCCAAGGGGCACACCCCAAACGCGCAGGCGCTCCCGCTGGAGTCCTCCACGTCCACGCCCCAGTTACTTCTGTGACCACCGGACGGCGGGTCCACGAGGGCACCGCCGCCAGCGGATACGCGACGCAGCCGAGCCACGCCTCAACGAGAAGGGAGGCCAGCCCGGCGCTGACGCATCAGTTGCAGCCCTGGCTCGCCAGCCAGTTCACGCCCGTGGTCCGCTGGGTCGTGCCGTTCGAGCCGCCGTAGTCCACGTTCGAGAAGGACAAGGTCACGGTGGCGCCCGAGGACTGGTTCCTGAGCTCCATCGTCAGGTTGTTGGGGACGAGCGCGGTGGAGTTCGGGTAGTTCGCACCGATGTAGTAGCGAATCCGGCCGCTCGGCAGGCTCCCGCACGTGGCCATCTTGTTCTCGAGCTGCAGCCAGTTGCCGCGGTTGAAGTTGGCATCCTGCGGCACCAGGTTCGCCCGGCCACCCCAGCCCCCGAGCTGCGAGCCGATCATGTGCCCACCGTCATAGTCGTTGCTGGGGTTCTCCGCGTCGCCCCACTGCCCCACGTTCAACTGACAGGAGTCGATGCGCGCCGCGGCGGAGATCGGCGGCAGGTACTTGTACGCCCGGCTCGGCCGGCCCGAGCCGTCGATGAGGTAGTACTCGCCGTCGAAGTTGTGCCAGATGTTCCGGTCGCCCGTCGGGAAGTACTTCGGACAGTCGCTGATCGCCTCCTCGGTGACCCGACCGCGGACGACGTACCCGATGCCGTAGGGCTTCAGCGCCTCCCGGATCTCCTCCTCCGTGTGGCTCTGGAAGAACTCCATGAGCCCGTTCGGACCACCAAAGTCCTGCTCCATCTGACTGGCAACGCCTTCGCCCCCCAGGTCCAGCTCCGTGGCTCCGCAACCGCCGAGCACCAGGCCAAACACCGCCGCGACAGACAGCTTGTTCAGAGTGCGCATTCTTCTTGGTCCTTCTTCACCGGGTTCACTGCATTACCGGTCTTAAATACCAAGAAAGAGAGAAGCGCTTTGCAACATTTCTAAGGAATTCGTACAAGTACAAATCTATGCAAAAAACATGCTATTTCCTCTCTCCGCGTAAAAGCTGCGTGAGGGGTCCATCGGTTCATCCGCAACGGGCAGAGCGCCTCCTGACACGAGCTCTCAGTGAGACCCGTGCGGGTAGCGAACGCTGGCCGAAGTGGTTTGAACGGGGGGGTTTGAGGCGGGACTCGAGTTTGGGAGAGGTGGCTCGGGCTCGGCCACACTCAATCCCGGGGGCAGACCCTCACCCCAGCCCTCTCCCAGAGGGAGAGGGAGGAGGGCTCAGGCCTTGTCGAGCGCCATCGACAGCACCTGGGCGGTGAAGTTCACCAGGGGGATGATGCGCTGGTAGTTCATCCGCGTGGGGCCAATGACGCCCACCGTGCCGAGCACCTGCTCGCGGCTGCCGTAGGGGCTCGCGATGACCGTCACGTCACCGGCCGAGGAGAACTCGCTCTCGGTGCCGATGAAGATCTGCATCTCTCTCGCGCGCTGCACCCGGTCCAGCAGCGACAGCAGCTTGTGCTTCTCCCCGAGCGCCTTGAAGAGCGCGCGCATGCGCTCCACGTCAGCGAACTCGGGCTGCTCCAGGAACGAGCCGGTGCCCTCGATGAGCACGCGCTCACCCGTCTGCAGGTCCGTGGCCGCCGCGCCCAGCTTGAGCGCCTTGGACGTCAGCGCGTTGTAGAGCGCCTGCTCCTGGTCCAGCTCCGCCCGGATGCGCTCGCGTGCCTCCTCCAGCGTCACCTCGTGCAACAGCTCGGACAGGTAGTTGCTCGCCTTGAGCAGCTCGTCCGAGGTGACGGGGAAGTCCACCACGAGCAGCTTGTTGTGCACCTGGCCGTTCTGCCCCACCAGGATGGCGAGCACCCGGTCCTCGCGCAGCCGAACGAACTCGATTCGCTGGAAGATGGCCACGTCCGGGCGCGGGGTGACGACGACTCCCGCGTGCCGGGTGAGCGAGTGCAGCAGGCGCGAGGCCTCGGAGAGCAGCTCCTCCATGCCCGACTCGTGCGCCAGCCCGGCGTGGATGAGCTCGCGGTCGCGCGGTGCGGGATCCTTCAGCCGCACCATCGTGTCCACGTAGAAGCGATAACCGCGGTCCGTCGGCACTCGGCCAGCGGAGGTGTGGGGCTTCTCGAGGAAGCCGAGCTCCTCCAGGTCCGCGAGCACATTGCGCAGCGTGGCGGAGGAGACGTCGAACTCCGCCCGCCGTGCCAGGTGCTGACTGCCGACCGGGCCACCCGTGGCGATGTATTCCTGAACGACAGCGCGGAGGACTTCCTTCTCGCGCTCACCCAGCAGCTCCTCGGACATCCTTGGCTCACACTCTCCAACGAACGGCGCTTCGCCCGGGACGGGCGGAAACACCGACCATGCCCTGAAACATTAAGAAGGTGGAAGGAACGGTTCAATCCCCCGCACTTCCAGGGAGCGAGCGAGCAGGCCCCCACCTCCCCCATACCTGTCCACACACGGTTCAGGGCTTCCGTGCGCGGCAGGTGCGGTCCAACTCACTGATAAGCGCTGGCTCCATCGCCCGCGTCGTCCGGGGGGACAGTGTCCGGAAGTGTCGGCACCGCTCCTGAGGGTCCTTCTCCTGCTGGAAGTAGCGAGCCATGACGCCTGCCGCTTCCTCCGCCCGTCCCTGCTTCAGGTGCAGGCGCTGCAGCGCGAGGTAGGGCTCCGCCGGTGCGGGGTTCTCCTGAATCTGACGTTCCAGCTCCTGGATGGCGGCGTCGTCCTTCCCCTGGCGCTCCAGCTCCACGGCCCCTTCCAAGCGGGGCGTCCCAGAACAGGCGGTCCGGATTTCACGGAGCCGCTGCGCGAACCGAGCGCCCATGCGCTCGTAGGGGTCGAGGTCCACGGACTTGAATATCTGGCAGCGCTCGGCCCGGGGCTCCTTGGCGGTGGCATCCCAGACGGCGTCGTACACCTGAGCGGCCTCGCGCACGCGCCCGGCCGCGGCGAGCCTGTCGGCGAACTGGATGTCCGCCAGCGCGTCCTCACGGCCCTCATAGGGGCGGACCGAGAGATGGGTGCGGTACTCGCGAACCGCCTCGTCCGTCTGGCCCTGGTCGAGCAGCAGCCCAGCCAGGTCCTTGTGAGCCTCGGGGTGCTTCGGGTTGAGCTCCAGGGTGCGCCGCAGCAGCCGGATGCGGGCCTCCGGGTCGCGAGTCAGGACGCTGAGTCCGTAGTACGGCCGCGCATCCTGGATGCCCAGGTTCACGAGCTGCTGGTAGAGGTCGAGCGAGCGCTGGCGGAGGCGTGCGCGCTCAGCGCTGCCCTCGGGCTGGCGGAAGGCCTGGTTCCAGACGGCATCCGCGAGCGCGAGCTGGGCATCGAGCTGACGCGGGTCATCGCGAACCACGGCCTCGAGCTGGCGCACGGCCTTCTCGCACGCGGCGTCGTCGAAGCCCTCGGCCTGGCAGCCCTCCTGGTGGAGCCGCAGCGCCTCGCGAGCGGCGGCGGAGGGCGGAGCGGGCACGTAACGTCCGGGGGGCGCGACGGCGAATGAGCGGCTGGGAGCGGTGGAGGGCTGCTGGGCCCAGGCCGCGGAGGAGAGGAGCACGCAACAGGCGAGCAGACGGAAGGTAGGGGAAGCCATGGGCATGTTTCCTTTCCGGGACTCAGCGCTGGACATGGACGTGGTCGGCCGCCGGGCTGTCGCAGGCGAGGAAGAGGGTGGCGCCGCGTTCGGTGAAGGAGGCGCGCTCGCCGACGACGGCGTCTCCAGCGGCCTCGACGATGCACATCAACTGCTGCGGCGTCTTGCCCGGGATGGGCATCCGGCGCGGGTCGATGTCCAGCGCGCTCCCGCTCGTGTGGCGGCTGTTGATGGTGGCGGAGCCAGCGGCGCGGTTGCGCTGCGGGTTGCGGAAGGCGCTGCTGACGAACTCCTCCAGCTGCACCCGCGCTTCGCGGTTGTTGGCGCGCGTGTCGGCGATGCCGTTCGGCCCGGCGAGGATGGGGCCATTGCACCGCCCGCCGACCTGGGGACCCGCGCAGACGTCATCCTTCTCGGGGTCCGTGTCCCCGAGCGCCCCCACGGTGAGGATGGGCGCGCCGGGCGACACCACCACCGTCTGCGGCGTCAACCCGCGCGTTCCCACCCGCTTCTCCTGCACGTCGTTCTGGAGGAGCGCGTTGACCCGCTCATCCAGCTGGTTCAACAGGCGCGAGAGCCCGCCCGCTTCCGTCTCGGCGATGACGCTGTAGTTGCCGGTGTTGAGGACGGGGCGGCCCGGAACGGAGATATGGGCGCGACCCGGTTTGAAGCGTGTTCCGAAGTCGAGGTACTCCTGCCGCAGCACATCGTCCTCCTCCTGGCGGAGGAAGGTGGTCGGGGGCAGGCGAACCTCGAGCGTCTCCCCGCCCTCCAAGGGCAGCGACGCCACCAGCTCGTACTCCAGCGGCGGATTGGGCTGGCGGTTGCCCTGAGTGCCCACGCGCGAGCTGGCGTGGAAGACGACCTCCTGCCCCTCCTTCGTGACCGGGTCCGCGGGCCCCGTCTGGGTCCCCACCGGCTGAAGGCTCCACTGGATGCGCGCCTCGAGCTCCTCCGCGTTGCGCACCCGGCCGCGCGCGGTGATGGACTCGACCGTCACGAAGGAGGTCCCCGAGGCCTCCGCGCCCTCGCCGCCGACGGAGACGTCAACCACCTCCAGGACAATCTCCTCGTCTCCCCGCCGCGTGCTGTCCTGGCCCAGGGGCGCCGGCTCTCCGCTACCGCCCGCGCCCCCCGTGCCCTCCTCCGAGGCTGGACGCTTGGAGCACGTACAACCCGCCAGCACGATGGCTCCGCAGACGAACCACGCCCGCCAGCCAGCCCGGGTTTTGCTCACGGCAGTACCCTCCCCCCGCCACGCGTCTTGCGCGGCGAAACGCGCGCCACCGTAGGGAGCCACCGCGAACGCCTCCATCGCCCCCAAGGCACAGGTGTCGCAGAGCAGACGCCTCCGGCGGCGGATGTGAGGCAGGCAGCCAGGCATTGCCCCGCAGGGTAGGCCGAGGAATTACATCGCGGAGCAAGGGCCACGGCGTTAGAAGCGCGACGCTTTGTCCTCCGCCTCTTCTTCGATCCCCACCGCGGCGATGCCCGCGGACACCACGCCCGCGGACCCCAATCGCGGGATGCTCATCTTCTGCCTCTTCGCGCTCTACGTCGTCTGGGGCTCGACGTACCTGGCCATCCGCTGGGCGCTGCAGGGGGGCTTCCCGCCGTTCCTCATGGCGGGCATGCGCTTCTTGCTGGCGGGCCTCATCCTCTACACGGTGCTGCGGCTGCGCGGGTACGCCAACCCGTCAGCGCGGGAGTGGGGAGCAGGCGCCCTCATCGGCACGCTGCTGCTGGTGATGGGCAACGGCAGCGTCGTCTTCGCGCAGCAGTACGTGCCCTCGGGCGTAGCCGCGCTCGTGGTGGGCAGCGTGCCCTTGTGGGCGGCACTCTTCGGGGGACTCTTCGGCCAATGGCCGGGACGCGCCGAGCGCTGGGGCCTGGCCATCGGCTTCTGCGGCCTCATCCTGCTCAACCTGGGCAGCGACATGAGCGGCAACGCGTGGGCCGCCTTCGCGCTGTTGCTGGGCCCCATCACGTGGGCCTTTGGCTCCATCTGGTCGCGCAGGCTGCCCATGGCGCCGGGGCTCATGTCCACCGCCACGCAGATGCTCACCGGCGGCGCCCTCTTCCTGCTCATCAGCTTCGGGCTCGGCGAGCGCCTCGCGGTCATGCCCTCGGTGCGCGCGCTCAGCGCCTTCTTCTACCTGGTGCTCTTCGGCTCGCTGGTGGCCTTCAGCGCCTACGGCTACCTGCTGCGCAATGCGAGGCCGGCGCTCGCCACCAGCTACGCCTACGTCAATCCGATGGTGGCAGTGCTGCTGGGCACCTTCCTGGCGGGCGAGTCGCTGAGCACCTGGGGGATGCTCGCCATGGGGGCCATCCTGGGCTCGGTGGTGCTGCTCACCCGCGCGAAACGCTGAAAGCCCCGCCCAGACGGGCCCGGCTCGAGCCCGAGTGTCATCACTTTGACGTGACACCCCCGCGCACTGATTGGGCGCGAGCGGAGTGTCGCGCCGTGCGCAGGTTCCTCCTTTCCTCTGGAGGGGCTCGTTCCTAGTGTCCGCGACGCACTGGGACTACCCACTCGGTAGAAAAGGACTGCGCCCCTATGAGCAACAAGACGGCGAAGGACGTGCTCTCGTATGCCAAGGAGCACGGCACGCAGATGGTGAGCCTGCGGTTCATCGACTTCATCGGCCGCTGGCGCCACTTCGCGGTGCCGCTGCACGAGCTGAGCGAGGGCATCTTCGAGGAGGGCCTGGGCTTCGACGGCTCGTCCATCAAGGGCTGGTTGGAGATTCACAACTCCGACATGCTGGTGATTCCGGACCCGAACACGGCGGTGATGGATCCGTTCACGCAGACGCCGACGCTGGTGCTGCTGTGCAACGTGAGCGATCCCATCACCAAAGAGCAGTACATGAGGGATCCACGCAACATCGCGGCGCGCGCGGAGAAGTACCTCAAGAGCACGGGCCTGGCGGACACGGCGTACTTCGGACCGGAGGCCGAGTTCTTCATCTTCGACGGAGTGCGCTACAGCACGGAACCGCACCACATGTTCTTCGAGGTGGACTCCATCGAGGGCGCGTGGAACACGGGCCGCGAGGAGCCGGGCGGCAACCTGGGCTACAAGCCGGGCTTCAAGGACGGCTACAACGCGGTGATGCCCACGGACGCGCACAACGACATGCGCGACGAGATGTGCCGGATTCTGGGTGAGGTGGGCATCTCGGTGGAGCGGCAGCACCACGAGGTGGCGACGGCAGGCCAGTCGGAGATCGACTTCCGCTTCGACACGCTGGTGAAGACGGCGGACAACCTGATGTGGTTCAAGTACGTGCTGAAGAACGTGGCGGCACGGCACGGCAAGACGGTGACGTTCATGCCCAAGCCGCTGTACGGGGACAACGGCAGCGGCATGCACACGCACCAGTCGCTGTGGAAGGGCGGCAAGCCGCTGTTCGCGGGCGAGAGCTACGCGGGCATGAGCGAGATGGCGTTGCACTACATTGGCGGCATCCTGAAGCACGCGCGGGCGCTGGCGGCGATCTGCAACCCGACGAACAACTCGTACAAGCGGCTGGTGCCGGGCTACGAGGCGCCGGTGAACCTGGCGTACTCGAGCCGCAACCGGAGCGCGTCCATCCGGATTCCGATGTTCAGCGCGAGCCCGAAGGCGAAGCGGCTGGAGTTCCGCTCACCGGATCCGAGCTGCAACCCGTACCTGGCGTTCGCGGCGCAGCTGATGGCGGGGCTGGACGGCATCGAGAACAAGATCGACCCGGGCGATCCGCTGGACAAGGACATCTACGGGCTGTCGCCGGAGGAGCTCAAGGACGTGCCGAAGATGCCGGGCTCGCTGGAGGAGGCGCTGGACTGCCTGAAGAAGGACCACAAGTTCCTGCTGAAGGGGGACGTGTTCAGCGAGGACGCGCTCGAGAGCTGGATTGAGCAGAAGCAGAAGGAGGTGGACGCCATCCGCCTGCGTCCGCACCCGATGGAGTACCAGCTCTACTACGACATCTGAGCCGGGCCCCGCCAAACCAACACCCCACTCCCAACACCCAACTCCCACGGAGCCAACTTCCCCTCTCCCCTCGGGAGAGGGACGGGGTGAGGGTATCGAGCCTCCCTGATTGAACACGGGGCGCATCCCGGGGACACCTGGGGGCGCCCCGTGGCCATCAGGGTCCTCGAGTGGATGACACCTACTCGCCGAGGGCCCCGTAGTGCACGACGCGGAAGCGGGCGCCCTGGGCCTCGCGGATGCCGGCGGCGAGCGCCTCATGCAGCTCGGGCGTCCAGGTGGTCCACTGGTCGAAGAAGCGCGCGGCGGCGGCCTTGTCTCCCGCGTGCTGGAGCGCGAGCACTTCCTTGAGCAGCGAGGTGAAGGTCTCCGGGTAGCGCTCGTACCGGAGGGTGAGGCGCGCGGTCTTCGGGTCCGCCTCGATCAGCCCATGCGCGAGGAACCAGTTGAACTGGATGAGCTGCATCGTCTGGTAGGGCTGGTCGCGGCGCGGCTTCGCGTTCTGCAGCGTGCGGCGGATACCGGAGGCCCGCACGGCGCGCAGCGTGGCATCGCTCACCGTCCCCGCCTTGTGCATGGAGTGCAGCGCGAAGAGCGAGACGAGGTCGGCCTTCATCTCCTCGAGCGCGTCCGAGTAGTCCTCCAGCGCGACCTCGAGCGTGCGCCCCTTCACGTCCCGCTCGACACCAAGGTAGTGGCCGATCTCATGCCACAGCGTGCGCTGGGAGTTCCCCTCGGGTGCGAGGTCTCCGGCGTGGGCCTCCACGGTGACGGCGCGCCAGATGCGCTCGTCGGCGGCGAAGATGTCCGGGTTCTTCATGATGTTGTCGCGCAGCAGGATGGTGCGGCCGTAGCGACGAGAGAAGAGCGCGTCATTGGGGAGGATGCTCGCGGTGTTCGTGCCACGAGCCTGGCCGAAGTCGGCGATGACCTCGTAGACGCCGACCGGGATGTCCTCGCGCACGCGCCGAGGGTACGGATACGGCAGGGAGTCTTGGAGCGCCTGCAAACCACCGAGGGCCCGGCGCAGCTCACGCGTCGCCTCCTCGTTCTCCAGGAGCAGGCTCATGCTGTGGAACGCCTTCACGCCGAAGAGCGCGTCATCGTACGTCTCATAGGAGCCGATCTGCGCATTGAGGCGCTGGAAGCGGCCCGTCACCCAGGACGCATCGCCGCTCTCGTAGTCGTTGGAGAGCAGGTCCCGAGCGCGGTTGCGAAGGAAGCGGGCGAACTCGCCGTCCGACTTCTCCACCGAGTCCGCGGCGCTCATGAGCAGCTCATACGCGCGCAGGAAGTCGTTCGCGTACGCGACCGGGTACGGCACCGCGTAGAACGTCTTCGCATCGGGCTTCTTCGCGAGTGACTTCAGGTGTGGGGCGAGCCGGGGGTGGAGAACCGCGAGCACGGGGTGCTTCACGAGCGTGGCCAGGTCTCGGTCGAGCCAGGCCTTCGTCGCGCGACGGACGACGGTCCGCTCACCGAGAATCGCCTCGCGCTGCTCCGGGAAGCGGGTCAGGAAGGCATCGAGTTCCTCGCGCGTGGCGTCCGAAGGATAGACGTTGCGCGCGGGCACCTCCGGGGTGACGGGAAGGAAGGGCTCGCGGCGGTTGTCGAGCGTCGTGGCGATGGGACCCTGGAAGAGGCGGTAGAGGGTGAGGAGGTCGCGCGTCTCCTTGGAGCCGCGGAGCTGCTGGTCGGTTCGGGCAAGGCGGGCATGCGCCTCGAGCGCCTGGGGATGGCGGGACTCCTCGTAAACGCGCTGGAGGAGCTGCCCCACTTCCAGGAGGTCTTTCACGGCCCGCTGCTCCTCGGGCGAGAGGCGCGAGAGGTCTGGCACGAGGCGGATGGTCTCGGTCTTGGCGAGCAGCTCCTGGGTCCTGGACTCGGGCCAATAGCCAGCCGGGAGCGAGGATTTTGACGCGGCAGAGGCGGCTGTGGAGAGCGCGAGGGTGATGACGAGCGGCAGTTTCATGTGCGCGCCAGCCTACCGCGCCGAGGGAACCTCGGGGGCAGGAGGACCCCAGGCGGACTCGGGATTCTCCAGCGCATCGCCAATGTGGCGCAGGACACGCGCGACGAGCTCCGCATCGAGCAAGCGCGCATCGAAGGTGCACGAGAGCGTCATCACCTTGCCGGGGACGAGCGAGTCCCCCTCGAGCACGGGAACTTCCCGCACAGCACCGGAGGCAAGGCAAAGGGCCACGCGGGTGTAGGGCACCATGGCCAGCCAGGCTCGCTCCAGACCGAGCGACCCCACGTTGGAGACGGCGACGGAGCCGAACGGGTCCCTCGGCATGCCGACCCATGCGAGGTCCACATTGAGGGTGAACCAGACGAAGGAGAGCAACCGGAGGACGGTGTGCATGAAGAGGCCGGGGACGCGGTACGAGCGCCGCTTGCCCCGCTCGATGACGGCGTCACGGCGGTGACGGACGTGCTCGACTCGCTCCTGCATCGCGCTGGCGAAGTCCTGGAGCGAGAGCGCATCCGCATCGGGGACGGTGGCGGTGGTGAGGTCCACGCGGCCGAGGTGCTCGGGCTGTACCACGAGGACACAGACGCTCACGCGCTTGCGCAGCCAGGGACGGTTCCAGCGCAGGATGGCATTGGCCTCGGGGTAACGGCGCAGGGCATCGGCGGCGGCCTTGGCCACCAGGTGCGTCACCGTGAGGCGCTGGCCCGAGCGAGAACGGAAGGCCTCCACATACGCGAGGGCGCGCTCCATGCGCACCTCGATCGCCGCATAGGCACTCGGGTCCCGAGGGGACTTGTAGGTGCCAAGGGCGAGGAGGGGGAAGTTCACGGGCTCGCGACTCCTCTACCACCGGTCATCGGTGAAGAGGCAGTCGATCAGCTTCGCATCACCAAGCGCCACGTTGCCGCACTGGATGTCGGGTACGGGCGTGAAGAGCGTCTCGTTGGGCAGGCGGTGGACATGCAGCACGTCCCGAACGATGCCCTCGACCTTGTCCGCGTAGGACTTCGTCTCGGGGACGTCTTCGTAGAAGGTCTCCGAGGGCCAGGCTCTTTTCTCAACCAGTGAATAGCGCTGGAACGAACTGTAGCGGGCGTAAACAGGCGCGAGGATGCTGACCAGGACAACCACGGTTCTGACCTCGTCTTGCCCGCCAGGAAGCTTCAGCACCTCGGGCAGCTCCACCCTGACACGCCAGCAGTTATCGTCGGAGAAGAGTACGGTCCAGTCCTGCACCTTACACTCGGGTAGCACCTCGCGAAGTCGGGCGATCAGCCTCCGCCAATCACCTGGGTTCTTCAGTGCATGCCCCCGCAATTGCAACATGCGCTGGTACTGCTCTGATTCATCGTAGCCCTCCGCGTCGCCATGCAAGTTGGCGGGGTAGTAGCGGTGGAGAAGTTCGATGAGCCGTGAGGAGGAGAGATCCTCATTCATGGTGGTTGTTCCAATTCGAACTCGAAAATCTCAGGGACCTCTACCCTTCTTGGTGGCCCCCTTCATGTACGGCCAAGCCGAGCAGCAGGACGGAACGCCTCATCACCACCTCCCAGACCACAGCCATGGAGGACGCTATGCGGATCCCATGCACGCCGGTTGTCACGAATCGCGCTCCGCGTCCACCTCCTGACGTGCCCGCCACGGTCCAGTGGCGCACGGAGCGGCTGACCGTCATAGATGCGGCATGCGTACCTGCCTCACACTCTCCGCACTCGTGTTCCTCGCCGCCTGCTCCGGCTGCCGCAAGAGTCAGGCGAAAACCGCCCCCGACTGCATCCTCGTTGAGGATGACTTCGGTCCCACAGGTACCGTGCCCATCACCGTCGACGTCGTCGCCGAGGGCCTCGACGTCCCCTGGGGCATCGCCTGGCTCCCGGGTGGCGATGCCCTCGTCACGGAACGTCCCGGCCGTATCCGACTGCTGCGCAACGGCACGCTCCAGCCGGCTCCCGTCGCCACCGTGAAGATCTCCTCTGCCGGCGAGAGCGGCCTGCTCGGCATCGCCGCGAATCCCTCCTTCGCGAGCAACCGGCAGTTCTACATCTACGTGACCACCGACGAGGGCGGCTCGACACAGAACCGCGTGGAGCGGTGGACGCTCTCCGAGGACCACACCACCGCCACCTTCGACCGCGTCATCTTCGGCGGCATCCCCGCGGCCATGTACCACGACGGCGGGCGCATCCGCTTCGGCCCGGACGGCATGCTCTACGTCGGCACGGGAGACGCGCGCACGCCGGACAACTCGCAGAACGTAAACACTCCCGCCGGCAAGCTGCTGCGCCTCACGCCCGAGGGCGAAGTGCCCGAGGACAACCCCTTCCCGGGCAAGCCCGCCTTCCTCATCGGTGTGCGCAACACCCAGGGTTTCGACTGGAAGGACCGGGAAACGCTCTACTTCACCGACCATGGCCCCAGTGGCGACACGCTCCGCAGAGGCCACGACGAGGTCAGCGTGGTGCGCAAGGGCGACAACCTCGGCTGGCCCACCCTCTACAGCTGCGAGTCCGGCGAGGGCTTCGTCACCCCGTCCCTCACCTGGGAGGACGCGGCGCCTCCGGGTGGAGCCGCCATCTACACCGGTGACACCATTCCCGAGTGGAAGGGCTCCCTGCTCATCGGAATACTCGGCTCACGGCACCTTCATCGCGTGGTGTTCTCCCAGGAGAATCCAAACCAGGTCGCCCAGCACGAGGTGTACCTGCGCAACGAGTGGGGCCGCCTGCGGGAGACCATCATGGGTCCGGACGGCCACCTCTACGTCACCACCAGCAACTGTGACAGCCGAGGAGACTGCACGGCGCGCAAGGACGTCATCCTGCGCATCCGCCGCTGAACGAGGCAGGGGCCGCGTGCCCAGTCGGGCGCACGCGGCCCCTCGAACTCACCAGCTCACCGAGTCCACGTACACCGTGCCGGACCAGGCGGCATCGGTGAAGAGCTCGAGGCCGAGCTGGTGCAGCGGCGACACCGCGTTCGTGGGCAGCTTCACGGTGACGGTGCTCCAGTCACCGGCCTTAAGGGACGTGGGGGCCACCCACGCGCCCGTCCACAGCCAGCCGCCCGTCGAGCCCTGCTGCACATAGGGCTGGAGGCCGGTGATGCGGCTGCCCGCCGGAATCCACACGCGGAAGGACACCGTCCGGCCCGCGGGCACGGCGGCGTTGAGCACGGAGACCCGGGACATCCCAGCCGCCGTGCCCCCCATCGTCACCGCGAGCGAGCGGCTGCCCGCATACGCCTTCGCGGTGGACGCCGTCACGCCCTTCACGAGCGCTCCCGAGAAGGTCCACCCCTGAGTGCCCGACTCGAAGCTGTACGTCGCGGTGTCAGGACCGGGCGTGGGTGTCGGCGTGGGCGTGGGCGTCGTGGTGGAGCCCGCGGGGATGGCGAGCCCACCGGCCTTCAGGAAGGCACCCGCGTAGGTCTTCAGGAAGAGCTGGCCGTTCTTGTCATGGTCGTTGGTGTGCGAGGCCTGCTGCCCCTCGCCCCGTCCGAAGAGCAGCGCGATGACACCGCTGCTCGCGAACTTCTCGCGGTGCGTGGCGCCCCCGGTGCCGAAGAAGTACTCGGTGCGGTTGTCCTTGTAGCCCGCGCGCGGCGCGTTGCTCGTGTTGTCCACGTTCAGGCTGTCGGAGTTGCCCTCCGGAAGCTGCCACAGCACCCAGCGCTTGCCCGAGGTGACGTTCCACAGCCGCAGCCACTCGGCATACCGGTTGAAGCTCTTGGACGAGATGGAGGCCGAGTCACTGGCGTCCCACCACCGGTCCTGGCTGAACGTATGCGCGTAGAAGTCCGCGTCGCGGTCGAGCGGGTCTCCTACCAGCACGTCATAGGTGGCGCCCGTGACGTTGGGCCCCAGACCGAGCGGCTTGAGGAAGTTGTAGACCTTGTCCACCTCCGGCTGCAGCGGATCCGTCACGGAGAAGTGAGCGATGTCCTTGCCACTGGCCCACCCCGAGATGTGCATGCCCAGGGTGACGTTGTTGGCCCCCACCGCCTTGCGCAATTGGAGGAAGGCGAGCCCCCACCCGGCCACCGTGTTGGGCAGCCCCGCCAGCTCCGGCAGCCCCGTGGCCGCCACGGCCGCATAGGCGCCGGGGTTGTTGTTCGAGTGCTGCTGGAGGTAGCCATAGCCATCCGCCTCCATCAGCACGAGCACCGGCTTGCCGAACTCCTTGGCCCGCTGCATCAGCACCTTGAAGTCGGAGAAGTAGCTCTTCATCGTGGTGGCGTTCTGCGCCTTGGCGAGGAACTGCGCCTCGCCGCCACCGGGCTCCTCATTGACCTGGTAGTACTGGATGGCTGGGATGAAGCCCTGGAGGGCAGACTCCGTCATGAACTGCTTGCCCCAGGAGCCATCGGAGGCCGACCAGCCCCAGTTGTTGACCCACCCCTTGGTGAAGTAGCGGTAGCGCACGTCCCAGGGCACGGCGCTGTCCTTCATCCACGTCTGGCCGGTGTCCTCGAAGAGACCCACCATCAAGCGCGCGGGCAGACCCGCGGGGATGGAGCCCGCGGGCGGCGTCACCACCGGAGCCTCGTGAGTCTCCACGGTGTCCAGAGAGGGATTCTCTGAAGAGACATCTCCGGGTAGCTCGGGACCACAAGCCGCGCACGCCAGGAGAGCAAGCGATAGGAGGATGTGTTTCATGGGGCCCCCAACCAGAAGAGGGCCCTCCCCTTTCCCACCTCTCTGTCCATGCTCCAGGAGTGAACCCAAGGGCTCGCTTCCCCGGCCCCCCTGTTGCGAGGCCCGAATATTCCATCCCTCCGGCACGAGTTCTCACCCGGCCTCAGGCAACCCGTGCAGGCGGCTCGCGCTTCTGCGAGGCTTGGTCCCGCGTGCACCTCGAAATGCCCCTCATCATCGGCCTGATGGTGGCCGCCAGTTCGCTCGCCATCGCCGCCAAGCGCGTCCGGATTCCGTACAACGTCGCGCTGGTGGTGGGTGGCCTGCTCCTCTCCGTGGGAGGTGTCCTCACGGGCGTGCCTCCACTCAACCCCGAGGTCGTCTTCCTCGTCTGCCTCCCGCTGCTGCTCTTCGAGGGCGGCATCACCGCGGACGTGGCCAATGTGCGCGCCAACCTCCTGCCCATCGCCATGCTGGCCACCCTGGGCATGGTGCTGGCCATCGCCGCCACCGGCACGGCGCTCCACTACACCCTGGCGCTCGCCTGGGGACCCGCGCTGCTGCTCGGGGCCATCCTCGCCGTCACCGACACCGTCTCCATCCTCTACGCCTTCCGCCGCGCCCCCGTGCCCCGGCGCCTCTCCGGCATCATGCAGGGCGAGAGCCTCTTCAACGACGGCACCGCGCTGGTGGCCTACGCGGCCATCTCCAGCATCGTCGTAGGCGGCCAGTCCTCGTTCTCGCTGCCGCTCATCAGCGCCAAGGTGCTGGGCGCCACCATCGGAGGTCTGGCCATCGGCCTCACCCTGGGCCTGGTGGCCGGCTTCATCATCCGCCGGACGGAGGATCCGCTCGCGGAGATCATGGTGACCTCGGCGCTGGCCTTCGCATCCTTCGTCATCGGCGAGCAGCTGCACTTGTCGGGCGCCATCGCCGCGGTGACGGCCGGGCTGGCCACGGGCATCAACCTGCGGCGCCACGTGTCCCCGCAGAGCCAGGTGGCCATCCACACCTTCTGGGAGTACGCCGCCTTCGGGGTGAACACCTTCCTCTTCCTCTCGATGGGGCTCACCACCCGGCCCGAGACGCTGGTGCGCTACCTGCCCCAGACGCTGATCGCGGTGGCCTGTGTCTTCGCCGGCCGCGCGGTGGCCATCTACCTCCCCTTCCTGCTGCTGCGCTGGCTGCGCCCCTCCGAGGCCGTCCCCGTGCGCTGGCAGCACGTCTTCATCCTCGGCAACATCAAGGGCGCGCTGTCCATCGGCCTGGCGCTCGGTCTGCCGGAGAGCACGCCCTCGCGCGAGCTGCTGGTGGCCATCGCCTTCGGAGTCTGCTTCCTGTCCCTGGTCCTGCAGGGGTTGATGCTCACCGGCATCCTCAAGCGGCTGGGCCTCTTCCATGAGGACCCGGTGGCCTACGCGGTGGCGGATCAGCAGGCGCGCCTCATCGCCAGCCGCGCCGCGCGCCAGGAGTTGGAGGAGCTGCACGACCAGGGGCTCATCCCCCGCGCGGCCTATGAGCACCTGCGCAGCGACTACCAGGTGGGCATCGCCAGCGCCGAGCGCGAGCTGCGCCGGCTCAGCGAGCAGCACCTGGCACAGGGGGCGAAAATCGTATTGGCCACGCGCCGCCGCCTCATCGACGCGGAGCGCACGGCGCTGCTGTCGGCCCGGCGAGCCGGCCTCATCCCCGAGGTCACGGCCGAGGCGCAGCTGGCGAAGCTGGACACGCGCACACTGGAGCTGGAGCACGTGCTGGCGAGCGCCCAGGAGCATGAGGCGGGCAGTGAGAGGAAGGCGTCATGAAGATCATCATCGCGGGTGGTGGACGGGTGGGTGGGACGCTGGCGGCACGGCTGGTGGCGGAGCACCACCATGTGACGGTGGTGGAGAAGGACCAGAACATCTGCAATCGGCTCTTCGAGGACATTGGCGCGGTAACGGTGTGCGGGGATGCCAATGACCCATCGGTGCTGGATTCGGCGGGCATCTCGGGCGCGGACATCGCCGCGGGAGTGCTGGCGCGCGACGCGGAGAACCTGGCCTTCGCCACGCTGGTGCGCTCCATGAGCAAAGCGCGCGTCATGGTGCGCATGCTGGACAGCCGCTACCGCCAGGCCTACCGGCTGGCCGGGGTGAGCGAGCTGGTGGCGGAGGCCGAGGTGGTGGTGGCGAAGATGAGCACGGCCATCGACTTCCCCGAGGTTGCGGGCTCGCTGCCGTTGGCGGCGGGGACGGCCATCCTCTTCGAGCTGGAGATAAGCGCGAAGGCGCTGGTGGCCGGGCGCACGGTGGCCCAGGTGCGCGCGCTGCCCGAATTCCCCCGCGAGTGCGTGTTCATCGGCGTGGTGGACCCGGAGGGCAGCATTACGCTACCGGACGGGAACACGGTGCTGCGGGCGGGCCACACCATCATCCTCGTGGCGCGGCGCGCCGAGCTGGCCCGAGCCGTGGAGTGCCTCACTGCCGAGCTCCAGCGCCAGAGCGACACGCCGCTGGCGGAGCTGCTGCGCAAGGTGGACTTCCTCGCGCCGCTCAACGACGAGCAGCTCGCCTCGGTAGCGCGCGGCGCCGATTACATCCGCAAGGAGACCGGTGAGAGCCTCTTCAAGAAGGGCGACGCGGGAGAGTCGTTCTACGTCGTCGTCTCCGGCGAGATGAACCTGCTGGCCGAGGGCGGGCGGCTGGTGGAGGTGGTGAAGCCTGGAGGCTTCTTCGGGGAGATCGCCCTGCTCACGGGGGAGCCGCGCGCCACGACTGCCATGGCCGCCACGGCGTGCGAGCTGGCCGCCGTGGGCCGCGAGGACTTCCAGGGGATGGTGATGGCCAACCCCACCGTGGCGCTGGAGATGAGCCGCATCCTCGGGCAGCGGCTGGCGAAGATGGCCCAGCAGGAGCGAGCGCCCCAGAAGCGCAAGGGCCTGTTCGGCCGCTGAGCACCGGGGCCAGCCGCCCGGCAGCAGTGTTCAGCAGCACGAATTGACGCACCGCGAGTGTCCATCGGCATACCTGCTGGGCACCCGCCTCCTGGTGTCCCGGATGTGTCCGCTCCATAGCGTTGCCCCCCGTGCGGGAATAGGCACCGCCGGAGGAGAGCACCATGAGACACGTCGCGAACGCACTGCTGCTCGTTGGAATGCTGTGGGCCGCGCAGGGACAGGCCCGCGACAAGACGATGGACTTCCGGGGGATGAAGTTCTCCACCGACCCGAAGCAGTTCGTCGAGCGGATGCTCTACCTGCATGGGGAGATCATCGACGAGGGCAAGCTGGCCCAGCGCAGCAGCCAGTCGCAGCAGGTCAAGGAGCTCTCCGAGACGCTGGTGAAGACCCATCAGTCTTTCGATGACCGGCTGAAGACGCACCTCAAGGAGCAGAAGCTGCAGGCCGGCACCTTCAAGCCCAAAACGGACGAGGAGCGGAGCACCGTCGCGTTCGAGAAGTCCACCGAGACCAAGCTCAAGACGCTCTCTGGTGAGGCATTCGATCAAGCCTTCCTCGCCGCCCAGGTCAGCGATCATGACCGACTGCTCCTGACCGTCCTGGCTGGCCAACAGATGTTCTCCGGACAGCCGCTCGCCGCGGTGCTCGCGGAGATGCAGCCCGAGCTCCTGAAGCTCCGAGAGCGGTCCTACCAGCTCCTGGGTGAGCAGGCGGCGAGCCTCGGCACGGGTGGTGCCGGCACTGGAACGGGCGGCGAGGACGGGAAGAAGTAACAGCCTGGGAACCCATTGCACGGAGGCGGGCAGGCGCCGTGTAATGAGGGCATGACTCCCAGCGTGACCTTCGCCGTGGACGACGTCATCCCTGCCCCTTTTCCCCTGCCGGATTGCGACCTCGCCGAGTCACTCGCGGCGAGGCTCAAGGAGCCGGTACTCGGTTCATCCCACGCGCTGAAGGCCCGCTTCGTCCCACCGGAGGACACGCATCCGCTCATGGCCGCGGTGCACCTGGCCTTCAGCGAGCACCGCCCGCTGGTGCTCTCGCCCGACATCCTCTGGGTGACCATCGCCCAAGGGCTCGCGCTGCACATCGTGCGCAACGCGGAGTCCCTGCGGTTCGACCTGGTCCGTCACCAGGGCAAGAAGCGGCTCGTGGTGCCACGCACGGCGTGGGACCTCTCCTCGGCGGAGTTCTGGAACGGGGTCGTCGGCGATTTCTCGGCGATGCTCCACGAGGAGAGCACGGCCCTCCATGACTTGATGGTGTGCGACTTCTCGACGACGGGCACCATCGAGCGCGTGGTCAGCCAGGTGGTGCTGATGGACTCGCTGCGCGAGTACTTCGATTACGTCCTGGAGTGCATCTGCGGCATTCCCACTGTCACGCTCGAGGGCACTCCGGCGGACTGGAGCCGGCTCCGCGAGAAGGTCGAGCAGCTCTCCCGATACGGGCTGGACTGGTGGACGCGACACCTGCTGCCCATCTGTGACCAGCTCGTGAGAGCCTCACAGGGGAACGCGGACCGGGCGTTCTGGCGGGACATCTACAAGCCTCGGCAGGCCTACGGCGGAGACGTCATCAACGGGTGGGTTTGCAAGCTGTTCCCCTTCCTCCGCAATGGCGTCACCGGCCAGTACGACGTCCGGAGCCCGGTCTTCGAGTCCGACGCCAGCGCCACCGACGAGGATGAGGGTGGACCCGTCCCGCCCCTCGGGTGGATCCAAAGCGAGAGCCTGCCCACCGGGCTCTCTCGTGTTCCGCTCACCCTCGAGGAGCACACACCCGGAGGCAAGAAGAAGCGGAGCCTGGCCCTCACCGCTGGCTTCCTGGGCGTGAGCCAGTCCTCGAAGACGATGGCCCTGCGCCCCGAGCTTGGCTGGGTCGTCCACGATGACCTCGGCCTGGAGGCCCTGCTGCGGCGTGTATGCGAGGAGCATCAGGCAACGCCTCCGCTCCCGCAGGAGCGACTCTCGGCGTGGAAGGACACGTGGGGGGACGCCGGGCTCGCGGCCGAAATCGTGCGCCTGTACAGCACCTGCGATGGGGTCTCGCTCTTCGGTAAGCAGGGCATGCCCACGTACCGGCTCCGTGCCACGAGGGAGCTCGAGTTCCGGGAGAAGAACCGCTGGTTGCGCCCGAACTCCCGCGAAACGACAAGCAGCCCCCACGGCTGGACGCGCTTCTGCGACCTGGCGGACGGCAGCTTCCTGGCCTTCAACTTCGGCCTCGCAGACAGGCCGTTGCTGCCCATCGTCTGGGTGAAGGACAACCAGGCCCGGCACGGAGAGCGCGTCGCCGACAGCCTGGAGCAGTTCCTGCTGCGCGCGCTCGAGTCCGGGGGCCGCCCGTACTTCCAGGAGCCGGGGTTCACGCCTGGGGAGCGGGTCGAGCTCTGAGCTCCGGGTCGGGCTCTACGGGAGGACGTGGGGGCATCGGATCAATCTCGATGGCGTCCACGTAGCACCACGCCCAGTACTCCCCCGGCTCGAAGGAGCGCATCAGCGGGTGTCCTGTGGCCTCGTAGTGCTTCACCGCGTGCCGGCCGAACGAGGCATCGCAGCAGCCCACGTGGCCGCACGTCAGGCACATCCGCAGGTTGTGCCATCGCAGGTGCTGGGCCAGACAGTCCTCGCAGCCCGACGTCCGGGGCAGCACGTCGTACCGCAACAGCTCCAGGTGCGAGCACGTGGTGGCGGTACCGCGCCGCAGTCCGCCCATCGTCCCCAGCATGCGCCGTGGCCCGGAGACGGGGCCGTGCTCGGGGACGCCTTCGTGGCGCAGCGCGGCCAGCAGCTCGTTCATGACCTCCTCCGCCACCCCGCCCGCGTGCAGCACCCGCGTCACCGCCTCCAGCGCTGTCTCGAACTCACCGGCCACGATGTCGCTCGCGCCGCGCTCATGCAGGTCTCCGATGTCCCGCAGCCGAGGCACCTTCACCAGGATGGGCACGTCCGGCGACAGCCTCCGCGCGGCAGACACCGCCCGCTGCGAGCCCTCCGGGTCACTGATGAGCAGCACCAGCGCTCGCGCCCGGTGGATGCCCGCGCGCTCCAATATCTCCGGGCTGGTGATGTCGCCGTAGTACATGACCTCGCCGCGCCGCCGCGCTTCCGCCACCACGTGCGGATCCAGCTCGATGACCACGTGGGGCAGGTTGCTAGCGCGCAGGGCTCGCACCACCATGCGTCCGGCGGTGCCCAGCCCCGCGACGATGAAGTGCTCGGACAGCGCCTCGTGCTCGGGCTCCAGCCGGTGCGGCCCATGCGCGCCGAACAGCACCTCCAGCGGCCGGAGGTGCGCCACCCCCGCCGCCAGCCGGGGCGCGAAGCTCAGCGCCACCGGAGTCACCGCCATGGTGAGGACGCTCATGCACACGAAGAGGTCTCGCTCCCCTTCGCTGAGCAGCCCCACCTGCAGCCCCGCGTTGGCCAGCACGAAGGAGAACTCTCCAATCTGCGCCAGCCCCACGCCCGCCAGCACCGCGACCCGGAGGGGGAAGCGCATCACCAGCGCCCCCACTCCGCCGAGCACCGACTTGCCCACCAGCACACCCGCCAGCAACGCCGCCACCAACAGCGGGTGCTCCACGACGACGCGCACGTCGAAGAGCATGCCAATGGAGATGAAGAAGAGGCTGGCGAACGTCTCGCGCAGCGGCAGCATGTCCGCCAGGGCCTGGTAGCCATAGTCGCTGTCCGCCAGCGCCACCCCGGCCATGAAGGCCCCCAGCGCCAGCGACAGCCCCGCCAGTGAGGAGAGCCAGGCGATGCCCGCGCCCAGCCCCAGCACCGCCAGGAGGAAGAGCTCGCGCCGGCGTGTACCCGCCACTGCCTTCAGCAGCGGCGGCACGACCACCCGCCCGAAGACAATCGTCGCCACCACCAGCAGCGCCGCCCTCGCCAGCACCCAGGCGATGGACGCCGCGCTCACCTCCTGCGCCGCCAGCAGCGGAATGGCGAGCATCATCGGCACCACGCACAGGTCCTGGAAGATGAGCGCCCCGATGATGAGCTGCCCGTGGGGCGCATCCGTCTCCTGGCGCTCGCTCAGGGCACGCAGCACGATGGCCGTGCTGGAGAGCGCCACCAGAAAGCCGAGGAATACTCCTTTGCGAGGTGCAAAGCCCAACGCCAGGGCCAGCACCACCACGGCCAGCAGGGTGAGCGTGACCTGGAGGCCTCCGCCCAGGGTGAGCACCTTCCACAGCCGCCGCAGCCGCTCGAGCGAGAACTCCAGCCCGATGCCGAAGAGCAGCAAGGCCACACCCAGGTCAGCCAGGGCCTCCAGGCGCCAGGTGTCCCGCACCCAGCCCAGGCCACTTGGGCCAATGAGCGCACCCGCCGCGATGAGGCCGGCGATGGTGGGCAGGCGCAACCGACTAAGCGCCAGGACCACCACCACCGCCACCCCGAAGACAACCACCAATTCCTGGAGAAGCTCGGGAGCCTGCATGGACGCGCGCGCCTCCTCGCGTCTCTCACTCCCGTAACGCGCTCAGCGCTGGATGTCCACGCCGATGCCGAGGCCCGCCGTGAAGCCGTGCAGCAGGTTGCCCTCGGCCTGCGGGAAGTGCTCCCGGCCCGCCGTGACGAGGCCGTAGACAGCGGGCAGGAAGCGGTGACGCACCGCGAGGGCCGCGGAGTAGCGCGGATGGACGGTGAGGTCGGTGAGGATGACGCGCAGCTCGGCCACCGTCTTGCCGCCAGGCAGGTGAGCCTGGAGCATGGCGTCCGCGTCCACCCGGCCGGTGCTGACGAAGTACTCCCCGGACGCGCTGGCCGTCAGCTCCAGGTCCTCCTCGCCACCCGGGCTCACCGACACCGCGAACTCGCCATAGCCGGAGAAGGTCGCCGGCAGCACTTCCGTGGCGAGCGGCTGCTCGCTCAGGCCCACGCCGGAGAAGCGCGCGAACTCATAACCCGCGCCGAAGAAGCCGAAGCGGAAGCGGCCTCCCTGGCGCCGCGCCTCCAGTCGGCCGGTGAAGTCCACCATCTCCTTCGGCTGGCTGCGCAGCACCACGCCAAAGGCCGCACCGTAGTCCGGTATCGACTCGATGAGCGTGTCGGCCCGCGCACCCGCCGCGGCCTGCAACCACAGTTGCAGCTTCTCGTTCTTCAACACGCCGGCCTGGAAGCCGACGCTCGCCGCGGAGAGCGGCGGCGACGAGCCGCCCGCCTGGCCGAAGTCATGCGCCGCATCCACCGACAGCAGGAAACGGTCAAAGGCCGTGTCCTGATCACTCAGCAGCCGGCCCAAATCCAACCGGACCTCGGCGGCGAAGAGGCGCAGGGCCAGCACGTCGCTGGCGAAGAGTTCCACCCGCGTGGGCCCGAGGTACGCCACCGCGTTGCCGCCCGCGGGGTGGTAGTCCGGTGAAAGCCGGTTGTAGTAGCGGTTCACCAGCCAGCCCGCCCCGAGCGAGTAGGTGGAGAAGCCGCCCGCGCGCAGCTGCACATGGCCATCGTCCCGGCCGATGCTCAGGTCCCTCAGAATCTGTCCGAAGTCGCTGCGCTCGTCCCAGTCCTGGCGACGCAGCCGGCCGCCGTAGTCCTGCTCCGTCTGCAGCGGTTCCTGATCCAGCAGCCGCACGCGCAACGGCGCGCCCAGCTCGAACTCGAACTCATCGCCAACCTTCACGCCCAGACGTGGGAAGGCGACAGCGAAGCCATCCATCCCATTGGCGCCGGTACCCGAGGGCAGGGCCTGTCCGCCCACCTCGAGGGCCGCCTGGAATTGGACGCCTTCTTCCGCGGGCGCGGCGGGAGTTTCAACGAAGGCCTTGGGGGCCTGATGAAGCACAGAGGCAAGAAGGAGGGCACCAATCATGGCGCGCCACTCTACCCCGCTTCCCGCGACGTGCCCGGTGACAGGACATCAATCTCGCGCATGCATCGCTTCCTCGGAAATCGAGCAAGCGAGCTGCACGTGTGAGGAAGTGGGCCTCGGCCTGCGTCCAGAGAGGGTTTCCGGAAACGAGGCCCACCCCTGCCCCGACCTTCCCCATTCCCCGACTCGCTCCCGGTCCTCCCTGGACGCGGGCCGCTGCCCGAAATCCGCGACTCAGCCCTCGAAGACGATCTGCTTGCCCATCGCCTGGGCCATGGCCCGCGACGACACCAGCTTCGCGGCGGCCTTCGTCTCGCCCGCCACATCGAAGGCCGCGGCGATCAAATCCCCCAGCGTCACCTGCACCTTGCGCACCGGCCGGCTCGCCTTCGCCACCGCCCGCCCCGCCGTGCCCTTCACCCGACGCGCCACCTGCTTCATCACCTGTCCACCACGCTGGGTCTTCGCCATGGTTCGCCCTTCCCTCTGGTCTGGGTTGTCCGTCTCGTTGCCGACGCCCCACGCCGCCGCCCGACGCCAGACCTTCAGAGCAACCTGCATGCCCACACGCAAGCCCTTGGAATTACTGGACTCACACCAGGTAAGTGCCTCGCGAGCCCCGTGCCAGGAACTGACTTTTCTACAGAACGGGGTGGAGGGCCCCGGAACGAATGACCGGAACCGACAGCCGCGGAGACGCACACACCCGGCGCCAGGGCCGCTCTATCGCAAAGGTAACGGGTCCGCGGAACCGACAGCAAAACTCCCCTGCCCGCACCGCCGACGATCGCGTCTACTCTTCCTCTTCCCGTCACTTCTGACGAGCTCACCTCGGGAGCCATCACGATGCAGAACCGCGTCATTCCGCCCGAAGTCCAGGTGTTGGGTCAGTCCATCATGGCGATGATCGGAGGGATGGAGCTGCTCAAATCGAGGGCGATGAGGATCCTCGCGGAGAACGGGATTCCCACGCTCGAGCCGCAGGGCTGGTACCCCATGAGCAACGCGCTGACGGCCATCAAGAGCATCGAGGAGAAGATTGGCCCGGTGACGATGCGGGCGGTGGGCCGGAAGGTTCCGGAGCACGCGAAGTTCCCACCGGAGATCAACACCCTGGAGCAGGCGCTGCGCGCACTGGACATGGCCTACCAGATGAACCACCGGGGCCAGCAGGGCGGCAACATCGGCGGCTACCGCTTCGAGACGGCGCCGCACGGGGGCCGGATGATTTGCGACAACCCCTACCCGTGCAACTTCGACCACGGAATCATCGAGGCGCTGTGCGAGCGCTTCCGGCCGAAGGAGTCCGTCTGGGTGCGCGTGGAGCACGCGCCGCTGGGGTGCCGCCACAAGGGTAGCGGCGACTGCACCTACCTCATCAGCTGGTGAGGGGGACTACTTCGCGGGCGGCGAGGAGAGGACGATGATGAGCTCGCCCCCCACGTGCTTGCCGGCGCGCTGGTAGACGGCGCCTTCGCGACCCAGCTCCACGTCCACGGCGGAGAGCTGGGGAACATCCACGCGCAGGGTGGCGGTGTCGCCCTGCATGCGCAGCAGCCGCAGCGAGGCATTCACCCCGTTGGGCAGCTTCACCTCGGTGGGCTCCTTGCTGCTCACCTCGATGGACTGCTGGGAGAGGCGCTTGAAGGAGGTGAAGTTGAAGTTCTGACGCTGGAAGGTCTCCTTCATCTTCTGGAGCTGGGGCGGGTCTACCTCGGTGCCCTTGCGGGAGACGAGCACCACCTCCACCTCCACCTTGAGCTTCTGCTCCTGCGCAAGCGAGGTCCCCGGCAACAGAAACAGCCCCAGCAGGGCCAGCGCTAGCAGGGCCCCCGGCATGCGCGTCGTCATCCTCATAGCTCTCCTCCCTTGGGCGGTTCGGCCTTGTTGGCCGGGCCCTTCTTGGGCGGCTCCCCATCACCCAGCTCGTCCGACGAGTCGCCGGACGGGGGCTCGGCCGCAGAGGCATCGTGCGCCGGAGCGGCCTCCTGGTCCACCACCCAGATGATGGTGTTGCCATCATCGGACTCGAGCACCACCGGGGCCACCTTGGCGCCCTCTGAGGCCCGTACCGCGCGCACCCGCATCCGGTCCGCGCCGTAGCCCATGGGGGCCTCGTTCTGGTTCACCAGCATGGGCACCACCACCAGGGCGAGCACCGCGGCGGTAGCCAGGGAGGAGACCATGGCGGTGCGGTGGTAGAGGAACATCTCGGAGAGAGAGATGCGCAGCCGCTCCAGCAGGGGCGGACGCTCGGGCGTCACCCGGGCCATGACGCGCTGGGTGAAGTCCTTGAAGTCCACCTCGTCCACCGCCATCTCCATCCCCACGCGCAGCAGGGCGGACTCGGCGCGCAGGTCCGCGGCGCGGCCGGCGCAGTCGCGGCAGGCCGAGAGGTGACGCTCGACGTTGACGCGCTCAGCGGGGGACAGCTCCCCGTCGATGTAGGGAGACAGCAACGGGACAAAGCGCTCGCACGCGGGATTTCCGGCCATGTTCCTCACCCAGCGTAATGGGGGACGTGCGAGTTGGACGGGAGTGGGGAGCCGATATTCCAGCCCCTTTCACTCACTTCCCACCCCGCTCTTCGCCTCGTCCAACTCAAGGTATTCACTGAGGATTTTCTGCACCTTGGCCCGCGCGTGGAAGAGCCGGCTCATCACCGTGCCCTTGGGAATGTCCAGGGTGCGAGACAGGTCCTCGTAGGACATTCCCTCGATTTCGCGCAGCAGGAGGATGGCGCGGTGCTTCTCAGGAACGGCCGCGAGGGCCTCCTGGATTTTCTCCGCCAGTTCCCGGCGCAGGGCGCTCTTCTGGGGGTTGGTGCCCAGGCGGCTGCCCAGGGCACCAATGCGGGCCTCGGACAGGTCCGTGGCGACGGACTCGTCGAACTCCTCGGCATCGCCCCCGGAGGCGCCCTTCCGACGCATCACGTCGATACAGATGTTGACGGTGATGCGGTAGAGCCAGGTGTAGAAGGAGGAGTCGCCCTTGAAGTGGTCGAGGTACTTGTAGACCTTGACGAACGCCTCCTGGGAGACGTCCATCGCCTCTTCCTTGTCCTTCAGCATGCCCAGCGCGACGGCATACACCTTGCGTTGGTAACGCTCGACAAGGAGCTTGAAGGCGCGCTGGTCTCCATCACGGACGCGCTTGACGAGAGTGAGATCGTCGGTAGCCAAGGGTGCGCCACCCTACCATGAGCGCCCCACGCCCCAAGCAATACTGCGAGGGGTGGCCGTTCACCGGTAGGCGACCGTCCGAGCAGGTCGGCACTGCCGGTAACACCGCGGTGGGCGCCACCTGGGACGGGTGGTCCACCGGGGGACTTTCTCATCCGGTGGAAGGAGCCCGTCTGGAAGGGAGGCAGCCGGGGATGCCCCTTCCGGCCAGACACCTGTATAGGCCGGTGCCCAGCATGCACCCCTACGCCTATCTCGCTATCGCCATCCTCGCCGAGGTCATCGCGACCTCGTCCCTCAAGGCCACCGCGGAGTTCACCCGGCCCTGGCCGAGCCTCCTGGTCGCCGCGGGCTACATCACCGCCTTCTACTGCCTGACGTTGTCGCTCCGGGTGATTCCGGTCGGCATCGCCTATGCCGTCTGGTCGGGCCTCGGCATCGTCCTGGTCGCGATCGCCAGCTTCGTGCTCTATCAACAGAAGCTCGATGCCCCGGCAATCCTCGGCATGGCCATGATTCTCGGCGGCTGCCTCGTCATCAACCTGTTCTCGAAGAGCTCCGCCCACTGAGCGTCACGGGCTGGCCAGCATGGCCACCACGAGCCCTCGCTCACTCCGTCTCCCGCTCCGCCTTCACGGGAGAGGTCATCCCGTTGGCATCCAGGGTGACGCTGAAAACAGAGACCTGGCCATCCCCATCCAGGTCTCCGCGCGCGTAGCAGGTGACCTCCGCCTCCCCCAGGGGCGTCTCCTGCACCACCACCTGGTACTGGTAGTGGACGCGCTCGCCGGGGTTGAAGCCAATCTTCTTCAGGTTCTCGTCTGGCTCGAAGGGCACCGACTCGCCGCCCTGCGGCACCTCCCGAGGCACTGGCCCTCCTGTCAGGAAGGTGCCGTGCTCATCGCGGAAGGACTGCACGTCGCCACAGAGGCGCAGCACGTTGACGCGCGCCTCGTTCGCAAGGCTCGGGTCTCCCACGCTCCCACCGCCGCGGAGGAAGGCGAAGGCGCCGCCAACCACCACCAGGAGGCACAGCACCGCCACCACCAGCCCTACCCTCTTCCGGGAAGCCCTGCTCGGCTTGTCGGGAACGGGGTTGTCCACGTTGGCGCCTCCCTACCGGGACCCAGCCCAGTCACGCGGGTTGCGGAGCACCTCCACCAGCCGAGCCTCCTCGGTACCAGGAGACGGGTGGTGGTCGTAGCGCCAGCGCACCTGCGGGGGCAGCGACATGAGGATGGACTCCGTGCGCCCCTTCGTCTCCAGCCCGAAGGTAGTGCCCCGGTCCCACACCAGGTTGAACTCCACGTAGCGCCCGCGCCGCACCTCCTGCCAGAAGCGCTGCGCCTCCGTGTACGGCAGGTCCTTGCGCCGCTCGGCGATGGGCAGGTACGCGGGGAGGAAGGCCCGGCCAGCATCTCGCACCAGGGCGAACTCGCGCTCCAAGTCCCCGCCGAGGTTCTCGAAGAAGATGCCGCCCACGCCCCGGGCCTCCTCGCGGTGGCGCAGGTAGAAGTACTTGTCGCACGTCTCCTTGAAGCGCGGGTAGTACGCGGGGTCGTGCCGGTCGCAGGCCTCCTTGTGGACCCGGTGGAAGTGCGCCGCGTCCTCGTCATAGAGGTAGTACGGCGTCAGGTCCGCCCCACCGCCGAACCAGGCCTTCCCGCCCTGGTGGATGAAGCGATAGTTGGCGTGCACGGTGGGCACGTGCGGGTTGCGCGGATGGAGCACCAGCGAGATGCCCCCGGCCCAGAAGGTGCGGCCCTCGCCCTGCAACTTCTTCGCGAAGGCCTCCTCCAGCTCGCCGAACACCACCGAGGTGCTCACCCCGCCCTTCTCCAGCACCGCCCCGTCCTCCAGCACGCGGCTGCGCCCGCCACCACCACCCGGACGCTGCCAGGGGTCCTCGCGGAACCGGGCCTTCCCATCCAGTTGCTCCAGCGCGCCGCAGATGTCGTCCTGCAGCCCGTGGATGAACTCCGCCATCCGCTCCTTCAACTTCTCCACATCCACCGTCATGGATTCTCCTGGGTCGCCACGGGCGCCTCGAACTGCAAGGGGGGCACCGCAGGCGCGGTATTACCCGCCGCGTCGAAGACCTCCAACTTCGCGCGATAGCTCTTCCCATCTTCCAGGGCGAAGGCTCCGCTGCAGGCCTGGTGTCCCACCAGGGCCACGCCGTCGTTCAGCGAGGTGAAGTAGTGCTGGGGCGCCATGTCTTGGCCGCGACGCCAGAGCGTCACCACCACATAAGAGGGGCTGTCCTCGCTCAGGGACATGCGCAGCTTGACGAAGCGCTCGGTGCCCTCACGGGTGCGGCGGAAGAGTCCCTCGCTGACGGCGGGACGCTCGAGCCAACGCGGGCGCGCCACGTCCTGGCCCCGGCCGCTGTGCCACTCAGGCAGCGTGGAGCCGCCTCCGTTGAGCACCTTCACGCCGGGCAGCACGTCGTCCAGGCGCAGCGTGTAGACATGGCCCGGCTTGAGCGCGCCCGAGGGCCTCAGGACGACGGTGGAACGGCCGAGCGTGCTGCTCCAGCCTCGCTGAACGCGCACCTCCACCTCGTGGCCGTCCGACTGTAGCCGCAGGACCCGGCCCGGGAGCTCGGCCACCCGCGAGCTATAGGCGCCGAGGCCCTCGAGCAGGAAGCGGGTATTGGTAGGGACCACCGCGCCGGGTACGGGGAACACCTGCACGCCATCCGAGCGACAGTTGGCATGAGCAGCCGGAGCGAAAAGCATCAGAACGAGGAGCAGGACGACGGAGCGCACAAGATCTCAGAGTCTGCGCTGACCCGGCGCCGGAGGCCAGCATCCCGACAAGGCTCGCGGAGAACACTGTCGGCCCGGAACACCCTCGACATGACGCAGCCCGCCGTTGGAACCGGAGAGGGCTCGGAAACGCGTGACCAACAGAAACGTCACCGAGTCTTCGCTTGGCCGCGGGGTGGCGCGACCACTTCCCCGTGCTCTCCCGCTACACGTGGTGAGCGAAAGCTGAACCCGGGGCCTCCCGCCCTGACCCCGGCCGGGTGGGAGCCCTCTCAGTGCCGGCCGTCCTCGGAAAGGACGATGGGGCCGAAGCGCTCCTCATACTTGGAGACACCGTCCTGGAGGACGGCCAGCAAGCGCTTGAGGTGCTTGGGGTTGAGGATGACGCGCGAGCGCACCTTGGCGCGTGGCTGATGCGGCTGGATGTAGATGAAGTCCAAGGTGAACTCCGTCTCCGTCTGATTGACGAGCGCCATGTTCACGTAGTGACCATTGGCCACATCATCATCGATTTGAATCTGCAAGGGGACATCGGGGGGCTTGGGCGTATCCGACATGGGAGGGGGGGCATACCGCCAGACGCGCGCGGTGACTAGACTGTGTGATTGTGCGAGCACAACGGCTGGACGCGGAGAAGACGGCACCGTTCGAGCTGGGGCGGGGAGAAGATGCCTGCCTGCTGCTGCACGGCTTCACCGGGAGCCCCTGGGACGTACGCCCGCTGGGCGAGGCCCTCGCGGCGCGAGGCCTGTACGTGCGGGCCCCCCAACTGCCGGGTCATGGCTCCACGCCCGAGGCCCTGTTGAGCGTGGACCATCGCGACTGGATGCAGGCCGCGGCCCACGCCCTGCTGTCTCTGCGCAATTACCGCCGAATCTTTGTCGCGGGTCTGTCCATGGGAGCCCTGCTGTCCCTGCGGCTGGCGGCGGACTACCCGGAGCAGGTGCACGGGCTGGCGCTCGTCGCTCCGGCGCTGCGCTTCAAGGGCCCCCACATGTGGCTGCTCAAGCGTCTGCGGCGCCACGGGCTGTTGGAGCGACTCAAGCCCTGGGTCCAGAAGACGGGTACGGACGTATCGGACCCGGCGGTGCTGGCCGAGGCGCCCATCCTCCCGGCCTTCCCCTCGGTGCGGCTGCAAGACCTGTGGGAGTTGCAGGACATGGCAATGAGCGTCCTGCCCCGGGTGCGCAGCCCCGCGCTGGTGGCGGTGGCGGAGCAGGACCACGTGGTGGACCCCGGGGGCGGCCAGGTGCTGGTCCGCGGCCTCACCGCCTCATCCCTGGTGCGCTTCATCTCGCTGCGGGTCGGCTTCCACATCATGCCCCGCGACAAGGGCGGGCCCCTGCTCGCCTCGGAGGTGGGGAGCTTCTTCGACCGGCTCCGGGGAGCGGACGCCGCGCCAGAGAGCCGGGAGCCTCCCGCCCCGGCGCGTTCCGGCTCCGGCTGAGACTACGCAGCAGGCACGGGACACGGCCGCGGAAGCACGGGAGCGCCTCCCCGCCTGCTCAGCACTGAAAGTTGCTACAGTCGGAACGCGTGCAAACCGCCACGCATCCGGCCGCTCCCTCCACGGCTCCCCTCCCTGGTGCCTGGGGACGTATCGACTGGTCGCCCCCGGTCCCCGACCACTTCCTCATCCCCGAGCACCACTACCGCATGCGCGGGGACTGCTCCTTCCTCACCCCCGAGCAGCGGGTGCGCCTCAACCACCTCGCGGTGCGCTTCAGCTGCGAGTCCTTCGTCCACTTCGAGCGCTACGTCATCGAGTACCTCGAGCGCTACCCCGCGCGGCTCGGCCCCCTGCCGGAGCGGCGGGTGCGCTGCTTCATCGACGAGGAGCGCGTCCACGTGGACGCCTTCTACGCCGCGCTGGAGCGGTTGCGCCCGGAGCTCCATGCTGGACGGCGGCTCCAGATGCACCGCTGGAGCTGGGTGGACCGGCTGCTGCTGCGCCTCTCGCCCTCCGTCACCTTCTTCCTGCTGGCGGCCCTCTTCGAGGAGATGACGCTCTACGTCCCGGTGGTGATGGACGAGCGCCCCGAGGAGTCCTACCCACCGCTGCACGAGGTGATGCGCCTGCATGCCCGCGAGGAGCGAGGCCACGTGGCACTGGATGAGCGCGTCCTGGCGCACGCGGCGAAGGAGCAGCCCCGCTGGCGTGTGGGGCTCCAGGTGCTGCTGATGCTCGGGGTGATGGCGTGCGTGGGCATGCAGATGGACCGGGCCTGGAAGCGCGGCGTGGAACAGTTCGCCCGGGACGAGGGCCTCACTCCACGCCAGCGCCGGGCGCTCTACGGCAAGCGGCTGTCCACCTCGGACGAGATGGGGGTACGAAGCTTCTCGAAGCGGCTCGCCAGCTCCCCGCTGTGTGGTGCGGGCCTGCTGCGTGCCGTGCTGGACAGACTGACGTGAGCGCAACGGCCCAGGTGGCCTACGTCGGTGAGCCCCGGCAGCTCGCCCACAGCCTCCACGAGCTCATCCAGATGGCGCGCGAGAGCATCGTGCTCCAGATGTACCTCTTCGCCGCCGATGGGCACCTCGCGCTGCTGCGGCCAGGAGTTGGGCGCTTCCCCCATGCGCAGATGGTGGCCGACTGGCTCATCGAGAAGCGCCGGCGCGAGCCGCACGTCCTCGTCGTCGTGGTGCTCGACACCAACACCCCCGACGACCCGGCCCGCGTGCGCATTCCGGGAGACCTGGTGCGCCACCAGTTGGAGCGCGCCGGAGTGCTCGTCCTCAACGCCAACCTCTTTCACACCCGCTTCGAGGCCCGCCGCACGCTGCTGCCCGGCATGGACTTCCACCTGCGCTGGCGCGAGCACGGGCCCGGGGACTGGGTGGCCCGCCAGCAGCACTGGCAGTCGCTGCACAACGTGGAGGACCACCGCAAGAACCTCGTCATCGACCAGGGGGCCTGGGGCGCCGTCACCTCGCACAACCTCTTCGACGCCGCGGCGTGCTGGCACGAGAACCTCCTCCTCTTCGATGGCGAGCCGGCCCAGGCGCTGTGGGGCTCCGCCCGCGAGGCGCTCCGGCTGGCGCTGGAGATTCCCCAGCGGCTCGATGACACGGGGCGCTCCGCCCTCCAGGCCCTGCTCTCCCGAGAGGCCCCGAGCCCCAGGCCCTACGAGACGCGGCCCCTCGCCCCAGCCTTGGAGCGCTTCACGGCGCCCGAAGCCCCCGCCTTGCCTCCCTCACCGCCACGGTCCGCGCGGCTGCGGGTGCTGGACAACGAGGCCATCCGCCCCGCGCTGGAGGCGGCCATCGACCGCGTTCCCCCGGGTGGCCACATCTCCGTGGCGACCACCTACTTCTCGGACCTGCCGATGCTGGAGCGGCTCTTCGACGCGGCTCGGCGGGGCGTGTCGGTGCGCGTCCTCATCGACGACACGGCCGCCCTGCCCCTGCCCGCGCCGGCCGCCTTCTTCGTGCGGCAGCTCGTCAACCGGCGCGTGCTCGAAACGGCTCGCCGACGGGCGCCTCCCGGCTTCGCGCTGCGCGTCCACCACTCGGGCGGGGGGACGATGATGCACCTCAAGACGGCGGCCTTCGTCGGCCCCGGCAGCGAGGCGCTCCTCATCGGCGGGCAGGCCAACTACACCCCCAACTCCTTCAATGGTGCCTGGTGGGAGACGGACGTGGAGGTGGAGAGCCCCGAGCTGGTGGCGGACTTCCTCGCGCACTTCGACGCGCTGTGGGCCCTGCCCGCGTGTGAGCCCCTCCAGCCGGTGAAGCCCTGGGCCCTACCCTGGGCACACGCGTGCCTGGTCACCCTCGCGCTCCTGTCGCGCTGTGGATTGCAGCCATGAGCGAGGCGCTCCTTTCCCCCGCCTTCGCCCTCACGCCCACCCCCGTCCAGCTCGCCCAGCACGTGTCGGAGGCCCTCGGCCGCGAGGTGTACGTAAAGCGGGATGACCAGACGCACCCGGCGTACGGCGGTAACAAGGCGCGCAAGCTGTCGATGCTGCTCGCCGAGGCACGAGCGCGTAGGGCCACGGACCTCGTCCTCGTGGGCGCGGCGGGCTCCAACCACGTCCTGGCCACCACGGTGCACGGCCGGGCGCTGGGCTTCGCGGTGACGGCCTTCGTCGTGCCTCGCCCCCACTCGCCCGAGGCGGAGGAGTCCCTGCGGGCCGCCGCCGCTCTGGGTTGTCGGCTCGTGCCCACGCGCAGTGAGTGGACGGCCGTCCCCCGGCTGGCGCACGAGTTGCTGCGGCTGAGGCTGCGCGGCCGGCGCCCCTGGTTCATTCCTCCCGGGGGGAGCTCGTCCTTGGGCGCGGTGGGTTATGTGCGCGCGGTGGAGGAGCTCGCGCGGCAGCGTGCGAACGGGGAGCTCCCGTGGCCAGACGTGATGGTCTGCGTGCTCGGCTCCGGGGGAATGCTGGCGGGGCTCGCCGCGGGCGTGCGCGCGGTAGGCCTTCCGTGCCGGGTGGTGGGCGTGGGGGTGTGGAGCGCGTGGGCGGCCAACCGTATGGCGCTCACGTGGATGGCTCGGCGCACACTCGCGCTAGCGAATGAGCCGGGCCGCGATTCCCCATACGCTCCCCCGGAGCTGGAAGTGGACTTGAGCCAGCTCGGCGCGGGCTACGGGCACCCTACCGAGGCCGCCCTGGAAGCCCAGGCCCTCTTCGCGCGAGACGGCGTGGTGCTCGACACCACCTATACAGCCAAGGCCGCCGCGGGGTTGATGGCCCTCGCACGCGCCGACCCGCGCCCCCGACGCTTCCTCTTCTGGCATTCGCTGTCTTCGGCGCCACTCGAGCCGCTGCTCGGCTCCGGCGAGCTACCCGAGCCGCAGGTGCTCGCGCTGCTGCGCTGAAGGCACGGGCGGAGTCCAGACAGGCAGCTCGCACAGCCCGCCACCCAGGAAGAGGTGGTGCCACAGCTGCGTCGTCACCACGCCCGACAGCCCTGCCTCCAGCACGTAGCGCCGGGGTGCGTACGCCGGCAGCCGCTCGACGAGCTTCCGGGCCCGCTCCACCGCGAGCGGCTCGAACCAGCCGGAGGCTCGCAGGGACTCGGCGGAGAGGAGCTGCTCGGCCCAGCGCGGCCGGTGGGGCCCGTGGAACACGGGGTTGGCGCGGAACATTGCCTTGGGCCGGCGCGCCAGACGCTCGGGCACGAGGCGCGCCGCGAGCTGCCGCAGAAGCCATTTGTCCGTCAGGCCGCGCAGCTTGTACTCGGGTGCCAGGCTCGCGGCGAAGGCGACGACGTCCTCGTCCAGGAAGGGGTAGCGCGCCTCCACCGAGGAGTGCATGGAGACACGGTCTCCCTTGTCCGCCAGCAGGTGGCCGGCCAGCAGCAGCTTGTGCTCGACGTAGAGCGACTGATGCAGCGGGTGCCAGCGGTGCCGCCGGGGGTGGTGCAGGTCCAGGTCGTCCAGGGGCGAGGCGTCACCGAGCCGCTCCCACAGGGCCTCGCTATAGAGGAAGCCCCGAGCACGGGAGAGCGGCTCGAACAGGTCCTCCTGAGCGCACCGTCCCTCGCCCAGGAGCGCCGGCGGGGACGCGCGTGCCGGCCCCACGAGGCCGAAGAGGGCACCCCGCAGGAGCCGAGGGGCCCAGGCCGCCCCGTGGCGCTCCAGCCAGGAGAGGATGTGGTGCGACTTGTACCAGGGGTAGCCGGCGAAGGCCTCGTCGGAGCCCTCTCCGGTGAGGACGGCCTTGAAGCCCCGCTCGCGCACCCGGCCCGCGAGGCGCAGCAGGCACGCATCCGCGGTGTCGAAGACGGGCGACTCGGTGGCGACCACCAGCTCGGGGAAGGTGTCCGCGATGGCGGTGGGGCCCAGGGGAACGACGTCGAGCTCCGCGCCCACGGCCCGGGCCGCCGCGGCGGCATGGGGGCGCTCATCGAGCCCCGCTCCATCCAGCCCGATGGTGAAGGCCCGAGGGGCGGTGCCGCGCACCCGGGCGGCGAGCGCCAGTGCGACGGTGGAGTCCAGGCCTCCACTGAGGTAGGCCCCCACGGGCGCATCGGCGCGCAGCCGGCGCTCCACCGCCCGCGAGAGCACCGCCTCCAGCTCGTCCACCAGTGCCTCGGGACGCTCCGTGCGGCGCTCCTCTCCCGCGTCCGGGAAATCGAGGTCCCAATAGCGGCGTGACACCACCGTCCCCTCCCGGACGGCGAGGAAGTGCCCGGGAGGCACGGGCGGATGCCCTCGAAGAAGGAGCGGAACGAAGGGGCGGCGAGGAAGCAGAAGAGGTGATTCAACCCCCGGGCGTCCGCGCGTGCGGGGACGAGCCCCGAGGCCAGCAGGGCCTTCACCTCCGAGGCCCAGAGGAGCCAGCCGTCGCGCTCGGTGTAGTACAGCGGGCAGATGCCCACCCGGTCCCGGGCCAGCAGCAGCGTGCGGCGCGAGCGGTCCCACAAGGAGACGGCGAACTGACCCCGGGCTCGCGAGAAAGTGTCCTCGCCGTGCTCCTCATAGAGGTGGACCCAGGCCTCGGTGTCGCAGTGCGAGGCGAGCGTGTGACCGCGGGCGAGCAACTCCTCGCGCAGTTCGGGGTAGTCGTAGAGCTCGCCGTTGCTGGCCACCCAGACGTCGCCAGCTTCGTTGGACAGCGGCTGGCGCCCACCGGAGGGGTCCACCAGGGCGAGCCGGCGGGTAGCCAGCGCCAGACCGGGCTCCAGGTGGAGGTGCTCGTCATCCGGGCCGCGATGCGCGAGGGCGAGCGCCATGCTCGCGAGCCGCTCCCGGGGGAAGAGGCGTGTTCCCTTCAGGTCCAGGGCTCCAGCGATGCCGCACACGGCCGGGCAGTCTACACGGCCAGGGGCGGAAACACCGGCACCTCGGGACTCCCGTACCGGCAGCAGGCGAAGACGTCCGGGCTCTACTTCCGGCGAAGCAACCGGGAGAGCAGCAGTCCCTCGAGGTCCCTTCTCCCATCCAGAACCGCGAGCACCAGTACCCGGTCCGTCCCCACGCGGTAGATGATGCGCCAGGGGCGGACGATGAGCTCTCGATAGAGCCGGATGTTTCGTTGGGCGAGCTCCGGAACCACCCGCCCCCGGAGTGGCATTGATTCCAGCCGTTTCGCGGCCTGCTCCAGCCGCTCCAAGACGGCGAGTGCCACTCCCGGCTCATCTTGCTCGATGTAGTCGAGCAACTCATCGAGGTCGGTGCGCGCGACTTCCGCCCATTCGACCGCGTAGCGCCGCCCCATGCCTACTTCTCCCGGGCGAGCCGCCGCCGTGCACGCACGAACACTTCCGACTGAGGTATCGTGCGCCCCGCCTGCACATCCGCCTCACCCTGGGAGGTGAGTTGGAGGAGCAGCGAGGCATCGCGGAGGGCCTCGTAGGTGGCAACGTCCAGGACAACCGCCTGGGCCTCCCCGTTCTGCGTGATGACGACGGGCCTGCGCGAGCGCTTCACCTCCCGCAGCAGTTCCGCGGCGCGGGTCTTCATGTAGGTCACCGGCTTGATGTCCTCGGTCAGCTTCATGCGCCCGCCTCCAGTTCCTGGAACAGTACCAACTCCAGGTCCAGGCCGCACGGCCTCCCTCAGGGCAGGCGGGCTGACGAGGACCTGTTTCTCACACGGAAGGTGCGTGGGGCCCGCGCATACGTTAGGCACTCCTCCCGCATGTCCCCCGCCCAGCCCGTAGTCGAGCTCCACGACGTCTCCAAGTCCTACTCCGAGGGCGATGCCGTCCGCGAGGTCCTCTCCAACGTGCGGCTCACCCTGCACGCGGGCGAGTTCGTCGTGCTGCTCGGCCGCAGCGGCTCGGGGAAGTCCACGCTTCTCAACCTCATCAGCGGCATCGACCTGCCCTCGCGGGGCATGGTGCGTGTCGATGGCCGCGAGCTCGTCACCCTGAGCGAGCACGAGCGCACCCTGCTGCGCCGCGAACGCATCGGCTTCATCTTCCAGGCTTTCAACCTGCTGCCCACTCTCACGGTGGAGGAGAACATCCTCCTGCCACTGGAGCTCACCGGACGCGCGGGCCCCGCTTCGAGCAACCGGGTGCGCGAGCTGCTCGACACGGTGGGCCTGGGCAACCGGGCCGCGAGCTTCCCCGACCGGCTCTCCGGCGGCGAGCAGCAGCGAGTGGCCGTGGCCCGCGCCCTCGCCCATACCCCGCCCCTGCTGCTGGCCGACGAGCCCACCGGCAACCTCGATGAGCAGACGGGACGCAAGGTGTTGGACCTGCTCGAGGGCCTCACACGCCGCGAGAAGGCCTGCGCGCTCATCGTCACCCACGACCCGGGCCTCGTCGCACGAGCGGACCGCGTGCTGTCATTGGAGACAGGCCGGCTGCTGGAGCGGGAGGCCCGCGCGTGAGACAGCGTCTCCTGGTCCGCGCCAGCCTGCGCCACCTGGGCAGCCACCCGTGGCTGACCGCCCTGTCCCTGCTGGGCATCGCGCTGGGCGTGGCGGTGGTGGTGTCCATCGACCTCGCCAACGCGAGCGCCATGCGCGCCTTCGAGCGCTCCACTGACACGGTGGCGGGCCGCGCCACCCACCAGCTCGTCGGTGGGCCCTCGGGGCTGCCCGAGTCGGTGTACCGCGACGTGCGCCTGCTGCCCGGAGCGCCCGTGTCCGCCCCGGTGGTGGAGGGCCACGTGCGCGCGAGGAGTGGAGACCAGCGCATCCTCACCGTGCTCGGAGTGGACCCCTTCGCCGAGGCCCCCTTTCGCTCCTTCGTGCCGAGGGGCGGTGGCAGGGTGGACATGGGCACCTTCCTCACCGAGCCCGGTGCCGTTCTCCTCACCCAGCGCACGGCCCAGGCGCTGGGGGTGAAGGCCGGAGAGCCGCTCGTGGTAGGCGTGGAAGGCGTGGCGAAGCAGCTGCGCGTGGTGACGCTGCTCCAGCCCGGAGACGAGAACAGCACCCGGGCGATGGAGGGCCTGGTGCTCACCGACGTCTCCACGGCGCAGGAAGTGCTCGGCCAGGTGGGGCACCTCTCGCGCATCGACCTGAAGCTGCCGGATGGCAAGGCGGGAGAAGCCCAACTGGCGACCCTGCGCCCGCTGCTGCCCGAGGGCGTCGAAGTGGTGCGCCCCCGGGCACGCGGCAATGCGGTGGAGCAGATGACGCGGGCGTTCCGCACCAACCTCACCGCGCTGTCGCTGCTGGCGCTCGTGGTGGGAACGTTCCTCATCTACAACACGATGACCTTCTCCGTGGTGCAGCGGCGCGAGCAGCTCGGCCGGCTGCGCGCGGTGGGCATCACCCGGCGTGAGCTCTTCGCCCTGGTGCTCGGAGAAGCCGCGGTGCTGGGCGTGGTGGGCACGGTGGCGGGACTGCTGCTGGGCGTAATGATGGGGCGAGGGCTGGTTGAGCTCGTCACCCGGACGCTCAACGACCTGTACCTCGTGGTGAGTGTGCGCGGCCTCTCGCTGGAACCCTTCACACTGGCCAAGGGAGTGCTGCTGGGACTGGGCGCGACGCTCGCCGCCGCGTTGCTGCCCGCGTGGGAGGCCGCACGCTCGGCGCCCGCGGTGACCCTGCGCCGCTCCACCCTGGAGGACGTGTCGCGCAACCGGGCGCCCCGGCTCGCGCTGCTGGGATTGCTCGTGCTCGCGCTGGGCGTGGGGCTGCTGGCCCTGCCTACTCCCGAGCTGCTGCCGGCCTACGGTGGCCTCTTCTCGGTACTCCTCGGCTCGTCGCTGCTGGTGCCCTGGTTGACGGGAAGGCTTGCGGGCCTGGCCGCGGGTCCCTTGGGACGCCCCTTCGGACTGCTGGGGCGCATGGCCGCGCGAGGCGTGACATCGAACCTCAGCCGCACCGCCGTGGCCCTGGCGGCACTCATGGTGGCGGTGGCCACCACGGTGGGCGTGGGCCTCATGGTGACGAGCTTCCGCGGCACGGTGGTGGACTGGCTGGAGTCCTCGTTGCAGGCGGACGTCTACGTCTCCCCGCCCGCGCTCGTCACCCGGCGAGGTGGAGCCACCTTCGCGCCAGGCCTCGCCGAGCAGGTGCGCGCCACGCCTGGAGTGGCCAGCAGCAGCACCATCCGCACGGTGCAGGTGCGTGTAGATGGCGTGCCCACGGACGTGCGCGCGATGGACTTCGGCAACACCCCGGTGCGCCCCTACCGCTTCAAGGAGGGAGACCCGGCACGCGTGTGGAAGGAGCTGGAGGCACCAGACGCCGTCCTCGTCTCCGAGCCCTTCGCCTTCCACCGCCGGCTGGGCGTAGGCGGCACGATAGAGCTGGCCACGGACCAGGGCCCGCGCCGCTTCCGCGTGGTGGGCGTGTACTTCGACTATGGCTCGGACACGGGCACGGTGCTGATGCTGCGCGACACGTACCTGCTCCACTTCGAGGATGCGCGCGTCAGTGGCGTGGCCCTCTATGCCGCGCCCGGGCAGGACGTGGACGAGCTCGTGGCCCGAGTGCGCGAGCGCGCCGGGAACGTGCAGGCGCTGGGCGTCCAGTCCAACCGCGCGCTGCGTGAGCTGTCCCTGGAGGTGTTCGACCGCACCTTCACCATCACCCATGTGCTGCGGCTGCTCGCGGTGGGCGTGGCCTTCATCGGCGTGTTGAGCGCGCTGATGGCGTTGCAGCTCGAACGGGCGCGCGAGCTGGCGGTGCTGCGCGCCACCGGCCTCACCCCGCGCCAGCTCTGGGGCCTCGTGTCCCTCCAGACGGGGCTGCTGGGCCTGCTCGCGGGGCTGTTCTCGCTGCCGCTCGGCGTGGCGCTCGCGTACGTGCTCGTCCATGTCATCAACCAGCGCTCCTTCGGGTGGACGCTGCAACTGCTCGTCACCGGAGACGTGCTCACCCAGGCGATGGTGCTCGCACTGTCAGCGGCGGCGCTCGCGGGCCTGTACCCGTCCTGGAAGATGTCGCGCGCCAACCCCGCCCTGGCGCTGAGGGAGGAGTGAGGCGATGCGCGGACGCGGACTCGTCATCGGCGTAGCGGTGGTGCTCGTAGGGCTCGCGACGGGCGCGGCCTATGTCACCCGGGACACGTCGCCGCCCCTGGAGAACGCACCGAGGCTGAAGGTGTCGGAAGTGCTCGGAGGCAAGGCTGGCACGGAGGGCTACACGCGGGCCTTCGAGCCCCGGGAGTTCCACTTCCCCGAGGACCACGGGCCCCACTCCGGTTTCCGCGCCGAGTGGTGGTACTGGACGGGCAACCTCTCCACGGCGGACGGGCGCGACTTCGGCTACCAGTTCACCCTCTTCCGCAGCGCACTGACCCCTGAGGGCAAGGAGCGCACATCGGCGTGGGGCTCGCAGGCCATCTACATGGGACACTTGGCACTCTCGGACATCGGCGGCGGGCGATTCCACGCCACCGAGCGCTTCAGCCGCGAGGCGCTCGGGTTGTCGGGCGCACGGGCCGAGCCCTTCCGGGTGTGGCTGGAGGACTGGAGCGCGGAGGCCACCGGGGACGAGGCCCTGCCCCTGCGACTCACCGCCCAGGGTAAGGACGTGTCGCTGTCGCTGGTGCTGGAGGCCGGCAAGCCGCTGGTGCTCCAGGGCGACCGGGGCCTCAGCCAGAAGGGGCCCGAGCCGGGCAACGCCTCCTATTACTACTCACTCACCCGCATGCCCACGCGCGGACAGGTGACGGTGGACGGCCGAGCCTACGAGGTGACGGGCCAGAGTTGGATGGACCGCGAGTGGAGCTCCAGCGCGCTCGGCCAGGAGCAGGTGGGCTGGGACTGGTTCTCGCTCCAGCTCTCGGACGGCAGCGAGCTCATGGTCTACCAACTCCGCCGGCGCGACGGCACAGCGGACCCGTTCAGCGCGGGCACCCTCGTCCCCGCGCAGGGCGAGCCAGTTCGCCTGTCACTCGAGGACCTGCGGCTGGAAGTGACGGACACCTGGAAGAGCCCTCATAGCGGCGTGGAGTACCCGGCCCGCTGGCGGCTCGCGGTGCCCTCGCGTGGTCTGACACTGGACATTACGCCCGCGCTCGCGGACCAAGAGCTGCCGGTGACTGTGCGCTACTGGGAGGGCTCGGTACGCTTCTCGGGTACGCACGCGGGCCAGCCGGTACAGGGCCGTGGCTACGTCGAGCTGACGGGCTACGGCGACACGCCCCCTCCAGGACGCTGAGGGAAAACCGGCGGTGTGAAACCGCGTCCGACGGGAGGCAGCACCATGCCGCGGCCGCACGAGTGGACATTCGGAACGCACCAGGCCTGGCTCGAGTCACCGGACGTGCTGTGGATGAAGATCCGTGGCGCGACCACGCTCGAGGACGGCGTCGCCATTCTGGAGATCTACCGCGAGGTGGGTAGCCACCAGCGCTTCTACCTGGTGACGGACCTCTCGGAAGCCACCACCATCGACCTGAAGGCCCGGGACCACGTCTCCTGGAACTCCCACACGGAGTGGTTCCACGGCGCCATCTACATCGGAGCGGGACTGGTCCAACGAGCCGTGGCCAACAGCATGAGCTTCTTCCACTCGCTCACTGGCAAGGCGACCCTGCCCCAGCATTTCGTTTCGACAGAGAACGAAGCACGCGCGCTCATCGCCGACGAACGCTCCCTGCTGGACAGATGAGGCGAGTCCCGCTCGCTCGCTCCACCCTGACGGGTAGGATGGTCACAACCGTCATCGGGGGGTTACATGAGCATCCGCCGCGAGTGGAAGTTCGGGACGCACTCCGCCCATTTCGAGCAGCCAGACATCCTATGGGTGAGCATTCAAGGAGAGACCACCCTGCAGGACGCCATCGCCGCGTTGGAGCTCTACAAAGAGCTGGGGAGCCAGAGTCCCTTCTACGTGGTGACGGACCTCACGGAGGCCACCTCCTTCGAGGCGGAGGCTCGGGAGCACACCACCAAGAGCATCAACCCGAGCTGGTTCCTCGGCTCCGTCTATATCGGAGCGGGCTTCGTGCAGAAGGCCCTGGCCAAGAGCCTGGCCTTCGTGCACGCCATGACGGGAAGGCTCACCTTCGACATGCACTTCGTCTCCACGGAGCAGGAGGCCCGCGAGCTCATCGCCCGCGAGCGCGTCCAGCGCAGCACGAGGGTCGCCTAGAACACGGACAGCTGTTCCACCGGCTCGTCACGCGCCTCCAGCGGGCGCGTGTTGTAGGCGAGCGACTCCGTCAGACGCGCGGGCTTCTCGGCGCGCGGAGACGTCATCAGCCGGATGAAAGCCTCATGGTCCAACCGCAGGCGCGGGTTGGTGAGACGCTCGTGGCCAATGGTGCTGAACGTCCGCCCGCCATAGTCGTGCGCGGGAAACACGAGCAGCTCCCCTGGCAACGACAGTAGCCGCTGGAGGCTGAGGTACTCGGCCTCGGCGTCGCCTGTCGGCAGATCCGTCCGGCCCGTGGCGCCGATGAGCAACGTATCGCCGGTGAGCACCCGGTCCTCCATCACCAGCACCAGTGCGTCCGAGGTGTGCCCGGGGCTCGCCCAGACGGTCAGGTGCACATCGCCCACCGCCAGCACCTCGCCATCATGCAGCGGCCGTTGCACCGACCCCTCGGGAGCCCCCGCATGCACCGCTCCCGTCATCCGCGCCAGCTCCCGGCCTCCGGACAGATGGTCCGCGTGCGTATGCGTGTCCACCACCATCGTCAGCCGGAGCTGATCCTTCGCCAGCCGCTGCATGTAGCCGGGCACCAGTTCCAGCACCGGGTCCACGATGAGCGCCTGGCGTGTTCGCGGGCTGACGATGAGGTACGTGCGACAGCTCGCCCCACCGTTCAGCTCCTCGAAGATGAACCCCATCATCCACTCCCTCCCTCTCCCGGGTGCGCTACCGCCTCCGGGACACGGGCAAGGTAGGCATTGCCCACGCGCGGCACGGCCGGACGGGGCCCCGAAGGTCCCGAGACGCCACACAGTTGACGGTCTGGAGGCCGAGCGCAGAGGCGCCGTCCGAACGGTGAGCGAGCAGCCAGGCCCCGGCTCGCACGCAGGCTGACCCGAGCCCTCTCTGCCCCCAGTTTGAGAGCCAACACGCACCGCGGGACTGGACTCGCGGGTGACACCTCAACGGGAGCAACAGCATGGCCCTCGCCCAGAAGGCATTCGGCGTATGGCTTCTCTCGAAGTTCATCCAGAAGCACCGCCGTCCCTGGTACCGGCGCAACCCCTACGCCCGGCGCCCCGCGGCGGGATTCCTGCACGGACTCACCCCGCTGGGCCGTATCAGCCTCGGGGGCCTCGCGCTCCTCACCGCGCGCCGTCTCATGGGCCGCCGGCAGATTCCCGCCTGATGAGAGTCCCCCACCCCCTTTCTCTCCAGAGGGAGGGGGCCCCCTTTGGAGAGTTGGGGACTTGCCTTGCTCTGTCCCCAGGGGTCGCCGGAGAATGCAGCCCTTGTTCACCCACGCTGGGTGGGCGATGGCGGTACCGGAGCGTTTCACCCGCCGCGACCCGAAGTCGTGGCCGCACCAGCGGGTGAAGGTGCAACCGCCGCCCGAAGGAGAGCCGACACGTTGAGCGGTACTCGCATGCAGAGCTGGGTGAGGGCCATGGGGATGGCGTCGGCGTTGGGACCGCTGGTGCCTGGGTGCGCGGCCTTCCGGGCCCGGTTGACCCGATCGACTCCGGCTCCCGAGTTCGAGACCTTCTTTCCCGGGGACGAGCGGCCCGGCACCGTGGCGGTGTTCGCGGCGGGCGCGGCCACCTATGGCTTCTCCGGAGTGGGCCGGCTGGTCGCCCTCCTGGTGGAGACGCTGGTGGACCTGGGCTCACGTGAGGAGCTCGAGCAACTGAACCCCGGCACGGGCCTGTACCTCGCCCTGCCGGACCCGGAAACGCGCGGCTTCACCACGGGGAAGGAGCCGAGCGACGAGGATCCGCCGGACGCGGCCAGGCGCGTGGCCCTGCTCGCGGAACGGGTGGTGCGTGGGGCCTGGGACGCCTTGAGGCTGCCCGGTTGGAAAGGCCCACTGCGCTCCTTCCACGGAGGCAATGCCGCCTTCGCCCAGGCGCTGGCCGCCGCGGAGGAGGATCTGCGCACGCGGCAGACGCAGGCCGGGCTCGTCTGCGCGGTGGACAGCCTTGTTTCCACGCGGACGCTGGAGCTCCTCAACGCGGAGGGCCAGCTCAAGACGGCCGCGCGCCCCGTGGGCCTCATGGCGGGCGAGGCCGGGGTGGCGCTGCTGCTCGTCCGTCCCCCTCCGGCCAGCACCGAAACGCCGGAGCCGCGCGTGCTCGTCCGGGACGTGGTGCTGGGCATGGAGCCCAACCTCCCAGGCACGGGGCGCCCGTCCGATGGGCGGGCCATCACCCAATTCGCGCTGGCCGCATTGGGGAGGCTCCTCCCTGGCGAGCCTCTCCCGGTGCTCGTACTGGACCATGATGGTCGGCCGTACCGCGGGCACGAATGGGGCATGCTGCTGCTCCACCTGAGCACCCTGGACCCTCGCTTCCGCGACTGTCGTACCTGGCTACCTGCGGACGGTTTCGGCGCCACCGGTGCGGCCTCCGGTGGAGTAGGTACCGCGGTGGCGCTCCAGGCCCTGCAACGTGGCTATTCGCGCACCCCGTCCCTCCTCGTCCTCTCTTCCTCGGACACGGGGGAGCGTGCCGCCATCCACCTCGCCGTGGCCCCGAGTCGCGCGGGCTGAGCGCGGAGCCCCGCAGCCAGGCCCCCTCTCGTATCTGGCGACGACCTACCTGGACGGCCCCTTGGCGGCCTGGAGGTCGGCCAGGAGACTGACGCGCGACGTACGGTGCATCTCGAGTACCTCCGTGAGGGGCAGATGCAGGAGCCGACCTTCACCCAGCTCCGCGAGCAGCTCCCGGCACGCGGGGGTGGAGGCGAACGCCCCGGCCAGGAGCTGTCGGCGCGCGGCCTGGTCCCCATCGCCAGAGGAGGGCAGCTCGCAGCGAGGCACCTCCGCCTCGAAAGCCGGGGACTCGATGTCGTCGAAGACGGTCACCCGGAAGCCCGGGCCCGGCGCCATCGGCAGCATCTCCGGGTGCGACCCCAGCCGGTGCGCCACCAGCCCCAGCCCGAGGCGAAGCGCATACCGCGCGAACACCTGGCAGTCCTCATACCAGGGGTCCCGAGCCTCGGAGGCCGGAGGGGGTGGATATGAGAAGCGATCAACGGCGGCGACGAGCGTCTCGTGCTCACCCGGGTCGAGCAGCTCCCTCAGCGGCAGGGCCCCACTCGCACCACCCGGCTCCTCTCCCTCGGCCAGCCCGAGCGCGTAGCCGAAGTAGAAACTCTCCTGTTCATGGCCCAGGCCCAGCCACGCCAGCTCATCGGGGCGGACCCAGCGCTCCCGCTCCGACTCCGGCACGGGCAGGTTCCGGTGGATGACGGTCCGGTACGTGTCGGTGAGGGTGTCGACGAAGGCTTCGAAGGAGAGGGGCGGCGGCATGCGGTTCCCGGCCGGTCAGAGCTCCAGGCCCTTCCAACCCTCGGCGGGGTAGGTGCGGAAGCCGGTGAGGCCCGCCTCGTTGAAGGCGGCGAGCACGTCCTCGCGGATGAGGAACAGCCGGCGCATACGGCTGCATCGGAACATCCTCGCCTCGGGGGAGATGGCGTCCGGCTTGAGCGCGAGCTTCTTGATGCGGCCGATCTGCTCCTTGTCGATGTGGTTCATCTTGTAATCGGAGCGCTCCATGTCGATGGCGTCCTCGCCTCCGAGCAGGTTGAGGATGGCGTAGTCCTCGGCCACCACGTTGCCGCGGTGATCCTTGAGGGCCACGGGGAGGAACTCGGCGTTGGGCACCCTCAGGGACTCGATGAGCTGCCGGGCCTTCCCGGAGACAATGAATGCGCTGAGGATGTTGGACTGGAAGTCATAGAGCTTCCGGAAGTCGGGGAAGCTCTTGGAGAAGACGACCTCCGCCCGCTCGGGAAACTCACGGGCCAGACTGATGCCCTCGTCGAACTTCCAATCCGCCGGGCTACCCCGCGGGTACGCATCAATGACGGCTGCATCCTGGTGGGAGACCGTCGTCAGGACATAATAGTTCATGCGCTGATGCTCCTCAGAAGAGAGCCCCGTACTCGTAGGTGCTGAGGCGATTCTCCGGGGCGAAGCGGACGTGGTCGTGGACGTAGGTCTGGCCCGAGGTCACCGCGGCCACGACCACCTCGCTCAGGCCGACGATGAAGTCCCAGAACTCCTCCTCCAGGTCCTTGAGCTGCTCGAAGAGGTCCAGCATCACATCCTTGTGCGGCTCCCCCTTGTCGATCTTCGCCTGGATGTCCTTGGAGAGATTCTTGAGCCGCCCCATCACCCGCTGGGTGTATTGGGGGTGATCTCCCGGGTGCTGGAGCAGGGTGTGGACGGGCACGGCCCAGGAGTCCTTGGGCAGCATGATGATGTTGTGGCCGTGGTTGAGATTGTAATCGGTCAGCAAGATGAGCCGGAGCTGCTGGTAGGTGAAGCAGGGGCCGTTGGCGGTCTCGTAATAGAAGGCGGAGCCCGGGAGGATATGGTGCGCCTCCCAGGTGTATGGGGTGCTCTGCCCCACCGGCTTGCCGTTCTCGTCCTTCGACTTCGGGGTGAAGTTCTGTACCGGGCCACCCGGAAACTCGGCCATCTGCCGCACCATGTCGCGGATCTGCTCCAGGTGGGGGTGGCTGAAGTTGCGATACACCCCGCGTCCGTTCTTGGAGCGGATGTAGTCGGAGCCACGCTGGGCGTAGTCATCGTCCTTGCCGAGCACGCCCTTGGGGGGCGCGTCGGAGTCCACGTGGTCCCCGCCCGGGTCGCCAGCGCCGCCCGAGCTGGGGGGCTTGAGCTTCTTGGCTTCCTTGGCCGCGGCGTAGCGATGATCCCGACTCCGGTCGAAGATGGCCTTGAGCCTCTTGGCCAGGGTCGTGTTCATCTCCTTGGGCTTCAGATATGGCATCCGCGCACCTCCGATGCTCAGCCGCCAGCCTCTCCGGCCGACATTCCCACCCTGCCTCCAATCCCCCAGGGTTGTCCACCCCTTGCGATACACTGGGGACCTGCTGCCAACCGGAGTCCCCATGCCCGACCTGATGGCTCTGCGCGCCGATGCGGCGTCCATGCTCGCGGAGCGGATGCGTCGATTCGATCCCGGCGAGGACCGCGTCACGCTCCTGACGCAGGTGGACGCCATCGTGCTGGACCTGCAGCTCATCGCGGCCGCCACCCTGCTGGTGGACGGCAACACCCAGCACTTCCTCCTCAACCTCTGCCGGGCGGCGGAGAACGGGCGCCGCCTGCTGGAACTGCTGCGCACCCGCGCGCTCGCGCCGCCGCCGGCCCGGAAGAACGGGCCCCTCGTCTGTGCGCTCGCCGCCGGCCACTTCGCCCTGGCGAATGCAGTGGCCGCGGTGTCCCCCACCGAGTGGCAGAAGAAGGAGGAGTACGAGGATGAGTTCCTCTGGGCTCGCGTGCTGCAGGAGCTGGCGCGCCAGGAACCCCCCTCGCGTCCGACATTGGAGCACCTGCTCACTCGGCTGGAGGAGGTGGGACAGGACACCTACGCCAGCCGGTGCGGACTGACCCGCGCCCTGCTCTCTGGAGACCGAGACGCCTTCGCCGAGCACTTCGCCACGGCCCTGATGGAATACGAGGAAGAGACGGAGACGCGTGCCAGGTCCTTCGCCACGCCCGTCACGGCGTTCGCGCCGCACCGTTTCCTCTGGCTGGAGGGGCTGGGCCTGCTGCGTTTGGGGGAGCGGGCGGGCTTCCAGCTCACGGAGACGGAATACCGCTATTGCCCACCGCTCGCCCGGGTGCCCATGGCGGTCCAGTACAACGGAGACTGGGGCATCCGCGTCCAGCCCCGCCCATGAGGGAGGAGTCTCCCGGTTACCGGGCCGCGGATCGCACGGCGAGGCTCGGTACGGTACTCTCTTGCGCACGGAGGTGGACCCATGGCCGTCAATACCGGTGTCAACAAGCTGTCCGTGGTGACCAAGGAGAGCAGCGGCACCACCGTGGTCTTCCCGGACGTGTGCAAGACCCCCAGCCCCGGAGGCCCCGTCCCCATTCCCTACCCCAACGTGGCGAAGTCCTCGGACACCGCGAAGGGCACCAAGAAGGTGACGGTGGGCGGTAACCCGGTGTGCGTGAAGGACTCCAACTTCAGCACCAGCACGGGCGACGAGGCGGGCACCGCCGGCGGCGGCGTGGTCTCGGGCAAGACGAAGGGCAAGGCAGAGTTCGTCAACTTCTCCTTCGACGTGAAGTTCGAGGGCAAGAACGTGGCGCGCGCCTTCGATCTCATGCTGCACAACGACAAGAACACGCCGCCCTCCCCTGTCATGCAAGGGCCCGTCATCGCCAACGGAGGGAGCGCCGGCAAGTCGAAGTGCCTTGTCTGCGATCACGACCTCTAGCGCCATGCCAATGCACGCCAGGCGACCGCCGCGCTGGGACATCTATGAAGAGCACCTCGACGAGGCGGCCTTCCGCTGGAGCCAGTGGGAGCGCGCCCTCGATGACCCCAATGACGTGCTGGGAGAGGTGGCGGAGATCGAGGAACTGGTAGCCGCCCACCTGGATGGACTGGTGCTGGGCGACGAGCCCGTGGCCCAGCGCCTGCTGGAGCCGGCACTGGCGGCAGACGAAGCCGAACGCATTGTGGCCGCGGCCCTGGCGCTCCTCGGCGGCAAGCAACCCTCAGGCCCCGCGGCGGTGCTGGCCGCACTTTCCCACGCCGAGCCTCCCGCGCTCATCGCCCTTCGGCGCGCGCTCGAGCTGACAAGCCCCTCGAGCATCCCCGCCGACCTCGCGGCACTCTTGAAGAAGGAGAATGCCCCCCCTGAGCTGCTCGCCCTGGTGCTCGACACGTTGGGCGCGCACGGCCTGGCCACGGCATCGCTGTGCACGCCCTTCCTCGCGCACCCGGAGCCCCAGGTGGCCACCGCCGCCCTGCGCGCTGCCAGCCGCATGTGCCTGCCTCTGGAGCCGCGCGTGCTCCAGCGCGCGCTCGACTCGCGCGACCCCATGCTGCGCGACGTCGGCATCGTCGCGGGGCTGATGGGCGGCCACCGCGGCGCCTGGGCCACCTGTCGGACCGCGGTCGAGTCGCGTGCCCCCGGCTGCCGGCTGCCCCTGCTGCTGCTGGGCATGGGCGGCGATGAACGGGATACCCGGTTGCTGCTGGACCTGCTCTCCGACGAGGCGCTTCAACCCGACGTGCTGTGGGCACTGGGCTTCACCGGCCGCGTGGACGCCGCTGCCGCCTGCTTGGATTTGATGCGGAAGGAGCCTGTCGCGGCGCTAGCGGGCGAGGCCTTCAGCGCAATCACCGGACTGCGCATCGAAGGGCAATACGGCGCCAGGAGCCAGGAGCCGGAGGCAGAGGAACCCATCCTCCTGAAGCAGGAGGAGCTCGACGCCGACCTCGTGCCCAGACCCGAGGATGCGCTACCGCTCCCCCAGGCCGATGCCGTGGCCACATGGTGGCAGGAGGTCCGCCCCAGCCTGGACATGCGGCAGCGCTACCTCGCGGGACAGCCCTTCACACCACAGGTACTGCTGGACACGCTCGCCAGTGCCCCCATGCGGCGACGCCACGCCCTGGCCCTGGAGCTGGCACTGCGCAGCCGGGGTGCCCTCCAGGTGCCAACACGCGCGTTCGTGGAGCGTCAGGTCACCGCATGGGGGCGGGCGCGTTCGACTCCCTCCTCCACGTTCGGCCGCCCCTTCACCGAGGGACTTCGAGGCTGAGGGTCAGGCCCAGGACAGGGAGTGTGGATCAGCGATTGACGGGGGCCGCCATGGCCAGATGCGCATGGAGCGTATCGGTGCGCACGTAGAGGAACTGCGCGTCGCCGAAGGACAGGCCGTCCCCATCGACGAGCTGCTGCTCCTGCTCACCCAGCGCGATGGCGTTGACGAACGTGCCGTTCATCGAGTCCGCATCCCGCACGTAGCAACTGCTGTCGGACGCGTTCCAGCGCATGAGCGCGTGGAACTTGGAGACGGACGGGTCATGCACCACCAGAGAGCTCGTCTCCAGCCGTCCCACGGCGAACACCTCGCCATCCGTCTTTGGATTGAGGAAGAGGACCTGCAGGTGCTCGAAGCCCTGCAGCATCGCCATCAGCCGGTCCGCCAGGCGCGAGCGGTGGGCCATGAACACCGTGCGCGCCCCGCCCATCTGCTGAGCCACCCGCTGGAAGACGGGGGCAGGAGGCTGCTGGATGAGCGCCACTGGGCCGTGCTCGGACTGGAAGGTCCTCACATCCACCTGGGGCAGCGCCCTTAATTCCTTCACCGAAGGCATGGGCGCAGGCTAGGCGTTCCACACCACGCGTGCCAAGGGCTCTGGCTCGGGTAAGGTGCGCCCGCACACCACCCAGGCAGCCGCAGGAGGCTTCATTCATGGCGAAGACGAAGTACGTGCTGGCAGTGGACCAGGGCACCACCGGGACGCACGTCTCCATCCTCGACGACAAGCTCCGGGTGGTGGGGAGCTCATACCGGGAGTTCACCCAGTACTTCCCCAAGCCGGGCTGGGTGGAGCACGACCTGGAGGAGATCTGGTCCAGCGTCGAGCACTGCGTCCGCGTGGCACTGAAGGACGCTCAGCTCACGGGCAAGGACATCTCCGCGGTGGGCATCACCAACCAGCGCGAGACGTCCGGCCTGTGGATGCGCGAGGGCGGCAAGCCCCTGGGCCACGCGATTGTCTGGCAGGACCGGCGCACCTCGCAGCACTGCGCGAAGTTGCGCCAGCAGGGCGAGGAGGCCCGGGTGCGGCAGACGACGGGCCTGGTGCTGGACCCGTACTTCTCGGGCACCAAGGTGTGCTGGATGATGGAGCACGTGAAGGGGGCCCGGAAGCGCGCCGAGAAGGGCGATGCGTGCTTCGGCACCGTGGACACCTGGCTCGTCTACAAGATGACCGGAGGCCAGGCGCACGTCACGGACGTCTCCAACGCCAGCCGCACGCTGCTGATGGACGTGAACCGGCTCGCATGGGACGAGGGCATGCGCACCCTCTTCGAGGTGCCGGCCGCGTGCCTGCCGGAGATTCGCGGCTCGGCGGAGAGCTATGGCACCACCCGGGGCATGAAGAGCCTGCCGGACGGCATTCCCATCAGCGGCATGGCGGGAGACCAGCAGGCGGCGCTCTTCGGACAGGCGTGCTTCAACCCGGGCGAGTCCAAGTGCACCTACGGCACCGGGGCCTTCCTGCTGATGAACACGGGCGACACGCCAGTGTTCTCGAAGGCGGGGCTGCTCACCACGGTGGCGTGGAAGATTGGGGGCAAGACGTCCTACGCGCTGGAGGGCAGTTCCTTCATCGCCGGCGCCGCGGTGCAGTGGTTGCGCGACGGGCTGAAGGTCATCAAGAAGGCCGTGGACGTGGAGCCGCTCGCCGCCAGCGTGAAGGAGAGCGGGGACGTGGTGTTCGTCCCGGCGCTCGCGGGCCTGGGGGCGCCGCACTGGCGTCCGGAGGCGCGCGGCCTCTTCGCCGGCATCGACCGCTCCACCACGGTGGCCCACCTGGCGCGTGCGGCGCTCGAGGGCGTGGCGATGCAGATTCATGACCTGGCCGAGGCCATGCGGCGCGACAGCGGGCGGGAGATTCCGTCCTTCAAGGTGGACGGAGGCGCGGCGGCCAACAACCTGATGATGCAGTTCCAGGCGGACATGCTCGGCACCGAGGTGGTGCGGCCGCAGAACCTGCAGACGACGAGCCTGGGGGCCGCCTTCCTGGCGGGCCTGGGAGCGGGCGTGTGGAGCAGCACGGACGCCATCCGCCGCGCCTGGAAGGTGGATAAGGTCTTCAAGCCGAAGATGAAGCCCGAGGTGCGTGAGCGGTATCTGACCAAGTGGCGGCGCGCGGTGGAGCGCGCCTGAGACAGCAGCCCCGGTTCGCGATAGAGAAAACCCCCGATGGCCTACGACCGCACGCAGTTGACCCCCGAGGCGCTGAAGCAGTTCCTCACCGAGCACCCCGAGTGGAAGCACGAGGGAGGGATGCTCCGCCGCACCTACGAGGCGCCGGCCTTCCTGACGGGCATCGAGTTCGTGAGCCGGGTGGCGAAGGCCGCCGAGGCGGCGGACCACCACCCGGACATCGACATCCGCTGGCGCAAGGTGACGCTGGCGCTGGTGACACATGACGCGGGCGGGCTGACCTGGCGCGACACGAAGCTGGCGGCCGAGGCGGACACGTTGTTCGCCCAGGTGGTGAAGCAGGGCTGATGCGGGCAGCACTCTTCGTCGCAGGGGTGCTGCTGGCGGCACCGGTGGCTCGGGCTCAGGAGGAGGTGCCCGAGGCCACCCGGCCGGAGCGGCTGTACCTCAACTCGGGCGTGTTGATGGGCTCGTCGCGGGTGGTGGGGCTGGGCGGTGCCTACGTGGGCATCGCCGAGGGCGTGGCCGGCTTCACTCACAACCAGGCCGCGCTGGCCCACCGCTCACCGCTGCTGGACCGGGACTGGGACGTAGGCGTCACCCTGTCCTGGATGAACCTGCCGCTGGCCAAGGTGAACGGCAAGGACCTGGACAACGATGGCCAGGCCGACGACGCCCCAGAGACGTTGCAGCTCCAGGGCGCGCTGATGTTGCAGTACCGCAACTTCGGCCTGGGCTTCTCGCTGCGCAATTACCAGGTGGCCTACTGCAACACGGTGATCTGCGACGCGAGCGATCGCATCCGCGTGTCCCTGGTGCAGTCGTCGCTGGCGGGAGCGGTGGCGCTGGGACGAGACGACTTCATCATCGGCCTCGGCATCTACAGCGCACAGGCGGTCTTCAGCCACAAGCCGGAAGGCGACTGGCAGTACGGGGACACGGGGCTGGCGCTGGACATGCTCTACCGGCCGCATGGACGCTCCTACCGGGTGGGAGTGTCGGTGAGACCGGAGGTGGTGGGCGCGTGGCAGCGGAAGTCGGGACAGGTGCCCTTCCTCGCGGGCCGGCAGCTCTACGCGGCGGTGGTGTCGCCGGCGGTGATGTCGCTGGGTGCGAGCTGGCGACTGGGCAAGGGCTCCGAGCGCTACAACCAGCTCTCGCCCGCGGCGCGGCGGCAGATGCTGGAGGGGGACCACTTCTCGGAGGTACCGGCCGAGGAAGGAGCGGCGGGACCCGCGGGCCAGTGGCTCATCAGCGCACAGGCTGACTTCATCTCGCGAGTAGAGAACGCGGTGCCGGTGCGTTCCTTCACGGCACTGACCACGCCGGTGAACGTCGGCGTGACGGGGATGCTGCAGCCGAGGGTGGGAGTGGAACACGAGACGTGGCCTGGGAGGCTGCGCACGAGGCTGGGGGCCTTCATCGAGCCCTCGCCGTTCACGAACCACCTACCGAGGGCGCACGTGACAGGAGGCTTCGAGCTGTTCCTGTTCCGGTACATGGACGACTGGGCACTGACAGCCTCTTTCGATGTCTCGAGGCGCTACTCGGACTTCGGAATCTCCGTGGGGCTGTGGCGATGAAATCCCCTCGCCCCCCGGGAGAGGGACGGGGTGAGGGTGCCGACCGCCCCGGGTTGCATCAATCCCCTCTCCCGCTGGGAGAGGGTCAGGGTGAGGGTCATCGCCCCCTGTGGAAGACCGGGGCCCTCACGCTCCTGGCGCTCCTCGGATTCGCGGCCAATTCCCTCCTGTGCCGGGCCGCACTCGAGAACGGAGCCTGGCGCATCGACGCAGCGAGCTTCACAAGTATCCGCCTCAGCTCAGGAGCGCTGGTCCTCGGGCTGCTGTTACGGATGCGAGGAAGCAAAGGAGGCACAAGGCAGGGCTCCTGGGGCTCGGCGCTGGCACTCTTCGCCTACGCAGCGGGCTTCTCACTGGCGTACGTGCGAATCCCCGCGGGGCTCGGAGCACTCATCCTCTTCGGCTGCGTGCAGGCAACAATGCTGAGCGTGGGCCTCGTCCGCGGCGAGCGCCCCCGGGCACTCGAGTGGCTGGGACTGGCAATGGCGCTCGGAGGGCTCATCGCGCTGCGCCTGCCGGGAGCCACGGCGCCGGACGCGCTGGGAGCCACGTTGATGGCGGGAGCGGGCATAGCGTGGGGCGTGTACTCGCTGCGAGGGCGAGGCACCGCGGATCCACTGGCGGCCACGGCGGACAACTTCCTGCGGAGCGTGCCCATGACGCTGGGGCTCTCGGTGCTGGCCCCGCTGGCCTTGGGAGCACCACGAGCAACCGTGGCGGGCGTGGGGCTCGCGGTGGCATCGGGAGCGCTGGCCTCGGGAGTGGGCTACAGCCTGTGGTACGCGGCACTGCCGCACCTGACGGCAATGCGGGCGGCGGTGGTGCAGCTCGCGGTGCCGGTGGTGGCGGCGGCGGGCGGCGTGCTGCTGCTCGGCGAGACGCTGACGCCACGACTGGTGGGCTCGGGCTCGGCCCTGTTGTTCGGCGTGTTCCTCACGCTGCTCGCACGCCAGCGGAAGGCCCCCGCGCCTGCCCGATAGGGGTAGGCTCCACCGCATGCAGAAATCCGAACTGGTGGCGCTCGTCGACATGGACGGGACGCTGTGCGACTACGAGGGCACCATGGCCCGGGACATGGAGAAGCTGCGCAGTCCCGGTGACCCCGCGGTGTTCCCGGACGACGAGCACGAGAACCCGTGGGTGCGCGAGCGCCGGTCGCTCATCCGGCGCCAGAGCGGCTGGTGGCGGCACTTGCCGAAGTTGAAGCTCGGCTTCGACGTGCTCGGCGAGCTCCAGGCCCAGCACTTCGAGGTGCACGTGCTCACCAAAGGGCCCGTGGCGGCCCCGAGCGCGTGGACGGAAAAACTCGAGTGGTGCCAGGAGCACCTGCCCGGCACACCCGTCACCATCACCATGGACAAGGGGCTCGTCTACGGGAAGGTGCTCGTCGATGACTGGCCGCCCTACGTGGAGCGCTGGCTGCAGTGGCGCCCGCGGGGGCTCGTCATTCTCCCCGCGCAGCGCTGGAACGAGGGCTTCTCCCATCCCAACGCCTTGCGCTACGACGGGAGCAACCTCGCCCAGGTCCGCGAGGCGCTCGCGCGCATCCGCGAGCGGGCCGAGAACACCTAGGCCCTGGGCTCAGCCGCGACGCCCCGGACGGCGCCTCGCCGCCTGCCGCACGCCGGGAAGAGGACGAGGCGGAGACTCCAAATGCGCAGCGCGGAACGGCCTCGCCGCGGGCGCATCCACCTCGCTCCCATCCTCGGGAAGGGGGCGGTCCTCCTCGCGCCTCTGCGCCGGCGTGCTGAGCAGGCGGGAGTCCGGCTGCCAATCGAAGAGCAGGATGGCGATCAGCACCATCAGCACCACCGTGCGCCGAAACGAGGGCGATTCCTGGAGGAGCAGCTGCGGGTTCATCTCGGGACAACACCTCCCTCTGGCGATTTCATGCGGCCCACCTCATGGCGCCGACGAAGCGCGACATTTGCCAGCCCCGCCAACAGTAGGACCGGGACCAACAGCACGGTGCTGAACCAGCTCAGCGCATAGAGAAGCCCGAAGACAAGGCCCGACCGTCCCCCCTCCAGTGTGCCGGAGAGCATGCCGACGTAGTGGCGGCCTCCGAGCAGGTGCAGCAGCAGGAAGACCGCGGTCATCACCAGAGCGGAGCGGATCATCGGCGCGCCTCCATCGTGCGGGGCTCCATCGCGCGCCGCCAGAGTGGACCTTCGACAAGTGAGTACAGCAGCACCGCATCAGCAAGCGGGTTGCCCGCGGCGAAGCGGAGGCCGGTGTCGTCCGTCACCGGGAACGCAGCGAAACGGAGGCTCGTGGTGAGCCCCTCGAGCAGCGGCTCGTCGTCGAAGGCCGCCGCCCCCACGAAGGCGAGCCCACTCGAGCCCGCGTTCGCGTTCACGAGCGGAATCGTCGGACCCGAGTCGATGTCGTCGACGTTGGGCGCGGCTACGGGCCACTCCGCGGCCCATGCGAAGCCGAGTGCCTCGCCGATGAGCTCCTGACGGGCGCGCTGGTACTGCTCTCGCGCGAAGTCCTCATCAACCACCTGGAGCATGTGTGCGGTGAGCCACAGCGTCGAGCCCTCCGGTCCGTCGCGGGTGACGCCTTTGAAGGTGAAGCTCGAGACGAGCAGCCCGGTGTGAGCGTCCACCAGATGCTTGCGCGCCGACTCGACCCAGCGCCGTCGTAATTCCGAGTGGTCCCTCCCATCGACGGCGTCGGAGAGGCGAAGTGCCGCGAGCGCGACGGTGTTGCAAAAGGTCCACCCCTCGTCGGGATAGCTCTCGGCGGCCAGCACGGGCGCACGCTCGAGCTGGCCGGCGATGGTGTCGATTCGCTCACGGAGCAGCGACGCGAGGTCCTCCCGCGGCTCCACGAGCTGGCGAGCGGCGAGCATGAGGGCGATCTCCCCGTCGACGAAGAGGCTGCGCCCGCGCACGTCACGGAAGGGCGCGCGGTGCACGTAGGGCAGGAGGAACTCGTCATCGGCGTTACGCTCGTCGCGGAGCGTGCGGGCGAGCACGGCGTCGATGACGGCGAGGTGCTCCGCCTTCTGGGTGGGCTCCTTCAGCGCGAGGTTCGCGAAGGAGAGCACGGAGAAGGTGCGGTTCATCAGGTCCCATTCGGGGTTATTGCGCCGGAGCAGAGCGCGCTCGGGGCTCTCGTCACTCAGCGCGAGCATGCGCTGCCGCTCGGCGAGGGCGGGCGCGAGCTCGCGGGGGTCTCCTGGTCTGAACCAGAGATGAAGCGCCGGTATCCACAGCACCGAGGCCATGAACAGCAGGAAGAGGTTGCGTCGCATGCCTCGACTATCGGGCGGCGCACGCTGTGCTCGCGGGCCGGGAGAGCGAACGGTCGCGAGTCAGGGGCGAACGGTCGTCCCCTGCCCCCTTCACAGCCGGTAGAGCTGACCGTCCTGGAAGTACTTGTCTACGGGCACCGTCGCGTCCGCCTTGGTGATGTACCCCTTCTTCCCCCAATCGAGCCCCTTGTTCTCCCCGTACGCGCGCGGACTGCCCGCCTGCGAGTAGCACGTGTAGGTCTCCGGCTGCCCCACGGCCTCGGGACAGATGATGGCCATGTAGATGTCGCTCCGGGTCGTGAGCGGCCCCTTCTTCGAGATGCAGCGGGCCATGTACTTGTAGACGTAGTCGAGCTGCTCGATCTCGGTCATCACCTTCAGTTCATCCACCGTCTTCCCAAGGCCTTCCGTACCACTGGGGGTGAACTGGATGAGTCCATACGCCCGGCCGCCCGCGTTGTTCTGCTTGCTGGCCGAGAACGTCCCTCCCGTCTCGAAGGCCATGCAGGCCATCAGGTCATCCGGCTTGATCTTCAGGAGGTCGCAGATGATCACCACCTTCTTCCTGAATTCCTCTGACACCTTCGAGCCCCAGACCATCGTGCCTTCGATCCTCCGCGGCGACCCGTCGAGCTCCTTGAAGCTGGAGGCTACCTCGGTGGACAAGACCTTCCCGTCCTTGTCCAGCACGCAGGCTTCGAGCATGTACTTGCCCTGGCCCTTCAGCTTCCGGACCACCTCCTGGTCCGTGATACGAGCCACCAACCGCCCCTGGGAGTCGCATTGGCCTCCAGCCCCCTTGGGGACGTCGTACCGGAAGGGCACCTGCGCGAGCAGGATGGGCTTCTCGATGCCCACGAAGCGCTCATAGAGGCGGAACCCGAGCGTGCTGCCATTCTTTCCGTTCGGGACGTGCTGAACCTGGCATCGCACCTGCACATAGGACGTGGCGTCGGTGAGGTCCACGAAGCGCAGCGTCGGCTTGTCCAACCACCGGGGAACGCCCTCGTAGGAGACGGAGAACGCCGGCGGCGCCGCGACCAGCTCATCCCAGAGGTTCGCATCCGGCTTGGTGACCTGGCCGCGGATGCGCACCTTCTTGCCAAACAGGTTCGGGTCCTCCAGAGGGACGAGCGCCTCGAGGTACCGGGGATTCTGCTCCGAGGGCTTGACGGTGAGCTTCGCGAGCTCGCTCTGACCGGTCTCGTCGTAGAGGGAAAAGGTGGGCTCGGCGGCCTTCCAGTAACCGCGATCCCCCACGAGCTTGATGGACACGAGCAGGTTGTTGTCACGCACCCCTGTCGAGATCGACCCGAAGTGGGGGGACCTCGTCGGAGTGTCCTTCAGCTCCTGGGAAGCAATCGCCGTCGCCAGGTCCTTGGGCGTCTTCTTCTGCTTGGACTGCTTGGTCCCCTTCTTCGGAGGCGGCTCGAGCCAGAGCTGGTCGTCATCGAAGGTGAGGAACTTGGACGCGTCGTAGTCCATCACCGCGCTGACGGGCACGTAGGTATCGGTTCCCGACAGCGTCTTGGGGATCCGCAACAAGGCGAAGAGCTGCACCTGCGACATCCCCAGGCTGGGCAGGACCAACTCCCAGAAATACTCCGAGGACGACGCCTGCGCCAACGCGGGCCGCGAGATGGGATTCATCAGCAGGGTCCGGACAACGGGATCGAGCTGATGGAGCCCGTATTGCCAGAGCGTCAGCTCGAGCGGCAGGCGGAAGCCCGGATCGATGTTCTCCACCTTCGCGAGCGCGCTTCCAGAGCCAACCTCGAAGCTCGTCAGCTTGGGCTTCGGGAACGAGACGGCCTTCTTCTTTTCCCAGACGAGATAGCTCACCTCCTGCCCGTCGGTCTCCTGGACTACCTCGAGCCGGAGATCGAAGCTGTACTCGTCCTGGTGCTTGTCGAGATAGGTCAGCAGATACTCGCCGCCGCTCTCCGCGCAGCCAACGCGCCACTCCTTCGTGTCATCGTCTTCCAGGGTCCACTCGAAGATGGACCAGGCCAGGGAGTCGGAGGCCCTGCCCGACTCGATCGCTCCACCGTGGAAGACGGAGAGCTTGAGTTTCGCCTCCTTGAATTTCTGGCTGAACACGGGCGTGAGCTTCAGCAAGCTGCCGAGGAGGACCTTGTCGGGAGTGGCTCCCGTGACATCCAGCGGGTTGTTGAACTCCATCAGACCGGAGACGGTGCATGGGGTCACGAACGGGAAGTCCGGGATGACGGAGAACTGGGCCTTCCCGTCCCCGAACAAACCCGATGCGAAGGTGTCGAGTTCCAGGTCGACAGTGCAGGACTCCCCGTTGATCTGCATGGGGATCGCACCAAGCTCGGATTGCACGGGCTCTCCGAGCGACTTCGCGGAGATCACCACGCGGCACGTCGCGTCCCTGGGCAGGTTCTTCTGGGTGCCGCGCAGCTTGACCTTGTAGAGACGCCCCTCTTGCCGGACATCCTCCATGGAGAGGGAGAGCTTGAGGGTGATGGGGGCCACGGCCACCAGGCGGATGACGCCCTCGGCGCCCGGCTCGAGCCGCACTTCGAGAGGAGGAGCCACCTGTGCTTCGGTCGTCATGTCAGTTCATCCCCCTCGCCGTGAACACCCCTCGGCCCTCGGGCCACATGCCGCGGAAATCACCCATCGTGTCCTCCGGCGCCTGCTGCTGGAGAGGCTCGGGAATGGGGAACTCCTTGTCGCAGGCCAGCGCCTCATCCGCCTTGTCCAGGGGCACGGCGCGGACCTTGTACGTCTTGCCGTCCTTGAGCGCCTCGGCGATGTCGCTCACATCCACCTTGGCGCGGAAGACTCCCCTCGAGTCCGTCACGCCGCCCCCGCCCTTGCGCCGCAACTCGTAGGAGATGCAGTCCTTCGGAAGGGCCAGCAACGTCCCTGAGGGCGTGGTGATCTCGAGCTTGAATCCCCTGCTTGCGGGAACCGCGTTCGTCGATACGGAGACAGCCAGGAGGAACGGGTCTGAGAGCGACGGCTCCGCCTGGAGCTCGGCGCCAGGCTCCATGTCGTAGCCAATTTCCTCTGAGCGTTGGACGTCGATGCGCTCGATCTTCAAGGGCACGTCCTTCTTCTTCACGAAGGCCGAGATTGCGAGTTGCTTGCCCTTCAACTCCTTGTTGTTGAAATCCAACGTCCGCACGACGCGCATTGGATTGGGCAGGATGGCTGATTTCGCCTTCTTGTCGAGTGCCTCGCTCCCGAAGCTGATGCTCGGTTGGGCCGCCTTCCAGAAGCTCTCGTTCCCCCCCAGGAGCGGCACGCAGACCTGGGCGCCCTTGCTGGTGAGCCGGACCTCCGGCTGTCCGAACATGGGGCTGTGCAGCACATCCGAGATTCCCGTCGACCAGTGCTCCAGGTATCCCCCCCGGGCTTGCTTCTTCAGCTCCTCCAGCATGACGGACTCGTACCGATTGCCGAGCGTGTCCGACGGGAGCAGCCGTCCATCCTGCGCGCTCCCTCCATTCGGGAAGAAGCACCCGAACTGCACAGCCAACAGCTCCTCATGGGTGAACTCCTTGCGGAGCTCGGTGAAGGCCTCGTTCGCATCGAACTCGACCACCAGCTCGCCGGGGTGGCGGCTCTCTCTCGGCGCCTTCACCCGGATGCGGACCTCGCCCTTCCCCGCTTCCTCGGCATCGTCGATCCAGCCGTCATCCTTCGCCCTGGCCACGACCTCACGCAGCTTCTCCGGGTTGGCGGCCCGAAGCTGGATGGAGAGCCCATCCTCGGAGAGGCCGAGCAGTGACACGGCCTGACGTGCCGCATACCCACTCCGGATGCGCTCCACCGCCTCGACCAGGTCCCAGGAGATCAGCGGCTCGGCACCAGCGGCGAGCTTCTGACCCTTGGCCGCATCGAGGAACTCCTTATACGTGAAGTGCTGCGTGACGTAGGAGCTGACGTTCTTGATGTTGCCCTTCTTGATGAAGCCATCGATGACCGCGAAGCCGGCCTCCTCCTTGAGGGCCTTGTCCTCCCGCGCGACGACGGGAATCGCCACCCCGACGGTCTCGAAGGCAGCGGCATCCGTTGGAAGCGCGTCGGACACCTTGCCCTTCCACTTGCGGATGAGGATCCAGCCGCGGAGTAGCCTCGGGCAATTGGCCCGGAACGCGATCCGCCAGGAGAAGGTTCCATCCTTCCCGCTGATCAGCGCCGCATCAGGCACGATGGGTTGAGAGCCGTTCTCCGATGCTCTGGAGGTATTCAGCAGGGCTGGCTCGAGCCCCTGGATCTTCAGCCCGCCGATCCCCTTCGCATCGCGCTCATCGAGGCTCCACTCGCCCCAGCCGGGCACTTCCACAGGCTGGGCAAACACCCCTTCGTTGAACGTCCCCGAGGCGATCTCGAGCCGCCAGTCCGGGGGGTTCGAGGACAGGACGTGCAGGTCCACCTTCTCCTTGCCATGGCCCCGCTGCACCGCGCCGACGTGGAGGAGCTCACCCACTCGACGGGGCTCATACTGCTCGCGCGCCGGCAACCAACCCACCGCGGCGATCTTCTTCAGCTCCTCCGAATGCCAGAGCGGCACGTCGGCGAACTGGACGAAGTTGTGCCGGGTCAGCAGCATCAGGAGCCAGGCGAAGGTGACGGGGTGTGGGTTGTCGAGCAGGGTGCTCTTGGGCAGCTGCTCGCCGTCCGGGTTGTCCGCGAACAAGGGCTTCTCCTCGCCCTTGGGGCCCAGCACCGGCTTCTCCTTGTTCGCCCACCAGCCGATGGCATCCGCGTACTTCTGGATGATCTCCTTCGCCCCCTGCTCGTCCGTGGAGTCCAGGACGTCCGAGCCGAGCACCATCTCCGGGCGGGTCTTCAGGTGCTCCATCACCTGCTTCACGATGCTCTCGGGGCTCCAATCATTGAGGTGCCGCAGGACGACGTTGCGCCAACGAACGGAGGTCAAGGCCTTGAAGTGCTCGACATCCCGCTTCAGGCTCTCGTCCTTGCTCGGAGCGCCCCCGGTCTGCAGGAAGAGGCTCCCCTGTGTCACGGGCTGCACGAAGATCTTCCGCGCCTGGGCGGGCACGTAGATGCGGACCTGGGTCTTCTTCCCGTCGTACTCGACCTCCTGCGGGGGGCAGGAGGAAGGCTCGAAGGTGAACCTGAGCTTGTAGGACCCCGAGGGCAGGCAGTTCTTGAAGTTCTCGAGGACGACGTCGACGGGGTAGCTGAGAACCTTCTCTTCCGCGGGCTTGTCCTCGGACTTGGGCGCATAGAACGGAAGCGCCCGGGATGAACCCAGGAGCCGTTGGAGCAGGCCCTGATTGTAGGTGTCCTGGAAGGCGGCGAGCAGCCGCTTCTCATCGTCCCCCAGTTGCTCCAGCACGGGCGCGAGCTTCAGCAGGGACTCGAGCTCGCCCTTGCTGTCGGAGCCGGACTGGGCGGCGGGGGGATCGAAATAGTTGTTCTGCTCCTTCTCCTCGAAGACCTCGAAGAAGGGCTTGCCGCCGCTCGACAGCCCGAGCTTCTCCTCCGCGAACCGGAGGAGCTGTTCGAGCTGGCCCGGCTCACTGGGCGCGAGAACCTCCCAGTGCAGGAAGCCATCACCCACCGCCTCGCTCTTGTCGTCGAGATAGCCGAGCAGCTCGCCAGCCCGGACCTTGAGGTAGGGATGGCACAGGGTGACGATCTCCCCTCCGACGAGGGCCTCGTGAAGCTCGGCCAGGTCGCTCTCCGGCTTCTTGAAGACCGCACGGATGTAGTCCCCCTCCTCGCCGAGCTGGAACGACTGGGGCTTGGAGAGGTCCGACCCGATCGTGGAGAAGGTGCCGCCCTTCTTCGTGACGAGGTCAGCCTCTTCCTTCGTGCCGGTGCTGGCCTGGGCGTCAGCGCCCTCCAGAGGGCCCTGGATCCACCGGACCTGCTGGAAGGCCTCGTGCCGTGGATCGAGCACGGACAGGGAGCCATCGCGACGCGCGAGGGTCTTGAGCCAGCCCACATCCTGGTACGTCCCCGCCTTCTTCCAGTCCGGGGGAACCAGATGCATGTAGAGGCTGTAGAAGGTGAAGCGCTTCGGCGACTGCTCCTGTGCCTGCTCCTGCTCCTTCTTCGGAACGAGCTCTTCGACATCGTGGCGAACCAGGATGAAGGCGTTGTGATTCCCCGCGAACTCCTTGGACAGCTGGTTCGCTTCGAGCCCCTTCTTCGCGGCCTGACCGGACTCGTTCGTCTTCGCGGTGGCATCCCCCGTGGCCGGTTCCTGCTTGGATTCAGGAAGGGCGTTCGCCAACCGGACGGCGACGATGTAGCCCGGCGCGAGGCAGCGCACCTCCCGAGGGTTCGCCTGCGACGGAGCCGTCTGCGAGAAGCTGGCGAGCTCCAGGTGGACGCCCGAGTGGAGATTGCGCTGGCTGCCCAGGGGGAAGAGACCCTTGGCGGCCTCCTCCGTCATCGCGTAGCCGTTGACGGGGCGGTAGCGCTCCTTCCGGCCATCCATGGGATAGCTGACGGAGTGCGACACATTGGTGAAGACGCACTCGGGAGGAGCGGGCGTCTGGCGGTGTGAATAGATGAAAGCCCCGCCTTTGTTGGGCCCGTTGTAATCCATGTACAGGTCGTCGCGGACGCTGCTGAGGGTGTTCTCCTCGAAGAGCTTCCGGGCCCGGATCAACACCAACGAGGCCGTGGCCGCGTCCCAGGTTCCGGTAATCACACGAATCATGTTGTGCTTTCCGCTGAGCTGGGAGAGCGCATCCAGATCGTGCTTCGTCTTCGGCGACGGCACGCAATACATGCCCGCATTGATCTTCTTCTCATGGGTGGCGGGATCGGCCACCGCGAGCCAGAGGTGCCGGCCCGTGTCATCCTTCAGGTAGGCATAGCCGGTGATGAGGATGAGGTGGATCGGCGCGTCCTTCCGCATGGAGAACCCGGAGTAGAAGATGACCGGGTTGTTGGAGGAGACGGCCTCGAGGATGGTCGCGAGTCTCGACTCGATGAGGGAGGGGGTGTTCGCGATCCGGGCCGCCTGCTCCTTGCGATTGGGCAGGTCATAGGGCAGCACCACGCCGAAGGAGAAGCCCAACAGGTGGGATGCGCTGAACTCCATCTTCTGGAATTGGAGTTCGGTCGGCGCCAAGACTTGCGAGACATCGCCCTTCTTGTAGCCAGGATCCGAGACCCAATACCCATCGAGGTTGATGCCGTAAGGGCCCTCGGTGGGCTTCTTGTGGAAGGCCCTCTGACCGCCCGGGAAGCGGAGATCCACGAACCGGCCCTGCTGTCCCCCGTCCCAATGCGTGATGAATTTCGACTCGAAATCACCGCCCTGCACGAGCTGGTAGTAGTTGAACGCCATGGCGCATGACGTTCGCCCGCACCAGTCCGGTGGACCTCCCGGGTAGTGCTGCCCGAGGAGCGGAACCTTGAGGATGTGATATTCATCCAGCGAGGCAAGCAGCTTTTCCGGCAGCTCGTACTTCCAGTCTGGCCAATACCTGCTGATCTTGCTCATGACCCCCCCTCAAAAGACTTCGGTCTACGGACCGCCTTGAATGCAAGCGTGATGCACCTCGGGATACCTATTGAGCTTGAAGGAATACGCCTTGTCCCCCAGGTATCCGATGTCGCCACGCCCTTCGGGCAGCTTGAACACCTCGCGCGTCGTACCAACAGCGTCCTCTTCGAGCGTCAACTCGAGTTCGCTTCCACGCTTCGACACGGCGGAGATCCAGCGTGATTTGATCCCCGCGTCCATGCCCACGTTCTCGATGATCAACAGCCAACGGCCGTGAATGTCGGGAACGAACTTCAACAAATACGGCCTCTTCAGGCAGTCATCCCACTGCGCCTTCCAGAGACCTGATGTGCTGCGCTCCAGAACAGCCCACTCCCTGGGTAGCTCGTCCAAGAAGGCGTAGGAGGCCTCGTCCAGAACGAATTGACCGAGAGCCAGGTCCCATCGGTCGGAACGGCCCATCTCGATCCCGAAGAAGAGCGCTTTCTCCATCACCGGGGTCGTGGAGAAGCCGGCCTGATCGAGTACCTCCCCCTTCAACACCTGGGTCTTCTTGTCGAGCTGGTATTTGCCGCGATAGACGACCACGCGCTCGGCATTTCCGAAGGCCACTACGAACAGGTTCCCCTTGATGTCCGCCCGGCTCTTCACATCCTTCACTCCGGCTCCGGCGGCAACCGCGATGCACGAGCTGTCACTCTGATTGAAGCACGTATATTGGAACGTCCTGCGCACCGCCGGCTTCTTGATGCCAGCGGCCAGCTCGAGGTTCCGCTCGAAGAAGAGGTTCCCCAGCAGCTTCTGCAGCTCGGTGTCCTCGGGGGAGAGGGTCGCGGCGCGCAACGCGCTCTCCTCGCGCTGCTTGAGCGGGAGCTTCGTGTCCCGCGCCTCGGCCGCGAGCTTCTCGGCTGAGGGCTTCTCCGGCCCCAGCATGGACGCGGACGCGTAGCCGCCCTTCTCGCCGCAGAGGACCTTCAGCCACTGTCCCTCGAGCTTCTCGGTGACCCGGCACTCCGTGCCGATCTGGAGCTTCTCCAGAATCTCTGCCTCCGTGGAGGGCTCCTTACGGAGGTTGATGGAGGAGCCGAGGACGTAGACCCGTTGCTCCCCGGTGTCGGCAGCAGCCGTGGCGAGCAGGAGGGAGATCAGAAGCGTTTGCATCTTCGATGGTCCTGAATGACAGCCGAATGAGAACCGACGATGGCACGGGCTATCGGAAGTTGTCCACGAAGCCGCCCCCCTACTGCCACCCGCAAGTGCCCGGACTCATTGGGTTTTCAGAGGAGGTGGAACTTGACTGTATCGATGCCGGCTTCAAGCGCCTGGACGGCCGAGGAGTCGCCAGATTCATGGGCACATGACCGCGGCCAGAGGTGTGCGCCCGGAGGTCCGCACCCGCGGCCGGGCAGGTTTCGGCACATGGTAGGCTCCCATCTACTTCGAGGGAGCACGGATTGAAGAAGACGCAGGCGGGTCTGGTCGTGCTGGCGGTGGTAGTGCTGCTGGGCGTGGGATACGGAATCCACCGAGCAAGCTCCGGGGCAGCGCCGGAGCCCCAGGCGGCCCCGGTGAAGACCCAGAGCCCGGAAACCGCACCTCCTATTCCCGCTCCCCAGGAAGCCGCGCGTCCCCCATCCCCTCGCGTGCTCTACGTGGCATCCCCCTGGGCCAGGCTCTATTCCGAGCCGAGGCCCGATTCCTACAAGTGGGCGGACCAGACCCGCCTCGGAACACGAGTCCAGGTGGATGCGGCCAAGAGCCAGAATGGCTTCATCTTTGTTTCAAGCTCCAACTCGGACAGCACCGTGCAGCAGATGGATGGCTACCTGCGCGAGAGCGATCTGCGCGCCGAGCCATTCACTTTCGACGAGGCCTGGAACGAGGCGCTGAATGCGCTCGGCACGCTGAAGGTCGAGAGCGCATCTCGGTACCTGGAGCTGGCCTCCAGACTCGACCCCTCTCGTATCGAACCCCTGGAGATTCAGGCGGTCATCCGGAGGGAGCGCCTCCACTCCGCCATCGACCTCGAGACGATGGCGGAGAAGCTCGCGCCAGGACAGGGGCCGAAGAATGCGGATGAACTGACGGTGGGCGATATCTGGTACCTGTACCCGGAGTACATCTCGGATGGGGTGATCGACGGACTGCGAGAAACCCCTGATCCGAAGGCGCCGAGCGGACCGCCGTTGGAGAAGGGTGAGCCGCTGCGGATCCTCGAGCTCGGGCAGGACTGGCTCCGGGTCGCGCGGGTGGACGACGGGAACCTGCGCGAGCTCGGCACCTCTTCACCTGGCGCGCCAGACGACGCTGGCGTCTCCACGGACTCGAGCGGACAGGAACCCCCTCCGGAGCCCACCCTGGCCGACCTGGGCAAACCCCGTGTGCTCACCGGGTACCTGCGGTCGGGCATGCTCAAGCCCTGGCCAGAGGAACGGGAGCGATTGGAGCGCCACCTGAAATTGCACATGCAGGCGGAGGACTCGCGTCAGGCGGTCCGGCTCATGATGGGTGTGGCGCAGGCTGAGCCGGAGAGGTCCCTCGAGCGAGCCCGAGCGGAGGAGGCGCTGCTGGCCTTCGCGCTGAAGGCTCAGCAGTACAAGGTGGCGGCCCATGCGGCGATGCGGCTCAGGCGGCTCGACGACATGGCCGTGGAACTCACCTACCTCTTCGGCTGCCGCGGGGACCGGACCCAGGCCGAGATGCTGAAGGTCTCCGAGATCGACCAGGCGAAGCCGAAGCAGGGTCCTCAGAACGCCTGCCTCATCTACGACCGCACCCCGGAGGACTGCGCCTTCTGCGCTGGCGCGGAAGACTACGAAGGTGAGACCCCGGACTTCCGTGCTGAAAGGGCCAGCGAAGCGAAGCGGCGGCGCCAGGAGGAGCGGCTCTGGGAGCGGCTCTCGGAGGCATTCCCGGACGGGCCCTACCTGCGCGTGCGCTACGCGGCGACACCGGCCTCGGCCCGGAACGGACTCCCGCTGTACATCCTCAGCCAGTCCTACCACATGAAATGGGTATGTCAGGACGGGCGCTACTGGGCTTCGGGGGTGTCGAGCGACAAGCGCGAGGCCGTCCAGCTCGAGTGGCCACGGAGTGGAGAGGCCCTGTCCTGGCTGAAGCCCCTTCATGAAGGCGATGCCCTCATGACCGTTCGCTTCCTGGAGGACTCCGAGGGCGACAAGAACTACCCGTTGCCCTTCGTGCGCGAGAGCGAAATGGACGTCCTGAGCAAGGTCTACTCGAACGACCACCAGGAGGTCTCGAAAGAGATCGAGACGCGGTACGGGATGATGCCGTACACCTTCGCCCCGAACCTCGACGGTTGCCCGGACGAGCCGGACCTCCACTCCGCGACCGAGTGACGCGGTGGCGAAGCGGGGGCGGACACGGGCTCAGCGGGCCTGCTTCAGGAACGTCGCCAGCTTCTCGTAGGCCACCGCCAGCGCGGGAATCGGCGCGCTCTCGTTCGCTTGATGCGCCTGCGCCGTCTCCCCGGGCCCGAAGTTCACCGCGTCCACCCCGAGCTCCGAGAAGCGCGCCACGTCCGTCCACGCCTGCTTCGACGCCGCCGGCAGCCCCGTCAGCTTCATGAGCTGCTGGAACAACGGGTTGTCCGCGCACACCCGGCCGCTCGGCGCCAGGTCCGTGAACTCCACCTCCGCGACGTCCCCCACCAACTCCCGCACATCCTCCTGCGCCTGCACCACCGTCTTCCCCGGTGCGAACCGGTAGTTCAGGTTCAGCTCGAACGCCTCCGGTATCACGTTGCGCGCTCGTCCTCCCGAGGCCTTCGTGATGTTCATCACCTCGTAGAAGGCGAACTCGCCGTACATCACCTCGCGCCTCGGCAGCGCCAGCAGCTTCGCGAGCAGCGGCCCTGCCTTGTGGATGGCGTTCTCCCCCTGCCATGGCCTCGCCGAGTGTGCGCTGCGCCCCTTGAACCTCAGCGTCACGTGCAGGCTCCCCACGCACCCCACCTGCACCACCCCGTCCGTCGGCTCCATCGCGATGCCGAACCTCACCCGCTTCAACTCCGGGCGCGTGTCGAACAGCGGCCCCAGCCCGCTCTCCAGGTAAGGGCCCTCCTCCCGCTCGTAGAGCACCACCACCAGGTTCACCGGCAGCTCGGCGCGCGGCAGGTCCTCCGCCAGCGCCATCATCACCGCCAGCCCACCCTTCATGTCCGAGGAGCCCAGACCGAAGACGCGCTCGCCTTCAATCCGAGGCTCGCGGTCGTTCGGGTGCGCCGGCACCGTGTCCAGGTGCCCCACCAACGCCACCGTGGGCCTCGAGTCCTGGAGGCTCCCCAGCACCAGCGAGTGTCCCAGTCGGAAGACCTCTCGCTGCGGGAAGTGCGTGTGAGCCCAGCGCTCCACATGGTCAGCGAGGGCCCGCTCCTCCCCGATGGGGCTGGCAATGCGGCACAAGGCCAGGGTGGATTGCGCGAGACGGGTGGCGAGATCGCTCATGGTGTTCCTCTCGGGGCGGGCACGAGCCCGTAGAGGGTGGTGATCTCTCGGGAGCGCGCCGCGTGGAGGGGGTCGGACTTGTCCTTGGCCTTCGAGTGACGCGCCGGGGCCGACCGCTTCCACTTCACGACGAGCCCGTACCGCGCGAGCTCCTGATCGAGCCAGTCCGCGGCACGCAGCTCCAGCAACACGGCGAGGTCTGAGAGCAACAGCAACCCCTCGCCCCCCGGGTTGAGGTGCCCAGCCAGTCCTTCGAGGAAGCCGAGCAGGAAGCGGTTCTCCTCGTCGAACACCGCGCGGTCCACCCGGTTCTTCGGTGGCTCGGGAATCCACGGCGGATTGCTCACGATGAGGTCCGCCTTGCCGGGAGGAAAGAGGTCGCCTTCCATGACCTCGAAGCGCTTCGACAGGCCCAGCCGCTCGGCGTTCTCCCGGGCACAGGCCACCGCTCGCGAATCAATATCGGTCGCCGTCACCGAGGCGGCTCCGCGCTGAAGCAGCAGGAACGAGAGCACGCCCGTGCCCGTGCCTACGTCGAACACCTTCTTGCCGCGCACGTCTTTGACGGACAGGAGCAGCTCGACGTAGTCCGTGCGCGTAGGCAGATACACGCCGTAGTGCGGATGGAGCTTGCCCTCGAGGCCAGGCACGTCCAGGCCCTTGCGCCGCCACTCGGCAGCTCCGAGCATGCCGAGCAACGTCTTCAGGGAGACCACGGTCCTGTCAGCGTCGGGCTCGCCCCACACCTGGAGGCAGGCCTCGGCAACATCGGGCGCCCGCTTCAGCTCCAGCCGGTAGGAGCGGTCGAGCGCCACCACGATGCGCGAGAGCGTCTCGTGCTCCAGCTGACGTGCGCGGCGCTCGGTCCGGAAGGCCTCCAGGGGCGAGCGCGCCGCCCGGGGTGGAGGGAGGCGGCGGCCCATGGCGCCCAGGAGCTGCTTTGCGTTGTGAAAGTCGCCTGTGTAGAGCAGGTGCTCGCCGCGCCGGACCCGTTTCAGGGCGGCATCCGCGGTGAGCCGGTCATCAACAGGGGAGAGCCGCGATGGAGCGGGCTCCCCACTCTCCGAGCGCCAGGTGAACGGATCCATGCGCGGGGTCTACACCGGCACGGCGAAGTCGCGCAGCGCCGCGTTGAGGCTCGTCTTCTTGTCGGTGCTCTCCTTGCGCTGCCCGATGATGAGCGCGCACGGCACCATGTAGCGACCCGCGGGGAACTGCTTCTCCTTCATGCCCGGAATCACCACGCTGCGCGCCGGCACCCGGCCCTTGTAGACCTTCTCCTCCGGTCCAGTGACGTCGATGATGGGCGTGGACGCCGTCAGCACCACGTTGGCGCCCAGCACCGCCTCCTCTTCCACCACCACGCCCTCCACCACGATGCAGCGGCTGCCGATGAAGGCCCTGTCCTCGATGATGACCGGCGAGGCGGTAGGCGGCTCGAGCACCCCGCCCAGTCCCACGCCGCCCGACAGGTGCACGTCACGCCCCACCTGCGCGCAGCTCCCCACCGTGGCCCACGTGTCCACCATCGTCCCCGAGCCCACCCGCGCCCCGATGTTCACGTAGCCAGGCATCACCACCGCGCCGCGCTCCACGAACGCCCCGTAGCGCACCACGCCCGGCGGCACCACTCGCACCCCGGCCGCCTCCAGCCCCTTCTTCAACGGAATCTTGTCGAAGAACTCGAAGGGCTCCACCTCCATCACCTTCATGTCCGAGATGCCGAAGAACAGGAGGATGGCCTCCTTCACCCAGGCATTGACCTTCCAGCCCTCGGGCCCCTTCTCCGCCACTCGCACTTCACCCGCATCCAGCAGCGCTAGCGTCTCGCGCACCGCCGCGACGTACCCCGCTTCCTTCAGCTTCGCTCGGTCCGCGAAGGCCGCGGATACCTTCTGCGACAGATTCTCGATGGAGGACATGGCCGCTCCTTCAAGCACGAAACGCTACCTGGCGCATCATCCTCATGCATGCGCGTGCCGCTCCGTCGCCATTGCCGTGTGCGGAGGCTCCGCCAGCGGGTAGATGGCCGTGACAATCTCCGTGTGCAGCCGGCCCGCCTCGGGCTCCAGGGCCTCGCGCCCCCGCCCCGCCACGTACACCCCCTTGCCTGCCACCCGCTCCACTCGCGCCAGGGGCACCGCCCACACCTTGCGGGAGAAGCGCTGGCGCATAAACAGCACCGTCTCCCCGATGCACGCCACCTTCCCCAGGACCTTCCCGTCCTGGTCACGCAGCTTCATCCCGTGCTGAATCGAGCGCCGCTCGAAGGGGGACTCCAACCACTCCACACCCATGGCCTCACCTCCACTCGCTCAAGGTGAGGCCCGGGTCTCCCACCGGGGAGCACGGCGCCGGGAGCCAGGCCCCCGGCCGCCTGCCCGCGCCCTAGGAGCCTGCGGGGGTGGAGGGGCCACCCACCACCTTGGCCACCGCCTCGACAATCTGCTGCTCGGTGGGGAAGGCGAAGGACTCCTTCGTCACTACCGGGGTGCCATCCACATCCACGATGAAGCTGCCGGAAGGACCGACCTTCAGCTCCGCGTCCAGGTTCAGCTCCTTCTTCAGTGCGGCCGCCGCACGGGCGGCCCGAGGCCTGTAGCCTCAAGCACTACAGAACGTGATGGTGATGCGGGACGCCATGGCGGGTCTCCTCGGGATGGGGGCGCGAAGGGTGCGCCTCCCTGGTGTGTAGCCATTGAAATACCGAACCACGAGGAGCGTGCAAGCAGGACACCCGTTCCCCTGTCCGCTCCCTCCTGATGTTGATTGACGCAGAGGTAGGCGAGCGGCATGCAGCCGTCCATGGCTCCCCACCGTCCGAACCTCGCCGCCGCCTACGACCCCGAGCACTTCCGCCGCCTCGGACACCAACTGGTGGACCAGCTCGCCGACCACCTCGCCCGCACCACCCGTCGCGAGGGCCCCGTCCTGCCCTGGGCCCCGCCCGCGGCCCACCTCGAGCGTTTCCCCGCGAACTTCCCCGAGGAGCCGACTGGCGACGCCTCCGCCCTCCTCGCGCGCGTCATCGAGGGGTCGCACCACCTGCACCACCCGCACTACGTGGGCCACCAGGTGTCCGCCCCCCTGCCCCTGGCCGCTTTGTGCGACCTCGTCTCCTCGCTCCTCAACAACGGCATGGCCGTCTACGAGATGGGGCCCATCTCCACCGCCATGGAGCACAACGTGGTGGCTGGATGGCTGGAGTGCTCGGCCTGCCCGAGGGCTCCGGCGGCGTCCTCACCTCGGGCGGCTCCGCCGGCAACCTCACCGCCCTGCTCGCCGCGCGTCAGGCCAAGGCCGGCTTCGATGCGTGGAACGGCGGCCCTACCGCTGGGCCTCCCCTCACCGTGCTCGTCCCCGAGTCCACTCACTACTGCATCGCCCGCTCCGTGCGGATGATGGGCTGGGGCTCCGAAGGTGTCACCCCCGTCCCCGTGGACGCGCGCTACCGGCTGCGTCCCGAGGCGTTGGAGGAGGCACTCGCCGCCGCGAAGCGCGCCGGCCGCCGTCCCATCGCCGTGGTGGCCAGCGCCGGCTCCACCGCCACCGGCGCATTCGACGCCCTCGACGCCGTGGCCGACTTCTGCGCGAAGCATGACCTCTGGTTCCACGTGGATGGGGCCCACGGCGCCTCGGCCGCACTCAGCCCCCGCTATCGCCACCAGGTAAAGGGCATCGAGCGTGCCGACTCGGTGGTGTGGGACGCGCACAAGCTGATGATGATGCCGGCGCTCATCACCGCCGTGCTCTTCCGCGAGAGCCACCGCTCCTTCGAGGCCTTCGCGCAAGAGGCCTCCTACCTCTTCAACGGCCAGGACACACGGCGCTGGAGCGACGTGGCGCTGCGCACCCTCGAGTGCACCAAGGAGATGATGGCCCTCAAGCTGTACACCTGCCTCAGCACCCTGGGCACGAAGCTCTTCGCGGACTCCGTCACCGACACCTTTGACCTGTCCCGCCGCTTCGCCGAGCGACTCCAGTCCTCCGGCGACTTCGAGCTGGCCGTCTCTCCCGACTGCAACATCGTCTGCTTCCGCCACACCCCCCAGGGCATCCCCACCTCCGAACTCGACGCGCTCCAGGTGCGCCTGCGCGAGTCGCTCGTCACGAGCGGGGACTTCTACCTGGTGCAGACGACGCTCGGCGGGCGCGTGTGGCTGCGCACCACCGTCATCAATCCGCTCACCACCGATGAGGACCTGGACGCCCTCCTGAACGCCCTGCGCCGGGCTGTCTGAGCCTCCTGTTACAACCCCGCGAAATCAGTGAAACAGGAATTTTATGCTGGAACTGATATCACGGATGGTAGTAGGAGCCGCGACGAAGTTTCACCCCATAGGCCGCTCCCCGGCCTTCGCGAGGCCTCCTCCATGAAGCCCACCTCTTCTCTCAAGTCCCTTTTCGGCGGTCTGGTGCTGCTGGCCGCTCCGGCCGCCCTGGCGGACAGCGCCGCGAACATCGCCCTCTTCGACTCGAAGATGACGGCGGCGCGCACAAGCACCAGCCCCAGTGGCTCGACGGTCACCCGCCCGGAGATGGTGGGTGCGCTCGACGCCTTCGCCTGGGACTCCTGGGTGGACGCCACGGAGCGCGCCCACCTGTCCACCAAGGTGGGCAATGCCACCTTCCTCACGGGCCTGACGAACGATGCGAAGAAGTACCTCAACGACTTCTACGAGCTGAACGACGCGGCGGACTACGGGGCGCCGCTGAGCATGGACGCGGTATCGGGCACGCCGGCCCAGCTGTACGGCGCGAGCGGACCGCTCGCCAGCGCCTCGCGCATCCAGGAGGGCTCCATCCCCTACGGCGAGGGCGTGGCCAATCAGGTGACGCTGACGGAGACGTACGGGTGGGCCTTCGGCAGCCACTACGACTATGGGTACTTCTTCGCGCCCATCACCGAGGCCGAGCTCCGCACCCGGCTGCAGCAGCGCACGTACTCGGGCACGCCGACCGCGGCCGAGGTCAATGGAGCGGTGGCGTACATCACCCAGGTATCGGGCACTGGCCAGCGGCTCTACATCTCGAGCTGGCGCTCCATGGGCCGGGGCGGTCCGGGCGAGTCGGCCGGCTTCGTGGTAGCCGCCGTCAGCAACGACCGGCGCTTCGTGCGCATGGTGGAAGTGCTCACCTGGGCGGAGTGACCCTCCCGAGGACGTGAGGGCCTGCCTGGGGCCCTTCCCCCTGGGTCCCCAGGCCCCTGCACCGAAGAGTCGCGCGGGGCGCGGAAATCGGATAGAGCCCGCTCCGCCATGCTCGTCTCGGTCGTCATCCCCGTCTACAACGAGATCTCCACCCTCGCTGAGCTCCTCCGCCGCGTCATTGCGGTGGACTTCCCGAAGGAGCTCGTCATCGTGGACGACTGCTCCCGCGACGGAAGCCGCGAGCTGCTCCAGCGTCTGGCCAGCGAGGGCCTGTCCGCCATCGGCGGCACCCCGAAGAACCGCAACGAGGTGCGCGTCCTCTTCCAGGAGAAGAACCAGGGCAAGGGCGCGGCCCTGCGCCGCGGCTTTACCGAGTCCACCGGGGATATCGTCATCGTCCAGGACGCGGACCTCGAGTACGACCCGCGGGAGATTCCCCGCGTCCTCCAGCCCATCATCGATGGGGACGCGGACGTCGTCTTCGGCAGCCGCTTCACCGGCACGCCCCGGCGCGTCCTCTACTTCTGGCACTCGGTGCTGAACAACCTCCTCACGATGCTGTCCAACATGACCAGCAACCTGAACCTCACCGACATGGAGACCTGCTACAAGGCCTTCCGGGCCGAGGTCATCCGGTCGGTGCACATCGAGGAGGACCGCTTCGGCATCGAGCCCGAAATCACCGCCAAGGTGGCCCGCGGCGGTTGGCGCGTCTTCGAGGTGCCCATCAGCTACCACGGGCGCACCTACGAGGAGGGCAAGAAGATCGGCTGGAAGGACGGCGTCCGGGCCCTCTACGCCATCGGCAAGTACGCCATCAAACGCTGAGGTTCCGGGGCACCAGGCTGTCCAACAGCTGACACCTCCCCATTCCCCCAGGGGAGCCCCCGTCCACCCGGCGGCCGCTTCCCCGCCCTCCTGCCTCCAGGTGCCCTTTGGGCCGCCGGTCCCTAGCTTCCCGGCGTGCTACCGCGATTCCTCCTCTACGGGTGTGCTGGCTGGGTGATGGAGGTGTGCTTCACCGGCATGAGCGCGGCCCTCGTCCAGCGGGACTCGCATGGTACGGCGAAGACGTACCTCTGGATGCACCCCATCTATGGGGCCACCGCGCTGGGGCTGGAGTTCCTCCATGACCGGCTGCGCTTCCTGCCCCGGCCCGTGCGCGCGCTCGCCTACACCGCCGTCATCTTCGGCGCCGAGTACGCCACCGGCTGGCTGCTGCGCCGGGCGCTCGGCCGCTGCCCCTGGGACTACGAGGACAAGGGCTGGAGCGTCAAGGGGCTCATCCGCCTGGACTACGCCCCCTTCTGGTACGTCGCCGGCCTGCTCTTCGAGCCCGTGCGAGAGGCCTTCCTGCGCGTCACCAGCGAGGCCCTGCGCCAGACGCCCGAGTACCGCCATGCCGTGGAGAACGGCACCGTGGCCGAGCCCCAGCACTTCGCCCCCGTCTCCACCGAGCAGGAGGCCGGGGAAGCGGCGGACACCTTCCTCCTCGCCGAGGAGAGCGAGCTCCACCCCAGCCCTTGAAAGGAGACAGGGAACCAGGCCCTTCAGGAGGGAAGACCCTTCACCCCGGACCTGCTCTCAGAGGGGGAAAGGGGTGATGGAGGGAAAGAACAGGAGACGTCGTGGGCCGGACGCTCTCCGGCCGGGCCCTGCCCTTGACAGTTGGCTTTTCTTCCTGCATCGGGCCCTGCGTAGTAGGTTGCCGCGCACTCCCTGTTGGTGCAGGGAAATGACGCCGCACCTTTGAAAGTTTCCGCCCCCGTATGTTCGACTGGCTCCACACTCTTTTCTCGCGTGACCTCGCCATCGACCTGGGCACGGCCAACACGCTCATCTACATCCGCGGTCAGGGAATCGTCTCCAACGAACCCTCCGTGGTGGCCGTCCAACAGGACGCGCGCGGCGGCAAGAAAGTGCTCGCCGTGGGCAAGGAGGCCAAGGAGATGCTCGGCCGCACGCCGGGCAACATCGTGGCCATCCGCCCCATGAAGGACGGCGTTATCGCCGACTTCGAGATCACCGCGGCGATGCTCCGCTACTTCATCCAGACGGCGCACAATCGTAAGTCGCTCGTCAGCCCGCGCATCGTCATCGGCATCCCCTCGGGCATCACCGAGGTGGAGCGCCGCGCGGTGCGCGAGGCCGCCGCCAATGCCGGTGCCCGCGAGGTCTACCTCATCGAGCAGCCGATGGCCGCGGCCATCGGCGCCGGCCTGCCCGTCACGGAGCCCAGCGGCAACATGATTGTGGACATCGGTGGTGGTACCTCCGACGTCGCGGTCATCAGCCTCGCCGGCATCGTGTTCGCCAAGAGCGTGCGCATCGGTGGCGACAAGCTGGACGAGGCGATCATCCAGTACGTCAAGCGCAAGTACAACCTGCTCATCGGCGAGCGCACGGCCGAGCTCATCAAGATGGGCATCGGTACGGCGTACCCCACCGAAGAGGTCATGACCATGGAGATCAAGGGTCGCGACCTGGTGGCCGGCGTGCCGCGCACGTTGACGGTGAGCAGCGACGAGGTGCGTGACGCACTGAGCGAGCCCGTCAACGGCATCGTCGAGGCGGTGAAGCTGACGCTGGAGCGCACGCCGCCAGAGCTGGCCGGTGACATCGCCGACCGCGGCATCGTGCTGGCCGGTGGTGGCGCGCTGCTGAAGAACCTGGACACGCTGCTGCGCGAGGAGACGGGTCTGCCGGTGTTCCTCGCCGAGGATCCGCTGTCCGCCGTCGTGATGGGCGCGGGCAAGGCGCTCGAGTCGCTCGACATCCTCCGCCAGGTCGCCACGCCGGGCTGAGCAGTCGACCGCGCCCCTTCCCCTCACTCTCCCTCAATATCCCCTCTCCCTCCGGGAGAGGGACGGGGTGAGGGTATCTCGAGCCCCGAGTTGGATCGCAGGGAGCCCTCGTCACATGGGTTGGAGTACGGATCCGGGCACCCTCACCCTGACCCTCTCCCGAGGGGAGAGGGGATGTTGAGGGGATTCAAGCTCTCAAGGCATCCAGGATGGACAGCCGTGAGGCGCGCAGGGCGGGCAGCAGTCCGCCCAGTGTGCCCATCAACGTTCCGAAGACGATCGCCGCCACCACGATTCCCGGCGTCGGTGTGAAGCCGAAGCGCACCTCGGCGAATGTCTGGAAGTTGAGCGTCCGGATCTCCATCCACCTCGTGGCCAGCGCCCCCAGTGCTCCCAGCACGCCTCCCGCCGCTCCCAGTACCGCGGATTCGATGAGGATGCTCGCCAGCACGCTCCGGCGCCGGTAGCCCACCGCCCGCAGCATCCCCAGCTCGCCGATGCGCGCCGCCACCTGCGCGTACATGGTGATCATCGCCCCCAGCACCGCGCCCACGCTGAAGATAAAGGACACGAACAGGCCGAGCACCCGGATGAAGGTGGCCAGCCACGTTGCCTGCTCTGCCCAGTACTCGGGCTCCGACTTCGCCTCGAGCGTGAAGCGTGGATCCGCCTCCACTCCCTTGATGAAGGCGTCGCGCGCCTGCTCCGAGCCCGTGCGCACCACCACAGCGCTCAGCCCCGGCCGCTCGAAGGCAGCCCCCAGCCGATTGACGTCCACCCACAGCTCGGACTCGTAGGCCCCGCCCTCGGCGGTGAACACGCCCACCACCGGCCAGCGCTCCTCGGCGAACACCAGCTCCCCTCCCAAGTGCGCCCCTGGCGAGCGGCCTACCAGCGCCTCGCCCAGCGCAATCTCGTTGGTGCCCATCCGGGGCTCCCGGCCGGCGATGAGCCGCACCGTGGGCCGGATGGCGAAGCTCTCCGGGCCGATGCCCCGAGCGTTGATGTTCGACTCCTTCCCATCTCCTCGCGGGAGCAGCACCGGCACCACCAGCTCGCCCGCCACCAGGGGATTCCCCTCCACCGAGGAGGCCACCTGCGGGGCGCTGCCCAGGGCGCGCAGCGCGTCCCGCTCCACGTTGCTCATCAGCTCGCTGGTGGCCCCCTCGGCCAGGAGGACGACGTTGCGCGGGTCTCCTCCCGAGGCGAGCGCGGACTCGATTCCGTTGGCCAGCATCAGCACCGCCGAGAAGACGAAGACGACGAGCCCCAGGCCCAGCACGGTGAGCCCCGTGGACAGCCGCCGCGCCCAGAGGCTGCGCGTGTTGTAGTAGAGGGGAATCATCGCTCAGGCCACCTTCCTCAACCCCTCGGCCACGGGAATGCGCACCGCGCGCACCGCGGGGATGGCCCCGGCCAGCAGCGCCACCCCCACCGCCGCCAGCGCCCCGAGCACCAGCGTGCTCTCCCGCATGAAGTTCGCGGGCACGCCGAGCTGTGAGCCCACCACCGAGATGAAGCCTCGGATGAGCGGCGGCGCGAGGAGCACCCCCAGCCCCGCCGACGCCAGGCCAATGGCCAGGGACTCGAAGAGCACGAGCATCACCACCCGCCCGCTCTTGAAGCCCATGGCTCGCAGCGTGGACAGGTCTCTCGTGCGCTCGCGCACGCTCATGGCCAGCGTATTGCCGATGACCAGCAGGATGATGAGCAGGATGACGGTGGCCACCACCTGCACCGCGGTGATGATGGCCGACAGCATGGAGATGAAACCCAGCGTGGCCGCGCGCTCGCTCTCCGTGCGCGTCGGGTAGGGGCTGTTGGTGAACATGGCGTCCACCGCCGAGGCCACCGCCGCCGAGCGCGACGGGTCCTCCACGCGAATCATGAAGGCCCCCACCCGGTCCTTTCGCTCGTCCGGCAGCTTCTCGTTGAGGCAGCGGAAGGGAAAGAAGAGCGAGTTGGTGTCCAGCGTCCCCGTCCGCACGTCGTAGATGCCCCGCACGTTGAAGGTCCACTCGCCCGGGTAGATGGTGCCCTTGAGCGTCACCCGGTCTCCTGCCTTCCATCCGTAGCGCTTCGCCAGGTCCTTGCCGATGAGCGCGCCACACGGGTCCGCCTGGAAGGCCGCCACCTGCTGCGGCGGCACCATCAGCTCATCGAACACGCGCATGAACGAAGGCGGGTCCACGAAGGCCGAGCCGAAGAAGTCGCGCTGGGACTCACCGTACCGCCCGCCGAAGAAGCCGTAGAAGGTGATGTCGTCCACCCCTGGCACGGTGGAGATGCGTGGCAGGTAAGACAGCGGCAGGTCCGCCGTGATGGAGGCCTTGGCACGAGTGAAGAGCCGGTCCGCCTGTGCCGACTCCGCGCTCATATAGAAGAGGTCCACCACCGTGCGCAGGAAGATGAAGGCCATCACCCCCACCGCCCCCGCCAGCACCGTGAGCGCCAACCGCAGGGGGTTGCGCAGCAGGTCCTTCCAGATGAGCCGCCCGAACGTCATTGCAGCAGCCCCTTCTCCAGGTGCCGCACCAGGTCCGCGCGCTCGGCGGCGTGCGGGTCGTGCGTCACCATGACGAGCGTCTTGTGCAACTCGTGGTGCAGCACCTCGAAGAGGTCCAACACCTGCTCGGCCGACTTGCGGTCCAGGTCTCCCGTAGGCTCGTCCGCGATGAGCAGGTCCGGGTCCGTGACGATGGCCCGGGCGATGGCCACCCGCTGCTGCTCGCCTCCGGACAGCTGCGGCGGCCGGTGCCCCATGCGGTGCCCCAGGCCCACCACCTCCAGCGCGGCCGCCACGTGCTCACGGCGCTCGGAGCGGGAGAGCGGCGTGAGCAGCAGCGGCAGTTCCACGTTCTCCGCCGCCGTGAGCACCGGCAGCAGGTTGTACAGCTGGAAGACAAAGCCCACGTGCCCCGCGCGCCAGTCCGACAGCTCCTTGTCGCTCATCCGCGCCAGGTCCCTCCCGCCCACCTCCACCACCCCCGTGGAGGGCCGGTCCAACCCCGAGATGAGGTTGAGCAGCGTGGACTTGCCCGAGCCGGACGGGCCCATGAAGGCCTCGAAGGCCCCCGTCTCGATATCCAGGTTCACCCCCTCCAGCACGGGCACGACGATGTCGCCCCGCTGGTAGGCCTTGGAGACTCCCCGCAGCCGGATGAAGGGAGACCTCGCCTCTTGCACGGGCGCAGTGCTCATCCGCCCTCCGTCCGCACCTTCACCTTGCGTCCCGGACGCAGCGTGCCATTGGGCGACACCACCACCTGTGTCCCCGGCTCCGGGCCCTGGGCCAGGGCCATCTCGTCCCCCACCTTCTCCGCGACCTGTACTGGCTCGCGCTTCACCTTCCCGTCCTGCACCACCCACACCACCGACTCCCCGCCGTTCTGCACCACCGCCGAGGCTGGTACCCGCAGCGCCGCGTCCTTCTCCACGAGCGCCTCTGGCGGCAGCGCCTCCTTCAGGAAGGCCACCCTCGCGCCCATGTCCGGCAGCACCCCCGGGGGAATCTCTTCGAACTCCACGTTCACGTCCGCCGTGGCCTTGGAGCGGTCAATGGCTGGACGCACCGAGCGCACCTTCGCGGCGAAGGCCTGGTCTGGGTATGCATCCAGGAAGACGAGTGCGGGCTGCCCCAGCTCGATGCGCGGCAACTGCTCCTCGCTGACCTCGGCCTCCACCTCCAGCGCCCCCAAGTCCACCAGTTCGACGATGCCGCCGATGTTCTCCTGCTCGAGCGCGGCTGGCGCGAGCACGGCCCCCTCGTCCGCCAACTTGCGAACCACTGTGCCCGCGAAAGGCGCCCGCACCACCGTATGCGAGAGCTGCAGCTCCGCCGCCTGGGCTGCCTCCCGCGCCGCGGCGAGCTGGGCACTGGCTGCATGCTCCTCGGCAGACGAGGCCCTCGCCAGGGCCTGTGCCTCCTCCAGACTGGCCCGAGTGATGACCTGGGCCCGTGCCAACCGCTCCGCACGCGCCAGATCGCTCCGCGCCCGTGTCGCCGTGGCCTGGGCAGCGACGAGCCGTTGGCTGGCGGCCTGGAGCTCCGCACGAATACGCGCAGCCCCTACCCGCGCATCCCGGTCATCCAGGCGGGCGAGCACCTGCCCCTTCTTCACCGCGTCGCCTTCTTCTACCGCCACCTCCACCAATCGTCCCGCCACCTGGGGCGCGATGATGGAGCGACGGCGCGAGGACACATAGCCAGCCGCGGACAGCTCGGTCTGCTGCTCGCCGGGTCGTGCTTCTCGCACCTCGGCCACACGCACGCTGGGGGCACGACCCACCACTGCGGCCCCCACCACCAGGGCGAGCACGACAGCAAGCCCCACCCAGAGCGGCCACCGGCGCAGGAGCTTCCGCCGGGGGCGAGCTGTGCGGTCAATCTTGAGCGATGCCAACCTTGAGGCCTGGGCCTCCGCCATGCGCGTCTCCCCCGTGCGTCATGAGCCCTCGGGAGAGAAGGTAGGTGGCGGCCCCTGACGTGACCCGGCGCTGTGGCCGCCCGTGTGCTCCTCCACCAAGGAGCATGGGCGCCTCCCGCTCCCTTCAGGAGGGAGCGAGTGCCTGGGAGTGAGGATCGCTCGAGATGTTCATCACAAGGGCCCCACGGGCATACGCGGACAGAGGACCAAGATGATCGACCCCGGCGACATCCACGAGGGAATGACGGTGAAGGACAGGGAAGGGCGGAAGCTCGGGACGGTGTCGAACGTGGGGGACACCCACTTCGAGCTGGGGCAGGGCTCGCCCGCCCGGCGGGACTACATGGTGCACTTCCACCGCGTGGAGCGCGTCCAGGGCCGAGAGGTGTATCTCGCGGCCGCCCCTACCACTCCCCCGCCCGAGGACTGACACCGCCGAGCGAGTGAGGCCCGCTCAGGCAGGCACGAGCGCTGGGTGCCGGCGAGCCCAGAAGAGCAGCACCGCCGCCGTGGTCGGGGCGAGTACAGCCACCGCCATGACGAGCCAGTCTCCAGGCCCTCGTGCCCGGGGGAGGTTGTAGAGGAGCGCCTCCAAGAGCGTGAGGCAGGCGTCGCCGGTGATGAGCGAGGCCAGCAGCGTGGCGAGCCCGGAGCGCCAGCGGCGGATGAGGGAGAAGAGCCCCACCGTCAGCCCCACGTCGAAGAAGACCCAGCCCCACTGCACGAGCGGTGAGGGGAAGCGGTGGGCGTTGGCCGGCAGCGCGAGCAGTACCGTCCAAGGCACCAGCAACACCGCGAGCAACCTCACGAGCGGCAAGGGCCGGCGCAGGAGCGTGGCCAGGCCGAAGCGCGCGAGGCTCCCTCGGGCGAAGGCGGTGAGCGCGTCGTACAGCGGCAGGTGCGAGGCGTGCCGGGCGGGCCAGGCCAGGTGGATGCGATCCCACGCGTGCGGGCGCAGCCGAGCCTTGAAGGCCCGCAGCCCCTCGAAGTCATAGAGCGGCATGCCCACCACCCGTGCCGCGCGCAGCCAGCCGGCCACGTCGCCAGCCAGCGGCGCGAGCCCCAGCGTCAGGTAGCTCCGTCCCTCGGCCGCCGCCGCGCGCATCACCGCGTCCACCAGCGACTCCGCGGTGCCGTTGGGTGCCTGCCCGTCCCGCAGCAGGTGCTGCACGAGCCAGCCATTGCGCGCATACACCGGCACCGCCGACAGGAAGGCCACCACCTCTCCGTCCCGCTCCGCCACGAAGGAGCGCCGCTCCTCGGCCCAGGCATACGGGGAGAGCTGCACCAGGAAGCCCATGGGCGCCATCCGCCGAGACACCAACCAGTGCTCCATCAGCCGATCCACTCCCGCCCGCACCGGGTGCGTCGGGTCCTTCAGCTCGGCCGGAGACACCTCGCGCACCCGCAAGCCCTTGGCCCGCGCCCGGCGCAACTGCTCGCGCAGGCTCCGGCTCTCGCGCACGCTCTGCTCCCAACGCCTCGGGTCCCACACCGGCTGCTCACCGATGGCCAACCCTCGGAGCGGGGCCGCGTCCAACATCCGCTGCTCGGTGGCGAAGAAACACAGGCGCCGGCCCGCGCTGGCCGCATGCACCTCGAAGCGCTCCGACACCTCGGCCAGACGCTCGTGCGACGCGATGGGGGCACCGGCCACCACCCACGCCTTGCCCGTGTCCACGTACGCCACGCACGCGTCTTCACCGTCGAACCAGTACGAGTACCCCGGCTCCAGCACCTGGAAGGACGTGGCGTTCCACCCATGGCGCTTGAGCAGCTCCAGCACCCGCAGGTGCTCCGTGTCCATGCCGCCACTCATGCTGGGGTGGGAGCCCTGGGCCTGGGGGGGCCGCCTCCGATTCCTCGCTCGGACTGGTGCGCCTCCTCCAGCCGGCGGCGGTGCGCGGCCAGCAGGTCGCTCCGCGTGAGGATGCCCACCACCGTCCACGGCGCCTCGCGCTTCACCACCGGCAGCCGTCCCACGTCCTCGCGCACCATGTGGTCCGCCGCCTCACGCAAGGTGCTGTCATCGAAGACAACTGCCGGGGGCTTGCGGATGAGCTCCCGCACGTGCAGCCCCTCTATCCCGTCCCCTTCCAGCAGCTCCCGCCGGGTGACGACGCCCACCAACCGCCCCGCCCCATCCACCACCGGGAAGCCCTGGTGCCGAGTACTCGCGCCTCCACCGGCCAGCCAGGCCCGAGCCTGCGCCACGGTGTCCTCCGCCGCGAGCGTCACCACCGGCCTCAGTCCGTGCGCCGCCACCAGCGTGTTGGCGAGCACGTCCGCCGAGTACTCCATGGGCACCCGCGCCCCGCGCCGCACCAGCTTCTCCGTCATGATGGAGTGTCGCATGAGCAGCGAGGAGACGAGGTAGGCCGCCGCGCAACCTCCGAGCAGCGGCAGCAGACCCATGGGCTGGCGCGTCGTCTCGAAGGCGAACACCACCGAGGTCAGCAGCGCGCGCGAGGCCCCGGCGAAGATGGCCGCCATACCCACCAGCGCGGCGATGCGCACGTCCACGCCCAGCCCAGGCACCAGCCACACCGCCAACGCCCCCAGCGCCGAGCCCAACCCGCCGCCGATGGTGAAGAGCGGCGCCAGTGTCCCGCCCGAGGTGCCGCTGCCCAGCGCGATGGACCAGGAGGTGAACTTCAGCAGGCAGAAGACGAGCGCGGCCATGCCCACGAAGCGGCCAGAGATGATGTCCTCGATGTTGGAGTAGCCCACGCCCAGCGTGCGCGGCTCGAACCAGCCCACCACGCCCACGGCGATGGCCCCGAGCGCCGGCCACCACATCCAATGAATGGGCAGCTTCTCGAAGGCGTCCTCGATGCGGTAGACGGCCCGCGTGGCAATCACCGATGCCACGCCAATGAGCGCTCCCATGCCGATGTAGAAGGCCAGCGCGCCCCCGCCCGGCGCCGCCACGTCCGGCATCTCGAAGGCCGGCGCGCCCCCCACGAAGGCCAGCCGCACCGCCGTGGCCGTGCAGGTGGCCAGCGCCACCGGGATGACCGAGCGCGGACGGAACTCGAAGAGCAGCAGCTCGATGGACAGCAGCACCGCGGACACCGGCGCTCCGAAGGTGGCGGCCATGCCCGCTCCGGCGCCCGCCGCCAGCAACACCTTGCGCTCATCCGCCGTCACCTTCAGCACCTGCCCCAGCAACGAGCCCAGCGCTCCACCCGTGGCGATGATGGGGCCCTCGGCGCCGAACGGCCCTCCCGTGCCGATGGCCACCGCCGACGACAGCGGCTTGAGGAACGTGACGCGCGGAGGAATGCGGCTGCGGTTGAGCAGCACCTGCTCCATGGCCTCGGGGATGCCGTGGCCGCGGATGGCCTTGGAGCCATAGCGCGCCATCACCCCCACCACGAGCGCGCCGAGCACGGGGATGACCAGCACCCAGAGCCCCCGCGTGTGCTCCGCTGGCGACGCCTCGTGGAGGGACACCCGGCCGAAGAAGACCAGGTTCGTGATGAACGAGATGAGTGCCCCGAGCAGCTGGGCCACCAGCCCCGCGCCGATGGCCACCAGGATGCACAGGCCGCTGATGAGCACCAGGCGCGCATCCACCGGCTGCACGGTCAGCGGCCCGTGCGGCACGTTCTCCAGCGTCGGCCCCATGGAGGGTGCAACCGGGAGGGACTCCCTGTCACCCGTGCCCTCGGAGACCGAGATGAGCTCAGATTTCTTCATGATGTCGTTTCCCCTGGCGCTGCCGTGAGGGCGCCTCGTCCTCGAAGAAGAGCGGCGCGGCCTCCGCGTCCAGCCCGAGTTCCCGCACCAGTGCCGCCAGTCCCCCCGCGAGTGCGGCGCGCTGGGCGGGCTCCAGCTTCCGTAGCCCGGCGATGAGCTGCGCCTGAGCCATGGGCGGCGCCGTGCGCAGCAGCTCCCGGCCCTCGGGCGTGAGAGAGACCTCCACCCGCCGCCCGTCCTCCTCCGAGGGCCGGCGCGACACCAGCCCTCGCTCGATGAGCCGGCTCACCACCACCGAGACCGAGCTCTGGTGCGTGAAGGTGCGCTCGGCCAGCTCATTGATGGAGCAGGGACCCGCCTCGGCGAGCTGCTGGAGCACGAAGAGCTGCGCGCCGCTGATGCCCACGAGCCCCTCGGAGGCACGCGCCGAGACACGCAGCAAGCGCACGAGGCGCCGGATGGCGTCCAGGACCGTCCGCACGTCCTCCGTCTCCGCCGGAGCCGCCGCGGCCCTCGGGCGTCGATTTGTATGGGAGCCCATATAATTGCTCGAATACGCCCCGGGGGAGCCCTTCGCAAGGCCTACCTGCGCCCGGGGCGCCTGCCTCCTCGGCGAGTGTGGTTGGGTGCCCAGCACAACACTCCGGGTATGTGACAGGGCGGGCGAGAGCGCGGTACACCAGAGTCCTCCCTTTCCTCTCCAGGAGTGAGTGGGTTGATACCTCGACACACATTCCCCCGCCTGGGCCGCCCCACCGCGGCCGGGCTCGTCCTCTGGGCGCTCGGCACCCTTCTGGGGTCCACCGAAGCCCAGGCCTTCAACCACGCCGGCAACGCGCGGCTCCTCGCCTCCGACGAGGCCGCCGTCATCAAGAAACCCGTCCTCGGCCTGCAGCGCTCGGCCTTGCCGATAGGGCTGGGCTTCGCGCTGGACACCTCCGTCCTGGCCGACGCGGCGCTAGCCCCCAACCTGGGCCTGCGCTGGGCGCTGGAGGCGGGGCCCCACCGCTTCGTCATCGGCGCGCGCTACACGAAGTTCCTCGGCAACCAGGTGGTCTCGGACTTCATCTCCCAGCAGCAGCCGGCGGTGAAGAAGCTCGAGATCGCCTTCGAGGGGCCCAGCGCCTACGCCCTGTACGGCCTGCAGCTCGGCCCGGTGCTGGTGCAGGCCGAGGTGCGCCACTGGCGCTACCAGACGGCGACCACCCGAGCGACGGGCGGCCTGGTGGTCAACTTCGCCGGCAACTGGTCCGTGGTGGGTGAGCTCGGCGTCAGCCTCGAGGAGGGCTACCCCCTGCGCGGTGCCGCCGGCATCCGCTACGCCGGAGAGAACTTCGGCATGTCCCTCGGGGCCGCCTACGTGGACGTGAGCGAGCCCCTGCTGCCCATCAACGAGGGCCGCATCCCCGTCATCCCCGCCTTCGATCTGTCCTGGACCTTCCGATGAGACGCCACCTCCTCGCCCTGCTCTGCCCGCTGCTGCTCACCGCGTGCTCCGCCGACGTCTCCGTGGACACGCCGCCCCAGTCCGTCGCCATCCCCGTCACCTCGGTGGCCAGGGCCATCCACGTCGAGGTGGCCGTCGATATGCCCGAGGAGACGCAGAGTCTCGATGTCAACGTGAAGGAGATCACCGCCGACCTCACCGTGGTGAACCCCTCCAAGACGTTCACCCTGAAGTCCTCGGCGCGGCTGTCCCTCACCGGCACCGCCACGCCGGACGAGCCCAAGTTCTACAGCGACAGCAACCTGCCCCCCTACTACGCCTCCTCCGAGGAGCTGCTGCCCCAGAAGGAGTTCGCGCCCAACTCGAGCACGCCGGTGCTCGTCAACTCGCCCACGCTGGCGAAGGCCATCGGCAAGGAGCGCATCTGGATCATCGTCAGCAACACGGTGACGGAGGCGGGCGTTGGCAATCCGCTGGAGCTGCCGCTGGAGCTGAGGCTGGAGAACATCGTCCTGCACGCCGTCGTCTCCAAGCCCTTCGAGGGGCTGGAAGGCGCGCTGGGCCCTAGCGGGCTCTGAGAGAAGGACGAAGGGAAGTGCGGAGGCCGGGGCCCGAGACCCGCCCGGACCCGGCGCTCCGCGGTGCTGACACATGCTTTCCTAGCGCACCGGTCTGACAAGCACCGGCGGCCCGGGTAGGCTCGGGGACGGTGCTTCCGCTCACGTTTCCCGTCCTCGCCGCCGCTTCCTCACTTGTGCTCGCCCAGGCCCCCGCGCCCGGAGCGGCCCAGGCTGACCTCGCCCGCGCCCGTGAGCTCGCCGGCGCCCTGCGCTACGAGGAAGCCGTCGTCGAGTACCAGCGTTACCTCGGCCACCCCGACCGGCCCTCCGCCGAGCGCGCCCAGGCCCTGTTGGAGCTCGGCTTCATCCACCTGCTGCTGGATGACTCGGTAAACGCCGAGCAGCGCACCACCGAGGCGCTGGAGCTGGACGCCTGGGTGCGGCCTCCCGCCGACGCGCCCCAGAAGCAGAGGGATTTGGTGGAGCGGGTGCGCGCGATGCTCTCCGCCCGGCCGAAGCTGGAGGTGCTGCCGCGCGAGGACGCGAGCCGGCCCCAGTTGGTGCGAGCCACCTTGAAGGACCCACAGTCCCGGGCCAGCGAGGTGCTCCTGCGCCATGCCCCCGTCCCGGGAGGTCCCTACCGCGCCACGCCCATGGTGTGCCAGAGCGACACATGCGAGGGCGAGCTGCCCGCCCCTTCTCGCGCGGCCTCCTTCACCGCTTGGTACTTCCTCGAGGCGCTCGACAACCAGGGCAACACGGTGGCGCGTGCGGCCAACCCGCTGGCCCCGCTGCAGCTCTCGGTCATCGAGCAGAAGCCCTGGTACGAGAGCCCGTGGGTCTACGCGGGCGGCGCGGCGCTGGTGGTGGGCGCGGCCACGGTCTTCTTCATCGCCTCCGACCCGCGGAAGTAGGCCGCCGGGGCGCGGCGAGCGCGAGGGAGCGGTACACCTTCGACTCGGAGAAGGTGGGGATGTCGGTGGGACGCTGGCTCCACCAGTTCATCACCAGCGTCACCCGCAGGCGCGAGGAGCCCGGCAGCTTCCCGGTGGGAATCTGGTTGTCGGCATCCAGCACGCCGTGGGTGAGATCGCCTTTGAAGTAGACGAAGCGGTTGGGCCTGGGCGCGGCGAGATCGAACGCGTCCGTATTGGGAGCGAGGGAGGGGTTGTCCTCGCAGGGCAGGGCCTTGGTCACCGCGAGGGCCCCACCGCGGACGCTGTTCATGAAGAGCAGGGAGGTGAAGCGCGGGTGCATGAGCGGGCCGCCGCGCAGGGCGAGCTTCTCGTCCCGGTCCTGGTGGAAGTCCACCTGCACGTCCGTGGTGCGCATGCGCGAGAACCACCACTCGACGCCCGCGAGGCCCCGGCGCAGGGGCACGCGTGGACGCAGCGCGAGGATGACCTGCTCGATGACGTTGGTGGGCTCACCGAGCTCGAACCAGAAGGTGGTCTGGTACGTCTGACGGAGGCGCTCGGTGCCCAGGGCGCGGACCTTGCGCCACAGGCGGGAGAAGTCCGCGTCGGGCAGAGCGTGGTCGTGGATGTGGACGAGTGGGGCGAGGGGCGGCATGGCGGGGCGCGACTCTACACGGCCCGGCCGCCCCTTCCCTCTTCCGTGGTCAGCGCGCTTCGAGTGCGTGCAGCCGATGCTCCATGGGCCTGAAACGCTCCGCTGTATTCCGATCCAGCCCCGAGACCATCAAGAGCAGCGCATCGTTGTTGCGGTCGATGCGATCATGCGTCTGCCGGATTCCGAGCTGCAGCTCCGTCTGCAGCTCCGCACGCAGACCCTGGCGGAGCTGCTTGACCTCGTCACGAGTGTCCGTGAACTCGAAGCCCAGACGCTGCATCCACACCTCCTGCTTGCCCATCCGGACTTCCAGCTTGTCCATCCGGACTTCCAACTTGTCCATCCGGGCTTCCAGCTTGTCCATCCGGACTTCCAACTTGTCCATCCGGTCGCGCAGCTCCTTCACCTCCCCGCGCAGCTCCTTCACCTCCCCGCGCAGCTCCTTCACCTCCCCGCGCAGCCCATTCACCTGCTCGCTCAGGCCCTGGACGGCCTGCAGCACCTGACTCCAGACGTCACCACCCATCGACTCGGCCATGGCATCAACCTCCTCGCCCTCCGGGCGTTGCGTGAGCCCGAACCTCTCGAGCCCACGACTCGAAAGGTAACATCATCCCCTGCCACTGCCCAGTCTTCTTCTAACCTTTCAAGTAGGGACGCCTGCCCTACCTTTCAGGAACTCCAGGGCTCCCTGTGCTCGCACCCGTGGCGAGCCGTGGAGACGTCAGTAGGCCCAGGCGCCAATCACGAAGGCGTGCGTCACCCGGTGGTTGAGCCACAGGGTGAGGAGGGCCACCGTCCAGCGCAGCCAGGCCGGCCGCGTGGCCATCCAGTCTCCCATCCAGAACAGTATATGGGCCCGGGTCCTCCCCGGCTCCCGACGGCCTCGTCTCCACCCGGACGGAGCTCTTGCGCGGACTCACGACGTCGTGCCGACGGCCTCGGGCCCGGCATCCCCGGGCAGGGGCTGGCGGGCCGCGTCCTCGAGATGGTCCACCCGCCGCAGCTCGGGAAACGCCCAGGCCCAGAGCGCCACCACCACCAGCGTCCCCACCGCGCCCGCCACCACCGCGGGCACCACGCCCACGTGCTCGGCGAAGGCACCAGCGCGGAACTCGCCCAGCTCGTTGGAAGCCCCCACGCACATCATGTTCACCGCGCCCACGCGGCCGCGCATCTCATCCGGCGTGGCCATCAGCTCCAGCGTGCTGCGCACCACCACGCTCACCATGTCCGCGGCCCCCGCCACCGCCAGCGCCAGGATGGACAGCGGCAGCGAACGGCTCACCCCGAAGACGAGCGTGGCCGCGCCGAAGATGGCCACCGAGACGAACATCTTCCAGCCGGCCCGGCCTCCCAGGGGACGCACGGCGATCACCACCGCCACGAGCGCCGCGCCCACCGCGGGTGCACTGCGCAGCAGCCCCAGGCCCCACGCCCCGGTGTGCAGCACGTCACGCGCGTAGATGGGCAGCAGCGCCACCGCTCCTCCCAGCAGCACCGCGAACAGGTCCAGGGTGATGCTGCCCAGCAGCAACCGCTGACGGCGCACGAACCGCAACCCCGCCAGGAGCGTGGAGATGGAGAACGACTCGCTGGAGGCCCGGCCCGTCCTCACCTTCAGGGAGAGGATCCACACCACGGAGAGCGCGCACAGCGCGGCCGAGCCGATGTAGGCCCCCGTGGCGCCCGCCCACCCGCCGAGGAGACCGCCCACGGCGGGACCGGCAATGGTGGCCACCTGCCAGGTGGTGGAGTTGACCGCGATGGCGCGCGAGAGCTCCTCGGTGGGCACCAGGTAGGGCGTGATGGCGGAGCCCGCGGGCGAGTAGAAGGCACGCGCGGTGCCGAAGAGCACCAGCACTCCATAGACGAAGCGCACGTCCCGGACGTGGCCCAGGGAGAAGGTGAGCAGCAACAGGCTGCACAACAGCATGACGCCCTGGCACACCGCGAGGATGGTGCGCCGGTCCACGCGATCGGCCACCTGGCCGCCAATGAGGCTGAAGGCGAAGAAGGGCAGGAACTGCGCCAGACCCGTGTAGCCAAGGGCGAGCGCGCTGCCGGTCAACTCATAAACCTGCCAGCCGATGGCCACCGACTCGATCTGCACGGCGAGCACCGCACACAGGCGTGCCAGCTGGTACAGACGGAAGTCACGGTGACGGAAGACGTTGGGGGCGGCGGCTGACGCGTCGGAGGAGGCCATACAGGAGGTCGGCTCTAACGCAGGCCCCGCCCTCTCGCCAGCATCCCTATGAGCAGGCGGCCTGGAGAGCGACAGGTGTGCTCATGGAGCGAGCGAGCGCGGACTCAAGAGGATGGCGGCCAGGACGGCCCCCTCGTCGCTCCGTAGCGCCAGGGACCCGGGAGCCTCCAGCCAGAGCATCTCTTCCGCGGCCAGCGGCGTCCCGGCCACCGCCGCCCGTCCCTCCAGGACATGGAGCACCACGGTCGCGGCGCCCGCGAGCGTACGGGTTTCCCCCGGGGCCAGATGAACCACCTCGAGCGAGCCCTCGGCCTGGGCCCGGTCCACCATCAGGTTGAAGTCCCGCACCGGACCCCCGAGCAACCGGCAGTGGGTCTCGGCCTCGCCGGGAAACACGAAGGGCTGGTAGCGCCGGTCGAGCACCACCTCGCGCGCCCCACCGAGGGTCAGTGCCATCCCCGCGCCGTCGAGGAGCATGAGGGTCCGCTCGATTCCCGGAAACAGGGAGAAGGGCCCGGACTCCCCAACGGTGGCGATCGACAGGCGCGCCAGGAAGCGGGCCGGATCGGACGGATGGGGCAGCTTCAACAGCTCGCGGGTGACACCCCCTCCGTTCTTCCAGGGCATGTCGCGGTAGTCGGCGGGTCCGAGTCGTCTCATCATCCGCGCTCCCCGCTCAGCCACGAACCTGCACCTCGACGAGCACCGGAGCCGCTGGCGTGGCCGCCTCGAGCTGCTCGCAGGCCGTGCCAGTGAAGCGCACCCCCTCGCTCGTCAGGCTCCACGAGGACTCGCCGGGCGCCAGCACCTGCCCGTCCAGGGAGACCACCAGCGACTCCTGCGTATAGGAGCCCGCGTCGGCGAGTCGGACGAGGCAGGACGCCTTCTGCAGAGTGTCGACGATCTGCTGGAGCGAGGAGCTCAGCTCGCTCTGGTTGGACGCCTGATAGAAGCGGCGCTTGCAGAGCTTCGCCGCAGTGTCGCACTGGTCCCCCGTGCCGCACTGCGCATCGCTCGTGCACGTACGAGCAATCGAGAAACCACCCGCCACGGCCATCCCGTTGAGGGTCTCGGCGCCCTTGCTCCCCGACATGGTGTTCGCGTCGAAGTCCGCGCCGAAGCCGATGACGATGGTCCTGATCTCCTTGGCGCGCAACGCCTGCACGGCCTCCACCGAGGCATCCTTGTCGAGGCAGCCGATGTTCTGGACATGGGTGCAATCCGACAGGGTGCAGAAGCACTCGGCGCTCGCCGGGTAGTTCGAATTGCAGTTGGGCAGACCGTCCGTCAGCAGCAGCACGAAGTCCTCGCGGCCCATCGCCTGCAACTCGGGGCGCGTGCCCATGAACTGGAGGCTCTGGCCGGTGGGCGTGCCCCCCTGTGGCATCGGCTCCGTGGTCGAGTAGTTCTTGATGGACAGGAGCTTGTTCCTCACCTGGTCGGCGTTGGCCTCGAGCGTGGCCTCGTCCTCCTTGGCCGGATCGGGCAGCGGGACGCTGATCGCGGTCGAGGCACCACAGGTGTCATCGCTCGGGTAGGTGGCGAGCCCGAAACGCGCGATGGTGCCACTGGTGGACAAGAAGTTGTGCATCGCTCCCTGCAGCGCGCTCCAACGCGTGGGGCACACGGCGGTGTTGCACGGGCGCGAGTCGCCACAGAGAACCCCACCCGGGCGGCAGTCCGGATCCGACATGTCCACCGGGTTCGTCATCGAGCCGGACGTGTCCACCAGCAGCATCAGGTTCGGCTTGTACGCGCCCACCTCCACCTGTGCCAGCACCGTCCCCGCGTCCGGCTCGTTCATCCCCGCGTCCGGCTCGTTCATCCCCGCGTCCGGCTCGTTCATCCCCGCGTCCGGCTCGTTCATCCCCGCGTCCGGCACCTGATCCGGGGGGTCGACTACACGACAGCCCGTGGCGAGCACTCCCCCGAGTAAACACAGAACGAGCACCCCTCCCGACAGACCGAAACCACGGCCCACACGAAACACGCCCTTTGCGTTCATGCCGGCCACGATACCCGCGGACTCCGGCGCATTGGAAGATTGGCGGGGACGCGCTCATGCGCCAGATGGCCTGGATGAGTCATGGCGGGAGTGAGCGCCCTACGCCTCCCGCCGGAGCACGGCCACCATGAGGCTCAGCGTGCGCACATGGGACGCCTTCAGCTTGCGCACCGAGCGCATCAGCCTCCGCACCTCGGCGTCATCCTGCTCGGCGGGAGGCGTGAGCGCCCACTGGGGAGGTGACTCGACGGCGAACCCGAGCAGATGATCCGCTGGAATCCGGAGCGTCAGGCACAGGCGCCACAAGGTCGGAACACTGGGCAGCATCAACCCCCGCTCCAGCCGGCCATACACCTCCGTGGCCAGGCCGATGCGCTCGGCCACATCCACCTGGGTCAGACGCGCCTGGACTCGCGCCGTCCGGGCCACCTCGCCCAGTGTCTTGGACAATCGGCGCCGTACTGCCGCCTGCGTCCCTCCCTGGGCACTCTTCCCGACAATCCTTGTCACGTCCCACCAAAAACAACGCCCCACCGAGAGCTGCCAAGCATCTCGGCGGGGCGTCGCAGATGATGCCCCGCGATGACACGGGACACCGTCGTTGGGAGGGAGACAGCACACAGATCCATGGGGTCCACCGCTGGCAGTCGGTGGATGACCCATATGACTTCTGCGGTCAGTATCCCAACACAACTTCCGAGGACGTGCAAGTCCGGCGTTCTACGGCTCGATGGATTGCGGCGGACGCGGTGAGCGCGCCCCCACCACCGCGTAGCACTTGCCCTTGTACTCGACCGTGTCCTCGCAGGGCGGACGCTTGGTCAGTTCCACCCAGCAGCCGCCGTTGATCTCCACCTCTCCCTGGCGGGGCCTGCACGGCGGCTTCGCCTGGTTGGAGTAGGGCTTGTCAGGCATGGGGAAGGCGGTAGCGGCCAGGACAGTACCGTCACCGTTGACCACACTCAGCTCGGGAGGCGTGGGATGGGACGCATCGTTCCCGGCGAGAGCCGCCCGATCGTTGCTCTCGGGAGCCGAGGGCGACCATAAAAGGACCCCGCCCATCGCCAATGAAGCAAGGCCTGCGGCCAGCAGGGGCCACCGGGAGCGAAGCAGCCGGCGCGCGCGTCCGGTCCACCTGCGCCACGGCGCGATCCGCGCGCGAGTCAGATGGATGCGCACCTCCGGCCTCTTCTCCAGGCGCTCCACCGCGGAGGTCAGCAGGTCGAGCATGGCCGACAGTTCTGGCACCCTGCCCGCGGAGGGCGCCTGCTCCACCGCCAACGCGACATGAGGAGGCACCAGATGGGAGGAGACCCGGACCCGCCACGCCTCGGTGGGCTCCCAGTCCGCGCCCTGTCCGGGCATCACCACCACGGAGGAAGCGCCCGTGTGAACGTCATCGGCTTCATAGACACGGCCCAGGTCCGTCCCGATGTCCTTGTACCGTCGGCCGAGGTGAAACACTCCCAACCTTCCACCCTTCCAGGGTGCATTGTCCGCCATGCGCGGTCACCTCCTGCGCTCCCTTCTACCACTTCTCGCGGCGGTAGGCAGCGCAGGATTCGTCAAGTCACATCCGGGAGGCACGGCCCGAGGCAGTCGACATACGGCACACCGACATGCCCTGGTGCCTATTCTGGGTCGGGAGGGCTCATTCGCTCCAGTTCATCCGGAAGGGGACTCTGGCTGTTGCGAGTGAGCGCCCCCACGCTGAGCATTGCCAAGGCGGTCATCAGGGCAATCCATCTCATTTCACAACCATTCACTGGATTGGGGCATGTGATATGAGATGAACCAGCTTCGGCGGAGGCCATTGCGTGTCCGGTGGATGGTGCGGAGAGAAGAGGACGCTGCTGGCCCGAGCAGTATCCTCCTCAAGGCACGCTTTCGGGCCAAGCCGTGAAGAGCGCATGAAAGAGAGTGGTATCAGGCGGCTCATGTGGATACACAATGAGCGGGATTCGGGTCTCGGCGATCTCGCGAGGAACGGCCTCCACCCCAAACCTCGCCTCGATCTTCCTGGCAACGACCTCTGCGGGAGCCCGCATCTCAGGCGGAAGCGGATCAAAAAACACCCTGTCGGCAATGCGCTCTTCACCTCTGAAGTCGTATTGCACACCGTAAACCATATAGACAGGAGCCAGGATGCTGACGCAGCCGACAACAACCCAGCGGCGCGTCATCGATTCATTCTCCTGACTCGAATATATGGGCTCCCGGGCCGTGTACACGGAACAGCGGAAACTGGCATCACAGGTGGCCGTTGCGTTCCCGATACCGAATTGCGGCAATGCCGCCTGGAGCTCGTCCATGAGCACGTACCATGCATCCATCTTCTTGAGCTTTTCTTCCCACAACGTCTGGAACCTCTCCAACTCGGGGCTCCTTTCCAGCTTGCCATCGAACTCATGGTCCGAACGCCAGTACTGCCGGACGACAGAAAGCAGGTGTTCCGCTGAAATCGACATGGCTTAGAGGTCAACCCGGAAGGGAGTTGTTTTCTTTTCGCACCAAGCCGTCACTTTCGAGCCGAGCACGGCGCGATTCAGAGTCTCGTGGAACGTTCTCCTGAATTGCGTACAGACAAGACCAGGCAGTGGAGATGCGGGAGCGGCGATCACTTCACTCAGTGCCTTGTTGGCGCAATCGGCGGCTATTCGCTGAGCAAGCGGCTCGGACATGAATCCAGCATCCGTGCTCTCAATGGGCATTCCCACACCGAATTCGCAGAAATAAGGCTCCAAGGTCGATTTGTTTATTACGGTTGCATGTATACACGCGGCACGCCACCCATCGGGCCCGGGTTTTGTTTTCTTGACAATCGTGGCGAACTTGAAGTGGCCTGGCTGATAACGATTGATACTGCACCCCGAGAGAATTGGCAGAGCACCCGCCAGCAATCGCAGGAGCACAAATGCAGACATCCGCGCGAGTCGCCCTGAAACTCCCACAGCCCACCTCGGTTCAAAGGGGGTTGACCAAGCGCCCGTCACATCCTCTTGTACTCTCCGGTGATGCAACCGCACGTCAACCGCTGAGGCCGGTGCAAGGCGTAGGGGACAACACGGCCCACAAAGCACGACACAGCCCTCACAAGCCCCAACCCGGTGAACGGTTACTTCTTTCTTTGTCCGCCTCCTTGCCAACCTGCCTGGAAGCACCTGCCCACGAGACCCAGAGAGTGCGCCCCCAGTATCAAGCCTACACAGGGCTTCATGATCTTGATCGTGGCACAGCAGTATGCGTCGGAATTGAGACATCAACGACTTGCCATCGGTATGTTCCGACGCCCAGGACGAAGGCACAGCAATCCCAGCACCGCGAGACTCACGAGCGACACCATCAGCCCCGTACGGAAGGAGCCCGGGCGGTAGTGCAGTTCCACCCGCCGCTCATCCCCTCGCAACGGAATGGCGCGCAGGCCCTCTGCCTCGAGCAGCGGCACCGGCCTCCCGTCCGCCTCCGCCTCCCATCCGGGGAACCACGCATCCCTCACGGTGAGCCTCTCCCCGCCCCGGGGAAGCACGAAGGCGAGTCTCGAGGGCGTGTCCACCTCGGGCTCTACCTCGAGCCGCTCCCCTCCCGACTCCAGCACCGCCCGCCCCGGCCGTCCCAGCCTCAGCGCGAGATAGCTCCCGTTCTGGAAGAGCACCTCGCCCGGGTACGCCGCGCGCTTCGCCTCGTCGTCGATAACAACCACTGACGCCCCGAGCAGCGCCGCCGCCCGCTCCGGCTCCTCGCGCACCAGTCGCTTCACGTACGCGGGCGCAGGCACCACGAAACCCTCGAGCGCGGCGAAGCCTCCCGCCATGTTCGCGTTGGGCACGCCCACCTCGCACGCCTCCGCCCGGTGCGCCAGGTCCACGCGTCCCCAGTCGATGTCATAGGCCACGCGGCCCTCGGGCCGGAACGCGGGAGAGGGACGGCACGGAGGCCCTCCGCTGCGGTTCGCCAGCGTCCCCACGCCCTGCTGGAACACGGCGCACTCGATGACGATGACGGCCGCCACCGCCCACCCGCGCCGGCCCGGAGTCAGACGCCGCGAGGCCAGCAGCCCGCCGCCCATCAGCCCCACCCATGCCAGGCTCACCGCCCAGCCAGCCCCCGCGTCCGCCACCGCGAGGCCACAGGCGCCCAGCAGGCACACCATGGCGAACACCGCTCCCGGACGCCGCGTGGTGGGCTGCCGCCCCCGCTCCCACGCGGAGTAGCCCGAGGCCAGCGCGAGCGCCAGCAGCACGGGCAGCGGCGAGAGGAACTTGATGGGGAAGCGGAAGAGGCTCGCGCCTGGCACCCACCGATGGAACCCGGTGAAGAGCCCTCCCGAGTCCCCGAGCGCCAGCACCAAGAGCACCACGCACACCACCGCGAGCCCCTTGCGCCGCCACAGCCCAAAGGCCGCCAGCAGCAGGATGCTCGCCCCCACGAAGAGCACGGACTGGAAGCTCTGCGCACCGGTACGGTCCGCGCCGAAGCGGACAAAGGGCAACGCCAGGTCCAACACCTCGGCCGGAGACAGGGCAAAGCTCGTGGCCTCGCCCGTGCCGATACCCGCCCCCCGGTCCGAGCGCACGAGCAGCTCCAGGAACGGAATCCACGTGGCCGCGGAGAGCCCAGCCCCGAGCGCCACCGCCCCCAGCGTCCACCGCGTGCGCTTCCAGAGGCACACCCCGAGCCCCGCCAGCGCGAGCAACGTCAACTCGGGGGAGCCGGCAAGCACGCTGCACGCCACCAGCACGCCGAGCAGCACCATTCCCCTCCGGTTGGGGCGGCGCGCCAGGAGCCGGCCCGAACCCCACACCCAGGGCACCCAGCTCAACCCGCACAGCATGTTGGGGTGGGCATAGTGCTCGACGGCGAGAGGACTGAGGCCCACGGCGAGCCCGGCCAGCACAGCCGCACGACGGCTCGCCCCCGAGTAGCGCGCCAGCCGCCACGTCCCGAGCCCCAACCACACCAGGTGCGCGAACAGGAAGGGCCCCAGGACGCGCTCAGGCGACCCCAGGAGGAAGAGCAGACTCGGCGGGTAGAGCACCTGCGTCTGCAGCTCGGCCAGGAAAGGGTGGCCCGCGAGCAGGAGCGGGTTCCAGAGCGGCAGCGACCCCCCGAGGAGCTGCTCGCGCAGGAAGGCGGCATTGGGCAGGAAGAGGAAGAGGATGTCCGGGGACACCGGCTGGCGCACGAGCATCGTCCCGAGACTGAGCAGCAGGGCCAGCACCACGGTGGCGCAGGCCAGCGACACGGTGCGGGCACGGGACGAGAAGGACATCGCGCCCGGAGACGCTAGCATGGGGGATGGGCGCCTACCCGTCACGAGGCTAACGAATCCATCCCCGTCCCTCCAGACGGAGCCGTCGCCCGGTGGACGCCTGATTCAGGGCCCCTCCACTCTGTAGCGGGCGCCCGCTTGCAGTCCCGCTAGAGTCGGGCCCCTATGGCGCACCCGACTGACGACAAGAACTTCCGGCTTCCCCTCTCCATCCGTCCCCGGCGGTACGCGGCGACGGTGACGCTCGACATGGAGGACAAGAGCTTCACGGGCCGGCAGACCATCGAGCTGGAGCTCGACAAGCCCTCCAACGAGATCATCCTCCACGCCATCGCGCTGCAGCTCGGCGAGGTGACCTTCCGGGGTGGCAACGGCAAGAGCCTCAAGCCCACGGAAATCAAGCCCGTGCAGGTGAGCGAGACGGTGGTGCTGCGCTTCGGCGAGCAGCTCCCGGCGGGGCCGGCGGCGCTGGACGTGGCGTGGACGGGCCGTTTCACCGAGGGCCTGCGGGGCCTGTACGCGGCGGGCAAGGTGGCGGCCACGCAGTTCGAGGCGGCGGACGCGCGGCGGCTCTTCCCGTGCTTCGACGAGCCGGCCTTCAAGGCGCGCTGGGCGCTCACGGTGCGGGTGCCTCCGGGGCTGACGACGCTGGCCAACGGGCCGCTGCTGAAGGACGAGGAGGACGGCAAGCTGCGCAAGCTGACCTTCCAGGAGACGGAGGTGCTCAGCTCGTACCTGGTGGCGCTGGTGTGCGGCCCGCTGGTGGGCACGCCCGAGGAGAAGGTGCAGGGGATTCCGGTGCGCACCTGGGCGCTGCCGGAGAAGGCGCACCTGACGCGCTTCGGCCAGGACGCGGCGCTGGCGGCGCTGCCCCGGCTGCAGGACTACTTCGGGCTGCCCTACGCCTTCCACAAGGTGGACCAGGTAGGCATCCCCGACTTCGAGGCCGGCGCCATGGAGAACGCGGGCCTCATCACCTACCGGGAGATCGCCCTGCTGTTGGACCCCGCCACCGCACCGCTCTCGGTGCAGAAGCGGGTGGCCGAGGTGGTGACGCACGAGCTGGCGCACCAGTGGTTCGGCAACTGGGTGACGATGGTGTGGTGGGACGACCTCTGGCTCAACGAGGCCTTCGCCACGTGGATGGCGTACAAGATTGTCGACCACTGGAAGCCGGACTGGCGCGTGTGGCTGGACTTCGACTCGGGGAAGGCGGCGGCGCTGAGCCTGGACGCGCTGCGCTCCACCCACCCCATCCGCGGCGAGGTGCACAACGCCAACGAGGCGGGCGAGAGCTTCGACCTCATCACCTACGAGAAGGGCGGCGCGGTGCTGCGCATGATTGAAGGCTTCCTCGGCGAGGAGCCCTTCCGCGAGGGCATGCGCCAGTACATGCGCACGCACGCGCGAGGCAACGCGGTGGCGGACGACCTGTGGCGGGCGCTGGCCAACGCCTCGTCGCAGCCCGTGCTCGAGCTGGCCAACGCGTGGATCGGCCAGAGCGGCTATCCGCTGGTGTCAGTGGCGCTGGACGGGCGGACGATGACGCTGTCGCAGCAGCGCTACTACTCGGAGCCGGGGGTGAAGAGCGGCGAGCGCTGGCCGGTGCCGATGGTGCTGCGGTACGCGGACGCGGGAGGAGTGCGCGAGCAGCGGGTGCTGCTGCGCGAGGGGCAGACGAAGGTGACGCTGGAGGGCTCGGGCGAGGTGAAGTGGCTGTGCGCCAACGCGGGCTCCACGGGCTTCTACCGGGTGCAGTACGACGCCCAGGCGCTGGAGCGGATGTCGGCGAACCTGGCGGCACTGGCGCCCTCGGAGCGCATCTCACTGTTGGCGGACCAGTGGGCACTGGTGCGCAGCGGGCAGGCGTCGGTGGCGGCCTTCCTGGACCTGGCGGGCCGCTTCGGCAACGAGGAGGACGACGCGGTCCTGGACGATCTGGTGGGCCGGCTGGCGTACGTGGAGGGCCGACTGGTGGAGGGCGAGGACCAGAAGCGCTTCCAGCAGTGGGTGGAGAAGCTGCTGGGGGCGGGACTGAAGAAGCTCGGCTGGAACTCGGCGCCGGGGGAGTCGGACCGGGTGAAGCTGCGGCGGGCGGCGCTGGTACGAGCGGTGGGAGGCGTGGCGCGCAGCGCGGAGGCCCTGGGCGAGGCGAGGCCCCGGGTGATGAAGATGCTGGAGGGGGACAAGGCGGCGCTGGAGCCGAACCTGCTGGACGCGGCGGTGGCCATGGTGGCGCGTTCGGGAGACCGGGCGCTCTACGAGAAGCTGCTGGAGAAGATGCCGGTGGAGCCGGATCCGGCGACGCAGCGGCGCTACCTCATGGCGCTGACGTCCTTCGAGGACCCGGCGCTGGCCGACGCGGCGCAGAAGCTCTTCTTCACGGACAAGGTGAAGATGCAGGACGTGGCCAGCTTCGTGATGGGGCTGATGGGCAACCGGACGGGCCGCGACGCGTGGTGGGCGGAGACGCAGAAGCGCTGGCAGGACGTGCTGGGGAGGACGGGCCGGGCGCCGATGCTGCTGCGCCGGGTGGTGGAGTCGATGGGGGCCCTGCGAGAGCGCAAGCAGCTCGACGCGGCGCAGAAGCTGCTGACGTCGAGCCCGGTGGAGGAGGCGAAGCAGGCCACGGAGCAGACGCTGGAGAAGCTGTCCCAGGACGTGGCCCTGCGCGAGCGCGCCATGCCCGAGGTGAGCGCCTGGCTGAAGCACCAGCCGTAGCCCCGAGAACCACCCTCACCACCGAGTTACAACCCCACTGAGTCACAACTCACTGACTCACAACTCACTGACTCACAGCCCAGTGACTCACAATCCGTGACTCACAGCCCCACTGAGTCACAACCCCTCTCCCTCTGGGAGAGGGACGGGGTGAGGGTGCCACGGGCCCCGGGTTCCGCCATGATGAAGAGTCTTCGCCCCCCGCATTCGCCAGCGAGGAAGCCTCATGACCCAGTCGGACACGGTGCACACCGGGAAGGCCGCCAGGCCCCAGGAGCCGGTGGTGGGTACGGCCGAGTACAGGTTGCTGTGGAGCATTCCCGGCCATGCCGTCATCGCGAAGCTGGCCGAAGCGCTCCTGAACGAGGACTCCCCAGCCGCGAAGAAGAAGCTGGCCGAGCTCATTGCCAGCGATCCGCGGGAGGGCCGCGACGAGCTGGCGAACTACGCCACCTGGCCCGACGAGATGAAGAAGGACCCGGCCTTCAAGGCGAAGACCGAGGCCTGGCACTACATCACCCTTCCGTTCACACCCGGTGAGGACAGGAACAATCCCCTGCCCGGCGGAGCCCATGTGCTGTCCGCGATGAACGAGCAGCTCCACCTGCTCACCCAGGGCACGGACGCGACGGAGCGAGCGGATGCGCTCGCGTTCGTGTCCCACTTCGTCGGCGACATCCACCAGCCGCTCCACTGCACCTCGCTCGTCAACAGCCAGTTCCCCAAGGGCGACAGGGGAGGCAACGACTTCAAGCTCGTGAATGGCAACAACATGCACTCCCTCTGGGATGGCCTGGTGGCCTCCAGGGCGGCCGAGCTCACCACGAGCGCGGAGCTGCTCCGGGCCCGCTACCCGAAGGAGCAGTTCGCGGCGCGGCTCGCGGTGACGGACTTCGAGCAGTGGATCTGGCAGTCACACGAGCTCGGGCGCGAGGCATACGTGCGAATCCTCGCGGAGCCCGCCGAGACGCGCGCGAGCCAGGCCTATCTCGACTGGGCGCGTGAGAAGGCGGGGGAGTGCTCGGCGCTGGCCGCCTACCGCCTCGCGGAGCTGCTCGCCAACGCCCTGAAGTAGCTACCCCTGCATGTCCATGTCCGACGCCGCCTCCTGCTCCAGGTTCTCACCACCGCGACGCCGCGGCATGAGGTGGCGCACGATGGTGGCCTCGACGACCAGCATGCCCGGGAGGAAGAACCACGGGCCCACCGTGTAGACGCTCATCATCAGGAAGAACCACAGGGCGAGCCAGACGGCCGCGATGATGAGCAGCAGCGGGTGGAAGGCAGACAGGCCGCGGTGGCGCACGGCGGAGCACGCGAGCAGCAGCAGCGTGAACTGGGTAATCGTCGAGAGCGGCTGCTCCGCGCCCGACAGGCCCGGGGTATGAAGGCTGCCGCGCCCCCACGGGAGCAGGAGCGCGAAGGTGCAGAGGACAGCGCCCGCCACCACCCAGCGGTGCAGCCGGAAGCCAGAGGGGTTCTCCTCCAGAGCAGAAGGGTCCTCGGAGTTGTCCGCGAAGTACCGCCAGCCCTGGTCATAGCCGAGCACCACGGCGGCCAGTATCCACACCAGCGAGATGGGCCCGAAGCCCAGCATCAACAGGGCATTCGTGCAGGTAAGCAGGGCAAAGGTCTGCGCGATGCCCGGGTGCCGCGTGTCCCTGGGGAGCGTGGCCAGCGACTGCGGCAGGGGGCGGAGGGCCGGAGCACCGGGCTCCTGGGCCTCCGGCCGGCTGAGGATGCGCCACTCGTTCACGGCCACGAGCGCGCCCCACAGCACCATCACCACCGAGCCGAGGAAGCCAATGCCCGCGACAACCGGAATCACCGAGAGCAGGAGGCCCAGGCCCACGAGCCCCAGACCGAGCAGCGTCAGCGAGCCGCCCGGCAGGCGCGAGCGCAGGCGCGGGTCGTCCAGCACGCTCTGGAAGGCCTGCCCGGCCTGCCCGGCCACGGCGAGCACCGGGGCGGACACCTTGGAGAGCAGCTCCTCCGCGCGAGCGAGGGGCGAGGGAGGCGGTGCATCCCACGAGTAGTCCCCGTTGTACTCGCCCCCGGAGTAGTCGCCCGCGTTGTAGTCCCCGGCACCGGCGTTGAGCTCGCTGTTCGAGACGTCCTGGCCACACGCGGGACAGAAGGTTGGCGCGTCATTGCCAAAGTCGTGACCACAGTTCGAGCAGAAGGACATGGGGGGTTCCGAAGCGGGGGGCTTCATTCTAGGCCAGGGGTGGCCTGAGGCGGTACAGCCCTCCTCCTCGCTCAGTCGCGGTAGCTCACCGTGCAGCCCTTGCCGTCGAAGACGACCAGCGTGCGGCGCTCGGGGAGCACCTTCACCGAGCAGCTCGCCGAGCCCCCAGAGGAGGTGAATTGCAACGAGTAGTGGCCCGCCTTCCAGCGCCGCAGGTCGAGCGGTATCTCCTCGAGCCCGCGCCCAGGCAGCTTCACCTGGCCCTGGATGCCGGGGGCCGCGCCGATGCGCAGCGTGCCCTCGCCCGACAGCACTTCCTGGGCGGGCGCGGGTGCTGGCGCGGAAGCAGGTGCCGCCACCGCATGGGCCTGATCCCGCGAGCGCTTGGGCTCGCGCTTCGACCGAGTCACGACCGCGGCCGCTGAAGGAGCACTCGGAGGCTCCGGGCGGGCCTCGGGAGCGGGCGCCACCGCTGGGGGCTCGGGTGCCGGAGTGGGCACGGGCGCCTCAGCCACGGCAGTGGGTGGCTTGGGCGCCGGGGTGGGTGTGGCGACCGGAGGCACAGGCGCTGGCGACTCCACCGGCGCGGGCGCCTGGCGCGAGAGGACGAAGGCTCCCCCGACGAGTGAGAGCGTCAGGCCCACCACCACGCCCGCCACGGGCGCCCAGACCTTGCGGCCTCCCGGGAGAGCACGGGCCGTCGGGGCACGCGAAGCCGTCGCGACCGAGGGCTGTGCTGCCCCGGTTCCTCCCGCCCGGTTCCGACGCGGGCTCGTCGAGACGGAGACGGCCTCCCCCTCGGCCCGCACGTAGCCCGTGAGCGAGCCGGGGCCTACCGGCAGGCCCGCCGCGAAAGCCGCCGACTCCAGCTCCTCGCGCATGGTGCGCGCGTCGGGATAGCGCTCCTCGAGCTTCACCCGCATGGCCCGCTCCACCACGGAGATGAAGCCGCGCGGCAGGTTCGGACACACGCGCGAGAGGGGCTCCCAGTCGCCCCGCACCAGCGCGGTGTTGCGCGAGATGAGGGTGGGGTATGCATCCAGCGGGCCTACGCCCGCGGCGAGCTGGTACAGGGTGACGCCCAGCGAGAAGAGATCGCTCCGCCCATCGAGCAGCTTGCCCTTGGCCTGCTCCGGCGAGAAGTAGCCCGCCTTGCCCTTGGTGGTGCCGGCGCGGGTGAGGTTGCGGTTGGTGGCCGCCTTGGCGATGCCGAAGTCGATGAGCTTGAGCGAGCCTCCGGCCGAGAGCATCAGGTTCTGCGGCGACACGTCCCGATGCACCAGGTTGGGCCGCTCGTGCACCGCCTCCAGGGCCGAGCAGGTGGCGATGCCCACCGCCAACAGGGCCTCATCCAAGAAGCGCTCCCCGCGCTCGCGCAGCGCGCGCTCCACCTCCGTGAGCGACACGCCGGCCACCAGCTCCATGGCCATGTAGAGCAGCCCGTCCACCTCGCCCACCTCGTAGATGTGGACGATGTTGGGGTGGCTGAGCGTGCAGGCGGTGCGCGCCTCGTCGAGGAACATCTCGCGGAAGTCCTCGGACTCCGAGTACTCCGGCCGGATGACCTTCAGCGCGACGGGGCGGACAATGCCCCCGGTGAGGGCCTGCTCGGCGCGATAGACCTCGGCCATGCCGCCCTGGGCGAGAAGGCGGATGACGCGGTAACGGCCAACGGTGGTCCCAGGCTCAATAGAGGACAAAGCCCCCCGAGCCTATCACCACAGCATGTCTTGATCTTCGGTGACGCCGGGGACCCCGGACAGCCGGTGCGTCTGGCCGCCCACCCGGACCGTGCCCTCGAAGAGGCCGAGCGGCTGAGCGAAGTGGCTCACCACCACCTTGAAGTCACGATCCTCTCGGTGGACGTAAAGGGGCTGGAAGCGCAGATCCACCGCTCCGTCCCCCGTCCGGATGCGCCAGGGGCTCATCAGCTCGTTCCGGTCATACTCGAAGTGCGCCCGGCCCAGCGGGTAGAGCCGCTGTCCCAACCAGAGGGCGTTCTCGTTGGAGCCGGAGCTCTCGTTGAAGCCCTCGACGAGGTTGATGCCCACCGGGGTGCCGTCCGCCAGCCTGCCCGCCACGAAGGCCCACCGCCAGGCGGTGTGCCGCGCCAGGTAGCCCTGGGTGTAGTCCGTCCCGCCCACGCCGCCGTCCAGCCGGAAGCGCTTGCCTCCCGCCTCCAGGCTGCCGAAGGACAGCATGCCGCAGCGCTTCTGGGTGACGTTGACGAAGCCGTCCCCCTCGACAGGCGCAATCACCGTCAGCGCGGGAGGGCCTCCGGCCACCAGCAGGTCCCCATTCCACTGGAAGGACTGGAGACTGCCCGTGCGCAGCCGGCTCACATCCACCTGGAGGTGGTAGCGCTCGTCGTCCTCGCCGCGCCGAGCCGTGAGCCGTCCGCCCAGGGTACGGAACGAAGCCATCAGCCCCGCTCCGGGCTTGTCCCCCACCTCGGCCAGCGGGCCGGGAGCGCCCAGGAAGCTCACGTCACAGAGGGGACGTTGCTCCTTGAGGTCCAACGCCACGGCGAAGGCGTTGGCCGAGTAGCCCAAATCCACCACCGCGAAGAGCGCCAGCACCTCCGGCGTGGCCGCCAGGGTGTAGTGCCAGCGCTTGCGTTTGAGCAACCGGGCCGGGGCAGCCGCGGGGGCCCACCGGCCCTTGAGCCGGGAGAGGTCCACCTCGGGCAGCTCGCCCTGGTAGGTGCCAAATCGGGGTTCACCCGACGCCGTCGCCACGGAGGCCGGCGCCGGAAGGAGACTCAGTTCTCGCTCCGGTGTCATTTCAATACCCAAGGTGGGCCATCTCCTTCCCACATGCCACCCAGCCCCATGGTGCGACGGATCACTCGCGCACAGAACGATGCCTGGAGTGTGCGGGGGTGGACCCTTACCAGTGAAGTAGTCCCCCGCCCAGGCTTCTTCGAGGGGAAATTGCCGCCCCGCGTCGAGAATTGAGCCGCCCCTGCTCCCGGGTATCCTCCCGAGGGATGCGCAGCGCCTACCTGGTGTTATTCCTCGGAGCCTGGATGACGGCCTGGCCTGCCCGGGCGGACGGACTCCCGCGGTTCGTCAGGGAGCGGATCGTCGTCACCCTCCTGGAGGAAGGCTTCCAGGTAGAAGGCCTGTACGTCTTCCGGAGCACCGCCCCTGGAGAGATGACCTTCTCGCTCCAGTACCCCTTCCCAGCGGAGCCCGGCGCGGAACCGGCCGAGGTCCTGGAGGTACGAGGCGCACGGCTGGGGGCTCGAGCGCCGGACGCGGTCACGCTCCTGGTGCCCCTCCACCCGGCGGGCCAGGAGACCGTGGTCGAAATCACCTACCGCCAACGAATGGGCCCGCGGCGGGCGCGCTACCTCGTCACGACGGCCCTCGCCTGGGGCAGGCCCCTGGAACGCGCGGAGTTCCTCGTGCGCGCCCCGCGGACCTGGAGTAACCCGCGCTGCTCGTGGCCCCTTCCTCCGGCCGAACGTCACGGCCAGACCTCGGAGTGGCGGTGGCGCTTCGAGCCCTTCCTTCCCCGGTCCGAGCTGGACCTCGAGTGGACAAGCCCATGAGGAGTGAACCGTGATGCGTCGGCTGAACTGGCTTCTCGCAGTCCTCGCCACCCTGAGCGCCTGGCCGGGTGCGGCCAACCCCATCGTCTCGAAGTCGCTCTTCGCGAGGCCCCTCGGGGACTGCAAGGTCGAGGTCACGGTGAAGCGGCTGCGCAGGCTGTCGGACTCCGACGCGGTCGTCCGCGCCCGGACGCGCTTCGCGTTCGAGGACACTCAGTGCACGCAGGAAGTCGGAGAGCTGAAGCCGGCGAACGCCAGGCGTGCGGAAGAGAATTACGAGTCCTTCACCTTTGTCGACGAGGTCTGTGCCGACGGGACGTGGCACTACCGACTCCAGTCCAAGTCGGGCGGGCGCAAAGACGATTTCGACTTCGATTTCGACTTCGCCCCCTCCCATACGGTGGAGGTGAAGGGCTGCAAGCGGAAGGAATGTCCGGCGCGGCTCGAAGCCCCGGCACAAGTCACGCAGGGACCGTCCCGGCAACCGCCCTGCAAGGTGGCCATCCAGATGGGCCATATGCGGGTGGGAGACACGCGAGACGAGACGGAGCCCCTGGGCCAGATTCTGGCGGGAAAAGACGTCCTCGAAGTGACGAACAAAGGGGGCCGGCTGACGGTGACGGCCCGCGCCCCGGGGAAGGCCTGGGTCTCGCTCCCCCACCCCGCGGCGCAAGGCAGCTGCGCGGAGTTCACCGTCGAGCCCAATCCCTACAAGAAGCCGCTCCTCCGCACCAAGAAGCAGTGGGCCTATCGTGAGTTCGAGCCGGGCCGCATCGCGGAAGACGTCGTCGTCCAGCTCCCGAAGGGACAGCGCTGGACCCTGCCGGTCTCGGGGACGGCGCGGCTCGTCCCCCATGACTCCGTCGTCCGGCTGGGCGTGGATGCCCAGTGCAGACCCGCGCTCTACGCCCTGGGGGCGGGAAACGGGCCCTACTACACGGGGGTCATGGTGACGGACGCGCGCGGAGGGGACCACCTCTACTTCGTCACGCTCGAAGAGGACCCACCTACCGTCGAGTGCCGGGTCATCTCGTCCGTGACGTTGATGGCTGGAACGAGCACGCGAATCACCCTGCCCCCCGTCCGCGTTGCCGGCGAGGACCTGGTGGCGCGGTTTCCGGACATGCTCGTCCGAGGCCTCCGCCCCGGGACGCTCTGGCTCGCGGAAACACCGGAGTCCGAGGACTGCACGCGGGTGACCGTCGTCGCCAGACCAGAGACCCAGCAGGCGCGCATCGCATGGGTCTCCGAGCAGCTCGGTGACAAGCCCGCGGGTGCGCCCATGGTGGTCCAGCTCGAGGCGGGCAAGAAGCAGCGCCTGCCGTTCGACATCCGCTCACTGAGTGGCATGAACGATGGGGTGGCGGACATCGACCTGCGCACCTCCACGCTCCAGGCGCTGAACCCTGGCTTCACGGGCTTCCTCCTGAAAGACCGCACGGAGCAAAAGAAGCACTTCATCTACGTCGAGGTGGAGTGAGCAGCGGACGGGCACCCAGGCCCACTCCCAGGGGAGGGCTCACTGCGAGGGCCCGGCCGCACGGTCCCCTCCCTTCCGCCCGACCTGGACCCGCCGGAGCCCTTCCCTCTCAGCGCCCTGGCAGGTATGCAGCGGTGCGATGAAGAACGCCGAGAGTGCCCCGACGCCCCCGTCCACCGAGCCACGGCCCGCCTTGTCGCTGGACGAGGTGCACCAGTGCACCCGCCTCCTCGAGGCGATCGCCGAGAACCGCATCCTGCTGAATGGCGTCCCCGAGTCGGACCGGAAGGCGCTGCTGGCCGCGGCCGGCCGCCTGGTGAACCCGGAGCGCACCACCATCACGCGGCTCCACAAGGCGATGAGGCGCGAGAAGCGGGAGACGAAGCGCGAGCACGACCGCAACATCCGTGAGACGTCGGAGATCCGCACGCTGCGCCGCTCCCCCGTGTTCACGGTACCGCAGCTTCCACCGCCGCCGCCCTCGGAGGAGGGCCCGGAGCGGCTCCTCGAGAATCCGCGCAGGTGCTACGTCTGCAAGGCGGAGTACCGGAAGCTGCACTTCTTCTACGACACGCTGTGCGTGGACTGCGGGAACTTCAACTACGCGAAGCGGACCCAGCGGGCGTCACTGTCCGGGAAGGTCGCGCTCATCACCGGCGCTCGCGTGAAGATTGGCTATCAGGCGTCGCTGATGCTGCTGCGCTCGGGGGCGCGGGTCATCGCCACCACTCGCTTCCCCATGGACTCGGCGGAGCGCTACGCGCGCGAGCCCGACTTCGCGGAGTGGTCGCACCGGCTGCACATCCACGGGCTGGACCTGCGGCACGCCCCCAGCGTCGAGCTCTTCGCGCGACACCTCGAGCAGACGCACCACCGGCTGGACATCCTCATCAACAACGCGGCGCAGACCGTGCGCCGTCCGCCCGGCTTCTACGCGCACCTGCTGGCGGGCGAGCAGCGCCGCGTCGAGGACCTTCCCCCGGAGCTGCGCCCGCTGCTCACCGGACACGTGGAGTGCGTCGCGTCGGTGCAGCCCACGCTCGGCCCGGGCGGTGCCGATCCCTCCTCGCTCACGCCCACATGGCGCAGCGGTGATCCGGCGATCGGCATCCACTCGTCCGCTGCGCTGTCGCTCATCCCCTACGCGCTCGAGCAGGAGGGGGACACGAGCACCCTCTTCCCCCAGGGCCGGCTGGACGCGGACCTGCAGCAGGTGGACCTGCGGGAGATGAACTCCTGGCGGATGAAGCTCGCGGACGTCTCGACGGCCGAGATGCTGGAGGTCCACCTGGTGAACACGGTGGCGCCTTTCATCCTCTGCGGGAAGCTCAAGCCGCTGATGCTGCGCGACCGCTCGTCGCCTGGGCACATCGTGAACGTCTCCGCGATGGAGGGCATCTTCTCGCGCGGGACGAAGACGGACAAACATCCCCACACGAACATGGCCAAGGCCGCCCTGAACATGATGACGCTGACCTCCGCGCCCGACTACGCGAAGGACAACATCTTCATGAACGCGGCGGACACCGGCTGGGTCACGGATGAGGACCCAGCGCAGCACGCCGATCGCAAGCAGAACGAGCTCGACTTCCACCCGCCGCTGGACATCGTCGATGGCGCGGCGCGTGTGGTGGACCCGGTCATGACCGCCGAGAACACCGGCCAGTACGTGTGGGGCAACTTCTTCAAGGACTACCGCCCCGCTTCGTGGTGACAGCCGTCAGCAGGGAGTGACGAACGTACAGCCCAGGGCACTGGGACAGGCGTCGATCGCACTGCACGGGATGTCGGTGAAGTTGCGGGGATCACAGCCACGGGGTGGCCGGAGGCGCAGACCCCCCATGGCGTCCGACAGCTCGCCCTCGTCGAGCTCGGTCACCGGCTTGCCGGAGGGGAGCTCGGGGAGCGCCGCCCGCTCCTCCGAGGTGAGGCTCGCGCGGAACTTCGGATCCTTCCACGCACGAATGATGGTCTCTGCTCGCATACGGTCCTCCTGGCTGGCCCTCTCCGGAAGGAGAGGACACGTCCAGAGGGGTGGAGTTGCCTCGCGTCGCCTGTGACATCGTCCGGCGGGTGAAGGCCCACGCCCGGTGAGCTTCACGCGTCGGTGCGCGCACCGTTCTCCGCGATTCGCCGCAGCAGCTCGGCGGTTGGCCGATCCGCGGGGAAAAAGGACTCGATCGCCAGCTCCGAGAGGGTGATGTCGAGAGGAGTACCGAAAACGGTCGTGGTGCTGAAGAACGACAGCACCCCGTATCGGGTCTTCAACCGCATCGGGATGACCACTCCCGCGAAGTCCTGCTCTCGTGAGGGCCCACCAGGCTGAGGCGGTCCGCCATGGGCGGCATCACCGCGGAGCTCTTTGTGGAGCGCGGCGAGGGTCTCATCCGCCGAGACATCGATCTGCCGCTGGAGCCGCGCGAGCACGTGGGCCCGCCACTGCGCCAGGTTGACGATCTTCCGGCCAAGACCCTCGGGGTGCAGGCTGAGCCGGAGGACGTTGACGGGAGGCTGGAGCAGCTCAGGCGAGACCTCGGCGAGGAGCAGGCCGACAGCGCGGTTGGCGGTGATCAAGGTCCAGTGCCGATCCACGGCCAGGGCCGGATACGGTTCGTGCCCGGTGAGAACGAGCTCGACCGCCTCCCGTGCGGCCCTGAGAGCAGGAGCGTCGAGGCTCTCCTCGGAATAGACAGGGGCGAACCCGCCGGCGACCAGCAGCGCGTTGCGCTCACGCAGGGGGATGTCGAGCTCCTCCGCGAGGTGCAGCAACATCTCCCGGCTCGGCTTCGAACGGCCAGTCTCGAGGAAGCTGACATGCCGGGCGGAGACGTCCGCGCGACAGGCGAGGTCGAGCTGGCTGAGGGAACGCCGCTGGCGCCAGGTGCGCAGCAGCTCTCCGACGGGGCGGCTTGGGAGCGTCATGTCCCGAAGATAGGACCGGGACGTAGTGCCACCAATTACCTCGGACGTAATCGACACCGGAACGCGAGCGGCGCACCTTGGGTTTCGAAGCAACCGAATCCCAACGGAGGACACCCATGAGCGCAACGACCGTTCCCCAGACCCTGCTGAGCCGTGCCCTGCTCGCCGACGGAGTCGTCAGTGGTGCCACCGGCGCCCTGATGTTCGCCGCCGCTGGCCCGCTGAGCCAACTGCTCGGGCTGCAGACCACCTTGCTGCGGACGGCGGGCTTCAGCCTGCTCCCCTTCGCCGCCTTGCTGGTGTACCTCGCCGTGCGACCCCACGTCCCCCGTCCGCTCGTCTGGGGAATCGTGGGCTACAACCTGCTGTGGACCATCGACAGCCTCCTGCTCCTGACCACGGGGTGGGTCGCCCCAACACTCTGGGGCTACCTCTTCACCGTGGTGCAGGCGCTGGCGGTCGCTGTCTTCGCCGGATTGCAGTACGCCGGACTGCGGCACTCGAGCCCGGCGCTGGCCTGACGCTCACTCCACCGGGATTCCGCCACCCGCGTAGAGCTGCTCAATGAGTCCGGCGTAGCGCGAGCTGACGCCGCGCCGCTTGAGCTTCATGGTCGGCGTGAGCACGTCGGAGTCCGGCAACCACTCGTCGCTCACCAGGGCGATGCGCTTGATCTGCTCGGCGGTGGAGACACGCCCGTTCAGCTCCGCCACCCCCGGGTGAGCTCCTGCTGCACGACTGGCTCCTCCGCCAGCGTGCGCAGGTCGGTGGCCGCGAGGCCGCGAGCCTTGGCCCAACCAGGAGCCACCTCGGGGTTGAGTTGGAGCACCGCCACCAGATACGGCCGCCGGTCTCCAACAGCGACGGCCTGCCCCACCAGCGGCAGCGTCTTCAACATCGACTCCAGGTTCGCCGGCGAGACGTTCTTGCCGCCCGCGGTGATGATGAGCTCCTTCTTGCGGTCCACGATCTTCAGGTAGCCCTCGGCGTCGATCTCCCCGATGTCGCCGGTGTGCAGCCAGCCGTCCGAGTCGAGCGCCTCGGCGGTGCGCTCCGAGTCATTGAGATAGCCGGGGAACACGATTCCGCCGCGGAAGACGATCTCTCCGTCCTCCAGCCTGCGCATCTCCACGCCAGGAACGGGCCGCCCCACCGTGCCCACCTTCACCCGGTGCGGGTCCCAGCTCATGGCGCCGGTGCCCTCGCTCATGCCGAACAGCTCGGACATGGGCAGACCGATGTTCCGGAAGAACTGGATGACCTCCGGCGGGATGGGCGCGGCGCCACTGAACGCGAATTCCAGCGCATCCAGGCCCAGCTTCTTGCGCAACGGCGCGAACGCCGCCGCATCCACCGTCTCCCAGGCCTGCTGCAGCTCGGCCGGAAGCGGCACACCGAGCGCGCGGGCGTCGCTCGCCTTGCGACCCACCGTGAGCGCCTTTTCGAAGCCCTCCGCCTTGGCGGGGTCTACTCCCACCACGGCGCGAACGCCGGCATGGAGCTTCTCCCAGACGCGCGGGGGCCCGAACATGAACGTGGGCCGCACACCAACCAGGTAAGTGGTGAGCTGCGCTGCGTCCGGACAACAGGTGGCCTCACTGCCCCAGGCGGTGTGCAGGTAGTGCGTGACGATGCGCTCGGCGATGTGCGCCATCGGCAGGAACGAGACGACGCGCTTGCCCGCCCCGTTGCGGCCCAGATAGTGGAACAGCGCCTCGAGCTCGGAGGCGATGTTGCGGTGCGTGAGCATCACGCCCTTGGGCTGGCCGGTAGTGCCCGAGGTGTAGATAAGGGTGGCGAGGTCTCCCGGCTGAACCGACCTGGCCGCCTCCTCGAGGTCGAGCGGCGAAGCCGCGAGCAGCTCGGACAGCTCGCGGACCCCCGACGGCACCGCCCCCGAACCACCGACCCGGAGCACATGGCGCAGCTGCGGCAGCGATGCACGGGCCTCCTGGACACGGGAGAGGAAGACGCCGTCCTCGACCACTGCGGCCACCGCCTCACAGTGGCCAGCGAGGTAGGCAATCTGCTCGGGAGAAGAGGAGTTGTAGATGGACACCGGCGTAGCGCCCGCGAGCAGCGCGCCCACGTCGGCGATGTGGAACTCGGGACGGTTGCGCATCAGCAGGATGATGCGGTCCCCGCGCTTCACACCGAGCTCGCGCAGACCCGCGGCGATCCGAGCGGCCTTGTCCGCGTACTCACGCCAGGTCCACGAGCCGAAGCCCTCGCCCTCGCTCCAGCGGATGGCGGTGGCGTCGGGCTGTCGCCGCACGGTGTCGAGGAAAGCAACGGGCACGGTGCGGACAGACGGCTCGGGAGAGGCATGGCTCGAAAGGCTCACGGTGGCTCCGGGGTCGAGAGAGGCCGGCGCGCGACACCGGCGAGCCCAGGAGCTTCGCAGATCCACCCCAGCACATGACAACCCCCCGGGTCCTCAGGGGTGCGCGATGACGATGAGCGTCGACGCGCGAGCCTCCACACACGTCATCACCTTGCGCATGGTCACGGGATCCAACGCCCCGAAGGCCTCGTCGAGCACCACGACCCGGGCCCGCTGGAGCAGCGCTCGAGCCACGAAGACCCGGCTCTGCTCCCCATGCGAGAGCTGCCAGCCGCGCTCTCCGACGAGCTGCATCAAGCCAGAGGGCATCCGACCCAGCAGATCCCCCAGCCCGAGCTCCTCACAGAGGATCCTCGCGCTGTTCAGGTCCTCGGGGGTGGGCGGCCAGGCACGTCCCAGCAGCAGATTCAGTGCCAGCGAGCCAGAGACCACGTGGTTCTCGTGGAACTGAGGGGCACTGGCAATCTGCGCGCCCCACCCATCCTGCGTCCAGGTGGCCATGTCCAGCCCACCCAGCAGCATCAGTCCTGAGCCCTGACCTCGCAGCCCCGTCACGATGGAAGCAAACGTAGACTTGCCCGAGCCAGACGGGCCCTCGAGCAACACACGCTCCCCCGCGCGCACGGACAGGGAGGCGCCCTCCAGCACCGCCCGGGGAGCTCCCGCGTGCTTGAAGACGAGATCTCGCACCTCCAGCAGGGCCTGGGTCTTCGAAGGAGACGCCTCTGGCGAGGGAAGGGAAGCCGGCCCCCCGGTGCTCGTGGAACCGGAGCGCCTGGCAGCCTCCAGAATGGGACGAACGCCGCGGTACAACACTCGCGCACCACTCAAGGACAGAGCTCCGATGGACAACGACCCCACGGCACGCGCTGCGAGAAGCGCGGCCCCCACGCCCACCGCGATCCTCGCGGTCGAGGCCCCCTGGAGCACTGCTGGGAGCGTTGCAATGATTACCACCGGGAGGAGTCCCCGTTTGGCGAGCGCCGCCACCCGAGCCGTCGCCGCATCCAGGCGTTCGGAAGCCTCGGCGTAGTGCGCCAGCTCCTGGTCCTCCGCCTCGTGCCATTTCTCCGGCTGCTCCTGAGCGAGCCGCGTCCGGTGGCCGAGCATGCGCTCAATCAGGGCATGCGTCATGGAGACCCGAGCATCCGTCCACGCGCGAAAACGTGACGCCTGGCGCACCACGAGCACGCCCAGCATGAAGCAGAAGCCAACCAGCGCCACCAGCCCGTACCAGCCCGCGGGGCCCGTCACCATCACGCTCGTGGCCAGCAGCACGTCGACCACCGCCAGCAGACTCGCGAAACCGCCCGTCAGCACCAACTGCTCCATCCCCGCGCTCTCGAAGGTCTTCCCAACGTATTGGCCAATTCCACCTCTGCGCGCCTCGTCCACAGGCAGCGCGAGTGCTCCTGACAGCAATTGCCTGCGCAGCAGCGCGGAGAGTTCCATCGCCAGAGACCCCTGCGACCAGGCCAGCACCGCCTGAAGCGGCACCACCGTCAACCCCATGAGGGCCCAGGCCCAGAGCCACCCCGTGTCCAGCCGTCCCTCGAACGCGCCCCGTCCCACCAACCACCAACTGGAGAGCACGCACACCTGGATGATCGTCGTCAGCAGGAGGAGCAGGAGCAGCCTCCGTCCGGCCCGCAGCGCTCGCAGGTGGTGGAGCATGCGAGCTCCAGGTGGCAGCCGGAGCGTGCGCGCGGCGAAGAGATAGGTGTTGGCGAGCTGTGCTCCCAGCAACGCCCGCCGAGCCAGCAACCGCTGAGGCTCCGGCAGTCCGGCCCGCTCCAGAATGCGCTCAGCCACCGGCCCCTGGAGATGCTCGACACGCGCCCGTGAGGCGGCGGACAGCGTGGAGAAAGGAACGTCGTGCACCGTCTCATCTGGGGCGACAACCCACGCGGTCTCTCCCGAGGAGGACAGGCGGATCAGGGCAATCACCGCCTTCCCGTGAGCACTCGTCACCTCCACGATGGCCGGGGCCGCGCGGCGCAGAACTCTCTCCACGTCCCCGTGTCGGGTGTAATGCGGCTGCAACTCGAGCCCGAGCGCCTGGGCCCCCGTGTCCAGCCATGAGTCCACGAGCCTGGGGTCCCCGGGTACCACATGCGAGAGCGCCGGAAGCGGGTTGGGGAGCGGCATCCGCACCGCACGCGCTAACGCTTCCATCGCATCGCCAGCGCGCTCCAGCGGCCAGGCCAAGGCATCCAGCTCACTCGCCATGTGCATTCCCTTCCTCTCCACGTCGCTCGGTGAGCACGCCCTGGTCCAGGACGAGCCGCCTCCACCCATCCCGCCCGGACAACTCCCGCTGCATCGCCGATTCCTCGTTCAGCAAGGCGCGGTAGTGAGAGTCCTCTCGCGCCGCGAGCGTCTGGGGGGTGCCGTCCTCGACCAGTTGCCCGCCCTTGATGACCAGGACGCGGTCGAACGAGAGCGTTTCAGCGATGTCATGCATGATGCAGAGCAGCGTGGCCCCCTCGAATCCCTGCCGCGCCCGCTCCAGCAGCGCCGTGCGGCGGTCACGCTCGAGGCCCCGGAAGGGCTCATCGAAGATGACCAGCCGAACCCCTGGCCGGAGCAATGCCCGGCCCAGGCGCACTCGCTGCCCCTCCCCGCCAGACAGCAGACCGCCCCCCTCGCCCAGCCGGGTCTGGAGCCCCTCGGGCAGCTTGTCGATCAACTCGATGAGGTCGGCCCGGTGCAGCGCCTGCCCCACCCGTGGCAGCACTTCACCCGCGTCGGCGCCATAGGTGAGGTTGTCCACCATCGACCTGTTCCAGAGCGACACCTCGGGATCCACCCACGCGGTCTCCCGCCTCAACCGCCACAGGGCCTCTCCCTCCAGCGGCGCACCCTCGACTTCAATCTGACCTCCAGCCGCCCGGTGCCAGCCCAGAAGGAGGCCCACCAGCGACGACTTCCCCGCGCCCGAGGGACCCACGATGGCGACGTGCTCCCCGGGCCGGACCGAGAGATCAATTCCCTGCAGGAGGGTGTGACCCGCGGCTCGCACCTCCACCTGACGCAGCGAGAAACCAACGCCCCGGGCTGCACCCGCCGGTCGCTCGGTGCTCGGCCGCGTGGCCAGCGCCACGGACTTGTCCACCTCGTTGGGGGCGAGCAGCGGCTCCATCAAACGGCCAGTGAGCGACGACGCCGCGGGGTATTGACGCAACCCCTCGGAGATCTGCCGGCCCAGCGTCACCACGGCCTGTGCCCAGTAGACGAGCAGCAGGACGGCCCCGGGTTGCAGCCCCTGCGAGAGCGCATGCACGACGATCGCCACCGAGCCCCCGGTGGCTGCGAACGAGGCGAACGTCTCAATGGTGACGCCACGACGCAGCAGGGCGCGAGCCGCAGAGAGGAACTCGTGCAGCGGCTCTTCCTGAGCCCGGCGAATCGTTGGCCCAGCCCGATGCGCCCGCAGGGCCACGGAGCCGCGCATCGCATCGAGGTAGAAGCCCGAGAGCACCCCATCGAAGTCCCGCATCCGGCGATCGGCCTCGAGCAAGGTGCGCTGGGCGAGCACGGGGATGGTGAGCGCCAGCCCACCCGCCAGGAGGATGAGCGGTGTGCTTCGAGGCGCCAGCCACATCAAGCCCGCGAGCGTCACGAGCAGCTCGACGAAAGCACGCAGCAGCGTGACGGCGAGGGTCGGCACGGTGCGCACTTGGTGGATGACATGGCAGCGCTGCGCCATGTCCGAGACAAGTCGGCTGCGGAAATAGCGATCGCCCAGGCGCGGAATCTTGTCGAGGAACGCGAGCCGGAGGCGGAGCTCCAACCGCCGCCCCAGGTGGAGCGTCCCGAGCGCGAGTGGCAGCTCGAGCGTGAGCAGCACGCCCAACAGGGTGATCAGCGTCACGATGCCGGCGATGCGCTGCCCCGGGGTCGTGAGATAGCGCCCCGCGTCGATGACTCCGCGCAGGAGCAGGGCCTCCAGGAAGCCTCCCACCGCCGCGGTGACCCCGATGGCGGCGAGCACCGCCGGCGCGAGCACTCCATCCCGGCGCAGCAAGGCCACCAGCTCCCTCAGAGGGCGAGTGGGCGCCTCGCGCAAGGCGGCCTCGAGCTCTGGAGGCAGCGGCGCTTCATCCTTCCCGCGTTCACCACTGCGCAGCCCCCTGGCCGTGACGCACACGGCTCCGCGCAGGTTGAGCTCCTCGGCGTCCGGCGGCCCCACGGCCGTCCAGTAGGTGGAAGGGATGAGCTGCTCGGCGCGTCCCTCTTCCAAGGCCGAGCGCACCTCGCGCAGGAGTTGTTCCACGAACTTCGCGGCCGTCTCGCCCCGCTGGACGCCGCCGCCCTCCACGAGCGTCTGCACCAGCCGCACCGTCGCATCCAGGCAGGCCAGGCTCTTCCAGGTGGAATCCCCGAGAGCTTCGGTGACCTGCCGCTCCGCGAAGGACTCGTCAACGAGCGCTGACAGCCAGTGGCGCAAGCCAGCGAGAAACTCCTCCGTACCGGCCCATTCGCGGAACGCCTCGGCGGACACAGGCATCGCGTGCACGAAGAGCTGGTCGAGCAGCCTGGCCACGGGCACCCACCGCCGCCCCAGCGCCGGATCCATGATCTGGACGAAGTTGCGCCACCGCTTCCAGACCACCACGAAGTGCAGGTTGCCGTTCGCGAGGCTCAACACCACGATGGCCGGCAGTGCTCGGGTCTCCGGAAGGAACAGATGATCTCGCGGGAGCATGGACTGCTCCGCATCCAGACCCAACCTGGCGGCCAGCTCCTCGAGCATGTCGACGGACGTACCGTCGACATCGGTCTGGCAGGCCTCTCGGAGCCGTCCATAGCTGACGGGGATGCCAAAGCCGTCGAGCAGGGACTTGAGGGCCGCCGGACCGCAGTCCATGGCCGACGTCTGGATGACCTCTGGGACGAAGAGACGTGGTGCACCCGCCATGGCCTCAGCTCCCGCCCTTCGGTGCTGCCGTCTCGGCGGTCACCGGCAAGGCTCTGGGGTGCTGCCTCGCCGGGCCGTCGAGCCCCTGCCCCATGGCGCGCAGCACGAGCTGCAACGGCGTGGACCGACCCACCGAGATGTCCACGTTGCCCGGCAGCCCATGTTCGAGCGGGATGCCCGCGGGCAGCTCATCCACCGAGAGCTCGACGCGGACCAGCCCCTCGCGCGCCTCGCTCGCCACCGCCACCACCGTGGCCTCGAGCATGCCGAACTCCGTCCAGGAGAAGCCCTCCAGCTGCATGCGTGCCGACTGGCCCGCGCGGATGCGTCCCAAGGCTTCCGGGGAGAACTGCGCGACGATGCGCACGGGCCCCCCCGCGACGACCGTCGCGATGGGATCTCCGGCCTTCACCTGCGTGCCCACTCGTATGGAGCTCGTCTCACCGAGGATGCCCTCTGCTGGTGCCCGCACCACCCGGCGATCCAGCTCCTCACGCAGGCGCTCCAGGTTGGCGCGCGCAACCCCCTCCTCCGCCTCGAGCCGGGCGATCTCCCCCAGCAATGCGGCAATGCGGGTGCGCCGATCCGTGGACTGCATCGTTCCTTCTGATCTCACCCGCATCAGTGAGGCACGTGCGGCCTGCTCGGCAGCCAGGGAGCGCTCCAGCTCGGTGCGGACCCTGCTCCACTCCATCTCGCTCACCACCCCTCGTTGCCAGAGCTGCTCGAAACTGGCCGCCTCCTTCCGAGCCCGGCGTGCCACGGCCTCGGCATCGGTGAGCCGGGCCTGAGCCTCCTCCACGCCCGCGGCCCCCTGCCCCTTCTGCTCCACCAGCCCGCTCTGCTCTGCCTCGAGCTCTGCGCGCGCCGCCTCGAGCTGCGGCCCCAGCCCTTGGAGCACGGCCTCCGCCTCCGCCACCTGGCGTGCCTGCTGGTCATGCTCCAGCTCGACGAGGACGTCCCCCGCATGCACGGAGCGGTGCAGCTCCAGCTGAGTCCCCACCACCCGCCCATCCGCAGGGGCATCAATCGCATACACCTCGCGATGGAGCTCCAGACGTGCCTGGACGCTGCGCTCGTAGACGGTGACACGCGCCAGGAGGAACCAGCTTCCCCAGACTGCGATCAGCCCTACCGGCAACAGCCAGAGGGCCAACCGCCCCTGTCGGCGCAACAGCGTGCGCAATGTGCGTGGAAACATGCCTTCAACCTTCATGGAGGACCTCATGGAGGACCCTCATGAGTTCCCCCCCCCCCTCGTGCTCGATTGAACTGACTGACCAGAGCGCTACCTCGGAGATGGAGCCCTCCAGCCGGCTTCGTGAGGAGTCCCCATCCGTGGGGAGGCGCGGCCTGCTCATCCACCAGGCAGGCATGGTGGGAATGGGCTCGAATCACACGGACCTGGCCCTGGGCTCAGTCTTCTCTGGGACTACCCCCGTCTGGAGCGGCCCCTGCGCGCCTGAACGCCTCGGGCCTGCTCCCTGGAGCTCTGGCATGAATCAGGAAGCCGCGTCGCTTGAACCCCCCACGAGTCAGGAAGCCGTACCGTTGGATCCGCATGAAATGCTGTACGTCCCTCTGCGGCGCCGTTTCCTGAGCGAGTACGTGACCAACTCCGAGGGCAAACGGGAGCTGCTCATCCATTTCGGCTTCAACGAGGTGTCGTTCGATGAGCCGGACCTGTTCGCCTTTGGCGAGACGCTGATCAAACAGGACCAGTTCATGGCAGGCAGCGCCACCCGGTGGAGCACGGGTGAGCCCTACGAGTGGGCGCGAGTGAAGCGGCTGCTCGAGGCCCTGTTGTCCGAGGAGTTCCTCTCGCGCGAGCCCCAGCCGCCTGCGGCTGTGAGTGAGTTTCATCAGAAATTGATGGAGGCCGAGGCCCAGCGGGACGCGCCCACCGAGCCGATGTGGTGGAACCCGGATTGTCCCCGCGTCATGGAGCAGTTGACGGGACAGCCCCTGGAGCTGGGCTTCCTCGAGTCAGTGCTCGTGATGCATCGCATCGCCCATCCGGCATTCGATGCGGAGGGGCGTCATGTCGGGGAGATGAACGTCTTCCCCGACGCCATGCGCATGAAGATTCCGACGGAGTGGCGCATGTGCCAGTACCCAGGCAGCCGCTATCGCAACGAAGCGATGATGAATCTGACGGCGCTCAAGGCGATGACGCGTTATTGGAAGCCCATGATGCAGGGGCTACTCGCGGTTCGCGAGGAGTTCCTGCGCCGCTATACCCTGCCTCCAGACGGGCACTGGCGGATGGGAGATCTCCACGCCCTCGCCTGCGACGTATTGGCCCTGCCGACGCTGCTGCTGATGCGCGGGAACTCGCCCGTCCCCAACGGCACGCTGGACCCCGTCCTGTCCTCCATCTTCCGGGTGACGGATGGCGTCCGGATGGTGCTCGCCTACCTGCTCTTCCTCCCAGAGCAGCCGATGCAGTACGACACGCCCATCACGGCACCCGAGCTGTTCCGCCTGGTCGAGCATGGCAACTTCTTCATCTCGGGCCGCGGCGTCTGCGCAGGTCCCCAGCCCATGGTGGAGGAGCTCTTCGCGACGTTGCTGGAGGGTAAGCCCGTCACGGGTGCGCCTCCTCCCTCGGCAGAGTGGTACGCGGATGTCCCCGCGGCGGTGGATTACGGGCTGCTCGGACTCCAGCTCTACAGCCTCCAGTTCAATCTCTGGAGCTACATGTGCCGCGCCTATGAGGAGATTCGCGCGGCGCTTCTCGAGGTGGAGGATGAGCCGGGTGGCGTCTTGAGCCGGCTGCGCGAGCGTATCGAGCGGGACTGGGAGACCATCCTGCCCACGCGCTTGAACCAGGCCCTCCAACGGGATTGGGCCGAGGCCCGCTACATCGAGATGTTCGACCGCGCCCAGCGAGGCATGAGGGGATTCCGAGAGGACACGCTGCTCCGCTTGCAGGACGTGTTCACCCCCGCGAGGGACCAGGTCGATGCGGAGACCCGCTTGCGGCTCCGGGAGCTGATCCGCTCGCGCGCGGGCTCCCCCTCAGGGGCCCGTGGAGCCGCCCTCGACGCAGTGGCGGACGCCACGGCCGAGTTCCTGGCCATCGAGCGGCCAGCGCTTCGTGCCCTGGAGAATGCTCAGCGCCAGGTCAACGCGCTGCTTCAGCGGCCCCATCCAGCGCGGAAGTTCTCCGGTTCGGATCTCTCGCTCCAGCACCGCCTGCGCGTGGGAACCCACGGCGTGTTGCCCTACTTGATGGATGTGCTCCGAGAGGAGTTGGGCATCGCCATCGAGAACACCGAGGACGCCACGCGCTGCACCCCCATCGGGAACTGAGGTCGCGAAATGACTCGAAAAACAAATCGAATCACAAGTGCCTCCTCCGCCCTCTATCTTGCTTGAAGTGTCTCATTTCCCAGGGAGAAAACACATGAAGATCAAGACGACGATTCGTGGTGGTCTCACGGCGATTCGGACTGTACCCATCGTGGGTCGCGGATGCGGCGGCGGCGGTGGCTTCCCTGTCCTGCTCCCCAAGACCATCGTCGTGGAGTAATCCAGGCACATGCGCGCGACACCAGTCGCCAGTGGGCGGTACGCCGCCTGCTGGCGATTGTGTTTTTGCCTGCTGCAGCGGACTGAGGACGATGCGACGAAAACGCTCACTCCGCCGAATCACAAACGCCCATTTCCCCCTCTTACTTATTTGAAGCGACTCATCCCCAAGGGAGAAAACACATGAAGATCAAGACGACGATTCGTGGCGGCCTGATTGCGACTGGGACCATCAGTGGGCGTGGATGCGGCGGCGGTGGTGGCTTCCCCGTCCTCCTCGCGAAGAGCATTGTCGTGAAGTAGGCCCAGCGAACACGCTCGACTCCAGTCGCCAGTGGGCGGTGCACCGCCTGCTGGCGACTGTATTATTTATCCGTCTCAGGAGCGGCCGAAGATGATGCGCTCGTCTCCCAGCAACCGCGCCGTCCACCCCAGGAACACGAGCGCCAGAGCGCCACAGCTCACCAGGCCCAGCACGAAGGGCAGCACGCCCACCGGCTCGCCCCTCATGAGCTCCTGCACCAGCATTTCCTGACCCAGCACCGGCACCGCGAACATCCACGTCTTGCTCTGCATCGGCGAGAGCACCAGCGCCATGCCCGGCAGCGTGGGCAGCAGCGACAGCACCTGCATGTACGTCTGCGCCTCCTTGAACGAGCGCGCGAAGGTGGACAGCAACATCTGCCCCGCCGACGCCATCAGCGCCAGCGGCAGCACCGCCACCCACAAGCCCAACACCGTCGCCGCGTCGATCCGCACCTTCACCCCCAGGTCCTGCAACGGCACCTGGGTCACCACCACCATGAAGGCCGCCAGACACACTGTCGCCGCCGCGCAGGCGAACACCACCGTCGCCAGCCACTTGCCCGTCACCAACGCCTCGCGCTGCACCGGGTTGAGCAGCAACGACTCCAGCGAGCCACGCTCCCGCTCGCCCGCCATCGCGTCGATGGCCACGTTCATCCCGCCCGAGAAGGCCGCGAACACCAGGAAGATGGGGATGATGGTCAGCAGGTTGGCCGCCAGCCGCTCCGGCGTGGACAGGTCCACCTCCTCCACCTTCACGGGCATGGCCAGCTCCGGCGCGACTCCCCGCGCCATCAGCCGCTGCGAGCCCAGCATCCCCGAGTACGCCTGGAGCAGTTGAGACACCCGGTGCACGGTGGTTCGCGCCTGGTTACGCGAGTTGTCCATCACCAGGTGCACCTCCGCCGTGCGCCCCGCCTCGAAGGACTTGCCGTAGTCCTCGGGGATGATGAGCACCGCGTCCAGCTTGCCCGCCTGGATGCGCGCCTCGTAGTCCGCGGGCGGCTCGGAGAGCTGTGCACCGGCCCGCTCCAGGAACGCGATGAGGCTCGGCGCGTTGGCCCGCCCCACCACTGGCAGCTCCAGCGGCTTGTCCTTGCGGAACCAGGACGCCATCACCGTGAACATCATCCCGAAGATGATGGGCCCCATCAGCGTGAAGCCCAGCGCGCTCACCACCGAGCGCCGGTCACGAAGATGGTCCCTCATCTCCTTGCGGAAGATCGACTTCAGGAGCGCCTTCACTGCATCAACCCCTGGTCACTGCCGATGACCGTCACGAAAGCCTCCTCCAAGCTGTCCTTCCCCGTCCGTGCGCGCAGCTCGTCCGGAGTGCCGTCCGTCACCACCTTGCCGCGCGCCACCACCACGATGCGGTCGCACAGCGCCGCCACCTCCTGCATCACGTGGCTGGAGAACACCACGCAGTGCCCTTGGTCCTTCAGCCGGCGGATGAGCGTGCGCACCGCCCGCGTGCTCATCACGTCCAGCCCGTTGGTGGGCTCGTCCAGCAGCACGTTGCGCGGCCCGTGCACCAGAGCCCTCGCCAGCGCCACCTTCATGCGCTCACCCTGGCTGAAGCCCTCGGTGCGCCGGTCGGCGATGTCCTTCATGTCCAGCAGCTCCACCAGCTCGCCAATGCGCTTGTCCAACGAGGCGCCCGACAGGCCGTGCAGCTCGCCTGCGTAGCGCACATGCTCGCGGGCCGTCAGGCGCGGGTAGAGGCCTCGCGCGTCCGGCAGCACGCCAATGGCCCGGCGTACCTCCAGCGGGCGCTCGGCCACCTCAATCCCGTCCACCTTGGCGCTGCCCTTGTCCGGCCGGATGAGCGTGTAGAGCATCCGCAGCGTGGTCGTCTTGCCCGCGCCGTTGGGCCCGAGCAGTCCCGTCACCACCCCGTCCTCGGCGCGGAAGCTCACGTCCTCCACCGCCGTCACCGCGCCGAAGCGCTTGTGCAGGTTTGTCACTTCAATCATGTCAGGGCACCGGGCCGGCGAAGGAGGTGAAGAAGGGGGGACGCTTGAGGCCCTCGCCGCACTTCGGCGCGAGCCCCTCCACGCTCCCGCGGGCCACGAAGTCCGCCATCAGCGCCCGTGCACACCCGATGGAGCTCGTCCCGTGCCCCACTCCGGGCAGCGTCACGTGCAGGCTGTGCGTCAGCGTCCGCTTCGCGTCCTCGGCCCACGAGGGCGGGGTCACCGGATCCAACTCTCCGGAGAGCAGCAGCACCGGCACGTCCGACTTCACCGGCTCGCGGTAGTCCTTGGGCAGCTCGCCGCGCGGCCAGAAGGCGCAGGGCAGCAGCATGGTGCTCACCCCCGCCTCACCCATCCACGTGCCCTTCGCCTCTCGGGCGATGGCCTCGGACGAGATGTGGGGCGCGTCCTCCGCGCACACCACCGAGAGGAACATGCCCTGGCTCATGTTGCGGTTGAAGCTCCCGCTCATGCCCTGGTGGATGGCGACGAGCGGCCGCCAGTCCCCCTGCGTCGCCCGGTCCAGCACCAGCGGCAGCAGCGACGCCGCCTCGGGCATGTAGAGCAGCCCGCGCAGCACCGCGGTGAAGCCGTCCCGGGTGAGGGTGAGGTCCTCGGGCACGCCGGTGAGAGGGTGCTCCACCCGCGTCCGCACCGGCGCCTGCTGCAGTTGCGTGAGCATCGCGTCGAAGCGACCCCGCAGCTCCGGGTAGCGCTTCGCGCACTGCGCGTCCTGCTCGCAATGGGTGAAGAGGAGATCCAACGCGCGCTGGCTGTCACGCGCGACGTAGAGGGGCAGCAGCAGCGACATGGGCGCCACACCCTCGAGGATGGCCGAGCGCACGTGCTCCGGGTGCTGGCGCATGTACACCAGCGCGGCGCGCGTGCCGTAGGAGACGCCGTACAGGTTCAGCTTCTCGTAGCCGAGCGCCTCACGCACCTCGTCCAGGTCGTCCATGGCGATGGGCGTGGTGTACTGGCGCACGTCCGCGTCGTAGCTCGCCAGGCACTTGCGGAACTCTTCCTCGTAGTAATTGGTGTCGAACTGCTTGGCCAGCGGCGCATCCGGCGGCACCGGGTCACACTCGAGCGACCCCGAGTCCCCCGTGCCACGCTGGTCCACGAAGAGCAGGTCCCGGTTGCGCTGGATGCGATCCAAGATGGGCACCATGTGCCGCGCCAGCTTCGCGGCGCCCTGTCCCGGCCCACCCGCCAGCAGCACCAGCGGGTCCGGCTCCGGCGAGGACGCGAGCGCCGGCACCACCACCACCTTGAGCGCCACCTTGCGCCCCTTCTTCGCCGCGCGGTCCTCCCACACCTCGTGGGTGCCACACAGCGCCTGCCGGCCTACACCCTCCAGCCGGCACGGCGTGAGGGCGACCTTGCGCGCTGGCTCCGCGCCCGCACTTCGCGTACAGGACGACAGCAACAGCAAGGCACACAGGAGGGCGGGGAGAATCCGGGATGCGGGCACCCTCACCCCGTCACTCTCCCGGCGGGAGAGGGGAGATGGGGGGAAAACTGGGTCGTGCGTTCTCACGGTGTCCCAGGATTACCACTCCTGCCCCCACCCACGCACTCCCCCATGAATGGCGGCTCGCCCCACGAGCCGGTTTGAATTGCTCGGCTGCTCACGCGTCCGCTGACAAGCTCATGACCATGAACCTGAAGAACCGTCCCCTCCTCCTCGTCGCGACCCTCAGTCTCGTCCTGCTCGCCGGCTGCGCCTCGATGCAGAAGATGCTGAAAAACGCCTTCAAGCAGCCGCGCCTCACCTTCAAGACGGCGCGCCTGACCAAGGCCTCGCTCGCCGACGCCACCGTCGACCTCGTCTACCAGTTGGACAACCCCAACCCCCTGGGCCTGTCCCTGGCCTCCATCGACTACGCCTTCTTCGTCGAGGACAAGCAGGTGGTGGCCGGCACCCCGCCCAAGGGCCTGGACATTGCCGCCAAGGGCAAGTCCGAGCTCGTCTTCCCCGCCAACGTGAAGTTCGCCGACATCGCCCCCGTGGTGACGACGTTCCTCACCAAGGACTCCGCCCGCTACAAGGCCCAGGGCAGCGTGGGCATCAAGACGCCCATCGGCGTGCTCAAGTTCCCCCTGGAGCACGAGGGCACCTTCGAGGTCCCCAAGATTCCCCAGGTCCAGTTCGAGTCCCCCCGCATCGCCAACGTCACCCTCCAGGGCGCCACGGTGGAGTTCCCCCTCACCGTGACGAACCGCAACAGCTTCCCCCTGCCGGTGGCCGGCATCAGCGGCGCCCTCAAGGTGGCCGGCTCCAATGTGGGCAACCTCTCCACCGGCGACCTGGGCATGCTGGAGCCCGGCACCACCCGGCAGATCAAACTCCCCCTCACCATCAACTTCCTCAGCGCCGCCACCGCGGCCAACGCCCTGCGCTCGGGAGGTAACGCCCAGGTGAAGTGGGACGGCAAGCTCGTGTCCGGCGCGCAGAACGTGCCCCTGGACGTCTCCCAACTCCTGAATTTCCGGCGTTAGGAGGTAGGGCAAGGGGGCAGACGACCGGACGCGCCATTGGAAGTTGTCCCCCGGCGCGTCAGCCGTTACGGTTGCGCCGCAATCTTCCGGGCCCCCCTCATGCGCCGAATCCTCTTCAAGTCCAAAATCCACCGCGCGACTGTCACCCAGGCCGACCTGGATTATGAGGGCTCGGTCACCATCGACAGCCAGCTGCTGCGCGCCGCCGACATCCTCCCCTTCGAGAAGGTGGCGGTGTGGAACGTGACGCGCGGCACCCGCCTCGAGACGTACGCGCTGGAAGGCGAGGCGGGCAGCGGCGTCATCTGCATCAACGGCGCCGCCGCGCACCTCAACAAGCCGGGGGACCTGGTCATCCTGGCCACCTTCGCGGAGGTGGAGGAGCACGAGGCGCGCCACTGGAAGCCCACGGTCGTCTTCGTGGACCCGAAGAACCGCATCGTGCCCGGGAAGACGGAGGAGATTCCGGGCCCGGCGCGCCGCATCGCCTGAGCAGCGCCGGACGCTCTCGGTTCCCACCGCTTTACGCTCTGGCGCGGGCTTGCCATGCTCGTGCGTCCATGAGCAACGGGCGGTTGGCCGCCCTGGAGGCGAGGACGCGATGAAGTGGACTTGGGCATGCGGTGGCCTGCTGCTGGCACTGGCGGGCTGTACCACCGACAAGGAAGCCTTCCGGCCCAATCCCAACGACGAGGATCCGTTCGTGGGAGCGGTGCAGCTGGTGCGCTCGCCGCTGAAGGATCGGTGCTCGCAGCACGGGACCTCGATACGGGGCAACTGTGACGAGGCGAAGTACCTGGCCACCGTGTACACGCGCCGGCTGTCCGTGGGCGACGAGGTGTGCCTGGAAGGCGGCTACGGGGACGAGCCGGGCTCGGGCTGCAAGGCGCGGGCAGCGGTCATCGACACGGCGCCCAACCGGGTGAAGATTGAGGTGCGGACGGCGAAGCCGGACTCGCGCTGGTTCGACGCGGAGATGCGTCACGCCTGGTACGAAGAAGGCGCGCTGGTGGACCTTTACCTCGCCGAGCGGGGTTACTGAGGGAGGAGACACACATGGCCTTCTATGACCCCATCGCCGACAAGGTGAAGAAGCTGACGCCGGCGGAGCTGAAGAAGCTGGCGGACACGAAGCTGTCGGACCTGGTGCAGCAGGAGGTGCCGCGCTCGCGCAAGCGGATGTTGGAGCTGGAGCAGCGCTATCCGTCGGCGGGGGTGCGCGAGCGGGCTCAGCGCATCATCGACGAGAAGAAGCACGTGGCGAGCATGACGGGCGGGGTGTTCGGGGCGTTCGGACTGCTGGGGCTGCCGGCGGACCTGACGGTGATGGCGTGGCTGCAGCTCACGCTGCTGGTGGACGTGGCCACGCTGTACAAGGTGAACCTGAAGAGCGAGCGGGCGCGCGACGAGCTGCTGGACCTGTACGGGTACACGACAGGGGTGGGTCCGATTCAGCGCTCGGGGCCAAGGGTGCTGGGGAAGGTGGCCGAGGTGCTGCTGAAGAAGGGGGGCCTGCAGACGCTCGGGCGGGCGATGCCGTTCGTGGCGGCGCCGGTGACGGCCTACCTGAACAACCAGCACATCCAGAAGGTGGGAGACCACGCGGTGCGTTTCTACGAGGGCTTCGACAAGGCGCACGCGAAGACGAAGGCGGCCTCGCGCAAGGCGGGCTGAGTCCACTCCCTCTCCCTCTGGGAGAGGGCGGGGGTGAGGGTCTTCCCATTGTCTGAACACGCCCCACAAGTCTGTCCCCTGACGGGGGCGTACCTGCGCCCCTACTTCGAGTCCTTGCTGGCGAAGGCCGTCTCGGACGCGCACCACGCACGGATACCGCTGACGGTGCTCTGGGTGGACGTGGACGAGACCCAGGAAGGCAACGACACGCACGGGCGCGAGGCGATGGATGCGGCACTGAGCGGGCTGGTGGACGAGCTCGCGGCGGAGCTGGATGGCCGAGGGCCCATTGGCCGCATGGAGGCGGATGCCTTCGCGGTGAGCCTGTACGCGGTGACACCGGACATGGGAGCGCGGCTGGCGGAGGGACTGCGCCGCCGGCTCGCGGCGAGGCGCTTCCACGCGGAGGCGGGCGATTTCCACCTCACGGTGTCAGCGGGTGTCGTGGGGCTGCGGCCCGGAGAGCCCTACGGCAACCTGCTGGACGCGGCGGAGGCGGCGTGCGTGCAGGCGAAGCAGGCGGGGCGGGACCAGGTGGTGGTGCGCTAGGAGCCTGTCGGAATACCTCGGCTACCCACTACATGAGGGGTAGTGCGACTCAAACACACCGCTATGGTTGGTATGTAGGAGTCGTTTTTCGGCGATTCTCCGACAAGCTCCTAGTGCTCGAAGCCCATCAGCGGTGACTAACCGCAACCCACGCCGGTACAACTCATGTCGTTGAAGTCGTAGATCACGGAATGGCCGGGATTGCCGCGCGGACGCGCCGTGCCTTTCGGCACGAAGAACGCCGCAGAATGTGCGCCGTAGAGGCCTGCCGGAAGCGTCATGGGCCTCAGCACGACGTACGCGTCGGACAACGTGCCCGCCGAGTTCGCGCGGAGGGACCGTATTTCGCCCGTACCCGGTGGCAATCCGCGCTCTGGCGCCAGGCGCGCCATCTCCGCTTCCCACTGTTTCTTGTCGCCGAGGTTCGCGCGTCGCAGCAGGCCCTTGCGCACGGCCTCGTCCAAGCTCGTTTCGACCGATTCCGCCAGCGTGGGCGGCCCTGTCGGGACAGGGGTCCTGGCCATACCGGCACCAGGAGGGAGCCTCGAACCGAACAACGAAGTTGTCGCCCGCCACGGCGCGAGCACGAACGACACTTCGCCCTTCATGGTGGGACGTGAAGAGCCTCCCGGCACCTCGATGACCAGTTCGCTGTCCGACATCCAGGCAATGCGCGGCTGCACGCCGCGGGTCAACACCATTTCCTGCACGGACCGGGTCTCGCGGGTCTTCGGTTCGCCCGCGCGAATCACCTTGAGCAGGGTGGAACAATCCCTCGCGTCCGCGGCGCAATCCAGCACGACGACCTGGTAGGCCCCGTTGGGCGACGGGATGAGTTGCAAGACGTGTTCACTCTCGTGGTGACAGCCAAACAACGCGCTCGATACCAGTGCGCACAGAATGAGAAGTCGCATCATCACCGTCCTGGTCGTTGGCCTACGCGCCGGTGGGCGAGCATCCACCGGAGAGGCCAGCGGTGTCACGCGTGGGGGTCATGAACAGGGGAGCGGACGTCGTGCGCTGCACGGTGGAACGCAACGGCCAGGTGCGGCCGGGAGACACACGCTCCCAGGGCGGGGCTCGCCTTCGTGGCCGGCAATGGCATCTGTCCGAGGGAGCAGACCTGGTTCCGGCGATGATGAGGAAAATATTTGAAATGCATAACCCGGCCGCGGTCTGTCTCTCTTTATTGAGAGTGGGTTCGGGCTACGCGTCGCAGCGAATGCTTCGTGAACAAAGAGCCCACCTCGAGCTGACGAACACAACCCTGACGAGGTGGAACATGAAGAAGCTTGGAACGTCCGTTGTCTCTGCGGCCGCTTGTGCTTTTCTCCTGGGCGCTTGTGGCCCCGCGCTCGAGGGTGAGCCCCTCGAGGGAGAAGCGCCCGTGACGCCCGCGGCCGCGAAACCCGAGACGGGTGAAACCATCGATCCTGCCGCGGCCGAAATCTCGCAGTCCGAGACGGTGCATCAGCAGGCCCTCTTGGGAGACCTGGGCACGCGGATCGGCTCCCCTCTCGCCACCTACGCGAACATCGCCACGACCTCCAACCAGTGGTCGGTCAGTTGCAACGGTGGCTCGTCACGAGACATCTCCTACGTGTGGACAGTGCCTGAGACGGGCTCCTACAGCTTCGGCACTTCCGGCTCGAACTTCGATACCGTCCTCCAGATCCGCCACCTCAGCAGCACTTCGTCGATCATGGGCTGCAACGACGATTACGGAAGCGGTCTCCAGTCGCGAATCACCCTCTCGGGCCTCGTCAAGGGCGTGAAGTTGTTGATCATCATCGAGGGCTACGCTGGCGAGTACGGCAACTACGCCCGGTTGAATATCATCAAGAATTAACCTTCCCCTACGCCTTCGCCGTCCGGGGAGATGACCTCTTCACGCAGGATCTGGAGCACACGGGCAGTCCCATCCTGCGCTGGCGGCGGGTGAGCGCCCTCTGTGACGAGAGCACCTCATTCAAGTGCAGGGTCAGGAACTGCGCCTGCTCCACGACGACGAACAGGCCCCTCAAGGGCCAGCCGGACTGCAGCTGAGGCGAGCGGAAGGCGCCAACCTCCAGCCCAGGAAGAGCAGCCCAGCTTCTTCAGGGCTGGTGGGTTCACTGGCAGCTCGTCCGCCCACGGGGGCTGCTTCCCCGTGGTGTAGGCGACACGCATGACCTCCCGCGGAACCTCTGGCTCGCGCGCGGAGCACCTCTACCTTTGGCACCCCGAGACGCCCTTCGTGCGCAAGGAACGGTGCCGCATGCGCTTGTCTGCCTCATTGCTTCGGTTGCTCCCGTTGACCCTCGCCCTGGGCCTGGCTTGTGAGGGGAGCCCTCCATCTCCCGAAGAGACACCAGAGGACGTGCAGGCGGCCGGTGAGAGCCAGACCGTGGTGAAAGCGGAGACTCGGAACTCCACCTCGCACGGCGAGCCAGCCCGGGTGGAGGACATCGTCCCCGGCCAGCTCAGCTCTGGACCGCACGGGCTGAGGGACGTGGGGGGAACGCTCTTCTTTGGTGCCACGGACGTCGAGCATGGCACCGAGCTGTGGAAGAGCGACGGCACCCCCGGCGGGACGCGCGTGGTGGAGGACATCCGTCCCGGGCCGGTCGGTTCGGATCCTCTGGACCTCACCGTGGCGGGGCGGCGCGTCTACTTCACCGCCGATGATGGCACCCATGGCACGGAGCTATGGACGAGCGATGGGAGCCGAGCGGGCACCCGGCTCGTGAAGGACATCAACACCGGTCCCGAGGGCTCGTTCCCCTTCGCGATGACGGCGCTGGATGACGTCCTCTACTTCATCGCGTCCTCCCCGGACGTGGGCCAGGTGCTGTGGCGAACGGAGGGCACACCTGGCAGCACCCGTCCCGTCCCCACCGGCCTGCCGTCCGCACCGGGGAACCTGACGGCGATGAACGGCCGGCTCTTCTTCTTCGTGGATGATGCGCTCTACCGCAGCAACGGCAAGGCGGGAGGGACGGTGCTGCTGCATGACTTCTCGGGCGCGCCCTTCGAGGTGTTCGAGACGAACCCGGTCGAAGCGGACGGAGTGCTCTACTTCATCGTGGGCGAGGAGACCGATGACCTCTCCGTCGCGCCGGCGCGGCCCATCACGGTCTGGAAGAGCGACGGCACGCCCGAGGGAACGGTGCCCGTCGCGGAGGTGTTCGCCGAGCTGCGCTTCGGCCTTCCCCAGACACTCGTTACCGCGGGCCGCCGCCTCTTCTTCCTCGCTGACGACGGCGTGCATGGCACCGAGCTGTGGACGAGCGACGGCACGCGAGGGGGAACACGAATGGTCAAGGACATCCTCCCGGGACCGGGCAGCGCCCACCCCCGTGAGTCGGCGCAGCTCGACGGCGTCCTGTACTTCTCCGCGTACACGCCGGAGGCGGGAGACGAGCTGTGGCGCAGCGATGGCACCGAGCGCGGCACCTTCCGCGTCAAGGACGTGAGGCCCGGACCGGATAGCTCCAGTCTCCAGCAATTGACGGCGCAGGCCGGCCGGCTCTTCTTCACGGCCCGCGATTGGAGCCGGGGGCACGAGCCCTGGACGAGCGACGGCACGTCAGCGGGAACGAAGCGGCTCGAGGACCTGGTGCCCGGTGCCTTCTCCAGCGCGCCCCACGAGTTCACGCGCGCTGGCTCGCGGGTGTTCTTCGTGGCCACGGAGCCAAACCGCGGCACGGAGCTGTGGGCGATGAAGCTCGGCAGTCGCGGGCGGATGCTCGAGGCGGCCAGGGTGGCCTCCTTCGCAGAGCCCGATGAAGAGGGTGCTGGCGTGAACACCGGGCTCGCATCCCAGGCGACGGAGTTCAATGGAGGCGCGGGCGGCTCCGGGCCGGCGCAGCTGGTGCAGGACATCATCCCCGGGCCGGGGGACCCGTTCATCTCCTGGAATCTCGCCTTGGGCCAGAAGCTCTTCTTCACCGCGAACGACCCGAGCTACGGCGCGGAGCTGTGGAGGACGGACGGCACCGCCGAGGGCACCCGGCTCGTCGAGGACATCATTCCCGGACCCGAGGGCTCGACACCAGAACTGGTGTGTGCGCTCGACGGCGCGGTGCTCTTCTTCGTGGACGACGGCGTCCACGGCGCGGAGCTGTGGCGGAGTGACGGAACGCCGGGAGGCACGCGGCTGGTGAAGGACATCAACCCAGGCGCTGGAGGCAGCGTCGGCTTCCCCCAAGCGTTCGTGCTGGGTGACGCGGCGTACTTCGCGGCGGACGATGGCGTCCACGGCACGGAGCTGTGGCGGACGGACGGGACGACCCGGGGCACGCGGCTGGTGAAGGACATCAACCCCGGCGCTGATGGCTCGTTTCCTTTCATCTTCACCGAGCGGGGCGGGCAGCTCCTCTTCGTCGCGGGCGACGAGGAGCATGGTCGCGAGCTCTGGCTCACGGATGGCACCCAGCGGGGCACGCGGCTCGCGGTGGACATCACCCCCGGGCCGGAAAGCTTCGGCATCAACGAGCTGGTCGCCACTCCGGAGCTCATCATCTTCAGCGCCAACTCGTTCCTGGGCAATGAGCTGTGGCGAAGCGACCTGACGCCGGAAGGCACCTTCATGCTCCGGGACATCCTCCCCGGCCCGGAGAGCGGCTTTCCCACGCAGCTCACGGTGCTGGGGCGCACGGTCCTCTTCGTCGCGCAGGACAACGAGCACGGCCGTGAGCTGTGGCGGACGGATGGCACCTCCGAGGGCACCGTGCTGCTGCGGGACATCAAGCCGGGACCGGGCTTCTCGTTCCCGACTCCGCTGGCGGTGTTTCAGGGCAAGCTCTTCTTCGGGGCCGACGACGGTGCGTTGGGCACCGAGCTCTGGGTGAGCGACGGCACGCAGGAGGGGACCGTCCTCTTCAAGGACATCGCACCTGGAGCGGCCAGTGGGAATCCCTTGGAGATCTTCGTGGTAGCCGGGCGGATGCTGCTCTCCGCGAATGACGGCACCACCGGGATCGAGCTGTGGATGAGCGACGGCACGCCGGGAGGGACGCGCCTGTTCCAGGAGTTGTCGCCGGGGCTGATGGACAGTTTTCCGAACGTATTCAGGGCCACCCGAAGGCACGTCTTCTTTGTCACCGCCACCTCAGCCACGGGCCGCGAGCTGTGGAGGCTGCCTCTCAACGAGCTCGGCAGATGAGTCGCTCGCCCTGCCCGGGCCCCTCACCCGAGGCCGAACGCCTTCATCCGAGCCTTGAGCGTATTCACCGCGATGCCCAGCTCCTGGGCAGCCCGGGTCTTATTACCCTGGTGCTTCTCCAGTGCACCCTGGAGCTCCTCCCGAGTCAGGTCCGCGGGCCGCTTGCGCACGGACGCAGGCAGCGCCGGGATGGTCATCGTCGCCCTGGCCACGGAGGAGGGCTCCACCCCCTCGAAGCCCACCTGCCGTTGGAGCAGATAGCTCTTCACCGCCTCCAGCGTGATGACAGCCCGCCGGTGCTCGATGCCTTCCAGTGACTGGTGCGCCACCTCGCGGGCCACCACCGTCCTCACCGTCGACTCCAGCTCGCGAATCTGCCCTGGCCAGCTCGCCTTCTGCAGAAAGGCGATGGCATCACTGGTGAGCTCGGCGTCGTACTGCTGCTCCACCTTGAGCCGGTGCAGGAAGGCCTCCACCAGGTTCGGAATGTCCTCGCGCCGCTCCTCGAGCGTGGGGAGGATGATGACGTCTCCCGTCGCCAACCGCTGCGTGAGGTCCGGCCGCAGACCGGTCTTCTGGAGCGGCACCTTGGAGGCGGAGATGAGCCGGAATCGAGGGGGTGGCTCGCGGTAGTCCGCGGGAGCCCCCAGTGGGGCCAGGCTGCCCGTGCCCTCCAGCACGTCGATGAGGAAGTCCTGCGCGAGGCGCGGCAGGAACTCCACCTCGTCCAGGAAGAGCGTGCCTCGGTTGGCGCTGTAGAGCTTGCCCACCCGGGAGATGGCATCCGTGAACGCGCCCTTCACGTGTCCGAGCAACTCGCTGGTGAGCGCGTTCGTGTCCTGCGGCAACCGGCCACAGTTGAGGATGACGAAGTTCCCCTCGAGCTGGCTCCGACTGTGGATCTCCCGCGCGATGAAAGTCTTCCCCGTGCCCGACTTGCCCAGCAGGAACACCGGCAGGTGGTGACGGGCACAGACATTGATGGCGCGCTCGAGCCGGAGCGTCTCGGGAGATCCCGCCTGTTGCGAGCGAGGGCCCGCCACCAATCCGTGCGGCACCTCCTCCAGCAGGGTGATGCGGCTGCGGCTGTTCCCCAGCAGGATGACGTCACCTGCCTCCAGCACATGGTCCCTCGAGGCCCTGATGCCCTGAAAGTGCCTGCGCTCGTCTCCCTCTACCTGGACCTCGCTCCGACCCAGGAAGCTGTGGTTGCGCGAGTTGAGGTCGCGGTACACCCAACGGTGATCCTCGCGGAACGACAGCCGCCCGTGCTGCCTCGACACCGCGTCGTGCGGAAACACGACCGTGGACTCGGGCGCCCTCCCGAAGACATACGAGCGGTCCGGGTACAGGGGGACGATCAGCTCCTCAACCCCCTCCCGCTGGACGCGCAGCGCCCTGGGCTCGCGGTAGGGCGCATCCTCCACGTCCTGCTCCGGTGTCAGCTCCCCGAGCACGCTCAACTGACCACCGCTGGTGGAGGACAGGTCCGACGTCCAGTTGACGCGAGGGTCGCGGGAGGGCTCCGTGAGCGCACGGATGGAGATGCGGGTCTTCTCGAGCGAGGGGCCACTCAGCGTCTCCCCTTCCCGCGCCTCCTCGCCCTGCTCATCCCCTGGCCACTTCCGGGTCGTCATGCGTGCCCCCTCCGGACTGATTGCCGTCAACATTGATAGCAGCTTTGATGAGTCACCGCCGACAGGCCCCCGGGGAACAGGCAACGTCCGGACACAAGCCATTGAAATAACTGGGGAATCACACCTCGATGGCTCCCGGCACGCGCCGTGCTCTGGGTGGTGCCCATCAACCGATTGGACCGGTTGATGACCACGCCTCGCCATCAGGAGCACACGTGTTCGTCATCACTGTCAGGCGTATCGGAAAGAACGACAAGCAGACGGGGACGCTGGCGCCGCGCGAAATCAGCATCGGCCGCGCCGCGGGGAATGACCTGGTGCTCGATAACGAGCTCGTCTCGCGCCACCACTGCCGGCTGGTGTCCGTCGAGGGTGGGGCCCTGGTGATGGACGAGGGTTCGAGCAACGGCACCTGGATCAACGGCGAGCCGCTGACTCATCCCTCGTTCCTCACCTTCCACGATGAGCTGGTCATCGGCCCCTACGTGTTGAAGGTCCAGTCGCTCGTCGGACGCTGCACCTCCGGGCGGACCCACCTCCAGGCAGGACTGCTCGAACTGGTCCGGTGGGAGCGCCAGGAACCCGCCCTGAGCCGGGCCCACCTCGAGCGGTTGCCGGTGCGGCTTCCCCGCTTCATCAGTCGATGCCGAGCACCTTCATCCGCGCCTTGAGCGTGTTGAGCGCGACCCGGAGCTCCACGGAGGCCCGGGTCTTGTTGCCCTCATGCTTCTCCAGGGCGCGCCGGATGTCCTCTTCCGTCAGGTCACTGGGGCGCTTGCGCACGGGCACGAGCGTCTCCCTCGAGGGTCGGTGCTCCTGCGTCACCGGCTCGGAGGCCGGGCCTCCAAAACCCAGCTCCCGTTGCTCCAGGTAGGTCCGCACCGCCTCCAGCGTGACGACGGTCCGCCGGCGCACGAGCCCCTCCAGCTCCTGCTGCGCCGCCTCGCGGGCCACCACCGTCCTCACCGTCGACTCCAACTCACGAATCTGCCCCGGCCAGCTCGCCTTCTGCAGGAAGGCGATGGCATCACTGGTGAGCTCGGCGTCGTACTGCTGCTCCACCTTGAGCCGGTGCAGGAAGGCCTCCACCAGATTCGGGATGTCCTCGCGCCGCTCCTCGAGCGTGGGGAGGATGATGAAGTCTCCCGTCGCCAGCCGCTGTGTGAGGTCCTGCCGGAGACCGGTCTGCCGCAACGGCACTTTCGAGGCGGAGACGAGCCGGAAGTGGGGCGGTGGCTCGCGGTAGTCCGGGGCCGCCCCGAAAGGAGCCAGGCTACCCGTGCCCTCCAGCACGTCGATGAGAAAGTCCTGCGCGAGGCTCGACAGGTGCTCCACCTCGTCCAGGAAGAGCGTGCCCCCGTTGGCGCTGTAGAGCTTGCCCACCCGCGCGATGGCCGCCCCGGTAAACGCGCCCTTCACGTGCCCGAGCAGCTCGCTGGTGAGCGCATTCATGTCCTGCGGGAGCCGGCCGCAGTTGAGGATGACGAAGTTACCCTCCACCCCGCTGCGGCTGTGGATCTCCCGCGCGATGAAGGTCTTTCCCGTGCCCGACTTGCCCAACAGGAACACCGGCAGGTGATGGCGAGCACAGCGCTCGATGGAGCGATCCAACTGCACCGTGACAGAAGAGGGCTCCTTCCCCGCACGAGGGTCCGCACCGACGCCTTGCGGCACCTCCGCCAGCAAGGTGATGCGGCTCTTGCCGTTGCCCAGCAGGACCACGTCCCCAGCCTCGAGGACCTGATCGCGCGAGGGGCCCACCCGCTGGAAGTGCAGGCGAGCGTCCACCACCCCCTGCTCCTCCTCGCGCCCGATGAAGCTCCCGTTCTTCGAGTTGAGCTCCCGGTACACCCAGCGCAGATCCTCGCGGAATGACAGCCGCCCGTGCTGCCGCGACACCGCATCGTGCGGGAACACCACCGTGGACTCGGGCGCCCTCCCGAAGACATACGAGCGGTCCGGGTACAGCGGCACCAGCAAGTCCTCGACGCCCTCCCGCTGTACCAACAGGGCCTTGGGCTCGCTGTACGGCGCTTCCCAGCCCAGGGCCCCCTCCGGGCCGGCCTCCGCCTCTCGGGGCTCCCGAATCACCCGCTCGTTGCGCGTGTCGAGGTCCAGCTCCGGATCGTCCACACGGGTCGAGGGGACGGCCTCGTGCGTCCAGCTACGTGAGAGCCGCCTCGGAGGAGAGGGCGGCCCATCGTCACCGGTCGTCATGCGCGCTCCCGAGTGCGACTTCACTGTCACGATTGATAGCAGTTTTGACAGGCATCCGCCCCCGGACCCGGGTATAGGGGGCGCACACCGGGCCCTGAAATGCCCGGATGTACGGGGCACCCTGTAAAAGTCCACGGTTGGCACGCATCGTGCTTGGTATTTTGGGAGCTGCCGGGCGGTGGACCGGCCCCCCAGACAGAGGAGCACGCGTGTTCAACATCACTGTCGGGCTCATTGGAGAGAGCAACATGAAGACGGGCACGCTGTCATCGCGGGAGATTGCCATCGGGAGGGACCCGACGAACGATCTCGTGCTCGACAGTGGGAGCGTCTCACGCACCCACTGCAGACTGGTCGCCATCGAGGGAGCCGCCATCGTGCTGGACGAAGGCTCGAAGAATGGAACCTGGCTCAACGGGAGACCGGTCGCCCATCCGTCCGTACTGAAATTCGAGGACGAGCTGGTCATCGGCCCCTACGTCCTGAGGGTGCAGTCGCTCGTCGGCCGGGGCCTCTCTGGGGTGCAGGAGGTGGGGGGTCAGCTATACCCGGGGCTCCTGCCCGAGTCTGGTGAGCGCCAGGAGAACACGGTGGTGTCCCGGGGCCTGTCCACGCTCGAGGAGCGGCGGCAGGCGCTGCGCTGGTTGATGCTCGAGCAGGGCAATGATCCCCGCTTCGACGAGGTGCTGCGCCTGGCCCTCAAGGACTCTGACCTGGAGGTGCGGATGACAGCGGTGCTGGCCGCCGCCCGGCTGCGGGCGCGAGAGGTGCTGCCCGCCCTCCAGTCCTCCGACCTGCCCACCTTGCTTCAGGAGGTGGATGAGCCACGCGAGCGCCGCTTCCTCGAGCAGCTCTGGCAGGGGGTCATTCGATACCTCCAGGAGCGCCGGCACCCAGGGGATAGCGTGCCCGGGAGGGATCCGCTCCGGCCGCTGTGGCGCCTGCTCGCCGGCGATCTGGAGGTGACGGACCCCGCGTCGATGCTGCTGCACGCGCTCACCACGCCCCTGGCCATGGGCAAGACGCCCCGGCAGTTGCCGCCCGGGGTGATCCAAAAAGATGGCCGCTTCTACCTGGAGCGCTCGGGGCTGCCACTGCGGTGGATTGCCCCCGTGGAGCACCTGCTGGGCGCCAACCCCGTGCGCCAGGTGACGTCCCCGGGCTTCTTCGTGGCCCAGGTCCCCGTGGATCGTCCTCTCGCGAAATGGGTGGGTAACCCGCTACCCACCCGTGTCGTGCTTGACCACGAACAGGTGTGGCTGGGCTCCTTCAAGGAAGCCGAGCGGCTGTGCGAGGAACTCTCACGGATTGAGAACACGCACATCCGCCTCCCCAGTGCGGATGAGTGGGAGATGGCGGCCCGTGGGACGGATGGAAGGCGTTACCCATGGGGGAACCTGCCGCAGGAAGACTGGGAAGAATGTGCCTCACCGTGGGGAGTGGAGTACCTCGTGGGGGACGTGCCGGAGTGGACGTTGGAGCCGGAGACGGGCACGCAGCTGCTGCGCGGCGGCGTGGAGGCACGGACGTGGGTGCGCCACCCCGTCTACCCGGGCGAGGAGGAGTTCGCCGCGGCGCTGCGCCCCATCATCCCCGGCGTCTGAGGGCCTCGGGCGCGAGGGCTACAGCTCGCGTCCACCAGGACACAGTCCGCGTTCCCGAGCCCGCTGCTGTGCCTCGGGACCCGCGGTGAGCCACTCGCGGACTGCGTCCACCCGGGCGCGCAGCGCGGGGCTGTCCGCCGCGTGCTCCAGCCTCGCCACGTCCTGGTTCGTGAGCGCCCAGCTCAACGGGGCCGTCTCGCCAAGCTCGAAGATGGCGGTGGTGAAGAAGCACGGCTCGTTCACGTTCAGCTCGTCCTGCACCAGGCTCAGCAGCTCGTCGTTGCGGAAGGACATGCTGGACTCGCGCGCCCGCAGCACCGCCTCCACCGGGGACGTCAGCCCATCCATCAGTTGGCTCTCCGCGACCACCTGTAGCTTCGTGCGCCGGCCATTGCCCAGGTGATCTCGAATCTGGATGAGCACCACCCCCGAGGTGCACTCGAGCACCCACTCGCGATGCGTGTGCAGCCACTGCACCGCCAGGTCCACCCCGTAGTTGTCGTAGTAGCCCGCATCCACCACGCGAATGCGCGGCGAGGTGGGCAGCGAGCCCGCCGGGCTGACGTAGGGGAACGACGCGCTCATCCGCGCCGCGGCCGCCACCTCGAAGGCCCGCTGCTTGAGTGGGAAGAGCTGGAAGAGCTGCACCCCCGAGAGCGACAGCCGGGACAGCGCCTTGCCCCGGGGCTCATCGCCGTTGCGCTCCACCACCAGAGAGCTCGCTTCCGACGACGTCAGCGCCGACAGGTCCAGGTTGCTCACCAGCAGCCGCCGCCCGTCCTCCACCAGCATGGGCGTGTACACCAGGGAGGGAAGCCAGCCCTCCGCCTCGCCCGAGCGCAGGTCCCCGAAGGTGCGTCCCAGCAGGCCGTCCGTGTGCCGCACCCAGGCGCTCTCCAGCGCTCGCCCGCGACCCTCGCCGAAGGGCAGCAGCAGCGCGATGGCCGCCGAAGACAGACTGTCCTGCTGCATCATCGTGGGCAGGGACTCGGGGCTCGCCAGGCCTCCGGGATGGAGCCCCGCCACCCACGTGCCCGCTCCCACCATGCCACCCGAGGCCCCGGTGACGAGACGCACGTAGCGGTGGAAGCCCGGCACGCCCTCCGGCCCCTGCAGCTTGGAGAGCACGTGCGCCGTCCACGCCGCGGCGCGGATGCCCCCGCCACTCGTCGCCACCAGGGCGAGCCGAGGCCTCGGCCCCGGCTCGCAGCGCGGCCCCGCCTGCCCTGAAGCGAGCCGCACCTCGCCTGGCGAGGGCCACACCGCACCCGGAGGAGGCTCCGCCCGCATCCGCGCCAGCCACGCGTTCAGCACCGCCCCGTCTCCCAGCAGCCCCGCGTCCTGGGGAGAGGCGAGGCTCGCTCCCGCGTATGCGGGCGGCTGGGGCAGGGACAGCTCGTCATAGGAGGAGACGTCCGAGCACCCTCGTCCAGCGAACACCACCAGCACGCCCGAGAGGATGAGGGCGCCCAGGTTCCGCTCGGGGAAGAAGAAGCAGATGGCCCCGTAGATGGCTCCGCACAGGCCGATCGCCACGCAGATGACCACGGCCGGCGACACCCACCCGTGATTGCCCGTGATGGACACGTGCGCGGCCACCAGCAGATAGCCCAGCAGGAAGATCGCCAGCAGCCCGCCCTGCAGCACGTGCAGCACCACGATGTGCGTCGAGCGCCTGCGGAAGAACGTGGCCTCGATCCACCGCAGCCAGCGGTGGCGCTTCCGGTCCGACTCGCACCAGCGCTGCAACGCCTCGGCGCCGCGTGTGATCAGCAGCATGGCTCCCACCGCGGCCAGGACACCGAAGAGGAAGGCGAAGTGCCGGTCGATGAGGCACGGGATGCTGAGCACCACCAGCCAGGCGGGATAGGTGCCGGTGCTGAAGAGGTACCAGCGGATGGTGGGCGGAACCCCACCCGGCTTGCCCCGCCGAGGCGACAGGGCCCACTCCTCGTCCGCGTCCAACAGGTAGCCGATGAAGCACAGCTGCCCCAACAACATCGCCGCCATGAAGGCCGCGATGAACGTCACCCGGGGCACGTCGTGGAAGAAGAGGCTCGGCAGTCCGAGCGCTTCGAACCCACCCCAGACGATGCACACCGGCAGCGCCTGGAACACGAGCAGCAACGGGTAGCGACCCAACCACTCCACCAGCGGACGCAGCGGTTGCGCCGTCTCGCCGCGCCACCAGGACCGGACCCGTTCCAACGCCATGACCCCAAGCCTGCCTCAGAAGGGCCCCCGCCCGGAAACGTGGGGGCACCCGACTGTTCACAGCCCGGCCGGCTCCAGGGCGAGCCACCGGCGCTCCACCGCGTCGAAGGGCTCGGCATGAACCTGCTCGTCCCCCGTGTGAGTTGCCACGAGCAGCCAGCCGTTGGCCCCTCGGCTGGGCACCTCCTAACAGATGACTGCTCGGGTCAGACGGACCGCCGCGTCGCATCTGGGCGCTGCACCACAGCAACGTTCCACACGCGACGCTGGTCACGGAATGCGCTGACGGGCTGAACGGAGTTCCCCTACTGTCCGGGCGCCTCTCATGCGCTTCGACCTCGTCCGTCCGGCCCTCGTGACCTGCGCGCTGCTGCTCGGCTCCGGCTGCTTCCGCCTCACCGCGGGAGACAAGACCCGGGAGGTGTTCCAGCCGCCTCGGCGCATCGACCCAGCCGCCATCGCCCTGCCCGCCGACTACCGCATCGACCCCATCGCCACCGGCCTCACCTACCCCACCTCGGTCACCTTCGACGCCCAGGGCACGCCTTACGTCATCGAGGCAGGCTACTCCTACGGCGAGGACTTCACCGAGCCACGCCTCTTGCGCATCAACCCGGACGGCACCCACACGGTGGTGGCCACGGGCGCGCAGCCGCCCTGGACAGGCGTCGTCTTCCACGAGGGCGCCTTCTACGTCGCCGAGGGCGGTACCCAGGGAGGTGGCCGCATCGTCCGCATCACCCCGGACGGAACGCTCACCCCCATCGTCTCCGGCCTGCCCAGCCTGGGAGATCACCACACCAACGGGCCCGCAGTCGGTCCGGATGGAGCGCTCTATTTCTCCGTAGGCACTGCGACGAACTCAGGCGTGGTGGGGCCGGACAGCTCGAACGCGGAGAGCATCAACTGGATGTCGCGTGCCTCCGAGTTCCACGACATTCCCTGCCGCGACGTCATCCTGCGCGGACTCAGCTTCACCAGCCCTGACCCCCGCACGCCCGACCCGGACGACCAGACCACCACCGGCGCTTTCGTCCCCTTCGGCACGGCCACGAAACCGGACCAGGTCATCCGAGGTCGACTGCCGTGCTCCGGCGCCGTCTTCCGGCTCGCGCCTGGTGCCACCGTGCCGGAGCTGGTGGCGTGGGGCTTCCGCAACCCGTATGGCCTCGCCTTCTCTCCAGAGGGCCAGTTGTACGTGACGGAGAACGGCTACGACGAACGCGGCAGCCGCCCCATCTTCGGTGCCGGGGACTACCTCTGGGCGGTGGAGCCCGGACGCTGGTACGGCTTCCCCGATTTCGCCGGGGGCCGCCCCGTCAATCAGGAGTGGTTCAAACCGCCCGACAAGGACCATCCGCCCCAGTTCCTCCTGGCCGAGCACCCTGCCCCACCACCGCAACCGGTGGCCCTCTTCGGTGTGCACTCGTCCTCGAACGGGCTCGACTTCTCGCGCGGCGGCGCCTTCGGCTACGGCGGGCAGGCCTTCGTGGCGCAGTTCGGCGACCAGGCCCCCGACACAGGCAAGGTGATGTCGCCGGTGGGCTACAAGGTGGTGCGCGTGGACATCAGCACCGGCGTCGTCCAGGACTTCGCCGCCAACAAGGACCAGGGCAATGGCGGCCCGGCCTCGCACCTGGGCACTGGCGGGCTCGAGCGCCCCATCTCCGTGCGCTTCGACCCGGACAATGGTGCGCTGTACGTCGTCGACTTCGGGGTCATGTCCGTCCTCGGCAAGGACATCCAGCCCCACCGGAGCACGGGCGTACTCTGGCGCATCACGCCCACCGGCAAGAAGGAGGGCCCATGAGAGCCACCGGCTGCCTGTTCGCGCTCACCACCCTGGCGACCCTGGCCTCCACTGGCTGTGGCCCTGCCCGCCGGGGAGTACCCTTCGGACCACCTCTGCAACTCACCGAGCGGCAGAAGCAGGGGCAGGCCCTCTTCATGCGCGAGTGCAACGGCTGCCACCCGGGAGGAGCAGGGGGCCTTGGCCCAGGCATCGCCAACAAGCCGCTGCCGGGCTTTGCCATGCGCACGCAGATCCGAAAGGGAGTGGGCGCCATGCCCGCCTTCACCGAGCAGATGCTCAGCGACGCGGAGGTGGGCGCCATCGTCGACTACCTCAACGCGCTCCAGGAGACGCCGGGGCCCCTGTGAGGGGCAGCAGCTCGCCCAGCCGCTCGATGCGGACATCCCCGTCCAGCCCCAGCCCCACGAAGCGCACGCCCGCGGCCTGGGCAGCACCCCGGTCGAAGCGAGAGTCCCCCACCATCAGCGCCTCTCCTGGCGTCACCCCCAACTGGCCGAGCGCGTACAGCACCAGGTCCGGCGCCGGCTTGGCGTGGACCACCAGGTCCGAGCACGCCAGCACCTCGAAGAAGTCGAGCAAGCGCGCGGCCCCGAGCAGCGCCCGAGCGAGCGCGGACACGGTGTTGGTCACCACCGCCCGGCGCAGGCCGCGCGAGGCCAGGGAATCCAGCAGCTCGCGCGCGTCCGGGTTCACCCACACCTCACCGGCATAGGCGGGCAGGTGCTCCACGTAGAAGGCATCCAGCTCTGCGGGGGTGCAGCGCAGGCCGAAGACGCGCACATCCTCGGCCGTGCCCTGCCCGAAGGTGGGCGCGAACTCCTCGCGCGTCACCGGGCTGCCCCGGAAGCGCCGTCCCGCGTCTTCCAACACCCGCAGCCACGCCTCCTCGCTGCGGATGAGGACTCCATCCATGTCGAACAGGACCGCGCTCAGGGACATCTCAGGCCTGCGGTTCCTGAGCCTTCTTGTGCTTCTCGATCTCCCGGCGCACCTCGTCCATGTCCAGCGCGCGCACCTTGCCGATCAGCTCCTCCAGGGCCGCCGCCGGCAGCGCTCCGGCCTGCTCGAAGAGCAGGATGCCGTCGCGGAAGATCATCAGCGTGGGGATGGAGCGGATGCGGAACATGCCAGAGAGCTCCGGCTGCGCGTCCGTGTCGATCTTCCCGAAGATGACGTCCTGGTGCTTATCGGAGGCCTTCTCGAAGATGGGAGCAAAGTTGCGGCAGGGACCGCACCACGCTGCCCACCAGTCGAGCATGACGATGCCCTGCTTGGACACCGTGGCCTCGAAGTTCTCCTTACCGATTTCCATCGTGGCCATGGAGGCCTCCTAGCGGACTTCCAGCAGTTCCACTTCGAAAACGAGCGTCGAGTTGGGCGGAATCACGGGCGGGAAGCCGCCGGCGCCGTACCCCAGCTCGGGGGGGATGGTGAGCTTGCGCACGCCGCCGACCTTCATCCCGGCCACGCCCTTGTCCCAGCCCTGGATGACCTGGCCCGCGCCGAGCCGGAAGGAGAAGCCCTGGCCGCGATCCCTGCTGCTGTCGAACTTCGAGCCATTGGTGAGGGTGCCCACGTAGTGAACCGTCACCGTCTTGCCCGAGGTCGCCTCGGCGCCCGTACCCACCTTCACGTCATCCACCTTCAAGCTCATGCACTGTCTCCCGTGAAAGGCCCCACCTTAACGTGCTGGTGGCACGCGCGCTGCTCTCTCGGAAGGAAAAACGCGGCGCGGTGCCCACTCGTCGAGGCACCGCGCCGCTGGACTGTCATGCCGCCATCACACGGGCAATCTCAGAAGGTACCGCCGATGTTGAGGGTGCCCTGGTAGCTACCGTTAGTGAACTCGCTGCTGTCCACGCCGGGGGCGAAGTCCTCGCTGAGGAGGACGTTGTAGTTGACGCGCGCGTCGGCGGTGAAGTCACCAAAGTGCGTGCGCAGACCGGCACCCAGGGGGATGCGCGAGCTGGTGTCGTCCGTGAAGCCGAGCCCCTGGCCGTTGCGGATGTTGTACCAGTTCATGCCGAAGCCGCCGAGCAGGTAGGGCTGAATGGGAGCCGCGGTCAGGCCGAGGGTGAGGTTGGCCACGGCGCCGTTGCGCACGATGTCCGGACCGCTGCCGCCCACGTCCGTATCCAGGTTGTTCACCGCACCGCTGTAGCCGAGCTCGAGGCCGAGCACCTTGGTGGGCTTCAAGGCGGCCACCACGCCCACGGTGGCGCCGGGGTTGATTTCAGGAGCGAGGCCACCGGTGTAGCCCTCCACGCCGGCACCGACGAGCACGGACACTCCGCGCATGTCGCCCTTCTTCTGGCCCTGGTCTTCCTCCTTCACCTCGTAGCCGGAGCCGCCGACGGCCTCTTCGCTCGGAGGGATTACGACCGCGCTCGGCGGGGGTGTGGCCTCGCTCGGCGGGGGTGTGGCCTGGCCGGTCTCAGGCTGCAGCGAGGACGGCTCGTTGCCCTGCATCTCACCGCTGCCGCCAGTGGCCTGGCCCTGCACCGGAGTGCAGTAGAGCGTCATGCCGCCCTGGCCCTGAATGGGGATGCCCGGCTTGGGCTGCACGGGCTGACCAGGCTGCATGGGCTGACCAGGCTGCATGGGCTGACCAGGCTGACCGACCTGGCCCGAACCACCCACGCCCTCCTCTTGCAGGCCGGTGTCGGGCACCGGAGCGACGTCCTCCTGGTCGAGGATGATGAGATCATCCTGATCGGTGTCACTCAGACCCGAGCCGCCGAAGTTGTCCGGGGACGTCTGCTGTCCCTGGGTGTTGTCGGTGTTCGTGTCGTCCACGTCCTGGGCCATCGCGGCATTGCCGTAGATCAGCGCGGTCACGAGCCCAGCCAGAATCTTCACTTTCATCCGAACCTCCGTCCGTCGGGTGGCTGACGAGAAGTTCATTACCGGGAAGATCCGAGGCAAGGCTTGAAGCAAGAGCCGGGATTGAGCCGTGACCTCGACCGGGAAGCATCCAACCGGGCGAGGTAGGGATGGCGAGGGCGCGGAGCGTGCGCAGCTTAGAGGACAGCGCCTCTACCCCTTCGTCCAGTCGCTGCTGGTGACGACGGGAAGCTGCAGCGCACGCTCACGGTCCAGGTCCAGGTTGCCGATGTGCAGCGACAGCGGCGCCTGCACCCACTTGTAGATGGACTGGAGGAAGAGCCGGGTGAACTTCTCCACGTAGCCGCGCAGCCGCGCGCTCTCCACCTCGGGGAACATGGCCTCCAATGCGGCCTGCATCTCCGAGGGGACCAGCTTCTCTCCCGCGAAGAGATAGAAACAGGCGTCGAGGATGGGGAAGGGCATCAGCTCCTCTTCGCCCACCTGGTTGTGCGCCAGCTCCGGCCCGGCCGGCTTGGCCAGCACCTTGCGGATGCCCTCGTAGCCCGTCTGCTCCAGCAGGTAGTCCAACAGGAACATGACGACCGTCTTGGGCACGTTGGCGATGACGGCCAGCGCGCCCATCAGGTCTCCACCCGTGGTGGTGTAGCCCACGGCGCGCTCGCTCATGTTGCCCGTCTGCAGGAAGAGGCCACCGCTGGAGTTGGACCAGTTCCACATGCGCTGGGCGCGCAGGCGGGCCTGGATGTTCTGCTCGGTGATGGGCGTCACCTCGGCGCCCGCGAGCATGGTGTGCGCAATGGACAGCTCGCGCTCGAAGGCCTCCTCGATGGGGACCACCAGGAAGGACACTCCCAGCTCCCGAGCGATGGTCTCCGCGGCCTCGCGGGTGGCGTCGCTGGAGTAACGGCTGGGCATGTAGAAAGCGCGCAGCAGGCTGCCGGGGTTGTCCGGCCGCACACGCTTCGCATAGCGGTGGGCGATGAGCAGCGTCAGCAGCGAGTCACGACCACCCGAGAGCGCGATGCCGATGACCTTGAAGGCGCGCGTCTTCTCGAAGTAGTCGCCGACGCCCAGGGAGAGCGCATCGAGGATGTCCTCGCACAGCGCCTCGCGCGGGGTGCGGCGCGTATCGGGGCCCGGGAGGAAGAAGCTGCGGTGCGCGGGCACGGGGTAGCGCAGCTTCTCGCGCCGGCTGGTGAAGGCCGCGGTGCAGTCGATGGTGGGCACCTGCTTGCCGCCCTCGCGCAGCCACGCCTCGCGGTCGCTGCGCCAGGTGGTGTTCTCCGCGCGCAGGCGCAGCGTACGGTCCAGGTCCACCACGGCTGCGGCGAAGCCTTCCTGGAAGCGCGGCTCCTCCAGCACGGGCTTGCCGTTCTGGTTCAGGAAGCCACCGCCGTCGAAGATGATGCCGTCGTTGCTGCCCAGCGCGTTGGAGTAGGCGACGGTGCACTGGTGGTCCGAGGCGCGCGTGGCGAGCAGCTCGCGCCGGGTGTCTCCCTGGCCCACGCGGAAGGGCGAAGCGGACAGGTTCACCACCAGCTCGGCACCCGAGTAGGTGCGCCGACGCATGGGGGCCTCGGGGCTCCAGATGTCCTCGCAGACCTCGGGGGAGATGAGGCCGAAGTCGAAGCGGAAGATGTAGTCGCCGAAGGGAACGCCCCGGAACTCCTCGCGCATGCCGGGGTAGCCACGCGAGAAGGTGCGCCCCTCGTAGAAGATGTTGTAGGTGGGCAGCTTCTCCTTGGGCACCAGGCCGAGGATCTTCCCGCCCGCCACGAGCGCGGCGCAGTTGTAGCGAAGGCCCTGGTGGTTGATGGCCACGCCCACGAGGAACACGGTGTGCAGCGAGGCCGTCTCACGGGCGAAGCGCTCGAGCTGCGGCCACTGACGCTCGACGAAGCCCTGCCACTGCACCAGGTCCTCAGGAGGGTAGCCACCGATGAGCTGCTCCTGGAAGACGCCCAGGGTGACGTCATCTGCAGCCATCCGGCGCGCCAGGTCGAGCGCCTTGTCCACGTTGCGTCCGAAGGCGCCCACGGTGGTGTTGACGCTGGCGAGCCCAATCTTCACGAGCCGCATGGAACGTGCTCCTCCCTACGAGTTGGTGGAGCGCTAGCAGACGCCCGGCGAGGGCTGCACGCAAGGGATTCGGTGGGAAAGCTCAGTTCAACGGCCCCACCGGTTTGACCGGACTGAGGCGGGCGATGAGTTCCCCTACGTCATCCATCACCGATCGCAGCCGGGTGCGAACATCCAGCTCGCACAGCAGCTCCTGGCGACGCTCCGGCTCCGGGACGACGGCGGCGGCCACCACGTCCGCCAGGGCGCCCCCTTGGGAGCGGGCCACCACGGGTAGCAGGTTCTCCGCGAAGGAGGCGGGCACACGCCCGGCCAGCTCGAAGACAGCCTGGCGAAGCCTCTCTTCCTCGGGCCCCTGGTATTCGGCATCGGGCAGCAACTGCACGCGCACCTCGCGGTACAGGTTCTCTCCCTCTCGCTCCTCGAGCAGGCGAGCGCGGGTGATGCCCTGCAGGAGGATGTTGTAGCGCCCGTCCCCCAGCTCCTCGTGCCAGATGATGAGCCCGGCACACATCATGGGCTGCATGGGAGGCCGCTCGCCATACTGCCCCTCCCAGCCGGGCTGCAGCTGGGCGAGCGCCATCACCTTGTCTCCAGCGAGCGCATCATGGACGAGGGCCCGGTAGCGTGGCTCGAAGATGTGGAGGGGCAGGGCCGCGTGCGGAAAGAGGACCGCCGAGGGCAGCGGGAAGACCTTCAGCGCGTGGGTGGTGAGGGCAATGCGTTCAAGGGCCGTCGTCATGGAAGGGTCACCGTAGCCCGGTAATAGCGACGGGGTGAACGCGGCGCATCCCCAGCCGCCAGGCAGGCGTCAGCCCTGGGACGGAAGGCTGGTAAAGTCCCCACATTCCGCTAGGGTGCGCGACCCGATGTCCGACCCGACTCCCGTGGCCGCTCCTCCCGCGACTCTCTCCTGGTATCGCCGTCTCTACCTGCGCGTGGAGGCGCTGTCCTCCACGAAGCACGCCGTGGCCGCCATGCTGCTGGTGTCCGTGGTGGATGGCTCCGTGTTCCCCATTCCGCCCTTCGCGTTGCTGGTGCCCATGGTGCTCGCCCAGCCGCAGAAGTGGCTGCGTTACGCGGTGATGGGCACGGTGGCCAGCCTCTTCGGTGGCTTCATCGGGTACTACCTCGGAGACCTGCTCCGCCAGGGCGCCATCAGCTTCCTGGAAATCGACATGAACATGCGCATCCAGCGCTTTGGCATCGACGCCACGCTGGGCGAGCTGCTGGGGCAGAACTTCTGGGCGCTCGCGCTGCTGTGCTCGGTGCTGCCCACCCCCTTCAAGGTGGTGGCCATCGGCAGCGGCATGGTGGGCGTGCCGCTGGACCGCTTCTTCCTGGCGGCGGTGCTGGGGCGCTCGGTGCGCTTCCTCCTGGTGTCCGGAGTGATGCGCTACTTCGGGCCCACCGCGCGCAAGTGGCTGCGCGTCTGAGCTGCACTTCCGGGGCGCCTCTCCCCGAGGCGCTTCAGGCCGCCGAAGGGGTGGTGGCCAACGCTTCGTCGATGGTGGCCAGCAGCTCGTCGGGCCGCACCGGCTTCTCCAATATCCGGTTGCGCACCGAGCGCACGAAGTCGCGCGTGGCCTGGGTGTAGGCGCCGCCGGAGATGAAGACGAGCCGCTCGGCCAGCTCCGGCACGTGCGCGCGCAGGTGGGCATAGACGTCCATGCCCGTCGTCCCCGGCATCTGCAAATCACACAGCACCAGGTCAAAACGCTGACCCTCGTTGACCCACGCCAGGGCCTCGGCCCCGCGCGTGGTGACGAACACGTCATGCGAGGGCTCGATGAGCATGCGCATGGACTGGGCCAGGCGTGGCTCGTCGTCGATGATGAGGATGCGTCGGCGCGGCGAGGTGACAGGCACGGGCGTGGGCGCCGCGGGCAGGGGCGTCTTCGCGGGCCGCCCCTCAGCGGAGGGCAGGAGGACGGTGAAGCTGGAGCCCTTGCCCTCCTCGCTGCGCACGCGCAGCTCGCCGCCGTGCGCCTGGATGATCTGCTGACAGATAGCGAGTCCCAATCCGGTACCCTCCCCCGACGACTTGGTAGTGAAAAACGGGTCGAAGATGCGCGCCAGCACGGGCGGGGGCATGCCACAGCCCGTGTCGGTGACCTCCACCAGGGCGCGACCCGTGTCATCGCGGCCGGTGCGCACGCGAACCTCGTGATGCTCCGGGTTCCCCTCGGGGATGGCCTGCAGCGCGTTGACGAGCAGGTTGAGCAGCACCTGCCCGAGCCGCGCCTCGCTGCCCATGACCCGAGGCGGATGGCCGAAGTCCTCCACCAGCCGGGCCCGGGGCCGCACCGCATGGGCCGCCATGCGCAGCGCGGGGACCACCACCTCGTTGACGTCCAGCATCGCCCGCTCCTCCCCCTGCTGCCGGCTGAACACCTTCAAGTCGCGCACGATGACGCGGATGCGCTCGGCGCCCTCACGGGCACTCTCCAGGTTGACCTCGGCTTCGGCGAGCCCCGCTGGTCCCCGGGCCAGACTCTGGGCCACACCCTCCAGGTTCAGCATCAGATAAGCGAGCGGGTTGTTGATTTCATGACCCACCCCGGCGGCCAGCGTGCCCACCGCGGCGATGCGCTCGGCGGACACCAGCTTCGCCTGGAGCTGCTTCTGCTTCGTCATGTCGCGATAGGTGGCCACGAAGTAGAGCACCTGGCCCTCCGCGTTGCGCACCGGGGACAGCTGCACCTCGCTGTGCACCCGCGAGCCGTCCTTGTGCGCCAGCACCACCTCGCCGCGGAAGAAGTCGCGCACGAGCAGGGCCTCCTCCAGCCGCTGCTGCACCTCCGGCTCTATACCGGTTCCACACAGCTCCCGGGGCGCGCGGCGCGCCAGCTCCTGATGGGAGCAGCCCACCATGGCGCGGAAGGACTCGTTGGCGTACACCAGCTGGAGTTCCTCGCCCGGACGCAGCTCGCAGATGAGCACGCCCTCGTGCACGCTGCGCACGGCCGTGGCCAGCAGCTCCAGCTGTGCACTGGCGCTCTTGCGCTCGGCGCGGGCCGCCGCCAGCTGCAGGCCGGTGAAGGCGATGATGGCCAGGAAGAGCTGCAGCTCCAGCAGGTCCACCGTCCGCCCGTCCTCCCGCGAGATGAACGCGCCATGGCCCGCGACGGTGCCCCAGATGGACGCCACCGCGATGAAGAGCGTGGAGAACGCCGCCCCTCGTGAGCCGAAGCGCAACGCCGCCCACACGCCCAAGGGGAAAAGGAGGAACACCTGGGCATAAGCCAGGGGCGAACCCCGATTGCCACCGCTGAAGGCCCACAGAGCCACCCCCACGGTGATCACCGCCAGCAGCAGCGCCTCCCGCCAGCGCGGCTCCGGGCGCGGCCGAGAGAGCAGCAGCAGGACCGGCCCCACCACCAGGGCCCCCATGGCGTTGCCCAGCCACCACACCCACGCCGTGAGGCCGATACCGGTCCAGGCCACCTTGCCCGTCAGCACCAGGCTCAGAGAGCCCACCAAGGCACTGACCAGCGTGCACGTGGCGGCCGTGGTGGTGAGCGCCAGCACGTCCTGGGTGCGGGAGAGCGAGGGAGAGAAACCGAGGCGCCTGAGCAGCAACGCGCCCAGCACCGCCTCCAACGTGTTGCCCACCCCCATGGCCAGCGTCGCGGCGGGAGGTACGGAGCCGAACCACAGGATGGAGGTGCAAGCCGCCACGAAGATGACCGGCCAGCGGGACACTCCGAGGAGGACCAGACCCGCCAGCGACACGCCGGTTGCGGGCCACACCGGGCTCGCCGCGCTGGCGATGGTGGCCTGTGTCAGGCCCAGCCAGCAGGAGGCGAGATACACGACCGCCAGCGCGAGCATCTCGGCGATACCCCGCATGCCAGATGACGACGAGCGGTCGAGGTGCTGTGGATGCGACGGAATGGTGGTGCCCCCCATACACGCGCTGGCCAGCCAGCGGTGTTGACGCGCCATGCTATCCCGCCCGGAGCGCGCGGAAAACGTCCTCCGTGATTGCTCCTCTGCCCACCAGACAGATGAGCGAGCGAAATTCACTCCCCGTCCCGGGGATGCAATGGGCCGGCACGACCTTCGTAGGAAGGGGCAAGGAGGAAATGAGACACATGTCCCGCCCTGGTATCGCCGCCGTGCTGTCGTTCTTCATCCCCGGACTGGGTCAGATCTACAACGGTGACATCCTTCGGGGCCTCTTCTGGCTCATCTTCACGCCGGGCTTCTGGCTGGGCACCGGCGGCTTGCTCGGCTGGGTGTGCCACATCGTCTCGGCGGCCACCGCGCACAACCGCGCCGAGGACAAGGACAGGGCGAGGGGCTACCCCTCCCGTGTCAGGGTCGTGTAACGGCCCGAGGCATGCCGGAGAGGGCCTGGAGCAGCTCGTCCGACGTCCGGACGAGCGCCCGGGCTCCATGCGCCTGGAGTTCCTCCACGTCGCGGAAGCCCCAGGTGACCGCCACGCTGTACATGCCGGCGGCACGCGCGGTGTTCATGTCCACCCCCGTGTCGCCGATGAAGGCGCAGTCCCCGGGCTCCACGCCCAGCTCGGCCGCGATGCCGAGCGCCGCCGTGGGGTCCGGCTTGCGAGGCACCCCGGCCCGCTCACCGTAGACGGCGCAAAAGCGCACGTCCGGGAGCAGGCTCTCCACCAGCCGCCGGGTGGCCGCGTCAGGCTTGTTGCTCAGCACCGCCAGCTTCACGCCCTCGCCCTGCAGCCGGGCGAGCACCTCGAGCACGCCGGGAAAGGGCCGGGTGTGGTCCATCATGTGCTCTGAGTAGAAGGCCTTATAGGTGGCCAGCACTGCCTCGTGCAGGTCTTCGCGGTCCGCGGGGACGGCGCGGGCCACGAACACCCGAACGCCCTCGCCCACGAAGCTGCGGTGGCTGGCCACCGGGTGGACAGGCAGGCCATGGGTGGCGAGTGCGTGGTTCATCGCCACAGCGAGGTCATGCAGCGAGTCCAGCAGGGTCCCATCCAGGTCGAAGAGCGCGGCGCGCAGGTGCATGTGCATACCCCCTGGAAACACCAACGCCCCGGCCCGGACAAGTCCGGAGCGCGGGGCGCAGGCACGTCAGGCCGAGGGGCCTGGTGTCAGGGGGTGGCGGCGGCCGTGGGAGGTTCGGCGCCAGCCTCGCCCTTCTGCAGGGTGGCGAAGTTGATGTTGTTGTAGCCAGCGCTGGCGCAGCTGAACATCACCCGCTTGATGATGGAGAACTCCACGTCCTTGTGGGCCTGGATGTTCACGTCACCCTTGAAGGCGTTGGTGTTGCCCTCGGCCATGGAGTGGAGGTCCTCGAACTGCTTCTTCATGTCCCGCAGCTTCTCCTCGAGCGCGGGGATGTTGAGGTACTCCTCCTTGACCAGGTCCGGGACCCGGCCCACGACGGTGCCGGAGATGGTGACCTCCTCGCCGGAGACCATCACCACCGGGTGCATCTCCACTTCCTTGACGTTGACTGCCTCGGGCAGCTGGATGTCCTTGGTCATCATCAGCACCTCGCCCGTCGCCGAGAAGTTGGCGATGAGGAAGAGCACGATGATCACGAACATGTCGACGAGCGGCGTGATGAGCACGTCCGCGTTGCCGCCGTGCTTGCCATGCACGCCGTGGCCGAACACCTTGGAGTGTTGCAGCCGCTTGCCGTAGCGCTTGCCGGGAACCTTGATGGCCATGGTGGATGCCTTCCCTAACCCATGATGGCGGACACCGAGACCTGAGGCAGGCCGGCGCCGATGCACTGGTCGATGATGCGCACCAGGTCCTCGTAACGGACCTTGTCCTCGGTCTGCAGCGTGATGGCTGACTGATCCGGGAACTGCGCCTTGAGTTCCTTGAAGCGGGCCACCAACGGCGCCAGGTCCAGCTTGCCGTTGCTACCGCGCTTGGCCTCGATGGGCGGGAACTCGCTCTGGTCCGCCGCGAGCCGCAGCTCGGTGGGCGTGACGAATAGCGTGAGCTGGACCGTCTTGGTCTGCTCTTCCTGTTTCTGCTCTTCCTCGGTGGCCGGACCACCGGCCTGCGCCACCTGGAGCCGACCAATCTGGGTCCAGACAGCCGTCATGATGAGGAAGCTGATGGTCACCGCCATCAGGTCAATGAAGGGGGTGAGGTTGATGGCAACGTCGAGTGACTTTTTGCCTTTACCTCCCCCCAGATCCATTCCGCCGGCCATGGCACTCTCCTTCCGCCCGCGCTCGCTACGACGTTCAACGAAGAAGGGCGCGCGTCATACCCACCGACAACGCGCCCGAATTCCAGGTTCCCTGTAGGAGTGAACGACTACTCCTCAGAGTCCCGGGCGGAGGCCGAGACGGTGGCGTTCTTGAACTTGTCGCGGTTGTTCACGATCAGGTTCAGCACGGCAACGCTGGTCTCGTTGATGTCGTTGACGATGGAGGTGGCGCGGCCCGACAGGATGGAGAAGGCCACGACGGCGGGGATGGCCGTGAGCAGACCGAAGCCGGTGCAGTTCATGGCTTCAGAAATACCGTTGGCGAGAATGGTGGCCTTGTCGGCCGGGTTCACGTTGGCCACGGCCTCGAAGCAGGAGATCAGACCGGACACCGTACCGAGCAGACCGGCGAGCATCGCCGCGTTGCCGAGCATGGCGAGGTAACCGGTGCGGGCCTCGATCTTCGGCGTCTCCCGCAGGCTGGCCTCGTCGAGGGCGGCCTGGACCTCCTCCTCGCCCTTGGGAACGTTCATCAGGCCGGCCTTGATGACCTGGGTGAGCGGCGTCTGCTTCTGGCCGGCCACGTAGTTGATGGCCTTGTCCAGGTCACCGGCGTAGATGTGCTTCTTGAGCCCGCGCAGGAAGGCGTCCTTGTTGATGGAGGCCTTACCGAACAACACGATGCCGCGCTCGATCATGATGGCCAGCGCGAACACCAGGCAGACGGCGATGGGGTACATACCCCACTGACCCGCCTCCCAGCGCATGGCGACCTCCTCGAAAAACGAGCGCTGGGCGCCGTGACCGCCGGCGTTGGCGAGGATGGTCAGATTCGTCAAAAACCCCAGGTTCATCGCTTATTGCCTCCAGAGAGGGGCGTGCCCGACATGGCGGGCCTTGCCAACCGGCTGGCTCCCCGTACGGACTCCCACACGGTTTGCATGCCGGGAATGGCATTGAATGGACGCCGGACTTTAAGAACGGCGGTCATGGAGTGTCAAGGCACGCTCCGTGCTCTTAGTTGCTGAAATCCCACAGGAATTTTGCGATCGGACACCGCCAGGACGGCAGGTCTGGTGGCAGACGGACGGATCATTTCGTGCTGCGTCGCCTGCTTGACGGACCCGGGGGGGGAGGCTAAGGGCGGCCGATCATGGCCCGAAAGCGGATCGGCGAGCTGCTCCTGGAGAGGGGGGCGATCACCGCGGCCCAGTTGGAAGCGGCACTGCAGGCGCAGCAGCGGACCCACCAGCGGTTGGGGGCCGTGCTCGTGTCACTGGGTGCCATTACCGAGAAGACCCTGGCCCACGCGCTGAGCGAGGCCCTGGGGGTGCCCGTCATCGACCTGGCGGCCCGAGCCCCGGACTGGAGCGCCATCCACCTGCTGCGCTCGCGCTTCTGCGAGCAGCATGACCTGTTCCCCGTGGCCCTGGAGAGCGTGGGCGGGCGCCGGGTGCTGGTGGTGGCCATGGCCGACCCGCTCGACTCCGCTGGCCTCCAGGAGATGGAGTTCACCACGGGGCTGAAGGTGAGCCCCCGCGTGGCGCCGCTGTCCGCCGTGCGCACCGCCATCCAGCGCTACTACCACCGGCCTGCCCCGAGCCCGGCTCCGGCCTCCACCCAGGCGCCGGAGCCGCTTCCCAACGCCCTGGAGGACGATGTCGAGGAGATCATCGTCGGCGAGGAGCTGCCCCCCGGGGAGAACACGCGCCGCGTCTCGCTCGAGCAGCTCATCCAGGAACGAGAGCAGCAGCAGCGGCTCAAGCGCGGCCAGGCACGGCCTACCGGGACCAGGCCTGCCGGGGACGTCAGCGCAGAGCTGGATTCGCTCTTCGGCAATGCGGCCCCGACCGAGCCCGTGGACCGGGTGGAGGAGCTGGAACGCAAGTTCTGGGCCCTCATGCGCATCATGGCTCGCAAGGGACTCCTGACGAACGAGGAGTTCACCCGCGAGCTCGATGACGAGTCGGAGAGCTGAGCGGAGCTGAACCGCACGGGGGAACCCGGGAGCCGGGCCCCCTCACCCCGACCCTCTCCCGGGGGGAGAGGGGTTGGTAATTGGCTTGGGGTGGCTCGCTTGGGCTCAGTCGGCCAGCGGCAGGTGCACGATGAAGGTGGTGCCTTGGCCTAGCTCGCTCTCCACGTTCAACCGGCCCCCGTGCTTCTCGATAATCCGCTGCACGATGGAGAGCCCCAGCCCCGTCCCCTGCCCCTCCGTCTTCGTCGTGAAGAAGGGCTCGAAGATGCGCGACAGGTTCGCCGGCTCGATGCCGCTCCCCGTGTCCTTCACCCACACCACCGCGTCCCTCCCCTCCCGCATCGTCCGCAGCCACACCTGCCCGCCCGGCTTCATCGCGTGGCACGCGTTGGTGATGAGGTTGACGAACACCTGCTCCAGGTTGGCGGGCACCGCCGGCAACGGCGGCAGCTCCCCGTAGTCGCGCTCCACCTTCACCTTCGCCTGCGCCACCACGTGCTCGCAGTAGCCCACCGCCTTGTCCAACAGCGCGTTGAGCTGCACCCGCTCCACCTTGTCCTTCGCCGGCCGCGCGTAGGACGTCAGGTCCCTCGTGAAGCGCAATATCCGCTGCCCGCTCTCCTGTATCTTCCGCAGCTTCTCCGCGTCCGCCGCCCCCGCGCTCCCCATCATCATCGCCCGCTGCAACAGCGACTCCGAGTACGCCACCACCGCCGTCATCGGGTTGTTGATTTCGTGCGCCACGCTCGCCGCCAGCTGCCCCATGGACGCCAGCTTCTCCGCGTGGATGACCCGCTGCTCCAGCTGCGCCACCACCGTCACGTCCTGCCCGATGGCCATCACGCCTTCCACCTCGCCCTGCGAGGTGAGCGCCGACGAGGTCGCGAACGAAGCCCGCGCCTCACCCGAGCGCGTGCGCAGCCGCAGCTCGAAGTTGGGCACCGCCTCGCCCCTCAGGGCCGCCGCCAGCACCGAGGCCAGCCGCAGCTGCTCGTCCTCGGGCACCAGCGAGAAGACGTCCTGCCCCAGCACCTCCTCCTTGCTGAAGCCCGTGAGGCGGCTGATGGCCTGGTTGAAGACGACCACCTTCTTGTCCCGGTTGGCCACCAGGATGAGCGCGTTGGCCTTCTCCAGCAGTTCCTCCAGGTACTTGCGCACGAACGTCAGCTCGTCGATGAGCTTGGCGTTCTTCACCGCCACCGCTACCTGGTTGGCCAGCTGCACCAGCACCCGCTCGTCCTGCAGCACGTCCGGATCCTCGCGAAGCGAGGCCGGGTACTCCAGGTTGATGACGCCGTAGAGCTGCCCACTGGCCACCAGCGGCGCGCTCACCCCGCCCGTGCTGCCCTCGAAGAGCAACGGCACCAGCGCGGCCACCACCACCCGCCCCGCCGGAATCGACTCCGCCGTCAGGTGCATCTTCTCCACCGCGGTGCGCTTGAGCACCAGCGGCTCGCGGGAGCCCTCCTTCAGCCGCCCCTCGGCGTACAGGCTCGTCAGCACTCCGGTGCGCGCGTCGATGATGCGGATGCAGAAGGAGCGGCCGGGGAACAGCTCCTTCACCCCGCGAGCCACCGCCGCCACCAGCTCCTCCTCGCTGCCCGCCTCGGCCACGCTGCGCCCCAGGTCCAGCAGCACCCCCTCGGTGCGCGCCTGCTCCAGCAGCGCCTGCTCCACCACCACCAGCTGACCGCGCATCAGCTCGGACTCGCGCCGCCCCACCACCGACAAGGAATCGCCCCGCCGCGCCAGCTCCATCACCACCACGCCCCCCTGCGGCAGCGGCACCTCCACCACGCACCCGGCCCCGTCCTCGGGCAACCGCCGCGCCTCCGCCAACCCCTCCATCATCTGCTCCACCGTCAGCCCATGGTCGAAACAGAAGCGCGCGAAGGCGTTGTTGCCCAGCAGCAACCGTAGCTGCGTGTCGCAGAGCGCCGCCGGCAGCTCCACCGTTTCGAAGAAGGCACGAAAGGCTTCCGCGGAGGGGCCCTCCGGCACGGGCAGGCGACGCGACTCAGTCGTCATGGGAGCTGGCCTTGTCGAGGTCCACTATCTGCTGGGACCCCATGTAGGCTTTCGTCTCGTAACGGGTGATGCGGCCAATCTTCCGGACGATCTCCGCCATCCGCTCGGCCTCGCGGTAGATGATGTCCACCGGCTTGTAGGAAGTGTCCTCCTCCTTCAGCCTGCGCTTGAGCAGCTCCGCGTAGCCCATCACCGAGGTGAGCGGCTGGTTGAGCTCGTGGGCGGCGGTGCCGGCCAGCGCGACGATGACTGCGTTCTTCTCGCTCTCCTCCAGGCGCGTCTCCACGTCCGACAGCTTGCGCTCCAGCTCCATGCGGTCGCGCAGGTCGGTGAAGATGCCCACGCTGGCCACCTCGCGGCCGCCCTCGTAGACGATGGAGGCCGTCATGTTCACCGGCACCAACTGCCCGAGCCGGTTGACGACGTCCTGGCGGCACACCGACAACCGGCCGCGCCCACCGAGCTCCGGGCTGCGCAGCTGCTTCATGATGCGCTGGGCCACTCCATTGGGGTAGAGCTGGTTGACGTGCATGCCGCTCAGCGCTTGCGGAGCACCGTAGCCAAAGAGGGCCTCGGCACCCTTGTTGAAGAGGATGATGCGGCCCTGCATGTCCGCAGCGACGATGGCGTCCACCGAGGAGTCGATGAGCCGCTCCAGGAAGTCCTTGGTGTGGCGCAGCTCGTCGGCCAGCTGGCGCGCCTGCGTCACGTCCCGGAAGGAGAGAATGATGGCCCGGCGGCCGTCCTCCAGAGGGGCCGCCGAGAAGCTCAGCGTGAGGCGCCGGCCATTGGGCGCACGCACCATCAGGTCCACGTCCGAGCGGGACTCACCCCGCCGCGCCGCCGTCACCAGTTCCATCAGCACGGACTCGTCCAGAGGCTGCGTCACGTCCACCAGGTGGCGGCCGTACGCGCTCTCGGAGGGTGTTGCCAGGATGGCCTCGCCCGCGGGGTTGAGGCTGAGCACGCACGCCTTGTCGTCGAGGATGGCCACGCCCTCGCGCACGTTGGCGAAGAAGAGGTGGTACGTCTCGAGCGACGCGGCCTTGGCCTCCGCGGCGATGCGCGCCGACATCTCGCGCTCGGTCTGCCCCCGCACCGTCTGCAGCAGCGAGGCGTTTCGCAGGGCCACCGCCGTGGCATGTGCCACCGTGTTGAGGAAGTCGATCTCATCCGGCGCGAAGGTGCGCCGATCCCCTCCCGAGGCCCGTAGCAGCAGCACCCCGCGCACCTCGCCCCGGATGTGCAGCGGCAGCGCCGCGAGCGCCTGGATGCCTCGCGCGGCCACCTCGTTCTGCACGCCCTCCAGCAACGGGTGGTGGGAGGCATCCTCCACGATGACGGGCTTGCCCGTGCGCGCCGCCTCGCGCACTTCTGGGTAGCGCTCCAGGTCGATGCGCACGTCCTCCAGGTTGGGCGCGTCGCTAGCGGCCACCACGCGCGCCCCCTCTCCGTGCCGGTCCAACATCACCAGCGCGGCGCGGCTGACTCCGAGCCGCTCGGCGAGTCGGCGGGTGACGTCATGGAGCAGCGCCTCCACATCGAAGCTCTCGGCGTAGTCCGCGGTGAGCTCGACCAGCAACGACAGGTCCTGCTGCCGCCGCATGAGCTCCTGGTGCTCGCGGTGGCGCTCGGCGACGCGCCGCAGCCTCCAGGCGAGCTCGGAGGGCTGGCCCCCGGCTGTCATCACCTCCGAGGGCTTGAGCGACTCCAGGACGGAGAAGGACTCCTCGCGCGGTTCCACGAGGGCCACCAGCGCGAGCCTCGCTCCCGCCGGCGTGGCGAGCAGCGCGTTGAGCGCAGAGGACCCCTCCGGAGTGGTGAGGTCCACCAGGCCGATGGTGGCCCGCTCCGGCGTCTCCACCACCCGCAGGCCGGCCAGGGCCACAGCGCGAGCGAGCGGCTCACGCGCGGCCGAAGCCGCGGGCACCAGGACGACGCCAAGAGATGGCTCGTGGAGAGACACGCCCCCGACTCTACCCCGGCTCCTGCCGCAGGGGCAGTCCACGACCCGGATGCCGCTGTCCGGTGGCGAACCGCGGGCCGGCCACCTCCTCGACACCCAGGCCTTTTCCACCGGGCGTACGTCCCGGCACCCGGTGCACCACGGGAGGCGGCGCCCCCCCGAAGAGAAGTAAAGATTACCGCCAGGAGAAGCTCCCTCCCTGTCCTGGCAGACGAAACACGAACGCCCCGGCCAGAAGGGCCGAGGCGTCTAGGAGAGGGTCAGGAGCTTCAACGGAGAGAGCGCGGTCCACTCAGCCGCGGCCGTAGGGGCCCCGGTGCACGGGGACCCAGACCCACTCCTGCACCGACTGGTAGTAGCCCGCCACCCAGCGCTGCTCATAGTGACCGCCCTCGCACTTCGTCACGTTGCGGCGCGGCCGGTACCTGCAGTTCTGCTCGACCCAGACCTGCTCATAGCGGCCCGGCACGAACTCGCGGACCGTCTGGAGCTCGTAGCGGCCCGACTGACGCGGCCAATTCGAGCGCGGAGGCTGGGCCGGAGGAGGCGTCGGCGCCGGGTGGTAGCAGCCCCCGGTGTGGATGTGCTGCCCGCCGTGGGAGGCCTGGCCCACCGGCGAGGCGTCATGCCGGCCCCAGGAGTCATCGGCCCGCGCGGCCACCGGAGCCAGGAACATCGCGGAGAGAGCCAGGGTGAAGAGTCCGTGCCGGAGCATCATCGTCTTATCCTCCAATCGTTCTTGCTCCTTCAGACGGCTGCCCCCCGGATTGATTCAATCCGGGCCCGCGCCACCGGGAGACACCGTGTCGCGAAGACCAGGGGGCCGCCTGACAAGCTGGCAGCCTCGCCGCTCCTCCTGGACCTGTTTCCGAGCGGGGCTCCCCGGGCTCGGCCCGTGCAACACTCTGCCCACGGCCGGGGAGCAGGGAGCCCTGGCCGCCGGAGCCGAGACACGATGCGAACGGGATTCCTCTTGATGGCCTGCGGCAGCGCCTGCCTGCTACTGGCGTTCGCCCAGGGCTCATCCGGGGCCTGGGCACTCGCGTGGCTCGGCGGCAGCTTCCTTGGGGTGGGCGGGGCCTACCTGGGCCGGGGAACGCGGCTGCTCGGTAAGCGGGAGGATGGCTCCCAGGCGTGGGGCCCGGTGCTGCTGCTCCTGCCCTACTTCCTCTTCACGTGGACAGTGTGGCACGTGCGGCGCGCGCTCTCCCAGGAGCGCTGCTTCCACGAGGTGGCCCCCGGACTCCTGCTGGGACGCCGCCCCTTCGCACACGAGCTGCCGCCCGAGGTCTCCCTCATCGTGGACCTGACCTCGGAGTTCGCCGAGCCGCGCGAGGTCCGCACCCGGGCGCGCTACCTCTGCAGCCCGGTGCTGGACACGTGCGCGCTGAATGAGGACTCGCTGCTGTCCGTCGTCAGCGCCGTCCTCGCGGAGCCCGGCCCGGTGTACGTCCACTGTGCGAACGGGCACGGCAGGTCCAGCACCGTTGCCGCGGCCGTCCTCCTGGCCCGCGGCCACAGCCCGGACGTGCACGGCGCCGAGCAGCACCTACGGCGCGCACGTCGCGGCGTGAAGCTCCACCCCGAGCAGCGGGAGGTGCTCGTGCGCACCGCCCCACGCCTCCGGGAGCTCGGAGCAGGACGCCCTACTTCTTCGGCTCCTCCGGCTTCTTCGCCGGCTCCGGCTTCTGCCCGCTGAGGCTGTTGTAGGCAATCGTGAGCCACTGCTCGTGCTTGAGGAAGCCTTCACCCCAGCTCTTGTACTTCTCGGGCATGCCCTCGGCCTTCACCTGCTCGAGCGTCTTGCCCGCGGCCAGCTTTCCCTTCACCAGGTCCACCGTGTCGCGCAGCATCTGCGCGAAGGTCTCCAGCTCCTGACGCCCGGAGATGGCCCCATGGCCCGGGATGATCTTCACCCCGGCGGGCAGCGTCTGCAGCACCCGCTCCACGTTGCGCAGGTAGCCCTCCAGCGAGCCGCCACTCTCCAGGTCGATGAAGGGGTACTTCTCCCCGGTGAACTGGTCGCCCATGTGCAGCACGTTGGAGTTGGTGAAGTACACCATGCTGTCTCCATCCGTGTGGCCCGTCGGCAGGTGCGTCACTTGCACCTCCTCACCGTTGAAGAAGATGGAGATGCCCTGGTCATAGGTGATGACCGGCAGGGCCTCCTTGGGCGCGGGTGGAATCTTCATCCCCAGCGCCGCGCTCTCCAGCCCGTTCATCAACCGCGTGCGCACGTGCTTGTGCGCCACGATGGTGCCGTCGCGGCCGAAGGCGGCGTTGCCCCCCGTGTGGTCGAAGTGCCAGTGCGTGTTCAAGATGAACTCGGGCGTCTTCTCCTTGCCCTTGGCCAGCTTGCCGAGCGCCGCGCGGATCTTCGGCACCAGGGGCGCGAACTGGTCATCCACGATGAGGACTCCATCCGGGCCCACGGAGACGCCGATGTTGCCGCCCGCGCCCTCGAGCATGTGCACGTTGCCCGCCACCGGAATGGACTTCACCGGCACCTTCGCGAGCGAGGCCTCGTCGAGCTGCGCGGACGCCACGTCAGGCAGGACCAACAACGCGGAGAGGAGGAGCTTCTTCATATCGAGCAGTCCATTCGATTGGAGAGGCCGCGCACCATACGCCCCGCGAACGGGGCGCTCCAGGACTCCGCGCGCTCCGGCGGCTACGGGCAGGTACCCGTCCCCTTGTCGTAGGGCGGACTGATGATGGCCCCCGCGGGAATGGCGGCGCAGCTCGTTACACCTCTCAGGAGGATGCGGCCGGCGGCACCACCACCACCGCCACCTCCGCCGCCCTGCGAGCCGCTCCCCGAGACTCCATTGCCAGGAGAAGAGCTTCCCGCCCCACCCACACCTCCCGCGCCTCCGTCATCCGCGGCACCGTGACCACCCAAGGCCTGAACTGCGCTATCCGTGGAACCATTGGCTCCGGAACTGCCCGGATAGTAGTTCGAGCCCCTGCTTCCCGCGCCTTCACCTCCTGCGCCGCCATTCGCGGTGACCCGGGCACTGGGATCGACCACGAGATCGTCGGCCTCGAGCACCAGCAATCCTCCGCTACCTCCACCTCCGCCGCCCGCCGCGCTGTTGGAGGGAGGAGAGGCGGGAGCGGGGGGACGTCCTCCCCCCTTGCCCCCGGCGCCGCTCACGGTCACCACGCCCCTCAGGGTCAGCGTACCCGCCACGGAGATCTGCAGCGCCCCGCCACCATTGCCCCCAACGCCCGCTACCGTGCCAGCAGGATTGCCACCACTGCCGCCCTGGCAACCGCCCACCAATGGAGTGAATCCGCCCGGCAGGAGGCTCCCCTTCGTGCCTCCCGTCGCGCTGCCGTCATCATTGGTGCCGCCGAGGCCACCTTCCGTCGCGAGGCCAGCGCCACCGCCACCGCTCCCATCCGCATTGCTGACGTTGCCCGAGCCACCCGCACGTCCCGAGCAAACCACCCCGCTCCCGGCCCCCATCACCGCCTCCGTATGACTCGAGTGGGCGAGAATATTGTTGTTCAACGTGGCGTTGCCGTACACCGCGAGGATGACCGGCCTCGCGCCCACCACCCGCAGGGGAGCATTCACGGTCAGGTCGCGGACCGGAACCACCACGAAGCCATCACCGGTCACCACGTGCGCGGGGGGCGTGAGGCCACACCCGGAGTTCGTCCACGACGGTGTACCCGAGGAATCGAAGGTGGTGTCGCACGAGATGTTCAGGTCATTGAAGGGGGTGGAAGCGTTGGAAGCGATGGCCACCGGGTCGAAGTTGCCCGTGACGGAATAGCTGAACTGGAACGGCTGACACGTCCCATCCGCCAGGCAGGTTCCCGCCTTCCCGCTCTCGACGCACGCCTTGCCCGCCTGTCCAGCGGCCGCCTGGAACTGGCACTTGCCGTCCATGGTACAGGCTGGGAGCGCCTCCTTGCAGATGCTCGGCGGAGGGCAGTTGAACGTGCTGACGCACCCGCCCGAGCCATTGCACGTGTCCGGCGAGGTGCAGTCCTGGCCATCACTACAGGACGCGGAGGAGGGCTTGGGAGCGTAGTTGCACACGCCCGACGCGGTGTCACAGGTGCCCGTCCCCTCGAAGCACGGGCCCGGTGACGAGTTGCACACCTTGGGCGTGCCCGCGCACGTCCCGCTGCCGTTGCACTTGTCCCCCTCGGTGCAGGGCTGGCCGTCGTCACAGGTCTCCGTGGTGTTCTTGGGGGGATATTCGCACGCACCCGTCGTGGTGTTGCACGTGCCCGCCGCATCGCGACACTGCGGCGGCGTGTTGCACGTCTTGGGCGTACCCGCGCACGTCCCGTTGCCGTTGCACCGGTCATTGATGGTGCACTGGCTTCCATCGTCGCAGGCGTCCGTGGTGGGCCGGGGGCTGTACTCGCACGCGCCCGTCGAGCTGTTGCAGGTACCCGCCGCCACATGACACTGGCCCGGCGGCGTGTTGCACGTCTTGGGCGTGCCCGTGCACACCCCGTCGCCGCTGCACGTATCGCCGGTGGTGCAGGCACTCCCGTCGTCGCAGGAAGCGCCCGTGGCGACCGTATAGACGCAGGTTCCCGTGCTGCACACCCCCGCGCTCCGGCACTGCGACTGTTCGTTGCAGGCGCTGTTGCAGCAGATGCCCGCCACGCAGAAGCCCGAGCCGCACGTCGCATCGCTCGAGCAGCCCCCACCGTTGCAGTCCAGCTTCCCGTCGCAGTTGAAGTCGGTGTTGAGGTTGTCCGACCCGTCGCACACGGCCAGGGCGCCGGGGTGCACCGCGGCCCTGCTGTCGTTGCAGTCCGTGCCCTTGATGGCGCTGTCACCCGGGACGCTGGCGGCATGGCCGTCCTTGTCCACGTCCTGGGCCAGCAGCTCGAGCGCCGCTGGTACGGAGCCCTTCTCGGGCAGCGTCACCGCCGCAGCCAGCCGGCGCGTCTCGATGGCGTCGCCGGTGCAGTCCGCCGTGGCATAGGAGGCCACCTCGACCTGCAACTGCTGGCTCCAGCTCTTCTCCCGGTACACGGCGAGGATGAGCGTCCGGTCCTCGTCCGTGGCCAGCTTGGACTGGGTGATGAGCTCGTCGCTCTTGCGCTCCGAGGCCGCCGCATCCGAGGCGGTCACTCGAAGGCACAGCGGGGTATAGCCCTGGTACTTGACCGTGAGGGCCACTGCGCTGTCCGTCGCCTTGTTCGAACAGGCGGCGAGGAGCAGCAGGCTTCCGACAATCCATGCATGACGCATGGCGACGGAGATTAGCTCAATCTTGTTACTGTTGCGGTGCCGGCTCACTCTCAGGCTGCGACTCGGGCTCCACCGTCACCGGCTGGAACACGTAGCCGTGCAGGCCCGGAGGCAGGACCACCTCCACCAGGGGGTTCTCCGCCAGCAGGTCCGGCGCCACGGGCATCTGCACGAGGCCATTCACGTCGCTCGTCAGGGAGACACGTGCGCGGCTGGTGCTCAGGAGGACCCGAGCCCCCGAGATGGGCTGATCCGTCCCCGGCTCCACCACGCGCAGCAGTACCTCCTGCTTGCCCTGGACCGCCTGGGGCTTCATCTCCGCCAGGTCGGGCGGCAGCACCTGCCGGTAGAACGGACGCAGCGCGCAGGCCGACAGCAGGCCGAGGGACAGCAGGGCAAAGCACAGCAGAGGACGCATCGGACGCATGGTGAACTCCATCCAGCCGGACAGGGGCACGAGGGAGGCGCAGCATACCGGCCAGCCCCGAGCCGCCAAGCCCTGTCACGCTCGCCTGGACGTCCGCCCCCCCGTGGAGCGACCTCCCCTGTCTCCCCCACTGGGATGACGCATCTTCAACGGCATCAGCCACCACGGCGGAGCCTTCCGCCCCCACCCACCGGGAGAGCACGCATGTCTGAATTCATTGATCCCAAGAATCCGAGGCCGAAGACTCGCCGCGAGGTGCTCGAGGACGGCCAGTGTGATCGAGGCATCCTGGGCGGCCGCGAGCTGCGCACCGCCGCCACCGAGCCCCTGCCCGACATCGAGGAGACCGGCTACCACGGGGTCGCCGTGCGCGACGTTCCCACCGAGGGCCTCCCCATCAAGAACCGGGGCTTCATCATCGGCGCCTTCACCATGACGTTCGTGGGCCTCATCACCTTCTGGATGCCGTTCCTCAACGGACTGCTGGGAGGCGTCTTCGGAGGCTTCTTCGCCAAGCGCTGGAAACGCGCATTCGTGGCGGCGGCCGTGTCCTCGGTGGCCGTGCCGGCGATCATCGCCTTCTTCTACGGCTTCGACACGCCGGACCTGCTCTATTTCATGTATGGCCTTGGCTTCTGGCGATGGACCGCGCTCCATGTCCTCGGCACGTTCCTCGGAGCGGCAGCCGGCGTGTACTCGCGCCCCCTGGCGGACCGACGGGGCCTGCGACGCGACATCACCGTGGAGTAACCCGCGGGTAGCCACCACGAGCCGCGTGACCTGGTCCTGGCACCCCACGGACTCGCTCACGCGGCGCCCGCGACTGTGCGTCCCAATTCCATGCGGGAAATCCCGTAGTCACTCCCACCCCCAGTGACAGCTTTTTTCATAACGACAGAGGGTCCTTGGCATTCCAGCCAACCCGCCTATAGTCCGAAATAGCTTGGAACCATTGAATTCGCGGGATCAGCAACGGTTGGAGGAGCTGCAGGCCCGCCTCGAGACCGTCGAGCCGGGAGTGGATGTCTTGCCGGCCGTGGTGGACACGCTGCGGGAAGCGCTGAACGCAGAGCGGGGCCTCGCCTATGGCGTGGACATCGGGCCCGAACGCTACCAGGTGAGCTATACCCATATCTCCGGCTTCCCCATGACATCGGCGGATGCTCACGCGTCCCTGGACAGCTTCGTGGGCACCCGGCGCGACCCCTGGGGGTACTTCAACCCCGCCTGCCCCCAACCCTCTCAGCGCAACCGGGAGCTCCAGTTTCAGGCTCCCAACCTGGATGCTCCGCCCATCCCCCCGCCCCAGGACGAGCGGCTCACACTCTGGAAGACGCTCGACCTCCCGGCAGAGGAGCGGGCGCGAGTGCAGGCCCAGGTGAAATCCAATGTCGGCACCTTCCTTCAGGGGTGCGGGCTGGATCGGATGATGTTCCTGCGCGTGCTCGTCTGTGACGGCCCGGCCCTGCTGGGGTGGGTGGGGGCGATGCGCACGGAGCCCTTTGAAGGGCGGGAGGTGCGCCTGCTGCGGGAGCTCATTCCCTCGCTTCAGCGCAGACTGACGCTGGACACGCGCCTGCGCGAGGCAGGCGTGTTCCACGCGGCCCTCGAGGCGGCGCTGGAGGCGCTCGGCCAGGCGGCGTACGTGGTGACGTCCACTGGACGCGTGGCCTTCGCCAACAGCATGGGGCGGGCCCGGCTCGAGAGGGACACTGGACTCGTGGCGGAAGCGCTGAAGAGGTACCTGCGGGGCGAGCCCCTGGGCGGGGAGCTCACCTTCACCCCGCTGCGCCTCTCCGGCACGCCCACGCACTACCTGGCCGTCGTTCAGGGCGAGCCCCTGCAGGCCCTCGCCCGCGTGCACGCGCTGAGCACCGGCTGGGGGCTCACCGCCCGGGAGATGGAGGTGCTCGGACGGCTCGTGCGCGGTGAGTCCAACAAGGCCATTGCCCTGCACCTCGGCTGCGCGGAGCGCACCGTGGAGGTCCACGTCACCCGCATCCTGGCCAAGGCTCAGGTGGAGAGTCGCTCGGCGCTCATTGCCAAGTGCTTCCTGGCCACCTGAGCGGGGCGGGCAACCAGGCACCGGACGACACCCGGGCGGAACACGGCGGCACCTGTTCGCGGGCGGGACTAGGATGCGCCCGTGAGCTCCCAGCGACTCCAGTCCGCCCTCGCCCGCGCCGCCGAGGCCATCCGCAGTGGCCCCCACTCCACGCCGCCCGATGGCCAGCACCGCACCCGGCGTCTCGTCATCGGAGATCCGCAGGCGGAGTTCACCCGCTTCCTCGCCATCCTCGACCGCCATGGCCTGCTCGGCCCGGAGGGATGGCTGCTGCCCGAGGTGCAGCTCATCTCGGTGGGGGACCACTTCGACTGGGGCAGGCCCACCGAGCGCGAGGAGGTGGCCTCGAGCGCGCTGAAGCTGGTGGCGTGGATGGCCGCGCACCCGGCGGACCAGGCGGTGCTGCTGCTGGGCAACCACGACCTGGGCCGAGTGGGCGAGCTCGCCGGATTCACCGACGCGCGCTTCGCCGCCGCTCAGGCGGAGGCGGACGGCATCTACCGGGGAGAGGACACCGACGAAGCCCGGGAGCGCGACTTCCTCACCCGCTACCCGGAGCTGCCCAACGTCGAGCTGGCGGCCCGGGACTTCGGCAACTTCCGCGAGGTGCAACGCGACTGGGTGGCGTACCTGCTGCGCAATGGGCGCTTCCGGGTGGCCTTCGCCGCGGCGGAGCACCTGCTCGTCTTGCACGCGGGCGTCACTCGCGAGGACCTGCACACGGTGGGGCTGCCCGAGTCCCAACAGGCCCACGCCCCCATGGTAGCGGATGCACTCGAGCGGGCGCTCGCGACCGCGGTGGCGCAATGGAAGGAGGGCCCTTTCTCCATTCCCGGACTGTACCAACCCGGCAGCGCCTCGTACGGAGAGGGTCGCGGCATCTTCTACCATCGCCCCAGCCTGCGTCCCGAGGACGCCGCCCAACGCGCCGCCACGCCCCGGCGCCGCTTCGACCCGCACCGGCTTCCGCCCGGCCTCACCCAGGTGGTGGGCCACACGCGCGACAAACGCAGCCGTGAGCTGCTCGCGCAGCCCCGCGAGGGAACCCGGGATGGCGTGCTGCGCTACCTCGTCACCGACGGCACCACCCTCCACTATCGCCACGGCGCCCCGCCTCCGGCCGGCCCCGATGAGGCGGTGCTCGTCTTCACCGACGGCGGCATGCGCGAGTCACCGTTGGAGGCCTACGAGCTCTTTGATCTTGATGCCCGCGCATCGGCACGGCCGCTCGGGAACACGCTCCAGGGAGAACAGGGATGAGGAAGACGACGCGGAGACTCGTGGGGCTGACGCTCGTGGGAGCCCTGGGGCTGGGTGGATGTGCGGGGCCTGGCCTGCGTGCGTCCACCCGGCAGGCCCGGGCCACCGAGACGCAGCTTGCGGAGCACGCCGAGGGACAAGAGGAAGCGTCCCCCGAGCAGCAGCTAGCGGAGCGGGATGCCTTCGCCCGACAAGCCATAGAGGCTTTGCGCGCCTCCGGCGAGACGCGCCCCATCCACTACGACGCCGACGGCTTTCTGCTACGGCTCGGGGACAAGGACGGGACCACGGTGTTCCTGGCCAACTTCTTCGACGAGTACCTCGCCCTGCCACCGGAGCAGCATGGGGGAGTCTTCGCCCGAATTGCCCGCGTGCGCGCCATGCCGGAGATGCCGGAGACGCTCGCCGAGGCCCGGCCGAACCTGCTGCCGGTGGTGCGCAGCCGCACCTTCTTCGAGCAGGTCCCCCTGGTGATGAAGAGCACGCCCGGCAAGGCCACGCCGGTCGCGTGGAAGCCCCTGGGGGGTTTCCTCGGCGTGGGACTGGCCTTCGACGGGCCGGACACCATGCGCTATCTCGGGCCCGGCGAGCTGACGCGCTGGGGGGTCTCCTTCGAGCAGGCGCTCGGCATGGCCGTGGAGAACCTGCGCTCGCGCAGCACCGAACCCCTCGAGCAGCTCGCCCCAGGCACCTGCAAGTCCCCCTGGCAGGACAGCTACGCGGCCTCGCGCATGTTGCTCGACGAGGTGGTGCGCCGCTGCCCGGTGAAGGGGACGCCGGTGGTGCTCGTGCCCCATCGAGACCTGCTCCTCATCACCGGCTCCGAGGATGAAGACGGACTGAATCAGCTGGCGACGCAGGCCCTGCGGGCGGTGATGGCCCCACGTGCACTGGACGGCCGCGCCATGCGGCTCGGGTCTGAAGGCTGGGTGCCCTACATGCCCGAGCGGCTCAACAACGCCTGGGCGGACTTCCGCAAGCTGGAGCTCTTCACTCGGGCACGCGACTACGACGAGCAGACGCAGCAGCTCGAGAAGCTCTACGAGGAGAAGGGCGTGGACCTCTTCGTAGCCGCGTACACCCCCTACCAGGACGAGCGCGGGCGCAGCCTCAGCTACGCCGTCTGGCTCAAGGGCGTGGACACCATCCTCCCGCGAGCAGAGGTCATCTTCTTCATGGACCCAGCACTCGGTCCGGAGGCCCCGCCGGTGGGCATCGCCCGGTGGGAGGAAGTGTCGCGGGTGGCCGGGCAGCTGCTCGCGCCGGTGGAGGGGCTGTACCCCGAGCGCTACCGGGTGAAGGGCTTCCCCACCGAGGAGCAGCTCGCCCGGTGGCAGAACGACCCGGGCGACCTGTTCGACGAGGGCGGGCCCTGAGCACGGGCCCATCCCCTCACTTCGACTTCGTGTCCGCCAGCTTCTTCTCCAGGGCGGCCACCATGCGCGGCGAGGCCTGTGCCTCGGAGAGCGTCTTCGCGTAGGCGATCGCCTCCTCCAGGGTGCTCACGGCCGCGTCCTTGTCTCCCCTGGCGAGGTGGATGTCCGCCCGCTCCGACAGGACGCGCAACCGCCGGCCCCCCTGCACCTTCGACAGGGCGCGGGTGCTCGCGGCCAGCGCATCGTCCAGGCGTCCCAGTCGCCGGTAGAGGTTGGCCAGGCGCGCGGGCGGGTTGTAGTCGTCCGGCAGATCCTTCTCACTCTGCTCGATGGCCGGCACCACCCTCATCGGGTCACCCAGCAACAGCGCGGCGCCGATGCGATGCGAGTCGAACACCGTGCGCTGCTCGGGCGTCGGGGCCCGGGCGGCCTCGCCCTCGAGGAAGGTGAGCCACTGTCCGGCGAGTGCCTTCGCACCGACCTCGTCCTTCGCCGCCTGGCGGGCCTGGACCAGCACGTCGTACACGCCCGAGCGGTCATCACCCGGCATGGCGATGTCCGGCGAGAGCGCCTCGCGGGCCTTCGCCTCCAGCGACTCCCTCAGCGCCTGGGCGTCCGCGGTGCCCTCCTCCGGCACCTGCAACGCACAGGAGAGTCCGAGAACCGTCGCATTCGCCCACGAGGCCGAGTGCGGCACCTTGGGGAGCTCCGCCAGCGCCGTCCTGGCACACGCCTCGAGACGTTTCGCCCCGTACTGGGCGGTGAGGGTGGACTCCAGCGCACGGCCACGGCGAGACCAGTCCGCGGGAGCTTCGGCCAGCGCCTGGGCGAGCACGTCCGCCGCCTCGGCTGACTTGCCCTCACCATAGAGGGCATCGCCGCGGGCCAGCAGCGCCTCGGGACCCTGGGCAGCTCCGCTGTACGCACGCTCTCCGTCCTCGAAGAGCTTCTCGAGCTGGGGCACGGTGGCGCTGCCCGCGAAGCGCACGAGGGCCTTCTCCTCCCTCGGGTCGATGATGAAGAAGGTGGGCCAGAACTCCACCGGGTACTTCTCTTGGAACAGTGCGTTACTGGGAAGATCCGTGTTGAGCTCGAGCCAGACGAACCGTCCGGCGTGCCGCGCGAGCGCTTCATCCGTGAAAACGAAGGCGCGCATCGAGCGACACGTGTGGCACCACGGCGCCCAGGTATCCACGAAGAGGGGCAATCCCCTCGACTTCGCCTCCGCCAGGGCCCGCGGGTAGTCATCCTCGATGAACGGCAAGGGGGTCCTGGCATGCGAGGCCGCGGGCTCGGACACAGCAGAGGTCCGCGCGCCGGTGCAGGCCAGCAGGCCCAGCACGAGCAGGCTGGAGAGGTGCGTTCTCATGAGCCCGGCACCCTACTCCGGGGGCGGGCAGGGGAGAAGGCAAGCTGCCTCAGCCCCGGCGGGAGTGGGATATGGTGCCCCGCGCATATGAGCGGCCGAGTCCTTCTCATCGACGACGATCCGAGCATGGTGGAGATGCTCCAGAACCGCCTCACCCGGCGCGGCTTCACCGTCACCACCCTGACGGATCCCAACGCGGCCCTGCCCCTGCTGCTGGAGCAGCCCTTCGACGTGGTGCTCACGGACCTGAACATGCAGGGGCTGAGCGGCACGGAGCTGTGCGAGCGCGTGGTGGCCAACCTGCCGGAGCTGCCGGTGGTGGTGGTGACGGCCTTCGGCAGCATGGAGACGGCCGTGGCCGCCATCCGCGCCGGCGCCTACGACTTCATCACCAAGCCGGTGGACATGGATGCACTGGCGCTGACGCTCGCCCGCGCCGTGCAGCACCACCACCTCAAGGGCGAGGTGGTGCGCCTGAAGAAGGTCGTCACCGAGTCCCAGCGCCTGGGAGGTCTACTCGGCTCCAGCCCGCCGATGCGCAAGGTGTATGACCTGCTCACCCGGGTGGCGGACTCGGACGCCACGGTGCTCGTCAACGGCGAGAGCGGCACGGGCAAGGAGCTGGTGGCCCGGGCGCTTCATGAGCGAAGCCGGCGCGCCTCGGGGCCCTTCGTGGCCGTCAACTGCGCGGCCATGCCCGAGGCCCTGCTGGAGAGTGAGCTGTTCGGCCACGCCAAGGGTGCCTTCACCGACGCCAAGGCAGCACGCTCGGGCCTCTTCGTTCAGGCCAACGGTGGCACACTCTTCCTCGACGAGGTGGGGGAGATGCCTCTGGGTCTGCAGCCCAAGCTGCTGCGCGCCCTGCAGGAGCGCGTGATGCGCCCGGTGGGCGGGGACCACGAGGTGTCCTTCGACGTGCGCCTGGTGGCCGCCACCAACCGCGACCTGGAGGGCATGGTGGAGGAGAACCGCTTCCGCGAGGACCTCTACTACCGCCTCAACGTGGTGCAGATGGAGCTGCCGCCGCTGCGCTCGCGCGGAGGGGACATCCTCCTGCTGGCCCAGCACTTCATCGAGCACTTCTCCGCCCGGGCCAACAAGCGGGTGACGGGCCTCAACGAGGCCGTGGCCGAGCGGCTGATGAGCTATAGCTGGCCCGGCAACGTGCGCGAGCTGCGCAACTGCATCGAGCGCGCGGTGGCCGTCACCGTCACCGAGCGCCTCACCGTGGAGGACCTGCCGGAGAAGATTCGCGCCTACCGCGCCTCGCACGTGGTGGTGGCCAGCGGAGACCCCTCGGAGCTCACCACGTTGGAGGAGGTCGAGCGCCGCTACATCCTCCGCGTCATGGAGGAGGTGAAGGGCAACAAGTCGCTCGCCGCGCAGATTCTGGGGCTGGACCGCAAGACGCTCTACCGCAAGCTCGACCGCATCAAGGGCTCGGGGGAGTAGCACATGGCGGGGAAGGCGGACCCCTGGGTAGGCCGGGTGGTGGCCGGGCGCTACCAGGTGACGGGGACGCTCGGCCGCGGCGGCATGGGCACGGTGTACGAGGCCGAGCAGCTCGGCCTGGAGCGCTATGTGGCCCTCAAGGTGCTGCACCCTCATGTGGCGAAGACGCCTGGTGCCATCGCCCGCTTCCAGCGTGAGGCGCAGCTCATGGCCCGGCTGAAGCACCCGGGCGCAGTGCACCTGTTCGACCACGGCGCCGACGGGGACACCCTCTACCTCGCCATGGAGCGGGTGTTCGGCGTCCCGCTGGACGAGGTGCTGGAGACGTACGGACCGCTGGAGGTGAAAACCGCGGTGGAGCTCGCCGCGCAGGTGCTGGAGGTACTGGAGGCAGCACACGACCTGGGCATGGTGCACCGCGACCTCAAGCCCTCCAATGTGATGCTGGTGGGCGAGCTCTCCGCTCCCACCGTGAAGGTGCTCGACTTCGGGCTGGCCGCGCTCGTGAACCCGGGGCAGCAGGAGCGGCTGACGGGGAGCGGCCAGGTGCTCGGCACGCCCGCGTACATGTCTCCCGAGCACTGCCGTGGTGAGCTGCCCGATGGGCGCGCCGACCTGTACTCCGTGGGGTGCCTGCTGCACGAACTGCTCGTGGGCCGGCCTCCCTTCGGGGACTCGCCCGCCGTGGAGGTGATGAGCGGCCACCTGTACCGCCCACCTCCACCCGTGCGCCAGCTCAGGCCGGAGCGAGGCATTCCCGAGGCACTGGAGGCGCTGGTGCTCGCGAGCCTCTCCAAGGCGAAGACGCAGCGCCCGGCGAGCGCGCGGGAGTTGGCCGCTCGGCTGCGCGAGGCCCTGGCTCCCCCTCCCGCACGCGGCGAGGGCAAGAAGCAGGAACGCGTACAGCCTCCGCCCGCCCCTCCTGTCGCGCCCTCGCCCGAGTTGCTCGCGAGACCCGTGGCCCTCATCGAGCCGGACGGCCCCGCCAATCCCCATGGCATCGGCACAGCGCTGTCGGTGGGCGGCTACCGGGTGGTGCCCTGCCGAGAGGACGACTCCCTGGAGGGTATGGCCGCGCTGGTAGTGGTGCCCCGGAGTGACCGGGCCCAGGAGGAAGCCCTGGCGCTGGCGAGCACCCTGGCCAGCCGGCCCCACGCTCCGCCCGTGTTGCTCTGCGGGAGCGGAGAGGACTTCTCTCTGATGTCCCGCGCCGTCGCGAGCGGCGTGTACGACTACGTGCCGCTCCCCGTGGACCCCACGGACCTGGCCCGCAAGGTGAGTCGAGCGCTGCGCTCTCGCCGCTGAGCCGGCCTCCCCTCCAGAAGTCGGCACTGTGGCGGATCGCCCCAGTCCCCAAACGCCGCACCCACCCGCAGTGGACCTCCACTGCGGCGGAATGCCACAGCCGTGCCCCTCCCCAGGCCGGCCTCCTTCCGAGAGGAAGTGCCATGGCACGGGCGTCGCAATACCGCTCCGCGACCCGCTGCAAGGGCACAGGAGAATCCCCGTGAAGCACATCGCGCTGGCCGTGCTCGTGTCCCTCACCTTCGCCTCGAACGCCCACGCTGCCCTGGAGGACGAGGCCGCCCGGGAGATCCGCCTGCTCCGGGCCCAGTCCGCGCGACTCCAGAAGCAGCTCGAGCGCGATGTGCGGCGCATGGCGAAGACGGCACCACGGCTGGACGCGGTGGGCACCTCCCAGGCCCCCACGGGCTCAGGGTCGAGCACCGACCCGAAGCAGCCCTGACGAGGCACATTCGTCCAGGGCCGACAGACCTGGCACGTCTTCCATGGGCATCCGGCCCGCCACGTGCTGTCTTCCGACCACCGGATGAACGACCTCACCCACCTGCGCACCGCCCTCGAGTCCGCCCGCGACGCCCTCCCGCCCCCCGAGCGCTTCCCCGAGGCCGCCGATGCGGACACCGCCCGCCGCCTCCTGGAGCGGCTACGGCGCGACCTGCTGCCCCGGTTGGGCGGAGCGGACGCGCCCCTGCTGCTGGTAGCCATCGCCGGGCCCAACAACGTGGGCAAGTCCACCCTCTTCAACGCGCTGGTGGGCACGACACTCTCCCCGGCCCGCCCCGAGGGAGGCCTCACCAAGCAGTGCCTCGCCGCCGCGCACCCGGACACCTGGACGGGCTCGCTCAAGGACTTCCTCACCCGCCGCTACGACATCGTCACCGTGGCCTCGGGCGAGGCCGCGCCAGTGGACCAGCCGGGGCCCGCCGGGCGCCTCTACCTCGTCCTCGCCGAGGCGGTGCCCCATGGCCTGGTGATGATGGACACACCGGACTTCGACAGCGTCTACCGCGACAACCGCGAGCGCGCCGAGGCCCTGCTCGTCACCGTGGACGTGCTCGCCTTCGTCGTCAGCCGGCAGACGTACCAGAACGCCGCGCTGGTGGACTTCCTGCGCGCCGCCGTGGGCCATGGGCGCCCCTACCTCCTCGTCTACAACGAGGCCACGCGCGAGGAGGTGGCGCGCGGGCACTTGGAGAAGCTGGCCTCGGACGTGGGCCATCCCCCCATGGCGCGCTACCTCGCCCCGCACCAGCCGGAGGTGGAGGCTGGGGAGAAGCCCCTCGCCACGAACCCGTTGGACGCGGCCCCCGCCCTCACCACGCTGCTGGGTGAGGCCGAGCACGCCCACGCACTCAAGGCTCAGGCCCTGGCCGCCTCGCTCCGGGACGCGCGCGCGGAGATGGAGCAACTGGCCCGGGCCGCGACCACCGCCGCTCATGAGCCGGAGCGGTTGCGCCAGCGGCTGCGTCACGAGCTGCTCGGAGTGGGCCGTCATGCGGCCCTCAAGGCCGTACCCGCCGACGTACTGGTGGAGGCCTTCCGCGACGAGTTGGACGCGCGCAGTGCCTTCCACCGCTACGTGCGCCTGCCCTTCCGGGGGCTGGCCACGGCCCTCACGTTCCTCTCGCGCCAGGTGCGCCGCTCCTTCACCGGCCCCGAGCCCACGCCCGCCCCGGTGGGCCAGCTCGCCGAGGACACCTTGCGCGATGGGGTGCGGCGGATGGTGGAGCTCTTCGCCCCCGAAGTGGCCGCCTGGCATGGAGATGCCCGAACGCGCGAGCTGCTCTCCGAGGCGTTCGGCCCTCCCACCCTCGCGCGCCTGGACGAGCCCCTGGGCTTCGAGGCCCTGCAGGCCCATACCGCGGACCGCGAGAGCCTCTACACCTTCTGCCGGGGGCTGGTGGGCACCGAGCTCCAGGGCGGCCTGCGCGAGGAGGTGCTGCAGACCCTCACCACGCTCGTCTATTCGGTACCCTCGGGGGCCGCCGCGGTGGTGACGGTGGCCACGGGCGGCTTCGGCCACGACGCCGTCATCTGGGCCGGCACGCTGCTGTCCACGCCCCTGCTGGAGCGCTTCGTGGATGCGCTGGGCTCGGACATCCGCGAGCGCCTCACCCTCAAGTGGGCCGAGGCCCATGGCGCCACCCTCGCCCAAGCCCTGGAACGGCGCTTCTTCGCCGAGTTGCTCGGGCACCTCGACGCCCAGGTTTCGGATTGGGCGCGCACCGCCTCTACCCTTTCCGAGACGACCTCGCGGATCTCCTCCTGAGTACCCGCCGTGTCAGACCCCTCCGGCATTCTGTGTCCAACCGCATCTCGCGGACCACACGAGGCGGGTGGGAGCACTTCGCACATGGGTTGCCCGAGGGAAGAACGGGGTTGGGCGCAGGAGGAGAAGGCGGCATGTTCCGGCCTTCGCGGGAACCAGGACAGAGCAGGGTGACTTTAAAAATAGGGTTGAAGAAATGACCTTTACAGTCCTGTTCCGACAACCTGATGCGTCGTATTCCGCCTTGCCTACACTGTAGGGTGGGTTCAGGTATGGACAAGAAACTGGCGAAGACGATTGGGGAGGCCGCCCGTACGGCCCGGCTGCGTGCGCAGCTCACCCAGGCGGATGTAGCGGAGATGGTCGACCTGGTGACCGAGGTGTACGGCCGTATCGAGCGCGGCGGCATGGTGCCGAGCGTTCCGACGCTGCTGCGGCTGTGCCGCGCGCTGAGAATATCCGCCGATGAGTTGTTGGGGCTGGCCGGGCCGGATGGTTCGCTGCGGCTCGCCGACCCACCGAGCGAGCAGGGCGAGAAGCCGGAAGTGAGGGCGGTGCTGCGCGTGCTGCGTCAGCTCGACTCCGGGCAGATCAAGCTGTTGGGCCGGCTGGCCGTGGCGCTCAAGAAGGAGTAACGGTCGCTGGAGGCCAAGTCGGGAGCCGGGGTAGAATCGCGTCCCACCTTTCAACAGTTCCCCCGGCCGTAACTTGACCGCATAAGTAGGTCGGGGGATCCTCCGGGCCCGTGTCCGTGCATCCCTTCCGAAGAATGGCCGCCCTGGCGGCGACGCTGTTGGTAGTGCTGGCCGGAGCGGCCCACGCCGAGCAGCTCCCCACGGTGGTCGTCACCGGAGATCCCGTAGCAGCGTCGCCCGCACAACCCGGTTCCGGGTTGTGCGTGGCAACGAGGGTCTCGACGGCTCCAGACATCGACTTCCCGCTGAGCAACTCCGGCTTTGCTGGAGGCGTGAACTCGTTCCTGGATAGCCAACCCGGCGCGGGCAATCCCAACGCCCCTGTCACGTCGGTGCTCCAGACGTTGTTCGATCTCTCGAACAACAACACCTCCGGGTTGAGGCTGAGTTACGGCGACTACGAGAACGTGGTGACGGGATGCCCGAGCGGCGGCTGCCACTTCTTCGGTGTGGACCCCGCCGCCGCCTTCGGCAGTCGGCTCCGCGGCTATCTGAACATCACCGCGGACATGGTGGGCCTGCCCATCCACTTCGGGTTCTACTCCGACGACGCCGTGGCGTTCGCCGTCTACGACAAGAGCAACAACCGCTACCCGGTCATCAACCGGCCGCCTCGGACCGGGTTCCCGACCTATCGCACGACCAATAGCGTCACCTTCATGAAGCCGGGTCTGTATCCCGTCGAGGTGGTCTACGCCGAGTTCGGAGAGCACGCGGCGTTGGAGTTGGCGCTCCTGGTCGGTACGTTCAGCGACTTCGAGCGGCCGGCGAATGAGGCCCCAGTCATCAAGCTGCTGGACGCGGGGTTCACCCTGGCCAGACCCTCCGCCTTCTACCAGACGGAGAGCGGGCGTCCGTCGTTCCCGGACCCTGCACAATGCGAGCAGTGCAATCGCCAGTACGCGAACACCGCTGGCAACAATGGATGCGACCCGGGCTACTACTGCAACGGCGCGGCGCTGTGCGCGCCCTGTGACTCCTCCGTCTTCTGCGGCCCCAGCTGCTCTCCGTGCGGTGCGTCCACTCCGCTGTGTCTCAACCGCAACGGCACGTTCACCTGCGTCCAGTGCTCGGACGACTCGCAGTGTCCCAACGGCCGCTGCGACACGGCCACCAACGAGTGCCGCGGCTGCAAGACCGACGCGCACTGCCCCAAGGGCGAGTTCTGCGGCGCCGACAACGAGTGCCATGAGTGCGTCACGGACGACCAATGCCCGCGCGGACAGACCTGCGCCGACAACACCTGCCAGGCCTGCTCCACCAACGACAGCTGCGCGGGCACTTCCTGCAACTGCTGCCCCGGCGGCCTCAAGTGCGCCTCTCCTTCCCCCGGCGCCTCTCCCAGCTGCGTGGAGTGCACCAGCGACACCGACTGCTCCGACGGCAAGAAGTGCGACATCGCCAACGGCCGCTGCGTGGAGCAGATCGCCGAGTGCAACACCTCGGAGCGCTGCGGCTCCCAGTGCGTCAAGTGCCCCTCGGACCGGCCCTACTGCATGGACGGCCAGGTGTGCGTCGAGTGCCGCTCGGACCTCGAGTGCGGTGACGGCAAGTTCTGCCTCAGCGGCGAGTGCGCCTCGTGCACCACGGACAAGCGCTGTGGTGAGCGCTGTGAGGCATGCCCCGGCGAGCAGCCCTTCTGCATCACGGACGGCACCACCCAGGGCAGCTCCTGCGTAGGCTGCCGCGACAACGCCGACTGCGGCCCCGGCGGCACTTGCGACCCCAACACGCGTACCTGCTCCGCCTCCACCTGCGCGGTGAGCTGCGCCGAGGGCACGGTGTGCTACGGCGACACCTGCGTCGAGTGCTTCGCTGACGCCCACTGCCCCTGCGGCGGCACCTGCGACACCGCCCTCAACACCTGCACCACCTCGTGCGTGGACAGCAACGACTGCCTCGGCGTCCAGCACTGCTCAGCCACCACCCAGCAATGTGAGCGCGGCCGTCGCAAGCCCGGCACCGAGCCCCAGGGTGGCGCCTTCTGCTGCGGCACCACCGCGGACAGCACTCCCGGCGGCCTCGCCCTCCTGCTCCTCGTCGCTGCCTTCCTCGCCCTCCGCCCGCGAGGCGCCGCGTGATGCGCTCTGCCTGCATCGCCCTCGGACTCGCGCTGGGGCTCGCCACCTCCGGCTCCGCCTCCGCCCAGGACGCACGCTTCGACGTGCAGGCCTTCCGTCCACTCGGGGCCGCCCAGGACCTGGTCGTCGTCGGCCAGTCCCGCCCCATCTCGCACCTCTCCGTCTCCGGCGGCGCCTTCCTCAACTTCGCGTTGGATCCCCTGATGCTCGTCGCTGCGGGCACCAACTCCAAGGCCCTCAGCGTGGTGGGCAATCGCCTCCAGCTCGACGTCATGGCCTCCGTGGGGCTGCTCGACTGGTTCGAGCTCGGCGTGGACATGCCCCTGGTGCTCGCCCAGGCCGGAGACAACCTGGAGGCCATCGGTACCGAGGGCTTCGTCCAATCCTTCACCCCCGGAGACCTGCGCCTCACCGGCAAGGTGGCCATCCCTGGCCTGCGCCGCACTCCCGAGGGCTCGGGGCTCGGTGGCGCGCTCACCTTCGGCATGGGTCTGCCCACCGGTCTCCAGGAGGCCTTCGCCAGCGACGGCGAGACCACCTGGACGCCCGGCCTGTTGCTCGACTACCGCTTCGAGTCGGGCATCCTGCTGGCCCTCAACGCCGGCTTGTGGCTGCGCCCGGAGCGCGAGTTCGCCGGCGTGCAGTGGGGCAACTCCGCCACTTTCGGGCTCGGTGCCGAGGTCCCCATCATCCGCGGCTGGGGTGTCACCGCCGTGGGCATGCTCTCCGGCAGCACCCCCCTGGACAAGCGCCCGGAGGATCTGCTGCAGATTCCCGCCGAGTTGCTCGTCGGCCTGCGCTGGTACAGCGGTCTCGGGCTCACCTTCACCGTCGGAGGTGGCGGCGGCTGCGGCTGCTCGCTGACGGCGCCCACCATGCGCCTCTTCACCTCCATCATCTGGGTGCCCTCCATCACCAAGGAGTACGAGGCCATCGCGCGCTTCAAGGAGCCCCCGGAGCCACCTCCTCCGCCCCCGCCGCCTGTGGACCCGGACGGAGACTCCGTCATTGGTGAGGGGGACCGCTGCCCGACTGCCGCGGGCCCCGTGGAGAACGGTGGCTGCCCCGACACGGACGAGGATCGCGATGCCGTGGTGGACCGGCTCGACCGCTGCCCCGCCAGCCCGGCCGGCCCGCGCGGCCGCGAGGGCTGCCCGCTCGCGCGCATCGAGGGCAACAAGATCATCATCCTCGACCAGGTGCACTTCGCCACGGACCAGGACGTCATCCTCCCCGAGTCCTTCCCCATCCTCGAGGAGGTGGCCGACGAGCTGCTCAAGCACCTGGAAATCCAGCGCGTGCTCGTCGAGGCCCACACGGACGCGCGTGCCAACGACGCGTACAACTACGACCTGTCGCGCCGCCGCGCCGCCAGCGTGATGAACTTCCTCCTCGACAGCGGCATCGCCGTGGAGCGCCTGTGCTCGGCGGGCCTCGGCCGCAGCCGCCCGCTGGCCGCCAACGACTCCGAGTCGAACATGGCGCTCAACCGCCGGGTCGAGTTCACCATCCTGCCGCCCTCCGCGGGTGCGCTGACGTCTCCCTGCCCGACGGATCCCGCCGCGGAGCAGGCGTTGCCCCCGGTCAAGTCGACCAAGGGCCGCAAGCAGGCTCCGGAGTACAACAAGTCCGCTGCGGAGACTCGCTGAAGACCCCACGGCGGCAGTAGGCAGTGACGCGCGGGGCGCCCTTACCGGCGCCCCGTTTCATTTCCACACGTGTCGAAGTGGATGGGACCGCGGGGGGCTCAGCGCCTGGCCGTGACCTCGAAGACGACCTCGGCGGCCGCCTTGCGCCTGCCAGCGGTGGCCGTCACCACGGTGCGCCCCGGCCCCACCGCCGTCACCTGCCCGGTGGGGGACACCGTCGCCACCGACCAGTCCGAGCTGAACCAGGTGACAGGCACATCATTGAGGAGCACGCCCCGGTTGTTGAACGTCTTGGCGCGCAGCTGCAGCTTCTGGCCGATCTTCACGAAGACGAGGTGCGTAGGCTCCACCTCCACGCGCGCGAAGTCCGAGCGCACCACCTGCACCTGCAGGTTGCGGCTCAGCGGAGGCACCGTGGCGGTGACGGTGGCCTTTCCGGGCGCCACGCCAATCAGCCTCCCATTCTCCACACGCGCCACGGACGGGTCGCTGGTGGTCCACTGGGGCGGCACGTCCACCAGCGGCTTGCCCAGCTCGTTCTTCACCACGGCGGAGATGGCGATGGAGTTGCCCGCCAGCAGGAAGTCCGCTCCATCCACCCGGATGTCCACCACGCTGGGGATGGAGACCTGTACCTCCACCGAGGCCCGCGCCTTGCCAGCCGCCGCGGAAATCTTCGCCTTGCCGGACTTGCGCGCCACCACCACCCCGTTCTCCACCGTGGCCACCTCCGGCGCCGAGCTCACCCACCGCAGCTTGGGGTTCTCCACCGGCTGGCCATTTCCATCCAGCGCGACGGCCTGCAGCACCATGGACTCTCCATGAGCATGCAGGGGCCGGTTCTCCGGCATGGCGAGGGTGAGCGTCTCCGGCGCGGACCGGCAGGCGCCAAGGACGAGGACGGACAACAAGAGCAGCGAGCGGACGGACGTCAGGATCTTCAAGGCGGTAGGGGGGCTTGCGGGCGTACGAGCGTGCCTCTCGAACAAAGGCGCGTGTGACTGTATTTCGATACGGCCAGGGCGCAATGATTCGCAAGCCCCCCGTTCGCCCGACTGCCTGCTTCCGCCGGGTACCCGACGCTGGAATGGACCTCGGAAGGATGAGGTTCGCTCGAATGGGACTCTCCGCTCGGGGAGCCAGGGGGAACCGGCTGTGATCCACAACTTCTTTGCGCTGCTGTCCATCCTTCCGGCACGCCCTCGCCGGGCCGCCGTGCGCAAGCTGATGGACACCGTCTGGCACCTGCGCACCACCGAGGAGGCCATCGGGCGGGAGAACCTCCCCTCCGAGCCCTGCCTCTTCATCTGCAACCACCTGTCCAACGCGGATGGCTTCACGCTGGACCGCGCCCTGCGGCCCCTGAAGGTGTACTTCCTGGCCGGCATCAAGCTGCAGAGCACCGTGATGACCCGGCTCGGCACCGAGGCGGTGGACACCATCTTCATCCGCCCCAACTCGTCGGACATCGAGCCCATCAAGCGCGCCGTGGAGACGCTCAAGGCGGGCCACTCGGTCCTCATCTTCCCCGAAGGCGGCCGCAGCCGGACGGGGGCCCTCACCCAGGCCAAGAAGGGCGCCTCCCTCATCGCCCGCCGGGCCGGTGTCCCCATCGTCCCCGTTGCCCTCACCGGGACGGAAAAGTTCATGCCCATCGATGACCGGGACATGGGGCGGGAACAGGTGCGCCGCTCCCACCTCACCGTGCGTTTCGGCAAGCCGTTCCACCTGGACGAGCTCGAGGCCGAGACCGCCGAGTCCGAGGACCCGCGCCAGGCCCTCACCGACGCGATGATGCGGCGGGTGGCGGAGCTGATGCCCCCGGAGTACCGCGGCGTCTACGCCCCCCCTGCTCCCAAAGCCAACGATGCGGCCCCGGCGCCGCACCTGGCACCCCACACCCCTTCCCAACCCAGCCGCTGAGCCCTCACTCCCCGGCGTACCACTGCAGCCGGCTCCCCGTCCCTCCCGGGGCGAGACTCAGGGGGGGCAGGTACAGCCCCACCCGCTCGCGGTTCCACCACGCCCCCGTGCGCCGGTGTGTCTCCAAGTCCGCCATCCGGTAGTCATAGAACGTGGCGCGGATGTAGCGCGGCGGGCGCTCGGGGAACGGATTGATGGCGAGCAGCTTCAGCACGTCCGGAGCGCCCTCGAGCAGGCGCAGCAGGAAGGCGAGCAACCAGACAGGTGGCGAGCCCAGCGCCGCGAACCACATCTGCCAGTCCAGCCGGGGCTGATGCGGGGCCACCTGCCTCGGAGCCCTCTCTGGGTCGCTCACCTTGTAGCGGAAGGTGTACTCGAGCCATGTCTCGCCGTCGTCGGAGCCCTCGATGGCAATCTCCGGCCGGCGCACCGTCATCACCGCGAAGAGGCCATAGGGATTCACCGCCCGCAGCGGACGGGCCCGCATCTCCAACCACTCCAGCCATCGCGGCGAGCTGCGCGGACGGTTGAAGCGGGCCAGGACTTCATTCGCGCCCAGGACGAGGAAGGGCGCAGCGGGGAGCCAGGCGCCCAGGGTGCGCCACCAGGGCCGAGGCCTCGCGGGAGGCGGGGCCGGCAGGAGGCGCCGCAGGGACGCGTCATCCAGCAGCCACAGGCCGAGCGCCAGCGACTGCACGTTGAAGAAGCCGTAGTTGCCGGTGGCGATGAGGATGCCCTGAAACCCGGAGAAGAGCCAGAAGCCCAGGAGCCGCAACCGCCTCGGAGCCAGGGCGAGGAATGGGCCCACCGTCTCCAACGCGAGCACCGCCGCCGTGGAGAGCTTCTGCACCTTCTGGGGCAGATGGTGCGCGTACCACCCGCCGCGATTGGGGAGGGGCTCCGTCTCATAGTAGTAGTCGCACGCGGTGAGCTTGCGCCACGTCTCGTCGCCGGACTTCAGCTTGGATACTCCCGAGCCGAAATAGAGTCGGAAGACGAGCGCCCGCCACAGCACCACCTGCGCTGCGGAGGGCTCGTAGCGTCCTGGTCCCGGCCGCAGTCCCGTCGGCGCCGTGAGGATGCCGAGCAACCCCATCTCCAGCAGCAGCGCATCCCACTGGAAGGAGAGGAACTCCCGCCCCACCGAGACATAGGAGAGGTAGAGGGCCCATAGCCCCGTCAGCGCGGCCTGAGGCGCAAGGCCCGCCATCACCGCCAGCGACAGCACCTGGCCAGCGCGAAGGCCGCGCACCAGGGTCTTGTCGGACGCGTCCAACCAAAGCAGCGTGGGATACCAGAGGTACCGCTCGTGCCCCATCGCCGTCATTCGCGGCGAGGACAGCAGGTCGCGGACAGGCAGGATGCCGCGCGAGCCGTAGAGGCCCTTCACCTGCCGCCTCAGCGAGGTGAAGGCGATGAGGTAGATGCCGCCCAGGGCCTGGAGGAACACCTGACGGACGAGCCGGTGGTGTGGGGGTGCCACCGAGCGCTCGACGAGCCAGCCAAGGAGACGGCCCTCCCGTCTCCTCGTACGCCTGCGCGGCCGCCGAGCGGGCAAGTCCTGAAGCATTCGGAAGACAGCACGCATGGGGCTCCCCTCCTGCTTCTTCCAAAGCTGGGAGCACCCGCCACCAATGCCCAGGGAGGTCAACCCCTCGCCCCGGAAGGGCCCGAGCGACCAGGCCTCCACGCCCCATGCACACGGGTGCCTAGCTTTGCCGCATGAGCGAGCCCAAGGAACGAGCCCACCGGACCGTGCAGGTGATTCCCAGCGTCCACCGCTGGAGCGTCCGTGATGACCGCATCGGCGGCGCGGAGAGCGAGGCCTATGCCGTGGTGTCCGAGGACGGCGCGGTCACCCTCATCGACCCGCTGCCCATCGACGACAAGGCGCTGCGCAAACTCGGCCGGGTGGAGGCCATCGTGCTCACCGCCGGCAACCACCAGCGCGCGGCCTGGCACTTCCGCAAGCTCTTCGGCGCCCCCGTGTGGGCCCCCCAGGACGCCTACGGCCTGGAAGACACGCCGGATGCCACCTATGGCCCCGGTGACAACCTCCCCGGCGGCCTCATGGCCTACCACACCCCCGGCCCCGTCGAGTCCATGTATGCCCTGTGGATGGAGCGGCCCCGGAGCGTCATCTTCCTCTCGGACCTCCTCACCCACTACGGCCAGGGGACGCCACGCTTCGTGGACAATCAGTACCAGGACGAGCCCGGCCGCACCCGGATGAGCGTCCAGCGCATCCTCGACCACCTGCCCGTCGAGGTGCTCTGCTTCGCGCACGGCCGCCCTATCCTCCAGGACGGCGCGTCCGCGCTCCGACGCGCCTTGGACGAAGACACCGAAGCCCCCGCCCCGTCCGAGCCCCGCTGAGCCCGGCCCCCGTCTTCAGGACTCGAGCCGGCGCCGCCACTCCTGGAGCCAGTCGCGGCTCTCCGGCTCGCTGCCACTCATGCGCAGCGCGCTCACCACCAGGGGATACTCCAGGCACCAGTGGCCCTGGGACGGGCGCTCGCCGAGCAGTTTCACAATCATCCCCAGCACCGGCCCCGCCTTCTCGCGATCCTCGCCGGCATACGCGGTCAACGCGACCACGGCCGCTCCAGCGACCCAGTCCGTGGGCCCGAGCACGATGTCGTGCAGCAGGGCGCGTCCAGCTTCGCTCTCGGCAAGCACCAGCGCGGCCGCCACCTGCACGGCGTTGAGCCAATTCCACGCCATCGTGTCGCTGGGCCCGGGCGGCGGATGCACCATCGTGGCGGCGATCTCCAACGGACGCACCTCAGCCAGCTCCCTGGCGAGCGTGGCCGCCTCCGCCCGCCACCGGCCCAGGTGGAAGGGTTTGGCGGCGAGCGCGCCAATCCGCTCCGAGACCCTGGCGGCAGGTGGCTCGACGGCCGGATGTGCCTCCGTACCCTCGTAGCGCCAGAGCGCCGGCCGCTGCGGCCGGAAACCCAGCCGCTGGAGCCATCCCTGCTGGCGGGGAACACGTGGATCCGGCTTCGGAATGTTCTGCACTGTCACCCGCAGTTCCCCGCGTCCCTGGGTGGCGAGCTGGCGTCGAGCGGAGAGCATCGCGCTCGGGGCCTCGAGACAGCTCACGGTGAGCTTCATCTCCTCGTTGGCCTCGTTGGCACCCACCTCCCCCTCCGCGAAAGCGGCGAGCACCTTCAGCACCGCGGAGATCGTGGCCTCGGAGGGTTCGGGCAGGTAGTCCACCCAGGGCTCCCCCTCCGGCGGCGGGGTGTAACCCGCGGCGAGCACCTCCTGCCTCAAGTCCTGGGCACGCGGGTTCTCCGGGTGCTGCTCCGCGAACCGCAGGAAGTCGCGCAGCAGCGCCGCATCTCCCGTCACCTGGGCGCGCAGGAGCAACGCCGAGGGCAGGGCCCACGCATGCTCCGGCTCGCGCGCCAGCACTTCCTCATACGAGGCAAGCGCCTCCTGGGATTTGCCCTCGACCCAGAGCAGGTCGCCAATGTCGAGCCGCACCGCGAGGTCCTCCGGTTTGCGTGTCAGCGCGAGGCGGAAGTAATCCAATGCCGAGGGCACGTCACCGAGGCAGCGGTACGCACCGGCCACGGCGATGGCCGCCGTCCAGTTGGAATACGCCCGCTCGTAGGCGAGTGCGCTCTCGAGCCCCTCCTGGAACCGATTCGCGCCCCGGAGCATTCGCGCATGCACCAGGAGCAACTCCGGCACCTCCGGGTGCACGGCCCGGACACGCGCCAGCAGCTCGATCGCCGAGTCCGCCGTGGCTGGGTGGGCGGAGAGGTCCACCCCGCGGAGAATCTGCTCGGCCGCGGCGGCTACGGGCAGCGGCTCCACCGCACGAACGAACCCGGGTGATTCGAACCAGCGCCGCGTCCACGCCAGGTAGGGCACCTCGGGTTTGACCGCGACCACCTGCAGCAACAGGCTCAACGCCTCCGTGGCGTTTCCCGTCCTCGCGAGCAGCCACGCCCGCAGGGCCACTTCCCCGAACCACCCGCCTTCGTTGAGCGGAATGAGCTGGGCTGCGTTCTCCGGGGCCTCTCGTAGCAGCGCTTCCGCCGTCTCCAGGAACTCGGGGTGCAGCGGGTCCGCCGCGAGCGCGCCAGCCAGGTGCCGCGCGGCATGAGACAGGTCTCCCCGGGCAATTGCCGCACGGGCGATGGCCAGGTCCTGCTCAGGAGATGGGTGAGAAGCGCTCATTTCGCCACCGAGTCCAGACGGCAGCTCACCGCGAGCGAGAGCACCACCTCGTCCACGGACACCGTTGCCTGCTTCACCGCCCCCGGAGGCTCACAGCCGACGAGCTGGAGCGGGGAGCGCTCGGACTGCGCCTGGGAGATGAAGCCCCGGGCGCGATCCACCCAGCGCTTCATCAACTCATCCCGGCGCGCCTCCGGGTCGCGCACCTGGGCCACCGGGAAGCCGAATGACGCCCGCAGGCCCGTGTTCTCCTTCTCCGCGGCAGCGGCCTCCTGGCTCCCCACCCGCACCAGCGTGGCCACCAGCGCCGAGCGACCCCAGAAGTCCAGGGACTCGGGCAGCGCCACCTCCAGCACGCCGTGCGCCATCGCGTCGCTCCCGGCCATCTTCCTGCCGGACTCCAGGCGCACGTCCTTCATCTTCACCGTCACCTCCACCTTCGAGGCCTCCGTGGCGGCGCGCACGTAGCGCTCCACCGCCGCCTTCAGCTTCGGCACCGCCTGGTCCAGCGCCTCCGTCTCCTGCCGGAAGGCAAAGGACAGCAGCAACACGTCCGGGCGCACCTTCAGGCCCTCCTCCACCGTCTCGTGGGCGGGAACGGTGTCGGACTCGTACGAGCTGGCCACGGCACTCGAGACCGAAGAGCGGCCACACGAGGTCCATAGACAGACGAGCACCACGCAGCCGGGGAAGACGAGGTGAGAGAATTTCATGAGTGGACTCCAGCGGATGGCCATGACCATCCCGTGCACCGGAAGTGTACCGCGCAGCTTGCCAGCAGGTAGGCTCGCCGTCCGCCATGTCCCTCTCCTATAAAGAGAAGTACGCCTCCCCTCTGCATGAGCCCGCCCCCGTCCGCGCCGAGCTCGTCGTGCGGCCGGACCTGCTGCGCGTGTCCTTCTCCGTCTCCCTCGAGACCGAGGGCATCGAACAGACCCTCCCCCTCCTGCAGCGCGCTTGCGAGCAGCTCCAGCGCCGTGCTCGGGAGGCCACTGGCACCGAGGTGACGCTCCGGCCGAGGGACACGCGATTCAACCGCTCGGCCCCGAAGAAGCTGTCACTCCCCGAAGACGAGGACCGAACCTTCGTCGCCGTGGATGGGCTGCTCGTGGTACCGCTCCCCGCTGAGCTGGATTTCTGGGCGCGGAGCTCCCGGGTGGGCTCGCTGGTGCGCGTGTGCCACGAAGTAGAGCGAGACAGCCGCGAGATGAAGAAGCAGCCCCGCTTCAACTTCGGCTCCGTGGAGGCCATCTTCTCGCAGCCCGAGTCCCACCGTGAGGAGCTGCTCCGCCGTTTCGTCGCCCGGGCGCGAGAGATAGCCGCAGCCGTGGGCTCGTCCGAGGCTCCGCTTCACGTGGTGGACTGCACGATTCCCGGCGCCGTGGAGCAGACGCCCGTGTCCCTCGAAGAGGTGGGGTTGTCGCTCCACGTGTTCTGCCGGTTGGGTGTGGAAACACCCTGAGGGGATTCACGCGGCGGCGGTTGTCGTGCCGGGACCTTCCGCGGGGAGCTCCAGCACCACCTCCGCCCCCGGCCCCTGCACCTCCGCCACCCAGGCCCGTCCTCCGTGGCGCTTCGCCACCTCCTGCACCACGGCCAGTCCCAACCCCGTACCCGCGCCCTTCTGCTCCACCCGGTGAAAGGGTTGGAAGACGGACTCGCGGTGCTCGGCCGGAATGCCGGGGCCTCGGTCCCTCACCGAGAGCCTCCACCGCTCGCCCTCGCGCTCCAGCCGCACGGCGATCTCCGTCCCCCTCGGCGCGTACCGCAACGCGTTCGCCAGCAGGTTGTCCACCGCCTGCCGCACCGAGGACGCGTGGAAGGTACAGGAGGCCGACTCGGGCCCTTCCACCGACACCCAGACGCCCCGCCCCTCCGCCTCCGCACGCGCTGCCGCCGCTGCGTCCTCCACCACCTCGCGCAGGTCTCCCGCGCGCACCTCCCAGCCCCCTCTTCCGAACGAGGCCAGGTCCAGCAGGTTTCCCGCCAGCGCGCTCAGCCGCTCCACTTCGCGCCGCGTCTCCTCCAGCGCCTCGCGCAGCGCCTGCGCATCGCGCTCCTTCCACAACGCCAGGTCCAGGCTCGTGCGCATCAGCGCCAGCGGCGTGCGTAGCTCGTGCGCTGCCCGAGCGATGAGCTGCTCCTGCGCCTCCCGCGCCTCATTGAGCCGTGCCGAGGCCTCGTGCAGCGCCCCTTCCACCTCGGACACCTCGTCTCCCCGCCGCCCCTTCCCCACGCCCCCCGGAAGCACCCCCTCGCGCAACCGGCCGATGAGCCCTCGGAGTTGGTCCAGCCGCCCGGCCAGCCACCGCGCCTGCCACGTCTGCAACCCGAAGAGCACCACGCCCAGCAGCACCGCCACCGCCAGCGTCACCCCGTGGAAGGCCCGCACCGCCGAGTCCTGCTGGGCCAGCGAGGCCGACAGCCGCAACGTGTACACCCCGCCCGCCGGAGCCCGAACGCCCAGGGTGAGCTGCCGCAGCCGCGCTCCATCCGCGCCCTTCACAGTCTCGAAGCGCGGCGGCTCTCCTGGAGGGTTCGGCGCGGGCGTCGGCCCATAGGCTCCCTCGTCCGAGGAGGGATAGGACACCAGCCGCTGGCCATCCGGAGCGAACAGCTCAGCCACCGGCGCGAAGGGGCGAACCTCCTTCTCCAGCGCCGAACTCAGCATGTGCAGGTGCGGCTGGCCTCCCGGCCCATCGAAGAGGCTCACCGACTCCACCGCAGCCTGCGACAGCAGTCCCCGATCCACCGAGCGCGCCAGCCACGCCTCGAAGAACTCCGCCGCGAGCGTCAGCGTCACCAGCAGGCCCGCCATGGGCACCAGCGCGCCCAGCAACCACAGCCGTGTCGCCAGCCTCACCCGCGCCCCTCCACCACCAGCCGAAAGCCCACCCCTCGCACCACCTGGATGGACACCACCGGCTCCACCTCCAGCTTCTTCAGCTTCCCGCGCAGGTAGCCCACGTACACGTCCACGATGTTCGGAGGCCCGTCGAAGCTGTCGCCCCACACGTGGCTGAGCAGCGTAGAGCGCGCCAGCACCTCGCCCGCGTGGCTGGCCAGCTCGGCGAAGAGCGCGTACTCGCGACCCGTGAGCACCTGCTCCCGCTCCCCGTGCCGCAACACCCGCCGCCGCGAGTCCAGCACCAGCGGGCCCACCTGCTGTGCCGGCCCCTGTGCATCGCCCCGGCGGTGCAGCGCCTCCAGCCGCGCCAGCAGCTCCTCGAAGGCGAAGGGCTTCACCAGGTAGTCGTCCGCCCCGGCGCGCAGCCCCATCACCTTCTCACCCACCGTGCCTCGCGCGGTGAGCATCAACACCGGCGTGCGCAGCCCCTGCTCACGCCAGCGCCGCAGCACCGCCAGGCCGTCGAGATCCGGCAGGTTCCAGTCCAGCAGCACGGTGTCGTAGGCAATTTGCAGCGCCTGCTCCAGCGCGTCCTCGCCCCGCTCACACACGTCCACCTGGTGCCCCGCCTCAGTCAGGCCCCGCTGTAACAGCCGGGCCATCTTCTCCTCGTCCTCGACGAGCAGCAGCTTCATGCCCCGTCAGCGTCCCCTACCGGCCTCCCCATTCCAAGCAGTAACCGAGCGGTGGCGAATGCCTCGTGGGACCGGCGGCCAGCCCATCAGGCGGGCGAGCCGGATTCCTCCCTCCCGGCCCGCAGCGGACTCACTGACAGGTGGCCGTCTCGAGCTTCACCCGGACGGTCTCCGTCCACAACGGAGCGAGCAGGTCCGGCCGACACTTCCAATAAGGGCCATTCTGCACGCACGACAAGGCGCAGGGCCCCACTGGCACGAGGCCGCACAGCGGCGCGTCGTCGCAGATCCGCTTTCCGAGCAGGGGCAGTCCCAGCAGGCCACACGACTGGGGCAGCAGGGACTCCCAGCAGACGAACACGCTGAACGCGGGCAGGAGTCCCAGCAGGGGAACAGGGGACGAGAACAGATCGCCGAAGACGGTCGACTCCTCGATGGGATACTGCGTGGCGAAGGATGCGTTCTGCGCGATGACGGGAGAGGGCCCCTCCAGGAGGATGGGGACGGAAGTCCCGTAGTAGTTCAGCCGCTGGACCATGCACGCCGTCACATACCGGCGGCCACTGGTATCCAGCACGTTGCTGGACCACGAGGGGGCGAGCCCCCACCAACCCGTGTAGAGCTCGCCCGTCACGGGATCGATCACGGACTGGTCCGGGGTGAGGGCACACTCGACGGCGGAGCGGAGGACGGGACGGCAGGACTCGGACACCTGGCTCAGGGGGATGTCCGGCAGGAACCCCGCGCCCTGGTCGAGGGCGGTATTGCCCAGGCTCCGGAGCGCCTTCTGGGTGTTATGGGCCCAGAAACAGGCAGGGCTTGTGCCATTCAGCCCCCTGGGCGGGGTGCGCTCATCGTCCATCCCTCTCGCCGCCTGTCTGACGGTTGCGAGCTGAGCGTCCTCCTCGACTCCTCCACATCCGGCAAGGCCGGCCATGAGCACTGTGGTGAACAGGATACGTGCGAACTGGATCTGCATGGGATTCTCCGGACTCCGCTCGGGCATCTCTAGATATTCATGACCGGCGGGATTTTTTAAAAACTATATCGAGTTACACAAGCAATTGAATATCATGAATTCATCGGATGAAGTTGTGAGTGTCATCCGAGAGGCGCTGGCACTCCCGGGTCAGCAGCGAACTCAGCAGAGCCGCCGCCTTGCAGGTCATCTCGGCGCGCTTCATGTTCACCTCGCTCACCTTCCGCAGCGCGGTCCGCGCCTTCTCCAGAGCCAGCGCCGGATCCCGCCCCAGGCGCCGCTCGTTCTCTGCTTCAAGGAGACGATCCAGGACCAGTTCCATGAGCAGCCAGGAGTCCTTCGGCGATTCTCCGGCGACGGCACGGATCTCCTCGATGGAGGCCGCCAAAGGCAGACGAGGATCCCGGCCGAGCACGAAGTCGTGGTGGGCACGGAGCCGGTGCGCACGCGCCTTCCACACTGCCAGGAGCGAGGGGCTGGAGCCCGTCTGCTCGAGCCGGGCCAGTGCGTGGGAGAATGCATGAAGCGCCTCTGGCGCCTCACGCCCCCGGGCGATCTCCGCTTCGAGTCGGACCTTCGCGGCCTCCAGCAAGCCGCCCACGGGTAGCTCGAAGACCGGGTCCAACGCCAGGGCCTGCTCGTACTGAAGGGCCGCCTTCTCCAACAGCGGCGCCGCTTCATGTCCCCGCGCGATGATGCTCCTGGCCTCCTCGAGATACGCCTCCCCCAGTTCGTTATGAGCCCAGGTGAAGCCTGGCTCCAGGGAGAGGACCCGCTGGTAGGCCGAGATGGCCGACTCCATGGACGCCTCGCGGCCCAGCTTGTACAGGAGTGAAGTCCGAAGGAAGAGGGCCTGGGCCACCGCGTAGTGGGCCATGACCTCCTGGGGGCGCGCCCGCCGTCCCTTCTCGGCGGCTTCGAGCGCCTCCTCCACCAGGAGGACCGTATCTTCCGAAGATCTGCCGCTCAGCACATGCACGCGTGCCAGGAGCACGAGGGCCCGCCGCACCATGGCCTCGCCATCCCTCGAACTCGAGCGCACCGCGCGATCGCACGCCGCCTGGGCGGCATCGAGGGACGGGCCAGGCGGCAGTGCCTGCGAGAAGTCCGCCCACCCCATCTTCTCCCAGAGCTCACACTCCGCTCGGTGAACGGCCGGATCGCTGCTGCCCATCTCCGCCGCTTCCCGGTACGCCTCCGCCGCCCGTTCGAAGTAGCCCTTCATCTTCTCGTAGTCGAACGCCGCGTCGTGCCGGTACTTGCTGCCCTCGGCGTACAGCGCATCCCCCTCGAGCTTCTTCGGCTCGTACATCCAGGGGGCCTTGCCGAAGGCTACCTTCGCCTTCGCGATCGCCTCCTCGTGTCGCCCCTCGTACAGGGCGATCAATCCCTCCACGTACTCGGGCACCTCGAGCCTCGTCCCCATTGCCGCCCGCAGGTGGCGGAGCGCGGGCTCGCGAAGCTCCTGGTCGAGCAGCGCCACCTTCTTCCGCCGCTCCTCCGGGTGGGTGATGCGCCGGGTGTCCTCCAGGGCACGCCGGTAGAGCTCGCCGAGTGCCTGCCCCAGCGCGTACTCGAGGCTCGCCGACGAGTACCCGGCTGCGAGTGCCTGCTCCAGGTGCTCCCTCGCCAGCGCGGGCTCACCGAGCGCGAGCTGTCCCAGCCCGAGCGCGTAGTGGCCGGGCCCCTTTCCAGCCGCGCCCGACTCGCGCAACTGCTGGGTTATCTCCTCGAGCCGGGCGCGCACCACATCCCGCTCCCGCTCCACGTCATGCAGCGGCAGCCCGTACGCCGCGCGAAGGAACAGCTCCATCTCCTTCACGCTCTCTCCCAACTCCTGGGCGAGCCGCGCCTGCTCCGCTGCGTGGCGCTGGCCGCTCACCCAGACGGCCCCCACCCCAAGCACTCCCACCACGAGCGCTCCCAGGCTCACCGTGAGCAGCTTGTGCCGCAGGGCCTTCTTCCAGAGACGGTGTCCCCAGAAGGCCCGCTTCGCCTGGACTCGCTCGCCATCCAGGACACGCCGCAGCTCCTCCGCGAGTGCCCGCGCCGAGTCGTAGCGACGTGCCGGGTCCCGCTCGAGGCACTTCATCACGATGGTCTCGAGATCCTTCGGGACTCCCGGCTTCACCTGCCCCAGCGGCGGTGGATCCTCCAGCGCCGACATCACGAGCAACTTCCACGGGTGCTCAGAGACGAAGGGGGGCCGACCGGCGATCACGTCGTACAGCGTCGCTCCCAGGGAGTACACGTCCGTACGCCGATCGAGCTGGTGCACATCCCCATTGGCCTGCTCTGGAGACATGTAGGCGGGCGTCCCGAGAACCTCACCCGTCTGGGTCTGCCCTTGCTCCGCGACCTGGCGCGCCAGGCCGAAGTCCACGATGTACGGCTTCCACGAACCGTCCTCGCGCTGCTCGACGAGGATGTTCCCCGGCTTGAGGTCCCGGTGGATCATCCCCTCCCGGTGCGCCTCGTGCATCGCGGTGGCGACCTCCTCCAGCAGCTTCACCTGCTGCTCGAGTGTCAGGCGCTCGCGCACTCGCGACAGCGGCTCGCCGTCGATGTACTGCATCACGATGTACGGCTCGCCATCCGCCAGTCCGGCTTCGAACACACCGCACACGTGCTCGTGCCGAATGCGCGCTTGGGCCCGTGCCTCCGCGATGAACCGCTGGCAGAGCGAGGGCTCACCGCTCTTGAGGAGCTTCAGCGCCACGGTGCGGCCGAGCTGCGGATCCACTGCCCGGTAGACAGTCCCCATCGCGCCTTCGCCAGCGAAGCGGATGTCCTCGTACCGAGCCACAAGGGACGGCGGTATCCGCCTGCGCACAGGGGGTGGCTCGGCCTCCGGCTTCACGAGGGTCCGCTCGAACTCGAGAGCGCTCTGGCTGTCCTGGGTCTGCATGAGGCTCCTGAGCGCACATTCCCTGCCTGCGGAGGACACGCACGCGGGAAGGGGAAACCCCTAGGTAGGCACTCACCAGGGATAAGCCCATAGCCTCTTTGTTGAATTGACAGAATCCCTGAATTTTTACTAGATTATAGAATTTTTGTTCCACTCCGGCTCAAGCGTCCAGCCGCTCCATCAGCCGAACCAGCTCCGCCACCGAGTCCACGGCCAGCTTCTCCATGACGCGGCCGCGCTGCAGGCGCACCGTCTGCTCGGCGGTGCCTAGCTCGGCGGCGATCTGCTTGTTGAGCAGCCCCTGAGCCACCCGCTGGCAGACCTGCCACTCGCGGGGAGACAGCGAGGAGAAGCGAGTCCGCAGCGCCTCGCGCTCACCGTCGGCGGCCATCGCCTCACGGTCCTGCGCCACCGCTCGCGCCACCGCCGCCAGCAGCTCCGCCGGGCTGAAGGGCTTGGGCAGGAAGTCCACGGCTCCAGCCTTCATCGCCTTCACCGCCGCTGGCACGTCCCCATGCCCGCTGATGAAGATGATGGGCTGCTTCCACCCCGCCCGCCGCAGCTCTTCCTGCAGCTCCAACCCGTTCAGCTCCGGCATGCGCAAGTCCATCACCACGCACCCCGGGCGCTCGCCGGGCACCCGCTCCAGCATCGGCCGCGGGTGGGCGAAGCTCTCCACCGTATAACCCTCCAACTGGAACATGCGCACGAGACTGCGCAGCACCGAAGGGTCATCGTCCACGACGAACACCGTGGACCGCTCTTGTATCGGATGGCCATCCAAGGTGAGCCCCCCATATCCCACCAGCCATCTCACGCTAGCACAGCAGACTCAAGCGAGCGGAAGCGTGCAGCGGAAGAGGGCACCGCCACCCGGCCGGCGCTCGCCCTGGAGACGGCCCTGATGCACCTCGAGGATGGAACGGCTGATGGACAGGCCCATGCCCAGGCCCTTGGGCTTGGTGGTGAAGAAGGGCTCGAAGATGTGCGCGAGCACCTCCTCGCTCAGGCCCTGGCCGGAGTCCTCCACGACCAGCTCCGCCCGGCCCTCCTGCTGGCGCGTGCGCACCCAGACCTGCCGCTCTCCGGAGGGGCACGGACCCACCGCATCCAGGGCGTTGACGAGCAAGTTGAGCACCACCTGCTGGAGCTGCACACCGTCCGCCTTGACGAGCAGAGGTGAGCCAGCCAGCAGCGGCGTGAGGGCGGCCCCGCGAAGCTGCGCGTCATGGCCCACCAGGCGCAGCACCTGCCGGACCAGCTCGTTGAAATCGTGGCGGACGAACGAGACCTCGCCCTTCTTCAACAGCGCCCGCATGTGGCGGATGATCTCCCCGGCCCGCTTGTTGTCGGAGACGATGTCCTGGAGCATCTCGCGCACCAGGGGGAGATCCATGGGCGTGCGCTGCAACAGGCGCTGGGCCATCTCCGCGTTGGTGTGGATGGCGGCCAGGGGCTGGTTCAGCTCGTGGGCAATGGAGACGCCCAGCTCGCCCACGACGGCCACGCGCTCCAGATGGGCCCGCTCGTCCCTCGCCTGGCGAGCCTCCATTTCGGCGCGCCGGCGGGGAGTGACGTCCATCAGGGAGACGACGGCTCCGCCCTCGGGCAGCTCCAACCGCCGAGCGCGCAGCTCGAACCAGGTGTCCGCCGTGAAGCCGCGGAACTCCACCACGCCCTCGTGAGCGCGGCCCGAGAGCACGTCCTGGAGCAGCGCGGCCACCGGAGCCATCTCGGGGGGGCGGCCCGTGCGCGCCGCCTCGCGGAAGGTCTCCAGACAGGAGCCTCCCGGCATGAAGAGCTTCTCGGGGGTCAACCCTTCCAGGACCTCGAGCCGGGCCAAGGCCGGGTTGGCCCGCAACACCACGCCCTGCCTGTCGAGAATGGCCACGGAGCCCGGGAGCGAATCCAGCACCGCCAGTTGCAGCCGCTGGGCGCTCATGCGCCGCTGGCGCTCCAGGAGCAACACGGCGATGAGCACCGCCTGCAACAGGCCAGCCACCAGCGCCCCCGTCATCTGCCAGCGGTAGCGCTCCCAGAGGCCCGGCTGGCGGAAGTGCACCACACTGCCGGGGGGCAGCCTGCTCTCGGGAATGTTCCAACGCTGCAACTCCCTGGCGTCGAAGGCGAGCACGTTGGCCTCGAAGGGACCGGGGGGCAAGCTCGAAGCCGGCTCGCCCTCGAGCAGCCGCAGGGCACGCCGCGCCACCTGCTGGCCGAGCAGCTGGTAGTCCATCAGCACGCCCCCGACGATTCCACTGCCCAGCATCGTCTTGTGGACGCTGAAGATGGGGGGACTCCCGTCGGCATGCAGCAGCCGCAGCGCTTCGTACCCGCTGAGGCTCTGCCCCTTCGCATCCCGCATGAAGCCGATGAGGAAGACCACGCTGTCCTCGGGCAGCGTGCGCACCCGCTGCCGCAGCTCCTCCAGCGTCAGCCCGGAGAGTCCGACGAACTCGCGGTCCGGCGCGGCGGAGCGGACTTCCTGCTCCACGAAGGACCAGGCGTCCAGCTCTCGCTGACTGGAGCCGAGAATGAGGACGACCTGGCGCGTATCCGGGAGGAGCCGCAGGGCCGTCCGCACGGTGGCCGGTATGTCGAGGTCCGCCCAGTTGCCACGGAGGTAGGGGCTCTGGGGCAGGGCCGCCGCCAGGAAGTCATCGTTGAGGATGGAGAGGAGCGGGACCTCCGGCCACAGTTCCCGCTGGAGCTTGAGCACGAAGGGGGTGGCATCCGCGAAGACGACGAGGGCCTCGGGCCGCTGCTCCCGGTACTTGGCGACATAGAAGTCGCGCAGCGCGCGCTCGTACTCGGGGCTGCTGAACCAGGCCATGTCGAGGTACTCGATGTTGACGGAGACAGGCCCTCGCGCTCCGTTCAACACCGTCTGCCGGAAGCTCCGGGTGAAGTCGGCGATGGCCGGCACCGTGACGGCCTCTGGAACGAAGAGCAGCACCGTCTTCGCCCGCTCGGACTGAGCGAGCGACGGAGCCGCCAGCAACAACAGGAGCAGGAATCCCAGAGCACGCATACCGGAGGGCATGATACCCCCCGCGGCGACTTCATGCGGCCACCTCCCGAGGGCCCTCCGCGTGGACCTCGGCCGGCCCGGGCTCCCGCGTACCAGGCCCCTGGCTCCCGGCCCTCCCGGAGCGCTGTCCCGCGAACCACGGGTAGAGCGACGGGAGGATGACGAGCGTCAGCAGCGTGGACGTCACCAGGCCACCCACCACCACGGTGGCCAGCGGGCGCTGAACCTCGGAGCCCACCCCGGTGGCCAGCATCATCGGCACGAAGCCCAGCGCGGCCACCAGCGCCGTCATCAGCACCGGCCGCGAGCGCTCCTGCGCCGCCAGCAGCACCGCCTCCTTCACCGGCAGGCCGCTCGCCTCGTGGTGCAACAGCCTCGACATCAGCACCACCCCGTTGAGCACCGCGATGCCTGACAGGGCGATGAAGCCGATGGCCGCCGAGATGGACACCGGCATCCCCCGCAGCATGAGTGCCACCACGCCTCCCACGCACGCGAAGGGCACGTTGGTGAAGATGATGAGCGCCGGGCGCAGGCGCTGGAAGGTCAGCCAGAGCACCACCACGATGAGCACCAGCACCGCGGGAATGACGAGCGAGAGCCGCCTCGCCGCTTCCGTCAGCGTCTCGTACTGGCCTCCCCATTCCATGCGGTAACCGTCTGGCAGGGAGACCGCCGAAACCACCCGAGCCTGCGCATTCTCCACCACCGTGCCCAGATCCGCTCCGCGCACGTTGAAGCCCACCACCAGCCGGCGCTGCCCGTCCTGCCTGCTCACCAGGCCCGGCGTCGAGACGAGCTTCACGTCCGCCACCCGCGACAGCGATACCGTGCCCCCGGAGGCCACCGGCAGCGGCAGCTCCGCCAGGGAGAAAGCCCCGTCCGCGCCCGATAGCCGCAGCATGATGGGAATCCGCACCGCCCCGTCATACGTGGCGCCCACCTCCAGCCCCGTGCGCACCGCCTGAACCGCCTCCAGCACCTCGCGCACACTGAAGCCCGCACGTGCCGCATCCAACGGCCGGGGCACCACCTCCAGCATCGACACTTCCGGAGGCGCCAACACCCGCACGTCCACGGCCCCGGGCTCCCGGCCCACCTCCGCCGCCACCTGCTCGGCCAGCCGCCGCAGCTCGCGCAGGTCCTCTCCGTACACGCTCACCGCCACGTCCGTCACCGAGCCGCCCAGCAGCTCGTTGAAGCGCATCTGGATGGGCTGTGTGAAGGCCGGCTCACTCCCGGGCGCCTGGTTCTCCAACACGGCCGCCATCTCCTCGATGAGCGCCTCACGGGTGAGGCCCGGCCGCCATTGCGCATGCGGCTTCAGCTGGATGAAGACGTCGGCCTGCTCCAGGCCCATGATGTCGGTGGCCACGGCGGGGCTGCCCACGCGCGACACCACCTGCGTCACCTCGGGGATGTGCTTGAGCAGCACTGCCTCCAGGTGCTCCGCCTCACGCGCCGCCGCCTCCAGACTGATGTCCGCCGCGCGCGTCGTCTGCACCACCATGTCCCCCTCGTCGAGCTGCGGGGCGAACTCGCTGCCCGCGCGCATGAAGAGACCCGCGCCCAGCGCGAGCAGCACCACCGCCGCGAGCGCCACCCGGCGCGGATGGTGGACCATATGATTGAGGACGGGCCGGTACACCTTGTCGAAGAAGCGCACCAGCAGGGGCGGGTGCTCGGGCACGTCCTCGGGACGCAGCACCAGACTGGCCATCGCGGGGATGAAGGTGAGCGACAGCACCAGTGAGGTGGCCAGCGCCAGCATCACCGTCACCGCCATGGGGCGGAACATCTTCCCGTCCACCCCGCTGAGCGCCAGGATCGGCACGTAGACGAGCAGGATGATGAGCACCGAGAAGAACACCGGCCGCGCCACCGAGCCCGTCACATGCGACACCTTCTCCCGCCACTCCCCCCGGCCCGTCCGCTCATGCCCCACGTGGTGGAAGACGGCCTCCACCATCACCACCGCGCCGTCCACCAGCAGGCCGAAGTCGATGGCGCCCAGGCTCATCAGGTTGCCTGGAATCCCCAGCAGCACCATGCCCACCGCCGCCCCCAGCATGGACAGCGGAATCGCCGAGGCCACCACCAGGCCCGCCCGGAAGCTGCCCAGCAGCAGGAAGAGCACCGCCACCACCAGCAGGCCGCCCTCCAGCAGGTTCTTCGTCACCGTGCGCAGCGTGCCGCGCACCAGCGTGCTCCGGTCGTACACCTCGTCCACCCGCACGTCCTGGGGCAGCGCCTTGCGCACCTGCTCCATCCGCGCGTGCAGGCCCTCCATCACGTCCAGCGCGTTGGCCCCGCGCAGCATCTGCACCATCACGTACACCGTCTCGCCCCGGCCGTTCGACGTCGCCGTGCCGATGCGCGGCAGGGCGCCCGGCACCACCTCGGCCACGTCCGCGAGCCGCAGCGTCCGGCCGTCCGCGCCACGCACCACCGCGCCGCCGAGCTCGCTCGGCCCAGGAGGGCGTGCCACCGCGCGCACCAGTACCTGCCGGTCTCCCGTCGTGAGGCTCGCCCCAGGCGCGCTGCCCGACACGTCCTCCAGCGCCCGCTGTAGCTCCTCCAGCGTCAGCCCACGCTGCGCCAACTTCACCGGGTCCGCGCGCACCTCCAGCGTGCGCTGCTGCCCACCCCAGCTGTTCACCTCCACCACGCCCGCCACCCCGCGCAGCAGCGGCGCCACCCGCAACTCCGCCAGCTCCAGCAGCTCCGCCGACGTGCGGTGGGACGAGCTGACGGTGAAGTGGAAGATTTCTCCCAGTCCTCCCGTGAGAGGACCCAGCTCCGGCGCCTCCACGCCTGGGGGTAGCTCGCCCGCCAGCGCGTTCAACCGCTCCTGCACGAGCTGGCGCGCACGGTACGGGTCTACGTCATCCCCGAAGACGGCCGTCACAGAGGAGATTCCGTAGCGAGACAGGCTGCGGTGCTCCTCCAGCCCCGGCATCCCGCCGAGCCCCGTCTCCACCGGCCGCGTCACCAGCCGCTCCACTTCCTCGGGCGTCATGCCCGGAGCGCGGGTGAGCACCAATACCTGGTTGGTGGTGATGTCCGGCAGCGCGTCCAGCTCCATCCGCGCCGCCACCACCGAGGCCAGCACGGCGAACAGCGCCGTGAGCCCCAGCGTCCAGCCGCGGTGTTTCACCGAGCCCCGTACCAGTCGCTCCATCATCACCCCTCCCCTCCCGCAGCCGGAATACGCGCTGCATCGGCCGCCACCGCGTCCGACTCCTTCAACGGCCCGTGCACCAGTGCGTCCGCGCCCGACTGCCCCACCACCTTCACCGGCTGGCGGCGGTGGCCCTCGCCCTCACGCACCAGCACCGCGACCTCGCTGCCCTCCAGCAACAGCGCCCGCGCGGGCACTACCTTCACCTCCGGCAGCCCGTCCGCCCTGACTCGCAGCGTGCCCTGCAGACCCGCCGGCAGGGAGCGCGCCGGCTCGGGCTCGAACCACGCGGACACAGTGCCATCTCGCACGTCACCGCGGGCGCACGCCCCACCAGGCGCACCGGCACGGCCTCCACGCCTGGCGCGGCGAACTCGAAGGCGGTGTCCTCCGGCAGCACAAGGGAGAGCCGGGCCTCCAGACGCGCAGGGCCCTCGCCCGCGACACGCACCAGCGGCTCCGAGCCTCCTTCGCGCGTCTGCCCCAGCACCGCGTCCACCCCGGTGACGATGCCGTCCACCGGACTGCGCAGCGCCACCATGCCACGCTGTGCTACCCCAGCCGCAGCCGGCCCCTCCACCCCCGCCACCTTCAGCAAGGCCTGCGCGCTCTGCTGTGCCGCGCGAGCCTCGGCCAGATTCGCCTCGGCCTCGGCCAGCTCGAAGACGCGGGCCATGCCCTGCTCCTGGAGGGCCTTGAGCTGCGCCGTGCGGCGCTCATAGGCCTCGCGACGCAGGGAGGCGGCCTCGTAGTCCCCCGCGGCGCGCACGACCTCGGGCATGAGCACCTCGACGAGCACCTCGCCCTTGCGCACCTTCTGGCCGGGCCGCACGGCGATGCGGGTAACACTGCCTCGGAAGGGCAGGCCGAGCGCCGCGGCACCCTCGGGATGAGGAAGCACGTGGGCGGGAGCCTCAGTGAGGGGCACGCCCCGGGGGGAGCGCGGATGCACCCAGGCGGTGCGCGCGCTGGACTGAGCGGGCGGAGGCGCCGCTGCCGGAGCGGGTGGCGAGGAGCAGCCGAGGGCCGCGCCCAGCAGAAGGACAGAGGAGAGGAGCGCGGAACGGCTCATGGCGAAGAGACTCCGGAGAGAGCGTCGATGAAGAAGCGGGCCTTCACGCGAGCCCAGGCCTCGTCGGCGCGGGCGTGGCCCAGACGGATACGGGCGGCGGCCAGCGCACGGCGCGCCAACACCACCTCGGGGACGGTGGAGTCCCCGGACTGGAAGAGAAGCTCGCGCAGCCGGGCGGCCTCCTCGGCAGCAGGCAGCAGCTCACCCCGGAGCGTCGCCAGTACCTCGCGCGAGTGCTCCACATCATGGAGGGAGAGGCTCAGCCCGGCGGCGGCACGGTGGCCTGCGTCACGGGCCTCGCCCTCGAGCCGCTCGGCGGCGGCCAGCAGCGCGCCCCGGTCCCTCTCCCCTCGCTCGAAGAGGGACGGCGTGAGCGTCAGCGTGAGGGCCCCACCGACGGCCCCGTCATACTCGCGCAACCCGGCCACACCCACCTGCAACAGCGTGCCCCGGGAAGCGTGAGCCTCGGCCGCACGTGCCCGCTCCAGCTGGGCCCCGAGCGTCCGCGCCGTCGCCTCCGGCATCCGCGAGGCCTGCGCCACCAGCGGCGCCCACTCCTCGTCCGGCGGCAGCTCCACCTCGGGCAGCACACCACTTGCCTGGAGGGGTCGCGATGGGTCCCTGCCGAGCAGCATCGCCAGCTCCACTCGGCGCCTGGCCACCTGCTCCTCCGCACCCAGCTCGGCGAGCCGGGCTTCAGCGAGGTACGCGCTGGCCTCGGCGACCTCCAGCTTCGTGGAGGCCCCCAGCTTCGCGGCCCCTTGCACCGCCTCTCGGAAAGCCCCGGCCAGTTGGAGCTCCTGTGTGCTCTGGACGATCGCCTGCTCGGCGGCCCAGAGCCGCAACCACGCCTCGGCGATGACGAGCCGGCGAGCAAGCAGGACAGCGCGGGCCTCGGCGTCGAGCACGGCCTCCTCGGCGCGGACGGTGGTGTCACGCGCGCCCGTCTGGCCCGAGAGGCCGAAGGTCTGACTCACGCCCAGGCGCAGATCGGCGCCACGCTCATCCGCGCGTTGGCGGTAGCCGGGCTCGACGGTGACCTGAGGGTTGAAGACGAAGGGAGAGAGGCGAGCGCTTTCGGAGCGGCGAACCTCAGCAGCGCGGGCGGCGCTCTCGGGACCAGGGGTGCGCCCAGCAAGCGAGAGCGCCTCCTCGAAGGTCATAGGAGTGACCTCCGGGGGCGATGCGGCCAGCAGGAGCGCGGCGAGGACGGCAACCATGACGCGCACCGTAAAGGCCACGCGCCAACACCGCTTGAGAGGACTCTGAGAGAACTCTCAGAGTCCGTTCATGCCCCCTCTCCCTCTGGGAGAGGGCTGGGGTGAGGGTCTACGGTACACGCGACTGGGCCCCCTCAACGGCCGCGCCAAGCCCCAGGACATGGTTTCTGTCCACGTCTGGCTCGGTGCGAAGAGCCGGGCGGCTTCCGGGCGCGAGCTCGAGCAACTGGTCCGATGGTCGGACCAGTTGGGACAACTCGCGGCCAGAAGGTGCAGCGCGCCCCCGCCCCCGTATCCGCGGTGGCCTCATGGCGAGGGATGGACAACATCTATGTCCGGGCGCTTAGTCCATGCGCAACACTGCCACGTCGGGCTCGGTCTTCTTCGCCGTCCCCGGCACCAGGGCAAGCTGCCCGTTCTTCACCGCGCACGTCGCCTCCGCGGGGGACACCCCGCGCACGGGGTTGAGCGTCTCGGGCCGGCCGAACTTCACCGCACTGGTGGCGAGCATCAGCTCCTGCTTCTTCCCGCTGTCGCTGTCGCTGTAGACGACGCTGATGCCCTTGAAGGGCGTGGGGAGCTTGAGCTTCAACCGGTAGCCCTGCTTGCCGGGCAGCTCGGCGCGCTCGACCTGAATCGTCTGCTTGGGCGAGCCGAAGGCGGGAAACACCTTGCCGTCCGTGACGCGAATGCCCCACTGCGAAGGCTTCTGCGCGTCCGTGGGCTTGCCACAACCGGTCAGCTCCTGGGGAGCCTCCGGAGCCAGCCACACCTCGACGTGGTCGTCATTGAGCCACTTGGCGCTCGGGCCCGTCCACTTGTCGTCCCGCACCTCGACGAGCAGCGTGTCCGGCGTCACCAGTAGCGCCTTCAGCGACGCGTCCTTCGGGTCATCCTGGTTGCCCAGCAGGAAGTTGCCCGACTCGAAGCCGCATGCGCCGAGCCCCGCCTGCTTCCACCCGCCCTGCAGGTACGCCTTGTCCACCTGCACCTGGGGCAGGTACGGCAGCGTCCGCTCCCCCAGAGAGGGCTCGCCCGACTCGCACTCGGGGGCGGAGCGGACAACCTCTCCGCGCAGCGTCTCGAGGTCCCAGTAGTCGCCATCCTCCTTCACCTCCGAGTCCATGGCATCCGAGCTCCGGTGCCCCTCGATCACCAGCCACAGCGGAGAGAGCTGCAACGTGCGTGAGACGCTCCACCGCTGACGGCTGCCGCCGCTCTGCTCGTGGGTGAAGCGGTTGTCCGCCACCGTCACCGAGTCCTCGCCCACGCCCGCGGCGCCATAGCCGTTGTTGCACACGGACAGGAGGAGCTGGGCGGGCTGGGACGGGCGCATCAGCCACCACTCGGCGGCCTCGCACTCGCCCTCCGCCCGAGAGCCCTCCGCCTTGCGGCCACCAGGGCCGAACTTGCGCCCGAGGAACTCGGCGGACGTGTCCACGTCCGCCCACCCGAGGTCCAGGTGCTTTACCTGCATGGGACGGCCCTGGGCGTCCTTGCCCGCGTCGAGCGTCTCCACGACGCGGCACGGCTCGCGCTTAGCGCAGAGCGGGTCCTGAGAAGAGGCGGGCGGAGCGCCCAGCAGCGACAACACCAACACAGTAGCGGTAGCGGTCATAGGGCGGAGCAGCTTGCACCAGACGGCGGGCTTGATTGAACCCTCGGCGTGCCGAAGTGGCCAAAGAAGCAGGTCTGCCTCCCCCTCCATCTCCTGGGTGTTCAGGGAGGCTGAAACTCTTGAGCCACCGGGCCCCTGAGTGCCCTACGGGACAGCGGGCGGGCAAGGGCCTGTCCCTGAAGGAAAATGTGCCCGCCAGACGGTTGAAGCCGTGGGGGAGCAGCAGCGCCGCGCACTCCGCGGCGGCGCTCACGAAACAGGAGGAGCCCCCATATGGATACGACGCTCCCGCTGGAGCAATACCGGTTGCTGGTCGAGCACGCCCCCACGATGGTGTGGCGCTCGGGGCTGGACGGCCTGTGCAACTACTTCAACGCCACCTGGCTGCGATTCACCGGACGGACCCAGGAGCAAGAGGTGGGAAACGGGTGGGTCTCCGGAGTCCACCCGGACGACATGAAGCGCTGCATGGAGATCTACCTCTCCAACTTCGAGCGGCGCCAACCCTTCGAGATGGAATACCGGCTGCGGCGCTGCGACGGCGTCTATCGCAGCATCTTCGACCGGGGCGTGCCCTTCACGGATGACCAGGGCCACTTCGCGGGCTTCATCGGAAGCTGCGTCGACGTGCAAGAACGCCTCGAGGCGGACCGGGCCAAGGCGACCTTCGTCGCCCTCGCCGCTCACGAGCTGCGCACGCCCCTGTGCTCGATGCAGATGTACCTGGAAGCGATGCGTCGGCAGCTCGAGCAGGCGGAGCCAGCGACGAGCAGCGCACTGATGCGGATGAGCGCACAGCTCGATCGGGTCTCTACCCTGGTGCATGACCTGGAAGACACCGGGCGGCGGGACGCGAACCTCCCGCTCGTCATGAACAAGGAGGAGCTGGAGCTGTCCGAGCTCGTTCAGGAGGTCGTGGCGAAACACCGCGACACCCTGACGCTCCGCGCCCGAGGACGCCAACGCCATGGCTTCGAGCTGTCCATCGGCCCGGGCCCCTGGCCAGTCCTCGCGGACCGTGAGCGCCTGGAGCACGTGCTGGACAGACTGCTCATCAATGCCCTCAAGTACTCACCCCAGGGAGGAACCATCCGCGTCTGCCTCGCCCGTGAGGGAGACGTGTTGAAGCTGTCCGTCTCGGACCAGGGCATCGGGATTCCCGCCTCCGACGTTCCCTTCCTGACCCGGCCCTACTTCCGCGCAAGCAACGTCTCTCCCGAGAACTTCCCCGGGCTCGGGCTCGGGCTGCCCCTGGTCAAGGACATCGTGGAAGCGCATGGCGGTGGGCTCCGCATCCAGAGTGAGCAGGGACAGGGCACGACCGTCACCATCTTCCTGCCGGAAGCGCTCTCGGAGGCGCGGGTATGAAGCGCGTGCTCGTCGTCGATGACGACCCGGACATCCTCGATTCACTCACGATGCTGCTCGAGACCCACTACGAGGTCACCCCCACCGAGGACGGCACCAGTGCGCTGGAGCTACTCGAGGAGCAAGCGTTCGACGCAGTCGTGCTCGACCTGATGCTGCCCGTGTTCGACGGCACCCGCGTCCTCGAGGAGCTGCGCCATCGAGGCAACGGGGTTCCCGTCATCCTCATCTCCGCGCACCGTGACCTCGACAGGCAGGAGGAGCAGCACCGGCAGCTGGGCGCCTTCGCCTCGCTGCGCAAGCCCTTCAACATCCAGGAGTTGGAGAAGCGACTCGAGGAGGCCCTCGGATAGGAGGCGGCCGGCTCTGGTACACTGGGCGTATGTTCCTCAAGGACGTCGAGACGCACGAAGGCACGGGGCAGTACGCCGAGCTCATCCGAAGGGCCCGGCAGAACGGGGCAGCCCCCTCGGGACTGTGGCACCTGCTCGCGTTCAAGCCGGAGATGACGGAGGCGCTGACGCAGTTCACCCAGGCGGCGATGCGCGGCCCCTCGCCGCTCCCGCCCGGGATGCGCGAGCTGATTGCTGCCTTCACGTCGCGGCGCAACCAGTGTGTGTTTTGAACGAACTCTCACGCCGCGGTCGCGGCGCGAATGCTGGGCGATGAGCAGAAGGTCCAGGCCGTCCTGGAGAACTACGAATCGGCTCCCATCCCGGAGGCCGAGCGGGTGTTGTTTCGCTTCCTGGAGAAGGTGAATCGAGAGGCGGAGCACATCCGCCAGGAGGATGTGGAGGCTGTGAAGGCAGCAGGCTGGACGGAGGAAGCCATCTACGACGCCATCACCGTCTGCTCGCTGTTCAACTTCTACAACCGGTGGGCGGATGCCACCGGCGTTCGCGAGCACCCCGTCGAGGTCTACGAGCGCAGCGCCGAGCGACTCTCCAAGGGCGGGTATGTCGCGAGCCCTCCCGCGGGCCCTCCGCCCGGCAAGGACAAGTAAGGCCCGGGGGTGCGTGGGGTTCGCGCACTCCCAGGTGGGAACCTGCTTCTACGCGACACCCTCACCCCGTCCCTCTCCCGGTGGGAGAGGGGATATTGGGGGTTTTAGGTTCAGGGTGCGCGGATGCGGCGCGCCCGGCGCAGTACGGCCCCTGCGATGGCCGAGATGGGAACCACCTCGTCCACCGCGCCTCGCTGAATGGCCGCTCGCGGCATCCCGAAGACCACGCAGCTCGCCTCGTCCTGGGCAATCGTCTCCGCCCCGGCCAGCTTCATCGCCAGCAGCCCTTCTGCTCCGTCCTCGCCCATCCCTGTCAGCAGCACCCCCACCCCGTTCTCCCCCGCGGCCCTCGCCACCGACTGGAACAGCACGTCCACGCTCGGCTTGTGCCCCGACACCCGCCCTCCGTCCATCAGCTCCACCTGATAGTGGCCTCCGGTGCGCCTCACCCGCAGGTGCCGGTTGCCCGGCGCAATCAGCGCCCTGCCCTGCAGCACGCGGTCTCCCTGCTCCGCCTCCTTCACCTCGATGCGGCAGATCTCATGCAGCCGCTTCGCGAAGGCCGAGGTGAACTGCTCCGGCATGTGCTGCACGATGACGATTCCCGGGCAGTCCGGAGGCATCGGCTCCAACACCTGCCGCAGCGCCTCCGTCCCTCCCGTGGAGGCCCCCACCGCCACCACCTTGTCCGTCGTCACCGTGAGCAGCGAGGACAACGGCCGCTCCAGCAGTCGCTCCGGTGGCTCCACCTCCACCTTCGCCGGAGGCCCCCGCCGCGCCAGCCGGGACCGAGCCCGCGCTGCGTTGCGAAGCGCCTCCACGAGCCGAGCCCGCGACTCGCGCAGGAAGTCCCCGACTCCAAGCTGGGGCTTGGCGATGATCTCCAGTGCACCCTCTTGCAGCGCGCGCACCGCCGTCTCCGAGCCCGGCCCCGCCAGCCCCGAGCACACCACCACCGGCACCGGATTGTCCTCCCGCATCAGCTCGCGCAGGAACGTCAGCCCGTCCATGCGGGGCATCTCCAGGTCCAGCAGGATGACGTCCGGCCGGCGGCTCTTCATCTTCTGCCGGGCGATGAGCGGGTCTGAGGCCACCTCCACCTTCATTCCCGGCACGTGCTCCAGGAGCAGCAGCACGCCCTGGCGCACCACCGCGGAGTCATCCACCACCAGTACGCGTAGCACCGAAGCCATGCCTCACCCTTTCCGGGTGGTCTCCCGGTTCTGGAGCCGCGGCGCGTAGACGGTGGGCATCACCGTGCGCACGCCCCACCCGGGGCCCGTGAGGCTCTCGGAGTGTCCGAGAAACAGCAGCCCGTGAGGCGACAGGTGGTTCAACAGCCGCTCCACCGCCCGCGCCTTCGACGCCGCGTCGAAGTAGATGAGCACGTTGCGGCAGAAGATGAGATCGAAGCGGCCCACCAGCCCCTGGCCATCATTCAGGTTCACCCGCTGGAAGCGCACCAGCGAGCGCAGCTCCGGGCCAGCCTTCATATTCCCTTCCTGACTGCCCACCCCGCGCAGCATGTACGCCCGGAGGTAGTTCCTTGGAATCCCCTCCGCCTTCTCCAAGGGCCAGAGCGCCTGGCGCGCCCGCTCCAGCACACGCGTGGAGAGGTCCGTCGCCAGGACCTGGATGTCCCAATCCTCCTCAGCCGGCAGATGGTGGCGCAGCACCATGGCCAGGGTGAAGGGCTCCTCGCCCGACGAGCAACCCGCGCTCCACACCCGCACCCGCCGTCCCTCGCCAGTGCCGGTGTCCCCACGCTCCCGCCACCGGGGCAGCACCTCGCGCTCCAGAAACTCGAAGTGCCGGGGCTCGCGGAAGAAGTGCGTCTCGTGCGTGCAGAGCGCGTCCAGCAGCCGCACCCGCTCCACTGCATCCTCCTCCGCTTGCTGAAGGTAGGCGCCGAACGAGAGCCCTCCCAGCTCGCGCAGCCGCCGCGACACCCGCCCCACCAGCAGCGCCTTCTTCGCCGGAGACAGCCAGATGCCCGCCTCGCGGTAGACGAGTTTCTGGTAGCCGGTGAACTCCCGGTCGGTCAGCGGCGGTGGCTCTTTCGGGAGAACGGGGGCTCCCTCCTTCCGAAGGCTCTCGCTCATGCCGCGGCCTCCCGCTCGTGTCCGGTGGAGACGCCTGGAGCGCGCGGCGGGAGCATCACGGCGCGACCAGAACCCTCGGCCAGCTGGAAGAAGGACACCAACCGCAGCAGCGCCTCCGCCTGCGAGGACAACTCCTCCGCCGTGGACGCCAGCTCCTCGGATGCCGATGCGTTTCGCTGCGTCACCCCGTCCACGTACACCATCGCCTTGTTCATCTGCGCCACCCCGCTGGCCTGCTCGGTCGAGGCCGCCACCACCTCCTGCACCAGGTCCGCCGTCTTGCGAATGGAGGGCACCAGTGCCTCCAGCAACTCACCCGAGCGTGCCGCCACCGTCACGCTGCTCGTCGCCAGCCCAGAAATCTCCTTCGCCGCCGTCCGGCTTCTCTCCGCCAGCTTGCGCACCTCCGTCGCCACCACCGCGAAGCCCTTGCCGTGCTCGCCCGCCCTCGCTGCTTCAATCGCCGCGTTCAGCGCCAGCAGGTTCGTCTGGTAGGCGATCTCCTCGATGATGGAGATCTTCTCCGCGATGGAGCTCATGGCCACCACCGTCTCCTTCACCGCCCGGCCGCCCTCCTCGGCATCCTTCGCCCCCAGCACGGCCATCTGCTCCATCTGCCGACCGTGGTCCCGGTTCTGCGAGATGCTGGCCGTCATCTGCTCCAGGCTGGAGGTGGTCTCCTCCACGCTGCTGGCCTGCTCACTGGTTCCCTTGGCCAGGTTCTGCGAAGAGGCGGACACCTGGGACGAAGCCGCGGCCAACGAGTTGGCGCCCTCGCGCACCTCGCCAATGACCTCGGCCAGCCTGAGCACCATGTACCCCATGGACGCCAGCAGCCGCCCCGTCTCGTCTCGAGCCGTCTCCTCGATTCGCACGCCCAGGTCACCGCTGGCGATCCGGTCCGCCACCACCACCGCCTGCGCCAGCGGCAGAGAGATAGAGCGGGAGACGAAGAAGCAGAACAACACGCTCACAGCGAGACTGGCCAACAGCACCCAGAAGATCCACCGGCGGGCGCTCTCGTGGGTGGCGTTCGAGTGCGCCACCGCCTTCATGCTAGCCTTGTAATGGGTGTCCCGGAGCGTGCGCAGCTGGGTGTTCGTCGCAAAGAAGTTGTGGTGCGAGCCATTGGCGATGAGGTCCTGCGCCTCGGCGATCTGCCCGGCCCGCGAGAGCATGATGATCCGGTCATGGTCGGCCACGTAGGCCTTCCAGAGCTCCTTGAACTCCGCGAAGTCGCGACGCTCCTCCTCGGAGACGGCGTGCGGCGCGAACTGCTCCATGCTGTTCTCGAGTTTGGCGAGGTCCTCGAGCATTCGCTTCTCGTAATTGGCCATGACCGTGGGGTCGCGCGAGATGGAATGCAGCAGCTCGGCGCGGCGGAAGCTCGCCAGACGATCGGTCGCGTCCGCGAGGTGCAGGATGCTCGGCAGCCGGTTCGCGGACACATCATCGGACGCGCTGCGCATGTCATCCATGCACGCAATGGCGAAGAGGCCCAGGAAGGTGGTGAATCCCAGCAGGACGCCAAAAGCGACGAGCAGCTTCGAGGAGATCCTCAAGTCACGGAATGAGGCCATGGAGAGCAGTGCGAAAGAGAGGAATGGAAGCGGGTGTCAGAGGAGGGCGTCAGGTCAGGGAGTGTCAGGCGGAGCGTCCACCGGGGCCCGCAGCGCGCTGGCCGCCAGCACCTCCTGACTGCTGAGCACCTTGTCGATGTTCAGCAACAGGACGAACTTCTTGCCCGTCCCCAACCTTCCCATCCCCAACAGGTAGTCCACGTGCACCGGTGTGCCGAACGTCGGCGGCGCTGCCACCGCCTCGGGCTCCAGCTCGATGACCTGCCCAATGGCGTCCGACAGCAACCCCAGCACCACGCGCTCTCCCCCCAGCTTCACCTCCACCACCACGATGCAGCTCCACCGGGTGAGCGTCGAGGTCCCCATCCCCAGCTTCACCGCCAGGTCCACCACCGGAACCACGCTGCCTCTCAGGTTGAACACCCCCCTCACCCATACCGGCGTTCCCGGCACCCTCGTCACCGTGTCGTACTCGATGATCTCCTTCACCTGCAGGATGCCGAGTGCGTACTCCTCTCCGGCGATGATGAAGCTGAGGTACTGCGTGGACACGGAAGAAGGCTGTGTGTTCATGACGGGTACCTAGAAGCGCTTGAACTCGCGGTCTTCATCCCGGAGCGCAGCCGGAGCGAGAGAAGGAGGTGAAGCGGCCATGGGGCCGAGCGCGTTCGCCGCGGCCTTCAGCCCATGTCCCGCGGAGGAAGCCCGCCGAGCGGGAGGCCGGGACACCGGATGCCAGGCGCGCTCGGAGCCCTCCGACAGGCGGAAGAAGGACACCAACTGGCTGAGCGCCTCCGCCTGGGTGGACATCTCCTCCGCCGTCGACGCCAGCTCCTCGGACGCCGACGCGTTTCGCTGCGTCACCTGATCCACGTGCTGCATCGCCCTGTTCATCTGGGTGACGCCGCTGGTCTGCTCCGCCGAGGCCGCCACCACCTCCAGCACCAGGTCCGCCGTCTTGCGGATGGAGGGCACCAGATCCTCCAGCAACTGTCCCGAGCGCGTCGCCACCTTCACGCTGCTCGTCGCCAGCCCAGAGATCTCCTTCGCCGCCGTCTGGCTCCTCTCCGCCAGCTTGCGCACCTCCGTCGCCACCACCGCGAAGCCCTTGCCGTGCTCCCCTGCCCTCGCTGCTTCAATCGCCGCGTTCAGCGCCAGCAGGTTCGTCTGGTAGGCAATCTCTTCGATGATGGAGATCTTCTCCGCGATGGAGCTCATGGCCTCCACCGTCTCCTTCACCGCCCGGCCGCCCTCCTCGGCATCCTTGGCGCCCTGCACGGCCATCTGCTCCATCTGCCGGCCGTGGTCCCGGTTCTGCGAGATGCTGGCCGTCATCTGCTCCAGGCTGGAGGTGGTCTCCTCCACGCTGCTGGCCTGCTCACTGGTTCCCTGGGCCAGGGTTTGAGTGGAGGCGGACACCTGGGAGGAGGCCGAGGCGAGCGCGCTGGCGCCCTCGCGCACATCACCGATGACCTGGCCGAGCTTCTGCACCATGCGCTGCATGGCCGCCAGCAGGAGCCCCACCTCGTCCTCGCGCCGCACATCGATGCGGACGGAGAGGTCCCCCTCGGAGATGCGGTCCGCCAATGCCACCGCTCTGAGCATCGGCCGGGAGATGGAGCGGGTGAGCACGAGCCCGATGACCACGAAGACGATGCTGGAGAGCGCGCACAAGAGGAGGGACATCCCCTGCATCCCTTCATAGGCGGCGTCCGAACGCAGGGCCGCCTCCGCGCCAGCCTTGACGTTGAGGGCCACCAGCGCATCCAGCTTCGCCGACACGGCATCGAAGACCTGCTGCTCGCGCTCCCGGGCGACGAGGAACGCCGCCTGGCCATCTTCCGCCCGCGAGAGGGCAAGGAGCTTCTCGTGCTCCCCGAGATAGTCCTTCCAGCGCGCCCGGGCCTCGTCGAACAGGGTGCGCTCCTCCTCCAGTAGGATGGTTGGCGTGAACCGCTCGAAATCGCGCTCGATCTCCTCGCGCGCTTCACGCATCCGCCGCTCGAAGAGAGCCTTCTGAGCAGCATCGGTCGAGTAGGTGTACTGCAACTCCGCGTTGCGGAACGCCCCGAGGTGGGTATTCGCATCCGAGATGTAGCTGATACCCGGCAACCAGCGCTGGGACACCTCCTTGGCCGCGAGACGTATCGGCTCCATCTGCCTCATGCCCACCGCGCCCATCACCCCCCCGTTGACGCAGAGGACGAGGACCGCGACAAGGAGCTTGGAGGAGATCTTCAGGTTGTCGAACCAGCTCATGGACGCTCGAATGGGCGAAGGAGTCAGGCCACGGCGGAGGGAGGGGTCACCTTCAGGGCTTGTTGGAGAAGCGCGGGCACATCGAGGATGAGGGCCACGCGTCCATCACCCAGCAGGGTAGAGCCGGCCAGCCCGGGCAGTCCCTGGCACGGCTTGCCCAGAGGCTTGATGACCGTCTGGCCCTGGCCCAGCAGCGAGTCCACCGCGAGGCCCGCCCGGCCCCGCCCGTGGCCGATGACCACGATGCTCTCCCGCGACGGCGGCTCGCCCCCGAGCGAGAAGTGCTCGCGGAGGCGCAGGTAGGGCATGGGCTCGCCACGCAGGTTGAAGACGCCGGTGCGCCCAGGGCGACCCTCACCTGGCGGCAGCTCCAGGCACTCCACCACGTGCTCCAGCGGAATCACGTACGTCTCCTCCCCCATCCCCACGGAGAAGCCCTCGATGATGGAGAGGGTGAGCGGCAGGCGCAGGCTGAACGTGGTTCCCTTGCCGGGCGTCGTGTCCACGGAGATGGTGCCGCGCAGCAGCTCCACGTTGCGCTCCACCACGTCCATTCCCACGCCCCGTCCCGACAGCTCCGTGACCCGCTCGGCGGTGGAGAAGCCCGGCTCGAAGATGAGGCGGAAGAGCGCGTCGTCCTCCAGCTCCTCGTCCGGGCCCACCATCCCGCGCTCCCGCGCCCGGCGCAGGATGCGCGCCCGGTCCAGCCCGGCCCCATCCTCGGCCACTTGAATGACGATGCTGCCGGCCTCATGGAAGGCGCGCAGCGCGAGCGTGCCGGTCGGGTCCTTGCCCTGCGCCTCACGCACCTCGGGCGTCTCCAGCCCATGGTCCATCGCGTTGCGCACCAGGTGGGTGAGCGGATCACGGATGAGCTCGGCGACGGTCGTGTCTACCTCCACGTCCTGGCCGCACACCTCCAGCCGCGCTCGCTTGCTGGTGGTCAGGCACAGGTCCCTCACCGTGCGGGTGAAGGTCTGAAAAGTGCGGCCAATGGGCACCATCCGCACCTTCATCACCAGTTCCTGCAGGTCCAGGTAGAGCCCGTCTGCCTCGCGGTGCGCCTCCAGCAACTGCTGGGGCGTGTAGCGGTGCGCCTGGGAGAGCATGGCGGTCAGCCGCCCGCGCGCGATGGCAATCTCCCCGGTGAGGTCCAGCATCCGATCCAACCGGTCCAGCCCCACGCGCAGCGTGCGCTCCCGGGCCGGGGGGGTCTCGGGAAGCTCGCAAGACGCCTCGCCTCCTCCGTGCAACTCCGCGGCCCCCACCCCCGAAGCAGAGGTGACGGGCCGCGAGGCCGCGGCGGTGGAGGCCAGGAGGCTGTGCACGTCACTGGCGGGCAGGCGCAGGTCGGGCTCGGTCACGGGCCGCAGGCCCACCAGCTCGCGCAGGGCGTCCACCGACTGCAACAGCAGGGTCCCCAGCCCCGAGTGCAGCACCAACACTCCGGCTTCCAGCCGGGTGAGCAGCTCCTCCAGCGTGTGGGCGAGCTCCACCGCGGCGGAGTACCCCATCACCGCCATGCCGCCCTTCAGGGTGTGGACGGTGCGGAAGACCGCTCGCAAGGACTCCGATCCGGGGCACGACTCCAGAGCCAGTAGCTCCTGCTCCAGGCTGACGAGCTGCTCTTCCGTCTCGGTGAGGAAGACGGCGTGGACCTTCTCCAACTCAGGCTTCATCTGCCCTCGTCAAGAGCAATCCCCACGCCAGTGTTCACATGACGACAACTCCCTGGAATTGCGTCCCAGGTCTCCGGCTGCGCTCGCGGAGTCCAGCATCCAGATTCCGGATTCCAGACTCCAGACAACCGGCCCGGAGCGCGTGCTTCTCTCACGGAGGGCGAGCGAAGGAGAGAGGGCCAGGGACCCGTCTCGCCGTGGATGCGCTGCTGTGCGCAGTCGAGCCCTCGGCTGGTGAGCAGCGAGCGCTCGTGCGGAAAACCAGCCTCTACGCGCCCCAGACAGCCTGGCTCACGGCGTGGCGCCAGAGGAGCCTGCGCTGCCCGTCTCGGCCGCTGAGGGAGGCGGCTCCACGGGCGTCTCCACCGGGGCCCGCAACGAGCTGGCCGCCAGCACCTCCTGACTGCTGAGCACCTTGTCGATGTTCAGCAACAGGACGAACTTCTTGCTCGTTCCCAACCGCCCCATCCCCAGCAAGTAGTCCACGTGCACCGGTGTGCCGAACGTCGGCGGCGCTGCCACCGCTTCTGGCTCCAGCTCGATGACCTGCCCAATGGCGTCCGACAGCAAACCCAGCACCACGCGCTCTCCCCCCAGCTTCACCTCCACCACCACGATGCAGCTCCACCGCGTCAGCGTCGCGGGCGCCATCCCCAGCTTCACCGCCAGGTCCACCACCGGCACCACGCTGCCTCTCAGGTTGAACACTCCCCTCACCCACACCGGCGTTCCCGGCACCCTCGTCACCGTGTCGTACTCGATGATCTCCTTCACCTGCAGGATGCCGAGTGCGTACTCCTCTCCGGCGATGATGAAGCTGAGGTACTGCATGGACGTCACAGAAGTCTGCTCACTCATCGCGGGTACCTAGAAGCGCTTGAACTCGCGGTCCTCGTCGGGGAGCACGGCCGGAACGGAGGCTCGGGAAGCCGGGCCCATGGAACCGAGCGCGCTCGCCGCGGCCTTCAGCCCATGTCCCGCGGAAGGAGCCCGCCCCGCCTGGTGACCGGTGGGCGAGGGCCGAGAGCCTGAACGCCAGGAGCGCTCGGAGCTCTCTGTCAGGTGGAAGAAGGACACCAACTGGCTGAGCGCCTCCGCCTGCGAGGACAGCTCCTCCGCCGTCGACGCCAGCTCCTCGGACGCCGACGCGTTTCGCTGCGTCACCTGATCCACGTGCTGCATCGCCTTGTTCATCTGGGTGACGCCGCTGGTCTGCTCCGCCGAGGCCGCCACCACCTCCTGCACCAGGTCCGCCGTCTTGCGAATGGAGGGCACCAGATCCTCCAGCAACTGTCCCGAGCGCGTCGCCACCTTCACGCTGCTCGTCGCCAGCCCAGAGATCTCCTTCGCCGCCGTCCGGCTCCTCTCCGCCAGCTTGCGCACCTCCGTCGCCACCACCGCGAAGCCCTTGCCGTGCTCTCCCGCTCTCGCCGCTTCAATCGCCGCGTTCAGCGCCAGCAGGTTCGTCTGGTAGGCAATCTCCTCGATGATGGAGATCTTCTCCGCGATGGAGCTCATGGCCTCCACCGTCTCCTTCACCGCCCGGCCGCCCTCCTCGGCATCCTTGGCGCCCTGCATGGCCATCTGCTCCATCTGCCGGCCATGGTCTCGGTTCTGGGTGATGCTGGCCGTCATCTGCTCCAGGCTGGAGGTGGTCTCCTCCACGCTGCTGGCCTGCTCACTGGTTCCCTGCGACAGGCTCTGCGAGGAGGCGGACACCTGGGAGGAAGCCGAGGCGAGCGCGCTGGCGCCCTCGCGCACCTCGCCGATGACCTGGCCGAGCTTCTGCACCATGCGCTGAAGGGCAGCCATCAGCCGCCCCGTCTCGTCCTGCCCCTGCGCGGAGACGCGCACGGTGAGGTCTCCCTCGGCGAGGCGGTCCGCCACCGCCAACGCGTCGTTCAGCGGCCGCGAGATGAGCCGGGCGATGAAGATACTGAGCAGCAGGCCGAACAGCAGGCTGCCCGCCATGGCGGAGAGGATCCACCCCCGCGAGACCTCATAAGTGGTATCCGAGTGTTCCGACGCCTGCTGCGAGGCCTTCTGGATGACGACCACCAGCGCCTCCAGGTTGTCGATGGCGGCCACGTAAGCGGGCCTCGAGCGCTCGCGGTGGAGGTCGCGGGCCGCGTCCTGCTGGTTCGCTCGCGACAGCTCGAGGACCTTCTCGTGCTCTTGCAGGTAGTACTTCCAGTCCCGGGAGAAAGCCTCGTACAGGCGCCGCTCCTCATCGAGCCGGATGAGGGGCTCGTACCGCGAGAGGCCCCGCTCGATCGTCTCCAGCAACTCCCGCATGTCCCGTTCGGATTGGGCCCGCTGTGTGGCATCGGATGAGAGGATGTGCTGCAGCTCGGCGATGAGGAAGTCCGAGGTGTCGGTGTTCGCGTCCGAGACGTAGGCGAGGCTCGGCACCCAAATGCCCGTCACCTCATCCGTCGCATTGTTCATCACCTCCATCTGGCGGATGGCGAAGAACCCCAGCAACAGGGAGAGCGCACTCAGCGCGAGGAAGGCAACGAGCAGCTTGGTAGTAATCTTCAGGTCATGGAACCAGGTCATGTGCGCGGGGCTGTCAAGAGCAATTCTCACGCCACTGTTCCGTGACTGACAAAGCCCTGGAATCACACCCCAGGGGCGTCCCCGCCCGGCCCTTGTCTGGGGCCTGGATTCTGGATTCTAGACTTTGGACGACAGGCCCAGGCTCTTGAGCTTCTGGTACAGCGAGCTGCGGGGAATGCCGAGCCGCCTGGCTGCTCGCTCGACGTGCCCGCCCTCAGCGGCGAGCACCCGCTCGATGTGGCGGCGCTCCACCTCCTGCAGCGTCAGGTTCAGCTCTGACGCTTCGGACGGGGGTTCCTTGCACTCCGCCGGTGCGGTGGAGAGTGCTCGCGCCAAGGCGTGGTTGAACTGCAAGTCTTCCGGCCGGAGGACATGGGAGGAGGAGAGCAGCACGGCGCGCTCCAGCACGTTGCGCAGCTCGCGCAGGTTGCCGGGCCAGGCGTAGGCACGCAGGGCGGACTCGGCCGAGGACATCAGCTCCAACCCTGGACGGCCCAGCTCGCGGGAGAGCCGCACGAGCAAGTCCCGAGCGATGACGGGGATGTCCTCGGGCCGCTCGCGCAGCGCGGGGAGGTGCAGCGGCAGGGTGCTGATGCGGAAGTACAGGTCAGAGCGGAAGCGCTGCATGCGCACGAACTGGGCCAGGTCCTGATGGGTGGCGGCAATGAGGCGCACATCCACCGAGCGATCTTCCACCTCGCCCAGCCGGCGGAAGCGCTTCTCCTCCAGCACCTTGAGGAGCTTGGGCTGCACCTGCAGGTCCATGTCGCCAATCTCGTCGAGGAACACGGTGCCGCGGTGGGCCACCTCCAGCAGCCCCTGCTTGCGGCTGACGGCGCTGGTGAAGGCGCCGCGCTCGTGGCCGAAGAGCTCCGTCTCGAGGAACTGGGACAGTAGCCCCGCACAGTTGAGCTGGACAAGCGGGCCTCCCCCGCGAGAGCCATGCATGTGTAGCCAGTTGGCAAGCACGCCCTTGCCGGTGCCCGTCTCCCCCTGGATGAGGACGGGGCTGTCGCTGTCGAGCACGCGGCGCGCGGTGACCTCCAGCTCGCGGATGGCCCGACTGACGCCCAGGAAGGGATTGAGCTCCTCGGAGCGGCTGGCGACCAAGGCCTGCTGCCGCCGGCGGGTCTGCTGGACTTCCAGCAGGCGCGCCACCATCACGCCCAGGGTGGGAAGCTCCACTGGCTTGGGGAGGAAGTGCTCCGCGCCCTGCTTGATGACCTGGATGGCGGTGTCGACGGTGACGTGCGCGGTGAGCACCAGCACGGGGATGGAGGGGTCCATCGCCCGCATCTCCGGAAGCAAATCCAACGCGGTGCCATCCATCAGGCGGTAGTCGAGCAGCACCAGGTCCGGCCGGCAGCTCCGGAAGAGCTCGCGCGCCTCGCGGCAGGTCTCCGCCTCCACCACCTCCAGTCCGTGCGCCTCGAAGAAGTGGCGGATGCCGAAGCGGACCGCCGGCTCATCATCGACTACCAGGATGCGCTGCTGCACTCGGCTACCCCTCCGCCGGGAGATACACCCGGACCTCGGCTCCTCCCTCGGACCCGTTACCCACGGAGACCGCGCCGCGATGCTCCTGAACGATACGTTGGACGATGGACAGGCCCAGGCCCACCCCCCCGGCCCGCTGGGAGTAGAAGGGCTCGAAGACGCGCGGCAGGTCCTCGGGGACAAAGCCGGGCCCCTGGTCCATCACCACGCACTCCACGCAGGTGCGCCCCTCGTCCACGAGCCGCCGCGCGGTGAGCCGCACGATGGTGCCTCGCGGGGAGTGCTGGAGCGCGTTGGCGAGCAGGTTCTGGAACACCTGCGCGAGCCGGCCTGGATCCATCGGCACCCGGGGCAGCTCCGGCTCCACCCGTACCTCCACGAGCACCTCGCGCTCACGGGCAAGGACGGCATTGGTGGCCACGGACTCGTCGAGCACGCTGGGGAGCGAGCAGGGATAAAGCTCGGAGCTCGGCGGCCGACCATAGGTGAGCAGCTCGTTCATCAGGTGATGCAGACGCGACACCTCTCGCCGCAGCACGGAGAGGTAGGACGCGTGCTCCTGCGAGCAGCCGAAGCGCGCCTCGAAGGCATCCAGGGTGGCGGAGATGCCGAAGAGGGGGTTACGGACTTCATGGGCCACGCCAGCCACCAGTGCGCCCATCAGGGACAGATTCTCGTTGCGGCGCAGGGCTGCTCGCGCCTCGCAGAGCTGTACCTCGGTCTCCCGGCGGGCGGTGAGGTCACGCACCAACCCGGAGAAGCCTCGCAGCCGCCCCTCCGAGTCTCGCCACGCGGTGAGGAGGATGAGGGCGTAGAAACGCGAGCCATCCCGTCGCACTCGCCAGCCCTCGTCCCGCGCCTTGCCCAACGCCTCCGCCTCGGCCAGCAGCCGCTGGGGCAGGCCCGCGGCAAGGTCCTCCTCGACGAAGAAGAGCGCGCAGTGCCGCCCGATGACGTCCCCGGCTCGGTAGCCCGTGATGCGCTCGGCACCTACGTTCCAGCTCGCCATGCGGCCCTCGGGGTCAATCATGTAGAGGCCGGCGTCTTCCACGCTCTCCACCAGGAGGCGGAAGCTCTCGCCGTACTCCGGCTGGATAGGAGGGAGTTGGGGAGAGGGAACCGGACTGGCGGGAGACTCCTCCCCCGGCATCTCATGGGTACTGCCCAGCGGGTCAGACGAGCGAAGGGGCATGGATGGAGCAAATCCGTCGATATGAGGTGAAACCAACAGCGGATATTGCGAGTGCCATTTCACCCAGCGTCCAAGCCCTCCTCTCATTGTCCGCCTGGTCAGCATCAGTCGGCAGAACTACACCCCTTCCTTGCATGCATCTCCCTCAAACCAGAACCCCATGAAGTCGTGATCGGCCACCAGGTTGCTCACTGGCTGATGCTCCTCGGGGCGAGCGGCCGGCGCTCCGGCATGGGGCACGCCGTGGAACCGCTCCGGCGCTGGCCTCGTCCGACTGCGTCAAGAGCACGCTTCACCCCATGGCTGGCGCGTCTGGAACACCCCTCCCCGTCTTGCCCTTCCGCGAGGGGCAATGCCATGAAGGGCAGCATGTCCTTCCTGCAGCAGGCCCTTATCTTCCTGGCGGCCGCCGTGGTGTCCGTCCCCATCTTCAAGCGGCTCGGACTGGGCTCGGTGCTGGGCTACCTCGCGGCCGGCATGGTCATCGGGCCGTGGGGCGTGGGGCTCATCTCCGACGTGGAGAGCATCCTCCACTTCGCTGAGCTGGGCGTGGTGCTGCTGCTCTTCCTCATCGGCTTGGAGTTGCAGCCCTCGCGCCTGTGGGAGCTGCGCAAGTCCGTGTTCGGCCTGGGTGGGGTGCAGGTGGTGGCCACGGGGGCCGTGCTGGCGGGGGTGGGCATGGTGCTCGGACTGAGGCCGGCCACCGCGCTCATCGCCGGCCTGGGGCTGTCGCTGTCCTCCACGGCCTTCGCGCTCCAGCTGCTCGCGGAGAAGAACGAGCTGACCACGGAGCACGGGCGGGCCTCCTTCGGCATCCTCCTGTTCCAGGACCTGGCCGTCATCCCGCTACTGGCGCTGCTGCCCTTCCTGGGTGAGCCGGTGGCGCAGTCGACGGAGCCCGGGTGGATGTCGGCGCTCAAGGTGGTGGGGGTGCTGGCTGGCGTCGTGCTCGGCGGCCGCTACGTGCTGCGGCCCGTCTTCCGCTTCGTGGCCTCGCTGCACAGCCAGGAGCTCTTCACCGCCACCGCGCTGCTGCTGGTGGTGGGCACCGCGCTGCTGGTGAGCAAGGTAGGGCTGTCCATGGCGCTGGGCGCCTTCCTCGCAGGCGTGCTGCTGGCGGACTCGGAGTACCGCCACGAGCTGGAGGCCGACATCGAGCCCTTCAAGGGCCTGCTGCTAGGCCTCTTCTTCATCGCAGTGGGCATGTCGGTGAATATTGGCCTGCTGGCCAGCGGGCCGGTGCGCGTGGTGGCCCTGGTGCTCGGGCTGGTGCTGGCCAAGGCGCTGGTGCTGTACGCCCTGGGCAAGTGGGCCTTCAAGAGCAACGAGCCCTCCCTGAGCATGGCGGTGGTCATCTCCCAGGGCGGCGAGTTCGCCTTCGTGCTCTTCGGGCTCGCGGTGGGCTTCCGGGTGATGGAGCGCGAGCTGGCGGACTTGCTGGTCGTGGTGGTGAGCCTCTCCATGGCCGTCACCCCGGTGCTCTTCCTCGTCTATGACCGGTGGGTGCGCCCCCGGTTCAACAAGAAGGAGCAGCGCGACTTCAACGTGGCGGCCGAGGAGGACCACCCCGTCATCATCGCGGGCTTCGGGCGCGTGGGGCAGGTGGTGGGCCGGCTGCTGCACGTGAAGCACATCGGCTTCACCGCCATGGACGCCAGCCCCGAGCACATCGACTTCCTCAAGAAGTTCGGCAACACGAAGGTTTATTACGGGGACGCCTCGCGGTTGGACCTGCTACGGGCGGCGCGAGCGGACAAGGCGAAGGTGTTCGTGCTGGCCATCGACGACGTGGCGGCCTCGGTGCGCACGGCGGAGACGGTGCTCCAGCACTTCCCCCACCTCACCATCTTCGCGCGCGCCCGCAACCGGCAGCACGCCTACCAGTTGATGAACCTGGGCATCACCCACGTCATGCGCGAGACGTACGCGGGCAGCCTGGAGTTGACGGGCGACATCCTCCAGGAGCTGGGGCTCACCTGGTCCGAGAGCAAGAGCGCGCTGGACCGCTTCCGGCAGCACGACGAGACGCTGCTCCAGTCTTCGTACAAGCACCACAAGGACGTGACGAAGCTCACCGAGATCGCGAAGCAGGCGCGCAAGGACCTGGAGGAGCTCTTCGAGAAGGACGAGCGGAAGAAGTCCGCCTGAGGCCGGCTCACTCCTCCATCTGCTGGCCGAGCAGGAGGTGGACCTCGGCCAGCTCCGCCGGCTTGCAGAAGACGTAGACGTGGTCCCCGGGCAGGAGCTGGGTGGCGCCCTTGGCGGGCACCAACTCCTTGCCACGCACGATGAGCGTCACCACTGCCGAGCCGGGCAGCGGCAGCTCGGCGATGGTGGCGCCGGCCACGGCCGAGGCCCGGTCCACGTAGAAGGGAACGACCTCGCCGTCGAGTTGGTGGGTGGACGTCAGCTCCAGCGAAGCCGGAGGCGGAGGCGGCGCGAGGGAGACGAGGCCCAACCGGCGCGTGAGCCACGGCACCGTGGCGCCAGGGATGAGCGCGTTGACCACCACGATGAAGAACACCACGTTGAAGATGGAGAAGGCCCCCGGCGCCCGGGCCAGCACGGGGTAGGTGGCAAGGATGATGGGCACCGCGCCACGCAGGCCCACCCAGCCCACGTAGAAGGCCTCAGGCGGGGGAAAGCGGAAGGGCAGCAGGCACAGCACCACCACCAGGGGTCGGGCGAGGAAGGCCAGCACCAGGCCCAGCCCGGCACCCACCCAGGCCACCTCCCCGAGCTTCGTGGGGGAAGCGAGCAGGCCGAGCATGAGGAACATGCACACCTGCGCCAGCCAGGCCATGGCGTCGTGCACGCGCAGCAGGCCGCTGCGGTAGGGGAAGGACTCGTTGCCCATCAGCACGGCGGCGACGTACACGGCGAGGAAACCGCTGCCCTCGAAGAGCGTGGGCAGTCCGAAGGCCAGGAAGGCCAGCGCCAGGGTGAGCACGGGATAGAGGCCGCCCGCGGCCAGGTGCACGCGTTTGAGCAGGAGCCGGCCCGCGTAGCCGAAGCCGATGCCCAGGACCGCGCCCACCACCATCTGCCAGGCGGCCTCCAGCAGGATGTACCCGCCCAGGGGCTCGCCGCTCAGGAGCGCCCCGGTGAGCGCCATGGTGAGGATGACGGCCATGGGATCGTTGAGGCCTGACTCCAGCTCCAGCGTCACGCCCACCCGGCGCTTGAGGTGCAGCCCACTGCCGCGCAGCACGGAGAAGACGGCCGCCGCGTCCGTGGAGGACACGATGGCCCCGAGCAGCAGCGCCTGCTTCCACTCGAAGCCGAAGAGCCGCGCTGCCACTCCCATGCCGGCGGCCGTGCCCATGACTCCCATGGTGGCGAGCAGCGCCGCGGGCTTGAGGCCCTGGCGCATCGCGGACAGCGGGGTGTTGAGGCCACCATCGAAGAGGATGAGCACCAGCGCCACGGTGCCCAGCCGGAAGGTGAAGCCGTAGTTCTCGAAGGCAATGCCACCAATGCCCTCGGAGCCGCCCAACACGCCCAGGAGGATGAAGAGCAGCGCCACGGGGACGCCGAACCGTCCGGCGGCGCGGCTGAAGAGCGCGCTCCCGCCCATCAGCACGCCGAGCGCGGTCAGCAGGAAGGCCGTCGCCGTGGGCTCGTAGAGCTGCATCCTCCCGACGCCTCTAGCATGGAGCCATACCGGGGAGGCGCCCGTTCCCGGCGGAAGGGCCCGGAATGCCCGGTGGCGGAAGCTCGCCCGCATTCAGGACTGTGCACCGGCGCACTCCTTGGCGAGGCTTGGGCCCGTGAACACCCCGCCCGACACCCTGCCCGACCCCGACGAGCTCCAACCCCTGCTCTCCGCCGCGCTGGCCCTTCCGTCCCTCAAGCCCCAAGCGGCCCGGCTCGAGCGGCTGCGCCAGGACTACGCCCGCGGCCTGGAGCGCAAGGACGCCCCCCTCACCGTGGCCCTGGTGGGTGCCACCGGCGCGGGCAAGTCCACCCTGCTCAATGCCTTGGCTGGCCAGGCGCTCGCGCGCGAGGGGGAGGATCGGCCCACCAGCACCGCTGCCACCGTCTTCGCCCCCGAGGGTGCCGGACTCGAGGACCTGGCCCAGGTGGGCGCCAGGGTGGTGCGCTACACGCCAGGCCCCCAGGGGCTGTGGAGCGGCCAGGTGTTCATCGATACACCGGACCTCAACAGCGTGGCCACCACGCACCGGGAGGTGGCTCGCGCGGCCCTGGAGCGCGCGGACGTGGCGCTGGTGGTGATGCACCGGGGGAGCGTGGCCGAGGCCACCCAGGTCGAGTTCCTCGCCAGCTTCGCCCGGCGCCGCTCACTGGTGTTCCTCATCAACTTCGCGGACGAGCTGTCAGCCGAATCGCGCGAGACTCTCAAGTCCCAGGCGCGCCGGCTGGCCGCGGAGCAGTACGGACTGCCACTGGAGTCGGTGCCCGTCTTCGCCATCAGCGGCCGGGCAGCGAAGGCGGGGCAGGATCCCTCCAGCGAGTTCGGCACCTTCCTCTTCCACCTCAAGTCCTTGGGCACACAGGCGGTGGCCGAGCGGGTGCGGCGCTCCAACGCCCGGGGCGCGCTGGAAGAGATTGCCTCACGGGTAGAGGCGGCGCTGAAGGAGACGGAGGACACGCTGGCCCGAACGCGCGCGGCGCTGGAGTCGGGACTGGCGCGCACCTCGGAGGGGCTGAAGACAGACTTCGAGACGCGGCTGGGACTGGCACAGGGCCACCTGGCCTCGGAGGTCCGCAACCAGGCGGCGGGACGCTTCTGGGGCCCAGCGGCGTGGGGCATGCGACTGTCCTACGTGGGAGCCGGTGGCCTGGGGGCGGCGACGCTGGTGGCTCGGCGCAGCCTGCCGGTGGGACTGGCAGTGGCGGCCACCTCCACCGTGCTGGATGCGGTGCGGGACAGGACTCGGGCACGCGCGGCGGAGACGGCGGTGGTGGAGCCCTTCGAGGATGACCTCGCGGTGGAAGGGGCCGCGCGCGCCGCACTGGCGGAGGCCCGGAGTCTGGCGCACGCGAGCGGCCTGTCCCCGGAGTCCCTGGGGCTGCCGGACGTAGACATGGTGCTCACGGAGCTGAAGTCCGCGCGAGCGAGCGCCTGGCGCTACACCGTCACCACGGCAGTTGCAGAAACGGTGGCCCGCTGGTGGCGGTTGGCGCGCTGGCTACTGCTGCCGCTCATCAACCTGCCCCTGTTGGCGCTGCTAGGGCACGTGGGCTACCGCGTGGTGCGCGCGTACGTCGAGGGGCCACTGCTGGGCTTGGACTACTTCCTCAACGCAGGGGCCCTGTTTGCGCTGCTGGCGGGAGCCGGGGCGCTGCTGGCCTCGGCGAGCCTCGCGGGCACCACCCGGGGCGTGCGCCACGCGGGGCTCGGCCACTTCGTCACGCGGCTGGGCGCGCTCGGCGGCCGGCTGGGAGAGACGGTGCAGGACAGCCTCCGTCCCCCGCGCGAGGCCGCCCGAGCCCTGCTCGCCCTCATCCGGCGGGCTTAGACCGCCGTCCAGCCTCCGTCGATGTCGAGCACCATGCCGGTCGCGTAGGCGCACGTCGCCAGGAAGAAGGCCGCGTCGGCCATGTCTCCAACCGTTCCCGGGCGCTTCATCGGAATGTTGTTGGAGAGCCCGGCCAGGAAGCCAGGCACGGCCTCGGGAGGGACACCCCAATCGATGGCCGTGTCACGGGTCAGCCCCGGAGACAGGACGTTCACCCGGATGCCCTTGGGGGCCAGCTCAATCGCGAGCGAGCGCCCCATGGCATTGACCGCGCCGCACAGGCCCGCCCCGCCCGCGTAGTTCGCCAGGGCAGCGTGGCCGGCAATGCCCGAGCAGAACATGATGGAGCTGCCCGGCTTCATCTTCGGAACGGCGTAATGACAGGCAGAGAGTTGTCCGAAGAAGCGGCCGTCGAACAGCTCGCGCCAGGCCTTCGTCTGAACCTGCTCGACCGGACCGAACACCGCCCCACCCGCACAGGTCACCAGCAGGTCGAGGCTTGAAACGGAGTCGATGAGCCGCTTGATCTGGGCCTCGTCGGCGACGTCCGTCTGCACAGCGCGGGCACCGCGTCCGAGCTGCGCCACCGCCGCATCGAGCCGCTCCTGACGCCGCCCGGCAATCACCACCTGCGCACCCTCGCGCACGAAGCGCTCGGCAATCGCAAACCCAATTCCCGAGCCGCCGCCCGTGATGATGGCAGTCTTTCCGTCCAGTGCGCCCATGTGCTCTCCCAGAGAAGTGTTGCGAGAAGAGCGACGATGGTGGCTGAACCGCACGACCAATCCAGAATTCGGCTGGGAGTGCGCATGCTCCCTCTCCCTCTGGGAGAGGGCGGGGGGTGAGGGTAGTCCTCTCCGTGTCACCCCGCTTCACAGCCATGCAGCACAGGGGGAAAACCCTCACCCTGACCCTCTCCCAGAGGGAGAGGGGATATATCCAGGGACTTCGCGGACACTCCGCTAGCGGGAACCGCCAGCTCCGTCCGAAGTGCGCGCCTCGGGCGCATCCTGGCGCTGACGAGCGGTCTCAGCGGCCGTGCGAGAAACCTTCTCCACAATGGAGCGAGCCCCGGACGGGATACCACCGGCGGCCTGCTCACCCTCACGCAAGAGGTGCTCGCCAGCGGGCGCGAGCGGCTCGTTGCCGCGCGGATCATTGGCAGCCATCACCGGCATGTCCTGGTTGCTGCCGCAAGCGGGCGCGGCGATCAGGGTGTCGCGCACCGGATCGCCATAGCCAACGATGAGGGCCGGAACGGACGGGTTGTTCCACCCGGAGCCCACCGCGCGGGCCACCTTGAAGTGCAGGTGCGGGCCGCAAGACCAGCCGGTGTTGCCCGAATAGCCCAGGAGCTGTCCCTTGCGCACCCGCTCGCCAGGCTTCACCACCACGGCGCTGAAGTGCAGGTACTGCGTCTCCACGCCACCCGAGTGGGCGACGACGACGTAGTTGGCGTGCTGCGCCATCTTCGGGTCGCACGCACCCTGGGTGCTGTCGCCACGCGCCAGGCGTACCAAGCCCTCCTCGGCGGCCACGACGGGCGTGCCCACGGGCATGCGGAAATCCCACGCATAGGTGTCGTTCTGCAGGTGGCTGCCCGTGTCATGGCCCTGGCTCACCGGAAACACACGGCCGCATGCGAAGGGGACGCCAATCTCGGGAACCACGGTGTTGCGCGCAGGGGGAACTGCCGGAGCGGAAGCGAGAAGAAAGAGCGTGGGCAGGATCATGGGTAGGCCGCGCGGAAACGACGGAGGACCTGTTCACTATTCCAAATCATTTCCGGCCATGCTGCTCGCTCGCTAGCCCTGGGAACAAGCCAGCAGGCAAGCATGTTGGTGGCACCGCCCGGGCATCCCGGGTCAGGGGGAGCACACGACATGCAAGGAGAGACACGGCGACCAGGGTGGAGCGCCATGGGCCTGGCGCTCTGGATGACGGCCTGCGGCACGACCAACCCGTCTCTGAAGGCGGAGGCACCGCTGGCAAAGGACACCATCGCCTTCGTGAACGTGAACGTGGTGCCCATGGACTCCGAGCGCCTGCTCGCCCACCAAACGGTGGTGGTGAGGGGCGAGCGCATTGTAGCGCTGGGCCCGGTGGACTCCACGCCGGTGCCCGAGGGCGCGGCACGGGTGGAGGGCCAAGGCCGCTACCTGATGCCGGGGCTCGTCGACATGCACCTGCACCTCGTGCCAGGCACGGGGCAGCCGGAGGACCCTGCTGGACAGGTGCTCGCCCTGCTGCTGGCCAATGGCGTCACCTCCGCGCGAGCGCTGGGCGGACCCAAGGACACCTCACGGGTGGTGAGGGACCGGGTGGCGCGCGGCGAGGTGCTCGGGCCCACGCTGCGCGTGGCCGCGCCGTCGATGCACGGCAAGTCAGTGCAGGGCCCGGAGCAGGCGCGCCAGCGGGTGCGCGAGTACAAGGCGGCCGGCTACGACGGGCTGAAGACGCACGGCTTTCTCGGCCGTGACACGTACGACGCGATGATGGCCGAGGCGCGCGCGCAGAGACTGCCAGTGAGCGGCCACGTGACCCCGGACGTGGGCCTCTTCCACGCGCTGAAGTCGGGGCAGCAGCTAGAGCACCTGGATGGCTACCTCAACGAGCTGCTGCCGGAGAATGACCCTGCGCGCGCGGAGGTGGGCCAGGTGGAGGTGGGCGAACCGCTGGAGCGGATGGACCCGGCGCGCCTCCCCGCGCTGGCGGAGGCCACGAAGAAGGCAGGCGTGTGGAGCTCGCCCACGCTGGCACTCTTCGAGACGGTGACGAGTCCGGAGGGCGTGAAGTCCCTGCGAGCGCGTCCGGAGCTGCGCTACGTGAAGCAGGCCTCCGTGGAGACGTGGACGCAGATGATGTCCAACGACTCGCAGATGGCCAACGCACCGGCCGAGCGCAAGCGCAGGTTCGCCGAGCTGCGACGGCAGGTGACGCGCGGGCTGTACGAAGCGGGGGCGAAGCTGATGGTGGGCTCGGACTCGCCCCAGCTCTTCATGGTGGCGGGCTTCGCGGTGCACCGGGAGATGGAGGCCCTGGCGGATGCGGGGATTCCGCCCTACGGCGTGCTGGAGGCGGCCACGCGCAACGCGGCGGAGTACCTGGGAGAGGCGGGCACCTGGGGCACGGTGGCCAAGGGCCGGCGCGCGGACCTGCTGCTGCTGGAGTCCAACCCCCTCCAGGACGTGAAGCACACGCGCGACATCGCCGGGGTGATGGTGCGCGGGCGCTGGCTGCCGAGGAGCGAGCTGGACGCGCTGTTGGAGCGCACGGCCGTGGTGGCCAACGCACCACCTCTGGTGAAGAAGGGCGTGGCCACCGCCACGTCCCCGGCGCCATGATGGGGTGAACGGGAGGGACACCGCATGGCGCGCATGGACAGCTACGTGGAGTACACGCTGGAGCTACTGGAGCCCCTGGGCCCGGTGCAGGCGCGCGCCATGTTCGGCGGATGGGGCGTGTACTACGGCGGGAGGATGATCGGCCTCATCGTGGAGGACCGGCTCTACCTGAAGACGGACGACACCACGCGCCCCGACTTCGAGGCCGCGGGGGGCGAGCCCTTCGTCTACGACTCGGGCAAGGGCAAGCCCGTCACCATGTCCTACTGGACGCCTCCGGCGGACGCGAGCGACGACGCCCACGCGCTGCTGCCCTGGGCCCGCCGCGCGGTGGACGCCGCCCTGCGGGCCGCGCAGAAGAAGCCCGCAGCGAAGAAGAAATCCGCCCCGGAGAAAGCGAAGACGGCCACGCCGAAGAAGCAGGCTCCAGCGAAGAAGCCCGCGGCAAAGAAGCCCGCGGCGAAGAAGCCCGCGGCGAAGAGGTCCTCGCGGCGCGCATGAAGGTGGCGGCTTGCCTCCATGACGGACAGTGAAGCGTGTCCGGAAATGGGATGGCGTCCCAGGAGCGCACACGGGAAGCGCCGCGCGGCTGGCGGGCGTGCGAGCTGACGCGCCGGGACGAGCGGACGGTAACGACGCGTGGCAGGCTACGGGCCCTCAACCAACCCGAGGGACTCGATGCAACAACGCCTCAAGCCGGCCGTCGCCGCGCTGTCGCTGATGCTTCCGCTCACGTCGCTGGCTGGTGCGAAGGGGGCCGTGCCTCCAGCGCCCGTCGCCGCGAAGAAGGCCGTGGCGGACACCTACCACGGCACGAAGGTGGACGACCCGTACCAGTGGCTCGAGAAGAGCGACGACCCCGAGGTGCGCAAGTGGGTGGACGGGCAGACGGTGCACATGCGCGCGGTGATGGACAAGCTGCCCTCGCGCGATGCCATCCGCGCGCGCATCACCACGCTGCTCTCCCACAAGTCCGCCGCCCACTACGCGATGGTTCAGCGCGGCGGCGTCCTCTTCTCCATGAAGTTCCAGCCGCCCCGGCAGCAGTCCATGCTGGTGGTGCTGCCCTCGATGGACGACACCTCCAGCGCCCGCGTGCTGGTGGACCCGATGGTGTTGGACCCGAGTGGCCACACCACCATCGACTTCTACGTGCCCTCGCTGGACGGGAAGAAGGTGGCGGTGTCGCTGTCGAAGGACGGCACGGAGAGCGGTGACATCACCGTCTACGACGTGGCCACCGGCAAGCCGCTGCCCGGCGAGGTGGTGCCTCGGGTGAACGGCGGCACGGCCGGCGGCAGCCTCACGTGGAACGCGGATGGCACGGGCTTCTTCTACACGCGCTACCCTCGCGGCGAGGAGCGTCCGGCCGAGGACCGCGACTTCTTCCTGCAGGTGTACTTCCACAAGCTCGGCACGACTACGGACAAGGACACGTACGAGCTGGGCAAGGACGCCCCGCGCATCGCCAACTACGACCTCAAGACGTCCAACGACGGCTCGCACGTGCTGGCCATCCTGGGCAACGGCGACGGTGGCGAGTACGCGCTCTACCTGCGCGGGCCTTCGGGCACCTGGACGCAGCTGTCGAAGTTCGAGGACAAGCTCATCAGCGCGGCGTTCGGCATGGATGGCGCGCTCTACGCGCTGTCGCGCAAGGACGCGCCGCGCGGCAAGCTGCTGAGGATTCCGCTCGCCACGCCCGCGCTGGACAAGGCCACCGTCCTCATCCCCGAGGGCCAGGCTTCCATCGCTGGCTTCCGCCCCACCGCCACCCGCGTCTACGTGGTGGAGCAGCTCGGCGGCCCCTCGCGGATGCGCATGGTGGGCCTGGACGGCAAGGAGATTGGCGTAGTGCCCACCCCGCCCGTCTCGTCCGTGGGCACCGGAGTGTACCTGGGCGGTGACGACCTGCTGCTCGGCACCAGCACCTATACCGAGCCGCCCACCCTGTACCGCTACGGGGCGAAGGACGGAAAGCTCACGAAGACGGCGCTGGGCCGCACCTCGCCCGTGGACACCAGCAACGTGGTGGTGGACCGCGTCATGTGCAGCTCGAAGGACGGCACCCAGGTGCCGCTCAACATCCTGCACACGCGCGGCACGAAGCTGAATGGCAACAACCCCACCCTGCTGACCGGCTACGGCGGCTTCAACATCTCCCTGTCCCCGGGCTTCAGCCCGATGAACTTCGCCTTCATCGAGCAGGGGGGCGTGGTGGCCATCGCCAACCTGCGCGGCGGCGCCGAGTTCGGCGAGGAGTGGCACGCCAACGGCTCGCTGACGAAGAAGCAGAACGTCTTCGACGACTTCTACGCCTGCGCGAAGCTGCTGGTGGACCAGAAGTGGACGAAGCCCGAGCGCCTGGCCATCCAGGGTGGCAGCAACGGCGGCCTGCTGATGGGCGCGGCGCTCACCCAGCACCCGGAGATGTACCGCACCGTGCTCGCGCACGTGGGCATCTACGACATGCTGCGCGTGGAGCTGACGCCCAACGGCCAGTTCAACGTCACCGAGTACGGCACGGTGAAGAACCCCGAGCACTTCCAGGCGATGCAGGCCTATTCGCCGTACCACCAGGTGAAGAACGGGGTGAAGTATCCCTCGGTGCTCTTCACGTCGGGCGAGAACGACCCGCGCGTGGACCCGTTCCACTCGCGCAAGATGGTGGCGCGGCTGCAGGAGGCCACGGGCTCCAAGAGGCCGGTGCTGCTGCGCACCAACAACATGGGCCACGGCATGGGCACGCCGCTGGACCAGGAGATCGAAGAAGAGGTGGACGTCTACGCGTTCCTCTTCAACGAGCTGGGCATGAAGTACCGGCCGGTGAACAGCAAGGTGCCGGCCCCCACATCGAAGTAGCCCTGCGCCACTCCGCCCCCTCGCCCCCACTCCTCCCTCTCCCTCTCCCTCCGGGAGAGGGTCGGGGTGAGGGTATCGGGTTCACCGCCCCGAGCCCGTGGACTGTGAACCCGGGGCGGAGTGAACGGACCAGGAGCCGAACCAGCGCCCGCCTCGGGGGTCCTCGGCGCTGGCGACCCCACGCAACTCTCCCTCCACGAGCACCGCTCGCAACTGCAGCGTCGTCTTGAGCAGCGTGGCGTCCGGGAGGGAGAACGACAGCACCTCGCCCTCCACCCGCGGCTCCACATCGGCCTCGAGCGGCGATTGCTGGGGGAACAGGATGCGCACGCGGCCGACGGGCCGCGTCCCCCGAGTGTCCAGAGAGAGCTGGAAGGGCACTGGCGCCATGCCCAATTCAGCCGGGTAGAACGCGAGCGTCCCTTCCCACGTGCCCGCCACTCGCGAGACGTCCAACGGGATGCCGCGCGGCAGGCTCGGGAGCACTGGGGCAGGAGGGGGAGAAGCCACGCTCTCGGGCAACTCGGCGGCGAGCCCCACCTCGGAGCCCACCTGCTGGAGGTATCGCGCGGTGTCCTCCGGGAGCGTCACCATCACCTCGGTGCGCGAGGTATCGAAAGCCGTGTCCATCCAGGGGCGCCCAATGAGGGTGCTCGGCGCGCCCAGGCAGGGCTGGTGGAACAGCGAGGCGTAGAGCACACAGGCCGCCAGGTATGTGCCCGCGGGTCCCGGATGGTGACCGTCCTCCACGTACAGCTCCAGTTCGGGCCGCTCCCGCCGCACCCGCTGCCAGTCCACTCCCACCGGAGACAGCACGCCTCGCTCCTCGCGCGAGAGGCGCGCATAGGCGTACGTGAGGACCTCCTGGGCGGGCATATCCGCCTTGCGTGACCACGTCATGTAGAAGACCGGCCGCGCTCCTGCTGCCGCCACATCCTGGGCAAAGAGGCGGCCGTAGGGAAAGAAGCGATCCTCGGGCGCGTTCATGTGGGCCACTCCGTTGATGCTCAGGTTCCCGAGCAGGCTCTGCTCCTGCAGCACGACGTAGTTCCAGGCCCCGCTGCGGATGAGCGCCCTCGCCTCGGCCCCCTTCCAGTGGGACTCGAGCGTCGCGCCGCCCATGAGCACCGAGCCCGTCTCCAGCCGAGTCCCTGGCGCCAACGCTCGGACGAAGCCCTCGAGCATCGCGGGAAGGTCGTTGTAGTAGGTGTAGCTGTTGCCGATGAAGAGCACGCGCACGGAGCGGCTCGCGTCAGGGCTGGGCGGAGATGACTGCTGGGTGCGCGTACACGTGACACATCCCAGCAGGACGAAGAACCAGCGGACCGGTCGGAACATGGACCGCGATTCTAATGGAGGGACCGTGCATGTCCCCTCTCCCTCCGGGAGAGGGAATATGTCCGCGATCAGGTGCTCGGCTTCTTCTGTTTGCGCAGCTCGTCGTAGAGCGAGACGCGGCCGGCCACCGTGCCCGCCACTGCCTGCTCCAGCGGCCGTAGCAACTGGGGCAGCGGCAGCACCGCCCGCATGCGGCGCCGCACCTCATCTTCCACCAGTGCGCGCAGCACCTCGGACTGCACCCGTGCCATCGGCGGCGGCCACCACGTGGGGGACTCCTCCACCGGCGCATCCTCCGGCCTCACCACCTTCATGTGGTGCACTGCCAGGTCGTAGAAGCTCCGCCGCGCGAATTCGCTGTCCTCGAACGGAAACTCCCCTCCGAGCGCCTTACCCACCGCCAGTCCCGACGTGAACGCCATCTCGTGCCCCGAGATGAAGCCCACGTACTCCCCGCAGAAGTATGTGCGCCGCTTGCCCTGGATGCGGTGCAGCTCCGCCGAGCGCACCGGATGCACCCCGTCACACACCAGGTGCTGCCAGCGCATCGTCTTCACCACCTTCGCCGGATCAATCAGACCCTCGGGCGGGTTGCACGTGGCGAACAAGTCCTCGCCCACCCAGTCCTGCAGCGCCGGCAGGTAGTAGTTGTAATACGCCCGCGTGAAAGGCCCCCGCGCCTCGGACGTCACATACGTGTACGCCGCCCACAGGCTCCGGTCCTCGGGCATCACCCGTGGGTCCGTGTGCAGCACGATGCTCGCCGGCTCGTACTCCACTTCACCCAGCAGGATTGCCTCGTCCGAGGAGGGGTCCTCCAGCAGCTTCAGCGCGACACCCGCTTCCGTGGCCAGCACCACCTGATCAAACCGGTGCACCCCACCGTCCGCGCTCGTCACCGTCACGCCGTCCCGCTCGCGGCGGATGGAGCGCACCCCGCAGCCCGTCCGCACGCTCGAGGCGAAGTGGGCCGCGAGCCGACGTATGTACTCGCGCGAGCCCTGCTTCACCGTGCGCCACGGCGTGGGCCCCGCCAGCGAGTAACCGCTCACGGGCCCGAAGGTTGCCGCCACCATGAACATCGACATCTGCAGCAGGCCGATGCGGGTGACGAAGAGCACCGACAGCAGCGGCGCCACCACCTTGTACTTGAAGTCCTCCGAGTACCCTTCCTTGTCCAGGTACTGCTCCACCGTCAGGGGCATGTACTTCTTCGGGTTCGAGACGAGCTCTGGCAGCGCCTGTTGGAAGCGGTCCACCTCGTCCCGCATGGACTCCCAGAACGCCGAGTCCCGTCCCGTGCGCCAGTGGCCTCCCTGAAAGTGAATGGACAGCTCCAGACCCGGCCGCATTGGCTGCGTCTCCACGCCCAGCCGCCGGAAGAGCGCCACCAGGTTCGGGTACACCCAGTCGTGGTAGATGAGGAACCCGATGTCCACCGGCACCGTGCGGCCCCCGCGCGTCACCTCCACGGTGTACGCGTGGCCTCCCAACACGGGCGACTCCTCGAAGAGCGTCACCTCGTGCTGACGGTGCAGGCTGTAGGCGGCCCCCAATCCCGCGATGCCGCCCCCGACGATGGCCACCTTCATGCCGCCTGCTCCTCCGTCACCGGCTGAAGGCCGCGCTCCAGGTACGCACGCTTCGCCGCCTGCCGCTGAATCTTGCCGCTGGACGTCTTGGGCACGCTGCCCGGCTTGAGGAACACCAGGTCATGCAGCCGCAGCTGGTAGGCCTCGTTGACGGCCTGGCGCACCGTGGCCGTCGCCGCCTCGAGGTCCAGAACCGCCCCCCCCTGCTGCTGCCGCGTGTCCACCTCTGCCACCACCACCAGCCGCTCCTCGCCCTCCACCTCCACCGAGAAGGCCGCGCCACACCCCGGCCGCACCGCCGGCAGCGCCGCCTCCACCGTCCACTCGATGTCCTGCGGATAGTGGTTCTGCCCACCGATGATGATGAGGTCCTTCTTCCGGCCGGTGATGTACAGCAGCCCGTCCCGGATGAAGCCCAGGTCTCCCGTGCGCAGCCACTGGCGCGAGTCATCCCCACGGATGCGCGCACGGAACGTCTCCTCGGACAGCTCCGGCTTGCGCCAGTAGCCCTGTGCCACGCTCGGGCCGTATACCCAGATCTCCCCCACGCGCCCGTCCGGCAGCGCATCGCGAGACTCGGGTCCACGATGGCCAGGCCGTAACCCTCTTCGGACTCGCCACAGGAGACGATCTCCGCGGCGTTGGCATCGCCCGCGGGCAGCGGCAGCACCCGGTCCTCCTTGAGCGCCTCCTTGTCCACGCTCAGCGTCACCACACCCCGCCCCTGCGGGCCCGGAGCCTTGAGCGTCACTTCCGCCAGGCCGAACACGGGGAAGAGTGCCGAGGGGGAGAAGCCCCGCGGAGAGAACGTCTCGATGAAGCGCCGCATGGTGCCCGCGCGCACGGGCTCAGCGCCGCAGTAGGCGCTGCGCCACGAGGACAAGTCCAACGCAGCCAGGGCCTCGGGCGTCGCCTTGCGCACGCACAGCTCGTAGCCGAAGTTGGGTCCGCCCGAGTGCGTCACCTTGAAGGCAGACACCGCCTGCAGCCAGCGCAGCGGGTGCTTGAGGAAGTCCGCCGGGGACATCAGGTACACCGGGTAGCCCGAATAGAAGCCCTCCAGCAGCCCATCCACCAGGCCCATGTCGTGGAAGGACGGCAGCCACGTCACCGAGCACGAGTCCTCACCCAGCGCCACGCTGCCACGGATGTGCGCGAGGTTCGCCAGCAGGTTGCCATGGCTCACCATCACCCCCTTGGGCGACGAGGTGGAGCCCGAGGTGTACTGGAGGAAGGCGAGCTGCTCGCTCCGCGCGCTGGCCGGCGACTCCAGCGGCGCCACGCCCAGGTCCGCTTGATCCGTGGCCAGCCACGTCAGCTCGCCCAGTCCGGGCACCTGCTCGGCGAAGGCGGCCGCCATGGCGCAGATCTCCGCGGTGGACAGCACCACCTTGGGACGACAGTCCGCGATGATGCCGAGCAACCGGCCCAAGGTGCGCTCCAGGCGGGTGGGGTCCGGCGGGTAGGCCGGCACCGCCACCGTGCCCGCGTAGAGACAGCCCAGGAAGGCCTCCACGTACTCAGCGCTCTGGGGATAGAGCAGCAGGGCGCGATCGCCCTCCACCCCATGGGACTTCAGCAGCGCGGCGATGGTGCGGGCTCGCTGGTCCAGTCCCGCGAAGGAGTGCGCCTTACGCTCCTCGGTGCCGCGGGCGATGAAGGTGAGGGCCCTGCGCTCCGGGTGACGCTCGGCGCGGCGGTGAAGAATTTGGGCGAGCGAGGTCGCGCCCGAGATGCAGTCAGAAGCCATGGGGGAGGTGCTCCAGGTCGGGGGTAGGGATTCTGGGTTGCGCATGCTCCCTCTCCCTTTGGGAGAGGGGACATCCGCGGGTCCTCGGGATGACGTCCAGGAAGTTCAGGAACGCTCGGGGAGGGGCGTGCCGTCGTTGCCGTCTGCGATGCCGGTGGCGTTGGCGTACTCCTCGTCTCCGGCGATGGGACGCACCGCCTTGCCATCGGCGAGCTGCTGCCGGAAGCGAGGCACCGCGTCCACGTAGGAGGTGACCACCCCCACCGCGTGCAACAGGCGGATGAAGAGGAAGGACATGTCCACCTGCGCCGGGACGAGCTGCAGGTTCGCCGAGCGGGGGAACTTGTGGTGGTTGTTGTGCCACTCGGAGGCGAGGAGGCCGTAGAAAACCTGGTTGAGGGCCAGGGTCCGATCGTCGAACTCCCAGCCCTGAATCTTCGCCCGTGGCCGCCGGCCACCGTGGCCGAGGTAGTTGAAGTCGCGGATCAGGAAGGTGACGAAGAAGACCGCCGCGTACCAGGCCAGCACGCACGGCACGCCGCCCACCACGTATGCCAATCCGCTCCAGAACACCTGCGCGAAGATCGTGCGCACCGCCAGGTGCCCGGCATGCTCCACCGTGCCCGTGCGCCGGAACTGCTCGTACGTACTGACGGGGAAGCCGATGTGGTTCACCGTCTTCGCCACGTGCTCGTACTGCTCCGGCGCCATGTCGGTGTTGAACTTCGCCACCGACTCGATGGCCAGGTAGCTGCCAATGCGTCCCAGGTGGGGGCCGTACGGGTCCCCTACCCTGTCCGAGCGCTGGTGGTGCACCCGGTGCGGAATCGCATAGGTGTCCTCGCGGACGGTCATGCCGTTGAGCCATAGGAAGACGCGCGCCAGCCACGGGCTGCGGAAATCGAAGGCCTTGTGCGAGCAATAGCGGTGCAGCCACGCGGTGTGCGTCACCGTGGCCAGGAAGAAGGCGGACACGGAGAAGTACAGCGCACTCTTCAACGACAGGTGCCAGCCCACCAGGGCCACCAGGCTCCCCAGCGTTGCCAGGTGGAAGGCGACATGCAGCGCCGACGGCAGCCGCCGCGCGTCGGCGAAGAAGTTCACCGCGCTCCACCACTCGCGCAGCGCCTCGCCCACCGTGGGCTCCTTCGGCTTGCCGTCCGGCGTGGTCCACCCGAAGACGGGCTCCTGAAGGACCCAGCCCGCCTTGTTGGCTACGGGCGAGGACGGCTCGTGCGCCTCGGGACTCAGCCGCCGAGCCGCCTCAGCCATTGGACCAGCCCTCGCGCCAGCTCACGATGCGGGCACCGCACACCTTCTCGAACTTGCGCTTCATCTGCAGCACGGTGGTGAAGTCGTTCTCCACCGCCACCGGCAGCTCGCACACGTGCCAGCCGTAGTGCTTGAAATTGCTCGCCGCGCGCAGCACCTCGGGCTTCAGCTCCGGCTGGCGCTCCAGCAACTTGGTGAGAATCTGGTAGCCGCCTTCCGCGTGGCGGAACTCGTCCACGGAGATGAAGCCGAGCAGCTTCGCCAGCACCTTGTCCTTGCACTGTGCGCCGAGCTGCCGGGCGAAGTAGCCCGCCGCGTGCTCGGACCAGATGAAGTTCACCAGCTCCTGGACGGTGTCCTCGGGCTTGTAGTTGACGTGCTCGATGTTGCGCTCACGGATCTCCACCAACTCTTCGTCGGTGATGCGCGGCTCGAAGCCCACCAGGTCCAGGTAGCGCCGCAGGCTCCAGAAGTGCCGGAAGCCCTCGAAGCACTCCACCTGGAACACCGAGGTGGCGTCCACGTCCTGATAGAGCAGCTTGATGAGCGAGACGGTGCCCAGGGCGTGGTAGGACTCGATGAGCGCCGTGCGCCGCACCTTATCCAGGATGTCCGGCTGGCTCAGCGCGGCCTCCCGGTCAATCTCCCCCCAGGGGATGTCCTTCTCCACGTTCCAACGCGACTCCGACTTGGCGCCGAAGAAGTCGTAGTAGTAGCGCTCCGTCGTCATACCGCTCCTCGATTCGGTGAGGGTGCGAACTCCGAGGCGGGAATCACCTCGCGCCACGCTGCGGGGTCCACCCCGTGGTAGGCGGTGAAGGCGGCCACCCAGCGCTCCAGGCCAAAGGCAATGCAGCCCGTGCTGGCCAGCTGGCCGTCCGGCAGGGTGAGACCGAAGGTGCGGGAGAACGAGTCCCCGTGCAGGTTGAAGGATGCGATGGCCAGATCGCCCCCCTTCTGCCCGGTGACATCCACCAGCAGCTCATACTTGAGCGACTGCGCCCGCTGCAGCAGCGTGCGCGCCCGGCCCTCCACCGCTCCGAAGAACGGGTCGGACGCCACGTCGATGCGCCCGGTAAGGCCGTGCGACTTCGCGAACTCCACCACCTCCAGCAGCAGCTTCTCGCGCATGCTGGCGATGGGCGCCTCGGGCCCCAGCAGGACGATCTCCCGCATGGTGAACTCCCACTGCCGGCGCAGCGGGGCGAACTCCCCGTGCTCGTAGCGGAAGCACCGGCCCTGCGTGGTGAGCACCAGGGGCTCGCCGGTGATGGCGCGGTCCTGCAGCTCCGCGTAGCAGTGGTAGCAGACGGCGCCGGACAGCACCGCGCCCGCCGAGCGCACCCGGGAGGCCGCCGACTCCTCGACGCGCTGGCCACCCTTCACCGCGTCCACGAACTGGCGCATGGGCGTGGCGTCCCGGTCCAGGCACATGGCGAAGGTGGCGTGGTGCGGGAAGGACTTGAAGTAGTCCGTCCGCTCCATCACGGAGATGGGCATCAGCGTGGGGTACTGGCGCTCGGAGGCGCCGTACTTGAACGCCAGCTCGAGGAACTTGCGCTCGAAGTAGCGGAACAGCCACAGCGCGGGGCCGGACATGCCCAGCGTGCCGTTGTCGTAGGAGCGCAGGTCTCCCCGCTCCAGCAATTGGCCGATGGTCTCGGGCCGGGGCGAACGCCCGGAGCCAAAGGCCAGGCTCTTCGGGTCTACCGTCAGCGCGCTCATGCCTTCGCCTCTCCACCCGCGGGGCAGAACGTGTCGGCGATGATCCGCGGCGTGCGGAAGAAGTTCATCGTCAACTTGTCCTCGGGAACTTCGATGGAGAGCTCGCTCTCGATGAAGCCCATCAGGTCAATGATGCGCATGGAGTTGATGAGCCGGTTCTCGAACAACGCGGTGTCCCGGCCGATGTCCGCGGTGATGCCGTTCTCCACGCACAGCTTGCGAATGAAGGTGAGCAGCCGCTCCTCGAACTGATTCCTGTCCATGAGTCTGTCCCTCGTCAGATGCGGTTACGACCCCAATCGGTGGCCACGCAGTGGCGCAGCACGTCGCGCAGCAACTGCTTCGCGGGCGGCGGCTTCACCCGCTCGCCGAGCAACGCGTGCACGGGCCTGGCGTCAAACACCTGGCTCGCCAGCAGGTGCCCGTACATGGTGTCCCCGAGGCGGATGACCTCGTGGGACTGCTTGTTCTGGGTCTGCAGTAGCGTGCGCCGCAGCAGCGTGTACGTGTCCTCGTCCACCACGTCCGGCGGGAGGAAGACGCCCTGGGCCCAGCGCCGCTCCGTCTCCGCGGACACCTCGGTCATGGTGTCGATGAAGTCCTGCAGCCGCAGGCCCTCGTCGCCGTTACCGATGTGGAAGGTGCGTCCCGGCTGGTAGTGCTCCAGGAAGAGCGTGAGCAAAGCGGCGGCCGCGTAGTCGTTGGAGGACAAGTCCATCCGCGAGTCCGGCGTGCCCGGAAACGCGCCCACGTGCCCCTGGTAGAAGAGCCGCATGAGCGAGTGCATGGAGTTGTACCGCGTCACCTCGCCGTCATCCCGGCCGATGAGGTAGGCCAGCCGGTACATGGCGATGGGCAGCTCCTTCATCAGCCCGCGCACGAGGTGCTCCGCCTCGTACTTGCTCTGCTCGTACGGGTTGACGAAGTCCGCCTCGTGCACCTCATCCGTCTCCAGGAAACGGCCCGGGCGCTTGCCCGCGACGAAGAGGGTGCTCACGTAGCCGGCGCGCTCCAGCCTACGGAAGGTGCGCACCACCTCGAAGACATGGCGGGTGCCGTCCACGTTGGCCTGCCGCGCCTCCGGCAGGGGCGCGTCCAGCTCGACGTTGGCCGCCGAGTGGATGACGTGCGTCACCTCACTGGCCAGCCGCGCCGCATCCTCGGGTGACAGCCCCAGCCCTGGCTGAGTGATGTCACCCAGCACGGGGATGAACTGGCCCTCGGGCGGGCGCGCCGAGACATCCGGCCATAGCTTCGCCGCCAGCTTCGACCAGCGGGCCTTGAGCACCACGGACGAAGGGGCCCGGATGAGCGCATACACCCGCGCCTTCGGCGTGTTGCGGGCAATCCAGCGCGCCATTTCCATACCGACGGCGCCGGTGACTCCGGTGAGAAACAGATGCATGAGGGGGGAACCTCTGGGGGGAACTCCGGGGGGAGAGAGGCGAACCCGGGCGGAACTAGATCTGCACGATGCTGCAGCCCCAGTGGGCGCCGAGCCCGAAGGAGAACATCATCACGTGGTCGCCCTTCTTCACCAGACCGCGATCGATGACGTCCTTGAGGTTGATCCAATTGTCCGCCGCAACTGAGTGACCCTTGGGGCGGATGTTCTCCGTGTAGATCTTCTCCAGCGGAATGCCGGTGAACTTGCTGAGGATCTCCCAGCTGCGCAGGCTGACGTTGTGAGGGATGAGGAGCTTGATGTCCTCACGCGCCAGGCCGCTGGCCTTGAAGGTCTTCTCCAGAATGCGCTTGCCGGTGGGGAAGTAGGCGGCGAGCAGCTCGTTCTGGTGGCCGTCCGGGTCCCAGTAATAGCCGCGGGTGAGCGTGTGGTACGTCTTGAGTCGCAAGCCCTCGGGGTTGCGAGACAACAGCACCGCGCACGCCGAGTCGCTGCAGACGTTGTAGACCACCTCGCGCTTGATGCCGTCGGGGAAGACGTCCGCGTTGACGCACAGGGCGTACTTCAAGTCCTCCATCTCCATGACGGCATGGGCCAGCCACACCGCATGGGACAGGGACACACAGCCCAGCTCGCTCAGGCCCACCGTGCGCGCGTTGGACAGGCCCAGCTCGTCCTGGAGGCGCGTGCTGGAGAAGCGGAACAACCCCAGGTGCGCATTCTCCCCGGTGGGGAACTCGGCGAGCGACTCTCCGCGCGGCACCAGCGAGCTGGTGGGCAGCACGCTGGCATTGATGAGCAACCCCACCTCTAGAGGATCCACCCCGTGGCGCTCCAGCAGCGCCTTGAGGGTGGTGGAGGCGAGCTGCGTGGCCGGCACGTTGGACACCCGGCAGTCGCCGAAGCCGAAGTCACGCATCGTCTCGGGCGTGCTGACGAGGCGCCCTTCCGCCGCGAGCTGCTCGAGGCCGACCTGCCGCTCGGGCAGCGTGTAGTGAATGCCGTGGATACGGATAGAGGAGGAGGGATTCATGAGCGCACGACGGCCAGCAGGTGGTTGCGGAGGGTCAGGAAAGTGAAGGAGAGCTCGCGCTCATAAGGAGGAGCGAGCCGGAGCACGCCCTCACCCAGCTCGGGCACCAGATGACGCAGCGGCACATGCCGGGGTGGGCGGACGGCCTTGTAGAGCGCCTCTTTCAGCACCCACAGCTTCAAGGCCAGCTCCGGCTCCTGCTCGCAGCGAGTCCGCTCAGCGGGTGTGAGGAAGAAGTGCCACAGGCGCTCCTCCACGGGGGCCACGGACTCTACGTCCACCCCGACCCGCCCCTCTGCCGTAACGGCCACCACCGACAGTGCGCGCGCATGGCTGAGTGACACCTCCAGGGACCCGAAACCCGCCTGCAAGTGCAACTGTGGCACACCTTGGGGATCCGGCAACACCTCCACCTGGCGCGCCAGACACTCTGGGCCGAGCAGCTCCCGGACCACCTGCTTGCACACGTGACGTCCGCGTAACCATTCGGGCTGGCGCTGGGGCAGTACCATCTGGTCGAGGAACACCTGCTCCCTGGGTGACAGGAAGTACTTGAGGAGGGGGCCATCCAGCCGCTCCTCCAACACGCCAACGCCCACCCCACCCCACGAAAGGAACGTGAACCCCTCCGGATGAGCGATCGCCGTGCGCTGCATCACCCCAGAGTCCATACTTAGTGTGTAAAGTAGACCTGCCCGGTAATCAAGGGAGCACCGACTTTTCAATCAAGACGGAGAGCACAGAGTGGCTGAGAACAACATCTTCGCCCGCATCGTTCGCGGTGAGATTCCCTGTCACAAGGTCTGGGAGGACGACAAGCACCTGGCCTTCCTCGACATCCGGCCGGTGAAGCCCGGACACACGCTGGTGATTCCGAAGGCGGACGGGGACTACCTGTTCGACCTGGAGCCGCAACGGTACGTGGAGCTGATGCAGGCGGTGCGCACGGTGGCGCAGTTGCTCAAGGAGCGCACCGGGTGCAAGCGCGTGGTGGAGGTGGTGCTGGGCTACGAGGTGCCGCATGCCCACGTGCACCTGATTCCCACCGACTCCATGGCGGATCTGCCCCCCATCGTGGGCACGCCGACGGAGCAGTCCGAGCTGGCGGCCATGGCGACGCGCCTGCGTCAGGGCACGGGCAAGTGAGCGCGAGGACGTCTGAGGACATTCAGCGCTGGCTGGTGGAGAGAGTGGCGGGCTTCCTGGAGCTGACGCCCGCGGACATCGACGTGCGCGCGCCCTTCCAGCACTACGGGCTGGACTCCATGGAGCAGCTGCGCGTCATCGGAGAGTTGGAGACTTGGCTGCAGCGGGAGCTCGACGAGACGCTGCTGCGGCAGTACCCCACCATCGAGTCAGTGGCGGCCTTCCTGGCGAAGGCCGCCTGAGGTACGGGGGCTCTGGCACCCGAGAGGTGCCGGAGCCCGCCGGGCCCTCGTGAAACTCAGGCCGCGCGCTCGCCGCTCTTCTCGGCCTCGGCGTACAGCGCGTCCACGGCCTCGCCGAACTTCTTGAGCACGTTGCGCCGCTTGAGCTTGAGCGAGGGCGTCAGCATGTCGTTGGCGGTGGTGAAGTCTTCGCTGATGAGCAGGAAGCGCTGGGGCTTCTCGTAGCCCTTGGCCTCCTTGCAGAACTGGTTGATCTGCTCGCGGTAGAGCTGCTGCACCTCTTCACGCTTGAGCAGCTCGGGGATGGAGCTGATGTCGAGCCCCTTCTCGGTGGCCCACTTCTTCAGCGACTCCATGTCCGGGACGATGATGGCCACGTTGAAGGGCTTGTTCTGCCCGTGCAGCATCACGTTGGTGATGAAGGGCGAGAGCTGCAGCCCCTGCTCGATGGGCACCGGCACCACGTACTTGCCGTTCTCCAGCTTGTACTGCTCCTTGATGCGGCCGGTAATCCAGACGTAGCCGTCGTCATCGAGCACGCCCATGTCACCGGTCTTGAAGCCGCTGTCGGCGGTGAAGACCTTCGCGTTCTCGTCGGGCAGGTTGTAGTAGCCCATCATCACGTTGTGGCCGTAGACGACGATCTCCCCCTGCTTGGGGTCGCCCGTCTCGGAGCGGTCGATGACGACGCGCGTGCCGGGGACGGCCTTGCCCACCGAGCCGATCTTCCGGTTGTTGGGGTAGTTGGCGGTGGCGATGGGGGACGTCTCGGTGAGGCCGTAGCCCTCGTAGACGGTGATGCCGAGGTTGTCGATGAACTCCGCCACCTCGCGCGAGATGGCCGCCGCGCCGCTGAAGGCGTACTTCAGCCGGCCGCCGAAGCGAGCGCGCACCTTGGAGAAGACGACCTTGTCGAAGAAGCCATGCTGCAGATCCAACAGCACGCTGCTCTGGCCCTTGTCTGACAGGGCCTTGCGCTGCTTGGCCACCTCCAGGCCGCGGTTGAAGAGCATGCGCTTGATGGGCTTCTCCGCGGCCATGCGCTTCTGCAAGCCGTCATAGATGCGGTTGAAGATGCGCGGCACCGAGAAGAGCAGCGTCGGCTGCACCTCGGCGAGGTTGTCGACGATCTTGTCCACGCCCTCGGCGATGCCCATGGAGGCGCCCATGGAGAAGAGGCCGTTGAGCTCCACGTTCTGCCCGAAGGAGTGCGCCCACGGCAGGAAGGACAGCGAGCGGTCCTCCTTGTTCATCGGGAAGAGCTCGTGCATGGCCTGCACGTTGCGCGCGAGGTTGGAGTGGCTGAGCATCACACCCTTGGGGTTGCCGGTGGTGCCCGAGGTGTAGATGAGGCCGGCCAGGTCCGCAGCCTTGGGCTGGGTGACGGGGCTGGGCGTGTCGGCGCCGCGGCGTAGCAAACACGCGAAGGTGTCCGGCTCGGTGGCGGTGCCGGTGAAGCGGATGATGTGCTCGAGCGCGGGAAGCTCCGGCTTGAGCGCCTTGAGCTTGGCCGCGATGGCGTCGGTGGCGGCAAATACCACCTTGGCGCCGCAATCATTGAGGATGTACGCCCACTCCTTGTCGAGCTGCGCCTCGTACATGGGGACGTAAGCGGCCCCCAGCGTGTAACAGGCGTAGGCGCCCACCGCCCACTCGTGACGGTTGTTGGCGATGACCGCCACCCGATCTCCGTGCGTCACGCCGAGCTGGGCCAAACCACCGCGCAGGTCATCCACCATCTGGCCGAACTGGATGTACGTCATCCACGTCCACTGTCCGTTCTTCTTCTCACCGAAGAGCGGCCGTGGGCCGAAGGAAGCAATGCTCTGAAGAAAGACATCGACCAGCGTCTCGAACTTGGGGCTCGTCATCGGGGTTCGGGCTCCTTGGGTTCTGGGAAGTGGGCGGTGGTCCTGGGACCCCCCCTGTGCCTCAGGACCCGGGACGCTACTCCAACTCGGGGCCCTACTGGATGGGTCCGGAAGCGCTTTTCCCCACACCAGTGGTGGAAAAAGAAAGCATGGGTGGGTCACCCGCCGCCCAAGCAAGTGGATGACCCACCGCGTCAAGAATCAGAAGACGCCACCGTTGCAGAGCTTGTTCGGCGTCTTGGAGTTGTTGTTGGGGCTGTTGGTGGTGAAGAGCACCGTGGTGGTGGCACCGGGGCTCAGCAGGCTGGTGGGGTCGGAGTAGTTCCACTTCGTGGTGGTGGTGCGGTTGGCGAAGTAGTCCCAGCGCACCCAGCCGCGGCCGCGGGCGAACCAGAAGCGCTCGGCCTCGGGGCTGTTGTAGTACTGGGCCGAGTTCGGATCGTCGGAGATCCAGTGGTACCGGTCGATGATGACGACGTCGATGGTGCCGAGGCTGCCGCCCATGGCCATGGGCCCCTGGTAGCGCAGGAAGTGGCGCCCGTACGTCCAGGGATCCTGCCGGCCCGTGTAGCGGCAGGTCGTCTTGTCGAACCACTTGATGGTGGTGCTGAAGCTGGTCTCCTGGCCCACCGTCCAGTAGCGGGGCATCCACAGACTGCCGTGCGGGTAGGCGTCATAGGAATTGTTGGGCGAGCCGGGAGGCGCGGTGGTGTCGCGCTCGAGGGCGATGGCGCTGTCGCTGATGCCGAAGCGCTCCCAGAACGTCGTGTTCGTCTGCTTGACGTAATAGAGCTTGTTGATCGGCGCGGACTCGAAGAAGTCCTGCTGGATCTGGTTCGAGTCGGCGGCGAAGTGCAGGGCGTCGCCGTTGTTGAACATGTACTCGATCACCAGGTCATACACCTGGCCGGTGTCGGTGGTGGTCGGGGCGAACCGGGTACCGGCGTGCGCCGCGACAGGGTTGAGTACGGCGCCGAGCATGGTGACCGCTACCGTGGCGGCCATCCGCTTGAGAGACGTCTTCATGTGATTTCCCCAGAGTAAGCCCACGTTCTTCATGAGCATGGTTTTCTCGCCTGATCCTGCTCGTCAGGTGAAGCGGGCGGGCAAACTAGACAAAAAGCCGATAAAGTCAACATCCCAGGATTTTATGTATTTCTCGTAACATTCCGCCGAGGGTTTCGAGGAGATGTTTGTGAATGACGTCTGTCATAAGGCCCCGTAACTCGTCCGGCACAGGGGGGCGCGTGTCCTCTCCGGGTGCGCGACGACTCGCACCGGCTGGATGCGGCCTCCCCCCTTCGACATGCGGGGACCTCCAGGGTATGAGAGGAACCCGCACCATGATCGAGGCCGGCGCGCGCATCGGGGATTACGAGATCTGGGGCCGCATCGGCGGCGGCGGGATGAGCGACGTGTGGCTTGCTCGCCATGTGCTGCTCGCCTCGCCACTGGTGGTGAAGACGCTCAAGCCGCACTTCCAGGCGGACCCCGAGGAGCGCTACCGGCGCATGCTCAACGAGGCCCGGCTGATGGCGCGCGTGCCCAGCCACCGCGTGGTGCGAGCCACCGACGTGCGCATCCACAAGGGAACTCCGCTGCTGGTGCAGGAGTACGTGGACGGCATCGACATGGACGAGGTGGACGTGCGCAGGCGCCGGGCCCTGGGGTACGGGTTGCCCTTGTGGTTCGTCTGCGAGGTGCTCGCTCAAGTGGCCGAAGGGCTCGCCGACGCACACCTCACCGGCATCCTGCACCGCGACCTCAAGCCGTCGAACATCCTCGACTCGCCGGAGCTGGGCACCAAGCTGGGTGACTTCGGCATCGCGGTAGCCAAAAGCGTGGGCCGCGAGCAGGTGGGGGACATCTCCGGCACCGGGCCGTACATGGCCCCCGAGGTGCTGCGCGGGGAGGCGTTCGACCGGCGTGCGGACGTGTTTGGCCTGGGCGCCACCGCCTATCATCTGCGCTACGGTCGGCCTCCCTTCGAGGGGCTCGAGCCCCGGCGCCGCGGCGAGGCGCACCCCGTCTTCCCCACGCCCAGCGGTCCCGAGGAGGCATATTTCCAGCACGTGCTGGCACGCATGCTCGCGCCCCACCCCGAGGCCCGATTCTCTGACGTGGCCCAGGTGCGTCACCTGTTCGATCGGCTGGCCACCACCACGCGCCCGCCGAGTGCCGCCGCGCGCCTGGACGATGGCACCCTGGCCTTCGGCCCCACGCGGATTGTCTGTGAGACCGGAGACCTCGCGCGGGCGCGCGTAGACGGCATTGTGAGCCCGGCCGTTCCCGAGCTGAGCATGAGCGGAGGTGCCGCGGCGGCCCTGCGTGCTCACGGCGGGGAGAGCATCGAGCAGGAGGCGCGCAACTGGGGAGAGCAGCCTCTGGGAGCGTGCATCTCCACGGGAGCGGGGCGGCTCGAGTGCCGGCGGGTGCTGCACGCAGTGAGCGCGTGGGAAGAGGTGAGCTGCATCGGAAGGGCGATGCAGCGGGCGCTGCTCACCGCGGAGGAGGAGGGTTTGAGCTCGCTCGCCGTGCCGGCTCTCGGCACGGGCGCGGGAAGGGTCACCGTCGAGGCGAGCGCACGCGCGGAGGCCTCGGCGCTGCGCTGGCACCTGCTGCTGGGCGGCAGCCGGCTGCGTGAGGTGCGCTTCGTGCTGTACGAGGAGTCCCTGCGCGAGCGATTCCGGGATGTGCTCGAGAGCGTGCTGCTCGACGCGGATGGACCCACGCCCGAGGTGGGTCGGCCCGATCAGCCGGTGGCGGCAGCTCCCGACGACAGGACGTATGTGCCCGCCGTCGCGCGCAGCTCCGAGAGATACAGGGGATGACCCTCACCCCCACCCTCTCCCAGAAGGAGAGGGTGTCTCCCGGGTGGCCTCCACCGGTGGGGATTGGAAGACGCGCAGCAGGGCGCGAGCGATCGTCACTGCTTCGGCTGCGACGCCACCACCTGAGGCTGGGGGAGCCTGGAGAAGACCGTGCCCGCGGCTCGGGGCGTGATGCGTTGATAGCGGGCATAGGCGTCCACCAGCGCGGTGCGAAGGAGTCCCGCCTCGGTGGGCCCATGCCTCGCAACCGTCGCCGCCAGCGCCTCGAGGAGGTAGGCCTCCGGTGCCATCATGGTCCGGGTGAGTACGACCGGCCGAGCCCCGAGGGACTGCAGCACCGGCCCGAAGTACTGCTCGCTCATGCAGGCCAGCACCGCGACGGGCCGCGGTGTGGCACCCGGGAGGGCCCGGAGCTCGGGCGGAGCCCGGTCCATGAGCCGGTCGTGCCCGGCCCAGACCACGAGGTCCGCTGAGCTCCCGCCAGCGGCCGCGCGCAGGAAGTCTTCCAGGGCGTCATCGATCCGATCTCCGGAGTAGGCCCGGAGTGAGAGCCGGACAAGCCGCTCTCCCTTCGTGGCCGCCCGCTCGATGACGAGCTCGCGCAGTACCCCGGAGGCAGGGGGGCCATCGCGCCGGCTTCGAACCCGGAAGCCTGGAGCGCGGGACAGGAACCGCTCCGCACCAAAGGCGGCTCCCCAATAGAGATTCGCCTCCAGGGAACGTGGGTCCCCGGCTCCCCTCCGACCGCAGTCGAGCTGAGCACCGTCGCACAGCGGAACGAAGACCTCGAGCTCGACAGGCTCAGCGGGAGTGGCCGCGAGCAGGGCGATCAATCCAAGGGTGAACACCATGGGAGTCCTCCGAGAGACGACCCTCTTGAACGACCGTGGGCACTCGAGAGTTCCATGAGCGAGGTCCAGCAGGCCGAGCTCCTCGCGCCACCGGCCCGGAGGGCACCTCGGCCCGGGCTCGCGCCAATACACTCCGCCTGCCTCCACAGCTCACGCAGGCGGACACGTCGAAGTCCAACGTCCTCATCAGCAGCCCCGCCTGATCCACTCGCTCCGTCCGCTCCTTCTTCGGCTCCCTCCTTTCCACCGCCTCAGGCTCCACGCTCGCCTCCTCCGCCCCCGCTTGGGGGAGCATCGCAGTCACATGCCTGGGCATGCTCCTCCCATGAGGGGCGCGGCAGGGGACCTGAGCCTCTTGAGGACGGCTCCGTCAGGAGCACTGCATCCAGCCTGGCGTGCAGGGCCCGTTCATCGAGGCCCACGCCGATGAAGACCAGTTTCTGGCGGCGGCCCCCGACGACAGGACATACGTGCCCGCCGTCGCGCGGCGCGCCCCCTGACCCCGACGGGCGCGGCGTGTCAGGGAAGATTCCCTCTCGCGAGGAACTGCGCTAACCGGGGCCCGTGACCTCGCCCCTTCCCCTGCTGCTCGCCTTGACGCTCCTGACGGCCTGCGCGTCGTCGCCCCCCACGCCCTCCGCGCCGTCCCAGCCAACGGCCGTGATGCGGCTCGACTGGCTCTCCGGCCGCTGGCATGGCAAGGCGGGGACGACCTACTTCGAGGAGACCTGGAGCGCGCCCGAGGGAGAGTCGATGATTGGAATGTTCCGGGCGATGAAGAACGGAACGGCCGGCTTCCATGAGTTGATGACGCTCGAGCGGGACGGTGATGCCGTCATCATGCGGCTGTTGCACTTCGGTCCCAAGCTCACGCCCCAGGAGAGCGACGGCCGCGCACTGGAGTACGCGCTCGTGGAGACGGACGGGGTGGGGCAGGCAATCTTCGAGACGCCAGGCGAGGATCAGGTGCGGCGCATCGTCTACCGCCTCCAGCAGGGCCACACGCTCGACATCTCCCTGATGGACAAGGAGGGAGCCGTCGTCCATCGCTTCACCCTGTCCCGCTGACGTGCCTCCACCCGTGGAATGCGCGCCCCACTGCTTCCGGGCGGGCTCCGCGCTGCCTGTGCTCTGATACCGGGCATCGGCAACGGCACAGCCAGGTGTTGTCGGGCCACCTGGGGCCATCTCATGGACGACTCGCGGTTCGCCGACCTGACAGCTCGCCCGGGCACCCTACCCCGGACGGCCTGGACCTGTGTCATGCACCCGCACCCGCCGCGCGGTGCCGGCCCCAGCCAGAATGTCAGACACGCTTGATAGCTTTCGCATCATCCGGCGGCCAGTGACGACAGGCTTTCGCCGCTCCGGATGAAACACATTTCCACAAATGAGAAAAAACTTGAATCGTCTTGCATGGAAGGCTTTGGCCGCGGCGTGGCTGACGTGTGCCGTGACGGGCTGTGGCGCGGAGCTGGAACAGGGCCCGGAGGCAGCGGTGGAGCCCATCCCCGAGGCCGGCGAACAAGCCCCGGCGGCGAAGAAGGGACCGCCGCCGGAGGAACGCGTGCGGGCCATGGCCGCCTGCTCCGGCAACATCGCCCTCACGCCCAACGTGGCCATCACCAACATCAGCGCGAACACAGGGGAATGGTCCTGCACGTACACGCTGTCCGTCGCTTCTTCGAACAGCAACCTCACCTTCACCACCACCGGCGGTTCGGGCGACGCGGATCTGTACGTGAAGCGTGGCTCGGAGCCGACGTCGGGGGATAACGACTGTTCTTCCGCGGGCTCCAGCAACGCGGAGGCCTGTTCCATCTCCGGCGCGCAGGCGGGCACGTATTACGTGAAGCTCTATGGCTACAGTGCGTTCAGCGGCCTGAGTCTGAAGGCGACGTACACGCCTGCCGGCACGGGTGGCTGCACCAGCAGCACCACCCTGAGCAACGGCGTGCCAGCGACCGGCGTGGGCGCGACCACGGGCAGCTGGTCCTGCATCTACAAGCTCTATGTCCCCACCGGGGCCACCCGGGTGGAGTTCACCACCAGCGGAGGCACCGGCAACGGCGACCTGTTCGTGCGCCGGGAAGCATCCCCCACCGAGACGGTCTACGACTGCAAATCCAGCTACTACACCAACACGGAGAGCTGCTCCGTCTCCGTGACGTCCCCCGGGACCTACTACGCGCGCCTGTACGGCACCGGGACGTTCTCCGGCGTGGGCATCACGGGCACCTACACCCTGTCGGAAGGCCAGCCGGGGTGCACATCCACCAGCCCGCTCACCAACAACTCGTCCACGTACGGCGTGAGCGCGCCGCCGGGGGGCTTCTCCTGCGACTACACGCTCTACGTCCCGTCGGGAGCCACCAGCGTCACCTTCAACACCTACGGCGGCTCCGGGAGCTCCGCCCACCTGTACGTGAAGCGCGAAGCCGTGCCCACGCTGTCGTCCTATGATTGCAAGGGCACGATGGGCGGCTCCAGCAACAACAGCCAGTCGTGCACCATCAACTCGCCCGCGGCCGGCACCTGGCACGTGCGCGTCTACAACGCGGGTTCGTCCCAGACGCTCACCAACGCCACCCTGCGCGGCAGCTACGTCACCGGCGGCGGGAATCCCAATCCCCCCACGGATGTGCTGACGCTCGGCCAGACGGTGTCCGGACTGTCCGGGGCGATGGACTCGATGCGCTACTGGCGCGTCACCGTGCCGTCCGGCCAGGGCTTCCTGACCGTGCGGACCACGGGCGGCACTGGGGACGCGGACGTGTATGTCCGCCGGGATCTCCAGCCGACCACGACCACCTACGAGTGCAAGTCCGTCAATGGCGGCAACTCGGAGTCGTGTGCCACCTACGTCATCAGCCCGGTCACCTACTACGTGATGATGTACGGCTACGCGGCCTACAGCGGCGTGTCCATCACGGCGACCCTCGACTGATATGTGAAGCAGTGCCCGGCCCTGGGGGTGATTTCTTCCCTCAGGGCCGGGGTTGGGGGAACACCCAGGCCCGGAGGGAGAAGGCGTAGGCGCGCCCCACTACTTCCGGGCGGGCTCCGCCGGTGGGGATTGGAATACGCGCAGCAGGAAGAGCAGCGAGGGGATGATGAGGGCGGCGCCCACCCCGAGCGCCACCAGCAGGGCCCGCTGAGTGGCCGCGGAGGCCGCCGCGCCCTGGAGCGTGAGGTCCGGCACCACGAGGTACGGGTACTGTGAAGCCGCCCACCCCATCACGATGAAGCCCACCTGCGCCGCCGCCGCCACGCGCGCCGGCCAGAAGCGCCGCGCGAGCAACAGCCCGAAGGCCAGCACCGCCGTCACCGCCGTCCCCGCGTGCAGCGCCAGCGCGAAGGGCGAGCCCGTCAGCCCCGACCACACCCGGGGAGCCCCCTCTCGTGCGAGCACCAGCACGCCAAAAGCAGCCAGGAATACCGCCACGCCCGCGCCCAGCGCCCGCCGCCGGAAGTCCTCCCGCAGCCCGGGCTCGTGCGTCTCCGCGGTGAGGTACACCGCCGCCAGGAAGGCGAAGAGGCACAGGGCCAGTGCCCCCACCGCCAGCGCGAAGGGCGACAGCCACGCGGAGAAGAAGCCGCTCACCACCGTGAGCCCCTGCACGCGGATGTCCCCGCTCACCACCGCGCCCACGCACATGCCCAGCAGCGCCGGGGACAGCACGCTCGCGATGCTGAAAACGAGGCCCCAGCGCCGCTGCACCGCGTCCCCGCGCGCGTCGTAGGTGCGGAAGGTGAAGGCCGTGCCCCGGAAGACGATGCCCAGCAGCAACAGCGTCAGCGGCACGTGCAGCGCCACCGACAGCGCCGCGAAGGCCTTCGGGAAGCCCGAGAAGAGGATGACGATTCCGATGATGAGCCAGACGTGGTTCACCTCCCACACCGGCCCGAGCGCCTTGGCGATGAGCGCCCGCTGCTCCGCCTTGCGCGGCCCCGAGGCCAGCAGGTCCCAGACTCCGCCGCCGAAGTCCGCGCCCCCGAAGAGCGCGTAGAGGACGAAGGCGGCCACCAGCGCACCGCCCAGCGAGAGCTCAGTGCTCATGGGCCACCTCGCCCGACGGCGGCTCCCGGCCCGGCAGCGTGCCCGCCACCTGCCGCACCATGAGGAAGACGACCATCGCTCCCAGGAAGAGGTACACGAGCGTGAACGTCCAGAAGGGCGCCGCCAGGTGCTGCACCGGCGTCACCGCCTCCGACGTGCGCATCACCCCGCGGATGATCCACGGCTGACGTCCCCACTCCGTGACGAGCCACCCCGCCTCCATCGCCACCACCCCGAGCGGCCCGCACAAGAGCCATCCCCACAACACCCGCCGGTCCTCCGGCCAGGCCTTGCGCCGCCAGCGCAGGAAGAGCGTCACCACCGCCAGCAGCGCCATCGCGCTCCCCGTTCCCACCATGAGTTGGAAGGCCAGGTGCACCTTGGCCACCGGCGGCCACTCGTCGCGCGGAAACTCGTTCAGCCCCTTCACCTCCGCGTCCGGGTCCGAGAACGCCAGGATGGACAGTGCCTTGGGTATCTCCACCGCATAGGGCATGGTGCCTGTCTCCACGTCCGGCAGCCCGCCGACGCTCAGCCCCGCCCCGCGCTGCGTCTGGAAGAGGCCCTCGGCCGCGGCCAGCTTCACCGGCTGCGCACGTGCCACGTGCTCCGCGGACTGGTGGCCCACCAGCGGCTGCACCAGCGCGCTGACACACGCCAGCGGCAGCGCCACCGAGAGCGCCTTGCGGTGGAAGGCCGCCCCCGGGTGCCGCAGCAGCACGAAGGCGTGGATGCCCGCCATGGCGAAGGCACTCGCCTGGTAGCACGCGAGCAGCGTGTGCGCCGTCTGGTGCTGCCAGCCCGGGCTGAACATCGCCGCCACCGGGTCCACGTTCACCGGCCCGCCCGCAGTGGGCGTGAAGCCCGACGGGTCGTTCATGAAGACGTTCACCAGGGTGACGAAGAAGGCGCTCGCCGCGCCGCTCAGCGCCACCATCACCCCCGAGAAGAGGTGCAGCCCCGCCGGTATCCGCTCACGTCCGTACAGGTAGATGCCGAGGAACACCGCCTCGGTGAAGAAGGCCGTCCCCTCCAGCGCGAAGGGCAGGCCGATGACCTCTCCATAGGTGCCCATGAAGGCGGGCCACAGCAGCCCCAGCTCGAAGGAGAGCACCGTGCCGCTCACCGCCCCCACCGCGAAGAGGATGGCCGTCCCCTTCGCCAGCTTCTTGCTGAGTAGCGCGTAGTCCGCGTCTCCCGTCCTCCGGGCCTTCAGGTCGCTGAGCACCATCAGCAGCGGCAGCGCAATTCCCGCCGCCGCGAAGACAATGTGGAAGGCGAGGGACAGGCCCATCTGGGCACGCGCGTAGAGCAGATCCATGGCGTGGATGAGTCTGCTTTATGCGTTAATTCCACGCAATCAATAATTCTTATTCATGCCAGGACGTGAACGCGGCGCTCCCCGTCGCCGGAGAGAGCCGCATCCACCCGCTCAGCCCAGAGCTACGCGTGGGCCGGAGACTGCAAGAAGCGCGGCCCGAGGTGCTTCTTGCCCTCCGAGGCCTGCTGCTGTTCGGAGGGAGGCACCAGCGACTGCACCGCGCGCTTCGCCAGGGCCGTGGCCAGCGTACTGACGAAGATGAGGACGAGCTTGCGACCGAGCTCAATGCCCACGGGACGCTCGTCCGCGCGGGAGGCCACCCGGTCCGGGTGCTCCCAGGCACGCCGCACCGCCTGCGCGCGATGCTTCCACAGCAGCTCCTCCCGGTGGCGCGAACGCCACCACGAATAGCCCACGCCCACCACGGCCAGCACCACGGCGACGCCTCCCGCCTGGAAGAGCACGTCCCGGTTCTTCTCGATGGCGTGGCTGACCTGGTACCGCACGTCCATGGCCCGCTCGCGCCGCCGGTCGAGCTCCTCGAGGGTGAGCAGCAGCTCGTCGCGCAGCCGGTCCGCCGTCTTCTCCACCTGCTCGCGGTCACTCATGCCGGCGGTGATGGGTCCGCCGCCCTTGTTGTCCTGCTCGCTCATTGCAGTGTCTCCCGGGTGCGGGCGAGGTCCGTCTTCAGTCGTTCCTGGGTGTGCGGCAGGGGCTTCTTCGGCAGCCGCTTGACGCCCGCGAACGCCAGGCCGCCCGACACCAACACCAGGAAGGCCCCCACCAGCAGCACGCCGAGCGTCTCCCCCAGCGGCAGCGCCAGCCCCAACGCCACCAGGAGGGCTGCCAGGCCCATCAGCCCCAGCACGCCACCGGCGCCCAGGAGGATGCCCGAGGTGCGCGCCGCCTTGACCTCTTGCTGAAGCTCCTTCTTGGCATGAAGCACCTCGGCCCGCGCCAGCAGCCGGGCCTCTTCAATGGCATGGCGGATGAGCTCCGCCGTGGACAATGACTCCAGTTGCCTTCGCTCCAGACGCTCCGACTCGAGTTCCACGTCTCCGCCTCCCGGGGCATCCGGCGGGCCCACCCGGGGTACCAGGCGCGTCCCGCTCTCCCGCGGAAGGTGGGAGCGGACACATTCCACGGGAAGTCTGGCCGCCCGGGCGTCGACTACGCCCGGCCGCCTCCCCTCCAGCGAGCGAGCAGCCAGGGGACCGGCACCCGGCCCGTGCTTAGCGGCGGCGCTTCGGGTGGTGCTGCTGGGCCAGGGCAGTGGCCAGCGTCTCGCGCACCTGCCGGGCCTGGAAGAGGCGGTCCGCCGTGTCCAGCAGCGTGTCCGCGTACAGCACGTTCTTGCGCAGCCGCGCGGGAATGGCCGCCGTGCCCAGATGCGCCCCCACCAGGGCTCCCGTGCACGCCGCGGCCACGTCCGCCTCGCCTCCGCAGCGCAGCACCAGCTCCACCGCCTGGCGGAAGTCGTGGGGCACCTTCAGCGTGGCGTACAGCGCGGTGAGCAGCACCGGCACCACGTGCGGCGGCAGCCCATCCACACCCTTCAGCTGGCTGGGCGGCACACTCACCTTGCGAAGCTGCGCCAGCGCCCGCGCCGGGTCCCACGTCAGCAGCCGGGGCAGGTGCCGCAGCTCCTCGGCCAGCTCCTTGTCGTGCGCCGCCGCCGAGAGTGCCAGCTCCTCGCAGAACTCCGCGGGCGTGAGGGGCTCGCTCGTCGTCAGCCCCAGCGCGATCGCCTGGGCGAACGCAGCAGCCGCCGCCGCGCACGTGGGGTCCTTGTGCGTGAGCACCGTCAGCACGCCCGCGTCGTGGCGGATGCGCACCCGGCTCTTGCTCTCGAAGAGGCCCACCACCACCGCACGGCTGAGCACCGAGGGACACTTCACCCCCAGGGGCGCTCCCGCGCTCATCCACGGCGTGCCCTGCGCCAGCTTCTGCAGCGCCTCGGCCAGCTGCTTGGGCGGCTGGAGGATGATGCCCTCCTGCCACAGCCACGCCAGGTGCGCCGCCGCGCTGCGCCCATCCACCTTGTTCTCGCGGATGACGCTCTCGGCCGCCGCCAGCATCAGCTGCGTGTCATCGGAGAACTGGCCCTTGGCGAACTTCCCCCGAGGCCGAGGCGCGAAGTCCTCCGCCAGTCCAGGTAGGCGTGTGAGGCTCGCCGGCGGGACGCCCCGCAGCGGAAAGCCCAGGGCATCCCCGATGGCAAGTCCCAGGAACGCCGCTTGAAACCTGTCCTGGCGTTCGGCGGGGGTCAGCGACATGGGGAGCGGCAAGATAACCGAGCCGCGTTCGATGACTAGCCCCGACTTTCATCTCTTCGTGAGTTCCCCGCATGCCGGCGCATAGCTTGGGTGAAGGACGCTCTCCCACCACAAGCCGCCCACCGCCCTAGCCGTCGCGACCGAGGTTGACAACGGCCTGCAGTCTCGCCACGACCGCCTCAGCGCCCTGGTGCAGGTGCTCGCCATCCCAGAGTGCTGGGGTGCTGTGTCCACCGAGTTCTCGCCAGGCCGCCTCCGCCTCCGGAAAGGCGACATTGCGGAAGCTCACCCGGTCCTCCAGCGCGTAGTCCACCACGTAGCGGCGCGCAGCAGCCGAGGGCGGATCCGCGATGCGGTGGAAGAGTTCCAGCACCTGCCCCGTCATGCCCCGCCCGCTCCGGCGGCGCCCGCCGCGGGCTTGAGGAAGTAGTTGGAGAGCTTGCGTGGGCTGCGCCGCACCAAATCCTCCAGCGTGTACTTGTCCAGCGTGGCCTGGAAGGCGCGCGTCGCCTCGTGGAGCACGCCGATGAGCCCACAGGCCGGAGTGATGGGGCAGGTGTTCGTCGATGGATCGAAGCACTCCACGATGTGGAAGTCCGGCTCCATGTGGCGCACGACCTCCCCCACGGAGATCTCCGCGGGTGGCCGCGCTAGCACCACTCCCCCGGAACGTCCTGGCCTCACCTCCACGAAGCCGTGGCGGCCCAGACCCTGCACCACCCGGACCAGGTGGTGCTTGGAGATGCCGTACGCGTCGCTCACCTCGCCCGTGGAGACCACCCGATCCGGGTTGGCCGCGAGGTACAGCAGCACGCGCAGCGCGTAGTCAGCGTGAAGCGTCAGATGCACGGCTCATCACTCCCGCTCCCGCCTGCGGCGGAGGAGTGCTCGGAAGGAACGCATCCGCATGGAGTTCCTTGAGCGACAGCCCGGCGAGGAAGAGCTTCTTCCTGAGGGATAGCACCAGGGCCGGGTCTCCGCACAGATAGGCTCTCCAACCAGTCGGCCGAGGGCACGTTTCCTTGATGACCGCGTCCAGCGCCCCCACCGTCACTCCCACCCTTTCTTGGCCCTTGAGAACGCAGGGGCGGTACTGGATGTGATTGTAACGGGATTGCAACGCGCGGAGCTCATCCACGAGGTAGAGCCCGGAGGCCTCGAGCGCACCATGGAAGAGCCAGATGGGCCCGGTATGCCCCCGCGCCAGCGCGTCCTGGAGGATGCCGTACAAGGGCGCCAGGCCCGTGCCCGTGCCCGCCAGCAGCAGCGGCTGCTCTGGCCGCCCCGGCACGTAGAAGCACTCGCCCGCCGGGCCCTGGAGCTCCACCACGTCTCCCGGCCGGGCCTCGTCGAAGAGCCACCCGCTCATCCGGCCTCCGGGGATGCGGCGCACGTGCAACGCCAGCGTGTCCTCGTGAGGCTGGCTCGCGAGCGAATAGCTGCGGGCGAGCCCATCACGCAGCAGCGACACGTACTGTCCGGCCCGGTACTCGAAGGCTCCCTCCGGGCGCAGCCGCACGCACAGCACGCTGTCGCTCAGCCGCTCCAGCGCGGTGAGGCGCGCGGGCACTCTCAGCTCCGCTCCCGCCCCCGCCACCTCGAGCTCGCCCTCGGGATGGCACGCACATGCGAGGAAGTACCCCTGGGCCTTGAGCGTCTCCTTCAGCCCCACCTGGGCCTTCGCCGGCACCTCGCCGCGCTCGGCACGCATCAGACAGGACTGACATGCCCCCGCTCGGCACGAGTGCGGCACGTCCACCCCCCGCCGCAGCAGCCCGTCGAGCACTGACTCGCCCTCGTCCAGCCCGTACCACTGTCCCTCGTGCTTTACGCTCGCCATGTGCGTGCTCTCCCTTGACTCAGCGGTTGAGCACGTCCGCTCGCGCGCTCTCGGCGATGGCGAGCACCTGCTCCACCAGCGACTTCGCCACGCCCAGCTCCGCCAGCGTCGCCCCCAGGTGCTCCGCCACCGCGTTGAAGTGCGTGTCGTTCAGCCCGCGCTTCACCAGGTGCGCGTGCCCCTTGCGCATGTCCTGGCCCGAGTACGCGCTCGGCCCCCCGCACACCATGGTGAGGAACGCCTTCTGCTTCGCCGCCTGGCGCTCCATGTCCACGTCCTCGAAGAAGTGGCTGATGCGATCGTCCGAGAGCACCTTCCGGTAGAAGAGCTCCACCGCCGCCGCCATCGCCGGCTCCCCGCCAATCTGCTCGTACACGCTGCTCTTCTTCTCCGCGACGTTGGTGCTCATGTGCGCTCGCTCCCCGGGCCGCATGCGGTCCCTGTTTCGATGCATTCAACATGCATCTTTAAAGATGCATTCTAGATGCTCTTTTCAGAGCACGGTGTCAAGAGATCCTCGGGGGAGCAGGGCTGATAGGGCAATGTAGGGGTAGTGAAAATGACGAAGCCCCCGATGCACAGCGCCCGTATCGGGGCGCGTCGTGCATGGGGGCTCGCTAGCCCTCTCCCCTGGGGAGAAGGTGTTTCGCCTGCTTGGGAACTTGCTCAGCGCATCGTCGCAGCGTTCATGCGGGCCGTCTCGCGGCGCACCGTCGCCTGCTCGATGTCGAAGCGCACGTCATCCGACGACATGCCGCGCAGCCGCTCCTGCGCCTCCGCCATCCGCCGCTTCGCCGCCTCCACGTCGATGCCCGTCACCGGCTCCGCCACGTCCGCCATCACCAGCACCTTGTCGTTGGCCACCTCGACGAAGCCGCCCGCCACGAAGAAGTACTCGCGACGCCCTCCGTCGAGCAGCGTCATCGGCCCCGGCTCCACCAGCGACAGGAACGGCGTGTGGCCCGGCCGCACGCCGAACAGGCCCTTGCCGCCCGGGACGATCGCCTCGTCCGCCTGCACCGACAGGATGCGCTTCTCGGGGGTCACAATCTCGACCGTCAGCTTGGCCATGGGCTTCCGTGCTCCCTGGGTACCGCTTTTTCAGAAGGTCAGCTGGTGGGACTTGCCGCCCACCGTCTCGAACTCGATGCGCCCTGCGTCCGTCAGGCGCGGGCCCTTGCCCGGAACTCCGAGCACGCCCTCCAACCACTTGAGGTGCTGTCCCAACTCCCGCACCTCCGATACCTCACGCGGGCTCACGAAGCTCATCAGGCGCCGCTCCTGCACGCGCCCCTGGCGGTCATACTCCTCCGCCACCACCGTGTTGGCCCACGCGGGCACCTTCTTGTACTGCTTGCCGGGCAGCTTCTTCGTGCCCTTGGGCGCCAGCGGGAAGAGGACCCACACCCGCTCTCCGTCATTGGAGACGAAGTACAGGTCGTCCACCCCGCCCACGCACTGCTTGAGCGTCCACACCGGGCCGCTCTCCTTCGACACCTCCAGCGTGCACTTCCCGGCCTGCTCCACCAGGCGCACGCTGTAGGTGCCGTTGGCGCTCACCCGCGCACGGCTGGAGCGCTCCTGACCCACGGCCGGGAGCGCCACTACCAACAGCATCAGTACGAGGGCGGAACGCAGCACGTGGGCTACCTCCCAGCGAGAGACGGCCGACTAGGCCGCCGCCATCTTACGGGCCTTCTCCAGCACCTCGTTGATGTCGCCCACCATGTAGAAGGCCGACTCGGGGACGTCGTCGTGCTTGCCGTCGGCGATCTCCTTGAAGCCCTGGATGGTGTCCTGCAGCTTCACGTACTTGCCCGGCGAGCCGGTGAAGATGGTCGCCACGAAGAACGGCTGCGACAGGAAGCGCTGGATCTTCCGGGCGCGCGCCACCACCTGCTTGTCATCCTCGCTCAGCTCGTCCATGCCGAGGATGGCGATGATGTCCTGCAGCTCCTTGTAGCGCTGGAGGATGCCCTGGACCTTGCGGGCCACCGCGTAGTGCTCCGCGCCCACCACGTCCGGCGAGAGGATGCGGCTGGTGGAGTCGAGCGGATCCACGGCCGGGTAGATGCCCAGCTCGGAGATGGCGCGGTTGAGCACCGTGGTCGCGTCCAGGTGGGCGAACGTGGTGGCCGGGGCGGGGTCCGTCAGGTCGTCGGCGGGCACGTAGATGGCCTGCACCGAGGTGACCGAGCCCTTGGTAGTGGAGGTGATGCGCTCCTGGAGGCCACCCATCTCCGTGGCGAGCGTGGGCTGGTAACCCACGGCGCTCGGGATGCGGCCCAGAAGAGCGGACACCTCGGAACCGGCCTGGGTGAAGCGGAAGATGTTGTCGATGAAGAGGAGCACGTCGCGCCCCTCCACGTCGCGGAAGTACTCGGCCATGGTGAGGGCCGTGAGGGCCACGCGGGCGCGGGCGCCGGGCGGCTCGTTCATCTGGCCGTACACCAGCACCACCTGGCTCTCCTCCAGGTTGTCGATCTTGATGACCTTGGAGTCCTGCATCTCGTGATACAGGTCGTTGCCCTCGCGGGTGCGCTCGCCCACGCCGGCGAACACCGAGAAGCCACCACGCTCCACGGCCACGTTGCGAATGAGCTCCTGCAGGAGCACCGTCTTACCGACGCCGGCGCCGCCGAACAGGCCGATCTTGCCACCGCGGGTGTAGGGGGCGAGCAGGTCGATGACCTTGATGCCGGTCTCGAACATCTGCACGCGCACGTCCTGCTCGGTGAACGCGGGAGGCGCGCGGTGGATGGGCCAGGACTCCTTGGCCTTCACGGGGCCCTTCTCGTCCACCGGATCGCCGGTGACGTTGAGGATGCGGCCCAGGGTGGCCTTGCCCACCGGCGCCATGATGGGGGCGCCCGTGTTCTTCACCGACACACCGCGGCCCAGACCCTCGGTGGAGTCCATGGAGATGCAGCGCACGGTGTTCTCACCCAGGTGCTGCGCCACCTCGAGCGTGAGGTTGTCCTGCTCGGTGCTGATGTTCGCGTTGGTCACCTTGAGGGCGGTGAACACCTCCGGGAGACCGCCGGGCGGAAACTCCACGTCGACCACAGGACCGAGAACCTGGGTCACCTTGCCAACCGTCTGAACTTGAGCGCTCATGGAATGTCTTCCGTCCCTCGTCGAAATTGTGGCCCGGGGGATGGGCGGGCCCCCTCTACAGGTGGCCTCCCCCAGGGGTCAAGCTTGATGGCCCCGCGGCCAGAAGCGGAACTTCTACTTCAGAGACTCCGCGCCGGACACGATCTCCATCAGCTCCTTCGTGATGACCGCCTGGCGGGTGCGGTTGTACGTGAGCGACAGGCTAGCGATCATGTCCGAGGCGTTGCTCGTGGCGTTCTCCATGGCGCTCATGCGGGCGCCATGCTCGCTGGCGACGCTCTCCAGCAGGGAGCGGTACAGCTTGATGGCCACCGCCTGGGGCACCAGGCGATCCAACACCTCCTGGCGGCCGGGCTCGTACTTGAAGTCCACCAGGGCCGGGGTGGGAGCAGCCACCGGAGCGCTCTGACCGGCGAGGGCCGCCGTGGGGGCGCCCACCGAGAGCGTCTGCAGCGGCAGCAGCTGGGCCAGGGTGACCTTCTGGCTGATGGCGGAGAGGAACTCGTTGTAGACGACGTAGACGGCGTCCACCTCGCCCTTCAGGAAGCGGGCGCTCATCTCCTCGGCGACCTGCGAGGCGTGGGGGTAGTCCAGCCGCTGGAAGAGGAAGCCGAAGTCCTTGCGCATCTTCTGGCCACGCTGCCGGAAGAAGTCGTTGCCCTTGCGGCCCACGGTGGAGACCTCCACCTCCACGCCGCTGTTCTCGTACAGGAAGCGGCTGGCGCGCCGGATGACGTTGGAGTTGAAGCCGCCGGCGAGGCCGCGGTCCGAGGTGAGCAGCAGCAGTTCCACCTTGCGCACCGGACGGGCGGTGAGCAGCGGGTGCGCCAGCTCCTGGTCACCGGAACGGGTGGACAGGTCAGAGATGATCTGGTCCAGCATCTGCGCGTAGGGACGCGCGGCGATGATGGCGTCCTGTGCCTTGCGCAGCTTGGCGGCGGAGACCATCTTCATGGCCTTGGTGATCTGCCGCGTGTTCTTCACCGAGCGGATGCGCTTGCGGATATCGCGAAGGGACGCCATGGGGCCACCAACTCCTCTGGAAACGCGGGCCCGAGCGCCCCTCCAGGTGAGAGAGGGCAGGGCCTGGACGCGGCCCCCTATATAGGCGGTATGGCGGCCGGTCAACCGTGGCCTTCCAACAAGGGGGGCCTTGGGGCTGGAGCCGAGCATCCAGGCGGAGACGCACCACCCAGCCCCGGGGATGTCACCCCGGCGCCTCGGGCTTAGCCTTCGAGGGCAGGTTCCCTTTGTCAGCGGAGCTCTGAACCATGGCCCCCCTGCGTGGCCCGGTATTGATCGTGGAGGACGACCCGGACATCCGGGAGTCGCTCCAGCACTTCCTGGAAGCCCATGGCTACCCGGTCCGCGTCGCCAGCCATGGAAGGGAGGCCCTCGAGCACCTGGGACGCCGCCCCCAGCCGTCGATGGTGGTGTTGGACATGACCCTCCCCGTCTTGGACGGCCACCGAGTGCTCACCGCACGCAAGGGGGATGCCTCCCTGCGCGCCATTCCCGTGGTCATCCTCTCGGCGGCCATGGCGGGGATGGGCGCGAGGGACCGGGCCCTGTATGCCTCCAGCTACGGGGTGGCGGCCTTCCTGGGCAAGCCGGCGGACCCCCAACAGGTCCTGGAGGCAGTAGAGCGGCATGCGCTCAAGGGTGAGGACCCCCAAGCGGGTGTCCCCGTGTGAGCAGCAGGCGAGAGAGCACCTTCCATCTGGGAATGAAGGGACGAGAATGAGCCTCCCGGCGGTTTGGCCGGGGACCATGGGGAGAGGCGGCAAGAAGGCGCATCCCGCGCGCAGGTGGGTACTGGGGCTGCTGGCCATGGGGCTGGCCGCGGTCCTGGGCGTGTGGGTCGTTTCCTTCTATGTGGAGAAGCGCTACGCGGACCGGATCATCCCGCGCGCCGAGGCGCCCCAGGCCCCGGTGGCGCTGGTGTACGGGGCGGGACTGGCCCCCGGAGGCGTGCCCTCGCCCGTGCTGGCCCAGCGGCTGGACGCGGCCATCGCCCTATACCGGGCGGGCACGGTGGACTCGCTGCTGCTCAGCGGGGACAACTCGGACCCCTTCCACGACGAGACACGGGCCATGGCGCGCTACGTGCTGGAGCGGGGGGTGCCGTCCTCGGCGGTGGAGGAGGACGACGCGGGCCTGTCCACCTATGACAGCTCCGTCCGGGCCCACACCGTCTTCGGGGTGCGCGAGGCCGTGCTCGTCACCCAACGCTTCCACCTGACGCGAGCGCTCTACATCGCCAACTCGGTGGGCATCGACGCCTGGGGGGTGGCCGCCGACGAGGGCCGGCCCCGAACTCGCCGTTACGCCCTGCGCGAGACGTTCTCCCGGGTGCTCGCCCTGGGCATGGTGCTGGCCGAGGCGGAGCCCCGCTACCCCTCCGGCCGAACGCTGGCCGCGCCGCGCTGAGCCACCTGACAGGCAGGCGGCCCCGCTCTGTTGCGTGGAATCCAATGGGTTCGCACCGTTGGCTCGGAGCAGCCAACCCGGCGTGCTCGGAGGAAGCGCCATGCGATTCAAGAAACTCGGTTCCGAGGACGTGGGTGAGTCCGAATCCCTTCGCAACCGGGACCCCGTCACCGGCCAGGAGCACATCAACCTCACGGATCAGGAGCTGTCCGCCACCCCACCGCTGGAAGAGGACCCGGACTACCGGGACATCCTCCCGGATCAGATTCACGAGTTCCGGAGGGGAGACGAGGAGGAGCAGGAGGCGGAGCTCACCGCTCGGCCCCGGGAGCCGCTGCGGCCCATGCCGCCCAATGATCTGCCTGAAGGGTAGGCGAGGGCCTGCCCCTTGGAGATTCACCGACTGGCGCGGAGCCGCCCGCGATCCGGCACTGAGGCCACTCCCCTCTCGTTCGGAGAGGGGATGAGGGTGAGGGCGAACGACGACGCGGCTTAGCGACGACCGCGCGCAGCTACCTTCTTGGCCGGAGCCTTCTTCGCTGCTGCCTTCTTGGCCGGAGCCTTCTTCGCTGCTGCCTTCTTGGCCGGAGCTTTCTTCGCTGCCGACTTCTTGGCCGGAGCCTTCTTCGCTGCTGCCTTCTTGGCCGGAGCCTTCTTCGCTGCTGCCTTCTTGGCCGGAGCCTTCTTCGCTGCTGCCTTCTTGGCCGGAGCCTTCTTCGCTGCTGCCTTCTTGGCCGGAGCTTTCTTCGCTGCTGCCTTCTTCGCAGGAGCCTTCTTCGCTGCTGCCTTCTTCGCAGGAGCCTTCTTCACGGCTGCCTTCTTCGCAGGAGCCTTCGCACCAGCACCAGCGGTGGACGTAGTGCCGCCAGCCACCGTCATCGCGGCGACATTCGCCACGGCAGCGACCGTCTTCGCGGCCCCCTGTGCCACGGCTGCTGCCTTCTTCACGGTGCTCCGAACACGACTCTCGGGCTCGGCCTGCGCCTCGGGAGCCGCCTGCCGGAGCTGCACCACCCGGCGCTCAGCAGCCGCAACTACAGGCTTCCGCAGCTCCTCATCGGATACCTCTTCGGCCTCTTCCTCCTCCTCGCCCTCCTCCGCCACAGCCCGCTCTTCCTCGCCCTCCTCTTCGACCTCCTCCTCGCCCTCCTCTTCGGCCTCCTCCTCGGCCTCTTCTTCTTCCTCCTCCGCCGCCTCCTCAGCCCGCGCTTCCTTGCCCTCCTCTTCGACCTCCTCCTCCTCGCCCTCCTCCTCGGCCTCTTCTTCCTCCTCCTCCGCCTCAGCCACCGGCCGCTGGCCCTCGTCGTATTCCACCGACAAGTCGCTCAGCGCGCCCTGCACCGCCGAGAGGGCTCGTGCATAGGTCCTGTCACCGAACTCCTCTACCTCAGCGGGAGGCACCAGCACCTCGAGCATCGTCTGCAGCGAACGGTACAGCCGTAGCTCGCGCTTCTCCGTCTCCCAGGTGCCGTAGAGCCAGTCCTCCCCCGACAGCGACTCCGCCCATCCCGGCAGCGGGCTATCGGCCTGCTCCACCATCGCCGACTTGCGCGCGGCGAACAGCTGCCGGTGCGGCCCCTTCACCCCGATGCGCCACACTCCAGCTGCCGGCAGGCTCTCCAGCTTCAGCCGCGTCTTCTCCAGCACGCTGGGCACGCCCTCGGCACCATGCAGCGGGAACAGCGTCACGTCCCCCTGGAGCTCACCGCCGTCGAACGTCCGGTACAGCGAGGCGAGCTCCTCGGGGAAGGGCACCCCGCACTCGGTCTCCGCCCGCTGGACATCCTCGGGTCCCACTCCGGCTGCCGTCCGCTTCGCCGACTTCTGAAGTCCCTCCAGCCACTCGTACATATCCCCTCCGCGTCGAAGGGCCCCAACTTATGGCGCCCGGGGCCTGCTGCGCAGTGCGCCTCGTCGGATATTGTGCACAGCCGCGGTCCTCTCGGGCAGCCTTTCCGCATCCCGGAGCAGCTGATCCCGTATGGAGTCAACCAACGGGAGCACCCCTCCACATCCCTTCTGGAGCCCCATGACCCGCCTCCTCTTCCTGCTGCCCCTCGCCCTCTCCCTGATCGCCTGCGGCCCCAGCCACGAAGGCACTGTGACTTATTCAGTGCGCCTCAAGCCCAGCAGCGTGATCGGCGGCACCATCGCCGACAGCATCCGCGTGACCCCCGAAGACCCCCAGTGGACGGCCTTCCTGTCCCAGGCCCGCACCACCCTGGGCGAGGCCCCCTCCCGCTTCGAGGTCACCAGCGCGCGGATGCAACTGGATGTCACGGAGTCAAAAAACGTGGGCACGCTTCAGGAGGTGCTCACCGGCGACGTGACGGCCTTCCTGCGCGCCAGTGAGACCGGAGCCCAGGTGGACATCGCCACCCTCGAGGACCCCAAGGGCAGCGCCCAGCTCGATATGGACACCACCGGCAAGTCGCTGGAGTCCCTGGATGCGAACCTGGCCCGGAGCGACTTCCTCCTCGGGCTGCGCGGGAGTACTCCCCGCTCGTCCACCGGAGACTTCGAGGCCGACATCACCCTCACCCTGGACATCACCGCGCGCTGACCCCGACTCCGGGGCCCCCCCTCCCTGCCAGAGGGGCCTCGCTCGGCGGCCTGCCCTCCCCTGTCCTCCCCACCCCTCCCGAGCCCAGCTTCCCCGGAAAAGGCTCGAAAGGAGCAGGACACATGAGGCGCTCGTGGGGACGACGGTGGGCAATGCTCGGGGCGATGGTGGTAACCATGGGGGTGGGAGGCTTGCTGGCACACGCGCAAACCGGCGTGCCCGCGCAGCCCCAGTGGCCCCAGCCCCCCATGGGCCAGAAGCAACCGGAGTACAGGAAACACCCGCAGGCGTACCAGGCCGAGCAGATGGGCCGGCTGATGGTCGCGGACGGCGCACCGGCCTTCCTGGCGCAGCTCCACTCCATCAACGAGACGGAGATTGCCCTCGGGGAGCTCACCCTGCAGAAGTCCTCGACCCCTACCGTGAAGCAGTACGGCGAGCACATGGTGCGGGACCACAAGAAAGCCGACCAGCAGCTCCTGGACTTCGCCAAACAGCGCGGCATCCAGCTCCCCGCCAGGCTCCAGCCCACCAACGCCGTGCAGGTCCGGCTCAAGGACGCCAACGAAGCCACCAAGGCGAAGCTCTCGGTGTTGGATGCCCCGCTCTATGACCAGGAGTATCTGGCCTCGCAGGTCTCCGCCCATGACGAGGTCATCCAGATCGTGACGATCGGCCGGCAGCTGTACCCCGACCTGGCTCCCCTTCTGGACGGGCTGCTGCCCACGCTGCGCGAGCACCGGACCCAGGCCTACCAGCTCCTCGGCCAATCCCAACCCCAGGCGCAGGTCGGCCAGCAGCCTGAACAGCCTCAGCAGCGGCAGGCCCGCCCGCCCGCCGGGGAGCGCCGCTGAAGCACCCGGGCGCCCGCTTCCCCGGTTGAAGCGGGCGCCGCGCGCCATTACTCAGGGGGGCATGTCACATCCCGTGAGCTACGACGCAACGACGGAGACCTTCGACACGCTGGTCATGCAGCCAAAGGACGAGCTGGTGGTGGTGGACTTCTGGGGACCCGGCTGCCCGAACTGCGACATCTACGCGGCCGCCGAGCCCGCCCTGCTCTCCGAGCTCGAGGGCGCGCGCATGCGCGTGGTGAAGGTGAACGCCTACGAGCACGAGGAGTTGGCCCGGCGCTTCGGGCTGTACGGCATCCCCACCTTCCTGCTGTTCCGCGACGGCAAGCTGCTCGGAAAGATGAGCCAGTACTACGGGCGCGAGTACTGGCTCGGCGTCATCCGGGACCACCTGCCCAAAGCCTGACTAGCGGCGCAGCTCGGGGAATGGCGAGGTCGGCGAGCTGTAGCGCCCAGTCACCATCGACCAGCGCACGTTGCCGTGGATCCACGCCTTCATCCCCTCCACGTACGAGAGGACCCGCGGGTCCACCGGCCCCTGCTCCAGCAGCGCCTCCTCGCACGCGAGGAACGCGTCCGTGTCCGCGTTGATGACGCCAATGGCCTCGCCAATGGCTTCCTTCAGCCCCAGCTGCTGGTTGACCCGCAGCACGTGCACGAAGTTGTTCGGGTTGCGGTGCCAGAGGACCTCCTTCTCGAAGGAGAACAGGTCGTTGGTCAGCCCCACCACGCGCGCACACAAGTGCCGCATCCGCTGGACGAGCGGCTGCTGGAAGAGCTCTTCGGTCAGCTCCTGCCCCTCGCGGGCGAACTCCACCAAATCCAACGCCGTGTACATCGCCGAGTCCATGGCGCGCTGCTCGATATAGGGCTCGAGCTCGGGCACGGTGCCCGCGGCCCAGTGGCGCGCCGCCGGAAGCGTGCCCCGGTACAGGTAGTCCTCCACGTCCCGGGCGAAGCGCTCCAACCACGCCTCGCTCGCCAGGCGGCTCATGCGCTCGCGCAGGTGGTGGGTGAAGCGCTCGAGCGGCGTCGCCCGCGTGCGCAGCGGCCGTCCGCGCAGCACCTGGAGACAGGCCTCCACATACTCCTGGAGGTACTCCGGACATTGCCCCACCTCCTCCTGCTCGTCGGCCTGATCATCGAAGAGGAACAGCCACACGTGCCAATCGTTGCAGACCTCCAGCCGCTCCCGCGTCGCCTGGGGATAGGTGTAAGCCGTGAGCAGACCGAACTGGCTCGCATCGAAGCGCCTCACCGCCGGCTGCACCTTCGGCAGCAGCTTCACCGCCAGCACCCGCGCCCGCGTGGCGCGATCAATCGCTTTCGCGTGCAGGCTCGGCTCCGATTGCCAGGACGCGGGCATCCTCAGTGTCGAGAGGCTGGGTCCACGAAGGAAAGGCACCTCTTCCAAAGTGGCGAACGCGGCGGAACCGGACGGGAGGACGGAAAGCATCAGAACCTCGAGGCGGACGGGAACCCTGGAGAGCCAACTGCTCTCAGCCAGTAAGACTATAATATTAAATTTTTGCTGTAAAACACTCTTCCTGCTTCATCGTGGAAAACACGTATTCACGACCTGGCGAGGAGGACACCTCCCTCCAGGAGAACTCGGGAGTCGCACTCTGGACGCATTTGCTGTTCCCATCCACTCAATCACCGAGAAAACCAGAGTCCTGGCGCTCGGCGAGAAGCGCGGCAACCGGAAGAGAAGGGGCGGGTTGTCCGCTGTCAGGCACCGGAAGGATGGGGCCGCCACTCAGTCCAGAAGAATGCGGCAGCCGCCGTCCTCCGACTCCATGGCCGCCGAGAGGATGCGCTGCACTGTGGCCGCCTCCTCCACCGTGGCCAGCTCTGGCTCCACCTCTGGCGGACTCCTGAGTAACCCGAGAAACCGGCGCGCTGTCTCCACGTGGGCCTCCGCCCAGGGCTCGCGCTCGCCCGGCCTTGGCTCCAGTCCCGGCGCCAGGTCCCTCCACGCACCGGACTCGAAGCAGCGCACCGGCGAGACACACCAGCCCTCACGCACGGGGATGAAGCCACCGGAGAAACCCACCTCCCAGTCCTCGCCCAGCAGCGACCAGCCGCCATGCAGCCCCGGCTCCGGACAGGCCGCATGCGTCAGCACCAGCACCGCTCCATTGGAGAGCCCCACCTGCAACGCCGCTGTGTGCACTGGCCGGCCCGACAGCGAGGCCTTCACCCACGTGGGCGAAGCGCCCGTCAGCCACAGCGCCGCGTCCAGCAGGTGCGAGACGCCCCCGAAGTCCGCCGAGCGCCCCACGTAGGCCCCGGGCTCCAGCGCCTCCTTGGGGACGAAGTGGTTGCGCACGGTGATGACCAGGTGGTGCGCGCGGTGCTCCATCAGCCAGGCCCTCAGCACTCGCAGCGGCGGCAGCATCCGGTAGGGGAAGTTCACCGCACAGGGACGCTTCGCGCGCCGGACCTTCTCCACCAGGGCCTCGGCGTCCTCACGGGTGAGCGTCAGGGGCTTCTCGCAAAGCACCGCGCGTCCTGCCTCCAGCGCCGCCTCAACGTGCGCCCGGTGCAACGCATCCGGGCTCGCCACCACCACCGCATCCACCGCCGCGCACAGCTCCCGGACATCTGCCGTCGCCAGGGCAATGCCTTCTCTCGCTGCCACCTCGCGCGTGGGAGCCGCATGCTGACCGCACAGCGCCACCACCTCGGCTCCCGCCGCGCGGAAGGCGCCGACGTGCATCAGCCCCCACTTCGTTCCGATGACGCCAATCCGCATGTCCTATCCGCCGCAGCCAATCCGCTGCGTCCCGATGATGATGTCGTCGTACCAGAGCTCATCCTGCTCGCTGTGGTAGGTCTCGAAGCCGAACCACGCCCGCGCATACTGCGGCGACCAGGTCGTCAGGTTCTTGTTCCAGTTCGTCGTGTGCAGGCCCGCCACCTCACTCCCGTCGAACCACACGCGCAGCTCGTGCTGGGCTCCATTGAAGAACGCCTCCACGCAGTGCCACTTGCCCGCTTGGAGCTGGATGCCCTGCGAAGGCTGGCCCCACGGACCTGAGAGCACCTCGTACTCCGTCCCCGGATGGATGAGGTTCGCCTCGAGCACGTACTGGTGGAAGCCGATGCGCACCATGCGCTGGTTGTCCGCCGAGCCCCCTCCGAAATACGTGCTGTGCCCCTCGCCCATCCCGTTCTTCGAGCGCAGGAAGACCCTCGCGTAGAAGCTGTTGTGCTGCGGCGGGAAGGGCGCCGTGGTCGAGAACAACACCGAGCGGTAGCTGCCCTGTCCCGTGCCGTTGACGTACACCGACTTCGTGCCGGAGTGCGCCTGCGTGCCGTCGATGGCGATGCGGCCCTTCTGCTCGAAGACGCTGACTTCCCACTTCGCCGGGTCGGGCGCCCCACCTACGGTCGCCTGCTCGAAGTCGTCACAGAGCAGCACCCCGTTCGCTCCACACGCGGTCACCCCCGGCCCCGTGCCAGGTGAGCTGGAATCGGGCGCTCCCGGATCGCAACTCCAGGACACTCCGAGGACACAGCAGAGCCACAGCCAGGAGCCACGTCGTTGATTCACGGTCACCACGCCTTTGGGTCTGGAGGCCGCAGCGTAGCGCCTCGTGAGCCCGAGAGGACGCGGAGAGCAACCACGGGTGGGAATCCAGGGCCCGTGGCACCCTCACCCCGTCCCTCTCCCGGAGGGCGAGGGGACATGCGGACAGTGTGGGCTCTCTTTCACAGAGGCATCCTTCCCGCTGCGGCGTCCTCCCGCCGACGGTAGATTCCGCCCTCCGTTTCCCCCCTGAAGGAGTCGTCTTGAGAATCGCCGCACTCACCCTCGCCGCCGCCCTCGCCGCGGCCGGTTGCTCCCACTCCCCCATGCCGAATCCCGAGCCCTCCGCCTCCCAGGCTGCTGCCCGCAAGCCCCTCCCCGCCCCCGAAGGCTCCAAGCTCCTCTCCGGCACCCTCGAGACCTTCAACGCCGCCTGCGCCGCCGACCTGGAGCGCGCCCGCGCGCAGATTGCCTCCCTGAAGGCACTCAAGCCCTCCTCCGACGGCCGCGCCATCCTCGAGGCCTATGACGAGGCCACCGCCGCCCTCGGCGCCTCCCTCAACCGCTCCAGCCTCACCCGCGAGGTCCATCCCCAGGCCGCCTTCCGCGACGCCGCCCGCGCCTGCGAGCAGAAGGCCGATGCCCTCAATGTGGAGATCTCCCAGGACCGTAGCGTCTATGACGCCCTGTCCGCCGTGGACCTCTCTCAGGCCGACGCCGCCACCCGCTACTGGATGGAGCGCACCCTGCTCGAGTTCCGCCGCGCCGGCGTGGACCGCGACGACGCCACCCGCGCGAAGGTGAAGGCTCTCAACGAGGAGATCCTCAAGCTCGGCCAGACCTTCAACCAGAACATCGCCGAGGACGTGCGCAAGGTGGAGCTGGAGCCGAAGGAGCTCGCCGGCCTCCCCGAGGACTTCATCAAGGCCCATGCACCGGGCGCCAACGGCAAGGTGGTCCTCACCTCCAACTACCCCGACTACTTCCCCTTCATGACGTACGCCCGCGATGGCAAGGCGCGCGAGAAGGTGTGGCGCGCCTACCACCAGCGCGCGCATCCGAAGAACCTGCCGGTGCTCGAGCAGCTCATCGCCAAGCGCCACGAGTTGGCCACCCTCCTGGGCTACCCCACCTGGGCCGCGTTCGTCACCGAGACCAAGATGACGCGCACCCAGCAGGTGGCCTCCGAGTTCATCGACAAGGTCGCCGCCACCGCCGAGCAGCGCGCGAAGCAGGAGCACGCGGACCTGCTCGCCCGCAAGCAGAAGGATGACCCCAAGGCCACCACCCTGGAGCCCTGGGATCAGGACTACTACGAGGACCGGCTCAAGGCCGAGAAGCTCGGCTTCGACTCGCAGTCGCTGCGCGCCTATTTCGAGTACGGACGCGTGAAGAAGGGCGTGATGGATATCACCTCGCGCATGTGGGGCATCACCTACGTGCCGGTGAAGGACGCCGCCGTGTGGCACCCCGAGGTCGAGGCCTACGACGTCACCGAGAATGGCACGCTGCTGGGCCGCATCTTCCTGGACATGCACCCGCGTGAGGACAAGTACAAGCACGCGGCCCAGTTCGATCTCGTCGCGGGCCAGGCCGGCAAGCGCTACCCGGAGGGCTCACTGGTGTGCAACTTCCCGCGCCCCGGCGAGCTGATGACGCAGGACGAGGTGGAGACGTTCTTCCACGAGTTCGGCCACCTGCTGCACCACGTCTTCGCCGGCCGTCAGCAGTGGAAGGGCATTACCGGCATCTCCACCGAGTGGGACTTCGTGGAGACGCCCTCCATGCTGCTGCAGCAGTGGGCCTCCAACCCCACCATCCTCCAGGAGTTCGCCCGCCATCATCAGTCGGGTGAGGTCATCCCCGCCGCGCAGGTGGCGCAGCTCCGCGCCTCGAAGGAGTTCGGCAAGGGCCTGTGGACGCGCCGGCAGATGTTCCTGGCCGCGGTGTCGCTGGACTACTACTCGCGCACGCCGGGCTTCAACACCACCGAGGCCCTCAAGACGCAGCAGGAGAAGTACAGCCCGTTCCGCCACGAGTACCGCGACGGCACGCACTTCCAGCTCGCCTTCGGCCACCTGGAGGGGTACTCGGCCGCGTACTACACGTACGTCTGGTCACTGGTCATCGCCAAGGACCTGGAGACCGAGTTCCAGAAGCACGGCTACCTGGATACGGCCACCACCATGAAGTACCGCAAGACGGTGCTCGAGCCCGGTGGCTCCAAGCCTGCCGCCGAGCTCGTGAAGGACTTCCTCGGCCGGCCCTACGGCTTCGAGGCCTACCGCTCCTACCTCGACGCGAAGTAGGCGGCGACCGGGGCCCATCCCTCGTGGCAGGGGTGGGCCTCCCTTCGCGGCACTGGAAGCGCAATCCGGCAGGGGCTGCGACTCTCCTCCGCCTTCTGCTCCAGCCTACCTGTTGACGCGCAAGCTGGCTGATGGGCGCGTGAGCGAGCTGGTTGATGGGCATCACGCCGGTGGTGGTGTGCCACCGTAGGGGTGATGGGGAGGGGATGCTCGGGGGTTGCAGGGGGATGGGGGCCGACTCTCCGCAGTGGGGGGGATGGCATGGAGCCGCAGCGCCAGGCTCTCTGCGAAGAGGCGCCCCATTCGTCCCGGACGCCCAGGTGGGGCATGCTCGCGGGCCATGAGGACTGTCCCCGCCTCGCTACACCTCACCCTCGCATTGAGCGTCCTCCTGCTGCAAGCCGCCTGCGCTACCTCGCAAGGGCACGCGCCGCACGGCGACCCTCGTGCGCCCCACCTTCCCGCCAGCGCCTCGCCACACGCTACCGGCTCCGAGAGCGCGCCATGGCCGACGCTGGACTCCTCCACCCATTCAGGGGCACGGCTTGCCGATCAAGCGCCCTCGCCCCAAGCGTCCCCCGCCCTCCGCACCGACGCCTTGCCGGATGGACGCTGGAGGCTCATCATCCCTCCCCGTTCGCCCAACCCCGAGCTGGAGGTACTGAGCCTCGCGGAGGTGCGCCCCTTCCTCACGGCCTTCCACTCCCTCGGCCTCGAGCCTCGCGCCCGGTTGCACCTGTTGGAGTCGCCCGAGGCGGACCGTACTGGCCAGGGGCCCGCCTCCTCCTGGGAGCGGCGCATGCGCGAGGAGTTCATCTCCCAATTCGGCCCGCCTCTGCTGCCGCTGCCTGAGTCCCTGGCGACAAGCCGCCTCTTCCTCGCCCTCCAGCTCTCCACCCGCTACATGGCCGAGGGCATCCGCGAGGCCGCCATCGAGCTCTTCACCTCCCCGGCCTTCGTCCTCAGCGTCTGCCTCTCCATCATCGTCTACTTCTCCGCCTGGCTGGCGCCCGAGCCATTGTTCTCCAAGGCGCTCGCCGCGGCACTCACCGTGCGACTCTCCCTCGCCGTGGGAGTGGTGGAGGTGGGCCAGTTGGCCCTCGCCTGCCTGCGTCTGTACGAGGAGAGCGAAGCCGCCTCCACGCCCCACCAGTTGGAGGCTGCCTCCGCGCGCTTCGGCAAGTCCATGGGCGGCACCTACCTGCGCGTGCTGGTGACGGTGGGCACCTTGGGCGTGGCCCGCTTCATTCCCCAGGTGCCCGAGGGTGGCATCTGGCGGCTGTTGCCCTCGCTGACGCCCGAGGGGCTCACCCTGGCGCAGTCCATCTCCACCGTTCAGGTGGTGGCGGACGGATCCCTCCTCGTCTCCGGTGTGGCCGCGGGCACCGCCGCCTGCTCCGGCCTCGCCCTGTGCACGACGAATTCCTCGGGCAGTGCATCCAGCGGCACCCAGCAGCTCTCCACCCGCTACGGCAAGCCGCACACCCAGCAGAATCCGCCCCACAACGAGGCCATCGAGAAGGAGCTCGCCGCCCGAGAAGCAGCGGGTCATGGCGATCTGCGGAAGAACAAGCCCCAGGTGAGTGATCGAGACAGACGCGTCTTCGACACGAAGCCAGTCAAGGGCGTGCGCTTCCGGAAGCCAGACGTTTCCTCATTGCGGCCGGATGGCGTGCGGCACAATATCAACTATGTCTCCAACCCTCGAGACATGCAGCGAGAGCTCGACGCCTTCGATTCGATGATACGGGCGGATTCGGCAGCCATCCACGAGCTGTACCTGCTCAACGGAAAGCTGCTCAAGAGATATGTCCCGCCCGGTGTGAAGTACCCATAGGTTCGAATCCAGGAGAAGCCATGGCGCGAGATATGGATATAGAGCAATGGCGGGACGAACTGGTGACGGCCTGCAAGTTCGGGGAGGAGTCCCGAGCCCGGGCCCTGGTACGACAGCCCGGACCTCGCAAGGCCCGAGCCTTGTTGGAGGCCATGCTGGAGGAGCCGGCTCCCCTCGTCCGTCAGGCCGCGGTCTTCGGCCTGGGTGAGCTGGGCGGCAACGCCAGCGCCAGACGGCTGGAGCAGCAGCTCGCCCTCGAAGAGGCGCGGCGGAGTCATGACGGAGAGTCCGTCGCGGAAACCATCACCCAAGCGCTTGGACACATCGAGGCGACGCGCGCACGGGACGTCCTCGTCCGCCGGCTGGAGCGCTTGACCGCCAGTGAAGCAGGACGCTCGGACATGACTACCGTGGCCTGTGCGCTCTGGCGCAGGCGTCACCCGCACCTGCTTCCGGCCGTCCGTGAGGCCGTCGCGCGGCTCGCCCCTACCCAACCGACTCCCTTGCATGGATTGCTCGTGCTTCTGGAGAAGCCGCCAGGAGAACTCGGCACCTGGGCCCGAGACCTATCGGTGCCCGTGGAGCAGAAGGCAGAGGTGCTCGCGATCCTCACGGAAGAAGTACCCGAAACACTGTGGGCCACCCTTCCCTCCTTCATTGCCACGGCCCGAGCCCTGGCCGATACGGCCGCGAGCCAGAAAGGGGCCGCCACGTACTACTGCGAAGACCTCTTCGCTCTGTTGCTGTTACACCCCCAGCATCTCCTCCCCAGTCTCCCGGAAGAGGCCCGCTCCCAGTTGCGCGAGGTGGCCCGCAAGTGCGTGGCGGCCAGTTCATCACCTAACTGTTCCCTCCGAGCCGCCGTCCTGCTCGAGCACGTGGGGCGTCCCGAGGACGCGCCACTCATCGAGGCCCACCGGCCGGCGGAGCCCGTACTGGCCAAGGTCTTCGATGACGCCGCACAGGCGCTGCACCGCCTCCAGGAGTCATGAGACATCCAGCGGCATCTCCCTATCTGCACTGAGGCTTGCCGTTCGGGGTGCTGCAGACCGTCTCCTGGGGACACTCCATCTGCGTCAGCCACCTTTCGCCACGGCAGACGATGATCCGATCCGGGATCTCCGCATTGCACTGGAGGTCGTTTTCCTGCGAGGGGATGCAGGGGTCGCCGACACTGGCCGCCGCGCACTTGACCGTCGAGCCAGAGGGAGTGCAGGCCTTGCACTCCTGTGCGGACCAGAGTGAGGCCCTGCACACCAGCAGCTGATCGACACGAGTGGAGTCGCATCGGGCCTTCCCCTCGGAGGTGCACGTATCACCCTGCCGGGGCGGGCCACATTCGACCTGGCCATTCTTCAACCCACAGTTGTTGCACGCCTCCGCCACCCATCGCCCCCCGCGACACTCCAGCTTCCGGTTACCGTCGGAGGCATCACATTGGCTCTTGCCCGAGGCGCTACACGGCTCACCTGCCAGAGGCACTCCACACGTCACGTTGTCGGCGTCCTTCGGCGTGCAGGAGTTGCATGGCAGCGTCGCCCAGACGCCGCTGCGACAGACCATCGCCCTGTCGCTCGAGGACGCCATGCATTGCTCGCGACCCTCGGTGGTGCAGGGATCGCCAACCCGCTCGGCCCCACATGACACCGAGCCACCCCCATTCATCGAGCAAGCATTGCATACCTGCGACACCCAGGTTCCGGTCCTGCACATGAGCGCCTTATCGGGCTGGGCGGCATCACACTGCCCCTGCCCTTCCAGGAGACTCGGACAGGCCTCGCCGGCCCGAGAGCGCGCGAGATCACAGCTGGCCGCATCCCCTTCTTCGGTGCATCCACCCGGACCCGTACAGAAGTAGGCACGGTAGGTGCCTCCTTCGCAGAAGATCGCATTCGTCCCATTGATGCAGTGGGACCTGTTCTCCTTGCCGCATGGGTCACCCGGAATCGGTGTGAAGCACGATGCCAGGAACAGGCAAAAACCGGCGACGAGCCCCCATCGTTTCCACATATGACGCCCCCCCGCACCCGCCATTACACCGCCAAAGTTATCCAGTGGGACAGAATTGGGATCCCCGCCCTTGAGGGCGATGGACTCTGAGACTGGAGCACGCCGCGCTCACGGCCAAGGGGCCCCACGTGCCTTTGAGCACGCCGGGCCGATGCGCGCGGCTCAGCCTCCGGCGACCCTCGTGAACAGGGCCATGAGGCTCGCCACCACGGCGGAGCCACTCTTGGACTCGGAGGAGCAGATGCTGCCACCCGCCAGAGGGCTGCTGATGACACCTCTGCCCTCGTCAAAGGCGTCGAAGCGCCCGGCGTCGAAATCCAGTGATGCGCAGGCGGGCAGCTTCGGCTGGCTCAGGTGTCCCGGGTTGATGCACACCGTCGCGAACAGGGCCGGCTCCGGTCTCTCGCCCGCGCCCGGCTTTGCATAGGTGGATGCCCACTCCCAGAGGGGATCATCTCCGAAGGATCCGGGGTCCAAGGGCAGTGTATGGACCACGGCCTCGAATCGGCCGGCATCCACATGAATGGTCAAGGGGCCATTGACCCGAGTGAACCGCCCCTCGGCCTTGGCCGCCCTGCGCCAGAGGCTGATGTCGACCGTGGGAATGATGCCTCTGGCGAGTCCGGCGATCTCCCCTCGCGCCACCAGCCGAGGCTCGTGCCCTTCGCGAGCGGGCTCGAAAGAGAGTGAGAAGCTCTCGAGCGCGGGCCGGGGAACCTTCACGAGGGGTTGGGACTTTCGCGCTTCAAGGGGAGCCGGCGTCTTGACCTTCTTTCCATTGGGAGGGGGCTTGGGCTCGGGCAGGTCGATGAGTAACCGGTAGGAGAATTCGAAGTCCTTCTCCTCCTTGGCCTCGGGATAGTCGAGCCGGGGGTTCTCCGGGATGCTGGTCGCGCTACAGCCGATCAGCCAAGACAGCGCCTCGTTCATGTTCGCGGAACCCCACAACAGCTCGACCCGCAGATCCTGATAGCCCTTCTTGACCTTGGCCTCCCCTGCGTCCTCCTCGTCGATGACGAGTCGCACCTTGTGGCCGGACTGGAGGAGCTGCTCGACGGCCCAGTCCTTGTCGAGCATGAACTGGAGGCGCGAGCCCATGGCCGGGTCAGGCACGGGGTTGAACTTCACATCCAGCGGGATGTCGAACTCGATGAGGCCTGGGGGCATCGTCTCGCTCGGCGCATGGGGGTATTGCGGCGTGAGGCGGTAACCGACCGAGCCCTTTCCAAAGAGCCGGTGCCGCAACACGTCGAGCTCCGGATGCCCCTCCGGGTTGTCCGCCTTCGCCGCCTTGAACTGGAAGTTGCCATCCTTGTCGATGTGCATCCGCCCAGGGATCGCCACCTCATTGTAGTCAGGAGGGTTGTAGTAATGGATGAGCCAGACGAGGTTCGCGGGAATGACCTTTTCCGTCGTGCCCTTGTAGTTGCCCGTCACCACGATGGGCTTCTTGAGCCGATCGACGGTGATGACACCGGGATCCAAGGGACTCGTGGGCCGGTTGAGCGTGAGCTCCGTGATGGGCGAGGCCACCAGGCGAATGGTTCCAGCGAACCCCAACTCCATCCGTAGCGGGGCCCGCTGGGGCTTGCTGTCCTTGTCTTCTGTCATGAGAAGCCTCCCTGCTCAGTGGCTCTCGACCGGAGCGGTGTAATCGAGGTGGAGCGATTCCATGGGTGCACCCAGAAGCTTTCCGTCGGCCCCTCCCGAGACCAGCTCGAAGTGGTAGCTCTCCCCCGGCCTGGTGGGGAACTCCGCCTCGAAGAGGCCCTCGAGCTCCATCCCCGTGTAGCTGATACGGGCACCGGTCACGAAGCCCTGGGTGGGACGCTGTTTCTTCCGTTTCGAGCCCACGGGGGGGAGTTGCTCGCTCACGACGGTGTAGCGGAGCTTCGGACAGGGAGCGCGAGTCGGGCAGCAGTAGACCCGAGCACGGAGCGTCACCTTTCCTGGCTGCGCCTCCGCCATCAACGGTCCAAGGAGCCGGGGAATGGTATTGCCCTCCCAGGACACCGGCTCGATACCGATGCGCTCCCCATCGAACAGAGCATCGCCATTGGTGATGTACGCCTTGATGGACAACTTCTCCTTGTTGCCATGGACGATGGTGTCCGGCTTGTTGGAGGAGAGCGGGAGCGTCCACACGAGCCCGGCGGCGCTCGGCTTCACCAGCTGTTCCGTGCCGTCGACGGAGATGGCTGGCTTTGCGTTGCTCCAGTCCTCCCTGCGGCCCCGGAGCGGAACCTGGATGGAGAGGGACTGTCCTGCGACGCTCAGACGTACACCTTCGAAGCCTGGCAATGCGAGCGTCTTGAAGACGCCCTCGACCTCGGCCTTCAGGCTTTCGGCGACGGTGGAGCCTTGTGGAGTCGGGACGGGCGTACGGGAGGGTCCCTCGTAATGCTCGACCTGATAGCAGTTGGGCGCGACGAAGGAGGCCTTGAGCCAGACCCGCTCGTTCGGCGCGGGCGTGGCCTGCCGCAAGAGCTCCGCGAAGATGTCGCGCGGATCGAACTCGAAGCGAAGCCATCCGGAGGTATCGAGCGGTGGCGGCTTCACGGAGAGCACCAGGACCTCCAAGCCCTCCGGGCCGGCCTCTCCGGGAAGGGGGAGCTTCTTGAAGACGAGGCTCTCCGGCAGGAAGGAGCCCTCTTCCCGTCCATCCTTCCGATACCTGAGCAGCGCGGCATGTGCCTGGAGCGTGCCCTTGTTCTTCTTCCATTTCTCGCAGTGCACACCCACCGTGAGCCCGTCCGCGCTCAGCGCCTGGATGAACACCTTGAAATTGACGCCGCTTCGCAGGGCCTCGAGCTGATCCGCGAGGTGCCTGCTCAGCTTGAACGCACCGCCGCCTGCGGCCTTGCGGTACTGGCTCCACGTGTAATGGGCCGAGACCCGTGCGTCCTTGGCCTTCGCTGACTTGAGGCCCGTCAGGAAGTCTCCCTCGCGATTGAAGGCCCCATCATCCGGAGGCACTCGGGTCGCATACACATTGTTGCAGCAACTCGCCTCCTGCCACACGAGCGGCAAGGGGCGTCTCGTGGCGGTGAACTTGAGCTGGATGACCTTCTTCTTCTTCCGCCCCACCTCCAACTCCACCTCCTGAGCCTCGATGGAGGTGTCGAACGCCCCGGCCTGCTGCTCGGCACACTGGAGGAGGGCGCCGAGCTTCGCGGGTCCTCGGGCCTCCAGCATCGCGGTATGCCCGTCCTCGGAGAGCTCAATCACCCGAAGGACGACCCTGCAAGCCTTACGGAAGCGCTCGACCGCCTTGCAGAGCTCCACGCTCACCCGCTGCGCGCCCTCGGAGACACCGAGATAATCGCTCAGCGTGTAGTGAGCGGTGACGTTCTTCTCGCCCTTCTTGAGGCCCTCGATGTAGCCGGCCGTATCGGCGTCCAGGAGCCACTTCTCCGCCTGGGGAAACTCCTTGTCGGCAGGGTGGGGAACCTTCGTGAACGCGTAGGTAAGGTAGCCCCCGAGCGCCTCCGGACAGCTCTCGATGAAGTGGAGCTCCGCGCTGTACAGGCCGGTCCTGGCATCCTTCTTGGGCTCGAAGGTCCGCGCGAGCCTGGGCGGAAGGACGTGAAGGCTGACGGGCGGCTCGATGCCACCTTGCGGCTGCGGGCTCTCGCCCTCGTGGCCCTTGACCTTGAGCGTCCACTGTCCCCAGAACCAGGGAGCAACCCGCGAAGAGAAGACGCCGTCGGCGTAGCTGCCCGTCGCGAGCTCGAGGACACGAGGCGTACCAGGAGGCCCTGCATCGAGCCGCTCGGCCACCAGCGTCACCGGCCCGGAGCCCCAGTCCCGCCGGAGGGAGACCACGCTCAGGGACTCGCCCACGCGCCGAGGCCGCGTCTCATGAGGGAACCAGCCCCAGAAAAGGGGGCCTTCCTTTCCTTCTTCGCTCAGGTCCGGCTTGAACTCCGTGACGAGGCTGCAGAGGTCCCCCTTCTGCATCAGCTTGAGCAGCCACAGGAAGGTGACCGGATGGACGTTGAGCACCTCGCCGCTGCCATTATTCACGGGCAGCATGCCCTTGCTCTCGTCGAAGAGAGACAGCTCCTTGCCGTCGGTGCCCAGGATGGGAATCTCGACCGGGGCGTTGGGCTTCTTCGTCGTCCTCAGGTCGACCCCGTACCAGGAGGACGGCCTGACCGCCTCGACTGCCTTGTCGACGCCTCCTGGAGGGGTGTCCATCAGGTCGTGCTCACAGAGCCTGCGGACGAGCGTGTCCAGCCCCGCGGGACTCCATTCGCTGGCATGCTTGAGCACGAGCCCCCGCCAGCGAGCATCGATGAAGGCCTGAGCCAGACTCGTGTCCACCGGCCCGCCCGAGGCTCCGGAATCCAGGTGGAAATGGGGGCAGTCGATCTCGACAGCGACCGCGCTCGCCGGGACCTGGAGGTTGAGCTCAATTTTGTCCTTCGCGAGGTCCGCTTCCGTCAACTCCACGCTCGCCCGGGCGATGACAGGGCCACCGTTCAAATTCGGGATGCTCTCGCCACGATAAATGAGACCCAGTCTGTAGGGGGCGGGGTTTTTGCTGGATGAAGTGACACGGTACTGCGTGTTATCGATCTCGAGGGTGACGGTGTAAAGTTGCGTAGCGAGGCGCTTCAACTCTTGTTCGTTTCTGGTCTCGAACTCGGGCCTGACGAGTTTCTGCCCCATCGGCTGGTGAGCAAACTTCGAGAGCTCACTCATGAATCGGCTCATCGCACTGCGGAACCCGTCGTAATTCCTTTCCTTTATCGCGGGCAGAACATACTGAAAGAGCTTCCTATCATCCCCCATGGGAAGCTTTTCCAGCAGCAGGCTCTTGACCTCATCGGCTTCTAGCAGATTGTCCTGTTTCTGCGCCCCGACTTCGGACACTTGGGGAAGGTCCAGCTTGAAGTGGTTGTGGGCCAGGTCCCACACCTTCTTGATCGCACTCTCCCTGGCCGCAGGTGCCAGGAACTCCCAGTGAAGCCAACCCGCCTGCTCGTGCGTCTCCGATTGAGGGCGGAGGAAGCCCAGCATCTCGCCATGCTCTACGGGCAGGAACGGACCCGAGAAGGTCACGACTGCACCGGACCCAAGGGCCTCGTAGGCCTGCACCATATCACCCTGCGGAACCTTGACGTAGCCCAGGTAGCGGTTGCCATCGCGAAGCTTTCGCTCCTGCGTCAGCAGGAAGTCTGCGGGATCTTCGTAAATCGTGCACTTGTTCTTGTCGATGTCTATCTTGTTCGTAGCCCAGGAGAGCCGACCAATAGGGCCACTTTTGGAGTCGAGATTCACCACCGCGCCGTGACGAAACAAAAAGAATCGGCGGAGCCAGGGAATGTCCTGGTAGGGGTCATCCGGGTCCGTCGGCCAGCCTGTCGGCATCATATGCATGTACAGGCTATAGAAGGGCACAGGCTTCGAGATGGGCTTCTTCGCTCCATCGCTGACATCACCCTTGATGGTCTCCACGACCTCGTGCCGCACGAGTACAAACCCGTTGTGGTTGTTGAGAAACTCGCGAACTGGCTTATCCGCACCATTTTTCGAGAGTCGCGCCGCCACGATATAGCCTGGCGCACTGCTCTTGACCCAATGGGTTTCGGGAATTGGGAGTGGCAGGTGAACGCCCCCGTGCAGCGATTGATTCGAGCCGAGGGGGTAGAATCCAGAGCCAGCTGCCTCCGCTTGCGTGTAATATTGGATCGGGCTGGTCAGGATGTAGGGCTTTTCCTGAAAGGGGAAGCAGAGATTGTTGATGACGTTCTTGGTGACGACCACCCGAGGGTCAAGCAAAGTCGGTGTGGTTTTGTGGATGAAGTATCCACCCACTTTCTCATTCAAGAGGTCGTCCAGCCACAAGATCTTCGCCGCAGGGTTGTGCGTGTTCCTCTCGAACAGCTTGCTTGCTCGCAGGAGATAGAGATAACCGCGCGTACATGCCCATGAGCCATTGGCAATCGCAACGAGTGCATTCTGCCCCTCTTGCAATTTCGACAAGAGCAGATGGTCGTCCTCATTCCCATGACCCACCGGGGTACACATGGGCCCCTTACTGGTCTTGGGCGGGGAGGGGTCAGCGATAAGCAGCCAGAGCTTGAGGCTGCCGTCCCGGTCGGGCATCTCGCAGTAACCGCAGACGAGGATGATATGTCCACCGTATGAGGTGGACATGCCCGTGTAGAGAATGCACGGGTTGTTGTCCTCGAGCGACTTCAGGATGGGACTCAAATGCTGCCGTTGCTTGTCCAGCGAGAAGCGGATCTCCTCTGCGTCTCGGAGGCGCCCGTCACGATTTGAAACATTGTCCGGGAGAATGCATGTTTGCTCCAGCCTTACGGACTGGAATGCATCCCGGAGTTGTCCTTCGAAAGCATAACGACCGTCCGGTAGAATGAATGCAATATCTCCTCTCGGATAGCGCAGGTTCATCTGACCTTGGCCGTCGCTGCCTCGCCAGTGGGTGATGTAATCGTCACTGGAGTGCACCTGGCCGGCGACGAGTCGGTGGTAGTTCCACAGCATCGAGGCCGAGGTGCGCCCGCACCAGTTGTCCACACCTGCGCGCGGGTTGAACTGGCCAAGGAGCGGAACCCGGATGAAGTGATACCGGGTTGCATGCGCGAGGATCCCGGGCGGTATTTCGTAACCATCGATAGGGTAGAGGCGGGATGACTGGAGAACAGCCGTTGGCTCAAGCTGATACTCTTCGCGCTTGATGAAGGGATAGTTGTTGTCAGCCATAGGCGTTCACGTGACTCAGCGCAGGCGGTAGAGTTTCCTGAGTGTCGTCCTAACGTTCGCTGTCTTCAGTTTGTACTGAAGGCGCCCCTTGTGGACCGTGATGCTGCCAAGTTCCTCTCCGGTACTCCATAGGAAGTCCGGGTGACCCCGACACTCCGCAACCACCTTGAGTTCATTCTCATAAATCCCTTCACCTTGATATAGCTTCCGGAGTTGGCGGCTTTGCAAGGGCTCAGAATAGGGATTGCGCACGGGTACTGATGTCTGGCTCGTCTCCAATTTGACGAGACGAAGGAAGTCGATGACGTAAACGGAATCCTGGTAACGGGTCGTCGCTACGCCTCCCGCGCCACCTGCTTCGGAGAATCCCTGAGGATTCCACCAAACTCCCTGAACAAAGGCGGCAATACCACTCGTGAAAACAGGTTTGGAGATGTCCGCGGACGCAGCCCACTCCTCTTCGTAGAACGCGGCCTGGTCCATGTCGAGCCACCCCAGGGGAACATCCGCCTCGTCAACGAGGAGAATGTTCCCGTTGTTCTTCTGTTGGAGATAGTCCGCAGCTTGTGTGGCCTTCAGCCTCTTCCATCTCTCTCGGTGGGTCCCGGTCTTCTCTCCGTAGGTGTGGGCCAGCAGGACCTTCCAGGGGCCCTGCCGGGGATCAATCACACGCAGGGCGGAGTCGGCCCGACCGGGCCAGGCAGTGAGCACCTGGGGCCTCAGAATGAATGCCAGCCCGGGGCTGTAACGGGTCGGCTTGAGCTTCTCGGTACCCTCGGCCGTCTTCCCCCATGTCAACCCGCCCACGAGCACTCCCCGGCTGTCGAGTTTCACCACCGCGGCATCCACACAGTCGAGAACCTCCCGGGGCTGTCCCTCGGTGGCCTCCTGGAGCTTGCGAACGGAGGCGTCCTGAGCCTCCGCCTCGCTGGCTGCCAGGAACGCCTCCACCTGCGGTTGGAGCTCCGCGGGTAGCCTGGTGACACACTCCAGCGCCTTGGTCCGGCGCTGCGCGAGGACGTTGTTGTAGGCCTTGGCCTTGAGCTTGCGCAGCTTCCTGGCCAGTGCCTTGTTGTCCTTGCGAATCTCCGCGGCGTACCAGTCATGGAGCGCCTGGGCGACCGTGGGCACGGCGAGCGTGACGGGTGCCACCTCGGGAGCCAAGGGCACCGGTGCCGGGCCCGCATATCTGGCGCTGTAGTTCTTCTGGATGAGATCCACGGCGGAGACGCCGCCACTTCCGGAGACCGCTTTCGTGGCCTCTTCCGCACGCTGCTCGGACGAGGGCATCTCCGCTCCGAACAAGGGCTCGGGCGCGTAGCCCTCCCTTCCTCCGCATTGGAGCTTCAGCCAGTCCCCCTCCAGCTTCTCGGTGATTCGGCATTCCGTTCCGCTCTGGAGCGTCTCCAAGCACTCCGCCTGCAACGAGGGCTCCTTGCACAGGTTGACGGAAGCACCGCGCACATAGACGCGTTGCCCCGCGGCGGGTTCGGCGGCCGCCGCGGCAAGCAGGAGGGTGAGCAGAAGCGTTTGCATCTTCGATGGCCCTGATGAACTGCCGGAAGTTGATGCAACGATCCCACGCACCTTCGACGACTGTCCAGGTGATGCGCCCCCGTGGATTCCTTCGGAAAAGCTCCAGTAACTCCTCGAGGCAGCCCTCCTCGGACGCACCTGGCCGATTCCGCCCCCACTCTCCTCGTGAACCTGACCGACCTGAAAATCCACGGCCGGTCAATGGAGCGAGTTACTCCGGCATGTCCGCTCCCTGCTCGACGTGGGCGAGGTGCTGGCACCGTCCAACATGCAGCCGCTCCTGAGCGCTCCTGGGATGGGACGGAAGGTGCTCACGGGCGGGCGATGACGATCGTCCCCAGATCCATTTTCACTTCCTCCTGGACGACCACGGAGCGCCGCACCGGCACGGAGCCGGGCACCACCTCCGGCGCGGACAGCTCGAGCGTCAGGGGCCCCGTACACCGGATGAGCCATGAGAAGCGGCCCTCGGACTGGGCCCTCTGCGAACCGTTGAGCGTGTAGGAGTTCACGGGCGCGCCATCCTCCTGGACAAGCCGCCCGTAGACGAAGGCCCTCTTCACGAGGACGACACGCACCTCCCGAGCCTCCGGTGTCAGCGGGAACAACTCCTGCTTCTCGTCCTCCGAACAAGAGAGCGCGTACAGGTCCTTCCTCACCTTCAGAACCAGGGACTCTCCCGAGACGCGCTGGAACTGGAAGCGGCCATCGGGGCCCGTCTTCATCCCCCCCGCGGGCATCCCGCATCGCAGGAGCGAGGCGTGCAGGGTGGAGAGGACCTCGACGTTGACACCCTCCAATGGCTGGCCCCGCGCATCCACCACCACGCCGGAGAGCGCACGGCCACCCTCTCCCAGACGCACCTGCACCTCAGCTCCTCGCTTGTCCACCTCCACGCGCTGGATGACCGTCTCGGCAATGCCTCTCATGAAGAACTCGGCGGCAAGCCGGTAGCGGCCCTCGGAGGGAGCTTTGAGCGAGAAGCGTCCATCCGAGCCCGATTGAGCGGAACCAAGCTGGTGCCTCGAGTCGTGAGGCGCCTCGGCCCAGATGGACACCTCGACATAGGGCAGGGGCATGCCCGTTTCATCCACGACCTGGCCTCGAACCCTGGGCAGGCGCTCGACGCGAACAAGCACATCCCCCGGGGCGGTGACCTCCACGCGGGACTGCTCCTGGATGCTCCCGCCAGGCAGTTGGAGGTGGTAGGGCCCGGGATGGGACAGGTCGAACGAGAACCGCCCTCCCTCCTTGGACATCGTGCTGAAGGCTTCCTCCAGATCTGGCGAGGTCAGGTTCACCGTTTCACCCGGAACGGGCTCTCCCTCGGCATCCACCAGAACACCCTCGAGAAGCGTCGCGCGCGGGAGGACGAAGTCCGCATGGCCCGTCCCCTTGAGCACCTCCAGCGTTTGCCGCTCCGAGGTGAGATGGCCCTCGGCATCGACTGCAAGCTGGTAGATGCCGGGCTCCAAGGCGTCCAGCACGTAGCGGCCCTCCGCATCCGTCTCCGCCGAGGTGGAGTACGTGAAGAACTCCCCCTCCTGTTGCTCCACCGTCACCTCCGCATTCAGAATGGGCCGACCCGCCTCGTCCCGCACAATTCCTCGCAGCTCGATGGCAGGCGTCAGCTCCACGAGCAACTCCGTGCGCTCACCGAGGAGCTTGGAGTCGGAACCTTCCGGCGCCTTGAAGTCGACGTCGAGCGCGGCCTTCAGCCCCTCGTGCACGACTGTAAGGCCATACGTGTCCTGGGGAGGGAGGCCCTCGAAGGAGAAGCGTCCGCTCGCATCCGTGAGCGCCTTCCGCTCGATGAAGTCCCAATAGGAGTGGGTACGCACCTGTACCCCCGCCATGGGCTCGCCCCCATGCACGACCGTGCCCGACATGCGCCGCGCGCGGAAGAGTTGGGGGCGCAGGTTCATCTCGGCTGGATAGCCCAGGAACCCCGAGCGCAGGGGCAATAGACCCTCCCGGGAGACGACCAGGCTGTACTCACCGCGAGGCAGCGTGCCCAACGTGAAGTGTCCCGTATCGTCGGAGACCGCCTCGAAGAAGCGGCTGTGAGCCTTGTAGATGGCGGTGACGAGCGCCCCCGCGACCGGCTTCTCGTCATCTCCGCTCACGACTCCCGACACCCGCACGCCCGGCCCGAGCACCAGCTCCACCCCTTCCTCGCCCGCCATCACGTCCAGCAGCAGCGCGGTGCCCTCGGGGCTCTCCACCCAGAGGGCATGGCGGCCTGCCTTCAGCCCCTCCAGGGAAAAGGAGCCATCCGCGGCGGACGTGGCCCGCGCGAGCACTGGCGCCTCGCCGGAGCGCTGCGCCACGAGCTCGAGCAACGGAGCGGAACTGGCACACTCGGAGATGGATTTCATGGGGGAGTCGGGGCAGGGCAGCTCCGAGAGCGACTCTCCCTCCACCGTGGCCGAGGCGAGCACCCGCGCTCCCGCCACGGGTCCCTGCGCGCCCTTCACGGTTCCCCGGATGTGCAAGGTCGTTTCGCCGGCGGAAGGCTCGGCAAGCAACAGCGTCTGGAACATCCGGGCCATGGGCCCCCGAGAACCGGACGCGCCTTCCGCGGCCGGCAGAGATGCAGCGTCCGGAGCACGCAACATGGCCAACCCCATCCCCAGGGCCAGCACCGCGAGCAGCCCTCCTCGCATCCACCAGCGTCTCATCGCGCCACCTCCACGGGCCCGGCGTAGCGCACCATTGTAAACCACCCTCTCCCAACCAGCATCCTGCTGCTGTCCTCACGAGCATCTCGCCGCTATGTTCGTCCGCCATCGAGTCGGGCCGGGGCTCGTTCATGACATCGGAGAAGAACAGCATCATGAGTTCAGAGAAGCATCAGGGTGTGCGCCACTCGAGTCCCTGGCTCGGCGCGTCCGTCGCAGTGCTACTGACCCTGGGAGGGTGTGGCTCTCCGGCCCGGACTCACTGCGAGAGCTTCCGGGGAAAGACCCTACAGGGAGCTCGCATCACCAGCGCCGTGCTCGTCGCCGCGTCCGACAAGTTGCCGGAGTATTGCAAGGTCCAGGGTGCGCTGGAGCCCTCGCTCAACTTCGAGGTGCGCCTGCCCACCGATTGGAACGAGAAGACCGTCTTCGCAGGGGGTGGTGGCTTCGACGGCTCCATTCCCAGTGGAGACATCTACACGGCGAAGGGCTACGCCTCCATCGCCTCGGATGGTGGGCATACGGGAAATGCCCTGGACGGCTCATTCGCCCTGGACCCTGTGAAGCTCGAGGACTTCGCGCAGCTCTCCACCCACCGCGTGCTGCCCGTCGCGAAGGCCATCATCCAGGAGCGCTACGGTAAGAGCTCCGCGAAGACGTATTTCGAGGGCTGCTCCAACGGAGGCCGTGAAGCGTTGATCGAAGCGCAACGCTGGCCGGAAGACTTCGACGGAATCATTGCCCGGGCCCCCGCCTACAACTTCGTGGAGCTGATGCTGGCGTTCAACCGCAACCACCGGCAGCTCTCCAAGCCCGGGGCCGGTCTCCCCAACGTGAAGCTCGGGATCCTGGGAAAGGCAGTCCTCGACACCTGTGACGCGAAAGATGGCCTCGCCGACGGCATCATCTCCCACCCGGCCGCCTGCGAGTTCGACCCCGCCGCCCTGCGCTGCACCGGACCCGACAACATGGGCTGCCTGACGGCCGAGCAGGAGGCCTCGGTCCGGACCCTCTACTCCCCCATGGTGCTGAATGGGGAGGTCATCAACCCGGGATGGCCCTTCGGAGGCGAGGCTGACCCGGAAGGCTGGTCAGCGTGGATCACCGGCAATGACAATGCCTCGTTGACGGGAGGCGGCCTGTTTGGGGCCGGCCTGATCAAGTTCTTCATCACCAAGAACCCTGACTACGACCCATTGGCGTTCAACCCGGACGAATGGCTCCCGGAGATCAACGCGGCGTCGACCTTGGTGTCGGCCAACAGCGCGGACCTGGGGCGATTCCAGGCGCGCGGCGGGAAGCTGATTCTCTGGCACGGCGGCACCGATGCGGCCATCAGCCAGCATGGCACGGCCGCGTACTACGAAAGGCTGGTCACGGCTGCGGGTGGCCAGGCCGCGGCGGACACGTTCGTCGAGTACTTCCCCGCTCCCGGCGTCAACCACTGCTTCGGCGGCGCGGGCGCGGACGCGGTGGATCTGCTCACCGCCCTGGAGAACTGGGTCGAGAAGGGCGTCGCTCCTTCCCAGGCGAACCTGGTGGCGACGAAGTTGAACGCCGAAACGGGCCAGAGCGTCTTCTCCCGCCCCCTGTGCAAATACCCGCAGTACCCCAGGTACAACGGCACGGGAGCTGCCACCTCGGCCGAGAGCTTCACCTGCGTCAATCCGTGACAGGCCTCACGGACAAGGCCTCGAAATCAGCCTGCTCATGAGCGTGGTAGGCTTGTGAGCATGGCCGAGAAGCCCATCCAGAACTGCCACGTGCGCTTTCAGTTCAAGTGCCCAATGCAGTGGGACGCTCTCCAGGAGACCGCCGAGGCCGGAGTGCGCTGGTGCGGCAGTTGCCACAAGCGGGTGTACCTGAGCCAAAGCACGCAGGAGGCCGCGCAGCACGCCCGGGCCGGCCACTGCGTTGCGGTGCCGGTGGGCCTCGTCTCCCCCAAGGACAGCATCCAGCTCCACGGCCGCGAGCTCGATCTGGACATGTTTCGGCGCGTCGTACCGCTGGAACTGGCCCGCAAGCACAGCCTGGTTCCCTTGAGTCGGGTTGGCAGCACGCTCACCGTCGCCATGAGCGACCCCACCCATTCCCATGCCATCGACGACCTGAAGTTCCTCACCGGTTGCAACGTGGAGGTGAAGCTGGCCTCCCCGCAGGACATCCTGGAGGCCCTGGAGCGCGCTGAGCTCGAGCTTTCCCGCATCCCCAACGTCGAGCTGGGCGTGATGGCCTGCGAAGAAGAGCCTGAGTGAGCTGAGCCGTAGGACGGGACACTCCGGAGCAGAACACGGGCTGCGGGTGCACCTCGCCCCTCATCCCCTTCGGGGCTTCGCCAGGAGAGACGCCGCGAAGTCGAGGAAGACGCGCACCTTCGGTAGGAGGTGCCGGTTCTCCGAGTAGAGCGCGTGGATGGGCCTCTCGTCACACGCGTACTCCTCCAGGACCGGCACCACCTTCCCGGATGCCAGCTCCTCGGCGACCATGAAATCGAAGAGCCAGCAGATGCCCAGGCCGGCCACGGCAGCATCGCGGAGCGACGCGCCCTGGTTCACGTGAAACGGACCCGTCACTTCGTACTCCCCCGTGCTCATCCGCCACGGGACGGGACCTGATTCCCGCAGGAACCCGAGGCAGTGATGCGTGGAGAGGTCCTCGGGTGTCCGGGGGCGCCCGTGGTGCCTCAGGTAGCCCGGCGACGCGCACGCCACCATCCGGGTGACCCCCAGCTTTCGAGCCATCATCCCCGAGTCCCGGAGGGTTCCAATGCGCAGGAGCACGTCGACGCCCTCGACCACTGGATCCACCAGGTAATCCCTGAGGGTGAGCTCGAGCTGGATGCCTGGGTATTGTTTGAAGAATCTCGGAAGGGCGGGAACGAGAATGAGCTGTCCGAGAACCTGAGGGGCATCCACCCGGAGCCTTCCCGTCGGCTTGGCTCGCACGCGGGTCATGGCCTCCTGGGCTTCTTCCAGCTCGCTCAGGACGCGCCTGCATCGGTCGTAGAACGCACGGCCGTCATCCGTGAGCCGCAAGGCGCGAGTCGTCCGGCGGAACAGCGCCAATCCGAGCTCCTCTTCCAGGCGGGCAACCCGCCGGCTGACGGCAGAGGGAGTGAGCCCGAGTGTCCGGGCCGCACGGGTGAAGTCTCCCTGCTCCACGGCTCGGACGAAGGCTTCGATGTTCGCGAGGGATTTCACCTGGAGTGGCTCCCCATTCCATGATTCATGCGCGGCGCGCACAAGTGAGGTTCCCGAAGCGCGCTGGTGTTCAGGACTCGCACGGTACAGAAAATCAGCGATGCCTGCTCATGAGAACCCGACCGATTTCCGGCTTCTGGTCCGACGCTCCACCCGTGCGTCCCTGGGAGTCTTGTTGCTCACTGTCGTCCACCACGTCTACGGAGCATGGCTCTATGCCACTCCCTGGCGCCTGCATGTGGTGGGGCTCGCCGTGGTTGCCGGAGCCCTGCTTCTCGGGGCGAGCGCGGCGTCCGTCACCTACCGGAGCGTGGGCCTCGCCGTGTTCACGCTCCTGACGGCGGCCATTCCGGTGGGCTGGCTTGGTGCCTTCGAGGGATTGTACAGCCACGTCCTCAAGGACCTCCTGTTCCTGGCGGGCGCCAGTCCACAGGTGATGGGCCGCCTCTTCCCGGCCTCCGTCTATTCCCTGCCCGATGACCTGCTCTTCGAGCTCACCGGTGTCTTGCAGGTTCCCATCGCGGCGTGGGTGGTGCGGTCGCACTGGCGCATCCTCCGCGAGTGGCTCCGGGCGCGTTCCGTCACCGCGGGCTGGGAGGCTGGGAGATGAGTGGAGAGCCCCTCATTCTCATCGTGGGTGGATATGGTCAGGTCGGACAGGCGGTAGCCCGTTTCCTCGCCCCCATCTTCCCCGGACAGGTGGTCATCGCGGGTCGTAGCCGGGTGAAGGCCGAGGCCTTCGCCGCCACGCTCGGAGGTGGTGCCCAAGCAACGGACTTCGAGCTCACGGCGGGCTGTCAGCACCCCCTCCTGGCCCGGGCACGGCTCGTCATCATGTGCGTGGACCAGGACGGAACGGAGCTCGTCGAGCACTGCCTCGCCGCTGGTATCGACTACATCGACGTGACCGCAAAGCAGGAGTCACTGACGTCCTTCGAGCGGCTTGACTCCCTGGCCAGACAGAGCGGAAGCACGGCACTCCTCAGCGTGGGTGTTGCCCCTGGATTGACGAACCTTCTGGCGGCTCATGCGGCCAGGCAGTTCGACCGGGTGGGGAAGATGGACCTCTTCCTGATGCTGGGGGCCGGCGATGAACATGGCGAGGCGGCCATCGGGTGGATGCTGGACAACCTGGATGAGGAGTTCGACGTCTTCCAGGACGGTCGTCTTCGCCGTGTCCGTGGCTTTGGCGAGCACGCACGCGTCCGGTTTCCAGGCTCCTCACAGGAGCGGCGCGCCTACAGGTTCAACTTCCCTGATCAGCGCGTGGTGGCACGCACGCTCACCCTTCCCACTGTCTCCACCTGGATGTGCTTCGACTCGGCGCTGCTCACATCGATGGTGGGCCTTGCCTCGCGGCTGCGCCTGTCGCGGCTGCTGCGCAGGCCCATCATCCGCCGAGGTGCGATCCGCTCGCTACGTGCGGTGCACCTCGGCTCGGAGGACTGCGCCATTCTGGCTCGGGCCGAGGGACTTATCGGAACCCGCCCCGCCACCCGGGAGTTCGCGCTCTCCGGCAGACGAGAGGCGGAACTCACCGGGCTGGTTGCGGCCGAGGTCGCGCGGCTGCTGCTCTCCGGCCATCGTCCGGGTGGGGTGCTGCACGTCGAGCAGTTCGTGCAGCCAGGTGACTTCCTGCGGCGCCTGAGCGCGGTACGGCCTGGACTCCAGCTCTGGCTTTGAGCGGAGACGGGAGCCCAAGAAGCCTCAGTCCAGCGTCAGGTTCTCGGGATTGGAGGCGGACTTGTCCATGATTCCGGTGGGTCCGTCGTTGAGCACGCACTCACCGCTCACCTGCTCCGAGAAGTTGCACCCGGACTTGGGATTGCCCCAACGGCTGGTGGAGTTGAGCCACGACTGGCTCCCGCCATACGTACCGGGCGACTGCCGGACGAAGGACACGGTGCTGTTCCAGGTGTACCAGGGGATGCCGCGGCTCGTGTCATCGGCGAGGAAGTCCCCGTTGCCGATGGTCTTGTAGATGTGCCGGGCGGCGTCCGGGTAGATGCCGTGCGAGCCCTGCGCCGCGTACACCTCCGCGTGGAAGCCCGCCAGGGCCAGGTTGTTCTTGTCCCCGAAGTTGAAGGTCTGCCCCCCCGAGTGCTGGCTCAGGAACACCTGGGACGGCCGGCCCTCCACGAAGCGGACCGTGAGGTGCTCCCAGTCTCCCACGTGGTTGCCAAAGGTGGAGTAACCGCCAACACAGCCCCAGGGCGAGTACCAGCCGATGCACACGCGCTTGCCGTTGTTGTACGGGTAGAAGGTCCAGTAGACGATGTCCGTGATGTTGGTCGGCTGGCCACCCTGGGTGCGGTTGATGATCTCCGCGTAGATGGGCACCGAGGTCGTGTTCGGGCGCTGACCATCGAGGAACTGGGGATCCGTGCAGGAGTCACACCCCAGGGCCTGGTTGGTCACCATGTACCCGTTGGACTCGTGCACGTTGGGGAGGAAGAACCCGATCGAGGACGGGAAGTAATACTCCTCCCCATGCAGCCAGATGAGCGGCGCGAACAGGGCGGCCGTCACGGCATCCACGGGCGTGCCCTTGAACTCCACGTTGGCGGTGGCGCTCTTGTTGATGACCCAGTAGCGGTTGCCGCCGGTGTCCGAGTGGCTGGGCCGGGCGATGAAGGTGGAGAGCGCCAGGCCGCGATGGTCCCGAGGCTCCACCTGCCAGATGCCCACGTCGTAGTCCGCGCCCGAGCCGCTGTCATTCCAGAGCCCGGAGGGGTTCGCCGGGAGCACGTACTCGCTGCGCACGCAGCGGATGAGGTCAGTCGAGGGCTTGTCGTAGCCGAGAACCGTGACGGTGCCGAGGCAGGTGTAGCCCGCGGCGGGCAGCGGCTCCCAGATGGAGACGTCATGCGTGCCACCCGAGCCCCAATCGCTCCACACCCAGGCGTAATCGGCGGGCCGCGCCAGCACATCGCCCTCGCCGCTGGCGACCCAGCTCACCCGGGGAGCCGAGCCATGGAAGGGCTGCGCCACGTCGCCCAGCGAGTAGTAACCGGGGTACTGGGCGAGGTTGGCGCGCCAGACGGCCACATCGTTGTCGGCGCCCGTCCCATGGTCGTCGTAGATCCAGTTGAACGAGGTCGCCGCCTGGACGAAGAGCCGCTGGGGGTAGCGGATGACCGCCTTGTCCGCCTTGAGCGTGAACTCCCCGCTCGCCCCGGGGGAGTAGGTCGCCGCGACGAGTTTGTAGGTGCCCGGCGACAGGAAATAGGACAGACGCGAGGTGAGGTTCCCACCGCTGTCATCGTCCTGGGCGAGGACGTTGCCGTTCACATCCGTCAGGTAGAGGTAGGTGTCGAGCGGCGCGGTGAGGTTGAACGTCACCGTGCTGGCCGGGCCGGTGTAGTCCACGATGAACTGGCGGTTGGCCGTGCTGGCGGGGTTCATCCCGCCCGAGCCGCTCCAATGGCCATACACTGAGTTGCTCTGCGGCATGGAGGGCGCCTCCACCACCACGCTCGAGGTCAAATCATTGAAGTCGTCTCCCACCCAGACGGTATCGGCGGTGAAGAGCTTCGACCTGCCGTCGAAGCCGTGCTCGTAGAGCGTGACGCTCCAGCCGCTCGGCACCTGGAGGGAGCTGACCGAGTCATTGCCCACGCCGGTCAGTTGGCTCATGTCATAGCGGCCGGGCTGGAGGGACTGGACGCGGCCCCCGTAGTTCCCATGCTCATAGAGGAGCACCGTGGTGGCGAGAGCCTGGCCGCTCGAGCCGGTCTCCTCCTGCGCGGGGAGTTCCTCCCCCGGGCCGCAGCCCACGCCCGCCATGAGCGCGGCGCCCAGGAGTAATCCCCGCAAGGGGAGGCTCTTCGATTTCACGGGGAGGCAAATGGCGAAGTCGGGGGGATGAATCTTCTTCATGGTGGGTCCTTCTGGGTTCAGGGAGCCTTGAACGAGCTCGCGGCGACCCTGAGCATGCCTCGTGCCAGCACGTCCCCGGAGGAGCTTCCGAGGAGAAACCCCGCGGGGAAGGCCTCGGAGACCATGGCGCGGTTTGTCGGCGACATGTCGCCAACTCCCCGAAACGTCGCGGCCCTGGAGGTCGCGAGACGGGCCACGGGAGGGAAGTGGTACAGTCGCGGGCGATGTCTCGCTCCGAGCCCCGCGAGTCCCAGTCCCCCCCGCTGGTCGCCGAGGTCTCCACGGCCATCGGCCATACGCCAAGCACCGTGGCATCCGCCGACCAGGCGGTGCCGGTGCTGACCCTCATCTCCCACCCCACGGCCACCCGGGCGGGAGAGCGACTCGTGCTGGAGGGGGTCGCGGCGGGCCGAGAGGTGGCCGTGTCTCGCAACGGCCCGAACTTCACCCGGCCTGGAGAGACCTTCGGGCAGCCCCTGTCCGATCCCTTCGTGAGCCGGACCCCCATCGTGTTCTCACCTGGCGAAGAAGGGCGGCTCCGGGTGCGCGTGGGAGAGGGCGGAACCCGGGTGGTGGTGGATGGGCAGCTGCTGACGAGCCGTGAATTCACGCCGGAGGAGCTGGCGGCGGGCGTGCTGCTGGAGCTCTCGGGCCGGGTGGTGGTGCTGCTGCACCAGGCCTCGAACAAGGCGCGAGCACCCGGGGACACGCTGGGCATGGTGGGCGAGAGCCCGGGCATCCGGCGCGTGCGCGAGCACATCCAGCGCATCGCCGACCTCAACGTCCCGGTGCTGGTCCGAGGTGAGACCGGCACGGGCAAGGAGCTGGTGGCCCAGGCCATCCACCAGCACAGCCCGCGCAAGGGGCGCCCCTTCATCAGCGTGAACCTGGGCGCCATCCCCAAGGAGCTGGCGGCCGCCGAGCTGTTCGGCGCGCACCGAGGCGCCTTCACTGGAGCGACTCGGGATCGGGAGGGCTTCTTCCGGGCGGCCCAGGGGGGCACCCTGTTCCTCGACGAGGTGGGCGAGGCGCCCCCGGAGGTGCAGGTGATGCTGCTCCGGGTGCTGGAGACCGGCGAGCTGTACCCGGTGGGCGGGCATACGCCCATCAAGACGGATGTCCGGCTGATCGCCGCGACCGACGCCAACCTGGAGGAGCACATCCGGGATGGGCGCTTCAAGGCGCCGCTGCTGCATCGCCTGGCCGGTTATGAAATCCGGCTGCCCCCCCTGCGCGAGCGCCGCGAGGACCTCGGGATGCTGTTCCAACACTTCGCGCGAGAGGAGCTGGAGGCCATTGGCGAGGCCCACCGCCTGACGCCCCAGGACCCTTATGCCGAGCCCTGGTTGCCCGCGTCGCTCGCGGTGCGGCTGCTGCGCTACGCCTGGCCCGGCAACATCCGGCAGTTGCGCAACATCACCCGGCAGTTGGTGATTGGCAGCCGGGGGCAGGCCGTCCTGCAACTGGATCCACGGCTCGCCGAGGAGTTGGACGCCGCGGGGCCCGCTCCGAAGCTAGAACCCGCCCCCACGCCCACTGCGGTGGCTCGCCGCAAGTCCACCGAGGTCACCGGAGAGGAACTCCTCTCCGCGCTGCGGCAGCACGCCTGGGATCTCAAGTCGGCGGCGGACACGCTCGGGATTCCGCGCTCCTCCATCTACGACCTCATCGACAAGCACCCGAACATCCGCCGGGCGGGAACCCTGAGCGCGGAGGAGATCACCGCCTGCCATCAAACGTGCGGAGGCGACCTGAACGCCATGGTCCAGCGCCTGGAGGTCTCCAAGAAGGCGCTCAACCGGCGCCTCAAGGAACTGGGCCTGAGCGCCCGGAGCTCCTGAATCGCGGCATGTCCGCTGCACAGCGTTGGCGCAGGTTCGAAAGGAGCAGCACCGTGGCGAGACATCAACTGATCATCTCCAGAGAGCTCAGCAGGAAATACCCGATCCGTTCCGAGGCAGGGCAGTCCAAGGTCACCAGCAGGGTGGTGGTCAACTGGAAGGGAACGTGGGAGCCAGACGATCAACCCGAGATGTACCTGGTGGTGGCGCCACAGGATGAAATCGAGATCGTGCTCCAGCCCGACGAGTTCGGGGGCGCTGGCTTGTGGTTCTTCAAGCAGGAGGAGCAGAAGACCCCCTTGTTCCGGCCAACGCTGGAACCCGGGCGGCTCATCAAGAAGCTGGCCACCTCGCTCCAGTCACTGTGGGACCCCCAGAGTGAAGATGAGGAGGATCGCGTGGACATCGAGAGCGGGAGCAGGATCCTCGAGGTGAATCACATGCTCGCGGGTGACTCGGGAGAGTCACGTTATAGCCTGCGCCTCAGCGGGCTGGGGCAGAGACCCGTGCCCATCGGCGGGCAGGGCCAGCCCGGCTCCCTCACAGCCTCCAAGCCCTGAGGGAAGTTCCTGTCGAGCCGGCCCCACGTCATCGGGGCAAGCCCACCCTCGAGAGATGGCTCACCCAGCACGCATGGAACGCCGCTTCGACGTCATCACCTTCGACTCTGGGAGGGAGGTATCGCGAACGCCTTCCTCAGCGCCGCACCCGTGGATGTCCCCTCTCCCTCTGGGAGAGGGCTAGGGTGAGGGTCTTCCCTCTGTATGACATCGCGGCAGCGAGAGACACGCAGGGGACTACCCTCACCCCCCGCCCTCTCCCAGAGGGAGAGGGAGCATGCGCAGCAGGGAGAGGTCCGACGCTCTGCCTCTCCTTCATTGCAAGCCCATGAATTGCCTGCCGGGGAACGCGCGCCGCGAGAGCTGGCCCAGCAAGCCGAAGTCCTGCAGGAAGCCTGGGTTGATGCTGTTCCCCTGCTCGTCCAGGAAGTTGATCCGATGACAGGTGAAGCACACGACCGCATCCACCCAGGTCTTGCCGCGCCAGAATCGCAGGGCGATGTTGGGATTGAAGAGGCATTTGCGCGGCGGCATTGGCGTGTAGTTCTCCGGTGCCACCCAGCTCTTCGCCAACGCCTGACGCTCCGCCCTGCTCAGCTCGGAACCTTCTTCGGAGAAGACGTACTGACCGTTGTGAGGGAGGTTCTCCTGGTTGGGAAAGGGCTCTTCACCCAGGAGCTTCGGATCCGTCACGGCGATGAAGATTTGCACCCGGTCCGGCTCCTGAAAGAAGTCCTTCGGGGTGGACGGGGAACTCGACGAAGGGGATGTGCAGGACAGACACAAGACGAGGAGCAAGGAGTGTACGGGGCGCATGGTCCGCCCATCGTACACTCCTTGAGAGAGGCCCCTACTGGATGGTGAAGGCCACCGTGCCGCTGCAGCTCGAAGAGGAGTAGCAGCCGGCCTGGATCCGGTAGGTGCCGGACTGGGTGGCCGTGTAGCCCACGAACGAGAGGTAACCGCAGGCGTCGTCATTCGCGGTCACGTGCGTGCCATCCGGGGCATACAGCCGCAGGTAGGTGTCACCCGAGCCGGACGCGCCGTTCACCGAGCAGGTGCCGAAGGAGAGCGTCTGCCCGGCGGTGAGCGTCACGTCGAAGGGCGTGGTGTTCTGCGTCGCGCTGTTGGTGTTGGAGGCGTTGAAGTTGAAGCTGCCCGAGGTCGGCTGCGCGGGAGGCGCGGGAGGAGCAGACGCGTACTCGAGCTGGAGCTGGGCGCTGCGGCCGTTGAAGGGATGGTCGGCGCCCTGCACCGACATCCAGCCGCAATCCCCCCGGCCCCACAGGTCCACCACCTGGTTGTTCGCGCTGTAGGTGGCCCCACCGGAGGGGTAGGAGCCGACCGCCACGAACTGGTTGGTCGCCACCGCGAAGGACGTGCCCCGCAGGTCGACATTGCCCACTCCAGGGTTGCCGAAGTCGCAGTTCATCGCCGCGGCATAGGACATCGAGGTGACGGCATCCCCGTGCCAGAGCAACCCGGAGGAGGTGGAGAAGGTCTGGTCGCCAGTGCTCACGCGCAGGGTGGCGGGGTCGATGCGAACCTTGGTGAAGAGGGTCCGCACGTTGGTGCCGCCGCCGTTGTTAACTCCCGCGGTGTACTGGGAGAAGTTGAGCGAGGAGCCCGTCGACGGCAGCGACAGATACTCCGCGGGAGTGCCCGCCATGTTGCGGCACCACGCCTCCCACGGCTTGGCCGCGTCGCCGTTGACGTACAGCACGTACTCGCCATCCGCCGCGGAGGGATGGGCGTTCTTGATGTCCTGGCAGCTCGCCGGGGTGCTCTGCCTGTACTGGAGCTGCAACTGCGCGGGCCGCCCGTTGAAGGGATGGTCGGCGCCCTGCACCGACATCCAGCCGCAATCCCCCCGGCCCCACAGGTCCACCACCTGGTTGTTCGCGCTGTAGGTGGCCGCACCAGAGGGGTAGGAGCCGACCGCCACGAACTGGTTGGGCGCCACCGCGAAGGACGTGCCCCGCAGGTCGATATTGCCCACTCCAGGGTTGCCGAAGTCGCAGTTCATCGCCGCGGCATAGGACATCGAGGTGACGGCATCCCCGTGCCAGAGCAACCCGGAGGAGGTGGAGAAGGTCTGGTCGCCGGCGCTCACGCGCAGGGTGGCGGGGTCGATGCGAACCTTGGTGAAGAGGGTCCGCACGTTGGTGCCGCCGCCGTTGTTAACTCCCGCGGTGTACTGGGAGAAGTTGAGCGAGGGGCCCGTCGACGGCAGCGACAAATACTCCGCGGGAGTGCCCGCCATGTTGCGGCACCACGCCGACCAGGGCTTGGACCTATCGCCGCCGTGGAACAGCACGTACTCGCCATCCGCCGCAGAGGGATTGGCGTTATTGATGTCCTGGCAGCTCGCCGGGCCAGTCGTGAGTGCGGCCCGCGTTTGGCCCAGTTCCGTGGGGGCCTGCGGGTCGAGCCCCTTGGCCTCGGGGCTCTTCGGGTCCTCCAGCCCGCAGGCAGGGAGGACGGCGAGGCTGGCGGCGAACATCAGCTTCTTCCAACGGGGGGCGTACATGAGGGTGGGCCTTCCGGGTTCGGGGAGTCTCGAATGAACTCGGAGTGCCCTTGAGCACGCTGCGTGCCAACACCTGCGTGGGGGCTGTTCAGAGGAGAACCCCCGCCGGGCAGGGCTGGGAGGGGGTGGAGCAGCTGTCAGCGACATGTCGCCGACATTCGCGAAACGTCGCGGCCCCCGGGGGCTAGGGCCCGCTGGACTGGAGTCGCTGGAGGGCGCTTCCCCACTCCCGTTGAAAGCCCGGGTTGGCGGAGAGCGCGCTGGAGAGTTCCTCCCGGGCCTGTCCGCGCCACTCCTGCTTCTGTCCGGGGGCGGCGGAGGGGAGCGCCGCCTGGACCGCCAACAGACTGCCTCGCAAGAGGCGAGCGTCTGGCCATCCGGGCCGCACCGCGAGGAGCTGCTGGGCCAGCTCCAGCCCGCGTTGGAGCGAGGGAGCCGGGTCCTGCTTCCCCTGCATCAAGCGGGTGGACCAGCGGCGGAGGAAATGCCCGAAGCCAATGCGGAACTCCTGCCGCTCCGGCGCCAGCTCAAGACACTTCTGAAACGCCTGGGCCGCGTCCTCGGAGTCCTGGGGGCGCCCCCCCGGGGCTAGCGCCTTGGCTCCCAGCGCTTCTCCCAGGTAGTACCAGGCCTCGGCGTGGGTCGGATTGCGCGCGAGTGCCTGCCGCAGCGCCACCTCCGCCCGCGAGATGCTGGGGCGAGGGTCCTTCCCATGCTCCAGCTCGAACGTGGTCAGGATGGCATGGACCATGCCGCGGTTGGCCAGGGCCCCCGCGTTCTCCGGAAGCCATTGGAGCGCCTGCCGCAGGGCCTCGTCGGCCGCTCGTACACTCGGGCTGGGATCCTCTCCCCGGGCGCGCTGGTACAGCGCTCGATGGGCGAGCACTTCGCTGAGGTTGATCTGCCCGTAGCCACTCTTCGGAGCGATGGCCACGGACTTCTCGCAGGCAGCCTGGGCCTGCTCCAGCGCAGGGAAGGGATTGCCGCCGCGGTCCCAGCTCGCCTGAGCCTGCTGGATCAGCGTCAGGCACAGGCCGTTGTGAAGCTGGGGAATGCTGGGGCTGAGCTCGAGCCCCTTCCGGAACATCTCCGCGGAGCGCTCCAGCGAGGGGCCCGGCTCACCTCCCGCGACGCGAAGCCTCCGGGCCACGAGCTCATGCGCCAGCCCCGCGTAGAAATAGGGCACCACGTGACCAGGGTTGAGGGTCCGGGCCTTGTCCAATGCCGCCAGCGCCTGGGTGAGGTCTCCGTCCGGCTCCGGGGCCCGTGGATGGGTGGCGCGCGTGTAGTGCGCAATGCCCAGGTTGATCCAACCTTCCGGCACCTGGCCGTCCCGTTGGATGGCGGAGTGATAAGACTCGATCGACTTGCCGTACCTGGGCAGTGGATCCGCGCCCACCTGCTCCTCGTAGTCGGCCCATGTCTGGTAGACCATGCCCAGGTTGAGGAGGAAGTCGTAGTCCCGCTCCTCCGGGGCGATGCTCTCGAAGCTCTCGACTGCCTTGCGGAGTTGCTCGCGCGGGTCCAACGAGTGGCTCTGGCGGGTGTCACCCCAAATCCAATAGCTCTGCCCCAGTTCCAGCCGAGCCTTCGACCGCGAGGGTTCGAGCTTCAGCGCGCTTTGCGCGGCGGCCACGGCCTTCTCCGGCAACGTCTCCGAGTAATCGCCCAGGTTGCGTTGATGCTCGGCGAGCCGCCGATGGAGACGGGACTCCAACACGCGGGCGTCGTAATGCTCCGGCATGGCCTCCAGCGCGCGAAAGACAGCCTGGAGCGCCTGGGTGTAATGGGGAGTGACCTCGCCCTTCCCGTAAAGCTCCAGGATGAGCGCGCCGTACTCCAGCTCGCCCTGAGCTGCGTAGATCGAAGCCACGCTCTCGCCGATCGAAGCCGCCTCGGCATAGGCCTTCCGGCCCGCCTCGAAGTCCGCCAGCGCTCCCTCGTGCTTGCCCTGGTTCCACTGCCGCATGGCACGAGCCAAGAGGATGTCTCCGCGCAGCTTCGGGGCCTCATAGAACCAGGAGAGCTCAGTGCCGATGGCGTCCAGCTGAGCGAGGGCTTCGTCCCATCGGTTCTCGTAGAAGGCGAGCAGCGCTGCCACATACGCAGCGGAGGGAACCTCTGCCCCTTCACTCTGGCGAAGATAGGCCAGCGCCGGCTCCCGGTAGCGGCGCTCGACCTCCCGCTTGCGAGCCTCTCGCCGCTCGGTGTCGCGGATGCGCTCAGCTTCCAGCAGCTGCTCCTGGTATTGGTGCCCCGTCACCAGGGCCAGCGCGTAGGCCACCCGAGGCTCGCGGAAGCCCTGTTTCCAGGCGGATTCCAGGGACTCGCGAGCCCTGGCCTCGTCTCCGAGCGCGAGGAAGCCGCGCCCCAGCGCGTAGTGGCCAGGCCCCACGGCCTGCTCGCCCGCCTCCTGGATCTCCGCCTCGAGCGCCGCCATCCTCGCGCGGATGGCCCGCTGATCCGCGCGTGTGTCGTGCAGATGGGAGAGGTCCGAGTAGCGCGCCAGCGCCTCGATGCGTTCCACGGACTCGGTGAACCGCCGGGCCAGGCGCTCGCGCACGGCGGTCTCGCGGCGGGCCATCCCCGCCTGACCCAGGGCCAGGAGCACGAGCACGGCCGCCACCGCGGCCACGGACGCCACGAGCCGATGCTTGTGGAGCTTCTTGCGCAGGCGATACCAGGCCCTGTTGGAGCGGGCCTGCACCGGCTCGCCCGAGAGGAAGCGGTCGAGCTCCTCGGTCAGGGCGCGCGCCGAGTCATACCGGGCCGAGCGCTCCTTCTCCAGACACTTGAGCGCGATGGCCTCGAGGTCCGCGGGGATGTTTGGATCCACCGCGCGCGGCGGGCGTGGCTCCACCTCGAGGACGTTCCTGAGCACTTCCAGCCCGTTACCGCCGGGAATGGGCGGGTGGCCCGTCAACACACTGTAGAGGGTGGCGCCCAGACTGTAGACGTCCGCCCGGCGATCCAGGTTGGAGATCTCTCCGCGGGCCTGCTCGGGCGACATGTACTGGGGCGTGCCCATCACCGCGCCGGTGATGGTGGCCCCATCGTTCCAGTCTCGCGCCAGCCCGAAGTCCATCACGTAGGGGCGCAGCGTCCCATCCTCCGCGCGCTCCACCATGATGTTGGAGGGCTTGAGATCCCGGTGGATGAGGCCCACTCGGTGCGCCTCGTGCACGCCCTCGGCGGCCTCCCGGAGCACCAACACCTTCTGTTCGACGGAGAGCTCGCGGGCGAGCGTGCTCAGCGTCCGCCCCTCGATGAACTGCATCGCGATGTAGACGCGACCCTGGACCTCGCCCACCTCGTAGACCTTGCACACCCGCTCGTGGTTCACCCGCGCCTGGGCCCTGGCTTCGGAGAGGAAGCGCTGGGTGAGCTCGGGCTCGTCACCCCGGACGAACTTCAAGGCCACGTTGCGGTTCAGCCGCGGATCATGCGCGAGGAAGACCCGCCCCATTCCACCCTCGCCGAGGAAGCGCACGCACTGGTAACGCTCCCAACCGCTGACGGGAAAGACTGGGACCTCGGGGACTGACGATGCTGGAGGGGCTGCGTCGGCCGCCTGGGGCGTGGCGCCCCGTACTTGCGCCATCATCGAGATGAGCGTCCCCTCGGACAAGCGGCCTCGCTCACGGAGCAATGCCAGGGGACTCCGCTCCAGGCGCCGAGCCTCCTCGCGCAGACTGTCTGCCTCCTGCTCGGAGAGAAGGCCCTCGGCCAGGGCCGCCCGCAGCTCAACCTCAAAATCCGGACGCATGGGGAAACGCTCCTCAGAGCCCCCATCGTACTGACAGCGGTTTCAGCCAGATAGAGCCCCCGCTCAGCCCCCCTTCCGAGCTTCCGAAGCCGAGTTCCACTCAACGCACGGCCCGCTGGACAACCTCCCCCGACGGGAGCGCCCTTCGCTGGGCTTCCAGCCGCCGCTCATACAAGCGGTACCAGAGCGCGATGCCCGCATCGGCCCGCACGAGATGGAAGTCCTCGCGAGCAGGGTGCCGGGGCTCACTGTCGCGCAGCAGCGCGTAATCTTCCGGCTGGATGAGTCGCACCTCAGACTGCACGAGGAGCCACGCTACGAGCCCGCCCAGGAGCGGGAGGCTGCTGCGGTAGCGGAAGACCACCCAGGTGCTCTCCGCGTCGATGGGCGTAACCGCCGCCATGGCCTGGGTGAAGCTGCCGAAGCGGAGCAGCACCAGGTGCGGAAAGAGCACCCGGATTTCCGCCTCGAATCCGCTTCGACCGTCCCAGGGCTTGCCGTCATCCCTGCGAAGAACACCGTGAGTGTGGATGGTGTCGCCCTCGAGTCGCGCCGTGTACGGGTCCAGCAAGGTCCCCATCCCAGGCGCCCACCGGCGGTGAGCAAAGGGGAAGTGGTGGAGGTCCAGGTTCCCCTCCATCACCCGGGCGAAGGGGACGTTCCAGGTCAGCGTGGCGGTACATGAGCCCGCCCCTGCATCCGGAAGCTCGTGGGTCCAAGGCAGCGGGGGAAGCTCCTCCCGCTCCTCGCCCCACCAGAGCCACACCAGGCCGAGCCCCTCGCGTACCACGTACCCCTTCACCCTCAGGTCAGCCCGAATCGGGCGTGTGCTCCCCTCACAGGGTACGCGCACGCACGCGCCATCCGCTGCGAAGCGCAGGCCGTGGTAGGGGCACTCCAGGCAGCCGCTCACCACGCGACCCTTGGAGAGGTCGGCACCCCGGTGGGGACAGGCCGCATCCTGTGCCACGGGTCTGCCCTGGGCGTCTCGCCACAGCACGAGCTGACGGCCGAGCCGGGTCACCCCCACGGGCCGGCGGCCCAGCCGCTTCGATTCCAGCACCGGGTACCACGTGTCTCGTACGAAGTCCTCTGGTGCTCCCAGTCGCTGCGTCTGCCTATTCTCATCCGTTCCCATCAGCCAGGGGCCTCTCATGCCTCCAATGTAGAGAGGCCCCACCGGACGTGAGTGATGCCACGCGCCAGAAGGAATGCTCCCACGCGCCAACCGCGCTCGGCACCGGCAGGGCCCACCGCCTGGGCCGGGCTGGCGCTCCGCGTGCTCGACTCCGCCGAGGCCAGAGGGCTTTCACGACGCGTCCTGTTGGAGGCCTCCGGGCTCGAGCGCGCGCGGCTCACCGAGCCAGAGGCTCGGGTTCCCCTGCTCTGCGTCTACACGCTCCTGGAGGAGGCAGCGACCCGGCTGGAGGACAGGTGTCTCGGGTTGCACCTGGGAGTGTCCCTCCGCGTGGACGATCTCGATGCACTCGGCTTCCTCATGGTGAGCAGCCACACGCTCGGTGACGCGTTGGAGCACGTGCTGCGCTATCAACGCCTGTGGAGCGAGGGAGAGCGATTCTCGCTGGAGCGAAGCGCCGGGCGTGTGACGGTGACGTACCATCCCTACGGGCCCGAGCGCCTCGCGCACCGGCTGATGGCCCAGCTCGTCTTCGCGGACCTCGTGGTGAATGGCGGGCGGCTGGTAGGCGGGCTGCCGGGGGCTCGCCTGCGGTTGCACGGGCCACGCCCCGCGGAGGCCTCGGCGTATGCGAGCGTGCTCGGCGTGCCGGTCTCCTTCCGCGCACCGCAGGACGTGCTGGTGATGCCCGCAGCCCTTCTCACGAGCCCGTTGCCTGGAGCTGACGCCGGCTTGTCGAGAGTGCTCGCGCGTTCCACGGACCGGATGTTGGCCGGCCTCCCCGCCTCGTCGCGCGTGGCGGACCAGGTCCGGGCTCTGCTGCCCGAGCTGCTGCCCGAATCCGGCGCGGACCTCGCTCACCTGGCCGTTCGCCTTCGGATGAGTCCCCGCACGCTCCAGCGCCGCCTGCGCGACGAAGGCACGTCGCTGGAAGCCGAGCGCGAGGCTTTCCGGCGACACCAGGCCCACGTCCTCCTCGAAGCGGCGACCCCCATTGCCGAGGTGGCCTGGCGGCTCGGCTACCCGGCGCCGAGCGCCTTTCACCATGCCTTCCGTCGTTGGACGGGCCAATCTCCGCGAGAGTGGCGAAGGGACGGAAAGGGGAAGTAGCTAGCTCCGCGACAGCAGCGCGTTCATCTCCCCATAGGAAACCTGGCCCTCGAAGACTCCGCCGTACTCGCCGCGCTCGAGCAAGGCCACGCAGTGACGCCGCACCGTTCCAAGCGCTGCCTGGGCGAGCGCCGTTCCGAGGCTGAGCCGCCGCACGCCGAGCTCCTTGAGCTTGGGGGCTGGCGCCAATCCGGGCAGCGCCATGACATTGAGCGGAACGCCCGCTGCCTGCGCGATGGCCGCGATCTCCTCCGGCCTGGCGATGCCCGGCACGAACAGCCCATCGCACCCAGCCTCGCGGTAGAGGCGCGCCCGCTTCAGGGTCTCCTGGACGCGCTCCTCCGGAGCGACCAGGCCCCGCAGGTAGACGTCCGTCCGCGCGTTGATGAAGAGCTCCACTCCCGCGGCTGCCGCGGCGCGCCTGGCGACCTCAAGCTTCGCCACCAGCACCTCGGGGGGAGCAGCCCCGTCCTCGAGGTTGATGCCGACGACGCCGGTGTCCACGACCTGGCGGACGACTGGGCCAATCGCCTCGGGAGTGGCACCGTAGCCCGCCTCCAGGTCGACGCTCACCGGCACCCGGACGGCGCGGATGATTTCGCGCGTCGTCGCCAACAGCATCTCGAGGGTCAGGTGCTCCCCATCGGGAACACCATGTGACCAGCTCACGGCGGCGCTGCTGGTCGCAATCGCGGCGGCCCCACACGCTTCGATGAGGCGGGCGCTCGCGCCATCCCAGGCATTGGGGAGAAGCAGCAGTTGCTCGTTGGCGTGCAGAGCTCGGAAAGTCGCGGCAAGGGAGTTCGAAGAAGTGGTTTTCACGCGGGACGGCTTAGCACTGCGCCCCGGGGTGGGTCTCGCCGTCTTCGGACCCGAGAGCAAGAATGGTTGATGGAGAGTGCAAACCCTCGGACTTCGGCGCTCCGAGTCCCTTGCATCGCGCCGACGTCCGCACTCATGCTGCGCGCAAACAAGACCCCTGTGTCAGTGCCCCACCCCGGTTGCCGTCTGGCGACTCGGGCGTGGGGATGCCTTCGCATCGAGCGCCCAAAAGGGAGACAAAGGACATGGCGACCGAAACAACCGAGGTGGTTCACTGCGGTGTGTGTGAAGCCGAGATCCCCCAGGCACGGCTCAAAGCGATGCCTGACACCTTGGTGTGCGTCCGATGCAGCGAAGAGATGGGCGGTGAATTCGAGCTGGAGGTCACGATCAGCGCGACCGGCAAAGCGGGAAGCCTGAAGAAGACGGGGCAGAACGTAGAAGTGAAGAGGAAGCGCAAGACCCTCCGGTGACCGGGAGGCCTGTCCAGAGCAGGAGCGACAGGCGGACGCTTCATGACTGCACAGTACCCAGGCCGGCGATGTTGACCGACGGACAGGATTTACCTCCGAGCGCGACGCGGACACCCCCATGTAATTCCTGACGCGCGGGCTTCCTGTTTAGGCTTGGCCACGCGCTGTCATCCAGGGGGGAAGATGAGCGAACCTGTCCAGCCGTTGCAGGCGGAGGCCCAAACGGAGGCGGGGGATGCGTTCTTCGAGCTCGCCCGGACGCGCCGCAGCATCCGGGTCTACGCGGAGCGCCTGGTGCCACGCGCCCTGACCGCCCGGCTCATCGACTGCGCCACCAGGGCCCCGAGCAACTTCAATCGGCAGCCCTGGCAGTTCGTCGTCGCGGACGAGCCCTCCTGGTGCAAGGCCATCTATGAACTGCTCGAGCGAGGCGTGGCACGCGTCGGGTCCTCGGACAAAGCGGATGAGCTCTTCCACCTGCTCGACCATGTGCGCACCTGGCTCTACCCGCTGAGGAGCAGCCCGGTCATCGTGCTCGCGTTCTACAAGCCCTCTCCGGAGCGACTGGACCAGATGCTGTCCTCCGCCAACGAGGCCGCTGGAGACGTCACTCACTACAATCCGAACCTCATCACCCTGGGGATGGCCATCCAGAACCTGCTGCTCGCTGCGCATGCGGAGGGGTTGAGCGCCTGCATGCACTCGGGCCCTCTGCCCTTCCTGCGAGGCGTGGTGAACCGCCTCTTGCACCTCCCGCCCAATCTGCAGCTCGCGGGCGTCATCTCCATCGGATACCCGGCGGAGCAACCCCAAGTGCCACCCCACCGGGAGCTGGAGAAGGTGTTGCGCTTCCTCGAGGGCCCCGTTCCCGAGGCCTGGCTGGCAACCCCCACCCGGAAGGAGTGACGATGCTTCAAAGTCCCTCCGCAGTCTGGCTCCACCGCCTCGTACGCCGAATGCACCGGATAGAGGCGCAGGGGTTGGAGCGTATCCCCCAGCAGGGACGCGTCATCCTCGCCGTAAACCATACCGGCCTGGGTGTGAGGAGCGGGCTGCTGCTCTCCACGCTCCTGGAACGGGACATCACCTTCCTCGCCAGCACCGTGATGCGGCGCCTCCCGTTCTCCCGCCAGCTCGCACGCACCTTCTCCGTCATCTTCGTGTCGCCCGCGGACATGCTGAGCACGCGCCTGCTCGACGAGGCGGAGGCGGTACTCGGCCGCGGTGCCCTCCTGGGACTGATGGTGGATGGCCGGGAAATGAATCAGCGCAAGGGCATGACCAAGCGGGGTGCTGCCTGGCTGGCGATCCGGTTGGGCGCGAGCCTGCTACCTGTCTCCGTGCGCTTCGGACTGACGGGCAACGCCCGGGTGCAGGTCGGTGAGCTGCTGCCCCCTCCCCCCTCCGTCTCCCGCCAGGACTTGGATGCCAGCACGGCGGCCCTCCATGACTTCCACAGGACGATGTCCCGATGAAGGCCCCTCGCTCCCGAGACTCCATTGGCTGCGACGTGGTGTCCATCCCGCGTCTCGCGCGCGTCCTGGGCCGCAATCCGCCGGCCTTTCGGGATGAGCTCTTCACCCAGGTCGAACACCGTGCAGGCCACGCGGGTGTCGAGGAGCTCGCGCTCTGCTTCGCGGTCAAGGAGGCCACCTTGAAGGCGCTCGGCACGGGCTTCATCGCCGGCATCAAAGCCACGGACATCGAGGTGCGGCTCGATGAGCGCAACACCGCCGAGGTCACGCTCTACGGAGCCCCCGCGGCGCTCGTCCGCGCCAGAGGCGCCACCCTCCAGGCCGAGACCGCCCTGTGCGGAGACCATGCAACGGCTGTCGTCCATCTGTTGAGCCCTCACCCCCGAGGTGGTGCTTGAGATTCTTCCTCATCGATCGTGTCCGGGAACTGCACATTGGCGAGCGCATCGTCGCGCTCAAGAACGTCACCATGGAGTCAGCCTTCTTCGACCAGCACTTCCCGGGGATGCCCATCCTCCCTGGCGTGCTCGGTATGGAGGCGCTGGCGCAGAGCTCCGGCTACCTCATCTCGCGCTCCGTCTGGGAAAAGGAGCAGCGGCAGGTCCTTCCTCTCTTCACGGGAGTGTCCCGCGCCCGCTTCGTCCGAGCCATCCGCCCTGGAGATCAGCTCGTCATCGAGGCCCGGCTGCAGGTGTTGGAACGCAGCCTGGCCACCACCCAGGCCTCGGGCCGGGTCGACGGTGAGCTGGCCCTCCGCGCGGAGCTCAGCTTCGCGCTCAAGGAATACCGCGGCGAGCCCGAGTACGCGGCCGTGGTGCAACAGGGAGAGATGCTGCGCCGGATCATCGAAGGCCCGTGGGATGCACGCATGGAGGAGTAAACGGACATGAGACGTCCCTTGAGACGTGTGGTCGTCACCGGCCTCGGTACCATCGCTCCCCACGGCTTCGACACAGAGGAGGTCTTCCAGCGCCTCTACCGCGGGGAGAGCGCCATCCGGCGCATCACGCACTTCGATACCTCCTCGGTGCCCTGCAAGATTGGCGGCGTCGTGGAGGGCTTCGACGCGAAGCGCTTCGTCCAGGACCGGGACACGCTGCGCAACCTGCGCACCATGGACACGGTGCACCAATGGGCGCTGTGCGCCTGCCTGCGCGCGCTGTCGGACGCCCGTCTCGAAGAGCCGTTGCTGGCTGGCGAGGGCAGCTCGGCCGCTGGGGAGACGCCAGGAGTGGACCGCAAGCGGATGGGGGTCTGCCTCGGAATGGGCCTGTCCGGACGCACGCTGATGCAGCAGGTCGCCCTGGGGGTCTTCGACAAATACCGGGGGCAGGCCCGCCAGGAGAAGAACGAGGCCCAGTGGATGAGTCTCCCGGCGGAGGACCTGGCGCGGCAGTTCGGAGAGATTGTCGCGCGCGAGCTCAACCCGCTCTACTTCCTGCAGCAGTGCCCGTCGGTCGCGGCGGCGTACATCGCCATGCGCTACCGCGCCATGGGCCCGAACATGACCATCGTCAGCCTCTGCGCGGCCAGTGCCCAGGCGATTGGCGAGGCGGCCTGGATGGTGGCGCGTGGTGATGCGGACGTGATGCTGGCGGGCGGGGCGGACAGCATGCTCAACTCCCTGGACCTGACGGCCTTCTGCAAGCTCAACGCGGTGACGGGGAAGAGCGAAGAAGTGGAAGGCGCCAGCAAGCCGTTCGATCTGCGCCGCGATGGCTGCGTGGTCGGCGAGGGCGCCGCTGCATTGGTCCTGGAGAGCGCGGAGCAGGCCCAGCGCCGCGGGGCGCGCATCTATGCCGAGCTCATCGGCTACGGCTCGAGTGACGACGGGTACAAGATCAGCGCTCCCTCCGAGGACGGCGAGGGGGCCGTCCTGTCGATGACGATGGCACTCCACAACGCGGGTCTCGCGCCCGAGGACATCGATCACATCAACGCGCACGGGACCAGCACCCCGCTCAATGACCGCATCGAGACCCACGCCATCAAGCGTGTGCTGGGGGAGCACGCCCGGCGCATCCCCGTGGTGTCCACCAAGAGCATGACCGGGCACCTCATCGCCGCGGCGGGCGCCATCGAGGCGCTCATCTCCATCAAGTCGCTCGAGCACCAGAAGGTGCCCCCCACTCGCAACCTGCTCAAACCGGACCCCCTGTGCGACCTCGACTACGTCCACGAGGGAGGGCGCGAAGTCCCAGGGCTCCGGACAGTGCTGTCCAACAGCTTCGCCATCGGCGGCGTCAACGCCACGCTCATCTTCCGGCGTTGGGAGGAAGCATGACCCCGGGGAAAAACCTCGAAGGGAAGGTCGCGCTGGTCACCGGCGCGGGACGCGGTATCGGACGCACCATCGCCCTGCGGCTCGCCCGGGAAGGAGCGGCCGTCGCGGTGCACTACCGCGCCAGCGAGGAGGGCGCACGCGCGGTGGCCGAGGAGATCCACTCCGCGGGTGGCAGGGCCCTGTTACTCCAGGCAGACCTGCGAGATCCGGCCCACTGCAAGCGGGTGGTCACCGACACGGAAGGAGAGCTGAAGCGGCTCGACATCCTCGTCCACAACGCTGGGGTGGCCAGGGGGGGCCCCATCATGGGCGCAGACTTCGAGGGCATCCGCGAGACGCTCGAGACGAATCTCCACGCAGCGCTGCACCTCACCGCCGCCGCGGTGCCAGGCATGTCGCGCAGGCGTCATGGTCGGGTCGTCGCCATCGGCTCCCCCGTGGGCACGCATGGCGGTCTCCAGGGCCAGTGCGCCTACGCGGCCTCGAAAGCGGGACTCGCGGGCTTCATCAAGACGCTCGCCAACGAGCTCTCCCCCCGCATGGACTTCACGGCGAACCTCGTCTCCCCAGGCGTCGTTCCCACGGACATGAGCGCGTTCGGCATCGAGTCCTTCGGCGAGCAGCTCCGGGCCGCCATCCCGCTCGGCCGCTTCGGCACCCTCGAGGACGTTGCCGAAGCAGTCGCGTTCCTCGTCTCCCCTCACGCCGCCTACATCAACGGCCAGGAGCTGGGGGTGGATGGTGGCTACTCCCTCAAATACGTCAATCGGCGCAGGGCCCAGGACTGAAAGGAGCTTCCCGTGGAAAACGTCATCAGCACCATCCGCCACCCCCTCCGCGATGCTGAGGTGCGGGAGAAGTTCACCTCCATCCTCGCGGAGATCCTCGTCCTCAACGCCGAGGACATCAAACCCGCGAGCCGGCTCGTGTCGGACCTCGATGCGGACTCCATCGCCTTCTTGGAGCTGACGTACCGGCTGCGCCAGGACTTCGGCTTGGACATCCCGGATGCCAAGGCGGACGAGGAGACGCTCCGCATGCCGCTGCTGGAGGGACTGGAGCGGCTCGAGAAGCAGCTCGGCGGCACCACCCTGTTCGAGTTCATGAAGGAGGAGTCGGTCCGCCCGGGAGGTGATGACCCGGAGGTGCGCCAGCGCATGCTCCGCATGTTCCACGACACCATGAAGGAGCCGGACTTCGCTCACCAGCTCCGGACGGCCGTCGGCGATGCACGCGAGGATGTGAACGCCAGCCGGGCGGTGGGGCATCTGGTGCTGGAGCTCCGGCGAACACCCGAGCTGGCAGCGGCACTCCGGGACGTGCTCGCGAAGGACCCGGACCTCGCCAGCCAGGTCGCGGTGCTCGAATCCGAGGCGGTGCAGGAGTCCCTGCAGGGAAGCCCGTTGCCCTCCAGAGATCTCTTCAGTCTCTGGCGTGAGGTGGGCGGCTCGTCGCGAGCCCGGGAACGGATGGCCTACATCCGGGTCAAGCAGCTCGCCGCTCTCATGTCCACGGAGGTCCCCAAGGGCTACCAGCCGGATGCAGCCGTCACCAGTCTGCAGCTTCGCGACCTCTTCAGCTTCATCACCGTGGACACCTATGTCCGCTACATCCTCTTCCTGTCGGCCCGGCAGGCCCTGCGGAATGCGGTCGGCGCGAAGGAGCCACCCGTGGAGCCGCGAGAGCCCGCGACCAGGGTGCAGCCGGATGCCTGAACGGCGGTTCCACACGGCCACCGTCGTGGCCTCCACACGCGCCGTGGAGCAATGGTGGCGCGAGGCGGACGGGCCACACGGCCCCTTGCTCCGCTGGTTCACACCCGCGGAGCTGACTGCCCTGGCCTCGCGCCGCAACCCCGTGAGCGCCGTGGCCGCCCGGCTCGCCGGCAAGGCCGCCGTCCGTAAGGTGCTGGCGCGGGCCGGGCTCGAGACTCGGTTGTTGCCCTCACTGGTGGACATCCAGCTCTCGCGGGACGGTGATGGGCGGCCTGTGGCGGACGTGCCCGCCGCCGTCGCCCTCTGGCTGTGCCGGTCGCAGCTGGGGCTGGACGTCTCGCTCTCGCACGACGAGCGCCAGGTGCTCGCCAGCGCAGTGGTGGCACCATGAGCCCCCAGCGGCTCGTCTGGCTCGCGGTGTCCTCGCTGCGCTACCGGTGGCTACGCAGCCTGCTCGCCGTGGCCACCGTCTCCGCCGCGGTGGCGACCATCCTCGTCACCCGGGAGCTTACCGTCCGTCCCACCGAGCGCGCCGCGGGGCTGTTCGCCCAATTCGAGAGCCGCTACCTGCTCGTCTACGACAGCTATACGACCAGCTTCGAGAGCCGCGAGCTGGATGCCCACCAGGAGGCACTGGCCACCCTCGGTGTCACGGGACGTCATGACTTCCTGCTCACGGCCTTCATCGACGAGCGGGACCCGGTGCCCCTCGTGCTCTGCAGCTTCCCGCAGCCCGCTCCGCCGGAGATGGCCGAGCTCTACATGCTGCGCGAGGGCCGCGCGCCCAGGCCCGGAGAGCGCACCGCGATGGTCGAGCGGAACCTGGCGGACCGCAGGGGGCTGACTCCTGGCAGCGCCCTGCCCCTGTTCCGAGGCAGCCCGCCGTTCACGGTCGTGGGGCTCTTCGAGCGCCGGCCCGAGGTGGTGACGGCGGACGTCTACGTGCCTCTCTCGGTGTTGCAGGAGGAGCAGGGACGGGAAGGAGAGCTGAGTTTCTCCCTACTGGAGCTGAAGGCAGGCCTTCGGGCGCCGGAGCACGAGCAACGTGTCGCGGCGGTGCTGCCGGAGTGGCATGTCTCCAGTCTGAGTACCGCTCGCGCCCGCGCCGATGCGGCCTCCGCCCCACTCCGGCTCATCGCGCGGACACTCACCGTGCTGGTGGGTACGCTGAGCGCGCTCATCGCACTGCTCACGCTCTGGGGCATGGTGAGCGAGCGGTCCGCGGAGTTCGCCGTGATGCGCACCCTGGGCTTCTCCAGGCTGGCCATCGCTGGCGAAGTGCTGTGCGAGGGAGCCCTCCTCGGAGTGCTTGGAGCCATGAACGGAGGCTTCGTGGGACAGCTCATCCTGCTGACGATCGTCCCCGCCGCCCACCCCGGGCTGGGAGGATGGCTGCCCCCGGTGGAGCTGACCCTGGCCATGGTGGCCGGAGTCGTCACGGCGATGCTGGGCGCGCTGGGCCCCGGACTGCGCGCGGGGTCGGTCCCTCCCGCCCAGCTCATGAGGCCCTAGGGAGGACACATGGAGACCCGGGCATCCGAGCCACTCGTGGAGGTGCGCGGACTGACGGTGCGCTACGCGCCGGGCCAGCCGCCTATCCTGGAAGGACTCGACCTGACCCTGCGCCGCGGAGAGACCGTCGCGCTCATGGGGCCGAGTGGAAGCGGCAAGAGCACACTCCTGGTCCACCTCGTGGGGCTCAGGCCCCCGGAGGGCGGCGAAGTCCACATTCAGGGCCGCGCGCTCTCCACCCTGCGCCCCCGAGAGCTGGAGCAGCTGCGAGCCATGACCATTGGCTTCGTCTTCCAGCGCGCGGCCCTCCTCCCCTTCCTCACGGTCCAGGAGAACCTGCTGCTGGCGCTCGAACCCCTTCCCGAGGAAGCACGAGGGACCTCGCGGGCCCGGCTCGAACTGCTGCTCGAGGCCATGCAACTCGGGCCGCTCGCCCATCGCAGGGCGGATGTTCTCTCCGTCGGCGAGGCCCAGCGAGTCGCCGTGGCCCGAGCACTCATCAAGCAGCCGCCGCTCGTCATCGCAGATGAGCCAACCGGGGCACTCGATGCCGCCAACGCGGCCGTCGTCGGGGAGCTGCTCCTGGCACCGGAGGAGAACCGCAGCAGAGCGGTGCTGGTGGCCACGCACGATGAGCGGGTCGCGGCTCGCTGCGATCGCGTCCTCAAGCTCCAGGAGGGAAGGTGCTGCTGAAGCGTGTCCCCGCCGCAAGCGCGCTGCTCGCCGTCCTCCCGGTCCTCCTCCTGGCACTCGTGGGGTGCGAGGCGGACAAGCCTTGGCCCACGGACCGCAAGAACCTCGAGACGGAGCTCATCACCCGGACCCTCGCGCTCCGGGAGAAGCTCCCCGTCATCGGTCTGGAGGGCCGGGTGACGGTGGAAGCCACGGGGGAACGGAAGCTGGAGGGGCATTGGAAGCTCATCGCAGTGCGCGGCAAGGTGGTCGAGCTCACCCTCTCCTCGCCCTTGTTCAACGAGACCGTGGCGCGGCTGACCGCCACCCCCGAGACGCTTCGGCTCTGGCTCAAACCGCCTGGCAAGCGTGACGCGCGTGTCTACTTGGGCCCCCGGAGCAACTTCGAAGTAGCCCTGAGCCCTCCTCCGTGGGCACGGGATTTCGTCCGAGAACTCACCGCGTGGCTCGATGCATGGCTGATGGTCCCAGTTCCTTCCCAGCCCTCGCTCCATCTCACCGGGGCACAAGCGATGGACGACGCACTGATTCTCGAGCTCCAGCGCGAGTTGGGGACCGCGCAGCTCCGGCTCCGACGACGAGATGGCTTCCCCCTGCTGCTGGAGACCCGGCCCGCCGCGGATTCCTCTCTCGGATGCCTCTCCCTCCGCATCTCCCCGGAGCGTCCCCATCTCTCCCGGTCATCGGCGCTGCTCCCCCGCGAGCTCCAAGGCGAGGTGCGCTCCTGCTGCACTGGCACCGTGGAGCTGGCCCTGCGTCTCCGGGTGAACCGGGTCTGGACGGAGGTGGACCCGATTCCTTCGCTCGAGCAGGAAGGCCCCAAGCCCCGTGCGCTCGCCGAGCTGAGCCAACATGAATGGTTCCGCCGGGCAGGTCCCATCGCCAGTGCTCAGCGGGCACGGCTGGCCTGCCCCACCGTCGGCGGAGCCACGGCACACCCGGAGAGGCAGGAGATCACCGGCCAAGACCGGCGAAAGTGAAGCGCCATCGCGGAGGGCCGCGGCCTCCCACTGGGAGTGAGACCCGAACCCCATGGCCAGGCACTCTCCACATGGCAGGATGACGGGATGCCCATCGAGCACCTGACGCCCAGTGACCTGAAGGCCCGTACGGCCCGAGCCGTTGCCGCGGCAACGAGCGCGGGCCGTGCGCTCGGACTCGACGTTGCCGACCCGAAGGTCTTGCATGACGTGTTCTCCGTCGTCGTGCACCTCGCGCCCTCCCCCGTGGTGGTCCGAGTCCCCGTAGCGCTGCCGCCCGGGCTCAATGGGGCACCGCAGACTGCGCGCCAGGCGCGCGAATTGGCCGCGGTCGCATGGCTGGCCGACCGGGGGCTCCCCGTTGTTCGCCCAAGTCCCCTCGTCCCCCGCGAGCCCGTACAGCGGGACGGCTTCTCGATGACGTTCTGGGAGTTCGTGGAGGTCGATACCTCGCGCCAGCCAGATTTCATTGCCGACGCGGCGCTCGCGGCCGACCTGCATGCGGCGCTGCGCGACTACCCGGGCCAGCTCTCGTTCCTCTCACCTGTCACGGAGAGCGTGCCCTCGTGCCTCGCGCTCCTGGAAGAGAACCCCGGGCCCCTGGCTCCCGCCGACCTCGAGCGGGTTCGAGGCGAGTGGACTGTCCTTCAGCCCGTGCTCTCCTCGCGTGAGGGCTTCGCCAAGGCGTTCCCGAACGTCAGCGTCCAGCCGATCCACGGTGACGCCCCGTCGTACAACATCATCCGCACGACCTCCGGAGTGCGCTACGCGGACTTCGAGGACGTGAACCTCGGCCCGGTGGAGTGGGATCTCTCGTTCCTCGGTCCGGAAGGCGCCGCCGTCTACAACGCGGCGGCAGCGCGGGCAGGCGTGCGGCCTCTCGACCCGGCTGTCCTGCGCGTCATGGACGCCGCGGGGATGATTCGGATGGTCGCCAGCTATGCGCTCGTGCCCCAACTGCCGATGTTGGCCGAGTGGCTCGCGTCCTCGCTCGAGCGCTGGCGGACGATGCCGTTCGCGGGTGGGCTGAGCTGAGAGGCCCTGCGCCGTCTGGCCAGAGACCTGCTCGAGCCCCGCCCAGCACGTACACAGGCGGGCAACCAGCCCACCCCCGTCCTACAGAAAACGGATTCCCGGCCACCCCACCTTGGTGGTAGGCACCCGCCCTGTTTCCGCAGGGGGCTTCATGGACACCAGTGACGCGTTGCAACTCCGCATCCGAGCCGCCACCGACAAGGATGTGCTGCTCGGTATGTTCTTCGACAGCTCGATGGAGAACCTCCAGCGGCAGCTCGGCCCCACGGAAGCCGAGAACGTGCGCAGGGATGTCTTCGGCTCCCGCAGCATCGTGAGCTTCTTCCGTTACCCCGTGGCCGACCTCCTCCGGATGGCCGACCTCGGCGTGAAGCGCACCAAGACCACCTCGCGCGGCTACCACGACTCCATCGCCGAGTTCGGCCGCGCCGCCGTGAACTACTTCTTCGACTCCCAGGCCGGCAAGATGATGTCCTTCCTGTCCGGCGATGAGCCTCACCGCCTCATGGCCAGCTCCCCCTCCGCCTACAAGGCCGTCACCGCTTTCGGCGAGCGAGCGTACGAGCGGGTGGGCCCCCGCTCCGGCCGCCTCATCTGCCACGGCGAGCTGCTCGGCCCTGCGTGGATGCAGGGCGTCGTGGAGCAGGCCCTCCTGAAGGCCGCCAAGGTGAACGCGCGCGTGCGCATGGAGGTGAAGAACCCCTCCGGCACCGACTTCATCACCCACGTGGAGTGGTAGGAGAACCCCCATGGAAGCGAGCAGCATCCCGCGCATCAAGATTTGCTGCATCTCCAGCGTCGAAGAGGCTCACGCCGCCATCCGAGCTGGAGCCTCCGCACTGGGACTCGTCTCGTCGATGCCCAGCGGCCCCGGCGTCATCTCCGAGCCGCTCATCGCGGAGATCGCCGCCACCGTCCCGCCTCCTATCGGCACCTTCCTGCTCACGTGCAGCCAGGACGCTCGGGACATCATCGCCCAGCAGCGCCGCTGCCGGACCAACACCGTGCAGATCTGCGATCGGCTCACCGCGGGTAGCTACGCGGACCTGCGGGGCGCCATGCCCGGCGTGTCGCTCGTCCAGGTCATTCACGTCACCGGCGAGGAGTCCCTCGAAGAGGCCCTGAGCGTAGCGTCCCACGTGGATGCGCTGCTGCTCGACTCGGGCAATCAGTCCCTTGCCGTGAAGGAGCTGGGCGGCACCGGGCGCGTTCATGACTGGGCCATCAGCCGACACATCCGCGAGCAGGTGCGCGTGCCCGTGTTCCTCGCTGGGGGTCTGCGCCCGGAGAACGTGGGCGAGGCGATTCGCCAGGTGGGTCCCTTCGGGCTCGACCTGTGCAGCAGTGTGCGGACGGATGGCAGGTTGGATACGGAGAAGCTCGCGCGGTTCTTCACGCAGCTGCGCTCCTGAGGCCCGCGGGGGACGCTCCGGCGCAACCCGGGGCTGCCGGTACCCTCACCCCGTCCCTCTCCCGGTGGGCGAGGGGATATTGGGGAGAGTGGGACCTCGGGGGCCTTGGCGCCTCGTCCTCTTCCTCCACACCGTCGCTGTGTAGTCCGCCACCGCTGCCAGCGCCGTTACTCCCACCGCCACCACCAACGGCCTCACCAACACCGGCGCCACCAGCACCGCCAGCAACGCCCCCAACTGCAGCGTCGTCACCACCTTGCCCAGCATCCGCGCCTGGAACTTCACCAGCCGGAAGCTCGGCACGATGCGCGCCACCAAGAACCCCAGCGCCGTCGCCACGTCGCGCACCACCAGGATGCCGAACTCCACTGGCGTTAGCTTTCCCTCCACCACGAAGGTCACCAGCGCCACCATCACGAAGGCCCGATCCGCGAGCGGATCAATGAGCGCTCCCCAATACGACTCCAGGTGTCGGTGACGCGCGATCCACCCGTCCAGGAAGTCCGTCAGCGCCGCCGCCAGCACCAACCCCACCCGGGCCAGCGAGTCCTCCATCAACACGAAGAACACCGCCAGCGGCAGGCGGCACAACGACAGCGCGTTGAGGAGCACGAGGCTCGTTCGGCGGCGCATACCTCCGGAAGGTAGGAATGCCTCCCGCCCCTTGCATTCCGTACGGCGAGGCCCCGCTCGCTCACCCGCTCCCCGCCAGGCATCCAACCCCTGCCTTCTGTCAGCTGGGTTCCAACCCCGACTGCTCCTCGTCGGACTCCTCTGCGGGCTTCGCCTCAGGCGCCGGGCCATACAGGGATCTCGCGCCGATCAGGCGAAGCAGCGCCATCCCTAGGGGCAGTACGAAGAATAGCAACGCCCAAAACTTCCCGTCCGCGGCAGCAAACACAAGAGCCGTGGCCGCCAGCCAGGGCAGAGCCGGCAGCGCCATCGCCAGCAGCATGAGGTAGTGCAGCCAGCGCCTGCGCAACACCGGCTCGGTGTCCGCCAGGAAGGCCGGCACGAACGAGGTGAGGGACACCACCAGGAACCAGCTCAAAGCCGTGGTGATGTCGTCGGACCCGCCACCGGTTCCCAGGCCCGAGGTAGCCAAGGCGAGCGCGGGCAACGCTTCCAGGCCCCCCGCGAGCACCACCATCCAGCCCTTCGGCCCACCGCGCGAGGAGCCCTCCTGGGGTGCGCCTCCGCTTCCGGCGGCCCGCGCCTGGGCGAACAGCTCCGGAGGCACCTCCAGCGCGTACGGGAAGCCAAGCTCCACCAGTTGCAGCACCGCCACATGGCCCACCTTGCGGCCACCGGTGCCCGTGTACTCGCGGACCTCCTCGTCCTCCAGGATGCCGTGCAACAGGTCCGCCCGCTCGCGAGCCGCCTCCCCAGGCCCCAACGGCAGCTCGAGCCCGCGCAGGAGAGCATCCACCTCGGCCCGCGCCACACCTGGAGCGCGCACCTGCTCCAGCAGCCAGCGCGCGGACGGAGGCGGCTCCAGGCTCACGGGCTCGGGGACGACCTCGCCGGAGGCCTCAGGTGTACGAACGGGGGCGCGCGAACGTTCCACGGTGCGCCTCAGCCTGGACCATCTGGGCCTTCGGGGGAAGAGGCCCTCAGTCTTCGCGTGAATACCCGGGAACCTGCCGCGCGCACCGTTGTCCAAGGGCTCCGAGAGACGAACCCCACCTGTTCTGGAGGCAGTACATGAGGCGGAGCCCCTTCGCCGTCACGGGAGTCGTGTGCGCGCTGGCCGTTGGAAGCTGGACGCTCGGAGGATGCCAGCGTGCCAGGTCCGAGGAGGACCCGACGCGCGGGCTGCAGCGACTCGTGGTCCAGACGCCGGAGGAGCTCTCCGCACCGGCCCAGAAACAGGAGAACGCCAAGGGGGAAGAGGCCGCCATTGGCAAGAAGGATGCCCCCGCGCCCCCGCTCCCGGCCGCGCAGCTCTTCGGCTCGGGCAGCGGAGGAACCGCCCAGGGACTCGGAGGGCTCGGTATCAAGGGCAGTGGCGGAGGTGGCGGGGGCGGTGACGTCATCGGCATCGGCTCCATCGGCACCCGGGGCCGGGGTGGAGGCTACGGGCAGGGCGTCGGCATGGGCGCCGGGGCTTCCCTCAACGGCAGGGCCAGCGTGCGTCCCCCCACCGCCAGCGTCCCCGCCGAGCCGCCCTCGGAAGGCAACACCGAGCAGTACCGCGACCACGGGGTGAATCCCTTCGTCACCACCGCCGAGGACCGGCTGTCCACCTTCGCCATCGACGTGGACACCGCCTCCTATACGCTCGCGCGCCGCAAGCTCCTCGAGGGCACACCGCCGCCCCGCGAGGCCGTGCGCGTGGAGGAGTTCCTCAACTACTTCCGCTACTCGTACCCCGAGCCCGAGGGCTCCCCGCTCGCCGTGCACCTGGATGCCGCGCCCTCGCCCCTCACTCCTGGCCGCCACCTGCTGCGCGTGGGTGTCCAGGGCAAGCGCCTCAGCGTCTCCGAGCGCAAGTCCGCCCACCTCACCTTCCTGGTGGACGTCTCCGGCTCCATGCAGTCTCCCGACAAGCTGCCGCTCGCCAAGCGCTCCCTGCGCATGCTCGTGGACAACCTGCGCGATGGCGACACCGTGGCGCTCGTCACCTACGCGGGCGGCGTGAAGCTCGCGCTGCCTCCCACCGGCCTGGAGCACAAGGCCCTCATCCATGCCGCCATCGAGGACCTCACCGCCGGCGGCTCCACCGCCATGGCCTCCGGCATCCAGCTCGCCTACCAGCAGGCCATGAAGCAGCTCGATGGCACTTCCATCTCGCGCGTCATCATCCTCTCCGATGGCGATGCCAACGTGGGCCCCTCTTCCCATGAGGAAATCCTGAAGCTCATCCGCGGCCACGTGAAGGAGGGCATCACCGTCACCACCGTGGGCTTCGGCATGGGCAACTACAAAGACACGGTCATGGAGCAGTTCGCCGACCAGGGCAATGGCAACCACTACTACGTGGACTCGCTCCTCCAGGCGCGTCGCATCTTCCAGGAGCAGCTCGGCGGCACCTTGGAGGTCATCGCCCAGGACGTGAAGCTCCAGGTGGAGTTCGACCCCGCCCAGGTGGCGCGCTACCGGCTGGTGGGCTACGAGAACCGCGACATCGCCGACCGCGACTTCCGCAATGACAAGGTGGACGCGGGAGAGATTGGCTCCGGCCACACCGTCACCGCGCTCTACGAGCTGGAGCTGAAGCCCGGCGCGGGCGAGGGCCTCGCCACCGTGCGTCTGCGAGCCAAGCGGCCCCGCGGTGAGACGGCCTCGGAGCGCTCGTTCCGCTTCCCCGCCACGGCGCTCGCGGCCTCCTTCCCCGAGGCCTCCGCGGACCTGCGCTTCGCCACCGCCGTCATGGGCGCCGCCGAGCTGCTCCGCCGCAGCCCCCACGCCGAGCGCTGGAGCTTCGAGCAGGTGCTGAAGATCGCCCGCGGTGCCACCCCCGCCGGCAATGCCGAGCGCGAGGAGTTCGTGTCGCTGCTGGAGCGCGCCCGCGCTCTGATGAGCAGCGTGGCCCTGCGAGACAGCACCTCCGCGGAGGGCCGTCCGGCTCCGACGCGAGGCCACTGAGCTCGCGTCCGTCGCGCGCCGCACACAGCCCTGCCCCGAGGGGCTGGAGCAAGAGCCGTCACGCCTCAAGCTGCCCCCGGGCCTGCACCCCGAGGGCAACGCGCCTTCCCGAAGTGAGCGCGGCATCGCCCCACGCGCGCAGAGTTTCGCGGACGAATCGGGGTTCTCTGGCACCTGTCCTTTGGCATCCCTGGTGCACCCCCCTCGTGGAGAAACGGGGGAAGCATGAAGCAAGGTGTGCGCTGGGGCGTTAGGGGTGTCACCGGGTGGGCGGCACTGGTGCTGCTCGCCGGGTGTGGCGATGAGGCCCCCTCGAGCGAAGTGGATTGTCAGAAATCCTCGGGACTGGAGATGCAGGAACTGGCCGTTGCGCCCACGGACGACGGCTATGTGGAAGAGGGGCTGGAGCAGGCGGGCTCCGGCGTGGAGCGCAAGCTGGTGGCGGACAACCTCTCCCGACGCTCGGCCTACCTGCGCTTCAACGTGCCCGCCCTGCCGGGCCCTGTGATGCAGGCCTCGCTGCGCCTCTTCGCGCTGGATGGCAGCACCGACGGCCCCAAGCTCTACCCAACCACCACGGACTTGAATGAGAACACCCTCACGTGGAGCCAGCGGCCCTCGATAACGGGAGAGCCGCTGGGAGACCTGGGCGAGGTGCCCCACCGAAGCTGGGTGGAGTACGACGTGACCCCCGTGGTGACGGGCTCCGGCGCGTATGGCTTCGCCCTCATCAACGAGTCCCGTAACGGTGTGGACTTCGCATCAAAGGAGCACTCGCGTGTCCTCTGGCGACCAGGGCTCGTCCTGTCAGTGGAGGCGCCGCGCTCCCATGGTTGTTTACAGCCCGACCCTGGTTAGAGTGGGGCGCCTATGCCCATCCTCGCTCTCGTCCGACACGGACAGTCCCTGTGGAACCATGAGAACCGCTTCACTGGCTTCGTGGACGTGCCCCTGACGGAGAAGGGCCGCTCCGAGGCCCGGCAGGCCGCCAAGGCCCTGGGGCACCTCAAGTTCGACGTGGCCTATACCTCGGCCCTCACCCGCGCTCAGGAGACGCTGGCCATCATCCTCGAGACGCTCGGCCAGCGCATCCCCGTCATCCGCGACGCCTCCCTCAACGAGCGCCACTACGGCGACCTCCAGGGCCTCAACAAGGAGGACGCCGCCAAGCGCTGGGGCGATGACCAGGTGAAGAAGTGGCGCCGCTCCTATGACGTCCCGCCCCCCAATGGCGAGTCGCTGGAGATGACGGCCAAGCGCGTGCTGCCCTTCTACGACCGCGCCATCGCCGGCGACCTGCGCCAGGGAAAGAACGTGCTCGTGGTCGCCCACGGCAACTCCAACCGCTCCCTGGTGATGAAGCTCGACAAGCTCACCGGCGAGCAGGTCGTCGGCGTGGAGCTCGCCACCGGCGTGCCGCTCGTCTACGAGATGAGCACCGAGTGCGAGGTCCTCAGCAAGCGCACCCACGAGTAGGGCAACGCCCGGAAAAACTTCGGGGAGGAGCCGCCCCCAAGCAGCTCCTCCCCGCTGTACTGCCCCCGTAACAACCCCAGGCACTGCACCCGAAGAAGCCCTACCCTTACCCTTCGTACTGCTCCCCAACCCCAACCCCACCCCTACCCGCCGCCCTCGACCGACCCGCCCGTCCTGCCCCACCCGCCCGTCCTGCCCCACCCGCCCTGCCCTACTCACCTCACGCAGGGAGATAGAGCATCTCGCGTGCCAGCGCGGTTTCTGGGGTCGGGACTCGTGATTTCAACGGGTTGGGGTTCCACGGGGGCATGAGGGAGTCCCGAAATCGGTAGGAGTTACAGCAGACGGGTACAACCCTGGGACCTCGATACCCTCACCCCGACCCTCTCCCGGAGGGAGAGGAAGGGTTGGCTCAGAGGGGTTGGTACAGGAGGGTTGGTAGAGAGGGGGCTTCACCACAGCAGCGCTAGCAACCCGGCCAGGCCCACGATGAGGAAGTAGAGCGACTCGCCGGCGATGAGCCCTCCACCCACCAGCGAGGTGGTGCTCATGTCCTCGGGCAGCGCCTCGCCCTCCCCCGGTGAGCCCGCCGTGTGCGGCGCAGGCTTCTTCGTCAGCGTGTTCCACAGCGAGGACACCACGCCGCCCGCGCCGAACCACAGCGCCGACTGCAGGCTCACGAAGCCGCCGAAGGACGAAGCATACGGGCTCGACAGCAGCACCGAGTCCATCGTCCAGCCCACCACGTAGCCCGCGCGAGAGCCCTTCAGGAACGCCTGGTAGCGCGCATTGCGCTTGAGCAGCTTGCGCGCCACCTCGATGGTGAAGCCAATCGACAGGCCGAGCAGCAACGCCTTCACCGTGTGGTCCGACATCGAGCCCAGGCTGCGAATGGCGCCCACGAACTTGTACGTCATCGCCGAGCTCCACTGGCCCACCTGCATCTCCGGGTTGTCGAGCTGGTTGATGGCCAGCACCGGATACGCGCTCATGAAGACCCGCGCCAATCCCACACACAGCACCGCCCCCATCACGATGCCAATCACCTGATAGCGGAACTGGATGGTGCGGTCGGTGCCCAGGCGCCAGCCGGTGGAGCGGTCCTGCTGCATGTCACAGCCCACCGAGGTGGAGATGAGCAGGATGCTCGCGGCCATTACGCCCACCAGCGGGTTCTTCAGCCCCAGCAGCGACATCAACAGCACCGAGATGACGAAGGCACTGGAGATGGGATTCTGGTCGGTGATGCCATAGGCGATGCCGTTGATGAGCACGAAGAGCAGCGACAGCCCGATTCCGAAGAGGATGAAGCCCAGGGGCTGCTCCAGCAGTTGCGTGGCCACCACCACCACCGCCACCGCCCAGAAGCCCACCCAGCCGAACAGCTTGGGCAAGCTCACCTGCTTCCACGCGGGCACCTCGTCGGCCGGGGCCTGCGCCCGGTTGCGCACCCGGTCCACCGCCTGCACCGCCAGCAAGGACAGGTCCACCACCGCCGCGCCGCAAATCATTGCCAGGCCGATGAGGAAGCCAATCTTGCGGAATGGCTCGTTCTCCCCCAGCCAGCCGATGCTGCGCAGGTAAGGGGTAAAGGCATAGCCGATGAGGCCGCCCATGATGGCCGGCACGGTGATGCGGCTGCCCACCACCATGCCCGCGCCGACCGTGGACGCGCTCACGCCGAACGAGCCCAGCGCCACCACGCGCTCGGTGAGCCCCGCCACCACCGCCCCCAGGCCCATGCCACCGCCCAGCTTGGCGATGGAGGCTTTCAGCAACCGCTTGTCGGTGAGCGCCCGCAGGATGTTCGCCACCGCATACCCCGACGGGTAGTCGAGCTGCAGCCGGTCCACCAGCAACGGCGTGTAGAGCATTCCCACGCCCACGCCGAACATGCCCACGCAGCCCACGAAGAGCATCAGGTGCCACGCCGGAGGCTGCGGCATGCCCAGCCACACCATGGCCTGGATGAGCACGGACATGGCGCACATGGAGGCCACCGAGGCGGCCATCGTCTGCATGTAGTTGGCGCCGTGCTTGCCCTCGGGGCCGTAGCCGTAGGTGACGGCACTGCCGAGGATGCCGGCCAGCACCTGCCCGCCCACGAAGAAGCCCAGGCTGAAGTTCATGTACGAGGCAGCAATGCCTCCCAGCGGCCCCAGCACGAAGATGGCCACCGCGCTCAGCAGCAGGTGGAACTTCCACGAGCCCGGCGTGGGCAGCCAGCCGAAGCGCGGGGCACTGCCCTCTGGGGAGGAAACGGAGTGGAGCGAAGCTGGAGGCGGAGCAGAGGGCGGAGGCGGGGAGAGGGGGTGAGCCATGGATGGCGTAGGGTACCGGCCCCCGAGGGTCCCTCCAACCCCGACCCTCCCGAGGAGAAGGCCCTATCAATCCCCAGACTCGCCGCAACATCCTGCTCGCACTCGTATTCCTGGCTGGCTGCGCCGCGTCACGGGTGCAGTGGGTGCCCCCCGCCCTCGCGCAGTCGGACACGGGCATCCAGCTGTGGGGCCGTGTTTCCGCGGAGGGAAGATTCAGATGCGAGTGAAGGACCAGCTCACCGCTCGACCGTCCTCGTAGGGCATGACGCCGTGGAAGGCCCTCGGGTCTCCGTCAAACACCAACGGGAGGAAGTGCCGGTCCCCGTCCCACAACGGCAGGCTCATGATGTCCTTCACCGGCACCCACGAGAGCGTTCCCTCCACGTTGCGCTCGTGCGGCGTGCCCTCGAAGCGATCGATTCGGAAGATGAAGCCCAGCCAGTCCTCCCCCTTCGGGCCGAAGCCCGGCCAGCTGATGGTGCCTCGCAGCGTCAGCTCCGTGCACTCGATTCCCGCCTCCTCGCGGATCTCCCGGCGCATGCAGGAGACCACGTCCTCGTCCGGGTGCATCTTCCCACCGAGCCCGTTGTACTTGCCGAGGTGCGCGTCGTCCTGACGCGCGTTGCGGTGGATGAGCAGCACCTTCGTCCCGTCCGGAGACATGACGTAGCCGAGCGTGCCAATGATGGGCGTGTAGCGCATGACAGGGCTCTTATCCCTCGCCCGCCGCTCCGCAAGAAGTCAGGAGGTAGGCCCCCGCCTTCCGACCTGAAGGGCACACCTGGGGAACCCGGGAGGCGTGGCACCCTCACCCCGTCCCTCTCCCGGAGGGCGAGGGGATATTGGGCGAAGTGGAGGCTCGGCTCAGTCCCGGTAGCCTCGGGCCTGCAGGTTGAACAGGTGCGCGTACCGCCCGTTGCGCGCCATCAGATCTGTGTGGCTCCCCAACTCCTCCACCTCCCCGTTGTGCAGCACTGCAATGCGGTCCGCCATCCGCACCGTCGAGAACCGGTGGGAGATGACAAGCGCGATCCGGTCCGCCGCCAGCTCCTGGAAGCGCTCGAACAGCGCGTGCTCCGACTCCGCGTCGATGCTCGCCGTCGGCTCGTCCAGGATGAGCACCTCCGCGTCCTCCCTCATGAACGCCCTCGCCACCCCCAGCTTCTGCCACTGCCCTCCGCTCAGCTCCTGCCCCTTCTCGAACCAGCCTCCCAACATCGTGTCGTACTGGTTGGGCAGCGCTGAAATCACCGCGCTCGCGCCTCCCTGCTCCGCCGCCCGCACAATGCGGTTGCGGTCCTCCAGCGCCGCCACGTGCCCCAACCCGATGTTCTCCGCCACGCTGAACTGGTAGCGCACGAAGTCCTGGAACACCGCTCCGAACCTCGAGCGCAAGTCCTCCGGCTCCATGTCCTTCAGGTTCACGCCCCCGTAGAGGATGTCCCCCTCCGTCGGCTCGTACAGACGCAGCAGCAGCTTCACCAGCGTGCTCTTCCCCGCCCCGTTCTCCCCCACCAGCGCCAGCTTCTCCCCCGGCTCCAGCTTCAACGACAGGTTGCGCAGCGCCCACTCCTGCTTCCCCGGATAGCGGAACGACACGTTGCGCAGCTCGATGGCGTTGCCCCGCCCCTTCGGCGCCGTGCGCGCCGGCAACACCCTCGGCGCCTCCTGCCCCGTTGGTATCTCCAGGTACGCGAAGAGGTTGCTCATGAAGAGCGCCCCCTCGTACATGCTCCCCACGCTCGAGAGAATCCCCTGGAACGCCGCCTGCCCCTGCCGGAACACGCTCAGGTACAGCACCATGTCTCCCACGGAGATCTCCCCCTGCGCCGCCCGGTTCGCCACGAACACGTAGCACCCGTAGAACGCCCCCAGCGACAACAGCCCCAACCCCAGGCCCCACCCCATCCGCTTGAGCGCCAACGCCCGGTCTTCCTGGAAGAACTTCTGGAACAGCGTCCGGTAGCGCCCTAGCACCAGCGAGCCCAGCGCGAACACCTTCACCTCCTTCACGTGGTTGTCTCGCGTGAGGATCCACTCCAGGTAGTTCAGCTTGCGTCCCTCGGGCGCGCGCCACGAGTACAGCCGGAAGCCCTCCGCCGCCAGCCGCGCCTCCGCGATGAACGCCGGGATGCTCGCCGCCACCAGCACCACCACGCTCCACGGCGACAGCGCCACCAACAGCACCGCGTACGTCGACAGCGTTACCATGTTGCGCACGATGGCGAACGCATCCATCACCAGCGCCAGCGGCCGGCTGTTCGCCTCGCGCCGCGCGTTCTGCATCTTGTCGTACGTGTCCGAGTCCTCGAAGTGCCGCAGCTCCAACTGCAGCGCCTTCTGGAGGATCCGCTCGTTGAGCAGGTTGCCCAGGCTGGCCCGCAGCAGCTCCCGCGTCAGCGCCAGCGCCCGGTCCAGCGTCACCGAGCCCACCATCAACCCGAACTCCAGCACCACCAGCCGCACCACCTGCTCGCGCGCCGCCGGCCCCCCGCCAGAGGACGCCGCCACCACCCCGTCCACGATGAGCTTTCCCACCCAGGCGATGGCCGCTGGCACCAGCGCCGCCACCAGCGTCAGCGCCCCGAGCACCACCGCGCCCCAGGGGCTCGCCTCCCAGAAGAGCCGGAAGGTGCCCGGCAACTGCCGGAAGAGGCTGCCCGCGTTCTTCAGCCGGGCCTTGAGGGATTGGGGGGGACGCGCCGTGACATGCGGAGGAGACACGCCCTCTCTCTAACCCGGCGCCCCCACGTGTGCCGCATCTCCCGTGCCGCCACATGCGCCTGGCCTCCGGACTCCGGCTCCGTGTTCCCCTCCCAGTTTCCGCCCGCCAGGATGCTCTCCGACCAGCCTCTCGGGGTTATGATGGCCCCATCCCTCGCCTGGAGACCCCCTTCGATGAAGCGCTTCGTCATCGTCTTCGACAACGAGCCGGCCGAATCCGCCCCCTGGATGGCCCGCGCCTGCGCCACGTCCCAGCTCACCTTCGTGGACAACGAGGCCATCACGGACGCCGTCTCCGATAATAAGGAGGCCCAGAAGCTGCTCCTCAAGGGCGACCTTCCCCCGGGGGAGAACCCCAAGCTCGCCCCCTACTACAAGGACGCGCTCGACAAGCTCGCCGCCGGCAAGCAGCGCATCGGCGTCTACAGCGTGAGCTGGTTGCTCTACCTCGGCCAGGCTGATGGGTGCGTGCTCGACTTCGCCGGCCTCGAGGAGCAGCGCAAGAAGGGGCTCGCCTCCGGCGTCGCCCAGAAGACCGCCGACGAGTACGTGGCCAAGTACTCCGCCCACCTGCAGGAGCGCGCGCGCAAGGTGCTCCCCGCCGACCGCATCCTCATCGTGCCCGCCAACGAGAGCGATGCGAAGAAGGCCGAGCTCGCCGCCGCCTTCATCAAGAAGCTCGGGTAGGTGCTTCCGAACGGGGTGGAGGGGCAGACCCTCCCCCCGGTGCACCTTCGCCTTCTGGGCGGGCTCGACGCTTAGACGCCACGTGTCTTGAGCCGCTTCAGCTCGGTTCGCAGCTTCGCCAGGCGTTGCTCCGCCATTTCCCGGAGCCGCGCCTCTTCGTCTACGCGCCGCCGCAAGCGCTTCGCCTCCTTCGTCAACCATGCAATGCGCTCGTCCGACTCCAACAGTGGCGTGCGCCCTGCCCAGAAGCGCAGCCGTCCCTCCTCGACCTGCAACTCCAGCCCCAGCTGTTCCGAGTGGTAGCGGCCTCGCACGAGGGGAATACCCGCATACTTCCTCGCCCCGGTTCCCGGCAGCCGGTACGCCACCAGCCGCTCCTTCTTCCGGTCGTAGATGAAGTATTCGGGAATGCCGAGCCGGGCGTAGCGCCGCACGTTGTACTCGGCGTCCTTCTTGCGATCGCCGCCCACGTGGACCTCCATCACCCAGTCCAGCCCCTTGCCCTCGGCACTCACCACCCACTTGTCCCGTTCGTGCCGCTCCACGTCTCGCACCGCCAGCAGGTCCGGCGCGAAACGCCGCTCGCCCGGGTAGTACACGGGCAGTTCCGCCCCCAGGTACACCTTGTGCCGCCGGTGGCGGCCGAAGTGGCCCCTCAACACATCCAGAGCGCCCAATTTCGCCAGGAAGTGCCGGTCTCCTTCCGGCAGCGCCATCTCCTCCCATGTCACCTCCCCGGGCAGTGAGGCCACCACCTGCTCCCGCTCTTCCACGCTCATCGCCTCCCACTCCTGTTGGGAGGGTGCGTGGGGGATGGCCTCTGCGTTGCCCCGCCGATCGCGCTCCATGTCTCGAAGCGTGAGGCGGGAGACCTCCAAGGTCAACCTGTCGCCGCTATCCCCGTCCCCCTCGAGACGAGGCACAGCAAGTCGTGGGCCGGTTGCACATCGGGGCCTCTGGCCCCTTCGAGACCTCTTACAGAAGAGCCTCTCCTGGCACCCGTCAGACATCCGCGCCACGGGATGCCGCCTCCCGAGCGGGACCCGTGCCGCGGGCGCTCCCACGCACCGTCCGCTCGGCACGGCGGACTTTGTCCACTCGGCCTACTCCTTGCTGAGAAGTAGCGTGGGGGCAATTGACCGCCGAGGTCACCCGTCGCACGCTTATGCGCATGGGACGGCACACGGACGAGCGTGGAGACGCCTTCCCCCGGGCGCCCACGCAAGAGGAGTGGGAGGCGATGGGGCAGGAGGAGCGGGACCGGGTGGTGGACTCACTGCCCGGGGAGGTGACGTGGGACGAGATGGCCATGCCGGAGGGCGACCGGCATTTCCAGGGCAAGGTCCAGGCCATGGATGCACTGCGCGGCTATTTCAAACGCCAGGAGCGCAAGGTGTACCTGGGCGCCGAGCTGCCCATCTACTACCCGGGCGAGCGGCGCTTCGCGCCGGATCTGCTCGCCGTGCTGGATGCCGAGCCGTACCCGCGCCAGAAGTGGGTGGTGAGTGCCGAGGGCAAGGGGCTGGATTGGGTGATGGAGGTGCACGTGGGCGGCGATCGCAAGAAGGACGCCGAGTACAACGTGCAGCGCTACGCCCGGCTCGGCATTCCCGAGTACTTCATCTACGACCGGGCCCGGCAGCGATTGGAGGCGTACCGGCTGGCTTCACCCGAAGCTCACACCTACGTGCCCATGGAGCAGCGCCAGGGGCGTTATGTCTCGCGGGTGCTGGGACTGGAGCTGCAGGTGGAGGGAGATCGGCTGCGCTTCTGGACGGGCACCGCGCTGCTGATGGAGTCGGACGAGCTCATCGCCCGGCTGGAGGAGTTGCTGCATGGGGTGCAGCACCGCGCCGAAGAGGACTCCCGCCAACTGCAGGATGAGGTGCACCGACGCGAGCAGGAGACCCGGCTTCGCCTGGAGGCGGAGAAACACCTGGTAGAGGAGACCCGGCGCCGTGAGGAGGCGGAGCGGCGCTTGAAGGAGTTGCAGGCCGAGCTGGAGCGGCTCGAGCAACGCAGGGACTAAAACAGAGAAGCCGCCTGGGCCCAGGCAATCCCTGGACCTCGGCGGCTTCTAGTCGCGGCAGTGTTGCCTAGCGGCCCGCGATCTTCCAACCCACCTCGAGCCACGCCATCGGCGCCGCGTAGTCGAGCCGGTAGTGGCTGCGCCACTCGTAGGAACCACCCAGCGAGACGCGCACCTTGGACACGTCCATCGCCAGGCCCAGTCCGGCCCTGCCTCCAACCGCCATGGGGCTGGGCCCGTAGAGCAGCGGGCCACCCGTCGCGAAGACATGCAGGCCGAAGCTCTCCGTCCGGGCGATGACCGGATAGGCCAGCCGCACGTCAGCATGCACCAGGCCAATGGCGGAGGCGAACCGCGGCGAGCCGAGCGCCGTGAGGCCCACTCCCGCCCTCAGCCCGTGCAGCAGGTGCACCGAGCCGTGCACGCTCAGGCCACCCAGCGGCAGCGGTCCCGAGCTTCCCACATCGGCCTCACCATGCACTCCGGCGTACAGCTCGAACGAGTCCGCCAGCGAGAGCGCCGGGGGAGTCTCCTCCACCGCGGGAGGGGGCGGGGCGGGCGGCGGAGCAGCCTCCACCACCGGAGCCACGGGCGCCGGAGCCTCGGCCTGCTCGGGCTTGGGCTTGTTGCGCTCCGGGCACTCCACCCGCATCTTCTCGAAGAGCCCGTCCAGCTCCGCCGTGGGCTTGTCGGCGAGGGGCAGGCTCGCCAGCTCCTCCTGCTTGAACGCGCGGCAGAAGGCGTCCTCCGCCTGAGGAGTCTGCCCGAGGGCCTGGTGCAGCATGCCCTCCATCAGCGAGACCCACAGCTGCTCGTCCGTCCCCAGGTCCTGTGTACACCCGGGCTCGGCGAGCCCGGCAAGCGCCGCCTCGTACTTGAGCGTGGAGGAGAGACGCGCCACCTTGCGGATGCAGGTGTTCTTCGTCTTCTCCGGGAGGATGATCTTCACGCGAGGCGCGGCCACAGCCGGAACCGCGAGAAGGGTCATCAGGGGCAGAACGGCCAGCGGCAAACTCTTCATGGGTGATTGTACTCGTAGCAAGGCGCTCCTCCTTCGCGCGAGGAGCCCACGCGCACCTTACACCCACCTGCCTCTACTCTCCGCATGGGGGCCCCCCGCCTCCCACCTCCCGGACCGCTCAGGCCTCGGGACGTGGGTAGTTTCAGGACACCATATCGAGAGGGGACGGCCGCGTCATCCCCCCGGGCAAACCCTCACCCCTCCCCCTCTCACAGTGGGAGAGGAGGTTGACGCGGGGTCAACCCGGGGCCTCCGATACCCTCACCCCGGGGGGCTTTCCCCCCCTTTGAACGCCGGGGGGATCCTCTCCCGGAGGGCGAGGGGTGGTTGGGGCGAGGGATGAGGAGGGGGAACGGCTGGGGCTCAGGCGCCGACCAGGCTCTGCTGGAATTGACTCACGTCGCCGATCAGGTCCGCGGCTCCCTTGATGACCTTCGCCGTGCCCAGCACGATCTGCAGCGGGCCCGTGATGCTGTTCAGACCCGGGATGGCTCCGGCCACGTCCAGGCCGAGCTGACCGGCCGCCAGCGCGATGTCCAGCCCGTCCTTCGGGTCCTTGTGCAGCTCGTCCCACAGGTCCTTGGCGCTGCCAATCGCGCTGCCCGCGCTGATGATGTTGCCCAGCAGCGGCACCGACTTGAGGCCCGCCTTCGCCGCGAACTTCGCCGACTCCTTGGCGATCTTCTCCTTGAGCTCGTCCGGCAGCGCGTCCACGAACCGCCCGAACAGCCGGGTCATGTTCTCGATGCCCTGACGCCCGAACGGCAGCTCCTGGCCCGCCACCTCGAAGTGGTCGCCCTGCGTCAGCAGCGCTCCACCCGCCTCGGCGATCTCCCGCAGCGCCCCGCCGATGTCACCGGTCGACAGCTTCTCCGCGGCCTCGAACAGGTTCGTCACCGCGCCCGAGTCCACCATCGCCGCGTTCAGCTCGCGGTCCCCGAACAGCTCACCGAGGCTGCCCGGAATATGCGACAGCGAGTTGAGGAACGCCTTGGCCGCTTCCGGCGCCGTCTGGGCAATCGTCTTGCCCGTGGTGGCCAGGCCCTTCACGAAGCCGCCGATGTCGCCCTTCTTGAGCGCGTCGAACGCGTTGCCCAGCGCATCGCCCACCTGGTCGTTGCCCAGCAGGCTCGCCGCCGCGACGATCGTGTCCTTGGCCCACTCCGGCGCGCCCAGCTTCTCCGCCAGCTTGCCCGCCATGCGGCCACGCAGCTCCGGCGGCACGTCCGCCAGCGCCTTGCCCAGCGACTTCAGCGCCTCGCCCGGCTTGCCCTCGGCGATCTGCTTGCCCGCCTCCATCACGTCGAACACCGCGCCGCCCAGCGCCGCGATGTCCGCGCCGCTCTCGATGCCGAAGGGCTTGAGCTTCTCCATCAGCCCCGCGTTCTTCGCCAGCGCGTTGCCCGCCGCCGTGGCCAGCGCCGGGTTCGTCAGGAGGTCCTTGGTGCCTTGCACCAGGTCGCCCGACATCATCTTGCCGAAGGCCGCGTGCACGTCCGGGTTCGCCACCAGCTGGTGGACGAAGTCCTTGTCCGTGAGCATCGACTTCACCACGCCCGCGAAGCCCTCGTCCGGCAGCTTCCCGGCCGTCGTGGTGATGGCCTTCTCGATGATGGACGGCGGCATCTTGCTCGCCGCGCCCTGCAGTCCCTTGAGCGCTTCTTGGAAGTCACCCTGGCCCAGCGCCTGGCCCGCCTTCAGCAGATCCGGCAGCGCCCGGCCCGCCTGGATGAGCTCGGACGGAGTGATGCCCAGGTCGGAGATGTTCTTGCGCAGGCCCTCGGGCAGCTTGTTGATCAGCTTCTCGCCAATCTTGTTCAGCAGCTCCGGAGCCGCCTCGGCCGCCGCGCCCAGCGCGGTGATGCCGTCGTCAATCTTGCCCTCGGAGAAGGCCTTCACCGCGTCGAACAGGTGCGGCGCCGCCTTGCCGGCCTGCAGCAGATCCTGCTGCGTCAGGCCCGCCTTGGTCAGCATCTCCTGGACCTTCGGGTCGTTGCTCAGCGCCGTGAGCGCCGTGTCGCGCGCCGCATCGTTGCCCAGCAGGCCGCGCAGGCCCTCCAGACGGGTCGACTCATTGAAGAGCTTGCCCACCTGGCCGTGCAGGTCGCGGTTGGTGACGAGCTCCTTGAGGAACTTCTCGTCCGTCAGCAGCGTCTTCACCGGGCCCAGGTTGGCCGGGAGCTGCTGCGCCAGGCCCTTCAGCGCCTGCGTGGTGAGGTCCGGCGCGGAGATCGCCGCCTCCTTCAGCGCGTTGAAGGCCTTGCCCCAGTCCTGCTTGGAGGCCGCATCCGCCGCCTCGAACAGGTGCGGGAGCGCCGGACCCGCCGAGCGGATCTGCTGCTCGGTGATGCCCAGCTTGGCGAACTGGTCCTTCACGCCCTGCGGCAGCGCATCCACCAGCTTGTTGCCAATCTTCGCGGCCAGCCCCGGCGCGGCCTCCACCGCCGCCTGGATGTCCGCCAGACCGCCCTTCACGTCACCCTTCTGAATCTTGTCGAAGGCGTCGAAGAGCTTCGGCGCGGCCTTGCCGGCCTCGACCAGGTCCTTCGGCTCCAGGCCGATCTTCGCCAGCTGCTCCTTGACCTTCGGGTCGTTGCCCAGCGCCGTGAGCGCCGTGTCACGCACCTTGTCGTTGTTGAGCAGCCCGCGCAGTCCCTCCATCCGGGTGGACTCGTCGAAGAGCTTGCCCACCTGGCCGTGCAGGTCGCGGTTGGTGACGACCTCCTTGAGGAACTTGTCGTCCGTCAGCAGCGTCTTCACCGCGCCCAGGCCGGCCGGGAGCTGCTGCGCCAGGCCCTTCATGGCCTGGGTGGTGAGATCCGGGGCGGCGATGGCCGCCTCCTTCAGCGAGTTGAAGGCCTTGCCCCAGTCCTGCTTGGCCGCCGCGTCCGCCGCCTCATAGAGGTGCGGGAGCGCCGGACCTGCCGTGCGCAGCTGCTGCTCGGTGATACCCAGCTTGGCGAACTGATCCTTCACGCCCTGCGGCAGGATCTTCAGCAGCTTGTCGCCAATCTTCGCGGCCAGCCCCGGCGCGGCCTCCACCGCAGCCTGGATGTCCGCCAGACCTCCCTTGATGTCGCCCGCCTTGATCTTCTCGGCGGCATCGAAGAGCTTCGGCGCGGCCTTGCCGGCCTCCACCAGGTCCTTCGGCTCCAGGCCGATCTTCGCCAGCTGCTCCTTGACCTTCGGGTCGTTGCCCAGCGCCGTGAGCGCCGTGTCACGCACCTTGTCGTTGTTGAGCAGCCCGCGCAGTCCCTCCATCCGGGTGGACTCGTCGAAGAGCTTGCCCACCTGGCCGTGCAGGTCGCGGTTGGTGACGACCTCCTTGAGGAACTTGTCGTCCGTCAGCAGCGTCTTCACCGCGCCCAGGCTGGCCGGGAGCTGCTGCGCCAGGCCCTTCATGGCCTGGGTGGTGAGATCCGGGGCGGCGATGGCCGCTTCCTTCAGCGCGTTGAAGGCCTTGCCCCAGTCCTGCTTGGCCGCCGCGTCCGCCGCCTCATAGAGGTGCGGCAGCGCCGGACCCGCCGTGCGGATCTGCTCCGGCGTGATGCCCAGCTTGGCGAACTGGTCCTTCACGCCCTGCGGCAGAAGCTTCTCGAGCTTCTCGCCAATCTTCGCGGCCAGCCCCGGCGCGGCCTCCACCGCCGCCTGGATGTCCGCCAGACCGCCCTTGATGTCGCCCGCCTTGATCTTCTCGGCGGCGTCCCACAGCTTCGGCGCGGCCGCACCGGCCTCGACCAGGTCCTTCGGCTCCAGGCCGACCTTCGCCAGCTGCTCCTTGACCTTCGGGTCATTGCTCAGCGCGCCCAGCACCGCGTCGCGCGCGGGGGCGTTGTTGAGCAGCTCGCGCACCGCGGCCGTGTCACCCGGGTTCTGGATGAGCTTGCCCACCGAGGCGTGCAGCTGGTTGTTCGTCACCAGCTCCTTGGCCACCTTCGGATCCGTCAGCAGCGTCTTGGCAGGACCCTCGGGCAGGTTCTGCGCCAGACCGCGGATGGCCTTCTGCGCCACCTCGGGCGAGGCCAGCGCCGCGTTGCGCAGGTGCTCCAGCGCCTGCTCCGGGTGCCCGCCCGCCACCGACTGCACTGCCTTCTCCAGGTGCGGACGCGCCGCCTCGCCCGCCTTCTTGAGGTCGTCCTCCGTCAGGCCAAGCTTCGCCAGCGCACCCTTGTCCGTGGCGGCGCCGGGCTGGGCCGTCGTGGGCGCCGTGGTGGACCCCAGCTTCTCCGCCTGCTGGCCACGCGCTGCCGAGGAGGGCGCCTTGCCACCGTCGAACCCGTCCCGCGTCTGCCGCGGCTTCACCTGGTTGCGCGTCGTCGCCGCCCCCTGGTTGCCATTGGCCGTCGTCGTGGTCGGCTTCGCCTTGGTCTCGACGGGCTTCGGCTCCGGCGGCTTCGGCTTCGGAACGTAAGTGGAGCCATCCGTCTTCTTGATCGACATGGGGAAACCTCGCGAGGGACCAGCGTGCGCCTGGGGTGCGCTTAGGGCGGAAGATGTACGGAACCTGCTTATTTACGATTATCGGCCCTGTAGGTTTCCAGTTGCGTAGGGCGGTTTTTTCGGATCATGAGAACCACCGGGGCTGCCCCCACCCCGGCGGTTTGACGCAAAGCGTTAGCGCTTGTTGTCGGAGGCGATGCCCTTGTTCACCTCTTCCAGGGCCTTCTCGGTGAGCTCGACGGCCTTGGCGCGGTGGCCGCCCTTGTCGTGGGAGGCGGACTTGAGCGCGGCCAGCGCGTAACGCAGGTGGACGAGCGCCTCCTCCATCTTGGGCTGCTTCTCGGCGAAGGCGCGCTGAGAGAAACCACCGAGGACGAAGGCCACGGCAACGGCGATGACGGTGCGACGCATGGGGGACTCCAGGGAGGGAGGGGTTGGACGGCGGGCGCATCATCCACGAGCCCCCGTCAACCTTTCCACAGGCCGCCTGTAGGAACTTCAGGCTTCAGGCCGGGCCGTCACACCTCGGCGCAGGTGGGCGTAAATCTCCCAACGGAAGGTGAGGGGCTTGGCGCGTTCAGCCGCCGACAAACCCTGTCATTTCGACAGGAAGGGCTCGGCAAAGCCTTTGCAGTTGGCCCCTGGCGACGCTCATCAGGGGGTGCGGCATGCGGGGAGTCATCACCGGACGCGAGGTGCTCGAAAACCTGGGACTCATCTACCGGGAGTTCGGAGCCACCTGCCTGTTGCGATGCCTCTGGGTGCTCGTCAGCGGGCGCAGCACCACCTTCCTCGAGGTGGCCTGCCAGCCCGAGCCACCGCCGCCGCACCGCTACCCCTAGGACTCGTCTTCCGGCTTCGACGGCGAAGCGGAAGGGGCCGGGGCCTTCTGTACGTAGGACACCACCGGACCACCGCCACCGCCACCGCCACCGCCACCGCCTCGAGGCTGACGTGGCCCACGCTCGGGCCGCTCGCTCCTCCGCTCCGGAGGACGCCCCCGCGGGCCCTGTGGCCCCTGCTGCTCCGAGGGCCTCGTGCCCTGCTCTCCCCACCGCCGCTGGCCTTCTCCGTTGCCCCGAGGGAGTCGCTCTCCCCGTGCACGGTCTCCCTGAGGGAAGCGCTCACCCTGCTGGCGGTCGTTCCGCGGCGGCCGCTCTCCCTGCGGACGGTCTCCCCGCGGCGGCCGCTCTCCCCGCGGCGGCCGCTCTCCCTGGGGGAAGCGCTCGCCTTGTGGACGGTCATTCCGCGGCGGCCGCTCTCCCTGGGGGAAGCGCTCGCCTTGTGGACGGTCATTCCGCGGTGGCCGGTCTCCCTGGGGGAAGCGCTCGCCTTGCGGACGGTCATTCCGCGGTGGCCGGTCTCCCTGCGGACGGTCACTCCGAGGAGGACGCTCACCCTGGGGACGCATCTCCCGAGGACCCTGCTCCGACCACTGGCGCGGGCCTTCACCGTTGCCTCGAGGGAAGCGCTCGCCCTGCGGACGGTCGTTCCGCGGCGGCCGGTCTCCCCGCGGCGGCCGGTCTCCCCCATTGAAACGGTTCCCGCCGTTGCGCGGCCCGTTGCCCTGGAAGCGCCCCGTGGGCACGAAGTCCGGCGTCAGCTCACGCTTCGTGTACGCCCGCCAGATTTCGCTCGCGTCCCCTGCCCGCGCCCGCAGGCTCGGGTCCGCCGCCTCGAAGTAGCGGCGCAGGTTCTCCACGTCCCGATTGAAGAAGAACTCGGCCTGGCTGTTGGCCGCCGCATCCACCACCTGCGGAAAGTCGATGATGGTGGCCCCGCGGTTGCCCAGCAGGATGTTGAAGGCCGACAGGTCTCCGTGGATGAGGTCGCAGCACAGCATCCGGATGGCCTGGTTGCGCAGGTCGAAGTACAGCGCCGAGGCCTCCTCGGCCGTGAGCGCCGCCTCCTCCAGCCGCGGTGCCGGGTGACCCTCGAGGTCCAGCACCAGCTCCATCAGCAGCACGCCCTCGTAGAACATCACCGGCTTGGGCACGCACACCCCGGCGGCGAACAGCTTGCCCAGGGCATCGGCCTCGGCCGTCTTCCACGCGTCCTCGGCGGCCTGCACCCCGAAGCGGCTCCCCTTGGCGATGGCGCGCGCGGTGCGGCTGTTGCGCACCTGCCGGCCCTCCCGGTAGCCCGAGTTGTTGCGGAAGTTGCGGTGCTCGCGCTCCTTATAAATCTTCGCGGCGACCACCTCTCCGTGGTGGCGGACAAGATACACGTCCGCCTCCTTGCCACTCTTGAGGCGGCCCACCACTTCGTCAATCACACCGTCGGTCAACAGGACTTGGAGCGCTTCGTTCATCGTTCGCGTGTCGGAAGGCTCCGAGTCCTACCACGTATTCCGGATGACCTCAGCCCACACGTGCATGGAGCCCGGTCGAATGCTCCTCGACCGGCGGCACATAGGGCCAACCGGCCAGGGGCCCCTTCCCTGCCTCCCGGGAGAGGTAGTCCGCCGCGATGTTGGCGCTTTCCATGATGGTGAGCAGCCCGCTGCCCGGGTGCGTCCCACCCCCTACCCAGTAGAGCCCCTCGACGCTGGGACTCTTCACATGGGGTCGCAGCGGACCCAACTGTGTCCAGGTGTGCGACAGATTGAAGACGGCCCCCCGGAAGACATTGAAGTCGTCCCGCCAGGTCTGGGCGGTGAAGTAGCGCTCGGCGCGGAGGTGCTGGCGCACCCCCCTCAGACCCACCTTCTCCAGCATGGCCGGAATCCGCTCGCGCAGCGTGCGCTCCGTGGCCGCCCAGTCCACCTCCCGCGAGGTGTTGGGCGTAGGCACCAGGACATACAAGGTGGAGTGGCCCTCGGGCGCCCCGCTCCTGTCCGTCACCCCCGGGTTGCAGACGTAGAAGGGCGGGTCGTCCACGTCCACCTTCTGGTCCTCCAGGGCCTCCCGGTCCGTGCGCCGCGCGCTGTTGGAGAGATAGATGAGGTGGTGGGGCAGCTCCTCATAGACCCGGTCCACCCCGTAGTAGGCCATGAAGGTGCTGCACGAGTACTTCGCCTTCTCCAGCGCCTCGTCCGTCAGCCGCGTGCCGGCGCGAGCCTCGGAGGGGACGAGCTTCTGGGCCGCGTAGGGCAGGTCCGCGTTCACCACCACCGCGTCTGCCTCCAGCCGCTCGCCGCCCGCCAGCCGTACCCCCGCCGCCCGGCCATACTCCACCAGGACTTGCTCTACCGGGGTGCCCATCCGGAAGGTGACGCCCAGGTCCTCGGCGCACTTCATCATCCCCCGCGCCAGGGCTCGGAAACCGCCCTCCACGTGCCACACCCCGAAGGCCAGCTCCAGGTAGGGGATGACGCTGAACACCGAGGAGCACGTGGTGGGGTGCAGCCCCAGGTACTTGGAGGGATAGGAGAGCGCGTAGGTGATGCGGTCATCGTGGAAGAAGCCGTCCAGGTGCCGGTAGAGCGTCTGCCACGGCTTGAAGCGCAGCGTGGAGAGCAACCGCCAGGGTGCATAGTAGGCCAGGCTGTCAGCATGCGTGGCCATGAACTTCTCATAGGCCAGCGGGTACTTCTCCCGGCTCTCCTCCAGCCAGCGGCGCAGCGCGGGCGCCTTGTCCGCGCCGAACTTCGCCACCTCCCGCTCCATCCGCGCCGCGTCTCGGGTGGTGTCCAGGTACGTACCGTCCCAGAAGTGCACCCGGGTGTTGGTGTCCAGCGGCACCAGCTTCACATAGTCGGAGATGCGCTTGCCCGAGCGCTCGAAGATGCGCTCCAGCACCCCGGGGAGCTGCAGGATGGAGGGCCCCGTGTCCACGGCGTACTCGCCGTGCTCGCCCAGGGTGAGCCCCCTCATCCGCCCTCCGGGCACCCGCTCCTTCTCCACTACCGTGACCTTCAGCCCCAACCCCGCGAGGTTGATGGCGGCCGACAGGCCCCCGGGTCCCGCTCCCACGACGATGACGTGACGTACCATGGCGGCGCTACGATGCCTGGAAGCCGCCGGCGTTGCAGCTCTCCAGGCGGGCAGGCGTCCTGATTCTTCAGCCCCGATGGCACGATTCCCGCTGGCCCGGGCGTTCTTCCCGCCGATGCGAAAGGCCGTCGCCGGTTTCATCTTCGTCGCCCTGGTCGCCATGCTGCTGGGCACCAGCTCGCTCGCCGTCCTGCACTCCACCCTGCACAGCCAGGACCAGCTCATCACCGGGTACATGGAGGACGTGGTCCTCACCCAGGAGCTCGTCACGGCCAACACCCACCTCATGCACCGGACGAGTGACTTCCTCCTCTTCGAGGACGAGCGCTACCTGGCCGGGCTGCAGCAGGCTCGGCTGAACTTCGGAACCGTCATCGCGCAGCTCACGCGCCACGAGCCCCGGACGCCAGAGGAGCGCCGGCTGGTGGAGCACTTCCTGGAGACCCGGACTCGGGCGAGCCCCGTGCTGGAGCGCATCATCGACCGGCGGCTCAAAGAGGGCCCCGCGTCCGGCCCCCAGCTGCTGGCGGAGCTGCAACCCATCCGCGTCGAGCTGGAGAAGACCCTGAACGCACTGGCCGACCACGAGCGCGAGCGCTACTGGGAGGCCCGCTATCAGACCCGGTCGAACTCCACCCATGCGCTGGGGATGCTCGCCCTGGGCTTCCTCGGGACGGTGCTGGTGACCCTGGCCCTGGGTGTCTTCCTGTTACGCGCGCTCCGGCAGCGCGTGCGCGCCGAGACGGAACGGGCCGGGATGTTGGAGCGCGAGCACGCCGCCCACCGCGCAGTGGAGGAGCGGCAGGCGCTGTTGGACCTTGTCATCGAGCAGAGCGGGGATGCCATCGTGGTGACGGACGCCCAGGGCGTCATCCAGCTCTTCAACGCCGAGGCCGAGCGCCAGCACGGCGTCACCCGCCAGCAAGTGTCCGCCCCCGAGTGGGCCTCCACCTTCGGCCTGCTCACCCTGGACGGGCAGCCCCTGCCCCTGAGCGAGACGCCCCTCTACCGCGCCCTCGAGGGCGAGCCGGTGAGCAACGCCCGCTGGTTGGTGAGGCGCCCGGATGGCTCGGTCCGCACCTTGTGCGGCACTGCCTCGCCCTTGCACCGCCCGGACGGCTCGCCCGTGGGCGCCGTGCTCACCGCCCGCGACGAGACGGAGCGCCTGGCCTTGGAGCAGCAGCGCGACGAGTCATTGGAGCGGCTGCGCACCACCGCGGAGTTCCGCGAGCGCTTCCTCGGCATCGTCGGGCATGACCTGCGCAACCCCCTCAACGCCATCACCCTCTCGGCCCGCGTGCTGCTGGTGTCCGAGGCCCTGCCCGAGCGCGAGCTGAAGGCGGTGCGGCGCATTGCCTCCAGCGCGGACCGGATGGTGCGGATGATCTCCGAGCTGCTGGACTTCACCCGCAGCCGGCTGGGAGGCGGCATGCCCGTGGACCCGAGCCTGGCGGACCTGTCGGCCATCTGTCGCGAGGCGCTGGAGGAGTTGGAGACCTCGCACCCTGGCTCGCGCCTGTCGCTGCGAGTGCTCGGACATGGGTTGGGTGAGTGGGACTCGGGACGGCTCTCCCAGGTCATCTCCAACCTGGTGGGCAATGCCTTGCAGTACAGCCCCGAGGGCTCACCCATCCGCGTCACCGTGGACGGGCACGCACCTCATGAGGTGATGCTCTCCGTGCACAACGAGGGCGCACCCATCCCCGAGGACGTGCTGCCGGAGCTCTTCGAGCCCTTCCGCCGCGGTACCCGCGAGCGCACGCACAACAGTGGCGGGCTCGGGCTCGGGCTCTACATCGTGCAGCAGATCATCCTCGCTCACGGTGGAACGTTGAGCGCCGAGTCCCACTCGGGCGATGGCACCACCTTCACCGCGAGACTCCCGCGCGACAACCCAGGCAGGCTGGCCATGCTCGTGAATTGAGGCCGCGCGAGAGCGGAGCGCGAGAAACTGGGTGCATGGCGATGCTCGCGGAAGGCGGGTAGGCTGATTCCTCCCATGTCCGCAGCGAAGCACCTCAACCCGTGGCTCCTGGTTACACTCCTCGTCGGGCTGGGGTGCTCAGCGCCCAGGCCCATCGAAGGCGTCTGGCGCCCTGGCCCCGGGGAGGACCCGGACCACATCCCGGGACCAATGAAGAACTTCGGCCCGTTCGACTCCTACGCGGACGCACTGAAGGCCGCCTGCCCGCTCATCCTCTCCAAGCCCAACGCCACCGTGGGCTATCTCCAGGACTTGAACCCCGAACTGGCAGCCCGAACCTCCACCGAATATTGCGCTTGGCTCTATTACACTCCGGAGCACAAGTACGAGATGAGCATGCTGACGGACTTGTCTCAGCCGGATGATCTCGTGACCCACAAGAAAACCTGTGTGCTCCCCACGTACGTGAATGACTCGCGCTATGCGCCGGGCGAACTCAAATACATCTTCGCCCTTCACAATCATCCCTTCGGCGGCACCCTCTCCTTGAGCGACTACCGGTTCATCGAACAAATGGCCTACCATCACGCCTGGGAAGTCGAAACGAGGAACGGCAAGGTCCGGCTCGCGATCATCGCCTTCTTCTCGCGATCGAAGGCCCCAGCGGCGCCTACTTGCGATGGCTTCTATCAATATGTTCCCGCCACACGCGTGGTCACGACGTGGGTCCAGACGCAGGGCCGCTGGAAGATGACGAAGCACGAAATCCTCGAGTGGCTCAATGACAAAACCTATCGGCTCAGAAGCATCCAGGAAGACGCCGGCCGGAATCCACATTGAGGATGATTCATGAGTCCGAGAAAACTGATTGTCGTCACTGCCCTCGCGCTCTCGAGCTGCATACGAAAGTGGGAGCCCTTCTCGACACGGCCGGAGCAGGACAGGACCGTCATCTTCCCGCTGTCCGTCGGAAGTGGCCTTGTCGAGATCAAGCCCCAAGAGGAAACGTATGAATTGGATGGCGAGGTGCTGCGTGCGCTGATGATCGTCTCCAATGACCTCTTTCCTCCAGACACCTCCAAACTGGAGCTGCCGTGCAGGTTCAAGCCGCAGGCCCATACGTTCCGGTTCACCCGTCGGGGAGACGTCATCTTCGTCTACGTCAACGAAGATCTCGCCTACTGCGGCCGCACGACTCACGCGCTGGATTCAGGCGCGAAATACGCCATCAGCAAGGACGGTCGCATCCTCCGGCGCGTCCTTGATGGGCTGGACGAGGATGATCACGTCTGGAGTCTGGAGACCCCCGATGGCGGGAGGGTGACGGTCGTCACGGAGTCGGGAGACAGCCCCACCCTGGAGGATCTGGACAGGCCCGACAGTGGAGTCCTGATGGTCACCACCGAACCGGTGACCATGCCCGACGTAATCGTCATCGAGCCGATCCCGGGTTTTGTGCCAATCCCAGAGAGTCCCGACTTCCCGCTCGGCAACACGATGTCTCCCTTTGATGACGCGGGGACGTGGCAGTGGCGGGCCGGCAAGCGCGTTCCAGTGACCCAGGAGTCCCCATCCTCGCCTTCCCCCGACCTGGATGGAGGAACTCCCGACACAGGCCCGGACGGGGGAACGCCTGATGGAGGCACACCTGGAGACGCCGGGCCCGGACCCCTCAGTGCACCCCCGTCCCCGCCGGATGCCGGGGCAGCCGCACCGTGAAGGTGGTGCCCTCCTCCTCCGTGGAGCACACCGACACCTCGCCCCCGTGCGCCCGCACAATCTGATCCACGATGTAGAGCCCCAGCCCCAGCCCCGACGTCGACGTCGGTGACTGCGCCTCCCCCGCGAACCGCTGGAAGGGCTCGAAGATAGAGCCAAGCCGCTCGGGCGGAATCGGCGTGCCCTCGTTCTGTACCTCCAGCCGCACGAAGCCTTCCTCCCCATACAGCGAGAAGCACACCCGCGACTCCTCGGGACTGTAGTCGAGCGCGTTCTTCCCCAGGTTGATGAGCAGCTGCGAGAGCCGGTCCGCGTCCCACTCGCCCTGCAAGTCCCCCTCGACCTTCAGGTCCACCTCCCGCCCGGGCCGTCCCGCCTCCAGCTCCTCCACCACCTCCCGGCACAGCGCCGCCAGCTCCACCTCCCGCGGGCTGATGGGAATCCCGCCTCCCAGCCGCCCCCTCGCGAAGTCCATCAGGTCTGAAATCATCCGCTTCATCCGCTCGGCGCTGGCGATGATGCGGCGCGCTCCCTTCACGTGCCGCTCCCCCAGGTCCTCCGAGCGCAGCAGCGCGTTGGCCGACAGCAGGATGGCGTTGAGCGGGTTGCGCAGGTCATGCGAGACGATGCTCATGAAGCGCTCGCGGAACTCCGCCGTCCGGCGCAGGTGCTCCTCCGCGCGCTTCTGCTCCGTGATGTCCACCACCACCACGCCCAGCCCAGCGACGGTGCCATCCGCATCTCGGACCGGGTAGTAGCTCGCCAGCCAGTGGCGCCTCATCCCGGGCCGGGCAGGCGTCTCCCCCGCTATCTCCGCGTCCACTACCGGCTGGCCCGTCTCCATCACCCGATGCAGGAGGGGCTCCACCTGGGGCGCAATCGCCGGCAGCACCTCGCGTATCGTCTTCCCCAAGTGCTCCTGGGGAGAAACCCCGTTGATCTGGGCCAGGTGCTCGTTGAGCCGCACGTAGCACAGCTCCGTGTCCCAGAAGCCCAGGCCCACCGGCACCGTCTCCATGATGGCGTCCAACCGGGAGAGGGCATCCTGCGCCGAGGTGCGCGCCCGCCGCTCGGCATCGTAGAGGCGCCCGCGCTCCAGCGCCTGGGCACACTGGCCCGCCACCACGCCCATCCAGGCCCGCTCGCCCGCGGGAAACGGGTGGCGCCGGCGGAAGGACAACCCGATGGCACCGATGACCCGCCCCTCCACCCCCAACGGCAGGCAGGCGAAGGCGCCGTACTCCTCCATCCTGGGGTGGTCCCTCCATTGAGGGTAGTCCGCCAGCATCGCCTCCAGCGACTCGTAGAAGAGAGGGGCGCCCGTACGTACCGCGTCGCGGTACATGACGGGGGCATCGGACGGAAAGTGTGTCCAGTCGCGAGTCTCGTCCTCGGAGTAGCCGGTGGCCTCCAGCATGTCGAACCACTGGCCGTCCTCCGACAACAGCCCGAGCGACCCCCCTGCGGCCCCCAGCGCCCGCACCGCCTTCTCCACCACGACGTGGGCCACCTGCGCGGTGGTGAGCGCCTGCGACAGAGCGGCCGTCACCTCCTGCAGACGCTTCGTGCGCGACTCCTGCTCTCGCAGCCGCTCCAACGCCCGCTCCGCCTGCTCCCGCGCCTGACGCTCCCTCGCCGCCAGCTGCGCCTGGAGAATGAAGGCGGTGGCCCGGCTCACCATCGAGCCGAAGAGCAGCTTGTCCTCGTTGGAGAAGTCGAAGGCGGTGCGGCTGCCCATCAGCGCCACGCCCAGCGCCTCTTCCCCCTGCATCAGAGGAATGCCATACAACCCTCGCGTCCGCTGGCTCCGAAACACCCCCGACTTCACCTGCGAGGACGTGGCCGCCGAGCGCAGCGCCATGGGACACCGCTCGGCGGCGATGCGTCCTGCGAAGCCCTCACCCAGGTGCACGAAGAAGCCGGAGGCCACCAGTTCCTCCAGCCCCACCGAGGCACGTGCCCGGAGCACGTCCCCCTCGCGCAACAGCAGCGTCACCGAGTCCACCGCCGAGGTGGCCTCCAGCATGACGCGCAGCAGCTTCGGGAGGATGGTGTCCAGGTCCTCCGTCCCCAGCGCCGACTGGGAGATACGCTCCAGCACTTGGAAGGTGTGCTCGCGCGCCCGGGCATGGCGCGCGACGGCGGCACCTACCAGCGCGTCGAAGGCCCGGTTGAAGCGCTCCAGCTCCCCCAACACCGCGGCCAGCCCCTGCCCCCCACGGTGCTCCAGGTGCTCGGCGTACAGCCGGAGGATGCTGGCACGCAGGGCCGAGTACTCGCCCGACACCTCCTCCAGGTCATGGCCCAGGTCCAGCCGATCCAGCACATCGAGCCGCGGCGTCTCCGCCCACTCCCCCGAGGCGCCCTGGTGGAGCGCCTCCATCATCACCGCCATGCGCTCGAGCAACACCGGGAGATGGGCCCCGAGCCGGGGATAGGGCAGGCCCCGGGTGCTGGGCAGCAACCGCACCGCCCGCTCCCAGTCCTCCAGGATGTGGGCGCGATGCCCCCGGATGAAGTCGTGGAGAGGGAGTTGCTCAGGTGTTTCCAGCGGTGTTGGGTGCTCCGCCATGCCCTGAAGATGGAGCAGCCCCCAGTCGAGAGGCTGCCACCCCACCCTGAGGGCCGGGAAGCTCCCTCCCAGAGCGGCCAGCACTCCCGGCCATCCCCCTCCTCCGCGCCGCCCGGACGCGCAGCCTCCGCCCTCACCTTCCAACGTGACACCCGCCCAGCGGACTGTGCCACAGCGGATAGATGAGGCCGGGCTCGCGCGACGTCCACCAGACGTCAAGTCTTCCCGTTGCCCCTCACGCGGGCGGCCACGGCGAGCAACCAAGGCCTACACTGTGCACTCTTGGGAGACGCATGGTGATGCCGCAGCCCCGGGAGGTTCTCCTCTTCACACTGGAAGGGCACCGCTACGCCCTCCCCTTGGAAGACGTGCGTGAGTTGCTCCGAGCCGTGCGCCTCACCCCCTTGCCCCAAGCCCCCGCCGTGGTGGAAGGGCTGCTCAACCTGCGCGGTGAGCTGCTCCCCGTCCTGGACATGCGCCGCCGCTTCCGCCTGCCTGCCCGCCCGCTCTCCTCCTCGGACCACTTCGTGGTGGCCCAGGCCGGCCCCCGCCGCGTCACCCTGCGGGTGGACCGGGCCGAGGGCCTGCTCTCTTTGGAGGCGAACCAGCTCGACGCCGCCCCCAGCGAGCTGCCAGGCGTGGGCTACGTGGCCGGTGCCATCAAGCTGCCCGATGGGCTCGTGCTCCTGCATGACCTGCGCACCTTCCTCTCGGAAGCGGAGGCGCTCGAGTTGGGGGAGGCGCTCGCGAAGGAGGGAGCCCGGCAGTGAGCGGTGACAGCCCTCAGGACTGGCGGCACCCCGGCTACGTCGCCGTCATCGACCTCGTTGCCGCGCGCGCCGGCCTGCTGCCACCGAGCTGCCCGCCCGCCGCCATGGAGGGCATCGACCGGGCCATGGCCCGCGCGGGCCTGTCCGACTTCCCCACCTACCTGGCTCGGCTCGAAGCAGAACCCGCCATGCTGGACGACCTGCTGGTGGAGCTCACCATCGGGGAGACGTACTTCTTCCGCACCCCGGAGCACTTCCGTTTCGTGCGCTACCAGGTGCTGCCGGACGTGCTGCGCCGGCGGGGCCCGGGACACGTGGTGCGCGTGTGGAGCGCCGGCTGCGCCTCGGGCGAGGAGCCCTACTCGCTGGCAGTCCTCCTGATGGAAGAGGGCTACGGGGAGCGGATGGAGGTGCGGGCCACGGACGTGTCACGCGCAGCGCTCGCTCGGGCCCAGCTGGGAAGCTACAGCGAGTGGTCCCTGCGCGGCTCCGAAGCCCGCCACATGCGGCCCTTCCTGCTCGCGGAGGGCAAGCGCTACAGGCTCGTCCCCCAGGTGCGCAACCGCGTCCACTTCGGCTACCTCAACCTCGCCGACGACACGTGGCCGTCCCATACCCAAGGCCTCTGGGGCATGGACCTCATCTTCTGCCGCAACGTCCTCATCTACTTCAACCGCCCCACCATCGAAGCAGTGGCTCGCCGGCTCCACGCCTCGCTCGCCGAAGGCGGCTTCCTCATCGCCGGCCCCTCGGACCCGCCCCTCAACACCTTCGCCCCCTTCGAGACGATCCTCACCGACTGGGGCCTCGTCTACCACCGGACCGCCCCAGGCCAGGCTCCGTGGGCTCACTCCGTCCGCCACGCGCCCCCACCCGCGCCGCGGCCCGTTCCCACGCCCCCGCCCGTCGCCTCCACGCCGCCCATGCCCTCGCCGCAGCCAATGCCAGAGTCTCCGTCGCCCCTGGGATTGGAGGGAGCGAAGCGAGCCCTCGCGCTTGGAGACTGGGGCGAAGCGGCACGGCTGGCCGCGGCGCACCCGGAGGACGCGGAAGCAGAGGCCATGGCGATCCGAGCCCTGGCCAACGTGAATCCGCTGGCCGCCGTGCGCGCCTGTACCGAGGCCATCAGGCGCCACCCGCTCGCCGTGGAGCTGCGCTACCTGGAGGCCATGTTGCTGCTGGGGCTCGGCCGCCTCGCAGATGCCGAGCGCGCTGCACGCCAGGCCATCTACCTCGAGCCCTCTCTGGCCGTCGCCCACCTCATGCTGGGCCATATCCTCCGGCGCCAAGGAGACACCGAGGGGGCCCGGCGCGCCTTCCGCACCGCCGAGTCGCTGTGCGCCACGCTGGCCCCGGACACCCTGGTGCCCCTGGCCGACGGCGAGCGCGCCGGCCGCCTGGCGGAGGTGGCCCGTGAGGAGCGCACCCGGTTGGAAGCAGTTCGCGAGGAGACACGTGAATGACAGGAGGCGATGACTCGAAGGGCGGCGGGTTGGACTGGGCCGCGGCTTACAAGCGGCTGGAGCGGCTCGCCTCCACCACCGAGGCCGCCACCTCGGTCGACCCCGTGCGAGAGGCGGCGCTGCTCGACGAGCGCGCGCGGGCACTGGCACGGCCCCTCGAGCACCAACGCCAGGCGGGCCCGCTGCTAGAGCTGGTGCACTTCCGCTCCGGCGAGCAGGACTACGCCCTGGAGACGCGCTTCGTGCTGGAGGTGATGCGCGCCCCGGAGCAGCTCGTTCCCTTGCCGGGCGCACCGGAGCTGCTGCACGGGCTCACCCTGCTGCACGGCGAGGTGCTCGCGGTGGTGGAGCTCGCGCCCCTCTTTGGCCGCTCCGCGCCCGCCACCCATGGCCCCGTGCTCGTGGTGGGCCAGGGTCGGCCGGAGCTGGGCCTGCGCGCCGACGTGGTGGAGGAGGTGCTCGTCCTCGCCCGCGACACCCTCCTGGCGCCACCGCCCGCGCTCGGCGCGCAGGAGCGGACACTCGTGTCCGGCATTAGCCGTGACGGCATCATCGTCCTGGAGGCAGAGACCTTGCTGGGGGATGGTCGCCTCTTCTTCGACTTCTCCGAGGAGCGGAGCGCATGAGCATCGGGAAGAAGATCGCCGCGGGGTTCGGGCTGAGCCTCCTCGTCCTCCTCATCGTGGCAGCGGTGGCCTTTCAGGGGGCACGAGAGCTGCGGGGCGCGACCGTCCAGATGGTGGAGAGCCAGCAGACCGTCGACCGGGTGGACGAGCTCATCTCCCACATGGTGGACGCCGAGGCCCACCAGCGTAACTACCTCATCACCGGCAAGGAAGACTTCCTCACCCGCTACCGCGCCTCGGTGAGCGAGGCGAAGGCAGCCCTGCAGCGGCTGCGCGACTCCGAGAAGGACGATGCCGAGCAGAGCCGCCGCATCATGCAGGTCGAGCCGCTCTTCCAGGCCCGGCTCGACTCACTGGCCACGGGCGTCGAGCTGCGCCAGGAGCGCGGCCAGGACGCGGCGCTGGCGTACGTGTCCAGCGGCCAGGGCACGGAGCGGATGAGGCAGGTGCGCCAGCTCACCGCGGAGCTGCTCAACAGCGAGCGCGCCCTGTGGGAGAAGCGGCAGCGCGAGGCCGAGACCACGTCCGATCGCGTGCTTCTCATCATCGGACTCGGCTCGGCGCTGGGCACGGTGCTGGTGGCTCTGAGCAGCATTCGACTCACCCGCGGCATCACCGGCGCGCTGGACAAACTCGTCAAGGGCGCCGAGCAGATTGGCCGCGGCAACTTCGCCCACCGCATCGAGGTGAACTCCGCTGACGAGACGGGAGAGCTGGCGCGTGCCTTCAACACCATGGCCGAGCGCCGCCAGCAGGCGGAGGCACAACTGGCGAAGCAGGCCGAGGAGCGCGAGCACACCCTGCGGACGGTGGCTGAGTTCGTCAATCAACTGACGGCCACCACCGCCGAAATCCTCGCCAGCACCACCGAGCAGGTGGCCGGAGCCCAGGAGCAGGGCAGCGCGGTGGCGGAGACGGTGAGCACCGTGGAGGAGATCGCCCAGATGTCCGAGGAGGCCGCGGGAAGGGCGCGTGGGGTGAGCGAGTCGGCGCGCCACTCGGAGGAGGTGGGCAAGAGCGGCCGGCGCGCGGTGGACGAGGCCATCGCCGCCATGGGCACCGTGCGCGAGCAGGTGGAGTCCATCGCCTCACGGATTCTCGCCCTGGCCGAGCAGGCGCAGGCCATCGGCGACATCATCACCACCGTCAACGACATCTCCGAGCAGACGCACATGCTGGCCCTCAACGCCTCCATCGAGGCCAGTCGCGCTGGAGAGCACGGCCGGGGCTTCGCCGTGGTGGCCGCCGAGGTGAAGGCCCTGGCGGACCAGTCCAAGAAGGCCACCGCCCAGGTGCGGCAGATTCTGGGCCAAATCCAGAAGGCCACCCAGGGCGCGGTGATGACAACGGAGGAGGGAACCAAGAGCGTGGCCTCGGCCACCCGGGTGGTGACGCAGGCGGGCGCCACCATCCAGACGCTCGGCGAGCTGCTGGGGCAGGCCTCGCTCACCGCGGCGCAGATCTCGGCCTCTGCCAGCCAGCAGGCCACCGGCACCGGGCAGATACGCCAGGCCATGCGGGACGTGAGCCAGGCCACTCAACAGACGCTCACCAGCATCCGGCAGACGGAGCGCGCGGTGCAGGACCTCAACGCCATGGGCCAGAAGCTGAAGGGCCTGCTGAGCGAGTACGGGCGCGCCGCATGACGATGGACCGGGACAGGCTCGCCCAGGCGCTGATGGCCACCTTCCTCGAGGAGCTCGAGGGGCATGTGGCCGCGCTCAACCGGGACCTGCTCGCGCTGGAGAAGGCGACCTCCCCTGCGCGCTTCGGCGAGCTGATGACGTCGCTGCTGCGCACGGTGCACAGCGTGAAGGGCGCCTCGCGGGCAGTGAGCGAGGGCCTCATCGAGACGGCCTGCCACCGGCTGGAAGAGGTGCTGCTGGAGGTCCAGCGCCAGGGTCAGGCCAGCCCTGAGTTGATGGAGGTGTGCTTCACCGCCGCGGACGCACTGGACGACGCGGGACGGAGGCTGGCGCTGAAACAGGAGCTGAAGGGCTCGCCCCTGGAGGCCCTGCTACCCCGGCTGCAGGAGGCCGCGCACGCGCCCGAGTCCCCCCGCCCCGCGCCCCCGAGCCCCTCGGAGCCCCCGCCCCCACCCCCGCCCGAAACCCCAGCACCCGCCGTCCCACCGGAAGCCCCCACCACCGGCGCCGAGAGCCTGCCGGTGCGCGTGTCCGCCCAGAAGCTGGACGCGCTGCTGGCCCGCAGTGGCGAGCTGCGCGTGGCAGGACTGAGGATGGAGGGACGGGTGGAGCTGGTGGAGGCGATGCACGACGAGCTGCACCAGCTCCGCCTGCGGCTGAGGGGTACGGACGAGGCGGCGGCGCGGCGACTGGAGACGCGGCTGGCGCAGCTCGGCCGGGCACTCGCGACGGACCAGCGCATGCTGCTGCAAGCCACAGGCGGCCTGGACGAGGAGGTACGGCGCGCGCGCACCCTGCCCTTCGCAGAGGCCTGCGCGGGGCTGGAGCGCAACGCGAGGGACCTGGCGCTCGCCCTGGGCAAGCGGGTGAGGCTGGAGGTGCGGGGTGGCGCGCTAGAGCTGGACCGCTCGCTGCTGCAGGGCCTGCGCGAGCCGCTGCTGCACCTGGTGCGCAACGCGGTGGCACATGGGGTGGAGACCCCCGCGGCGCGGCAAGAAGCAGGCAAGCCCGAGGAGGGCCGAGTGACGCTGTCCGCGCGGCTGCGCGGGGGCCGGGTGCAGGTGGTGGTGGAGGACGACGGGCGGGGGCTGAACGTGGCCTCTATTCGCGAGAAAGCGCGGGCCCGCGGGCTGCCCGTGCTGGAGGATGCGGGGGACGCTCGGCTCATCTTCATGCCAGGCCTGTCCACCGCCGAGTCGGTGACGGCAGTGTCCGGCCGAGGGGTGGGGCTGGACGTGGTGCGCGCACAGGTGGAGGCGATGCGGGGCAGCGTGGACGTGGCCTTCGAGCCGGGCCAGGGCGCGCGCTTCACCCTGGACGTGCCCCTCACACTGAGCACGCTGCGGGTGCTGCTGGTCACTGCGGGCGGGCAGTCCTTCGCGGTGGCGGGAGAGAGCGTGGAGCGCCTGCTGCGGCTGGAGCCAGGGGACGTGCGCGTGGTGGAAGGCCGGCAGATGTGGGTCGCGACACGAGCCCTGGTGCCCCTGGCGCCGCTAACGACGGTGCTCGGCCTGGAGGCGAGCGCCCCGCGGCCGCGCCCTGGCGCCATGGTGCTGGCCGCGGGTGAGGTGCGCGCGGTGCTGGTGGTGGACGAGGTGGTGGCCGAGCAGGAGGTGCTCATCCGCGGCCTGGGCTCGCGCATCCGCCGCGCGCGCCATGTCTCGGGGGTGGCGGTGCTGCCGGATGGGCGCATGGCCCTGCTGCTCAACGCCGCCTCCCTGGTGCGCGCCGCCGAGGGCCGCACTGCCCCCGCCGGACTCTTCCCCGCTCCTGTCGAGAAGAAGACCCGCAGGCGTGTGCTGCTCGCCGACGACTCGATGACCACCCGAGCGCTGGAGCAGAGCATCCTCGAGGCGGCCGGCTATGACGTGCTGGCGTGCGTGGACGGGCAGGAGGCCTGGGAGCGGCTGGTGACCGAAGGAGCCGACGCCATCGTCTCGGACGTGGAGATGCCGCGCATGGACGGCTTCGCCCTCACCGAGGCGGTGCGTGGCTCTCCGCGCTTCGGCCGGCTGCCCGTCGTCCTCGTCACCGCGCGAGCCCGGCCCGAGGACAAGGCGCGCGGCCTTCAGGTGGGCGCCAGCGCCTACCTGGTGAAGAGTGCTTTCGACCAGACCCACCTGCTGGAGACCCTGAGGCATCTCCTATGAAGCCCGACAAGCTCCGCGTCGTCGTCGCCGAAGACTCCCCCACCGCCCGGCGTCTGCTGGTGGAAATCCTGCGGGCCGACCCCGCCTTCGAGGTGGTGGGCGAAGCAAAGGATGGTGTGGAGGCGGTGGAGCTCACCCGCCGCCTGCGCCCGCAACTGGTCACCATGGACATCCAGATGCCGAACATGGATGGACTGGAGGCCACCCGGCGCATCATGACGGAGGTGCCCACGCCGGTGGTGGTGGTGTCCACGCTGGTGGAGCGCGACATCCAGACGTCCATGGCCGCGCTGCGTGCCGGAGCGCTGGCGGTGCTGCAGAAGCTGGTGGGCCCGCAGGCGCCGGACTTCGAGGACGAGGCGCGCCGGCTGCGCGACACGGTGAAGGCCATGGCCGAGGTGAAGGTCATGCGGCACTGGCCCTCACGCGAGGACGGAGTCCCCAAGCGCCCCACGGTGGCTCAGCCCCGCCGAGGCAAGGCCGCGCTGCTCGCCATCGCCGCCTCCACGGGAGGCCCCGCGGCCCTGCACCGCATCCTCTCGGAGTTGCCCGCGGGCTTCCCCCTCCCCATTCTCGTGGTGCAGCACATCGCCCTGGGCTTCGCCAAGGGCCTGGCCACCTGGCTGGACAGCGTGTGCCCATTGGAGGTGAAGGTGGCCGAGGACGGCGAGGCCTTACGCCCGGGAGTGGTCTACATCGCCCCGGATGATCGGCACCTCGGGGTACGAGCAGACGGGCGTGTGGAGGTGTCCAACGCAGCCCCGGTGGGAGGCTTCCGGCCCTCGGGCACGTGGCTCTTCCGCTCGGCGACCCAGGTGTTTGGCGCTTCCCTGGCCGCTGCTGTCCTCACGGGGATGGGGCAGGACGGCCTGGAGGGTTTGCGAGAGGTACATGAAGCCGGAGGCTGGGTGATGGCCCAGGATGAGGCCACGAGTGTCGTCTACGGGATGCCGGGGGTGGCCGTGTCGGCGGGACTCGTCCATGAGGTGTTGCCACTCGGCGACATCTCCCGCCGCTTCCGGGATCTCGCCGGGGTAGAGGCCGGGGGAGCGTGAGCAGGCGCACGAATGCGCGAGCCAACGTCGCCTTCCGGACGCCTCTCGCCCGCCTGCTCTTCAAACAAGTCGGTGGCAGTTCCGGTGCTATGAAATGAAGAGGAGTCATCCGCCGCCGGTTGTGGCGTTGCCATGAGTCTTTCCCCCTCCGGATTCGAGATGGCCTTCAAGGCCCTGCCGGAACCAACCTACCTCCTGGACGAGGCGGGGCGGGTGCTGTCGTGCAGCACGGTCGGAGCGGCGGTGCTGGGAATGCCGCCAGAGCTGCTCGCTGGCCAGCACTGGGCCGGGCTGGCGCTCGGTGCCGAGGAAGGCTCGCTGCTGGAGTCAGGGCGAGGGGTGGCGATGGCCACGGGCGCTCCATACTCGGTGGAGGCGAGCTGGCCGAACGGGCGAGGCCCCCGGCCCCATACCTTCTGTTTCACGCCCATGCGGGACGGACAAGGCCCGGTGCGGGTGCTGGTGACGGTGCGAGCCCTCACGGAGGCGGAGGCCGTGCATTCGCGCGCGCTGGCGATGGAGCAGGCCGCCCGAGCCGAGGTGGAAGCCGCCGAGCGCCGACAGTCCTTCCTCTACCAGGCGATGACGACGCTCTTCGCGCACCCGCCGGACCCGCAGGGCATGTACACGCTGCTGGCGCACCTGGCGGTGCCGGACCTGGCGGACTGGTGCCTGGTGGACGCGGTGGAGCAGGGCCCCTGGGTGTCGCGCGTGGCGGTAGCGTACCTGGACCCGACGCAGTTCGAGCAGGCCCGCGCACTGACGAAACGTTTCGAGCGGCGCGAGGCCCCGGTGGGAGTGCTGCGGGTGCTGCACACGGGCGAGCCGGAGCTGGTGCCGGCGGTGACGGACTCACTGCTGCGCGCCGCCGCCTCCGAGCCCGAGCACCCGGCGCTGCTCAGCCGACTGCAGGCGCGCTCGTACATGATCATCCCGCTGAAGGCGCGGGGGCACACGCTGGGGACGGTGACGTTCGTCTCATCGGCCTCGGGGCGGCGCTACGGCCCGAGCGATCTGGCATTGGCGGAGGACCTGTGCGTGCGGGCGAGCCTGGCCATCGACAACGCGCGGCTCTTTGGCGAGTCGAGGCGGGCGACGCGGGCGCGTGAGGACTTGCTGGCGGTGGTGTCGCACGATTTGAAGAACCCGCTGGGGGTGGTGCAGCTGGCCTCGGCGCTGCTGCTGCGGGGTGCGCAGGGCAAACCGGGCAGCGAGCCGGTGCTGAAGCAGGCGGGTCGCATCCAGGCAGCGGCGGACCGGATGGGGCGACTCATCTCGGACCTGCTGGACTGGGGCCGCATCGAAGCGGGCGGGCTGCCGCTGGAGCCGTCGGAGCATGACGTGGTGTCGCTGGTGACGGAGGCGCTGGAGAGTGTGCGTCCGCTGGCGGAGGCGCGAGGGCTGCGGGTGACAGCGGAGCTGCCGGACGAGGACGTGCGGGTGAGGTGCGACCGGACGCGGGTGTTGCAGGTGTTGGGCAACCTGCTGGGCAACGCGGTGAAGTTCACCCCGGACGGTGGGCAGCTGACGGCGGGGGCGCGACTGCACCGGGGCGAGCTGTTGCTCTGGGTACGGGACACGGGCACGGGCATCAGTGCCGAGGCGTTGCCACACGTCTTCGAGCGCTACTGGCAGGCGAAGGACGCGGAGAGCCGGGGCACGGGGCTGGGGCTGTACATCGCCAAGGGAATCGTCGAGGCGCACGGTGGCCGCATCTGGGCGGAGAGCCAGTGGGGCAAGGGCAGCACGTTCACCTTCACGCTGCCGATGGCGAGCCCAGGAGCACTGAAGTCCCCCCACGCCACCGTCTAAAATAAACAACCCTGCCCCTACTTCCCCGCCCCCCTACTTCCCCCCCCTACTTCCCCTCTCCCTCCGGGAGAGGGACGGGGTGAGGGTGCCCGGGCCCGTTCTCCCCACCGTGCCTCCCCACCGTGCCTCCCCACCGTGCCTACCCCCCGACCGCGGCGTGGTGCGTCACCGTGCGCACGAGCACAAAGGAGCCAGTGGGCCCGAGCGCGATGACATACGTCTCGTGCTCCACCTCGACGAGGGAGCCCTGGGTGGCCTCGGGCTGAACCTCGAGCCAACCCAGGGCCTCGCGCATGGAGGAGAAAGCCTGGACGGGGCTGGACAAGCCATTGCCGGCCTCACGCGACTCGAGCCAGCCGTAGAAGTCCTCGAGCTCGTCGCGCGAGTGGAGGAACAGCAGGGCCCGGGCCGCGAGCGCGATGACAGCGTACTCCTCCGACTCGGTCGGATGAGGGCGGGCCGCGGAGGCGAGCGCTCGCAGCGTCCGCTCCAGACCAGGCCGCGAAAAGGACTCGTCCATGGTTCACCCCCTGCCACGTGGGCCGTGACGACCGGTATCAATGTGTTGGGACCCAGTGCGGAGGCAACCCCTCGGGAGACAGGAGCGCATGGTTCTCAAAACTCGCGGGCCGTGGAGGGCCCCGACGAGGCGCTCGCCTGGCATGTCCCACTCCGTGCGGGAAACCCGACACTCGGGTGCGAGCAAAGACTCCGCCTTGTTCCGAGCCACGGCGCCGAGCACGTTTGAAGGAGCCCCGTGCCGTACCGCTTCGCGTGCCCCTTCCCGTTTACACGGAGGAAGAGCCATGGCCTCGGGTATAGACGTCCTCACCACTCCAGCCCCCTCACCGGCCGCGCCCCCCGAGCGCCCCCGAGGCCGGAAGATGGTGCGCTGGTTCGATCCGTTCGTGCTCCTCAAGGCGGGCATCCGCTCGACCATCGCGACCACCTTCGGGGAGCAGGCCGATCGCCGGCTGCTGGATGCGCTGGCGGCGCCGAAGGTGGAGCCCAGTGACTTCTCGGTGGACGGGGCGGGCCGGCCGCGCGAGGAGCTGTGGTTCGACTTCGTGGCGGACCTGGGAGACGGCTGGGATTCCACGTACGCGGTGGCACAGGCGGTCTCCCGGCCCACCCTGACGCTGAAGGACGAGACGGGCACGACCTACGAGACGCGCCGGGGCGAGGTGCTCGTCTTCGGCGGGGACGAGGTGTACCCGGAGGCGAGCGTGAAGGAGTACGAGGAGCGCACCGTGCGCCCCTGGGAGGCGGCGATGCGAGGGCAGGGGCCAGCGCCCCACCTGTTCGCGGTTCCCGGCAACCACGACTGGTATGACGGGCTGGTCTCCTTCATGCGGCTGTTCTGTCAGGGCCGTCAGCCCGCGGGCTGGCAGACGCACCAGCGGCGCAGCTACTTCGCGGTGAAGCTACCCCACGGCTGGTGGCTGCTTGGCACGGACATGCAGCTCGAGTCGGACCTCGACGAGCCACAGGTGCAGTACTTCCAGGAGCTGGCGAAGCAGATGAATGAAGAGGATCGCATCATCCTCTGCCTGGCGGAGCCGGCGTGGCTGCTGGCCCAGGTACGCCCTCCAGGAGAGCGGACGTACCTGGACAACAACCTCGTCTTCCTCGAGCAGCAGGTGCTGGGCAAGAAGGTGAGCGTCTTCCTCACGGGAGACATCCACCACTACCGGCGGCACGCCAACGAGGAGGGCCGGCAGAAGATCATCGCGGGAGGGGGCGGGGCCTTCCTGCACCCGACGCACGTGCCCCGGAAGGAGGCCGCGCTGCCGGAGGGCTTCACCGCACGCAAGCTGTACCCGGACGCCGCGGAGTCCAGGCGGCTGTGCTGGCGCAACCTGGGGTTCCTCGGGCACAACCCGACCTTCGGCATCGCCACGGGAATCCTCTACCTGCTGCTGGCGTGGATGCAGGTGGCGGACCTGCGCGAGGGCAGCACGGTGGCGTGGAAGCTGTCGCGGGTGCTGAGCACGGGGCTCGTCAACCCAGGGGTGATTCTGCTCTCGGTGCTGCTGGTGCTGGGGATGATCGGCCTGGCGGACGCACGCTTCGGCCGGGCCCGCTGGGTGGTGGGGCTGCTGCACGGATGCGCGCACCTGGCGGCGTCGCTCTTCGTCTTCTGGGGCGCCTTCGCCCTCACGGGTGCCCTGCTGCCACTCGGCAGCGTGCCGCAGGAGCTGCTCGGGGCGGTGCTCGTCTTCGCTGGAGGCTTCCTGCTCGGACCGACGCTCATGGGCCTCTACCTGCTCATCTCCCTGAACGGCTTCGGGGCGCACGCCAACGAGGCGTTCTCCTCGTTGACCATCCCGGATTGGAAGAACTTCCTGCGGATGCGTATCGATCGGGACGGGCGCCTGTGGCTCTACCCAGTCGGCCTGAGGCGGGTGCCTCGCGACTGGAAGCGAGGGCAGACGGTGCGCGAACCGGAGTGGGTGGCGGATGACAAGGACGCCACGCCCCCGGAGCTCATCGAGCCGCCCATCGTCATCGGCGCGGCGCGGCCCGTCTCCACCCGCGCGGCGGGGCTCAGCTCCCCGGAGTACGCCGGACCCGCGACGCCGTAGCACCCTGGGCCGGCAATCCTCTCAGCGAGAGAGAATCACACCCGGAGAGAAAGCATACACTCCGGGTTCCGGCCCTCCCCGACTCCCGGTTATCCTGCGGGCAGCGATGCATTCCACCTGGATCCTTCTCCCACAAGTACGCACCCATGAGGGGCAGCCTCAGCAGCGACTTTCAGGAGTGTCTGATCGGAGCCGTCCTATGAGCCGGGGCGAACCGCCGCGCCTGGACGGGGTTGCGCGCAACCTGGGGCGTAAGCCCACTCCCTGATGGCGGGAGCGCTAAAATCCCAGTAAGAACCAGGAGACAGGAGCGACACCATGGGCGTGATCCAGTTCATCGACGAGTTCCGCGCGCTCCACACGAGAGCGCGGCAGGGCAAACTGGTGGATACCGAGCGCCAGGACTACCTGGCCAAGCGCGAGCAGTTCGCGCGGGCCCTGCTCAACGCCCAGGGCCTGATGCTCGACGGAGCCGAGGCCCGGCGCCACTACCGCGTGGCCCATCAGCTCCCGGTGGAGCTGCAGATGGCCTACGGCAACGTGTGGACGAACACGCTGGACATCTCGGCCGGTGGCTTCTCGGTGACGCTGCCGCACGCGGTGGACGTGAAGGAGCGACCCAGCGCCCTGCTGTACCTGCCGGATGGCTCCACGCTGGCGGGCCGCGTGCGCGTGGTGTCCCAGTTCCAGCGCGCCGACAAGCACCGCGCCTCCTTCGCCTTCATGGACCTGACCGAGCGGGAGATGGAGCTGCTGGAGGGCTTCCTCATCGACTTCGCGCTGGAGCGGGTGGGCATCACCGCTCCGTAGACGTACACCCCGGAGAGCCGCGATGAGCGCCAATCTGTGGGTGGAGCAATTCCGGGCACTCCATGCGCGTGCGCGCAAGGGACAGCTACCGGAGGACGAGAAGCGGCGTTACGCTGCGGCCCGGGAGCAGTTCGCGCGAGCACTGACGGCGGCCCAGGGCATGAGCCTGCCGCCCGGGCAGTCCGCGCGCCGCAGCTTCCGCATCGCTCAGGGACTGCAGGTGGACCTGGCCTTCGCCAGCGGACCCATCCGGGCCATGACGCTGGATGTGTCGGTGGGCGGCTTCTCGGTGATGCTGCACAAGCCGCCCGTCGAGACGGAGGAGCCGGGCTTCACCCTGCGGCTGCCGGGCAACCTGGAGCCGGTGAAGGGCAAGGCCCGGGTGGTGGCGGTGCAGCGCAAGATTGGAACCCACCGCGTCTCGTTCGCCATGCAGGGCATCACCGAGAAGGACGTGGAGCGGCTGGAGACGGCGCTGTTCGACCTGGCGCTGGAGCGCATCCCCGTCAAGTAGGGCCGCCGCCCGCGGGCGGAGAGGACCTGGCGCAGTAGATGTTGGGAGCCACGCAGCGGGCGGGCTCGGCACTGCCGGTGAGGCTCTCGGCGTGCCCGAGGAAGAGGTAGCCCGTGGGAGGCAGCCGCCGCATCAGGGCACTCAGCGCCTGCGCCCGGGCCTGGGCCCCGAAATAGATGAGGACGTTGCGACAGAAGACGAGCTCGAAGGGCCCCGTTGGCCAGCCTCGCTCGTCGCTCAGGTTGACGCGAGCGAAGCGCAACACCTCACGCAGCTCCGGCCCCGCCTGCATCCACCCCTCTTGGCTGCGCACGCCCTTGAGCATGAAGGCGCGCAGGAGCGACCGGGGGATGCTCGCCGACTTCTCCATCGGCCACAGCCCCTGCCTGGCACGCTCCAACGCCCAGGTGGACAGATCCGTTGCCAGCACCTCCACCTCCCAGCCCGAGCCCGGCGAAAAATGAGAGAGCAGCTCCATGGCCAGCGAGTAGGGCTCCTCGCCCGTTGAGCACCCCGCGCTCCACACCCGCACACGCCTCGCCATCAACCCCTGCGCGGCCCGCCGCGTCCACTCGGGGAAGACGCGCTGCCGCAGGAACTCGAAGTGCTGCGGCTCGCGGAAGAAGTGCGTCTCGTTGGTGCAGAGGCAGTCCAGCATCCTCACCCGCTCCGCCTCGTTCCCCCGCGCGGTGACGAAGCGGTAGTAGGCGCCGAAGGACGGCAACCCCAGCGCGCGCACCCGCCGGGACAGCCGCCCCACCAGCAGCGCCTGCTTCGAGGGGCCCAGGTGGATGCCCGCCTCCCGCTCCACCAACAACTGGAAGAGAGAGAACTCTCGCTCCGTCAACGGGAGCGGGCCCACACCGGGTAGCGCGGTCTCCGCTGAAGCCGCTGCCCTCATGCGCCCCCACTGTTCGCGGCCCCCACCAGGCCCAGCAGCTCGTCCGCGCTCAGCAACCGGTCCAGGTCCAGCAGGAGGATGAAGCGCTGCTCCTGCCGGCCCATGCCTCGCAGATAGTCCACGGGAGAGCGCGTGCCGAAGGCGGGCGGCGGCTCGATGTCATCCGCCCCCAGGTCGAGCACCTCGCTGACCGTGTCGGCCAACAGCCCCAGCGAGGTGCGCTCCCCGTCCAGGAGCGCCTCGACGATGACGAAGCACGTCCACCGGGTGATGGGACGAGGGCCAAGCCCCATCGTCACCGCCAGGTCCACCACGGGCACCACCCGGCCCCGCAGGTTGATGACGCCCAGCACCGCTGGAGGCATGCCCGGCACCCGCGTGATGGGCACGTGCTCGATGATTTCACGGATGCGCAGCAGCTCGATGGCGTAGGTCTCGCCCGCCAGCGAGAAGCCCAGGTACTGCGCCGGACGGGCGAGGTCAGGTGCGGTGTTCGTATTCGTGCTCATGGAGAGGCTCTCCGTCCTAGAAGCGCTTGAAGTCTTGGGATACGCCAGTGGGTGGCACCTGTGTTGGCAGCACCTGCGCCACCGCCTTCAGCCCCTGCACCGGCGAGTGCACCAGAGGAAGGTGCACGGGTGCTGGCCTCAGCGAGCGCACCGGCTGCGCCACTCCATGCGCCGAGCGCACCTCCTCCGCCACCACCCGGAAGAACATCATCATCTGCTGCAGCGACTCGGCCTGAGCCGCCAGCTCCTCCGCCGTCGACGACAGCTCCTCCGCCGCTGACGCGTTCCTCTGCGTCACCTGGTCCACCTGCACCATCGCCCGGCTCATCTGCACCACTCCGCTGGCCTGCTCCCTCGACACCGCCGCCACCTGCTGCACCAGCTCCGCCGTCCTCCGTATCGACGGCACCAACTCCTTGAGCAGCTTCCCCGAGCGCTCCGACACCTTCACGCTGTTGCCCGCCAGTCCCCCTATCTCCTTGGCCGCCTTCTGGCTCCTCTCCGCCAGCTTCCTCACCTCCGCCGCCACCACCGCGAACCCTCTCCCGTGCTCTCCCGCCCTCGCCGCCTCCACCGCCGCGTTCAGCGCCAGCAGGTTCGTCTGGTACGCAATCTCCTCCACGATGGAGATCTTCTCGGCTATCGCCGCCATCGCCTCCACCGTCTCATTCACCGCCAGCCCGCTCTCCTCCGCCTCCACCGCTCCCCTCACCGCCATCGCCTCCAGCTGCTTGCTCGTCTCCGCGTTCTGGCTGATGGACGCACTCAGCTGCTCCAGGCTCGTCGTCGTCTCCTCCACCGACGCGGCCTGCGTGCTCGTCCCCTGTGATAGCGCCTGCGCCGCCGCCGCCACCTGTCCCGAGGCCCCCGACAGCGAGCCCACCGCCCCTCTCACCTCTCCCAGCACCCCTCCAAAGCGCTGCACCATCTCCCTCATCCCCACCAGCATCCGTGCCGTCTCGTCGCGGCCCCTCACCTCGATGTTCGCCGTCAGGTCTCCCGACGCCAGCTTCCCGGTGAGTCTCACCGCCTCATTCAGCGGCTGGGTAATGCTGCGAGACAGCACCCAGGCCAGCAGCACCGCCAGCACCGGCCCCACAATGCCGCCGCCCACCAACATCCACTTCACCAGGCTCGCCCGCGCCTGGCCTTGCGCGTCACGCTGTTCGCGCAACACCTTCTCCTCCGCGCGGATGGCGTTCGCCAGACCCCGCATGGACTCCATGATCTTCTGTCCCCGACCGTTCTTGGCGTAGGCCACGAGCTCCTCGAAGGGCACGCGGCCAGCGTCCACGTCCCGCTTCAGCGACACCTGGCGCTCGACGTGGGGGAGGAATTGCTGCTGATAGTGGTCCAGCAGTTGATGGAGCAGCTCCTGGATGCGGGCATTCTCCGCCGTCAGCTCCTTCGCTTTGGCATGGCTGCGGAGAAACTCGGATTGCCGTTGGGGCATCAGCTCGAGGGCGGACTCAGAGCCGCTGAGTGCGAACCCCTGCAGCCGGGCCTCATGATCCATCAGGGCGATGCCCATGGCTCGCAACTCCAGCAGACCCTCGTAGGAACGAGAGCTTTCCCCCGCTGTGTCCAGCAGGCCAAGGAAGAGCAGGAAGGAACCCCAGACAACGGCGGCGAGCAGCGTGACGAGCGCACCAAACCCAAGCTGGAGCTTCCTGGCGATACTCAGGCTGTCGATCATGGATGTCCTGTGAGTGGATGCCGAGAAGGAGAAGAGAGCGGTTCCTAGAAGCGCTTGAAGTCTTGGGGTACGCCGTTGGGTGGCACCTGTGTTGGCAGCGCCTGCGCCACCGCCTTCAGCCCCTGCACCGGCGAGTGCACCAGAGGAAGGTGCACGGGTGCTGGCCTCAGCGAGCGCACCGGCTGCGCCACTCCATGCGCCGAGCGCACCTCCTCGGCCATCACCCGGAAGAACATCATCATCTGCTGCAGCGACTCGGCTTGGGCCGCCAGCTCCTCCGCCGTCGACGACAGCTCCTCCGCCGCTGACGCGTTCCTCTGCGTCACCTGGTCCACCTGCACCATCGCCCGGCTCATCTGCACCACTCCGCTGGCCTGCTCCCTCGACACCGCCGCCACCTGCTGCACCAGCTCCGCCGTCCTCCGTATCGACGGCACCAGCTCCTTGAGCAGCTTCCCCGAGCGCTCCGACACCTTCACGCTGCTTCCCGCCAGTCCCCCTATCTCCTTGGCTGCCTTCTGGCTCCTCTCCGCCAGCTTCCTCACCTCCGCCGCCACCACCGCGAACCCTCTCCCGTGCTCTCCCGCCCTCGCCGCCTCCACCGCCGCATTCAGCGCCAGCAGGTTCGTCTGGTACGCAATCTCCTCCACGATGGAGATCTTCTCGGCTATCGCCGCCATCGCCTCCACCGTCTCATTCACCGCCAGCCCGCTCTCCTCCGCTTCCACCGCTCCCCTCACCGCCATCGCCTCCAGCTGCTTGCTCGTCTCCGCGTTCTGGCTGATGGACGCACTCAGCTGATCCAGGCTCGTCGTCGTCTCCTCCACCGACGCCGCCTGTGTGCTCGTCCCTTGTGACAGCGCCTGCGCCGCCGCCGCCACCTGTCCCGAGGCTCCCGACAGCGAGCCCACCGCCCCTCTCACCTCTCCCAGCACGCTGCCAAAGCGCTGCACCATCTCCCTCATCCCCGCCAGCATCCGCGCCGTCTCGTCCTGGCCCCTCACCTCAATGCTCGCCGTGAGATCTCCCGAGGCCAGCTGACCGGTGAGCGCCACCGCCTCATTCAGCGGCTGGGTAATGCCGCGAGACAGCACCCAGGCCAGCAGCACCGCCAGCACCGGCCCCCCCAGCCCCCCCAGCACCAGCATGTGCTTCAAGTGGTCCACACTCTTGCCGGACACCTCGTCACGCTGCTCTCGCGCAACCCCCTCTGCCTTCTGGAGCGCTTCCGCCGTGCTGCGCAACCCCCCCATGATCTTCCGTCCCTTGCCGCTCTTCACGTAATCGAAGAGTTGCTCCATCCCGATGCGCCCGGCATCCACGTCCCGGCGCAGCGACACCAGGTGCGCGAAGTGCGGAAGGAATTGCTGCTGATACTGGTCCAGCAGTTGTTGAAGCAATTCGCGCGCATGGCCACCTGTCGCGCTCTTCTCCTTCAAGGCCGCATGAGCTTGGAGGAACTGGGACTGCAACTGGGGCTGTGGCTCGAGAAAGGAGTCGTCCCCCGTGAGTGCGAAGCCTCGCATCCGGTCCTCCATGTCCAGGAGGAGGACCTTCAGAGTCTCGACCTCACCCGCGACCTCATAGGAGCGGTAGTTCGCGACAGCGGCGTCCACCAGACCGGCGAAGAGCGCATAGGTCCCCCAGATGATGGCGACGAGCAAGGCAACGGGCAGGCCCAACCCAAGCTGTAGCTTCCTGGCAATGGTGAGGTTCTCGAGCATGGATGTCGCGTCGCTAGAAGCGCTTGAAGTCGTGGTCCACGCCAGGCGCCGCACGCTCGGGTGTCCCTGGAACGGACGCGGGCGACACCTGCGTTGGCAGCACCTGCGCCACCGCCTTCAGCCCCTGCACCGGCGAGTGCACCAGAGGAAGGTGCACGGGTGCTGGCCTCAGCGACCGCAGCTGCTGCGCCACTCCATGCGTCGAGCGCACCTCCTCGGCCACCACCCGGAAGAACATCATCATCTGCTGCAGCGACTCGGCTTGGGCCGCCAGCTCCTCCGCCGTCGACGACAGCTCCTCCGCCGCTGACGCGTTCCTCTGCGTCACCTGGTCCACCTGCACCATCGCCCGGTTCATCTGCACCACTCCGCTGGCCTGCTCCCTCGACACCGCCGCCACCTGCTGCACCAGCTCCGCCGTCCTCCGTATCGACGGCACCAACTCCTTGAGCAGCTTCCCCGAGCGCTCCGACACCTTCACGCTGTTGCCCGCCAGTCCCCCTATCTCCTTGGCCGCCTTCTGGCTCCTCTCCGCCAGCTTCCTCACCTCCGCCGCCACCACCGCGAACCCTCTCCCGTGCTCTCCCGCCCTCGCCGCCTCCACCGCCGCGTTCAGCGCCAGCAGGTTCGTCTGGTACGCAATCTCCTCCACGATGGAGATCTTCTCGGCTATCGCCGCCATCGCCTCCACCGTCTCATTCACCGCCAGCCCGCTCTCCTCCGCCTCCACCGCTCCCCTCACCGCCATCGCCTCCAGCTGCTTGCTCGTCTCCGCGTTCTGGCTGATGGACGCACTCAGCTGCTCCAGGCTCGTCGTCGTCTCCTCCACTGACGCCGCCTGTGTGCTCGTCCCTTGTGACAACGCCTGGGCCGCCGCCGCCACCTGTCCCGAGGCGCCCGACAGCGAGCCCACCGCCCCTCTCACCTCTCCCAGCACGCTGCCGAAGCGCTGCACCATCTCCCGCATCCCCACCAGCATCCGTGCCGTCTCGTCCCGGCCCTGCACCTCGATGGACGCCGTGAGATCTCCCGAGGCCAGCTGACCGGTGAGCCTCACGCCCTCACTGAGGGGCCGGACGATGCTGCGAGACAGCATCCAGGCCAGCAGCATCGCCAGCACCGGCCCCACGATGCCTCCTCCCAGCAACATCTGTTTGAGCGAGGCGATCTGCGCGTCGGACACCTCGGTGACACGGCGGCGCCCCTCCAACTCATCCTGTTTGATGGTCTCCGCCATGCCCTGCATGACCCCTAGAATCTGTCCCCCCTTGCCGCTCTTCACGAACTCGGAGAGCTGCTCCATGGGGACACGGCCCGCGTCCACGTCCTGGCGCAGTGCCGTCATGCGCTCGAGGTGAGGAAGGAACTGCAGCTGGTACTGCCCCATGATTTGTTGGAGCAGGTCCTGCTCCTTCGCGGTGTTGGCCGTCAGCTCCTTCGCCCGAGCGTGGGCATTGAGGAACTCGGACTTCCGCTGGGGCAGCGGCTCGAGAAAGGCCTCTTTGCCCGTGAGCATGAACTCCGTCACCTGGTCATGCATGGCCACCAGGCTGATGCCCATGTTCAGCAGCTCTATGCGCACCTCATGGGAGCGGTAGTAATCAGGCTGGTTGACCAACATCATGAAGAAGGCGTAGGCCCCCCAGATGGCGGTGGCGAGCAGCGTGACGAGGACTCCGAATCCAAGCTGCAGCTTTCGGGAAATGGTGAGGTTCTGGAGCATGGTTGTCTTTCAAGAGATGAGGAGTCCGGGCCTTCGGGGCGTTACCCCACGGCGGCCCGCTGGCGGATAGCCGTGCGCAGCAGGGTCGGGACATCCAGGACGAGCCCCACCCGGCCGCTCCCGAGAATGGTGGAGCCGGACACGCCGGGCAGGTGACGGAAGAGCCGGCCCAGGGGCTTGAGGACGCATTGGCCCTCGCCAAACAACGAGTCCACCACCAGGCCCGCGCGGCTGCCTCCGTGGCCCAGCACGACGACGCTCTCCCGGTCGGGCCCGGGGCCCTGCACCCCCAGCAGCTCGCGCAGCCGCAGGTAGGGCAGCGACCGGCCTCGCAGGTTCAACACGCCGCCCCCCGGCTGCCCGCTGCGATCCGTTGGCAGCTCCAGGCACTCGCGTACCGCCTCCAGCGGCAGCACGTACGTCTCCTCGCCCACCCCCACGGAGAAGCCCTGGATGGTGGCCAGCGTCAGCGGAACCCTCAGCGTCACCGTGGTGCCCTGCCCCTCCTGGCTGCGCAGCGTCACCGAGCCCCGCAGCGCCTCCACGCTCCGGCGCACCACATCCATGCCCACCCCGCGCCCGGACACCTCCGTCACCTCCTCCGCCGTGGACAGCCCCGGCAGGAAGATGAGCTCCTCCAGCTCCTCCACCGTCATCCGCTCGGGCTCCATTCCCAGCCCGCGCGCCTTCTCCTTCAGCCGCTCGTAGTGCAGGCCCCGGCCGTCATCGCTCAGCTCCACCACCAGTGAGCCCGGCTCGTGGAAGGCCCTCAGCACCAGCGTGCCGCAGGCCTCCTTTCCCGCCGCCCGCCGCTCCTCCGGCATCTCCAGTCCATGGTCCACCGCGTTGCGCACCAGGTGCAGCAACGGCTCGCGCAGGCCTTCCACCAGCGCGGTGTCCACCTCCACCTCCTCGCCCTCCAGCACCAGCCGCGCCCACTTGCGCTCCGTCCGCGTCAAATCCCTCACCGTGCGCAGGTGCTGCCGGAAGAGCGGACCCACCGGCACCATCCGCACCCGCATCACCTCTTCCTGCAGCTCCTCGTGCAGCCGGTCCGCCTCGAGGTGAATCTCCAGCGCCTCTTCGGCCGTGCCCGTGGCCAGCACCTGTGCCAGCCGTGTGCGCGCGATGGCCAGCTCTCCTGTGAGGATGGCAATCCGGTCCAGCTTCTCCACGTCCACGCGTAGCGTGCGCGCGCGACGCCCCGCCAGGTCTTCCAGCGCCGGCTCCTCCACCCGCGCGGCGTACACCACCCGCGGCGCCTCCTGCTGACGCAACGCCTCGACACAGGCCCTCAGGCGCTCCACCAGCCCTGCATCCTCCTCCGCCGGTCGCTCCTGCCCAGCGAGCACCGCCGCCAGCAGCTCTCGCAGCCGGTCCACCGCCGCCAGCAGCACCGTCACGTGCTCGTCCAACACCGGCAGCCGCCGCTCCACCAGCATCTCCAGCACGTCCTCCAGCACATGCGCCACGTCCGTCATGCCGGAGATGCCCATCGCCGCTGCCGCCCCCTTCACCGTGTGAGCGCCCCGGAAGATGGACCGCAGCCGCTCCTCGTCTGGGTGCTCCTCCATCGAGACGAGCGTCTCCTCCATCTCCGTGAGGATCTCGCCCGACTCTTCGGCAAAGGTGGCGAGCAATCGCTCGCGATCCAGTTCCAAGTTCGTCCCCCTCCCTCGAAACCGCCCTCTCAGGACGGCTTGCCCGCGGCCATGCCGCGGGCGCAGTACAAGGCCCTGCCACCTTCCGTCGCGAGCAGCTCCAGCAGCTCACGGTCCTCAGGCTCGAGGCGCGGTTTGTGGGGTAGCAGGCCGAACAGCACCATCATCCCGAGGACGTGCCCTCCCAGTCTCAGGGGGACGCACGCGCGCGGCCTTTCTGTCTGGTTTTGAGCGCTCCCGGTCTCCATCAACTCCTCCAACCAGGAGGTGCCGGTGCTCGCCGACCGACCAATAGGGCCGTCCTCCAGCGACAGCCGACGAAAGCGCTCGGCGTCGATGCCCAGCGATACCCGCAGCACCAGCTCCGCGCCCTCGCGCTCGAAGATGCCTAGCGTCTCCGAGCCCACCAGGTTGACGAGCAAATCCTGGAGGATGGACAGCAGCTCCGGCGGATGAAGCGTCTCGTGCAGCCGCTGGGTGGCCACGCGCAGGCGCACCAGGTGAGCGAGCTCTGCCTCCACCAGGCCCTGACGCTGGGCCCTCCACTGCTCCTCCTCCTGGTGGCGAGCGAGCGAGGCACGCAGCCGTCCGTTCTCCGCGCGCAGGGCCGCCACCTCCGTGCGCAGGGCCTCGTTCTCCCAGCGGAGCTCCTCCCTCATGCGCTCCTCGCCTCTTCCAGATGGCTGCGCACCTTGGCCAGCAACTCCTCACCATCGAAGGGCTTGGTGATGTAGTCGGTGCACCCGCTCTCGAAGCCCTGGCGCACGTAGTGCGGCTCGCCCCGGGTGGTGACAAGGATGATGGGCACGTCCTTCGTCTCCGAGCGCGAGCGCAAGGCCCGGCACGTCTGGAAGCCATCCATGCGGGGCATGAGGACATCCAAGAAGATGAGGTCCGGCCGCTCGGTGTAGGCCTTGTCGAGCGCCTCCTGGCCATCCCTGGCCGTGAGCAGCTCATAGCCGCAGTGGGCCAGCATCATCCGGTGCAGCAACAGCACGGTGCTCGAGTCGTCGACGAGGAGGATCTTCTTCCTGGCCATGTCGTTCCTCCGAGAAGGGGTAAAGACAGAAGGGGAAATCAGATGAGGCCACTGCTGGCGCGGATGAGCTCGCGCAGCTGCATCAGCCGCCGGGGGCTCATCCCCAGGAACTGGATGCCCATGCCGAGCGGATAGGTGGAGGTGCGGCGCGAGGTGTAGGGATTGGACCAGGAGACGAGGCCGGGGCCCTCGAGCACCTCGCGGGTGGTGGGCAGGTGGATGCGCAGCTCCAGGGCGGCGCCGGCGCGGGCGGGCACCAGGGTGCGCACGAAGAGGGCGCCCGGGCTCAGCGCGCTGGAGTAGCAAGAGGACCAGGAGAAGCTACCCACCTCGCGGTACTCCACCGGGCAGACGAAGGGGACGCGCTCGTCCACCAGCAGTGTGGACACGTTGCGCTGCATCAGACCGTTGATGCGGGCCAGCAGGTGGCGCGGCGCCAGGGTGCGCGCGCTCAGCCACACCTGCCCGAGCATCGGCACCGCCGTCACCTCGCCGTCCGACACCACCACGGTGTGCACCCGCCCCAGCCGCGACTCGGTGCGCAGGCGCTCCACGCGCATCATCTCCTCAGCCGAGGTGACGGAGGCGCGCGTGAGCAGCAGGTGGATGGGCTCACCGAACTCAGCCACCCGGGCCACGGCCTGCTCGGTGGTGGAGGCGTACAGCAGGTGGTGGCCACAGGCCTCCAGGTCCGCACCCAAGCCACCGCGCGCGCCTGGCCTCTCGCCCACCAGCAGCACGGTGCGCGGGGTGCGCCGCTCCATCAGCCGGGGCGTCGTCCCGGGCACCCGCTCGCGCAGCACGTCGATGCGCGCCTGCAGCTCGGGGACGCGCACCGGACCCAGCATGCAGTCCTCTGCCCCGCCCTGCACACACGCCTCCAGCAGCTCCGCCGGCGTGTGGTCTCCCACCACCACGAGGATGGGCACGTCTCCGTTCTGCGCGTGGCCCCGCAGCGCCGCACACCCCGGCGAGCCATCCGCCGGCAGCACCCTCCAGTCCACCACCACCATCAACGGCCGGAATCGGCTCAGCTCCACCCGCGCCGACAACAGGTTGTCCACCGACACCACCTCGCAGCCCACCGCGCGCAGCAGCGGCGTCAGGTACAGCCGCAACTCCTTGGCCTGGTCGACGAGCAACACCTTGCGCGAGGGCTCCGCGGACACTCCGGACTGATGGGACAGTGCGTGCGTGGCGAATGACATGTCGCTTTTCCCCCCTTGGACCGTGCCCCTTGCATTCCCTGACGGTTGCAAGGAATCCAAGAGCACTGCGAGTAACATACATGAGAGGGAATACGAGAAACCACGCCTGCTCGCCTACTGTCCCAGAGCACACGGCCCGGCGCATGGACGCTAGCGGACACTCCTCCAGCCCCGAAGGCGCATTCCCCCTATTTCTCCTGTGAAGGCAGAGGGTTGCTGCATCCAATATGAGACATTTCACTGCCCGCGCGCGGAGTCGGACATGGCCCCACCGGCGGCCTGCTGTCTGGCTGTACACAACATCTGACGTACTGATTTAAGACAGGCAAAACATTCCAGACCTCATGTCAGGAATGATCCGTCTGGATAATAACTCTCAGACAATGAGATGTGGGCCATGTAAGGAATTGGCAGCCTCTTCCCCGCTCGCGAGCGGGCGGGTATGTGTGGACCCATGACCGATGCCATCCTTGTCCTGGTGACCGCGCCTACGGCCGACAAGGCCGCGGAGCTAGCCCGCACGCTGGTGGAGGAGGGGCTGGCAGCGTGCGGCAACGTGGTGCCCGGCCTGCGCTCCATCTACCGCTGGGAAGGCAAGGTGCACGACGAACCGGAGGCCCTGCTCATCCTCAAGTCGCGAGCCCCGCTCTTCGAGGCGCTGCGCGAGCGCGTAGTGGCGGTGCACCCCTACCAGTGCCCGGAGGTGCTGCGGCTGGACGTGGCGGAGGGCCACGCTCCGTATCTGCAGTGGATTCGGGACAACGTGCGCCCAACGCCCTGAGGACTCCGGAGCCCGCCAACCCGGGTTCGCACCTGTCCCGTGTGGGCCTGGGTGGCTTCTTCTGAAGTGCCTCCCTGAAGCCCTGTGCAGCCCCGTCAGCACTCCCGTGTCGCTTATTGCACAGGCCCTGGAGTGCGCAGTCCCGCTCCGCTCTCGGTGAGGCAACGGCCCTCTTGTTGCAAGCGGCCGCGGCCATGAGCGACTTCTCGTCCATCACCACCCGACTCCCCCTGCTGCTGATCCTCCTGCTCGCCCCCGGCGTGGGCCTCTCCGCCCAAGAGCCGGCCACCGAGGAGCAGCCCCCTCTCGCCGCTTCCGAGCAGCCCGGCACGCAAGAGCATGCCCCCCTGCGGCTGAGCGAAGAACCGTGGGCACAAGCGGACGACGCCTCTCGCCTTTCGCCCGGGTGGCGCCTCGTGACCGAGGCGGGGGTCGGCGTGCTGCTGGGGTTGGGAGGTGGGTACGCCGGCATCGTGACCAGCCAGGCCATGTGTGACGCGGACCTCTTGGGCTTCCAGGGCGGTTTCATGCCTTGCCTGGGTCCGAACCTCATCGGAGTGCTCCTGGGCGTCGGCATCGGGATACCCCTGGGTGTCTGGAGCAGTGGTCAGCTCATGGGTGGGGACGGAAATCTCCTGGGGGCCCTGGCCGGATCGCTCCTGGGCCTCCTCCCCGGCATCCTCGTAGCGATGTTTGTTCCCCATACGCTCGGGCTGCCCCTCGCCTTCTCCTTCCCGCTGATGGGCGCCATGGTGGGCTACGAGCTCACTCGGCCAGAGCGAGCGCCCGGCCCCCAGGCCCCCGCCATGGCCTCCGCGCCCCGCCGGCTCCAGCCCGTGCTGGCCTTCTCCTCGCGGGGTGCACTGGTGGGCCTGGGCGGAAGTTTCTAACCGGGGCATCCTTTCCCCCCGGGGCGCGTAGATCGACGCCGGGTGCGCGAAATGCGACACTTCCCCACGGAATCGGGTCCCCGCCCCCGGCACGGCACGTCGTGCTGGGGTGCTAGAAACAGGGCTCCGTCGCTCACACGTACCCAAGGAAAGGCCTGCTCATGACGCTCGCTAGTCGGGAGGCTCCCTACGGCTCATGGAAGTCCCCCATCACCGCCGACATGATCGCCACCCAGACGTTGTCGCTGGGGGAGGTGGCCGTGGATGGCGATGACGTGTACTGGCTGGAGGTCCGCCCCAGCGAGCGGGGACGGCACGCCATCGTCCGGCGCTCGGTGGACGGGGCCCTCACGGACATCCTCCCCCTGCCGGGAGAGGGCAAGCCGGCCTACAGCTCGCACAGCCTGGTGTATGGACAGGGCGGAGGCTCCTTCGCGGTGTCCGAGGGGCTGGTGGTCTTCGTCAACCACGCGAGCACCGGGATGCACGTGGACCAGCGGCTGTACCGGGTGAACCCGGGCCGCACGCCGGTGCCCCTCACGCCGGACACGGGTGGCAAGCACCGCTTCGGCGACCTGGTCATGGACCGGACGCGCAACCGCGTGGTGTGCGTGCGCGAGGACTGGCGCAACCTGAAGGACGGCCAGCCGCGCGCCTCGCTGGTGGCGGTGGACATTGATGGGCAGCGGCAGACGGTGCTGACGGAGGGGCGGGACTTCTACTCCTCGCCCACGCTGAGCCCCAACGGCCGGCGCATGGCGTGGCTGGCCTGGGACTACCCCTGCATGCCGTGGGATGGCTGCGAGCTGTGGGTGGCGGATGTGGACGAGATGGGCGTGCTGCACCACCCGAGGCTGGTGGCCGGCAGCACCACCGAGTCCGTCTTCCAGCCTGAGTGGAGCCCGCAGGGCGAGCTGTACTTCGTGAGCGACCGCAACAACTGGTGGAACCTCTACCGGCTGCAAGGGCGCAGCGTGGTGCCGGTGCTGGAGCGCAAGGCGGAGTTCGGCGCGGCCCAGTGGCAGCTCGGCATGTCCACCTATGCCTTCATCTCGCCGCGGCACGTGGTGTGTGCCTTCAACGAGCAGGGCCAGTGGAAGCTGGGGCGGCTGGACGTGGTGCTCGGCCAGTTCGCCGAGCTGGCCACGCCCTTCACGGATGTGTCCCAGGTGCGCGGGGGCTTCGCCACGGCCTACTTCGTGGGCGGCGGGCCGGAGCAGCCGGCATCCGTGGTGCGGCTGGACATGGAGTCCGGCAAGCCGCAGGTGCTCAAGGCCTGCACGCGGTTGCCCGAGGAGCTGGTGCCCTACCTCTCGCGCTGCGAGCCGCTGCACTTCCCCACCACGGAGCTGGGCGAGGCCCATGCCTGGTACTACCCGCCCACCCACCCGGGCTACAGCGCTCCCGCGGGTGAGAAGCCGCCCCTGCTCATCATGAACCACGGCGGCCCCACGGCCTCCGCCTCGACGAAGCTGGACTGGACCATCCAGTACTTCACCAGCCGAGGCTTCGCGGTGGTGGACGTCAACTACCGGGGCAGCACCGGCTACGGGCGCGAGTACCGCCTGTCGCTCTACGGCAACTGGGGTGTGATGGACGTGGATGACTGCGCCAACGCCGCGCTGCGGCTGGTGCAGGAAGGCAAGGCAGACGCGAAGCGGCTGGTGGCGCGCGGCAGCGGCACGGGCGGCTACACCACGCTGTCGCTGCTGGCCTTCCGCGACATCCTTCGCTGCGGCACCAGCGCCAGCGCCGTCGCCAACCTGGAGTCGCTGGCGGAGCACGCGGAGAAGTTCGAGGCCCACTACATGGACCAGGTGCTCGGACCCCAGCCCGAGTCCAGGCAACTGCTGCAGGACCGCTCGCCCAGCGTGCACCTGGACAACATCAAGCGCAGCCCGCTGCTGTTCATCCAGGCCCGGCTGGACGGCCAGACGTCGCAGCGGGAGACCGAAGAGATGATGCGCAAGCTGCGCGCCAACGGCGTGCCCACGGCGATGCTGCCCGTGGACGGCGAGCCGTACGGCCCGCGCATCACTGCGGACACCAAGAAGGCGCTGGAGGCCGAGCTGGCCTTCTACTCGCAGGTGATGGGGCTCACGCTGGCGGAGACGCTGGAGGCCGTGGCGCTTGAGCCGGCCCTGCCTGAGCAGCCGCGCCGGTAGAGAGGCTCAGTGAGCGCCCTTCCCCTCACCCTCCGGGTGAGGGGCTCAGTGCCCCGAGAGCTGCCGGTCCCACTGGTACAGCAGCTGCGTCACGCTGACGGGGGAAGCGGCGGAGATGCGATCGAAGGACTCGGTGTCGAGCAGGGGGAGCCGCTCACGCCAGAAGGCGATGTCGGTCACCGTCTCCGGGTGCTGGAGCTGCTCCGCGAACTGAAACACCCAGGGCAGGCGCCTGAGGATGACCTCCTCGCAGTCCCCGCGGCTGGCGCGAGCCATTCGAGCAGCCGCGACCTCCAGGGCGGCCCGCACGGAGTCTCCTCCCTCGGAGCACCAGCCTTCCAGGACCCAGTCCAGGGCACAGCCCAGTAGCTCACCCAGGCCGAGAATGGCGCCAGGCTTCTTGTAATGGTAGCGCGCCGTCTCCAGCATCTCCCACGAGCGCAGCACCGCCTGGATGCGCTGCGCCGTGCGCTCGGCGCTCTCGGGGAGCTTCTCGGCGATGGCGTAGTACAACGCGCCCCAGGCGGTCTCGCGGAAGAACACCTCGTATTGGTCCTCCGCCTGTCTCCAGTCGCCGCGCTCCAGGGCCTCGCACAGGCTCATCTCCACATCGAAGAGCAGGTACAGCCGCCACGCCGGAAGATGCTGCTGGAAGTCCGAGCCGCCATAGGTGCTCACCACGTCAACGGGTGAAAGCTCGAGCATCTCGCGAGGCAGCGTGAAGGAGCCGTTCTTCTGGTACTGCCGGGCACAGCGCCGCCCCTCGGCCACTGCCTTGCGATGGACCGTACCTCGTGAACCGTGCAGGAAGGCGGGAAGTTGCATACGGGAAGACTCGTTGCCGAACCGCGTTGAGATGCTCGTACGCATTCCTCATTGCGTCGTGGTGGACGAGGGCCCCACGTGAGAGTGGGGTCAGAGGTCAGGTTCGAGGCATGTTCGCAACAAGCGAGCACTCAATACTTCCTCGACGGACTCCCCATGAGTCGCCGCTTTTTCCGCTCCTCTCGGCGGCAGATCCTGCACCACGACTGAGGGTGAAGGGAGCCGTCCTTCCTGCGCCGGTATCCAAAATCCCTCTGGATGGGGCCGTGATAGTGGCAATGCGGGCAGCTCGTCTTCTCTTCGTAGTGCATGTGCTACCTCCGGGTGAAATGGTGTAACGAATCGCGGTCGCAACAGGACCGCGGAAGCCGTGACAAGCATTGGTGGGGAGGCCACCCCATACAGGCGGTGCGTTTCCCTTTAGGCGGTTGACTTGTTGAGCGCGACCCCCGAAAGAGGAAATCGGCGCGCTTTGCTGCCAAGCGGTGCAGGGAGCGTCTTCCCTGCGTCGAGCGTGGATATGTAGTACACCTCCACACATCATTAGTCAATAGCGAAGTCACACTGTGCGTGACATGGCCCCCGCTGTCAGCCTGGATGTCCTCGTGGTTCGCCGTAGTGCCGCAACGCCTCGCACCAGCACGCTAGTAAGTTCTTTCAGGGGAGGGAGGTCCTGGCCTCGCTCGGGAGCAACTGGTCCGATGGTCGGACCAGTCGGCACGCCACGCGGCCAGAAGGTGCCCTCGTCTTTGCGGCAAGTGCACCGCTTGAAGAGACTTGGTTCGGATGACTTAGAGCGCTCCTAGGAGCTTGTCGGAGTACCGCCGAAAAACGACTCCTACATACCAACCATAGCGGTGTGTTTGAGTCGCACTACCCCTCATGTAGTGGGTGGCCGAGGTATTCCGACAGGCTCCTAGGAGTCCGCTCGCATGTGATGCGGCATCTGCTAGGGTTGACTCTGGAGGTATTCCACCCTGGTGCAACTTCTACCGTTGCTAACGCTCGTTCTCATCCTGACGGGGAGTGCGGCGACAGCTCAGCAGCCCCAGCACCCTGGCCACGACCGCCAGGAGCGGCAAGTCTTCGTCCCGAGCAATTCGAGTGAGCCGGTGCCAGAGGTGCGGGTGGCGGCCGGGATCGCCACCACTCTCGTGTTCGACGCCCCCATCGATAGGGCCTCGATAGAGGTAGAGGGGCAGTCGACACGCTTCCGGTTGGTGGACCCAGGCGAGCGCACTCTCTTCCTCGAACCTCTCGTGGCACCTGGGGACGGCGAGCGACTGGGTGTGCGGGTGCGTTACAAGGACGGTCGTTCCCCGGCGCATGCCGTCGTCGCTCTCGTGTCCCACCCCACGATGGTGGACACGCGGGTGGATGTTGCACGCATGCAACGCTTCCCGGCGGCATTGGAAGCGGCACTGGCCCAGTGCGAAGCGGGCGGGCCCGCCAATCTCGTGTTCTCCGGACGATTGGATCTCGATGGCGTCCGGGCCCGGCGCATCAAACTCATTCAGGACATCCAGTCCGGCATGAAACTGAAGGAGGGCACCGGGTTCCGAGCACGAACCTGGGCGCTGGTCGCCATGCGTGTGCACAACCTCCCCGGGCAGCAGCCATGGACAGCAGGGGAGGCGCGGCTCATCAGGGCGGACGGCATGCCCGTGAAGGTGCTCTCCGTGCGCATGGACAGACCGAAACTCGCCCCAGGGGAAACGGGACTGGTGGTAGCCGAGACGGAATCGCCCTACTGGAACGTCGCCGAGATATTCCGCCTTGAACTGCGGGAAAAGGGTGGCGAGCGGCACCTTGTCATCGGCACTGCGGAACTCTAGGAAGGCCGGCCATGACGGACGCGCTGCACCCCGACCATCTCAACCCCGGCGACATGGTGGGGCCCTGGCTCATCGTCCAGGTGCTGGGCCGTGGAGGGTCCTCCCGCGTCTTCAAGGTGGAGCGCGATGGCCGCCCCTACTCCCTGAAGATGGCGCTGCTCCCTCTCACCCAATCCAGGGAGGACCTCACGGAAGAGCAGTACGTGGAGGAGAAGAGCACCTACCGGCAACTGGCGCGCGAGGCGGCGGCCCTATTCACCTACTCCTCCCATCCCAACCTGCTGCGCGTGTACGGGGTAGACTTCTGGCCCAACCCCACCAAGGGTTACCCCTTTCTCGTCACCGACTTCGTGAACGGGGACAACTGGCACCAGTGGCGGTGGCGCAAGCCCCCTCACTCAGCCCGGTTGGTGGAAACCTTCTCCAGCGTGGTACGTACCGTGGGCGTGTTGCACGCACGAGGCGTGCACCACCGCGACTTGAAGGCGGAGAACATCCTCATCCGTCGCGAGGACGGCAGGCCCTTCCTCATTGATTTCGGCACCGTGCGCATTCCGGGAGCCCTCACGAAGACGCTGGGCCTGCCCGAGGGTGTGCTGCACCTGTTGCCGCCCGAGCTCCTGGCCTACACACGCTCCGAGGCGTGGAAGCGGGGAGAACCCTTCCACGGAGGCGTGTCCGCGGACCTGTATGCACTGGGGGTGTTGCTCTATCAAGCCCTCACGGACCTGCACCCTTTCGACCCGGAGCTGCCGGACAAGGAATTGGTGGCTGCCATCGCCACCGTCACCCCGGCCGCCCCCCACCTCCTCAATCCCCTGGCGCCGCGCTCCCTCAGCGACATCGCCATGAAGCTGCTGGAGAAGAAGCCCGAGGCGCGCTACCCCGACACCGCGTCACTGCTCGTGACGCTGGAGAGGGCCGCAGAGCAGGAGAGGACGTCCCCCGCCTGGAAGGTCCCCCTGACCGCGCCAGACAGCTCGGCATTCGAGGCGTCGAAGGAGCAGGCGGGCTGGAACCAGGAAGCAGTTGCCGACGCGCAGGCGGCTCGACCCTCGGAGAATGCTCCATCGCAAGAGGACCCCCAGCAGGAGACGCCCCCCCGGGCGCACGGCATGGGGCGCCGGAGGAGGTGGCTCATCGCCGCGTTGGCGGCACTCCTCGTCCTTGGCGCCATGGGACTGCTCTCCGGACGAGCCACGCTCGCGTCCTCCCCCGTGGCGGAGCCTGGTATGTCCGCCCCCAATCAGAGAGGAAACCCGCCCGTGCTTCACCCCATCGCTCCCCAGGACTCCTCCTCCCCTCGTCATTCCTCGCGCTCAGGCATCCTCGCCGTTTGGCTGTGCGCCACCATCGGACTGGGCTGCCCCGCTGTCCAGGTGAAGCCCACACCGGCCAACTGCCCCACGGAAGCCACCGAGGCGATGTTCAAGGAACTGAAGTTCCATACGGCCAGCCCTCTGAGGGCACTCGTCGACGTCAACCAGCCGGGAGAGGCGTGGGAGATGGGGCTCTACAAGGAAGGCCCCGTCGTCGGCCGCATCACGGTTGGAGAGGGGCTGCTGGTGGAGGGCTCGCTCTTGTATGGCTACCTGTGGATAGGCCCTGGCCTGACGGATGACGTCGGCCGGGAAGCCGTCATCGGCCGCTACACGAAAGCATTGCTGCCGAATGGCGCGGAGTATCCCGTGTGCATCGCCCTGGGGGGCCCTGATGGGCGCATGCCTCGGATACCCAGTTCCAAGTCCGGTACCGTCCAACTCCCGCGAGACTCCGGGGTCAACGGCGTCTGGCGTTGGCCTTGAGCATCGGCTCACAGGCCGCCAACGGAAGCTCGGCCGCGGCGGCCATCAGCGCCCGCGTCAGCTCGGAGGAGAGGTCGCCCTCGTGCAAGAAGGCGATGCCCACCACGGCGCGTACCTCACCGGCCGCGTCGAGCACGGGCAGGGCCACCGCGGCGCGCACGGGCACGCGCCGGTCCCCAGGCTGGATGCGGCCGCTCTCGTCCGCCTGAAGGTTGCACGTCTGCACTGGCTCCCCCGTGCCCAGGGCGAGGCCCGCCATGCCCTTGCCCCGAGGTACAACGCGCACGGCGTCCATCACAGGAGGCGGGATGTTGAGTGTGGCCACCAGTTCCAGCGCCTCGCCCCGCCGCAGGTGGACGGTGCCGGCCATGCCACCTCGCATGGAGGCAGCTGAGCAGTTCGAGGGGAGATAGCTCCAGGCAGAGGATGGGACGGCTGATGGAGGTGGACGCGCCGATGCGCAGGTTGCCGTAGTTGCGCGGCGCCACATCGTGAGCCGACTCAGCAGTGGAGAGAGGGCAGCCCCGCGCCGGGAGACCCGAGCACTCGACAACGAGAGCTGTAGGGAGGGCGGACGGACAGGCGCCATGCTCGTCGCACGCTGAGCGGCTTCCGAAAGGATGAAGCGCACACGGGATGACGAGTCCCGAGGAGTCCAGGTTGTTGATGGGCCGCTGCATTGTCAGCTTCCCCACACGGCCGCCGCATCCGTGGCCGGGAGGTGTGCATGGCTCGTCCGTTCATCCGCCGGGGAGTGCCTGGTGCGGTCGCAGTGACCGCCGAAGCGCTTGCCCACCCGCAGGAGGCCTCGAAGACGCCAGGAGCGGGCCGATGAGCTCAGGGCAGATAGCACCGTGGGAGTGGGGCCTCTTCGGAGTGGTCGTGGTGTCGATGATCTTCATCGATCTGCTCGCCCACCGGACGAAGCGAGGGGAGACGAAGAAGGCGGCGTATGCCTGGAGCATCGCGTGGATACTCGTGGGCCTGGCCTTCGGCTTCTTCGTCTGGCTGAGGCATGGGGGTAACACCGCACAGGAGTACCTGGGCGCCTACCTCATCGAGAAGAGCCTCAGCCTGGACAACCTGTTCGTCTTCCTCGTCATCTTCGCCAGCCTGAGCGTGCCCGAGAACAAGCAGCGACGGGTGCTCTTCTGGGGCATCTTCGGGGCCCTCGTGTTCCGAGGCCTGTTCATCTTCCTGGGCCTGGAGGCCATCGAGCGCTGGAACTGGGTGGTCTATATCTTCGGCGCCATCCTGCTCGTCGCCGCGTGGCGCGTGGCACGTCGCCATCCCTCGGAGGAGTCGGACAACAAGGTCGTGGACTGGTTGGAGAAGCGTCTGCCCGTGACCTCGGAGTATGAGGGCAAGCAGTTCTTCAAGCACGTGGACGGCAAGTGGCAGGCGACTCCGCTCCTCATCGCGCTGATCGCCATCGAGCTGTCGGACGTGGCCTTCGCCATCGACTCGGTGCCGGCCGCGCTGTCGGTGAGTCACAACCTCTTCGTCGTCTATACCTCGAACGTCTTCGCCATCCTCGGGCTGCGCGCGCTCTACATCGCCCTGGCCAAGACGGTGCACGAGCTGCGTTACCTCCACTGGGGACTGGCAGCGGTGCTCGCGTTCGCCGGGTTGAAGATGGTTCTGTCCGAGTGGGTCCACGTGGCCCCCCTGGTCTCGGTGGCCATCATCGTGACGTGCATTGGCATCTCGGTGGGGCTGAGCGTGCGAGCACGCAAGCGGGACGCCCTGCGGAAGGTCGTGCCGCGAGAAGAGCAGCCCCGCGGTGGGCGGCAGGAAGAGATCCACGCCTGAGGTGAAACCAAGTCCACTCGATACCCTCACCCCGGCCCTCTCCCAAAGGGAGAGGGTCGAAGCCAATTCCCTCTCCCTCTGGGAGAGGGTCAGGGTGAGGGTCGTCAGTGCACGGGCACTCCCTGTTCGGCGACCCGTCCCTCGACGCCGAAGGTGAACCGCCCGTCCGCGAAGTCCACCAGCACCTTGTCCCCCTCGCGCAGTTCCCCTCGCAGCAGCATCCGGCTGAGCTCTGTCTCCAGCTCTCGCTGGATGACCCTCCGCAGCGGCCGAGCACCGAACTTCGGATCGAACCCGCGCCGCGCCAGCTCGTCCTTCGCCGAGTCCCTCACCTCCAATGTGACGTTCTGCCCGTGCAGCTTGCGCCGCGTAGACGCCAGCATCGAGTCCACGATGCGGTTGAGCTGTTCTCGGTCCAACGGGTGGAACACGATGATCTCATCGATGCGGTTGAGGAACTCCGGCCGGAAGTGCTGGCGCAGCGCGTCCATCACCGTCGCGGCCACGCGCTCGTCCTCCACGCTGATGCCACCCTCCGAGGGCCGCTGGAAGCCCAGGGCTCCCTTGCGCAGCCCCAACTGCTCGGCGCCCAGGTTGGACGTCATGATGATGACGGTGTTCTTGAAGTCCACCGTGCGCCCGCGCGAGTCGGTGAGCCGCCCGTCGTCCAATATCTGCAGGAGCAGGTTGAAGACATCCAGGTGCGCCTTCTCGATTTCATCGAAGAGCAGCACCGAGTAGGGCCGCCACCGCACGGCCTCGGTGAGACGGCCGGCTTCCTCGTAGCCCACGTAGCCCGGGGGCGCGCCGATGAGCCGGCTCACCGTGTGCCGCTCCATGTACTCGGACATGTCGAAGCGCAGCATCGCGTTCTCATCGTTGAAGAGGTAGTCGGCGAGCGCACGCGCCGTCTCCGTCTTCCCCACGCCCGTGGGCCCCAGGAAGATGAACGAGCCGATGGGCCGGCCTGGATCCTTCAGCCCTGCACGGGCGCGGCGCACCGCCTCGGAGATGGCACGCAGAGCCTCCTCCTGGCCTACCACACGCTGGCGCAACGACTGCTCCATCTCCAGCAGCCGCTGCGACTCCTCCTGCTGCAGCTTCTTCGCCGGAATGCCCGTCCACTCGCTCACCACCGTGGCGATGGCCTCCGGCATAACGGTGGGCTCGGCCACGCCCCGGGCCTGCTGCCACTGCGTGCGCAGCCCGTCCACCTCCGCGCGCAGCGCCTCCAGCTCGCCCTTCAGCCGCGAGGCCTCGTCGTAGCGCTCGCCCGCCACCGCGGCCTCCTTGTCCTTCTCCTTCTGCGCCAGCCGTGCCTCCAACTCCTTCATGCGACCCGGCTCGGTGTGCGCTCCCAGCCGCACCATCGCCGCCGCCTCGTCGAGCAAATCGATGGCCTTGTCCGGCAGGAAGCGGTCGCTGATGTACTTGTCGGAGAGCTCCACCGCGGCGGTGAGCGCTGCGTCGGAGATCTTCACCCGGTGGTGCGCCTCGTACGAGTCACGCAGGCCCCGGAGGATCTCAATGGCCTGCTCCGGGGTGGGCTCGGCCACCAATACTGGCTGGAAGCGACGCTCCAGGGCGGCGTCCTTCTCGATGTGCTTGCGGTGCTCGTCGAGCGTGGTGGCGCCCAGGCAGTGCAGCTCTCCCCGCGCAAGAGCTGGCTTGAGCATGTTGGCCGCATCCATCGAGCCCTCGCCCGCCCCAGCACCGACGATGGTGTGCACCTCGTCGATGAAGAGGATGACCCTGCCCTTGAGGGCGCGGATCTCCTCCATCAGCCCCTTGAAGCGCTCCTCGAACTCGCCGCGGAACTTCGAGCCACCGATGACCCCCGCCAGGTCCAGCGAGAGCACCCTCTTGTCCTTGAGCACGTCCGGCACCTCGCCCGAGACAATCCGCTGGGCCAGGCCTTCGGCGATGGCCGTCTTGCCCACGCCCGGCTCGCCGATGAGCACCGGGTTGTTCTTCGTCTTGCGGCTGAGAATGCGGATGCAGCGCCCGATTTCCTTCTCGCGGCCGATGATGGGGTCCAGGTCTCCCGCTTTCGCCAGCGCGGTGAGGTCTCGCGTGAAGCGTGTGAGGTTGGGGGGAAGCGGTTCCTCTCCCCGCCCGCCCGCGGAAGTGGCCGCCGCGACAGGCGCCTTCAACAACTGACGCAGCTCATCCGGGTCGATGTCGGAGAGGAACTGGGCGGCGAAGCTCTCCCCCTCGGCCATGATGGCCAGCAACAGGTGCTCTGGGCCAATGAAGGTGTGCCCCATCTGCACCGCCTGAAGTTTGGCGAGCTGCAGCACGCGCTTCATCCCCGAGGACAACCCCACTCCCTCGGCGTGGCGAGGCTCCCGCCGCTCCATCACCTGCTCCAGCCGAGCCTCGTACTCGGCCACATCCGTTCCCTCCACCTCGAGCGCCGCGCGGATGTCGGGGACCTTTTGGATGAGCGCCAGCAACAGGTGCTCGGTACGAATGCGCTCATAGCCCCACTCCAGCGTCAGCCGCGCCGCGTGCTCCAACACCTGCTGCGCCATCTCCGAGAGCTGCGCGAGGAGATTCTCCCGCCTCGGCCGAGGGCCCGTCATCTGTGCAAACAGGCTCTCCAACGAGCCGAAGGGCATTCCTCCCGCGCCCATGTCCATGGCACTCGCGCAGTGGTTGCACAGGCTCAGGGAGCGCTCTCGCCCATCCCCCGATTGCTGCTTGAGAAACACCACCGCGGGCCTCGCCCGACAGTTCTCACATACAGTCATCCGCCACCTCTGCCACGCTCCCACGCAAGCTAGGGACGCGGCCGGAGGCAGACCACCGCTCCGTACAAAGCCGCGGGCAGGCAGCCGAGCCCCATCCAGCCCGTTCCCGCCCCGGGGTGCGATGCCTCCCCCATGCGGGGGACGGAAGTTGCACGTGACGCAACCCGACAGAGGAAACGGCGATGCCGAACTACGAATTCTTCTGCACCAGGTGCAAGCAGCCCTTCACCAGCCAGATGCACGTGAAGGAGCACGATGAGCGCGTGGCCGAGTGCCCCATCTGCCACCGGACCAAGGACGTGGAGAAGCGCATCTCCCAGGTCAACGTGATGACCAGCAAGAAGTCGTGACCGCACCACCGGCCTTCTTTGACTTTGTGGGACGACGGGCCCCCAGAGCAGTGCCCCTACGCCAGGCCCTCAGGGCCCGCCGTCCCGCGCCGTCCCCTTCACGATGACGAGCCTCTCTCGCAGCAGGGCTTCGCGCGGGTACCAACGCAACAGGGATTCGTAGGTGCGGACAGCCTCGTCCGTCCGGCCCAACCGCTCCAGCGCGAGCCCCAGGTTATAACCCGCCTCGAGATAGTCCGGCTTGCGGAGCACGGCGCGCCGCCAGGCCTCCACCGCGGCCGCGTCGTTGCCGAGCCGGGCATACCGGCCTCCCACGGCGTAGTGCTGCTCGGCCTCGAAGTCGACAGCGTCCACCGCCAACTGCACCGGCCACACGGACAGCGCGAGCACGGCCAGAGCCATCCCCGCGGGCACCCCGCGAGAAGAGGCACGCGACAGCAGCGCCTGAAGTCCCAACGCCGCGAGCACGCACAGCGCGGGGGCGAGAGGCGCGCGGTAGCGGCCGGTGACGAAGAAGAGCACGGACGGCGCGGCGAGCATCAGGGCAGCACCCACCACGGTGAGCACCGCGCGCATGTCCTCCTTCGCTCGCCACCTGCGCCAGAGCACCACGGCGCCCGCCGCCGCGAGGGGCCACAGCAGAGCGTAGGGCAGCGCGAAGCCGCCGGGCCGTACGGTGAGGGCCGACAGCACAGGGGACTGCGCGCGGGCGACGTAGAGGTCCTCATTGCGTGGCAGCTCGCGCGCCACCAGCAGCAACCGGGCCTTCCACAGCAGATTGCCCACGCAGTCGAGTGGCTGCGAGCGGCACCAGTCCAGCGCCTTCCGATGGAAATAGCCGTCCTGGGCCGCCGGCGTGTGGAAGCCATAACGGGCGGGCTCGTTGACGAGCGCTTCCCAGGCTGCACCGGGACGGAGGGCCATGGCACCGTCCACATCCGCGTTGTTGCCCAACCACAGGTTGATGCCCCCGTTGGCGGAGATGAGCACCCACTCGCCCGAGCGCACGCGGTTGGCGGACGTAGCGCACAGCACCACGGCGGCACAGGCCAATCCACACAGCAGGGCCCGCACCGGACGTCCCCGCGCGAGCGCCCACGCCAGCGGGAGTACGAGCAGCAGCAACGGCGCCACCGCGAGCGCTCCCAGTCCGATGCACGCCCCGCACAACAGCGCGGTACCCGGGCGAGGAGCCTCGCGAACGGCCAGCCAGAGCGCCGCGGTGCCCAGGAAGGTCCCCAACGACGTGGCCAGCAGCTCTCCGTCGTAGAAGACGAGCGGACCGTGCAGCGCCACCAAAAGGCCGGCGATCAGCCCCACCTCGTGGCGGTCAGAGACGCGCCGTGCCACCCCACACGCGAGCGCGGCGGTGAGAGCGCCCAGCAGGGCCTGGAGGAGACGCGGCCACCACAGGCTGTGTCCGCCCACCCAATAGAGGCCACCCAGCAGCAATGGGTAGAGCGGGGGCTGCCAGAAGGGCCCTGCGTCAAAGCCCTCGCCCCGCGCCAGCCGCTCTCCGAGGTAGTCGTAGTAGTCCGCGTCGATCAGCGGCGCGTCGAAGGCGGGGCCCCGCGCGGTAAGCAAGTAGGCCAGGCGCACCCCGAGCGCCACGACCAGGACGAGCGCCCACGCGGGCACCCGGGCTCTCAGCGCCTCCAGGTGTGAAACCGGCGCGAGAGACACGGGTGGCGAGGGAGGAGTCTTGCGGCGCGGGGAGCGAGCCATGGGGCGGAAGGTCCACGAAAGCAGAACCGGCACGACAGGGAAAGGAGGGCCGGCTCGTGGACCCACCGCGAATGGGGCACGCGGCTACTTCTTCGTGCGCGAGGAGGAGCGTCTCCGGGTACCACTCCGCGACGCCGTCTTCGCGCGGCCGGTGCGACCCGCGGCAGCGGTGCGGCCTCCTCTCTTGGAGCCCCGGGCGGTGGTGCTCTTACGTGCGGTGGTGCTCTTGCGCGCGGTAGTGGAGCGGCGGCGAGGAGGGGCGGTCTTCTTGTCGCTCAGCTCTCCCTCCTGCTGCCCGAGGCGGTGTGCGCTCCGGGCGCTCTGGCGTGTCTTGCGCTTCGCCTGACCGGGAGCCGGGGGCTTCAGGTCCACTCCGGCCCGACGCGCTTTGGAGAGGCCGATGGCGATGGCCTGCTCGCGCGACTCGGACCCGTGCTTGCCCTCCTTCATGTGATGCATTTCCTCGCGGACGAACTCACTGGCCTGCGTCGTGGGCCTCTTGCCCATGCGCTTCGCCTGGCGCGCGCGCTGGAGCGTCTGTTTCTCCGGCATCCGATGTCCTTTCGTGTAGGCCTCGCACAGGAACTTGGGGATGCGGAGCAGGGTTGACAAGAGGCGACTGTCGACTGGAGGGCGCGACTCAGTGGCGCCGGCGCTCGAGCTCGCGCGCAAGGTCCTCCTCCAGATGGCGGAGCATGGCATCGGCGTCGAAGGACTCATCGCCCTCGCGCCACACCAGCAGCGGATCGACACTCCCCAGCCGCTGGGCAAGGGAACGCAGCCGCTCCACGGCCCGCTCCATGGCGGCGGTGGTGGGCTCGGTCTCGGGGTTGCGCCGGCGCAGCAGGGCGATGCTCAACTCCAGCGTCTGCAAGGGGGTGTTGGTGGCGTCGCGGACCGCGAGGAAGAGCCGGGCCAGTCGCTCCAGCGCCTCGGCCTCCGCGCGTACCTCGCGCAGCTTCAGCTCGATGCTGTGGCTGCGCACCCGGTAGGCCAGCATGGCCAGCGCCACGCCGCCGTAGATGAGGGTGCCCCAGGGCTCCCAGGGAGAGCGCACTCCCGGGTGGCTCCCAAGCCCCAGCACGTACCAGAGCACCACCGCCTCCAGGGCGAAGGAGGCGATCAACCCCCCACCCAGCCACAGTCCCGTGGGGGCGAGCACACCGATGGCCAGCATCACCAGCCGGTGGCCCGTCATGGGTATCCAGATGAGACCCGAGCCCGTCATGGAGTACTCGGCCGCGGCGAAGAGGGGCAGGAAGGGCAGCACCACGGCCGCGAAGCTGGCGTGAATCAACGCCGGGGAGAGGCGGTGGCGGCGTGCGAGCAGCACGCCCAGCACCCCCAGGGCCCAGAGCACGTGCAGCGCGCGCAGGATCGGCATCAGGAGCGCGCCGCGGAACACCTGGTAGTCGATGAAGACGTAGGCCAGCTCCGTCAGGACGACCATGAAGCTGCCGAAGAAGGCGCCGCGCCAGCCCCGGCCCAGCAGCTCCTCCTCCACCACCCCGAGCGCGCGCAGCCTAGGCCGTTCCGGTCCCATAGGAGCTGTCCCTCACCAGCGCCAGGAGGACCTTCGACTCAATGGGCTTGGAGAGCACCTGGACGTGTGTCAGCTCCAGGACCTCGCGCACCAGCGGATGGGAGCGGGCATGGCCGGTGAGGAAGACGGTCCTCCCGGCGTACCCGTTGTCCTTCAGCCAGCGGTACGCATCCAGCCCACTGGGCACTCCAGCCCCAAGGTTGATGTCCAGGAGGGCCAGCCCGCACCCGAGCGCCTCCGTATGCTTGCCCTTCAACTCCGCCACGGTACCGGCGCTCACGCACCCGTCCGCTCCGGACAGCGACAGCAGCTCGCAGAGGATGGTCCTCAAGTCTGCATCGTCCTCGAGTACGAGCACCCGTAGCACGTACCGGCCTCCCCGCTTGCCAGACCCTGGAGTGTCCCCCGTCCCGGGCCTTCCTCAAAAGCCGAACGCTAGGACATGCGGCCTTTTTAGGACAGGCCTCGCGGCACTTCCTCCAAGGCGCAGCGTGTCGAGGAACTACACCCCCCGTCCCACCACCGCCTCCTCCAGCCAACCCCCTCGTGCCGCCCACTCCTACTCCGGGTTCAACGCAACCATCCTGCACCTGAAATAGAGTTGCATCACCCCCCGTTTTCCCTCTACGTGTTCCTCCTTACGGACACGACGGAGCGGGCCGCGGCGTGACGCCGGCGCCGCCCGGCCGTCCGCTGACCGGCCGGAATCCCCTGCTCTCCTACCCAAAATGCACGGCGCCTCACCTTGTGCGTAGCAAGTGAGATGCAACTTTCTAGGAGTTGAGTTATGCGGAAGGAGATGGCTGCAAGGAAGAACTCACCCCAACCCAAGCTCACCGAGTACCAGGACCGTCTGCGCGCCGCCGGGCTGCGCAGTACTTCACCTCGGGTAGCGGTGCTGCGTGAATTGGAGTCCGCCACTGCACCGCTGAGTCACGCCGACCTGGTGGATGCGCTGGGGGAAGAGGGCTACGACCGCGTCACCATCTACCGCAACCTCACCGACCTCACCGAGGCCGGTCTGGTGGTGCGGGCAGATCTGGGCGACCACGTCTGGCGCTTCGAGCTCAAGCGCGAGGAGAAGGCACACCAGGGCACGCACCCGCACTTCACGTGCACGGACTGCGGCTCCGTGGCCTGCCTGCCCTCGGAGTCGGTCCGCCTCACCTCGACCAAGGGAGCGCCCAGGTCGGTGGCCGCACGCTCGGTGGACATCCAGCTGCGCGGCCTGTGTGACCGCTGCGTCTAGTGCCGCCCGCCCCGCACGTCCAGCCCCTGCCCTCCCGCCTGCCTGCTCTCCGGACGGCACGTCGTCTCCCGAGTGCCGTCGGGTTGGCGCTGGCCCTTTGGGATACCACCCTTTTGCGGCAGGTATCCCACATGGAGACGGAGGGGTCATCATGAAGAAGCTGCTGGCCGCACTGGTCCTCACCCTGAGCTCGGCTGCCCTGGCGCAGACGGACGTCAACCAGAACACCCAGGCCCAGGACGAGACCAAGAAGGACGACTCGCGCAGCATCGAGACGGGCGTCGAGGCCACCGATGTGCTGCCGGGCCTGAGTGGCTCCAAGGCCCAGAAGCACGACCAGGAGAAGACCGACGCGCTGATGAACAAGGCGAACGCCTTCAACGTGAACGGCACCCTCAAGCGCGCGGACAATGACGACATCATCCTGTCGCGCCAGAGCCAGAACCTGCCGGACGTGGAACTGGACGTGCGCGCCCAGACGGTGGTGCTGCTGGACGGCAAGAAGGTGGTGGTGGGAGACATCCCCGAGGGCGCCCAGGTGCGCGCCAGCTTCCAGATTGATGGGGATGACGCGGTGGCGCTGGAGCTCAAGGCCACCAGCCCCAAGGGAGCCAAGAAGGGCACCAAGTAGGGGCACGCCGGATACCCAGCGTGAGCCTCCGCGGTAACACCTGAAACAGCCACCTTGGATGCAGCCGGGCCCGTTTCCCTCTCTGGGGAGCGGGCCCGGTCATTTTCCGCCCTGGCTCCGGCACGGTGGGGGAACGCGCGGTGCAATCCGCTTCCCTCCGTAGCGAAGCCCGCCTCCCACGCGCGCCCTCGCACCGCCTCACCCCCGCGGGTATGGCGCTTGCTCTACCCGAAGTGTTTCGAGACGCGTTTCGAGGCGAAGCCCGAGGAGGCGGGAGAGGTCATGCGCAGACTGTTGGGGGCGTGGGCGGTGGGAGCATTGGTGGCGTGGGGCTGCGGCAGCACGACGAGCACGCCGGGCACTCCGGGAGTGGATGAGAACACGGCTCGTACCGAGGAGCCGCCTCCAACGGGCGAGCGGCCTCCTCCGGTCGTCGAGCCGCCCCCTGTCTCCGAGCCCCCCGAGGAACCGGACCCTATCGACCCTGGCGAGCCGGACCCGGACCCCATCGACCCTGGCGAGCCGGACCCGGACCCTGGCCCCATCGACCCTGGCAATCCGGACCCGGAGGTGACGGCGGGGCCCTGGCCGGACGAGCCGGTGGTGAACTACTCGAGCCGCTACGGGCTCGGCTCCGTGCAGGCGGTGGCGGTGGACGACGCGTACAACATCTGGCTGCTCCACGGTGACCGCATCGGTGTGTTGCGGGCCGGGGACACTTCACCCCGCTGGACGAGCGGCGTGGGCCAGGCAGCGCCAGGCTTCGGTCCTGACAAGCTCGCACTCGGCTCCACCGTCATCTGCGGTGGCAGCGCGGGCCGCGCCTACGTGGGCTACCACACCTATGAATTGGACAGCGCCTTCATCTACAGCCCGGATGGGAGCAACTTCCCCGGCTACAACGACCCGGACCCGACGCGCTTCGACCCGGTGCGCTACCAGGAGTACCAGAAGGGCGACCTGGACGTGGTGAAGCTGCAGCCGGACGGCAGCGTGGCGCTGGAGACGCACCTGGGCCGCTCGGCACGCAGCACCGGGCCGCAGGACATCGGCATCCGCAACACGAATGACCACCACTTCGACGAGGACCGCTCGGTGCTCAGCTGCACGAAGGTCATGCGCGGCAAGCACAAGGGTCAGGTCTACATCGGTACCAACCACGGTGTGACGCGCATCCAGGGGCTCACCTACAACAGCCACCGGCACCCGGTGTGGTTCAAGCCCAAGCCGGACGGCGGCGTGACGCAGATGGCCGGCTACTCGTATGCGCTGGGCATCGCACAGAACGGAGACGTGCTCATCGGCAACGACTGGAGCGTGGGCGTGGTGACGCCCTCGGAGAACCTGGTGGACTGGGACAGGACCAGCCAGACGGCCAACCCCGAGAAGCTCAACTCCCACCTGCGCGGGCTCAACAGCGAGGAAGAGAAGGACTACTGGCGAGGCATCCAGCAGACCGCGGATGGGCTCTACTACCTGGCGAGCAAGGACTACGGCCTGTGGCAGATGAGCGTCGCGCGTCGCTCCGAGGCCTTCGGCACCAAGGTCGCGGGGCTGCCCACCGACCGGCTCAGCTCACTGGCCGCCACGGATGACGGCTCGCTCTTCATCGGCACCGAGGGCTTCGGGCTCTGGCGGTTGGATGGCAAGAAGCTGACGCACGTGGCGGGCGTGGATGGCACGGTGGTGGAGCAGCTGCTGTACGACCCCACGGTGAAGCCGGCGATGCTCTACGTGCTCACCAACAGGGGTCTCACGGTCATCCGAGGCCACTGAGGCCCCCTCCGTCCCCGGGCCGCCGATCGAGATGTCGGCGGCCCGGAATTTTTGGAGACGTCTCGGCCTTTACCTTCCGCCCGCTGACATCGGCTGGAGACCGGGCAGGCGAACCCGAGGCACGCCCTCGTCGCATGTCGCCGGTGTCCTTTACAATTCGAGCCGTCCCCCGCCGACGGAAGGAAATTCATGGCCTTGAGACTCGCCCGCCGCCGTTCCGCCACCCAGACCGCAGAGGCGGCCTCCGCCCCCGCTCCCGGGTCGCACCGGAACCACATGAAGCGGAACGAGCTGAGGGCCATCGGGCCGGATCCGCTGCGGCCCGAGGCACGGCTGCGCTGGAGAGACCACTTCACGCTGTCGGAGAATGTGCTGCACGTGCCGGGGATGCACCAGGAGCACGACGGGCTGTGCATCGCGCACCTGTCGGACATCCACGTGGGACAGGCGACATCGGCGGTGCGCATCCGCCGGGCGGTGGCCGAGGTGAACGCGCGCAACCCGGACCTGGTGTTCCTCACGGGCGACTACGTCACGCACAGCCCCAAGCCGCTGCCGCGCGTCATCGAGCTGCTGTCCGGCTTCTCCAGCCCGGTGTTCGTGGTGCTGGGCAACCATGACCACTGGGTGGACGCGCACTACCTGCGCTCGGGCTTCGAGCGCCTGGGCTACACGGTGCTGCAGAACGAGCACCGGGTGCTGCACATGCGCGGGGCGCCGGTCGCGGTGCTGGGCATCGATGATGGGCGCACGGGCCGCGATGACGTGGAGCGGACGTTCCGGGGCGCACCCGAGTCGGGCACGCGGCTGGTGCTCACGCACGCGCCACCCACCATCGACAAGCTGCCGCCCAACAGCAACCTGGTGCAGTTCTCCGGGCACACGCACGGGGGCCAGTTCGTGGTGCGGGGCCTCACCGAGGCCATCTTCCGCCGCGCCGGCCAGCCGTACATCCAGGGCCACTACCATGTGCGCGGCAACCAGCTCTACGTGAACATGGGGCTGGGCTTCGGCTTCGGCGGGCCGTACCTGCGGCGGGGTACCTACCCCGAGGTGGCCTTCTTCACCCTGCGCCACGCCGAGGCGGCCAGCGCGCACTCCTGACCGGGGCCGTGGGTGGCGTCAGCCGGTATGCGCTTCCTCCGAGAGGGTACTCCCCTCCCGGGCGAACGGACGCGCGTCCGAGGGCAACAGGACGGAGAACGTCGTCCCCTCTTTCTCCGTGGAGCGCACCGACACCTGACCACCGTGGGCCTCGACGAGCTCGCGCACGATGAACAGCCCCAGCCCCAGCCCGCTGCTCCGCCCGCTCCGCGACGAGCCCCCCTGACGGAACGGGTCGAACAGCGTGGCCAGCAAATGGTTGGGGATGGGCGTGCCCCGGTTGGAGATCTCCAGCACCCGCAGCTCGGTCTCGCCCCGGCAGCGCACGCGGATCGGCCCCTCGCCCTCGCCGTGCTCCAGCGCGTTGCCCACCAGGTTGCTCACCACCTGGGCCAGCCGATCCGGGTCCCAGATGCCCTCACCCTCGCCCTCGGCCTCCACGGAGATGTCGCGCCCCGGGTGCGCCACCGACAGCTCCTCCACCACCTGCCGGCACAGCGCGGGCAGGCTCGTGGGCGACAGGTGCAGGGGAATGCCCCCGGACAGCCGCGCCCGCGTCAGGTCGAGGATGTCGGAGATCATCTTCCCCATGCGCTCCGCGCTCGCCTCGATGCGCTGGGCAAGCTGCACCGGGGACAGCGTGCTGCGCCGCCGCAACTGCCGCGCCGACAGCATGATGGCGTTGAGCGGGCTGCGCAGGTCATGCCCCAGAATCCCGATGAAGCGCTCGCGGAACTGCGCCTCCTCCTGCATCCGCTCCACCGCGCGCTTGCGCTCGGTGATGTCCATCATCGAGCCAATCACCCGCACCGTCTGCCTCTGGGCGTCCCGCGCCACCAGGCCCCGGTCCAGCACGTGCACATACGTGCCGTCCTTGCGCCGGAAGCGGTACTCGGCCATCCACGACTCCCCGCCCGACTGCACCACGTGCTCGAGGGTGCGCAGCACCATCTCCCGGTCCTCCGGGTGGAGCTGCTGCCGCAACCAGGAGATGCCGCCCATCTCCTCGGACGCGTAGCCGAACACCGCGCGGCTGGACTCACCCCAGTGGATGTACTCGCCATTGGGGTTCCAGTCCCAGAGCACATCATTGGTGGCCCAGGAGACCAGCCGGTAGCGCTCCTCGGCCTCGCGTAGCGCAGCTTGCACTCGCTCGCGCTCGGTGCAGTCCACCACCACGCCCAACATGCGCGTGGGCCGGCCCTCCTCGCGGTGGCTCTGTCCCACCACCTCGAAGCAGCGCTGCGTACCGTTCGTCCGAGGCCCGCGGAATTGGAAGGTGAAGGGGCTCTCCGCGCATTGCCCCTCCACGAAGGCCTCGGCGACCCGCGCTCGCTCTCCGGGGTACACCTCCTCCAGGAGGCACTCCAGGGTGTTGCCCGGGCGGTGGCCGAAGAAGTCCTCCGCGTTGGGAGACCAGACGAGGCTGTGCCGTGCCTCTGTCCACTCCCACGTCACCATCCGCGCCGTCTCCAGCGCCAGCCGCAGGTGCTCCTCCCGGGCCCGCGCGGCCCGCTCCTGCGCCAAGGCCTCGCGCAGCAGTTGCCGCTCCGCCTGGATGTCGGTGATGTCGGAGAGCCACAGCGAGAACCCATCGTCGCGCTTGAGCGCCCGGGCCCGGTACCAGCGCTCCACCCCGCCCAGGCGGCTCCGCAGCTCGAAGGACAGCGGCGCGCCTGTCTCCACCACCTCGCCCAGGAGGCCGTGCTCCGGAAGGCCCTCCAGCACGCCGCCCCACGCCGACAGCGCGGGGCTCAGACCCAGGCCGCGCACCCACACCTCGGCGGCCGGGTTGAGCGCCCTCCACTGGAAGTCGAGCAGCGCGCCGGCCTCCTCCCGCACGGACTGGAAGAGGATGCACGCATCCGGGCACTCGGCATGTAGTTGCCACGCGAGCTCGGGCCCTGGAACCCAGGATGAAGTCATGCAGTCCCCCCACCTCACCGCCCCCGCGAAGGCTCTGGAATGCGCAGGAAACCGGTGCGGGAAGTAGTATGCCATGACCCTCCCGGTGTCGGCCATGACCTCCCAACCTTTGGCCTGGAAACGCATTCCCGGGAGCTCGAATTCGAGCCCGGCCCGGAGACGGTGGGGTGGATGTCTCTAAGACGGGGCGGTGGGTGCTGGCTCAGTAACGTCCCTTGAGCCCAAGGATGGGCAGCACGATGGGCACGCCCGATGGACGCCTCTCCAGGGGCACGCCGAGGCCACCGATATAGTCGAAACTCACCACCTCCTGGCTGATGGTGACGTTGAGCATGTCCAGGTAGGCCTCGAGCGTGAAGGTGTCGTAGGCCCAGGCCTTGGACACGCGCACGTCGAAGCGGAAGAAGGGCGGTAACCGTTCCACCTTGTCCATGTCCACCCGGACCCAGCGGGACTGGCCGAGGGGATCTCGGCCCTCCACCATCGTGCGGCTGGTGAGGTTGCCCGACTCGGGACGGCCCGTGTTGAAGTGCAGCACCCCGCCCAGCGTGACGTTGTTGGCGAACTTGTAGCTCAGCACCAGGTTGGCCACGTGCGTCTGGTCGAAGACGTAGGGCAGGTCCGCCTCGTCCTGGCCCACCGGCACGTCCTGGTCGTTGAAGCGGGTGAAGCGCACCAGGCGCGTGCTCCGCTGCAGCGAGTAGGACAGCCAGCCGAACCAGTTGCCCCCCAGCGGACGGCGGATGAGCAGCTCCAGCCCGTACGACAGGCCTCGGCTGCTCATGTCCGGGATATCAATGTCGGGCAGGGGTATCTGCTCCTGCGCCATGCCTCGCACCACACGCCTCCCCCCCGTCCCGGGCGGCGGCGGATCCCTCGGGTCCCCCACCCCATCACCGGGCTGGTCCGGCGTCTCGATGGGCAGCTCCTCGTTGCCGAACGGCGTCAGCTCCACCGTGCGCAGCATCGGGTTGACGTACCCATCCAGGCTCACGTCGAAGCCCCACAGGTTCTTGTACTCCACGCCCGCCGACACCTGCAGCGCCTGCTGCAGCCCCTGGCCCAGGGCCGCGATGTCGATGATGGGCAAGCTGATGAGCGTGGTGGGCGGCTGGTGGTAGAGGCCCACGCCGCCCTTGAGGGTGAGCTGCTCGCCCAGCTTGCGGCGCGCGGTGATGCGCGGCTCCACCGCGACGTGGTTGATGCCGCCGGCCAGGTGGTAGTTGTCCACGCGGAAGCCGGGCACCACCGACCAGGGCGAGTCCTTCGGCTCCCACAGCAGCTCCGCCCACACGCCGCTGAAGGTGGCGATCGCCACCGGCAGTTCCAGCCTCGTCTCCTCGAGCGGACCGCCGGTGGGCGGGCGGAAGCGCTGCTCGAGGGTGACGAGCGCGCGCTTGTGGTCCACGTCCAGGCCACTGCGCAGGGAGAGGGACTCGCCAAACTTGCGCTGATAGCCCAGGCGCGCGGTGAGGTCGTTCTGGTCAATGTCGATGCGGGTGCCGCCCTCCCGGGCCGTCTCAGCGCCGAGAGCAAACCGGTCCAAGCCCCAGGTGACGCCTCCCTCCAGCTCGCCACCGCCCACGGGGTGGCGGTAGCGCAGGTCCACCCGGTGGAAGAGGACGGACTGCAGCGCGGTGGTGCCGTTGTCGCTCGTCGCCTGGGTGCCAAACGTGTCCGAGGAGCCAAAAGCGAAGAGGCGCAGCCGGCCCGGCCCCACTTCCTGCTCGATGCGCGCCTGGTAGTCGTAGAAGTCCAGCACCAGCTTCGAGTCGTTGGCACCGGGCGGCTGTAGGGCGTTGGCCGCCAGGGCAATCAACCATGGCGTATACGAGACGCGGCCCGCCACCGAGACGTTGGTGCCCGTGGACTGGAAGGGGTACTCGAGGAAGAGGCCCGCGTTGATGAGGTCCGCGTAGGCGCTGCCGTGCAGCCGGTCATCGCGCGGACGCGTCAGCCTGCCCTCCACCGCGCCTCCGGTGAGCCGTCCGTACTGGGGGGACGGGTTGCCCGGGAAGAAGTCGATGGAGTCGATGAAGTCCGGGTGGATGACGGCCGGCCCGAGGAACAGGTGGAAGAGGATGGGGACGCGGATGCCGTCGAGGAAATAGCCCGTGGCGGCCGGCTGGCTGCCGCGCACCACTGGGTAGGAGATGCCCGAGAGCATGCTGCCCACGCCGGGCATCAGCATCATCACCCGGAAGGGGTCTCCCATGGTGCCGGGGATCTCCCGCAGCTCGGCGTCGTGCAGCGTGACGCGGGACACCTCGGTGCGCTCACGGTCTCCGCGCACCACCGTCTCGTAGGGGTTCACCACCAGCGGCTCCAGGCCGTACACCACCTCGAGCGCCTCGCCCTTGCGCACCTCCTCGAGGAAGACGCCAGGCTTGTGGCCGGGAGCGTTGACGCGCACCGTCTGGGTGCCCGGAGGCAGCCGCGCCTCGAAACGGCCATCCGGTCCCGTCTCCACGGGCATCTCCCGCGCTGCATCCGACACGAGCACCGCTCCCACCAGGGGCTTGCGGTTGCCCTTGGCGCGGATCAACCCGCGCAGCGTCACGGGGGGCAGGGGCGTCTCAGCCTCGGCCACCTGTTGAGGAGCCTCGAAGCGGTACTCGAAGTTCAGGCGCACTGGCATCGGCGCGCCATCCACCTTCGCGGGGGAGAAGCGCAGGCCGGGCGCGGCGTGGAGAGCGGCCTCGTCCAGCAGCGGGTGCAGACCCTGGACGAGCCGGACCTCGGCCACCTCGCCCTGCTCGTCCACCAGCAGCTCCAGCCGCACCGTGCCCGCCACCGGCTGGGCGGCGAGGGCCTCGGGATAGCGCGCGGGCGCGTCCACCACCAGCGTGGGGGCCTCGAAACCCGGCTGCGTGCCCCCATCCCCGGCCCCTTGCAGGGCGAAGCCGTCCTCGGCGCGCTGCAGGTCCACCTCGGTGGGCACCAGGCCCGCATCGGGGCTGGCCAGGGGCGCGTCCGGAATGTTCTGCAGGCCGGGCGGCGTGGTGGGTGCCTGCGCCCGGGCCGCCGCGAGCGGAAGCAGGCCGGCCAGCACCAGGGCCAGGGCCAGGGCCGTACGGGGCCTCCACTCCGCGTTCAGTCGCCGCTGCTCGTTCGCCATGTGCACCCCGTCCGTGCAGGGAAGGAGCCCATGACGCCAGCCTGCCCGGGGGTAAGACAAGCCCTGACGGCCACGAAGGGGCCCGCCTGCCCGCCAGCGCTTAACGTTTCTGCAGCGCCGCGGCAACGAGGCCGATCAGCTTGAGCTGCGAGGCGTCCAGCTTGCGCAGGGTGCGCATGAGGCGGCGCAGCTCGGGCACCTCCTCGTACTCGGCTGGGGAGGACTCGGCCACCCAGGTCGCCACCTCGCCCGTGTTGAGGCCCAAGAAGGAGTCCGAGGGCATCCGCAGCGCAATGCACAACCGCCGCAACGAGGGCACGCTGGGCAACATCCGCCCCCGCTCCAGCCGCCCGTACACCTCCGTCGCCAGCCCCACCCGCTCCGCCACGTCCGCCTGCGTCAACCCCGAGCGCACCCGCGCCTCGCGGGCAATCTCGCCCACGTTTGCTGCCAGTTTGCCGGTCGACGGTTGTCCCATGGTGGTTCTCTGACTCTCGCGGAGGCGACCCATCAGGCCGTCTGCTTAGAGCCGGAGAGGCAGCCCGCGACAGGACAGGATGGGTAGTCGCGAAAACCTGGGACCCTAATAGTGCTCGCTGGAGCGCATGGTTGCGAGGCCACGCCTCATCGTTCCCCCGGCGGGTGGCTTCAGAGGCGAACCGAACGCAATAGGTTGGCCAACTCGCTGGAGCCGACAGGTGATGGGATGACCATTCACGTCCTGCTCGGGACATGGGACCTGGTTCTCGCCTTCCCCGAGTACCCGGGATGTCCCACCCCGAACGATTCCGGGTCCAACCCCCCACGCCGGACGGTTTTTCGGCCCTCCGGGGTCCCCCCATCGGTCCAGGAGCCAACCCTGGCGCGGCAGAGCCCAAGTCTCTTTCCGGGCTTCGTCATGCTGTCGTGCTATGGCGCGCCCTCGAGAAGGAAGGCCGGGAGGAGAGGAGCGAAGTGCGCAACCGAGTGCTCGTCGTGGAGGACCATGCGGACAGCCGGGAGCTGCTCGCCGAGTTCCTCGAAGCGCTCGGCTATGAGGTGGACGTGGCGGGCCATGGGCTGGAGGCACTCGAGCGGCTTCGAGGTGCGCCCCTGCCCGCGGTGATGGTGCTGGATTTGATGATGCCGGTGATGAGCGGCTGGGAGCTGATGCGCTACGTGCGCGAGGACCCGGCGCTGCGCTCGCTCCCGGTGGTGGTGGTGTCCGGCGCGGGGGACGCCCAACCCCTGCCCGAGGGCATCCTCGGCGCCGTGCCCAAGCCGGTGGACCTCAATGTGCTCCGGACCTTCCTGAAGAAGGCGACGCGGCGCTGTTAGCCGGGAGCGCCGGCCAGGTCGAGCATCTCCACCTGCTGCCGCTCGCGGTCCAGCCGGTAGCTGACCTGGAAGCCAGAGGGCAACCGCAGCACGCCCACCTCCAGCCCCTTGTTGGGTGGAGGCCGGGAGGCCGCGAGCCGCTGGGACAGCTCACGCAGGACACGCCCCCTCACTGTCGAGGGACAGCCCGACAAAAGGCGCGCCACCTGTTGCGACAGCGAAAACTGGAGGGCCATACCCGCAAGCTGTCCATACGACTCTGGGACAGCAAGAATCGGCCCGTACTGAATTGCCCTGTGGACCCATCATCTGTTTCCTGGTGGGCACGAGGGGGTGGTCAGCGCAGGACCACGCGCCGCACCTCGCCTCTCGCCGGATCCACCCGGGCCAGCCGGCCCGCCGTGTCGAAGAGCAACAGCTCTCCGTTGAGGAAGCGCACCGACACCGCCCAATGCTCCTCGAAGAAAAACTGCGCGCGCGCCGTGCCCTGCGTCCGCTCGAGCAGCCCCACCCGCTCGCCCTCCGGCATGGGCTCCATCGTCGCCATCCACAGCCCGCCGAGGACCACTCCCCTCAGCTCCTTCCTGGGCAACACCTGAGCGGGAGGCCGAGACGAGCTCGCATTGTAGGCGCCCAGCCATTGGCCCTCTTCCTGGTCGAGCGCCACCAGCTCCCCGTCCATCCTCAACGACAGGTACCGCAGTTCCTCCACCGCGCGCGGCAGCGCCTGGCGCGAGCGCAACGTGGGGCCCGGCAGCGAGTAGGTCCACCGCTCGAGCTCCGCTGACGCGTTGAAGGTGGCGAAGCTCAGCTCGGACGGCCCCGCCGCCACCTCCAGCACATGCCCGCCCAACTGCGGCACCCGCCACAGCGCCCGCGGCTCCGAGGCGAGCGCATCCACCGCCATCACCGTGTCCTCCACGGCGAGGAACCACAGGTTGCCGTCGTACACCCGGGCGAAGGCGTCCACGCGCGTGTCGCACCAGGGCTCGGCCCGGCGCTGGGCGAGCTCCAGCCGCGAGAGGCGCTTCACCGCCCCGCGAGGTGCGAGCGCCAGCGCCCGGTCCTCGTGCATCGAGAGCACCAGCGAGAAGGCGGGCACGTCGAAGTGAGCCACGCACCGGCCCTCGCGCGTGACGAGCCGCGCGCCCGCCTCGCCGAGCGCCACCAGCAGCCGGCCTCCGGACAGGGGCACCGCGTCGTAGATGGGCCAGGGCCCGCCCTCCGCCGCATCGAAGACGTGGCGTGCGCCCTCCGCTGAGAAGCCCTTGCGCTCGGGCGGAGGCGGCAACGGAGGCAGGTCGGCTCGCAGCACCGTGTCTCCCGTGAGCTGCACCATGCGCTCCAGCTCCCGGGGATTCAAGGGCAGGTGACCGGCCGCTCTGTCCCTCAGCAAGGCGCGCACCGCCGAACGGAGGAGCACATGCCCCGCGTCCCCTCCACTCTTGTCATGCTCCACCGCGCGGACCAGCGCTTCGGTGAAGACCTGGCGTGCAGGAGCACCCTCCGCGTCCTCCCCGTCGAGCAGCGCGAGCGCTCGCGTGCGGACCTTGTCGAAGCGCTCGGGGAACGCCGACAACATTCGCGCCAGCAGCCGCGCCCCGCTGACGCCGCCCACCTCCACGCCTCGCTCCAACCACGCGAGGGTGAGCCGCCGCGCATCCTCTACCGGCCACACCACCTCCACCGCACGCGCGTAGTCTCCCGACTGCGCGAGCACCTCGCCCCAGAGCAGCCGCAGGACACGAGCCTCCGCCGGGTGCGAGCGCTCCAGCCGCAACACCGCATCCGCAAAGGCCCCCGTGTGCCGGGCAATGTCCACGGCCCGGGCCACGTCCTTCGCCAGCATCCACTGCCGCACCACCAGCCCCGGCGCCAGCTTGCGCCCCTCGGCCAGCTCCGCCGCCAGCCGGAAACGCCCGTGCCGCTCCAGGAAGGAGACAGCTTCCGCACTCTCGTTCAGCAGCTCGGCCAGCACGAAGGCCGCTTCCTCGATGCGGCCCTCGCGCTCCAGCTTCCGGAAGGCCTCGCGGTAGCGCTCGCGCAGCGCCTCGTAGACCGCCGCTCCGCCTCCGAAGACGCTGGCCGCTCCACCCTGGCGCGGCTGGATGGCGAGCTGCTCTCGGGGGCCGGGCAGCCCGAGCGACACTCGCACCTGCTCGGAGGGCGCCCCCTTGTCCAGCGGGATGGCGTAGCGCAGCGCCTCCTGCAGGTTGCCCTCGTCGAAGAGATCGAAGAGTCGCCGCACGTACTCCGCCTTGCGCCGGCCCAGCAGCGAGCCCAGCGGCGTGGAGGTGGCGAGCCACTCGGCGAGCCGGGAGAACAACCCCGGCCCCTGGGGCGGAGGCGGCGGCGAGGGAAGCGCATTCCCGGATGTGCCCCGCCCCTCAGAGGAGGCCCCTCCTTCGCGCCCGCTCCACCAGGCCAGGAGTCTCTCGAACAACCCTGGAGCACGCGTGGCAGTCCCCGCCTCCATGGCGGCCTGACCTGGCTGCTGCGACGTCCCTCGCCACCAGGCGCGGAGCTTCTCCATCATCCCAGCTGCACGCGCGGCAGTCCCCGCCTCCACGGTCGCCTCGCCCGGCCGTTGCGGCTTCTTGTTCCACCAGGCCTTGAGCCTCTCGAGCAGCCCCGGAGCGCGGGGAAGCTGAGGCTCGGGCCGCCCCTCCAGGCGAGCCCGCATCACCTCGGCCTCGGGAGCGGGAGCACCTACCCCGAAGCGGGCACGCGTGGGCGCCTCGACGGGCACGGGCGTGGCGACCGGAGGCGGGAGTGCACCCAGGCTCTCCACGGGCACCATGCCCCAGCCCGACACGTCGAGCCACGCCGACACGTCCACCCGCCGCGAGGGCTCGAGCGGATGCACCTGTGCCGTCCCCGCGCGCACCAACACGGCACTCCCCGACGAGGGGGCGAGTCGCTCGTGCTCGGAGGACGAGAGGGGCGCGGAGAGCAGGACGCCGTCCTGCTGCGTCAAAGGCAGGCCCGGCGCCGCGGCACACTCCACCCGGCACGGGGCCGTCAGCCGCAACAGGAAGCCTCCAGCGAGTGCGTACACCGCCGCTCCCGGCGTCCAGGCGGCCAGCACGCGCCGGCGCGCCTCAGCCTCTCCCAGCAGCGCGGGGTCGAACCAGAAGGCCACCGCCTCCACGAAGCCCCGGTGGACATGGGCGCGAGGCCGCGGCGAGCGCGCGGGTCTCATGGCTTACCTCCCGGCATGGAGCGGTAGACGAGAGCCCGGTGTTGGAAGCTCCAGCCGCACACCTCTCCCTTTTCCGTCAGCCAGGCCAGCACGGGCTGAGCGGGGCTGACGCAACTGGTGACGACGCGGGCCGGAGCCGTCACCAGGAACTCGGGGACGCCGTCCGCGGGCACCCGGTAGAAGGTGCGCTCGTCCTGCCCGAGCACCACCAGTCCTGGCCGCGCCGTGTCCACCGGCCAGCAGCACAACCCCACCACGCGCAGGCCCTCGGCGACGGTCACCATCACCCCCTGCTTCTCATCGTGAGAGTCTCGCGTCACCCACCAGCGGCCCGGCTGGTGGCGCACCGCGAGCGGAGGCCCTGGGTCCTTCTGAGCGGAGTCCTTCGCATGGCCGAAGTACGCCTCTCCGCTCCCCTCGACGGGCAGCGTCTGTATCCATCCATCGAACGCATTGGGCAGAAGACACCCGGTGCGCGGCATCGCAATGCCCCGGTCCTCCTGCCGGTCTCGGTCCACGAAGAAGAGGCCGCCCCGGCGCTCGAAGAGCGCAGTCACCCCGCGGAGGGGCTGCACGAGGGAGCGCTCGTCCCCCAAGAGTGGACGGAGCGTGTGCGTGGAGTCCAGCACGAGAACGCTCTCCCGCCCTTCGCGCATCAGGGACAGGGCCAGCAGCGGGGGCTCGCTGGTCAGCGGGAACCGGAGCGGCTCGACCAAGGCCGTGTGGGGGATGGTCCACACGTGACCCTGGCGCCCGCGCAGGGTGCCATACACGCCCAGGCAGAGCCTGGCCTGGTTCCACGTCACCACGAGCAACCCACCGGTGCGGCGCCAGCCCGTGGCCACCACCCGCTCACCGCTCGGGAGAAGGAAGCGCTTGGGCTTGGGCACCGTGTCCCGTGGAGATTGAGGCAGCACCTGTGCCGAGACGCTGCCGTTGGCATACGCCATCATCAGCCGCAGGCCATCCGCGGAGAAGTGGATGGAGCGCACGGCGCCGTTGCTCGCATCCAGCACGGGAGCGGCGACAGCGGCGGCGAATGGGTCGCGCAGCAGCCGCACGCACTGGGGCGCGGGCGGCAGGTCCAGCACCACCTGGCGCGCCGGCCGGGACGCGGGCCGCACCTCCACCGAGAGCTGCCGAGCACCGGGAGCCACCACCTCGTCCACGGCCACGCGGGACAGGTCCTCGGCGCCCGGCAACCGCGCCAGCCTCGCACCGCCCACCAGCCACACGTCCTCAGGAGCGCGCCCCAGCTCGAGCACCTCGCGCCATGCGGCGAGCTGGGCTTGCAGGGGAGGCGCGGCGTTGGCGGACTTCAGCCACTGGCCGATGGCAGCGGCGTCGACGGTGGAGAAGGGCTGCTTCTTGGGAGGAGACTGGAGCACGCCCCAGGAAAAGGTCGCGCCCGCGGCCTCGGCGCGCCGGGCGAGCACCACCAGCAGCGCCAGGTGCGCAATACGGGGCGAGCCGAGCTGGTCCGGCCCGGCATCCAGCAGGGCCACGGTGCGGCGTCCACTCTGGGGCTGGCGATAGGCGGTCCGGAGGAAGGACTGCTCACCGAAGGCCGCTCGGCGCACGAACTCGTCCGGAGCCTCCAGGGCCATCAGCCACTCACTCATGAGCAGCCGCTCGGGAGAGCCGCGGCGGGAGAGGCCGTCGTAGCCCTGGGGCTCACCGCCCTCGAGCTCATTGCGCGCTCGCAGGGGGCCGAGCGCCGCGGCCAGCCGCGCCACGTGGTGGCCCAGGCTGAGCGCCAGGTCCTCCGAGAAGAGAGACAGCTGCGCGGCCCAGGGGCGCAGCGCCTCGGGCAGGGTGCTCATGGGCTCTCCTGTTTCGCCAGCCACGCACGCACGGTGTCTCGGGAGACGGGACGCGCAGCGCCCACGGGTACGAGGTGCGCCGAGCCCGGCAGCACGGCGAGCGGCGTACTCCCCGAGGCCCGAGCGACGAGCGCGCGCTCGAGCAGCGCGGGGGCCACGTCCGGGGCGAGCGTGCACGGCAGCAGCAACGAGGGGGCCGCCGTGTCGCGCCCGAGGTAGACGAGGCCATCCACCCAGGGAAGGGACTCCGTGTCGCCCAGCAGCACCAGCACGCCGGGCCCGGCCACGCCGCTCCACCGGGCGAGCGCCGCGTCATCGGCCTCCAGCACCCGCCGCGCGAGCGCGAGCGCCACCGGCCCCACCCCCGCCACCGCGAGCGCGGTCAACGGGCTGGTGCGAGGGCTCCAGGAGGGGCAGAAGGAGGGAACAGGGCTCAACGGGCTCACCACGAGGGAGAGCCTACCTCACCCGGTGGTTCGGGTTCTCCGGGGGGCTCCGTCACTCCAGGAAGCGGCGGTCCCAGCGAAGCAGTTCCTCGGGGACCGGGCGGCCGAACATGGATTTTCGCCGGTAGAGGCAGGGCTCGAGAACCCGGGCGAGCACACGGTACGGGGCGAGCCGCGGATCCGCCTCCACCTCCCCCACCTCGGGCCGCTCTCCCAGGGTGATGAGCACCCGCTCTCCGCTCATCTCCTGGAGCGTGATGCCTGGGAGCGCCAGACGCTCGCGCAGGCCGGACATGCCACCGAGCTCGCCGAGCACCGGCTGCCCGAGGAAGTTCATCCAGTGCACGCCCTCGACACGGGTGCCCACGTACATGGTGGCCCCGCTCGACGTGAGGTGCACGCCCGGGTAGCGCGAGCGGATGAGTTCGAGGGCGCCGACCTCATGGAGGAGAGACGAGCAGAGGATGAAGTCCACATACCCCGAGGCAAAGGGAAGCTCGACCGCCAGCTCGAGGGCGAGCGCATGCACATGCTCCGCTCCCCGTTCCTCCAGGAACTCCGTGGGCAGGCGCAGGTACAGGACACACACGTCCTCCTTCCGCTCGGGCCAGGGGAGGGGGACAGGGGACAATCCGCGGTAGTCCACGAGGAGGTCATCGACTCCAGGGTCTTTGCCCTCCAATCTCAGGGAGCCGCTCCCCCCAGGTTCCGCATCCAGCGTCTTGCGGCGGGTTCTTTCCCAGGAAGCATCATCGAGCGGCTCGGCCTGCCCGTCCCCGGTGTCGTTCCAAACGAACGGATAAGGCCTTATCCGTTCCCGGAAGCATTCCACGGCACGAATGACGGCGGGGGCGATCCGCTCGTTGGGATGCGGAATATAGAAGCATATGAGCAAGGCATCGCTCGCGCTCAGCCATCCACGCTCATTGTGGTACCGCAATCTCGGATAGCGCATAGCTGGTCTCTCGTTCTACTGCCCCTTCGGTATTGATACTCCGCCACGAGGGGAAACGAGCAAAGGCTCCACATTGAGGGCGAATCTATAGAGGTCACCCTGGAACCAATCCTTCCAGTAATCCCCTTGCCCATACGTTTCCCATTTCGCAGCATTGGTCTTCGGGCACGGGAACTTGAGATCGTACACGTGGATGACGACGTTGTTCGCATCCAGCAGGACGATGTCCGGCTCGATGGTTCCGCGCAGCCCCGACCACCCCTGGTGCGTCACGATCTGGCTCATCATGTCCTCGGGCATGTGCTCCCACGCTCCCGTCTGCTGGTTGACGTAGAACCGTGGGTGGAGCAGGTACCTGTCCTTCCCCAACAGTTTGTCCAGCGCCTTGCGCAGGCACGGCCAAGCCATCTCGTGCTTGAGGAGTCCCAGGTAGGCAGCCCACGTCGTCCTCTCCCCCACCTTCACCTCCTGACACTGTGCCCACGTCGGGCTCTTCCCGCCGAAGTGGTAGTCGTTGACCTCCTGCTCCGCCCGGCGCACGCACCGCACGATCTCCCCTTCGACCTTCTTGAACAGGTCCATCGCCAGTTCCACGCCCCGGCGCTCGGCGGAGCCGATGTGCACAGCCTGCGCCCCCATCACCACCACCGTGCCGACGGCGGCCGCCTTCATCAGGGGAGAGGTCTTCTCCACCCCGGCGGCCCGCGCCAGCTCGGACGAACCGGTACAACGTTCCCACTGACCGGGGTTCTTCTTGAGACAGCACTCCGGGGTCAGGTCCCGTGGACCACACTCCATACCGAGCGTGGACTCATCCGCCTCCGACAGACACCCCGCCTGGAGCATGGCCAGGAGCACCAGCAGCCGCACGAGCCCACTTCTTGCGTTATGAAGCCTGGAGGCTACCATGGAGGTCACCGTGACGAAGCGCGAGAACGGCGAGACGGAACCCGGGAGCAAACAGCCCTCCATGGTAGCTGGAAGAACAGGCAATCGCTGGTCTCGCCGCCGTCTGCTGCTGGGAGCCCTTGGGCTGGTGTCCGCCGCGGCAGTCGGCAGCCAGCTTGCCCTGGATGGGTTCGATGAAGAAAAGGCGAGCGCGGACGAGGACCCCTGGGCGAATCTGTCGCAGCAGCGCATCTGGCTCTGTTTCGCCGGCCACCGGGGTGCGTACTCCTTCCTGGACCGACTGCTCCAACCCCCCATCCACAGGACGAATGCGCCCGCCCGGTTGATGCGGGCATGCCTCTACCTGGAGCACGGCTCGCTGGACGCGATGCGGCACGACCTGCGGTGGCCCGAGGTGAAGCACACGCCGGAGGCGGCCCTGTTGCTGGCGCTCGCCGAGCGCCGCTCCCGGTCCCCGGATTGGCGGCATGCCTTCTTCGAGTCCTGGGACGCGCTCGGGCGTCCGGATTTCAGCAAGAGCCCCCTGCTGCCCGAGCCCGTGGAGGATACGCACCTCCTCCCTCTGGTGCATGACGAGAAGCTGCCATTCAAGGGACCCCAGGGCCTGCCACTGCTGACCGTCATCCCGGAGCAGGAGGGCTTCCTGGAGTGGGGGCCCGGCCAGGTGCGCGCCAGCGACTCCGTGCCTCTGCTCATGGCCCTGCGCGAGCGGCTGGCGTTGCTCGGAGCGGAGGAGCCAGCGCGCCAGCAATTGCTGCCCGCCGCGGAAGCGCGACTCACTCAGCTCACCAGCTCCACTCCCTCCACCCTCCAGCTCGCCCTGCGCACCTTCCTCGCGGAGCGTCCCCCCGAGGCCCTCCTCCAACGCCGCGACCTGGAGGCCCTCGAGCCGCTCGTCTCCCTGGAGTGGAAGCAACCGTCCAGTGAGCCTTTCTTCCAGGAGATGCGTGAGTCCCTGAAGGACGTGTTGCTGCTGCCCGGCCACCATGCCTTCCTGCTGGCCACCTGGGCCCAGGGAGTGTCACTCGGCCAGGAGCTTCAGCGGCGCGCCCGAGCCAGCGCTGCCCACATCCTCGAGGACGAGCGGCGGTGGATGGGGCGGCTGCTGTGGGAGGTGGGTGCCCGTCTGCGAGAGCAGCGCTCGCGCCTGGAGCTGGAGAGGGGGCTGCTGCTTCAGGTGTACGGCTCCGAGCTGACGGGGCACAGCCCGACGCGGATGGAGAGCATCGACCTGTGGGTGGAGCTGGGCAGGTGGGAGGAGGCGCTGAAGCGCTCGGGCTTCAAGCGCTGGCCGCTGGCCTCGCTGCATGAGGAGTCCCGCGCCCCCCGGCTATACGACGAGCACACCTGGCTGAAGGCCTTCGCGGGCAAAAACCCGCTGCCCTGAAGCCACCAGCGTGAGCCCTCAAGCCGCTTCCATCCGGGGAGCCACGGCCAGGGCCGCGCGGAGCTCCTCGCGCACGGCGCGCAGGTCCTCGGGGAGAGCCTCGGGGGCAAAGCCCGCGTCCATCTCTCGCGCCACGCCCTCCAGCTTCAGCCTCCAAGAGGCGAGGGCCTCGGCGTCCGTATCCAGGGGCCGAGCGTCGAGCACGGCTCGCCCGGCCTGGGCGATGCGCTGAGCCCGCGCCCGGGGGCCCGCGCTGGCCTCGAGGGCGGCGGCAGCCAGGGAGGGGTTCTCCGAGTGCGCGAGCAAGTCGCGCAGCACATCACGCGCGAGAGCCTGAGCCTCCTTGGTAGGCACGGCATAGACGAGGGGCCACAAGTCCGCCACGCTCGGCGTGGAGCGTCCGGCGAGTGCGGCGGCGGCAGCCACCAGCCGCTGAGCCTTCACCATGCGCCGATCGCTCAAGCCAATGCCGGCACCGCGCAAGGTGCGCAGCGCGTGGGCCAGGTGGGGGCGCACCGGTCCGAGGTCCGCCTCGCGCGCCGCCTGGGCGAGCACGTCCACGGCCTCCAGGGAAGCGGTGCGCGCCGACTCGGCCTTCCAGAGCGAGGCGCCACCGGCGAGCAGGTCCTCCAGCCGCGGGTCGGGCACGGGCTCCACGAAGGTGCGGGCGAGGAAGCGGTCAGCGAAGGCGGCGAGCGACTCGTCCTCGGGCAGGGCGTTGGAGGCCCCCACGCACACGCGCAGGGGGCAGCTCATGCGGGTGTGGCCGCGGCGGAAGACGCGCTCGTTGAGCAGGCCCAGCAGCGTGTTGAGGATGGCGGTGGAGCCGAGGAACACCTCGTCGAGGAAGGCCACCTCGGCCTCGGGTAGCATGCCGGCCGTCTCCGTCTCCACGAGGCCCTCGCGCAGCTTGCGCAGGTCCACCGGGCCGAAGATTTCAGAGGGCTCGGTGAAGCGGCCCAGGAGGTACTCGAAGTAGCCGCCGCCGAGCGCCCGCGCGGTGCGGCGCACGGCCTCGCTCTTGGCGGTGCCAGGAGGACCGATGACGAGCAGGTGCTCGCCCGCCACGGCGCACAACGCCACCAACTCCACCATGGCCTCGCGCTCCACCAGGCCCTGGCCCGCGTCGGTGAGTGCGTCACGCACAGAGGTGGCGGCCGCGTCGAAAGAGAGTGACATGGAGCGGGACTCTACTCGGCTCGCGTCGACGAGCTAACGCCCACCGGGAAACGTACCCACTGTATGGGTAGACCTGACGGGGCGGGTCTGGGCTAGACTCCGCCCCGCATGCGACACGTTGCGAGTCTCGGAGGCTTGGTCGTTGCCCTGTGGGCAGGGACATCTGCAGCGGGGGGATGGCGGGGTTACGCCGCAGCCAGCACCGGCTTTGTCCTGGATCATACCTCGGGCGTCCGGGCCATGGGTGGTGCGGTGCAGGTCTACGTGGGAGCGGAGACGCCCTTCGGCCTGTCACTAGGAGTGGTGGGTGAAGGCGCCGAGACGTGGGGCGCAACCATCCAGGGCCAGCAGTTGCAGCTGGACTACCGCTCGCTGGGGCTGGAGCTGAGGCTGCGCTTCCTACGGGACGGCGGGGTGAACCCGTGGGTGGGGCTGAGGGTGGCGCAGAGCCGCTCGACGCCGCTGACGTTCGACGACCTGGGTAGCGTGCCACGGCGGATGCTGCACGATGGGCTGAGCACGGCCGTGCGCCTGGGGTTGGACACGTGGCTGGGAGAGCACCTGGGGATTACCGCCTCCACGGCGTGGCAATGGTGTGACGTGCGGGTGGACAGCTCAGAGAGCCCGTCACTCGACGCGTGCGCCAAGCCGCTGCACAGCATCCTGATCGGCCCCACGGTGCGCTTCTAGGGACCCAGCCCGCCCCCACCCCGCGGGCAGGTGTTCACTGTCGCGCGCCCCGCCGGTACCAGGCGGAAGTGAGCCGCCCGTGGCGCGAGGGCGGCGGGTAAGGTGGGCGCATGAATCGCGAATATCACCGCTGGTATAGCTCGCGGCTGGGCCGGGACATGGAGGTGCTGCTCTTCGGGCACTCGGGCGAGCCGGTGCTGCTGCTGCCCACCAGCAAGGGGCGCTTCTATCAAGCGGAGGACTTCGGGCTCATCGGGGCGATCGCGGACCGGATTCAGGCGGGACGCTACGTCGTGGTGTGCGCGGACTCGGTGGACGAGGAGAGCTGGTTCAACACGTCCATCCATCCGCATGACCGGGTGGCGAGGCACGAAGCGTACGAGCAGTACCTGCTGCACGAGGTGGTGCCGCTGTTGATGTCACGCAGCACGGGAGGCCGGCTGACGCTGGGCGGGTGCAGCTTCGGAGGCTTCCACACGTACAACATCGGGCTGCGCAACCCGAACACGTTCCGGCGGCTGGTCTCGATGGGGGGCAAGTTCGAGACGGAGGACTTCCTCGATGGCCACCACGACGAGAGCGTGTACTACCACTCGAGCATGCAGTGGCTGCCGGGGGTATCGGACGCGGCGCATCTGGCGGCCTTGAGGCGGGTGGAGATGGTGCTGGCGGTGGGCGAGCACGACTTCTGCCGACCGTCGAACGAGCGGCTCTCGAAGCTGCTGTGGTCGAAGGACATCGCCAACCACCTGGCCATCTGGTGGGGAGGCACACACGACTGGCCGGTGTGGCGGGAGATGATTCAACACTACCTGCCGTGGTGAGGGCGCGGGCTCAGACGCCCTGCTGCTCACGCTCACGCAGGGCGACGAACTCGGCGACGAAGTCGAGGAACTTGCGAATGGCGCGCTCGTGGTCGCCGTCGCAGTCGTTCAGGTACTTCACGTCCCAGCCTTCCCCAGGGAACTCGTGCTTCACGTCGCGGAGCCAGTCGTGAAAGAGACCGTACTCCTCGTCCTTTATACCGTTGGCGTAGTGACAGGCCCGGTAACCATCGATGAATGCCACCATCCGGGTGACGTTGATTTCCCCCATGTTTAGCAACAGGCCCCTGGTCTTTTCCTGCCGCAACCGCATCAGGTAGTCGAGCAGGTACACATGGCGCCGAGGAGCTTGGCTGTCCGAAGCATTCCCATCATTCATGGTGTGGAAACCACCTCCCAAACGACACCCTGGCGAGCATGCAATCGGGAAAGATAATCGGAAAGCGTCATCCCGAGCGGCCCCGTATACGCATCGTGAACCATGTCCCCAACCCGGACAGCCACATGGTACCCAGTGCGGGAGACAGGGGCGTCCTTCCCATTCGCCAATTCGAAAACAATGTAGTCCTCACGTTCTCTTGCCTTGAACGCGATGTATTGCGGCGTCTGGCCCAGCTTCAAGAACGCGGTGTGGATGATGCGGGCTACCTGCTGACACCTGCCGGCGGCCTGATTCGCCACGCCGTAGGCTCCCTGCAGGTCCATCAACCATGCCGGTGCCACTCGCCCCGTATGGGCCTCGTACATCGCGATGGCGCCAGCGATATCGCCGCGGGCCAGGTACGCCATCAGTTTGACCCGGGTGGTGTCCGCGGACAGCACGCTGGACTGAACCAGCGTGGCCGCCAACGCGGGCGATGCCGCCTGAACCGGCGCGGACGCGGCTCCCGCTACCAGCAGGAGCCCGAACACCAGCACTCGAAGCCTTCGCATCACGCTTCCAGCGGCTGGAGGGTGCCGGAGCTCTGACGCTCGAAGCGCCAGAAGAGCGCGAGCGCCACGACGGTGAGCCCCGCGCACAGGCCCCACCAGATGCCCACCACGCCGAGCTTCAACCCGAAGCCCAACAGCAGCGCCACGGGCAGGCCCACCAGGTAGTGCCCCACCATGTTGGCGATGAAGGTGAAGCGCGTCTCCCCCGCCCCGCGCAGCACGCCCGCGCCCACGCCCTGGATGCCATCGGAAATCTGGAAGACGGCGCACACCATCAGCACCGGCACCACCAGAGGCATCACCTCGGGCGGCGTGCCCATGACGTGCGCCAGCGACTCGGGGAACAAGGCGAACACCAGTGCGCACAACGACATGAAGCCCGTGCCCGAGGCGAAGGCCATCAGCCCGCTCAGCCGTGCCTGCGGCGTATTGCGCGCTCCCACGGCCCAGCCCACCCGCACGCTGCCCGCGTTGCCAATGCCCATCGCCACGGAGAAGGAGAGGCTGCCAAAGGAGATGGCAATCTGATGCGCGCTCATGCTCTCCGGGCCCAACCACCGCGCCAGCACGCCCGCCCCAGAGAAGACCCCCACCTCCGCCGCGATGTGCAGACCAATGGGCATCCCCACCCGCAGCGCCTGGAGGATGTCCGCGCGCACCGGCCACACCCAGGAGGTGCCCCCAGCGGCTGGCGTCAGACGCACCGACCACGCAACGATGCCCCATTGCACCACGCACGCCATCAGCGTCGCGATCGCCGAGCCCTTCACCCCCAGCGCCGGCATCAGGCGCAGCGGCCCACACCACGCCGGCAACACCTCTCCGCCGAAGACGAACAGGATGTTCGCTCCCAGGTTGAGCAGGTTGGCGATGACCGTGGCCACCACCAGGGCCCGGGGGCGCGCCGTCGCCTGGAGATAGGCACGCGTGGTGATGAAGAGCAGCAGCAGCGGCAGGCTGGGCGCTCGCCAGGTGAGGTAGTCCCGCACCTCGGGAAGCTCCGCGAAGTCCACGCCGAAGTAGGGCAGCACCCGCGGCACCACCACCAGCGGCACCGCCAGCACGGTGCCCACCATGACGGCCAGGTAGCTGCCCTGCCACAGGAGCACCCGCGCACGTGGCGCATTTCGCGCCCCGAAGGCCTGGGACACCAGCGGGTCCACCCCCATCATCATCCCGATGGCGAAGCTGCTGAGGGCGAAGAACACCGCGGAGGACAGCCCCACCGCCGCCAGGGCCTGCGTCCCAGCTCGCCCCACCACCGCCGTGTCCACGAAGCTCATGAGGGACTGGCCCCCCTGAGCAATGGCGATGGGCAGGGCAAGCCTCCAGAGGGCTCGGAACTCTTCGCGGCGGTTGGGCAGTGGGGCGGACGACATGGGCGCGAGGGGCCTATAGCGGGTTTCCACCGCGGATGCGCGGGCTGCCTTCGCGGACGTCCCAACCCCTGCTCGCCTGACCCATCAGCCGGCCGCCTGTCTGGCAAGCGGCCGGCCAGGCCCCTTTACTGGATGAAGGGGCTGAAGCGCGTGGTGGCCAGCGGCTTGGAGAGGTTGCTCACGTGGGCCACGCGAACACCCGCGTCGGTGATGGCGTACACGTAGTCGTCCGCCATCACGCTGCGGCGCACGTAGGGCGTGTACACCCAGCTCCACTGGTTGTAGTTCACCGTCTGGTACATGTCCCTCATGGAGATGGCCCCCACCGGGCTGAAGCCGTTGGCCAGGTCCACGCGGAACACTCGCAGCTCGCTCACGAAGTTGTTCCAGTAGTCCCCGGAGTACTGCGACGACCAGTCCATGAAGGGAATGGCCAGCAGCCCCTTGGCCGGGAAGTAGTTGAAGGCCTTGTGGTCATAGAGCGCTTCGCTCCAGCTGTAGGCGGTGCCCACCACCTGCGTAAAGGCCTCGCGAGGCTGAGCCATGTCCGTCACGTCGAAGAGCGTCAGCTTGATGGCCGTGCCCCAGTTGCCGCCCTCCGCGATGTGCACGCCCACCGTCAGCAGGTGCGTGTCCCCCACCGGATGGATGTACCGAGAGAAGCCTGGAATCTTCAGCTCGCCCACCTTGCGCGGGTTCGCCGGGTCGGACAGGTCAAAGGTGAAGAGCGGATCCACCTGCTCGAACGTCACCACGTAGCCCTTGTCGCCCACGAAGCGCGCACTGAAGATGCGCTCGCCCTTGGCCAGCTCCTCGCTCTGCCCCAGCATCCGCAGCTGGCCGTCCTCCGGCACATAGGTGAAGACGCGGTTGGTCGTCTCGGTGCGGCCCCACTGGTTGCCAGCCTCCGCCACCCGAGAGGTGATGGTGGTGGCCACCCGCAGCACGCCCTCGTGCTCATCCATGCTGAACTGGTCCAACAGGAAGCCCGGCACCGTGGCGCTGGCCGCGTACGAGGCCCGGTCCGGCTGGGTCAGGTCGAGCTTGTGCACATAGGTGTAATCCGTCTGCCCCGCCTCCGGCCACCACCACCAGTGGGGCGTAGCCATGTAGAGCGAGGTGCCATTGGCGTACACCTGACCCGGCTCGGTCACCAGCGAGACGCGGCCCGGCGCCTGGAAGCCCTGTGCGTCCAGGTTCAGCGAGGCCACGGTGACAATCCCCAGCCGGGTGGGCGCGTTCGTCTTGTGGAAGTCGCGGCAGTCATAGCCCACCGTCTCCACGGTGCCATCCGACCGCTTGCGCCGGCCCTCGGGCAGCCACTGCGGCAGGGTCTGCGCGCGAATGAGCTGCTCGTTCTCCACCATCAGTCGATCAAGCTCCTTCTCCAACCGCGACTGGTCATCCCAGAGGTCCCGGGAGTAGTCGGGCCACCAGCGCACGCCAGCGGGCCAACGGAACGAGTCGCGCATCACCAGCCGCGCCGAGCTGCCCGCCAGACGCGCGTCGTGGTAGCCGCCCGGCAGGTACAGCTCGCCCGTCACTTGAGGCGCGGCGAGGTCGGACACGTCTACCGTCGTCACCTTGGTGGTTGGGGCTCCGTAACCGCACGGGCCCATGGGCGAGCAGGCCACCGGCAGATCCTTGCCTCCGCTCGAGCCCGAGTCCGGTGCATAGATCTCGGAGAAGACGACGACCTTGTTCCCGTGGAGGAACATCTGTCGCGGCCAACCCTCGAGCGTCAGCGAGGACTCCGCGCGCAGCGACTCGGCCGGCCAGGAGCGATGCGCGTACAGCTTCTGTCCGGAGAGGACGAAGATGCGCGTGCCATCGTTCTTCACGAAGTCCGCCTCGTCCACGCCCTCCACCTGGTTGTTGGTGCCGGTATGCGCATTCGGGCCACCGGAGCCAGTGCCGCCGCCCCCTGCCGAGTCCTCCGCGGGCGCGGGCTCGCCGCCGAACCAGCCGCCCCGCCCCTTCCAATAGGACGGCTTGGAGCGCTCCATGCTCGAGCGCATGTCGAGCACCGCGGCGTCCTCGATATAGGACTCGAGCGCCGCGCAGCTCTCGAAGGACTCCATCCGCGCCTTCATCTGCACCGGCTCGTTCTTGGGAATACTGCTCTCGTCGCTACACGCCGCCAATCCCAGCAGCGCGAGCGCCCATCCACCCTGTTTTGTCATGTCCGTGACTCCTCGAACTCGTCTTCCGGCCTGTCGTCTGCCGGGCTGATGCGTCGCCGGCTTCTGCCACCCGTGTGCCAGGGGCCGGAGGCTTCACGGGAGGCCCGAAATTTCGCGGAGTTGGACTCATACGGACAGTGTGCGGAGCCTCGAAAAGTCGAGACCCCTCGTCCGCAGCAGCCGGAAAACCGAGAGGTGCTACGGGTTGCAGAAGGTCAGGACGTGCGCCTCGGTCACGGAGAACCCCACCGCCAGCGAGGACACCGTCGAGGGCGGCGGGAGGTCCTGGTTGTAGAGCAGGTGGTGGATGGAGTCGGGCATGACGATGAGCGACTCGGAGAGGGTCGGTTGCCCGGGCGGCTGCAGCTCGGTGTACGAGGGCGCCTTGTCCGCGAAGGTGACGGCGGTCAGCGCGTGGCTTCTCATGTTCGAATCCTGCCACCTCAACAGAGCATTCTCGGGGATCGCCGCCCCCGGCTGGGCCACGAGTTGCATGCGGCGGATCCGGTGCCCATAGGAGAAGAACTCCTGCTGCTGCTGGGCACAACCCCTCTCCTGGCACCTCAATGAGGCGATCCAGGACGAGTCCGACGAGGTGTCGGCCGCCACGAAGTAGACGGTGTGCTCCCAAGGGTCGCCCTGGAGCGGAAGCATGAAGGGCGAATGGACGTCGGGGTCGTTGTTGATGAGATGCTCGAGGCCCAGCGCGCCCTCGTTCGTGATGGTGAGCGTGTAGTTGGATTTGGTGATGACGCCGCCGGAGGGGAGCATGGAATATCTTTCGTAGGCCACCAGGAACTCCTCCCCCTTGCCGCCCACCGTGGCACTGAACCAGCGGTCCTCGGGCCAGCTCGGGTGCACGGTGCCGAGCGCGATGGGGCCCTTCCGGCTGCCCGCGTCGAGATTCCGGGAGACGATGACCGCGAAGGACTTGTTCGCCGCCAGGATGAGCACGAGGACGTGGGACTTGTTGATCGCGACCCGGAGCTGCTGCACCGGGATACTGCTATCGAAGGGCTCGACATGGGGAATGTCGAGCACCTGGGTCGTGATGGGGAAGCCGCTCCCATCCATCAGGGTCAGCAAGACCTGATGGACGAACGGTTCCGTGCCCACCGGGGACTTCACGCCCAGCCACGCCGCGGCGACCGTGTCTCCATGCGCCGCGAGCACGGGCATCTTGAAGGACATCTGGGGATGGGCGAACGTCTTCGCCTGCATCCAGGTGCCATCGGCCCCGAGGGTCCTCGTCACGAGCTTGCCGTCCTCCGACGTCAAGGTGAGCAACGTGCCCCGGGTATCATCGGAGGAGCGCCTCACCGCGACGGCTGCCGCGGGGGCGCTGTTGTCGTGGTTCCGGGTCAGCTCGAGGGCCCCCTTCCAGTTGTCAGCCGAGCCGTCGCAGTCGTTGTCCTTGCCGTCACACGTCTCGCGCACCGGCCCCACCTCTGGCTGGCAGGCGCCGAAGGTGCCATCCGCGCCGCACAGCTCCGTGCCCGGGCGGCACTCGCCCACGCTGGAGCCACAGGCCCGGCGGTCCCCAGGCTTGCAGTCCAAGCCCTCGTAGGGGATGCACTGGTCCTCGAAGCACACCGAGCCCGGCGCGCACGTGTTGTGCTCCGCGCTGCACTTCTCGATGGGGTGCTCCTTGTCGAGCTCCTCGATGGTCGGGACGGTGCAGGCGAAGGCGCAGGTCAGACAGGACAGCAGCAGGAGCTTGGAAGCGTGGCTCACGGAGAACCCCCTCCCGTGGAAGTGGAGGCAGGAGCGTCGGAGCTCCCGGGAATGAGGAACGTGGCGAGTGCCCCCAGCGCGGCGGCGCTCGCGGTGCCGAACAGGATGTTGGCGATGAGGGCCTGATCCTCGGCGCTCTTCAGGCGCGAGGTGCGCTGATCATAGTAGTCGGCTTCCAGCGCGAAGCGCACGTTGGTGGCCGACTGCAGGCCGAAGAAGCTCGCCGCGCCGCCAGCCAATGCGCCCGCTCCGAGGAACACCAGCGGCAGCACCGGACGGCCGGACGACCTCTCCGTGCTGGCCGTGGGGACATAAGCGGGCGCCTGGGGCGGCGGCTCCACACTGGAGGTGAGGCCGGGGGACTGCACCGGGCGATCTGCCGGGGCCTGCGCGGTGGCCGCGGGCGTCTGGGTGCTCGACCCGGAGAGGCCCAGGTCGGCCAGGACGGACTGGCGCACGTCTTCGAAGTCGCGCTCCACCTTGGGGGACACCTTCACGGGCAGCTTCGCGTCCGCCTTCAGGTAGAGACCCGTACGAAAGGCAGACAGCGACTCCTCCCGCCGCCCGAGCTCCGCCTGGACAATGCCCTGGTACAGGACCACCGGCACCTCCTGCTCGACGCCCTGCGCCAAGGCCTTGGCCCGGGACAGCTGCTCCAGAGATTGTTCGTACTCGAAGTTCTCGTAGAGCCGGACGGCGGCATCGAACGCGCTCTGGAAGTCCACCTTGGGAGCCGGGGTCTTGCGAGTCGGCGTCTTCCGGGCAGGTGACTTCCGGGCGGGCGAGGGAGCGGCGGCGAGCGCCTGGGCAGGCATGCATGCCGCGAGACAGAGGGCGAGCACCCGCGCTCGCCCTGTCCGAAGGGAACTGGCTTTCATGATGCATCAACGTAGCAGCAGGGAGCCCGCCGCTGGCAGCCCCCCCTCCGCTCTGGAGATGAGCTGGGCATATGATGCGGCCGCATTCGCGGCCCAGGAGACGGCTTTTGGCTTTGACGCAAGTCGGCAAGTACCAGCTGGTCAGCAAGCTCGCCACCGGAGGCATGGCCGAGGTGTTCCTCGCCCGGGTGGAAGGGCCCATGGGCTTCGAAAAGACGCTCGTGCTCAAGCGAATTCTCCCGCATCTGGCCGAGGACCCGACGTTCGTGGGGATGTTCTTCACCGAGGCGCGCGTGGCCGCGCAGCTCAACCATCCCCACATCGTGCAGATCTTCGACTTCGGCCAGGCCGACGGCACCTACTACCTGGCGATGGAGTACATCGACGGGCCGGATCTGCGCACGCTGTCCGCGCGTGCCATCCAGGCGGGAGTTCCTCTGCCGCCGACCTTCTGCGCGAAGGTCATCTCCGCCGTATGCGAGGGTCTGGCCTTCGCCCACGACTTCGTGGACCCGTCCAGCGGACGGCACCTGGAGCTCATCCACCGGGACATCAGCACCGACAACATCCTGCTGTCACGGCAAGGGGCCGTGAAGGTGGTGGACTTCGGCATCGCCAAGGCCTCCAACCAGAGCCACAAGACGAAGACGGGTCTCATCAAGGGCAAGATTGCCTACATGCCGGTGGAGCAGCTGCAGGGCCAGCAGCTCGACCGGCGCGCGGACGTGTACGCGCTGGGCGTCGTCCTCTACGAGCTGCTCACCGGCCAGCTGCCTTTCGAGGCCACCACCGACGTGAGCATGATGCAGGCCATCCTCTTCGAGCCGCTCGTCCCCGCGGCGTCGCGCCGGCCGGATCTGCCCGAAGCGCTGTGCAGCATCCTCGACAGAGCCCTGGCCAAGGTGCGCGAGCAACGCTATCCGGACTGCATCACCTTCCAGGCGGACCTGGAGCGGTTCATCCTCTCCACCGGCCAGTCGGTGGGCGCGAGAGACCTGGCGCAATGTGTGGAGCGGCTGTGCCCGAGGAACAGCGGTCCGGCGAGGCCCTCGCCCACTGGAGAGAAGGACATCGGCTTCAACGCCACGGCCATGTCGCCCATGCGGACCCCCACTGGCGAGCCGCGCCCCGGGAGCATGGCCGCCCCGCTCGACGCGGACAAGGACTCCAGGACCCATACGGACAGGACGCACCACCAGACCGCCCTGTCCCATCCCTCCGCGCAGGACAAAGAGCCCCCGCTGGCGCCCACGCTCATCTCTCCCAGCAGGCGTGACCTGCCCGCGGTGCACACCGGGCAGTACAAAGAGCTCCCGCTCGCGCCCACGGCTATCTCCCCCAGCAGGAACGACCTGCCCGCGGTGAGCCCTGCGACGACGGACACCCAGAAGCCGGCGGCTCCCGCGCAGACGGAGCGCTTCGAGAAGGAGGACGTCGCGCTCGGGATTCGCCAGAGCCGTGCCCGGCTGGGGTTGGCAGTGGGAGGCCTGGTGCTCCTCGCCGCGGGCAGTGGTGTTGTGCTCTTCCGGAGCAACACCGCGCCCCCCGCGCCCATGCAGGCCGCGCCCACTCCGGCACCGGAGCCGAAACCTGTGGCCGTGGCCCCGCCCCCCGCCGAGCCGCCCGTCGCCGAGAAGGTGGCTCCTCCCACGGGGCCGCAGCCGGTGGAAGCCAGCGCGCCCGTGGCCGCCGGGGAGAAGCCCTCGCCGGAGCCCACCCCGCAGGAGTCCACGGAAGCGCAGCCCACGCGACGAAAGGGTGCTCAGAAGGCGAAGCTGGAGTTCCGCATCCGGCCCTATGCCACGGTGTTCCTGGACGGCAAGCCGATCGGCCAGACGCCCTTCGCGCCCGTCCAGGTCTCCGTCGGCCCCCACACCGTGCGGCTCATCAATCGTGACCTCGACAAGGACATCACCCGCACCATCGAGGTGAAGGCCGGCCAGCCCAACATCGTCAAGCAGGACCTCACGGCGGACTGAGGGTTAGAGGTGCAGCGGGTGCCCGAGCGCCACCTCCGCGGCCTCGTGGATGACCTCGGAGAGTGTCGGGTGCGCGTGCATCGTCCGCGCGAGCTCCTCGACGGTGGCCTCGAGCCGGAGCGCGACACCTGCCTCCGCGAGCAACTCCGTCACGTGGGGCCCGATGAGGTGCACGCCGAGCAGCTCCCCGTAACGAGCGTCGCTCACCAGTTTGACGAAGCCCTCGGTGTGGTCCAGCACGCGCGCCTTACCGAGCGCGGAGAACGGGAAGCGGCCAACGCGCACGTCGAAGCCACGCTCGCGCGCACGCGCCTCGGTGAGCCCGATGGAGGCCACCTCCGGTGCGCTATAGGTGCATGAGGGGACCTGCGCGTAGTCGATGGGCTGCGGCTCGAGCCCGGCAATGGCCTCGGCGGCGACGATGGCCTCCATGGTGGCCACGTGCGCGAGCGCGGGCGTGGGCACGATGTCACCGATGGCGTAGAGGCCCGGCACGCTCGTGCGCATCCGCCCGTCCACGGGGACGAAGCCCCGCTCCAGCTTCACCCCGAGCGCCTCCAGTCCGAGCCCCTCGGTGAGCGGGCGACGCCCGGCGGCGACGAGGAGCTTCTCAGCCTCGACAGTCCGCGTTCCCCCATCGGCGGTGCGCAGCGTGAGCGTGACGCCGTTCGGGGTGACGCGCGAGTCCTCCAGCTTCGCGCCGGTGTGCACCTCGAGGCCGCGCCGGCGCAGGCTGCGCTCCAGCTCGGTGGACACGTCCACGTCCTCGAGAGGCAGCAGGTGCGGCATCATCTCGATAAGGGAGACGCGGCTGCCGAAGCGGCTGTAGAGGGAGGCGAACTCCACCCCCACCGCGCCGCCACCGATGATGGCGAGCGAGCCCGGCACTCTCGACAGCTCGAGCGCATGGTCCGAGGAGAGCACGCGCTCGCCGTCGAAGGGCAGCCCGGGAAGGGGCTTGGGTGCCGAGCCGGTAGCGAGCAGCACGTGGCGCGTCTGGAGCTCCTGGACCTCGCCGCGGCTGTCGGTGACGCGGACCCGGCCCGGACCCGCGAGCGTGCCGAAGCCCTGCACCACTCGGACGCCGTTCTTCTTCATGAGGAAGCCCACGCCGGCGCTGTTCTTCTCCACCACGCGGTTCTTGAAGGCGTGCGCGGCGGCCAGGTCCAACCGCACCTCGGAGGCGACGACGCCCAGCTCCCCACCATGCCGCGCGTCCTCGAGCACGTCGGCGGTGTGGAGGAGCGCCTTGGTGGGGATGCAGCCGCGCAGCGTGCACACGCCGCCGAGCCGGTTGTCCCGCTCCACGAGGGCCACCTGGAGGCCGAGCTGGGCCGTGCGGATGGCCGCCGCGTAGCCGCCGGGCCCGGCGCCGATGACGACCACATCGAGCACATCCCCAGAACGAACGGTCGTGCCATTTCGAGACGAAGCAGAATCACGGGAGGTCATGACGGGAGTCCTTTCAGGGAGAGGGGCGAGCGGAGTCCAGGAGCTGCTGGAAACCGGAGCGGGCGTGGGCCTCGGCACGCGGGTCGCGCAGGAGGCGCCGGAGGTGGTGGGCGCCGAGGATGAGGGAGAAGACCTGATAGGCGAAGAGCTCCGCATCCAGCCCGGCGCGGAGGTGACCGGCCTCGATGGCGCCGCGGACGGTGCGCACCACCGCATCGAGCATGAAGCGCTCGGCGCCGGCCACGAAGTCGCGCGGCTTGCCCTCGCGGTCGTCCAGCTCGGAGGAGGCCGCGATGAAGATGCAGCCCCCGGGAGCCATGGGGTGGGTGAGCCAGGCGAGCCACAGCTCGAAGAGCTTCTGGAGCTGGGGCAGTCCCTTGGGGGCGGCGAAGGCGGGCTCGAGGACGTAGCGGCGGAACTTCTCCCCCGCGTCCTCCAGCACCGCGAGCTGGAGCTCCTCCTTGGAGCCGAAGTGCGCGAAGAGTCCGCTCTTGCTCATGCGGAGCTCCTCGGCGAGCACGCCGATGGTGAGCCCCTCCAGCCCCTCCCGCGTGGCGACGCGGAAGGCGTGCTCGAGGATTCGCTCCCGGGTGGCTGCTCCCTTCGACATGCCTCAAGAAATACGAACGGTCGTTCGATTTGTCAACTTCGCCCGCCTGGCCGCCTGCTGCTCACCGGGCGTTGGCGTCACACTCGTGGGCGGGGCGGAAAGGCAGGGCCCAGAGCCGCAGGCCGTGGGCCGCATCCCGGGCGAAGAAGAAGACATCCCAGCCGGAGCGCTCGAAGCCACCCGGTTCCGAGGAGTCCGGGCCCGGGGCCAGCTCGTCGAAGGGCGCCGTGCTTCCGGGCGTGCCGCCGCTCCCCCAGGGTTCCCGGCCTCGTCCCGGCGTGTCCGCGCTGAAGAAGAGGTGGCCCTGGAGGGCGGTGAGCCCCTCGGGAGACGAGCCCCCGGCGCCCGGGACGAGGTCCTCGAAGAGGAGCGTGCCCGAGGCCGTGCCATCGCTCACCCACAGCTCGCGCCCGTGCGCCCCATCATCCGCGGAGAAGAAGAGCCGGCGCCCCAGGACGGCGAGCCCGCTCGGAGACGAGCCCTCCGCACCGGGCCAGACGTCCTTCACCCGCTGCGTCCCCTTCCGGGAGCCATCGCTGCGCCACAGCTCCTCACCGGCGGAGTCGTTCTCCCCGTTGGCGCTGAAGTACAGCCGCCCGCCCATGGCCACTAGCTCATGGATGGTGTGGAACGAGCCCACGAGCGCGGGAGTCCCTCCGCTCGTCACCCGCAGCTCGGCCATGGCGTCGTCGTGGACGGTGCTCGAGACGAAGTACAGCTTGTTGCCCACCGCCGTCAGCGCATCCAGCTCTCCCCCCTCGCTCGATCTGCGGAACAGCTCGACGGCGGGGGACTTCCCATCGGTCCGCATCAACCGCATGAAGAAACCCTGGAAGTTGCTGACGAAGTAGAGCGAGCCATCGCCCCCGCGCGTCATCAGGTAGGGGCTGGTGCCCTCGGGACCGGGGTCCAGGTCTTCGACGAGGTAGGTGCCCTCGGGCGTCCCATCGCTGCGCCACAGCTCGCGCCCGTGCTCGGCGTCTCCCGCGGCGAAGTAGAGCAGTCCTCCGGACTCGGCCAGGGAACGCGGGAACGAGCCCTCCGCACCGGGCCAGATGTCCTTCACCAGGCGAGTGCCCCGGGAGGTGCCATCGCTCACCCACAGCTCGCGCCCGTGCACGCCGTCATCGGCGACGAAGAAGACCCTGTCACCCACGGGGGTCAGCACCGCGGGTTCCGAGCCCTCCGGCCCGGGGCGGATATCCACCACGAGGGAGGTGCCGCGACCTCCCGTCCCGGTGCTCACCCACGGCTCGAGGCCGTGCACTCCATCATCGGAGGAGAAGAGGAGGACGCGGTCGCCGCGGACGAGTCTCCCTGGCTCCGGGTCTTCCGTGCCGGGAGCGAGGTCCGTCAGGGGAGAGGCAGTGCGCCCACAGGGCGTCCAGGGCTGCGACTGAGCGGTGAAGGGGTCCGCGTCCGAGGCCAGCGGAGACGCACCTGCCTGGGCGAGGGCGGGGCTGGAGATCAGGGCCAGCAGCACGGAGAGCGGACGCCAGCACCTCATGGAAACCTCCCGGACGTGAAGGGAACGGCCCGCAATGTGGGGGCACGGCGTCACACGGGAACCGGCGCAAAGGTCCGGGGTGAGCAACCCCCACGCAACAGTCCCGGGCAGCCCACCACCCATCATTGCCTCGGACCTCGGGACCGATTGGCGTGCGAGCCCGGCCACTTAGGTTCTGTCCCTGAATCAGCGGGGATTCCCCTGGAGGCGGCGATGTCGACGAGACCGATTCTTTCCCGGCCAGGAGCGCTCGCACTCTGGTTCGTGGGATGTGTGGCGCTGACAAGCCCCGCTCGGGCACAGACTCCCGCGGAGGTGGGGCAGTGGTCGAGCGTCATGTCCTGGCCACTCTCCGCCACCCACACGAGCCTGCTGCCCACGGGCCGGGTGATGTTCTTCGGCGAGTTCGCCCAGGGGGATGATCCACCGGGGCTCTGGGACCCGAACACGGGAGGCATCAGCAGGCTGCCGGCGCCGGGCTACAACATCTTCTGCGCGGGCCACTCCTTCCTCGCGGACGGGCGGCTGCTCATCACCGGTGGGCACATCGAGAGCCACGTGGGCCTCGAGGACGCAACCATCTGGGACCCGTTCGGCTCGCGCTTCATCCGCCAGCCGGACATGAACGATGGGCGCTGGTACCCCACCAACGTGACGCTCTCCAACGGAGACGTGATGGTGCTCTCCGGCGAGACGGTGGGCTCCGGCATCATGAATGAGATTCCCCAGCGCTACCTGGCGGCGAGCGGGACGTGGCGGACCATGACCACGGCGCGGCTCAAGCTGCCGTACTACCCACGGATGTTCCTGGCGCCCAATGGCAGGCTCTTCCTGGCGGGGCCGCAGCGGGTGAGCCGCTTCATGGACCCGAACGGGACGGGTTCCTGGACCACGGGGCCCTCGAGCAACTACGGCACCCGGAGCTACGGGCCCGCGGTGTATCTCGATGGCCGGGTGCTGCTCATTGGAGGAGGAGATCCTCCAACGGCCACCGTCGAGATGATCGACCTGAACGTGGCCTCGCCGGTCTGGAGATACATGACGCCCATGAACACGCCGCGGCGGCAGCACAACGCCACGCTGCTGCCGGATGGGACGGTGCTGGTGACGGGCGGCAGCCGGGGCAGTGGCTTCGACAACAGCGGCTCGCCGGTCTTCCAGGCCGAGGTGTATGACCCCGTGGCCAACCGCTGGACGCGGCTGTCCAGCAATACGCGCTATCGCGGCTACCACGCCACGGCGGTGCTGCTGCCGGACGGGCGGGTGCTGAGCGCGGGAGGCCGCAACGCGAACTCCGCGGAGGTCTTCTCGCCGCCCTACCTCTTCAAGGGCGCGCGGCCCGTGGTGAGCTCGGTGCCGGACGTGGTGTCGCCCGGGACCACGTTCACCATCTCGACGCCGGACGCGAGCCGGGTGACGAAGGTGACGCTGATCGCCCTCGGCTCGGTGACGCACGCCTTCGACCAGAACCAGCGGCTGCTCACCCTGCCCTTCACGCGAGGCAGCGGCGTCGTCACCGTCACCGCGCCGGCGAACAACAACCGGGCGCCGCCAGGCTACTACCAGCTCTTCCTGGTGAACGACGCGGGCGTGCCCTCCATGGGCCGGATGGTGCGGATTGCCCCGGTACCGTGACAGGCGGGCGTCCGTCGCGGAACATCCAGGCAGACTCAGATGGATTGTGGGCTCAGGACAGCAGGCGCTCGACCAACGCCGCGGTGCAGCTCACGATGGCCCCATTACCACTGAGGGCCGAGTACTTCAGTGCCGTTTCCGTGTAGCGCTTCTTGGTCATGGTTGCCTCCTTGCCGTTTAGAAATTTCTCACGGGTGGTCCGGTTGAACTGCCACTTTGAGAAGAGCAAGAGGGCCATCAAGAGACCCGCTACCACGTAGGGAATCGAACCCACAGCACCCGCAAACCTGAACCCACAATCCTCCTTTCCGCAGCCTCTACCTAAACAGGGAAGAGTCGATGTCAAGGCGCGCGATCTCTTCGACCTTTCCTATTTCGCTGGCCTCCTCCGAGGAAACACCGGCCGTAGACAGAAAGGAGCGAGGGGCCCAGCGGCGTCCTCTCCGTGGAGCCGAGCGCACTCTCGGTGGCGGTCGTCCTGGTTGTGGTATCTGCTAGGGTGGACTCAGGAGGTATCCTCCCTTGGCACGACTTCTACCGTGGCTACCGCTCGCTCTCCTCCTGACGGGGAGTGCGGCGGCGGCGCAGCAGCCTCCACTACCACCCCACGAGCGCCAGGAGCGGCAAGTCGTCGTTCCCAACAACGCCAACGAGCCGGTGCCGGAGGTGAGGGTGGCGGCCGGCATCGCCACCCTCCTCGTGTTCGACACGCCCATCGACAGGTCCTCGGTGGAGGTGGAGGGCCGGGCGATGCGCTTCCGGTTGGTGGACCCGGGCGAGCGCACCCTCGTTCTTGAGCCTCTCGTGGCACCAGGGGACGGAGAGCGGTTGGCCGTGCGGTTGCGGTTCAAGGACGGAGCCTCTCCGACGTATGCCACCTTCGCCCTCATCTCCCACCCAGCGCTGGTGGATTCCCGGATGGATGTGGTGCGCCGTCAACGCACCCCAGAGGCACTGGAAGTAGCGCTCGCCCAATGTGAAGCGGCTGGGCCTGCCAGGCTGGTGCTGTCGGGGCAGTTGGATAGAGAGGGAGTCCAGGCCACGGACTTCCAAGGCACGATCCCCCCAGGCAATAAGAGCGGCCTTGCTGCGAAGAAAGGCACGGGCTACCGGGCCACTCGCTGGGCATTGCTGGCAATCCCTGTCAGCAACCTGCCCGGCCAGAAACCCTGGGCACCTGGGTCCGCCCGCCTCTTCAACGCGGAGGGGACTCCGCTGGGTGTACGCCGGATCAGCATGGAGAGGCCGCAGCTCCAGCCTGGAGAGGCGGCACTCGTCGTGGTGGAGACGGATCCCCCCACCTCCGGCAAGCCCCCCTACCGCCTGGAGTTGCTGGACACGGAAGGTGGTCGGCTGCTTCCCATCCACGACGTGCAGTTCTAGAAGGGCAGCCCCCATGCCGACGGAAGCCCTGCACCCAGACCAACTCAAGCCCGACGACATGGTGGGGCCCTGGCGTATCGTCCAGGTGCTGGGCCGTGGAGGCTCCTCCCGCGTCTTCAAGGTGGAGCGGGAAGGCCGTCCCTACTCCATGAAGATGGCGCTGCACCCCGTCTCCGACTCCCAGGAAGCGCTTCAGGAGGAGGAGTATGTAGAGGAGAAGAGCGTCTACCGTCGGCTGGCGCGTGAGGCGGCGGCCCTCTTCACATACTCCTCCCACCCCAACCTGCTGCGCGTGTACGCGGTGGACTTCTGGCCCAACCCCAGCAAGGGCTACCCCTTCCTCGTCACCGACTTCGTGGACGGGGACACCTGGCACCAGTGGCGCTGGCGCAAGCCCCCTCACGCCGCTGGGTTGGTGGACACCTACTCCGATGTGGTGCGCACCGTGGGCGTGTTGCATGCGCGCGGCGTGTACCACCGGGACTTGAAGGCGGAGAACCTCCTCATCCGCCGTGAGGACGGCCGGCCCTTCCTCATCGACTTCGGCACCGTGCGCCTGCCCGGAGCGCTCACGAAGACGCTGGGCCTGCCAGAGGGCGTCCTGCACCTATTGCCGCCCGAGCTCCTGGCCTACACGCGCACCGAAGCGTGGAAGCGAGGCGAGCCCTTCCAGGGGGGCGTGGCCGCGGACCTGTACGCCCTGGGAGTGCTGCTTTATCAGGCCCTCACGGACCTGCACCCCTTCAATCCTGAACTGACAGACAAGGAACTGGTGGCCGCCATCGCTACCGTCCCCCCTACCGCGCCCCACCTTCTCAACCCCCTGGCGCCGCGCTCCCTCAGCGACATCACCCTGAAGCTGCTGGAGAAGAAACCCGAGGCTCGCTACCCCGACACCGAAGCGCTGCTCCAGGCACTGGGAACGGCCGCTGAGCAGGAGAGAAAGTCTCCGGCCTGGAAGGTGCCCCTCACTCCGCCAGATGACCCAGCGGAGGCGACGCTCGAGGAGAAGAAGGAGCGAGTTGCCCAGCACCGGAAAGCGGTGCCCGAGAATCATGTGGCTCGACCCCCGGAGAACGCTCCGTCGCAGGAGGGAGCTCAACCACCCACGGCGCGCAGCGCAGGGCGAAGTAGGTGGCTCGTTGCCCTGCTGGCGGGACTCCTCCTTCCTGGCGCTGTCGGACTGCTCTCCGGACGAGCATTACTCGCGCCTACACCTGCGGCGGCGCCAAGTGCGTCCGCCCCTACTCAGAGAGGAACCCCGCCCGTGCTTCACCCCAGCCAAGCCCAGGACTCCGCCTCCTCCCCTCACAATTCCTCACTCTCAAGCCTCCTTGCCGCCTGGCTATGCGCCGCCACCAGCCTGGGTTGCCCCGCGGCCCAGGTGAAGCCCCCGGAGCCTGCGGACTGCTCCGAGGACGCACGCCGCGTCATGTTCGAGGAGTTGAAGCTAAGCCGGGGCCAGTACATCGTGGCCATCCTCGACATCAACCAGCCTGGGGGTTCCCAGGAGGACGGCATCTACCGCAACGGCCCCATTGTTGGGCGCGTGGTCCAACAAGCCTATACGGACCCCGCCCTGCCCGGCGGTACCCTGCTTTATGGACAGCTCTGGACGGGCCCTGGGATCCAGGATCGGGACGGACTGGAGTCGGTCATTGGCCGCTACACCCAGGCCCTGTTGCCGGATGGCCGCAAGGTGCCAGTGTGCATCGTCTTGAACACACCCGCCTACGGGCGATGGATTAAAGGACCTGGCTCGACGTCCGACACTGCCGTGCTGCCGCGAGAGGTTACGATGAGCGCCGTCTTGCGCTGGCCTTGAGAGGTTCCCTACCGGACCAGGCCTGGCTCCATGATGGAGCCACACGAAGAGGTCGGTCAGAAGCCCACTGGCGAACGTGGACACGAAATGCTTTCGTGAACCCTTGCATCCCGACACACGAAGCCGGAGGTCCATACATGGGGGTTGCGACCGATCACGATCTGACTCCGCTGCTCAATCGATGCAGCGATGAAGAGCTTCAGCCGCTCGTCGGATACATTTTGAAAGCATCAACCAACGAGCTCGACGGGTTCCCCGGATACAAGGCCCGGCCTGGAGTTCCGTCAACGTACGTGTCGGAGATTGTCTATGAAATCAAGACCTTCGGCGGCAACACATTCGCCAATCTATTCCGGGAGGATGGTGTTCCCTATCGGGAAATCGTCCAGGACGTGGCCAAACGCTTGAAGCTCCGCATCCCGGAGAACGCGAGCATTGAGGAGTGGGAGAGTGGCATCGTCACCAAGGTGCTGCAAGACATGCTGAAGAAGATGTCACCCGAGGAACGGCAGCGGCTGGATGACGCGTTCGCCGCAGCGGGGCAGGCGGCGGGAGACAGAGGAGCCACCCTGCCATTGAGCGTGCTCCTGCTCCAAGGGGGCGTGAACCTGTCCGGATTCATGGCCTACCGTCTGGCCACTATCGTGGCCAATGCCGTGGCGCGAGCCGTCCTGGGACGCGGGCTTTCGATCGGAGCCAATGCGGCACTCATGCGGGTATTGGGGCTCGCCACCGGCCCCATTGGCTGGGTGCTTTCGGCTTTATGGGCGGCGTTCGACTTGGCGGGCCCGGCCTTCCGGGTGACGCTGCCTTGCGTCTGCCACGTGGCGTTCCTGCGCCAGAAGCACGCCTACGGGAGGGAGCTGTGAACGGCTCGACCATCTCTGTCGCGTTCGAGGTCCCCGCGTGGATCCGCCGGGGGTTGGAGGCTGGGGAGTTGATTAGGCGTGGCGGGGTCGTGCAGCGCGTGGATGGACCCGTCGTCATGTGGTTGCGTGAGGCCGGTGGACTCCGGGAGGTGCTAGAGAAGCAGCCCGCGCCCTCCGCGAACGAGGCGCTGCAGGGTGCATTGGCGAGAGCGGGGGTGCCCATGACCAGCGCGGTGGTACTGCCCGCGCTCCAACTCGGGCTCACGGCGATCGGGTTTGCCCTGCTGTACCGCAAGCTCGGCTGTATCCAGGAGCGGCTGGACGAGGTGCTGAATCGACTCGCCGAACTGAAGCTGGAGGTGTCGTGGCTAAACCGACGCGCGGATGCGGCGGTGTTCGCGCGCTCCGCAGCGGCCATCGAGTCCGCGCAATGGGCGGAACGGACCGGCCGGCTCGAACAGCTGGTCACGTTGCGGCACGCGTTCACGGAAGCCTGTGCCCACCACCAGGCGCTGCTTGCAGAGGCCCTCAGAGCCGGACGGGCCCACGCGCATGCGGAAGCATACGGCGCACATCTGATGGCCCTAGCTCAGCTAGGGCTCGCGCGGGCACGCTGCGATTCCCTTCTAGATGGTCCGGCACGAGCCTGGGAGCACTTCAATCCTGTCAGACGGCACGTGGAGCACTTCGCCGAATCCCTGAGGGCACCGCTGCGAGAGCTCCAGAAGCACCCGGAGCTCCTCATGATGGAGCCCACGGCCCAGGCCTCCGTTCGCGAGACACTCCGCTCCACCAGAATGGCGGAGGACGGGCTCGTGACGCTCGGAACCCAGCTCGATCATTGTGCCCGCCATCGCCTCTCTTGGCAGGAGTGGGAAGCCATTGGCGCTGGAGATGGAGATGCGCGGGTGCTGCTGCTCCTGCCTGAACCTGCCTCCTCGAGCACGGCGGATCGCCGGTAGCGGATGTTCCCCCTACTCCCGGCGGCCCGAGAGCAGCTGGGTGAGCTGGCGCGCCACCTGGGCGCACTGCTCGGCGTCGCGGGCCTCCAAGGCGGAGAAGCCGGTGGCCAGCAGCGAGCGCACGTTGATCATCGCCGCGTCCGCCTCGTCACTGGGGTTCTCCTCGGCGGTGCGCTGCAGCAGCTTCGCCAGCTTCTCGCCGCGCTCCAGCAGCTTGCGGAACGTCTCCTCCGTCTTCTTCGCGTCCGCCTGCGCCTGCTTCTGCGCGTACGCCGCCTGCTCCTTCACGAGCCGCTCGGCCTCCTGGCCCGGCAGGTGGGGACGCGCCTCCAGCTTCACGGCCTCGCTCAGTCCCGTCTTCAGGTCCGTGGCGCGCACCGAGAGCGTGCCCTCGTTGGACAGCTCGAACGTCACCTCCAGCGGCGTGTCCCCGCGCGAGGCGCCCTGCAAGTTGCGCAGCACCACCTCGCCCAGCTTGCGGTTCTCGTCCTGCAGCTCGCTCTCGCCCTGGTAGATGGGGATGCGCGCCTCCGTCTGCCCGTGACGGCCCGGGTGGAAGACGTCCTTGGCCACCACCGGCACGGAGCTGTTCCGGGGAATCAGGTGCCGCACCTTCCCCCCCATCACGCCCACGCCCAGCGAGTTGCCCACCACGTCCAGCAGCAGCGCGGCGCCCGACTGGCGCGCCAGCTCGTCCGCGTGGATGGCCGCTCCCAGCGCCACCGCCTCGTCCGGGTTCACCTCCGTGGAGGGCGACTTGCCGAAGAAGTCCGACACCAGCCGGCGAATCAGCGGCACGCGCGTCATGCCGCCCACCAGCAGCACCGTGCCCACCGAGTGCGGGTCCATCCCCGCTTCCTTCATCACCGACTCGCACACCGCGAGGCAGCGCTTGGACAGCGGCTCACACAGCTGCTCGAAGAAGCTCCGCGTCAGCGCCGTCTCCAGGCCCGTCAGCTTGCGCGCCGGCTGGGTATGGTCGCCCAGCCCCGCCAGGGAGATGAGCGTCTCCTCGTACTCCGTCAGCTCGCGCTTGGCCTGCTCCGCGGCCACCTTCAGCTTGTGCATGGACACCACGTCCCGATGCACCAGCTCGCGGTGGTTGTCGTCCACCTGCGCCAGCAGCCAGTCGACAATCCTCAGGTCGAAGTCCTCGCCGCCCAGCGCCGGGTCGCCGCCGGTGGCCTTCACCTCATAGACGCCGTCGGTAATCTCCAGGACGGTGACATCGAAGGTGCCGCCGCCCAGGTCGAACACGAGCGCATGGCCCTGGAAGCCGCGCGACAGTCCGTAGGCGAGCGCCGCGGCGGTGGGCTCGTTGATGAGGCGGATGACGTCCAGCCCAGCAATGGAGGCAGCTTCTCGCGTGGCCTGGCGCTGACTGTCATCGAAGTTGGCCGGGACGGTGATGACGCACTTGCTCACCCCGCGCCCGAAGAAGGCCTCGGCGTCCAGCTTGAGCTCGCCCAGAATCATCGCCGACACCTGGGTGACGGGCACGGTGCGCCCCGCCATCTTCACGCGCACGTCCCCGGTGTTGCCGCCCGCCAGGTGGTAGGGCACCACCGCCTTGGCCTCCTGCACCAACTCTGGGGTGAAGCGCCGCCCGATGAAGCGCTTGGTGGCCCACACCACGCAGTCGGGGTGCTCCTGGGCGAGCTCCTGGGCCTTGGTGCCCACCACGCGCTCGGCCAGCTTGGGGGTGAGTCCCACGACAGAGGGCGTCAGCCGCCCTCCCGTGCGCGAGGGGATGATGCGAGGCCGGCCCTCCTCTACGGAGGCCACGGCGCTGTTGGTAGTGCCCAGGTCGATGCCGATGACGGGGTCGCGCATTGAAGAAGAGCTGGTGTCCGGGGGCTGAGTCGGGGGGGGCCTGTCTTCGCATGATACGCCGGAGATGCGCGCTTCCGGAGTCCCCCCTGGACCCCCACCTGGCGGGTACAGCCCCAGGGGAACTTATTGGAGACTCCGTACAAGGCACACGGCCTGGCGTTGCCCCGGGCCGGGGGGCGTGCTAAGGGCCGCCGCGCCATGGTGAACGTGTCAATCGCCCGCCGTTACGCCCGCGCGCTCCTCGACGTCGCCACTGAAGCTGGCCGCGCCGATGCCGTGTCGGAGCAGCTCTCCTCTTTCTCCAGTTCCATCGGCCAGAGCCGTGAGCTGGCGGACGTGCTGTTCAACCCGGCCTTCACCCGCGACCAGCGCACTGGCGTGGTCGAGGCGCTGCTCAAGGCGATCGGCCCCGTGGAGCCCGTGCTCGCCAACAGCCTGCGCCTGCTGGTGGACCGCAACCGGCTGGGCTACCTGCCGGACATCGCCCGCCTCTACCGCGACATGGTGGATGCCCAGGCCGGGCGCGTGCGCGGCCACGTCACCAGCGCCGTCCCCCTGTCCACCGACACGCTCCAGTCCCTGGCGGGCAACCTCAAGCAGCTCACCCAGCGCAACGTGGTGCTGGAGTCCCGCGTGGACCCCTCCGTCCTCGGTGGCATCGCCGCCCAGGTCGGCAGCACCCTCTATGACGGCACCCTGCGCACCCAGCTCGAGCAGCTTCGCCGCGAGCTGAAGCAGCGCTAACCGTCTCGCCGGTGGACTCCGGAGGAAGCCGAGCTGTCGGCTCCTCCCCACTTCCCGGCAAGCCCGGTATTCCCAGCGGGCCAGGGAACGGCTATGGTGGGGCCGCACGGGTCCCAGCTCGTGCCCTTTCCCCATGGCGCAGCCCGTCCTCCACCGCCCCCACGCCGCCGCTCCGGCCTCTGCTGTTCCCGAGGAGGCTCATTCCTGTTTCGGAACGCTCCTGCAGGCATCGGGTCTCGGACTGGCCTTCCTGGACAAGGAGCTGCGCTTCCGGTTCGTCAACACCCCCCTGATCACCCTGACGGGGATGCCCAGCAGTGCGTACGAGGGCCGCTCCACGGGTGAAGTATGGCCCGGACTGGCTCCGGGACTGGTGCCGCTGCTGACGCGCGCCCTGGCCGGTGAGTCGTCGGTGGGCACGCGGGTGTCCGGTCCCCTGAACGCCTCCGGGGGCGTGCGTCACTTCCGGATGTGGCTGATGCCGGCGTCCTCGGGCGGTCTGCGCTCGGGCGTGGGCATCATGATGGAGGACGAGACGGAGCGCGTGGAGAAGGAGCTGGCCCTGCGCGCGAGCGAGGAACGGCTGCGCGGCCTCGTGGCTGTCTCGTGTGATGGCTACTTCCTGCATGACTCGGGGGTCATCCTCGAGGTGAGCCGCTCGCTGGCCAACCTCTTCGGCTGCGCGCCGGAGGAGATGGTGGGCCAGCCGCAGGCGCGCTGGGTGGCGCCCGAGTCCCGCGATGCAGTGCAGCGGGCGATGTCGCGGCAGGTGGAGTCTCCCTACGAGCTGATGGGGCTGCGCGCCGACGGCAAACGGCTCTTCCTGGAGGTGCTGGGACGGACGGTGGAGTACGCCGGACGCACCGTGCGGATGACGGCTGTGTGGGACATCAGCGCGCGCAAGGCCGCCGAGGAGGCCGCGGCCCGGGCCGACGCCTTCAGGGATCAGCTTCTGGGCGTGGTGGGGCACGACTTGCGCACCCCGCTCTACGCCATCCAGCTCAGTGCGGGGGCGCTCCAGCGGGGCGGAGGGCTGACCGAGAACCAGGCGCGCCAGGTGGCTCACGTGTCCACGGCCACCAGGCGCATGGAGCGGATGATCCACGAGCTGCTGGACTTCACCCGCGCCCGACTGGCCGGTGGCATCCCCGTGCGCCCCACGCCGCTGTCGCTCGACAAGCTGCTGGAGCGGGTGGTGGAGGAGTTCCAGGTGTCCCACCCCACCCGGCTGATCGCCTCCAAGGTGGAGGGAGACGTCCGGGGGAGCTGGGACGAGTCGCGGCTCGGCCAGCTGCTGGACAACCTGGTGGGCAATGCGGTGCAGCACAGCCCCGAGGACACCCCGGTCGAGGTGAAGGTGGCGGGGGTGCCCGACGGTATCACCCTGACGGTGCGCAACGAGGGCCCGCCGGTGCCGCTGGAGGAGCGGGCCACCCTCTTCGAGCCCTTCAAGCGCGGCAAGCGCGCCAGTGGCGACGGACTGGGCCTGGGCCTCTACATCGCCCGGCAGATCGTCGTGGCCCATGGGGGCCGCATCTCGGTGGAGTCCGGAGTGGGGCTGGGGACGCGCTTCATCGTCTGGCTCCCCCGGCACGCCCCGGGCGCCTGAGAGGGAAACCCCTCCCCGCTAGTGACACTTACAGCGCCGATGACAACCGGTGCCCAGAGGAGCCCTTGCGCGTTGCGGTGGGGGGGTACGCATGGTAAGGGGGCCCCGCGATTTAAGTTTCTCTGGCGGCATTCCCACCGGCCGCCCCTGTGCAAGGACGCAAGATGGAAATCCGCGCCGACGAGATCAGCAGAATCATCCGGGAGCAGATCAAGGACTACGGCAAGAAGGTCACCGTCGCCGAGACCGGTACCGTGCTCTCCGTGGGCGACGGTATCGCCCGTGTCTACGGGCTCGAGGGCGTGCTGTCCGGCGAGCTGGTGGAGTTCTCCAACGGGGTGAAGGGCCTGGTGCTCAACCTCGAGGAGGACAACGTCGGTGTCGCCATCATGGGTGACTTCAAGGACATCCGCGAGGGTGACCTGGTCAAGCGCACCTCGCAGATTGCTTCCGTGCCCGTGGGCAAGGGGCTGCTGGGCCGCGTGGTGAGCCCCCTGGGCGAGCCGCTGGACGGCAAGGGTCCCATCACGTCCACCGAGACGCGCCGCCTGGAGGTGAAGGCCCCCGGCATCGTGAAGCGCAAGAGCGTGCACGAGCCCCTGCAGACGGGCATCAAGGCGCTGGACGCCCTGGTTCCGATCGGCCGCGGTCAGCGCGAGCTCATCATCGGTGACCGTCAGACGGGCAAGACGGCCGTCGCCATCGACGCCATCATCAACCAGAAGGGCCTGAACGTTTACTGCGTGTACGTGGCCATCGGCCAGAAGCAGTCCACGGTGGCCCAGGTGGTGGAGAAGCTCGCCCGCGCCGGCGCCATGGAGTACACGGTGGTGGTGGCGGCGAACGCCTCGGACCCCGCGCCGATGCAGTTCTTCGCGCCGTACGCCGGCGCGTCCATCGGCGAGTACTTCCGCGACAACAAGATGCACGCGCTCATCGTGTACGACGACCTGTCCAAGCAGGCCGTGGCGTACCGCCAGCTCTCGCTGCTCCTGCGCCGTCCGCCGGGACGCGAGGCCTACCCGGGCGACGTGTTCTTCATCCACAGCCGCCTGCTGGAGCGCGCCGCCAAGCTGTCCGACGAGGAGGGCGCCGGCTCGCTGACCGCGCTCCCCATCATCGAGACGCAGGCCGGTGACGTGTCCGCCTACATCCCGACGAACGTCATCTCCATCACCGACGGGCAGATCTTCCTCGAGACGGACCTGTTCTTCGCCGGTGTGCGTCCCGCCATCAACGTGGGTCTCTCCGTGTCGCGCGTGGGAAGCGCGGCGCAGATCAAGGCCATGAAGCAGGTGGCCGGTACGCTGAAGCTGGACCTGGCGCAGTACCGCGAGCTGGCGGCGTTCGCGCAGTTCGGCTCGGACCTCGACAAGGCCACCCAGGAGACGCTGGCGCGCGGCGCCCGTCTGGTGGAGGTGCTGAAGCAGGGCCAGTACGAGCCCATGCCGGTCGAGAAGCAGGTGATGCAGCTCTACGCGGCGACCAACCGCGAGGACCCGAACAAGCGCGGGTGGATCCGCCAGGTGCCGGTGTCCGACGTGGTGCGCTGGATGCGCGAGTTCATCGAGTTCTCGGACGGCCGCTACCCGCAGCTGGCCAAGGACATCTCGGCCAAGCGCGAGCTGACGGGCGACATCAAGCCGGTGCTCAACAAGTGCATCACCGAGTTCAACGAGATGTTCCAGCCGACGCCTGGCGCCAAGGTGTAACCAGCGCCACGAGCTGAAGCCTCACCACAAGCCCCGCGCTCCCGATAAGGGACGCGGGGCTTCGTGTTTCAGAGCCGGATGCTTCAATGAAGCCCACACCGCGTCACTTCCCCTCGCCCTCCGGGAGAGGGTCGGGGTGAGGGTATCCGGACCCCGGGTTGCTACGAGATGATCCGTCCCGCCACCCCGAGGGCCTTGTCCAGATAGCCGGCGAGCGCGGCCACGCGGGCGACGGCCTGGGTCACCTTGTTCAGGTCCTCGGCGGCCTCGGTGAGGGCGTGGTTGATGTCGTGCATGGCATCGGTGGCCTGCTTGAACTCGGCGGAGTTGGCGTCGAAGCGGGCGCTGAGCAGTTGCACGAGCAGCTCGCGCAGGCGCTTGCCGTGAGCGAGGTACTGGGCGCGCGTCTCCGCGGGCAGCGCCCCACTCATGGACAGGTCGAAGCAGCGCTCGGCGACGCGGCTCAACGTCTGGGTGTCGAAGAGCATGGGCTACTCCTTCGGGGGCTCGCTGAGACGCTGGACGGCGGCGGAGGCGGTCTGCACGCGCCCCTGGAAGGACTGCATGGCGGCGGAGAGCTCCTCGAAGGACTCCACCTTGCGCTCGTCACGGGCGAAGCGGAGCAGTGCGTCGTGGGCATCGCGCAGGGCGCGGGCCACCTCCACGGGCTGGGCCACCACGAGGGCCTCGTAGGAGTCGGAGGCGCGGCGGATATCTTCGAGCACGGCGCGGCGCTCGGCCAGGGAGAGCTTGTCGCGCTGGAGGTTGTAGAACATCACCCGAGAGGCGAGCGCCTGCTTCGCCCCAGTGAGGCGCTGGGGCCCGAACACCTCCACCAGGTCCTTCTCCAGCAAGTCGAGGATGGCAGTCACCTGGGGCGAGCCCTGTTCAATGCCCTTCTGGAGGGCCGCGGCCTGCCGGGCCTCGAGGAAGAGCGAGGTGGCCACGCCCACGAGCGTGGTCACCGGCTCCACGTACCGGCTGGCCGAGACATCCCCCTTCCCGGCCAGCGACTCCATCTGCTTGCCCAGGGTGCCGAGCTGCGTGCCCAGGGCCTGGGCGCTCTCGGGCAGCTTGCCCGCGTTCTCCGCACCGGCCAGGGTGGCCAGCCGCTCGGCGTAGACGCCCAGGAGCGAGATGGCATCCAGGCGGGCCTGGATGGACTCGGGAGAGAAGAGCTTCCCCACCAGGGGCGTGGGCCGTCCGGCGGAGTCACTGGCGAGCACCTCCAGGGAGGTGTCGTACAGGCGCTCGTCGAGGTACAGGTCGCGCTCGTAGCGGTTGAGCTCCGAGTAATACAGGCCGAGCGTCGTACTGGCCTCGGTGTTGCCCTGTTGGAACCGGGCTATGGGCTCGCGGAAGCTGCCCGGCGTCTTGCAGCCCGGCAGCAGCGCCATGGCGAGCGCCAGCGATACACCCGCTACGGTCCGCGCCCCTCCTCGCATCCATCTCATGCGCTCCCCCTGCGTCTGGGTGGTGTCGACCCCCCCAGCCTACTGCGTCCGGATGGCGGGAGAAGCCCATGAAGGGCGTCACCGTCTTCCGCGAGGCAGGCAGGCGCGGTGCAGGGCCCACAGCTCCTCGCCATGGGTGAGGTCGTCCGCGATGAAGAACACCTTGGAGCCCGAGCGGGTGATGTCACGTGGGGTGGACGAATCGGCGCCGGGCGCGATGTCCGTGATGCGCACCGTGCCCGCTTCCGTCCCGTCGCTCATCCACAGCTCGCGGCCACTCGTGGTGCCATCAAAGGCGGTGAAGAGGAGCAGCCCGTCCACCGCCGTCAGCTCCTCGGGCTCCGAGCTGTCGGGGCCGGGGACGATGTCCTTGACGAGCATCGTGCCCGCGTCCGTGCCGTCGCTCACCCACAGCTCGCGTCCCGTCGTGGCGTCCTCGACGAGGAAGAAGACCCGCTCCCCCACGGCCTCGAGGCCGATGTCGCCCCCCAGGGGCTCGACGTCCCCCACCTGGACGGTGCCGTCCTCCGTCCCATCGCTCTTGAAGAGCCTGCGCTCGAAGCGCTCGTTCTCCGCTGTGAAGAAGAGCGTGTCATCCGCCGCGACGAAATCACCCGGGAACGAGCCCCGGGGCCCGGGGATGATGTCCTTCACGAGTCTCGTCCCGGCCGTCGTCCCATCCGTCCGCCACAGCTCGCGGTTCTCTCCCCCGGCGAAGGCGGCGAAGAAGGTGATTCCGTCCACCTCGGTGAAGTTGATGGGATCCGAGCTGGCCGGCCCCGGGGACAGGTCCTTCACGCGCCTCGTCCCGGCCACCGTGCCGTCGCTCCTCCACAGCTCCCGGCCGGCCTCCTCGTCGAAACCCGCGAAGAGGAGCCTGTCGCCCACGGACCCCAGTTGGAAGAGATCTCCTACAGCTCTCAACCGGAACGTCCCGCTCCGCGAACCATCGCTCCTCCACAGCTCGGAGCCGCCCGTCGGCACGTTGATGACGAAGAAGAGCAGATCATCCACGGGCGTCAGCGCGAAGGGGTCCGAGTTTCCAGGACCGGGGATGATGTCCCTCACGATCCTCGTCCCTGCGCGCGTCCCATCGCTCTTCCACAGCTCCCGTCCATTGACCCCGTCATCCGCGGTGTAGAAGAGCGTCCGGCCCAGGACGGCGAACCGGAAGGGAGCCGCGCCCACGGGACCGGGGAAGCTGTCCTCCACCAACCTCGTCCCGCCGCGCGTCCCGTCACTCCTCCACAGCTCCGGGCCATGAACACCATCGTTCGCGGAGAAGAAGAGCGTCCCCTTCACGTCGGTGAGCTCCCGCAGCGACGAGCCATCGATACAGGGAAAGATGTCCTCGACCAGGAAGGGGCCCCTGCACGAGGAGTTGCTGGAGGTGGCCTCCTGCTCCAGCTCCCCGGCGGGCACCTCATCGGTCTCCCGCGCCACAGGAGAACACCCACCGAGCAGGCCCGGAAGGAGGAGCAACGAGAGAAGCATCAGCCCCCACGGGAAGCCCGTCGCTCCGTGGCGCGAGCGGCCGCCCCTTCGCCACCGCACCACGCCCCACAGCGCGAGCATCGGCAATCCACCCCAGAGCAGTCCCCCGAGACCTCCGGGCAGCCAGGTCCCCTCGCCCATGGCCAACGCCTCCCCGCGACCGGAAGTCCGGGAGCCCATGGTTCCCCCCGAGCTCGAGGGCAGGCAGTCCAGCGACGCCAGGGGTAGGGCCCACAACTCGTTCCCGGTACTGGGCCCCAAGGCGAGGAAGAAGACGTGCGAGCCGGAGACGGTGAACCCCCGGGCGCCAAAGGAGTTCACTCCGCCGGTGACCTCCCGGAGACGGAACGTCCCAGCCGCCGTCCCATCGCTCCGCCACAGGTCTCCGATGGAGAACAGCAGGATTCCCCCCACGTCCGTCAGGCCGCCAGGGCTCGAGCCATCGGGGCCGGGGTTGAGATCCTCGACGAGGACGGTGCCCGCCTCCGTCCCATCGCTCCGCCACAGCTCCTCGCCATGCACCCCCTCGTTGGCGGTGAACATCAGCAGCCCGCCCAGCGCGGTGAAGGAACGGGACGCCTCTTCATCGTCGAACGAGTCCGTGGGACCGGGGAATATGTCCTTGACGAGGAAGGTGCCCGCCGCCGTTCCGTCGCTCCTCCACAGCTCGTTGCCATGCTCCGGGTCCCTGGCGAAGAAGAGGAAGAGCCCACCCACGCCGGTCCCGCCGATGCTCGTGCCCTCGGGTCCCGGAATGAGGTCCTCGACGAGGAAGGTGCCGGCCACCGTCCCATCGGTCCGCCACAGCTCCCGGCCGAAGTCGGGATGGTCGGCGTCGAAGAAAGCCACCCCCCCCACCGGTGTCGGGGTTCCAGGGAAAGAAGAGTCCGCGCCTGGAAAGACGTCCCCGAGGAGGAAGGTGCCAGCCGTCGTCCCGTCGCTCCGCCACGGCTCCGCGCCATGGACTCCATCGTCGGCCGAGAAGAGGAGCAGGCTGCCCAGCACGGTGAGCTCGCTCGGGCCCGAGCCCGCGCTGCCCGGGGAGATATCCGCGACCCGGAAGGTGCCAGCCTCCGTCCCGTCGCTCCGCCACAGCTCGCGCCCGCCGTCCGCGTCCTCGGCGGAGAAGTAGAGCACTCCGCCCACGAAGGTCAGCTCCGAGGGGGAGGAGGAATCCGCGCCGGGGAAGATGTCCTTGATCAGCACGGTGCCAGCCGCGGTGCCATCGCTCTTCCACAGCTCGGAGCCGTGCACGCCATCGTCGGCCACGAGGAAGACGAAGCCCTCCCCCGCCACCATCACCTTGAAGGTGAAGCCCGACTCCTCGTCCGGCCCGGGAATGGAGCCAGCGGGGCCGGGCTGGATGTCCCGGACGAGCACGGTTCCGGCCAGTGTCCCATCGCTCCGCCACAGCTCGCGGCCGTGCTCGCGCTCCTCCGCGCTGAAGAGGAGCACCCCGTCCAGGTCCGTGAACGCCGAGGGCACCGCGCTTCGCGAGCCGAAGGCGATGTCCCTGACCAGGAAGGCGGGAGCACATCGGAGGACCGGACACTCGGGCTCGTTGCTCCAGGAGGCGGCCCCCCCCGGGTCATCCTTCGAGGCCAGGCCCGAAGCGGGCACCAGGCAGCAGAGCGCAGCCAGCAATAGCGGCAGGCGACCATGCATCGGCATGGGGACCTCCTTCTCTCGAAGGCTGGAATCTGCGGCGGCGCCCCCCCACGCCAACTGTCCTACGGGGGTGAACGACGGTGTCGGATAGGCCCGCGTGTGAGTGCCCCCGGCCTACTCCTTCCGGATGACGCTCGTGCCCTCCACGTCCCCCGTCCACGAGGGGGGCGGGAATCACCACCGTGTCAGAGGAGCGCGGTAGAGGAGGCGGCGGCTGGGCAGAACGACGTCCGCACCCGCCTTGCACGCCGTGTCGCGCAGCACCTCCTTGCACCCTTTCTGCCCCAACCATTGGTTGCCGTCGAAAGTCAGCGAGCCCAGCACCTCGTAGGGACGCGACGGCTCGAAGTCCTCCTCGAGGAGCTCAAAGTCACAATCCGGTGGCTTCGAGGGCCACTTCTTGAATTCAGAGAGCTCGCGCTTCGCGCCCGGCATAGCGCAGGCACTCACGAGGGTTCCTACGAGGAGAATCAAGCAGGCTTTGGACCGGATGAATCAATCGGATTCCCTCAAACGAATGTGGAGTCGGACCACTCTATTGGACTCGCATTTCTGCCCACCGAGCGCTCGGACACGATGCGAGCCAACGCCCTCCGCGATGAAGAGCTAGAGTTCCGGGGCATGACCGCTCAGCGTCCGGATGGGTTCCACCACTCCGATTCCGCGGAGGAGGCGCCGACCTTGGGGAAGTTGGCTCTTGCGGGCATGCCCCCACCCTCATTCCCCATGGAAGCGGCGCTGCCCTCACCGCCTCCCGGGCACGTCCTGGCTGAGCGCTACACGGTCCTCAATCCGCTGGGACATGGCGGCATGGGCCTGGTCCTGGCCGCCTACGACGCGAGGCTCAACCGGCGCGTGGCCCTCAAGCTGCTGCGTCCCCGCTGGGGACTCGATGACGGTGACGACTCCCAGGTGCGCCTGCTGCGCGAGGCCCAGGCCATGGCGCGGCTCAATAGCCCCCACGTGGTGCACGTATACGACGCGGGGCGGCTGGAGGACGACTCGGTCTTCATCGCCATGGAGTACGTGGAGGGGCGAACGCTGCGGCAGTGGCTCCAGCAGCAGCCGCGCACCTGGAGGGAAGTGCTGCGTGCCTTCCTGGAGGCCGGCCAGGGCCTGGCAGCGGCGCATGCCGCGGGGCTGGTGCACCGGGACTTCAAGCCGGACAACGTGCTGGTAGGCCAGGACGGGCGCGTGCGAGTGACGGACTTCGGCCTGGCCCAGGCAGCCCCCGCCTCGGACGCCAGCACGCCTGTATGGAAGGAGGAATGCGCGCTACCACGCACGTGGGTGGAGCCGCTCACCGAGTCCGGTGGAATGCTCGGCACCCCGCGCTACATGGCTCCCGAGCAGCTCCAGGGCCGACCCGTGGATGCGCGGAGCGACCTGTTCACCTTCTGTGTGGCCCTCTACGAGGCCCTCTACGACCAGCGGCCCTTCGCAGGTGACAGCGAGGCCGAGCTGCTCGAGGCGCGGCTGGCGGAGCGCATCACCCCCGTGCCAGCGCAGACCGAAGTGCCCACGTGGGTGGCGCGGGCGGTGCTGCGCGGACTGCGGGCCGACCCCCTCCAGCGCCCGAGCTCGCTGAGGGAGCTGCTGGAAGAGCTGGAGAACGACCCGAAGCAACCAGCTGCCTCTACGCGCCGATGGGTGAACCAGCGGACGGAGGCCTGTGAGCTGGCACGCCAAGAAAGAGCCGACCAGCTGCCACGCCTGGCGGTGCTGCGCGAGTACGGCCTGGAGCGGCAGGTGGATCGGCTGGCAGCGCTCCACCACACGGGAAAGTACAAGGAGGGCCTGTCGCTCGCGGAGCAGCTTTGGCCGCGGGTGGAAGCCCTGGGCCATCCTCCGCTGTCGGCCCGGGTCCTCTACTGGAACGCCTCGCTGCAGGACGGGGCCGGCGACTACAAGGGCGCCGAGGCCTCGTTGCGCGAGGCGCTCGTGCTGTCAGCCCAGGGCAAGGACACCTTGATGGAGACACGCGCCTGGAACCTGCTCGTCACGGTGGTGGGAACACGGCAGGCCCGCCATGCCGAGGCCCTGTGGATGGAGCTGCCCCTGAGAGCCTCCACGGAGCGCCTTGGAGACGCGCGGCAACGAGCGCTGATGCACGAAACCCTGGGCAGCGTGCGTTGGAGCCAGGGAGAGAATGAGCAGGCCCGCGAGGACTTCGCGCGCGCACTGGCGCTACTGGAACAACTCCCGGGCCACAACGAGGTCGACCTGTCTCGGCTGCTCAACAGGATGGGCAACGTGCTGCTGGAGCTGGACCAGTACGAGCAGGCCCAGGTGCGGTACGAGCGAGCCCTCGCCATCGAGGAGAAGAACCTGGGGCCCGACCACCTCGCCGTGGCCACCACTTGCGTCGTCCTGGGCCAGACCCTGGTGCGGCTCGGCAAGTGGGACGAGGCGGCCCGCTACTTGCGCCGGGCACAAACCATCGGAGAGAAGCCCTTCCACCAGAGCCCCGTGCTCCTCGCGCATGCGCTGCTCGGATGGGGCGAGCTTCGACTGGCTCGCGGCCAGCCCGCGGCGGCCATTCCCTTGCTGGAGCGCGCCCTCGCGCACATAGAGACTCGCTCACGCGCCGAGGTGCAGTGGCACCTGGCCCGAACACTGTGGGAGGCGGGCGCTGAACACGCACGCGCCAGGGACCTGGCCATCCAGGCCCAGGAATCTTTTCGAAGTTTGAGACAACAACGACAGCTCGCTCGGGTGACCCAGTGGCTGGCGACACACCCCCTGTGATGGTGACCACCAGATCCAGCGTCGGGCATCGGTGTAAACTCCTGAACAGGAGCAACCACGATGCGGTAAGGGCGGGCGCCTCATGCAGAAGAAGATTTCCGACGATTCGGCAACGACGGCCGCGAATGCACGCGGTCGGGAGAGGCCCACCGCGCGCACCGTGCCGGCCCTGACCATCGTCGCCCACCCTAAATCCGAGCGCATTGGCGAGCGGCTGCTGCTCGAGATGTTGGCTGCTGCCGGCAGGACGGCCTCCCTGTCGCGCAATGCCCCGGACTTTGCCCGGCCCGGCAGCCTCCTGGCTCGACCTCTGGGGGACGCGTTCCTCAGCCGCAAGCCCGTGCGGTTCGAGCCCGGGGCACGCGGGCGCCTGCGGCTGGTGGTACCAGAAGATGGGACACCGGTGCGGGTGGGGGGAGAGCCCGTGCGCGGGAGCCGGGAGTTCACGATGGAGGCACTGGCCGCGGGCGTGCCGCTGGAGCTCTCCGAGCGGGTGGTACTGCTGCTCCACCTGGCCCATGCGCCCGAGGTGCCCAGCGTGGGAGACCTGGGCATGGTGGGCCAGAGCGAGCGCCTGCGTCGAGTGCGCGAGGATGTCTGCCGCGTGGCGGACCTGAACGTGCCGGTGCTCATCCGCGGTGAGACGGGCTCGGGCAAGGAGCTGGTGGCGCGGGCGCTGCACCAGCAGAGCCCACGCCGAGACGGGCCCTTCATCAGCGTCAACCTGGGTGCCCTGCCCAGGGAGCTGGTCTCCGCCGAGCTCTTCGGCGTGCAGCGGGGCGCGTACACGGGCGCCATGAAGGATCGCGAAGGAATCTTCCGCGCCGCCCACGGAGGCACCCTCTTCCTGGACGAGGTGGGCGAGGCCCCGCCCGAGGTACAGGTGGCGCTGCTGCGCGTGCTGGAGACGGGCGAGGTATTCCCAGTGGGCGGGCAGGCCTCGGTGCACGTGGACGTGCGGCTCATCACCGCCACGGACGCCCATCTGGAGGAGCGCATCCGCCAGGGACTCTTCAAAGCGCCGCTGCTGCACCGACTGGCGGGCTTCGAGATTCAAGTGCCACCGCTGCGCGAGCGCCGTGAGGACATCGGCCCGCTCTTCCTGCACTTCGCCCGACAGGAGTTGGAGGCCACGGGCGAGGCCTCGCGGCTGGCAGCCCGAGAGCCCCAGGACGAGCCGTGGCTGCCCACGTCGCTGGCGGTGCGCCTGGTACGCTACGAGTGGCCTGGCAACGTGCGCCAGCTGCGCAACGTCACCCGGCAGCTCATCATCGGCAGCCGGGGCCTGCCGCACCTGAGGGTCGACGCGCGGTTGGAGCAGGAGCTGGACTCGGCCGCCCTCCCCCTGCCCGGGCACTCGCTGAGCGTGTTCCCCGCGCCCGCCAACGACAACACCCCCATGTTCGAGGACCTGTCCCCCTCGCGGCGCAAACCCTCGGACGTGGGCGAGCAGGAGCTGCTGGAGGCCCTGCGCGCCTGCGCGTGGGACCTCAAGGCGACGGCGGAGCGGTTGGGCATCTCCCGCGCATCCATCTACATGATCATCGAGAAGAGCTCCCTGCTGCGCACCGCCGGGGACCTGAGCCCGGAGGAGATCTCCCGCTGCTTCCGGGAGTGCCAGGGCGATCTGGACCAGATGGTGAAGCGGCTGGAGGTCTCCAAGCGCGCGCTCCAGCGCCGCGTGCGCGAGCTGGGCCTGGCCGGCGGCTGAAACGCACCTCCGGTCGCCATCGGCTGGCCCGCGTTCGAAGCAGCCGTCGCGCGCCCGAGCTGGCTGGCAGCTGACGCCTCAGCCGCGCAGGCGCGGGAGGATGGCGCGCAGACTCGGGTCCATGCCACCGCGCGAGCCGAGCGCGGCAATGCCCCGGCGCTCGTACTCGAGCGTGTTGGCACGGGCCACGAGCTGCACGTGAGCCCCGAGCGCCGCCGGCATCGCCAGGTCCAGCTCGTAGATGTCGCCAGCCACCAGCGTCGTCTCCGGCGAGGTGTCCGTCTCGTTCCAGATGCGGCGCAGCGCATCGTAGTAACGGCCGCGGCGCAGGTGGATGGGGCGCACCAGCGCGGCCACCTGCACCGTCTCCGGCACGGCCTCGAAGATGGCGTCGGACGTGGTGGGCGGCTCGATGAGGAACTTGCGCGCATCGCCCGACACGCGCAGGCGCTCACGGCCGCGCGGGGCCAGCTTCGTCAGCTTGGCTTCCACCGTGTCCGTGTGCGCGTTGGTGACGACGTGCACGGGCAGCCCCGTCTCCAGCAGCGCCTCCAGCACCTCCTTCGCCTCGGGCTTGAAGGCCATGCCCACCTGCGCGTACGCCTCGCGATAGAGCGCGTCCAGCAGCTTCGCCCGCTCGGCCTTGTCCGGCATCACCCCGAGCCGATCACACAGCCTGCGCGCCACGAAGTTGGCCAGCAGGTATGGATCCGCGGTGGCCGGCGCCACCACGAGGCCTCCCACCTCCCAGCCGTGCTCCTCGTTGCTGGCGAGCACCCCGGCCTCCACCTCGGCCCACCCCGCCTCCATGACGTCCCGGCCAAGCTCCTCGGACAGGCGCCGGCGGAAGTGCTGGACGAAGGGCGCGCCTTCCGCCGCCGCGTCGGTGAACGTCCCATCGAAATCCAGCACCACACATCGAATCGCCATCGTCCCGAGTCCTCTCTGTCGCAGGAGGTAGGAAATAGGCGCCCTCCCCCCTGGAATCAAGCCGGGGTGCGTCAGTTGGGAGCGGAACCACTGGTGGCGCGGGCGTGTCAGACCCTCCGTGTAGAACCAGTCCCGCGGTTGACGGAGGAACCGTGGGCCCCGGCGCCGGGGAGACGCTGGGGCCCACGGGGATGTCAGACCCTCCGAGTACAACCCCAAGTGTCGGCGCGAGGTAGCGCCGCATGTACTGGCGGTCCCCTGGGAAGGCCACCGGTGCATTCATGCAGTAGGGCTGCACTTCCGCTGGGCACCTCTGGGTGCGAGGCGGCGGGGGCGGCGCGTCCGGTTCCCCTCCCCGGGCGCGCCGCTCCGACTTTTTGTGGCCTCCCCCTGTCCGCTTTCCAACCCCGTGCGGGCGCGCCTCGCGTCCCGGGCTCAGGAGACGGGTGTCTGGAGGGAGTGCTCAGCAGACACACCTGGAAGCGTCACGATGAAGGTGGAGCCCTCGCCGGGCGTGCTGCGGGCCTCGATGGTGCCTCCGAGCGCCTGGACGATGGTGCGGGTGATGTAGAGGCCCAGGCCCAGGCCGCCGTAATGGCGCTCGGACACGGCACGCTCGAAGCGCTCGAAGATGCGCGAGAGGTTGCCCGACTCGATGCCAATGCCCTGGTCGCACACGAGCAACAGGGCGTGGCCCGCCTCCGTGGACACGGAGAGCTCCACGGGCTTGCCGGCCCCGTACTTGAGTGCGTTGCTGAGGAGGTTGGTCACCACCTGCTCCAGACGCAGCCGATCCCACCGGCCGATGACGGGCCCTGGGGCTCGCACCGTGACGGCGCACCCGGCCTTGCTGGCCTGGGGCTCGAAGCGGCCCACCACCTCGCGCACCACTTCCGCCAGGTCCACGTCCTCCCAGTCCAGCTCGAGCTTGCCGGCGCCAATGCGCGACACATCCAGCAGGCTGTCGATGAGGCGCGAAAGCCGAGCCACCTGCCGCTCCGCGACGTCCAGGTGTGCGCGCAGCGTCTCGGCATCCATCGCGCCCTCCGAGCTCCGGGCGGACCTGCGCATGGAGTGGAGCTTGAGCCGCAGCGGCGTGAGGGGTGTCTTCAGCTCGTGCGAGGCGATGGAGAGGAACTCGTCGCGCACCTGCACCGCCTCCTTCGCCTCGCGGAAGAGCCGGGCGTTGTCCACGGAGATGGCGGCGCGGCGCGCGAGGTCCTCCGCCAGCCTCACGTCTCGCTCGTCATACACCCGCGCCTCCTCCGCGTAGACGAGGGTGAGCGCTCCGAGAATCCTTCCGCGGCTCAGCAGCGGCACACACACGTAAGAGGAGAGACCCAGCTCGTGCAGCAAGCGCGTCTGGTGCTCGTCCCGCGCGCCCGCGTCGAAGAAGGACTCCGGGACGGAAGGCAGCCACTCCGACTCGCCGGTGCGCAGCACCTTCGGCAGGCCGCGGGTAGCGTTCCAGTCCAGGTCGAAGTGGCGCAGCAACTCGTGCACCTGCACCACCTTCTCCGGCTCGCGGTGGGCCACCGCGACGCGCTCGAGGCTCCCCCCCACCGTCAGCAGGTCCACCGCGCACCAGTCCGCCAGCGTGGGCACCACGAGCAGGGCAACGTTGGCCAGGGTGGCCTCGTAGTCCAGGGACGTGGAGAGCAGCGCGCTGGCCCGAGCGAGGAAGGAGGCGGACTCCTCGGAGCGCCGCTGCTCGGAGATGTCGATGTGGAGGCCCACCCACTCGCGCACCTGCCCATCCTCCATCACCACGGGCACGCCTCGTGCGGACATGTGGCGGTACTTCCCGTCATGCCGGCGCACCCGGTGCTCCACCTCGAAGACCTTCTGGTGGCGCAGCGCCTCCACCCATTGTCGGACCGTTCGCGCCCGGTCGTCCGGATGGATGCACTCCAGCCAGCCGTACCGCCCATCGTGGTACCGCTCCATCGCCTGGCCGGTGAAGGCCCTCCAGCTCGGCGAGTCCGTGGAGACCCGTCCGTCGGCATCCGTCGACCACACAATCTGGGAGACGGCATGCGTGAGGGAGCGGAAGCGCTCCTCGCTCTTCTGCAGGGCCTCGTGCTGGCGCTGCAGGCTTGCCGACAACTCCTCCGCCTTCAGGCGGGCGCGCATCTGCCCGGTGACTTCGGAGGCACAAACAAGGATGCCCTCCGTGCTCCCCTCCCTGGTGAGCAGCGGCTGGTACACGAAGTCGAAGAAGGCGGTCTCCCGCTTCCCATTGGTGTCGAGCTCGACGGGGATCGCCTTGCCCGCCACCGGCTCTCCCGAGCGGAAGACATGGTCCAGCAGCTCGAAGACCCGCTGCCCGTCGAACTCCGGGTGGGCCTCGCGCGCGGGCCGCTCGAGGATGTCGTGCTGCCTGACAATCTGGAGGTAGAGCGGGTTGGCGTACACATAGACGTGCGTGGGCCCCTGCAGCAGGGCGATGGCCACGGGCGCCTGGGTGAAGACGCTGTGGAGCCGGGCCCGCTGCACGGCGGCCTCCAGGAGCGCCGCATGCTCGCGCGCCAGCATCTCGGCCTGCTCCTCGCGCAGCCGGACGGCCTTCTCCTTGAGCTGACGGTCCTTCTCGAACAGCTCCACGAAGAGCCCCACCTTGGCGCGCAGCACCTCGGGGTCGAAGGGCTTGGTGAGGTAGTCCACCGCCCCCTCGACATAGCCGCGGATGATGGAGGACTCGTCCTGGTGGAAGGCCGAGATGAGGATGATGGGCGTGTCCCGGTGCCGCGCCCGCTGACGGATGAGCCGGGCCGTCTCGAAGCCATCCATCCCCGGCATCCGTGCATCCAGGATGATGACGGCAAAGTCCTCCTTCAGCAGACTTCGCAACGCCTGCTCTCCGGAGGTGACCTTCACCGAGCGAACCTGGAGTGGCTCCAGTACCCCCTCGAGCGTGAGCAGGTTCGTGGGGTGATCGTCCACGAGCAGGACAGCGGGCCTGGCAGTCACCTTCCTCACGGTGGGCATCTCCCTCGGCAATCCAGCGGCCTGCCGGACAGGCTCGTCCCATGCCTGGCCGTCCCCATCCGGACCCGGGCTCATGCGAGGCCCTCCAGAAAGAACCTAGGGGCCCACCGGCCCCATGCCCATCCCCGGGGGTGGCTGTCCACTGCGCGCCCTGCTCGGAAGGGGGTAGGCCCCGTGCACCTCACGCGAGGCAGGAGACACGGACGTTTTCTCAGTCCATGGGAATCGCTGAGGGAGGTCCGCCGCCAGGCCGACGGTTGAAACGCGCAGTGGCCGACTCCGGGAAGCCCGCTGGCGACCCTTTTCCACCCACGACGTTATTGTGGAAGTGGGGGGAGTCCACGCAGGCATGTCCGACCACCACCGACCCGGTTCTCCGGAAGCCACGGCGCTGCTCGCCGAGCGCGAGCACCTGCGAGCGTTGCTGCGGTTGATGCCCGTGGGGGTCTACATCGTGGATGCTCGGGGGAGGCTGCTCGAGTCCAACCCGATGGCGGAGACCATCTGGGGAGGCCCTCTGCCCCAGGTGGAGCTGGAGGGCTATGGCATCTACGAGGGCTACTGGCCCGGGAGCAGCCGGAGGCTGGAGCCGCACGAGTGGGCGCTGGCGCGCACGCTGCGCGACGGGCAACCGGTGGTGAACGAGGAGGTGGAGCTCGTCGCCTTCGATGGTGCGCGGCGCACGGTGCTGCACTCCACCACGGCCCTGAAGGACACCCGGGGCACCATCGTCGGAGCGGTGGCGGTGAAGGTGGACATCACCACGCGCCGGCAGGCCGAGCACGCCGAGGCCTTCCTCACCGAGGCCACACGCCTGCTGGTGGAGTCACTGGATTGGGAGAGCACGCTGCAGGCGGTGGCGAGGCTGGCCACGCGAGAGCTGGCGGACTTCTGCATCATCGACGTGGTGGGCGACGACGGAGAGCTGCACCGCCTGGTGGCCGCCGCGCGGGAGCCAGCCCACCAGGAGCTGATGACCCGGGCGTTGCGCTTTCCTCCGAAGGTGGACGGCGAGGGCCCGCTGGCACGGGTGTTCCGCGAGGGCCGCCCGATGCTCGACACGGACATCTCCCCCGAGACGCTGGCCAGGATGGCGCGCTCGCCCGAGCACCTGTGGACCATGGAGGAGATGAGGCCCCGCTCGGGCATGGCGGTGCCGCTCTTGGTGGGAGCGCGCCGGGTGGGTGTCATCAACTTCATCCTCGCCACCCCGGGCCGGCACTACACGGAGCGGGAGCTGAAGTACGCCGAGGAGCTGGCCCGGCGTGTGGCCTTCGTGGTGGAGCACGCCCGGCTCTACCGGGAGGCGCAGAGGGCCCTGAGGGCGCGCGACACCACCCTGGCGCTGCTGGAGTCCTTCCTCGCCGCCTCGCCGGTGGGCATGGCCTTCCTGGACCGGGAGCTGCGCTACGTGCTCGTCAACCCGGTGCTGGCCGCCATGAATGGCAAGCCCCGGGAGGAGCACCTGGGGCAGCGCGCGCGCGAGGTGGTGCCGGAGCTGGAGGAGATGGAGGGATTGCTGCGCGGCGTGATGGAGCAGGGCTCGCCGCAGACACTGCTGGACTACATGGTGCCCGCACGTCCCGGCAGCCCGCCGCACCCGGTGCAATGCTCCTTCTTCCCAGTGAAGGTGGAGGGGGAGACGCTGGGCGTGGGCGCCACGGTGATGGACATCTCCGAACGGAAGAAGGTGGAGGAGGGCCTGCGCTTCCTCGCCGAGGCCACCCCGCGGCTGTCCGCCTCGCTGGACCTGCGCACCACGCTGGAGAGCACCGCGCGGGTGGTGGCCGAGCACATGGCGGACTACTGCATGGTGGACATATGGTCCGAGGATGGCAGGAGCCTGGAGCGGGTGGCGGCGGTGGCACGCAGGCCCGGCACCCAGCCGCACCTGGAGGAGTCGCTGCTGCTGGTCCCCGCGCCCCATCCGAACTCTCCCATCTGGCGGGTGCTGGAGTCGGGCCGGGCCAGGCTGATCGCCGAGGTGACCGACGAGATGCTGGAGGACAGCGGCTTCGACGCCAACTACCGGGCGGCGTTGAAGCTGCTGCGTCCGCGCTCGGTGATGATGGCGCCGCTCATCGCCCGGGAGCGCACGCTGGGGGTGCTAACGGTGGTGAGCCAGGAGCCGGCGCGCCGCTACACCGAGCGGGACCTGGCCTTCGTGGAGGAGCTGGCCTGGCGCGCGGCGCTGGCGGCGGACAACGCCCGGCTCTACCACCAGGCGGAACAAGCGGTGGAGGCGCGCGACGAGTTCGTGGCCATCGCCACGCATGAGCTGCGCACGCCCCTGTCCGCGCTGAGCCTCCAGCTCACGGCGCTGCAGCGCTCGGTGGACGCGGGCCGCATGCCCACGGAGGAGAAGCTGCGGCAGTCGCTGGTGACGGCGCGGCGCCAGACGGAGCGGCTGGAGCAGCTCGTGAAGCACCTGCTGGATGTGTCGCGCATCTCCACCGGACGGCTGGAGCTGGAGCCGGAGGAGGTGGACCTCACCGAGCTGGTGCACCGGCTGGTGATGCGCTTCGAAGAGAAGCTGGCGGAGGCCGGGTGCACGCCAATGGTGCGGGCCCCAGCACCCGTGGTGGCGAAGGTGGACCGGCTGCGAGTGGAGCAGGTGATGATGAACCTGCTGTCCAACGCGATGAAGTACGCCTCTGGACAGCCGGTGGAGCTGCACGTGGAGCGCGAGCAGGAGATGGCGGTGCTCGGAGTGCGGGACCACGGGCCAGGCATCTCCCCGGAGGCACAGGCGCGCATCTTCGAGCGCTATCAGCGGGCCTCGGGCAGACACTCGCGCGAGAGCCTGGGCCTGGGCCTCTACGTGTCGCGGCAGATAGCCCGTGCCCATGGCGGAGAGCTGAAGGTGGAGAGCACCCCGGGCCAGGGCTCCCATTTCATCCTCCGCGTTCCTCTCGGCTGAGTGCCCCTCCCCGCGGTCTCACCGGGGAGTGATTGGCTTGCGCCGTGCCACAAAACTGAGCATACTCAGAAATGAGCATGGTCACTTCTCGAAAGAGCAGCGCCCGCCAGAAGGCCGCCGAGGCCCCCGGGCTGAGGGAGCGCAACAAGCAGGAGAAGCTGGAGCGCATCCGAGAGGCGGCGAGGGAGCTCTTCGCGAGCAAGGGGTACGCGGAGACGACGACGCGGGAGATCGCCGAGCGAGCGGGAGTGGGGACGGGGACGCTGTTCCTCTACGCGCGGACGAAGGAGGAGCTGCTGATGCTGATCTTCGCCGAGCGGGTGGAGGCGGTGCAGGAGGAGCGCTTCCGCACGCTGCCTCGAGACGCCCCGCTGCTCGAGCAGCTGGTGCATGTCTTCGAGGGCTTCTTCCGCCTCTACGCGAAGGATCAGGAGCTGGCGCGCATGTTCATCCGGGAGCTGCTCTTCCTGGAGCCGAGGCCCGCGGGGGAGCGACTGCACCTGGAGCGGACCTTCTCGGCGCGGTTGGCGGGACTGGTGGCAGCGGCGCGCGAGCGCGGCGAGGTCGCGGAGCACATCGACCTGGAGATGGCGGGCTTCAACCTCTTCGCGCTGTACATCACGACGTTGATGGGCTGGCTGTCCGGGGCCCTGGGCCCAGGCGAGACGTGGCGGCCAGTGCTCGAGCGGGCGCTCGCGCTGCAACTGCGGGGCCTCGAGCAGGACGCGGTGCCTTCTGGCAGGAGCAAGAGGAGACGGTCATGAGTCACGAGGCAACCCTGACGCTGCGGCAGGCGCGTGAGCGCTACTTCGACGAGAACGGCTTCGGGCAGGGCGGAAACTATGACGACCGCTGGGTGCGGGTGGACGTGGGCCCGATGCCGGTGTGGTTCCCCAACTCGGCGGAGCGGGTGCGGGCGCTGCGCTTCCATGATTTGCACCACGTGCTGACGGGCTACCGCACGGACTTCCCGGGAGAGTGTGAGATTTCCGCCTGGGAAGTGGCGACCGGGTGCACGGACCACTGGGTGGCCTGGCTGTTGAATCTCTCGGGGATGGGGGCGGGGCTGTTCTTCATGCCGCGCCGGGTGGCGAGGGCCTTCCAGCGAGGCCTGCACACGCGCAACCTCTACAGCACGGAGTACGGCGACGCGCTGCTGGGCAGGACGGTGGAGGAGATGCGGGGGGCGCTCGGGCTGGACAAGCCGGTGCCCGCGCCGACGCGGAAGGACCGGATGAGGTTCGCGGGCTGGTCGGCGGCGTCGCTGCTCATGTCGGCGGTGGGCGGGGTGCTCTTCCTGGCCCCGGTAGCGCTGGCGGCATGGGCGCTGGTGGCCTGGCTGCGCTGAACAGTGAGAGAGAACGCCACCCTTTCCCCCTTGAGACCTACCCGAGCGCCCTGAATACCCTTGGAGCTCCAACCACGAGCGCCAAGGAGGGGCCCGGATGGAGAGACCAGCGAGCGACACGGAGAAGCGCCGGCGCCAGCGTTTGCCCTGGTGGCTGCTGGCGGGCTTGCTGGGAGTGACGGTGCTGGGGGGTTGGGTGGCCACGCGCTCCATCGCCTCGCTGTCCGGGCGGGTGGAGCAGTTGGAGCGAGAAGCCAGCGAGTCCGAGGCACGGGTAGCGGAGCTGCAGGTGCTGAGGGACAGCATGACGCGGCGGCTGCGGCTGCTGGAGCAACAGCAGCAAGGGCTGAGCACGCAGAACGCGGCGCTGAACAAGCGGGCCGGGGAGCAGAATGTGCTGCTCGCGCGGCGCGAGGCAGCGCGCGTGGAGTTGGAGCAGTTACTGAAGGCGGAGCTGGAGCGAGGCGAGGTCTTCCTGTCGGAGACGGAGGGACGGCTGCGGGTGGAACTGGCGGACCGGGTGCTCTTCGAGCCGCGCAAGGCGGCGCTGACACCGGCGGGAGCGGAGCTGCTGACGCGGGTGGGCGCGAAGCTGGCGGTGGAAGGGCACCTGGTGCAGGTGGCGGCGCACACGGATGCGGTGCCTGAGAGTGCGGAGACAGCGCCAGGGCCGACGAGCTGGGAGCTGACCTCGGCACGCGCGGTGACGGTGGTGCGGCTGCTGGGGGAGAAGACGAAGCTGGGCCCGGAGCGACTGGTGGCGGCAGGCTACGGGCCCTACCACCCGGTGGTGGTGGATGACGGCCCGCAGGCCCGGGAGCGCAACCGGAGGCTGGAACTACAACTCATGCCCGCCCCGCCGAAGCCCACGCCGCCACCCGCCCCGCCCGTGGATCAGAGGCTGGCCAAGAAGCGCCCGGGACAGACGCGGTAGAGTCCCGCGCATGGAAACACGGCCTCGCAGCCCTCGAGCCGAGACGTCCGCGCGCGTTCTGCTCGCTGTCGCGACCACTGCGCTCATCACCCTCTCCTGCTCCACCACCGCGCCTCTCGTTCCAGTCCTCTCCGGCCAGCCAGCGCACTTTCAATCCCAGCCCACTTGGGGCGGGCAGCTCACCGGCTCACGGACTCAGCTCAACCAATCATGTGGCGCCGCCTGTGCTGCTCCGGTCAATGCGAGTACCGGGGAGTTGGTCGCGCCAGCGGCGACTCGGGCCGGCCAGGTGCTCGAGAAGGCAGTCCAGGCCGCAAGAGCCGTACAGGGCCTCAATACCCTCGAGCGGGCCCTGACTGGCGCGGAGTTGGATCTCGTCGAAGCAACGCTCAAGGCGTGCGTGGCGCAGGCCAACGCGGACATCAACGAGGCCTACCAGCAGCGCGACGGCGGCTTCAGGTTCGAGAACGGAAAATTCCCGAACGACGCCGAGTGCAAGAAGGTCGTCACATTCGATGACGGAGGAGACCCCATCACACTCGCCCAGGAACTCGGGAAGCTCAAACACGCAGCTGCCTTTGCCTGTATAAAGGCGCGCTTACCCGCAGACCTCCGTGAGAACTTCACCGTCGAGCCTCGCTACAAACCGGACCCCGATGTGAACGGAGTCGCGCTCACGAACGGAGGCCCCAACACGCTCCATCCAGACTTTGTGGTGCACGGAACGAGAAATGCAACCGACGTGCAGTGCGTCTACGAGTTCAAGTTCCCCTGCCTCGCCAACCACAAGTTGGACCCTCTCTCCATGTCCGGAGTCAAGGCCCAGCTCAATGGCTACCAGAAGCTCACAAAGCGCTGTCCGGCGGCTGTCATATCTCCGAAAGGCCTCGACCCCCTCGAAGGCTCTCCTTGAAAAATGAACGCCTTCTATCCTCGCATCCGCCACCGGGGACTGCGCCCTGGCTACGTCAAGCTCTGGAGTGGCGAAACACCCCGCTTCCCGCCGCGGGAGCTGCTCGCGCGAGACATCATCCGCTTCGCCTTCTACATGCCACACGACCACCCGGAGATCGCATCAGGGGTGAGCCACGCTGTCCAGAGCTACCTGAACGCGGTCGAGCAGGGACCCGGCACAATCAATCATGCATACATCAATGATGATGAAGGTGACTCCCTGACCGAGGAGCGCTGGAGCTATCTCCACCGCCTCCTCAAGCCCGAACGCCCGTTCCGTTTCATCGACGAGCTCAGCGAGCCCACCATCTACAGCATGGAAAAGAGGGGCTACGCCACTCAACTCATCTTCGATGGCGGCTTCGGCAGCGCCAACGGCTACCAACTTTGGTACCAGGCCCGCATTCCGCGGCGCACGCCCGCCCCCAACCTGGTGAGCACCCTCACCGCGACGCTCCCCACCGAGTACCTCCAGGTGCACGGCCCCACGAAGGTGCGCGAGCTCGCCCTGGAGATGGCCTCCCAGCTTCGTTTCACCACGGGCCACGTCGGCCTCGCCCTCCACCTCTACTGGCCCCTGCGTTCCACGGACAACGCCCTCCGCGCCGAGCTCCTGCGCTACCCGGGCATCGACCTGCGCCCGGCCTGGCTCCATGCACACCGGATGGGCACGCGTGTCGATGGCATCCACTGGCTCAACTTCCTCGCGCAGCCCGTGCTGGGCGAGCTCGGTGGAGCCGAGGGCCTTCGCGCGCGCCTCCAGTCCCCCGGAAGCATCGTGCACGCGCTCGACGAGGCCCGCGCAGTGGTCGCCCTCGGCGAGGAGCCCGAAGCGGGAGACCTGTCCGCCGGGCAGAACCTTCCCGCGTACCAAGAGCTCGCACGGGTGCTGGAGCCCTGGCTCGAGCCGCTGAATCTCTCGAACACCTACTCTCTCGACGAGCCGCCCACCTACTCCAGCATTCGCTTCACCCAGGACGAGGCGAAGCGCTGGTGGAGACGCTTTCTCGACTGACTCGGCGCCAATGCGCGGCGACAGCAGGTAGGGGCTCACACCTACATGCGGAACCCCACCCCGGGAATCCCGCGGAAAATGCCGTGAATAAACCGAGCCGGCATCCGTCCGAGCCCCTGGTCACCCACTGGCCCCTCATCATTTCCGCTCTGGAGACTCCCCGTGCCCACTCTCAGGCAGCTGCTGTGCACGTCCCTGGCAACGAGCCTGTTCCTCACCTCCGGCACCGCCGAGGCGCGCTTCGGTAAGAGCTCCAACTCCTCCAGTTCCAGCTCGAGCAACGGCAACGTCCACGACGCCAGTCCGGTGGGCTCCAGCGACAACGACAACGACAACGACAGTGGCGGCTCCAGCTCCGGTGGCTCCAGCTCTGGCGGCTCCAGCTCCGTGAGCGACACGGTGAACACCGTGGGGACCATCCTGGACATCCTCTTCTTCGTGGCGGACACCGCGGCGAGGGCGCAGGCCTACGAGTCGGCCTACCGCGAGACGGTCCACTACGAGCCCCCTCCCAGCCCCCCCGCCGTAGAGCAGCAACCCGGCCAGCAGCCGATGTACCCCTACGGGCAGGAGCCGGTAGTCGTACAGCAGCAGCGGCCGCCGGAGGAGCGCAGGCGCAATCCGCTGATGTTCCGGCTGGGCGTCGACGGGCAGGCGCTGGGGGCGGGCTCGTCGGTGGCGTTCAACGCAGGCATCGAGGGCCAGCACTGGGGCGTGGCCGCGGGGGCAACGGGGCTGCGGCTGGCCACGGACGACGGGACGCCGGGCGAGGACAGGATCGACCTGGTCTCCGCACACCTGACGCTCGCGCTGTTCACCGACGACCAGACCCGGCTGCGCTTGGAGGGAGGCGTGGCTTGGGCGAAGGCGCCGGACGCCCTCTTCGCGGGCCCGAGCTTCGCGCTGACCTTCGAGCGATGCCTGTTCGGCTCGCTGGACCTGGAAGCCCGCGCCCAGGTGGTGCCGGTGCCGTACACCCAGCTGGACACGCAGGCGGGCCTGGCGCTGCACCTGAACGCGATCACGCTGCGCACCGGCTGGCGCTTCCAGATGCTGGACGACCGGGGCCAGGTGGACGGCGTGGTGCACCGCGACTACTTCAGCGGCCCCTACGCCGGCATCGGCCTGAACTTCTAGCAAACGGGCCCCTCCCCTCTCCCTCCAAACGAGGGAAAGGGTGAGGGTGCCACGAACCCATGCTCCATCCGAGCGAGCCGTCCGAGCTCAAGAGCCGGACATCCCCTCGGAGGAGACCTCCATCGGAGCCGAGGCCCCGGTGGACGCGGTGGAGCCGGTGGACTCGGCAGCCTTCTTGCCGCGGCGCTTGGGCGGAGGGGCGAGCTTCGGCGCGGAGCCGAACAACCGCTCGTAGGTCTCCGGGGTGTTGATGTTGACGACGACGCCCGGGTCCTTCACGGGGATGCGGCGCATCTGCAGGCCGCGCACCGCGCCCTCCAACTGCGTCTCGCCCGAATCCATCTCCCGCAGCCGCTCGGCGGCGCCGCGCGACAAGAGGATGGGGAAGCCCGAAGCGCCCTCGAACTCGGGACGCAGCGCCTCGACGGAGTCCCCCATCGCCTTGATGAGCGACTTGAGGGTGGAGGCGCGCAAGGCGGGCATGTCCACGGGGTGGATGAGCACCACGTCCGCGCCCTCCTCAATGGCCGCCTCCAGCCCCGACTTCACCGAGCCCAGCTGACTGTCCTGCCACCGCTCGTTCTCCACCAGGTGGATGGCAGGGTGCTGGTCGCGCACGGCATCGGCGTCCTTGCCGATGACGCTGATGACCGAGCAGCCGGCCTTGCCAAACGTCGACGCGAGCGATTGGAGGAAGCTCCTGCCCCCCTCATGCTCGATGAGCGCCTTGGAGTAGCCCATCTTCCTGGCCTCCCCCGCAGCGAGGATGATCGCCACAGCCTTCATGCCACGCCCTCCTCAGGCCCCCACCGGTTGGCGTGGGGGCGACCCCCTACACCCTGGCAAGCGCGCAGCGATCTGGCCGCGCACCCGGGGGCAGCCCGTTGGGAAGTCGGCACTCGACGAGGGGCTGATGTTGACCATGCACGGAAGTGCTACGCCTTTACGCCCATGAGCGAACTTCCCACCTTCATCACCCGCCTCTACCCGCACCAGTCGCACTTCGCCGCGACTGTCTTCGGGAGGATGCATTACGTGGACGAGGGGGAGGGGCGCCCGGTGCTGCTGGTGCACGGCAACCCCACCTGGTCCTTCCTTTATAGGAAGGTGATGGCGGGCCTCGCGGGGGGGCCGTACCGGGTGGTGGCGCCGGACCTCATTGGCCTGGGGCTGAGCGACAAGCCTCGGGAGCTGTCGGCACACACGCTGCGGCGGCATGGCGAGTCGCTGTTGGAGCTGGTGCGGGGATTGGATTTGAAGGACGTGGTGCTGGTGGTGCAGGACTGGGGAGGCCCCATCGGCGCGTGGATGGCGGCGCGAGCGGAGGGACGGGTGACGGGGCTGGTGGTGATGAACACCGCGCTGCTCAAACCCGAGCGCTTCCGCACCACGGCCTTCCACCGCTTCTCCCACCTGCCGGGAGTGAGCGACGTGGCCTTCCGACTGTTCAACTACCCACTGCCCGTGCTGGGGCGCACGCAGGGAGACCCGGCCTCCATCTCAGGAGACGTGGCGAAGGCCTACGCCTGGCCATTGCGGAGGGTGGTGGACCGAGCGGCGCCGCTGGCGATGGCGCGCATGGTGCCCAACCGCCCGGACCATCCCACGGTGGCGGAGCTCACCGAGGGGGATGCCTGGGCGCGCTCCTTCCGGGGAGCGGTGGAGCTCGTCTGGGGAGTGAAGGACCCCATCCTGGGCCGCGGGCTGCGGCGCCACCGGGAAGTCTTCCCGAACGCCCGAGTCACCGAGACGGCTGCGGGCCACTTCCTCCAAGAGGAGGTGCCCGAGGAGATTGTCGCCGCCATCCGTCGGGTGGCGGACGCGCGTTAGTGCAACCAGGTGGAGCGGACGCCGAGCCCGCCCGGCACGAGGACGACGCGCGGACGCTCACCTGCACTTCCTTCCGAAGCGAGGGTAGCGCGGGCAGTCAGAATTTCAGTCATGCGGGCCAGCGGGAGCGTGGACCAGATGCGGTGCAACTCCTCCTCGGAGACATGGCCGAGGACTTCACCGTGTCGATCATCCACCACTGGCAACAGGTGCACGCCGTAACGGTGCATCACCTCGAGCGCACGCATCACCGTGTCACGGGGATAGAGAATGATGTCAGGCATTGCAACGACTTGGGGCTCGACGGCGCGGCGCGTCACGACTACCTCCAGTGCAGAAGCCCTGCTGGCTCTCTCCGGCTGTAGCAAGCGCCCTGCCGTGCACCCTGGCCCCCTGCCCCCCTCGCAACTTTCCGGGCGGATGTGGGGATAATGAAACATGTCCGTGAAGCCCCCCCGTACGTCCAACCCGACAGCCCTGCCGCGTCAGCCTGAGACGGCCTCCTCCAACCCACTGGAGAAGGTGGGCCAGGCGCTGCAGAACGCGGCGAAGAGCGTCAACCAGCACGTCAATCGGGTGGTGGACACCTTCGAGGCGCGGCTGCCCACGGGGGCGAGGCCCGCGGGAGCGAAGGGCTGGGAGGGCATCACCCTCACCGGCAAGCCGCTGCAGATTCCGCTGGAAGCGCTGAAGAAGGTGGACCTGGGGGACGTGCGCAAGGTGCTCGAGCGCATCTTCCCGCCGAAGATTCGGGACGAGCAGGGCAAGAAGCTCGTCGACCAGACGAAGGACTTCCGGGAGACGCTGGGCAAGGTGCGACAGCTGTCCTTGGAGCTGGAGATGACGCCGGCGAACCACCCGCGCCGTGCTGAGTTGCAGAAGGCGCTGGACGCGGCCGAGGGCAAGCTGAAGGCGGACTATGGCTACACGCGCACCACGGCCCCGAAGCCGGGAGCGATGTGGGTGGATCCGCAGTTCTTCGGGAAGGAGCTGCCGGGCGGGAAGCTGAGCGCGAGCCGCTTCCCCACGGGCACGCCGGTGACGAAGCCGCCGGCGCCCATGGACTTCCTCTTTGGCAACGGGCCGCGAGAGCTGAAGCTGGGCGAGGGCGCCTCGGCGCGCACGGTGCGGACGCCGGAGGAGTACCGGGCGGCGGTAGCGGCGCGACGGGCGGAGCTGGGGATGCCGGTGAAGGACGGAGAGCCGCAGGGAGTGCACCTGAGCCTCCAGGAGGAGGAGGCAAGGGCAAGCGGTACGGGGCGATGCTGGCGGAGATGTATGAGCTCGGGGTGGTGCCCACGAGTCTGAGCGGCACCTCCGCGGGCTCGATCGCGGCGGCGTTCGCGGCGACGGGAGCGGGCCCCGAGCAGATCCAGGCGCTGGCGAAGGACCCGCGGCTGAGCAACCTCTACGACTGGGACCTGGACATGAAGGACGGCGGCTTGCTCAACGGAGAGCAGGCCTTCGAGCTCTTCGACCAGGAGCTGCGCCGGATGACAGGGATTCACGACCGGCCGGTGACGTTCGCGGACCTGAAGGTGCCGCTGCAGCTGCTCGCAGCGAAGGCGTACGACAGCGCGGCGGGGGCGGACGGGATGACGTCGACCAAGGACCGCATCTTCGTCTTCAGCCAGGAGACGACGCCGGACACGCCGGTGGCGCTGGCGGTGCGGGCCTCCATGGCGATTCCGGGAGTGTTCGAGCCGGTGCAGATGGTGGACCCGGCAACGGGCCGGCGGGTGCACCTGGTGGACGGAGGAGCGCTGGACAACCTGCCCATGGGCTACAACAAGAATGGGCTGCCAGCGATTGGCGCATCGCTCTACACGCGGGCAACGGGCCACCCAGCGGACCACCGGGACACGACGAAGCCGCTGCCCTCGGGCAACCTGGACTCGACGAACGTGCTGTGGAACGCGCTCAACGGCTACACGATGCTGAAGGACTCGGCATCGGACTACAACGACTACATGGACCGGACGAAGCCGCAGGCGAACCAGTTCATGCTGACGCTGCCGACGTGGGACCTGACGGACCCGAGCAAGAGCAACAGCACGTTGGCCTTCGGGTACGACAACAAGGTGGACCCGGTGCTGGACGGACAGTCGCGCCAGGTGACGCGAGACTTCCTGCGCGACTTCCTGGACGACCTGCGGGTGCCGGGAGCGAAGGGAACGAACTACAAGGCCGAGGTTCCCCAGAACCTGCGCTTCGACGTGCCGGTGGAGGTAAGGGCAAGAGCTACCAGGTGAGCTACGCCGGAGGGGACACGCTGGTGGCGAAGCCAGTGGGGGGCGGCAAGAACATCGAGCTGGCGGTGGGCAAGCAGCGCATCGAGGCGATGTACCTGGACAACCTGGCGTTCGGGGACCTGCAGAACCAACTGGCCTACACGCTGACGAACCCGAGGAGCGTAAAACCAAGCTGGCTGCCCTTCTGAGCCATCCTCAGCCCCTGCATCATCAAGTCTTGCCGCCCTGCTCCCTTGATGGCTCCTGATCGAGCTCCTCGAGCCAGAAGTTGGAGACGCCTGGCCTGAGCTTCTCCACCTCGTCCACGATTCGATCACTGATGACGTACGCTCTCGAGTTCTCACGCACCCTGAAGAGCTCCGGAGCCTTCTCGAGCTTTCCGGGATCGAGCACGAGCCGGTCAACGTGGACGACCTTTCCTTGGAAATACTCGATCTCCGAGGCGCGCAGGTTCAAGCAGTCCACGACTCCGAGAGGATTGAGAATGAAGTGGTCTGGAGAGGCCACGCGCTTCTTGTGGTTGTAGATCGCCACACGCAGGTATTCCGTGGGCCCCTGATTCACGCGCTCGATGACTTCCTTGACGCGCTGGCTCGTGATGAGCATGGAGCGGCTATTGCCCACCAGGTCGGGGACCTGGATGCCCTTCTCCTTGTCGGACATGTAGATGCGCGCATCCGCTGGATAATCGTCCTTCAGCGGCTGTCCCTTACCGAGCTTGTACGTCTTCAGGCCAAGACCTTCGGGGTAGGAATCCAGGAAGCAGAAGTCCGGGTTGTCCTCGGGCATCAGGTCAATCAAATAGTAGCGCATCTGAAATCACTTCCCATCGCCCAGCTTCCGCCGCTTGACGCTGCCACGACTTCCTTCTGGCGCGCCCGTTGCCTTCTGTTTCTTTTTTTCTCGCATGGACATCTTTTCGAGCGAGCCGCCCCTGGCATCGCTTCCCCAATCGAGGATGATCCGCAGCAGCCTCTTGGACAAGCTCTCCAGCCTCGCCTTGTCCAGCAGGCCATCAGGAACATCGTGCTCACCCTCCTCAATTTTCTGGTCGCAGATCTCCTTGTAATCCTGGATGATCGCATCCAATCCCGAATCCATTTCACGGACCATCTCGTTGTAGGCCGGGTGATCCGTACACATCGCAGCGAGATCAGGCTCGTCGTCGTCCTTCAACTGGATGTGACGCGGCAGGTCCAACAACTCCGCGACCTCGCGATCCTGCGGCATCAACAACATGTTGAACTTGTGGTTGATGTTGTACTTCGCCTTGAGCAAGGCTTTTTGCATTAGCTCGCTGACTTGCGAATCCTCCTCCAGGATCCGCTCCTTCAGAGTCCCCTTTGGAATGAGATGGTGGGCGTTATTCCAATAGGGCCAGGTGTCCTGAGTGAAATTGTGACCAATGGGTATGCCGTACGTCTTCTTGGAAAACGTCGTACGGGTCACGACCCGGTTGGGGCCAGTGACGTCCCAGTCACCCGCCTGGGGCGCCGGCAAGCGTGCACAGTAGTAGGCGGGAGTCATGCTTTCGCTCTCCGCCGGATATGCCGAGGTCTCGATCGAATTCGTGGACAACCGGGCTTTATAACTCTGGAGCCGCTTCTTGATTTCTACGTTCTCTTTGGCTCGCTCATAGGCCTGATAGCGGTAGTTGCAGGAACTCTTGTTCCTGAACTTCGAGAACCCCCCGAGGTGCCCGGTCAGACAGGCACCGTTCTCCGTCGTATTTTTCTGGACGTTGTGGAGCACGGAGAGCGCCGCGTCGCCAAAGTGTCCCTTCTTATTATCTGACATGAAGTGCCCCCAGTGCCCCAGGAAGGCAGGATGACTCTCGGCCCGGGAGGGTAGCACACCATGCGCTTGATGGGCCCCCCTCCTCTTCGTAGACTTCTACGCGCGAGACGTCGTCACAGTCAGACATGAAGCCGAACTTCCTGCCCATCGCCATCAAGAACTCCGGCATCGCGCTGGAAGATGTGCTGCCACGGGTCATCGCGGCACCACCGACGCTCAAGTTCTATCTGTACGTATGCCAGATGTACCGGCGATTGGCGGCTGGCTCGCTGCTGGCCTCGAGCGATCCACGGCCGTTCTACGGCTACCTGTTCAAGAGCGCCAGGGCATTTCAGCACTTCCTCCAAATCGCCCCACCCGATCAGAAGCTCACGTCGAAGGCCGAGCCGTTCTTCGATGCCGTGGCCTGCCGGGATGACGACGCGGCGAAGACGATGGCATCCCTCTGTCCGGCCACCCCGGATACCACGCGCGAGTACGAGGAGGACTTCCTCTACCTCCGGCTGCTGATGGCCCACTTCTACGGAGGAGTTCCCCGGAACGGCCTTCAGGCCGAACTGGACCGTTTCGCCGAACTGACGGCGGAGAATCCGGATCCCCACATCCCCCTCTGCCGGGGTCTGCTGGAGGCCGACCAGCAACTGTTCGACGAGGGGCTGGCAGCGGTGCTCGAGCAGAAGCTCGGCGCCTACAAGCAGGCCCGCAAGGAGGAGAGTCTCCATCCCGACGAGGCCTCGACAACCGCGCACGTCTCCACCGAAATCCTTGCCCTGCTTGAGCTCGCCGGGCGGGTCGGGCTCAAGGTGAAGCCGGACTACCCTCTTGCACCAGGCGTGGCCCGGCGCTTCCACCTCCGGCGACTCCCAGCCCCCGATAGCTGGCGGATTCCAGAGCGCTTCCGCTCCCTGCCCGAATTGAGAGACTGATGCCACCCGCTGGGACGCTTCTCATCAGTGGCCTGGGCATGGTGTCCACCCTCGGGTGGGACGTGACGACGGCCTGTGCCGCGCAGCGGGCCGGCCTGGTCCGGCGCCAGCCCCTGGATGACTTCTGGTGCTTCGATGAAAGCGAGCTCGATGCCCCCGTCATCGGAGCGCCCATCCAAGGGCTCACCGACGGCTTCATCCAGTCCGGAGTCTGGGTTCGCCTCGCACTGGAAGCCTTGGAAGACATGGTGCGCTATGGCGAGCTGCCCGGGCCGGAGGACCATGCGTTCTGGCGCTCCACGGCGCTCGCATGGATCCTACCGGAAATGGGCTTCGAGCGCTTCATGTGGCCGGGGGCGGAGGTTCCCGCGCTGCTCGAGCGCTCCTGCACGCGCCTGCTCGCCGATCTCTCCGAGCTGCCCCTGCGGATGATTCCCCGCGGTTTCTTCACCGCCGGGCCCGCCGGTGCCGCCTCGGCCCTGGGCAGGATTCACGAAGTCCTTGCCCGGGAGCCTCTGGAGCGTGTCCTCCTCATGGGCTCCGACTCGTGGCTGGACCGCCTCAGCATGGACGTGCTCATCCGTGAAGGTCGGCTCAAGACGGCGGAGCAACCGGCGGGACTGTGCCCAGGCGAGGCCGCGGCCTGCGTGCTGGTGGAGCGAGCGGCGCCGGCCAGGCGGCGGGGCGCCCGGACCGAGGCACGCATTCTCGCCACGGCCTTCCGGCCGGCCCCGGGCGCCATGGACGAAGAGTCACCAGGCGCCTCCCGCGTCCGGCTCGCGCCCGCCATGGCTCGCAACCTGGTGTCGGCCATCATCGAGACCTTGCAAGCCGCGGATGGGAAGGAGCCCTTTCGCGGTGACATTCTCGTCGACCTCAACGGCGAGGAGTGGAAAGCACGGGTCTGGGGCCATGCCCAGGCGCTGCTCCAGGAGCATGTCGACCTCGCCGGGGTAAAGACGATTGTGCCTTGCGTGTCATTCGGAGACATTGGCGCTGCGAGTGGCGTGGCGGCACTCTGTATTGCGACGCGCTCCTTCGTGAGGCGTTATGCATCCACCCACCAGAGCCTGGTCTGCTCCATTTCCGACAATGGCGAGACGGGGGCAATCCTGCTGACGCCCTACACCACGCCCGACGCTAGACGAGACAGAGTCTAGGAATTCAACCAGCCGGGGAGCACGCCCTCCCCGGGAAACAACATCGACATTCACGCACGCGCACCAACACACGAAGGGCCGCCCGGAAACCCGGACGGCCCTCGAAATTTCAGCGGTCCACTCTGAACACCCTACCTACCGGCGAGCACTCGTGTTCCGCTCCTGGTGGCGGCGGAAGTCCTCGTGCCAGGCGCCGTTGAGGCGGGTGAGCACCTCGCGGGAGTCCTGGGTGCGCTGCTTCTCCAGGGTGGACTGCATCTGGCTGTCACCGACGAGGTACCCATTGGCATACAGCGTGCGGGCCTCAGCGGGAGCCTGGGCCAGTTCCTCCTTCGTACCGAGGGCGAAGTTGAACACCTGACCGGCGTAGGGCACGCGCTCGACGCCGACGAGTTTGGCCGAGCCGGTGCGGGTGAGCAGGGCATCGCCGACCTTCAGCTCGCCGGCCTGAACCACACCGCGGGAGGCGGTGAGCATCGGGTGGGTCTGCGTCACCATCACCTCGCCACCGAGAGCGTCCCGCAGCTTGACGATGGGCTTGCTCTCGGCACCGCGCGACACAGTGGTCACCGTGAGCGCGAGGCCCTTGCCGTTGGCCAGCAGCTTGTCACCGACCTTGACCTGCTCGACGGGGACCTGCGAGCCATCCGCCTTCGTCACGCGAGTGCCCTCGGCGAGGCACGCGTTACGCCAGTCGAGGTTTTCGATGTTCTCGAAGCGAGAGCGGGTCAGGGTCCGAGTGTTGCCGGTGCGGTAATCCACGCAGGTGGCGCGCATGGTGGCACGGGTCATGAGCCGCACGTTCTGGTACACGGCCAGACAGTCCTTGCCGAAGTCCACCAGCCCGTCGAAGGGAACGTTGAGCAGGGTCCGGTTATAGTCGTCGAGGAAGGGCGTCTTGAACGGGATGCTCCCCTTGAGCACGCTGGTGCCGGGCGCGGTGCCCGCGCTGCACCGGCCGCCGCGCTCCAGCAGGACGATGGTCGCGTCGCTGGTCAGGGCGTTGAGGGTGCAGTCGGAGGGCAGGGTGACCTGGTAGGTGCCGCGCATGGGCAGGTAGAGGCGGCTGATGTCATAGCTGCCGTTGGAGGGCTCCCAGTAGGCGTTCTTGGCGGGGACCCAGAGCGTCCGGCTGGCCTCGGCATCCACCGCGGCGACGCCGGTGAAGGGCGCGGCGAACGGCCTGAAGGCGCCGGTGGCGGGGTCCTTGCTGCCCGAGGTGTAATCACAATCCAGGAAGCCGGCGACGGAGCCGCGCTCCAGGCAGGTGCGGATGGGGTTGTCCGGCAGGTGCCTGCCAATCAGCTCCTTCGGGTGCAAGAAGCCGATGGTGTTGACGTCGTCCACCGCCAGCAGGGACGACTCGGCCACCGCATAGGACAGGTGTGACTCGCCGGTCTCCTCGTCGAAGGCCACGGCCAGCGAGTCGACGAAGAGCTCCTCGTCCGGGTTCACCGCCACATTGATGTCGAGCGGCGGCGTCTCGAGAACCACGCCGGCGTACTCCTCGAGGGACTCGGCGCCGAGCACGCGGAACTGCGTGCGCTCGCGATTGGTGGCGAAGGCGGTGACGTTGGCGAAGGCGTAGTCCGAGCCGTCGAAGCAAGTCACGAGACCGGAGGCCTGGAACTTCGCCACCGTTTTATCGGAGTTGGCCACGTCGGTGAGAGGCAGCAGGTGGCCGCACCACGTGTTCTCCGCGCCCTCTTCGGCGGCGGCCGAGGCGAGCCTGTCCTCGCGGGTGTGGATGCGCGGGGTGCCGGACTTCTTGTCCTTGCGGAGCTTCTCCAGCTTGCGGAAGAGCTGCGGCGAGTTCTTCGGCGTGCTACCGGCAGCCTGAAGGCGGTTGGTCACGAAGCGGTACTGGGTGTCATCGGAGAGATCGATCTCCATGTGCGAAGCCCGGCCGCCGCGCCTGAGGCCCTGGGACTCCACCTGTTGCTCCCAGCCGGCGTAGAGCCGGGCCATGTAGAGCGAATCAGCCACCAGGGCCTGCTTGTCGGCTTCCTGTTGCTGCGCGGGCATCTTCTGCTGACTGCAGCCCGAGCCGGCCATGGCCAGGCACAGCAGAGCAGGAGCAAGACGCGGCAGCATCCGAGATGAGGCGTTCAACGTCAGTTTCATGGGGATGACCTCAGGGGATGAAGACAACGGCCGGAAAGTGGGGACGCCTCGCTGGATGGGAAGACGGTCCGAGAAAAGCTTTTCCTTCCTTGTCCAAACACAGACACCTTTCGAGGAACCCAGGGAACAGCGAACAATGACTTGCGTCCGCTGGGGAGGGCTCACGACCGGGCGAGCGGATGCCCTGGCCCGCCTCCCCTCGTCTGGAGAAGGAGAAACGGAAAGACTTTCATACTGCCCACGCAGAATGCTGTAGAAAGGATTGGGTAAAGCCTTTCCCATACACACGTCTGTAGAAAGGATTGGGAAAAGTTTTTCCTTTCCTTCTGGCCTGTAGAAAGGTGGGGGTAGGTGTGATTCCACCCAGGGGTACACGGGGCGGGGAGGAAAAGCAGAAGGGCCGCCCCGGTCTGTCCGGGACGGCCCCTCGGGGACCTCGAAGGCTGGGAGGCGGGCTACCGGCGAGTGCTCAGGTGCCTGGCCTGGGACAGGCGGAAGTCCTGGTGCCATTCGCTGTGCAGCCGCACCAGCACCGCCCGCGCATCCACCCGCTTCTGCTTCTCCAGCTCCGTCTGCATCTGGCTGTCCCCCACCAGGAAGCCCTCGGCGTACAGCGTGCGGGCCTCGGGCCCCACGTGGGCCAGCTCCTCCGGAGTGCCCAGGGAGAAGTTGTAGACGAGCCCCTCATAGGGAACGCGCTCCACCGCCACCAGCTTCCTCGCGCCGGTGCGCGTCAACACCGCATCGCCCACCTTCAGTGCTCCGGCCTGCACCACCCCGCGCGCCGCCGTCACCAGGGGGTGCGTGTCCGTCACCCGCACCTCGCGGCCCTGCTCGTCACGCAGCTTCACCAACGGCTTGCTCTCTCCGCCCCGGTGAACCGTCGTCACCGTCAGCGCCAGGCCCTGGCCATTGGCCAGCAGCTTCTCGCCCACCTTCACCTGCTCCACCGGGACGCTCTTGCCATCCGCCCGCGTCACCCGTGTCCCCTCCGCCATGCAGATCTTCTTGTAGTCCACGGGCTTCACCTCTGCCTTCGCGGGGCAGAGGAAAGGCTCGGGCGGTCCGCCCCAAGGGTCCGGACAGGTGCCCTCGGCGTAGGCCCAGACCTCCAACCGGACGTTCTGCGCGCTGTTCAGGCAGTTGCCCGTGCCGAAATCCAGGATGCCGTCGAAGGGAAACTCCTTGGGCACGGTGGGCGCCGTCCAGGGAAGCTCGCCCTTGCCCACGATGGTTCCGGGCGCCGAGCCCGCCTGGCACCACCCGCCCGTGTCCATCAGGATGGCGGCCACCTTGCTGGTCACCCTCGTCACCTGGCACCCGTCGATGACGTGGGGGAAGAAGGTGCCGCGGAAGGCCACCTGGAAGCGCGACGTGTCGAAAGCACCCCCGGTGGGCGCCCAGTACGCGGTCCTGTCCGGAATCCAGGTGGGCGTGCCTCCTCCGATGGCGGTGGCCTTCGAGGCGGGGGCATCCACCGCGACGATGCCCGTAGCGCCCGAGCCCGGAAATGGCTGCCACGTCCCATCCGGATGGATGCGCACCGAGCCGTAATCACAGTCCAGAAAGCCGTGGATGCTCCCACGCTCCAGGCAGATGCGGATGGCCTTGTCCGGGGACTCGACGAGCAGCTCCCGCGGGTGCTCGAGGAAGAGGCCCATCTCCCCCGCTCCCGACAGATGCAGCGTGGCCGTCACCGACGTATAGGTGATCTGATCCTCGCCCGTCGTCTCGTTGAAAGCCATGGCCAGCGAATCGACGAGCAGCTGACGGCCCTCCTTGCGCTCCACGGAGAGGGAGACGGGCGTCGTCTCCAACACCTTGCCGGCGTACTCCTCGTGGGACTCATTGGTGAGCAGCTCGAAGAGCGTCTGCTGCTCGTCCGTGGAGTAGGCATTGAAGTCCACGTAGCCGTAGTCCGAGCCGCCGAAGCAGGAGGTGAGGCCCGTGCCCTGGAAACGGGCATGAGTGGCATCCCCTCCGGTGGCGTGGAGCGGAATCATGTGCCCGCACAACGCCCCTTCCTCCGTGACCTGCATGCCCGCGGCCTGCAGCGGCGCCCCGGCGGGAACCTCCATGGGCCGCTCGGACAACCGCACCCGGCGGTGGAGCTCTTCCAGGCGCAGGAAGAGCCGCGGGGCATTCAGCGGGGAGAGCCCCGAGGCTTGGAGCCGGTTCACCACGAAGCGGTAGTGCTCCTCATTGTTCAGGTCGAGCGGCATCCTCTCGTTGTTGCCGCTATTGAGGGCCTGCGCGTGCAGGGACGCCTGCCATTGCGCGTAGTACCGCGCCATGACGCGCGAGTCCTCCGCCAGTTGCTGCGCATCCACCTGCGCCAGGGGGGTTGGCTGCCGTTGCTGACTGCAAGCGACTCCGAGCACAGCCAGCATCATCAAGGTCAGGAAGGGACGTCTCATGGCGCTTTCCATCCGAAACAAGGGGATGAGGGTGCACCTCCCCAATCCAGGGAGGAGGAGCCCTGGTACGCGGTCACTCGTGGGGTTCGAGGTGATGGGTCGGAATGCACACGCCCCGGCTCACCGCTCAACGTGTGTCCGCCTTCCGTGCCGTGCAGAGAGAACGCAACCCCCTGTTGAAACACAGAACACCCGAGCCAGGAGCGCGTCGCGCTCCCGACGTTCAAGGGTGTCAACGGATGGAAGTGGGAAAACTTTTTCCTACTTCTTCTTCACCGACTCGAGCAGCTTGCGAAAGCCCTTCTCGGCGCTGGCGACGGTGCGCTCGGGGCCGGTGAGCTTGAAGAAGAGGGGACCCTCGGGGCCCTCGACGATGGCGCCCAGCAGACGGTAGCCAGGCTTCGGGGTGGAGGGGCCCATCATGGGGCCGCCGCCGGTATAGGTGCCCTTGACGTCCAGGGTGGTGACGGAGAGGCCGTTGAGGGTCTCCTTCTTGGAGCGCGCATCCTTTTCAGAGATGGGGCTGCCATCCGCCTTCTGGAACTGGCCCAGCCAGCGCTTCACGTTGGCATCCACCGCGCCGCCCTGACCGGCACCAAAGTAGAAGAGGGCCAGCTCGGCGGAGTCGGTATCGCCCTTGGCGGGAGCGATGCGGTAGGTGGCCACGCGCATGGGCCGGGCGCCCTGCGTCTCCCAGCCCGAGGGGGACGTCCAGGTGAGCCCGCCCGCCTCTGGAGCGCCCTGCGGGGCCTGCTGCGCCGCCGGGGCCTGCGGGGGAGTCTGCTGCGCCTGGGCCTGGGCCACGCCCACGGCCGCCATGAGGGTCACTGCACCGAGCAGTCGTTTCATGGGCCCAACCTATACCCAGTGAAGGCCCCCAGGCATCGTCCGTTTTCCACCCGACGAGAAGGGTTGGCCCGGCGCCCTGCTCTGTCCGGGAGCGCACGCACCATGGCCCGCAGGAGGGGGATGCCTCACTCCGAGTACGACTCAACCTTACCCTCCCAAAGTCAAACGCAGTCGGATGTCGCGAGAAAGGGCTCGCATGTATGAAGAAGACACTGACGGTCGTGACACTGCTCGCCGCGGGGGCTAGCCAGGCAGCGGGCCTCACCATTGACACCCAGGGAGGCCGGGCCACGGGCATGGGCTCGACGGGCGTGGCGAGCATGAAGGATGCATCGGCCATCTACTACAACCCGGCCGGCATCATGGGAGTGAACAAACTGGACATCCAGCTCGGCGGCTCGCTCATCCTGGTGGACCTGGGCTTCACGCCCGACGCAACGGGAGTCGAGCAGTCCCAGAGTCCGGTGTCGCCACCGCCATACGGCTATTTCGTCTACAGGATCAACGAGCAGCTCGCCGCGGGCGTGGGCGTCTTCACCCCCTTCGGAGCCAACAGCAAGTGGCCGGATGACTTCGTGGGACGGCAGCTCGCCCTGGAGTCGCGGGTGGCCACCTACGACATCAACCCGACGCTGGCGTTCGCGCCGGTGAAGTGGCTGCGGCTCGGAGTCGGCTTCCAGGCGGTCTACGGCACGATCAATGTCCGCAAGCAGATCGTCGTTCCCCCACCCTCGCCCGCCGCGGGTGCCACGGGCCAGGTGGAACTGGCGACCAATGACTGGGGCTTCGGCTACAACGCAGGCGTCCAGGCGGATGTGATGCCGGGGCTGCTGACGCTCGGCGCGCACTTCCGCAGCGGGATCGCCATGTCCACCCAGGGCAATGCGGACTTCTCGGGCTTCCCGGACCCGGTGGCCCCGTCGTTCCCGGACCAGCCCGTCTCGCTGGACGTCGATCTGCCGGCCTCGCTGGGCTTGGGCGTGTCCTTCACCCCGCTGAATGAGAAGCTGACACTGACCGCCGACGTCAACTGGGTCCGGTGGTCCACCATCGAGCAGCTCCTCTTCGAGCTCGAGACCACTCCCCAGTTCAACCAGCCCTCCGTCAAGAACTGGGAGAACCGGTGGAACGTCCGCGTGGGTGGTGAGTACAAGGTGACGGACGCGCTGGCGGTACGCGCGGGCTTCGTCTACGACCCGACACCCTCCCCCGAGGACACGCTCGCGCCGGACCTGCCGGACGCGGACCGGCTGAAGATCTCGGTGGGTGCCGGGTATGCCTTCTCCGCCTTCCGGGTGGACGCGGGCTACCAGCTCGTCCTGCTGCAGGAGCAGCGGAGCACCTTCCCGCCCCTGCCGGGCACGTACAACGGCATGGCCCACGTGATTGGATTGACGCTCGGTTACTCGCCCTGACGCGTCCGCCCTGCTAGGGAGGACACCTGGATGAGGATGGGGCCCGGCACCAGGTTGTGCCGGGCCCCGTCGTTTCTACCTGGATGAGGTGTGAGGACATGAGCCGCCAGAAGCCCGGACGCAATGACCCCTGTCCCTGCGGGAGTGGCAAGAAATACAAGTCCTGTCACGCCGCCGAGGACCGGGCCAAGGAGGCGGCTGCCGCGCCCGCGCCCGCCGCGCACCCGCTCGCCGGTGACCTACAGGCGGCGCTGGACATGTTGGGCAGTGGGGACATGTCGCGCGTGTCCGAGACGTTGGATCATCTGGGAGAGCTGCTGACGGAGTGGGGCCCCGGGCCTGGGCTGCGCTTCGATGCGGAGGCCTTCGACAAGCACGTGTCGCGCGAGCTGGAGCGCCTGGAGGCGGCCGTCGAGAGGGACCCGGCCCAGGCACGCAACACGCTGCGGCTGGGAACGGTGCACGAGCTGGGGACGCGTGCGTTCCTCGAGAAGCTGCGGACCACCTTGCTGGTGAAGGCCACCACGGCGGGGCTGTCCTCGGAAGATCGACAGGCGCTGTGCCTGGGGGCGCTGCTGGCCACCACGCCGAAGAGCGGCAGCTTCCAGCCCGAGGATCGGCCCGTGCTGGACGTGGTGTTCGGCGTCCAGTTCCGCGAGTGGGGCGCCCGGCATGGGCAGCAGCTCGCCTCGAAGCTGGAGGCGCTCGCGGCGAGCGCGGACCTCTCGGACGAGGCGCGCGAGGTGCTGCGCAAGGCGGGTGAAGGCGAGATGGATCCCCTGGTGAAGTACGTGGAGTCGGATCCACAACTGGCCGCGCGCATCACGCAGGAGGCCAAGGAGAGATCAGCGCGAGTGGAGACGGCGATGCGCCAGAGCATCACACCGTCTGTCTTCACACCGGAGGAGCAGGTGTGGCTCACCAGCGTGCTGTGGGAGCCGCTGAACGCGTTGAAGGTGCCGGGCATGGATGCGAAGGCCCGGAGCGCGGCGGTGTCTGCCTTCCTCGGAGCGGTGAGGTCAGCGCTGGACTCGGACCACGAGGTGCTGCCGGGGATGCTGGAGCGGATGAGGGCGCGAGCGAAGGACGCGGCCCTGGACGAGGCGACGCGTGCCTTCTTCTCGGATGCGGCGGTGGCCTTCGAGGCGGAGCCAGTGCGGATGATCCTCGCGGCCATCCTGACCTCCTACAGCGAGCCGCAGGCGCGCTCGGCAGAGGAGCAGGTGGTGAGGGCGGACCTGGAGGCCAAGACGCGGTGGACGGCCGAGGACCTGGAGCCGTACCGCAAGCTGATGGGAGAGATGAACCTGCCCACCTCAGCCGAGCGGATCCGCCGAGCCCAGGAGTGGCTGCGGTCCCACCCCATCGCCATGACGTAGAGCCAGGAGATACCAGGTTGAGCAAGCACCCCTCTCCCGCCGGGAGAGGGTCGGGGTGAGGGTGCCGGGTTCCCCACCGTGCCCCTACGCCCCCGAGACAAGCACCTGTCCGGCCCGGTTCATCAAATCCACGTTCCCGTGGAGGACATCGTCCCGGGTGTACCGGTAGCGGATGTCGATCTCCGCGCCCAGCCCCTCCACGGGGAGCCCGCGCTTCACGCCGACGCGGGTGGAGCGCAGCAGGGCCACGCGCATGGCCGCTCCGCGCGCGAGCGGCTTCAACGGGCTGCCGGGCACATCGTGCCAATCACTGACCAGCTTCTGATGCCAGTACATGCTCGCGCCGCCCGCGCCCGTCTGTGAGTCGACGCCGATGAGCTTCCCGATGTTGTGGTCCTTGAAACCGGCGATGAAGAAGTCGGTGGCGCTGTAGCTCAGCGCATCGCACACGAGCACCACTGGGCCCTTGTAGATCTGCCCGGTGCTGTTCGCCTGCTCCACCGGGGTCAACGGGAACCCCTGGGAGAACAGCTCGCCCGTGACGACGCCCAGCCGGAGCGAGGGCCGCCACGGAGCCCACCCCTCACCGGACTCGCTCAGCTTGCGGGTGAAGTCGGTACACCGGAGGGAGACGGGCTCCGGCTCGATGCGGGCCGAAGTGAAGAACTGGAGGATGCGCTCACCCGCGGGGATGGCACCGCCGGGGTTGCCGCGCACGTCGATGATGAGACCCGTCTGGGGGAGCATCCGGACAATGCGCTCGACCTCCCGGACGAAGCCATCCACGTCGCTGACCATGAAGTTGGCGATGTGGAGATAACCAAACGTCCCGCTGGGGGTCTCCACGACGCGGAAGGACAGACTCTCGGGATAGAGACTGTCCGTCTGGAGGGTCCGCTCCAGGAGGGACCACGTGGCCGACGGCGAGTTCTGCTCGCGAAGCTCCGAGATCTTCTGCTCCTGCAGCACGCGGTCGGGACAGAACAGCTCCTTGCGCAGCCGCTGCAATTGAATGGAGTGCTCGTTGAGACCGGTGGTCGTCGCCGAACTGGCGGCCGACTGACCTGGGAGGGGCGCCTCCCGAACGAGCCAGGGAAGCTTGATGTCGGTGGGCCCCCGCTTGCCGAGGTAGGAGAGGAACACGAAGTCCTCATCGGGAGGAAGGCCGTACTTCAAGATGCGCTGCGTCAGCGACTCCAGGGCCCGGCGGCACCGCGCCTGGTGATTGGAGCCCGCCGTCATCCTCCCGAGGCGCTTGACCTTGTGCGCCATGGGCTCGCCGTTCCAGTGCGTCACCTCGACGCCGCTGACGAAGTCCCCGCCCAGGTCCGCTCCAGGTGACACCTCGCCCACGAGGTAGTGGGGGGCTCCCGCGCCGTCGAAGTACTCATGGAGCTGGAACGGGAGGAAGGCGGTGAACCTCGACCAGGGCTCCGGCAGATCGACCATGGTGTGGAAGTCACGCAACCCGGTGGAGAGCTGCAGCAACGCCGCCATGAACGAGTAGTCATCCGGATAGAGCTCGACGTTCGCCTGGAGCAGCCGCGCCTGCTGGACGGGCCTCACCCCGAGCATGTTCTCCTTGAGCGGCAGGTGAACGTAGAACTTGTCGAGCAGCACCTCCATCTGGCTCGCCAGGAGGATCTTCTCCTCGCGTGACTCGAAGATGGGGAGGCGGCGAACGTCCTCCAGCGGTATCCTCTGGCTGAACAGGACCTCGCTCGTTGAACCCACGATGTCTCTCCCACGTACGTCGCGCGAAGCGACGGCTGTGTGAGGGATGGTGACAGCGGGCGCTCTCACATGGAAGAGGGGGAGCATGTCCTCCGCGGAGACCTACGATTTCTTTGCTCCGTCCGTGGTGAAGGATCCGCACGCCTTCCTGCGCCGCTTGCGCACCGAGCACCCCATCTACTGGAGCCCCCAGTTTCGTGGCTGGGTGCTGACGCGCTACGCGGACGCGCTCGCGGCCGGCAGGGACGAGCGGCTGCTCTCCCCGCCGGGAACGGGTTGGTGGGACGGACTGCCAGCACAGACGAAGCAGCAGCTCCAACCGGCGCGGGACTCCATCCGGCTGTGGGCGGGACTGAGCAGCGAGCAGGATCACCAGGACTTCCAGGGCGCCCTCAAGAAGTACTTCACCCCCACCAGGCTGGAGGAGCTGCGTCCGCGCGTGCAGCGCTTCACCGACGAGCTGCTCGACGCCGCCCAGGCGCAGGGGGAGCTGGAGGTGGTGGAGGGGCTGGCCCGTCCCCTGCCCGCGAGGGTCATCGGCGAGCTGCTCGGGCTTCCACCGGAAGACCACCCTCTGCTGCTGCGCTGGTCATCCGACCTCCTCAGCTTCTTCCAGCAGGTGAACCTGGAGGGGCTGCATCGCGGCCAGCGCAGCCTCCTGGAGATGCGAGAGTACCTGCGTCCTCTGATCGCCGAGCGCCGCCGAGCGCCGCGCGAGGACCTCATCAGCGCCCTGGTGTCCCGGAACGAGGGTTTCTTCGCGCGCGAGCCGGAGGCGATCGTCGCCAACTGCACGCTGCTGCTCTTCGCCGGGCACGAGACCACCAGCCACCTGCTCTCCAGCGGCCTCCACCTGTTGCTGGAGCACCCCGAGCAGCTGACACTGCTTCGTGACAAACCGGAGCTGATGGCCTCGGCCATCGAGGAGATGCTGCGCTACGACGGGGCCTCGGACGCGATGGTCCGGGTCAGCAGGGAGCCGCTGGAGCTGGGTGGCCGGCGGTTCTTCACCGGGGAGCTCTTCGTCCTCGTCTACAAAGCCGCCAACCACGACCCCCAGGCATTTCCCGAGCCGGAGCGGTTCGACATCACCCGGAGGCCCAACCGGCATCTGGCTTTAGGTACGGGAAACTACTACTGCCTGGGTGCAGCGCTTGCCCGCTTGCAGGGGCAGATCTGCTTTCAAACACTTCTGGAGCGCATCCCCCGGCTCCGTCCAGCCCCCGCGGCCCCGGAGTGGAGGCCGCTGCCGCCCCTGGGCCGGCGCCTGCGATCACTCCACGTGGCTTTTTGAATCTCCATACATGGAGTAAACTCAAGTCATTCCGCGCCACTCCGGAGGGCGCCCCATGCCAACCCTGACTGATATCTTCCAGGCCTACGTTCCCATGCAGGTGCAGCGAGCCGTTCGCGCACGCACCGCACCCCTGAACGAGCCACTTCGGGAAGCCCGGCCGGGCGCGGTGCTCTTCTTCGACGTGTCGGGGTTCACCCCGCTCTGCGAGCGCTTCGCACGCCGAGGCCCCGCCGGCATCGATGAGCTCACGACGATCCTCAATGCCTACTTCGGCATGATGATGAGCACGGTGCTGGAGCACGGCGGCGACGTGCTCAGCTCCGCCGGAGACGCGATGATCTGCGTCTGGTACGGCGAGGACCTCCGCGAGGTGGTGCAGCGTGCCGCCCAGTGTGGTCTGGCCCTGCAGAGCCGCATGGCCGAGACCGCGGCCACCTCCTCCGAGAAGCTCGAGCTCAAGGTGGCCATCGACGTCGGCGAGGTGGCGCTCGTCTACGCTGGCGGCGTGCGCGACCGCTGGGAGACCTATGCGAGCGGCAGTGCGCTCAAGCGCATCTACAGCCGGGACCTCCCGCTCGTCCCAGGTCGGGTGATGCTCTCGCCCGATGTGGCCTCGCTCCTGCGCGAGCGAGTCCAGGGCCAGACCCAGTCCGGCGGTTGGATGCAGCTGTCGCGGGTGCAGAACCCGCTGCCGCTGCGGCGCGAGCCCAGGCCGCAGCTTCCGGCCGAGTGCGAGCAGGCGATCAAGGCGCTCCTGCCCGCCGCCATCCGCACCCGCATCGAGGCGGGCCACCACGACTGGCTGGCGGAGCTGCGCCAGGTGACGGTCCTCTTCATCAACCTGCCCGAGCTCAGTGAGCGCACGCCCCTGGCGCAGGCCCACTCGGTGATGACGGCCATCCAGGGCGCGGTCTACCGCTACGAGGGCAGCATCTATCAGTACGGCGTGGATGAGAAAGGCGTCACGGTCATCGCCGCCTTCGGCCTGCCGCCGCTCTCCCACGAGGACGATGCGCAGCGCGGCGCGCTCGCCGGCCTGTCCGTGCGCGACGCGGTCAAGCAGCAAGGCCTGCGCTGCTCCATCGGCATCACCACCGGCCGCGTGTTCTCCGGCACCGTGGGCAATGATGAGCGCCGCGTCTATGCCCTCATCGGCGACGTGATGAACCTCGCCGCGCGCATCATGGCCGAGGCAACGGACGACATCCTGTGCGACGAGGCCACTCAGGCGGGTGCCAAGGCGCGGCTCGAGTTCGAGACGCTGCCCCCGCGCAAGGTGCGTGGCCGCACGGAGCCCGTGCCCATGTTCCAGCCGCGCCGGCGCAGCGCTCCCGCCGCCCCGCTCCCGGAGCTGACCAGCCTCATCGGCCGCACCGAGGAGCGCCGGCAGCTCGCCGAGACGCTGCGCCAGCTCAGTGAGGAGCGCGCCTCGCGGCTCGTCCTCATCGAGGGCGAGGCGGGCATTGGCAAGTCTCGACTCATCATCGACCTGCTGGCCCAGGCCGATCGCCTCAGCGTCTCGGTGCTGGGGGGCGCGGCGGACGCCTTCGAGAAGAACACCGCGTGGTTCGCATGGAGGCCCATCATCGCCGAGCTGATCGGGCCCGGCGCCAACGAGCCGGCGCGACGTGAGGAGGTGCTGCGCGACCTCGGCGTGAAGTCCGGCATGGAGCGCTTCGCTCCGCTGCTCAACGCCTTCCTCTCCGCCGAGCTACCCGAGACGGACGTCACCTCGCAGATAACGGGCGAGACGCGCAGCGAGTCCACCATCGAGCTGGTACTCGAGATGCTGCGCGCGCGCGCCAGCAAGAGTCCCCTCCTGCTGGTGCTGGAGGACGCGCACTGGCTCGACTCGGCCTCGTGGAAGCTCCTCAACCGCCTGCGGCAGGACATGTCTCGGCTGGTGCTGGTGCTCACGCGGCGCCCGGAGATCGAATCGCCGACGCCGGACAGCAACGCCGTGCTGGGCGAGCCGAGCGCGCTCAACCTCAAGCTGGAGGGCCTGGTTCCGAGCGAGAGCCTGGAGCTGGCGCGGCGCCGCCTCGGCGTCGAGAAGCTGCCGGAGCAGCTGGCCACCCTGCTGTGCGACAAGGCCTCGGGCAACCCCTTCTTCTGCGAGGAGCTCGTCCGCGAGCTGCTCGAGCGGCGCGCCATCGCCGTGGAGGACGGACAGTGCCGGCTGCTCGTGCCGGACCTGAGCGCCATCTCGCTGCCCAACACGCTCCAGGGCGTCATCACCAGCCGCATCGACCGCGCCCCGCCCCACCTCCAGCTCCCGCTGAAGGTCGCCAGCGTCATCGGCCGCGTGTTCGACCCGGACACGCTGAGTGCCATCTACCCGGTCGCCGATGAGCGGCCCCACCTGGACTCCTACCTCGCCGCGCTCGACGCCATGGGCTTCACCCCGCTCGAGTCGCCGCTGCCGCAGCTCCAGTACATCTTCAAGCACATCATCACGCGCGACGTGGCCTACAACCTCATGCTGTTCACCCAGCGGAGGGATCTGCACCGCGCGCTCGCGGAGCTCATCGAACGCAAGCGCGCCGAGGACATCGAGCAGTTCCTGCCGCTGCTCGCGCACCACTGGACGATGGCGGACGACAAGCCCCGGGCCATTTCCTACCTGATGCGGGCCGCGAAGCAGGCGCTCCATGCCTATGCGAACCCCGAGGTGCTCACCTTCTTGACCGAGGCGGAGCGGCTGGAGAAGGAGGGCTCGCTCAAGCCTGGCCACGAGGACCTGAGCCAGCGCACGCAGATGCGGGCCGAGGCCCTGCTGCGCCTGGGGCGGCATGATGACGCGCTGAAGGAGTACACGCAGGCGCTGAAGCTGCTGGATTGCCCCGTGCCCGACAGCACCGCCCCCCTGGCGGTGGACATGCTCAAGGAGCTGGGCCTGCACGCCTACCGGCGTCTGGTGCGCCCGGCCCAGCCGCGCTCTACCGGGCGCGAGCGGTTGCTCCAGGCCGCGAACATCCGCCGCAGCCACCTCAAGCTCTACTTCTTCGCCGGACAGCCCCTGCAGGGATTGCATGCCCTGGTGCGGCAGCTCAACGAGGCCGAGGAGGCCGGCCCGTCCAACGAGCTCGTCAATGCGTGGGTCCAGGCCAGCGCGTTCTTCAGCACGTTGGGCCTGCAGCGCATCGCCCGCTCCTACTACGACAGCGCGGTCCAGGCCCTGCCGGGCATCCAGGATCTCGTCACCATCAGCTACGTGAACCAGATCTGCGGCCTGTACCACCTGTTCAACGGGGACTGGGACGCCGCCCTGCCGATGATCGAGAAGGCGGTGGGGATCGACGACCAGCTCGGCGCCCGGCAGACGGAGGCGGGGCTGCACCCGCGCTTCAACCGGGGCATCGTGCTGCTCTACACGGGGCGGCTCGCCGACAGCGCGGCGGCCCTCGAGGAGGTCGCCGCGAGCGCCCGCCGCAGCGGCTACACGGTCTCGGAGATGCAGGCGTACACCTTCCTCGCCGAGGTGGAGCGCCGCCGCGGACGGTTGGACACCGCGCGCGAGTACGCGGAGCGGGCGCTCGGCCTCATCGGTGAGCAGCAGTTCCCGGCGGAGAAGCTGATTGCCCTCAGCGTGCTCACGCATACCCAGCCGCAGACGGCCCAGGCCGTGGCGCGCATGGCCGCGCCGCTCCTCAAGTTCCAGCCCGGCCTGCACTACGCGCTCGATATCGGCCTCGCCAACGTGGCGGACTACCACCTGAACCTGCTGGCTGGCGGCGGGCTGAGCGCGGAGGCCCGCAAGGAGTCGGAGCAGGCCATCGGGCTCGCCCTGAAGGCCCTCCAGGGCTTCACCAAGGTGTTCCGCTTCGGTGCAACCTCGGCCGCGCGCATCGAGGCCCGGCTGGCACGAATTCAGGGACGCCTGGAGCAGGCCCGGACGGCGACGCTGCGTTCCGTGGACCTCGCCCGCACCCTGAAGACGCCCTATGAGGAGGCGCAGGGGCTGCTCGAGCGCGCCGCGTGCGCGAAAATCCTGGTTGAGCGCGAGCGCGACGAGGCCATCGCGCGGCGGGTGCTGGGCACGATCGGCGCTTCGCTGCCGGAAGCCGAGCCCACCGAGGAGCGGCGGGCGTCCTGAGACACCCGCCCGGTCCGGAATAGAGGGGCCTCAGCCCATGGTGCCGGGGCTGCTGTCGCCAGTGCCACCATCGTCCGTGGTGCTGGCACTGACGGCGTCATGGACGGTCTTTCCGCCGAGGAAGCGCTGCTCGTACTCGGTCGCCATGGTGTCCAGCTCCTGAAGGTGGGCGGGATCCAGGAGCGCCAGGAACGCGTCGTCCACGGGGTAACCGGCGTCTGTCAGGGCCTTCCTGGGGTCGTCGATCAGCGCCTTGCGGAACTCGGGACTGGTGATGGCACGGCCGATGATTTCGTCGATGATCTTCCTATCCATGATGCTCTCCCCTCCAAGGTGATGAAGAAACTCCGGGCTACCCGCCCGGGACGCGGCGCCCCCGTGCGATGAGGGCGGCCATCGGTGTGTCGGGATATGGCCTGAGGTCGACGCTGTCGAAGGCGGGCTCGAACATCGCGCGCATCACGTCGAGTGGCGGCGCGAGCACGTCCTCGTGCAGTTTCCCGTCGGGCTCGCGATACGACCAGCGTGTGCCATCCGGTGCGCGAAGCGTGACGACTTTCATCAGCCGTCCCTCGGCCTGAAGGGTGACGAAGCCCGCCGGATCAAACACCGGCATGAAGACGGTGCCACCCGGGCACGTCCATCGGACAAGGTTCTCCACGAGCCGAGCGATGTGCTCCACCGATTCCTGCAACCCGTAGGCGCCCCACATGCAGGTGGTGAGGGCAAAGCGCCCCTCGAGCTCCGGATGCGGCGCCAGGAAGTCGCCCTCGATGAACCGGGCCTCGGGGTTCGCCTCGCGCGCACGCGCGAGCATGGCGGGAGAGAGATCCAAGCCCGTGCAGCGGAGGCTCGGATTGCCGCGCCCGTGGCGGAGGAAGAAGCCGGTGCCACACGCCACATCCAGCCACGAGTCCGCCTGCAGCGTGAGCATCCGCAGGAGGAACAGCTCGAGGAGCGTCTTGTCGCGGAAGCCGTGCGAGGGATTGAGCAGGAACGAGGCGTCGTAGCGGCGAGCGTAGGACTCGTCGTAGGTGGCGCGAACCTGGTCGGGCGTCATGAACGGGCCCTCTCCCCAGCGAGCACCCAGCGGAGCTGGAACAGACTGGCCTCGTACGCCAGCTCATCCAGCAGCGCGAGCCGCTCGCGTGTGTAGTCGGAGAACTCCGCGAGGCCGAGAGCCTCCGCGCTCTGGGCGGCGCGGCGCTGCCACGTGGCCGAGGAGTCCAGGGTCGCGGCAAGGAGACCACGACCGTAGAGGGCCTCCCGCACCTTGCGGCGCGCACTCTCCAGGGGCTCTCCGCGCGTGAAGCCAGCACGCGCGAGCAGGAACGTGCGATGGCCATTGGAGAGATCCCTCTGCCAACCGACCACATCGTTGGTCAACCCGTAGGCGACACCAAGCTGCTCCACCAGCGTCTCGAGGGTGGGCTCGAGCTCGGGGCGGCCAGCGAGGATGCACAGGGCGAGCGCGGGCACACGCGCGAAGGCCACCTTGCGCGCATGTTGCTCGAACTGCGCCTCGGTGTACTCGGCCCCGGACAGCAGCTGCTCGTGCTCCGCGAGCGTCCACCGGGTGAAGTCGAGCCAGGCCCGCTCGAAGGCCGTGCGAAAGGCGACCGAGTCCCCCACGAGTGCCTCCAGGAGACGCGCCATCTCCCACGCGCACACGTTGCCGAGCAGCGTCCGCGAGCGCTCCGGGTGGGCCTCGTCGAGGACATCATCCTGGATGCGGATATACAGATAACCCCACATGGCGGCGGCCACGAGGCGCACCGTCACCTCTTCCGAGAGCGCGGAGGCGGGGTGCTCGCGCCGGAAGCGCTCGCGCAGCCAGAGTGGGAGGAAGACGAGCGGTGGAGCAAGCCGGCTGGCGAAGTAACCTCGGTGGCCTCTCTCTCCCTCGGAGATGTGCGAGAGAAAGCGGCGCGCCAGCGCATCGAGCGGAGGCGGCAGGGTGGTGAGCCGTGTTTCCAGAAGCTCCCAGGCTGCGTCGATGGTGGGTTGAAAGACCTGATAGCTTCGCATTCGGACCCAATCAGCCTGCCAGGGTTCCCATGCCGCGCATAGGGGTGCGAATGTTTCAGGAGAAACGAGGCAGCGCGATGAGCACGGAAATCGAAGCGACCCCGGAATCCGTGGCGCGGCATTACGACTCCGTCACGCCGTTCTACGAAATCATCGGCAGCAGGAGCCTGCATTTCGGCTATTGGCCCCAAGGTGACGCTGGCGGTTCTTTCGGCGAGGCCCAGCAGCGCTTCACGGACCTGCTGCTCGGACAGCTCGGGAGTCAGGCGGGTCAACGCGTGATCGACGTCGGGTGCGGCCTCGGGGAGCCGGCGATCCAGCTCGCGCGGAGCACTGGGTGCAAGGTGGAGGGAATCACCATCAGCCCACTACAGGCCGCACAGGCCGGGAGATGGGCAAACCAGCTCGGGATGGGTGGACAGACGACGTTCCACCGAGGCGATGCCATGGCATTGCCATTTCCCGCCGAGTCCTTCGATGCCGCCTGGGCCATCGAATCGCTCTTCCACATGCCTGATCGCGCCGCGGTGCTGCGCGAGCTCGCACGCGTCCTTCGCCCCGGCGGGCGGATGCTCATCGCCGACATCGTCCTCTCGGCCGACGCGACGCCGGAGGATCGCTCCTTCCTCCAGCGCGCCTTCGTTGCCCGGAGCTTCAGCACCACCGAGGCCTACCCCGCGCTCGTTCGCGACGCGGGCTTCGAGTTGGAGCAGCTCCTGGACGTGAGAGAGAACGTCCTGCCAACGTTTGGCGCGGTGGCCTCCGCCCTCCGCGAGAAGGAGGCGGAAGTGCGGCAGGCGTACAGCGAGGACTTCCTGGCGGGCGTCCAGGGCCAATGGGCTCGCATCACGGAGCACGCGCTGCGCTGCATGGGCTACATCGTCCTCACCGCGAAGCGCCGCCCCCTCGAAGAGTGACTCGGTTGCCGGCCTGGGGCCGGCGCCCCGTGTACAGGAGGACGCTCCAGTACACGGGGTAGCCGAGCTCGATCGCCTGGAGGAGGTTGCGCTCCTACGGCACGCAAGCGCAGAGCGCCATGTCACACCGCGCCGCCGGGCCGCAGGTGCCACCGCAGTCGGGCTTGCAGACGCACTGGGTGCCCGCGGCGCTGCACTCCAGGGGGCCGGCACAGTGGTCCGGCTCGACTGGGCTGTAGTTCGGGTCGTCCTCACATGGCACACCGCCGTTGGGCGCCTTCACCGAGTCCTTCCAGTACTGGTACGAGACCGCCACCTGGGTCGCATCACTCACGGGACGGCAGGCACCAAAGAAGGAGAGGGTGCGCGCGCTGCCATCGAAGTCGAAACCGTTGACGGTGCTGCGCGGCAGGTTGTTGCTCGCGGTGCAGACCGCCGGGTCGAGCACATTCGCCACGGCCACCTTGATGGACGCGCCGATGGGCGGCTTGAGGGTCTTGTAGCCCGCGTTGCCGATGGTATCCGCGATGATCGCGTCCATCGCGGCCCCGATGGAGGCCGTATCGATGATGGAGCCGAGCACGCCGCCCGAGGCGTTGATCACCGTCGCGTGGCGCTGCGGCCCGTTGGCCGGCTGCGGGTTGAACTCGCGGGAGGGCTCGCTCAAGGTACAGGCGGTTCCCGTGGAGCAGCCGCAGGCTCTTCCGTACGGGCACACGATGCCGTGCACGGAGATCTGCTGCCCCGTCTTGTTTGTGGGCGTCAGTCCCGCGCGGTCACCGAAGAACTTCACGAAGTTCACGACGCTCTCGCAGCCGGACCCCGCCTTGTCCGAGGTTCCCCCCGCACCGCAGTTGGTGACGGTCGTGGTGTAGCCAGAGGTCTGATCATCCGCGTCCCCGAGCAGCACGACCACGAGGGTGGCGTCCTTACGTACCAGGGTGCCGGACTCGGAGGCACCCGGCTCGGTGCCCGGTGTGATGTCGTCGATGGCCTTGCGGGCCGCGCCGAGCACGCCCTCGGTGCCGCTACCCGCCACGCCCACCCAGCAGCCGCCGTTGACTCCCTCGGAGGTATCGCCGGGGCAGGTCGCGGGCTCGGACGGCGCGGTGAAGCTACACGTGCCCGGGGTGCCCGAGCACGCGCTGCCCTCGGTGAGCCAGGCCTTCACATTGCTCACGTTGCGGGTGAAACGCCGCAGCCTGAACGCGTTGCCATTGCTGCCCGTGGGCAGGTGGTAGGACGAGGTCACCATCGCCATGCGCCAATCCATTGACGAGGCGTTGAGCGCGTTGGCCGCGGACTGGGCGCTCGCGGCCAGCGCCATCTGCGAGCTCGTCATCGAGCCGCTGTCATCCACGACGAAGAGGAAGTCCACCTTGGAGCTCGGGAGCTGGAAGCGCTCGCACTGCACCGCCGTGGACTCGCCGAACTGGGCAAGCGCGGAACCATCCGAGAGGTCCTTGGCGGAGAAGGCGGCGGGGGTGCTGCTGTTGCTGCCCGTCACGCCCGCCAGGGGCGCCACCGCGATGACCACCACGAGGCTCTGATTCGAGCGGTGCACGAAGAGCGTCTGGAGGCGGAAGTTGCCCGTGACGCCCGCCGCGGCGCTGCTGAGGCGGCCCGTGCTGCCCGGCACCAGCGCGTCCACCAGTTCGTCCGTACGGCGCTTGAGGTCCGTGGTCGAGCCCGCCTGGTCATAGAAGGCCTGCACGGCCTCGAAGCCCTCCCACGTCTTGAACACCTGGGCGGTGCGGTTGGTCAGCGCGCCCTTGGACGCGAGGAGAGGCAGCAGCGCATCCTCGTCACCGAGCGGGTCCGCGGAGCCCCCGGGCGGGGTGGTGCGGAACGCCAGGAAGGCGATCTTCGAGGTGCTGTCGTAGCCGACCAGTCCCTTCACCTCGGCACCGGACTTGATCTGCGTGACCTCCGAGAAGGAGGGCGGCAGCGCCAACTTGATGTCCGGCCCGCTCTCGGACTGGAAGGACACCGGGCGCAGCTTGTCTTCGGTGCAGACCTGGGCCACTGGCCCTGTCGCATCAGGCGTCCTGGGATCCAGCTCGCCAGGGTCCACCATTCCGTTCTGGTTGGTGTCCTCGGCGCCATCGATGACCCCGTCACCATCGGTGTCCGGATTCGTCGCATCCGTGGTCGTACTGGGGTCCATGTCCGGGAGGAAGTTGGGGCAGGCCACCGGGTCCATGTTGCTGGTGACGCCCAGTTCCACTCCGTCCACGAGGCCGTCACCATCGGTGTCCGCCTGGAGCGGATCCGTCTCGGTGCTCTCCCAGTGTCCGTTGGCGTTCTGATCCTCACCCTTCACGCTCCCGGTGCTCGGTCCATCGAGCAGCCCGTCGCAGTCGGTGTCCTTGAGCAGTGGGTGCGTCTCGTTGTCGTCCGCCTTACCGTTCCTGTTCGCGTCCTCCACGCCGTCCCGCAGGCCGTCGCCGTCCGTGTCCGGGTTGACCGGGTTCGTCTTCAGGGCGGCGCTCGCGTCCCGAGGCAAGATGCACTGGGTGCCCGCCACCGGCTGGTCGACTCCCAGCTCGAGTCCATCCTGGAGCCCATCTCCATCGGTATCCGCCAGGCCCGGGTCGGTCCGCAGCCCGCCATAAACCGTCTCGAACTCGACCTTGTCGCTCAGGCCATCGCAGTCCGTGTCCTTGGTCGCGTTGTTCGGATCCGTGGGATTCGGCCCCGTGCCGCCATCCGGCTGCGTGCCTCCATCAGGCTCCACCCCGCCATCCGGCTCTACTCCGCCATCCGGCTGCGTGCCTCCGTCGGGCTCCACTCCGCCATCCGGCTGCGTGCCTCCATCCGGCTCCACTCCGCCATCCGGCTGCGTGCCTCCATCAGGGTTGTTCTTGATGCACCGGAACTCCCGGCACACGTAGTCCTCCGCGCAGTCCACCGTCCGCACGCACTCGGGACGACATACGCCCTGCAGACACAGGTTCGGCTCCGCACAGTCCGAGTTGTAGACGCAGCTCTGAACTCCCGCGTCGCCCCCTCCGCCGCCCAGGTCTTCGCGCACACAGCGCTGATCGGTGCAGACATAGCCCTCCTCACAGTCCACCGACCGCAGGCATTCGGCAACGCACATGCCGCTCTTGCAGACGGCCGAGTCCTCGCAATCCGAGTTGTAGAGGCACTCCGGCCTCGGATCCGGGCAACCCAAGGCCGTCGTCAGAAGGGCCATGAGCATGACTACCCCGAGGTGCGGCGCTCCTCGGGGTGACTGCGAAGCACGAACGGAAGACATGGAATGCATAACCATCCTGCGCAGGCACCTCTGAGGTCCCCCCCTCACCTACGTGCGCTGGCGGATTCAGACTAACAAACACCCACCACACGCCAGCGTTTGGCGGCGTGGACGCTCAACCGCGCTGGAACACCAGGATGTACTGGTCCGGCAGGAAGTCGTGCGTATGGGCAAGTCCGTAGCCCGCCGCTTCCAGCTCCCCTCGCACCTGCTCGGGCGACAGCTTGTGCTGCCGCGGCGGCCCCTTCGGCGATTCTTCTCGGAAGTCGATAATCACCACCCGCCCCCCGGGCCTCAGCTTCTCACCCAGCCGCTTCATGTATGCGACCCGGTCCCCGATGTGATGGTACGTGTTCACGATGAGCACCACGTCCACCGGCTCCGGCAGCTTCGCGTCCCCCGGCTCGCCCAGCACCGCCTCCAGGTGGCTCAAGCTCTCGCGCTTCGCCCGCTCGCCCAGGTAGCGCGCCATGTCCGGCTCGATGTCCACTCCGTACACCCGCCCCTGGGGCACCGCTCGCGCCAGCCTCACCGCGAAGTAGCCCGTCCCCGCTCCGATGTCCGCCACCTTCGCGTCCGGCGGCAGGGCCAGGGCCTTCACGACCTCGTCCGGCTTCTGCCACGCGTCACGCTCCGGCTCCTCGAAGCGCTTCGCCCACTCCTCCGCGTTCTCGAAGCGGTGCGGTATCGCTCCGTGGTGCTCACCGTGGGAGTGTTTCGTGTGGGAGGGTTCTTCGTGCCGCGCCTCGGGCTGCTGGTGCGCGCAGGCCGTGGCCAACAGCAGCACCGCAGTAAAGAGGGAACACGAGGCTCGGCGGTGGGTGGAGAAAACGCTCAGGGTCATGGCTGCCTCCGTTGCAGAGGCGCCGAGCGTATTCCCCCGCGAGCCCGTGTCCACGAGCTACGCGCTCAGTACTCCAGCGGTGCCTGCGGCCCCGGGACGATGTGCGCGATGTCCGGGTCGACTCCACCGTCCACGTGGGCGGGGCGCTCGGCCTTCTCGCGCTTGCGCTCCTCGCGCTTGAGCTGCTTGTCCTGATTGCGCTGCTGACGAGCCCGCTCCTTCTGCCGCTTGATGAATGTAACCGTCATGAGTATCCAAAGGAAAAAGGGAAAGGCCCTGCCTCCTTCTGGAGACCAGGCCCGTGCCTACAGTCTTGATGAGCCTGGAATCGGCCCGCCGGGCGGACGAGGAGACGGTCAAGCCGCCCCTCTCCTGGGAACCCCTCACGGTACCGCTCGTGAGAGAGCAGATTAAGCATCCGGGCCACGGATGCCCACCCCACCGGAGAATGAAAAAAGCCCAGCCTCGCTGAGGAGACTGGGCCCGGTGCGGGTCCTAACGGACGCGCTTCAGATAGGCCGGACGTTCTGCGCCTGCAGACCCTTGGGGCCGCGGGCAACGTCGAACTCGACCTTCTGCCCTTCCTGCAGGGAGCGGAAGCCGGAGGACTGGATCGCGCTGTGGTGGCAGAAGAGGTCATCCCCCCCACCCTCCTGCGAGATGAAACCGAAGCCCTTCGCGTCGTTGAACCACTTCACGGTACCAGTTGCCATTTACTCGTCTTCTTTCTTGTCCAGCCCCAATGAGCGGGGCTGGAGGCCGCGCCCCTATAGGGGGGCGGCCATTGCCGTGTGTCACGTTTCGAGGCTCGTGCCTAGGGACCCCCCTCCGAATGTCTCCGAAAAGTGGGCCCCGTGACTGGCGGCTGGGGATGTAACCCCGGCCACTGGACTTCCATTCCCCCCCCTCAGGGCTCGGGGAAGATGAGCAGGCCCCTCGAGGTGTCGATGACGTACACGTACCCGTCTCCCGGTACCCTCATGCCGATCGCTCCCTCGTAGAAGCTCTCCCCTCGGCCCGGATCCGCCTCACGGAACGTGTTGTAGTACGCCACCTCCTTCGGGTTCTCCGGCACCGACACGTCCAGCACCCTCACCCCGTGATGGTAGTGCGAGATGTAGAGCCGCTCCCCCTTCAGCACCATGTTGTGGATCGACGCGCTCGCCTCCAGCTTGTACTCGCCGATCCGCACCGGGTGCACCGGGTCCGTCACGTCCACCACCCGCAGGTGCGCACCCCAGCTCTCCCCGCCCTCGAAGGCGATACGCCGATCGCCGAACTTCCCCACCGCGTTCGCGTGACTCGTCGCGTACGGGTACGTGTACGAGCCCACCTTCTTCGGGTTGGCCGGATCGCTCAAGTCCACCATCAGGTACCCGCTCGACCAGTGGTTGATGTACAGCATCCCCTCGAACGCCAGCGCGTCATGCGGAAAGCCCACCGTCGGATCCGTCGTCGCCCCCGGCTCCGCGTACTCTCCAAGCAGGACCGGCTCGGTGGGACGCTGGATGTCGAAGATGAGCGTCTGCGGCGACGGGCTCGGTGACATCCCATACAGCCGGTCCCCCTCCACGAACACCGTGTGCACGTCGATCTGCCCCCGTCCCGAGGGCAGGCTCTTCAACAGCTTCGGGTTCGCCGGTTCCGAGATGTCGAAGACCACCACTCCCGAGCTCGCACTCGCCACGTACAGCGCGTTCCCCTTCGCCCAGACCCCGTTCCAGTAGTTGTCGTTGAGCTGGGTGATCCGCGTCTCGAGCACCGGAGCCGCTGGGTTGCTCACGTCGAAGACCGTGAGCCCTCCCCGCTCGGCCCCATCCGGAATGGACACCACGTACGCGTGGCCCTGGGTGACGTAGATGTCCACCGGCAGGCCTCCCTCCACGGCCGATTCCGAGGTGAGCGTCAGACCCGAGGCCTCCGCCTCGCCCGCCCGCCGCGTCCACCGCTCCGCCAGGAAGGTGCCCGAACCGTTGGCCTTGCCGTTGCGGCAGTTGACGTAGCAGCCATACAGCCGGTTGCCCTCCGCGCGACAGCCCACCACCGAGTAGCGTACCGTGACCGATGACGACTGCTTGCGCGTGCTCGACAGGAAGAACGTGTCCGAGTCCACCTGCCGTTCCGTCGGCGTCGCTCCCCGGAAGGCATCGAGGCTCCCATCCGCCGACACGCGGAAGGAGCCCACGCCGATGGCGGGCACCGCTGCGTCGTTCCGGTACACCATCGTGTAGATGCCGTCCCGCGGCATGCTGGCCAGCGTGCTCACATCACACCCGGAGACCTTGACGTTCTCCAGGTCCCCGCAGGCGATCGCCGAGCTATTGACCACCTCGCACGCGGCGTAACGGCCCGTATCCTCCCAGTCCCCCTGCGAGTCGGTGGTAACAGGCGGCGGAGGAGGCTCTGGCTCCTCGGGCTTGCAGGCGGACATCGACAGGACTCCAGCGACCAGGACCGTACAGGCGCGACGCGTCCACCTCATGTCAGCGTTCCTCTCTCGTGGCTCGGTACGCTCACGATACCGTGCCCCGCAACGGGCAGTGCCCGGCCCTCGCGCACGCCCGGTGAACGAGCGGGCGTCTGGCATATATCGGTCCCCTCCTACCGAGCCCCCGGTATACCGTGCCGCTCTAGACGTTTATCGTGCGGGTTCCGCCCACGGAGTGCTTGCCATGAAACTCCTGCCCTCGCTCTGCCGCGGATTGCTGCCGGCAGTGCTCGCGCTGCACACCCCTGTCGCCCTGGCGCACCTCGGCTACCCGGACACCACCAGTGTCACCGTGCGCCGCGGCCACCCCGAGGACATGTTCGTCGGCGCCACCTTCGGGGCTCTCATTTCCCGCGACAGCGGGAAGAACTGGCATTGGATCTGCCCGGATGCCATGCACTATGGCGGCTGGCTCCCGAGCTCCTTCCTCTGGCAGGCCGACGGCACCCTGCTCGCCGCCACCGGCGCTGACCTCATCCGCTCGAAAGACGGCGGCTGTAGCTGGACAGTGCACAGCTACTTCAAGTCGCAGGGGCTGTGGCCCGCCAGCCTCGCCTCTCCCGAGTCCAACCCCTCGCGACTGTGGGTGTCGACAAGCCGCACCGGCTTTCCCAACGGCGTCTACCGCAGCGACGACGGCGGAGAGACGTTCACCCCCACCTCCCTGCGGAGCGAGACGGTCGTCTTCACCTCCGTGAAGGTGGCCCCCTCGAACCCGCGGCGCCTCTACGTCTCCGGCAGCACGAACGAGAGCCAGCGCATCTACCGCAGCGACGACGAGGGCGCCACCTGGGAGGAGCTCCTCCATCCCTTCCCCGAGTACCCGCCGCGCGCGTACGACTTGTTCGTCCTGCGGGTGTCCGACACCGACCCGGACCGGCTCTGGGCGAGCGTCTTCTGGCAAGGCTGGACGTACGTGCTGGAGAGCAAGGACGGAGGCCGCACCTTCCGCTCCATCCTCCACCCGGAGGGCCAGGAGCGCGATGCCGTCGACGAGCAGCTCATGGGCATCGAGGTCTCCGCCGACGGCAACACGCTCTGGGCCGCCACGCCCACGCGCCTCTTCCGCGTACGTGCCGGAGAAGCCCGGGCCACCCAGCTGTCCCTGCCCGATGGCAACGCCTGCGTGCAGCGCGAGGGAGAGACCCTCTTCGTCTGCGGCGCCTCCCGCCTCCATGACTGGGCCCTCGCCACCACTCCCGATGAGGGCCAGACGTACACGCCCCTCCTCAACCTGCCCGACACCCAGCCCCCCGCGTGCCCCTACGCCAGCCCGGTGTATGACATCTGCCGCCCCCGCTGGCCCCAGTTCGCCCCCACCATTGAAGCGAACCCCGCCCTGCCTCCACCCCCCGCGCAGGAAGATGGGGGAACGCCGGACGCGGGCTCGCCCGACGCGGGAACGACTGCCCCAGATGCCGGCCCTTCCGAGCCGCCCCCGGCCCCGCCCAAGAAGGACGGCTGCTCCTCCGCCAGCGGACTATTGCCCGCGGCCTGCTTCCTCGCGCTCTCGACCCTCCGCCGTCCGCGGCGGCGCAACCCGGAGAACCGACACCCATGAACGTGAGACAGCTGAGCACCGCTTGCGTAACCGCCCTCGCCCTGGCCACGTCCGCCTGTGACCCGGCCCCCGCCGACTGCGGCGAGCCCATCTACGCCGGCAAGTCCACCGATGAGGCCTGGCGCGCCCTGGTGGATGTGAAGCAGCGGCCCCTCGATGCGTCCCGCGCCGTCGACCTCCTCTCCCCCTCCGAGGACCAGGTGTACCCGGCCGACGCCACCCCGCCCGCCTGGGAGTGGACCTCACCTCTGCGCGCCTCGCTCCAGCGGCCCAGCCAGGGCATGCTCGCGCTGCAGACAGCGCCCCGGCCCTCCCGCTCCTTCACCGCATGGCTGGGAGACCTGCTCATGCCCACGGCCCACGCGCACCTGCCTCCGTACACGGGAGACCTCTACTGGCTGGAGATCTCCGCGGGCGGCGAGTGCCCCGTGGCCCAGGTGCTCACCTCGGAGCTGTCCTGGCAGATGGACCCCACCACGTGGGCCGAGCTGGGCAAGCACGCCGGCAAGGACCTCACCGTGCAGGTGATGAGCGCCTACCTCGTGCAGAACCGCGTCACCGAGGGCCCCTTCCGCCTCGCCGAGCCTCGCACCTTCCGCCGGGGGGCGCAGTGAAGAGGTACCTGCTGGCAGTGCTCGCCCCGCTCGCACTCGGGGCGTGCAGCACCGAGCTCGACTACGCCATCGACTCGCCATGGGCGTCGGGGAGGGAGCTGCCTCCCCTGGGCGGCGGGCGCATCGTCGTCACCAACAGCCTGGACGACACCGTGAGCCTGCTGGACCTGGACTCGATGGGCTCGCGAGAGTGGGGCGAGCTGGCGCGCGTTCCGGTGGGGCTCAACCCCGTGGAGCTGGAGGGGCCGCACCATGCCGCCTTCTCGCCGAACGGGGACTACTACTACGTGGGCCTCTCCTACTACGTGCCAGGCGGCGGCTCGGGCCCGCACGGCAACCACGGCAGCGGCACCGCGGACGGCTACGCCCTCAAGCTGGATGCGAAGGACAATCGGCTGGTGGGCTCGGTGCGCGTGGACCGCAACCCCGGCGACCTCATCCTCAGCGCGGATGGCCGCACGCTGTACCAGACGCACTTCGACCTGCTCAAGATTACCGACGCGGCGAAGAACGGCATCACCGATGAGCGCAAGATGGATGCGCGGCTGGCCATCCTCGACGCGGAGAGCATGACGCGCAAGGCGATGGTCTCGGTATGCCCCGCGCCGCACGCGGTGCGGCTGTCCCCCGACGAGAAGCGCGCCTATGTCGCCTGCATCTCGGACGAGGTGACCGTGGTGCAGCTCGATACTCCGACGCCTACTGTCGTCGCTCGCGTGAAGATGTCCAACCCGGGCACCGCCCTGGTGCCGAAGCACGAGCCGTATGCACTCACCCTGTCGCCCACGGACGGCTCCCTCTGGGTGAGCTCGCTCAAGAGCCGCACGGTGCACTACCTGGATCCCCAGACGCTCACGGTGGTGCCCGAGCGCGCCATCTACGGCCTGCGCGGCGCGCCCATGTTCGGCGCCGTCAGCGCGGATGGAAAGACGCTCTACATGCCCTACCAGGCGGTGGACGCCGTGGCCGTCGTCGACACGGCCACCTCCACGGTGAAAGGCGAGATTCACCTATCCACCGTAGGCTGCCTCAACGTGCACCAGGTGGAGCTGACGCCAGAGGGTCAGCACGCGCTCGCGGTGTGCGAGGGAGATCACCAGGGCCCGGGCACGCTGCACGTGTTGGACCTGCGGGCCGGCACGGTGGGCGAGGTGGTGAAGACGGTGCAGGTGGGCATCTACCCGGACTCGGTGGGCATCCTGCGGAGAAAGCCATGAAGTGGCTGGGAGTGGGAGCGGTGCTGCTCGCCGCAGGCTGTGGCCCCACGCCCGCGGCGGAGTACGGAGAGGAGCTCTTCCGCGACCCGACGCTGTCGGAGAGCCAATACAACGCCTTCTCGTGCGCCACGTGCCACGCCACCACGGCCACGCAGCCCCAAGACAAGCTGTACGCGGGCCTCTCGCTCTACAACGTGGCCGCTCGTCCCCACTGGTGGGGCGGCTACGAGACTCGCCTGCTGGACGCGGTGAACTTCTGCTACACGGCCTTCATGCGCGGCGTCACCCCGCTCGCGCCGGAGGACCCCAAGAGCCGCGCCCTCTACGAGTACCTGGTGAGCATCAGCCCGGAGACCCAGGCGCCGGCGCAGCCCTTCACCATCGTCAAGGACATCACCGACGTGCCGCGAGGCAACGCCGAGCGGGGCGCAGACGTGTACAAGGCCGCCTGTCAGGACTGTCACGGCGAGACGCACACCGGAAATGGCCGTAACACGGAGTTCGCCTCCATCCTCCCCGAGGTGGCCAAGGACTACGGCCAGCTCTTCCCTGGGATTCCCGCCGGGCTGGTGTTCATCGAGAAGGTGCGGCACGGCCGTTTCTTCGGCGTAGGGGGCAACATGCCGCCGTACAGTCAAGAAGCACTGTCCAATCAGGACCTGGGAGCACTGCTCGCGTATCTGGGTCTCTAGACGCCCGAGCTCAACCCCATGGCCCATTTCTGGCTGCGGGAGTCCTCTCCAGGGTTGAGGTTCAGACTTCCTCGTCGGGCAGGAGCGTGCGCAGCAACTCGTCATCGGGGCCGAGCGGGCGCCATCCGGGCGGCGGCGTGTTCACTTATCATGATGACGAGTGAAGCCTTATGAATATGTGGGATAATTCAAAACACACTTGTCATGATGACGAGTGGCGTCTGAAGCGCGACCGCGGAAACGACCCCCTCCCCCTACCGAGGTTGGCCTGAACGGTGGCGCTCGGCGACGCGGTAGAGCCGCGTCAGCGAGAAGTCCAGCAGCGCCTGGCACGAGGCCATGTAGTGGCGGGCGCGGACAAAGGGAAACCAGATGCGGTTGCCCACGAGCACCTGGGCCTCGTCGAGTTTCTGGCGCGGTATCCATCGGCCCCCGAGGTTGCGCACCAGCACCTCGCCCAGGTACGCGCCAATGGCGGGCACCGCGTACGCCTCGATGTTCTCCCGCAGGCGGCTCTTCGGGAAGTCCTCGCGCCAGAAGTAGAAGTCGACGTCCGTGAGGGACTCGGGCGTTGTGTCGAAGACGGAGGACACCTGCGTGTGCAGCAGGGCCACGAGGTGCTCGGCGAGAGTGCTGTAGATTTCCAGGGCGCGCCCGGGGTTGTCCACGTCCGGAGGAAGGGCGGAGTCGGCGGGGCGCCACTCCTCGGGCTCGGGCGGCTGCCAGGCGTTGAGCTCGACGATCTTGCGCTGGCGCTCGTGGCTGGCGGTGCGATCCACCACGCGCGAGAGGAGCGGGGCCAGGTCCGGGTGGAAGCGGGGCTCCACGGGGGCGAGGGTGGCGCTGCGCTCGCGCAGGGAGCGCAGGATGGTGTCGAAGTCCAGGTCCGGCCGCAGGTGGGCGTGAGCCCGGGCTTGTGCGAGGCGCGCCTCGTCGCTGGCGAAGTCCGCGGCGGTGGGCCACGTCACCAGGAGGACGCAGCCGTTGGGCAACTCCTCCACCCGCCAGGCCGGTGTGGACAGCACGCGCTCGCGGCCGACGCTCTCCACCAGCTTCGAGCCGAAGACGTTGAGCCAGAACACCTCGTAGATCTTGTCGAAACCATCCCGGTACCAGGTTTCCTTATCGCGGCCGAAGCTGGGAAAGCCCGTCAACTGCGTGTCATCACTGCTGTGAGCCTTCGCATAGGGGAGCGGGTAGCGGCAGGCCCAGGCGCGTACCATCTCCACGAAGCGGCGACAGCGCTCCGCCTCCGCGAAGAAGGAGAGCGGTTTCACCTTGAGCCAAACATCCAGCGTGGGAGGCCGGGGAGGCAGCCGGAGCCAGAGTGTCATGTCCAACGCGGGCCACTTCGTGCGGTAGAGTCCGAGGGACGTGCTGTGCCCGTCACGCCCCTCCGCAAGGGCTTTCCAGAGGGCGGCGCGGGCGTATTTGCGTTGCCGCTTGCCTTCAGCGACATCCGGCATCCACCCATCGGCGTGCTCCTCGAGCGCCTGGAAAAAGGGCTCCAGTTCAGTTTCCCGTACTGCATGTGAGTCGAAGATGCCTTCGAGGGTGAGTGAAAGGTGGTCCTCACTCTTCACGCCGTGAAACTCCAGCACCTTCATTGGAACAACACCTCCACTCCCGGAATCTCGCTCTCTGCTTCTCGCACTGCCGCATCCAGGATCGCTGGCTCATGGGGCTTGAGGTCGCCCCCCTCATAGACGAGGCGGACCCGCTGGACGGAAACGTCGCTCCCCCCGCGAAGAAGACGCTGGAGGGAGTCCCGGCGGATGTCCAGCATCCCTCCATACTTCTGGAGCGCTTCGCGCGCATCCTCAATCATCTGCGCTACCAGAGCCCTGCCTTTCAAAAGTGACAGGTCGCGGCTCTTGAAGCTGAACGTCTCGACGCGAGGGGGCGCTCCAGTGGGCCCCCCCTCCTCGATGACGAGCACATCCACATAGCGCAGGCCGCTCTCCGGCTTCCAGACTCCCACGGACCTCAAGATGCGAGGTTTGACGAAGGCTACCAGGAAGCGGCGAGCGGCCCGGGGCCGCAGCGCATCGGCCTCCAGCAACTCCACCATGAGGCGCTCGAAGGCCAGCCCCCGGGCGAACCACCCCCGCATCCGCTCGTAAGGCGCCCAGTGCAGCGGCGCCTCGGCGGCCTTGCCTTGCTTGATTTCCCGCAGGCGCCCCTCGTAGTAGGCGACGTACTCCCCCCATCTCGGGTTGCCCTCGCCTCCGGGCAGCGGAGCGTCTGGAGAGGGGCGGTGCTTCTCCAGCACCGCCACGTCCCGGGGTAGACGCGGGCCCGTGGCCTCCAACTCCACCAGCGCCAGCCGGGCCTCCACCACTTCCAGGGTGAGGCCCGCCCGCTTGTCCACCAGCGAGGCCAGTCCCCCGGCGCGCTCCGCCGCACCTGCCTCGAGGCTGGCGCGTGCGGCGTCGTCCGCCACGGGGGCCACCTGCCCGGAGCCCTTCTGCGCTGTGCTTCCCGCCGCCGGGGAGCCCGTGGCCCCGGGCCGGGCCCTGGACATCATCGCCTGCGCCTGGGCCACGTTGCCCCGGGCCTCGTGCAGCGCCAGCGCCGCGTCCACTCCTCCCACGGCCACGAAGTGGCCCACCTCCCGGCGCTGCTGTACCCACCGGGCCAACTCCCGCAGGCCGTCCACGCCCAGTTTCGCCTCCACCTGCCGCGCCACCTCCAGGAAGCCCCGGAGGCGCTGCTCCATCGCCTGGAGCCCGCTGAGCGCAGGCGTCCCGGCACCCCGGGCTTGGGACAGGGCGCGCAGGCCCTTGCCACCGGCGTACAGCGTCCCCAGCAGCAGGGCGGGCGCCAGCTCGCGTGCGGCCTGCTCGTAGTGGCCCTGGCTGAGGGAGTAGGCGCCCTGGCCCGTGCCCGCCGCCAGGTAGTAGAAGCCCAGCGGCACTCCAAACGTCAGGCTGTCAAAGGTGCCCAGAGCCACGCTGCCCGTCGAGAAGTGCCGCAGTGCCAGGGCCCGCTCCACCTCGCGGGCGGCATGCTGGTAGGGCGGCGGCAGTTGTGCCCACCGCCCCGTCATCTCCAGGTAGCGTCCGCCGTCCACCGTGAGGCTGGTGGCGAGCGCGTCCCTGGCGGCGCGGCCCAGGCCCCGCAGCACGTCCCCGGACTGCTCGCCCCGCTCCGGGTAGCGAGAGAGGGGCAGGCCCCGCGCCTCCAACTCCTCGCACACCGCGGGCATGAGGGCCAGCGTCTGTCCCAGCAGCTTGTCCCCGGCCAGCAGCCGCAGCACCGCGTCCACTTCGTCGTCGTGGGCCGAGTGCAGCACGAAGAGGGCGAACACCTCCGCGTGGAAGGGGCCGTAGCGCTCGGCGGCGCTCACCAGGAAGTCGGCGCGCTTGCGTTGCAGGAGGGGTGCGGCGTCCTCTCGCACCGGCCCCAGGGCGCCCAGCCGCACCGCGCTCCAGTCATCCAGGGCTTCCACCAGCCGGGGCATGTCCACCCGCTGCTGCAACGTGACGTACTCGGCGGGCGAGGTGCAGGTGAGCAAGGGCGCCAACAGCTGCTTGTCGCCGGAGGAGAAGTCGGGCCAGCCCCGGGGCACGGCCTGCCCGCCGCAGGTGGCGGGGCCTTGGGGGACAGTCCCTCCGCTGGCCACCCCATGCACGCTCGCCTCGCCCGCGCCCACGCTCGTGTCCGAGCCCAGCCCCCGGGCGCTCCGGCGCCGGTGCAACCGCTGCGGCTCGCCCTCCTCCATGGAGGCGGCGGAGAGCGGCGCCTGGAGCGGAGACGTCCCACCCCCTGCCTCTCGCCGCTTGGACAGGGTGTGCGAGCCCGGCGTGACACACCCGGGGGCGAGCAACAGGGCCCCCAGCAACAGCACCGCCCACCCGGGGGCACCCACTTCCAAACGCGGATTCTCACGACGAGTGGACACGCGGTACCTCCCCAGCAGGCCGCGCGCAGCGGCGTGGAGCACGGCGTGAAGGGAGCAGTCTACCCGCGCCCCTGAGCCGCCCATGTGTCGCGAGCGGTCATGTTAGGGTGGCGTACCTCGGAGGTGGAGCACATGGAGGAAGTCCCGGGTGGGTCGCGGGCGGGCGGGGAGCGGGCCCGGCGCTGGTGGCTGAGCAAGCTGCTGTGGAAACCGGAGATGCAGGGGGCGTTGCTGCCGCCGGTGGGCAGCACGGTGGGTGGCTACCACCTGGAGGCGAAGCTGGGCAGGGGTGGCCAGGGCACCGTGTACCGGGCCCGGCGCGGCGGCAAGCTGTACGCCGTCAAGTTCCTCTACCTGCCGGTGGCCGGCTCGCGGGCTCGCGCCGAGGTGGAGGTGCTGCCGCGCCTGGAGCGCGTGGGGGTGGTGAAGCTGGAGGGCCACGGCAAATGGCCGGACGCCTCGCCGCTCTTCCTCTTCATCGCCATGGAGTTCGTGCGCGGGCGCCCGCTGTACGACTGGGCGCGGGAGAACAACCCCACGGTGCGGCAGGTGGCCCAGGTGCTGCTGGAGCTGGCGCGGCAGCTGGCGGCCGTCCACGCCCAGCAGGTGCTGCACCGGGATGTGAAGGGCGCGAATGTCCTGGTGGGGCTGGAGAGCGGCCAGCCGGTACTGGTGGACTTCGGGGCGAGCACCTGGCGTGGGGCGCCCAGGCGCACGGTGGGCCTGCCTCCGGGGAGCTGGTTCTACCGGGGCCCGGAGGTGTGGCGCTTCGTGCGCGAGCGCCGGCCCGGCACGCACTACGAGGCCAGCGTGCTGGACGACTTGTGGGCGCTGGGCGTCACCCTCTACCGCCTGCTGACGGACGCCTACCCCTTCGACGCTGCGGACGAGCTGGCCTTCCAGGACGCGGTGCTCACCCAGAGCCCCGAGCCACCGCACGTGCGCAACCCGCGTGTGCCCCGGGCGTTGAGTGAGCTGTGCCTGCGCATGTTGGAGAAGGAGCCCGGGGCACGGCTTCCCACCGCCGAGGCCCTGGAGGCCGCCGTGAATCAGGCGCTGCAAACAGCGGATGCCGAATGGGACGTGCCCCTGTATCGGCAATGCATGGCACCGCCGCCCGGGGAGAGCGCCACGCTCCAGCCTCCCACGCGGGAGGCGCCCCAGGAGGAGGAAGAAGCCGGACAGGCCGAGCCCCAGGAGGTGCCACCGCGAAGGGCCACGCCCGCATGGACTGTATGGGCGCTCCTCGGTCTCGCGCTGCTGCTGGCCGTGTGGGCCCTGCTCGCCATCACCCGTGCGCCGCCGCCTCTGGCACCCGCCGCATCCGCTGAGCTGCCGTTGAGCACCGGAATCCACTCTCCGGAAGGCTGGGCCGGGCCCGGCCAGGAAGTGGCGCCCGTGAGCGGGGGGCCGGAAGGTGCAGGGGGCGCAGCGCCCCGAGCGGCGGCAATCCCTGCGCCCGTCGCCCGTGCGACGCCCGCCAAGGACACGCGCATGAAGACTCCGCACAAGGACTCCACCACCCAGCAGGCGAAGTACCAGGAGAAGCACGAGCCGCTGCCCAGCGGTGCGGCCGGCACTTGCGTCATGCTCTGGGCCGTGGGCCAGCTCGCCTGCACCGGCCCCGCCGCCCAGGTGCGACCCCTGACTCCCGCCGACTGCCCTCCCGAGGCCCAGAAGGCCATGAAGGAGTGGCGGCTCAGCGACGCGGAGGCGGCCTGGTTCCCCGTGGAGGGGGACGCGGGGAACACTCCCGTGCGCAGGGGGTATGGCGCTTCCCTCACAATGATCGAGGACTGGGGGCGAATGCCCGGAGGCTCCGTGCTCACCGGAGAGCTCGTCTTCGGCGAAGAGCGCGTCTACGGCCGCTTCACCGAGGCCCGCACCCCGGAGGGCAAGTGGTTCCCCGTGTGCGTGCAAATCCTGGACACCTGGGACAGGAAGCTGGGGGTGAAACTCGAGAGCCGCTCCGGGCCCGACACCGCCGTGGTCTACTCCAACGTGCTAGTGGAAGCGGTGCGCGAGTAGGGCCAACGCCCTCAATCCCATCCCTCTGGAGGTTGCGTCCGCGTGCCCGTATCCCGTTCCGCAATTGTGCTGCTACTGCTCCACCTGGGCCTTCCCGCCCTGGCCCAACCTCCCGTGGACGCCTGGGAGCTGGGCGTACGCCACCTGGAGCTGTCCGCCAACGCCTCTGGAGAGACGCCGGAGGTGCGCCTCACCCCGAGGCTCGCGCTCACACTCATCTTCGACACGCCGCTGCGCCCCATCCGCCAAGGCGGAGTCGAAGTGGAGGAGCGGGAGCGCTTCCGGGTGGTGAGCCTGGACGAAGAGGGCCGCGTCCTGACGCTGGTGCTCGCCCATGAGATGAAGCCGGGGAAGCGGTTGCGGTTGACGGTGCACTTCGCGGACGCAGGGGTGCCCGCGAGTGCGGAGTTCCTCCTGGTGGTGCACCCGGCCCACGCCGAGACGCATGTGCAGGTGTATCGCCAGCCCCGCTCGGCGGAGGACTGTTGCCAGGAGGCCCGCGAGGAGCGGCACAAGCGCCAGCAGTGTGAGGTGTCGCTGGCGCGCAGCCGGGCGGAATGCAGCGGAAAAGGGGGCCTCATCGGCCTTGCCGCCGACGGGCTGCTGGGCGATGCGGGCGTGCGTGTGCAGCAGCTTGACCTCCGGACACTCACCCTCGCCCCGGACAATGCGCTCAAGCTGGTGCGGGTCCACAGCTTCCGCACCGCCGTCAGTGGCTCCGAGGGAGAGGCGAGACGAGTCCGCGTGGCGATGCGGCTGAAACTGAAGAACCTGGGCGCGCAGGACTGGACGGCCGAGGGCGCGCAACTGACGGCCAAAGGCGGCGTGCGGCCGGAGGTGCGGGTGTGGCAGCCCCCCCCATCCGTCCGGGACAGCCAAAGCCGGGCGAAGTATGGGTGGAAGCGGAGCTTGAGGGTGAAGAAGTCCGGGGCCCCTTCACCCTCAAGCTCTGGGACGCGAGCGGGGCCAAGACTTTCGTCGTCGAGGGGGTGACGTTTCCGTAAAGACAGACGACCAGGAGCCTACGGCATTTCCGCTGACGGGCAGCTTTGCCCCTCCTCGCCGGTTCGGAGCGATAAGCTCGGGACCGCCATGCGCTACTTCGGAGTGGAAGAAGCCAACCGCCTCATCCCGCTGCTCACCCACACCTTCTCCGTGGTGCGGCCGCGGGTGGAGCGCGTGCACGCCATCGTCCGCGAGCTGGAAGCACTCCAGGGCACCGGGACTGAACCGGAGCGCATGACCTCCCTGCGCGAGGAGCGCGATGTGCTCATCGAGCAGATCCACACCGAGCTGGAGCACTTCCAGGAGCTGGGCGTGGAGGTGAAGGCCGCGGACGGCCTGGTGGACTTCCGCGCCCTCAAGGCCGGGCGCCCGGTGCTTCTCTGCTGGCGCTACGGCGAGCCCGAGGTGGCGCACTGGCATGAGCTGGAGGGGGGATTCGCTGGGCGGCAGCCCATCGTCCACGCCCACGACTTCGCCCCGTCCTACCTGAGCTGAGCCACCCTGAGTCGCCTGGCAGCGTAGGCCTCGCTCTCCTGCCTGTGTCCGGCTTCGGTTCCAGTCCCGAAAGGTACTCCCTACCTTCCGACCAGTGCTGGACTCCAACTGACGGCAAGGAGACAGGAATGCGCACGTACAGCTTCGATCACTTCCAGGCGGACAAACCGGAACCCAGCACGACGAATCCGGGCGGGGCCGAGCATACGCCCCCCGTGGAGCAGGCGAAGCATGGGGTTCCGCCCTCCGAGGAGGGGCAGCTCCACTACGGGCGACAGCACGCGCAGACGGCGGAGCTGTACCGCAAGCATCGCGAGGAACGCGAGCGCACGGAGCAGATGCGTGTCTCCGGCGTCCAGGAGGAGCCGCCAGGCGCTGAGGCTCCTCCGGCTGAGGTCACGGAGCGGCAGGCCCCCCAACGCAAGGAGCCCCTCCTCGGGGACAAGGCGGACGTCGAGGACCGCCAGGCCTTCCAGCCGGACGAGCCTGGGATCGACAACCTGAAGAGCCTGGCGCAGCAAGCGGTGTCCAGCGTGCTGGAGGCAGCGAAGGAGGCCGCCAAGGGCCACCCGCTCACTGGGGCTCGGAAGCTGGCGGGTGACGCGTTCTCTGGCGTGCGCCGGGTTGCCCGCGAGGTGTCCACCCGGACGAGCCGCTCCACCCAGAAGGAGCAGAAGGGCGGAACGAAGAAGAAGGGACCAGGCAAGAAGCGCTAGCCCCGGGCTCTGACCCTCGACCCAAGCGCCGCCCATCCCCACCTTGGGGAAGTGCTGTCCGGAGGAATCGTATGTTCCGACCCCTGACCGTGTTGGTAACCGGTGCCACCGGCAAGCAGGGCGGCGCATTGGCCCACCTGCTCCTCAAGCGGGGCCATCGCGTGCTCGCCTTTGTCCGCTCCCCGGACTCGCCCGCGGCCCAGGAGCTGGCGGAACGGCACGCGGAGCTCGTTGCCGGGGACTTCGACGACCCGGAGAGCCTCGAGCGCGCCATGCAGGGCGTGGACGCCGTGTTCGCCATGGCCACGCCCTTCCAGGGCGGGGGGCTCGAGGGCGAGGTGCGCCACGGCCGCCACCTCATCGACGCCGCCAAGCTGGCCCGCGTGCGCCACTTCCTCTACTCCTCGGTGGCCGGCGCGAACGAGAACACCGGCATTCCCCACTTCGAGACAAAGCACGTGGTGGAAGAGCACCTGCGCCGCAGCGGCCTGCCCTACACCATCGTCGCCCCCGTCTTCTTCATGGAGAACTTCCTCGGCCCCTCCTTCGCCCAGCGGCTGCACGAGGGGGTGCTGTCCCTGCCCTTGCCGCCCCACCAGGGCTTGCAGATGGTGCCCATGGCGGACCTCGCGGCCTTCTGCGCCCGGGTGATGGAGTGGCCCGAGGAGCTCTTCGGCAAGCGCTTCGAGGTCGCCTCCGACGAGGTGACAGGCGAGCAGGCCGCTGCCCTCATCTCCTACGTCAGCGGCCACAAGCTGCACTACGAGGAGACGCCGCTCGACACCGTGCGCTCGGCCAACGAGGACCTGGGACACATGTTCGAGTGGCTGCAGCGCGTGGGCTACCACGCCAATATTTCCCTGCTGCGCCGGGACTTCCCCGAGGTGGGCTGGCACACCTTCGAGGACTGGGCGCGCGCGCAGGACTGGGACGCGCTGCTGGGCACCCCCTGGCGCGACACCACAGCCGCCGGGCACTAGCCTCCACCCCAGGCGGCCACCGCCGCGCCTCACGCATGTCCCGGGGTCCACTCCTAGTTTTCGGGGAGGAGAACCCCCATGCGTACGCGCGCTCCCTGGATCGCGCTCGCGGCGCTGCTGCTCGCCGCCGGCTGCGTTACCACCACCACGCTGCAACCCCTGCCGAGCACCCCCACCACCCAGGCGGGCTCGGCCATCGCCGAGGCCGATGGCGTGCGCCTGGTGGCGGATGGCGACGCGTGGCGCGGCACCCCCTCGGATCTCGAGCGCATCGTCACTCCGGTGCTGGTGCGCATCGAGAACCAGAGCGGCCGGCCCCTGCGCATCGACTACGCCTCCTTCACGTTGCTGGGCGGTTCCCACTTCGAATACGCCGCCATCTCGCCCCTCGAGCTGCACGACGAAGGCCTGGCCGCCGTGGGCGGCTCGGGAGTGGGGGGCAACGTCGCCCTGTCCGTGGGGGTAGGCGTGGGCTGGGGCTGGGGCTGGAGCCCGTTCCCCAGCGCGTTCGTCGGGGGCCACCCGTGGGGACCGGGCTGGTACAACCCCTGGTATGGCCCGGGTTGGTACGGGTACGGGCCGGGCTTCTATGATCCCTTCTGGGGGCCCTACTCCTCCTGGTACTGGAGCCCGCCACCGGAGCCATTGCCCACGCGGGACATGCTGCGCAAAGTCCTGCCCGAGGGCACGCTGGACACGGGCGGCACCCTCACCGGATTCCTCTACTTCCAGAACGTGAGCGAGCGCGAGGGCAGCGTCACCCTCCAGGCGCGCCTGGTGGACGCGCGCACCGGAGAGCACTTCGGCACCCTTGGCATCCCCTTTGGCGTGCGCTCCTAGTGCAGCAGCGTGGGGCGCTCCGTCAGGGGCATGGGCGGATGGGGCAAGAGAGAGTCCTCACCGATGAGCCCCACCTTGCGGCGGATGGCCTCGCCCTGGATGGGCAGGCCAAAGAGTGGACCGAAGAGACAGACGTCAAAGGCACCCGCGAGCAGGGGAACGAGCCCCACCAGCGCCATCACCTTCCCCTTGACGGAGTCGGAGGACAGCCCACCCACCACCAGGGACGCGCCCACCAGCATGCGCGTCCAACGTCCCGTCCTCGAAGCCATGAAGCCCACCATCATCACGCACCTCCAGACCTGGGGAAGATGGGCATGCGAGGGCAGACGACACCAGCGCCTCCGGGCCGCTCGCCGCCTCCGTGCACCGGCCAACCTTCGCCCCGAGCCTGGTTGCCTGCCCGGTGACGGACCTGGGTCACGTTCCTAGTTTGAGTCTCCGGGGCCGCGCCCGCTGCCCCGCCAGAGCGAGGAGGAACGGGCACATGGTGGAACGTTCGGAGCTGCACGAGGGCATGGTGGTGTGGACTCACCGGGGCGAGAAGCTCGGACATGTCGTCGAGGTGACGGACGAAGCGTTCATCGTCGAGAAGGGCCTGCTCGTCTGGCGCAAGGACTACGCCGTGCCACTCGAGGACGTGCGGGAGATCATCGCGGACGAGGTGTACCTCCACCACGGCCCCGACAGCCTCCTGTCAGGGCCCCGGGAGATCTCCCGTCCGCCGCGCCGCACCACGCACTGAGTCCCCCAGGGCGAGCGGCCCGGACGCCCCGTCACAACGCGCGAACTGCACTCCATCCCGATCGGTGTCATCCGCCACCTGATGGGCATGTTGACGCTGCTGGGCTCCATGGTGGGACTCTCCTCCCAGCATGTGGAGAAGACGCTGCTGCAAGGGCACACCGCCAGCGAGCTGCTCCCCAAGTTGCTGGAGGCGCGCGCGCTCGGAGAGCGGCTGCGACGCGAGCTTCAGGTGTGGCAGCGCACGGGACATGACGTGGAGTCGGGCCGCGAGCTCCTCCAGCAGGCCCACCGAGTGGCCCATGTGCTCCACTCCCTCGGGCCGATGATTGGCAGGCGCCCCTGGCACAAGCGCGCGCCCCGGCGCGGCCTCCACCTGCCAACCCCGGTCCCCACGTGAGGCCCAGGCGACACTCAGGTGCCAAAGTCCACGCGCTGGACCGCGTCATCCAGGCGCGCGACCTGGTAGATGTGCCAGGCCGCGACCAGGTCCTGGAAGGGCAGGCCCACCGCCCCGAAGAGGGTGACCTGGCCGGCATCGGTCCTCCCGGACTTCTTGCCGGCCAACACCTCGCCCAGCTCCGCGTGGATGACCTCTCCGCCGAGGCCCACGCCTGCTGGCGCGCCCATGGCGATGTTCAACGCCCGGTGGTCGCAGAAGAAGGTGGACTGGCGTAGCAGCCCGGCGGAGAGCTCGGCCTTGCCCGGCTCATCCGCGCCCAGCGCGGTGACGTGCGAGCCGCCGCGCAACATGCCCGGGTAGAGGAAGGGCTCGCTCGAGGGCGTGGCGGTGATGACGATGTCCGCGTCCTCCACCGCCTCCTCCACCGACATGGCGGGCCGCACCGGCAGGTTGAGCGCGTGGTACATGCGCGTGGAGAACTCCACGGCGCGTGCCACGTCCACGTCGAAGACGCGCACGTGGTTGAGGCTGCGCACCATCCGCAGACTCTTGAGCTGCATGGAGGCCTGGGCTCCCGCGCCGATGAGCGCCACCCGGGAGGCATCCTGCCGGGCGAGCACGTCCGCGGCCAGCGCGCCCACCACGCCGGTGCGCAGCGCCGTGAGGTGCCCCGAGTCCATGACCGCCAGCAGCGCTCCCGTCTCCAGGTCATGCAACTGCACCACGCCCTGGATGGCTGGAATGCGGCCCGGGAACTTCGCATGCACCTTCACGGTGTAGGCGGGGATGCCGGCCAGGGTGCCGGGGAAGACCACCAGTGCGCTGCCCTTGTCATGCAGGGGAGCCCGGGCGCGCTGGGGCTCCGCCGGGCGGCTCTCCGCGTCCGTGCGGAAGGCCTCGCGCATCTCCGAGAGGAGGGTGAGGGCCTCCATGTGGCGGACGACATCGCTGCGGGTGAGAAGGAGCGTGCTCATCGTGCCTCCAACCTAACCCTTCCCCCTCCCTGGGTGGGGCTTCGTCATCAGCGAGCGCCGCCTGCCCTCCGAGGAGGGGCAGCCGGGGTGTTGAGGGTCCGCAGGCCCCACCGCGGACAGAGGGAGGCGCCGTCCGCCTCCATGACTCCTCCTCTTGGTTCCCTGGTACGAGGCCGTGACCTTCCACCATGAGCACTCTCAAGGCGGGCCGCGGGGGAACGCCTTGGGGGAGCGTGAATGAGGGACCAGGAGCCACCGTCCGGGCCGGGTGGACAGTACCGCCTGGCGGACTTCCTGCGACGGCACCGCGAGGAGATCCTCTCGGATTGGCAGCGTGCCATCCAGGCCCGCCACCCCGAGCAGGAGCCGTACGGTGCACTCCTGCGGGACCAGATGCCCGAGTTCCTCGACCGGTTGGCGGACGCGGCAGAGCATGCCCACGGGGAGGAGCCGCCAGCGATACCTCAGGCCATCCCCAGCGAGCACGGCCTGCAGCGACTGGAACTGGGCTTCGAGCCGGGCGAGGTCGCCCTGGAGTACGGGCTGCTGCGCCACTGCATCCTCCAGCGCATGGAGCGCACGGGCCACTGGCCGAGCTTCATCGAGCTGGAGCTTCTCGACGACACCATCGACCAGGGCATCATCGGTGCCATCACCAGCTACGCTCACGTGCGCGAGCGGATGCTCCAGGCCTTGGAGCGCGTGTCACGCGCGGCGCTCGAAAGCGAGGACCTGGACACCTTCCTACCCCGGCTGCTCCAGCTGCTGATGGAGACGGCGGTGGCGGTGGACGGGGCCTCCATCCTCCTGCGCGAGGGGGAGCAGATGCGGCTGCGCGCAGCGGTGGGACTCGGGGCAGAGCAAGCGCTGGCGGAGGGCTTCCGCATCCCGCGGGACCAGGGCCTCACGGGCCAGACGGCCTCCGAGCGGCAGCCGCGTGAGGTGCGCTCGGCGGCCACCCATCCCCAACTGAGCTACGAGCCCCTGCGCGAGCTGGGTATCCGCGCGGCCTACAGCGTCCCGCTGACCCAAGGGGAGATGCTCATCGGCGTGGCGCATATGAGCTCGCGGACCGTCTTCGACTTCAGCGAGTCCGACAAACTGCTCTTCCGGGCCATGGTCACCCGCGCCACCGGCTTCATCGTGCAGGCGGAGCTGGCCGGACGTGAGCGGCTCGCCCGGGCCGAGGCCCAGCGCTCGCTGGCGCAGTTGGACACACTGTTGGAGGCCTCGCCGGTAGGCATCGGCTTCCTGGACCGGGAGCTGCGCTACCTGCGCATCAACGAGACCCTGGCCGCCATCAACGGCCACCCGGTGGACTTCCACCTGGGCAAGACGCCGCGCGAGGTGCTGCCAGGCCATGTCGCTGACACCTATGAGCCCCTCTTCCTGCGCATCCTGGAGACGGGCGAGCCGGTGTCCAACCACGAGTTCATCAGCCATGGCCCGGACGGCGAGGGCCCCGCGCGCCACTGGCTGGGCAACTACTACCCGGTGCGCACCGAGAGCGGCGAGGTGCTGGGACTGGGTTGCGTGGTGGTGGAGATCACCCAGCAGAAGGAGGTGCAAGCCGAGCTGCGCCGCTCCGGCGAGCTACGCGAGCAGCTCATCGGGGTGCTGGGGCACGACCTGCGCAACCCCCTCAACGCCATCAGCGCCTCGGCCTACCTGCTGCAGAGGAGCGAGGAGCTGAGCGACGGGGCGACACGCGCGGTGGAGCGCATCCGCAACAGCGCGGCACGGATGGCGCGGATGCTCAATGACATCCTCGACTTCGCGCGCAGCAGCGTGGGCGGTGGCCTGCCGGTGTATCGCGAGCGGGTGAACCTGCATGACATTGCGCGGAACGCGATGGAAGAGCTTCAGGTGAGCCACCCAGGCCAGCGGTTGGAATTGGACGTGAGGGGAGACGGATGGGGGTGGTGGGACGCGGACCGGCTGGCGCAGGTGGTGGGCAATCTGATGAGCAATGCCGTGCACCACGGGAGGCCGGACACGCCGGTGTGCTTGAAGGTCCGCGAGACCGGGGACGAGGTGCTGCTCTCGGTGCACAACGAGGGAGAGCCCATTCCCCCCGAGCTGATGGCGACGCTCTTCCAACCCTTCCGGCGCGGCACCACCGGCAAGGCCGCTACCCGCAGCGTGGGGCTGGGGCTCTACATCGTCCAGCAGGTAGCGCGCGCGCACGGAGGCGAGGTGGAGGTGCGCTCCGAAAAGGGAGCGGGCACCACCTTCACCGTACGGCTGCCACGCGGTGCCCCCGAGCCGAAATGAGCTGCTCGGCTCAGGGCCGAGGCGCGCGGGGCAGCCGGCTCATGCGCCGGGCGATGCGGAAGCTCATCTCCAGGGCCTGGCGGTAATTGAGCCGTGGATCGCACAGGGTGGCGTAGTTGCGCTCCAGGTCCTGCTCGGTGATGCCCACGGCGCCGCCCACGCACTCGGTGACGTCCTCACCGGTGAGCTCGAAGTGCACCCCGCCCAGGAAGGAGCCGAGCTGCTCGTGCACATCGAAGCTCAGCTCCACCTCGCGCAGGACATCATCGAAGCTGCGCGTCTTGATGCCGGAGGAGGTGCTCACGGTGTTGCCGTGCATCGGGTCGCACACCCACAGCACGAGCCGGCCCGCCCGCCGCATGGCCTCCACCACCGGGGGGAGCGCATCCGTCACCCGCTGGGCGCCCATGCGGGTGATGAGGACAATCTTCCCCGGCTCGTTGTCCGGGTTGAGCTGCTCGGTCAGCCGGACGGCGTCCGCGGGGGACACGCTGGGGCCCAGCTTCACCCCCACGGGGTTGCGGATGCCGCGGAAGAACTCCACGTGCGCCCCGTCCAGGGCCCGGGTGCGCTCGCCAATCCACGGCAGGTGCGTCGTCAGATCATACCAGCCATTGCGCCACGGCACCTGACGCGTCTGGGCGGACTCGTAGTGGAGGTTGAGGCCCTCGTGGCTGGTGTAGAAGTCCACGCGGGTGAGCTCGGCCACGTTGCGCTCGCCCAGGGCTTCCATGAAGCGCAGGGCCTCGCTGAGCTTGCGAGTGGTCTGCTCGTACTCCTCGCGCAGCTCGGCCGGCACCGCGGCCTGCCGGAAGAAGCTCAGGTCCCAGTACTCGGGGTGGTGCACGTCCGCGAAGCCACCGTCACTCAGCGAGCGCACGAAGTTGAGCGTCATCGCCGCGTGGTGGTAGCAGGCCAGCATCAGCCGCGGGTCCGCCCGCCGCGACTCGGGGGAGAACTCCGGCCGATTGACCAGGTCCCCGAAGTAGCTGGGCAGCTCCACGCCCCCGCGCACCTCGGTGGGCTTGGAGCGCGGCTTGGCATACTGGCCGGCGATGCGCCCCACCCGGATGACGGGCCGGTGCCCTCCGTGGATGAGCACCAGCGACATCTGGAGGATGATCTTCTGCCGGTTGGTGATGATGTCCGGGCGGCAGTCGGAGAGCGACTCGGCGCAGTCCCCGCCCTGCAGCAGGAAGCGACGGCCCTGTTGGGCCTCCGCCAGCAGCGCGCGCAGCCGCTCCACCTCCCAGGAGGTGACCAGCGGAGGCAGCCGGCCGAGCGCCGCGACGACATCCTCCACCTCCTTCGGCTCCTGGTAGCGGACGTCTTGGGTGATGGGCTTCGTCTTCCAGGAGGTGGGGGACCAAGTGCTCATGCCAGGGATAGAAGTATCACACTCTCCCCCTGCACTCGCTGTCGCACATCCCCTTCCAGTGTCCCGGTCCGCCCCTGGTGCGGCTGGCGTGGCTGGCTCTGCGCTATGGGCGCACCGAGGAGCTGGCCGAGCGTCTACCGGATTGGATGGCACTCTTCACACAGGTGCAGGCTGCCCCAGACGGCGCCGAGAACCTCCGGATGGTCGTCCGTTACCTGCTCTATATCGGGGACCGCACAGCCCGCGAAGCAACGGGGCGGGTGCTACATTCGGTGGTGGACGCGCAGCACGCGGAGGAGCTGATGAAGAGTTGGGGCGAGGAGCTCATCGAACAGGGGCTGGCGAGAGGGCGTGCCGAGGATGTGCTGCGGATTCTCGCCGCGCGAGGCGTACACGTCGGCGATGAGGCCCGGCAACGCATCCTCACCTGCATGGACGTGGCTACCCTGGATCGCTGGTTCGACCGGGCCCTGAAAGCCAGCACACTCGCGGATGTGCTGGACGACCTGACGCAGTAGCCCGAAGAGTCCCCCCGTCCTCACTTCGCGGGCGGCGTGAGGGCGAGAGTGTAGAGGGCCTCGGCGACCATTCGCGTGGTGGCATCGAGGTTGTCGAGTGAGATGGACTCGTCCGGGGCGTGGCCCATGTAGAGGTCTCCGGGGAAGGCAGGCCCGAAGTCCACGGCACGCGGGAAGAGACGCGCGTAGGTGCCGCCGCGCACGGACTGAGGCTTGGCGTCCGGGGCATTGCGGTGCCGCTTGTAGATGTCGAGCAGCGTGGTGACGAGCGGCCCCGAGGTGTCCGCCACGTGCGGGTCCCCCACGTAGCGGCCACCCTCGCCCCCCTTCAGCTCCTTCACCCGGCCGCCGGAGTCGCGCTCGAGCTGGGCCGCGGCCTCGTCGAGCGAGGCGTGGAAGGCGGCGGAGTCCTTTCCCTGGGGTCGGCGCATGTTCACCCCCAGGCTCACCTTGCCATCCTTCACCCTCAGCACGGTGGGCGCGACGAGCAGTCGGCCCATCAGCGCGTCCTGGTAGGCCATCCCCAGCTTCTCGCCCCAGTGGTCTCCATCGAAGCGCTCCGCCACCAAGCGCAGCATGGCCTCGATGCCGTTGGGCTCCAGCGGCAGCTTCGCGGCGATGGCGGCCAGGTCCCACATCGCGTTGGCCCCCTCCTCCGCCACCGAGGCGTGCACAGCCGTGCCGTGGGTGGTGAGCACGAGCCGGGAGCCCTCCTGCTTCACCTCGGCCCTCAGCGACGGACGTGCCGTGCGCACAGCGGTCACGGCCTCCCTCATGACGGCGAGCGCCTTCTCCGGCTCCATGCCCGCGGGCTCCAGCTTCAGCGCGGCGGCACCGGGCACCTGGGTGAGGAACTCGCCAGCGGAGACGTCCACGGCGCGCAGCTGGCCCGGCGTGGGTTGCGCAGGTGGCGGGCCCAGCGCGGCCTCGAGCGTCCAGGCGACGAAGCCCCCCTGCGCCGCCACCACCGGGAAGTTCGAGTCCACCGAGATGACGTGCGTGGGATGTGGCTTCTGCGTCTCCGCGTACTGCACCATGCCGCGCCAGTCGCTCTCCTCACCGTTGCCGATGATGACGAGCACCCGGCCTTGGGTCGGACTCAGCCCCAGCTCCTTTGCCATCGCGAGCGCCACGAGGGTGGAGGCCAGCGGCCCCTTGTCGTCCTCGACACCACGGCCATACAGGCGGCCCTGCTCGACATACGGCTCGAAGGGAGGCTTCTTCCACTCGTGCGCAGGCGCTGGGACGACGTCGCCGTGGAAGACGAGCCCCAGCCTCGGCTCCCCCTCCCCCCACGACAGCTCGAAGACCTCGTTGTCGCCCACGGTGCGGAAGGCCAGGCCGTGCATCTTGGCCCACTGCCCCAGGAAGCGACCCATGGCGGCGACCTCCGGGCTCTTCGCCGCGGGCAGTTCGCTGCTGACGGTCTTGAAGCGGACAAGTGACTTCGTGAGCTCCACCACCGCATCCAGCGAGCAGGCGCGGACGTACTCGGCGTAGCGCTCGGCCGGCGACTTGCCCTTCAGCGCCTTCTCGGAGAAGCGGGCGGCGCGGGCCTTGGGAGTGCCCTTGCAGCGGGCATCACCGGCGACGGCGAGGGAGGGAAGCAGGAAACACAGAGCGGCGAGCAGTCGGGTGCGCATCACGCCCTGGTGTACACCAGCGCCCAGGACGAGTCCCAGGCGCCTGTTCCCCGAAGGGAGTGCCGCGTTCTAGCGGCCGTTGCGGCGGGTACGGACCGGAACCGGTACCGGCACCCGCCGCCAATGACCCCCGGACTGGTCGTCCTCGTCCCGCACACCCGCGCGCGCGAGGTGCTTGGACAGGCGGCCCACGAGCATCAGCCCCGCCATGCGGAAGTCGGAGAAGAGCGACCACAGCGGGTACTTGAAGGTCGCCGGGCGGTTCTTCTCGAGCGTGAAGTGGCTCACCCAGGCGAAGCCGTAGCCGGACACCAGCGCGAACGGGAGCAGGTTCGCCTTGCCCGTCAGCCCGGCGGTGACTGCCAAACACACCGCCACCGAGGTGCCCAGGAAGTGCAACCAGCGCGTGATGGGCAGCGAGTGCTCACGCAGATAGTACGGCCAGAACTCGGCGTAGGTCGGGATGCGCTCGTTCATGGGAGAATTGTGCGTCCGGAGCCTCCCCATTCGTCAACCCTCTGCCACGTCTCTTTGGCGATCTGGTGTCATTCGGCCTAGGGTTGACGCACTCCGGGAAGACGGATCGTGAACGACTGGACGCCCAAGCCCATTCCCTCCGCCGCCCTCGCGAGCCTCCCCCTCACGCCGGAAGAGGGCTTCGTCCTGTCGCGTCTGGACGGTTTCACGGCCGTGCGGCACCTGCCCGCACTCACCGGGTTTCCCCCCGAGCGCATCCAGGCCATCCTGGCCCGGCTGGTCGAGCACGGCGCCGTGCTACCTGCGCCCACCCCGGCCCCTGCGTCACCACCCTCTCCGAAGGCTGGGGCCACCTCCGAGGAGCGACAGGCCGGAGGTGAAGAGCCCCTGCCCACCGGAGAGGAGGAGCCCGCGAGGGAAGAAGAGGAGGAACCCGAAGACGCCGAGGCCGAGGCTGCCGCGGGCAACTGGAGGCAGCTCTTCGAGCGGAGATTGCACCCGCTGCCCGAGGACGAGCGGGCCAGCCGCGCCCGGGGGGCCGAGGACCCGGAGCTGTCCGCCTTCTGCTTCGACCCGGTGCCCGCCGTCATCAAGTCCGTGCTGGAGAACATGCGGGTGGGGCTGGGGCACGCACGGCTCATCGCGAGGCACCACCACAACCCGGTGGGACTGGAGGCGCTGTGTGGCCGCGCGGCCTTCGCGTCGGACGCCGGAGTGCGCCGCTGGCTGGTGCGCAACCCGCAGCTCTCCTCGAGTCTCTTCCGCCGGCTGTGGAGTGGCCGCCGGCTGATGGAGCAGTACAAGGTGGCGATGGACCGGGACGTGCCTGAGGGCACGCGCCGCACCGCGCGCGAGGTGATGCGCACGCGCTTCAACACGGCGCCGGCCGAGGAGCGTGTGGAGCTCATCCTCAACACCGAAGGCCGGGTGCTGGCCTCGCTGGTGGGACTGGCGGTGGACGGCAAGACGGCGGCGCTGCTGTGCGGACGCACCTACCGCTCGCCCATGCTCATCCAGAACATCGCGCGCTGGAGCGCAGCGCCGCCGGCCCTCATCGTCCACCTGCTCAAACAGGAGGCCGTCCGCCGGCAACCGCAGCTGCGCCAGTTACTCCAGCGCCACCCCAACGCCCCCGCGGACGCGCGCCGCGGGGGGTAGCGTCCGAGCCGAACCGCCGCGTCCAGGAAGAGGCCGCATGACAAACCGAGTCACGCTGCTGACGCTGTTGCCCCTGCTGCTCATCGCGACGGTGGGTTGCCCCCATGCATGGGGCAGGAATGGAACGATCGAGCAAGCCCTGGAGCGGGACGTAAGCGAGTACTACTCGCTGAGAGACTGCACGCTCGACAAACAAGAGTGGTTCGACCTCTGCGCGACGTTTTACGAAAGAGAGAGCAATTCCATGGCCCGGCAACTCTGCCCACCGGAGTGCCGTCCCAGTCGCCCTCCCGGCAACCCGTGAGGCTGGAGAGCCCCATGAGATGGCATGCACTCCTGGCCGCCCTGTCCGGCATCCTCTTGATGCTGCCCCTGGTGTGGCTGCTCCATGCCGCCATGTTCGAGCAGGGCATGAACCCGCCACACGCGAAGGGAAAGACGCCCGTCCCCATGCTCTCCAACGAGCAGCGCCGAGAGCTGCTCACCTACGGGCAATCGTGCGTCTCGGATAAGGACTGCGAAGCGCCCCTGAGGTGCTTCTTCAGCAGCCACACGATGAGCCGTTACTGCACGGACAGCCGGTGCGTGACGGATCTGCAATGCCGGGAAGGATTCGTCTGCCGGACCCAGAGCACCTCGGACGGAACTCCCCTCCGAGTCTGCTCCCTGGCAGGCGAGCGCAAGGAGGGGGAAGTCTGCATCGAGCATTCTCCCTCCAACGATTACGCCTGCGAGAAGGACCTGCTCTGCCAGTCCCGATGTGGCCGACCCTGCCAACCGGAGGAGCCCTCGTCCTGTCCCGAAGGCTTCTTCTGTCAGGAGGGGCCATTGGACGGCCCCTCCTGTCTGCCTACCTGTGAGGGCCGTACCTGCCCTGATGGCCAGCGGTGCATTGCCCTCGACAAACCCGTGCTCGAAGGCCGGCACGCCTCCATCTGCGCCACGGTGTATGGGCAGGATTGCCAGCAGAGCCCCTGTCCCCAGGATCAGTTCTGCCTGCTCCAGACATCCCCGCAGCCCGCAGATGCGGTATGGATGCAGTGCACCTCTGCCTGCGGCCAGGGCGCTCCTGCCTGCCCCGAGGGCACTGTCTGCCATCAGTACCGCTGCCACCCGTCCTGCGCCCCCGAGGACGCCTCGTCCTGCGAACCCGGCTTCACCTGCCACCGCAAGACAGAGCAGGAACCGTGGAGGTGCGTGCCCACCCCACGCGCCTCCCGCAACTCCGCCCCGTAGGGCGTCACTCGAAGATGCGGCCCTCGAGCGCCTCGATGGCGGCGCGAATCTCCGAAGGCACGGGCACCTTCTCGTAGGTGGGGTAGCGCAGGGTCACGAGCACCGCGCCGCCGCGCGCGTAGCGCACCCCGCTCTGAGCATCCTCCACCGCGTACTCCATCGTGAGGCTGGTGGTGCCAATCCGCGTCACCCGCGCACCCACCACCACGTCCGCCGGGAAGACGACCGGACGCAGGTACTCCGCGTTCGTCGCCGCGACGATGGGGCCCACCCCTCCCTCCGGCTTCTGCATCTCGGGGCTCACCAGTCCCACCCGCGCCATGTAGGCAATCCGGGCCGCCTCGAACCAGGTGAAGTAGCGCGCGTTGTTCACGTGGCCATACGCGTCCATCTCGCCCCACTGCACGGGGAAGCGCACGGTGATGGGAAATTCGTTCATGGAGCCGGCATGCATCACGGTGGGTGCTTCCGAGCAACCGGAATCGTCAGCCTGCTCGCCCGCCAAGAGAGCGAGAGCGGAAGCGCTCTCCGTGTCCACCCACCAGCCACCTCACGCATCAGGTCGGGGAGTTGACCGGAGCACGGGGCTGGGAGACCGTCACCTCCAGTGACACCCCACGAGCCCGCCACCGCGAAGAAGCCGCAGCCCGCGGAGAGGTACGAAGAGCCCTCCGTCGACCGCACCCTCCACGAGGCCGGCCCTCCCGACGACACCGGGACCGCGACGAAACCCCACCAGCACGCGGACATGGTGCGCTGGCTCCACCCGTCCATGCTCATCCGCACCGGCATGGACGCACTGGTCGCCGCCGTCTTCGGCGCTCGCGCGGACCACCGCCTCATCGAGGCCGTGGTGCGCCCGCAGCCTCCCTACTTCGACTACTCGCAGGAGTCCCCCGGCGAGGACTTCTGGCTGGACTACGTGGCCGACACTGGCGACGGGTGGAACTCCACCTACGCCGTGGCCCGGCTCCTCGCGCTGCCCTCGCTCGAGGTGGAGGATCCCCAGGGCCAGGCCCACGCCATCGAGCGCGGACGCATCCTCGTCTTCGGCGGGGACCAGGTGTACCCGGGCGCCAGCCGCGACACGTACGAGGAGCGCCTCGTGCAGCCCTACGAGGAGGCCCTGGGCCGCACCCAGCACCCCAGCCCGGACCTGTTCGCCATCCCCGGCAACCACGACTGGTACGACGGGCTGTCCTCCTTCATGCGCCTGTTCTGCGCCAACCGCTGGCTGGCCGGCCGGCGCACCCGGCAGAGCCGCAGCTACTTCGCTCTCAAGCTGCCCCAGGGCTGGTGGCTCATCGGCACCGACGTGCAGCTCGACAGCGACATCGACGTGCCCCAGGTGGAGTACTTCCGCCAGGTGGCCACGCACATGCAGCCCGAGGATCGCATCATCCTCTGCAACGCCGAGCCCGCCTGGGTCATGGCCGCTACCTCCAAGCGGCGCCGCGGCTACCTGGAGAACAACCTCGACTACCTCCAGGAGAAGGTGTTCGGCCGGCGCATCAGCCTCTTCCTCGCCGGCGACCTGCACCACTACCGGCGCCACGAGAATCCCGACGGCAAACACAAGATCATCGCGGGCGGCGGCGGGGCCTTCCTCCACCCCACCCACGCTCCGGCGGCACGGCGGCTGCGCGACGGGTACGTGCACAAGAAGAGCTTCCCGGACGAAAAAACATCCCGGAAGCTGGCGCGGCAGAACCTCATGCTCATCCGCCACAGCCCCCTCTTCGGGCTGATGACGGGCGCGCTCTACCTGCTGCTCGCGCTGGCGACGTACACGGAGATCGGCTCCTACGGGCTCACGCAGCTCCCCCAGGTGCTCTCCGCCGTGGCCTCCTCGGTGGTGACCCGTCCCTGGTCACTCACCCTGGGGCTGGCCACCCTCGGCGGGCTCGTCGGCTTCGCGGACAAGGACTTCGGACGCTGGCGCTGGCTGGCCGGCGGACTGCACGGCCTCGCGCACATCACCGCCGCCTTCCTCGTGGCCTGGGGCGGCATGTACTTCACCGCCAACGGGATGGGCATCTGTCAGGAGATCCTCCCCGGCAACACCATCCTCGTCCCCGGAGCCACCCTGTGCGCCGCCGGGTGGATGCACGTGTGGGGCAAGTTCTTCATGGGCGCCTTCTTCACCTTCCTCGGCGGCTTCCTCGTCGGGCCCTTCATCATGGGCCTGTACCTGATGGTGAGCGTCAACACCTTCAAGGCCCACTCCAACGAGGCCTTCATCTCCCTGGCCGTCGCCGACTGGAAGAACTTCCTGCGGCTGCGCATCGACAAGGACGGGCAGCTCACCGTCTTCCCCGTGGGCCTCGAGCGCGTGCCTCGCAAGTGGAAGGAGACGCACGCCAGCCCCTATGCGCCCGCCTACGAGCCGGACGACCCCGAGGCCACTCCGCCCCGCCTCATCGAGCCGCCCATCCGAGTGATGCCTCCCCGGAGCCCCGGCCCGTAGTCTCAGTCCCAGAGCGGCGCGGAGCACTCGCCGCACTGGCGCTGCGCCAGGTCCAGCCACTCCAGCGCCTCGCCGAGCACCTGTGCCGTGGGCCGGCCGTGCACGTCCACCACCCCGTAGAGCTCGCCGAAGCGGTTGGCCACCGCCACCACCGCCATCCCGGGCACGCGCCCGAAGCTCTCCGCGAGCTTCCACGTCACCGTGCCCTCCTCGTCCTTCAGCGCCCCCGGCAGCACCGGCTCCCCGGGCCGGCCGGGCATCATCACCGTGAAGGCCTCGACCTCCTCCTGGTGCCACCCGGGCGCTCGCGCCACCAGTTCCGCATGCAGCCGCTGACAGGCCTCACAATTGGCATGCAGCAACGCCACCACCATCTCCCGCCGCTGCCAGGCCTTGCGCGTGCCGCGCTCGTGCCCATCCTCGGTCGCGAGCTGAAACAGGGGGATGTCTCGTCTGAGCGGCATAGGCCACCTCCTCTCTTTCAATAACACCCACCTGGGCTCCGAATCCCATACAGTGGCTCCACGGGATTTCCGGGATGATCAGGCGATCTCGCAGCACACTTGCCCGTTTTGATGTAAAATTACGCCATGATTGGCTCACCCCTCTCCGTGCAGCCCCGCCTTGCCCTCTCCTGCCTGCTGGCCGCCTGTATCGCCCTGGGTGGTACTGGGTGCGCCACGGCCTCACGGGCAACTACCTCGACGCTGCCCGCGTCCGAGCCCATCGCCGAGACGGCTCCGACCCCCGCGCCTGAGTCTGAGCCCGCGCCAGCCCCTGTGGCCAAGGCCGCACGCCCCAAGGCCGCGAAGCGCACCGCCGCCCGGCCCGCGTCCACTCCCGAGGTGAAGACCGAGGCAAAGCCCGAGGCGAGGACGCCCGTCGCGGCGAGGGCGCCCGAGCTGAGGAGGCCCCAGCCGGAGTCGCTCGGAGCGGGAGAGCCCGTGGCGTTCGAGCCCTCGGCGATGACACGTCCCCAGCGGGTGAGCGGAAGGGAGCCACAGCTCACCGCGGAGGCCCGAGCCGAGCGCGTGCGCGGCACCGCGCTGGTGCGCTGCGTGGTGACGCGTGAGGGACGGGTGACCAACTGCCGGCTGCTCAATGGCCTGCCCTATATGGAGCAGGAGCTGCTCGAGGCGCTGTCCACCTGGCGGGTCACGCCCATCACGTCCCAGGGCAAGGCGCTGGACGTGGACTACACCTTCGTCGTGCGCATCCCCACGGGGTGAGCCGCGGTTCGCGATCGCCCACCCGTAGATGGCCCGGGAGCAGCACGGGGCGGACGCCGCCTCGTCCCCGCTCGAGCACATCCGCCCGCGTCAACACATGCAGACGGAGATCGGCATCGTGATGCGGCGGATGACCTTGCCCTCACCGGAGCGAAGCTCGCGGGTGGTGCCGAAATCACCTTGGAGGAGGAGCTCGAGCTGCCCGTCCCCCTCGACATCGAGCAAGGCGTCGATGGACTGGAACTGACCGAGACGGAGGAGCCGCGTCCGCTCGACGCCCTGCTCGGTGACGCGGTAGAGGCCCCACACGTCGTCCGGCGGGTCTTCGCACGGCCCGTCCCCGAAGCGCAGGTGGAGCGAAATCCAGGTCTCGCCGGTCGTGGGGTGCCGGACCGTCACCACGCGCGGCGCATTCACCTGCTCGCGCGCACCCTCGGCGTCGGCTCCGACCCACTCCTTCCTGGCCTTGGCGACGACCTTGGACTTGAGGAAATCGGCACGAGCCGCGGCCACGGCCTCCTTGTTCACGGCCGGTTGCAGAACCTGGATCGGTTCGGCGCTGGCCGCGCGCGCGAAGGAGCCCTTGCAGCGATCGAGGCGAGCGGCCAGCACCTTGTGGCCGAGGGAGAAGACACTGTCGGCGGGCGACTTGGAACCGTTGTCGCCAAGGGAGTAGCTCGGGTCACCAACGTCACCAACCAGGCGGGCCACGATGGCAAAACCAGACACGGTCGCATGACAGCGCTCGTCGACGAACACCTTGCGCTTGCTCCACGCGCGCAGGTCCGCCGGGAGGTGGGCCTCGGAGACCTCGGCGATCACGCGCGGGTTCGACTCATCGCCCGTCAGGCGCAACGGCCCGTGCGGCAGCAGCTCCTCTGCCTTCTCGACATTGGCCAGCACCAGGTAGGAGGTGTCGTCGGCCGGGACCACGAAGTGGAGCTTGGAGCGCGGTGCGGATGACTCCCGTGCCGTCGCCGGCCCGCCGTAGGCGCTACCGACAACGAGCACCATCATCAGGAAGCCTCGGACCAGGGCCGCACCGGCCCCTTCGAGACCGGCAGCGGCGCGAGCACCAGGACACGGATGAAGCAACTCGGGATGAAGTGGGTTGGACATGGATGCTCACGACTGCAAGCAGCGAGCCCATGCGCAAGGGCTTGGATTCTCAGGGCTTTGGGTGACCTCGCCTCCGGCCGGACACGTAGAGCGTGGTTCCCCGGACACGCTCAGTCACGACGCGTCCAACACAGCGCGTGACACGCCAAACGTCCAGCGTGGCGTGGCAAAAGACAATCCGCTGGGCAGGCTGTTCCACGCCGCCGCCACGAAGAAATGGGGCCAACTCCATCCCTACACCGGAGCTTGAGCGATGCGCAGGCAGAAGCACACGACAGGAACCTTCATCAGGATTGCCCTCTCCGATGGCTCCTTCGGCTATGCACGGCTGCTTGAGTCACCGTATGCGGCCTTCTACAACTACAGAACCACAAGTCCGGACGCGGATCTGGACAGGATCGCCGCAAGCCCCATCCTTTTCAGGATCGCTGTCCGCCATCTGGCCCTGGACGCGTGGGAGGGCATCGGGCGAAGGACGCTCGAGGAGCAGCTGACCCAGCCTGTCGTTCAGTTCATGCAGGACCTGGGAGACTTCCGGCGCTGCACCATCTTCGACACCGCTGGTCATGAGCGAGCCGCCGAGCCCCAGGAGTGTGTAGGTCTCGAGCGGGCCGCGGTCTGGGAACGGGATTCCGTTGAGGAACGCCTGCTGGACACCTTCCTGGGACGGCCCAACGCCGATGAGGAGCACCTGAAGGTACGTCTGCATTGACCCGGGCCACCCGCCCGGCGGGGCGCCTGTCCGCTTCCTCTATCAACATGGGGGGAAGTGGCACGCGAGGCAGCCCCGCGTTAAACCTGCCGCATGCCCAAGGGTTCCGTCTTCGGTGGGAAGGCCCACGGCCTCCGTCTCGAGCGCATGCGCTCCTCTCCCCGCTTCCTGGATGGGTTCTTCAAGAACACCGCGGGAGTGGGCCCCGGACTCAAGCCGGGCACCAGGTTCTCGACGATGGGCGAGTTCTTCCTCGGCGGGAAGGAGCGGACGCCACCCGGACCTCTTCCCTTCGAGAGCCCGCTCGCCACGTGGGCCCAGCCGGTGGACACGGGACTGCGCGCGACGTGGCTCGGACACTCGACGGTGCTGCTCGAGGTGGACGGACTGCGCGTGCTCACGGACCCCGTCTGGGGCGAGCGCGTGTCCCCCTGGTCCTTCGCGGGGCCCAAGCGCTTCCATCCGGTGCCGGTGACGATCTCCCAGCTTCCCCCGCTGGATGCGGTCATCGTCTCGCACGACCACTACGACCACCTCGACTACCCGACCATCCTCGAGCTGGCGCGCACGGAGGTGCCCTTCTACACGTCCCTCGGCGTGGGCGCACACCTGGAGGCCTGGGGCATACTGCCCGAGCGCATCACCGAGCTGGACTGGTGGGAGTCCGCCACGCTGCCGCGAGGCGAGCTGCGCATCACCGCCGCTCCATCGCAGCACTTCTCCGGCCGAGGACTGGGAGATCGCAACCGCACGCTCTGGTCGTCGTTCGTCATCGAGAGCCCGAGGCACAAGGTCTTCTTCAGCGGCGACACGGGGCTCACGCCGGAGTACGCGGACATCCGCCAGAAGCTCGGGCCGTTCGACCTCGTCATGCTGGAGGTGGGCGCGTTCCACCCAGCATGGGGCGACATCCACCTCGGGCCGGAGAACGCCCTGAAGGCGCTGGAGCTGCTCGGCGGCGGCGCGTTCCTGCCGGTGCACTGGGGCACGTTCAACCTCGCCATCCACGCGTGGGATGACCCGGCGGAGACGCTCGTACGACTGGGGCAGGAGCAGCGGGTGCGCCTGGTGATGCCGAGGCTGGGAGCCCCGGTGGAGCCATCGCGGGTGGAGAGCGTGGAGCCGTGGTGGCAGTCCGTCCGCTCAGGCCAGGCTGCGAGCGAGGCTTCCCAGAGTGGCCAGAGCGCCCTCCAGCCGCGGTGACCATGGGAAACCGCAGCTCAGGCGGATGAAGTTCCCGTAGCGCTTCTGCGCCGAGAAGATGGGACCGGGCGCGATGCTGATGCCCGCCTCCAGCGCCCGCTCGTGCAGCACCAGCGCGTCCACCTTGCGCGGCAGCTCCACCCAGACGAGCTGGCCTCCCTCGGGCCGCGTCACGCGTGTGCCCTCCGGGAAGTGCTCGCCAATGGCCTCCACCATCCGCTGCACCTGCGACGCGAGCTGCCGGCGCAGCGAGCGCAGGTGTCTGTCATAGCCCCCGTTGCGCAGGAAGGCGGCAATGGCGAGCTGGGGCAGCGTGGGCGTGGCCACCGTCTGCGCGAACTTGAGCAGCTCCACCTTCTCCCGGAAGCGCCCCGGCGCAACCCAGCCCACCCGGTAGCCCGGCGCCAGCGTCTTGGAGAAGGAGCCGCACAGCAGTACCAACCCCTCCGTGTCATGCGCCTTCGCGGGCCTCGGCCGCTGCGGGCCGAAGTGCAGATCTCCGTAGAGGTCATCCTCGATGAGCGGAATCCCGCGCTCGGCGAGCATCCGCACCAGCCGCTGGCGGTTCTCCTCCGGCATGCAGCTTCCCAGCGGGTTGCTGAAGCTGGGCACCACCAGCACCACGGCCACCTTGCGCTTCTTCAGCGCCGACTCCAGCGCGTCCAGCTCCATGCCATGGCGAGGGTGGCTCGGAATCTCCAGCGCTCGCAGTCCCTGCGCCTCAATGGCCTGCAGCGTGCCGTAGTAGGCCGGGGACTCGATGGCCACGGTGTCGCCGGTGCGCGCCACCGTGGACAGGCTCAGGTGGATCGCCTCCGAGGCTCCACAGGTGATGACGAAGTCCTCCGGCGCGAGTGGACAACCCCAGTCCAGCGAGCGGCGCGCCACCTGCTGCCGCAGCACCAGGCACCCCGGGGGCATGTCGTACTCAATCGCCACCTCGCCGGCCTCGCGAGCCAGCAGGGCCAGCTCGCGGTTGAGGCGCCGGGTGGGCAGCAGCGCCGGAGAGGGAAACGCCGCCCCGAAGGAGACGATGCGCGCGTCGCTCGCCGCGCGGTACACCCGGGCCACCAGCGCGCTCACACTCACCGGTGTGGCTGAGGCCGCTGGTTGGGACACCTGGGGCTCTGCGGGCAGAGGGCGCTCGCGCCGACGCACGTAGTGCCCGGACTGCGGCCGCGTCTCGATGAGCCCCATCGACTCCAGGTGCACATACGCCTGCAGCACCGTGGACACGCTCACCCGCTCGCTCGCGCTGAGCTGGCGCACCGAGGGCATCCGGTCCCCCGCCCGCAGCGTGCCCGCGGAGATGGCCTCGCCCAGCCGCTCGGCCACCTGCTCGTACAGCTTCGGCTTGTGTACCGCGCTCGCCTGTCTCATCGCGCCCTCCACTCCGGCCCGCAGGGCCACCTCCTCCATTAACGAGGAGGCGTCTCCGGGCCCAGGTACAGCTAGCCTCCGCGAGAACCAGCACAGTTCATCCCAGGCAAACTGTACTGGTTACAAACGCAATCCGCTGAATCTGTTCTGCTCGCCACGAAGGGCACATGTTGAGCGGACCAGAGGAGGTGGAGAGATGACCTCGAAATCGCTCATTGCCGGAGAGGAGCCGGCGGGCCTGGCGCTCGCACAGGGCGCGCTGTGGACGTACCTGCCGCGCATGGGAGGGATGATGCTCTCGTGCTGCGAGGGAACGGTGTGGCTCACCCGAGAGGGAGACCGCGAGGACCACGTGTTGAGGCCCGGCGACGCGCTCCAGGTGGAGGGACACGGCCGGGTGGTGGTGCAGGCGCTGCGCCCCGCGCGCCTGTGCTTCGCGCCCATGCCGCGTTCCGAGTCCGCGCAAACGATGGAGGGGCTGCTGCTCGGCGCGCTCGGCGTGGTGGCCTTCAGCCTCACCCTGCCCGCCACCCGCGTGGCCGTACCAGAGCTGGGCAGCACCATGGTGGGCCTGGGCCGCGCGCTGGTGGCGGCGCTCCTCGCGGGGCTGCTGCTGGCCGTGCGCCGTGAGCGGATCCCCGAGCGCCGTCACTGGCCTCGCCTCGCGCTGGTGGCCGGGGGCGTGGTGGTGGGCTTCCCGCTGCTGTCCGCGCTGGCCCTGCGCCACATGCCCGCCTCGCACAGCGCGGTGCTGGTGGGCCTGCTGCCCGCGGCCACCGCCGTGGCAGCCGTCTTCCGTGCGCGCGAGCGCCCCTCGTGGGGCTTCTGGCTGTCGGCGCTGGCGGGGCTCGGCTGTGTGCTGGGCTTCGCACTGGCCCAAGGCGCGGGGCGGCCCACCGGGGCGGATGGGCTGGTGCTGCTGGCCGTGGCCGCGGCCGCGGTGGGCTACGCCGAGGGCGCGGTGCTCGCGCGCGAGCTGGGAAGCTGGCGCGTCATCTGCTGGGCCCTGGTGCTCGCCGCGCCCTTCCTCGCCCCCGTGGTGGCGCTCTCCGTAGGCCCCGAGGTGCTCTCCGCCAGCCCCCGTGCGTGGCTCGGCATGGGCTACGTCTCCGCGGTGAGCATGTTCCTCGGCTTCTTCGCCTGGTACCGCGGGCTGGCGCTCGGGGGCGTGGCGCGCATCAGCCAGCTCCAGCTCGCCCAGCCGCTGCTCACCCTGATGTGGTGCGCGCTGCTGCTCGGCGAGCCGGTGGGACACGGCACCTTGGGCGCCGCCGTGCTCGTGCTGATGTGCGTGTTCGCCGGCGTGCGCAGCCGCGTGCGGCGCGCGGGGGCGTAGACCCTCACCCCCGCCCTCTCCCAAAGGGAGAGGGGGCGTCAGGCCACGGTGAGGATTTCCGCGCCCTGGTCCGTCACCAGGAGGGTGTGCTCGAACTGGGCCGTGCGGCTGCCGTCCGCGGTCACCGCCGTCCACCCGTCGTCCCACACCCGGTGGTGCCAATGGCCGAGGGTAATCATCGGCTCGATGGTGAACGTCATCCCGGGCTCCATGATCGTCGTCGCCGCGGGGTCGAAGTGGTGCGGAATCTGGAGCGCGGTATGGAAGCGCTCGCCGATGCCGTGGCCGCAGTAGGCGCGCACCACGCCCATGTTGTGCTTCGTCGCATGCGCCTCGATGGCCTTGCCGATGTCGTTGATAGGCCGGCCGGGCTTCACCGCCTCGATGCCATGCATGAGGCACTCGCGCGTGACACGCACCAGGCGCTCGCTGTCCGAGTCCACCGAGCCCACCAGGTAGGTGGCCGAGGTGTCCCCGTGCACGCCGTCCAGGTAGATGGTGATGTCGAGGTTGACGATGTCGCCGTCCTCGAGCGCCCGGTTGTCGGGGATCCCGTGGCAGATGACCTCGTTGACCGAGGTGCAGATGGACTTGGGGAAGCCGTGGTAGTTGAGCGGACTGGGGTAGCCACCGCGGCGCACGTACTCCTCATGCGCGATGGCATCGAGCTCGTCCGTGGTGATGCCGGGGCGCAGGTGGGCGGCCGTGGCATTCATCACCTCGGCGGCGGCCTTGCAGGCGCGGCGCATGCGGGCGATGACATCCGGGCTCTTCACCTCGGAGGGAGGGAAGATGCGGGCGGGCCGCCCCGACACCGCGTAGTCCGGACGCGGGATGTGCTGAGGCACGGTGCGCATGGGGCTGATGACACCCGGCCGGATGCCAGGCGAGCGGGCCTCGGGCCCCCGCTTGCGAGCCTCTACGGCATCCACGCCCCGGTGGCACTTCTTGTACTTCGTGCCACTACCGCACCAGCACGGGTCGTTCGGCTTTGGCAACACCGCGGGTGCGACCCGCACAGGGGAGACGTCGTTCATACCCTCGACCTATAGCTGCTGAGGCCGAACCGCGCACGCCTTCTCGGCCGTCACCCCGCAGGTCCGCCAGCCAGGACACACCGCGTCAGGTCGGCTGGGCACCTGCCCTGCTCCTGCCTTTCGGATAGGCTGCACGCCCGTCCATGGCCACACCCACCTCGTCGAACTTCTAGTTCCTCTCAGCCCACGACACGCTGCTCGTGGCACTCGGTGCCCAGGCTGAGCGCTACTTCGTCGAGGACCCTGTCACCAGCCTGATGAAGCTGCGCCAGTTCGGCGAGCGGCTGGCCCAGCGGGCGGCGGCCCATCTCAACGTCCGCTCGGACAACCTCAAGCAGTACGAGCTCATCGAGAAGCTCGCCTCGCCCCCTCATAACGCGCTCTCCGCCGAGGTGCGGAGCCTGTTCCATGAGCTGCGCACACGGCGGGCTACACCGAGCCGCAGCTCCAGTCGGCGTGGCGGGACGTGAAGAACGAGGACATCGCCTCCACCATCATCGGCTTCGTGCGGCAGCAGGCGCTGGGCGAGCCGCTGGTGCCCTACGCCGACCGGGTGCAGCGCGCCCTGAAGAAGGTGCTGGCGAGCCGCCCGTGGACTCCGCCACAGAAGAAGTGGCTGGAGCGCATCGGCCACCAGCTCACGGCGAACGTAGTGCTGGACCGGCAGTCCTTCGACTCGGGGGCCTTCAAGGACCACGGCGGCTGGGCCGCGATGGACAAGGCTTTGGAGGGGAAGCTGGAGCAGGTGCTCGGGGAGCTAGCGGACCACGTCTGGAGCCCCGCGGCCTGACGGGGGCGCTAGCGCAGCGGTGAGGGCAGAGGACGGCGCTCGAAGGGCACGGGGACGTTGTCCGTCAGCCAGCGCTCGTCACGGTAGAGGCGGTAGTCCGCATTGAAAACGAGCCGTCCCCCTATTCGCTGCAGGACGATGATCTCCCCGTTGAAGAGCAGGACCCCGTCGCGCCCTTGCTCCAACAACGGCAAGGCTCCCCGCAGCATCGTCTTGGCGAAGTTCTCGTAATCACGGTTGGAGGGGTAGCGGAATCCCACGGACACACTGGGCCTGAAGCCAAATCCTTCTTCGATGATGGACTGGCCCATCCCGTCCATTTCCACCACCGTGATGATGATATCTGGAGCATAGAGGGAGGTGTGCTCCTCGCTCCACTGGAGTTCCGGAATGCGCTCGGCGAGCAGACCGAGCGCCTGAATCCGCTTCATGTCCGTCGCAAGCTTGAGGCTGTAATCGAGGCCCATGTGTTTTTCCTTCGGGATGATGTCCACCCAGGCCGCTCAAGGAAAGAGCAGGATGATCTTCCCATCTTTGATGGCGATGACCTGCTTGAGGCCAGGAATGGGCCAGTCCAATAGCTGCTTCATCATCGCTTCAATCGCCACGTTGCTGTCATCGAGGTTCAGGATGATTGTGTCAGCTTGTCCCGGATCTACCTTTTCCTCTTTGATGCGCGAAGCAATGTTGCGTGCGTTCGACGTGGAAGGAGCCATGCAGTCCGCGTACTCTCCGCCGATCTTGTAATCAGGTTCCTTGCCATTGCTCCTGCGTGGGGGGTTCTGCTCCACGTGGTAGCCGTTGTCCGCGAGGATCCGTGCGGACTCATTCTCACGCTTGATTCCCCTCTTGGTCTCATCGTCGGCACTCGGGTCAAGCCGAGAGGGCCGCCCGGTGAGGCTGCCCTTCTGGGATGAAGCTCCGCCGCCAGGCCCCATGGCACGGGATGCCACCGCCGTGGGCGCCAATCCCACCACCAACTCCCTGGACCCCAGCACCACCGTCCTCACCTGCCCCGCCGCCTCCAGGCTCACCCGTGTGCGCGCCGGAGAAGCCAACGCCGCCTGACCAAATCCGGGCAACCCGGGTCCTCTGCCCACGAAGCGCGTCTGCCCCCCGATGGCCGCTGTCGCCTGACACCCCGGGCCATTGGTACGGAAAAGACATCCGGCTTCCCCTGTTCGCGGACATTCCCGGCAGGCCGCAGGGCCCGGAGTGCATCGAAGGCGACCTCGTGTTCTACGCACTCGGAGGAAAGACCGCCGGACAACTGCATGTCCGTGCTGAGCGCTCCCGTCCATCCCCTGTGGACGCAGGCCTGCCAGCGGATGCAGGTCTTCCGGCGGACGGGGGCCCATAGGACGTGTGCACGTCAGGCCATCGAATCATTGGGGTCGGGCAGCCAGCTTTGAGCGATGCAAATGCCGGGTCCAGCGCCTCGGACGCTGCGACCCGGCGTGGAATCGCTGGAATGACACAGCAGACGACGGGAAGAGACGAGCCCCCCTCATCAACCCGGATGCGGTGACGTTCACACGGATGTTCGAAAGAAAGGAGCACCGACAGGGTCAAGACGGTTTCCGCTTCTGGCTATGGGCGGGCCGAGCGCTTCACCGCCTCCAACCCGGAACACGTCGCCCTGGCCGCTCGCGTCCAGGAGCTGCTCCACGAAGCGGGTCTGTTGCGGCCCTTGCAGCCCCTCGAGCCAGGGTGAACAACCGACACCAAGCCCGAGCGGGTGCGGCTCACCGAGTGCGAGGAGCCGGCATGGCGGGCTCCGCGCACGAGCAATCCTGCCGAGGTGGGAAATACACCACGCGGTGCAACATCCACCCCATCCCGAGCGCCCCCAGAGCCAAGACCAGGGCAGCGAACCACCCCGGCCGCCCTCCTGCCCGTCTCGGAGGATCGGACGGAGGGCTCTCCGCCGGCACGGGTGCGACTTGCAGCCGCGGAGGGTCCGGCACCGGAAACTCCTCCATCACCGCCGCCAACGGCTCCACGCCCGCCGACAGCGCCCGCGACCGAGCAGCCTCGCCGGGCCGTCTCGCCGGCTGCCGCCAGACCCAGGTGTGTCCCTCCTCTTTCTGTATCCGCTGCAACTCCATGCGGACGGCCCTGGCGCCCGTGGGACGCTTCTGGGGCTCCTTCTCCAGCAGCCGCATGGCCAGTGCACTCAAGGCCTCGGGAACCCTGGGCTCGAGCTCCCGGGGTCTGGGCGGCGTCACGGAGGCGATGGCGCACAGCATCTGCTCCAGCGGCAGCCGGGTGCCGAAGGGACGGCACTGGGTGAGCGTCTCGTACAGCAGCACTCCAAAGACATACAGGTCCGCAACAGGATGTGCCTCCACCGGCACGCGAACCCAAGGCAGAGGCACCGAGCTGAAGTCGATGAGGAACGGCCTGTCGTCCGCCCATCGCACCAGGATGTTCTCCGCCTTGATGTCGCCGTGACACACCCCTCGCTCGTGGAGCGCCTCCAGCACCTTCAGGAACTCGCACAGCACGCTCACGCTGCGGTCGAGGGACGCGCGTTTCTGCTGACGCCACGCATGGAAGGTGCTTCCACAGACGTAAGGCGTCACGAAGTAGGAGTAGCCCGTCTCCGGGTCGGGCCACCGCCCCCACTCGAGCACCGGCAACAAATTGGGGTGCTCCAGGTGCTCCCACGAAGCCACCTCGCGGCGCCTCCAGGCCTCCACCTTGTCCTCGTCCGCTGGCGAGGAAGGCCGGGTCGACATCTTCAGCGAGTAGCGGCTGCCGCCACGCTCCACCAGGAACATGAAGGCAAAGCTTCCGGCCCCCAGCCAGCGCACGATGCGGAAACCCCGCACCAGGTTTCCCTCGAAGAGCTCGTTGGGGTGGCGCGGCGGGTTCATGGGAGCGCTGGCCCTCCTGCCCGCGTGAAGGCTGCGGCCGACAGGACGCACTCGAACAACCTATGTGGGGCGTTCTCATGAAGGCAAGCGGAAAACCACTTCTGCGGTCATCCCCCCATGAATGACTCCCGAGATGACATCTGCCATCGCGTCCGCTGCTTTTCCAACGAAGGAGTCCGGCCCGCGTTGACGAGACGTCCGGGGCTTCCGGATGCTCGAGGAACACGCCGGATCTCCAGGGGGGTGTTCCATGCGCGCCGATTCCACGGGCTCTCCACGCCGGGTCACCTGGAGTCGCTCCGTCCAAGGCGTCCTCGGCGTGATGCTCCTACTGCTGCTCGGGGGTTGTGCCACACGCGCCCCGCTCCCGGGGCTCCTGCCCGGTCTCCACCGGCCCCACCCCGCCAAGCGTCCTGCGTCCCCTCCCGCCTCCGCGCAATCAGCCACGGCGACCGGCGGTGCGTCCATGGCTCCAACGCCCGCGAGTCCCTGACGGGCCCGGTCAGCCCCGTGACCCTGGCCAGCGGGCTGGGCTACGCTGATGCCCGGGGTTCCTCGCCATGCGACCTGTCTCTCTGATGCCTGCCGTGCTCGCCGCGCTGCTGCTGGCTCTTCCCGCCCCGGCTCAGGTCCCGCCGCCGCTGCCCTCGGTGGACCTGGGCATCCGCGAGCTCATCTTCCGTCCAGAAGTCGTCTCCAGCCGGACACCGGAGGACGTGTGGCTCCTCGCGAATGGCAGGGGCTCGGCCAACCAGGTGTTGCGGAGCGCGGACGCCGGCCGCTCGTGGCAACTGGACGCAACGGCCAGCTGGGCCCTGCGCAAGTCCCTCCTCGCCGGTTCGAGCATCACCCTCGACACCCTCGTCTGGTTCACTCCCGAGATTGGCATCGCCGCCGGTTCCATTGGCGCACGGGTACTGCGCACGACGGACGCGGGGCTCTCCTGGCAGTCCATTCCGCTCACGGACGACCTCTATGTCTATGCGGTGGAGCGAGTGGGTGAGCGGGCATGGCTCTGTGGCTCGTCCGGGAAGCTCTTCCGCAGCGACGACGCCGGGGCGAGCTGGCACGAGCTGAAGGACTCACCGTTCAATCGCGATGACCGCTGCATGGATATGTCCTTTCTCTCCCCGGAGAGCGGGTGGGCCGTGGGCATGAATGGGTCCGTCTGGGCCACCGAGGACGGCGGGACGAGCTGGCAGCACGTGCCCTTCGAGCAGCCCCTGAAGTACCTGCGCCGCGTGGTGCGGCTCACCCCCCAGGCAGCCTGGGTCGGGGGCCACCGCGAGCGGTACCTCACGACCGACGCCGGGAAGACGTGGCACGCCAGGCCGTGGACCGAGGACGAGCTGAACACGCCCCTGGCCGCCGCGCGGACTCCCGATGGCCGGCACCTCATCACCGTCGGACCCGTTGGCGAGGGCGTCCCGGTGGAGCAGTGGGTTCCCTTCCTCGGAGAGGCCGAGCACGCGACCAGCCCGGGAGGGGACACCGTCGTGGCCCTGGTCGTCGCGGACCAGCGCGAGATGCGGCTGGCCCTCTCCGTCTCGGGCCAGCTCGTGCGCAAGGGTCCCCCTGTCAGCCAGGGCTCGGGCGTCCTCACCCCGCTCGAAGGCCTTGTCCGGAAGTCACCCGAGACGTGGCTGGGGTGGGCCGGCGAGCAGCTCGCCGCCTCCCACGATGAGGGCCGGACCTGGTTCCAACTGGGTCGCGTTCCCCAGACGCCCATCCGCGCACTGGCCTTCCTGAAGGAGGACACGGTGCTCGCCGAGCTCGGCACGGGAGAGCTGCTGCGCTCGAAGGACTTCGGGCGCCTCTGGGAACCGAGCACGAGTCCCCTGGATGCCTACGACTTCGCGGTGGCCTCGGGCCGCACTGCATCCCCCGAGACCCCCTTCGACTGCGTGCTCACCACCGCGCCCGCATCGATGAAGCTCCACCTCGATAACCTGGGCTGCTTCCACCAGGTCGAGGGCCAGCTCTCCGTGAAGCTGTCTTCGGACGGAGCCGAGCTCTCGGGCAAGAGCCTCGACAACAAGCCCGTCAAGCTGGGGTCGAAGAAGCTCTCCCGCGCGGAAGGGGAGCGCATCGTTCGCGAGCTGGTGGCGGCTGCCACCCGGCAGGAGACGCCGCTCGGCTGTGACTCCACCACCAAGTACACGGCCATCCTCGAGTGGTCCTGTCCCTCGGGCCACGTCAAGGAGGGGACGGTGCGCTTCCGCGCCCCTGGCTGTGGAGCGCTCACCTACGGGAGCGCGACGACCTGGGGCTCCAACGCGCCCGGCAGCTACGCGCGCGCCCTGGGCCTCCATCAGGCCGCGTCCGAGGAGTTCAAGAGCGCGTCACACTGAGGACCCCTCGGGAGAGGCCTCAGCGCCTCTCCTGCGCGCTGCACTCCATGCAGTGACGAGCCTCGGGAATGGCCCGCAGCCGGTGCCGGCCGATCGCCCCGCCGCAGCGCGCGCAGTGCCCGAACCGGCCCTGCTCGATGCGCACCAGCGCGTCATCAATGTCGCGCAGCTCCCGCTCCTCCCGTTCCGACAGACGTACGAGCACCTCTTCCGCGCTCTCCTCCGCCGCCTCGTCCACCAGGTCCGGCTCCTGCCTGCTGTGCTGCCTCTCGGCCTCCGTCAGGTTGAGCCGCAGCAGGCCTCGCAGGCTGCTCCGCCGCTGCAACAGCGCCGTCCGGGCCTCGATCGTCAGCATGTCCATGGTGCTTCCCCACTTCTCCGGCGCGCCCCAGGGGCAGCCGGTCAGTAGGTCCGGCCCATTTCAGGAAACGTGCCTCCCGCTCCGTCCCCTGGGAGAGGCCTGCCGCGCGCAAGCTTTGCGGGCCGCCCCGAAGCCCTGTGCACCCCTTGCGCACGCAACCTCGCGCTCCCCCGCAACCGGGCTGGAACACCCCTTGCTCCGAGTGCCGGCGGGCCTCACCCAGGGCCCCATCGCGCGAGGACCTTCGATGACTTCCCTCTCCACTCACCCCACTCCGGGCGCTCTCCTCCAGGGGCTCCTCCCGCGCGAGCACGGCGTCTGGTTCCAGCTCGGCCTGCCCCTGGCCACCGCCCTCTTCGTCTCCGGTGCTCCCGCCAGTGCCCTCTGGCTGTCGGCCGCCGCCCTCGCCTGTCTGCTCGCCCACGAGCCCTTGCTGCTGTTGCTCGGACACCGGGGCGCACGCCGCGGCGAGCGGGATGGAACCCGCGCCCGGTGGTGGGGTCTCGCCGTGGGGGGGCTGGGAGCGCTGGCCTTCGTGCTCGGCGCCGTCTCCCTGCCACCCGAGGCCCGGCCCTTCCTCATGATGCCCCTCATCCTGGGCGGTGAGGTGCTCCTGCTCGCTTGGAATCGGCAGGAGCGCACCCTCTCGGGCGAGGTGCTCGCGGCTCTCGCGCTCGGAGCGTGGGCTGTGCCCATCGCCATGGCCGGGGGACTGCCGGCGCCCACCGCGCTGACGCTCTGGGGCACCTACGGGCTGTCCTTTGGACTGGCCACCCTGGCGGTGCGCACCGTCATCGCCAGCCATCGGCCCCACGCCCATCGCGAGCGGCTGCGGTGCATGGGCGCGGCCCTGGTCGCCGCCGTCCTCGTCACCGCCGTCCTCTGGGCGCTCACCTCTGGGCTGCACCCGCTGCGCGTGCTGGCGCTGCTGCCAGTGAGCCTCGTGGCGCTTGGGCTGTGCGTGGCGCTGCCCTCGCCCCGGCGGTTGCACTCCATCGGCTGGACGCTGGGCGTGGCCGGCACCCTCACCCTGGTGCTGCTCGGCGTGGGGCTGTCCTGAGGTGCACCACGCCCAGCACACTCCTCACAGCGGCCGGGGCGCCCCCGAGGACGTCTGGCTCGCCGCGACCCGCTCCGAGGCCAGCTTGCGCGCCCGCTTCTCCACCGCGCGCACCGTGTCCATCACCGCGTCCTTCTGGCCGAAGCCCGCCAGGAAGCCAGGGATGGCGCCTCCGGGCTCCACCGTGAAGCGATAGACGAAGTGCGCCTTGCCCTCTCCGCGCGGAGTGAAGACCCAGCTGCCCTGGTTGTGGCGCAGCCGCACCACGCCCTCTCGCTCCGCCAGCGCCTGGTTCTCCGAGCCCCACTTCTGGCGGAACTGCCCCGTCCCGTCCGCCTCCAGCAGCTGCTCGTCCACCACGCGCAGCACGTAGTCCCGGTTGGAGATGACGGGCAGGTTCAGCCGCGTGTACGTCACGCGCGTCCCCTCCGGCCCCACGGACAGCACTCGCGACTCCGTCACGTACGGCATCCAGTGCCGGAAGCTCTCGTGGTCTCTCAGCACCGACTGGATGTCCTGGATGCCGACGCCCAGCACTCCCTCTGCCCAGACCTCGCGGCCCCCGGGGATGTCCGAGCGCTCACGCACCCGGATCTTCACCTCTCCATCGGAGAGCGTCTCCCACTCCTCCTCGGCACTCGCCCCGCCCGACACCAACGCCACCACCAGAACCGCGAGTCCCGGAAGACTCCTCATGTTCGACTCCCCTCACTCAGGACGGGTCCCGGCCAGCTCCCCGCCCTCCACCAACACCACCACCGCCAGTAAGGATCGACTTTTGGCACCGGCCAGGGCACGAAGGTAGGCATATGACCGGCAACCTGACAGCCCCCCCACCCGAGCGCGGGCTCTTCTGTAATCGCACCCTCAACATGAGGGCCATCAAGGCCATCGGCTATGACATGGACTACACGCTCATCCACTACAAAGTGGAAGCGTGGGAACAGAGAGCCTACGAGCACATGCGCAATCGGCTCGTGGCGCAGGGCTGGCCCGTAGGCCACCTCACCTTTGATCCAATGCTGGCCATGCGCGGCCTGATCATCGACACCGAAAAAGGCAACCTCCTCAAGGCCAACCGCTTCGGTTTCGTGAAGAAGGCCCTCCATGGCACCCGGCCCATGGACTTCGAGGCCCAGCGCAACGAGTACGCCCGCACCATCGTCGACCTGGCCGAGCGCCGCTGGGTCTTTCTCAACACCTTGTTCTCACTCTCCGAGGCGTGTCTCTACGCCCAGGTGGTGGATCTGCTGGATGCCGGCAAGCTCCCCGGCCCCATGGGCTACACGGACGTCTACGAGCACGTGCGCCGCAGCCTGGATGCCACCCATATGGAGGGGTTCCTCAAGGCGGAGATCATCGCCGACCCGGGGCGCTACGTGCTGGCCGAGCCGGAAACGGCCCTGGCGCTGTTGGATCAGAAGAACGCGGGCAAGAAGCTGCTGCTCATCACCAACAGCGAGTGGGCCTACACGCTGCCGATGATGCACGCGGCGTTCGACCCGTACCTGAAGGGGATGACGTGGCGTGAGCTGTTCGACGTGGTCATCGTCAGCGCGCGCAAGCCCGAGTTCTTCACCACGCGCTCCTCGCTCTTCGAGGTGGTGACGGCACCAGGCCAGGAGGGCCTGCTGCGTCCGCACTCGGGGCCGCTCCGGCCGGGGGTGCCCTACTTCGGCGGCAGCGCCCTGGAGGTGGAGCGCTCGCTGGGCATGAGCGGGGATGAGATTCTCTACGTGGGCGATCACATGTTCGGCGACGTGCACGTCACCAAGAGCGTGCTGCGCTGGCGCACCGCGCTCGTCATCCGCGAGCTAGAGGATGAGATCCGCGCCATCAGCGCCTTCCGGGCCACCGAGGCGCGGCTGGAGGAGCGGATGGTGCAAAAGGAGCGGCTGGAGGCCGAGGCCTGCCAGGTTCGGCTGGAGCTGCAGCGGAGGCGGATCGGCTACGGCCCGCGCGAGCCCTCGCCCCCGGATGAGCAGCTCCACGCGCGCGCCGCCGAGCTGCGCCTGCAACTGGAGGCGCTCGACACGGAGCTGGGCCCCATGGCCCGCGCCGCCAGCGAGCTGTCCAACCCCATCTGGGGCCTGCTGACGCGGGCGGGCAACGACAAGAGCCACCTGGCCCGCCAGGTGGAGCGCTACGCGGACATCTATACGTCGCGGGTGAGCAACTTCCTCTTCGCCACGCCCTTCGTCTACCTGCGCAGCCCGCGCGGCAGCCTCCCGCACGACCCCACCACGCCGGGCGGCACGCCCGTGTTCCCTCCCAGCACCACCGGGGGCGACACGGGCGCGCCTTGAGCCCTTTCAAGCAGGTCCGCGAAGGAGTGCCCCTGGGACACTGATGCATTCCCCGCGGCCATTTCCCCTCTCCCGAAGGGAGAGGGAGTAGTGTGCGTTACTGCGTGCGCCGCCACAGGTCCTGCAAGTCCCTGGGCAGGTTGCTCTCCACGTCCTGGGCCTCGCCCTCGGAGATGTGCTCGCGCAGGCCCAGGAAGACGGCGCGCACGATGGGCTCCACCTCGGAGACGTCCTTGCCCAGATCCTCCGCCACCACCTTCAGGAAGTCGTCCCGCGTCCTTCCGTAGCTCCGCGCCGGCTTCTCCCCACCCTCCTTGGGCAGGAACTCCAACAGCTTGCGCGGCAGCTGCGCTTGCAGATCCTTCGCCTCGTCCGGCTGGATGCGGTGCAGCAGTGCGTTGACCACCGACACCGCCGCACATTCCACTACCCCTGCCTCCAACTTTCCCGCCTCCGCCAGGTGCTTGATGAAGGCGGCGTAGGAGGAACCGAGGTGGGACTGGTGACGCTTCTCGCTGCGGCTGAGGGGGCCGCCGGTGGGCGTGTCGGCCATGTCGCTCTCCTGGAGTGTCGTTTCCTGGAAGGTGGGCACGGGCCGGGGGGTGGAGGGAGGCGGGCGATCAGAAAGGGGGCGCTGGGGACCGGGGGAGGGCAGGCGAGCCAGGACGGGGAGGGCCGGGAACCAGGGGGGCAGCCAGGCGACCTGGCCGATCAGCAGGGCGTGTCAGACCCCCCTAGTATGAGTAGAGCCGTGAGCCACTCGACCACCAGCGGCGCGTTGCGAGTCCTTGAGCAGGGCAACCTTCTCGACGGGGCGGACCAGATGCCTGTCCAGAGCGGAAGCGGGCGGAAGAAGAGAGCTCGCAAGTCGGGGTCGGCGCCCAAGAAGCTGGGCTTCGCCACGGCGCTGGCGTTGGTGGTGCAGCACGGGCGGCAGCTCGCGAAGGAGCTCGGCAAGACGGCGCTGTCGCGCTGCCCCCGCTGCAGCCACGTGGGCCCGACGGAGCAGGACTTCGGCACCCGCATCATCCGGGGCGAGCGTCGGCCGCAGTCCTGGTGCCGGAGCTGCCGCAAGGAGCACCTGCCTCCGCTCAAGGCCCTGCCCAACCTCTCGAACCATGAGGTGAAGGCCACGATGGTGGAGACGGCTAACGAGAAGCCCGCGAAGGCGCGGCGCCGCTCGGACGCCTCCCCGGTCGCTTCCCAAAATCCCCCCAAAGACGGCCTGCTGTTCCCCGCCGAGGTCATCTTCCGCGGCAAGCGCCGCACCTCCTGAGCACCCCCGCGCCAGGCTCGAGGGCAGGCCCCTGGCCTCCTCCGGCCCTCCCCTGCGCGAGCAGCCGATCAGCGCCCTCGTCCGCTCCCCGCTGAGATGCCGGTACCGCCCCACGCGCTCATTCCTCACCTTGCGAGGAGGGAGACACCCATGGCGGTTCGAACGGACACGGTGGGCATCAAGAACCGGCGCCACGCGGCGACACACGCCGTGCAACATGGCCCCCAGACGAGCAAAGGCAAACCCATTCCCTTCCGGGATGAGCTCCCGCTGCTGCGGCGCGAGCGGCTCATGGCTCGAGCACGGCTGGGCCCGGCCTCGGAGCCCCGCCTGCCGAAGACACCGCACCCGGAGGCCCCCGTGCGCGGGCGCAAGAAGCCACCCAGCCAGATGCACCTCAAGCGCAGCGGCGGGTAGCAATCGGGCGCAACAAATCAGAGACGGGCGCGTTTCGCGGACTATGCTGGGAACGAATGAGCGACGCGCTGTTCTCCTCGGAGTTTGAACCGGCCGACACGCGCTACCTGTGGCGGCTGTGGTTCGCGGACCTGCTGGACCTGGCCACCTCGGTGCTGCTGGGTTGGGGGGCGCTGCGGGCCATGGACGTGGACCGGACGCCGGGCACGCTCGTCGTGGCTGGGGTGGTGACGTGGCTCCTCATGTCCGCGGCGGGCGGGCTGAGCGGGTGGACGCTGTGGCGCGGCGTGATGAGCCTGCGGCTGGTGGTGGATGGGAGTGCGCCGGGTCTCGGTCGAGGCCTGTTCCGAGCCGTCCTCCTCCCAGTGGACCTGGTCATCTCGCCCTTCCTGCAGCGGCGCTACTGCGACCGGCTCCAGAAGGTACAGCCGGAGGCGGTGCCGCCGTTCACCAAGAGTGGCAGCGCGGCCTGGGCTGGCAGGGCTTCTGGCTGGTGATGGTGTTCGCCTCGGTGTGGTTCATGGTGATGCCCACCCGGCGCGAGGCGCTCACCTACCTGAAGAAGCTGGACGGGTGGCGCTGCTGCCACGGCAGGGCAACGCCCTCCCCCTTCAAGTGCTCCACGTCGGTGTCGCGCGCGGCGAGCGATGCGGAGGACGGAGACGCGCAGGCCCAGGCCGTGGTGAAGGACTGCCCGAAGGCCTCGGCCGAGATGGGGCGCTGAGCCAGCAGGCGCCCGGCGTACGGGTCAACCCGCGGGGGATGGAAAAACGGCCCGGGTGTCCTTACCTCCGATGCAGGAGGTCACTCATGGCAGTCAGGACCCGGGTAGCAGGCATCAAGAACAAGCGGCGGGTGACGAGCGCCGACGAGGCGCAGCCCAACCTTCAGTCCCAGGGCGTCAGCAAGGGGAAGAAGACGGTGCCCCGCGACCAGGCAGCGGCCCTGCGGCGGCAGAAGCTGATGCGCAAGGCCACCCCTGGCCCGGCCATGACGGAGCCCGTGGGACTGGGGCCCGCCACCACCGAGGTACGGCCCGGCAAGCGGACCGTCACCCGGCGCAAGACGAAGCGCGGCAACGTGTAGTGCGACCGCCAGAACCGACAACCCATACCCGACAGATGGACCGGCCCCCCTGGTCATTCCGGCCGGTCATCCCTACCTACACGTGGGGGAAGAACTCATGCCAGAGAAGACCCAGCAGTCGCGTGCCAAGCGCGCCAAGGCCAAGGGCACGACCGTGACGGTGAAGGCCTCGGACGTCGGCGATGTTCCCGCCGGAAAGAGCGCCCACGCCCTCAAGAAGAGCCGCGGCATCGTCGGCACCGCCCGCAGCAACGAGCGCTCCGTCAGCCGGCGCCGCCCGCCCGGTGAGGGCAAGACGGCCCAGAGCCTCAAGCTGCCCCTGCCCGAGACCGGTAGCACCACCTCGCGCCGCAAGACGATTCCAAACGAGGCCGCCACCCAGTACCGCCACGGGCCGCACAGCAAGACGGTCCCCACCGAGGCGGCCGCCGCCTACCGCCGCGAGGAGCGTCCGAAGAATCCCCGCAACGAGGCCAAGCAGCGGCAGGAGACGCGCAGCAAACGCGGCTCGCCCGTGCAGGGCCGCAAGAAGGCCCCGAGCGAGATGGACATCACCCACCGCGGGGGTCCTCGCAAGCGCCTGCCCATCCACGGCGGCTGAGCGCTCACGACCTCCTACCGGGCCTCCTCGCCACGAGGGGGCCCACGAGCACCCAAGCACACGCGAGCCACGCCCACAGGCCTGCGCCCGGCGCCCCCGTGCAACCGCTCGCCTCCTCGGGGGGCGGTGGTGGGGGTTGGCCGCAAGGAGTGAAGCAGCGGCACGCGTCCTCGCCTTCGGGCTCCAGGCGCGCGCACACGCCGCCCGTTCCGCACTGCGCATCCTCGGAGCAGACGGCGCCGTAGTTCCCCTCCTGCAACGCTGGCTGGAGGCAACGCGCCGCTTCCCCTCCCGCCACCGACTCACAGGCCAGCCCCGCTGGGCACTGTGCATCGCTCGTGCACGAGGCCGTGCAGAGCGACTCGAGCGCGAGGTGCGGACCCTGGGGCTCCAGCGGCTCGGCGAGGAAGGGGTGGATGAAGTCCTCGAGCAGCGCGTCCACCCGGACGTTGAAGGCCTCCTCCCGGCAAGCCACGTCGCCGCTCGCCGTGATTCCCGCCAGCATCTCCTGCCCCTCCACTCCCCGCACCAGCACCGGCCCACCGCTGTCACCCACGCAGCTCATCGCTGGCGAGGCTCCGGCACGGAACGCGCCCGCCTCCACTTCCGTCAGCTGTAGCTCTCCCTGGCGCCTCTGGCCCGGCGGTGCACTCGCGTCCCTCGTTTCGCCAAAGCCGACGACTCGCGCGGGCAGGCCCGCCTCCAGGGAGACCTTCCCGGGCTCGGCGAGTGGGAGCGGAGACACGTCCACCGGACGCGACAGGCGCAGCAGCGCCGCATCGTTGGCGTGTGTCGTCCGGTCGTACCCCGGATGCCGCACCGCTCGCGCGACTCGCACGAAGCGGCCCTGGGGCTCTGGCTCCGGTAATAGCCTCGCTCCAAGGAAGACCTCGTAAGCCCCGTCCGTCCCGAAGATCTCCAGGCAGTGCGCCGCCGTCAGCACCACGTCCGGAGCGATCAGCGCCCCCGTGCACAACAGCGTCAGGGGCTCTCCCGTGCAGCGCGCTCGCCGGGCCAGGAGGGCCACCACCGCCGCGTCATCCGGAGCCTCGGTGCCGAAGACCACGGCGTCCGTCCGGTTCATGGGCGTCTGTGGCGCCGACGGGGTCGGGGCACAGGCACCACAGAGTGTCCACAGCACGAGGCTCAGGAGTACGGGAGCAGTGCGTAGACCCTCACCCCTGCCCTCTCCCAGAGGGAGAGGGTGATCGCAACCCGGGTTCATCCGATACCCTCACCCCGTCCCTCTCCCGGTGGGAGAGGGGAAGTTCGTGCGCGGGGGACGTGCTCACCCTCTCGCGTGGGTAGCGCTTACTGCGTCACCTTCTCGTGGCTCGCCTGCCCCGTCAACGCCGCCTTCTGCTCGTGCAGCCTCTCCAGCCTCGCCCGGTGACGCGAGAGCTGCACCGCCAGCCTCTTCGCCTCCTCCTTGTTTCCACTCGCCTCCGCCGCCTGCCGCTCCTCCTCCAGCCGCTCCACGTCCCGCGCCATCAGCTCCGTGATGCGCACCAGCTTCCCGTGCTTCCACTCCGCCGTCTGCGGCTTCTCCGGCTCGATGGGCTCGTTCTGCTGCGGCAACGGATTCGCCACCTCGGGCTCCGGCACCACGTCCCCAGGGCCGATCGGCACCACCGTCGCCCCACGCCCTTCCGACACCACCGCCTGCGGCTCGGACTTCATCGGCTCGGGCCGCTGCGCCCGCACAGCCGCGGGCGTAGACACCGCTGTGGACGTAGAGGCCGCGGACACCGACGGCGACGGCGGCGTCCCGCCCGGGGTCGTGGGCTGGGGCCCAGTCGGCAGGAAATGCAGCATCAACGCGGCCCCCAACAGCAGGGCCGCGCCGAGAGGCAGAAGGAAACGGAACCGGTTGTTCATCGCTCGTCCATTCTCTCCCAAAAGGGCCCGGCACGCCGCCCTCTACAAGCGCAGCTTCCAGCCCTCCGGGTGCTGCTCCACGCGCAGCAGCATCGGCTCCTCACGCACCTGCCCATCCCGAGCCACCCGCGCGCGCACCACCACCGCGCTCGAGTCCCGCCCGTCCACCCGGGCGTCCAGCACCTCCACCAGGGAGAGGCCGTGCTCGTTCATCTCCTCCACGGTCGCCTGGCAGGTGTCGCCCGCCTTGCCAGTCAGCAAGGGGCCGAGCACCGCGCAGTCCCCAGCGGGCAGCGCCTCGAAGAAGCTCTGCACCGTGGCCCGCGCGGCCTCGGTCTTCCGAGACTCCGTGTTACAGCCGAGGGCGGCCACCAGGCCCAGCCACAACGCGGCGCTCGGCACCGCCCTCCTGTTCAGCCAGCGCATCATCAGTAGCAGTTGCCAGCGAACATCTCGTCGTCGCTCGCGGAGACGAACTGGTCGTCGCAGTAGGCGCTCGCCAGCGCGTGGCCGTTGCGCACGCAGCCGTCGTGGTTGGTGGCGTCCAGCGTGTACTGGGTGTCACCACCGCAGCCACCGCCGCAGCGGCCGAAGCAGATGCCCATCACCTTCGGGCGGCTCCAGTGGTCCGGCTCACCGCACACCCACGTGCTGCCGTTCAGGTAGTACTCGTCGCCGCTGCACGAGGTGTGGTCGCCGAGCTGGGCAATCTGCTGGTTCTTCGCCAGGTCGAAGCCACCGTGCTGGCAGTCGTGCTTGGCGTACGAGTACCAGTTGTAGGAGCCGCCGCAGCTGCCCGTCCAGGCGCCGTTACACTTCGCGTAGCTGCACAGCATGGTGTAGCCACGGCCCTGCTCGCCCATCACCGTGCGCTGCAGCTCCACCGAGCTGGGGTGCTGAGACCAGAGGCTCACCGCGCGCCGCAGGTACCTGGCCTCGGGCGCCGCCGCGTCACCCGCCGGAATCTGCGCGTTGAGCGCCGCGTACAGGGCAGACAGCGCCTCGCGGTCCCCGTCCAGCATCTGCGTGTCCTGTCCCGTCTCCTCCGCGAAGCCGTCCAGGTCCGACACGCCGTTGGCCGCGTCCACCAGGCCCGCCAGCGTCATGCCGTTCTGCCGCACCTCAATCCGGTAGACGCCGGGCTCCACCTCTCGCGAGGAGAACTGAGCCACGGTGCCCGCCTGCGCGAAGCGGCCGGACACCACGCCCGACTCCTGCTTCAGCTCCAGGCCGTCCACCGGCCGCGCATCCTCCGTGCGCGCGCTGCCTCCACAGCCAAACAGCATCACTGCCGCGACTGCTCCCAAAATCTTCCGCATTGGCTCGCACCCCTCCTGCTCCGGAACTTTCCGGATCCGCAGAAAACGAGAATTAATGCGATTAAAGGAATTGTTACATTCCATCAAGTCGAGGTGCGTCAATGCCGCGGGCCGGCCGGGTGGAACAGGGGCAGCGCCCCCGAGGCGCGGACGAGGCCCTGAGCATCCTCGGGGAGGGACTCGTGGGCGCCGATGGCGAGCACTCCCCCGGGCACCAGCCGCGCCAACAGCCGCGCCAGCACCTCGCGCTGTACGGGCCGCGCGAAGTAGGTGAAGGCCACGTTGCGGCAGAGCACCAGGTGGAAGGGGCCGCTGGGCATCTCCTGGCGCAGATCCTCGCAGCGGAAGTCGAGCCCCTCGCGGTACTCGGGCCGCAGGCACAGCTCCTCGCCCTGGGAGGAGAAGGCCTGGTCCACCCACCTGGAGGGCAGCTCTCGCAACGTGGCACGCCGGTAGCAACCGCGACGGGCCCGCTCCAGCAGCGAGGCATCCGCATCGGTGGCCACCAGCTCCAGGCGGAAGTCCGGGAAGCGCGGCTGCAGGCCCAGCCGGAAGAGCACGGCCACGGTGTAGGGCTCCTCTCCCGACGCACACCCCGCGCTCCACACCCGGAAGACGGACTCGCCCCGAGCGCGTGCAGCCTCCAATACTCGCGGCAGCAACGATTCGCCGAGCGCGTCGAACACGCCCTGGTCCCGGTAGAAGCGCGAGACGGTGACGCGGCACAGCGCATCCAGCACGGCCCGCTCGGCCGGGTCCGCCTCCAGCCGTGCGAGGTAGGCGGCCAACCCCGGCACGCCGAGCGCCTTCATCCTCCGGCCCACGCGCTTGCACACCTGCCCGCGCACACGGCGGAAACCCTCGTAGCGCAGGTCCAGGTGCGACGCGGCCCACCGCAGCAATTCCAGACACTCGGCATCCGTCACGCGGCACCTCCGCTCCGGGACTCCCGCCATTTCACCACCGGCGCTCCGGGCCCCCCACATTCCGCGGTCCAATGGAGCGAACAGGAGAGCAGGTTCTCCAGAAGCTGGAAGTGCCTCCGCGCCCTGAGCTGTTGAAGGCCCGACGGGCGCCATGCCCTTCCGGACAAGAGGCTCGAACCGGCGACCGTCTTCACTGTTGAGGTCTCGGCGGGCAACCCCCACTTCCGCCCGACGAGCGCCGGCAACTGCCGGCAGGAGGCAGTCATGCCCCGAGTCACAAAGCGAGCACACCTGCGGCCCGGTCTCTTGCTCGCAATGGTCGTGCTCGCAGGCTGTGGAGTCGGCGACGAACTGGTGTCCGAGGGAATTTCCCCCAAGGAGCGCTCGGCGGAGGACGAGTCCCGATACAACGACGCCAAAGGCGAGACCCGCTGGGTGAACACGGTGCGCAGCTCCGGAGACACCGACGCGCCGGTGGCCATCGCGCACGACTCCTGGGGCAACGTCCTCACCCTGAGCAATCACCGCACGCCCATCCACTTCGGTGGAGACCCCCTCGACACGCCCCCGGGAGCCTCCGTCCTGGCCGTCTCCAAGTACACGCCCCATGGCAGGCGGATGTGGGTTCGGCTCCTCGCAGTCCCCGCGAGCGCGGGCAGCCCCTATGTGCGAGGCCTGGCGCTCGCGGTCGAGAAACACGACACCGTGCTCCTCACGGGAGTGCAGAGCGGTGGGCTGGAGCTCAGTGGGCACGTGCTGGCGCCTGGGGCCTTCCTGGCGCGGCTGGATGAGGACGGGGAGACACTCTGGGCGCGCTCGCTGCCCACCACCGCCACGGAGCTGGCCGTCAACACGCGGGGCCACATCACCCTCGCGGGCAGCCTGACGGGCCGGGTGGACTTCGGCAACGGCCAGCCCGTCACCGGCGCCAACAACCCCTACCTCGTGCAGTACGACACCCGGGGCGCACTGCGCTGGGTCTTCGTCGACGCCTCACGCGGCGTGCCGATGGACCTCGCCCAGGATGATGCGGGAGACCTGTACCTGGCCGGCGGACGCTTCGTCCCGCCCTCGCCGCTCCTCACGCCCTTCCTCTCGAGGGTGTCCTCCGAGGGCACACTCCAGTGGACACGGCAGCTCGCGGGAGCCACGGGCGTGGCCATGAGCGTCGCGGCGCACGGGGGCCAGGTGGTGGTGTCTGGCTATTTCACGGGGACCTTCGTCTTCCGCGGACAGGAGCTCTCCGCTTCCAACAGCCGCGGCTTCGCGCTCGACTACGGCAGCGACGGAGAGGGACGCTGGGGCTTCCTGCTCGGCAGCACCTGGGGACTGGTGGAGATGGACCAGGGCTCGGGCGTGGTGGTGGCCGGCCGCTATACGGGAGGCGAGGACTTCGGACTGGGCCTCGGAGCCCTGGAGGGTTACCCGGGCGCAACCAACGTGTACGTGCTGCGGCTTCAGCGTCCCACGGGGAAGCTCCAATGGAGCCACACCTACCCATCCGCGCTGGCGCAGCCGGTGGACCTGTCCGTGTCACGCTGGGGAGAGAGCGCCCTCACCGGCACCTTCCGAGCCACGGTGGACTTTGGCACGGGCCCGCTGAGCCCGATGCCGGGCGCCAACACCTTCCTCTTGCAGTTGAAGCGCTGAGGTGAACGCGCGCGCCCCACTGTGACACGTGCGGCGGCCCACGCGAGGAACTCCGCTTCCCTGTCCTGCCATCCGCCTTCCCACGTGCCCAACGGCTTCCGGACACCGCTCCTCCCCACCAGAGGGGCCTACCGTGTAGAGGCCAACGGAACGAGTAATTGGTAGCGAAATTGCTCCGGACCGCCTCGTGCCCCCGTGAGGAGGAGGTCCGACGTGTACAAAGTGGTCTCACGCGGCTGGCGAAAGGCGCTGGCAGGCACGGCCTGTGCGCTCCTGCTCGCCAGCTGTAGCGGTAAGGAGCTGCCGCGAGCGACGGTCTTGCCTCCCCCCCCCACCCAGCCGGAACCCACCCAAGAAGAGCCCGGCAACCCGGCCTGTCAGGACCCGAGGGACCCCGGCCGCGTCACCCTGCACCGGCTCAACCGCGCCGAGTACGACAACACGGTGCGCGACCTCCTGGGAGACACCACACGCCCGGCGCGCGACTTTCCCGCCGACGACCACGGCTACGGCTTCGACAACAACGCGGACGTGCTCAGCCTGGGGCCGCTGCTGATGGAGAAGTACTCGGCCGCGGCGGAGAAGCTCGTCGAGGCCTCCTGGACGCGGGTGCGGACCTGCACGCCGGACCTGGCGGATCCGCTGCCCTGCGCACATCTCATCCTGGAGCGCTTCGCCCACCGCGCCTGGCGCCGCCCCATCACCCCGGCCGAGGTGGATCGACTCCTGGCCTTCCTCCCGCTCGCGCGCGCGCACGGTGACGGTTTCGACGCGGGCATGAAGCTGGCCCTGCGGGCGGTGCTCCTCTCGCCACACTTCCTCTACCGCGTGGAGCTGGATGCGGACCCGACTTCGACGACACCGCACCCGCTCAACGACCACGAGCTGGCCAGCCGCCTCTCCTATTTCCTGTGGAGCAGCATGCCGGACGAGGCGCTGATGGCGACGGCGGACGCGGGAACGCTGCGCACTCCCGAGGAGCTGGAGCGGCAAGTGCGCCGGATGCTCGCGGACCCGAAGGCCGAGGCGCTGGTGGACAACTTCGCCGGCCAGTGGCTCTACACACGGGCGCTCGACACCTTCCACCCGGACCCACTCCTCTACCCTTTCGACGACTCGCTGCGCGAGGCCATGCGCCAGGAGACGCGGCTCGTCTTCCGCGAGTTCCTCCTCGGCAATCACCCAGCGAGCAAACTATTGGACGCGGACTTCACCTACGTGAACGACCGGCTCGCCCAGCACTACGGCCTGCCCTCTCCGGGCACCAGCCAGATGACGCGGGTGGACCTCTCCGGACACCCGGAGCGCGCGGGCCTGTTTGGACAGGGCTCGATTCTCGCCGTCACCTCGCATCCGGACCGCACCTCGCCGGTGAAGCGCGGGCTATGGGTGCTCGAGCAACTCCTGTGCAAGGCACCGCCCCCGCCTCCGCCCAACGTGGAGGGCCTGCCACCGCCGGTGGACCCGACCATGGGCATCAAGCAGCGCATGGCCCAGCACAGCAGCGATCCAACCTGCTCCGGGTGCCACCAGATGATGGACCCCATCGGCTACGGGTTGGAGAACTTCAACGTGGTGGGCGCGTGGCGGCAGAAGGAGGAAGTCAGCGGCGCCCGAGTGGACCCGAGCGGCGAGCTGCCCGGAGGCCTCCACTTCAAAGACGGCGTGGAGCTGCGCACCCTGCTCCAGTCCGACCCAGCGCTGGACCGCTGCATTGCCCAGCACCTGCTGACATACGGACTGGGGCGCGGGCCGACGCAAGCGGATGCCTGCACGCTGGAGGACGTCACGAAGAAGGCCGGGGTAGGCGGGGGCCGGCTGTCGGACCTCATCCTCTCCCTCACCCGGAGCGAAGCCTTCACCCATCGCCGTGGTGAGGCGCCGAGCTCGGACGTGGAGGGCTCTCGATGAAGAACTTCAAGCTGTCACGACGGACGTTGCTCCGGGGCATGGGGGCGCTGATGGCGCTGCCAGTGCTGGAGCAGATGAAGCCCTCGGTGGCCTGGGCGGCGGAGCCTGGAGCCGTACCGCGCCGACTGGCCGTCTTCTACGTGCCCTGCGGCATCTACATGCCGAACTGGACGCCAAAGGGCACTGGGCGCTCTTGGACGCTCTCGCCCACGCTGCAACCCCTGGCGCCGGTGAAGGACGACCTGCTGGTGCTCTCCGGGTTGTCGCACGAGCCGGGACGACCGGACCGCTTCGGCCACCACGCCGCGGGCACGGGCGCCTTCCTCTCGTGCGTGAAGGTGAACTACACGGACGAGATGTCCGAGGTGCGCGCCGGCATCTCCATGGACCAGATCGCCGCCAAGGCCCTGCGCACCCAGACGCGCCTGCCCTCGCTGGAGCTGGGCAACGACGGAGGCGATGGGACGGGCTCGTGCGACGCCAACTTCAGCTGTGCCTATGCGCGCAACATCTCCTGGGCGGGGCCCACCAGCCCTCGAGCCAAGGAGACGAACCCGCAGGCGGTGTTCGACCGGCTCTTCGCGAGCTTCGACCCGGACGCAACGCGAGCACAGATAGAGCGGCGCAAGGCCTACGAGCAGAGCATCCTGGACTTCGTGAACGAGGACGCGCGGGCACTCAAGCAGCAGCTGGGGACGAGGGACCAGCGCAAGCTGGACGAGTACTTCACCAGCGTGCGCGAGCTGGAGCTGCGCGTCGCGGCGCTCGACCAGCAGGCGCCGACGTGCTCGAAGGGACCGAGGCCCGAGCGGACGCAGGACGTACGCGAGAAGACGAAGGTGATGTGCGACCTGATGGTGCTCGCCTTCCAGTGCGACCTGACCCGGGTGGCGACCTTCATGCTCGGCAACGGGCGCAGCGACCGGGTGTATGACTTTCTCGGGCTGACGAGCGGACACCACACGTACTCGCACCACCAGCACCATTCGGAGAACCACGCGGCGCTCGCGAAGATAGACCGCTGGGAGCTGGAGCAGTTCAGCTACCTGCTGCAGCGGATGAAGTCCGTGCAGGAGGGAGAGGCGACCCTGCTGGACAACTCGCTGGTGTACTTCGGCAGCGAGGTGGCGGACGGCAACTCGCACGGGCACTCGGACATGCCGGTGGTGCTCGCGGGGCGCGGCGGGGGCGCGGTGACACCGGGGAGGCATGTGCGCTACGGCGGGCGGCCCATCGCCAACCTGTTCATCTCCATGCTGGGCGCGGTGGGTGTGGACGTGGACCGCTTCGGCGATGACGGCACGGGACCCCTCTCTCAGCTGAAGGAGTGAGCGCTCAACCGCCCAGCCCGGTCTGTCCGATGCTGGCCGTTGCGGACGTACGGGCTGTTGCCCTCCGGGTGTGTCTGGCATTGGATTCTCCGAGCAGCAGGGGGAGACCATATGCCTCGCCGCCAGATGGTGGTGCCAGGAACGGGGGGAGTGCTCTACCAGACCGCCGCGGGAGCGCGGGCCGCGACCATTTTCGAGCTCCTCACCCGAGCCAACGCCGCGAAGACGCTCCGCTGTGAGTACGGGCCGGACCTGGAGGCGCTCGAGCCCCTCCGCAATCCGCTCACCGCCCGCGGGTACATGACGGTCGCCTACGAGCCCTTCGGCCACGCGTTCCCCAAGTGGGAGTTCTTCGACTACGACTGGCGGCTCGACATCCGCTACAGCGGCAAGCGCCTCGCCGAGCATCTCCAGGCCCAGGCCTCGCTGGGGGACCGCTGGAGGCTGGTGGCGCACTCGCAGGGAGGGCTCGTGGTCCTGGCGGCGGCCCGGCTCCTCGGCGCCAAGGAAATGGGCCGGCTCGTCCAGAGCGTGTGCTTCGTGGGCGTCCCGTTCTTCGGAACGGTGAACGCGCTGCTCGCGCTGTTGGAGGGAACCTTCTTCAACAAATCCATCCCGAAGGAGGTGGTGCGCACCTGGCCCGCCATCTACCAGATGCTGCCGCGCTGGAGCGTCACCCGGGAGAAACCGAACCGCCCGGAGCTGCTCGCCGAAGGCGCCTGGATGAAGGCCCGGCTCCTGCCCGCGCGCGATGCACCCGTGGACCTCGCGCAGCACATCGACAGGGGCATGCTCGCGCGGGCGCGCGCCCTGTACCAGGCCACCGAGACGGGCTACTTCGAGCCCCTGCGCGAGCTCGACTTCATCCGCATCATCCAGGGCAACAACATCGAGACCCCCTTCCGGCTCCCCCAGTTCCCGAGCACGCAGGAAGTCGTCCAGGTGAATGGAGACAGCCTCGTCCCGGACGAATTCACCCGCGACAACCTCCCCTCGTGGGTGCAGGACGAAGCCACCATCCGCCGCCTCCCCTCGGCGGAGCACTCGCTGCTCTGCAGTGACTCCAACGTCTTCGGGCTCTGCCTCTGATGCGCTCCACTCCGCTCATCCTGACCGCCGTCTTCCTGCTCGCGCTGTCTCCGGCCGCCGCCCAGCCGCCACAGGCCACCGGAGCCGCGCCCGCCACCAACAGCGAAGAGGTGCCCCTCGCCGACACCGACGAGGATGGCCTGCCGGACCCTGGCCAGCAGGACCCGGAGCCGCCCCCGTGCCGTACCGGCCAGACGGAGGGATGCGTCGACAACTGCGAGCTCGAGAAGAATCCCGGCCAGGAGGACAGCGACGGGGATGGAAGGGGGGACATCTGTGACCGCTGCCCGTCGGTGGCGGTACAGGACGGCCTGCACGCCGACACGGACGGCGATGGGGTCGGCGACGAGTGCGACAACTGCCGCCATCCCAATCCCCGGAACGAGAGCGGCGAGCAGGCTCCGTGTCCCGACGAGGAGCAGCCCTTCTCGAAGTGGGAGGATCCCAATCCGCTCGGACGGCGGTTGCAGTTCTTCATCCGCCCGCTGGCCCTGGCGTACCGATACCAGGGGAGCTGGGTCGGCTCGACGGGGCTCGGGCTGCATATGGGTGGCTCGATCGGCGAGTGGCGCTTCGATGACGAGGGCACGGCCTTGAAGGTGCCCTCCTGGTACTGGTCCGCCGGTGTGTACGGCGATTCGGTGAACCTCTTCGAGGCCGAGCACCTGGGTCCCTACGCGGCGCTCGATGTCCGGCCGATGGATTGGGAGGCCTACGCGCGTTCGTGGGCCAAGCACTTCAAGTTCGGCGTCGGGGCACACCTCCTCTGGTCCAAGCTCGTGGAGGGCCTCGAGCACCGCCCGCTTCACCTCGGCGTGGGGCCTCGGGTGGGCTTCCTCGACATCGTCTCGGTGATGCCCTTCGTCCAGTTCGACGTCGCCAACGAGCTGGGCTTCTCCTGGGGCGGGATGCTGGTGTTCGACTTCAAGGTCCTCCAGGACCTGGGCGTACCGCCGGCGAAGTAAGTCAGAAACACCCTACTTGAATGGTCATTCCTTGCGCCGCCGTGCTAGAAGACCGGCCGCGAGAGGACAACCATGAAGAAGGAAGAAGGCGCCTGGAACGGAGAGCCACTGGGGCCGTATCACGTCACGCTGCGCCACCGGGGTATCGGCGGCGGAGTGGGACGCCTGTACGAGGCACGCAACGACGAGAACGGCAACCCGGCCCTGGTGCTCATGCCGGGCCCGAAAGGCGAGCTGCGTCCCAAGCATGACTGGCAGGTGCGTGCCACCTCCAGCGTGTCACCTCCCTACCTCTCGCTCGAGGTAGAGAAATCACCCGGGGACGGACAGCTCCAAGAGCTCACGTGGATGCTCGCCCGGTGGTCAACGGCCCTGGAGACCATCGACGAGCGGCCCGCCGCGCAGGCCCACCTGACTGGAGGGGCGAAGGAACCACGCAAGCATCCTCGAGGCCATTTCCGTTGGCTCGGTGGAGGACTGACGGCGGCTGCGCTACTCGCGCTCGCGGTGTTGCTCTGGCCAAGGCCTATCGCGCCCCCTCCAATTGAAGACTCGCTGGAGGAAACCCTCAACCTCATCAACAAAAGCGAAGTATCGGGAGGACCAATCATGGGCATCCCCATGCCCGACAAGCCCGTGAAGGACCAGCAGAAGCCCCCGTGCGATGCAACGCGCGCCGAGAAGGAGATACGCGGCGGGTGCTGGCTTGAGCTGGCCGAAAAACCGCCGTGCTCCAAGGGAATGGCCGAGTACCAGGGCAGATGCTACGTCGCGGTCAGAGCCGCGCCTCCTGTACCGACCTCCATCAACCCCTGAAGCGGCTCCGCGCAGAGACGAGAGGGCTCGCGCGCCGGTTCGTACTCCGAAGCGGTCAGCTCTTCAGTGGGATGGACGCGAACGAAAATCCGTTCAAGAGAGCATTCCGAAGCAGCTGCGCGAATGCGGAATATTCACGAGTCGAAGCTGCGGCCTCGTCGAGCAGTTGCCGCGCTTCCGGTTCGGTCGCGGCCTTCTGGGCGATGAACCACAAACGTTTGACGTGCGTCGACCGATACGTGCGCAGGTCCTGGCGATTGAGCCCGAGCAATCTCTCCGTGGTATCTCCCCGCGGCGTCTTTCCACGCACGCTGGCGAGCTTCGCCACCGGGTCGTACTCGAAGGAGAGGTGCGGCGCCGGATCCTCGGCACAGGGGTTGATGAGAGGGCCTCCCTGGGCCTTGAGCGGGAACTCGTCTCCCTTGTACTCGCTTCCGTTGCACACGCCACAGGCCAGGACGAGGTTCGACCAGGTGAAGACCCGCCTCGGGTACTTCGCCTTCGGCCGGTAGTGCTCGATGTGCCCGTAGTCGACGTGCCGGATGAAGCTCTCGCAGTAGGCGCACTTGCCGTGGAAGAGCGCGACGAGTGCGTCCTTCACCTCCTTGTGCCGGTAGCGTTCGAGGACCCGCTTGCGCGCCTTCGGTGTCCTCGCCCGCTGGAGGTCCCTCAACCACCGCGCTCGATTCCGGGTCAGGACGTCCGGTGCACGTCCACGCTTCACCCGGATCATCCCCGCCCCTCCCGCCGGAGCGTCTTCTCGATGTAGTCGTCCAGCTTCGCATCGAGCGAGCCGGGCTCGGGTGGGCCCCCGAGGGGCCTGGCCTGCTGCATGAACTCACGCAGCTGCACGAATTCCTTCTCCTCAGCCGGGCTGCGCTTCCTCTTACGAGCGAGGATGTCGTACCGATCGATGGCCTCCTGGGTGGGAGGCGAATAGGGCGACACCTGTCCGAAGGCCTCACTCTGGAGGATGCGGTCCACGCTGAGGGCCACGGGGGTCTCGACTCTCTCGACCTTCGTCACCCCCTTCTCGAGCGTCAGCCGCAAGGTGAGTGCATCATCTCCCGCACCCGCGGCGACGAGGGGGCTATGTGTCGCGACGAAGAACTGGAGATTCGGAAACTGTTCGCGCAACCAGCCCGCGATGTGCCGCTGCCAGCGAGGATGCAAGTGGATGTCCAGCTCGTCGATGAGCACCACACCTTCCTCGTGAAGGGGGTTGGCTCTCTGGGGGAAGGCCTGCATGAGCCGCCAGGCCAGATCGCCGGTGAGCGCGAGGACACTCCGGTAGCCGTCGCTCATCGCGAGGGTGGGCACCTTCCGGCCCCCCATGTCGAAGAGAATTCTTCCCTGGCTGGTCACACTGTCGAAACGAGCACCACCCGGGAGCATCCGATTGATGACCTCGATGCCCAAAGTGCGCTGGCGCTCGGCTGTCTTGGAATGAGCACCACCTTTGGCGATGACGTAGTCGAGGTAGACCATCCACCGCTCGAACGTCGCCAGAGGCTCATCCTCGTTGAACTGGGTGAGGAAGTTCGTATAGCGCGCCTGCGGCTCTAGGGCCGGAACGATGACCTGATGGGAGCGTGTCAGCCGACGAAAGGCACCATATCCGGCTGCGAACCACCCAGCGCCCCTGGAGGCAAAGACGTTCTCGCGAAGCCAGGACAACTGCGACCCTGACACTGCTGGCGAGCTCACGAGCGTAGGCTCGGTATAGACCTGCTTCCCCACAGTGACCCGGTTCCTACCCGTCACGCCCAGGTTGTACTTGAATAACTTGCTCTTCGTCCTCCCCGGGTCGTTCCTCCCTCGGCGAAAGCGTATGTGCATGACACCAGGTTCAGACTCATTCCGGAGCAATCCCACCGGGCGAGGAAGCAGGGTCTGCGCGCCCTCGGGCCCCGCCAGCAGAAGACCGAGCGTCTGAAGCACGGTGCTCTTGCCACCACCATTCTCACCGAGCAGGGTGACCCATTTGTACGGACGGCCTCTGGCACGCTCGAAGATGAATGTCTCTTCCTCGAAGCTGCGGATGTTTCTGATGCCCAGGCCCTCGATCCACATGGCGTTTCGACCCCAGCAACTGCGGTGTTCCGGCGTGCGCTCTCTGAGCGCGCGACCTTATCTCACGGGGCTGGAGCGAAGACACGTTGTCGCACACCCTGCCCAACGAACTGACTGCCGTGAGGCCGTGATGCACCTGCGCAGGCGATTCGTAGCCCGGGCAGCGCGCCCCCCGTGCATCCCAAGGAGCGATACCCGTGCTCCACCTCGTGCGGCGCTGGTGCTTCGCCCGCGCGAGGGCCGAGTCACCTCCGCATGCCGACCGTGAGGTACGCGTTGAACGCGCAAACCTGTGGGCCGCTGCCCAGCTCCGCGGACACCCGCTCCACCAGGGCCCGCGCGACGTCGTTCCACTTCTGACCGAGCGCCCTCCGCGCAAGCACGATGGGTGCGCTCGACCGGATCATCGCGTCGACCAGCGCGGCCGTCGACGCGTACTCGACGCGGGCCGCCACCTCGTGTACGGCGACGTCGACGAAGCCGGCCCCGGACATCTCCCGTTGGCAGGTCTCCGGCTCCGACAGCGGCATCATGCCGTCGCGCGGAGCCCCACCGCCCCCGCTCATGAGCTCGGCGAAGCTCTTGTAGACCACGTTCATCACCGGCGAGCGCTCGAGCGGGACCCAGCTCGACACGACAGCACGACCGCCGGGCACGAGTACCCGGTGGAGCTCGCGGAAGCCGCGCGGGCGGTCCGGGAAGAACATCAACCCGAACATCGAGAATGCCGCGTCGAAGGCACGGTCCGGCAGCGCCAACGCCATGCCATCCCCAACGAGCGACTCGATCTCGAGCCCCTCGGCCGCAGCGCGCTCGCGCAGGGCCGCGATCATCCGGGGGGCGAAGTCCACCGCCGTCACCCGCGCACCGCCCCGCGCCGCGAGGAGCGCGAGTGTGCCGGGCCCCGCTGCCACGTCCACCACACGCGAGCCCCGCCCGACGGCCGCCCGGGAAAGAGCATCACGAGAGAAGGTCTCGAACACGGGCATCAACTCGCGCACGTACTCGGGCGCGACGAGGTCCCAGGGCTCGGGAACGGCGAGAGGCGATGCGATCGACACGTGGGTTCCTCCAGAATAAGGCTACCGATCGAAAAACGACACCTGCTGGAATCGCAGGCCCGCCAGAATCTGCTCCACTCGCGCGTTGGACAACGACCCGATGCGTTCACCCAGGCGGGCCTTGTCAACCGAAGAGATCTGCGACACGACCACCACGCTCTGCTTGGGAAGGTTCCCCTCCCCCACCTCGAGCAGGACGTTCCCCGGCTCGGTCGCCCGGTGCAGGTTCGACGTCACTGCGCACACAATCACGGTCGTGATGCGCGAGTGGTTGAAGACGTCGTCCTGAACCACGACGTGGGGATGGGAGTAGGCCGGGGCAGGCCCTCGCGAGTCATCTGGGGCGATCCAGAACAGGTCACCGCGGTTGATCCTCACTGGAGGAGAGCCCGTGGGTTCTCCTGAACTCGTCGTCATGGTGCGCTCGCGAAATGGGCCCGAAGGATACCCCGGTCAGGGAGCCCGGACCGAATCAGCGGGGCGGTAGGTCTGGATGATCTCCAGAATCCGCTTCTTGGCCTCGGCCTTCCCGGCCGGATCCGCCAACCGGGGCAGCACCTCGTCCTCCAGCTCCATCAACTTCATGAAACGCGGAGGGGCTTCGGGCGGGGTGACCTCCGTGAAGCCATCCACCTGCTCGAACAGCTCCGCCCACGTCTCTTGCAGGAGCCGCCAGTAGGCCTGGCGCTGCTTCACGAAGTCCACCGCCTGCTGACACTCCTTCTCCGGCAGCCGCAGGTACCAGTTGCGACCTACTTCCTCCGCCAGCGACTTGCGCTCGTCTCCTGTCACCACCGTCTTGACGTTCTTCTGCCGCTCCACGAAGTGCTCAGGGAAAGAGACCAGGTGGGTGCTACGCACCAGCGCCTGGTAGTCCGAGCGCTTCATGTCCCGCGTCTCCCGTCCCGGGATGGGAGCGAAGTTGTCGCCGCAGTCCCACTCCAACCGCTGTCCGTGCGCCACCCAGGCGCCCACGCACTGGTAGCGCAGCCCATCGTCCAGGTTGGTCACCCGCCGCGCCCACTGTCCCTGGGGCTTCTCGACCCGCACCTTCTTCCAACGGGACTGCCCCTGGTATTCGAAGTAGGAGGCCGGGGCGTACTCCCAGTCCTCCGCCTGGTGGCGCAGCAGGGAGTCCTCATTGAACTTGCCCTGCTCATCCAGGGCGAAGAGCACGTGTTGCAGACGGATCTTCTTCCCCTCCTCCACCGGGTAGATCCACTCCAGCACTGACTTCTTCTGGTTGACGTCGTAGACCCGCTCGTCGCGCGAGTACCCCTGCGCCAGCGACTTCGTCTCGTGGAAGTTGTAGTCCACCAGGAAGCAGCCCTCCATCCGCGCCAGGGCCTCCCGCCCCCGCGCGAAGTCCGCGTCCCCCGCCAGCTCCGGCGGCGCCTTCCAACCCGCGGACCCCCTCGTCGCACAACCCCACGTCCCCATGGCCAGCACACCCGCAAGGCCCCATGTCGCAAATTTGAGAATGATTTGCATTCGCAGGTTCTTCACATGCCGGGGCCCCCTCCGTCAAGCCGAGGGGGCCGCGGACCGCGCCACGCCCAGATGGACTGCCGCCCGCTGAACGGTGGTCCTCTGGCCACCGTTGGCCATTCACCGTGGAGGAGAACCCGTGGGTTCTCCCGGGTGCGTCACGCGAGGAGGTACAGCCAGGGTGGCTACATCCCCGGCCCGCGAATCCAGTCGATGTCGAACTGGATTCCCACCCCCGACACGGGGTCGAGGCGGAGCTCGGTGATGGTACCAACCCAATCGACCTGGCCCGCCATGTCGAAGGTGAGCGTCTGGTAGCCACCGTTGCCGGTATAGGTCGCGCTGGCCACTCGCGTGCCTGAGAAACCAGGCTGGGTGCCGGTGGCGAAGAAGATCTGCACCCCAGTGTTCTGAGAGGCACGCATACGGATCTGGAGCTGCGGCACGCGGCCGGCGCTGAAGTTGTAGGCGCTGTTCACCAGCTGCGCATCGCCGTTGCCGGAGGAGGTGCCGGTCAGCACGCCGCCAGACACGGCTTGTCCGGTGATGTTGCCGGACACCGCCCAACCCTCGAATCCACCGGGCGTGGCGAACTCCGCTCCAAGGTCGGCGGCGTCGAAGGGATGCCGCGACGAGCTGACCTCTGCGGAGTCCGGCAGCTGATCTCCGTCCGTGTCGAGCGGTGGCACCGCGAAGTTCGTGCTCCAGGTGATGGTGAAGGACTGGTTCCTTCCGGTGGCAACCGCCTTGATGGAGAGGTCGCCGCCCGGCTGCACGTAGTAGCCCGAGGTGGCGGAGGCGCGCAGACTGGCGAGGGAGGAGTGAGCGGAGAAGCTGCTCTGGCTCGAGGAGAGCGAAACGCCCCCCAGCTTCCCGAAGTCCTTGAAGTGGGCGAGGTAGTTGTCGCCCGCGAAGGCGTCCTCCATGTTCATCGACACCACCTTCACCGCGGGGAGGGACTCGTAGGTATAGGTGTATTCAAAGCCTTCGTTGACGAGGAACGGGAGCTGGTGCCACTCGTGGTAGCCGTCGACGTCGATGTAGAAGACGCTGGCGGGGGCGGTTCCCGCCTTCTCGCGCGTGCAGGTGAGGTTGGGCGTCTGCTCGAACGGCACGCTGTAGGTGAGCCGCGACAGGACGAACCGGTGGTCGCTCCGGTACGTGCGCTCCCAGTTCGGCGGGCGGTACTCGTCGCCGACCCGCAGGAACGGGTGATTGGACACGATGGAGGTGTTGGCCTTGCCGCTGATGCCGCCGGTGACGTCACGGAGCACGATGGACCAGTAGCGCGGGTGCCCGGGGTGGTTGGCGTGAGTGCCCAGAACAGGGCGGATATCGAAGTCCTCCAGGCTCGTGCGCGGAGGGCTGGCGGGAGACATCGTGTTCCCAGTGAACATGTGATTGGGGTGCTTGATGGCCGCGCCCGTGTTGAGCAGGAAGTTGGCGTTGGCGGCGTCCCACCCGATGAAGTGGGAGTCCCGAACCTGGCCCGCGCCGTCATACACGCGGTAGGCGTAGCGGGTGCCGCTGGCGAGGTTCTCGCCGGAGTTGGCCACGAACACGCTCTGGTCGACGATGCTGTAGCTGGCCATCATGGTACCGACCGTGTTCTCGACCAGGACGTTGTTGCGGAAGATGAGGTTGTCGGACGGACCGCCGGCACCAATCCCCGTGTAGAGGGCCATATCGTTCGCGTACCACGTGCTGTTCTCGATGAGGTGGGTAGCCGTGTCCGACCAGCCCGCGTTCGGGAGGATCGAGTGGTTGGCATCCAGCCCGTCGAAGACGTCGAACCCGGTCATGGTGCTGTGAGCGCTGTTCCCCTTGAACGAGATCATCGGAAGCGTGTTGGGTCGCATCGACGAGAAGCGCGGGTCGGTCGCGGACAATCCCATCGGACGGTCAGGGAGCGCGAACCAGAAGCCGGTTCCCTCGGTGCCCGCCGCGACGTTGTCCTCGAACGTGTTCTGGGGGTTGGTAATCCAGTAGCTGGCAGGGCTGCGGTTCTGGACCTGGTTGAACTGGTTGTCGGACGGCGTGAGCTCCTCGCCCGGCGCGGGGCGCTTGGTGAGCAGGGTCACGTTCTTCTTGATGACGTTGAAGCGCTCGCTGCCGTCCTCCAGGAACACGCCATGCCCGATGTGGTCAAAGAAGAAGTTGTTCTCGACCCGCGTGCTCTCGGTGCCGTGGATGGTGATGGCCCGGTTGTAGGAGCGGTGAATGCTGGAGTTCCTGAAGTACTGGCCCGAACCCGCGCTGCCCAGCATGTGCCAGTGGAAGGGGTAGCGCCCAAGGCGCGCCTTCTGGCCCATGTTGAAGAGCTCGACGCCGCTGACGTACGCGGCCGAGTTGTCCATGATCATCACGTGTCCGCCGAACCCACCGGAGGACGCGGACGCCGCATCGCCCTGCACCAGGATGTTGTGCGTGAGCAGCCCCACCTGGGCGCGCAGATCCGCGGTCCAAGTGCGCGAGCCGTCGGTGTAGCTCTTCACCACGCCGGTGTGCGAGTACGCGAGCGGGCTGTCCAGCGTGAGGGTCGTGTTTCCCGAGAGGACAGACGTGAGGGTCCGCTGCTCGGCCTCGTTCCAGTTCAGGTGGCTGGAGACGATCACGATCTTGTCGCCCGACCGCCAGTCCACGGGCTCCTTGAGGACCATGGTGGAGCTCCCCGCGCTCACGTTCGCGCCGAGCTGCGTCCAGCTCACGCGCTCCAGGCCATGGAGGTGGATGACGCCGGTGCCCATCGCGCCGATGAACTTGTTGCCCATCCCCATGATGTCGGGATCGGCCGGCGTGGCGTTGAGGGTGAAGGAAGCAGAGCCCGGATAGGGCGTGAGCTCCTGTCCCACCTCGAGCCGGGAGCCACTCCCCATCACCATCACGTACCTGGTGGTGACGGCCACGTTCCGGTTCTGCACGCCGAGCAGCTCGCCGCTCACGGTGATGCTCTTCGGAGCGAGGGTCCCCTGCAGACAGACGGCGCTACCGGCGCTCACGGTGGCGTCGTCGTTCGCACCGGGTACCGCGCCGCCCCAGACGTACGGGTCCTGCCAGTCGTGGAGCATCTCCATCCGGAGGTCATCCACCAGCCCCGTGTAGTCTCCGGGCACTGGGTCCACGCCCGTCAGGCTCAGCGTGCTGGCGCCCGCGTTCAGGTAGATCGCGGTCGAGCTCTGCTCGAGGTACTGGGTGCTGGCGAGGCGGAACTCGCCAACCTGGGTGCCACCGATGCTGATGCGGACGTTCTTGGCCGGCGGCTGGATTGGGTTGTTGGCGCGAAGGGCGGCCTTGAAGCGGAACCGGTAGTAGCCGCCGCGAGGGAGAGTAACGGTGGTGGAGGCGGTGGAGGTGCCCTGGAGGACAAGCACCTGGCTGCCCTCCGGCGCGGCGGGATTGGAGGCAGTGAATCCGCTGGCGTTGCGGCTGAGACCACTGAGCCCGTTGAAGGTCCACGGACCGCCCGCCGGGGCATAGGCATACCCGGGAGAGGTGGGGAGGACCGGAGACTCGAAGCCACTGATTCCGATATCCCTGACGCGCACAGCCCCGAAGTCGTCCACGAGGGCGGTGTTGTCGCCGCCCTGGGGGTTGAGCCCGCGCAGCTCGATGGAGTGGGAGCCGGAGGACAGCAACACCGCGCCCGAGCTGAAGCGCTGGTAGGCGGTTCCGGCGGGGGTGAACCCCTGGACGGCCTGCCCGTCGATCCGGAGCTCGACGCGCTGGGTGTTGGTGGGGTTTCCGCGCTGCGCCGCGGAGAAGCTGAAGATGTAGTAGCCCGCCGCGAAGTTGAGGGTCCGTGAAGCGGAACCCGCTCCCTGGAGGAAGAGCACCTGAGCGCCTTCTGGAGCGTTCGGGTTGCTCGAGGTGAACGCGGTGGCGTTCCTGGTGAGGCCCGCACCATCGACGAGCGTCCATCCAGTTCCGGAGGGGGCGTACTGGTACCCGGGCGAGGCCGGGAGAGCGGGCGTCTCGAACGTCCCGTTGGGAACGGCGAAGGCGCTGGATGAGGCGGAGCTCAAGCTAGCGGCAGTAGCCCTGTCCGCGAACGACAGGGCGGCCATGGAAAACAGGAGCATCCACTTAGGCGGAGAAATCTGCATGAGCTGGTTATTGCGTTCACGGCAGGGGGCCGTCAACCACGCGCAGGAGAGACGGTGCTCGACTGCGCCTACCGGTTCAGTCTCCGGTGGTGAGGCTCGACGTATGAGACTGAGATGGCGGCGGCGTGCCGATGCACGGCGGCACTCCACCGTCGTCTGCGCCGAAGAGCTTTACGAAGGCTCGGCGATCGTGGGCGGGCAGGATGAGCAGCTCCGGGTCCTGCGCGTGGAGCTGAACCAGCTTCGCCACCTCCGCCTCGGTGCGAGCGAGGTCTTCGTCGGTGAGCTGCCGCATCAGCCACGACTTCCCCACGTTCCGCTCGATGGATTCACTCAGGTTGATGAGGTCACCCACGTGCACGAAGCGCTGGGACGGTGACACGTTCACGAACGTCGCCACGCTGCCCGGCGTGTGCCCGAAGGTCGGCACCACCACCACGGAGCCGTCACCGAAGACGTCGAAGCGAGCCTCGTAGTTCGCGTACGGCTCCGCCGCGAAGGGGATGGGCACCATGCGGCCCTTCAAGGCCCGGGCCTGCGCGGGGAGCGCTACCCCACGCGGGTGCTCCAGCTCCGCTTCGACGAGCTGCTTCTCCTCGGCGGCCAGCCACACCGGCACGCCCGGCAGCAGCGCCGCCCCGCCCGCGTGGTCGGCGTGCACGTGAGAGAGCAGCAGCGCCTTCGGCTGGGTCACCCCGAGCGCGGTGAGAGCATCCTTCAAGTTCCGCCGTGGCACGTTGCGTCCCGCGGTCTGCGAGAAGGTGAAGCGCTTCCAAGCGCCCAGCTCCCGCTGCTCCTCTTGCGCCTGGGGAGAGATGCCGGTGTCGAGCACGAGGTCCCCCTTCGGGTGGCGGATGACGAGCGCCGCGGAAGTGACCTCCCACGTGGCGGCCACGGTGGAGCCGCCCGCCCCATAGCCTCCCGGCACCGTCACGCCTCCCGTGTCGACCCAGCACACCTGAACCGGCGAGCCCGAGGCAGGCGGGGTCACGAAGGCGTGGGGCCCGGCCGAGGGCAACGACGCGCACGCGGTGAACAGCAACGACAGTCCGATGAGCTTCTTCATAGGGCACCTCTCGAGGTTCGACCGTAAAGTGCCCGCTCGCGCCTCCATTTGCCTTCTGGATGTGAGAATGAGCGATATTCACGGCGTGAATCTCGCTACCTTCGACCTGAACCTGCTCCGCGTGCTCGACGCGCTCTTCATCGAACAGAGCGTGGGACGCGCCGCGGCACGCTTGCGGCTCTCGCAGCCGGCCACCAGCAACGCGCTGGCTCGACTGCGCGACGCGCTCGGAGACCCACTCTTCGTACGAGGCCGCCAGGGCATGGTTCCCACCGAACGGGCGCGGGCCCTGCGCGGACCGCTCACGCTTGCGCTGCGGCAGCTCCAGGAGGCCCTGGTGCCACCCGAGGACTTCGTGCCCGAGACTGCGCGCCGCACCTTCGTGCTGGCCGCGAGCGACCACGCCCAGCTCCTCGTGCTCCCTCAGCTCGCGGCGCAGCTCGCGAACTACCCCGGCGTGCGCTTGCGCGTGGTGCCGCTCCCACGAGACTTCCCTATCCCCGAGCTGGAGTCCGGCGAGCTCGATCTGGTCCTCGGCGTCTTCGACCTCGCCCCGGGGGACCGTGCACCGCGCGGGCTCCAGCGGCAGGTGCTGGTGCGCGAGCGCTTCATGCTCGTCGGCCGCAGGCACCACCCCGCCCTGCGCAAGCCACAGCGCTTCGACCTCTCGCTGCCGCAGCTCCATGTCTCACCGCGCGGCGGCACCGAGGGGGGCTTCGAGCGCAAGACGAAGATCCGCCGCAACGTGGTGCTCTACACCCCTCACTACCTCGTGGCGCCCTGGATACTGGCGAGCACCGACATCATCGCCGCGCTGCCGGAGCGGGTGGCGCGCCGCTTCGCCGAGGCCTTCCCGCTCACCCTGGTGCCGGTAGAGGTCCCCCACGAGCAACTGCGCGTGCAGCAGCTCTGGCACCCGCATCGGCAGCAGGACCCCGCGCACCGCTGGCTCCGTGAGCAGGTGCTCGCCGCCGCGCGCGCCTCACCCGTGGAGGAAGACTCCACAACAGCACAGTCACGCTGAGGGTGGCCGAGCCAGGCGCGAATCCAGTAACTTCATCGAGATGCGGAAGAAGCCAGGTCACGACACCCAGACTCGTCTCGTAGGCCTGCGCCAATCCCCATCCGCTGACGGTGGCGCGGCCGGGCATGTCCTACGGGTCGGCTGTGGGGCGGAGGGGCTCGAACGGCTCGAAGCGTCGTTCATCGGCCAGGCGTTCTCTCCGCACCGACACGATACCTATGCGATCGGCATGACGCTGACGGGCGTGCAGACGTTCCGCTATCGCGGCGAGCGGCGGCACTGTCTCGCCGGCGAGGGACACATCCTTCACCCCGACGAGCTCCATGACGGCGGAGCGGGCACCGAAGAAGGATTCGGTTACAGGATTATCTACGTCGACCCCTCGCTCGTTCAGCAGGCGCTGGGAGGAAGGCCCCTGCCTTTCGTCGCCAATCCCGTCATCAAACGTCGCGACATGGAGCCAGCCCTGATCGCATGCTTGAACGACCTCGACGAGCCAATCGGAGACTTCGAGCGGCTCGACATCGCGCTCGTCATCGCGGGGGCGCTGGAGAAGCACGCTTCCGCGCCCCGACAGAAGCAGGCGCCCCTCCACCTGGCCTCGCTCCTGCGCGTGCGTGACCTCATCGCCGACGACCCGAAGGTCCAGCGTCCGGTCAAGGAGTTCGAACGTATTTCAGGCCTTGATCGCTGGACGATCGCACGTCAGTTTCGTGCCGCGTTTGGCACGAGCCCGACCCGCTTCCGCACCATGCGGCAGCTGGATTTGGTGCGCCGGATGATCAACGGCGGCCTGCCGCTCTGCGACGCTGCATTGGAGGCGGGCTTCGCCGACCAGAGCCACATGTCGCGCATGTTCAAGCGGACCTACGGCCTGACGCCCGCGAAGTGGGCCGCGGCGCTCATCTAGCACCCGAGTCGGTCCGGGCCTCGATCGCGCGAACAACCGCCGCCATGTCGGCCTGGCCATGCCCCAGGGCCTCGGTCTCGCCGTACAGGGCGTAGCAGACATCCAGCAGGGGCGAAGCCAGGTGGGACTCTCTTGCGGCCTCGGCAATCAGCCGGTTGTTCTTCAGCACATCGGAGATCGAGGCTTGGACGGCGAAGTCCCGGGCCACCAGCTTGCGTGCCTTCACGCGTGACACACTGCTCGCCATCGGGCCGGCGTCGAGCACGGCAAGGAACTGTTGCAGGTCCAGACCATGTCGCTCAGCGAAATGAGCCGCCTCCGCGAGACCGGTGACCATGGTGATCAGAAACAGGTTGACCGAGAGCTTCATCAGCAGCGCGCTCGGGACCGGTCCGCACAGGATGGTCTCATGGCACATCGGTTGGAGCAGCGGGCGGACCTCCTCCAGGGCCGCCGGCTCACCGGCCAGCATCGCCACGAGTTGCCCAGCCTCGGCGGGCTTCCTCGAACCGGAGACGGGAGCTTCGACATAGCTGCCTCCCGCGGCGCGAATGTCAGCTTCGAGCCCGCGCGAGTATTCGGCCGACGTCGTCCCCATGTGGACGATCATGTGCCGCGCGACGTTCGCGCCGAAGTCCGGCGTGCCACGGCCTAGAACAGAGTCGATCGCGGCACCGTCGGCCAGCATGAGGATGACGACGCGGGCCTTCTTGAAGACCTCGGCGGCACTCGCCGCCACCTGAGCACCGGCTGCACGCAAGGGCTCGCATTTGTCCGCGGAGCGGTTCCAGACGACGAGCGCCCTTCCTGCCCGGGCCAGATTGAGCGCCATGGGTTGTCCCATGACCCCGAGACCGATGAAGCCGATGTCCATATGCACCTCCAGCCGACGCTGCACCCGACGGCCTGGTCAGGAACGCTCATAGTCCAGGGAGGCGAGGGCTGCCTTGAAGGGTTGTGCAAGGGAGTGGGACGAGCCCCGCCTGTCAGGAAGGGGAAGGGTCGGTCGTAGGATGCGCGACATGTCGCGCACCTTCGAAGAGCTGGTCGCCGAGGCAGAGTCGGTCTCGGTGGACGGGTGGGACTTCTCCTGGCTGAACGGGCGGGCCTCCGAGCAGCGCCCCTCGTGGGGCTACCAGCGCATGATGGGCGAGCGGTTGGCACGTGCTGCTGCCGCGCTGGACATCCAGACCGGTGGAGGAGAGGTGCTCGCTGGGGTCCCCAAGTTGCCGCCCTTGGTCTGGATGGTCCCGGGCTTCACGGTCAGCCAATACCGTGCCGAGCTCAAAGCGCTCCACGAGCACATCCAGGTCAACGGCCCCTTCGTCGCGCACACGACTCGCTTCCTGATTGAAGCCCGAAAGAATGGATGATCGGCACTCACCGGCTACGGGCCACACTTCGTGGGGAAGGGCAGCTGGTCCTTGAGCAGATCGTTCAGCGCGTCCTTGATGGGCGGGGTGATCTTCTTGACGATGGTCGACTCGAGCGCCGGGGCGAGCACCTCGGCGACCCAGCTCACGGGGTTGTAGTCTGGGGAGACATCGCAGGAGAGGCCGGAGAGCTGGATGTCGAGCTTGTCCACCGCGCTGTAGGCCAGCGTCGCGGGGGCGGAGCCCGAGGCGCAGGTGCCAGCACAGAAGTTGAGGGTCGCGTTGCCGCTGGGCTTGTTGCCGTAGCACTTCGCCTTGCCGCTGTAGACCGTCTCGGTCCACTTGTAGGCGAAGCCTCCGAGGTTGCACTTCACCTTGACCTTGATCTTGCTCAGGGTGGCGGAGATCTGCGAGTTGTCGATGAGGTAGGCATTGCCAGCCCCCATGCCAGAGTAGGAGCAGGAGTAGCTGCCCCCCGAGGCTTTCGAATTGAAGGGGCAGACCTGAGTGCCGCTCGCAGCTTGCAACTTCGTCACCGCCAGGTCCTCGAACTGCATGTAGGCCAGCCCGTTGATGGAGGAGACATCGACGTCGGCCCACATGTCCTCGCACGAGGCGGCCTGGGCGGCGCAGATCTCGTGCCCGCCGTACTTGCACCCAAGCTTGATGGGGCCTTCGTACACGTCCTTCATGGGATCGAGGCCCAGATCCACCGCCAGGCTGGGCCACGTCTTGTTGAGGACGGGCGTGAGGCTGCTGAGCAGCCCATTGACGACCTTGCTGCCATCCGTGGTGGTGCACGCCGCCGACTGCGCGGCCGCTGGCGGAGAGACGGTCAGCGTCCACAGAGCGAGTCCCATGCACAGTGCAATCTTCTTCATGTCCCGGAATCCCTTGTCGTGGTGAAGGAAGGTGACGCCTCGGCGGCGCCACACGCACGACATGAAGCCAGGGAGGTATTGAGGCTTTATGGAGCAGCGCGAGGGCGTAGAGTGGGCTCCATGCACATGCTCCCACGTGTCGCGGTGCTGCTCGTCTTCGGCCTCTTGGCCTGGCCCTCGGAGTCCTGGGCTTGCAGCTGTGCCATGCAGCCAGATGTCCGGGAGTCGCTGAAGACGGCGCGCAAAGAGGCGGCTGTCATCTTCCACGGCCGGGTCGACGACATCCAGGAGGACTTCGGCAAGGACTTCGAGGGCCCGCGCACCGGCCAGGTGACGTTCACAGTCCTAGAGACGTTCAAGGGGAAGGCCGCTCCCCAGCGGTTCCTGCGCCTGTTCGAAGGCTGTGAGTACTACTTCGACAAGGGTGTCGAGTACCTCGTCTACGCGAACGGAAACGAGCAGAAGGGACTCACGGCCTCCCTCTGCTCGCGGACCCAGCCAGCACAGGGAGCATCCGTCGAGATGGAGTCCCTGCGCTCGGGCACCCTCCCCCGCCGCCCCGTGGCCATGCGGCGGCAGCATGTGAGTTGCACCCGGTGCGACGTGGAGGCCGTGGCTCAAACCCTGGTGTGCGGTGACAAGACGCCTTGTGAGCCGAGCGAAGGGAAGACCTCGGAAGACGCTCTGCGAGAGGGCCGCCCCTTCTGGGAGCGCGCGGTGGGGTACAAGACCCAGGAGGAGCGGGCGCTCTTCGGCGTGGGCCAGGATGGGCGGGCGTTCCAGCTCGTGCAGCGGCCGGACTTCGGAGCGAAGGAGGCGTGCGAGCAGCGCGTGCTCCAGCGGAGGTGTGAGCGGCTATCCCTCAACCCCGCTGGGCATGGGGCCCGTGTCACATGTACGGGCCCCTCCGAGGAGGAGGCTCTCTGCGATGAAAAGGCCACGCGCCGTGTGTCATGGGGTCCCGTGGAAGCGCCGCCCCGGGGAACCTGTCATTGGATTTGGGCGGATGCCCCACTCTGTGAATGGGACTCGGAGACCGTGCCGCTCAAGCCCGGTGCACCAACGCGTCCCGGACTGGTATGCACGACTGGGCCCCGGGGAAACATGTTCCCCTGTCAGGTCGTCCCCGACGCGGCCGCTATCCCGCCAGCTGCGGACAGCCCGTAGCAGGCGCATACGAAACGGAGGTTGGGAGCATGATGAATGGACCCCCAGAGCGAGCACGTGCTCTCAGTGAGGAGCAGGTGCACCAGTTCATCCAGGACGGCTTCGTCCGGCTCGACCGGGCCTTTCCCCGGACGCTCGCCGATGAATGCCGCGCCATCCTCTGGCGTGAGACCGGATGCAATCCCGACGAGCCGAAGACCTGGACCCGGCCGGTCGTCCGGCTCGGCGAATACGCACACGAGCCGTTCCGGAAGGCGGCGAATACGCCCTTGCTGCACGCGGCCTTCGACCAGCTCGTTGGCGTGGGGCGCTGGCTACCCAGAATGAGTCTCGGCAGCTTCCCCGTGCGCTTTCCGAGCCCGGAGGATCCGGGGGATACCGGCTGGCACGTCGATGCGAGCTTTCCAGGGGAAGACGCGAGCAACTTCTTCGCATGGCGGGTGAACGTGGCGTCTCGCGGTCGCGCGCTCCTGATGCTCTTCTTGTTCTCAGACGTCGGCGAGAAGGACGCACCGACACGCATCCGGATCGGCTCTCACCTGGATGTGGCGCGGCTTCTGGAACCCGCCGGTGACGCGGGCCTGTCGTTCATGGAGCTGGCCGGAAAGCTGGACGTCACAGCGGAGCGGCCCACGGCGCTGGCGACGGGAGAGGCCGGGACGGTCTATCTCTGTCACCCGTTCCTCGTCCACGCCGCGCAGCCTCACCAGGGCTCGACGCCACGCTTCCTGGCGCAGCCGCCACTCTTCCTGGCCGAGCCGATTCAGCTTCACCGCGAAGAGGGCAACCCTTGCCCTGTCGAGAGCGCGATCCGCCTGGGTCTGCAACACAAGGGGTGACCTGCCCACGACGCTGAAACAGGGGCTTCGGCCAGCACCAGTGGTGCCGAGGCCCCCGCGCCTGACTCAGACACGAACCGAACGCACGAACGGCAACTCACGCACGCGAGTGCCAGTGAGCGCGAAGATGGCATTGGCGAGCGCTGGGGCTACGGGCGGCACTCCCGGCTCTCCGACACCACACGGCGGGCCCTCACTGGGAATCACGTCGACATGGATGCGCCGGGGCGTCTCCGCAATGCGCACGAGGCGGTAGTCGCGGAAGTTGCTCTGCTCGGTGGCGCCGTCCTTCATGGTGATCGCGCCATAGAGCCCCAGGCTCATTCCGAAGATGACCGCGCCCTCGAACTGCGCGCGCACGCGCTCCGCGTTGATGATGGTGCCCGCGTCCGCGACAATCCACGCCTCGTCCACGCGGATGCGGTCGTCTGGATCCTTCACCACGGACATCACCACCGCCACATACGACAAGAAGCTGCGGTGCGCTGCGAGCCCCAACGCGCGTCCCTCCTGCTTCCGGGAGTCCCAGCGCGACAGCGCCGTCACGCGCTCGATGACACGGCGCATGCGCCCGGTGTCGATCGGGTGTTCCTCCAGGGACTGGCCGTGGTTGGGCACCTTCTCCACGCCCAACTCCCGAGGCGTCACGATTCGCGGGGGACCGAGCAGCTCGAGCAGCATGTCGCGGGGATCCATCCCCCGCGCGTGGGCAAGCTCGTTGATGAAGCTCTGCACGGAAAACGCGTGGTAGATGTTGGCGACCGAGCGCATCCAGCCGATGCGGGTGTGCGCGCGAGCCTCGCAGTTCTCCATGCGCACGTGGGGAATGGCGAGCGGCAGATCCAGGATGCCCTGATTCAGCTCGCCGTCGCCCGCGAACGTGGCGCCCGAGAAGATGGAGCCGATGGGCGGAAACGCGATGCGGTGGCGCCAGGCCACGACCTTGCCCGAGTCGTCGAGCGCGGCCGTCAACCGCTGCGCGCACGTCGAGTGGTAGTAGTCGTGACGCACGTCATCCTCGCGCGTCCACTGCATCCGCACGGGAGCTCCCACGGCACGCGACACCAGGGCGGCCTCCGCCACGTAGTCCGGCTTCGACTTGCGGCCGAAGCCACCGCCGAGCAGCGTCACGTGAACGGTGACCTGGCTCTCGTCGATGCCGAGCGCCCGCGCCACCTCGGTACGGGCGGCCTGTGGATTCTGGGTGCAGGCCCAGACCTCGCACCGGCCTCCCTCCACCCTCGCCACCGCTGCCGGCGGCTCCATGGGCGCATGGGCCAGGTGCGGCGTGTGATAGTCGGCCTCCAGCTTCCGCTGCGCGCTCGCGAGCGCTGCGTCGGCATCGCCCACGTTGCGCACGACCTTGCCCGCCGAGCCAATGGCCTTCACAAGCTCCTGCCGATACCCGGCCGAGTCGTAGCCCGCGTTGTCCCCGTTCTCCCATGTGACGTCGAGCACCTCGCGCCCGCGCATCGCCGCCCACGTGTGCTCCGCCACCACGGCAATCCCTCCGAGCGGCTGGAAGGCGAAGGGCAGCTTGGGGGCGGGCAGCTCCACCACTCGCTTGACGCCCGGCACCGCAAGCGTGCGCGTCGCGTCGTAGCGCGAGACCCGGCCACCGGCGACGGGGGGCCGGACGACCATCGCGGTGAGCATGCCGGGCAGCACCACGTCCGCGCCGAAGACGGCCTTGCCGGTGACGATGTCCGGCCCATCGAGCAGCGGCAGCTCCTTGCCCAGGTGGCGCAGCTCCGAGCGGGGCCGGAGCGTGACGTCCTTCCTCGCGGGAACCGAGAGCTTCGCGGCGTCGTTCGCCAGCTCGCCGAAGCCGAGGGAGCGTTTGCTGGCTGGGTGGAACACCGCATGGTCCCGGGCCACGCAGGTGTTGGCGGGCACGCCCCAGCGCCGGGCCGCGACGGAGACGAGCATGGTGCGCGCCGTGGCGCCCACGTAGCGCAGGTCCGTGAAGATCTTGCGCACGCTGCTGGAGCCGTCGGTGTTCTGGTCTCCGTACGCCTTGTCCCCATCGCCCTGGGTGACCTTCACCCGGGCCATGTCGGCACCGAGCTCATCCGCGATGAGCACGGGCAGGGAGCTGCGCACGCCCTGCCCCATCTCCGAGCGGTGGCAGACGATTGTCACCAGGCCATCAGGCGCCACGTGCACGTAGACGTTGGGCCGGAAGCCCTGCTCGGGCAGGGGCGGGTACGCGGTGGGCATGGCCGCCCACGCGCTCGTGGGCATCAGCTCGAGAGCCAGGCCCGCGGTGACCAGTCCAACCCCTTCCAGGAAGGACCGGCGCGACAGGCGGATGGGGTTGCCGTCCATGGCGTGCTCACTCATGGGGAATCCCCGCTGCCTTCTTGATGGCGCAGCGAATGCGCGTGTAGGTGCCACACCGGCAGAGATTGCCGCTCATCGACTGGTCGATCTCGGTATCGCTGGGCTTGGGCTTCTTCGCGAGCAGCGCCGCCGCGGTCATGATCTGCCCGGCCTGGCAGAAGCCGCATTGAGGCACCGCCAGCTCCACCCAGGCTTTCTGCAACGGGTGCGAGCCATCCGCGGACAGGCCCTCGATGGTGGTGACGTGACGTCCCTCGGCGCTGCGTACCGGGGTGACACACGCGCGCACGGCCTCGCCGTCCAGGTGCACGACGCATGCGCCGCAGAGCGCCTGGCCGCACCCGTACTTGGTGCCCGTCAGGCCGAGGATGTCCCTCAGGGCCCAGAGCAGCGGCATCTCCGGGTCAACCTCGAGCTCGCGCTCGATTCCGTTCAACTTCAGGTGGATGGTCATGGCCGTGCCTCCTCCTCCGGACACTCGGCACCCTCATTCACCCATGCGGCGATGAGGGCCCCAAATTGGTCTTGTGTCCCGGGCGCGGGAACCCGATCCCACCCCGGCGACCACCCCCACCCGACAAGCTCATCGTGCGCGGAGTGCTCGATGATCTCCTCCAGGCTCCTGTTGCCGTTGCGCTGGCGATCCTTGAGCTGCTCGCACAGTGCGAGAGGCGTCACTCCCGCCCAAGCCATCGAGCGCGGCGCGAGATGCCACTTGGGAGCCCCCGGCACCCGCGCGTACGCGAGGTTCCTGTCCTGATGGCAAGACGTGCACTCCAATCCGGGCACGCCTTGGTCCTTGTCACCGCGCAAGACAGGCGGGTCATGCGCGAGCCCATGCTCACCCTGCGCGGGCGTATCTCCGGCGGGGTGGCAGTTGGTGCAGCGCGGATGAAGCATCACGCGGCTGGCCTCCAGGAAGAGGGCGCGCGAGCGCTCCGGGCGGGACGCAATGCGCGCGAACATGTCCGGCGTGCGCAATTGCTGGGCGGTCACGGGGGGCAGCGACGTGGCGGGGGTCGCGTTCACGCCGCCGCGGCCAGAACTGCACGCCAGCGCGAGCACGGCGCACAGGGCACCCGCGCCCAGTGAGGTGGCGAGGACGTCCGGGCGATGAGACATGGCGAGGAGACCTCTGGAAGAGATGGGGGGAAGAGGCATCGTGCGCCCGGAACGGGCTCTACGAAACCCCCATGTTGTGCACGCACCATGAAGAGAAACTTCACGGTCCGCGGCACTCACCTCACCACGGGTTGAAGCGCCTCCATCGCAGCTTCCCCTGCACGATTCCAAGAGCCCGAGAAATCCGGACGCAACTCTGTGACGGATGCCGCGATAACCATTTTCAGGAGATTTTCCATGTCCACCTACCGCATCCGCCCGGGCGACACCCTCTCGGCGCTTGCCTCCCGGTTCAACACCAGCGTCTCGGAGCTGGCGCGCGCCAACAAGATCGCCAACCCGAACCTCATCTATGCCGGCAAGACCCTGAACATCCCCGGCCAGGCCCGGAACGACAGCTTCGAGCCCTCCCGGGGTGGCGGGAGCGGTTCCACCTACCGCATCCGCCCGGGCGACACCCTCTCGGGGATTGCCTCCCGGTTCAACACCAGCGTCTCGGCGCTGGCACGCCTCAACAACATCGCCAACCCGAACCTCATCCACGCGGGCAGGACCCTGCGCATCCCCGGTCAGGGCGGCACCAGCGCCCCCAAGCCCACCGGCGGCGGTGGACAGGTCGGGGGGAGCAATGGCGTCGGGAAGCCGGGCAGCGCGACTCCCGCGATGCACAAGCTCGCGGCCGCGGGCCGTGCGGCCGCTCTGGGCATGGGTGGGTACAACAGCCAGGGCCTGTGCGCCACCGGCGTGAGCAGGGCCATCCAGAACGCCTTCGGCTTCAAGGTCTGGGGCAACGGCAACCAGATCGACAACAACCTGCCTCGCGACAAGTTCAAGCAGGTCAACATGTCGCTCGAGGAGGCGCTGAAGATTCCGGGCCTCGTCCTCACCTGGGAGAAGACCTCGTCGCGCCTGGGCAGCATCTACGGCCACACCGCCATCACCACCGGCGACGGCCGCTCGTCCGTGAGCGACTTCATCGAGCGCAACACGCTCGGCGCTGGTGGCCGCTCCGGCTTCAAGGTCTTCATGCCGACGATCTGACTCCCGCCGCACCGCGGAGCACCGTCGCACCCCTCGCCTCCGGGGCTGTTGGCCCGGGGGCGTTGTCGTGTCCGCACGCCTGGAGCCAGACTGCTCGTGAACGGACCTCACCCATGAGCCATCCCCCCCTGCCCGATACGCGGACAATCCTGGCGGACCTCAACGACTGGTACAGCAAGCTGCCCTACCAGCACGCCGAGCCACTCACCGGGCCCACGCGGGAGGTCCACGCGGTCCTCCATGGCTGGATGGAGTATTACGACGAGACGCTGTTCCTCTACGGCTACACCGTGGGAGCGCTCGAGCACTGCTTTTTCTACGACACGCCGTGGGACGAGCGGGGCCGGGTCCTGGGCAAGGGCCATCACTCCGAGTGGTACGACGGGCTCGCGATGCCCCGCCCCTTCCGGGTGCGCTACAGCGTCGCCCAGCCAGACCGGCACGAGATCCTCGATCCGCTCCTCCGCGAGATGATGAAGCGGCCACTGCATCGGCTCGGGACACGCCCCGCCGTCGAGCGCCCGTTCACCGCGACGGCGGAGGAGGTCCTCGCTCACATCGACCGCTGGGATGAGCGGCTCCCCTTCCTGCGGCGCCGCCGGTACCTCCACATCGCGACCCCCAAGGAGTCCTCGGGCTGGCTCCCCACCCTGGCCAGGTTCGGAAACGTCGTGGGGAAAGGAGACGGCGCGTACATCCCCTATGAGTTCGAGGTGGAGTCGTCCCGATTCGTGTTCGCGGTGAAGCTCACGCATTCCTTCTCGCGAATGACTCCGAGCGACCATGCACCCAGCAGCTCTCGCGCGGAGCGACGGGCCCTCCTGTCCGCGGCGCGGCGGCAGGACCAGACCCTCCAGGAGCTCGTGGGAGCCCAGGATGTGCGCGTGCGGTACAACCCGGACAACCCCGGGCTACACGCCCTCGAGCTGCCCCTGCTCCAGCCCGGAGAGCCGCAGCTCATGCTCGACCGGTACACGATGTACCAGTTGGAGCCCATCGTCTTCCCCCCACCCCGCGCTGAGCAGAGACGCACCAGATAGCGTGTCCACGAAGTCTTTGGACCTGGTCCGCAGGCGCCGTGGATGTCCCCTCTCCCCCTGGGAGAGGGCTAGGGTGAGGGTTTTCCGTCTGTATGACGTCGCTGCAGCGAGAGACACGCAGGGGACTACCCTCACCCCCCGCCCTCTCCCAGAGGGAGAGGGAGCATGCGCAACACGACTATGTCCACGAGGTGGCCTATTTGCCCAGCCGGGCGTTGTAGACGAACTGCCGGCTGGCAGCGAACTCCCTGTAAGCCGCGAGCGCCTCCTCCCGCAGGACGTCCTGGTGCACCTCGACGCCTCTCCGCGCCAGCTCGTCGCGCCATTGCGGGTGCACCGGGCCCTCATCAAAGCCAGTGATCTGCTCCAGCTCGGGCCCCTCGCCAGCGATGACCAGGGAGCGAACACCTGACCAGAGGACCGCGCCATAACACATGGCGCATGGGCGCCAGTTGACCACGAGTTGGTGTGCGGGGAGACCTGTGCCTCCCAGGTCATAGGAGCCCAGGCGCTTCTGGGCCAGCGACAGCGCCATGATCTCCGCATGTGCGGACGAGCAGCCAGAGGCCATGACTCGGTTGACGCCGATGACGACCAGCCGGCCCGTATCACGCTCGAAGACGCCGGCGGCAAACGGTCCGCCGGTCTGCGACTGGAAGTTCAGGCGGGAGAAACGGATGACCGCGGCCATGCGCTCCGTCAGCGTGGGCAGCACGGGTGGTAGCAGGTTGAGCTCGGCGGCAGCCCACTCGGGGAGCTTGAGTGTGAAGCGCAAGTCCACAGCAGAGACGGTGGAGCTCGAAGGTGGAGGAGACATGGCGCCAATCACCTGGCATGGAGGCAGCGGGAATCAAGGCCGCTGACGGTGTATGGCGTATGGTAGACGGTCCGGCAGCAACGAGGAGCGAGCAATGGCCAAGGCGAATAAAGCGGAAGCGGCGGCGTTGACGCCGTCGGCGAATTCAACCGACACCATCCATGTGCGTGGCGCACGGGTCAACAACCTCCAGAATATCTCGCTCGACCTGCCGAAGAAGAAGATCACCGTGTTCACTGGCGTGTCGGGTTCGGGCAAGTCGTCGCTTGTCTTCGACACCCTCGCCGCTGAATCGCAGCGGCTGCTCAACGAGACGCTGCCGACCTTCGTGCAGACCTTCCTGCCGCGGCAGCCTCAACCCGACGTCGACGCCCTCGAGAACCTCTCGGCGGCGATCATCGTCGACCAGTCACGGATTGGCGGCAACAGCCGCTCCACCGTCGGTACCGTCAGCGACACCGCGGCGCTGTTGCGGCTGTTGTTCTCGCGCCTCGGCAAACCAGCCGTGTCCCGCCCGAGCGCACTGTCGTTCAATGATCCCCAGGGCCTGTGCACGAGCTGCGACGGCATCGGCGTCGTCTCGTCCATTGACCTGAAGGGACTGGTCGACGAGAGCAAGAGCCTCGAAGAAGGCGCCTTGTTGTTCCCCGGGTTCGCCGTCGACTCCTGGTTCTACAACATCATCAGCGGCTCGGGCTTCTTCGACCTCAAGAAGAAGATCGCCGACTACTCCGCCGACGAGCGGCACAAGCTGCTCCACGAGCCGGAGTGCAAGGTCAAGATCAAGGTGGGCACCAAGATGATGGGCTCCACCTATGAAGGGTTGGTCCCCAAGATTCGCCGCCTCTATCTGGCGAAGAACCTCGACGACCTGCAGGCAAACATCAGGAATGCGCTCGAGCCCATCCTCACCCGCGAGCCCTGCGCCGATTGCGGTGGCACCCGCCTGAACGCCGCGGCCCTCGCCTGCCGCGTCGACGACGGCGCTGGCCACGCCATCAACATCGCCGAGGCCACCACCTTGCCGGTCGACGAGCTGCTGGAGCTGATCAGCCGGAAGAAGAGCGGCTTCGACAACGCCGCCACCGCGCCGGTGCGGGAAGCCCTCGCCCGGCGCCTGCAGTCCCTCGCCGACATTGGCCTCGGCTACCTCTCGCTCGATCGCGAGAGCAGCACGCTCTCGGGAGGCGAGTCGCAGCGGGTGAAGATGGTGCGAGCGCTCGGTTCGAGCCTCACGGATCTGACCTACATCTTCGACGAGCCGAGCATCGGCCTGCACCCCGCCGACCTGCACCGCCTCAACACCCTGCTCGTGCAGCTGCGCGACAAGGGAAACACGGTGCTCGTCGTCGAGCACAAGCCGGCGGTCATCGCCATCGCCGACCACATCGTCGACATTGGCCCCGGCGCCGGCGCGAACGGCGGTCGCGTCGTCTATGAAGGTGATGTCGAAGGACTGAAGAAGTCGTCGTCGGTGACGGGGCAGGCACTGACGCAGAAGCCGGTGACGAAGACGCAGACGCGGACGCCCGCCGGGTGGATCGAGCTCCGCGATGTGAACCTGCACAATCTGAAGAACCTGAGCGTGCGCATTCCCAAGGGCGTCTTCGTCGTCGTCACCGGCGTCGCTGGCTCGGGCAAGAGCTCGCTCATCCGTCAGACGCTTCCGCAGCGCATCAATGACGTCGTGGTCATCGACCAGAGCCTGGCCCGCGGCTCCAGCCGCTCGAACCTCGCGACGTGGACGGGGATCCTCGACGCCGTCCGCAAGCTGTTCGCGACGACGAACAAGGTCTCGGAGTCCTTGTTCTCGGCGAACTCCAAGGGCGCCTGCCCCGAATGCCAGGGCCTGGGTGTCGTCTACACCGACATCGCCCACCTCGACCCCGTTCCCATGCCCTGCGAGGCCTGCGGCGGCCGACGCTTCACCGACGCCGTCTTGAAGCACAAGGTGCGTGGCCGCTCCATCGGCGACGTCTTCGACTTCTCCGTCGAGGAAGCCGCCGCGTTCTTCGTCGAGCCCGTCATCCACGGACCGCTTCAGTCCCTCGTCGACGTCGGCCTCGGCTACGTGCGGCTCGGCCAGCCGTTGAACACGCTGTCCGGCGGTGAGCGCCAGCGCATGAAGCTCGCGCGCAGCCTGCACGAGCCGGCGCCTCTGGCGATCCTCGACGAGCCGACGACCGGACTGCATTTGAAGGACATCGACCGGCTGGTGACGATGATCGATCGCCTCGTCGACACGGGCACGTCGGTCATCGTCATCGAGCACCACCCTCGGGTCATCCGCCGCGCCGACTGGATCATCGACATGGGGCCAGGTGCCGGCCACGACGGCGGCCGCATCGTCTTCGAAGGGCCCCCCACCGGCCTTCTGAAGCACCCGACCTCGCTGACCGGAAAGTGGTTGTCTCAAGAAGGCTGATCCCCTTCAGAGGGAACGAATGCTCCCTCTCCCGGGGGGCGAGGGGAAATGGCCGCGGACCTATCTGAAAGGGATTAAAGACGTCTTCCGAGTCCCAGGAACCCGCGGAGAAGGAGCCCGCGGATTCCTGGAGCGCCCGCGCGTCAGGGCTTCAGATACGGGCCATCCGCGCCCACCTTGCCAGGAGCCGGGTTGCCGGCCAGGTCGAGCACATACACGCGCATGTTGCCCTTGCCGGTGACGCTGGCCGTCAGCGAGCCGTTGGTCACGGTCTTCACGTCACCGGTGATGGCGTCCTTGTAGGTCCCATTGGGGATACCGTTGAAGGTGGCACCGCCGGAGATGGTGACGAGCACGAAGCTGTCCACGCCCTTGGCTGCATCGGTGAAGCGCCGCTTGAAGGCCATGGTTCCCGAGATGCCCTCGGTCGAGTACTGCCCCTTCTGGAGCGCGGGAATCTTGCGGCGCAGCTGATTGAGCCGCTGCAGGTGTCTGGCCAGCGGCTTGCCGAGCGTCTCCGAGACCTTGCCGGAGGCGCTGCCCACCACACCGAAGTCGGAGGCCGTGACGCTGCCCTCGAGATTGTCGCCGTAGTAGGCACGGCCAGTGGTGGCCAGCGCGCAGGTGGGGCCGCAGTCGATCCGCTGGCCCGCCTGGAACTCGATCTCCGAGCCGTAATACAGCGTGGGAATGCCGCGGAAGGTCCACATCAGGCTCATGTTCTCGGCCCAGGCGTCGGTGCCTCCGGCATAGCGGGTGCTGGATTTGTTGGGGCCGTAGTCGTGCGAGTCCACGTACACCACGTTGTAGGTGGCGTCGTTGTAGCTGTCGTCCGAGTCCTTGCCGTTCCAGTACGCGTTGCTGGCCTCGCCGAAGTTCATGTGCATGCGCATGTCGATCACGCTCATGCCGGAGAACTGGCTGTGGTCTGGGGCGTGGTACAGGTTGCCCTGGAGGAAGGCATTGGTGGACGTGGGCTGGTTGGCCGTGCCCTGGGTCTGCTCGTAGTTGTACTGCTCGAGCGCGGCCGCGGTGTCATCCGCGCTATAGGTCCCGCGCTCCTTCCACGTGAAGAACTGCGCCGAGTGGTTGGGCGAGCCGCGGTTCCACTTGTCATTCACGAACGAGCCCACCTCGCCGAACATGAAGAAGTCCCGACCCTTGGCGCCGAACTTCGCCTCGGCGTGCTGGTGGGCCGCCGGCAGAAAGCGTCGGTTCCAGGTGACGCGCGGAATGTGGACCGCGGTGTCGATGCGGAAGCCGTCCACGCCCATGTCGATGTACTTGTTGTAGACGCCCACCAGGAAGTTCTGCACCGGCGTGCTCTCGGTGTTGAAATCCGCCAGGTCCTCGTGAATCCAGCAGCTGCGTGAGTCCTCACCCTCCCAGTTCCCAATCCAGCACTGGTGGAAGTACTGCGAGGGGAACATGCCCGAGGTGGGGTTGGGCCACTGGCAGTTGTAGATCTTGTAACCCTCGGCGCTGTAGCCACCCGTGGGCACGCCCCAGTTGCGGCACGTGTTGCCCGAGGGCTCGGACGTCGACCACAGGTCCCCGTTGTAATAGGACTTACCGCTGGTGGGCTCGACGGTGAGTCCGTCATAGGTGAAGCCAGAGACAGGTGCGTCGTAGAACCAGCTCCACTGGCTGTCGCGCACGCCGTAGACCTTGGCGCTCCACAGCCCCTTGGCGCCCCAGCGGCTGGAGTGGTTGTAGACCACGTCCTGGATGATCTTGATGCCCTTGGCGTGAGCCGCGTTGATGAGCTCCTGGTAGGTGGCGCCCGGGGACTCCAGGCGCGGATCCACCTTGTTGAAATCCCAGGCGTGATAGCCGTGGTAGTCGTAGTCCGAGCGGTTGAGCACCACCGGGGTAATCCAGATGGCGGAGAAGCCCAGGGCCTTGATGTAGTCGAGCTTCTGGATGAGGCCCTTGAAGTCGCCGCGGAACATGGGGTCGTTGTTGGCCGCGTTGCCCGACTTGACGTGCTGGCTGCCGCCGCGGTTGTTGGACGAGTCGCCGTCGTAGAAGCGCGCGGTGAGCACGAAATAGATGGAGTCCTCGCGGATGTCCCCACCCAGGGGCTCGCCCGCGGCGGCCGGAGGCGGCTCATCGCCAGTGGTGGCCGATACCGCCGCACTGGCGGAGGACTTATTACCGGCCGCGTCGAAGGCCTTCACGGTGTAGCTGTAGGCGGTCCGAGCCGTCAGGCTGGTGTCGCTGTAGCTGGTGAGCGAGGTGGTCCAGGTCTTCGTGCCCTGGGTGCCCCCAGTGCGCACGAGCTCGTAGCCCGTGACGCCGCGGTCATCGGTCGAGGCACTCCAGGAGAGGTTGATCTGCGTCCCCGAGGCCGTGGCGATGACGCCCGAGGGAATGGACGGAGCGGAGGTGTCCGGAGGCAGCGTCACGCACGGAGTGGAGGCGTTGGCGGTGACGACGCCATCCTTGACGGTGATCAGCCCCGTGCCCAAGGAGTAGTCCGAGCCGTTGTTGTTGTCCCAGGTGGTGCCGTTGTTGAACGCCACCTTCATGCCGGTAGCCGAGCCCAGGTCCACGGTCTTCTTCGCCCAGTCGGTGCAGGCGGTCTCGTTCATGGCGACGCCGGGCACGGTGGTCCAGGAGCCGCCGGTCGGCGCGTAGTGGACGTTGACGGAGGTCCAGGCGCGGGTGCGCGTGTAGTAATAGACCTCGGCCTTGTTGCCCGCGGGGGTGGTGACGGACAGGGCCGGGCTGGCAGCAGACTCATTGCCTGCCGCGTCCACGGCCTTCACGGTGTAGCTGTAGGCCGTGGAGGCGGTGCGTCCCGTATCAGTGTAGCTCGTGCTGGTGGCCGTGCCAATGAGCACGCCCGCGCGGTAGATGTCGTAACGGGCCACGCCCACGTTGTCGGTGGAGGCGGTCCACGAGAAGGCAATGGACGTGGACGTCACCGTGCCCGCGGTCAGCCCGGTGGGTGCGGTAGGCGCCTGGGTGTCGACGACACACGGTGAGCCCGCGTTGGCCAGCAGCTGGCCGTTCTTGATCTGGTGGGTGCCCGCCGTAGGGATGGCGTAGTTGGCGCCCGACTGGTTGTTGAAGTTGTCCCAACGGTTCTGACCGTCGGTGAAGACCGCCTGGAAGGTACTGGCCGAGCCCGTGGTGATGACCTTCGTCACCCAGTTCGTGCAGGCCGCGCTCATCGCGTTACCCGGCACGCTCGTCCAGGTGCCACTGGCGTCGTGGTGGATGTAGACGGACGTCCAGGCCTTATAGGGCGTGTAGTAGTAGACCGTCGCCGTGCCAGCGAGCGCGGGCGCGCTCAAGACCGTCAGGATCAACGCACACAGCGCTGACCCTCTCGAGGGGCTCTTCATGGGGGTTTTTCCTTACGTATCGGGGGAAAACGCGGACAGCCCGGAAAGACTGACCCATTCCTGACCACTTGGAAAGTGGAGCGGCCCGTCGAAGAGCCATGGACGTCCACGCCCTCGAAGAACTTGGGAAGGTGATTGGGCTGGAACGATGGCTGGGAGATTGGGCGCGTCACGGCGTGGGGTACTGGGCCGTGGAGCGGCGCGACGCGCCTGGGACAATCGTGGGCTTCAGTGGCATGCGCCACAAGGAGCTCGAAGGCCAGAGGGTGCTCAACCTCGCCTACCGGTTCAGTCCCCAGTGTTGGGGCTCGGGGTATGCGACGGAAGCGGCCCGCGTGGCGCTGGCGCTGGCCCGTCAGCACATCCCCGACGTTCCGGTGGTGGCCATCATCAGCTTGGAGAACGCGCCGTCACTCCGCGTGGCAGAGCGGCTCGGAATGCGGCGCGACCGGATCATCGACTACGAGGGCGTCGCGAACGCCGTGTTTCTGGCGGCGTAGCGCGCGGCAGGGACGGGCAGGCCTGGAGGGGGGGGCGAGTCACACAAATCGCACTGTGGACCGATGACTTCGGACGGGGTTGACCGTCTATCGGTTGAGGCGCTCCCATGGGGCGTCGTTCTCTCAACCGAAAGGCTCTGACATGACGATCAAAGCAGTGACCCCGTACTTCCTCCTCAACGGCAGGACCGAGCAGGCCATCGCTCTCTATCAGCGCGCTCTCGGCGCGAAGGTCGAGACGATGCAGCGGTTCGGAGACGTCGACGGGAGCTGTCCCGTGGCGATGAAGAACCGGGTCATGCACGCGGCCCTGCAGGTGGGCGACGCGGTGCTGTTGATGAGCGACGGCTCCAAGGATGATGAGGCGCCCTCACAGAGCGGGAACGTGAGCGTCGCCCTCCAACTCGATGATCCTGATCAGGCCAGGCGCTGCTTCGACGCGCTGGCAACGAACGGCAAGGTCGTCCAGCCGCTCATCGACGCCCCCTGGGGTGCTCTGTTCGGCGTGGTTTCCGACGAGTTCGGCATCAACTGGATGTTCAACAGCGCCAAGGCCAAGAAAGCCTGACGAAGCTCCCTCAGGGAGAGGGCTAGGGTGAGGGTGTTGGAAAAGGAGCCCTCATGCGCCATACGAGATTTCCCCTACTCGCCCTCTCCCTGAGCTGCCTAGCGGCCGCGAAACCCAAGGCAAGCCCCAGCGCCAGCGCATCCCTCGCGACCGAGATGGTGGCCGCGCACAACGAGGCGCGGTCAAAAGCGAAGCCCACCCCGTCCCCGGCGCTGCCCCCGCTCACCTGGTCCCCGGAGGCAGCGAAGGTGGCACAGGCCTGGGCCAACCAGTGCAAGTTCGAGCACAACAAGAACCGGGGCAAGTACGGGGAGAACCTCGCCGCGGCCGCGCCTCCAGGCTCGAAGACGAACGCGCAGGTGGTGGCGGACTGGATGTCCGAGTCGGCCGACTACACGTACTCCACGAACAAGTGTGCGCCGGGCAAGGTATGCGGCCACTACACACAGGTGGTGTGGCGCAACACGACGCAGGTGGGGTGCGCGACGGCCATCTGCACGAAGAACTCCCCGTTCGGCTCGCAGTTCCCCACGTGGCAGCTCTGGGTGTGCGACTACGCGCCCCCGGGCAACTACGTGGGACAGAAGCCGTACTGAGCCATGCGGTTCGAGGCCTACCTGGCTCACTGCTTCAGGTGCTCGGCCAGGAACGCCTTCGCTTGCTCCCACGCGGCGGCCGCGGCCTCGGCGTTGTAGCGCCCCGGCGACGAGGGGTTCGCGAAGGCATGCGGCGCGTCGTACTTCAGGATGCGGTGCGCCACCCCGGCGTCCGACAACGCCTCGTCGAACTCCTCCACCACGTCGTTGGGAATCGACTCGTCCTTCGAGCCGAAGATGCCCAGCACCGGAGCCTTGATGGTCTTGAGCTCGTCCACGTTGAGCACCGGCTTCCCGTAGTACATCACCACCGCATTCAGCTCCGGGATGGCCATGCCCGCGCGCAGCGCCCACGCGCCTCCGAAGCACCAGCCAATGACCCCCGTGTGCGTCGATTGCACCCGCGACGACGTCATCAGGTACTGGTGCGCCGCCTGGAGGATCTCCCGCGAGCGCTTCGGGTCCACCGTCTTCATGGCGGCCATCGCCTCCTCGGGCGTGGTGGCCACCTTGCCGCCGTACAGGTCCACCGCTAGCGCCGCGTAGCCCTGGGCCGCCAGCCGGTCCGCCCAGTGCATGATGTGCTCGTTGAGCCCCCACCACTCGTGGACGACAATCACTCCCGGGATGGGCTTGTGCACTTTCTCCGGCAGGCTCAGGTAGGCCCTCGCACCGGCAATCTCCACCATCTGCCCCTTGCGGGGCGGCGCCGCTTCCGCCTTCAGCTCGTGCAGCGCCTGGAACTCCTTCTCCGTCAGGCCGCCCAGCTCCTCGCGCCGATCCACCTCCAGGGCGCCCTGCTCCGCGCCCTGCTTCGACGCACAGCCTCCCAGGGACAGCAACACCAGCGCCGCACACCCCAGCATCATCCGCAGGCTCATCCGAGTGTCCTCTCCTCCGGGCCTCTGTCACACGCGTGCCCTGGAGCGCTCTCCGGCGTAACGCGACCCCACGTCCCACGCCAGAGCCTGTCCAGCCCGGTGCAAGAAAGACGACGGGCCATCCGGTGCCGCCCCGGTGAGGGGAGGCAACCCGATGGCCCGTGAGAAACACTCGGCCCTGGGGAGGGTTACTTCTTGGCCGGCTGACCACCCGGCTCCGCCGGCTGGCCCGGAGCCGTGGGCTGGCCCGGCATCGTCGGCATCGGGGGCGGCTCGTTCTTCTGCACGTCGAGCAGCTCCACCTCGAACACGAGCGCCGCGCCACCGGGGATGCCCGGCGTGCCGCGGTCGCCGTAGGCCAGGTCGGACGGGCACACCAGCTTGGCCTTGCCGCCCACCTTCATCTTCTGCACACCCTCGGTCCAGCACTTGATGACGCCGTTGAGCGGGAACTGGGCCGGCTCATTGCGCTTGTAGGAGCTGTCGAACTCCTTGCCGTCCGGCAGCGTGCCCCGGTAGTTCACCTTCACGATGTCCGTGGCCGACGGCTGCGCCCCGGAGCCCTCGGTCAGCGACTTGTAGATGAGGCCGGACTCGGTGCGCACCGCGCCCTCCTCCTTGGCCGCCTGCTCCAGGAAGCTCTTGGACTTCTCCTTCTCCTTCTCCGCGCGGGCCGTGGAGCGGGTGCGCGCCAGCTCCGGCAGCTTCGGCCCGAAGGCCTGGATGTCCACCGTGGGCTCCTTGCCCGTCACCTGCGCCGTCAGGCCCGCCTTCACGAACTCCAGCTCCTCGGGAGTCATGTCGAAGACCTGGATCTGCCGGCCCAGCGTGAGGCCCAGCGCATAGAAGGTCTTCTGATCATCCGTCTGCGGAGTGGCCGCGGCACCACTGCCCCCGCCGGAGCCCTGCTGCTGACAGCCCGCCACGGCGAGCATCAACGTCACCACCAGAAACTTCCTCATGATGTGTCCTTCCTTTCCAACCAGGGCAGCGAGCGCTGCCCATGCCGGCGCCCTTATATAAGAAGAAAGAGTCGGTCCGGCGGGGGAGCGGACCGTTCTTATCTTTTTCCGGTGAACCGGGATCCCGGGAGGCGAGGTCCTCCGCTTCGCCCCCGAGGGCAGTCACCCGGACCAGAGGTACACCGGGGAGGCACTCGGGCATGGACATCGACGTGCGGCGCGTCCTGGACTCCCTGGGAGACCCCATGCTGGCCCTGGACCGCTCTGCCCGCGTCCTCCATGCCAACGCGGGGCTGAAGGAGTTACTGGGCTGGTCCCGCCTGGAGCTGCTGGGACGCCCCGTCTCCAAGGTGCTTCCCGGGGGGCTGCCGGAGCTGTCCTGGGGAAACCCGCCCCCCCCATCCATGGCTCGCCAGCCCTTTCGGACGAGCGCCCTGCGGCGAGATGGCCGCCCGCGAGAGGTGGAGGTGCGACTCTCCCCCTGGCCGGGGGGGGAGAACGAGGGGTTGCTCATCGTCTCCCTGCGCTCGCTGGAGGCCCAGGTGGAGCTCGAGCGGCAACTGCGGCTGAGCCAGCGTGTACACGTGCTGGACGCAGCCTTGACGCAGGTGTTCTCGTCCGCCTTGGACGAGGAGGAGGCCGCGTATGCCGTCCTCCGGGCCTGCGGGCAGCTGGAAGGCTGGGTGCTGGGCACCTACTGGCGGCTGGAGCGAGGGGATGGCGTGCTGGTGCCCCTCACCGTGTGGGCGGCGGACGGCGGCCTGGGCGACTTCGTGCACGTCACCCTGCAAAGCACCTTTGCGCCTCCCACGGGGCTGCCGGGGCAGGCCTGGGCGCGCCGGGAGCCCATCTGGAGCCAGGACGTGACCCAGGACGTGCGCTTCCTGCGCATGGAACCGGCGGCGAGGCATGGGCTGCACGGGGCCCTCTTCCTGCCAGTACTGGGTGGCCGCCACGTGCAGGGGGTCATGGAGCTGTTCAGCCGCGAGCCCCGGGAAGACCGCGCGGCGGATATGACCCTGGCCACCACGCTCGGCTTTCACTTCGGACGCTTCCTGGATCGGCTCCACCACATGGAGGCGGAGCACACCCGCCTCAACGGCCTGCGCGCGTTGTGGGACTCGGACCTGCTGGGGCTATTCATCAGCGACGTCCATGGCCGCATCCTAGAGGCCAACCCCACCCTGCTGCGGATGCTGGGCTACTCGCGAGAGGACGTGCGGGAGGAGCACCTCACCTGGTCGTTGCTGACGCCCCCTCGCGAGCGCGTCGTGACGGAGAGCACCCTGCGGCGGCTGCGCGCGGATGGCGTCTTCCAGTCCCACGAGGGCACGCTGCTGCGCAAGAACGACAACGGCATGCCGGTACTGCTGGGCTCGGCGAACCTGGGTGGGGGGCGCGTGGTGACCTTCGCGTTGGACCTGTCGGACTGGAAGCCGACGGAGTCCACCCCTCCCCAGGAGACGGATGCCCGGCTCCATTCACTCATCGCCCAGGCGCCCGTGGTGCTCTTCGCGCTGGACCGCGACGGCCTCCTCACCCTCTCCGAGGGCCACGCACTGGAGTCCCTGGGGCTCAAGCCCGGCCAGTCGGTGGGCATGTCCGTGTTCGACCTCTATCGCACCGAGCCCACCGTGCTGCAGGCCGTGCGGCAGGCGCTCGCGGGGGAGGAGTTCTTCTCGAAGATACTGCTGAGCAACGGGTTGATGTACGAGACGCACTGGGTGCCGCTGCACGACGCCGAGGGGCAGCCGGCGGGCACACTCGGGCTGGCCTTGGACGTCACCCAACGAGAGCACGAGGCGCGCTGGAGGGCACAGCTCTTCGAGGAGGCAGAGGAGGCCCGGGCAGAGGCGGAGCGGGCGGTGCGGCTGCGCGACGAGTTCCTGAGCGTGGCCTCGCACGAGCTGAAGACGCCGCTCACCTCGCTGAGCCTGCAGCTTCACACGCTGCTGAAGCGGGCGAAGCAGAGCGAACGGCCCGAGGACGCCGAGACGGCCCAGCGGCTGGAGAAGGCGCAGCGGCAGTCGCACAAGCTGGCGAGGATGATGGACGAGTTGCTGGACATATCGCGCCTGGCGGAGGGGCGGCTGCAGCTGGAGCTGAGCAACGTGGACCTGGTGCAGGTGGTGCGCGAGGTGATGGAGCGCTTCCAGGAGGAAGCCCAGCGCACGTGCACAAGCCTGGAGCTGCGCGCGGACGAGCAGATCGTGGGCCGGTGGGACCGAACGAAGCTGGAGCAGGTGGTGACCAACCTGGTGTCCAACGCCTTGAAATACGGGGCGGGGGCGCCGGTGGAAGTGCAGGTGCACTCCAGCGGGGCCATGGCGCTGCTGGAGGTGACGGACCATGGCATCGGCATCTCGCCCCAGGACCTGGGGCGCATCTTCGGCAAGTTCGAGCGCGCGGTGCCAGTACGCCAGTACGGTGGCTTTGGACTGGGGCTGTACATCGTGCGCCAGCTCGTGGAGGCACTGGGTGGAGGAGTGGACGCGGAGAGCACACCGGGCTCGGGTTCCACCTTCCACATCGTGCTGCCGCTGGCCGGGCCCGAGACGCGGCTGCCCCCTCCGCCCGCGCAGGCGGACCTACACTGAGCACCGCCCGGTTGCCCGGTCCCTCAACGATTAAGCGGACGAGCCCTCCGACGGAGAAAGGAGGACCGTATATTTTCCAGGACACCCGTCCTCAGGCGATGCGTTACACATCTCTGCTGTTTCGCGCCCCGTTCGTGAGACGGCGGCAGAGCCAGGTTCGTGGGAGGAGCCGTGCAAGCAGGGAATGCGCCGCGCACCAGTGTCTTGCTGGTGGATGACCAACCTGCCGACCTCTTGGCCATGGAGCGCCATCTGGGGCCTTTCTCGCTGCACCTGGTGAAGGCCTGCTCGGGAGAAGAGGCGCTCCACTGCATCGAGGACGAGGACTTCGCCCTCGTGCTCATGGACGTGCGAATGCCGGGCCTGGACGGCTTCGAGACGGCGCGGCTGATGCGGGAGAATGCGGAGCAGAGCCACGTGCCGCTCATCTTCCTGACGGGCGCGCCCCCCGAGGAGCACAACCTGGCGTACGCGAGCGGGGCGGTGGACTGGCTGCGCAAGCCGGTGGAGCCGGAGATTCTGCGCGCCAAGGTGCGGGTCTTCGTGGAGCTGCACCGGGAGCGAGAGACGCTGCGGCGCCAGCAGGCGGAGCTGCGGGAGCGAGAGCGGGAGGCGCTGGAGGAGCAGCGCCTGCGGGTGGAAGCGGAGCGAGAGCGGTTGGTGGTGGAACTGCGCGAGGCGGTGCGCCTGCGCGACGAGTTCCTGTCGGTGGCCAGCCATGAGCTGAGGACACCGCTGACGCCACTGGCCCTGCGCCTGCAGTTGATGTGGCAGGGGCTGGAGGCGGAGACGCCGGACGTGGAGCGGCTGCGCGGGCACGTGGAGGTGGCGCGCGGGCAGGTGCGACGGATGGCGTCGCTGGTAGAGAGCCTGCTGGACACCACGCGCATCACCCGCGGCCGGCTCCCCCTGCGCCGCGAGCGCGAGGTGAACCTCGCGACCATCGTGCGCGGCGTGGCGGTGGGCTTCGAGACACAGGCAGCGCGCGCAGGCTGTGCGGTAGAGATGGAGACCCCCACTCGGGTGACGGGCGAGTGGGACGTGCTGCGGCTGGAGCAAGTGGTGACCCACCTACTGTCCAACGCGCTCAAGTTTGGCGCGGGTGGGCCCGTGCTGCTGCGAGTGGAGGAGCAGGAGGGGTGGGCCCGGCTGACAGTGCGAGACGCGGGCATCGGCATGGACGAGAAGGTGCGCGCGCGCATCTTCGGCCGGTTCGAGCGAGGCGTGTCGGAGCGGCACTATGGCGGCCTGGGACTGGGCCTCTTCATCACGCATCAGGCGGTGGAAGCCATGGGCGGCCGCATCCATGTCGAGAGCGCTCCGGGGCGGGGCTCCACCTTCACCGTCGAGTTGCCGTGCTCGGCGCCAAAGGAGGCCGGCGGAGGGACGCACCACGATGCATGAGCACTGGCGCCGGGGGTGGTAGACCGCGGACCAGGAGGAGGAGACATGATGCAGGCCTCGAGCGGAGTGGGAATCGCGAGGGTGGAGGTGGAGGTGACGATCGCGGCACCACGGGAACGGGTGTGGAAGGCGCTGGTCGAGGAAGCGGGCCGGTGGTGGCCGAGGGACTTCTACGTAGGCCAGACGCCGAAGGACTTCGTCATCGAGGCGCGCCCGGGAGGCCGGGTGTACGAGGACTGGGGCAACGAGGCGGGAGCGCTCTGGTACACGGTGCTGGTGGTGGAGCCACCGGCGGTACTGGAGCTTGCGGGACACCTGACGCCAGCGTTTGGAGGGCCGGCGACGACGACGGCGCGACTGACGTTGAAGGAAGAGGGAGGCGCGACGGTGGTGCGGGTGGAGGACTCGGTGTTCGGGCGAGTGGACGAGAACACGAGCCCACGGCTGCGTGAGGGGTGGCGCGCCCTCATGGGGAGCAAGGGGCTCAAGGCCTACGTAGAGCAGCAGACTCCCTAGAGCCCCATTTCCCCTCTCCCCTCGGGAGAGGGTCGGGGTGAGGGTACCCGGACCCCAGGTTGAACCCGTGCCCCACCCGAGCGCCTGCCCGGCCGCCTGGCGTGCCCTCTGGCCGCATGGCGAAGCCCACGTGCCATGCCCACCGTGCCTGAGCGAGTCGAGGGGGGCCGACGATGAAGACACGGAGCGGAGTGAGCGCGCTGCTGCTGCTCGCGGGTCTGCTGGCGGGAACACAGGCGGAGGCCGAGGAGAAGCGGGAAGGCCACGGCTGGGACATCACGGTGGAAGCGAACACGGACTTCCCGCTGTCGGTAGGCGGGCGCCTGGGAGTCGAGTCCCCGTGGAGGCTGCGTCTGTCGACCTCACTGGGCTACCTGCCGCCGGCGTACATGGCGGTGGTGAACGACGTGGCGGTGAAACTGGGCGCGTACGGCCGCAACGAGGCGGACCTCATCGAGAGCTCGCTGAAGAACTCGCTGGTGTGGCGGACGCACGTGGGCTGGAGACCGTTCCCGAGGTTGGGGCTGTACGTAGACGGGGGCTACGGACTGGTGTCGCTCGGCGGCGAGGTGAATACCGAGGACGTGCTGGTGACGCTGACGGGGCTCGAGCCGCCCGAGGGCGAGACGGTGCTGGACCGCGAGTACCGGGTGCGCTCGGTGTTGCACATGCTGGACGTGGAAGTGGGCTGGCGCTGGGGGTTGGGCGCGGGGTGGACGGGGCGCACGGCGCTGGGAGCGGCGTTCACGCTGGACTCCAACAGCCGCGTGGAGCCCCAGTTCGAGCCGAATCAGCCACTGCTGGTCACCGCCTTCTCGCGCCTGGCGGAGGGGGCGTTGGACAGGACGTTCGAGCGGTACGTGCACCTGCCAGTGCTCTCCTTCTCCATCGGCTACGCCTTCTGAGGTGACGGCAGAGGGCGGGTGATGGGAAATCACCCGTGACGTCACCCGACGTGATGGGTTACAACTTGACACCCGACATCCACCCGTGGCTAACTCCGGAATAACCGTATTTTGCTCCAATCGGGGTGGAATGTGCGTACCTGGAAGGCCCTGCTAGGCACCTGGGCGCTGCTGTGCGCCGCTGGGTGTGGGCATGGAGAGGCAGCGCGGAGGGAGGAGCCCGGAAGCGGGCTGAGGGTGGAGTGTGCCCGGGGAGACGAAGGGGCGTGCGGGGCGGAGGAATCCAAGGAGGAGACGCGGAGCAAGGGCGGGACGGTCTCGGCGCGCATCTGGACGCTGATCGCACAGGGGCAGTTCGCGGAGGCGCAGGCGCTGATCGCCGAGTCGGCGGCGGCGGGACTGATCTCCCAGCAGGTGGCGGCGAAGATGCTGGAGCGCATCACGCTGCTCAACACGAGGCTGGGGCAGGTGCCGGCGACGCTGCAACGTGTGGCGGATTTTCCTTCGCAGCTGCGTGACCTCACCCTCTTTCAAATCAAGCAGCTGTTGGAGCGCAGGGACTTCACGCTGGCGACCCAGGCGCAGCTGAAGCTGGCCGAGAAGCTCATCGAGCAGCAGGAGCGGTTGATGGAGAAGGTGCAATGACGAAGACGCTCTTGCATCCCACCGTCGAGGAGCTGCTCGAAAGGCTTCGCGAGGCCCGGAAGGGCGGAGGCGCGGAAGCGTCTCGACGGGAGCAGGTGAAACGGTATCGCGAGCTTCTCGCGGAGTGCCCCACGTTCACTCCGGCGCTGCTGGAGTTGGGCCGGCTCCTCCAATTGACGGACGAGCCCGGGGTGGAGGCCGAAGCAGCCTTCGTGGAAGTCCAGAGACTCTTGGAGCAGGCCGTCCAGGTTTCAGCGCGGGAAGCCAACGCTGTGGTGGAGCTGGGCTACTTCCTGGACACCATCCGTAACGCGCCCGAGGAAGCGACGACGCTGTACGAGGAGGGAGCGACGAAAGCGCTGAAGACGCTGGAGGACGCCTGGGCGGGACTGCTCCGCGCCTGGATACACGAGCGGACGAAGGAGTCCCTGGAGAAGGCGCTGCGGTTGAGCGAGGTGGCGGAAAAACTCTTCCCGGACTCGGGCCGCATCCAAGGAGTCGTGCAGGACGCACGGAACACAGCCATCCACGATGGTCTGCTGAAGCCCTGACTCCCTCTCCCACCGGGAGAGGGCGGGGGTGAGGGTATCGGACGTCCCGGGTTGCCACCGTGAGGCGCCCCTGGCCGCTGCCCGGGCAACCGAGGCCCACCGTGTCCCCGCCCACCGTGAGCCCGGCTCGCGTACGCTGGGTGCCGCATGAGTCTCCTCCGCCGCGCGAAACGTGAAGACAACCCCCAACTGTTGGAGCTGTTCGGCGCGGTGCCCATGCAGGGCGAGCTGGTGCTGGCCACGCAGCGCTCGCCGGACTTCTTCGGCCTGTATGACATGCAGCGAGGGGACGCCGAGCTCTGGGTGAACGAGGTGGAGAACGGGCTGGACGGAATGGGAGCCATCCTGGTGAGAGAGGGCTGGCTGGAAGGCCGTCCGTGCCGCGTGGGGTACCTGGGAGATCTCCGCACGCGCTTCTCCGCGAGACGGAGCCGGGGCCTGGCGCGCTTCTACGGTCCGGTGCTGGAGGAGACAGCCCAACGGCTGGGCGTGGAGGCGTTCCTCACGTCGGTGATGGCGAGCAACGCGGCGGCGCTGCAAGCGCTGGTGAAGCGCAAGAAGCGCCGCGAGGCCCAGCCGCACTACGCGCTGCTGCGCCGCTTCTCCGCGGTGTCGGTGCACTTCACCCGCCGCCGCGAGCCAGAGCCGGGCCGCTTTCACGTGCGGAGAGCCACGCCCGAAGACCTCCCAGCCATGGAGGCGATGCTGGACGCGGACCACCGCACGCGGCCCTTCGGCTATCGGTACGACCAGGGAGAGCTGCGGCACCGGCTGGAGCGCTGGCCGGGGATGAGCGTGGAGGGCTGCTATCTGGCCTTCGATGGAGGCGGGAAGCTGGTGGGGTGCACCTCGGCGTGGGACCCGGAGGCAGTGAAGCGCTACCGGGTAATGGCATACCGGGGCTCGATGCGGTGGGTGAAGTGGGGCTACGACGCGATGGCCACGGTGCTGCGAGCGCCGCGGCTGCCCGCCCCCGGCAACGACTTCCGCTACTTCTACCTGTGCAACACAAGCGTGGCGGGAGAGGACCCGGCCATCCTGCGGGCACTGGTGGAGCAGGTGTACGCGGACCACCATGGCAAGGGCTACCACTTCTTCTCGCTGTACCAGGGTGAGGAGGATCCGCTCGCGCCGGCGCTGGAGGGCTTCTTCCAGCGGAGACTGGACTTCCACCTCTACGCGGTGACGCCAGCCAGCATCACGCGGGAGCACTTCCCGGCGGGGCGCACTGGCTTCGAGATGGCCCTGGCCTGAGGAACGGCCCGCTCAATAAGAGGCATCGGGCGGGCGCACCATCACGAGCTTCGGGTACACGCAGCGGAAGCCCGCCTTCTCATAGTTGCGTTGAGAGGCCGTCGCCGGCTCCGTCGAGGCCGTCACCACATCAGCCCCCTGCTCGGCGGCCCAGGCCAACCGCGCGTGGATGAGCGCGAGCTGAAGCCCCCGCCCCCGGAACAGCGGCACGACAGCATCCGCGGACAGCAGGGCCACGCCGTCCGTCACCGAGGCCACGCCCACGCCCCGGGGCTCTCCCTCCTGGAGCACCAGGAAGCAGGTGTTGCCTCGCGTGCGGACGATGCCCATCCCACCGGCCAGCTCCAGCTCGGAAGAGGCGGGCCGCCCCAAGTAGGCGAGGAAGAAGAGCTCGGCCCAGCGCCGCTCCTCACCCGGGCGCACCGGCCGCACCTCGACACCGGAAACGGGCGGCGGCACGGGCGAGGGCGGCCGACACCAGACCTGGAGGAAGCGCTCCACCCGGTAGCCCCGAGCGCCCAGCTTCGCGGAGAGCGAGGGCTCACTGAACGGATTGAGCTCGATGCGGACGGCGCCCCCACCCTGCCCCAGCAGATCCTCAATGCGATCCAGGTCCATCAGGCTCACCATCCCATCGAGCCCCACGCCGACAGCGGCCGAGTACGGCGAGCGGGGCCCGAGAAACAAAGCCCGTCCACCGGCGACGCGGAGCGAGGGGACCCCCTGCCGCGAGGGAATGGGCGTCCGGTCAATCTGCTCGGCCTGGGCGTTCTCGATGCGCCGCGCGAGCGCGCGAGGGTTGTGCACGGGAAGAGACGTGGCTGGCATGAAGGCTCCCGTCCCGAGTCTGCTCTCAAGCCACCGGGCGGGTCGAGCATGCAAACAAGACGTGCGTTCGGCATCTCATGCTTCGGAGATGCAAGGTCGCCTCACCGTGTCGCCGTGCTCCCCTCCTCCCGAGGCCGCTCCTTGCGCACGGGCAGCTCGAGGGAGAAGGTGGCGCCCTGGCCGCGGCCGGCGCTCGCACAGGAGAGCAAGCCGCCCAGCTCCTCCGCCGCCAGCGCGCTGGTGTGCAGCCCGAAGCCGTGCCCGTCCTTCTTCGTGGTGAAGCCGTGGGTGAAGAGGAGGGGCAGGTGTTCCGGCGCGATGCCCATCCCGTTGTCGGCCACGATGATGCACACGCGTCCCGCATCGCCCGGCACCACACGCAGCGTCAGACATCCGTCCTGGCGGCCACCCTCCTTCACCGCGTGGCGCGCGTTGCTCAGCAGGTTGATCAGAATTTGAAGCAGCTTGTGCCGATCCACCCAGATCGACGGCACGTCAGCGTACTCGCGTCGAACCTCGATGCCCGCCCGCCCGAAGGAGACGGTCTGCAAGCGCAGCGCACCATCGATGAGCTCAGGCAGCGACACCTCCTCCACCACCCCGGAGAAGCGCGCGTACTGCTGCTGCATACCCACCACGACCCGGATGTGCTCCACCCCGTCGCACAGGGCCCGTAGCTCCGTCAGGACAGCGTCGCGCTCCTGCACAAGCTGGGCGGTGAGTGCCTCGAGGTAGGCCGGGAACTGCCGGCCTCGCGGGTCCTCGGTGAGGAAGGTGCCCGCATCCGCTTCGTGCTCGCGCAGCAACTGCACGGCCTTCTCCAGACTGGACACCCGCAGGCCGCGAAGGCGCTCGGCCACGAGGCTCGCCGACACGTTCACGCTGTTGAGCGTGTTGCCTACGTTGTGCAGCACCCCCGTGGCCACCTCTGCCATGCCCGCCTGGCGCGAGGCATCCACCAATCCCCGGTGCAACTCACTCAGCCGCGCCTCGGCCGCCTTGCGCTCCGTGACGTCCCGCCCAAACACGGTGAGCCTCACCACTTCGCCCTGCTCACTCCGCACCGGGCTGACGGTCAGCTCCAGCTCGACCAGCTTGCGACCCTCCTGGAACGCCGGCAGGCTCACTTCCTCCTTCAGACGGTTGCCGCCCCGGGCGCGCTCCAGCCGCTCCTTCCAGCGCAGCTGCCGCTCGGGAGGCAGCGCGCTGAAGATGAACTCCCCGGGTGAAATCTCCTCACCGAAGATGCGCTGGAAGTAGTGCTTCGCCGACTGGTTGGCGGTGATGAGCCGCCCCTCCACATCCAGGGAACACACGACGTCATCGGTGCTCTCGATGAGGCTGGACAGCTCGCCCTCGTTCTCGAGCAGCGTCTTGCGCGTCTGTTCGAGCGTCGCGTGCGCCTCCGTCCGGAAGGACAAGAACAAGGAGCTCACCGCCCAGCCGAACACGGCGAAGATGGCCGTGAAGATGCTCAGCGACCACTCCATGGCACTCAGGCCCGGGGGCGAGGTGGTCAACGGGTAGAAGACGAGCGGCGTCAGGATGGAGAGCACGGAGAAGCCCAGGCCCATCCGCCACCCCAGCAGGTAGACGGCCATGACTGGGACCAGCACGCTCGCGGCATGCGTGGCCATGGCCAGCATGTCCATGTGGAGGGTGGTGAAGGCGATGACCCCCGACAGCATGGAGCACAGCAGCAGCGCTGGAAGACGGGTTGAGGCGCGCCAACGCAGCAGCGCCAACACTCCCAGAAAGCCCCCACCGCACAGCCCGCTCATCACCCCCATGCTCCACGCGTACGGGGTGAGCCGCAGGAGGCCAAGGAACACCAGGGAGCCCCCCGTCAGGCACAAGCACAACCCGACCACCATTCGGGCCCGGCTCAGCTCCAGGGAGTCGCCCTGGCGAAGCGCTTCCGGGATGAACGCATCCAGCCGTTCCACCAACCGCGCCCAGAGTGCACGACTCCAAGCCTCCCGCCCCTGCTGCGCTACCGCTCCGTTGTTTCGGTCCCCCCCGGTGTCCTCACTCGGCATCATCCTCTCCCGGGTCGACTCCCGGAGGACTATGCCGCAACCCAGCCCGGGAGGCGGAGGGAAGGCCCCGCGCGAGGGCTTGGAAACGGCGAAGGGCCCGGAGTCTCCTGGGTTTCCCCTGGATTCCGGGCCCTTCATTCAGCTCGGACCCAGCCCGGAGACAGCTCCGGGCCGGGTGTACAGCCGGGACTAAGCGGTCCGCCATAGATGTTGTACACATCTGCGATGCTGCGTGCAGATGTGAGCCCAGAGGATAGGGAGCGGCTCCGAGAGCGGGGCCGCTCGTCCTGGGCCACTCCGTGGGAGCGCGACCGCGTGGAGATGATTCTTCTGTCCGCCTCGGGCTGGTCGCCCCCACGGATTGCGGAGTACCTGGGAGTGCATGCGGCTACTGTGCGCCGTGTGCTCAAGGCCTGGAGCCACGAGGGCCTGGATGCGTTGGAGCACAAGCTACCGGGGCCAGTGCCGGATGTTGAGCGACACGCCATGGTAGTGGGCATGCTCGAGAAGTTCCTCTCGGAGCCACGTACCTGGACATCATCCCAGTTGGCTGAGGCATTGGCTGGGGTGGGCATTCAAATGAGTGCCCGGCAGACGGAGCGCTACCTGGCGGAACTGGGCGCTGGCTGGCGCCGCACCAAGTCGAGCCTGGAGCATCTACAGCAGCCCGAGGCGGTGGAGCGGGCGCGCCGCAAGCTCACCACGCTCAAAAAAAGCCCGCGCCCGGAGGCTAGACCTCTTCTTCCTCGATGAGTGCGGCTTCGCACCCACGCAGCCGACGGGCTACAGCTGGACGCTCCGAGGCAGTCGCAAGCTCATTGCCTATGAGGCCACCAAGGGCAGGCGCGCCAACGCCCTGGCCGCCTACGGCATTCGCGACGGCCAGCGAGCCCTACGTTTCACCGTGAAGGGCCGCTCCCTCACCAGTGCGGATGTCTTCGACTTCCTGCTGTTGCTACCCACGGGGAAGCGGCCATGCACCGTTGTCCTGGACAACGTCAACATCCACACCAGCCGCTTCATCCGCCAACGCCGTAGGCAACTGCGCAAGCGCGGCGTGCGCCTCTTCTTTCTCCCGGTGTACTCGCCGGAACTCAACGAGGTGGAGCCCGTCTTCGGCGTGGTGAAGTCCTACGAAATGCCCCGTCGGAGCTACCCCACGCTCGCTGAACTGCTCGCCGCTGTCCGCAGCGGCTTCATGAGCTACCGAAACCGCCTGCGGAAAAAGTGAACAACATCTATGGCGGACCGCTTAGTAGTACTCGGCGGAGGCCTGGTCGTGGTTGCTGACGCCACCCACGGCGAGCACCGTGCCGTTACCGAGCAGCGTGCCGGTGTGGCCGTAGCGGTCCACGTTCATGAAGTAGGTCTCGCTCCAGGTACCGGTGGCCGAGTCATACAGCTCGGACGCGGTGAGGATACCGACCGCCGTGTGGTAACCGCCGGCAATCAGCGCCTGGCCGTTGGGCAGCACGTTGGCGGTGTGCAGCCGGCGCGGCGTCTTCATGCTGCCGGTGACGGACCAGGTGCCCGTGGCCGGGTCGTACAGCTCAGCCGATCTGGAGAGGGCAACCTCGTAGCCGTCAGCGCCCGCGACCAGCACCAGGCCGTTGGGCAGCAGGGTGGCCGTGTGGTGACGGCGGCCGAAGCTCATGGCGCCCACGGACGAGAAGGTACCGGTGGCCGGGTCATACAGCTCGGCCGAGGCCAGCTGGTTCTCACCGGCGTCGCTGCCACCGGCGACGAGCACCTTGCCGTCGGGCAGCAGGGTGATCGTGTGGTAGCGGCGCGCGGCGTTCATGCTGCCGGTGTACGTCCAGGAGCCAGTGGCCGGGTCATACAGCTCGGCCGAGGCCAGCACCGCACCACCGTACTCACTGGTGCCACCGCCCACCACCAGCACCTTGCCGTTGGGCAGAAGGACCGCGGTGTGGTGGAAGCGCTGCTGGTTCAGATGGCCGGCCGTCCTCCACCTGCCCAGCGACGGGTCGTAAATCTCCGCCGTGGAGCCGGAGATGGCGCACGCGCCGCCGCCCGCGATGATCACCCGGCCGTCCTGCAGCTTGGTGGACGTGTGGCCCCGGTGCGAAGCGAGCGTGTTGCCCGTGCGCGACCAGGTCCCCGTGGTGGGGTCATACAGCTCGGCGGTGGTGTTGAAGCCACCGGCCACCAGCACGCGGCCGTCATCCAGCAGGTTGGCGGTGTGCTGCAGGCGCGGCAGGGCCATGCTGCCCGTCAGCGTCCAGCCGTTGGTCGAGTCGCAGGCATCGCCGATGCCGTCGTTGTCACGGTCGGACTGGTCCGGGTTGACCACGCCCACGCAGTTGTCGACGTTGTCGCACACGCCGTCGTCATCGCTGCCGTCGTTGGTCGGGTCCGCCACGCACCGGTCGCAGGCATCGCCGATGCCGTCGCCGTCGGTGTCCGTCTGGTACGGGTTGCTCGCGCCCGGGCAGTTGTCGACGTCGTCGCACACGCCGTCGTTGTCGCTGCCGTCGTTGGTCGGGTCCGCCACGCACACGTCGCAGGCATCACCGCGGCCGTCACCATCGCTGTCCGTCTGGTCCGGGTTGGGAATGGTCGGGCAGTTGTCGGAGGAGTCCGGGACCCCATCCTCGTCGGTGTCGGGCTCCACCGGGCGCTCCCAGATGGCCTGGACGGCGGGAGAGGTCCGGACGGTGTTGGTCGCATCAGAGAAGCTCGCGGTGATGAGGTCCGTGCCCACCGCGCCATTGGACACATAGGAGAAGGAGGCCGTACCGGCGCTGCTCGTCACCGCCGTGCCCGTCGCACCCGCGTTGGGACCGGAGACAACAGTGAAGGTCACCGTGGAGCCAACCACCGGCCGGAGCAGGCCGTCACGCACCGTCGCGGTCACCGAGTGCGACGTGCCGGGACCGGCGACCACGTAGGTGGCGGTCGCGGGCAGCAGGGAGATGGCGCCGGGCAGCTGAACGGCGGCACCGCCGATGATGATGTTCCGGTTGGAACCGTCCTTGGCGAGCACCTGCAGGCCGGCCATGTTTCCGGAGAAGTTGCTGTGGCACGGGCCCGTGCGGATGTGGTTGTTCGTCAGGTTCGTGAAGGCGGACTGGCCAGCAGGCGTGAGCGCCAGCGTGTTGACGTCGCAGCCCGTGCTCTCGACGATGCCCGGGATGAGGGTCGAGAGCCAGCCGTAGGCGATGGTCCCGGAGCCGTGCGCCAGCAGACCGCCGCCCGAGTTCACGAAGTTGGCGATGGCCAGGGCGTTGGTGCGGAGCGCGCCGCCCTCGAGGCTGTCGAGGTTGTTGAGGGCGCCCGTGCCGGTGATGACCAGGATGGCGGGCTGCTTCTGGCCGGCCGCCAGCGCAATGAAGAAGCTGTCGATGGCCGCGGACCCGTTGTAGAACACAGGGGTCAGGCCCGCGCGCGGGGCGGCGTAGTAGTAGGCGGCACCGGCATCACCCGAGGCGGCCGTGGAGCTCGAGGAGCCCAGCACGGCGATGGTCCCATCATTGGCCCGCGTCACCTTCGGATGCAGGTTCTGCAGCGCCATCTGGATGTAGAACCAGCCATTCTGGACGGTCCCGTTCGCGTACGAGCCGTGATCCGTGAGGTCATCGCCTCCCAGAATCACGGGGCCGCCCAGCTCCAGCTTCTGGGTGGTGGTGGCCAACGAGCCTTGCGACTCGGTCTCGGTAGTGCCGCAGCCCATGGCCGCGACCATGACCGAGGTCATGACAGCAAGTAGAAGTCTGTTCCTCATTGATACAACCCCCTCTGAATCGGCAAACGGCTCAATCGGCGTCGGCAGCACCGCTGCGAGAGGAGCGCTCGTGCCCCTCGGCACGGAGTGGGCTCGTCACACCGGTGCTTGGATTTAGAGCTGAGCGACCTTATCCCACACCATCCCGCTCCATCCCAGGACACCCTTCACCAAACCCAGCGCGAGAATACAGCAGTTACGGAGATTTTGATCCACAAAAGATGGAATTCTTGTGAAACTGGGCGCACCTACAGTGGCGCCATGGGTGTGGACGCCTCGGGGCCGCCGTTATTCATGACTCATGAGGCGAGCACGGCGCGCGGCTCAGAGGCGCGTTCGCCCAGGGGCAGCAGCAGAGAGAAGGTGGTGCCCAGACCCTGCTCGCTGCGCACCCGCAGCTCCCCGCCCATCTTCTGTACCAGCGAATGGCTGATGGACAGCCCCACCCCGGTGCCGGAGCCCGCGGGCTTGGTGGTGAAGAAGGGATCGAAGATGCGCGGCAGCACCTCGGGAGGAATCCCGTGGCCGGAGTCCGACACGTCTACACGCACGAAGCCGCTCTCGCGTGGAGTACGTACGCGCAGGGTGTGGCGTTGGGGCGCTCCGGGCTGCATGGCCTGGATGGCGTTGATGACCAGGTTGAGGAACACCTGGCTGAGCCGGCTCTCGCAGGCCAACACGGCCGGCAGTTCCCCGTCGTAGTCCTTCTCCAGGGTCGCGGTGCGCTTGAGCTCGGTGTGGGCCATGCGCAGCACGAAGTCGAGGCTCGCGTTGACGTCAGGACCTCCTTCGCCTCGACGAGCAGGTCCGCGAGCTGCGGTCTGGTGTGTCCTCCAACACAGTGAGGGCAGGCTGACTGAAGTTGCCACCTCCGTTGCACGACGAGCACCGGAGCAGGCGTCGTTCCCCCACATCAAGAACGCAGCAGCGGGCCGGAGACGCGTCGGAGTCAGTCGAAGCGGTGGTGCTGCCGCGTGTCACGCATGAAGGCGTAGACGAGCAGCGAGCACAGGATGCAGCCCGTCACGTACCAGAAGAACCACGTCTCACGGCCGGCCAGCTTGAGCCAGGTGCCCACGTACTCGGCCGTGCCGCCGAAGATGGAGACGGTGAGCGCATAGGGCAGACCCACACCCAGGGCCCGGACGCGAGCGGGGAACAGCTCGGCCTTCACCACCGCGTTGATGGAGGTGTAGCCAGAGATGATGACGAGCGCCGCCAGCACCAGCAGGAAGGCGGTGAAGGCATCTCGGGTCCGCGTCAGCGCCGTCAGCAGCGGCACGGTGCACAGCGTCCCCATCACCCCGAACCACATCAGCACGGGCCTTCGGCCGATCTTGTCCGAGAGCAGGCCGAACACCGGCTGCAGCAGCATGTAGAGGAACAGGGAGGCGACGGAGATGAGCGTGGACTGGTCCCTCGTCAGGCCCACCGAGTTCACCAGGAACTTCTGCATGTAGACGGTGTACGTGTAGAAGGCGAGCGTGCCGCCCATGGTGAGCCCGATGACGAGGGCAAGCTCCCGGGGGTGGCGCAGCAGCTCGCGCATGGGCCGGCGCTCCGTCTTCTTCGACGCCTCGGCCTGGAAGGCCTCCGTCTCCACCATGTTGCGGCGCATGTAGAAACCGAAGACAGCGAGCGCGGCACCACACAGGAAGGGGATGCGCCAACCCCACGCCTCGAGCTGCGGCCCGGTGAGCACCAGCCGCTGCAGCACCAGCAGCGTCAGCGTCGCGAGCAGTTGGCCCATGATGAGGGTGACGTACTGGAAGGAGCTGTAGAAGCCGCGGTGGCGGGAGGTGGCGACCTCACTGAGATAGGTGGCACTGGTGCCGTACTCGCCGCCGAGCGAGAGCCCCTGGAGCAGTCGGGCGAGGATCAGCACGATGGGCGCCAGCACGCCGATGCGCTCATACGTGGGGCACAGGGCGATGATGAAGGAGCCCAGGCACATGAGCGTGACGGACAGGGACAGTGCGGCACGGCGGCCACGCAGGTCCGCGTAGAGGCCCATCACCCAGCCCCCCACCGGGCGGATGAGGAAGCCGAGCGCGAAGACTCCGGCCGTGTTGAGCTGCTCCACCACGGGGTTGTCGTGGGGGAAGAACGACTTCGCGAAGTACAGCGAGAAGGCCGAGTAGATGTAGAAGTCGTACCACTCGATGAGGTTGCCCACCGAGCCGCCGAAGATGGAGAGCAGGCGCTGCCGCACGCTCGGATCAGCGGCGGACGGGGACGCGGCGGGCGAGGACGCGAGGCTGGAGGGGTTCACGGACCCCGCACCTATACCCTCCCCCAAGGTCCGAGCACCACCTCGGGGGACCCCTCCGGCGAGATGCGCAAGCCCTCTCCCCTGGAGAGGAAGCCCATCGCCGCCTCCAGCGGCTCCATCACCGCGCGGACGTCCGCGACCCGAGGCGCACGCGCCTTGCGCCGCTTCTCCGAGAACATCGGCAGGTGCTGCTTGATGCGCTCCACCAGGACATGCGCGGGCAGGGGCTCGAGGTAGCGGCCATACAGGAAGGCGGGACCGATCTTCTCGGGGAGATTGGACGGGGACTCGGGGTGGTAGCAGTAGGCGAACCAGGCCGCGAAGCTCTTCTCCAGCACCTCCCGGGACAGCTTGCCCTCCCAGAAAGCGATGAGCTGGGCGAGCAGCTTGGGGAGTGTCTTCACGGGTTTGTCACCGGGCTCGCGGTCCTTCGGTGCCGCCCCATGCGCCAGGGCCTCGCGGGCCCGGGCTGGCTCGGGTTCGAGGAAGAAGAGCGGGAGACGGATGTGGACAGTCGAGGGCGACTTGGGCAGCGACGACGGTTCCCCGGCGAGCCGCCGCGCCTCGGCCACGTCGATCTGACCGGTGGCGATCCACCGGGCCCAGAGCGCGGGGATGGTGCCCCAGTGAACCTCGGCGTAACGCAGGAGCAGGGGACGCGCGAGCTCGATGCCGCCATGCACCACCAGGAGCAGGAGCTCGTCCTCCCGCGGACCATCGAGCACCTGGGAGCGTCCGGCGGTCGACCACTCCCGGTAGCGGCCGGATGCGATGCCCTCCTGGACCTCGAGCTCGGTCTGCTCCCAGCCCGAGAGCTCATGGATCTTGAGGGCCTTGTAGGCCGCGGCGATCTTGCTGCTGCTGCCCCATAGCTGGTTGGGAGTCGTCTGGAATTCCGCGTGGAGCCGTTCGAGCTCGGCGAGGAGCTCGCGCGAGCGGGAAGGCTCGCAACCCGCGCGGAGGATGATCGCGGAATTGGCGAACGGCACTCCGCTCACCCGGAGAGTCCACTGGCAGAGCGCCGCGTAGGCAGGGGCAGGGAAGGTGTTCATGCCCCCATGATGCCCAAGATGGACTCAGTCCTGGGTGATGAAACGCACCGCGTCGGTGAGTGCGGCCACGAAGCCCATCTCCTGAATGGCTCGCAGCTCGCCTCCATCGAGCCACACGCCGTGGCACCGCTCGCACACGTCGAGCAAGACGTGCTGATCGCGCTCACTCCGCACCTTCTTCATGACCTGGCGGGGCTCGCATCGGGGGCAGGCCAGCTCGCGCGTCTGGAGTTCCTCCGACGGCAGCTTGCGCCACTCGAAGAGTCGAACATTCACGGTCGACTCCAGCCGCCGCAAGTCCTCCCCTTCGAGCCAGTGCCCCTCGCACTGAGGGCACTGCTGCGCCTCCACCTCATCCGGGCGCACGGGGGTCATCACCTTGTCGCAGCGTGGGCATTGCATGGTGCCTCCTACGGTATCAGGGCTCAAATCCAGAAGACGATGCCGCGCTCCTCGTCGCCCGGTCCCGCGCCGTGTCCGCCCGCTAGCAGCCAGCGGCGGTAGGACTCGATGTCCGCGTGGAGCAGGTCCGCCTCGGTGCCGGAGAAGACTCCGCCCCCGGGACCATTGAGCAGACCCTCGCGCTGCACCCGCATGATGTCCACGTCCTGGCGGATGACCTGCGTGGTGTACCAGCGCACCAGCGGCATGAGGGCCCGTGCCACCAGCGCTCGCGGCAGGTCATACGGCAACCGGTAGCTGATGGCCGTGTAGACGAGGCTGTCCGTGGGACCGATGGGCGTCACCTGCGAGTTGATGGCGAAGCCGCTGCGCTCGCCCCACATGTAGTCCACGCGGGTGATGTTGGGGATGAAGTAGTGATCCGTATGGACCATGGGCAGGCCACTCGGGTTGAAGATGCGGCCCAGCCCCGTCACCGTGTCCTGCTCCTGCTGGTAGGTGACGAGCACGCTGCCATCCGCGCGCTTCACTCGGGCCGGCACCCGCTTGCGCGCCGGGTTGCGGAACCACCCCTTGTGCACGAAGACGGTGTGCGGCACGTCCATGAAGTTCTCCACGAGGTTCGTCACCCCGTTGGGGAAGCGCGTGACCATGAAGTACACGGTCCACCCGGGCTGGCCCCAGTACGGCACGCGGAAGGAGGGGCGGAGGGCTCGCTTCGAGTCTCCTCCCATGAAGACGTAGACGAGCCCGTCCTGCTCCAGTGTGTCGAAGCGATGGAGCTTCCCGAGGTCGCACGGGCGCACCTGGAGGCCCGCGCGTGCATGGCCCTGGGCATCGAGCGCCTCGCCACACTGGCTCGGCCCGAGCGAGGGCACCTCCACCACCGCGCCCGACGCGTCATACGTCCAGCCGTGGTACGGGCAGCCAATGCGGCCGTGGAAGACGTCTCCCGCGGACAGGCGCGCGTTGCGGTGCAGGCAGCGGTCGCGCAATGCGGTGGGCCGGCCGTGCTCGTCCCGGAAAAGCACGAGGTTCGTCCCGAAGATCGTCCGCGCCAGCGGCTTGCCCTTGGGCAGCTCGGTGGAGAGACAGGCGACGTACCAGAAGTCCTTGAGGGCGCCGCAGCGAGTGAGGTCGGCCTCGGCCTCGAGGTCCACGGCAGGCGTGGTGACGAGCGCGAGGCTCGGGGCGTCGTTCGGGTTCCTCATGGGCGCTTCGGTCCTTGCGCGGAGAACCAGGCCGTCCAGCCAGCCTGGCGATGAAGATCGGTGGGCTTGATGTCGCCCGCACGCTGCCCGAGCGCGATGCAGCGGGCCTCGTAGCGACGGGAGCCCTCGGTGACGCGGAGGGCACGCACGGGCCCGAGCTGGCCGAGCTCGCGGGCATAGCGGTAGTGGTAGCCCTCGCACAGGGCGCGCTCCAGGGCTTGGGCAGCCTCGTGAAGGCGCGCATCGGGCACCTCTGTCTCCAGGAAGAGCCGGTAGGCCGGAGGCGCGTGAGCCTCCCACTCGGGAGCCACCATGGCGAAGGGCGGACGCTGGCCACCGAATACCGTGGGCAGCAGAGTGTCGAGCACGGTGGAGACACGGGTGGCGGCGAGCTTCTCGCCGACGAGGTCACTCACGGCATCGGCTCGGCCCAGGAAACGCAGGCAGGGCGTGGCGTGGTGGAAGCCCTCGACACGGACGAGATCTCCGATGCGGTAGCGCAACAGGCCGCCAGAGGTGGACAGAAGCACGGAGTAGGTGCGCCCCACCTCGAGCTCATGCGCGAGCCGGGGGCGTGACTCGGGGTGCTCGGGGTCGAGGAACTCGAAGAAGTGGCTGCGGATGGCGAGCACGGGAGCGGGAGCACCGAAGAGGGGCAGCGTGACAACGCCCTCGGTGGCGAGCAGCCCCTTGCCCTGGACCTCGACGCCCTGGAAGCGGCGGCACGCGGGGCCGACGGAGTGCGCGGCCTGGGCATCGGTCCACATGCTCAGCAGCGCGAGCCGGGGCCAGAGCATGCGCCCCTGGAGTCCGGAGCGAAGGGCCTCGCGAAGTACACGCGCCCGCTCGGGCCGGGGCGAGAACCGCATCTGGGAAATCACTCCCCCCACTCCTCCCTCTCCCTCTGGGAGAGGGTCGGGGTGAGGGACTACAGGAGGCCTGCACACCCCGCGCTCCAGATCCTCGGCCAGCCGCTCCCCGTGCCGCTCCAGTGCATCCATGAGCAGTGTGAGGAAGCTCGGGTTCCACACGCTCAGCAGCGCCAGCTCCTCACACGCCACGAGGAACCACAGCGTCACATACCGGCATGACTCGACATCGGGCAGCCGCGCCACCGCGCCAGGCACGGCAAACACACGCGAGAGCAGCGGCTGCAGGAAGCGCGGGAAGTACGCCGAGTCCTCCACGCTCCCCACTGGAATCCCCCCCACCGTCCTCCCCTGCTTGCGCCCGATGGGCGAGATGGACCAGTAGCTCGGGCCCTCGCGCACAGCAGGGCGCGCGTGCAGCAGGTCGAACAGCATCGGCGCGAGCGCACGGTGGAACTCGTCGAGCAGTCCCCGAGTCACGGGCACGTACTTGGACGCCCCCGAGGAGCCTCCCGAAGGCTCGAAGCGACTCACCGGTTCCTGGGTGAGGACTCGAGGCGCTCCCGCCTTGAGCGCCTCGATGTCCGGCAGCACCGAGTCCGGCGTGGAGATGGGGACTGCATCCTGGAACTCGCGTGCCGTGCGGATCCGGGAGAAGCCGGGGACCCTCGAGGACTGGGTGGTGTCCCGTGTCGCTCGGAGGATCCGGGACAGGCTCTCGGACTGCGCCTCTTCGGGACGGGCGAGCGCACGGTGGAACAGCAGTGCGGAGGGCGCCTGGGCCGCCATGAGCCCCGACAACATCCAACGCGAGGTCAACAGCACGGACATCGCTAGACCCTCACCCTAACCCTCTCCCAGAGGGAGAGGGGATTCACTCGGATTCAACCCGGGGGGCGAGGCACCCTCACCCCGTCCCTCTCCCGGCGGGAGAGGGGAAATCATGCCCTCACTCCGATCAGCTTCAGGCCCCGGCGCGTCCATAGGCGCAGCTGCTTCATCGTCAGCTCCGTCAGCGCCCACATCAGGTCCCTCGCGCGGATCTCCGCCAGGCACACCAGTTCCTCTCCCTCTATGTGCGCCGGGTTGTTCCTCGCGAAGAATGCAATGTGCGGATGGGCCGCTGCCTCCCGATCGATCGGCGCCACCCCGTCTCGCACTCGGTAGTGCGTTCCCGCGAAGCGCACCGTCCCCTTCGTCCCGTCGTACTGCTCGCCAAACCAGCGTCCGGCCAGCGTGCGAAGGAACGACACCCGCTCCGTTGGTGCCTCCCAATCGTGGCGCGGTACGGTGCGCGGGAAGTGGTTCACCGCCAGCAGGTACGTCTTGTAGCCCGCACTCAACAACAGCCACAGCAGCGGGCGTGTGGGGTGGCGCAGCTTGCGCGCGAGCATGAAGCGCCCGAAGCGCACCTGTAGCTCCTTCTGCCCCCAGTAGTCCGGGTGGATGACGGTGTCGCCCGAGAAGACGACCTCTACCGTCCGCCCCTCCACCTGCTCCTCGGAGACGCGCAGCGTGCTGAAGCCCACCAGCTCTCCCGAGCGCCTCGCGGACAGGAGAATCACATACTGCTTGTCAGCCAGGTCCCGAGCGAAGCGCTCGGCGCTGACGCCCGCGTAGCACACCTGCATCAGCGCGAGCATCTGTGCACGCTGGTGCTCGGTGAGCAACTCGCTCGCGACGGTGGCTCCCTTCAAGGCGGAGAACATCGGGCTCCCTGTCTATTTGCTGCCGCGCAGGCGCGCGCTGACCGCGGGCTGCGTGACGACGTGGTACCGGTCGGCGTCGAGCTGCACGGTCTGCACCTCACCGCCGTACCAATGAATGGAGGCCTTCACCGGGCCCGCGTGGCTACCGAGACCGAAGTGCAGGCGCGGATCCGCCGAGGCACTGAGGCCGCCCATCAGCCCCACCTCCCGCACCTGCTCCACGCGCTTGCCGCCCTCCTCGTAGGACACGACGACACGCGTCCCAACCGCGCTCCGGGTCGTCTGTTGCCCGTCCCCTACCAGCGAGAGGCCCACGAAGTGCGCTGCGTCCTTCCCCGCTCCGTCACGCAGGGTGTTTCGGTAGACGGACGCGGGCCCATGCTGGTTGGAGATGACAGCGTCCAGGTCCCCGTCGTCGTCCAGGTCTGCGAGCAACACGCCGCGCGAGTTGTCCGGCTCGTCCAGCCCCAGCTCCTTCGCCATGTCCACGAAGTGGCCGGGCTTCTCGTCGCCGAGGTTCAGGTACGCGCGGCGCGGCTCATTCGGGTAGATGGTGCGCCCGCGGATGTCGCCCCACTTGTCCGCGTACGTGTGCACCTCGGGGCCGGACTGCATCAGCTTGTGGTTGACGTACCAGTAGTCCTTGCGGCCCGAGTCGTAGAGGTGGTCCAGCCTGTCGTCGAGGTGGCCATTGGCCTGCACGATGTCCGGCCACCCGTCGTTGTCGAGGTCCCCCGCCGCCGCGCCCCAACCGAAACGCCGCTCGTTGAGCGCCCCGCGGAACGTCGCCTCGTCCTTGAACTCGGGGACGAACGGCTCCTTCCCCGGGTATGTCATCCACAGCAGGCTGCCCTCGGCCTGGAGCGAGTGGTGCACGTTGGACACGTAGACATCCAGCCACCCGTTGCGGTCGAAGTCCGCCACGCTGGAGTTCATCCCCTTGTACGTGTCCTTGCCAATCTCTCCGAACAGCTTCCCCACCACCCGGCGGAAGTGTTTGCCCTGCTCGTTGAGGTAGAGCTCATCCGGGCCAAAGTCGTTGGCGATGTAGAGGTCCGTCCACCCGTCCTGGTTCAGGTCCACCGTGCTCACGGCGAGTGACCAGCGCGTCTCGCTCAGCCCCAGCGCCACGGAGTCCAGCTTCTCGAAGGTGCCATCGCCCCGAGCGCGGTAGAGCACGTTGAGGCCGCCGTTGTCGGCGTTGTGCCAGCCGTTGTGGAAGAAGCGCAGCATGCGCCGGTCCTCGGGGTACTCGGGCGGCGGCAACCGGAAGAAGTTGAACGGGGTGGGTGTGGCGTAGTCCGGCAGGTGCGTGGTGAGCGCGTTGGCCACGAAGAGGTCCAGGTGCCCGTCCCTATCGAAGTCGAGCAGCGTCACGGCCATGCTCACCGAGTGGTCCCCCACTCCGGCCCGCGTGGTGACGTCCTCGAAGGAGGCGGTGCCCGTCTCGCGCAGCAGGTTGCGCAGCAGCTTCGAGGGTCCGAAGGCCACCGCCACGGCCAGATCCTGGTCCCCGTCACCGTCGTAGTCCACGAAGGTGCCTCCAGCGGCGGCACCCTCGGTGGTGTAGTTCGCGGCGATGTGCTCCAACGCAGGCACCTTCACGCGCTCGAAGCGCAGGCCGCCCAGGTTGCGGTAGAGCGCGGCACGGTATGCGTCCGACTTGAGCGGGTTCGTGAGGAAGAGGTCCACCTTCCCATCGCCATCGAAGTCGCCGGCGGCCACCGCGTCGCCCACGCTCAGCACCCACTTGGACACGTGCAGCACGCGCGGGTCCACCTTCAACAGCACGTCCCCCATCGTCGAGCCGAGCCCCGTGTGCGAGGCCTCCAACCGCTCCATGTGGAAGGGCAGCGGGCGAGACTGCACGGAGGGGGCCACCATGAGGAAGTAGCCCGCGGCCAGGGCGGCTCCGAGGCCTCCCACCGCCCCCAGTCGCTTGAGCGGCCCCGGAGAGAAGATTCCCGCGAAGTACGCGCGAGGCCCGCGCTGCCACAGGGCACGTGCGTGCAGGAAGAGGAAGCGCGCGGTCGCGCACGTGAGGGCCGCGTAGAAGAAAGTAAAGACGCTCTCCTTCAAGTGGAACACCAGGTCCACCAGCGTGAGGGCGAGCGCCAGGAGCACCTGGGCCCGGGGCGCCTTCGGCGACGTGCCCGGGTCGGTGATCATGTAGAAGGTGAAGATGAAGAAGGCCGGCGCCCCCAGCGTGCCGAGGAAGAGCACTTCGGGCGGCAGGTGGTAGCGCAGGATGTACGCGCGCAGCGCCGTCTGCAGCGCGTAGAAGCCGAGGAAGCTCAACACCAGCCAGGTGCGGCCCACGCGGAAGAAGAAGAGCACCAGCGCGGCCATGACGATGAAGGCCGAGAGCGCTACCTCTCCGTTGGCCCACTGGTAGGCCGGCGCCGCGGTGATGAGCTCGCGCGTGAAGAGCAGCGACGTGGCCACGCCGAACATCGACGGGTTGAAGACGTGGCGGCCCTCGAACGTGAGCACGTACTTGGAGCCGATGGTGAGCCACACCGGCAGTAGCAACAGCCAGCTCGAGTGCGAGTAGTTGAGCAGCAGCGCCAGCGAGCAGCACGAGATGTAGCCACTGAGCGGCACCACCTTCTCGCGCCGCAACAGCCAGCCCAGGCCCGCGTCCAGCGCGCTGCCGCTCGCGACGATGGCCAACATCTGCCACGGGTTGCGGTTGAAGCCGAAGAAGGAGAAACCCAGCACCCCGTAGAGCGAGAGGATGGCCGCGAAGGGGATGCGCGGGTCATTCCACCGGGGCCATACCCAGCCCCAACGCTCGACGAGGGGCGCCGTGTGCACCGCGGTGCCCACCGGCCCCGGGTGTGCCGCTGCCTGCTCAGCTCTCATGGGATGCGCCTCCGAGCGCGCGCCGAGAGTGCCCCGCCACCGCTCCTCTGTCCAGGACGGGCGGGGGGCTTGCATGTCCCCCCGGGTGCCTGCCCACCATCTCGACGATTCTCATGCTCCCCTCCTCGTGCGCACCGCTCCTTGCAAACTCCGGGCACCTCCCTCCTCGCGCTCCCGTTCCCCCGGAATTGCTCGAACGCACCACCGTGCCAGGACTGCTGCGGCTCGCCGCCACGCAATGGGCGTGGATCTGCCTGTGCTGGTTCGGAATGGTGTTCGTGCCCGAGGTGGCTCCGCTGCTCGCGCTGCTCGTCGCCGGCCGGCTGCACGCGCTCGGCGTCATCCTCCATGACGCCATCCACCTGCCCTGGCGTCATAAAGGCCCCGGCCTCCGGCTGCTGGAGCTGCTCGCTGGCTTCCCCGTCGCCACGACCCTGGAGGCCATGCGCTACCACCACCTGCGCCACCACCGCGACGCGGGCCTGCCCTCTGATCCGTACCGCCGTCCTCCCGCCAGCCCCTGGCGCCAGTTCGCCGTGTGGCTGCGCGTCTGCCCCATCCTCCCCTTCTGGGTGCTGCGCGGGCCCTTCGGACTGCTCGCATGGCGCCTGCCTCCGCTGCGCACCCCGTACGCTCGCCTCTTCCTCCAGGACCGCTCGGGCAAGGCCCTCACCCATGACGCCGAGGTGCTCGCCTGCGCCCGCGCTGAGGCTGGACAGGTTCTCTTCCACCTCGCGGTGCTCGGTGCCGCCCTGCGCTGGCCCTCGGTGGTGGGCCTCGGCTACGGCCTGCCCTTCCTGCTGACCTCAGGGCTGTGCGCATGGCGTCTGCTCGCCGAGCACACGCCTCGTACGGTGCAGGGGCGCACCTTGCGTGACGTACTCGCCTGCACTTCGGACCATGGGCTCGGATGGATCGGCCAGCTGCTCACCGCCCCGCTCAACGTGGGCTACCACGTGGTGCACCACCTCCATCCCCAGGTGTCCCTGCACCACCTGCCTCGGCTTCGCGACTGGTACCTCCTGCGCTACCCTGACCTCTACCCCAGCCCGCGTCGGCCCTGATGCTCTCCCCGCACACCCGCGTCTTCATCCTCGCCTTGCTGGGCCTGTCCGTGCTGCTCGGCTTCGTCTTCTGGCGCAGGCAGAACGTCCAGGCAGCCCGCGGCGGCCGCATCTCCCCGCCCAAGCTCGCCTGGCTCTTCTACGCCATCTTCCTCTGGTTCCTCCTCTGCCCCCTCGTCGCCCTCGACTCCGCTGTGCACCCGGAGCTGCGGATGGTGCTCGGCAGCTTCGGCGCCTTCATGTGGGTGCGCGGCGTGGCCGAGCTCTACATGCTCTACGTCTCCCACAACTGGAAGCCGCCCTACGGCATCGGCCATGACGTGCTGTGCATCGCCCTCGTCCTCAGCGGCCTCTCCTGGTACCAGCTCCACCGCGAGGGCCCTCTCTCGCGCATGGACATGTGGGCGCTGTCGTTGATCTCCCTGGTGCTGGTGAGCCTCTTCGTCGAGGTGATGTACGCCACGCTCTTCTTCCATGCAGTGGCGGGGCACACCACCGGCGAAGACGGCATCTGGTTCGCCGACGAGGAGCAGGCCCGCTTCCGCCGCATCAACCGCATCACCCTGGCCTGCAATATTCCGCTGTACGCAGGACTCGGTGGGTTGCTCGCCGTGGCGCTCGGATTCGCGGTATAGGCACCGCCCCGCTTCCTCCCAGGCCGGTGCGAGGAAGCACGCTCGTACCCATTGGGGGGAACACGACTCATGACGCTCAAGACATTCGCATCCGCCACCGCCCTGCTGCTCTCGCTGTCTCCGCTGACCATCGCCTCGGCGCAGTCCTCCTCCATCGAGACCTTCGTCTTCGAGACCGTGGACAGCTACGAGCTCCTCTCGGGCGTCTACCAGCTCAACGTCACCGGCATCATCCAGGGCGAGGCGGCCCCCCGGACCATCGCCATCCCCTCGGCCACCAACACCAGCACGCCGTACGATGCGCGCGTGCGCTCGTGCGAGCGCCTGGCGCTGATCGCCATGAGCAAGCCGGGCCAGTACTTCTTCGAGGTGCGGCGCGGTCCCTCGAGCGTCTATTCCCAGCCACTCCAGGGCTGCAAGCTCACGCGCCGCTAGCGCTCTCCACCCGGCACGGACAAACGGAGGAGAGACATGACGCGATGGATATGGCTGGCGCTGGTGCTGGCGCTTGGGGGCGTGCAGCTCGGATGTGAGGAGGCCGCGGGCTCGAACGTGGACTCGGACAACGACGGAGTCCCGGACAGCGAGGACTGTGACGACGCCTCCCCCCTGGCCTGGCGGCGGGTGGAGGCCTATTTCGACTTCGACAAGGACGGGTACGGTGCCGGCACGCTGCAAGCGTTCTGCACCGGGGACAACCTGCCCGCGAACGCCGCGACCGTGGCGGGCGACTGCGCGCCCCAGGACGCCACGCGCTGGCGCACGTTGGAGGGGCCCGGCCTCTACTACGCGGACCTGGACCGGGATGGCAGGGCCTCGAGCACACCGTCCAGCGCGTGCGTGGGCACGGACCTGACGGGCTACACGCAGACCGCGGGCACGGACTGCAATGACTCGGACCCGAAGGTCTGGGAGCTGCGCACCCTCTATCTGGATCAGGACGGAGATGGCGTCTCCGGCGGAGAGCCCTCCCAGTCCTGCACGGGCAACACGCTGCCCGCAGGCGCCTCCGAGACCTCACAGGAGGACTGCGCGCCCCTGAATTCCTCGCTCCATCAGGTGCTGAGCTACTCCTTCCGGGACGCGGACCTCGATGGGGCCACCGTGCCCGAGGAGGGCACCCTCTGCACCGGCTCGACGCTCCCCGCGGGCTACTCGCTCACCGCCGGGGCCCGCTCGGATTGTGACGACACCCGCGGCGACCGCTGGCAGCTCATCAGCGAATACCCCGATCCCGATCGGGACAGCGTGGGCAGCGGTCCGGCCGAGCAACATTGCGCGGGCTCGCTGCCGGAGCCCGGCTACTCCCGGCTCTCGAGCGACTGCGCCCCGGAGGATGGAACGCGCTGGCGGATGGAGTCCTACTCCTGGCGCGACGCGGATGGCGATGGCGCGACCGTGGCCGAGTCGGGACAGGTGTGCATTGGCAACTCCCTCCCGAAGGGCTACTTCCAGTTCTCGGGCTCTTTTAGCGACTGCGACGACACCAATGCCGCTGTGTCCGTCACCTGGAACGTCTTCGCGGATACGGACAACGACGGGGTGGGCGCCGGCTCCAGCGTGACGCTGTGCGCGGGCACGACCCGGCCCGCGGGCTACTCGCACGTGGGCACCGACTGCGAGCCCGGCGACGCCTCGCGCTGGACGGAGCTCGCCTTCCAGTACCGCGATGCGGACCTGGATTCCTTCACCGTGGCGACCAGCGGCTTCGTCTGCACCAACGGCACCCTGCCCCCGGGCTACACGAGCTCTCCCAAAGGCACCGACTGCGACGACACCCGTGCGGACCTCAACCAGAGCCTCCAGGCGTACCTCGACGAGGACGCGGACGGCGTAGGCGCCGGAAGCCCCTCCACCTTCTGCACCAACGGCTCCCTCCCCACCGGCTACGCCTCCAGCAGCACCGACTGCGCTCCCAGCGACGCGCTGCGCTGGCGGAACCTCGCCTTCCAGCACGTGGATGCCGATGGCGATGGCCGCACCACCCCCTCCTCCGGTCAGCTGTGCAGCGGCAGCGCCCTTCCTTCCGGCTACGCCACCAAGGCCACCGGCAACGACTGCGACGACGCCAATGCCGCCCTCTACCTCTGGCGCGTCCTCTACCCGGACAGGGATGGGGACGGTGTGGGTGTCCCTCCCCGCGCTGTGCTGTGCCTCAACGATGGACCCGTTCCCGCCGGCTACTCCATCTACGGGTTTGATCCGGACGACACCAAACCCACCATCGCCTACCCCCCGGAAGACGAGGGGTTAGAAGCCCTCCTTCTGGGCGAATGAGGAACGGCTAAATCTTCCAGGGAAGGAAACCGAGACTTCACCGTCCTGTTTCCCTTCTGGAAAAATTCTGCTAATACTGCCTTCAACGAAAAATTCTAGAACCCCGGTAGCCAGCCGAACGAGCGCAGATCGGCATGGCAGGCTACCGGCATGACGGTGATGGGGAGGCTCCGGGCACCCCCAACCCCGTAGCCCACCGTCATGGCCGTACGTCCCCCTTCACCCCCCTGGAAGGACGGAAGATGAAGGCCTCGTTTCTCACGAACCGCGTGACTCGCACGTTGATGATGGGCTTGTGCCTGCTGGCGGTGCCCTCCGCCCAGGCCAGCGGCGTCAAGGTGCTGGATCCGCGGCTCTCCACCGTGAAGCCCACCAGTCCCGAGCTCGAGCCGGAGACGCCGGTGCAGCGGCTGGTGGTGAAGTTCCACGAGGGCACCCGGGTACGTCTGCGGAGCGGCCTGCTGCAGATGCTGAGCACCGAGCGCAACCCGGCCGAGCGCATGCGAATGGCGCGCCGCGGACTCTCCGAGCTGAAGGTGCAGGTGGAGCTCCTGGCCGCCCTGAGGCTGCTGGCCCAAGCCCCGCGCATGGGCCCGCCGACTCGCCTCTTCCGTCAGGACGAGTACACGCTGGCCGAGCGCAAGCGTCTGGCCGAGGAGCGCAGCGGCAAGGAGATGGCGGACCTGGATTTGTACTTCGAGGTGCCGCTGCGGCCCGGAACGATCGCCGCGGACGTGAACGACCTGGTGATGAAGCTCAACGCGCTCGACAGCGTGGAGATCGCCTACGCCGAGGCGGCCACCGAGCCGGCCCGGTTCGACATCAGCTCGGCCGACCGCATGTCGACCACCACCGCGACGTATGAGGGCCGGCAGGGCTACCTGAACGCGGCTCCCAGCGGCATCGACGCGCGCTACGCCTGGACGGTGTCGGGGGGCACTGGCACGGGCGTGAAGATCGTCGACATCGAGGGCGCCTGGAACAACTCGCACGAGGATCTGCCGGCCTTCTTCCACACGGGCGGCATCCAGTTCAACGACTCGAGCTGGCGCAACCACGGCACCGCGGTGATGGGGGTAATGGTGGGCCAGGCCAACGACTTCGGCGTCACCGGCATCGCGCACGGGGCGCAGGTGGGCCACGAGGGCATCGCCGGCCAGAGCATCGCGAGTGCCATCAACCGCGCGGCGCTGGCCGCGGGCAAGGGCGGCGTCGTGCTCATCCAGCTCCAGGCGAAGGGGCCGCGCATCGGCCGCGACTGCACCTGCAACACGAGCCAGTGCGAGGAGGTGCCGCTGGAGTACTGGCGGGCCAACTTCGACGCCATCGCCCAGGCCACCGCCAGCGGCGTGCACGTGGTGGAGGCCGCCGGCAACGGCAGCGTGAATCTGGACTCGCCGGTGTACCGCGGCGCCTTTGATCGCTCGGTGCGGGACTCGGGCGCCATCATGGTGGCCGCCGGCACCGCCGGGACTCGCGCCCCTCTGTGCTGGACCAACCACGGCAGCCGCGTGGATCTGCACGCCTGGGGCGAGAACGTCGTGACGCTGGGCTACGGCGACCTCTCCGGCACCTGGTCCGGCGAGGACAGGTGGTACACGGACAGCTTCAGCGGGACCTCCAGCGCGGCCCCCATCGTGGTGGGCGCGGTGGCCAACCTCCAGGGCGTCGCCAACGCCAGCGGCAAGGGCCCCCTCGAGCCGCGCGCCCTGCGCGAGCTGCTGCGCGCCACCGGCACGCCCCAGGAGTCCAACACGAAGCAGATCGGCCCGCTGCCCAACCTGCGCGACGCCATCCCCCAGCTGCTCGCCCCGTGAAGTAGAGGAGAGGGCGGGACCGCCCGCCCTCCAGGAAGTGGGCGGGTAGGGTAGCGCGAAGCCGTGAATCACCTCGCCTGGGCCACACGCCTCCTGCTCACATCCGCCTGGGCGAGCGCGCCCGCGCCGCGCCAGCTACCAGTGCTCAAGCTCCCAGAGAGAATCCGCTCGCCCGGCATTCCACAGGACCTGGGCTGGCTGAACTACTGGTCACCCGCCGCCCTGCGCGCCTACGGGCGCTTGGGGAGCACTCGGCATTTGCGGCATTTCCAATCTCGGCTGATGGAGTCGGGCGCCAGGGTTCGGAGACCTCCTATTGCAGGCGTACTTTCAGATGCTCCACTGAGTCATTGGGCAGCCCCATGAAGGTGTCGAGCAGGCGTTTCTCGACACCGTGCTGTTCCCAAACAGCCATGGCCTCGAGCCCGACACACTCCTGGGGCTCGGCACTTCTCGAATTGCCGACTGTGTCGAAGATCGTGCAGTCACGGAAGTTCCCCACGTCCTGCCTGAATTGGACAATCGGTTGAGCCAGGGACTCCTCGAGCATTCTCCGTCCAATGACCTCCCACGAGCCCGGCTCCAAATGGCGGACAGCAATCTTGAAGAGGATTGGCTTGGATGCGATCCGGTCGAGGTCCGAGTCAGGGCTTTCGGTCCTATATGCGTAGAAAGCGTCAAACACTCGTGTAAGCGCCCTCCCATAGCCGAAAGTGCCGTCGGCAAGGGGAATCCTCAGAAAGGTCCCCGGTCTATGTATGCGCACCTTCTTCATTTCCTAATATCCCGTGTAAGGATGAAGTTGACCCCAGCGCTCCGTGGCCGCGTCGTGAAACCGCCTGCCCCTCGGATTGTCTTTCGCCACACCGCGCACGACGTTCTCGGTCCGATGGGGCTTTCCAGTGTCTGACTGGGCGCCCCCATGGGAATCAATCAACTGCTGCTCCCTTCCGCGAATCCGCCAATATGCGGCGTCGTCATATCTTCGGCCATAGTCAATGGCGGCCCCGATATCGAATTGATCAACCCTCGCGAAATCGAACACAGCCCCATTGGGTTCATCGTTCTCGTCGATGTGATGGCTCATGTCTCGAAAAATGACCGCCAGAGCCGCCTGTTCGTCGAGGGGCTTGGTGAGATCGACAACCATGCTGGTTCGCCCCAGGTAGTAGCGGTGGGTGGTCTTGTTGAGCTTCCTGCAGGTCACATATAGGCGCCCCCGCCTATTCTTGGTGTCCTTGTCGGGCTCTGCTCTTGGCGATGCGCCAGGAGGAGCGAGCGGGGCGGACGTCGGTCCCGTTTGGGCCGCCCTGGAAGCCCCTGTTGCCGCACCGTTGGGTGCATTGGATGGGTATTGACCCTGGACCCACCCGGACACATCGCCGAAGTGCGTGCCGTAGAACTCGTCCGCGATCTCGATCGGGGTCTCCGACCCATCCACGGCCGCCTCGACGGTCAAGCAGAGCAAGAGCACACCACCGGCCGCCGCAACAACCGCGCCTCCAGTGACGACGAGCTCTCCCGCCGCACCACCGGCCCCTACTTCTCCCGCGGTCGTGCCGCCTTCTGGCACGAGCCGGAGCACGCCGCGTGGTATGCCATTACCCAACCCCTCACCAGAGAGCCCCTCCAACGGAGGTGACGAGGGTGGGGTCAGTGGCACCGCTGGCGAAGCCACCCCCAGCGTTGCCGCCACAGGCACCACTTCCACGCCAGCGCGAGCTGCATGAAACGCTTCATCCAGTGCCCCCGACGCAACGTCACGGCGCGGGACATAAACGCAGCGCTCTTGCTGACCCGTGGCGTGACGGATGCTTTGGGCAGCCCCGCTACACCCCACGAGAAACATGCAGAGCAGCACAGCCCACCCGCGTGACATGCAGCGCCTCCTGGCGTTGACTCCATCCACAAGGAGCTCGATTCGAGACTACACATCCCGCCTTATTCGCCCAAGGATCGGCGGGCGCTCCAGCCCCTGACCACGGCCGACGAGCAGGGGGCACGGACGTTCCCCGGAAAAGGAGCGGCCCCACGGGCCTGACCGGTCCCCAGCCGGGTGAGCGCCACGTGGAGAGCCCCGCCAATGCGCTATGGTGCGGCCGCTCAGAGCCGACTTGCCCAGGCTCCCGTTGACGGGACGAGACGACCCCACACATGACACGAACCAGGTATCGAAAAGGCGCCCTCCTGGGCCTGCTGGCCGCGGGGCTGGTGCTCGGGCTCGCATACGCCAGCACGCGCGATGAGCAACCCTCACGAGCAGGAGCTCCACCCACCGCGGCAGCTCCCGCCACCCCAGCGCCCGCCGCCGCGCCCCCCGGTGGCGAGGACGCTGGCACCGTGGACCTCGCGCGCCAGGAGGCGGATGCCTTCGCCCAGAAGGTCATGGAGGCCCTGCGCATCGCCGGAGTCAGGGACGCGCTGAACTATGACCCCGAGCGCTTCCTCATCTGGACTCCCAGCGCGGATGGCGGGCAGGGACTGACGCTGTTCCTCACCAACGTCTACGATGATTACCGCGCCGCCCCGCCCGGACAGAGGACGCGGGTGCTCGAGCGCATCATCTCCGTCCACCAGGCTCCCCCCAGCGCTCCCGAGGCCTATGCCCAGGCGCGCCCGGCGCTGCTGCCGGTGATACGGCCGCGCTCCTATTTCGAGATGCTGCAGGTGCGAGGCACCGCTGACTCGCCGTCGGCCGCCTGGCGCCCACTGGGCGAGGTGCTGGCGGTGTCACTCGTGCAGGACCTCCCCGACTCCATGCGCTACATCCACCCGGGTGACCTGGAGCGCTGGGGCGTCTCGTTCGACGAGGCCTACGCCCACGCGCTGGCCAACCTCCGGGCGCGCAGCCGCGAGCCCCTGGTGTCCATCGGCCCGGGCGTGTGCGCCGCCGCCTGGGGTGACAGCTACTCGCCCTCGCGCCTGCTGCTGGACGAGGTGGTGAAGCGCTGCCTGGTGCGCGGCGAGCCGGTGGTGCTGGCGCCCGGCAGGGATTTGCTGCTCATCACCGGCGCCCAGGACGAGCAGGGGCTGCGGCAGGTGGCCGAGCTGGCCGCGGAGGCGCTCGAGGCCCCCCGGCCGATGGACGGGCGCGCGCTGCGCCGCACCGCGAGCGGCTGGGTGCCCTTCCTCCCCGCGCGCGCCAGCGCCTCGTGGCCAGCCCTGCACCGGCTCGCCCTGCGCAGCGAGGTGCGCGACTACGCCGACCAGACCGAGCAGCTCAACGCCCTGCACCTCGAGAAGGGGGTGGAGCTCTTCGCCGCCTCGCTCCTGGTGGCCGAGGACGAAGACGGGCGAATCCGCACCCACACCCTCTGGGTGAACGGCATCCAGACGCTGCTGCCTCGCGCGGACTCCATCATCTTCATGGAGGAGGAGCGCGGCCCCGAGGCGCCGCCGGTGGCGGTGGTGCCCTGGGAGCAGGTGGTCCGGGACGTGGGCCACCTGCTCGTGCGCGAGGAGGGGCTCTACCCCGAGCGCTACCGGCTCAAGGGATTCCCCACCCCGAAACATTTCGAGCGCTGGAAGGCGGAGCGGACCGCCCGGGAAGTGCCCTGACCCGGACGCCCGAGCGAGAGAAGACCCTCCCCCCTCGCCCTATCCCAGAGGGAGAGGGGATTGCTAGGCGGAGAGGACTTCCTCTTCTCCGTAGATGAGCCAGCGCCGCGCCGATTGGTCGTCAGCGAAGCGGCGGAGGATCTTGTCCGTCCCGCTCTCGCGCGCCACCCGGTTGAGCTGCAACGCGGACAGCGGGTTCTCCACCATCTCGGCCACACGCTTCACGCCATGCTGGATGCCGAACTGCTGCACGTCCCGCAGCAGCTCCGCCACTTCCGGCGCCGACGGGCGGAAGGTGCGCATGTCCGCCTTGATGTTGATGTCCTTCCCAGCCAGGGACAGCGTGGCGGACTTCAGCTCCTCGACGAAGCTCGCCATCTCCTCCGGGCGGATGAGTCCATCCAGGACGAGCTCGATGATGGAGTGCTCTCTGTCGACGTCAATCCTGTGCATGGCCGCTCTCCTTCCGTGAGAGAGGAACACCGTCAGAAAGAGGGGAGATGAATGAGGACACGAGGCTAACACCCCCCTCTCTCGAAGCATTGCGCCCCCACCCAGCATGTCGGGCAGTCAGCTTCTCTCCAGGAGGGTGAGCAACAGCTCCAATCCTCGCGCCGCCGCCGCTCGGCGGATCCCCGCTCGGTCCCCTGTGAAGACGTGACGCTCACACAGGGGTGCACCTCCTCGACGTGTCACGGCGATGTAGACGAGCCCCACGGGCTTGCTCTCCGAGCCACCCGAGGGCCCCGCGATGCCCGTCTCCGCGAGCGCCAGGTCAGCATGCGAGCGGGCCAGCGCTCCACGCGCCAGCGCGAGGGCCACCTCCTTGCTGACGGCCCCATGGGCCACCATCAGCTCCACCGGAACGCCGAGCTGCTCCGTCTTGGCCTCGTTGGAGTAGGGGATGAAGCCGCGCTCCACCACCGCCGAGGCCCCCGGAATGTCCGTCAGGCTCGCGGACACCAGGCCCCCCGTGCTGGCCTCGGCCAGCGCCAGCCGCACGCTCGCGCGCCGGCAAGCCTCCAGCACGCGGCGCGCTCGCTCCTCCAACAGGGGCTCCATGGATCAGCAGCCCGCTTCCGTCGTGGCACACAGCACTGTCACCAAGGTCTCCTCCTTGTAGCCCACGCCCAAAATGGAAGGGGGCGGCGGGAGATGCGACAGCCGCGCGCTACCGGCGTCCGCGCTTCTTCCCTCCCCCGAAGGCGATGAGCAGCACACCCCCCACCACGCCCGCGGCACCGATGGCCAGCTCACGCTGGGTGCGCTCGGTGTATCGCCCAGTGAACGTTTCCATGGCGCGCTCCGAAAGCGAGCCGGTGGCGCGGTACGCGCTCGCCAGGAAGAAGGTACCGGCGACAACGAGCATGAATCCCAGGATGCGGGCGATCCCCACGGCGTTTCCCCTCAGTGTGTTGGACGGGCCGGAGTCCTCCCGGCGCCGCACGCAGGTTAGTGCGGAATGCCCCCCTCGGGGGTAGCTTCCGCGCCCATGGCGACCTCCCTCCTCGAGACCTTCCTCACCCGCGCCCGCCAATCACCCGAGCGGCCCATCCTGGACTTCGAGCAGCAGCGCTTCACCGCCGGACAGCTCGCCGGCCATGTCGCCGCTTTCGCCAGTGCCCTTCAGCGCCGAGGACTGAAGCCCGGAGAGCGCGTGGCCCTCTTCCTCGAGAACAGCCCCGCCTTCGTCATCTCCTATCTGGGCACCCAGTACGCCGGGGGCGTCGTCGTCCTCGTCAATACCCAGTACCGCCAGGTGGAGCTCGGCCACATCCTCTCCGACGCCGGAGCGCGCGCCTGCGTCACTGGAGCCGCGGGCGCTGCCGAGCTCGCCCCGCTGAAGGCCCAGCTCCCCGCGCTGGAGTGGCTCGTCACCGAGGAGTCTCCGGGCGGGCCGCTGAGCGCCCCCGTGCCGTGGCCCGCAGTGGACTTCGACGCGCTCCTCGCCGAGGGCAACCCCACCGCTGCCCTCCCCCTGCCCGGGGGCGAGCAGCTCGCCGTGCTCGGCTACACCTCCGGCACCACCGGCCGCTCCAAGGGCGCCATGCTGCTGCACCGCAACCTGCTCGCCAACGTGCGCGCCGTCACCGAGGCCTGGCGCTGGACGGAGAAGGACCGGCTGCTGCTCACCCTCCCGCTCTTCCACACCCACGGCCTCATGGTGGGCCTGCACGGCACGCTCTACTCCGGCGGCAGCGTGGACCTGCGCCGCCGCTTCGCCGCCCCCGAGGTCCTCTCCGCCCTCCAGGAAGACAGCTCGCTCACCATGTTCTTCGGCGTGCCCACCATGTACGGCCGGCTCGTCGAGGAGGCCCGCCGCACCGGCCCGAGCCCCCGCCCGCGTTCCTTGCGGCTGCTCGTCTCCGGCTCCGCCCCGCTCAGCCCCCAGCTCTTCCACGACGTGGAGGAGACGTTCGGCCAGCGCATCCTCGAGCGCTACGGGATGACGGAGACCATCATGAACACCACCAACCCCTACGAGGGCGAGCGGCGCCCCGGCACCGTGGGCATGCCCTACCCTGGCCAGGAGGCTCGCGTGGTGGACGTGCGCACCCGCCAGCCGCTGCCCGATGGGGAGACGGGGGAAATCGAGGTGCGCGGCCCTCACGTCTTCGCCGGCTACTGGCAGCGCCCGGACGCCACCGCCGAGTCCTTCGACCCCGAGGGCTGGTTCCGCACCGGCGACCTCGGCCTGCGCGACAGGGACGGCTACTTCCACATTACGGGCCGTGCCCGCGAGCTCATCATCAGCGGCGGCTTCAACGTGTACCCGCGCGAGGTGGAAGAGGTGCTCGCCACGCACCCGGGCGTCGCCGAGGTGGCGGTGCTCGGCCTGCCGGACTCGGACTTCGGCGAGCAGGTGGTGGCCGTCGTCGTCCCCCGCTCTCCCGCGCCCGAGGCCCAGGCCCTGACGGACTTCTGCAAAGACAGCCTCGCCAGCTTCAAGAAGCCCCGCCGCGTCGTCTTCGTGGAGGCCCTGCCCCGCAACGCGCTCGGCAAGGTGCAGAAACACCTGCTGCGAGAGCGCCTCCAGACCCAGGCTCCACCTGCGAACGTCCAGAAACCAACAGAGCCCTGAACCTTCGGGAACCTTCAGACACTCGCAGCGGAATTCTCCTCAGGATGTAAGTGGTGTCAGTAGTGTCTGGTTGGCGAGAGGAGATGGGGAGCGTGAACGAAGCCGAGCAGTCCGAGGAGTCCGCTCGACGGGTGTCGACCGGGTCCACCGGTCTGGACGCCCTACTCAGGGGTGGGTGGCTCCACGGGGGCACCTATATGGTCACCGGGGCCCCTGGGACGGGGAAGACCATCCTGGGCAACCAACTCTGCTTCTCCCACGTGGCCAACGGGGGCCGGGCTGTCTTCATCACCATGCTGTCCGAGTCCCACGGACGGATGATGACGCACCTGCGCCGCATGGAGTTCTTCCAGCGCGACATCATCGGCCAGTCGCTGCACTACGTGAGCGGCTACGCCACGCTCAAGGCCGAGGGGCTCGACGGGCTGGCGCGGCTGCTCTACCGCTCGGTGCGCGAGCACGAGGCCACGGTGCTGGTGGTGGACGGGCTGCTGGCCGTGCAGGAGAGCGCCGGCTCGGTGCTGGCCTTCCGCGAGTTCCTCCACGGCCTGGGGGTGCACAACGCGCTGGCCGGTTGCACCACGCTGGTGCTCACCAACCGGCAGGAGAACGCGGCGGACCCCCAGTTCGCCATGGTGGATGGGGTGCTGGTGCTGGAGCAGCAACTGCGGGGACTCCGCGCGGTGCGCACCGTGGAGGTGTTGAAGCTGCGCGGCGAGGCCCAGCTGCTCGGCCGGCACACCTTCGAAATCAACGCGCACGGGATTGCCGTCTACCCGCGCCTGGAGAGCCTCTACCCCCACCCGCCCCAAGACGAGCTGGACTTGGAGCGGCGGCAGGGCTTCGGCCTGCGACAGCTGGACGAGATGATGCTGGGCGGGGTGGTGCCGCACTCGTCCACTCTGCTGCTCGGCGCACCAGGCAGCGGCAAGACGTTGCTGGGGCTGTACTTCCTGGAGAGTGGCGCGCGCCAGGGCGAGACCGGCCTCTATTTCGGCTTCTCGGAGACGAAGCCCCGGCTCCTGGCAAAGGCCTCCAGCGTAGGCCTGGAGCTGCGGCCGTGGGTGGACTCGGGCCGGCTGGTGGTGGAGGCGCGGGCGGCGGTGGAGACCCTGCCGGATGCGCTGGCGCACGAGGTGCTGAGCCTGGTGGAGCGCCACCGGGTGCGGCGGCTCTTCCTCGACGGCCTGGAGCCGCTCCTCCAGGAGCCCATCGAGCCCAAGCGGGCCGCGAGCTTCCTCACCGCGCTCATCAACGTGCTGCGCTCGCGCGGGGTCACCACCTTGATGAGCCAGCAGACCCAGGTGATTTTCGGCCCCCGGTTGGAGGCGAGGCTGGAAGGCGTCGAGGCCATCGTCGACAACATCCTCTTCCTCCGGTATGTGGAGCTGCGCTCCCAGCTGTACCGGATGATGTCCATTCTCAAGATGCGCGAAAGTGGCTACCAGGCCGCTCTGCGCGAATTCTCCATCTCGACTCGGGGCATTGACGTGGCCGAGAACTTCGAGAGCGCCGAGGCCATCCTCACCGGACAGGCCCGGCCGCTGAAAGCAAAGCCCAAGCGCTCCCGCCCCCAGAAGGCGGTGCGGCGCATGCCCTCCCGGAAGCGGAGCCGCTCATGAGCAAGCTCCTCATCGTGGACGACGAGGTGGCCATCCTCGAGGCCCTCACAGACATCCTCTCCGTGGAGGGGTACGAGGTGACCACCGCCGCCAACGGCGCCGAGGGGCTCGACCACGTCCGAAAGGACAGGCCGGACCTCATCCTGTTGGACCTGATGATGCCGGTGATGGACGGCCAGGAGATGCTGCGCCGGCTCAAGGAGGACCCCGAGCTGCGCAACACCCCCGTGGTGGTCATGAGCGCCGGCCGTGTGTCCAAGTCCGAGCTGCAGGGCAGCCGCTTCCTGGCCAAGCCCTTCGAGCTCGATGACCTGTTGGACACCGTGGCCGCCGAGCTGAACAAGGGGCACTGAGGGGTGCTCCCTCTCCCGCTGGGAGAGGGTCGGAGTGAGGGTCTGGCTAACCCCCCGTGGCCGCACGGAACAGGTGCGTGCGGTAGTGCGTCAGCTCCGTGATGCTCGCGCGCAGGTCCGCCAACGCCGTGTGCCCCGACGCCGTCTTCTTCAACGGCACCATGTCCGGGAACCACGCGTTCCCCAGCACCTTGATGCTCGTCACGTCCACCTGCCGGTAGTGCAGGTACCGGTCCAGCATCGGCATGTACTTCACCAGGAAGCGGCGATCCGTGTGGATGGAGTTTCCGCAGAGGATGCCCTCGCCTATCCCGCAGTGCTGCGCCACCAGCCCGGTGACTTCCCGCTCGGCGACCCTCAGCGACGTCTGCGAGTCGCGCACCTTCTTCAACAGCCCGTTGCGCGTGTGCATCTCCCGAACCACCGGCTCCATCCGCCCCAGCACTTCGTCCGGCTGCCAGATGACCCGCTCCATCTCCGCCTTCGGCACCAGGTCCGGTCCCGTGATGATGACTCCAATCTCGATGATCGCCGATTCGTCGGGATCCAATCCGGTCATCTCCAGATCGAGCCAGACGAAACACAGGGGCGGGGTGGGTGCGGGCATATGCCACTCAGTGTAGCCGGGTTTTCAGAACGGTGACGGATCCCCTCACCCCGTCCCTCTCCCGGAGGGAGAGGGGTTGTTGTCGCTCGTGGGGGGACTGGGGCTGGTGTTGCTGGGGGTGGTGTTGCTGGGGGTGGTGTTGCTGGGGGTGGCGTTGCTGGTGGCTCCGTCGTCGAGGAACGTCTGCACGTCGATCTCCGATTCCATCGTGCGATGCACCGGACACCGGTCCGCCATCTGCACCAGCCGCTGCCGCTGCTCCGCACTCAACGGGCCCTCCAGCGTCACCGTCCGGTCGATCCGGTCCACCTTGCCCTCCTTCGTCTCGCAGTTCTGGCAGTCCTCCGCGTGCACCTTCGAGTGGCGCAACCGCACCGACACGTGCTCCAACGGCCAGCCCTTGTTGCGCGCGTACACACGCAGCGTCATCGCCGTGCACGCCCCCAGTGCCGCCGCCAGCAGCCCGTACGGTGAGGGGCCTGTGTCTTCTCCTCCGTACGCCGTCGGCTCGTCCGCCCTCAGCCGATGCCGCCCCACCCGAATGTCCTGCGCGAAGAAGCCCTCCCCCGCCTCGTGCACCTCCACGATTCCCTGTGACAGCTCCGGCCCCGCCTCGCGCTGCGCCTCCACCTCGCGAGAGCCGACGTACCTCCCCGCCCACGCCCCCAGCACCGCCGCCGCGAAGCGCGCGTCCTCTGGTCGGCTCAACAGGTGGTCCGCCCCCTCCAGCGCCAGCAGGCTCTTGGGTTGTCTCGCCGCCTCGTAGATGCGCTGCGCACTCCGCATCCCCACGACTCCGTCTCCCGGTGCGTGCAGCACCAGCAGCGCTCGGCCCAGTCGCTGCAGCACTTCCTCCATCGGAGACTCGGTCAGCGCGTCCAGGAAGCTCCGGGAGATGCGCATCGCCCCCTCTCCCAGCTCCACCCTCGCCTCGCCCCGCTCCCTCGCCTGCTTCAGCACCGGCGCCAACAGTCCGTGCACCTCGCCCAGCTCATAGGGCGCTCCAATCGTCGCCACCGCCCTCGCCTCGGGCACCTCGCCCGCCGCGTGCAACACCGCCGTTCCCCCCAAGCTGTGGCCAATGAGCAACCGCGGCGCCTCGCGTGTTGTTCGCAGGTGCGCCACCGCCGCCAGCACGTCCTCCACGTCCGAGAAGTCATGCGTGGTGGGGGTGGTTCCCCCCTCTTCCGTGAAGTCGAAGCGCAGCACCGCCAGCCCATGCTCCGCCAGCGCCTGGCTGATGGCCCTCGCCGGAAAGACGTCGCCCCCGCAGGTGAAGCAATGCGCGAAGAGCGCGTACGCCACCGGTCTCCTCGCCGGCAACTCCAGGCGCGCCTCCAGCCTCCGGCCCCCCGCGCCCTGGAAGATGACTCTCTCCGTACGCGTCTCCATCTCGATGACCCTCACCCCGACCCTCTCCCAGAGGGAGAGGGAGGAACGTCAACCCTTGATGCAGGCGAGCGGTTCGAGCCTCGCCACCTTGTGCGACAGCCCCGCCACCTCCGCTGCGTCCACCACCTCGACCACGTCCTTGTAGGCCCCCGGTGCCTCCTCGGCCACGCCCCTCATGGATGGGCTCCGAATGAGGATTCCCCTCCTCGCCAGTGACTCCACCACGTCCCGTCCCCGCCAGTGCCGGAGCGCGTCGTGCCGGCTGTGGCTCCGTCCCGCCCCATGCGCCGAGGAGCTGAAGGCCCTCGTCTCGCTCTCCTCCGTCCCCGCCAGCACGTACGACGCCGTCCCCATGCTCCCGCCAATGAGCACCGGCTGCCCCACCTCGCGCAGCCCCGGTGGCAGCTCCGGGTGTCCCGGTCCGAACGCCCGCGTCGCTCCCTTCCGGTGCACGAAGAGTCCGCGCCTCTTACCGTCCACCTCGTGCTCCTCCCGCTTGCACGTGTTGTGCGACACGTCGAAGAGCAGCCCCAGCTCCGAGACTCCCGCCACCCGCGCGAAGACCTGGCGCACCAGGTGGGTGATGATCTGCCGGTTCGCCAGCGCGCAGTTGATGCCCGCCCGCATCGCGCCCAGGTACTCGCGTCCCACCTCCGAGCGGATGGGCGCGCACGCCAGCTCCCGCTCCGGCAGCTTCAGTCCCTGCCTCGCCGCCTCCAGCAGCATCTCCCGCAGGTACTCGGTGCCTATCTGGTGCCCCAGCCCCCGCGAGCCGCAATGGATGCTCACCACCACCTGCCCCTCGCGCAACCCGTACGCCTCCGCCAGCCGCGCGTCCTCCACGTGCGCCACGTGCTGCACTTCCAGGTAGTGGTTGCCTGAACCCAGCGTCCCCATCTCGTCCGCCTGCCGCTGCCTCGCCCGGCGCGACACGAACTCGGGACGGGCCCCCGCCATGCACCCGCCCTCCTCGATGCGCGGCAGGTCTCCCCACGTGCCAAAGCCCTGCTCCACCGCCCACCGCGCGCCCCCCGCCAGCATCGCGTCCATCTGTGCGTCGTCCAGGTGCACCCGGCCCGTGCTCCCCATCCCCACCGGCACCTCGTGGTAGAGCGCGTCCGCCAGCGCCTCCTTCAAGGGCTCCACCTGCTCGCGCGTCAGCGGCGTCTCCAGCAGGCGCACACCACACGAGATGTCGAAGCCCACCCCTCCCGCTGAGATGACGCCCTCCTCCTCGTCGAAGGCCGCCACCCCACCAATGGGAAAGCCGTAGCCCCAGTGCGCGTCCGGCATCGCATACGACGCCTTCACGATGCCCGGCAGGCTCGCCACGTTGCATGCCTGCTCGTACACCTTCTCGTCCATCTCCCGCATCAACGGCTCGGAGGCGTAGAGCACCGCGGGCACTCGCATCGCCCCGTACGGCTCCACCCACCACTCCGCTTCCCCATGCCTGCTCACGCGTCCCAGGTCCATGACCGCTCCTCGCCAGGGCCGGCGTCACACGTCGACCACGCACTGCACGTACCAACCGCCGTCCGCCTCCCTCCGCACCGCCAGCCCCGTCAGCGTGGCCGCCTTCACCTCCACCGCCGGCTCGTGCCGCTCCACCTCCACCGGCTCGCCCCACGCCCGCCCCTCGAGGCGCCCCCCCGTGAGGTGCACCTCGAATCGGCTGAAGAGCATCCGCCGCGCCGACATCTCGTAGATGAGCGCGTTCAGCCAATCCGTGAAGAGCACCTCCGTGTCCGGCGCCTCACAGCTCACGTCTACTGACTCCCTCGGGAGAACTTTCGAGGGCTCCGTGATGACGGCACAGAGCGCCACCGCCGCTCGCTCGAAGGCCTCCTCCTGCGTCCGACCCCAGCCCCACACTCCAATGTCCGAGCCGTGGCGCAGGTGGCCCCACCGCGGGCGTGCTCCCGCGAGTGGCTCGCCCACTGGAGTGGGGTCTCTGGGTGGCTCCGTCTGCATCCGGCCTCAGGGCGCGATGGGCCTTGGCTCGAGCTCCAGCGCCGAGCCGAGGAAGCGCGTGAACCAGCCCGCCGCCAGCGCCGCCACCCGCTCCAGCGCCCCCCTCTCCACGAACAGGTGCGTCGCCCCCGGAATCACCTCCAGCGCCTTCGGCGAATGCAGCCGTTCCAGCGCCCGCTGGTTCAAGTCCAGCACGATGTCATCCGACCCTCCCACGATGAGCAGCGTCGGCGCCATCACCCGTTTCAGTGCTCCCCCTGCCAGGTCCGCCCGCCCTCCCCTCGAGACCACCGCGCCGATCACCTCCGTCCGCTCCGCCGCCGCCACCAGTGCCGCCGCGGCCCCCGTACTCGAACCGAAGTAGCCCACCCTCAACTGGCTCAGCTCTGGATTCGCGAACACCCAATCCGTCACCTGCCCCAGCCGCTTCGCCAAGAAGTCGATGTCGAAGCGCAACGCCGCCGTCTGCTCGTCCTCCGCCTCCTCGTCCTCCGTCAGCAGATCGAACAGCAGCGTCCCCAACCCCGCCTCCCTCAGCGTGTACGCCACGTACCGGTTGCGCGGACTGTGCCGGCTGCTCCCGCTGCCATGCGCGAAGATGACCAGCCCCTGCGCCCCCTCCGGCACCGCGAGCGTCCCTCCGAGGCTCACCCCTCCGGCCAGCACCTCGACTTCCCGTTCCACCGCCATGTCACTCCTCCTCTGAAGCTCAGACCCACCACGCATCCCCGGCGTTCATCGCCGCCTCGGGGCCCTGCTGCTTCCTCACCCGCGCCAGCACCCCCTGCACCTCCTCGTCCGAGGTCTGCCGGAAGTCGTCGTAGAACTCGCCCACCGAGCTCATGAACTCGGCCGGGTGCACACAGACCAGCTCGTCCACCTCGGGGCGCAACGATTCCAGGGACTCCACCGCCCCCACCGGCACGGCGAGGACGATCTTCCGCGGACGCTTCGTCCTCAGCGCTCGGATGGCCGCACGCACCGTGCCGCCCGTGGCCACGCCGTCGTCCACCAGGATGACCGTGCGACCCTCGAGCGCCGGCGCGGGATGCACGCCCCGGAACCGGGCAATGCGGGCCGCCACCTCCTGAGCCTCCCGCTCGGCCGTCTGCGTCACCTCCGTCTCGGAGAAGCCCAGCGAGCGCATCATCTCCCGGTCCAGGAAGAGCGCCCCGCCCTCGGCCACCGCCCCCAAGCCCAGCTCCGGCTCCCCCGGCGCCCCCACCTTGCGCACCACCCACACGTCCAGCGGCGCCCCCAGCTTGCGAGCAACCTCATGCGCCACCGGAATGCCGCCTCGCGGCAGGCCCAGCACCAGGGGGGACTCGGCCCCATATTCCGTCAGCAGGTCCGCCAGCTGCTGGCCCGCGTCCGTCCTGTCTCGAAAGCGCATGCGTCCTCTCCCCGGGGCGAAGGTCTCCCCTCTAGGAGAAGCACGCCTCGCGCCATTGGCTCCCGACGCTCCACCGAGGGCCGGGCCGCCCTCTCGGCTCGGGTGCGCGAATCCCACGTTCATGCCCAGCCGGAATGAGGGATGATGCCCCTACCCGCCCCGGCCAGCCCGGCCAGAGGGGACGCGGAGGGATCATGGAGCTGACCGTCTTCAGCGGTACCGCCAACCGCCCCCTAGGCGAGGCACTCGCCTGGGCGCTCGGAAGCCCTCTCGGTGACTGCAAGCTCGAGCGCTTCCCGGATGGCGAGCTGCACGTGGAGCTCGGCGAGGACGTCCGAGGGCGCAACGTGTGCATCATCCAGCCCACCGTGCCCCCCGTGGGGGAGAACCTGCTGGAGCTGCTGCTGATGGCGGACGCGTGCTGGCGCGCGGGCGCGGCACGGCTCATGGCGGTGCTGCCTTACTTCGGCTACGCGCGGCAGGACCGGCGCTCGAGCCCCAGCGAGGCGCTCGGCGGCAAGCTGATCGCAGACCTGCTGGAGCGAGGGCACTTCGACAGGCTGATGGCGGTGAACCTCCACACGCCGTCGCTGGAGGGGTGCTTCAGCGTGCCACTGGAGCATCTCAATGCGGGCACGCTGCTGGCCGAGGCCGCGCGCCCCTATGCGGGCCCGGGCGCGGTGGTGGTGTCCCCGGACCTGGGCGCGGTGAAGCTGGCGGAACGGTATGCGAGACAGCTCGGGCTGCCGCTGGCCATCGTCCACAAGAGCCGGGTGAGCGGCTCCGAGGTGAGCGTCCAGGGACTGGTGGGCGAGGTGCGCGGATTGAGGCCCATCATCGTGGACGACCTCATCTCCACGGCGGGCACCATCGCGGCGACAGCGGAGACGATTCTCAAGGAGGGCTGCGCCGATGACATCACCGTGGTGGCCACGCACGCGCTGCTGGTGGGCCCCGCGGTGGAGCGGCTGAGCAAGGTGCCCATCCGCCGCCTCATCTCCACCGATAGCGTGGCGCCTCCCAAGGGGCTGCCCTTCAAACACGAGGTGGTGAGCCTCGCCCCGTTGCTCGCCGACGCCATCTGCCGCGTCACCTCCCACGTGCGCGTGCGCTGACCGCGGGAGACCTCCCGGGCGCGCGAGTCAGAAAGTTGTCCAACAGTTGGACAAGTTCGCGCCGCTCGCGACCGGAGGGGACGGTAGAACTCAACGAGCGCCTGGTACGTCGTTCTTGCGGTTGTTCCTCCTTGCCACAGCTGCCTTCAAGGCAAGTGTTGGACCAGGCGGGTTCTCCAGCAGTTTCTGTACGCGCTCGAAATCCGCATCCGACAAAACGATGCGCTCACGATGAGCAAGCCATTCCACACGAGCTTCTGAATCAGTCGCTTCCAGTTGGCTCATGGTCTTCTCCCAGAGATCGAAAGTGCTCGCGATGAGTCTCCACCAGTGGAGTATCTCCTGGGAGCACGATTCATAAAGTTGTCCAACAGTTGGACAAGTTCGCGCCGCTCGCGACCGGAAGCCTCCCGGGTCGGGTAGCGAGCCCCTCACGCCCGGGCCCGCTCCGTCCGGCGCCGCTGCATCAGGGTCTCGAAAGCGAGATACGAGAGCAGCACCAGCCCGGCGAACACGGCCGTCGTCCCCACCAGCCACCGGTACTCCATCGGCTCGCTCATGTGTCCGAGCACCGCCTCCAGCAGCGAACGTGGCCGGTTCAGCACGTTCCAGCTGTTCCACCGCTCGAAGCGCCCCAGGTAGATGCCATAGCCGCACAGCACCGACGCAGCCAGCACCCCGCTCCACGCCGCCAACCGCCCCCACCGCTCCTCCAACAGCCGCTTCCACACCTCCAGCGACAACAGCCCCAGCAGCCACCCCGTCGCCGCGAAGCTCGCCAACATCGCCGCGTCGAACCACAGGGGCACTCCCGGCCTCGACTTCAGGTGGATGAAGTCCGTCAGCAGGTACGGCGCATTCGGGAACGCCAACAGCCACGCCCCGCCCAGCGGCAGCAGGCTCCACCACCTCGCCCACCCTCGCGCCTGCAGCAGACTCGCCAACAGCGCGAGCCCATATGGCACCCAGGCCAGGAACAGGTTCCACACGAGGAAGATGAAGCTCCGCCTCCCGCTCCACTCCAGCCGCAGGTGGAGCATCACCACCGCCACCGCGCTGCTGAGCAGCACCGGCAGCAGCCCGTGGTGGCGAAGCAGGGACAGCATTCTGGAGCGCAAGGTCATCATGGCGTGCACCGTGGTGTGGCCCCGAGGCCACGGGTGTGTCCGGCCTTCTCACGTCCCCGGTTGCCACGACGGCAGGGCCACCGTGGCCACTCGGAGACAGGAAGACACTCTGGCAGGGCCGGAAGGCATCCACCCGGGGTGCTGAGCAAGCCCCGGGCCATTCCCCCGTCCTCCGGTTAATCTCCCACCCATGTCCGACACGCTGCTCACGAACCTGGAAGCCGGAGTCCTCTCCCTCACCTTCAACCGGCCTCAGAAGAAGAACGCCTTCACCGGCGAGATGTACGACGCGGCCGCCCGCGCCCTCGTCGAGGCCGATACCAATGACGCGGTGCGCGTGGTGGTGCTCACCGGCTCCGGCGGCGCCTTCACCGCGGGCAATGATCTGAAGGACTTCCTCGAGCACCCGCCTTCCGGCGAGGACAGCGCCGTCTTCCGCTTCCTGCGCGCCCTCGCGCACCACTCTCGCCCCGTGGTGGCCGGCGTGGACGGCGTGGCGGTGGGCATCGGCACCACCCTGCTGCTGCACTGTGACTACGTCGTCGCCTCCGAGCGCGCCACCTTCAGCATGCCCTTCGTCAACCTGGGCCTCAGCCCCGAGGGCGCCTCCAGCGTGCTGCTGCCTCGCGTGGCCGGCCTGGCGCTCGCCTCGGAGTTGCTCATGTTCGGCGAGCCCTTCGACGCGGCCACCGCCCTGCGCGCCGGCATCGTCAACCAGGTGGTGCCCGAGGCCAGCCTCGCCGAGGTGGTCCAGAAGCGCGCCGCCGCGCTCGCCGCCAAGCCCGTGGAGTCCCTGCGCCTCACCAAGCGCCTGCTGCGCGAGCCCCTGCGCGCCACCGTGGACGATGCCCTCTCGCGCGAGGGGGCCCTCTTCGTCCAGCGGCTCGGCTCCGCCGAGGCCCGCGAGGCCTTCAACGCCTTCCTCTCCAAGAAGAAGTAGCGCTCCGGACGCCTACGCCGCCCCTTCCAGCAGCGGCTCCCGAAGGCGCTCGGCCGTCAGTTTCAACTTCCGGACCACCCGCCCCATGTCCGCCGGGGAGATCGGCGGCCACACTCGGGGTGGAGTTCGTGGAAGGCTGGGCCGCTGCGGGCCGTCTCCCGAAGTCGGCTCCTCCGAGGGAGACGACTCGGGAACCACCAGGGGAGACAGGCCGTCGTCCGTCGCGTGCGCCATCGTCGCCTCCGAGGGGAGAGCTGCTCCGGAAATCGATACTCCGGGTGAAGAGGCTAGGCACCCCCTCCTGGACCGTCAAGGCAACCGGGCTCTGGCTGGAGAATGTGTTTTCCACCCAAAGCCCGGAAAGCACTGACTGTCCTGAGGACAACAGCGCTCAGCGGCCGGTGCGGGCCGGCACCGTCCTCGGCGAGGAGAGGAAGGACTCGACGCTGGAGCCCTGCGCCGCCTTGAAGGCGATGCACAGGTCCATCCCTTCCAACATCTGGGCGAGCATCCGGGTTCCACCGGGGGCGCGCTCCAGCCGCTGGGTGAAGAAGGCGGCGGCCTCCTGGCGGTGCACCGGGTCGCAGTAGGAGCCGGCCGACCACGCCAGAGCCCCCACCATCTCCTCCGGCAGCCGCCCGGCGAGCGCGTCGTAGTTCTCCTTCACGAAGGCGTAGGCCACGTCCCGCGTGCGCACGTCCCAGCTCGCCCCGAAGAGCAGGCCGTCCACCTCGCGCATGTCCACCGAGGAGTCCAACAGCAGCTTCAGGTTCTCGCTCACCAGCGCCGGGTCGCTGAAGCCCGACAGCGCGTTGATGAGCTGCTCGCGCTTGTGCCGCTCCTTCTCCGAGCGCATGGCCTTCATCAGCTCGCCGTGCAGCGCGGCGTCCCCATGGGCGGAGGCGATGGCCAGCGTGGTGCGCACCAGCTCCGGAGCAATCGCCTTGCTGTCCGTCAGCCACTTGCGCGTGAGCTGCCGGGCCTCGCCCACCAGCCGCGGGTCTCCGCCCTCCTCACCGGCGATGCCCAGCAACATGGGACGCAGCAGCCGGGTGTCCTCGTCCTCGTTGGCGCGCGGGGTGAAGCCGAGCGCCCGGGCCCGCGCTCCATAGGTGTCGCGCAGGAAGCGCGCCCGGTCCGCGTGGCGCGACTCGGAGAGCAGCGAGGGCCGGAGCATATTCAGCAGCTCCAGCGACGCCTGGAACACCTGGCGGTCCTTCTCCCCGGCCAGCCCCGGCACCAGGCCAAGTGCGTCCGCGGCCGGCATCGCCCCGGCGTTCACCAGCGCCTGCACGTCACCGATAAGGGCCACGCGCTCGGCGCGCGAGAGCTGGCGGCTCTCGGTGGAGAGCAGCCGGCCCAGCATCTGCGTATCCAGCGCGGTGCGGAAGTAGCCGGCGCCGTCCGCGTTGGGCAGTACCCAGGTGGGGCACGCCTTGGCCTCGGGCAGGGGCAGCTCGGCCGACTCGCCCTCCAGCACGGTGCACGCGCGGCCGGACACCTTGCCCGAGCCGTAGCGCACGCACAGGGGCACCTTCCACTCCTGCTTCGCGTCTCCCGACGAGCCCAGCGGCAGGAAGCGGCTCTGGGAGAGCCTCACCACCGGCACCTTGCCCGAGCAGTCCAGCCGCGTGGTAACGAGCGGCGCACCACCCTGGTCCAGGAAGGAGCCCAGCACGCCGGACACGTCCCGGCCCGCCTCGGCCGAGAGCGCCTCGAGGAAGTCCTTCGCGGTGGCGTTGCCGTGGGCATGGGTGCGCAGGTGGCGCTGCACCCCGCGCTGGAAGACGTCCCGGCCCAGCCAGCCCTCCACCATGGCCAGCACCGCGGCGCCCTTGCCGTAGGTGATGCCGTCGAAGGCGTTGTGGATGTCGTCCTCGCTCACGATGGGCTGGCGGATGCGGCGCGCCGTCACCAGGCTGTCGGCGCCCAGCGCGTACGCGCGGCTCCGCACCCGCTCGATGGGGGCATCCCACGTGGGCTGGGCCGACTCGATGATGCGCGGCGTGGCCCAGGTGGCGAAGGCCTCGTTGAGCCACAAGTCGTCCCACCACGCCAGGGTGACGAGGTTGCCGAACCACTGGTGCGCCAGCTCGTGCGTCTGCGTGTTGTAGAAGCGGCGCTGCCGGTTCAGCGAGTCCTCCCCCGGCTTCGCCAGGATGGAGGCCGAGTTGAACGTCACCAGGCCCGGGTGCTCCATGGCGCCGCCGAGCAGCGGCACCGACAGCACGTCCAGCTTCTCGTACGGGTAGGGCGTGCCGAAGTAGCGCTCCAGGTGGCCGAGAATCTCCGGCGTCACCTTCGCGGCATAGACGCCCTCCGCGCTCCGCCCCTTGAGGGTGACGATGCGGGTGCGCACGGCCTTCTCCCCCGAGGGCTTCGCCTCGAGGAAGTCGAAGGGGCCCACGCCGAAGGCGATGAGGTAGCTGGGCACCGGCTGCGTCCGGGCGAAGCGGTAGGTGGTGCCGCCCGAGGCGCGCGGCTCCTCGTTCACCAGCGGCGTGTTGGTGACGGCCACGTTGCCCGCGGGCACGTGGAAGGTGAGCTGCCAGGGCACCTTGAAACCCGGCTCGTCGAAGCACGGGAAGACACGCCGCGCGCCGATCGGCTCGAACTGGGTGTAGGCGTACCACGCGCCCTCGTCCTGGGCTCGGAAGGCCCCAGACGTCTCACGCTCGGAGAGCTGGCCCTCGTAGACGATGCGCAGGCGCGCGGCGCCGGGCTTCAGCGTGCTCGCCGGGACGAAGCCGAGGAAGTCTCCCTTGCCCTTCACCGGGGTGAGGCGCTCGGACTTGCCGTCCACCGTGAGGGTCGCCTCGCGCACAGTGAGGTGACGGCCGTGGAGCCAGAGAGCGTCAGTGGCCTCCTTCACCTCCAGCTCCATGTCCACCACGCCCTGGAAGACAGGGGCCGCCGGGTCGATGGTCAGCTCGACGGTGTAGCCCGTGGGGCGCACCTGCGAGGGCAGGCGCAGGTCCGGCGAGGCGGGCGTGGGCCGGGGCGCGGCCACGACTTCCACCGAGGGGCTCGGCGAGGAGGAGGGGTCAGCGTCCGGGGTGGGAACGGGCTGGCGGGCCCCACAGGCCGTCAGGGCGGCCAGGAGGGCGAACGAGGCGCGTCGGGTCGTTCTGGGCATGGCGCACGGTCTAGCCCAGGACGGGCAGGCGGGGTAGCGACAGGCGGTGGGAGCCCCCTTGCCTGCCACCCCACTTCCGGGTGGAGTGCGCCGCCGTGTCCGCCCCCGCTCCGTCCCCCGAGTCTCCGCCCCTTCCCCCGCTCCCGCCCGCACGGCTCGTCCAGGTGCAGGGGCAGCGTCCGTCTCCGGTCGTAGGGTGGCTCGCCAACCGGCTGATGGATGGGGTGTGCGCGCTGCCCGCATCCTGGAGGGATGGGCTCGCCCGCTTCGTGGGCCGGCTGGCGTTCACCCTGGGCATCCGCCTCCGCGTGGCCCTGGAGAACCTGACGCACGCCTACCCAGACATGAGCGATGCCGAGCGGCGGAAGATTGCGCTCGGGGCATACATCACCATGGCGCGCGTGGTGCTCGAGTCCATCGACACGAAGGAGCACGTGGAGACGTGGTGGGAGGCCGAGGACATAAAGGGCGAGGCGTGGGAGGCGCTCAAGGCGAACATCGCGAAGGGCCAGGGCGCGCTGCTGGTGACGGCGCACTTCGGCAACTGGGAGCGCGCGGGAAAGATGCTGCTGCGGCGCGGCATTCCCCTCAACGCCCTGGTGCGCCCGCTGAAGGGCGCGCTCAACATGCGCATCGTGGACAACCGCATCGCCGCGGGCGCGGGGCTCATCTACCCCAGGGGCGCCATCGCCGAGGCAAATGAGGCGGTGCGGCTGGGCGAGACGGTGCTGATGCTGTTGGATCAGTCGCTGCCGGCGAAGGCAGCGGCGTTCGTGCCCTTCTTCGGCAGGCCCGCCTCCACCACACCGGCGATGGCGGTGGTGGCGAAGCGCACGGGAGCGCCGGTGTTCGTGGTGATGGGGATTCGGGACGAGAGCGGGCAGAAGCTGCGGCTGGAGGTGGAGGGGCCGATTCTTCCGCCCGAGGACCTGGGTAAGCAGGACGCCCTCACGGCGCACACGGCGGCGGTGACGGCGGTGCTGGAGAAGTACGTGCGGCGCTACCCGGACCAGTGGCTGTGGCTGCACCGGCGCTGGAAGGTACAGCCGCCGTCGGAAGGTCAGGCCGCGCTCAAGAGTTGAATCCCACGGGCAGATGACTCGGACCCTCTTCATCGGCGACGTGCACGGCTGCTCGGAGGAGCTGGACGCGCTGCTGCGCGAGTGCGGCTACCGCCGGGGAGACCGGGTGGTGCTGGTGGGGGACCTGGTGGCGAAGGGCCCGGACTCAGCGGGCGTGGTGCGCCGGGCGAGGGAGCAAGGGATGCTCGCGGTGCGGGGCAACCACGACGAGCACGTGCTGCGCTGGCACGCGGGGAAGATGCCCGCGGGCAAGAAGCTCAAGCGCGAGCACAAGCAGGTGCTGGACACGCTGGAGGACGAGGACTGGGCGTACCTCGAGTCGCTGCCCGTGCACCGGCACGTCCCCGAGCTGAACGTGCGCGTGGTGCACGGGGGATTGGTGCCTGGCGTGCCGATGGAAGAGCAGGAGCCGGAGCTGATGCTCAACCTGCGCAGCATCACGCCGAAGGGAGAGCCCTCGAAGAAGGTGGACGCGGGAGCACCGTGGGCGAGCCTGTGGAAGGGGCCGGAGCTCGTCATCTTCGGCCACGACGCGCTGCGAGGCGTGCAGCAGTACCCGTATGCCATTGGCCTGGACTCGGGCTGCGTCTACGGCCAACGGCTCACCGCGTACGTGCTGCCCGAGGGCCGCTTCTACTCGGTGAAGGCCAGGCGGGTGTACATGGACATCGCCGGGCCCTGAGCCAGGATAGGCATCAGCAGACGAGGGACTCCAAGTAGCGCGGTAGTTTCTCACGCAGTTACCACCAGAGGGAGCTTGCAGCTCACACTACAGTTTGAAAAGCTCTCCTCAAGTTTTGGCCGCAGCAAAGACGCCTACGCATCCCGGCCATACCCAAGATAATGAGCCCACAAAAAGCTAGAGCCAAGCGACAAATCAAGAACAAGAAGCCGCTCAAGGCCAAGAAGCAGACCAGGGGCAAGAAGCCACTCAAGATCAAGAAGCAGACCACAGTCAGGAAGCCGCTCAAGGCCCAAACCACCGCCCCCAGCCTCAACGCACCGTCCTCGACCTATCAGCAAACTGGAGTAGCGGTTAACAGCAAAGCTCCAGAAAGCGTTAGGACGGAGGCTCTTTCGAACATCTCCATCCCAAATCGATTTGAATCGCTATACAACTCTTTCTCCGGCGAAATCCGTCCCCTCATCGTACCAATTGATTCAGACCTCAAGAGTCTGACCAAACTGAGGGAAAAAGCACGCATCCAGAATGGCGGACTGCTTGCCCTGCTCCACGGAGACAGTGGGATAGGAAAAACTACTGCTGTGCACTCGGCGGCGGTTCACATGCCGGAATTGTTCACAGCTGTAGTCAGCGTGCCGCCGACTATAGATTTGCGTGCAGTTCCCGCCTGGCTACAAAGCAACCTTCCTACTCGGGATAGCAAGCGTTCCATCCTTGTACTCTTCGACGGACGAGAGGTTTCGGATGACAAGGTGGGACTCAAGCAACTACTTGCCAGTCTGAACCAACAGCTCCGGCAGCGCTCAGACGTCATCTTCTGCTGGCCCACAACAGACAAGAGCTGGCAGGCCGAAATCAGAGATATCGCCAGTCGAATCGGCGGCGGCAACTTCATTCCGGCTGATAGCGACATCGCCATCCACGGCCCTCCAAAGGAAGAGTGGTCAAAGATCCTTGAGCGACTCCTTCTACGCTTCAGCAAGACCTACGACGACATTGGAATAACGACAGATCTAGTTCAGTCTCTCTGTGCGGAATCAGACACGATAGGCGCACTTCTCGGAAAGGTTGGAGGAGTAATCGCAGACAGGATCTCCAATGTTCAGGCTACCCGCCGACTGCCACGCCTCCTATTCGTCGTCACATCAAGTGGCGACGTAAACGGAGAAGCAAATCGCATCAGGCGCGCCGGAAACCAAATCCTCGCACCAGAACCCCTGCTCGGCCATTCCCCGCGCTCAGAATCCGGGAAATGGTGGCAAGAGCGCAACAAGAATCCCAACCATCACTTGGGATATATGATATCGCTTTTCGAGGCCCGGCTGGTTACGATGGGGCCTAGTTCTGTCGTTTATGCGTGCTTGCATCATGATGACGGCGAGTTGTGTGAACTTGCTGTCGAAAAAGGCGCCAGAAAAGATGCAGGAAATGCGCGCCGAACACTCATGACGACAGATCTCTACCGGTTCCTCCTCGACCAGACGGTTCCAGAGTTCACATCGACGAGAAAAGGGAGAATCCTCAACGCCACAAAAGAGGCGTATGCCGGAATTCAATCCTTGTCGTCAAAACATCACAAGAAAATCAACACAGCAATTTGCTCGTTGCTTTCTGAGCATCTCCCAAGCTTCAAGGTTTCGCCCGAACAATTTGAAGTAAATGCTGGAGAGCAAAATCTTTTCGTCGATGCCATCACCGATTGGTCAGGTGCCACACTGAATCTAGAATTCCACCACCTCAGTGAAGCGCATTGCAAAGCTGCCTCCATGGCGTCCTACATCATGGACAAGCTCAGGGCCTATTCAATTCACTACAATCTCATTCCTCGCTAAACATACAGACAGGCCTCTGCGAGGCTCCGGTGTATGCTGGCGGTAGCCACTTCCTCACCACGACGCCGTGTACACCAGCCAGCCTGCGGACACGTCGAGCAGGCCGTGCCCCCATCAGCCAGGGCAACAAGCTCGGGCGCCACCGCACCGCCGCGCCAACGGTGAGCGCGCTCGGCAGGAACATGAACAGGCGCCATGTGAGGAAGCGCGACCTGTATGCTGCTCTCCGGTAGTGCCTCTTCGCACCGGAGGAGTCCCATGCACTTGCGCGTCTTCCTGATGACCGTGCTCCTGTGGAGCTTGCCGACAGCCGCCCAGCAACCGCTGCTTGAGTGTGGCAACACCTACGAATGCTGCATCCGCAAGTACCCCTCCCTGGAGTCCTGCGGTCCCGGTAACGAAGCCGCCAGAGCCGTCCGGGCCATCGACTCCGCGACAGACTCCGCCAACATGGCCACGGCCATCGATGGAGAGGCTATCAACAGCCAATTGGTGCACATCGCACGCCACCTGGCGCTCATCCTTGAGTTGGAGCAAGTGGGTGGCGTGCCACCAGGCGAGCCCCCGAACAAGCAGACGCACGGGCATTGGTGGCGTGAAATCAAGACGGCCGTGAGGAACATCCACCAGAAGCTCAAGAACTGCCGCAGCCGCAGTCAGCTCATGGCGTCTCTTGGCAAAGCCAGGAACCACCCGGCTCGTACTCCCGAGCAGATCGCCGACATCGAAGCCCGCCTCGTTGAAGCAGCCAGGAAGATGGGGGAGCAGGCCGGTGAATTGCTGCCCTGCGGCTAGGAACGAATATGTCCACGCGGCGCCCTGTCGAGTCCCTGCTTCTGGATCTACCCAACGAAGAGCCCTGGTACGAGCTGAAGTTCCAGCTCCGGGAGCTGGATGCCGACCTGGACGAGCTCCTCTCGCGCCTCCAGAAGCAGAAGACCCACCTGGGGCGCAAGGAGCAGGCCACCCAGCTCTGGAGTGAGTTGTACGAGCTCTACATCCTCGAGGACCACGACGCAGAGGCCCATGCGCCACGCGCCGTGCAGCTTGCCCAGAGCCTGCTCACCCTGCCTCCAGAGCACGTGCCCGAGTGGGGAGATGCAGCCTCGGCCCAACGATGTGACTTCGAGCTCCCCGAGGAGATGCTCGCCTGCGAGTCGCTCTCCCTGGCGCAATCGAAGCTCACGGATTATCTGGAGGGAGCCATCGCCCATCTCTCCGATGCCCACCAGGCAATCCAGCACACCCTGGACGCGAGTGGCTCCGTTCACGCCGTGCTCGGGCACGTCCTCCAGCATGCCACGCACAGTCAGCAACTCCTCCAGGGCCCTGCCCGAGCACATGTCCAGTCAGCTTGGCGGTGGAGCGTCCCCTACTGGCGCTTGATGGATCCGGAAGCCGCCGCTGCCCACGACGCCCGCGTCGCCAAGGCAGAAACCGAACTGGCGGCCATCGAAGCGGAGCTTGATGCCGAAGAGCCGAAGAAGCCCTGAAGCGAGGCGCTCTTCACCGCGACGCCGCATACACCAGCCAACCTGCGGAGACGTCAGCCCACCGTCCCCGAGTGCTCCAGTTGCAGCGCGCGTCCCAGCCCGCCCACCACGAACCGCTCCGGCAGGGGGCTCGCACGCCCGTCCTCGATGAGCCGCGCGGGCTCACCGAGCTGAAGCACCACACCCGCTCCCGCCACGTCCGGCAGGATGGGGACCCGCCGGTCCTCGGCACTCCCCGTCAGGCGCCACACGCAGTCCACGTGCTGGACGAGCGAGGCGGGTGCTGACAGGGAGTGCGAATGCAGCCTCGTCACCCCTCGGGCGGACGGACCACCAGCACGGGCCGGTCGGCGCGCGACATCACATCCTTGGCCACCGAGCCCATCACCGTCTTCTTCAGCCCCGAGCGCCCGTGCGTGCCCAGGCACATGACATCCACGGCCAGGCGCTCCGCGGCCTTGAGGAGCGCCGTCGCCACGTCCGGGCCCGGCAGCACCTCCACCTGCACCTTGCGCCCCTGCGAATCCGCGTCCCTTGGCAGGAGCTGATGCAGCCGCTGCCGCAAGTCCCGCTCCTGCTCAATGGCTTGCTGCGGGTTCTCCCCCACCGTCACCACGTACACCGTGCCCCCATTGGGCAGCAGCGAGAAGGCATACGGAATGGCCCGGTTGGCAGCCTCCGAGAAGTCCGTGGCCACCAGCACCGAGCGCAGCGTGGGAATCGCCGCCGCCGAGCCCCGCGCCAACACCGCCGCGGGCACGCTCACCACCGACATCTTCGCCAGCCGCAGCGCATGGTGCGACACGCTCCATAGCTTGCCGAGGGCTCGCCGCTGGTGCGTTCCCACCACCAGCACGTCCACCTTCTCCTCGGCCGCCAGCGCCACCAGGTGGTCCGCGATGCGCCCCACCCCCGGCTCCAGCCTCAGACGCGCCGGCGCCTGTCCCATCGTCTCCAGCGGCGACACCAGCGAGCGCACATCCTGCTCCAGCGCGCGCTTCAGCTCGGGCGTCACGTCCTGGAAGGACATCGGCTGCGCCAGCCCCGTCCGCTGGTATTCCTCGTGCGGCCAGTAGATGCGCCCGGCCACCACCTCCACCGGGCCGTACCGCCGCAGGCCTTGCAGCCAGTCACGCGCCGCCTCGAAAGGCAGCGAGCGGTCCACCCCCAGCATCACCTTCAGCGGGCGCGTCCCGTTCACCCACGCCTCGAAGGGCTCCGCCTCGCGCACCACGATCAGCGGCACCGGCAACGCCGTGGCCAGCCGGTCCACCGTGCCACCCACCCCCAGGAAGGGCGAGGCGCTCGTGGGTCCCGCCGTCACCACCAGCCCGGCCCCCTTCTCCTCCGCAAAGCGCACCAGCTCCTCGGCCGGCTCGCCCGTCAGCAGCTGGTGGCTCACCCGCGCCCCCAGCTTCTCCAGACGCCGCACCTCATCCACCAACGCCGACGTCGCCGTCTCCCGCAGCGTCTGGCCGAAGGCCCGCGCGATGTCGCCCGGCAGCACGTGCACCAGGAAGAGGGGCTCGTTCATCTTCCGCGCGAGCTCCGCCGCGGCCGTGGCCGCTCGCTGCGCAGCGTCCGAGAAGTGGGTGGCACAAAGAATGGTCATGGCAACTCCCGCACGGGCCCGCGGGCCCAGGTGTCATCGACGCGTCAGTTCACGTCCTGTGCCGGGCACTCTAGCCACCCGAGCCGCCCGGGAGCGGGACAATTCGCGCCCGTGTGGCCCAGGTAAAAGCTGCACCCCCAGGGGAAGCCACCGCAAAGCCTGCGTGCCCGCCCTCGGAGCACGCGAGCGGACAGCCCTGGCCCCACCGCATCGCTACCTTCACCGGAGAGGACTGGAGGTCCCCCATGTTCCGTTGCGCGTCCTGTGGCGCCTTCAACCGTGTCCGAGAGCCCCGTCCCCCTGGCCAGCCCACCTGCGGCCGTTGCCAGAATCCGCTCGACGTGTCGGGCCAACCCCAGGAGGTGGACGGGGAAGCGCTGTGGCGGGCGGTGCGTGCCTCGCCCGTGCCCGTCCTCCTGGACCTATGGGCCCCCTGGTGCGCCCCGTGCCGCGCCGCTGCCCCCATTCTCGACGCGGTGGGCCGCGCCCAGGCGGGCCGGCTGCTCGTCCTCAAGCTGAACACCGAAGCGCACCCGCAGCCCTCCAGTCAGCTCGGCGTGCGGGGCATTCCCACCTTCATTGTCTTCTCGGGAGGCCGCGAGGTGGCACGCCGCAGCGGCCTCATGCCTCAACCCGAGCTGGAGCGCTGGGCCCTCTCCTCGGCCCAGGGCGGAGGACCGTCGGCCTCGGTGTGAGGGCACGGTGACAGGCACCCTCACCCCGGGGGGCTTGCCCCCCCTTTGACCGACGGGGGGCTCCTCTCCCGGAGGGCGAGGGGCATGGTGCTCAAGTGGGACGTCCTCAGACGGGACATGCCAGAAAGGAAACCATGGCGTCGGCGCTCCTCACGGACCTCTATGAGCTCACCATGGTGGACGCCTACCTCACCGAGGGGCTCCACGACGAGGCCGCCTTCAGCCTCTTCGTCCGCAGGCTGCCCGCGCGCCGCAACTTCCTGCTCGCGTGCGGTCTGGAGGATGCCCTCGCGTACCTGGAGACACTCCGCTTCTCCTCCGAGGAGCTCGCCTGGCTGGAATCGCTGAGGCGCTTCTCACCACGGCTGCTGGACTGGCTGGAGCACTTCCGCTTCACCGGAGACGTGCATGCGGTGCCCGAGGGCACGCCCGTCTTCGCCGAGGAGCCGCTGCTGGAAGTGGTGGCGCCCCTGCCCGAGGCGCAGCTCGTGGAGACGTACCTCATCAACCAGGTACACCTGCAGACGCTGGCGGCCTCCAAGGCAGCGCGAGTGGTGGAGGCGGCCCAGGGGCGGCCGGTGGTGGACTTCGGAGTGCGGCGGATGCACGGGGTGGATGCGGGCCTCAAGGTGGCGCGCGCGGCCCATGTGGCCGGAGTGAGTGCCACGTCCAACCTGCTGGCTGGCCAGCGCTACGGCCTTCCGGTGGCCGGCACCATGGCGCACAGCTACGTTCAGGCGCACGGCGACGAGCTCGCCGCCTTCCGCGCCTACGTCCGCCGCTTCCCCGAGACGACGCTGCTGGTGGACACGTACGACACGCTGGAGGGCGTGCGAAAGGTGGTGGAGCTGGCGCGGGAGCTCGGCCCGGACTTCCAGGTGCGCGCGGTGCGGCTGGACTCGGGAGACCTGGTGTCGCTGGCGCACTCGGCGCGCTGGCTGCTGGACGCGGCGGGGCTGGAGCGCGTTCAAATCTTCGCCAGCGGCGGGCTGGATGAGGACGAGGTGGCGCGGCTGCTGGCCCACCACGCGCCCATCGACGCCTTCGGCGTAGGCACGGCCATGGGAGTGTCCGCGGACGTGCCCGCGCTAGACATGGCCTACAAGCTGGTGGAGTACGCGGGCCACGGGCGGCTCAAGCTGTCGACGGGCAAGGTGCTGCTGCCCGGGCGCAAGCAGGTGTTCCGCGAGGAGGAGGACGGTGTAGCGCGGCGGGACGTGCTCGCCCGCCATGGCGAGGTGCTCCCGGGCCGGCCGCTGCTGCGACAGGTGATGCATGTGGGCCGACGCATGGAGGACGCCTCGCCAACACTGGAGGAAATACGCGCGCACGCGCGGGAGGAGTTGGGCCACCTGCCCCTGGAGGTGCGGCAGCTCGAGCCAGTGCGGCCCCCGTACCCGGTGGAGGTGAGCCCCGGGCTGCTCGCGGAGAGAGAGCAGGTGGTCGCGGAGCTGCGGGAGGAGTTGCACGCGCCATGAGGTAACGCAAGGAGGGAGGACGATGAGGATGCGATTCCGGAACCGGGAAGAAGCGGGACGGATGCTGGCGAAGCGATTGAGGGAGACACTGGACGAGACGCCGGTGGTGCTGGCGCTCCCGCGAGGCGGAGTACCGGTTGGCTACGAAGTGGCGACGGCGTTGGGGGTCCCACTGGAGGTGCTGGTGGCGCGCAAGCTGGGAGTGCCGTGGCGGCCGGAGCTGGGAATGGGCGCCCTCGCAGAAGGCGGCGCGCTGTACGTGAACCCAGAGGTGCTCGCATACGCGGACCTGACGAACGAGGACGCGCTGGGGGTGGCGAATCAAGAGGCGCGCGAGCTGGCGCGGCGGGTGCGGCTGTACCGGAGCGAGCGGCCCCTGCCGGACATGCGGGGGCGCACGGTGCTGCTGGTCGATGACGGACTGGCGACGGGAGGCACGGCGCGAGCGGCGGCACGAGCGGTACGAGCACTGGGGCCGGACAAGCTGGTGCTGGCGGTTCCGGTGGCGTCGGCGGAGACGGCGGAGGCCCTGCGCCGCGAGGAGGTAGACGAGGTGATCGCGGTACAGGAGCCGGACAGGCTGGGGGCGGTGAGCGCCTGGTACGAGGACTTCCACCAGGTGGACGACGAGGAAGTGCTCACCCTGCTCACGCAGGCGCACAACCTCGGAGCCTCGCCCTGAACCTCCCCGCCGTGAGCCGCCCCGCAGTGAACATCCCCTCTCCCCTCGGGAGAGGGACAGGGTGAGGGTACACGGGCCCCGAGTTGAACCCATGTCACCCCCTGCGCGTCTGGGACTCAGCGGCCGGCGAAGGTACCGCCGTCAACGTTGAGCGCGTGGCCTGTAACGAAGGAGGCGGCATCGGAGCACAGCCACACCACAGCCTCGGCAACCTCCTGCGGCTGGCCCGCGCGGCCGATGGGGTGAGTGGCCTCGAGCGCCTTGCCTACTTCCGGGTGCTCTCGGAAGAGGCTCTCCACCAGCACGGTGCCGCGGATGACAGCCGGGCACACCGCATTCACGCGGATGCGCTGCTGCGCGTACTCGAGCGCCGCGGTCTTCGTGAGGCCGAGCACGCCGTGCTTGCTGGCGGTGTAGGCGCCGAGTCCCTTGGTGCCAATGAGCCCGGCCATGGAGGACATGTTGACGATGGCACCGCCGCCCTGCGCGAGCATCTGCCGCACCTGGTACTTCATGCACAGCCAGACGGCCCGGAGGTTGGTGTCCAGGACGAGGTCCCACTCCGCCTCGTCGAACTCGTGGAGAGCCTTCGGCGCGACGGTGGTGCCCGCGTTGTTGAAGGCGACATCCAACCGGCCGTAGTGCTCGACGGTGCCGCGCACGAGCGCCTCGATGTCCGAGGCATTCGTCACGTCCGTGCGGATGGCGATGGCCTCGCCGCCTTCCTTGCGGATCAGCTCCACCGTCTCAGCGTTGCCCTCGTGGCCGCGGCTGGCGACGACGAGCTTCGCACCGGCCCGAGCCATGGCGATGGCCGTGGCACGACCGATTCCCGAGCTGGCTCCAGTCACCAGCGCGACCTTGCCTTCGAGCTGCTTCATCTGTCACTCCTTGAAGATGGCGACAGCGGCGACACCGTCCGGCCCCATGTAGCCGCGGTACATGCCCGACGAGTTGAAGGGCATGGCGACGTTACCCTGGGCATCCATGGCAATGACACCGCCCTCCCCCCCGGCCTTCACGAGGACATCCATGACAACCTGGTTGGCGGACTCGAGCAGCGGTAGGTCCAGGTACTCCATGCGCGAGCAGATGTCGCGGGCCACGGTGTAGCGGATGAAGTACTCGCCATGGCCGGTGGCGGAGACAGCGCAGCGCTCGTTGGCATAGGTGCCGGCGCCGATGACGGGGACATCTCCCACGCGGCCAAAGCGCTTGTTCGTCATGCCACCGGTGGAGGTGCCCGCGGCGAGGTTGCCGGACTGGTCCAGCGCCACCGCGCCCACGGTGCCGAACTTGTGCTCGCGGCCGGCGGGGTGCTCCCAGAAGGTCGAGGGGCCCTGGGGCTGCCCCTGCTCGGGCGGTGCCTCCTGCTGCTTCTTCTCGGCCTCGAGCGCGCGCTGCAGGGACTGCCAGCGGTCCTCTGTATAGAAGTAGCTCTCGGGGACGAGCTCCACGCCCTGCTGCTTCGCGAACTCCTCGGCGCCCGCGCCGATCATCATCACGTGCGGGGACTTCTCCATGACGGCCCGCGCGAGCACGATGGGGTTCTTCACGTGGTGCAGGCCCGCCACGGAGCCGGCCTCGCGGGTGCGCCCATTCATGATGGCGGCATCGAGCTCGTTCTTGCCGTCATGGGTGAAGACGGCGCCCTTGCCGGCGTTGAAGAGGGGCGAGTCTTCCATGACGCGGACGGCGGCGGTGACGGCATCCAGACTGGAGCCGCCCTTGGCGAGGATGGCGTGGCCGGCCTGAAGGGACTCGGCGAGGACAGCGCGGACGGCGGCTTCGCGCTCGGAGGAGAGGGACTCGCGCTTGATGACGCCCGCGCCGCCGTGGATGACGATGCCCCAACGGGGGGCGGACCTGGAGACGTCGTCGGAGGAGCTCATGCGCTTCTCATCCTCGCGTTTGGTGGTGAGGGAGGTGGAACACCCGAGGGGCAGCAGCAAGGCAGCCAGCGTGGCGGCGGAGAGGGCACGGCGGAGCGGTGCGGGCATGTGGGGAAATCCCTCTGGGGAGTGACGTTCCGCCGCATCATAGAGGCGGCACCTGGAGGCCCCGGGAAATCTCCCCCGTCAGTCCACCTTCGAAACAACGGCGAACAGGACGCCGATGAGCAGGAGCGCGCCGAGCACGATGAGGAGTGCCTGGTTCTCGTCCGGGCGCCTCTCGCTGCCCGTGTTCTGGAGAGGGGCGCCGGGCGGCGGCTCCGGAGGAGACTCCTCCATCAACCCGGGCAGGAAGCGAACCCCCAGGGCCACCAGGACGATCACGGCCGCGGTGGCGCAATGGATTCGCGTCCCCAAGCGCAGCACGATGATACAGCCCATCAGGTAGATGACGCCCATGAGGCCTCCCATCCTGGCGGATGCACCAGAGCCACGAAGGCGGGGCCATGTCGACATGGGCCGGCGTGGAACGCAAGGCACGCCGTGCTTCGGGCCGAATACCGGAGGCCCTGCCCGGCTGCTTCCAACATTCAAGAGAATGGCTCCCCCCGGTTCTTGACGCGTCAACGCCGGTGGCGGCCCCCCCTTTGACGCGTCAAAAGGCGCCCGTCCCGGGCCTCCCGGACCGGTTTCTCCTGGCTCTCCCTCTGAACGGCCCCTGAGCGGCCCCTAGGCACGGTTGCTGCTTTAGGCCTCGGCACACCCCGCCGGGTGTCGGCTCCCGAAGCCATCAGGGGGGAGCCTCAGGAGCAACCATGAATCCGTCGTCCACACCGTCCCCGCGCCGCACGATTCGGCGCGGAGTGACCCTCACGCCTCTTTGCACGGCGCTCGCGCTGCTTGTCGCCATGACCTCGGGCTGCACCCGCAGCGACACCTCCGAGGAGTCCGCTCGGCCCGAGACCGCCGTCAGCACCCAGTCCCTCTTCACCAACGGCAACTTCGAGGAGGGCACGCTCAACGGCTGGACCGTCACCACCCACCTCAACCCCGGCATCACCATTCCGCCCACCAGCACCGCGGATCTCAACTTCGATCCGGGCGGGACGAACCGCACCGCCGCCAAGGAGGCCACGGGCGGCCCGGAGACCCAGATTCCCGCCGGACTCACCGCCGCCGATTCGCTGCGCTGGCCCAAGTATGGCAAGTGGGCCGCGGTGGTGAACGAGCTGGGTAACCAGAAGAACGTCAACCGCCTGGTGCAGTCGGCGACGCTGGGCACCTCCGATGTGGACCCGGCCGACGGCAAGTTGCACGTCCGGTTCGCGCTCGCCCCGGTGCTCCAGAACCCCAACCACGAGCAGCACCAGCAGCCATACATCTACATCACCCTGCGCAACGTGACGCGCAACACCGTGCTCTGGAGCACCTTCAACTTCGCCAACCAGCCCGGCGTCCCCTGGAAGACCACCAGCGGCAACATCCAGTACACCGACTGGCAGGCCGTTGACGTCGCGCCCGGTGACGCGCATCTTTCCGTCGGAGACACCGTGGAGCTCGAGGTCATCGCCGCGGGCTGCTCGCCGGGTGCCCACTGGGGCCATGTGTACGTGGACGGCTTCGGCTCGTTCCTCCCCGGCCTCTCCATCGCCGCCAGCGCTCCCAAGTCCTCCAACACGGACTCGGACCTGACGTACACCTATCTCGTCAAGAACTCGGGCGAGGGCCCGGTGGACAACACCACCGTCACCATCGTCCTGCCCGACCAGACGTCGTTCGTCTCCATCGACACGCCGCCCGGCGTCACCTGCACGCACAACAGCGCCACCCGCACGGTGACGTGTGACCTGGGCACGATGAACCCCACCGCCAGCACCACCTTCGACGTGAAGGTGCACATCGACCCCACGGCCACTGGCCAGGTGGCCCACGGCAACTACAACGTCGGCGGCAAGGGCGTGTCCCCGCTCATCGGGCCCCTCGTCCAGACGGCCCTCACCACCAACGTCTCCTACGCCGACCTCTCCGCCTCGATCTCCGATGGTGTCGTCGCCGTCGGCTGGGACCGGCCCGTCAGCTACACCCTCGACGTTTCCAACCACGGCCCCAACGCCGCCAACGGCGCCGCCATCGACCATGACATCCCGGCCGCGCTCACCGGCGTGTCCTGGACGTGCGTGGCCTCGGGTGGCGCCACCTGCCCGGCCGCCTCGGGCACCGGCAACATCCACACCACCGCGGACCTCCCGGTGGGCGGCAAGTTGACCTACACCGTGGCCGGGCAGGTCATCCCCGGCTCCGGCTCCGACTCCATCACCAACCGCGCCTCCGTCTCCGTCCCGGCGGGCATGCAGGACCCGGATGACACCAACAACACGGCCGTCGACGTCAACGGCGTCGGCACCCTGCACACCGTGACGGCCCAGAAGGACCCCACGAGCACGGGCAGCGGCACCATTGTCACCAGCCCCGCCGCCATCAACTGCGGCCCGAGCTGCGACTCGGCGAGCGCCGACTTCCTCGAGGGCTCCCAGGTGAGCCTCACCGCCACGGCCCAGCCGGGCAGCACCTTCGCGGGCTGGAGCGGCGGCTGCACCGGCACCACCAACCCCTGCACCCTCACCGTCAGCCAGGCGACCAACGTCACCGCCCTCTTCACAGTCAACACGTACCCCATCACCACCAGCAGCAACGGGCCCGGTGGCTCCGTCTCCTGCCCCTCGCCCATCGTGCACGGCCAGCCCGTCACCTGCACCGTCACGGTGACCCCGGGCTACACGTTCGGCTCGCTCACGGACAATGACTCGGAGGTGACGTCCTCCGTCTCGGGCGGCACCTACGTCCTGACGAACGTCACCCAGGCCCACGACCTGGTCGCCTCCTTCACCAAGCGTCCGGGCACGGACTGGGGCGGCGAGTGCACCACCGACAGCGACTGCTCCACCGGCTTCTGCACCGATGGCGTGTGCTGCGATACCTCCTGCGATGGCCAGTGCGAGGCCTGCAACACGACTGGCAGCGTGGGCACCTGCGGCGCGGTGACGGGTGCTCCCAGGGGTGACCGTCCGGCTTGCGGCTCCGATGGCTCCGAGTGCGGCGGCGTCTGCGACGGCACGACGCGCGACACCTGCTCCTTCCCCGAGGCCTCCGTGCAGTGCGGCTCGGCGAGCTGCTCCGAGGGCGTGGCCGTCACGGGCGGTGCCTGCAACGGCGCCGGTGCCTGCACCCTCCAGACGCAGAGCTGCGGCGACTACGCCTGCGGGGAGACGGCCTGCTTCGACGCCTGCACCTCCGATGACCAGTGCGCGGAGAACTCCTTCTGCCTGAACGGCACCTGCAAGCCGGAGGGTGACCACTCCAAGTGGCTCGTGCAGGGCAGCGGCTGCTCCACCACCGCCGGTACGGCCTCGCTGTGGCCGCTGGTGCTGGGCTCGCTCTCCGCGTTCCTGCGCCGCCGCCGGAAGACGGGCGCGGTGCTCGCCGCCGCCGCCGCGGTCTCCGCTCCCGCGGCCGCCCTGGCCCAGGAGGACCTGAGCCGCTCCTTCCTCGTGGAGCGCTTCCAGCCGCAGCCCGGCCGGGATGACCTGCTCGGCGTGCAGTCCGCGCACGTCCCCGAGCACCTCACCTTCAGCGCCCGCCTCTTCGCCGACTACGCCCACCATCCGCTGCGCCTCGTCTCCACCGACAACCCGAGCTTCCAGCGCATCCTCGTCGGCGGACAGACGTACCTCACGCTCGCCGGCTCCGTGGCCCTGTTCGACCGGTTCGAGCTCGGCGCGGCCCTACCGATGATGGTCTACCAGACCACCAGCGGCGCGGGGATGGTGGATCCCAATCTCCAGGGAGCACTCGCCACCACGGCGTTCTCCGACCTGCGGCTCAACCTGAAGACGGCGCTGCTGCGCTCCGAGAACTACGGGCTCGCGCTGGCGCTGCCCGTGACGTTCCCCACCGCTCCGAAGGACTCGTACCTGGGCGGCGGCAGCGTCACCTTCAACCCCACGCTCGTGGGCGAGTGGCGGGGCCCCCGTGGCTCGGCCGTCATGGCCAACGCCGGCATCTACTTCGGGCGCCCGCAGCGCTTCCTCAACCTCCACCTCGGCACCTCGGTGACGTACGGCATCGGCGGCAAGGTGGACCTGGTGCCGCGCTGGAAGCTCGCGCTGCTGTCCACCCTGTCCGGCGAGGTGGGGCTCATGAGCCCCTCCGTCCCCACGAGCCCGCTGGAGCTGCTGATGGCCCTGCGCTGGGGCTTCTACAAGAACCTGGAGATGACGGTGGGCGCGGGCCCGGGCCTCACCAACGGCTTCGGCACGCCCCGCTTCCGGGCGCTCGCGGCCATCAGCTACGCCCCGTCGGACTCGCTGCGACGCCCGGTGCAGCCGGCTCCGCCGCCTCCGGCGCCCATCGTCACCGCCCCGCCGCCGCCTCCTCCTCCTCCCGCGCTCGTGGCGAATGACGACGCGGGCCGGGTGCTCGCGGGCCAGTCCATCACGCTCAACATCCTGCAGAACGACGAGGGCCAGCCCGGCGAGCTGCTGCGCGTGACCGAGGTGGGAGTGACCTCCAGCGGCGGCATCGTGGAGACCACGCCCGAGGGCGCGCTGCGCTACACGGCGAAGCAGGGCTTCTCCGGCCGCGACACGTTCACCTACCGCGTCGCGGGCAGCCCCGACCGCTCGGCCATGGCCAACGTGGTGGTGATGGTCGAGGCGCCTCCGCCGCCTCCGCCGCCTCCCGCTCCGTCGAAGGTGGTGGTCGAGAAGGGCAAGCTGCGCACGCTGGAGAAGGTGTTCTTCGCCACCGACAAGGACAACGCGCTCGCCCAGTCCCTGCCCATCCTCGACCAGGTGGCCGACGTGCTGGAGACCAACCCGGACATCAAGAAGCTGCGCATCGAGGCGCACACCGACAGCGCCGGCAAGGCCAGCTACAACAAGGACCTGTCGCAGCGCCGCGCCCGGTGGGTGCGTGAGTACCTGGTGCAGAAGGGCATCACGCCGGACCGGCTGACGTCGGAGGGCTTCGGCATGGAGAAGCCCATCGACACCAACGCCACGGCCGATGGCCGCGCCAACAACCGGCGCGTGGAGTTCGTGGTCCTCGAGTAGGCCCCGCCGGCGGGCCGCCCCCGGCCTGGGAATCGGGGGCAGGGCCCGAGTGAGTGAAGTGCCGGGCCCCCTGGCATTTCACCCTCGGGCCCGCCGGTGCAGTCCGCGGTACCACCACCCCACGGGCCACCGGGTACCGTGGGGCGGGCATCACCCCACCCGGCGCACGCTTGCCCGGAGCCCCTTCCCACAGGCTCGCTCAGGGAGAAGGACCCGCGTGCGGAACTCCCGTAAGGATGGCACCTGCCGGTATGCTCTCCGCGTGAGCACCACAGGGGCAAGGCACGAGGCGTACGAGGAGGAGTTGCTCCTCGTGTTGGACGAGGGACTGCTCTCCCATGAGGAGGCAGAAGCCCTGCGAGAGGAAGCGCTCCGTCTGGAGCGCGGCCCCCTCGAGCTGCTGAGAGAGCGAGGCCGGCTCTCCGAGGACACCCTGCTCATGCTGCGCGAGGAGCTCTCTCAAGAGAACACGGGCCGGCATGCGGACTCCGCCCCGAGTGGCGCCCAGCCCGAAGAAGCCGCCACCCTGACTCCCATTCCCCGCGGTTCCGCCAACTCCTCGCCCCAGGCGCCGTCTTCCTCCGGTAGCGGACCCGCCTCCAGCGAGCCGCGCGAGCCAACCTTCCCGGTGCCTGGGTGGGACCGCTACCAGCCCGTGCGCTTCCTCGGCCAGGGCGGCATGGGCCTGGTGTTCCTCGCGTATGACCCACTGTTGCGTCGCAACGTGGCGCTCAAGTTCGTGCGCGGGGATGACCCCGAGCTCGCGCGCCGCTTCCTCGCCGAGGCCCGCGCCCAGGCCCGGGTGCGCCACGAGCGCGTGTGCGAGGTGTACGAGGTCGGCGAGGTGCAGGGCCGTGGCTTCATCGCCATGCGGTACGTGGACGGACAGCCCCTGGGCCAGCTCGCGCCCTCGCTCACGCTGGAGCAGAAGGTATTGCTGCTGAGCCAGGCCGCCGAGGGCGTACACGCGGCCCACCGCGCCGGGCTCGTCCACCGCGACATCAAGCCCGCCAACATCCTCGTGGAGCGCACCCAGGACGGAGGCCTGTCGCCCTTCGTCATGGACTTCGGCCTGGCGCGCGACTGGAAGGAGGAAGGCACGGCCTCGGGCGCGGTGCTCGGCACGCCCCACTACATGGCGCCCGAGCAGGCCCGGGGCGAGGTCTCCCAGCTCGACCGGCGCGTGGACGTCTACGCCCTGGGCGCCTCGCTCTACGCGCTGCTCACCGGAAAGCCGCCCTTCACCGGCGCCAATGCCCTCGAGGTCATCACCCGCCTCCAGTCCGAGGAGGCCCGGCCCCCGCGCGCGCTGGACAAGAACATCCCCGCGGACCTCGAAGCCATCGTCCTCAAGTGCCTGGAGAAGGAGCGCCCGGCCCGCTACGACTCGGCGCGCGCGCTCACCGAGGACCTGGAGCGCTTCCTCAGCGGAGAGCCCGTGCTGGCGCGTCAGGGCCTGGGCTACCGGCTGCGCAAGCGCGCCCGCAAGCACCGGGTGGCCCTGTCCCTGGGCTCCGCCGCGCTGCTGGTGGTGCTGCTGGCCCTCGGCCAGGCCGTGGTCGCCCGTGGCGAGGTGGCCGAGCGCGAGCGCCTCTCCCGCCGCTTCACCGAGCGCGTGGAGCGGATTGAAGCCGCGGCGCGCTACTCCGCCCTCTCCCGGCTGCACGACACGCGCGAGGACCGGAAGGCCCTGCGCGCGGAGATGGACGCGCTGGAGGCCGAGGTGCGCCAGGCGGGCGCGCATGCCATGGGGCCAGGACAGTACGCCCTGGGCCGCGGGCTGCTCGCGCTGGATGACAGAGCGGGCGCGCGTGAGCGGCTCGAGTCCGCCTGGGCGCACGGCTACCGCGAGCCGCGCGTGGCCTGGGCGCTCGCGCTGGTGCTCGGCCATCTCTACAAGGAGCAACTGCTGCAGGAGGTAGAGCGGCGCAGCCCCGAGCAGCGCGAGGCCCGCCGCCGCGAACTCCAGCAGCGCTACCGGGACCCCGCTCTCGCCTACCTCCGCCAGGCAGAGGGCCCCGACGTCCCCGCCCCTCCTTTATATGTGAAGGCACTCCTCGCCTTCTTCGAGGACCATCACGAAGAGGCGCTGGCCCACCTGGACGCCATGGGCGGCACGCAGCCCTGGTTCCACGAGGGGCCACTGCTCCGGGGTGACATCCTCCTGGCCCGGGCCAACCAGCGCTGGAGCCAGGGAGACCGCCCCGGCGCCCAAACGGACCTCGACGCCGGCCGTCAGGCCTATGCCTCCGCCATCGCCACCGCCGAGAGTGCTCCCGTCGTGCACTACTCCCTGGCCCTGCTGGAGATCTCCACACTCGTCATGGAGCTGTATGGCCAAGGCAACGTCCAGCCCCACTACGAGCGTGGCCAGGAGTCCCTCTCCCGCGCGCTCACCGCCGCGCCCGACCACGCCCTCTCCCACCTGGCCGTGGCGCGCCTGCACCGCCGGCTCGCCGAGCATCGCCTCCAGAAGGGCGGCGACGGCGTGGAGTCCCTGTTGGAGAAGTCCCTCGCCGCCGCGCGCGCCGCCAAGGAGCTCGCGCCTTCGGACGGCGTCACCCTGGACATGGCCATCACCTACAGGCTGTGGGCCCGCTACCGGCAGCAGCAGGGACAGGATCCGCGCGAGCAGCTGCGTCTGGCCCTCGAGTCCTTCGAGCGCGTCCGCCCCGAGGCCCGCGACTACCACTTCTTCATCAACCTCGGAGTGAGCCACCGGGTGTGGGCCGATTACGAGAGCGAGCACGGAGGCGAGCCGCTCGTCCAGCAAGGGAAGGCCATCGACGCGTACCTCGCGGCCATCCAACTGGATGAGCGTCAGTCGGATGCGTGGATCAACCTGGGCAGCGTGTACCGCAAGCGGGCCTCGACCCCGAACGCCCCGGACAAGGCGGGAGACCTGGGGCGGGCCCGCGATGCGCTCGAGCGGGCGCTGACCCTCAACCCCTCCAATCCCGTGGCCTGCTTCCAGGGGGCCTATGCCTCCGAGCTGCTCGCCCGCCATCGCAGGGACCACGGCGAGGAGTATGGGCCGGACCTGGAGAAGGCGCTGGCGCTCTACCGCCAGGGACTGGCCATCAACTCCAAGCTGCCGCAGCTCCACAACAGCCTGGGCGCGGCGCTCCTGTGGCAGGCGGAACAAGTCTGGGAGGAGGGTGGCGACCCCGAGCCCCTGCTCGCCGAGACCTGGAAGTCCTTCGAGCATGCCCGGAACATGGCGCCCCAGCAGTCCTTCGCCTGGAACAACTTCGGCGAGGTGCGGGTGACGCGAGCCCTGTTCCAGCTCGCGCGGCGGGAGGACCCGGGCCCCGGTTTGCGTGCCGCCCTGGAGTCCTATCGCAAGGCGCTCGAGCTGCTGCCCGGCGATGCCGACCTCTGGGCCAACCAGGCCCGGGCGCATCTGCTGCTGGCCACCTGGGTGCTGGAGCAGGGGGGAGATCCACGGTCGGAGCTCGGCAGTGCCGAGGGGGCGCTGGCACGGGCGCGCGAGCTCAACCCCCGGCTGGGTAACGCGTGGCGCTACCTCGGGGAGACGCTCGGTGTCCGGGCCCGCTGGCTGGCCCATCAGGACAAGGCCCGGGACGAGGACTTCGAGCAGGCGGCCAAGGCCTGGCAACAGGCGCTGGAGCTGGACCCCCGGCAACTGGAGTACCGGCTCGCCGCCGGCCACTTCCACCGCGACCGGGCCGAATGGATGGAGCACCGGGGCTCCGACCCGGCCCCGGTCCTGAAACAAGCCCTCGAGCTGGCCGGGCAGGTGCTGGCCGCCCGGCCCCAGTGGGCCCGTGCCCAGGTCCTGCACGCCAGCGTGCTCCTGGCGATGGCCGGCACCGCCGCAGGCGCCGAGCAACAACGAGCATGGCGCGACCAGGCCCGCGAGGAACTGGAACAGGCGCTGGCCCGCAATCCCCACCTCGGGCCCGCGTGGCGTCACCGGCTCACCGCGTTGCGGCAGCCCGTGACCGGTCCGCCCGTGCCCTAACGCCGCGTGCCCTTCTGCTTCTCTTCTTCCTCCTTGGGACCCGTCGACACATCCAGCTCGCCCCGCTTCACCTCCCAGTTGGGGAACTTCCTGCGGACCTCCTCGGGGACGTCCGCCGTGAAATGGTACTTGGCGGGGAGGACGTTCGCGACGGTCTCCTGATGCGCGGACGTCGCGAGGGTGTCCGTGTTGAGCGTGAAGGAAGCCGACGAGGTGAAGCAGCAGGGCGTGTCGGGCTGCACCGTGACATCGCCGATGGTGCCATCCACCTGGAACTTCACCGTGTCTCCCGGGTGGATCGTCTGGCCGTCCGGGTAGCGAAGGTCGGTTTCAGTGATGATGACGTGGATAGTGGCCATGCGACTGGACTCCTTGGATCCCACATGGGGACGTTGGATGAGCGTTGCCATCGGGAGATTGCAGGCCCCGTACCAGCGAGCCTGACATACCCGCTCCCTCGGGAGCACAGAGCTCGCGGCCGCGCCAGAGCTCCGGCCGACGTGTCACGAACACGTCAACTCCGGCGCTGACACGTCAGTCACCGCCGAGGCCCAGCTCGCGCACGCGACGCTGGAGGGCGCGCTTGGAGACCTCGAGCCGCCGCACCATCTGGTCCAGGTCGCCCTGACACTCCTGGAAGCAGCGAGAGATCTCCTCCGGGCTCAGGTCCCTGGCGGTGCGGATGAGGGTGCTCTTGTCGATGAGCACGTAGACGGAGGAACGGGGAATGCCCAGCCGGTCCGCGGCCGCTTTGAGGTCCCACGAGCTGGCGCGCAGGGCCTCCAGCAGCTCCTGCTCGCCCACGTCCGAGGGCTTGCGGCGGGCGACCTTGTCGTCGGCGCCATCCGGCTCCTCGGTGGCGGTGTCGGCCGGGGCCCGGGTGGACACGGTCTGCCCGGGGACAGGGGCGGCGGCGGAGTCCAGCTCCTGCTCGAGCCGCGCATCGACGCGCAGGCCAGACAGGCCCCGGCTGCCGATGACGAGCTGCCGAGCCACATTGCGCAGCTGGCGGATGTTGCCGGGCCACGCGTAGCGCACCAGCCGAACGGCCAGCGACGTGGTCAGCCACGGCTCGGCGCGGGGGTCCGAGGACGTCAGCCGCTGGGCCTCGCCCGTGGTCTCCAGCTCCTGACGAGCGAAGTGCATGAAGAGCGGGCCGATGTCCTCGCGGCGCTCGCGCAGCGGCGGCACTTGAATCTCGAAGCCCGCCAGCCGGTGCAGCAGCGGCGCCTTGAAGAGTCCCTGGCGGATGCGATCCTCCAGGTTGGCGTCCGTGGCGGTGATGAGCCGCACATCCACGCGCACCGGAGCGCTCCCACCGACCGGGAACACCTCGCCCGTCTCGAGCACGCGCAACAGCGCCACCTGCACCTCGGGCGGGGCCTCGCCCACCTCATCCAAGAAGAGCGTGCCGCCATGCGCGGCGCGGAAGAAGCCGTCGCGATCTCCGGTGGCTCCCGTATACGCGCCCTTGCGAGCACCGAAGAGCTCGGCGGAGACCAGCTCCTTGGAGAGGGCGCCCAGGTTGACGCTGACGAAGGGCCCGTCCCGGCGCGTGCTGTGCTGGTGGATGGCGCGGGCCACCAGCTCCTTGCCCGAGCCCGTCTCGCCGCGAATCAGCACCGGCACGTTCAGGTCCGCCACGCGGGCGACATCCTCGCGAACCCGGCACACGCCCTCGCCCTGCCCCACCATGCCCAGGTCCCCCGGGCCGCGCTCCGTGGAGGACGCATGGTGCAGCAGCAGCACCACGCGCTCGGAGAGCTCCAGCGGCACGCCCGCGGTCAGCTCCTCGGGGGAGAACTCCCGGCAGCCCACGACGGACTGCCCGGCCACCTTCACCTGTGTCCCATCCTCCGGCACGAGCAGCCGCACCCCGCCGCGGGCCCCGGGCTCGAACTGCACGGGCTTGCGGCTGATGAAGGGGTCCCCCAGGGGCAGGGCCAGGAGGCCGCCGGGACGGGAGAAGTCTGGCGCATTGCGCGAGAGCGAGGCCGTTCTGCCCGCGGCGGCGACCATCTCGCTCAGCAGCCGCCGCTCGCCGATTCGCTGGGGCTGCGGGTGGGAGACGATGGTCAGGGCTGGCACGATGACAGGCGCCAGCGCTTGCCGGCCGCGCGTATGCACGGCGGTCGTCGAGAGGTCGTCGGAGATCTTCTTCTGCATGGGGCCAGAGCGGGGCTTCAATGCCCGAGGAAGTCTACACCGCCCTTGCCACGGGATGTTCCTGGCTCTGGAAACACCGCTCGCTGGCGCCCTCCCACCTTCTCAGAAAAACGAGAATTCCCATCAAAACACGACCTTTTGTTCCCAATCTATCCGGTAGGAGTACGTCCCATCCGTGGTGCGGGTGCCGAGCTTGAGGAAGAAGGGCATCAACAGGTCTCTCACCCAGTCCGCCAGCGGGCTGGCACCCGGCTTCATGTCCCCGTTGCGCCGGCCCTGCCGGACCAGCTTCTCCACCCGTTCCTTGCGCAGCCCCTCGTACGCCGCGAAGGCGCGGGCGACGTCCGGCACGTCGCGCAGGCAGCGGGCGAGCACCAGCGCATCCTCGATGGCCAGCGACGCGCCCTGTCCGGCATGGGGTGAGGTGGCGTGCGCGGCATCCCCCACCAGGCAGACGGGGCCCTGGTGCCAGGTGGGCAGGAAAGGGATGTCGTGGATGGGGTACTGGCCGATCTCCCCCGTCATCGCCCGGAGGATGTCCGGAATGGGGGATGGATCCTCGGCGTGCACCTCGAGCAGCCTCCGCCGCCACTCCTCAGCCGACAGGGAGGAGAGCGCCCCTCGGGAGGGCTCCTCGGGCTGAGGGAGGTTGTTGAACCAGAAGATCTCCCCGGCCGTGGGCACGAAGTAGCCGAAGAAGGCCCGCTTGCCGAAGGTCATGTGCATCGTGCTGGAAGGAGGCAGCCCGAGCGTGTTGGGGAGGAAGCCGCCGCAGCCCACCATCTTCGTGTACGTGGGGGCGGGGGCGTCGGGCAGCAGCAGCCGGCGGGTGCGCGAGTGAAGCCCATCGCAGCCGAGCAGCAGCTCCCCACGGGCCTGGGTGCCATCCTCGAAGCGGGCGGTCACCGAGCGCCCAGCATCCACCTGGAGGCCCTCGAGCTTCTTGCCGAACTCCACCCGGATGCCCCGGCGGACGGCCTCCTCGAGCAGCACCTGATGCAGCAACCCGCGCTTGATGATGATGCCTGCCGTGCCATAGCGCTGCGCGTCGGAGCCGCCGTCCATCTCTCCGATGCGCTTGCCGCGGCTGTTGCGGAAGACCATGCCCGTGCAGGCGAACCCCGCCGCCTTCACCTGGGCATCCAGGCCCAGCGCCCCCAGCGCGTTGAGACCATTCGGGGCCAGGTTCAAGAAGGCCCCGACGTGGGGGGCCGGCTCCGCACGCGCCTCGTAGAGGGTCGCGGAGAGCCCCGCTCGCTGCAGTGCCATGGCGACCACCGGGCCGGCGATCCCACAACCGATGATCAACGCTTCCCTTGGATTCGTCCTCATCGTAGGTCCTTGGAGTATCGTGTGTTTCGAAGTTCATTTATTTCTAAGTTCGAAAGATTCGAATGTCAAACCAAGAAAAGAAGGCGCTGATCGAGGAGGTAGGCCGGACGGTGACGGAGGAGCAGGACGCGAGGGACGCGGTGGACGAGGCGGCGGCCGAGCGGCTGGGAGTCAACCGGAGCGATTTGCGGGGGATGGGGCTGCTGCTGTTCCGAGGGCCGATGACGGCGGGGGAGCTGGCGGAGGCGGTGGGGCTGTCGCCGAGTGCCGTGACGACGGTGTTGGATCGACTGGAGCGGGCGAGCAAGGTGCGCCGGGTGCGCGACACGGTGGACCGGCGGCGGGTGCTCGTGGAGGTGACGCCAGAGGCGCGCGAGCAGGTGGAGGAGCTCTGGGGACCCATCGCCCAGGCAGGGCGCGCGATGCTGCAGCGCTACAGCGTGGAGGAGCTCGAGCTCATCCGGGACATGCTGCGGCGCAGCCGGGATCTCCAGCTCGAGCACGCCGCGCGCATCCGAAAGCTGAGTGAGCCACCGGCGAGCACGGCTCCAGGAGGGAGCAATAAGGAGCGCAAGCGCGGCCAGTAGACCGGGCGATCACCTGGAAGGAAGCCAGAGCGCTTCGAGCTCCAGCTCCACGGCCTCGAAGGGCTCCGCGCGGATGCGCTGGTCCCCGCCGTAGTTGCCCGCGAGCACCCATCGGTCCCCCTCGCGCCGGAAGACCTCGAGCGCCCGGGTCACCGGCTCGATGAGCCAGACGTGGCCCACCTGCTCGCGCATGTAGACCGGCATCTTCTTTATCCGGTCGAAGCTCGAGGTCGACGGAGAGAGCACTTCACAGACCCAATCTGGCGGAAGGGTGAAGAAGGGCTCGTCTGGATACACTGGCATCCGAGCGCGCTTCCAGCCGGCCAGATCCGGAACGAGCACATCGCCGCCGAAGTGCAGCTCCGGCTCATCGAGGATCCACCAGTCCCCCGGGCCCCCTCGGCCGCGTTGGAAGGGCCCGGCGATCTCGACCCCCAGTGCCGAGGTCACGAGCGTATGGCGGCTGGCGGGCCGGGGCGAGGCAACGAGCTCGCCATCGACAAGTTCCCCCACCACCGTCTCCGGCAGGGCGCAGAGGTCCTGGTACGTCGCGGGTTTCTTGACCGTGACCGTCATGGGTTCCGGCGGCAGAAGACCACGCCCCCGCCAGCGAGGGGAAGCATCCTCATGGGAGATGAAGGGCTCCATTGCTCAACAGGTAGCATGGGCCCTCCCCTACTTCTATAGTAATCAACAAAGAGGTGACCTGTTCAGTCACCCCTCGCCTCCGCCGCGGACATACCAGCAACCCTCGCTGGCATGCCCGGGGGAGGAGCCAGGCCTACTGCGCGCAGTAGGTGTTGCGGTCGATGATGGCCGTCACGTTGACGATCGAGCCGGGACGCACGACGAACTCGCTGGCGCCCACGTGCTTGGTGTCCTGGCTGCACCAGTCATAGGTGTAGCCCAGGCCCGTCCACGGGTAGTGCGCGCTCTGCCAGAAGCCGTAGCTCGAGGCGTAGTTGTTGGAGATCCACGTCTTGTGCTCGCTGGACACGCCCTCGGGGAATGCCAGGCCACACGAGCTGTCATCGATCTCCGGATCCGGACAGGGGCGGAACATGTCGCCCGGCTTCACCCACATCTCGACGAACTGCCGGCCGTTGTCCCACTCGTTGGCCGGAGGCAGGCCGAGGAACTGGTTGACGCGCGCGATGCGGGCCGCGTCATCCGTCACCGTCTTGCACAGCTCCTTGAGCTGCGGCACTGCGGTGACCCAGATCTCCCGCGACAGCGTGTTGTCGCCCTGCGCGTAGCCCGTGTACGTGGTCCACGCGACCATGCGCACCGCGCTCTGATCCGCGTTCCACGACAGGCGAGTGTTGGACGGGGTGATCGCCCAGAGGTTGGTGACCACCTCCTCCTGGGTGGCCTCGATGGCGTCGCCAACGGCCGCATCGTAGGACTCCTGGGTACAGAGCTCCGCCTCCGGACCACACGCAACCAGCGACATCAGGGCCACGGCGGACGGAAGCCAACGCAGACGCGGCATACCTTCGTGCTTCATTTCTCTCTCTGCTCCTGTGGGGGGTGAACCGCCCACTCTCTCAGAGGAGACCCCTGGCGAAAACGGGTCTATGGATACCCGGCGATTCCCAGTTTCCAAGAGGAGAATCGGTCCTCCAGCTGCTTCCGAGGCACCAGGCGCCTGCCTGTGCGCCAGGTGCCCAGCACCTCGGCCCGAGCCTCCAAGCGCCAGCGGTCCGAGTGCCGGGTGTGCACCTTAAGAGAGGAAGGTGCGGGCAACGCGCAACGCTTGCGCCATCTCACGCAGTCCTTGCGCGCCTACCCGCGGAGCGCCGGGCCCGTCCCTCGGAAGAGGGCTGGCACGGGACATGGAAGGGAGCGGGGTATGGCTCGCATTCTCATCGCAGTCGATGGCTCTGCTCCGTCCCTGCGCGCCCTGGAGTTCGGCGCCTCTCTGGCAGCGAAGCTAGGGGAGGGAGTCGTCCTGCTGCATGCGATGCCACGGGTGGTGCTCCCGGTGGGTGGGGGGGGTCCGGGCGCGCTCGCCGAGTTGCAGCGCACACTCCAAGTCGAGAGCAGCCGGTTGCTGGCGTCCCTGGCGAACAAGGCCCGTGCATACGGCGTGGAGGTAGAGACGGAAGTGGGAATGGGAGAGGCAGCGCTCACCATCTACGACCGGTCGGAGGCGCCGGACATCCAGATGGTGGTGATGGGGAGTCGGGGACAGAGAGCGGTGGCGCAGCTGCTGCTCGGCAGCGTGGCCAGCCATGTGGTGCACACGGCCACGAAGCCCGTGGTGGTGGTGAGATGAGCAAGCCCGGAGGACGTGAGATGCGGCGGATACTGGTGGCGGTGGACAGCACCGAGGTGGCGCGCGAGGCCACGCGCGTGGCGCTGGACCTGGCCGGGCGCGTGGGTGCGCAGGTGAAGATGGTGCACGTGTTGCCGCCCTCGGTGGCCGAAGGCGAGACGGAGGACTTCGCTGCCTTCGAGCGGGCGTGTGAGGACTACGCGCGCGGGCTGCTGGAGGAGCTGCGCCAGCACACCGGCCGCAGTGGTCCACCTACCAGCGTCGAGGTGCTGCACGGAGCGCCAGCAGAGGCCATCTCGAAGGCGGCCAGGGCCGAGGACGTGGACCTGGTCATCGTAGGCACTCGGGCACGCGGAGCGCTCGCGCGCACGCTGATGGGGAGCGTGGCGGACGAGCTGCTGCGCTCCTGCCCCAAGCCGGTGATGGTGGTGCCCGAGGTGTCCCGGAAGGTGCGCACCCGCGAGGACCCGGAGGCGGAGCTCGTCCGTGCACTCGCCTCCACGAAGCAGGGGGGCGCCCCGGGATGAACGGTCCGCAGACCCCGGTGTCCCAGGAGCAGTCCCGCCCCACGCCCCCCTCCACGCCACGGCCCGTCAACACCGTCCTGGGCTTGAGCCAGGCCGAGGCCACGCGGCGTCTGGCCGAGCACGGACGAAACGAGATTCAGCGCGAGCAGACGCGCTCACCGTGGGCGGTGCTACTGGAGCAGTTCCGCTCGCCGATGATTGCCCTGCTGCTGGGAGCGGGCGGGGTGTCGGCGCTGCTGGGGGAGTACGCGGACGCGCTGGCCATCGGCGCCATCGTGGTGGTCAACGCGCTCATCGGCTTTCTACAGGAGTTCAAGGCCGAGCAGGCCTTGGTGGCGCTGCGCTCGATGACGGCGCCCCGGGCGCGGGTGATGCGGGACGGCTACGCGGTGCAACTGCCCTCGGCGGAGGTGGTGCCTGGGGACGTGCTGCTGCTGGAAGCGGGCGATGTCGTGGCCGCGGACGCGCACCTGCTGGAGGCACACGCCCTGGCCACCAACGAGGCGGCGCTGACGGGCGAGAGCGCGCCGGTGGACAAGGCCGCGCGAGCAGTGGCCGCGGACGCGCCGCTGGCACAGCGCTCGGACACGGTGTTCCTGGGCACGGCGGTGACGCGCGGCACGGGACTGGCCGAGGTGAGGGCCACCGGCATGCGCACGGAGCTGGGGAAGATCGCCCACCTGCTGGCCTCGACGAGCGACACGGAGACGCCGCTGGAGCAACGGCTGGCGAAGGTGACGCGGACGCTGCTCCTGGCCTGCCTGGCCGTCGTGGTGCTGGTGGCGGCACTGGGCCTGTGGCGCGGCCAGGGGTGGATGACGGTGCTGCTCTCCGCCATCTCGCTGGCGGTGGCGGCGGTGCCCGAGGGCCTGCCCGCGGTGGTGACCATCGCCCTGGCGCTGGGCGTGCGACGCATGGCGGCGAGACACGCGCTGGTGCGCCGGCTGCAGGCGGTGGAGACGCTGGGCTCGACGACAGTGGTGTGCACGGACAAGACGGGCACACTCACCACGGGCACCATGGAGGTGCGCGAGGTCTGGGGCACCCACTCCCATGCCATCCTCTTCGCCTCGGCGGCGTGCTGTGAGGCCTCGCTGGGGCCGGATGGGAAGGAGGGCACGGGAGACCCCACGGAGCTGGCCCTGCTGCGCGCGGCACTGGCCCGGGGCATCCGCCGCGAGGAGATTGAACGCGAGCGCCCGCGCGTGATGGTGCGGCCCTTCGACTCGGAGACGAAGCGCATGTCCGTGCTGCGCGCGGACGGAGCGCTCTACGTGAAGGGAGCGCTGGAGGTGTTGCTGCCGCGGTGCCGTGCGGACACGAACACGGTGAGCGCCTCTCGAGCGGCGCGAGAGCTCGCGGGCCGGGGCCTGCGGGTGCTCGCGGTGGCACAGGGCAACGGGCCCGAGGAGGAGAACCTGGAGCTGCTGGGACTGGTGGGCATGGCGGACCCGCCCAGACCCGAGGCGGTGGAAGCGGTGGCGGCGGCGCGCGCAGCGGGGGTGCGCACGGTGATGATCACCGGCGACAGCCTGGAGACGGCCCAAGCCATCGGACGCGAGCTGGGAATCCTCCAGCCGGGGGAGGACGCAGCGGAGCGCATCCACGCGCGAGTGACGGCGGAGGACAAGCTGCGCATCGTCCGGAGCTGGAAGGAGCGGGGCGAGGTGGTGGCGATGACAGGGGATGGGGTGAACGACGCGCCAGCGCTGCGTGAGGCGCATATCGGTATCGCCATGGGGCGCACGGGCACGGAGGTGACGCGCGAGGCGGCGGACCTGGTGCTCACCGATGACAACTTCGCCACCATCATCACGGCCATCCACGAAGGCCGTGCCATCTACGAGAACATCCGCAAGACGCTGGTGTACCTGCTGGTGGGCAACGTGGGCGAGCTGACGCTGATGCTGGCGGCCTCGCTGGTGGGCCTGCCAATGCCCTTGGTGCCGCTACAGCTCTTGTGGATCAACCTGGTGACAGACAGCCTGCCGGCGCTGGCGCTGGTGATGGACCCGGCGCGCTCGGAGCTGCTGGCGCGCCCGCCCCGGCGTCCCGACGAGCCGATGCTGGGCCCAGCGCAGTGGCGCTACATTCTGATGGTGGGGACATTGGAGGCGCTGCTGGTGCTGGGAGTCTTCATCTGGGCAGACCCTGCCCATGACGTGGACCGGGCGAGGGCGCTGGCCTTCTCCACGCTGGTGTTCGCGGAGCTGTTGAGAGCGTTCGCCGCGCGCAGCGCCACGCGAATCTTCTGGGAGGTGGGGCCGCTCACCAATCGGCTGCTGCTAGGCATCGTCATCTTCTCGGTAGGGCTTCAGGTGGTGCTCTACGAGCTGCCGGCGGCGCGGGGGCTGTTCGGACTGGGAGCGCTGCATCCGCGCGAACTGGGACTGGCCTTCGCCCTGGGCCTCCTGCCTGTCACGCTATTGGAAATGACAAAACTGGTGCGCCGCGTCGCGCGCGGTTGACGAAGTACGGCACCGGGCCGGACGAAAAATGTCAGTCCGGTGCCCCTGGATGGCACGCCATACATCTTCGCCGCGGGCTCGCACACGTTCGTCATCAACCCCTTTTCTGGAGGAATCTGGACGAGCGACGGCACCGCGGCGGGAACCCAGATGCTCGCCGAGCTCCCCTTGGTCGGCCCACCTCCCGCGCTCGTGTCCCTGGGTGACACCCTCCTCTTCTCGGTGGGCCACGCGCTCTACCGGAGTAGCGGCACTCCCGAGAGCACCATCCAACTCGCGAGCCCCAGCTTGAGCCTCGATGCGCGGCAAGGAGCGGCCCAACTCCCCGACGGCCGGTGGCTCGTCCTCGCCTCCACGGACGCCTTCAGCGAGCCCTACTCGCCCGTCGAACCTGACGGTCTCCGGCTCGCGGCTCTTCTTCGTCGCCGACGAGGGCGAGCACGGCCGGGTGCTGTGGAGCGTGAAGAAGGCCGCCTTCCACCACCCGCATTAATCAGTGCACGGTGTCGGCCGGGCTCGGGGTGGCATCCTCGGGCCTGGCCGGATGCGCCGCGGGGTGGGCGCGGGGCAGCCGGACACGGAACGTGGAGCCCACTCCAGGGCGGCTCTCCACCTCGATGCGGCCCCCGTGCGCCTCCACGATGCGCCGGGCCACCGACAGACCGAGCCCCACGCCCGGTGCCTTCTCTCGGGCCCGTCCCGTGCGCCGGAAGGGCGTGAAGAGGGTGCGCAGCTCCTCGTTGGAGATGCCAATGCCCCGGTCCACCACGCTCAACACCGCCTCGTTCCCCTCGCGGCCGACGATGACGTCCACGCGGCTTCCCGTCTGCGAGTACTTCAGCGCATTGCTCACCAGGTTGTGGAGCACCTGCTCCACGCGCGTGGCGTCGGCGCTCAAGAGGACGGGCTCCTCGGGGAGATGGAGCCGCAAGTCATGGGAGGAGCCTCCGGCCTGGTACAGCTCCACCACGGCGGCGGCCAGCTCGCGAGCGTCGCGCTCCTCCAGGCTCAGCTCGAAGCGGCCGGCCTCGATGCGGGTGGCGTCGAGCAGATCTCCCACCATCCTGTCCAGGCGAGCCACCTGACGGCGCACGAGGGCCATCGTCTTCTGCAGGCGCTCCTCGGGGATGGGCCGACCGGAGGTGACGAGGGCGGCGGACATCTTCAGCGCGGAGAGGGGGTTGCGTAGATCATGCGCCACCCCGGCGAGGAAGGTGAGCTGCTCCTCCTGCTGGCGCGCCAGGGAGTTGGCCATCTCGTTGAAGGTGTGGGCCATGTCGCGCAGCTCGGCGGGGCCGGACTCAGGGGCGCGGGTGCGCTTGCGGCCGGCACCAAAGCGGCGCATGGCGTGGCTCATGTCGAGCAGAGGGCGGAAGACGAAGCGGCGCATCCACCACAGCAGCGCGCCCCCGCCCAACACCATGAGCGCGGCCACGCTGACACCGCCAATGTTGGCGAGCTGATCCCACCGGTCCGCGCGGGCCTGGGTGACACGGGCCTCGTTGACGTTGAACGCGACGAGCTGATCCAACGCGGCGAGCGCGCTCTCCAGGCGGGGGATGAGCTCCCGGCTCGCCTGCTCGGGAGGCTGGTTCGCGACGCGCTCCCGGGCGAGGAGATAGCCGGAGATGGTGCGCTCGGCCTCGGTGATGAGCGCCTGCTCCTGGGGCGACCAGGCATTGCGCCGGGCCTCGGCAAGGTGGGAGCGGAGGGAAGCCTCGATGGTCTCGGCCGAGCGGGGCGAGTCGGAGGGGATGCGCAGGAGAGTGTCCGACATCCGGTACAGCATGAGCAGATCCACCTGGAGCGCCTCGGCCAGACGGACGCCCTCCACGGCGCTCCCCATGCTCTCGGTGGTGCGGTGGAGGAAGGTCGTCAGGATGATGAGCGAGGCGGCGCCGGCCAGGGCGAGGGCCGCGAGCATCGCGATGGCCGCGGTCATGATGCGCTTGAGGCTCATGACGCCTCCGGGCGGCAGCCGCGCTGCGGGACGTGGCGAGGGCTGCGAAGGTCCACGCGATTCCTCCCGGAGAGACAGAGGGGCCGGTCCTCCCGCGCCCTCCCTTCTCAGCAACACGAAGATGTGTCCGGAAGAAGCCGGTTCGCCATGCCCGCCCGGAGGGCAGCCGTCGGAGCGCGAGCGTCAGGAGGAACGGGCGCCAGGCCGGGCGTCAGGCGCCGAAGCCGCCGAGGGCGGTGCGACTGAAGCTGGCGGCGCCCTGGCTGACGCGGACGGCGGACTGGCTGAAGACCTGGAAGGCCTTGCGGATGTCCTGAGCGCTCTGGCCTGGGGTGAGGATCCACTTGTCCTCGATGCCCATCTCGCGGAAGACCTTGCGGAAGTCAGTGCTGCCGTCGTCGATGCCCATGGCGGCGACGATGTGGTTCTCGGCGCGACGCAAGTCACTCACGAGCGCGGCGACGTCGCGAGCGCGGGAGGACTGCGAGTGGCAGTCGCCACCATCGGTGATGAGGAGGGTGACGGTGCGGGCGGAGACGCCATTGCGGGTGAACTCCTGGGCCTTGGCGAGCACGGTGCCGAGCAGAACGACGGCCTGGTCATAGAGGGGAGTGCCCTTGTCGGGGTCGTAGTTCTTGGAGTGCATGCGGACGACGTCCTCGAGGGGCCGGTAGGGATTGAGGACGAAGCCATTGAGGTAGCGGGTGTGGAAGAGGATGCCGTCCTTTTGCTGGGAGGAGAGGAGGGAATCGAGGACGAGGTTGTGGCCGTCACAAACGGTGCGGGCATGACCGGAGTGCTGAATGGAGCCGGAGTCATCGGGCATGACGGTGACGAGGACGACCTCGGAGGCCTGGACGTCATCGACGCTGATGCCGAGGCCGGCCTGGATCTGCGCCCCGAGGTCTACGACGGTGAGGGCCTGAAGGGCCTGGGGGCTGAGGACACCTTCGGCATGAGCGGCCTGAAAGAGCTGAGAGACATTGGCGCTGGAGCTGTTGCCATTGCTGGACTGGGAGCTCATCTGAACCTCCGTAGAAGTCCCCTCTCCCTCTGGGAGAGGGTCGGGGTGAGGGAATAAGAGCCCAACTCCCTCTCCCATCGGGAGAGGGTCGGGGTGAGGGTATCGAGGAACCGTGTGCTGACTAGGAGATCCGCAGGTCCGGCCACGAAGCGAGCGGGTCCGTGGACTTCACCAGGTGCATGCCGGCATTCGCGAAGCGCTGGAGTGCGGCATCGGCCTGGGGAGTGAAGTCCGCGGCGAACCCACCCTTGCCATCGGGGACAGTCACAGAGGACATACAATCCGTGAGCAGATACACCTTGCGAGCGAGCGCGGCATCCTGAGCGAGGATCTCCCCGAGCAGGTCATCAATGGAGCTCTTGACGCAGTGGCTGGCGGCCTGGCCAGCGATGACAACAGCATCGGCGGTGAGGAGCGTCTTCAAGAACTGGGTATTGCGCTGGGCGAGCGGCTGGCCGTCGTGGCGGGAGAGGACCTCGGGCCGAAGGACGGAGTAGTTCTCCGTCAGCGGATTACCGCCCTTGACCTCGGCCCAGGACTGGGCGCCGCGAGCGAAGGAGTGGAACAGGCGGGCCTCCTGAACGACACCGGCGATCGCGTGACCATCACCACCGAGGAGGCAGTGAGGGGGCCAGAGGTAGAGGGTGTACTTCCCGGCGCGCTCCAGCTCCTCGCAGTAGTACTTCACCTGCTTGAGGAGCCAGGGGTAGTTGCCGCCGCAGAGCCACCTGGCCATGGCGGGATTGGGGCGGACCTGGCCGCGTTCAATCTGCTCGCGAGTGATTTCGCGGTAGGCGGTGAGAGGCTGGTCATTCTGGTCGACCCAGAAGGACGGGAAGAAGATCTGGTAGGCGAAGTGGGTATCGAGCGTGGTGGTGACGTTCGTGAGGGCGCCGAGGTTCTTGTAGATGAACTCGGAGATGCGGCGGCTGTCATCGATGGCGCCGCGACCGGAGCGGCCGGCGACGTAGAGCGAGCCCTCGGGGAAGCAGAAGTCCTTCTGCACGTCGATGAGGAGCAGGTGGAGGTTGAAGGAGTCAGTGGCGGAAGCGGAGAGGCCGTGGGCGCCGCGCCAGGTCTGGGCCTCGGCCTGGAGGGCCATGGCGTTGGGGCCGTAGGCGAAAGCGGCGGCATTCGCGGGCTTGTAGAACGACGGAAGCGGCAACTCCTTCAGCTTCGACTGGGTCTTCATGTGCATCCCCCTTCGTGTTCCAACAACACAAACATAGTGTCCGAACAACACTATGTCAAGGCGAGGTGGCCCGAATCGGGGTGGGCCCCGGGTATGCCAAGGTGTCAGGGTTACGCATGCTCCCTCTCCCTCTGGGAGAGGGCGGGGGGTGAGGGTCGTCCACACGGTGCGCAGGAAGGGACAACCCTCACCCTAGCCCTCTCCCAGAGGGAGAGGGGACACACGCGGGGCCTCGGGATTCAGCGACTGAGACTCAGGTCATCCGCAGCGCGGTGATGTCCTGGCGGCGGACGACGGTGAGCCCATTCCTCGTGAGGAAGAGGCGGCTGTCGGCATCGACGAAGGGCTCGGTGTCGGGGAACTCGCGAACCATCTCGAGCCGTCCCTGACGCAGCTCCACGCGGACGAGCCCCGCGTCGGTGGGAGCGAACAGGGCCTCGCCCGAGGCACACCTGCCCCTCACCGAGCCGAGCCACGAGCCATCCCCCGCCTCGCCCTTCGCGCTGGCCTTCACGGTGCCATCCGCGCCCACCACCACGCAGTGGTTCACCGTCCGGCCGCCCGTCTCCTCGGCGAGAAAGAGCCAGCAATTCGCGCCTTCGAACACGGCCTCCGCGTCCACCAGCCGGCCCGAGGGCCATGGCAGCGTCAGCCCATCCCGGAGTCCCGGGCGCTCGGCGTCGAAGACGAACGCGCCACGCAGCGACCCCGCGCGATGGAAACCGAGCCCGAAGCGCGGCCCCACGAACAAGCGTGTCTGCCCATCGAGCACCTCGCCCAGCCGCTCGGGACCGAAATCCCCATCGCGCCACAGCGCCCCCGCATGTGCCCAGTAGCGGTGACGCGCATTGGCCGCGAAGGCCGGGCGCTGCTCGGGCGCATCCACGCCAAGCCGCTCGGGTCGCTGGCCCGGAGCGAGCACCACGTACTCCCCGCCCTTTCCCACCAGCGTGACGCCGCCCTGGAGCGCCCAGTGCAGCGAGGGTTCCAACCCACCCTGAAGCACGGCCGAGCCCTCCTCACGGCGGTACGCCCCGTCCGCATGGAAGAGCCAGCGAAGCGTCCCGTCCTCGACACAGGCGTGGAGGATGACGCCCTCGGTGGTGAAGAGACGCGTGGCCACCACCTGTCCTCGCGCCGTGGTGACGGGCGTGGTGTTCAGGGACGCGCTCGGACGACACGTGGGACACGAGGCCCGCGCATGCTCCACGCCGCACGAGGCGCAGACGGTGAAGCGCAGCGAGTCCAGCAGCGGCAGCGGAAACGGTCCCCGCCTGTCCTCGACGAACACCCGGTGCAGACAGTGCAGCAGGTCATCCGGGAGGACGCCGAAGGGCGTGGCGGGCTTGGGGTACTGCACGTCCGGGTGGAAGACCGTAATCCGCTGGAGGACGCGGGCGGTGGGCGTGGCCTTGGGCGCGGGAGGCTTCGGGCGGTGGATGCCACCATGAGGCCCCACGCACAGCAGGCTCTGCATCAACGCAACAGCGAAGGCATACCAATCGCTGTCCGGGGACGCCGGTCGCGAGGGCATCAACCCCTGCGTCGAGCCCCCCAGTCGCAGCGGGTCCAGGAAGCGCTCGGTGAAGACGGTGGAGAGGTAGGGCCCGAACTGGAAGCTGTCCGCGTCGATGAGCCAGGCGTCGTTGCCGGTGACGAGGATGTTGAGATCGTTGAAGTCGCCCACCACCACGCCGCTGCCGTGGAGCGCGGAGAGCGTGCGGTGCAGGCCTTGGAAGAGTTCGGCGACGCGGGAGGACGGCACACCGGCGCGGCGGAAGGCCGGGTCTCCGAAGCGACGCAGGGGCTCGGCGCCCTCGAGCTTGCGCATGGCGTAGCCGAGCAGCGTCTTGCCCTTCCTGTCCGTGGCGAGCGTCTCGGGCGACACCACCCGCGTGGGCAGCGGCCGCGGGAAGGCGGGAAGCTTCTGCTGGTGCTCGGCGATGCGAGCGCGGGCAGCCGTCTGCTCGTGGGGGAGGTTGTCGTAGTCGGGGTGCTCGGGAGGCTTGAAGAGCTTGAGGACTCGCCCATCGCCCAGGTCGAAGACATCCGCCTCGCCGCCCTTGCCCAGCGCCTTCGTCGGGTTCAACCGGAGCTTCTTTCCCTCGAGGTAGACGTCCATGGCTTCAGGCCCTCCCCTGCCGGCGGCGCAGGACGACGAGGGTGGTGTCATCGGAGAGCAGTCCGGGCACTCGCTCGAGGCGGCGAGCAGGGAAGTCGGCACGGACGGACTCGCGGTTGAGGAGCGCGAGGCGGCGGCGCAGCGCATCCGGGTTGGCGAAGTACCGGCCGTCACTCCAGAACTGGGAGAGCGGTCCCACGGGCTCCTCGCGCTCGGGCACCCGAGCCTCGGCGAGGCCCGCCAGGTCCGAGACTCCATCCGTGCCGAGCAGCAGCGAGTCCACCTCGGCGGTGGGCCGCAGCGTGTTGGCCTTGAGCGAGACAGCGCCCGGCTTCAGCAGCCCGTAGGCCAGGTAGGGCGGCGCGTTGTTGGGAAAGGGTCCGAGCCGATGCACATCGCCATTGAGCGCCCAGAGCCCGTCACCCGCGGAGAAGACGAGCGTGTGCTCCGGGGTGACGACGGCGCCCACGACCGTGAAGAGGAGGGCCTCACCGATGGCCCGCTCGCCCAGCTCCCCGGAGATGGCCTGGAGGAAACAAAGCACGTCCGCGCCCAGCCGCTGGAGGAAGTCGGGCGATTCGACGGGCACCTGCAGGCCCAGCAGCGAGAGCGCTCCCTCCACGACCCGGCGGGCACCAAGCTGCGCGCCCAGCTCACTCTGGGCGCCACTGCCACACCCATCCGTGACCACGGCGGCCAGGCCGTGCTCGCTCGCCCGCGCCCAGAAGGAGTCCTGGTTGTTGCGTCCGGCTCGGGCGTGCTCCCGGCCCTGCACGGTGGCGGCGGCGAGCTCGAAGGGCAACGAGAACATGGCTCTCCTCTCCCAGGTGGCCTGGCAGACGACGTGTTCTACGGACACAAAGTTAGTGTCCACTAAACACGAAGTCAAGTCACGCCCCGGTGAGGAGGATGCCTACAGCTCGAAGTTGAAGCCGGCCTTCTCCAGCTGCTTGTACTTCTTGTGATCGAAGCGGTAGAGGCGCGCGGCGCGGTGGGAGACGTCCTGCTCCACCTCGTCGAGCTCCTCGAGCAAGTCCATGGCGAGCAGCTTCTTGCGGAAGTTGCGCTTGTCGAGCTCGCGCTCCAGGATTTTCTCGTACATGCGCTGGAGCTGGGTGAGGGTGAACTTGGGCGGCAGCAGCTCGAAGCCAATGGGCTGGTAGCGCACCTTGCCCTTCAGCCGCTGGTGGGCCGTGGCGAGGATGTCCGCGTGGTCGAACGCCAGCTTGGGCACGTCATAGACGGAGAACCAGGCGGCCTCTCGGGCATCGGTGGCGGCTTGCACCCGGTGGTCCGTCAGCTTCACCAGGGCGAAGTACGCCACGCTCACCACCCGGCCACGCGGGTCCCGCTCTGGAGCACCGAAGGTGTAGAGCTGCTCCATCAGGTTGGGGCGAATGCCGGCCTCCTCCTGGAGCTCGCGGCGCGCGGCGTCCTCGAGCGACTCCTCCATGCGGACGAAGCCACCGGGCAGCGCCCACCGGCCCTGGAAGGGCTCCACGCCCCGTTTGATGAGCAACACCTTCAGGTCCTCTTCATCCAGGCCGAACACCACGCAGTCCACCGTCAACGCCGGGCGCGGGTACTCGTAGGTGTAGCTCACAGGGGATTCCTTTCGTTCCGTTCCCCTCACCCCATAGTGTTGGATGGACACCCCGTCAAGCAGCGGGCACCCGAGTGGAGGCACAGGGGAGGAGAACGGGGACGGGTACCCTCACCCCGACCCTCTCCCGGAGGGCGAGGGGGAGTTGGCACGGCGGAAGGCCTCGGGGCTCATTCCCCACCAGCGCTTGAAGGCGCGGTGGAAGGTGGCCGGTTCTCCGTAGCCCAGCAGGAATGACACCTCCGCGATGGACATCCGCCGCCGCAGGTAGTTCTCCGAGAGCTCCCGCCGTACGGACTCCAGAATGCCCGCGTAGCTCTGCCCCTCCTCCGCCAGCTTCCGCTGCAGCGTGCGCGGAGGCAGGTGCAGCGTCCTCGCCACCGCCTCGAAGGTGAAGTCTCCTCCTGACAGCGTGCGCCTCACCTGCTCCCGCACCCGCTCGGTGAGGCTCGCCGTTACGGGCAATCGCGAGATCAGCCGCTGCGCCTGCTTCTCGAACATGGCGTTCAGCAGCTCATCCGCGTGGACGAAGGGCAGCTCCGCGTCCGCGTGGGAGAACTCGATGTCGTTGTGGGGCGCTCCGAAGGTGAGCGGGCAGGCGAAGAGGGCCTCGTGCTCGCGGATGTCCGCGGGCGCCGCATGGGCGAAGCGCACCTGGAGCGGCCGCACGTCCACCCCAGTGAAGGCGCGCATTCCCAGGGCGAGCTGGACGAGCGCGACCTCGGCCATGTGCCGATGCGCCGGCCGCCACGGTCCCACGGGAGTGAAGCGCATGCGCACCCCGCGCTCCGTGTCCTCTACCTTGAAGCGCTCCCCGTCCCCCCAGACGCGCTGGTAACGACACCCGCGCACCATGGAGTCCTTCAGCGTCGCGCTCGTGAGGATGACGAGCCCGGCCGCGTCATCCGGGTCCACCTCGCTCCTGCCCGCCATGTGCAGGCCCAGGTTGTCGTCCCCCGTCACCTCCACCGCCCGCTCCAGGACGGTGTCCAGCACGGTGTAGGGAATGCGCAGCTCGGGGTCGTCGAGCTCCTCCGGGTGCAGCCCCACCTCGCGGCAGAGCGCCTCGACAGGTACGCCGTGCTCGGCCGCGATGTTCAGCGCCTGCCGGACCAGCCGGGAAGAGAGGGCGGCAGGAGAAGAGGAGGACGCCATCGACAGCCAGGACGCTAGCGAGAGGCTGGCGCCCGCTGCAAGCCGTTCTGGCGCCAGCGGTCAGTGCAGAACGGCGGACCGGGTGGCACCTTGGACCCATGAACGAGCCTTCCACCACCGCCCTCATCCCGCGCCTGCACCTCTTCGAGTTGCTCGATCAGGACTGGTACCCGCGCACCTTGAGAGACCTGGGCACGGACTACCTCCACACCGTCAGTGAGAAGACGGGCGCTTTCGATGCCGCAACGGACGTGCTCGCCCGGGGTCTGCGCGCCTCGGGAAGCCAGGAGCTGCTGGACCTGGGCTCGGGAGGCAGCGGCCCCCTCCCCCGGCTGTGCCGGCTGCTGGAGTCGGAGCACGGGCTGAAGCCCCGCGTGGTGCTCAGCGACCTGTTCCCCACCGCCAACGCGGCCGAGCGGGCACGCGCCCATGGCGTCGACTACCTGGAGCGGCCCGTGGACGCCACGCGGGTGCCTCCGGAGCTGCGCGGCATGCGCACCCTCTTCAACGCCCTGCACCACTTCCGGCCCGAGCAGGCCCGGCAGGTGCTCGCGGATGCGCAGGAGCGCAACGTCCCCTTCGCCGCCTTTGAAATCATGCGTCGCACGCCGGCCGGCATCCTCGGCATGCTGCCGGTGCCGCTGATGGTGTGGCTCTTCACTCCGCTCATCCGCCCGCTGACGCCGCTGCGCCTGCTGCTCACCTATGTGCTGCCGGTGGCGCCGCTCGCCAGCCTCTGGGACGGGCTGGTGTCTGCCATCCGAGCGCACCGCCCCGAAGAGCTACGCGCCATGACGGCCTCCATGGCCCGCGAGGGCTACACCTGGGAGGTGGGCGAGATAAAGCGGCGCGGCAAACCCACCGTCACCTATGTGCTCGGGCTGCCCGCGTCGGGCAGGTAGTGGAGTGTCCACGAAGTTCGACGAGGGCCCGCCTCTACGGACTTCCGTTCGTCAGGAGCAACGAGGGGCTTCGGAAGTAGCGCTCGAGACCCTCCACCAGACCCATGGGCCCGGGACCGACCTCGAGCGGGACGCGCAGCAGCAGGGTGTTGCTGTTGAGCACCTGGTCCACCGCGTCGAGGAAGCCCCAGATTCCGCCGGATGGCTCTGCCTCCATGCTCAGCGCCTCACGCCACGAGGCGCTGGAGCTGCCGCCAGTCCACGAGCTGCACGGACTCCTCGGCGAGGTCGAACTCCAGCGAGCGGCGCATGCCCATGATGTCGCCGCCCATCTGGAAGGGCACATCGCGATCGAAGTCCATGCGCAAGCGCTCGACGAAGAAGTCGTGCATCTTGGGCATGGGGTGCTGGCCGCGCCACAGCTTGAACATGTTGCGCGTCGCCTCCGCCACGCCGGCGCCATAGACGCGCACGGACAAGCGGTGCGGCACTGCCTGGGCAAAGGGGAAGGCCTTGAAGCCGAAGCCCCACTCCGTCGTGGTGGCCGCCCCAGCAACTCCGGCGGGACCGTCGTAGAGCAGCGCGCCCGTCTCCCCGTGAGGCAGGGGCACCACGGTGCCGCGTGCATCCACGGTGAGAGCCGGGGCACCCAGGTTGTACACCTTCACCCGCAGCTGGCCCTTGCCGAACAGCTGCCGCGGGATGGTGCGGGTGAACAAGGCAGACATGTACCCGCGCAGGCCGGCGTTCGCCTCGCGCAGGGGCCCGGCCGGGAACGTGGAGAGATGGTCCTTGAAGTCCTGCAGCGTCTCCGAGTCCCAGCCCGTACCCGCGAAGGGCGCCACCCGGTTCTCCAGCCGAACCAGCGAGAAGGGGCGCAGGGGAGGCAGGCGCTCGCCACACGCGGCGAGCTGGCGCAGGGCCACCGAGGGCTTCGGCGCCCCGGTGACGCGCGCCCACGCATTGCCCGTGCCCAGCGGCAGTACCCCGATGGCCGGCAGGGCCAGGCCCTGCTCGCGCAGCTCGTTGAGCAGCCCGGTGATGGTGCCGTCACCGCCTCCGGCCAGCAGCAGCGTGGGCGGGTTGGGCCGGAGCTGCTCGGAGATCCACGCCCGGGCTTCCTCCAGCGAGCGGGTAAGGGCCAACCGGGCCCGGGGGAAGAAGCGCTGCACCATGCCGCCGACCCTCTCGGAGCCCCGGCGTGCGCGCAGATTGACCATCACGGCGATGTTCATGGCGGCGTCACTCTCCCCGAGCCATGTCATGGTTTCGTCATGGCGGCTATGACCGGCTGTCACCTTCGAGTGGTGGACACGTGCGGGGTTTCACTCTGACCCTCCGTTTGTCCCAGCCGTCACATCCCCGTTGCCAAGATGGAGATGACGCATAGCGGCGCACGGGGGGCCTGTTCAGGTCCCCTGGTGGGCAGGCGGGGTGGCTGGCTCGCCGAGGGCTCCGGAAAACTCCAGGCCTGGGGACGGACCGTCCATGATCGGGACTCTTCGGGCAGACCCGGGGGGAGGCGGCTGTCGAGCGGGGCCGGGGGACACCGTGATGGGTAGGGAGCCGGAGGCCCGCCCAAGGGTGCGGAATGACTGCGTTCTGAAGCACGGCAGGTGTGTTGTGGGCATGGCGTGGCGGCTGGTATCTCCGAGGTCGGATGCCCGACAGTCGGCGGAACGGGCCCTGCAATCCCGTCCCGATCATGACCTTCTTCAAGAACTCGTCCTCGATGGTGGTGGTGCTCGCGCTCGCGCTGGGTGGCGCGGTGGAGGCGGCCCCACGCCGTGTGGTGGTCGCCAGCGGCGACTGCAAGAACGCGGAGCTCAGCGGTCAGACCAAAGCGCTCTACGACAAGCTGGTGGCCCGCCCGGGGGAGAACGTCCTCAGCGCGCCTGACTTCGCCGAGCGGCTGTTTCCCCAACCCTCCGGCAGCTTCGAGGACATCAAGCGTCAGCTCGAGGCCGCGCAAGGCCAGTTCTACGAGGCGCGCTACGCCAAGGCGGCGCAGGCCATCGACGAGGTGCTGCGGCAGGTGGGGCGGCTGCCGCCGGGCGAGGCCCGCTGGAAGCTGTACGTGGACACGCAGCTGCTGCAGGCGATGAATCAGCGCTCGCTGGGCAAGGTGAAGGAGAGCGACGACGCCTTCCGCAACGTGCTGCGGCTGGAGCCGACGTACGCGCTGGACCCGGACTACTACACGCCCTCCACGCGCCAGGCCTTCGACAAGCTGCGCCGCGAGCTGGCCCGAGCGAAGAAGGTGAAGCTCTCGGTGAAGTCCAACCAGTCCCCCTCGGAGGTCTTCCTCGAGGGCCGGAGCGTGGGGCAGACGCCGCTGGTGCTGGAGGTGCCCGCGGGCACGTACGATTTGACCGTGAAGAAGGGCGAGGCGCTCAGCTTCCCGCGCCAGTTGCAGGTGCAGGGCCAGGAGACGCCGGTGCTGGTGGACCTGGCCTACGAGGGCGCCATCTCGGCCAGTCCCTTCCCGTGCCTCGCGTCGGATGGAGAGAACGAGACGGAGCTGTCCCACGCCGTCCGCCTGGGAGGCACCCTGGGCGTGGAAGAGGTCATCGTGGTGAAGCTCGAGGGGGCGAGCAGCGGACCGAAGTGGCTCGCCGCCACGGTGCTCAACGTGGAAGGCGGCCAGAAGCTGCGCGAGGGAGGCTTCAAGACGCAAGGGCTCGACGCCCCGGCCGAGTCCCTCGCCGCGCTGGTCGACTTCGTCACCACGGGCAAGGGGCAGCCCAGCCTCGTGGTCGCGACGCCTGACAATCAGCCGCCCTGGGAGCAGCCCTCCGTGGAGCAGGCGGCGCTCACTCCGGAAATGACGGCGCAGTCTGGCACGGTGCGGCCGCTGCGCGTGGTCTCCTACGTGACGCTGGGCGCGGGTGTGGCGGCCCTTGCGGGCGCGGGATACATGCGGCTCTCCCTGCAGCCGGAGTGGGAGGAGCTGACGAATCCGAAGAACGGGCACCTGACCGGAGGGAAGCTCCAGGCCACCGATGCCCGGGGCATACAGTTGCTGCGCAGCGTGGCGAAGAAGCAGAACACCATGGTGAGCCTGCTCATCGGCTCGGGCGCGGCGATCGCCACGGGCACCGTGCTCTTCTTCCTCTCCCCCAACGAGGCGCCTCCGCCGGTGTCGGTGGGCGTCATGGCGGGCCCGGACGGCGCGGGCGCCACGCTCTCGGGCACGTTCTGAGATGTCCCCGGGCCACCCACACCTGGAGTGAAGTTCCTGCTTGACCCATCCCACCGGCTATTCCACGCTCTCCGGGTAAATCGACTCACACGGAGAGACAAGATGACGAAGCTGACGCTGATGGCGGGAGTGCTGACGCTGGTGCTGGTGGGCTGTGGCCCTGTCGATGGCGAGCCGGCGGACACCGGTACGGAGTCGGTGGGGACGGACACGGCCGCGCTGACCATGTACCCCGAGTGTTGTTCCGCCGTCCCGAACTCCGGGTACACGGAGGCGTTCTGCGACTCGGTGGCGTACTCTCCGGGGCGCTGCAACCAGGTGTGGGGCGGCGGGGCGTGCCAGTGGAACAACGCCAACTGCCCGGTGACGTGCTGCCAGCCCAAGAGCGGCAGCACCGTACCCTGGAACTACTGCAACCCGTATGCGATCTCCGCCGACCGCTGCAACGCGGTCAACGGCGGGACCACCTGCACCTGGACCTGCTGAGCGCAAGCCTCCACGCCGACTCGAAGGGCGCTCGACCTGGCTCGCCTCCCGGCGTTCCACGGCTCGGCGCTCTTGAATGCACACCCGTCCTTTGAGGGATGCTGGTGGATGTCAGGAGCAGGCTCTTCGCCTGGCATCCCCCTCATGTCGACTCCATCTCATTCCGGTTCCACCCTCGCGCGCCGGACCCTCATCCAGATGGCGGGGCGCATCGGGGTAGTCATCGCCCTGACCACCCTCGTCAGCTACCTCCACATCCTCCGCACCATGCGCGCCGAGAGCCTGGACCACCTGGCGCGGCATGTCGAAGAGCGCGGCGAGCGAGAGCAGGCCATCTTCGTCCTCACGGAGGAGACCCACTCCATCATCAAGCAGGCCTTCGATGAACGGCTCCGGGCCGGAAGCCAGGAGGATCCCTCCACTCGCTTCGACAGCATGCTCGAGCATCGGCCCGATGGGACGATTCGCACGCGGCCCCAAGGCTTCGATGGAACGCGGGTGCCGGGCGTCTGGATCGCCCCGGGCGTGAAGGTCGATACCCCTTTCCAACGCCGGCTCCTGGCCGCGTATGACGCCATCGCTCAATACGGACCGGCCTACCGCACCCGCCTCACCAGCACCTTCATCTACCTGACAGAGGGGGTGAACGTGCTCTACTGGCCGAAGGTCCCCAACTGGACCCTGGACGTCGAACCCGACTACCCGCTGCTCTCCTTCGAGTACCACACCATCTCCAAGCCCGAGGGGAATCCCCAGCGGAGGATGGCCTGGACCAGCAGCTACAAGGACGACACCTCCGGGAAATGGCTGGTCTCGGCCGTCACCCCGCTGGACCAGGACGGCCGGCATGTCGCGACGCTCGGCAACGACGTGCTCGTCGACGATCTCCTGTCGCGCACCCTCATCGACCACCTGCCCGGCGCGCACAACCTCATCTTCCGCGATGATGGCCAGCTCGTCGCCCACCCGGACATCAAGCTGGACAGCGCAACGGGCGGCTACGACATCCTGGCCACCGGGCAGCCGGAGGGCTCGCAACCCGGGCAACCCAGCGCGGAGCAGCGGGCCCATCTGCGGAGCATCTTCGAGGCGGTGAAGCGCCTCGAGCCCGGGCAAACCGTGGTGGAGCTGCCCGAGTACGATGAGTACATCGCCGTGGCGCGGCTGCAGGGCCCGGGCTGGAACTTCGTCACGGTGCTGCCCGAGAGCGTGGTGACCTCGAAAGCCATCGAGGCCGCGCGCTATGTGCTGGTGTTCGGCGTCGTGTCGCTGCTGGTGGAGCTGCTCATCATGTTCTGGGTGCTCAGGGATCAGATCTCCCGCCCGCTCCAGGCCTTCACGCGGGCCACGGGACAGGTGGCTGCCGGCGACTTCGGAGTCTCCCTGGAGACCTCACGCAAGGACGAGCTGGGGCAGTTGGCCCAGTCCTTCGACCAGATGGTCCGGGAGGTGCGGCAGCGCGAGGAGGCCCTGCGGCAGTCCAACGAGGGCCTGGAGCAACGTGTCGATGAGCGCACCCGGGAGTTGAAGGATGTCCACCAGCAGCTCATGCATACGGCACGGCAAGCAGGCATGGCGGAGATCGCCACCAACGTGCTGCACAACGTGGGCAATGTCCTCAACAGCGTCTACACCGCGGCCCAGCTCGCCCGGGAGCGCATGAGGGGAATGAGGCTCGAGCACGTGGCCGGGTGGCCCACATGCTCCAGGAGCACCGGGGTGAGCTCGCGACCTTCGTCACCCAGGACGAGCGCGGGCGGAACGTCCTGCCCTTCCTGGACAGGTTGGGGCAGAACCTGTTGGACGAGCGCGGGGAAATCCTCGAGCTGCTCGGTGACATCGGCCGGTACACCGAGCACATCGGCGACATCGTCAAGGTGCAACAGAACCACGCCCGGCTGCCGCGGCTCCAAGAGCCGGTCAGCCTGGCGGAGTTGGTGGAGGACGCCCTGCGCATCAACGCGGCCGGGCTCACCCGCCATCAGGTGAAGGTGGACCGACAACTGGCCCCGCTGCCCCCCATCCTCACCGACAAGCACAAGGTGCTGATGATCCTCGTCAACCTGTTCAGCAACGCCAAATACGCCATGGATGGGGTGCCGACGGAGGAGCGGCGGCTGGCCGTGAAGTTGGAGCACTCCGCCGCGGACCGCATCCGCCTCGAGGTGCGAGACAGCGGGATGGGAATCGCACCGGAGCTGCTCACGCGCATCTTCCAGTACGGCTTCACCACGCGCCAGAGTGGCCACGGCTTTGGCCTGCACTCCAGCGCGCTGGCGGCCCAGGAGCTGGGCGGCTCGCTGACAGTCCAAAGCGAGGGAGCAGGGCACGGGGCCACCTTCACGCTGGAGCTGCCCCTGCACTCCGCCCGCGCACCTCACGACGCGTAGCCGCTCTCGCGCACACCGCCTCTGGTACGTTCCCGCGCATGAACGTACTCCTGGCCCTGCTGCTGGCCGCGAGCACCACCAGTGCTCCGGCCCCCCGCACCTTCCGCGTCGACTACTTCCACACCGGCAACGCCACCGAGGAGCGCTTCAGCCTCGACCGGCTCGTGGTGGAGCCGCTGCCCTGGCCCGGCAGCCCCACTCGCGGCGTCGATGAGACCAACCTCGGCAAGTACCTCTTCGAGGTGCGCGACCGGGACACCAACCGCCTCGTGTACTCGCGCGGCTTCGCCTCCATCTACGGCGAGTGGGAGACGACTCCCGAGGCGCGTGAGATGAACCGCACCTTCCACGAGTCCCTGCGCTTCCCCACCCCGGAGAAGCCCGTGCAGGTGATGCTCAAGAAGCGCGCGAAGGACAACTCCCTGCGCGAGGTGTGGAGCTTCACGGTGGACCCGAAGGACATGTTCGTGGACCCGTCCGCCCCCGCCTCGCCCGGCCCGCTGCTGAAGTTGGTGGAGAGCGGCCCGTCCGCGGACAAGGTGGACTTCCTCATCCTCGGGGATGGCTACACGGAGAAGGAGCGCGCCAAGTTCGAGAAGGACGCGCGGCGGCTGGTGGACATCCTCTTCAGCTTCTCGCCCTTCAAGGAGCGCAAGCAGGACTTCAACGTGTGGGGGTTGATGCCCGCCGCTCGCGAGTCCGGCATCTCCCGCCCCTCCACCGGCATCCACCGCGACTCGCCCGTGGGCGCCACCTATGACGCCTTCGGCAGCGAGCGCTATGTCCTCACCTTCGAGAACCGCCGCTTCCGCGACATCGCCGCCTTCGCGCCCTACGAGTTCGTCGAAATCCTCGTCAACGGCAACACCTACGGCGGCGGCGGCATCTTCGGTCTCTACAGCACCGTGGCCGCCGACAGCCTCTGGTCCCCCTACGTCTTCGTCCACGAGTTCGGCCACCACTTCGCCGGCCTCGCCGACGAGTACTACACCTCGGAGACGGCCTACGCCCCCGCCGAGGAGCGCGTGGAGCCGTGGGAGAAGAACGTCACCGCGCTGAATGACCCGGCTCGGCTCAAGTGGAAGGACCTGGTGGCCCCCAGCACGCCGCTGCCCACGCCGTGGCAGAAGGAGGAGTACGAGAAGCACGCGAGCGAGGTGCAGAAGCAGCGCCGCCGCATCCGCGCCGAGCGCCGCCCCGAGTCGGAGATGGATGCGCTCTTCACCTCGCAGCGGGACTGGGAGGAGAAGTTCCTCGGCCAGCAGCAGTACGCCGGCAAGGTGGGCGCCTTCGAGGGCGCCATGTACGAGGCCCGCGGCTACTACCGGCCCCAGGCGGACTGCGTGATGTTCACGCGGGACCGAGCGCCCTTCTGCTCCGTGTGCCAGCGCGCCCTCACCGAGGTCATCGACCTGTACGCGGGCCCTCGGAGCGGCAAGGCGGCCCCCAAGCCTGCTCCCTGAGTCGGGCCCCTCCGGTTCGGGAGCCGAGACCCCGGCGGGCAGGGCCTCCTTCCCCTGCCTGCTGCCGGCCGGGTTGTACGTCTCCAACCTGACAGGGAAAGGAGGCGGACACACCCATGGCCATGATGCAAAATCTGGAGACGGAGTCCTGGTCTGGTGAGGGAGTAGGAACGAGCATGGAGTCCTTCCTCGCGCGTATCAACCGCGAGGTCCCCGAGTACTCCCCGACCGAGGTGGCGGACGCGGTGATGAGCGCGCTCTGCGAAAGACTCCCCGGTGGGTTGGTGCAGGAGATGCGGGAACAGTTCCCCGAGAGCCTGCGCAGGCTCTTCGAGCGCAACTGGAAGGAGCGGAGCGCCCCCGCGCAGAAGTTCGAGAAGGACGACTTCTACCTGGACATCGCCGAGCGACTGCAGATCGAGCCCGAGAACGTCCGCCTCGTGCTCCATGTCGTCTTCGGCTCCATCCACTCGCAGATCACCGAGCGGCTGGCGGAGAAGCTCGTCGCGGAGATGCCACCCAACATCGCCGGCACCTTCAACGCCGCCCGCCGCGACGCAGATCTGCCTCGCTAGGGCTTGAACTGGAGACCCCGGAGGGCTGCTCGCTCCCCGGGGCTCTCCCCTCGCTGTTCCTACCGGCCCTGCCCGGACTCGATGGCGTAGACGAGCGTCACCCGCGCCGACACCGTCTGCTCCTCCGGCTGGATGGGGGTCGTCACGTCCGCCGAGCTCGCGCGGGCCATCTCGAAGCGCGCCGCGAACGGCATGGGACGCTGCGGCTCCGTCACCGTGCTCGCATCCAGCACCGGCCCCAGCTTCACGCCCAGCGCCGAGGCCAGCACCTGCGCCGATTGCCTCGCCCGCTCCACCGCGTTGCGCAGCGCCTCGCCCTGCACCGTCTCCGGCTTGCTCAGCCCGAAGCGCAGCGAGTCCACCCGGTTCGCCCCCGCCCCCAACGCCGTGTCCAGCAGCGTCCCCACTCGCGACAGCTCGCGCACGTGCACCTCTACCTGGTTGCTCACCCGGTAGCCCTTCAGCTTCGGCGCGTCGTCCGGCCTCACCGGCGGCTGGTACTCGGGGTACACCGCGAAGTTGCGCGTCTCGATTTCCTTGCGCGGAATCCCCGCCTGCACCAGCGCGGCGACGACCTTGTCCATCTTCTTCGCGTTCTCCTCCGCCGCCGCCTTCGCGGTGGGCGCCTGCGTCTCCACCGCCAGGTCGATGAAGGCCTCGTCCGGCGCGACCTTCACCTCACCCGTGCCCTCCACTCGGATGGTCCGATCCAGGGGACTCACCTGCGGCGCGGGCGAGGGAACAGGCGGCGATGGGACCCGGGGCTGGGCCTGGGCCATGGAGGTCAAAGTGCCACTCATCAACAGGGCGAGCAGCGAGGCTGTGCGTACAACCGGCATCGGTAAGACTCCTCTTGCAGCAGGCTCCGCCTCAAGGTGCATCCGCCGTAAAGGGGTGGCATCGCACGATGGGCGGGGCGGTTAGACTGGCCGCCTGGAGAGTAGCGGGGAGGGCGAGATGTCGGAACAGCCAACGGAGTTCAACGTGTGGGCCCGGCCCAAGGAGGGCTCCCTGGCCAGGGCCGTTCAGTGGACTCGCGAGAAGTGGAAGCTGTCCCTCGCGGAGGCCATGAGCCGGGTGAACGACAGCAAGAAGACCGGGTGGGTGTTGCTCCATGAGCGGTGCGGCTGGCTGGATGTGCCCGCGCTCGTGAAGTCGCTACCGGATTTCGTCGAGCCAGGGTCGGCCGCTGTCACGGAGTATGAGCTGGGTTACTCGCCCGCTGGCTGCAACGCGTATTGCGCTACCCACGGACTCCATTTCCTCCGCGGCAGCCGCGCGCCCGATGCTCCGTGTCCCGTCTGCGCGGGCTGGTATATCGACACCGTGCAAAATGGGATGGCCTACCGCCTCACGCGGCATGATGGGGATGGTGGGGACGCGTGAGGCGCACTCGCACGGACTCAACCCGGAGCCCGAGATACCCTCACCCCGCCCCTCTCCCGAGGGGAGAGGGATGGTGGGCCAAGGTGTAATCCTCTCCTGTTCTTGGAACCCGGGATAGGTGTCGGGATAGGTGTCAAAGGATTCGATTCGACACCTCGCCTCTTACGAATCGTCTGACACCATTCCTGGGACCTATCTTCCCGCGCCTCCCTGCTCCCGGTGACGAATGCTCGGCTCAAGTGACTCCGCTCCCCTCTCCGCGCACCAGAAGGAACCTGCGGACCGTGTCGCCGCCGGAGCGGCGCCGGGCGCGCGCTCCTTCTGGGCTCGCTTCTCCATCCCGGCGGGCCTGCTGTTGGTGCTGCTGTGCCACCACCTCGCCATCTGGTTGTATCTGTCCGCGCGCAAGGGGATTCCCCTCGTGGACATGCTCAACCAGTGGGACTCGGCCCACTACAGCACCATCGCGACGTCCGGACACGGGGGGGGCCTGTGGGCGTTCCTCCCCCTCTATCCGGCCCTGGTGCGGAGCACGCTCGCGCTCTGCCCGAGCGGAGTTCCTCCCCAGGTGGCGGGGGCCATCCTGTCCACGGTGGCGCTGCTCCTGTTCATCGCCCTGGTGGTGTGGGCCCAGGGCTGGCGAGGACGCACGGAGCTCCTCGTTCCCCGGAACCACTGGGGCTGGTTCCTCCTGCTCTACGCCCCCGCCAGCTACACCCTGCACACCGAGCACACCGAGAGTGTCTTCCTGCTGCTCTCCGCCGCCGCGCTCCTCGCGGCGGCGAACGGGCGGGCCTGGAGCGCCGGACTGCTGGCGGCGCTCTGCGTGTGGACCCGCAATCAGGGCGTCTTCGTGGCTCTCGCGTCGGCGCTGCTGGTGATGGAAATGGCGGAGAGCACCGCAGACCGCGCCAAGCGCTTCCTCCTCGTCGGGAGCCTCTCCTTCTGTGGATTCCTGGGGCTGCTCGGCTTCCAGGCCGCCATGACGGGAGACCCGCTGGCTTCCATGCACGCACAGTCGGGCTGGTCGCATGCCACCTCGGTCTGGTCCGCGGTGAGGACGCTCTGGTTCGGCAACCCGTGGCAGAACACCGGCTTCGGCTCACTCCTCCGCCACGGCTTCTTCTTCGTCCTGCTGTTCCTGGCGCTCGCGATCTGGCGCGTCCGAAGGCCCCTCGGACTCTACGCACTCCTGTCCCTGCTGGTGATGCTGCTGCAGGGGGAGTTCGTCAACGCGTTCAGGTTCGGCGGAGTCCTCTTCCCGCTCGCCTTCTTCGCGGGGGACCGGCTGGAGCGGCTCCCGCGCTGGACCCGCGGCCTGGTGGTGGTGGTCCTGGTGGCCCTCAACCAGATGGTCACCCGCCGTTACGCGCTCGGGTCCTGGGCGTACTGAGCATCACTGCGCCCTCGCGGCCGAACGACCTCACACCCCGGGATAGGTGTCAAAGGATTCGATTCGACACCTCGCCTCTTACGAATCGTCTGACACCATTCCTGGTCGACCGGCGGTACTCTCACGTCATGCGACCCCTTCGGTATTCCATCAACGTCACATTGGACGGGTGCTGCGATCATCGTGCAATTCCCGCGGACGAAGACTTGCATCGTCACGCGGTCGAGAACCTCGAGCGGGCCGATGCCCTCCTCTTTGGCCGGGTGACTTACGAAATGATGGAGGCAGCGTTTCGGCCGCCGGCACGGACGGGAGCGAGGCCTGATTGGACGGAACCCTTCGCCCGGACGATCGACGCGGCAAAGAAGTACGTCGTGTCGAGCACCCTGGACCGGGTCGATTGGAACGCGGAGCTCGTGCGCGGGGAGCTGGGGAAGGCTGTTCAACAGCTCAAGAGGGAGTCGGGGAAGGGACTGTTCGTGGGAGGCGTGAAGCTCCCGCTGGCGTTGGCGGAGCTCGGATTGATCGACGAGTATGAGTTCGTGGTGCATCCCAGGCTAGTGGGCCACGGGCCGACGTTATTCGCGGGGCTATCGAAGCTTATCGACTTGAAGCTCGTGAGCCGGCTGGAGTTCGCCTCGGGGGCGGTGGCCATGCGGTATGAGCCGAGAAGGTAGCCATCGGGCTTGTTAGCCTTCGGCGCTACATCCGGCCCGGCTTGGTGATGAACTCAACGTCGCTCGACCCGGGGTCTCGAACAGACTCTCTCTCGAAGGTGTCAGAGGATTCGATTCCGCAACGAGTAGGCCGTCCTCCAGTACAGGAAGGCGCGCTGCGGTTGCGACGCGCTGTACGAATCCTCTGACACCCAGCGGCAGCGAGAGGGGCTTCCGGAGAGCAGGGCCCTGGCCAGAGCGATGGGGGCGACGACCTGAGCTTGCCCCGGTTTTCATCTCGCGGGTCCAAGCAGGCAAGACACGAGGTGACCCATGGCCAGCGGCCTTGCCGAGCTGAAATCATTCGTCAGCAGTCTGTTTCATTCGCCGGCCGCGTCCGCCGATGCCTCGGTCACCTGTTCCGTCGATGGGGCACCGCCGATGCGGACCGTGGAGCCGGTGACCCTTCATCCCCGCGCCGATGGCGGCGAGGTGCTCTCCTTCGTCCAGGAGGGCGTGACCCGCTATGCGTGCCTCAACCTGCCCGCGCAGGCCGCCCAGCCGGGCAGCGCCGGACGGAAGTGGCCGCTCCTCATCCACCTGCATGGCTCTCGCGCGACACCCGCGAGCCTCTATTCGCTTGGCAAGGCGTTGTTCGCGCTCCATGACACCGCCGCGCTGTCGAGCGATCCAGCGGTCCGCGGCTTCCTGGTTCTCTCCCCCATGGGTCGGCGCGCCCGTCCCGCTGGCGCTCTCAGTGGCACTGGCTTCCATTGGGACGAGTGGTATCGCAACCCCACTGCCAACCTCGACGCGCTCGCCATCGATCATTTCCTCGACGAGGTGGTGGCCCGGGGCCTGGTGGACACCCGGCGCATCTACGTGTTCGGCTGGAGCAATGGCGCCTACATGTCGGCGCTCTACGGCATGTGGCGGGCGAAGCGGATCGCCGCCATCGCCCAGTATGCTGGCGCCAATCCCTGGACGCGGCTTCCGTGTCCCGTGCCGATGACCTGGACCCGCAAGGTGCCCATTGCCTTGATGCGCAATCTCTGTGACGCGCTGGTCCCCTATTCAGCCACGCAGGAGTGGATCGAGACCCTCCAGGCACGGGATTGGCCCTTTGAATATCAGAGCCTCGATTTCCACGGAGCCGCGACCGCCCCCGGGGCTTCCCCTCCCCGTCGCGGCGGCAAGCTCCGCGGCCTCTATGAGCACATCCGCTGGCCGGATCAGGCCGCCTTAGAGGCTGTTGAACTGGGCGGACTGATCGCTCCGAACAATGGCCAACTGTTCGCGGTCGGGGCACGAAGTGCATGCGCCTGATGCCGCACGCACCCGTACCGACCACCACGCTGGTGGACGACTCCTGCTCTGCCGCTGCCGCCACGTCCGCTGCCGCACCACCTCCTGGTTACCGTCCAGAAAGGTAGGGTCGTGGATATGACCGGGCAAGTTGTGCCCTCGGGGAGGCGTCCTTACCTCAAGAGGCATGAGCGACCTTCCCATGCCCGCCAGGAAGCCGTACCCCACCGACCTCAACGACGAGCAGTGGGCGTTGGTGGAGCCCTTTGTCCGGGCCAGCGAGTGCGGACCCCAGGAGGTGCTGCATCCGCGTCGGGAGGTGGTGAACGCCATCCTCTACATCACCCACACGGGGGCGCAGTGGCGCTACATGCCGCACGACCTGCCGGACTGGCAGCTCGTCTACCACTACTTCGACCTGTGGAAGAAGAACGGAACCCTCAAACGGATACACGACGCGCTGAGAGTCAAGGTGCGCAAGAAGGCCGGCCGAAAGGCACAACCCACCGCGAGCATCCTCGACAGCCAGAGCGTGAAGACAACGGAAGAGGCGGAAACGAAGGGCTACGACGCAGGCAAGAAGGTAAAGGGGCGCAAGCGCCACCTGCTTGTGGACACGTTGGGCCTGGTGCTGGTGGCGTGGATATCGACGGCGGATGTGCAGGACAGGGATGCGGTCCAAGCCGTGCTCCCCATGGCTGCGCAGGAGTACCCCATGCTCCAGAAGACGTGGGCAGACGGAGCCTACCAGGGGGAACAGGTGGAGAAGGTGGCCAAGGAGAGTGGCATCAACCTCGAGGTGGTGAAACGCTCGGACAAGGACAGAGGCTTCGTCGTGCAGGCCAAGCGCTGGATTGGCGAGCGCACCTTCGGCTGGCTCAATCGCGAGAGACGTCTGTCCAAGGACTACGAGCGCAAGGAGGAGTCTTCCGAAGCTTTCATCCACCTGGGCATGATAAAGCTCATGCTACGCCGGCTTGCCTGACCGCCCCTGTTCAACACCCTCTTAGAGAAGATGCTCGCGTTCCTCGGCCGCCATCCGCTCCCGTCATCCGGTACCGGGGTTGTATCCCAGGACGAGAAAGCCCTCCCCACGGACGCACAAGGCGCTGGGTACAAGCGCTAGCGAGCTTGCGTACCGGCCCTCACCCTCCACAGGCCTTCCCTTCGCTCTGGCGTGGCCATACAGAGCGGCGCGGGAAGTTCCTCTCGGGCCCGCGGGAGGTGTCAAAGAACTCGTTTCGACACCTCAAGGTATCCGAGTCGTCCCTACGAGTCGTCTGACACCATTCCTGGTTCATGGCGATGAGCGCGCTGACGGTCACGAGGCTGCGGTCGCGAGGCGAGAGTTCCGGACGCGTCCACACATCGCCGAAGAGCACCTCGTCAGTCAGCTCGACCAGCTTCGGCGAGAGGTTGCCGATCACTTTCTGGGCGGGCGTCAGTTGCGCGGTTTGCGTTGATGCCTGGGGAGCGGATGGTCCCCGTACAGGCATTCGGTATTGCTCCTCGGTGACCTTCTCCATCCAATCGGTGCTCTTGCCATCGAGCTGTTCCACGATGGCGATATGCGCCATCGACGTTGTCGGCGCCGCTCCATGCCAGTGCTTCACGTTCGGCGGAATGCGGACGACGTCCCCCTGCCGGATCTCGTCGACCAGTCCGCCCCACTGTTGCACGCGCCCGGTTCCGGCCGGGATAGGTGTCAAAGGATTCGATTCGACACCTCGCCTCTTACGAATCGTCTGACACCATTCCAGGGGCTCACCAGGGTCGATCCGACGCTCAGCACCAGGGCCGTGACGAGCAGGGGCAGCGGCGGCTTCGTCGAGGAAGTCAGGCTCAGGAAGCTCTTGAGGCTCGCGGTCCCTTGGGGCGCGGGCCGGTTCATCATTCGAGGGTGGCGAAGGTCCATGCTCAGGACCCTACGCCCCGTCTTTAAACGGACGATAAACCGCGCACCGGAGAGGCGGCTTCGTGTCGGGGCTGCCAGGACGATGCGAATCGCCCCACGTGATCCCTCAACCCTTGACGCGCCAGGAGTCCTCCAGTATTGGCAGGCGCCTCACCACGTGCAAGGATTATCGCTCATGAAGGCGTCAGGGTTTCTAGGTCTGGTGTTGCTCACAATTGCTTGCAGTGCGGCTGTCGAAGAAGGAGCTGGACTGAATCCTGTCTCGCTCGCCACCCAGGAGTCCGCTCTGTATGTGTGCGGTCTGAGCTGTCCGAGCGGCTATCACCCTATCTCCTATCAATGCAACACCAGTTGCGGCTCCTGTGCCAGCGGCACGCCCAACCAGACCCAGTGCGATGCCAACCCCACCTCGGGCAGCTTCAACCAGTGTGGCCTGAGCTGTCCGAGCGGCTGGTACCATGACTACGCCCAGTGCAACACGACGTGCGGGCCCTGTGACGGCAGCACGCCCAACGAGGCCCAGTGCCAGCAGGTCCCCACCTCGGGCAGCTTCTACAAGTGCGGCCTGAGCTGCCCGAGCGGTTGGTACTACGACTATGCTCAGTGCAACACGAGCTGTGGCAGCTGCGATGGCAGCACGCCCAACGAGGCCCAGTGCCAGCAGGTCCCCACCTCGGGCAGCTTCTACAAGTGCGGCCTGAGCTGCCCGAGCGGTTGGTACTACGACTATGCTCAGTGCAACACGAGCTGTGGCAGCTGCGATGGCAGCACGCCCAACGAGGCCCAGTGCCAGCAGGTTCCCACCTCGGGCAACTTCTACAAGTGCGGCCTGAGCTGCCCGAGCGGTTGGTACTACAACTACGCTCAGTGCAACACGGCGTGTGGGCCTTGCGATGGCAGCACGCCCAACGAGGCCCTCTGCGAAAAGCTGTAGGAAGGCAGGAGGGCCGAGGATCTGCGCTCCGGCCTGGTGGAGGAGACCGTCCAGCAGGCGGTAGCCCCCGCCGGGACACGACGATGCTCCAGGAGGGAGGGCAGGGGACGCTCGCGCTGCAGGCGGAGCTCGTGAACGAGCGGCTTCGATTCCCGCCGCCTCTGAGTGGATCCCCCGGCTTGCGCCCCGTTGTCGGCTCCTCCACCCTCGCCGCCCAAGGCGGCGAGGGCTCACTCCTTCCACCCCGGCTCCACACCTGCTTGAGCCTGGCTCGCCGTCCCGGGCCCGCTGAAGAGGGCTCACCGGCAGGCTGTGTCAGCTCTTCAGGGGATGGTGGTGGTGGAGGTGACCGTCGCTCGTTGGGTTGCCGAGCCGGGCCATCTCCTGCTCGGTGGCATCGCGCTCGTACTTCCACGGGTTGGCTTCGGTCTCGTTGATGTCCCCGGGACGTTGCCCCGAGTCCACCCACTCGGTGTTGCAATAGATCTTCCCGTTGAAGATGACGTGGAACCGCTCGTATGTATAGGCGGGATAGAGGCCCTGTTGAGGGTGAGGGCTGGAGCGGAGGGGCCGAGGAGGGCCGCAGGAGGTGTCAAAGAACTCGTTTCGACACCTCGAGGTATCCGAGTCGTCCCTACGAGTCGTCTGACACCATTCCCGGCACAACGAGCCCGGATGCTTGAGTTCGATCGGCCCGTGGTGGTTCGCCGATGCTGCGTTCAACCCGGAATGGTCAGGCCTTTCTTCACCGCCGGACGTTCGACGAAGCGCTCCAGGCTGCGTCTGACGTTGGTGAAGTCGTCGAAACCGACCAACTCGCCCGCTCCGTAGAAGCCGATCAGGTTGCGAACCCAGGGGAAGGTGGCGATGTCGGCGATGCTGTACTCCTCGCCCATGATCCAGTCGCGGCCCTGCAGGCGGCGGTCGAGCACGCCGAGCAGGCGTTTGGATTCGGCGACGTAGCGATCACGTGGGCGCTTGTCCTCGTAGTCCTTGCCGGCGAACTTATGGAAGAAACCGAGCTGGCCGAACATGGGGCCGATTCCGCCCATTTGGAACATCAGCCATTGGATGGTCTCGTAGCGCGCGGCGGCATCCTGCGGGATGAAGCGGCCGCTCTTCTCGGCGAGGTAGAGCAGGATCGCCCCGGACTCGAACAGCGCCAATGGCTGGCCGCCCGGGCCGTCGGGGTCGATGATCGCCGGAATCTTGTTGTTCGGGTTGAGGGAGAGGAACTCCGCCGAGAGCTGGTCGTTGGTCTCGAAACTGACCTTGTGCGCTTCGTAGGGCAAGCCGATTTCTTCGAGCAGGATGGAAACCTTGACGCCATTGGGCGTGGGGAGCGAGTAGAGCTGAATCCACTCGGGGTGCTGCGCGGGCCATTTCTGGGTGATCGGGAAAGCAGACAGATTGGTCATGGAGAAATTTGTCCGACGAGAGGTGAGGTGGGCGCGAGGGATCAATAGCTCATCAACGCACGGTCGTTCGAGCCCAGTTCGACCGAGCCGAACCCGGCGGGGACGCTCCCCTCCGGGCACACGCCGGGATAGGTGTCAAAGGATTCGATTCGACACCTCGCCTCTTACGAATCGTCTGACACCATTCCAGGCGCCCCCCGCTCACACCAGGGGCGGCACGAGCTCGAGCCGCAGCTCTCCATCCCGCAGGGAGATGGAGACGGGAAAGAGGCCGGCGGCGAGTTCCTCCGGCGGCGGCTGCAGCTCCGCCAGCGAGGCGAGGAGCGGGCGGGGATCGTGATGGAAGACCACGGTCCGGGTCTCGGCGGTCTCCAGCTCGGGGCCGCCGTGCCGGGCGCTCGAGACCAGCTCCCAGCACGCGCTCTCGTAGGCGAGCACATCCGCCAGATACGGGCTGAAGTCCTCTCCCGCGCTCAGTTGCGAGCGCACGAACTCGGCGAAGCGCGCCGCTTCATTCTCGAGCTGGTAGTTGTCGGGCCGCCGCTCGCGCCAGAAGGCATCGAGGACTTCCCTGAGCCGAGGCTCCAGCAGCAGGCAGAGCATGGGGTAGATGTCGAAGATGGGCCCCAGGCGGTTGGCGCGAGCCAGCGTGCAGTTCAGGGACATGCCCGGCTGGCGCACGACGTCCTCCAGCCGCGCCAGCTCCCGCTCGGTGAGTTCGAAGCCCCGGAGCACCTCCAGGTGGCCGCGCCGCAGCGCCGCCGCCCGCTCCGCATCAAGGGTTAGCTCCGCCAGCGCGCGCTGGAAGTGGCTCAGGGACATGGGTCTCCCCGCTGGAGCGGCACGCTGGCGCGGCGCACGACGGCTCGGGCGCGCTCGAGCTGGGCCAGCACGCCCTCCTCACGCAGCAGGGGCCAGGAGGACTCGTGGAACTCGAACGTCACCCCACGGAGCCGAGGCGCCTGACCGACGAGATCCTCCAGCAGCTCCCACACGGGCTCGATCACCGCGCCGACATGGGAGTCCGTATGGAACCCCATCATCTCATCTCCGCCGGCAACGTGGGCCTCGAGCACATGCTGCAGCTCAAGCTCCCGCAGGTATGCGTGAGCATCGAAGCCGTGGTTCCGGGCGTTGGTGTACAGGTTGTGGAGATCCAACAGGAGGCCGCACCCGGTGGCCTCCGCGAGCGTATTGAAGAACTCGGGCTCGGTCAGCTCGGGGTCTCGGAACTTCACGTAGTAGACGGGGTTCTCCACCAGGAACGGGCAGCCCAGTCGCTGCGACACCTCTCGCAGCCGAGGCACGAGCAGCTCCATCATCTCCCGGTCATACGTGATGGGCAGCGCGACGGAGGCGTTCCGCTCGTGCTCTCCGCCCACGCGCGAGAAGGAGAGATGCTCACTCGCCCACGGGCATTGGAACCGCTCGCGCCACGCAGCGAGCTGGGCCACGTACTCCAGGTCGAAGATGTCCGCGCTGCAGACCGAAAGCCCGATGCTGTGGAGCACCAGGGGAACCGACTCGGCCGCATGCTCGAGCAGCGCGATGGGAGCGCTCAGCTCCTGAAAGCGCGGCTGTGCCCCCGCGCCTCGGTCCGTCCAGGCGCGATCTGGGATGACGGCGAGATGATCGAGCGCCTGGAGATGGGCTGGGACGAAGGAGGTGAGCGCGGGGTTGAACAGCAGGCCAACCCCGGCTCTCGACGGCGTTGATCTGTCAGGGGCCAAGGGACTCCAGGTCCACCTGGATGACGTGATCGAACCGGCGGCGGATGATGATGTCCAGACCGGACATGCAGCTCAGGCAGCCCCGGAGCCCGACCTTCTTCAGCAGGTCTCTGCTTTCGAAGATGTGCTTCTGCAGGTCGACGATCTTCTCGAGTGAGGTGTTGTCATCGATGAGGATCTCCGCCACCGGACGACCGTTCGGGCCAGCCTTCGTCAGCTGGATGTTGGCCGTCGCGAGAGTCTTCTTCTGCGCCATGTATTCCTCCTTCTGCGCGATGAGAGGTGGAAGCCCCCCGGCATGGAATAAGGCCAGCGCACCTGCCGGGGTCAACGTGGCCCCAGGGATGGTGAATAGTCGAGTAACCCCCACAGCCCCGGCTTCAGGACCAGCCCCCGGATCTTGACTCCCAACGTCGCGCGTCGCGGGCGAGCGGCCAGCGCGGACGTGTGCCCTGGAAGGTCCGCGAAACACGTCACAACCGCCAGCGGGAGGTGTCAAAGAACTCGTTTCGACACCTCGAGGTATCCGAGTCGTCCCTACGAGTCGTCTGACACCATTCCCGGCGCCTGCCTCCAGCTATCCGCCCACGGCCACGCGGGTCAGGTACTTGCCACCCTCACGCGTGTCGATCTTCAGCACGTCGCCCTCGTTGATGAACAGGGGCACGTTGACCACGAGGCCCGTCTCCATCGTGGCCGGCTTCAGCGCGCCGGACACCGTGTCGCCACGCACGCCCGGGTCGCACTTGGTGACCTTCAGGTCCACCGAGTTGGGCAGCGTCACGCCAATGGCCTTCCCGTTGAAGAAGAGCACCGAGACGTTGATGTTCTCCTTCAAGAAGTCCTTCGCGTCCCCGAGAACGTTCTCCGTGAGGAAGGTCTGCTCGTAGTTGTGCTTGTCCATGAAGTGGAACTCGTCGCCCTGCAGATACAGGTACTCCATGTCCTTCTCTTCGATGTCCGGCACGCCCACCTTCTCACCGGACTTCAGCGTGGGCTCCAAAACGCGCCCGGAGATCAGGCTGCGAATCTTGGTACGCGTGAACGAGGAGCCCTTGCCCGGCTTGACGTGCTGGAAGTACTCGATGACGAAAGGCTCGCCGTCGAGCTCGATCTTCAAACCGTTACGAAACTCGGACGTATCAATCACACCGGCCATGGGGACCGACTCCTTGCCACTCGGACAGCTCGAAAAGTCCGGTGTGTCTAGCCGATGCCTCCTTCCCATGAGAAGGGGAATCCGGTGCCGCGCAGTGTCGCCCGGGGGCTGACAAGCAGCCCTCGCGCCAGGGACTCGAGTTCCGCGCGACGCCCGCTGCCGGATGGCACCACGCACCTCTTTTTCAACGGGCTGGAACTTTTACGGCATGTGGCGTCCCTGGTGCCAACGCCCTGAGCACTGGTGGGACTCCTCCATCATTGACGGTGAGGCGGTTTGTGACGTGGATTGTGCCTCCATCCCCACCAGGAGAGATGATGCACAGGTTGCGCGTTCTTGCCGTGCTTGCCTCCGCCGTGCTGTTCAGCGCCTGCGGCTCCGGAGGTGAGAGCACCGAGTGCCTCACGGGAGGCTCGGGCACACTCCAGGTGAATGTGACGGGACTGCCTGCCTCTACGCCTGGGAAAGTGACGGTCACCGGACCGGGAGGCCCCCAGGAGCTCACCAGCTCGCGGACGCTGACCGTGACGAGCGGGAGCTACACCCTCACCGCGGGAATTGTCGCCGCCAGCCACCCCCTCGTGAGGACGGCCTACCGGGCGGATGCCATGCCCAACCCCGTCTGCGTGCACGAGGGGCAGAGCACCACGGTGGCCGTGGCCTATGCCCCCATTGGCAGCAGCGGGAAGCTGTGGACGAGCAATGGCTCGGGCGGGAGCGCGCCGCTGCTCGGGTTCTCCGCGGACGTGCTGGGCACCAGTGGGAGCCCGGCCGCCACGGTGGCTGCCACCACGGGTGGCGCGGAGGGCTCCGCGTTCGATCGCGAGGGCAACCTGTGGGTGGTGGGAGCAACGACGGCGGATCCGCCGGTGCTCCGGCTCCCCGCCTCCGCGCTGGGAACCTCGGGCAAGAAGACGGCGGACATCTCCCTCACGGGTGGCCCCCTGGAGGGCGGCTTCCCCCGAGCCCGGGCGCTCGCCTTCGATGCGAGCGGGAACCTCTGGGTGTCCGTGGTCTTCAACAACCAGCTCGTCCGCTACACGCCGGAGCAGCTCGCCACCAGCGGTAGCCCGACTCCCTCCGTCCAGTTCAGCGGGCTCGACGGCCCCTCGGGACTCGCGTTCGACTCGGCGGGCAACCTGTGGGTCGCCTTCATGGGTGCGGACCGCGTGGCCCGCTACAACGCGAGCCGCCTCGGGGCCTCCTCCACGGCCTCGCCAGACCTCGTTATCGAGGCGAGGACTCCGCCGCCCGTCATCGGCACCCTGAGCGCGCCCTCGGGGCTGGCGTTTGATGTCTCGGGGAACCTGTGGGTGAACTTCAGTGGGACGCTCACCCGCCTCACCCCAGGAGAACAGGCGGGCTCCGGCTCCATCACCGTGACGCCCACGGTGCAGGTGGGTCTCTCCGTCACCGCGCTTCCGGACGGGCTCGTGTTCGACGAGTCGGGGAACCTCTGGCTCGCCCTCAGCGCGGGGCAGTTCGGGCGTCTGGGCCCGAGCCAGCTCACCAGCTCCGGCAGCAAGACGCCCGAGGTCATCATCACCAGCCCCGATGTCGCCTATACCGGCTGGTTCTCCTTCTATCCCGCCCCTGCTGGACTCCCTCTGTACCACCGGCTCCCGTAAGAGCTCGTTTCAAGAACGGACCAGAGATGGCGTGGAGGGGCTGCTCGAATGAGGCTCGCCTGCTTGCTGCCGCTGAACCACACGAAGTGCTCTCGAAGGTGTCTCTCGAAGGTGTCAGAGGATTCGATTCCGCAACGAGTAGGCCGTCCTCCAGTACAGGAAGGCGCGCTGCAGTTGCGACGCGCTGTACGAATCCTCTGACACCCAGCGACGCACCAGGAAGAGCATGTTGGCCATGAGAGAACGTGCAACCAGAACGCGGAGTACCTGGAAGCCGGCGGTTTTTCTCCTGGTGCTCGTGGCGGCCCTCGGCGCGCATGCGGAGCCGCCCTCCTTCACTCTTCCAAGCCGCAAACCGGACTCCCGGGAGCCCTGGGGCGCTTTTCTTGGCAAGGCCGCACATACAGCCATCGGCAGAGCGTACCTCGTGCAGCATCCCTCCAACCGCGTCTTCCTCGACCCCGCTGACCTCTACACCATCGTGGAGGAAGGCGAGTTGGGGAACACCGAGCATCTTCCGGAACTCGTGAGGCGCTTGCGCCCGGACATCACCGATACCCGCCTCCTCGTGCTGTTCGAGGTGAAGCCGGACAATGAGGAGTCACGTGAGGAAGGGCGACAACAGGCAGGACGCTATCTGGCGGCCCTCAACAAGGCCGTCGACCCTGACAAGAAGCTCGTGGGAGGCACTGGCTTCGAGGGGTCCCTCTTCCTCGAATTCGAGAACGGGGGATCGCTCTGGCAGTTGTCCTGGCGCACTCCCGAGCCCGGAGTGACGCTGTATCGCTGGAGCTACCGCCGCAAGAACCCCAAGGCTTCCTGGAATGAGCGGGCGGCCCAGAAGGCAGAGGCATTGCCCAGGGAAGAAATAGAACAGCACGGTGAGTTGGCCGAGCAGGCCATCCGGGCTGCCTATGAAGGGGGTGAACGCCCCAAGGGATTCCAGGGCCAAGTCTACCTGCCAGGCGACTGCCGTTGAGCGGACGGGAGGCGTCGTCCGCCCTCGGAGCCGGCGACGTGACTGGCGCTTGAGGAGTACCTGACCGCGATGGTAGGTCGAGAGACCATGGCCATGGAACAGTTCCCGGTGCTCGAGTTTCCAGCGTGGCTCCACGGCACCATTGCCACCATCCGCCGCAAGGTGAGAGCCGAGGGCAAGTGGTGGGCCAGGGAGTACCTCGAGACCGGTGCCTTCCCCCAGCCCCGGCAGCTGCGCCAGGTGCAGCCCGGCGACGTGCTGGTGATGCACTCGGGGGCCGAATTCGGCGCACCCCAGGCCTGCTGGCGGATGCACATGTTCGTCGGCGTTTTCATGGATCTGAATGAAGGCTTCCAGAAAGAGGAGCGCCCCCAGGCGAGGGCCGCCTTCGAGTCCTTCTGCCTGAACACGCCTTGGGGGGCTCTCTACAATGCCGTGTCTCCGCCGCCGCCGCGAAGCGCTGAGCGCATGGCGGACCGGCTCGCTTCCTTGCTTCGCTTCTGGAACGTGCTCCAGGGCCCTCGCTATGCGTTCTGGTCGTTCGATGATGATTACACGCTGGAAGCGCTCATGGAGGACATCTGGCGCAAGACCCTGGAGGCCTGGTGCCCTGAAGGCCCTGCCTCAGTCCGCGAGCACCTGGCGCTGACGGTGGAGCGCATGGCTCGCGCCACCCGGGAGGAGTGCCTGGAGGCCGTGCTCCGAATGATTCCTCTCCTCGTGGAGGGGGACAACGACTTGAAGCACCCCGAGATGCTCAGCGATCCAGGCTTCCTGCGCGAGCACCTCTCCGCGCTTCCCCCGGAGAAGTTCGGGGCGCTCTCCAGCGCCGAAAAATACACGGTGGCCTCGCAACTGGCAGCCTGGGACAGGGCGGTGGGACGGTAGCAGCGCTCCGCCGCGGGTAAGGTGTCAGAGGATTCGATTCCGCAACGAGTAGGCCGTCCTCCAGTACAGGAAGGCGCGCTGCGGTTGCGACGCGCTGTACGAATCCTCTGACACCCAGCGGGACACCCAGCGGCGGCGAGCCCCGGAAGTTGTCAGTCCCATCGGGTATCCCTGCGGATTGGCTACCCAGCAGGGGAGCGCCATCACCACGGGGAGTTCCCTTGAAACTGGCCAGAGCGGTGGTGTTGTTGGTGTTCCTCACCGGATGCGCGACAACTCAGGGCACAGGCGGGTCTGGACCTTCGTCCCCTCCAGGAGTTCAACCCGCGAGGAAGAAGGAACTGCCCTGGTTGAACATGTCGGGTGGGCAGATGAAGACAACCCTCTTCTACGGCCCCTGGCAGTGCCGCCGGGAGTTCATGAACGGATGCCAGAGGGGGTGCGCCAGTGAGGGCCACACACTCAAGGGATGCATGTGGCTGGCCGACTTCAAATTCGATTGGGAGGGAAGCCTCGTCCTCCTCCCCGTTACCGTGAAGGCCGGGAGCCGCTACGGCATCCATCACTGCTGCTGCAACTACCCCACTCTGCCGAAGGCGGCAAAGGAGGTCGAGCGCAAGAGGTGGGAGAAGATCCGAGACTCATTCCGAGATGACTGGAGCAAGAAGTTTGGAGAGTGGCCTGTCGACGGAGGTATCTCCTGGCCGGGCCATCACATCCGGGACCTCTGGCACGGCGGCAACCCGGTTGAGCCCAACAACATCATTCCCGTGCAGCCAAGCATTCATGACGAATTCAACAGGGCCTACCCTGCTTGCTACGCTGGGCAAGCGCCCTGGAACACAGTGGGACCCGACCTGCCCTACACGGACAACTGACGATGGCCACGCCCATGAGCGACCTGCTCGAAGAGGTATCCCGCGAGCCCTTCCCGCATCCCCCCGCAACGCCCGAGGAGATCGAGGAGTTCGAGCAGCGGATGGGCTGGAAACTGGACCCCGACCTCCGCGCTTTCTATCTGCATTGTAATGGGGCCGCTCTACTTCGATGGCCGGACTCGCCCTATGAAATCCTGCCCTTGTCGAAGATCGCCCGGGCACGAGTGGCCATCTACGGTGAGGATGACGACAAGTGGGGCCCGGCCTCGATGTACGCATTCTGTAACGTGCGCGATGGCAACTATGTCGTCTTGGATGTGAGCAGACAGGTGGACGGGCGGTATCCACTCATCGATGGGGACCGTGAGACATGGCCCAACCCGGAATACTGTACGCAGATCGCCAGCTCGTTCTCGGAGTTCTTGGAGCAGGTTCTGCGCACCCGGCGCAGCCTCTACTGGTTGGGGGAATGAGCCCTGGGCTTGACCCGGTTTTGTGGCTCTCCCGCAGTCTGTGTGAATCCCAGGTGCATACGGATGGCCGCGAGAGCGAGGCCGGCGGGAGGTGTCCGGCGGGAGGTGTCAAAGAACTCGTTTCGACACCTCGAGGTATCCGAGTCGTCCCTACGAGTCGTCTGACACCATTCCCGGACACCATTCCTGGCTACAGACGGCTCACGCGCTTCAGCCGGAACGGGGACGGGGCCTCGCTCATCGTGTAGTAGCTGGCGCCATTGGCGTCGTACTCGATGGACTCGCCCTGGCCCTCCGCCGTGTCCGTGAGCGTCACCGGCGCCGCGGCGAACGCCGACTCGAAGCCCTGTCCCGCGGCAGCGCGGAACTCGTAGACCCTCCGGTAGGTGCGCACCAGGAACCGGTCCGCGCAGGGGTGGATGGCCGCGGCCGTCGCCTTCGCCGCCTCCACATCGTTGGGGTCCACGGGGAGCTGCAGGTCCGCCACCCAGACCAGCGTGGACTGGGTCCCCGGCGCCGGCAGCGGCGTGGGGTACTTGTAGACCTTGCTCGCTCCCGAGCTCGACTTGGTGATGACGTAGATGTCCCCCGTCACCGGGTGGACCATCAACGCCTCCGCGTCCTTCGCGGTGTCCGGGTACACGAACGGGAAGGCCTCGGCCGTCAGCGTCCCCGTCGTCTGGCCACTCGCGAGGTCCGGCTCCGGAATCCGGTACACCGCGAACGAGTTCGGCGGCGTGGGGAAGTTCGCGCTCGCCCGCCCGATGTCAGCCATGAAGATGCAGGAGCCCGCGGGGCAGGGCCCACTGGCCACATCCTCCCAGTCCGCCGGCGTCACGTTGCCCACGTTGTACACACCCACCGTCGACGCGTTCAGGGTGCTGATGGCCACGATGGCCGTGGTGTCCTCGTTGTGCACGTAGAGGACGTCCGGCACCACCCGACTCGCGGCCAGGCCCGAGGGCTCCACAATCTCCGTCGCCGTGACCGTGCCCTGCTGCACCCAGGTGCCCACGTAGGTGTTCCCCACCGTGCAGGCCGGTGCCCTCGCGGCCCTCAGCGCCACCACCTGCGTGGTGTTGGTGTTGGGGTACGGAGAGCTCCCGTTGAACGCTGGCTGCAGGCCGGGGTCCCCGAGCACCTTCCAGGCGGAGTTGAAGATGACGCCCGTGGACGCGGAGACAAGGCAGGTCTCGAAGGCCTCGGTGAAGTCCGTGGGCGGAACGATGGGGCTCGCGGGGCAGCTGCTTCCACCCCAAATCTGCGACCCGAACCACACCGCGAGCCCTCCCGCGCTCGAGGTGGAGAGGGCCGGCGAGTCGAACGCCGACGTCGTCCCGTTCTTCTGACCGCTCTGGGTGTCGATGGGACTCACGGGGTCCGCCCCCGTGAAGGCATCGATGCTGCCCGCGATGTTGCTCGCGAGGTCGATGGCGAACGCGTACGACGACGGCTCGGACGCGGTGGCGACCTTGTAGAAGACCCAGCTCTTGAGCTGCGAGGAGCTCTGATCCGAGCGCAGGAAGGTCCAGCCGGCGGGCGGGGTGATGGCCGCTCCCACCTGGTTGCGGTTGGTCAGGCGCGCGAGCAGGACGTCATCCGCGGCAACCCCCGCCGGAGCGGGGAGGGTGAGACTCGTCGCGGAGAGCGCCGTGGCCTGTGCTGTACCGCGGAACGCCACCCCGGGGCCAGGCGAAGGGGGCAGTCCACGCAGGGCCACCACTTCCGCGGTGTTGGTGTGAGCGAACGCGGAGCTGCCGTTGAACGGCGTCTGGGTTCCAGCAGCCCCCAGCGCGCGCTCCGCGACGTGGAAGAGGATACCCGTGGACGAAGAGGTGAGGCAGGTGTCCTCCTTCACCGTGAAGCCGGTGGGAGGCGTGATGCCGGGTGCCGGGCATGCCGCGCCCGTCCACACCTGCGAGCCGAACCACACCGCGAACCCCTCCGCGCTGGATGTCGTAAGAGCCGGCGTGGTGAAGGCCGCGCTGTCCCCGTTCTTCTGGCCACTGTGGGTGTCGATGGGGTTCAGCGGATCCACGCCGCTGTAGGCGACGAGGGAGCCGGCCACGTAGCTCGCGAGGTCGAGCGTGAACGTGTAGCTGGAGGGCTCCGACGCGGTGGCGACCTTGTAGAGGACCCAGGTCTTGATGGCCGAGGCGCTCTGGTCCGAGCGCAACTGCGTCCATCCCGCCGGGGGCGTGAGGACCGCGTTCACGTTGTTGCGGTTGGTCAGGCGCGCCAGGACGACGTCACCGCCCTGCACTCCGGCCGGTGCGGGGATGCTGAGCGAGGTGATGCCCTTTCCGCCCGCGCTGCTCATCCCCCGGAAGCTGACGGTGGTGAGTGCCTGCTGACGGGTTCCCAGGTGCTGTTCCCAGGCGCCCGGGCCTCCCTCCTCCATGGGCGCACAAGCGGTGGCCACGGCGACCACGCACGCAAACGCTGCCGACAAACGACGACGCATCGACGACTCCTCCCTCCGGTGAATGGCACATCATGGGGTGGGAGCAATACCCCATGGTAGGGTGTGCCATGCGCACCATCGTGCCTGGCCTCCTCTTTGTCATGTGTGCGCAGAGCGCGCTCGCTGCAACGAAGACCGAAGTGATGGTCCCGATGCCCGATGGCACGAGACTGATGACGGATGTCTGGCGTCCGGATCCGGCGCAATTTCCCGGGCCGCGCCCGGTCATCCTGCGTCGCACGCCCTACGGCCGCGGGTTTCCGTTCCCCCAGTCCCTCCTCGTGTGGAACCTGGCGGATCTGAACGGCTACATCGTCGTCTCCCAAGACGTGCGCGGGCGGGGAGGCTCCGAGGGGACGTTCCTGCCCTTCTTCACCGATGCCGTGGATGGTCCGGCGACGATGCGCTGGATCGAGCAACAAGCCTGGTGCGACGGCAACATCGGCTCCTTCGGGGCCTCCGCCGAGGGCATCGTGCAGCTCCTGGCGCTCCCCGATGCTCCGGACTCGCTGCGCTGTGCCCACGTACAGAACGCCTCCGACAACCTGTACGACTCGCTCATGCCTGGCGGCGCCTGGCGCGCCGAGCTGACGACGTCTTGGCTCAACGGCTTTCCGACGCCGACGACGCTCGCCGCCTGGCGCGCCCACGAAGCAAAGAGCACCTACTGGGACCCGGTGATCGTCGATGCGGCCGAGCGCAGCCGGATTCGCGCTCGCGTGTACATGACCTCGGGTTTCTTCGACATCTTCGCGCTGCAGCAAACAGCGGCATTTTCGCACTACGTGACGGACTCGGCGCCGGGCTCCGGGCACACGTTGGTGCTCGGCCCCTGGACGCACGGCGACGCGACGACTCCCATCGGTGAGCTCTCCTACGCCAACGTGGCCGCACCGACGGACGACAACCTCGCCTTCTTCAACCATTGCCTCAAAGGGAAGGGAACTCCCAACTGGCCGTCGCTGCGCTACTTCGTCACGCAGATAGGCGACGACGGTAAGGCCGCGACCGGAGAGTGGCGACAGGGCACGCTCTGGCCGCCTCCGGAGAGCATCCTGACGCCTTGGTATCTCACCGCCGCGCAAGACGTCACGACGTTGACCGTCGATCCTTCGAACCCGGTTCCGACCGTGGGCGGGGCGAACCTCTCCGTGGCGGACGGTCCTCGAGAGCAGTCGGCGCTCGATGCGCGCGGCGACGTGCTGACGTTCACCACCGCGCCGGGGACTTCTGACTATGAGCTCATCGGCAACCCCAAGGCCCGGATCTACGCGGCGGGCGCCACGACGGATGTCGACGTCGTCGTGCGCCTGACGCAGGTCGCGCCGAATGGCAAGTCGCTCCTGCTCACCGACGGCGTGCGCCGCGGGCGCTTCGTCGCCGATCCGTCCGTGCTCACGCCGCTCACGCCGGGAGTTCCCGTCCCGTTCGAGCTCGACCTGGGTCCGGTTGCCGTGCGGGTGAAGGCGGGTCACCGCCTCCGCGTGGCGATCAGCGGGACGAACTCCCCGCACTACGAAGTGAATCCAAACGTCGCCGAGCCGTTGTCCTCGTCGCCGACCCCCGTGATGACGACGCTCTCCATCTACACGGACCCGGCACACCCAAGCACGGTCACCTTGCCCGTGGCGAGCGGAACACCCCCACTGCCACCACCACCACCACCCGGTGAGGGCGAAGGCTCGGGAGCAGACGAAGACGACGTCGACGCGGGCGCTCCCACAGGCTGCAACTGCGGCTCAGGCCCTGGCCAGGCTGTCAGCATGTGGGTGGCCGGCGGCGGCATCTTCGCGCTGCGCCGTCGCCGCCGCCACGGGTAGCGGGCCCAACCCGGGGTCCGAGAGACCCTCACCCCGCCCCTCTCCCGAGGGGAGAGGGATGGTGGGCCAAGGTGTAATCCTCTCTTGCGCATGGAACCCCTCCCTCCCAGCACGCGGAGGGGTATCCTCGCTCTCCCATGCGAATACTGTTGTTCCTCGTCGCGCTGCTCTCGGGCGGGTACGCGGGCTACCTGGCCACCGCCGCCAAGACTTCCTACGCGTCGTACTCGCCCGCCCAGCTCGATCAGATCGAGGCGGAGCAGTCCCGGCTCGTCAACAAGACCTCCGGCGACGAGCGAGATCAACACCTCATCTCCCTCATGCTCCTGCGCGAAGAGCGTGGACGCCCCTTCAAGCTGCAAGTGGCCGGCGGCGTGGCCGGGCTCTCCCTCTTGAGCGCACTCGTCCTGACGATTGTGAGCGGGCGCCGCAAGGACTCGCAGCAGGAGGAGGATCCGTACGCGCCTCCCACCGAGAGCGGGGGTGCCCGTCAGCTGGATCGCAACCGCGCCGCGGCGCTCCTCGGCGTCCGCCCTGATGCCCCTCGCGGAGTCATCGAGGCCGCCCTCCAGGCCCAGCTCGCCGAGAAGGACCCCTCGCAGCTCGCGGGGCATGATCCCAGCCTCCGCCAGAGGCTCCTCCAGCAGCGCGAGGAGCTGCTCGCGGCCTCCCATCTGTTGTTGGGACGACGGGAGATTTCCTTCTCCCCGGATGAAAACCAGGGCTGAGCCCCACCGAGCAGGCGCCCCTGTCCACCTTCCATCGGACGGAGTGTCCCCCGGTCCGTTGCTCCCGGGGGGCTCGCTGCCCATTCTCTCGACTGCCGGACAGGAGCACTTCCTGAGGGAACCGGCGAGGCCTTGATGCAGTCCGAGGGGGGAACATCACCGTGGCCCAAGACAGCCTAAGTCTGCGCGTCCAGCGTATTACTCCCGAAGCCGAAGGCATCCTCTCCTACGAGCTCGTTCCCGCGGAGGGTGGCTCGCTGCCTCCCTTCGAGGCCGGCTCCCACCTGGATGTCCACGTCCCCGGCGGCTTCCTGCGCCAGTATTCACTCTGCAACGACTCCGCCGAGACGCACCGCTACCTCATCGCCGTGCAGCGCGATGCCAAGGGGCGCGGCGGCTCCCGGGCCATGCACGAGCGGGTGCGCGTGGGCGAGGTGCTCACCACCAGCCTCCCCCGCTGCGACTTCCCCCTGCTGTACGCGCGGAGCTACGTGCTCGTGGCCGGTGGCATCGGCATCACCCCGATGCTCTCCATGGCCTGGCAGCTCGAGCGTCAGGGCGCGAACTGGCACCTGCACTACTGCACTCGCTCGCCCGAGCGCACCGCCTTCCGCGAGCTGCTCGCCTCTCCCGCCTTCGCCGCTCACGTCACCTTCCACCATGACGGGGGAGACCCGTCCCGCGGGCTCGACGTGCGGGCCCTGCTCGCCACGCGCACCGGTGGCACCCGCCTCTACTGCTGCGGCCCCGCTCCCCTCATGCGCGCCGTGCGCGAGGCCTCCGTCCACCACCAGTGGCCGAACGAGAAGGTCCACTTCGAGGCCTTCACCGCCGAGGCCACCGGCGCCATCAGCAACCGGGCCGACACCGAGTTCAACGTGGTCATCCGCAGCACCGGCGCCACCTACCCCGTGCCTCCCGGGCAGACGGTGCTCAACGTACTGCGCAAGAATGGCCTGCGCGTCCAGAGCGACTGCGAAGCCGGCACCTGCGGCACCTGCCTCACCCGCGTCCTCGACGGCGACCCGGATCACCGCGATACCTTCCTGGCCGAGCCCCAGCGAAACACGTGCCGCAACATGCTCGTCTGCGTGTCGCGCGCCCGCTCCCGCAAGCTCGTCCTGGACCTGTAGGCCCGGCGCCTCAGGCCGCCTGGCCCGGGCCTCCATTGCGCGAGCGGATCACCCACTCGCGCACCTGCTCGCGCAGCACCTGCGGATCAAAGGGCTTGTCCACCCGCGCGTTCTTCACCGTGTCCATGAAGGTGCGCGCCGCCGGCGTGAAGGCCCCTCCGGTGACGAACACCATCCGCTTCGCCACCGCCGGTGCCGACTCCACCAGGTCCGCGTGCAGCTCCATGCCCGTCAGGTCCGGCATCATCAGGTCGCACAGGATGACGTCCACCTCCGCGCCCTTCGGCCCCTTGAGCAGCTCCAGGGCCTGACGCGAGCTCGTCACCACCTCGACGTCGTGCTCGCGCGCCAGCGTCCGCCTCAACGCCGAGCTCACCATCACATCGTCATCGACAATCATTACCCGGCCGCGCACGCGCGCTCCTTCCTGCTCTTGTTGCATTGAACGCACTCCCTGAAGCTGGCTCACGGGCGCCGCCGCGACCCGTAGTGTCACACGAACCACTGTCCCCTTGCCCGGCTCGCTCTCCACGGCGATCTCCCCCCCCATCGCCGTGATGAATCGATGACATAGGGCCAGTCCCAGCCCTGTGCCTACACCCACCGGCTTTGTAGTGAAAAAGGGGTCGAAGATGCGACCTATGACATCCGGGGGTATCCCACATCCGGTGTCGCGCACCTCGGCCACCAGCCGCTCGCCCTCGAGCCGAGTCACCAGCCGGACCTCGTTGCTGGCCGCCTGTCCCTCCGGCAGCGCCTGGGCCGAGTTGATGATGAGGTTGAGGAAGACCTGGGCCAGGCGCGACTCGTTGCCGTCCACCCAGCCGGAGTCGCCGTACTCCTTCACCAGCCGGGCCCGGGGCGTCAGCTCGTTGCTGGCCAGCTTCGCCGCCGAGTCCAGCACCGCGTGCAGGTCCACCGGCCCCCGCTGCTCCTCGTCGCCTCGGGAGAACGTCTTCAGGTCCTGGACGATGCGCCGCACCCGGTCCGCGCCATGCCGGGCCTCGCTCAACGCCCGCTCCATCTCCTCCAGCCGCTTGCGACCGGGGACGCCCTCGGGCAGCTCGCGCTTGAGCGCCGCCGTCTCCGCGCTGACGTGGTCCAGGTTCGAGACGATGTAGGCCAGCGGGTTGTTGATTTCGTGGCCCACACCAGCGGCCAGCGTGCCCACCGCCACCATCTTCCCCGCCTGCACCAACTGGGCCTGGGCCTGACGCAGGGCGCGCAGGTTCTCGTCCAGCTCGCGGTTGGCCCGGGCCAGCTCGCGCGTGCGCTCGTCCACGCGGGCCTCCAGCCAGCGCTCGCGGCGCTTGAGCCGGCCCACCCGCAGCGCATAGAGGCCCACGGCGAGCGCCCCCACGCCCAGCGTGCACAGCACGAAGAACCACGGCGTCTCGTAGTAGTGCGGAAGGACGGTCAGCTCCACCACGGGCCCCGGGTCCGTCCACACCGCGTCCCGGTTGGCGGCCGTCACCATGAAGCGGTAGTTGCCCGGGGACAGGTTCGTGTACGAGACGGAGCGCCGGTCCTCGCCATCCACCCAGTCCTCGTCGTGGCCTATCAGCCGGTAGCGCATCGGCGGCCGCGTGGAGTCCTCCAGCGACAGCGCGGTGAAGCGGAACTCCACGTCCCGCCGCCCCGGCTCCAGCACCAGCGTGCCGGCAATCGGCACCGGCCGGCCCTGCACCCGCACCTCCTCCAGGCGCGGCTGGGCCAGCGGCCGCTGCACCACCACCTTCGACGGCTCCACCGCCACCAGGCCCCGCAGCGTGGGGAACCACAGCTGCCCGTCGCGCGTGCGCCAGCCCGAGGGGAACATGCCGCCATTGCACTCGGCGCTGCGCATGCCGTCGCGCCGATCGAAGAGCAGCGGCCGTACCGCGTCGCGATGGCCGTCGGCGATTTCCTCCAGCTCGCGCCGCGACACCCGGGAGATGCCCCGGTTGCTGCTCATCCACAGGTGGCCCTCGGCGTCCTCGAGGATGCGGAAGACGGCGTCATCCACCAGGCCCTGCGCGGTGGTGAAGCGGGTGAAGCGCCCGCCGCGCATCAGCGTGAGGCCCGTGCTCGAGCCCACCCACAAGCTGCCCCGAGGGTCCGCATACACGTCCACCACGCGGTTGCCCGCCAGCCCGTCCGCCGTCGTGTAGTGGGTGAAGGTGCCGTCGGCCGTCAGCCGGTAGAGCCCTCCGAAGGAGCCGAACCAGAGGGTCCCCGTGGAGTCCTCGGCGATGGAGACAACAGGCTCCTCCGGGCCGCCCTGCGCCGGGCCGTAGTGCGTGAAGGTGCCCTCGTGCAGCCGGCTCAGGCCTCCGAGCGTGCCGAACCACACGTCACCGCGCGAGTCGGCGAAGAGGGAGAAGAGCACCTCATCCACCAGGCCCTGCTCGCGGCCCAGCCGGGTGAAGCTCCGCCCGTCATAGCGGAAGGCGCCCGCGGAGGTGCCCACCCACAGGTTGCCGTCCCGGTCCTCGGCGAGCGCGCGCAGGTTGCCCGGGGGCAGCCCCGACTCCTGGCCAAAGTGGGTGAGCTCGCCGTCCTTCATGCGCGTCAGCCCACCCGAATAGGAGCCCACCCACAGCGCCCCCTGCTTGTCCTCCAGCACCACGGAGACGAGCTCGTCGCGCAGGCCCTCGGGCTGGCCGAAGGCGACGAAGGCCGCGTCGCGCAGCCGGTGGAGTCCTCCCGACGCCGTCCCCACCCAGAGCGAGCCCTCGTGGTCCTCCAACAGGGAGAACACGCCCGCGCCGGCCAGCCCCTGCTGAGGCCCGAGCACCGCGAAGGTGTCGTCGGCCAGGCGCGCCAGTCCGGCCTCCTCGGTGCCCACCCACAGGTTGCCGTCCCGGTCCTCCGTGAGGGCCCGCACCTTGTCACCCGGCAGCCCGTCGCGCGTGGTGAAGAGGCGGACACGGTCCTCTTGGAAGCGGACCAGGCCCGACTCCGTCCCCACCCACAGCGCGCCCTCATGGTCCTCCAGCAGCGACCGCACCACCCCTCGGCCCGTGCCCCCGGGCAGGCGCACTGGCTCCAACCGGCCCTCGGACAGACGCGCCAGTCCCTTCTCCGTCCCCACCCACAGGACACCGCGTTGGTCCTTCAGCAGCGCATACACCTTCGCGGAGGGCAGCCCCTCCGAGGTGCCGTAGCGCAGCTGCCTTCGCCCGTCCCGCACCTGGAAGAGGCCCTGCGAGGTACCCACCCACACGCTCCCGTCCCCACCGGGCGCGAGCGCGAGCACCTCCACCTCGCTTGGCCCTGGCGCCAGCTCCAGGCTCTGGAAGCGGCCCTCGCGGAAGGAGAGCAGCCCCCGCGCCGTGCCCACCCACAGGGTGCCGGCCAGGTCCTCGGCGAGGGCTCCGATGAGCTCCTCGCGCAGCTCGGGCGTGTTGCGCTTGTCGTAGACGGTGAAGTGCACGCCGTCGAAGCGGACCAGGCCCTCCCACGTGGCCACCCACAGGTAGCCGTCCCGCGTCTGCGCGAGTGCGTAGACGGAGTTCTGCGGCAGCCCGTCCACGTCCTTCCAGGAGTCGTGGCTGTATTGCGTGACGCGGCGCGACGGATCGAGCGCGAGCGCGGACGCCCCCAGGCTCATCACCACCGCCAGGGTCAGCGCCCGCAGGCCATGCATGCCGTCTCGCCACAACATTCCAGGTAACTTGTGCCATGTCCGACAGCCCTGGAGCAAACCCCCTCCTCGGAACCGGGGCAGGACAGGCCGGCCGGCCCCTCAGCATCCGGGGAAGGGAGGGCGGGGGGCCAGGCGGGGGGCCATCTCGATGGGCCCTGCTTCCCGGGGAGGTGCGATAGGGTCGGCCCTCCGCCGTGATGAACTCCCCGAGCCCACGGGCGATGCCCGACCCCCTCCCCGAGCCGCCTCCTCCCCCGCCTTTGCCCGAGGAGCCGCGCCGCCGCCCCCGGAATCGGACCGATAGGCTGCGCCGGCTGAGCCGGGCCACGGTGGTGGCGCTGGTCGTCTTCGAGTTCACCGTGAGTCGGACGGACGCGCCCTGGCGCGAGGCCGTGGCGGCCCTGCTGGCCGGGGCGGTGGTGGCCGCCTTCGGCGGTGAGGTGCTGCGCGACGCCTGGGCCTTCCGCCTGCGCCTGTGGCGCCACCGGTGGCCGGACCTGCTCTTCGCGGTGCCGGCGGTGCTGTCGCTTGGAACGAGCGGTCCCCAGGGAGCGGCGACCCTGCTCGCCCTCCGCCTGCTGGCCCGGGAGCTGATTGATCTGGTGGCCTGGCGTCCTGCCCGGCCCGTACTCCAAGCCCTGCTGCGGCGCCCGCTGCCGCTCTTGTGTCTCTCCTTCCTGCTCACCATTCTCCTGGGCACGCTGGCGCTGATGTTCCCCGCGGCCACGCGCGACGGCCTGGGCGCGCCCTTCCAGGTGGCGCTCTTCACCGCCACCAGCGCCTCGTGCGTATCGGGGCTGTCCGTGGTGGACACCGGCAGCTACTTCAGCTCCTTTGGCCACTGGGTGATTCTGGGCCTCGTCCAGGTGGGCGGCCTGGGCCTGATGACGCTCACCACCACGCTGGCCCTGGCCTTCCGCAGCCAGCTGTCCGCGCGCACCCGTGGTGCCATGCAGGAGATTCTCGAGGAGGACACGGTCCAGGGCTTCCAGGGGCTGCTCTACTCCATGTCCCTCATCACCGTGACGCTGGAGGTGCTGGGCGCGGTGGCCCTCTACCCCTCGCTGGAGCTGGCCCCGGACGGGAGGGTGCTGCCCACCTCCGAGCGCGTCTTCTCCGCGCTGTTCCACTCGGTGAGCGCCTTCTGCAACGCGGGCTTCAGCCTGTACCCGGACAACTTCATGCGCTTCGTGGGCAGCCCCGGCGCCAACCTCACCGTCATGGCCCTCATCACCCTGGGCGGCCTGGGCTTCCCCGTCGTCACCTCGCTGCTGGACTGGGGGCTGTGGAGGGAGCGCGGCCCGCGGCGCGTCTGGCGCTACCTCCCCGTGCACTCGCGCGTGGTGCTGCTCACCAGCGCCGCGCTCGGCTTGGGCGGGGCGCTCGCCTGGTTCGTGCTGGAGTGGAACCACTCACTCGCGGGGCTCTCCTGGAGCCAGCGGCTCTGGGCCAGCATCTTCCAGAGCGTCTCGCTGCGCACCGCGGGCTTCAACTCGGTGGACCTGGCGAAGCTGGGCACGCCCATGATGCTGCTCAGCCTGATGCTGATGTTCATCGGCGGCTCGCCAGGAGGCACCGCGGGCGGGGTGAAGACGACGACGGTGGCGGTGCTCGCCTTCACCTTCCGAGCCCTGCTGCGCAACCGCTCCGAGGTGGACATCATGGGGCGCAGCGTGCCCCCGGCCACCGTGTACCGGGCGTGTGCGGTGACGCTCATCTCCTTCGGCCTGCTCTTCGCACTGGCCTTCCTCCTCTTCACCGCCGAGCCTCATCTGCCCTTCCGGGATCTGCTCTTCGAGGCGGTGAGCGCCTTCGGCTCCGCGGGGATGACCACCGGGGTGACGCCGCAGCTATCGGCGGTGGGCCGCCTGGTGGTGTGCGCGCTGATGTTCGTGGGGCGATTGGGCCCCTTCACCCTGGCACTCGCGGTGGGCCTGTCCAAGGCGCGGGCGAGCTACAGCTACCCCTCGACGAAGATTGTCGTGGGCTGAGGAACGACGATGCGCACGTACGTGGTGGTGGGCCTGGGACAGTTCGGCGAGCACGTGGCCCGGCGTCTCACCGAGGCCGGTGGCGAGGTGCTCGCGGTGGACCTCTCGATGGAGCGAGTGGAGGCCATCAAGGATGTGGTGGTGCAAGCGGTGAAGGCGGACTGCACCTCGGAGGAGGCCATGCGGGCGCTCGGGGTGGGCAAGGCGGAGACGGCCGTCATCGCCCTGGGCGAGGAGGACTTCGAGGCGGCCGTGCTGGGCACCTCGGTGCTGAAGGGGCTGGGGGTGAAGACGGTGGTGGCGCGCTCCTCCAACCGGCAGCGAGGGAAGATTCTGGCGCTCGCGGGGGCCACGCGCGTGGTGTACCCGGAGGCGGAGATGGGAGATCAGCTCGCGCGCCTGCTGCTGCACACGAGCATGCAGTCGAGCACCGAGCTGCCCAACGGCTACGCACTGGCCGAGCTGCGCGTGCCCGAGCGCGCCGAGGGCAAGAGCCTCCAGGAGCTGAGGCTGCGGCAGACGCATGGGCTCAACGTCGTTGCCATCCAGCACCGGGGCGTGGTCAACGAGCCCATCCCCGAGGCCATGCTGCAAGCGGGGGATGTGCTCCTCGTCGCCGGCCGGGGCGAGCGCGTGGCTGCGCTCGCGCGCCTGTGGGACTCGGAGCAGTAGGGCAGGAACGGGAGCTCACCCGCGCTTCCACTTGTCACGTGCGGCCCACAACGCCTCGCACGCGGCCACCGCGCCCATCTGCAACTGGACGTCCACCACGTCCGAGAGTTCAGTCCGCCCCGGGTTGATCTCCACGGTGGGCCGCTGGCGCCCCGCAGCCTCCAGCACCGGCCCCGTGATGTATGGGAACAGGCTCGAGGTCCCGATGGAGAACACCAGATCGAAGCCCCGGGTGAGCTCCCGCTCCATCACCGCCACCTTCTCCGGCGGCAGCAGCTCCTCGAAGAGCACCACCTCGGGGCGCACGACCGAGCCACATTGGGGACAGGACGGACACGGCGCGAGATGCGCGTAGTCCTTCACCCGCTCCGTGAACTCGCACCGCGTGCAGCGCAGGTCGTGGATGTCCCCGTGAATGTCGATGACGTTCTTCGAGCCCGCCGCCTTGTGGAAGCCATCCACGTTCTGCGTGAGCACCCAGCAGCGCTCGAAGCAGCCCTCCATGAGCGCCAGAACCTCGTGGGCCCGGTTGAACGTTGCCCCCCGGCACGCCTGCTCGATTTCATGCAGGTGCTTCCACGTCAGCTCGGGCTTCCGCCGGAACATGCTCCCCGAGAGCGCCACCTCGATGGGCACTCCCCCCTCCGTCGTCTTCCCGTTGTAGAGCCCCCCGATTCCCCGGTACGTGGGCACGCCCGACTCCGCGGAGATCCCCGCCCCCGTGACGAACAGCACACTCCGGGCTCGGGACAGGTGCTCGATGACTCGCTCGAGTGCTCTTTCCATGGGGAGAACGTCGCAGCCTCGGTGGACCCCTCGCAAGCCTCCGACCGGCGCGCACAACCCGTGGCCCGAGATACCCTCACCCCGTCCCTCTCCCGGGGGGAGAGGGGTTATCTGTCACTCTTGGGAGCGGGGTTCCTTGGGGGCGGGGTTTCTTGGGAGCGGGGTTTCTCGGGGACCTGGGGACGGGGCTCGTTGACGAACGGGGTGTAGGGAAACGGGTTACCGCTCGCCCCGCGAGAAGATGCGCCTCAACAGCGCCTCTCCCTCCGAGCGCGGCGGCGCCGCCGACACGAACGTCGGCAGTCCCCGGCTCTCGGACCGGGCCGCTTGCGCCTCGCTCCCCACTCGCGGGAAGCCCAGGCACACCGAGTCCTGCTCGGTCATCGAATGCTGTCTGGTCTGGCGGATCATGGTGAACCCCCCTCGAAGGAACGCCGCACTGACGCAGTATCCCTCCTGGGTCTGACATGTCCGGTTGGCTCAAAAAATCACGACCATGCTCCCCGGCGGCACGCGGCCATACAGCGCGGTGATGTCCGGGTTGTGCAGCACGACGCAACCCCAGGAGAGCCGTCCTCCGCTCTCCGCCAGCGACCACTCCCCCGCCCACCCGTGCAGGCCAATGCCGCTGCCCAGCTTCGTGGACGCCGTCGTCAGCTTGCGCTCCCGCCACGCCCGGGCGATGCCGTCGCGCACGTTGCGCGAAATGACGCCTTGCGACACGCCCCAGTCCGCGTCCCACGGGTTCGGGTAGTTCAGGCGTATCCAATGGCCTCCGTAGTAGGCCCCGTAAGCACCGGGGAAGTCGCCCCGGTGCTTGTCCACCACGAAGTACATCCCCATCGGCGTCCGGTTGTCCCCGCGCAGCCGCTTGCGGCCCTCGCCCTGGCCGAAGCCCACCTCCACGCGCCGCACCTCCCGGCCTCGCTCGTACATCCTCAGCTCGTTCGCCGCGTGCGAGATGAGCAGCAGCACCGACTCCTCCGCCGGCAGAGGCAGCCGCCCGCGCGCCTCCGTGAAGCGCCTCGCCTCGGCGTCCGGCAGCACCCGGCTCCCCTCGAGCAGCCGCACCTCCCGCTTTCCCCCCGCTCCCACCCGGCCCACCCCCTGCCCGCGCTCCACGCTCTGCCCCGGGCGCCACGTCACGCCCTCCAACCCCGTGTACTCGGAGCGCACACGCCGCAGCTCGTGGTTCTCGTGAAACAAGTGCTCGAGCGTCACCGAGCGTCCCCCCTGCCCCACCGCCACCACCTGCCCCCGCGCCAATGCGCGCACCTCACTCCCGGCCGACGCGTGCGGAGAGACGGGGAACGACTCGAAGCCGTCCGCGGGAGGTTGGGCGGGACGCAGCCAGGACTCGAAGACATCCGCGGCGACGGCCCGGTCCGGAGACACCACGAGCAGACACGCCACCACGACACACCACAGCCACCAGGGACGATGCACGCGGGCTGGACACCCCTGCCCCGCCTGACGTTCCACCAACCAGGGAAGCGGGCCGGCACTTCACACACCGTTGCAGTCCCTCTACACGCGACTCCAGCTTGCCAGCGGACACTTGAAAGGAGTCCAGGACATGAAGTCCGTCATCCGTTTGGGTTTGTGCGTGGCGGCGCTGTGGGGCGGCGCGGCCCTGGCAGGAGAGGACTGGAAGGATCCAGCCTACGGCGGCTCCGGTGTTGACAGCGAGAGCGTCTACCAGACCAAAGAGCAGGGCTCCGACAAGGGACTCTACGTCCTCCTGGGCGCCGGCACCGAGGGCTACACCGGTGAGCTCGCTCCCGATCTCAATGTTGGCTTCTCGTACGGCGCCACCGTTGGCTTCAAGCCCACCAGGGGCCTGGGCCTCGAGCTGGCCTACAGCGGTGGTATGACCGACATCGACACGTTCGGGCCGGGCGGCGCGGCGGACGGCGGGGACATCATCCGCAACGGCGGCCAGGCGGCCGTCACCATCGGCCTGAGCCCGACGAAGCTCCAGCCCTACTTGATGGGCGGCATCGGCATCGAGAACCACAACGTGCGCGGCCTCGCTCCACTCGCCGACTACCAGGACGACACCAGCGGGTACGTGCCGGCCGGCGTGGGCCTGCGCTACAACATCGGCTCGCTGCTCACCGCGGACGCCCGCGTGAGCTACAACATCCCGTTCGAGCAGGAATTCGCCCCTGTCGACAACGACATCTGGACCGGGCGCTACCAGGCGCTGCTGCAGCTCGGCGGTACCTACTAAGCGAACATGAGCCGCCCTCTGACCGGGGAGACCTGAGGACCTCGCGGACCTCGGGCCTCCCCGCTTGTGCCTCCAGGCTCAGGGGAAGCGTGCCACGAAGGCCCCCAGCTTCGCCCCTGCCTCACGCGTTGCCGGCTCCAGCGGCTTCGCCCCCCCCGCGGGCAGCTGCACCACCAGCTCCAACAGCGCAGGCTTCATCTCATCCCACGCCGCGTGGGCCTCGGCCTCGCTCCCAAAGAAGCGGCTGTGCACCAGCCAGCCCGCCACCCCACAGGTCACCGCGTAGAACGAGCGAGAGGGCTCCTCCTCCAGGGTGAGGCGCAACCCCGCCGGGTGCTCCTCGTCCCGGACAATGGTGCCGCCTTCCGCTCCCCCCAACCCCAGCGTGCGCCCCTCCTCCACCGGCCTCCAGCTCTGCTCGTCGCTCATCGCCTCTTGTTCCTCCCGCTGGGGCTCCACCCTCCTCCACCCAGGGCCTCCACGGCAACCGCCCGTCCCCCACCACCCGTGAGCCCACCGGCAATCCCCTCCCCAAAGCCCCCGCATTTTCTGTCCATAAACCGCGCCTGATAGCCCGTACTGCGCGTATGGATTCAGGCGTCCAGTACCTGGAATAGCCAGGAAGACTTCGCGGAACCCGCACACGGAGAGGGCTGGAATGAAGGCCCGGCGTGTTTGTCGGAGTGGCGCCTCCCAGGCCGTCTGCACGTCAGGCGTTCATCCATCCATCGAGGAGTCCGAGAGTCATGAATCGCATCGCCATCGCCATCGCCATCCTGCTGCTCACCACCGCCGCCGGGTGCGGCACGAGCCGTAACGCTACCGGGGGGGCGCGTGAGGGCAACGGCACCGTGACGGGCATCATCACGCTGGCCGACGAGGTAGGCCCGAAGACGGGAGACTTCTGCGCGAACCTGGGCCTCAAGGTGACTCCGGCGGGCACGCCCGAGGATGTGCTGGGCAACCGCACGGTGCGAGTCAGCCGCGGCCGTTGCAGCTACCATGTCAACAACCTGCCCAGTGGCGGCGAGCAGCTGGCTCTCTCCGTGAGCCCGTCGCCGGCCTGGCAGTGCGCCAACGGCGCCACGCCCACCATCACCCCGGACGCACAGCCGCTCCAGCTCAAGGACTACCAGGCGGAGACTCGCGACTTCCGCGTGAGCTGCACGGAGCCCACGGGCGAGGCGTCCACCACCACGCCGTGAGATAACCCGCCCCCATCGGGCCCCGGTCCGCGTCGCGCGCCGGGGCCCTTCCGCTACCGGGGCTCCGAGCCCTGGTGGCACTTCTTGTACTTCACCCCGCTGCCGCACCAGCACGGCTCGTTGCGCCCGGGACGCGGGGCCCGCCCCGCGGGGGGTGGAGGCAACGTGTCGAGCATGCGCTGGAACAACGTACTCAGCCGGTGGCGGGAGCCTCGAGCCCGGGCGACCTTCTCGAGTTGCGCCGCATCGAGCGTCCCACCAAGCTTCTCGATAGCGAGCTGCAGCTCGATGACCGTCTGGTTGGCGAACAAGTCCTCTGCATCCTCGTCCACCTCATGGGCCGTGAGGGCCGCCCCCAAAGGCTCGATGGCGCGCGAGTCACCGTAGAGCGCCAGGTTCATCGCCGCCGCGACGGAGTCCTCCTGGAGCTGTTCGAGGAGCGCCGCGTAGATGCGCTCGTCCTTGACGCCACTGTGGGACAGCACGGAGAGCAACCCGAAGCGCTCCGCCTCGTCGCGCGCGCTGGCCAGGGCCTCCAGCGCCGCGGGAGCCACCGCGGGCCCGAGCTCCTCCAGGGCGTAGAGGAGCTCGTCGTAGAGCACCTCCCCCGGCTCGGTGTCCATCAGCCGCCGCACCATGGGCGCGATGGCTTCGGGGGCCTTCAGCTGCGTCAGCAGCTCCACCGCGTGGATGGGCGCATGGCCCGCTCCCTGTGCCTCGGTTCCGGCCAGCGACTCGTCGAGCAGCAGCTCCACCAGTGGCGCCACCGCCTCGGTGCCGAGAGAGAGAATGTCCGAGTGCAGGGACTCGGGGAGCTTCTCCCCATGCTCCAGAATCCCGCGCACCAGGGTCCGGGAACCACCGTCAGCCATGGGGCCAACCTCCCCGGAGGAAGCGGTGGGCCTCCTCGACAAGCAATGGATCATTCGACACCGCGAGCTGCTCAGGCAGGACCGAGAGCAACTCCCAGGCCTGCTCCCACCACTCCGCCAGCTCCGCGTCCTCCACCAACCCGAGCCGGTGCAGGTACTCGCCCCACGGGCGCAGCGCGAGCGCCGTGGCGGCGTGCACATGCGGGTGCAGGAGGCGCTCCTCCCCCATGCTACGCACCCAGTTCTCCAGGTCAGAGAGTCTCGGCAGCAGCAGGTGCATGGCCCGATTCACCACCCCGCCATGCCCGGAAGGCCCGGGCAGCAGATGGAAGAGCTCCGGGAAGAGCAGCTGCGTGCGCCCCCACGGCCACCCCTGGCGTACGCGCAGCTCCGGCTCGAAGGTCAGCACCAGTGCGCGCTGCTCGTCGAAGAACGCCTCCGTCGGCAGGTCGAGCAGTGCCTTCCCCTCGCGGCGTTCCCAGGGCCGCCGGCCCGTGCGCTGCTCCAGCCCCTCCGCCACCCAGTGCGGCACCGCCCGGCCAAAGCGCGACAACTCCTCCTTCAACCGCTCCGGCGACAGGTCCGGCGCATCCCTCAACTCCGCGTCCATGCAGGTGAGCACCACGCGCGTCACGTAGTCCACGCGCGTCCACTCGGCGAGCGTATCGTCCTCGCGCACCCGCGGCCACGCCTCCAGCAGGCCCGCATGCGCCTCATGGAATTGGCCGCGGTAGAGGCACCACTCGGCCAGACGCGCCACCAGCGCGGCATCCCCCGTCCGCCTCGCCAGCGACACGAGCGCCTCTTTCACATCCCGCCCCGGCAACCGCAGCGCCAACTCCACGCGCCAGGTGCTCACCGCCGGCTCCGCCTCGTACACGCGCGGAGCCCGCTGCCTCCAGTCATCCAGCAGTCCCTCGAGCTCGGCGTAGCGGCCCGCATGATTCAGGGCCTCCTCGACGTAGCTGCCCACCTCGAAGGCATCCTCCTCGTCGAACTCCGGATGGCCGGCTGCCTCGCGTGCCAGCACCAGCTTCTCGTCCACGGAGGCTGACCGCAGCCGCTCGTAGAAGGACAGCGGAAGCCCCCCGTCCCCCTCTTTGATGCGCTCCTCTGCCCCACCCCGGAGCTGCTGCTCCCGCGGGGCCTCTTCGTCAGGCCGTTCGTTCCCCATGCTTGGTCACTTTAGACATGACCGGAGAAGTTGGCACGAGAATATGACTTCGAATGTTGGGTGGGCAGCTCAACCCGGGAACCCCGGTACCCTCACCCCGGGGGCTTGCCCCCCCTTCTACGATTGGGGGGATCCTCTCCCGGAGGGCGAAGGAGGGAGGGGCCTCCCGAGCGACACCAACAGCGAGGCCATCTCCCCCGGCGTGAGCGTCTGGCTCGCCGCCCCCATCGCTCTCGCCGCTCCCGGCATCCCGTCCACCACGCAGCTCGCCCCGTCCTGCGCCACCGTCAGCGCTCCCGCCTGGCGCATCGCCAACAGCCCCCTCGCCCCGTCCTCCCCCATCCCCGTCAGCAACAGCCCCACCGCCTTCGCTCCGTAGAAACCCGCCACGCTCTCGAAGAGCACGTCCACCGAGGGCACCGCCACGCCCCTCGAGGGCTGCGTCTGCAACCGGCCCCCTCGCACCACCAAATCCCTGTCCGCCGGCGACACGTACACCGCTCCCGGCTCCAGCCACTCTCCTCCCTGCGCCGCCATCGTCCGGTGCCCCGTCCCTCCCAGCCACCGAGCGAAGCCCGGCTCGAAACCCCGCACGATGTGCTGCGCCACCACCACCGGAAAGGGCGCCGGCGACGGCAACGCGCGCAGCAGCTCGTACACCAGCGGCGGCGCTCCCGTGGAGCCGCCAATCGCCAGCAGCGAGCACGGCTTCGTCTCGACTGCTGCCACCGGAACCGAAAGCGGCGTCTGCACCGCGGGCAGCACCGTCGGCGTGCGCAGCGACATCCTCCTCCGGCCCACCACCCGCGCATGCGCCATCACCCGCACCGTGCGCAGCAGCCGCTCCCGGAACTCCTTCACCGCCTCCAGGCCCCCCGCCGTGGGCTTCGCCAGCACGTCCACGGCTCCCGCGCGCAGGGACTCGAAGGTCCTGTCCCTCCCCGGCGTGTCCAGCTGCCCGCTGAGCACCACGATGGGACACGGCGCCGTGGCCATGATCTCCGTAATGGCCTCCACCCCATCCATCTTCCCGGGCAGGACCAGGTCCATCAGCACGAGCTGGGGGCTCCAGCGCTGAACCGCCACCACCGCGTCGCGACCATTGGCCACGGGCGGCAGCAGCTCGATGTCCGGCTCCCGGCGCAGGAGCTGCTCGAGGAAGGCAATGACGGAACGCGAGTCCTCCACCAGCAACAGCTTCAACGGAGCGGCCTCCCCTGTCCGTCAGCTCCCGGACGAGTTCCGGCAAGGCAGCTCGGCCGAGCCCACCTTCGAGCCCGTCCACGTCCACTTCCCGCCTCCCGGTCCCTCGACGTTAGCAGGACGGAGGCCGCCGCCGCTTACTTCTTGCCCGAGGACTTCCCGGAGCCCTTGCGCAACCGGGCCGTCACCTTCACCAGCGCGTCGTGCGGGCAGAGCGTGCGATGCTTCGCCTTCTCGTAGCCGCGCAGGGAGAGCTCCACGAGGACCGGCGTCCCCGGGAGGCACTCGAGCCCCACCGAGACGGGCGTCTCGCCCTGGTCCTTCCCGTCCACCAGGATGGTGGCACCGGACGGCTCCGACTCCACCATCAGAATGGCCCCATCGAAGTCGGCGCGCTCCTCGCGCGTCACCGTGTCCCGCGGCAGCTCCCGCGGCGCGGGGGTGGGCGAGTCTCCCTTGCCCTCGGAGGGAGCCTCCACTGGCGTCGCGGTGAAGGTGGGCTGGAGGGTGATCATCCTCGGCTGCATGGACAGCTCGCCCTGGAGCAGCGGGCGGACGAACAGCCCCACCGCCACCAGCGCGCACAGGGCCGAGGCCAGCTTCAGTCCCGCGGCCAGCCCCTCGTCCCGGGAGAGGTTGTTGCCCGCCGGAGCGGCCACGGGCGCCACCGGACGCACGGGCGGCGCAGGAGCCGCACCGCCACCGGCCCCTCCGGCCTCGGGGGGGGACGACGCCGCCGGCTTGGGTGCAGTGCCGCTCATGACTCCACCTCCCACGACTCCCCGGCATCAACCCACCACACGGAAGACCTCCTTCAGCGTCGTGGTTCCGGCAGTCACCTTCGCCAGGCCCGCGGCGAGCAGCGGCACCATGCCCTCGGACACGGCGATGTCGTGCGCGCGCGACGTGGGCGACTTGGTGTTGACGCACTCGCGGATGGCCGGAGTCACCTTCAGCACCTCGTAGAGCGCGGCGCGCCCCAGGTAGCCGGAGCCCCCGCACCGCTCGCAGCCCACCGGCACGTAGAAGGGGCCGGCGGTGGGCAGGCCCGCCGCCTCCAGCCGAGCCAGCTCGTCAATCTCCGGCGGAGCGGCCATGCGGCAATGCGGACACAGCGCGCGCACCAGGCGCTGAGAGATGCTGGCCACCGAGGCGGAGGCGAGCAGGAAGGGCTCCACCCCCATCTCGATGAGCCGGTTGAAGACGCCCGCCGAGGAGCTCGCGTGCACCGTGGTCAGCAGCAGGTGTCCGCTGAGGCCGGCCTGGATGGCGGTGCGCGCCGTCTCCGCGTCGCGAATCTCGCCCACCATGATGACGTTGGGATCCTGCCGCAGCACCGAGCGCAGGCCCTGGGCGAAGGTGAAGCCCTGCTCGGAGTTCACCTGCGTCTGGGAGAAGAGCGGCACGTCGTACTCCACCGGATCCTCGATGGTGGCGATGCGCGTCAGGTCTCCACGCGTCTGCTTGATGTAGCCGAGCGAGGCATACAGCGACGTCGTCTTGCCGCTGCCCGTGGCGCCCGCCACGAAGATGATGCCCTGGGGAGCATCCAGCAGGCGCTGGTAGGCCGTGAGCGTCTCTTGAGCAAAGCCCAGCCTGGGCAGCTCCGGCAGCCGCACGGTGCTGCGGGCGATGCGCAGTGCCACGGACTCGCCATGGTTGGTGGGCAGCAGCGACAGACGGATGTCCGCGGGGCCCTCGGGGGTGGCGAAGGAGAAGTGGCCGTCCTGGGGCCGGTCCGAGCGGAAGAGGACCACCTTGGCCAGCACCTTGAGGCGGTTGATGAGGCGCGGGTGGTGCTCGCGCGGCATCATCATCACCTCCTCGAGCACGCCGTGGACGCGGAAGGCCAGGCGCGTGCCCGTCTCCAGCGGGTGCATGTGCACGTCGCTGGCACCGACGCGCACAGCCCCATCCAGCAGCACGTCCACGAAGGCGATCATGTCCGGCTCGGGGCGGGAGATGTAGCCACGCAGCGCCTGCTGCAGCTCGACGAGCATCTCGCGCACGGCGAACGCCACGTCCGCGTCCACCACCGCCAGCGGGGACAGGGATGGCCGGCGCGCGAGCGACTGGCGCGAGCGGCGAACCCGGGCCTCCATGACGGAGCCCGCGGCGCCCAGCGCCAGGCACAGCCCCACGCAGCCAAGGAAGGCCGGCGTGACGGCGAGCCCGAGGAAGCGAGTGCCGAGCCGCTGCGCGGCCCCCGCGTCCTGGATGGGATTCTGGTACAGCCACGCACCGATGCTCCCGAGGAGCACCAACACCGCCAGCACCCAGGTGGCCTGGGCGGCTTTTCGGACAGGCGAACTCATTCGGAACCCCGCACGGTAACAGGCGGTTCCTCCCTCCTCAATCAACAGACACCCGGCGTGCAGGTGGACCCCCCCCACTGGCACTCCTCAAGTAGTAGTGGAAATCCCTACCCCCGCCGCAACGCCGGAGATGAATCTTGCGGACCGGACGGACTTCCCCGATATGTCCCGGGCGTGGGGACGTTCATCGGGCCTGATTGCTCGAGTCCCACCGTTCGCCTTCGGAGCACGCCTCCTTGGTTCATCGACTACTCGTCCTTCTCTGTGCGTTGTTGACGCCCGGCCTGGCCGTGGCGCAGACCTCTGACGCGCTGCCGACCTTCGACCTCCAACGCCTGCAGTTCGAGCCCTCCGGGTTGGGCTCGCTGGTGGTGGGCACGGGCCGGACGCTGGATCCGGGCGTCGTCCGGGTTTCGGTGCAGGCTCACTACGAGCACCTGCCGCTCAACTTCGCGCGCAAGTGGGACCCGAGCCTCAGCGTGTTTGGCCTGGTGGAGCACAAGCTCACCGGGCACGTCACCGCCGCCGTCGGCGTGCTGCCCTGGCTCCACCTCGGAGCGCAGCTGCCCTACATCATCGCCCAGCGCGGGAGGTCCTTCGTGAGGACCCTTCCTCCCAATGGCCAGGGCCTGGACGAGCCGTGGGTGTCGGTGCGCGCGGCACCGCTGCAGGTGAAGAACGGGGCCGGGTTCAACCTCGCCGTGGAGCTCGCGGCCGCACTGCCCGTGGGCCGGCCAGAGATTCTCGCGCGGGACACGTACGCGGTGAGCCCCCGGCTGCAGCTGGGCGTTCAGGGCGAGGGCTACCAGGCGGGCCTCGAGCTGGGCGCGCTGCTGCGTCCCCGGTACGACCTGTCCCCCCTGACGGGGCGCCAGCAGGACGTGGTGGGCAGCGAGCTGCGCCTGGGCACCACCATCACCTCGCGCGGGAAGACGAGCTCATCCACCCGGTCCGAGCTGAGCGTGCTGCTCAACGTGCCGCTGCAGGGCGGCCGGCCCAGTGGCGAGGTGCTGGTGGGCGTGCGCAGGCACACCGTGAAGGGGTTGGACCTGTACTTCCTGGGAGGCCCCGGCCTGGGCACCGCCGTCGACATGCCGTCCGTCCGGCTGCTCGTGGGGGCCTCCTTCGTCACCGGCGAGGCCGACTGACGCGACCATCACTACCTTCTCCTGGAGCCCTGTCCGGGAGCAGGAGATGACCCCGTCCGAGTCCGTCCTCGACACCCTCCGCGAGGCGCTGGAGCACCACCCGAACATCCACCGCACCCAGCGACCGGTGAAGCTGTCGCTCGCTGACGACGGAGACGTCCTCATCCTGGAGGGAGAGGTCGAGGACGTGGCCTCGAAGAAGCTCCTGCTGGAGCTGGCCGCCACCCAGAAAGGCCTCTCCGGCATCGTGGACCGGCTGCACGTGGCGCCGGCCAGGCCCATGAGCGACACAGAAGTGTGCCAGCACGTGGTGGACGCCCTGTTGGACGAGCCCGCCCTGCGCGACTGTGGCGTGCGCCTGCGCGAGGACGGCGGGGCGCGGGTGTTGCGGCCAGCCGCTCCGGGCGTGCGCGGCGCCATCGAGCTTCGGGTGGAGGACGGCGTGGTGACGCTGGACGGGGACATCAACAGCCTCGCGGCCAAGCGCCTGGCCGGTGTGCTCGCCTGGTGGGTGCCCGGCGTGTGCGACGTGGTGAACGGGCTGGGCGTGGAGCCCCCCGAGCGCGACAGCGACGCGGAAATCTCCGAGGCCGTGCACGTCGTGCTGGAGAAGGATCCCTTCATCGACGCCGCGGACATCTCCGTGGACACCCACGACCGCACCGTCACCCTGCGCGGCGTGGTGCATGCCGAGACCCAGCGCCGCATGGCCGAGAACGATGCCTGGTTCGTCTTCGGCGTAGACAAGGTGGAGAACCAGCTCGCCGTTCTCACACCTTGAGAGCGCCGCACCCTCACCGAAGGCCGATGGTCTCGCGGAATATTCCAGGGTTACAGTCTTCGCTCGAGTGGACCCAGGGCGGGTCCCGGAAGCACTGGACCCGAAAAGGAAGACACGCCGATGAGCCGTCACTCCCCGCGCACCTGGATGCTGGCGAGCGCCCTCCTGGGCTCCCTGGGCCTGTCCTGTACGCCGCCCGAGGAGCCCTTCCCCAATCAGGACGAGCTCGAGTTGCTCCAGAGCCTGCACACCCCCTCGCGCCTGCCTCCGAAGGATCCGACGAACAAGTATGGGGATGACCCGGCGGCGGCCGCGCTGGGCCTGCGGCTCTTCAATGACGAGAGCCTGTCGAGCTGCGGCACCGTCTCGTGCAAGAGCTGCCATGACGGCCAGGGCCGCTCGGTGGACACCGCGGTGGCGCAAGGCTGTGACGGCAAGCTCACCGGGCGCAACCCTCCCACGGTGCTGAACGCGGGCTACAGCACCTGGTTCATGTGGGACGGGCGCGCGGACCGGCTGTGGAACCAGGCGCTGCTGCCGCTGCTGAGCCCCGTCGAGATGAACTCCAGCCCCGCCCTCCTGCGCGCCCGGCTGTCCGCGGAGTACGCGGAGGACTACCGCGCCCTCTTCGGCAAGCTGCCCTCGGAGGAGACGGACGACAACCTGCTGCTGGCCCACTTCGGCAAGGTCATCGCCGCGTACGAGCGCACCCTCAACCGCAACGACGCCCCCTTCGACCAGGACGTCCGCCGCTTCCTCGACGCGGTGGCGGCCGGCACGGCGGAGAAGGACCCCGCGTACCTGGGACTGAAGACCTTCGTGCGCAAGGGCCAGTGCAGCGCGTGCCACAAGGGCCCCATGCTGAGCGATGACCAGTTCCACAACATCGGCGTGAAGGACCAGAGCGCCGGTGCGCGCGGCGTGGCGGAGGCGGCCCCCGCGATGCTCGAGTGGCCCTTCAACTCGAGGGGGCCGTACAGCGACGCGCCCGGTGGCATCGAGTCGGTGCGGCTACAGCGGCTGGGCAACGACCTGAGCGAGAAGGCCTCCGAGCTGGAGGGCGCCTACAAGACGCCCACGCTGCGCAACGTGACGCTCACGGCGCCGTACATGCACACCGGCGAGCTGAAGACGCTCGAGGAGGTCATCGACCTATACGACAAGGGCGGCGAGCCGGCGGGAAACTTCGCGGGCGTGGTCTCGGTGACCATCAAGCCCCTGGAGCTCACCGCCGAGGAGAAGAAGGCACTGCTCGAGCTGCTCGAGTCGATGACGGGAGCGGCCCAGTAGCCACCCGCCGGGCGCGACCGCGAGCAACTGGTCCGACCATCGGACCAGTTGGTGAAAAGCGCGCCCGGGAGGCTGTCTGGAGTTGCCTCGGAGGGCTCAGCGGCCCGTGGGAGCAGGGGCCTGCTGCGAGGACGGCGCCGGCTGCGACGGCGCGGCCGGTGCCGGCTTCACGTCCGTGTTCTGGCCCGCGACGATGGACCACTTGCCCCCCGTCTGCTTCAGCACGTACCGCATGCGGGTGCGCAGCACGCCCGGCTCGGTGGCCTGCACGCCAGGGGGCAGCCCCGCATACCCCGTCACCACGTGCTCGGTGTCCACCACCGCCACGGAAGGGGCGACGAAGAGGATCTTCCGCACCGTCACCTCGGCCCGGGTGTCCTTGAAGATGCTGGCGAAGATGGAGGCGTGCCGCTTCGCGATCTCCTCACGGCCGCTGAAGACCGTACCCACGATGTTGATGAACTCGGAATCCGGCGCGAAGTCCTTGCTCCACGCCGTCGCGTCGTGACGGTTCCAGGCCTCGGTCTGCTCGGCCACGAGCTTGCGCAGGCTCGCCTCGTCACGGGACTGGCCCCGGGCCGCCTGGGCCTGGACGGGAGTGGCAAAACAGAACGACAGGACCACGGCCATGACGGCCGAGCTTCTCGCGAACGTGTTCATGCAGAGTTCCTCTGAGGTGCGGAATGAGCGGGACCTTCTCACGAGGAGCCCAATTCCTGTCGCTGATTCTGGCGACCGTTGCATGACCTTGGCTTGACTTCCCCGCCCCCACGGCACTAAGCGCGATTTCCCTTGAATCCGGAAAGAGTCCCCGAGGCACCCACTGTGCCCGCGGCGAGTCCCGGCCTTCAAGACAATGAGAAAGGGATAACGCATGAAGGTGTCTGCCTTGGATGTCCGCCGGGCGTCGGGCCGCATCGCCGCCCTGGGTCTTGTCTGTCTGCCGTTGCTCGGAGGAGCGAGCACTCCCGCGGACACGTCCGCCGCGGTGGCGCAGGTCCTGCCCATGGCCTCGGACCTGTTGGAGATCAAGTTCGCGGAGGGCCAGGAGATCCGTCTGCGCGACGGGCGCCCCGTGGACCTGCGCGGCCGGGCGCTGACGGGTGCGGCCACGAGCCGGGTGTTCGAGCTGGTGGCGCGGGGTGAGTGGTTCCGCTCGCACGACGTGAGCGAGGAGAAGCTGGAGGCCATGCGCGCCCAGGGCCGGCTCGCGGCGGGAGAAGAGTTACCGGACCTCAACCTCTACTTCCGCCTGCGCCTGCCTCGGGGCCTGGATGCGGAGAGCATCGCCGAGCAGCTGCGCACCCTGCCGGAGGTGGAGGCCGTCTATCACGTGCCCACGCCCGCGCCCGCGCCGGTGGCTCCGGACTACTACACGCCGAGCAGCGGCTCGTATCAGCGCTACCAGGACGCGGCTCCCGGCGGCATCGACAGCCGCTATGCCGCCACGCTGCCGGGTGGACAGGGCACCAACGTTCGCATCTGCGACGTGGAGTACAGCTTCAACAGCAGCCACGTGGACCTCGCGGGCGTCACGGTGGTGGGGACCACTCCGGCAGACCCCTTCTCCAACACCAACCACGGGACGGCCGTCATGGGCGTCTACGGCGGCGCGGCGAATGGGCAGGGCGTCACGGGAATCGCGCCCGGCGCGCAGAAGTACTTCGCCGCGGCCCAGACGACGGCGGGCTTCAACGTCGGAGCGGCCATCACCAGCTGCGCGGCCAACATCAGCGCGGGGGACATCATCCTCATCGAGCAGCAGACGTGGGGCCCCCAGAGCACGGGCAGCAGCGACTGCTACGGCTGCGTACCGGTGGAGTGGTACAAGCCCTACTACGACGCCATCAAGACGGCCGTCGCCGCGAACAAGATTGTCGTCGAGACGGCGGGCAACGGCTCGCAGAACCTGGACGATGCCGTCTACAGCACGGGCAACAGCGGGCACTACCCGTTCCTGGCGCAGAACGACTCGGGCGCCATCCTGGTCGGCGCGGGGCTGTCCTCCGGCTGGGGCACCACCGCACGCTATGCGCATACCTACTCCAACCACGGCTCCACCCTGGACCTGCAGGGCTGGGGAGACAGCATCGTGACCTCCGGCTACGGCGACCTCTTCTCGGCCGACGGGGTGAATGGCTGGTACACCGGCTCCTTCGGCGGAACGTCGGGCGCGGGCCCCATCGTGACGGGCGCGGCCGCCAGCCTCCAGGGACGGCACAAGGCCCTGCTCGGCTACAGCCTCACCCCGGCCCAGCTCAAGGCGGTGCTGCGCAACACCGGCACCCCGTACGGCGGGACGAAGAACATCGGGCCGCTGCCCAACCTGCGGGCGGCGTTCAACTCGCTCAGCGCGCCCGGCGCGTGCACCGCGGGAGGCGTGAGCATCGCGGGCGGCTGCTGGTACCTGGGCGGGTTCGACCAGAGCTGCCAGGACGTCTGCGCCAGCCGGGGCGGCTACTCCTCGCTGACCGCCTCGTACGTGGGAGCGCCTTCGCAGGGAGGAAGCGTCTCCAACTGCCAGCAGGTGCTCACCGCGCTGGGATACCCCGGAGCAGTGACGGCGGTGACCCGCTCCGACAGCCTTGCCCTGGGCTGCCACCGGTGGAGCACTGGGGCCCTGTATTGGCAGACCAGCCCGGTGTTCGACCCCGCGAGTAAGAGCTACGGCAGCGCGGCGCAGCTCGCCTGTGCCTGCATGAACTGAGTGGAAGCACCGGTGCCGCCCCTCACGTCCAGGGGCGGCATCCAGGCTCCGCTGGCGCCGCTCACGTCGAGGACGGGGGCGGCGTAGCGGGCTGGGCGGACCGAGGCGGCTGGATGAGCGGCCAGGCACGCTTGAGGGTGACGGCGGCGGAGGCGGCGATGGCGGCCTTCACGCAGTCTCCGGGGAGGAAGGCGAGCGAGCCCAGCGCGGCCTTCGCCAACGACAGCTTCGCGACCACGGCGAGCCACGGGATGCCCACGGCATAGAGGACGCCAATGCCCCCGAGCACGTTGATGGCGAAGGCGAGCGGCACCGAGAGCCGCGTCCAGGCGCGCTCGGTGAGCCAGCCGATGAGGAAGGCCCCGGGAAGGAAGCCCACGAAGAAGCCCCCGGTGGGCCCCACGTACACGCCGAGCCCTCCGTTGCCGCCGGCGAGCAGGGGCAGTCCCGCGGCCACGAGCAGGTGGAAGAGCAGCAGGGACAAGCCCGCCTTGCGCGCCCCGAGCGTGGAGCCAGCGAGCATCACCCCGAGCGTCTGCGCGGTGATGGGCACGGGGATGAAGGGCAGCGTGAGGGGCGGCAGCAGCCCGAGCACGGCCATGATGGCGGCGAACAGGGCAACGTGGACGAGGTCGCGGGTCTTCACGAGGGTTCCTCGGGGTCGAAGCAGCGCGCGTCGATGGCATCGGCGAGCGAGTCGGCGGTGCGGAGTGTCTTGACGAGCAGCGGGACGAGCACGGCGAGCGGGTCGCGGTCGAGGCCGCGCACGCGCTGGGCCTCCTGGATTTCCCGCAGCCACGTGGCCATCAGGGGGATGAAGCGCAAGGTGAGGGAGAGCAGCAGGCCCAGCCGCACGGGATTGAGTCCGAAGCGAGCCAGGGGGCGCAGGGTCCGCTCCAGCACGTCGAGCATGTCCGAGGCCCGCGTCGTCAGGGAGACGAGCGTGGCGAGCAGCATCAGGACGGCGAGCCGAAGCACAACCACCAGCGCGGGCTCCCAGCCGGACAGCAACGCGTGCAGGACGAACAGCGGGACGAGCACGAAGGCGGAGAGACGGAAGACGGGCGCCACCTCGCGCGGGCGCAGGCGAGCGAGTCCGTAGAGGCCAAGCGTGGCCCCCAGCACGCATGAGAGCACGGGCAACGAGGGGAAGAGCAGCAGCCCAGTGCCAGCGGCGAGCAGCGCCAGCATCTTGGTGCCCGCGGGGACGGCGTGGACGGGCGAGTCGCGGTGAAGGTAGAGGCCGAGGCTCACGCCATCATCCGGACGTAGGCGTCGAGGGCGACGGCGGGGACGTCATCGACGACGACTCGGCCAGCCTCGAAGACGAGCACGCGGTCGAAGTCGCGCAGCAGGTCCAGGTCGTGGGAGACGACGATGGCCGTCTGGGGCAGTTCGTGGATGGCCTGGGCGAACCGGCGCTTGTTGCGCAGATCCAGCAGCGTGGTGGGCTCGTCGAAGACGATGTAGCGCGGCTCCATGACGAGCACGGAGGAGAGCGCGAGCAGCTGCTTCTGGCCGCCGCTGAGCAGGTGGGCCGGGTGGTGGCGGAAGTCCTCCAGGCCATAGCGGCGCAGGACGGCCGTGACACGCGCGGCGATGTCGGCCGACGGGAGCTTGAGGTTCTTCAGCCCGAAGGCGAGGTCCTCCTCGACGGTGGGGAGGACAATCTGGTTGTCGGGGTTCTGGAAGACGAAGCCCACCTTGCGGCGGATGGCGCGGGCGTCCTTCCGGGTGTCGAGCCCCTCCACCAGCACCTGGCCTCGCTCGGGCACGAGCAGACCATTGAGCAGGCGCGCGAAGGTGCTCTTCCCGGAGCCATTACCGCCCACCACGGCGATGCGGCGCTCGGTGAGGGTGAGCTCGAGCCCCGCGAGGACGGGGCGCTCTCCGAAGTGGTGACTGACGGCGTGGAGTTGAATCATTCGCGACCGCTACGAGCGGGCGAATGTAGCGCCTTTCTGGCTCCGTGCATGTCCCCTCTCCCTCTGGGAGAGGGTTAGGGTGAGGGTGTTCCATCCTCTGCGTGCATCTGCGTCACACAGAGAGCAACCCGGGCCCCCCTGTAGACCCTCACCCCGGCCCTCTCCCAGAGGGAGAGGGTCAAACATCAGTGAACGAGGGAGGGCTCGTGCCGCTCCAGACCCGTGCCGGGCTCTCCGGCGCGCGCCTCGGAGCCCCCCGGTAGGGTCTCGGGTTGGAGGGGCGGGAGCCGGTTCGCATGCAGGCCAGTAATGAGGCGCACGTCCTGCCGCTTGGTGAGGTAGGTGTAGGCCCAGTCGAACATCACCGCCACCTTGTTGCGGAAGCCAATGAGGAAGGTGATGTGGATGCCGAGCCACATCAGCCAGGCGGGCTTACCACTCAGGCGGACCTTGTCGTAGAGCACGCCGATCGCCGAGCCGCGGCCGATGACGGCGAAGGAGCCCTTGTCGTGGTAGCGGAACGGCGCCACCAGACGGCCCGCGAGCCGCTGGCGGATGCTCTTCGCCACGTACCGGCCCATCTGCATGGCCGCCGGGGCGATGCCCGGCACCGGCTTGCCGTCCTGCACCACCGAGGCGAGGTCTCCAATCACGAAGACGTCCTCATGGCCGGGGACGTTCAACCTGGGCGTCACCTTCACCCGGCCCGCCTTGTCGAGCGGCACCCCGAGCGTCCGGGCCACGGGGGAAGCGGCCACTCCGGCGCTCCAGAGCACCGTGCGCGCCTGGATGCGGGTGTCGCCCACCGTGACGCCCGAGTCGTCCACGCCGGTCACCAGGGTGCCGGTGCACACCTCCACGCCGAGCGTCTCCAAATCCCTGCGCGCCTTCTCCGAGAGCTCCTCGGGATAGGTATTGAGCACCCGGGGGAGTCCCTCCAGGAGGAGGATGCGGGCCCGCGAAGTGTCGGCACGGCGGAAGTCCCGGGGCAGCACGTGCCGGGTCATGTACGCGAGCGCCCCCGCCAGCTCCACGCCCGTGGGCCCCGCGCCGATGATGACGAAGGTGAGCCAGTCGCGCTGGCGCTCGGGGTCCGTCTCGCGTTCGGCGGCCTCGAAGGCCAGCAGCACGCGCTCGCGGATGTCCCTCGCGTCGTCGATCGTCTTGAGCCCGGGGGCGAACCCGGCCCACTCCGGGTGGCCGAAGTACGAGTGCGTGGCGCCCATGGCGAGCACCAGCGTGTCATAGGGAATCTCCCCGCCATCGGAGACGACCACGTTGCGCGCCAGGTCGACGGATTGGACCTCGGCGAGCAGCACGGTGGTGTTCCGGCTACGCAATATCCGGCGGATGGGCGCGGAGATGTCGCCCGGGCTGAGCACGGCGGTGGCCACCTGGTACAGCAGCGGCTGGAACAGGTGGTGGTTGTAGCGGTCGAGCACCGTCACATCCACGGGCGCGCGCTTGAGCTTGCGCGCGGCCTGGAGCCCCGCGAAGCCACCCCCCACGATGACCACGTGATGCCTTCCCCGGTGGTTTTCCATGGCGGAAAAGGTGAGGAGCCCGGGGGAAGTCGGCCACCATCCCCGGAGAACAGTCCTTCTGCCGGGTGCGGCCGCCTGCTCGCTCGCCAACAGGACCAGGGGCCAACCCCGTGCACGGAAGCCTGCCCTCACGGCATCCTCTCCTCGTCTTTACCCGCGAGACGGACCCCAGAGGTCCCTCGCGGCAAGGGGGGCTTTCATGCCGGAGCCACGAGACGGGTCTCCTCTAGCTTCGACACCCTCGCGAGCAGGTACGCCCGCCTCCTTCTGGCGGGATGCCGGTACGGCGTTCGCGCTCGCCTTCCGCTCGCCACTCGCCATCTTCATCTTCTATGGCCTGGCCTTCGTGAGCTCGTTCATCCTCATGCACGGTACCGAGCTCCAGGCCCTGGCCTATCTGCACGCACGCAAGGCCAACCTCTGGCGTGTGCTCACCGCATTCGCGCCCACCACCTGGGTAACCATCCTCGTCATCGTGCTCAGTGATTGGCAGAGGAACCGCTCAGCCTGGCCCCACACGCGGAAAGGGAGGATGACGGTCGCGCTCTGCGTCGTCCTCGGCCTTCCCTTCGTCCTGCTGCCCATCCTGGCCCAGTACATCGTCTGGAAGGAGGAGCCGCTCGTGCGTGCGGCCTTCTCGAGCGCGCTGCCAGCTGCCTCCCCCGCGAAGTCCTTCATCCTCAACCTGGCCGGGGTGACGAGCGGAGCCCTCGTGGCCTCTGGCATCCTGGGCGTCCACATCCAGCTTCTCGAGCGCCTGCCGCAGCTCCGCCGCCGCGCAGAGCAACACGAGGCAGACGGGCTCGACGAAGACGTGCGGTGGTATCAACAGCACCGGGCTCGGTTGAGCGGGTTCCTGACCCTCTCAGGCCTCCTCATGGGAACCTCCATCCTGAGCGTGAGCGCCATCCGCCACCTGCTCAACGAGGCCCTCTCCACATCATCCCTGACGCTCCCGACGGCACCCATCCTCGGCTATGGCCTGTATTATACGGGGCTGATCGCCAGCATGTACCTGCCGGCCTCGAAAGCCCTGAAGGACGCGGGCCAGACGATCGCGGAGCGGCTCGTCCGGCAACCCCTCGAGGCCCACGTCACCTGGAAGCAGCGAAACGAGGAGCAGGAGGCGGCCCAAACCTGGCTCGGTCTGCGAGGCTCCGCGCTCCAGGACTTCCAGCAAGCGCTCTCCGTCCTGACGCCCCTGCTCGCGAGCTTCTCTGGCCTGATTCTCGGCCCGACCGGGTAGCCGCCCGCGGACGCCCTACCGGACCAGGTGGAACGCCGTCTGCCGCTGGAAGGCCCAGCGCACCTTGCCGCTCGCGTCGACGATGACGTCCTCCTCCTGCGCCGAGCGCACCCGCTGCCCGCCCCACTCCGCCACCGGGCTCGTCGCCTGCAGCTCGATGGAGAACCACTGGTTCGGAATCACCTTGTGGTCGCCGTTGCCCGGCACGCCCTCCTGCCGATCCCACAGGCCGATCATCGGCCCCGCCCCGTGCCCGTTCAGCCCGATGGGGTGCGAGTACACCGTCCCATCAATCCCCGCGGCCTTCATCCGCTCCCGCGAGGCCTTGAGAATCTCATTGCCCGAGCGTCCCGGACGCAGCTCCTCGAAGACGATGTCCTGCAGCCGGTTGGAGTTCGCCAGCGCCGCCTTCAACCCCGCGGGCACGTCCGTCTCGCCCTCGCGCAGCACGTAGCCCATGTGCTGCGTGTCCGTGTTCAACCGCAGCGCCGTCACCCCGAAGTCGCAGTGCAGCACGTCTCCGCGCTCGATGATGGGCTCCTCGCCCACCTCCGCCTCCGTCTTCCCCTGCCGCTGCACGCTCACCGACGGCTGGAACCACGTCCCCAGCCCCAGGTCGTTCACCCGCTGGCGCATCCACCACACCACGTCGCTGGTGCGCGTCTTGCCCGGCGTAATCACCTGGCTGGAGAACCCCGTCTCGATGATGTTCCACGCCAGCTTCGTCAGGTCCTCGTAGAAGCGCTCCTCGTCCGCGCCACGCCAGGCGATGACGTCCACCGGCAGGCCCCCGGACGGCCTCAACCGCGCCGTCCACTCGGGCCCGAGCGCCTCCGTCATCCCCTCGTACTCGCCATGCGTCAGCCCGTCCGCGAAGGCGAACGTGCGCGACACGTTGATGCCGATGGCCTTCGGCTGGCGCTCCTCCAGCACCGTCTTCAGCACCTTCCACTGGTCCGGGCCCCACAGCTCGGCCTGCCGGGTGACGCCACCACCGTCCACCTGAATCTGCGCCCGCCGCGCCTCGTACACGCCGCCCTGCGTCCCTCCGCCCAGCGCGAGCCGCTCCACACCCTTCTCCGGGCCCCGGTCGTGGAAGACGTAGATGGTGCGCCGCCGCGCCGCGAACGTGGTGGGCGCCACCAGCGCCGGGAACACGGGGTCCTCGTTGTACTCGCGCATCGGCACCACCCACATCTCGATGCCGTACTGGCGCATCAACGCCGGGAGCGCCTTGTCCATGCGCTCGCGCAGCCAGGCCTGCTGCCGTGTGGCCTGCTCGCGCAGCGTGCCGAAGGGGCGCTCGGGGACAGCGGCCTCCGGCGCGCGGGCAACCGGAGCGGTGGTGGCACAGGCGGACGTGAAGAGGAACAGGGGGACGAGGAGACGACTCCAGGTGTTCTTCATGGCCGCGCAGCATCGCACGGACGGGCCTGGCCTGGGCTCAAGACGGGCTCCGGGTGGAGTCGCCCACCGGGAACTCCAGGCGCAGGCGCGCGCCCCCCTCCTCCCGGTTCTCGGCCCGCAGAGTGCCCCCGAACTGCTCCACCATCTCTCGCGACAGCGCCAGTCCCAGCCCCGTTCCCTTCTCCGGGCCCTTGGTCGTGAAGAAGGTCTCGAAGAGCCGGGACAGGACGTGTGGGGGAAAACCCGGGCCGTTGTCCTCCACCCGCAGGACAACCCGTGAGCCCTCCAACCCACCGAGGATGCGCACCTCGGAGCCCTCGCGGCCTCGAGCCTCCAGCGCATCCCCTGCGTTCACCAACAAGTTGAGCAGCACTTGCGCCAGCCTCCGGCGGACAGCGAGCACCGGGGGCAGCTCCGCCGGAATGTCCACCTCCAGCCGCGCCACGTGCTGGAGCCGCAGCCGGGCAATCCGGACCGCATCGCTCACCACGTCCGCCAGCGCGCACTCGGTGGGCACCTCCGCGTCCATGCGCGAGAAGCCCCTCAAGTCTCCGATGATCTGCCGCACGCGCTCGACTCCGGTGCGCGTCTCGCGGAACACCTCCGCCAACTCCTCTCGGGAGGCCGCGCGCTGCTCCGACAGCACCTCGCGCTCCAGGAAGTCGAGGTTGGCGCCGATGAAGGCCACCGGGTTGTTGATCTCATGCATCACACTCGCCGCGAGCTGGCCGATGGTGGCCAGCTTCTCGGAGTGCGCCCGGCGGCGCTCGCTGATGGCGAGCGTCTCGAGGGCCTCGCGGCGCGCGCGCTCCAGCCGGCCCTCGTTCTCCGCCCGCTGGGCCTTGCGAAACTCGCTGGCCCCGTACGCGCCGACGACCGTCACCGTCACCACCATGCCGGCCCACAGCAGGGACTGGGTCACCGGATGGCCCGCCCCCCACAGCAGGCCCGCGGCGCCCGCGCTACACAGAGCACCCGAGAGCGTGGCCGACAGCGAGTCCTGCGGGTAGAGCAGACAGAGGACGAGGGGAATGCAGGGAAAGAGGTTGAAGTACACGCTCCCGCTGCCCCCCGTCACGAACACCAGCGCGATGAAGCAGAGGCTGCCGGCCGTGCACTGAAAGGCCGTGTGCAGGCGCACCGACGGCGCGGAGTGCTCGTCCATCCACAGCGCGGAGAGGGCCACGGACAGGGCCCAGACGAGTCGGATGACGAACGTCCAGACGCCAGGTCCCACGGCGAGGACGTCCAACCCGTACTGGGACAGGAGCGCCGGGGCCAGCACGAGCAGCATCTTCCGGCGGGGGCCCCACCTGCCGAACGGCACTGCCCGAGGCCGCGCGGGCAACGGCCTGGCCTGCCGAACAGTGGAGGGCGGGACGGGAGGCGGGCTCATGGGCGGCTCTTCGGAGGGGAGACAACACCCTCCATGGTAGCCGGTTCCAGCCTCGCGGTCCGGGCGTCAGGCCACGGAAGCGGAGCATCAGCCCCGCTTCCGTGTCTCACCGCGTGGTGAAGACAAGGTCATCCACGTCGTCGAACACGCCACCGGGGCAGGGCTCGGCGCTGCCCGCGAAGCGGAACACTCCCCGCACCGCCTGCAACCGTCCCACCGGCAGGACGTACGTGGCCGTCAGCACCTGTGCCCCCGCCTTGCCTGGCGTGAGCGTCGCCAGGTACGTCCACGCCGGGTTGCGCGCGTCCGCCGCGTAGTACAGGTCCAACCGGTTCGACTCCGACTCCTCGTACGCCCACACCGTGGCCTCCACCCGCACCGTCTTCCCCGGCGCCAGGTGTCCGCCCTCCACCGTCACCACCCGCAGCGCGTCGAGCGCCTCGTCGCGCTCGCGCGTGCCCCCTGCGCCGTCCTCGCACGAGCCCCACAGCGCGTTGGGCAGGTTCGGCTCCGGGCCGAGCAGCCCACGCCCCACCAGCAGCGTGCCCGAGCCACACTCCGCCCCGGCCTCGTCGCACCGGGGCGCCCGCAGCTGCGCGTCATACTCCGCCCGCACCACGCCGCAGCCCTCCTCGACACACGGCGGCTCCGCCGCGCACGGGCCGCACTCCAGCGTCCCGCCGCACCCGTCTGGCACCACGCCGCACACCTGGCCCGCCGCCTCGCACGTCAGCGGCATGCACACGCCCGGGTCGTACCGCTCGCTCGTGGCCAGCGTGCCCACCAGGTCATTGGTGCCACCCACCACCAGCACCGCGCCATCCTCCAGCCGCACCAGCCCCGCGCCCCGCCGCGCCGCCCCCAGCGCGGGCTCCGCGCTCCACGTGTCCGCCGCCGGGTCGTAGCTCTCCACCGACGCGAGCGCGCCCGTCGTCACGTGGAAGCCTCCCGCCACCAGCACCCGCCCCTCGTGCGTCACCAGTGCCCCGTGCGCCTCGCGCGGAGTGCCCGGTGCCGCCGCCAGCTTCCACTCGCCCCGCACCGGCTCGTACAGCTCCGCCGTGGCCGCCGCGCGCGACGTGGTGCCGCCCACCACCAGCACCCGCCCGTCCGGCAGCAGCGTCACCGTGTGCCCCGAGCGATGCGTACCCGCCGCACCGCCCACCGCGCCCGCCTTCGTCCAAGTGCCGCTCGCGATGTCGTACAGCTCCGCCTGCAGCCCGCTCACGAAGAGCACCTGGCCGTTGCCCAGCACCACCCCCGTCTGCGCTCCCGCACGCGAGGACGTCGGAGCCCCCGTGCGCGTCCACCGGCCGCTCATCGGCTCGAACAGCTCCGCCGAGCGCACCGGGTGCCGATCCACGTCGAAGCCGCCCGCCACCAGCACGCGCCCGTCCGGCAGCAACACCGCCGCGGGGTCGTTGCGCGCCTCGGCCATGTCCTGCACCGCCGTCCACCGGCCGGTGCTCGGGTCGTACACCTCCGCGCTCGCCAGCGCGCCGAAGGAGGCCGAGTACGTGCCGCCCACCACCAGCACGCGCCCGTCCGCCAGCCGCACCGCCGCGTGGTTGCGCCGCGCCGTGCGCATGGCCCCCGTGACGCGCCACTCGCCCGTCTCCGGCTCGTACACCTCGCTGCTCATCAGCGTGCGGCTGCCATCGTGCCCGCCCGCCGCCAGCACTCGCCCGTCCGCCAGCGCCACCAACGGCAGCAGCTTGCGCGGCGTGCTCAACTCCCTGTCCATCAGCCCCTGCGACAGCCCGTCGTCCGGCGGCGGCGCCGAGCTGCAGGAGAACACCAGCGTAAAGAGCGCCATCATGGCGCAGGACGTCGAAACCCTTTTCATGACCCTTCCCACTCCGTTCCGAGAAGGACGGGTCTACACTCCGGGTCTGACATCCCCGGCGCCGGATTCCTCCATGATTCCCAGGGGTTATCGTCCGCTGTATGACAGACCCGTCAGGTGGTGCGCGGCGCGTGCCGCACCACGTCATGGGCCTGTCATGGCCGCGTCATGAGCCGGCGTGGGAGGCCTCCGCCTCCACCTCCACGAGGTTCACCGGCTCCGCGTCCATGCCCTCGTGGTGCCGCGGCGGCAGCGCCCCACCTTCATCGTCCTCCAGCTTCAACAGGTGCGGGGTGCGCTCCAGGTACAGCTCGCCATCGCGCGCGTAGCGCACATCCGAGAACTCGACGAGGAACTCGTCGCGCGACAGCCGGCGCGGCTCCAGCTCGAAGTGTGTCTCCCCCACCGCGCCCACGCGGCCCACCTTCCGCCCGTCCATGTCGCGCACCACCATGCCCTCGCGTACGTCGTCCTGCACCACCATGGCGTCCTCCTTGGTGAGCACCCGGGCCCTCCCGCCCCGGAGCGCATCCCTTCTGTGTGGGGAACACCCGGCGCAACGGCAACCGCTGGCGGCTCGCAGGTGGGGCGGCCCTGGGGCCAGGGGCTGGCTCCTCTCCCCGGCGCACGTGCGAAGGTCAGGCCCGTGGGGCTCCCGCCGCGCACGGTGCCTAACGTTCCCCCGAGAGAGAGGAGGAGGCCGCCATGCTCCTGGAACTGACTGCCGTCGAGGCCCGCGAGCTCAAGGAAGTCCTCGACTCGACCCTGCGCAAGCTGCTCGACGAGATTGCCCACGCCGACCACCGCGCCTACCGCGAGATGCTGCAAGCCCGCTACAGCCAACTCGAGCAGCTCACCCACCGGCTGGGCTCGTCCGTCGAGAGCGAACAGATCTACGCCTGAGCCCGCTCTGGCCCGGGCGCTGAATCCTCTGGGCCGGGAACCGCTCCCATGAGGCGAGAAAACACGAGCCCCATGGAATGGACGAGGCGGTCCACCCGCCTCGCGTGAAACGTGCGCACGTCCGGGACGTCCGGCATGCTGGAAGGCGTGCCGGGAACCCCAGAGACCCGCGGAGACACGCACGTGACGACACCGGCCGCCCCCATTCGCTTCCTGCTCACCCCGCCGCTCGGAGAGGTGAAGGAGCACGTGCGTGCCGAGCTCTTCAGCCGGGCACTCACCCAGAAGCTAGGCCGCCCGGTGGTGGTGGAGCTTGCCCCCTCGTTCGAGGCCCTGGAGCGCGAGCTGGTGGAGGGCCGGGTAGACCTGGCGTGGGCCACGGCCGAGCAGTGCACGGCCTTCGAGCCGCAAGCCCGCGCGGTGCTGCGCGCCGTACGCTCCGGGCTCTGGTACTACCACGCGGCCCTGGTGTGCCGGGCGGATGCACCGCTCACGCTGCAGACGTTGAAGGGCACGCGCGCCGCATGGGTGGCCCCGCGCTCCACCGGCGGCCACCTGCTGCCCGCGCGCCACCTGATGGCCCGGGGGCTGCCCCCGGCGGACACCTTCTCCGAGCAGCGCTTCCACGGCACCTACCGCAAGGCCCTGTTGGCGGTGCTCGAGGGGAAGGCGGACGTGGCCTCCATCTACTCGAGCCACCCGGAGGAGAACACCGTACGCGCCTACCTGGCCGAGCACGTGGGCGCCGAAGAGCGCAAGCTCATCCCCTTCGATTTCACCGAGCCCACGCCCGCCGACGGGCTCATCTTCACCATGCGCATGGCGGAGGCAGAGGTGGCCGCGCTGGTGTCCGTGCTCACCACGCTGGCGGGCAACGGGGCGGGGCTGGAGCCGCTGCTGGGCCTCTTCGACAGCGAGGGCTTTGTCCTCTCGTCCAAGCCGCGACCGCCGCCCCGGACGGCCCGGCGGGTGGAGTACCTGGCGGCGGACCTGGACGCGCGGGAGCGGTGCATGCGGCTATGGACGCCCACGGGAACGGCCTTCGGGCGGGACCTGCGCCAGGCAGAGGGGAGGCCGCTGGAGGAGGTGTTGGGGCCGGAGGCGGGGGATGCGCTGGTGGCGCTCGCGCGCGCGGCGCGGCACAGCGGAGTGGGAGGGCGGGTGGAGTACCGCCTGGAGGTGGAGGACGAGACGCGCTGGTACGCGGCGGAGGCGACCGTGCGCGCGCCGACCACGGAAACAGGGAGCCCCACCACGGCGCTGCTGGTGAGAGACGTCACCGAGCTGCGCGTGCTGGAGGAGGAGTTGTACCGGCTGGCCTCCTTTCCGCTGCTGCATCCGGAGCCGCTCATCGAGGTAGGCCCGGGCGGCGGGCTGCACTACGCCAACCCGGCGGCGCACCTGGCGTTTCCGGACTTACTGGTGCGCGGGGCGAGGCACCCACTGGTGGAGGCAGCACAGGCGTGGGCGCGGCGCGGGGCGGCGGTGGGCGAGTCGCCTCCCATGGTGCAACTGGGAGGCCGGCACTGGGAGCTGTCGGTGTCGCCCCTGGTGGAGCCGGAGGGCCTGCGTGTCTTCGCCAAGAACGTGACGGCGCGCAAGCAGGTGGAGGCGCAGCTCTTCAAGGCGGACCGAACGGCGGCGCTGGGCTCGCTGGCGGCGGCGGTGGGCCACGAGATGAACAACCCGCTGGCGTACATGCTGGCCAATCTCGGCTTCGCGCGCGAGGAGCTGGCGCGGCTGAAGGCGGCGCTGCGGAAGGAGGGGCATGCGCTGGCCGGGGATGTGGACGACGTGGAGGAGGCGCTGTCCGAGTCACTCGAAGGAGCGGACCGACTCAAGGGAATCGTCCAGGACCTGAGGATGCTGTCGCGCGCGCCGCTGGAGCACCACGAGACGGTGGAGGTGGTGCCGCTGCTGGAGCACGCGCTGAGCCTGGTGCAGGGCGAGCTGCGCCACCGGGCGAGGCTGGAGAAGGACTTCCGGCCGGTGCCACCGGTGGCGGGAGATGATGCGCGGGTGGGACAGGTGTTCGTGAAGCTGCTGCGCAACGCGGTGCAGGCGATGAGCGAGCTGGACGCGCCGCGCAACGTGCTGCGGGTGGCGACGTACACGGGGCCGGCGGGGGAGGTGGTGGTGGAGGTGCAGGACACGGGCATGGGGATGCCGCCGGAGGTGTTGGCGCGGCTCTTCGAGCCCTTCTTCTCCACGAAGCCAGCGAGCACGGGCCTGGGGCTGTCGGTGAGCCACGCCATCGTGACGAGCCTGGGAGGCACACTGCGCGCGGAGAGCCGTGAGGGCGTGGGAACGACGCTGACGGTCATCCTCCCGGCCGCCCTCTCCTCACCCTCTGGGAAAGGAACGGAGTGAGGGCCTGGGTTGCCAACATCCTCTCCAGAGATTTTGCTGCTGGGACCTATCCCAACCGTCAGGAGACTGTAGCGGCGGGGGGCGGCTCCGCATTGGGTGCCGCGGTCTCGGGCGCCGTCGGCTCGTCCTTGCTCGTCTTCGACAGTTCGAGGCTTCGCAGAATGAGGGAGGTCAGCGCCCACATCTGCGCCACGTTGTCGATGTAGACACGGGAAGCGCCAAAGGCGGCCGGGGCCTCCTCGACCACGAAACCAGACACGAGCCGCTTCGCATCCTCCGCAGGCACCCAGGTCACCACGCTCTTGCGCTTCCCGCTGGAGAACAGCCGCAGGAACCACTTGGTGGGCTTCCGGTAAGAGATATTGAAGTAGTTCGCCGTGTCCCGGTGGAGGATTTCCTCCGGGTTGATGCCATTCTTGCCGCAGATGTCCCGAACGAGGCCGTAGAGGTCCAGTTCCTCTTGAGTCGTCTCGATGGCGGCTCGCGGCTTCTCTTCGGACTGGGGCTCTTTCTTCTCCTCGGGCGGCTTAGCCGCGTCCGTTTTGATGACATTCTGCGTGCCCTCGACAGGCTCATCACCAGCCTCGCGGAGGCGATGGATGCGCGCCTTGAGCTTGTCGAGGAAGTCATCTCCCATCACCCGAAGTAGAGCCGGCTCGATGGCTTCCCTGGCCACCTCGCCCAAACGGTTCATCACCGCAACAGTCCGTTTCCCCTTGTAGACCTCTTCCGTGAGCCACCGCATGAACCCCTCGTCCTCGGCGGGGGACTTCAAGGCGGTCGCGAGCCGGTTGATCATCGATTGCCGATAGCGACTGTTCTCGGCATCGGTGATGAGAGTATCCGCGTTGAAGGCCTCCCGACTGAACTTGGTGAGGAACTTGGCGACCTTGGTCCAGTCGGTCTTCGTGTCCTCTAGCGAGAAGCTGAAGAACGGCTCGCGATCCATCTGGTTCGGGTTCTCCAGATCTCCGAAGAACAGGTAGTGGCAGCCATCGGTGATGATGCCGAAGTGGAGTTCCGCCATCTGGGCGATGTAGCGAGCCAACTGCTGGGCCTTGGCCTGGAGGTCCGTGCCGAGTGGCTTGGTCTCGATGACCATCAAGGGCTTGGTACCTGTCTGATCGAAGATGGCGAAGTCCATCCGATCCGGCAGCCGCTTGCCGTCCCCCTGAGTGAACTCCGCCGCGTACTCCAGACGCACCTCTCGCGGGATATTGGGGTCGTAGCCGAGGAGCCGGATGAACGGCACCACCAGCGCCATCTTGGCGGTCTCCTCGTTGGTGATGAACTCTCGATTCTCCTGATACCGCTTGACCAGCTCGAGAAGCTGATTGGCATCCATTGCGTACGCCTCCGGTTTCATCCCCCCCCGGCAAGACCGGCCAGCACAGGGCTCGCCAAGCTTACAGGTTTCGCGTCACGGGAAGTAGGCCCTCCGAAATGCTCTTGCCCCAGGTCCACCAGTGGGTACAGGTTGTCTCATGCCGCGCCGCTTCAATACCGCCGGGCCCTGCCGGCCTGACTGGCACTACATGATTCCGGCTGAGCGCCGGCTCCCCGAGGCCCCTAGCCTGGTCAACCAGATGGGTTACTTCGTCGTCCACGCCCCGCGCCAGACAGGCAAGACGACGGCACTGCGAGCCCTTGCCGAGCGGCTCACTGCTTCAGGCCACTTCGCCGCGCTCCATGTCTCCTGCGAGACCGGCGAGGCCGCTGGCGACGACTTCGGTGAGGCGCAACGGGCCATCCTCTCGCAGCTCCGCCAGAACTCCGAGTTCTTCCTGCCCGCCGAGCTTCGCCCGCCCCCCTTCCCCGATGCTCCCGACAGCACGCTCCTGGGCACTGCCCTGACCGCCTGGGCCCGCGCCTGCCCCCGACCCCTGGTGCTCTTCTTCGATGAGATCGACGCCCTGCGCGGACAGAGTCTCATCAGCGTGCTGCGTCAGCTCCGCTCTGGTTTCCCCAACCGGCCCGACTTCTTTCCCGCCTCCGTCGTCCTGTGCGGCCTGCGCGACGTGCGGGATTACAAGGCCGCCAGCGGTGGCGACACCCAACGCCTTGGCACCGCCAGCCCCTTCAACGTCAAGCTGGAGTCGCTCCGGTTGGGCGACTTCGACCAGGACGAGCTCCGCGAGCTGTACCTCCAGCACACCGCGGAGACCGGCCAGCCCTTCACTGAGGAAGCCCTTGCCCGCGCCTTCGAGCTGACCCAGGGCCAGCCCTGGCTCGTCAATGCCCTGGCCCGGGAGATCATCGAGAAGATGGCCGTGCCCATGAGCGAGCCCATTACGGCCGAGCACGTGGAGACGGCGAAGGAGCGGCTGATCCTCGCCCGGGCCACGCATCTGGACTCGCTGGTATCCAAGCTCCACGAGCCACGCATCCGCAGGGTGCTCGAGCCCCTGCTCGCTGGCTCGCTCGGCACTCCGGATGACACGTACCAGGATGATCTGCTGTACGCCCGGGACCTGGGGCTGTGCGCGCCGAACAATCCGGTGCGGGTGGCCAACCCCATCTACCATGAGGTGATCGCCCGGGTCCTGGCCGGAGGTCCAGAGTCCCAGATCGTGGCCGAGCCGAAGAGCTTTGTGCTGCCCAACGGACGGCTCGACTTTGACCGGCTGCTGCGCGAGTTCACCGACTTCTGGCAGGAGCACGGCGAGGTGCTGACTGCGGGCGTCTCCTACCATGAGGTAGCGCCACAACTGGTGCTCATGGCCTTCCTCCAGCGCGTCATCAACGGTGGGGGATTCGTGGCGCGCGAGTACGGCGTAGGCCGTGGGAGGATTGATCTCCTGGTGCGCTGGCCCTACCAGGAGGGAGGCCAGCGGCACTGGCAGCGCCACGCCCTGGAGCTGAAGGTGTGGCGCGAGGGAGAAACAGACCCGTTGAGCAAGGGCCTGACCCAGCTCGACGCCTATCTGGAACGCCTGGGCTTGGACGAAGGCGTGCTTGTGATCTTCGACCGCCGAGAGAAGGCGGAGGCGGCCCGGTCGCGCACGGGCTTCGAGCAAGCCCAGACCTCCTCCGACCGTAAGGTGACTGTGCTCCGGGCGTAGAGAGCGAGGACAGCGTTCCCTCACTCCGCGTCGAAGACGAGCGCGCCCAGGTCCACGTCCACCTCCTCCTGGACGGCCACGGAGCGCTGCATGCGACGGGAGCCGGGCACTTTGACGCCTTTCGGGAGGCGCCACTCCAGCTCGAGCGTGCCCGAACAACGGATAGGTACGGAGAAGCGTCCCTCCTCGTCGTACGTCCCCCTACCAGACAGAGCGAAGGCAGTAATGGGGGAACCATCCTTCTGGACGAGCCGCCCGCGCACGAAAGCCTTGCGCACGAGGACGGCGCGCAGCTCCCGGTCCCCAGGCTTCACGAGAAGCGTGCTGCGTGCGGCTTCCCGCTCCGCACAAGAGGGCCCGTACCCGGGCCTCGTCACCACCAGCTCGAGCTGCCCACCCGAGACGCTCTGGAAGGTGAAGCGACCGTCGAGCCCCGTCTGTACTCCCGCCGGCCGACGCGAAGGTTCCCCGCCCAGGACAGAATGAACCTCGACCCAGGCTCCCTCGAGGGGCTTGCCCCGCGTATCCACGACGACACCGGAGAGCACCTGCCCCTGCTCGAAGCGAAGCTGGACGCGCGCCCCCTCCGAGCCCAGCTCCACCACCCGCGAGACGGTATGCGACACGTCGTCCTGAATGAGCGCAGCCATCACCCGGTAGCGTCCCTCGGTGGGAGCCTCGAGCGAGAAGTGCCCGCTCGTGTCCGTCAGCACGGCGTCGAACGGCTCTCCCCACCGGTAAGATTTTTCTCTCCCGAGGAGCACCGTGGCACCAGGGACAGGCACGCCCAGCTCATCCACCACCTCGCCCACCACGGTGGGCAAGGGTCCGCCCGTGTCCTCGGGCTCGGCTTCCTCCTCAATCTCGGAGTCCTCGAGCTGAAGGACGAAGTCCACGGTGCTCGTCCCCGCCGGAAAGACCGCCTCGTGGGACTTGGACGAACCAAGCCCGCCGAGGGAGACGTCGAGCCGCAGCGTTCCCGGCCGCACCGGCCCCAGGAGATACCGCCCCTCCGCGTCCGTCCACCCTCCCGACACGGAGAGGAAGTCCTCCCCCTCCTTCACCCTCAAGTCGACAACCGCCCTCTCGATGGGCCGCCCCGCCTCGTCACGCACGACCCCCGTCACCTCGACCATGGGCAACAGCTCCAACGTGAGCTCCGTACGATCCGCCAGGAAACGGGGCGGGCCGCCCTGTGTTTCGAAGTCCACGCGGGTGTTGGCCCATAGCCCGTCACGCGTGGCGATGAGCTCATAGCTCTCAAAGGGAGACAGCCCCTCGAAAGAGAAACGTCCCGCCGCATCCGTGAGGACCTCGAGCTCGGAGCCCTCCTCATGGGACCAGGTCTTCACGCTCGCCCCCGCCACCGGAGCACCCTCGAGCATCACCTGCCCGGACACCCGGCGCGGGCGGTACAAAAGGAACTTCCGCTCCACCTCTCGGGCATAGCCCGTGAACCGCAGGTGCGCGGAGAGCAGACCCTCCTTGGAGGCGAGCAACACGTACTCTCCCCGAGGCAGAGGGCCCAGGTGGAAGCGGCCCGTGACGTCGGTGACCGTCTCGAAGTAGCGGCTATGGGTGATGAAGACGGCGGTGATGAGCGCCCCTGCCACGGGAGCGCGGTCCTCATCGTTGACAAGACCCGACACCCGCACACCCTCGCCGAGCACCAGCTCCACCCCTTCGCTTCCAGCCGACACGTCGTGCAGCATGCCCGTGCCCTCGGAGCTCTCCGCCCAGAGCGCGTAGCGGCCCGCCTTCAGTCCCTCCAAAGAGAAGGAGCCATCCGCCTCGGAGGTGGCCCGAGCGAGTACGGGTGCCTCACCCTCGCGCCGCGCCACGAACCCAGCCAACCGGCCCGCTCGGGAACACTCGAGCACGGACTCTTCGACGTCCTGTCCGCAGGGCAGTTCCGAGAGGGACTCTCCCGCCACCACCGCCGAGGCGAGGACCCGAGCACCCGCCACCGGCCCTCGGGCGCCCGTCACGCGGCCGCGAATGCTCAGCGACATGTCCCCGGAGGCAGTGGGCACGGACTGAGACAAGGCCGGGAGATGCAGGCCCGTACCTACGCGGGAATCCCGGAAGGAGCCCTGGCCATCAGGAGAGGTCGCCTCCGGTGCACTCAGCAGGGCGAACCACAACACGAGGCCCAATACCCCCACCACGGCGCCCCACTTCCACCCGCGTCGGTTCATGACCACCCGCTCTTTCAGAGGACCCAGCGCAGGGCCGCCGCCGTGGCGGGGCCGACGCCGACCTCCTCCAGCGACGCGGGCAAACGCCCCTGGGCTTCTCCCAGTGGCACCTCGCCCACCATGACCTCGGCGGCGGGCTGGGGATAGAGAGGCTGACGGCCGGGCTCCACCAGCCCCTCGGGCATGCGCGCATGGCCCTGCTCATCATAGGCATCCGCGGCCCCCAGACAGTGGAAGAGCTCGTGCGCCACCGCCGTCAGCTCCAGGGCGAGCCCCGTGTCCTCCAGCACCCCGCGCACCAGGCCCACCGAGCCACCCGCCTCGGCCATACCTTCCACGAAGCGCCCGCCGCCCTCGCTCGCCGGTTCCAACAACACGTAGATGCGGGCATCCATCCGCTGCGAGGACAGCCCGGCGGCCTCATCCACGACGGACAGGGCGCGAGACAACGACCACGCATGGCGGGCCCGCGCCACCAGCGAGTCCTCGAGAGGTGACAGCTCCAACCCGGCCGCGGGCTGAGGACCGGCCAGGACAAAACGCACCGGGCGCCCCAGGTCGGCGCGGTAGCGGCCCGCCTCGCGCTCGAGCCACTCCTCCAACTGCCCCACGCCCTCGCGCCAGGCCTCGTGCACCTCGGGCTTCACCTCGCCACGAGCGAGCAGCACCACCGCCACATTCAAGGGCCGCTCCCACGTCAGACGTCTCTCGCGGATGTTCTGACGCGAAGTGCCCCAGTACACGATGAACACCAGAACCGTGAGCAGCACGGACACGCGCAACCACTTCGCCCGGGTGCGACGGGAGCGCCGGGCGGCGCACCGAGTGCAGAGCGGCTGGCCCTCGGGGCCCTTGCACAGCACGCACACCAGCTCGCGGCAGTCCTCGCACGGCGAATCCGAGGCCAGGCTGGGATGGGCGGCGCATAGGGAGCCCCCGAGCCCGGCCACCGCCACCGGCTCGCAGACCACTCCGTGCTGCTGGAGAGAAGCCACCAGCCGCCGTGCTTCGGACTCCTCCAGGTTCCTGGGCAGGACGCGAGACTCACTCAGGAGCTGGCGAGCCGCCTCCAGGGAAACCTGGAGCGCCCGCGCCACGACCAGTGCAGCCCCTGAAGAGCTGGAGGCCGCCACCTGGACTCGAAAGAGATTCGCCACGAGCGCTACTCTACCGCCGCCGGCCCGCTCCCGGGCTTGACCCTCACGTGGCGTGAGGGTGCATCCTGCGTGGCATGGACTCCTTCTCCCCCACGGAACGGCAGCAGCTCGAGCTCCAGGGCTGGCTGGTGCTTCCAGGCGTGCTCTCGGCGGCGGAGCTCGCGACGATGCACGCGGCCTGGGAGCGACTCGCCGCCGCCTTGCCGAACGAGGGCGCGAGCACCAACTGGGGACCCGACCTCGACACGGAGCCCACCTTCGCGGTCTGCCGGACCCATCCCAGCGTCCTCGCCGCGCTGGGCGTGCTGCTCGACAACGACGTCCACGTGCGCCGGTTGCACGGCCGCTCGCCTCCCCGTGGTCACGGGCGCCAGGGACTCCATGTCGACTGGAGCAGCCCGGCACCTCCTGGTCGACAGATCCTCGCCAATGCGTTCTGGGTGCTCGACGACTTGACGCGGGACAATGGAGCCACGCGCATCGTGCCCGGCAGTCACCGGTGGGCCCGAGTCCCGCGCGGCCATTACGCCCAACCCCAGGGAGTTCACCCCGAGGAGCGCGTGCTCGAGGCCCATGCGGGAGACGTCATCGTCTTCAGTTCCCACCTCTGGCATGCCGGCTCGTGCAACGACTCGGGCCGCCGCCGCCGGGTCGTCCTCGCGCAGTTCGGCCGCCGCGAGCTCGCGTCCGTGCACGAAGAGTATCGCTGAGCGGGAGCCGGGCTCGCCCCTGGCGCTCGCGTCTTCAGTCAGCGTCCGCCGGCAGAAACGGAGGCGGAGCGTCCTCCCAGATGGGCAACCACTCCGCACCGAGCGCGCTGTCGAAGAAGAGGAGCCAGGTCCTCCGAGGCACCTTGCCGCGCTGGAGCACGTCCCGCATGACGGACATGGCCCGCTCCACGTTCATCAAGGCAAGGTCCACATACGAGTAGCGAACCCCCGTCCCGCCACCGATGACGCAGCCGAGGCCCGCCGGGACGAGCGCCTCGTTCAAGGCGTCCTCCACCTCGGCGCGATCCTTGAAGCCGCCTTCTCCGAGTCCTTCAGAGCCGTCCAGCTTCAGATAGCAGAACGTCTCGCCATGACGGGAGAAGCGGCGGGAGGAGAAGGGACGCACGGAGTGCGCACTGGCCCAAAGCGCTGGGGCCATGGTGTTGGCGACGAACAGGTCGAGCCTGCCCGGGTAGTCCTCGTGCTGGGTGGGTTTGAGCTCGTACAGCGTCCAACTGGCCTCGTCGAGCTGGGTGTGAAAGGGGCTGGAGGGGAGTTTCTCGTCGAGCGCGAGTATCCGCGCCCGCACCTCCGAGGCGAGCGCCTCGAGCGGTACGCCATCGCCACGCGACTCCACGCTGATGGCGCCAATGCGAGTGTTGAGCAACTCCTCGCCGAGAAGTGCCTCGGTCGCGACGATGAGGGCTCCGTTCAGCGCCTCGTCCCGCTGGCGGAAGGGGTTGAGCCGCGAGAGAAGGGAGCGCGGGGTGTAGGTGATATCGACGGTGCCATCCTCGTTGGCGGCCGCCCGCGCCTGGTACCCGGAGACGTCCACGCCCGTGCGCGCCTGGACCACCTGCAGCGCCATGGACGCGGCCTCGGGAAGCCGCCAGGGGTAGAACTCCCAGCCGGGCAGGACGGGCGCGCGGGCAAGGATGACCTCCACGAGCGGACAGAGGTAATGCGAGCTCTCGGGAGTGATGATAAGCCGGTGCCCGCCCTTCAGCCCCGCCCCGTACTCCCACATGAGCCCAGGGTGGATGGACTCCAGGTGCTCGCGCATCCAGGCGGGCAGGTCCCACTGCTCTTGGTTGAGGAAGAGAGCGTTCAGGCGCGGCGTCTGAGCAGCGAACGCCTGCCACCATGCGTCGATGCGGGCAAGGAGCTGCTCGCGCGCCGCTGCTTCTTTCGGGTCGGGAAACTTCCAGCGCATGACCGCCCCTCTAGCACCCGTCTTGTCCGTAAGCCCATGGACAAGACCCGAGTCCGGAGGCCTGGCGTCGGAGTGAGCTGCCTCGACGGCCGCGCAGAGAAGCCGCCAGCGCAAGCAGCGCAGCAGAGATGCCCCCCGCGCTACCGCTGCTACTCGAGGCCGCACAGCCGCCCCCGCGCTCCTCGGGCTCAGGCGCGGGCTCGGCACAAGGCAACCACAGCCGACACGCCATGCCCGCCTTCACGCACAGCCGGTCTCCTTCGGGCCCGGTGCAGTCCGCGCCGAAGCGGCCGGCCTCGAGGCCCGCAACCGCACAGCTCTTCTCCCCTCCACCCTGGGTGACACAAGCCATCCCAAGTGGGCAGTCGTCGTGGCTCTCGCACCGAGCCGTGCACGCATCCACCGCTGAGTCAAACAGTGGCCGCGAGGGCGGCGTCCGCGCGACCTCGTCGAGAATCTCCTGAACGAAGGCCGCATGCGCATCCACGCGCGTGTTGGTGCCTCGCGTGCAGGAGGGATCTCCGTACGAGGTGACGCCGATGATGCGCTCAGCACCACTCACCTCGAGAAACAACGGACCGCCGCTGTCACCGCCGCACGACATCCCAGGCGAGGCCTCGATGGAGAAGGTCCCCGCCTCGACCGCTGTCACCCGAGCAGAGCCGCTGCGCCGGCTGCCGCTCCTGCCCTCGTCATCGAGGCCGAAGCCCACCACTCGAGTGCTCTGCCCCACCACGTCCGCCGGCAGTGCCCACCCGGCCAGCGACACCGGCGCAACGGGCGCATCCTCGGCGAGGATCAGCACCCCGATGTCGTTCTCCACGGCGTTGAAGGCGGGGTGCAACCGACCCTCGACGACACGCACGCGCTCGGAGGAGAGCGCTCGCGCCGCCTCGGGAGCAAACACCACCGAGAGCACCTGCGAGACGTCCGGGCTCTCCACACAATGCGCCGCGGTCAGGACGACCCGGGGCGCAACCAGCGTGCCCGTGCACATGACAGGAGAGGCCTCGTCCGGCTCACCGCAGAGGGGCGACACCGGAACAATCGCACCTACGGCTGGGTAACCGGGCTCGAGCACGCCACCCGTCACTGCTTGCCGCTGCACAGCGGGTGAGCGTGCGGGCGCGGGAGGCACACCACACGCCCCCGTCACCACCAGGAGCAGCACGAAGGCGGGCCCCAGCGGGTGCTGGAGCCTCCACACCTTCTGGGACTCAATCGCGCGAGAAGTCACCCTGCGCCTCGACCGACGACTTGCCGTCGAGGTCCCAGTACTTCCACTCCCCGGCCTTCTCACCATTCGCGTAGTGACCCTGCGCGGCCAGCGCTCCGTTCGGGTGCCATTCCGAGTAGGGGCCCTGCGACTGTTGCGAGACCAGCGTCCCCTCGGCCCACTTCTGCCCGTCGGAGCGCCACGCGGTCCACTTCACCTCTTGCGAGCCGGCGGAGTGGAGCTCCTCGCGGTTCTTCTGCCCCTCTTCGTAATAGAGGGTCCACACGCCCTGCTTGAGGCCACCGCGATACTCGCCCTCGAGCTGCTTCACGCCGGTGTCGAAGTAGCTCACCCAACGGCCTTCCATCTTGCCGTCGACGTAGGGCCCCTCGGTCTTGATCTTCCCGTTGGAGTGCCACTCCACCCAGCGGCCGTGCTTCTTGCCGTCGGGCTTCGCGCACCATTGCAGGGTCCCCTCCGGGGGCGCACGGCCATGCAGCCGTGCACCCTCGGGACAGGGGTCGGAGGCCTTGCTGCATCCGAGGGCCAGGCCCGCGGAGACAGCCAGCGCGACGAGGCGCTGACGAGAGGAGGCTAGTAGCAGGTGCCGACTCCGCTGCAGCTGCAGTTGTTGCTCGCGAACGTGTAGTCGTCGGAAGCGGCCGAGAAGCTCCCGAGGCCGTAGTCGTGCTTGGCGCAGTCCTGGGTGTACGCCGTGGTGCCCACGCAGGCGGGGGTGCTGGTGATGCCGCAACCCTGGCCGCAGCGGCCCTTGCAGCCCTGGCCCGAGCCGCCAGTGCAGCCGCAACCCCTACCGGCCTGGCGGGTGTAGCCGCCGATGTTCTGACTGCCGCAGGTGCAGGAGATGTGCGTCCAGCCGCGCGCCGAGACGTACTGATACGGAGAGAGGAGCTCGCCCACCGGAACGATCTGCATGAAGCTCGTCTGGCGCATGGCGGCGTCCTCGGTGCGGGTGCGCTGACCCTCTTCCGCCACGGCGTTCGAGATGCCCTCGAGCAGGGGGGTGACGAGCTGGGCCTGCGCCGCATCGAGAGGGCTGCCCTCGGGCATGAACTTACCGACGCCCTGGTTGTAGTCGATGTGGAAGCCGATGACCGGGTCCCCGAAGTCGTAGGTGACCTCGACGACGTTGGCGGAGGTCTCGACCGCCAGCATGCGAACAGACGCACCGCCCGAGCGATAGGTGGCCTCGAGCGTGGTCGCGTCGCGTTTGAGCAGCGCGAAGCCCTCCGCCTCATCAGCCAGTTGCGTAGGTCCGTCCGAACAGCCCATCGCCATCACCATCGTGATGGCAGCCACGAAGAGCTTCTTCATCTCAGTCTCGATTCCGCGAGTTGGCGCAGGGGAAGGGAGAAGGGATGGTAGGAAATGAATCTCCCGCATGTCCACAAAAAATTGGAAATCGAGAAATCCTGCATCCAACCAGCAGCAGGGGACGGTTTGAAGCGTTGCGTCAGAGCGGTAGAACGCACTCGGGGGTCGTGGTACGGCGCCACGCCACAAATGGAACCGGCTTCAACTCCACAACGGCTCATGGCCGCGAGCCTTGGACTCCTGCTCGTCTCCTGTAGCGCGGTCCGCTACCCGGCACCAACCGGCCCCACAGGAGCAGAGGACCTCTCCCGCTACGTGCTCGTCATCGAAGAGACGCCAGACGGACAGGTGAAGCACTCGTGGAAGCCCAGCAGCGGCTTCGACTTGTCGAAATATCCCTACCAACCAGGCAGCAACATCACCGGAGGGCAGGTCGTCCATGCCGCCTGGACGCGCGACTGTGACGAAGAGTTCAAGCAGTGTCAGGAGATGTGCTTGGGCTCACTCAGGGGCACCAACTGGAAGCACGCGACCAAGTACTCAAAGGACGAAATATGCCGCACCAGGTGCTATCCCGCCTACCGGGACTGCTGCGATCTTCGTGACCGGGTCGCAGCCGAAGCCGCCGAGTTCACAGCGATTGACGGGGCTGTGGATTGGTTGAAGCAAAATCGTGAGAAGCTCCTGGTGGGAACTGTCATCGTCATCGCTGGGGTGACGTTCGTCGTTGTTGTCACGGGAAGCGGGGGGCTGCTCCTCGCACCGGCCCTGCTCTTCGCGTCAAGCGATGTCCCCTCCACTCCCCAGTTCGCGGTGTCGCAACCATGAAGGTTCAAACCATTCTCCAGCACCCTCAAGAGGTGATTGGGAAACGATGGAGGGAAGATCAGTCGCCCGAGCAGGCCCGGATTCTCGGCCTCGCGAGAGACGCGCTCCGCTTCATTCTCGCCACCGGCCAACACTACCCCTTCGAGGACTTCCGCAAGGGCCTTCAACCCGCCCCCCCTGTCAAATATCGAGAGGACTTCCCGGCGCTCACGGAGCGTCTGGGCAAGACGGTGGAGTTCTTCACGAATCTCCTCGATGAACCCGACTCAGCTGGAGAGGAAGAATTGATCCAGGTCATCCTCGATACGCTCCGGTTCATCTCAGCGACCGGCCAGTACGAGGGTTTCAGCCAGTATCTGGAGCATCTCGAAGCTGGCGCACCACCCTATATCGTGGCTGCCTTCAACACGAAGCAGGAGGCGCAATCCTGGCTCGACCAGCACCCCGCTCCACCGTGTTTCGCCAGCATCCTGATCGGGAATGACTATCACGCCGTGATGTATGATCGCGAAACGAACTTTCGCCGGCTGCCAAAAGCAAACAGCAGCATCAGCTGCTACCTCGTCGACCTCGAGGAAGAAGGCCCCCCCGTCGCCACTGCCTCTTTCGCCACTCACGAGGAGGCGGAAGCCTGGCTGAGGGCACAACCCAACCCCGCGAGACATGCGTGGGTGACGATTGGCTCCGAGCTCTACCTGGCTGCGTACCATCCCAAATTCAACCACCGCGCCCTCTACCCTCTATCCATGGCCGACGGGTATCGGGACGACGCGTAGTCGTCCAAAGGGCATCGCCCCGCTCAGCCCCTCTCCGTTCCCCTCCGTGCACCACGCAGCACCAGCGCGAGCACGGCGAGCCCGAGCCCCCACGCGCCGCTCCCTGGGGATGAGCCACAACCACACCCCACCAGCAGCACGAGGGCCCCGCCCACCGTGAACCCAAGTGGCTCCGATGAGGCGCTCCTCAAACCAAACTGCTCGGCCCAGGCGGACGCCTCATGGGGCCCATCCCCGAGCGCTGTAGGCGGCACCAGCGCAAAGGTACCGGACTCATCCGCCACCACGGGCTCCCCCAGCGGCTCGCCATCCAGAAACACCTGCACGGTGGCCCCGGGCGCCGTCCTGCCCTCGATGCGAGGCATTGCAGCAACGTGCTCCTCCCCGGCGCCAGGAGACACCCAGGTGGGCACGGTGGGCGCGGCGAAGGCCAGGGCGAGGACGTCCAATCGACCCTCGTAGAGAGGAGCTCCCGCCGCCACCGGCTCGGCGCCCCGAGCACCAGCGAACGAGTAACCCGAGAGCCCCGCACTCACAGAGGCCGTACACTCCGAGGGCACGCCCCCCACTGCCTGGATGAACAGCAGCCCGCCTCCGCCGCCTCCACCCGGAGAGACATCACTGTCCGCGCCCACCCCACCGTTGGCTGAGAGCACCGTGCAGCCGAACTGCTCCGCGACGCGCACGTGCACCGTGCCGCCCGCGCCTCCTCCGCCGCCTCCTCCGTGAATGGAACTGGCCGAGGCAGCGCCCAAGCCATTCGCGGTGATGATGCCGCGGGGACGGGGGCTCTGGATTTCACGGGCGCGCACGAAGAGGATGCCGCCGCCCGCGCCTCCATCCGTGCCTTCGATGCCCGCGCCACCACCGCCACCGAGCAACAGCCGCTCCTGCGTCCGCTCGTAGCTCAGCGCCGAGCCGCCACGGCCCCCCACGTCGCGCTCCATCACCTCCTGCGAGGACCGGGCGCCTTGCCCCCCCTGGCCGACATGGCCGCCGCCCCCACCGCCCGCGTCGTGGCAGTTGCCCCCTCCTCCTCCATTGGAGAGCCGGCCATACCCGTGCCGAGGCATTCCCTCGCGCCGGCCGGCGAGTCCCTCTCCCTTGCGCGCGCCTCCTCCATTTGAAGCCGACCCATCCTGCGCCATGCAGTCGTAGAGCGCCGCGGCCTCGCCCACCTCGGCCGCACCGCCCCGGAAGCCCGCGCCCTCCACCTCCATCGTGCCTTGGTTGAAGACAGTGCCAGTGGCCAGGAACGCCAGCACGCCACCGCTGCGCCCGTCCCAGGGCCGGGTCCGCAACGAGCCCGAGCTCAAAACGCGCACGTCCGTGTACTCGGGCACGCGCACCACCTGGGAGACAGCGGCATAGCGATTCACCAGCGGCGCACTCAGGCTCAGCACCCCAGGCACCACCTCCGTCAGGCGCGCCAACTCCCACCGGCCTGCCCCTGAATCTCTCGCATCGAGCTCATCCACCGCCGCGCGGAACGCATCGAGTGGCTGCTCGTCCCCCACCTGCAGCACCAGCACCAGCTCACCCGCGGCGAAGGCCGAGGCGTCCGCCACGGGCAGCTCGGTGGCCCCCTCCGGAACTTCAGCGGTGAGCGCCGTGGAGTCATTGATGATGACCCCCGAGTCCTTCACCTGCAGGCTGCCATGCTGCCCATTGCCCAGACCGAAGGTATCCGCCTCCGCGCGCACCGCCGCCGGCATCAACCCGAGCACCAGGGCCACCAGCCCGATCGAAAACCCCCGCACGAGGCCGGGGACGAAGCGACGCGAGACAGAGGGCGGCACGGTACACCTCCGGTGTCCACCTCTCGTCATATGAGAAAACAGGGGAGAACGGCAACTCCCGAAGCCCCTGTGTTCTCCGGCCTGCGACAAACTGGCTCAGAAGCGGCCCTGCGCGAGCGAGAACACGGGCACCACGCGGCCGGGCCGCGAGACATCCGGGGTGAGCACGGGAAGCGGAGCGCCCACCGAGACGCGTGAGCCATCGACGTTGAGCAGCGCGGGCGTGGGAGCCATGGCCCGATAGGAGCCGTGGCGCTCCTTGGTGAGGTTGACGACGACCGTCTGTACCAGGGCCACGAGCAACCAGCTCCCCACGTGGGTGGGCCAGAGGATGAGCTCGAGGCCGCCGTAGCGCGAGGGCAGGCTGTACTGGAAGGCCCAGTAGGCGGCGTAGGTGGCGACCCCGGAGAACCACGTCCACATGAAGCTGTGGGAGTAGCCCAGGTCGGTGCTGGCGATGAGCCAGACGGGAAGGGTGCTGAGGAGCGGGAGAACGGCGCCGTTGAGGAGAATCATCGCGTGGGTGCCCGCGTCCAGGACGAAGCCGGTGCCCTCGCCCCCGGTGAAGGCGGAGGTCAAGACGGTGGCGCCAAAGAGGGAGATCACCTCCACGGCCCACATGCCGGAACCGACGAGGAGTTGAGAGCCAAAGCCAGTGAAGAGCTCACCGAAGGCGCGCAGGAAGGAGAAAGGAGAGGAGCGCGCGGGCCTGCCGGGCTCGTGCTCGTGCGAGAGGAGCCCATAGCTGGGAGGCGCGGCGAGGGACGGAGCGAGCAGACTCAACGCACGAGGCGGCTCCGCATCGAGCCGGGGCGCATCCGCCGGGGAGAACTGGAGGACGGAGAGGACGAGCAGGGTCGCGAGCATGGACAGGAGTATGCCCCGCTGGGAACGCCACCAGCTTCTGGTTAGGGTTTCCAGCATGATGCTTCACATTCCCAACGTCCTCACCGCCGAGCAGGTGGCCCGCTGCCGCGAGGTCTTCGACCAGGCCTCCTGGGAGGATGGCCGCAGCACCGCCGGGCACCAGTCCGCCCAGGCCAAGAAGAACCTCCAGCTCCCGGAGAACAGCCCCCAGGCCCGCGAGCTCGGCGACATGGTCCTGCGGGGACTCGAGGGCAGCCCGCTCTTCATCTCGGCCGTGCTGCCCCAGCGCGTCTTCCCGCCCCTCTTCAACCGCTACGACGCGGGCATGACCTTCGGTTCGCACGTGGACAACGCCATCCGCCCCATCACCGGCACGCCGATGCGCCTGCGCACCGACGTCTCCGCCACCCTCTTCCTCTCTGCTCCGGACTCCTATGACGGCGGCGAGCTCGTCGTGGAGGACACCTATGGCAGCCACTCGGTGAAGCTGCCCGCCGGAGATCTCATCATCTACCCGGCCTCCAGCCTCCACCACGTCACCCCGATCACCCGCGGCGTCCGGCTCGCTTCCTTCTTCTGGGTGCAGAGCATGATCCGCGACGTCTCGCAGCGCTCGCTGCTCTTCGACCTCGACATGGCGATCATGCAGCTCAACAAGGAGGTGCCCAAGAGCCCCTCCCTCATCATGCTGACGGGCGTCTACCACAACCTCCTCAGGCAATGGGCCGAGCCCTGAGAGCACGCCCTCCCGTCGCCTAACTCTCGAAAATCACGAGCCTCGCGTTCACCGCAGGCCACTTTCCCAGGCCCTGGGAAACTCTCAGCCCCCCTCACATTGACGTTACAACCAACGTGGGATATCTCTGCCCAGGGTGCAACTGAGAATGATTCTCAATTTCTACATCGGGTTGCGAGACGTGACCCCCGCAACCCGGCAGGATGCACGGCCCTCCGTGGGCCTCTTCCGCATGGGCGAGGCCACCTCAAGTGGAGGCGACAAGGAGCGGTGGGGCTGGGCCCTGCTGATCGCCGCACTCGTCCACGCCGGGGCGCTGACCGTGGGGCTGATGATGCCGCAGAGCACCCCACTGCCCGCCACGCCCCCCTCGGAGCCGGAGGTGGTGTTCTTCTCCTTCCCGCCTCCGCCCCCCGCCGCTTCCGGTGCGACGACTCCCCGTGCGGCAGTGCCCGAGCAGGTGAAGCGCCAGGCGAGGACCCGTCCCCCGCGCACCCTCCAGATGCCGCTGCCGACGAAGGCGCCCGAGCTGCCCCAGGAGACGCCAGTCGAGACGGCCAACCCCGAGACGGTGCAGGACACCCCGCCGCCCGAGGAGGTGGCCTCCGACGTGGCGGGCCCCCCGGAAGTGGGGGGAGTCGTCGCGGGAATCGTGGGCGGCGTGCTCGGCGGTCGAGAGGGCGGGCTGCTGGGCGCCACGGGCGGCGAGGCGCTCGAGCTGAAGCAGGTGGCGCGCGCTCCGGAAGTCCTCGAGCAGCTCAAGCCGCGTTATCCCCGGCGGGCCAAGATCGATGGCATCGAGGGGCTCGTCCTGGTGCGCATCATCATCGGTACAGATGGGCGCGTGGAGCCTGAGAGCGCGCGCATCATCCGCTCGGTCCCCGAGCTCGACGCCGCGGCCATCTCCGCCGTCAGTCAGTGGCGCTTTTCGCCGGCACTCGGACGCCAGGGGCGGCCGGTGCGCGTCATCGTCGAGATTCCTGTCCAATTCTCCCTGAAGTGAAGCGCGGAGAGGGGCTCCGCACCTAGAGGCACCCGATGAGCATCACGTTGCGCAAGATCATCTTCTGGCCCCATCTGGTGTCCGGAATCATCGCTGGAATCGTCATCGGGATCATGTCCCTCACGGGGGTGGCGATCGCCTTCGAGCCGCAGATTCTCGCCTGGGCCGACAGCGACGCCCGGCGGGTGCAGGTGCCCTCCCCGGATGCGCCGCGCCTCACCGTCGACGAGCTGGTGGCCCGCGTGCGCGCCGAGCGGCCGAAGGCACAGCCCTCGGGAGTGACGGTGTACCCCGAGCCGGACTCGGTCGTGCTGGTGCTCACTGGCCGCTCCGAGGGCGTCTATGTGAATCCCTACACGGGCGAGGTGCGCGAGCAGGGTGCTCAGGGCTGGCGCTCGTTCTTCCACGTCATGGAGGAGTGGCACCGGTGGCTCGGCGCGCACGGTGACAACCGCCCCGTGGGCAAGGCCATCACCGGGGTCTCCAACGCCGCCTTCCTGTTCCTCGCCATCTCCGGCCTGTACCTGTGGTGGCCGCGCAAGTGGACGCTCCGGGCGATGCGGCCCACCCTCTGGTTCCGGCGCGGGCTGAAGGGCAAGGCGCGGGACTTCAACTGGCACAACACCATCGGCTTCTGGTCCCTGCCCGTGCTCATCGTCCTGACGACGTCGGGCATGGTCATCTCCTACAAGTGGGCCTCGGACCTCGTCTTCAAGCTCACAGGCAACCAGCCCCCCGCCGCCCAGGGCCCGGCTGCTGCTCCCCCGGTCAAGGTCCCCACCCCGCCGGAAGGCGCGAAGCCTATTGGCCTCGAGCCGCTCTTCGCTGAGGCCCGCAAGCAGGTGCCCGCCTGGGAAACCATCACCGTGCGCCTGGGCGGTGGCTCGCGCCCGAATGCACCCCAGGGACAGCAGGCGCAGGGCCCACAGGCGCAGGCTCCAGGTCCGCAGGCGCAGGGCCCGCAGGGGCCTCGGCCTGGCAACGGCCCCGGCGCGAACGAGCCGCGAGGTGGCGGCCCGCAGGCCCTCACCTTCGCCATCCGCGAGCAGGGCGGCTGGCCGCTCTTCGCCTCCGCGCAGGTGTCGTTCGATCCCTTCACTGGCAACGTGCTCCGCACCGAGACCTTCGCGGACTACAACCTCGGCCGGAAGGTCCGCACGTGGATGCGCTTCCTGCACACGGGCGAGGCTCTCGGGTGGATGGGCCAGCTGCTCGCCGCCATCGCTTCGCTGGGCGGAGTGGTGCTCGTGTGGACTGGCTTCGCCCTGTCCTGGAGGCGCTTCTTCCCGCGCCGCCGCCCCGCCAACGCTCCCGCTGAACCCGAGGCAGCGCCGGCCGAGCCCGAGACAGCGCTCTAGCAACACCGCTCCAATCAATTGCTTGCAACGCGCGGCGCCACGCTCCCCGCACGTGCAAAGCCATACGAACATTGTTGACCTTCGGCAAAACCATGAACATGAGGATGTTTCTCGATTTCAGGTCAGAGCCGAGCTGAACCCCCGCCGGTCGGGCCACCACGCAACTCCAGAAGGATTGAGGAAACGAATGTCTACCAAGAACAACAAGACGGGCATCCGCTCGTCGAAGGGCACTTCCGGAGGCGTGCGTGGTGCGCTGTGGCCGCTGGGACAGGCCGCGGTAGGCCTCGCGTCGGCCCTGGCCGCGGGCGGAGCGCTCGCTCAGGAGACGACGCCTGCCGCGGATGCGCCGCGCACGGAGCAGCCGGCTCCGGCCCAGCAGACGAAGCCCGAGGGTGCCCAGGACACGTTCGTGCTGCCCACCGTCCAGGTGCAGGAGGCGGCGGAGGCGGAGAGCTACCACGCCCCGGAGAGCAACCTCACGCGGCTGCCGGCACCGCTGGTGAACACGCCGCAGAGTGTCACCGTGGTCTCCCGCGAGGTCATCCAGGAGCAGCAGGCGACGTCGGTGCGCGATGCGCTGCGCAACGTGTCCGGCATCACGGTCGCCGCGGGCGAGGGTGGCCGCCAGGGTGACTCCTTCAACCTCCGTGGTTTCTCGGCGCAGACGGACACGTTCCGTGACGGCGTGCGCGACCTGGGCTGGTTCACCCGCGACACCTTCAACCTCCAGGGCGTCGAGGTCTTCTTCGGTCCGTCCGCCGTGCTCTTCGGCCGTGGCTCGACGGGTGGCGCGCTCAACCTCGTGACGAAGAAGCCGGGCCGGCGCTCCTTCCGCAACGTGAGCCTGTCGGGCGGCACCGCTCCCACCGGCCGCGTCGAGGCCGACATCAACGAGGCGATCAATGATCGCATCCAGGTGCGCCTCAACGCGCTGGGACAGCTCTCCGGCGTGGCGGGCCGTGACCACGTCACGGAGAACCGCGCGGGTATTGCCCCCTCGGCGCGCATCTCGCTGGGCGAGAGCACCGCGCTCGAGCTCGACTACCTCTACCAGCGCGAGGACAGCACCCCGGACTACGGCCAGCCGTACTTCAACGGGTACCCGGTCTCGACGAGCATGGGCGTCTCGCGCTCGACCTTCTATGGCGTGAAGGGCCTGGACACCGAGCGGGTGAATGCCCACGTCGGTACCGCGCAGCTCCAGCACCGGTTCGCTGACAACTTCCAGCTCACCAACTCGCTGCGCTTCGGCGGGGTGGACCGCTACGCCCTGCCCACGGCGCCCCGCGGCCTCACGCCCACCACCGGCAGCCCGACGACGATCGGCCGGCAGCGCTTCGAGATCAACACGGACAACGTCTACCTCGCCAACCAGCTCAACGTGCGCGGCGAGCTGCAGACGGGCTTCCTGAAGCACACCGCGAACGCGGGGCTCGAGCTGTCCTATGAGACGCGCGAGCAGAACCGCAACAACCTGAACGCGGTGGGGCTGCCCACCGGGCCCAACATCACCGCGGATCTGTTCGAGCCGAATCCCGAGCCCGACCTCTCGGCGGTCAACCCCGTCTTCGCCAGCGCCAACCAGAGCCGCCAGTGGACGGTGGGGGTCTACGCGGCGGATCAGATTTCGATTACCCGCTACGTCGATGTGCTCGGCTCCGTGCGCTTCGACGTCTTCGACACGAACTACGTCGCCGAGGATGCCACGCGCACGCGCACCGAGCTGGAGCGCCAGGACAACATCTTCAACTGGCGCGTGGGTCTGATCGCGCACCCGCTGGAGAAGACGAGCATCTACGCGACGTATGGCACGTCCGCCAACCCGTCGGCCGAGATCGGCACGCTCACCACCGGTACGGTGAACCTGGAGCCGGAGCGCAACGCCACCATCGAGTTCGGCGCCAAGGCCGACCTGTTCGAGGATCGGCTGGGCCTGAACGCGGCGGTCTTCCGCGTGGACAAGACGAACGCGCGCGTGCCGAACACCGACCCCGAGGGGCCTCCGACGATTCTCGACGGCGCGCAGCGCGTGCAGGGCTTTAGCGTGGGCGTGACGGGCGCCATCACGAGCAAGTGGCGGGTGATTGCCAACTACACCCAGCTGCAGTCGGAGATCGTCAAGCACACCAACGAGTATCTGGTGGGCCAGCCGCTGCCGAGCACCCCGCCTCGCAGCCTGTCGCTGTGGACGACCGTCGCCCCGCTGGAGCACCTCACGATTGGCGCCGGCGCCGTGTACCAGGACGTGACGACGGCGAACAACCCGGCCTCGGCGACCGCGGCGTACGTCAAGGTGCCCAACTTCTGGCGCTTCGATGCCTTCGCCAGCTACCAGCTGTTCAACCGGGTCGACCTCCAGCTCAACCTGAACAACATCAGCGACGAGCTCTTCTACGAGCAGTACTACGCCGGACAGGCGGTTCCCGGTGAGGGGCGCTCGGCCAACCTGACCGCCCGCGTGCGCTTCTAGCCTGGCCCCCCTTCTCCTCCGAGCGGCGCGGAATCGCGTAGACTGCCCGCTCGGAGGAACCTGGCGTACTTCACGGTGTGGAGCCTCGAGCACTCCTGGCCCTGGATCGCGGCGGCGGTGCTGGTGTGCAGCGCGTGTTTCATCCTGCTGCTGCGGACCTTCACCTCCAGCTCCGAGCGTGACGTGCTGCGTATCGGGGCACGGGCGTAGCCGTCACCGCCTGCGCCCGCTCGCCGTGTCGAACCGGTGCAGCCGCCGCGCGTCGTAGCGCAGCCACACCGGCTCTCCCGTATGGGCCGCGAAGTCCTGCGCGGCCCTCGCGATGAGGCGCTCGCCGCCCACGTCCACCGTCACCCAGCTCTCCGAGCCCATCAGCTCCACCAGGTACACCTGGCCGCGCAGGGCCCCCTCGGGCGCCGCGCCAGTGCCTACTTCGAGGTGCTCGGGCCGCAGCCCCAGCGTCACGCCCTCCTCGCGCAGCCCTAGCGTCTCCGGCTTCACCAGGTTGATGCGCGGCGAGCCGAAGAACCCCGCCACGAAGAGGTTCGCCGGGGACTCGTACAGCTCGCGCGGCGGTGCCACCTGCTGCACCTCGCCCTGGCTCATCACCACCACCCGGTCCGAAAGCGTCATCGCCTCGGCCTGGTCATGCGTGACGTAGATGAACGTCGCCTTCAGCCGCTCGTGCAGCTTCTTGATTTCGCCGCGCATCTGCGTGCGCAGCGCCGCGTCCAGGTTCGACAGCGGCTCGTCGAACAGGAATACCTTGGGCCGCCGCACCAGCGCTCGGCCCAGTGCCACGCGCTGACGCTGACCACCACTGAGCTCCTTGGGCCGCCGCGTCAGCAGCTTCTCCAGCCCGAGCAGCTCCGCTGTTTCCACCACGCGCTGATCAATGGTCGCCTTGTCCACTCCCGCCACCTTCAGCGGGAAGGCCATGTTCCCCCGTACGTCCATGTGCGGGTACAGCGCGTAGCTCTGGAACACCATGGCGATGTCTCGCTCGCGCGGAGACATGTCGTTGACCGCCACGCCGTCGATGCGCAGCACCCCACCGGAGATCTCCTCCAGGCCGGCGATGAGGTTGAGCGTCGTCGACTTGCCGCACCCGGACGGGCCCACCAGCGAGACGAACTCGCCATCACCAATCTCCAGCGTCACGTCCTTCGCCGCCACCACTCCGCCCCGGTACACCTTGCGTACGCCTTCCAGAGAGACCGTTGCCACGCCGAGCGCTCCTGACTGAGGTCCACCCTGCAGCCTATCGGCGCTGAGGCGTCTCGGGGTCTTCTATTCGCAGGATGGTGTCTGGTACGCGACCGGCATCGTCACAGCCCTCGAAGTCAGCCGGCAGTAGACCCCATGCCCACCAGCAACCCACGCATCCGAATCCAAGGCACCGTTCGCAACGAGTCGTACGGCTTCGAGAAAGTCGACGGGGAGCTCGTCAAGAAGGTACGAGAACACGTGTACGAGCGGGTCCTCGCGAGGGACGTGGTCCGCATCATCTTCTTCCTTCCCCACGATCACCAACACCTCATCGCCGGGGTGACCCACGCTCTCGATAGCTACCTTCGTGCCATCGAAGGGCACCCTGGCGCTCTCTCCGAGTACACCTGTTGCTGGTGGGAGCCTTTCAAGCTGACGGAGATGGGCTGGGACCGCATCCGAGAGACCCTGGGGCCGAAAGAGCCCCGGTTCTTCGAGGACTACGAGCCCGACGATGCTCGCTTCGCCCACAAGGACGGCGCTGATCCATACTTCACCCTCTTCGGCGAGCAGGGAAATGGCTACGCCTTCAGCTACCACGCTCGACTTCCCTGGCGAGAGCCGCCTCCCCAGAGTGTGAGCGTCCTCTCCGCCACTCTGCCAACCGAATACCTCGAGGAGAACGGCGCCCAGCACGTGAGGGAGTTGGCGATGGCCATGGCTTCCCGCCTGCCCTTCGCCACCGGGCATGCCGGGCTCGCCCTCGACCTCTGGCGGCCCATCTACGCCCAGCTTGACCGCCTGCGCACCGAGATATTCCGCCACCCAGGCTTCGATGTCCGCGAGGCCTCCCACTTCGACGGCATGGGCACTCGGGTGGATGGCATCCACTGGATGAACGTCCTCGGGCCGCCCGTGCTCTCCGAGCTGGATGGCGCTACGGGCCTACGCGCCCGGCTCCATTCGCCCACCACCACCGTGCAGGAGCTGGAGGGTGGGCGCGCCGTCGTGACGTTGGGCGAGGCACCCGAGGCGGGAGACCTGGAGCAGGGCCAGACGCTTCCCGCCTACCGTGAGCTCGCCCGGGTGCTGGAGCCCCATCTGGAGCCCTTCCCCTAGGGATTCTTGGCTCGCAAGAGCCCCTCCGTGGAGGAGGAGCTCCGCCGCTGGTGGCGCCGCTTCCTGGATTGATGCGGTCCAGCGGGGGGGCTCCGCGTCTGCTAACCTTCCGGTACGGCGTCCCCCCGCCGCCCTCCCATGCGCTGCCCGGTCTGTCACCGCCGCCTCGTCCCCGGCGCCGCCTGTCCTCTGCACGCGGAGCGGCCTCGGCCGTCGCCCGAGGCCGAGCCACTGCCTCTCCCGCAGGTGCCCGGCTTCCAACTCCAGGCCCTCATTGGCGCCGGGGGCTTCTCCCGCGTCTTCTCCGCCCGGCGCGAGGAGGACGGCCAGGAGGTCGCACTGAAGGTGGCGCTGGGCCCCTTCTCCGCTCGTTTCGCCCGCGAGGCCGCCGCCCTCCGCCGCATCGGCCCTCCCACCGTCCCCGAGCTCCTCCTCGCCGGCTCCGCTGAGGGCCGCTCCTTCCTCGCCCTCGAACGCCTGCGCGGCCAGTCGCTCGCCGCCTGGATGGCCGCGCTCCCCGGCTCCGGTGCCGCGCCCCTCTCGCACGTGCGCGATCTGCTCGCCGGCCTGTGCGGAGCCTTGGAGCGCGTCCACGGCGCCGGGCTCGTCCACCGCGACCTCAAGCCGGAGAACGTCTTCCTCCGCGAGGGCGGCGCGCTCAGCCTCCTCGACTTCGGCCTCGCGCGGTTCCTCGACGCCTCCGACCCCGGCGAGCCCGAGGAGTCCGTCAGCATCACGCGCACCGGCCAACGGCTCGGCACCGCCGTCTACATGGCCCCCGAGCAGTGCCTCGAATCCCGTGACGTGGACGCGCGCACCGACCTCTACGCGCTCGGCGTTCTCCTCTTCGAGCTGCTCACCGGAGCGCCTCCCTTCATCGGCGGGCCGGACGAGGTGCTGCACGGCCACGTCAACCTCCGCCCCCCTCGCGCCTCCGAGCGCGCTCCCGTGCCGCCGGCCCTCGACGACGTCCTCCTGCGCTGCCTCGCCAAGGACCGGGCCGCGCGCTTCGGCTCCGCCGCCGAGCTCCTCGCCGCCTTCGACGCCGCCTGCCGCTCCAGCCCCGCTGCGCCCGCTGCCGCCGAAGAGGCCCTCGCCCCCGCACGTCCCCGCGGTGTGCGCCAGGTGGCCCTCCTCGGGGTGCGCGGTGCGCTGGACGTGGAGCAGCTCACCGCGTCCGTGGCCCCCGAGGGCGGCTTGCTCGCTCGCGTCCACCCGGGCCTCTACCTCATCGCCTTCCCCGAGCACCCCTCGGCCGAGGCCGGACTCCGCGCCGCTGCCCGCGCCGCCCGTCAGCTCCCCGCCGAACCCGGCACCATCGCCATCCTCCACCTCGCGGAGCTGCGCGTGCGCCCCGGAGCCACCCTCACGCGCATGGCGGGCTCGGCCCTCGAACAGCCCGAGTCCTGGTGGCCCTCCGAGAGCCCCGGTGCAGACACCGCCCTGCTGGCCACGCCCGAGGCCGCGGCCCGTCTCGGCGAGGGCGCGACAACCCCCGGCCCCGCGGGAGCCCTGCTCCTCACCGGCGACTCCTCCATCACCCGCGCACCCACCGCCGCCGAGCCCCCGCCCCTCCTGGGCCGCGACGCGCTGCTCGACACGCTCCTCACCGACGCGGCCCGCTCCTTCTCCGGCCATGGCCCCGGCCTCTCCGTCCTCACCGGCGAGCCCGGCCACGGCAAGACGCGCCTGCTCGACTCCCTCGCCACGCGGCTGGAGGCGGAGAGACGGGCCCGGGTGATTCGCCTCGCCGCGCCCCACCCCGACGCGGCCGGCGCCGACGCCCTGCTCCACGCGCTGTGGGCCCGCTGCAACCCGGACACGCCCATTCCCTCCGCTCCCTCCGGAGCCCGCCGCCACGCGCTCGCCCGCGCCGTGGCCGACACCCTGCGCCGCCTCGCCTCCCGGCAGCCGCTGGCGCTCCTCCTGGACGATGCGCACCAGGCGGACCCCACCACCCTGGATGCCCTCGAGGTGGCCACGCTCGCCACGCCCGAAGTGCCCCTCTGGGTGTGCGTCGCCGGACGGCCCGAGCTGCTCGGCCTGCGTCCCCTCCTTGGCGAGCGCGCCGGCCTCCCCGCCCAGTACGTGCTGCCGCCGCTCGCGCCCGAGGCCAGCCGCGCGCTGCTGCTGCACCTGCTGCGCCCCGCCGAGTTCATCCCCGAGCCCGTGCTCGCCCGCCTGGAGCAACTCACCCAGGGCGTGCCGCTCTCCCTGGTGGAGGTGGCCGGAGCGCTGCGCACCTCGGGGGCCCTGCGCGCCACGCCGGGCGGAGAGTGGTACGTGGCCGCGGACGAGCTGCTGCACGTCTCGGTGACTCCCCTCTTCGAGCGGCTCGCCGGGCGCGCCCTCTCCGTACTGCCCGCGGCGCACCAGGGCCTGGCGCAGCTGTGCGCGGTGCTGGGCCAGGAGCTGACGGTGGCCCAGGTGGACGCCGCGCAGCGGCACCTCGATATAAAGGAGGACACGGCGCGCGTGGCCGGGCTGGACGCGGGCGCGGGGCTCGCCCGGCTGGAGCGGGCGGGACTGCTGAGGGCGACGGGCCCGGAGCGCTACACCTTCCGCCAGCCCCAGCTTCGTGAGGCCCTCGAGCGCGCCCTGCCCACCCCGTGGCGCCGAGCGCTGCACGCGGCGGCACTACGAGGACTCTCGGGACAGGGAGAGGCGGAGCAGCGACGACGGGCGCGCCATGCCGCGGCCTGTGGGGCGCACGAGGAGTCCTTCGCCGCCTGGTTCTCCCTGGGCGAAGCCGCGCGGCAGGCCCACCGCCACGTGGAGGCCGAGCAGAACTACACTCACGCCCTGGCACAGCTCCCCGAGGGAGACACGGCCCGGCGCGCACGGGTGCTGGCGGGGCGAGGCCGGGTGCGCTACCGCACGCACCGCTTCCGCGAGGCGCTGGTGGACCTGAGTGCGGCGCGAGCGCTGGCCGGAGCCCTGGGTAACACCGCGCTGGAGGTGGACCTGCTGTTGGAGGAGGCCACCGTCCTGGACTGGCTGGAGGACGCGGAGGGCACGGCGGCGCGCACCCAGGAAGCACTAGAGAAGGCCGAGTCGCTCGACGACCCGCGCTTGTCCGTACGCTGCTCGCTGGCCCGGGCGCGGCAGGCGTGGCGCCAGGGAGACTGGGCACGCGCGACCCGGCTGCTCACCGCCACGGTGGAGTCGGCCACGCTCGCACGGGACACGGAGACGCGCGTCATCGCTCTGATGATGCAGGGCACGGGGCTGGCGCTGGCCGGGGAGGTGGACGCCTCGGCGCGCGCCTTCGACGAGGGACTGGCCCTATGCCGCAAGGAGGGGGACGCGCTGCACCTGGCCGCCACCCTCATCAACCGCACCTTCCTCTGGCGCCTGCGCGGAGACCTGGAGGGCAACGAGCGCGACTTGCGCGAGGCCATCGCCGTAGCGCGAGAGCTGGGCCACGCGCAGGTGGAGCGCTGGTCGGTGGGCCAGCTCGCCGAGTGCCTGCACTGGATGGGGCGCTCGCGGGAAGCGCTGGGGCTGGCGCGGCGCGCGCATGAGTTGGGAGTGCGCTTCTTCGGCGAGCACCCGGTGGCGGTGGACGCGGTGCTGCTGGCGCGGGTGTGCGCGGCCCTCGAGGACATACCGGAGGCACGCCGGCTGCTGGACTGGCTCTCCACCCACTGCCGGCCCGAGCACACCCCGCCCAACACCCTGGCCCTGTGGCGGCTGGTGGAGCTGCGGGTGCGCGAGGCGGAGTCCAGCACCCGGGACGCCGGGGCCTGGAAGGTGCTCGCCGAGGAGTCCCAGCCGAACACCTCGGGCGATGAGCTGACGGAGGTGCTCTACCAGGCCACCCTCTCCGCGCTCCGGGCCGGGTGTCGCGACGAGGCCCGCGAGTGGCTCGCCCAGGCCGAGAGCACCGCGGCGGCCTCTCCTCTCTGGCGCTCGCGCCTGGAGGGGCTGCGCGTTGCCTGGGAGTCCACACCGGAGGCCCGGAGCCCGTAGCCCCGGAAGCAACAGGGTCTCCGGCCACCTTCCAACCTCCGACGATGGATGATCCACCCTCTCCCTGGCCCGCACCATGCACACGAGGACGAGCATGAAATCCCAGCGCCTCACGAACACCTGTGGTTTCCAGCACTTCCGGTTCCACGCCCTCGCACTAGGGGTGCTGCTGCTCGGTGCCCCGGGTTGCCAGCCCGACACGTCGGATGAGGGGCTCGACACGTCGACCGGCACGGTGGAGGGGGGGCTGCGGGTGGCCAACTCGCTCACCACTCAGGCGCTGGTGCTCAACGCCATCTCCACCAACCCCTGGGCGAACGACCTGGTGGCCGCCGGGGGACTGGCGCCGCTGTTCCACCCCGTCACGGGCAACACCTACCTCCGGCTCCAGCTTCGGGACGTGGACGCGCAGCGCTTCATGTCCTACCTGGTGAGCTGCGCGCTGCCCGCGGGCAATACCGTCGCCTGGAAGGATCCGCTCACGTCGACGGTGCGCACCTGGGAGGGCAAGGCGGGCCTGTGCCCCCAGTGGGAGCTCGGCGCGCCCACCGACGTGTGCAAGCGGCGGGTGTCGTCATGTCTGCTGGCGCGAAACAACGCCCTGGGCCGCCGGGTAGAGCTGTCCATGCGAGGGGAGGATCCACTGCAGCCCACGCTCTTCTCGCTGGAGACCGAGACGCGACCGGTGGAGTACGACCCGGACCTCGGGAACGCCCGGGTGCCGAGCTACGAGACCTGTACCTCGACGCAGCTTGGGGTGAGCCGAGACTGCGGCTGGACGGCGGACTTCATCGGCCGGTGCACGCCGGGGCAGACGGTGCGGCTGGGGACGGGAGGCAAGGCGCCGGACCAGTGCACCACGGGCTCGGCGCTGGGCTCGTCGAGCGGCGCGCGCATGATGCTGCGCGTATGTGACGGCATCATCGGCTGTGATCAGGGCAGCGATCGCAACCTCGGCCAGAGCCAGGGGACGTGCGCCACCACGAATGCCGCGGTGACGTTTACCTGCGGCTCGGGCTTCTTCAACGTGATGAGCGCGCCCTACGACAGCTCGCTGACGGGGGCTGTCAACGTGGCGGTGGAGACGAGCACGTCCGCAGCCACCAGCTACCGGCTCTCGGAGAAGGCGGTGTACCGGGTTCGCGAGGGCGCCTACTACGGCAACATCTTCGACTCCACGGCGCTGGCGACGAAGGTGTTCGTCGATGACACCGGCCACCTCGTGGGCAAAGACCAGATCATCCAGGGCTCGGTGTACAAGAAGATGTTCTCCTGCCAGGCGCCGGAGTGGACCAACGAGGCGGCGTATGCCTCGCACCGCGTCTGTGCACTGCCGGGCTCTGGGGCCAACTGCGCGGCCAAGCCGGTGGGCGACTGCTTCAACTACTCGAACCCCCTGGCCTCGAAGTGCAAGAAGGATGACGGGGCGGTGGTGTGGGGGGATGGAGACTTCGAGGAGTGCTACGATCCGAGCGGAACGCTGTGGAATGAGCCCATCACCGTGTTCCTGAACGAGCCGTGTGGGCTGATGCCGGGAGCCCCGGCCGATTCCTGCGTCTGGCGTGGCAGCAGCACCTCCAAGAAGTAGGGGAGCGCCCGAGGCATGACGGACCGTCAGAACGATGCCCCCGGCGGGCCCCGGAATTCCGAGACCCGGGCCTGGTCGCTGTATGGCGAGGAGCTGTCGCCCGGGGCGCAGGTGGGCGGCTACGTCGTCGAGGGCACGCGGTACCGGGGGAGTGTCTCGACGCTCTACCGTGCGAAGGACGCCCGGAGCGGAACGCCGGCGGCCCTGAAGGTGATGCACCCGCAGTTCGCCGCCGCGCGCAGTGCGCTGCGCCGTTTCCAGCAGGAGGCGGAGACGCTGAAGCGGCTGCGGCACCGGCACATTGTCGACGTGCTGGAGCACGGGACGCTGGCGGACGGCCGGCCCTTCATCGCCATGGAGTGGCTGGAGGGCAGGGACCTGGCGGCGGAGCTGGCGGCGCGAGGACCCTTCTCCGCGCGGGAGGCGCTGGAGTTGCTGGAGCAGGTGGGCTCGGCGCTGAGGGCGGCGCACGGGGCGGGAGTGGTGCACCGGGATTTGAAGGCGCAGAACGTGGTGGTGCTGGCCGGGGAGGCGGGGCCGAGGGTGAAGCTGGTGGACTTCGGGGTGGCGAAGCTGCTGGCGCCGGAGGAGCCGGGCTCGGCGATGATGACGAGCACGGGGATGGTGCTGGGCACGCCGCTGTCCATGGCACCGGAGCAGATTCGGGGGGAGACTCCAGACGCACGGACGGACCTGTACGGGCTGGGGGTGCTGCTGTACCAGCTCGTCACGGGCCAGCCGCCCTTCCAGGGGACGACGCAGATAGAGCTGGAGGAGCAGCACCTGCACGCACCAGTGCCGAGGGCGAGTGAGCGGGCCCCGGTGCCCGCGGCGCTGGACGCGGTGGTGGGACGCTGCCTGGAGAAGAAGAGGGAGGACCGGTACCCGGATGTGGACGCGGTACTGGAGGACTTGCGGCGCGCGGTGCGGGGGGAGAAGCAAGGCCGCGCGACGCAGGTACGGGCGCTGGGGTTGTACGTGGAGGCGAGGATGGGGGTGTTGGTGGACGACGCCACGCTGGACGCGGTGGACGCGCTGATGGAGCACGTCCGCGAGCGGGCGGACGCGGTGGGGCTCAGGGTGATGGTGGAAGGGAGCAGCTTCCTGCTGGGGGTGACGGCGCTGCCGGACGAGGCAGACGCCGAGCGGGAGGCAAGGCGGCGGGTGCTGGAACTGGCACTCGCGCTGGCGGAGGAGCCCGCCCGGGGAGAGGGGACGGCGAGAGTGTCGCTGTCGCCCACGCTGCACGTAGACACGGCAACGCTGCGCCCGGACGCGAGCGGCAGACCGGCCCTGGGGGGGGGCCGGCTGCTGCGGCTATCGGCCTGGACGGGAGACCACCCAGGCCGGGGAGTGGTGGTGACGGAGACGGCGCTGGAGGGGCTGGAGGACACCTTCCAAGTGGAAGTGCTCCCAGGCCGCGAGGGCCTGCGCCACGTCACCCGAAACGAAGCCTGAGTCCCCCAGTCGAGCCCTTCAGCAGAGCAAGGAAGCGGGCCAGCGCTGCCCCTCCCTCCGTGCCCGTGGCCAGCCGCCATCGGCGTCCTGTGAGCCCTTCCGGACGTGCGCAGCCTACAAGGGTTGAGCAGGCGGAGAGGAGCACGGCCATGACGGACCCGGACAACGAATGGGACGACCTGGAGGCAGGTTGGGACGCCACGGGGGCGCTGGTTGGCTCGACGAGAGAGACGAGCGCCCGCAAGGCCCTGATAGGACCGACCCCCGACGAGGCGAGCTCGCTCGAGGTCCTAAGGTCGCAGGCCGGGGGAGAAGCACGGGGGACGGAGGCCGCCCCCACCTGGGGAGACCTCGCCCGGGCGCGCGAGAAGGAGTGCGCGGGGCACGCGCTGGACACCATCACGGACGTCGACGGCCACTACCTGGAGCCGCCGGACTGAGCGGCTCGGGCGGGGGCTCACTTGATGCCGTGCCGCCGCAGCAGGCGGTAGAGGTACACGCGGTCCATGTCCGCGCCGCTGGCGGCCTGGGACACCTTGCCCTGGTGCAGCTCCAGCAGTGCGCGCAGGTAGCGCCGCTCGAAGTCGTCCAGGGCGAGCCGCCTCGCCTCGGCGTAGGGCACCTTGGGGTCCACCTCGAAGCGGCTGCCCGGCGGCGCCATGTCCGACAGCGCCAGGGTGTCCTCGAACACGAGGCACCGCTCCAGATAGTTGCGCAGCTCGCGCACGTTGCCCGGCCACGCGGCCTGCTCCAGCCGCGAGATGAAGCCGGGCGCACGCAGCGCCTTCGTTCGCTCCGGATCCGCGCCCAGTGACTCCAGAATCTGCTCCACGAGGAACTGCAAATCCTCGGGCCGCTGGCGCACCGGCGGCAGGGGGATGCGCAGCACGGCCAGCCGGAAGAAGAGGTCCGAGCGGAACCGGCCCGCGTTCACCTCGGCGCGCAGGTCCCGGTTGGTGGCGGCGATGATGCGCACGTCCACCGGCACATAGGCGTTGGTGCCCACGCGGCGGAACTCCCGCGCCTCCAGCACGCGCAGCAGCTTGGGCTGGAGCTCCGCGGGCAGCTCGCCAATCTCATCGAGGAAGACAGTGCCACCGTGGGCCTCCTCGAAGGCGCCGATGCGCCGGGCGGCCGCACCGGTGAAGGCACCCTTCTCGTGGCCGAACAGCTCGCTCTCCAGCAGTTCCGCGGGGATGGCGCCGCAATCCACGGTGAGGAAGGGCTTGTCGCGGCGGGCGCTCTCCTGGTGGATGGCCTGGGCCGCCTGACTCTTGCCGGTGCCCGTCTCGCCCTCCAGCAGCACCGTCACGTCTCGGGCGGCCGCGCGCTCCAGCAGGGCGAAGCACATGCGCATCGGCACCGAGGTGCCCACCAGCGAGCCGAAGCGCGTGCGCTCGGACACGGGCAGCCGGTTGCTGTCGGAGCTGTAATCGAAGCGCACCACCGCGCGGCCCAGGCGCAACAGACTGCCGCCGCGCAGGTACCCCTCGGCCACCTGCACCCCGTCGAGGATGACGCCGTTGGTGCTGTCGAGGTCCTTCACCCGCGCGCCCTTGGGGCCCACGCGGATTTCACAGTGGAAGCGCGACACCGTGGGGTCGTCGAGGTTGAAGTCGTTGCTGGGGTGCGAGCCAATGGAGCACGCATCGGACACGGAGTCCCAGACGGTCCCCATTCCGGGACCCTCCACCACGGTGAGGAGGAAGCGCCGGACGGCCGTCACTTCCGAGGCCCCCGTGACGTGCGCGTAGGGCCGGGTCACGCTCACGTCCTCGGCTCCAGGGGGGGTCTCAGGGCGATCAAAGGAGGGCATGCGCCCGAGGTTAGCAGCCCATCCCCCCCCCGCACGCAACTCCTGGCGTACATTGACGACAATAGGAGCGTACCTGGGCCGATGTAGGCCCTTTTGCTGGGACCGACCCATGCTCGTCCGCTCGAACGCCGCCACCGTCCGCCCCCTGCCGGCCACCCAGACCACCCCGGCAGCCCCCGCCGAGGCCCGCCGTGCCGCGAGCCCGACGCCGCGCCCGGTGGGAGGGAGGGACGTCTTCGAGCCCTCGGGCCAGCCGCCGCGCTTCGAGGGGCTGTCGGACAAGGCGCTCATCCAGGCGCTGCATGACGCGACGGCGAAGCACAAGGACCTCGGCTACAACCAGGCCCGCAAGATCATCTTCACCGCCCTGGACAACCACGAGGGCAAGGTGAAGTGCGTGTACACGGGCCGCGAGCTGAAGACGAACAAGATTCCCAACAGCTCCGACATGAACACGGAGCACACCTGGCCGCAGTCGAAGGGCGCGACGGGGGCGGCGAAGAGTGACTTGCACCACCTCTTCCCCACGGACAGCAAGGCCAACAGCCAGCGCAGCAGCTATCCGTTCGGCGAGGTGCAGAAGGTGAAGTGGAGCAGCCCGAGCGGGGCGAAGCTGGGCACGGACGCCGAGGGGCGCACGGTGTTCGAGCCGCCGCCCGAGCACAAGGGCAACGTGGCGCGGGCGCTCTTCTACTTCTCCACGACGTACGGCAAGCAGATTCCGGCGGCCGAGGAGGCGGTGCTGAAGAAGTGGAACGTGCAGGACAAGGTGGACGCGGCGGAGCTGACGCGCAACAGCGCCATCGAGAAGTACCAGGGCAACCGCAACCCCTTCGTGGACGACGCCTCGCTGGCGCAGCGCATCTCGGACTTCTAATCCCCTCGAGGCAGGTCCGCGAAGGTACGCCCCTGCTAAACCACTGCGACCATTTCCCCTCTCCCGAGGGGAGAGGGAAGCGTTCTTCCCCATGGGTACTGCCCTGAAAGGATTAGGCTGCGCAGGTGATGGCCGACCTCTCCCCGCTGTGGGCACTGGTGCCCGGTATCTCGTCCGGGCGCTCGGAAACAGGCTCGGGTGTGCCGCTCGCGAAGGTGGGCGGCGTGCCGGAGCCCGTAGGCGTGCTGCGCTGGCCGGTATGTGCCGCATGCGGCGAGCCCATGCGCTTCCTCTTCCAGCTTCCGCACGTGCCCGGGAGGTTGGACCTGGCGCCGTACGCCGCGGTGTACGTCTTCCAGTGCGAAAACCCGGACACTGCCTGTGAGCGATGGGACCCGCACGCGGGGGCCAACGCGGTGGTGGCGGTGGAGTCGGGCGCGGCCTCGCTGGAGGGGACGCGGCCCACGGGTGTGCCCTACGCGGAGTGGAACCTGGGCCTCGCCCTGGCCGAAGAGGACACCGAGGCGCTCTCGGTGGACGTGAACGAGGCCACGGACGAGCAGCTCGCCGCGCTGGACCGGGCGCTGGAGGAGGCACCGGAAAGCAAGGTGGGCGGAGTGGCCGGCTGGGTGAACGGGGATGCCACGCCGGAGTGCTGCGGCGAGCCCATGCGCTTCGTGGCGCAGCTCGCGGCGATGCCCTTCGGGTTGGCCTTCGGGGACAACGGCCGGGGCTACCTCTTCCGATGCCGGAGGGGCGAGTGCGGCACGCCCTTCCGCTTCACCTGGCAGGGCGCATAGAGGGACGCCGCTCCCCTGCTCGCCCAGCATCGGGCCGAGCGTCTTGTCCGTGGACGAGGATGCGGGAACGGGCGACGCTCGGGGTGGAGACGACACCCGGATGACGACACCGACCGACGACCGCTTCTACATCGAGCTGCTCAAGCTGTTGCTGCACGTGGCCTGGAGTGACGACGAGCTCAAGTCGAGCGAGGCGCAAGCGCTGATCGGCGCGGCACAGCGGTGGAAGGTCCCGCTGCCGGAGCTACAGCGACTGGAGCGGTGCCTGGAGACGGGCGAGCCCCTGCCGGCACCGAACCTGGGACTGCTGCGCCAGCGAGCGGACGAGGTGCTCGCAACGGTGCGCACGCTCATCGCGAGTGACTCCGAGGTGCACTTCTCCGAGGAGGAAATGCTCGCGCAGATTCGCGAGCTACTGGGCCTGAGTTCGTAACGCATGCTCCCTCTCCCTCTGGGAGAGGGCGGGGGGTGAGGGTAGTCCGCAGCGTGTACACCCTCACCCTAACCCTCTCCCAAAGGGAGAGGGGACCTCCACGGGCCCTCGCTACTCATCGAGCAACTGCGCCCAGAAGGAGACGAGCCACCAGACATCGTCCAGCTCCTTCTTTCGATCGAACTCGGCATGCGAGATGAGGGGAGAGAGCAACAGCCGCACCTGGGTCCGGGGCTCCAGCCAGCGCGCGAGGAGCACGGACTCGATGGCGGGGATGACGGAGTCATCCGTGCCATGCAGCAAGAAAACAGGCGAGGACGGGGCCGGTGAGAGCTCGGGCGAGAGCGACGGATCACTGGCGAAGACCTTCGCGTGCGGCAGCAGCAGCGGCCCGAGCGCGGCAACATCCCGCTCGTTCACGTACTTCATGAGGGTGGCGGCGGGCTCGGGCATCTCCGACTGCATCCGCCGAGCCTCGGCGAAGGTCTCCTCGGCCTTGCGCAAGTCCCTCAAAGCGAGGTGCGAGGCACGCAGGAAGGTGAGGATGCCCGCGCGCAGCGTCTCCACCTGCTCGGGGGGAACCACCTGCGCGGCCACGTTGAGCAGGATGACCGCCACACCATAGTCATGGGGCTTGCGGTGCTGGCCACCGGGCTCGATGCCCGTACAAAGGAAGGCGAGCACACGCGAAAGGTCGCCATGTCCTCCAAGGGAGAACGTAAAGGCGACCTTGCCGGCGAGCGAAGGCCGTCCAGCGGCGACGAGGGAGAGCCCGCCGGAGAAGCTGATGCCCATGAGACCCACCCGCCCATCGGGCGCGAGCTCCGGCTGAGCGGAGGCCCAGAGAGCGGCGTCCTCGAGCATGTCCGGCTCACGCGGGGTGATCTGATAGCGCAGCAGGTCGGGCAGCTCGGGAGTGAGAACGGTGAGTCCCCCGGCGGAGAGGTCCCTCGCGAGCTTCACCAACCGGGGCTCGTCGATGCCATCACCGTGCACGCCGGTGGTGAGGAGCACCGTGCGGCCGCGGGGGCGCTCGGGCCGGAAGAGGCGGGCCCGCATGGGGCCATGGCGGGTGGGAATCCGCACCTCCTCCTCGGTGACGGGGCCGGTGTCCCAGCGAGAGAGGCGCCCGGCCAGACCGTCGTGCATGCCAGCGGCGCGGGCCACCAGGGACAGGCCGCGCAGGTAATGCGGGACGGCGAACAGCGCCACGAGCAGCAGCCCTCCGAGGAGGGCCAGGAGCGTCGCTCTGCGGGTGCGTGGGCGCATCGGGGCCATTCAAACACAAAGGGCCAGACCCGCTGGGGCTGTCGTGCCCCGCGAGCCTGGCCCCTGGGAGGACCCTGCCACCTGACGTCAGTTGGCGAGGATGCGCTTCAGCTCAGCCTTGTCCTGGGAGAACTGGAAGGAGTTGTAGAGCTCGAAGCTGTTCTGCCGGTCGAGCACCCGGGACCACAGCATCCGCACCGCATTGAGCCGATCCTGGGAGAACTGGAACTGGTTGAGCACCTGCTGCACCTGGCCGACGAGGAAGTAGTGGCTGCCGACGACCTCCTCCAGGACGTGCATCTTGTCCTCGGCGAAGGGCTCGCGGGACATGGAGCTCATGAGCTTCTGCAGCTTGCCATCGGCGATGGGCTGATAGGCCGGGGCCGGGGGCGGGATGGGCGTGGGGTTGTGGTTGCCGCCATGGCCGTGGCCACCACGCATCTCGGGGGCCTCGGAGACCAGCTCGCGGAGGTCGTTCAGCTCATCGTAGGCCTCGCGGAGCTTGGACTTGCTGACGTTGCCGCGCCTGTTGAAGGCCTCTCCCAGCAACTTCTCCAGGTCGGCGAGGCGCCGCTCCATGTCCTCGCGCTCGACCACCACCATCGTGCCGCGGCGGCCGCGGCGGAACTCGTTGTCATCGCCGCCCCGGAACTCGGTGGACGAGGCGGGAGGGGCGATGCCAGTGGCCTGGCCCGGAGGCGGGGCGATGGTCGGGGCTGTCTGGGCGGAAGCGGCAACGGCGGTCAGGAGCGTCAGGGCGGCGAAGAGGGCCTTCATGGGAGTCATCCTTCTGGTGTGTATCCTTGCTGCATCTGCCCACTCAGACGGGCCGCAGGCGTCCGCATTCAAACGGATCCGCCCCCTCCCCAACCAGGCCCCACCCGCGACCGCACTCATGGGTTGCTCGTTGGTCCAGCAACGAGCCTGTCAGGGGAGCGGGTGTCGGGCGCGAGCTCGCTCAACTGGTCCGATGGTCGGACCAGTTCGCACCGCGCGCGCCCGGAGGGCCCTCCGTAGGACTCGGGCGTCCGCGAGCCAGGAGCGTCCCGCCGTCGTCCCGTCCGGACGGGGCATCCCGCGCATGGACGAGAGGAGCGCTCAAGTACCGGAAGTGACTCGGGGCCTGCCCGGGCCTGGCCTTGCACAGGGGGCCGGGCATGACGACGCTCACCACACCTGTCCCTCGTGCTCCGTTCTCGAATGACCTCACCCTCAAGACCTGGCTTGGAGGGATGAGGCTCCTGTCGGCCGTGATGATGTTCACCGGATTCGGAGGCCTCGCTGCGCTGCTCGCCGCACAACCGGTCTCCGCCTGGCCGGAGATGGACCTCGGAGTGACCCGCGTCCCCGGCTCCATCGCACTCGCGGGGCTCTTCTGCGTGGGCATGGCCCTCGACCAATGGAGGCACTGGCAGGTGAAGCAACTGGCGCGGCGGGGCTGGGAGCTGCTCCTGACAGACAGGCCCGAAGAGGCCATCCGCGCCCTGCAGGTGGCGAGGTACGGCGGCAGCGACGACCAGCGGGCCAGGAGCCTGCACGGACTTACCCTCGCGTGGCTCCGCAAGGGAGACTACGAGCGCGCCCTCTCCTTGTGCGAGGCGACCACCTATGCCTGGGGAAAGGGGACGGCCACCATCCGCAACACGCAGGCCCCGGCTCTGATGGCGACCATCCTGGCGCTCTACGGAGAACAGGACGACGCCAGCAAGTGGGTGGAGCGTATCCAGCGCCCCATGTTCGACAAGACGGACCATGCGCTCCTGGCACAGGCCGTGATGCTCTGCCGCGAGGGGAAGCACCTGGAGGCGGTGAAGCGCATCCAGCGCACCGCACGGGAGGACGTGCCCAGAATGGACGAGGGGGCGGTGGCGGTCATCCACGCCTTCGCGCGCAGCCGTCTGGGAGGGCAACAGGTGCCGCTCAAGCCAGGGTGCGTCATGCCGCGGAGGCCCGCGCGGGCCTCGGGGTACGAGTACCTCGCCCGGGAGTGGCCCGAGCTCGCTGCCTTCCTCCGGGGTGAGGAGTCCCCAGCATGCGGCGCGTGAGGGAGGCAGCCGAGGGGCGAGCTACTCCTTCACTGCGCCCGCGGTGAGCCCGCTGACGATTCGCCGCTGGAAGAGGACCGTCATGACCACCAGGGGCAGCGTGGCGATGACGGACGCTGCGGCGATCTCCCCCCATGGCTCCTTGTGCTCGCTGGCGAAGAGACTGATGGCCACGGGCACCGTGCGCTTCTCCGGCGAGGACAGGAAGGTGAGCGCGTAGAGGAACTCGTTCCACGCGAAGATGAAGACGAGGATGGCGGTGGTGGCCAGACCTGGAGCGGCCAGGGGCAGCAGCACCCGCCAGAAGGCGCCGAGCGGTGTGCACCCGTCCACCCGCGCGGCCCGGTACAGCTCATCGGGGAGTTGCCGGAAGAAGGACGTGAGAATCCAGAGCGTGAGTGGCAGCGCGAAGGTGGCGTAGGGCGGCACTAGGCCCACCAGCGTGTTGCGCAGGCCCACCGCGCGCAGGATGAGGTAGAGCGGGCTCACCGTGGCGATGGGCGGGAACATGGACACGGCGAGCGCCGCGGCCAGCAGCAGGTTGCGCCCGCGGAACTCCAGCTTCGCCAGCGCGAACGCCGCCGACGCGCCCACCGCCATGCAGAAGACCGTGGTGAGCGAGGCCGCCAGCAGCGAGTTCAACATCACCTGGAGGAAGGGACGGCCCCACAGCACGCTCGCGTAGTTGTTGAAGGTGAGCGAGCTGGGCAGCGGTTGGGTGAGCTGTCCGTCCGGCCACAGCGACGTCAGCACCTGCCAGAAGAACGGCCCGAGGAAGAAGGTAAGGAAGGCCACCGTCGCCAACCACAGTCCAGGCCGCTTCATCGCTGCCCCTCCCGCCCGAGCAACCGGATGTAGATGAGGCTCAACCCCACCACGCACAGGAAGGTCATCACCGACAGCATCGAGCCATACCCGAAGTTACCCGCGCGCATGAGCGTCTTGTAGGCGTAGATGCTCAGCGTCTCCGTGGTGTTGGCGGGGCCGCCCTCCGTCAGGACGAAGATGGCGTCGAAGACGCGGAAGGCGTCCAGCGTGCGGAACAGCAGGGCCAGCAGGATGGCGGGCTTGAGCAGCGGCAGCGTAATCGACACGAACGAGCGCCAGCGCGATGCACCGTCCACGCGCGCCGCCTTGTAGATGTCCTCGGAGATGCCCTGCACGCCCGCGAGCACCAGCAGCGCCATGAAGGGCGTCGTCTTCCACACGTCCACCAGGATGGCCGCGTGCAGCGCGTACCCCGGTACGCCCAGCCAGTTGATGTCTGGCCCCGGCAGCAGCCGGTTGATGAGCCCGTAGTCCGGGTTGAAGAGCCACGCCCACAGCTTCGCGCTCACCACGGTGGGAATGGCCCAGGGCACCAGCACCGAGGCGCGGAGCACGCCCCGTCCCGGGAAGGCGGTGTTGAGCAGCAGGGCCAGCGGCACCGCCAGCAGCAGCTCCACCGACACCGCCACCAGCGTGAAGTACGCCGTATTCCACAGCGCGCTCCAGAAACGCGCGTCTCCCAGCATGAAGGCGTAGTTCTCCAGCCCCAGCCACCGCCGCTCCCCGAAGACGAGGATGAGCCGGTGCAGGCTCAGCCAGATGGCGGCCAGGATGGGATACAGCGCCACCCCCACCAGCACCGCCACCGCCGGGGCCACCAACAGGTACGCCTGCCGCCGCTCGCGTCCCAGCGAGCCCGTGGCCTTCACCGTGCCATTCATCGAGCCTTCCGAGGCCTTCATCGCTCGACCTGCCCGGTGAGGATGTCCACCTGCTGCTGCGCTTGCTTCAGCGCTTTCTCCGGCGAGCGGATGCCCGCGACGGCCGCGGAGAACTCGCTCTGCAGCACGTCCGAGAGCAGGTTGTAGTACGGCGTCACCGGCCTCGGCCGGGCGTTCTCCACCATGGTCAGCAGGCTCGCGATGAAGGGCACCTGCTCCACCAACCTCGGGTCCTTGTACACCTTCGGCCTCGGCGGGTTGCGACCGTACTCGAGCGCCATCATCACGTTGGCCTCCTCGGAGGTGAGATGCTTGATGAGACGCCGGGCCGCGCCCTTGCGCGCCTCGGACACGTTCGCGTTCACCGCGAGCTGCCACCCGCCCAGCGTTCCCCAGCCGGGCTCACCGCTCACCGTGGGCAGCGTGGTGATGCCCACCTTGCCCCGAATGGGCGAGTCCGGCTTCTGCGCCTCCTCCCACGCATACGGCCAGTTGCGCATGAAGACCGCCTGGCCGGACTGGAAGACGCGCCGCGCCTCCTCCTCGGCGGCGGAGGTGACGCCCGGTGGGGAGATGCCGCTCGAGATGAGTCCCCGCAGGTAAGCAAGCCCCGCCCGCGCCTGCTCCGAGTCCAGCGTCAGCCGCCCCTGCGCGTCCAGCACCTGGCCCCCGTGGCCCCAGATGGCCTCGAAGACGTTGCAGTTGAGCCCCTCGTACTGCCGGCCCTGCCACACGTAGCCCTGCAGCAGCGGGTTCTTCTCCTTCGCTTCGCGTGCGAACTGCTGCAACTCCGCGTAGGTGCGCGGCGCCCGGGGCACCAGGTCCTTGCGGTAGAAGAGCACCCCCACGTCCACGTACCAGGGCACCGCGTACGTCTTGCCGTCCACCACCACCGCCTCGACCGGGCCGGACAGGAAGTCCTTGCGCAACGTCTCGGGCGGGAAGTCCACGGAGATGTCGGCGATCCACCCGGCGCGCGCGAACTCGGGCACCCAGACAACGTCCACCACCAGCACGTCGAAGTCGTCCGCCCCGCCCTCCAGCGAGGTGAGGAAGAACTGGTGCGCCACGTCCGAGGAGTTCGGCAGCGCCTCCGTGGTCAGGGCCACATCCGGGTTCTTCCGCTCGAAGTCCGCGAGCAGCTCGCGAAAGGCCGTTGGGTCCCCCAGTGGCTGGTACTTGAAGACGAGCGGTATCTTCCCCCCGACGGACTCCACCTTCTTGCGGCGGCAACCCGGAAGGGCCGCGAGAACGAGCCCCAGCACGAGCACGAGGATGAGCGGACGGCGCATAGGGGTCCGATGACCCCATCTCCCTACTCACAGGGCAAGCACGTTCGTACCGTACGCTCTCAAAGTGTCACCCCGTCCCCGGATACGCGCCGGTGGCGTAGACTGCCAGCAATGCGCCCCGGACCTCGCTCTCGCGCGTGGCTGCTGCCCCTGATGGTGCTCGTCGTCGCGCTGGGCCTGGGCTCGCGCTCCGCGGCGGCAAGAGTGCATCTGCCGCACCTCGTCACCGACTACGCGGGCGACACGCTGTGGACCGTCATGGTCTACCTGTGCCTCGTCTTCGCCCTCCCCCGCCTCCCCGTGCGACTCGCCGCGGCAGCGGCCCTGGGCATCTCCGTGCTCGTCGAGCTCAGCCAGCTCATCCACACTCCCTGGCTGGATGCGCTCCGGGCCCACCGCCTGGCCGCCCTCGTCCTGGGCCGGGGCTTCCTCCTGTCCGATCTCGTCTGCTACGCGGTAGGCACGGGACTTGCCGCAGGCACGGACCTGTTGTGCTCCCGCCGCCAGGCCCCGCCTTCCTCCGTGGAGACGCACGGCCTTCACTCCTGAAGACCCGTATTCCCCGGCTGGGACGAGTCCATCCACCCCCTGAACGCCCGTCTTCCGTCCCACGAGAAAGTTTCTGGGGGGCACCTTCTAGGAACAGCGAAGCCGCCGCAGAGTGTTATCTGGTGGATCGCCGCCGTGCGCTTGACGTCGTGAAAACGAATCCCGGTGAGGTTACCGGCTCGACTTCACGAGCAACCGGGTGTACGCCCGGCATGCGCTCCAGTGAGCGCACAGTTCTGCGATGGACGCCGGGCTGTGTAGGAGAAGGAATCAGAGCAATGGCAAGTGGCACCGTGAAGTGGTTCAACGACGCGAAGGGCTTTGGCTTCATCACCCAGGACAACGGGGGCCCGGACGTGTTCTGCCACCACACCGCGATCATGACTGATGGATTCCGGACCCTGGCCGAGGGCCAGAAGGTGGAGTTCGAGGTCAAGAAGGGCCCCAAGGGCCTGCAGGCCGAGAACGTTCGTCCGATCGGCTGATCGCGCGGACGCGGCTACTTACCTTTAAGTCTACGAGGCCCGGCCTCCCGAGAGGCTGGGCTTCTTTTTTACTCTTTCCCAGGAGCATCCATGCAGGGAAGGTCCACGAAGCGACAGAAGGAGATGGCCCGCCAGCAGAAACAGCGGGACAAGGAGAGCAAGAAGGCCGAGCGCCAGCGTGAGAAGGAGACGCGTCCGCCCCGGCAGCCGGGCGAGGAGGATCCGGATATCGCCGGCATCGTCCCCGGCCCCCAGCCGCCGCTCGAGATGTGAGGCAGGCCGAACGTGAAGGCAGCCAGACGCCCGTCGGGCGGCCAGGGCTCGGATTCCCACGCGGACTCCGGGCCCTTCGTGCTTTCAGGGCCCCGTTGGGAGTCGAGCCTGGCTTCCCACCACCCCGGCACGGGAGCGCTCGCCCGCCTGCCCGCCCTCACGGGCACTGGCCCTGTCCCGCGCGCTCCCAGCGTCGAGGCAGGACGGACTCGACAAGGCGGAGCAGCTCGTCCAGCTCGAAGGGCTTGCTCAGACACCCCACCGCGTCGATCTCTCGTGCGCGCCGCTGCACGTCCTCGGCGGCGGTGCACACCACGATGGGCGTCCGGTCGCCGTAGCGTCGGCGCAGCTCCGCCGCGAAGGCCCAGCCGTCCATGACCGGCATCCGCATGTCGAGCAGGATGAGGTCCGGCGCACGCTCCGCCACCCGCTCCAGGGCCTCCTGACCATTCGAGGCCCTGCACACCTGGTAGCTCCCGGACTCCAGCGCCAGGGCCATCACGTCCTGCATGTCCGGGTCATCGTCCACGACGAGGATGTGTGCACCGGTCATCCCGATCACCTCCTCTCCGCAAACTAGGAATGAAGGTCCTCCCGCTCCCGCTGGGGTGCGTAGGGGACGGAGAAGCAGAAGGTGCTTCCCTTGCCCTCCTCGCTCGACACCCGCATGGAGCCGCCGTGGTGGAAGATGATCTCCCGTGAGATGTAGAGGCCCACGCCCATGCCTCCTCGGTCATGCGAGGTGCCCGAGTGGGCCCGGTAGAAGCGCTCGAAGAGGCGGGCCTGGCGCTCGACGGGGATGCCGATGCCCTCGTCGCTCACGCCCACCTCCACCTCGTGCGCATGCCGCTCCAGCCGAACCTCCACGCGCCCGCCGGACGGGGAGTAGCGCACAGCGTTGTCCAGCAGCACCACGAGCACTTGCCGCAGCCGCGTCCGGTCTCCACGGATGATGATGGGCTCCCCCGGCTTTACCCAGAGGTGGTGCTGGGTGCTCTGGGCGGCCATGTTCGCCACCGTCTCTTCGGCCAGCTCGCGCAGGTCCAACGGCTCCTCTGTCAGTTCGAGCCGGCCCAGGTGCAGCTGCGAGACATCCAGCAGCTCGCGCACGATGCGGTCGATGCGGTCGGCGCCACGGTTGATGGCATCGAGCATCTTGCGGTACGTGGTCGGCTTGGGCTCGGACTTGAGCGCGAGCTGGGCGTAGGACTTCATGATGGCCACGGGCGTCTTCAGCTCGTGCGCGGCCACGCGGACGAACTCGTCCTTGAGGTGGTCCAGCTCAATCATGTCGGTGACGTCGCGGGCCACGGACACGGCGCCAGTGATGCGGCCATGCTCATCGCGGATGGGCGCGGCATTGGCGCGCAGGTGTAGGGTGCGGCGCCGCTCGGGCGAGGGGAAGCTCAGGTCCGCATCCACCACGACGTTGCCGCGCAACGCTCGCTGCAGGGGCATCTCCTCCACCCGAGGCACCCGGTCCGCCCCCAGCCGCACACCAAACAGCTCGAGGTAACTGTTGGAGAGCTGGAGGCCCGCGGACCCCACCTCCCCGAAGAACTGGCGCCCGGCCTTGTTCACGAAGGTGATGCGGCCCGAGGTGTCGCTCACCACCACGCTGTCCACCATGTTGTCGATGGTGGCCTGCAACTCCGCGCTCCGCTGCTGCAGCTGCGAGAGCAACCGGGTCCGCTCCTCCTCGGAGCGCTGGCGCTCGGTGATGTCGGCCAGGAAGAGGTAGCGCACGAGCATGCCCCCGCTCTGGACGATGGTGGTGGAGAGCTCCACCGGGAGCAGCTCCCCGTCGCGCCGCTGCACCGTCGCGCAGCTGCGCTGGCGGGGGGCCACCACCTCCCACCGCGCCAACAACTGCTGCAGCTCCGGGCCGAGCAGCACCTCGAAGGCTGGACGGCCCACCGCCTCTTCCTTCGTCCAGCCCAAGAGGCGCTCTGCCTGCACATTCCACTCGGTGATGCGCTGGTAGCAGTCCACGGCAACGACCGCGTCGAGCGAGGTCTCCAGCACCTCGCGCAGCCTGCGCTCGCTGCGCTCCAGCACCCCGTGGAGCCGACGGCGCTCCTCGAGCGCGAAGGACAGCTGACGCACGCGCAGGGTGCGATGCACCAGGAATGGCACAGCCAGCAGCACGGTCCAGACCGCTACACCGAGCAGGAGGATGGCCAGCCGGAAGCGACGGATACTGGAGAACAGGGAAGACTCCGCGCTGGAGACGTGGACAGTCCACCCCGACTCGCCAACCTCCACCTTGGTGGTGCGCCGGGGCCCGGGCATCTGCCTGGCCTCGTACTGGAGTGCATCCCCGAGCGTGAGCTCCCCCAGAGACGCCACCGTCAATCCCTGCGACCGAGCCCACTCCAGTAGGGGCACCTTGCCGGGGTAAGCGAAGATCCGCCCCCTGGGCGTGGTGACATAGAGGAGCTCCTCCCCACCCGGAGCATTCGCCTGCTGGAGGATGCCGTGCAGCTCGGGGATGAAGATGTCCACGGCGATCACCCCCACCAGCGTCCCGGAGGCCTCGCGAAGGGCTCGCGCATGGACGCGGTAGATGGAGTCCCGCACGTGGTGGGGCTCTGGGAATACGGGCGCGCCCTGGCCTTCCATCGCCTGTTGATACCAGCGCTGCTCGCGAATCTCCCCGGGCTGGGATTCCCGGGCGTCGGTGACGACGACGGAAGCCTGACCGGGCTCGACACGTTGGGCATAGAGCGCCAGGGCAGGCCTCTCCCCAGGATGGGCCGAGGGCTCGAACCAGACCCCCAGCCCATGGATGGCCTCCGAGGGAGCCGAGGAGAGCAGCGCCTGAAGGAATCGCTCCAGCTCGGCCGAGTCCCTCACGGGCGCCACGACGGCGGCTGTCGATTCAGCGACATGCCCGGTGTAGACGATGCCGGGCTTGAGCAGGTAGGCGACCTCCTTGGCCCGGAGCATCTGCCGCAATAGGGCCTCGGCCTCCAGCCGCTGGCGGGTCATCGAATAGAAGGCCACCAGCCCCCCGGTAAAGACAACCCCGAGGAGCAGGAGGATGGACACGAGAGACTTGAAGGGCAGCTTCATGGTGGCAGGGACCGACCACGGCGCGTGGGAAGGACATTCTCTTGGGGAACACGTGTGCCCCCCACTGCCCACCGGCCATCACCCTCGGAGGCCAGCGCCTGCCATCTGGTTCACACCGCACGGGAGCGGGCGGTCGCAAGCCCTCCCAGCCCCGCTCAGGCCACCTTCCCGAGCCGCTTCGCACGCATCCGGGCGATGAGCTCGCGCGCCTCGGCCTCCGAGGCCACGAAGTGGACCTTGTTCAGCACGCTCGCATCCGCCCGTCCGGACAGGTGCGCCGCGAGGGCAATCCCCTTGGTCAGGGCCCGGTGGAGCAACCGCGCGCCGATGTAGAAGGTGCCGAGGATCCACTCCGGCCGCACGTGCAGACTGAGATGGTGCCCGCCCTCGACATCCAGGGTGGTGGCCTCGCTCAGGTCCGCCACGAGGAAGAAGGGCCGCTGCTGGCCCAGCTCCCGGTAGATGTCCACCATGCTGACAGCGTCTTCCAGGGTGGCCTGGCCCCGGGTGTGGACCAGGACGAGGTCAGGGGGCTCGAAACGAAGCGTGCTGTCTCCGACCTTCCATTCGCGCTGCTCAGCCATGTCCGGCCTGATAGCTCGGGCCGGGCCACGGACGAAGCGCGCGTTCCACCACGGATGTGCGCTGCTCAACGTTCGCGAGCGCGGGCCTACAACCCCAGCTGCTTCGCGATGATGACGTTCATGATTTCGTTGGTGCCGGCGTAGATGCGCTGCACGCGGGCGTCCATGAAGGCGCGGCTGATGGGGTACTCCAGCATGTAGCCGTAGCCGCCGAAGAACTGCAGACACTCGTCGACGACCTTGCTGTGCCCGCGCTGGGACGCGGATGCTCTCCCGGGATTGACTCCGAAATCAACCCAGCGGGAGCCACCCGGAGGGAGCTGCACTATGCGTGCGTGGGAGAGTCATCTGCATCCGGGGAGATGAGCCCCTCTTCCTCGGCCAACGAGCGCAGGTGGGACTTGATGCGCTGGAACTGCTGGCGCAACGCCGCCGCCTTGCGCTTGAGCGCCGCGTCCGTCAGCTCCTCCTCTCCTTCCGACATCACCCGCGCCACCTCATCCCAAGACAGCCGCTGATCCACCCGCAGCAACAGCAACATGCGCTCCTGGGGATCCAAGCTCTCGCGCAGGGCGCGGAAACGCTCCTTCACCGAGGTGCGCTGCCAGGGCCGTGTCTCCGAGCGCATCTTGATGGCCTCGTCCGGTAGCCGGGACGTGGTCATCGGCTGTTCCCTTCCGGCCGGCGCGTGCATCACCTGGTAGCACGCGTTGCGAGCCAACCGATAGGCCCACGTCCGGAAGGAGCTCTCCCAACGGAAGCCCGAAAGCCCTCTCAGGAGGTTCTCGCTAAAGAGGCTGAAAGCATCTCGGCTCCGTTCATAGTCATGCAGCACCGACGCCATCAGCCGCATGATCTCCTGCCCATACCCTTCCAGCGCCCGCTCCACGGCCCCAGCCAGGTCGCCCTGCTTGCTCAACGCCCGGATCTCCTGCTCCAGCTTCTCGCGCTCTTCCAACTGCATGGTGGCTCTCCCTCGCTGCCTCTCGTTGTCCATCACTCCCCGCCATCCTCACACCGGCCCCGAAATCTCCACCTCCGGCCACGGCTCGTCTGGCCGTTCCAGGGCCAGCACGGCATGCCGCTCGAACTCGCCGGCTCCCTGTACTCGCGCGATGCGCACTGCCTCGAGCAGGCGCGCGTGGGCCTCCTCCTCGTTGCCCAAGACCCGCTGCGCCTCGGCCCCGATGCGGTGAAGCTCTGCCTCGTAGGAGCGCTCGCCCACCGCCTCCACCCAGCGCATGCCCTCCTGCACCGCGAGCAGCGCCTCGCGAGGCTCGGACAAGCGCAGGTGCACTTCCGCCAACAATCCGAGATTGTGGGGCATGCCCGCGCGCAGGCCCGTCATCCGCCAGCGCCCGAGAAACTCGCGCATCTGCTCCAGCCCCTGCTGGGGCTGTCCCAGCCGGGCCAGGGCCCAGCCCCGCAACAGGCCGGACCACTCGATGAACAACCGCAACCAGTGCTCGCGAGCGAGGGCATGGCACTCCTCGGCCAGCACGAGCGTGCCGCGTGCGTCACCGCGCACCTGTCGGGACACGGCGGCGTAGAGCAGCGTATAGGCCTGGGTGTTCGGGTGACCGATGCGTCCGGCCAGCGCCAGGGCCTCGCGCCGGTACTCACGTGCTCTCTCCGGCTGGCCGAGCACCGCGTGGATGAGGGAGGCGTGGATGAGCGCCACCGCCGTGGGGTCCACCCAGTGCTTCTCCGCCAGCACCCGGTGCTGCTCCGGGGAGAAGTCGGAGCATGCCAGGGCCCGCTCCACGTACTCGCGCGCCGCGTGCTGCTGACCCCAGGCGAAGAAGTCAGCGGCCATCATCCGGTAACCCAGGGAGAGCAGCTCCTGGTTGTGCTTGCGTGAGCCCAGGTCCACCAGCTGCTCGGCCAGCTCGTGGGAGAGGCGGTACTCGGCACGGGCGAAGTAGTAGGCGAAGGGGCCCCAATACGGCAGCTCCAGGTCCGGCAGCTCATCGCCCACCTGATGGAAGAGCTCGCGGGCCCGGACGTACGTCTGCTTCACCTCGGGCGAGCGGTAGCCCTGCACCTGCGACAGGGGAATGCCCAGGGCGATGAGAAGCTGGAGCTCCTGCTGAATCCGCTGGGCGGCGTCGGGCATGGAGCGCAGCAGCTTCAGCGCGTACTGGAGGTGACTCACTGCTTCCTGGTTGGCCGAGTGCAGGCTGGCGCGGATGCCAGCCCGCATCCAGTGGTGGATGGCGGGCTCGTACTCGCCCGCCTCGGTGTAGTGGTGGGCCAGCACTTCGGGCTGCGTCTCCACCACCTCGGGGAATTGCTCCAGCAGTGCCTGGGCGATTCGCCGGTGGTGCTGGCGCCGGGTGCTGCGCAGCAGCGACTGGTAGGCCGCGTCCTGGATGAGGGCATGGCGGAACTGGTAGCCAAGCCCGTCCTCCTCCGAGTCGCGCTGGAGGAGGCCCGAGGACACCAACGACTCCAGGTCCTTGCGCAACGCGGAGGAGCCGCGCCGCGTCAGCGTGGCCATCAGCGCATGCGAGAAGGTGCGCCCCACCACCGAGCACAGCTGGGCCAGCGCCTTCTGCCCCGCTGGCAGCATGTCCAGGCGCGCCAGCAGCAGCTCATGCAGGGTGACGGGGATGGTGGGCAGGGAGCCACCTCCGGCCACCATGCGCGTCATCTCCTCCACGAAGAGAGGAATGCCGTCCGTCTTCGCCACGAGCTGCTGCACCGTCTCGCGCGGCAGCTCGCGTCCCCCGGCCGACTCCTGCACCAGGGTGGCGGTGAGCTGCGCCGGCAGCCGCTCCAGGCCCACCCGGAGCAGCGGACCCGTGGTGGGCCAGACATGCTGGAAGCGCGGGCGAGCGCTCAGCAGGAGCAGGACGCGCGCCCGCTCCACCCGGCTCAGCATGTAGCCGAGCAGCTCCAACGTGGAGGGGTCCGCCCAGTGCAGGTCCTCCATCACCGCGAGCACCGGGCGCACCCGGGCCATGCGCAACAGCAGCTCCGTCAGGGCCTCGAAGGTGCGCTCCTTCTGTCGGTCCGGCGAGAGCTGGAGGATGGGCAGGTTCTCCTTCACCGGCAGCGAGAGGAACGCGGCGATGAGGGCCATGTGCTCCGGCTCCAGGCCCAACGCCCCCAGGTGCTCCTCCAGCCGGGCCAGGTTCTCCCCCGGCGAGCCCTCTGCCTCCAGGCGGAAGAGGTGCTGCAACATCTCGATGATGGGGTGGAAGGCGCTGTTGGCGAACTGGCTCCAGCACTGGCAGCGCAGGCGGATGCTGGTGGAGGGCGTCACCTGGAGGCGCACCTCCTGGATGAGGCGCGACTTGCCGATTCCGGCCTCTCCCGTGACGAGCACGAAGGAGCCCTGGCCTTCCCGGGCCCGCGTCCAGGCGTCGAGGAGCTGGCGCAGCTCTCCCTGGCGGCCCACCAAGGGGGAGAGCGCACCGGCGGCCAGCGCCCGATCGAAGCGGAACACCGTCTTGCGCTCGCGCGTCACGCGCCAGGCCTCCACCTGCCGCGCGCCGGACAGCCCCTCGAAGGTGCGTGTGCCGAGCACCTCGGAGTCGAAGACTGGGTGCACCAGGGTGTGCGTGGCGTGGCTGAGCAGCACCGTGCCGGACCCGGCCTGGCGCGCCAACCACGAGGCGATGCGAGGGGCCTCTCCCTGGATGGTGGGCGTACGCCCCCGCAGCTCCGGAAGGATGTCGTCGAACACCACCGTCTCGGTGTGGATGCCCACCTGCACCGCCAGCGAGCCCAGCGCGAGCGAGGAGAAGCGCTCGCGCAACTCACCGGGCAGCGCGCCGACCAGGTACATCCCCGCTCGCACCGCCCGCTCCGAGTCCTCCTCTCGGGCCACCGGGTAGCCGAAGCAGGCGAGTACCTCGTCTCCTACGCAGGTGGTGATGGAGCCACCGTGCCGCTGGATGACCTCCGAGCAGCGCTTCTGGAAGCTGGCCTCCAGCTCGCTGAAGTCCTCCGGGTCCAGCTCCCCGGCAAGCCCCCTCAGGCCCACGAGCCGGCAGGACACCAGCGTCACCTGTCGGCGCTGGGGCGCCACCGTGCGAGGCTCCTCGCGCCAGGGCCCCAGCCGCTCCTCCAGCCGGCGCAGCCCGTCGCGCAGCTCGGCGGCCGCGGGCAGACGCTCCTGGGGCTCCTTCGCCAGGGCGGCGGCGACCAGCGCATCCACCTCCTCGGGCACCTCCGAATGGCGGGCGCGGATGCGAGGCACGGGGTCCGGAGACACCACCTGGGCACGCAGCTCCTCGAGCGTGGCGCTCGGGTAGGGCAGCTCCCCGGTGAGCATCTCGTAGAGCATGACGCCAGCGGACCAGATGTCCGTGCGCTCATCCTGCGCGCCGCCGCGCCACTGCTCCGGGGACATATAGGGTGGCGTGCCCGCGGTGGGCAGGTAGGGCAAGGGCGAGCTGCTGGAGGACGACGTCAGCCAGGCGAGGCCGAAGTCCAGCAGCTTCACCGTGCCCTGCCGGGTGAGGAAGACATTGCTGGGCTTGAGGTCGCGGTGGACGATGTGGCGGCTGTGCGCGTGCGCCAGCCCCGAGGCCACCGCGAACATGATCTCCACCGCGCGCCGCACGCCCAACCGCTGCTCGCGCTGGAGCAGCGCGCCGAGCGACTCTCCCTCCAGACACTCCATGACGAGGAAGGGAATACGCGGCTCCCAGGGCGCGCCTACCCACTCGGCCACGTCGAAGATGCGGACGATGTTCTCGTGGTCGAGCTGCGCGATGGCGCGAGCCTCCTGGTGCAGCATGTTGATGAGCCACTGCCCACCCCGCCCCTCGCCGGGGAGGATGAACTTGAGGGCCACCTCGCGCTGCAGCTCCTCGTCGCGGGCACGGAACACCAGGCCCATGGCCCCGCCGCCCAGCTCGGAGATGATGTCGAAGCGGTGACCATCCGAGCCGCCCAGCCGCTCCCCGGGAGCCGGCTTGCGGAACGGGAGCGGCTCCTGTGCCACCTCCTTCAGGAATGAATCGCCGAAGTCCTGGTCATCGGACCTGGCACTACTCGCCGGAGGCGAGTGTCCGTCCCTGGGAGTGTGACCGGTCTTCTCACGCATCCTCTGCTCCCCGGTCGACGGGCCTTCGCGCTGCAAGGCCTTGCTGGATGAAGTTACGGGTCCCATGGTCACCGGGCAACGCAACGGGCCAGGAGGGCAGGTGCTCTGTCCAGGGCTGGCAACCCGCCCTCCCGGAAAGACAGACACTGTCCTCGCGAATCGTTCATTCGAAGCTCCTGTCGAGGAGGAGAGGCACCGGTCCCGTTCGTGATGCGACAAGGTGCATGGCTCCCCTCTCCGCCCCCTGGGCATCCAGGCAGAGGACCCTTCGTGCTCCCCACCGGGCTCCGGAACGTCACAGAGCCCGCGCAGGCCCTCTACCCGCTGGAATCTGCTGAGGCATGGGGGACTGTGGGCGTGACATTTCCTTTCAAGAATCTGGTCTTCGAGGGGGCCGGCGTCCGCAATTGCGCCTACGCCGGCGCGCTGCTCGCGTTGGAGGCGTACGGCGCCTTCCGACAAGTGGAGCAGGTGGCGGGAACGTCTTCGGGCTCCATCGCCGCCACCCTGGTGAGTGTGGGCTACAGCCCGGCCGAGGTCCGCCAGGCGATGCTCGACCTGGACTTCGCCGCCATCCGCGATGGCAACTGGGTCACCGGGCCGCCCCGGATGTTCAACCGCTACGGCTGGAACCCGGGGGACTACTTCCTCGCGAGCATTGAGAAGGTCATCGCCACCAAGACGGGGGATGGACGCATCACCTTCGCCCAGCTGCGCCAGCGCGGCTTCAAGCCCCTGTACGTGGTGGGCACCAGCCTGTCGGCGCGCAACGTGCGTGTCTTCCCTGACGAGCGCAGCCAGGACATGGCCGTCGCGGATGCGGTCCGCATCTCCATGTCCATTCCCTTCTTCTTCGCCAGCCGCGAGTTCCAGGGCGAGGTCTACGTCGACGGCGGGGTGATGTGGAACTACCCCATCGACCTGTTCGACGGCCCGGAGGGCTACAACTCCCGAACGCTCGGCTTCTTCATGGACACCTTCGACCAGCCGGAGCCGGACCCCATCCACAACGTGCACGACTTCGCCGGAGCCTTCTTCGCCTCGCTGCTCGCCTCCCAGGAGATCGACTTGATGAACAGCCCCGCCAACCTGGCGCGGAGCGTCCGCATCAACGACATGGGCCTGAAGCCGACGGAGTTCGGAATCACCCGAGAGCAGAAGCTGGCCCTCATGCAGCAGGGCCAGCAGGCCACGCGAACCTTCCTGGAGCGCTACACGGCATCACATTCCGCAGCGTAAGGCTCCAGCTCCCAAGGAGTGCGTCCATGTCCAGCAATGCCCTGACAGTCGTCACCCCCATCCAGCCCGACAAGGTGAAGGATCTGGATGCCCTGCTGAGTGAGATCGGCGAGGACATCACCAACAAGACCGAGCGCCACATCTCCTTCTCCCAGCTCACCACGGTGCACTTCCTGCGCTGGGTCATCCTCCCCGAGGACCACGAGGGGAAGCAGTACTACCAGCCGCAGCTCGCCTTCGAGAGCAACTATGACGGCCCCCTGGACGCGCACCTGGAGGAGCTCATCCGGGTGGGCGGACCGGCGCTGGCGCGCATCTACAGCTACTGCGCGGGCTGTCCCGCGAACGTGGCCAGCAGCGTCGAGTCCTTCAAGCGCTTCCTGCGGCTCTACCAGCTCCCCAGCGCCGCTTTCTACCGGGCCTACCCGAACCACACCGTCCAGGACGTCCTCGACAACACCCAGGTGCGGCGGACCATCCAGGACTTCCTCGACGACCCCGGGCGCGCGGCCGACCTGCGCGGCCTGAAGCCGGAGCAACTCTGCCAGGAGATTCAAAAATACCTGGCCACCGTGCCCAGGCTGAAGCTGGAGCGCGACCCCGAGCGCCCTCTCTCCCGCCTGGACCGCTTCGTCCAGAGCCTCATGGAGTCGCGCCCTGTCCAGCTGGCGGTGGGCATTCCCGCGGGAGTGCTCCTGCTGCCCGTGCTCGTACCGACGGTCTTGGCGCTGCTGTGGAAGGAGTCCCGGGACAAGGCCGAGCCGAAGACCCAGGACATGGTGGACCCACGCGTGGAGGGGCAGGAGGACTACAAGGTCCAGAACCAGCTCACCCACCTGGTGGAGATCCGCCCGGGGTGGTTCCGCCAGCTCACGCTGCGCACGGTGCTGGGTGGCATCAACTTCCTGGCGCGCCACTACTACAACCGCGGCGACCTGGGCGGCATCCCCACCATCCACTTCGCGCGCTGGGTCATCATCGATGGGGGCAAGCGCCTGCTCTTCTTCAGCAACTATGACGGGAGCTGGGAGCGCTACCTGGGTGACTTCATCGACCAGGCGGCTGTGGGGCTCACCGGCGTGTGGAGCAACACGCGTGGCTATCCGAAGACGCGGATGCTCTTCTTCAAGGGAGCGACCAACGAGGAAGACTTCAAGCAGTGGACGCGCGACCACCAGGTATTCACCCAGGTCTGGTACAGCGCCCACGCCGACGAGAGCGTCCGCAACATCCTCCAGAACGTGGGGGTGTGCGCGAAGCTGAAAACCCAACTCCAGTCTCGGGAGGCGGAGCAATGGCTACTCAAATTGTGACATCCGAAGCCAACACGGCGGCGGTTCCAGGAGAGGCGCTCGAGTTCGACGACATCCAGGGGCTCGTCTTCTTCGGACACGGGCACCTGAAGTACTCGCGGTATGTCTTCCTCCGGATGAAGGATGGCAAACAGGCGAGGGCGAGGGCGTGGCTGCGCACGCTGCTGGAGCGCAAGGAGGTCTCCACCGCGAGCGGGAAGCAGCATCCCGGGCTCAAGGACGTCAAGGGAGAGCACGCGCTCCAGGTGGCCTTCACGTACTCCGGGCTGAAGGCGCTCGGGCTTTCCCCCGAGGTGATGACGACCTTCCTGCAGGAGTTCCGCGAGGGAATGAGGGATGAGCGCCGTGCGCGCATCCTGGGCGACACGGGCGGGAGCGCACCGGAGAAGTGGCAGGTGGGCGGCGACGCGACGATGGCCCACGTGGTGCTGGTGCTCTTCGGCAAGGACGACGCGGACCTGGACGTGTTTCACGCCTCGCACCGCGATTGCTACCAGGAGGCCCTGGAGGAGGTGTTCATCCAGGACGCCGACATGCGCCAGGGAGACACGGAGCCCTTCGGCTTCCGGGACGGCATCTCGTTCCCGTACATCAAGGGCGTGCCCACCACGCGTGGGTCGGATGCCCTCGGCCTGCCGATCAACGCGGGCGAGTTCATCCTCGGCTATCACAACGCCTACGGTCAGTACCCCTTCTCACCTCGGGTGCCCCGGAGCCAGGACCCCGGCAACCTCCTGCCCGACGTGCCCCGGTCGCAGAGGGTGTCCGGCGAGCCGAGGCCCAAGGACCTGGGACGCAACGGCACCTACCTGGTCATTCGCAAGCTGCGCCAGGACGTGGCGGGCTTCTGGAAGTTCGTCGAGGAGAACAGCCGGGACCCAGACAAGAGCGCGGAGGAGAACGAGGCGAACAAGGAGCTGCTGGCCGCGAAGCTGGTGGGACGTTGGAGGAGCGGTGCGCCCGTGGAGCTGTGCCCCATGAAGGACGACCCGACGCTGGGCGCGGACTCCGCGCGCAACAACCACTTCGAGTTCAGGGACGACCCGTACGGGGTGAAGTGTCCCCTCAGCTCGCACGTGCGCCGCAGCAATCCCCGGGACACGCTCGTCGATGATCCCCAGGAGTCCATCAAGCTGGGCTCCCGCCACCTCATCATCCGCCGCGGCCGGCCCTATCACGACAAGTTCGCCGACGGAGCCGAAGAGCAGGGGCTCATGTTCGTGGCGCTCAACACCAACATCGGGCGCCAATTCGAGTTCATCCAGCAGACGTGGATGAACAACCCCAAGTTCAGTGATTTGTATGACAGCAAGGATCCCATCGCTGGCGACAACTACGACCCCGAATACCCGGGGGACGAGCCAAAGGACTACACCGCCGTCGTGCCCGGCTTCCCGGTGCGCCAGCGCCTGACGGGGCTCCCCCGCTTCGTACACACGCGGGGAGGGGACTACTTCTTCCTGCCTGGCATCAAGGCCCTACGGTACCTGAGCATGGAGCGCACGCCATGAGCGCTCGACTCGTCCGATGGCTCACGGGTGCCGACGTGCAGAGGGCGGTGTTCGGGTTTCTGCGCAAACACCACCCCAACCTGAATCTGGGCAAGCGGGTCCTGGTGACTCGGGCCGAGGACGTGAACGAAGTGCTGAAGACAGACGCCGTCTTCAGCGTCACGGAGATCTACGCCGAGCGCATGGAGCGCACCACGGGGCCCTTCTTCCTGGGAATGGAGAACACGCCGCAGTATCAGCGCGAGTCCTCCATCTCCCGGCAGGCAGTGCGCCGGGAGGACCTGGAGCAGATCAGGGCCATGGCACGCGAGCACGCCGAGCAGCTCATCGCCGTGGCGCGTCCCACTGGACGACTCGACGTGGTGAACGGACTCACGCGTCCCGTTGCCCTGGGGGTGGTGGACCGCTTCTTCGGGGTGTCGGGTCCGAACCCGGAGACGATGGCGCGGTGGATGCGCATCATCTTCTGGGACATCTTCCTCAACCTGGGCAATGACGCGGACGTCACCGCGAGGGCGCGAACAGCCAGCGCGGAGCTGAAGACATACATGGAGGGGCTCATCGCCCAGCGAAAGGCCGGGCTGGCCACCGAGGGACGTGACGACTTCCTCACCCGGCTGTTGCGGATGCAGGAGAACGAGGCCACGCGCCTGGACGACGATGCCGTACGGCGCAACGTGGGAGGCATCATCGTCGGCGCGGTGGACACCACCTCCAAGGCGCTGGCGCAGCTCATCAACGAGCTCCTGGAGCGGCCCGAGGCACTGGGAGAGGCCCAGAGCGCGGCCCGAGCGGGCGACATGGCACGCGTCGCGGCCCACGCCTTCGAGGCGCTGCGCTTCGACCCGCACAATCCGCTCCTCATGCGCACGTGCCACGAGGATTACGTGCTCGCGCGAGGCACGGACCGGGAGATGAGGATTCCCAAGGGCACGCTCGTCATCGCCTCGACGCTCTCGGCGATGTTCGACCCGGAGGTGCTGCAGGAGCCGGACGAGTTCCGGGTGGACCGGCCGCCCCAGGGCTACATGCACTTCGGCCGGGGATTGCACACCTGCTACGGGGAGCGCATCAACCACCTCGTCCTGCCCGAGGTGCTCGGGTGCCTGCTGCGCCTGCGCAACCTGCGGCGCGCGAACGGAGGAGAAGGACGGATGAAGTTCGAGGGCCCCTTCCCGAACCGACTGGTGGTGGAGTTCGAACCAGGCTGACAAGAGATGAAACAATCTCGGGCACGGTGCTGATGAACCACGCCGTGGAGCTGTCGACCCACGCGCGTCCGCGCTGTTGAGGCTGTCCAGAGTCGTCTGGAATGCTTCCTAGAGAACTCCGCCCCCTAGCCACAAACTCGGATGCGAGGGACCTTCCGGTCGCACATGGCTCGAACTGGTCCGACCATCGGACCAGTTGCGCGAACTCACGCCCGGAAGCCGCCTCTCCCCAATGCACAACTATGTCCAAAAACTTCGTAGACACGCCACAAGACTGAAGCTCGTCGCAAAGGCCATGAGGAGCTACCCTATTCCTATGAACTTCACTCCCGGAAGAGGTCGATGACCGACGGGCGTTCGTGGCAGGGGAACTGGAAGGCCCGCCTGTATGAGCGTGTCCGCGAGCACGGTTACGATTCACTCACGGCCTTCGCCGAGGCGCGCCCCAGTGCCTCACTGGTGGCTCTGGCCAAGGAGCTTGGTCCGGATGACGTCGCAGGAGTGCAGGTGTTCAAAGGACTGGTGGCCGAAGCAGAGCGGAACCATCAGGTCACACGCCTTGTGCGCGGACAACTCGTGCGAGAACTGTGGGCGTGTCTCCCAAACGGCTGGCCGGCTGTGCTGGACGACGCAAACCGCTTCGATGTCGCCCATGCACTCGGCGCGTGGATTGCCTTCACCCCAGAAACCCATAAGGAGCGTGCCAGGCAGGCCAGGACAACACTCCTAGCTGCGCCACCGCCGCCCGGCTGGCGCCGCTCGGCCCAGATGACGAGTTGCTCCTCACGCTCCTGCCCGACGAGGAAGTCTGAACTTCATTCGAGCGCAGCGCCTACGCAACCTGCGACGAGCACACGGCAGCGAGGGACGGATGAAGTTCGAGGGCCCCTTTCCGGACCGGCTGGTGGTGGAGTTCGACCCGGGCTTGAACCAGCTTGTCGTGATTCGTCACTCCACTGACGAAAAACGTCACCCAGCCCGAGGCTCCCGAAGGCGGGAGTCAATGTTTCCAGGGGATTACGTATCCGGGCAACTGGTGTAACTGTTGCATCTCGGACATCGCCCGCGCCGCCGTCGGCTGCTCGGGCAGTGTGTTCGGACGTTTCCCTGAAACAAAACGGAGGGGTACTAATGATGCGTGGTCTGAAGTCCCTGGTGTTCGCGGCGGGCCTGGCGTTCGCGGTAGGCTGTGGTGGAACCGAGTTGGAGCCGGAGCTCGACAACTCCGAGCTGGGCAAGAAGGAGTCCGCCCTCTCCTGCGGTAGCAACCCTTGCAACGGCAGTGGCTGCTGCACACGCAAAAGTGATAGTTACGTCGTCTGCCAAACGCTAGACAAGTGCACTAGCACTTGGTGCAGTAATGGCCAGCAACAATTTACTATCAATGGTGTCTGCTACTGTGATTGGGAGGACAGGTATACGACGTGCGTGGCGCCCACCTAGCGATCAGGCTGAGGTAGCCACGGCCAGGAGTTGACGCTCCTGGCCAGAAGTTCGACGGCATCGTCTATGGATGCCGTCCCGCGCACTCTGGATGCCTCCGCCGGAACTCCTCACGCAGGGACGCGAGGTAGCCCGCGGCCTCCGGCGTGCCCTCGGCGGGCGCCCAGGCCGCGAAAGCCTTGTCATTGGCCGGGGCATACGGCCCGTTCTTCACCTCGAAGATGACAGTGTCCGGAGCCAGGGCGACCAGCCCGTGGAAGATGCCCGGCGCCAGATCCACCCCGAAATTCTCGCCCCCCGCCTCCAATGACAGACAGTCGCGCACGCGTCCGTCCTCCTCGAAGGTGAAGAACGCCAGCGCGCCGCGCAGCAACACCCACGCCTCCGCTTTCGGCGGCTCCAGGTGCCGGTGTGGCCGCACGTAGCTGTCCGGCTGGATGACGTTGAGCATCCGGTGCAGCAGGTCCGCGTCGCTCTTGTGGAAGGGTTGGATGATGCGCCGGCGGGGACTCGTCCGGGAGGCCTCCACCACCTCCTCCACCAGGGAGCGCGAGAGGACCACCAGCTCCCCCTCGGGAGCGTCCAGGGCACGTCGGTAGGAAGAGCTCATGGCTCCCGAGCGGAGCACAGGCGCGCGCCGTCGGCCAGCCCCGGGCACAGCCCCCCCTCACGGGTGCTGCAGGTGAGCTTCCTCTGAAGGCCCCAGGCGGAGCAGGCTTGCCTGGGCCCGCTTCTCATAGGCGAGCATCTCGTGCTCGCGGGCGAAGCGGATGGCCTCGAGGAACTCCGCGCGCGCCTCGTCCTCCCGGCCGGCCAACCGCAGCAGCTCGCCCCGGACGCGGTGCAGCTCGGGCAAGTAAGAGTACTCCTCCGTCACAGACGGCCACGTCAGGGCCTCGTCCACCGCCGCCAGTCCCTCCTGGGCCTGTCCCAGCCGCAAGTGGATGTGCGCCAGCAACCCCAGGTTGTGGTGCATGCCCGCGATGATGCCCGAGCGCTGCCATTGCTCCAGCACCTGGCGCATCTGCACCAGGCCCTCCTGCGGGCGCCCCAGCTCGGACAGGGCCCACCCGCGCATCGCCGAGGGCCACAGGTACCACAGCAGGAAGCGGTGCTCGCGCGCGAGCGGAATGCACTGCTCGGCCAGCCCCAACGTCGTCCGCGCATCCCACCTCAACTGGCTGGCAATGGCGCAGTAGGTCAACGCGAGCACCGTCGTGTGCGGATGACCGATGCGGCCGGCCAGCTCCAGGGCCTCGCGGGTGAAGCGCTCGGCCTTCCCCTCCTCTCCAACCACCGAGAGCGGCAGCGTCGCATAGGCCAGCGCGGCCACGCGCGGGTTGACGAGCTGCCGGATGGCGAGCGCCCGATGCTGCGCGAGCTCCAACTCCGGGAACGCCAGCGCCTGCTCCAGGTGCCGCAGCGAGTTGCGCAGCTGCCCCCAGGTGAACAGGTCCGTGGCCATCATCCGGTGCCCCATGGAGAGCAGCTCCGGCTTGTGCTGGCGCTCGCCCAGGTCCACCAGCAGCTCGGCCACCTCGTGGGAGTCGCGCGACTTGCCGCGTGCGAAGTAGTAGGCGAAGGAGCCCCAGAAGCTCAGCTCCAGGCGTGGCAGCTCCTCCCCCACCTCGCGGATGAGCGCCTGCGCCCGCGTGTACGTGCGCTCCACCTCGGGCGAGCGGTAGCCCTGCACCTGTACCAGCGGTACTCCCAGGGCCAGGAGGAGTTGCAGCTCGTCCTTCGTGAGCACCGAGGCATCCGGGAGATTGCGCAGCAGCTTCAGCGCCTGGGTGAGGTGACTCACCGCCTCCTCGTTGGCCGAGCGCAGGCTCGCGCGCATGCCGGCCAGCCTCCAGTAATGGATGGCCGGCTTCACCTCTCCGGCCTCCGTGTAGTGGTGGGCCAGCAGCTCGGGCCGCGTCTCCACCTCCTCGGGGAAGTGAGCCACCAGCGACTGGGCGATACGCTGGTGGTACTGCCGCCGCGCGCTGCGGGGCAGCGACTGGTAGGCGGCCTCCTGGATGAGGGCGTGGCGGAACTGGTAGCCGGGCTCGGCCTCATCGTCTCGCGGCTGGAGCAGCCCCGCGGCCATCAGCCCACCCAGGTCCCTGCGCAGCACGGTGCCACCAAGTCCCGTCAGGGTGGCGAGCAGAGCAGTCGAGAAGCTCCGCCCCACCACCGCGCACAACTGCGCGAGCTGCTTCTGCCGACGTGGCAGCGAGTCCAGCCGGGCCAACAGCAGCTCCTGCAGGGTGACGGGAATGGAGGCCCCCACCCCGCCCTCCAGCATCACGCGAGTCATCTCCTCCACGAAGAGGGGAATGCCATCCGTCCGGGCCACCAGCTGAGCCACCACCTCCTCCGGCAGCTCCTGGCCCCGCGTCACTTCCTTCACCAACTGCTCGGTGAAGGCCGCTGGCAGCCGCTCCAGGGTGATGCTCTGGAAGCCGGGCCGCTGCGCCCAGGGCGGGCGGAACTCGGGGCGGGCACTGAGGACGAAGAGCAGGCGCGCCCGCTCCACGAAGCCAACCAGGAAGTTCAGCAGTTGCAGCGTGGAAGGGTCCGCCCAGTGCAGGTCCTCCACCACCACCAGTACCGGGCGCTCGCCCGCATTCTCCATCAGCAGGGTGGCCAGTGCCGCCAGCGTCTCGTCTTTCTGCCGCTGGGGCGTGAGGCGCAGGTGCGGGGAGTCCTCCGTCACCGGCAGCGACACCAGCGAGGCCAACAGGCGCACCTGCATGGGCGTCAGGCCCCGCTTCTCCAGGAGCCGCTCCACCGCGCGCAGGTTCTCCTGGGGCGAGCGATCCGGGCTCAGCCATAAGCGCCGTAACACCTCGATGATCGGGTGCAGGGCGCTGGTGCTGAACTGGTTCCAGCACTGCAGCCGCAGAAGCATGGGCTTCTCCGGCAGCACGCGCTCGCGCAGCTCCTCGATGAGGCGGGACTTGCCGATGCCCGCCTCCCCCGCGAGGAGCACATAACTCCCCTGCCCCTCTCGGGCCCGCTGCCAGGCCTCGAGCAACTGCTCCAATTCCTGCTCACGGCCCACCAGCGGACTGAGCTTCCCCTCGCCGGAGAGCGTGCGCTCGAAGCGAATGACGGCCTGGCGCGAGCGCAGCACACGATGGACCTCGAAGGTGCGCCGCCCGTCGAAGGCGCGGGCCCCGAGCGTCACCGTGTCGAAGGCGCGCTGCACCATGCTGTAGGTGCTGGGGCCGATCACCACCTCGTCCGGCCCGGCCTGCCGCGCCAGCCAGGAGGCGACGCGCGGGGCCTCCCCCTGAATGGTGGGGGTATGCCCGCGCAGCTCCGGGAGGATGTCGTCCAGCACCACCTGGTCCGTGTCGATGCCCACCTGCACGGCCAGCTCCGCGGACACTCCCGGGAGCAGCTTCTCCCGGAGCGCTTTCTGCACGGCCTGGGGCAGCTCCAGGCCCGCGAGCACCGCGCACTCCGAGTCTCCTTCCTTCGCCACCGGGTAGCCGAAGCACGCCAGCACCTCATCCCCCAGGCACAGGGTGATGAAGCCCCCATGGCTTTGGATGCCCTCCGAGGCCGTGCGGTGGAAGGCCGCCTCCAGCTCGCCGAAGTCCTCGGGGTCCAGCTCCTCCGCCAGCGCGCTCAGCCCCGCCACCCGGCAGTACACCAGCGTCACCTGCCGACGCTGGGGCGCCATGGAGCGCTGCTGCATCCGGCCCGGTCGCAGGTGCTCCTCCAGCTCACGCAGCTCCTCGCGCAGCTCCTCGGCCGACAGCAGCCGCTTCTCGGGGTCCTTCTCCAGCAGCACGGACAGCAGCGACTCCAGCTCCCAGGGCAGCTCCGGGTTTCGCTCGCGCAGCGAGGGCACGGGCTCCGGGGAGAGCACCTTCGCGCGCATCTCCTCCACCATCAGGTGGGGGTAGGGCAGCTCTCCAGTGAGCAGCTCGTACAACATGACGCCCACGGCCCAGACGTCGGTGCGCTCGTCCACCTTCGCCCCACGCCACTGCTCCGGGGCCATGTAAGGGGGCGTGCCCGCCGTGGGCAGGTACGGCTGCTCGGAGGCAAAGCCCGGCGCGGGCGTCACCCACGCCAGCCCGAAGTCCAGCAGCTTCACCGTGCCCTGCCGGGTGATGAAGACGTTACTGGGCTTCAGGTCGCGGTGGATGATGTGGTGCTCATGCGCATGCGCCAGCCCCGCGGCCACGTCTCGCATGATGGCCAGCGTGCGCCCCAGCGGCAGCCTTCGCTCCCGGCGCAGCAGGTCCGCGAGCGACTCACCTCCCAGACATTCCATGACGAGGAAAGGGACGGCGGGCTCGCCTGCTCCGCCGCTCCATTCCGATACATCGAAGATGCGGACAATGTTCTCGTGGTCCAGCCTCGCAATGGCTCGGGCCTCGCGCAGCCCCATCCCCGCCAGCTCCTCGCGCGGGAAGAGGAACTTGAGGGCGACCACGCGCTGCAACTCCTCGTCCTGGGCCCGGAAGACCTGACCCATGGCGCCCTCGCCCAAGGACTCGAGAATCTCGAAGCGGCGCCCATCCGCGCCTCCCAGCCGATCTCCGGGCACCATCCGGCGGAACGGCGTGGTCGCATCCGCGCTCAACACTTCGTTCAGGAATGAATCACCGAAGTCGGATTCGCCGCCGGGCCAGGCCTCGAGCAAGGCGTCGAACTCGGCCTCGGAATCGGGAGCGTCCCCGGAATCGAGACCGTCCCCGGCGTCCTCTCCAGGGGGCTCCATCGGCCGCTGGCCGTCCTGATCGCCGCTGCGTCCCATTGGCACATCCCCCCGCCCCTCCGAGGAAAACTAGGGGCGCCCAGGAGGGCAGGCAACGAACCCACCCAATGGGGAGGGGTGAATGTCCACCAACGGAGCAAGCGGGCCCTTCCGTCACAACGGTGGCCATCAGGAGAAACGCACACCAAATCACACACATCACACCAGGGAGACGTGGACTCCACCGCTATGAGAGGCGGGATCCGGAGCTCTCTCCCTGGAGCTACCCGGATCGCTCTCTAACCCCCTCCGAGGAAAGGAACAGGTGAGGTCATGAGCACTATTCTTCTCGTTGATGACGAACCCGAGCTCCTCGACCTCTACACGGAGATTCTGGAGCTGATGGACCACCGCGTGCTGCGTGCACATGATGGACGAGAGGCCTTGGAGATCGCCCACGAGCGGCGGCCGGACCTGGTGGTGACGGACTGGCAGATGCCGCGGATGAGCGGAGTGGAGTTGTGCCAGCGGCTCGTCCAGGACGAGGAGCTGCACGACGTTCCCATCATCATGCACAGCGCCGCCACGGACCCGCATGCCCCGGGCGTCAAGGCATTCCTCTCCAAGTGCTCGGAGCTGAGCGAGTTTGAAGAGGTGGTCAACCGGACGCTCACTGACTCGGGAGTGTGTCCGCAGGGGCCGCCGCGGGGGCCGTACCTGGACGAGCTCTCGCGCGCGGCGCGCGAGACCCTCTGGGATGCCGAGCACGCGTGCTCGATGGGGCCCTGAGGCCAGGACAGAGCGGGAGACCAGGCGGGCCGGGAGAGAATTCTTCCGGCCCGCGTACTTTTCCGGCCCGGCCCTCTCTATCTCCGTAGGAGGGCACATGGCACAGACCTTCAACGGAGACAGCCGGGAGTTCACTTCCTTCATCGGCCCGCATGAGTCGCTGCTGAGGGGACTCGCACGCAAGCTCTGCCGCAACGGTGGAGTGGAGCCCGAGGACCTGGTGCAGGACACGTTGGAGCGAGCGCTGGTGAACTTCGAGCTGTTGCGCGGCTGCAGTCACGGCACGCGCCGCGCGTGGTTGTGTACCACGCTCCAGCGGCGGTTCCTCGACCAGTGCCGGCGCCAGCGCACCGAGAGCTACGAGAGACCGCACCTGGAGCTGGTGCATGCGCCCGTCCTCGTGCGCGAGCCGCGGCAGTGGCAGTCCTGGGAGCGCGTCTCCGAAGAGGAGTTGCACGAGGCCATTGCATGTCTGCGTTCTCCGCTGCGCGAGGCCTTCGAGCTGCACACGAAGGGCCTGCGCTACAAAGCCATCGCACAACGACTCGGCACCACGCCGGGGACGGTGGGGTTCTGGCTGCACCAGGCCCGGCTCGAGCTGAGGACGCTGCTGCGGCCTCTGGCCACCGGACGCGCGGAGGAGCTCGCGGCCTGAGCGGGCAAAGGCATACAAAATACATACAAAAAAGCCCGCACAAGAAACTCCCCGCGGCGCGTCATGAAAACGGCCCCGCGCCACTGAATGAAATGAACAAAACCCCAGCCACAAGATAGACACCCATGAATCCGCACATGCGTCAGATGAACCCGGTTGCACCGCTCTCCCCCTCCCGCTCCGCCGCGGGCCGCCAGACCTGGCGCCCCCGCATCGTGCGCTCGCTGGCCACCCACCCGCGACGCGACTACTGGCTGGAGCGAGTCCCCGAGACTCCCGGCCGCTACCAGGTGCGCGGCGTGACGGGCGTCATCTTCATCCTCTTCGGGCTGATGAAAGCCTTCGACTTCACGCTCCCCATCCTCGTGGGCGCACCAGGGCTGCAGGTGAACACGGGCGTGGAGGGCTTCGCGCAGTTGATCTCGGGGATTGGCATGCCCTTCCCGCTGTTCAACGCGAGCATGGTCATCGCGATGGAGGTGGTTCTCGGACTGGGGCTCATCCTCGGAGCGTGGACGCCGGCGACGCGGCTCATCACCCGCCTGTGCGCCCTGCCGCTCGCTGGGGACATGATGGTGGCGCTGCTGGTGGGCATCCGGCAGATCCAAGGCAACCCGGTGATGATCGACGGCTACGCCATCATGAACCAGTTCTGGCGGCTGCCGGTGGAGCTGGGTCTGCTGGCGGGCATGGTCTACCTGCTGTGGAGGCCCGCGGCCCAGGCGATGAAGCCGCACCTGGTGCCCGTGCCCTCCCCCACGCGCGAGCGCTGAGCAGGCGGGCGAGCATCCTGCACCCTGGTCTCCTGGCGAGCGGTCGGCCAGGGAACCGGGGTGCTCATATGTATGGGAGCGGCCATGAAGGAGCTACAGGCCCTCCTTCCCTCCCACCAGGCAGGGAACCAAGGCCACCCAGCCGTTACACGCGGCGTGCGTAGCTTCACCCCCGCCGCACAACGCAGCACGGAGGGGTCTCCATGACACCAACTCTTACGACCAGCGCCTATGTGCTTCACAACCTCGGCCTCGCAGCGGGCTTCGGCGGTTCGCTCTTCGGCCGTATCGCCCTCAACCCGTCGGCGCGCCTCATCTCCGACAAGCAGGACCGGGCGAGGATCGTCAACGCAGCCTGGAATGGCTACAACATCATCAACGCCGTGGGCCTGGGCGCCACCGCCCTCACCTGGTTCATCGGCCGCTCCAGAATCTCCGGCCGCGCCATCTCCGCCAACGCGCGCAAGCTGGTCCTCGTGAAGGACTTCCTGATGGGCGCCACGCTCGTCAGCGGTGTCATCAATCTCATTGGCGGCGGTTTCCTCGCCAAGCGCGCCCTCCAGGAAGGCATCCCCATGGAGTCCGGCAGCAAGGCCTCCGACGACGCTCCCGATGACGTGAAGAGCACCACCAAGCTCGTCAATAGGCTGGGCGTCTTCAGCCTCGCCACCATGGCCGGCCTCATCGGCGTCTCCACCTGGTTGGACAACACCGCTCAGGTCAGCAGCAAGTGGAAGTTCATCGCTCGCGCCCTGCCATAAGCTCAATCCCAGACAGTCTCCTTCCACGGCCTCCGCTCGCCTGGCGCGCGGAGGCCGTCGTGTTTTCTGATACCCACCTGTGCAACCCGCCTCCCGGTACGAGGTGCTCGCTCGCCTCCTCTCCAGCGCAGGCAGCACAGGGGAGCCCACCGTTGTGGGATGCAAGCCCCGCTCCCCAGGCGACAGGGAGGTGCACACCCTCTCTCTCGAGGGGGGGGATGGAATGGGCTGGCGGGTACGGACGCGGATCCTGGTGTGTGCATGGGCAGTCCTCATCATGGCGGGATGCGGCTCCACCACCGTTGAGGAGGAGCCCGTCCCACCGCCCGAGACCGAGGCCCCCGTGCCCGAGACTCCCACGCCGGAAGCTCCCGAGGAGGAGCCGCCCCCGCCCGAAGAAGTGGAGGTAGAGCCCATCGAACCACAGCCGGTCCCGGAGCAGCCCCGGCCGCCACCTCCCATGTTCCAGCCAGGCTTCCATCAGGCGCTGCGCTGGTCCTACAGCACGGGAGGCGTGACGTTCCGCCTGCGAGTCCCGGTGGGCCGGGCGGGAGATCGGGTGCGGCTCGCGTTCCGCTCGGGAGATGGAAACCTCGTGCTGCGCAAGGCCACCATCGCCCTGGCCGGTCCGGAGGGCTCGCTGGCCTCCGCACCAGTGACGGTGACGTTCTCCAGCACACCGGGCTTCTCCGTGACGGCGAGGACGCGTGTGGTGTCTGACCCCGTAGCCCTGCCCGTGGGCTTCCGCGATGAGCTGGCCGTGTCCTTCGAGGTGCAGGGAGCGCTGGCGGTGAGCGCCATCCATGCCCTGCCGGGCAGCTTCGTGCGCTCGGGCTCGCATACGGGTGTCACGGGCCCGCTGGGCGGTACGCCGTGGGATCGCGCGGTGGGATTGGCCACCGTGGAGGTTGAGGGCCCACCCGCCCGCGCCTTCGTAGCCCTGGGTGACAGCATCACCGAGGGCTACATCGATGAGTTGGACGACACACGCCTGGCATGGCCCTCCGTGGCCGAGACGAAGCTGGGCGTGCCCATCGTCAACGCGGGTGTCTCGGGCCAGGGCTTCTACGATGCGCTGCTGAACCTGGACGCGGAGGTGCTCGTACTCGAGGGCATCACCGACTGCGTCGTGCTGCTGGGCACCAATGACCTGGCCGGGCTGACGGTGGACAAGTTGCAGGCACGGATGAGCTCGCTCACCGAGAGGTTGCGGCCCTTCTGCCGCGTCTGGGTGGGCACGCTGCTGCCCAAGGAGAAGAGCAACCACGGCGCCTACGAGACGGTGAAGACCCAGCGGCTGGAGATGAACGCGTGGATCCGCGACACCTTCCCGGATGTCATCGACTTCGAGTCGGTGACGCGCCGGCCCGACAACGTGCACCTCTTCCTGGACGGGCTGGTGGTGGACGGCATCCACCCGAGTGCCGAGGGGCATCGCGTCATGGCCACCGAGGCCGCGCGTGTGTTGCGTGAAGCGGGCGTGCAACCCGAACCGGGCGTGGTGCTGCCCGCCGAAGGGGAGCCCTGAGAACGGTGTCCGGGTTGTCGAACGGCTCGCCAGCAGAGGAGATGACAGCGGGCATGCCTCGCTTCAGTGCTTCGAGTGCCACTTCTCCATGTGCTCGGCATGGGTCCGGAGGTAGGCCCCCGGCGCGTAGAAGTGGTCGTAGAACTCGAGGTCCAGGTGGTGGGCCTGGAGGAACATGAGGCAGTAGGTGCTCGGCAGCGTCGCGGGGAACTTGCCGAACGTGTCGTAGATGTACTGGGCCATCCGCGTCACGCAGTCCTTGAACACCTCGTCATGCACGCGGGCACTGCTCCGGATGCTCCGGGTGTCCTTGTAGGGGCCGGGAGTCTCGGGGTTGAAGGGCCCCCCGCGTCCGAACTTGCGCTGGCAGAAGGCCTCCACGGCCGCGCGCATGTCCGGGTAGTGCGGCGGGCAGAAGCCCTCGAAGACACCGGGCAGCCCCGTGGGATTGGGCAGGGACCAGCGCGGGTCGGTGTCGTACCGGAACCCGAGCCCTGGCACGTCCGGCAACCCGCTCGCCCCCAGCACGGAGTTGCGCTCCAACCCGTCGTACATCCAGCCGCCCAGGCCCATGGCCTGCAACATCAGCGTGCCGGCGTAGCACGCGGTGGACAGCTCCACGGTGGCCTCGCCCAGGATGAGCTGCTCCATGTAGGAGAGGGGGAAGGGGTGGTCCACGTCGACCAGTTCGCGAAAGCGCTCCAGGCCGGGAATGGGCCGGTGGTTGTAGTCGTCGGTGAGGCAGAAGCCGTTCTGCACCAGGTAGCAGAGGGCACCGAGCAGATGCTGGGCGAGATCCGCCACCGGGATGAACAGCGTAGTGCCCGGTTGGTTGGAGACCCAGGTGTTATGGCCTTCCACATGCGGCGGCTGGGGCGGGAGGTAGAGCCGCTTGTCGGAGACCTTCCGAATGCGCGAGCGATGAGCCGCCAGCAGGGCCTTCAAGTCCAACCGCCCGTCCGCGTCGCGCTCGCCCAGGGCCGGCGCGTCCCGTGTGGCAACAAAGTAGATGCCCGAGTCGTCCGTGAAGAAGAGCTCGCTGGTGTGGAACCCCGCGGCCGAGGGGAAGGTGCGCCCTCCCGCGCTGCCAGCGTAGTTGGACAGGGACGGCGCGTAGTGCTCGTTGCGAGCGATGAGGTAGTGCCAGCCCGTGTTGCCGCCCACCGCCGTGACGAGCAGCATCTGCTCGAGCTCCGAGAGTGGCACGGGCTCGGAGCGAGAGGTGAAGGCCAGGGGTCCATCGGGAATGCGCGCGCCCAGGAAGAACCTCCGGGAGCGGCGCCCGAGCAACGCCTGGACGAGCGGGAACTCGAGCACATCCTCCAGGCCAGACGGGGTGAGGGACTCGGGAACTTCGTCTCTGGGTAACTCTCGACGGTAGGCCATGACCACCTCTCCCAGGCTCAGAGGGGGTCAGCGCCGGTTGTGACGCAAGGACTCAGTCGCCCTCGAAGCGGACGCCCGCCTCCTTGGCCTCGGCCACGAGCCTGTCCACCTTCTCGAGGTAGGCCTCCATGTCGGCCTTCCGCTCCAGACCCCCCGAGGACATGTAACGCACGGTGCCGAAGATTTCGCGCTCGCCCCAGGGCCGGTCGTGCAGGCCGAACAGCCAGCCAATGTTCGCGTAGGAGTTCGCGTCGCGCCCGTCCAGGAAGTACCGGTTGTTGAGCGCGAGCGCCGTGCGGTACGCGTGCTCGGGGGTGCTGCTCCACTCCAGGATCTTCTTCCCCCAGTACATGCGCATGGCGTTGTGCATGTAGCCCGTGTAGCGCATCTCTCGCATGGCGGCGTTCCAGTACGGGTCATGCGTGCGCGCCTGCTCGAGCTGCGCCTGAGTGTACTGGTGGTGCCGCTCGTCGCTCCGGTGCTTGTCCAACGTCTTTCGAGCCCACTCGGGCAAGCACTCGAAGGTGTCGTAGTGTGGCGAGTACTCGGCGAAGTTCTGCGCCAGCTCGCGCCGGACAATGAGCTCCTCGAGGAAGCTCTCGCGCTGGTTGTCCGCCGCCTTCGCCTCACGCGCCGCAATCGCCACCTGCACCGGGCTCACCTGCCCGAAGTGGAGGTACTTGCTCATGTGCGAGACATGCGTCGTCTCCGGGTGCGGCCGGCTCTCCTCATACTCGGGGAAGTGCTCGGTGAGGAATTTGCGGAGCAGGCGCTTTGCCTCGCTCGTGCCACCCCGAAAGCAGTGGCTCACCGGAGGCACCGTGCGGTCCAGGTCCAGCTTCGCTAGCACGGCGTCGAGGTCCTCCAGCTCGAGCCCCTTCACACCGAGCCCCAACGAGTCTGTCTTCAGCGGCGTGGGCGTGAGCTCCACGAGGTACGCGCTCCAGAGACGGTGGATTTTGGGACGGATGGTGCGTGCGGCGTACTCGGCCTTGCCCGAGGCGGCCTCCACCGGCACCACCACGTCGCCCTCGACTTGAATCACCGGGCAGGCGGCCTTCTCCGCCACCGTCTTGCGCCACTGTTTCTGGTGCCGCAGGTAGCCCCGGTCACACACCACGAGCGCTGCCTTCCGCGCGAGCTTCAGCGCGACCTCGTCCGGGCCTCCCCGCTGGACCACGAGGGGAATCTTCCGGCGAGCCAGTGTGCGCTGTGTGTCCTGGAGTCCCTCCAGCATGAAGCGGTAGTGGCGGACATTGGCCTCGGGGTAGCCGTCCATGAGGCCGAAGCCCACCAGCAGCGGCAGCTTCGCCTCGTTGGCCCGCTGGATGGCGTACTCCAGCGCCGGGTTGAACTCCGCACGCTGGCTCTGCTGCATCCAGTAGAGGATGTAGTCGCCGTCCTTCGGCTCGTGAGTGTTGAGCCGCTTGATGCGGCCCTCTTCGATGGTCCTGCTCGCCATGACGCTCAGCTTCTACACCGAGCCGACGGATTCGTGTCGCAAAGGGAGGGAGCAGGCCGCCGTGCCGCACCTCCCCTGCTCACAAGGGCGGATACGAGTGCGTGCACGACTGCCTATGTTCACCGAAGGAGGAGTTCACACCCCACCAGGAAGGCGACGATGGATGCCAGAGAGGCCCGAGAACTCTTCGAAGAGTACCTCGACACCATCTACCACCAGCGCCGGGTGGAAGCGCTCGAGCGATTCATTGCTCCCGATATCACCCTCCACCCGCCCATCCCTGGTTTCGGGCCTGGCCTGCCCGGCGTGAGGGCGGCTGTCGACGCCTGGTTGGCGGCTTTCTCGGACGTCCAAATCACCCTGGAGGGCTTTGTCTACGCGGACGACATGATCGCACCCCGCCTCCACTTCACGGCCATCCACTCCGGGCCCTTCATGGGAATTCCCGCCTCCGGACGGAGAATCCAATTCAGGGGTCACCCTCAGTACCGGCTCCGAGACGGCAAGTTCGTCGAGTTCTGGGACAGCATGGACCTGCTGCCCGTCATGCAGCAGCTCGGGGTGTTCCCCCCGACGTTCGAGGACGCTTCATCGCCTCTTCACTGAGCATGAGCACGGGAACTGCTCGCGCGCGTCGAGGTCAATGCTCACCACGGGGACCCGTTATTGGTGGAAGGACCGGGGCTCGCGCTTGTCCCGGGAGCGGGCAGAGACCGGTAGGTAGCACTTGCCCTCGTACTCGGCCTGACTGCCGAAGCAGGGGGGGCGCTTCTCAAGGGCCACCCAGCAGCCGCCGTTGATTTCCACCTCGCCCTCATTGGGGATGCAGGGCGCCTTGGCCTGGTCGATGAATGGCTTCGCGGGCAGGGGATAGGCGATGGGCCCCTGCGCCACCGAGGCCTTGTTGATCAGCGCTGGAGCACGACGTGCATCGGCGGGCCGCACGGGAACGCCCTGCATCACGGGCCGAGGGGTCATGTCCCAGTTCAATCCATACACGTCCATCTCCACCACATGGACCACCAGGCGCAAGGACAGGTACATCAGGAAGCAGACTGCGAAGGTGCGCTTGCGGCTGGCGCGAGTCCACCTCCAGGCGCGCCCGGCCCGGTACTTCAGGGACTCCAGTGGCCCCATGGGCAGGCAGGTGAGATGGGCTCGCGCCTCTTCACCGTTCCCCAATCGCTCAACGACCGTTCCGAGCAGCTCGAGCACCCCGCGCAACTGGGACAGCCGACCCGAGGCCGGAGCCTTCTCCACCTCCAGCGCAACGTAGGGCGGCGCGGACTGGGAGCGCAGGCGCACCCGCCACTCCTCCTGCGGCTCCATGGGAGCGCTCTCGCTCGGAATGAGAACCAGGGCCGGGTTGGACGTGAGGACGTTGTGCGCCTCGTAGACACGGCCCAGCTCGCCGCTCTCCGGCTCCGGCTTCCGGGTCGTGTACCGCCTGATGAGCTTGAACGGCCCCAGCCAGCCCTTGAAGAACCCCGTGTCCGCCATGAGCACCCTCCTCGTCCCTCCTCTTCTACACCGGGGCGGCGGGTACGAGAGGTGAAGAACCAGGAGCACTATGCGTAGGGCGTCGGGAGCCCCCCTTCGATGGTAGGAAGGCACCACCATGGCTCGCCTGACCCTGCCCCAACTCGAACGCCACCTCTTCGCCGCCGCCGACATCCTCCGAGGCAAGATGGATGCCTCGGAGTTCAAGGAGTACATCTTCGGGATGCTGTTCCTAAAGCGGTGCTCGGACGTCTTCGAGGCCCGCTACCAGGAGCTGCTCGACAAGGAGCTGAAGAAGGGCCGCCCCCCCGCCGAGGCCCAGAAGCGCGCGAACAGTCCCAGCTACTACTCCGACGCCGGCACCTTCTTCGTGCCCGAGGATGCCCGCTGGAAGCACATCCGCGACGAACTCCACCAGGACGTCGGTACCGGGATCAACCGGGCGCTCGCGGCCCTGGAGGAGGACAACACCAGCCTTGAGGGCGTGCTCAACCACATCGACTTCAACCGCAAGGTCGGCCAGTCGAGAATCTCCGACAAGAGCTTGCGCGAGCTCATCAAACATTTCGACGACGTCCGGTTGCGCAACGAGGACTTCGAGTACCCGGACCTGCTCGGAGCAGCCTACGAGTACCTCATCCGGGACTTCGCGGACTCGGCGGGCAAGAAGGGCGGCGAGTTCTATACCCCCCGCTCCGTCGTCCGGATGATGGTGCGCATCGCCCGGCCCCAGGAGCGCATGCACATCTACGACCCCTGCTCGGGCTCGGGCGGCATGCTGGTGCTCGCCAAGGAGTACCTGGACGAGCACCAGCTCAATTCGAGGAACCTGCGCCTGTATGGCCAGGAGTCCAATGGCGGCGTGTGGGCCATCTCCAAGATGAACATGCTGCTGCACGGCATCCCCGATGCGGACCTTCGCAACGGGGACACGCTCGCCGGCCCGATGCACACCGAGGGAGGAGAGTTGATGCGCTTCGACCGGGTCATCACCAACCCACCCTTCTCGCAAAACTACTCGCAGGAGGAGATGAAGTTCCGGGAGCGCTTCCGCTTCGGCTTCTGCCCCGAGGGCGGCAAGAAGGCTGACCTGATGTTCGTCCAGCACATGCTGGCGGTGCTGAAGAGGGATGGCATGGTGGTGACGGTGATGCCCCACGGCGTGCTCTTCCGCGGGGGACCCGAGAAGGACATCCGCACCGGCATCCTGGACGATGACCTGCTCGAAGCGGTCATCGGCCTGGGGCCGAACCTCTTCTACGGGACGGGCATTCCCGCCTGCATTCTCGTGCTCCGGGCACGCGGGGCGAAGCCGCCGGAGCGCCAGAACAAGGTGCTCTTCATCAACGCCGACCGTGAGTTCTACGAAGGCCGCGCACAGAACCATCTGCAACCCGAGCACATCGAGAAGGTGGTCAGCACCTGGGAGGCGTTCGAGGATGTGCCCGGGTTCGCCCGGGTGGTGAGCCGCGAGGAGTTGCGGGAGAACGGCGACAACCTCAACATCCGCCGCTACGCCGATAACGCGCCGCCCTCTGAGCAGCATAACGTGCGGGCGCACCTCCACGGCGGTATCCCAAGGGCCGAGGTGAAGGCGAGGAAACAGCTCTTCGAGGCCCACGGCCTCAACCCGAAGCGGCTGTTGAAGGAACGGGACGAGCGCTACTTCGACTTTGCGGATGGCCTAACGGAGAAGGCCGGATTGAAGAAGCGCCTCGGCGAGGATGCCGGCATGGCCGCCCGGGAAAAGGCGCTCGCGGAGGCCGTCGAGTCCTGGTGGAAGCAAAACCAGGGCGGGTTCACGAGCCTGCCGAAGACGCAAGCGCTGATGCCGTTGCGCGTGCAGTTGCTCGCGAACTTTGAGCAAGAGGTTGGACCCGTGGGCCTGCTCGACCGCTTCCAGGTGACGGGCGTCATCGCCACGTGGTGGGGCGAGGTGCAGAACGACCTTAAGACGCTGGCAGCGCAGGGCTTCCGGGGGCTGGTAGAGGCGTGGGCATCCAGCATCTTGTCGGCACTGGAGGACCAGAAGTCGAAGGAGAACCCGCTCGACCACGCGCTCGTCAAGTACCTGCTGCCACAGTACCTGGCCGACATCTCCGAACTGGAGGCCAAGAAGGCCGAGATAGAGGCAACACTCAAGGGGGCTCAAGTCGGCGAGGATGAGGAAGAGGCCGACGAGTCCATAGAGCAATTGACCGAGGAGGACCTCAAGACACTCAAGAAGGAACTGGGCACAGTCAAGAAAAAGCTGAGCGCGCTTCGGGATGACTTCGTGAAGAGGCTTGGCTCGGCCATTACGAAGCTTGACGAGGCCGCTGCGCGAGAGTTGGTGCTCGCCATTCTGCGCGGGAATCTCGACACCATCCGGGGGCGCTACATCGCGGACCACCGCCAGCAAGTGGCCGTGGCGTTCGAGGAATGGTGGGACAAATACCGGGTGACACTCACGAGTATCGAACAGGAAAGAGACGCCACGAACGTGAGGCTGCGTAGCTTCCTGAAGGAGTTGGGGTATGCGTGATAGGGAACCAAAGCGCTCAGTCGGCTCGCTAGGCCAATGGCAAGGTGGCGCAACACCTTCAAGAGCAGTTTCAGCTTACTGGGAAGGCGGCAGCATTCCCTGGGTCAGCCCCAAAGACATGTCAGAGGACGTGATTCGACATTCGGCGGAGCAACTCACTGAGCGTGGTGCAAATCGACTCAAGCTCTACTCGCAGGGCGATATTGCCGTCGTATTCCGAAGTGGAGTGCTGCGACACTCATTCCCAGTTGCAAGAGGACAGGTACCTTTCACGGTAAATCAAGACTTGAAAGTCCTGCATCCCGCGACTGACGTTGACGCTGGTTATGCATTCCACCTTCTGCGCGGACTAGAGCAGCGCGTTGTCAACAAGGCAGTCAAGAGCGGCACGACAGTCGAGTCCATTGACCCTACGATCTTCTATTCATTGAGCGTTTATGCGCCACCTCTTTCCGAGCAACGCCGCATCTCCGAAATACTCGACACGCTGGACGAGGCCATTCGGAAGACCGAGCAACTCATCGCAAAGCTGAAGCAGGTAAAGCAGGGACTACTGCACGACCTGCTAACCTGCGGCATCAATGAGAACGGCGAACTACGCGACCCCGAGCGGAACCCGGAGCAATTCAAGAAGTCTTCGCTAGGACGGATTCCGAAGGCTTGGGAGGTCGTGCCCTTCGGGGCTCTCTGCGAATCCAGTGCATTTGGTCCGCGCTTCCCTGCAGATCGATATGCTGTGGATGGCCCGCTCGCCACATTGCGAACGACCGATATGGATGAGGAAGGAAACATAGATCTCGCAACGATGCCGAGAGCTGCAATTTCCCCAGCCACTTTCGCTCAGCACATTCTGCTGCCCGATGATTTGCTCATCTCGCGGAGTGGGACTTGCGGCATTGCAGCGGTTTTTCCTGGGCACACCCTTGATGTTGTGCCGGGCGCATTCCTCATTCGTTTTCGCCTACATCAACCACGACTATCCCGCGTGTATCGCCGCTACTTCAATTCATTTATTGGAAGGCCAGCGTTGGACCGCCTAGCAGTTGGGGGAGTCCAGAAGAACATCAAGGGCAGTGACGTCTTGGCATTGCCGGTTCCGCGTCTCTCAGAAGGAGAGAGCAAGAGGGTCGTCCAAGTCATTGAGGAAAACGAAGCATCGATCAACAGTGAGCGTCTTGAGCTAAACAAGCTCCAACTCCTCAAGCATGGTCTGATGGAAGACCTTCTCACTGGTCGCGTGCGCGTCACTCCTCTGCTGAAAGAGGCCGCCCCATGAACTCCGGTCTCGAGTTCATTACTGTCGAGTCTCCCTTCATCGATCAGCTCACCTCCATGGGATGGAAGCTGGTCACCGGCAACCTCGCGCATCCGTCTGCGACCGGCCGCACCTCGTTTCGCGAGGTGCTGCTCAAGGACGAACTCCGCAAAGCCCTTCGTAACATCAACCTCCGTGACGGCCAGCCCTGGCTCGACGAGCACCGCATCTCACAGGCGGTGAGCACCCTCGAGCGCATCTCCGCGCCGAAGCTCATGGAGGCCAACCAGCAGTCCACCGAACTGCTCCACACGGGCCACGCCGTCGAGGGTCTCCCCGATTGGGACCAGGGCCGCTCCCGCACTATCCACTTCATCGACTGGAAGCACCTGGATCGCAACACCTTCACCGTCATCAACCAGTTCCGCGTCGACTGCCCAGGCGGCCAGTCCAAGGGCTTCATCGTCCCGGACCTGGTGCTCTTCGTGAACGGCATCCCGCTCGTCGTGGTGGAGTGCAAGAGTCCGGGTGCGGCCGAGCCCCTCCCGTCCGCCGTGGACCAACTCCGCCTGTATTCCAATCAGCGCAAGGCCGCCGGAGAGGTCTCGGACAACGAGGGTAACGAGCGCCTCTTCCACACCAACCAGTTCCTCGTGGCCACCTGCTTCGACGAGGCCCGCGCGGGCACCATTGGCGCCGGTCTACGACACTACCTGGAGTGGAAGGACACCGCGCCCGTACTCCTCGCGGACGTGGCCACCGAACTCAACTTCACGCATCCTTCCCAGCTCTCCAGCCAGCAGAAGCTCATCGCCGGCATGCTCCGCCCGGAGCACCTGCTCGACATCGTCCGCCACTTCACCCTCTATCAGCAGGTGGACGGGCGCACGGTGAAGGTCGTCTGCCGGTACCAGCAGTTCCGTGCCGTGCGCGCCGCTGTGCACCGGCTCCTCCATGGGAAGACACGCGCGCAGGACGGAGAGCACGACCGCCGGGGCGGCCTCATCTGGCACACCCAGGGCTCGGGGAAGAGCCTCACCATGGTGTTCCTCATCCGCAAGCTGCGCTCCGAGGAGAAGCTGCGCCGCTTCAAGGTCGTCCTGGTGACGGATCGCAAGGACCTGCAACGGCAGCTCTCCAACACCGCGACGCTCACGGGCGAGTCCGTGCTCGTGGCCCGCCACACGGAGAAGTTGGAGAAGCTGCTCAAGCAGAAGGGGCCCGGCCTCGTCTTCGCCACCATCCAGAAGTACGCCCTGCGCGACGAGGAGGACGGCGCCCCCGAGACCGAATCCCATGAGTTCCCCACGCTCAACGAGGACGAGTCCATCCTCGTCATGGTGGACGAGGCGCACCGCTCGCACTCCAGCGCGCTGCACGCCAACCTGATGAAGGCACTGCCCAACTGCGCGCGCATCGGCTTCACGGGCACCCCCATCCTCATGGGCGAGAAGAAGCGCACCCACGACATCTTCGGCGACTACCTGGACCGCTACACCCTGCGCGAGTCCGAGGCGGACGGCGCCACGGTGCCAATCCTCTACGAGGGCCGCTCTTCCAAGGGCGCGGTGCGCGACGGGGGAGATCTGGACCAGCTCTTCGCGGACTGGTTCCGCGACTACTCCGACGAGGAGCGGGAGGCCATCAAACGCCGGTACGGCACCCTGCGCGAGGCGCTCGAGGCCCGGGAGTTGATCGAGGACAAGGCGCGGGACATGCTGCGCCACTACGTGGAGAACATCCTCCCCAACGGGCTGAAGGCACAGGTAGTGGCCTACAGCCGGCTCGCCGCCGTGCGCTACACCGAGGCGCTGGCCAAGGCCCGGGACGAGCTGGTCTCCGAGGCCGAGGCGCTCACCCCGGAGGAGCGGGCACTGGACGATCTGCAGCTCCAGGACAGGCCACGCCGCCTCCGGGCCGCCGTGCGCGCCGGGCGGCACCTCCTCCTTGTACGCCAATTGGAGTTCGCCGCCGTCATCTCCGGCACCGACAAGGATGACTCCCTGTACCAGGAGTGGTCGGACCCGGCGAAGACGGAGGCACGCATCGTCCGCTTCACCCGTCCGCTGGTGTACGAGGACGAGGCGCTGGCGGACCCGCTTGCCTTCCTCATCGTGAAGTCCATGCTGCTCACGGGCTTCGACGCGCCCGTGGAGGGTGTCATGTACCTGGACCGCTCCATCCGAGAGGCGGAGCTGTTGCAGGCCATTGCCCGCGTCAACCGCACCAAGCATGGGAAGACGGCCGGCATTCTCGTGGACTACGCCAACGTGTCCCGCCATCTGAAGGACGCGCTCGCCGCCTACAGCGTGGAGGACGTGGAGGGAGTGCTCCGCAGCCTCTCGGACGAGTTGCCCACGCTGCGCGACAGGCACCAACGGTTGGTGGATCTGTTCGAGAGCCGTGGGGTGGACTTCCGGGGTCCGGACGAGCCATGCCTGCAGCTGCTCGGCGACACCCGGTTACGCGCCGAGTTCACCGTCAAGCTCAAGCAGTTCCTCGAGCTGCTGGACCTGGTGCTGCCCCGGCCCGAGGCGCTCCCGTATGTGAAGGATTCGAAGCGGCTTGGCTTCCTGCTCGGCCGCGCCCGTATCCGCTACAGGGACGGCAAGCCTAGCCTGGACAAGTCGGTGGGCGCCAAGGTGCGCAAGCTCATCGACGACCACATCGTCTCGCTGGGAGTTGACCCGAAGATTCCGCCCATCTCCATCACGCACCCACAGTTCGCAGCACACGTGGAGCGAGAGGTGTCACCGAGAGCCAAGGCGTCGGAGATGGAGCACGCCATCCGCTACCACATCCGCGAGCACATGGATGAGGACCCGGTCCACTACCAGAAGCTCTCCGAGCGCCTGGAGGAGATTCTCCGGACGTACGGTGAAAGCTGGGAGCAGCTCGCGCTCGCCTTGAAGGACTTCGTCCCCGAGGTAGAGAGTGGACGAAAACAGGATGACAGCGGATTGGATCCCCAGACCGAGGCGCCGTTCTTCTCCATCCTCAAGGAAGAGCGCGAGAAGCAGCAGCCCGTGGGGGAAGAGAAATCCCGGTGGCTGGTGGAGGTGACGCTGCGGCTCGTGGATTTACTCCGGTCCGAGATGGATGTGGTCGCATTCTGGAAGAATCCCCAGCGACAGGGGGAGCTCCGGGGGAAGGTCTTCATGTTCCTGGATGAGTTGGAGGTGGTTCCCTTCGAGCGGTTGGAGCATCTGGCAGACCGGGTCATGGAGCTGGCGAAGGCGAACCACGCGAAGCTGGTGGGGGAATGAGCGCGCTGGTGATGGGAGACCTGGAGTTCCAGGTGCGGCGCAGCGAGCGGCGGCGCACGCTGGAAATCACCGTGGAGCGCGACGGGCGGCTGCTGCTGTCGGCGCCCGCGGGCTGCGATCAGGCGCGGCTCGAGCGCTTCGTGCAGTCGAAGCGGCGGTGGGTGTACGAGAAGCTCGCGGCGAGGGAGGCGCTGAAGCCCGCGATCCCAGCGAGGCGATTCGTCAGTGGAGAGGGGCTGCCATACCTGGGGAGGACGTTCCGGCTGTTGCTGGTGCCGGAGCAGGAGATGCCGGTGAAGCTGGCGGCGGGACGCTTCCGGATGCGCCGGTCGGACGCGGCGAAGGGGCGGGAGCATCTGGTCCGGTGGTACACAGAGCACGCGCGTCCGTGGCTGGAGACGCGGGTCGAGCGCTATGCGGGGCGCATCGACGTGAAGCCGACGAGCGTAGCGGTGCAGGAACTGGGCTACCGTTGGGGCTCCTGCGGAAAGGGAGGCCGCCTGTACTTCCACTGGAGGAGCATCCTGCTGCCGCCGCGCATCGCTGACTACGTCGTGGTGCACGAGTTGGTGCACCTGCGCGAGCCGCATCACTCGCCCGGCTTCTGGCGAGCGGTGGAGCGCGCGCTGCCAGACTTCGCGCTCCGCAAGCAGTGGCTGGCAGAGCATGGCGCAGAGGTGGGGGCCATCTGACGATCCATGGAGGCCCTATCCAAAGTGGCGCTTCCAAGGCATCATTCTGGCCGAAATGCATCGCTCACGGCATGGCTTGATGAACGTCCGAACCGGATTGGTGGGGATGTGTCTTCTTGGGTGCGCCAGCAGCCCACGTGGTGCAGGAGAGACGGAAGACTACGGCTTTGTCGCGGACTCCGAAATCGTCTGGGTGCGCGGACCCTGGGAGGACATCCGTCCCTCAGGGAACGTGGATGAAGTCATCGACCAGCTCTGCCCGGCGGTGATGGCTCTGCCCAGAGCGCGGCTGGGCGAATACGGCCAGGAATACTGCGGCGTCATCTACTCGTTCGAGGATGGCCTCTACTACGCGAGCAAGCCTTCCCCCCTGACGAGAGCGGCGCTGGTGGGTCCGAGCAAACGGAAATCCTGTTTCTCACCCGCGGTGGTGAAAGACTCTCGGGGCCAGCTCGAGCCACTTGCCGACTTCCATAGCCATCCATGGTCATCCTCCCCCTTGAGCGAGCCCGACAGACGCGGGCGAAACCAGCGCTATCGCGTCCGCATTCAGTTCGACACGACCTGTCGCATCCAGAAGCTGGTGCCGTATGTCCGTGAAGCCCGGCCCGGCGAGGTCTATGAACGGCAGGAGGGGAGTTGGAAGCTCATCGGCTACATCCAACCCGAGGACAAGGACTCGGGCATCATCACCCCTGTACAACCATGAATACTCACCTGCATTCGCGGCTCCGTAGGAAGGACTTCATGGGAAGAGCAGCCGGCCTCCTGCTGTGCTTCGCCCTCTCGGGCTGTATGACGGCTCGAAGCCATGTCCGTTACGTTCCAGCCGAAGAGTCGGCCTGGTTCAAGTTCGGAGAGGATCTGCCCGAAGAGGGCCGGATTGAACTCTCAGCCAACCGGGTCGCGGCCATGCAGCTCGCCATGGAGCGGTTCCTCCCGTGGAATGTCCGCCCCTCGGCCGGAGCGAGCCGCAGCGATATCTGCGTCCTCCAACGCCAATCCTGGGACGTGGAGACGGCACCGGGAAAGGAAGGAACCCTGCTGGTCCGCTTCTCCCTTGCTCCCGGAGCCTGTTACCGGGGGGCTCCGCCGCTGGACATGGAGGCCACCTACGAAGTGGACGTGCGCAACAAGCGCCTGCTGGAGAGGGACCCGATGCAGCCCCCTCCCGAACTTCCCAGGGAAGGGCGGCTCCGACTCGAGGGCAACGTGGCCGCGGCCATCCTCCTCGCCCTGGCGGACTTCCTTCCAAGCGAGGCTAGGCCTCCCGAGGGCACCCGTCCTGAAGAGACCTGTCTCTATCGGCCCGCCTCCCATGACGTCACGGCGGCTCCGGGTCCCGCGGGAGTCGTGCAGGTCCGATTTACTGTCGCGGAACAGGCCTGTCCGACGAAGGCCCTCTGGGGCTCATCGGGGGCCCTGGCCAGCATGGACAGGACCGTTCATGCCGTGGATATCCGCACAATGCGAATTCTCGCCGTCGGCAGTCATGCGCACCTGAGACCCATTGCTCCGGTTCCTATCGAGGGGCAGCAGGAGAGCGAGAAGCCGGCAGCAGGCGCCCCCCTGAACGACGAACACAAGGTCCAGCCCTACTGAAAGGGATTGTCAGGGCTCGTCTAGGAGCTTGTCGGAGAATCGCCGAAAAACGACTCCTACATACCAACCATAGCGGTGTGTTTGAGTCGCACTACCCCTCATGTAGTGGGTAGCCGAGGTATTCCGACAGGCTCCTAGGGGGAACCCGGGTACACCCAATACCCTCACCCCCGTCCCCTCTCCCGGAGGGCGAGGGTGGAGTGGGCCCACTCTGCGCCCTGGGTTCAGGGGGCTCACTCTGCGTTCTGGGTTCAGGGGGCTCACTCTGCGTTCTGGGTTCAGGGGATTACTCCGCGCTCTGGACTGCTTCGCTCCGCTCCCGCGGTCTTGCGTGCCACGCCAGCGCGCCAAACGTCCCCGCCAACGCGCTCAGCAGGCCTCCCGCCGCCAGGAACGCTCCGCTCAGTCCCACCGCGCCAATCAGCGGCTGTGCGAGCAGCGGCGAGACGAACTGACCCAGGAAGAGGCTCGTCGTCAGCAGGCCCATCACCCGGCCTCGCGCGGCCTCCGGCGCTACCTCTCCCGCCCAGTTGGCCATGTTCGGCGTCAGCAGCCCCTGGCCCAGCCCCGACACCGCCAGCCCTCCCACCACCGCCGCGTACGACTGCGACATCCCCACCAGCACATAGCCCAGCGCCATGCACGCGAAGAGCACCGCCATGATGCTCCGGTATCCGAGCAGCTGGCGCACCCGCGCGTAGCGCAGTGACACGACCGAGCCCACCACCGTGGACACTCCCACCGCCAGCCCCGCCAACGCCGACGACTGCACCCCGAGCCTCCTCAGCAGGAAGGGCAGCTGCACCGGAATCAGGTAGAAGATCATCATGCCCGTCATCGCCAGCGCGTAGACCTGCCACAGCGTGCTCCACGGCAGCGCCACGCGCCCCGCCCCGCCGGCCGCCGCACCCCGCTTCACCTCCGGCTCCGGGAGGAAGAACAGGATGAGCGGGAGGATCAGGAACGCGTAGAGGTAGACGGCGAACGGCGCCCTCCAGTGGATGTCCGCCAGCAGGCCTCCGCCCAGCATGAAGACGAAGCCGCCCACGCCCATGAAGGCAGCCTGGCGCCCCAGCACCACGCCCCGCTCGGGGCCCGCGTAGTAGTCGGCGATCAGCGCCGCCGCCGTCGTCATCAGCCCTCCCACCGCCAGGCCCAGCAGCGCGCGGCACACCAGGATGAGCGGCAGCGACGTGAGCACTCCCGGCAACGAGCCCGCCACGCCGTACAGCGCCACCGACGCCACCAGCAGGCGCTTGCGTCCGAAGCGGTCGATGAGCACTCCCGCCAGCGGCGCCCCCATCGCGGTGAACAGCGCCGGCAGCGACACCACCAGCCGCACCCAGAGCTCAATCCCTGGCACCCACTCGAAGGCCATGCGCAGCCTCGGCAGCGAGGGCGAGATGGCGGCGCTCGCCATGATCGTCATCATGCTGACGAGCAACAGGGTGAGCAGACGCAGGGTCGGGTGGGGGGAGCGCATCCCAGGTTTCTAGCCCGACTCATTCCCTTCGCTCCACACACCCCCTGTCTCGCCCGGCCCGCGGGCTCCGCTACTCAGAGCACCTTCACCGCGCTCACCACGTTCTCGTCCAGGCCCTGGGGCTGAATGATTTGAAAGCCAAGCTTGCGGCAGACGCGCTGCATCGCCCCGTTGCCCGGGAGGATGTCCGCGACTATCCGCTTCAGCCCCCAATCGCGCCCCACGTTCACCAGCCGTCGCAGCAGCTCGGACCCCAGGCCCTGCCGCTGCACCGCGTCACTGATGAGCATCGCGAACTCGGCGTCCTCCGTCCCCGGCAGCCGCGTCAGGCGCCCCACCGCGAGAATCCCTCCCCCGTCCACCACCAGCGCCATCTCCCGGCCGTAGTCGTTGAAGCAGATGCGCGCCAGCCGCTCGTGCGCCACGCGCTGGTCCAGCTTCATCATCCCCGCGTACCGCAGGAACACCGTCTGCTCCGACAGCGTCTTGTGGAACTCCACCATCCTCGGCTCGTCCTCGGGGCGGATGGGACGGATGACCACTTCCTCCCCGTTCCTCATCTTCCACCGCTCCACGTACTTCGCCGGGTACGGGAGGATGGCCAGCCGCGGCAGCTCCTCTTCCTTCACCTCCGGGCCGTGCAGCACCACGCGCGCATCCAGCGCCACCAGCCGCTCCGCCGACGCCAGCAGCGGGTTGATGTCCACCTCCCGGATGAAGCGCTGCTCCACCACCATCTGGCTGAAGCGCACCATCAACTTCCGCAGCGCTCCCAGGTCCACCGGTGGGCGCCCGCGCACGCCCTTCAACGCCTCGTGGATGCGCGTCTGCTCCATCATCCGCCCAGCCAGCGTCGTGTTCAGCGGCGGCAAGGCCAGCGCCCGATCCTTGAACACCTCCACCAGCGTGCCGCCCGCGCCGAACAGCAACACCGGCCCGAACTGCGCATCCAGGCTGCTCCCCACGATGAGCTCGTAGCCCTCCAGCTTCACCATGGGCTGCACCGTCACCCCGTCGAACCCGTCCGCCCGCCCCAGCTCCTCCAGCTTCCGGCGGATGGCCTCGAAGGCCTCACGCACCTTCTCCGCCGTCCCCAGGTTCAGCTTCACCCCGCCCACGTCCGTCTTGTGCGCAATCCGGTGCGAGTGCAGCTTGAGCACCACCGGGTAGCCCAGGGACTCCGCCTCGCGCACCGCCTCGTCCACCGTCGCGGCCAGCCGCGTCTCCACCGTGGGAATGCCGTACGCCTCCAGCAGCCGCTTGGACTCGTACTCCGTCAGCAGCGTGCGGCCCGCCGCTCTCGCCTCGCGAATGAGTCGCTCCGCCTCCTCGCGCCCCGGGGGCTCCTCCGCCAACACCGGCGTCTCGTACAGGCCCGCGAGGTTGTAGCTGTAGCGCCACATGTAATTGAAGATGCGCGCTGCCGTGTCCGGATAGCCGAACGTCGGAATCCCCGCGTCGTTGAGGATGCGCTCACCCGCCGCCACCTCCGAGCCTCCCATCCAGCTGGCAATCACCGGCTTGCCCAGCTTCGCGTAGGGCTTCAGCCGATCCGCTGTCTGCGTAGGCTCGGTCATGTCCTGCGGCGTGAGGATGACGAGCAGGCCATCACTGTTCTTGTCCGCGCCTGCCACCTCCAGCGCCTTCGCGTAGCGCTCGGGGTCCGCGTCGCCCAGGATGTCCACCGGGTTGCCGTGGCTCCAGGCCGGAGGCAGGAAGCTGTTCAGCTCCGCCACCGTCTTGTCCGAGAGCTTCGCCAGCTCGCCGCCGCCCATCACCAGCGCGTCCGTGGCCAGTACCCCCGGGCCTCCCGCGTTGGTGAGGATGGTGAGCCGCCGACCAATCGGACGCGGCTGCCGGGCCAGCACCTCGGCCATGTAGAAGAGGTCCGCGATGGAGTCCACGCGCAGCACGCCCGCACGACGGAAGGCTGCGCTCAGCACCTCGTCGCTCCCCACCAGCGTGCCCGTGTGTGAAGCCGCCGCCGCTGCGGCCTGCGCCGTCCGCCCCGCCTTGATGACAATGATGGGCTTGTGCAGCGCCACCTCGCGTGCCGCTGACAGGAAGGCCCGCGCGTCCCCGATGGACTCCATGTAGATGAGGATGCTGCGCGTGCGCGGATCGTTGCCCAGGTAGTCGATGACGTCGCCCCACCCCACGTCCAGCATCGAGCCCATGGACACGAAGGCGCTGAAGCCCACCGCCTCGCGCAGGCTCCAGTCGAGGATGGCCGTGAGCAGCGCGCCACTCTGGCTGATGAAGGCCACGTTGCCCGGCCGCGCCATCTCTCCCGCGAAGGTGGCATTGAGCCCCGTGGTGGGCCTCATCACTCCCAGGCAGTTGGGGCCGATGATGCGGATGCCCGCCTCCCGAGCAATCTGGAGGACCTCTCTCTCCAGCTTCACGCCCTCGGGGCCCACCTCCTTGAAGCCCGCGGAGATGATGATGACGCCCTTCACCCCGACTTCCGCGCACTCGCGCATCACGCTGGGAACCGTGTCCGCGGGCGTCACGATGACGACCAGGTCCACCGGCTCGGGCAGCGCCTGGAGCGAGGGCCACGCCCGGATGCCGAGCACGCTCTTCCGGTTCGGATTGACGGGGTAGACGGTGCCCCCGAAGGGGTTGCTGATGAGGTTCCAGAGGAGGGTGCGCCCCACACTCCCCTGCCGCTCGCTCGCGCCCACCACCGCCACGCTGCGCGGATTGAAGAGGGCCTCGAGCGGATGACGGCCTCGCAGGTGCAGCAGGTCGTACGAAGGCTCGTTCGGCGGCGTACGGTTCGTCGGGGCCATGGGGACTGTCTTCCCCCGAGCCGTGCGCGGGTTCAATCACAACCGTGTGACAGATGCGTGGGGCGTTACCTGTGCGGCAGAGGAGCACACGAAGGCCCGGGGATGTGTCCAGCGGGCGGCGAGGACGGTGCCACTCGTCCCCCTTGGCGCTTCGTCAGTACGCCGCGGTGAAGCGGCGGCGCAGGAACTTCGGCTTCTCCAGCTCGTCGATGAGGGCCACCGAGTAGTCCTCGGCGGAGATGGCGCTGTTGCCCTTGGCGTCCGTCAGCAGTTGGTCCGTGCCCGTGCGGTACTTGCCCGTGCGCTCCCCCGGCTGGATGAGCGCTGGCGGGGCGAAGAACGTCCAGTCGAGGTCCGCCTGACGGAACACGTCGTACGCGGCGATGTGCGCCAGCGCGATGGACTTCCACGCGGCAGGGAAGGACGGCGTGTCCACCACGCGCAGGCCCGGCGCAGCCTCGAGGCCTCCGGCCCCACCCACCACCAAGAGCCGCCGGACCCCCGCTCGCTGCGTCCCCGTCACGAGGGACTTCGCGATGCCAGTGAGCACCTCGGTGGCCTCGCCCTGCTTCGGGCCAATGGCCGTCACCACCGCGTCATGGCCCGCCGCCACCTGCGCCACGCTCGCCGGCTCGTTCGCATCCCCTGCAACTACCTTCAGGTTCTGGTGCTTCAGCTCGAAGCCCTCCGGGTTGCGCGCGATGGCCGTCACCTGGTGGCCCCTCGACAGCGCCTCCTGCGCGATGCGGCGGCCAATGGTTCCCGTGGCTCCATAGAGTGCGATCTTCATGGCTCTCTTCCTTCCGTCCTGTGTTTTTCGTAACCAACATGGTTACGGATGAGGGTAAAAAAAATGAGGGGCCCGCCTGGGCAAGGCCCTCAGCCCGCGAGGGATTTCACCTCGCGCATCACGTCCGCGATGGTGGTGCGCGCCAGTTCTTGCTCGAGCGCCTGATGCGCCACCTCGAAATGAGCCGTGAGCGCCGTCTGGATGTTGGCCCCCACCGGACAGCGGGGGTTCGGCTCTCGGCTGTGCAGAGGGAAGAGCGTGCTCTCCTCCACCGCCCGGTACACATCCCGGAGGGTGATGGCCTCCGGGGGTCTCAGGAGCTGCCAGCCGCCCCCAGGCCCGCCTTGTGAGCTCACGAGCTTCGCCGCCCGCAGCGCCGCCAGCATCCGCCGGATGACCACCGGGTTGGTGTTCACGCTTCCCGCCATGAACTCGGAGGTCAGGGCCTCGCCGCCGCTGTAGGCGAGGAGCGTGAGCACGTGGATGGCCACGGCGAATCGGCTGCTGGTGCTCATCGGGTCCGACCTCCTTTCTGTAACTTGTATAGTTACGGAACCCCGAGCTGTCAACTGGAGGCACCCGGGCTCCTGGCGGTAGGCTCCCCAGCCCATGGCTCGCCGCAAACAGGCCGATGAGAACACCGCCCGCGTTCGCAACCTGATCGCCCTCGACGCCGCCAACATCATGCGGCGGCTCGACGCGCGACGCAGCGAGATGTTCGTCCTCTTCTCCCGCCTGCGCAGCCGCGAGCCCATGCTCAACACCATCTCCACCCGCTACTCCTCGGCCACCTTCCACGAGCTCATCCACCTGCCCGTGCTCGAGCAGTCCGTCGTCGACCACTTCTATGAGTGTCTCGACACGCTGCGTTGGTACTTCACCTACACCGAGGACATGCCCAGCACCGCCCAGCAAACCTTCAATACCCTCCACCGTCGGCTCGAGGAGGCCCACCGCAAGCTTGTCGCTACGCTCGGCCACCCCGTGTCTCCCGATGGCACCACCGTGGTGGAAGGTGAAGTGCTGCGCCGCGAGGACAAGGCCCTCCCTTGAGCCTCGTCTCCGGGGTGCAACCCGGGGGTCGAGATACCCTCACCCCGACCCTCTCCCAGAGGGAGAGGGAGTGTTGTTGCTCTGAGAGTGTTGTTGTTCTGGGGGGTTGCTCTGGGCGTGTTGTTGCTCTGGGCGTGAGCTTGTTCGTTAAGAGCAAGTGAGCAGACGAGCGACAGGCTGCTACGTGGTCGGGCTGATCGGCCGGTTCCTGTCTCGGTTGGAGTCTTTCGTCTAGAGTTCCCCGCCGCATGATCGAAGCTTCTCGCGGCAGGCGGTGGGCGGTCGTCCTCCTCGTTCCCTTCCTCCTCGGTGCCCTCCTCTGGGTGTCCTGGTCAGCTCCCGTAGAACCCCAGGCTCCCCGACGGGCCCGCGCTCCGCGTACCTCTCGTCCGGCTGCCTCGCCCGACAAGCCTCTCCGGCTCGCCCAGGCTGCCCCTGCCGCACAGGCCACCCCGCCGTCCTCTGACGCAGCCCTCACCGTCAGCCGCGTGCTGCCCCCTCCCTCCCCCCGCGCTCTCAAGCTGTACCAGATTGGAAAGAAGCTCGGCGTCCGGGAGCCCCGGCTGGAGAACCCGTGCGTGGCGCCCTCCGGCACCACCTGCTCCCGCACCGCGCTCTCCCCCTTCTTCGAGTCCCTCGACGCCCTCTCCTCCCGCGGGGCCTCTTCCCCCGCTGTCATCTCCGCGTTCGGCAACTCGCTGATCGCCGGTGACCGCATCGTGGACATCATCCGCGAAGAGCTCGGAGCCAATTTCGGAGACGGCGGGCGCGGCGTACTCACCATGGACCGGCTCGGCCCCTACGGGCCTCGCGTCCGCACCGGCTTCGCTCGCGGCGGCTGGGAGCCTCGCACCCTGGGCGAGCTCAAGCTCGCCGAGCTGCCCTTCGGCATCACCGGCATCTACCACCGCTCCACCACCGCCAGGGCCAGCAGCCGCTTCGCGCTCGAGAACGAGCCGCACGGAACCCTGTGGTGGCTCGATGTGCCCCGCGCCGGCCAGCTCTCCGTCCATGCTGATGGCAAGGAGCTCGCCCGCGCCGAGCCCCAGGGCTCCGGTCAGGCTCAGGCCCTCGCCTTCGATATCCCCGAGGGCACTCGCCACCTGGAGGTCATCGCCGAGGGCCGCGGCGCCGTGGTGCTCGGCCTCGTGCTCCAGCACCAGCGTCCCGGCATCGTGCTCGACACCCTCGGGGTGCCCTCCGCCGACGCCAACCTCTTCCTGCGCGCCCGCGAGGACATCTTCCGCACCCAGCTCGCCGAGCGCTCGCCCCGCCTCCTTCTCTTCATCCTCGGCGGCAACGAGGCCAAGCGCCTCGAGTGGGGCCGCTCCAATCTCGCCGAGGTCGAGGAGGGCCTGCGCTCCCTCGTCCGCCGCTCGCGCGCCGCCGCCCCTGGCAGCGCCTGTCTCGTGGTGGGCCCCATCGACGCCGTGCGGGGTGGTAACGGCGCAAACAAGCTCGCCCAGCGGCCTTATCTCGACGAGGTCATCTCCATCGAGCGCCAGATTGCCCTGTCCGAGGGCTGCGCCTTCTTCGACATCTTCTCCGCCATGGGCGGCTCCGGCTCGCTGGCCCGCTTCGTCCAAGCCGGGCTCGTCCACGAGGACCTCGTCCACCCGCGCAGCCACGGGCTCGACATCCTCGGCCAGCTCATCACCGATGCGCTGCTGCGCTCCTGGGTGGACGCGGGAGATCCCCGCCGCCAGGCCGCCCTCGCCCCGCCGCTCCAGGCCTCCGAGGAGACGCAGTGAGAGCGCTCCTCTGCGCGCTTCTCGTCCTCTGCCTCACCGCTCCCACCCCGGCACCGGCCCGCACGTCCGCCGCCGCCGCGTCCCGGAGTAAGGACAAGCCCTTCCCCGCCGAGGTGCAGCGTGCGCTGAATGCGCTCGTGCGCGCCGAGCTCGCCAAGGGGCCCCATGCGGGGCTCTCGGTGGGCGTGATCCACGGCGACATGCGCTGGGTACAGGGCTACGGGCTGAGAGACATTGCCCACAAGCTGCCCGCCACGCCCCGGACGACGTACCGGATGGCGTCCATCACCAAGTCCTTCACCGCCGTGGCCGTGATGCAGCTGGTGCAAGAGGGCAAGCTCGAGCTCGACGCGGACCTCCGCTCCTGGGTGCCCGAGTACCCTGAGAAGCAGTGGACCTTCACCATCCGCCAGCTCCTCGGCCACCTCGGCGGCGTGCCCCACTACGACGGGCCCGAGTCGGCGGAGAACACCCAGCACCTCGACACCGCGGGCGCCCTCGCCCTCTTCGCCGACAAGCCTCTGGCCGCTGAGCCCGGCACGAAGTTCGTCTACACCACCTGGGGCTACAACCTGCTCGGCGCCGCCGTCGAGAAGGCCTCGGGGCGTGGTTATGGCCGCTACCTCAAGGCCCAGGTCTTCGGCCCCGCCGGCATGCGCCACGCCGCGCTGGATGACCCGCGCACCCGCAACAAGCAGCACGCCGTGGGCTACCGCCAGTACAGGGGGCAGCTCGTCCCCTCACACTTCCTCGATGTCTCCAGCCGCTTCGCCGGCGGGGGCACCCGCGCCTCCGTGGAGGACCTGCTCGCCTTCGGCCAGGCCATCCTCCAGCACAAGCTGGTGCCCGCGGAGACCGCGAGGATGATGCAGGCCCCCATGAGCACCCGCGAGGGCCAGCTCACCGACTACGGCATGGGCTTCGCCACCTACCCGCTGCGCGGCCACTACATGGTGGCCCACGCCGGAGGCCAGCCGGAGACCACCTCGCTGCTGGTGATGCTGCCCGCCGAGGACGTCGTCATCGCGATCGCCAGCAACCTGGAGGGCGAGGCGAAGCGGCAGCGGCGCATCTCCACCCGAATCCTCGAGACGCTGCTGGAGGACGGGCTCGTCCGCCGCGACGCGCACATGGTGGACCCGGTGGATGCCGTGGTGCACGAGGGCCTCGCCCGCCTCTTCACCTACGGGCTCTCCTACCACCTGTGGGCCACTCGCGGCCCCGGCGCGCTCCCTGAGCTGGGAGACCTCCCCGAGGCCTTCACCCGGATGTCCGCGCTGCTCGACCGCGCCACCATTGCGCAGGACCCCCAGGCCGCGCTGTTGCGCGTGCGCGCCGCCCACCAACCCCGCGAGGGCTCGCTCCTCATCCGCGTGGGCGCACACATGGCCCAGACACTGGAGAAGACACTCGGGCCCGAGAAGCTCCGCGAGTACCCCATACGGGGTCCGCTCGCCTTCTTCACCGACTACCTCGCCGCGTGCGAGCAAGTGCCCTGTCCCGCCGCGCTGCGCTTCAGCGAGTCGCTCCAGAAGGATGCACGGCACTTCGACGAGGTATGGCAACGCTCGCAAGTGTCCGAGCTGCGGCGCGTCCGGCTGGATGAGGTGAAGGACCCCGAGGCTCTTTGGCCCGCCCTGGAAATGGCCACCGCCAACACGTCCCTGCACCCGGACTACGTGGACGAGATGCTCCGCATCGCGGGCTTGCTCGGCAAGCGCGGCAGGAAAGAGGAGCAGCTGCGCTGGCTGGAGCGTACCGTGGCCCTGCATCCGCAGTCGGCCCCGGCGCGCGAGGCACTCGCCAAGGTACAGGTCCCCGGGACGCAGGAGCAGCCAGCGGAAGTTCCTGCCGCCACCGCGCCCCGCCGCGCGACGGATGGGAGCAGCCCCGTACCCGACGACGCCGGACTCCTACCGGTCTCGCGCCCTCCCGCGCAGCAGCCGCAGGAGCGCGCCGCTGAACAGGGCGGCTGAGTTCTCGAGAACAGAGAGGGACAGGGTGAGGGTACTCGTCCCCGTGCCCCACCCCGTGCACCCCCGTGGCACCGTTCACCGTCTTGCATCTCAGGAGCCCCCAGGGCCCGAGTCGTCGATGAGCCGACAGCTCCACGAACTTTGAGACACACGCACGAGTGATGCCGCCCGACTCTGGGCTGTGATACCCGGCCCTGCTGGAGGGACGGCATGAGCATGACACGGAGGGAACTCCTCCACGGTTTCGGAGTGACGGCGGCGGGCCTGGCGGGGCCCGGGTGCATCGGATGGACTCGGGAGGAGGCCATCCCGGTGGACTCCTGGCACAAGAGCGTGTGCCGCTTCTGCGGCTCGGGCTGCGAGACGCGCGTGGGCCTGCGCGGCGGCAAGGTGGTGAAGGTCGAGGGCCTCCAGGAAGGCTGGAACCGCGGCCGGCTTTGCATCAAGGGCCTGCTCAATCGCGAAATCCTCTACGTCTCGGACCGGGCGCAGTACCCCATGGTGCGCAAGAACGGGCAGCTCGTGCGGGCCTCCTGGGACGAGGCGCTCGACGCAGCGGCCTCCGGCTTCCGCGAGGCCATTGCCCAGGGCGGGCCAGACGCGGTGGCGTACTACGGCTCGGGGCAGCTCTTCTCCCAGGAGAGCTACACCGCCAACAAGCTCTTCAAGGGTGGCATCGGGACGAACAACGTCGATGGCAACCCGCGCCTGTGCATGGCGTCAGCGGCGTTCGGCTACAAGTCCGTGTTCGGCGCGGACGAGCCCTCGGGCTGCTACGACGACATCGAGCACGCCACGCTCTTCTTCGTCATCGGCGCCAACATGGCCGAGTGCCACCCGGTCGTCTGGGAGCGCGTGCGAGACCGCATCCGCACCGCACCCCAGACACGCGTCATCGTGGTGGACCCGAGGCGCACGCCCACCGCCCGCGACGCCACGTTGCACTTGCAGCTACGGCCCGGCACGGACGTGGCGCTGCTCAACGCCATGGCCCACGAGCTGCTGCGCACGGGGCTCGTGGACCGAGCCTTCATCAATGACTTCCTCACCTTCCGCAAGGGCTCGGCAGACACGCAGCCGCTCACCCTGGAGGACTTCCAGAAGTTCCTCGAGGACTACTCGCCAGAGAAGGTGGCGGACCTGTGCGGCCTGTCCTCGGCGGAGATCCGCGAGGCCGCGCGGCTGTGGGGCATCTCCCAGGCGGTGACGAGCTTCTGGACGATGGGGCTCAACCAGCAGACGCATGGGGTGTCCGCCAACCGGATGGTGATGGCGCTGCACCTGCTCACCGGGCAGATAGGGCGCCCCGGGGCCTCGCCCTTCTCCTTGACGGGCCAGCCCAACGCGGGCGGCGGCGTGCGCGACACGGGGACGCTGGCACACGCGCTGCCGGCCGGACGACTCGTCTCCAAGGAGAAAGACAGACACGAGATGGAGAAGCTGTGGGGCCTGCCCGAGGGCCGCATCTCCCCCACTCCGGGCCTGTCCGCCGTGCCGCTCTTCGAGGCCATGCGCGAAGGCAAGGTGCGCGCGGCGCTGGTGATGGCCACCAACCCGGCACGCTCGCTGCCCAACGCGGACCGCTACCGCGCGGGCATGGAGAAGGCCTTCCTCGTCGTCTGCGATTCCATCTTCCCCACCGACACCGCCCAGCTCGCCGACGTCTTCCTCCCGGCGGCCATGTGGGCGGAGAAGGAAGGCGTCTTCTCGCAGTCCGAGCGCCGCTACCACCTGGTGGAGAAGCTGGTGGAGCCGCCAGGGGAGGCGCGCTCGGACCTGGACATCCTCGTGGCCTTCGGCGAGCGGCTCGGGCACGGGGAGTTGCTCAAGGCGCGCACGCCCGAGGCTGTCTGGGACGAGTGGCGGAGGATCTCCGCCGGCAGCACCTACGACTTCACCGGCATCACCTACGAGCGGCTGAGGAAGCTGCCAGGGCTGGTGTGGCCGTGCCCCAGCGAGGACCACCCGGGCACCTGCCACCGCTACGTGCCAGGGAAGGATCCGCTGGCGAAGAAGGAGGGACGCATCGACTTCTACGCGCGGCCGGACGGACGCGCCATCGTCTACCTCTCCGAGCAGGGCCCCTTCCGGGAAGCGCTGACGAGCGACTACCCGATGACCCTCACCACCGGGCGCCGGCTGGAGCACTGGCACACCGCCACGCTGACGGGACGAATTCCGCAGTTGCAGGGAATCGACATCGATTATCTGGAGATCCACCCCGGAGACGCGGCGGTGATGGGCGTGAAGGAGGGAGACCTGGTGCAGGTGACGAGTGCACGCGGCTCGGTGCAGCTGCTGGCGAAGCCCAGCATGCGGGTGCGGCCGGGCGTGGTGTTCGCGCTCATGCACTCGATGAAGCACCTGGTGAACGCGGCGACGAGCGACGCCGTGGACCCCATCTCCGCACAGCCCGAGTACAAGGTGGCGGCGGTGCGGGTGGAGCGCATGAAGGAGGGCACGTGATGCATCCCTGGAGCGTGCTGGCGATGGCCGCGCCCGAGCCTCCTCACGGTGCCACGCTGGGGGGCACGTTGGAGGTCGTGGCGCTGGTGTCCATTGTCGCGGCGGTGGTGGGGCTGGTGCTGGTGGAGTTCGTCTTCAAGTCGAAGATGGCGCGCTCGACGTACCGGTGGACGCTGCTGCTCGGCCTCTTCGTGCTGCCGGGCGTGGCGCTGCTGGGCACCACGGGGCACATGTTCGAGTCGATGAAGGCAGTCGAGGCCTGCCAGTCCTGCCACGTGATGGACCCCTTCGTGGTGGACATGCACAACCCCGAGAGCGCCACACTGGCGGCACGGCACTACCGCTCGGGAGCCATTCCGGCCAAGCAATGCTATGCGTGCCACACGGGCTACGGCATCTTCGGCACCGTGGAGTCCAAGCGCGACGGTTTCCGCCACTGGCTGCTGTATGTGACGGACACGTGGAAAGAGCCCATCACGTTCAAGGGCACCTATCCCAACTCCAACTGCCTGGCCTGCCACGCCACAGCGCCGGCCTTCACCCGGGTGGACAGCCACCGGGCGTTGGGCAAGCAGCTCGCGAATGACGAGATGAACTGCTTCACCTGCCACGGGTTGCCGCACCCGTCCCGCCCGAGCCGCGCGCCCACCCGCGCTGCCGTCCACTGAGGACTCCGCATGAACGCGCCCTCGCCCGACAAGTTGATTCGAGCCGCCGTCCTCCTCACCCTGGTGGGTTTGCTGATGATGCTGCCCATCCTCTTCGGCATCCGCGCCAGCTTCGTGGGGCTCTACATGCTGGGGAGCCTGCTGCTCACGGTGTCTCTCACGCTGTATGTGATTGCCGTGGTGCGGGAGCTGCGCCGCGGCGGCGCACTGTGAGCAGGAGCCACCGCGGCCCAGAGGTCCTTCACGGTGCCACGGAGAACTTCGCGCTCTCGGCGCCTACGGAGCCAAGGGAGCGGGCAATCAGCGTGGAGTCGATGAGGTAGCGGTCCACCGCGAGGCCCGGGAAGGACGCCACTCCATCCACCGTCTCCACCGTCCGCGGACCCGTGAGCTGGGCGTTGTAGAGGTTGCTGCCGAAGGACAGGGTGATGGGCCGCTCCGGCGTCGTCATCACCTTGCCCGAGGCATCCACCACCGAGACCTCGACCACCGGTGAGAAGGGCACACCGACCCGGGTGAAGCTCGGCTGCACGCGGAACACGAGCCGGGACGCGCCCACGGGGACCACGTCGAACGGCTGGCTCGTCATCCCAGTCAGCCCGGGAGCACTCGTGTGGAGCGCCACACCTTCCCCTGACTGCAAGACGCTCACGCCCGTGAACGTGGCCACGCCCCGCTCCGCATTCACGACGAGCGTGCCAGAGAGATCTCCCCCTCGCACCCCGGCCAGGGAGACCTCCACTGGCGCATCCGTGCGCGTGTAGGGCACTCCCGCCTCGGTGACGATGGCCACCTCGAAGGTGGGCAGCGGCTGGCCCGCCTCGACGTCCAGGAACGCGCTCCGGAAGACCACTCCCACGGGCGGCTCACTCACCGGCGCGACGGAGAAATCATCGCTGCGAACGGACAGGCCGCCGTTCAGAGTCGCCACGAGCTGGAGATCGATGCCCTCCTTCGTGACGAAGAGCTCATGGAACCGCGCCACCCCCTTTTCCGCCACCACGTAGCGCGTCCCCACGAGCTCGGAGGAATAGGCCCCCGCGTAGAGCGAGAGCAGCACCGCGGCATTCGAACTCTCGATGCGGTCGCCGTCCTCGTCGAGGATCTCCACCTCCACCGGAGACAACCGCTCCAGCGCATAGCCGTTGGCGGGTTGGGTCTTGAAGCGCAGGGCCGCGGGCGTGGGCTCGGTACACGCCGCGCAGAGGGCCAGCAGCGCGGGCAGGAGGACGGTGAAGCAACGGCACATGGACAGATGCTCCCAGGAAGGGGGACGAACCCCGCGACCGTAGCGGCGTTACCAGCGCTCGTGCCACTCAAGCCCATCCGGGAGTGACTCCGCCGCGTACTCCAAGTGCAACACTCGGCGATGCGCGGGGACGGTGGCAGGAGAGGAGGCGTGCAGGAGCAACGGCCGCATCACCAGCAACCCGCCACGCGGGACGAGGCACTCGATGGGTGGAGTGCGCTCACGCCACGCAGCAATCTCCTCGGGGCCGAGCCGCCCGGCGAGATGGGAGCCGGGCAGCACACGCACCGGGCCGTTCTCCGCTCCGCAGTCATCGAGGTGGAGGCGCACCGCCACCATCCACTCCAGGAATACGACGGGCGGTTGCACGTGGGGAATGCCTGCCTTCTCGGACCAGGGACCGAAGCCCTCAGCGGTGCGGCGCTCGCGCACGGCGATGGTGAGGTCCTGGTGCCAGATGACCTTCCAGTTGGCCTCGGGCGTCTTGTCGAAGAGAAGGGCACGCACGGCGAAGCAGCCGGGACCCAGCACGGCCTCGGCCGCCTCGCGCATCGCTCCCGAGCGCGCAAGCTCACGCACTTCGGGCACGGACTCGAAGAGGTCACGCGTACCGCCACGCCGCCGTGGCTCGGTGCCAGGGGGAAGCGTGGCAATCGCTGCGAGCAGCGCATCGATGGCGGCGGAGGAGACAGCCTCCGGGAGGATGGCGAACCCCTCTCGATCAATGCGTGCTGTTAGCTCCCCGCGCATACCCTTCCTCCCGATTACCCGTTCCAGGGGACGGAGTGTCCTGGCAGGCTACCCCGCCCCCAGCGTGGAGCCACGGACGACCATGATCGAGCTGCGTGCCTGCATCGATGTCGAGGACCTGGACAAGGCCATTGCGTTCTACACCCAGACCCTCGGGTTGAAGCTCGGGCGCCGGCTGGGCTCCGACTGGGCCGAGCTGCTCGGGGCGTCCTCACCCATCGACCTGCTCGCGAAGCCGGCGGGAACTCCGTCGAGTCCCGGTGCATCCTCCGTGCGCGACTACCGCCGGCACTGGACCCCCGTCCACTTGGATTTCACCGTCACCGACCTCGACGCCGTCGTCCAGCGGGCCCGGGACGCGGGCGCCACACTCGAGCGGGACATCCAGGAACAGAAGTGGGGACGCATGGCCAACCTGGCCGACCCCTTCGGCAATGGCTTCTGCCTGCTCGAGTTCCAGGGCCGCGGCTACGACGAGCTCGTCGGCTCTTGAACCGAGCCAGGTCGCCCGCTGTGCTCGCAGCCTGACGTGCCGTCGAGCGCCAGTGAATCCATTCGGGCCAGAGGGCCACCTTCATGGAAGACTGCGCCGCCATGCGAGCCGTGCTCCGTTCATCGCTCATCTTCCTGACGCTCGTGCTGTCCAACGCCGCCGGAGCGACCCCTCCGACGCCAGCGGCGAAGCCCAAGGGCTTCCATGCCCGCGTCCCCGATGAGGCGCGCGTAGAGCGCATCCTCCAGTCCCTATCCCCACGTGAGAAGGTGGGGCAGTTGCTCCTCGCCTATCCGCAGGTCGGCAAGGAGAACCCCGTGGAAGTCGGCGGGGTGCTGTTCGTAGGTGGGACGCTCCGGAAGCTCGACGCGGCGAAAGAGCGCATCCGCTCGTCCCGCGAGCGCGCTCGCATTCCGCCCTTCTTCGCGGTGGACATCGAGGGCGGCGGCTTCAACCGACTCAAGGCGCATCCCTCGCTCAAGGAGCTCCCGTTGGCGCGGGACATGGCCACGATGGAGGATGCCGAGGTCGAAGCGTGGGGCGTGCGCGTCGGCAAGGCCATGCGCGAGGTGGGGCTCAACATGAACCTCGCGCCCGTGTTCGACGTGTCGCCCAAGGGCCACATGTTCCGCAACGGGCGCGCGTTTTCTGGAGACCCCGAGGTGGTGAAGCAGAAGGCCACCGCCTTCGCGCGCGGGCTGGCGAAGGCTGGAGTCGTCTCCATTGGGAAGCACTTCCCGGGCTATGGAGACCTCGATGCGGACTCGGACCATGAGCAGGCCGTCGCCGACTGGGACGAGGAACGTGTGCGCCTGGAGGCAGCGGCATTCCGGGCCGCGGATCGGTACCTGGGCGGAGTGATGCTGTCGAATATCGTCTACGCGAAGCTCGGCCCGGGGCCCGCCATCCTCGAGCCTGCGCTCGTCTCCATGGCGCACGAGAACGGGTGGATCTCCGTCACCGACGACGTGGCCATCCGCGCGCTCGCCGAGCGCATCGGCGCCGAGCGAGAAGAGGTGGTGCGGCGGGCCTTCCTCGCGGGCAATGATCTCATCCTCACCACCGAGCCGCCGGACTGGTCGGGGGGCCTGGACTACTTCGGCATCCTGACGAAGATGGCGGAGTCGGATCCGAAGATGGCCGAGCAGTTGGATGCGGCGGTGCGACGCGTGCTGCGAATCAAGGACCGGATGGGCCTGCTGGACGGAATGTAAGATTTTCGCGAGCACGGGGGCTCGGAGCCTTCGTTGTATATGGTGGCGCCGAACCGGACCACGTCCTCATGCATTTCTCCCCTCGGTGTCACTTCCTGAATGCGGAAGAGCGCCTCCCAAGGTGCTGACCATCTAGGCCCGGGTACTTAGGTTACGTCTCAACCGCGATTGGTAGGCCAATCTGCTGGGCAACCGGGGTCCAGATGTCCGTCTCAACCCCCGGTGTCTCGATCGACACAACGAGCGCGTAACGCGCGCCTTTCTCGCTGCGGTCGCGCTTCGGCTGGTCCTTCCACCAACCACTCACTGGATAAATGCCGATGACGCCACGTTCGGCGAGGTCAGCAGCAAAGCCCTGAAGGATGTCGGAGTGAATTGAGCCACGATTTCGAGCCTGCTCGCCAAGGTACCAGTCCGACGAATCGCCACCGGTCAGTGGTTTTGCTTCATCTTCATCGAGCGCTCTCTGATTGAGCCGCTTGCGGAATTCCTCCATCGATTCGGTCGGCCCCTTCACCTCGAACCGCAGACCGTGCGACGCGTACCGATGGCGATGCTTCCAGCCACGACGCCCAGGGTTTGGCTCAATGAAATACGAGAGCGTCACGCGCAGGCGTACCGGTGTCTCGCCGAGACTCTGAAGCACGTCCTTCGGCCATGGGAGGTCAAAGAGGTGCATCTCGCGCATCTTCCCGTCAACGAAGGGATGGAGCGTATCTTGAGCGATCAGCGTGAGTGCATCGTTTCCGCTGCGTAGGGCGCGGTCGAGGTGGGGCACGCCGAAGCCGTAGCGCCGCACAAGCCGGGCTCGTGCCCGCTTGCCACCGGCGCCCTTCAAATGCGCCTGCATCGCTCGCGTCCACTCGGCGGAATGAACGACGAGCGCCCGCACCGTCTCGGGCCAAAGCGTAGGGTACTCGGCAGAGATTATCGCTGCCATATGCGCAGCCTGCGCCGTAGCAGCACTGGTCGCCCAACTCATGACAAAGGGCTTCTTCGCAGGCTGGTAGTGCGTCGAGAGGAGGCAGAGATCCGGGCATGGGAAGTCGATCTCGCCTTTCGCATTCTTTACGACATTGCCACCCTCGAACACGACGTCGGGCGTGATCGGCCACGCTTCAGAAAACAGCACGCCCGTTGTGCTCCACGGCGACAGATCGCCTGCGGCTGCAACAGGTTGCCATCCGTTCCACTCCGGATGCTGGACGAGAGTCTTATTGGTGAATGCACCGACGGTCAGCGCGTTCCAAGCTTGGGCAGGGTCGTGAACAGGGTCAGCGTCGCTCCGATCGAGGTGGGCGACTTGGAGTGCGTTCGCGTCAACGTTACCTGCGCTGACGACGAATAGTCGCCGCATAGGATCGCTGCCGTCATCAAGGTAAACAAGGCCTTGGCTAGACGCATCGAAGCTCCGGCCCGCTGCGAGCGCATCGACAGCGGCAGACCACGATGTTGGCTGGCCTCGGTCCCGTTCGTCAGTAGCTGTGATCGCCATCGAGAAACAGCGCCGCCGCTCCGGTGCTTGAACCTCTACTCGCGCGGTCGCCTCGGCAGTGATGGTCCCGTACAGTTCGGGTGAGTTCGCACCATCCGGCGGCAGAATTTTCACGGATTCAAGACCGTGACGGAGTTGTACGGGCTCAGAGCCAGCGAGCACGGGAGTGAGGTCCCCGTAGAGCGCGAGTCCCGCCATCTCGGTACCGTGCCCATGGTGGTCTTGCACGCCCCAGCCCGGGTCACAGGCGTGACAGTCGGCGGCAGCGAGAGCAGGTTCAAGGAGCGGATGGCCTCGATTCACGCCAGTGTCGAGCACACAGACTGCGGGCGAGTCAGCGACGGGGCTGACTGTCCGGGCTAGCAATTCCTTCAGCCAGTCCACCTGCTCATCGGGCCCCATGTCGACGAAGACGGTAGCAGTCTCCTTCGCGCGCCGGACCTCGGCGACATCGTTGAGCACGTCAATCGAAGCGGAAAGTTGCTTCGGCGTGCCCCGCACCAGCATCACGACTCGATCGTCAAATTGAAGGCGGCGTGCTCCGACGGTGAGTTCCTGCAGATCCGCAAACTCCAGCAGTCGCTGCAGTTCGTTGCCATCATGGCGACGCAGCCAAATCTCCCACCAGATGGTCTCATCCTTCTTCGGGTAGACCTCGGTCGCGTCCGTCCACAGACCACGAAGCGTTGCGAGTCGCAGCGTGGCCACGGGATCGAGCATTTCTTCGTGGCGGCGCTCGCCCTTCTTCTTCGGCGTCGACTTCGCATAGCTCTCGAAGCGCGATACAAAGTGCTTCACCTTGCCCTCAGGCACGAAGACCGTCGCTCGCTCGATGCGTCTCGGCTTGGCCTCGTCAGTCAGCCCGTGCGAGACCGCGACGAGTTCGATGCCTTGCCGGGCATCCTCAAGCGACGAAAGCTTAAGGGGAACGTTGGGCACACTCTCGAACTGCACGTAGAGCCCAGGAACAGCGCCATGTACTTCGATGCCTGCGGCCGCGCGTCGTTGCTGTGCATCAACAACCGCCGACTCAAACGCCTTCTTGAGCGCCTTGCCGTGCACAGTTCGGCTCGCCGGCGCGGGCGGCTTCGGGCTATTAATTCTCCTGCCATGCGGGCGGTACTGCTCCGCAGTTGGTTTGCCGGGAACGATGATATGCGGACGATTGAGAGAAGATGGCACAGGTCAGCCTCGTCGGTGCCTACGCATGCGAGCCACGTCGTTCCTCAAGGGCACAAACCAACTCAGACTCGCGAACTGCGGCGGATTGCTCAAGAATCGCGTTCTTCGCCGCCTGCTCGCACGCATGCGTGATCTCTGCGTGACTCAGGCCCTCTGAAGCCTTGGCCGCACACGCCCAGTCGATGCCCGACGTATCGAGCAGGCTGAGCCGCGCCTTCATCACACGGATCGCAATTTCAACTGTTGGCAGGGTGTATTCCACGACTGCGTCGAAGCGACGGAAGAGCGCGCGATCGAGGAGCTGAACATGGTTTGTCGCACCGATGACCAAGCTGTCCGACTCATCCTGCTCAAGGAATTGCAGGAACGAGTTGAGGACACGCCGAATCTCACCGACATCGTTCTTCGAGCCTCGCTCACTGCCGAGGGCGTCGAACTCATCGAAGAGGTACACGCCTCGAGTCGACAGGATCGCATCGAAGACGAGACGGAGCTTCGCGGCCGTCTCACCCATGTACTTCGTAATGAGCCCATCGAGACGGATGGTGAAGAGCGGAATTCCCAGTTCTCCAGCAAGCGCAGCCCCCGTCATTGTCTTGCCCGTTCCGGGGGGACCGATGAGCAGAAGCTTGCGCATAGGTACAAAGCCGTGGGCGCGGATCCGGTCGCGCTGGCGCTGCTCTACGAGAACACGATCGAGCCGGGCCCGAAGAGGGGCGGTAAGGGCCATGTCCACTAAGCGAGTCTTCGGGTAGGCGACTGTGAGGAGGCCCGCCAGTTCGCCCCGAGGCTGAGCGAGCGGGACTGGCTTCTGCCCACGCACAGACTCGATGGCACTGGCTTTCGCCTTGACTTGATCCACAAGCTCACGAAGTTCCTGGGCAAACTTGCTATGCCCGCTCCGAGCAGCCTGCGCGGCGACCTGCATTGCGATCGCGTAGAAGCGCGCGTCATCGCCCGCTGCATGGCACCGAATGAGCGCTTTGACTTGGTCCGCGGTTGCCATAGTAGTGATTTTGTACCCTGATCGCCTGAGCAGGGGCTACCCCAAGTAGCAGGATCGCTCAAGATTCTGTATCGCCCTGAAGAACCCGGACGCTTTCGGTCGCCTACGGTCTCATCCCGTCCGTACGTATCATCGACTTCAAGTACCCCTGCCCTCCAGCCGACCGTCCAAGGTGAACGTAGCAAGAAGAACGCCCGTGAGGACTCGACATCAGGCGACGTCTCCCAAGCAGGCGCTGGATGGAAAGGCCCTCATCCTCACGCCGCGAGGGTTCTTCTGATGAAGGAGCACATTCCCCATATCCGGGTGCGAGCGGACAATGGCTTCCTGGTGGCTCGCGACGGCCTCATTCTCTGCTTCTTCATGCGCCACTCCCATGGAGAGGTGGCTCCCGCCGTGTGGAGGGCCCTACAGACATATCTGCGAGCCATCCCTCCTGGGGCCTTGAGTTGGTACGTCGCTTCCGAAGGGGGAATCCTGCCTCTCGACGGCGAGAGCTGGGAAGACCTCCGTCAGGACATGCTCGAACGCCCGTGCCCGGTCTCGCGCATCATCGATCTGCAGGAGCACAGCGACCAGGTGGGCGGCTACAACTTCGAGTACTACGGCCGTCGGCTCGATGCGCCCGTGTTCGCCCGCGACGAGAACTCCACCAGTGCCGTTAGCTTCACCCTCCCCACTGGGTACCTCCTGGAGCACGGTCCTGCACGCGTTCGTGCCCTCGCCCTCGAGCTCGCTCGCGAGCTGCCCTTCAGCTTTGGCTACGCCAGCCCTGTTCTCGTCGCCCCCAACTACTGGTGGTACGCCGCTCGCGGCACGGTTCGCTCATTGAGAGACCGCTATCCGGGCCTGGATGTCTACAACCTCGAAGAGACCAGCCGGCGCCTTGGAACCCGCGCTCGTGGCGTCTATTGGCTCACCTTCCTCGGCCAGCCCCTCCTCGGCCAGCTCGGCGGACTCGAGAGCCTGCAGCAGCGGCTTCCCTTTCCAGAGATGTCCTTCCAGGCCCTGGAGGGTGAGCGAGCACTGATCACCCTCAGCGAATGGCCCGACGCCATCGACACCGAGCAAGAGCCCATTCCACCCCAATTCCTCGTCCTCGCCCGTCTGCTCGATCCTTTCATTTACGAGCAGGACGTCACCGGCTGGTTCTTCCACGACGACAAGGAAGGAATGGAGGACCAGCGCCGCTGGATACGGCGCTTCTGTCCCTGAATCCTGTCCGCGGGCTCACCGCTTGCGGCGGCGTGTCTCTCGCTCGTAGCTCTTGAGCTTGCGGTACAGCGTGGTCGCGCCAATACCCAGCTCCTGCGCCGTGCGCGTCCGGTTGCCTCCGTTGTGCGCCAGCACCGCGAGGATGTACTCACGCTCTACCGCCTCCAGCGTGCGCACCTCTCCCGTCAGCGTCGGCACCGGCAGCGCCGCTCGCACGTCTTCGGGCAAATCCTCCAACTCCACCCGCGTTCCTCGCGAGAGCGCCACCACCCGCTCCATCGCGTTGCGCAGCTCGCGCACGTTGCCCGGCCAGTCGTAGCGCTGGAGCTGATCCGCCACCTCCGCCCCGAGCTCCGGCACCGTACGCCCCAACGGCCTCGCCGCGTCCACCAGGAAAACCCGCGCCAACGGCAGGATGTCCTCGCTCCGCTCTCTCAGCGGCGGCACCGTCAGCTCCACCACGCGCAACCGGTAATAGAGGTCCTTGCGGAAGCGCCCCGCTGCTACCTCCTCGGCCAGCGGCCGGTTCGTCGCCGCCACCACTCGCACGTCGATGGGCCGGTTCGTGTTCTCCCCCACCCGCCGCACCTCGCGCTCCTGCAGCGCCCTCAGCAGCTTCGCCTGCATGCCGAGCGGCATCTCCCCTATCTCGTCCAAGAACAGTGTCCCGCCCGCCGCCGCCTCCAGCAGCCCCACCCGCTCGTGCGTCGCTCCCGTGAAGGCCCCTCGCGCATGGCCGAACAGCTCCGCCTCCAACAGCGACTCCGTGAGCGCCGCGCAACTGATGGCCACCAGCGGGCCCCCCGCCCTCGCCGACTCCTCGTGCACCAGCCTCGCCACGCGCTCCTTTCCCGTGCCGCTCTCTCCAATGACGAGCACCGTCGCCTCGCTCCTCGCCGCCCGCTGGGCCAGGTCCACCACCCGCCTCATCCCCGGGCTGCGCGCCACCAGCCCCCCTGGGCCCTCCGGCTCGCCCACCACCTGCTCCAGCGCCCGGGCCCGCTCGCGCAGCTTGCGCTCCGTGCGCTTGAGGGCGCTCGCCACCTGGTGCAGCGAGGCATCGAGCGCCTCCCCTTGGAAGTACGGCAGGTGCTCCTCGAGCTGGCGCCCCCATTCCTCCAACGTCCGGCCCGCGAAGTGGCACGCCGCGTCTCCCCGCGCCACGCACCGGTCCTCCAGGACATAGATGGGCCGGCCCGCCGCCCGGCTCAGGTAGCCACTGGCGAAGCCACACAGCGTCCAGCACGAGGGCGCCTCCGCCCGCCCCAGGTGCAGCAGGTGCTGCTCCGCTTCATATGAGTACTCGACGGAGACTCCCCGGGGCGCCAGCGGATCATTGTCCTCCAACCGCACGCGCAGCAGCCCCTGCAGGGTGTGGATGAGCCCTCCCGCGGCCTGCCACTCGGCCTCGCTGCTCCACTGGAAGCCGGTGCGCATCGCCTCCGCCATGCGCCAGCCGTGCGCGAAGCCGAAGCGCGTCAGCACCGCCCGCGCCCCCGTGAGGCCCAGCATCTCCACCAGCTGCTTGCGCAGCATCCCCAGCGCTACCGCATCCAGGATGAGCGCCCGCTCGCCCGCGAAGCGCACGCCCTCCCTCGGGTCCAGTTCCAGCAGCGTCTCGATGCGCAGGTCCCTGGCTCGCATGGGTGACTCTTTCATTTTGGAAGAAGGGTAGTTCGTTTCGACCGGCTGGCCCACCCACCGCATTCCCAAGCCCTCGGATTTCCTTGGCCCCCGAAATGGCCCGGGGATTGCTGTGTTGTCGATACGACCCGGGCCAGCCACGCGGAACGCGCGAGCCCTCGCTCCCCCGGAGACCAGGAGGCCAGGGTGTCGTCCAAAGTGTCGTTCAAGCGAGAGACCTTGGAGTGCGGAGCGGTGCGGCTGTCGAGCGAGCGGTGCAGCTTCACCTATCACCGGCCGCGCCCGGGCGTGGTGTTCATGCGCATCGTGGGGTACGACAAGGGTGAGTTCGGCACCGCGCCCATGGACGAGCTGCGCGAGGACATCAGCCGCTACGCGCCCATCGAGGTGTTCATCGAGATGGATGAAATCACCGGTGCCAACCTGCCCGTGCAGGAGGCGTGGACCGAGTGGTTCAGCAACTATCGCCCGGCGCTCAAGAGCGTCAGCATCCTCACGCGCAGCAAGTTCATGCACTTCACCGCCGAGGTGGTGAAGTTCTTCTCGCGCACGGGCGAGCTCATCCGCGTCTACCTGGAGCCGCAGCCCTTCGAGGAGGCCCTCAAGCGTGCGGCGCCCGACTTCCCGGGGCTCGAGGCCACCCGGCAGCGCGGCCTGTAACCCGGCGTCACACCACGTGGCCCCGAATCACATCCACCAGCCACTGCCAGTAGGGCGTGAGGGGATAGCGGAAGGCAATCAGCGCGCCCACCAGTGCCCAGCCCCAGGCCGCCCACCAGAGGCGCGGGGCGGGTGGCGCTGACGCGGGCCGCTCGGCCGCGAGCACCAGGGCGGGAACCAGCAGCGGCAGCACGTGCCAGTAGCCATGCGAGCGATCCATCAGGGCCACGAGCGCCCCCGAGAGCACGGTGAGCGCCGACCAGAGGTACCGGTGGCGGAGCAGGTACCCGGAGACACCGAGCGCCAGGAGGATGAAGGCCGGCGGCGAGGACTTACCCCGCAGCAGATGTGAGACGTGCACGGGGTTGTCGGCGGGGATGGTCTCCAGCGTGCCGGAGAGGGCAGCCGCGCTCGCCGCCGCGGTGAGGACGAGCCCCACCGCCACGGCTCCGGACGCAAGCGCCTTACCCCGCCCGGCGCGCCACGCCGCGAGCAGCGCCCAGAGCCCCACCGGAGCAAACACCAGCGCGCGGAAGTGCACGGCCGCGCAGAGGCCCAGCAGCACTACCGCTGTGGCGGGCCGCTCCCGAGTGAGCGCCAGGAGCGCAGCGGTACCAACGAGCACATACGCAACGTCGTAGAAGCCATTCGCGCCTGAGCCCACGAGGCCAGGCATCAGGAGCAGCGCGCCCCCGGCGAGTGCCCACCGTCCATGGGGCCGCAGCAGCACGAGGCCCAGGAGCCCAGCGGCCAGCGCCACCACGAGCCATTGGAGCGTCATCAGCCGGTGCGCCGTCGCGGGCGCGAGATACCCCGCACGCTCCAGCCAGCCCAGCGGCCAGTGCAGGAGCATCCCGAGCGGCGGGTACGGGGCGGTGCGATCTGGAAACAGCCACTCGTGCTCGGGACAGGGGAACAGGCCGCGCGCGGCCTCGCCATACGGCTGCCGGTAGATGGCGAAGCCCCGCTCCACGAGCGCCTGCGACTCGGCCATGTGCCGCAGGTGGTCCGTATAATGATGGGAGAGGTCTCCTCCCGGAGAGGCCAGCAGCACGTGCACGCCCAGCAGCCCCGCCACGAGCAGGGTCACGAGGGCGGTACCGCGAGAGGGCCTGGGCAGCGAGCGCGCCATGGCCCCTCCCTATCAGAAGGCGCAGAAGTACGGAGTCTCGGAGTCCTCCTTGAGCAGCTCGGCCTTGTCGCCGCGCCGCACGGCCACCGTGAAGACGTGCCCCTCGTAGCGGCGAGTGCCAAGCACCACCACCACCGGCCCCTCCTTGCCCAGCTGGAAGGCGGCCTCCGGGTGCGGCACGCCCACCTCCTCCTTGTCGTAGAGGTTCAGCGGCGACCGCTCACTGCCTTCCATCTCGCCCTTGGACATGGAGTCCGTGCCCACCTTCTTGCCCCCGAGCAACACGGTGAGCTGCCCGCGCAGCTTGCCCGTCTTCGTCAGCAGGAAGCCGAGCCCTCCGGCATCGTAGGCCCGGAGGTCCTTGCTCGCCGCCTTCTTGCCCTTGGGCAGCGCGGTGCCCAGCGAGTTCGCCGGAACCTCCTTCACCGGCAGGGCGGTGAGCCCCTCGGTGCCATTGTGCGGGAGCACCCAGACGGGGCCCTCGGGCAGCGGCTTGTCGGAGGAGAAGCCGGCGAAGGTGGCCACGTTCCCGTCACACCCGTAGAGCTCGTCCGAGGTGCCCAGGTAGGCGCCCTCGCTCGGCCCGGCCGAGGAGACGAGCCGCACCTTCGTGCCCGCGGGGACGTCCTTCCACACGTCGGTGAAGAGCACCACCTGGGCCTTCGGGTGCGCGGGTGTCCAATACTTCTGGGTCTCCGCACCAGTCTTCACCGTGGCGAAGCCCAGCCACCCGGGCAGTCCCGTCCAGCGAGGCTCCGGCAAGGGAGCGGGTACATTCGCCCCTTGGGCCGCCACTGGCGTCTGGGTCCGAGGCTCTGGAGCCGGGCCACCGTCCGCGAGCGCCACCACCACGAGAACGACGAGAGAGAAGGAGTGCATAGGGGCCGGCAGCCTAACCGCTGGGGCACCCGATATGCCCGCGGTTCCCGCTCGTTCAGGACTTCAGCGAAGAACTCTCAGGCCGCAAGGGACAGGAGGCATTTCCATGTCGGAGCTGGCGTCCGAGGTGCGTGTGGTGGTCGCGCGGTTGAGGAATCTCTTCGTCGACCTGGCCCGGCAAGGCGCCTTCTCCAATCCGCTGGACGAGATTCCGCATGCGGAGCTCGAGCCCCGGCAGCTTCAAGCACTCTGGTGGCTGCGCGCCGAGGGCTTCCTCGCCGTCAGCGGCCTCGCCGAGCGGATGGGCATGGCGATGCCCCCCATGACGCGCTTGCTGGACAGGTTGGAGGAGTTGGAGCTCGTCACACGACACCGAGGCATGCGCGGGGACAAGCGGCACGTGATGGTGCGGCTCACCACGAAGGGCTGCGAGGCGGCCGACCAGGCCGACGCCGTGGTGCAGGAGCGCCTGGCACGGCTGCTGCTGCCCATGGAAGGCGAGCAGCGCAGCGCGTTGCTGGACTCACTGGAGCGCTGGGTGGAGGCGCTCTCGCGCCCCTCGGGAGACGACAACAACCGCACCGCCGCGTGACTCAGGGCTTCTCCAGCTCCTCGGGGTGGAAGACGCGCGAGGCCACGCGGTCCAACACCTCATCGCCCCACACGAGGCTCGCCTTCGCCAGCCGCTTCATCTCCTTGGCGAAGGCACTCCCGTCCGGCACCTGGGTGTAGTTGCGGCTCAGGAAGAGGCCGCGGTTCTCCCGCTCGTAGTCCACGGTGCCACCGCCGGTGTCCGTGCCTTCACGCGCCTCGGCCTCGAAGCCCTCCAACACTCCCGGCTTGGGCGGCTCCTTGAAGCGGTAGACGAGCGCGCTGCACTCCAGCGTCTTCGTGTCCTCGTGGTACTCGAAATACACCTGCGCCGAGCCCAGGGTGATGCCACCGAAGCCTTGCTCGTTGAGGCCAGGGCTCAGCACCGCCCCCTCCGACCGCGTGTACCAGCGCAGAAACTCCTGCGCCGACTCGCGCGTCATCACGCCCCCGCTCGGAGGCGGAGGCGGCGCCATTCCCACCGCGGTCAGAATCCACTGCAGCATGGGGCGAGGCTCCCTTGGTTAGTTGAACTGGCCGGCGCGAGCCTGGTCGAACGGCACGCGCTGCGGCAGGTACGCATCACCCAGCCCGTGCGCGCCATTGAGGCCCGAGCCGTGCTCGAAGCGGTGGATGACCGCGCCCTTGCCGCCGTTGCGCGCCCACTCGTCCACGCCCGAGCCGTTGCCCTGGCCGAACCACGTGGGGACGAGGTCCTTGTTGTTGACGTAGTGCACGTACTGGGGGCCATCCGGGAAGTTCGCCGCGGCGCCACCGAAGGTCTCCACCTGCACCTTGCTCAGCAGCTTCTCCACGTCCGCCTTGGACATCCCATCTTCGATGCGCAGCCGGTTGGCCACGTCATTGAGGGCGCGGCTCGTCACCAGAGCACCCTGGCTGTGGGCGAACAGGTGCACGCCCCGTCCGGCCTTCAGCTCCGAGTAGACGGTGTCCGCCATGGAGTCCACGGCCGGGTTGTGGCCCTTGTCCAGCTTGTCCTTCACGCACTGGGCGAGGTCCGCCACCATGCCCTCGGTGGAGTTGTGGATGCCGACAACCTTCGCGCCGGTCCGGTCGGCGATCGCCTGCATGCTGCCGAACTGCTGGTCCTTCGTGTTGGCGATGCCGTTGACGTAGATGAACGTCTCGGTGGGGTTCGGGTTGTTGCGCGGGGTGACGCCCGGGATGTCGCTCAGCGACGTGCCCGGCGGGAACGTCTGGCCACCAGCGCCCACCAGGTGCCCGTCGTACACGCGGTCCGGCTTCGAGCCGCCAAGCAGCTGGTTGTTCAGCTCGCGAACCTTGCTCGAGGCCTTGTCCTCGAAGCTGTCGACGAACTGGCCCACGCGCTGGGTGGTGTCGGCCACCTTGTTCGTCACCGTGTTCGCCACCTGCTGCGTCTTCTCGACGGCGTTCTGCGCGCCAGTGCGCACGGTGTTGATGAGGTTACGGCCGCGGTCGATGATGCTCATGGGGGGCTCCGGCGGAAGGCTCGGGAAAATCCGTTGAGGGATTATCGCCGGAGGGGGCCCGCGAGTTGCGTCCCCCTCACCTTCTCAGCCCGTGGGAATCCCCACACGGCGGGTATGAGCCCAAGCCCCTGGCGCCCCGCGTCAGAGGGCGAAGCCGTGGATCAGGCCTGGGAGGATCCGGGACGAGCCCCCTCCTCGGTGACCCGCGCCATGGGTCCCAGCGGCCGCACCAGCCCGAGCTGCCGCAGGTAGCCAAACGTGTCCCAGTGGCTCGTGTCCTCGATGAGCCGGCCGTCCTCGAACTCGGAGACGGTGATGCCTTCCATGTGGATGCGCTGGCCCTGGGGCTCCACGTCCAGCAGCCGACGCGCGAGATTCCCCTCCATGCTCCACCAGGTAATGGCCGTCTCTCCGTCGACGTAGAGGCCGAGGATGCGCACCTCCAGGTTGGGGAAGCAGGCGCGCAGCAGACGCACGTACGCCTTCACGCCCGCGAGGTCCGCGTCACCCACCAACGGGTCATGACTCACATAGCCGGGGTGGCACAGCTCGTCGAGCACCTCCACCTGGCCCTCGCCGTAAACCTCCTCGATGAGCCGACGGGCTGCCTTCCTGAGGTTGGTCATGGAAAACACCTCCTCCTCTCCCAAAGGTAGGGACGGGGCTCGGGGCACCACGCGGACCCCGGCACCTGGGAGGAAGGGCGGACGAGCACTCAGACGGCCGCGTCGACGGCACGGCGGATGCGAGACCAGTCGAAGTTGTCAGCGGGGTCCGTCTTGCGGCCCGGGGCCACGTCGCGATGGCCGGTGATGTTCTGCTTCGGCACCTGGTAGCGCCGGACCAGGAACGGCACGAGCTGCTCCAGTGCGCGGTACTGCGCCTCGGTGAAGGGCGTCTGGCCGGTGCCGTCGTTAGTGATTTCGATGCCGATGGAGCGCGCATTGACGGAGGGCACTGTCTCCCCATGCAGCGAGGAGCGGCCCGCGTGCCACGCCGCCCGGTTGTCCGGCACGAGCTGGTAGACGGTGCCATCGGGGCCCACGAGGTAGTGCGCGCTCACCCGGTTGGAGCCGCGGACCCAGCGCAGCGTGGCCAGGTCCACGCCCACGCGGTTGGTGCCGGTGTGATGCAGGATGATGGCGTCGATGGCCACGCCCTGGCGTGAGTCCTGATTCTGGGAGGGCTTGGACACCACGGGCGGCTTCTTCACGGGCACCAGCGCCTTGAGGAGCGCGGCACGTGTCCGGGGCCCGTACTCGCCATCCGCGGTGAGCCGCCAGTCCCGCTGGAAGCGCAGGAGGGCCTGCTTCGTCTTCGGCCCGAAGTCCCCATCCGCCTTGCCGCTCAGGTACCCGAGCCGGGTGAGCACGGACTGGAGGCGCTGCACATCCGGACCCTTGCTGCCCTCGGACAGGACGACATCGGGCAGGTCCGAGCCAGAGGCACTTTGGGCGGTCGCATTCGACGTGGCCATGCGCGGGATTATCGCCCTCGGGCCGACCCGGCCGCGCCTCGGCGCCAGGCCGAGGCTCCGGTAGCCAACACCCCTCGGGACGGAGGCGGCCTCTGTTGCCTCCTGAACGTCCGTGCGGGCGCCTGCTCGGCCCCTCGGATTGCTCCACTTGAACCGCTTAGTCCTGATTTTGTATATTGGTTCAACTTGATGAACTCGCGCTCAACCTCTCGAAGCAAACCCCAGGCGCTGCGGATGCGGATGAAGGAGGAGGCCCGGGCCGCCATCCTCGACGCAGCGGAGCAGGTGCTGGCCGAGCAGGGCCTGCAGGCGGCGCGCATGGACGACATCGCCGCGCGCGTCGGGGTCTCGGTTGGGACGCTCTACAACTACTTCGAGGACCGGCAGCAGCTCCTGGAGGCCCTGCGCGACGTGCGCGGGGGCGAGTTGCTGGCCCAGCTCGACGCGGAGCTGGAGCGCAGCCAGCCGTCTCCCTATCGCGCGCGGCTGCACGGGTTCCTCCGCTGCATCCTGGATTACTCCCGGACGCACTTCCGGCTGTTCTCCCTCCTGCTGGAGAACTCGCTGCAGCGCGACACCTCCCGGGAAGGGGAGCTGGACCGCCATCTGAAGATGTGGCGCGAGGTCTCCCTTCGCCTCGAGCACCTCGGCCAGCAGGGCGTGAAGGAAGGCGCCTTGAGGCCCGAGGACGCCAGCCACTACCCCGCGATGTTGCTGGACATGACGCACGGCCTCGTCCTGCGCCAGCTCCTCGCGAAGCAACCCGTGCCCACCGACGAGCTGCTCGCGCCCCTGCTGCGGTGCTTCCTGGAAGGCGCCGCCCCGCGCTGATCCCCGCCCCTGTCTGTCGACCCTGTCGTTCCCCTCCAAAGGAGCCACACCATGAGCCTGCTGGACAAGTTCGACGTCCTCGACCCCGAGGTCATCAACAACCCCTACCCCTACTTCGTCGAGCTGCGCGAGAAGGCGCCCCTCTTCTGGCTCAAGAGCCTCGAGGCCCACGTCGTCAGCCGCTACGAGGACGTGACGTACGTCCTGAAGAACCCCGCCCTGTTCTCCTCGGTGGACATCCGCGTCAAAGGCCAGCTGGCCAAGGATCGCTCCCCCCTGGATGGCTCGGTGGCCAACCTGGTCAACTCGGATCCGCCCGTTCACACGCGGCTGCGGGGCCTGGTCAGCCGCGCCTTCATCCCCAAGCGAATCTCCGAGATGGAGCCCCGCGTGCTCGAGCTCTCCAAGGGGTTCGTCGCGGAGATGACCGCCCACGAGGAGTTCGACTTCATGGACGGGCTGGCCTCGCCCCTGCCCGTCACCGTCATCTCGGAGATGCTCGGCATCGAGGTCTCCCGGCGCCGCGACTTCAAGCGCTGGAGCGACTCGCTCATCCACTCCGGCGCTCAGACATTGCGCGACGGCAAGCCCTCGGAGGAGGTCGTCCGCAACGCCCACGAGATGCGCGACTACATGGCGGAGATCGCCGAGAAGCGCCGCCGTGAGCCCACGGGTGACCTCATCTCCCTGCTCGTCCAGGGCGGCGAGGGCGCCGAGCCCCTGACTCCCCAGGAGGTGAACTCCTTCGCCATCATCCTGCTCATCGCCGGCAACGAGACGACCACGAACCTGCTCGGCAACAGCCTGCTCGCGCTCATCCGCAATCCGGAGCAGTACGACTGGCTGCGGCGCAACCCCACGCGCGAGGCCTGCGCCCGGGTGTCCGAGGAGACGCTGCGCTACGACTCGCCCGTGATGGGGCTGCTGCGCCGCACCACGCAGGACGTGGAGCTGAGCGGCGGGAAGGTGCCCGCGGGGTCCTCGGTGATGGCGCTGCTGGCGTCCGCCAACCATGACCCGCGCAAGTTCTCCAACCCGGAGCGCTTCGACCCCGAGCGCGAGACCAACGGCCTGATGTCGTTCGGCCACGGCATCCACTTCTGCCTGGGTGCTCCGCTGACGCGGCTGGAGGCCCCCGTGGCGCTCAAGGAGCTGATGGAGCGCGCCCCGCGGCTGGGCCTCGCCTCGCGCCAGCCCGAGCGCATCGACTACGGTGGCTCGTTCTTCCTGCGCGGGCCCCGCTCGCTCTGGCTGCGCAAGAGCTGAAGAGACCCACCTCGGAGAGAACACCCATGACCCCTGAAATCAACCTCAAGACCCCAGAGATCCGGGCCAACCCGTACCCCACCTATGCCCGCTTGCGGAAGGAGTCACCGGTCGTTCTCGTCAAACACCCCCTCTTCGGCAAGAGCTACTACCTCACGCGTTACAACGATATCGTAAGCTCCTTCACGGACTCACGCCTCGCCAATGACCGCCGCAACATCGAGGGGGACAAGGATCCACTGGACCGCTGGTGGGTGCCTTCGCTGCTCCGGGCCTTCAAGAACAACATGCTCGCCACCGACGCCCCGGATCACCGCCGCCTGAGAGACTTGGTGCACAAGGCCTTCACCCCCCGGCGGGTCGAGGAGATGAAGCAGGCGGTGGAGAAGATCGTCGGCGAGCTGCTCGACGCGGCCCAGAAGAAGCAGACCGTCGACCTGCTCGCCGACTTCGCGCTTCCCCTGCCCCTCACGGTCATCTCGGAGATGATGGGCGTTCCCGAGGAGGATCGGCTGACGTTCCACCGGCAGATGGGCGGCTTTCTGGACAACCTCTCCAGCCCCGTGGGGTTCCTGCTCCAGACCCCCAACGCCTTCAACATGCTGCGCTTCTTCCGCAAGCTCATCCGCCTGCGCCAGACCGACCCCCGGGATGACCTGCTCACGGCGCTCGTGCTGGCGGAGGAGCAGGGAGACCGTCTCAGCGAGGACGAGCTCGTCTCCATGATCTTCCTGCTGCTGCTGGCAGGGCACGAGACCACGGTCAACCTGATCGGCAATGGGACGCTGGCGCTCCTGCAACACCCGGAGCAGCTCCAGAAGCTGCGCGAGAATCCCGAGCTGATCGGCTCCGCGGTCGAGGAGCTGCTGCGCTACGGCAACCCCGTCGACCAGCCCTCGCCACGCTTCGCCCGGGAGGACATCCACCTGGAGGGGCACGTGATTCCCCGGGGCTCCACGGTGATGCTCCTGCTGGCCTCGGCGAACCGGGATGAGTCGGTGTTCGAGAACCCGGACACGCTCGACATCACCCGCAAGCCCAACCGCCACGTGGCCTTTGGCATGGGCGTGCACTACTGCCTGGGGGCGCCGCTGGCGCGGCTGGAGGGCACCATCGCGCTCCAGCACCTGGTGCGACGCTTCCCCCAGATGAAGCTCGCCGTGCCCGAGCAGCAGCTGCGCTGGCGCGGCTCCATCGGGCTGCGGGGACTCAAGGCCCTGCCCCTGCGGCTCTCGTGAAATAGCCGCAGACCGGCCCTCCCGCCGTGGGTTGGCGAAGGGCTGGCAGCGGCTCCGTGCCTTTCTTTTATGGATGCCAGGTCGCGAGACCCAGCGCGAGAAGGGCACCGCCGAGCCGCACGGCTCGCTCGTTCTGCACGCCGCTGAGGAAGACCTCCGCCTGGCGCGCGGCTCGAAGTTCGGCGGGCTGCAGGCGGAGGGCGCCCAAGGCCTCCTCGCCGGCGTGAAGCTTCAACGCTCCGGAAGTGACGCCGAGGTATTGCCGGACGACTTCGGATGGCAGCGCGCGAAACTGCTCGAGCAGCAAGGCGCCGAGGTGCAGCCGGATCGTCCCACGGCCAACGCCCCCGGCTGCCGCTGCGGCCTGCCCTTCGTCAACCATCGCCGCCCGGAACCGCACCGTCGCCAGCCTTTCGAGGGCACCGACAATCTCCGCGGGCTGAATCAACTTCTCCTCGAGCAGGAGGTGCTCGGGCGGAAGGCCTCGCTTCGCGGCTGCCGCACCGAGAGGCTCGACGAGTCCGCGGTCGAGCCTTTCCTCCGAGGCGAGCAGGTCCAGCAACCCTTCCGACGGGACCGTCGACTCGGAGGAGACGATGTACCCGTTCGCCACCGAAAAACACCGGATGCCCGAGGGGCCTCTGGCGACGACGCGCGCCGACGGCTTCGACCCGGAGAGCGAGAGCGCGGACAGGAAGCGGGGGTTGAGCATCAGAGGTCTCCCTTTGCCACCCCAAGACGATATTGGCACTTGGTGTCATCCGCAACACGACGCGCCAAGATTGCCGCGGTCCGGGAAGTAGGTTCAGCTACGCGGATGAAGGCGAAGGAATCCCCCCCGGACCCCGGGTCTCTGCAGGAGCGAAAGCAAAAGCTGGCCCGGGCAAACATCGCGGAGCTTGCCGCGGCGCCGCTCATCGAGCGCGGCTTCGATGACGTCACGATCGACGACCTGGCGAAGGCCGCGGGTATCTCCAAGAGGACGTTCTTCCGCTACTTCTCGACGAAGGAGGAAGTGGTCACGTCCCAGTTCGATGAAGCAGGCACCGCGCTGCTGACCGCGTTTCGGCTTCGTCCGCGGGACGAACAGCCGCTCCTGTCGCTGCGCTTCGCCATGGGTTCGGTCATCGATCGGCTCATCAGCGACGCGGAACGCAGCCGGGCGATGATCCAACTCATCCACCGGACCCCCTCGCTCCGCGGGCGCTTCCTGGTCACCCAGGATCAGTGGATAGGGCAGCTCTCCTCGGCGATCGCCGAAAGGCTTCCGAAAGGTCCAAAAGCCCCGATGCTCGCGCGCCTCACGGCCACCGTGTCGATGGGCGCAGTCGACGCGGCCATGATGACGTGGGCCGAGAGCGGCGACAGAGACATCCGCGCCGTCGCGGACGAAGCGTTCGATGCGCTCGCCGCCGTCGTCAGCGCGGCAACGCGTACGGGGCCAGGCCGCAAGTCCTAAACGCCCGGACATAGATGTTGTCCATCCCTCGCCATGAGGCCACCGCGGATGGAGGGGGGGCGGTGGCGCGCTGCACCTTCCGGCCGCGAGTTGTCCCAACTGGTCCGACCATCGGACCAGTTGCTCGAGTTCGCGCCCGGAAGCCGCCCGCCTCTTCGCACCGAGCCAGACGTGGACAGAAACCATGTCCGGGGGCTTAGCGCGACCTACAGCGGGAGGCGGGTACGGCGCAGATGAGACGACAAAGGCCGCTCCTCCTCGTGGAAGAGCGGCCCGTTCCTCTACCTCATCACCTGTCGCGCCAGCTCAGAACGCGGTGCCGTTGGCGCGCTTGCCGGGCGAGGAGCCCGCCGTCGACAGCGAGGTGTGCAGCACGAAGCTCCCGGTGGCGCTGGCGTCGGGGCTGCGGTTCATGGACACGCCGTCGGTGCCGGAGAGCGTGCTCGAGTAGGTATACGAGTCGATGGTGGTACCGGCCGCGTTGCGCACGGAGACAGCCTCCCCGCTGTTGGACAGGTTGAGCTGACCGGAGGAGGCGCCCACGGCGTTGGTCGTCCCCGAGGGGATGCTGGAGGCAGCGGCGAACACCACGATGGCCTTGCCCGCGCCGAGCACCGTGCCCGTGGCGAACGTGTGCCGCGCCGCGCTGCTGTCCCACACCTTCCAGCCGCTGATGTCGATGGAGGTACCGCCCACGTTCACCAGCTCGATGAACTCGCCGGCGGTGACGGAGCCGGACTCGTTGGCGAGAATCTCGTTGAGGATGACCTTCGCCGGGCTGCTGGCGGCCGGAGTGGTGGCCGAAGACGTGTTGCTGTTGGCGGACTCGTTGCCCGCGGCATCATCGGCCGTCACGCGGTAGTAATAGGTGGTGCTCGCGGTGAGGCCACTGTCGGCGTGGCTGGTGCCGCTGGTGCTGGCCACGGCCGAGAAGCTGGCGTTGTCGGTGCTGCGGTAGATGTTGTAGCTGGCCACGCCCACGTTGTCGGTGGAGGCCGTCCAGCTCAGGCTCACCTGGCTCGAGGAGGCCGCCGAGGCGCTCAGGCCACTCGGAGCGGTGGGCGGGGTGGTATCGGAGCTCCCGCCGCCGCCGCCGCCCGCGCCCGCCAGCCACGCCACCGCGTTGAGGTGGATGAGCGCGTTGTCGTACAGGGTCTCGTTCCAGCCGTTGTGGGTGGTATGGCCGCAGCCGTTGGTGGCGTCCTCGGCGGGCGAGGAGTCACCGATGGCCGCGATGCGTCCCGTGCCATCGGTGGAGGTGGCGAACGTCACCCGGGTGTTGGCGCCCACGGTGCCGGTGGTCATCCACACATGCCCCTTGGCGTTGGGGTTGGCCGTGGGGTTGATCGTGATGGAGGTGGAGCCGAAGAGGCCCAGGCCCTTGCCCACCGTGGCCTTGCCATAGGCACCCGCGTGGACGATGGGGGACGAGGTGTCCGTGGTGAACTTCGAGTTCGGGTTGTCGTTGAACCAGTTGTCCGGCTCGGTGTTCTCCTGGAAGTGCAGGCCCCACGAGACGCCCGTCATCAGCTCATTGAGAATCTCCGGCGAGTCCCAGCCATCGTTGTTGCGGTCCGAGTTCCAGTGGTCGGAAATGAGGAACAGGCCGCCTCCGTTCCTCACGAAGGCCTGTATGGCCGAGCGCTCCGCGGTGGTGTAGCGGATGTTGGGCTCGGGCAGGATGAGGACCTTGTAGTTCGTGAGATCCTGCGCGTTGGAGGCGTCGCCGTAGGTGATGCGGCTGCCCGTGGGCAGGCTCTCCACCGAGAAGCCCTTCTTCACCAGGTCCACACCGAACGAGGAGAAAGCGCCGCCCCAGTACGTCTCGGGGGTGGAGGCGGTGATGCCGCTCTGCGCGGGCGTGGGGAAGCGCTGGGCAGTGCCGCACGAGTCCTCGTCCAACACCCAGTCCGCGTTGCCCGCCGTCTGCGCGTGCATCGCCTCGAACAGCACCTTCGTCTGGGCCCATGCGCTGGAGGGCTCCATGAGCCCAATGACGGGCAGGGCGAAACACAGTGACCGGAACAGCTTCCTCATACGACGCCTCCTCGGCTGGCGGGGGAGACAGTAGGGAAGCACTCGGTTTCTCAAAATTCAACAAACGCACAGATTCGCCATGAAACTGGAAAAACCCGTGCTCGATTCGCGAGTCATCGGGTCCTGGAAGGGGCGCAGCCTGAGCCTGGGTGCCCCCCACCAGGGGACGTGGGAGCCGTGAGGCAAACTGGCCTCTCGAAAGACCGTCCGCCGCGGGGCCGCCGGGAAACTTGCCCCGAGGTGCCCCCACCGCAGGATGGGCGTGTCCCCCCACCGCCCAGCACGAGGCACCCGTGAGCAATCAACGAACCGAACGGTGGCAGCAGCTCCTCTCCCCGCACCGCGTGGGGGACAAGAAGGACCGGCCCCTACCGCAGGACCACCGGGACGAGCGGACGGCGTATGACATCGACTACGACCGCATCGTCTTCTCGAGCGCCTTCCGGAGCCTGCACGACAAGACGCAGGTGTTCCCGCTGTCGACGAGCGACTACACGCGCACGCGGCTGACGCACAGCATCGAGGCCTCGAGCGTGGGGCGCTCCCTGGGGCAGCTCGCGGGACGGGCCCTGAAGCAGCGGGACGTGAGGGTGGAGCCGCCGCACCTGGGCACCATCGTGGCCGCGGCATGCCTGGCGCATGACATCGGCAATCCTCCCTTCGGACACTCGGGAGAGGCGGCCATCCAGCACTGGGTGGAGAAGCGCTTCCCGCCCTACTCGCCCGAGCGACCCACGTGCCCGAGCAACCCGTTCGCCACGGAGAGCGAGCAGCAGGACCTGGTGCGCTTCGAGGGCAACGCGCAGGGCTTCCGCATCCTCACGCGGCTGCAGGCGCGCAACCGGGACGGCGGACTGCGCTACACCGTGGCGACGGTGGGGGCGATGAGCAAGTACCCGAGGCCCTCGGTGCTGCCGGGGCGGCGCGAGAAGGACAAGGCGCGCATCTCGGAGAAGAAGTTCGGGTTCTTCCAGGAGGACGCGCAGCTCGCTCGCGAGGTGTACCGCACGCTGGGGCTGACCGAGCGCGAGCCGGACGTGTTCAGCCGCCACCCGCTGGCCTTCCTCGTCGAGGCGGCGGATGACATCTGCTACGCGTGTATCGATCTGGAGGACTCGGCGAAGCTGGGCCTCATCTCGATGGAGGAGGCATGCTCGCTGCTGGAGGACGTGGCGGCGCTGCAGCCGGGCTTCCATCCCTTGAAAGACAAGGTGGACTGGGAGTCGCGCCTGGGGCGGGCTCGCGCGGGAGCCATCTTCGCGCTCATCCAGGAGTGCGTGACTGCCTTCGAGGAGCACGTGGAGGCCATGGAGGTAGGGCGCTTCGAACAGCCCCTGGTCTCGGCGCGGCCCGAGGTGGACGAGAAGCACAAGGCCATCACCGACATCACCCGGAAGAAGGGCTACGAGAGCGAGCGGGTGCTGCAAATCGAAGCGGCGGGCTTCAAGACGCTGGGCGGACTGCTGGACATGTTCGCGCCCGCGGTGCTGGCGGATAAGCCGGACCGGGAGCAGAAGAAGCTGCGGCAGCTCCTCCCTCTGGAGGTCTTCCAGCGGCCGGGGCCCTACCTGGAGAACCGGGACGAGGCCATCGAGAGGCTGACGCCGTACCAGCGGCTGCTGTGCGTGACGGACTACGTGTCGGCGATGACGGATGGCTTCGCGGTGGAGCTCTACCAGCGGCTCTCCGGCATCAAGCTGCCGGAGTAACGCCCCGCCGAAGGCGACCGCGCCCTCTCACTTGCCGGAGCCGGCGGGGGCCGACAGCACCTCGATGCTCGTCACCGGGTTGCCGCGGGCATAGAGGTCCGCCGAGGTGCGCACCATGGAGCCCTCTTTGAGGTTGCGCAGGGACATCTGCTGCCCATTCCGGGTGACACGCACGTCCTGGGCGAGTGACAGCGTGTTGGAGTCTCCGCCCTCCTCTTCGATGACGAGCTGCTGCGGATTGACCGAGCGCACGCGTCCCCTGTGGATGACAGTGGCTACCGCGTAGCCCTCGGCACTAGGGGCGGCCGCCGAGCCCCCTGCAGTGCCTCCACCGCCCGCGCCCCCGGGCGTGGACGGGGAGGAACCGACTCCGGCAGCCCTGGCTGGTGCCTCGGCGTTCGGGTCGCCACTGCTCGCAGTCCCACCAGTCCCGCTGCCACTCACGCCCTGGCCGCTGCCTCCCACGCCCTGGCCGCGGCCTTCTTCACCCTGCGCGGCGGCCTGTGCCCGTGCGAGCGCCACCCGCATCTGCGCAAGCTGTTGCTCGAGCGTGGCCACCTGCGCGCGCAACCGGGCGATCTCCACCCGCTGCTGGGCGTCGGCCTGCGAGGGCTGCTGGGTGGCCACCGTCTCATCCTGCGTGTCCGCCGCCTGCCCTGTCGCCTGCCCCGCGTCCGTCCCCGGCCCCATCCCGGAGCCGCCCGTGCCCACCCCCGTCTGCGGTGCGGTGGTGCCGGTCGGCAGCCCCTGGTCGGAGCCCATCCCGTCCGACGTCCCCGTGGTACGCGAGTCCTGGGTGTCGTCTCCCTCCGGGTTCGCGGGGTACTGAGTGTACTGAGCCTCTCCCTGCGCGGCGCCGCACACGAGCACCAGGGCGAGCACCGCGATTCCAAAGTCCCACCAGGTCGGCTTTCGCATGTGCGCCGCGCTCCCTTCTTCCGATAGAACGTTGGGCGGCGGACGCCCACGAGCAACCGGTCCAGGTGCCTGGGGCGTAGAACGAACGGAGCGGCTCACGGGCTGCTCTCCGAGCCTCCGAGGAGGCTTCGTGCACTCGGATGCCACCTCCGTGTGTCCGGTAGACTCGCGTGGCATGGGGAAAGAGCCCTTGTCGAAGAACGTCCTCCGTGCGCCCGCGCCCTGGCTGGTGGCCGATACGTCCCGCTCGCTGGAGACCAACCACCGCATCACCCAGGGCTACATCCAGATTGCCGGGGAGATACAGGCGCTGCTCGACCCCGACTTCCGGCCCGGTGGCACCAGCGGCGTCCTCTGCAACTGGTTCGCCTTCGCCCCCCATGCCTCGCTGGAGGCCGGTAAGGGGATGCTCGGAGCGTACCTCGCTCGGGCCATCATCGACGCCGCCCAGGGAGAACCCGCCCCGTCCGTACAGCGAGCCCTGGACCGTGGCGGTCTCTCCGGTCCGGATCGCCTCGTCGCGGAGAAGGTGGCGGACACGCTGCGGTGGTTCGGCCTGTCGCACGACGTGGCCGCCTCCCTGGGCACGCTGCTGAGCGCGGCCAACCTCGATGTGCTCGCGGATCCACGCACCCTGTGGATCACCACCTGGCGTGTCGCGCGCGTGCTCCACGATGCGCCGGGAGCCACGCCGCTCGAAAAGGCCGAGGCAGTAGCGCGCACGCTGGAGCAGCTGCTGCTCGATGGGAACGTGGCCATCTTCGGGGACATCGCCACGGCGGCGCGCGCGTACCTCGACTGGCGCGGGCGCTCGGGCGGGAACGCGGTGAGGCCGGCCCAGGTGGTGGAGGGTTTCGAGCTGGACGGAGCCCATGCCGACGAGGCCCAGCGAGCCTGGGTGTACGCGCTCGAGCACGTGAAGGCCTCGCCCCAGCCCACGGACTTCGCGAGCGTGCTGCCCGACGTGGGCGGGCGGAGTCTGCTGGTGGCTGCCTTTGCGCTCTTCGAGGACGCGCGCCAGTCGGGCAACGCCTCGGACCGGGATGGGCGCATCGCCTTCGCCAACAACTACCTGGCCTGGCATGAGCAGCACAACTCCGTGCAGCCGGCCTTCACTCCGTCCACCCAGCGCGAGGGCGAGGTGTCCCGCTTGGACCTCATGCTCGCGATGACGCCGACGCTGCGCCTGCCGCTCGGCCCCGTTGCCTGGGAGCTCAGCGACTACACCGACCGGCAGCGGGACCGGGACCACAACTTCCTCACCTCGAAGCCGACCGAGTACAACTGGGCCCTCTTCGCGGACCGCTGGCCCGCCGTCCTGAATGCCTTCGACGTGGGCTATCAGCACCAGGCGGGGCTGTGGGAGATGCCCCAGCCCCTCATCCAGTCGCTGAACCTGCTGGAGCTCGGCTGAGGCTCACTGCGGAGGCGTGCGCTGCTGCTGTGGAGGCTGTGGCGCCTGCTCCTGCTGGCCCTGGGGCGAGCCCTGCTGCTGGCCGGGCTGCGTGACGATGTTGCGCGCGTGCTCGACGCCGGAGATGAGCGCGAACGAGGTGCGCACCGGCGTGCCCTCGGGGATCTGCTCCACGGGGATGCGCTTCAGGTCCGGCCCCACGAAGGCCCGCGTCTTGTCGTCGAGGGTGAGCCGATAGAAGGTGCCATCCGAGGTATCGACGATATCGATGTGCTTGCGCGTGACGTCGACCACCCGGCCGTCGAACACCGCGGAGGCCACGGCGACGGGACCCTGGACCTGGATGTCCGCCGTGTTCGTGGTGCCAGTACCGCCGCCCGCGCCGCCCGTCCCGCGCAGGGCATCCACCTCGGCCTCCAGACTGGCCACGCGCTGGCGCAGCATGCTCAGCTCGCGCCGCATCGCCGAGAGGTCCATGCCGCCCGTTCCCACGGTGCCCGCTCCCGCCCCTCCGGCCTGCTCACCCTGCGCGGGTCCGACGCGGGTGGTGATGTCCACCGGGGGAGCCGCGGACGGAGTCTGCTCCGGAGTGCCGCGATACGTGGGGCCCGCCGTTCCACTTCCACCCGTCTCCGTCCCACCGGCCCCCACCTGCTGTCCGCCCTGCACGGGGGTGCCCTGCATCCCCGCGCCTCCCGTCGCCGGCTGTCCCTGCGTCGTCCCCACGGTCCCGGCCGACTGCTGGCTGGGCGCCCAGGGGGCCTGCGTGGCCGCCGTGTCCTGTCCCTGCTCGACGCTGCCCGCTCCCGAAGGGCTCGCCGCCGGGGCGGTTCCCGTGTTCTGCTGCGCCAGGGCCACCAGAGGGGCAGTCCCCATGAAGGCCAGCGCCATCCAGATGGCTCTCCGCATGCCGTTCTCCTCGTTGACCCCTCCCCGTGGCGAAAGGTGGGAATTGTTCTCGGAGAGACACACCCGGCCTGAAGCAGCACCCCGCCTCCCTGGCGGCTCTCGGGCCGGGCGTGGCCGATTTGACGCACCGGGCCGGTATGAAAGAGAACGAGCGGTGAAACTCCCGGCGGCTTCATGTCACCACGGCGCGTGAGCCACCTTTTCGCGGTCCGAATTCCCCTCGTCGGCGGCGCGTCCTCGGCGGAGGAGGCCGAGCGCCGGCTGCTCACGCGCGCGCGTCGGGGGGATCCGGTCGCCTTTCGCTCCCTCTTCGAGCAGCACTCCCCGGCCGTCTGGCGCTTCCTGCGAGACCTCTTTCGGGACGACGCCGCCGCGGACGAGGCCACCCAGGAGACCTTCGTCCGGGCGCACGGGAAGCTCGGCGCGCTGCGCGACGATGCGCGCCTGGCCTCGTGGCTGCTGGGGATTGCCCGTCACATCTACCTCGAGTCGCGCCGGTCCCGGGGCACGCACCTGGACATCGCCGACCAGGAGCACGAGTCGCTATTAGAGGCCGCCCTGCCCTCTCCCACGCCGGAGGACATGCTGTTGGACCGGGAGATGGAGGGGCTGTTGGCGGAGGCGCTCGGGGAGCTGCGCGAGGAGCGGCGCTCGGCGCTGTTGCTACGCATTGACCATGGGCTGGCGTACGAGGACATCGCCCAGGTGATGGGCTGGTCCCTTCCCAAGGTGAAGAACGAGATTCACCGTGCACGGCTGCAGCTGCGCGAGCGGCTCTCTGGGCACATCGGAAATGGAGGTCATTCATGAGCACCCCTTGCCGCGAGTCAGACCTGGACGCGCTGCTCGCCGGAGAGCTCTCCCCAGAGGAAGCCGAACGCGTGAGCGCGCATGCGGCGAGCTGTGCCACGTGCACACGGGCGCTGGCATGGCTGCGCACGGAGCGGGGATGGATGGCGCAGCGGGCCCGGCGCATGCCGTCGCGTCCGGCGCTGAGCTTCGAGGCCCTGGAGGCGAGGCTGCGTCCGACGCCCGCGCCGCGTCAGGCTCGAAGGGAGCACCGCGGAGGGCTGGTGGCGATGATGGGAGCCGCGGCGGCGGTGGCCTTCATGGCCCTGAGCATGATGCCGCGCTCGCATCAGACGTCGCTCTCCGCGTTCGCCTCCATGTCCTCCGAGGACGCGTGGAGCGAGGGCCTCATCTCCATCGCGCAGGTGCCGGCGTGCATGGACCCGAGCGTCGAGGCCGTGGCGCGGGTCGAGGCGCGTTTCGGTGCGTGCCTGCTGGCGTCGCCCGCGCAGCCGCTGCCCTGAGAAATGAAGGAAAAAATGGCGCGCTGAAACTCGCGCGCCGCATGCGCCACTCTTGAGGGCCAGGGGCGAGCAGGACAAACCCGCCGCCGCACCCGCCCGGGTCCTGGCGAATCCCATTCACTCCAGAGGTCTCTCATGAAGCGCATGCTCACCGCCGCGCTCGTCGGCGCGTTCGTGTCTGGTTTTGTCCCCGTGTCGTCCGCCCAGGCCTGTGATGGCAACTGTCCGAAGGGCAAGGTTCCCCACGCCGAGGCGCCGCGAGCGGCCACGCCCCGTCGCGAGGCCCCGAGCCAGGGCCCGGCGGACGCGAAGGTAACGGTGGAGGTGTGGTCTGACTTTGAGTGCCCCTTCTGCTCGAAGGGCAGTGCCACGCTCAAGCAGCTGCGCGAGAAGTACGGGGACCGCATCCGCGTTGTCTTCCGGCACTCGCCGCTGCCCTTCCACGAGAACGCACGGCTGGCGGCGTCGGCGAGCATGGCGGCGGCGGAGCAGGGCCGCTTCTGGGAGTACCACGACGCGCTCTTCCAGCAGCAGAAGGAGCTGGACCGGGCCTCGCTGGTGAAGCTGGCGAAGAAGCTGAAGCTGGACGTGGAGCGCTTCGAGCGCACGCTGGATAGCGGCGCCTACAACAACTACCTGGATGCGGAGGTGGTGGAGGCGCGCCAGCGAGGCGTGGCGGGCACGCCCACCTTCTTCATCAACGACACGGCGCTGGTGGGGGCGCGCCCGGTGGAGCAGTTCGTCGAGGCCATCGACGCAGAGCTCGCGCGCTGAGCGCAGGAGGCCCCGGGGCTGGCGCGGGCGCTCCCGTATGACACGGGAGCGCCGAGGGACGCACCAGTCCCGGAGTCGGAGTTACTTGCGCTCGCGGATGGCCTGGTCCACGGCGGCCTTGGCCTGCACGAGGCCGTAGCCGAAGACGACGTCCTTGCCCTCGTGGGACTCAGGCGCACCGGAGTCGACGAGGTCCTCCGCGGTGCTCTCGAGGATGCGGCGCACGTCGGCGTTGGTGAGCTGGCTATTGGCGCTCCACACCAGCGCGGCCACGGCGGAGACGTGGGGCGTGGCCATGGAGGTGCCAGTGCTGTACGAGTAGTCACCACCGCGGATGCCCACGCGCACGGTGTTGCCAAGCTGGGCGCGGATGATGGGCACGGTGGTGGTGGGCACGGCCGTCACGGGCGGCCAGGTGGCGGCGTTGCCCAGCGTGAAGCTCAGCGTGTCGTCGTCCTCCGGGTTGTTGTTGCCGACGATGACGGCGCGCGCGCCCTGGGAACGCACGTTGCGCACCTTCTCGTTGAAGGTGATGTCACCGCGATCCACGTAGGCGACGAAGCCCTCGCAGGTGGCACCGGGGCACGAGCGCATGCCCACGCCCAGGCCGCAGTCGACGAGCTTGCCCTCGTACTCCGCGAAGGGGACGTAGTCGAAGGCGCCCGAGGTGTAGAAGGTGCCGCCGGCCTCCAGGGAGGCGAAGGGCGAGCGGCCCGTCGGGTAGGTGGAGTAGATGTTGACGCCGGGGGCCACCAGGCTCAGGTGCTCACCGCCCTGCGAGAACTTGGGGTGCTTCTTGTCGGCATCCACCGCGCCCACGGCAATCACTGTGCTGTAGGCAGCCGGGTAGACCTTCGACTCCGGGGTGGCGATCTCCCCTCCGTTGCCGCTGGCCGCGATGGCCAGGACGCCGGCGGCCCAGCTCGTCTGGAAAGCCTCCTCCTCGGCCGGATCCGAGCTGGACGAGCCGAGCGAGAGCGAGACGATGTTGGCGCCCGCGGTGCGGCACCACGAGAGCGCCTCGATGACATCGGAGGTCCGCCCATCGCCGCGCTCGTCGAGCACGCGGGCGACGAGGAGCCGGGCACCAGGGGCCAGGCCCACCATGCCGCTGGGGCTCAGGCTGGGGTCATTGGGGTTCACCTGTCCGCCGGAGCCGAGCTGGGCGAGGATGGTGCCAGCCACGTGGGTGCCATGGCCTCCGCCCCACGCGCCCGACGAGTCCTTGTCATCGGGCGTATCGTCCCCGTCGACGAAGTCCCGGCCGCCGGCGTAAGCGGCCTTCAGCTCGGCGTGATTGGGATCGATGCCGCTGTCGATGACGCACACGGTGATGCCGGAGCCGTTGGGAGCGCCGGTGTCGAGCACGCCGTCATTGTTGTCATCCCAAACCTTGTTGGCCTGGGTCATCTGGACGGCCCAGGTGTACTCGGTGGGGGAGCCGGTGGTGCTCGTAGCGCCGAGCAGGGCGGGTACGGGCAGCCGGGGCGAGACGCCGAGCGCGTGCACGGTCCGGTCCGGAGTGATGGAGAGGACGTCGGGGTCCTGGGCGAGCTGGGCCTGCTCCTCGGAGGTGAGGGAGAGGGCCGCGGTGTCGAGAGAAGACCAGTGGTACTTGAGGCGGCCGAGCTTGCGAACCTTGTCCTCGCGCTGGCGGAGTGCGGCGGCGGAGCGCACACCGGTCTGCTTCCGGAAGCGCACCAGCATGGGCTGAGAGGCGTTGGGGGTGGAGCTCAGCGCGGAGGAGGCGGTGCTCAGGGTCGCGCTGTTGGAGGGGCGACTCAGGGGCTCGACGACGAGCTCGGGGCAGAGCGGCTTCTCCAGCGGATCGATGTCGTCGTCCTCGGCGGGGTCAATGAGACAACCGCTCACACCCAGACCCAGAAGCCCCAACAGCACCAATCGCCTCATGTGTACGTCTCCTTACCCCCGTCCTGGGGGGATGGCACCGCCTGGCGGTACCGGGCGGAGGACAAGGGTCCGCAGAACGCCTGGAGGGCGGACCCATTCCGTATTGAAGCACGGTAGGTCGCCTATGTGCTGGGCGGTAGGGAGGACGGGGGCAAGTCCCCCCGGCAGGTGCGGGCTGGTGGACGTCAGGCGTCGGCGGGATCGATGCCGAAGAGACGCTCCACGTCACTGGAGTAGTCGGCGAGCTGTCGCTCGACGGTGTCGGGGCTCCAACCCAGCAGGGGGGCCATGTCGGAAGCGGCGATGCGGGCGGCGGCGCGGCCCAGGTCTCGCGTCTCGAAGGCGACTTTGAGGCGGCGCACGAGCAGGTCGGACAGGGAGTGGACGAGCTCGTGGGTGACGCCGTGGACGGCCTCGGCGCGGATGTAGGGAAGACCGGGGACGAGGGGCTCGGCGAGGTGAGGCTGCTCACGGGTGAGGGCCCACACCTGGCGCCAGCGGGAGCCATAAGCGCGCACGAGGTGGAGGGCGGTGTCCTCGCGGGCGACCTCCGAGCGGGCGGAGGCGAGCTCGGCGTCGAGCGAGGGGATGTCACCACCGGGGAGCGGGAGAGCGTGGGTGGGGGCCTTGCGGTGGGGGACGCCGAGGGCCTGCTCGACGGCGTCGACCATGTCGCGGGCCATGACGCGGAAGGTGGTGAGCTTGCCGCCGGAGATGGCGAGGACGCCGGAGGGGCTGCTGTGGATGGCGTGCTCGCGGCTGGCGCTGCCGGCGTCACCGGAGCCGTAAGCGCTGGCGACGAGGGGGCGGATGCCGGCCCAGGCGCTGACGACGTCCTCGCGGGAGAGGTGGGCGTTGGGGAAGAAGCCGTTAGCGGAGGTGAGGAGGTAGTCGACGTCGGAGAGGCTGGCGCGGACCTCGGAGGGGTGGGCGCGGGTGGCTGTTTCCGTGGTGCCGATGATGGTGTGGGTATCGGCGGGGAGGATGAACATGACGCGGCCGTCGACGGGGGACAGGAGCGTGAGGGCGCAGTCGGTGGGGAGCCGGTCGTGGGGGACGGAGATGTGAACGCCCTTGGAGCCGCGGACGGTGGGAGCGTCGCCGTTGGCGGCGTCGAGCTTGCGAATCTCATCGGACCAGGGCCCGGTGGCGTTGACGAGGACGCGGGCGCGGACGGTGAGCTGCTGGCCGGTGAGGGAGTCGACGACGGTGGCGCCACGAGCGCGGCCGTCCTGGAGGAGGAGGGAGCGGACGGAGACGTGGTTGAGGACGACGGCGCCGGCCTCGGAGGCGCCGAGGGCGTTGATGAAGGTGAGGCGGGCGTCGTCGGTGGCGGCGTCGTAGTAGCGGGAGCCGCCCTTGAGACCTTCGGTGCGGAGACCGGGGATGATTTCGGAGACCTGGCGGGCGTTGAAACTGCGGGAGCCCTTCACATTCCGGAAGAGGGCGAGGGCGTCATAGAGCTTGAGACCGGCGGCGAGCTTCCAGCGAGGGATGCGAGCGCCCTGGTAGACGGGCCAGACGAAGGCGAGGGGCCGGACGAGGTGGGGGGCGAGACGGAGGAGACGGTAGCGCTCGATGGAGGACTCGAAGACGAGGCCGAGGTGACCGTGTTCGAGGTAGCGGACGCCGCCGTGGATGAGACGGGAGGAGCGGCTGGAGGTACCGGAGGCGAAGTCCTCGCGTTCGACGAGAGCGACACGGAGACCGCGGAGGGAGGCATCGCGGGCGATGCCGGAGCCGGTGACGCCGCCGCCGATGACGAGGAGATCGAACTCCTGGGAGGAGAGAGCGGCGAGGCGCTCGGAGCGAGGGGCGGGGGGCTGGGGAGAAAGAGGGAGGGAGGCGACAGCGGAGGAGTCGCGGCGGGAGAGAGCTGAGGTGGAGAGGGCGGCGGAATCAGGACGCACGGCAGGAGTGTAATGGGGGCGGAGGGGGGTAGGCAGCAGGAAGCGAACGCGGTGCGTCAGAGTCAACTCCCTCTCCCTCTGGGAGAGGGTTGGGGTGAGGGAAAACCGGACACTGGCTCCCCAGAAAAACCACTCTAGGAGAACCCACCCAAGAAACCCGCCCAAGAAACCCACCCAAGAAACCCGCCCCTCTCCCCTCGGGAGAGGGACGGGGTGAGGGTATCGAGGGCCGAGGGTTCCCCCAGAGGAAGCCCCAAGAGGAGACCCCGAAAGCCCAAGAGGGACCGCTCAGAAGGGATCAGCGCTTGGTCTCACCGGGAGGAGAGCCGGGCATGGGGCCAGGGGAGGACGAACCACCGCCGCCGGCCTGGCGAGAGGGGTGGGCGTCGTTGTTGGGGTTCTTCTGATTGGATCTGTTATCGCGGTCCTGTTTGTAGTCGGGGTTGTTGGGGTTCTTGACGTTGGAGCGCTGGTCGTTGGGGTTGGGCATGGAGACGAACCTCGAAGAGAGGGAGCCGAGCGGGATTACCCGGGAGGGGGCAAACTAGGAGTGGGGCGCAGGAGCGGCACCGGACCTACGGGGAGGGCGAGTGTCGGAAAGGGGGCGGGAGGAATGCGAGGGGAAGAGGGAGTGACTACTTCCAGGGGTGAGGGGCCTGTAGCCGGGGGAGGTGGCGCGTGAAGACGGTGACGTACGAGCGCAGCGGGAGGACGAACACGGGGGCGCAGGCGGTGCGGGTGGAGGGGCTGAGACACCTGCGGGTGCTGGAGCAGGGCGAGACGGTGGTGGAGAGGGAGCTGACGGAGGAGGAGCTCGAGAGGCTGAGGCCGCTGTTGGAGGAAGCGGAGCGGCAGCCGGCGCCGGCGGTGTTGGAGCCGGTGGCTGGGGGGCCGAGGGGGATGGCGGTGAGCCTGGCGTTCGAGGACGAGGAAACACCGCGAGTGCGGCTGGAGGCGCACGCGGGGCAGAGGGCGAAGGGAGAGGGGACGCCCTATGACGAGCTGTTGCAGGAGCTGGACGAGCTGCTGACGGAGGAGCTGCACCTCAGGGCGCCGAGACACGCGCACGCGGTGTTGCCACACGAGCTGCGTCAGGAGGAGTAACCCACACCCCGGACCCACGCCGGCGAAGCCGGAGCTGAAGAGCCCAACCGAAGCGGGGAGCTCAGACGGCGGGATGGGAGCCGGAGGCGGGGCGGCCGCTGGGAGGAGGCACGAGGGGGAGGGCCACAGTGAAGGTGGCGCCCTGGCCGGGCTGACTCTGGACGCGGATGTCGCCGCCGAGCGACTCGACGATCTGCTTGACGATCCACAGGCCGAGGCCGAAGCCGCCGTAGTGGCGCTCGGAGACGGCGCGCTCGAAGCGCTGGAAGATGCGGGCCTGGTGCTCGGGGGCGATGCCGATGCCGTGATCTCTCACGGTGAGCTGGGCGATGTCGCCGTCCTGGAGGACGGACATCTCGACGGGCTGATTGGCGCCGTACTTGATGGCATTGGAGAGCAGGTTGGTGACGACCTGCTCGAGGCGGAGACGATCCCAACGGCCGATGACGGGGGCGTTGGCCTGGAGGACGAGGGAGCAGCCGGCACCGGCGGCATCGGCCTCGGCGCGGGTGACGACGTCCTGGAGGAGGGCGGCGAAGTCGACGGTCTCGTGCTCGAGAGCGAGGCGGCCGGCGCGGATGCGGGAGACATCGAGGAGGTTGTTGACGAGCTGGTGAAGGCGCTCGGCGGGGCGGCGGGTGGACTCGATGCGCTTGCGAGCGGGGTGCGGCTGGCCGTCGTCAGCGGTCTCGGGGAGGGCGCGCCAGAGGAGCTGGAGCTGAAGCTGGAGCGAGGTCAGGGGCGTCTTGAGCTCGTGGGAGGCGACGGAGAGGAAGTCGTCGCGGATCTGCAGGGCGCGCTGGAGATCGGTGGCGAGCGCCTCCACCTCACGGCGGCCGAGCACCTGTTCAGTGACCTCGGCACATAGGCCCATGGTGCCGCGAATCTCCCCGGCGTGACCGCGCCAGGGCTGCCAGGTGAGGTCGAAGTACTTCACCTCGGGGTGGCCGGTGCCGGAGAAGTCGGCGCGAAGGGGGACCTCGTGGCCGGTGAAGGGAGTGCCCTTGCGGTAGACCTCGTCGAGGAGCTGGAGGAGGTGGGGATCAAGGCCGGAGAAGGACTCGCGGACGGAGCAGCCTGGAGAGAGGAGCTCACCGACGAGGGTCTGACCGAGCGGGTTGACGAGCTCGACGACGTGGTCCTCGCCGCGGGTGAGGCAGATGGCGACGGGGGCCTGCATGAAGAGGGTGTCGAGCCGTTCGCGCTGGGACTCGGCCTCGAGGTGGGCGTCATGTTCGCGGGCGAGGAGCTGGGCGCGCTCGTGTTCCTCGCGGAAGCGGGCGGAGATGTCGCGGAAGACGATGACAGTGCCGAGGCTGCGGCCGAGCGAGTCGGAGATGGGGGCGGCGGTGTGCTCGATGGGGAGCTCGGCGCCGTTCTTGGAGAGCAGGAGGGCTGGGAGGCCGAGCTGGACGGGCCGGTCCTCGGAGGGGGCGAGGCGGGAGGGTGCGAGGGGCTCGCGGGTGGAGGGGTCGACGAGACGCAGGACACGCGCGAGGGGTTGGCCGATGGCATCGAGCTCGCGCCAGCCGGTGAAGTAGGAGGCGACGGGGTTGATGAAGCGGACGAGACCATCGGGGCCGGTGGTGAGGACGGCGTCGCCGATGCTGCGCAGGGTGATGGCGAGGGTATGGCCATTGGCCTGAGCGGAAGCGCGGGCGGAGTGAGCCTCATGGAGGAGGCGGCGAGCGCGGGAGGCCACCAGTGACAACAGGGCAGCGGCGCCAGTGAAGAAAGCACTGGAGACGAGGTGGAGAGAGGGCGCGCCGGCGGGGCGAACGAAGAAGGAAGTAAGGACGAGGGAGACGGTGGTCGCGAGGGCACCAGGCCCATGGCCGCCGAACCAGGCGGAGAGGACAACGGCGGAGAGGAAGAGGAAGTAAGGAGAGGGCGAGAGCCAGGGGGCGAGGAGCCACTGGAAGCCGACGGCGAGTCCGGAGAGCAGCAAGGCCAGTCCGTAGCGGGCCCAGGGGAGCGAGGCATACGGAGGGGACTGGCTGAGCAAGAAGGCCACGGCGTCTCCGGGGGGAAGTGACGGCGGGACGGAGTCCGGCAACGGATGGATAGAGGAACGCCGAGAGGGAACCGGAGAAGTCCCCTCCCCTTCCCGAGTGAGTTCCAAGCCAAGCAGATGAATCCCCCCCTGACGTGGACACTCTACCAGCTCGGCCGAGGAGCGAACCAGGGAGGGAGCAGGAGGAGCGAGGAGGCGGCGAGGGCGGGTTGCGGGCCAGGAGGGGCCCTGGGTAGAGAAGGTGCCATGAAACGAGTGAGGTTCTCGGTGCACCGGACGGCGGGGGAAGCGAGGCTGCTGGCGGGATTGCTGACGGGCTCGGGACTATCGGTGGAAGTGCGAGGGGAGGCTTTGTCGCCATTGGGCGGGGAGATTCCGAGCACGGAGACGTGGGTGGAGTTGTGGTTGCCGGAGGAGGAGGTGGAGAGGGCGAAGGAGCTGCAGGGGGAGGTGGAGGAAGGCGGCGAGAAGGCAGCGAGAACGGTGGAGTGCCCGAGGTGCAAGGAGGAGAACCCGGGGAACTTCGAGCTGTGTTGGAGCTGTGAGGAGGAGCTGCCGGAGACGCCGAGGCCGCGGCTGAGGGCGGTGTCCTGAGGGGGGATGAGCCTGGCTGATTGCTCCGGGCAATGGGTATCGAGCAATGACCAGGGGAGCAGGCGGGGGGGCGATGCAGAGGGGACGGCGAGTCCCTTAGAGTCAAAGAGTCGTGTTGAACCCACCACCGCCCGCCGAAGAGACCCGGGGTCACCGAGGTCCCGAGAAGTCCACCGAAGCGCCGCAGGAGCCGAGGAGGCCGCGGCGCCAGTGGTTTGATCGAAGCCTGAGGGGCGCGCTGATTGCCTGCCTGGTGGCCTTCGTGGTGCACCTGATCCCAGTGTTCATGCCGAGGAACATGCCGGAGCAGGAGCTGGCGATCGCGAGGGCGATGACGAACGCGACGGAGCGGGCCCAGCAGCTGAAGAAGCTGAAGGAGAACCGGAAGGCGACGGGGGCGAACCTGAGGGAGGCGGCGGAGCTGTTGAAGGAGGGAGCGCCGCTGGACGCCTACGAGCTGGCGAAGGAGGCGGAGCGGAGGGAGCCGAGGGAGTTAGAGACGCAGCTCTTGCTGGCGAGGGTGTGCCACGGGCAGCGGATGAACCGGTGCGAGGAGGAGTCGTTGGCGAAGGCGGAGGAACTCGCACCTGGAGATCCGAGGGCGGATCTGCTCCGAGCGGACTTCGCGGAGAGGGACGGGAACGTGGAGGGGGCGCTGAAGGCGGTGAAGAAGGCGTACGAGAAGGCGCCTGGGGAGGTGGGAGTGGGGTTGAGGTACGGGAGGCAGCTCAGCGCGGCGGGCCGAGGGGAGGAGGCGATCGAGGTCTTCAGGAAGCTGGAGAAGGACCTGGGGAGAGCGAGGGCACGGGTGGAGGAGGGGTTGGTGAGAGCAGCGCAGGGGAGGATGGAGGAGGCGCGGGAGCTATTCGAGAAGGCGGTGGCGGAGGATCCGAGGCTGCCGATGGGGCACTACCACCTGGGGATGGCAGCGTATCGAGTGGGAGACGTGGAGGGGGCGGAGGAGGCGTTGAGGGAGGCGGATCGCCTGGACATGTCGGACATGAGAGCGCTGGCGGCGCTGTGTGAGATTCAAAGACAGACAGGGCGGATGGACGACATGAGGGCGACGAGGATGGATCTGGAGAGACGTTTTCCAGAGCGGATGGACGCGGTGCGGAGCGCCTGCCGCACCCCGTAACCCCTCCCCCAATCACACCCAATCACCCCTCGCCCTCCGGCAGAGGGACGGGGTGAGGGTATCGAGCATCCCAGGTTGAACCCGAGTCAACTCCCTCTCCCTCTGGGAGAGGGTTGGGGTGAGGGTCAACCTACTCGAGCAACCTACTCGGGGATGCCGCGAATCTGCCGGAGCAAGCGAGCGGCAGCCTTGACCTCGAGGTCGACGGAACCATCAGCGATCTCAGTGCGGACAACGGCCTGGAGGAAGGGAACGGCCTCGTCATGGCGGCCCTCCGAGAACAACAGGTCGCCGAGAGCGCTGCGAGCGCGCGTGAGCATGACGAGGTCCTCGGCCTGAACGGCGGCATCAATGGCATCGCTCAAGGCGGACTCAGCGAGCTCGGGCCGACCACGCTCGAGGAGTTCACGAGCGCGAAGAAGGTATCGGGAGGCGTCCAAGGGGCACTCCAGGGGGAGACAGCCGCAACCCAGGACAACGAGCGTGCAGCCGGGTTATCCCAGGGGGTATGGAAGACGAGTCGCGGATCGTGGAGCTTGAGTTGCGCTACATGCAGCAGCAGGAACTGCTGCAGGAGCTGAACGACGTGCTGTACGCCCAGCAGCGCGAGTTGGACGCGCTGAGGGCGGAGGTGGAGCAGCTGAAGAAGAAGCTGCAGGATGAACCAGGCCTGGTGGACGCGAGGCAGCACGAGAAGCCGCCGCACTACTGAGAGCCCACCCAGGACAGACTGTGGCCGCTAGAAGCGCCACCCGAGGCGCAGACCGATGTGAGGCCTGGGCTGGAGGTAGCCGACCTCGAGGCCAAAGCTGACGGAGCGACCCTGGTAGCCGAAGCCGAAGGCGGCATGGGCGCGGAAGACATCCCCCTCGAAGAAGATCCACGGACCGCCGAGGACCTCGACGTAGAGCGGGGTGCGCCTGGGGTTGAAGCGGAGACTGAGATCGAGGGGGACGCCGAGGGAATTGGGCGAGGTGGTGAGGAGAGCGCCGAAGCGCGTGCCGATGGAGAGGGGGCCGACGAAGATGAAGTCGACAGAGCCGGTGAGGTGGAAGAAGGCGCCGGCGTCGATCTGGTAGTCGCCGCCGAGGGTGAGCCGGAAATCAGCCGCCTCGGCGCGCTCCGGTGCGAGGAAGATGGCGAGAGCGAGGAGACCACCGAGGACGGGACGCAGCAGCTGCTTCATGAGCAAGGCGCTCCTGGACTTGAAGGGTGGAACACCAATCAAGCAAGCCTGGAGGTGCATCGCCAGCGAGAAGAGCAGAAGGGTGTCACGGGAAGCGCGCCGCCACGGAAAGACACACGCAGAGCGTAGAAATGCAGTAGCCCGCAAAGGCGAAGGCCCCGAGTTCTCACGTGTTGTGAGGACTCGGGGCCTTCAAAAAAAATCCGGCAGCGACCTACTCTCCCGCGCGGTTTCCCGCGGAGTACCATCGGCTCTGGAGGGCTTAACTTCCGTGTTCGGGATGGGAACGGGTGGGACCCCTCCGACATTGCCACCGGAAACTGAGTGACTCGTGCATACAAAGGGTAGTTTTCAATTCTGCTTAGAGAAGCTTGTGCCTTCTTCCGGGCCGGCGCCGCTCTCTTTGGAGCGCGCTCGGGGCCTCGACCTTGGACTCGAATCCCTCAGCTCTCCCCTGGTGGGGTGGAGCCTGTGAGAGATTGAGGTATAGTAAGCCTCACGACCAATTAGTACCGGTTAGCTCAACGCGTTACCGCGCTTACACACCCGGCCTATCAACGTCGTAGTCTTCGACGGGTCTTCAGGGGCTTGCGCCCGGGATACCTGTTCTTGAGGTCGGTTTCCCGCTTAGATGCTTTCAGCGGTTATCCAATCGACACATGGCTACCCAGCGATGCCTCTGGCGAGACAACTGGTACACCAGCGGTGTCTCCAACCCGGTCCTCTCGTACTAAGGTCAGAGCCTCTCAAGTATCCTACGCCCACAGCAGATAGGGACCAAACTGTCTCACGACGTTTTGAACCCAGCTCGCGTACCGCTTTAATTGGCGAACAGCCAAACCCTTGGGACCTGCTCCAGCCCCAGGATGCGATGAGCCGACATCGAGGTGCCAAACCTCCCCGTCGATGTGAACTCTTGGGGGAGATAAGCCTGTTATCCCCGGAGTACCTTTTATCCGTTGAGCGATGGCCCTTCCATTCAGGACCACCGGATCACTATGACCTGCTTTCGCACCTGCTCGACCTGTCGGTCTCGCAGTCAAGCTCCCTTATGCCATTGCACTCGACGCCCGGTTTCCAATCGGGCTGAGGGAACCATCGCGCGCCTCCGTTACGTTTTGGGAGGCGACCGCCCCAGTCAAACTACCCACCAGACAGTGTCCCAGCTCCCGTTAAGGGGGCGTGGTTAGACACCAGAATCCGACAGGGTGGTATTTCACCGTTGCCTCCACCGAACCTAGCGGCCCGGCTTCAAAGGCTCCCACCTATCCTACACAGTCGAACCCTAGTGTCACTGTCAAGTTGTAGTAAAGGTTCACGGGGTCTTTCCGTCTTGCTGCGGGTAAACTGCATCGGCACAGCTATTTCAATTTCGCTGAGTCCCTCTCCGAGACAGTGCGGAAGTCGTTACTCCATTCGTGCAGGTCGGAACTTACCCGACAAGGAATTTCGCTACCTTAGGACCGTTATAGTTACGGCCGCCGTTTACTGGGGCTTCGGATCATCGCTTCGCCTTGCGGCTGACGAATCCCCTTAACCTTCCAGCACCGGGCAGGAGTCAGACCCTATACGTCGGCTTCTTGCCTTCGCAGAGTCCTGTGTTTTTGGTAAACAGTCGCTACCGCCATTTCTCTGCAACCTCTCTCGGCTTCGGCTGTACGCCTACACCTACCAGAGGCCCACCTTCTTCCGAAGTTACGGTGGAAATTTGCCTAGTTCCTTGGAGGAGAGTTCTCTCAAGCGCCTTAGGATTTTCTCCTCACCCACCTGTGTCGGTTTGCGGTACGGACACCCTGTAGACTCCCCGCGGAACTTTTCTTGGAAGCCGAGCATCAACGACTAATCCCTTGCGGGACGCCATGGGGTCTCGGGGATAGCTGCCGCGCCTTTTCATCGTACGCGACACCCCTACGCCTTTGGACTGGCACAACCACCGGCCAGCTCGTCTAGCTTTCTCCGTCCTTCCTCGGTTCAACGTCTACAAGATGGCGCAGGAATATTAACCTGCTTTCCATCACCTACGCCTTTCGGCCTCAGCTTAGGTTCCGGCTAACCCTGGGAAGATTAACTTGACCCAGGAAACCTTGGGTTTACGGCGAGGGGGTTTCTCACCCCCTTTATCGCTACTCATTTCGGCATCAGCACTCGCAACCGCTCCAGCAGCCCTTGCGGTCTACCTTCGCTGCAGTTGCAACGCTCCCCTACCACTGCATGCGCCTGACGCATGCAATCCGAAGCTTCGGCGCTAGTCTTGAGCCCCGTTACATTTTCGGCGCGGCCTGTCTCGACCAGTGAGCTATTACGCTTTCTTTAAAGGATGGCTGCTTCTAAGCCAACCTCCTGGTTGTCAATGACCTGCCACATCCTTTCTAGTGTTCACTTAGACTAGACTTGGGGGCCTTAGCTGTCGGTCTGGGTTATTCCCCTCTTGCCAATGGACGTTATCACCCACTGACTGCTTCCCGGGCTAACAATTACTGGCATTCGGAGTTTGGTACGGTTTGGTAATCTGGTGAGACCCCTAGCCGTTCCAGTGCTCTACCTCCAGTATTGAATTACCCAAGACGATACCTAAATATCTTTCGGGGAGAACCAGCTATCACGGAGTTTGATTGGCCTTTCACCCCTACACACAGCTCATCCCAGAAATTTTCAACTTTCATGAGTTCGGTCCTCCATGAGGTGTTACCCTCACTTCAACCTGGCCATGTGTAGATCACCCCGCTTCGGGTTATAATGCACGCAACTGTAGTCGCCCATTTAGGACTCGCTTTCGCTCCGGCTCCACCTATCGGCTTAGCCTCGCTACGTACATTAAGTCGCCGAATCATGATGCAAAAGGTACGCCCTCGCACTGGGTTGCCCCGTAGTGCTCGGACTGCTTGTAGACATGCGGTTTCAGGTTCTTTTCATTCCCCTCACCGGGGTTCTTTTCACCTTTCCCTCGCGGTACTTGTCCACTATCGGTCGCCAAGGAGTATTTAGCCTTACCGGATGGTCCCGGCTGATTCAGGCAGGATTGCACGTGTCCCGCCCTACTTGGGTACCCCGCTCGGCCTCCACCAGTTTTCGCGTACGAGACTGTCACTCTCTTTGGTGCACCTTTCCAGGTGCTTCCGCTAACCGGCAAAGGTCCTACCGCGGACCCGCAACCCCAGTGCCACTTGCGTGACACTGGTTTAGGCTGTTCCCGTTTCGCTCGCCACTACTCCGGGAATCACTCATTGTTTTCTTTTCCTCAGGGTACTGAGATGTTTCACTTCCCCTGGTTCGCTCCTTCGGCCCTATGTATTCAGGCCGAGGTAACGCGGTTTTCACCGCGCTGGGTTTCCCCATTCGGACATCTCCGGCTCAACGTTCGGTTGGCAACTCCCCGGAGCTTTTCGCAGCCACCCACGTCCTTCTTCGCCTCTTGGCACCTAGGCATCCACCGCACGCCCTTAGTAGCTTACTTACCTTAATCTCTCGCAGGCCCGCCTCCCGGCGACGCCTTCAGACTCGAGACCAAGGTCCAGGCCCCAGCTCTTCGCTGCGGACCCAGAAGAATGCATTTGCTTGAGTCACCCGCTTCCAGCGCGCCTGGCCTCTCGGCTCAGACTCGCCTTCCACTGGTGAGTCGAACTTCTCTCAGCAGAAATTGAATT
>NZ_JAPNKA010000001.1:12932500-12942500 GCF_026626635.1 Archangium lansingense
GACTTCGTATTTCGTCTTTCACTTCTTCGTCCGGGGCCTCCGTCGCCAGTGCGACTTCGCCTTTCCGTCCGAGGGGCCGCGGCTTCTATCACCACCGCGTTCAGAGTCAACCCCGTACTGCCGACTCCGTATTCCTCCCACCTGGAGTCGTCACCAGCGCGACTTCCCCCTGTGGAGGGGCGCGGCTTCTACCACCGCCGCGTCGGGAGTCAACACGCTTCTTCGACTTCATCTTCCCTCAGGTTCCGCCTGGCGCACGTGGCACTCGGCGGCCCCGACTGCCCTGCCGCGCCCCACTGGCGTCAACCTTCTCAGCCACGCCTCCCAACTCCCGCTCCACCTCAGTAGAGCTCGTAGAGCTCGGGGAGCCTCGAGCAGGCGCTACAGTCGCAGCATTCAGCTTGAGCTCGAGCCGTTAAGCGGTAGTCGCCATAAGTCCCCGCCCTCTTCCTTTCTACCCAGGTTCGCTCGATAAGCACCCGAAGGACCGGGGGCTCGGACGGATGCCTCCAAGGCACTCTGAACCGACGAGCCTGTACACAAGCATCGCCACGACCCGGCTGCCGCCTCTTTCCCCCTTCAGAAGGACTCAACACCTCTAGCTCTGCGCTCTCTGCTTCGAGACTCGATGTCTCCGAAATGAACAACGGGCGCGCACGCGACAGCAGGAGTAGATGGGCAACGGTCGCGGTATCCCAGCCTGAAACGTGGGCGAACAACCGCTCATGCTGGGCGGGCAGGTCACCAAGGTGCTCGACAAAGCAGCACGGCTCGGAGAGCACCATCGAGATGCCGTCCACAAAGACCCGCTCCGGGATGGCGAAGTCGCCGAGCATACTCGCGACGGCGGTCAGGTTGACGTCGCTGCGGCGAGTGCACGGGCAGGAGGGCGCAGCCGCACGGTCCATCGTGGGTCGCATCAATCCCCGAATGCCGCACGCCTGGCGTCCGTGGCCTTGGAATGGGGTGCGGCGAGCCGAGTCTGGGGATGCCCTCGGCTTGGCATGAGTCGAGAAGCCGACCCAGCCCACCTGAGATGGTGAAGGCCGTGTGATGTCAGCTCCGTGAGGCTTTCGCGCCACGCGGACCAGCCACGCTCAAGGAGCGCGATGAGCTCGGTAAATGCTCGCCGAGCCCCGTGGTCGAGGAGCTTGACGACGAGCGCGGGGCATGAGGGAGCGCTCACCGCGGTGCGACAGCCAGCGCGGCGCCCGGTCAGCTCAAGACAGGTGGGAATGAGTGCCGTGGCGCGTCAGCCCGCGGCGGGCTGCGCGAGCTGGTTGGGCAGGGGAATCGCTTCCCCGCGCAGGGCCGCCAGCGCGGCCTCTCGCAGGTAGCGCTTGGGGTCCACCCCGCACAGCTTCGCCGTCTGTTGATGGTCACCAGGAAGCGCAGGTTCCTGGTCATGGGTCGCCGGGGGTTGCCTGACTTCAAGACTACTCCCAGCGATGGGTGCGGCCGAGAAGTTGAGGGGGGGAGAGTGCGCCGGTGGAGTCCACGGTCGCGCGCGTCCTGAAAAGACGGAAGGCCCACCAGTAGCGGCTGGAGGGCCCTCCTTGGAGGCGCGCCCTGGTGTGCGAGAGGGGCGAGCCGGTGAGGAAGAGGTAGCGCACTCCGGGGCGCGGCGCCAGAAGCCGGCGCGCGCAGGAGTGTCGTGGAGGCGCTGCGCTTCGTGGTGTGCGGCCGGCCCGAGTGTCGGCAGGTGTTCTTCCTCTGCTCTGCGTGCGACCGTGGCCAGCGCTACTGCGGGCCGCCGTGCAGTCGAAGGGCGCGGGCGGAGTCAATGCGCGCGGCTGGTGCGCGCTACCAGCGCACCCGGGACGGACGGCACGCGCATGCCGCGCGGCAGGCGGCCTGGCGGGAGCGGCGGCGAGAGAAAGTGACGCATCAGTCTCCCGCTGCCGTGGCGCGGACAGCCAGTGTGCCCGTCGCGCCGGCCCCGGCCGCCACGCAGGTGGCCGCGGAGCCGAGCGCAGCGAGGCCACTGCCGCATGCACCGCCGCCCTCCATCCCCGCCTGCACCTCGTGCGGGCGTCAGAGTCCCTTCCTGCGCCACACCACACTTGCGCGCACCCACGTGGGCCGGCGCTTCAGGGCTGCCCGTCCGCCGTGAGGTGGGCCCATGATTTCCCCCGAACTCGCCGCCCGCATCCGCCGACTGCACTTCGCCGAGCACTGGAAGGTGGGCACCATCTGCTCCGAGCTGAGCGTGCACCACGACACCGTCCGGCGCGCCCTGACGCTCGAGCGCGTCAGCGGCACGGGGGTGAAGTCCGTCAGGCCCACGCTGCTGGATGCCTACAAGGGCTTCATCCAAGCCACCCTGGAGGCCCACCCACGCCTCACCGCCATGCGCCTCTTCCACATGGTGAAGGCGCGCGGCTACGTGGGTGGCCCGCTCCAGGTGCGCCGCTACGTGCGCACGGTGCGTCCCACCTCTCGCGCCGAGGCCTTCCTGCGCCGCAGCACGCTTGCGGGCGAGGAGGCCCAGGTGGATTGGGGGCACTTCGGCACGCTGCCCGTGGGTAACACGCGCCGCCCTCTGTGCTGCTTCGTCATGGTGCTGGGCCACAGCCGCGCCCTCTATGCGCGCTTCTTCCTCGACATGACGCTGGAGAGCTTCCTCAAGGGCCACGTGCTGGCCTTCCAGGCGCTGGGGGGCGTGCCGCGCGCGCTGCTGTACGACAACTTGAAGTCCGTGGTGCTCGAGCGCGCCGGAGACGCCATCCGCTTCCACCCGCGCCTGCTGGAATTGGCTGGCCACTACCACTTCGCACCCAAGCCCTGCGCCCCCTACCGCGGCAACGAGAAGGGCAAGGTGGAGCGCACCATCCGCTACCTGCGCGACTCCTTCTTCGCCGCGCGCACCTTTAGCGGCGTGGATGACCTCAACGCGCAAGCGGCGCGGTGGGCGGCCGAGGTGGCCCACGCGCGCCAATTGCCCGGCGACGTCACCGGGCGCACCGTCGCCACGGCCCTCGAGGAGGAACGCCCGCGGCTGCTGCCCCTGCCCGCACACCCGTTTCCCACGGACGTGGTGCGCCCCGTCGCCTCCGGCAAGACGCCCTACGTGCGCTTTGACTCCAACGACTACTCCATTCCACACACCCTGGTGAAGAAGCCCCTCACCCTCGTGGCCTCCGAGACACGCGTGCGCGTGCTGGACGGCTCCCAGGAGGTGGCCTCCCACCCGCGCTGCTTCGAGAAGGGCCGCACCCTGGAGCAGCCCGGCCACCTCGCCGCTCTCGCCGACGCCAAGGCCCGCGCGCACGAGCTGCGCGGCCGGGACTTGCTGCGCGCCTCCTGCCAGCAGGCGGAGGGCTTCCTCGCTGCCCTCGCTCAGCGCGATGTCTCGCTGTCACACCACACGGCGCAGTTGCTGAAGTTACTTACGCTCCACGGCGCACGTGCCCTGGATGAGGCCCTCGCCGAGGCCCTGCGCAAGGGGGCGGTGAGCGCCCCCGCCGTGGCCCACCTCCTGGAGCAGCGCGCTCGCCGCCAGCGTCAGCCTCCACCACTCACCGTGGTGCTGCCGGATGACCCGCGCATCGCCGCCTCCCGCACCCGCCCCCACTCCCTCGCCGACTATGACCGCCTCCTTAACAAGGACTCCGCCGATGACGACTCCACTCGCTGACCGCCTGGCCTCCCTCGGGCTGCACGCCACCTCCCAGGGCCTCGCGGACCTCATCGCCCGCGCCACCAAGGCCAGGTGGGGCGCTACCGAGATGCTGGAGCACCTGGCCGACGAGGAGCAGAAGGAACGCGGCCGCAGAAGTCTCGAGCGGCGCCTGTCTCGCAGCCGCCTTGGCCGCTTCAAGCCCATGGCGGACTACGACTGGGGATGGCCCAAGAAGATTGACCGCGAGGCCGTCGAGTCCGCCTTGCGCCTGGATTTCCTGGAGCGCGCGCGCAACGTCGTCATTGTCGCCCCTCAGGGACTGGGCAAGACGATGATCGCGCAGAACATCGCCCACCAGGCCGTCCTCAAGGGGCACTCCGCTCTCTTCGTCACCGCCTCCCAGTTGCTGCTCGACCTGGGTGCCCAGGACACCAGCCGCGCATTGGACCGCCGCCTGCGCCACTACACCAGCCGCACCAGCCTGCTCGTCATCGACGAGATGGGCTACCTCGCCTACGACGCGCGCAACGCGGACCTCCTCTTTCAAGTCGTGGCGCGCAGGTATGAACAACGCTCATTGGTGATGACCACGAATCTGGCGTTTTCGGACTGGCCGACCATTTTTCCCAACGCCGCGTGCGCCACCGCGCTGATTGACCGCGTCATCCACCACGCGGACGTCCTCGCTATCGAAGGCGAGAGCTACCGCCGCCGCGAGGCCGAGGAGGCCGCGACGACCAGGAAGGCGAAGTCCAAGCGCTGAGCCTCTCCTCGGACCGGGATGCCGGACCCCCGGCACACCTCCGGCTTCCCGGTCCAAATTTCCGCGCTTCCTCGTGAACGCCAACACCGTCTCCATCAGGCTGTAGTAGAGGGCCGCCACCTCGGTGCCGCGCCGACTCCGGCTGCCGTAGTGGTTCTTGCGCCCCAGCGCCAGCCCGCGTATGGCGCGCTCGGTGGCCCTATTGTCCAGCGGCACCCGAGGGTCCGTCAGAAACCGCGTCAGCCCCGTCCACCGGTTGCTCATGTATTTGATTGCCTGGCCCAGCGCCGACTGGGGCAATGCGCGTGCTCGCACGCCCACGGGTGCAGCCGCTCGATGAGGGGACGGCTCTTGTGCTGTCGCAGCTCCAGCAGACGCTCCAGGCTCTCGGCTCCCTCCTTGTACTCGCGCTCCACCGCGTACAGCCCGGCAATCATCTCCAGCGCCTCTTCAGCCTGGGGGAAGGCCTCCACGCACTCCACGTACTTGCGCCGCGCGTGCATCCAGCAGTTCACCAGGGTCAGCTTTCCCCCGGAGCCCGCGGCGGCGCTCTCGTAGGTGCTCAGCCCATCCACCATGAGGATTCCGCCAAAGTCCTGGAGCATGTTGCGCGCGGCCTCGGTGTCCCGGCCCTCCTGTATCCGGTACACCACGGCGTCAGGGGCGCACAGCGCCCAGGCGTGCCAGCGCGTCTCGTCTCCCCCCAGAATCTCGCCCTTCATCTCCGCCAGCGTCCCGCCGCACTTGGGACACTGCTTGTCGGACTCCTCCAGCGTGTGCTCCACCTCCAGCGCCGGCAGCGTGGGCTGGGCGCGCGGGCCGTGGCCGTGCGTGGGCGGCTCGGGTTTGTTCCCCTCGTCCTGCTCGCGCTGGGGGCGCTTCTCGCTGGAGCGGCCAAACAGCTCGCCGGTGCGCTGCGCGAGCTGCCGTTCCAACTCCTGCAAACGCAGCTGCAACGCAATGCCACTGCGTCCTCGAGGGACAATCCCTCCACCCGTACCCCTCCGGGCCCGTGCACCACCAGCCCCCCTCTTCTGGCCTCAGTGCGCGCGGCCTTCACCTCTACAGCTACCAGCGCGCTCCGCGCCGGCTCCTCCTGGGTGGCTCGGCGGGCTGCGCTGCCCCAGCGGCTGAGCGTCCAACTGCTCACGCCCAACTCCTTCGCCGCATCCTCCCTGCTCGCCCCTTCTTGCTGGCGGGCTCGCATGTACGCCACCGCTTCCTGTCTCTGCTCCTGCGTGTAGCGCGTACGCGGGCCCACTTCTCCTCGCTCCAGTACCTGTCGCCGGAACTTCTCTGCCTGCTCCTTCATATCCATCGCTTCCGCCTCCTTGGTGGCGACGGACATGCTCACGCCTCTGCGCTTACGTCACCGACGGGCTCGGGCGAGTACTTACTTCTCTTCTGCCGCCCTCTTCCGCTCCGTTGCATAGGTACAGACAAGCGCCCTCCGACTACGTACTGCGGCTTCAGGCGCGCATCGTCAGCGAACTCCACGAGCCCGCTCTCCGAGAGCTTGCGAAGCGCGTCCGCAACCAGGCGGACCATCTCAGCCGCGACACGCTCGTCGAGCTTCTTGCGCTGCTGATTGAGGAGCCCTCCAGCGATTCCGTACCAAGGAGCCTCTCGACAACCGCTGGAGCAAAACCTCGCGCTCTCCCACCGTATCGAACTCAAATCAAGGCATCGGTTGAAGGGCTCGAGGTGCTCGAACGCATCGACGAGGAAGCCGTACGCCGAGCCATCATCGCGACCGATATTTCAACCACGGCACAGCGCGAGGTCCACATCCGGGAAGAGCTCATCCCGGATAACTTCTCGTGCGTCTGGAAGGTTGAGCCCACCATGAGGGCTTCCTCAGCTCGCCAATATGATCAGCTCGCACGCGTGTGATGTGCAAGCGCATCGGCGACACGCCCCCGGTGGCGGTGTAGTGCACCTCGAATGTCAGCGCTCACAGGTTGCGAGCGGTCACGTCTGAGAGCTCGGCCGCGCTGTCCGCCAGGGCAGTACGCACGAGTGCCTCGGACTCGCCAACGCATCCTCCGAGACAGCCACAGTGGTAGAGCCTCCCGATCGATGCGGGGCCGCGGCACAGCAGGACGCTCGACACGAGCTTCCAACGGACGCAGGAGCAAATGGATGGCTCGTGGCCACGCGCATGAATAAAAGACGTGCCGCCCCACCCTGCTACCTGATCCCCGAGTCGCAAACTGAACGGGTGCGCGGGTTCCAGGCGCACATACACCACCCAGGTAGCGATAGACGCATTGGGAATAATCGGGCCACGCACTCTCATCGCCTCAATTGCCCGAGACCAGAGCACGCTTTAGCTGCGCACGGTCGCCCGCTGCGTCCTCTTTGGGCTCTATCGCCGTGCCGATCGCGACGTAGCGGCATCACCACCGCCGAGTGCTCTTGCTCCGAGCTTGCCCAAAGGCCAGGAGCCGGCGGGCAGTTCGAGCGCCAGGTCGGAGGGTAGCCCGCAAAGGCGAAGGCCCCGAGTTCTCACGTGTTGTGAGGACTCGGGGCCTTCAAAAAAAATCCGGCAGCGACCTACTCTCCCGCGCGGTTTCCCGCGGAGTACCATCGGCTCTGGAGGGCTTAACTTCCGTGTTCGGGATGGGAACGGGTGGGACCCCTCCGACATTGCCACCGGAAACTGAGTGACTCGTGCATACAAAGGGTAGTTTTCAATTCTGCTTTAGAGAAGCTTGTGCCTTCTTCCGGGCCGGCGCCGCTCTCTTTGGAGCGCGCTCGGGGCCTCGACCTTGGACTCGAATCCCTCAGCTCTCCCCTGGTGGGGTGGAGCCTGTGAGAGATTGAGGTATAGTAAGCCTCACGACCAATTAGTACCGGTTAGCTCAACGCGTTACCGCGCTTACACACCCGGCCTATCAACGTCGTAGTCTTCGACGGGTCTTCAGGGGCTTGCGCCCGGGATACCTGTTCTTGAGGTCGGTTTCCCGCTTAGATGCTTTCAGCGGTTATCCAATCGACACATGGCTACCCAGCGATGCCTCTGGCGAGACAACTGGTACACCAGCGGTGTCTCCAACCCGGTCCTCTCGTACTAAGGTCAGAGCCTCTCAAGTATCCTACGCCCACAGCAGATAGGGACCAAACTGTCTCACGACGTTTTGAACCCAGCTCGCGTACCGCTTTAATTGGCGAACAGCCAAACCCTTGGGACCTGCTCCAGCCCCAGGATGCGATGAGCCGACATCGAGGTGCCAAACCTCCCCGTCGATGTGAACTCTTGGGGGAGATAAGCCTGTTATCCCCGGAGTACCTTTTATCCGTTGAGCGATGGCCCTTCCATTCAGGACCACCGGATCACTATGACCTGCTTTCGCACCTGCTCGACCTGTCGGTCTCGCAGTCAAGCTCCCTTATGCCATTGCACTCGACGCCCGGTTTCCAATCGGGCTGAGGGAACCATCGCGCGCCTCCGTTACGTTTTGGGAGGCGACCGCCCCAGTCAAACTACCCACCAGACAGTGTCCCAGCTCCCGTTAAGGGGGCGTGGTTAGACACCAGAATCCGACAGGGTGGTATTTCACCGTTGCCTCCACCGAACCTAGCGGCCCGGCTTCAAAGGCTCCCACCTATCCTACACAGTCGAACCCTAGTGTCACTGTCAAGTTGTAGTAAAGGTTCACGGGGTCTTTCCGTCTTGCTGCGGGTAAACTGCATCGGCACAGCTATTTCAATTTCGCTGAGTCCCTCTCCGAGACAGTGCGGAAGTCGTTACTCCATTCGTGCAGGTCGGAACTTACCCGACAAGGAATTTCGCTACCTTAGGACCGTTATAGTTACGGCCGCCGTTTACTGGGGCTTCGGATCATCGCTTCGCCTTGCGGCTGACGAATCCCCTTAACCTTCCAGCACCGGGCAGGAGTCAGACCCTATACGTCGGCTTCTTGCCTTCGCAGAGTCCTGTGTTTTTGGTAAACAGTCGCTACCGCCATTTCTCTGCAACCTCTCTCGGCTTCGGCTGTACGCCTACACCTACCAGAGGCCCACCTTCTTCCGAAGTTACGGTGGAAATTTGCCTAGTTCCTTGGAGGAGAGTTCTCTCAAGCGCCTTAGGATTTTCTCCTCACCCACCTGTGTCGGTTTGCGGTACGGACACCCTGTAGACTCCCCGCGGAACTTTTCTTGGAAGCCGAGCATCAACGACTAATCCCTTGCGGGACGCCATGGGGTCTCGGGGATAGCTGCCGCGCCTTTTCATCGTACGCGACACCCCTACGCCTTTGGACTGGCACAACCACCGGCCAGCTCGTCTAGCTTTCTCCGTCCTTCCTCGGTTCAACGTCTACAAGATGGCGCAGGAATATTAACCTGCTTTCCATCACCTACGCCTTTCGGCCTCAGCTTAGGTTCCGGCTAACCCTGGGAAGATTAACTTGACCCAGGAAACCTTGGGTTTACGGCGAGGGGGTTTCTCACCCCCTTTATCGCTACTCATTTCGGCATCAGCACTCGCAACCACTCCAGCAGCCCTTGCGGTCTACCTTCGCCGTAGTTGCAACGCTCCCCTACCACTGCATGCGCCTGACGCATGCAATCCGAAGCTTCGGCGCTAGTCTTGAGCCCCGTTACATTTTCGGCGCGGCCTGTCTCGACCAGTGAGCTATTACGCTTTCTTTAAAGGATGGCTGCTTCTAAGCCAACCTCCTGGTTGTCAATGACCTGCCACATCCTTTCTAGTGTTCACTTAGACTAGACTTGGGGGCCTTAGCTGTCGGTCTGGGTTATTCCCCTCTTGCCAATGGACGTTATCACCCACTGACTGCTTCCCGGGCTAACAATTACTGGCATTCGGAGTTTGGTACGGTTTGGTAATCTGGTGAGACCCCTAGCCGTTCCAGTGCTCTACCTCCAGTATTGAATTACCCAAGACGATACCTAAATATCTTTCGGGGAGAACCAGCTATCACGGAGTTTGATTGGCCTTTCACCCCTACACACAGCTCATCCCAGAAATTTTCAACTTTCATGAGTTCGGTCCTCCATGAGGTGTTACCCTCACTTCAACCTGGCCATGTGTAGATCACCCCGCTTCGGGTTATAATGCACGCAACTGTAGTCGCCCATTTAGGACTCGCTTTCGCTCCGGCTCCACCTATCGGCTTAGCCTCGCTACGTACATTAAGTCGCCGAATCATGATGCAAAAGGTACGCCCTCGCACTGGGTTGCCCCGTAGTGCTCGGACTGCTTGTAGACATGCGGTTTCAGGTTCTTTTCATTCCCCTCACCGGGGTTCTTTTCACCTTTCCCTCGCGGTACTTGTCCACTATCGGTCGCCAAGGAGTATTTAGCCTTACCGGATGGTCCCGGCTGATTCAGGCAGGATTGCACGTGTCCCGCCCTACTTGGGTACCCCGCTCGGCCTCCACCAGTTTTCGCGTACGAGACTGTCACTCTCTTTGGTGCACCTTTCCAGGTGCTTCCGCTAACCGGCAAAGGTCCTACCGCGGACCCGCAACCCCAGTGCCACTTGCGTGACACTGGTTTAGGCTGTTCCCGTTTCGCTCGCCACTACTCCGGGAATCACTCATTGTTTTCTTTTCCTCAGGGTACTGAGATGTTTCACTTCCCCTGGTTC
>NZ_JAPNKA010000001.1:12947500-12955000 GCF_026626635.1 Archangium lansingense
GCAAGGAGCGCATCGAGGCCCTGGAATCCTCACTCGTCCAGGAGCCGGGCAGCACCACACTCAAACGCATCCGGTTGCTCGTCACCGCGCACCTGGCCCAACCCGGGACGGTGGAGCGGACGGCGGGCGTGCTCCGGGAGGTAGCGGACCTGGGACGAGAGCTCCTCCCGGGCTCCCTCTTGGACAGGTTGCGCCTGCGCGCCACCCGACTGGCTCGCGGCACGACGCGCCCCGACGGCGAAGACGCCGAGGAGCGAGAGTACCTGCTGCTGGCCATCCGCGGCCTCCGGGTGGAAGCCGTGTCCTTCCTGGATGATGGTGCACTCAAGGCCGCCAAGGTGTTGCGCCTGTTGACGGAGCGCGCCCTGGGGGAGGCGACGGAACGCGACCTGCTCACCCGCGCGGCCGCGTGGACGCAGGAGGTGGCGCCCCCCTTCCTGCCGGAACTGTCCCGGCTCCGCGAGACGCTGCTGCAGCGGCTGGCTCCGGACGCCCGCCCCCGCGCTCCTCCCCTCCACGGACACGGAGACGGACGAGCTCCTCAAGGAAGCCCTCGAGGCCGCGCGGCGCACCGTCGCCGGCACCCACCAGGGTGCCGAAAGCGTCATCGCCGGGTTCCTCGACGACCTCTACCATGACCCCGACGGCGTCCGGGACATGCTGGGCCACTACACCGTGGTGCTCGCCTCGACCTGCCAGCAGTCCGCCAGCACGGGCATGGCGGCGCTCAAGGAGGAGCAGCTCGTCTTCGACTCCGTCATCGTCGACGAGGCCGCCCGCGCCAACCCGCTCGATCTCTTCATCCCCCCTGGCTCTGGGCCGCCGGCGCATCGTGCTCGTGGGACCACCGGCAACTGCCGCACATGCTGGAGCCGGACGTGGAGCGCCAGCTCGAGGAGTCCGTCTCCACGCAGACCCGCGAGGCCTTGAAGAAGAGCCTCTTCGAGCGGCTCTTCCACTCGCTCCGGGAGCGCACGCGCCTGGATGGCTTTCCCCGGGTGGTGACGCTCGACACCCAGTACCGGATGCACCCGGTGCTGGGAGACTTCGTCAGCCGCGTCTTCACGAGCACCATGAGGATCCCCGCATCCACTCCGGGCGGCCGGCGGAGGAATTCACCCACGGGCTGCGCGACTACGGAGACGCCGTGGCCGCCTTCATCGCCGTGCCGAGAGACCAGGGCCCCGAGCGTGGAGGTCAGAGCAAGTCGCGTCCGGCGGAGGCGCGCCGGGTGACGAGTACTGGCGGAAGCTCACGGGAGACCGGGAGTCCAACGCGCTGCTCTTCGAACGGATCGCCTCCAACATCGGATTCAAGACGCCCCTGCCCCGCTCGCTCGCCCGGGTGGACGAGCGGAAGGTGGTCTGGGCCGCCCGAGAGGGGGGACAGTCGCTACGACCCCACCTGCTGGCGGCGCTGATGACCGCCAGCATGGATGGCACCCACCCACTCCATGCGGCGGCTCGTACCACCCCCGAGCTGCTCGAGCGGCTCGATACATTGGCGACCGTCCGCGACACGAGTGCCGCACATGCCAGACGCCGCCCCGCTCCCCCGCTCACCGTGGAGCAACGCCTCTCCGTGATTTCGGCTGTCTACGAAGCCGTGGAAGCGCTCCACGGCATGCACCCGTGAACGAGATTTCCCCATCACATGAGCAAGAAGAAGAATAACAAGTACGCACCGCAGCGCGGTGACACGCCTCCGGCACAGACCGCCCCCAGCAGCCAGACGCCTGACCCTTCCGCGGAACAGAATCGATCCTTCTTCTCTAAGATTGTCAGCGCCGTCACCGAGGCCGGCCGCACCGCCACCGAGGAGGATCGAAGCGTCGCCGCCGGGCTCACCGCGGCTCCGCCTCCAGAGCCCGTGGATCTCAAGACGGCCTGGAACGAAGCGGACCTGGCCCGCCACCTCTGGGAGGCGCAGCTCAAGCGCGCTCAGGACGAGGAACGCAAGGCCGATGCCGCCGCAGGCGGTTCGAGGAGGAGCGGAGCCGGCTCGACGAGCGGGAGCGGCAGCTCGAGACACGGCGCAAGGAGCACGAGGAGCAGAAGAAGGAGCAGGAGCGGCTCGCTCGGGACGATGCCACGAAGCGGAAGGCGGAGGCGGACGTGCTGGAGGCGGAGCGCCGCGAGCTGCTCGCCCGGCAGAAGGAAGTGCAGGACCAGGAGCTCCAGCTGCTCGAGCGGGAGGAGAACGCCCGGGCGGGCTTCGTCGCCCAGCAGTCCTCCGCGCTCGCAGAGCTGCGGCAGCGCAAGACGGAGCTCGAGGCCGAGCTGCAGGCCCTACCGGTGAAGCTCTCGGAGGTACACGCCGGCTGGGTCAAGGACATGGAGACCCTGCGGCAGCGGCTGGAGGGAGAGGCGCGCCAGGCCCGCGCTCAGCTCGCGACGGAGCTGGCCGAGCGGCGACTCCAGGCCGAACAGCAGCTGGAGCAGGAGCGCCAGCGCGTCCACAAGTCACTGGAGGCCTGGCGCGAGGAACTGGAGTCGCGCGAGAGCACGCTGGAGCAACAGCGCCAGAAGCTGCGCCAGGAGCGCATCCAGCTGCGAGCCGACGCGGAGCTGCTGGAGGATGGGAAGCGGCTGCTGGAGAAGCGGGTGGAGCAGAAGGCCGCGGCGCGGGTGGAGTCGCTGCAAGCGGAGCTGGAGTCCACCCGGCTGCTGTTCGAGGACACGCGCCGGGACCGCAACCACCTGCAGGCGGAGTTGCGCAAGGTGGAGGAGGCGAATCGCCAGTTCGAGCAGCGCAGCCCCCGCGAGGTGCTGGAGCAACTCCGGAGCCTGGAGGAGCAGCGGCGAAAGCTGGAGCAGGAACTGGCGACACGGCCCAACGAGCAGGAAAAGCAACGCCTGCGGCAGTTGGACGCCGAGCACGAGCAGCGGGAATTGGAGCTGGCGCGGCTGCGGCGGGAGAACTCGGAGCTGAAGGCCCGCCTAGGCAACCACGCCATCGCCGTCTCGGAGCTCGAGTCCCTCAAACGGCAGAAGGAGGCGGCCGAGACCTACAACAAGGCGCTGGGCAGCGCGCTCGAAGAATACGAGCGCAAGGTGGGCGAGCTCATCCAGCGGGCCAGATCCCAGCCCGCCTTTCCCCTGTGTGCCGCCATGGATGAGGATACTGGCCTTCAGCGGGAGGTGGAAGTCGAGGAGCGGGTGCCCAGGCTGGACAAATTCTGCAAGGATTTGAGGCACCGGTTGGCGTACAACCCGCAGACGAAGCAGGAGTTGTATTACTCCGAACGGGATGTGCGGGCCTTCGTGGCGGGGCTCGCCATGAGCCGGCTGCACCTGCTCCAGGGCATCAGCGGCACGGGCAAGACGAGCCTGCCGCGGGAGTTCGCCCGCGCCGTCGGGGGAGCCTTCACGCTCGTCGAGGTGCAGGCGGGTTGGCGCGACCGGGACGATCTGCTGGGCTATTTCAACGCCTTCGAGGGGCGCCATTACGAGAGCGACTTCCTGCTGGCGCTCTACCGGGCCCAGACCCCGGCGTTCAGGGATCGGCTCTGTCTGATCGTCCTGGACGAGATGAACCTGTCACGGCCCGAGCAGTATTTCGCCAACCTACTCGCCCAACTCGAGCAGCCCGAGACGAAACGGGAGGTGCGGCTGGTAACGGATCCCACCCAGAAGCCGCCCCAGCGCTTCCGGGACAGGCACACCCTGGCCATCCCGAGCAACGTGTGGTTCATCGGCACCGCCAACCATGACGAGACGACGGTCGAGTTCGCGGACAAGACGTACGATCGCGCCCACGTGATGGAGTTGCCCCGCCATCGGCAGGCCGTCCAAGCCGAGCACCGGTCCGAGCGTCCCCCGGTGTCATACAAGGCCCTGTTGCGAGCATTCGAGGAGGCCCGGCAGAAGCATGAGGCGGGCGCGAAGACGGTGGCCCGGGTGCTGGATCAGCACCTGTCCCCCGTGTTGGACGCGCACTTCCAGGTGGGCTGGGGCAGCCGGCTGGAGCGGCAGGTGGCGGACTTCGTGCCCGTGGTGCTGGCCAGCGGTGGCTCGGAGGTGGAGGCCGCCGATCACCTCATCGCGACCAAGCTACTGCGGAAGATCCGCGGGCGCCATGAGACCCAGCAGGAGGATCTAGACGCCCTGGAGGAAGCGGTGAGCAAGGCCTTCAAGAGCTTGCAAGGCCGCCTGGCTCCGGATCAATCCCAATCCCTGAAGCTCATCAAGGACGAGCGCCGCCAGCCGCGGGAGCTGGAAGAGGAAGGGGTGGACGCGGCATGAGCTTTGTCTTCAGAGATCGCATCCACGGGGTGGAGCGTGAATTCCTCACCTCGTTGGCCGTGCCTGGCCAATGGGTGCTGGAGGCGTCCGGTGGCGTCTGGCACAACCGGGAGCCCGCCCGGGCTTTGGACTACCTGCTGCCAGACGCGCGACAGGGGTGGAGCGTCCAGGACGACGAGACTCGGCGCGTGGGGCGATTCGATCCCGCGCTTCTCCCGAGCGAGCGGGACATGGCGCGCATCCTCGATATTGGTAAGGAGATCGCGAACCACTTCGAGCAGCCCTCGGCCTGGGACGGGCTCACCCAGGTCTCCCCGGTGATGCGCAACCTCGACGAGCGTGCGCGGCTACAGCGCTTGGAGCGGGACATCGAGCGAGGTCTCGGCCCGCTCAAGCACGTGTGCAAACGTCCGCGGCTGCACCTGCACTCGGAGCAGGACCGGGTCCCGACGGCACGAGCCCGCCGCATTCCCAGCCAGGCAACGGGCTACCTCGCGGCCCACTCCGAGGACTGGGAGATCCGCACGGTGCGGGGCGTGCGTCCCAAACGCCTGCTGGCCACCGTCACCGAGGATCTGTGGGACATCTACGAGAACCGCGTGGCCGTCAGGCTGGTGGATCACCTGCTGCGCGACGTGAGCCGGCGAATCGCGGAGGTGCGCGAGGTCTGGCGCCTGTTCGACCGGGCGCTCCAGGAGCTGTCCACGCGAGCAGAGGGGACGCATTGGCGGCAACAACGGCTCTTCCGGCTCTGGGGGCGTCAGCTCAAGGACGCCGAGCAGGGCTCGCGCATCGCCCAGGAGACGCTCCACACGCTCGAGTTGCTGCGCCGGGAGTTGCTGGGGCTCCGGGATTCCCGCCTCTACGGCGCCATTCCCGTCCGAGCGCAAGTGCCGGGCACGCTGCGGCGAACGAACATCCTGATGAATGATCCCCACTATCGGGAGGTGGCTCGGCTGTGGAGGCGCAGGGAGCGGGCGGTCCAGGACAGGAAGCTCAGCCCGACGGAGCACCTCGAGCGCCAGCGCGAGTTCCACGCGGCATTCGAGGCTTTCGGCGTGCTTCTCACCTGCCGCGCACTGAAGGACTTTGGATTTGCCTCACGGAACGCGGAGGTGCCGCATCGCGGACGCCTACCCCTGCAATTGAGGGCAGACAACGGACGCACCCTGGAACTCAAGTGGCAGCAGGGGGAGACTGGGTGCTCCAAGAGCCTGGAAACAACATCTCCCTGCGCTTCATTTCCCTGCCGGCTTCTCCCGGGGCTCAAGGCAACCCGGAAGCCATTGCACGATTGATCGACCTGACCCGCCCCCCGGCAATGGCAGGTGCACCCTCCACCCGCAAGCCCATGCGGCGAGCCGCGAGCGGACCCAACTCCTCGGACCCTTCGGGAGGAGAGCAGCTCGTCCTGCTCTACCTGGGGCAGGGAGAGGACGAACGCATCAGCCCGGCACAGCAACATTTGCTCAACCGGCTTGGCTTCGAGCGCGGGCGGAGTGAGCCGGATGCGTACGGCCTGCTTCCTATTTCCGCTGCGGATCTCGGCAGCGAGGAACGCGTGGCTCGAGCAATTCGGTGGTGGCTCACGGGCTCACTGCTGCGGCGCTACGCTCCGCGCATCCCCGGGCCACGAGCACTGCTCGTTCCCCTGGCGGAACATGCGCGGAGGTACCTGGAACGCGGGGGAGACGGAGTCCTGCGCGAGGTGCATCGCCAGCGAGAAGAGCAGAAGGGTGTCACGGGAAGCGCGCCGCCACGGAAAGACACACGTAGGGCGCAGAAATGCAGTAGCCCGCAAAGGCGAAGGCCCCGAGTTCTCACGTGTTGTGAGGACTCGGGGCCTTCAAAAAAAATCCGGCAGCGACCTACTCTCCCGCGCGGTTTCCCGCGGAGTACCATCGGCTCTGGAGGGCTTAACTTCCGTGTTCGGGATGGGAACGGGTGGGACCCCTCCGACATTGCCACCGGAAACTGAGTGACTCGTGCATACAAAGGGTAGTTTTCAATTCTGCTTTAGAGAAGCTTGTGCCTTCTTCCGGGCCGGCGCCGCTCTCTTTGGAGCGCGCTCGGGGCCTCGACCTTGGACTCGAATCCCTCAGCTCTCCCCTGGTGGGGTGGAGCCTGTGAGAGATTGAGGTATAGTAAGCCTCACGACCAATTAGTACCGGTTAGCTCAACGCGTTACCGCGCTTACACACCCGGCCTATCAACGTCGTAGTCTTCGACGGGTCTTCAGGGGCTTGCGCCCGGGATACCTGTTCTTGAGGTCGGTTTCCCGCTTAGATGCTTTCAGCGGTTATCCAATCGACACATGGCTACCCAGCGATGCCTCTGGCGAGACAACTGGTACACCAGCGGTGTCTCCAACCCGGTCCTCTCGTACTAAGGTCAGAGCCTCTCAAGTATCCTACGCCCACAGCAGATAGGGACCAAACTGTCTCACGACGTTTTGAACCCAGCTCGCGTACCGCTTTAATTGGCGAACAGCCAAACCCTTGGGACCTGCTCCAGCCCCAGGATGCGATGAGCCGACATCGAGGTGCCAAACCTCCCCGTCGATGTGAACTCTTGGGGGAGATAAGCCTGTTATCCCCGGAGTACCTTTTATCCGTTGAGCGATGGCCCTTCCATTCAGGACCACCGGATCACTATGACCTGCTTTCGCACCTGCTCGACCTGTCGGTCTCGCAGTCAAGCTCCCTTATGCCATTGCACTCGACGCCCGGTTTCCAATCGGGCTGAGGGAACCATCGCGCGCCTCCGTTACGTTTTGGGAGGCGACCGCCCCAGTCAAACTACCCACCAGACAGTGTCCCAGCTCCCGTTAAGGGGGCGTGGTTAGACACCAGAATCCGACAGGGTGGTATTTCACCGTTGCCTCCACCGAACCTAGCGGCCCGGCTTCAAAGGCTCCCACCTATCCTACACAGTCGAACCCTAGTGTCACTGTCAAGTTGTAGTAAAGGTTCACGGGGTCTTTCCGTCTTGCTGCGGGTAAACTGCATCGGCACAGCTATTTCAATTTCGCTGAGTCCCTCTCCGAGACAGTGCGGAAGTCGTTACTCCATTCGTGCAGGTCGGAACTTACCCGACAAGGAATTTCGCTACCTTAGGACCGTTATAGTTACGGCCGCCGTTTACTGGGGCTTCGGATCATCGCTTCGCCTTGCGGCTGACGAATCCCCTTAACCTTCCAGCACCGGGCAGGAGTCAGACCCTATACGTCGGCTTCTTGCCTTCGCAGAGTCCTGTG
>NZ_JAPNKA010000001.1:12960000-13758192 GCF_026626635.1 Archangium lansingense
TCTTCCTCCTGGTGAACCAGGGCGCACGCCAGGTCAATCCACACGACGGTGATCGCGGCGTTCCTTCTCCGCTCCCCCCGCCCCACCTCAACTAGGTGCGCCGGCTCCAAGTCCAGCGTCGTTACGAACGCCCACCCGCCTATGCGGTCCACCTGGAACCACGTTCCCAGGGCAGCTCCCGACCTCTAGGCCCTATCGAGGCGGCCCCCCAACCTATGAGCCAGCATGAGGCCCACGACCAGGGCTTCTCCCTAAAGGTTCGCCGTGGAGCGAGCAGCCTGGCCTGCGCTCCGGCTCGAGGGGACCGCTCACGACCTCGACGGGTGCGCCTCGTCGCACTGAATCGACGAAGTCCGGAAAACCGGCTGCCAGCTCGGCGTGCTGGTGAGCAATCCCCTCCCTCCACACTCGGAGCCGCCCACGTCATCTCCCTCCCCGCCTTGCACCACCCGCTACTGGTCCTCGGCCCAAACGGTTGGGCCCCCAGTGGCAGGCACCAGCAGCCCGCCCCTCCGAGGGCCCATCAACCACTACGTTCCAAGCGTCTCCCGTCCTCTATTCCTTCTTGAAGACCACGTAGCCCGCCGCCGGGATGTTCACCTTCGTGTTCCCGCCGCTCAGCGTCGCTCCGTAGTTACCGAAGTTGTTGCCCCCGTACACCCCCGCGTCGCTGTTCAGCACTTCCTTCCAGTTCCCCGGCGGCAACGGCATCGTGTAGCCCTCCAGGTTCTGCCGGTTCAGGCTGCCCACCACGAGGTACTCCTCACCCCCAGCCTTCCTCGTGAAGGCCAACACCGAGTCCTCGTTGTGCGTGTACACCCGGTTCACCTCCGCATCCGCGCGGAACGCTGGACTCGAGTGTCTCAGTGAAATCGCGTCCTGGTAGAACCGGAAGCTCTGCTGCCTCGTGATGTCCAGCATCGCCTCCGTCCGCTGCTCCGCCGGCATCCCCGCCAGACTCTCGAAGACCTTCCGGTCCTCCGCCGACAACCCCCGGTACTCCCCATCCTTCGCTCGCGCCTCAGGCGACAGCGTGAAGAGCCGCTCGTACGACGCCTTCCTCGCGTCGTTGAACGTCACCTTGTCCCAGTTCCAATCCTTCCCCAGCGACTCCCAGCTCCAGTCACTGTCCCACGTGGACGGGTTGCCCCACCGGAAGTCGTTCTGCGCGCCGAACTCGTCTCCCTGGAAGAACATCGGAATGCCCGGCCCCGCCATCCCCACCCCCGCCGCAAAACGCGCCGCGCTCCTCGACCACTGCTCCGGGAACTCCGTCGGCCTGACCCCCTCCGCCGTGTTCATCGTCCGCTGCGCGTTCCCCACCTCGTCGTGGTTCGAGATGATCGTCAGCGCCTTCTTCCACCCATCCAGCCCCCGCGGGCTCGTCAGCATGGACATGAACGCGTCCATGTCCGTCTCCCACCCGCGCGCCGCCGCCTGGAGCAGCCCCGGATTGCTGTTGTCATTCACCAGCCGGTGCTGGAACTCCGTGTACCACTGCGCGTCGAAGCCCCCTCCCGTCCCGTCCTTCTGCGCCGGCTTCGTGATGCTCGGGTCGTAATCAAACTGCTCCGCCACCGTCCAGACGTCCGGGTTGAAGAAGTGGACCTGCCGGTTGATCTCCCTCAACAGCTCCCACCCATCCTTCCCTCCCACTCCCTTGATGGGCTCCGTGAAGTCGAAGCGCAGTCCGTCAAAGTGCAGCTCCTCCACCTGCGCCACCGCGTGGTCCACGAAGAACTGCTTCACCTTCGGGTTCGAATACGCCGGCACCGCTCCCCACGGCGTGTCCCGCTGCTCGAACTTCCCCGGCTCCTTCGACCAGTTGAAGAATGGGTTGTCCGGCCCTCCCAGTCCCCACATCCCGTTGTGGTCGCCGTGCACGTGGTTGTAGACCACGTCCGAGATGACGTTCATCCCCCGTGCGTGAGCCTCGTCAATGAAGCGCTTCAGCGCGTCCGTCCCGCTCACCCACTTCCCATCCGCGTCCTCGAAGCCGAACGAGCTCTCCACCGCCAGGCTGTTCACCCCCAGGTAACCCCAGTTCCGGTTCCCCTCCACCTCGTTCACCGGCAACAGCTCCAGCGTGTTCACCCCCAGCTTCTTGAAGTAGTCCAGCCTCGCCGTCAGGTCCTCCAGCGTCGAGCGGTCCGCGTTCTTCGCCTCGCCCAGGAAGCTCCCCACGTGCAGCTGGTACACCACCCACTTGCTCGGGTCCTTCTCCCGCGGCGCAGTGTCGTGCTTCCACGTGTGGCTCGTCGGGTCCGTGATCACCGCTCCCCGGAACGACACCCCGCTCGCCTCCGTGAGCACGTTGCTCCAGGGGTCGTTGTTCGGTGACTTCAGGCGCTCGCCCGCACTCAGCTTCCCATCCCCGTTCCCGTCATCCCGCAGCCGCAGGTTGCCCTTCGCGTCCTTCTCGTAGACCTGGAACTCGTACTGCAACCCCACCAGCTTCTTCGGGTCGTTCACCAGCGCCGACCACGCCCCACCCGCATTCGTCATCCGAATGCGCCCGTCCGCCTCGACGTTCTTCGACCACAGGTCGTTGAACTTCCCGTCGTGCAGCTTGTCCACCAGCGAGGCGTCGAAGTTCCCCAGCCGCGCCAGCAGCTCGTCCCGGCTCAGCTGCCGCCCACTCGCGTCCTTCAACACCAGGTACGCACTGTGCGCGTCCTCCTCGTCATCGATGTCGAAGCGCATCAGCTCGACGCTGTCCCCCGCGTAACGGTTCACCTCCTTGCCCGTCTTCGCGTCCAGGTACATCCGCGATACGCCCCGCTGCTCGCCCATCATCTCCCGCGCGTACGGGTCCGGTCGGTCACTCGTCACGCCCTCCGAGTCCACCACCTCGTAGACGTAGGACTTGCCCACCAGGTCCTTCCAGCCCCCCTGCACCCGCGCCGACCAGTTGCCATCCTCGCCCCGCTCCATCGGGAAGCGCTGCTCCCTCCCCTCCGCGTCCGTCACCTTCACCTGCACGCTCTTCGCGTTCCCCGCCCAGAACTTGAACGTCGCGTCCGCTCCCGACTTCCTCGAGCCCATCTCGTGGTACGTCGTCGGCGCATACGTCGTCGTGGGCTTCCTCACGTCCAGCTTCAGGTTGCCCTCGCCCATCACCGCCCACGCGCCCTTCCCCGTCGGGCCGTCCGCCAGCACTCCCCACTCCCAGTCGTGGGGCTGGCCATCGTCCTGCAACTCCACCGTCGCCGCCCACTTGCCGTCCCCCAGCGGCTTCATCGGAATGGTGCGCTCGTTCCACTGCGCGCTGTAACGGCCCGTCTCATCCCAGCTCCCCTTGAGCTGTAGATTCGTGAGCTCCGCGTGCGGCCCCGCGTCGTACACCAGCGTCACCGAGCCCTTCACCGGCGCCCCCACCGCCAGCGCATTCACCCCCACCGCGCCCGCGGCCCTTGCACCCAGCACGTTCATCGCGGCGGCACCGCTCGTGGTCTCGAATGCGGAGCCCGTACCGCGTGCACCCACAGGGCGCGCGGCCGTCTCGAACGCAGAGTCCTTGCCCCGAGCCGAGGCCGCCCGGGACGTCGTCTCAAAGGCGTCCCGTGCCTCGGGCGCTCCCGCCGGCGACTTCTGGGCCGCCTTCTCCGGCACCACGGCCGCGTCCTGCTTGCGGACCTCGCGGCTGCTCGTGGCGGCCTCGCTCTTCGGGCTGGGAACCGCACCCTTCGGGGGCTGGTTGATTCGGGAAGCGCTCACGGTCGTCTCCTCTGGCACAGAGCCGGAAGGTGCGGTGCCCCCCATTCTCGGGGCTCGCCCTATCCGAGTTTCCTCCTACCCGACGCGACGCACCGAGAGTCCTGAGCCCCAGGACACCCTCAGTGTGAGCTTTCGTTCATCCGCCCCCTTACGTCTCTCAGCCCCAGCCCGGTCCCTCCGAGCTCGCCGAGTGCCCTATCTCCGCGCCTCGGAAGTCTCCCCGCTGCACCCTCAACACGAACTTCTCCGCGTCGATCTCCTTGCGCGTGCGGAACTTCAACCGGCGGAACACCTCCACCGGTGGGCACCACCCCGAAACCGCGTGCTGCAGCAGGAACCCCGCCACCACTCCCGGCACCCAAAGCCACTTCCTGTCCACCGTCACGCCCAGCAACAGCCCCATCAGGGACAGCGAAGCCGCTTTCGCCTCCAGCACCCGCTCGATGTCCCACTCGCGCTCCAGCGCCTCCAGCCGCTGCTCCACCTCGTCCTGCGGACGGTTCGCGTACCAGGCGATGCGCTCACGCATCTCCCGAAGGATCTCCTCGTTCGCCGTCTCCGGCCCGTGCCGGCGCACCCGGTCGTATCGGGGCGCGAGCAGCTGCTCCAGCCTGGCATCCATACCGAACCTCCCCGCGGGACACGTGCGCGTCCCGCCGAAAGGTGATGCCCCCTCCTTCACACGCCAAGCCAGTCGCTCGCGACAATGTTCGTCGAGCTCAAAAAGCTCTCGGGCTCGCCAAAGACAAACGGGCCACGGGGATTCCTCCCCGCAGCCCATCCGCTTACTCCCTCAGGGTCTCCGACGCTCCGTCTACAGCCGCCCCTTCGACTCGTCATCCGCGTCCTTGATGACCCTCTTCACGTCCTCGACCTTCTCCTTCACCTCGCCCTTGAGCGTGTCCTTCTTGCCCTCGGCCTCCAGCTCGCGATCACCCGTGGCCACGCCCACCGTCTCCTTCACCTTGCCCTTCAGCTTGTCCGTCCACTCACCCATGGCGTTCCTCCTTGGTGTCCCTGTGGTCGGTGTTCCTCTGTCCAATCACCGACACACCTGAAGCTAGGTACCGGAGGGAGCCATGGGCACCCCACGAGCGCTCGCCCGCCTGGCTGCCCGGCCGGCTGGTTGGCACCGCCGTCGCCGCGGAGGGCTCGCTGCTCGTCACCGATGACGCTCGTGGCGTCATCTACCGCAGTTCCTACACCGGAGGCTGAGCACCCCCGGCAACTGGCAAGTGGAACGGGCCTCAGCGCGCCGCACACCTGCGCCCCGGCCAGCGCGAACGGCCCCCTGAGTTTCTTTCCACCAGGGCCCGCTCCACTCCCTCAAATCCATACGCCAAGCCCGACGGACGGGAAGCCCGACACCTCCCGTCCGCCAGGCCAGCGCTCCTTTTCCCCAAGGAGTCCTGTTGCGACGGTCTCAGCCGAGAACCGTCTCGAGCATGATGCGGCACACCTCGTACGGGTCGCAGTTGGCCGCCGGACGGCGGTCCTCGAAGTAACCGCGGCCATCGTTCGCCGTGCCCAGCGGAATACGGATGGACGAGCCACGGTCGCTCACGCCCCAGCGGAACACCGTGATGGGCGCCGTCTCGTGCAGACCCGTCAGGCGCTCCACGTTGTGCGCGCCGTACACCTGGATGTGCGCCTCGTGCTTCACGCGCAGCTTCTCCATCGCCGCCTCGATCACCTTGAGGCCACCCGGCTCGCGCGTCGACTTCGTGCTGAAGTTGGTGTGGCAGCCCGTGCCGTTCCAGTCACCCTTCACCGGCTTGGGGTGCAGCGTGGCGCTGATGCCGTGCTCCTCGCCCATCCGGTACAGCAGCCAGCGCGCCAGCCACAGCTCGTCCGCCATCTCCAGCGCGGGCAGGGGGCCAATCTGGAACTCCCACTGCGCCGGCATCACCTCGGCGTTCGTGCCGCACAGCTTGATGCCCGCGCGGAGACACGCCTCGGCGTGCGACTCCACCAGCTTGCGACCGAACACCTCGTCGCAGCCCACGCCACAGTAGTAGCCACCCTGCGGCGCCGGGAAGCCCTTGTCCGGCCAGCCCAGCGGACGATTGCCCTCGAAGAGCGTGTACTCCTGCTCCATGCCGAACCACGCCTCCTCGGAAGCGTGCTTCTCGGCCACCATGCGCAGCGGCGCGCGCGTGTTGCTCCAGTGCGGGCTGCCGTCCGGGTTCATCACCTCGCACAGCACCAGGATGTCCTTCGTCCCCGGCTTCAGCGGGTTGGCGATGAAACGCACCGGCTTCAGCATCAGGTCGCTCTTCTTGCCCTCCGCCTGGTAGGTGCTCGAGCCGTCGAAGCTCCAGTCCGGCAACTCGGAGAGACTCCGGACCTCCGCCACCTCCACCACCTTCATCTTCGAGCGCAGCTTCGCAGTCGGCCGCTGCCCGTCGACCCAGATGTACTCCGCCATCACCTTGCTCATTTGCCACTTCCTCCAGGGGCCCCCACCGGGCCGGGTTATCTCGCGGCCCTCACCGGGCCTGACGCCAGAACCCTTTTGCAGATGCGATGCCAACGCGCCCACGCAGCGGGGGCTCGACGGAAACCCCTGAAATGGCTCGGGACAGGCTTCGCGGCCCTCTGGAGCGCCCTCCGCGATTCCGACAATTTCGTAGGAGACAGGCGCGCTTCCTACAAATTTGTCGGAACCGGTTCGCCCGCCCTCGTGGCCCCGTGCGGAGTACCGGCCACTCCCGGGCACTCGGGCCCCTCGAAAGCAAGGCCACCCCCCTCCTTATGACTGGAAGCCGACGAAGAACGCGCTCCCAGAGCAGGACTCAGGACGCTCCGCCGCCCGCCTGCCCTCCGAGGCGCACGACAACCCCGCCTACAATTTTGTAGGGTTCCAGCTCGGAACCGACAAAAATGTCGGAACCGCTCGGGGCCCCTCTCAGTCCCCCCTGCTTCGTGGGAGCACTCTCGCATGGGAAAAAAGCTGGAAGAGCAGACAGGCAGGCATGCGACCCTGGCCAGCCTCCTGGAGGTGAGCCAGGCCCTGGCCGGTGCCCATGACCTCAGGGCCGCGCTCCACCGCGTCCTGGAGCGGCTCGAGCGCTACCACGGTGTGGTCCGCGGCGCCGTCACCCTGACCGACCCCGACACCGGCGACCTCTATATCGACGCCTCCATCAATTTGAGCGCCGACGGCCGCAAGGCCCGCTACAAGCTCGGCGAGGGCATCACCGGCCGCGTCGTCCAGAGCGGCAAGCCCATCGTCGTCCCCGAAATCAGTCGCGAGCCCCTCTTCCTCCACCGCGCCTACCTCGGCCGGCGCTCCGGCGGCCAGGAGCTGTCCTTCATCTGCGTCCCCATCCTCCTGCACCGCAAACCCGTGGGCGCCCTCGGTGTGGACCTCCTCTTCCACAAGGACCGTGACTACCCCGAGGAGGGCCGCCTCTTCGGCGTCGTCGCCTCGATGATCGGCCAGGCCCTCGCCGCCCACCGGCTCCTCGAGGACGAGCGCAAGAAGCTCCTCGAGGAGAACACCACCCTGCGCCAGGAGCTGCGCGAGCGCTACGACTTCTCCAACCTCATCGGCACCTCCGGCCCCATGCGCCAGGTGTACGAGCAGATCCACCAGGTCGCTCGCACCACCACCACCGTCCTCCTCCGCGGCGAGTCCGGCACCGGCAAGGAGCTCATCGCCCACGCCATCCACTACAACTCCACCCGCGCCAAGAAGCCCTTCATCAAGGTCAACTGCGCCGCCCTCCCGGAGACCCTCATCGAGTCCGAGCTCTTCGGCTACGAAAAGGGCGCCTTCACCGGTGCCCAGGCGCGCAAGCGCGGTCGCTTCGAGCTCGCCGAGGGCGGCACCCTCTTCCTGGATGAGATTGGCGAAATCAATCCCTCCACCCAGGTCAAGCTGCTGCGCGTCCTCCAGGAGCGTGAGTTCGAGCGCGTCGGCGGCACCGAGACCCTCAAGGCCAACGTCCGCCTCATCGCCGCCACCAACAAGGACCTGGAGACCGCCATCTCCGAGAAGGCCTTCCGCGAGGACCTCTACTACCGCCTCAACGTCTTCACCCTCTTCATCCCGCCCCTCCGCGAGCGCAAGAGCGACCTGCTCCTGCTCGCCGACCACTTCGTCGCCAAGTACTCCCGCGAGCACGGCAAGAGCATCCGCCGCATCTCCACCCCCGCCATCGACATGCTCGTCAGCTACCACTGGCCCGGCAACGTGCGCGAGCTGGAGAACATCATCGAGCGCTCCGTCCTCGTCTGCGACGGCAACGCCATCCACGGCCACCACCTGCCCCCCACCCTGCAGACCGCCGAGGCCTCGGAGACCGTCACCAACCACTCGCTCACCGACGCCGTCCAGCAGTTCGAGAAGGACCTCATCGCCGATGCCTTGAAGACCACCCGTGGCAATCGCGCCAAGGCCGCTCGGCTCCTTCAGACCACCGAGCGCATCATCAACTACAAGGTCTCCAAGTATGAGATCGACTGCTCACGCTTCCGCGGGTAGGAAGGGCTCACCTTTATGTCCGGCGAGACAAATCTGGGTGTGCTGCTGAAGTCCATTCGGCCCGTGCTACGCGCGGGCGAGTTCGTCTTCGTCACCACCCAGCGCGCAGTGAGTGAGGTCGTGCCTCTCGAGCCCCTCGGGCTCTTTCACGAGGAGGAGGGCCTCACCGTCATCCTTCCCCGTGAACGGGCCGACGCCGCCTCGCTCCCGTACACCGCCGTCTTCCGGATGCTCACCCTCTCCGTCCACTCCAGTCTGGAGGCAGTGGGCTTCCTCGCCGCCATCACCACCCGGCTTGCCTCCCGGGGGATCAGCGTCAATCCCGTCTCCGCTTACTTTCATGATCACCTCTTCGTCCCCTCCGCTCGGGCCGAGGAGTCCCTCGCGCTGCTCGCCGAGTTCTCGGCCGGCGACGCGCCCCGGGATTGATTCGTCTCCGCCTCCTGGGGCTTCCGCGCGTCAGGGATTCGCTCCCCTCGCCGTCCTCGCCCCCATGAAGCCCTACCAGACTCCAGACCTCGAGCGGCGCGCCTTCGCCCGCACCAATTCGCAGACCATCTCCCAGCGGGTCTCGCTCCTGCGGGAGCTCGTGCCCGGTATTCAGTCCATCGCCGAGCTGTGCTGCGGAGATTGTTCGCGCCAGTGGGAGGTTTACCGGCGTGAGCTCGGCGTCGAGCGCTACCGCGGTCTCGATTTTGAGCCGGAGGTCGTCGCCGCCAACCGCTCTCGTGGCATCGACTGCGTCCACGGCGATGTGCTCGACCCCTCCGTGCTGCGCTCGTTCCTCTCCTTTGAGGCCCTGTTCTATGGGCCCCCTCTCTCCGTCGACTGCGACGGGCACAGGCTCCTCTCGTTCCGTGAGGTGACTCCGTCCTTCCCCGACTTCGCGCGCTTAGGGGCTGTCGCAAAATAAGTGTAATGAAAGTGATAATGAGCCCACCAGGCAGGCAGCCATGGGGCTGGTCGCTGCGTAAGAGGCATTTCGTGGGCATGTTGTATGCGTGAAAGTAGATCTCGAAGCCTTGCGCGCCAAGTTCAAGGCCCTGGCCCCCATCATGGACGAGAGGGTCAGCCGCCTGTGGGCTGCGGCTGAAGTGGAAAGCCTTGGACGCGGAGGAACCGCAGCGCTCCAGCGGGCAACGGGGATCAGTGGTCGTCGCATCTGGAAGGGCAAGAAAGAGCTGGCGGAGCTTCGGCGGCAACCGCCTTCAAGGGCTTCAACGTCGCGAGTGCGTCGGCCAGGAGGAGGAAGAAGGCGCCTGAGCGCAAAGGACGCGAGGTTGCTGGGTGACCTCCAGGCGCTGCTCGAGCCGGTGACGCGCGGCGAACCGCAATCGCCGCTTCAATGGACGACGAAGAGCGTGAGGCACCTTGCGTCGGAGTTGAGAGAGCGAGGGCATGAGGTGAGTAGCGACACCGTCGCGCGGATGCTGCACGAAGCGGGGTATAGCTTGCAGGCTCCGCGTAAGGAGGAAGAGGGAGGCAGCCATCCAGATAGGAATGCACAGTTTCGTTACATCGCTCGACAAGCGAAGGCCTTTCAGCGGCGCCGACAACCAGTGGTGTCCGTCGACTCGAAGAAGAAGGAGTTGATTGGAAACTTCAAGACCCCGGGTCGGGAGTGGCAGCTCCAAGGCCAAGCGCCCAGAGTCAACGCCTACGATTTTCCGGATATGGCTGAGGGCAAAGCGATTCCCTATGGAGTGTATGACTTGGCCCGTGACGAGGGCTGGGTCAACGTTGGGACGGACCATGACACTCCTGAGTTCGCAGTCCAGTCGCTTCGGCGTTGGTGGCTCACGATGGGCAGGCATGCATATCCTCATGCAAGAGAGCTTCTGGTGGTAGCGGATGCTGGGGGTTCGAACTCGGCACGGTCGCGGGTATGGAAGAAGTGCCTGCAAGAATTTGCAGATGCCACGGGGTTGAAGGTCTCCGTCAGCCATTACCCTCCGGGCACGAGCAAATGGAACAAGATCGAGCATCGACTCTTTGCCCAGATCACGCTCAACTGGCGAGGCCGACCGCTAACGAGCTATCAAGTTGTCATCAATCTCATCGGCAGCACCACGACACGCACGGGACTGTGTGTTCGGGCTGCCCTGGATACGAGGGAGTACCCCCTTGGCGTTCGCGTCAGCGCAGCGGACTTTGGGCAACTGAACATCCGAAAGAAGCGGTTTCACGGGGAATGGAACTACTCGCTCTCTCCGAGACGGCAAGCGAGCGCTCAGCTGGTGAAATAATTACACTTATTTTGCGACAGCCCCTTACTGCTCGGAGCGCTGCGCTACGACGGACTCCTCGTGTGCATCGCGCCTCGCGGCACCACCATCGGCGATGCGCGCTACCTGTATGAGCAGATCCGCTCCGTTCGCCCTGATTATGGGCTGCGGTTGATCCATCACAGCTTCGCGACCCTCACCGGCTCCGGGGAGAGCCATCCGCCCCGGCTCAAGTATGTCGAGCTGTGGTTCTCCAATCGTCTGGCGGATCTCTGGGACGTCCGTGAGAGCATCCCTGTTTCCCAGGGGTGAATTGATCGCAGTACAGAGGGGAACCTGGGAACTTCGATACCCTCACCCCGTCCCTCTCCCGAAGGGAGAGGGGTTCGTGGGCCTGCACTTCCGGCCACGGCATCAGCACCCGGCCGCTGAACCAGACATAGACGTTCGAGACGAACACTCCGCACAGCGCAAACCCGCGCAGCACTTCCAGCCGCTCGCCCGCCTCCACCAGGCGCGCCTCGGGTCTCGCTTCCGCCCCCAGTGTCTCGCTCATGTTCAGTTGTTCCGCGCCCGCTCCGCCAACGCCCGCTCTACCTCCCGCTCCAGCTCCGCCTCCCCTAGCTCTCCCTCCCTCCTCGGTGCCTCCCAGGGCGCCTGCCCCATCCCCCGCTGCTCCAGCTTCTGCTGCTGCCTCATCTGGCCGCTCGTCTCCAGCGCCAGCCGCGTCGCCCGCTCCGTCAGCTTCAGGATTCCCTGCGCATCCACCACGTTCGTTGGATCCAACTGATCCAGCGGTGTCTGCTCCAGCCTCCCCAGCGACATCCGCTCCAGCCTGAAGCCCAGCAGCTCGTCCCCCACTTCCATCATCACGTGGTCGATGAAGAGGCTCCGGTCCGCCAGCAGCTCATCGAAGTTGAACGTGCTCGCCGCGTTCGCCAGCGCGCATGCAAAGCGCTCCTCCAACAGCGCCTGCACCTCCTCCTGCCGGTTCGCCCTCGCGCACCCCACCTCCCTCGCCACCCTCAGCACCGCCTCCTCCTTCTGCTCTACCTTCACCAGGAACGTTCCCCTCACGTCCACCCGGATGCCGTCCCGACACGACAACCCCTGCTTCCCTCTCCTCTCCACCACCACCTTGCGCACCGAGAGGTCCAACACCTCTCCCCGTTGCACCATCGGCAGCACCAGCCCGCTCCCAAAGCGCACCCGCGTCGGTCCCCCTCCCCTCTCGATGAGCAGCGCCTCGCCCGGTCCCACCCGGCGATAGCTCGTCAGCAACACCACTCCACACACCAGGCAAGCCACGGCCACTCCAGCAAGCGTGAGCAGGATGGGCATTTCCACGTGAGGCTCCAGGTCAGGGGCCCGAGACTCCAGCACGCCCTGCGTCCCTCGCGCCAGGGACGCTGCCGCCCCACATTGGTGTACCCTGTCCACCATGCGGCCCATCGACATCTGCACCGCGGCCCTCGTCACCACCGGTAACCGCGCCCTCCGCGAGCCACTGTGAACCTGGGCTGGGGGCCTGAGTGGGGTTCTCTCGTGAGCCCGAGTGGGGTTCAGCTCGAGGCCCGGATACCCACACCCCGACCCTCTCCCGAGGGGAGAGGGAGTGGATTCTCATACAGAGGGAGTGTGGAGCGGCTACTCCTTCTTCTCTTCCTTCTTCTCTTCCTTGCGCCGGCTCAGCGTCTTCTGCAGCTTCTTCATCTTCTCCATGATGAGGCTCCGCTTCAGGTTCGAGAGGAGCTCCACGAACACCTGACCGTCCAGGTGGCCAATCTCGTGCTGCAGCACGTGCGCCAGCCTCCCCTCCGCCTCCAACTCGTGCCACTCCCCCGCCCGGTCCTGGTACTTCACCTTCACCTTGTGGAACCGCGGCGTCTTCTCGAACTGCTCCGGCACCGACAGGCACCCCTCCTCCAGCGTCACCGGCCCCGACTTCTCCAGAATCTGCGGGTTGATGATCTCGAAGAACGTCCCGTCCTCCCTCCCCACCCAGGAGCACCGCTGCGAGACCCCAATCTGGTTCGCGGCGATCCCAATCCCCTCCGCCTCCTTCATCGACTCGAACATCTCCTCCAGCAGCTTGGTGAGGTTCTCCCCAAAGTCCGTCACCGGCTTCGTCGGCGTGTTGAGGACCTTGTTGGGCCAGATGACGATGTCCCGTGCCATTCGGTGTCTCTTCTCCTGCTCGAGTGCGTGAACCGCCCTTCTACACCGCGCACGCCCACTCGCCAGCCCCGAGTGTCACCGGCCTGTCTCCACTTCGACTCCCCTTCCCCTTGAGCGCATGGGGTACGGGTCTGCTACACCCTGCGTATGCACCCCAACGCCCAGCTCCTCAAAGACTTCTACGCCGCCTTCGCCCGCCGTGACGGCAACGCCATGGCCGCCTGCTACCACCCCGACGCCGAGTTCTCCGACCCCGTCTTCCCCGGCCTGCGCCACGCCGGCGTCACCTCCATGTGGCGCATGCTCTGCGAGCGCGGCACCGACCTCGAGCTCACCCTCAACGACTCCCAGGCCGATGACCACTCTGGCCGCGCCCAATGGGACGCCCGCTACACCTTCAGCATGTCCGGCAAGAAGGTCCTCAATCGCGTCCACTCCGAGTTCGAGTTCAAGGACGGGAAGATCCTCCGCCAGACCGACCGCTTCGGCTTCTGGACCTGGGCCCGCCAGGCCATCGGCCCCGTCGGCGTCCTGCTCGGCTGGTCCCCCCTCGTGCGCAACAAGGTCCAGGCCCAGGCCCGCCGCTCCCTCGACAAATACATGAAGGAACACGGAATCTCCGGAGCGTAAGGCTTCTCCCAATTCCTCTCATTCCCATATCAATTTTCAGAGCCCTACAAGTCTTCAGGCCCTGAAGCAACAAGCCCCCGAGCGCCCGCTCCACCGAACGGGCCTCCTGCAGTCGGTCACCCGGCACCCACCAGGGTCCATCCCCACCCTGGCTTCGAGTGAATTCCCCTCTGAAAAAGCCCTCGCGTGCCCCTTCCTCCGCCATGGGCCTACAGACCGTCCAGGGACACGCCCCCGACGTGAAAAGATGTGTCAACGCCACACTTTTCAGGGCCTCCAATCACGAACATCACGCGCTGCAAATGCAAGATTTCAGCAACAACATTCTATTTGTATTTGTCGTCGAGAATTTGTATTGAATTAGGTGCGTGAGCTCACGCGGGCCAGGTGAGCCTCAAGCGAAGTGAAAGTTTTCCGCTCAGGGTGCAGGGGGACCACGATGCAAGGAAATGCTTTCTTCGGGAGATCCCACCCTGGTGCGTCGCATCAATGACTCGTGAAGGAGCACTCGAGAGCGAGTGCGGGAGGGCATCATGAGGGCAGTGCTTCAGCACATTTCCGACCGGCAGAAGGGCTTCGCCGAGCACGTCGTCTTCGATGGACTGCAGCAGGACGGACCGCTGGAGCAGGTGCTGGCCTTCGCCCCGCGCCTGGCCTTCTGGGTGATGAGCTTCCAGGACGTGCTGCGGCTCAACGCCCAGCGGATGAAGGACCCCGAGCTGGCGATGCTCATGCTGCGCCATCGCCAGGAGGAGCGCGGGCACGACAACTGGTTCTTCGAGGACGCCGCGCTGCTGATGGGGCGCCCCTTCAACCTCACGGAGCCGTGGGGCCGCGCCCACGAGGGCACCCGGGACGCCAGCTACGCAATCCTCTCCGAGGTGCTGAGCGCGCTGGATGACCGGCTGCGCATCATCCTGGTGCTCACGCTGGAGTCCACCAGCCACGCCTTCTTCAGCGCCACCGCCAACCTCCCCCAGACGCTCAGCCAGGGCCAGCGGCTGAAGTACTTCTCCAACCACCACATGGAGGCCGAGGAGCAGCACGAGGTCTTCGAGGAGCAGATGGAGGCGATGCTGATGGGCATGGAGCTCACGCCCGAGCTGCGCACCCAGGCCATCGCGCTGGTGGACCGCGTCTATGCGGCCTTCCACTCCATGTTCGACGGTCTGCAGATGGAGCAGGCGCGGCCTGTGTCCCGGCCCGAGCGGCACCCGCGGCCGGCCTTGTCCGCCTAGCGGTCCCTGGCCTCCTGCGGTACCTGAGCGCTCGCTGCCCGCGCTCCACGACTTCCGGGTGCAACTGCCCTGCACCCCGCTTCTTCTTCAACGGCCGCCGGCGGCGCCTCCCGCCCTGCCGGCTACTCCCGGGGGTCCAGTTACTGGGCCTCGACGGTGTTGAAGAAGGACTTGATGACCTCCTTGCCCTTCACCTCCCACAGGATGACCTGGCCCTGGCGGATGAAGTAGCTGTCCCCGGCCTTGTACTTGTGGGTGTTGCCCGCCTCGTCCGTCATGATGACCTCGCCCTCCATGATGGTGGCGTGCTCCGTGAAGGGGAAGACGATGCGGATCTTCCCCTTGGTCGCCTTGAAGAGGCCCGCCGCCACAGGACCCCGGGCGTAGTCGATGCGGGCGTAGATCTTCGGGTTACCCTCGAGCACCTGGCCACCCAGACCCGAGGGCGGGCCCAGCGACACGAAGCCGTCCTGGTCCACCTTGCCCTTGAGCGAGTAGACGATCATCGCCGGCTTCTTGCCCGCGCTCTCCAGCTCCGCCGAGGCCGTCCCGAGACCGTCCTCCACCTGCTGCTCCGCCCCACCACAAGCCGTCAGGAAACCCGCGAGGACGACGGTGCAGAGGCTCAGCATGCGGTGCGGACGGAACATGAACTCTCCCGGTTTCGTTGTTCGCAAATATTTATGCCACCCTCCGAATCCAATGTCTATGCAAATTCGGCGTGGGATGCGAAAAACCAACCGGAAAGCGTCTTTTCCTCTCTCACCCTCAGCGCTGTCTGTCTACCATTGGCCCCGTCTGTCTACCATTGGCCCGTCTGCCTTACCACTTGAGGTGATAGGTGCAGGCGCGCCCGCCCTTGGAGCGGCAGCTCGAGGGATCGTGGTCGATGCGCAGACGGATGGAGCCCTTGGGCTGGAAGCGATCGTAGAGGGCCTCCATGATTCCCTGGTCGAACTCGCAGGGGTACGGGTTGTCGGCCACCATGCGGGCGGCGCGCTCGCCCTCGGAGATGAAGCGGTAGCTGCCAATCTCGCCCTTGCCGCGATGGTTCATCCGGTAGGCCACATCCAGCGAGCCGAGCGCCGAGGGGAAGGAGTCGATTCCCGGAGGGAAAACGGCGCTCTTGGGCACCGCGCGGCCGATGGCGCGCGTGGTGTTGGGCCCCACCTGCTTGAGGATGTCGTCGAAGCTGTCGAGGACGCTCGGCATGGGGTACCACTTCTCAGGGTCCAACGGCTCGATGCCGTGAGAGGCCAGCACCCGTTGCGCCTTGAGCTTGAGGAACTCCATGGCGTTGATCAGGGCCTGTACGCTCTTCCCATACACTTCGACATGGCTTGAAAGTGCGTTGCGCGTCATGACCACTCCTTAAACTGGCTCTCGCGGGCATTACCCAAACACGAGGCAACCGGGATTCTCCCTCAAGCGCCTGCCCGCAAGCGAGGTGCCTCATCGCTTGATTTGAGAATTCCGCTGCAAGCAATTATTTGCTGTGTGGCTGTCTCAAGATGGAATCCCAAGCGCCATGGCGCGGTGCATCCACGGACAGAACCTGACCGGTTGAGCAGTGATTTCCGCTGCAAGCAATTATTTGCTGTGTAGCTGTCCTGAGGCGGAGTTCACGGCACCCTGGCGCAGTGAGTCCATGAGCAATGTGTGTGCATTGAGCTCCGTGCGACGCACGTTGGCTGCCCGAGACAGCGCGTCCTTGTAGCCCGTTGCCACAAAGGCCTGGAAATCCAGCGTGGCCACCCGGTACGTCGCCTCCGGAGTCACGGGCTCGTCTCCCGCCGCGGGGTTGGTAGGGTCCTTCAGCACCCGCAGGCGCACCGGCCGACCGTCCTCCACCTCATAGTGGACGCCGCTGTACTGGCTGTAGCTGTCCGTCCCCCGCTTGGACTCGCTCAGCGCGACCCAGTCCGCGAGCTGTGCCCCCGTCAGCTCCGCCGTCACCAGGAAGTTGCGGTACGGAATCGCCCCCAGGAAGTCCTCCACCGTCACCTCCCCCGCGGGCAACCCACCCCGGAAGCTCGCCGACAGCGCGAAGAATGCATGCGCACCGGCCGCCCGGCGCCACACCTCCGTCGCCCAGGTGCCCACCTCCGCCGGTCCCTCCGTGAGGCCCTCGTCCCCCAACGGCTTGTCCAGACGGCCTAGCACCTCGAAGCGCTCCGGCCTCTTCGCCACCAGATCCCGCTGCAGCCGCGCCACCTCCGCCGCCGTCTCCTCATCCTCCCGCCTCGTGCCGTCCAGCTTCACCAGCCCCCCCTCCACCCCCTCCAGCCTCTTCCCCCGGAAGCGCAGCCGCACCTCCGAGAGGTAGGCGAGGTATTGGTACGGAGAGAGGTACCAGGTGCTCGTCCCCGGCAGCACGCCCAGCTCCACCTTCTGGTGCGAGTGCGAGCCCATGATGATGTCGATGCCCGGCACCGCTCGCGCCAGCGCCTCGTCGTCCTCGCGGAGCTGGTGCCCCAGCAGCACCACCGCGTCCACGTGCTCCTCGTCCCGCAGGGCCCGCACCACCGCCTGCGCCGCCTCCGTCGCGTCCGTCCACCGCGTCCCCGCCGGCAGGTGCTCGGCCTTCACCAGCCGCTGCATGTCCAGCCCCGCCACTGAGAAGAAGCCCACCCGCACGCCCCCCACCTCCTTCACCAGGTACGGCTTCCCCTCCACCCGTAGGTAGGGCGCTCCGTCTGCCCCCTCCAGGTTGGCGCACAGCACCGGGTAGGCCGCGCTCGCCCGGCACCGCTCGAAGGACTCTGGCCCGTAGTCCAGGTCGTGGTTGCCCAACGCCATCACGTCCAGCACCCCGTTGAACCACGGCCACTCCACGCACCCGTACTCGTCACTCCAGGTGGGCACGCCCTTGTTCAGCGTGTCGCCCCCCGACACCACCAGGGTGTCCGGTCTCGCCTTCGCGTCCCGGAGATACGCCAGGGCCCGGGCCACCCCTCCCTGCCCCGGCGCTCCCTCCGAATAGAAGGGCACCGCGTGCGAGTGGTAGTCCGTCATCCCCACCAGCGTCACCGTACGCGTCGTCTGGCAGGCGGGAAGCAACAGCAGGCTCGTGAGCACAGTGAGGGGCTTCTTCATGTGCGGGGATCCTGCTCCATCCCTGCACACCTGGGTACAAGTGACGTCACGCCGGGCGCCGGCTCCCGGGCGCGAACTCGCGCAACGGGTCCGATGGTCGGACCACTTCGCACCACGCGCGCCCCGAGGGTGCCCCTCCGCAGCACCCGGCGTGCACCTGCCTGTCTGCCCTCCGGCCTGCCCTGCGCGTCTCCACGCTCCCCTCCGGCACGCCCCCCACACCATCGCCACCCTTCCGAGCGAGACAGCTCAGCCAAGGAAAGGCATGGGAATGGATGCCATCGCGCTCTTGAAGGCGGACCACAAGACAGTGGAGACGCTCTTCCGCAAGTTCGAACAGGCGGGCCGCAACGCCAAGAAGCTCAAACGCAAGCTCGTGGATCAGATGGTGCGTGAACTCGCCATCCACGCCGTCGTCGAGGAGCAGATCTTCTATCCCTCGGTGCGCGCCAGAGCCCACGCGCTGGAAGACGACGTGCTCAAGGCCCTCGAGGAGCACCACGTGGCCAAGTGGTTGCTCAAGGAGCTGGAGAACCTCCCCCCCGAAGACGAGCGCTTCGGGGCCAAGGTGAAGGTGCTCACCGAGAACATCCGCACCCACGTCAAGGAGGAGGAGAACTCCCTCTTCCCCCAGGTCCGCAAGGTCTTCAGCCCTCGCGAGCTCAAGGACATGGCTCAGGCCCTGTTGCTCGCCAAGCGGACCGCTCCCACCCGGCCCCATCCCCGCGCGCCCGATACTCCGCCCGGCAACCTCGTGGCGGGTGCCATGTCCGCCGTGCTCGACATGGGCAAGGATGCCCTGCGCGCCGCTCGCCGCAAGGCCAAGGGTCTCTCGCCCCTTCCCGCCCCTCGCGCCGGCAAGCGCACCCGCACGACCCGGCCCAGCCAGCGCCCCTCGCACGGCATCCAGCAGCAGGGCACTGGCTCCGTGGAGGACATGGCCGCCGAGTCCTCCTATCTGATGTGAGTCCAAGCAACCCGGGAGCCTGGTCCCCCCTGGCTCCCGGGTGCCCAGCCGCCAGCTCGTGTCCAAGGCCTGAGCCGCCCTCACGGGAAGCCGGGCAGCGGCGAGACATCCGGTGCAACCCACTCGCGTTTCGCCGCCTCCGACTCCAGCGTCTCCTTGCGGTAGTGCCGCGCCAACAGCCGGCCATCCAGCAACCCCGGGTGCGCCTCCTGAAAGGCACTGTAGGGCTCCAGCTCCGGCGTCTCCCGCAGCGCCCGGTACACGTACGCGCTCCACGCCCGCGTCACCGTCTCGTGGTACTTGCCCGCCGCTCCCAGCGCCGTCGCGTACCCCTGGATGGTGCCGCGGATCCGCGTGTAGCCCTCTTCAGGCCCGTGCCGACGCAGGTACAGCCACGCCAACCTCACGTGCTCCCGGTGCCCGAAGCGCTCCCCTGGCCACACCGCTCCCTCCACCGCCGCCAGGAACTCGTCGTCTCCCGCTGTCTCCGGATTCATGGCCGCCCCAGCTTCGCCGCCAGCGCCAGCCTCGCTGCCACCGCCAGCGCGTCCGCTCGCTCGTTCTCCTCGTGCCCCGAGTGCCCTCGCACCCAGTTCCACGTCACCCGGTGCACCTCCGCCTGCTCCACCAACGCCCGCCATAGGTCCGCGTTCTGCACCGGCTGCTTGCTCGCCGTCTTCCACCCCGTCCGCTGCCACTTCTCCAGCCACTTCTCCTCGAAGGCGTTGCGCACGTACTTCGAGTCCGTGAACACCTGCACCTGACACGGCGCCTTCAACGCCCTCAGCGCCATCAGCGCCGCCGTCAGCTCCATCCGGTTGTTCGTCGTCTCCGGCTCCGCCCCACTCAGCTCCCGACGCGCATTCCCGTGCGCCGGGGAGATGAGGATCGACCCCCAGCCTCCAATGCCAGGGTTCGGCGAGCACGCTCCATCACAATAGATATGAACCAGGGGCAGGGACATTCGCGGCCGCGCATCCTACCCCCACGCGAACGCGAACCCACCATCCAACCCGTCCACCCACTCGCGCTCCACCCGCACCCGCTGTCCACCCGTCGCGCACAGCAGGTACTCCAGCGCCCCCTCCTGCCAGGCCGCCGGCCAGAAGTCCCCTCTCCTCAATACCCGCCCACTGCTCGGCCCCGTCCACTCCACCCGCAGCACCCCAAAGCTCATCGTCTGCCGATGGATGTTCGCCGCGTTCTCCATCAGCCGCCTCGGGCTGCCCTGCGTCATCATCTTCACCGTCCGGCCCAACGGCGACGCCAGGTAGTTCGCGTTCGCCCTCCGGCCCAGCTCCCGCAGCACCGCCTCCCCTCCTCCATGCCCCGGCGCCAACTGCCTCGCCGCGCACGAGAGCGTCCTCAACAGTGAGTGGATGGGATAGCGGAAGGCGTCGACGAACCGCTCCTCGCCCAAGGCCTCCTGGCAGCTCCGCACCGCCGACGCGTCCCCCAGCTCCCGCACCGCCTCCAACGCGCCCTTGAAGAACACCCCGCGCGCCGTGTCCTCCGGCCTCGCCTGGGACGTCCTCCACACCAGGTCCCGCTCCCAGTCGCTCGGCGCGTCCGCCGGCGCCATCGCCTGATTGCACATTGGCCGACTCCGGTGTCGTGAGGAGGTTCGCGAAGAAGCCCTTCCTCCGCGGGGACGCTCCGACTGCACCGGCCATGCCGTGAGGGCCTCACTGTGCCCCTTACGTCTACCGCTCCACACTTACCGGCCCCGCCGGGCAACCTCACGCACTCTCCGTCCGGGAGCCAACACCGCCCTCACACCGCCCCGCGCAAACCCTGCGCGGTCTCCGTCGACCCCCACACGCAAACCCTGCGCGTCCTCACTCCCACGAGACGAGGTACTCGCTGTCGAGCACCGCCAGCCTCGAGCTGCTCACCTGCACCGCGCGCGCCTTCATGCCCTCCAGCACCGCCAGCAACACCCCCTCGTGCCAGGCACACGGCATGAAGTCGCGCCGCATGATGACCCGGCCCCGCGTGGGCCCCTCCCACTGCACCGTGCGCTCTCCGAAGTTCACCGCCGCCCGGTACGCCGAGGGCATGTTGGCCAGCAGCCTCCGCGTCTCCCCCTTGGACAGCAGCAGCAGCGCCTTGCCCGCCGCCGACTTCAGCATGTCCGCCGTGGCCCGCCTCCCCAGCTGCCGTTGCGCCTCCACCCAACTCCCACACCGGCGCTCCAACAGCCGCGCCGCCGCCTCGTTCACCTGCAGCCAGGCCCCCACCGGGTAGTTGAAGAACTCCACGAAGCGCGGCTCGCCCCCTGCCTCCACGCAGCTGCGCACCCCGTCCTCTCCCTCCAGCGCTCGCACCGCCTCCAGCGCTCCCAGGAAGAACGTGCCCCGCACCGTGTCCGTCGGCGCCGCCAGCACCAGCCGCTGCTCCAGGTCCTCGCGCAAATCCTGCGCATCCCGGTCCACTTCGACCTCGCACGTGCTCATGCTCATGGCACCGCCCCTCCAGCTTCCACCCTAACCACGGCCTCTCAGGGACCCCTCCCCTGCCTCCCCCCACGTCCGCTGGCCGACTTCTCCCCGCCCCCTCATTGCACGCTCGCGCACACTGACTCGCCCTCGCGTCCGTATTGCGCAGGCGACGCCGACAATGGCTGTCACTGTACGTACGGACTCCCGCCGTCCCCTCTCCGCCGTCCCCAGGTCCGCCGCTTCGAAAATGAATCAGCGTGCCTCGTTGCCCCCCGAGCCGGCAACCCCCCTCTTCTCCAGCCCCCTCTGGACGAAAATCCACTTTCTTGATTTCTCTGGAATTCCAACAAGGCTTCACGGCTGACGTGGAAGCGCATCAGAGATGACCGCCCCCCAGGAAATCCCTCTCCAGCGCAGCGAACGTAAACCCCTGTACGTGCAGGTGGTCACCCAACCTGCCCTCCACGGGTGCTGGGCCGTCAACATCAGTGAGTCGGGCATCGGGTTGATCGCCACCCCAAGTGGGCCGACAGAGGGGCCTCGGGAAGGCGAGGACGTGGAGATGGCCTTCACGCTGCCGGACTCGCGCGCACGCATCCGGGTGCGGGGCGTGGTGCGCTGGAGGCATGACCCGGCGGAGCGGGACGAGGGCGCCGTCACCGCGCTGGGGGTGAGCTTCCACGGCTTCGAGGGCTCCGACGGAGTGGCGCTCAAGCGCTACCTGCTGGACCACCAGCTCTACGTGGCGGTGGTGTACGCCGAGGAGTCCGAGCTGCGCGGCCTGCGCGAGGCGCTGGAGAACCATGTGCGGCTGCGCTTCGTCCCGGCCCCCGAGGACGTGGACACGTTGCTGGGACGCGGAGACGTCAGCGCGCTGCTGGTGTGCGGGCGCGACGAGGCCCGGGCCATCGCCCTCGTGGAGCGGCTGGCGACCCGGCGCGCCGAGGCGGACCCCACCGGCGCGGGACCGGCCAGCGACTTGTCCCCGCGCATCCTCTATTGCGCCCCCGCCGCGGCCTCTCGGCTGGTGGAGCTGTTCAACCAGGGGAAGATTTTCAGAGCGCTCGTGCCCCCCTACGAGCCGGTGGCGCTGCGCCAGGCCGTGCTCCAGGCCAGCCGCGAGCTGGGCCTGCGCACCGAGCAGCGCCGGGCGGCCCTGGAGCTGGAGCGCAACCTGCTGCGCGAGCGCGCCCGCGAGGCGGCACCGCTCTCCCACGGCTCGGGCGTGGGCGACGAGCCCGGCTTCCGCAGCCCCGTCATGCGCAAGGTGCTGGAGATGGTGCACGTGGCCGCTCCCCACCGCGTCGCCGTGCTGCTGCAGGGCGAGACGGGCACCGGCAAGGAGGTGCTCGCCCGCGTCATCCACCGGCTGAGCGGCCGCAGCAATCAGTCCCTCGTGGTGCAGGACTGCGGCGCCCTCACCGAGACGCTGCTGGAGAGTGAGCTCTTCGGTCATGTGAAGGGCGCCTTCACCGGCGCCGTGGCCGACCACCCCGGCCTCTTCGTGCTCGCTGACGGCGGCACCATCTTCCTGGACGAGATCGAGAACACCACCCCCAACCTCCAGTCCAAGCTGCTGCGCGTGCTGGAGAGCGGCGACGTGCGCCCCGTGGGTGGCACCCAGGTCCGCCGCGTGGACGTGCGCATCATCGCCGCCAGCAACCGGGACCTCGCCGAAGAGGTGCGCTCCGGACGCTTCCGAAGCGATCTCTTCTACCGGCTCAACAGCTTCACCATCGACCTGCCCCCGCTGCGCGAGCGCCCCGAGGACATCCTGGACCTGGCGCGCTACTTCCTCAATCACTTCAACCGCACCCTGCGGCGCTCCGCCAGCGGACTGTCCATGGACGCCGAGCAGCTACTGGTGGCCGCGCGCTGGCCGGGCAACGTGCGCGAGCTGCGCAACTGCATCGAGCGCGCCGTATTGCTCTCCGCGGAGGAGGAGCTGGTGACTCGACGCCACCTGCCTCCGGCGCTCGTGAGCACCGCGGAGGGCGCGCGGCAGCACGTGCGGGTGAGCGGCGCGGGCTCGCTGCGTGAGCGGCTGGAGCAGATGGAGAAGGAGATCATCCGCGAGGCGCTCGAGCGCCACGGCGGCGTGGTCCGACGCGCAGCCGCCGCCCTGGAGATGGACCCGGTGACGCTCGGCCGCCGGGTGCGCCGCCACGGACTGCTCACCAAGGAGCAGTGAGGGCTCGGCGCCCCGGAGAAGGGGCCCTACTCCAGCACGCAGCCGTCGCGCTCGCTGACGAAGCGGGCCTTCTCGCCCCACAGCAGCGCCGCCGCCGTCTGCACGCTGCGCTCCTTGTAGTCCACGCTCAGCGTGGCCACCGCCGGGCTCGCCGCCGTCCAGCGCCGGCAATACTCCTCGCTCATCTGCATCACGAACATGCAGGAGCAGAAGTCCTTCGCCGTGTACGAGGTGACGAGCTGCAAGTCATTGTTGTCGTAGGGGCGCTGCACCGTGTCCCCCGTCCCGCAGGAGAGGACCGCAGCAGCTGCGAGCAGCACCAGGGCTCGACTCAGGCTCATGGCAGCTCCTCCACCACCGCGAGGGCCAGCTTCAAGAAGGTGTCCAACGAGAACGAGCCGTCCCGGTCATCCGCCGTACGCACCACGATGAGCTCCTTGGAAGGGATGATGGAGATGGACTGGCCCCAGTGCCCTCGCGCCGCGAACGCGCCCTCGGGCACACTCGGCCACGGCAGCTCCGCCTGCACGCCAGGGATGGGACGGTTGAGCCACCACTGCCAGCCCTGCACGTCGTCCGTCCCCCGCTCGTAGGACTTCCTCTTGATGGGCTCGGACACCTGCGTCGACCACGTCACCCAATTCTCGGGCAGCACGCGCTCGCCCGCCCAGCACCCGTCGTTGAGATAGAGGAAGCCGAACTTCGCCAGGTCCCTCGGCGTGGCGAGCAGGTACGAGGAGCCCACCACCACTCCCTTGCCGTCCCGCTCCCACGTGGCGCTCTTCATCCCCAGCTTGTCCAGCAACAGCACCCACGGCCAGTCCTTGCCCACCGAGGGCCGCAGCGCCGCGTCCAGCACCCCCGACAGCAGCGTCGCGTCTCCCGACGAGTACCTCCACGACGTGCCCGGCTCGTCGCTCCGCTCGTGCGCGGTGATGAAGGACACCATGTCCTGGCGCCCCTGGCCGTACAGCATCGCCAGCACCGAGGACGTCTGGTACGAGCCGCCGTCCTCGTAGTCCTCCCGCCAGTCCAGCCCCGATGCGAACTCCATCAGGTTGCGCACCGTGATGGCGCAGTTGTCCTGCCGCTTCGCCTTCACGTGCTTGCAGATGGAGTCGTCCAGCGACAGCGCGGTCCGCTCCATCGCGATGCCCACCAGCGCGCTGGTGAAGCTCTTCGACACCGACCAGGACAGATGCCTCTTGCTCGCGTCGAAGCCACGCCCGTACCGCTCGTACACCACCCGGCCCTTGTGGATGATGACCACGCCGTCCGTGCGCACGCCCTTGCGCTCCTTGTCCTCCCCCTCGAGCTTGAAGGCGTAATCCTCCAGCGCCTGGATTTGCGCTGGCTTCGCCGCGGCAGCCTCCGCCCGCCCGTCGGGCCAGTCCTCCGTCGGCGTGGGTCGAGAGGGGCACTCAGCACGGGCCGGGAGCGCGAACGCCAAGGCCGTGGCGAGGAACAAGGGGGACATTCCGCGAAGTCGTCGCATGAGGGCTCGGGTAAGTCCCTCTCCCTCTGGGAGAGGGGATTGGCTCAGAAGGTGTGACGGAACAGGGGGACGACCAGGGCCCGCGAGGCCGTGGCCTCCACCACCGAGCGCGGTCGCTCGGGCACTCGCGACAGCGTGGGCGGTGGCACCGGCGCCGTCGCCCTCATCGTCAGCGTCACCGCAGCGGGCAGAACCAGCGCCTCCACCAGCGTGAAGAGCGCTGCGTCTCCCAAGTCATCCACCGTCGCCCCCAGCAGCACCGCCCCCGTCACCGCCAGTACGTGCACCCCGAGCGCCACCCATACCGCGGGTTGGAAGCGCACGCTGCCTGGCTGCACCCAGTTGCCCACCAGCCACTGAGCCCCCGTCACCGCCAGCGGCGGAACCGCCAGCAGCAGCACCATCGCCGGAGCCGCCGCCAGCACCAGGTCCGACGAGAGCGAGCCCACCCATGCGCTCAGTGCCAGCGTCGCCGGCACCGCCACCACCGCCGCCCCCGCGCCCGTGCCCAGCTCCAGCGCCATCCACTTCACCGGGTTTGTCGCCATCATCCCCGCCGACGGCCCCTCCGGCAGCAGCCGCACCGACTCCGGCGCCGCCCTCGACGTCATCGGCACCATCCACACCACGAGTGCTAGGACCAGGGCCACTCCAGGGCTCACACCCCGCCCCGCCCACCGCGCTTCCGCTCGCAAGGGGAACATGGGCCGGTGTCATATCATCGACACGCACCACCCGCGCCCTCCACCCGGGGGACTTTTCGCCGCCCTCCGCTTCGTGCCACCGTTGCACCCCACCGCGGATTCGCGTGCCCGACTCGAAGCACATCCTCCAACACTGGCATCCCCTCGCACGACTGGGCCTGTTCGCCTTCGTGTACGGCGCCAGCATTGCCCTGGGCATGCGGCTCACCCACCCCGGCGAGCACTTCTCCGCCCTGTGGCCCCCCAGCGGCGTGCTGCTCACCACCCTGCTCCTCTCCCGCTTCCGCGACTGGCCCGCACTCCTGCTCGTCGCCGTCCTCATCAAGCCCTTCGTCTCCTTCCCGGGAAAAATGCCGGACCTGGGCGGCTTCCTCTTCGCCAGCGGCAGCGCCCTCGAGGCCCTCGCCGGCGCCTTCCTGCTGCGCCGCTATGTCGGCTTCCGCCCCTCCCTGGAGCGTGTGCGGGATGTGCTCGCCCTGCTCGGGATTGCCGTCATGCTCAGCCCCCTGCTCGGCGCCATCCCCGGCGTCACCCTGCTGACCCTCGAGGGGAGAATCCGCTGGACGGACTGGGTCACCCAGCTGCGCGTGTTCTGGGTGGGCGATGCCATGGGCGCACTGCTGCTCACCCCCGCCCTGCTCTCCTGGTCCACCCGCGGCCTCGAGGGCTGGAGCCGCGCCCGTCAGCTCGAGCTCGCCGCGATGCTCGGGGTGCTCGTCCTCTCCGTGGACCACGTCTTCCACTGGGAGCCCACCGCCGCCACCAGCGTCTACCACCCCGTCAGCTACCTCGCCTTCCCCTTCATCCTCTGGGCCGCCCTGCGCTTCGAGGTCCGCGGCACCGCGGCCTCCATGCTCGCCCTCACCACCGTGGCCCTCCTTCATACCCTGAAGGGCCACGGTCCCTTTGCCCCTGGGACCCAGGGAAGCACTGACACCGACAGCCTCGTCTTCCTCCAGTCCTTCCTCGCCGCCGCGGGCGTCTCCGGGCTGCTGCTGGCCGCCGCCCTCGGCGAGCGCCGGCGCGCCCAGGAGCGGGCCACCCACCTCAATCGCGAGCTGCGCCACTCCCTCCACGCCCTCGCCGCCGCTCAGCAAGAGCTGGTGCGCCGCGAACGCATGGCCGCCCTCGGCGAGCTGTCCGCCAGCGTCGCCCACGAGGTGCGCAATCCCCTGGGCGTCATCGCCAACTCGGTGGCCACCCTCACCCGGCTGGCCGGCCCCGAGAAGAACAGCACCTCCTGGGAATTGCTCGGCGTCATGGGCGAGGAGGTCGCTCGGCTGGACCACCTCATCAACGGGCTGCTCGACTTCGCACGCCCCCAGGAGCCCCGCTTCCTGTCCCAGTCGCTCGTCCCCGTCGTGGAGGAGGCGTTGGAGTCCTCCCTGCGCTCGGCGCAGTACGTCTCACGGGTGAACGTGATTCGCGAGCTGGACCCGTTCCTGCCCAAAGCCCCAGTGGACGCTCAGCTCATGCACCTGGCGCTGTGCAACCTCATCACCAACGCCCTCCAGGCCATGCCCCAGGGCGGCACCCTGCGCGTGAAGCTCGGCCCCGGTCAGGCCCGCCGAGACACTCCCCAGGCCATCATCTCCATCACCGACTCGGGCGCGGGCATCGCCCCCGAGGTCATGGCCCGCCTCTTCGAGCCCTTCTACACCACCAAGGCCTCGGGCACCGGCCTGGGGCTCGCCATCGTGCGCCGCATCGTCGAGGCCCACCACGGCAAGGTCGAGGTCCACACCACCCAGGGACAGGGGACGACCTTCACCGTCCACCTGCCCCTGGCTGAGACTTCTCGCCCCTCCGCGACTGCCTGAGGTGCCGCGGCCGCTCGTGCTCCCGCGGCCGCCTGTCACTCCTCAGAACGGGATGCCGTTGTCGTCGTCACCACCGCCGCCGCCGCTGTAGTCGTCGTCCCCGTGCGGAGGCGGCTCGTCTCCCCCTCCACCCCCTTCGCCTCCCCGCTGACGCGCAATCTCCGCCTCGATGGACGCCAGCAACTGGCGCTCCCGGTCGTGCCAGCGCGACTTGCTCGGGTCGTTCAGCGAACGCCTCGCGCCATTCGCGTAGTACTCGAGGTCCCCCATGCTCGCGCCCCGGATGGGCCCTCCCTTGCTGCGGCCATAGTTGGGGAACACCTCTCCGGCGCCGCCACCTCCGCCTCCCCCGCCACCTCCGCTGCTGCCGCCCCCGTACGACCCCGCCGCCCGCCTCGGCGCCGCCGACGCCGCGTCCGGCGTCGCTCCAATGCTCATCTCCCCCAGCTTCAGCGAGAAACCGTCCCCATTACGGAACGCCGTCCCCACCCGCACCTGCTCCACGCGCCCGTCCGGGCGCCTCACTGCCACCGTCACCGGATAACCCTGATCGCTCATGCCCGCCGGAAATCACTCTCGCCCCACCGTGTCAACGACTCCGCGGGGCTGGGGTGCTCCGGCCAACCCACTCGCAGGGTAGACGGGCGCACTCCGCGCAGACCCTCACCCCGGCCCTCTCCCAAAGGGAGAGGGGGCTATACGGGTTGAACCTGGGAGGCGGGCACCCTCACCCCGACCCTCTCCCGGAGGGAGAGGGGCTGTTTCTCTTGGGAATGAGGGGAGGTGGCGGGCTGGCTCAGCGCAGCTCGACTCGCTCCTTGCCACCCTTCTTCCTCACCCACGCCTTCGGCTTCGGCGGCGCCACCGGCTCCGACCTCTGCGGTGCGGCCTCCGCCAACGCCTTCGACGCCGCCCGGCCCCTCGGCAGCACTACGTCCGGCACCGACTGCGGCCCCGCGTCGTCCACCCACTTGTCCGGCCGCCGGTTCGACTTCACCAGCAACCTCAGCTTCTGGTAGTGCGCCGAGCAGTACCCCTTCGAGCGCGCCGGTCTCTTGCACCCGATGACCGCGCACCGCTTCCCCTCCTCCGTCCTCGCCGCCGGAGGACGGCCCCTGCGCGCCGGCTCCGCCAGCGCTCCCCGTGCCGCTGGCACCGCCTGCGCTCCCCGTGCCGCTGGCACCGCCTGCGCTCCCCGTGCCGCTGGCACCGCCGCTGCCCGGCCTCTCATCACCCCCGGCAGCGCGATTCCCGGCAATGCCAACTGCAATGACTGCATCCGCTTCGCCAGAGGCGCCAGGCGCTGGACGATGCCCACCAGCTCCTCGATGACCTCCAGCCGCTCATCCATTCGCGTGATGGCCTTGTGCAGGGGAACCAGACGGCCCCTCAGCTCCGCTTGCACCATCTCTCGCAACGGTTTCTCGATCGACATGCGCGCACCATATGCCATTCAGTGGAGTCCACCGCTAGCCCCACCAGCCCCCGCTGTGTCGACCTGGCCACTTCCCACCCCCCTCCCCGTCCACCTCCGCTCACCCCATGCCGAATGCTGCGGCACTCCCGCCCCTCTTCGGGCATGGTGCACCGCCGCGGGCACGAGGAGTCCCAGACATGACCCACGATTCGACTGATTGGCTTTGCATCAACACCATCCGCACCCTCGCCATGGACGCGGTGGAACAGGCCCACTCGGGCCACCCGGGCGCCCCGATGTCGCTGGCACCCGTGGCCTACCAGCTCTGGCAGCAGGAGCTACGCTTCGATCCCACTCGCCCCATCTGGCCCAACCGCGACCGGTTCGTGCTCTCCAACGGGCACGCCTCCATGCTCCTCTACGCGCTGCTCCACCTGACCGGCTCGCGCCGCGTCACCGCGGACTACGGCACCGAGGACCAGGTGGCCATCTCCCTGGAGGACATCAAGAAGTTCCGCCAGCTGGACAGCTCCACCCCCGGCCACCCCGAGTACCGCTGGACCAGCGGCGTGGAGACCACCACCGGCCCCCTGGGCCAGGGCGTGTCCAACTCCGTGGGAATGGCCATCGCCGGCCGTTGGCTCGCCGGGCACTTCAACCGCCCCGGCTTCGAGATGTTCGACTACGACGTCTGGGCCATCTGCGGTGACGGAGACCTGATGGAGGGTGTCGCCAGTGAGGCCGCCTCGCTCGCCGGCCACCTCAAGCTGCCCAACCTCTGCTGGGTCTACGACAGCAACCGCATCAGCATCGACGGCAGCACCGACCTGGCCTTCACCGAGGACGTGGGCAAGCGCTTCGAGGCCTACGGCTGGCGCGTGCTCCACGTGGCCGATGCCAACGACCTGGACGCCCTCTCCCAGGCCTTCCGCACCTTCAAGCAGGACCGGGGCCTGCCCACCCTCATCATCGTCACCACGCAGATTGGCTACGGCGCCCCCAAGAAGCAGGGCAGCGCCTCCGCCCACGGCGAGCCCCTGGGTGAAGAGGAAATCAAGGGCGCCAAGCGCAAGTACGGCTGGCCCGAGGACGCGAAGTTCCTCGTGCCCGACGGCGTGCGCGAGCGCTTCGCCGAGCGCATGGGCGAGCGCGGCCGCAAGCTGCGTACCGACTGGGAGGCGAAGTACGCCGAGTACCAGAAGCAGTTCCCCGAGCTGGCCGACCACCTCATGAAGATGCAGCGGCGCGAGCTGCCCGAGGGCTGGGACAAGGAGCTGCCCGTGTTCCCCGCGGACGCCAAGGGCGTGGCCACCCGCGAGTCCAGCGGCAAGGCGCTCACCGCGCTGGCGAAGCACTACCCGTGGCTGGTGGGCGGCTCGGCGGACCTCAACCCGTCCACCAAGACGTACCTGTCCTTCTCGGGCGCGATGAAGCCGGGGGACCACTCGGGGCGCAACATCCACTTCGGTGTGCGCGAGCACGCCATGGGCTCCATCATCAACGGCCTGGCGCTGTGCAAGGTGCGCCCCTACAGCGCCACCTTCCTCATCTTCAGCGAGTACGAGCGGCCGCCCATCCGCCTGTCCGCCATCATGGAGCTGCCGAGCATCCACATCTTCACCCATGACTCCATCGGTCTGGGAGAGGACGGCCCCACGCACCAGCCGGTGGAGCAGCTGCCCAGCCTGCGCGCCATCCCCGGCCTCATCGTGATGCGCCCCGCGGACGCCAACGAGGTGACCGAGGCGTGGCGTGTCATCGCCCCGCTGCGGCACGAGCCAGTCGTGATGGTGCTCACGCGCCAGGCGGTGCCCACGCTGGATAGGACGAAGTACGCACCGGCCTCGGGCGTGGCCAAGGGGGCCTACGTGCTCTCCGACTCCAAGGGCACGCCGGACGTCATCCTCATTGGCACCGGCAGCGAGGTGCACCTGTGCCTGCAGGCCCAGGAGCAGCTCGAGGCCCAGGGCGTGAAGGCGCGCGTGGTGAGCATGCCCTCGTGGGAGCTGTTCGAGCGCCAGGATGAGGCGTACCGCGAGCAGGTGCTGCCCTCGAGCGTGAGGGCGCGCGTGGCGGTGGAGAAGGCGGCCACGTTCGGCTGGGAGCGCTGGGTGGGACTGCGCGGCGCCGTGGTGGGCATGCGCAGCTTCGGCGCCTCCGCGCCCCTCAAGGCCCTGCAGCAGAAGTTCGGCTTCACCGTGGACAACGTGGTGAAGGTCGCCCGCGACGTCATCGAGCAGGCGAAGAAGTAGTCACCGAGGCCTCCTCACCAGGGGAGGCCGTCGCACCCGGCCATCACGCACCCGATGGCCGGGTGGGACCTCGACGAAGCCCCACGACGCGCGCAGACGGCGGGGCGTCCTCGTTTTGCGCCGCATGCGGCAGGGAGTAGGGTTCCACCCGAGTCCACTGGGAGGCGAGCGCACCTCATGTTCACCAAGGCCCCACCGGTCCCCAGGGACAGAGCCTCCAGCACCTCCGCTACCTCCGAGACCCAGGAGGCCACCGCTCTGGAGGGTGAGCAGTCATTGGCCCGGGCCGAGCGCCATGGGCACCACCTGAGCAACATCGCCGTGCGCTCCCCGCAGGCGCCGCCCTCCTCGCCCGTCATCCAGCTCGCCCGGGACAAGAAGCGGCAGCGCACCCGCGGCTCCTCGACGATCGTTCTCGATCCCCAGCCGCAGCCACTCACCCCTCCTGTTCCTCCTCCACCCGCCTTCCAACCCTTCACCGGAACCGGTCACGTCCTGGGTGGCCAGCCCGGCGTGAACAACCTGCTCGCCCCCTTCCCGGGGCCTGCATCCCCTCCCGTCCCTCAATTCCCCCCTCAGAGCCCGAAACGACAGCGGGACTGGTCGGACAGCGAGATGGAGACCGGGTCCGAAACCGAATCCGAGACCGAGCTGGAGCCGCCCTCGCGACGAGCCAACAAACGCCCTCTGGAGTCGGAATCGGAATCGGAGTGGAGCGAGGATCCGATGGATCGGCTGCAGATCGGCCACCTCTACTCCGAGGACTCCGGCACTGAGACCGAGGAGGAGCTCGAGGCAAGCCCTTCCCGGGGCAAGGAGGAAGAGGAGACCCCGAGTTCCTCCCGCGACAAGGGCAAGGCCCCGATGAGCGACAGTGAAGAGGAGGAAGAGGAGGAAGACTCCGGGCCCAGCGACATCGAAGCCCGCGCCATCCAGAACTACATGCGGACGACGGGAAACCTCGCGATCCGCGGCACGCTCACTCCCCAGCAGATTCAACACTGGGCCGCCCGTCCCCCCACCGAGGCCCAGCTCCACCCGCGCGCCCGGCTCGCGCTGAAGCTCAAGCAGCAGGCGGACGAGGACAAGCAGCGCCGCAGCGAGCAGTCGAGCCCCCAGAGCCTGAACAACGCCTCGGGAGCCCAGAGCGGTCCGCCCAAGAAGAAGAAGCCCGCCGCGAAGCCAAAACCCAAGCCCGCCTACTCGGATGACGAGTCCGACGAGGCCAGCGCCGCCAAGACCCGCGAGCACTACGTCCAGAAGATTCTCAAGGACGTCGAGGGCGGCAAGAAATACGACGACGCCAGCTCCTCCGAGTCGGACGACGCCATCGACTCCCAACATCCCGACGAGTCCAGGGCCAAACGCCGCGCCATCAAGCTGGCGGAGCTCAAGGCACTCGCCCGGCAGACGCGGCCGCTCACGGACGAGCAGATGGCGGAACAGAAGAAGTTCCAGGACGAGCGCGAGAAGGACTACGCCTCGCGCACCCAGAAGCGCCGCAAGTACTCAGGCTCCACCCAGGATCGCTACCAGCAGCTCGCCGAGAACTTCGACCAGACGAGCTTCCTCCACAACTCGCTGCTGCGGCGCTCCTTCCGCAAGGCCATCCCCAAGGCCAAGATGGAAGAGGGTGGCTCGGCGAACTACAACGGCTCCCAGGGGAAGATCCGCGACGAGCTGAAGAAGCAGATTGCCCAGCAGATGGGCGAGTTCTCCGAGTCCGACTTCTCCGACCCCGAGGACTACGCGACCCTCAAGCACATGGGCAAGTACCGCCCGTCCAACGACAAGAAGAAGCGGCGGCTGCACGAGGCCGTCAGCAGCGGACAAGCCGATGACCCGGACGCCTCGACGGTCACCGAGTACCACCACATTGGCTTCAAGGAGTCCGACAAGCGCATCGGCGAGCACGCGCTCAACCCCGCCAACCTGACGATGCTCTTCGGCGAGCGGACGGAGAAGAAGAGCACCAGGGCCCATGGCGCCCACCAGCAGGCGCATGACCTGCAAGGCTTCCAGCCCCCGGACAAGTCAGGCAAGACGTGGCACGGCCGCGGCGGCGGTGGCGTCTTCAAGAACATGGACGCCGAGGGGACTCACTACATCACGCGTCACGTGGGCAGGAATCGGGCCTCCAAGAAGGACCTCTACAAGGTGGACCCGGAGGAACTGGGCTACGAGACCGATGACGAGAAGCAGCCTCAGCAGACCGCGCCCTCGACGGCCTCTACCCCCTCCACTCCGCCTCCTGGCAACAACGCTTCGCCTCCGAGCCCCACGCCCCCGCGCGACAGACTGCGGCAACTCATGGCCGAGGCCGTCGAGCGACGATTGAAGAAGCAACAAGACGACAAGAAGCAGCAGTGAGCCCTCGCGCGCCTGACGCGGGGCGTTCCCAGCCTCCAGCCGACTCGCGGCGTCTCCCGCAGCGCGCCGCCGGGTTGCGACTGGATCGGCTCACACCCTGCGTGTTAACAACTCCACTCCCGCGTCAATCGTCCGGCAGTCGCAGCCACCACGCAGTCCCCCGTCTCGAGGTGACTCAATGGCATTGGTTCGCCCCCCGCTCTCGGCGCCCGGAGTCTACGTCCAGGAAGTGCCGAGCGGCGTCCGCACCATCATCGGAGTGTCCACGTCGCTCACCGTCTTCCTCGGCCGCACCGAGCGAGGCCCGGTCAGCCAGCCCACCCGCGTCTCCACGTGGGAGGAGTTCGAAGACTCCTTCGGCGGACTGCTCGCCGACAGCCCCATGACGTACGCCGTGCAGGACTTCTTCCTCAACGGCGGCGCCCAGGCCCTCATCCTCCGCCTCTTCGAGTCCATCCAGCGCGACGACCAGGGCGCCCCCAAGAAGGACGACAAGGGCAACGTCCTCACCGAGCCCTCCACGTACTACGTCGCCTTCCGAGCGCCCCCGCCCGCCAAGCCGGGTGACAAGCCCAAGGACAAGGACGATCACCTCGCGGACAAGACGCTCGTGGCCGCCAGTTCTGGCGCATGGGGCCAGCACCTCGGCTACCGCACCGACACCGACGGCATCACCGACAACGCCGTCCGCCGCTTCATCACCCCGGGCTCGGGCCTCACCACCGCCGACTTCTTCAACCTCACCGTCTTCTTCACCCAGGACGACGGCAAGGACGCCACTGAGTCCATCCCCCTTGCCTCCAACAACCCGAAGGCCGGCGCCCGCTACCTCGGCAACCTCCTGCCGCTGACCTCCAAGTTCGTCCGGCTCGCCGTCACCGACCCCGACGCCGCCAAGAAGCTCTACGTCGACCCGGCCAATCCGCCGGATCCGACCAAGCACACGCTGGACGGCTCGCTCCGCCCCGTGAATGCACAGACGTACCTGGATGGGCTCAACGTGCTCGACACGTTGGACCTGTACAACATCGTCTGCATCCCGCCCGAGACCTTCGACGGCAACACCGACATCTCCGTCTACGCCTCCGCCGCCGAGAAGTGCTCCAGGATGAAGGCCACCCTCATCCTCGACCCGCCCAACACCTGGACTCCCGATGTGGACAACACCGTCCACCTCGATGACCCCAAGGGTCTGGGCGTCACTCCCGCTGACGCTCACGCTCCCTACTGCACCGTCTACTTCCCGCGCATCAAGGCCGCTGACCCTCTCCAGGGTGGCGCCGAAGTGACTCGCGCGGCTTCCGGTGCGCTCGCCGGCATCATCGCCCGTACCGATGCCACCCGCGGCGTCTGGAAGGCTCCCGCTGGCTACAACGACGGCGGCATCTCCGGCATCACCGGCTTGCAGTACCCCCTCACCGACACCCAGAACGGTCTGCTCAACTCCCAGGGCGTCAACGCTCTGCGCTCCTTCTCTCCTGTCGGCCCTGTCGTCTGGGGCGCTCGCACCCTCGCTGGCGCTGACGTCCTCTCCAGCGACTTCAAGTACCTGCCCGTCCGCAGGCTCACTGACTACATCGAGCAGACTCTCCTTCGTCAGACTCGCTGGGCTGTCTTCGAGCCCAATGACGAGCCTCTCTGGAGTCAGCTGCGTCTGGCCATCGGCTCCTTCATGAATGACCTCTTCCGCCAGGGCGCCTTCCAGGGCTCCTCCCGCGACCAGGCCTTCTTCGTGAAGTGCGACGCCACCACCACCACCCAGGACGACATCAACCGCGGCATCGTCAACGTCGAGGTCGGCTTCGCCCCCCTCAAGCCCGCTGAGTTCGTCGTCATCTACATCGAGCAGAAGACCGCTCAGGCCGCCTAGCGCCCACGGAGCCACCCATGCCCGAGTTCTCCAAGAACCCCAAGCGCGTCGACCCCTACAAGAACTACAAGTTCATCGTCTCCTGGGACGGCAAGGCCGTTGCTGGCGTCTCCAAGGTGAGCCCTCTCAAGCGCACCACCGAGGTCGTCAAGCACCGCGCCGGCAGCGACCCTTCCACCACCCGTAAGTCCATTGGCCAGACGGACTGGGATGCCATTACCCTCGAGCGCGGCGTCACCCATGACATCGCCTTCGAGCAATGGGCCAACAAGGTCTGGGACTACGCCAACTCCTCCGCCCTCGGTCAGGAAGTCTCCCTTGCTGACTTCCGCAAGGACATCACCATCGACCTCTACAACGAGGCCGGCCAGAAGGTGATTTCCTACAAGTGCTACCGCTGCTGGCCCTCCGAGTTCACCGCCATCCCCGAGCTCGACGGCATGGGCAACGCCGTCGCCATCCAGACCCTCGTCCTCCAGACCGAGGGCTGGGAGCGCGACCAGAGCGTCCAGGAACCCTCCGAGCCTTCCTTCAACGACCCCAGCCAGTAGCCATTACCCGGGGCCTGAGCGATGCGGCAGCTCAACGCGCATGACGTCGTGCGCATCTGCGAGTGGGGCCGGGACAAGCACCCGTTGGATAGGGCGCTCGTCCTGCTTCGCGCCGCATCGCCCGGCGTGGAGCCGACGGCACTCGCCCGACTCCCCATCGGCCGCCGCGATGCGCTGCTCCTCGAGCTGCGCGCGCGTTCCTTCGGCCCCAAACTCGAGGTGCTCGTCCCCTGCCCCAAGTGTGGCGAGCGCCTCGAGATGTCCCTCACCACTGACGAGCTGCGCGTCCCCGCCCCCGAGAGCCCTCGCTCCCCGCTGGAGCTCGACGGCTGGGCGCTCGATTACCGGCTGCCCGACAGCAATGACCTCGCCGCACTCGCCCACCTGAAGGACCCCCGCGCCGCTCGCGCCCGCCTCCTCCAGCGCTGCGTCCGCGAGGCCCGCTCCGAGGGACAGCCCGTCTCCATCACCTCCGTCCCCGAGCCCGTCCTCTCCGCCCTCGCCGCCCGCCTCGCCGAGGACGACCCCCAGGCCGACATCACCTTCCGCCTCGACTGCCCCGGCTGCAGCCACACCTGGCGCGCCGCCTTCGACATCCTCTCCTTCTTCTGGTCCGAGCTGGAGACGCAGGCCCGCCAGCTCCAGCGCGAGGTGCACGAGCTCGCCAAGGTGTACGGGTGGAATGAGGCCACCATCCTCTCGATGAGCGCAGTCTCCCGGCAGCGCTACCTGGAGCTCGTCACCAGTGGATGACTTCCTCTCGCGCCTGGCCGAGCGCGCCACCGGTACCGCCTCCCTCGTCAGGCCCGCCCACCGCTCCATCTTCGCCGGCTCCCGCTCGCTCGTCGGCGAGCACATCGACGACCCGCTCGCGCCTCGTCCCGATGCGCCGCCTCCCTCTCCCTTCGAGGATGCCCCCATCCTCGTTCCCCTCCCCTCGGGCGCGGACTCCGCTTGGGGAGCCCTGCTCGGCAATGTGCTGCGCGCCGGAGCCCTCGAAGCCACGGGGCTGCCTCCCTCCTTCGAGGAGCCCGCGCTCGATGGCTCGGTGCCGCTGGAGGACCCGTTCGCGGCTCCATTCGCCGCGTCCGCCGCGACGCCCCCGGCCTCTGCTCCCCCTCGGGAAGTGAAGGAGTCCTCCGCCTCGGAGCCTGCTCGACGGACGGATGCGGCTGCGGCTCCGCCCTCCACAGCGGAGAAGGATCCAGCGCCCACTTCCGCGAAGCCTCCGCCCGCCGGTGACTCGTGGGAGCTCGCGCCTGTGCTGCCCGCTCCCGCGACGCCCGCTGTGTCCCTTCCCGGGGTAGAGGCGCTCTCGCCCGGGCACGGTTCCGAGACTCACGCCATACTTCCGCCGCTCGTGGCCCCCGCTCCGTCGGCCCCACCCTCGCTCACTGGCCCCTCCGCACAGGCCGAGCCCCTGGCCGCTCCGCCTCGCGCGCACGAGCAGCCGGCTCCGACACCACTCGAGACGCCCGCTCCGGCCGCCACGACACCGCGGCCCTCTGTCTCTTCCGGGGAAGAAGAGCCTCTCCTCGTCGCGCCGGCGCTCACGCATGAACGCCCAGAGCCCCTGCCTACCGTTGCTCCCGCTCCCGGAATTCCGGCGCCGTGGGACTCCGTCCAGCCAGAGCAGGAGGAGCCGCTCACCGCCGCGCTGACACGTGACTCCGAAGCCAGCGCGCCCTCCGCGCAGCGCATTTCCGTCCCTCCGGAACCAGCGGAGCTACTCGCTGCTCCTGCTTCTGCGCCCGCTCGCGCCCCCGCGCAGCCGGCGCCTCCGTCCTACACCCCGCGGACTCTCGCGCACGAGCCGACTTCTCCGCCGATCGTCACCGACGCGTCCGTTGCCCCAGAGCGGCTTCCTTCCGCGTCCGCCGAGCAGCACACGCCTCCCGCCGCGCAGGTCTCCGCACACTCACAACTGGCCCCTTCGCTCCTCTCCACCCCGGAGCGCACGCACGAGTCCCCAGCACCTCTGCCCCTCGTTGCTCCCGTGGCCTCCGCGCAACCGCCCGCTCTCGCCTCGGGGCGGGGTGAGCCGCTCGCCGAGCCCGCTCGCTCGCCTGGGCATCCGGAAGACGCGCCGACCACCTCAGTTTCCGCTCCGGCGGATACAGCTCGGCTCACCGAGCCTGTGCGAGTGGTTGAGCTTGCTCCTCGTACCGCCCCGGCCCAAGGCACCGATACGGGCACGGTCACTCTGCCGCTCGGCGCTCCTGCACAGGCCGCCGCTGCTCAGCGGGCATCTGTTGCTTCCGCGCCGGGAGAATCACTCGTTCCTCTACCTCACGCGCACGAGACGTCCGTTCCTCCACCGCCCAACGCACAGGCCCGCACGCACGAGAGCCTGGCGGCCCTGCCCCTCATCACTCCTGCGCTGGCTTCCCCGCTGCCGCTCCCCACGGAGCCACACGAGCCTTCCGACGCTCCGGCCTCCACTCATGCACACCCGGCTCCTTCGCTCCCCAGTCCTCCGAAGGCAGTCGCGTCCTCGCCGCAACCGCCAACCACTCCCCCTGAGAACAGCCAGCCTCCCGGGCTCGCGCTTCACCAACTGGTCCGACCATCGGACCAGTTGCTCGAATCCGCGCCCGGCAGGTCCCCCTCGCACGAGTCCCAGGCACCGTTGCCCCTCGTTGCTCCAACCTCCCCTGGCTCTCCACCGAGGGACTCCGCCTTTTCGCGGCACGCACACCCGCTCGAGTCTTCTGCTCACGTGCCTGCGCTTCCGGCGGATGCTCCGGAACTCACGACTCCCGCCCCTGCGGCCCAGGTTCAGACCTCCGAGCCCTCGCCAACGGCCGTGACACTTTCTCCTTCCGCCTCGGCTCGAAGCACCGAGTCAGGTGCTGCGCCTCTACCGCTCATCTCCCCCGCGCAGGAGGTCTCCGCACAGAGGGCCTCTGTTGCTTCCGCGCAGGCAGAGCCTTTCGCCGCTCACGCGCACGAGACGTCCGTTCCTCCCGCCGCGCAGACCCGCACGCACGAGAGCCCGGCGGCCCTGCCCCTCGTCACTCCTGCCTCGGCTTCCCCGCTGCCGCTCCCCTCGGAGCCACACGAGCCCTCCGCCACTCCGGCCTCTACTCACGCGCCCCCGGCTCCTTCTCTCCCTCCGAAGGCAGTCGCGTCCGCGCCGCAGCCGCCAGCCACTTCTCCTGAGAGTCCCCCGCCTCCCGGGCGCGCTCTTCATGAACCTGTCCAACAGTCGGACAACTTTCTCCAAACCGCGCCCGGAGCGTCCCCCTCCCTTCGCGATGCTGCAGCACCTCGCACGTTCGAGCACTCCGCACCGCTGCCCCTCGTTGCTCCTGCCTCCCCTGGCGCTCCGCCTCGGGACTCCGCTCTTTCGCAGCACGCACTCGACTCTCCTGCTCGCGCGCCTGCGCTTCCGACGAATGCCCCGGAATTCGCGGCTCCCGCCTCCGTGGCCCCTGCTCGGCTCTCCTCGTCTGCGCCAACGGCCGCGCCCCCTCCTGCGCCTGCCTCGGCTCGAAGCGATGAGGCTGACGCCGCTCCGCTGCCTCTCGTTTCTCCCGCTCAGGTCGTCCCCACTCAGCGGACCTCTGCTGCTTCCGAGCAGGCGGAGCCTCTCGCCGCTCCTGCTCGCTCGCACCAGAGCCCGGCGGCCCTGCCCCTCGTCACTCCTGCCTCGGCTTCCCCGCTGCCGCTCCCCTCGGAGCCGCACGAGCCCTCCGACGCTCCCGCCTCCACTCACGCGCTTCCGGCCCCTTCGCTCCATCCGAAAGCAGTCGCGTCCGCGTCGCACCCGCCAGCCACGTCCCCTGAGAGCCCCCCGCCTCCCGGGCGCGCTCTTCAAAAACCTGTCCAACAGTCGGACACCTTTTTCCAAACCGCGCCCGGAGCGTCTCCCTCCCTTCGCGATGCTGCGGCACCTCACACGCTCAAGCACTCCGCACCTCTGCCCCTCGTTGCTCCTGCCTCCCCTGGCGCTCCGCCTCGGGACTCCGCTTCCACTCTCTCGGAGCAGGATGAACCGCTCGCCACTCCTGCATTCCCAGCAGAGCGCCCAGCGCTCCCGGCTCGTGCTCCCGCTGCTACGCCTCGGACCTCCGAGCCTTCCCTGACGGCCGCGCCCACTCCTCCGCCGTCCCAGGCACAAGGCCTCGAAACGAGCGCGGCCCCTCTGCCCCTCGTCTCTCCCGCCTCGCACGTTCCCGCGCAGCAGTCTCCCGTCTCTTCTGAGCCGGGTGAACCGCTCCCCACGCTGGCTCATGCGCACACGCAGCAGCCGCATCCTCCGCTCGCGCCTCGGGCTCGCACGCACGAGCACTCGACACCGCTGCCGCCCGCCGCCCCAGCTTCCGTTTCCCAGGTGCCGCCCACCTCCGCTCGCTCCGAGCAGGCGCAAACACTCACCGCTCCGACGATCCCGCTCGCGCAGCCGGCGCCTCTTCCCCTCGTTGCTCCCGCTCCGGTTGCCTCCACACAGTGGGAATCTGCGCGCCCGGAGCAGGCGCCTCCGCCCACTGTCGCCACTCACTTGCAACCGGCGCCTGCACTCGCGTCCCCAGCGCCTCTTCCCCTCGTTGCTCCCGCTCCGGCGGCCTCTGCGCAACGGGAGTCCTCTCGCCCGGAGCAGGTGCCTCCGCTTACTGCCGCCACGCACTCGCAACCGGCGCCTTCACCCACCGCTCCTCCGACACGTACGTCCGCGGCTCCGACGCCCCTGCCGCTCATCGCTCCTGCTCCGGTTGCCTCCGTTCAACGTGAATCCGTCAGCCCCGAGCACAGCGAGCCTCTCTCCACGACCGCCCGGACTCACGCGCAGGCCGCGCCTACGGCACTCGACATGCCGGCTCGTGCTTCCGCTCTCGGCCAGGCGCCCCTGCCTCTCGTCCCGCCCGCGCCGTTGTCTCCGGAGGCCCAGCCCACCCGCTCCACACGAAGCGCTCCCGCCACAGCGGCGACCCACGTTCCCTCGCTGCCGGTGACGGGCTCCGTGCTCCCTGCCTCCGTACCTGCCCGCGATTCCGCGCTGCCGGTGATGAGCGCTGTGCCCCCCTCCGCCTCGTCGGCCCACGCACCCGCGCCGCAGGCGCTCGGGCCCGCGTCACGGACCGCATCACCTCGCGTCTCCGAGCCGCTCCGGCCGCTCGCCTCCGCGCCTGGGCTCGTCTCCGATAGCGGTGAGTCTCCCCTGCCGCTCGCTTCGTCCGCTCGCGCCTCCGTGACGCGTCCTCCCGACGCCCACGCCGAGCCAATGCCCTCCATCATCCCCACGCTCGCGCCCTCTCCTCGCGAGCCCGCGTGGCCTTCTCCTCCCCGCGAGGAGCCTCCCGCCGCCGCGCCTCCCGTCATCCGCGTCTCCATCGGCCGGCTCGAGCTCCGCCCCGCCAGTCATCCCTTCTCGCCCCTCCCCTCCTCTACCTCTGCCCCTGGCACCGCTCCCGCGAGCTCTCGCCCCAAGCCCAGGAACAGCCTTGGGCTCAACGACTACCTGGCCTCACGTAAATCGAGATGAGCAACCACCTCGCCATCGCCACCGTCACCTCGGCGCTCAAAAACCTCGTGAGTCGCTACGCCCTCGAGTCCGTCCCCGGCGCACACGTCACCACCGTGCCCTTGCGCTCGCTCGGCACCGAGGGCCTCACCCGAGGGGTCAACATCTCCCTCTTCATGGCCACCCCCAACCCGGCCTTCCGCAACGACCACGTCCCCACCCGCAACTCCAACGGCACGCTCGTCTCCGTTCCCCGCGTCGCCCTCACCCTCCACTACGTCTTCACCTTCTACGGGGATGAGACCCGCCTCGAGCCCCAGCTCCTGCTCGGCAGCGTCGTCGCCACCTTCCAGCGTCAGCCCGTCTTGACGCCCACCCTCATCAGGGAAACCATCCGCGCCACCCCCACCCCCGACCTCTCTGGCTCCAACCTGGACCAGCAAGAGCCCCACATCTCCATCACGCCCTACATCCTCAACCTCGACGCGCTCCATAAGATGTGGTCCACCTTCTACCAGGTCCCCTATTCGCTCTCGGTCGCCTATGAGTGCGCGCCAGTGCTCGTCGACGCCGACGTGGTCGCAACGCCACCGCCTCCTGTGAAGGACGTGGCCCCCTCCACCAAGCCCAAGCCCTGATGAGCTGGGAGACGCACAACCACGCCTTCCTCGCCGCCAGTCTGCGGCGGGTGCAGTTCCTCCTGGAGCGGCACGCCGAGCCCTCGCGTCCCGCGCCCAGCGACCTGCCCCCCGTGGACGAGGACGGCTGGCCTCATTGGCCCGACGACGCCGAGGCTCCGCCCACCCTGCGCGTGCTGTGCGAGACGTTCCGCCTCAGTCCCTTCGAGCGCGATGTGCTCCTCATGTGCGCCGGCATGGAGCTGGACTCCCGCTTCCCCGCCCTGTGCGCCCGCGCCCAAGGGGACTCGCAGCGCCCCTGGCCCACCTTCTCGCTCGCGCTCGCCGCCATCCCCGGCGCCCATTGGGATGCACTCGCTCCCCATGGTGCCCTGCGCTACTGGAGCCTCATTACCCCCGGTACCGGTACCTCGCTCACACAGTCCCCGCTGCGCGCCGAGGAGCGCATCTGGCAATACCTCGTGGGCATCGACACGCTCGACGAGCGGCTCGTCCGCTACGTGCAGCCAGTGCCCATTTCCAGCTCGCTGGTGCCCTCGCACGAGGAGCTCGCCCGGCAGGTGGCCGCCACCCTCGCCGCTGCCGCCAACACGGGCGAGCTGCCCGTCCTCCAGCTCTGCGGCAAGAGCCGGTTGGACCAGGCCGCCATCGCCTCGGCCGCCGCGGAGCTGCTCGAGTGCGAGCTCCAACGCATTCCCGCCGAGGGCCTCCCCGGCTCGCGCGACGAGGTGGAGCGGCTCACCCGGCTGTGGAATCGCGAGGCGCGGCTCGGCGCCCAGATGCTGCTGTTGGACTGTCATGACCTGGAGTCCAACGACACCGAGCGCGCTGCCGCCGTGGCCCGCATCGTGGCCTCCGTGAAGGCACCCGTGCTGCTCGCCGCGCCCGAGCGTCGCACCACCGGCGCCCGCCGCACCGCCCTCATCGACGTGCCCCTGCCCCGAGCCCCCGAGCAGCATGGCCTCTGGCTCGACGCGCTCACCGATCGGCTGCCTCCCGAGGCTGCGCAGGAGCTGCAGCTGCCCGAGTCCGCCAGCACGCTGGTGGGCCAGTTCGATCTGGACAGCTCCTCCATCGAGTCCGCCGTTACCCAGGCCATGGGCCCGCTGATGCTGGTGGAGCAGCCCGGTCCCTCACAGGTGTTCGAGGCCCTGTGGACAGCGGCCCGCGCCCAATCGCGCAGCCAGCTCGAGGCGCTCGCCCAGCGATTGGAGGTGCGCGCCACCTGGGAGGACCTGCGCCTGGGCGAGGCCCAGCTTCAGCAGCTCTCCGAGATAGAGATGCACGTGCGCCGCCGCCTGCTGGTGCACGAGACGTGGGGCTTCTCGCCCGGGGGCTGGCGCGGAACCGGCACCACCGTGCTCTTCTCCGGCCCCAGCGGCACCGGCAAGACGCTCGCCGCCGAGGTGCTCACCCACCGGCTCGGGTTGGACCTGTACCGCATCGACCTGAGCGGCGTGGTGAGCAAGTACATCGGTGAGACGGAGAAGAACCTGCGCAAGGTCTTCGACGCGGCCGAGTCCGGTGGCGCCGTGCTCCTCTTCGACGAGGCGGATGCCCTCTTCGGCAAGCGCAGCGAGGTGAAGGACAGCCACGACCGGCACGCCAACCTGGAGGTGAGCTACCTGCTCCAGCGCATGGAGTCCTTCCACGGGCTGGCCATCCTCACCACCAACCTCAAGGCCGGGCTGGACGCTGCCTTCACGCGGCGTCTGCGCTTCATCGTGGACTTCCACTTCCCGGACAAGAAGCAGCGCGAGGCCCTCTGGAGCCGCGCGTTCCCAGCCAGCACGCCCACGCATGGGTTGGACCCGGCGCGGCTCGCGGCGCTCAACGTGTCCGGCGCCGTCATCCGCGCCATCGCCTTGCATGCCGCCTTCCTCGCCGCAGAGGACGCCGCGAAGGGTGAGTCACCTCCCGGGGTCCGTCCCCGCCACGTGCTCGCCGCCGCCCGCCGCGAGTTCGAGAAGCTCCAGCAGCCCTTCCCCCACCTCAAGGAGTTCGAAGGATGGGAATGACACGATGGGAATGACGCGATGGGAATGACACCTCGGCCCGGCATCCATCTGGACATCGACTCGCTCGTGCTCGCCGACGGGCTCGTCTTCCACCCCGAGGCCTTCCGCGAGGCCCTCGGCGCGCATCTCTCGCGCCTGCTCACCGAGCATGGCCTGGAAGGGCTCGCCCCCGGCACCGCGCTGCGGCTGGAGTCCGCCTCGCTCGAGCTGCCCCCAGGCCTGGACACCCAGGCCGCCGCCGAACACGCCGCCGCACAACTGCTCGCCCACCTCACCGGAGGCCTTCCATGAGTGTCGACATCTACCGCAAGACGCTGATGGGCTCGCTCGTCATCATCCCGCCCACCGGAGGCGCTCGGCACGTCGTCGTCTTCCAGCTCAACCCGGCCTCGCTGCGCCGCCGACTCCAGCCTCAGCTCGCCGGTGGAGACAGGGAGAGCCGCAGCGGCCCCATTCAGTTCGCCGCCGCCCCCACCGAGACTATCGACGTGGAGCTGGAGGTCGACGCCACGCTCCAGCTTCCCGCCGCCCCCGGCCAGCCCGCCGCCTCGGACATCCGTCCGCAGCTCGCCGCCATGGAGTCGCTCCTCTACCCCAGCTCCACGCAGGTGCAGATGCAGCAGGCCCTGCTGTCGAGCGGCACGCTGGAGATTGGCCCCTACCTGGCGCCCACCGTCGTCTTCACCTGGGGCAGCTCGCGCGCCGTGCCCGTCAAGGTCGTGGGCTACAGCGTCACCGAGGAGGCCTTCCTCCCCTCCCTGGATCCCATCCGCGCCCGCGTCTCGCTCAGCATGCAGGTGCTCAGCTATTCGGACGTCATGCCGACGGACCCGGCCTGGTCCCTCTTCATGGCCTACCAGTCCACCAAGGAGCAGGAGGCCACTGGCGGCTTCTCCTCCGCGAGCCAGGACATCCTCGGCGTCAACCCCACCACCCTTTGAGCGGGAGCCCTCGTCATGTTCGGTCCCACCAGCCGCTACGCCAACATCCCCGACGCGACCTACACCGCGCCCGACGGCACCGTCATCTCCTACAAGCAGCGGCGCTTCCCCTCCGTCCCTTCCGGCACCCCGGTGGGACAGACGACGCTGCGCACCAATGAGCGGCTGGATGTGCTCGCCGCCCGCACCATTCGAGACCCGCTCCAGTTCTGGCGGCTGTGTGATCTCAACGGGGTGATGGATCCCTTCGAGCTGGTGGACGAGCCGGGCCGCAAGGTGCTGGTGCCGCTGGCCGTGGTGCCCGAGACGCGATGAGCTTCTCCACCCCCAAGCTGACGCTGATGATCGGCCGCATGGTGGCCGTTCCCGCGCCCGCCTCGCTGATGTCCGCTCTGCGCCGAGCGCAGGTGACGAACACCGACTCGGGCCCCTCGGGCTTCCAGCTCGAGTTCCAGGTGAAGCGCGGCTCCAGCCCGCTCGACTACGACGTGGTGACGCAGGGCCTGCTGGCTCCCTTCAACCGCGTGGTGCTGATGGTGACCCTCTCCACCATCCCCACCGTCATCATGGACGGCCTCATCACCCGCATCGAGCTGCACCCGCGCCAGGGCAACCAGCCGGACACCATGGTCGTCACCGGCGAGGACATCAGCGTCGCCATGGACCTGGAAGAAAAGACGATGCCCTTCCCGGCCATGAGCGACTTCATGATCGCCGACCTCATCATGGCCGAGTACGCCATGTACGGCATCATCCCCATGGCCCTGCCCACCACCATCAACCTGAGCTCGGATCCGCTGGACTACACCATCCAGCAGCCCGGCATCACGGACCGGGCCTTCCTCAACAAGCTGGCGGCGCGCAACGGCTACGTCTTTCAAATCATCCCCGGCCCCGCGCCGATGGTGAACACCGGGTACTTCGGCCCGCCTCGGCGCATCGGCGTGCCGCAGGCGGCGCTCACCGTCAACGAGCTGCCCGTCAGCAACGTGAACTCCCTGAGCTTCTCCTATGACGCCCTGGCGCCCACCACCGTGGTGGGACTCGTCCAGGACTCGCTGGAGACGGACATGGACATCCCCATCGCGGCCCTGCTCCCGCTGCGCGTCCCCCCCATGGCCGCCATGCCCGCCATCCTCGCCAACGTGCCCAACATTCGCATCTCGCTGTTGGATCCCGAGGGCATGGACCCCATCCAGGCCGAGACGGTGGCCCAGTCCATGGTGGACCGCTCCACCGACAACGTGCTGACGGCCACGGGCGAGCTGGATGTGCTGCGCTACGGCTCGGTGCTCAGCGCTCCCGGACTGGTGGGGGTACGAGGCGCGGGCTACGGTCACGACGGCCTGTACTACGTGCAGCAAGTCACTCACGAGATAAAGCCCGAGAGCTACACGCAGCAGTTCACCCTCACCCGCGAGGGCTGGGGCAGCACGATTCCCATGGTGAGGCCATGAAGGCACAGGCGCAGGGGAACCAGGACAGGCGCTACTACGGCAAGTACCGCGGCAAGGTGTTGGAGAACATCGACCCGATGGAGCTGGGCCGCATCATGGTGGAGGTGCCCGCGCTCGTGGGGTTGGAGGCGAGCTGGGCGCTGCCGTGCGTGCCCTACGCGGGCCCGCAGGTGGGCTTCGTGATGATTCCTCCCATCGGCGCCAACGTCTGGGTGGAGTTCGAGGGCGGAGACCCCACCCATCCCATCTGGGCCGGGTGCTTCTGGGGCGAGCTCGAGAAGCCCGTGCTCAACGAGACGCCCTACCAGAAGGTCATCAAGACGGAGTCCTTCACCCTCTTCATCAATGACGTCCCCGGTGCGGGCGAGATGATGATCGAGATGGGGCCTCCCGCCTTCGAGATTCCCGTCATCCTCACCATGGACGCCGCGGGACTACAGATTGAAACGGCCGAGGCCATCGTGTCGATGAGCCCAGAGGAGATCACCGCCACCCTGCCGCCCACCGTCGTCACCATCACCGAGGAGAGCGTCGACGTGGTGACGGAGGGCGTCGTCACCGTCACCGCGGAGGACGTCAACGTCACCGCCAACGTGGACGTCACCGGCCCGGTCGAGGTGACGGGCAACGTGGAGCTCACCGGCGCGGTGGAGATCGAAGGCAATGTGGAGATCACCGGCGCGGTGGAGATTGAGGGCAACGTAGAGATCGCCGGTGCGGTGGAGGTCGAGGGCAATGTGGAGATCGCGGGCGCGGTGGAGATCGAAGGCAACGTGGACGTCACCGGAGCGGTGGAGGTGGTCGGGGACACGGCGGTGATAGGCGCCTTCGAGGTGGTGGGAGACCAGGCGGTGGCTGGCGCGGTGGAGGTGGCGGGCCCGCTCGTGGCCGCCACGCTGACGGGAGTGCCCATTCCATGAAGCGCTCCTCCCACCGGACCGACGTCGCCTTCCCCTATGGCGTGGATGTGCGGGGCCAGACGGCCACCGCCGCCAGCTACGACGCGCACGTGCGCCACCTCATCGAGCAGGTGCTCTTCACCTCGCCCGGCGAGCGCGTCAACCGCCCGGACTTCGGCAGCGGGCTGCTCCAGCTCGTCTTCGCTCCCGCGGGGGATGAGCTGCTCGCCTCCACCCGCCTGCTGCTGCAGAGCAACCTCCAGCGCTGGTTGTCGGACGTCATCACCGTGGAGGCGCTCGACGTGACGCTCCAGGAGTCCACGGTGAGCGTCACGCTGCACTACATCGTGCTGGCCACCGGGCAGCGGCGGCAGGACCGGTTCACCCGATGAGAACTGGAGTTCCCCCCGAGCTGCTGCACACCTCGCCCGCGCGCGCCGAGCGCAGGAAACTGCTGGCCTCGACGCCGGGCCACTTTGGTCTGGAGCAGGTGGAAGTGCTGGACGTGAAGGGGCCCAGTTGGGTGCTCCGCCTGCACTTCATCCCTCACCTTGGTCAGGAGTATGGCCAGGAGGGCGGCGGCGACATTCCCCCCGGGCTGGAAGCCGCCCACCTGCTCGTGCTCGACGAGGACGAAGAGCCCGTGCCCGCGACGGCCCGCCTCCTGGCTCAACACGCGCACACGCTGGAGGTGGCGCTCGTCCTGGAGCGGGGCTCGCCCACGGAGCTGGGGCACCGGCCCCTCACGCTCGTCCTGCTGGGGCCGGACTCGGTGGACCCTGTCTTCAACCGGGCTCCCTTTCAGCTCTCCCTGGCGCGCGACGCGGCCCCCACGTCCACGAAGGACACCTCCAGCGACGCCGAGGGACTGACCCTCCCGCCCGCCTCCTACCAGGCCAAGGACTACGAGAGCTTCTCCCGGCTGCTGCTGGACCGGATGCGACTCACCGTCCCCAACTGGCAGGAGCGGCACGCCGCGGACCTGGGAGTGATGCTCGTGGAGCTGATGGCCCACGCGGGCGATACCCTCAGCTACTACCAGGACGCGGTGTCCGCCGAGGCCTACCTGGGCACCGCCCGCCGCCGCACCTCGCTGCGCCGCCACGCCCGGCTGCTGGACTACACCGTGCACGAGGGCTGCAACGCCCGCGTCTGGGTGCACGTGGCGCTGCCCGAGGAGCAGCTCGAGCTGGACCTGCCCGCGGGCACCGCCTTCCTCACCGCACCGCCCCTGCCTCCCCGGAGCGCCTGGGACGTGCAGCCACCGGAGCATCACGCGCGCTTCGAGAGCCTCTCTCCCGCCCGGCTCCACGTGGCGCACAACTCCTTCCAGCCCTACACCTGGGGCGCTCGCACCACCACGCTCGACCAGGGCTCCACCTCCGTCACCCTCGTCGGGCACCACGCGCGGCTGCGTGCCGGGGATGTGCTCGTCCTCGAGGAGCTGCTCCACCCCACCACCGGCCTGCCCGAGGACGTGAATCAGGCCCACCGGCATGCCGTGCGGCTCAACGCGACTCCCGTGCTCGACGAGGACTCGCTCACCCGGACGCACCTCACCCACGTCTCCTGGTACCCCGAGGACGCCCTGCCCTTTGACCTCGCCCTGGGCACCACGACCGACGGCAAGCCCCTGTCCCAGGTGCTGGGCAACCTGGTGCTCGCAGACTCCGGAATGACGCAGCCGGAGGTACAGGCGGTGGTGGAGGCCGATGGCACCGCGCGCATTCCCCTCGCCGGCCTGCGCGTGGTGAGTCACGAGCCCTTCCCCGAGGTTCTTCTGCGCACGCTGCCTGCCTCGGAGACGCTCCTCCAGCGGCCCCGGCACGCCATGCCCTCGGTGCGCGTGCTCGAGCGGCGCCCAGGCCGCGAGATGGAATGGACGCCCCGGCACGAGCTGCTCTCCAGCGGTCGCTTCGAGCGCCACTTCGTCGCCGAGGTGAATGATGGAGACAGCCTGGTGCTGCGCTTCGGCGATGGAGACTTCGGGAGGCGCCCGCCCCCTGGCACCCGGCTGCGGGTGACATACCGCACCGGGCACGAGCACATGGCCAACGTGGGCGCGGACCGGCTCATGCGGATGGACCCGCAAGTCGCCCAGTATGTGGAGTCGGTGCGCAATCCGCTGCCCGCCCACGGCGGAGTGGGCTCCGAGGACGCCGAGCGCGTGCGCCGCGACGCCCCCCACGCCTTCCGCACCCAGGAGCGCTGCGTCACCGACGAGGACTACGTGACGCTCGCCCGGCGCGTGCCCGGAGTGCGCGCGGCGGCCCTGCGCCTCGCCTGGAATGGAAGCTGGCACGTCGCCCAGGTGCATGTGCTGCCCGACGAGGGCCGGACTCCTTCCGCTCGGCTGCTGGAGCGCGTCCTGCGCTACCTGTCCGCCCACCGTCTCATCGGCATCGAGGTGGAGACGCGCTCCCCGGAGCTCGTCCCGCTCGACATCGCCCTGCGCGTGGGCGTGCAGCCCGGCCACTCGCCCGGCACCGTGCGCCGCACGCTGGAGCAGGAGCTGGGCAGTGGCGTGCTGGAGGACGGGCGCCTCGCCTTCTTCCACCCGAGCGCCTTCAGCTTCGGCCAACCGGTGTACCTGGCGCCGCTCATCGCCCGCGCGGCCGCAGTGGCGGGCGTGGCCTGGGTGGACGCCACCCGCTTCGAGCGCTGGGGCCAGGACGAGTCCAGTGAGCTGGAGAGCGGCCGCATTCTCGCGGGCCCCACCGAGCTCATCCAGGTGGAGGGCAGGCCCGGCCGGCCCGACCTGGGGCTCGTCGACATCACCGTGACTGGAGGTAGCCGATGACGAACCGGCCCTACAACCCGCCCGGACGCTCCGAGCTGAAGGGGCGGCTGGGGACTCGGGCCGAGTTCCTCGAGCGCATGCGGCAGCGACTCGTCCAGGTGAGCGCCAGCCAGACAGCCGGCGCGGCTCAAGATGGGCTTGCTCTGCCCGTGCACGGCGTACCGCTGACGCAGGTGCCGGGCACGGGGCAGGAGAGCCAGGTGGTGCCGGGCAACGACTTCACCCAGGGGCTGCTCGACGGGTGGGCCACGCTCGCTGACATCCTCTGCTTCTACCAGGAGCGCGTGCTCAACGAGGGCTACCTGCGCACCGCCACCGAGGACTTCTCGGTGATGGAGCTGGTGGCCACCCTGGACGTGCAGCCCGAGCCCCCTGTGTCCGCGCGAACGGACGTGTGCTTCACCCTGTCCACCCGGCCCGGCGCTCCCGCGCAGTTGCTGCTGGCCCCGGGGCTGGCCATGCAGAGCATCCCCGGCCCCAACGAGAAGCCCCAGGTCTTCGAGATCTCCGCCCCGCTGCTGGCGCGCCCCGAGTGGAACGCCATGAGGCTGTGGCAGCCCCGCGCCCCCACGAGCCCCTCGCCCCTGCGCGCCGATGCCCACGGTGTGCTGCTGGAGAAGGGCACCCAGGACATGCGCCCAGGAGACCTGGTGCTGCTGAGGGCTCGGCTCGAAGATGGCTCGGGCTGGTGGATGGCGCTGAAGACCCTGCGCCGCGTGGGCCGCTCGCGCCGCCGAGGGTGCTCGCTGCTGGCCTGGGACGAGCCGCTCGATGCGTCGCTCGGCACGAAGCTGATCTCCAACGTGGAGGTGTGGTCGACGCGCGCTCCCGAGCTGCTCCTCGGCGCTACCGCGAAGCCCTGGGCGGAGCTGCCCCTGAAGGACAAGCTGCGCCTGGGCACGCCGTGGGGCGGATTGCAGCGCATGGACGCGCCGTGGAGCACGTGGAAGAACCTGCAACGCGGCCTGCCCCTGGGGACAGTGCTGTGCCTGGGCGCGCACCAGGGCAAGCTGCTCGCGAGCGTCGAGGGCCAGGGCCTCCTGCGCTCCAAGGACGCGGGCGACACCTGGGAGACGCTGACGCTGCCCACCGCGCACGTGGACGTGCTCTGCCTCGGGCGAGACTCCCAGGGCCGGCTGCTGGCGGGGACCCGCAGGCACGGCGTCATCCGCAGCGCCGACGGCGGCGGCTCCTGGGAGCTGCTCAAGGGAACGGTGGTGGTGGAGACCTCGTTGGTGCCACTGGGCCGCAACCCGCGCCGAGACTTGCGACTGCCTCCCTCTCCCGTGCGCGGCGTGGCCGCCTTCGTGTCCGGCGAGGGCAAGTCCGCCGCCTCCTTCATCGTTGCCGGCACCGACGAGGGCGTCTTCTGCTTCGAAGAGGCCACCGCCACCTGGCTCCCCTTCAATGAGGGGCTGCCCATGGGCAAGGACGACGGCGCCCGCGTGCCCGTCTCCGTCTGGTCCGTGGTCGCCGATGCCACCCGTGCCACCTTCGTGCTCGCCACCAGTCATGGCGTCTTCTTCACCAAGCGCCTGGGCGACAAGTGGGAGCGGAGAGACCCCGGCCGCGCCGGACAGCCCGCGCTGGCAGCCCTCGTGGACGAGCAGGGCCGGCTCTTCATCGCGATGGAGGACGGCTCGCTGTACCGCTCCGTCGACGGCGGGCAGACGTACTCGAAGGTGACGCCCGGCGGGGGCGCGGCGGTGCGCTCTCTGGCGCTCGGCATTGCCGCGGGAGGTGCCCAGGCGCCCGTGCTGGCCGCCACCTCGCAGGGAGTCTTCATGTCCCCGGACGGCGGCACCACCTGGGTACAGCCGCCCGCGTTGGACCCCGTGGAGGCCACCGCCGTTGCCGAGGTCGCTCCCTTCCAGCTCATCGCCGCCACGCCGCTGCTGGGCGTGAAGGAGCAGCATTGGCCGCACTGGCGCCTGGAGCAGGGCGTGCTGGATTTCTCGCGCGTGCTGCCGCGGCTCGCCGTGGGCCAGCCGCTGGTCCTGGAACAGGCGGTGGAGGACAGGACGGTCCGCCGTGCCTTCCTCGCTATTAATGATGTGTCGACGGTGCAGGTGAAGGACTTCGAGCTGCGCGGGCTCGTCTCCCGGGTACGCGTAGCGCCCGAGACGGCGGTGGTGGACTTCGACCGGGGCCAGTCCCGCGCCCACTGCGCCGGCATCGTCCTGCCGCAGTTCACCTCGCAGGTGCGCGACAACGGCCCCATGCAGGCTGTCTCGCTGGACGCGGTGCTGAACTCGGACGAGGCCTTCGCCGCGCTGGTGCGAGAGGCCCAGGACACGCCGCCCGACCAGGGAGACAGGCTGCTGGTAGATGGCGCCCTGCCAGACCCCAGCGGGCGCGTGGTGCTGGTGGAAGGGCGACGGATGCGCGTCCAGCTCCCCGTCTACCCTGCTGGCGCCACGCCGCCGATGCTGGTGTCCGAGGACGGGCTGGCGCGCCAGGCGCTGAAGTCCGGCGAGGTGCTGGAGGTGATGGCCCGGCCGGTCTCCTCGAGCCAGGGCGCACAGGGCTCGTCGACGTGGCGTCTGCGCACCGAGCGCGGCTTCACGGGCACGGTGTCCTTCGCGTCCGGCCAGGTCCAGCTTCTGCCCTCGGCCTCCGACGGGGAGTCCGCGGTGGAGCGGCGGCAGGTGGCGGACATCGCCGAGCAGACCGGCGCCACGTGGTTGGTGTTGAACGAGGCGCTGGAGGGGCTGCTGGACCCGGACACGCTCGTCGTCTACGGCAACGTGGCCGAGGCCACCCACGGCGTCACCGTCTCCGAGGTGCTGGGCAGCGGCGACGCCACGCAGAGCTTCCAGTCCTTCCGCCTCAAGCGCTCACCGCTGGCATGGGTAGCCACCGCGGACGGGCCGGTGGCGCAGATTGACGTCTGGGTGAACAAGCGGCGCTGGCACCGGGTGGCGGACTGGAGCGGACAGGGCCCGGACAGCTACGTCTACGTGCTGAGAAGGGCCGCGGACGGCACGACGTCGGTCGTCTTCGGCGATGGCCTGCGCGGGGCGAGGCTGCCCACGGGCCAGGAGAACATCACCGCCACCTACCGCGTGGGCGGCGGGCCGAACGGCAACGTGGGAGCTGGCCGTATTCGCATGCTGCGCACCAAGCCGCTGGGACTCGACAGCGTGAGCAACCCCTTGCCCGCGGGCGGAGGCACTGCCGCGGAGCCCTCGTCCTCGCTGCGCACCCGCGCGCCCCTCCGGGTACGCACGTTGGATCGCATCGTCTCGCCGCGTGACTTCGAGGACTTCGTGCGCACCTACCCCGGCGTGGCCCGCGTTCGGGCGCGTCAGGTGTGGAATGGCCGGGAGCATGTCCTCTTCCTCACCGTGGCCACCGAGGAAGAAGCCTCCCAACATCAGCTTCAGCCGGGCTCCGCGCTGGATGTGGCCCTGCGTGAGGCCCTGGAGCAGTTCCGCCCGTCCACCCACTCGGTGGAGCTTGGCTCCTACGTGCCCCGCTACTTCGAGCTGGCGGTGACACTGACGGTGGACCCCGACTTCGAGCCCCAGCCCATCGAGGACGCGGCCCGGCAGGTGCTCGGGGACGCCTATGCGTTCGAGCAGCGCGAGCTGGCACAGCCCGTGGCGGCCTCGGACATCCTCCGCCGGCTGAGCGCGCTGGATGGGGTGCTCAACGTGCGTATCACCACCCTGCGCCCCTTCGGCTCCACCGACACCCGCCCCGCGCCCGCCCTGCTGCAGGCCGGTGACATCCACTGGGACGAGCACCAGCGGCGCATCGTGCCCGCGGAGCTGCTGCTGCTCGACGTGGCGACGGGGCTGACCCTTACCCTGGAGACTGGCCCGTGAGTACCTCCGGCTCGCAGCGGCTCTACGAGCTGCTCCCCCTCATCCACCGCGCCTTTGACGAGGCGCAGGGCGGCCCGCTCCGCACGCTGCTCCAGGTCATCGGCGAGGAGTACGACCGGCTGCACGCGGACATCGGCCAGCTCTACGACGACTGGTTCATCGAGACGTGCGAGGAGCAGCTCGTCCCGTACATCGGAGACCTGGTGGGCGTGCCGATGAGGGAGTCCACCGGCGCGCCGGACTGGCTGCTGCGAGCGCGAGTGGCCAACGCGCTCCGCTACCGCCGCCGCAAGGGGCTGCCGTCCACGCTGGAGCAGGTCATCTGGGAGACGTGCGGATGGAACGCGCGGGTGCTGGAGTCCTTCCAGGGGCTGGCGGCCACGCAGCACGTGGAGCACGTGCACCTGGAGCACGGAAGAGCGGTGGACGTGCGGAGGGGAGCACCGTCGCTGCTGGCGAGGGGCGAGCCGCGCACCGGCCACCTGGCGGACGTGCGAGGCGATGGCACCAGCGTTGGCCCGCGAGGCCTCTTCAACACCTTCCACGTGGGCCTGCTGCTCAGCCGCATGCACGTGTACCCGGTGGAGCGCTCCGAGCCCATGCGCGTGGCCGAGGGCTGCTACACCTTCCATGCACTCGGCCTGGACACGCACCTCTTCACCCTGCCGCGACGCGAGCAGTGGCCGGACCTGCCGCCCTCGCTGGAGATGCCGCTGCCCCTCACCTCGCGGCGGCTGGAGGCGGACGTGGCGCTGGCCCGTGAGCGGCTGACGAGCACGGAGGACATCCTCTCGCCCCAGGAGCGCCTGGAGCAGCCCGAGCCCTACCTCACCGTGCGGTGGGACGACACGCCCGTGCCCCGGGTGGACCTGCACGCGCAGGACTTGAAGCACTGGCACCGGCCGGGCCCGTCACTGGTGGGCCTGCGCTCGGGTCACCCGCGGGTGGATCCGCTCGAGCGCCACCTGAAGCTGGAGGCGTGGATGGGCGAGGAGGGCCCCCACCTGCTGCACCTCCACCTGCACCACCCGCACCACGAGCCCGGCTCCGTGCCCGCGCTCGCCGCTGCGCTGGAGGAGGCCCTACGCAACGCCAGCCCGAGCCTGGCCTTCGCGCAGGCCCGCGTCTTCGTGTCGGGCGAGCACCTGCTGGTGCTGCCGGGAGTGCCGCTCGGAGGCCACCACCCGGTGCGCTTCGCCCCGGCGCCATCGGACCCAGAGGGCGCCCATGCGATGGGACTGATGGGAGAGCATGCCCGGCGTGTCGCGGTGCTCGTCTCCCAGGAGCTGCCTCCCGCCACGGGCGAATCGGGCCAGGGCCGGCTGCTGCTGCGGCTGGGCGAGGGCGACACCGTGCCGCTCTCCGTGCCCCTGGGCGAGTCTCCCGAGGAACTGGCTCGAGTACTACGGGGACAGTTGCTCGCATACGAAGGCTGGCACGCCCTCGCCCATGAGGCGCTGCTGCTGGTGCTGGCCGAGGCGCCCCACGCCTCGCAGTACCTGCGCGCGGAGGAGGATCCAGAGGACCCCGTCACGGCGCGGAGGCTGGGCCTGAGCCCGCGCGTGGCGGTGGACGTGAGGCGGGGACGGCTGGCCTTCTCGCTTGGAGAGGAGACCGAGGGACGGAAGCTCCGGGTGGATTGGGCCTTTGGACGGCCCGCGGACCTGGGCGCGAACCCTGCCTGGCGTGAAACGCCCTCCGAGGAGAATGAGCCGCTCACGTGGCAGGCCGAGGTATGCGAGGACGCCACCAGCGACTGGGTGAACGAGCCAGGCACGACGCGCTTCAACAGCCTGTCCGAGGCCTTGGTCGCCTGGGAGAAGCATGACGCGGGCGAGCCCGGCACCAGCACCCCGCGCACCGCGAAGCGTGGCCTCCTGCGCATCCTCGACAGCTCCACCTATGCACCCGGCCCGAACGCGACCTCCTTCCAGGTGCGCGTGGAGCAGGGAAGCACCCTGCGGGTAGAAGCAACGGGAGGGGAGTTGCCCGCGCTCGACGGCGGACTGCTGGCGGACGGCACCGGAGAGGGCGCGCGGCTCGTCCTGGACGGACTGCAACTGCGCGGAGTGGAAGTCCGGGGCACGCTGCGGCTCACCGTGTCTTCCTGCACGGTGCTCGGCCCGCTGCACGCGCCGAGGCAGGACGCCAGCGCCTTCCTGGAGGTGGAGCTGCGAGGCAGCCTGCTCGGCCCAGTGTCCCTGCCCGCAGGCACCACCCGCCTGGAGGTCTCCGACTGCGTCCTGCGCGGGCAGGAGGGACGCCCGGCCCTGGGCGGTGAGCATGCCCACTCGCCCGGCCCCACCACGTCGCTGACACGCACCACGGTGCTCGATGCTGTCCACGTGGACGCCCTGCCCCTGGCCGAGGACTGCCTCTTCGCCGAGCACGTGGAGGTGCGTCACGTGCAGGGCAGCCTGCTGCGCACCTGTGCGCTGCCATGGTCGTCGCGGCACCTGCCCCGACACCGGTGCCTGCTCTTCTCCGCGCCGCTGGAGGCCGCCGGGGAGGCGACCATCGCCGCCGGCCCCGAGTTCGTGTCACGCGCGGTCGGCGAGCCCGGTTACGCGCGGCTCGCGGACACCGGTCCGATAGAACTGAAGACCGGTGCCACGGATGGGGGAGAGTTCGGCGTGTACCAGCCGCTCCAGGAGGAGCGGAGGCTCGTCGCGCTCCGAGGCGTGCTCGAGGAGTTCCTGCCCGCCGGACTGAGCGCCGGCGTCTTCTTCATCGACTGAGCCCGCCGGACAGGAGAAGGACACATGCGCTGGCGACGGATGTTCGCGTTCACGGTGTGGATGGCGGTGGGGACGGGGTGCCCGGAGACGTGGCGGGAAGGCGGCACCATCGACCGGGCGATGGCGAAGGACCTCGCGGAGGAACTGCATCGGCACGACTGCCCCTTGAGCGAGGATGAGTGGAAGTGGAGCTGTGAAGTTCCTGCTCGGTGGGGGCAGCGTGATTGCCCCCATGAGTGTCAGTTCAGGACCAACCCGTGATGCGTTGGCGCCTGGCCCTGGCCCCCCTGCTGGCCCTCCCCCTGCTCCTGCCATTGGCCTGGGCCCTCCATACAGCCATGCTGGGGGGATTGCGTCCGGCGCCTGAAGCGCCGCTCATCCCGATGCTCTCTCCCGGAGAGCGGCAGAGCCTGATGACCTACGAGCGCCCCTGCAAAGGCCGCAAGGACTGCGAGCCACCGCTCACGTGCTTCTTCAATGCGCGCTCGATGTGGACGTACTGCACCGACAGCCGGTGCATGACGGACGAGCACTGCACCGAGGACATGGTGTGCCGCACGGTGGAGACAGGGAAGGGAGGGTCCCGACTCCGCCAATGCGCGCTGGTGGGCGTGCGCAAGGAGGGCGAGCCCTGCTTGGACATCTCCGATTCACGTGAAGCCTCATGCGAACGGGGCCTGCTGTGTCAGGACCGCCGGTGCGGCCGGCCGTGCCGAATGGACGAGCCTGGGAGTTGTCCGGAGGGATTCTTCTGCCGCGAGGGCCTCGATGGGCCTTCCTGCCTGCCCACGTGCGAGGGCCGCACGTGTCCCGAGGGCCAGCACTGCATCCGGCCCGACCTCGATGAGGACGTGTCGGTGTGCGCGCAGGTGTATGGCCAGAACTGCCAGGAGACGCCCTGTCCTGGGGGGCAGGAGTGTTCCATGTGGAATGTCTACGACCACCCGCGCGAAGCCTGGGGGACGTGTCTCATCCGATGTGGTGAGGAGCACACGCCTCCATGCCCCGAGGGCTTCATCTGCCGGATGAAGTATTGCAGGAAGTCCTGTGACCCGGCCGTCCCCGACGCCTGCGGTCCCCATTACAAGTGTCACCGCTATTCCGAGAAGTACGCCTGGACGTGCCAGCCGGACATGTGAGGCGCGCGGGCTCCGAACCAGACCCCATCCCCGAAGTCAAGTCGCCCGGGATGACGGGCGCGGTAGGTTCGGCCTTGCCGCGCGGAGGGGCCTCTCCTAGCCTGCGCACCCGCTCTCGGAGTGCCGCGTGCGTCCTGGTCCCTGCCTCCTGCTCCTCCTGCTGCTCTCCACGTCGGCCGCCGCTCGGGATGGCTCCAGCGGACGGGCGCTCCAGTTGCGCACGCTCGTGGCCCCCTCCCGGCCCGGCGAGGTGCCGCCCCTGGAACTGCGGGCCTCCGCGGGCCTGACCACGCTCGTCCAGTTCGACTCCTCCCTCCAGGCCGGGGCCGTGGAGCTCACGGAGCAAGGCGGGCTCGTCCAGCTCGCCCGCCTGGGTGACGGCTCGCTCGTCGTGGCCCTCACGCGCAATCTGGCTCCGGGCGAGCAGGTGCCCTTCACCGTGGCCCTCGAGCCCGGCGCCGAGCCCCTTCGCTTCGTGGTCGTCACCCGGCGCGAGGCGGTGGACCTGCGGGTGCAGGTGGTCCGTGCCCGGCACTCCGACGGTGAGGACGCGGCGGAGCACGTGGCCCGCGAACTGCTCGCCGGACCGGAGACGCGGCCCATGCTCGCCCTGCCCCAGGCGGCGAGGAAGCGCGACACGTGGGACGCCCGGGCGCAGGTTCAATCCGTGGTCTGGATGGGCCCGAGGCTGTTCGCCATCGTGGCCGTGTGGAACCAGAAAAGGGGCACTGCCCCGTGGAGGCTGGTGCAGGCGCGGCTGCGGACAACGCTCGCGGATGGCGTGCTCCTGGAATGGCCCGCGCGGCTGCTGCCGGGCCCGGTTCGAGTGAGGAGGCAACTCCACGTCCTCACCAGCCCGCTGCCGGAAGGGGCTTCGGGGCTGGAGGTCGCGCTGGACGCCGAGGACTCGCCCGGAAGCTTCCAACCGCTCCCCCCGGCCACGATGGACGAGTCCCCATGAGACGCCCGCAGCATCCGAATCAACTCCGCGCGGGAGATCGGGTGCGCGACTTCCGCGTCGTGCGCCGGTTGGGGGTGGGCGGCTTCGCCTTCGTCTTCCTGGTGGAGCGCGGAGGCCGCCGCTCCACGTTGAAGATGGCCGCCCGGCCGCCCTCGCGCGAGGACTGGGACCGGGTAGATGACTGGATGCGCCGGGAGCGGGTGTCTCTGGAGTGCGTGGAGCATCCCCACCTGCTGCCTGTGGAGGAGTGGGGCCGGTGGCCCGACCCGGAGATGGGCTATGCCTACTTCGTCATGCCCTATGTCCCCGCGAGCACGTTCCACACATGGCGCTGGCGCGAGCGGGCCTCACTGTCCCGAAGCGTGGGCGTGCTGTGCGAGCTGTTGAAACCGCTGGAGGCCCTGCACGAGCGAGGCGTGGTGCACCGGGACCTGAAGGCGGACAACGTCCTGGTGCGCGAGGGGGATGACGCGCCCTTCCTCATCGACTTCGGCGCGGCGCACCTGCCCTGGGGGCGTCCCCTGACGGAGGGACTGGCGCCGGGGACGCTCTACTGCCAGCCGCCCGAGGCCATCACCTTCCTGCTCACCCAGGCCTCGCGCCAGGGCTCGCGGCTGGAGGCCCGACCCTCGGCGGACCTCTATATGTTCGGCGTGCTCCTGTACGAAGTGGTCACGGGCTGCCGCCCCGTCGACTCCCGGTGGACGCTGGAGCAGATGCTGGTGGCCATCGCCACGGCTCCTCCGCTGGAGCCTCGGCTCCTCGCGCCCGATGCGCCCGCCTCGCTGTGCGCCCTGACCCTGCGGCTGCTGGCGAAGGAGCCGGAACAGCGGCCCGTGAGTGCCCGCGCGGTGCGCGAGGAACTGGAGCGGTGGAGGACGGAAGAGGGCCACCTGCCGTCCTGGACGTCACCCGCGAAGCACCCCTCCGAGCTCCCCGGATGGAAGGAGCGCTTCCCGGACGTGGACGTGCTGGAGCTGGCACCGGAGGAGCCACCGCCGCCCGCGAGACCATCCCCCTCCCGGAAGAAGCTCGGGGCCGCGTGCGCCCTGGGGCTGGTGCTGCTCGGGGTAGGGTGGATGCTTCTGCGAAAGGAACAGTCCGTGCCCTCCAACTCCACTGAAACACCCCTCATTCCGTCCAGCTCGGCGCCCGAGCCCTCGTGGCTGTGCCGGCGTCTCGGCCCCGTGCTGGGAGTGGCCGCCGCACAGCTCCTCGGGTGCGCCACCACGCCCGTACGGCCCGATCCCATCGGCTATCTCTCGCGCTGCCCACCCGAGGCCCGCGCCACGCCCGTCAAGCTGGGCTTCATCCCCGAGGAGTACCCCATCTTCTTCCATCCAGGCTCTCCCGCGACGCCCGCCGCGGCAGTGCCCATCGAGGAGGGCGGGCCGCTCAACCTCAAACCCGGTCCCGTCTCCGTGTACTTCGTGGGCGTCCTGGATGAGTACAAGGAGGTGGAATACATGGTCTCCGGCGAAGTGGTGACACTGCCACATCGCGTCTACATCCAGTTCGACCGGCTCCACCTGCCGGATGGAAGCACGCTGCCCATCTGCGGCGTGGCCGTGGATGGCCTGCACCAGTATGGCATTCCGACCTTCGCGAAATTGCCCACCGACGGCGTCACCGTGGACCCGGACAAGGTGGACAAGAGCCCCGGCAGCGTGGTGCTCGACGGCCCCCGGTGGGAGTCGGTGGTGCAGTTTCCCGAGGGCCATCGCATGCCGCGCATCCGCCTGGCCCCGCCGGACTGGCGCTGAGACATCCGACGCCCCGGAGTCCTGGTGCCGGAGCTTCCCCGCCGTGGAGTGGGGGAGACCGGGGCGTATGATGCCGGGACCCACCGGGCTCTTGCCGCTTTCTGGAGAAGCACACATGCGCTGGCGACGGTTGTTCGCGTTCACGGTGTGGATGGCGGTGGGGACGGGGTGCCCGGAGACTTGGCGGGAAGGCGGTACCATCGACCGGGCGATGGCGAAGGACCTCGCGCAGGAACTGCACCGGCACGACTGCCACTTGAGCGAGGAGGAGTGGGAAATGAAATGTGACGTTCCTGCTGAGCGGTGGGAAAAGTCTGGTTGCCCTCATGCCTGTCAGTTCAGGACCGGCCAGTGATGCGCTGGCGCCCCCTCCTGGCCGTTCTACCTGGCATTCTCCTGCTGCTGCCGTTGGCCTGGAGCGTCCATACGGCCATGCTGGGAGGATTGCGTCCGGCTCCCGAGGCGAAGCTCGTCCCGATGCTATCGCCTGGAGAGCGTCAAAGCTTGATGTCCTACGAGCGCCCCTGCGAGGGCCGCAAGGACTGCGAGCCGCCGCTCGCCTGCTTCTTCAATGCGCGCTCGAAATGGCGGTACTGCACCGACAGCCGGTGCATGACGGACCAGGACTGCGCCGAGGACATGGTGTGCCGCACACTGGAGACGGGGAAGGGAGGGCCCCGACTCCGCCAGTGCACGCTGGTGGGCATACGCAAGGAGGGGGAGCCCTGCTCGAACATGTCGTCTTTGCGTGAAGCGGCATGTGAACGGGGCCTGCTGTGCCAGAACCGCCGGTGCGGCCGACCGTGCCGGATGGAAGAGCCCGGGAGCTGTCCAGAGGGTTTCTTCTGCCGCGAGGGCCTTGATGGGCCCTCCTGCCTGCCCACGTGCGAGGGCCGTACGTGTCCCGAGGGCCAGGTCTGCATCCAACCTGACATGGAGGAAGGCGTGTCAGTGTGCGCGCAGGTGCATGGCAACAACTGCCAGGAGACGCCCTGTCCTGGGGGGCAGAAGTGCGACATGTGGAATTCCTTCAACCACCCGCACGAAGCCTGGGGGACGTGTCTCCTCCGGTGTGGTGAGGAGCACACGCCTGACTGCCCCGAGGGCACCGTCTGCCAGATGCACTACTGCAGGAAGTCCTGTGACCCGGCCGTTCCCAATGCCTGCGGTCCCCATTACAAGTGTTACCGCTACTCCGAGAAATACGCCTGGACGTGTGATCCGGACATGTGAGGCGCGCTTGAACCGGACCCCATCCCCGAAGTCAACCCCACCGGGAAGACGGGCACGGTAGTAGGTAAGCAAGAGTTCCTTTACAAAAAGGAACGGAGCCGGAAGCGGCGAGAGAGGACTTCTGCGAGAATCATCTTTCAGGCTGCCCGCCGCCCCTGGCCCGATATTCTCCGCCTCCGCCATGACCCAATCCAGGATTCCGGAGAGTGAGGAACCGGCGGCCCCCGCCACCTGTGGTGCTGGCGTGGCCCAGCACGCCGACATCCCGGCGAAGATCGCAGTGATGTTCGAAGGGCTCGCCGAGACGCTGGAGCTCCACCGCAGGTTGCTGGTCCTCGATGACGCGAGCGCGCGCCGGGAGGACGAGGTCTACGCGGAGCTGGCGGCAGCCTGGAAGGACATCGCGACGCGGGTGGAGCGGGCGGCGTCCCGGATGGCGCAGCAGCACAACCTCCCGATGGGCGCTCACGACGAAACGGCCTGGGGTGACGAGCACCTGCGCGCCTTCGAGAAGTTCGTGACCGCGCAGAGCCAGGTGCTGGCGCTGTTGAAGGTGGCGGCAGATCGCGATCAGAAAATGCTCTCGTCCATGACCGGCGGCACCCCATGAGGCGGCTCTTCTGGCAGATGATGATCTCGCTCGACGGCTTCATGGAGGGGCCAAACAGCGAGCTGGACTGGCTCGTGAGCGACGAGGACTTCGATCGCTACGGCCGAGGGATGCTGGCTTCCATCGATGGCATGTTGCTGGGCCGAAAGACCTACCAGCTCTTCGCCTCGCACTGGCCGACCTCGACGCAATCCGAGGCGCCGCGGCTCAATGAGCTGCCGAAGTATGTGTTCTCGCGTACCCTGGAGCGGGTCGAGTGGAACAACTCGACCCTGGTACGCTCCGATGCAGTGGAGGCGGTGCAGCGGCTCAAGCAGCAGCCGGGCCGGGAGCTCGCCCTCTTCGGCAGCGCCGAGCTCGCCTCCACCTTGATGCGCGCCGGGCTCATCGACGAGTACCGGATCCTGGTCGCGCCGATCGCGCTCGGCTCGGGAGCACCGATGTTCAGGCACGTCGAGCAACGCGTGCGTTTGAGACTGACCCGCTCGGAGACGTTCAGCTCGGGCGTCGTGTTGAGCTACTACGAGCCCAGGTGACGGGCCGGCACCCCGCGAGAAACACCCTGCCCCCCTCAGCCCCGGGCAGCCCGCTGCGCACATGTGCGCCAGCGTGAGCATCGCGGCCTCCGCCCCGGCCCCTCGGGAAGCAACCGGGCAGGCCTCCTCGCCACCAGCCCCGGGTTCGTGTCACGCTCCGCGCTGGCGAGCCCGGTGACGCGTGGCTCGCGGACACCGGTCCAATGAAACGGAAGACCGGTGCCCGGGATGGGGGTGAGCTCGGCGAGTACCACCCGCGTCAGCAGGAGCGGAGACTCGTCGCGCTCCGGGGCGTGCTCGAGGAATTCCAGCCCACCGGCCTGAGCGCCGGCGTCTTCTTCACCGACTGAGTCCACCACCATGACGAGCGACTACTCCCGCTCCACCTTCAATCGGCGCAAGCACTACAACAGTGTGCGGATGCAACAGGGCCGCGTGCAGCTCGACGCGGACTGGAACGAGCAGGTCGACATCACCGCGCACCAGCTGCGCCAGCGAACGCGGGACACGCTGGGCCCGAGCGGGGCACCCATCGACGACGCGGGCTTCGCCCTGGAGGTGCACGAGGGGCAGCTCACGGTAGGCCCGGGCCGCTACTACGTGGACGGAGCTCTGTGCGAGAACGAGGCGCGGGTGACGCTCGACGCACAGCCGGACGACCCGGGGCAGCCGGCGCCGAGCGAGCCGGGGGTGTACCTCGCGCTGCTGGACGTCTGGGAGCGCACGCTGGGAGTGAACGAGGACCCGAGCATCCGCGAAGTCGCGCTGGGCGGGCCGGACACGGCGGTGCGCACGAAGACGGTATGGCAGGTGCGCACGCTGCGAGTGGACGGAGACCCGGACGCACCGGACCGGGGGCGGGAGGACCGAGCGTGGAAGCACTTCCTGTCGCGCAACACGCATGCGGGCGAGCTGAAGGCGTGGCGTGAGCGGGACGAGGCGACGGAGCTGCCGGGCAACCAGCTCTACCGGGTGGAGATCCACGACGAGGGAGATCGTGCAGGAGCGGAGCACGAGGCCGGGAGTCACTGGCCCCGGCCGAAGGTATGGGGTGTACCCAGCGAGCCGAAGCGGCTGAGGCTGGAGGAAGAGGAGGCGTGGGATGCGCGGCTGTGGCGTGAGGGTCGGCCGGTAGAGGTGCTGACGGAGCGAGGCCGGTTCCTGACGCGGCTGACATCGGTGGACGCAGGCGAGCGGGAGCTGCGGCTGGCGTCGGCGGTGCCCGAGGAGCTGGGCGAGCCGAGGCGAGTGCGGCCCATCGCGAGCTACAAGTGGTCGCGCAACAACGGCATCGACGCGCTGCCCGTAACGTCGGCGAGGAAGGAAGATCAGGGGGCGGTGGTGCGGCTGTCCTCGCCAGTGGGGACGCGCGGGGTGGAGCTGCGGGTCGGGGACGTGGTGGAGGCGGTGGACGAGCGCATGGTGCTGCGGAGTGAGCCCGCACCGCTGCGCCGCGTGGTGCGCATCTCACAGGACAGACTCGAGGTGACGCTGGACGGGGACGTGCCGGCGGACTTCGGAGGCACGCCGGAGCAGACGAAGCCGCTGCTGCGCAGGTGGGACCGGACGCCGGCCACGCGCGAGCCGGGCAGCCTGTCGGTGGTGGACGACAAGCTGGAGTTGGAGCACGGCGTGCACGTGGAGTTCACGGGGCACGGCGGCTACCGCACGGGGGACCACTGGCTGATTCCGGCGCGCACGCGCACGGGGGCGGTGGAGTGGCCCACGGACGACAAGGGCCAGCCACGAGCCCAACCTCCGCAAGGCGGGCGGCACCAGTACACGCTGCTGGCGGTGCTGCGCGTGGAGGCACCGGGAGTGGTGCAGGTGGAGGACCGGCGCGTGCTCTTCGCACCGCTCACGCGAGCCGGTGCGGGCCCCGGGAAGGACGGGCCCACGACGCTGCGGGGAGACCTGCATGTCATCGGCTCGGCGATCATCGACGGTACGCTGGACGCGGGCAGCATCCAGGGGCAGCTGGCGCACCACACGGTGGGCACGCACCAGCTGAAGGAGAAGGCCGTCACGTCGGAGAAGCTGGCGGACGCGAGCGTGCACCGGGTGCACCTGGCACCCGAGGTGGGGCTGGTGCCGGTGGGCTTCTCCATCCTGGGCGAGTCGGCGAAGCCGCCCGAGGGCTACGAGTCCAGCCACCTGTCGGTGGAGGTCTTCAACCACAACGCGCGCTGGGTGACGAGGCCGCCGGTACCGGTGGGAGCAACGGCGCGAGTAGTGCTGGTCACGCTGCAGGGAGCGGCGCACGCGCTGCTGGATGGCGGGCAGGTGCTGCGCTTCGAGGAGAAGGACGGAACGTGGCGGCAGGTGACGCAGCTTCCGCAATCGCAGGCGGGCTTTGGCGCGGGGGTGCTGGAAGGGCGGCTGCACGTGCTGGGAGGAAAGGACGAGCACGGACGGCCACTGGCGCACCACGCGGCGTGGGAACCGAAAACGGACCGATGGACGACGGTGAGCCCAATGCCCACGGCGAGAACGGAGCCGGGGGTGGTGTCGGCGGACGGGTGGCTCTTCGTGCTGGGAGGGATGGAGAGCTGGCCGCTGCCGTGGTGGACGGGCGAGTCGAAGCTCTCGCGGCCCGCGCTGCTGAGCCGGCTGCAGCACAGCAGCGCCGAGGCAGCGGTGTACGACGCGAGGAAAGACGCGTGGCTGGAGGCGAAGGAGCTGTCCACGCCGCGCAGCCGCTTCGGTGTGGCGGTGGTGCGCGGACGCATCCACGTGGTGGGAGGAGAGCGCAAGCGGCTGCTGCTGCCGGCGAGGCCGGTGGTGAAGCACGAGCAGTTCGATCCGAACCACAACCGCTGGTCCTCGCTGGCGCCGCTGCGGAGGGCACGCACGGAAGCAGCGGTAGCGGCGGTGGACGAGCGCCTGTACGTGGTGGGAGGCAAGGACGGGGACGATCTGCTGGACGACGTGGAGCGCTACAGCTTCACGAGTGACGCATGGCTGCCGCAGGAGACGCTGCCCACGCCGGTGAAGGGAGCGGGGGCGACGGTGGCGGGAGGGGAGCTGCTCGTCACGGGAGGAACGGGTCCGACGGGGCCACTGTCGACGAGCCAGGCCCTGGAAGTGGCCTCGCTGCTGTACGTGCACCGCAAGCGGGCGGCGAGGGCCGCGGAGGAGCAGGCAGAGCCCACGCCCACCGCGGAGCCCACGTCCGGAACGTCGGGAACGGGAACGGAGCCCATGCCCGCGACGGGCAGCACGTCCATGCCGGTACCAGCGCCGCCGATGGCCGCGAGGACGAACGAGCACCGCCCGCGCTTCCGCCCGCCGAAATTCGATCCGGCGCCGACAGTGGCGCAGCGCCTGGCGAAGCTGGGCGTCACGGCGGCGGCCCTGGTGGCGCTCCTCGCGGGGGCGGGTGTGGTGTGGCCCAAGATCTCGCCCACGCCCACGCCCACGCCGAGCCCGGCCGAGGCGGTCATGGGCATGGACATCTCGCATTACCAGGGCGAGGTGGACTGGAGCTCGGTGGTGAAGGAGGGAGCGGTGGACTTCGCCTTCGTGAAGGCGACGGAGGGACTGACGTACAAGGATCCGCAGTTCGAGCGCAACCGGACCGCACTGGGAAGCACGACGCTGCGCTGGGGCGCGTACCACTACTACCGGCCCAACGATGCGGGGAAGGATCAGGCCGAGTACTTCCTGAAGACGGTGGGGGTGGACAACCTGAAGAAGCACCTCCTGCCACCAGTGCTGGACGTGGAGGAGTGGAATCAGGAGAGCACGCAGGCGCTCATCAACGGGGTGCAGGCATGGCTGGACACGGTGGAGGCGGCCGTCGGGCGCAAGCCCATCGTGTACACGTACCACGAGTTCTGGACGGCGCACCTGAACCGGGGCTTCCAGAACTACCCGCTGTGGCTGGCCGGTCCGCTGGAGGAGTCGGTGACGTGGTCGTTCTGGCAGGTGGGGGACCAGGGGCAGGTGGCGGGAATCGGGAGCTGCGTGGACCAGGACATGTTCCGCGGCACGCTGGAGGAGCTGGACGCGTTCGTGCTGACGGGGAAGCTGCCGGTGACGCCGGCCCAGCCTCCTACGACGAGCACCCATTGCACGCCCCCAGTCACGGATGGGGGCACGCCGTCACACGACGCGGGCACGCACGATGCGGGGACGAGGGACGCGGGCACGCATGACGCGGGGACACCGGATGCGGGCCAGCCAGTGCCGAGGCAGTTCCAGTCGTGGATGACGCCGAATCCGGCGAGGCAGCGCTCGGGGCCGAAGCTGGTGTTCCCACCGCTGGCAACGCGAGTGGGCGTCCGGGGAGACACCACGGTGCGGTGCACCATCCAGACGACGGGCAAGCTGAAGGACTGCGTCATCACCCAGCCGCTGGGGCCGTCGAGCGTATCGGCGTACCTGGAGATGGACGTGGCGATCCTCGACATGCTCAACGCCAGCACGTTCGAGCCGGTGAAGGCCTACGGCCAGGTGGTGGAGGTCGACTACGACTTCAGGATGTACATCGACGCGGGCCAGTACACCTGGAGCTGGCTGTAGACCCTATCCCCTCTCCCTTCGGGAGAGGGACGGGGTGAGGGTATCGGGTGAACCCGGGTTCAACCCCCGGGCTCACCGCTCACGGCCCCGCGCCTCCCACTCGGAGCGCAAGAGACCCCACACCTGCTGGTCCTTGCGCTGACCGTCGATGAAGTAGTGCTCGCGCATCGCGCCCTCCAGCGTGAAGCCGAGCCTCCGCGCCAGTCCCTGGGAGGCGAGGTTGTCCGCCGCGGTGGTGAGCCACACGCGGTGGAGGAAGGGCCACTGGAAGAGTTGCTCCAGCGCCATGGCCACCGCCCGCGTGCCGAATCCCCGGCCGTGGTACGCGCTGGAGAGCATGTAGCCGATCTCCACGCGGCCCTGGAATCGCGACAGCTCCCTCGCGGCGATCGTCCCGATGATGTGCCCGTCGAGCTCCACCATCCACCGGAAGCTCGTGGCCTTCGGGTCCGACAGGTCGCTGGTCGCCTCCTGAATCCGCTTGAGGAGCGACTCGCGGGTAGACGGCTCCAGCGGCATGAGGCGGCGAGAGGCGGGCTCCTCGCGCATGGCCATCCAGATGTCCACGTGCTCGGGCAGGGCGGGAACCAGGCGGAGGTCCGGAGTCGTCATGGTCCGGCACCTTACCGCCCTCGCGAGAGAAACATCGTGCCCATGTTCATCCCCTCCTCTTCCACGAGCGGGCACCTGCGCATCCCCTAGCGGCCTGCCAGGCAAGCCCCCGCTGCACGAAACGAGAGCACGCCTCAGCTTCCCGGCCGCAGCGACACACGCAAAGGGAGGGAAGAAAGCATGACGAAGACGAAGCTTCTGCTGGCGGGCCTTGTCGCGGGGGCGGTGGCGTTTGGAACCGGGTGCAAGACGGACAAGGGCGCCGAGAACACCGGCACGGCCACCATGGCTCCGGATGCGGGCACGGGCGGCGCGGGCGTCGACCCCATGGAGCGAGGCCGCGAAGAGATGGACCCGCTGCCCCCGGAGGGCACGCGCGAGATGGAGCCCGACGCGCACGATGACACGCTCGACGAACCGGGAACGGGAGGCACGGGCCTCGAACAGGAGCCCCTGGACCCGGACGACAGCCTCGGCGGCGAGACGAGCGATGAGCCGCTCAACCCGGGCGCGCCGGCCAATCAGCCCATTCCGGACGAGGGCATGAAGAACGACGACGAGCGCACCACCGAGCCCCGGCACTAACGCCTCGGCCCCCTGAATGAGAAACGGCCCACGGGCGCGAGGCTCGTGGGCCGCTTCATGCGCAACAGGAGAAAACGCTCACGGCACCGCGGGCGCGGCCTGCACGGCGGGAGCGGCGGTCCCCGCGGGAGCCTCAGCAGGCACCGGCTGCGCAGCCTGAGCGGCCTGAGTTGCCTGCGCGGCCTCCTGCTCGGCGGCGCGGCGCTTCTCGGCCTCGGTCTTCAGGTGCTTCAGTCCCTGCTGGAAGTTGTTGCCCAGCATGTCGTTGATCATCCCGACGAAGTAGCCGCCCATGGGAGGCAGGGTGCCGCTGTCCGTCCAGGTCACCTTCGTGCCGCCGCCCTCCTGGGTCCACGTGAGCGAGCCGTGCGCGTTGACCTCCTCACGCGTCTCAATCATCTCGTCGACCCAAACGCCCGAGGCCACGTCACTCTTGGTGATGGTCATCTTGCCGAGCCCCATCTTCGGGCCCTGCCACGCCCACCAGGAGCCCACGCCCGAGGAGGGACCGCCGTACTCGTTCTTCACCTCGGGGTCCATGTCCTTGGTCCACGCGGCCCAGGACTGCCAGAGCTTGAGGTCATTCACGAGCGGATGGATGTGCTCGGGTGAGGCGTTGATGACGATGGAGCGCTCCACGTGCCATTGCCTGGGCAGGAACAGCCCCACGACGGTCAACAACACCACCAGCCCCACGAGCCCGAGGCCCAAACGCTTCAGCACGCGCTTCATGCACTCCCCCTATGACGACGGATTGGGGGCGGCACCATACACCGGGGCATGTTGGCGCCAGAATTCACGAGCCTCGTCCACACTCACAGCGCGGAATCTCACGGCAGCACCCGGCCTGCGAGCGAACAGAGAGCCCCAATCGGCGCGGATGACCACGGCGAGCACCGGGTAGCCGCCCGTGGTGGGGTGGTCCGGCCCGAGCACGATGACCTCACCAGATGCAGGCACCTGCAAGGCTCCGCGCACCATGGGCCCGGAGAGCCCCGAGCCCTCATCCGCATGGGGCAGTGCCGGACCGCGCAGGCGCATGCCCACGCGGTCACTCGTGGGAGATACGGAGAAAGCGCTCTCCAGCAACACCTCCACCGCATCCGCGCCGAAGCGCCCCAGGTCTGGCCCGAGCACCACACGCACCTCTGCATCCAGCGGCAGCGCCACGCTCAGCTCTTCGCGCGAGCCCCCACCGGCCCCAAGCGGCAGCACATCCCCGCGCTTCAGCACCCGGCCCTCGACACCGCCCAACCGGGCCACCGGCAACGTGCCCCGGCCACCGAGTACCTCGGGCACGTCGAAAGCGCCCTCCACCGCGACGTAGCGCACCACGCCCGCCTCCGGAGCGGGCACGGAGAACTGTCCGCCGGCCTCCACCCGGGAAGCGCGACCGTCCACGGACACCCAGGCGTCGCGCCCGTGCAGCCGCAACTCCAGACGCCCGTAACACTCGAGCGCCGCTGCGCTCCACACATTGCCCACTGAGCGGTTGGCGGCGGCGAGCCACTCGGGGACGAGCGCGCCACCTGGCGGAACTCCGTGGTGCATGAGACCAGCGCGTCCGCCGTCCTGCACCATCGCCGGCCCAGCCGCTTCGAGCACCTCCAGCCACGCGTCCATTCAGTCCACCCGCTCGAAACGGACCCGGTCTCCCAGACGCAGCAGCGCTCCGGAGCCGGGAAGAAAGGCGGTGAAGTCCACGGCGGTGCCGAGCAGGTTCCACCCGCCCGGCGAGGCAAACGGATAGATGCCGGTGCGGCGCCCGGCGAGCCCCACCGAGAGCGCCGGCACGCGGGGCCTCGGTGTCGCGAGCCTGGGAGCGGCGATGCGACCATCCACCTCGCCCAGGTAGGCGAAGCCGGGGAGGAAGCCGATGCTACGCACCGTGTACTCGCGCGAGGCGTGCAGCAGGGCCACGTCGTCCACCGAGAGGCCCACGCGCTCGGCCACGGCCTCCAGGTCGGGCCCGTCGTAGCGCACGCGCACAGTGACGAGCGGCGACTCCTCGAGCAGCACCGGAGTCACAGCCAGTCGTCCCAGAACGCGTCGGGGGTCCTCGGGAGGCGCAGCCGGATCGAAGTACACGCAGGCGTACTCCTCGCCCACCACCACGTCCACCACACCGGGCTGGGCCTTCAAGGACTCCAGCACGACGCGCCGCTCCAGCCGCGCGGGCAGGACGAGCCGCAGAGCGCCCTCGCCGAGGGACTCAGAGCGCAGGGACAACACCTCCAGCACCGCGCGCACCTCGCGGGCCATTTCCACTGCACCCGCTGAGTCCCCGTGCACGCACAGCGTGTCCACTGTCCCGCTGAGGGCCAACCGCAGCGCATTCTCGCGGGCCACTGCGGGGTCGCTGAGCACGGCACCCGGCTGCCCGCGAGGAATGAGCGAACCATCCGGGAGGGTACCCCGGTCCGCGAAGCCCTCGCGTGCGTAGGCGACCCCCACGGCTCGGGCTGCCTCGCGCAGCGCACCAGCGCCTGGTCCGATGAAGGTGATGCCAGGACCGAGGGACTCGAGGACGCCCTCCACCACGGCGTGAGCGAGTGCGGGGTCGCGGTTGGCGGCGTGATACAGGGCGCCGTGGGGTTTGGCGTAGCACACGGGCACGCCCACCTCGGAGGCAATGGCCAACAACCGGGAGCACTGGGCGGCCACCTGGGCGCGGAGCATCTCGGGGGCTACCTGCAACTCCTTGCGGCCGAAGTTCGCGCGGTCCTCATAGGAGGGATGCGCTCCGGCGCGAGTGCCGTGACGAGCACAGAACTCGAGGGCCCGGCGCATGGACTGCGCGTCGCCCGCATGCCCACCACAGGCGATGTTGGCCACCTGGGCGGACGCGTAGAGCCGCTCGTCCTCCTCGGGCAGCTCGCCCAGGTCGATGTTGAGGAGACACTCCGCCATGGTTCCGCCGCCCCTCCCTCGTGGAATTACCAGAGGTCCGCGGGCGGAACACTCAGCCCGGGCACGGAGCGGCAGCTCAGTGCCTCCGAGCGGCCCACGGTGATGCGCTCGGTATAGGCCTCCGTCTCGGAGTCCGGCGCACGGTAGACCTCGACCTCCTTGCTCTCAACGACGGCGAGGTCGGGCTCTGGCACGCTGAGCTCCCCGAGTTGCAGAGGCAGTTGCACGCGCAGGTCATGCTGCTCGGAGAGCTGCCGGAAAAGCATGCGGCTGAGCACCTGGATGATGCGTGCATGGGGCACGCTCTGGGGAGACATCTTGCAGAGCACTCCATCGAGGAGTTCCAGCCGCTCGTGCTCGCCGAAGACACCGGCATCCACCATCCACATGTACTCGGCCGCCGTCAGCCGGCGGAGGCGTCCGGCGGGAAGCGGGGGCTCGCGCGAGGGCTCCATGCTCGCAATATAGCGGCTGCGTCACCCTCGGGCAGAGCGGAAAACCCGGCCCGGGTCTATCCGGGACAATCCGAATGGTTGCACGGGCAGGACTTACGGCCCGGACTCGCGAGCGGACGAAAGATGCCTGTCAGGTTGGACTGCGGACCCTATGACACGGGGTGTCTCTGGCCTGCGCTGTCCGGATTTGTCGTGAGCAATCGCTAGAGTGGGCGGCACCCTTTGGAGGCGCCGATGCCGTCCACGCTGCTGGTGTTGCTGTCGCAGGCGGAAGCGCCGGGAAACCCGCCCGCCGAGGAAATGGAGCCACCACGGTCCGCTTCGGCTGCTGCAAGGTGGCGCTACCTCCCGCGACTGGAAGCCTCTGGACTGGCGCTGATTGCCCTGGCCCTGCTGTCCAACGCCTGTGTGTCGCTGACACCTCGACCCGGCCCGGAGCGAAGCCTGCGCTACACTCCGCGGGGCACCACCGGGCCCGCCGTCGACTCCCAGCCGCCCTCCCCTCTTGCGTCCGAGGCACCGGGGCGGCTTCACCACCTCCTTGGCTCCCGGGAGACGGTGACGGGGGTGGGCCTGGGCGGTGTCGACGCGGCTGAGGGTCAGAACGCCCTCGCTGCCCACCTGGCCTTTCACAAGAGCCTGGGCGAGGTGTCCGGCTCCACCCACCACATCTCCCGCGAGCTCTCCAGGCTCAGGACCAGCCACTTCGGCATCGCTGGCGCGGGCAACGGCCTCTTCGTCCGCTACGTCGACTACGGCGAAGCCCGGTTGCGGTGGATGGACGCCGAGCTCGCCTCCGCCACGGAGTTGGCCACCATCGCTTCGGAGATGGAGGACCCGGACATGCAGCTCGCCCTGCTGCGCCTCGCCGGCCCACGGTTGGAGGCCGCCATGATGGGCTCCCTGCTGCTGGCCGTTTGGGTTGACTTCCTCAGCCTCGCCGACGCGACGCTCTCCCGGCGCCTCTACAGCGAGGAGACGCTGTACGTGAAGATGGAGCGCTGGCGGAAGATGCTGGAGCCGTCCATGGCGGCGCTCTCGTCCCTGGAGCCGGAGCAGGTGGAGTCGGCAGCGGAGGACATGCCCGCCCTGGTAGGCCACCTCACGGGTGAATTCTCCGCACTCCTCGAGGCCCTCCACAAGGGGGCGAAAGTCCTCGAGACGGCGCTGGTGCTCAAGGAGTCCATGGAGGCGCTCACCATGATGTCGGCGCTGAAGTTCACATTGCCCGCGCTGCGCGCGGCGACTCCCGCCATGCTCGGCGTGAGCCTCATGGTGGGCCCCAGCGGAGTGATGATGGGGACGCGGATGGTGGTGTCCGCCGAGTGGGTGGAGATGATGCGCCAGTTGGTGCGCGCGGGCGTCCTCTCCGTGCCCGCCGTCGGCGCCGTGGTGCGGATTCAGGCAGGCCACGTGATGATGGCCCAGGGTCACGACGACCTGCCTCGGGGCATGCGTGAGGCGCTGGGCGATGCGCCCGAGGTGCGGGCCATGCGTGTGACGGGCAAGACGGGAGCCGGCATGGCCGAGCCCCCTCGTCATCACGTCATGCCGAAGGAGTTCCGCGAGTGGTTCGAGAAGCGCGGTTTCACCGGCAAGATGAGCATCGAGTGGTTCTGCGTCACGCTTCAACAGGCACACCACCAGGCGATACACGGTGGTGGTGACTGGAAGCTGGGGCGCAAGTGGCCCGGTGAATGGAACCAGATGCTCATCGAGGTATTGAGAAGAGCTGAGTCTAGAGCTGGCCGGATGTTGACGAGGAACGAGGTGCTGGAAATAGTCGCGGAGCGTATGGGGTTCTATGACATCCCGATGAACTTCGTTCGCTGTCGTGGGAAATGAGCGATGACCGACGGACGTTCCTGGGAGGGCAATTGGAGGGTGCGCTTGTACGAGCGGGTTCGTGAGCGAGGTTACGATTCGCTCACTGCCTTCGCGGAGGCACGCCCCACCGCCTCACTGATGGCGCTGGCCCGGGAGTTGGGTCCGGACGATCTCGCTGGCGTGCAGGTGTTCAGCGGACTGCTGGCCGAAGCGGAGCGGCGCAAGCAGGTCACACGCCTTGTGCGCGGCCAGCTGGTGCGAGAACTGTGGGCGTGTCTCCCAAACGGTTGGCCAGCCGTGCTCGACGATGCGAACCGCTTCAAGGTCGCCAAGGCACTCGGCGTATGGGTAACCCTCACCCCCGAGACCCATAAGGAACGCGCGGACAGGGCCGGTGATGCACTCCTTGCCACGCCACCTCCTCCAGGGTGGCGGCCTCTCGGGCCCGACGACGAGCTGCTGCTGACGCTCCTGCCCGACGAAGAAGCCTGAGCTTCACGCAGTCAAGGTCGCCGAGGAACTCGGATTGCTGCGACTCGAGCGAGCATCGACGGACTACAGGAACGGCACATCAGGGTCGAGGGGTGGCTTGCCCGTGAGTTCGGCGAATTCAGAGGGCTCGAAGCGGCAGAGATTGATGGCGCCATAGAGGCCAGTCGTGTCACCGCCGAGCTTGTAGCGGCCATCTGGGGTGAATGCGGCCCAGCCACCGGGGAGGTGCGCGTAGGAGATCTCCTTCTGGCCGGTGGCGACCTCCCACAGCACCACGAGTCCACTCACGAGGGCCACGGCCAGGTGGTGCCCATCCGGCGAGAAAGCGATGCTCGTGACCCAGGCCGGATGCTCCAGGCGGCGTTGCTCCTCGCTGCCGGTGCGCACATTCCACAACCGCACCGTCTGGTCGTCGGAACCGCTAGCGAGCCACTGCCCGTCCGGCGAGAACGCCACGCTCTTGACCCAGTCCGAATGCGCCAGGAAGCGGCGCAGCTCTTTGCCGGTGCGTACGTCCCACAACCGCACCGTATGGTCGCCGGAACCGCTGGCGAGCCACTGCCCGTCCGGCGAGAACGCCACGCTCGTGACCTGAAACGAATGGCCCTGAAAACGAAGCAACTCGCTGCCAGTTCGCACGTCCAACAGCCGCACCGTCTTGTCGGAGCAAGCGCTGGCCAGCCGCTGCCCGTCCGGTGAGAACGCCACGCTCGCGAACCAGCCTGAATAGCCTTGAAAACGGCGCGGCTCACTGCCGGTGCGCACGTCCCACAGCCGCACCGCTTGGTCGGAGCAACCGCAGGCCAGCCACTGCCCGTCCGGCGAGAATGCCACGCTCGCGACAAAGATTGCATCGTCCTTGAGACGGAGAATCTCGCTACCGGTGGCCACGTTCCACAGCCGCACCGTCATGTCCTCGGAACTGCTGGCCAGCCACTGCCCGTCCGGCGAGAACGCCACGCTCGTGACATGGGACGAATGGCCCTGAAAGCGGCGCAGTCTCCTGCCAGTGCGTACGTCCCATAGCCGCACCGTGTGGTCGTCGCAGCCACTGGCGAGCCACGTCCCGTCCGGAGAGAACGCCACACTCCTGACCCAGTCTGAATCGCCCCGGAGACGATGGCTTTCGTTGCCGGTGCGCACGTCCCACAGCCGCACTGTCATGTCCTCGGAACCGCTGGCCAACCACTGCCCATCCGGCGAGAACGCCACGCTCGCAACACTGTGCAAATGACCCTGGAGGCGGCGCATCTCACTGCCGGTGTGCACATCCCATAGCCGCACCGTTTTGTCAGAGGAACCCGTGGCGAGCGACTGTCCATCCGGTGAGAAACCCACGCTCGTGACATGGGACGAATGGCTTCGGAGGCGGTGCACCTCTCTGCCGGTGCGCAGGTCCAACAGCACTACCGTCTGGTCGTCGGAACCACTGGCGAGCCACTGCCCGTCTGGCGAGAACGCCACGCTCTTGACCCAATCTGAATGGCCCTGGAGGCAGCGAAACTCCTTGCCGGTGCGCGTGTCCCATAGTCGCACCGTGTAGTCGTAAGAACCGCTGGCGAGCCACCGGCCGTCCGGCGAGTAGGCAATGCTGGTGACATTGAACGAATGTCCCTGGAGACGGTGCAGCTGACTGCCGGTACGCACGTCCCACTGCCTGACTGTCTGGTCGGAAGAACCGCTGGCGAGCCACTGCCCATTCGGCGAGAACGCCACGCTCGTGACATTGGACGAATGGCCCCGGAGACAGTCACGCTCTCCTCCGGTGTACACGTCCCACAGCCGCACCGTCATGTCCTCAGAACCGCTGGCGAGCCACTGCCCGTCTGGCGAAAACGCCACGCTCGTGACAGGGCATGAATGGCCCTGGAGACGGCGTAGTTCCCTACCGGTGCGCACGTCCCATAACCGGACCGAACCGTCTGAATGTCCCACCGCGATCCACTCACCGCTGCTGTGGAATGCCACGGCCCTGCACACCGCCAGGGAGGAAACGAAGACCCCTTCCCCTGGGCGCTCAGGTCGGGCGGAGGCCGCACCCGTGAATCGAGCCTGGCCCGAGGCGGTATCCAAGTTCGCGCCGAGGAGATTGGCCCCAACGAAACTCGCACCGTTGAGGAGCGCATCCAGGAACGAGCCGTCCACGAGCTTCGCGAAAGTGAAATCCGCTCTCGAGACATCGGCTACATCCAGCACCGCTCCCTTAAGGTTGGCACGAAGCAACTTCGCTCCGTGGAGCACCGCCCCTGTGAGTTGGGCTCCCTCGCAGTTGGCGGAGGCCAGCACCGCGTCCGAGAGGTCGGCGTCCTCGAGGTTCGCCTGGGTGAGATTGGCTCGCTCCAGCACCGCGCCCCGAAAGGAAACGCCTCGCAAATCAGCGCCGCGGAAGTTCGTGTCCACCAGCACCGAGCGCTCGAACCGGGCCTTGCGGAGATCCTCACCCGCGAAGCTCCGTCCCGAATGATCCTGGCCCGAGAAATCAATCGGCGAGAGGGCTTCGCCCAACGAGCGAAGCACCTCGGTGGCGTTGATGACCAGGTTCTCCCCTGGCTTACCAGCCAGCACGCGGCGGGCCCACTCGCTCGCTCGCGCCGGGCCCGCGAGCGCTGTGAAGAACGCGATCATGAGCGCCGACATCGTCTGGTGTGAAAGCAGTGCCCCCGCACTGGCTTCTCCGGAAGCCTCGACCCCCTGGGCCGCCGCGTCGGCGACCAACCATTCCATGACCGACTGATGGATGAACGAAAAGGCGCCCTTGTCGTCGCGCACCAGCAGCGTGCCCGAGCCAACATCGTGCCCCGCGGAGTGGGCATCCATCGGCTGTTCCTGCCGGCTCACCAATTTCGGCAGTGCCCTCTGGGCGATCGCCGGCAACTCCTCCACGGCCACCGTGCGCTGCAGCCGCTGCCACAGCACGAGCGCCACCTCCCGCGCGGCCACCCACCGCTCCTGCGTCGCGAGTCCCTGGCCCAGCTTGCGATCCGTCTCGCCGCCAAGCCATCTCTCCATCAACACCCGGTATAGGGACGCCTCAGTGATGACCCCCGATTTCGCCTTGGCCTCGCGGAGCTCCTCCTCGGGAATGTCGACGATGAACGAGAGCATCCGCGGGTTGGCCGCGAGAGAAGCCAGATCCTTCACCTCGTCGAGCAATGCCAGCCGAGCCTCGGCCCGGGCCCGGTCGCCGAGGAGTTTCTCCAGGAGCTCGAGGATCTGCGAGCGCTCGAAGGGCAACAGCTCGGCGACCGTGTAGCGGATGCCGGCGCCCTCGAGCCGCCGGCCGAGACCCGTCGCCTCACCCCGGTCGCGGAAGTGCTGTGTGCGGCTCGTCGCCACCACGCGGGCCCGGTCGCGAGCAGCCTGGAGCAGCGTCTCGAAGTGGGCCGTGGCGCGCTCGTAGGAGACGCGCAGCGCCAGCTCGTCATAGCCGTCGAACAGAAGCACGATCTGCCCGTCGGCGAGCATGTGGTTGAACGCCCTGGAGCTCGGCGGCCGGTCCCAGCCCTTCTTCTTGAAGTGACTGGTGACGAGCACGTCGAGCTGGTCGGTCTTCTCCAGGTCGCGCATCTCGATGCGGATCGGTGTCGGCGCGCCGGGCAGGAGCGCGAGGCGCTGGGTCAGCTCGCGCAGGAGGAAGGTCTTCCCCGTGCCGAACTCCCCGAGCAACAGCACGAAGTGGCCCCCCTCGTCGGCCGTGACGAGCCGCTCCACCTCGGCCAGGGCGTCGGTCTTGACTTCAGAAGACGGAGGAAACCTCAGTCGCTGCTTCACGTAGAGGCGCGGCGGGTAGCTCCTGTTCGTCCCGCTCTCACTGCGCAGATCGTCCAGCTCGCTCTCGACATACGCGCGGAAATCGATGAGTCCCCGGTACTCGATGAGGCTGGTGAAGTGGATGCGCCTCCGCCTGGCTTCGCGCACCAGCGCCGGATCGAGCGGCTCCCGGTGGTCCACGACCAGCACCGAGCGCACACCGGGATCGGCATCGACGTAACGCCGGTGAAGGGCCTTGTCGAAACGATCGAGCACCTCGCGGGTACAGGCCTCCGTAGTCACGGCGACGGGATACAACTCCGGGATGTCCTCTCTCGTCGTGCCGACACGCAGGTAGTCGCCCCAGAGGGGCTCGGAGAGCCGCTCGATGCGGGCCTCGTCACCGAGACGGAGCTCGCACAGCACCTTCACGCGCGCGAGCAGGTCGTCATGGGGTTCCCGGCGTCCGGTGGCATGACGGAGGTCGGCGCCAGGCTCGAGGTCCCAGGAACGTCCCCGGTCCGAGGCCGAAGCGCGCCGGAATCGGGAGAGCACCTCGAAGGCAAAGGCGGCCGCATGTGCCGCGGCGCGAGGTTGGCTACCCGCCGCATCGGCCTCCGCCTTTCCGGCGAGCAGATCGGAGATGCCGCGCACCACCAGCGCCTCCACGTCCTGCCTGTAGGCCGCGGCGAGAAAGCCAATCCCTTCCATCTCGACCGCAAGGCTGTCGCTGTACTGCCGTGTGAGGAACTGGGCGACCACTGTCTTCTGGCCCGCCACCACCTTCTCGCCCGCGGCGAGGGGCCCGATGAAGACCTGGGGCTCACCGCCGGTTGCCGCCTGGAGGCGCCGTCTCCACTCGTCCTTGCGTGCGTCCGCACGGGCTCGTTGCAGCAGGGCGTACGTCGCGCGGTGCACGTCCGGGCGCGGCAGGAACCCCTCCTCCAGGTCCTTGCCACGCTCATAGCCGTAAACCTTGTCGGCCACGACGACGTCGCCGAGCTTCACGTCCTTCACGCCCCCCGCGACGCCGACGAACAGGATGACCTGGGGCTCGAACCAGGTAAGCGCCCGCTCAGCCTCGACGGCGGCGGCCGTATTGCCCTCTCCGGTCTCGACGAGGAGAACCTCCCACGTCTCGTCCTCCACCCCGAAGAAGCCGCGCTCGTAGACGGTGCCCGCCGGGTGGGTCTCCTCACGGAGCTCACCGAGGTACGTGCGAACGGCCTTGTATTCGAGTCCCAGCGCGGTCAGGACGACAGCGCGGCGGACGGAGCCCTCGTGAGAGGCGTCGGAGCGGCTCGGCACGGAGGCGTTGAGGGCACTCGTCCGGGAGTCCTGGTGGAGCCTCTCGAGCTCCGCCTCGAGCCGCACCGTGTCACGGCCCGGCTGCTCGAAGTACCGCACCAACTCGACGGCGAGATGCGACTGAGGAGCCATTTCGCCAGAAACGACGCCCGGTGCGACCCCGAGCGCGAGAACGAGCTGGTTGAATCGCGACGGTGGCAGCGCCACCAGCCGTTCCACGAGATCCCGCCCCTTGGACATGGGGCGATCTCACCTGCGCTTGCGAAGTGGCGTCAATCTCTCTTCGAGCCACTTCACCAGGAACGTGGCCTTGTCCTCATCGTTCCACTCGACGAGGGCTTCGTTCCGGTACTCCCCCTGAGAGACGGTGAGCACGACGGTGGGGCACCAGACGGTCACGGGATCCCCATCGCCGTCCTTCTTGGTGCGCGACTCGACGAGGAAGGACTTCACCTGGCCCCACGGCACGTCGAGCCGGTCCACCCGGTCGGGCCCCACCGGCAACGAGAGCCTCCGGTTCGGCTCGTCGACAATCAGGTCGTACGCGCCCGAGTCCAGCTTCACGCGCTGCCTCCTCGCGAAGTACACGCCCGCCGCGATGACCGCGACCCACGTCAGCACGGCGGTGACCATCGACGGATTGGCCCCCGTCGCGAAGGCCACCACGAAGATGGACAGGAAGGAGGCGCCACCAAAAGCCAGGACTCCGGCGGCTCCCGCGCTCATGCCATCCAACCGCACGTGCACGCGTCCATCGCGCATGAAGGCCCCCACCCCTTCATCCTTCTTGCGCAGGGAGTACACCGCCCCGTACCACCCCGCGAGCATCACGAGGTTGAACGGGTTCATGAACAGCAGCAGGAAGAGATCCATCCCCTGCACACCCGTGAGCAGGACCGCATCGCCCGGCGCCTCCGGGTGGTGGAACACGGGGACAGTGGCGCCCACGGTGAAGTGTCGCGCCGCTTCGGCCGACGGGCTGCTGCTCGAGCTGCCCCACGCGGAGTAGCGGTAGCGGGTGCCCTCGTACCGCTGCCCGTTGACTTCATAGGAGTAGCGCACCTCGAAGCGGTAGGTGGTGCCATCGCTGTCGGAGTTCTTCACCACCTGGCTGTGCGTGATGGTGCCGGGCACGTGGGGATAGGACCTCGCGAGGGTCTGGCGCGTGATGCCGTACAGAATCACCCCATCGAACACCAGCGTCAGGGCCGACCAGGCGAGGAGGAACAACACGAGCACGGCATTCAGGGCGCCCATGGGCCCATCCTAGTCCGGGGCAACTCCCGGGAAGGAGCTCCCCCTCACTCCGAGCAGGAGGAGCGTCTCACCTGGAGTTCATGGATTCGGGGCTCAAGAGGCTCGAATAAATCCCCCGAGGCTCCGTCTGGAGGGGTGTTGACGGGAACGACACCCCCCCAAAAAAGGATGAACACCATGAACCGCATTTCTTCCGCCCTTCTCGCCTCGCTCCTTCTCGCTGGCAGTGCCCAGGCTCAGCAGTGGGGCCACTCGGGCGAGCGTGGGCAGAACCGCCAGGAGGACCGCTCGAACCGGCGCGAGCTCCGGGACGACCGGCGCGATGTAGTTGAGCTGGAGAACGTGCTGTCGCGCTTTGACCGGGCGTGGCAGCAGCAGGACGAGCACGAGATGTTGTCGGTGGAGAACAAGCTGCGCGAGGTGCTACGCAAGGAGCTGGCGGAGAGCCGTATCGAGCTGGAGAAGGACAAGCGCGAGGTGCGTCATAGCAACCGGGAGGTGCGCCGGGACCGGAACTGGGGCCGGAGGGCGGATGACCGGCGCGACCGGCGGGACGACGTGAGGGACGCGCGCGTCGAGGCGGCCACGCTGCAGACGCGGATGGCGATTGCCCGGGAGCTGAACTGGGTGATGGGCAACCGGAACTACTCGGACCTGCAGCGCCAGCGCAACCTCATCGTGCAGCTCCTCCAAATCGCGCAGCAGGAGGTGCACCAGACGAAGCAGGAGATTCGCGAGGACCGGGGCGAGCGGCGCGAGGACCGTCGCGAGGACCGTCGCGAGTCGCGTCACCGCTGGTAATCAGCGAGCCGCCAGCAACACCCGAGCAACACACTCCCTCTCCCCTCGGGAGAGGGTCGGGGTGAGGGTATCCGGGCCGCGAGTTGAACCCGTGAAGACCCCACCCCGGAACCCTGCCGAACTACATGGGAGGCAGGGACTTGCGGACGCTCTCGCGGGACTCCATGCGAGCGACCCAGGCCTTCACGTGGGGGAAGGCCTCGAGGTCCACGCCCATGGGGGTGCGCAGGTACAGGGCGGAGACGAGGGAGAAGTCCGCGAGGGAGAGCTTCCCGCAGAGGAACTCCTTACCGTCGAGCGCCTTCTCCAGCACGCCGAGATCGCGGCGGACCTTCTCCATGCCGGCGGCGTACTTCGCCTCGTCCTTGGCGCGGCCGAAGAACTTCGCGTAGACGGTCTCGCCCATCACCTCATTGGCAGAGGGGCCGAAGGTGGTGGCCTGCCACTGGAGCCACTGCTGCACCTGGGCCATGCCGCGCGCGTCAGCGGGAAGCAGCCCGCTCTCGGGCTTCTTGGCGGCCAGGTAACAGAGGATGGCGTTGGACTCCCAGAGACAGAAGCCCTCGTCGTCGAGGGTGGGGACCTTGCCGTTGGGGTTACGGGAGAGGAACTCGGGAGACTTGTGCTCGCCCTTCATCATGTCGACGGTGACGAAGGTGACAGGCAGGCCGAGCTCGTGGACGACGGCGCGGACCTTGAAAGCGGCACTGGAAAACGGATGCTCGTAGAGCTTCATGGAGTGGGTTCTCTGTCGGGAGGGTACGGCTGTAAAGCGGGCGCACCCTACGACAAAGCAGGTCGGGCCCCAAACATCAGGGGCCGGACCCGCCTCGGAGAACGCGCTTACTGCCCGGCGCCGGGCGCGGAGGACTGGGCCTCCTGGTCGGGGATGTAGAAGGCGCCGGAGCGGGCGGCGATCACCGCCGCGGTGAGCAGGCCCACCATCACTCCGAAGATGACGATGCTGGCGAGCGTCACCCAGTCGCCGATGGAGGCGGGGTGGAACAGCGCGGTCAGGGCCGAGCCGAAGTCGAAGCCCGCGGTGGGCTTCGTTCGCACGGCCTGCATCGCGGAGAGGAGCGCCGTGGTCAGCCCGCCTCCCACGATGCCCGCCACGCCCGTGAGCACGGCGGTGAGGGCCAGCGCCGAGCCACTCACGGCCCGGGCCACGGGCCGGCTCTGCACCTCGAAGTTGGGGTCCTTCACGCCCAGCGGCACGAAGCGCGCAAGCAGCACCAGGCCAGGGATGCCCGCCACCATGGAGAGCCAGAAGAACTGCTCCCAGCCCATGGCGTACACGGAGAAGCCGCTGATGGGGCCAGCGAGGACGCGGGGGATGGAGAAGAGGCTGGAGAGGAGCGCGAACTGGGTGGCGGAGAAGCGCTTCTGCGTGAGCCGCATGAGCAGCACGCCGAAGGCGCCGGTGCCCAGGCCCTGCGTCACCTGCTCGAAGCCGATGGCGCCATACATGAGGGCCACGTTGGGCTCCCCGGCGCGCGCCACGAGCACGTAGCCGATGTTGGAGACGATCTGCACCACGCCGAACACCCAGAGCGCGCGGCCCAGCCCCAGCACCGAGGTCCACGCGCCGCCAATCAGCGTCCCGGCGATGGTGCCCACCAGACCGATGGTGCCGAGCGCCACGCCGCGGTGCACGTCGCTGTAGCCCATGTCCACCAGGAAGGGGCGCAGCAGCGAGCCACCGAGGTTGTCCGCCAGCTTGTAGAAGAAGACGAAGGCGAGGATCTCCAGCGCCCGGTGCCGGGTGAGGAAGCCCACGAAGGGGTACCAGACGGCGTCCTTGAGGGACTTGGGCGGGGTGAAGCGCTCCTCGGGCTCGGGGGCGAAGCGGCTGATGAGGAGGATGGGCAGGTAGAGCACCGCCAGCCCGATGACGACCAGGCGCCAGGACACCCAACCCGTCAGGGTGATGGCCGCCGAGCCGGCGATGAACATGGCGGCGCGATAGAGCGCCACACGCGCGCCCACCGCGATGCCCTGCTCCTCCTTGCGCAGCACCTCCACCGCATAGGCGTCGATGGCGATGTCCTGGGTGGCCGAGGCGAACGCCACCGCCATGGCGAGCGCGCCCACCACCCAGGCCGACTCGGGGTGGCCGCCCATGCCCGCCAGGGCCAGAGTGGTGGCGAACAGGGCCACCTGGGCCACGGCCATCCATCCACGCCGCCGGCCCCAGAAGGGCGGCACGTAGCGGTCCATCAGCGGGGACCAGAGGAACTTGAAGGTCCAGGGGGCCTGGGCCAGGGTGACGAGTCCCACCACCCGGATGTCCACGCCGTTGCTGCGCATCCAGTCGGGAATGGCGATCCACACCAGGCCCAGGGGCAAGCCCGACGAGAACGAGAGCAGCGTCACCGCGGCCGTCCGCCACGAGGCCATGGCCATGGCCAGACTCTTCAAGGTCCCCGGACGCTTCGCGGGCGCCTCGCTCTTCACCCCATCACTCATGGCGGGCACTATACCCAGCGACGCTCGGCGTCATAGGAAACCCGCACACGCCAGCCTGGAGGTCTGCCAGCCCGTGGACAAGCCGCCCCGCCCGCCCTCCGAGCGGGACTCCGGGCTGTGTTGCCGCCTGAAGCCGACGTCATGACCGTTGGGTATCGGAGGGATTCCACCATGGCGAACCAAGACAGACGGCCGCCTCCTCAGCCCGCCGAGGACATGTTCGGCCGGCCTACGGACGTGCGGCAGGCAACACCCGAGCGCGAGCCCACTCGGGAGCGGCAGGGGGCCCATCAAATTCCCCACCACGAGCCGCAGGACGACTTCCACAAGCACTGCGAGCAGGAGGCCGAGGAGGAAGTGGCCTGTGGTGGTGTCGGCGAGCTTCCGGACGGGGATGGCGTGCGGAGTGACCGCGGGACCAATCCACTTCCCGACAGCTACTGGGCGGCCTACCCTGGCAAGAAGCCAGACGAGGGCTAGGCGTCGGCACGAGGCCCGCGAACTGTTCTGGCAGGAGAACAATCGTGGGCGCCTCCTTGGACGACCTCGTGGCGATGACCGTGTTCGCGCGGGTCGTGGAGGCCCACTCCTTCTCGGGTGCCGCGGCCCGGCTGGGCCTGTCCAAGTCTGCGGTGAGCACCCGCGTGGCCGCACTGGAGAAGCGGCTGGGCGTGAGGCTCCTGCAGCGCACCACGCGCCGGCTGTCCGTCACCCATGAGGGAGCCCGGCTCTACGAGCGCTGCGCGCACCTGCTCTCGGTGGCGGACGAGGCCTCGGACCTGCTCGGCAACGTGGGCACCATCCCCGAGGGACTCGTGCGCGTCGTAGCCCCCGTGGGCCTGTCCCTGCACCCGCTGGCCTCGCTGCTGGAGAAGTTCTCCGAGCGCTACCCCCGGGTGCAGGTGGAGCTGACCGTGTCGGACCGGCGGCACATGGACCCGCTCTCCGAGAACATCGACGTCGCGGTGCGGCTCTTCCCGCGCCCCCACGAGCGCTCCCTCGTCGAGCGCCGGCTCGGCACGGAGAGGCCGCTCGTCTGCGGCGCTCCCCGCTACTTCGCCCGGCGCGCACCGCCTGGCACTCCGCACGACCTGGCCACGCACAACTGCCTGCGGATGAAGGACAGCCGGTGGACGTTCCGCATGGAGGGCCACCCCGTGGAGGTCCCCGTCTCGGGCACGCTCGTGGTGGACGACATCGCCGTGCTGCGCGAGGCGGCGCTCGAGGGGATGGGGCTGGCGCGGCTGCCGCGCTCGCTCGTCGACGCGGACCTGCGGGAGGGACGGCTGGTGTCGGTGCTCGACGCGTACGCGCCCGAGCCGCTCGTCATTACCCTCGTCTACCCTCCCCGCAAACACCTGCCCCAGCGGGTGCGCGTGTTCATCGACTTCATGACCGAGCACTTCCGCAAGCACTTCCGGGGAGAGTGAGGGCGCTCAGGCCGCGGAGGCGGCGGTGGGGGCCTCGTCCACCTTCCTCGAGGGCAGGCTCAGAGCGGCCACACAGGAGGCTCCGGCGCACGTGGCCATGACGGCGGCCATGGGGAGCATGCTCCCATCGTTGAGGAGCCCCACGCACGCCGAGGCACCCGCGGACACGGCGAACTGCATGGAGCCGAGGACGGCGGACGCCACTCCAGCCCGAGCACCATGCTCCTCCATGGCGAGCGCGGCGGCGTTGGGATTCACGAAGCCCATGCAGGAGAGGAACAGGAACAGGGCGGGGGCGAGCGTGAAGACGCGGCCAAGCCCCGACACGGCCAGCACCAGGAGGGTGGCCCCCATGAGGACCATGCAGAGCGAGGCCGTGACGGAGATGCGCTCGGGCGCGGAGCGGACCAGGAGGCGGCGGTTGAGCTGACTCGCGCCGATGATGCCCAGCGCATTCACCGAGAAGAGCCAGGCGAAGCGCTCCGGCGAGACATGGAGGAGCTCCATGAACACGAAGGGCGAGCCGGAGATATAGGCGAACATGCCGGCCTGGGCGAAGCCGCCGGCGAGCGTGGCGGCGAGGAAGCGCCGGTCGGTGAAGAGGATGCGAAGGTTCGCCCCGAGCGAGTTGGCTCCCCCAGGCTGTCCAGCGCGGGACGGCATGGAGGGAATCGCCACCAGCGTGAGCACCAGGGAGAGGGTGCCGAGCAGGGCGAGCACTCCGAAGATGGCGCGCCAGCCGGAGAAGGCGAGGACCTGCCCGCCCAGGAGTGGGGCGAGGATGGGAGCGGCGCCCATGATGAGCATGAGCAGGGAGAGCACGCGGGCAATCTCCCGGCCGCTGTAGAGGTCGCGCACGATGGCGCGGGCGATGACGGCCCCGGCGGCTCCACCCACCGCCTGGAGGAAGCGGAGCGCGATCAGCCAGTGGATGCTCGGCGCGAACGCACAGGCGGCGGAGGCGAGGATGTAGAGCACGATGCCGGCGATGAGCGGCTTGCGGCGGCCGAACCGGTCCGAGAGGGGGCCATAGGCGAACTGGCCAAGACCCAGGCCGGCCATGAAGGCAGCCAAGGTGAGCTGAACCAGGGAGGCAGACGTCCCCAGCGTCCCCTGGATGGAGGGGAGGCTCGGCAGGTACATGTCGATGGACAGCGGAGCGAACGCCGTCAGGGTGCCCAGCGAGAACAGCAACAGGGCGCGCTGCCGAGGAGAGGAAGGGGTGCTCATCGTGCCTCTGTAACGGCTGGCACGGCGTGCACCAAGACTGGCCAGGCGGAAACAGTGTTTCGCCAGGAGAACAATGGCCCAGGCCTTACGGAAGAGACTTCACCGTCCGAGGCAGGCGCACCCGGAAGACAGTTCCCTTCTCCCGGCAGCTCTCCACGCCGACGCTTCCGCCATGCGCCTCGGCGACGCCCCTCACGAGGGTCAGCCCGATTCCCCAGCCCTTCTTTCCACTGGTCTGCGCACTCTTCGTCCGGGAGAAGTACTGGAAGAGCGACTTCTGATCCTCGGCCGGGATGGGCTCTCCCCAGTTGTGCACGGCGAGCGCCACCTCGTCGCCCTCCTGCTTCAGGCTCACGGTCACCGGCCGCGTGGGGTCGCCGTACTTGATGGCATTGCCGCAGAGGTTCTCGAGGAGCCTGCGCAGGGCTCGCGCGTCCCAATCACCCTCGATCGACTCCTCCCCTTGGAGGAGGAACCGGTCCCCGTGAACGGTCGAGAGCTCCTCCAGCGTGCCGGCCACCAGCTGCCGGAGCTCGCCGGGAGACCGCTCGATGGGAAGCCCCTGGCCCGCTCGGATGCGGTTGGCATCCAGCAGGTCGGAGATCATCTGGTCCGCGCGATCGATGTTCTGCCTCACCCGGGCGGCCAGCGAGTAGACCTTGTCGGGCAGTTGGGGCTGACGAGGAATGAGCTGCGCGCTCATCTTCGCCGCGGTCAGGGGCGTGCGGAGATCATGACTGAGGGCGGACACGAACTGCTCACGCAGCTCCCTCTCCAGTCTGAGCTGCGACAGGGTGGCCTCCGCCTCTTCCCGGGCGAGCTGCTCGCTGTTGAGGATGCCCGCGAACATCTCCTCGGACTCCTTGCTCTGGGTGATGTCGAGCACGAACGCGACGTTCTTGGAACGCCCCTCGTCGATGAAGGCAACCCCCAGGAGGATCCAAACGACGCGACCATCCGGGAGGATGTATCTCTTCTCGTAAGGAGAGCAGACCCCATGGGGTGATTCGAGCATCTCCTTCGCCGCGGCCCTGTCCTTCTCCATGTCCTCCGGTGGAGTGATGGTCTCCCAGCGGACCTTGCCCGCGAGGACATCCTCCCGGGAAACGCCGATGAGCCGGGCGTAGTAGTCGTTCACGTCGTAGAGGCCGCCGTGGATGTCGCCGAAGACGATGCCAATCAGGTTGGACTCGAAGAGCCGCCGGAACTTGGTCTCGCTCGCCTTCAGACTCCTGCGCTCGGCATCGATCTCGTCTTGGAGACGCACGTTCTCCAGGGCCACCCCCGCCAGGGCCCGAAGCGCATCGAGCAGCGTCAAATCTTCCTGGGTGAAGGGCTGGTGGTCCTTCTTGTCGTGGAGCTCGAAACACCCCACCAGCTCTCCGGAGCGGTCGAAGAGGGGCAGGTCGATCAGGTTGTAGAACCCCCGGGCCTTCTGCAGCTCCGGCAGGACATGCTCATCGTGGGCCGGGTCGTTGGAGATATAGGGTTCCCCAGTGACCATCACGTGGCCGGGAACCCCCACGTTGGGCCCGAAGACGACGTTGCGCGGTTCGACGGTCCCCTCGTCTCTCCACAGGGACTCGACGATGACGATGCGGCCATCGACCACCTGGCCCCAGACACCTTCGGCCGCGTCTACAAGCTCCAGGGCCATCCAGACGAGCCGCCGCATGAGCTCCGGCCCCTGCATGGTCGAGTTGAGATCCCTCGCGGCGAGGGTCAGGAGCTCCAACTGCCGGTCGCGGAGCTTGAGCTTCGCCTGGGTCTGCCGCAGCTCCGATTCCAGCCGCTGGACACGGCGCTCCAGCTCCTCCACGGAGGAAGCCTCCCGATCCTTCCCGCTTCGAGTCCCCGCTGTGACCATCCCAATTTGGATAAGAATCCTTTCTGGCGGGCACCAGTCGGAAGGCTCAGGACTCGGGGTCGAGCACCAGACACTCAGACAATGGATTGTTCACCTGCACGCGCTATCCAGCAGCTCGGGCCGGTACTCGAAGTGCATGGTGTCGTAGTGGTACCAGCGCCCGCCCCAGATGAAGCCCTCGGCCTCGAAGGCGTCCACGATGACCTGGGGAATCTGGTTGGCCCAGCGCACCGGCTCCTTCGGCTTTGCCCACTCCCAATAGTGCGAGCGCTTCACGTTCACGTCGATGGACACCCCGTAGGAGTGCGCGCTCTGGCGGTTCGTGTTGGCGATCTTCCGCCACACGAAGGTGCCGCCCAGGTTCTTCAGGTACGGCCGTAGCGAGGGCTGCTTCTTCACCTCCGCATCGAGCCGCTTCGCCACGCGCTCGAAGGCCGGTGCCACCTTGCGGTTCACCTTCAGCTTCTGTCCCAGGAAGTCGATCTCCACCACGTCCACCTGAGCCTTGGTGGCGCCGTAGACCGCGTGGAAGAGCGGGTCGAAGCGGATGCGCCCCGGGTCCTCGTTCTCGCGAGACACCGGCACGATCGGCCCGGGGACATACGGAATGGAGAAGGTGTCCTCCAGGTCCGGGGACTCCAGCTTCTCTTCAAAGGATTTCGTCTTCCCGTCGTCCCAGGGATGCGTGGTCCCGGCCAGCTTGAAGTGCCACGCGCCGTCCACCTTCACCGGCTCCACCGAGTACCACTTCGCCAGGCAGGCCAGTGCGCGCGGAGGGGCGTCCGTGGGAGGCGAGACGGGGGTCTCGGCGCTGGCGCGGCTGGTGAGCGCGAGCGTGAGCACGAGGGCCCATGGACTGTTCGAGCGGAGTCTCATTCGCCTGAGGCGCCCAGGCACAGCAGGAGCAGGCCGAGCATCGGGCTACTTCTTCTTGGGAGTACCGAGCCGCTCGAGCGCCGCGGCGAAGCTCTTGCGCTCGGGGTTGAGCGGCGCGTTCATCTGGCGCTGCTCGCGCACGGAGGGGGCGGGGGACTCCGGGGCGCCCTCCAGCGCCTCCTTGTCGAAGCGGTCCTGCCCGCTGCCCACACGGCGCAGGGGCTGCGTGCCGTAGACGCGGCGATAAGGGTCTCTGCCAGCCATGGAGCTCCTCCGGGGAGTAGGGGTCCCCAGAGCATAGAGGAGATGAAGCGTCGGACTCCAGGAGGCCCCCGGGTGCCGCGGCCTCCCACTGAGCAGCTCACCGTGCGCGACGGGTGCTCTTGGGCAGGTGGACGATGAACTGGACCTCGATGATGCTCCCCTGACCGAGAAGGCCCGTGGTGCCCACAGCTGCTTGGGGGCGGGAGTCGATGCGAAGAGAACGAACAACAAGGTCGGGCCGAGCATCATCACTCCAGGTCTCTCATCAAAGTGAGTCCCGGGAACATGCGCTGACAACCTTCCCGTGGCCATTTCCCCTCGCCCTCCGGGAGAGGGACGGGGTGAGGGTATCGGGTGAACCCGGGTTGGACCCCTGTCCACCACTCATGAGGCCAGGGAGGGAACCGAGTGCGCAGCCGCGTCGCTCGCGCGCATCGCCTCCAGGGTGCGGCGGATGCCCTCTTCGTAGGGCGTCTTGTGCACCTCGCCCAGCAGGCCACGCAGCGCCGAGTCGTCCACGATCAGGGGCGTGGTGAGCAGGTAGTGCATCTCCACCAGCTCGCGCAGCATGGGGTCCACCAGGCCCAGCACGCGCAGCAGGGTGCGGTTGAGTGCCATCAACTTCGGACGCCGGCCCACCTCGGCGAACATCTGCTCAACCTGTTTCCGCTGGGTGGTGACGCCCGCGCCCCCGAGGTTCCACGTCCGCCCGTAGGCACGAGGCTCGTCCGCGAGCGCCGTCACCACCGGTCCCACGTCCGGCACGTAGACGAACTCGTGAGGAGGGTCGATGGGCCCGATGAGCTGGGCCCGCTTCCCATCGAGCGCGGCGCGGAAGGCCCCGTGGAGGAAGCTGCGCTCCACACCCGGCCCGTAGAAGTCCGGCAGCCGGAGAATCGTGGTCTGGATGGCACCCGACGCCCCCGCCTCGAGCACCACGTCCTCCTGCTCCTTGCGCATCCGCCCCTTGTACGTGTGGGGCTCGCGCGGATGCTCCTCCGTCACCCGCTCGGTGCGCGGACGGCCGAACGAATACAACGTCCCGATCAGCACCAGGCGCTGCACGCCCTCGGCGATGGCCCCCTCCAGCGTGCGGCGCATCAGCACCGGATGCAGGTGGAAGTCCGTGTAGGGCACGCCCACCATGTAGATGAGCGTGGAGACGCCTCGCGCCGCCTCGCGCACCGAGGCCAGGTCCTCCGGGTTCCAGGTGACGATCTCCGCCCGCGGATCCGCGCCGAACTCCCGCTGCAGCGACGACCGCGACCGGCCCACCACCCGATAGCTCCTCCCCTGGGCCCTCAACGCCTGCACCACGCTGTGCCCGATGGCTCCCGAGGCACCGAACAACGCCACCTTTCCCTGCTCGCTCATGTCCTACCCCTTTTCCGGAACGCCGGGCACTTTGTGAACATCGTTCACTGAACGCCGTTCATCTAATGATTGCCGTTCAAGTCGTCAAGTCCTACACTTCGGAGCATGGGGATTTCGGAGAGGAAGGAGCGGCAGCGGGCGGAGCTGCGGGAGAGGATCGTGAGTGCGGCGCGGGAGATGGTGGTGCGCGAGGGATTCGCCGCGCTGTCCATGCGCAAGCTGGCCGAGGCCATCGAGTACGCGCCGGCGACGCTCTACCTGCACTTCGAGAGTCGGGAGGACCTGGCGCGGGAGCTGAGCGTGCGAGGCTTCCAGCAGCTGCTCGAGTTCCTGGCGCCAGCGGCGCGGGTGGAGGAGCCCTTGGAGCGCCTCGCGGAAGTAGCGAGGGCCTACGTGCGATTCGGGCTGGAGCAGCCGGAGACATACCGGCTCATCTTCATGGAGGATCCGAAGCTCACCACGGCGCTGTTCGGCGAGGGCCAGGACGACCTGGGTGCAAAGGCCTTCGCGCTGCTGGTGAAACCTCTCGAGGAGCTAAAGGCGGGAGGGCGGCTCGCGGCGGACGCGGACACGCGGCAGCTCGCAGAGGTGCTGTGGGCCGGAGTGCACGGCATCGTGAGTCTCAAGCTCACCTGTGCGGGGTTCCAGGGCACCGCGGCGGACGTGCTCACCACCACGCTGGTCACCACCTTCTTCCACGGACTGCCGGGACTGACCGGAGCACAGCGTCCGCGAGGCTGAGCGGAGCCTGCCGTGGACGCTCGCCCTCAGGGCAGGCGAGTGTCCACTTGCGCTTGGGGCATTTACGGGCGATCACCCCGCCCTCGCGGTACCCTCAGTCCCCCGCCTCATGTCCTCCTCGTCGACAGCACCGCTCGCTCCCGAGTCGGCCCTGCTCCGCGTGGCGCCTCCCCCCGAGGAGTCGCCCCTGCGCCGGGCCGAGCTGCGCCTCCAGGAGCTCCTCGCTGAGATCGACTCGCTCGACACCGAGCTCGACTCGCTCAGCCTGGAGCTGCAGCGCTTCGCCCGCGCCTACGAGGACTCCCTCTCCGCCTCCTTCGAGGAAGTGAGCCGCTCCGAGCGTCTCCTGCGCCGGCTCCGCAACCTCCAGGACGCCGCCTCCGCCCTCACCCGTCTCCTCGAACAGCCTGCCCTCCCTCCGTCCGCGGATGATCCGAGCAAGCCCCCCGAGCGCTCCGCTCCGCCCCAGACCTCCGCGCGCCGCGCCACCGGGGCCGACTCGGAGCGTTCCGCCTTCGACGACGACGAGGACGAGGACACTTTCGAGGACGAGGAGCCACCCGAGGACGACACGCCCTCCGAGGAGGAGCTCCAGGCCGAGCGCGAGGACGAGGCCGTAACCCTCAAGCGGCTCCACCGCCGTCTGGCCCGGCTGCTGCACCCGGACCTCGCCCAGTCGGACGAGGAGCGCACGCGGCTCGACGCCCTCATGGCCCGCGTCAACGTGGCCTACGAGGCGGGAGACCGGACCACCCTGGAGCTCATCGCCGCCAAGGTGGGCGCGGGCGACACCGCCCCCGGCAACCTCACCGACGACGAGCGGCTGGCCCACCTCGAGCGCCGCATCCGCATTCTCTCCACCGCCGTCCACTCGCTGCGCCAGCAGCGCGAGAGCCTCCGCTCCACCGCCACCGCCCGCCTCTACGAGGAGGCGAAGCGCCGCGAGGCCGAGGGCCGCGACTACCTCACCGAGACGCGTACGGAGATGGACGAGGAGCTTCAGGGCCTCGCCCAGGATGCCCGCGCCCGCCTGCGCCAGCTCGAGCGCGCCGCGCGCACACTGACTTCCCTGAGGAACAAGCGCATGTCCACGCTCGCCGAGAACGTCAAGGGACGGAAGCTCCGTGCCTTCGATCCCGTGCAGGAGAGCCCCCTGGTGCGCCAGGGAGTGCTCCGCCTCGAGCGCCAGCGTGCCACGCCCGCCGCACGCGAGCTCGCCCGCCGCCTCGAGGACGCCGTCACCCAAGAGCCCTGGCAAGTGGCCCTCACCCTCATGGCCTTCTTCGCCGAGGCCGCTGGCCGTCCGCCTCCGGGGCTCGACACCAGCGAGGCCTGGGCCGAGCGTTACGAGCTGCTGCGGGAGCTCGACATGCCGGAGGCTCCCTCCTTCGATCAGGCCCTCACCCGGCTGCCGCGCCACCTGGAGCTCGGCATGCGGGTGATGAAGAAGGAGATTCGCTTCGGCCTCCAGCTTCGCGACGCCGAGCTGCTCGCCGCCGTGCCGCTGGCGCTCCAGCGTGCGGACGTGGCCGAGCGGGGCCGCTCCGTGCTCGCCATCATCGGCCCCCAGGAGCAGTGCAAGCGCTGCGGTGAGGAGGTGCTCCTCCAGCATCTGCTGCGCACCCGCGGGCTCGATGAGCTCAACGGCATGCTGTGCCCGCTGTGCGCCCACGTGCAGAAGAGCTACTGGCTCTACAGCCGCTCCGAGGGCCAGGAAGCCCTGCTGCCCCACGCGCTGCGGCTCGGCATCATCGTCGAGCAGGGCCTGCGGCTGGCGGGCACCACCATCGGCTTCCAGCTCCTCCCCGAGGAGCGCGAGACCCTCACCACCGCCCAGCTCCTTCAGCGCTTCGTGGACCTGTACCTCCAGCCCTATGGCGTGGAGGTGCAGCCCGCGCACCTGCGGCTCGTGCAACGCGGCAAGGTGCTCGAGCCCGAGGCGCTTGTAAGCCGGGGCGCCATCTCCTTGAAGCTGGAGCCCGAAGCCGGCACCTCCGAGAAGGAGGTGCTCGAGTTGCTGCGCTCGCGCATCGAGCGGCGCTTCCGTCCTGACGCCGCCCGATGAGCCCGTGAGCCACCGGGCCTCAGCCCTGCTGACGGCCCTCGATGGCGCACAGGAGGACTGCTGTCGCGATGCCCATGCGGCGATCCAGCCGGCCGGACGTGTCCGCGGAGAAGTCCAAGGCGATCTTCTGGATGAAGGGGTTGAAGTGCTGCCGGAAGGTGAAGACCGGGGCACCGCCCACCGCGCCCTGGAAGGTCTGCGGCACCAGGTTCGTCAGCAAGCGCCGGACGATCGCCAGCAGCATGCTGTCCTCCTGGATGGTGCCCACCTCCTGGTCGTTCACATCCAGGATGAGCCACTCGTCACGCAGGATGGACTTGAGGCCCTTGCGGCGCAGCGCGCCCACCTTCTGGCCCGTGGTGGCGTCCGTCACGTCGTACGTGGCGCTGATGTCGAGGATGTTGCGGGCCTTGATGGTGAGGACCTCCTGCTGCATGTCCTCGCCGGTGAAGACGCGCAGGTCCTCCTTGAGCTTGAAGGCCTTCATCTTCGAGTAGAAGGCGACGTTGCCCGCCTCGTCATAGATGTGGAAGGCGCCGCCGAAAATCTTGAAGAACTTGCGGCGGATCATGTAGCGGCTCTGGCCGAAACGGCCCTGGGCCAGGTCACTGTGCGGGCGCTGCTGAAGTGCGGTCGTCATGAAGGTCCCCCGGGAAACCGAGATTTGGGATGCGGGGTATAGCGCACTGCGCCAAAAAGGGGCTATTGCTACCGACCGGGGCGCCGAATTCGGAGTCGGCTGCGTCCGCAGGCGCGGGGTGGTGCCTGACGCCAGAACCTTGACCGGCCCATGAGCCCGCGCGCTCATGGCGCCCATGCCCACCGCTGCCCTGCTCTGCCTCGCCCTGCTGACCGCCACGCCCGATGCGGGGACTCCCGCCGCGACCACGCCCACCGCCGCCGTGAACGCCGTGCTCGATGACTGGCACAAGGCCGCCGCCCAGGCGGACGAGGCGCGCTACTTCGGCCACTTCACGCCCGACGCCGTCTACCTCGGAACGGATGCCACCGAGCGCTGGACGCGCGACGAGTTCCGCGCCTGGGCGAAGCCCTACTTCTCCAAGGGCAAGGCCTGGAGCTTCACCGCCGTGTCGCGTCACGTGAGCTTCTCGAAGGACGGCGCGGTGGCCTGGTTCGACGAGGCGCTCGCCACCCCCAACATGGGCCCGGCCCGAGGCTCGGGCGTGCTCGTGAAGGACGGGGGCACCTGGAAGATCGCTCAGTACAACCTCTCGATTCCCATCCCGAACGACTTGATGGATGACTTCAAGGCGCGCATCGAGGCCCACGCGAAGAAGCAGAAGGGCAAGTAGTCCGCCCTTCTCCCCCACGGTGTCAGACGATTCGCGCGGAGACGGTTTCCAGCCGCGTGGATGGTGCCCGGGCGCGGATTCCCTCTGTGCCAACGTTGGCCCGGCTCGTGCTCCAAGGCACCGGCCATGTCTGGGCCGCATGACCGCTTCATCCGCTACGTACTGGAGCACGCCGAGAGGGCCGCGGCCCTGCTGCGCACCTTGCTGCCCCCGGGTTTCACCGCCCGGGTGGAGTGGTCCACCCTGCGCAGCCAGCCCACGGCCCTCGTGGACACAGCCATCCGCGAGACCCGGAGCGACCTGATCTTCTCGGTCCGACTGCGCGGCAGCTCGCGCCAGGCCTTCATCCTTCTGGAGCACCAGTCCCATGTGGAGGGGCGCATGGCGGCCCGCATGCGCCAGTACGTGTCGCGGCTGCTCGACCGCTGGGAGCAGCAGCACCGGCACAGCAGGCATCCGCCGCTCATCCTCCCGGTGGTGCTGTACCACGGGCCACGGGGAGCCTGGACGGCACCGCTGCGCGTGGAGGAGTTGCTGGATGTTCCTCTGGGGGAGGCACGGCGGGAGGGGTGGCTGAAGCACCTGTTACGCCTGGAGTACGTGCTGTACGACCTGATGACCCACAGCGAGCAAGAGCTGAAGACGCTCGCCTGCCCGCCCCTGGTGAGACTGGCCCTGGTGTTGCTGCGCCTGGCGAGCACTCGAGAGTTGAACGGGCGGCTGACGCAACAGGTAGACCTGTTCAGGGAAGTCTACAGTTCTCCCCAGGGAGAGCGAGAACTGGGGGCGGTCATCCATTACCTTCGAGAGCGCGGGACGAAGGTGACTGGTAAAGTCACCCGGCAGGTGTTAGGTTGCGTGATGCGAGAGCAGCGAGTGGAGGCACTGATGTGGACGGAGGGACAGCGACTCCGAGCGGAGGGACGCCGGAAAGGACGAGCAGAAGGACTTGCAGAAGGGAGGGCCGAGGATGTGCTTCGGATCCTCGCCTCCCGAGGGGTGCGTGTGGATGACGAGTCCCGTCAGCGCATCCTGGGTTGCACCGACCTGACCACGCTCGACCTCTGGTTCGAGCGGGCCCTACGCGCCAAAAGCCTCTCGGACGTGCTGGGCGGCCCGATAACCAGGCGCCCTCACCATACGGAGCCTGCTGGTGCGGCCAGGAAGAAGACACCCGCCAAGTCCAAGAGAGTGGGCTCGCAGGCCAGAGCAGCGAGTGAAGGCACGGATGCGGACGGAAGGACAGCGACTCCGGGCAGAGGGCCGCGCAGAGGGACTGGCTGAGGCGGTACTTCGGCTCCTCGCGGCCCGCGGCCTGCGTGTAGATGACAAGTCCCACCAGCGAATCCTCGGCTGCACGGACCTGGCCACGCTCGACCTCTGGCTCGAGCGGGCCGTGCGAGCCCACAGTCTCTCAGAGGTACTGGCTCAGAAGTCGTCCACCGGATCCGGGTAGACCTCCTCCTCGTCCTCCTCCTCCACGGGACGAGCATTACGGCCCCGGCCCTTCGGCTCGGGCGTCGGCTCCAGGGGCGCCGCGTCCGGCGCCACCACGTACCACTGCCGGCCCTGCTGCACGCGCTTGAGCACCCCTTCGTGCTCCAAGGCCGTCAGCAGCTTGGTGAAGCTGGAGAAGCCGTGGTCGCGCTCGTCGAAGTCCGGCTCCTTGCGCACAAGGGCCTCCTTGATGAGCGACGGGTTGAGCGTCCCCGTGGTCCTCGCCAGCAGCCGCTGCACCACCTCCATCACACTCTCCGGCACCTCGACCTTCGACCCCTCGGCCTTCCCCTTGTGCCCGTGCGCCTGCTCCTTCCCCTGGCGCTCCCCGGCCCCGTGCCCCTTGCCGTGCTTGCCGCGACCCTTCCCCACCTCCTCCTGCTCGTGGGCGCGCTTCTCCTTGTCCTTCTCCGCCCGGGTGCGCGGCCGCAGGTAGATGAACTCGTCGCACGCCTTCACGAAGAGCGGGCTGGTGGCCTCCTTCACCGCGAGCCCGATGAGCTGCTTGCCGTTCTCTCGCAGCTTGTACGCCAGCGGGCAGAAGTCGCTGTCTCCCGAGGCAATGGCGAAGGTGTCGATGTGCTCGCGCGCATAGCACAGCTCCAGCGCGTCGATGACCAGGCGCATGTCCGCCCCGTTCTTCCCCGAGCGCGTCGACGGGGGCACGTCAATGAGCTCGACGCCGAACTCGTGCAGGTTGCCCTTCGCCTCCTTGAAGCGGGACCAGTCGCAGTAGGCGCGGCGGAACACCACCTTGCCCCGCTCCAGCAGTCGGTCCATCGCCGGCTGCAGGTCAAAGTTGCCGGCGGTGAACCCGGTGTTCGTCACCAGGTTCTCGAAGTCGAGGAACAGCGCGATGCGGTGCTGATTGTTTTCCAAGAAGCCCTCACGGGTGAGTGCCATCCTCCCCTACTCCAACCCGGGACGGCCCGCCGAGCATCCATGACCTGACCCCTCAGGTCCATAGTTTCAAATGCGTCCGCGGTGCGCACCCGCGCCCTCACGGCTTCGCCGGCCCCCCGAGCAACCGGCCCACTTCCAGCAGCAGTCGGTCAATCGTGAAGGGCTTGCGCAAAAAGGCCCGGGGCTGGCAGTCCCGGGGAAGGCTGGAGCGGGGAATGGCACTCATCATCAGCACCGGGATGTCCCGGAGCATGGAGTCACTCTGGAGGGCGTTGAGCAGCTCGCGCCCATCCATCACCGGCAGCATGTAGTCCAGCAGGATGAGGTCCGGCCGCCTCCCCGCGATGCGCTCCAGGGCCTCTTTCCCGTTGCTCGCGACGAGGACATGGAAGCCCTCTTCACTCAACAAGTCGTTGAGCGCTTCGGTGATGCCGACCTCATCGTCCACCACGAGGAGGGTCTTCACGGCTAGCGGCTCCGCTTCTTGAGCAGACCCTTGCGCCTGGGCCGGGTGGCCGGCTTCGCATCACCCGTGAGGACGGACTGTGCCCCCTGGAAGGTCTCGGCGGCGAGCGTGATGCCCCGAGAGGTGATGCGGTACTCCTGGAGGGAGGAGTCGTAGTCGCTGTCGCGCATCTTCACCACGGACAGCATCCGGTGGAGCTTCGAGTGCAGCTCCACGAAGCGCAGGAAGAAGATGTTCTCAACGAGGCTGGAGATGCCGCTGATGGGCAGTATCACCTGCTGGCTGAACATCTCCTGCAGCTCGCTGGTGTAGAGGGTGGTGACCCCGAGCACCCGCAACTCGTTCGTGAGCGCGGCGAGGAAGTGGCTGATGCGCTCGGGGTAGGCGGCCGACTGCTGGAAGCCGTCCACCCCGTCGATGAAGAGCCGCTTCACGCCCCGCTCGCGCACCGCCTGGAGGAGCTTGTTGCCGAGCCCATCGAGGATGCGCTCGGTGGGCGAGTGCCACATCATGTCGAAGACGCCCTGCTGCTGCTTCTTCTCCAGGCCGAGCCCCAGCGCCTTGGCCTTGAGGAGCAGGCGGGGGGGAGTCTCGTAGAAGCCGAAGAGGAGGCCGGGCTCCGATTTGCTCGACTCATCGAGGAAGTGCAGCCCGAAGGTCGTCTTGCCCGCCCCGGTGGGGCCGAAGAGGACACTCGTGGAGGCACACGGGAGGCCGCCGTTGAGCATCTTGTCCAGCTGGGCGACACCCGTGGAGACCCGCTCCCTCTTGCAGGGATCCTGGCGTGAGGGATTCTGCAGGAGCGCCTCGATGCGCGGGTGCACCACGATGCCGTCTTGCGTGATTTGAAAGGCATGGCCGCCGCGCAGGTAGCTGCTGCCGCGGAACTTCCTCACCTCCAGCTCACGCTCCGCACGCCGGCCCAGCCGGTTGTCGAAGAGCTCGAGCACGCCGTCCACCATGGTGTGCTCGGGCCCCACCGGCTCCGCGCTCGAGCTGGTGAGCAGCAGGATGGTACAGCCCACCAGGTTGGCGTGGATTTGGAGCTCGTGGATGAACTTCTTGAACTCCCTCTTGGACTGGGCGCTCTCCTCCGCGGTGACCAGGCCGTCCACTACGAGCAGGGTGGACTTGCGCGCCCGCGCCTCGCGCCGGAGCACCTCGACGAGCCCCTTGAGGCCGCCCTGCTCGAGCGTCGAGAAGGCACTGAGGTAGGCGATCTGCTCGGGGATGCGGGAGGTGTCGAAGAAGGAGAGCGGCTCGAGGTTGAAGAGCAGACGCTCATGCGTCTCGGCCAGCAGCGTGGAGTAGAGGACGCGGCCCCCCTGGGCGGCGTGGTGGAAGCACATCTGGTTGGTGAGGATGGTCTTCCCCGCGCCCGGACGACCCTGGAGCATGTACACGCCCCCGCGCAGCAGGCCGCCGTGCAACACGATGTCCAGGCCGGGTACCCCCGTGGGAATCCGCTCCTGCGGCCGCTCCACTGTCGACTCGCTCATCTCGCCCTCGTTCTTTCCGGGCCCCTGGAAGGCCCCCGTCCATACCACGAGCGTCCTGCCTCAAGACCCTGGCTCCGCGAGCACGAGCTCCCAGCGCGCATCTTGCCCCGACCATGTGTCGCACGACGTACAAACCGCATGGAGCGAAGGTCGTCAGCGCCACAACACGTCACAGAAGCGCTCCAGCCGCGCGAGCGCGTCGGGCATGTTCGTGCGGCCCAGCCCCAACCGGAAGTGATTGCCCGGGAAGTCATAGACGTCGCCGGGCAGCAGCAGCACACCCTCGGTCTCCACCAGCCGCTGGCAGAACTCCGCCACCGGCATCTCCTTCAACAGCCTGGGGAAAGCCACGCTCCCCGAGGCCGGGCGTACCCAGCGGAACGTGTCCGCCCGCCGGGCGAAGAAGCCGTCGAGCACCGCGAGGTTGCGCGCGAGGAGCTCCCGGCTCCGGGCCAGCACGCGCTCCTTCGCCCGGAGCGCGATGAGGGCGAGCACCTCGCTGGGGGCGGCGTTGCAGAGGGTCGTGTAGTCCTTGTAGGCCGCGCAGCGCTCCTGCAGGGCCGTATCCCGGCTCGCCATCCATCCCACGCGCAGCCCCGCCAGCCCGAAGGCCTTGGACATCACTCCCAGGCTCACGCCCCGGGCCGACAGCTCCGCCCCCCCCGGCAGGGTGTCCCGAGGGTCATGCTCCAGCAGCCGGTACACCTCGTCCGACAACACATACGCCCCCCGCTCCTCGGCCAGCGCGAAGAGTCCCTTCCACGTGGCCGCGTCCGGCAGGGCCCCCGTCGGGTTGTGCGGGAAGTTGACCACCACCAGCTTCGTGTGGGGCCGCAGCTCGCGCTTCAGCGCCTCCAGGTCCAGCTTCCAGCCGTCCTCCTCGCGCAGCCGCAGCAGCGACACCTCGGCCCCCGTGGCGCGCGCCACCTCGTACAGCGACTGGTAGCCCGGCCACGTCACCACCGCGTGGTCCCCCGGCCCCAGCAGCACGTTCAGCAGGACGAAGATGGCCTCCTGCGCTCCGGCGAACGTCAGCACCTGCTCCGGCGCCACGCCGCGGTACAGCCGGGCAATCTCCTCACGCAGCGCCGGCAGGCCCGTGGACTCCGTGTAGCCCAGCGACAGCCGCTCCCAGCGCTCGCGCCCATCCGCGTCCGCCAGCGCGAGCAGGTCGCTCATCCGCCAGCCCTCGATGTCCGAGGAGCACAACAGGTGCGGCGCGGTGAACTCCCACTTCGCGAAGTAGCGCTCGAGCTTGAAATCCGGAATCCGCATGCCGCCTCGCTATCGCGAGCCGAGCAGCTTTGCAAAGAAGCGCGTCAGGGAGTGCCCGCGTCCTGCTGCGCGCCGTCGTCCAGAGAGGGAGAGCGCACGGCCTGGATGTGCTGGCTCGCGACGAACTGGCGGTCGAAGGACCTCAGATAGAGGGTGGCTTCGACGCACTCCGGCCCGATGTTGGTGAAGTGATCATCGAACGGCATGAAGCGCACCGTCCTGCCGTACCAGTAGCCAGGCTCGAGCACCATGAGGTTCTTCGGCCGCTCCAGCGGTGGGAAGACATCCATGTGGATGGTCGGCACGGACCCGCGTTCGCAATCCGCAACGAGTCCTATCTCCACATCGAATTCCGGAACGAGCCGCCTGTCCAGGCGCAAGGGGCCGTCTTCGGGACTCACCAGGATGCGCGCCGAGATCGTGAATCCATCATAGTGGATGTCTTGAACCTTCATCACGACGCGAGACGGAACCTGGAGGCCCGCATCGCTGACAGCCTCTCGGACGGGTGAGGGGCGGGCCTGCTTCCCCGAGGTGGGGGACCCCGCGCAGGCCACCAGTAGAAGGAGCGCACCAGGCCCGAGTCCGACAGGGTTCATTCGCATGACGTCCTCGCGCCTTTCTCGTCGACACATCCGCATTCGGGAATGGGCTCTCGCTCCGGATCATTCCCGGGGACGTTGTGACCTTGCCGATGCTTCCAGCCACACGAATGCGCAAACTCGTGCAGGACGGCCTTGATAACGCACTCGCGTGACGCGGGCTCCTCACACCAGTGGATTTCCTTGACGGGAAAGAAGCGATGGGTCGTTCCTCGCCAGAACGTGAGCGTGAACCCCAATCCGATGTTGCCGGAATGCTGATTCTGCTCCCTGCACTTCTGCCGGCTCCACTCACTGCAGGTGACCGTGATGCCGCTGCACTGCCGGCGGACGCAACTCATGAGGAGCTCATCATCGATTCTCGCCGCCACGCCGAGACACTCCTCGACTGTCGGTAGTTCGATCGAAGCGGGACAGCTCGTCTTCATCGGTGTTCCGGGTGGGCGCGCTGCGGGAGTCACGGTTGCGCACCCACCCCAGACGAGCGCTCCGAAGGTCAGCGCGACACCGAGGCCCCAACGGTCACGGATGAGCCCCGCCGCCAACACCGGGACTGGCGGCCTGCAACGTCTCGAAAACACCTGGTCCTCCTGGCGAGCCAGTCAGACCCTACCGCCGTTCTCTCCCTGCCCCGAGCAGCTTCGCGAACGACGCAGCCTTCTCCTCCTGGACGGTGGCGAATCCGACTGGCCGTAGGCCCCCGTTCCGGGGTCTACTGGAGGCTCCACCCCTCCCAATCAGGAGCCCCCCATGCGTCTGTCGAAACTGTTCGCCGCCGCCTGCTTCTCGCTGACCCTCGCCGCCTGTGGCGGGAGCGAGCTCGCCGACGAGTCCATCCCGTCCGACACCGTCTCGAGCGTGGAGCAGCACGTGGAGGACGTGCCGGCGTGCGTTATTGGAGATCAGCTCATCTATTGGACGGAGTACGGGACCTGCGGTGGCTGCACCGTGTCGCGCAAGCCGGGCACGCCCGTTCGCCAGTACGCGGCCTGCGCCAGCAACATCCAGGGGACGAGGTCCCACATCGGCAACTCCTGCCAGGCAGGCTGCGAGCTGCTCTGAGCCTCGTCAGAGCACCTGCTGGAATGCACTCTCCAGCTTCGCCCGCGGGACGGCTCCGACAATCTGGCCTACCACCTTGCCCTGCTTGAAGAAGAGCAGGGTAGGCATGGAGCGAATGCCGTACTCCTGAGCCGTCACCAGGTTGTCGTCGACGTCGAGCCGCGTCACCTTCACCCGGCCCTTGTACTGAGAGGCAAGCGCCTCCAACGACGGCTTGATGGCGCGGCACGGTGCGCACCATGCTGCCGTGAAGTCCACCAGCACCGGCTCTTCCGCCTCCAGCACCTCGCGGCGGAAATCCGGGTCCTTCAGCTCGATGACGTCCGTGGTCATGGCGTGTCCTTCGTCCAGGGCGGGCGCGTCCTGGCCTCCATGGCCATCGCCCCACCTCGCACGAAAAGACTTAACGGTGGCGCTGCGTTCGGACGAGAGCCCGGCGCGCAATGGATTGTTCCGCGAAGAGCCCCATCACATCAGCGGGTGCGCCGTTCGGCACGCCCTGGCGGTGAGGCGGACGCGGCGCCCTCTTCCCAGGGAAGCGTGGCGCGGCGCTCGGCGAGCAGGTCGAGAAAGGCACGCACCTTGGAAGGAAGCTGCCGGCTGCTGGGGTAGACGGCGTAGAGAGGCTGGCCCGGCGGCGTCACCGACTCCAGCACCGGGACAAGCACGCCCGCGCGCACGTCCTCCGCGACCAGCACGGTGGGCAGGCGCACCAGGCCGAGTCCCGCTCGCGCCGCCGCATGCCCGGCACGAACGCTGGGCACTTGCAGCCGGCCACTCACCGGCAGCATGCGTGCGCCGCGCGGGCCCGAGAAGAACCACACCTCGTCCGTGCCCGGCTCGGCGATCAGCACACACTCGTGGCCCGAGAGCGCCTCCGGCGACTGGGGCGTGCCGCGCCGGCTGAGGTAGGCAGGGCTCGCGTAGTAGCCAGTGCGCACGTGTCCGAGCTGCCTCGCCACCATGGACGAGTCCATCAGCGGCCCCGTGCGCAGGGCCAGGTCGTACTCCTCGGCGATGAGGTCCACGTGCGCCTGGGCGAGCGACAACTGTACGCGCACCTGGGGATGGCGCAGGAGGAACTCGGCGAGCACGGGGGTGAGCAGCTCACCCAGCAGGGAGAACGTGGCCACCCGCAGCGTGCCCCGGGGCGTGCCGCGCGACTCGCTCACCGCCCGATTCACTGCCCGCGCCTCCGCGACGAGCCGCGCGCAGTGGGCGTGGTACTCGCGCCCCGATTCGGTGAGCCGCAGCCGCCGCGTGTTGCGCTCGAGCAGCCGAGTCCCCAGCCGCTCCTCCAGGGCCGCCAGCCTCCGGCTCACCGTCGACTTGCGCAACCCCAGCCGAGTTGCCGCCGCGGTGATGCCTCCCGCGCTCACCACCTCGGCGAAGACGAGCATGTCATCGAGCAACGGAGGAGTCGGGGACACGGTGGCAGAGCCTACGCTTCCTTCCCACGGGTTCAACCCGGGAGCTGTGGCACCCTCACCCTGTCCCTCTCCCGGAGGGCGAGGGGTGAGTAGGGGGCAGAGTGGCCCCCGACTCGTACGCCATGCGCCCGAAGATGCCCAGCGCTCCAAACGAAGCGCCCGACACCAGGATGAGCAGCACTCCCACCGTGCGATTCATGGCCTTCCCACGCTCGGACACCCGCACCGGGTTAGCACGCTTCCGCTGCCGCCTTCCCAACAGCCCTCGCCGATCCAGTGGCCTCCGGCCAACGCTTCCGCCCATTCCCCCAGCCCCGCTCCAGACCCAGTTGCATAATCCCGCCCGCAAGGTCTTTCCCAGCCTTCGAAAACGGGGGGACGGCGATGATTCTCTTCGAGGACACGCTGTGGCCGCTGCTGCACCTGAAGTTCGTGGGCGAGCACACACCAAAGCAGTATGAGCAGTACCTGATTCGGCTAGAGGAGTGCGTGCGGCGGCCCGGGCCGTGCATCACCCTCATCGACACCCACGCCGCCCTGGCCGTGCCGCTCTCACATTGCCGGCGACAGGCGGAGTGGTGCCGCGAGCACGAGGCGCTGCTGCGCGAGAAGGTGCTGGGCGTGGCCTTCGTGGTCTCCTCCACGCTCACCCGGCTGTCGCTCAACGTCGTCGTCCAGCTCGGGCCCATGCCCATGCCCTACACCTTCGTGTCCCACGTGCGGGCCGCCGGCGAGTGGGCCGCTGATCGCTTCAGCGACTCGGGCCTGCTGCTGCCCTCCGTGCGCATCCGCCAGCACTTCGGTCTGCGGCCCGCAACGGCCTCCTCCTGCGTAGGGGCCGCGCACGGGTAACCCCCTTCAGCGCGAGAAGATCAGCACCAGCACCACCAGCGTCAGCAGCACCGCGCCCGCCACCAGCAGCACCTTGGCCCAGGACAGCGGCGCAGTGCCCAGCACCACGTTCGCGTCCTGCCCGTGCACCACCACCCGGTACACCTTGCCCTTGTACTGGTAGGCCAGCACGTGCGCCGGCAGCGCGTAGCGCTTCGTCTCCAGGCTGGAGAGCACCACCGCTACGTGCAGGTTGCGCACCCGACTGCCCGGCACGTGCTCGCGCGTCATCTCCTCGCGCGCCAGCGACTCCACCGCCGCCAGAATCTGCTTCCGCGCCCCCGAGCGTGTCACGTCGAAGCGCTCGACCTGCGCGTCCTCCGGCCCTCGCGGCGCCTTCTCCTCGCTGTCCAGTTGGTAGTGCCCCGCGAGCTGCTCGCACTCGCGCTCCGACAGGCCCTTCGACGCGGACACGAGGATGTTCTGGAAGCTCATCGCCTCCTGCCCCGCATGCGGCGCCCAGGCCGAGCGCCTGCTCCCCGCATCCGAGTCCGCCGCCCAGCTCACCTGCGCCCCCGCGTTGAAGCCCCACGCCGGCCACCACATCGGCCTCAGCGACTGCAACGCCGCCGCGGCCGCCAGGTCCGACGGACGGAAGAAGCGCTTCTCCGCCAGGAAGCGCACCAGCGCCTCGCGCGCCGCCGCCGCGTCCACCAGGAAGGGCAGGAAGCCCTCCGCCTGCTCCAGCGGATCCGCCGTCGTCTCCACCTGCATCACCGAGGCGCAGAAGGCGCACCGCGGCGCCTTCACCTCCGCCGAGTACTCCAGCGAGGCCCCGCAGGTGACGCACCTCACCACCTTCGCCTGCACCTTCTGCAGCAGCACGCCCCGCTCGCTCGGCTCGGCCACCGCCAGCGCGCAGATGGGACAGCGCAAATCCCCCACCTCCAGCGCGCTCCCGCACCGCTCGCACCCCGTCACCACGGCGCTCATGGGCGGCCTCCCTGGTTCATCAGCAGGTACACGAGCAGCCCCAGCACCGCCACGGCCAGCACCGTCAGCGCCACCTTCACCCAGGAGATGGGCACCTTCCCGTGCACCTCGCCCGACTGCCCGTTCACCACCACCCGCAGCGGCGGCTTCTGCGGGTCATACCGCGCCGCCAGCACCCAGACGGGCACCAGGCACACCTCCAGCGACTCCGCGCTCAGTTGCGTGTCCAGGCGCTGCATCCTGTGCGAGTCCCCGGGCATGAACTGGTTCACCCGCTGCTTCACCCGATCCACCGCCTCCGCGCGCGCCATCTTCAGGCACTCCTCGCGCGACAGCGACGGCTCCTCCGCCACCCAGCCCGCCACCAGCGCTGGCTCGTAGCGCGCCAGCATCCGCAGATCGAAGGGCTCGATGTGCTCCAGCTCCACGTTGGACAGCCCGCGCGAGGCCGTCACCAGCACGTCCGGCACGTACTCGGCGTGCTCACCGCTCAGCGAGCGCCACTCCGTCTTCGTCACCGTGCGCGTCTTGGTGACCGTCTTCCCGTTCTCCGTCGTCGTGTACGTCTCCGTCTCGGTGTAGTTCTCACCGATGGAGGCGCTGTACTCCGTCTGCGCCAGCGCGCTGTACAGGTAGGCCGGTGCGTAGATGCCCCGCACGTCCTGCAGCGGCGCGCGCTTGAGCCCCGAGTGGCTCCACGGATGGCGCGTGCGCAGCCAGTGCTTCACCCGCTCCGCCGCCGCCGGCTGCGTCATCGAGAAGCCCAGCGCGAAGGTGGGCGCCGGCCGGTCCAGGCTCGGCGGCCGCTCCACCACCGACGGAGCCGCACAGTAGGGACATACCGTCGTGCGCAACTCTTCCGCCACCACGAGATCAGCCCCACATGATTGGCACCGTAAGTTCATCTCAGGGTTCTCCTAGCGAACAAACGCAGCGCGGATGAGCCTCTATTACCATCGCATTCCACTCAACTTTCCTCCCGAATTGCGGTACATCCACCCACCCTTGCTCCGCTTTCACTCCAACCGCCCTCAGGACGGAATGGCGCTGTCCATCACCCCCACCTCCGTGCGCGCCGACGATTCGGTGTCACCCATCACGGTGGATGGAGGGTTGTGGCCGCTATTGGTGGTGAAGCTGCCCCGTTGCGCGACGATGCAGGAGCTGGAGGCGTACCTGGCGCAGCGGGTCTCGTACCTGGACCGGTGCGAGCCGCACGTGTGCATCATCGATGCGCGCGAGGTGCACATGCCGGCCGCCTGCCTGCGTCAGCGCTACACCGAGTGGCTGCGCGAGCACGAGGCGCAGCTGCGTCGCTGGACGCTCGGCACGGCGTACATCATCCAGTCGCCCGCGGTGCAGATGATGGTGAGCGTGATGCGGCACTTCGCGCGGCTGACCATGCCCTTCATGGTCACCGGCACGCAGCAGCCCGCGGCCGCCTGGTCCGCCGAGCGCTTCCAAGAGGTGGGGCTCTCCCAGGCCGCCACGCGCATCCGCACCTACTACGCCCTCCCCGCGAGCTGAAGCCCGGAGCAGCGCAGGCGGCACCATCTTCCCTGTTGCCTCCACGAGGCACGGCGGGAAGAGTTGGACCTGTCCCTGCCGTCCCCCCCGGAGCTTCCCCCCATGGCGCACCCGTCCCCTCCCGTTATTGGCATCATCGGAGGCAGCGGCCTCTATCAGATCGACGGCCTCCAGGATGTCTCCTGGCGCAAGGTGTCCTCGTCCTTCGGAGAGCCGTCGGATGAGCTGTGTTTCGGCACGCTCGAGGGCACGCAGGTGGTGTTCCTGCCCCGCCATGGCCGGGGCCACCGACTCGCACCGTCTGAGATCAACTTCCGCGCCAACATCGACGCGCTCAAGCGGGTGGGCGTGACGGACGTGCTGTCCGTGTCGGCGGTGGGCAGCCTGCGCGAGGATCTGCCCCCGGGCACCTTCGTGGTGGTGGACCAGTTCATCGACCGCACCTTCGCGCGGACGAAGAGCTTCTTCGGCACGGGCTGCGTGGCGCACGTGTCCATGGCGAAGCCGGTGTGCACGCGGCTGGGGGACGCGGTGATGGGCGCCATGCAGGGGTTGGACATCCCAGCGAAGCGAGGCGGCACCTACCTCGTCATGGAGGGGCCGCAGTTCTCCACGCTCGCCGAGAGCGAGCTGTACCGGAGCTGGGGATGCAGCGTGATCGGCATGACGAACATGCCCGAGGCCAAGCTCGCCCGGGAGGCGGAGCTCTGCTACGCGTCGGTGGCCATGGTGACGGACTTCGACTGCTGGCACCCGGGCCATGACGCCGTCACGGTGGACCAGGTCATCGCCGTGCTGACGGCCAACGCGGGCAAGGCTCGCGCGCTGGTGAAGAACGTGGTGCCGCTGCTGCGCAAGCATGAGGGCCCGTGCCGCCACGGGTGCCAGACGGCGCTCGACCACGCCATCATCACCGCGCCCGAGGCGAGAGACCCGGCCGTCCTCCAGCGGCTCGACGCGGTCGCTGGCCGGCTCCTGAAGCGCTAGCTCCCTTCCTCCCGCGCCCTCCAGACAAGGGCCTGCGCCTCTTCTCCCTCTCCCTCTGGGAGAGGGTCGGGGTGAGGGTGTGGGTTCTACTATCCTGCCGCCCCCGGACATCCACTCGCGAGGAGACACAGCCGCATGAAGGTCCACGGAAAGCCGATGCGCAGCATCTGGGTCGAGGCCGACGGCTGGTCGATGGGAATCATCGACCAGACGTACCTGCCCCACGCCTTCGTGCTGCTGCGGCTCACGACGCTCGACGAGGCGGCGCATGCCATCCGCTCCATGCAGGTGCGCGGGGCGCCGCTGATCGGCGCGGTGGCGGCCTACGGGGTGTGCCTGGCGCTGCGCGTCGACGCCTCGGACGGGGCGCTCGAGCGGGCCTGCACGCTGCTGCAGGCCACGCGGCCCACGGCGGTGAACCTGCGCTGGGCGCTCGACGAGATGCGGCAGGCGCTGCGGCCCCTGTCCCCCGGACAGCGGGTGGCGGCGGCGTACCAGCGCGCAGCAGCCCTGTGCGACGAGGACGTGGCCATCAACCACGCCATTGGCCGGCATGGGCTGGGGCTCATCGAGTCGGCGTGGGAGCGCAAGGGCCGCCAGGGCCGGGTGAATGTGCTGACCCACTGCAACGCGGGCTGGCTGGCCACGGTGGACTGGGGCACGGCGCTCTCGCCCATCTACCAGGCGTACGACAGCGGCATTCCGGTGCACGTCTGGGTGGACGAGACACGGCCGCGCAACCAGGGCGCGGGCCTGACGGCGTGGGAGCTGGGCCAGCACGGCGTGCCGCACACCGTCATCGTGGACAACATGGGTGGCCACCTCATGCAGCATGGGCAGGTGGACCTGTGCATCGTGGGCACGGACCGCACCACGGCCCGGGGCGACGTGGCGAACAAGATTGGCACGTACCTGAAGGCGCTGGCGGCGAAGGACAACGGGGTGCCCTTCTACGTGGCCCTGCCCTCGCCCACCATCGACTGGACGCTGGAGGACGGGGTACGGGACATCCCCATCGAGCAGCGTGATGGGCGAGAGGTGACGGACCTGAGCGGGCGGCTGCCCTCGGGCGAGGTGGTGACGGTGCGGGTGACGCCGGAGGGGAGCCCGGTAGCCAACTACGGCTTCGACGTGACGCCGGCGCGGCTGGTGACGGCGCTCGTCACCGAGCGGGGTGTGTGCCCAGCCACCGCCGAGGGCATGCTGTCGCTCTTCCCCGAGCGGCGACCGGCGCGAGGAACGGGGACGTGAGCGAAGTGGAGCACCGGGCGCTGCGCGAGACGATGATCGCCACGGCGCGGCGGATGAACGCGTCGGGGCTGAACCAGGGGACGAGCGGCAACCTGAGCCAGCGGGTGGAGGACGGCTTCCTGCTGACTCCCACGGGGATGGACTACGACACGCTGGAGCCGGAGGACCTGGTCCTGATGCGCTGGGATGGGAGCCACGAGGGGAAGCGTGCGCCGTCGTCCGAGTGGCGAATCCATCGAGACTTGCTGGCGAGGCGGCCCGAGGTAGGGGCGGTGCTGCACGCGCACTCGATGTTCTGCACGACGCTGGCGTGCCTGCGGCGAGGGATTCCATCGTTCCACTACATGGTGACGTCGGCGGGAGGCGAGGACATCCGGTGCGCGCCATACGCCACGTTCGGCACGGAGGAGCTGTCGCACCACGCGGTGGAGGCGCTGGAGGGGCGCAAGGCGTGCCTGCTGGCGAACCACGGGATGCTCGCGATGGGCAAGAACCTGGCGGGAGCCTTCAAGCTGGCGGTGGAGGTGGAGACGCTGGCAGCCATGTACTGGCGCGCGCTGCAGGTGGGCGAGCCCGTGCTGCTCGATGCGGCGGAGATGGCCCGGGTCATCGAGAAGTTCAAGACGTACGGCCAGCAGCCGGAGCCAAAGGGCTGACCCCCAGCCCAGGTGTCCGGCCCAGGTGTCAGACGATTCGCTGGGGGCCGGCCCAGGTGTCAGACGATTCGCTGGGGGCAAGACTCGGAGCTCGAGGCGATTCACCCGGGCGTGGCATGTCGGCGGGGCAGGCGCACGGTGAAGGTCGTGCCGTCCTCGGCGGTGGAGTGCACATCGATGCTGCCGCCATGTCCGAGGATGATCTGCCGGGAGATGTAGAGACCCAGACCCAGGCTGCCCCGCCCCCCGCGCGGCTCCGTTCCGCGCCGGTACGGCTCGAAGAGGCTCGGCAACAACTTCGGGGAGATGGGCTTCCCGCCATTGTGGACCTCCAACACCACGTCGAACTCCTCGCCACGGATGGAAACATTCACAGGCTCATCCGCGAGCCCATGCTGGAGGGCGTTGCCCACCAGATTGGTGACGACCTGGGCCAGTCGGCCCTCATCCCATTCACCTCGGCCATCGCCGCGGGCCTGGAAGTCGATGCGCCGAGCAGGCCAGGCCAGCTGAACCTCTTCCACGACCCGCCGTACATGCTCGTGGATGTCCATGGGCTTGTGTTGGATGGGAATGCCGCCCACGCGGGCCTGGGTGAAATCCAGCAGCTCGCGAATCATCCGGCTGGCCCGGTCCGCCGCCGCGTAGATGCAGCTGACGGCCTTCGCGGTGCGAGTGCTCACGTCGTCACGTTTCAACAGGGCGGTGGCCGCCAGGGTGATGGCGTTGAGGGGATTGCGCAAATCATGGCTGACCATGGCCACCACGTCCTCGCGCATCCGGATGGCCTCCTGTGCCTGCTGGTACAGGCGCGCGTTGTCGATGGCCACGGCCGCGCGATCGGCCATACCCCGCGCCAACTCCAAGTCCGTGGCGATGGTCGCGGCCCGGGAGTGCCTCCAGACGAAGTTGAGCAGCCCGAGCTTGCGGCCCCGAGCCACCAGGGGGACGCAGATGACGGATTTCGCGTGGAGGTCCTCCAGGAATGCCCGGTGCCCCTCGCTCTGGGCAACGGCGTCCATCCAGGTGGGGGAGACCTCGGGCACCACCAGGGCCACCCCACGCTCCAGGGCACGCGCCAGGGGGCTGCCGCTTCCCAGCTGAGGCGGATACGCCATTCCCCGGATGGCGACGGCCTGCCACGATGGGTCCCGAGTCGCCACTGACAGCCGCTGCACCCGCCCATCCTCGCCCAGCAGATCCACCGAGCTGACGTCCGCCATGCGCCGCGCCACCAGTGCGACGATGCTCTTGAGGGTGGTGGGGAGATCCAACGACTGGGACAGCAGCATGCCCGCCTCGACGAAGAGTGCCTGCATCTCCTCGGCGCGCTTGCGCTCGGTGATGTCTCGCACGGTCCCGGTGAAGAAGCGGCCCTGGGGTAGAAGGTATTCGCTGACCTGGAGCTCCATGGGGAAGACACTCCCGTCCTTGCGCCGGCCCAGCACCTCGCGTTGGGTGCCGCCCCCCGCGAGCACGCCGAGGCACGGGCGGCCGGGAGTGGAGTCCTGTGCCTCTCCCTCCTCGGCCCCGGGAATGAGGAGGCCAATGTTGCTGCCGAGCAGCTCCTCGGAGGTGTAGCCGAAGAGGCGAACCACGGCCGGATTGACGCTCAGGAGGGTGCCACAGGCGTCGGTGGTCAGGATGCCATCGGCCGCGGTCTCCAGGATGGCCTGGAGGCGTTGGCTGGTTTCACGCAGCACCGCTTCGGTCCGTTTCTGGTCCGTGATGTCCGTGGAGATGCCTCCACTCGCCGGGACCATGTTCTCGGAGCCCGGAAGGGGGAACTTCACCGTCAAGAACGTACGCGGACCCGAGGGGAGCTTGATTGTCTGCTCGAACCTGAAGGAGCGACCCGCCAACGCCCTGGCATCGTCGGCCCGAAGGGTGATGGCCTGTTGCGGGGACACCAGGAGCCGGTCGTCCTGCCCCAGAATCTCTTCGCGGGTATGACCCACCAGTTCCTGGAAGTAGCGGTTGCTGATGATGTACCGGCCATCGACGTCCTTGGCGAAGATGGCGACAGGCGCGTTGTCCATCAACGCCTGGAGCCGCTCCTGATCAAGCCGATGCGCATCGTCACGCTGTTGGATGTACTCAGCCACCGCCTCGGCGGTGCTGCTCGCGATGAAGTCGGTCAGTGCGCGGGACTCGAGAAGGGAGACAGGCACGCCCGACTCCCGCACCAGGTCGAGGAGGGTCTCGCGCAGCATGTGGTACGTGTGCAACAGCGCCTTCACGTCGGAGCCAATACGGAAGCACATCCGTCCGAGCGCCCGGCCCGCTTCACTCTCGCCGTGCACCTGGCTGGCATCGGCTACCGAGTGTGAGTGCAGCAGCTCCATGGCCTCGCTGAGGAAGGCGTCGATGTAGTGCTCCAACGCGTGCTTCGTCGGGGGACCCGTGACGAACCCCTCGCCCAACCGCTCGGACCAGCGGTGAATGATCTCCACCCTCCTGGCCTCCAGCACGTCCGCCAGCGTGGCGGGCGAGGCCTCGGTGTACATGGAGCGACCTCCTGCCGCACTGTGCGGGCCATGGCCCTTCCTGAAATATTTGTTCCGTGGCCGCTCCACGCAGGGAGCATCGTGGCTTCCGCGTGATGGGATGGCCGCACACGCGAGGAGGAAGCACGGGCCCTCGCGGCGGGTATGGACACGGCACGATGTGACCGAGAGAAGCTCAACGAGCGGGCGAACGCAGTTCACCGGACCTGCGGCACGCGATCCGGCATAGACTTCAAGCATGGACGACCCGCGTGACCTCCTCCGGAAGGCCTTCCCGAGCTACGGGCCGGATTGGGATGCGGCCATCGACGCAGGCGTGGATGTGTCGCTGCTCGAGGAGAATCTCCGCCTCACTCCGACCGAGCGGCTCGAGCAATTGCAGCGCATGACCGAGTTGTACGAGGCCCTGCGTCCCAAGGAAGCCGACGACGATGCAGCAGACTCCTGAGCTTCTCCGCCTGCTTCTCGATGCGGGGGTGGAGTTCGTACTCATCGGTGGCGTCGCGGCTATTGCCCACGGCTCGGCCACATTCACTGTGGATTGCGACATCACAGCGCCCTTTACCGAGGAAAACCTCACGCGGCTGCTCACCGTACTCGGCCCGCATCATCCCCGATACGCACTCGCCCTCCCCAAACGCCCCGTTACCGAATCACCCGCAGCGCTCGCGAAGAATCGCAACCTCTATCTGCTGACGGACCTGGGACGCCTCGACATCCTCTCCGAGGTTCCACCCGTTGGGACCTATGCGGACGTAGCCTCCAGAGCAGTCACACAGGATATCTACGAGCGTCCCTGCCGCATCATCAGCCTGGACGATCTCATCGCCGTCAAACGCCATCTAGGACGAGACAAGGATCGCGTCGTCGAGCGCGAGCTCCTGGCTGTTCGAGCCAGGAAGAACAACGGGCACGCATGAGGCGGCTCAGCCCGCGTCCACCTCGCGCTGGCGCGGCAACACCACGCGGAACGTGGCACCCCGTCCCGGCTCGCTCCTCACCTCGATGTCTCCTCCCAGCGCCTGGACGATCTGCCGCGTGATGTAGAGCCCCAGGCCCAGCCCTCCGTCGTAGTGGCGCCCGGAGACAGCCCGCTCGAACTTGCCGAAGATGCGCTCGAGGTGCTCGGGCTCGATGCCAATTCCCTCGTCGTGCACCACCAGCACCGCCCGCTCCGGCTCCGCTTCCACCGTCACGTGCACCGGCCTCCCCGCCCCGTACTTCAGCGCATTGGACAGCAGGTTCGTCACCACCTGCTCCAGCCTCAGCCGGTCCCACCTCCCCACCACCGGCCTCTCCGCCTCCACCTCCAGCGCGCAGCCCGCCTTCGCCGCCTGCTGCGCGAACCGCTCCGCCACCTCCCGCACCACCTCCGTCAAATCCAGGTCCTCCCACGTCAGCGCCAGCCGCCCCTGCGTCAGCCTCGACACGTCCAGCAGCGCGTCCACCAGCACCGTCAGCTTGCGCAACTGCTGCTCCGCTCCCTGCACCGCGCGCACCACCCGCTCGCGCGGCACCACCTCCGCCTCGCCCGTCTCCACCTCCCGCCTCAGCCCCTGCAGCTTCAGCCGCAGCGGCGTCAGCGGCGTCTTCAGCTCGTGCGAGGCCACCGAGAGGAACTCGTCCCTCATCCGCACCGCCGCGCGGGACTCCTCGTACAGCCTCGCGTTCTCCTCCACCTGCTCCGCCAGCTTCATCCCCAGCTCCACCAGCTTGCGATCCGTCTCCCGCTCCCGCTTCAGCTGGGCCACCATCCACTCCACGCGCCGCCGCGCCGACGCCTCCCCCAGCACCAGCTCCGGCCACTCGTAGATGAGGTTGTCGTGCACCTCGCTCCATTCGTCGTCCCGAACTGCCATCCATGCTCAGTCCCGTAACTCAGTTGGATAGCGCGTCGGTTTCCTAAACCGCAGGCCGCTGGTTCGATTCCAGCCGGGACCACTCGCCCTGCTTCTCAAGTCCTCGGAAGCAGGGCGTTTTTCCGTCTGGTGGCGTTCAGCGGCATTCAGGCGCGTTCGCCCGTTTTGGTACCCATTTGGCACCAAGTTCGCCCCTCCTGACGCGCTGTCTTGGTCGCGCCTCGAACCACCCGAGCAGCCAGGGCGCCAAGAAAGCCAGTGGGAGCCCATCAGTAGCGCGTCCCATGACAAGGTGTGGCTGGGGGAGGGGCAGGTGGGGGAGCGCAGGTGGGAGTACCGGCGGAGGCAGCCGGAGGGGACGGTGCTGTATGAGGCGGTCAGGCCGCGTGGTGTTGAGGCTCAAGCCGCCACGAGCCATCAGGCCCAGCTCCCTGCCGCGCACCGCATGGGAGGGCGGCCTGGGCAGGGTACTCCAAGGGAGCTGCGCGGCCTCTCCACCGGCCTGGCGCAGTGCTCGGGCGGCCCCCTTCCATCCTTCCTAGTTTCCGACCGCGAGATTGAAGGCCGACAGGATGAAGCCTGCGCCTCTACTTCGACCTAACGGTTACTTCTTCCGAGGCGGCACAGGCAGCGCCATCGGATCCTGTAGGCCGAAGAGCACTGCAATGCGCATGTGCATCAATGCGATAGTCTCCGGCCGCAGCATCCCCTCGAAAGAGATGAGCTTCGATTTAAGGATCGGCTGAACGAGGGAGACATATGCAACCACGCCTGGCTTCGTGAACCCCTCCTCGCCATCGGGGATTTGGAGATCCCACGATGCAACAGGGCCCTTATGCGACGCGCTACATGGGACTACGAGAATCGTTCGTGGATCTGCTCGCTGCGAGTGGAACGCGCTCTGAGCGATGATGACTCTGCGGGTCTCGTGCTCAGATGTCGTTCGCTGGAGTTCTCCTTCGGGGAAACGCACTGTGTCACCGTTGCCTTTGGTCGACAAATCAACGATGAAGACCGCACCGGGACGTGCAGGGGCTTGAAGCTCGACAGGCGCGAGTCCCAACTGAACACGCCTCTCAGCTAGATCGCTATTTCGAGCCATCACCGTCTCCACCATCCCTGAGGACAGCAAGCGTAGCCTCGTCGCTTAGTGGCTTCATCGTCGCGAACACGTCTTCTGCTGACTGCGCAGACTCAGTCGTAATGATTTCTGCGGAAAAGTGATCCCACGGGATGTGACCCGCCAGCAGTGGATCCACCGTCAACGCTTGCAGAATGACCAGTCGGAGAGGTGGCACGCCCGCCACGAACCACAGCCACTCAGGATGATTCGCTGCGACATCTCGGACGACATCGGGAGCTGTGCGCTCGCCGAGCTCTACGCCGTGCGCGACCTGAAGGTACCGAGCTAGGAACTCCAACGACTGCTGCCTGAATCCCAGCTGTGCCCCGTGGGCAGCCAGTGACATCAGATCCCGCTCTGAGGTGTAGTCAGCGACTCGCACGGATTCAGTAAAGGCCGCGAGGGCATCATCCCACCGTCTCGCCTGGGTGTAAGCGAAGGCGAGGTCTCCGAGTGTTCTGGACCGGTGCGGGCTTGGTAGGTTCGCAGCCTCCTCCATGACAGAGATCCCCTCCGTCAGCTGCCCCACCTCAATGAGGCTTCCCCCGTAGTTTCGCTGCGCAAGTACATCATCCGGGCGCAGACGCGCGATGGCTCGCGTGTGAACGAGCTGGCGTCGGGTCTCACCGAGACGGTAGTACGCGAGTGCGAGTATGGAATGGAGAGGCTCCTCTTCTCCCGCCGCCAGCTTGCCATCGAGAGCAGCTGTGCACTCGGCGACAATTTCGCGCAGTCGCGCCGGCTCAATGTGCACTCGCAGATCGTTCAGATCGGCGAGAAGCGCGGACCATCGTGACGCGAGGGCTTCCATGAGTTTCAGGTTCTCGTGCGCGCCGAGACCATCCCGGGCTAAATCTCACCGACCAACATAGAGGACGTCACTTCACGTGCTCAAGAAGATAGGAGGATAGAGCCCCTCTTGCGGACGAAGGGTTAGTGCAGGTGGAGAGAGGATCGTCTGAAGCAGGGGGCCGCGGGGCTGTCGGCGCCCGGGCGGCGCGTCACCGCCAGCGCGCGCGCTCCGGAGTTGGTGGCCATGCGCGTCAGCAGCGCGCCCAAGAAGCCGATGCCGATGATGGCCATCGTCTGTCCCGGCTGGATGTCGCTTCGGCGGAAGATATTTATGGCGCAGCCCAGCCGCTCGCCGGGGAACGGCTTGCTCGCTTGGGAGATGCGGCCCGGGCTGCTCGCCTGCGGCTCGGGCTCACGCTGGCGGAGGTGGCCAAAAAAGGTGGGCTTGAAGTCCGGCGTCTACGGCCGGGTCGAGCGGGGCGCGATGGTGCCCAGCGAGCCCACGCTGCGGCGCATGTGCGAGAGCACCGGGGGTTCATCGAGCTGCCCCAGGTGACCTGTGCTGTTGGGTTACGGACCCTACGACGCGAGGCGCCTTTTGCCCGCGCTGTCCAGGCTGTCAGGATTTGTCGGGGCGCCCGATAGAATGGGAATCACCCATCGGAGGCGCTGATGACATCCACGCTGCTGGTGCAACTGCTCCTCTCTCAGGCGGAAGGGCCCGACAACCCACCCGATGGGGCCACGGAGCCACCGCTGTCGGCCTTCCCAGCTGGTAGGTGGCGATACCCCGCGCGGATGGAGCTGTGGATGGGGCTGCTGCTCGCCCTGGCCCTGCTGTCCAACGCCTGTGCGCCGCTGACGCCAGCGCCCGGCCGGGGGACACACCTGCGCTACACGCCGCACGAGGCTGCCGCGCCCGTATGGGCCGAAAGCCCGGGTGAGCCGTCCGCGCCCGAGCCCGAGGGGCCGCAGCGGCTGCACCGCCGCCAGGGCGCGCGGGAGACGGTGACGGCGGTGGGCCCTGGCGGCGCGGAGGAGACGGCATGGGGGAGCGCCCTGGCGGCCCACCTGGCGTTTCGCGGTGCCCTGCTCGACGTGGCGGGCTCCACCCGCGACCTCTCCGGGGAACTCTCCAGGCTGCGCAAGAGCCACTGGGGCATCGCCGGCAAGGCCGCTGGCCTCTTCGTGCCCTCCATCGAGTATGGCCAAAACCAGTTGCGGTGGTTGGACGCCGAGCTCGCCGCCGCCACCCGGCTGGCCCACGCCGCCTCGGAGGTGGAGGACCTGGACATGCAACTGGCGCTGCTGCGTCTGGCGGGCCCACGGCTGGAGGCCGCCATGCTGGGCTCGCTGCTGCTGGCCGCCTGGGTGGACTTCCTCAACCTTCTCGATGTGGTGTTCAAGCAGGGCTACAACTCGGTGGAGACGCTGTTCGTGGACATGGACCGCTGGCGGAAGAGGGTGGAGCCGGCCATGACGGCACTGGCCTCGCGGGAGCCAGGGCAGGTGGAGGCAGCGGCGGAGAACATGCCCGCGCTGATGGGCTACTTGTCCGGCGAGTTCAACAGGACGGCGGAGCGCGTCCACTCGGGGCTGAAGAACGTCGAGAAGGTGATGTTGCTGGCGCAGCTCATGGAGCTGGTGACGATGAGGTCGGCGCTGAAGTTCTCGCTGCCCGCGTTGCGGCCCTCGGCCCCCATGACCCTCGGGGTGGGCATGGTGATGGGCACCAACGGCGTGATGATGGGCACGCGCATTGTCGTCTCCGCCGAGTGGGTGGAGAGGGTGAACCGGCTGGTGCGGGCGGGCGTCCTCTCCCTGCCCGCCGTCAGCGCCGCGGTGCGGATTCAGACCGGCCAGATGATGATGGCGCACGGCGAGCTGCCGCGCGGCGTGCGCGAGGCGCTCGGCGACGGGCCCGAGGTGCGGGGCATGCGCGTGACGGGCAGAGCGGGGGCTGGCATGGCCGAGCCCCCCCGGCACCACGTCATGCCCAAGGAGTTCCGCGAGTGGTTCGAGAAGCGCGGCTTCACTGGCGACATGGACATCGACCAGTTCTGCGTGAAGCTGGAGCAGGCGCACCACCAGGCCATCCACGGCGGTGGGAACTGGAAGCTGGGGCGCACATGGCCCGGTGAATGGAACCGGATGATCATGGAGACGCTGCTCGATGCCGAGCTCAGGGCTGGCCGGGTGTTGACGCGAAACGAGATCCTGAAGCTCGTCGCAAAGAACATGAGGGACTATAGAATCCCGATGAAGTTCATTCGTTGGAGAGCACGATGAGCGATGGGCGTGCGTGGCAAGGCAACGTAAAGGTGCGCCTGTACGAGCGGGTTCGCGAGCGTGGTTACGACTCGCTCACCGCCTTCGCCGAGGCTCGTCCTGCCGTCCCGCTATATTTGTTGGCCGAGGAGCTTGGCGAGGATGACGTCGCCGCAGTGCAGGTGTTCAGCGGGTTGCTCGCCGAGGCTGAGCGTCGCAATCAAGTCACGCGCTTGGTGCGCGATGTTCTCGTGCGCGAACTTGCCGAAGGACTCCCTAATGGTTGGCCAACCGTGATGGACGATGAGAACCGGTTCGAGGTTGCTATGGCGCTTGGGCGTTGGTCCGCCTACACCCCAGAAACGCATAAGGCGCGCGTAAGGCGGGTTGGAGATGCGCTCCTTGCCACGCCGCCGCCGCCCGGCTGGCGCCCGCTCGGACCCGACGACGAGTTGCTGCGCACGCTCTTGCCCGACGAGGAAGTCTAGCCTCACGCCTTGGTCGAGCCGGGCCACTGCGGCGGCAGTACCTACTCGGGGAACGTCACGTTGGCGAGGGTGACGGAGCGCTGGCGCTCCGCGTCCCACAGGATAAGGGTGTACGTCCCCCGGGGAATCCAGGAAGGATGAGGCGCCTCAGCCCGCGTCCCCCTCGCGCCGGCGCGGCAACACCACGCGGAACGTGGCACCCCGTCCCGGCTCGCTCCTCACCTCGATGTCTCCTCCCAGCGCCTGGACGATCTGCCGCGTGATGTAGAGCCCCAGCCCCAGCCCGCCGTAGTGGCGCCCGGAGACAGCCCGCTCGAACTTTCCGAAGATGCGCTCGAGGTGCTCGGGCTCGATGCCAATTCCCTCGTCGTGCACCACCAGCACCGCCCGCTCCGGCTCCGCTTCCACCGTCACGTGCACCGGCCTCCCCGCCCCGTACTTCAGCGCGTTGGACAGCAGGTTCGTCACCACCTGCTCCAGCCTCAGCCGGTCCCACCTCCCCACCACCGGCCTCTCCGCCTCCACCTCCAGCGCGCAGCCCGCCTTCGCCGCCTGCTGCGCGAACCGCTCCGCCACCTCCCGCACCACCTCCGTCAAATCCAGGTCCTCCCACGTCAGCGCCAGCCGCCCCTGTGTCAGCCTCGACACGTCCAGCAGCGCGTCCACCAGCACCGTCAGCTTGCGCAACTGCTGCTCCGCTCCCTGCACCGCGCGCACCACCCGCTCGCGCGGCACCACCTCCGCCTCGCCCGTCTCCACCTCCCGCCTCAGCCCCTGCAGCTTCAGCCGCAGCGGCGTCAGCGGCGTCTTCAGCTCGTGCGAGGCCACCGAGAGGAACTCGTCCCTCATCCGCACCGCCGCGCGGGACTCCTCGTACAGCCTCGCGTTCTCCTCCACCTGCTCCGCCAGCTTCATCCCCAGCTCCACCAGCTTGCGATCCGTCTCCCGCTCCCGCTTCAGCTGGGCCACCATCCACTCCACGCGCCGCCGCGCCGACGCCTCCCCCAGCACCAGCTCCGGCCACTCGTAGATGAGGTTGTCGTGCACCTCGTCCTCGATGATCGCCACCGGGTGGGTGCGCAGCACGTCGTGGATGAGCTCCGCCGGGAAGCGGTGCCGGTTGAACTGGCACAAGCACATGGTGCGGCTGCCCGGGAAGAAGCGGTTGAGCAGCGCCTCGAGGTGGATGTACTGCTCGGCGCTCGCGTGCGAGCCCAGCATCCACGTCGACTCCCCGGTGAGCCGCAGCCCCGAGAAGCCCGCCGCCAGCGTCTCGGCCTCCATCTGCGCCAACATGGCGACCAGGTCCTCCGGCACGAAGGGCACCCGGCGCAGGAACACCTCCCGCGCGTTCGTCAGCATGAGCGCTCTCCGGGCGAGCGCTCGTGCCACGTCCACCCCCTGCGCCCCCAGCGCCGCGCGCACCACCTCCGGGCCATGCTCGTCCAGCCAGTACACGCAGCGCTCGCCCCGCTCCAGCCCCATGCGCACGTAGGGCGCGAACGCCGAGATCTGCTCCTCGAAGCTCCCGTGGATGAAACAAACGTGCTTGCCCAGCCCCACTCGCGTGAGCTGCCGAGCCACTCCCCCCATCACCCTGCTCACCACTTCCAGCAGGGTAGAGGGCAAGGGAGGGAGGGGTGTGTTCGCCCATGAGGCCCTCGGGAAAAGGCGCCCGCCAACCCTCTCCCACACATGGGGACAGCCCCCTCTGCCTGCAAGAGCGGATGGGCATTTCCCCTCGGACGCCCGCCCTCCGGTCATGTCAGACCCATCCGTTAATGTCTTCACATCACGACGTATCAGGGAGGCACTTCATGAACGGACTTCCGGAGTCACCTCACGTCTCGGTGAACAAGCTGGGCCGCTACCTCACGGCGACGCCCGCGCTCCGCAAGCGGCTCATCGAGTCCCAGAAGCACCCGCCAGACCCCCAGTACCTGCGCTACCCCGAGGCCGCTCACGCCATCACCGACTTCCTGTGCCGCGGCCAGGACGAGGGCATCCTGCGCCAGCATCAGCACCGCCTGGCCACCAGCGTGTTCGCCGATGACTTCGACGCGCACCGCGCCCAGCTCTGCATCGAGGCGATCGAGCACTACCGCAAGCTGCACCCGCGCCTGGGCCTGCAAGGCGTGGTGGCCAGCGAGGTGGGACATGAGCCGCCCGCGCTGCAGATGGCCGGCGTGGCCATCCGCGTCCTGCCCCAGGTGGTGCTGCAGTCGGTGGACCGGAACGGCAACAACAAGGTGGGGGTGATGAAGCTGTATTTCTCCAAGCACCACCCGCTGGACGAGCGCTCCGGGCAGTACATCTCCACGCTGCTGCAGGCCTTTGCCGAGCAGCACCTGGCGCTGTTGGGCCCCATCGAGCCCAGGCTGGTCCGCGTGGTGGACGTGTTCGCCGGCAAGGAGTTCCTGCCGCCCAAGGCCCGGGTGCGCCGGCTGTGCGACGTGCAGCGCGCGTGCGAGGAGATCGCCGCCCGCTGGCCCGTGCAGTAACAGACGCTCGAGGCTGCCCGCCGGGTGACTCCCACCCGGTGGCATCTCTTGTGGTACCGGCAAACGGTCGTTATGACTGCCTTCCTGCACGACACACCTTGGGAGGGGCGACGACCTTGCTCGACGCACTGTGGGAACGGAGGGCGCTGCTCGTCTCGGGAAAAGGGGGAGTGGGCAAAACGACGCTCGCGGCGGCCCTGGCCCGTGCGGCGGTGGCCGCGGGTCGGCGCGTGCTGCTGGCCGAGGTGGAGATAGGCTCCGAGGAGCAGGACAGCCCCTCGCCCCTGGGCGCTCTCGTGGGTGCCCCGCGTGTCTTCGGCCCTCGTGTGGAGGACGTGTCCCCGGGCCTCTCCTTCGTCCGCCTCTCCTCCTCCGAGGGCCAGCGGCTCTTCCTTCAGGACGTCTTGCCGCTGCGTGTCATGGCCGAGGCCGCCATGCGCACCCGCGCCCTGCGTCGCTTCCTCGAGGCCGCTCCCGCGCTCCGGGAGATGGGCGTCCTCTATCAAATGCTCCACCTGGTGCGTCGCACCCGCCCGGATGGCAGCCCCCTCTACCCGCTGTGCATTCTGGACCTGCCAGCCACTGGCCATGCGCTGGCCATCGCCGCGCTGCCGGACACGCTGCTGTCCGTCATCCCCGGAGGGCCGATTGGCCGCTCGGTGCGCGAGGGACTGGGGCTGTTGAGAGACCCGCGGCTCACCGGGGCGCTGCTCGTCAGCCTGCCCGAGCCGCTGCCGGTGAGTGAGACGCTGGAGCTGGCCACCGCCGTCCAGCGCCACCGCATTCCCATTGCAGCGGGCGTCCTCAACCGCATGCCGGACAACCCCTTCTCGCCCGACGGGCGCGCCGCGGTGGAGCGACTGCTCGATGAGCACGGGCCGCACCGGGGGCAGCGCGCCCTGGGGCGACTGGACCGGGCACACGAGGCCAGGGCCCGGCTGGCGGGCAACCTCCCGGCGCCGCTGCTCACCCTGCCCGAGCTGCCCGGCACAGGCCCGGAGCTGGTGCAGCGGCTCGCCACGTATCTCGCCCGTCCCACCTTCCACCCTGCGTCCACGCCTCGGAGTGAGCGCGCCGGGGCCCAGTCATGAGCATCCAGTCCCTCCTGAGGGAGAAGCGTGTCCTCGTCCTGTGTGGCGCGGGAGGCGTGGGGAAGACGACGACGGCGGCAGCGCTGGGCGTGGCGGCGGCGCGCTCGGGTCGCAAGGTGCTGGTGCTCACCATTGATCCAGCGCGGCGGCTCGCCGAGGCCATGGGGCTGACAGAGGGCGGCGCGGAGCCCACGACCATCGCCCCCGAGCGACTCTTCGCGGGCCGCGAGCCTGGAGCGGGCCAACTGGACGTGTGGATGTTGGATCCACGCGTCGTCTTCGAGCGCTTCGTGCGGCGGCTGTCGCCCTCGCCCGAGACAGCGCGCACCATCCTGGAGAACCGCCTCTACCGCTTCCTGTCGGACCTGGTGGCGGGCATGCAGGAGTACGCGGCGGCCGAGGCGCTGGACCACTTCCTGGACGAGGGCCGCTACGAGCTCATCGTCCTGGACACACCGCCGAGCCGCCACGCGCTGGACTTCCTGGAGGCACCCGGGAGGCTGGCGCGCTTCCTGGATGATCGCATCGTCTCGCTCTTCCTGCCCGAGGAGAAGGGACGCGGGGGGATGCTGTGGCGCAAGACGTCGCAGCTGGTGGGCACCGTGCTGGGGAGCATCTTCGGCGAGGGCTTCACCCAGGAGATGAGGACCTTCCTGGGGGCCTTCAGCGGGCTGTTCGCGGCCATCCGGCTGAGGGCGGACCGGCTGCGCTCGCGGCTGGCGTCGCCGGACGCGGCCTTCCTGCTGGTGACGTCGCCAGAGGGAGCCTCGCTGCAGGAGGCGGCCTTCTTCCGAGACATGCTGCGCGACAAGGGGCTGCCCTTCGCGGGCTATGTGCTCAACCGGAGCTGGGCGCGCGAGGAGGGGCTGACGTCGCCCGAGGCGCTGCTGCGGCACGTGGAGGACGCGGGGGCCGCGCGCGACGGCGTGGAGGCCCTCATCCGCCTGGCGGACTTGGAGCGGGCACGTGCCGAGGCCCACCGGGGGCTGCTCGAGCGGCTCGCGGAGAAGCTGCCCGCGGGGGCCGTGGCGGTGGCCGCTCCCGAGGCCGGGGGCGAGCTGGAGGACTTCGGCGGCCTGGTGCGGCTGGGTGAGGCGCTCGCCACGTCGTGAGGGAAGCCCGCTCTCCAGGGCAGCACGGGTGTCCGAAGCCGGGCACTCGGTGAGGGGGCGCATGCCCGCGGGCGGACAGCCGGGCGCGCCGTGACTCCTGAGGCCCTTGGAGGAAGCCGAGGGCGTGCCGAGCCTCCCGCGGCACATTCACGCAGGAGGTCGCATCCCCATGGCCCAGAGGCACACCGATGATGGCCGGGACACCCCGGCTCGCAACTCGCCGCCGAACGGTACTCCCGGAGAGCGCGAGCGCCGCGCCGCGGAGGCCCCGCCGGGCTCTCGCGAGCGCTCCGAGTCCGACGTCACCGGCTGGAGCACGGAGCGCGACGAGCCCCCCGAGGTGCGCGAGGGCCGCTTCCACCGCGCCGCCCAGCTGCGCATGGCCCAGCCTCGCACCGAGGAGGGCGCACCACCTCCCGAGGTCGACACTCGCTTCGAGCGGAGCCCCCAGCGCCGGCGCTTCTTCCACCTGGGCCGAGGCCGTCCCGTCGAGCGCCCCGGGCGCCCCCCCAGCGTCCCCCATGGTCCCTATGGCCGGGATGACCGGGCCTTGGATGACGCCTCGGGCATGGGCTCGGGGCCGCTGATGGGCGAGCAGGAGAGCTACCACTCCCTGGAGGAGAACCACCCGCCCCGCGAATACCGCCCGTGGGACCGCACCGGCACCGACACGGGTGACCGGCTCCCGTACGACGAGCGCGGCGGGCGCGAGCCGCGGGACAGGTCACGGGGCGTTCGCGACGCACGCGGTGGCTCGGAGCCGGGGGGGCGCGAGGCTCACACGTGGGAGGACCGTCCCGGAATGGAGCCACGCGAGGGGATGGGCGAGTACTCGGGGCTGGTGGGCATGGGGCAGCCGGTGCCCCCGCGCACCGAGACGCAGCGCCGGGGCCGCTGGAAGCGCGAGCCGCTGAACGCTCGGGAGATCATGACGCGGCAGGTGAAGAGCGCGCACCTGGAGAGCAGCCTGCGCGAGGTGGCGCGCATCATGAAGGAAGAGGACTGCGGCATCGTCCCGGTGGTGGACAAGCAGGGGCGGCTGCGAGGCCTCATCACGGACCGGGACCTGGTCATCCGCACTCTCGCCGAGGGCCGGCCCCCGGACAACATGCACGCCCGGGACATCATGACGGATGACGTGGAGGCGGTGACGCCAGACGAGGACATCCACAGCATCATCGCGTTGATGGGCCGCCGCCAGGTGCGCCGCGTCCCGGTGGTGGAGCGGGACGATCGGCTGGTGGGCATCATCTCGATGGCGGACATCGCCACCCGGGCCGACTACGACGAGGAGCTCCAGCAAGCGCTGGACCACATCTCGTCGCGTCGCTCGTTCTGGAGCCGCCTCTACTGAGGGGAGCCCGGGCCTCGACTCAGAGGCCCACCACCTGCACGGGGATGAGGGCGGTGTCCGCCGTCCCATCCCCGAGCTGGCCCTGGCCGTTGAAGCCCCAGGCCCACGCCGTGCCGTCCGAGCGCAGCGCCATGGAGTGATAATCCCCAGCGATGATGGACACGACTCCGGTCAGTCCCGCCACCATGCCGGGGGTGTTGCGGCTGTCGCGCATGCCATTGCCCAGCTGCCCATCGAAGTTGAAGCCCCAGGCCCACACCGTGCCGTCCGAGCGCAGCGCCAGCGAGTGGTGGTGGCCAGCGACGATGGCGGTGACGCTACTCAGGAACGACACCTGCACGGGGACGGTGCTGCCGACGAAGGAGCCGTTGCCGAGCTGACCCGCGCCATTGTAGCCCCAGGTCCACACCGTGCCGTCCGAGCGCAGCGCCAGCGAGTGCATGCCACCGGCCGCCACCGACACCACGCCCGACAGCCCCACCACCTGGACGGGCAGGATGTGCCAGTTGCGCGTCCCGTTCCCGAGCTGGCCATCGTAGTTGTACCCCCAGGTCCACACCGTGCCGTCCGAGCGCAGCGCCACCGCGTGGCCGTCGCCCGCGGCAATGGCCAGGACACCGGTCAAGCCCGACACCTGCACGGGCTGGAGTCTGTCGGTCTTCGTTCCATCCCCGAGCTGACCGTAGCGATTGAAGCCCCACGTCCACACCGTGCCGTCCGAGCGCAGCGCCAGTGAGAAGTAATCGCCCGCGGCCACCGAGGTGACTCCAGACAGCCCTGGGACCTGAACAGGCTGGGGCCGGATGGTGGTGGTTCCATCCCCGAGCTGACCGTAGCGATTGAGGCCCCACGTCCACACCGTGCTGTCGGACTTGAGCACCACGGTGTGCCGGAAGCCCGACGCCACCGAGATGACGCCGCTGAGTGCCACCGACACGGGCAGGGAGCTGTCCTGCTGCGTCCCGGTGCCGAGCTGCCCCTCCTCGTTGTCTCCCCACGCCCAGAGTCGTCCGTCCCGGCCCAGCATGACGGAGTGGAGCTGGCCGGTGGACACGTCGGCGTTGCCCAGCGAGAGCCCCTTCACCTGCACGGGAGCGTTCCTCGCCAGGAACGTCTCATCCCCGAGCTGACCAAAGACATTGTCCCCCCAGGACCACACCGTGCCGTCCGAGCGCAGCACCAGGGAGTGCTTGTAGCCCGCCACCAGGGTGACGCCCGCGCTCAGGCCCGCCTGCAGGGGCACGAGGCTGCTGGTGAGCGTGCCATTGCCGAGCTGGCGGTAGCGGTTGTCGCCCCAGGCCCACACCGCGCCGTCGTTGCGCACGGCCAGCGAGTGGTAGTTGCCAGCGACCACCTGCCGCACATCCGTCAGGCCAAGCTGCACGGGCACGGTGCGCTGGGTCGTCGTCCCATCCCCGAGCTGTCCGTAGGTGTTGAAGCCCCAGGCCCACAGGGTGCCATCCGAGCGCAGCGCCAGGGCGTGGTAGGAGCCGGCGGAGACGCTCGCCACGCCGCTCAGGTTGGCCACCTGGACGGGCGTCACGCGCCGCACCGTGCTGCCATCGCCGAGCTGACCGTAGCGGTTGTCGCCCCAGGCCCACACGGTGCCATCCGAGCGCAGCGCCAGCGAGGAATAGCCTCCGGCCACCACGGCGAGCACGCCACTCAAGCCGGGCACCTGCATGGGGACGTTGCTCTTGGTGACCGACGCGTTGCCGAGCTGGTTGTAGCGGTTGTCGCCCCAGGCCCACACGGTGCCATCCGAGCGCAGCGCCAGGGCATGGGAGAAGCCAGAGCCCAGCGACACCACGCCGCTCAGGCCGCTCACCTGCACGGGCGCGGGCCTGGCGGTGTACGTGCCATCCCCGAGCTGGCCGTTGGTGTTGTCACCCCAGGCCCACACCGAGCCGTCCGCGTGCAGGCCCAGCGAGTGGTAGTCGCCCGCGGCCACGGCGGCGATTCCCCCCAGGTTCGGCACCTGCACGGGCGTCGCCTTGTCGAGCGTGCTCCCATCTCCGAGCTGGCCCTGGCGGTTGTAGCCCCAGGCCCAGACGGTGCCGTCCGTGTGCACGCCCACGGAGTGGTACTGGCCCACCGACACCCTCGCCGGCGGAGGCCGTCCGCCCAGCGGCTGCTGGAGCTGCTCGGTCGGGGCCTCCTCCACGGAGGGAGCGGACTCACACCCCGCCCACAACCCCGTCCCGATCAACAGGCCCCACAGCCAATACCACTTCCTCGAGCCCAGGGTTCGCTCAGCCACCGTGCATCTCCTTACGACAGGACAGCCTTCATTTCTTGCACCACACCTGCCCCTGGGGATCCTTGCAGCCCTCCAGGACCCAGCGCGCGATGAGGCCGCGAGTCTCGCGGGGCAGCGCGCCTCCGGCCATGGGCATGCCGGGCCGCGCGGCGACGAGGCCGTGCTCGTCCTCCAGCGCCCGCGTCTCCAGCCGCAGCCAGAACTCCAGGCCCGAGCGGCGGCGCAGGTAGTCCTTCAACCCCTCGGGGTTCGCGGCGAAGGCACTGGCGGCGCGGGGGCTGGTCGCGTGGCAGTGCACGCACGTCCCCTCGCGGAAGAAGCGCCCCCAGAGGAAGCTCACGAACTCGGCGGGCACCGCGCCCGGGGCCGCCGCGGCCTCCAGCTTCAACCGGGACACCTTCTCATCCAGCGCCCGCTCGGCCTCCACCCGCATCTCCCCGAACAGCCGGTGCAGCAGCCGGGCCTCCTCGAGCGAGAGCGCCACCACGGGCATGGTGCGCGCTTTCAGGGGAGAGCGGGCCTTGCCTCGGGCATAGGCAGACAGCCACTCGGGGGTGTAGAGCCCGAGCGTCACACCCGTGCGTCCCGCCACGGGTTGCTCACCGCCATGGCAGGCCACGCAGCGGGCCGTCCACAGCGACTGGGCCTTCTGGCGCTCCGCGTCCGTCAGCGGCGCCGGGGCCGCGCTCTTCGCGGACGCCGGCTTCACCCCGAAGAGCTTCGACAGGGCGCTCAGGTCCCCGGGCTCCAGCGTGGGATAGGCCATCATCCGGGGTGCCTTGCTCCCGGGTTTGAACGAGAGGGTGCTCGGACGCTTGAGGAAGGCCGCGAGCCCCTCCTGGGAAATCCGCGACACCGAGCCCGCCTTCGCCTCGAGCCCTTCCGGCGCGCTCATGTACGAGAGCGGCTCCGTCGTCGCCATGCGCTTGAGCTTGTCCTCACGCACCGGCACGGCGATGTAGCGCCGGTCGGGCAGGCCCTGGTGGTGCTTGAGGGCCACGTCGTTCAGCTCCGCATGGCAGCCGAAGCATTGGCTGTCGTTCCACCTGCCCAGTCCATTGGAGAAGCGGGACTGGGGCTCGGTGCGGCGGGCCATGTGGCACCCCGCGCACTCCTCCACGTCCACGCTCCCGGCGAAAGCCGGCATCGCCCCCAACAGGACAAGCAGGAGCCAGGCCCTCACGGCTGCGCTCCCGGAGCCACGAGCATCCGCAGCCGGGACGCGTCTCCGTCGAGCGGACGGGCAAGCTCCTGCAACATGTCGCGGAAGTCCGCCGACGCCGCCGTGCCGGACGTTCCCTTGCACTTCACGTAGGCCTCCACCAACACATACCCGGACACCGTCCACTCCGCGGAGGCGTCACCCGGTGGAGGCAGCTCCCGGAGGACACAGGCCTGCAGCTCCTTCTTCTGCTGTGCGGGAAGCAAGCCCCCTCCCCCGCCACCATTGCCCTGACATCCGGCAAGCCCCAGCAACCCCACGACAACCCAGACTCTTCTCGCCATGACCCCTACCCTCCATCCGGAGCACCCACGGTGTCTGTCCTGGGTGCTCCGGTCGTTTCCTCGAGCAACAGCCCGGCACCTTCTCTACGGCACGACGGGCACGCCGTACGAGATGTTCAGCGGGGCAGGAGTGCACATGTAGGCCGGGCCCTGAGAAGCCGCCGGCATCGTGGCGATCCCAGTGGACGAGTCCACCTGGAACAGCTTCATGTAGACCTCCCAACCCACCTTGGGGTCAGCCGAGACGAAGAGCGAGGGGTTGAGCAGCGCGAGCCGGGTGGCCTCGAAGACCAGGTTCCAGTAGTTGCCGTACACATCACCCGCGCCGTTGGTCTGCAGCACGCCCTGGGCGATGAGCTCCTGGTTGATGGCGGACACGTTCAGCGCGGGGCCGTTCGGATCGCACATCGGGATGCTGGCCTGCATGATGATGACGGGACGCGCGGCGATGAGGTCCCTCACCGCCTGCTCCTGGTGGGGCCAGAAGTAGATGTTCACGGCGCAGATGTTGGGATAGCCGCCCGTCAGGATGGTGGGCTTGAACTGGGCCGGCATCGAGGACACCAGGTCCTTGAGCTCCTGCGTGGGCTGGCACGAGCCATTGGCGGGAACGGGCACCACCCGCGTGTCGCTGATGCTATTGGCCGAGATGAAGCTGTTGTACACGGCACTGGTCGGCAGGTGGGCCGTGGGCCGCAGGTTGACCGTCATCCTCCGCAGGTCGCCGGAGATCCCCATGGGGGTCGTCTGCTGCGCGTACTGCGTGTAATAGACGGGGCCGTAGTTCGAGCCCACGAAGGGCACGAACACCATGTTGGACCCCTGGATGATGCGCGAGTAGTCGTACTGCTCGGCGGCCAGGGCGCTAAAGGACACCAGCCCCGCGAGCAGGGCAGTGAGGATTCGGGAAGCGTGCATGAGAGGAAGTCTCGGGTAGGAGAAAAAGAAGGGGCCCTTCTAGAGAAGAGCCCCTTCGATTGACTCAGAGAGAGATTACGGCTGGCCCAGGATGGCGCGGCAGCCGGCGTTCTCCATGTTCCAGAACACCGGACCCGTCTCGTAGCCGCCCCAGAGGCAGTTGATGCTCAGGTTGGTGGACAGGTTGATGGGCGCCGGACCCTGGTTGTAGTTGACGTAGTACACCTCGTTCCGGTTGGTCAGCATCTTCTCGTAGTTGGCGCGCAGCGTGAAGATGGCGCTGGCCTGGGTGGAGACGGGGCCGTTGACCGGGCGGATGGAGGCGAACAGCTCGTTACGCAGCGTGGTCTCGAGCGCGTTCACGACGGACAGGAAGTTGGAGTCGTTGGGCGGAACCGAGGTCCAGGTGCCGTCCGTCTTGCGGTACTCCACGAACACGCCGCAGGGGCCCGTGCCACCCTGACACGTCGCCACGCGCTGGAAGAAGGCGCTGATCTCGATGTCCACACAGGAGTTGAGGTGGAAGGCCGCGAAGGCGCTGGCCTGCTCGAAGAGGGACTGCCAGTTCACCGTCAGGCGGGCCTGGCGGGTGAGGGTGGCGGTCTTGATCTCCCACTCCACGTCGGCCAGCAGCACGGACTCCCAGCTCGACCCGGAGTTCATGAGGTTGCGCATGAACGGGCTCCAATCAGGCAGCGTGGCGGCCTGGAAGGAGATGTCCTGGTTGACCGTGCCGTTGGCGGCCGCGGCGATGCTCGTGAACTTGTACATCACGTTGGCGGGCACGTACGTGCCGTCCGGCTTGCGGACCTGGCACACGGGAATCTTGTAGGTGACGGGCTGGCCGTTGGGGCCGGTGACCGTGTACTCCTCCTCGATGCACTCGGCATCGACGCGGCCGTCCGTCAGCTGCTCGGCGCCCACCATGAAGGTGGTGCGGGCCTTGGACACGGGAGCGGGGGCAAGCTGGAGGCCCTGCCAGGTGGCCTCGTTCTGCAGCGTCTGCAGCGCGCCGATGTCACCGGTGGTGGAGAGCGTGCCACCCACCATGCTCAGCTCCTTGAACGCCCAGAAGCCGGAGGTCGGGGTATAGGCCGCGATGGAGAAGCGCGGCACCGGCTGGGTGCTCTGCGGCGACTGCACCGCGACGTTGCCGTACTTCGGCACGTAGTAGACGAGCTTGACGTTGTCCGAGTCGGCGAGCAGGTGAAAGCGGCTCTTCACGTAGGCCGAGAAGCTTCCCGGGGGGTTCACCTGACCCGGGTGCATGGGGACGGCGCCGGCCGTGCCGGCCGCACCGAGGGACAACGCGAGCATCGCAGCGGAAATCGCAGACTTCTTCATGGTGCAACTCCTTGCTTCGTGGTTGGACTAAGAACTCCCACGGAGGACACTCCCCCCCTCCGTGTTCGCACGCTCGAGAGCGCGCAAACCTCTACAAGTGTCCCCGAGCAAGGGGACCCGATTGTCTGCTCAACCCAGCGGCCTCTCGACTCCGTGGAGAGACTTCACCGGGAGTAACTTCACTTTCCGTATAACCCCGGAATAACCAGAAAGTGAAGTATATTTTTTACAAAAAACATCAGGACACTAAGCCCGCTACGCCGTCATTTCCGACTATGCTTGGAAAGTTCAGTGAGACCAAAGATTGGCTCTCACGTCAGCCTCTCCGCGTTCGCTGTATTGCGCCGAAGTGCCGCGGGCCCTGCGCGCTCGCGCGGGCCACGAGGTCACAGCTCCGTAACGGAGCTCGGGGACTACGGGTTCCAGCAGTTGGCCGGCTGGTCGTTGATGTGCACCCAGAAGCGGGTGTCGCTGCGCACGTTGCCGAAGGCGCTCATGCCCCACCCCCAGCCATCATGGAACTCCGCCATCCGCCAGCCGGCACCAAAGAAGGTGGTGCACATCTGGTTGGCAGCGGCCAGGCTCGTCAGCAGGGTGCCCGTCACCGGCAGCGTGGTCGCGAGGTTTCCGGCGGCCCACTCATAGGAAGACGAGCTGGGCGTGTAGTAGCTTGGACGCGGTGCGCCATCCTTCTGGATGCAGAGGATGGGCAGCGCCGCCGTGCAGGCCGTGTCTCCGACATAGGCATTGCAGCTCCCGCACCCCAGCTCGTCCACGCCTGTCACGTGGCGCCCCTTCGCCCACGTCATCCCCTTGCCCCCCGTGGCCCACGCCGCCGGAGCCACCGCCAGTAAGAGGAGCTGCGTTCCGAGCAGGATACGTCGGTCCATGCCAGATAATCTCCGTTTTCGATTTTGGCCTGGGTAACACGAAGAACCTGAATTGAGCAATCTATTTTCCACTCCGGGTGCGTTAGACCAAGAGCGACTCACACCTGGAGGAAATCTGCATGATTGCTGAAAAGACACACGCGGTTGCGAATGGATTATGTGAATGGATTGTCACGGACGTGTAAAACTGGGAATACGGTGAATAGTCGTAGGTCCAGGAAGAACTCCGGTTTATAAAAGGAGCCGTCACGCATCATGGGATGGCTCCAGTGCCTGCGCTTCGGCCGGTGCACAGGCCGGGCTGAGCCTCCGGATGCGGGCGCTCGGACGATGAGGACTTGAAATGAATACCCAGTCAGTGAGGTCTCCAAGATTCGCGCACGTGCTCGTGGCGTTGCTCGTGACCCTGTCGCTACAGAGCCGGGAGGCCGCCGCCGAGCCCTTCGATGAGGAGCACATCATCATCCTGCTCGACCGCAGCGGCTCCATGCAGGCGACCCGGAGCGACGGGCAGTCGCGGTTCTTCGAGGCCATCCGCCGCGCCAGGATTTACGTGGGCAAGCCCAAGGCGCTGCCTACGGAGTATTCGGTCTGGAGCTTCGAGGGCAGCGCTTCCACCCAGGAGAGTGGCTTCGGGGATGCCGGGAGCACGACGGGGGTCCTGAATGGCCTTCAGGTCGGCAATGGAGTGACCCCACTCGCGAAGGCCGTCTGCGACGCCGTCGACGTGCTCCTGAATCACAAGCCGGGCGTGAATGCGTCCAAGCGGCTCTACCTGGTCTCCGATGGAGAGGAGAACAGCACGCCCCTGGACTCCCCCTGCTACGGGCCCAGCAGCGTGGGGACCTACCCCAACCTGACGATGGACTCCTGGCAGTGGAAGGTCCGCAACATGCTCAAGACGGGAGATCCACTGCGCGAGGACAACTCCGACTACGCGCTCGTCTTCGATGTGGATGTCTTCGACAACTACGTCAGCCTGAGGAGTGGCAGCAGCCCGGTGTACGAGGTCTCCTACGAGGGCAAGGGACTCGTGACGACGGCGAGCCTCCTCCCCGCGAGCTACCTGGCCTTCCTCCGGGGAGTGGCCACGGACTCGGGAGGAACCTTCACCACGGTGCCTGACTCGGGTCCCGCCCCCATCCCGGGCGACACCAACCAGGACAACTGCGTCAACGCCACGGACTTCTACCACGTGCTCAACAACTTCGGCCGTCCGGTCCCCCCCGCGAGCCCCACGGCGGACCTCAACCGCGATGGTGTCGTCAACTACTCCGACTACTCCATTGTCGTGAACAACCAGGGCGCGGGCTGCAGCTCTGGCCCCGCGCACCTGCGCTAAGCGCCCGGACATAGATGTTGTCCATCCCTCGCCATGAGGCCACCGCGGATGGACGGGGGCGGTGGCGCGCTGCACCTTCCGGCCGCGAGTTGTCCCAACTGGTCCGACCATCGGACCAGTTGCTCGAGTTCGCGCCCGGAAGCCGCCCGTCTCTTCGCACCGAGCCAGACGTGGACAGAAACCATGTCCGGGGGCTTAGGAGTCCAGCTCGGGGGAACGGGGCGAGGGCGCAACCTGGTTGTTCCAGGCACCCTCACCCCGTCCCTCTCCCGAGGGGAGAGGGGAGGTTGCTAAACGATCTCCACGGTGACGCCGGTGGCGTCGCTCGTCACCGTGAACGTCTTGATGGGGCCGATGGTGTCACCGGTGTTGGGCATCTGCAGCACCGCGCCCGTCCTGCTGAAGCGCGCCTCGTGGCAGGGACACCGCAGGAGCTGCGACGCCTCCTGGTAACCCACGCCGCACCCCTGGTGGGGGCAGATGGAGTCCACCGCCGAGTACCCTCCGCCGTCGAGGGCGAAGACGAAGATGAGCTTGCCGTAGCCCTCGGGAGTGCCCTGCACCACGCCGCCCGCCGTCCGCAGCTGGGGGAACTGCGTGAAGGGGAAGAAGATCTTCCCATCCACGACCGAGGGGAAGCCCTCCTCACCGGCCACGAAGTTGATGGTCAGCTCGTCCAACTCCGAGTCGTAGCTCGAGGAGAACGTGGTCAGCGGAATGGTCGCGGGCGGGTGCGTCGGCCTTCCATCGATCGCGAAGCGAGAGAGGTGACACGGGCAGATGGCCTCACCTTCCTGAAAGCCCAGGGGGCAACCCCGGTGCGTGCAGAGGCTGGACACCACCGCGTACTGGGTCCCCTGCGGATGCATGACGAGCACGTTCGGCCGGTCGGGCACGCGCAGGGTGACGGCGCCGCCCTCGCGCGCCAGTTCCGGGTAGCGGCTCACCATCAACACCACGCGCCCGTTATCCTCGGTCGCGTCCAGCACCGGCGCGGGAGAGATGTCCGGCGCACACCCGGCCAGGCCCGTGGCAGCGGCCCCCGCGCTCGCGCCCGCCAGTCCCTTGAGGAAACCCCGGCGATTGGTGCTCACTTCGCCTCCTCGAGCTTGAACTTCGTCTCCAGGTCCAGCGCGTCGTCCACCTTCTTCATCATCAGCGACGGACGCTCCACCTTGAAGGCCTCCAGGCTGATCTGGAAGTTGCCCGTGGCGGAGATCTCCTTGGCCGAGGTGAACACCACCTTCATGGGCACCTCCACCGCCTGCTTCACACCGTGGAAGGTGACCTGGCCCTTGAGCGTCACCGCCTGCTCCGAGGGGAACGTGGTGGGCACCTTCACGCCGGTGGCCACGCCCTTGAACTCGACGACGGGGAACTTCGGAGCCTCGGTGGCCTCCTTCATGTGGGCATCGCGGTTGGAGTTGCCCGAGTCGAAGTCCGCCACATTGGCGCGCACGGCCACCTGCAGGGTGCCGTCGGGGAGCAGCCGCGCCTTGCCCTCGGTGGGGCGCGCCATGCCCACCACTTCGTGCAGCGTGTGCTTGAGGCGGTAGGTGAGTGAGCTGTCACTCGCCTTCACCGAGTACGTGCGCGGGGCGGGGGCCGCCTCCTGCGCAAGCGCGGACGTAGACAAGAACAGCGTGGCCAGTACGGCCAGGGATGAGCTTTTCATGATGAGTGCCTCCGGGTGTCTCTACGCGTGTGCCTGTTCCGTATTCAGAAGACGATCATCAGGGCGCCTGCGCCGACGGCCCCGAGCGTCGCATACCCCACCACCTGATGCGCAGTGGCCAGGTTCACCTGGGAGAGATTGCCCTCCTGACTCGCCGTCACCAGGCCGAGCACCACCTGCGTGAGCATGCCGGCGGTGGCCAGGGAGACGAAGAACTTGTGCAAGGTGATGGTGTCCAGGCGCAGCTCCTTCTTGAAGGGCGTGGGCGCGAACAGGCCAAGCAACCCCGTGCCGACGAACAGCGTCGAGGTGCCAATCACCAGGCCCGTGTGCAAGGCGTCGTAGCGGCCCGTGTCGCCCCCACCACGGTAGCGGTCATTGAAGTGCAGCTGCCCCACCACCACCGTGGCGGCCAGCGTGGTCAGCGTGGCGAGCCCCAGCCCCTGGTGGATGGTGAGCATGGTGCGGCGCTGGGCGATGGCGCGCTCCAGCGCAGGGTCCACCAGGCGCGGAGCCTCGGCGGCCTCCGAGGGCTCGAGCAGATCGAAATCCATGTCCAGCCCCGGCTCCTCGGCCTGCTGTACCGGAGCGTCGGCCGGCCGTGATTCGGTGGGCTTCGACTCGGGCGGCTGCGCCTCGGTGGGGTTCTCGGTGGACGTGGAGGACTTCTTGGAAGTCTGAGCTGACGCGGCGCGCTTCTTCCCGGCGGCGTGGGCGCTCGTGGCGGGGGCGGCAAGGAGCAGGATCAACAGGACGACGGCGGTGCGGGACATCGCTTCCCCTTGGTCAGGAAATCAACAGTCCCAGTCAGTATGCGCCAACGTCTCGGTGCGTTACATGTCGATATATGACGGAAAAAGCCCACGCCGTGCTCTCCCACCACCGGGGAAAACAGGACGTGGGACTCCGTCTTCTTGGGAGCCGGGAAATCAGCTGTGCTCAGGCCGGAGCGGTGGCCGGAGGCTCCGAGCGCGGCGCGGTGCCCAGCGACAACTCCTGACCCAGCACACGTGGATCGAAGTAGGCGTAGAAGCGCGAGATGCGCTCTCCGTCCCACTCGATGATGGAGACGCCCTCGTAGTCCACCGCCGCGCCGTTGTGCGCGGTGCCACTGGACTCCCACTCCAGCGCCACGCGGTCACCGGCTTCGATCATGTTGCGGAAGGTGGACTTCACCTGGCGCAGCATGCCCTTGTACTCGCGCCAGAAGTAGCGAGCGCCGTCCTTGCCATGGAAGGTGCGCCGGGCGGCCACGTTGCTCACCTGCGCGTCGTCTCCAAAGAGCTCCAGCAGGGGCTCCACGTCTCCGTTCTCCTCCAGCCGGGCCAGTGCATCCACGAAACGCTGCGCTCGCTCCATCGCCATGGGGGTCCTCGCTCCACCCGCGTCAGGGGTCCTTATGAGTCGCAGGGTGCGCATGGACGCCAGGCAATGCCTTCTCCACCGGTTGCCCGCCCGGCCGGCGTGCGAAGGAAGCGGGCTCTGGCCGCGTGCCACCTGGCTCGGGTTCGCACTAGGCTGAGCGGTGTCCATGCAACGCCTCCAGCAAGCCCCGTCCCCCACCCACGAGGAGGGAGCCGAGCCCGTGCCGTCCCTACCGGCCCTCGAGCCAGTGCCGGTACGCGAGCGGTTGGAGCTGCTCCGCCTGTCGGGTGTATCGGCCCCAGAGGTGGACACGTTCCTGGCCGGGCTCCAGGCGCCGTATCTGCCAGGCGAGTCCCCTCGGGAGCGGGCGGACCTGATGTTGGATTTGTTGGAGGAGGAGCGGCTGTGTGAGCTGACCGGCAGCTCCGGAAAGCGAGTGGGCGTCGCCGCGCTGGAGACGCTGCTGCAGCTCGGCTACCCGTACGCCCTCGAGGTGACGCCCGAGATGCTGGCCCGGGCGCGCGGCGCTGGGCCGCTTCCGCTCTCCTCTCACGCGCTCGTGGGACTGGGGCTCACCGCTGTCAACGTGCTGCTGCCGGCGACGCTGCTGTCCCAGGAGTTCTTCTCCTATGTCGAGGCCCTGCTCGACGACGGCCTCGGCCTCGGCCACGAGAAGCTCTTCTCCGGGCCCGCGCGCTACCTGCCGCTGATCGTCCTGGCGCTGCTCACGCCACCCGTGCTCTCGGCCATCATGCAATGGAAGAGGTTCCGCATTGCCCAGCACGTCCTCACCGGCGTGCAGGCGATGGTGGGCCTGGTGCTGCTGCTCCTGGCGTTGGGCGAGCCGGCCGGTGACTTCTGGGTGTACGGCGCGGAGCGGTTCCTGCTGGCGCTCTCCGGCGTGCTGGCGTGGGTCATCGCCTTCTGCCTTCATCCGCGCGAGGAACCTCCGGAGCCCTGAAAGCCCCAGGCCCGCGGACACCTCGCGGAGCACCCACCCCTGAAAAGACGATGACCGCGGCCGAGGGGGGTTGGCCGCGGTCATCGGGCCCCCTTCGGGGGGAAGGGGGGCCGTGCCAAAAACGTGAAGCTGTCTATCAGGTGAGCACGTCGAGCGCGCGCTGGTAGTACTTCTGCCGGTCAGCGAGCCCGTTGTAGCCACCGTTGATGCGGCGGGTGAGCTCCTTGAAGTCGCCCGAGTCCGCGTACTTGTTCAGGTTGCGGCTGTTCCAGTACCAGGCGGCGGTACGGAAGCCCACATCCGGGTCCGAGGCGCGCTTGGGGTTGTTCTCCAGGTCGATGCCCAGGGCCTTGCCCGCGGCGCGGTAGTTGGAGCGGCCGGTGATCTGGATGGGGCCACGGCCCTTGAAGCGCACGCCGTCGCCCGGCTGCGTGTTGCCCAGGTCCTTGCGGCCCTCGTAGGCGGCACCGGAGGCAATCTCCTCCATGTAGCGGAACTCACCGCTCTCGTGGGCGAGCTGCGCGAGGAAGGCAGCCTGGCGCTTGGGGGTGTTGATGCCGGCCTCGGCCATGGCCTTGTTGAGGTGGGGCAGGTACTGCTCCGCCTTGGCCTGCGACAGGTTGGGCATGATCTTCCGCAGCTGCGCGAGCGACACGCCGCCCTTGGTGCCGGGCTCGTTGCTCGGGCCCGTCACGGGGCCGGGGCCGGAGGAGCCACCCGTGCCGCCGGTGCCCGAGGTGCCACCCACGTCAGCGCCGAGCTTCTTGAAGGCAGCGCGGGTCAGGGGGCCGTAGTAGCCGGTGTTGGGCACGCCGTTGGCGGCCTGGAACTCCTTGAGGGCCGCCTCGGTCTTGGGACCGAAGGTGCCCGGGCCGGTGTTCATCTCGGCCTGGGTCATGTGGCCCAGCTTCACCAGCGCGGTCTGGAGCTGCTTCACGGCATCGCCCTTGGCGCCCTTCTCCAGGTCACCCGTGGGCAGGTCCAGGCCCTTGATGGAGGCATTGCCGCCCACCGAGGGCGTGTGGGGTTGGTGGGCGCGGGGGTGTTGCCGCCGCCGGCCGGAGCGGTGCCCGGCTTGGGGTTGCCGCCGGAGAAGGTCACCAGCTCGCCGGTGCTCTTGTAGTTGCTGGGGCCGCCGACCAGCTTGCCGCCCTGCAGCTTGAGGGAGATCTCCTTGCCGGTGGCCGGGTCGTTGGCGAAGTAGGTGTTGCCCTCGCGGCGGGTGACGGCGACCCAGTGGTCGGTGCCATTGGCGCCGCCGTTGGAGCCGGCCTTGTAGTCCACGCCGATGACGACGGGGCGGCCGGCGTCGATCTGCTTGTTGATGTTATCGAGGCTCCAGCCGGGCTTGCTGGCGCTGAGGCCACCCATCTTCGCGGCCTGGCCCCAGATGAGGCCGTTGCCGGAGTAGCCACCGTTCTTGTCGAGGTGGGCGTCGAGCTCGCCGGGGTTGATGACCTTGCCGGTGATCTTGCTCATGGCCATGGCGGTGGAGGTCATGGCGCAGCCGGCGGCGGAGATGGAGGAGCCGGTGCCGAGGGCGCGGCCGCCCCACTGGGCATCGCCCTGCTTGAAGATGGGGGTGCCATCGGCCGAGGTGGGGAACTGACGGCCGTCGTCATCGCGGGCGGGACCGGCACGGCCGCTGGTGCTGGCGGTTGGGGCCTGGTTCTCGAACTTGTCACCGCCGCCCTTGGAGGGGCCGCTGGTGGACGGACGCTCGAAGCTGTCGGGCAGCTTCAGCTTCTGGCCCACCTGGATGAGGCTGGCGTCCTTGATGTTGTTGGCCTTGGCCAGCTTGTCGACGGTGGTGTTGTACTGCTTGGCGAGCGCCGACAGGGTGTCGCCGCGACGAACGGTGTGGACGGACACGGGGGACTCCGAAAGCGAGTGAGTCAGGGGGAAAAGGGACAGCGATGACCTATTCTCGCGCGAGGCGACAAAAGGTTGCTGGGGGGGTAGGAAAAACCGGCAGCCCCCACACCCAGAGTGCGCAAAGGCGCGGAATTCATGAGCGCGGACGCACTCTGGGAACAAGCGTCCCCGGGCGATCAGGGGGGCTGAACAAGGAATCCGAGCATGGGTGCACGGGAGACATGTCGATCGGCACGCTCATCAAGCCCACCCAGGACCCCCTGCGCCAGGACCCGGGCGTCGACGGAGACGCCCTCCTGGCTCCGCTTTCCCTCTAACCCACTCCGCGCTCGCGATGCTCTACAACCCCCAGTTCGACGTTGATTCCGTCTTCGACATCCTGCGCACCATCAACGAGAAGTACCCGGAAGGTTCGTCGGAGGACGAGGCCCTCCGGATCGCCGCGGTAGCGCTGTTCTACGTCCGTGAAACCCAGAAGCTGGACGACTATCGCGAGTTCTTCCGCTCGTTCTACACGCCCGCCATCGACTACGTCGTCGTGGCCCAGACGTTCGCCTCGCGAGAAGAGGCGGACGCATGGCTCGGCGGTGGACAGGCCCGGGAGGGCGATCTCGTCAGGATCTCCGGCCAGGGCTTCCAGGTCATGCCCGTGCGCAAGGGGACGGGCTTGCGGCTCGTCCGGATGCCCCTGCCGGAAGAGCTGATGAAGCGCCCTCCTGCGGAGTCGGAGCAGGACCCGGACACCGCGAAGGAATGAGGAGCCCGGTGACGGGCTCAGCGCACGGGCACCTCGCGGATGTCCAGCTCCTCCAGGCCCAGCCGCCGCACCGTCTCCACGAAGCGCTCGGTGCCGATGAAGATGGTCTCGAAGTCGCTCAGCCGGAACAGGTCCGTGTGCGTGGGCAGTGACGCCACCTCCAGCATGGGCTCCTCCGGGAAGGTGTAGTTGTCACAACCGCACTTGGGACACGCAGGGCGCCGATCCGGAGGGGTGCAGTCCGGATGCAGCCGGCCGTGCGGCAGGACTTCCAGCTCCAACAACTCGGGGTGTTTCTTCTGGCGGAAGCGCAGCTCCGTCGGGAAACCGCGCAGGCCGCGCACTCCCTCGGCTTGCAGCTTCTCCAGCGCCTCGCGATGTATCAGCGGCATCTCGACGTAATAGAAGAACAGGGGGCTGAAGGTGCCCGAGGCCGTGCCCACCAAGGGGCCGAATTTCGCACCCGGCAGCAACTGGCCTCCGGGTGGCACCCTTGGCCGCACCAGCTCACGCAGCCGCACGAACTCGTCGAGGGGCTCTGGCCGGGCCTTCTCGTACTCGCCGCGCTCGGCCAGGGTGGACAGGTCCGCGCCCGGATATGCGGTCATTCCTCCCGCCCACGTGGCTTTACATTCGGGGCAACGAATCCCGGGCAGGCTGCCCCACTTGTGCCTGGCTCTGAGCGTACCGGTGTACTTCGACTCCCGCGGTGTCCGGAGCCTGTAGAACCTCGTCATCTCGTCACCTGCCTCCGCGCGCATACGGAACGATGGGCCCCGTCAGCTCGAAGCGGAAGATGAGCTCTCCGGCATGACGGTAGATTTCCTCGGGAAATGCATTGGGCTTCGCATCCTTGAAGTCCAGCCAGGCCTGGTTCCACCTGCCCCCCCTGGACCCCTGGCTGTGGATACGGATGTGGACATGCTCGGGGATGAGCATGGTGTACTGATGAATGTCGGGTACCCCTCGCGCATGAAACCACTCCCGAAGCTCCTGAGCCTGGGGAAAGAGGTGGTGCTTGACCCAGCGGCCCGGAGGCAGGGCGGGCAGCGGCGGCTTGGGGTCGAAGTGCCGGTTGAAGCGGAAGGTGAGAACGGGCCGGGTGTTGCGTGGCCAGCCGATGGGACGGCCCCTCCACCCACGAGGCGTGGGGCCTGGAATGTAGAGGGACCCCCCTCCCCGCGACGCCAGCAGCACCTCTTCATCACCTACCACCTCCTGGCAGTGGAAGAAGCCGCACTCCTCCCCGTCCTCCTGGCACAGCAGGACGAGACTGCGCTCGTCCTCACAACCCTCCTCCCACGTCGCCACCACCTCGGGCTCGGGTGTTGGGCTGCCTTCCTGGAGAACCGGGCTCGTGGTGGCGCACGCCAAGAGGCTTCCCACCAGCAGCAGGCAAAGGGTTCGGAGCGGTCGCATGGGCCGTGGATTCTACCCGCCAGACGGCGGGCATTCCCGGCTCCCGTGCTGGACGACCTCGCGCAGTAGGTGTGCCTCACCCCACCCGGGCGCCCGCGTCCCCGCGCCCGGCGAGCCGCGCCACCGCTTCCACGAGCGTCGCCGGCTCCAGCGGCTTCGCCAGGTGCACCTGGAAGCCCGCGCGGTAGGCCCGCCGCGCATCCTCGGCGCTCGCATAGGCCGTCAGCGCAATCGCTGGCACCCACTGGTCCCTCGCCTCGGCCCACGCCCTCACCTTCCTCAAGAGCGAGTGCCCGTCCTCCCCCGGCAGGCCAATGTCGGACACCAGCACCTCCGGCATCGACTCCCTCAGCCGCTCCATCGCCTCGGCCGCGGTGCTCGCCGTGCCCACCACCGCGCCCCGCTCACGCAGCATCAGCGCAATCAACTCGCGTGCGTCCGCCGCGTCCTCCACCAGCAGCACCGTCACCCCGTCCAGCCTCACCTCCGGCGCCGGAGCCTCCGCTCCCGGCAACGCCTCCGGCTTCGTCTCTGGCAGCACCGCCGGCACCGGCAGCGTCACCGTGAAGGTGGAGCCCTTCCCCTCCCCCGCGCTCTCCGCCCGCACCTGCCCTCCGTGCAGCCCCACCAGGTGGTGGACGATCGCCAGCCCCAATCCCAGTCCGCCGTGCTCGCGCGTCGCCGAGCCGTCCGCCTGCCAGAAGCGCTCGAAGAGGTGCGGCACGAAGTCCGCGCGAATCCCCTTCCCCGTGTCCGTCACCCGAACCCACAGCTCGCGCTCGTTGCGCTCCACCCGCACCTGCACCCGCCCTCCCCCCGGAGTGAACTTCACCGCGTTCACCAGCAGGTTCCAGCACACCTGCTGCAATCGTCCCGGGTCCCCCACCAGCATCGCCGTGCCGTTGCCGCCCACGTCCACCTCGAGCGACAGCGACACTCCCTTCTGCTCCGCGTGCGGCTTCACCACCTCCACCGCCGCCTGCACCACCCCCACCAGGTCCACGCCCCGCCGGTGCAGCGTCAGCTTCCCGGTGATGATGCGAGACACATCCAGCACGTCTTCAATCAACTGCGCCAGCGTGCGCGCGTTGCGCTCGATGACGCCCAGCCCCTTCTCCACCGCCTTCGCGTCGTTCTGCCGGTTGCGCAGCATCTGCGTCCAGCCCAGCACCGCCGTCAGCGGCGTGCGCAGCTCATGGCTCATCACCGCGAGGAACTCGTCCTTGGCGCGGTTGGCCGCCTGCGTCTCCGCCATCAGCCGCGTGTTCTCGATCGCCACCGACGCCATGCGCGCCAGCTGCACGAGAATCGCCTCGTCCTCGGAGCTGAAGTCCCCCTCGTACCGGTCCGAGAGCTGGATGAGGCCCAGGTTGCGCCCATCCCGTCCCACCAGCGGCGCCGCCAGCCACCCACGCATGGGCGGGTGCTTCGCTGGATGCCGGCCAAAGCCTCGCCAGGCCGGGTGCCCCTCCAGCTCCGGCTGCGTCAGCCGCATGGGCAGGTTCAGCCGGCACACCCAGGTGTAGATGCCCGTGCCCTCCGAGGGCTCCTTCCACTCACGCCACGCCCCATACTTGTCCGACACCGACACCGAGTGGATGGCCCGCGCCCAGCTCCCCTCCTCCGTCAGGCTCGTCATCGACTGGTGCGCGCCAATCACCTCGCGCGCCTGCTCGGTGACGGCCTTGAGCACATGCTCGACGGTATCCGCCTCACTGATGACGAGCGCGGCGCTGGCCAACCCCTGCAACTGCACGGCATGGTGCTGCTCCCGCGCGAGCAGCCGCTCCAGCTCGGCCTCACCCTGGCGCTGGCGCGTAATGTCCCGATGGGCTCCCACCCACTCGCGCACCGAGCCGTCCTTCTCCAGCACCGGCACCGCACGCGCCAGCATGTGACGGTACGAGCCGTCGTGGTGCCGCAGCCGATGCTCCACCAGGAAAGAGGCGTGCGTGGAGAGCGCGTCCTCCCAGGCCCGCACGGTGCGCTCGCGATCCTCCGGGTGCACCGCGTCCAACCAGCCCCAGCCCTGGTACTCCTCACGCGACTGCCCGGTGAAGGAACTCCAGCCCGGCTGGGCCTCCACGAACTCGCCCGAGGGCGGCGTGGCCCAGATGATGTCCGAGGTGGCCGTCACCAGCGAGCGGAAGCGCTCCTCGCTGTACCCCAGGTCGCGAGCCAGCGCCTCGGCGGTGCCGCGCGAGCGCACCAGGTCCGTCACGTCGTAGGCGAAGATGGCCACGCCCTCCACCCGTCCAGCGGCGTCGCGCTGGGGGTGGTAGGCGATGTCGAAGAACATCTCCTCCGGCGGCGAGCCCACCGTGCGCGGCACCTTCACCGGCCGGGCGCGGCCCACGTACGAGCTGCCGGTGGTGTACACCCGGTCCATCACCTCGAAGACGCCCTGGCCCGCCAGCTCCGGCAGGGCCTCGCGCACCGGCTGGCCCACCATGTCCCGGCTGCCGTGAAAGCGCCGGTGCAGCAGGTTGGAGAAGACGAAGCGGTGCTCGGGGCCGCGGGTGATGCTGACGGCGGCCGGCGCCAGCATCAGCATCTCCTGGAAGCGGGTGCGCTCACCTTCCACGGCGGTACGCGCCGTCTGCTCCGCGGACAGCAGCCGCACCCGCTCGTTCTCCGCCAGGCGCCGCTCCGTCACGTCCCGGCTGAAGACCACGAGGCCCTCACCCGAGGGGAAGGCACGCGACTCCAGCCACACCCCGCCGGGCGCGAAGAAGTCCTCCAGCGACACCAGGGTGCGCGCGTCCATGGCACGGCGCCAGGCCGGGGCGAAGGCGCTCTCGGCCACCTCGGGCAACGCCGTCCACAGCTCCTGCCCCAATAGCTGCTCGCGCGAGCGACCCAACAGCCGCTCGAAGACGGCGTTGAGCCACACCAGGCGCCAGGCCCCATCCACCACGAGAATGCCGTCGGTGACGCCGTCCAGCAGCGGATCAACCCCCGCCGGGGCCCCGCTCTCCAGCCCCCCGGTTGGAGTTCTTGACGGCTCGTGGATTGCCATGGACTCGGGCCTCAGGCTTAGCAGAGCGCGCTGACGGCTGCTCGGGGGTGGGGGTTGGACTGTCGAGCGCAGGCCGTTCCGAGGTGGGAGTAGTTGACACCTGGGGGTGCCTGAAGCCGCCCGGGGAGGGAGGAGGCGACCCGGAAGCCTGTGACCTTGTGCGGCCGGGACGCATCCGTTAGCAGTCGGGGCCGGCCCCCATGTCCACCGACGTCCCGACTCCGAATCCGCCGCGCTCCTCGAAACACTTCCTGTGGGGAGGGCTGGCCGCCGCCGTGTGCCTGATGCTGCTCGGGGTGGGGTTGGCCTTGCCCCGGGAGAAGCCCCTGGAGCGGCTCGGCAGGCTCCCGGCCTTCAGCTTCACCCGCCAGGACGGCCAGCCCTTCGGCCTGAAGCAGCTCGAGGGCCGTCCCTGGGTGGCCAACTTCATCTTCACCCGCTGCCCCACCATCTGCCCCGTCTTCACGCGGAAGATGGCGGGTGTGCAGAAGCAGACGGCGGGCCTGGGTGAGCTCGCGCTCATCTCCTTCTCGGTGGACCCGAAGTACGACACCCCCGAGCGCCTCACCGCCTATGCCGAGAAGCACGGGGCGGACCCGGCGCGCTGGAGCTTCCTCACCGGCGAGTACGAGCAGCTCAAGGACACCATCGTCGGCGGCTTCAAGATCGCCATGGGCCGGGAGGACGGCGCGGACGAGAACGACATCGCCAGCATCTTCCACGGCTCGCACTTCGTGCTGGTGGACCGGACGGGGGAGATTCGTGGCTACTACAACAGCGAGCACGACGACGACGTGGCGCGGCTGGTGCTCGACGCCGAGCGGCTGGTGAAGAGCGGCGAGTAGCACCCGGCGGCGGAAAACAGGAAGGGCCGGCCTCCCGTATAGGGAAGACCGGCCCTTTCTACGCCGCGCCCTGGAGCGCGAGGGGCTCAGGCCGCCTCGAGCAGCTTCTGGGCGTGGGCGTGGGCGAAGATGTTCTGCAGGTTGATGCCACCCTGGGGCGGCAGGGCGTCGCCGACCTTCTTGGCGATGCCACCGACCGTCTCGGCCAGGTCACCCAGCTTCTTGATGGTGGGCATGGCCTTGGAGAGCACGCCCAGGCCACCCAGCGGACCGCTGGCCACGAAGGACAGGGCCTTATCCAGGAACTTGTCGGCGAAGGGCTTGATGAAGTTGCCGATGCCGAAGGGGAGCTTGTCCAGCGCGCCGCCCACCAGCTTCTTCACGGGGGCCATGATCGCGTCCAGGGGCTTCTGGAGGAAGTTGGTCACCTTGCCGACCACGTCCGCGACCTTGCCCACCGTCTTCGCGATACCGCCGATTGCCTTGCCGATGCTCTTCAGAAAGCCCATGGTCGTGCCCCTGTGTCCCCGGGTGGGGAAGACGAATTCTCGAGTGTTGGAAGCGGCCCCAGCGTCGCTGGGGAGTACAAAAGGATTATCGGAGGTGGGATTTTCGAGTTGCGTGTGGGATTTCAGACCCGCCCCGGGCCGCCCTTGCGCATCTGGTTGAGCAGCTCCTGACGATTCTCGGGGTCATCCGAGGCCAGGGGCTTCTGGCCCTCGGTGCCCTGCAGAGAGGGCTTGCCCGCGGAGGAGGGGGCGCTGTCGAACCCGGACTTGTCGAAGCGGGGGCCCTCGATGCCCAGCTCGCCCTTGGCGCCGGCGACGAAGAACTGACCCACCTCCTCGGGGGTGGGCGGCTCGTAGCCCGCGGCACGCAGCTCCGCGTCATCGGCCACCTGGAGCATCGGCTGCTTGTCCGGGTTCTGGGCGTAGTCGAGCACCAGCTCCACGTAGGCCTCCAGCTCCATGCCCACCGACTTCGCAATGCGCTTGGTGTCGGGATCGGCGAGGAGCTCGGCGCGGACCTTCTCCACGGGCTTCTTCAGACGCGGCTTCTGCTGGGACATGAGGCGGCTCCAGTCAAGGAAAAGCTGAGTAGCCGGGACTCTACTTCAGCCCTCCAGAGGGAGCCAGAACACCCCCGTACTCAGGGTGCGGGTGCTCCGGCCGCGGCGAGTGCCTCGCGGTAGACGGAGAGATCCTCCTCGCTGAAGAGCACCACCGTCACCTGCTCGAGCTGAGGCAGGCGCACGAGGGCGGAGCGAATCTCGCGCAGGGCGATGGGCGCGGCCTCGGAGATGGGGAAACGGTAGGCGCCGGTGGAGATGGAGGGGAAGGCCACGGAGCGCAGGCCGTGGCGCTCGACGAGCTCGAAGACGGAGCGGTAGCAGCGCGCGAGCAGCTCGCGCTCGCCCTTGTGGCCGCCCTGCCAGACAGGGCCCACGGTGTGGATGACGTGGCGGGCAGGCAGCTTGTAGCCGCCGGTGATGCGGGCTTCTCCGGTGGGACAGCCGTTGAGGGGGCGGCACTCGGCGAGCAGCTCGGGCCCGGCGGCGCGGTGGATGGCGCCGTCCACGCCCCCGCCCCCGAGCAGCGAGGTGTTGGCGGCATTGACGATGGCGTCAGCGGCCACCCGGACGATGTTGCCCTGGGTCAGCACCAACGGGTCGCGGGTCTGGGTCATGGAGCGCTCCTGAGAAGAGGGGCCTGGCGGACGAGCAAGCGCTGAAGGGCCTGACCGCCGTGCGGACGGCTCAAATTTTGACGCAGTGCTCCCAACCCAATCCAGCGTGCATACCTTGGCCGGAAAGACACGGGACAAGGAAGGGACACACGCATGGCGACCATTGGGACGCGTCTGGTGGAGAGGCTGAAGGACGAGGCGCTGCGCCTGGGCACCCAAGGGGTGCGGTGGGTGGTGGAGAGCACCGTCTCGGCCGTGAGGACGGTGGACCGGCTGCAGCAGGAGTGGATCCCCCGGGAGCAGCGGAGTGCGGGGGCAAAGCGAGGGCCGGCCGGAGAGGACGCGGCGATGGAGCACCAGCGGCGGGAGCGCACCTTGTACCGGCCCCCACCCGAGCGGAAGGTGGTGGGCCGTCCGGCGAAGCAGGTGCGAACAGAGGCCCAGGCCACGGCGGAGCTCGTGTTGGCGGAGGCGAGGGCCGCGAAGGAGCGCCTCAAGAAGGCCCAGTCTGCGCCCCGGCCGCTGAAGGTCTCCGCCGAGGCCGAGGAGACCCCGAAGCGGCGGACGACGCGCAAGACGGTGCGGACGCAGGGGCGCAAGACGACGCCGACGGCGGCGGCCCCCAAGCGCGTCACGGCCCCGAAGGAAGGCTTCAAGGCGAAGCGAGGCCAGAAGCACAAGCACTGAGCCACCAGGCCCCCTACAAAGCCCCCTACCCGCGCAACCACCCCTCTCCCCTCGGGAGAGGGTCGGGGTGAGGGTATCCGGACCCCAGGCTGAACCCGTGCCGTGTGGCCGTGTTACCTGCGCGTGACCTTGGGCGAAGTAGCGCGAGGGGCCGCCTTGGAACGCAAGCGCGAGCTCTTCACGGTGATGCCCGAGGCCTTCATCTGAGCGGCCTTCTCGGCGGCGAGCCGGTCGGCCTCGGCCTTGCGAGCGACCTCGTCAGCGACGAGCTGAGCGCGGCGCTGGGCGATGAGCTCGCGCATGCCGTCGAGGGTGAGGTCCACCTGGGCGAGGTGGAGGCGGTAGAGGAGGTCCTCGCGCAGAGTCCCCTTGGAGCGGGCCAGCTCGACGCCGCCGGAGAGGCCGACGACGATTTTGGGCCGCTCCTCCTGGGTCTGGAGGCAGCGGACGATGAGCCCCTGGGCGGGGATGCTGATGCGAGCCACGTCGGGGATGAACAACACCCCACGAGGCTGCCGGAGAGCGTCGCCGACCTGCTCGGTCTGGCGGACCTCCACCAGGGGCCCCTCCTTGGAAAAGTTCCTCGCCGCCGTCGCCGCCCACGTGCGCCGCTCATCTTCCGTGCCGCCGCTCAGGAGCACCGAAGCGCGGTTCGCTACAAGCTCCTCTTCGCGGTACCCTCGCGGTGTCAAAGGCAGACCTCCCCCGTCGTTGACTGCTTTTGACAAAGCCTAACGCAAATCGGGTTTCCCGTCGAACCCGGCAACGTCTCAGGGGCCGGTAAACCAGCCCCGCACGCGGAAATCCCCCAGTCTTTCCACGGAGTTGCAAAAGTAGCGGGGAACCGCACGAGACCTGTCGAGGAGGGTCACGCGTGGAGGACCACGACGGGGCGGCGGCAGCGCTCCACGAGGGCTCGGGCCACCGAGTCGTTGAAGACGTCGGCATGACCCGGTGCGTCAGACGTACCCAGGCAGACCAGGTCCACCCCCTCGCGCTCGGTGGCCTGGCAGATGGCTCGGGCGACGTCGTCACCGGTGACGCCCTCCAGGGTCCAGTGCACCTCGGTGGCGTTTTCCTCGTGGGGCACGAAGGCCTTGAGACGCTCGAGGACAGCGGACTGCTCGCGAGGGGGCTCGGGGACAACGCCGTACTGGTCCATCACCCAGGCGCGGTCCGCGGGGCGGCGGCGGTGCACGTGAAGCAGGTGGACGCGGCCACCGGGGCGCACGAGCGAGCGGGCCTGGGAGATGGCACGAGCGCTGGCCTCGGAGAAGTCCACGGGGACGAGCACGGCGCGAGGCGGGACGCTCCTCTGAGCCGTGGGCTGGCTGGGGGGCACGCACGCCACGGACTGCTCGGCATGGCGAAGCACGCCGGCGGACACGGAGCCGTGCCACAACCGGGCGAGCCCTCCGCGCTGGTGGTTGCCCACCACGACGAGGTCCGCGCCGCGAGCGTGTGCCACGTGCAGCAGATGATCCGCGGGGCGACCGAAGCCCGGCTCCAGGTGAAGCTCCAGTCGGCCCTCTCCCGGCAGCTCACCCACGCGCTCACTCAGCTCGCGCAGCAGCACACGCTCCACCTGCGGGTCCAACACCTCGATGCGGCGCACCACCGGGTCCAACACCTCGAGGTGCACGGGGGTGTGAATGCCCAGCCGCTCGCGCTCCTCGACAGGGGAGCAAACGGAGACAGCGATGACGTCGCAGGGGCCCACGCGACGCAGCTCGTGCAACCAGGTCACAGCGGCGGCCGAGGTGCGCGAGTCATCTATGCCAACGAGCACCTGGAGGCGACGGCGGCCCTGAGCCCAATCGGCGAGGGCGTCGCCCTGACGGCGCACCACGAGCACGGGGACGTGGGCCTGCTGGGCCACCCGCTCATAGACAGGGGTACGGCGCCAGGCAGAGACAGGGGCCCAGCCTTCGGTGGAGAGAACGAGCAGCCGAGCGTTGCGGACGAGCTCCTCCTCAGCGAGCACGGTGCCAGGAGGGCCCTCGAGCAGACGCATCTCCACGGCGAGGCCGGGGGTGCGCAGCTGGTCCGCCTCGGCGGACAGCCGGGTAAGCGCCTCATCACGCGAGCGAGGGCCATGAGGAGAGGGGTGCTCGGTGTCGAGCACACCGAGAAGCCACAGGGGCTCACCGAGGCGAGCGGCGATGGCGGCCGCGACCTGGGCAGAGCGGTCCGAGGCGTGGGACAGGTTGGTAGCGCACACCACGGGCATGACAGCCTCCCATCGAGGGCGCGAGGGGATGTGCCCTCTCTCAGGAAAACCCTCGACGAGAGGATGACCATTGCACGAAGGGCCAGGAGGCCCCCGGCCACGAGAGTGCGCACCAGGACGCCCCTCCCCTCTCCGTGCAAGCTCCCTCTCCCTCTGGGAGAGGGTTGGGGTGAGGGTCTACACCACCGCGCCCCTACCGAGTCCCCACTGCCGCATGCCCGTCATGGTTGGTGTGGTCCTGATTGGCACCATTGCCACCGCGCAGCCCATCCTGGCCATAGGACTGAAGGAAGGGCCGCTGCCCATCGCTCGCGAAGGCATAGGGGTGGCCCCAGGGGTCGGTGGGCACGGCGGGGAGGTACTTCGGCACGAGGAAGGACAAATCCCCCTCGTCGGGGATGGAGCCGTGCTCGGCGCGGTAGGCCTCGAGGGCGGAGAGGAGGCGGGCGAAGTCGGCGTGGACCTGGGCAGCGCCAGGGTCGTGCTTGCCGCGGAGGCCGAGCCACACGGTGATGCCGATGGCCACGAAGGCGAACGGCAGGAAGATGACCATCAGATGGGGGCGGCGGCGCGGCGTCACGGAGTCCTCTTATCAGCCGCGCGCCCCCCTCGGAAGCATCGAGCGCCACACGAGCCAGACCTCAGACTGATGGCAACCTCAAGTCCAAGAGCTCCGCCACCTTCGGCAGAAGGAGCGACCACACGACCGCCACCCCACCCCCCCACTGCGTGGCATCGGGATTCAGCGTGAGGAAGGGGGTGCCCGGCAGCGCGCACGCCCACGCCACGAACGAGGCGAGCGATAGGACGAGCACTCCGAACAGGCGCCAGCCCGCGAGCTTCGGAGGATCGCCTTGCTTCTTCTGGGCCAGCCACTCCGCGGCGCCCTGCTTGTTGGCGAGCGCGACATTGAGCAGCAGGAACATGCAGACCAGCGCGGCGCCGATCACGAAGAGAGCCCACCGGCCCCCGTCGTTCTCGGGGGCCACCACGCCCACCAGGGCGATATAGCTACCGAGGGCCTCGCTCGGAATCCATTTCACGACGCTCTGTAGCGCCGACTCTCGGGAGGGCTGGCTCGTAGCTTCCCGGAATGCCGTCGACTTCGCTTCCGCTACAACCGCATACGCTTGCCGCGTCGCCGCCGCGATGCTCATCTCAGCCTCCACAGGTGTCGGTGGGGTGGGCCGAACGGGTGTGATGGAGAGAAGATAATGAGCCGCGATGGGCCGAGGAGATTTCCCGCCCCACCAGCGCCTGACGCCGTGGTGCCCTGCCGGACGTGATTGCGGTCGACAGCCCCCGCCCCTGTGCCAGGAATGGGCGCAGGAGGCTGTTCGTGACCTACCAGAGGGCGCGGAAGAGGGGCACCGGGTGGGGCTTGCCCTTGAGGCGCACAGGGGGAAGCTCCTCGAAGCCCGACTCATGACCGGTGAGCAGCTCGACGGTGCGCTCGCCGACCAGAATCTCCCCAGGCCCGGCGAGGGCGCACAGGCGCGCGGCCACATTCACCGAGTCGCCGATGCAGGTGTACTCGGTGCGCATGGAGCCGCCGATGTTGCCAGCCACGGCCATGCCCGAGTTGATGCCAATGCCCAGCTCGAGCGTGAGGGGGCGGCCCTGGCGGGTGGTGGCCCACTCGGCCTCGGCGCGCTCGCGCAGCTCGACCATGAAGGCCATCATCATCTTCGCGGACTGGAGCGCACGCAGCGCATCGTCCTCGCGGAACACGGGCGCACCGAAGACGGCCATGAGCCCGTCACCGAGGAACTTGTCCAACGTCCCGCCGCAGGTGAGCACCGCGTCGGACAGCCCGCCCAGCACCTGGTTCAACACACCGACGGTCTGCTCTGGCGGGAGACTGTCCGCGAGCCCGGTGAAGTTGCGGATGTCCGCGAAGAGGATGGTGACCTCGCGCTTCTCACCGGTGAGCACCACCGAGTCGGGGCTCTTGAGGATCTCCTCGACGACGGCGTCGGAGGTGTAGCGGGCGAAGAGCTTGCGCATCCGCTCCGTCTCACCGGTGCGGCGCATGACGCTATCGATGCGCGCGGCGAGCTCGTCCATGGAGGCGGACTTGTTGACGTAGTCATCCGCGCCCGCGCGCAGGCCCTTCACGCGCTCGGTGTCGTTGTCGTTGGCGGTGAGGATGATGACGGGCATGGCCCGGCTGGGGCCTTCCTTGAGACGGCGGCACAGCTCCATGCCGTCGATGCCGGGCATATCCAGGTCGCTCAGAACGATGGCCGGCTGCACCTTGCCCACCTGCTCAAGGGCCTCGTACGGGTCCTGGAAGCAGATGACCTCGTAGCCGAGCGACACGAGCCCTTCCTGGACGAAGGCACAGGCCAGGGGGCTGTCGTCGACGACCATGACGCGGTGGTTGCCGCCCTCCTGCACCTGGGTGCGAGCGGGAGACTCCTGGCGACCGGAGACGCGGTTCTGGAGCCCAAGGCCTTCGTAGAGCTGCTTGTAGGTGCAGTACCCGTGCTCGACGACGATTTCCCCCAGCTTGCGACCGGTGCGGCGCTGGAGGGCGAGCGCCTCGTCGAGCTGGGCGACAGTGAGGTACTTGAGGCCCACGAGCAGCTCACCCAGCGGAGGCTGCGCGGGGGTGAAGCCCTGAGTCGGGTTGTCGTGAAGACCGAGCGCCTCTCCGAGGGCGTCCTGGATCTGCTGGCGGGTGACGTAGCCCAGGGAGATGAGAGCCTCGCCGAGCCGCTGACCATTGAGGGACTGGAGGGCGAGGGCCTCTTCGATCTGATTGGGCGTGACGATGCCGAGCTTGAGTAGGAGCTCGCCGAAGAGAGGGCTATCCGCGCGAACCGCGGTGCGGTTGCTGCCATCGGCACGGGTCAAACGGGCTCTCCACCTTCCTAAGGGTGATTCGAGGCCCAGCGTATCCCAGCCTCCGGGGAGGGGACACATAGGAGCCAGGCTCCCCTGGCCGAGGCACAAGCAGGCAGAAGAATTCCTGATTCCGCGTATACCCCCCGCGCCCGCGCCAGCCCCCTCGCCCGCCGACGCCCCCTCGCCCTCCGGGAGAGGGTGGGGGTGAGGGTGCCACGCCCCCCGGGTTGTCCCCCGAGAGCCCTACTCGGGCCCCTACTCCCGAGGCAGCTCCACCGTAAACGTGGACCCCTCGCCGGGAGCGCTCTGCACGAGGATGTGCCCGCCGTGGGACTCGATGATCTCCCGAGAAATCCACAGCCCCAGCCCGAGTCCATGGAACTGCTTGCCATTCACGGCGCGCTCGAAGCGCTCGAAGATGCGGGCCTGGTCCTCGGGGGCAATGCCAATCCCGTTGTCCTTCACCACCAGCCGGGCCCGACCATCGGGGCCTGACTCCACGCGCACCTCGACGGGCTGGCCGCGCCCGTACTTGGCGGCATTGGACAACAAGTTGCCCACCACCTGCTCCAGACGCACGCGGTCCCAGCGCCCTGGCACGGAGGTATCAGCCAGCAGCTTCACCTCGCTGCCGGCGCGGGCGAGCGCCTCGGACATGCGCCCCACGGTGTCGCGCGTCAGCGTCGCCAGGTCCACGTCCTCGCGCTCCAGCTTCATCCGCCCCGAGGTAATGCGGCCCGCGTCCAGCAGCTCGTCAATGAGGGCGCCCAGCCGCTCGCTGGTGCGCTCGGCCTTCTCCACGCGCTGAGCCAGTCCCGGCGTGGTGGCCACCTCCCGCGCCGTACGTGCCAGCATCTGAATCTGCAGCCGCAGCGCGCTCAGCGGCGTCTTCAGCTCGTGCCCCGCCACCGAGAGGAAGTCATCCCGCAGCCTCACTGCCTCGGTGGCCGCGCCGTACAGCCGCGCGTCCTCGATGGCCAGGGCGGCGCGCTCGGCGAGGCTCTGCAGCAGCATCTGGTCGTCCTCGCCATAGGGCCGGCCGCCCGCCACATCCCGCACCACGCCCAGGCTGCCGAACACGCGCCCCTTTACCGCCAGCGGCACCACCAGCAAGCTCTGCGGCCCGTAGCGGTCCAGGTAGGGCAGGTACTCGGGCAGTCCACCGGAGGCCCGCGCCTCCTCCACATCGATGTCCGGCAGCAGCACCGCGCGCCCGTGGGAGACGGCGCTCCCGTGGAACCCCTCGCCCACCTTCTGCCGCCGCGCGTGCACGGTGCCCGCCAGCATCCAGCGCGCCTCCGGCTCCGGGTGGTGGATGGTGACAGGCTCCAGGAAGGCCCCGTCCTCGGCCATGAGCTGCAGCACGCACCCATCCCCCATCACCTCGGACACCTTGCGGGCAATCACATCCAGCACCGCGGGCAGGTCCAGGCCAGCCTCGGCCAGCAGCTGGTCCACCTCCACGAGGATGCGCAGGCGCGCGGCGTTGCGGCGGGACTCGGCCTCGGCGGAGCGGGCCTTGCGCAACAAACGTGCGTTGTCGATGGCCATCCCCGCGCGGGCGGCCAGGTCCTCGGCGAGCGCGCGGTCCGCGTCGGTGAAGGGCGAGCGCTCCGGCCCGCGCACGAAGGACATGGCGCCCAGGGTGCGCTGGCGCGCTATCAGCGGAACGATGATGAACGAGCCCCCCTCGGACTGAGCCCCAGCACCAACCTCGGGACGCGCCTCCACCTTGCGCGTGAAGAGAGGCACCAGTCCGGTGACGAGCTGCGAGCGTCCGGTGCGCACCACATCCGTGATCGCCGAGGGCCGTGCCCGCTCCGGGCAGAAGACCTCGATCTTGTCATGCATCAGCGCGCGCTCGGGATTCACATGCTTCACGGTGAGCCGCCGCAGGGCGCCGTGGTCGTCGAGGAAGTCCACCGCGCACCAGTCCGAGAAGCCACCCACCGCGAGCTGCGCCACTCCAGACACGGTCGTCTCCCACTCCAGGGAGCCGGACAGCAGCACGCCCGCGTCGGCCAGGAGCTGCAGTCGCTGCCCAGCGGCCTCCGCCTGGAGACGAGCCGTGCGCTCGTTCTCATAGAGGCGGGCGCGCTCCATGGCCTGGGCGCACTGGCGGGCCAGCCCCAGCATGAGGGTGCGCTGCAGCTCGGTGAAGCGCCGAGCCTGAACGAAACCAAAGGTCAGCACCCCCAGGTTTCGCTGCTCCACGCACAGGGGCAAGAAGGCATAGGCCTGGCAGGACTGGTGCGCCATGTACGCTCCGAAAGCGGGGTAGCGAGCCCGAGCCTCCTCGGGAGACTCCAGCCACACCGGCATGCCACGGGCCGCGGCGTCGAAGCCGGGCATCTCGTGCAGGGGCGTCTCCCTCGGCATCGAGCGCAGGGGGGCGAGGTGCGCCTCACCGACGCCCACCGCCGACACCAGCTCCACCGAGCGCCCATCCGCCGAGACCTGGTGCACCGTGCCGGCCAACGCGCCCACCGCGGGCACGCCCAGCTCCAACACGACCCGGCCCACGTCCTCACGGGTGAGGGCGCGGCCGAAGGCCTCCGTCACCGCCTGGAAGCTGGTGAGGCGCAGCAACTCAGCATGCTCCGCCTCGGCCCGAGCCTGCAGCGCGGAGCTGCGCGCGGACTCCACCCACCGGCCGCGCTCGATGGCCAGCCCCGCCAGCTGCGCATAGAGGGTGAAGCGCCGCATCTCCTCGGGAGAGAAGGTGCGCGGCTCCGGCGAGGGCCCCATCAGCAAGCCCACATGCCCCCCGCCCGAGGCGCGCACGGGCAGGGCCAGCAGCGACGCCGCCCCCAGCCCGTCCATCACCGTGGTGAGCGCCGGCTCCAGCCCCGACTCCGTCTGGTGGAACAGCCAGGGCACGGGCTCCTGACGCGGGGCCTCCAATAGGAGGCGTCCACACCTGCCCACTGCCTCGGGACACACCCCAGGGGTGGCATGGGTCAGCAGCAGTCCATCCACGTCCAACCAGGCGATGGCCGCGCGCTCCAGCCCCACAGAGGAGGCGGCACAGCGCACCACCTCCTGCAGCACGGCCGTGGCCGACGGAGCTGACGCAAGCTGCTCCAGCGCGCGCGACATGCGCTCCACCGCAGCGACGAAATTGCTTCCGGGCACCTGCATGCCCCACCCCCCAGGCCCGGTCCACATCAGTACCGAGCATGAGATAGGAGTTTTCCACGACTACCATCCGCTTCCCACCGCCTCTTCGGCGGAGCGTCCGCTTCAGGATAGTCGGAACTCCCGGGTTTGCCCGGATGTCCAACGGCTCACTTGCGGGGGCGCCTACTCGAAGACCCGGAGGAAGGCGAAGAGGATCTCCAGGACGATGAGCAGGACGATGGTGAGCTCCAGGGTGAGGGAGCGATCCGTGTCCACCTCGCCCTTGAGCAGGCTGTACGTCTGGGCCAGCAGCTGCTGCTTGCGCGTGACGGAGGCCTGCCAGGCCGGAATGCGCATGCGCTTGACGGAGGCCTCGTAGACCTTGGCCAGGTAGAAATCGCCAATGATTTTGAGGCTGTTCTCCACGCGCTCGATGAACTCGTTGAGGTCCACCAGGGTGGCGAGCGTCTCGCGGGCCAGGGCGCGGTAGGGGCTGCGGAAGAGGGCGAGGAAGCCGTGGCGCCGGGCCTGCACCTCATCGTGGATGCGGCCAATATGGGCATCCAGCAGGTAGTCGTAGTAGCGGAACTCGAGGAGCTGGGCGTTGGCCACCTCCAAGAGATCGGGGATGTCACTGGAGCCGGAGGGCTCGTAGACGAAGGCGCTGTTCCAGTCGATGACGGCCAGGTCATCCACGGTGTAGCTGAAGCGCGACTGGGTGACGGCCTCGCGCTCGCGGGCGGACAGCGGCTTGTCGTTCACCTCGCCGAGCAGCACCCGCGCCAGGTCCGCGCGCGCCAGCAGCTCCTCGGCGGAGGGGTTGCCCTCAATCCGCTCGACGAAGAGGACGGTGTAGCTCTCGTTCTGATCCCACAGGTGCGGCCCCTGCACGGCCGGGGCAATCATCTTGCGCACCGACTCGATGAGCTCCAGCGCGAGCTCCTCGAGGGCCACGCTGTCATAGAGCTCATCGGCGAGCGCGATGAGCGGCTCGAGCGTGGTGCCCGGGGCCACCGGGACGCGCAGGATGATGGAGGCGGCGCCATGGTCGAAGAGGCGCGCCGTCACGTCCACGGTGACGGGCCCCTGGCGCAGGGCGAGCGCGCGCCGGCCCAGCTCGAAGGCCAACGGGGGGTTGGGGAGCTGAAGGTACTGGCTGTTCTCGCGGCCGAGCTTCAGGCGGCGAGCATCCGAGGAGATGACCCGGCGAGCCTGCTCGAGGTTGATCTCCTCGGCGATGTCGAAGGTGCGGTAGCAGAGAACGTGGGCCTTCTCGAAGACGAGCGACTCGGCGGCCATAAGGACCGCAGATTAGCCGTTCACTCCGCCCACAGGAGGCGCAACGGAAGCTCCAGGGCACCAAAAGGTTCGGCACGGACGGTGCCTGTCCCCGAGTGCAAGGCGGTCAGCGAATAGCGGCGGCCGTCGAGCTGGAGGACTTCCAGGGTGCGCACCTCGGGGTCCACCAGCCAGACGTGGCGGATGCCCTCGTGGGCGTAGAGGGGCAGCAGCTGGGCGCGCTCCTCGGGGTGGGAGAGCACCTCGCAGACCCAGTCCGGGGCGAGCGCGATGCCGGAGGAGCCCCGAGACATGCGCGGCAGGCGCTCGCGCCGCCAGCCGATGAGGTCCGGGGCGAGGACGCTCTGGCCGAGGTGGATTTCGAGCCCGGAGAGCAGGAGCCAGGAGCTGTTGCCAGCGGAGCCCCGGCCAGCGCCGTAGGTGGCGATGAGCTCAGCGCCCAGCTGAGAGGCCGCATAGGCGTGGAGCGCAGCCGAGCGAGAGGTAACGGAGCGCGAGACCAGCTCGAGCCCCTTCCGGCGCAGAGGAGGGAACTCGAGATGCGACAGAGGAGCGGGGCTCAACATGGCAGTCATGATGAATGCCATGTTGCAAAGCAGTCTGACATCCCCCCGGCGTCGTACCGCTAGTTCCCACTTTCTTGATTGCTGAGAGCGTCTGAGAAATCGAGCTGAGCGGCGAGGCTCTCGGAGAAGCGCTGGGCGCAATCGGTGGGAGGACTGGGGTGGAGGGCGCACTGGCGGCGGGAGAGGGCCTCGGGGCCGGAGGCGGCGCGCTCCAGGCGCTCCATATAGGGCTTCCAGTCCGCCTGGGCGAGCTGGCGCATGGGGAGGTCGGACTCCTCGACATGAGCGGGAGCGCGGGAGGCAGCGGCCTGCGCCTTGGAGCGGTAGGACTGGAGGGTGTCGCGGGCCTTGCGGGCGGACTCGGCGAAGCCCTCGAGCGCCTTCTGAATCCCGTTCCAGTCCTTGCGAGCCCAAGCATCCGCGTAGAAGCCCCGCCAGGAGAACTGACGCTGGAGACACTGGCTCTCGGTGAAACCATAGCCAGTGCCCATGGAGCGCTCGCCGGTGGAGAGGTCCACCCAGTTGGCCTCCTCGACGGCGGCGCAGGCCTCGGCCATCCAGCGGTTGTAGTCGGCCTGCAAGGACATCCACTCCTTGAAGGCGGGAGGCTTGGACTTCTTGAGGGGGACGATGACTTTGTCGAGCGCCTTGTTCATGGCCTTCTTCAGGCACTCGGCGCGCTGCTGCTCCATGAACTTCATTTCGACGTTGGAGTCAGGCGTCTGCTTTGGAGGAGGGCAGGCCTTGCGAGACCAGGCGTCGACGGGATTGGGATTTGCTGCGAGCACTGCGGCGAGGGTGAGCGCGAGCATGGGGCTGCTCTAGCACGAGGGGAGGAGGGACCCAATGCACCCTCCTCCCGTGGTGAACACTCAGTCCCGCGGCTCCCGGGGCGGAAAGACGACCGGCTTGCCGGGGCCGGGGGCGTCATCGGGAAGATTGCCGACATGCCCTGGTGTGGGAACCGGCCGGTCTCCGGCCTGACGTTTCGGACGCCCCTCGTCATCCTCTGGAAGCGGGGGCTCGCGCTTCGGCCTGTCGTGCTCGCCCATGGTGTCTCCTCCTTTTCCTGCTCAAGCTAGGAATGGGAGACGCCCCGGGCAGCCGCGTGGGAAGCCCTACCTGCTTCCCGGGGGAGCGAGCTCGGTGCGCACGTCCCAGAGCTCCGGGAAGAAGCGCAAGTCCAACGCCTTGCGAAGGAAGCCCACGCCCGAGGAGCCACCGGTGCCCGGCTTGAAACCGATGACTCGCATCACCGTCATCATGTGCCGGTAGCGCCAGAGCTGGAAGCGCTCCTCCACGTCCACCAACTTCTCGCACATCTCGTAGGCATCCCAGTGCTTCTCGGGATTCTCGTAGATGTGGCGGAACACCTCCATCACCCCGGTGCTCTTCTCATAAGGCAGGCGCCAGTCGCGCTCGACGCGGTCCGCCGGCACCGCATGGCCCTGGCGCGCCAGGTGCCGCAGGAACTCGTCATATACACTGGGCGAGTGCAGGAAGAGCTCGAGCTGGGCATGCACGCCCGGCATGTGCTTGAAGGGCCCCAGCGAGTGCTCGTCCTTGTGGCCGAGCAAGAACTCCAACGCGCGGTACTGGTAGCTCTGAAAGCCCGAGGCCTGTCCCAGCGCGCCCCGGAACTCGAGGTACTCATTGGGAGTGAGTGTCTCCAGCACGCTCCACTGCTCGAAGAGCATCCGCTGGATGTGGCCCACGCGGGAGAAGATTTTGAACGAGGGCTCCAGGTTGTCCGCCTGGATATAACGAATGACGGCCGTCAGCTCATGCACGAGCAGCTTCATCCACAGCTCGCTCGTCTGATGCTGGATGATGAACAGCAGCTCGTCATGGTGCGGCGGCTGCGAGCGAGGCACCTGCGCGGACAGCAGACGGTCCAGCTGCAAGTAGTCGCCGTACGTGGTCCGTCCGGCCAGGTCGGTGAAGATTCCGGGTTCCAGCTCGCGCTTGTTCATGATGCCCAACAATGGCGGGCTCACGACGTGCCCGCAAGAACCGGACCCTCTACCAGGGAGAATGGAAGGGTCCGGTCCAATTCCGGCTCAGCCGGAGTGCGGCTCAGCCCGCGTTCTTGGCCTCGGCGAGCGCCTTGGCAGCGGCGCGGCCACGCGGCAGCTTGATGTCCTCCACGCTGTTGGACTCAGCGTAGTCCACCCAGTTCGTCGGGCGGCGGTTGGTCTTCTCCAGCATGCGCAGCTTCTGGTAGTGCGCGGCGCAGTAGCCCTTGGTGCGGCTGGGCTTGCCGCAGCCCCGGATGGCGCACTCACGGGACCCACCCTCGGCGGCCGGCTTGCGGCCGCGCTTCTTGCCACCCGACACCGGCGCGGGAGCCGAGGCGGCGCGAGCCGGACGGCCCGGGCCACGACGGACCGGCGCTGCTGCAGCACCGCGGCTACCAGCGGCCACGCCAAACAGGGGGCCCACCGCGCCAGCCAGCGGCGCCAGCTGCTCCGCCACGGTGCGGAGACGATCGAGATCCGCCGTGCCCGCCTCCAGACGCGACACCAGGTCACGCAGGGGCTTGAGCTGCGCCTCAATCTCGTTACGAACCATCTCCCGGAATGCCTTATCGACCGACATGCTCGTGTATCCTCTCTCAGTGGGCCGTCTCCGGGGAGAGCCGGACCACCTTGGGGGTTGCTGTACCAGGGGCTGTTCTATTCAACAGCTGCCCAGTCATAACTGCACCCATACACGACTTGTCGATTAAAAATAAATAAAGTTTGCGTCTGACGTGATGATTGTTGTCAGCAACTGAAAGCCCGTTCAGCCTCAAGACAAACAGGACTCGTGCTGATCCAACGTCTGGAACCCCGAACGGGTGCGCCGCATTTCCATCCACAAAGCTTCGCGCGTGGCCGCCAGGGCCCGGACGAGGTCCAATTGTTCGCGCTCATCCAGCGCTTCGGCGAGCTGGGGAAAGAGTTGGAGCTCCAGAGAACGGACATGGGCAACCGCCGCGTCCTCCAGGGCCATCAACCGCACCTGCCACTCCAGACTGCCGCGCGGAAACCATTCCAGCTCGGCCATCAGCTCGTGCATGGCCAGGAGGACCTCGGCCTCCTGGAGGGCCCGTGCCTGCCCTTCCACTCGCACCACCAAGGGCTGCAGGTGACGCTCCGTCAGCCGCACGTGCAGCCAGAGCGACTCGAGCATCTCCTCCACCCGCTCGGGCGGTGGCAACCCCTCCTCACCCGGTGCCAACGCCTCAAAGCACGCCAGCAGCTCCCCTTGCTTCCCTGACAGCATCTCGAAAGGCCCCATGGCCCCACAACCATCGACACCCCTCCAGGTGCGGACAACCACCGAGGCCGGAGGTCGCTCGCTCTCCGGGCCCTCCCCCCTTCCTGACAGGCGTTGAAAGTTGCATTCCCCATACGACTTTTCCAGCAGATGGGAAGGGGTGGCAGGCAGGCGCGCGGAGGGAGTCTGTCATCGGGTTGGGGCATCGCCATTTTCTGACCCCGTGGATGCCGCCCAGAACCCCTTGCGCCGCGCGGTCTTCCGGTTCGCCGAGACCGGCGCGGCCCTCTCTGCCCGCTATCACCGAGCCCGCCTGCTGGGCGCCGAGCACCTGCCTGCCCGAGGCCCGGTGCTGCTCGTAGGCAATCACGGCCTCTGGGGTTACGAGACGCCTGCCTTCTTCCATTTGATACATCGCGCTACAGGCCGCTACCCATTGGGGCTGGCCGAGCGAGGCTTCTTCAAGATACCCCTGGTGAGAACCGTGCTGCCCTGGTTGGGCGGTGTCGAGGGCACCCGAGAGAACGCATTGTCCATGTTGAAGCAAGGACACCTCGTCGTCTGCTATCCGGGCGGCGCCTGGGAGACATTCAAGAAACCCCAGCACCATTACACGCTGCGCTGGGAGGGGACGCTCGGCTTCGTGCGGTTGGCCGCCCAGTCAGGCGTCCCCATCGTGCCCTTCGCTGGCTTTGGCGTGGATGACATCTTTCTTTGCTCAACGAATGAACGCTGGTGTGTCCCGCTCGCACCTGGAGAGAAATACCGAGTGCCCTTGGGGATGGGTTTGGGTCCACTGCCCTTGCCCGTGAAGATGACCTTCGTCATCGGCCCCTCGCTGGCCCCCCCCCCCGTGGATGCACCCGAGTCCCGGCTGAAACACTTTCGCGACCGGATTGCCACGCGCGTGCACCACCTCCTCATCCGAGCCTGCCATGCATGAAGCCACCCATCCCCCCGCCCCGCCGCGACTCGTCCCCGAGCCGGAAGACATCCAACGGGGCTATGAATTGGCGTGTGAGCAGCGACTGGTGCGTGGCCACCCCATCCGGCTCTTCACCTTTCCCGGCAGCAACCTCAACGCCTCGCGGACCGTGCTGTGCCTGCCAGGACTGGGAGCGTCCGGCCGTTCGTTCGCCCCCATGCGTCCCTTGGCCACCGAGCGGCGGCTCCTGCTGTGGACCCCGACGCAACAGACGCCCCTGACGCACACGCCGCTGCAGTGGAACCTCGCCGCGCTGGAGCACCCGGACGCGAGTCTTCCCGAGCGCTTCTCCCTGGTGGGCTCGTCCTTCGGCAGCCTCATCTCCCTTGCCTACGCGCTGGCCCACCCCGAGCGCATCAAGGCGCTGGTGCTGGTGTCGCCGGTGGCCAGCGTGCATCGGGTGCGACGCTGGGCCTTGGCCCTGTCCACGCTGGTGCGCATGCCCAAACCCTTCGCCTACCTCTTCGCGCCCACGGCGGCCCGGGTGCTGGGGGGAATCCACCTGCCTCCCGAGGGCCGGGCCGAAATCGTCCGCGAGGCGCGCCGGCTGTCCCCCTTGGAGCTGCTGCGGCGGCTGCGGGACATCCTCGCCGCGGACTACCTGGATGACCTCGAGCGCCTGCGCGTGCCCACCCTCGTCGTCCACGGCGCCAGGGATTTGCTGGTGCCGCTCTCGTATGCCCGAGACGTGGCCGCGCGCATCCCCGGCTCGTGCCTGGAGGTCATCCGCGGGGCCAGCCACCTGCCGTACATGAGCCACACCGAGGCCTTCAACGCTCTCGTCGGCGACTTCCTCGCCCGACACGACCCGTAAAGGAACCCATGGACCAGGCCACGCAGTTGTCCCGCTCCGCCCTGATGTTCCTCTCGCGCCGCGAGGGATTGAAGGACGTTGCCACCGGCGTCCCCGCCTTGCGGCGCATCGCCCGCCGCTTCATCGCCGGCGAGACGCTGGAGGAGGCCGTGGCCGCGGTGAAGGGGCTCAACGCGCGAGGACTGACGGTCTCCTTCGACCACCTCAACGAGGCGGTGTGCAATCCGGACGAGACGCTCGACGAGGTGCACGAGTACCAGCGGCTGCTGGCGCGCATCGACCAGGTGGGGGTGCGCGGCAACGTGTCGCTGAAGCTCACGCAATGCGGGCTGCTCTTCGACCGGGAGCTGGCGCTGCGCAATGCACGCGAGGTGGTGGCCGACGCGAAGCGACGCGGCTCCTTCGTGCGCGTGGACATGGAGCAAGGCGAGGTCACCCAGGCCACGCTGGACGTGGTGCGCGCGCTGCACCAGGAGTTCGGCGAGCCACACGTGGGCGCGGTGCTGCAGAGCTACCTGTACCGCACCGAGGCCGATGCCCGCGCCTTGTGCGCCGAGCGCATCCGCATTCGCCTGTGCAAGGGCGCCTACCTGGAAGGACCCGACATCGCCTTCCAGGAGAAGAAGGACGTGGATGAGAACTACCTCCGCGTCATGCGCATCCTCCTCGACAGCGGGCTGTACCACGGCATCGCCACGCACGATGAGCGGATGATTGAGGAGACGCTGGCGTATGCCCGGAAGAAGGGACTGCCTCGCGGCGCCTTCGAGTTCCAGATGCTCTATGGCATCCGCAGGGACTTGCAGGAGCGGCTGGTGGACGAGGGCCACCCGGTGCGCATCTACGTGCCCTATGGCAAGCACTGGTACCCGTACTTCATGCGCCGGCTCGCCGAGCGCCCCGCCAACGTCTGGTTCGTGATGAAGAACCTGCTGAAGGGCTAGCGCCTACCGCTCCGCTCGCTGCGTCCGGGTGAGCCGGATGGCGGCATCCTGCACCGTATGGACGAGCGCCCAGAAGGCGGACACCCCCGCCTGGGCATAGAGCATCCACGCAGGAATCCCGACACCGGCCAGCGTATGGATGCGCTCCAGGGCGTCACCCAGCTCCTCGTTGGCGACACGCGCGGGCACCCACCGGCACACCAGACCGAGGAAGCCCTCCACCCGCCGCACCACCTGATGCACCGGGGCCACCGGAGAGACCCAGATGATGGAGTCCTCCTCGTCGCCCTGCTCAGCTGCCTGGGCCTCGGGCGGGGGCAGCGGCTCGCGCTCCTTCCGGGTGAGGTCCGCGGCCAGCACGGGACGGTGCGAGTTGGTGAGCCCGTCCTCGACGTCGCCCTCCATCCCGAACGCACTCAATAGCGGGAACTGCTGCCGGGGATCATTCGGGTGCTGGATGTCCATTTAGAATGCCTCCGCCGTTTGCAGCAGGTTGAGCAACGCCGTGCGCTGCTCCCTGGCCACCTTCCGACCCTCACCCGTCAACTCGTAGTAACGCCTCGGACGTCCGCCTCTTTCAGGCAGGGGCTCTCCCTCGAAGCTGCGCAGCAACCCCTCCCGCTCGAGCGCCTTGAGCGCCGGATACACAGACCCCTCGTTCAGCAGAATCTTCCCGTTCGTCCTCTCCCGGACCCTCTCGATGATCTCCAGCCCGAAGCCCCGCTCCCCTATCAGCGACATCAGGATGGCGGTCCGGGCGGAAATCGGAGTGTCCATGGAGGCGGAGACTAACCAGGAATCCCTGGATTGCAACCTGAAGGATTGAGGTTGCTTACCCGTGCTCGAAAACGGTCAGACGGGCAGGGACACGACGGAGGGACGCTGCGCGAGCTCCCGCCGGGAGCCCTTGCGCCCCACGGGCTTCCAACGCGCCGGGAGGAGCTTCTCGGTGAAGACCGAGCGGCGAGACAGCGAGAGGCCATCCTCACAGCTCTCGTCCAGCTGCGCGCCTTCCACCAGGAAGTAGTTCGGTATGAGCTCGAGCATTTCCCCCCCGTCCTGAAACACGGAATCCTCCCTTGCCACAGTATCCTCAATTTTTGAGGATTGCAATATTCCCCCCTTGCTGTCCTTGGTCATCATCATCTCCCCCCTCTCTGACATGGCCTCGCGAGCACAGCTCCCGTCGGGCGGGCGGCTTCACGGCGCGCCCTCTACGGGAGAGACGAAGGCCTACCGATTTCCTGGCGATGGCGCGGCCAGGGACGCCTGAAGTCCAGACAACCTGACGCGGAGAGCCGTTCCCCCCGCGAGCCTTGCCGCTGCCCGCGGATGGAGGTACGCGAGGGCAACGTCCATGCGCCGTGCCCTGTCCATGCTGCTCGCGCTCGCCCTCGTCCTGCTATTGGGCGCAACGGAGGCGCATGCGGCCTGGGAGGCGTCCTGCGAGGACTGCCCCGAGAGCACCACGACGTGCCCCGACTCGTGCCTGGCTTGTCCTTGTGGCCGCATGGTGTCCCCCCTGCCCGCGCAAGCACCCACGCTCCCGCCAGTCCCGCTGCAACGGGAGCCCGCCGGATGGGCAGAGCCCCTGCCTCCGCTCGCCCGGTTACACGCTCGTGACGTATTCCAGCCTCCCCGAGGCTGAATTTCAACTTCCCCTTTGTTCTTTTATTCCTGGATTCGGGTCCATGGAGCTCCAACCGTTCCCGGATTCCGTCCGACCCATTGAGTTCCGCCAGGGCCCGCCCCTCGCGGAGGAGAAGTCCATGCGCTTGATGAGGACCCGGTGCCACCCCGAGCTCGTCCCCTGCTTCCAGGCCGCCAAGGACTGGTGCGGCGAGCACGGCGTCCCCGAGTCCGTCAGACGCAGCTGTCCCTCGTGGAGAACCGCTTCGGCTACCAGCGTGGGAACCGCTTCGCCGCTGGTGTCTCCGCCGAGGGCCCTGTGGCCGGCGCCCTGTGCTTCTTTGTGAGCGGTGATCTCCACGGAATTGAGCACGGGGCTCAGGATTGCCGGGCGTTGTGACCGAGATCCTGCGCCGCGTCCGCCACCGGGTCCGGCCTCTTGTCCCTCATCGTCACGAACTCCTCGGCCGCCGTCGGGTGGATGCCCACCGTCGCGTCGAGCTGCTTCTTCGTCACCCCACACTTCAGCGCCACCGCCAGGCCCTGGATGATCTCCGGCGCGTCCGCCCCCACCATGTGGAAGCCCAGCACCCGCCCACTGTCGCGCTCGACGATCACCTTCATCATCGTCCGCTCGTCCCGCCCACTCAGCGTGTGCTTCATCGGCCGGAAGTTCGATACGTAGACGTCCACCTCTCCGTGACGCTCGCGCGCCTCGAGCTCCGTACACCCCACCGTCCCCACCGGCGGCTGGCTGAACACCGCCGACGCCACCCCCGTGTGGTCCATCTTCGTGGGGTTGTCATGGAAGAGCGTCTCCGCCAAGGCGCGCCCCTCCGCGATTGCCACCGGCGTGAGGTTGATGCGGTCCGTCACGTCCCCCACCGCGTAGATGCTCTCCACGCTGGTGCGCGACCACTCGTCCACCTCCACCGCTCCCCGTGCGTCCAGCCGCACTCCGACTTCCTCCAGCCCCAGCCTCTTTGTCTGTGGCACTCGCCCCGTCGCGTACAGCACCGCATCCACCTCGAGCGTGTCCCCCATCCTCGTCAGCAGGCTCAGTGTCCCATCTGCCCGCTTCTCGATGTCACGAACGAAGGTCTCGGGCCGGATGTCGATGCCCTTCTTGCGCATCTCCTGTGTGAGCATCGCGCGGATGTCGTCGTCGAAGCCGCGCAGCACCGTGTCGCCCCGGATGAGCATCATCACCTTCGCACCCAGTGCGTTGAAGATGCCCGCGAACTCCACCCCGATGTAGCCCCCACCCACGATGGCGATGCGCCTCGGCAACTCCTGCAGGTTCAGCGCCCCATCCGAGGTGATGGCATGCTCGATGCCCGTCACCTCGGGGAGGAAGGGATACGAGCCCGTCGCCACCAGGATGCGCTCCGCCGTGTAGCGCTGGCCCCCCACCTCCACGGTGTGCCCGTCCACCACCCGGCCTCGGCCCTCGATGAGCTGTACTCCTGAGTCCCTCAGCAGGCGCCGGTACACCCCGTCGAGCCGCTCCAGCTCCTTGTCCTTCGCCACCTGGAGCTTCTTCCAGTCGAAGCCGGGCTCGGACAGCGACCAGCCGTAGCCCGCCGCGTCCTCGAAGTCCGCGTGGAAGTGGGCACCGTAGACGAGCAACTTCTTGGGTACGCAGCCTCGGTGCACACAGGTGCCACCGATGCGGTTGTCCTCGCAGATGGCCACGCGAGCCCCGTACGAGCCCGCCCGGCGGCTCGACGCCACTCCGCCTGAGCCCGCACCAATGGTGAACATGTCGAAGTCGTACTGGGGCATGGGTGTCTCCAATTTCCCCTCGCCCTTCGGGAGAGGGACGGGGTGCGGGTAGCCGTCACCGTCTTCCTACCCGTGAAGGAGGGCAGAGTGGTCCCGATATGCTCCCGCGTGAATCGGATGACACGGTGCGAACTCGGGCTTCCGGCGAGAAGCGAACAACAGGCAACGAGAACAGCCTCGGAGCAGAGCCTCACCCCGGCCCTCTCCCAGAGGGAATGGGAGCATCCCCGTGTCCTACCTTTCCCTGGGTGTCACTCGGAAGGCGACCGAGAGAGCGGGCGGGCAGGCGGACGGGCTCGTGAGTGGATGCTCGCTACCAGAGAGAGAACACCCCGTTGCACCCAGACGCCCTGTCTCCCCACCTTGAACCCCTGAACGGTGCAAGCGTCCGGAGGAGCGGCGAATGTGGGCTCGCTGGTTGAACGTCATCCTGGGCTTCTGGCTGGTGTCGGCGCCTTTCGTGCTCGATTACCGGCTCCAGGAACCTCAGCTGAATGACCTGTGCGTGGGTCTGGGCACCATGCTGCTGGCCCTCGCGGCCATCGCGGTCCCCAAGCTGCGCTACGCCAACACCCCGCTCGGCATGTGGCTCATCGTCTCGCCCTTCGTCCTGGGTTACAGCAGCTACCGCGCCGCTACCTTCAATGACGTCATCGTGGGCCTGCTCATCACCGTGCTGTCGCTCGTCTGGGACCACCGGGTGTGGACTCCTCACCGGAGGCCCGTCACCGAGGCCTGACGCATCGTCCGTTGCCCGACGGCTGTACGACGCACGCCGGCCACCCGGCAGCGCGCCGGTGTAGTGCGGGGAGTCTCGCTACGAAGGAGCGCCCCCATGCCGCCAGCCCTGAAGACCAGCCTCATCGCGAGCACCCTCGCCCTGACCGCGTGCATCACAATCGGCAAGGAGAAGACGTCCGCCCCCTCGTCGGTCTGTGCCTCCGAGACCGTCGAGCTCATGAAGAAGCTGGGCGTGGAGCCAGGCCAGCAGGGTGTCATGCACCTATCCGCCGAGCAGCCCGGGGGCACCAACGACTACGGCGTCTATCGTCAGGGCCAGGTGACGAGCCGCTTGGAGAGCACCCTAGGCAGCCTGCCCGTGGGCACGCTCATCGAGGGCATGCTCTGGATGAACATCGGCAAGGTCCAGGCCCGCTACACCCAGGCAAACACGCCGGATGGGCAGAGCTACCCCGTGTGTCTGGTGCTCGGCTCCTCGGCCCCGGGCGGCATCTACGCCGAGGCTGGCACCACCGATGGCGCCATCACCCTGCCAAGAGTGTCCCCTTCACCGTCGTCGGGAAGTTCGAGTGAGGGGCTTGCCCGGCGGCCAGTAGGGCTGAATGAGCTCATCGAAGCGGGGCCCTTCCACCTGGAGATCGGCCACATCTACGCGATGGAGGAGGCTGCCAAGGCGCAGAAGGAAGTGCTCCAGCACCACCTGGGCAAGCTGGCCCTGCGGATTCACTGAGCCCGTCAGGGGCAGGGCGCCGGTCGAGCCCGTGGGATATGCGTTCCACGGGTGCTCGACACGTGAGTTGGAACAAGCTCCCCGCCTGTGCCAGGTAGACTGGCTCCATGCCGAAGAACGCGCGTTACCCCATTCCGGCACGGCTCCACCGAGTGGAGCAGGAGATTCAGCGCAGCCGCTTCATCACCACGGTGGCCCCAGCACCAACGGTGGAGGAGGCCAAGGCGTTCATCGCCCGCGTCCGCGAGGAGTTCCCCGATGCCAACCACAACTGCTGGGCGTATGTGGTGGGCCCTCCCGGTTCCACGGGCATGGCGGGAATGAGCGATGACGGCGAGCCCCACGGGACCGCGGGCCGGCCGATGCTGACCGCGCTGCTCCACGGCACCGTGGGAGACGTGGCCGTCGTCGTCACCCGCTACTTCGGCGGAACGCTCCTGGGCAAGGGCGGGCTCGTGCGGGCCTACACCAGCTGCGTCCTGCAAGGCCTCGAGCAGCTCCCCACCACCGAGCGCGTGAGCAAGGCCCGCCTCTCCGTTGAAATCGAGTACGCGAGCGTCGACGGCTTCCGCCGGATGCTCCCGGCCCACGAGGCGGAAGTCGTCTCCGAGGAGTACGCCGCCACCGTGAGCTACCAGCTCCTGCTTCCCGTTACCCACCTGGAGTCCTTCCAGAAGGCACTGCTCGACCTGACCAACGGGCAGGCCCTGCTGGAAGTGCTCGACCCCGGGGAGTGACGGACCTCAGGTCCGATACTCGGGCAGCAGGGGCAGCTCGCGCTTCAGGTGCTCCACCAGCAGGCGCACCTTCGGAGAGAGGTGACGCTTCTGCGGGTAGAGCGCCCAGACCGCCGTATTCGGTGGCTGGTTGGCCTCCAAGAGCGAGATGAGCCGGCCCGTGCGCAGATGCTCGCGCACGTAGTAGTCCGGGAGCTGGCACAGCCCGAAGCCTCGCAGCGCCGCATCCAGCACCGCCGCGCCACTGTTGCACCGCCACGGCCCCCGAGCCCGAAAGAGGTGCTCGCGGCCCTCGTCCTGGAACACCCAGACATCCGAGGTCCCAATCAGACACGGGTGGCGCTCCAGCTCCGACAGGCTGTGCGGCGTGCCGTAGCGCTCCAGGTACTCCGGCGCGGCGCACAGGTACATCGCCCGTGGCGCCAGCCGTGTTCCCACCAGCGTGGACTCCGTCAGCCGTCCCAGGCGGATGGCCAGGTCGAAGCCCTCCTTCACCAGGTCCACCGTGTCGTTGGTGAGCTGGATGTCCACCCGCAGCCCCGGATGCCTCGCCATGAAGGCATTCACCAGCGGCACGATGAAGCGCTCGCCGTACGTCACCGCCGACGTCATCCGCAGCAGCCCCTTGGGCGTGCCCTGCAGGTCACTCACCGCGAGGAAGGCCTCGTCGCGCTCCTCCGCCAACCGCTGGCAGTGGGCCAGGAAGGTGTGCCCCGCCTCCGTCAGCGAGACCCGCCGCGTGGTGCGATAGAAGAGCCGCGCCTGGAGCCTGTCCTCCAGCCGGCTGATCTGCCGGCTCACGTGCGAGGAGGACACCCCCAGCCGCTCGGCCGCCCGAGAGAAGCTCCCCGTCTCCGCCACGCCGACGAACTCGTCGATTCCTTCCCACCGGTTCATGATGGGCCCATCTGCCACGGGATTATCCCCAGGGAGCAACAATCTTTTCCCGGGCCGGTGAAGATCCTTCCGCGCGCATGGACTAGCTAGCGCGGGACTTCACCCACCGCAGAGGAGAACCCCACCATGATCAAGTCTCGCGCCGCCATCGCCTGGGCCGCCAACCGCCCGCTCGAAATCGAGGAGATCGACGTCGCTCCGCCCAAGGCGGGCGAGGTGCTCCTGCGCATGGTCGCCACCGGCGTCTGCCACACCGACGCCTATACGCTCTCGGGCAAGGACCCCGAGGGCCTCTTCCCCGTCATCCTCGGGCACGAGGGCGGCGCCATCGTCGAGGAGGTGGGCGCGGGCGTCACCTCGGTGAAGCCGGGCGACCACGTCATCCCGCTCTACACACCCGAGTGCGGACAGTGCAAATTCTGCCGCTCCGGCAAGACGAACCTCTGCCAGGCCATCCGCGCCACGCAGGGCAAGGGGCTGATGCCGGATGGCACCTCGCGCTTCTCCAAGAAGGGCCAGCCCATCCTCCACTACATGGGCACCTCCACCTTCTCCGAGTACACCGTGCTGCCGGAGATCGCCGTGGCGAAGATTCCCAAGGAGGCGCCGCTGGAGAAGGTGTGCCTGCTCGGCTGCGGCGTGACGACGGGCATGGGCGCGGTGCTCAACACCGCCAAGGTGAAGCCGGGCAGCACGGTGGCAGTGTTCGGCCTGGGCGGCATCGGCCTGTCCGTCATCATCGGCGCCGTCATGGCCAAGGCCGAGCGCATCATCGCCATCGACATCAACCCGGCGAAGTTCGAGGTGGCGAAGCAGCTCGGCGCCACCGAGTGCATCAACCCGAAGGACTACGACAGGCCCATCCAGGAGGTCATCGTCGGGCTGACGGACGGCGGCGTGGACTACTCCTTCGAGTGCATCGGCAGCGTGCAGGTGATGCGCTCGGCGCTCGAGTGCTGCCACAAGGGTTGGGGCGAGAGCATCATCATCGGCGTGGCCGGCGCAGGCGAGGAGATCGCCACGCGACCCTTCCAGCTCGTCACGGGGCGAGTGTGGCGCGGCTCGGCGTTCGGCGGCGTGCGCGGGCGCAGCGAGCTCCCCGGCTACGTGGACCGCTACCTGCGCGGCGAGTTCGAGCTGGACACCTTCATCACCCACACGATGGGGCTGGAGCAGGTGAACAAGGCGTTCGACCTCATGCACGAGGGCAAGAGCATCCGCTCGGTGCTCCTGTTCAACAACCGCTGAGCCGGAGGCGACGATGAGCGACGCACTGACCCTCCTCAGCAGTAACAAGAGCTTCGGTGGCTGGCTCAAGCGCTACCGGCACCGGTCCACCACGCTGGGCTGCGACATGGTGTTCGCCATCTACCTGCCGCCGAAGACGGCGCGCGGGGAGCAGGTGCCAGCGCTCTACTGGCTCTCCGGGCTGAGCTGCACGGACGAGAACTTCTCGCAGAAGGGCGGGGCACAGAAGCTGGCGGCCGAGCTGGGGATTGCCCTGGTGATGCCGGATACCAGCCCTCGCGGCAAGGAGGTGCCGGGAGACCCCGAGGGAGCCTGGGACTTCGGCCATGGAGCGGGCTTCTACGTCAACGCCACGCGGGAGCCCTGGTCTCGCCACTACCGGATGCACGACTACGTGGTGCATGAGCTACCCGCGCTGGTGGAGAAGACCTTCCCCGTCAACGGGAAGCGGGGCATCAGCGGACACTCGATGGGCGGGCATGGAGCGCTGGTGTGCGCACTGCGCAATCCGGGGCGATACCTGTCGGTCTCGGCCTTCGCGCCCATCAGCAACCCGATGAACTGCCCCTGGGGCGAGAAGGCCTTCAGCCGTTACCTTGGGACCGACCGAAACGCCTGGCGGGAGTGGGATGCGTGCGCGCTGCTCGCCGGGGCCACGGAGAAGCTGCCGCTGCTCGTGGACCAGGGTGACGCTGATCAGTTCCTCGCCGAGCAGCTCCACCCCGAGACCCTGGAGCGCGCCGCCGTCGCGGCCGGGCACCCGCTGACCCTGCGCAGGCAGCCCGGCTACGACCACGGCTACTACTTCGTCGCCAGCTTCATCGACGACCACCTGCGCCACCACGCGCAGGCGCTGCTCGGCTGAAGCGGAGGGACTTCGCGGCGTCTTCGCCGGGCGGACCGCATGCGCCCGGCGAAGTAGTTCCCAGGAGGGCGTGTGGACTTCGCCGGACGATGAAGTCGAACCGCTCGATCGCGGCCTTGAGCCCGCAGCATCAGGTCGAGGCGAGACAGGCCTCTTCGTAGCCCCATCGCGCCTGGGCCTCGCCTTCGTCCAGGGTCTTCCTCAACACGGCCAGGGAAACAGTGGGAGGGACGTCCACGGAGATCAGCCCCGGGATGTGGCTTCGCTCGATGGAACAACCCAGTTCCTCGAGGAGCGCCCTGACGGAAGGAATGTCCTTCTCCTCGTAGATGATGAGGCGAAGGGTGCTGTGACCCGAGGGGCGCACGACCTCCCGGAAACGAAGCTCCTGCTGCTCAGCCGTAGCGGAAACGATGTCCCCATACGCAATGCCCACGGCGAAGAAGGGGACATTGTCGATCTGGAACAGCCCCTCTCCCACGGGGAGCGCCCACAGGCCCTCATAGTCCACAGGAGGGTAGTCGTCCTCATCCGTCTCCAGCTTGATGACGACCTTCACCCGGTCATCCACTCTGGAGGAGGTCACGGCGCGTCCTCCTTGCTCCTTTCCATGGCCATGTCCTCATCAGTGGTGATGCATCAACTGGCGGCGCGCTGGAGTTCCTCAAGGATGGCCGGAAGTTGAGCGTGGTCGCTGTAGGGAATGACCCGGACGTTGTACTCGCGCTCGTAGCGGTCGCGGTCGTTGTCGCTCGGATCCTTCAGGAGCGCGTAGTGGCGGCGGGCCGCGGACTTGAATGCATCCGCGTTCCACTTCAGCACCAGGTCCAGGTCCAGCGGGTCATTCATCCCATAGCCAATGAACAGGAACGTGTACCCCTGGAGCAGGTGGCCAAGGACTGCCCGGTAGGACGGGTTGGAGCGGACCTCGTGGTACTCGCGCTCGGTCATGACCACGGTGTCATGACGCTCCGCCGTCCCATGGACCTTGAGCAGGACCTGGCGTCCAGACTCCAGGTCGTTGAGCGCGAGGTCTGATTCCTTCCATGTATAGGGTTGCCTGTGTTGCGTCTCCTGGAGACGCTCGAGGAGCCCGTCATAGTTGGTGGTCAGGATGGCGCGCACACCGAGCCGCGCCACGGCCTGATGCGCTGAACCCGGGGCCGCATCCGAGGGACGGAAGATGTCGTTAAGGGCCTTCTGGTAGTCGCGATCGAGGGCGGCACGCAGGGAGCCGAGGTCCGCGAGCATGACCTCGAGGCGCATGCGGCCGGTGAACAGGCCACGCCGGGCCTGAATGACCGGCTCGTCGAGCGAGCCCAGGCGCTCACAGGCATCGAGCAACCTGTGGGGAAGCTGCAACCACGTGGGGAAGTTGCCCTTGACGTCGCGGCCGAGCGAGAGACCGGAGCCAATGAACAAGGCGAGCGAGTGTGCGCGGTAAGCATCAAGAACGGGCTTCGGGAAAGGAACGCTCATGGTGGGTCCAGGCGCAGGCGTATTCGTGTGAGACGGGCTCGTGCTGTGAACACTAGGCTCCATTTCAAGAATCCAGACGTTTCCGAGTACGTCCCCCGCGCAGATAACCGCATCCGTTGAAGCAACACAAAGAAAGGCACCAGCACCGTAGAGCGTGTGCAGACATCGTCCCGATTCGATGTCCCACACCTTCACCGTCTTGTCAGCAGATGCCGACACCACGCGCATCCCATCTAGCGTCACTGCACACCCCCTCACCCCTCCACCATGGCCCTTCAAGGTAGCCAGCTCGCGCCCCGTCCCCAACTCCCACACCTTCAGGGTCCAATCGTCGGATGCCGATACCACGCGACTTCCGTCCGGAGTCACCGCGCAGCTCCTCACCAGCGCTTCGTGGCCTTTCAGTGTGACCAGCTCTCGTCCAGTCTCTACCTCCCACACCTTCAACGTCTCATCGTCGGACGCTGACACCACGTGTCTCCCGTCTGGAGTTACTACACAACCACTCACCCAGCTCTGGTGTCCCTTCAGGATGACCAGATTCCGTCCAATCCCCACGTCCCACACCTTCAGCGTCTTATCGTCAGATGCCGATACCATTCGGCGGCCGTCCGGGGTCACCGCACAACTCCGGACCCGCGCCCTGTGGCCTACTCGCGAGAACAGTTCCCGTCCCGTCGCCGCATCCCAAACCTTTAGCGTCCCATCGTCGGATGCCGACACCACGCGCCGCCCATCTGGCGTTACTGCGCAGCCCCACACTTTGTCCTTGTGGCCCTTCAGGGTGGACAGTTCCCGTCCCGTCGCTGCATCCCAAACCTTCAGCGTCCCATCGTCGGATGCCGACACCACGCGCCGTCCATCCGGCATCATCGCGCAGCTCCTTACCCTATCCCCATGGCCCAGCAGGGAGCCCAGATCCATCCCCGTATCCACTCCCCACACCCGCAAGGTCCTGTCCCAGGACGCCGACACCACACGCAGTCCGTCGGGCGTCATCGCGCATCCACTCACCAATCCCCCGTGGCCTCTCAGCACAGCCAACTCCCGCCCTGTCTCCAGTTCCCACACCTTCAGTGATCTATCGAAGGAGACCGACACCACGCGCCGCCCATCCGGCATGACGACGCATCCCCACACGCCTTCCTCATGGCCCTTCAGGGAGACCAGTTCCCTCCCCGTCCTCAACTCCCACACCTTCAGTGTCTTATCGGCAGAAGCTGACACCACGCACCGCCCATCCGGCGTCACCGAACATCCCTTTACTGCACGCCCATGGCCTTGGAAGGTGGCCAGTGCCCTCCCTGTCTCCACCTCCCACACTTTCAACGTCCTATCGTCAGACGCCGATATCACGCACTGTCCATCTGGCGTCACCGTGCAACACCTTACCGCGCGCCTATGGCCCTCTAGGGTGAACAGTTCGGTTCCCGTCGCCACGTCCCACATCTTCAACATTGAATCGACAGAAGCCGACACCAAGCGCCTTCCGTCCGGTGTGACTGCACAAGCAGTCACCGAGGCCCCGTGACCGACCAAGGTGGCCAGTTCTCGCCCCGTCTCCAATTCCCACACCTTCAGCGTTCCATCTTCGGACGCAGATACCACGCGACGCCCATCCGGCATCACCGCACAGCCAGTCACCACACCATCGTGGCCCTCCAGCGTGACCAACTCCCGCCCCGTCTCCAACTCCCACACCTTCAACGTCTTATCGGCAGATGCCGACACTACGCATCGCCCGTCCGGCGTCACCGCACAGCTATTAACAGGAGCGCCATGACCCTCCAGCGTTCGTTCATTCCCCTCTGCTTTCACGGGATGACGTAAGCGGAGCGCGGGCAGCAACCCATCTGGAAAGCACAGTGTCTTTTCAATCCGCGTTTCAGTCCACCCGGAGGAGCGCAGCTGATTGTAGACAAGCAGGGACAGGGACTCTGGCTCTGTCCTCAAGCGATGCGACTCTGCCTGGACAGCACGGTGAAGGGCTCTCGGAAGCTCCCGCAGGTTCTCGGGGCCCTCCACCGCCGCATTCATCAAAGCATCCTCAAGCGAGAGGACTCCGGCCACCCGGCACTTCTCCTCAAGGTAACCCAAGTTCATGTAGAGCCCGCGCGCCTGCTCCCACTTGCCTGCCTTCAGCCAGTGCGTCACGCCATGACGCAAGGCATAGCTCCAGCGAAAGCCACGCTCGGACGTCTCCACTGGCCACCGGCACAACTGCTCCGCCAATCGCCGGTGCTCTCCCCGCTCCCGCTCGTGGCCGAGCTTCGACAGGATGAAGCTGCGGAAGGACTCATGGAAGGGACGCCAAGCCTTCTCGCGCCCCTCGTACGCCGTTTCCTCTAGGAGGAACGAGCGCGCCACGCGCAGGAATCGCTCGCCGTCCGAGTCCTTCCAGTGGGCCACCGCCGCCAACACCGACAACGGCAGGGCCTCACGAGCCACGGCCACCACCCACAGCCCCTCGCGAGCTACCTCGCGAAGCTGCTCTGGCAACTGCTGGATTCGCCCCCAGCTCTCATCCAGTAGCGCTTCCAGTCCTCGCGGCAGAAGTTCGGCCCGCCGCTTCTCCACGGGCTGCTCGTGCAGCCACTCCGCCAACTTCACCGTGTAGAGCACGTTGCCTTCGGCCCGCTGCACGACCTCTCTCACGAAGGCCGGAGTCAGTGGTGGCACGAACCAGGGTGCCACGTGCTCCCAATACTGGTGCACCACGTTCTTGTTCGAGCCCGCCCACCGCTCGCCATCCAGGTCGAGGGTGCGAACGGCCTCCAATCCTTCCAACCAGCTCAGGTACGGGTACGTGGGCCGCGAGGCACACAGCACCTTCACTCCGGGTGGCAATACGTGCGGCAGGAAGCGCTTCAGTGGATTGGAGCCGTCCGAGTCCCCCTCGACCTCGTCGAGACCATCCACCACCAGCACCAACCGGTCATTTCGTGGCTTCAGCTCCTTGTCCGAAACCCGCTGCAACAACTCCCGCAGACGCGATTCAGGCCGGGCATCCGGCTCGGCCAGCGCGGGGTACAGCCGCTCCACCTGCGCCGCCAGGTTGCGCTTGATCACCTCGGGCCGGTCCCAGTCCTCCACGCCACGCCGCAAGAAGTGGTGCGGCGGCACCGGCAACCCCGCGTCCTCACGCCGCTTCAGCCACTCGGCCAGCAGCGCGCTCTTGCCCATCCCCGGCCCACCCTTGACCAGCACCCACCCGCGCGATGGACCGCCCAGCACGAGCGCATCCAGCTCGGCCATCACGTCCTCTCGCCCGAGCAGTTCCTCGTGGCGCCCCCGCTCCGACTGGAAGTCGATGATGTCGCTTGCCATGCCCGCCCGGCATGGTACCAGAGCGCCCCCTCAACTTCGTGGGATGCCCTCGATGATGCCCCTCCGCGTCAGGGCAGGTGCCTACACGCTCCTGCCCCTCATGCTCCTGGCGTGCAGCAGCCCTCGCCCTGTCCCCTTCGAGCGTTTCCAGCCTCCTCAGGACCGGCTCCTGGTCATTCGCGATACCGCGGATGAGGCCCAGGCGGTGACCTGGCAGACCGCATCGGAACTCGACCGGGCGCTGCTCGATCAAGCGCTCGTCCGGGCACGGGAGTCAGGGCCCGTGGTTCTCACCGCTCGCCGTCCCAGGGACTGCGACCAGGAGCAAATCGAGTGCTTCCGGCGCTGCTGGAAGAGGAAGCCTCCGTCTCCCATCGAGCGCGGTAGCCCGAGCCATTATTCGCACTGCCAGAATACGTGCCGTGAAGCGTATGAGGATTGCCTCAAGCTGAAAGAGCTTCACGCCCTGGAGTTCACGGCAATGAATGAAGCCATTGACTGGCTGAAGCGCCATCGCCAGGAACTACTGGTGGGAACCATCGTCACAGCGGCTGGGGTCACCTTCGTCGTCATCTCCGTCAGTGCCGGGGCCTTGGTCCTTGCCCCGCTGGTGCTCATGACTCAATCGGCAGGCGCGCCAGAAGGCGCCGTGTGTGGGGAATGAATATGAGTTCCAAGATGGAAGACCTCCTGAACTCCCTCGAAGCGCTGGCCGGACAACACGCCAGCGAGCCTGAAGCCGTGGCCACCATCGAAACCGCTGCCAAGGCGATCCACTTCCTTCAGCACGTCGGCCGATTGAAGGACTTCTGGGAGTACGCCAGGGTCTTCAACACTGAAGCAGCATGGCCGAAGCCCCTGCGCTCCTTCGGCACCCGGGACGAGGCACTGGCCTGGCTGCGAGCCCAAGCGACCGTCCCCTACGAAACGGTCATCGCGGTGGCAGGCGCTCTCCACAACGTCACACGCATGCGCGACGGTGAGTGGATCTTCATCCGCATTCCTTCCCGCGAGGAGTTGGACGCAATGGAGGACACGGAGGAGTGAGCATCCCTTCAAGGCATCAGGGCCCGGGCGCTGGCGTGGGCCCGGGAGCCCAGAGCCGCCCCAGGTCCAGCGGCTCGGCGTCGAACGGCTCGGCACGGACCACCGCCTCTCCTCCGTAGCGGGCCAGCCGCCAGCCTCGCGCTCCTCGCCGGTAGACCTCCAGCGTGTGCGCCTGCGGATCCATCAGCCATGCGTGGCTCACGCCCTCCTGATGGTAGAGCCACAGCTTGCGCCCCCGGTCCAATGCAGCCGTGGAGGGGGAGAGCACCTCGCACACCCAATCCGGCGCCAGGTCGAAGAAGGGGTCATTCCGCTCAATCAACCCCGGTGCCCGTTCGTAGCGCCAGCCCGCCAGGTCCGGCACCAGCACCTGCCGGCCAAAGTGCAGTTCCGGCTCGTCCACGAACCACCAGCCTCCCGGCCCTCGTCTCCCTACGCCGAAGCGAACCCCCAGCTCCACTCCGAGCTCCGAAGCCACCCACGCGTGCCATTTCGCCGGCCGGGGCAGGGCCCACAGCTCGTCGTCGATGATCTCCCCCACCCACCCCGGCGGTAACGCCTCGATGTCCTCGTAGGTGGCTGGACGCTTTCCCCTGCCCATTTACAACTCCTCCCGCAGGCCTTCCCGCCTGACTGCTCACATCCTACAGGAAGGTCTGACGGGAGAGGTAGTGTCCGCCTCCTCTCAGCGTGCCGCGCGAGCCAGCCCCGCCACGCCCAGCACCACGCCGCCTGCCAGCATGACGAGGCCCGCCGTCGCCGACAGGCGCTTCCACAGCGGCGTCGGGGGCACGGGTCCATACGGGCCCACGCCCTGCACCATCGGCCGGAAGAGGTTGCCCTCGGGCCGGTCGATGGGCTCGTCCCGCATCTGCATCCGCGCCCCGAACCGACCCATCAGCGCCTTGCCCAACTTCGGCAGGAGCGTGTTCACCCACAAGAGCAGCCGGCCGCCGAGGAACACCGGCACCACCGTCCGCCCCGGCCACCGCGCGCACCGCACCACCGCTCGCGCCGCCACGTCCGGGTCATATGTCGGGGGCACCGGCTTGGGCGCCAGGCCAAACATCGTCGGCGCATGGGCAAACATGTTCGTCGCCACCGAGGGCACCATCACGTTGGACACCTGGATGCCCGTGCCCACCAGTTCCATCTCCAGACACTTCGCCCAGCCGAGCGTCGCGTGCTTGCTCGCGCTGTACGCCGCCAGCAGCGGCGCCGAGCTCCTGGACAGCATCGACTGCACGTTGAGGATGTGCCCGCTGCCTCGCTCCTTGAAGTGTGGCAGCACCGCCCGCGCGAAGCGCATGAAGCCAAACACGTTGACGTCGAAGGTGCGCGTGAGGTGCTCCCACGGCAGCTCGCTGAAGAGGCCGTAGGACTGCACCCCCGCGTCGTTCACCAGCAGGTCCACTCGGCCGTAGTGCGTCAGGCACTCGCGCACCACCTGCTCCACGTCCTCCTGCACCGTCACGTCTCCGGGCACCGAGATGCACTCCACGCCCTTCTCTTGCAGCTCGTGGCGCAGCTTCTCCAGCGCCTCCACCCGGCGCGCGGTGATGCACAGCTTCACCCCCGCCTCGCCCAGCCGCACCGCCGTCTGCCACCCCACCCCGCTCGACGCCCCCGTCACGATGGCGACCTTGCCCCTCAGGTCCTGGCGAGCCATGTCCTCTCCCCTGTCTCTCCGGCCCCTCGGCGGGCCTCGCTCGAGCAGCACTCCCACTGGGAGGATGGGAATTCTCGCCCCCTTCGCGCAGCCAAGCCCCCCTCGTCTCCCGCCTGCCCGCCCGGGTGCCTTGGTGCCGGACGACCTCTTACGTCCACTGGTGAACGCAATCCGGTGTCATTTTCCTCGCAGTCCCATCAGGTCGGGTGAAGCTGCACAACCTATGAGCTCGACGCTCGATGCCATCGTGGTGGGCGCGGGCCCTAATGGGCTCGCCGCCGCCATCTCCCTGGCACGCGCGGGCCGCTCGGTGCGGGTCTTCGAGGCAGGCCCCACTCCCGGCGGTGGCGCGCGCTCGGCCGAGCTCACCCTCCCCGGCTTCGTCCACGACGTCTGCTCCGCCATCCACCCGCTCGCCGCCGCCTCACCCTTCTTCCGCCAGCTCCCGCTCGATGCCCATGGTCTCGAGTGGGTTCACCCCGAGGCCCCCCTCGCCCACCCGCTGGAGAATGGCACCGCCGCCGTCCTCGAGCGCTCCCTCGAGGCCACAGCCCAGGGGCTCGGCCCCGACGCCGAGCGGTACGTGAAGTGGATGCGCCCCATGGTGCGTGCCTTCGACGACGTCATGGCGCAAATGGCCGACCCGCTGCGCATCCCCCGCCGGCCCCTGCGCCTCGCCCGCTTCGGCCTGCGCGCCCTGCGGCCCGCGCACTCGCTCGCCTCGCACGCCTTTCAGGGGCCTTTGGCGCGAGCCCTCTTCGCTGGCTCCGCCGCGCACTCCTTCTCCGCGCTGGAGAAGCCCTTCACCTCTGCCTTTGGGATTCTCCTGCTCGCCTCCGGCCACGCCGTGGGCTGGCCCTTCCCTCGCGGTGGCACGCAGAAGCTCGTGGACTCGCTCGTCAGCTACCTGCGTGCGCTCGGCGGCGACGTGGTGACGAGCCACCGCGTGCACAACGTGGATGAGCTGCCCCGCTCGCGCGCCGTGCTGCTCGACGTGACACCCAAGCAGTTGCTGAAGCTGGCCGGCCATCGGCTGCCTCCGTCCTACGTGGAGAAGCTCCAGCGCTTCCGCTACGGGCCCGGCGTCTTCAAGGTGGACTGGGCCCTCTCCGGCCCCATTCCGTGGCGCGCGAGCGCGTGTGCCCGCGCCGGCACCGTGCACCTCGGAGGCACGCTGGAGGAGATTTCAGCCAGCGAAGCCGCCGTCTCGCGCGGGGAGATTCCCGAGCGGCCCTATGTACTGCTCGCCCAGCACACGCTCTTCGACGACAGCCGCGCCCCCGCCGGCCAGCACACCGGCTGGGCCTACTGCCACGTGCCCAACGGCTCCACCGAGGACATGACGGAGCGCATCGAGGCCCAGGTGGAGCGCGCCGCCCCCGGCTTCCGCGAGCGCATCCTCGCCCGGCACACGCGCTCGCCCGCGCAATACGAGGTCTACAACGCCAACTTCATCGGCGGGGACATCTCCGGCGGCTCGCTGGAGGGCCTGCAACTATTCGCGCGTCCCATGGCGCGACTCGTCCCATACGCCACGCCGGATCCACGCCTCTACCTGTGCTCGGCCTCCACGCCTCCGGGGCCTGGCGTGCACGGACTCTGCGGATTCCTAGCTGCCCGGGCACTGCTCGCCAGCGAGGTCTGGCGCAAAGGCTGACGGGCCTCGCCCTCAGGTGGCCGGGCGCGTGGAGCCCGACATCGTCGGCGCCCGCTTCAACATGTAGAGCGCGGCACCACGTCCGCCGGGCCGAACTGGAATCCCTTCCCCGTCAGCCGCGCCGCCACGAGGGCCCCGAGAACCCGGGCCGTTCCACCGCGGGGCGCCGGGCCTTCCCAGGTTTTTTCTCTTTTTTTGGGATGACCGGGAATTCGGGCCCTCTTCCTTGATGGAGACCCATGACTTCAGAAGGGAAGAACAATGCGCAACACGATGAGGACCCTCGCCACGCTGGCGTCCCTGGCGCTCATCCCCACTGCCCTGGCTGGCAACGGCGTCATGGCGCCGCACCCCGGCACCGTGACGGCCACCACGTACAACACGGACGGCTCGTTCCATGGCGCGGTGGACATCTCCAGCGGCCGCTGCGGCTACTGGGGCGTCCAGACCGCGTTCGTCGGCTCTCTCTTCTGGAACGTGACCATCAACAGCACCGCGACCAACTGCGCAGCCCCCACCGGGAACGTGGCGGTGCACAACTTCGCGGACGGCAGGTCCTACCGCATCGTCGACTTCCTCAAGACCCCCGCCTCGGTCGACAAGACGTGTGACCGCTGCACGATCGGCGACGAGGGCCTCCGCACCCACGTCCAGTACAACAAGAACGGCACCAAGGACACCTCCTGGTACTCGGGCGTCACCACCAAGGGTGAGGCCATCTCCGCCGGAGAGATGATCGGCGTCATCAACTAGCGCGCCGCCCGGCTCCCCCGCAGATGGACCTCCAGGAGTGGGGCCTGCTCCTGGGGAAGCAGCAGCGTTGCAGCAGGCTCCAGGACGTTTCCCCCACGCGAGCCGGACACCTGGCTCGAGAGGCATTCCCCATGCGTAACACGATGAAGATGACCCTGGCGGCGCTGGCTTCCCTGGCGCTCGTCCCCGCGGCGGTGACCGCGCACACCGTCAAGGCGCCCTTCCCGGGCACCATCACCGCCACCACCTACTACCCGAGCGGCGGGTACCACGGTGCCATCGACGTCTCCAGCGGCCGCTGCAACTACTGGGGCGCCGAGACGGCCGTGGTGGGCTCCGTCCACTGGAACGTGACCATCAACACCACCGGCGTCGTCTGCAACGGCAACGGCTACGAGAACGCCAACATGGCGGTGCACACCTGGGCGGACGGCTGGAAGTTCCACCAGAAGCACTTCATCAAGACCAGCGACTCGTATGACCGCACGTGCGACCGCTGCCAGGTGGGCAACGAGGGCGGCACCGGCCAGGCCACCGGCCCCCACGCCCACCTCATGCAGGAGAAGAGCGGCACCAAGGACACCTCCTGGTACTCGGGCTACACCGTCCAGGGCGAGGCCGTGGACCGCTCCGAGACCCTCGGCGTCCTCGACTGAGCCGCCGCCGCTGAACCGCGCCCCGCGCGCACCGAGGCCCTTCGTGAGGACGCCCTCCTCACGCGGGGCCTCTGTCTTTCCGGGCACTTACGGGCTGAGTCTGAATCTCCGGGACACCTAAATTCCCTAGATATTCCCGGTTTTATTCATTTTTTGGGATGGCGATAAAAACGGGCCCTCTACGAAGAGGAACCCCTAGATCGGGCCAACAGCCATGACACCAGCATCCCCGTCTCCCACCTCTACCTCCCCGTCAGGCACCTCGAGCTGGCGCAAGCCGCTGCTGGTGGCTGGGACCGGCCTCGCCGCCCTGCTGGCCGGAGTGGCGCTGATCGGCCGCGGCGGGAGTGCGGAGCGCCCGGCTGAGGCAGAACCCGCCGTCGCGCAAACCCAGGCGACACAGGCCAAGCCGCAGAAGAAGGGTCCCCCCGGCCCGGCCGCGCCCCTGGCCCCGGGCGAGGAGGCCAAGGCCCCGCGCTTCACCTCCACCGTCTGCTGGCAGGACCTGGAGCGCTTCAACGACGGGGTGAGCATCCACAACTTCCGCGAGTGGGCCGAGCCCCTGTTGAACTCGCGGGATGGGCTCGTCCGGGACTTCCTGAAGGACCGCCTCACGGAGCTCATCGGCAAGAACCCGGCCCATGCGCTCGAGGTGCTGGAGTGGTCTCGCGACGCCCAGGGCAGGTCCTTCGGCATCTACCTGATGGCGGTGAGGGACTCCGAGGCCGTCCACCAGCCCCAGGTGGCCACGAAGCTCCTGGACATGGGCCTGGACAACAGCATCGCGGCCGAGCGGCGCGCGGGCGTCCTCTCCGCCCTGGACACGCAGAAGCGGCTGGCGCCGGCAGCGCTCGACAAGCTGACGAACTTCGCCAACGACCCCGTCGCCGGCGAGGCGGGCTGGGCCGCGGCCCGCACCATCGCGCGCGTCATGAAGCGCGAGTTCAAGCAGAACGCCAACATCGGCTCCTACATGGACAAGCTGCTCTCCATCGGCGCCCAGTCGCCCGACGAGCAGATCCGCTACCTGGGGCAGATGATGCCCATGCACGCCGCGCCCCTGCTCAGCCCGGAGGAGACCGAGCGCTTCGCGAAGATCCTCGTCGGCGAGGGCAACGAGGACGGCCGGGACGCGGCGGCCCACAACCTCTCTCTGTCCACGGACAAGGGGAGGGTGTTGGACCTGTTCGCCAAGACCTTCGAGACCGAGCAGTCGCTGTGCGTGAAGTGGGCCCTCTTCCGCTTCTCCGCGCGCACCGCCGGCAAGCGCGCCCTGCCCGTCATGGCGAACATGGCCGCCATGGATCCGCGCTTCCAGGGCATCTACCAGGACTTCGAGCGCATCTACGCGAGCGGCACCCTGGACTTCGTGCGGCTCTTCACCAGCCTGCCCAACCAGGATCCCTTCAACTGCCTCGACCGCCACGAATGAGCGAGGGAACTCCCATGACACGCACCACTTCCTTCCGCACCGGCGCCCTCCTGCTCGCGCTCACGCTCTGCCCGCTACTGCCTGGCACGGCCGCCGCCCAGGTCGCCCCCGGCCCCGAGCTCCAGGCTGGGAGCTGCTCGGTCGAGGGCCTGATGGACTCCATCCGCCGCGGGCTCAAGTCGAACTCCGAGTCCTACAAGAAGTACATGCGGACGCTGCTGCGCGAGTCCGCCGTCACCCTGCCCGACCACGAGCTGCGGGCCGCGTTCGAGCGCGAGACGGATCCGGTCATGTCCGAGCATCTCGCTGCCGCCCTGGTGGCGCGCACCGAGCGCGGAGCGGACCCCGAGGCGATCAAGGCCGTGGCGAAACGGGCCATCGAGGAGCGCGACCCGGCCCTGCGCGCCGCCGCCGTCCGCTCCATGCGCCGCACCAGCGCCCTGGAGAGCACGGACGGTGCGTACGAGAAGCTGGTGCGCGACGCCTCCCCCGAGGTGCGCCAGGAGGCCGCGACGAACATCGTCGAGGACATCCAGAACGTCTACGCGGGCTACCACGGCCCGGCCTCGGACGCCGCGGTGTCGGCCGCGGCCGCCTCCACGGATCCAAAGGTGACGGCGAAGATCCTCGGCAACATGGACACGCAGAAGATCAGCGCCGAGTCGGCCGGCAAGATTCAATCGCTGCTGCGCAACGATGATGCCGAGGTGCGCAGGGCGGCGGCCCTCGCGCTGGGCGGAGTGCCCGCGGAGCAGATGGCCAGCGCCCGGCAGTCCGTGCTCGCCATGTTCCGCGACGAGCGGGATGCCGGAGTGCGCAAGGCGCTCCTGCAGAGCTACGCCCAGTTGGGTTTCATTGAAGCGATTCCCGAGCTGCAGCGGCTGCGGAGCACCGACCCCAGCCTGGCGCCGGAGATCGACGTGTGGATTCGAGTTCTCAGTCTGGACCTTCAGGAGTGGAACCTGATCCTGAGGGAGAAGCAGCGGCTGCAGCAGGTTCCATAGAAGTCCACCCCCCCCACGAGGGCCGTGAACCGGCTCGAGAGGAAAAACGATGCGTAACACGATGAAGCTGTCCCTGGCGGCCCTGGCTTCCCTGGCGCTTGTCCCCGCGGCAGTGACCGCGCACACCGTCAAGGCGCCGTACCCCGCCACGGTCACCACCACCACGTACTATTCGAGCGGCTCGTTCCACGGCGCGGTCGACGTCTCCAGCGGCACCTGCGACTACTGGGGCGTGGAGACGGGCGTGGTGGGCTCGGTCTACTGGAACGTGACCATCCGCACCACCGCCCACTACTGCAACTCGGGCAACGGCAGCGGCAACCAGAACGAGGCGGCGCACACCTGGGCGGACGGCTGGGTCTTCAAGATCTGGCACTTCAACAAGACCGCCTCCTCCGTCGACAAGACCTGCGACCGCTGCCAGGTCGGCGACGAGGGCTCCACCGGTAACTCCACGGGCGCCCACACGCACATGCAGCAGACCAAGAGCGGCACCTACGACACCTCCTGGTACTCCGGCTACACCACCAAGGGTGAGGCCGTGGACCGCACCGAGACCCTCGGCGTCCTCGACTGAGCGAAGCGTCTCGAGTTGAAGCCTGACCTCGGCCAGGGAGCGGATCCACCCGGCTCCGCTTCCCGGCCGGTTTCCCGCGGAATTCCCCATGCCACGAACGCTGAAGACCCTGGGCGCGCTCGCCGCGCTGGCCGCACTCGTCCCCGCCCCCGCTCCCGCCGCTCGCGACGTCGAGGCGCCTCTGGCTGGCACGGTGACGGCCACCACGTACTCCTCGAGCGGCGCGTTCCACGGCGCCGTGGACATCGACGGCGGCACTTGCGGTACGACCAACGTCACCACGGCAGTGGTTGGCTCGCTGGCGTGGAACGTGGTCATCAACACCCCCAACACCATCTGCTACACGAACCTCTCCATCCCGAAGAACGAGGTGCGGCACACCTTCGCCGACGGCTTCACGTTCCGCGTGATGCACTTCAACCCGTCGGCGGCCTCGGTCGACAAGACCTGTGACCGATGCAACATCGGCAAGGCCAGCTCGCCCGGCAACCCGGACTCGGACATCCACCTCCAGAGGGACAAGAGCGGCACCAAGGACACCTCCTGGTACTCGGGCTACACCACCAAGGGCGAGGCCCTGTCCCTGAGCGAGCGCGTCGGCGTCCTCGGCTGAGCCGCCCGCCCCAGCTCCGCGTGCATGGCCCACCAGCACGTGCGGGCGGACGAGCCCCGCCCGGAACCCCTGCTTCCCCGCCCCCCCCCAGTGACTGCGGCCGTACGGCCCTCCCCGTTACCCTCTTCCTGAGCAACACACGGGGGAACAGTCATGAGGGAGTCCAGGGAGCTCCGGGACCTGCACATCCGGCTGTGCGAGGCCTACGCGCGCGGCGATACCGGCTTCATCGAGCGGCTCTTCTCGCGAGAGGCGGGATCGCTCAACATCGGGACGGATCCACACGAGTGGTGGATGGGCTCGGACCGCATCCTCCAGGCCTGGAAGGCGCAGTTCCAGGCGCTGGGCGGCAGGGTCCCGCTCGTCGCGGGAGACCCGCAGGCCTGGCAGGAGGGCTCTGTCGGCTGGGTCGCGGACCAACCCAGGCTCCAGACACCAGATGGCGACCTCCCGATGCGGCTCACCTGCGTCTTCCACCAGGAGGAGGGCGAGTGGAGGCTCGTTCAGACCCATGCCTCCCTGGGCGTGGCGAATGAGGCCTCGGTGGGAAGCGAGCTGCCGGTGTAGCGGGCAGGGAAGGGAATCCGGTCATGTATGCGATGACGAACGCGGCGGATGGCAATCAGATCCTCATCTACACGCAGTCCGGGGACGACATCCCCCGGCTCAATGCGAGAGTCTCCACGGGAGGACGGGGAAGCGGTGGGGAGCTCACCAGCCCGGTGGACGCACTGGGCTCCCAGGGCTCGCTCCTGTTGAGTGAGGACGGGCGCTGGCTCTTCGCCGTCAACGCGGGCAGCGATGAGGTTTCGAGCCTGGAGGTCACCTCGAGCGGGCTCGTGCTCCGGGACAAGGTTCCGTCAGGAGGCGAGTTCCCGGTCAGCCTGACGCTTCACGGCAACCTGCTCTACGTCCTCAACTCCGGCGGCGACGGCAACATCACCGGCTTCACCGTCGGCGAGGCGGGGCGGCTGACCCACCTGAACGGCTCGACGCGCTCGCTGCACGCCGGTGGGACCAATCCGCCCTCGTTCCTCGTCTCGCCCGCACAGGTGGGGTTCAGCCCGGCCGGCGACAAGCTCCTCGTCACGGTGAAGGGCTCCAATGACATCCATGTCTTCACCATCGGCGTGGACGGGCTGCCAGGCGCGCGGCCGGTGACCACGAAGTCCGTGGGCACCCGGCCCTTTAGCTTCTCTTTCGACACACACGGGCACCTGCTCGTCGCCGAGCTGTTCGGCAGCCACGGCGTCGGCACACCCAACTCGGGCGCTGTCACCTCTTACAAGCTCCGGCCGGATGGGCGGCTGGAAGTGCTCGATGCCTCGGTGGACAACGCCCAGACGGCGACGTGCTGGATCGCCGTGGATGGCCAGGGCCGCTATGCGTATGCAACCAACAACGCCAGCGCCACCATCAGCGGCTATCGTATCGACGAGGACGGGCATCTGCGCCTGCTGGATGACGGCGGCGTCAGCGCCCGCCTGCCTCCGGGCTCGGCCCCCGTGGACCTCTCCGTCAGCCGCGACGGGCGCTTCCTCTATACGGTGAACGCTGGCAGGGGCGCGCTCGATGCGTTCCGGATAGACCCGGACTCCGGTCACCTGACGCCCCTCGGCGAGGTGGGCGGCCTGCCCGTCTCGGACGGCGCGGTGGGCCTCGCCGTGGATTGACCGGTTGCCGCCCGTCAGGGCCCGACCCGCGTAGTGGGCCCACGCGGCTGCGTGTTCCCAACACGCAGCATCGCGGGGCTCGGTGCTCGTCGGGCGGTTCATGCGAGCGAGTTCCCCTCTGGCTCCGCTCGGAGCGCCGCGCTGGTACGTGGATTGCTGAGGCACGAACCCGAGGACCTCTGGCCCCTACCCGATTCGCAACGGGCCCGGACCGGTCCTCGTGAACGGATTCATCACATACAGAGATCGACGTGAATAACGGACGTCACGTCAACGGGAGTTCCATGTACAAGGGGATTGTGTCGATGAAGGTGTTGGCAGCGGTGTCCGTGGGTTCGCTACTGGTGGCTGCTTGCGGTGACACGGTCGCGGGTAACGAGAATGCACAGGTCCAGGTGGGTCAGACCCTGCGCTCGAGCGCGCTTCCCAAGCTGGCCACGGGGTACAACTTCGGCCTCGCGCTGAAAGACGGTGCCGTGTGGGCCTGGGGACGCAACGGGAACCATCAGCTCGGGGATGGCACGACCACCAATCGTGCCACCCCCATGCAGGTGCAGGGCCTGACGGGCACGTTCGTGGGTGTCGCCGCAGGAGCCGATCACGCCATGGCCCTGCGGTCCGACGGTACCCTGTGGGCCTGGGGACGCAACGATGGGGGGCAGATGGGCATCGGAACCGTCGGAGTCGACTCGATTCCGGTGCAGGTGCAGACCCTCACCAATGTGGTGGCCATGGCGGGGGGATACAACTTCTCCGTGGGCGTGGAATCCAACGGTGATGTGTGGGCCTGGGGTCACAATGGCAGCTGTCAGCTCGGAATCGGGCCGTCGTACAACCCCTCGGCGGTTCCGGTGCGGGTGACGACGACGGATCCGGCAATGCCCTACCTGACCGGCGTGGTGGCCATCGCGGCCGGTCCCCTCTCCGCCCTGGCGGTGGGCTCCGATGGCTCCCTGTGGGCCTGGGGCCAGAACGCCAATGGCAGGCTCGGGGATGGGACGAATACCGAGCGATGCAGGGCGGTGAGGATCTCGTACCCGGATCCTACTCCCAACGATTCCACCGACAATGTCGTGCCGGTGGATGTCGCGATGGGCGAGGATCACAGCCTGGCCCTGTTCTCGAATGGCGCCGTCATGGCCTGGGGAAACAACGGTTCCGGACAGCTCGGGCTGGGCTCCTCGAGTTCAACCCCGTATATGACTCCGGTCCTGGTCCCCAACTTCGCCGGCGTGACGCAGATCGACGCTGGCAAGTACACCAGTCTGGCCGTCTCCAATGGGAAGTTCTTCGCCTGGGGCTCTCATACCTACGGGCAAATCTGCTCTGGAAGCGGTGGCGGATGGTCGAACTCCATGTACACGGTGCCGACCCCCCCGTCTGTCCTGGTGAACATGAGCTACGTGGGCGCGGGGTATGAGTTCTCCGTGGGCATGGCCAGCGATGGAAAACTCTGGTCCTGTGGCTTTGAAGGTTACGACGCGCTTGGGTACGACGTCCCGGGAGCGGCCACGACCAACATCCTGACCCAGGTGCCCAACTTCTGATGAGCCGGTCGTGGTGAATTCGTAGTTCCTCCCCTCCTGCAAGCCGACAGGCTCGCCAGGAGGGGAGAGGTACCGCGGCAGTCCTCGCTCTGGAGCTGGGGCGGCGACAACTCCCGCCACGACGGGGAGCTATGGCACTTCGGCGTCACCCCAACGCTGGCGGGCCAGCTCCAGGGTGCGCGCGTTCTCGGGCACCTGACGCAGGAAGCGCTCGCGGCTCTCCGTGTCTGGAATGTCCCCGGCGCGCTCGCGCAGGCACCGCAGGGCGCGGCGCAGGGCCTGCTCGCCAGCGGCGGTATCTCCGCTGGCGAAGCAGGCCTCGGCCAGCACCTGGAGCAGGCCCACCCGGGCCAGTCCACCCGGGCCCATCGCGTCGGTCTCGAGCAGCCCGAGCTCCACCGACTGGCGGGCCCCGGCCGCGTCCCCCCGGGCCAGCAGCAGGGCCCCCAGACTCCAGCGCGCCAGGGGCACGAAGGGGGTGAATGGCGCCAACGCCTCGCAGGCCTCGCGCGCCCGGGCCTCGGCTCCCGGCAGGTCTCCTTCCCCCGCCATCACCCGCGCCAGCACCAGCAGCGCGGAGCCGCGGTGCAACCGGTTGGAGCCCTGGGCCTCCACACACTCGAGCGCCAGGGCCTGGGCTTCCCGCTGATGGGCCGGCTCGGGGCTGGCCGCCAGCACCACCATCAGATTCAGCCGGGCGTGGGCGATGGAAAAGAGATGCCCCAACCGCTGGGCCTGGCGCAGGGCGCGGCGCACCCGCTCCTGGGCTCCGCGCGGGTCTCCCAGGGCCACCTGCGCCTGCGCTCCCCAACCGAGGGGCGCTCCCTCGTCGCGCTCCGCCTCTATCTCGCGGAAGGCCCGCTCGGCGAGCCCGGCCCAGGTCAGCGCCCGCCAGGGCCCATCCGTCAGGTAGAGGGACCGGAAGCTGTACAAGGTATTCCGCCAGCCGAGCACGAGGCCGTTCTGCTCGAGGACGTCACGCCCCGTGCGCTCCAACCGCTCGAAGCAGGCGTCGGCGTCCCGGAGCGAGCCCAGGTACCAGGCCATGCTGCCCGCGAAGCAGAGCGACAGGGCGTAGGCGGCCCGGGCCTCCGGCTCCGGCTCGGCCTCCAGCAGCCGCCCGCACAGAGAGTGCAGGGTGTCCTTCTGCGCTTCATGGCTGCAGCCCATGCTCAGGCCGCTGATCAGATTGCACCACAGGGAAGTCCCCGGCTTCAGCAGGGGCAGCACGGCGCTCCCCAGCTCCTCCATGGTCACGAAATCATCCATCCAGAAGGCCGCGGTGGCCTGGAGCGCGTGCAGGTGCACCAGCGGCTCTCCCTGGGGACCGAGCGCCAGGGCCGCTTCCAGGCATCGCTTCATGCCCTGCATGTCGTGGTGCTCGAAGAGCTGCTCGGCGGCCCGGGTGTAGTAGTGGATGGCGCGCTCCGGCTGTTGACCGAGCCGGGAGTGCTCGGCGAGCACCCGCGCGTCGCGCTCCCCCACCCGCTCCAGCCAGTCCGCGACCCCCCGGTGGCCGGTGGGCTTGAGCTCGTCGGGAACCAGCCCATGGGCCGCATCCCGCACCAACTCATGGCGGAAGCGGTACTCGTCCTCCGCCGGGAAGCGGCTGCCCGGCCGGAACTCCACCCACTCCAGCTCCACCAGCTTGCGGAGCTGGTGCTCCAGCGCCTCGCCCGGAAGTGCCCCGCCCAGCAGCGTCCGGACCCCGCCCGCCCAGAAGGTGCGGCCGAAGAGGCTGGCGGCCAACAGCACCTGGCGGGCCTCGGGCTCCAGCCGCACCAGGCGCGCCTGCAACATGGCCAGCACCGACTCGGGCGGTGCCTCCCCCCGGCCCTCCACCACCGCGCGGATGAGCTCCTCCAGGAAGAGGGCGTTGCCCGCGGCCTGCTCCACGAGCCTGTCGACGAGGGAGTCCGGCACCTGCGCTCCCAGCACCTCGCGCACCAGCCGCGCGCCGGCCTTGCGGCTCAGCCCCCGCAGGGGCACCTCCTGCATGCGCTGCGTCCAGGAGCCGGGCAGCAACTGCTCGACCTCGGGCCTGGCCAGGGCCAGCACCATGAAGGGATGCTCGGCGAGCTCGCGCAGGGCGTCGTCCACCAACTTGATGCTGAGCAGGTCTCCCCAGTGCAGGTCCTCCAGCACCAGCAGCACCGGGTGGTGCGCGCACTCGGCCGCCAGGAAGGCCACCAGCGCCCGGCCCACCTGGGCGCTCATCAGCCGCGGATCTCCCCGCGCGGCGCGCAGCCGCGGGTGGTGCTCGTCAGCGAAGGGAATGCCGCACAACTCCCCGAGGAATTCCACCTCCTCCCGGGCCCGCGCCTCGGGCAGGTGCCGGGACAGGTGTTGGGACAACCGGGCCCGCCGCTCCTCGAGCGGCTCGCCGCCCGAGATACCGCACAGCCGGCGCAGGGCCTGTCCGAGTAGACCATCCGCCGAGCCCGCGCTCATGGGGTCTCCCCGGCCGAGCAGCACCCGCACGGGCGGAACATGGAGCTCCAGGCGGCGGAGGAACTCGTGCCGCAACCGGGACTTGCCCATGCCGGCCGGGGCCGTCACCAGCACCGCCCGCGCGGTGGATTCCTTGACACAGTTCGAGAAGGCCATCTCGAGCAGGGCCAGCTCGTGCTCACGGCCCACGCAGGGAGTGGGCCTGCCCAACAGGGGGCGGGACTCGTCGGCGCCCGACAGCTCGCCATGCAGCAGGAAGAGACCGGGTTGGGGCCGGGTGAGCTGGAAGCCGGGGCCGAGCAGCCCCGCTGTCGCCTCATCCAGCAGCACGGGAGTGGGGGCGGGCACGCCAGCCGTGAGGAGCTGCTCCATCTGGCGCAGCAACTGGCCCGCCCGGTCCATGGCCTCGCCCCCGGGCAGATGCGGGTCCCGGGTGCCACGGCCGGTGGTGAGCACCACGACGGCTCCGGGCCAGCGCTCCAGCAGGGTGAGGGCGCAGCGGGCGGCGAGGGCGGCGGGATCGGTGGCCGAGCCGAGGGTGGCCCCGAGGGTGAGCACCAGGGCACCGTCGGCCAGCAGCTCCACCCGGGCGCCCTGGGGGGCCAGCAGGGTGCGCAGGGAGTCGCGCAGCGCCTGGCGTGAGCCCGGCTCGCCGGGGGCGTGCCCGTCCGTGGCGCGAGGGGAGGCCAGCAGCACGGTGACGAGCTGCTGTTCTGCCTCGGCCAGGGAGAGCAGGGGGACGCCCGGGGGCGCGGCGCCGCCAGTCCCCATCTCCAGGCCGGAGCACAACTCCTCCAGCGCCTCCAGCAGGCGGGGAATCTCCGGCAGCCGGCGCGCGGGCGCCTTGGCCAGCATGCGCTCCAACAACTCCTGGAGGGAGGCGGGCAGCTCGGGGCGCAGCTCCCTCAGCGGTGTTGGCTCGGTGAAGAGAATCTTGGCCAGCGCGGCCACCAGGTGCGGGGCGCGGAAGGGTGGCTGGCCCGTGAGGCACTCATAGAGAACACACCCCAGGGAGAAGATGTCGGCGCCGGGGGTGAGCTGGGACTGGCCCGACACCAGCTCGGGCGCCATGTACCCCGGAGTGCCGAGCACCACCTGACTGTCCGTCATGTCGGAGGAGCGCACCACATGGCGGGCCAGTCCGAAGTCCAGCAGCACCACGTCCTCGACGCGGCCGTGGCGCAGGAAGAGGTTGGAGGGCTTGAGATCGCGGTGGATGATGCCGTGCTGGTGGGCCACCGCGAGCGCCCGGGCGGCATGGCGCACCAGCGTCAGCGTCTCCGCGAGCGACAACGGCTGGCGCGCGAGCCGCCGGGCCAGGTCCTCGCCCTCCAGCCACTCCATGGCGAGGAAGAGCTGTCCATGCTCGGTGTGGCCGTGGGCCACATAGGAGACGATGCCGGGGTGACGCAGCTCCGCCAGCAGGGAAGCCTCGCGGGTGAAACGCCGCGGGGAGTCGGCGCTGGCGGACAGGTGCAACAGCTTGAGAGCCACCTCCTGGCCGGAGTGCGAGTCCGTGGCGCGATAGACGCTGCCCATCCCCCCGCGGCCCGCGAGCTCCCCAAGGGTGAATCGGCCCGCGAGGACCGTGCCCGCGGGCAGAGAGGAAGCCAGCGGCGCGGGGGGCTGGCGGAGGGCGGAGCTGTCCATGGCGCGAAGTCTAGAGCACCCGCCCCTCGCCCCTCGAACCGAAGTACGGCCCGCCTCCAGCGGCGACGCGGTGCTCCCCACCGGCAACGGGGGGCGTCTCCCTGGACGGGCAGGAGACCGCCCGTCCGCTAGTGCCTGGACGGCGGAGCGCGCGGAAGGCACAGTGCCGCCCCATGGGGGTGTAATGACCGAGGAACTCTCCTCCCTCGCCGTGGCCCTGCATGCCGCGAGGTACTTCGAGCAGGCGGCTCTCTCGACGTTACGCACGCTGCTGCGAGTAGCCGGACAAGCGCTGGAGGCCAGCCCCCACGGCCGGCGAGGGCGGATGCTACGAGGGGTGGTGCACCTGCGGCCGGCGGAAGCCTACCAGCGGCTGGTGGCGCTGGAGTACGAGGCGATGGAGCACACGTCGCCCGAGGACGAGGCGCTCCCGCCGGCCGATGGGCCCCAGGTGGCGCTGCTGGCCTCCGCCTCCGCCTGGCGCGCGGTGGTGGAGCACGGCTGCGCTGTCTCCGTCGATGTGGGCCTGGGCACACTGATGCCCCACCAGGAGAATCCCCGGCGGATGGCCGCGCCGCTCCCGGCGGCCGCCTCCTTCACCTGGGAGAGCCAGCGGCGGCTGCTCAACCGCCAGGCCACGCACGTCTGCGTCCTCCCGCTGCGCATGCCCGGCGGGCGCATCGACGGGATGATCGCCCTGGAGGCGAGCTGCATGGAGGCGCTCGGCCAGGAGTTCATCTGGCGGCAGATGGGGCCGGGGATGCAGCTCGCGGTGGACCTGGCGGCGCCCTACCTCACGGGCCTGCCGCCACGCCCGGGCGCCATGCCGGAGACGGACGAGTATCTGCCAGTGATTGGCGCGTCCACGGCCAGCCGGGTGTCGGTGCTGCGCGTCTTCGCCCAGCAAGAGGAGACCCTCCTGCTGAGTGGCCCTACCGGAGCGGGCAAGTCCCGCCTGGCCCGCTGGTGCCACGAGCGTTCCCCGCGCCGGAAGGGCCGCTTCGAGAGCCTGGACCTGATGATGGTTCCCGAGGAGCTGCAGATGGCGGAGCTCTTCGGCTGGCGCAGGGGCGCCTTCACGGGCGCGGTGCGGGACAACCCCGGCAGCCTGGCGCGGGCCGAGGAAGGCACGCTGTTCATCGATGAGCTCGACAAGCTGTCCCTCAAGGCCCAGGCGGGGCTGCTGCGCGTGCTGGAGGAGCGCACCTGGCGCGCGCTCGGCGACACCGGGGGCGAGCAGCGGGCCAACGTGCGCTTCATCATCGGCACCAATGCGAACCTGCTCGAGTCGGTGCGCCGGGGCACCTTCCGGGAGGACCTGTACTACCGCATCAACGTCCTGCCCGTCCGGCTCCCGCCGCTGGAGGAGCGCCGGGATGAGATTGGCCCCTGGGCGCGCTACATGCTGACGCGCCGCCACCGGGAGACGAGTCCCGAGGGCATGGCCCACCTGTCCCCGGAGGCCGAGCGGCTGCTGGAGCAGGGAACGTGGCCCGGCAACCTGCGGCATCTCGACAACATCGTCCGTCGCGCCTACACGCTGGCCATGGTGGAGCAGGGGGGCACCAGCCAGGAGCTGGCGCTGAGCGAGGCCCACGTGCGGGAGGCGCTGACCTACGAGGGGAAGCAGCAAGGCGCGCCGCTGGTGGAGGCGATGGGCCAGGCGGCGCGGGCCTTCGTCCAGGAGGCACGGCGCCGGCAGGCCCCGCTCGACATCGATCTGGCCGAGAGCCTGCGGGGCTTCGTGCTGGCCGAGGCGGTGCGGCAGGTGGGGCGGGATGAAGCCTTCCAACTGGTGGGGCGGGAGTCGCTGGTGAAGAGCCGCAACCACCAGAAGGCGCTGCGGCAGGAGCTGAAGAAGGTGGAGGCCCTGTGCCGCGAGGTGGGGCAGCCGATGCCCGACTCCGTGGCACAAGCGGAAGCGGGCGAGCCTTCCTGAGGCGCGTGGCCCGCGGGCGGCGCCGGCGGGTCCGAGCATGCCCGGTTGCCGGGAGGCCAGCCCGTCCAGCGGTGCCTCCCGTCCAGCGGTGCCTCCCGTCCCTGCCCTCGAGGGCCGCTCCCTTCCCGGCCCCGGCGTCCCCACCTTGCCCTCCGGGTTGCGTCATACCGGGAGGCAGTCCTTGGGACTCTTCGACCTGTTCACTCGCTGGCCGTTCATCCGTCAGCTCCAGGAGAAGGACTCCACCGCCCTCGGCGACACGGCCATGTCCGAGCGCAGCCGGCAGCTCGAGCCGCGCACCGCCCGGGCCGACAAGGTCGTCCAGTCCATCTGCCCCTACTGCGCCGTGGGCTGCGGCCAACGCGTGTATGTGAAGGACGGCAGGCTCCTCGACATCGAGGGCGATGAGGACTCGCCCATCTCCCGCGGCCGGCTCTGCCCCAAGGGCGCCGCCACCTTCCAGCTCGTCACCGGCAGCCACCGACTCGACACTGTCCTCTACCGGCGTCCCGGCGCCATGCAGTGGGAGCGCATACCCCTGCACAAGGCCCTGGACATGGTCGCCGAGCGCGTGAAGCAGGCGCGCGACTCCACCTGGGAGTCACACAACGACCAGGGCGAGACACTCAACCGCACCCTGGGCATCGCCCACCTCGGCGGCGCCACGCTCGACAACGAGGAGAACTACCTCATCAAGAAGCTCTTCACCGGCGGGCTCGGCATCGTCCAGGTGGAGAACCAGGCTCGAATATGACACTCGTCCACGGTGCCCGGTCTGGGCATCTCGTTCGGCCGAGGCGGTGCCACCTCGTTCCAGCAGGACCTGGCGAACGCGGACTGCATCATCATTCAAGGCAGCAACATGGCCGAGTGCCACCCGGTGGGCTTCCAATGGGTGATGGAGGCCCGTGAGCGCGGCGCCACCGTCATCCACGTGGACCCCCGCTTCACTCGCACCAGTGCCATGGCGGATGTCCACGTGCCCATCCGCCCGGGCTCGGACATCGCGTTCCTCGGAGGGCTCGTTCACTACATCCTGGAGAACGAGCGCTACTTCCACGAGTACGTCGTCCACTACACCAACGCGCCCGCCATCCTGCGCACGGACTTCCAGGACACCGAGGAGCTCGATGGCCTCTTCAGCGGCTACGACCCGGAGACGGGCGAGTACAGCCCGCATACCTGGCAGTACGAGAACATGGACGGCGTGGTGCCCGCCGCAGGTCACAAGGAAGTCTTCAGCGAGCCGGGTGCCGGTGGCCGAGGCAAGGTGCGCGGCAAGCACATCACCGAGGTGCCTCGGGACAAGACGCTCCAGCACCCGCGCTGTGTCTTCCAGGTGCTCAAGCGTCACTTCGCGCGCTACACCCCGGACGTCGTCTCGCGCATCTGCGGCGTGCCCCAAGGGCTCTTCCTGAAGGTGGCCCAGACGCTCTGCGACAACTCGGGGCGCGAGCGCACCAGCGCCTTCTGCTACGCGGTGGGCTGGACGCAGCACTCGGTGGGCGTGCAGTACATCCGCACCGCCGCCATCATCCAGCTGCTGCTCGGCAACATCGGCCGGCCCGGCGGCGGCATCATGGCCCTGCGCGGCCACGCCTCCATCCAGGGCTCTACCGACATCCCCACGCTCTACAACCTGCTGCCCGGCTACATCCCCATGCCGCATGCGCCCAACGCGCAGCGCTTCGAGCAGTACCTCCACAACAACGAGTCGGCCAGCGGCTGGTGGAGCGAATTCCCCAAGTACGTCGTCTCGCTGCTCAAGGCGTATTACGGCGACGCCGCCAGGAAGAAGAACGACTGGGGCTTCCACTGGATACCGAAGCTCACCGGCGACCACTCGCACATGACGACCGTGGCCAACATGGCCGATGGCAAGGTGAAGGGCTACTTCGTCCTGGGCGAGAACCCCGCCGTGGGCTCGATGAACGGTGCCCTGCAGCGCAAGGCCTTGCGAAAGCTCGACTGGCTGGTGGTGAGCGACTTCACCCTCACCGAGACGGCCGAGTTCTGGCGCACCGCCCCCGAGGTGCTCTGCGGCGACGTGCACGCCCAGGAGATTCGAACCGAGGTCTTCTTCTTCCCCTGCGCCGCGCATACCGAGAAGGCCGGCTCCTTCACCAACACCCAGCGCCTGCTGCAATGGCACCACAAGGCCGTGGAGTCGCCCGGCGAGGCGCGAAGTGATTTGCATTTCATTCTCGAGATCGGGCGCCGGCTCAAGAAGCTCTACGCGGACTCGAAGGAGGAGAAGGACCGTCCCATCCAGGCCCTCACCTGGGACTACCCCACCAAGGGCCTGCGCGAGGAGCCCGACGCCGAGGCCGTGCTGAAGGAGATCAACGGTTGCACCGTGGCCGATGGCAAACTGGTGTCTGGCTTCACGGAGCTGAAGGACGACGGCTCCACCGCGTGCGGCTGTTGGATTTATTCAGGCTGCTACGCGGACGGGGTGAACCAGACGGCACGCCGCAAGCCGGGCCGCGAGCAGACGTGGGTGGCCTCCGAATGGGCCTGGTCGTGGCCCGCCAACCGGCGGCTCCTCTACAACCGAGCCTCGGCGGACCTCGAGGGCCGCCCGTGGAGCGAGCGCAAGAAGTACGTCTGGTGGGACGCCCAGCAGGGCAAATGGACGGGTGCAGACGTGCCCGACTTCATCGTGGACCGTCCGCCCTCGTACCGCGCCGACAAGAGAGACCAGGGGCTGGATGTCATCTCCGGGGATGACCCGTTCATGATGCAGGCGGACGGGAAGGGCTGGCTCTTCGCGCCGAGCGGGATGATGGACGGTCCACTGCCCACGCACTACGAGCCGCTGGAGTCACCCGTCCAAAACTTCCTCTACGGGCAGCAGTGCAACCCGGCCCGCCATGAGTGGAGGCGCAGGGACAATCCCTATCACCGGGCATGGGAAGATCCGCGCTACCCGTACGTGCTCACCACGTACCGGCTCACCGAGCACCACACCGCGGGCGGCATGTCGCGCTGGTTGTCCTGGCTGAGCGAGCTGCAGCCGGAGATGTTCGTTGAAGTGTCTCCGGAGCTCGCCGCCGAGGCCGAGCTGGAGAACGGTGGCTGGTGCACGGTGTACACGGCGCGCGGCGAGCTGGAGTGCCGGGTGCTGGTAACGGAGCGCATCCGTCCGCTGCAACTGGATGGCAAGCAGGTGCACCAGGTGGGCCTGCCCTACCACTGGGGCTACACGGGACGCGCTCGGGGAGAGAGTGCCAATGACTTGCTGGGCTTCACGGCGGACCCGAACGTCTCCATCCAGGAGTCCAAGGCGCTCACGTGCAACCTCCTGCCCGGCAAGCGCAGCCAGCACCGGCGCGCGGCCCTGGGCTGGGAACCGTTGCCGCTACCACCGGGCGTCGAGGAGGTACCGAGGGACCATGAGGGCATCGGCCCGCACGAGCAACCGTCGCAGGACAAGGAGTAATGCCCCATGGGACAGAAGGGCTTCTTCACCGACACCACGCTGTGCATCGGCTGCAAGGCGTGTGAGGTGGCCTGCAAGCAGTGGAACCAGCTTCCGGATGATGGCTTCCGGCTCACGGGCATGTCGTACGACAACACGGGACACCTCGGGTCCGCCACCTGGCGGCACGTGGCCTTCATCGAGCGGCCGGTGCCACTCCCCACGCAGACGACGGGCACGCTGGACTTCTCCTGGTTGATGAGCTCGGACGTGTGCAAGCACTGTCAGCGAGCTGGGTGCCTGGAGGCGTGCCCCACCGGAGCCATCATTCGCACCGAGTTCGACACCGTGTACGTGCAGCCGGACGTGTGCAACGGCTGCGGCTATTGCGTGGCGGCGTGTCCCTTCGGAGTCATCGACCGGCGCGAGGACGACGGACGCGCGTGGAAGTGCACCCTCTGCTACGACCGGCTGGGCGAGGACATGACGCCCGCCTGCGCCAAGGCGTGCCCCACCGCCTCCATTCAGTTCGGCGACGTGGACGAGTTGCGCGAGCGGGCTGTGCGCCGGGTGGAGCAGCTCCATGACAAGGGATTGGAGCAGGCGTACCTGTACGGCGCGGACGCGGAGAACCAGCCGGGAACGGGCGGGCTGAATGCCTTCTTCCTGCTCGTGGACAGGCCCGAGGTCTACAACCTGCCGCCGGATCCGGTGGTGCCGACGATGAAGGGCCGGGACGCCTGGGCGGCGATGGGCTGGGGAGCGCTGGGCATGGCGGTGGTGGCGCTCGGAGCGGTGCTGTTCGGACGGGAGGTGGCGCGTGGGTGACATCCGGCCCGAGGACCTGGAGAAGCGGCGGGACGGGCGCAACATCAACCCGCGGCTGGGAACGCTGTCCGGCGAGGGCGCGCAGCAGCGGGTGAAGGAGTTGGAGGAGGCCAATCCCTCTCGGGAGCTGCTGAGGACGCGGCCTTCGCAATCGGGAGTAGCCGGGGAGTCGCCGAGCTACTACGGGCAGCCCGCCATCAAGGAGCCCGTCTGGATTTGGAGCATCCCGCTGTACTTCTACGTCGGCGGAGTGGCGGGCGCGGCAAGCGTGCTGGGCGCGGCAGCGGATGCGGTTGGCGGGAAGAGGTTGGAGGGGCTGGGGCGACGGTGCCGGTGGGTGGGCATGGTGGGGGATGTAGTGGGCTCGGGACTGCTCATCCACGATCTGGGGCGGCCCGAGCGCTTCCTGCACATGCTGCGAGTGTTCCGCCCTACGTCGCCCATGAGCGTGGGCTCGTGGGTGCTGGTGGGCTCGGGGGCGATGAACACAGCATCGCTACTGTTCTCGGGCCGGCGCGGCTGGCTGGGCCGCGCGGGGGAAGGAGCAGCCATCGGGGCTGGCCTGCTGGGGCTGCCGCTCTCCGGGTACACTGCGGTGCTGCTCGCCAACACAGCGGTGCCCTTCTGGCAGGCCACGCGCAAGACGCTGCCACTGCTGTTCATGTCCTCAGCCATGGCGGGCGCGGGGAGCCTTTTGGAGCTGCTGCCGCACTTCCGCCGCGACGAGAAGGTGGCTCACCTGTTCGGCACCCTGGGCAAGGTGGGCGAGCTGCTGGCGGGGGTCGCGGTACAGCACGAGGCCTCGCGCCTGGAGGTGCTGGAGCGACCGCTGAAGCACGGACCCTCGGGGACACTGTGGAAGGTGGCCAAGGCGTGCACCGCGGCGTCGCTCGCGCTGGGCGTGTGGCCGGGTCGGGCCCGGTGGATGAAGGTTGCGGGAGCGCTGCTCGGCACGGCAGGAGCAATTGCGACGCGCTTCGCCGTGTTCCGCGCGGGCAAGATGTCGGCGAGCGATCCACAGGCCACCTTCCAGCCACAGCGCCAGGGCATGGGCGCCGCGGAGGTAACGGGCCATACGCACGCGTCGGACGGAAAGCCGCTGAAGTTCCCGCTGCCGGTGCTGCGGGAGGAGCCGAGGAAACCCGAACGGCAGGCACCTGCGGTCGAGATGCAGGAGCCGGAACTTCCCGCGCACTGAGACACCGAAAGCGAGGGGGAATCAGTTGAACTACGACGAGATGAGCCCATCGAGGGTCGCATACTCCCTCGTCGTGAGAACCTCGAGCATGAGGGGCGTGTAGTCCGGGAACAGCTTCTCCGCCAGCGCACCGAGCTTCAGCGCCTTCTCCAGGGTCTCCTTGGTACGCTCGTCGTTCCAGTATCGAATCAATCCCCGCCAGGAATCCCTGACCGTCTCCAAGGCCCTGGCGCTGGCCTCCTCATAAAGTCTTGCGGCCTCATGAGGAGCGTTACGGTAGGTGTCCAGGAAGTAGCCGAGTTCTACGACTGCGGGAGCACTCCGGTACGAGCCCAGGACGGCCATTTCCAACAGACGTTGGATTTCAGCAAGCCGGTCTTCGAGAGCCCGCTCGGGCCCCTCGGAGCTCAACAGCCGCCAGGCCAGGAAGAGGAGATTCTGGGTGAACGCGGGGCAGGCCTCGGCTAGTTCCCTGTGCAACTTCAGCTGCTCCGGGTTGCTCATGTCGGCCTCGGCCTCCCGCCGGGCCTCCCGGAATCTTGCGACCAACTCCTCCAGATCGGGGTGCGCCATGGTTCACCTCACCGTGCCCATCTTCTCCATGACCCGCTCTGGATCCTCGAGCAGCTTCTTCACCATCTTCAACTGAGCCTCCGTCGCGAGGCTGAAGTCCTTATGCTGCAACTCTCGAACAGTGTGTAGTCCTTGAGCTGTGAAGGGAAATCCTTCGCGCGCTGGAGAGAAGCCGAAAGCTGCCCCACCCGGGTGCTCAACTGTGCAATCGTTTGCAGCTTCTCCGTAGCCCAGGCTTGGGAAACCAGACCTCCAGCAGATGCCTCAGCAATCAGCGCCTCTGCCTCGGCGAACTGCCCCTTCGCGATCAGCGCATTGATGCGTGCGCCGACCGTACTGCACTCGGCCCGAACGCCGTTCTCGGGCTCCTCATACGAGGCATGCTCCAGTCGATGGCGCTCGGAGAGGTCGCGCGCGCTGCCAGTGACATGGCCACACCCACTGGCAAGCAGCAGCATGAGTGCGATCCCAATATCCCTTGAGGCCGGCATGAAACCTCCCTCATACACCGCCAAGCGTCTGGGTTCATTTTACTTGGGGAGGGTCTCCTGGCGCGCTGACTGCTTCTCACCTGTCCATTAGTGGGCCAAGCGTCACTGGTGCCAGCCCCGCTACCACCGATTCGCGGCCTGCTCCGCCCAGCCCACGAGGCCGTCGACGCTGAACCGGTTGCCAGCGGTATCGGTCGCCCAGCCGGACCACACGCCGAAGGCCTGCTGCGTCGCAGACGCGATCACAAGCGCGTTGGTGGCCGCGTGCCGAACATGGAACGGGGTGAGGGTGACATCGACGCGCTCGCCGTGGACCCTCCACGGCGCCGTCCAGTGACCGGTGTCGTACTCCCAGCGCAGCTCCTCGGGGATGAAATGCAGCACCCCGTCGACGATGAGCGCGTTCTCAGTACTGCCCGTGCCGTCGGTCCACTTGCCGCCCAGCTGCAACCCCAACCGGTGCCCGTCGACCACGCCGGAGCCGGCCGCCCAGTTCCAGGTCATGCGGTATGGCCATTTGCCGCGGCCTCGATCGAGTACCGCCCACGAGTCACCTGCTGGAATCGGATGCTCGACCCCGTCGATGCGCAGCACGCCCGATACAGGGCGGGCGAGGTCCTTGACGGTGTACTGAAACCGGGTGTCACTCCACGGCACGACGACGCTCAGCGACTCGCCAGCATCCTCTGCGAATACGTCCAGTTCGAGGCCACCGAGGCTCGCGCGCAGCCGGGTGCCGCCCGCCTCGTCGGTGAACGCGAAGTCGAAGTGCCGAGCCTTCGCGGTGACGGTGAGCGGAGGCTCAACGTCCGGCAGCGTCACCCCGGCCGCGAGCGGCACGAGCGCGCCCTCTTCGCGCTCGATGCCTGTGACGCGATCGAGCAGATAGAACTGGTGCACGCCGGCATAGTCGAGGCTCGACACGGTGACCCCGATGACGTGAGTGGGGGTCACAATGCCCCAGTACTCCCAGCGTTTGGTGCGCCCCCATCCAGCGAGGTTGGTCCGATGCAGCGGGCGCCGGCTGTGCCCAACGGCGGCCGGGTTGAGGCGACCGTTGGCGAGGCACAGGTCAACGGGAGCGGTGAGTTCGGGACAACTTGTTGGCAAGGATGACGGCATGCCACCACCTTAGCGGCACGAATGCCGGGAGCAGCTCATAAGGAGACGTTGGCTGGGGCCCCGCGAACGGACGCGCGCGATTGGGCGGGGAACCGCGTACGCTCGCGGGCCATGAGCACTCGCGCGACGAGCATCTGGGGCTGGGGTTATGCGGACAAGTTCCCCGACACCGAGGCACGGCGTTCCCTCGCCGAGCAGGTCTCCCCGCTCCTCGGAGGCCCCTCGCTGGAGCCCCACGAGCCCGCCACGGCCCTGCGTCTCCCCAGCCCCCGGGTTGCTCCACCCGAGTCCCTCGCGGTGCTGTGCTCGGTGGACGAGGCCGACCGGGCCGCGCACACCTATGGCAAGGGTTATGGAGACCTCGTGCGCGGCTTCCATGGGGACTTCTCCTCCGCGCCCGACTTCGTCGCCCGCCCCCGCACCGAGGAGGACGTGCGCGCCGTCATGGACTGGTGCGGCGACCACCATGTGGCCCTCATCCCCTTCGGCGGTGGCACCAGCGTCGTGCGCGGTATCGAGGCCGCCATCGGCAATGGCTTCCGCGGAGCTGTGTCGCTCGACCTGCGCCGCCTGGACCGAGTCCTCGAGGTGGACCCCGTCTCCCGCTCCGCCCGCATCCAGGCCGGCGCCACCGGGCCCGTGCTCGAGTCTCAGCTCGCCTCGCACGGCTTCACCCTGCGCCACTTCCCCCAGTCCTTCGAGTTCTCCACGCTCGGCGGCTGGATTGCCACGCGCGCCGGTGGCCACTTCGCCACGCTCTACACGCACATCGATGACCTGGTGCAGTCCACCCGCATGCTCACCCCGCGCGGCCCCTACGAGACGCGCCGTCTTCCCGCCTCGGGCGCTGGCCCCTCTCCGGACAGGCTCGTGCTCGGCTCCGAGGGCACGCTCGGCGTCATCACCGAGGCCTGGGTGCGGCTCCAGTCCCGCCCCCGCTTCCGCGCCAGCGCCAGCGTCCACTTCTCCGACTTCGACGCCGCCGTGCGCGCCGTCCGTGAGCTCTCCCAGTCCGGCCTCCACCCCTCCAACTGCCGCCTCCTCGACGCGCAGGAGTCCTTCCTCAATAGCGTCGCCGGGGATGGTTCCTGCGTGCTCGTGCTCGCCTTCGAGTCCGCGGACCATCCGCTGCAAGCCTGGATGGAGCGCGCGCTCGCCATTACCGCATCCCACGGAGGCGAGTGCCGCGAGGGTGCTCGCTACCGCTCCGATGAGCCGGGTGCTCAAGCCCGCGCCAGTGGTGCCGCGGAGAGCTGGCGCTCAGCCTTCATCGAGGCCCCGTATCTGCAAAACGTCATGGTGAGCCTCGGCGTCATCGCCGATACCTTCGAGACCGCCTGCACGTGGGACAAGTTCGACTCGCTCCACGGCGCCATCCTCGACTCCGTGCGCGGCGCCCTCGAGCGCATCTGCGGCGGTGGAGTCGTGAGCTGCCGCTTCACCCACGTCTACCCAGACGGGCCCGCGCCCTATTACACGTTCCTCGGACCGGCGAAGCGCGGCGGCGAGTTGGAACAGTGGCTCGCACTCAAGCAGGCCGCCAGCGAGGCCATCATCGCTCACGGCGGCACCATCACCCACCACCACTCCGTGGGCCGGCTCCACCGCCCCTGGTATGACCGCGAGCGCCCAGAGCCCTTCGCCCTCGCCTTGAAGGCCGTGAAGGGAGCGCTCGATCCCCAGGGGATTTTGAATCCGGGTGTCCTCGTGGGCCCGTGAAGGGCAACCCGCGGGCCTCGATACCCTCACCCCGTCCCTCTCCCGGAGGGCGAGGGGAAATTGGGCCGTGGATTCCTCCTACACCACGGCTACAGGCCCGCCATCACTCCGCCATCCACCGTCATCACGCAGCCGTTCACGTACGAGGCCTCTTCCGACAACAGCCAGGCGATCGCCTTCCCACACTCCGCCGGCTCCCCCAGCCTCCCCATCGGAATCCTCGGCACGTAGTACTGCTCCTCCGCCTTCCTCGGCTCCCCCGGAGAGATCTTCTCCAGCAGCCCTTCCAGCATCGGCGTGCGGTGCGCTCCCGGGCACACCACGTTCACCCGGACGCCCTTCCCCCCGTCACCAGCGCCACCTTGCCCGCGAGTCCCTTCATCACTGTTCCCCCCTTGTCGTTGCGTCCGTAAGCCTCAAACCCTACCCGCGCCCCCGCCCTCTACTGTCCGTCAGCCACCTTCCGGCACGGGCGAGCATCCCACTCCGCTTCTTCCGCTAACGAGGGTCGATCTGGGATAGACTCTGGTGGAACACCCTGTCACGAGGGGAGGTAGAACCATGTCGGTCCACGTCGGCGTCAACAAGCTGTCCGTGGTGACAGAGGACAGCAACGGCACCACGGTGGCATTCCCGGACGTGTGCAAGACACCCAGCCCGGGTGGTCCCATCCCCATCCCGTACCCCAACATCGCGCGCTCGTCGGACACGGCGAAAGGCACCAAGAAGGTTTCCGTCAAAGGCAAGCCCGTGTGCGTGAAGGACTCCAATTTCAGCACCAGCACGGGAGACGAAGCGGGCACCGCCGGTGGAGGCGTGGCCTCGGGCAAGACCAAGGGAAAGGCCGAGTTCGTCAACTACTCCTTCGACGTGAAGTTCGAGGGGAAGAACGTCGCCCGGGCGTTCGACCTGATGCTCCACAACGACAAGAACACGCCGCCCTTTCCCGTCATGCAGGGGCCTGTCGTTGCGCTGGGCAAGAGCACCGGCAAGCCGAAGTGCCTCGTGTGCGACCATGATGTCTGACCCGGAGCGACAGAGCCCCTGGGTAGAAATCCATCAGGACCATGACCGCGAGAGCTGACCTTCCCCTTCTCTGGGACATCTACGAGGAGTACCTGGACGAAGCGGAGTTCCTCTGGAGCCAATGGGAGCGGATGCTCGTCTCTCCCGACGACTGGCTGCACGAGGTGGAGGAGCGCGAGGAGCGGCTGTTCGCGCTCCTGGACGGGCTGGTGCTCGGCGGGTCCCCGGTGGCGGAACGGTTGCTGGTACCCGCCCTCGAAGCGGACGTGCCAGCACGCGTCTCCGTGGCGGCGTTCGCGCTCGCCAGCGGAGAAGTCCCCACCTCCACGGAGGCCCTGCGGACAGCCCTGAAGGAGGACGCTCCGGCGTCCCTGGCCGCCATTCAACGGGCGCTCGAGCTGCTCGCCCGCGAAGCGCTGCCAGCATGGCTCCCCTCCCTGCTCGGGGCTCCCTCCCCCGCGCTGCGAGCCCTCGCCATCGACCTGCTGGGCCAGCACGGCGCGGTTCCTCCCCAGGTGCTGTCGGAGAGCCTCACGCACGAGGAGCCCCGGGTGGTCCACGCGGCCCTGCGCGCGATGAGCCGCTCACGGACCAGACTCGACCGGGCGGCACTGGAGCGTTTGCTGGCGTCGCCTCACCCCGAGGTGCGGGATGCCGCCCTCGTCGCCGGACTCCTCCAGGGACACCGGGCGTCCTGGAGTACCTGCCTGGCGACGATGGGCGCCCCGGAGGGGAAGCTCTCCCGGCTGCTGGTCGCCATGGGGGCAGACGAGCATGAGCTCGGAAAGCGCCTGGCCCTGCTCGATACGCCGAAGCTGCGCCAGGATGTGCTGTGGGCGCTCGGCTTCAGTGGCCGCCAGGCCGCCGCGGATGCCTGTGTCGCGCTCATGGAGGACGAGTCCTCGGCCGCACTGGCCGCGGAGGCGTTCTGCGCCATCACGGGTCTGCGTCTCGACCAGGGGCTCGCGGTGGAGCGCCCCGAGCCATCCGAGGAGCTCCCCCCTCTCGAGGAGGAGAACCTCGACGCGTCGCTCGAGCCCTCCGCCGAGGATGCGCTGCCTCTCCCGGATGCGCCCGCGGTGGCGCGATGGTGGAAGGAAGCCCGTCCGCGCTTCGATGCCCGTCAGCGCTACCTGGGTGGTGAAGTCCTGAGTACGGAGGTCCTGCTGGAATCCCTCGAGCGCGCGCCCATGCGGCGTCGGCACGCGCTGTCGCTCGAGGTGATGATTCGCAGCAGAGGGATGGTGCAGTTGCCCACCCGGCTCTTCGCGCGCCAGCAGAAGGATGCACTGCGAGCGCTCCGCGCGGCACCTCCCGTGCGGCTCATCCGCTCCATCACGGACGGCATCACGGCCTGAAGTGCCCGGCACGAATCACGACGACCTTCCGTGATAGGCTCGGCCGCTCTGTCAGCGAGGTTCCCATGGGCAAGAAGAGGAAACGCTCAGACCAGCACCTGACCGATATCGAGGACTTTCCGGACAAGCACAAGCCAGCCTGTCTCAACGCCCATCACGGCGCCTACACGGATGGGAACACTTGCAGCTACCGCTGGCAGGGCTACCTCAAGGCCAAATCGGACACGGGGTCCTACACCTGGCCAAAGGACTACGGCCTCCAACCGCCCAGCGGTCAGAACTGGAACATCGGGCATCCAGGCAACTTCCAGGACAAGTGCACCGTGCCGTACTGGCACGAGTCCCACCACATCATCCCCCATGCGGAATTGACGAATGCCATCGCGTGGGTGGGGGGAGATGCACCCAAGGCGAGTGAAATCAAGCTGACGGTCCGCGGGGGGCTGCTGGATGAGGCCTACATCCTCAATGATCAGATCAACATGATCATCCTGCCGATGCTGGCGCTCCATGCGCGAGCCGTGGGGCTCCCCAAGCACCGCATGACTCCCACCACCTTCCACCATTCGGCCTACAGCAAGGTAGTCCTGAAACAGGTCAAGGACATCTTCCAGCCGATGCAGGAGAAGGCCAGCAAGCACGAGCTGCCCGACTATGTCCAGTCGAAGAAACAGCTCGAGGCACTCTCCAAGAGCCTCTACGAGCAGATCAAATCAGCCGGTCAGTTGATGAAGAAGGGCGTGATGGCGGGTGACTCCCTCGATGACGTCAAGGAGAACCACCTGCTCGCCAAGCCGCCCCCCAAGAGCACCAGGACCTCCATCAACGACCCCCTGACGTGATGCACAACAGGAGAACGTGAGATGAGTTTCCGAGAGCTCGATACCATGGGAGACATCAACAACCTGGACCTCTGCTATCTCGATGACTTCGTCGAGGGCATCAAGATCCAGTCCTGGCGCGTCGGAAGAGGGGTGCGCGTGGGGGAGCTGTACCCGGAAGACGCGAAGATCCTCATGCGTCCCGAGAATCCGGGGGTCCAGCTCTCCTCGCTCCTGGGCAACAGCGAGAGCATGTTGGTCGCCTCCAGGGATTTCAGGGAGGCCATCGAGAAGCTCTGCGCCAACGTGGAGATCGAATATCTGCCCTTCACGCTCTACGACCACCACAAGCGGCCCTACAGCCGCGACTACTGCATCATCAATCCGATCGGCACGTTCGACTGTCTCGACCTCAAGGCCAGCGACATCGTCTGGGACACGGAGAAGCCGGATAACATCTTGCGCATCGAGGAGGCCGTGCTGGATCGTGAGAAGACCCGGGCGGCCCCCCAGCTCTTCCGTCTGAAAGAAAGCCCGCATACGTACGTGGTGGGGCTGGATCTCGCGAAGGAGATGCAGCAGCGCAAGCTGACCAACGTCTTCTGGACCCGTCTGCGCTTCAACGACGAGCTGTAAGCGGCGCCCTCCATGAACACGGAATTCCTTCCAGCCTTCGTCGAGGACGCACTCGAGGAGAACCGCGCCCTGGTGCCAGCCCTCCAGCGCGGGAGGGCATCCGTGGGGCAGGTGCTCGCCTTCTGCCACAACTTCCGGATCGCCGGCATCGGGAAGCTGTTCCTCACGGATGACCCCGAGCCTCTCCGCTGGCACCTGCACCAGAGCGGCGCTGCCTTCGCACACTTTCTTGGCGAACCCGGCCAGGAGCCGCCGCCAGGCAGCAAGCTCCACCCCTTCTTCGATGCCGTCGCCGCCGGGGACTTCTCCTCCGCGGAGAAGATGGCCCGTCATGCGAGACGCTCCTGGGCTCGCGGATTCGAATACGAGGAGGACTTCCTCTTCGTCGAGCTCCTGATGCAGCACTTCTTCCTGGGGAGCCCCCCCGAGGCCTGCCAGAAGCTTCTCCTCCGGTATGAGGAAGCGCTGCAGGGCGCGGACGACACGCGCCTGCCGGTGTGCAGGGCGTTGCTGGACTCGGACTCGCGCGCCTTCGACGAGGCCCTTGGCCTATACCTCGAGGATCGCAGCCTCCGCTTCGAGCTGGTGGCCTCACGGCAGACCCAGCCCCCTGCCCTGCTGCTGACCGAGCGTCATTTCTCGGTGGTCGGTCTCGCGCTGCTCCAACTGGCGGAGCGCAAGCACCTGGAGACCGCTTCGGACCATCTCCATGTGCCGTCCACGGCGCGGGCATTGACGGGAGCTCAGCCCTTCCGTCCGGATTCCTGGGCCCACATCTCCACGTAGGCGCCACTCCCGGCGTGTCCCAGGACGTCCCGGCTGAAGGTCCATCTCTCCATGCGACTGAGCATCAACAGCCTGGGCATGATTTCCTCCCTCGGGTTCGGCGCGATTGCTTCATGTGCCGCCATCCGGGCCGGCCTCTCCCGGCCTCGGGAATGCCCCTCCTTCACCGTGTTGGATCCAACGGTGCACGAGCTCGTCCCCGTGGTCGGCCGCCCCATCCGAGGCTACACGGAAGGATTCAGCCAGACCGGTCTCTGGCTGCGGCTGGCACGTGGATGCGTCCTGGACCTGCTCCAGCAGGAAGGAATTCCAAACGCCTCGGACACGGGTTTCTGGCGAAGGACAGGGCTCATGGTGGTCCTGCCCTCATTCGAGAGCGAGCGCTTCCCGAACGAGAAGTCTGCTTCACCCGAGGCCCTCTACGACGCCCTCCTCCAGCGGCTGCTCACGGTGCTGAGGCTTCCACTGCAACGAGTGCATGCGGAGATCCTGGCCCTGGGCCATGCGGGAGTCATCACCGCCGTGCAGCAGGCCCGGCGGCGGATGGCCGCCACGGGACTCGAGCGGCTCCTCGTCCTCGCGGTGGACTCCTACCTGGATGGACCAACGCTGCAATGGTTGGCCGCTGCCAGGAGACTCAAGGCGGGAGATGTCCCCTACGGACTGATTCCGGGCGAAGCAGGCGCCTGTTTCATGCTGGAGACCGAGGCCAGCCTGCGACAAAGGCAACTCCCCCCGCGGGTCTTCGTCGAAAGCACCGCGCTCGGAATCGAGGAGAGGCACCGCTTCCAGCAGGAGCCCAACAATGGAATGGGCCTCGCCAGGGTCCTTCAGGAAGCCCTGGAGACAGCCTCACCCGGCAAGCCCTTCCAGGGAGACATCATCTGCGACCTCAACGGGGAGAACTGGAGAGCTCGGGAGTTGGGGAACGCCTGGGTCCGGGCTCGCGGCCAGTTGGGGGAAGACGTTCGCATCATCGCGCCCGCCGAGTCGCTGGGGGAGACCGGGGCCGCGAGCGGCGCGGTAGGCGTCTGCGTCGCCGTCCGCTCCTTGAGCCGACGGTACTCCCGTACCGGACAGGTCGTGCTGTTATCGAGCGCCGAGCCAGGGCAGGTGGGCGCCATGGTGCTCGGACGCGCGGACAAGGCCTGACTCCGGCGCTGTCCATCGCGGACCGGGCCGCTCCCTCCCCCCCCACTGTCCGTTAGCAATCAAAACGCTGCATCCTGAGTGAACCATTACAGCCCACCTCCCTGCGCCTACACGGCGGGGTGGGAGACAATGTCCTGAACCGATCCGCACCCAACCAGGTGGGGGATGTCCCGGGGGGGACATTTCGTGGGACCATCTCCGTACGCCTCCAGCGCCGTCAGTCCCATGCCCAGCGAAGCAGGCCCAGATAAGTCCGCCGATCTCCGCGAGACGCTCGAGCCCTCGGTCCAGCGCCGCGAGCCCGGGGCGGATCCGCTGTTGGGCGAGTGTATTGGCAGCTTCCGGCTCACCCGCAAGCTGGGCCAGGGCGGCATGGGCGCGGTGTACCTCGGCGAGCACGTGGACATCGGCAGCCGCGTGGCCATCAAGGTGTTGCACGGCAAGCTGGCCAACTCGCCCCAGGTGCTGCGCCGCTTCCACACGGAAGCGCGCGCCGTGAACCTCATCGGCCACGAGAACATCGTCAACATCATCGACATCAACCCCGCGCCGCCCCGGCCCTACCTCGTCATGGAGTATCTCGAGGGAGAGCCGCTCTCCGCGCTGCTGGCGCGCGGGCCCGTGCGCGCGGAGATCGCCGTAGCGCTGCTCGCCCAGGTGTGTGACGCGCTCCAGGCCACGCACGCGCGAGGCATCGTCCACCGGGACCTCAAGCCGGAGAACCTCTTCCTGCTGCAGCGCGGCCACGGCCCCGCCTTCGTCAAGGTGCTCGACTTCGGCATCGCCAAGCTGCTCGACTGCGAGGAGCGCAGCACCGACACGCAGGAGGGCGCCATCATCGGCTCGGCCGACTACATGGCGCCGGAGCAGTCGCGCGGCGACGACCTGGACGGGCGCGCCGACCTCTACGCCCTCGGCGTCATCGCCTACCAGCTCGTCACTGGCCGGCTCCCCTTCGTCGAGCGCTCCCTCACCGCGCTGCTGCTCGCCCACCAGACGAAGCTGCCCATCTCCCCCACCTCGCTGTGCCCGGACGTACCGCCCGCCCTCTCCAGCGTCATCCTGCGTGTGCTCGCCAAGGAACCCGGGGACCGTTTCCCAAGTGCCTCCATGATGCGCGGTGCACTCCAGGTGGCTCTCGACATGGTGCGCTCGCCGGCTGGCCCCGCCCGCACGCCCACGCCCCTGGGCACCTTCGCAGTGCGCCCCGCCGTGGCCGTGCCCGTGCTGGTGACGGCGAGCCCTGGTGCCGCGGCCGAGCAGCTCACGTGCACGGACCTGACGCGTGGGGGCATGTTCCTGAGCACGGACCAGGCGCTGCCGTCGCTGCTCTCCCGAGTGGTGGTGGCGCTGGAGCACCCGGACGGGGAGCTCACGTGCGAGTGCGAGGTGGTGCGCCACGTGCAATCCGAGGAGGCGCGCGCCTGGGGCATGGCCGCCGGCTTCGGCGTGCAGTTCGTGGAGCCCTCCGTCTCCTTCAAGGCGGCGGTGGCGCACCTGATGCTGGGGCAGCCGCTCAACACGCTGCGCCCGCCCATGGACCCGGCCGCCGAGGCCGAGGTGGAGCAGATGCTCGCCCCCTACCGCGAGCGCGGCACGGAGGACCTCTACGCCGTCCTCGCGCTGCCGCCGGACACGGGCTGCGAGGAGCTGCGGGTGCGCGCGCGCCGGGCCTGCAGTGCGCTGGAGCGGCTGCGCGAGCGCCCCATCTCCCCTATGCTGCGCGCCAAGGTGGAGACCGTGCTCGACCGGGTGCGCAAGGCCTCCGAGACGCTCAGCCACACGCAGCGCCGCGCCGCCTACGACGCCGAGCGGGGCAACTTCCAGGGCGTGGCGCGCTGTCTGGCCGCGGGGCTCACCGCCAGCCAGCTGGAGGAGATGCGCCGCGACTTCCTCTCCCGCCGCCCCCATGCGCAGGGGCCGCTGCGCGTGCACCTCGCCACCGCCCAGGCCCACCAGCAGGCCGGGCTGCTCTCCCATGCGCGCGAAGCCTACGAGCGAGCCCTCATCCTGGACCCGCTCTCGCTGGAGTTGCACAAGCAGTACCTGGTGGTGTGCCGAGCCCTGGGAAGCTCGGGGCGTTCGGGCCCCGGCTCCGGTGGGAAGGTGACCATCGCGTAATGCCCAAGTCACCCACCCCTCGTCCGAGCGCACGCAAAGGGACGGCGGAAGAAGATCCTCAAGCAGATTGAGCGTGCGCGGAAGAAGCTGAAGGATGGCTTTGACCCATGAAAATCTCTGGTCACCGTGAGTCGTGATTCAACCCTCGGCTCGCGAGGGAGGAGGCGCGGGGTTCTGGGCGGCGAACTCGGCCACGGTGTCCAGGTACCTCTGAATGGCATTCAGGTGCGCTCCTCCGCATTCGGAGAGATACCTCTTGTGCCAGCCCTCCGTGGAGAGTTCCCGTCTGAAGAGCCAGTCATTGAATGCCTCGTACCAGGGGTCCTCCATGCCATGGTACCGGCAGCAGGCCCGATAGCCGGTCTCGAAAGCGGCCACGGCCTGGGTCGTCTCCATTCCCCCGAAGAAGACCCCCAGGGGCCTGCCGCGCGCATGCTCGGACCGGACGCGCAGCAGGACATCAATGAGGGACACGAAGCGCCCGCGCCACTCCTCAGGAAGCGGCACGACTTTAACAACGGTTTCCGAGCCACGGGTCATAGGTCGTCCAGACTGTTCAGCACCGCGGAGGTGATCTTCATTCCCTCTTCCGTCACGAGGCGACGGATGTACTCGTCCTCCGACAGCCCCTGTGGCCCGGTGAAGGCATCGTAGATCTTGTTCTGCAGACGCACAGCGACGTGCAAGCTCAAGTCGGAGAGCTGAACCGTGCTGCGTGGCTCACCCGCGCATCTCGAAGGCGATGTATTTCGAGCCTTGTGACGTGAACCGGATGAACTCGGGCTTGCCTCCGAGCTGCTGGAACGCCATGGAGATGCGCCGGGCCACCTCGATGCAGGGTCCTGGCCTGCGATTCTCGGCGACGAAGGCAAGTTCCAAGAGCCGCAACCACTGCGGGATGGCCTGCCTCCCGGTTTCCAACTGGTAGAGCGCGATGGCCTTCTGGATTTCCCCTCTGGCGAGCATCGCCAGCATCTGGGCCCGGACTGTGTCCGTTGCCTGGAGCACGGACTGGGAAATTCGCAGAGGCTGGGTGAAAGCCTGAGCCATGTAGAGTTGCTGCACCCGTGCTGCCGAATGCTGCGCCACCGGCCCAGCAGCGGCAGCTGTCGTTGCAAGCAGCACGAGAAATCCGAACAGACGAGCAAGCATTCATCCCTCGACGATGGGCTCGTGAGCCCTCTATGTAGGACAAGCCGCTCCCGGGCGGCAACCACCGCCCCGTCGGAGCCCGCCCTCCGGTGGGAAGGTGACCATCGCGTAACGGGCCTCACGGCGCGGGCCCGTCCGTGATAACTCCCCGCCGATACCTCTTATGTCCTCCCCGACATCCGGCTCCGAGCCCCAGTCTTCCACCGTGCCCCCGCGGGTGCAGCGCGTGGCCCTGTACGCTGTGGTCTCCGGCCTCACTCCCCTCATCCCCGTCCCCTTCCTCGACGAGTACGCGCTGCGCCGCGTGCGCGAGCGCATGGTTCGCACCATCCTCCGCGAGTACTCCTTCTCCCCGCCGGACCGCACGGTGACGGTGCTCGCCGGCCTCCACCCGCGCGAGGGCAGCCGCCTGCAGCAGTTCGCCAGCAAGACGGCCCTCATCTCCCTCCGCCTCACCTGGCGCAAGGCCTACAAGCGGCTGGCCACCGCCCTGTGGGTGAAGGACTGCGTGGACATGGCCTCCGTCTCCCTGCACCACGGCTACCTGCTACAGCACGCGCTCGAGCGGGGAGACCTCGACGCCACCCGGCTCGCCACCGAGGACACCCCACGCCGCGTGCACGATGCCATCGACGCCGCCTGCAAGGAGTTGGACGCGCGCCCCGTCAACCAGGTGCTGCGCCGCCTCTTCGCCGGCAGCCGGTTGCTGCTCGCCGAGCTCTCCAAGGCCCTCGAGCATTGGAATGGTGCTCCCCGCACTCCCATGGAGGGCGAGGACCAGGAAGTGGCTTCCCTCGCCGAGCGGCTCGCCGCGGCCATGTGGGAAGAGCGCGGCTATTTCCAGTCGCTCGAGTCCCTCTACGCCAAGCACCTCAAGGCCCGCTGACAGCTCCCACTGCTCCGTGACGGCCTTCCCTTCCCTCCGTCACGGGATGGCCCATAGCCAGACAGAATATTCCAGCGCGTTGACTTGAACCTGGAATTCCAGAAAAAGGAATTCCATGCGCCCCCCGTCGTCCCGCGCGAAGCGCCGCGGCCCGCACACCTTCGCCTTGTTGCTGTTGCTCACCACGCGCACTGGTGACGGCCCCAACGCCTGCTGGCTGTAGCAGTCGCAGCACCGGGGCGGGGGCGGTGTCTGCTCGTGTCGCCGCCTCCGCCCTTCTGCCTTAGAATCCGACACTACGGGTCATCCAACCTGGTGGGATACATCATGACCAACCTCATCGATGCCGTGCGGCGCGGGGACACCGCCGCCGTGGAGGCCCTGCTGGACACCGAGCCCCGTGCGCTCGCCCGCGGCGATGAGCAAGGAATGACGCCGCTGATGTGGGCCGCCTGGCACGGCCACGCGCCCCTGGTGCAACGGATGCTGGAGCTCGGCGCGGACGCGGCGGCCCGGGACTCTCGGGGTACCACCGCGCTGATGCTGGCGGCCGAGCGCGGTCACCTGGAGGCCTCGCGCCTGCTGGTGGGACGCGCAGGGCCGGACGAGCGCGGCGAGGCCCTGCGGCACGCGGTGGGCGCGGGCCGCCTCGAGCTCGTGGTGTGGCTGCTGGACGAGGCGGGCGCGGCGCTCGAGTACGGGGGCACGGACGGTAAGACACCCCTCACCTGCGCCGCCCTCGGAGGCCACGCCGCGCTGGCCGAGGAGCTGCTGCGCCGCGGGGCGGATGTCGAAGCGCGCAGCTCCACCTTCCTGCCCTTCGAGAACCGCGACGACTTCGGCTGGCACCCGCTGCACTACGCGGCGGACCGCCGGTACGCGCTGCTGGTGCAACTGCTGCTCGACGCCGGAGCCAAGGCAGACGCGGAGACCAGCGAGGGCACCACACCACTGATGATGGCGGCCCGCCGCGGAGACGAGGACTGCATCCGCCTGCTGCTGCTGGCCGGCGCCGAGCCGCTGCGCGAGAACGCTCGCCGCCAGAGTGCCCTGTCGCTGTCTCGCAGCTACGCCCGGCCCCACATCACCCGGTTGCTGGAGCGCCGCGCCGAGGATCAGCCGCTCGCGAAGGTGCTGCAGCTCTCGTGGCACCACCCGGGCAACAAGCGGAACTGAGCGCCGCTCCCGCGTCCCGGGAGTGTCAGTGCAACAGCTTGCTGGCGCCGCCCTCGTTGGCCTCGGAGCGGCCCTCGATGCGCACCACCGCCTCCTTGAAGCTCTCCAGGTACCGGCGCAGCCTCGCTCCCATCTGCACCGACGGACTGTCGTAGCGCGCCAGGCACAGCGTCACCGCGCGCCCTCGCACCGGGTCCTCCCCCGGCACCAGCGTCGTCTCCCGCGCCTCGCCGAACACCAGCCAGTCCAGCCGCCACAGCGCGTCCAGCAACTGCGCGAAGTGCTCCTCCATCTCCTCGCGCAGCGAGTCCGGCAGCCCGTGCACATCGCTGTACTCCGAGCAGTCCCTCAGGAAGCGCTCCACCACCGCGCTCTCCTCGAGGCTCTCCGGTACCTCGTGCGAGAAGGAGCACGCCATGGCCCCCTCCAGCAGCCGCGCGAGCTCCTCCCCGCGCGTCACCAGCGCCAGCCGCGGCCCGTCCTCCTGCCGCACCGCCCCATCCTCCAACTGGAGGAAGGTCTCCCCTGCCATCGTGTCGAGCCTCATTCTGATCGCCACGTTCCCCTCCCGGAACCCGCGAGCCCTCCAGCGTATCGAGCCTCAGCCCCGGGTGGCAGCGCTTTCCTCCACGCCTCGTCCACCGCCGATCACCCGGAATCGACGGGTGTGAGGAAACTTCTTCCCGGCACCTACGAAAATAAGAGCAGGTCTACCCCCCTTCGACCCCCCCAAGGCCCCCGCCATGGTCGCCATCGCCCGATCCACCGCCGCCCTCGCCCCCCGCACCGCCGCGGCTGCCGCCCCTCCCACGCTCCGCCTGAATTCGAAAGGCGCCGCGGTGACCACCCTCCAGAACAAGCTCAAGGCCGCGGGCTTCAACCCTGGCGCCGTGGACGGGCAGTTCGGCCCCAAGACGCTCGCCGCCGTGAAGGCCTTCCAGAAGGCCAAGGGCCTCGAGGCCGATGGCATCGCGGGCCCCAAGACCTGGAGCGCCCTCAACAAGGCCACTGCCCCCAAGCCCTCCACCCCGACCTCGGGCGGCTCCGGCCCCACCCTGCGTGAGGGTGCCCGCGGCGAGCCCGTGCGCGCCCTGCAGAACCGCCTCAACCAGCTCGGCTTCAACGCCGGCACCGCCGATGGCTCCTTCGGCCCCAAGACCGAGGCCGCCGTGAAGGCCTTCCAGAAGGCCAAGGGCCTCACCGCCGATGGAATCGTCGGTCCCAAGACGTGGGACAAGCTCGGCATCAAGGTGACCGGCTCCGTCACCAACCCGTCCGGCGGCGGCGGCGGCCGCGCCGTCACCGGCTACGTCAATGGCGTGCCCCGCAACATCACCGTCTCGCCCATCGCTGGCGGCAAGGTGATGCGCTCGGACGCGGCGGCCGCCTTCAACCGCATGCACGCCGCGGCCAAGGCCGCTGGCATCAACCTCCACGTCAACAGCGCCTTCCGCACCATGGAGGAGCAGCGCGTCCTCTATCAGAAGTACCTCAACGGCACCGGCAACCTCGCCGCCAAGCCCGGCTACTCCAACCACCAGGGTGGCATCGCCCTGGACATCAACGTGGGCGGCACCGGCACCTCCACCTATAAATGGCTGGCCAACAACGCGAGCCGCTTCGGCTTCGCCCGCACCGTCCCCTCCGAGCCCTGGCACTGGGAGTACCGGCCCTGATTCGGGGCAACGCGCCTTTCCCCCCACCGCGAAGCCCCCCTGGCCCCCGCCCCTCCCCCGAGGCGCGGGGGCTGTTGTTTTTCCGCACCCCCACCCGCCCCTGCCCTCCGGACGGACTGTCCGAACTCACGGCACTCTCTGTCCTCATCCAGGACAGTTGGCGGTATGGCCATGTAACCCCCTGGTCTTCCAAGGTTCTCAGCCTCCAAGAGCCGCCTCCAGCACCTCGGGCGCAAGATTGACTGGAGCATCAATGCTCCACTTTACCTACATGACGCGTCGCGTCGTCCCCGCAGCGATGACGCAGTGGGTCTGGCGCGAGGATTGCTCGGGTTGCTGCTCACCCGGAGGCGACCCGAAGCTCCCGGGATCCCGCGCTGTCCTGCTCACACACCCACTGCCCTGACCGGCCCCCCGGCAGGGACACCCCAAGGACTCACCATGAAGAAGCTGCACACCCTCTTGATGGCGCTGTGCGCGCTCGGGCTCACCACCCAGGCGCAGGCCGGCGCCGCGAAGACGACGTACCCCGTGGTGTTCGCCCACGGCATGGCCGGCTTCGACGACATCCTCGGCTACGACTACTGGGGCGACGACTACGGCATGTTCGTCGGCGACGTCTGCAGCCTCTTCGAGGTGCCCTGCAACGAGGACATCGACGGCGGGCAGAAGACGTTCGTCGGCCAGGTGCAGCCCTTCCAGAACTCCGAGGTGCGTGGCCTGGACCTGGCCAACGACATCGAGGGCTACATGGCCAGCGCGGGCGTCACGCGCGTGAACCTCATCGGCCACTCGCAGGGCGGCCTGGACGCGCGCAAGGCGGCCAAGGTGCTCTACACCCGCAAGGGCTACACCGTGGTGCCCGTGCTCGTCAGCGTGTCCTCGCCGCACCGCGGCTCGCCCGTGGCCAAGTACATCCTGGACCTGAAGCCCGGCGTCACCAGCGTCATCGCCGCCCTGGCCGAGTTCTACGGCAACGTCGTCTACCAGTCGGGCAATGACGCCTTCGCCGGCGCCAAGCAGCTCGTCTACAACGACTACAGCGCCACCGACGGCATCACCACCGGCGCCAAGAACTTCAACGTCAACAACCCCATCGATGCGCGCTACGCCTCGCGCTACGTGTCCCTCATCACCGCGCAGAACGGCGCCAGCGTGAACCCCGCCCTCTGGCTGGTGAGCGAGTTCTTCTACGACATCGACGGCGACGGCTACTGCACCGACGACTGCGACAACGACGGCGCCGCGGGCAAGGGCGACGGCATCGCCAACGAGGCCGATGACGACGGCCTGGTGGGCATCAACTCGCAGCAGATGGGCTACCGGCTGAAGTACAGCGAGTCCACCTTCGGCTTCGACTCCGTCACCAACGACGCCAACGTCCCCTACCTGGGCACCATCAACGCGCCCACGTCCGCGCAGATGACCTCCACCTCGAGCGTCATCAACCAGGACCACATGGACGTGGTCGGCGTGGGCCCGGACACCTTCGATGAGCCCGAGTTCTACGCGGCCATCTTCCAGTACATCGCCACCTACGACTGACGCACGCCTCACTCCCCGGAGGGCCCCCCGTGCGTGCGAGGGCCTTCCGGGGGTAGCCTTCTCCCGCTTCCGCCCCCCTCCCAGAGATGACGCCGCCCATGAATCGTCGGAAGGCCCCCCTGCTGCTGGCGCTCGTGCTGCTCCTCGCTGGCTCCGCGCTGCTCGTCTTCAAGACGCGTCCCGAGCAAGGCTCGTCCCCGGAGGCGGCCCCGGCACGGGCCTCGGCCCAGACTGCGGCCAACGCACAGGCGCTCGCGGCCCGGAACCGGGCGTCACCCGCGGCCGGTGCACAGGAGGGCGAGGACGGACTGGAGCAGCCAGGTGGAGACCTCGTCTCCTATCTGCGCTCGCGCTTTGGCGCCCACATCCGCAACCCGCACACGCAGATGCGCATGCTGGAGCAGCTCATGCGCCACTTCCAGAAGCTCAACCCCACGGGCTGGGAGGCGGACCTGCTGGCCGTGCTCAAGCAGGCCTTCCCCGAGCTGTATGACGAGCTCGCCCAGCGGCTGCACCAGCGGCTCGACTACGAGAAGTGGGTGAAGGAGCACCACGCCGAGCTGAAGGACAAGCCAGAGGCCGAGCGCCGCGCCGCCATCTGGGAGGAGCGCAACCGCCTGTTCGGCAAGGAGGTGGCGGAGAAAATCTGGGTCGCCGAGCTGCGCAACCTCGCCGTGGCCGATTCGCTCAAGGTCATCGACGCGCTGCCCGGCGCGAGCGTCAGCGACCGCATGGCGCAGTACAAGCAGAGCATCCAGAAGGCGTATGGCGAGAACTCGCAGGCCTACGTGCAGACCCACCAGCAGGAGCTGATGAACCGCTTCCTGGACCTGGGCTCGGTGCAGAAGGACCTGGGGAGCATGCCGCCCGAGCAGCGCGCTCAGAACCTGCGCACCATCCGCCAGGAGATGGGCCTGGACGAGCAGGCGCTGCAGCGCTGGGAGGAGCTGGACCGGGTGCGCGACACGCGCTGGGAGCTGGGCTCGCAGTACATGTCCGAGCGCGAGGCCCTGGCCCAGGACTACTCGGGACCGGAGCTGGAGGCGCGGCTGACGGAGCTGCGCGCGCGCTACTTCTCCGACGAGGCCCAGACCGTCGCCGAGGAGGAGCAGAGCGGCTTCTTCCGCTTCACCCGCCCCCGGCAGTGGGGCCGCAACTAGCGAGCGGTATAGCCGCCGTCCACCACGAGCTCCGCGCCGGTGACGTAGCGCGAGGCGTCCGAGGCCAGGTAGAGGATGGACTCGGCGATGTCCTCGGGCTCGCCCATGCGGCCCAGCGGCGCGGCGCCCTCCAGCTTCTTCCACGCCTCGTCCTCGCTGCCCACCTGCTCGACGAAGCCGCTCCACCAGTCCGCGTTCTGCCAGATGGGCGTGCGCACCCCGCCCGGGAACACCGAGTTGACGCGGATGCCATCGGGCGCGCACTCCATGGCCACCGCCTTGCTCAACATGCGCACCCCGCCCTTGCTCGCCGAGTAGGCCGCCGTCCCGGGACTGCCCACCAGCCCGGACACCGAGGCCACATTGACGATGGAGCCCCCGCGCTTGCCCAGGCGCATGGTGCGCACCGCGTACTTGGTGCCCAGGAAGACGGCGTCCAGGTTCACCGCCATCTGCTCCCGCCACTCGGCCATGGACATCTCGGTCACCGGGCGCGAGATGGCGATGCCGGCGTTGTTCACCAGCACGTCCAGCCGGCCATACACGTCCAGCGTGCGCGCCATCACCTTCTGCCACGTCACCTCGTCCGTGACGTCGTGCACCACGAAGAAGGCCTGCCCACCGGCGGCCCGGATCTCCTGCGCGACCTGCTCGCCCGCTGGCGCGATGTCCGTGACCACGACTCGCGCGCCCTCGCGGCCAAACATCAGCGCCGTCGCCCGACCGATTCCCGAAGCCGCCCCCGTCACGAGGGCCACCTTGTCCTTCAATCGACTCATAAAGGCCGTACCACCCTCGCCCTCTCCGCCCGGAACGGGGCCTGGGTGAGGACACACGTTACCTGAGTTGCAGACCTTTCTGGCTATGTAATTTTCGAGAATTACTGAACTTCTCGCACCTTGGGTGGAATCCACGTGGCCAAGAGTGGATTCCGCGGCCCTACCTTCCCCGGGAGCCGCCGCCCCGGCTGTGGAGCCCCGCCGCTCGGGGTTCTGCCTCGTCCCACCGCGCTGCGAGCCGCGCCCCGTCGCTCCACGGGCCACGCGCGGCGCTGGACTCCGAGGCGCCTGGAAAACCTCCTTCGCCGGGGAGACGGTCCGCTTGGACGCGGCGGGCTGCTCGTTGAAGGTGCGTCCTGGCACCGTCTACCCCCCTCGTGAATGCCGCCCTCTTCAGCGGCTCCACCTTCGAGGGTGCGTCTCACGTGCCTCGCCCGCTACCTCCGGGCCTCCGCCCCGGAACCCGTGCGGACGGCCGAGAGCCTCTGATTCCTCCCGTTCCCTATAGTGTTGCCGTGGTGGCCCTTCCTCCGGAGGAACAATGGATTTGAACCTCCTCGGCCTCTTCGTGGCCGTCGCGGAGACCGGAAGCTTCTCGGAAGCGGCCCGCAAGCTGGGACTGCCCAAGTCCTCCGTGAGCAGGGGTGTGGTGAGCCTCGAGGCCTCGGTGGGGACGCAGCTGCTCCACCGCACCACCCGTCATGTCTCGCTGAGCACCGCCGGTGCCGCGCTGTACGAGCGGGCGGCGCCCCTGCTCGCCTCGCTGAAGGAAGCGGTGGGGAGCCTGCCCGAGCGGGAGGAGGCGCCCTCGGGCGAGCTCCGGCTCACCGCGCCGCATGACATGGGGGCCACCTTCCTGTCCGAGGTCATCGCCCGCTTCACCGCGCGCTACCCCTCGGTGCGGGTCGACTGCCGCCTCACGAACCGGAACGTGGACCTGGTGGCGGAGGGGTTCGATCTCGCGCTGCGCGCCGCGGGAACGAAGCTGGCGGACTCGTCGCTGATGGTCCGGCGGCTCGGGGCGCTCGACGTGCAGCTCTTCGCCTCGCCCATGTACCTCGCCCGCCGAGGGACACCCCGCACGCCCGAGGACCTGACCGAGCACGACTTCGTCGCGTTCCGGGGGCTGAAGTACCTCAGCGAGCTGGGCATCTCGGAGAAGCACGCGCGCGTGCTCGCCGACGACATGCTCTTCATCCGCGAGGCGGTCAAGGCGGGCGCGGGAATCGCGGTCCTCCCCACGTTCCTCGCCCAGGCGGATGTGACGTCCGGGCAGCTCGTCCGCGTGCTGCCGCGCTACACGCAACCGTCGACAACCCTCGTGATGCTGCACCCACGCGCTCAGCACGTCCCAAGGAAGGTGTCCGCCTTCCGGGACTTCCTGCTCGAGTTCCTCAAGGGGCGGCCGCTCTCGGCGCCCCACGCCGGAGGCTGAATCAGCCGAAGAGCACCGAGCGCATCGACAGCGAGCCGAGATCGAATCCGCTCACCGGGAAGCGCACGGCATCGCGGTCACCTGCGGCGCCAGCGGCGTACAGCAGCGGGAGGTAGTGGTCGATGCTCGGGTGCGACATCCGGCCCGCGTCGGTCTCGATGACGCGCGACAGGAAGGCACCATCGTGCTGTTCGAGCGCCCGGGTCACGTCCTGGTCGAAGCTCTCGGCCCACTGCGGGGTGGTGGTATTGCCCGAGCGCATGCTCGTGAAGGCATGGCGCAGGTTGTGCGTCACGTTGCCACTGCCCATCACCAGGACGCCTTCGTCACGGAGTCCCGCGAGCGCTCGGCCCAGCGCGAGGTGCTCGGAGGGCGCGAGCCGCGCGTCGATGCTGAGCTGCACGACCGGGACATCCGCCGCGGGGCGCAGGTGGTGGAGCACGGTCCAGGTGCCATGGTCGAGCCCCCAGTCGTGCTGGACGGACGCACGAGAGGGCCCAAGCAGCTTCACCACGCGTTGAGCGAGCTCGACGCTGCCGGGGGCCGGGTACTGCATCTCGTAGAGCGCGCGGGGGAAGCCACCGAAGTCATGGATGGTGGGCGGGTGCTCGTTCCCGGTGAGAAAGGTGCCAGGGAGGAACCAGTGCGCGGAGATGGAGAGAATGGCCTTCGGCTTGGGCAACTGCCTGGCGAGCGAGCGGAAGCCGTCGGTCCAGGTGTTGTCCTCGATGGCGTTCATTGGGGAGCCGTGCCCGATGAAGAGCACCGGCATGCGTTGCTCGGTGGAGGTGGTAGGCATGGCGGAGGTTCCCTCCTCGGGGGGACGCGCGGCACGAGCCGAATCACGGCACCCCAGGAGTGGCAGGGTCGTGGCGACGCCCAGCGCAGCGGCCTTGAGGACAGCGCGCCGGTTCGGTCGATACGAAGACATGGGGAGATCATGCGCGGCGAGCCGTCGTTTCACTAGAGCCCCGCCGGGCAAATCACCGTTCCTGGGGTGGAACAGCGCTGCTCCCTCTCCCTTTGGGAGAGGGCGGGGGGTGAGGGTTTGTCCCCCTCTGTCTCGCGGGAGGAAGACCCTCACCCTGGCCCTCTCCCAGAGGGAGAGGGGATATAGGGCGGAAGTGAGGCCCCGTGGCGCGCCAGATCCTCTGGCGTGTTCACGCTCACCACCGAGCGCAGTTCCGCGTCCACCGCTCGCAGCGTCTCCTCCTCGAGGCGCTTCGTCCGGCAGCGCGACAGGAGGGCTCGGAGCGAAGGCTCCTCCGTCTTCAGGGTCTCGCCCCACTCGCCCGATAGGGCCCTCCGGTACAGGGCCAGCAACGGCTCCTCCCGACCGCCTACCGTGAAGCACACCGCGTCCACCTCGGGTCCCCGCGCCTCCAGCAACACCCGCACCGCCGCCTCCGCGATGAACGGCATGTCGCATGCCACCGCCAGCACCCACTCCGTGCTCGCCCCCACCAGCGCCGCATGCACCCCTCCCGGCGCGCCCCTCCCTCGCACCACGTCCTCCACCGTCCGCAGGTTGAAGCGCCTGTAGGGCCCCGGTTCGTTCGCCACCAGCAGCATGTCCCCGAACAGCCGCCCCAGCCCCAGCACCCGCTCCAGCACCGTCCGGCCCTCCACCTCCAGCAGGCCCTTCGCCACTCCGCCCAGCCGCTCGCCTCTTCCGCCCGCGATGACCGCCAGCGTCACCTCCGGGTACTCCGGCCCTCTTCGTTCCCCAGCGTTCACGCCAAGCCTCCTCGCGCCCCGTGCTCCGTCCGATGGTGGAGGCTACCTTCATCCCGACTCCCCGCTCGTCCCGCCCTTGCGCTAAAGCTCCCTGGACGACGCATGTCCCTCACTCCGCTCGCCACCGCCCGGAAGGCCGCCCTCGACGCGCTCCGCCCCGCGCCGCCTACCCGCGTTCCCCTCCTCGAGGCCCTCGGCCGATTCCTCGCCCAGGACGTCGTTGCCTCGCGTTCGCTCCCCGGGTGCCCTGTCTCCGCCATGGATGGGTATGCCGTCCGCGCCGAGGAGACCTCCGGCTCCAACCGCGACCGCCCCACCCGCCTCCACGTCGTCGACACCATCTACGCTGGCCACCTCCCCTCGCGCTCCCTCCAGCCCGGCGAGGCTTCGCGCATCTTCACCGGCGCTCCCCTCCCCGACGGCGCCAACGCCATCGTTCGCCAGGAGGCCACCGTCGTTCCCGGCGAGGGGCTCGTCGACGTATGTGTCAGCGTTCCTCCGGGCAAGGACATCCGCCCCACCGGAGAGGACCTCCTCGCCGGCACGCCCCTGCTCCGCGCCGGACAGCGCATCGAGGCCTCCATGCTCGGCGTGCTCGCCTCCATGGGGGACACCCACGTCCTCGTGCGTCCGCTGCCGCGCGTCGCCGTGCTCGCCACCGGAGACGAGCTTGTTCCTCCCGGAGCCCCAGCCCTGCCCCACCAGGTGTATGAGAGCAACCTCATCCTCGTCGCCGCCCTGGCTCGCGAGGCCGGCGCCCTCGTGGTGGCCCAGGAGCGCGCCCGAGATGATGATGAGGTATTGCGCTCGGCCCTCCGGCGGCTGGCCGCGGACGCCGAGGTGCTCGTCACCACTGGCGGCGCTTCCGTGGGAGACAAGGACCGCGTGAAGAGTCTCCTCGCAGAACTGGGTGCCTCGTTCCTCGTGGATGGTGTGGCCCTCAAGCCCGGCAAGCCCGTGGCCGTAGCGAGGCTCGGCACCACCACCGTCGTCGTGCTCCCCGGCAACCCCGGCGCCGCCACCGTCGCCTTCGACCAGCTCGCCCGGCCGCTGCTGCTGCGCTACCAAGGTGTCTCCGAGGAGCGTCAACGCGTGCGGGTTCGGCTCGATGACGGGCGCCACAAGCAGGCCGGCTTCACCTACCTCATCAGCGGTACCCTGGAGACGCGCGAGGACGGACAGGTGTGGGCGCGCATCCGCTCGCAGGGGGCCGGGCAACACCTGCAGAACATCGGCGCCGAGGGCTACGCCGTCCTCCCCCCGGGCCGCGCCGACTTCGCCCCAGGAGACGAGGTGGACTTCGAGCGCTTCGACCGTCCCCGATTCCTCCCGGTGGAGCCGTAATGCGCCCACCCGCGCTCGCCGTGGTGGGCTGGTCCGGCTCGGGGAAGACGACGCTCCTCACGCGGCTCGTGCCTGAATTACGCCAGCGGGGCCTGCGGGTGGGCGTGGTGAAGCACTCGTCCGACGCGCACCCGCTGCACCTCGAGGGCAGTGACACCGCGCGTTACGCGGAGACCGGTGCCACCTTCGTCGCCTTCGCGAACCCGGCTGGTGTGCAGCTCACCTTTCCCGAGCCTCCCGGGCAGGTGCTGGCCCTGCTCGAGCGCTTCGCCGACACCGTGGACCTGGTGCTCGTCGAGGGGTGGAAGCAGGGGCCGCTGCCCAAGCTGGAGGTGTGGCGAGAGGGACTCGGGCCGCTGCTCGCGGCGGAGCGCCAGGACGTGCTCGCCGTGGTGAGTGATTCCGCGGTGACCGGGGCGGCGCAGCGGTTCGCGCCGGATGACGTGCAAGGGATTACCAGCTTCCTCCAGCAGTGCCTGCGGGACGGAATGCTGAGAACAACGGATTGAGCCCGTGTGTGTCCCCTCTCCCCCTGGGAGAGGGTTAGGGTATTGCCGGAGCCACCGTGATGACCGAGGACAACCCCCCGCTCCCGTTGCCTCCCGGAGTGACGCGGAGGCCCGTGAGCCGCTACACCGCGGACGGCCAGCTCGCGCCCAATGAACCAGACACCGTGGCCATCGAGGAGCCGCTCGACATCCGCATCAGCGGAGACACGGTGGCCGTCACCATGCGCACGCCGGGAGCGGACCGGTACCTCGTCACCGGCTTCCTCTTCGCCGAGAGCCTCATCCACTCGGCCGAGGACCTCGGAGGCCTCGCGCACTGTGGCAGGCCGGGCGAGGAGGGTTACGGCAACACCGTCGAGGTGACGCCCGCCCCCGGGCTCGTCATCGACCTGGAGCGCATGAGCGCCACGAAGCGGGGCACGCTGACCACCGCGGCCTGTGGCGTGTGCGGCCGGCGCAGCGTGGATGACTTGATGGCCACGTGCAGCCCCGTGCCTCCGGGCCCGGAGCTTCCCGCCTCCGTGCTCGCCCGTGCGACAGAGCACCTGCGCTCCGTGCAGCCCAACTTCGCCCGCACCGGTGGAGTCCATGCCGCCGCCGCGCTCGATGCCCAGGGCACGGTGCTCGCCGCCTTCGAGGACGTGGGCCGCCACAACGCCGTGGACAAGGTGGTGGGCGCGCTGCTGCTCGAACATGGATTGCGCTCGGCGCGTGCCTCTCAGCCAACGGCGATGCGCCCGACCGTGCTCGTGGTCAGTGGACGCGTCAGCTTTGAGATCATCCAAAAGGCCGCGGTAGCCCGTTGCCCCTTCGTGGCCAGCGTCTCCGCGGCCAGCTCGCTCGCCATCGACCTCGCCGATCGCGCGGGCATTACGCTCGCCACCTTCGTGCGCAACGGACGCTTCAACGTGTACACCCACCCCGAGCGCATCCGCGAAGGCTGAGGCTCCCCATGGACAAACCCGAGACCTGGCCCGAGGGCCTCCCTGTCACGCAGCTCCGCATCGCCCGCCCCACCGACAAGCTGGAGGAGCTCGTCCGCTTCTACGTCGAGGGGCTCGGCTTGAGACACCTCGGAGGCTTCGAGGGCCACGCCGGTTATGACGGCGTGTTCATCGGGCTGCCCGGGTACGGCGTGCACCTGGAGTTCACCCGTCACGAGGCGGGCAGCCCGTGTCCCGCGCCCACCCGCGACAACCTGCTCGTCCTCTACGTGCCGGACGTGGCCGCGCGAGATGCCATCGTCGCGCGGCTCTCGGCCATGGGCTACCCGCCCGTCGAGCCCGAGAATCCCTACTGGGCCAAACAGGGCGTCACCGTGGAGGACCCCGATGGGTGGCGCGTGGTGCTGCAGAACACGCGTGGCATCGGGCCCTGAATCGCCTACCCCGCGCGGGCGCGCTTCGGCACCTCGACGTGGTCCAGGTCGCGCACGGCCACCACGTCCTGCACCAGCGCCTGGGCCTCCTGCACGAACGGCGCCGTGTCCTCGTAGCGCTGCGAGAAGTGCGTGAGCACGAGCCGCCTGGCCTTCGCCGAATGGGCCAGCTCCGCTGCCTGACGCGCCGTCATGTGGAAGTGGCTGTGTGCCTCCTCGCGCTCGCTGTCGAGGTACGTCGACTCGCACACCAGCAGGTCCGCGCCCTCCGCGAGCCGCCCGGCATTCGCACACGGCCGCGTATCCATGATGAACGCGAAGGCCTGTCCCTCCCGCTTCTCGCCCACCTCCTCCAAGCGCACGATGCGGCCACCCACCTCGGCGAAGCCTCGCCGCTGAAGCTCTCCGACGCGCGGCCCCGACAACCCATGCTCCGCCAACCGGCTGGGGATGAGCTGCACACGCGCGTGCTCCTCGAGCCGGAAGCCAAAGGTGTCCACCGAGTGCTCCAGCCGCGCCGCGGACAGCTTGAAGCCCTTCGTCTCGGCCAGCACGCCGTCCTTGGCGATGGGCCTCGGCACGATGGTGGCCTTGTCCATGAAGACCGTCGCGTGCCGGAGCCGCTCGTAGAAGGCCTGCCCCGAGGCCGGGTAGTAGACCTCGACGGGATGGGGCGCCGAGTCCAGCGAGAGCCGCTGGATGATGCCGGGCAGCCCCAGGGCGTGGTCCCCGTGGAAGTGGGTGATGCAGATACGGGTGACCTGGCGGGCTGACAGCCCCGCGTACGTCATCTGCCGCTGGGTGCCTTCGCCCGGATCGAACAGGATTCCTTCCTCGTCCCAGCGCAGGAAGTAGGCGTTGTGGTTGCGGTGACGCGTCGGCACCTGGCTGGCGGACCCGAGGACGATGAGCTCTCGATTGGACATACACGTATCTCCCGCGACCTGGCGCGACGGACTGACGATGGACCCAGACCGGCTCCCGCCCTCATTCCTGACGGTATAACGTCCAGGGACTTGCGCCCCCTGCTCGTCCTGCTGGCTCGCGGCAACCTCGTCATGGCCCTCAGCATGGCCGCGGCGACCTGGCTGGCTCAGGTGCTTGCAGGTCTACCAGCCGAGCCCCTCCCGCCCTTCATCGCCTTCCTGGTCATCTACTCCATCTACAGCCTCGACCGGGTCACCGAGCTGGACGCCGACAGCCGCACCCATCCCGAGCGGGCCCGCTTCTCCCAGCGTCACGCGGGGCTCATCCGAGGATCGGCTCTGGCGGCCTACGCCCTCGCGCTCGGGCTGGCGGGAAGGCGGGGAGCCTGGTGCGTGGCCGTTACGCTCCTGCCGCTCGCCGCCCTGCTCGTCTACAGCTTCCCGTTTCTGCCCCGGGCCGTGGCGCACCGAGTGGGCTTCTCCCGTCTCAAGGAGGTGTTCGTCCTCAAGAACGTATGGGTCGCCGGCACGCTGGCCGCCACGCCCGTGCTGCTCGCGGGGGTGTTCCATGGCGCTGTGAGGAATGGGAAACCACTGGTGGCCACCGGGGTCTTCCTGCTCGGGCGCTGGGCCGTCAACGTCATCCTCTTCGATGTGCGGGACGAGGCAGGAGACAGGGCCAACGGTCTGCGCACAATCCCCGTGGTCCTGGGCCGAGCGCGCACCCTGCGCCTGCTCCATGGCATCAACGTGCTACTGGTGCTGCTCGCGCTGGCGGTGCCCCTGTTCGGGCTGGCCTCGCCACGCTTCGCGCTCCTCGGGGTTAGCTGTCTGTATGCCTGGGTCTACCTGCGCCGGGTGGAGCGTACAGAGGACATCCACTTCCTCTGTGACGTCGTCTCCGATGGGGAGTTGCTGGTGCTGGCCGGCGTGGTCCTGCTCGTTACCTGGTTGCCGGGACTCTAGGACGCGGCTGGACCCGAGCCGCGAAGACAGTGTCTCGCAGGCGGGACGCGAGGGGACGAGATGGACGCCCCCGGCCAACCAGTTCCCTGTGCGCCGCCGCTGGCCCGCTGCATGGCTCGTGCTGCGCCATGTACGCACCAGGGAGTTGGCCCAGAAGCTGCCGGACTGGGTGGCGCTCTTCGCCCAGGTGTACGCAGACGCCGAGGGCACCGAGCATCTGGCGGTGGTCATTCGTTACCTGCTGTGGGAGGAGGATGCGGCCGTCCACACAGCAGCAAGGCGGGTGTTACATTCTGTGATGGATGGGCAACGAGCGGAGGAGCTGATGGGAAGCTGGGCCGAGGAAATGATGGAGAAAGGGATCCAGAAGGGTCTAGCGAGGGGACGGGAGGAGGGTCTGCTCCGAGGGCGTGCCGAGGCGGTGCTCCGGATTCTCACCGCGCGCGGAGTGCACGCCGACGAGGCAGCCCGGCAGCGCATCCTCTCCTGCACCGACGGCGCCACCCTGGACCGCTGGTTCGATCGGGCACTCAACGCCACCACCCTCTCCGAGGTCCTGAACGACCTGGCCCAGTAGGGCGTCCCACCCGGAAGTCCAATTCACTTCCTGGGCAGGTACTTCTTGAACGCCCGGCTCACCGAGCCGTCGTACCCGAGCCGCTCGAAGAAGGCGTGGGCCTCCGTCCGGTGCACGCTGCTCAGCAACATGAGCTTCGTGCAGCCATGCTCCCGAGCCACCTGCTCGGCGTGCTCCAGCAGCACCCGGCCCACTCCCCGCCCCCGAGCCCCCGCGTCCACCACGAGGTTCTCCAGCAACGCGTAGGGCCGCTCCTCGAACATCACGTCCGGGCACAGGTGGAGGAGCACCGTCCCCACCACCTCGCCGTCCCGCTCGTCCACGAAGCAGAAGTTCGAGGTGTCCTGCCGGAGATTCTCGAGCCGCTCCGGCAGAACGAGGATGCGCGGGTTGCCGGGCACCAGCACCTCATACAACCGCTGGAGGGCTCCCGCGTCCTCCGCCCGCGCCTCGCGAATCATCCCGGGGCTCAGCCTCGCGCGAAGGCGTCGCTCACAATCTGGCGCGCCTCGTCCACGATGGACTCCAGGTGCTTCGCGTCGCGGAAGCTCTCCGCGTAGATTTTATAGACGTCCTCGGTGCCCGAGGGCCTCGCGGCGAACCAGCCGTTCTCCGTCACCACCTTGAGCCCGCCGATGTCCGCGTTGTTGCCGGGAGCGCGCGTGAGGCGCTGGAGGATGGGCTCGCCCGCGAGCGTGGTGGCGCGCACCGCGTCCGGCGACAACTTCTTGAGCGCCGACTTCTGCGCCGCTGTGGCCGGCTGGTCGATGCGCGTGTAGAGCGGCGCGCCGAACTTCTTCGTGAGTTCCTGGTAGTGCACGCCCGGATCCTTTCCCGTGCGCGCCAGAATCTCCGTGGCCAGCAGATCCAAGATGATGCCGTCCTTGTCGGTGGACCAGACGGTGCCATCGCGGCGCAGGAACGAGGCGCCCGCGCTCTCTTCCCCACCGAAGCCCAGCGAGCCCTCCAGCAGCCCGTCCACGAACCACTTGAAGCCCACGGGCACCTCGACCACGCGGCGACCCAGGTCCTTGCCCACGCGGTCGATCATGCTGCTGCTCACCAGCGTCTTGCCAATGCCCGTGCCGGGCTTCCAGCCGGGACGGTTCCGGTACAGGTAGCTGATGGCCACGGACAGGTAGTGGTTGGGATTCATCAACCCCACGCTGCGGGTGACGATGCCGTGCCGATCCGAGTCCGTGTCGTTGCCGAAGGCGATGTCGTAGCGGTCCTTGAGCTCGACCAGACCAGCCATGGCGTAGGGCGACGAGCAGTCCATGCGAATCTTGCCGTCATGGTCCACGCGCATGAACCGGAACGTGGGGTCCACCGTCTTGTTCACCACCTGGATGGACAGGCCATAGCGCGCGGCAATGGGCTCCCAGTACGCGAGGTTGGAACCACCCAGCGGATCCGCGCCGATGGACAGCTTCGCCCCGCGCACCACCTCCAGGTCCACCACGTTGCCGAGGTCCTCGACATACGGGGTGATGAAGTCATACGTCTTCACGGTGGAGGCGGTGCGAGCGCGCTCGTAAGGAATGCGCTGCACGCCCGCGTTGTCCGCGCCGAGCAGCTCGTTGGCGCGCTTCTCCACCCAGCCGGTGATGCCGGTGTCGGCGGGACCACCGTTGGGCGGGTTGTACTTGATGCCACCGTCCTCGGGCGGGTTGTGCGAGGGCGTAATGACAATGCCATCGGCCAGCCCCTGCGTGCGCCCGCGGTTGTACGTGAGGATGGCGTGCGAGATGACCGGGGTGGGCGTCGCCCCGCCGGTGAAGCGCACCTGGACGCCGTGGGCGGCGAGCACCTCGAGCGCCGAGCGCTGCGCCGGCTCGGACAACGCATGCGTGTCCATGCCGAGGAACAGCGGGCCGTCGATGCCTTCCTTCTTGCGGTACTCACAGACAGCCTGCGTCACCGCCAGAATGTGCGCCTCATTGAAGGCGCGACGCGCAGCGGAGCCACGATGGCCGGAGGTACCAAAGGCCACGCGCTGCTCGGCCACGCGTACGTCCGGCCGCTCGGAGTAGTACTGAGAGCGCAGCGTCTCCGGGTTGATGAGAATGGAGTCGGGAGGGAGCTTGCCAGCGAGAGGATGGGCCACGCGGCGAATCTACCGCCGCATGGCCCCCATCCCGTCCACTTGTTTTCGCCGGTGTTGCCTCGTTCACTCCGCTCGGGAGGCGCACGGGGTGCTACTGCTGCTCGACCTCGGGGTCGTTCACCCGCTCGTTGTCGCTCGGAAAGCTGTCACCGCCGAAGCTCTCATCCTCGGAGCCCGAGCCGCCCGTGCCACGGGGGTCGTACTTCTCCTTCTCCTTCGCCTTGGTCTTGTCCTGGGTGTCCTTGTCCTGGGTCTGCGGCACATCCCCCGTGTCCGGGGTGCCCAGGTCCGTGCCCGAGCCACCCGTCCCCTGGTCATCCAACAGGCCGGAGTCCCCTGCGCTGTCGGGAATCGTGGCGTCATCCTGGATGACATCGTCCTGGGGCAAGTCGCCAGAGCCACCCGTCCCTGGGTGCTCCGGGTTCATGGTGCCCGAGCCACCGTAGTCATCTGGAATCGGAGTGCCCGTATCCGGGATGGGCTCTCCAAAGTCATCGACGCCCAGGTCACCGGCGCCTCCCGTGCCTCCAGGCGGCGGGGTGGTCTGGTCCGTGGGCGGCGGAGTCGGGGTCTCGCCCTGCTCCGCGGGTGGCTCCGAGGGCGGCGGCATCTCCGCCGCCTTGTCCGACTTGCACGCGGTCCCGAAAGCCATGGCGCCCGCGATGAGGCCCGCCAGAATCAGTCTGGTCCTGGTCATGTGCTGTCTCCCTTGAAAAAAGCCGCTGTTGGCCAGGAACGTGGGGAGCCGATGGCGGCTCGGCAGGGAGCGCCTCCCCGACAGGCCGCTCATCGGGGCGGCGCGTCATGGTTCGCTTCTCAACAGAGCCCCACCCGCAGGAGAGCGTTGGCCGAAACCGAGCCTTTCCCGAGAAGCTCCTTATACTGGGCCGCGGTAGGGGGTTCTCCAACACATGAGCAGTCGTAGACGCATCCTCGGGATGATTCTCGCGGGGGGCCAGGGCACGCGCCTGGCGCCCTTGACGTCCAAGCGCTCCAAGCCGGCCGTCCCCTTCGGGTCCAAGTTCCGCATCATCGACTTCGCCCTCAGCAACTTCCTCAACTCGGGCGTCTACGCCATCTACGTGCTGACGCAGTTCAAGGCCCAGTCGCTCACCGAGCACATCCAGCGCGGCTGGCGCTTCGGCTCGGGCCTGCTGGCCGACTACTTCATCACGCTGGCGCCGGCGCAGATGTACCTCTACGAGCAGCTCGGCAACGTCTGGTACCGCGGCACGGCCGACGCCATCTACCAGAACCTCCACCTGGTGGAGAACTACCGCGCCGACGACGTGGCCATCTTCTCCGGCGACCACATCTACAAGATGAATGTGGCGCACATGCTGGAGCAGCACGAGGCCCACCGCGCCGACATCACCATCGCCGCCTATCCCACGCCGCTGGCGGACGCCTCTCGCTTCGGCGTCATGCAGGTGGACGAGCGTGGCCGCGTCACCGAGTTCCAGGAGAAGCCCAAGGAGCCCAAGGCCATGCCAGGCAAGCCGAACATGGCCCTGTGCAGCATGGGCAACTACATCTTCAGCCGCCGCGTGCTCAGCGAGTTGCTGGAGGTGGATGCGCGCGCCGAGGGCTCACAGCACGACTTCGGCAAGGACGTGCTGCCGCGTGCGCTGCGCGATGGCTATCACATCCACGCGTATGACTTTCACTCCAACCCCATCCCCGGGCAGGCGCGCGCCAACACGTACTGGCGAGACGTGGGGACGCTCGAGGCCTACCACGAGGCCTCCATGGACCTGGTGTCCGTGGATCCGCAGTTCGACGTCTTCAACCCGGAGTGGCCGCTGCGCACGGCCGTCGAGTACAGCCCCCCGGCCAAGTTCGTCCACGAGGCGGGCGAGCGCGTGGGCCGCGCGCTCAACTCCATGGTGGCCGGCGGCTGCATCATCTCGGGCGGCACGGTGCGCGAGAGCATCCTCTCCCGCCGGGTGCGGGTGAACTCCTACTCACTGGTGGAGCGCTCCGTCATCTTCGACGAGGTGGACATCGGCCGGCACGCCAAGGTGCGCAACGCCATCATCGACAAGGACGTGCGCGTGCCACCCAACGCGAAGATTGGTTTCGACCTGGAGCAGGACAAGGCGCGCGGCTTCACCGTCACCGACAACGGCATCGTCGTGGTGCCCAAGGGCTACAAGTTCGACTGAGGCTCAAGCCGGGCGCCCCCATTCACTGCCCGAGTGATTGGGGCGGCGGCGGGGCTTTGACGACGACCGAGTAGCATTGCCCCTGGTACTCGTGGAGCTCTTCCGGGCACGGTGCCTTGAGCTGGTGAGGCATCCAGCAACCGCCCACGATCTCCACCTCGACACGAGGGGTGCAGGGAGGGCGCTTCTGCCCTTTATAGGCCTTGCGCGGCATGGGGTAGGTGAGAGCCGGCAGCCCCCCATCCGCGATACCCTCGAGCGAGCGGCCTTCGGGGGGGAGCACATTGTCTGTCGGCACCTCCTGACTCATGGGCGCTGGCGCGGCATCCACCACGAGCTCCGAGCCGTCTGGCGGAGGGCTCACGGAGGCCGGGCGGAGCAGCACGAAGGCCAGGGCACACACCGCGGCGGCTCCAGCCAGCGAAAACCCCAGTCGCCACCGGAGCCGAGGCTCGTTGGAGTCGGGGAGGGCACGGGCCATACGCGTCACTCCATCGCGCACATCCTCGAACAGGCACACCAGCGCCTCCGAGGAGTACTTGTCGGGAGCCACGACCCAAGAGGACTTCTCTACCTCCACGGCGAGGTAGCCAGGTGAGCCCGAGGAGATGCAGCGCACCTGCCAGTCCGTCAGCGGCGCCGCACCGTCCTCAGTGGAGGGCACAAGCACCAGGGCCGGCGCCCCGCTCGTCTCGTGCGTGGCCCGGTAGAGCTCTCCCCGGCTGTGCTCGTCCTGCGCCACCTGCTCGTGGAGCTGGTACGGCCCCACCTGCTCCGCCTCCTCCCAACTCGACTCGGACTTCTTCTCCTCGTCCACGCGTGCTCCTCGCTGGCCTCCTCGCCCACCCGAGGCCCGTTGCACGTGTTTGCACCGGGTCAGGCCGTCGATCCAGGAGCCACTTGGTGCATCACGCGCTTCCTACCACGCAGGTGGCACGCGAGTCCGTAGCCCGTCCCCCTGCTGAGGTGCCGCTCGGTCGAGTCGGAGGGGGAGCCCAGCACCCCGTTGCTGGGCTCGCGACCCATGAGCGCCCATGCTTACGCATGAGGCACCTTCGAAGGCGGGACGAAAGGACGACAGTCATGCAACCTGAGACCCAGCGGGCGAGCGTCACCACTCCGACCGAACGCGAAATCCGAATCGAGCGAGTCTTCAACGCGTCCCGCGAGCGCGTGTGGCTGGCGATGACGGATCCAGACCTGGTCGCGCATTGGTGGGGCCGAGGCAACAAGCTGGTCATCGAGCGCCTGGAAGTTCAACGAGGTGGGCACTGGCGCTTCGTCGAGCACAGCCGCGAGGGAATTGATGGATTCGAAGGCCGCTATCGCGAGGTGAAGCAGCCCGAGCGCCTCGTGCACACGTTCGAGTGGGATGGCATGCCGGGCTACGTGGCGATCGAAACCGTCACGCTCGAGGCGCTTCCCGACGGCCGCACCCGGGTCATCAACACGTCCCTCTTCCACACCACCGAGGAGCGAGACGGAATGCTGAAATCGGGAATGGAGCAAGGCCTCAACGAGAGCTACGCCGCACTCGACAAGCTGCTGGCCACGGTCTCCTAGCGCCAGGAATCCAGTCACCGGTCCGGAGGGGAATGCGCGGCTCCCTCCGGGTTCGGCGACCTGACTCCGCCCCTGCTGACAGAGTTCCTCGCGTCGCGCGTGGTGTGGACTCCCGGCCCCCGGGTACCGGGTCAACGCATAGGAGAAGGAGGCCGACTGAGTTGAGGTAGCGTCGGCGTTTCATGATACGGACTCGGCCATGGCCACCAGGACATTCCCACAGAGGCTCATGGCGGCGAGCCTCTGCCTTCTCCTTGTTTCCTGTAGCGCCCCCCGGCCCCTGGTCGCGACCCAGAGCCCCACCGGCCCTCACGACCTGGCCAGTTACGCGCTCCTCATCCAGGAGATGCCGGATGGGAGGGTAACACACACCTGGAAGCCGCTCTGGGAGTTCGACCTGACGAAGCTCCAACGCCCCCTGAGCGCGATGAGCTCGAACCGAGGCATCGTGCGCGCCTCCACGGCGGCTCTGGAGGCGTATTGCGAAGGTCGGCGAATCCAGTGCGAGCAGGACTGCCTCGCGAGTAGCAGACCGGTCAAGGTCGGCCACTGGATCTATCAAGAGGCCAAGACGAAGCCGTGGCGCGAAGCCAAGTGGCGGTGGTGTCCGACTCATTGCTTGGAACAGGCAGTCCAGTGCAATAAGGGAAGGGGCAGCTGGGCCGAAGAATATTCTGCGGAGTTCAATGCGATAGAGCCCGCGGTTGATTGGCTCAAGACGCACCGCGAGGAGATTCTCGTGGGCACCGTCATCGTCATCGCCGGAGTCGCCTTCGTTGCCGCGGTCGCCGCCTCTGGCGGAGGTGCTCTCATCTTGACGCCGCTCGTGTTCTTCGCGGAGAGCCCCCCTGGGTTGCCAGCCGCCCCCCCCATCGCGGAGGCGACCCGATGAGCATCTATCAATCCCTTCACAGCGCATTTCTATTCGCCGCGTCTCAACGGCGCGCAGCAGAGCTCGAAGGTAGGGACAAAGAACAAAGGCTCTGGATTCAGGTGAACACGTACAGGGACTTCATCATGGCAACAGGCCAAGTCTACCTGTTCGAAGACTACCTCAAGGGGGTCTCTCCCACGCCACGATCCCAAGCGAGCACCGCCCTCGGGGCCCGCCAGGCTATGAACTCGCAAGGGGTCATGGCACTTCTCCTGAAGGCTTTCGACGAGACGCCTGCGCCTGAGCAGAAGCAGTCCGTGAGCCTCCTCATCAACCAGGTCAACTTCATCGCCGACACTGGACAACTCGAGGCCTGCGAGGACTACATCAACAACCGCCTCGGCCATGCTCCGATCGCCATCGCTCATTTCACGACGCACGATGAGGCGGAAGCCTGGCTAAAGGGCCTCGCGGAGCCCCCCAGTCCGGCGTTGATACTCATTGGCGATGAGTATCATCAGATGTGGTATGATCGTGGAGACAACACTCGCGGCATGTACCGTGAGTACATGATCGAGCCCTACGTCGAAGGAGTCGTCGCGGAAGGAATACCTCCCAACCCGCCATCATTTGAAACCCGTGCGGATGCAGAGGCGTGGCTGGAGAACCACCCTGCCGCTCCCTTTGAGTTCGTGTCAATCGGCGGGGCGCACTACCTCGCGGTGCACCACCAGAGGCTGAAGCGCTACACGCTTCACCACGTGGCCTCCACCCTGACGCAATGGGAGGAGAGGAAGCGGACCGTCGAGCGTGAGGAGGCCCGGAATGCAGCAGCGGATGCCGATGGAGAGGGCTGAAGGTGGCCGCGTCTAATCGCGTCTCGAGCCGCTCACCCCTGGCTCACCCGGTCCGGCAGCTCGTTGCCCGCCACGTCCTCACCCGGAATGACGGTGCGCAGCAGTCCTCCAATGCGCTCCACCGCCGCCTCCAATCCGGACTCGGGCTCGCCCCGCTTGAAGCCCTCGGCCACCGCCTCCACCACGGACTCCCAGAAGCCGGGCATGGCCGCGCCGTGCACGCCCCGGCCCGCGAACACGGCCACTTTGCGATCCTCCACCGCCACATAGAGGATCACCCCGGTGTCCGCGGCCGTCTGACGCACGAGCTTCTCGAAGAGCGACATGGCCCGAGCCAGCGCGTTGCCGCCCACGCACCGGCGCTCCACGTGCACGAGGACCTCGCCCCGATTGCCCTGCTCCGCCCGGCGGATGGCCTCGACGAGACGCGCCTCCTCCTGGGGCGTCAACACCCGCTTCACCCGCTGCCACGGCCATTGCATGCCCAGAGGATAGACCATCCCATGCCCACCGACCCAGCCCCCCACACTGGCCTGGGGCGCCACACGCGCCGTCTCCGTACCTGCTTTTTTGCGTGAATACGGGCCCCCACTCGCCCGTCACCCCTCCGCATGCGCAACACTTTTCGAGCCACAGTGCTGTCCGCACTGCTGGCCACGTTCGCGACGGCGGCGTGGGCCGACAACGACCCCGTGCCCGTGTCGCCGGTGTCAGTCCAGACGCCGGTGTCCGGAGATCTTCACCTGCGTGCGGAAGCGCACCTTGTAGACGAACACGCCGCCCGAGCCCGCGAACTGGAGCTGCGTGGGATGCCGCTCACAGGGGGTATCCTCGTAGACGAAGTCGACCTGGAAGTTGTCGAGCATGGTGGGCAGTTTGGACGGAGACAGGTGCATGGAGATGAGCTGGGCCGTCTTCGCATCCACCACCGCCGTGCCCTTCATCCGCTTCTCGTCCTTCTTGCGCGGGGTGATCTTCACCGTGACCCATCCCTCGCGAGGACCCGGGAACTGCTCGAACTGGTATTCGTCGCGGACCTTGGAGTGGAAGGGCGAGAGCTGCCCGCGCGGATCTTCGTTCTGGTTCTCATCCCGGGGCTCGGCCTTGAGCTGGCTGACCAGTTCCCCCTCTTCCTTCTCGGAGAGCTTCTTGCGCGACAACACCTTCGTCCCCGCGCGGAGCACCTCGTAACTGCGAGTGAGCCGCCCGATGCTCTTCCCCTCCTTGTCCAACTGCTCCGTCACCGAGCTCTCCACGAAGAGGCAGGAGGGAACCGCCAGCTTCTTCTCCTCGGCTTCACCAAGCCGCTCGAGGAGCTCCTCCAAGGGCATATCCGCCCGGGCGGAGGCGGCGAAGAGCAACATCAGAACGGAGAGCGCGCGCATGGCGCATCAACCTAGTCACTCCGGGCCAATCCCAGAGCAGCCCCGATAGCTTCTGGGCCTGAGATTGAGAGGTGCACAACAACGTTCCTCCACCTTTTGTAGGAAACCATGGCCCTCGAAGAGCTCCACCCCATGTATGGCAGGCATTCGCGCATGACCTCGATCGCAAAACTGATGCTTCCGCTCCTGCTGCTGTGCACCGGTTGTTCGGTGACGGTGGCCCAGCTCAACCCATCCCCGAACCTGGATCTGCCCCCCACTTCCCAGAGCCTCTCGCTCAAGCTGGAGGACGCAGTGAGTGACTCGCTGGTCGTTCCCGTCGGTCCCGCGTACGCGCAGATGGAGGTGAACGACTGGCGGCACAGTCTCGAGCGGGGTTTCACCAACGCCTTCAAGAACAGCCACTCCCTGGGGAACGGGCCCACCGAACTGACGCTGCAGTTGCTCGAGGTCCACCCCGGCCTCATCCTTGGTAGCGCGGGCGGCGAAAACTCCAAGGCCACCGGGCAGCTCCGCTACAAGGCCCGCCTCCTGGATGCGAACGGAAACATCGTCAAGCGGCTCACCGGCACGGCCATCGGGCACAAAGATGCGCTGGGGCGACGCGACATCCCCCTGGCCATCCAGAGCGCGGTGGAGACGATGTATGAGGAAATCGCCGCGAGCTTCTTCGGCGCCTCGGTGTCGGGTGTCTCGCCCTCGGCGGCGAACTGAGCCAGCCGGCGCCAGGGCCGGCAACCTCGGGGCTTCAGGGGTGCTGCGCGAAGAGCGCCTCGCTCGGCCGCTCCCCCGAGACGATCATCGGGCAGTCCAGCCAGGGATGACGCACGGTCGTCATCGGGTAGCCGAAGGCCCGGCTCAGGATGTCCGTCGTCATGACCTCGTGCGGCGGGCCGTAGGCAATGGCCTGACGCTCGGCGAGGACCAGGACCTTGTCCGCGTACTGAGCCACCAGGTTCAGGTCATGGAGGATGAGGAGCGCCGCGACACCCTCCCGGGTCAGCTCCTTCACGCACCCCAAGGCCTTGTGCTGATGGGCGACGTCCAGGCTGCTCGTGGGCTCATCCAGCAGGAGCAACCGGCTTCCGTCGTTCTCGTAAATCTGAGCGAGCACCCGCGCGAGGTGGACGCGCTGCTGCTCTCCGCCTGAGAGCGTCAGGTAGTTGCGCCCTTCGTACCCCGCGAGCCCCACCCGCTCCAGGCAGACCCGGGCGATCCGCGCGTCCTCCCGAGACTCCAACCGGTGCTGCTGGTGGGGGATTCGCCCCAGCATCACGACCTCCAGGGCCTCGTAGGCGAACTGGAGGTTCGTGGTCTGGGGCAGCACGGCCCTTCTCCGCGCGAGCTCGGCCTTCGAGCCGCTGCCCATGGGGGCCCCGAAGACGCGGATCTCTCCACGCTGGCACGGCAGCTCTCCCGTCAGGTGCTTGAAGAGCGTGCTCTTCCCCGCGCCATTGCGTCCGATGACGACCGTGAACTCACCAGGCGTCAAGGTCAGGTGGATGCCGGACAGCAGCTGCGTCTCGCCGAGACGGCAATGGAGATCCCGGACTTCGAGTGCCACGGTCATAGCGCGTGGGTCCTCCGCTGCCGCAAGAGCAGGTACAGGAAGAAGGGCGCGCCGGCGAGCGCGGTCACGATGCCGATGGGCAGCTCGGAGGGAACCACGACGGTGCGGGCGACCAGATCCGCGAGGGCCAGCAGCGCCGCGCCCAGGAGCGCGGACAGGGGCAGCAGGACACGGTGGTTGGGGCCCAGCCAGAGCCGGACGAGGTGGGGGACGACGAGCCCGAGGAAACCAATCATGCCGGAGACAGCGACTGCCGCCCCCACGCCCAGGGCGACGAACACCACGAGCATCCACTTCGTCCGCTCCACCGAGATGCCCAGGTGACTGGCGTTCGTCTCACCCAGGAGGAGCGCATTGAGCGGGTTCGCGAGGAACACCATTCCCACGGTGCAGAGGAGGATCAGGGGCGTGATGGTGGCGACCAGCGGCCACGTCGCTCCCGCGAGCGAGCCGAGCTGCCAGAAGGTGATGGTCCTCAGCTGGTCGTCGGTCGAGAGATAGGTGAAGAGGCCGGTTCCGGCCGTGCAGAGGGCGTTGATGGCGACTCCGCACAACAGCATCATCGTGACCTGGGTCTTCCCGTTCTCCTGAGCGAGCGAGGAGATGAGGAGGATGGCCGCGAGGCTCCCGGCGAACGCCGCCAGCGGGAGGGTGTAGAACCCGAAGAGCTGGAGCTTGAGCACCGTGACCGCGGACACGGCGACCGAGGCTCCGCTCGACACGCCGAGGAGCCCGGGGTCCGCGAGCGGATTGCGGAAGAGCCCCTGAAGGGCCACGCCAGCGATGGAGAGCGCGGCACCGACCAGGACGCCCAGGAGGACGCGGGGGAGGCGGATGACGGTGAGGACCGCCGCCTGCTGCTCCGAGAACTCGGCGAGCGGCGGCAGCCCGACGTGCGACAGGAGGATGGAGAGCACCTGGAGCGGGCTGATGGACACGGCCCCGACACCAAGCGAGGCCACTCCACACACGAGCAGAAACGGCACGAGGAGGAGCAGGCCCTGGGTCCTCTTGATTCGGACCTTCGGGACGTACTCACTCACCGACCAGGTGCTGCTCTCAACGCGAAGGCTTTGCATGAAGGGCCTTGAAGATCGTGTCCGCGAACTGGGGGAAGCGGGGGCCAACCCACCGGATGGTATCGTCCACGGCGAGGATCTTCTTGTTCTTGCCCGCGGGAGTCAGGGCCACGCCTGGGAGCTTCAGCGCCCCCTCGACTCCGCCCACTGCTTCGAGGCCACGGTTCATCATGAGGATCGCATCGGGGGAGGCCAACACCATCCCCTCGGCCGTCAGCGCCTTGGTTCCCGAGGTGAAGTCCGCGGCGTTCTGGCCTCCCGCCAGCGCGATGAGCACGTGGACACCCGTGTCCTTGCCGTAGACGAAGGCCTCTCCGGGGCCATGGGCATAGAGGAAGAGGATCCGGGGCTTCTTCCCGAGCGCCGCAATCTTCTTGTCCAGGTCCGCGCGCTGCTTGTCGAGCTCCTGGATCATCCGCTTCCCGGCCTCCTGGACGTTCAAGAGCCGCGCGATGATGTCGATGCGCCGCTTGAGGCCGTCGAGCCCATCCTTGAAGGAGCTCTCGAGGACCAGGACGGGAATCCCGGCGCTTCGAAGCTGCCCGGCGGTGGCGGGGGTCAGGTTCTCCTCCGTCGCGAGGACGAGCTCCGGCTTCAAGCTGATGATGCCCTCGATGCTGGGATGGTAGGGGTGGCCCACCTTGGAGATCTTCGCCTGCTCGGGAGGCCAGGTGCCGCCGACGTCGGTACCGACAATCGTCTCACCCTTCCCGAGCCCGAAGAGGATCTCCACCAGCGAAGAGTTGACCGCGACCACCCGCTTGGGGGGGGCGATGTCGACGGTCTGTCCGTCGACTCCCTTGAACGACTCCGCCTGGGCGAGGGGGCTCGCGATGACGGCGCTCACGAACAGCAACGAGAAGATGGAATGTCTCATGGAACCGGAGGGAATCCTCTGGGAGGGACCCCTAATAGAGGTTGTTCTTATAGTCCTGGGTCAGGGCCCAGTTCATCATCCGCTTCGAGGCCAGCGCGCGCAGGGCCGTCGCGGCGACACCACGCTGGGAATTGCGCTTGACGTGATCGATGAACACGTCGGCCATCCTCGGCAGCCGCTCCGAGGGAACATGGCGTGCGCCGTCCCACAGCCCCGCGTTGACGATGGCCGGGCTGGCGCGCAGGCGCACCTCGTGGGGTTCGAGCAGCAAGGCCAGCTTCGGCACCTTGTCCGCGACCGCCATCGACGCCAGCAGCGAGGGCTCGGTGGTGAGCGATGCGGCGCCGGAGACCTCCAGCTCGCGCGACTCGCCGGGGATCAGCGCGAGCAGCGCGGCCCGTGGTTGCTCGATGACATTGTGGAACGTGTCCGTGCGGCGATTGCCGGGCCGATCCGCGACCGCCAGCCGCGTTCCGTCGAGCCGCAGGAAACCGGCGGGGTCGCCCTTCGGGCTCACGTCCGCGTGGCCCTCCGCATCCCACGACGCCACGACGACGAAGGGCGTCCGTGAGAGCCAGTCCTGCACGGCCGGGTCGCTCCAGGGCCCCGAAGCCACGCTGCCGGGCGAAGTCGGAGCCACCGCGACCGGCGGCTTCCAGAACGCCGAGCGCAGGAGCGCCTTCGCGCAATGCACGAACGTCTCCTGCACGGTGACGCGGAGGGTGTGGCCCTCCAGCGTCGCGCGCCCATTCACCCGGACCGTCTCCCCGAGCCCGGGGATGAAGAACAGGAGCCCGCATCCCACCGTGGGATTGAGCGGGATGGGACCGGGCAACTCGAGCCGCAAGTGCGTGGCGTCATCCACCCGAGCGAAGCCCAACGGGCCCCCCGCGGTCGTGACGCGCGCCCGCCCCTCCTCATCGATGAAGCCGATGACGGCGAACGACGAAAGCCCGAGCATCCGGACACAATGCTCATCCAGGGCGTCCAGCGACTTCATCATGACGCCAAGGGGCCGTGAGCCGACGGTGCGCTCCAGTTCCTCGACCGATTGGATCCGTGCCATGGCGACAGCATGCCATGTTGATTTTGATTTGCAACTTCACAATGCCAACCCCTGGGGGCTGGCGTTGGGACCCAGGGCGCCTGGAAGGGTGGGGCGGCCCGAAAGGATCAGGCCGCGGTGGCGGTGCGCTGGGCGTTCTCGCGCAGCACCTCTTCCACCATGTCGACGGTGTAGTCGATCTGCTCCACGGTGTGCGCCGGGCTGAGGAAGTTGAGATCTCGGCGCAGCAGCACGCCCCGGCGGGCCATGCCGGCCTGGAAGGGCTGCGTGAGCTTCGCGTTCTCGGCGAGGTCCTTGGAGAAACGGAAGAGCGGAATGCCGTCGTAGCCCAGCACCCGCAGCGGCGAGCCGAGCCGCTCGGCCCGCGCGTTGATGCCCTCGCGCAGCCGCCGTCCCAGGGACACCATGTGCCCGATGTGGTCGTGCTCGCGGTACTCGCGGAGGACGGCCTCGCAGACGGCCAGCGACAGCATCTCGCCGCCAAAGGTGGTGGACACCTGAAGCTCGGAGATCTTGGTGAGGTGCTGGGTCGGGCCAGCCACGGCCGACAGGGGCATGCCCGCGGCGATCGCCTTGGACAGACAGACGAAGTCGGCCTTCACGTCGAAGAACTCCTGGGCCCCGCCCCGCCCCAGCCGCAGGCCGGTGATGACCTCGTCGAGGATCATCATCACGCCGTGCTTCGTACACGTGGCGCGCAGCTGGTGCAGGAAGTCGCGGTTCAGGACGCGGTTGAAGGGCACGGACAGCAGCACCGCGGCCAGCTGCCCCGCGTCCTGCTCCACCCGAGCCAGCAGCGCGGCCTCCTCGGGCTCCTCGAAGAGCGGAAGGCGGCGCGTGTACTCGGCCACGGCGGAGGGGACGCCCGGTGTGTCATACATGAAGTGGTCGTGCCAGCCGTTGTAGCCCACCGTGATGATGCGATCCTTGCGGGTGATAAAGCGCGCCAGCCGCACCGCCGCCGAGGTCGCATCCGCGCCCGTCTTGAAGAAGCGCACCATCTCCGCGCCGGGGGTGGCCTCCACCAGGGCACGTGAGGCGGTGACCTCTACAGGGGTGGGCAGCGAGTGCAGCAGGCCCTCCTCCAGGTGCTGGCGGATGGCCGCGAGGACCGCGGGGTGGTTGTGGCCGAGCGAGTTGGCGCCCAGGCCGCAGACGTAGTCGATGTACTGCTGACCATCCACGTCCTCCACCAGGGCCCCCTGCCCTCGCGCGAGGTACACCGGGAAGGCGCCCGGGGCGAACATCTCCGGCCGCTTCATCATGGTCATCGTCATGCCGGGCACCAGCCGCCGGGCTTCGGCCAACAGACGTTGAGAGTTCTCGAGCTTCAGTTCGCCCGCGTTGGGACGGGGCAGTGATGGGTGCTTGCTCACGGATTCCTCCATGGGAGCGCTGGGGTAGGGACGGCGGCAGTGCTTCGCCCGAAGGAGCGCTGGAGGTCAGCGCCATGAAGTCCAGGGACCGCGCCCGCGAGGGCACGGGCTCCATCGTGCTCGCTCCCCTCTACCGTGACTTCACGATAATGACAATGAGAATCGTTCTCAACTAGGGGCCACGCGGAATGCGCCGCCCCCCCGCCAGGCGCTCACTCCTCGTCGTGATCGTGATCCTCTGTGCCGCGCTTCCAGTAGCCGGTGAGGTTCACCCACTCCTTGCGCAGGCCCCGCTCGTTGAGCAGGTGCAGGCGCAGGGTGCGCATGAGGGTGGACTCGCCCGCGCCCCAGACGTAGACGTCGCCCGGAGGAAGGGTGAGGCCGCGGATGGCCGGCTCCAGGAGCTTCGTCGTGCCGCAGGGCTCCCCGTTGCGGTGGAGCCAGTGCAGCTCCAGGTTCGCCCGGGTGTTCACGGGCACCTGCGCCTGGGCATTGGCCACCTCGGCGAACACCAGGGCCCGTGCGCCCTCGGGCAGCTCCTCGAGCCTGCGGGTGAGGGCCGGCAGCGCGGTCTCGTCCCCGAAGAGCACGTAGGCGTCGAAGTCGTAGGTGACGAGCAGCGAGCCGCGAGGACCGGCCAGGCCCAGCAGGTCTCCCGGCTTCGCCTGGGAAGCCCACGTGGAGCCGGGCCCCGAGCCGTGGATGACGAAGTCGACGTCCAGCTCCCCCGCCGCCGCGTCATACCGACGGGGCGTGTAGTCGCGCAGCGCGGGCCGAGGCTTATCTTGGGGGAACTCCAGGCCTCGCGGCCCCATGCCCGTGGGCAGCACGGGCCTGCGCTCTCCCGGAGCGGCGAAGAACAGACGGACATGGTCGTCCGCCCCCTCACTCCGGAAGCCCTCCAACTCCGGCCCCCCGAGCGTCACCCGCACCATGTCCGGCGACAGCCGTTGGGTGCGGAGGACCTCCAGGACGCGGACCTTGATGGGAAAGGGACCTCTTCGGGACGTTCGTTCGCTCGTTCGTTCTGCGGCGTGCATGGGGCTTCTCCATGAGCGCCCCGACCCACCCCGTCACACCACGAGAGCGACCCGAGAGCGCTCAGCTCTCCTTTTTAATCTGCTGGGAGAGGTAGTTGGCCTCCCCCACCTGCTTCATCAGCTCGAGCTGAGCCTCGAGCCAGTCGATGTGCTCCTCGGTGTCCTCGAGGATGCTGTCCAGCAGCTCCCGGCTGCCGTTGTCCCCCAGCGTGCGGCACAGCTCAATGCCCTCGTTGAGGCGCTTCTGCGAGCCGAGCTCCAGGTCCAGGTCCAGGCGAAGCATCTCGGGGACCGTCTCCCCCACGTTCACCTTGCCCAGGCGCTGGAGGTTGGGCAGGCCGCCAAGGAAGAGGATGCGCCGCACGAGCCGGTCGGCATGCTTCATCTCGCCGATGGACTCTTCGTAGATCTTCTTCTGGAGCCGCTCGTACCCCCAGTTCTCCGCGATACGCGCGTGGAGAAAGTACTCGTTGATGGCCGTGAGCTCGGTCGTGAGGATGTCGTTGAGCAGGTCGAGGATCTGGGGGTGGCCTTTCATAGGGCCGAGGACGCTAGTTGCAGCGCGGGAACCGCACAACCGTCCCGACAGGCAGAACGTGCGTTGGTTCCCTGACGACACTCCTTGATCAGCTCCGCGAGCTGCTCCTGGCAGCCCCCGCAGCCCGTGCCCGCTCCACAGGCCTCTCCAATGGCCTCCACGCTCCGGGCTCCCTCGGAGATGCGGGCACGGATGGTTCGGTCCGAGACAACATGGCAGAGGCAGACGATCATTCGAGGCTCTTACGGCAAAGGACCACACGACGTGGCCCTCAGTTGCGAATGAGAATAATTCGCAAAAACATCGCCGTCAAGCACCCCCGGGGTGAGCCACGCCCTCCTGGCAGCCAGGCAGGACGGCCTCGGAGGACTCCGATTCAGAATTGCTTAAGGCGTCCTCGCTACCGTCTCATTCGTCACCAGGAGACACTGTGAGCAAAGACAGTCACGAGCACGACAAAGGCCTCGAACACGATCTGCAAACCCTGGGGAAGATGACGGGCCGCAGACAGCTCTTGCGATGGATGGCCGGTGCGGCTGCCGGCACGGCCCTGCTTCCGTTGGTCGGCTGCGGAGGCGGAACCGAGGGAGGCGCCTGTGACACCATCCCCGAGGAGACCGCCGGCCCGTATCCGGGTGATGGCTCCAACGGGGCCAATGCACTCGTGCTGTCGGGCATCGTGCGCAGCGACATCCGCTCCAGCATCGCCGGTTCGACCGGGACCGCCGCGGGCGTTCCGCTCACCGTCAAGCTGACCCTCGTCAACAGCAACGGGAGCTGCGCCCCGCTCTCCGGGTACGCCATCTACCTCTGGCACTGCGACCGAGACGGTAAGTACTCGATGTACAACCTCACCAACGAGAACTACCTGCGCGGCGTGCAGGAGACGGACAGTGAGGGCACGGTGAGCTTCACCACCATCTTCCCCGGCTGTTACTCCGGCCGGATGCCGCACATCCACTTCGAGGTCTACCCCAGCGTCGCGAAGGCCACGAGCTCGGGAAACAAGCTCAAGACGTCGCAGCTCGCCTTGCCGGTGGAGGCCTGTAACGCGGCGTACGCCACCACCGGGTACAGCGCGAGCGTGACCAACCTCTCGCGGATCAGCTTCGCCCAGGACAACGTGTTCAGCGATGGGACGGAGCTCCAGCTCGCGAGCGTCACGGGCAGCGTCGATGCGGGCTATGTCGCCACGCTGCTCGTGGGCATCGCGGCGTAGTCCGCTGTTCTCCGGGGATCGCTGCCCCCGGGACTCACCGGACCGCGGTGGTGGCCGAATCCGCCGTGGACACCGGTGCTGCGATGGGCGCCGGGGCAGACTGGGTGCTCGCCCAGTCTTCCGCAGTGCGCCCGCTGGCGTCCCGCTTCGCCTCCGAGGCCCCGTGCTGGCGCAATCGCTCCGCCACCTGCTCGCGGCCAAAGAGCCGGGCGAACATCAGCGCCGTCTGCCCCACGCCGTTGGACTGATCCACCGCGCAGGGCTGCTTCAGCAGCAGTTCGACGATGTCTGCGTGCCCCTTGAAGGCCGCGCCCATCAGCGCAGTGTTTCCCCTCGAGTCGCCCGAGCACGCGTCCGCTCCCGCCGCCAGCAGCACCCGCACCGCCTCGGTGTGGCCGTGGTACGCCGCGAGGATGAGCGGAGAGAAGCCCCGGTCGTTCTGCACGTTCACCGGCGTCCCGGCCTTCAGCAGGCCCTCCACTACTTCCACGTCCCCTTCTCTCGCGGCGGCCAGCAGGTAGCGCTCCGCGTCGCTCACGGCCAGCACTCGGCCCTCGGTGGGACGGCCTCCGGAGAAGAGGTAGCCCAGCCCCAGCGCCGCAACTGCCACCAACACCAGCGCCGCGGAACCCAGCACAACCAGCACCTTGCGCAGCATCGATTCACTCCGTGAGAGCACTTCAAGGGGAAACCACAGATTGCACATGTCCCCTCTCCCCTCGGGAGAGGGGAAATTGACGAGGTGTCAGCGAAGGTTCTCAGCGGCGATCCTTCGCGGATACTTCACTAGCGAGAAGCCAGCGGCGCGATGGCGGCCTTGGCGTCATCCACCTTGATGCCCACCGCCTTCGCCAACTTCGTGCCGTACTCCGCGTTCGCGCTGAAGAAGAAGCCCACCATGCGCGCCTTCACCCGCGCGTCGCGCACCTGGCCCAGGTCCGCCGCCAGGTTCTTCACCAGCCGCTCCCGCTCCGTCGGCGACAGCGCCAGGTAGAACGCCCCCGCCTGCGAGAAATTGTCCGTCTTCTCGATGGCCGCCTGCTGCGTCGTCCCGCTCAGCGGCGCGCGCGACAGCAGGTACGCCGGCGCGTCCTCGGTCTCCCGCGTGATGCTCGGCTCGTAGTTCACGTCCGACTTCGTGTTGCCGATGTTCATGCTGCCGCCCTGGTTGTTGTTGTTCACCTGGGCCCGCGCGCGATTCACCGGCAACGACTGGTAGTTGGCTCCCACCCGGTAGCGCTGCGTGTCCGCGTAGGAGAACAGCCGGCCCTGCAGCAGCCTGTCCTCGGAGGGCTCGATGCCCGGCGGCTGCACCCCAGGCGAGAACGCCGCCTGCTCGGTCTCCTCGAAGAAGTTGTCCGGCGTCCGGTCCAGCGTGAACTTCCCGAGCTTGACGGAGGGCACCTTGTCCTCGGGCCACACCTTGGTCGCGTCCAGCGGATCGAACGTGAAGGAGTCCAGGTCCTTCGGATCCAGCACCTGCGCGCTCAGCTCCCACGACGGGAACTGCCCCTTGCCGATGGCCGTGTACAGGTCATGCGTGGCGTGCTGGAAGTCCTCGCCCTGGATGCGCGTGGCCTCCTCGGCCGTGAGCGACTTCACGCCCTGCAGCGACTTCCAGTTGAACTTGACGTAGCGCACCTCGCCCTTCGCGTTGACGAACTTGAAGGCGTGCACGCCGTGGCCGTTCATCTGCCGGTAGTTCGCCGGAATCCCCAGGTCCGAGTACACCTGCGTCAGCATGTGAGTGGACTCGGGGAAGTGGGAGAAGAAGTCGAAGAAGCGGTTGGGGTCCTGCCGGTTGGTGATGGGCGAGGGCTTCAGCGAGTGCACCATGTCCGGGAACTTGATGGCGTCGCGGATGAAGAACACCGGCAGGTTGTTGCCCACCAGGTCCCAGTTGCCCTCGTCTGTGTAGAACTTGAGCGCAAAACCGCGCGGGTCTCTCACCGTCTCCGGCGAGCCCCCCGGATGGATGACGGTGGAGAAGCGCACGAACATGGGCGTCTTCTTGCCCTTGGCCGAGAAGATGGACGCGCGCGTGAGCTGCGAGAAGTCACCGTAGCTCTCGAAGGAGCCATAGGCCCCCACTCCCCGTGCATGCACCACGCGCTCGGGAATCCGCTCGCGATCAAAGCGCGCCAGCTTCTCGATGAGGTGGAAGTCCTCCAGGAGGATTCCGCCGCGCGGACCCGCCGTCTTCGAGCTCTGGTTGGAGCCCACGGGCGAGCCCGTATCGGTGGTGAGTGGCGGGGTGCCAGCCAGGGCTGGGGCACCCGTGAACAGCGCGGTGAGCAGCAGGGGTTTCAGGTTCAAGCGAGCCTCCGTGGGGTGGGGGAAGACGGAGGCTCCTTGAGCAGTCGCTGTGCCAGGAGCACAGCACCCATAAAATCAAGGACTTATCTGAATCTGGTGGTACAGCCACACCGATATCCCGGTGCTCTCACCGATAGTCCGGTGCGGCTCCACACCGAAATCCCGGTATCCCAACCTCCACCGATATTTCGGTGGGGGGGGCTACTGGGGCGCTGACTCGACCTGGAACGTCATGCCGATCGCGCGCAGCCGCTCGACGAGCTTCATGCCCATACACGAGGCCGGGGTGAGCAGTCCTCCGCGCCGCGGCAGCTCATCCTGAGCGAGGCACAGCGCGGACTCACCGAGCATCCACGATGTCGCGCCGTACCCCGGGTCCTGCTTCGCCCCCACGCGCGCGCGCACCCGCTCCCCAGCCGTCCCCACCCCGAGCAGCTCGATGTCGAACCACCCGCCCTCCCGCTCCTCGCGGCTCGGCCCCTCTCCAGGCGCTGGCAATAAGCGCGCGGCCAACATCCGGACGGGCGCGAACGCCACGGCTCCAGACATCACCATCCCCGCGCTCGTCATCGCGGCGCGCGCCAGGCCCGTGAAGCCCGCTCCCACGTCGACCGTCTCGTCGTAGCGGAACTCGTGTCCGTAGGCCTGGTCCAGCAGCGCGTTGCTGCGCCGCACCACCCGCGTGTTGACCGGCGCCATGAAGAACGGCGCCAGCCACCGCCCCGTCTCCGGATCCTTCCGCGGCCGGAACGAGTCCTCCGGGCCGGGCCCGCTTCGCGCTCCCTCCGGGTTCAGCGCGTACGGATCCGCGAGCACCCGGCGCACCGAGGGGTCTCCCATCCGCTCCGCCGCATGGAGCGCGCTGGCAATCGTCCCACCGCTCGCGGCGCCCTTCATCCTCAGCACCCGGTAATGCGCCTCGGCCAGCCGTCCCCCCCGCGCCACGAGCGCCTCGTGCAGCATCAGCACCCCGAGGTCCGACGGGATGGAGTCGAAGCCGCACGAGGGGACGATGCGCGCCCCTGTCTCGACCGCGCGGGCATGGTGGGTGTCGATCATCTCCCGGACCCAGTGGGTCTCCCCCGTCAGGTCGCAGTAGTCCGTCCCCTGCTCCGCGCACGCACCGAGCAGCGCACTCCCATAGCGGGCATAGGGGCCGGCCGTGGTGCACAGCACGCGCGTGCGCCGCACGAGCCGATCCATGGCAGCACGATCCATGCTGTTGCCCACCAGCAGGGGAAGCTCCTTCGCGGAGGGCTCCAACGTGGCGAGCTCGTTGCGCACGCGCTCGAGCCTGCCGAAGCTCCGGCCGGCCAGAGCCCAGCGGAGCGAGGGGCGCTTCTTCACGAGATACTCGGCAACGAGTCGTCCCGTGAAACCCGTGGCCCCAAAGAGGATGAGGTCGAACTCCCGGGCACCGGTGCGGCCCCGATCGCTGTCTGTCATGCTGCGCAATGAATCACCGGAAGCGCTGGAGCGGAAGGAGCATCTCCCATGCAGTGGGCCATCGACTGGCTGCGCACCGTGCCACTGTGGCAAGCCGCCCTCGTCTTCCTTTCCAAGAACATACTCGTGCTCCTCCTGGCAGTCGCACTGGGAGAGTGGCTGGCCCGGCGCTTCGCCCACCGCCGCGTGGCCCCCAAGGCGCCTCCACTCCAGCGAGAGGAGCTGGCGCTCGCCGCCATGTGCGCCGTGCTCAACTCGGTGGTGACCTTCGCCGGACTCCTGTTGTGGCGCGAGGGACTCATTCGCTTCCGTCTCGATGGAGGCCCGCGCGTGCTGGTGGACGTGCTCGTGCTGGTGGGCGTGATGGACCTGGGCATGTACCTGCTGCACCGCACCGCGCACGTGCCCCTGCTCTACAGCTGGCTGCACGCGCCCCATCACCGCTACGAGCGCGCCCGGCCCCTCACCCTCTTCGTACTCAGCCCTCTGGAGGTGCTGGGCTTCGGCGCCCTGTGGCTCACCGTGTGTATGGCCTATGAGGCCTCGTGGGCCGCCATGCTGCTCTACCTCGTCTTCAACACGCTCTGGGGCGTGCTGGGACACCTGGGCGTGGAGCCCTTCCCAGATGCGTGGGTGCGCTGGCCCGGCCTGCGCGCCGTGGCCACCACCACCTTCCACGCCCGGCACCACCTGGACCAGGCCCACCACTTCGGCTTCTACACCCTCATCTGGGACAGGCTCTTCGGGACGCTCGCTCCGGACTACGAGACCTCTTTCGCCCGTTCCCAGGTCCCTCCCTTAGAGAGCCCCGGCCCGAGCAGGGAGCCTGAAGCCGCCGGACTGTCATCGACCCTGGTGCCCCAGAGCGCGGACCGGGTCAGGCCGCCTTCCTGAACGCGTTCTCCTTCTTGAACCCCTGCACCAGCGGGTGACGTGGGGCCTGGCCGCTCAACTGCCGCAGCTCCTCCCGGGCGATGCCCAGGCCCCCTCCCGCCATCGCCCGCAGCCACGACTGGCCCGTCGTCTGCGCGATGAACTCGTGCATCTTGCGCGGGTCCACCAGCATGGGCGTCAGCAGGTTGGGGTCGTTGAAGTTCTCCGCGAAGGCGTTGGCCAGGAGCTGGCGCCCGCTGTGATTGTCGAAGCGCCCGTCGCTGCCGTACTGCGCAATCAGCAAGTCCCTGCCCGCCGCCGTCATGGGCTCCAGCAGCAGGTTGTTGAAGGTGTAGGTGGCGTGGCCGTGGCGCTGGTAGAAGCGCTCGAAGGTCTCCGTCATCCACTCGGCGTCGAAGGCCCGGCCCTCGTGCGCGACGATGCACTCGACGAGGTTGCGCGCCATCTTGTTGCCGTTGTTGGCGCCCTGGCCTCCGATGGGGTCCAACGACATGGCGGTGTCTCCCAGCGCCATCACCACCCGCCCCGAGGGCAGCACGCCCACCGGCTTGCGCACGGTCGGCGCGAACTTCCCCACCAGCCACCCGTTGGGGTCCGACGCCTGCGCGTCCTTCACCCACTCGTAGTCCCAGGGAATGAGGTCGCGGATGACCTCCTTGCCAATCTCCAGCACCTGCGCGGCGCTCTTGGCGCCCTCGAAGCGGTCCATGGGGCCGCCCGGCCGAGCCTCGAAGAGGAGGTTCCAGCTCGCACCCGCGTCCTTGTGGAAGTAGGGCACCCAGAAGGCCTCGCCCGCGGGGGCCAGCAGGTTGAGCTTCACGGGCAGCATGGGGATGCCGTCGAAGCCCAGCGGCGGCCCCTTCACGCACACCATGGCCAGGTGGCGCTGGGGCTTGTCGTAGACGCTGCGCTCGGCGTCGCGCTCGAAGAGGCGGCACAGCTCGGCGCGCCCAGCGGCCACCACCGTGAGATCGTGCGCCGCGGCAATCTCATCCAACCGCTGGAGCGTAACGGACTCGATGACTACCTTGCCGCCGCGCGCCTCCAGCGTGCGCATCCACTGGTGGCTCTGCAACCGCAGGTCGATGGCCACGAAGGGCCGGCGCAGCCGCCCGGTGAGCGTGAGCATCCGGTTGCCGAGCATCGGGCAGAAGGTGATGTGAAAGCCGTCTCCCCAAGGGGCGTCATCGACCCAGGAGTTGAGGTCCAGCTCGTACTCGAGCTGCAGCGACAGGTCGAAGCGCGTCGCGGTGCCGGTGGGCCGGCTCTCGTGCAACCACTGCTCGGGCGTCCTGTCCGAGAAGAGCGTCACCCGATAGCCCGCCTTCAGCAGCGCGTGCGCAGCCAGCAGACCCGCCTGCCCTGAACCGATGATGGCAATGCTTCGCATGTCTCCCCCTCCGTGAACGAGGATGCTTCGCTCTACGGGCAGAAACAGGCTGCAACGGCCATGCCCATCCCCGCCCGAGAACAGGGAGGCTCTAGCCGCAAAGCGTCAATGACAGGCGGGGAGTGGAAAAATCCGCTTAATGATCCAAAGAGGCCAACTCCGGACAATCTGTCTGTTTCATTCCTGACGCAGGGGGGTATGGCGCGACCCTGGAGCAGCCTCAGAACTCACACCAGGGCGTCCAGTTCCTCCAGCAGCCGATCAATGTCCGCCTCGGAGTTATAGAGGTGGGGGGACACGCGGATGCTGTCGCCGCGCACGCTCACGAACACTTTGCGTGCGGCCAGCTTCGCCGCCACGTCCGGCCCGTAGCCTCCCCGCCGCTTGAGGCCCACCATGTGCCCCACCCGCTGGCTCTCGGGCGGAACCTCGAGCGTGAGCGCCCTCGCCCCCTTCGCCACCCGCTCCGTCAGCGCGCGCAACGTCTCCTGCACGTCTGCCACCCCCCACGCCAAGAGCTGCCTCAGCGCCGCCATCGCCATGGGCACCAGCACGAAGTTGCTGCGCTCGCCCACGTCAAAGCGCCTTGCCCCTGGCTGGAAGTCGTCCCGGTAGTCCACCAGCCGCGCGAAGTCCTCGCTGCCTCCGCGCATCAGCCAGTTGTGCTCAATGGGCCGGCCCTCGCGGAACCTCGGCGCCACGTAGAGGAAGCTCTGGCTGTAGGGCCCCATCAACCACTTGTAGCCCGCAGCCGCCAGGAAGTCCGGCTTCACCTCCGCCACGCTCAGCGGCAACGCCCCCAGCGACTGCGTCGCGTCCACCGCCAGTGCCGCCCCCACCTCGCGCGCCCGCTGCCCCACCCGCACCAGGTCCACCAGCCCGCCATCCGTCCAGTGGCAGTTCGGCACCGCCACCAGCGCTGTGCGCTCGTCCAGCTCCGCCAGCACCGCGTGCGTCCAGTCCCCGTCCTCGGGCCTGCGCACCGTCACCACCTGTCCCCCCGCGCGCTCCGCCAGCTCGCGCCACGGGTACACGTTGGAGGGGAACTCCTCGGCCAGCACCAGCAGCCGCTGCCCCACGCGTACCGGAACGTTCGCCGCCGCCACCGCCAGCCCGTAGCTCGCCGAGGGCACCAGCGCCACCCCGTCCGCGTCCGCGTCCACCAGCCGCGCGAAGAGCTTCCGCAGCGCCTCCGAGTCGGTGAAGAAGTCCTCGGGCTTCAGCAGCCACGGCCTCGACTTGCGTATCACCGACTCCTTCCCAACCTCGCTCACCGCGTGCAGCTGCGGAGACATGTACGCGCAGTTGATCCACGTGACGTCGTCGGGCAGGTCGAAGAGGTGGCGCTGGGTGGGAAGGATCATGGCGGCGCGAGCATAACGCGCGCGCACGCTTCCTAGGCGTCTGGCGGCAGTTCCACGGTGAAGGTCGAGCCTCGGCCCACCTCGCTCTCCAGCAAGATGGAGCCTCCGAGCGCACTGACAATCTGCTGCGTGATGTGCAGCCCCAGCCCCAGGCCCCCGTAATGACGCTCGGATACGGCTCGCTCGAACTTGCCGAAGATGCGGCCCCGGTGCTCCGGCGCAATGCCAATGCCCTCGTCCCGCACCGACAGCTTCGCCAGGCCATTCTCCCACCCGACGCGCACGTGGACGGGCCGGCCCGCCCCGTACTTGAGCGCGTTGGTGAGCAGGTTCGTCACCACCTGCTCCAGCCGCAGCCGGTCCCACCGGCCCACCACTGGTGACCCGTCCCCCAGCTCCACCCGGCACTCCACACGCGAAGCCTCGGCGGAGAGCTGCTCCAGCACGTCCCGCGCCACCGCCCTCAGGTCCACCTCTTCCAGGTGCAGCGGGAGCCGCCCCTGTGCCAGCTTCGCCACGTCCAACAGGTCATTCACCAGCCCCGCCAGCTTGCGCACCTGAGACTCGCAGCCCCGCACCACCCGCAAGACGCGCTCGGGAGACACCGGCTCGTTCACCTGCGACTCCACCACCCGCCGCAGCCCCTGCAATTGCAGCCGAAGCGGGGTCAGCGGCGTCTTCAGCTCGTGCGAGGCCACCGCGAGGAACTCGTCGCGCAGTCGCACCGCCCGCTGTGATTCCAGGAAGAGCCGCGAGCTCTCCAGCGCCGCCGCCAGCCGGTGTGCCAGCTCCTGGCCCATGGAGAGGTCCTCCGGACACAGGCATCCCCGCGGCCTGCAGGCCCCCAGCGTGACGAGCCCCAGCACCCGCTCGTGCGAGCGCAGCGGCACCACCATCACCGAGCACACCTCTCCCGCCTCCATCACCTGCTCCAGCGGCACGAAGCCTGACGACACCTGCCGCCAGGTCTCCGCGCGGAAGTCATGGAAGAGCAGCGGCTCGCCCGAGTGCAGTGCCTGCAACAGCGGACCCCCGGAGTCGTGCATCGAGGGCGTGGGCCAGGCCCGCCACAACCGCGGCTCCCTCGAGGGGTCCTCATGGGCCGCCGCCGCGCGCCGCAGCCCGCCCTCGGGCGTCACCAGGTCAATGACACACCAGGAGGCCACCGACACGCTCGCCAGACCCGCCACATGTTGGAGCGTGGCGTCCGACACCTCCAGCGACTGGCCCAGCACGCGGCTGGCCGTGGCGAGGAAGCGCACCGCTCCCTCCGCGCGCTTGAGGTCCGTCAGGTCCAACACGAAGGAGATGACGCGCTCCAGATCCTCCACCTGCGCCGCGCCCGTCAGCACCGGCACGCGGCGGCCATCCCCGCGCACCAGCTCCATCTCGAAGGCGGTGAGCACCCCGCGCGCCAACAGCTCGATCTGCTTGCGCCGCCCGGCATCCTTGCCCTCCGCCGGCACCAGCACCCCCCACTGCAGCGCGCCCCGCTCCATCTCCTGGCGGCTGTACCCGACGAGCGCGAGGAAGGCCGCATTGGCCTCGTGGATGACCCCGTCCTTGTCGGTGAAGGCCAGCCCCATCATGTCCGACTCCATGATGCGGCGGAACACCGCCTCCCCCTGGCGCAGGGACTTCTCCAGGCGCAACCGCTCGGTGATGTCCTCGAGCAGGGCCACGGCGGCCGTCACCCGGCCCTCGGTGTCCTTCACCGGCCCGGCGCTCACCGACAGGCTGAGACGGCTGCCGTCCTGGCGCTGGACGTCCAAGACCTCGCCCCGAATCGTCTCTCCCTGGGTGAGGGCTCGCACCAGCGGCCACTCGTGGGGCTCGTAGAGCCTCCCATCCGCGTGGAACCCGGAAACGGCCACCAGGTCCTCCTCCAGGTTCCAGTCTCCCGGTATGGGCCCGCCGTTGAGCCGCGCCACCTGCTCATTCCCCATCATCATCCGGCCGCTCGGGGCCTCGGCGAGGATGACGGCCTGGGGCAACTGCTGAAGCACGGCCTTCAGACGGAGATGCTCCAGCTCCAGCAACCGGCGGTGTTCCTCGGCCTCGGCCCGCGCCCGCTCGGCCTGCTCGCGCAGCTCGCGCTCTCGCGCGTACAGGTGGGCACGCTCCAGCGCCTGGGCGCACTGCCTGGCGACGAGGCAGGCGAAGTCCCTGTCCTCCTCCGCGAAGCCCCGCTCCCGCTCGAAGCCGAGCGTCAGCACGCCCAGCACCCGCCGCTCCACCTCCAGCGGCAGGCTCGCCCAGGCGCGCTGGTTGCTCAATTGCTTGTCGTGGGTGAACGGGTAGCGCTCCCGCAGCGACGCCAGCGACTCCACCCATACCGGCTCGCCCAGACGCGCCGCCTCGGCGACCGGCACCGGTGCATCCACTGGCAGGCAGCCCCACGTCTCGAGGTCCACCGCGGGGATTCCTTCCACCCGGACGAGCCTCAGCCCCTGCTCCTCCATCAGATAGATGGTGCAGTCGATCGCGCCCATCGCCGGCCCGGCCTGTTGAACGATGACCCCAGCCACCTGGTCGGGCGTGAGGGCCTGCGATAGCTTGCTCGTCACCTTCTGGAGCCGCAGCAACCGCTCCACCGTCTTGCGCGCACTGTGCTGCCGCGTCTCGCTCACCCGTACCCCGGGGCAGGAGTCCACACGTTCAACAGCGCCCACGCCTTCTCTTCCTCCTGCCCCCGAGGACAGGAGGCATGGGCAGGGGGCGGGGGACTCGGGCCCATGGGTGCGCGCGCTCCCCTTACAGGCGCGCGGCCGAGGCGTAGCCGCTGAACAGCTCGCTGGCGAACCTCGCTCGCTCTCCCCCCTCGGCCCGGCGGATGTAGTCGTTCAACACGCGCCCGCCCTGCCCTCGCTGCTCCGGAAAGCGCAGGTTCATCCGCGAGCGCTTCACCCCATTACTCCCGCGATGCACGAAGACGACGGTACCGTCGCGCTCCACCGTCTCGATGACGCCCACGTGCGTCAGCCCGTCGTTGCGCACGCCATCGCGGTTGCGGTCATACGTCTCGCGGAAGAAGACGATGTCCCCAGGCTTCGGCGTGCGCTTGTGCAACGCCCCCGCGCGCTGGGCCCGCCGATGAATGGCGCTCACCGCGTTCTCACCAGGCAGCGTGCCGTGCGACAGCAGCTCGATGCCCACGGCCTGGTAGGCGGCCCGCACCAGCCCGGAGCAGTCATCCGGCACCCGGTGCGCGGCCAGTGAAGCGCCCACCAGCTTCCCGGCGCGGCTGGCCACACGCCGTCCCCGAGGCAGCGGGGCCGCGGGCCTCTTCTTCTTCTTGGGCGCGGCCTTCACCACGGACTTCGTGCCCCGGGTACGGGAGGGTGTTCCGGTGGAGACCGTGGCCTTCTTCGACTTCGCCGCGGGCTTCACCGGTTCACGCGGTGCGGCAACGGCCGGAGCCGTGCCGAGCACACCGAGCATCAATGGGAGCAGGAGCTTGCGAAGCATCATGCAGGCAGACGAGCGTACCGCGCCGCGCATTCACCCGCGAGGATCCGGACTCCCATCTCCTCGTGCCCGCCTGTTCGCCAGGCTACGGCTCGCGGCTCCCTGGCGCATGGCTCACACATTCCGTGACATCGCCCACCAGCGGACTCCACCCACCTAGGCCACAGACTCTTCGGGGGGGATGGTCTTGCTGTCCGAGCACATCCAGAGGCTCCACGAAGCGGTGCCGTTCATTCCGGCCTCGCCGCTCCTGCTCTTGTTCATTCTCGCGTCCGCCCTGCTGGCGCTATGGCTTGTCTGGCCCTTGCTGGGGGGATGGCTCCCTCGCCTGACGGCCTTCATCTCTCCCTTCCTGCCCATTGGGCTTCTCCTGCTCGCCACCGGCACCGCCGCCTTCCTTCTCATCGAGCGGAGCATCCATTTCCTCTGGGAGAGCCCGGCCCTGTGGACGGCGCTCCGTCGGCTCCCATTGGTCGAGGCGTTCGACTGGCTCTGGCCCTGGTTGCCGACAGTCCTCGCCTTCTTCCTGCTCCTCCTCGCCGGGGCCGTCTCTCTGTCGCGCCGCAGCTTCCACCTGGTGACGCTCCTCGTCCTGCTGTCCGTCACCTTGGGAGTCGTCCTGCACGAGGAGCCACGCCGCTTCGAGCCGTCCAGCCCGGAGGCGCGAATGACCTCGGAGATCGCCACCGAGCGGCTCGCGGATCGCATCTTCGCCCCGCTCTTCCATGTGCCTGACGCCAAGCCAGACGCCGTCACGGTGGGCGCGTTCGGGCTGGTCCTCTTGCTGGGCTTCAGCTGGTTGGATCGCCTCAACCTCCGGCGCTCCCTGCGGCCCATCCGCGTCGCCAGCATCCGGGACGCCCGAGGGCAGGGCGAACCGCGTGAACGGCCGGACCTCGAGCAACTCATGCGCGAGCACCTCCATCGGAATATGCCTCACACCCCTCCGTGGCTTCCCGGTGGCACGCTGCAGTACTGGCAGGACTTCGTGGAGAAGCAGGCCACCAAGGATGACCACTGGCTCGTGCGGGCGGCGACCGTCGTCCTGCGCGTCATCCAACCTCCGAGCGGATTGGAGATCACCGGCACCCTGGTGCAGGAAGAGGAGCTGGGACTGCCACCCGAGGAGAGAGGGAAGGCGAAGAGGCCCCCGAGTCCCCGGAACCGGTGCGGCATCATGGTCCACATGGTGGACCTGCGGACCCGTCAGACGCTGATGGCGCGCACCATCTGGAACGAGGAGTGCATCGAGAACGCCGTGGAGCAGGCGGCCTACGCCGCAGTGGAGCGCGCCTTCCGGGAATGCAAGACGCTGCCGGAGTGGGTGCATTGGGAGGAGGACGACGGCGCCGCGCTCCGCATGTACCACCAGGGAGTCCGTGAGCTCACCATGGGAGCCTGCGGCCAACAGTCGACGCAGAAGGCCAGGAGGCTCCTGTTGGAAGCGGCGAAGCGCAGTCCGGGGAGCGCGCTGGCCCGGCTGCAGCTCGCCGAGGCTCGCGAGGCCTGCGGAGACTACGTGGGGGCCATCGAGCTCTACCTCAATGTCGCCTCGCGCTACCCGCGCCTGCTGGTGGCGAAGTACCGGCTGGCCTCCACCTGCCGTGCCTTCCGCCGGTGGGGCCAGAAGATGATGGATGAGCAAAGCACCCAGGTGCCGAAACCAGAGCCAAGACCGGAGGGACGGCTGGCCTCCGTCCGCGAGGCCCTCCGCCGGTGGAGCCAGAAGCTGAGGAACGAGCCGAAGAAGACCCGGCCGGGGCCCGAGGTGCAGAAGCCGAGGGAGCGGCTCCTGCAGGCCCTCTCCTCACCCTATGCCCGGAAGTTGTGGAAGCCCTCCTGGACGAGCCTGTGTTGCCGCAGGGCGCGTGCCGAGCTCGACATCCACTGCCAGGACAACCTCCACACCGCGCTGCTCAACATGGCGCACCGGGCCTTGCGGCAACAGGGGAGCGTGCTCCGGTTGCTCCATTGGTGCCTCAACGCCACGGATCGCCGCCTCTTCTGGCACACCCGGCTGTGGCCTCCCCGCAGGCAGCAGGACTTGCGCCTGGCGACCCGGTCCGCCCTGCGCTGCGTGGAGTGGCATCGCATCCAACACCAGCGCACCCTGCACCAGCGAAGCGAGAAGCGCTTCAGCTACCAGACCCCGTGTCTGTATGGCCGGCGGATGTGGACCCGCGTCCTGGCGCGGAGACTGTCCCGCGAAGTGAACCAGGCCTCTCGCATTCCCCGAAACTGGCTGGGGGCCGCCAACTTCAACCTCGCGTGCTTCTATGCGCTGTGCATGGAGGCCGAGCAGCGCGAGCTCCTGTCGCGGCTGTCAAAGCTGTGGAACGAGACGGACTCCGAGCGCCGCGCGCTCCCACTGGCCGATGAACCCCTCGCCTGTGCCTATACACGAGCGCTCACGGCCACTCAGTCGATTCGACAGACGGAGAAAGGGCCGTTCAACGAGAGGCGCAAGGAGGAGGTGTCGGCACTCAAGACGCTGATGGACACGGCCACCCGACTGGTCTGGACCTACCGGGAGGAGCTGCCCTGGTGCTCGCGCAGACAGCTGCGCCGGCAGATCCTGGCCGTCGAGAGCACACCGCAGCCCCCACCACCCGCATGGAAGGACCTCCCCAAGGGCTCGCGCAAGGAGCTCAAAGCCCTGGCCCACCACGTGGTGAAGTCCCACAAGCATGTCCAGGACGCCATCGAGCACCTGACCTGCTCGCTGAGAGACCCCGAGGGACCGTTCTCGTCCAAGACCTGGCATTGGCTGATTCGGCACCCGGACCTGGATGCCCTGGGCCAGCAACCCAGGTTCCAGGCCTGGCAGCAAATCATCAGGCCCGAGGGCGAGACGCTGCCCGCTCGGGCCAAGGTGAAGGCACGCAAACGTCCTGGGACGAGTGCCAGGACCCCGTGGCCGGAGCGCCCCGAGGGGACAGCTCCGGCCACGGGGTGACTCAGGTGCGCAGGCGACTCAGCAGCCAGCCTCCGCCCACCAGGCCCAGCACCGCGCCCAGCGACTTCACTGGGCTGCGGAGCAACCGCGACTCCAGCACGTCCACGCGGTCCGCCATCAGCAGCAGCATCACGTGCTGTACCCGGTTCTCGGGGATGCTGTACGCCACGCTCCGCAGCACCCCGCTCAATCCCTTGGGCGGCACCGCGGTGCCGAACGCCGGCGTCAGCTCGTCCAGCTCCGCCCGCTTCAACACGGGGAAGTCCGGCGGCGGCTGGCGCTCCGGCCGCTCCCAGTGCGCGCCCCCGCGCGGCTCCGGCTTCAACAGCATGGGCACCCCAGGCCGGTTGCGAGGGTCTCCATCCACGCCCCACCCGGGAATGTCGGCGTGCACCTGCTCGGATGTGCTCGGTTCTTGGTCAGCCATTCCGTGTCTCCTCACGCATGCCCGTGCGGCAGCAGCACGCACTTGATGCACCCATCCAGCTTCTTCTCGAAGAGCTCGTACGCACGCGGAATCTCGGCGAGCGGGAACCGGTGCGTGATGATGCCCTTGGCGTCGATGCGCCCCGCGCGGATGTGCTCCAGCAGGTGCGGCATGTAGCGCTTCACGTTGCACTGACCCATCCGCAGCGTGAGGCCCTTGTTCATCGCCGTGCCGATCGCCACCATGTTCCACGGCGGCCCGTACACGCCGATGATGGAGACGGTGCCGCCCTTGCGTGCGGATTGAATCGCCCAGTTGATGGCAGTGGGCGAGCCCGCCTCCATCTTCAGCTTCACCCCGAGGATGCTGTGCAGCGCGGAGCCCTCGGCCTCGAGGCCCACCGCGTCGATGCACACGTCCGGCCCGCGCCCCTGCGTCCGCTCCTTCAAGGTGGCGACGATGTTCTCCTCGTCCTTGAAGTTGAGCGTCTCCACCTGGGCGTACTGGCGCGCGAAGTCCAGCCGGTACTCGAGGCTGTCCACGGCGATGACGCGGCCGGCGCCCAGGAGCCACGCCGACTTCATGGCGAAGATGCCCACCGGGCCGGCGCCGAACACCACCACCGTGTCCCCCGGCTGGATGTTGCCCATCTCCGCCCCCTGGTAGCCCGTGGGCAGGATGTCGCTGAGGAACAGCACCTCCTCCTCTTCCATGTCATCGGGAATCTTCATGGGCCCCACGTCCGCGAAGGGCACGCGCACGTACTGCGCCTGGCCGCCCTCGTAGCCGCCAGTGGTGTGCGAATACCCGTACACCCCCGAGGCCATCTCACTGTTGGGGTTGGTGTTCTCGCAGCAGGCCGTCAGCCCACGCTTGCAATAGAAGCAGGTGCCGCACGAGATGTTGAAGGGCACCACCACCCGGTCCCCCGGCTTGAGCGTGCGCACCGAGGTGCCCACCTCCTCCACTACGCCGGCGAACTCGTGGCCGAACGTGCAGCCCACGCGCGTGTCGGTGATGAAGCCATGGAGCAGATGCAGGTCAGAGCCACAGATGGCCGAGCGCGTCACCCGGATGATGGCGTCATTGGGGTGCAGAATGACCGGGTCCGGCTTCGTTCCCACCGAGACCCGGTAGGGCCCCTCGTAGATCATCGCTTGCATTGTGTGCTGCCCTCCTCTCGCGCCGCCCTCGCGACACGGTCGTGAAGAACCGTGGCCGCCCTCGGCCACACCGCTGCACCGACAAGCTACGCACCGGCCCAGCGGGTGGACTCCCAGCCCGGCAACCCCTTCCGCCCCAGCACCAGCCACGGGAGGGCTCCCCTGCCCGGCCGCCGATTGCACGCCTTGACGCATTGCCCCATCGGACGCGAGGGATTGGCTGTTCGAGAGAGGGGCTGAGCCGTAGAATCGAACTGGGAGAGCCCCCGACGTGTTGCCCTACTTCCCCTTCGAGCAAGACAGCTATGCGATGACGCTGGGCGTGCGCGCGCTGCGGCCCGACGAGACCCTCATCGAGGTCGACGAGGCGCACTACGCGCGCGAGCTCGCGCTCAAGGCGGCCAATCTCGCCGCCAATCCCCGCGCCCGCTTTCAGGCCCTGCCGGGCACTGAGCCCCACCAGTGGGAGACGGTGACGGTGCTGCTGCCGCTGATGGCGCGCCAGAATCCCCAGCACTTCGCCCTGGAAGTGGAGGGCACGCGCTGGCGCTGGCGCAATCTGCTGCTCGGCACGGAGACGCTCTTCACCCCGGGGGACACAGGCAGCCTCCCCCACGCGCCGCTCGACTGGCTGGGCCGGCAGGTGCAGGAGGATCTCCTGCTGATGGACGGCACGCGCGAGGGACTGCCCATGATGGCGGGGCAGCTCTGCTTCCCCTCCATGTGGTGCCTGGACGAGAAGATGGGGCGCTCGATGCTCGACATCCACACCCCAGTGCCGGGCTTCGTGTCAAAGCTGGGCACAGCCACCACGCGGCTGATGGAGGGGCTCAAGCCCGGACGCACCGTCACGCGCTGCAACTGGGCCCTCACGGTGTCGGACCGGATGGACCTCGAGCCCTGGACGCTGCCGGAGTGGAAGCACCTCTTCGAGGGCATTACGCGGGAGAACGCGGGGGAGCGGTGCTTCCTGCGGCTAGAGCGGCAGACGCTCTCGCTGATGCCAAATACGGGCGCCATCCTCTTCACCATCCACACCTACCGCGCCCCAGTGGCCACCGAGGTGGAAGACCCGGCGCGCCGCCGCCGGCTCGCGAACGTGCTGCGTACGGTGCCCGCGGATACGGCCACCTATAAGCGAATCAGCTCGTTCCTCGAGCCGCTGGTGGCCTGGCTGGACTCCGAGCCCGTGCCGCAGGCGGCCAACTCCTGAGCGGGGTCAGCCAGAGGACGGCGGATACCTGGAGCGATGCAACCGGCTCACTTACCGCTCGGGTGGGCGAGCGAGGGGCTCCGACACTCCGTTCCTGGTAGCGCGTCCGAGATACTCCAGTGTCTGCGTCCTCAAGGTCCCCTTGGGGGAACGCCCATACTGGACCGCGGTCACCAAGGGCTCACTCGCGCACTGGGAATCCTTGTCGATGATCTCCGTGAGCGTGACTCCCACGAGCTCCCGGTCCCTGGCCACGGCGCGGCTCTTCTCCTGGGGTTTGCCTCGGGCTGGAAGCAGTTCCTGGGGAGTGGGCCGCCGCGACAGGCAGATACAGTGCCCCGCCGTGATGACGAGGCGTGGATGGATGAGCACTCCACTACAAGGCTTCATCACCCTTCTTCCAGTGGAGTCCGTCATGGCCGCGGTGACCATGACGGCAGGGAGAAACTTGTTCTCGACATCCGTGGGGCCTGGCCCGGTCAGCAGGACCCCCTGGGGCAACAGTTCCTCGGAAGCGGGGAACTCGTCCCAGGGCTCCCCGAGCGTAGGCGTGCTCGCCGAGCAGGCGGCGTGGAAGACGAGAGGAAGTGCTGACAACAGCAGAAAGAGCTTCCAGTACCGAAGGCCAGACACGCGATTCCTCCCGGGATTCAGGTCACATGGCGCACGATGGGCCATGCTCCGCGAGGCTTGGAGCCCGTACGTCAGGGAACTGCAGCATCCAGGGAGGGAGTACCTCGTGGCTCGGGTGAATCCGCCTTGGACGCAAGTTCCATCTCCTGTGCCAGCCACTCGCGGTATACGAAGGTGCTCGTGCAGGTGGGCTCCTTGCCCAGTCCCCTGCTGGAGATGCCGACGAGCGCAGGGGAGCCCGCGCCTTCACGCAGGCAAGGCCCTCCCGTGTCACCCCGGTAGGCGTGCAGGTCGGACGAGCCAAGCAGGATTCTTCCTTTATCCGGGTCGAGGAAGCCCGCCACCGTCTCCCGGCTGAAGCGGCGCCGCCCATCCAATCCGCCGGTGTCCTCCAGGTAGCCATGACCCACCACGGTCATCGACTCACCGGCCCGGACTTCTTCCTTCGCCAGCGGGATAGGTGGAACGTTCTCCTCCACGGACCCCTCCAGGAAGATGAGAGCCAGGTCCGCCTCACTCGTCACCACGACGTTCCGGGTGTCCATCAGGATCCGAAGTCGAGGATGGGGACGAACCCTTCCCTCATATTGGTCGGACCATTAGCGCCTTCCCTTCCCCCGGGAGGGAGAACCGTAGGTGAAGGTGGCCACAGTCGCTGTCGCCGCACAGGTGGATGGCTCTATCTGGAAGACGCGGCCATTCCCGCCCGGTGGAGCCTCCTTCCGCGCGCACACACAATGGCCTGCCGTCAGCACGAGGCGAGGGCTCACCAGGACGCCGCTGCACTCCCTGCGCTCCGGCGGGTTCTCCGCGAGGTGGCCCGTCACCGTGACGGTGGAAGGGTAACGGTTGGTGGAGTCCACTTCGCCGATGACCCGGGACCAGCGCAAGGCCGAGGCGCTTGCGTCAGTTCCTTCCATGCCCGCGGCCGCAGAGGACTCCGCTGCCGGGTGGACGGCGGGGCCCTTTTCGCCGTGTCCCACTGTCCCGGGCCCATCCTCCGTGCGCGCCACGCAGCCGCCGCACCCTGGAGATACCAGGGCGAGCAGGAGGGCCGAGGCAAGGAGCAGCTTGTTCATGACGTTGAACCTACAGCACAGCGCCCAACGGGCCTACCTGCCATGAACGCCCCACGCGGCACCTGCCCATGATGGCCGGGCATCAGCCGGAGGAGAAGATGGTACGCTCCCTCGTGCCGGGCTTCGCTCTTCATCCCATTCTTCGAGCCGCTGCTGGCCTGGCTGGACTCCGAGCCCGTGCCCCGGGTGGCCAACTCCTGACGGAGGGGAGCGCAGCATGCGCATCGCGGCATTCACCGGCTCCCTCGTCGATTCCCGGGTGGGGGCCCACGCCATCATCAACGCGGCCAATCCGGACGTGGGGCTCGGCAGCGGGGTGAGCGGAGCCCTCCGGGAGGCCTGCGGCGGAGCCGCGTTCCAGCGAGAGGTGCGTGAGAGGTTGGAAGAGGAGTACGGCGAGCCCCTCCAGCCCGGGGACTGCCTGGTGACGGGACCCGGAGCCAGCATCGCCTTCCGTTGGGTGTTGCATGTCCCGTCCGTGGACTACCGGCGGACGGATGCCGAGACCGGTGGCTCCACCGGACCCTCTCGGGTGAGGGCCTGCTTCCGCTCGGCGCTCGAGGAATCCGTCGCGCTGGCGCGGGAGCATGGGTTGAGCGGGCAATTCGTGCTCGCGACCCCACTCCTGGGCGCGGGGCACGGCGGGCTGGGTTCCATCGTGGCGCTGGACGTGCTGATGGGCACACTCCGGGACTACCTGCACGAGTGCCCCACGGAGGAGCGCGAGGTGCTCGCGCGCGTGGTCTTCGCCGTCCTCACGCCCGAGGAAGCCCGGCTCGTGGCGCTCGCGGCCGGCAAGCAGGGGCTTTCCTTCGCGCCGTGAAGGCACAGCGCGTGTTCGACACATGGCAGCACCTATGACCCGGGAGGCGTCGGCCATGGGACGACGAAAGCAGGTGTGTCCTCCCGCGCGCTCGCCGCAGCCAGGGGCTGGTGATAGAAGCCACCGGCATGTCACGCCGCGACCTCTGGCGAAAACTCTACGAGCGATTCGACCCGGAGTTGCCTGCTCCCATGGAATGGCGGGCTCCCCGTCCGCACAGCCCGGCGAAGAAGATGCTGGAGACCCTGGACCGGCCCTTCGGTACGCCGCGCATCCTGCTGATGGGAACGGTGGGCACGGGCAAGACGACGGAGTTGCTGCGCGTCGCCGAGGAGCGGGAACAGCGCGAGCTGGTCGTCTTCCTGGATCTGGAGCGGCACTTCACCAACGTGGTGAAGGACCCGAACGCGCTGTATCGGATTCAAGCCTGGGAGGTGTGCTTCCTGGCGGGCCTCGCGCTGGTGTTCCGATTCAAGGAGCGGTTGGGACTCGAGCTGGACCCCGAGATAGTGAAGCAGCTCGGCGAAGCATGGAAGCGGCTGGCCGAAGCCACCAACACCCCGAATCCCCAGCTCGACCTGAGTTCCTTCGCGAAGGAAGCCCTGGACCTGGGGGCGACCCTCGCCACCACGGGAGCACTGGGCGTGGAAGCCGCGGGGACCGCATTGGCGCTCAAGGGCGCCAAGACCGTGATGGGTTCCCTGCGCGCCTGGACCTGGAACCTGCCGCTCGGGCGCAGTGAGAAGCCTCTGCCAGATCAGGACCGGCAGGTGCAGGAGTTGCTGGGCGCCGTCAACCTGCTCCTGGGCGAGGTGCAGCAGAAGCACCGCAAGGTACTGCTCGTCATCGATGGCCTGGATCGGATCCGCGACCTGCCTCGCGCCAAGGCGCTCTTCGTCGAGTCCCAGCTTCTCTCCCAGCTCATCTGTCCCCTGGTGGTCTGTGGTCCCTTCGCGCTCCGGCACGACGTGGCCACGGCCGGAGTGCGGGGATTCAAGGCCAGCGCGCTGGTGAACGAGCCCGTGCTGGACCATGCCGACCCACGCCGTCCTGGAGACGGGGTGGCCTTCTTCCGCGAGCTGTATGCGCAGCGGGTGAAGGACCTCGGGGACGAAGCCCTGGGATTGGTGAGCCCGGGGTTGCTCGACGAACTCGCCTACTACTCGGGTGGGCGAGCGCGGGATTTCGTCCGGTTCATCCGCTCCCTCTCCGAGGTAGCGTGGGACCAGGATGCATCCGCGGCAACACCGGAGTTGGTGAAGCAGGTATTGGATGAATGGCGCTTGAGGCAGGAGACAGGACTGAACACGGATCACATCCGGCTCCTGCAGGATGTAATGAAGGATCCAGAGCACCGGCTGCCTCCAGGCGAGCTGGCGCATGAGTTGCTCGACTACCAGCACCTGTTGCCCTACCCGAATGACTCGGAATGGTACTACCCCCATCCGCTGCTAACGATGCATCTGGTCCGGCCACCCCCGGCTGGCTCCGCCGGCTGAAGGTCTCGCTGGGGCTGTCTGGCGCCGGGCTGTTGGTGCTGGTGGACCACGCCCGCCCCGAGCGACTGGGAGAGCTGGTTCGGACGTTGCTCCCCATCGCTCCGGAGCTTGAGGTCCATACCGAGGCCCACCGTCTGGCGGAGGCCCGACCCGGCGTGACGCTGGTGCTGGTGCCTCGCGCGGAGGACGCGGACTGGCTGAACATCAACCGGCCGCTCTTCGCCTCACGTGCGCTGCGCGTGGTGCTGTTCTGCACGCGCGAGGTGTCCGTGGCTCTGTCGCGGGGAGCCGTGGACTTCCTCGATTGGGTCTCGCTCCGGCTGGAATGTCCCGCGGGACCAGCGCCCTACGCGGTGGCGGGACTTCGCTGTGCACTGGCGGCCCGGGTGCCCGGCGTCGTGTGGACAGGGGGAGATCTGGAAGCGAGCTTCGCCGCGGCGAGACCGCGACGAGTGCTCCGGCGAATCAGTGCGGCGAGGCCTTATGCGGAGCTCGTTGCGGAGGTGAAGGCACTCGGCTCGAGGGAGTGGCTCGCGTGGACGGACGTAGATGGAGACTTCCGGCTGCGGAGGGTGCGCTGGGCCCTGGCTGAGGCCAGACGCCGGACGCGGGCCATCTTGGTCGAGCCGGCCGTGCGCTCCCCGGGGTGGTGGGAGGTGCACGGACGGGTGGCGGAGCCAACGGAGGCCTGCGAGCGATTGAGGAGCGCTGGGGCCAACCACCCGGGCCGACTGGCAGCGCTGGTGGACCTAGAGCCAGAAGCCATCCAGTTACTGGGCAGCCTCCTGGAACGAGGCGTCGGCGAGAGTTCCCTGGAAGAGGAACTTCTGAAGGAGACGGAGCCAGGAGCGGCTGTGGGGCGGCTCGCCTCTGTACAGGGCCTGGTGACAGAAAAGGAACTGGTACGCGGACGAGCACCTCCTCCCGCGATGCGCGCATTTGGAACGGAGCGGGACCGGATGCGGCGATTGCACGGAACGGAGTTGGACGCGATCGAGCAGTGGTTGCGCCCGGGAGAACAGGTAGACGCAGAGGACACGGCGTGGTGGTCCGCATGGGTAGGGACGATCCCCTCGCAAGAGCGGCTTGAGGGCTTCGGAGAACGGGGGGAGGTCGCGGAAGCGCTACTTCGGCATGCACCAAGAACAGGTCAAACCTGGGAGCAATCGGCATTCGTGGCATTTTCCACAGGAGACATGGATGTGACTCATGTCTGGGCCCAGCATGCCATGGAGGCTGACCCCTCAAGGTGGAAGATGCTTGCTCGTGTGCTCAGTGCTCAAGGGCACTACTTCGAAGCTGAATCGATTCTCCGGCACCAGCTTGAGGCAACTGAGTCAACACCCGGTCTGGCTCGTGGGTGGATTCTTCACGAGCTAGGCCATGTGCTCTATCAACAGGGTCAGTATGCCGAGGCAGAGGCTTTGATGCGCCAGTCTCTTGCCTTTGTCGAGCAGGCTCTCGGCCACCAACACCCCAACTACGCCGCCTCCCTCCATAGCCTTGCTATGTTGCAAGCAAGGCAGGGGAGGTACACCGAAGCAGAGGAATTACTGCGCCAGTCCCTTGAGATTATAGAAAAACCACTTGGCCCTCGCAATCGTGACTATGCTTCCTCGCTTCACGAACTGGCCAGGGTACTTGAAGTGCAAGGCCGGTATAGCGAGGCGGAGAAGCTACTACGCCAATCTCTCACATCTTTCGAACAGACTCTTGGCCCTCGACATCCCAACTATGGCGCCTCTCTTCATGAATTAGCCAGAGTGATTGAAAGACAAGGCAGATACGCCGAAGCGGAAGAACTGCTGCGCCAGTCTCTGATCATTATCGAGCAAACACTTGGCTCTCGGCATCCACATCATGGAGTGTCGCTTCAGTCCCTAGCCATGGTTCTCGAGACCCAAGGCAGACACACTGAAGCAGAAAATCTGCTGCGCCAATCTCTTGCCATTTCCGAACAGACGTACGGCACTCGACATCCGTCCTATGCGGCTTCGCTACACCAATTGGCCAAGGTGCTCGAAAGTCAGGGCCGAAACTCGGAGGCTGAGAACTTGCTACGTCAGTCCCTTACTATCAAGGAACAGACCATCGGTCTCCAGCACCCTGAATATGGTTCTTCGCTCCATGAACTGGCCAGGGTGCTCGAAAGTCAAGGCAAGTACGCCGAGGCAGAGGTGTTGCTGCGCAAGTCTCTCGCAATCAACGAACAGGCACTCGGCCATCAACACCCCCTGCTCTGCCCCACGCTGGCGAACCTCGGCCTCAACCTAGCCACACAAAGACGCCCGGTGGAAGGAGAGCCATTCCTTTTGCGAGCCCTCGACATTGCCCGCACAACCTGGGGACTGAAACATCCCGAAACAGCACAAGTCCTCACCCTGCTCGCGCGAGTCCAAGCCAGGTTGAAAAAGCCCGAAGCCGTCGCGACGGCCCGGGAGGCCATGGACGCACTCCTCGGCTCCTTGGGACCGGAGCACCCCATCACGAAGGATGCGCTCCCCTGGCTCGGCCAGCTCCTGGCGAGCAACAAATGAATCCGGTTCCCGGCTCATTCCATTGCTCTCGCGACCCAAGCCAGGAGTTGCCACTGCAGTGAGTGCGGCGGCTCACCGGAACGCGTCCACGATGAAGACCGCCGCAGAGGGGGACTCCAGGATGGCGGTTCCCGGCTTGGACTCGGGCCTCTTGCGCAGTTGCCCCTTTCCGAGCCGGGCCACCGCGCAGATGGGCACCTTGTCGCCTTCCAGGGGATGGGCTTCGTAGTACCGGATGACAACTTGGGGGCCGTCCGTCCAGACGCGCCCATACAAACGGGCCGGAGAGCTGAGCGTACCGAGTTCCTCCTCCAGAATGCTCTCGATTGGTCCCTCGTAGAGGGTAATGGGCCTCGTACTCATCTGGTTCGCATCGAGCGAGATCCAGGCCGAGTCCCCGACGCCCATTCGCAGGTACCGCATCACCTCGAGTGCTTTCGCCGGGCACTCTTCCGCAACCGGGGTTCCATCCGACCGCAGCGCCACATTGCCCGGGAACGGGGACGGAGTTGTGGCACAACCCGCCGACGTCAGAAGCACGAGGAAGGAGAAGAGGAATGCCTCTGTCCTGGGCATCATGGGCATCCCTCGCTCCTACTCCTGCACCAGCCGGGGATCCAGCGAAACGGTCAACTGCTGGAGCCCATCGTCGCGGAAGATTTCCAGGACGAGGCGCTCCATGCCCGTCTCCGAAACAAACGCGCTCTTGTCCACCACGACGGCGACACTTCCCGACGCCCCCGAGACGATCTCCGCCCGGTTCATGCGAAGCGCGAACTGCCGGGCCGTGCGGGAGGTCTGGTCGGAGGACACACGAGCCTCCTTGAGCATCCATGGCTTGTCGCGGAACGTGTTCGAGAGGTGGACCACGACCGCCGCCTTGCCGTTTCCCTTCCCCGCGAAGATCTCGACCTTCATGCCCATGTCCCCGTCGCCGAGCTCATAGACGTCCTTCCGCTTGAAAGGCACCTGCTTCACCTCGCCATTGGCCAGCAGGGTGGCGTAGGCGTGGTCGATCGAGTTCTCCTCCTTCTGGTAGCGCTCGACCTGCTCGCGCAGCTCCCGCTCGCTCTGGAGCGCGCGGTACAGGGAGGCGACCACCGCGTCATAGTCCTCACGGCTCGCGAACACGTTGACCTGCTGGTCCACCTCGCGGTTTTCATAGAACTGCTCATGGGACGTCACGATGAACGGCAGCTCCGTCCCATCCGTGAGCGTCACCCGGAGCAGGAACTGGTTGTCTGGGGTGAGGTCGCGCAGGGGATAGAGCAACACCCACCTGCCAGCGCACACCACGGGCTCGAAGTGCCCCTCCCACCCCAGCATCGTCGTGCGCTCGGGGTCACAGGGTTTCTCCAGGCGCAGCAGGGTCGCGATCCTTCCGCCCACATATACCCGGGGCGCCTCGCTCCTCGGGTGCTCCGAGAGGATGAGAGCTCGCTCGATGGGCTCGCGCACCTTGGCCACGGCCACGGCCGCAGCGAGGACGAGGAGCAGGGTAGACCGCAGAAGTAGGTGTTTGCGCATGAGGAGAGCTAACCTAACAGGACAGGTGGCGCACAACCAGTCCACAGGCATGGACCGTGGCCAGAAGGCCATCCCCGCTGGACGCCGGGCCCGTCTCGCACGGCGCGTCTCGGAATCCGGGCGGACTTGCAAGCCTTTGTCATACTCCGTAATATTCTCGTCATCTTTCGAAATGCCTCGGGGCCTAGACTCCAGTGCCAGGCTCCAAGAATCCAAGACTCAAAGACAGACAATCGACCCAGGGGATGAATAGCCCCATCTCCCCTCGGGAACTGTCGCAAAAAAAGACACCTTCCGAGGCACGGTCATTCCGTCTGGAATCAAAGACTTGCGCGGAGGGGCTGCAAAGTCTGTGTACATTCATGGGGAGTCCTGCTGAGACATCCACGCTCCAGTGAACTCACGGAGCATGTGGATGAAGGCCGGAAATCCAAGGCCTTAGGGGTTGGCTCGCCTCCTGCAATCTGTCCCAGCGTCCAACGGCACCCCCGCCGTCAGCTGGACAGGAAGGTACCCCCCCGTGATTCGTACGCGTTTCCTTGCTGCTGCATTGTTCGCGCTCCCCCTCGCTGCTTGCGAGACCGACCCCTCCCAGACTCCCGAAGGCGCCCAGAAGTACGACGAGGCCTCCGACTCGCTCGGTGACGTCCAGGCCGCGCTCGCCGCGCTGCCCTCCGCCCACGTGGCCGGCGCCGATGAGAAGGGCCTCCCCTTCATGCTCACCGGCAACCTGGGCACCGCCGGCCAGGGCCTCGCCGTAAACCAGGCGCTGCCCTCCATCGCCGCCGCGTTCCGCCTGGAGGCCGCCGACCTCATCGTCAAGCGCTCGCGCGTGGACGAGCAGGGCACCACCCACATCCGCTACGGCCAGACGAAGAACGGCCTGCCGGTGGTGAACGAGGAGCTCGTCTTCCACGTGGACTCCAACGGCATCATCACCGCCGTCAACGGCACCGCGCGCGACGGTGAGATCGTCTCCTCCAAGGCGACCATCTCCCCCGAGGCCGCCGTGATCTCCGCCCTCGACGCCACCACGGGCCGCCACCTCGCCTCCGAGGGCTCGCGCCTGGTGTACGTGCGCTCCAACCAGGACGGGAAGCTGAAGCTGGCCTACGAGGTGACGGTGACGGGCGAGGGCGCCGACCTGCCCATCCGCGACCTCGTCTACGTGAGCGCGAAGGACGGCTCGCTGGTGCAGCGCAATTCGAAGGTCCACAGCGCGCTCAACCGCAAGGTGTACTCGGCCAACAACGGCTCCTCCACGCCGGGCACGCTCAAGCGCAGCGAGGGCGGCGCCGCCACGGGTGACGCGCACGTCGACGGCAACTACGACAAGCTGGGCGGCACGTACGACTGCTACAAGAACAACTTCAACCGCGACTCGTTCGACAACGCGGGCGCCGCGCTCATCAGCACGGTGCACTACAGCAGCAACTACGTGAACGCCTACTGGGACGGCACCCAGATGGTGTACGGCGATGGCGACGGCGTGAACTCGGGCATGCTCGGCCTGTCCGCGGACGTGACCACGCACGAGCTCACCCACGCGGTGACCGAGTACGAGTCCAACCTCACCTACTCGGGTGAGTCCGGCGGCCTCAACGAGGCGATGAGCGACATCTTCGGCGCCTACTGCGAGAGCTACGCCTCGGGCACCTGGGCCACCACCAACGCGGTGTTCATGGTCGGCGACGACATCTGGACGCCTGCCACCGCGAACGACGCGCTCCGCTACATGTACGACCCGGCCAAGGATGGCGCCTCGCTCGACTACTGGACGAGCAGCAGCGGCAGCGTGGACGTGCACTACAGCTCGGGCATTGCCAACCTGGCCTTCACGCTGCTCTCCAAGGGTGGCCTGCACCCGCGCAGCAAGAGCACCATCAACGTGACGGGCATCGGCGTGCAGAAGGCGGGCGCCGTCTTCTACAAGGCCAACGCGGACTACATGACGGCCTCCACCACCTTCGCCCAGGCGAAGGCGTACACGGTGCAGGCGGCCACGGCGCTGGGCTACACCACGGCGGAGATCGCGTCCGTGACGGCGGCCTGGGAAGCGGTGGGCGTGGGCCTGCCGATCGTCTCCTCCCCGCTGACCAACGGTGTGTCCAAGACGGGCCTGTCGGGCAGCACGAGCTCGCAGACGTACTACTACCTGGACGTCCCGGCCAGCAAGGCGTCCACGTTCGCCATCAGCGGCGGCTCGGGTGACGCGGACCTGTACGTGAAGGCCGGCACCGAGCCCACCACCTCGTCGTACGACTGCCGTCCGTACAAGAGCGGCAACGCCGAGTCGTGCAGCATCGCCGCGAAGACGGCGGCCACCCGCATCTTCGTGATGCTGCGCGCCTACAGCACCTACTCCGGCGTCACGCTCAAGGGCTCCTACTGAGCACCCTGACGCAGAGCCCGCTGTGAGCTGAACGGACCCCTGGGAGGCAACGCCTCCCGGGGGTTTCGTTTTCCCGTCAGTAACAGATACCGGTCGGGATGTACCGGCACATGCCGTCCATCGCGCAGACGTCCGTGGTGCACGCCTTCCCATCGTTGCACTTGCTGCGGTCGAAACCGTCGTTGGGACAGGTGATGCTGTTGCCCGTGCACGTCTCCGCCACGTCGCACTCTCCCTTCGCCGCGCGGCAGACGTAACCCGCGGGTTGAAACTTGTTCACCGGGCACGCCGAGCTCACGCCGTCACACGTCTCGGCCGCGTCGCAGGCGCCCGCCGAGGCATTGCACACCGTCCCCGCCGCCACCTTGCGGTCCGCCGGACACGCGAGACCCTGGCCATCGCACCGCTCCTCGACATCGCACGTGCCCCGCGAGGGCCGGCAGACGACGTCGTTGCCGACGCGCTTGTCCGACGGACAGACGCCGTAGGTGCACACCTCCTCCTGGTCGCACACGCCCGCCGCCGCACGGCACGTCTTGTTCTGACAGTCCGGGTCCGCGCAGTCCACGAGCCCATCGCAGTCGTCGTCCCTGCCATCCCCACACACCCGCTCGGTGCTCCCTCCCGGGCAGTTGCACGTGGAGCCCCCGCACACCTTGCCCGTGGTGCCACAGGAGCGCGTGTTGCAATCCGGGTCCGCGCAGTCCACGAGCCCGTCGCAGTCATCGTCCTTGCCGTCGCCACACGTCAGCTCGACGGAGCCTCCCGGGCACACGCAGCTCGCGCCTCCACAGACCTTCCCATTGGCGCCGCAGGACTTCGCGTTGCAGTCCGGGTCCGCGCAATCCGAGAGCCCATCGCAATCATTGTCCTGCCCGTCGGTGCACCGGCTCTCAGCCTGCTCCGTCTTCGCGCACACGCAGGTCCCCGTCCCCGTGTCACACCGGGGCGTCGAGCCTCCGCACTGTCCATCCTCCACGCAACCCACGCACGTGCGCCGCGACGCATCGCACACGCCGGAGCAACTCTCACAGGCCTGTCCGCCCTTGCCGCAGGACGCGTCGGCCGTGCCCGGCATGCACGTGTTCCCCTGACAGCAGCCCTCCGCGCACGAGCCCGAATCACAGACGCACTGGCCGCTCACGCAGCGCTGTCCCCGCTCGCACGTCTCGCAACGGCCCCACGTCCCATCCGCCCCGCAGGTCTGCACTCCCGCGCACCCCTCCTCGCAGGAGCGCTTTGCCCCCACCGTGCACACTTCCCCAGCCTCCGGTGCCTCGGAGCACACGCCCTCGACGCACACCTCACCGCTGGGACACTCCCAACCTTCCTCGGGTGCGCATCGCATCCCGCTGGCCCGCTCGACCGGCCCACAGCCCATGGCCATGCACACCAGCCACACGCATCCCCACCACCACAGCCCCGGGCGCGAACCCAGACTGCCCACAACTTCTCCCACTCCTCGACCCATGACGATGACTCCCCCAACACTGGCACCTGGCCAGAGAACGGTTCGGGGAGCCGCTCAAAGCAACCGGCCTGCCATCGTCATCCACCGAGTGCGAACATGCTCCTCCTGCATCCCCCAGGCGAGACCGTCGTCCCGCTGGAGCGACCGCTCGCGAAGGTCACCGGCTCGCTGAAGCCCGCTGCATCCAGAGCTGGCCCAACTCGAGTGGCACCGCGTCGAAGGGCTCGGCACGCACCGACTCCTCGCCCACGTGTGTCGCGGTGAGCACCCAGCCCGACGACTCGCGCCGGTAGACCTCCAGGGTGCATGCGAGCGGGTCGATGAGCCACGCGTGCGCCACACCCTCGCGACGGTAGATGGGCAGCTTGCGCTTGCGGTCGATGGTGACCGTCGAGGGCGAGAGCACCTCGCACACCCAGTCCGGAGCGAGCGTCGTGAAGGGCTCTTCCGGGGCGGGGAGCTTCGGCATGCGCTCGCGGCGCCACCCAGCGAGGTCCGGCACGAGGATGTCCCGGCCGAGGTGCAGCTCCGGCTCATCGAAAATCCACCACCCACCCGGACCTCCCTCCCCAAGGGCGAAGCGAGGGATCAGCCTCGCCCCCAACATGGAGGCGACATAAGAGTGCCCCATGGCCGGGCTCGGCGAGGCCACCAGCTCGTCCTCCAGAATCTCTCCCACCCACCCGACCGGCAGGGCCTCGATGTCCTCGTAGGTCGCCGGCTTCTTCCCATGTCCCATCGCCATGCCTCCTGGTTGTCCGGCGGAGCTCGGACTCCGCCGTTACCTCTCCAGTCTATCCACCCGCCTGACATCTCAGGTAGGGTGGGGTTTCCTGGCGTGACAGGCAACGTTCCAGGGCATCCGACCGCCGGGGTACCCTGCCCCGCGCCGCCTGCATGGGAGACATGGGAATGAGCGACACACCGGAATGGGACGGAGGCAAGCTGGGGCCGTACTTCGTCGGCAAGCGTCACCGGGGCACTGGCATGGGGCTCGGGCGTCTCTACCAGGCCCACAACTCCGAGACGGGTGCCCCCGCCGTGGTGCTCATGCCCGGGCATCCCGGCGACTGGCGTCCGCTCGGCGGCTGGACCGTGCGCGCCACGAGCGAGGCCGTCCCTCCGTTCCTCGCGCTGGAGGTGGAACACGCGCCTCGGGAAGATCCGCGGGCCCTCCAGGAGCTGACCATGCTCCTCCAGCGGCTCGGCACCGCGATGGCGCGCCTCGAGGACCGGCCGGACTCCTATGCCCATCTCACCGGCCAACCCCGATTGCCGGAACCGAAGCACCCGGCACCTCGTCGCCGCGGATTGCTCACGGGGGCCGCGTCCTTCGCGATGGCCGCGGTTGCGGCCGCCGGAGTGCTCCTCTGGCCCCAGCCACCCGAGCCCACCGAAACGAAGCAATCTCACGCCCTCGCCGAAGCGGCCATCAAGGAGTCCTTCATCTTCGTCGACATGGAGGACGGCAACCTGCCCGTCATCGGCTACCCCATGCCGGATGGACCCATCAAGGGGCAGCGGAAGCCTCCGTGCGAGCTGCCCTCAGTGGAGCTCCGTAGCGGATGCTGGGTGCAGCTCGCGCACAAGCCGCCCTGCCCCAGGAGCACGGCCGAGCACGAGGGCAAGTGCTACATGCCCGTGAGCGAGAAGAAGCCAGAGCCTCGCGCGCTCCTGCCCTGAGCAGACTCCAGCACTGGAAGAGATGAAGCAGCACCTTCGCTGATTTGTCGGAGGCGCCCGACAGAATGGGAGTCACCCATCGGAGGCGCTGATGACGTCCATGCTGCTGGTGCTACTGCTCCTCGCCTCAACTCCTGAGCCCGAGTTACCGGAGCAGTTGCACCGACGCCGGGCCGCCCGTGTGGAGGTGAGGGCGGCGGGCCCGGACAGCGCGGAAAGAGAGTTGCGGCAGAGAGCCCTTGCGACCCAATTGGCGTTTCGCAGTGCCATTCGCGAAGTGTCAGGCTCCACCCGCCGCATCTCCGGTGAGCTCGCCCAACTCAAGGCCAGTGACCGGGGCCTCGCCAGCGCAAACGGTGTCTTCCTCCGCTACGCCGACTACGGCACCGCGCAACTGCGGTGGATTGACGCCCGGCTCGCCGCCGCCACCCGGCTGGCCAACGCCGCTTCGGAGGTGGAGGACCCGGACATGCAACTCGGCCTGCTGCGCCTCGCCGGCCCACGGCTGGAAGCCGCCATGATGGGCTCGCTCCTGCTCGCCGTCTGGCTCGACTTCCTCAACCTCGCCGACGTCGCGCTCAGACAACACCTCTACTCCGTGGAGACGCTCTTCGCGGACATGCGGCGCTGGCAGGAGATGCTCGCGCCGGCGATGAGGGCGCTCTCCTCCCAGGAGCACGGACAGATGGAGGCCGCGGCGCAAGACGTGCCCCCGCTGGTGGGCCACCTCACGGACGAATTCGCGGCCACCGTGGAGAGAATGCGCGTGGGGGCGGAAAACCTCCAGAAGGTGATGGTGCTCAAGGATGCCATCGAGACCGTCACCCTGCTCTCGGCGATGAGGTTCTCGCTGCCCTCGGTGCCACCATCCGCTCCCGCCCTGGTCGGTATTGGACTCTCGGTAGGCGGCGACGGCGTGATGATGGGCACGCGCATTGTCGTGTCCGCCGAGTGGGTGGAGAGGATGCGCCAGTTGGTACGCGCGGGCGTCCTCTCCCCGCCCATCGTCAGCGCCGCCGTGCGGATTCAGGCGGGCCAGGTGATGCTGGCGCAGGCGCACGGCGAGCTGCCTCGGGGCGTACGTGCGGCGCTGGGCGATGGGCCCGAGGTGGGGGCCATGCACGAGACGGGCAAAGCAGGAGCTGGCATGGCCGAGCCACCGCGACACCATGTCATGCCGAAAGAGTTCCGCGAATGGTTCGAGAAACGTGGCTTCACCGGCGAGATGGACATTGACGAGTTCTGCGTCGAGTTGGAGCAGGCGCACCACGAGGCCATTCACGGCGGTGGCGACTGGAAGCTGGGGCGCACATGGCCGGGTGAATGGAACCGGATGCTCATGGAGGCGCTGTACGAGGCGGAGGCCGAAGTTGGCCGTATGTTGACGCGTAACGAGGTCTTGGAGATCGTCACGGAGCGGATGAAGCGGTACTACATTCCGATGAATTTCATCCCCTGGAGAGGAGGGCCATGAGCGACGGACATCCCTGGCAGGGCAACTGGGTGGCTCGCTTGTATGAGCGGGTCCGCGAGCGCGGCTACGATTCGCTCACCGCCTTCGCCGAGGCGCGCCCTACCGCTTCGCTGGTGGACCTGGCCGAAGAGATTGGCACGAACGACATTGCCGGAGTGCAGGTGTTCCAAGGACTGGTGGCTGAAGCGGAACGGAGCCATCAGGTCACACGTCTCGTGCGCGGGCAGTTCGTACGCGAACTGTACGAATCTCTCCCCGACGGCTGGCCGGCCGTGCTGGACGACACCAACCGCTTCAAGATTGCCAAGGCACTCGGTTCGTGGACTGCCTTCACTCCAGAAACGCATAAAGAGCGTGTCAAGCAGGTCAGGGCAGCACTCCGCGCCACGCCACCGCCCCCCGGCTGGCGCCCACTCGGCCCCGACGACGAACTCCTGCGCATGCTCCTGCCCGACGAGGAAGTCTGAGCCTCCCCTGCTCCTCCATCGACATGGAGGACGACGCCCCGTCTATCATCGGCTACGACCTACCACACGGTCTGCCTCCGGTGGTCAGTAGCCGTCCGGCAACCGAGCGCATGTCTGGGGTCCGCCGCTTCTATTCTCCCGACCCTTTCTGCTCCCTCCTCTTCCGTCTTGCATGGAGCCTCTCGACAATCGAGAAGGGGAACATGGCTCGGTGATTGATGTTCCGGTAGTACACCGCCAGATAGTGCTCCCCACCAATCTGAATGATGGTCTGAGTTGGTGGCTCAGCCTGATTGTTGAACCATGCGTTCGCCTCGTCACGAGTATTGAACGCAGCCACCGCCGGAGGGAGGCCGTCTTTCGTCATCTCCTCGATGTGGTATTCAAGCTCGGGGTCCGGGACGAGCGAGCGACGGCTACGGTCACGAGAAGACAGGACGACGTGGTACTCGTCAGCAATCAACACAAGCGCCAGATCAGGTGGCGCAGGTTGTGCAGCGAGCCAGGCTTCCGCCTCGCCCCGCGTGCTGAAGGAGGCGATCACTCCCTCGGGGGCAGTGGACTTGACCTCCTTACGATAACTCTCGAACTCATACGACTGGCCATTTCTCCAGATGAACCAGAGCGCATCGATGGCGAGGTGCAATAACTCCTTTTCCTCCGGAGACCGTGCCTGTTCACGATTCTTCCCGAGGAGTTCCTGCGCTTCGATAATCTGGTTGAAAATCGTCACAGTGCCACCACCGCAATGTAGGGCTCGCAGACAACTTCCGATGAAGCCAGAGCTGCCGCCGGAATCAATGCGGTGATGAGGGCATCACAAGTGACGTATAAACGCGACAGCCCATGGTCATCCCCGGCAAATCCTCACATTTATGACACAGTAGTACTAGCCGAACGAGGGCCCGGCCTCCGCCCGTCAGACGATGGCGGCCAGCGGCTCGGGCCCGGCGTCGAGCACCTCGCGCAGCCGCCGCAGGCCCCGCTCCAACTGAGCGCGCGTGCGCGGCGAGCCGATGCACACCCGCACCGCTGGAGGCACCGGCCCCGTCCCCGTGGTGAACAGCTCCGCCGACGTCACCGACACCCCGTTGCGCCGCGCCTGCGCCACGAACTCCTCGCTGCGCCGGCCCTCCGGCAGCCCCAGCCACAAGTGGTAGAGCGGGGCCATCGCCGCCTTCGGCAGCTCGCGCCCGAGCACCGCCCTCATCAACGCCAGCCGCTCGCCCACCTCCTGCCGCTGGCGCACCACCAGCTCGTCCGCCGTGCCGTCCTCCACCCAGCGCGCCAACACCTCCGCCATCAGCGGCGTCGTCATCAGCGAGGCCAGCCCCACCTCCTCCGCCAGCCGCTCGCCCCGCGCCCGCGCCGGCGCCACCAGGTAGCCAATCCGCAGCCCCGGCGTGAGCAGCTTGGACACCCCGGCGATGAAGTAGCTGGACTCCGGCAGGAAGGTGGACAGCGGCGGCGGCCGCGTCTCCGGCAGCAGCCCGTACGAGTCGTCCTCCAGCACCAGCACCCCGTACTTGCGCGCCACCTCCGCGATCCGCTGGCGCCGCTCCGCCGGCTGCACCGCCCCCGTCGGGTTGTGGCACGTGGGCTGGGTGTAGAGCAGCTTCGCCCCCACCCGGCACGCCGCCTCGAAGGACTCGGGCACCAGCCCCTGCGCGTCCATGGCCACGCCCTGCAGCCGCAACTGGAAGCGCCGCGCCAGCACCTTCACCCCCGGGTAGGTGAGCGCCTCGGTGACGAGCGTGTCGCCCGGCTTGGTGAGCGCCGCCATCGCCACCTCCATGGCGTGCTGTCCACCCGCGCACACCACCACCTGCTCCGGCCTCGCCTGCAGTCCGAAGCGCGCGGCCCACGCCGCCCCCGCGACGCGGTGCGCCGTGGTGCCCGCGGCCGGTTGGTAGGCCAGCAGCTCCGCCAGCCTCGGAGTCCGCCCCAGCTCCTCCAGCGAACGGCGCAGCGCCTGGCTGGCCGGGTCCCCCTCAGGGGTGGCGGGAGCGTTGATGCCCAGCTCCACCGGCGCGTCGTCGCGCTCCAGGTCCACCGGCTTGGGCATATGCGCGGCCACCTCGCGGTCCCTCACGTATGTGCCGCGCCCCACCTCCCCGCTCACCAGGCCCCGCTTCATCGCCTCCGCGTAGGCCCGCGTCACCGTCCCCACCGTGACGCCCACCCGCTCGGCCAGTTCCCGGTGCGTGGGCAGTCGGGTGCCGGGCGCTAGACGCCCCGCGTCAATGTCTTCCGCGAGCGCATCCGCGATGGCCCTGTACAGCGGCCCGTTGCGTCCCCGGAGCTCCGGCATCCAACTTGTCATGGTGACAATCGATACACTTGACGGAGTAGAGCTGCCCACGTAACTGATTGTCTCGATTCCACCTGGGATTGTCACCATGATTCCAGGGGAAGCGCGAGCCACTGGGGCAGCCCGAGCCCTGGACGGAAGGTAGCCCGTCCCCTCAGCACGAGGAGTCGAAGCATGTTGCCCATCGAGGTCCAGCGCGCCCCCACCCTGAAGACCAAGCCCTCTTCCGAGGGGCTCGGCTTCGGCAAGTACTTCACCGACCACATGTTCCGGATGGACTACGCCCCGGACCGCGGTTGGCACCAGGCGCGGATTCTGCCGCATGGGCCGATGGGGCTGGACCCCGGCGCGGCGGTGCTGCACTACGCGCAGGCGGTGTTCGACGGCTCGAAGGTGTTCCGCGGCAAGGACGGGCAGCTGCGCGCCTTCCGGATAACGGACCACTGCAAGCGGCTGCACGCGAGCGCCGAGCGGCTGGCCATGGCGCCGGTGCCGCCCGAGCTGGCGCGCGAGGCCATCGAGGCGCTGGTGCGAGTGGAGGCTGACTGGGTACCGAGCGGCCCGGGCACGGCGCTGTACGTGCGGCCGACGCTGATCGCCTCGGAGGCGTTCCTCGGGGTGCGGCCGGCGGACAAGTACATCTTCTTCGTCATCCTCAGCCCGGTGGGCAGCTACTTCGCGGGCGGTGCCGAGCCGGTGCGCATCTGGGTGGAGCAGCAGCACACGCGCGCGGCGCCCGGTGGACTGGGTGGCGCGAAGGCGGCGGCCAACTACGCGGCGGGCCTGCAGGCCTCGGTGGAGGCCAAGAAGCGCGGCTACGCGCAGGTGCTGTGGCTGGACGCGCTCGAGCACCGGTACATCGAGGAGGTGGGCACGATGAACCTCTTCGTGCGCATCGGGGATGAGCTCATCACCCCGCCGCTGGACGGCACGTTCCTGCCGGGCATCACCCGAGAGAGCGTGCTGACGCTGCTGCGCGACTGGGGCATGAAGGTGAGCGAGCGCAAGCTGTCCATCGACGAGCTGCGCGAGGCGCACCAGAAGGGCGAGCTGCGCGAGGTGTTCGGCACGGGCACGGCGGCGGTGATCTCGCCGGTGGGCGCGCTGGGCTTCCAGGAGGGCCAGCTGGTGATCGGCGACGGCAAGGTGGGCGAGGTGTCCAAGCGCCTGTACGACACCGTCACCGGCATCCAGTACGGCACGCAGCCGGACCGTCACGGCTGGATGACGATCATCAAGTAGTCAGGGGTCCGAAGTGTGGTGTGGACCCGGGGAGGCGAGTGCCCCCGGGTCCTTTTCCGAGGTACGAGGTAGAGACTCCCACGCGAGAGGTCTCCCGATGGAACCGAGGAATCCCGAGTACGCCCAGCAGGTCGAGGAGCTCTTCCGCCAGGCGGCGTTCGTGATGGACGTGGGCTACGAGCTGGTCAGCGTGAAGCCCGGACGGGTGGAGACGCGGCTGGTGGTGAAGCCCCGGCACCTGCAGCAGAACGGTGTCATCCACATGGGCGTGCAGGCGACGATGGCGGACCACACGGGAGGCTCGGCGGCGGGCACGCTGATCTCCGCGGAGCAGATGGTGCTCACCACGGGCTTCACCATGAACCTGCTGCAGGCGGCGGTGGGCGAGGAGCTGCGGTGCGTCGCCCAGGTGCTGCGCGCCGGGCGCACGCTGTCGGTGGTGGAGTCGGAGGTGTTCGCCGTGACTCGGGGCGAGGAGAAGCTCGTCTCGAAGGCCACGGTGACGCTGGCGGTGCTGGCCCGCCAGCGCTGAGCGCCCCGGGGACGCGCCGCGCGGGTTCTGCTATGGCGCGCGGTATGACCACGGATGTGCTGCTGGAGACGCGCGGGCCGGTGGGCCTGGTGACGCTCAACCGACCGAAGGCGCTCAACGCGCTCGACCTGGGGATGATTCGCGCGCTGCACCCGGCGCTCGAGGCCTGGGCGAGGGACCCCGCGGTGAAGGCGGTGGTGATTCGCGGTGCCGGTGGCCGGGCCTTCTGCGCCGGAGGGGACGTGCGCGCCGTGGCCCTGTCGATGGGCACGCCCAACCCGGAGCCGCTCTCGCGTGCATTCTTCTACGAGGAGTACCGGCTCAACCACCTCATCCACCATTTTCCCAAGCCGTACGTGGCGCTCGTGGACGGCATCAGCATGGGCGGAGGGCTCGGGCTGTCCGCGCACGGCTCACACCGCGTCGTCACCGAGCGGCTCGTCCTGGCCATGCCGGAGACAGCCATTGGACTGTTCCCCGACGTGGGTGGCGGCTGGTTCCTCCCGCGCTTCCCAGGCGAGGCGGGCACGTACCTGGGCCTCACCGGGATGCGGTGCAATGCCGCGGATGCGCTGTGGCTCGGGTACGGCACACAGCATGTGCCGCACGACCAGCTGGAGGCCGTGGTGGAGGCGCTCGCGGCGGCGGATTGGAGCTCGGGGGATGCGCGCGCGGTGGCCACGCGGGTGTTGAATGGCTTTGCCACCGAGCCCGGCCCCTCGCCCCTGAAGGCGCATGCGGAGGCCATCGACCGGTGCTTCGCGAAGGACAGCGTGGAGGAGATTCTGGCGGCGCTGGAGGCCGAGGGCTCGCCGTGGGCGAACGAGACGCGCGCCACGCTGGGTCGCATGTCCCCCACGAGCCTGAAGGTGACGCTGCGCCAGCTTCGGCTGTGCTGGGGGCGGCCCTATGACGAGGTCGTCACCGTGGAGTACCGGCTGAGCCAGCACGTCACCGCGCTGCCGGACTTCCGCGAGGGCATCCGCGCAGTGCTGGTGGACAAGGACAACCGGCCCACGTGGAACCCGCCCACGCTCGCCGAGGTACGTGACGCGAACGTGGAGGCGTGCTTCGCACCGCTCGGAGAGAGGGACCTGGTGGTGCCGTAGCGGGCCGCTGGGAAAGGGACCTGCGTCAGGGCTTCCTGGCGAGCAGGTCTCGTAGGCTCTCTGGGACCATGCCACCGCGTAGCTGCTGGGTCTCGACCGCGGTTCGAATGCCCTTCAGCGTCGCTAGCGACTCGAGGAACGGAATGGCCTCGGTCCACATGAACTCCGCAATGAGAGCTTCACGTTTCTCCGGGCTCATGGCCGTGTCCACGAAGTTCAACGCTTGCTCCAGCGCCTTGGCCTTCTCGGTCCGTAGGCTTGGCGCTCACACGGAAGTCAGTTGAAGGCTTCACTATCTCGACATGCTCGCCATCCGCGAAACGGGGCGAGCATCCCGCTTGAAGGCCCCACCAAGAAAGCATCGCGCAGGACGGGCCATATGATGGACCAGAACTCAACCAGATTCCGGTGCCAGCCACTCGAACCCCTCAATTTCGGGAAGGGCCTTCGCCAACCCTTCTTCAAGCAAGCTCTCCACTGGAAAGGCATTTCCACTTCTTATGATATTGCCTATGTGAGGTGTCTTGAAGACCCTCTTCTTTCGCACCTTGGCCGCTTCGGTGGCGCCGTAGAGATCGCCAAGTTTCTGAAAGAACTTTTCAAAACAAGCGTCTGAGTATCCCTGAATCCAAACAGACGCCTCCGTGGCCTCTTGCAGGTCATGAACCGCCTTGGCCATCCCCTCCAACATCTCTGTGAAAAGAGGATTGTCTCCCTTGCCCTTCTTCTTCTTCAATCCCTCAACGTCGTCACTGCAAATGGGCGTCTTCTCCAGGAACAAGACCTCGTCTCTCAAACAGCGCACGTCATGAGCGAGAACGAGGCGGGTCCAGGAACCGCTTGACCCTTCGGGGTGGAAGTACCGGCCCATCCACAGCCCAGCCTCGTTGCGGTCTCCGCGTTCCTTCTTCCCGGGATTGTGACCGACAACAATCCACTTGATCCGGAACTTCTCCTTCGCATCGCGAAACCGGTCCAGGTCCTTGTTCCAGACAATCTCAATTTCGGGGTGTTTCTGACGCGACTCCCCCGTCCACCGATTGAAGTCCGCGTACAACTTATCCAAGAGTTCATGCAGAGGATTCGCCACTCAAAGTTCTCCAGGCTGCTCACTGACAGTGGAAGTCAGTCGTAAGATAGGCGACACGCGGGGACGCGGTCGCGCGGATTGAACAGGCACCCTCACCCCGCCCCTCTCCCGGAGGGAGAGGGAATGGCGCGCAGCTTCGCGTCCAGTTGCTCCACCAGCACGGTCTCGCGCTCCGCTCCCGTGGGCACTCCCCGGTAGCGCGCCTCGCGGTAGTGCGCGAGGAACTCCGCCGCCACCTCCGCCACCTCGTCCCCCTTCGCCGCGCGCAGCCTCGACAGTAGCTCGTCGTCCGTCTCCGAGGGCTTCGGCACCAGGCCCGCCCTCTTCTTGAGCGTCTTGAGGTAGCGCGCGTACACCGCCGCCAGCCGCACGTCCCTCGTCCCCATCGCCTCGCGCTGCTCTTTCTTCCGCTCGCCCTTCTTCCCCACGCGCAGCCGCCACAGCAGCACCCCCGCTGCCAGCACTCCGAACACCGGCGAGCCCACCAACGCCTTCGCCTGCGCCAACGGCTGGTAGCGCAGCCCCGCCCCCACCTCGCGCAGGAACGTCCCCACCGCCCCCACCATGTTCCCGAAGAAGCCCTTCTTCTCCTGCGTCAGCCCGAGCGCATCGTCCCGGCTCCTCCACGGCGTTGGATCAAACGCCACGAAGCGCCCCTCGTCCGCGAGGAACACCTCCACCCAGGCGTGTGCGTCCCGCTCGCGCACCAGCGTGGCCCCCGTGAGCGGATTGTTGTCCTCCGGTGCGAAGCCCCCCACCACCCGCGCAGGCACGTCCACCGTGCGCAGCAGCGCCGCCATCGCGCTCGCGAAGTACGTGCAGTACGCCGCTCGCTTCTCCCGCACCATCACCGCCAGCGGGCTCCCCTCTCCCCTCAGGTCCACGTACAGCGAGTACTCGAAGTGGTCGTGGAAGTACGCCTCCAGCGCCCGAGCCTTCTCGCGCGGCGTGCTCGCCTTCCGCGTCAGCTCCTCCGCCAGCGGGCGCAGCTCCTCGCGCAGCTCCTCCGGCAATGCGGTGAGTCCGTCCCCGGGGGCCTCCTCCGGCAGCAGGTGCTCCTGCTCGCCCGTGCGCAGCGCCAGCGTGGTGCCCTCCAGCTCCTCCGCCTTCAACACCCAGCCGCCCCGCACCTCCGGCCGCACGCCCTCCACCGCTCGCGTCCCCGCCGGCGCCGGCAGCCACGCCCCCAGAGGCGATAGCACCGTCAGTGCCAGCGTCCGCTCCTTCTCCGCCCCTGCCGAGGGCAACTCCAGCCGCTGCTCCGCCAGCTCCTTCGACGTCGTCCACCGCGAGCCGTCGAATACGTCGAACACCCGCGTCCTCAGTCGCGCGGGCGCCGCACCGGAGAGCACCAGCAGCGGGCGCTCGGAGCCTCGTGGCTTGCGCTCCAGGCTGCGCAGGTCCACCTGAGACTGGAACTCCGAGCCAGCGCCGGCATTGGTGCCGCTCGTCATCCGGTACACCGCGTCCATCAGCACGCCCTCGCTGGCCCAGATGGTCCGCGTCAGCCCCAGCGACAGTCCCAGCACCAGCACCACGAAGACGCCGAAGCCCACCGCGGCCCGCGGGCCCGTGCGCCCCAGCCCTCCCTCGAGGAAGGCCACCAGCAGCACGCTCAGCACCAGCCCGCCCAGCACCCACCCCACCGCCTGCATCTCCCGCACGCGCATGCTCAGCGCCACCAGCAGGCACGCATACGTCCACGCGAAGTACCGGTTGCGCCCCAGCGCGCACAGCACGGAGAGCCCCACCAGCGCTCCGCACAGCGGGCCGAAGATGTTGGGTGGAAAGGGCGCCGTCGGCGGCTCGCTCACCCAGAGCATCCCCGCCCCCGCCGCGACCCCCACCGCTCCCGCGATGAGCAGCCGCGCTGGTGAGTAGGACACCCGCACGCCCGACACTCCCGCCCACACGAGCCCCACCATCACCGGCGCGCACAACAGCCACCGCCCGTGCGCCACCGCGTGCACCACCAGCGCCGCGAAGACTGGCAACAGCTCGACGAGCCGGCCGTACCGGGAGACGTTGTCCGAGGGCTCGCTCATGACAGCTCCACCACCTCTTCCGGCGCCAGGCCCACCGGCGCTCGGTCCGGCCTCACGGAGAGCACCCGCACCGCCACCCCGTGCGCCTTGAGCTTCTCCACCAGCGCCGCCCGCGAGGGCTCCCAGTCCATCACCACGAAGATGACCGCCGACAGCTGGCTCGCCTCGGGCAGCAGCGCCGCCTCCAGCGCCTCCAGGTTCAACCGCTCGCCCGACTCGATGGCCGCGAGGATTTCGAGGATGTGCTCGAAGTGCGCCAGCGCTCGCCCCGCCTGGAAGTGGAACACCTGCGGGCCGGCGGCGAACAGGTCGATGATGTACTCCTGGCGAGCCAGCACATCCGCCATGCCCGCGGCCAGCGAGAGCGCCTTCTCCAGCAGCGCATCCTCCTTCGTCGAGCGCGACTGCACGTCCAGCACCATCGCCAGCCGGACGAAGAACTCCTCCTGGAACTCCTTCACCACCAGCCGGCCGGTGCGCGCGAAGGACGGCCAGTGGATGTCTCGCGTCCGGTCCCCGTCATGCCAGTCCCGAGTGCCGAAGAACTCCGTGGACTCGCCCACCTGCGAGGCCACCGAGATGCCTCCGGGCTGGTAGTTGCGCCCGTGCGGCACCTCCAGGGACTCGAGTGGGGTGAAGCGCGGGTAGACCAGCAGCCGGTCCTTCGTAGGCGAGCGCCTCGGGCTCTTCACCAGCGCCGAGGGGAAGAGGCTCGCGGCCTGGAGCGCCCCCAGCGCGTAGACACCACGCGTGGTGCACTTGAGGCGCAGCGTCACCTCCGTGCGCTCACCGGGAGCCAGGGAGTCGATGATGGGGGGCTCGCCCACCGGCCGGAGCTCGGAAGGCAGCAGGCGCTCCTCGACCGCGATGTGACGCACGGTGCGCCGGCCCGTGTTCTCCACGCGCACGCGGTAGGTGAGCGTGTCTCCCGCGGACACCGGCGGCGGGAACAGGCGCGTGAGTGAGACGCGCGGGCGGAAGGGCAGACCCACCACGGCGGCCGCGGCCAGCGAGCACACAGCGAAGGAGAAGAAGAGGATGAGCGGTGCCACGAGCCCGCCCAGCAGCAGGAAGCCCGCCGCCAGCGCCGACCACAGCACCACGCGGCCCACGGGAGTGAGCAGCCCGTGGTACCGGTCCTGGAGGAAACGGATGAATCCGTGGTCCTCGGGCGGCATCAGGAAGGACCAGCGGCGACGGCGAGCCATGCGCGGTCTCTCCTCCCTACCGCGGCACCGACACGGCGCCCACCAGGTCCTTCGTCAGCGCCCGCTTGTCCGCTCCCGCGTACCGGGCCCTCGTGTCCAGCACCAGTCTGTGTGCCAACACCGGCACCGCCAGCACCTTCAGGTCCTCCGGCAGCACGTAGTCCCGCCCCTGCATCAGCGCCCTCGCCCTCGCCATCCTCCCGTACAGCAGAGCCCCTCGCGTCGACACTCCCAGTCGGATGCTCGGGTTGCTTCGCGTTGCCTGGACAATCCGCAAGAGGTAGTCCGCCACCGACTCCTCCAGCTTCACTTCCTGCACCTGCCGCTGCAGCTCCACCACCTCCTCCACCGTGCACACCGCCTTCATCCCCTCCAGCGGCGGCGGACCCGAGCGCGTCATCAGCAGCGTCCGCTCCTCCCCCTCCGGCAGGTACCCCAGCGACAGCTGCACCGCGAACCGGTCCAGCGACGCCTCCGGCAACGGGTACGTCCCGTGGAACTCCACCGGGTTCTGCGTCGCAATGCACAGAAACGGCGGCGCCAGCACGTGCGTCTGCCCGTCCACCGTCACCTGCCCCTCGCTCAGCGCCTCCAGCAGCGCCGACTGCGTCCTCGGCGACGCGCGGTTGATCTCATCCGCGATCAACACGTTGGCAAAGAGCGGCCCCGCTCGGAACCGGAAGCTCCCCTCCTGCGGGTTGAAGATGGATGCTCCGACAATGTCCGTGGGCAACAGGTCCGGCGTGAACTGCACCCGCTTGAAGTTGCCTCCAATGCTCAACGCCAGTGCCTTGGCCAGCGTCGTCTTCCCCGTGCCCGGCACGTCCTCCAGCAGCACGTGCCCCCCCGCCGCCACCGAGCACAGCACCAGCTCCAGTGACTCGCGCTTGCCGCGGATGACGCGCTCCAGGTTGTCGACCAGCCGGGACACCAGCGCGCGCACCACGGACGCACGCTCCGTGACAGGAACCTTCACAGGAGAAGAGGACATTCTGGGCACGCAGCGTACCAGCACCGCCCCCAGATAGGCTCCCCCCACCCCCAAGGCCTCCCCCGCCTCTGTCCGCAGCGTGCTCCCCCTCCTGCGGCACAACCCGGACTACCGCCGGCTCTTCTCCGCCACCGTCGTCTCCCTGCTCGGCGACTGGTTCGCCTAAGTCGCCATCAGCGGCTTCGTCACCGAGTCCACTGGCCGCCCCGGCTCCGCCGCCGCCGTCTTCGCCGCCAGCGTCCTCCCCGTCTTCCTCTTGTCCCCCCTCGCCGGCCTCATCGCCGATCGCGTCGATCGCAAGCGCCTCATGGTCACCGTCGACCTGCTGCGCATCCTGCCTGCCCTCGGCCTGCTCGCTTCCCTGCGCCTGCGCTCGCCCGTGCTCGCCATCTCCTGCGTCGCCCTGCTCGCCGCCCTCTCCTCCTTCTTTGACCCCGTCGCCGAGGCCTCCGTCCCCAACGTCGTCCCCCCCGAGGAGCTGCCCATCGCCCAGGCCACCCTCGGCAGCGTCTGGGGCACCATGCTCTTCATCGGCGCCGCCGTGGGCGGTCTCGCCACCGTCGCCTTCGGCCGCGAGGTCAGTCTCGTCCTCAACGCCTCCACCTTCCTCGTCTCCGCCCTCCTCGTCGCCGGCATCCGCCGCCCCCTCCAGCACCACGTATGGCACCTGGTGGCTGTGGTGGACGCGTGGCCTGTGGCGCGGCCCCTCGGACGTGCTCGCCGAGTACCGCCCCCACCTCAGTCCGGCGGACGCAGAAAACCCCACTCCTGCCCAGCTGCCCGCGTCATCGCCTCGACGACACGCTCGTGGATGAGCCCGTTGCTCGCGATGAGCCCCAGCGTGCCGCGCAGCTCCGCGCCCTGCGAGAAGTCCACCTGCCGCCCATCCAGCCCTGATACCCGCCCCCCCGCCGCCTGCACCAGCGCCGTGCCCGCCACGTGGTCCCACGTCTTGTGCGGATTCTTGCGGATGTCCCGCGGCCCTCGGATGAACAGGTCCGCCGCCCCCGCCGCCACCAACGCGTATTTGATCATCCCGTCGTAGCGCTTGATGCGCCGCGCGTCGAACCCCGCCGCCCCGTACACCCGGTCCGCGATCTCCCGCGAGCGCCGGCCCATGATGTAGCTCTCCACCACCCGGATGCTCGGTGGGTCCACGCGGTCGGACACGTGCAGCTCGCGCGGCTCGCTCCCCTCGAGCGTCTCCGACCAGGCCTTCCCCGCGTCCGTGAAGAAGAGCGTGCCGCCCTCGTCCAGCGGCGACACCGGCGCGCCGATGATGCCATCCACCGGCAGGCCCTCCACCAGAGAGCCCACGCACACCGCGTAGCCGCGCCCCTGGATGAAGCCCTCCGTCCCGTCGATGGGATCGATGACCCATACCCGGTCCGCTCGCACGCCCCTCCCGTGGTTCAGCCAGCGCACGAAGTGCTCCTCGGTCACCGGCTCGCCCAGCAGCTTGCCCACCAGCCGTACCGCCTGCTCTCGCTCCGCTGGCGGCAGGGAGAGGAACGCCTCGCCCGCCTCCTCGGCGATGACCCCGTCCTCGGCGAAGTAGCGGGCAATGGCGCGGCAGATGAGCGCCTGGGCCCCGTAGTCCGCGATCGTCACAGGGCTGGAGTCGCTCTTGCGGCTGACACCAGTCTTGGCAGCCTGCAACCGGCGACACAGCTCGCAGGCGAGCCGCACCGCATCGACAAGGGGTTGTAGCTCTCGCACGCTCGACTGCTCCATCGCGGGGACTGCTCCTTAGAGGACTCTAGGTACGCACCGTCATTTGAGCAGCAGCCTGGACGCTGAATCCGCTCCGCGCGTCACCGGCACCTGCTCTCAGGATGGACCCAGCCCCCGCTTCCGCGGCCACCTGCCTCACCCAGGAAGACTCCGGGAGTGCACGTCACCTCGTCCCCCAAAGCCCGGCACCAGCAGGACCCTGGCACCAGGACGTCCGTTCCTCCGCGTGTGACCGCGATGCGGAGGCGGTGTGGAGGCAGACCTAGTACTGCGAAGCAGACTCCGGAGCCGCAGCGGGCGCCGGAGGGGGCATCATGTTGTTCGTGGGGGGCGGCATGTACGCCGGGCGATTGTAGTCGGGGGCCGCGGCGCAGGTGTACTCCACCGTCCGCGACGACAGCAGGAAGGGCACCAGCGCGGCGCCGACCCACCCGCAGCCGACCTGCCCTGCGACATCATTCCAATCACCGGTGCCGTTGCTACACGCCAGCGCGCCGGCGATGCCACCGGCCACGCCCAGTCCCACGTTGATGAGCCAGTCAGTGCCGCTCAGCTTGCTCTCCGTCCAGGAGACACCGTGCTGGCAGTTCTGCGCCGCCGGCTGCGACAGGTTCGCGAGCCCACCGACCGCGAACCACTGCCGGTCCGTATACGCCGGCCCCGCGGGCTGGGCACGGGTGGCCACTCGCGTGTTGTAGCAGGCGGTCTGGGTCGCCATGACGGCGAGCGCGGCGACAACGGTCCACTGACGCTTCAGCATGTCTGTCTCTCTCTGGATGTGATGATGGACGCCGGCCCGTCCGGGAACGGACGAGGGGTGAAGCAGAATATTCATCCATCGTGCTCCCCCATGGCGCATCTACCGGAACATCCCACGACACGCCATGTCTCCGTCTCACTCCTCCCGGGGTGAAGGATGAAGAGACTCCGCGAGCCGGTGCAGCAACCGGAGCTGCGAGTTCCTCAGGCCTCGCGCGGCGCTCACCAGCCGGCGCAGACCCAAGGGCTGCGGAGCATCCAGCCCCAGCAGCTCATCGGAGGGAATCTCCAGCGCCACGCAGATGCGCCGCAGCGTGGGGACGCTGGGGAACATCTCGCCGCGCTCGATGCGGCCATACACCTCGAGCTGCACGCCCACCCGGCGCGCCACCTCCGCCTGGGTGAGCCCGGCCCGCATGCGGGCGGCATGGGCCATGGTACCGAGGTTCATCGCCAATGGACGTTCAACACGAGCCGAGAGCCGGGGCATGCGACGGGGCCTCCAGGAGACACGCCCTACCTTACGTACTCGGTACGTCCTGTCAATGCCCACTACCAATTCGAGTGGTTGACCCGACACCTCCCCCCTTTAGAGGTATGGTGACCTGACCCCGGGAGTCGGCACCCTCCTCTGGGCGACGCGGGCGGCTTCGCGCCCCAGTACGCGAGTGATGAGATGTGCGAGTGGTGGCTCCCCGCTCTCTGCGAAATCCCCTGGTTCGCTCCGAGTGTGGCTGCAGGGGTGAGACGCGCCGAAAAGCGGCGCGGCAGGGGGTGTTCGCGCGCAACCTCCGTAGTTATGGTGCGTCTCCCCCCGCTTTACGGCTCCGTCCCCCAGGAGGCCTCACCCATGCCCAAGGAACACGTCGACACCCGGAACCTCCAGGTCCACGACATCCCCCAGCAGCACGACAGTCTTCAGGCCGTCTCCGACAACGTCACGCTCGTGGTGACCCAGGCGTTCGGCCCCGGCGGTGACAACCTCGCCGGCTTCTCGGACATAAAGTTCAACGGCTACCCCGCCGTCAGCCTGCTGCTGCGCACCCCCGACGGGCGCGAGGGCGTTGTCCACCTCTCCCCCATCCACGGCGACAAGCGCAAGGTGGGCTTCACCGACATCTCGCCTGGCACCCGCTGCACCCTGCTGTGCCCCGTCACGAAACGCCCGCTCGACAAGCTCGGCCCCGTCGACGATGGCAGCGGCGCCCACTACTACGCCCTCTATCTCACCCCCAAGCTGACCAAGGGCCACGCCGTCGCCATCACCGACATCTGGGACCACTTCCACTCCCGCATCGTCGACGACGAGGCCGTCATCTCCTACTGGGCCCAGACGCACGCCATCTGAGTGGGATAGCTGGCGAGCATGAGACCCGCGCTCCTGCTCGCCTCCCTCCTCGCGCTCCCGGCCTCCGCCGCCGAGCCTCCCGCCCCCAAGGCCGTCGTCCTCAAGGATGTGCCTACCGCGCTCACCCTCCAGGGTGTCCAGGAGCGGCTCGACAAGGGGCTGCTCGGCGTTCAGGACTCCCTGGGCACCCTCGCGCCCGGGAAGCTCGCCGACGTGGTCGCCGTCCCGGGAGACCCGCTCCAGGACATCCGCCGCACGCAGCAGGTCTTCTTCGTCATGAAGGAGGGCGTCGTGTACCGCCACGACAAGGGCACGAGCGCCTCTGCTGTCTCACCCCGCTGAGCGCCCGGGCCGGCTAGGATTTCGCAGCGGGCTCCGCCTCGGGCAGCAGCTTGCGCAGCTCGTCCGCCATGTTCCCCAGCTTGAGCGCCGTGGCCGCCACGTCCGTGCCCATCTGCGCGTACGTGTCCACCAGCTCCAGCAGCGTCGCGCACCCCTGGGAGATGTGCGTCGTCTGCTCCGCCTGACGCTCCGCCTCCCCGGCGCTCTTCTCCATCAGCTTCTGGTTCTGCAGGACGATTTCGCGGATGGAGCGCAGCGTCGTCCTCGCCGACTCCAGCACCGGCGTGAAGCGCTCCGTCGTCTCCCGGATGTGGCCCACCGCGCTCAACGTCTCCGACATCTGCTTCGTCACCCCGCCCACCACCTCGCCAATCCGCGCCGAGCTCCGCCCCGACTCCTCCGCCAGCTTGCCCACTTCCTTCGCCACCACCGCGAAGCCCCGTCCGTGCTCCCCTGCTCGCGCCGCTTCGATTCCCGCGTTCAGCGCCAGCATGTTCGTCGCCGCCGCCATCTCCTGGATGGTCTCCACGAAGCCGTGGATGCGCTCCGAGCTCTCCTCCAGCCGCTGCACACTCGTCGCGCTGCGCACCACCGCCTGGCCAATCGCCGACAGGCTCGTCTCCATCCCGCTCACCAGCGAATCCACCTCGCCCGTGTAGCGCTGCGCCTCCTCCGCCTGCGTCGCACTCGCCCTCGAGTGCCGGAACAGCGCTCCCGCCGCGCTCGCCATCTGCTCGCTCGCGGTGGCAATGCGCAGCGCCGCCGTCCGCACGTGCACCGCCTGCTGCGACATGTCCGCGATGGTCGACGAGAGCACCTGCGCCGAGCCCGCCAGCGTCCGCCCCGTCTCCACCACCTTGCCCCGAGAGGCCTCCAGCTCCCTCAGCGCCTGCTGCATGCTCTGCCGCAGGTGGAACTGCTTGCGGTGCCCCGAGTGCAGCGCCTCCAGCAGCAGCCCCACCGCCAGCGAGCCCAGCAGCAGGATGAGGTCCAACACCAGCATGCCCGCCACCGGTGCCCGAGACAGCGCCAGGTCAAAGCCCAGGTGCGACACGCCCAGCAACGCGTAGAAGGCCATGCGCGCCCACCGGCGCACCGGCAGCATGGACGGGCCCGTCAGCACGTTCAGGAACACCATCACCACGTGGTAGCCCGAGCCCTCCAGCCCCATCCGGTAGAAGGCCCAGTCGTTGCCCACCGCGTACAGCAGCGTGGTCCAGTACATGGCCACCGGCAGGTCGCGCGGATCCACCACCTTGCGCACCGCCAGCAGCGCCGCCGGCACCAGCAGCCAGGGCAGTCGCGCCAACGCCACCCGGGTCACATCCAGGCCCGCATCCGTCGCGGCCAGCGCGTACAGCATGTCCAACACGAACAGCACCGGGCTGGCCACCAGCGCCGTGAGCGTGAGCTTCCCGAGCCGTAGCGGCCCTCGCTTCAGCAGGAACTCATGGTAGCTCTCCTCGGTATCGGGAGATGGGGGGTTGTTGTCCATGTGCTCGGCCACGGCCCCGAGGACCTCCCTCGAGAGCGTCCGCGCACGGTATCAGACGCAGCCCTCACCCCGGCGCGCCCATTCGCTCGCCCGGCTGCTCAGCCCAGACCGGCAGTCACCTCTCCCTACACCACGGGCAACTCCCGCTGCATCGGCCCCGGGGGGAAGGCCTCCTCCAGCCGAGCCATGTCGTTCGCCGTCAGCCGCAGTCGGCCCGCCGCCGCGTTGGCCCGGGTATGCGCCTCCCGGCTCGCCTTGGGGATGCAGAAGAGCGAGCGCCGCCTCATCAGGAAGGCCAGCGCCACCTGACGTGGGGTGGCGCCATGGGCCCGCGCCACCTCCGCCAGCACCCGCCCGTCCGGGCTGTCCGGCTCCGGGAAGTCCCCACTCCCAAAGGGGCTGTAGCCCACCACCGCCACCCCGTGCCGCTCGCACCACGGCAGCACCCGGTGCTCAATCTGCCGCTCCCTCAGGTGGTAGAGCACCTGGTTGCACGCCGTCCGCCCCGGCCCAGCGATGGCCAGCGCCTCCTCCAGGTCGTCCATGTCGAAGTTGCTCACCCCCCAGGAGCGAATCTTTCCGTCCGTCCGCAGCCGCTCGAAGGCGCGCAGCGTCTCCTCCAGCGGGTGCGGCCCCGGCCAATGCAGCAGGTAGCAGTCCAGCCGATCCGTCCTCAGCCGCTTCAGACTGCGCTCACAGGCCTGGAGGGTGCCCTCGTAGGTGGCGTTGTTGGGCATCACCTTGGACACGAGGAACACCTCGTCGCGCCGCCCGGCCAGCGCCTCGCCCACCAGCAACTCCACCTCGCCGTAGCCGTACAGCTCCGCGGTGTCCACGTGCGTCATCCCCAGGTCCAACCCCACCTGGAGCGCCCGGATGGCACTCGCCCGGTCGTCATCCTCCATCTGCCACGTGCCCTGCCCGAGCACCGGTACCTCGACTCCCGTGGAACCGAAGACGCGCTTCTCCATGTGACTCCCCCGTCGGGCCAGGGTCTTATTTCCTCCCTGTGCCCGGTATGCCGGCCTGGCGTCCGGCGGCTCCTGCCCCGCACTCGCCTTCCCGACTCGCCTTCCCTAGAAGTGCCAACGCCCGGCCCCCTCCCCCTCGTCCCGCCCCCCCGGGCGCGCTCATCGCCCCGGCTTGACGGAGTAGGCACCCGTCTTCGCGTCCACGGACACCCGGGGCGGGCGACGCGTCTCCTCGAAGTGGCGCCAGCCCGGCTCCAGGCTCTTCCAGAAGGACACCAGCTGCGGCGTGGCCCTCGGGTGCTTCTCCAGCGCGGCCAGGCCCTTCTCGTCCAGCCGGCGCGGGAAGATGTGGATGGGCACGTCCCGCTTCATCTTCGCCCGCGCCTCCAGCACCATCAGGTACAGCTCTTCGATGGGGCCGTCCTCGATGGCGATGCAGCCGATGCTCATGCAGTTGCCATGCACGTAGATGGCGCCCCCCAATGGCCGCTGGCCCAGGCGCCGATCCGAGTCGTTGGGGTAGCTCACCCGCATGGACAGGTGGAACTGGCTGTACGGGTTGAACTGGTCCAGCGTGTAGAAGCCCTCGGGCACCTGCTCATCACCCTCGCGCCGCTTGGGGCCCATGTCCCCCGAGGCCGCGCAGAAGGGGAACGTCTTCACCTTGCGCAGCCGCTGGCCCTTCTCCCCCGCCCAGACCTCCAGCACTCGCTCCTGCTTGAAGGCCCGCACATACATCTCGCTGGGCGGCCAGGAGACCCCCGCCTCCGCGAAGGTCTTCGCCACCACGCTCGCCTTCGCCCGGCGCGCCTCCGCCACCCGGTCCTTCGCCTGCACCGGCAGCGCCGCCCAGAGTCCCAGCAACAAGAGCCATTTCATCATGGCCGCCTGGACACCCCGGCGCGCGTTGCCGTTCCATGGGGTGTCACCACGGCCTCCCGCGTCCTCGCCAGTCCTTCAGAGGCCTTGTGCCGCCTGCTTCACCAGATGGCCCGTGAAGTTGTACTCCAGCAGGTGGCGCTTCAGACGCCCATCGCTGGAGGCGAACGTCTGGACATAGTCCCCCTGCGCCAGGAAGAGCGTAACGCTGTACACCCCGGTGTCCCGGTCCACGTGGCCCTGTCCACTCAGCGCGCGGCCCTTGTTCGCCCCGTTCTTCAGGATGTGGACGAACACGTCATTCGCGGTCGCGCCGTAGTGATAGGCGTCCTTCACGAACGAGATGTTGAAGAAATACAGGCCCGTACACGGCGCGACGAAGGTGCCCCCTCCCGCGGCCCAACCGCTCCCCTCCTGGGTGTGCGTCGTCGGGTAGCTCAGCAGCATGAGCCCTCCCTCCGAGACGTGGCCACTCCCACTCGCACTGAAGGCGACGATGCCCGACTCCGGGCAACGGGTACCGGCCGACAGCTCGGCCTGCCGGGCGGTGGTGGGGTCCACCGTCTTGTACTGCGCGAAGAGCACCCGCTCTTTCGGAGGCCCGGCCTCCCTCCCCGCCGAGGCGGGCTCCTCCGCCCATGCGAAGCCTGGAGCGAGGAACGAAACCAGGCCAGACAGCAGCAGGACCCGCGACGTCTTCATGAGAGCCTCCCTTCCCGGGCCTCCCGGGGTCCGAGGAGACTTGGCCTGGGAGGCGTCTCCCACAACCGGGACAGGGGCTCAGGCAGGCTGCCGGTGAACGGATCGCTCCCTCTCGGTGTCGGCGAGCCGACGCGAGGGCCCACTCGGACTCAGCGGCGTCCGCCGCCCGTGGCCGTGAACCAGGCGGGCCCGGCTTCCACGTCCGGGCTAGCGCCACTCGAGGAGCGGAAGGGAGACCCGAACAGGCCGTCATCCTCTTCCCCAGGCGCCGTGTCCGTCGACTCCATGGCGACCGACAGCAGTCCGGCGAGGATTCCCAGCAGGCACACCCCCGCCACCGTCAGCTTCACCTTCCGGCGCCAGGTCTGTACGGGCTCGCGGTGGTAGCGCGGCATGCCCCGGCGCTGCCGCTCACTCTGCAGGTCAATGACCCTTCCTGGCGCCTTGATGGGCATGCATGCATCCTAGCCCACATGCCCGAGACGGCTCCCGGTGCTTCGGTGGGAAGGCTCATATCCTAACGCATGCCGGGTCGGACAGGTAACACGCGCCCCACCGAACGCGCCCTTCTCCCCGCCAGGGGCCTGGAACGAGCGGACTCCTGACGCACCGCACCGCCGACCGTGACGAACCTGGACCTGTTTCCCCCGAGCCGAGCGCGTGCCGGTCCGCTCCCACTGGAACGTCCAGTTGCTCGCGCGGCGCATGCCATACTGCCACGTGCGCTATGACTTCGAATCCAGACGCAGCGGAGCTAGGCGCCCCGGCAGACCTGGCGCTGAGATTGAAGCTCATCCCCCTCGGGGACACCGTGCGGGGCTACTTCTTCCACTGCGCCCTGGAGCAGGTCCGCCTCCTGGGAGACGAGGAGGCCCTGAGGCGCTGCCGCGAAGCGGGCGGACTGGAGTCGCCCATGCGCTTCTTCAAGTACCCCATCAGTGGCTTCGTGCGGCTGCTCTACGAGGCGGCGAGGGCCCTGACGGACTCCGCCGGTAGCTTCGAGGAGGCGATGCGGCAGCTCGGGCGCCATGTGGCCACCGAGTTCCTGGGCAGCCCGGTGGGCAAGACGATGTTACTGCTGGCCGGAGACAACCTGCAGCGGCTGGCCGACAGCCTGCCCATGGTCTACCGCACGGGCTGGGGGCACGGAGTGGGCGAGGTGGCGTGGACTGGTTTCAGCTCGTGCCGCACCTCCATCCACGGGAACGTCATCCCCTTCCCCTACTTCGAAGGCATCTTCCTGGAGGTGTTCCAGGCCGCGGGAGCCACCCACCTGAAGGTGGCAGGTCGACAGGTGGGGCCCGCGGATACGGAGTACGAGCTGTCCTGGGAGCTCAGAAACCTTCCCAGATGAAGTCCAGCGTCGGCAGGAAGTCGTTGCTCCGGACGCGGACGCGATCGCTGAAGCCATCGGCGCCCTCGACGACGCGCGTGGCGCCCTGGTCCGCGTTGGCCCACAGGACGCCGGCGGTGATGCGGCTGTGCTGTGAGACGGCGATGTCCACGCCCAGGTGAGCCGTGAACACCAGCGGAGAGATGGACGCGATGGGCCCCACGCCCTGGCTCGAAGCGGGGAGGTCGCCCTGGGAGCCAGTGACGTAGAGGTTCAGCTCTCCGCGCAGGCGCAAGCGGTCGTTGAAGGCGTGGTCATAAGCGCCCCCCACCCGCGAGCGGAAGCCCGTGAGTGGTGCCGCGAGCACCAGGTCCAACGGCGTGAGGAAGGAGTTGAGGGACGTGGCGCTATTCGGGCCGAGCCCAATCCGGAAGGCCGCATCCGCCCGGAGCGTCCACACGTCGTGCTCGAGCACGTTGCCCGAGAGCAACAGCCCCGCGCGAGGAATCAGCATCCAACCGATGTCGTTCTGGCTCGTGTCCCAACTGGGGAAGAGGTAGCCCTTCACCAGCCGCATGGCGAACGTGGGCATGGACAGACCGGCCTCGGCCGTCAGCCGCAGGGGCGAGCGCAGCAGCGCGAAGCGGGCATCCACGTGGGGCGCCACGAAGAAGAGGAGTGGATGGGTCTGGAGCTCGACGTTGTCGTGGACGGCGATGCGCAGCGGGTTGAACACGCCCACGCTCCAAGAGCCCCGGGGCCCCACGTCCGCGGTGTCCCGCGCCGGCAGGGGTTGAGCGAAGGCGAGGGTGCTGCTCAACAAGACAAACAGCAGGGTGGCTCTCATGGCAGCCTCCAGGTACCCACGACGGGGGCATGGTCGGACAGACGGCTGGCATCACCCTGGACCTCGAGACGCCCGGGGCCCTGGATGACGTCCGTGTTCGTCCATACCTCGCCCTTGCGGATGAAGAGATAGTCCAGCGTGCGATTCCAGGTGCCGGGCACTCCCTGGTCATTCACGCTGTCCGGCCCGAGCACCGAGTGCGTGAAGTAGCGCCGCTGGTTCTCGTCGCCCACGCCGTAGCGGGCCAGGGAGATGGAGGGCTCGAAGTCGTCATAGAAGCGCTTCATCACGCTGGGCGTGTAGGGCGGCTGCTCGAACTCGGTGCCCTTGCTGCTCTCTCGCTCGTCCATGAAGCCCGAGAGCCGCAGCTTGCCCTCACAGGACTCGGGCGTCCCCGCGGCCGCGCGCTCGTCGCACACAGGCGGCAGCTCGTTGAAGTCTCCTCCAATCACCCAGGGCAGCGTCTCCGCCCGAAGGACGTCATGGATTTGTTGGATCTGCTTCTGCTTGGTGCCGTCCTGGTCATACGCCTCGGTGTGCACCACGTACGCGGCGATGGTCCGGCCGTTGCCCACGTCCACCTCGGCCCGGCCAATGGCCCGCTTGATGTAGAACGTCGACGTCAGCGGATCCTGATCCGTACGGTCCACCTGCCGGATGCGCTCGGCCTTGGTGATGGGGTAGCGCGAGAGGATGGCGTTGCCCAGGTTGATGCGGCCCACGCCCTCGGATGGCACGTAGCGCGAATCCCACGTGGACATGAAGGCCGCATAGCGGAGGTTCGTGTTCTCCAGCAGGAAGCGCACCTGGTCGATATAGGCGCTGCGCTTGGAGTCGACCTCAATCTCCTCCGTCATGAGGATGTCCGGGTCGTACTCGCGGATGAGCGCCGCCACCCGGGTGAGGCAGTCGGTCACCTCGGACTCGGACATCTGGACGCGGTCGCCCCAGAAGTCGAACCAGAAGTCGATGCGGCAGGCACCGTACTTCACGTTCCACGCCATCACCTTGAGCGAGGTGGGGTTGGCCACCGGCGCGGGGTGCTCCGCCCGGGCCTTGAACCGAGGGACTTCATCCCGGGTGAAGGACAGCGGGTCGGCCACCCATTCGCAACTGGCCAGCATCAACGGAAGGAACAGCAACGGGAGCGTTCGTCTCATGCGGGGAGCGAGGGTACCCCGATTCCCCTGTCCACGGGGCGTGCGTCCTTCTCACTCCCAGCCTCAGCCAATCTGCAGGCCGGCGAGTGAGCGATGACGCGGAGCCCCAAGTCTCACCGCGGGGCCTTCGCTCCCCTTCGGGCACGGACTTCTTCGTAGGCGGCCCGGAGCTGCTCGGCGACGGAGGGACCCTTTCGTTTCGCCGGCTTCCCCAGATGCGCTTCGCGCAGCTCGGCCATGAACTGCTCCCACAGCGCCGGGCCCCCCTCCTCCAAGAGCTGCGCGCGGATGCTGAGCTCCTCTGTCACCGGCAGGTGCCTGCGCCCCCACGCTCCCAGGTGCGCGAAGATGGGCACCAGCTCGATGGATTTCTCCGTCAGGCTGTAGACCGCCTTCTGCTTGTGGGTGGGGTCATCCGCCTTGGTGATCATCCCCTCGTCCAGCAGCATCTTCAGGCGATCCGCCAGGATGTTCGACGAGATGCCTTCCTCCGACTGCGTCAGCAGCTCCCGGAAGTGCCTCCGGCCTCCGAAGATGATGTCGCGCAGGATGATCAGGCTCCAACGGTCCCCGAAGACCTCCAGCGAGAGATTGATCGGACAGCCTGACCGGTGTTCCACACTCATGATTCCGCTCCAACGAAAACCGGTTGCATTCTCGTATCAGTGTCCCTACCCTGCAACCGATTGCACTTTGCAACCAGTTAATCGGAGACAAGGAGCGGACGATGCAACGTCGAGGGAACGGCGCGGCCCCCGTGGGGGTCGACCGCCGGAGCATGCTCGTGGGCGCCGCGGCGCTCGGGGCGACAGCACTGGGTTGCAACCGGGCGGCGGGAGGGCCCTCACCGGCCCGAGAGGGGTTCTCCCAGGAGGGGCTCGCTCGCATGCATTCCACCCTGGCCGCCCATGTCGAGCGCGGTGACCTGCCGGGCGTCGTGACGCTGCTCAGCCGGGGCAACGAGGTGCACGTGGATACGATCGGCGTGCATTCCTTCGGCGGCACCGTCCCCATGCGGCGCGACACCCTGTTCCGTATCGCCTCGATGACCAAGCCCGTCTCGGGCGCCGCGGCGATGATGCTGGTCGAGGACGGAAAGCTCAAACTCGACGAGCCCCTGGACCGCCTGCTGCCCGAGCTCGCCAACCGCAAGGTGCTCAAGCGTATCGACGGGCCCCTCGATGACACCGTGCCCGCTCACCGCCCCATCCTCGTCAGTGATCTCCTGACGCTGCGCATGGGCATGGGGGCCATCTTCACGCAGGACCCCTATCCCATCCTCCAGGCCATGACCGAGAAGGGCGTCGCGGTGGGCCCCCTGCTGCCGAATGCGCCGAGCCCGGACGCGTGGATCCGCGCCCTCGGAGCCCTGCCCCTCATGCATCAGCCGGGCGAGGTCTGGATGTATGACACCGGCCTCACCGTCCTGGGCGTGCTGCTCGCGCGCGCCGCGGGGAAGCCGCTCGAGGACTTCTACCGGGAGCGCATCTTCGAGCCCCTGGGCATGAAGGACACCGGCTTCAGCATCCCAGCCGACCAGCTCGACCGGCTGCCCACCAGCTACTGGCGCAACCCCGAAACGCAGAAGTTCGACGTCTTCGACGCCCCCGGCAAGGAGAGCCGCTTCAGCCGCCCGCCGGGCTTCCCGTCCGCAGCGGGTGGCCTGATCTCGACGGCCGATGACTACCTCGCCTTCGCTCGGATGATGCTGAACAAGGGCGAGCACCAGGGCCGGCGCCTCCTCTCCGCGCGCTCGGTCGAGCTCATGACCACGGATCACATCACTCCCCAGCAGAAGGCCGCCTCGCCCTTCTCCCCCGGTTTCTGGGACGAGCACGGCTGGGGCTATGGCCTCTCCATCGTCCAGAAGCACGAGCCTGGAGATCCACGCGGCTTCGGATGGGACGGCGGCTACGGCACGTCCTCCTACTGGGACCCCGAGACGGGTGTCATCGGCGTCCTGCTGACGCAGCGGATGATGGACTCTCCGACGGCGCCAGCCGCCTTCGTGGACTTCTGGCGAACGGCGTACGAAGCGCTCCCGGCCTGAACCACCGCTCGATGACCCCGCTCCGGAGGACCGCTGAGGGAGGCCCGTTGAGCTCCCTGCGTCAGATGGCGTCGAGATCGATGTCGCAGCCGATCTTCTCGCCCAGTGCCGCCAGCTCCTCACGCATCTTGCGGGCGCTCGTGCCCTGCGGAAGGGTGACGACACCCTCGAGCACGAAGAGCGGCGTCCCCGCGAAGGGCGCCGACTCGACCCGCGTCTCCAGCTCCTCGACATTGACGGAGTGCTGACGCAGGAGCGCCGTCACGCGGGCGGCGATGCCGGGCTGATCATTGCTGTAGACCTTGAGCCGGTAGGGAATGCTGCCGGGGGCGCGAGAGCCGACGACGGCCGCCTCATACATCTCGAGGCGCAGCCCCAGCCCGGCACCTTCGTTCTCGAGCTTGCTCTGGAGCGAGGCGAGCGCTTCGGCGGGGCCCACGATGAGGGCCAGCAGGGCGAAGTGGCCGCGCAGATTGACCATGCGGCTGTCGGCGAGGCTGGCACCCACGTCATACACGTGACGGGTGAGCTCGGCGACGAGCCCAGGGCGATCGGGACCAACGGCGGTGACGATGAGCTGAGCCATGGCCGGGAACATAACAATCCAGCCGGGGTCGCGAACACGCATGAAACAACGAATGATGGCCAGATTGAACAGAGTGCGAGCCATCACCTGACGCGGAATCACGAACCTGAAGGAGTTCTGCCGCAGCTCACGCAGGCGAACACGTCGGAACTACGACAAGGGGCCTGGGAGTGAATTCAACAAACTACAGAAATGGGGAGACCGCGCATTCGAGAACCCAGGAGGGCGTCCCATGATGCACGTGTATGTCCTTCAGCATGTGCATGCAGCTCCAAACGGAGAGGAGGATGTCAAGCTCATTGGCGTGTACGTGACCGAGGCAGATGCACAGGCGGCTGTTTCCCGTCTGAGCCAACAGCCAAGCTTCCGAAATCACCCGCAGGGGTTTCACATCTCTCGGTACGAGCTCAACAAGGACCACTGGACCGAGGGGTTCATTGGATGGGACGAAGCCCTTGATGAATCATGAATCGGGGCCCCACCCGCAGGAGTACCACGAGGAGATCTCCACACCGGGGACATGGCTCAACCGGCCGGCCGAGGTGTCCGGCCGAGGTGTCAGACGATTCGTAGGAGGCAATATGCCTGTACGAGTCCTTTGACACCTTCCCCGCGGCAGTCGGTACCCTTTGGCAAGCGGCCATCAGTGCGCTCAGCACCAGCACTTCGGCGTTTCTGAACATTTCGCCAGGGCTCACGCTACGGAGGGGCTCCCACGGGCTTCCGTGGAGCCCCTGGCTTCGAGTGCCTGGATTCACTCACGATTCTTCGAAGAGGGTGTGCCGTCGCGGGTTTGGGGCACCCCTCGTCCACGGGTTCAAATCCTGTCTCCCTGGTCGGTCAAGGGGTTGAGCGCTCCCGCGTCCGTCAGAAGGCAAAGCCGACGCCGGCGCGCAGGCCGAAGTTGCCGATCTCCGCGCGCAGGGCCACCGCGTCGGCCACCCGGTAGGCGACACCCGGCCCCCCCGTGACGTAGAGGCCACCGACGGAGTTGACGCCCGAGGTGTTCGTGAACGCGAGCACCCAGCCGAGGCCGATCTTGGCGTAGGCGTCGAACCGGTCGGTGATGTGGAACGTCCAGCGCCCCTCGGCGGGGATGCCGAGGGCCGTGTAGGTGAAGCCGCCGCTCCCGCCGAACCAGATGTCACCGCCAAACTCCAGCTCGACGGAGTCGTTGAGGGAGGGGATGAAGCCATCGTGGACGATCGGGAGCGTGTAGCGCGCGGCGGCGCCCATGCCGAGGCCGTAGTACCAGCTCGGGAACGCGAAGACCGAGATCATATGGTCCCGCGTCTGCGGGCTCCGGTCGAGCAGCGCGCCCGTCCGGCGGACAGCGGACTCACCGTCGGAGGAGCGCTCCGCGTCTTCGCTCGCGCGAGAGTCGCCGGAGGCGAGGAGGAGGGAACTGGTCAGGAGGGCAGCAGAGGTGAGCATCGGTGTTCTCGTTTGGGTTCCGGCCAAGCCGGGCGAGCGCACCATATGTAGAACTCGTGAGACGTGGAAGCAGTTCATCGCCGCCGAGCAGGCGGAACCCAGCGGAATCCTTCTGGATTCGGACCACGTCTACCGGGTGGAGGCCACGCAGCTCCCATGGAGTACTCGTCTGCCCAGGCCGCCCTTCCATGAGGTGCGCGGCAGGGGCCTGGCTCTCTTGGCCCTGGCGGCGGCGACGGGTGGGTGGGTCGTGCAACTCACAGACGCACCGCTCGATCTGGACAACCCCGCCCACCTCGACACACTCAAACGGGCCTACGAGCGCTTCCCGGAGATCGGCGGGCGCTCCACCCCTCGAGGCTCGGCACAGCTCGCCGCCTGCCTCACGTCCCCTGCTCCCGCTCCCACTTCTCGAGCCTCTCGAGAATGGAGATGGGATGGATGGCGCGGTGGTGGAGGTTCTCGTGGAAGACCGCGAGGTGGTACTCCCCGGCAATCGAGATGAAGGCATGGGTCGGTGGCGCGAGCTGCTTCGCCAGCCAATCCTCTGCCTCCTCATGAGAGACAAAGGAGGCCACGGTGGCGGGAGGCCCATCCTCCATCAAGTGCCGGATGAGCATCTCCACGGTGAACTGCGGTAAGAGCCCCCGGCGGTTCAGCTCGCGGAAATAATAGAACTGATAGTACTCACCCGCGACCAGCACCTGTCCTTGAGCCAGCGGCTCGGGCTGATTGTCGAGCCAGGCCTTCGCCTCTTCGCGCGTCCTGAACGATGCGAAGACGTGCGGCGGACCGGGGGCAAGCGCATCGCGGCGAAACGCCTCGAACGCCGTGTGCTGGCCGGTCGAGGCGATGAAGTGAAGTGCGTCGATGACGACCGACGCCAGCTCCTTCTCCTCCGGCAGGTGGAGCTCTCCTCGGATCCGGACCATGAGCCCCGCCGCTTCACCCAGGAGCGTCTCGATGGAAGTCTTTCCCCCAGGGGGAGACAGAGAAGCGCCGGGGCTCCGGCGATAATCCTCGAAGCGGTAGTCCTGACCCAACTCGGAGATGAACAACAAGGCATCTCTGGCCACCAGGAGCAGCTCGCTCTCCTCGGGAGAGGTCTGCTCCGTCCGGTACCTTCCGATGATCCGTGGAGCCTCGAAGCTGATGATCTCCCCTATCGTCATGATGGCACCTCGGCGAAGAGCAGGACGGGAGCGAGCAGCACGATGCCTCCAGCGCAGACGGCAACATGGAAAGCCACCCCCGCGATGACGACAACGGCTCCGAGCGCGAGCTCATCCTGGTGGCGCTCGAGCCAATCGACCGCGGTGTCGATGGCCTCGAACTTCACAGGCTCACGGCCCGCCTCTCCCTGGCAGTTGGCGAGCTGTTTCATGCAAGCGGTCCTGCAGTAACTCTTCTTCCCGGTCCGCCAGGGACCGTACTGCTTGGAATCGTAGATGTATTTGTCGACCTGATGGATTCTCGTGCTGGCCTGGCACTCCGGAACGCAAATGTCATACTGACGTTCGCATTCCGCCGCATCGAGTGAGACTCGGACGATCTGGCGGACGATGTCTACCTGCCGAGGCGTTGGGGGTTGGCGGGGCTGTACCGAGCCGTGTACGGCATGCGCATCGACCCCTCGAAGGTGGGGGATGCCAAGGTGTTCCGCACCTGGAGATGGACAGTGGCCCTCATCGTCTCCGAGGAGTTCAAAGAAGCCCTGGAGCGCATTGGGGCCACGGGGACGAAGTTCAAGGCGGTGTAACAGCGGTTGGGAAACCGCTCGCGAATCCGATGTGAGACGGCCCGTCACCCCCTCGGGAGTGGCGGGCCGTCGTGCGTTTACAGGACGAGAACGAGCCGGCCGCGCTGCGCGGCGCGTCAGGCGTGGATGCGCGCGCCTGACGCACCTGCTCCCACCGGGAAACTTGCATTCCCGGTAAGGACGCTGGTACTTTCTTCATCACTCGAACGAACTCAGGCACGTTCGCAGTGGGAGAGGGGTGGGGCTCGGAGGCGCGGTAGGCCGGCCCGGGCGTGCGTCGGCGGAATCCTCCTCTGACGAGGGGCGCCCACGGTGACGCAGCGCGCAACGCGGGCCCCGGCTCTCAGCGACGTCTTGTTTCTTCGCCGTACGCACGAAGCCGTCCAGCAGCGGAGGGGAGCCATGCATGTGGAACAAGCGTTTTGCATGGCCGAGGGCTACCCAGCTCATCCAGGACGACGCGCGGTGCGCCTCACCGCGCCCCTGCATCGAGCCGGGCAAAGGTGCAACCACACTGTCCTTCTACGCCTGGGGCACCACGGGGGACGAGGTGGTCTCCTCCCTGGTGGGCATGGGGCCAACCGCGGATGGCTTCGAGCAGAAATTGGAGGAAGTGAAGCTCACGACGGCGCCGAAGCAGTACACAATCGGTGCCAGCCGCGTCCGAGACCGGAAGGTGGTGGGTGGCTTCGGCTGGGTAGCCGGTGGAAGGACGACTATCCAGTGGCACTGACACCCACCGTGCTTCCACGCGGCCGAACGGAGCGTGAGTGCACGATGAAAGTGGGAACGGCGGAAACGACGGTCGACGCGGCTGGCATGCGCGCGCGGAACAGCAGCCTGCTGCTGAATATGATCTGGCGCGAGCAGCAGATCTCCCGGGCGGAGCTGGCTCGCCGGACGGAGCTGAGCCCCTCGACAGTGTCCGCCATCGTCGCGGACCTGGATCACTCCGGCCTGGTGCGCAACATCGGCGCTGGGGTGTCTCGTGGCGGCCGTCGCCCTACCCTCATCGGCTTCTGCGACGACGCCTTCAGCATCATCGGCGTGGAGATGGGCGCCACCCACGTAACGGTCGTCCTCACGGACCTGCGCGGGCGCGTGCGCGTCCACCGGCACTCGCCCCAGCAGGTGCGCGAGGACCCCAAGGGCACGCTCCAGAAGGTGCGCGAGCTGGTGCAGGAGTGCCTGGAGGCCGAGCGCGTGCCGCGCCGCTCCGTGGTGGGCATGGGCGTGGCCGTCCCGAGCCCCGTCCACCCGTCCTCCCCGGGCAAGCTGTCCCCGCTCATCGTGCCGGCGTGGCGCGACTACGACGTGCAGGAGTGGCTCAAGACCGCCTTCGGCATGCCGGTGTTGGTGGACAACGACGCCAACCTGGGCGCGCTGTCGGAGTGCTACTGGGGCGCGGGCGTCGGGGGCGAGGACCTCACGTACATCAAGCTGGGCACCGGTATCGGCTCCGGCTTCATCATCCACGGGGATGTCTACCGTGGCTCGGGCGGCACCGCCGGTGAGATTGGCCACATCGCCGTGGACCCGGCTGGCCCGCAGTGCCGGTGCGGGCTGCGCGGGTGCCTCGTCACCCTCATTGGCACCCCGGCGCTGCTGGACCGTGCCCGGGAGCTGAATGGCCCCAAGGGCCGCCGTACGCCCACGGTGCGCGAGTTGGTGGAGGATGCGCGCGCGGGCGAGCCGGCCGCGGTGCAGGTCATCGACAGCCTGGGGCACTACCTGGGCATCGCCGTTGCGGGCCTGCTCAACCTCATCAACCCGGCCACCGTCGTGCTCGGCGGGGAGATCTCCTCGGTGGGAGACCTGCTGCTGGACCCCTTGCGCGCCTCGGTGCGCAAGCGGGCGCTGTCCACCTCCATGGCGGAGACGCGCATCGTCACCTCCGCGCTCGGAGACCGGGCCATCGCCGTTGGCGCGGCCACCCTCGTGCTCCAGGCGGCGCTGCGCGACCGCACCCTCTTTCCCATCCAACACGTCAGGAAGACTGCATGACCCGCAACCGTCTCCTCCCATGGCTCGCCGCCATGGTGACCCTCGCGTGTGACCCGGCGGCCAACCGGACCACCAAGCCCGACCCGCTCCCCACCAACCCGCAGCAGCCAGGTTCGGAGTGGCAGCTGGTGTGGCAGGACGAGTTCGAGGGGACGGCAGGTACCCCGCCCTCCGCCGAGCGCTGGGTGCACGACGTGGGAGGACACGGCTGGGGCAACGAGCAGTGGGAGTTCAACACCGCGAGGCCGGAGAACGCCTCGCTGGACGGCGCCGGCAACCTGCTCATCACCGCGCGCAAGGAGAGCTACCAAGGCCGGAGCTACACGTCGGCGCGGATCAACACCCGCGGACGCTTCGAGCACACCTACGGCCGATTCGAGGCCCGCATCCAGCTTCCGGTGGGGCGCGGCATCTGGCCGGCGTTCTGGCTGCTGGGCGCGAACCTCGCGGAGGTGGACTGGCCGGAGTGCGGGGAGATCGACATCATGGAGTACCGGGGCCAGCTCCCGGCGCTCGTCCGCGGCTCGCTGCATGGGCCGGGCTACTCCGGCGGAGGAAACATCGGCTACGAGCACGCCGTCAGTGGCGGCAAGCTCAACGAGGACTTCCACGTCTACGCGGTGGAGTGGGAGCCGAACCGCATCCGCTGGCTGCTGGATGGCGTCACCTTCTTCGAGACGACGCCCGCGCGCCTGCCCGCTGGGGCTCGATGGGTGTTCGACCATCCGCACTTCATCATCCTCAACGTGGCGGTGGGCGGGAACTTCGTGGGCCCGCCGGACAACTCCACCGTGTTCCCGCAGCAGATGAAGGTGGACTACGTCCGCGTCTACTCGAGGGCGCAATGAAGCCCGCGCTCTGGCTGCTGCCCGTCCTGCTGGTGGCCTGCACCTCGGAGCCCCGCCCGCGGCCTCCGGGCGTGCTGTTCGTCTCCGTGGAGCAGCAGAGCGCATGGGTGCGCAACTTCAACCCGGTGTTCACCGGGGCGGGAGCGCGATGGCCCACCCGGGCCGGTGTCTACGAGTGCATGGAGCTGTTCATCCCCTCCACCGGCCAGTGGACGCCCTGGCTGGCGACGGGGCACGCCTGGTCCGAGGACCACCGCACGCTGCGCTTCACGCTGCGCGAGGGCGTGCGCTGGTCTGACGGGAAGCCCTTCACCGCCGAGGACGTGGCCTTCACCTTCCAGCTCCTCAAGAAGCACGCGGCCCTGGACGCGGGCGGCGTGTGGCGCTTCCTCGAGGACGTGCGCGCGGATGGGACGCACGCGGTGGTGTTCCAGTTCTCGCGCGTCTACATCCCCGGCTTCTCCGAGCTGGCTCACCAGCCGCTCATCCCTCGCCATGTCTGGGAGCACGTGGCGGACCCCGTGACGTTCACCAACCCGGAGCCAGTGGGCACGGGGCCTTTCACCCAGGTGACCGTCTTCCGCAACCAGGTGTACGAGCTGGGGCGCAATCCGTACTACTGGCAGCCCGGCAAGCCGGCCGTCTCCGCGCTGCGCTTCCTCGCCTTCCCCACCAATGATCAGGCCAACCTGGCCCTGGTGGAGGGCGAGGTGGACTGGGCCGGCAACTTCGTCCCCTCGGTGGACCGCACCTTCGTCTCCCGGGACCCGGCGCACCACTCTCGCTGGTTCCCCCTCTTCGGCAGCACCGTCTTCCTCTACCCCAACACCACGCGGCCTCCGCTCGATGATGTGCGCGTGCGCAAGGCGCTGAGCATGGCGCTGGACCGCGAGCGGCTGGTGGACATCGCCATGTATGGCTACACGCGCCCGGCGGATGCCACGGCCCTCAATGACTCCTATACGGGCTGGCGGGATGCCGAGGCCGCCAACGGTGCGTGGGTGCGCCATGACGAGGAGGCCGCCAACCGGCTGATGGACGAGGCGGGCCTCAAGCGTGGCCCGGATGGCATGCGGCTCATGCCGGACGGCACGCCGCTGGAGCTCGAAATCGAGGTGGTGGGCGGCTGGTCGGACTGGGTGCGCGCCGGACAGGTGCTGGCGAGAGACTTGCGCAAGCTGGGTGTGAACGCGCACCTCAAGACGTACGAGTTCGGCGCCTGGTACGCGCGCCTGCAGAAGGGTGAGTTCCAGCTCGCCATCTCCTGGTCGCTGGACGGCCCTACGCCGTACACCTTCTACAAGTGGCTGCTGTCGCCGCGCACGGTGCGTCCGGTGGGCGAGGTGGCCGCGGCCAACTGGCACCGCTACGGCGACGCGGAGGCGGACGCCCTGCTGACGCGCTTCGAGACCGAGAGCTCGCCCGAGGTCCAGAAGGAGCTGATGGCCGGAGTGCAGCGGCGCTTCTCCGAGACGGCCCCCGCCATCCCCCTCTTCCCCAACCCATCCTGGGGCGAGGCCAGCTCCCGGCGCTTCACTGGCTTTCCGAGCGCGCAGAACCCCTACGCGCGCCTGTCCCCCCATGCCGAGCCCGACAGCCTGCTGGTCCTGACGGCACTCGCCCCCAGGGAGCCCTGACCGATGAACTACGTCTTCCGGCGGCTCGGCTTCTACCTGCTGGCCGCGTGGGCCTCGCTCACGCTGAACTTCGTCATCCCCCGGCTCGCGCCTGGCGATCCCGCCTCCGCCATGTTCGCGCGCTTCGAGGGCCGCGTTCAGCCCGAGGCCATGGAGGCCATGCGCGCCGCCTTCGGTTTCACGGACGCGCCCTGGCACGTGCAGTACTTCACCTACCTGAAGCACCTCATGACAGGGGACCTGGGGCTGTCCTACGCGTACTACCCGTCCCGCGTGTCGGAGGTCATCGGCACCGGGCTGGTGTGGACGCTGGGGCTCGCCGGCTGCGCCGTCATCATCAGCTTCGTGGTGGGCTCCATGCTCGGCGTGCTCGCGGCGTGGAACCGCGGCGGGTGGCTGGACTCGGTGGCGGCGCCCGCGTTCGCCTTCCTCGGGGCGTTCCCCTACTTCTGGCTCGCCATGCTGGCCCTGTACCTCTTCGGCTTCGGGCTCGGCTGGTTCCCCCTGCGCCACGCGTACTCGCATGACCTGGAGCCGGGGCTGTCCCTCACCTTCGTGGCGGATGTGGCACGGCATGCGGTGCTGCCAGCGGCCTCCATCGTCGTGGCCACGCTGGGCGGGTGGATGCTGAGCATGCGCAACACCATGGTGGCCACCCTGGGCACGGACACCCTCCGGCTCGCTCACGCCAAGGGGCTGCCGCCGCGCCAGGTGATGCTGCGCTACGCCGCTCGCAACGCGCTGCTGCCCAACGTCACCGGCTTCGGCATGGCCCTGGGCTTCGTGCTGAGCGGCTCGCTGCTGACGGAGATTGTCTTCTCGTACCCCGGCACCGGGTACCTGCTCATCCTCGCCGTGCGCAACCAGGACTACCCGCTCATGCAGGGGCTCTTCCTGGTCATCACCCTGGCGGTGCTCGCCGCCAACTTCGCAGTGGACCTGCTCTGCCTCTGGTTGGACCCGAGGACCCGCGCCCATGCGTGACTCCATCCGACGTCTTCTGCGCCACCGGAAGGCCGCGGTGGGCGGGAGCATTCTGCTCTTCTTCCTCGTCATGGCCCTGGTGGGGCCCTGGCTGGTGGTGGACCCGAGCGACCTGGTGGGCCGTCCCCATCAGCCGCCCTCGAGCGCCCATCTCTTCGGGACGACGGGCCAGGGACAGGACGTGCTCGCGCAGACGGTGGTGGGCGTGCGCGAGACACTCGCGGTGGGCTTCGCGGTGGGCCTGCTCACCACGCTGATCGGCGCACTCATTGGCGTGACAGCCGGGTACATGGGCCGCCGGGTGGATGACGCGCTGTCGCTCACCACCAACGTGTTCCTCGTCATCCCCGGGCTGCCGCTGGCCATCGTCCTGGGCGCGTACCTTCCGTCCGGGCCCATGCGCATGGTGGCCGTGCTCACGGTGGCGGGCTGGGCCTGGAATGCCCGCGTCTTCCGCGCCGAGGCCCTGTCCCTGCGCAACCGGGACTTCGTCGCCGCCGCGCTGGTGGCCGGTGAGAGCCGGACCCGCATCATCGCCCGCGAGTTGCTGCCCAACATGGCGTCGCTGCTCGGCTCCTCGTTCATCGGCAACACGCTCTACGCGGTGGGCGCCCAGGTGGGCCTGGAGTTCCTCGGGCTCGGCGACGTGGGCTCCGTGACGTGGGGCACCAACCTCTACTGGGCCTCCAACGACGCGGCGCTGCTGACGCGCTCGTGGTGGATCTTCGTCCCCACTGGCGTGTGCATCGCGCTAGTGGGCTTCTCGCTGACGCTGCTCAGCTCCGCCATCGACGAGCTGACCAACCCGGCGCTCAAGGCCCCTCCCGCGGTGGCCCCCATCGCCCCAGTGGTGTCCGCCGCGCAGACCGAGCCCCAAGCCCCTGGCGTGCTGCTCAGCGTGCGCGAGCTGTGCATCGACTACGCGACGGAGCGCGGCCCGTCCCGAGTAGTGGACAACGTGTCCTTCGACATCGCGCCCGGAGAGGTGTTCGGCCTGGCCGGCGAGTCCGGCAGCGGCAAGTCCACCATCGGCTTCGGGCTGCTGCGCCTGCTGCCTCCCGCCGCGCGCATCACCCAGGGACGCATCCTCTTCAACGGCACGGATGTCACCGCCCTGGACGCCGAAGCGCTGCGCGCCTTCCGCTGGTCCCAGGTGTCCATGGTGTTCCAGAGCGCCATGAGCGCGCTCAACCCCGTGCTCACGCTGGGCGAGCAGTTCCACGACACGCTGGCGGCGCACGGGCGCACCTCGCGGGCCGCCTCCTACGCCCGAGCGCAGGAGCTGCTCACCATGGTGGGGCTGTCGCCGGACCTGGTGAAGGCCTGGCCGCATCAGCTCTCAGGTGGCATGCGCCAGCGGGTGGGCATCGCACTGGCGCTCGCGCTTGAGCCGAAGCTGGTGGTGATGGACGAGCCCACCACCGCGCTGGACGTGGTGGTGCAGAAGGAGCTGCTCCAGCGAATGCTCGAGCTGAAGGAGCGGCTGGGCTTCGCCGTCCTCTTCATCACCCATGACCTGCCGCTGCTGCTCGCGCTCTCCGACCGCGTGGGCATCCTTCAGGGCGGCAAGCTGATGGAGGTGGACACCTCGCAGCGCCTGCGCACCGGCGCCCGCCACCCGTACACGCAACTGCTGCTGTCGTCCTTCCCCCACCTCACCGCCAGCGACGCGGCCGAGCCGTCTCCGGACCTTTCCCTCGCTGCCAACGGGCCGACGCCTGCTCGGGCCGCGCTCCAAGGAGGCCACCGATGAGCCCGTCCCTGCTGGAGGTCACCGGGCTGGTGCGCAGCGTCCCCGTGGGAGGCTTCCTCTCTCGCTCCCGGCGCACGCTGCTCAATGGCGTGTCGTTCACCCTGGAGCGGGGAGAAATCCTCGCGCTCGTGGGCGAGTCCGGGAGCGGCAAGAGCACGCTGGCCCGGGTGCTCGCGCGGCTGGACACGCCGGACGGCGGAAGTCTGCGGCTGGGGGGCGAGGACGTGCTCGCCGCGGAGAAGAAGGGGGCCTCGCTGGCCTACCGCGGCCGTGTGCAGATGGTCTTCCAGGATCCGTTCGCCTCGCTCAACCCCGTGCACACCGTGGCCCACCACCTGGAGCGGCCCCTGCTGCGCCACGGCCGGGCCACTCAGGCGGAGCTCCAGACGCGCGTCCATGCGCTGCTCGAGTCAGTGGGGCTGACGCCCGCGGAGTCCTTCGCCCGCCGCTTCCCGCATGAGCTGTCCGGCGGTCAGCGCCAGCGCGTGGCCGTGGCGAGAGCCCTGGCGGTGGAGCCAGACGTCATCATCGCGGACGAGCCCACCTCCATGCTGGACGTGTCCACCCGGAGGGGCGTGCTCCAACTGCTGCGCGGCCTGACGCGCGAGCGCGGCATCGGCATCATCTTCATCACCCACGACCTGGCGAGCGCGCGGCATCTCGCGGACCGCGTCATGGTGCTGTACGCGGGCAGCGTCGTGGAGTCGGGGCGGACGGCGGACGTGCTCGCGGCGCCTCGGCACCCGTACACGCGGCTGCTGCTGTCCGCTGTGCCGGATGGCGCGGACTTCTTGCGCGCCCCGCTGCCCGTGAAGGCCGCCACCGGGCCCGTGCCTTCCCAGGGCTGTGCCTTCGCGCCCCGCTGCCCCCAAGCGGACGCGCGCTGCCTCAACACCCTTCCTCCTGAACACCACCCCGCGGCGGACCACGTCGTCCGCTGCCACCTCGAAGCCTCGAAAGGAGTCCTCGACAATGCGGCAGTTTCCTCCTGACTTTCTCTGGGGTGTGGCCACCTCGGCCTTCCAGATTGAAGGTGCCACCGACGCGGATGGGCGCGGCGAGTCCATCTGGGACCGCTTCTGCGCCACGCCGGGCAAGATTGCAGACGGCACGGACGGCAAGGTCGCGTGCGACCACTACAACCGCTGGCGCGATGACGTGGAGCTGATGCGCTGGCTGGGCGTCAAGTCGTACCGCTTCTCCATCGCGTGGCCGCGCATCCTCCCGGCGGGCCGCGGCAAGGTGAACCAGGCGGGCCTGGACTTCTACTCGCGCCTGGTGGACGGGCTGCTCAAGGCGGGCATCGAGCCCTTCGCCACGCTCTACCACTGGGACCTGCCGCAGGCCCTGCAGGACAAGGGCGGCTGGCCCTCGCGTGACACGATGAGCGCCTTCGTCGAGTACACCAACGAGGTGAGCCAGGTGCTCGGCGACCGCGTGAAGCGGTGGATTACGCACAACGAGCCCTGGTGCATCAGCTTCCTGGGCCATGCCAACGGCGAGCACGCGCCCGGGCACAAGAACCAGTGGGGCGAGATGCTCGCCACGGCCCATCACCTGCTGGTGTCGCACGGGCAGGCGGTGTCCGTCCTGCGCTCCAACGTGAAGAACGCCGAGGTGGGCATCACCCTCAACCTGGTGCCCGCGCAGCCCGCCTCGCCCAGCCCCGAGGACCTCGACGCCACGCGCGCCTTCGACGGTAGCTTCAACCGCTGGTTCCTCGATCCCCTCTACGGCCGCGGCTACCCGAAGGACGTGATTGCGGACCACCTGGCGGCCGGCCGCATCTCCTCGGAGACGCTGGACTTCATCCGCGAGGGAGACCTGGAGGCCATCGCCACGCCCACCGACTTCCTGGGCGTGAACTTCTACTCGCGCGGCATCATCCGCAGCGACCGCATCCCCGAGGAGAAGAATGCTCCCCGCACCGTCCACCCCGAGCAGGAGCACACGGACATGAACTGGGAGGTGTTCGCGGGCGGCCTCACCAACCTGCTCACGCGCCTGCACAAGGACTACCAGCCGCCGCGCATCTACATCACCGAGAACGGGGCCGCCTACGCCACCGGTCCGGACTCGGATGGACGCGTGCGTGACACCAAGCGCGCCCACTACCTGAGCACGCACCTGCAGGCGTCCCTGGATGCCATCCGCCAGGGTGTTCCGCTCGGGGGCTACTTCGCCTGGTCCCTGATGGACAACTTCGAGTGGGGCTTCGGCTACCAGAAGCGCTTCGGGCTCGTCTTCGTGGACTACGCCACCCAGAAGCGGATTCCCAAGGACAGCGCCCACCTCTACCGCGCGGTGGTGACCCAGAACAGCCTGGATGTGGAGAAGGCGGCATGAGTTCCCTCACCCTCGTCACGTGTCTGGCCGTAACGCTATCCCAGACACCCACTCCCACCGTTCCGGTGGCGACCGAGTCCACCCCGGCCACGCCCACCGTTCCGGTGGCGACCGAGTCCAAGCCGGCCACGCCCGCCGCTCCGCCGGCCACTCCCGCCCCCGCGCCCGCCACTGACGCACCGGTGGCGGCTCCGCCCGCGTCCCTCCGTCCCACGGCGGCGGCCGTTACTCCCGCGGGAGTGCAGAACGTGCGCGTCCTCCACGACGAGCGCGGCTTCAAGCTCCAGGTGGACGGGCGTGACTTCCCCATCCGCGGCATGAACTGGGGCTACACGCCCATTGGCGAGAACTACCGCTACTCGCTGTGGAACCAGACGGATGACTTCATCCAGGCCGTGCTGAAGCGGGAGATGACGCTGCTGCGCGACATGGGCGTCAACGCCATCCGCCAGTTCGACGACATCCCCCCGCGCTGGGTGGAGTTCATCTACCGGAACTACGGCATCTACACCGTGGTGAACCCGCTGATGGGCCGCTACGGCACCAACGTGAACGGCGTCATGGCGCCGAACACGGACTACTCCAACCCGGCGCACCGCCAGGCGCTGCTCACGGACCTGGCACAGCGGGTGGAGCGCTACCGCGACACGCCCGGCGTGCTGATGTGGATGCTGGGCAACGAGAACAACTACGGCCTGCACTGGACGGGGTATGAGATTCAAGCGCTCCCCGGCCAGGAGGACGCCGCCCGCGCCGAGCACCTCTACTCGCTCATGGGCGAGGCGGTGCGCACCATCAAGGCCCGGGACACGTACCACCCGGTGTCCATCGCCAACGGTGACGTGCAGTACGTGGACCTCATCGCGCGCCACGCCCCCGAGCTGGACGTCTTCGGCGCCAACGTCTACCGCGGTGCCTCCGCGAGAGACTTGTTCGACGTGGTGCTCCAGAAGCTGAACAAGCCGGTGATGTTCACCGAGTTCGGCGCGGACGCGTATGACGCGAAGGCCGGACGCGAGGACCACCTGGCGCAGGCGGACTACCTGCGCAAGCAGTGGGAGGAGATTTACTCGCAGAGCTACGGCCACGGGCGCGCGCAGAACGCGCTGGGTGGCTTCGTGTTCCAGTGGGTAGATGGCTGGTGGAAGATGGGGCAGGAAGCCAACCTCTCCATCCACGACACCACGGCGTCCTGGCCCAACGGCGGATACCCGTCCGACTTCGTTGAAGGCCAGAACAACATGAACGAGGAGTGGTTCGGCATCAGCGCGCTGGGCCCCGAGGACGATGCTGGCATCGCTCGGGTGCAGCCGCGCACGGCCTACTACGTCCTTCAGGCCGCCTTCCGCCTGGACCCGTACGCGCCTGGCACCAACCCCGACACCATCCGCCAGCACTTCGAGGCCATCCGCCCGACGGAGATGTCTCGCGGCTACGAGTCCTCCGTGGCGCTGGCGCGCGCCGAGGAGCTGAGCGTGGTGCGCGTGTCCAACCTGCGGCTGGTGATGGACAGCTCCATGTCGCGCGGGAGCATCGCCACGACGCGGTCCAACGTCGACACGGTGGACCACACCGAGTCCATCTTCTTCGACCTGGCGATGCAGCCGGCCTCCGGTGTGTACGGGCGCGCGTCGTTCAACATCGTAGGCAACGTGGCGCAGAACCGGCTCAACAACCTGTTCTACGAGAACCGCGGCACGCAGGCCGCTCCGACGACCATCGGAGGCACCCCGGCGCCGGGCACGCCCACGGCTACCCCCGGGAGCCAGCCGCTGGGACTGGAGCGCTTCGCCCTGTACCAGGCCGAGTTCAAGTTCGACCGGGACGAGTTCAACCTCGAGGGCTACTACCGCGTCGGCCACACGCACTGGGGCGAGGAGGGTGACTTCTTCAACCTCTACCGCGAGGCGTTCTACGGGCCGAACGTCGACATCTACCACGGCAACGCGCCCTTCGGCGTCGTGTTCAGCGGCAAGAAGGGAATCCTGGAGGGCCTGAAGGTGGCGGTGGGCCCGGAGCTGTACTGGGGCGCCAACCCGTCCTTGGTGGCGAAGTACCGCAAGGGCGTGGGCCCGGTGACGCTGACGCTGGTGCACCAGGAGGACCTGGCCCGAGGCGCGGTGCAGCAGACGGCCTCCGTCATCCGCGAGCGCGTGGCGCGCAGGACGGCGCTGGGCATGGAGTGGAACCGGGGCCCCATGGGCCTGGAGGTGGGTGGCATCTTCTCGGCGCCGCAGCGCATCGGCGAGGAGTTCATCTGGACGCGGCCCACCACCGGACCCAGCTACCTGGACAGCGGCTACGAAGTGCTCCGGGACAAGGTGCAGGTGCTGGACACGCTCGGCGCCAAGGCGCGGCTCACGTATGACCTGGGCATGGTGCGCATGTTCGCCCAGGCGTCGTACCGCGGACTGGTGGCGGACTCGGGCCCCGAGCAGCGCACGGTGCTGACGGGCTGGAGCATGCGCGAGAGCGGCCGCGGCAACCACTACGCCGGCCAGGTGGGCGCGACCGTGCAGCTCGGCACGCTGCAGATTGCCCCCAACGTGCTGTACCAGAAGCCTCTCATCGGGCCCAACCCCACCATCAATGACGCGTTCGAGCGGGAGACGGGCAGGTACTTCCCGGGCGTCAAGCCGCGCAGCGTGCTCACGGACTCCTTCACCGTGTTGGACAACCGCGAGACGCTGGGCGCCGAGCTGCTGCTCACCTTCGACCCGACGCCCGCCACCTGGTTCTGGTCCTGGGACCGGGACATGCGCGAGGACGCCCCCTTCGCCGCGGGCCTGGACATCGTCTACCGGCACCAACCGACGTCGCGTGACGCGGGCATCGCCATCCTCGCCAACGGCAGCATGATCGCCTTCGGCAAGGCGCCGCCCGCCGCCGACGAATGGGAGACGACGCTGCGCGTGGTGGGCAACCCCTCCAAGCGCCTGAAGCTGTACGGCACCGCCATGGTGGGCAACAACCAGTCCTCGGGCGAGGACGCACGGCAGATTCTGCGCTACGGCGTGGACGGCTCCGTGCTGCTGGACACGCTGCTGCTGACGGCGCAGCTCCGGATGAACGACTGGGGACCGTACGACTACCACCGCGTCTTCAACCTCACCTACCCGCTCCAGGCCGGAGGAGACCTGTCGTATGGCCTCAAGAAGCCGGTGCTCGGGGCGGTGACCACCCGCTTCGGTGTGCGCGGGATGGTGCGCATGCTGGACCAATACTCGGAGGGCCTCAGCGCGGCGGCTCTCGCGGAGGGTCTGAAGGGCCGCGAGTACGAGGTGGGCGCGTATGCAATCCTGTCGCTCTTCTGAGGGAGGCCGTATGAAGACGTGGCTTGTGCTGGCCGCGGCCGTGGGCATCTCCGGATGCTACGAGCCCGCCAGCTTCGTGTATGGCGAGTCGCTGAAGGACCTGACGTTCCAGTTCCACAGTCCGAACGTAGGCATCTACCCGGACAACTCGGTGCTGGTGGATCCAAACAACCCCTTCGCGCAGAGCACGCCGGGCGCGGAGACGAAGTGGCAAATCCAATCCAGCGGGGCGCACGTGGCCGCGTTCTACTCGTGGGCCACGCTGCTCGCGCGGGACCCGGGCGGCGAGGCCCAGTTCTACGTGGGCAACACCCTGCTGGCCATCTACCAGAACGGCGCGGCGAGCCAGGAGGACCTGCCCAAGGTGAAGGAGCAGGGCATCCGCGCCTACCAGTCGGTGCTCGACAACTTCCCGGACGCGGTGACGTACGACGCCACGGGGACGATTGCCTATGACCTGGTGACGCCCGCGTACAAGGGCATCGTCGAGATGGGTGGCAAGGTGACGGGCGGCTGGGTGCTGATGAGCACGTCCAACGGCCAGGACAGGGCGGTGAAGCCATGAAGCGCGCGGGATATGCGGTGTTGCTGCTGCTGGCCGCGTGCAGGCCGGACCCGGGAGTGTCGGACTACGAGAACCGGGGGCCGCTGAACCACTCGGACGGAGGCACGGAGCCGGACCCGGAGGTGCTCCCGGGCCCGTTCCCCTACCAGACGGGCCAGCGCCGCCTGGGCGTGGGCTTCTACGAGGGTGGCCGCTCGGATGACATCCCCGTGGATAACACCACCACGTTCGTCTACCTGTACGAGAACACCGTCACGATGGAGCCCTCCGACACTCGCGTGGAGGGCAGGACGGCGGACCTGCTCGTCCACGCGGGCAAGGCGTGGCTGGGGTTCGGCGTGCACTGGAACACGCCGCGCAACCTGAGCACGTGGAAGACGCTGCACGTGAGCCTGCGCTCGTCGGACCCCGGCTTCGCCTCGGTGAAGGTGGGGATGAACTACCTCGACACGACCGACAAGAGCGTGCAGCTCGACGTGGAGAAGTACGGGTACCGGAATGACGGCGAATGGCACCACCTGGCCATCCCGCTGGCGGATTTCACGGCGGGCGGCCTGAAGCTGAACGTCGTCAGCGCCCCGTTCGTATTCATCGCCGGGCAAGGCGCCGCGGCCGACAAGCTGCTGCTCGACAACCTGTACTTCACGGCGGAGTAGGCACGAAGTACCTGACGGCGGCGAGGCCATCCTGGGCCTCCGCCGCCGTCATTTCAGCGAGGCTCGCCGGTGATCGTCTCCGGGATCACCTGGAAGATGGGCGCGCAGATCCACGGAGCCTCCTGCTGCTTCGGAGGGATGACGCAGACCGCCGTCCCGGGGGGTGACTCATTCAAGGGCGCCACGACGAGCTGGCAACCTCCCGGGCAGTCGTACCGCTGGCATCGGCTCGGCTTGTCCATCACCACGCACAAGGACTCCTGCCCCTGCTCGACGACGCCCCGCTCGCGCAGGAGCGCCGTGAGCTGCTCCGAGTCCGGCGCCCCCTCCTGCCGCGCGAGCACCAAGAGACCACTGCCGTCCTTGCACGCGTACCCCACCACTCCGTCGCGCTCCTCCTTCTGGCAGGAGCGGGCCGGATCATCGAAGCGCGGCCGGGGCCTGGGAGTCTCATCCCCGAGCTTCACGTAGCGGTTCACCTCTTCGTGCGGCTCGGTCAACACCAGCCTGGCAATGTTCTCACACCGGGTGATGGCTTCCGGCCTGTCCGCGGGTGCGGCGCAGTCCGTGATGGAGCTGCCCTCCGGCGTGACTCGGCCGAACGTCCGCGCGACATACGGCTTGCCCTCCCACGTGTAGCGGTAGTCGACGCGCATCAACATGATGTCCCGGAGCTGCTGCACGTCCGGGCCCGGCTCGACCGTCAGCTCCGTTCCGGGAACCTCCTCGATGAGGCTGCGCAGCGCGGCCATCCCCTGCGCCACGTCCGTGCGTCCCGGCCGGTTGAAGGACACGAACACCACATCGCCGCACCACACATCGAGCCGCCCCTCCCGCGCCTGGCATCCCTCGAGGGCCTCGGCCAGAGGTGACCGGGAAGCAGTCCCCTGCTGGCCGGGTGCTCCAGGTGTTGCGCAGGCGGAGGCCCCGAGCGCGAGCAAGAGGACCCATGAAGCGGTGGAGTTTCGCAAGGACATCCTCCGAAGGAGTGGCCTCCCTGAATAACAGAAAGGCCGACTGTCCTTTCACCCTTCCACCGCGTGTCGCGGGACTACTCGACGATGACGCTCACCTTGATGTTTCTGACCAGATCAGCCTTGCACTCGGAGAACCCCTCACACGCCTCCACACCGGCCTGCCCCCTGCCGATGACGTTCAAGGTGTAGTGACTGACCTCCACCGCGGGCAGGGTGAAGTGAATGCGGTTGCCATCACGCTGGTACGTCTCTATCTCGATCAATCGCTCTTTTTGGGCGTCCCACAAGGAGAGGTCCACCTCCTCGAGCTGGTCGGTCGCCGGCAACCACTCCAGGTCAACCGCCTGGCCGACGCGAAGCGTGACCTGCTCCTGGCCATTCAACCCGGAGAGGCTCCGTAGCACATGGAGGTTCTGGAAGACCGCGCGCTTGCGCGAGCGGCCATCGGTCAGGAGGTACTCGACGCGTTCCGCCTCCATCGGGGGTTTCGCGCCGGAGAACCAGGGCTCCTCACAGCCGAAGACGCCATCGAAGCTCAGGCTGGAATCTCCCCGGGACTGCATGGGGACGGTGACTCCATTGACGGTGAGCCGGGTGTTGGCGGGAAGGCGGTAGCAGGGAGAGTCGGGATCGGGCCCTCCCCGGTCGTAGGTGAGCTGGATGCTCTCATCCTGCGACGACTCGTACCGGGGATCGGCGACGTTCACGGACATTCTCAGCCCCGAAATGTCCCCCAGGTCCCGGTGACGAACCTCGGGTCCACCACAGGCAGTCACGGCAACGGCGAACAGCGGAAGGAGTTTCTTCTTCATGCGCTCCCCCCTGAGCACGCCCCGTGCCAGACCTGAAAACGAGGGGTTGCGCCGCGCCGCGTAAATGCTGCTGCACAACGTCTGTGCATGCACGGCCGTACCCTGCACTGATGAGAGAATGCGTCTCGAATCCTGCGAAACCGCCAGCCCTTCCGGGCCAGCGCCTCAGGGGCAGGCAGTCAGCGGGTGCGCGGAGTCCGCCTCGAATAGCAGGCTGAAGCGCTCCTTCAGCAGCGGGCAGAAGGCGGCCTGCTCGCTCGAGGAGAGGTGCGTGGAGAAGAGGTTGAACCACTCCACCAGGTTGAACTGCGAGGTGGGAGCCGCCGCGAGCTGTGCGCCCATGGTCCGCTCGGTCTCGATGACGGCGCGAGCCACCCGCTCATGGTCCCCCACGTTCTCGCCGAGCTGCCAGAGCGCCGCCGCGATGAAGGCGCCCATCCCGTGGGGGCCCAGGTCTGCCTCCCCCTCCGGCGTCGTGGCCGTGATGAGCTTCCGGACGTCCGCGTCCCCCATGACGCGAACGACGGACATGTCACGCCCCTCCAGGGCGACACTGTCCGCGATGAAGTCGGCATTGCCCGTCATCGTGCCGGCGAACACATCCGACAGGGCCTCGTTGAGCGCGTCGTACTGGAGCTGGCTCGGCTCGGACCACTCCGTGTCCACGGCTTTGCGCGAGCCATTCTCCGCCAGGAGCGCGAACACGCGGTGCCCGTACTCGTGGGCCAGCACGCCCTGGTTCATGAAGAACGGCACCTCCGGCTTGTAATACACGTGCGGAATGATCTGGAACGCATCGAGCGTCGGCACGTAGCCCGCGTTGTCCGTGAACAGCCAGAAGGTGGGGATGTTCGGAAACGCGAGCTCCACGCGGGGATTGAAGTGGATGTCCATGGGCGTGAGCTCCGCCTCGCCCAGCCCGAGCCGGATGAAGAAGGAGCGGGACTGATCCAACCCCCAGTACGTGGAGGCCATGGCGGCGGTGTCGAAGTCCTCCGGAATCCAGACGCCGTCGCGCACATGGTAGGCGCACAGCGGGGCCTCGCTCCCCTCCACCAGGAAGCCCGCGGAGCCCTGGACGTTGTCCGAGAGAAGCCAGGTAGCTTGAGTCTTCACCGCGCCCAGCGCACCGCGCAGGGTGTGCGCGTCCGCGAGCGTGGAGAACGAGGCGTCGAACTCGCCGTACTCCCCGGTCGCGGGGTTGCGGTTGAAGATGCGGATGGTGACGGGCCCGGACTCTTCGGTCTGGCAGCCAGGAAGCGCGAGCGCGGCCACGAGGGGCAGCAGACGGAGCTTTCTCATGAGGGTCATCCCGGGAAGTCGAGGGGCGCGCTAGAAGCGCCAGTAGAGGTCCACGCCCGCGGTCAGCCAGCGCCCGAGCACCCCGGGGCCGTATCCCACGTCCAGGCGGAAGTTGAAGGAGCGCCCGCTGTATTGGTAGCCGAGCGTGACGGAGGGAGCGTGGGAGAGGTCCGCGTCCAGGGTGCCGCCGCCGTCACGGAGGGCGGTCATCCACGCGGAGCCCTGGGTTCCAGCGCTCAGGATGAGGATGTGATGAGGAGTCACATCGAACTCGAGCTGCGAGCGCAGCACCAGCCAGCTCAGGTCGCTGTTGATGCCGAACCCGGGCAGCAGATCCGGCAGGGCCACCCGCTGGAGACGCCAGAAGCGGTAGCCGGTGCTCAGGTGGGCGGTCAGACGGGGCACGAGCGGCAGCGAGGCGTCCACCTGCCCCGAGAGGAAGAAGACGCGCGAAGCGGGGTTCTCGAACACGTCGCCCAGGAGGAGTCCACCCGAGGCGCTCACCGCCACCGCGAGCCGGGGCGTGGCGAGCACCTGATACTTGAGGCCGAGGTTGGCCAGGGTGAGCGCATCGGCCGCGAGGTACGTGCTCACGTGCAGGCGATCCGTGATGCCGAAGGCGGACTCACGGATGCCGAGCTTCCACTCGAATTGACGGAGGGTGTAGGCGGTGTCCTCGACGAGCGGGTGCTTCTCATCCACGGCCGCGCGGGCGGGCGAGGTGAGCAGGAGCAGCGGGAGCAGGGCGAGGAGGAGAGCGTTCTGACCGGTCATGGCGGCACGCGATGGAAAGGGGGACCGGCTCAGAGCCAGCCGAGCGTCACGGAGAAGAGCGAGTCCAGCCGGTTGCCACGGCTCTGAACCGAGGCCTCGAACCGCACCAGCACTGGCTGGACGTCCGTCTGTAGGCCCACCGCGCCACCGAAGCCGCCGCGGAGGGCGGGCTCCGTGAGCTCGGTGCCGGTGCTCAGATAGCCGGTGGGCCCGGCGCCGAAGGTGAGGCTCGACCCACCGACCGGGAGCACCCAGTGGATGCGTGCATCCAGTGCGTGAAGGGTGGCCATCCCGTCGAACCGATGGTTCCCTGGCTCGACAATGGCGAACTGGTACCCCGCGTCCATCAGCCAGGACGGAGAGAGGTAGTGCAGGGCGCGCAACCCCGGGGACGGGTGCGAGGAGTACCGGCGCGAGGCTCCCTGGGCCTGCCACAGACCGAGCCGGACAGCGGGAATGACGAGGCGCTCGCTGTAGCCCGGCGGCACCGGCGCCTCCACGGCCTCCCCGGCAGCGGCGCTTCCGGAGGCGAGCAGGGAGATCAGGAGCCAGGGCAGCAGGCGCGGTCTCTGTGAAAGGTGGTTCATGAAGGCCCCGGAGGAAACGAATGCATCGGCCTGGCCTGTCCGCCAGCGAGGGGGGCGCCCTATAGCACGCGTGCGCCCTCGAACAAGGTAGCCCATTTCCGCCCCTTGCAAGAGGGCCCCCCATTCCGGCACGCCCCTTCATTTCGGTACACTTGCGTTCCGTAATTCCCATCCATTATCGCTACCTCATGACCGGGGGGCGCGTGGACGAGCGGCTCGCGCGCGGCTTCGTCGAGACAGTCCTGCGCGGACTCGCCCCCAATTCCTCTCACCCGTCGAGCCCTGGAGGTCGTGCGCCATGATGAACCTTTTCTCCGACGACATCCGCCGCAATCCCTTTCCCCTCTATGAGCAGGTGCGGAGCAGCGCTCCCGTCTTCCACATGCCGGACACCGAGATGTGGATGCTCTTCGACTACGAGGGCGTGAAGCGGGCGCTGTATGACCATGAGGCGTTCAGCTCCGTCGTGACGCCGCCAACGGGCAAGGCCCCCGACTGGCTCGTCTTCTCGGATCCACCCCGCCATACCAAGTTGCGCGGCATCATCATGCGGGCCTTCACCCCCAAGTCCATCGCGAGCCTGGAACCGCGCGTCCGGGAGCTGTCTCGCGAGCTCTTGGAGCCCCAGCTCGAGCGCGGGGAGATGGACCTCGCCGCAGACTACTCGAGCCCGCTGCCCGCGATGGTGATTGCGGAGATGCTCGGCATCCCGCTCGTGGATCGGCCGCGCTTTCTGCGCTGGGGCGAGGTCATCATGAACCTGAGCCATACCGTCTCGGGGGGCGAGGAGGCCCAGCGGGCGGTCCAGGAGCACGCCTCAGTGAAGGAGGAGATGCGGGCCTACCTCGCGGATGTGCTCGCGGAGCGGCGGAAGGCGCCCAAGGATGATCTCCTGACCCGGCTCGTCGAGGCCGAGGTGGATGGCGAGCACCTGACGCTGGAGGAGCTCCTCGGCTTCTTCCAGCTCCTGCTCGCGGCAGGCACCGAGACGACCACCAACCTCATCAACAACGCCATCCTCTGCCTGCTCGAGCATCCGGATCAGCTCGCGCGCCTGAGGGCCGAGCCCACCCTGCTGCCCTCGGCCATCGAGGAGGTCCTGCGCTTCCGCTCGCCGGGGCAGATGATGTTCCGAGAGACCAGGCGCGACATCGAGCTGCACGGAGAGGTCATCCCCGCCGGGAAGTTCGTGCTCGCGGTGATTGGCTCCGCGAACCGAGACCCCCTGAAGTTCCACGACGCGGACCGCTTCGACATCACGAGAGATCCCAACCCGCACATCGCCTTCGGGCACGGCATCCACTTCTGCCTCGGGGCGGCGCTCTCGCGACTGGAGGCCCGGGTCGCCCTCGAGGATCTCCTGGCACGGCTGAAGGGCCTCGAGCTCGCGAGCACCGAGCCGTGGGAGCCTCGCAAGGCATTGCACGTGCACGGCCCGAGCCGCCTGCCCATCCGCTTCGCGCCGAGCTGAGGGGGAAGACCCTCACCCCAGCCCTCTCCCAGAGGGAGAGGGGGCATCCGTGTAAGCTCCCCGGCATGCTCCCTTACGAAGCGCTGGAGGCCCTGGCTCGCGAGCGACTGCCCTCCGCCGTGTTCGACTACATCGCCGGTGGCTCCGGCGACGAGGCCACCCTCGCCGACAACACCGCCGCCTGGGCCCGCCTCCGCCTCCGCCCCCGCGTGCTGCGCGACGTCTCCTCCGTCGACACCTCCACCGAGCTGCTCGGCGCCCCGCTCTCCTCCCCCATCCTCGTCGCCCCCACCGCCTTCCACTCCCTCGTCCACCCCGACGCCGAGCTCGCCACCGCCCGCGGCACCCGCGAGGCCGGCTCCCTCCTCGTCCTCTCCTCTCGCTCCTCCCGCCGCCTCGAGGACGTCGCCTCCGCCGCCGGGCCCTGGTGGTTCCAGGTCTACGTCTTCCGCGATCGGGGCCTCACCCGCGCCCTCGTCCAACGCGCCGCTGCCGCCGGAGCTCGCGCCCTCGTCCTCACCGGCGACACCCCCTACGTGGGCCGCAAGCGCCGCAACCGTGGCGACTCCGCCCTTCCCCTGTCCGACGAGGACTTCCTCGCCAACCTCGAGGGCCTCACCCACCGCGCCCTCGCCGAGCAGGCCCCGGACGTCACCTTCCAGGACATCGCCCGCCTGCACGAGGACTCCGGCCTGCCCGTGCTCGTCAAAGGGGTGCTTCGCGCCGATGACGCCCGTGAGTGCCTGTTGCACGGTGCCGCCGGCCTCATCGTCTCCAACCATGGCGGGCGCCAGCTCGACGGTGCCCTCGCCACCGCGGACGCCCTCCCCGAAGTCGTCGAGGCCACGCAGGGCCGCGTCCCCGTCCTCGTCGATGGAGGCGTGCGCTCGGGCCGCGACGTGCTGCGAGCCCTGGCCCTCGGCGCCCGCGCGGTACTGCTCGGCCGGCCCGTGCTGTGGGGGCTCGCGACCGGTGGTGCGGATGGGGTTCGTCAGGTGCTCGACGCGCTGCGTGAGGACACCGCCCACGTGCTCGCGCTCGCCGGCCTATCCAGCCTGTCCGCCGTAGGGGCTGATGCGCTTGCTCCAACCCCCGGACGCTGATCGCATCACGGAAGGCTTGGATCAGAAATCCTGGCTCAGAGCTCCCAGGTCAGCTCGACCACGCTGCTCAGCGGCCCCCTCGGCCGCGCGATGATGCGCGCCGTGCGCGCTCCGGCCTGCTTCAGGTGCGCCTCCAGCGCGCCCTCCACGTACTGCCTCGGCAGGAAGTCGCGCTCGAAGGTGACGAGGGCTCGGTTGTGATCCGAGATGGCCACCGAGATTCCGCTCCCCGCCGGCATCACCACCTTGTAGGCCATGGGGAGGTACTCAATGACGCGCCGAGGCGTCCCCGAGATGAGCACCTGCATCGCCTTGCCCACCTGGCTGCCCAGGAACACCGCCGTCCCCATGTACCCCAGCATCCGCATGGCCTGCTCGAAGCCGCCGGCCGCCGGCTCCATCATCCACGCCGCCCGCCTGGACATCCGCAGGAAGTCCCCGGCCGGATAGGAGAACAAGTCCACGAAGGTGCGCACGCCTCCGCACTCCGACAGGCACTCCTCCACCGCCGCCGAGCCCCGCAGGACGAACATCGCCTCCTTCACGCTCCGGAAGTGCATGCCGCGGATGGTGTCCTGCTGCGAGGCCAGCGACAGGCGGTGCTCCACGTCGAGCTCGGCCCCAGAGCGCCCTGCATGCAAATCTTCGCTGACGCCGCTCATGCCGTGCGCCCTCCCGTTGCCGGCCCCGTTCGGCCCTCCCATCTCCTTAGAGACAGGTTCCTGGCGTCCGTGCACATCCCGGAAATCCTGACACACCCGGGGCCCCAGGTAAAACTCTGCCCCGGGGGTGACCTCCTGGGTGGCTCCGCCAGGGGCTCGCCCGGCCGCTGTTGGTATAGCCGATCAGGCGCTCGACCGAACGCTCCGTGCGGGCTCTCCACCCGGGGTGTGCTCATTTCGAAACCCCCTCTGTCTGCTGAGCGACAGGCTCGATAAACGGGTGGGGCAGGTTGCCCCACGGCACGGCCGGCGCAGCATTCTAGCCGACGTTGGGCGTCAGGTGATGGCCTGTGAACAACTCGTGACGGAAGGCCCGCCCGCGCCAGGCATCAGGCCGCCCGCCGGGGGGTAGAGGCCAGGGGCTCGGCGTCCTGGGGCGCCTGGGCGGGCTCCTGGGAGGGAGGCGCGGGAGGGAGGTTGGCCAAGGCCGCGCCGGAGAGGATGAGAGCGCCGCCCACCAGCAGCGAGGAGTCCACGCGCTCGCCGAGCATCACCACGCCCAGCAGCACGGCCACCAGCGTGTCCAGCAGCGGCATGACGCCGATGACGGCCAGCGGCACGCGCGCGAGCAGCCAGAAGAGGAGCTGGTAGGTGACGGCCGTGGCGAGCACCGCGAGGTAGCCGATGGAGAGCAGGGCGCGAGGCGTCCAGTGGCCGGGCAGGTGGGACTCGAAGGCGACGGAGGCGGCCAGCAGCAGCAGGGAGCTGCTCAGCGTCTGCACGCACACCGAGAGGCTGGTGGGCACATGCGCCAGCGAGCGCCGGACGAGCACATTGGCCAGGGCGATGGAGACGGTGGCCACCAGGGTGAGCACGCACCCCGCCAGCACCAGGCCGGTGAGACCCAGCCCGTGCAGCTGCTCGTACTGGAGCGCCACAATCCCGGAGAGCCCCAGCCCCGCGGAGAGGAGCTTGAGGGGCGTGAGCGGCTGATCCGGCAGCAACAGACGCCCCACCAGCAGCAGCCACACGGCGTAGGTGGAGAAGAGGAGCGCGGACCAGCTCGAGGGAATCCACTGTTGGGCGACGAAGAGCAGCCCATAGGGGAGGGCAATCTGAAGCACCCCCACGCCCATGAGCATTCCCCAGGTGCGAGCGCCGAAGCGAGCCCGGAGCAGGCCGCTGAAGGGCAGCAGCACCAACCCCGCGAGCATCATCCGCGTGCCAGCGAAGCGCAGGGGCGGAAGGTCCTCGAGGCCCACCTTCACCACGGCCCACGTGGAGCCCCAGAAGACGAAACAGGCGATGTAGGCGAGCAGCAGGCTGGTGCGAGAGGCCCCGGAGGTGGACGACATGGGGGCGCGCACTAGCACGCGCGCCGCCCCGCCACCATGGACATTGCGTTCAGCTCGCGGCATCCCGCTCACAGGGCTCCACTCACACTGATGCGTTCCTGAACCATCTCCATCTTGCCCAGGGGCATCACCAGCTTCTCCTGCATTCCCTGAGCATCCACGGTGAGCGTGCCCTTCGTCTCACCCATCTCGACAGCCAGCTCGCGCGAGCCAGCGGCCGTCTGACGGTATACCTGCTGTACCGGCGCCGCCGGGTTGGCCGAGGGGCTGTAGACGTGGAGGGTCAGCTCCTTGTCTTTGCCTGACAAGAAGCGCTCGCGCACCAGGCGCGCGGTGCTCGTCTCCGTGGCCAGGTCCGCCGGGGCGGTGAAGTTGCCATTCACATCCTTGCCGCTGTGCTTGCCCTCGTAGTGGTACTCGCGGCCCTTCACCTGCTCCAGCGACATCTGAATGTCGAGCTCCCCATTGGTAGCCCGGGCATAGTCGCGCGCCACCAGCTTGCCGTCCTTGTCGGACAGCTCGGTGGAGAGGGTATCCATCACCATCAGCTCCTTGGCCGTGCGCGGCAGGAAGAAGCTCGCCTCTACCTCCGTCAGCCGGGAGCCCCCTGCCGCATCGCGCATCACGCGCTTCTCGAAGCCCACCGGGTGGCCCTGCACGCGAATGAGGCTGAACTCGAAGTAGCGCGGAGCCGCCGGCTTCTCCGCGGCGCTCTTGAGCGAGCCGGCCAGCCCGCTGGCAATCCGCTTGAAGCTCTCCATGTAGCCCAGCTCGTCATGCGAGCACACCAGCGGCACCTGGTCGCTGGTGTGCACCATCATCTTGGCCTGCCCCGCCGCCTTGCCCTGCGGCATGTCCACCAGGTACTGCACCTCGGCGAACACGGCCGGGCTGTCGCCAATGAGTCGCACGTCCGTGGTGCGCACCAGCTGAATGTCCGTGCGCTGCCCCGCCATCTGCACCAGCCGGTAGAGGGCATCGCCCGCGTCCAGCGGCTGCGAGTACACGAAGCACGACATGGGGCTGCGGGTCCCCAGCGGCACGCTCATCACGAGCACCCCCTGCTGCTCCTGGAAGGTGGGTGCGCCCGTGGCCTCCACCTCGCCCGTGAAGGAGCCATCCGGTGCGGACACCTGCTGCTTGGACAGAGGCGTCAGCTCGCGCGAGACGAGCGCCTTCAAGTCGGGCTTCCCCGCGGGCGTGCCGGACGAAGCCGAGGAGGCCTCGGTGCTGGCCGCGGGCTGGGACTGAGCGGTCTCGGCGGGAGCGCCGGCCGGGGCCTCGGTCTTCGTGGAGGAGGCCGTGGTGGCACAGCCAGTGAGCAGGCCCAGCAGGAGGGTCGTGCGCAGCCGCATCGTTGATGTCTCCGGAACGTGGTGCGGGAGCCTTCATGGCCCCGGCGCGCGCGGCACCCTAGCGGCCCAGCGAGGGGCTGTGCCAGTTGCCCGAGGCACCAGAGCTCATCGCAGCGAGTGAAGCGGCCGCGAGCATGCAGCCCGTATGGAAATGCACAGCCCACGTGGAGGCCCACGGTGGAAATGGCCTGTCACAGGAGGGGAGCTGTCTCGGATTGGAGAGAGCGAAAGGCGCCTCAGTGCTTCGTGAGCTCGATGTGCTGACGGAGATCCTCGAGATCCATCGACATCCGCTCCAGCGTGTGCCGCATGGGCTTCTTGGGCAGCTTCGTCCAGCCAATGGCCGCGAGGAGGGCCGCGAGCACGAAGGCCACTCCCGCACCAATGAGCGCGCCTGCCCACAGCGGCAGGTATAGCGCCGCCGCACCCGCCACGAAGAGCATCGCCAGCCCCACCAGCGCCAGCGCCACCCCGCCTCCCAGGAACGCCCCCGAGAAGCGCGCTGCCCGCACCTCCTGCGCGAGCTCCACCTTCGCGTGCAGGAGCTCCGCCTTCGCCAACAGCCGCGCCTCGCTCATCGCCCGCCGGACGAGCTCGTTCGTCGACAGGTCCCTCTCGGGCATGTTCCAGCTCTCCACGGCCTGCCTCCTCTCGACTAGATGCGCCCGAGCAACCCGAACAACAACCGCGGTGCCACGGCGTCGGCCGTCGCGTTCACCCCTACCGCCCCTGTCACCACGAACGCGGAGCCCACCCGCAGGCTCGTCCCCACGCTCGCGTTCACCGACGCATCCTCCTCACCCAGCGGATTCACGTAGTACGCGTCCGCCTGCAGCAGCAGCCGGTCCCCGATGGGGTGGTCCGCCGCGAGCCCCAGCAGGTAGTCATCCGCCGTGTCCTGGCGCGCGCTGTAGCCCACGTTGCCGTGCAACCGCGTCTGGCCGAACGTCTTCGTCGCCAGCACCCGTGCCTCCGCGCTCACCCCCTCGTCCCCCTGAGGGCTCGTCACCTCGCCTGACAGCGACACCTGGGGCACCGCCCCCTTCTCGTCCACGAGCTGGCCCAGCGCGAAGGCAGACACCGCCCCCGTCGTGCCCTCCTGCTCGCCCGCCAGGTTCTGCAACTCCGCGCCCGCGCCGAACTCCACATTCCACGGCGTCCCCACCCGCACCTTCGGCTCCAGGACGAAGCCCACCTCGCCCGTCTGCGTCCGGTTGGCGACGTTCACCTCGCCCAACACCTGCCGCTCCGCCGGGCTGGCATTCTCCACCGTCAGCACATCCGTGTTGCGCAGCAGCTCCAGCGCCTTCTCGCGCTCGGACTTCTCCTCCTGGGCGGGCTCGGGCCGAGCCTCCTGGACGGGCGCGGCGGGCGGGACACGGCGGGCCTCCGCCTCCGTCAATGACTGGCGCAGCTCCGCCACCTCTTGGCGCAACGCCCGGAGCTCCTCGGTCACCGCGCTGCGCTCCTCGGGAGGCCTCGCTTCCACCGGCCCGCCCGGCGGCGGTGGCTCGGCGGTTCCTTCTTCGCCCGAGCCCCCCGTGGCGCTCCCCTCCCCCCGCACCTCGCGCAGGCGCTGGAGTAAGGCCTCGCGCTCCTGGCGCAGCCGCGTCAGCTCCGCACAGTCCTCGGTTCGCAGGACAGTGATGGGCCCTGCCGCGCTCTCCACCGTGCAGCGCGACTGTGTAGTCGGTCCTCCTGTCGCGCCCAGACTGGCCATGGCCAGCAGCGCTATCAGCGGTTGCAGCATCCCTTCCCTCCGGAGCCCATTCCGTCAGGGCAAATGTGGGACGCTGAACGGTTCCCGGCAAGGCAGGGCAGCCCACCGCGTCGAGCCCGCCCGGCTGCGCAAGCGTGGGACAGCTTAGGGCCTCATGCCCGCCTGGCTGGCTGCTCCCCTCTGGGGCAGATCCCTTCCGCACCGGGTGGACTCAGCGCCGCATGAACCGAGCTGCGAAGGGAGCCAGCAGCACAACCATCGCCCATCGCAGGCCTCTTTCATCCCTTGATCAACGCGGCCTTGCTTGCCAAGGCATTGGCAACTTGCTCCTTCAGAGAAGCGTCGGTGGCCGCGCCGAAGCGCCGGATGACTTCGTCGTAGGTTGCAATCGCCTCCGCATCCTTGCCGTCCTTGACCAGAACGAAGCCCTTATTCACGAGTGCCCTGGCGACCACATCCTGTAAGGCGGTATCGGTGGACTCGCCGAAACGCCGGACAACTTCGTCGTAGACTGCAATTTCCTCTGCCCTCTTGCCGTCCATTCTCAGCGCGAGTCCCTTGTTCACGAGCGCCCAGGCGACCTGCTCTTTCAGGGCGGACTCGGTGGACTCCCCGAAGCGCCGGATGACTTCGTCGCAGGTGGCAATCGTCTCCGGCCCCGTGCCGTCCTTGACCAGCGTGAGGCCCTTGCTCACGAGTGCCCAGGCAACCTGCACCTTCAGGGCGAGCTCGGAGGACTCCCCGAAGCGCCGGACAACTTCGTCGTAGGTGGCAATCATCTCCGCCCCCTTACCGTCCTTGCCCAGCCACCTCCCTTTGTTCATAAGCGCCCAGGCAACCTGCTCCTGCAAGGCGGTATCGGTGGACCCACCAAAGCGCCGGACAACTTCATCACAGGTCGCAATCGCCTCCGCCATCTTGCCGTCCTTGGCCAGAGCGAGTCCCTTGTTCCCGAGCGCCCTGGCAACCACCTCCTGCAAAGCGGTATCGGTGGACTCTCCGAAGCGCCGGATGACCTCGTCACAGATCTCAATCGCCTCCGCCCCCTTACCATCAGCCTCCAACACGATTCCCTTGTTCACCATTGCCCAGGCAACCGCCTCTTTCAGGGCCATTTCGGTGGAATCGCTGAAACGCCGGATGACTTCATCGTAGGTCGCAACCTCCTCCACCCCCTTACCGTCAGCGCCCAACGCGATTCCTTTGTTCACGATCGCCCAGGCAACCCACGCCTTCAGGGCGGTTCCGGTGGAATCACTGAAACGCCGAACGACTTCATCGTAGGTCGCAACCTCCGCCGCCCGCCTGCCGTCCTTCCCTAGCGCTGTCCCCTTATACACGAGCGCCCTGGCGACCTGCTCCTTCAGGATGGCATCAGGGGATTCATCGAAGCGCCGGATGACTTCATCGTAGGCTGAAATCTCCTCCGCCCCCTTGCCGTCCCTCCCCAATGCTGCCCCCTTGTTCACGAGCGCTCTGGCGACCTGCTCTTTCAGGGCCATTTCGGTGGACTCTCCGAAGCGCCGGACGACTTCGTCGTAAGCTGCAATCGCCTCCGCCCCCTTGCCGTCCCTCCCCAGCGCAGCCCCCTTGTTCACGAGTGCCTTGGCAACCCGCTCCAGCAGGGCAGGGTCTGTAGACTCGCCGAAGCGCTGGATGAGTTCGTCGTACGTTGCGATGGCCTCGGTGTGCCGACCGAGTACTGACAGCGAATAGCCCTTTCCGTGGATCGCCTTAGCTTCTCGCACCAGCCAGTCTGATTCCCCGGAGCCCGATGTACGAGCGACAGCACAGAGTCGAATCCGCACCGTGCTGACATCGAGTTTCGTCTTCGCATCTAGGTCCGAGGCATTCTGATAAATGGCGTCTAGTGCAGCCTCGAAGTCTACACGCTGCGGTGCGGAGAGGTGGCTGGGGTCGATCTCGAACGCCACCTCGACCGCCTCGGCATAGGAAGCACTGCGAACAGCCTTGCTCACGCGCTCGAAGAGTTCCGTGGTTTCCTTCTCCCTCTGAGACCTCTTTTCCATCTCCCGCTGTGCCAACCCCGCTCCTTCTTTGACGTGACGGATGACCTGTCGGATCAGGTAGATGTCGTCCTTCTCCGGAACATCCTGCGCGACAAGATTGCTCAACTGGTCGGCGAAGAACTCCAGCGGCGACTTCGTAAGCAAGGGCTCCTCCAGATGAAGGCCCTGGATCAGCGCATCGAAGACCTGATGAGCGGGAAGCATTGGGTCCTTGGGCTGCGAATCGCCAGCGGCCCCTGCGCCAACCGGCCCCGCCCGGGTGGGTTCCATGGGCGTATCACGCAGAGTGTCGGCACCCTCGCCCTTCTCCGCAGAAGCAGCAGAGGGCGGCACCACAAATCGAACACTCCCATGCTCCTTCAGCCACCTGGGAAGCCTCTCTACGTCGGCGCGACTGAAGCAGAACCAGTACAAGTTGTAGCTCAGTTGCGTCTTGAGCCGACGCTTGAGCGCGGCCATGACAACATCTCCCTCCCAGCCGGAATAGCCGACGACCAGAGGGGATCGATCGAAGAGCATCCGATCGAGGAGTTGGCCCATGCTGGAGTTGTCGTCACGGTCATCCTGCGCACGGTTCTCGATCTCTTCCTTCAGATTGCAACAGTCGTAGAACCAGTGCGTCCCGTGCACATGGACGACCTGGAGGTCGTCCCGCTTCGGATCGATCCGCTGCGTCGTCTTGGGGTGGTCACAGACGATCACGTCCTTTCCGAAGAGACGCAGCGCCTTGGTCAGGAGCTCGTCGAAGTTCGTCGTGACAACGAGGTTGGTGAGCTTGCCGGAGCTAACAAGGTGGGCCAACCGGAAGTTCGCCGCAGAAATCGGTGCCGACTTGATTTGATGATGCAGGAATGCCTGCCGGACTTCGGGATGCGGGAACGCCTCCTGGAAATACTTCTCGTAGCGATCCATCGACGTCCCGTTGGTGGATGGAAACGTACGACCCCGCCTCACGATCTCCTGACGACAGAGCTCCTCGATACCACTGGCAAGAGGAAGCGGCGGATGCGAGATGCCGGCGCCAACGATGAAGAAAAACCGGGAGGTCGGGGAGGATTGGCTGCTCTGCCAGGGCCTCGGCCTCATTGCGTCGGTGATATCGTGCACAGCCTCTGAAAGGGACAAGAGACGCGGGCTCATGAGAAGGATGCTATTCCACGCGAAGTGGGCCGCAAGCCAGAACTAATCCCCCTCGGGATATTGGGTTAAGGCGGCCCTGCGAGGCGTCTTCTGCCATGCAGGGCTCACCCTTAACTGACTTACCCGAGGAGGATTAGGCCAGGATACCCTCGTGGTTAGAGTGAAGACCGAGCCTGACGGGTAGCTCCCCCAGGCGGAGACTGAGAGAGCGGCCAGACCCAGCCCCTTTGTTCCTCCGCCGGCCGCGGTATCCGCTCCATCTTCGACTCAGGGCTCCGTCCAACGTGTCGATCAGTCCCGTCCTCGCCCTTGAGTCGCCCGCTTCCTCACGGGACCGTTGTTCCTCTCAGGCTCCGCTCCTAGCCTCCGCTGTTCACGGGCTGAGTTCCGGATTGAGGCCTCCGCTTCGCGGAGTGCTTCGAGGGCAGTAGCGACCTCTCCGACCCCATCCACCTGGCCGAGCGCGGCGTTGAAGATTCTGCCCGCACGCGTCTGGCCCCCCCATCCCTCGAGGAAGCGGGGAACTCCCACCACGACTGGGAAGATGGGCTCTGGATTGGCGAGCGGCATCTTCACCGGCACGAGCCGGACCGCCTCCGCGTGCCTCGGCTCCACGTTCAGCATCACGCGGCACTGCGCCTCCACCAACGCGCGCAGCTCCTCCGTTGCCCCAGGTGGCAAGGCGAGCGTCGAGGCGAGCGCTGCGGTCAGCTTCTCCGTGAGTGCGCTCACGTCATGGAGCCAGTGCGAGGGCGGAAACCGCGTGCGCAGGGCCTCGGCCGTGTCCCGGAGGAAGCGACGTTCCAGCTCGCCCCCGTCCCAGTCGTTCCGGCCCAGCCACTCCAGCCGGTGGATGAGAAAGGCGAGGAACGTGCGGACCTGCCCGAGGCATTGCAGCACCTCGCACCCGACGAAGATTCGGGAACCCGCCGGGTCCACCGACTCGGGCAGCTTGCCCGCCGGGGCGAGGATACCGATGAAAGGCCCTCCCAGAACCGTGGGGGTCTCCAGGTCGAGGAAGCGACCATCCGCGGTGAAGTTGTTGTGAAAGGAGCCCCAGTAGACGCCGGACTGGAAGAACCGCTCGAAGTGGTGGACGAGCCGCTCGATGGCGCGCTCCAGACGTTCCGCGAGCGCCTCGGGGGAGACGTCGCCAGTGCGCACATCTGGCTGGGAGGGGCCTCCCAGGTACCTGGCCATCCGCAGGAACAACTCGATCACGAACGGGGCGCCACCGCGCCACTGGGAGAACGCCCAGACGAAGTTGGACAGGCGCGCGAAGCCCGCGTCCTTGACGGAGATCGCCTGAAGCCGCCGATCCACCTGGGCGAGCTGGCGCGGGTCGCGACCCGCGAAGATCGACTCCACATACTGCTCGGCCTCCGGTGGCAACGGCGCGAGGAGCAGTCCCTCGCAAGCGACGAGGGTGTCACCTGCGCCCAGTTCCTCCAGGTAACAGCTCACGAGGTACTCCCTCGCGGCAGCGGAAGGGAGCAGGTGCCCGCTGCTGTGGTAGCGATCTGTCCGGTGGCACCAGTTCGCCGCGAGCGGGGTGCGGCCCACGCCCTTCAGGTACTTGCCAGCGTAGAAACCCGCTCGGCCCGACCCCAGCCGCCGGGAGATGTTGCCGTCCGCATTGGTCTGGAGGTCCGCATACAAGAGCTCTGATTCCTGCGCCGGCCGCACCGAAAACCCGAAGGGCCCGATGCGCCCGAGGTCTACCTGGACGGCGCACTCGGCATGGCTCGCATGCAACGAGGTGAATCCCGCGGGCCCGACGGGAACGGGGACCGACCAGGGGTCTGTCGGGTGACTCGGTGGACGCTTGCAGTTCGGAGACAAGGCCAGCTCCTTCGTGTGTTTCAGATTCCGCGCCAATCCCTTTCAGACAGGTCCGCGAAGAAGTGCCCACGGCCATTTCCCCTCTCCCTCCGGGAGAGGGACGGGGTGAGGGTGTCGGGTGAACCCGGGTTGAACCCGTGCCCACCCTGGGGCCACGGATTGAAGAACGGATCCGGATACCCTCACCCTAGCCCTCTCCCTCTGGGAGAGGGGACATCCACGGGCTCTCGGACCAGGTCCAAGAACTCCTAGTTCAGGACGAACAGGTCTCGTGGCTCGCCTCCCACCGGAGGAACACGCTCCGCCCTCTCGATGAGCCGCAATACCTCCTCGTGCTCCTCGCGCCGGAGTCCACGCGCAATGGCCTGCCGGACGTCTCTGCTCAACCTGTCGAACGCCATCGCCGAGACACGCTGGAGGACGTAGTAGCGCAGGCTCTCGGGGGCCGCGCCCGGCGTGAACGGAACCACATTCGCATTCACGAAGCGGAAGTCGGGCCGGCGCGCTCTCGGACTCTCGGGAGGCTCGTTCCGATTGCGGAGCACGAGTCCACTGTCTGAGTCCTCCTTGATCTTCGCGAACATCACCCGCCCCAGCTCGTGAATCAGCCGCTGCTTCCAGGGCTCCTCGAAGGAGACGGGCGCGGACAGTCCGCGGGGGCCAGGTGGAATCTCCTCGGCGGCCAGGAAGGACAACCACAGCCGGGTGTACTCGCGCTGCCTGGCGCCGTAGGTCAGCTCGTGCGAGAGCCATTTGAGCAGCCGGGGGCTCCTGCGCACATCCCGGACATCGAAGCCCTCGAAGACGCCCGAGCAGTAGAAGCGGGCAAGGTCACCAAAGAATTCGGGGCGCTGCGCATCCCAGCGCGGGCAGAACCGGCGGTACTCGGAGACGTAGCGCTCGTGATAGTTGACCGTGAGGTTCACGAGCGTGGTGCCAATCGGTATCCGCTCGGCGAGGTTGAAGGTCGAGAGGTACCAGTAATCAAGCCCGACCGTCGCAGCCACCTCGGTCAGGAGATGGCAGAAGACGAAATCCTCGAGGTTGTCGCGGAGGATGGGGCCGGTATCGAACCGGACCCGCGGGGCCAATCCGGCGATGGCCGCCGCGGACCAGCAATGCAGGTAGTCGTGCACAGCGAACAGCACTTCCCGGACCAGGTGGTCCCCCTCGTTGTAGTCCCGGGCCGAGCCGTATGGCGCATCGAGCCAGCGCGAGAGCGCCGAGTTGCTCGCGTAGAAGACGGACCGATGGAAGGGGTTGAAGCCCGTCAGGGACACCGGGGCGATGCGCTCGTAGTGCCACCGTTGATCAATCGCGCGCGGCACGAGGCGCACCAGGGGATCCGAGAGCATCCGGCGAACGAGCGGCAGTTGCAGAAGCGACTCCGCATGGGGCTCGAAGGGAACAGGAGAGGGAAGAGCGCTGAGCATGACCGTGGACTCGAAGGTGCGGGACGGCGGCGCGGTGAGGCACCGCCGTCCTCGGTGCTGGGGTGAAGGAGGTGGTCCGAGCGACTCACTCCGCCTCGCCCTTGTTGCCCGCGCGGTCTTCCAGCTTGACCGAGGCATCCGGCACGAGTTCCAAGGCCTCGGCGAAGCCACCCGTGACCGAGGCCAGGTCCTCGAGGGTCAGCTCCTTCTTCTCCAATTCCTGTGACCGCCTGGTCGACTGCTGGGTTTTCCGCGGCTGCGACTGCTTCTTCGTCTTGCGATTCATGGCGTGGCTCCTCGGGTATGGGCTGCGGTGTCACCGCCGCCTCACCAGCAGCTACGCCGAGGCATTGAGGCTGGATTTTCGATGCGCCCCGCCCCGAGCGATGGCCGGACTCGCACGCCTGCTGTCCATGGTGAGACTCGGCCCGCGGCTTCCAGAGCCCTCGGGCATGGTGGCTCAGGCGAGCCCGTGCCGGCTGAGCATCCGGTACAGCGTGCTCCGCGCAACCCCCAGACGCCGCGCCGCCTCGCTGAGGTTCCCGCTCGCGGCGGCCATCGCATCCTTCAGCGCGCGGGCCTCCGCGGCCTTCCTGCCACCCCCCTCGTTGGTCTCCGCGGCGCCGGACGGCTCGGCGACATCCCCCGGGAGGTGCTCGGGAGCGAGCGGCTCGCCCTCACCCGCGAGCGCGAAGGCATGCGCGAGCGCGGACTTCAGCTCCCGCACGTTCCCCGGCCACGTGTGCGCCTCGATGAGCCGCTCGGTCTCGGGGGACAGCGGAGGCACCTCACCCCGCTGAGCCTGGGCGATGTTCTCCACGAGTGCGCGCGACAGCTCGACCTTGTCCGTTCTCCGGCGAAGGGGCGGCAGGGAGAGCACCGCGCCACGAATGCGGTAGTAAAGGTCGCGCCGGAACTTCCCCGCCTCCACCAGCGCGGGCAGGTCACGGCAAGTGGCGCTGATGAGTCGGAAGCGAGACTCCCGCGGCCGCGTCTCGCCGAGCCGGAAGTAGTGCCCATCATCGAGTACCCGGAGCAGGAGCGCCTGGAGCTGCTCGGGCATCTCGCCAATCTCATCGAGGAACAGCGTTCCCCCATCGGCCGCGCCGAGCTTGCCCTTGCTTCCAGCGGCGAGCGCGCCGGTGAAGGCTCCTGGTGCGTAGCCGAACAGCTCGGCCTCGAGCAGCCCCGCGGGCATCGCTCCACAGTTGATGGCCAGGAAGGGGCCGGACGCAGTGCCACTCGCATCGTGAATGGCGCGTGCGAGCAGCTCCTTGCCAGTGCCCGTCTCGGCGAGCAACAGGACCGGCAGCGGACTGCGCGCGACCCGGGCCGCCCGTTGCTTCGTCTCCTGCAACACCGGATCACTCCCCACGAGCCTGTCGAACGAAGAAGGCAGCGGCTCCGCCACGCGCGCCCGGGGAACGTCGCGCTCGAGGAAGACGGCGAGCGCGAGGGGACGTCCGCGTGCATCGAAGTGCGGCACAGGGTGGAGCCGCATACCGGAGACGCGGCACTGCTTGCCACTCAGGGCCGCCTCCACGAGCGCGGTCCACGACAGCGGAAGCACCTTCTCGACAGGCCGTCCCATCACGGAGGAGGGTGACTGGCCGAGCCTCGCCGCCGCATCCGCGCTCACCTGCCGGACCACGCCGGGCGCCTCGACCAGGAGTGACGGGAAGCCGGAGAGCTGAGCCTCGAGGCTCCGGCGGCCCCCCATGAGCATCTCCTCATAGCTGCGAAGCCGGAGCGACTGCTCGGCGGCATGCGCGGATGCGAGCACGAGCGCCTCGAGCAGCGGGTCCGCCTGGGTCACGGCTCCACTCACATCCAGCACGGCGACCAGCTCACCGAATGGATCTCGAATCGGCGCCGCGTAGCAGACGAGGCCGTGGTTGCGCTCCTCCAGGTGCGCGCGCCCGACCACCGCGACCGGCTCGCCCTCGGCAATCGCGGTCCCAATGGCATTCGTGCCGCGCGTGCGCTCCGCCCAGCTCGCGCCCTCCACCAGCCGTGATGTGTCCGCGGAATGGAGGGACGCACCAGCACCACCCCGTGCGAGCACCACGACGCCCTCCGCATCGGAGAGGACGGCGCGGAACGCGGAGGCGCTCGTCTCTGTCGCGAGCCGAGAGACGAGCTGGACCGCATCGACACAGCGCTCGGTCAGGGACTCGCGCCGGGAACGCAGCTCCGCATCGGTGACGCCTTCGGAGTGCGCGGGGCCGGCCGCCTTCGCCCCCAACGCCACCGCACGCGACCAGCGGCGGAGAATGGAGTGCGAGCGCGCCTCTGCCTCGACGACACCCGAGACGAAACGCTCCCAGACCTGCGGCTCCGGCTCGATCAGTTTGAGCATCTCTGTGTCCTCCGGACCTTCCGAATTCTGATCCAGGCCCTCAGGGGATTGCACGCGGGCCTCGTGCCCTTTTTCTGTGACGTCCCGCGTCATGTCGCGAAACGCTGCACCTGTCTCGTCTCGATGACCGCTTCCGCTCCAGGTCGCGACACCGCGTGAGAGGGAAGGGGCTTGGGCACGTGCGCTGCACTGAAGACCAGGGCTCACGCCGCAATCCCGCGGCTCTTCCCCACGGAGCGCAGATGTCCAGCAAGGTGTACGCAGCCCCCAACACGTCGGGTTCGCCGGTCCAGTTCAAGTCGCGCTACGCCAACTACATCGGTGGTGAATGGACCCCGCCGAAGAATGGCCGGTACTTCGAGAACATCACCCCCGTCACCGGCCGCGCGTTCTGTGAGGTGCCCCGCTCGGATGCGAGCGACATCGAGGCCGCGCTCGACGCCGCGCACCGCGCGAAGACGGGCTGGGGGAAGACCTCGCCCACCGAGCGGGCCATCATCCTCAACAAGATCGCCGACCGCATCGAGCAGAACCTCGAGAAGCTGGCCATCGCGGAGACGTGGGACAACGGCAAGCCCATCCGCGAGACGCTCGCCGCGGACCTGCCGCTGACGGTGGACCACTTCCGCTATTTCGCCGGCTGCATCCGTGCGCAGGAGGGCAGCCTGTCCGAGCTGGACGCGGACACCGTGGCCTACCACTTCCACGAGCCGCTCGGCGTGGTAGCGCAAATCATCCCCTGGAACTTCCCGCTGCTCATGGCCGCGTGGAAGCTCGCCCCGGCGCTCGCCGCGGGCAACGCGGTGGTGCTCAAGCCGGCCGAGCAGACGCCCTCCTCCATCCTCATGCTCGCGGAGCTCATTGGAGACCTGCTCCCCCCAGGTGTGCTGAACATCGTGAACGGCTTTGGCGTGGAGGCGGGCAAGCCGCTGGCCATGAACAAGCGCGTGGCGAAGGTGGCCTTCACCGGTGAGACCACCACTGGCCGGCTCATCATGCAGTACGCGTCCGAGAACCTGATTCCGGTGACGCTGGAGCTCGGCGGCAAGTCGCCCAACATCTTCTTCGACGACATCTTCGCGAAGAACGACGACTTCGCGGACAAAGCGATGGAGGGCTTCGCCATGTTCGCCCTGAACCAGGGCGAGGTCTGCACCTGTCCCTCGCGCGCGCTCGTCAGCGAGAAGATCTACAAGGAGTTCCTCGAGCGGGCCATCGAGCGCACGAAGAAGATCAAGACGGGCAACCCGCTGGACACCTCCACGATGATCGGCGCCCAGGCGTCGAATGATCAGCTGGAGAAGATCCTCTCGTACGTGGACATCGGCAAGAAGGAGGGCGCGAAGGTGCTGCTCGGTGGCGAGCGGCTGCGCCACGGCGGCGACCTCGACAACGGCTACTACGTCTCGCCGACCATCTTCGAGGGCAACAACCGGATGCGCATCTTCCAGGAGGAGATCTTCGGACCGGTCGTCTCCGTGACGTCCTTCAAGGACGTGGATGATGCGCTGAAGATCGCCAACGACACGCTGTACGGCCTCGGGGCCGGCGTGTGGACGCGCGACACGTCGACGGCGTACCGGGTGGGCCGCGAGGTGCAGGCGGGCCGCGTCTGGACGAACTGCTACCACCTGTACCCGGCGCATGCGGCCTTCGGTGGCTACAAGCAGTCGGGCATCGGCCGTGAGAACCACCGGATGATGCTCAATCACTACCAGCAGACGAAGAACCTGCTCGTCAGCTACTCGCCGAAGGCGATGGGCTTCTTCTAGGCCAGGGAAGAACGAACATGAGCGTCCCGCGTGTCCTCGCCTCCGAAGCGGCCCTGCGGTTGCTCGACAACTCCAGATCCTGGTGCGCGGACTCTCCGTAAAACATGAAGCCCCTGTGATTCCAGCACGGCGCGGTGCTCCCCGAGCGCCGCGTATCTCATCTTCTCAGCATCACTCCCGGTGAACGTGCCGCTGTCTCGCTGACATGTCAGTCGGCCCCACTGACATGTCAGTCCGCCTCGCTGACGTGTCGCTCTCCGCTGCGAGCACCGCCGCCCCTGGCCCCAGCCTCCTGATTCCGCCCCCTTACGCGTCATGTGGCCCTGGCGGCCACTGGCACATGGCTTGCTGAAGGAGCCGCGCGCAGCACGAACGCACGGTCCCCCCCGCCTCTCATCCCATCCCATTCATCGATTTCCGAAGGACCGTCACAAGGTGCAAGCATGAAGGCGCAAGCCAAGCAACCCTTTGAATTGCCAGACTTCTACGTCCCCTGGCCGGCGCGCCTGAATCCCAACCTCGAGGGCGCGCGGACGCACTCCAAGGCGTGGTCGTACGAGCTGGGCATCATCGGCAAGCCGAAGGACGGAAGCGCCCCGGAGATCTGGAACGAGGCGAAGTTCGACGCCATGGACTACGCGCTGCTCTGCGCGTACACCCATCCCGAGGCTCCGGGCCCCGAGCTGGACCTCATCACGGACTGGTACGTCTGGGTCTTCTACTTCGACGATCACTTCCTCGAGCTCTTCAAGCGCTCCAGGGACATGGTGGGTGCGAAGGCGTACCTCGACCGGCTGCCCATGTTCATGCCGGTGGACCTCTCCGTCGCCATGCCCGAGCCCACCAATCCGGTGGAGGCGGGCCTGGCGGACCTCTGGAAGCGCACGGTGCCCTCCAAGTCCGAGGCCTGGCGCCGCCGGTTCTTCGAGAGCACCAAGGCCCTGCTCGACGAGTCGATGTGGGAGCTCGCCAACATCAGCGAGAAGCGTGTCTCCAACCCCATCGAGTACATCGAGATGCGCCGCAAGGTGGGCGGAGCCCCGTGGTCGGCGGACCTCGTCGAGCACGCCGTCTTCGCCGAGGTCCCCGCCCGCATCGCCGAGTCCCGTCCGATGCGCGTCCTCAAGGACACGTTCGCCGATGCGGTGCACCTGCGCAACGACCTGTTCTCCTACGAGCGGGAAATCCTGGAGGAGGGCGAGCTCTCCAACTGTGTCCTCGTCCTCGAGCGCTTCCTGGACGTCGGCACGCAGCGCGCCGCCGACCTGACCAACGACATCCTCACGTCCCGGCTGCAGCAGTTCGAGAACACCGCCCTGACGGAGCTGCCACTCCTCTTCGCGGAGTTCGGCATCAACCCCGTCGAGCAGACGCAGATCCTCAGCTACATCCGCGGACTGCAGGACTGGCAGTCCGGCGGCCACGAGTGGCACATGCGCTCGAGCCGCTACATGAACAAGTCCGCCGGGAACAACGCGGGGCACTCGCTGGGCGGTCTGCCCCTCGGTGCCACGGGCCTGGGGACCTCCGGGGCGCGGCTCCCCCTGACGCCGGGCGCCCTGGGGCTGCAACGGGTCAAGAGCTTCACCCACGTCCCCTTTACGCCCGTGGGCCCGGTCAAGCTGCCGAAGTTCTACATGCCGTACTCGACGCGGCAGAACCCGCACCTGGACGCCGCGCGCCGCAGCTCCAAGGCGTGGGCGCGCCGGATGGGAATGCTGGACTCCCTGCCGGGCCTCCCGGGCGCCTACATCTGGAATGACCACATCTTCGATGTCGCCGACGTGGCCCTGTGCGGTGCGTTGATCCACCCGGCGGCGTCCGGCCCCCAGCTCGACATCACGGCCGCCTGGCTCGTCTGGGGAACCTACGCCGACGACTACTTCCCGGCGATCTACGGCAACACCCGCGACATGGCGGGGGCCAAGGTGTTCCACGCGCGGCTGGCGGCATTCATGCCGGATGACCCCGCCACCCTCACCGCCGTCCCCACCAACCCGGTGGAGCGGGGCCTGGCCGACATCTGGGCTCGCACCGCGGGCCCCATGTCCGCCGAGGGGCGCAGCCAGTTCCGCAAGGCCATCCTGGACATGACCGAGAGCTGGTTGTGGGAGCTGGCCAATCAGACCCAGAACCGGGTGCCGGACCCGGTGGACTACGTGGAGATGCGCCGCAAGACGTTCGGCTCGGATCTCACCATGAGCCTGTCTCGGCTGGCCCAGGGCAACGGGCTCCCGGCCGAGCTCTTCCGGACCCGCATCATGCGCGCGCTCGAGAACTCGGCCGCCGACTACGCCTGCCTCACCAACGACGTCTTCTCCTACCAGAAGGAGATCGAGTTCGAGGGGGAGATCCACAACGGCGTGCTGGTGGTGCAGCGCTTCCTCGACCTGGACAAGCAGCAGGGCGTCGAGGTCGTCAACAATCTGATGACCGCGCGGATGGAGCAGTTCCAGCACATCATCAAGACCGAGCTGCCGACGCTCATCACCCACTTCGAGTTGGACGGGAAGGCGCAGGAGCGGCTGCACGCCTACGTCGAGCAGCTCCAGCAATGGATGGCGGGCGTCCTCATCTGGCACCAGACGGTGGACCGCTACAAGGAAGCCGAGCTGCGTCAGAGCCGGACGCCCGGGCGGTACCTGAACCAGCTCCGGGGTCCCACTGGACTGGGGACGTCGGCGGCGCGCATCGCTTCGTTGGTGGGTGGTCAGCGGCCCGAGCCGGCTGGCCGTGAGAAGGATCGTTTTCTTCAGACAGAAGGAAAGAGGTAGGTCATGGCGAATATCGAGAAGCTGATTGAGGAAGCCAACAAGCAGCAGATGAGCCTTGGGACGGAGGCGGCGCGCCAGCTCGCGACGACCACCAAGTCCGCCCCGCAGATGCAGGGCATCTCCACCCGGTGGCTGCTCAAGCTGCTGCCCTGGGTGCAGGTCAACGGCGGCGTGTTCCGCGTCAACCGGCGCCTGAGCTATGCCGTGGGCGATGGCCGCGTGTCCTTCACCAGCACCGGCGCCAAGGTGCAGGTCATCCCCCAGGAGCTCCGCGAGCTGCCGCTGCTGCGCGGCTTCGAGGACCCCGAGGTGCTGCAGGCCCTGGCCAACCGCTTCGAGCAGAAGGAGTACAAGGCCGGTGAGGTCATCACCCAGGCCGGCCAGGAGGCCGACTCCATCGTCCTCATCGCTCACGGCAAGGTGAACAAGATCGGCACCAGCAAGTACGGCGAGCAGACGGTGCTCGAGGTGCTGGCCGATGGCGACCACTACAGCTACGAGGTGCTGCTCGAGTCGAACGACCAGTGGAAGTTCACGACCAAGGCCGTCACCTCGGCCACGGTGCTGATCCTCAAGCAGTCCGCGTTCGAGGCGGTGCTCGGCCAGGCCCCGACGCTGCAGAAGCACATCGCGGACTTCAAGGAGCTCGCCAAGAAGAAGAAGGACGCCTCGGGCCAGGCGGACATCGAGCTGGCCGCCGGACATCACGGCGAGCCCGTGCTGCCGGGCACCTTCGTGGACTACGAGACGTCGCCCCGCGAGTACGAGCTGAGCCTGGCGCAGACGGTGCTCCAGATTCACACGCGCGTCGCCGACCTCTTCAACGACCCGATGAACCAGACCCAGGAGCAGTTGCGTCTGACCGTCGAGGCGCTGAAGGAGCGCAAGGAGCACGAGCTCGTCAACAACCGCGAGTTCGGCCTGCTGCACAACGCGGACCTCAAGCAGCGCATCCACACCCGCAGCGGCCCGCCGACGCCGGATGACATGGACGAGCTGCTGGCCACCGTGTGGAAGGACCCGTCCTTCTTCCTGGCCCACCCGCGCGCCATCGCCGCGTTCGGCCAGGAGTGCAACCGCCGCGGGGTCTACCCGGGCAGCGTGGACGTGAACGGCCGCGCGGTCACCGCCTGGCGTGGCGTCCCCATCTTCCCCTGCAACAAGATTCCCATCAGCGAGTCGCGGACCAGCTCCATCATGCTGATGCGCGCGGGCGCGGAGAACCAGGGCGTCATCGGTCTGCACCAGGCCGGCATCCCCGACGAGATCGAGCCCAGCACGAACGTGCGGTTCATGGGCATCAACGACAAGGCCGTCATGTCCTACCTCGTCAGCACCTACTTCTCCACGGCCGTCCTCATCCCCGACGCGCTCGGCATCCTCGAGAGCGTGGAGATCGGCCGCGTCTAGGACGCAGCCGGTCCGTGAGGCAGTCCAGACAAAGCTGAGGCACAGCTCATGGCGAATACGATAAACACGGGCAGCGGTGGTGGTGGAGTCGAAGAACGGCAGTTGAGTCTATCGACGGAAGCGGCCCGTCAGCTCGCGACGACGACCAAGTCGCGGCCGCAGATGTTGGGAATCTCCCCCCGGTGGCTGCTGCGCATGCTGCCCTGGGAGGAGGTGCCGGGTGGTACGTACCGCGTCAACCGCCGGCTGACGTATTCCACGGGTGACGGGCGCCTCAGCTTCTCCAACATCGGCGCCCGGGTGGAGGTCATTCCCCAGGAGTTGCGTGAGCTGCCGCTCTTGCGCGACGTCGAGGACCTGGAGGTGTTGAGCTCCCTGGCGTCACGGTTCGTCCAGAAGGAGTTCAAGCCGGGCGACCTGATTGTCGAGGCGGGCCAGCCCGCCGAGCACGTGGTGCTGCTCGCCCATGGCATGGCCCAGAAGCTGGGCCGTGGCCGGTATGGCGATCAGGTCATGCTCGAGACGCTCGCCGACGGCGACCATTTCGGGGACATGGCGGTGCTGGAGTCGAACGACCAGTGGAAGTTCACGGTCAAGGCCCTGACACCCTGCATCGTGATGATGCTGCCGCAGCGGGTGTTCGAGGACATGATCAAGCAGTCCCCGGCCCTGTCCGCTCACGTCGAGCGGGTGAAGGCACGGTTGAGCAAGCCCCAGGACAAGGCGGGGCAGGCGGCCATCCAGCTCTCCGCAGGACACCACGGCGAGCCGGAGCTGCCGGGGACGTTCGTCGACTACGACCTCAGGCCCCGCGAGTATGAGCTGAGCCTGGCCCAGACCCTGCTCCGGGTGCATAACCGCGTCGCGGACGTGTTCAACGGCCCGATGAATCAGGTCGCGGAACAGGTCCGGTTGACCATCGAGGCCCTGCGCGAGGCGCAGGAGAACGAGATGATCAACAACCGGGACTTCGGGCTGCTGCACAACGCGGACCTCAAGCAGCGCATCCACGCGCGCAGCGGGCCGCCGACGCCCGATGACATGGATGATCTGCTCAGCCGCCGCAAGAAGTCGCGGTTCTTCCTGGCGCATCCGCGCGCCATCGCCGCGTTCGGGCAGGAGTGCACCCGGCGCGGGCTCTATCCGCCTGTCGTCGAGGTGGAGGGGCGGAAGTTCATCGGCTGGCGCGGCGTTCCGATCCTGCCCTGCGACAAGATTCCCATCTCCGAGCACGGCACGACGTCCATCCTCGTGCTCCGGACGGGGAAGGACGATCAAGGCGTGGTTGGCCTGCGGCAGACGGGCATCCCGGATGAGGTCGAGCCGGGCCTGTCCGTGCGGCACATGGGCGTCAACGAGAAGGCGGTCTCCTCCTACCTGGTGAGCACCTACTACTCCACGGCCGTCCTCATCCCGGACGCGCTCGGAGTCCTGGAGAACATCCAGCTCGGTCGCTGATTCAGAGTAACAGGGGGCCTCACACCCCGGGGAGGAGCGTGCAGGGCTGGCGCTCCCTCCTCGCGGGCGTGGGTTCCCTTCTAATCCCTTTCAGGCAGGCCCACGAGGGAGAGCCCGAGACCATTTCCCCTCTCCCCCCGGGAGAGGGAGCATTTGAGCGCTCAGCGCGCCAGCAGCGCTGCCGCCTCAACCTTCAGGTCCTCGTCCGGCTCCCGTGCGTGCGCCGCCCGCAGCGCCTCCGCCGCCCCAACGGGCCACTCGGGCCACGCCCCCAGTACCTTCAGGGCCGAGTTCCGCACCCGCACCGATGGGCTGCGCAGCCCCGCATTCACCAGGGCCCAACCTTCTCCCGGCAGGAGTGGAAGCACGCCCAGCGCGAGCTCGTGCGCATGGTGCTTCTCGAAGTCCGGGCCAAAGCCCGCCTGCGAGGTGGGCCCCGTGCACAGCTGCGCGAAGTCGAGCGCCTCCAGCGTAGCGGCCACGAAGCGGCGCGCGCGCTCGGGGTCCGCGGTGCGAGCGAGCCACCACGACTGACCGAGATCTCCCGCGGTGTAGCGCCGGAAGGCCGCGGACCACACGTCCGCCCCAACCTTCCCGCCAACGATCGCCGCGCGGTGGAAGGTGACGGGGTCCTCGGATGCGAGCCCCTGCTCCGCCAGCCCACGCCACAGCGGCCGCTCGAGCAGCGCTTCGCACCGGGCCTGCAACCGCGCGCGCACCTCGGGCATCCAGCCGCGGCTCGCCCGCTCATTCCAGTTTGCCTCCTCCAGCAGCCAGGAGAGCTGAGCGTCCACGGCCTGGTAGTGCTCGAGCCGGCTCGCGCGCCGCTCCAGGTGTCCGAACAGCAGCTCGGCCGCGGCGGCGCCATCCTCGTACGAGTCCACGTCGGGAGCGGGCCCACCGGCCAGCAGCGCGACCCACAACAGGGACGCCCCGCTCAGCAGCGCATCGTCCGGCTCGGACACGTCGAGCTGCTCGCGCAAGCCCCCGCCCACGGCGCACACGTGCGCCAGGTACTCGTACATGACCGAGTTGCGGAAGCCCTCGCGCACGAGCCAGCGGCGCAGCGCCGGGGACTTCGCGTCCTCCGCCAACCGCTCCACCAGGTGCACGCGGCCCCAGCCGTGGACGCGCTGGGCAAGCGCGAAGAGCGCGGCCTCTGAGTCCTCGCCGGAGTTGGACAGCACCACGGCCGCGTACAGGGTGAACTCGTCGTGCTGACCGAGCGTGTGCAGCACCTCCGTGTCATCGAACCCCGTGAAGAGCCCCAGCATCGCGAGGCCAAACTTCACCGGCTCGCGGTCCACCGCGCGAGTGGCGAGCCAGAGCGCGAGCGTGTGCAGACGCTCCACATCCATCCAGGCAGCCCCCGCACGAGCCTCCGCGCGCAAGGCCTCCAGCACCTCGTCCACGACGGCCAAGGTCTCGCCATCGCGCAGCAGCGTATAGAGGGCAGCGAGGCGCTCGGCGTCGGGCTGCCCCAGGACGGCGCGCAGGGACGCCACCACTTCCCGCACGCGCCCCTCCGCGCTGCCACTCCCGAAATGGTGGCGTCTCACCCCATCCTTCGCCCCGGCGGCCCAGTGGATGGCACCGGGCTCCACCTGCTCGTCCGGAAGGTTCTGGCCCTCGGGGGTCAGGCCCTTGCCGTCGGGCCGCGTGTGGCGCACCAGGAAGTCATGAAGGGAGGGACGGCCCGCCCAGGGAGCTTCGGCCAGGTCCAGATGCCAACGGTCGCGGCGCATGAGTCGGTCGAGGAAGGTCATCGACATGATGAGTCCGGGGACGACCCGGCCCCACCTGTCCTGACACGAAGGAGCCCCGAGACCCACCCCCCTTGCTGCCCGAGGAGGCAGCCGGCCATCAGAACACCGACAATCGCCTCGGAAACATCCGTGTCAGAGCCACTCCATCGCCACGTCTGCGCCAGCAGACCCCGTCACGCCGCCGTCACCTGCCGCTGCTACTGCACGAGATGTGATACCCGGAGAAGACCCTTATGTTCCGCATCGAGACCGAGAAAGAGCTCCTGAGCGCCTTCCGTTCACGGGACCGCAAGTACGTCGAGTTACCCAAGGGCACTCGACTCCCCCTTTTCGTCCGCGACTACCTCGCCTGGGTGGACCCATACGGAGTGCGCGTCTTCCTGGTGTTCACCGCACCGGACAGCAAGCGGCTCACGGGCATCGCCTTCCGGAGAGATCAGCAGGGAGACAAGATGCTGACCACCCGGGTGTGTGAGTGGTGCCGCTCCTCGGGCGCTTCGGACCAGATTGGGCTGCTCACCACGGATGTGGATTCGAAGCGCCGGGTGGGCGTGAACCTCTGCTTGGATCTCCGCTGCAACGAGCGAATGGAAGCAGCGGCGAACCTGTCCGGCCGGAGCGTGCTGGACGACCACCGGCAAATCATCGAGCACATGTCTCGCTTCGCGAGCGAGGCGCTGGGCATGGAGGTCAGCCCGGACGCATGAAAAGACAACGAGAGGGACTGCCTTGGACAGTCCCTCCCGAGCCCGGCGCCCGCCGGAGGCACCAACGAGCGGCCTACAGGAAGTTCAGCGTGAAGCGCTCCCAGGGCCCGATGGCGGTGCGGTTCGCGTTCACCACGCTGCCTCCGCCGTTCTCCGCCACCACGTAGTAGCCGGAGGAGCTGCGCAGGGCGATGGGGTCTCCGTTCACCAGGAAGCCCCCGTTCAGGTCGAGCAGCGTGAACGTCTCCCAGGGGCCGATGACAGTGCGGTTGGCGTTCACCACGCCGTTGCCGCCGTTCTCCGCCACCACGAAGAAGCCGTAGATGCTCTCCAGGGCGATCTGGTCGCCATGGGCAATGGCCCCGCCGTTCAGGTCAATCAGGTAGAACATCTCCCAGGGCCCGAGCGCCCAGCGGTTGGCGTTCACCACGTTGTTGCCGCCGTTCTCCGCCACCACGTAGTTGCCGTTGACGCTGCGCAGGGAGATGCGCGGCGCCGAGATGTTGAAGGCCCCGGTGTACAGCAGGCGGTTGGGCGAGCCGCTGCCCGCGTTGGCCACCCGGTTGGGGCTGGCGCTCCCGACGATGGCATCGGTCACCGCCCAGGTGCCCGACCAGGGATTGCCCTCCAGGAAGAGCGCCGCGGCGCCCGCCACGTGGGGGCTGGCCATCGAGGTGCCGCTGATGGTGTTGGTACCACCGTTGTGCCAGGCCGAGGTGATGCCGTCACCGGGCGCGAAGAGATCCAGGCACGAGCCGTAGTTGGACCAGGACGGCCGGGTGTCGGAGCTGTTGGTGGCCCCCACGGTGATGGCCTCGGGAGTGCGGGCCGGCGAGCGCGAGCAGGCATTGGTGCTCTCATTGCCCGCGGCCACGGCGACAACTACGCCCGAGTGGTGGATGCGGCGAACTGCGTCGTCCACGGCCTGGTTGGCGCCACCACCGAGGCTCATGTTGACCACGGCCGGCTTGATGTGGCGGGCCTTCACCCAGTCCAGGCCGGCGATGACACCGGACCAGGAGCCACGGCCCGAGCAGTCGAGCACGCGTACACCGTGCAGCCGGACGCCCTTGGCAACGCCCCAGTTGAAACCGCCCACCGTGCCCGCCACGTGCGTGCCATGTCCGTTGCAGTCATTGGCGAGGCGACCATCGTTGATGGAGGAGAAGTCCCCCGAGGCCCGGCCCCCGAAGTCCTGGTGATTGGCCATGATGCCGGTGTCGACGATATAGGCGTGGACCCCGGCGCCGGTGCGGTTGTAGCTGTACCAGCCATTGAGCGGGCGGTCCCGCTGGTCGACGCGATCCAGCCCCCACGTGGCCCCCGTCTGGGTCCAGTCGGCCGTCACCTCACCATCCTCCACCACGTAGCTCACGTCGGGCTCGACCTCGGCGAGCTTGCGCGCCTGGTCCTCGCTCATCCGCGTCACGAAGCCGCGCAGCACCTGGGTATAGGTCCGCTCCAGCGTGCCGCCGTAACGCTCCGTGAGCTCCTTGGCGCGCATGATGACCTTCTGGGACTCCTCATCCAGCGGCGGCTCCTCCTCCGCGGCCGCGGCCGCGGCCTTGCCCTCCACCGGGGCCTCGTCTCCCGTGTCCGGTACCGGGAGCGGCAGCCCCGAGGGCTCCGAGGGCGGCTCCTCGACCTGGGGCTCTCCGCCCTTGAGGACGACGATGTACTGCCCCGCGATGGGCTCGGCCGTCTTCATGAACTTGGACGTGCTGCCCAGGGAGATGCTCGGCTCCCGAGCCACCTCCTGTGCCGCCTCCTGCGCCGAGCAGCCCGTCAAGGTCAGACACGTCAACAAGACAGTGGTCTTCTTGGACATACGCATGGTGAATGCCTCTCCTGGAAAAAAGCCAGCTCCAACGATGAACTTGGACAAACGGTGTCGCCACACAGAAAGGGCGGAACAACCGGACTTCTCCAATACACCCGGATTGGCTGGAAATGCAATATCAGTCCAGACATTCCCCCGAATGATTGATGTTGCCTTTGAGGCTACCTGTCGCTTTTACAGACATGTGTTGCTCGAGAGGCTACGTGTTGCCTTTGAAGCAACGTGTTGCCCGACCAGCTACACGTTGAGCCTGCAACGGAGTGTGACCGGCGAAGCGAGGCGAGGCCTCAGCCCACCCGGCCGAGGAGAAGCCGCTCGGACTGCTGCCGGATGCGGGCGGCGTCCTCGGTGAGCCCCGCGGCCTCCAGACGTCCGATGACCCAGTCCAACGCCGCCGGCATGGAGGCGGCGACGTAGTACGGGGAGGGCATGGGCTTGAGATGGAAGACCACGCTCACGATCAGCCGGACCATGGGCGAGGTGATGAGGAGACAGGTACCGAGCGACACCTGCCGGAAGAGGTCCTCCTGCTCCTTCAGGAATTCCGCCATGCGCTGACGTTGCGCCATGGGGATGCCAACAAAGGAACGGGTGTCGATGATGCTGACGTACTTCTCTCCGCGCCGGAGGCACGCGCTCAAACAGGCCTGGTACTCCTCCTGCTGTTCCGCCGAGGGTGTCCCCACGTAGCCCACCAGCAGCAGCGGCCATAGCGACTCGTCATCGAAGTCGACGCGTCCTGCCATGACCTACGTGTCCTCCTCGCGCTGGCGCATCCTGCAAGACCATTCTGGCGGATTCGCCTCGACCACTCATGACATCCTGCGTCATAGAGCGGCCCGCTGCAACTGACGGGGCCTGCCGTCGAGGGCCGCGGGGTGCTGGCCTGAGGTGCGGGCCTCAGAAGCAGCCCAGGTTGCAGCTCAGCGGGAACTTCGTGTCGACCGTCGCATGCGGCAGCTCCCCGGCGAGGGTCTCGAGCTCATGATGAAGCTCGGACGAGCGCTCGGTTCCAGAAGGCCCCTCTTCTGAATAGGCAACCAGGGCCGTGCCGAGCCGGCGCACGAAGTCTCGCGCCGCCTCCGCGTCCGGCGCCAGCACCGCGCCGTAGAACATCTGCTCGTAGCGAGGGGCCTTCAGGCAGACCAGCTCCGTGGCTCCCGGCGCGACGTAGGGCACGCGGAGCGCGTCCACCCGGAGGCCCCCGACGTCCGGGAACGACTCCACATTCGGCACGTCCCCAGCGGTGGAGCATTCCCCATCGACCGCCGGCATCGAGAAGAGCTGCAAGGGAGCGCTCCACCGGGCCGTCTCGCTCGGATTGGTGACGATGGCGCACAGGAAGGGGCCCTGGGGGTGGAGCTTGCGCAGGCGGGCCAGCCGCTCCTGGTAGGCCCGCAGCTCCGCCTGGTACCGGGCCGCGTCCGCTTCCTGCCGCTGCAGTGCCTCGGATATGCGCGCTTCGGAGTCCTCACTCGCCGGGTTCAGGTCCCCACAGTTGGCAAGGGAGAGCGCATCCTCGGGAGGCGTGATGTCCACCTCCCCGACGCAGACCTCCGCGAGCGCGAGGTTCTCCTCCGTGCCGACATCGCTCTCGAGGTACACGTCGGCCCGGAGCACGTCGCCCCGGCAGCCGTAGAGCAGCGTCACGCCGACATCGAGGAGCCTCGGGACCGGTTCCTGCCGGCTGGCGGTCCAGGCGGCCCAGGCTGCGACCGGGAGGCGCTCGAGCTCCAGTGCGAGCCGATGTAGCGCGCTCGACAGCTCCAGGTCCCAGGGCTCTGCGAAGACAACGTACTCCATGGCCTCGAGGGCGTCCTCGCGCGAGCCCGCGGCCAACAGAGTGCTCACCCGCTGCCGGAGCGCGCCCACGTCCACGGGAACGGGTTCGAGGAAGCGCGCCTCCACGTAGCCCTCGACCACGGGGTCCGCGGGGTCGCTCGGCACGGCGGACCACCGGGGCTGCTCACCTTGCGAGAGCAAGCCGCTCACCTCCACCTGGCGGACGCGCGCCCAGCCCCCCTCCACGCCCAACACGGTGACGGCAGAGTTCAGGGCCAGCGTGCGCGGCACCTCTGAATCGGAAGCGGGCGGGTCCACGAGGGGCAATGACGGGACTCCCACGTAGAGGAGGGCTCCAGCCGAGACGTGCGGCACCGGCGCGAGCGGGGGCCTCGGGGATTCCGTGGTGGAAGGCACCCGCAACCCGGGAGGCACCGGGCTCGAAGAGGCGTCGAGGAGCAGCTCCGACCATTGCCTGGCGGGCTCGGAGTTGGGGGCCAGGCGGGAGGCCTCACCGGCCAGCTCCTGCGCCGTCATCCAATCCCGCCTGGTCAGCGCGGCCCGGCTCCGGGACAACAGCTCCTGCACGGTCGGCTCGCTGGCGCCGCGCAGCCCCGAACCACTCACACAGGCCACGTTCGCCGTGAGCACCACCCAAGCCAGCAGCGCTGGAAGCCTGCCCCCGTTCCTGCTCGTGTTCATCTGCGCCCCGTCTCCACGCCCACCGCCGCGAAGAAGCCTTCCTCGCAGCGTGTCGCGGACGTGCTGCTGAACTCTACCCGCACCGCCGCCAGCGGTGCTCGTCATCCAGCGCTCCAACACCCAGGACCACGCCGTCACAGACGTATCTGAATGGGAGAACCATCCCCTCGCCCTCCGGGAGAGGGTCAGGGTGAGGGTATCCGAATCCGTTCTTCAACCCGTGGCCCTCAGTGTGGACAGGGGGTTCAACCCGGTTTCACCCGACACCCTCACCCCGTCCCTCTGTTGTAGCCGGCCTCTCCATAGGGACGGAGCCGCTCCAGCCAGAGGGCCTCCAGCACCTGCAACTCCTCCTTCAGGTCCGTGCGAGGCTCCTCCGTGGGGGGCAGGACGTCGAGAACCTCGAAGGAAAAGCTGTCGGCGCCGTGCCGGTTCCAATCCTCCTGCAGCGCGGGCCACCTGCGGTGGATACCAGTGGTCAGCTCGAAGCGGAAGCGATTGAGCATTCCCGGGAGGTTGAGAGCCGTTCCCACCAGCACCTTGCCATTGGCGCGGTTACGGATGACGAACACCCCCATCGGGGGAGGCTTCTCCTTGTAGGCTTGTTTCAACTCCGCACGGCGCGTCGAGCTGCCCCGCCGTACACCAGCGTCATTCGAGGACATGACTGTCTTCTCCTTGTCTTGAAACGTGAAGGACGAGCGCGTCAGCTCGCGTAGCCGAGTGCGATGAGCTTCTGCTCGAGCCGTGCACGGGCGGCTGGCTCGAGCGGCTCCACCCAGTTGAACCCCATCCGTGCCCAGTCGGCATCGGACGGGTCCACGCCGAGCGCGGTGAGGAAGCCGGCATCGGTGATGAAGAACTGCTCGCGGAAGGGGAAGAGGTAGCCCCCTATCGCCCGCTGGGAAGCGAGCGCCTCCTCGTACGAGGAGAACCAGCGGTTGAGGAAGGCGCCCCGGTTCCTCGCGAAGAACGTCTCCGTGTCGAGCTGGGGCGGCTCCTTCTCGCCCAGCGCCTGCTTGAGCTCTGCCCAGGAGGCATGGCCCTGCTCCTGGGCGATGACGGCCAGCACGTGCTTGCGGCGCACCGACTCCTTGCGTGCGAGCAGCTCGCCGGGAGTCAGGCGTGCGAAGGCGGAGAGTGCGCGCAACCGCTCTGCCGCCCGCGTGGCGCGTGATGGCTCGGAGGACAACAGGTCCTTGAGCAGGATGGATGCCCGGACCTTGCACTCGCGAAGGCTGTGGAGAGTCTCAGCGCGGGAGTCGGTTCCCATGACAAATCCCTCGTCGGCGGCCCTTACCCGTTCATGGGCCGTGGAAGGAAACTCATCGAGAACGTGTCGAACCGCGGGGAACAGCGAGGGTGACGTCGTCTTTTCGGGTAGGCGCCCCTCGGCACCTTCCGCAGAAGGTAAGGAGGTGGAGGAAGACTGGCAAGGGTTTTGAGCCGGTCGAGCGACCTACGGCTCCTCCGCTCGCACCTTCGCTCGGGGTACGGATCCTCTGTACGAATTCTCTCACACCTTCCCCGGGCCTTCTCCGCGGGTGTACGAGTCCTCGGCCATCATGTTTGATTTCGAGAAGCTCGTCCGAAGCCGGTGCTCCATTCGCCGTTTTCTCCCCACCCCGATTCCTCGCGAGCATCTCGAAGAAGCCCTGGCTCTCGCGCAGCTCGCGCCCTCCAACTCGAACATCCAGCCCTGGCGCCTCTTCCTCACGGAGGGAGAACGCACGGAACGCCTGCGCGAGGCCCTCATGGCGGAGGTGCGAGCGCATCCGCGTGAGCTGGCGCCGCTGCCAGCGTCCTTTCGAGCGTATCGCCGTGAGCTGGGGGCAATGGTCTACGGGTCGATGGGGATCGCTCGAGACGATGAAGCCGGAAGGGCCGTGGCTTCGCAGCGCAACTACGAATTCTTCGGCGCGCCCGTGGTCGGCATCCTGTGCATGCACCGAGACCTCGGACTCACGGATGCGGTGGGCGTTGGCATGTACCTCCAGACCCTGGTCCTGGGACTCACGGCGCGCGGTATCGGGACCTGTGTCCAAGCGGCGTTGAAGACGTATCCAGAAGTGATTCGCCGTGAGATCGCCATCCCCGAGGAGCTGGAGATCCTCTGTGGACTGTCTTTGGGGTATGCGGACCCTGAGTTTCCAACGAATCACCTCAAGGTACCGAAACAGCCCGTGGACAAGAATGTGTCGATTCTCCGCACCAGCCAGGACACGTTGAGGCCTTGACGGGTCGCGTGACACGGAGGGGAGCCCGGCATTAGAAACCAGGCCCCATGACTCCGTCGACTCCGCCTCGGACCTGCCTCGTCACGCGCCGGGAGGAACTGGAGCAGATCCTCCAGCTCCAGGCCGCCAACCTGCGCGACCACGTCTCACCCGAGCAGGCCGCGCGCCAGGGCTTCGTCACCGTGGCCCACACGCTGGACGTGCTGGAGAAGATGCACGCGCTCGCGCCAAGCGTCATCGCGAAGGAAGGCGAGACGCTCGCGGGCTATGCGCTGGTGATGCCGGTGGAGGCGCGCGCCTTCGTTCCCATCCTGGAGCCCATGTTCCGGCTCATGGAGACGCTGAGCTGGCGCGGGCGTCCGCTCCGCGAGTCCCGCTATTACGTCATGGGCCAGGTGTGCGTGGCCGAGGCGTACCGGGGCCAGGGCGTGTTCGACGCGCTCTACCGCGAGCACCAGACGAGCTACGGGGGGCGCTTCGACTGCACGGTAACGGAGGTAGCCACACGCAACACGCGCTCGATGCGGGCCCACGCCCGCGTTGGCTTCGAGATCATCAAGACCTACCGGGACGCCACGGACGAGTGGGCCGTCATGGTGCTGGGCCTGAGTGAAGGCACGCGGTAGTTCCGGGGAATGGGAGGGCGGGTTCGGCGTTCCGGGGGCCGCTGTTTCCGTTCTCTCTTTACCCGGAGGGCCGCACCCATGACGAACCGTCGACTCACGTCGCACCTGAGCATCCCCACCCTGGCCGCGCTCGTCTTCCTCGCCTCGACGCCCGCGCTGGCGCAGAAGACCATTCCGCCCGCCAAGGCTGCCGTCAGCCCGCTGGAGATGGCGGCCAAGAAGCTGGACGACACCACGTACGTGAAGGTGACGTACAACTCGCCCCGCATCCAGGATCCGAAGACGGGCCAGAAGCGCGTCATCTTCGGCAAGCTGGTGCCCTATGGCGAAGTGTGGCGCCTGGGCGCGAACGCCGCCACGGAGCTGACCACCACGGGCGATATCGAGCTCGCGGGCCAGCGGCTCCCGGCGGGCACCTACTCGCTCTACACCATTCCCCAGGCGGACAAGTGGACGCTCATCGTCAGCAAGGACGTCGGCCAGTGGGGCGCCTACAAGTACAACAAGGACCTGGACGTCCTGCGCGTGGATGTGCCGGCGAAGAAGAGCGCCGACACCTACGAGGCCTTCACGATTGCCTTTGATGACAAGGGCACCGCGCTGAACTTCTCGTGGGAGAACACGCAGGCCTCCGTGCCCGTGCGTCCGGCGAAGAAGGGCTGAGCATGATGCACCCGGCGCGCTCCGAGTACTGAGAACCCGAGCGCGCCGGTTCCGTTTCCTGCCTTGCGTTCGGGACTCTGGAAGGACCTCGTCTAGCCGGCCCGGCTGGCCTCACCGTCCTCGCGTGAAGACTGAGCCAGCGGGAGGGCGGCGAGATTGTACGCGCAGGAGAAGGCGGCTCCGTGGAAGACGACCCGGAGCAGGAACGGCGTGGGCTGGACGGGCAGCAGCCCGGGATGTGCCTGGAGCCAGGCGAGCGCCTCCGTGACGTTCGATGGATGGCAGAACACCGCCAGCCCCAGCATCACGGCAACGAAGAAGAGGCTCGACAGGCGGTTGGCCGGGGAGTTCACCAGCTCCTCGACCCATGGCCCCAACCGCGAGCGCAGCTTCCGGAACATGAATCTCTTGAACATCGGTCCAGCGAGCGCACCGACCACGAGCGGCGCCGCGAGCTCCATCAAGACGGCGACGGATTGAAGCAGGGTCAGTTTGTCCATCGCGGCGACCATGCCCCGGATGCCTGGACGAAGCAAATGAGCCGGCAGCTCCACCGGCAGCTCAGGCTTCATCCGGGCGCACCGCTGCCCGGGCCTCGCGCAGGAGCTGCGTGAGCTCGACCCGCGCCAGCTTCCTCGCCGCCTTGTCCTCCTCCTCCAGACCCTGCTGGTACAGCCAGGCCGTCACCATGGCCGTCGCTGCCGCATTCGCCCGCCCCCAGGGCTCGGTCTCGGCATCCTCTTCATGGGTGGTCACAGCGGCCCAGACTTCGCAGAGGTGGTTGGCGGCATCCGCGAACGCCGCGGCCGCGGGCTTCCGCGCCAGGATGCACTCGTTGCGAAGATCCACCAGTCCCCCCGCGGAGATATGGGCCTGACGGGGAGAGCCCGTGCGCGCCTGCGCGAACAGGGTGGCAGCGGGCTCGCTGCCCTCAACGCGAGAGGCACACACTCGCAGCCATTCCGCGCACGTCCGGAAGGCACTCTCGTCGGGAAAGCTGGCCATCAGCCATCCCAGGAGTGGATAGAGGTGCTCGGACCGTTGCCATGCGTCGTCAACGGACTCGAAATGGATTTCTGCCTCGTGAAACATGGCGAGCAGCCGCGCACTCGGAGATTCGGTCATCGCGAGGCGGATTCTCACTGACTCCCCTGGAGCCACGAAGAGGAATCAGGCGCGCTTCGCCCTCCGTCGAGAAGCAGCCGCGGCCCTCTTCATCCCCGGCCGAACAGGGCCAGGAGGCGAGCGGTGACGCGCTCGGCCTGCACGAGGGTGACGTCGTGCCCCGCTCCCGCAACGAGCTCCGCCTCGATGTTGGGGGCCACGCCGCGCAGGCGCTCGAGCGCCGCCGAGGCGGAGAAGATGCGCTCGTTCTCCCCTACCAGGAAGAGCGTGGGCGAAGGCAGCGCGCGCAGCTGCTCATCGCTCAGCACGGAGGGCTCGACCAGCCGGCGCGCCTTGTAACTGCGAATCGCGAGGTAGCCCTGCTCGATGCGCTCCTCGAGCTGCAACTGGCTCGCTTCGTCTTTCGTCGCCAGATCATTGGCGAGCCAGGTCATGAAGCGACGGGTGAAGTAGGGCGAAGGCAGCGCGCACAACACCGCCCGCCAGACGAAGCCCAGGCCCAGGGGCATCACCGTCCCCGCGGGTGCGATGAGCGCCAGGCCCGAGAGTCGCTCGGGATGCGCCAGCGCGTACTGTGCCGCCATCCACGCTCCATAGGAGACGCCCGCGAGGCCAAAGGGCCGCCCAGGCGCCAACACCGCGGTGAGCTCATCCAGCCAGGTCACGAAGTCCTGGGCCGTGAGCACCGGGCGAGAGGGCTCGCTGCGGCCATAGTCCGCGATGCTGTCGAGCGCCCAGACACGGTGCTGAACGGCGAGCGCGGGGACATTGGGTGCCCACATGAGAGAGGTGGCCCCGGCGCCCGGCAACAGCACGAGAGGCGGCGCATCCGCCGGGCCCGAGCCCCGCACGAACGTCGCGCCGTAGGACGTCTGCACGAGCCGCGTGTCCGCGGGCCCCGGCCATTGCTGACTCCACCCGTCATAGGCGGCCAGATACCGGCTCCGAGCGGCTTCACTGCGAAAGGGCGAGGGGCTCGACATTCCCCGATGATGGCCCCAAGGACTTCGCCCCACCACGTGAAGATTCCGGACGGCCTGGCGCCCCGGTCACGCTCATCGCCCTAGAAAATTCCACTTATTGACAGAGGAGACCCGCACGCGTTGTGCTGGGTGCCCAGCCATTGATGGCTGGCGATTCCAAGGAGAAGCCCCATGACGAAGAAGCGCATGATGGTGGTGGCTGTGTTCCTCGCGGGCGTGCTGGGTGGCGGGACGGCGGCGCTGGCGTTTGCGCAGCCCTCGGCCCCCTGCCCGATCGACTTTACCTGCCGCGACGAGCGCGGCCGTTGTATCCCCTGCCCGGAGTAGTGACACCTCCGGAAGGAGCGGTACCGGGAGCCCGAGTCCTCGGGCTCCCCTCGCGGCAGCGAGCCATCCCATGAACGGATGGCTCGCCTCCCTGGCCTCCTGGATGGAGAGGCGCTGAGCCCCATCAAGAGCGGCTAGCGGTGCACCGCAGAGGCCCCGTGCGCGTTCCCATGGTTCCGGTCCGCCCGCTCGCGGGCCTCACGCTCCCGACGCTCCCGCTCAGCCCGCTCCCGCCTCTCCCGCTCGGCTCGCTCACGGGCCTCCCGCTCCCGCTCGGCCCGATCCCGCCTCTCCCGAGCCTCACGCTCCCGGCGCTCTCGCTCGGCTCGCTCCCGGCGCTCTCGCTCCTCCCGGTCCCTCCGCTCTCGCTCGGCGCGCTCGCGGGCCTCCCGCTCCCGCCGCTCCCGCTCCTCTCGTTCCCGCCGCTCGCGGGCCTCGCGCTCATGGCTGTCCCGTTGGCGCACGGCATCGGCGTTGTGGCTGGGCGGAGCATTGCGAAGATCCTGCGCCAGCGCCGGAGCGCTCGAATACACGGCGATAGCAACGGACATCCACGTGAACAGTCGCTTCATGACAGTGCTCCCTCGGTCAAACACCCGGTGAAGCGAGGCCCTTCTCGAACTTCTCGATGAGGTCTCGCGTCGTGTTGTGCCTGGTCAGACCTCGGGAGCCGGGGCGCTATTTACCGCTCTTCGATTTCCAAATATTTCGCCCCAGGAGTCTTCCACGAGGAACCTCCAGGGCTCAGCATGCAGAGCCCCATTGCGCCGAGCAGCCCGTGCTAGCTTCGCGGCTCTCCATGAGCGCCCTGCCATCGATCCTCGAACCCCATGCCTCCCTCCTCTCGCCCGCGCTGAACCAGCTGGACGAGCTCGATGCGGAGGGGCTGCTCGCGGCCCCAGTCGACCTGGAAGCCATGGTCCAGCACGGCGTGGAGCTGAGGCCCCGTCTGGACGGTCAGAAGTTGGAGCTCAGCGAGCCCACGTGCGTCGTCGTCACGGGGGACGTGACGGTGGAGACGCTCGTCCTCGAGGAGCCGTCCGTGCTGCTCGTGCTGGGCAACCTGAAGGCCCGCTCGGCGCGTCTATACGGCACGGTGCTCGTGCTGGGCACGTGCGAGGTCGCCGAGAGCCTCGTCGGCCATGGGGAGCCCCATACCCTGACGGTGCTCGGTGCGGTCCAGGCGGGGCGCTGCGAGATGCATCAGCAATACATCATGCAGTTCCTTGGCGGCGGCACGCTCGCGAGCCTGAGTGACAGTGAGGGCGGCGAGGAGGAGTTGCTGGAGTTGATGCAGGCGGCGGGCAGCGAGCTCCAGATCGGCGCGTAGCGTCACGCGCTGTAGGTGACGCCGTCCGGATACAGGGCCTCGGGGCGCAGCGCGCGGACGTGCCGGACGTAGTGCTCGAACCACTCCAGGAACGAAGCAAACACGCCCGCGGACTCCCCCTCCCCGACGTACCGTCCGGTGTCCTGGAAGCGGGCCCATTGGAGCTCGTCCATGTGGTTGTGCACGATGACCGGGCCTGGCAGGGAGCCTTGCGCTGCCGCAACACACCACTGGGCGTCGCGTGGCAGCACATCACTCACCGCCAGCGCGAAGAGGTGCGCGGTGGTGATGCGGCGGTTGCCCAGCGTCACGTCGTCGGGGATGCGCACCCAGCGCGTGGCGTCGAGCACCTCGTCCGGTGAATACACCCGGAAGTTCGCGGGAAGGGTCCTCCAGCCGCCTTCTTCCTCCGCGTCGGGCACCTCCACGCGCGCGAACGCGCACAGGCCCCAGAAGTCCCGCAGACCGTCCGGGAGCACCTCGCCTCCAGGGGGCACGGGAAGCCCCAGCAGCTCCGGAAGGAGGGCGATGTCCTCGTCCGGCACGGGTGGACCCAGGACGAGCCGGCCGCCAAAACCCGCCGCCCAGCCAGCCACGTCGTTCAACAGCTCCCGGAAACGCTCTTGCGAAGCCCGCTTGCTCATCGTTGCGCGGATTCTAAGACGGTAGACACGAAGAGTCCGCTTTTCACCCGTCGTGAAGGCAGGTAGGGGAGAGCGAAACGCCCGGGCATCCGCCGGGCACTCACAGGAGCACGTATGGCGAAGAATGCGGGAAATCAGGTGGTCGCGGAGGCCGTCGAGCGGCTCAAGGACTTCGCCGAGGCGAAGGAGGACATGGAGGTGGAGTTCTCGGCTCCGCTCACGGAGCAGCAGGTGACGGCGCTGGAGACGAAGTATTCGCTGAAGCTGCCCCCCAGCTACGTGAACTTCCTGCGCACCCACGGCACGTTCAAGGTGCTGTACGGCGGGGCGGAGCTCATCGGGATGGAAGACCCGCAGCACCTGCACGCCGCGGCGCCGGATCCGAGTGACGCCCAGGAGGGCGACGATCCCGAGGTGGAAGCGGCCATCAACGAGGCCCTGTTCTTCCAGCGCATCGACGACGACGCGGTGGAGAACTTCTGGTGCTTCAATCCGCGCGACCGCAACGCGCAGGACGAGCTGGGCGTCGTGGCCTACCAGCATGACGAGACCTTCGGGCTCCCGAAGCTGCTGGGCACCAAGAACGCTGAACACTTCCTGGACTTCTCCACGCACATCGTGGACACCATCAACGAGTTCATCGAGACCTACGCAGAGGCCTGACGTGGCCACCTCGAAGAAGACCGCCCCTGCGACGGCGTGGAAGCGCCTGGAGAAGGCGGCGATCCAGAAGCTGGGCAAGCACTCCGCGGGCCGCTACACCGCGGAGCTGGAACCCCGGGTGATGCCGTTCGCGTCCGCGTTCGACCCCGGGCCCCTGCTTCCTCCTGAGTACGTCCAGTTCATCAAGGCGCTGGGCTACCGGTGGGTGTCGACAGGGGCGTCAGCGCTGGCCTTCCTCCCGCCGCGCTGGATGGTGAGCCTCGCCCAGCAGATGGGAGAGCCCGACCGGACGTGGGAGACGGTTCGGGCGGAGCGGGAGGCGGGCACTCACGCCTACCGGTTCGTGATGTTCGCCTCGCGCGACCTCAACGACGTCAACGGGTTCTGCTTCGGCAAGAGCGAGGACAGCGACGAGCTGGTGGTCTGGAACGTGGAGGACAGCCTTCCCGAAAGTGAGCTGGGACCGTTCTCCACCTGGATTGCCGAGGAGCTGGGCGCGCTGGAAGCAGCGCTAGAGGAAACGGAGGAAGACGCGGAGCCAGACGAGCCGCTGGGGCTGGAGGGCGAGTCCCTGCCGATGAAGAACAAGTCCGGCAAGGCGGGCCCGGCCGCGGTGCTGGACGCGTTTCCTCGCACGGCGAAGGAGATTCTGCTGAATGGACGAAAGCTGGGAGAACTGCCCTCGATGATCGGGGAGTTCACCGAGCTGGAGTCGCTGTGGCTGCGCACCACGGGCCTCCAGCAGCTTCCACGGGAGCTGGGCCTGCTCGGGAAGCTGAAGAAGCTCGATGTGTCCTTCAATCCGGCGCTGACGGCACTGCCGCCCGAGCTGGGTCAGCTCCAGTCCCTCGAATCGCTCAACCTGAACCGCACGGGGCTGAGCACACTGCCTGATGAACTGGAGCAGCTTCGACGTCTGACGTTCCTGGACCTCCAGGCGACTGCGCTGAAGACGCTCCCTCCCGTCCTCTTCCGGATGCCGTGGCTTCGAACCCTGGACCTCTACTGGACGACGATTCCCCCGGAGGAAATCGAGCAACTGCGTCGTGCGTTGCCGGACTGCAAGGTGGGCGTGTCCTGAGCGTCTCGGAGGCGCGGTGCCTCAAGGGTACCGCGCGCTGCGCCTAACGAGCCGTTGGAAGCTTGCCGCTCCCATAGCGCTCCTCCAGCCAGGTAACGCCACACTTCACCAGCCGGCGTGCATCGAACAGATAGGTCGGAGCTTGCGCGATCTTTCCCGCGCATCCACCGCCCTCGGCGAGACAGTGCTCCGCGATGAGCGTGAAGAAATTCGCGCAGGACGTGAGCAGCTCGTCCGTCACCGGATCGCTCGTGTCGAACTCCTCGAACGAGACCCAGCGCCGCTCGCCCTCCACCAGAAGCGGCCGCTGGTACCGCATGATTCGCTTGCCGGGGATGTTCGCCAGGTGCTCCACGTGATGCAGCAAGGTGATCGTCTCGAGCGGCGCACCGAGCATCAACACCTTGCCGCCACTCTCCACCAGCTTGTGCAGTGGAGAGCCCGGGCCATACCCGTATTGCAGTGGATGGTCCGCGCAGAGCCACTCCGCACGCGAGCCAATCGCACTCATGCCGGCATCCGGGTGGTCGCTCCGAATCGCACCGGGCCAGGTCCGAATCGTCTCCGCGAGAATGCCGTGGTCGCGAGCCGCTCGCGCGATGCGCTTGTCGAACGTGGGAATCTCCTCGCGAAGGCTCTCGTTCTCGAAGTCTTCCTCGTCGGCCCCGATCTCCCAATCCATGTACGCCATGAGCGTGCCCGTGTCGCCCACCGCATCGAGCAGCGCCTGAACCACGGTGTTCACGCCGCCGAGCACTGGCCCCAGGCTCCGGATGCCGGCATGAACCATCACGACATCGCCAGCACATAAACCGAGCCGCCGCAGATCTTCTCTCAAGCTGGTACGGGTCGCGGGTGTCCTCATCTGGGTGCTCCCTCCGGAGAAGGGAGCATAGACTCGGGAAGACGGCCTCAGAAGGCTGACACCTGGACGGAGTGGGAAGGCGACAACGTTCGCTGGTGCCACTCCCCATTACCTGGGCAACAGTGGACTCAACTCCCGGCCCCAGCGCTCGTACGCCCCTTCTGGGACCCCCATCCTGACCTGAGTGGCGACATCAGCGCCGCGTGAATCCTCGCGCGTTCCTCACGACGTTCCTGAATCACACCCGGCCCTGCCTCACCGTCCCGTGGAACCTGCCTCTTCGGCCATGGGAGGGTCTCGGAATCCAACACCCTCGCGAGCGGCACATGGGTTGCTCACTGCGCCAGTAGGGAAGCGATACACGCATCCCGGGAACGCCTTCGGGCATCGCAAGAGAGGTCTCCGATGAAGCTTTGGAGCGCGGGATTCATGGCGGCGGTCATGATGGGCGCGGTGGGCTTCGGCTGCGGCGGCGTGGAGCCGGAACCCACGCAGGCAACAGCCCCCAGCGTCACGGCGAAGTATCTCGAAGCCGCCGAAGACTCCGAGGACAACGACCACAACCAGTGCGGAGTGAGGCGCTGCATCGACCTCGAGCGCGACAAGAACATCACCCACATCTTCCTGGACTTCGGCAACTGCCCCATCAAGGACTTCCGCGTCACGGTGAGGACGGAGTCCCGAGGCGTGGAGGACGTCACGGACCGCCTCAAGTCGATGGGCGGGCCGTGCCAGGAACTCAACGCGGACTACCGCTTCGAGCTGCAGGGGCCCGACAAGATGGTCCGTGTGTGTGTGCAGTTCAAGGACTACATCGGGAAGGTGCGCGTTGGAGCAAAAGCCGCGAACGACTGCAGCTATGAGTCGCGCACCATTGACGGCCAGGCCTGCCGCAAGTGCCAGAAATAGCCGTGACGCGTCGGCGGTGTCAGCCGGCTCGTAGGGGGCGAGGTGTCGGAGCGAGTCCTCTGACACCTTCCCCCGGGGTCAGCGCGTCTTCGCGAGCGGGAGAGAGAAGACCCATACGCGGAGCCCGCTCACCGGAGCCACGCTCTCGTCCACCAGCGTGAAGCCTTGCTTGAGGTAGAAGGCGACATTGCGCGGCTGCTCGGTGCGCAGGACACAGGTCCTCCACCGCCGCGCCAATTCCGTGAAGGTGCGCTGGAGCAGCCGGCCCCCGTGTCCGCGCCCGGCCAGCGACGGCTCGACGCCCAGCGACCCGAGGTAGACGCTGCCGTCTCCGAGGAAGGGGCGGACACGAGCCATCGCGGCGTCTTCGTGCGCCGACAGCCGCCACCACACCTTCGGCGGAGTGATGAGCGCCAACCGCCACAGGCCGCTGCTGATGATGGCGCCGAGGCCCATGCTCGCGTGCGACGGGGGCATCCAGTCCACCGAGCCGACCCCGGGCTCGAACAGCCGCCCGCCATGCCGGCCCGAGTACCCCAACCTCGCCTCGTACACCGTGGTCATCGTTCGCTGTCTTCGGGCGGGGTCGGGCTCCGCCCAGCGGATGAAGGGATCTTCCTGGAACGCCCGGGCCAGCAATTGCGCGGCAGTCATGCGGCTACAGTGCGTTCAGGCGTTTGTCCAGGCGCGCCAGTCTTTTGTCTTCGTGCGCCACCCGCTAGAACCGTGGCATGCCCCTCGTGCCCACCACCGCACAGGCCATCACCGAGATGCTGGGCCGCTTCGGGGTCGACGTTGCGGCGCTGAAGGTCAGCCCCCTCGATGATGACCCGGCGCTCGCGGTGTTGTGGACACGGGCCATCGCGCGCACCGGCCGGCGGACGCTCCCGCTCGAGGTGGGGTTGAAGATGCCGCTGGGCATGATGGCCGTGGTGGACTACCTCGCGGCGGCCTCGGCGACGGTGGGGGCGGCGCTCACGGTGGCCCAGCGCGTGTTTCCGCTCGTCGCGCCCGGCGTCCAGTTGCTCCTCGAGCGGCTGCCGAGCGGCGTGCGGCGCGTGGTGATCGTCAACCAGCCACCCTTTCCCGGGGAGCTCGAAAGCGACCTGCTGGTGCTCGGCATCCTGCTGGCGCGGATGCGGACGCTGGCGAGCCGGCCGCTCGAACTGCCGAGGCTCGAGCTGGCCGAGCCCCACCCCGAGTCGCGCACGCGGTGGGTCGAGCTGCTCGGCACGTCCCGCCTGCGGTTCGGTACGCGGCGCACCGCGCTGCACTTCTCCGCGAGCGACTGGGCGACCCCCCTGCGCAGCGCCGACCCGCGGCTGCTGGCGACCCTCGAGACCCTGGTGGGCGCCGAGCAGCGCACAGGTGATGCCCTGCTCGTGGCCGTGCGCGCCCTGGCGATGCAGCGCCTTCCCGCCACCCCCACCATCGGCGAGGTGGCCCCAGCCCTGGGGCTCAGCGTGCGCTCGCTGCAACGCAGGCTCGCGCTGAGCGGCACCTCGTTCGTGGAGGTGCTGGACGAGGTGCGCCGCAATCGTGCGGAACAACTGCTGGACGAAGGACTGCTGACACTCGGGGAGATCGCCGCCCGCGTGGGGTTCGCCGAGCAGGCCTCTTTCACGCGTGCATGGCAACGCTGGCGCGGCGAGGCCCCGTCACGGAGCCGCCGCCACGGGTCGGCGAGCGGAACGAAGCGCACACCTCCCGCCTCAAAGGCTCGAGCACGATGAACGAGTTCCAGCAGAGCGTCGAGGCAGAGTAGGACGCCCCGGAGCCACCCCGCACCTCCTGGCGCAAGGGCCTGGTTCGGTGCAAACGGGGGCGTGAGGCCTCTAGCAAGTGGGGAGGCTCGCGAGGAGCACGCATGGAGCGGAAGTCCGAATCAGGATGGGAGGAGTCGGAGCAACTGGGGCCGTACCAACTCCACGAGCAGGTGCCGCAGGACGAACTCAGGAGGGGGGAACTCTTCCGGGCCACGCACGAGACGAGCGGGGCCACGGCCCTGGTGTTCAAGCCCGCCGCCGAGGACGGAGCGGTGCCGCTGACGGACTGGCGGGTGCGCTGCATCTCCTCGAAGTCCCCGGGCTACGTGGCCCTGGAGGTGGAGCATTCGCCCTGGTCCGTGGCCCCCGACAGGCACTCCGTGGAGACGTTGATGTGCATGTTCGAGGATGTGCGCGACGGAGTGAAGCGCATGGACCGGGCCCTGGGCGACTCCGACGAGCCTCGTCACTGGAGGCGTCTGGGGCTGGTGCTGGCGGGGGCCGCCGTGCTCGTGGTGGCGCTGCTGCCGGTGACGTTGTCACCTGTTACCGAGGCACGCAGGAGGGATTCGACACGGGAGGCCTGGGCCACGGACGTTCACATGGACCCTGTGCCGGTCCGCTCGGGCGAGGCGCCGCGCCCAGTGAAGAACCAGAAGCGTGCGCCGTGCGCCGCGGGATTGGAGCGCGAAGTCTCAGGCGTGTGCTGGATAGCCACCGAGCACGCACCGCCGAAGTGCCCACCACAGACCGTCGCCTACGGCGGCAAGTGCCTGCTGCCGGTGGCCACACCTCGCCCGGTGCCAGCGAGCGTGGATGGAGGAGTGGCGCGCTGAGCACGCGCGTGCTGCGCCACAACGAGTCCTTTGACACCTTCCCCGGATGCTGTGAATCGCTTCACAGCATCTTCGCGGAACCCGAGGTAGAGGGCAGGGGTCAGTTGCTCCGGAATGCGCAGCTCTCGAGCACAGGGGATGCTCTCCGGGGGAGCCAGATGGGCGAGGCGGTCCTCCGTGGCCACCTTGAAAGCCATTGCTGACGCCTGGTGCAGCCGCCAGCGGCAATGGATGTCTGACGAACAGAATCACGTATTTCGTATGTGATTGATGTTGTGAGTGTGAACCGCGCGATGTAGAAGGCACCGGCTGTCATCAAGTCTCAACCGAGGGGGAAACAGTGAAAGCATTGATTGCCGCACGCACGCCCATGTTCTTGGCTGCCATTCTGATGGGTTCAGCCGCAGTCGCGCAGGACGGCAAGCCCGTGACGCACACCACGCCGCCGAGCAACGTCGTCGTGGTCCCGCCCATTCTCGACATCACGGGCAAGGACGTGCCTTCCGGGTTTGCGTCCGCGGAGCAGCTCATGAAGGCCCAGTTGCCTCTGACGGATGCCGCCAGGACTTTGGATGAGGTCATCCAGCGGTACCCCGGCACTGGCTTTGGCGAAATCGTCCTGGACGTGCCCAAGGGCCTGGTCAGGGTCCTGTGGAAGGAGGGACAGGAGATTCCCGCCGAGCTGGTGACGCTCGTCGACGGGCTCGGCGCCCAGGACGATGTGGATGTGGTGGTGGAGACGGTCCCCTATTCGAAGGAGGAGCTGCGAGCGGAGGCCAGGCGCCTCTTCCTCCAGGCGTCTGAGACTCCCGGGCTCGTCATCGCGCGGATCGAGCCGCTGGCGGACTATCAAGGGCTGAAGGTCGAGGTGGAAAACCCGGTTGCGGAAGTCGCGCGGCTGGCGCTTTTCGAGAGCGCACCGATCCACATCGAGTTGGGCTCGGGCAAGCGGCCCACGCCACTGTCCCGCTGGAACGATACCGCCCCGTGGTATGGCGGCGCAGCCATCAGGAGTGCGTTCGGCAATGGCTGCTCTACAGGCTTTGGGGTCTGGTACAACGGCTGGTTCTCGGATGACTACTACGTGCTGACGGCCGCGCACTGCTCCTACTTCCAGAATGGGATTTCCTTCACGGACGGGAATAACGATCCCCTGGGTACCATTCCAGGTAACGGCACCAATGGCCTCGAGACGTACATCAGCGAAAACGACACGATTGCCATCAAGGTGAGCAGCTCGGGCTCGCGTATCTTCGATGGTGGAGTGTTCGTCGGCGAGTTCACCAAGCCCGTTCACGGCGCCACCGATCCCTGGGTCGGAGAGTATCTGTGCACCTCCGGCGCTTACAGTGGTGTGCTGTGCGGTATCGTCACGAAGTCGAAGGACGCCTTCTATTTTTCGGATGGCGGCGCGCGCCTGCACGGGCCGATGGTTCGGGCGGAGCAGTTGGATTACCTGGCCGCGGCCGGAGAAGGGGACAGTGGCGGTCCCGTGTTCTCCCTGAGCCCCAACAACGGAGTCATCGCGAAGGGAACCATCACCGCGGGCAACCCGTACAACAAGCCTGCTTCGTGCACGGGGATCATCTCGACCAATGGCCAGGCTCGGCGGTGCTCCTGGGATGTCTTCTTCACCCCCATCGAGACGGCGTTGATCATCCACGATCTGGAGATCCGCTCGCAGTAGGGCTGCCCCAGAGCACGTGGTGTCGAGCCACGCGCCGCGTTTGCCCACAAGCCCCGACCCCTGCCGCGCTCTCATGGGAGGGCAGCCGGGGTCGGCGTGTGCCCAATGGGGCTGCACGGCCTCTCCACCGGCATGGCGCTCTGCCTACGGGGAGGTTCTACAGCACCGCGATGGGGAGACGGCGGCGCCCGAAGTCTCCCGGCTTCGCGCCGAAGTGGCCCGGTATCCTCGTTCCGCAGTTCGGGCACCCTCCCTCCGCCGTCAGCCGGTAACTGAGGATGGAGTGCCAGTCCCGCACGACGAGCTCCCCGCCACAGTCCGGGCACAGCGTCGTCTCGCCCACCGGGTCGTGCGTGTTCCCCGGAGAGGGCGGAGAGGGTGTCCGGAGAGGGTGTCAAAGAACTTAAGCGGAGAGACCGGAGAGGGTGTCGGAGAGGGTGTCAAAGAACTTAAGCGAAGAGACCTGTCACGACACGCCGGAGAGGGTGTCCGGAGAGGGTGTCAAAGAACTTAAGCGGAGAGGGTGTCAAAGAACTTAAGCGAAGAGACCTGTCACGACACGCGGAGGGAAGTAGAAAGGCAGAAAGCGGGCCGAGAAATCTCCCCGCTTCCACCGAGCCGCGGCCTCGCTGCGTGAGGTCTCGGACCTGCGTCACCCGGTGAAGACGCCCCAGCAGATGTCGTTCCGCGCCCGCTGGTCTTCGAGGACCAGTTCACGAAGGGTGGCGGGAATCCGTTTCCGCTGCCATCCGAGCTCCTTCAGACGAGCCCCTTCCGCGTCACCCACGGCGACCGACGCGGCGGCGGCTCGGATGGCGTACGCCGCCGCGCCCAAGTAGTGCGCAGCGACGTGGGCGACGGCCACCGCCTGGCCTGCCGCGAGAGCAGCGAATTTGGCTGGTTCAGGCAACCCACGAGCCGCGGCGTTGGCCACGAACGCGGTTCGGTGGGCGTCACGCATCCGCACCTCGCCCCTGATCCACGCCCGACCCACGGCGATGGCGTCACGGGGGCGCGAGTCCTCAGGGCACGCGCTCTCGAAGAAGGGCAGGACGTGCTCCGCGCAGAGGGCGGCCCACTCTGCGAGCAGGTGGTGGTCCTCGTCGGTCAGGCTCCCGCCACGACGGATCGTGATCAACCTGGGGTCTCGCTCTTTCGGCAGGATCGGCATGGACAGATCATCGCCCAGCCTCCCGGAGAGGGGGTCAAAGAACTTGAGCGAAGCCGGAGAGGGGGTCAAAGAACTTGAGCGAAGCGACCTGGCACGACACGCGGAGGGAAGGAGAAAGGCGGAAAGCGGGCCGAGAAATCTCCCCGCATCCACCGAGCCGCTGCCTCGCGGAATACAGAGACAAAGGCCCGGTACTGCTCACGGAGTTCCTTTAACGCCAGGCTTGAGGAGGCATGCCCCAAAGGCCGAGGGCTGCGCTTGAGGTGCTCGGGGCGGGTATGAGGGTTTTGTGCCCGCACAGCCCGTGCCCCCAAAACAGGAGTACCCCGGGCATGGGCCTCGGCTTCCACATGCTCCACAAGTCCCCGCACCTTGCGTTGCCGCTCCTCCTCTGCCAGTCCTTCCCAGCACGGCAGGGGAGCCAACTCCAGTTCCACCGGCTCGGCCCACTCCTGTGCGAAGCGCCCCTGCGCTTCTGCCATGTCCTCACTCCGCCGCTTGCTCCAGCGCTTCGTCCAGTTGAGCCACCAGAAGAGCCGCCTGGCTGGCCCCAGCAACTGTGGCAGGCAGGTGAGCCCTGGCCACTCGGCGCTCCTCTCCACCAGTCCTTCTTTCACTCCGTGGGCCAGCACGTAGCGCAGCCGTCCCACCAACGCGGCGTCGTCCAGCACTGGCTCCGCCGAGTAGCGCCGCTCCCAGAAGCCCCCACTCCAATCCACCAACTTCCCTACCTTGCGGGAGAGATTGGCACGCAGGTATTGCATGAAAGAAGCAAGTGCCGGGCCCCTCGCCCACACCAGCAGGTGGAAGTGATTGGAGGCAAAGGTGAAGGCGTGCAGCCGCACATCGCCGTCGCTCTGCTGGACGGCGCGCGCCAGTACGCCTCCCACCACCTCGTTCACCTGCGGACTGGGCCGCAGCAGCAACCGTCCTTGAAAGCACCTGGACGTGACGAAATAGAAGCCCTCCTCCTGGAACATTCTCAGCGGCCAACCCATCCCCATCCCCTGCGTGCGAGTTGCAAGCTGCGAAGCCAGATGCACCCCACGGGCCAATCGCAAGTCCTCGAAAGGACTTGAAGAACGGTTGGCCATCCGTCCACGCCGAGCCTCTCTCAACCTCGCATTTCGATTCCTTTGACACCATCTCAGGACACCATCTCAGATGACGAAGCCCCCGCGACCGTTGTCTCGCCTTCCCGCCTTCCCGCCTTCCCGCCTTCCAGACGTAGTCGTCCCGTCCGAGGCTCCGGGCCATCGCTTCCAGCTCCTCGGGCCGGTGGAGGCGGAAGAGAGCGGCCACCCCGTCCCAGACGGACACGAAGGGGAGGATGGGCAGCAGGTACGTGAAGAGCAGCCGCGAGGGGCGGAACGGCTGGATGAACGGCGTGACGAGCAGCATCACGAGCGGGACGATCACCGTCATGCCGATGACCTGGCGGAGGCTGTTGTTGTTCCCCTCGCCGATCACCACGTCCAGGTCATGGTCGACGAGCTCCTGGAGCACGGCACGATCCTCTCCGTGGCCCAGGTGGTGGAAGGAGTTGATGAAGACGCCGATGCCGCGGCCCCGGAAGCGCTCGGCCACCTGGTGTTTCGGGCTGGCGAGCACCTCGATGGGCCGGCCCGCGAGCTGCTCGAGCCGCTTCACCCGGGCGGGGACGCACTGCTCGTCGGTGAGCTGGAGGGACAGCTTCGGATTGAGGGGGCCGCCCACCTCGGAGGCGATATGGGCGAGCCCGCCCCCGTCCATCGACTCGAAGCCGACGAGGATCCGGGCCTGGGAGTGCGCCAGCACCTCGTCGAACAAGGGGAGGAACGGGTGGTTGACATGGGGCAGGTGGGCCCGCTGGGGCAGTTGCACCATGAAGTCGAGGAACTCGTCGATCTGGGTCCTGAGGAACCTGGGGAACCAGGGCTGCCGCGAGAATTGGAAGACCGTCTTCCGGTGCATGGTGTTTCCCTCCTGTTTTCGAGGGAAAGGTGCCCTGGGCGGGGCCGGTGCGCATTGGGTTCGGGCGCCAGATCGGCTGGCCGCCGGGGAAGGTGTCGGGGAAGGTGTCTCGGGGAAGGTGTCCGGGAAGGTGTCAAAGGACTCGTACAGGTATATTGCCTCCTACGAATCGTCTGACACCTCGGCCGACACCTCGGCCGAGGCCTCCTACGAATCGTCTGACACCTCGGCGGCGGCTACGAATCGTCTGACACCTCGGCGGCGGCGCTTCCGCCTTGACGCGAGTTCGATTCCCGCCGCTTACACTAATATCTACCGATCCGCCCGGAACCGCTGCGCGAGCTTCTCCTGCTTGAAGTGGGCTGCGAGCAGCTCGATGAACACGCGAACCCGCGCGGGCAGCAGGCGCTGACTCGAGAAGTAGACGAGCAAGGGGCCGCCGTCGGCGTACCACTCCGGGAGCACGCGGACGGCCGTGCCGCGCTCCAGATCCGCCAGCACCTGCGAGGTCGGCAGCAGCGCCACGCCCATGCCGCCGCGGACCGCCGCGGCCATCGCGTCCACCTCGCTCAGCAAGATGGCCGGCTTCGGGTCGACGAGGGCCTCGGTGCCGTCGCGGTTCCGCATCGTCCAGACCCGTGGCTTGCCCGTGCGCGGCGAACGGAACGCGATCACCTGGTGATGGGCCAGCTCCTCCGGCGTCTTCGGCGTGCCGTGCTTCTTGAGGTACTCCTTGGACGACACCGCGATGATGTGGATGCGCGCCAGCTCCCGCGCTACGAGCCCCGCGCTCAGCTCCAACCCGGCGCCCACCGCGACGTCATAACCCTCGGCGATGAGATCCACCTGCCGGTTCTCGAAGTGCCACTCAGGAAGTACGCGAGGGCAGGCCTCCCGGTAGGGCTTCAAGACGGGCAGCACGTACTCGCGCCCGAACGCCGGAGCGAGGCTCAGCTTGAGCGTCCCCGTCGGTTCGAGTCTCTGGCTCGAGACGCGTGTGAGTGCCTCCTGCAGCGTGTGCAGACTTCCCGCCACGTCAGCGAACAGGTGCTCACCCGCCTCGGTCAGCTTGAGCTTGCGCGTGGTGCGGTGGAACAGGCGCACCCCCAGCGAGTCCTCGAGCCTGGCGACGCTCTTGCTCACCGCCGCGGGCGTCAGGACGAGCTTTCGCGCAGCCGCGGAGAAGCTGCCCAGCTCGGCGCTGCGTACGAAGGCTTCAATGGCTGAAAGGGGTTCCACGCACTTGCTCCCAGGGGGCATTCAACCACGGGTTGAAGCGGGTTCGTCTGACTATCTTCAACTTCGGGTTGAAGATGATTGTCGCAATCTGTTCCTACCGGAGGAAATGGCGAATGCACATACTCTTCTCATCAACGCGACACGAACCTCGCGGCACAGGAGAGAGAGAAAGCCATGGAGACCACCGGCAAGAACAATTTCCCCGACACCATCGTCCTCATTCACGGCCTGTGGGTGACGCCCCGTAGCTGGGAGAACTGGGTGAAGTTCTACGAAGCCCGTGGGTACAAGGTGCTGGCGCCCACCTACCCGGGGATGGAGGGTGAAGTGGACGGCCTGCGCGAGGACTCCTCGCCGATTGCCGAGCTGAGCGTGCAGAAGGTGGTGGACCACTACGCGAGCATCATCGAGGCGCTCCCCTCCAAGCCCATCCTCATCGGCCACTCGTTCGGTGGCACGGTGGTGCAGCTCCTGCTCGACCGGGGATTGGGTGCAGCGGGGGTGGTGATTGATTCGGCGCCGGTGAAGGGGGTGCTGCGGGTGCCGCTGACTCAAGTGCGTTCGACGTTCCCCGTGCTCAAGAATCCGGCGAACGTGAAGCGCGCGGTGCCGTTCACCCACGAAGAGTTCCACTACGCCTTCACCAACACGCTGAGCGAGGAGGAGAGCCGGGAGGCGTATGAGCGCTACGCCGTCGCCGCGCCGGGCCGAATCCTCTTCGAAGGCGCGACCATCAACTTGAACCCGAACACCGCCGCGAAGGTGGACTTCCACAAGGAAGACCGAGCGCCCCTCTTCTTCATCGCCGGAGAGCACGACCACATCATGCCCGCGGCACTCAACCGCGATAACGCCAGGAAGTACCGGAGCGGCATCGTCGCCTTCCGCGAGTTCGCTGGCCGCGACCACTTCATCGTCGGGGAGAAGGGCTGGGAAGAGGTCGCCACCGCTGCGCTCGAGTGGGCGCGGAATCCGCAGCCGGTCCCGATGCAGTAGCTGGGCTTGCCCCGTTTGCTCCAGCGCTTCGTCCAGGGGACCAAAAAGGACCAAATCGAACGGACGCGCCTGGACCCGCCCGGACAGATGGGCGCCCCATTTTCAGAGGGGAAACCGGGGGGATGCCTCTGGTCCCGAGGGAAGGCAGCTCCGCCGTTAGCGGCTTCGATTCCCGCCGCCTCCACTGGAAGTAGCAAGGCCAGCAGGCGAGGAAGGAACAGTCCACCCCTCTTGCGCTCCATCCTGTTTCATAGCTATCTATATAGCGTGCTATGAAATGGAGGTACGGCATGGAAGTCGATCTTCTGGCGGGGTTTGGCGTGGGCTTTCTGGGCAGCCGGCTCAAGCGCCTGGCCGAGCGGATGCAGGCCGACGCCGCCGAAGTGGCCCGCTCACTGGACCTGCCGGTCCAGCCGGCCCAGATATCGCTGCTGATGACGATCCGCCTGCACGGCCCGATCACGGTGGGCGAACTGGCCGAGCGCCTGCAACTGGCCCAACCCACGGTGACCCGCGCCCTCGGGACATTGGAAGACTTCGTCGAAGCGCGGCGCGCGCCGGACGACCAGCGCTCGAAGCGCCTGGCGCTGACGGAGAAGGGCGAGGCCCTGATGGTCCGCATCCAGACGCAGCTGATGCCGCGCATCGAGCCCGCCGCCGCCTCGCTGGTCGAAGGGCTGTCGGGCGACTTCATGCAGGGCCTGGCAAAGGTGGAGGCGCGGCTGGCCGAGGCCTCGCTGCTGAGCCGGGTCAAGGCCGCCGGTCCGCCCGCGATGTGGGCGCGCGACTTCTCCGACGACCTGACCGACGCCTTCTATCGAATCAACGCCGAATGGATCGAGGACATGTTCGCCCTCGAGGAGAACGACATCGCCCTCCTGTCGAGGCCGCGCGAGCTGATCCTCGACAAGGGCGGGGTGGTGCTGTTCGCCGAGACGCCGGAGCTGGGCGTGGTCGGAACCTGCGCCCTGATGGTGTCCAAGGACGGCTGGGTCGAGCTGACCAAGATGGGCGTCCTGAAGAGCGCCCGGGGCCTGAAGGTCGGCGAGTTCCTGCTCGCCAAGACCCTGGAGCGGGCCTCCAGCCTGGGCTTCGGCAAGGTCTATCTGCTGACCAACAAGAAGTGCGCGGCGGCCATCCATCTCTACGAGAAGCTGGGCTTCGTGCACGACGCCGAGATCATGCGGCTGTTCGGGGCGCGCTACGAGCGATGCGACGTGGCGATGTCGTACCGACCGAGGGGTTAGAGCGGAAAGCAGCCTTTTGAGGCAGCGGCCAGCAAGGCGCCGCTGAAGGAGAGGATGTCTATAGTCGGGGGCATGAGACGTATCCTGTGGTTCTGGCCGCTTGTCTTCGCCATCCCCGTGGCCATTGGCGTGGTGATCCACACCAACCTAAGCACCGACCGGCCGGGCGGTGGAGGTTGGCTGGTGACGGGCCTGTTCTCCTATACGCTCTACTACTTCGCGCTCACCTGGCCGGTGTGGTTGATGCGCATGTCCCAGGGACGCAGGATGGTCATCAGCGCGCTCGTGCCTGGGGTCCTCCTGCTCATCCTGGCCGTGGTGCCCCTGCCCCGACGAGTCCCCTTCCTGGACGTCACGGTGCGCGTGGCGTCCTTCGACGTGTGGTTCAGGCCCGGAGAGGCCCTCGACGGCAAGCTGAAGGGGTTCACGTTCGCCTCACCCTGCGAGGTTTCCCTGTGGGAAGCCGGCCAGCATGGGTTCAGCACGGAAGTCCTGGGTGTCACGTACCAGCCCGACGGCAGGCTCCTCATCCAAGGCTTCATCTCCAAGGAAGGAACGCGGAAGAAGGGCATGAAGCTCTCCCGGCTCCTGCCGGATGGGAGCATCGATCCCACCTTCAAGGGACAGGACCGCTGCATGAGCCTCACGCCCGTGCATCCAGGCCACGTCTGGCTTCAGTCGGATGGAAAGATCCTCCTGGGCTCGAGGTCGATCTCCAGCTCTCCGAATCACGAGGACGAGCTGTCCCTGATCGTCAGCCCGGAGGGAGAAGAACTCCGCCGGGTGTCCATCCCCAAGCTCCCGGCCGAGCAGCACGTCGAGGGCCTGGTCGCGGAGATCCAGCTCCAGTCGGATGGTGGGCTGCTGATGTATGGAGGCTTCCGTCGTGAGGCGGATTCCAAGTCCGGGAGCCCCATCCTGCGAATCACTCCCGAGGGGCTGCCAGACCTGTCCTCATGGAGGGAGATGCCAGGGCTGGATGTGGCCGAGTCCATTCCCGGCGCAAGCGGTGCCGATGGGCGACGTTTCCTCGTCGCCGACAATCCCAACGATGAGGAGTCTCTCCTCCCGGCTGTCTACTCCATCAGCGCTGAAGGGCAGCCTGATGAGGCCTTTCATGAGCGGCTTTTGGGGATGCAGCGCGAGAAGGAGTTGCGCCAGGCAACAGCCCTGGCTGTTCAGGCGGACGGAAAGCTCGTCACCGCTTTTGTGACGGGTGAGGCTCGTTCCGAGGTGAGGCGTCTGAACCCTGACGGAACCCTGGACGACACCTTCCAGCGGGAGGAGCTTCCCTTCGAAGCCAACCACCGGAGCGCTCTTGCGGACGGAGGCTTCATCGTCGCCCAGGTGGGTCCCGTGAACGCGTCCGACGAACAGACTCCAGTGGTGCTGGCACGCCTGGACTCGAACGGGCGGATCGACAGGGCGGTCGCCGAGCGTTTCCGTTCGGCGTTCGCCGAGCAAGGGATCTCGAGCATTCGCGAGCTCACAGTGGGGCCCAACGGCACCGTGCTTCTCTATCGCTTCGCGCCGCACTCGGCTGGCGGAGAGACGTTCCGCCAGCTTGTTCAGCTTCTGCCAGACGGCAGCCTGGACACCGGCTTTCATCCGCCGCTTTAGGGGTCGGCAAGCCGCCGGTGGATGTCCCCAAGCGGACCATCCGCGTCCAGGTGCAGTGGCAGGACGGCGCAGTCACCCGGCATGAGCCTTCACGAGGGTGGGACGACGGGGCCGTTCTCTCTGGAATGTCAGGCCGCGACGTCAATCCAGAGCGCGCCGCAATCCTGCGAGGCTCGCAGCGTCAGGCCTCCCTGGTTCAGCTGCGCCCCCTCGCCTCTGGCAAGGACTCGCCCTTCCCCCAACTGCAGGGGGTCATCCAAGGACAGCAGATAGCCGGCACGTCCCGCGGCCACCGCGATTGCGGTCTCCTGTCCCGCTGCCAGATCCAGCCACCACACGCGCGCATCGCTCCGCAGGGGCATCGCCTCGTCCCCGGCCATGAGGTGGCGGCCTCCCGATGGAGCGGGCGGGACGGAGCGGCGGAAGTACGCGGGCGCACCGCCGTGCTGCTCGGGGGTGAACCACAGCTGAAACATCCGCGTGTCCTCATCCGTCTCGTTGCCCTCGGCGTGGACCATACCCTCCCGGGCCGAAATCAACTGCGCCTCGCGCGGGCGCAGCGTCGCCCCATGGGACTGGTCCCCGTGGTGGCTCAGCTCGCCGCTGAGAACGATGCTCAAGATTTCCATCTCCCGGTGCGGGTGGAGCGGGAAGCGCGAGCGGGGCGCGAAGGTGGCATCGGCCAGGACGAGAAGGCTGCCGAGTGGGCGTCCCTTGCCCGCATGGGGGCCCACGGTGGCGATGAAGTGGTCGCGCAGGCGCAGCCAGGGCAGCTCTGTCACCGGCAGGGAGGAGAGCGGGCGCAAGCGGACGTCGGCCGCGGGCGCAGGCTTCGGAGGGGAGGAACAGCCGAGCGCGGCGAGCCCCAACAGATGGGAGCCACCGCGCACCAGCGCACGACGACCGAGCTTCACGGTTCGACCCTTGCCTGCTTCGTCGCCCGAACGAGGGCCTCGACCAGGCGCGTTCCGGTCGCGAAGCCACTTGCGAGCACTGCGAGGCCGGCGCTGCCACGGAAGAGCACAGTGGGGAACCCGCTCACGCCCAGGGCCCTGACCTCCTGGAACTCGTTCGCCGTCGCCCGCTTCGCATCTGCCTGGCTGAACCGATCCAGGAACACGCCGAAGTCGAGGCTCTGCGCGGCACAGATACTCTCGTAGAAGGACGCCACGGTCGGGTCCTGCCCCTCGGCGTAGAACTTCTGCTGGATGGCGGCAAACACCTCGTACGCGCGCGTCGCCGGTCCGGGCGTCTCCGCGAGCATCCCGCGCATGACGAGGAACGCGCGACACGCGGGCTCGGTGTCGTAGTTGAACGCCGCTCGGTCGAGGAACCGGGTGGAGAACGGCTGCCCGGTGCGCGCGGCGATCTCCTCCCAGTGGTGGCGCAGGAAGCCTCTGAACCGCTCGGTCCAGGCGTCCCCGCCTCCGGGACGGAGCCCGCCCACGAGGATGCGGAAGGGGATGCCTCGACGATTCGCCTCCGCTTCCAGCTGGCGGAGGCCGGGCGAGGCGCCCCAGCACCAGGAGCACATCGGGTCCCCTACGTAGAGCACCTCTCCCAAGGGCCCCTCGGCACTCGGCCCGGCAGTCTTCGGCGCAGCGCCGGGGAGCGCGCACGTCCCAGTCTCGGGGTCACACAGCGCCTGCACCTCAGGGGGCGTCTCGTTGTCGTTGCTGGGGGTCTTCACGGGGCTCTCCGATTCGTTCTCATTGCAGGGGGTCTCCAGCCTCCGCCGCGCACCCTCGCACGGCGGCCAGGCTTTACGCCTTGACGCCGAAGGGGGCGTCGACGGAGTAGCGCCAGCTGCCGTCGGCCGAGCGGGTGACCACGTCCGACGTCCTCCCCGTCAGCACCGTCCCGTCCGGCGTCGGCAGGGACCAGTCGGCCACGACGACTGCGGTGCCCGGCCCCTCCACCACGCGCGTGAGCTTCATGTCGATGGGGCCCTTGAGCGCGAGGAAGCCCTGGAGCGCCTCGCGGATGGCGGGGCCGCGACACTTCCGGAGTTGAAGGCGGTGGCAAAGGCGGCGGGCATGTCGTGGGGGCAAGAGACCATGTGTTGCTCCTGCGGGAGTGGCGTCATTGCCAGGTCCCGAGAGATAGCCCCGTGGGCCTGCGTTGACGACTTACCGCAGACGCGCACAGCATGTGCGTTCATGCACATTACCTGGGACGACCTACAGACCGTGGAGGCGCTGGTGCGCACGGGGAGCGTCGTGGGCGCGGCGCGCGAGCTTTCGCTGCGCCATTCGTCCATCTCGCGGAGGGTGGACGCCCTCGAGCGTACGCTGGGAGCGCCGCTCTTCTTGCGTGGGGCGAGACTGCGCCCGACACCGCTCGGCCTCGCCATCGCCGAGCGCGCGGGCCGGATGCGTCCCCACGCCCTGGACGTGGGTGCACTTCTCGAGGAGCAGCGCCGGGCACGCGCAGGCCAGCTCGTCATCACCACCAACGAGGTGCTGGCGTCACTGCTGTTCGGCGCGCTGCGCACGTGCGGCTTCACGCAGCGAGTTCAAGTGCGCATCTCCGAGAGCGAGCTGGCGCTGGAGCCCGGTGTGACGGACCTGGCGCTGCGGCCAAGCCATACGCCGGGGGGCGCACTGCGGGGGCAGCAGCTCGGAAAGCTGCGGCTCGGCGTGTTCCGGGCACGGGCAGCCAGGCAGGACTCGGCGGCCTGGGTCCTGCCTTCAGGGAGCCTGCGCACCCGTTCCTCCATGCGCTGGTGGAAGGCCGTCCCCGAAGGCGCCGAGGCCCTCGTGGAGTGCGACACGCTGCTCGGCATCAGGGATGCCTGCGTTGCGGGCCTGGGGCGGAGCGTACTCCCGGCGCTGCTCGCCGAGGGAGACCCGCGCCTGCTGCTGGAGGAGGAGCTCCCGGGCGGCCCACCGGTGTGGCTGCTCTCCGCCGCCACCCGGCGCGCGGACGCGGCCCTCCGGCGGGCGCGGGAGTCACTCTCCGAAGCCCTCCGGCGCGCCCCGGGCGTGTGGGAGGCATGAGACCTTCAGAGAAGCATAGGAGAAATTGGGGCGCTGTTGAGGGGGTGGGCTGGTGCAGAGGGGAGAGGAAGGCCGCAGACGAGTGCCGCCCGTGCTGTGCGCCGGGCCGGTGGAGAAGAGCGGAGGAGTAGTGGAGGCGGCGGGAATCGAAGCCGCTAAGGACGGAGCCGCCTCCACTCGGGACCAGAGGCCCACCCCACGTTTTCCCTCTGAAAATGGGGCACCCATCTGTCCGGGCGAGTCCAGGCACGTCCATTCGGTTTGGTCCTTTTTTGGTCCCCTTGGTCCCCTCGCCGGGCGAGAGCGGCAAACCCTTCAGCCCTGAATCCATCTTCTGGCGCCGATACCTGGGCCTGCTACTACTGACCCCCAAAGCCCCCCACCAGCCCGAGTTGCCTACCGGGCCCCTGGCGGCCTCCACTGAGCCCAAGGTGCCCGCCGTGGCTGCGGTCGTGCCTGGCGACTCCCACCGCCCCGAGCCTCACCTGCCGGGGCCCTGGCCCCCTGTGTCAGGGTAGTTGACGCCTGGAGTGCCGCCCCCCTGCCAGGTGGGCCGCTTGGGTGTTGGCGTTCACGAGGAAACGCGGAAATTTGGACTGGGACGCTGGAGGTGTGCCGGGGGTCCGGCATCCCGGTCCGAGGTGAGGCTCAGCGCTTGGACTTCGCCCTCCTGGTCGTCGCGGCCTCCTCGGCCTCGCGGCGGCGGTAGCTCTCGCCTTCGATAGCGAGGACGTCCGCGTGGTGGATGACGCGGTCAATCAGCGCGGTGGCGCACGCGGCGTTGGGAAAAATGGTCGGCCAGTCCGAAAACGCCAGATTCGTGGTCATCACCAATGAGCGTTGTTCATACCTGCGCGCCACGACTTGAAAGAGGAGGTCCGCGTTGCGCGCGTCGTAGGCGAGGTAGCCCATCTCGTCGATGACGAGCAGGCTGGTGCGGCTGGTGTAGTGGCGCAGGCGGCGGTCCAGTGCGCGGCTGGTGTCCTGGGCGCCCAGGTCGAGCAGCAACTGGGAGGCGGTGACGAAGAGAGCGGAGTGCCCCTTGAGGACGGCCTGGTGGGCGATGTTCTGCGCGATCATCGTCTTGCCCAGTCCCTGAGGGGCGACAATGACGACGTTGCGCGCGCGCTCCAGGAAATCCAGGCGCAAGGCGGACTCGACGGCCTCGCGGTCAATCTTCTTGGGCCATCCCCAGTCGTAGTCCGCCATGGGCTTGAAGCGGCCAAGGCGGCTGCGAGACAGGCGCCGCTCGAGACTTCTGCGGCCGCGTTCCTTCTGCTCCTCGTCGGCCAGGTGCTCCAGCAACTCGGTAGCGCCCCATCTGGCCTTCGTGGCGCGGGCGATGAGGTCCGCGAGGCCCTGGGAGGTGGCGTGCAGTCCGAGGGAGGCCAGGCGGTCAGCGAGTGGAGTCGTCATCGGCGGAGTCCTTGTCGAGGAGGCGGTCGTAGTCGGCGAGGGAGTGGGGGCGGGTGCGGGAGGCGGCGATGCGCGGGTCATCCGGCAGCACCACGGTGAGTGGTGGAGGCTGACGCTGGCGGCGAGCGCGCTGGTCCAGGAGGTGGGCCACGGCGGGGGCGCTCACCGCCCCCTTGCGCAGGGCCTCGGCGAGGGCCTCATCCAGGGCGCGTGCGCCGTGGAGCGTAAGTAACTTCAGCAATTGAGCAGTGTGGTGTGACAGCGAGAGGTCGCGCTGGGCGAGGGCCGCGAGGAAGCCCTCCGCCTGCTGGCAGGAGGCGCGCAGCAAGTCTCGGCCGCGCAGCTCGTGCGCGCGGGCCTTGGCGTCGGCGAGGGCGGCGAGGTGGCCGGGCTGCTCCAGGGTGCGGCCCTTCTCGAAGCAGCGCGGGTGGGAGGCCACCTCCTCGGAGCCGTCCAGTACGCGTACGCGTGTCTCGGAGGCCACCAGGGTGAGGGGCTTCTTCACCAGGGTGTGTGGAATGGAGTAGTCGTTGGAGTCGAAGCGCACGTAGGGCGTCTTGCCGGAGGCGACGGGGCGCACCACGTCCGTGGGAAACGGGTGTGCGGGCAGGGGCAGCAGCCGCGGGCGTTCCTCCTCGAGGGCCGTGGCGACGGTGCGCCCGGTGACGTCGCCGGGCAATTGGCGCGCGTGGGCCACCTCGGCCGCCCACCGCGCCGCTTGAGAGTTGAGGTCATCCACGCCGCTAAAGGTGCGCGCGGCGAAGAAGGAGTCGCGCAGGTAGCGGATGGTGCGCTCCACCTTGCCCTTCTCGTTGCCGCGGTAGGGGGCGCAGGGCTTGGGTGCGAAGTGGTAGTGGCCGGCCAATTCCAGCAGGCGCGGGTGGAAGCGGATGGCGTCGCCGGCGCGCTCGAGCACCACGGACTTCAAGTTGTCGTACAGCAGCGCGCGCGGCACGCCCCCCAGCGCCTGGAAGGCCAGCACGTGGCCCCTGAGGAAGCTCTCCAGCGTCATGTCGAGGAAGAAGCGCGCGTAGAGGGCGCGGCTGTGGCCCAGCACCATGACGAAGCAGCACAGAGGGCGGCGCGTGTTGCCCACGGACAGCGTGCCGAAGTGTCCCCAATCCACCTGGGCCTCCTCGCCCGCAAGCGTGCTGCGGCGCAGGAAGGCCTCGGCGCGAGAGGTGGGACGCACCGTGCGCACGTAGCGGCGCACCTGGAGCGGGCCACCCACGTAGCCGCGCGCCTTCACCATGTGGAAGAGGCGCATGGCGGTGAGGCGTGGGTGGGCCTCCAGGGTGGCTTGGATGAAGCCCTTGTAGGCATCCAGCAGCGTGGGCCTGACGGACTTCACCCCCGTGCCGCTGACGCGCTCGAGCGTCAGGGCGCGCCGGACGGTGTCGTGGTGCACGCTCAGCTCGGAGCAGATGGTGCCCACCTTCCAGTGCTCGGCGAAGTGCAGTCGGCGGATGCGGGCGGCGAGTTCGGGGGAAATCATGGGCCCACCTCACGGCGGACGGGCAGCCCTGAAGCGCCGGCCCACGTGGGTGCGCGCAAGCGTGGTGTGGCGCAGGAAGGGACTCTGACGCCCGCACGAGGTGCAGGCGGGGATGGAGGGCGGCGGTGCATGCGGCAGTGGCCTCGCTGCGCTCGGCTCCGCGGCCACCTGCGTGGCGGCCGGGGCCGGCGCGACGGGCACACTGGCTGTCCGCGCCACGGCAGCGGGAGACTGATGCGTCACTTTCTCTCGCCGCCGCTCCCGCCAGGCCGCCTGCCGCGCGGCATGTGCGTGCCGTCCGTCCCGGGTGCGCTGGTAGCGCGCACCAGCCGCGCGCATTGACTCCGCCCGCGCCCTTCGACTGCACGGCGGCCCGCAGTAGCGCTGGCCACGGTCGCACGCAGAGCAGAGGAAGAACACCTGCCGACACTCGGGCCGGCCGCACACCACGAAGCGCAGCGCCTCCACGACACTCCTGCGCGCGCCGGCTTCTGGCGCCGCGCCCCGGAGTGCGCTACCTCTTCCTCACCGGCTCGCCCCTCTCGCACACCAGGGCGCGCCTCCAAGGAGGGCCCTCCAGCCGCTACTGGTGGGCCTTCCGTCTTTTCAGGACGCGCGCGACCGTGGATTCCACCGGCGCACTCTCCCCCCCTCAACTTCTCGGCCACACCCATCTCAGGGAGTGGTCTTGAAGTCAGGCAACTCCCGGCGACCCATGACCAGGAACCTGCGCTTCCTGGTGACCATCAACACTTGGGCCGGCGTGTGCCTGAAGAGGGCTGCACCGCCTCTGCACCGGCCCGGCGCACAGCCCTGGCGGCACCCGTCAGCGGCCTTCCTCGCCCCCTCGGCTCCAGCCCTCACCCTCAACAGGGCCCCCATCCCGCCGCTCTCCCCATCTGCTTGGGGCGCGCTACGTTCGCCTCCTCCCCACCTGCTTGGGGGAGCAATCAACGTCAGGAGGTGCTGCATGGCACGCTTGTTGGCTGTGCTGCTCTGCATGTTTCTTGTGGGGTGTAGCGGCGCTGCCCAGAGCGTCCGTCGCGCCACGGGTCAACGAGAGCGCTGTGTTTATGTCCCGCGCCGTTACCTTGCATCGGGGGCACTGAATGAAGCGCTTCATTCAGCTCGCGCTGGCCTGGAAGTAGTGCCTGTGGCGGCAACGCCGGGGGCCTCACCTGTGGCGCCGCTGGGTCCATCCTCGTCACCTCCGCTCGAGGGGATTTCTGGCGAGGGCTTGGGAAATGGCATCCCCCGAGGCGTGCTCCGGATCGTGCCAGAGGGCGCCACGGCAGCGGAAGAAGCAGGGGCTGGCGGTGTGGCCGGAGAGCTCATCGTCACGGGAGGATCGATCGTCGCTGCGGCCGGTAGTGTTCTCCTGGTCTGCTTGACCGTCAGCGCGGCCGTGGACGGGGCGGAGACCCCGATCGACATCGCGGATGAGTTCTACGGCACGCACTTCGGCGATGTGTCTGGGTGGGTCCAAGGTCAACACCCAGTGACGAAGGCTCCCAAGACCCGAACGGGACCGACGTCCGCCCCACTGGCGCCTCCCGGCGCATCGCCAACATCAGAACCCAACAAGGAGACCCAAAAGAATCGGGGGCGCATCTATGTGACCTACACGAAGCTCAACAAGATCACCCACCGCTACTACGCAGGGCGAACCAGCATGGTCGTCGATCTCACCAAGTCCCTCGAAGAGCAGGCGTGGTTGGCCGTTATTTTGCGAGATGCGAATCACCACATCGACGAGGACGCTGAGCCGAAGGGCGCTGCGTTCGATTTCGGCCGCGTTGATGTATTCGATGTTGGGAGCGCGGTTGACTATGGCAAGAGATATGATGATGTCGCGTATTGGCGGATTCGCGGACGAGAGCAGCAGTTGATTGATTCTCTGGGTGGTGCCTGGTCTGACACCGGGAAGCCCTATCGGACCGAGAATGCCATCCGCAGCGTGGCGAGAGACAATCCGTGGGGCAGGCGGTTTCACGACGCTGCCACAGACCGGTGGGGTCAACGTTACTCTTACACAGGGTATTAGAAATGGCGCGAATGCCGAGATTTTATAGGCCAGGGACGTTTTTGAGAATTCGCCTCTCGGACGGCTCTTTCGGCTACGGGAGGGCGCTGACGCGAACGCATGATGCCTTCTACGACTACAAAACCGAGAGTCCTGATACAGATCTCGATCGGATTGCATCCAAGCCCATCCTCTTCAAGGTGGCTGTCCGTCATTTGGACCCCAAATTGTGGGAGGTCATCGGGTGGAGAGAGCTCGAGGAACCGCTGACTCAACCGATTGTCTCATTCAGGCAGGATATATTGGACTTCCGTAACTGCACGATCTTCGACCTGGACGGTCATTCGAGGAGTGCCGAACCCCACGAGTGTATTGGGCTGGAACAAATGGCTGTTTGGGAACAGCATGCAGTCGAAGAACGCCTGCTCGACACCTTCATGGGGCGGCCCAACGCCACGGTGGAGCACCTGAAAGTACGCCTGAAATAGGCAGTCTCTCACTGAGCCATGATGTATCGGATGGTCATGACCGCCTGATTTCGGACGCCCAAGGCAGGGTCCTTGAGAGCTGCCTTTGCACGACTCAAGGCCTCGTCCCGGCTCACCCACCCCGCAGTGGCAAGCGCCTCCACCATGCGCTCCCGCAGCGTGTCCCACGGGAGCTGAAGCAGTTCCCTCAGCGCCCCTTGGACCTCGCGCAGGGCCTCCGCCTCCACGGCGAGTACATTCTCCAGTACGAATGGCGGGAGCTGGTGCTCGACCACCTTGTGGATGACCTGGGCCAGGTGCTCCGCGGTAGGCCGAGAGACAAGCGCCGCGGCGGCAATCGCTTGAACCTCGGCATCCGGAGACTGAATGAGCTGAAGTCCGTTCTCGAAGGTCAGCCCCTCCTTGCTCAGCAGGACCTGCAGGAGCGGCACCTTGGGATGGGGCAGGACACGATGGCAGAGCGAGCAGACCCTTCCCTCCACTACCACGTCAGGGTGCTGGTCACACTCGGGCTCGCCCCAAGCCCATCTCTCGGCAGAACGAGCGAGCGCCTCGATTGCGCTCGCGGGAAGCACCCCGGCCACTTCCAGCACTGCCTCCGCCGCCTTGCACGCGATGCGGGAGTCCTTCGCTTCGACTCCTCGAATGAGGCATCCGATGATCTCCTCGGACCGGGTTCGCCCATACAGCGCGGGCAATACCTCGTACAGCGGCGCGTTGACGAAGGACACAGGCGGCTCTAGCAGCGGTAGGAGCAGGGCGGCGGCCTGCTGCTCTTTCCACAAAAGCGGCGCGAGTCCGACCACGTTCAGGACCAGGTGTTCATCTTCGCGTTTCCGGAGTGTTTGGACCCGCTGCTCGAGCAGCTTGAGAGCCTCCTGGCCGCCCGCGCCGTGTTCCAGGAGTTGAGCCGCGCTGGTACTGACAGCCCATGACGGGTGAGAGAGCGCGTGAACGAGGGTGTCCGCAGGGAGGTTCAGCTTCGCGGCCTTCTTCCAATCGGGTGTTATCGGAAGCCGAGGAAGCGCCGTCACGACACCGAGGGCCTCCATTGCCTGGGAGTTAAAGGAAGCAGCACCTCGTGCACAGGCCAGTAGCGCCATGGCCTCTCGCCTGAGCTGCTGCGGATCGATCCCGAGCGCCACCATCATCGCACGACCGATCAGGTCCTTCTGCTCGGAGGCCCCGTGTCTCTCGAAGAAACTGATCATGTCAGGGAACGACATTCCGTCCAAGAAGTCGAGTCCGCCAAAGAGCCGCCCAAGAGCAACCGCATGACTCGGAGCCACCGTCGCTTGAGGAGGCAAGGTCGACTCAGGAGTGATGCGCAGAATCCACTCTAGGAGCTCCCACTCCTTGGGCGTTGGCTTTGCCTTCTGCTTGGGGTGCGCAGACTCCACCACCACCTCGGCCATGCTCCGGGCTGCCCAGAGGAAGACCTCCTCGAAGCGCTTGCGATCAAGCTTGTAGTACAGGTCGAGCGAGACGGAGAGCGTGCCCCGTGCTTGCCTGTACACCTGCATGATCAGCTCGTCATGCTCTGGCTGAGGCGGCTGCTCGCTGAGGAGTACGAGGCTCCTGTCCACGAATTGATGTGGAAGCTCGATCCGCCCTCGGGCTCGTTGCCCTGACAAGCGAGACCCGCCCCAGGACTCTCGCTCCCACTCTTCTTCCGAGAGCTGCGCGATCTCCCGGAGCATGCCTCGAACTCGCGAGGGCTCCGCCCAGGGAGGTCCACATTCGAGGAGTAGGAAGTGCGCACTGAGCCGGAGAGAGAAGTTATCGGAGCCACTCCATTCAAGTGCCAGCAGCCCGATGATTTCAGGGAAGCGGCGAGCCAGCGGACGGAGGGCTTCCGCGGCCTCGAAGACGAGCAGGGGAACGGACGACGTGAGTCGTGGCCCGAGCTTCTCCAGGGTCTGACTGATCAAACCTGGAGACGGCGCCTCACTCTCATTGAGCGCCTCGGCGGCGAGGATTGCCTCGTACGAGGTGACGTCATCAGGGACGTCAAGGGCGAGCAGGTCGGGAACGATCGCCTCAGGCTGGAGACCCGCTGCCAGCATGAGGACCTCGTACCATTGCGGACTACGCCTGAGGCTCGCCACGAGCTTGCCTCGTGACTTGGGAGCCAGCCTAAGCAGGTGCCGAGCCGCGGCGAACTCTCCGAAGCTTGCGTGGACGAAGACATGGACCTCCGCAGTCCCCGCGCGAAGGCGCTCGATGAGGCGCTGTCGTTCCCAGAACTCAAGTGCCTGCCCTGCCAAGATTTCCCCACGGAGCTCATCCACCTGGAGCCGACGAGCCAGCTCGGCTCCCAACCGTCTCTTCAACTCATCCGAGCCCATCACCGGCGTCTCTTGCAGCGCCCAGGCGGCCTGTTCCAGGACATGCCGCGCGACAGGAAGCTCTGGGAAGGGCTCGGTGGAACCTTCGCGGGGAATCCTCTGTTCTGCCAGGCTGACGATCTCCTGGTAGAGCCCGACACGACGCGTCCCCGGCAGCCGCTCCTGGCTTACCAAGCTGGCGAGGAACCCCAGCAGCAGAGGATTCCTCGCGGCGACGGATCCCGCTTGATGATTCTCGAGCGCATGCTCAAGGCGCTGCAAAGCAGCCTCGACATCTTCTCCGGATGGGAGGGCGAGCTGGAAGAGCTGCCGCGCGTACTCCGAGACATCCTCCCTCTGCAACGGGAGCAGCTCCAGGTGCGTCCAGTCCGCGAAACGCGCCGCTTCGTACCCGACAGGGCGTGTCGTGACGATGACGGTAGTGCCCTGATGCCCATGGCTCCACTTCTTCAGCGCTTCCCCCATAGAGGAGGCATCGGCGCCGCATTCGTCCAGCCCGTCCGCGAGGAGGAGTTCCGGGTTTGCCAGCAGCTCCTCACACCTGTGCGCAGGCACACCCGAGCCATCTCCGGCCACGCAGCTCAACGCCTGCTCGAATGTGTCGCCCCGCTGCAAGCGGAGCGCGACGAGCTTCAGCTGCACGCGCGCGACGAGCCGCCCCTCGAAAGCCTTCCGGTGGGCCACGTACCGCAGCAACGTGCTCTTCCCGGCGCCTGGGCCTCCACTCACCACGAGCCTGGAGCCCAGCTCCGTCAGAAGCTCCGTGTCGATCGTCTTCTTGGAATCGGGCCCCTCCCCCCGCGCCCATTGACGATACGTCTCAACCTGATCCGCCAGCGTCTCCGGGGTCGCTGGCGCCAGGGTTTGCACCTCTCTCGCCTGCAACCGAAGCCAAGCCGCCGTGATGGGCAGTTCCCGCCCAAGCCCCGGGATGAAGAGGGTGCGAGTGTCCCGGATGAGCCAGTCCCGGTACTGCCTCTCCACGGTCTCCGCTTCTGCAGCCACCGCGGTGAGCGGGATACGCTGGCTCGCCAGGAACTTGCGCCAGGAGTGTTCCGTCCTGCGTCCCCCCGACCGGGTGAGCTCCAGTGCCTCGTTGCAGAGCGCGTTCCAAGCATCTTTTTCGCGCCCGGTGCTGACGACTCGCTTCAGCAGCGCGAGTGCGACCTTCTCTGGGGCTTCGAGCAGCTCGACATGAAGACGATCCAGCGCCTTCATGTCAAAGCCCGGGATGGCCTGGAGGAGGCGCAGCATCTTACGAGTGGGTTCGTGGAGCCGATCCTTGCGGCCCTGACGCAACCGGTTGAGATCGTCTCGAAGGTGCTTCCGAAGCGCTTCGCTGGCCCCTGAGTCCATCATCAGGACGGCGTGCAGTGCTGGATCGAACAGCAAGCCACGCACGAGTTGGACGAGTGTGCTCTGGAACTTCGAGTCTTGTCTCAGGCCACTCTTGCACTGCACCTCCACGGTAGTGCCTTCACGAAGCCTGACCTGGAAATCGTCCCCGGGCCCGCCCGTCTCTGCGGAGGTCTCCACTGGAACGTCCACACCCGCGGCTTCGATCCATTGCAGAGGCTCACCGGCCAGAACATGGGCTGCCGCATAAGCGATGGCCCGTACCTGGAAGCGGTAGCCCCCTGCCCCACCCATTCCCCCAGTGGTGTTGCGGCGATCCCGTGCCGGGCGTTTCCCCATGCCTCCCGTTCCTATCCCAGCAAACGGGCTCAAGTCTTCCCGTCTCAGCCAGCATGGCAGCTCGCCCGGCTACCGCTGGCGGCTTCGGCGGAAAAAGAAAACCCCGGCTCGCCTGATGGCGGCCGGGGCTCACTCACTTCCAGTGGAGGCGGCGGGAATCGAACCCGCGTCCTTCCTCTTGGCACCGGTCAGTGGCCCTCCCCTCCCTCCCGTACCAGTGGGTCTCATCGCCCACCCTCCGGGACCGCTCCCGAGCCTCTGTCCTCCAGTACTTCTGGGGACGGGGGTTCTACGCGCTTGCACCTGTCGATGGCTGCTCACTCCGGCGACGGATACAAGTCGGCCCCGCCCGTACCTCCACCTCGCGGCGCACTTCGTCCCGCAGCCCGAGGAAGAAGCCCAGCTCGGCGACGACGAACAGGGGCCCGACAATCAGCCCGATGAGGTCATCGACGAAGGCCGGCTTGCGACCCTCGTAGTAGTGCCCGACGAACTGGATGATCCACCCGACGACGAACAGGCCCAGCCCCGCGCTCAGCCAGGTGGCCGTGGCCTGGGTGGCCAACACCTGACCGAACCACAGCGACCCTCCCAGCACCAGGGTCATCACCAGACCGAAGCGTCCGTCGAGCCTCCAGTAGAAGAGCGCCGTCGCGAGGCTGACGAGCGTGGCGGGTGAGAGGACGAAGCCGAGCACCTCGAAGCCGGGCCGGGACAACAAGGTGGCGACGGCCAGCAGGATCATCGGAATGCCGACGAAATGCGTGGCGATGTTGCGACGGTCGCGGTGATAGGCCGCGTATTGAGCGAGATGATCCACCAGCGTCTTCATGTAGGCTCTCCCCGGTTGGTCGAGTCCCCATGATGGCCCCAGGCGCGGCCCAGGTCTGTCGGGTAGCCGACACGGTTGTTGCCCCGAGCACAGAATGACAGACGAGCGCGTGCAGGCCTGGAGACCCCTCATCCTCAGCGGCCGCTGGTTCCAGGAAATCCCCGAGGAGCTGAGGGCCCGATTGCTCGACGCGGCCGTGGTGCGCGGGCTGAACCCCGGCCAGCGGCTGTTCTCACGCGGAGACCGGCCCTGCGGCCTGTATTGCGTGATCGATGGCGCCATCCGCATCAGCGGGGTGAGCGAGAGCGGCAAGGAAGCGCTGCTGATGCTGATGGAGCCGCCCCACTGGTTCGGGGAGATCTCCCTGATCGACGGCCAGCCGCGCACCCACGATGCCACCGCCGAAGGCACCACCCAGGTGCTGCAGGTGCCACAGGCCGCGCTGAAGACGCTGCTCGCCCAGGAGCCGCGATATTGGCGCGACTTCGCCCTGCTCATGAGCCACAAGCTGAGGCTCATGTTCATCGCGCTGGAGGAACTGTCGCTGCTGCCCGCTCCGGCCCGTCTGGCGCGGCGCCTCCTGATGATCGCGGAAGGCTATGGGAACCTGCGAGGGGGCGCGCGGCGGGTCATCGATGTCTCGCAGGAACAGCTCGCGCTGATGCTGGCGATCTCGCGGCAGACGACCAATCAGATCCTCAAGGAGCTGGAGGCTCGGGGCGCCGTCCGCCTGACCTATGGGAAGATCGAGCTCCTCAGCCTGGAGAAACTCCGGGACGCGGCGAGTTAGCCGCCTAAGTAGGTGGGCAGAAGTTCCCTTACACAAGGACCTACGTCATCCGATGGAGGTCGGGCGGGGCGGGCAGCTCTGCCGGGCCCGGTCTTCAGAAAGTTGTCCAACTGTTGGACAACTTTGCGCAGCGCGCGACCGGGAGGTCGGCCTGCCGTAGCTTCAGACGCAGTGCAAAGGCCACACGATTGTGTCGGGAACTTCTGCTCACCTACTTAGAGCCGGGCGAGCCGCGCGAACTCGGCCTTGAGCCGTGGCACGGCGAAGTCGACGAAGGCGCGGACCTTGGGGAGCGACAGCCGTCCCTCGGGCGTAATCAACTGGACGGGCGTGGGCGGCGGCTCGGCGTCCTCCAGCAGGAGGGTCAGCTTCCCGGCGCGCACCAGCTCCGCCACCTGGTAGGACATGACCCGGGTCACGCCGTGGCCTTCAACCGCCGAGGCGATGATGGAGTCGGCACCATTCACGACCAACCGGGGTGAGATGTGAACGGAGCGCGGCGCTGCGGTCCCCGCTGCGGGCGGAAAGCTCCACGAGTCCTCCCCGAACTGGAGCAGTGAAACACATTGATGACTGGCGAGGTCTCCCGGCTCGACGATGGGTGGCCGGCCGGCGAGATAGGCCGGCGACGCACAGACGACCTTCCGGACTTCGCCGACGCGGACCGCGACCAGGTTCGAGTCCGGCAGATTGCCAATCCGGAGTGCCACGTCGACCCGCTCATCGACCAGGCTCAACGAGCGGTCGAGCAGGAGGAGCCTCCCCTTGACCGAGGGCTGGCTGTCGAGAAACGCATCGAGGATCGGCCGGAGGATCTGCCTCCCGCTGACGACGGGCGCGGTAATCGTCAGCATGCCACGTGGCGCGGCGTGCTCTCCCGCGGCGAGCATGTCCGCTTCCTCGAGCTCCGTCAGCACACGCCGGCAGGCCGCGACGTAACGCTGGCCCGCGTCGCTCAGCCGGATGGAGCGCGTGGTGCGGTGCAGGAGCTGCGTCCCGACGTGCTCCTCCAGGAAGGCGATGGCCCGGGTGACGGCGGCCGGAGAGCGGCCCAGACGCCGGCCGGCCCCCGCCAGGCTCCCTTCGTCCACCGCCGTCACGAATACTCTCATCGCGTCGATCCGATCCATGATTCTTCCTCTTGGCGAAAGAGTGCCTTTTGGAACGTGGACGTTCAGGCGCCCGAGGCCGCCGCTTATCTCTCCTCACGTCGACGCAATGCCGCGCCGCGGACGCCCTCCGGCGTCTGGACCGAGGAGCCTCACCATGTTCGTCCCTGCCAATCGTCCCCACTCCGCCGTCACGCACCACCGCACCGCCCAGGTGGATGGCGTCGAGCTCTTCTACCGTGAAGCCGGCCCCGCGGATGCACCCGCGGTCGTGCTGCTCCACGGCTTCCCGACCTCGTCGCACATGTATCGCCACCTCATTCCCGCCCTGGCGGATCGCTATCACGTCATCGCGCCCGACTACCCGGGATTCGGCCAGAGCGCGATGCCCGACCGGAAGGACTTCACCTACAGCTTCGCGAAGTACGCGGACCTCGTCGATGGACTGCTGAGCCAGCTCGGTGCGAAGCGCTACGCGCTGTATGTCATGGACTATGGCGCGCCAGTTGGCTTCCGCCTGGCGCTGAAGCACCCGGAGCGGGTGAGCGCGCTCGTGGTGCAGAACGGCAACGCCTATGAAGAGGGCCTGCAGTCCTTCTGGGAGCCGCTGAGGGCTTATTGGGCGGACGGCTCGGCCGCCCATCGCGAGGCGCTACGCCCGACCATGGGGCTGGAGTTCACGAAGTTCCAGTACCTGGATGGTGTCAGGGACGTCTCCCGCGTGGACCCCTCCACCTGGGTGCACGATCAGGCCCTGCTGGATCGGCCCGGCAACGTCGAAATCCAGCTCGACCTCTTCTACGACTACCGCACCAACGTCCAGCTCTACCCGCGGTTCCAGGCCTTCTTCCGCGAGTACCGGCCGCCGACCCTGATCGTCTGGGGTGCGAACGACAAGATCTTCCCCGCCGAGGGCGCCAGAGCATTCAAGAGGGAGCTCCCGGACGCAGAGCTGCACCTCCTCGACACCGGGCACTTCGCGCTCGAGGACAAGGCCGACGAGCTCATCCCGCTGATGCGCGACTTCCTCGGCCGCACGCTTTCCAACCGGTAACGACACACACGTCATCAAGAAAAGAGAAACGTCATGAGCACAGAGCAGAAAGTCGTCCTGATCACCGGTGCATCGCAGGGAATCGGCGCGGGACTCGTGGAGGGGTACCTCTCCCGCGGCTACCGCGTCGTCGCCAACTCGCGGTCCATCAAGCCGAGCACCTCCCCGAACGTCCTGACGGTCGATGGAGACATCTCCCAACCGGCCACCGCGGAGCGCATCGTCGGCGCGGCGATGGAGCGCTTCGGCCGCATCGACACCCTGGTCAACAACGCCGGGGTCTTCATCTCCAAGCCGTTCGTCGACTACTCCCAAGACGATCTGATGGCCCTGGTCTCGCTGAACCTGTTCGGGTTCTTCCACGTCACGCAGAAGGCAGCCGCCCAGATGTTGCGACAGGGCGCCGGCCACATCGTCAACATCACGACGACCCTGGCCGAGCAGCCGATGACATCCGTGCCCGCGGCGATCCCCGCCCTCACCAAGGGAGGCCTCAACTCCGTCACCCGGTCCCTGGCCATCGAGTTCGCCGGCAGGGGCGTGCGGGTCAACGCGGTGTCGCCGGGCATCATCAAGACCCCCATGCACCCGGCCAGGAACCACGAGACCCTCGCCACGCTTCACCCCATGCAGCGCATGGGCGAGGTGCGGGAGATCGTCGAGGCGGTGCTCTACCTCGAGACGGCGGCCTTCGTGACCGGAGAGATCCTCCACGTCGACGGTGGAGCGCACGCCGGCCGTTGGTGAGCCAGCACGCCAGGAGAGCTCCGATGCCATACGTGAACATCCGAATCACGCGAGAGGGAACCACGCCCGGCCAGGCGGGCGCCACGCCCGAGCAGAAGGCCGCGCTAATCAAAGGCGTGAGCGACCTCTTGCTCGAGGTCCTGAACAAGCCCCCGAGTTCGACCTTCGTGGTCATCGACGAGGTCGAGCTGGAGAACTGGGGAGTCGGCGGCCTGCCCGTCGAAGCCTATCGGCGACAGGTGGCGGCCAAGGGCTCCGGGTGAGGTCCGCCCGTCCTTCTGAGCCCGCTCAGTGCCGGAGCTTCGGCCACAGCCGCCCCGTACGTGCGGCATACTCCTCGTAGGCCGAGCCGAAGCGTTCACGCATCATGGCCTCCTCCCTCGGCGTGCGCAGGAGCCACATGGAGGCGAACGCGGGGATGACCAACGCGCCCGCAATCCAGTTGTGGATGAGCAACGGCTGGGTGAGGGCCGCCAGCCAGATTGCCGCGTACATGGGGTGGCGAATGCGCGCATACACCCCATGGGTCACCAGCCCGTGCTCCTCCCGCACCTCGAGTCCCGCGCTCCAGTTGCGCCCCAGGTCGGAATGAGAGCGCCAGAACAACCAGAGGAAGGGCACCTGGAGCGCGGTGCCGACCGCGGTCGCCCAGCCCGGCAACGTGTAGTCGGCGAAGGAGAACACCCCCGTCCCCAGGTGGCCGAGTGGCAGCACCATCATTCCCAGGAACATGGCGAAGAGCAGCGCCTGCTCGAGCGCATCATGGCGGCTGAGGGTGATGCGGTTGGCGCGATTGCGCAGGGAGTGCGGCATGCGAATCACGAACATGATGACCATCACCCCCACCCACACCAGTCCCCCCCAGCCATTGTCCCGCCAGCGCACGAGTGTCGCCACCAGCAGGGCCGCCATCCCCAGGGTCATCAGCGCCGCCGGTACGCTCGCCATCAATGACTGACGTGAAGCAGCCATGCGTGCTCCTTCCTCGATTGTGCCAGCTCTCCTTCCCATAGTTGAGATTGATTTGCAAATTCAAAATTGGGCCCCTCCGGTTCCGGCGGACTCCTGGAGCGCAGCATCCTGAACCCGGGGCCAGAAACCGCTGAGCTTCCAGCAGCTTCCGGCCCCAGTTTCAGCGTCCCCGACGGGATTCGAACCCGTGGAGGCGGAGCGCTCACTTCTCCAGGTGGTCAATCATGGACTGGACCGGCGGCTCGGGGTTCCGGTCCCACAGCTTGGTAGCCCAGCTGCGCTGATCCAGCAGCCCCGTGTTGATGTTGTCCGTCAGATTATCGACCTTGGCCGGGGTCTCTCCCGAGTAGTCGTTGCGCTGGGGGAGCCCGTGCTCCTTGCGAATCAGGTTCTCGTTGGGCGTCCACCCGTCCTTGTTGGGGGAGTGCGGGGTGGGCTTCATGCCGACGGTCTCGAACTCCTCCTGCATGTGCGAGTGGTGGCCGATGACCTTCCCGACGAGGGGATCATTGTTCTGGATGAGGGGGTCGTTCCTGCGCGGGCTGACCTCCAGCGGGCTGACGCCGAGGCCATTGGCATTGCGCCAGGCGTGGACCGACTCGTGGCCCAGGCTGTTGAAGCGGGCCCCCGGGTTCTTCTCGTTGAACCGCTCGTCGTACTTGAGGGTGCTGGGCGCCCCGGGGCCCGGATTGCCGTCGTAACGGTACGCCTGCTGGATACCGCCGTAGGTGCCGTCGTGCCGCGGGGCGTTGGCGTTCGGGATGCTCGCGTTGCGGCCCGAGTAGATGTCCGTCACCGTCAGCGGCTTGTTCTGGGTGCCGACCTGGCCAGGGTTGACGGCATTCGTGCGGCCGTTGAGCTCCGTCAGCAGCCGGTTGCCGTTGGGCTGGCTCATCAGCGCGCCCGTCGAGTGGCGCACGTCACTCGTGAAGTCGGCGAACTGGTGCCCTGCCTGCTGGTCGTCCCGGCGGGTGCGGATGCCCTGCAGGTTCGGGTGCACGACGCCGTAGTCGGCCGGCTTCAGGTTGTTCTTCCCGGCCTGGAGCTGCTCCGGCGTGGGCACCGAGGGACGGGTGGGCAGGTTGCGCGTCTGCACGGGCGAGGTGGGCGCGCTCCGGGGCGTGTTCGGAGTGAGATCATTCGTCCTCAGCGACGGCAGCGACGGGGAGCGGAACGGACGGATCTTCATGGACGGTCTCCTTGGAAGTCAGCGAAGGGGGGCAGCGGCTTGCTCACCTGTAGAGCATCGAGCGTGCCAACCCCTCCGGGCCCTCAGCCCCAGGCAAACCCTCGGGTTTTCGGGGACTTACGGGAGCCGCCGGCCAGCCCCTGCCTTCGGAGACGGGTGACAGCAGTCACCACCTGGTGACAGCAGTCACCAGGCCTCGAGCCTGTCAGGCGGACGCTCCGTGGACCCGAGCCCGGCTCATGACGTGGTCCACGGCCGTGAGGTGCCAGGCCACCTGAACGACCTTGCCGGCCCCTGCCGCCTCCCTGCACCAGCCCTCCGCCGGAAGTCAGAAGGGATGCCGGTTCCGGCGATACACCTCCTCGCTCACCCAGTCGCTCCGCAGGAGCGAATACAGGTACATATCCGCGCGGTGCCCGCGGATGGAGGTAATGCCCCGGCAGACACCTTCCCGTTGCATCCCCACCGCCTCGGCCCCCCGGCATGACACGTCGTGCCCCACGGTGATGAACGCCTGAAGCCTCGTGACGTCCAGGGTCGTGAACAGATGGTTCACCAGAAGGCAGGTGGTCTCGACAGCGAGGCCTCGCTCACGGAATCGCGGATGGACCTGAACCCAGAGCTCCAGCCCCTTGTAGAGGTCCGGACGCGTGAACGGGTTGAAATATCCGGTCAGCCCCAAGGGCTCGTCCGTCACTGAGTCGCGGATGAGGAACAGGCCTGCCTCCGCCGCGGGCCACGGCACGGACAGCATCTGCTCCCATTGCTTGGCGGTGACGGACCAGACATCGAGGAATGGGCCCGCGAAGTCCTCGTCTCCGAGCCAGTCCGCGAGGAGCTGAGCATCCGCACGCGTCACTTCCTTCAATCCGAGTCGTCTTCCACGCACCATGCCGTGCCTCCCCGCGCTCACTCGCGTCCCGACGCCTCCAACAGCGTCCTCTCGATACGGACCTCCTCATCACCCCAGGGATGGAGCCGCTCCTCGGGTGGCTGGCCACACGCGGGGCATGCGGGGTGCTTCAACACCGGGTGCGAGTTGCTCTCCTGGGTGAGGAGATCCACGAGCAGGCCGCGCCCCACCAGGCGAGTGGGCTCGAGCCCGGTGAGGTAGAGGAGCACCTCGACGGCCACCATGCTGGCGAGGTGTCTCTGGAAGGGCGCGAACCCGAGCCGCTTCCCCACGAGGAGTCCCCGCTCCACCTGCTCCACCTGGAGCGCCTGCTCCTTCCATGTCGCGAGATGGCTCCTCCGCCGGAGCTCCACGCATTCGAAGCAGGCCGTCCCCGGCGTATGGAGCGGCCCGATCCAGCCCTCCGCATCCAGTGACAGCCGGACCTCCAGCCAGTCCGTCCCCAACCCGAGGCAGAGGCGGTTCAACTCCCGCATCCGCCGGGTGAAGCCGAACTCACCATCCTGCACGCCGATGACGAGGTCGGCTCCCGGGAGGAGAGTCCGCAGCGCCGCGAAGGGATGAGCACGCACGTGGACAGGTTGCGGAACCACCAGGGTGGGGAGCCCCTCGTCCATGACCAGATCGATCGTGCCGATGGCGCACTCCGCCAGGGCGCTGAGCAGTTCCCGGGCAAGCTCCGAGTCCCCCACCACGACGACGCGTGCCCGGCGTAGCCGTTCGAAGGGACGGTATGGATTGGAGAAGCTTCGCGCGAGCAACGCCAACAGACTCGCGAACGCCTCGAGCTCGCGGGCGGAGAAGGACCGCTCGGGTCCCGCGTCCACCACCACTCTGTGGTGCAGAAGCAGGCGCAACAGCTCGTCCACGCTCGCGGTGTCGATCGTTCCCGAGAGCTCGGCTCGCAGCTCCGCGGGGGTGCGGGTGCCATCCAGCAGAGGCAGCAATCGCTCCACGAGCGCGGGCACCAGCCTGCCCTGACATCGTAGCAAGTCCCTTCCACTCGACATGAAGTAGCAGGTGCGCTCTCCGTCCCGCACCACGTTCATGCAAGGCACCACCCGCGGCAGCATCCTCTCGAGATCTTCCTTCATGTCCACAGCTCCAACCCTCGGATGCCGAAACGGAACGCCTGGCCCCCATAGCCGAAGGCCCGGACATGGAGCGCGAGCACATCCCTCCCCGTCCAACCGTGCCTGTCGCGCACGAAGCGATGGAAGCGTGAGAAGGGAAGCTCGTAGTGGGTCCACTCGGAGCGCGTCTCCAGCAGGTGGATGAACTCCTCACCGGGGCACCGGGCCCGCTCGGTCGCGAAGCAGAGCTGGTAGATCTTCCCGTCTCCGCGCGCCTCGAAGCACAGACCCGTGTGGCTCCTCACGTCCACGGGAGTTCCATCCCGTCGCGGGAAACGAGTGAGCATGACGAAGGGGCCCGCGACCTCCGCCGCCAGCCTGCCGGACAGCTCGACCTCCTCCGCGGCCTCGCGCGTCGACGTCACGGTGAAGCCTCCCTGGCTCGCGCCATCCGTGGACAGCATCCAGTCGGAAGCCTCCGAGGCGAGGAACAGGGCACTCGCCGCCCCGGCCTCCGGCCGATCCCGAGCGGCCCGCGACGGGCGCGCCCGGTCGAGCCTGTCCCGCCAGCGCACCTCCAGCTCGGACAGGGGACAGTCGTAGAACCTCTCGAAGACCGATTCCTCCAGCAAGTCAGGCTCGTGTACGAGGGCCTGGAGGAGCTTCGTGAAGGGCTCCAGGCCGCGCTGCTCGAGCAGGTGGAGGACGAAGGAGCCCGCGCGCGCATAGGCGAGCCGGTTGCGCTCAGAGGGCATCTCCCGGATGCGAAGCTCGCCCCACGAGCCATGGGGCTGGAGATCCTCGCTCAGCGCTCGCATTCCCTCCGAATGCTCGGCGAGCAGGTGATGGAGGGTAGGCGCGTCGTCCCTCGGGGAAAGAGGGAAATACGCCGCGCCAGGAGAGAGCAGATAGGCGCAGGCGACCGCCCAGCCCTCGGAGAGGAAGGGCGACCCGGGCGCGAACAGCAGCAGGTGGGACAGCTCATGCACGAGGTCTGGCGAGAGCTCCTCGTCGGAAGCCTGTCCGACCGCCTTGGGTGAGAGGACAATCCGGGGACGTGGCAGGAGGGGTTGAGCGAGGGGGACCCACGACCGCGCGTCCAGCACGACATCGAACGGCCTGGCGAATTCGAGGGAGGACCAGTCGCGAAGGGCCTGGAGCGTCCGGCCGATGGTGCTGGCCAACCCCCGGGCTTCCGAGGGGGAGACCTCGGAGGGATCGAAACACAGACGGGCCAGCCCCGGCGTGACGCCCGGGATATCCATGCGCGCGGACCCGAGCCACGAGAATCCCGGCTGCATGTGAACAGTGCTCCATTTCCGCGAGGGATGAACCCGCGCCATTCAGATAGACGCGGGTCCCCCGGCCCGTGACGGAGCCACCTGCTCGGATGAGCCAACAGCAACCAGCTGGCCTGACCTGGATCGCCAGCGGCATCACAACGGCGCTCCATACGCACATTCCATTTGACGGAGGCGCCGCATCACCGAGCCCCTCTGCATCAAGAAAGGAGGATGCGATGAACGATTCGTCTCAGGTAATCGAAGTGTCGTCCCAGCCACTCGAGGAACCTCTCATCTCCTTTGAGAGGATCTCCGAGTCCAGGGAGGATGAATTCATCCCCGCCGGAGCCAGCTGCTGCAGCTCCTGTAGGGTCAAGTTCCTGTAAACGTAGGCCACCGAATCGAACAGTGAATCCGGTGGACCGGGACTCTCTGGTGTTTCGGCCGGGGAGCCCCTCATGAGCCTTGAGACCGGATGATGCCAACCCTTGAAACATTCTCCACCTGGGCGGAGCAGGTGCTCAGTCCCCGCCTCGGACTGGGGCGGGCGCTCGTCCGAGTACCGCGTCAGGCGGGCGAGCCGCGCATCCACATGTTCAGCGTCGAGCCGGCATTGCTGGGTCCGCTGGAGAATCGCCCATCCCGGCAGGCCTGCGGAGGCGCGGGACTGACGCTCGAGGAGGCCAGGAGCTCCGCGGTGGGAGAGCTGCTCGAGGGGTACTGCGCCGCGTTCATGGATGCCGCGAGCACTGTCTTCGGCACGTACCGGGAGCTCAGCCGGCACCACGAGGTCCTCGAGCCCGGGCGGTTCGCGCTCTTCTCGGACCACCAATATGCAGGTCCGGGCTTTCCGTTCCAACGCTTCACGGAGGACACGCCCCTCTCCTGGGTATGGGGACGATCCCTGGTTCGGAGGAGGCCTGTCCTCCTTCCCGCCTCGCGCGTCTACATGCCCTCTCTCCAGCGACCAGGCGAAGCGGACCTCGGCCCGATCATCTCGACGGGCCTGGGCGCCGGCTCCTCACTGGAGCGCGCCATCCTCTCGGGTCTCTACGAATGCCTCGAGCGGGATGCCTTCACCCTCTTCTGGATGAACGACCTTCCCGTCCGTCGCATCCGGTTGCGAGGCGAGACGCCCACCGGCCGCATCTTCCGCGAGCGCTTCGCCGTCCCGGGCTACGAGTACCGGGCCTATGACCTCACCCTCGACCTCGGCGTGCCCACGACCTATGTCGTCCTGACCTGCCAGACTTGGCGTGGCCCGCTCCACGTGGTCGGGGCCGCTTCCCGGCTCGATGGCGACCAGGCAACCCTCAAGGCGCTCCTGGAAGCCGTCCAGGGGAGGCCCTACGTCCTGTGGCAGCTCGAACGGCACTCCGGCTGGAAGCCCGCGGCCGATTTCTCCAACGTCACCGACTTCTCGCTCTCCTGCATGCTGTACTCCGTGGTGGAGGAGCTCACGCCGCACCTGCTCGAGGTCGACCAGCGGGTGACCTCGGAGCTCGCTCTCGAAGACCTGCCGCGCTGGGAGGACACGAACCCCGCCACCGCGCTCGCCGAGCTCGTGCACCGGCTGGAAGTCCGGGGTTACGAGCTCGTGGTCGTCGACCTCACCACGCCAGACATCGAGTCGCTCGGGCTCAAGGTGGTTCGCGTGGTGACGCCCGAGCTCCAGCCGCTCCACGGCGACCATCGCTGGCCCTTCCTCGGGGGCAAGCGACTCCATGAGGTCCCCCTCCAGCTCGGATACCGGCACGAGCGCGCAAGCGAGGAACAGCTCACCCGCTATCCCCACCCATTCCCCTGAGGTCACGGTGATGAAACCCAGAGTCCGGCACATCCTCCAGGAATGGGAGCAGTCCCAGCAGCGGCGAGAAGCGCCCCCGAGCCTGCTCTTTCACGAAAACTCCAAACTCACCCGCCCGGGACTGGACGAGCTGGGCCGACGGATTGGACGCATCATGTCCGAGGGCCTCACGAAGGAGCTCGCCAGGTCCTGGAAATGCTACCCCGGCCATCCGCAGGTCGAGCTGCCGCGAGCGAACCTGGTCCTGGAGCGCGGCCTCCAGGAGGTCATCGTGGGCCGGCGCTCGCTTCGAGCGTTCGATCCCCACCGGCCCGTCACCCTCCAGGAGCTGGCCAACCTCCTGCAGCTCTCGTATGGCATCACAGGCAGGCTGGAGGATTCGGGGGGGACCCAGTACCTCCGGGCGATTCCCAGCGCCGGCGCGCTCTATCCGCTCGAGCTCTACCTGATGGTGCAGCGCGTCCAGGGGCTCGACCCGGGCCTGTACCATTACCGTGTCGCGCACCACGCCCTGGAGGCACTGGAGCTCGCGGACCAGTCCGAGAGCATGCAGCGGATGGAGCGCGAGTGGGGCATGGGCTCGGCCCCGGCTTTCTACCTCGTGGTCAGCGCCCTCTTCGCTCGCACGATGATCAAGTACCGGGAGCGCGGCTACCGGTTCATCCTCATGGAAGCCGGGATGCTCGGGCAGTGCGCGACCCTGCTGGCCGAATGCCAGCAGCTCCACTCCTGCATGATGGGGGGATGGCTCGATGATGAGCTCAACGGGCTCCTCGGGCTCGACGGCAGCTCCGAGTCGGTGGTCCACGTCATGTGTTTCGGGCGGGCTCCACGGGAGGACGCCCATGGATAGGCTGGAGAGAACTCCACCTGCCATCGAGGCGAGGGGGCTCGTCAAACGGTTTGGCGGCACGGTGGCCGTCGATGCTCTCGAGCTGCGTGTAGAGCAGGGCGAGTGCATGGGGCTGCTGGGTCCCAACGGCGCGGGCAAGAGCACCACCCTGGAGCTGCTCGAGGGACTCCAGCGGCCGACGGCGGGGACGGTGCGGCTATTCGGTCTGGAGTGGGGGAAGGATGCGGCACGGGTGCGCGCACGCATCGGCATCGCCCCGCAGGAGACGAGGTTCCACGGCAAGATGACGGTCTCCGAGACGCTCCAACTCTTCCGAGCCTTCTACCCGCGCGGCCTTCCCGTGGACGCGCTCCTCCAGCTCGTCGGGCTGGAGGAGAAACGCGGGGCCTATGCGATGAACCTGTCGGGAGGCCAGCAGCACAGGTTGTCACTCGCTACGGCGCTCGCGGGAGATCCGGAGCTCCTCTTCCTCGACGAGCCCACCGCGGGGTTGGATCCGCGCTCGCGCCAGGCCCTGTGGGACACCCTTGGGAGCCTCAAAGCCCAGGGACGGACGGTGGTGCTCACCACCCACTACCTGGAAGAGGCCCGTGCGCTCTGCGACCGGGTGGTCATCCTCGACAGGGGGCGCATCGTCGCCCAGGGCACGCCCGCCAAGCTGCTCGCCTCCCTCGGAGGTGGGCAGGTCATCGAGCTGGTGGCGAGCCCGGTGCCGACCCCGGAGGTGTTCGCGGATCTCCCGGCGCTCCGGAGCCTCCGCCTCCACAGCGCCGGACTCACCCTCCACGTCGCGGAGCTGCAACCGGCCCTGTCCGGGCTACTCGAGAGGGTGCGCGCGCGGGGCCTCACGCTCCGGTCGCTCTCGACGCGGGAGGTGACGCTCGACGACGTGTTCCTTGCGTGCACTGGCCATGGCCTGGGGGAGGACACCCCCTCATGACGAGACCCCGGCCCATGAGCCTCCTCTTCCTCCTCCGGGTCCGTTCCCTTCTGCGCGAGCCCTGGGCGCTCTTCTGGACCTTTGGCTTTCCCCTGCTCATCGCGCTCACGCTCGGGCTCGCCTTCCGCGAGCGGACGTCATCCGCGCCCGGTCTCCGCTACATCGACTTCCTCATCCCCGGATTGATTGGCTACGGGCTCATGTCGGCGGGCATCTGGGGCGTGGGCTCGGTCATCCTGCAGTTGCGCACCGGGAAGATGCTTCAACGCCTGGCGGCCACGCCGATGAATCGCGGTCACTTCCTGCTCTCCTTCTTCGTCTGGCGTGGTGCGCTCGGTGTGGTGGAGATCCTTTTCCTGCTGGGAGTTTCCCGGTTGGTGTTCGGCGTCCGGGTCGCTGGCGACTTCCTGTCGTTCATCGTCTTCGGGCTGATGGGCTCTCTCTCCTTCGCGGGGATCTCCCTGTTGGCGGCCAGCCGTGCGCGGAATCTGGAGTCAGCCACCGGAGCGATGAACCTCACCAGCCTGGTGATGGGCTTCCTCTCCGGTGTCTTCTTCCCCGTGAGTCACTTTCCCGTGTGGATGCAGGCGATCGTGGAATGGATTCCATTGACCGCCCTCAATCAGGGCTTGCGCGACATCCTGGTGGACGGCGCGGGACTGCTCTCACTGTGGCGGGAGGCCCTGGTGCTCGGGATATGGGGCATCGCCTCGTTCCTCGTCACGCTGCGCACCTTCCGGTGGAGCTCATGAAGGAGCGCGGCACCCTATATCGGCACAGCACCACATAAGGCCGCGGGAGCATCGCGCCTCACGCGGACCTCGTCTTCCACCTGCCGCCGGCCACCTGGGCGGTTCGCTGAGCCAACGACAGGGGCGTGCTCCAGGGCCGGGTCCCACGTGTGGAGTGGAGCTCAGGCCACCTTGGGGAAGTCCACCTCGGTGCCGGCGACCACGTTGAGGTAGTTGGTGAGCACGTTCTGAGCGACCGCGGTGACGACTTCGACGAGCTCCGCGTCCGTGAGGCCCGCCTGGCGAGCGGCAACGAGCTGCTTCCCCGTATCCGCTCCGTGCGTGCGCACGATGGCCAGCGCCAGGTCGAGGATGGCCTGCTCGCGCGGATTGGCCGCGCGGCCGGAGCGGAAACCGGCGAGCTCATCGGCCGGGACGCCCTGAAGCTTGCCCAGCGCCGTGTGCGCCGACAGGCAGTAGGTGCAGCCGTTGGCCTGGGCCACGGCGATGGCGATGGCCTCCTGGGTGCGCCCCGGCAGCGAGGCCTTCCCCATCGCGCCGAAGTAGCCGGCCACCGCCTCGAGCGCCGCGGGCGAGTGGGCGAACGTCGAGAACATCTTCGGCACGCCGCCGAACTTCACCTTGAGGGCCTCCAGCGTGGGCTTGGAGGCCTCGGGGGTGGTGGCGGGGGTGACGGGGGCAATGGCAATGGCGCTCTGGGACATGACGTTACTCCTGGATGGAGAGCGGTCGGGGCCAGGGAGGTCTCGGCCGGTCAATTGGTTTCGACACGACACTAAATAGGAGCCGTGGACTTTCTTGTCAAGATGGTTCGGCCTCGATACCTTCATGCCTATGAGTGCTGAATCTCTGTACACGCTGCTCGAGCGCATCTCGAACCTGCTGCGCAACGAGGAGCGCGCCGTGGGGCAGGAGCATGGGCTACAACCGGTGCACTTGCAGGCGTTGCACTACCTCTCGGTGTGCAACCGCTACAGCAACACACCCGCGGGGCTTACGGAGTACCTGGGCCTCACCAAGGGGACGGTGTCGCAGACGATTGCGTTGCTGGAAGGCAAGGGGCTGCTCGAGAAAGAAAGCAGCAGCACGGATCGCCGCGTCACCCATCTCCATCTGACGGGGGAGGGCCGAGCCCTGCTCGGGACGCTGCTGCCTCCCGCCCTCTTCTCCCGCACCCTCGAGGGGCTGCCAGACGGTGGCCGCGGGCTGGAGGCCTCGCTGACGGGCCTGCTCCGGGCCCTGCTGGTCACGCACGCTCAGCCGAGTTTCGGAGTGTGTGCATCCTGCCGCCACTTCCAGCGGGAGCCGCAGGGCCGCTTCCGCTGCGGGTTGACTCAGGAGCCCCTCAGCCGAGCGGACAGCGCGCTGCTGTGCCGGGAGCACTCGGCCCCGGACGTTTGACACCTCTCGGCGGAAAATTGCCGGGCTGACGGTCACGGCGTCCTGACAGGGATGTCAGAGCGGGCGGTGTTTGGAGCCCCCCCCAGCGCGTGAAACCCGCGAAATGTCTAGGATTGGATTCTGGCCTGTCCATTGCTGGAGAATGCAGACCTGACCCCGCTCTAGGAGGCGACTGAATGAAGATGAAATTCTGGGTGACTGGGACCGTGGCACTTGCACTGGGCGCCGTGGGATGCCAGCCGCCAGCACCCGAGCCGGAGGATGTGGCCGAGGTAACCGCCAAGCGTTCCGGCGACCTCGTCCGAAACCTTGGCTCCAGCATGCGGACGCTGAGCAACCTCTCGGCCCTCAAGATGCTGACCGACGTGGCGTCCAGCGTCGGCGGTGCCGGCAACGTGAGTGGCGGCCTCCAGGGCATGTCCATCACCCGCCTGGCCGAGGAGAGCCCGCTGCCGGTGCCGGGCGTTCCGGATGAGGTCACCTCGCAGGCGCAGGCCGCGCTGGTGGAGAAGTACCTGCGTGAGCGCATCTTCATCGAGGCCAACGTAGAGGAGACCCAGGGCAGCTCCACCACGTTCCGCATCACGGGCGAGGATCTGTGCACGGATGGCTCGAAGCCGGCGGCCCCCGAGTGCGTGGCCGAGGTGGACAAGTACGAGCTGCGCATCCGCGCCACCAACAAGGGGGATGAGAAGCTGGAACTGGAGCTGCTCTTTGGCCCCAACCGTGCCGAGCCCCTCTCCCTCTCCTTCACGGACGTGCGGGTCGGCCTGACTGTCGACCTGGGCGGCGTCAAGGACACGGTGACTCACCTGAGCCCCGCGACGAAGCTGCCTCGGGTGATGGTGGGTCGGGTGGAGCTGGCCCTGACGAGCAGGGGACCGCAGGACCTGGAGTTCCAGACGTCCATCCTGGATGCGCTGAGCGTCGAGTGGGACACGGTGTCGGGCACGTATGCCTTCAGCTCCGCGAAGGCCACGCCCCTGACCGAGCTGAAGGTGTGGCAGATGAATGGGGCGAACTGGGCCCGCGTCGCCCTGAACCTGGGCACCACCGAGATTCGTGCTCCGTACAGCGGCACCAAGCCCGAGTTCGCCGGCAAGCCGTATGTGGGCTCGCTGTCCGGCCTGTCGTTCGCGATGGAGGCCCAGGAGGGCAGCGAGGCGCTCACCATCGCGCACCTCGGCCTGGGCGAGGCGCAGAGCTATGTGGCCGTGGGGGACCACAAGCTCGTCACCGTGGACCTCAACGCGCTGTCCGGCCGGCATTTCGACCTGAACGTCTCGAAGGGGACGGATGGACGGGCGGTGCTGAGCGTGCGGCCTGAGTTCGACCTCTCCGTGTTCACCGATATGGAGCCGGTGTACGAGGATGAGGCAGGCGGGCAGCCCACCAGCAACCTCAGGACGAACTTCAATGTGCGGCTGAGCGGCGGCGACGCCCCGAGCGTGCGCCCGGTGCCCGCCAACGAGTCGACGGGCTTCCCCGGCGGCCTGCAGGTGGTGTCGGGTGAGCTGTCGGTGACGGTCAACGACTCGCGGGTGAGCGTACCGGCCACCAGGTGCCTGGTGAAGGAAAGCACCACCAGCGAGTCCACCTCGGGCGTTGGCTTCGAGGCGCGCGACTGCCAGTAGACTGCCAGTCAGAAGTGAGTAGCGCACGGGCGGGTGGGGAGCGGGGGCTCCTCGCCCGCCCGTGTGCGTTCCGCCCCGGTGCTCAGAGGTTCTGGATGAAGCTGGCAATCAGGTCGGCGCAGAGCTGCGGTGCCTCGTGCTGCGGGCCATGGCCCATCTGCGGGAACGCCATCAGGTGCACCGACTTCGTCTGCGGCGTCAGGTCGAACCAGTTCTCGACCGGGAAGACGATTTCCTGATCCCCGGAGATGACCAGCGTGGGGATGTTGGTCGTCTTGAGGAAGTCGCGGTAGCCGTTGTCATCCACGAAGACATCCTCGCTCCTGGTCTCGGCCAGCATCCTCATGACGGTGTCGATGGGGATGGCCGGACTGGTATCCGTGGTGCGCGCCGCGATGCGGTGGTGGGAAGCCACCGCGGCGGCGCGGGACTTCTCCGACTCTGGATGGAAGAACAGCACGGTCTCATCATCCAGGTCGTTCACCGGCTTCAAGGCGCGCTCGTAGAAGATGGGCTTCGCCGGCAAGCGCACCTTGCCTGGCGGCGTGGTGCCAATCAGGAGGGTCTTGATGACGCGCTCGGGGTGCAGGCGCGCCACGATCTGCGCCGCGATTCCACCCAGCGACCAGCCGCCGATGACGAAGCGCTCCAGGCCGAGCGCGTCGGCCAGGTCGACGGCGTCCTGCGCCAACCTCGTGCGCACATAGCTGGGCGTACCGGTCGACTGGCCCAGGCCTGAATAGTCGAAGGTGATGACGCGATGGCGGGCCGCCAGCGCATCGAGGAAGGCGGGGTCCCACGAATCCAGGATGCCGCGAAACCGCAGGCACAGGATGATGGGCACTCCCTTGCCGAGCTCGCGGTAGGCGAGGCGGCGGCCCTTCACCTCGACGAAGCGGGTGGGCGTGTTGACGGCGGTAGCGACGGTGGAAGGCGTATCCATGGAATCGGTCTCCCTTGGGGTCGGTGCGAAGGCGGACATGCGGCGGCTTCACCTTAACGAAGAGCACAAGACGGATGGGAGGCGCTGTTGAAGGATGAGGCCAAGACGCCTCGAAGTCTCTATCCTCCCCTCGGCGGTCCCCCCTACGTTCCTGCTCGAGGCGCCAGGATGCTGGTCATTCGTGATGTGCAGCTCGCGGCCTTCCAGCGAGTAAAAGACGAGGAGTTCGCTCGATGGACGGCGGAGCAGCTCCGGCTCACCGCCCCGGAGCTCGCCACCCCACTGCCCGATGAGCAGCTTCTCGGTCGCATCCTGCGGACCGTCGATATCGGGCGGGGATTCGGGCTCCGAGCCCCGCTGCTGTTGCTGCGGTTCTCCCTGCTGGCCCTGCGGCACGGGCCCAACGTCCACCGACATGCCCAGGTCCAAGCCATCCTGGAGAACCCGAGGCTGACGCCCGAGACGCGCCTCGACCGGCTCGAAGGGCTTCCGCCCGAGTTCTGGCAATCCCTCGCTGTAAACCAGGGCTCCCATGCGTGGGGTCCCATCGACGCAGGAACCGGCAACTCGCCGGCTTGAGCGGCGCCGAAGAGAGACAGACGTGTCCTATCCCCCCATCATCGAAGAAGCCCACTTCCCTCAGCCTCCTCCCGTCGAGATCGTCAATGCCTGCCCTGCCAATGAGGCAAGGAAGTGCGGCATCGAGAGTCTGACCCTCCAAGGCCACCCCTCGGCGGGGAGCGGGTACACCCATGGTCATGGACCGCTCGACCCACAAGCCGCCGAGCGGTTCGTCTTCGCCCCGCGTGTGGAGTCCTTCCAGGTGAAATGGCGGTTCCATGGGCACGCGCACATCCGAAAGGTGAAGCTCGAGCTCTTCCGCCGCAACCAGGCGCTGCCGTTCTGGAGCAAGACGCTCGAATGGGAGGGCGCTCGAGCCCAGGAGGGGACCACGCCCTTCGATGGGGATCTCGCGTCCAACGCCCACCCGCAGGTGGTGCCCGACGGAGCCGTGCAGGTGACGTACAACCACCAGGGCTCCTTCCCGCGCGACGTGCTGACCGTCGAGCACGCGCCCTACAAGCTCCAGCTTCGCATCGTGGAAGTGGAGGAGGACACCCAGGTGGTGGACCCCGCCCGGTGGATCTACCTGGACGTGCTCGTGCACGACATCAAACTCGAGCTCGGGCCCCAGGCCTGGGTGCCGCCGTTGGCTCCAGCCAACTACGTCCAGACCCGGCGGCAGACCCTGCGGCGAGAGGTCCACCAACGTGTCGCGCAGCAACTGCAGGGGAACAACCCGGCCCCCCTGGCGCTGACCGACCCTGGCGCGCCCGCTGAGCTCCGGCTCTCCTTGAAGAGCCACGTCTTCGCCAAGTCCGTTCGCGACTTCTACCGCAACACGGTGTTCGCGGAGATGCGCGAGCTCTGGGGTAACGGCCCGCCGCTGCCGCTGGTCGCGACGCTGCGCGTCCAGCAGTCGAACGGCCAGCCCGCTCCGCTCCAACAGGGCGCCGTGGCGCTCGGTGGGGTCCGCCTGCTCTGGGACTGGCTCAACGACCAGGGCTCGGCGGTGGATCCAACCACCCATGACGTGGCGCGGAGCTTCATTCAGGAAGCGCTGCTCTACCGGCCCCAGGAGTGGCCTCATGCACGCCCCAACAGCCACGTCGAACACGGCGGCAAGCGGGGGCTGCTCAATGGCGCGGCGGAGCCCTACTTCGAAGACGTCCCTGGGCTGGCGCCCGCCACTCCGGTGACGGCCGCGGTCCAGCGTCCCTGGGCAGCCTTCACCCCCGTCATCGACGACCCGAACGCGGCCAACGCGGGCACGGCCTCGGTGCTCTTCCTGCCCTCGAGAATCGCCGGGGACCGCTTCCGGCCGCGGCTCTTCCTGGCCTACCCCAACACGGCAGCACTGGACGTGGCGGATCTCCAGGCCCAGGGCGCGGCGGCCGGGACGTGCTCGGCCACCAGCACCAGCATCTTCACCGTCTGGCGCCGGGTGCATGTCGCGCGGCACTGGCGCAAGCACGCGCATGTCGATGCCGCCTCCATGAACTGGGCAACCGTGGCCCGCTACTTCGAGCCCGCCTTCATCGAAGTCGTCGCTCCCCCGAATGGCGTCGAGGACATCAACGCGCTCCACTACGAGAACGCGGTGGACCAGGTCAGGAACCGTATACCGGTGGCGATCAAGTCAGCACTCGCCGACTCCAATCAGCAGCACAACGGGGACCACGCCATCACCTACCTCAACTGGGCCGGCTTCAAGCAACAGATCCGTGCCTATCTCCAGGCCATCCAGCAGTTTGTCCGGGCCGCGGCTCCGGCGACGGACCAGGACGTGCTGCAGGAACAAATCCCGTACATGGCCGGTAACCAGCGCTACCACGAGGATCTCTTCATCGAGAACCTCAAGACCTTGAACATCAACGACCTCGACAAGCTGGTCACCCAGGTGCTGCGCGACGCGGGCATCCGCGACGAGAGCGCCTACAAGGAGAAGCTCGCCCAATGGGGCGATGAGACGATCGCCAAGATTTGCGGCCGCCTGGCGCGTGACACCACGCCCGGCGAGGACGGAATCCACTTCTTCCAGTTCGAGTTCAACGACAACCTCCTCAACCAGACGGAAGTCGCCGAGGCCGCGACCACGATCGCCAATCAGGTGAACTGCCCCCAGTGCAACGCAGCCCTGCCCGCGAACGCGCCTCCTCGCTACTGGAGCGATGCGGCGAGCGACGCCAACCGCATCTGCGCCGCGTGCCAGCACCGGCTCCATGAGAGCTGCACGGTCATCACCTACGTGCCGCACCGCTACATGAATGGCCAGTCGGATGCCTTCGCCAAGCAGAACCTCGGCTGGATGCAGCGCGTGAAGATCCGCGCCGGGCGCAAGTACGGGACCACTGCCGACATCTCCATCGCCCACGAGGTAGGCCACCAGCTCGGCTTGCCCCATGCCGGGCCCAATGCCGCGATGATGGGCATCACGGTGATGAAGACCGGAGGCATTGAGCCGGCGTACCACGATGTCGACGATCCTGCCTGCTTGATGAGTTACAACTTCACGCTGGCCCCGCAACTGCACTTCTGCGGGTTGTGCAACCTGCGCCTCCGGGGCTGGAGCATGGGCCCGAGCAACGTGGCCCTGGCCTTCGAGAACGCGCGGGATGCGAGCACCGTGGTGCTCCACAACCAGCGGCAACAGAATCAGGTGCCCTGAGCCGGCCAACCCCTCAACTCGATGACACGGTAGGACTAGCGCGGGCAGTCCGGATGCGCGGCGGCGTGGAGTCGCTCGTACTCTTCGCGGGTGAGATCCCCCGCGAAGAGCGTCATCGCGATTTCGCCCCACGTGCGCGCCCAGTCGTACGGCATCACCAGCGGGCTGAAGATCACGCCGGGCGGCGGAGGCGGCGGGCTCACCATCAGATAGGCATCACCGAGCGGATGCGGCGGAAGCCCTCGCGCGAGGACACGTGCCTGCAACTCGGCGAAGGAGAGCGCCCCCTGCTTGTACAGCGTGGCGTCGGCCAGCGCGGCGGAGTAGTCCGCGCTGCCCGGCGGAATCCGGGCGTCTCTCTCGGGCCCGCGTGGCGGTTCGGGCATGTGGGACGGCCTTGGGGGTGGTGGCGGCGGCGGCTTGGTCATGGACGACTCCCTGGGCAATCGCCGCACTGTCCCTCAGGAAGATGAATTCCTCCAGCCCCGCTTCGATACGAGAAGCGCGGGCGGCACGGGAAATTCCAGCAGCACGGAGCGCCTGCTAGACTTGGGCGATGCCTTCCCGCGCTCTCGTCATTGTCGTGCTGTTCGCCTCGGCCCTCTGGCCGTTGCATGCACTGGCCTGCAGCAACTCGATGGACTCCAGCGCTGTCTTCACCTCGAACACCTTCTGGCTCGACCTGGTTCTCTGGACCATCGGCGCGGTGTTCTTGAACCGCGTGGTCATCGCGAATGTGTGGGGCCCCGCCACCGCGTCGCCGGCCGGCTCGTCATGGGTCGGCCGGTTCTTCTTCCTGCTCGTCGGCGCGTGTCTGGTCCTGCTGTTTGCCACGGTCACAGCCGGTGGTCCCGTCCTCAACCTCAGCGCGAACAAGATGTCCGGGTGTTTGACGAACCGCTCCATGCTCTGGGTGTTGATGGCCAGTCCCGCGGTAGTCTTCGTCCTGCAGGCCGTGGTCTTCCAGAAGTGGGACCAGCAGTTGTTTGGCGGCGATAGGCTGATCGCCCTCGCGGCGCTGGTGCTCACGTCGGTGGTTCTGGCGGGAGGGGTAGATCTGGCCCGTGAGTTGGTGGTTCTCCCCGAACTCTGTCGGCCCTCGGGCATCGTCGTCGGAGCCAACACGTACGACTGAGCCGCCTCCGAAAGCTCCCTCATGGCCTCTCGCTCCCTCTCTCTCGCTTACCTGGCCGGCACCGCGCTTCTGCTGGTGACGGCCGGTGGCGGCTTCGTGCTGGCCCGCGATGCCGATGTGCTGGCCCTGCGCCTGCCCACGAGGATCCTCGCGCCTACGAAACACTCGCTCGAGGGGCCGCGGGACGCCGTGGAGCACTTCCAGTGCAATCGGTGCCACGTGATGCCCGGCATCGAGCCGACGTCAGCACCCCTGAGCGAGAACTGTGTCACCTGTCACCAGGCCATCACCGCCGGACGGCTCGACCTCTGGTATCAGGAGGCGCACGTCGAGCAGTGGAAGCAGCACCTCACGCACCTGGTGCGGACCCCGGACCTCGGCTCGCTCGGCCAGCGGGTCAAGCGGAGCTGGCTCATCGGTTGGCTCCAAGCGCCGCATGTGGTGAGGCCCCTCTATGGGGCCACCATGCCCAAGCTGAAGATCGGTCCGCGGGAGGCCGCGCTCATCGCCGACTTCTTCGCGGTGACCGAGGAGGAGTCCGGGGAGCCCCCGCGAGGTGACGCGGTGGCCGGGCGAGCGCTCTACGAGCGGAGCCAGTGCGCGAGGTGTCACTACCGCGGAGACTCTCCGCTCGCGGCCCTGCGCTACGGCGCTCCGGAGTTCAGCAGCCCCTCGGCCCGGAGGCGAGCCCCTGATCTTCGATATGTGCGCAGCCGCATGTCACTCTCGCAGCTGCGGAGCTGGCTGGTCGAGCCGCAGCGAATCCTCCCCGATACCGAGATGCCCTCCTTTCCATTCACTCCGAAGGAGGTTGAGGATCTGGTGGCCTTCCTGAGTGAGCCACTGCCCGAGCCTGTTGCCATACCGCGTCCCGCGTACAAGCCACGGCTGCTCGAGCGCGAGGTGCATTACCCGGAGGTCGCGCAGAAGCTCTCTCGCCACCTCTGCTTTCACTGCCACTCCGACAGGAACCGGCCGGGTGACCAGGGTCCAGGCAACACAGGCGGGTTTGGCTACAACGGCGTCATGCTCGATCTCGCCACGCGGGAGGGCATCCTCCGTGGCGTCAAGCGCGATGGCCAGTTCCGCGGGTTCCCGGATCGGCTGGAGGACGGGACGCCCCGGCTGATCGCCAGCCTCCTCGCCCGTCACGCCGAGCTGGACGGGCACTATGACTCGGCGGTGATGGGCATGCCCCTGGGCTTCCCGCCCATTCCCGACGAGGAGATCGATCTGATCCACACATGGATCGAGCAGGGAGCCCCCGAGTAGGCGGAAGCCCCTCGGCCCCCCCGTGAGTAGGCCCCCAGTTGACGCACCGGGTACCTCCTGGAACCAGGGCTCGGTCCATGCGAACAAGAGCACCTGGCCATCCGTATGCGGGGAGGCCAGGAAGGAGCACTCATGGACGAGGAGAAGAAGTCCGAGGCGAGCGGGGAGGAACCAGAGCGGTTGGGGCCGTACCTGCTCCAGGAACAAGTGCAGCAGTCCCATGACAGCCAGGGGGAGCTCTACCTGGCCACGCACGAGACGAGCGGAGCCATAGCCCTGGTGCGTAAGCACACCGCCGAGGAGGGCGCGGCACCGCGAAAGGAGTGGCGGGTGTTTTTCGGCACCTGGGCCTCACTGGGCTACTCCGCCATGGAAGTGGAGCACACCGACTGGGCCAGGGCTCAGGACAGGCAGTCGGCGGAGTCGTTGCAGCTCACGTTGGAAGGTGTGCGCGAGGAAGTGCGGCGCATGCTCCGCGCCGTGTCTGACCCCCAGGAGCCCCGCCTCCGGTGGTGCCTGGGGATGGGCGTGGTGAGCGCCGCCACGGTGTGCGCCCTGCTCTTCGCTCTGGTGCGTCTGGTCCCCATGTCCCAACCCTCGACTGCCCCGCCAGCGCCCATGAGCCACGAGGTGCCCGCCGCAGCCGAAGTGCCGTCTTCCTCCATCGCTCGGGGGCTCGTGGACACCACAACACCCCAAGGACACACCGTGCTCGCCCGGCCTCTGCCGAAAGAGCCCTACAAAGGGCAGAAGCGCCCTCCCTGCACTCGCTACACCGAGGTGGAGCTCATCGGCGCGTGCTGGATACCTCACAGGTTGAAGGCTCCGTGCCCGGATTCTCTCCACGAGCACCAGGGGGAGTGCTACGTGCCCGCCTACAGCGCGAAACCACCGCCCCAGTCGCTCGGGCAGTGAGTGGCGCGGGCAGGAGACCTCCAACGGGACGTGTTCACCCCGCTGGAGTCCGCGGGCCATCCACGCTCGCGCATCACGGCGCTCAGGGTGCGCTGACTCAGGGAGACCAGGGGTCGACGAGCATGAAGGTCGCGTCCTCCTCGAACTCCCACCCGGCTCCTTCGTCGACGTATAGGAAGTCGTCGTACTGGCTGAGATACATGCCGGGGTAGTTGCAGGACTCGAAGCTGAGCTCGTAGGAGTCGGCCAGGCCGGGTCTCGGGCAGAAGGTCGCGTCCTCCTGGAAGTCGAAGCCGGAGCTCCAGGCGGACAGGTAGAGCTCCGAATTCTGATGTCGCAGGTAAGACCCCGGGTAGTTCCTGGACTCGAACGAAATGCACCGGGAGTCCGACAAGCCCGGGACGATCCGGAACGTCGCGTCATCCATGTCCCGGCCGCTGTCGATGTACGAGATCATCCCGCGGCTGTCGGCATGACGGACGTAGTAGTCGGGAAAGGCGTAGGACTCCAACGAGTAGAAGTAGCCCCGCTGGCCCGAGAGGGAGATGAGCCCGTCGATGCCGGCGCCCTCCAGGGAGGGACACCCTCGCGAGTACTCCTCGCCGCCGGACTCGATGACACACCCGGTGAGGCTCACCGCGGCAACCAACGACAACAGGCGCACTCCTCGTGCGGACTGGATGCGAATCATTTGACGACTCACCTTGATGAAGAAGATGGAGGCTCGGTTGCCGTGTGACGCGAGCTCGCTCGGGCTATTCACCGGAAGGTGAGGGCGGCAATGACAAGATGCGCCACTTCAACGTGGTGGCCGCCACCGACGACCATGCCTATGGCCAGGCCGCGAGACACCCAGCCTGACCCTTCGCCCCACCACGGCTCAGAAGGTACCGGCCAGGCCGAACGTCGTGCCGCGCGAGGAGACGTTCACCACGGGCTGGATGCGCCCCCCGTGCTCGCTGCTCTCATAAGCGATGAGGGAGCCGAGCAGCATGAGGGGAGGGCAGGCGAAGAGGCTGACGAAGGGGTTGCCCGAGGGGACGCTGATGAGCACACCGGCCGCGCCACCCAGGAGCATTCCCAGGAACGTGTTGCCCAGATCCGACCGGCCTCCCGTGACTTCCCCACCCCAGTACGTCCCCAGGGCCAGCCCGGAGCCAATGCCCACGAGGATGGGCGCGAGAAGCCCATAGCCACCGACGGAGCCAATGCCCGTGGGCCACAGCATGAACATGCCCATGTAGCCCAGGGCCAACCCGCCGGCCCCGGTCAGCACGCCGGCCCCTATCTCCGCCATGACGCGCAGGTCCTGGGCGGGGCGCTCCGCCTCGGGAGCGGGCGCGTCATCCATCAGCCGCAGGTTCGGGCGCGCGCCCGTGCCCGGCAGCGGGGCGGCGGTGGCGAGCGCAGACCGCTCGGAGGGTGCATCCGTCGGGAGGAGGGGAGCCTGCTCCGCGGCGAAGCCCAGGCGGGGAGCAATCAGCAGAACGGTGAGCAGCAGGGACATCCGGGAGAGGCGCGGGGGGAGCGTCATCATGGGAACGCTCCTTTGCAACGCGCGGGCCGCCCCGGCGCATGAGGGAGCCCCCGCGCCGGAGTGTGCAGCAGTCTGCGCGTGTGTACAGGGGACTCCGCTCCCGCGTGCACCCGCGAGAGAAGCGCCCCCCATCATCCGAGTCCGTCCGATTCAGGAGTCTCGACGGTGCGCCACCGCTGTCAGTTGCGTGGTGTCGACGCGGACGAAGATGGAGTCGCCCACTGCGGTCAGCAGCTCGCCGGCATACACCTCGCAGATGACCCGGCTCTTGCGGCCGACCTCGCCTTCGACCCGTGCGCGAAGGGTGAGCGGCACCCCCATGGGCGTGGGCTTGATGAACTTGACGCCGAGGTTGCCGGTGACGCATTCGATGCGCGGCAGACTGCCGGGTTCGCGGCCCTCGGCACGGTAGTGGTAGGCCATGGCCGTCCAGTTCGAGTGGCAGTCGACCAGCATCGCGATCAATCCGCCGTACACCAGCTTGGGCCAACCCACGTACCTGGCCTCGGGGATGTGCTCGGTGATGACGTGGATGCCGTCGGCATGCCAGTAGCTCTTGATGTGCAGACCGTCCGGATTGAGGCAGCCACAGCCGTAGCAGATGCCTTCCGGCGCGGCGATTTCCTGTAGGGATGGGGTTTCCATGGGGGCTCTCGGCTGGAGAATAATGGGACGAGACTACTCTCCGCGATGGGCGGTAGGGACGGTCAATCGCGGCAATCCGGCTGCACGCCGAGTTCCTTCGCCGCATCGCGCACGACGTATTTCTGCGGCCAGTCCATAAGGAACGGGTAGCCGGGGCCCTGCTGCTTACGGGCCAGGCTGAGCCCCCGCGCCCCCTTCTGTGGGGCCAACGTCACCCCCTCTTCGCGGCCAGCTCCTTGGCCGTCTCGACGAAGAGGCGCAGGGGCTCCGAGCGCTGTGCCCGACTCGGGAAGTAGAGGAAGAAGCCGGGCACGGTGGGCGCGTAGGCCTCCAGCACCCGTACGAGTTTCCCTGAGCGCAGCTGCTCCTGCACCGCGGGCTCGATGGCATACGCCAGCCCCGCCCCCGCCTCGGCGAGCGCCATGATGACTTCACGGTCGCTCGTGACGACGCCACCGCGCACGGGGACCCGCCAGTTCTTGCGCCCGCGCTCCAGCTCCCACGCGTAGAGCGCCCCCGTCGTCGGCGAGCGGAACGTGAAGCACTCGTGGCGCAGCAGGTCCTCGGGACGCTCGGGTGTACCGTGGCGCGCGAGGTAGGCGGGGGCGCCCACCACGATGAGGCGGAAGGCGTCGGTGAGCCGCACCTGCACCATGTCGCGCTCGATGGCCTCGCTCAGCCGCACGCCCGCGTCGTAGCCCTCGGTCACGATGTCCACGAGCCGGTTCTCGACGACGACATCCACCTCCACCCGCGGGTGGCGCGCGCGGAAGGTGGGCAGCACCGGCGTGATGACGAAGGGCACGGCGGCGTGCGGCACCGACAACTTCAGCCGCCCCACCACTTCGCCCGGCCGCGCCGACACCGCGGTGAGGGCGGCGAGCGCCTGGCCCATGGCGGGCCCCGCTGCCTCCACCAGGCGCCGCCCGGCCTCCGTTGGCGCCACGCTGCGCGTCGTGCGCGTGAGCAGCGTCACGCGCAGCTGCGCCTCCAGCTGGCGCACCGACTGGCTCACCGCAGAGGCGGAGACGCCCAGCTCGCGTGCCGCGGCGCTGAAGCTGCGGTGGCGCGCCACCGCGAGGAATACCTGGAGCTGGGTCATGGGGGCCGTCTTCATGGCGCGAGTCCCTTCGAAAGAGTCATGACGGCCCGTCCGTCGAGCAGGCTCCCCCATTATGAAGCATGGCTTCAAAGCCCATGCACGCTCCGGCACCTAGTTCGCCGCGGAGGCGGGAGTTACTTCTAGCGGCATCGAAGCAAACCACTCTCTCTTCGAGGAAGTAACACCATGCCTGGAAGAAGCCCCTCCATCACCCTGAACAACGGCGTCAAGATGCCGGCCTTCGGGCTCGGCGTGTTCTCGAGTTCGCCCTGACGGCGGAGGAGGTCGCGGCCATCGACGCGCTGAACACCGGCGTGCGCGGCGGCCCGCCCCCTGAGGTCGTCGACAGCATGCGCTTCTCCATCTCCATCCCGGACTGAGTGTCGTGCACCTGCCCGAGGCCGGGGTTCGCGGCGCTGGGTTGAGCTGGGTTGAGCTGTACCACCGAAGAGCAGCAGTCGTAGGACGATGAAGGGAGCACCACACATGCATTCGAAGAGGAATCAGCCCCAGCGTCCCGGCACGGCAGGAAGCAGCCGGCGTGACGTTCTCAAGGGTGCGGTGGCGATTGGTGCAACTCCGCTCGTGGCCGGGCTCGCGGGTTGCGTGGGGCCGAGCATAGGCGCCCCTCCTCAAGAGTCGACGGAGCCGCTCGGACGCCGCAGGCTTGGTCGGCTGGAGGTGTCGGCGGTCGGGCTGGGCGTCCAGAACATGAGCCGCAAGTATGAAACGACCATGCCGAATCGGCCCGAGATGCTCAACATCATCCGGGCGGCCTTCGACCGCGGTGTCACCTTTTACGACGCGGCCGAGGCTTACGGCCCTCATGAGGTGGAACGCATCCTCGGCGAAGGTGTGGCCCCCTTCCGAGATAAGGTCCAGATCGCAACCAAGTTCGGCTGGAACATCGATCAGGAGACCGGCGAGCGGCTCCCCGGGCTCAACAGCCGGCCGGATCACATCAAACGTGTGGTGGAGGGCATGCTGAGGCGCCTTCGCACCGACCGCATCGATCTTCTCTACCAGCACCGAGTGGACCCGCAGGTCCCGATCGAGGACGTCGCCGGTGCAGTCAAGGAGCTGATGGGGCAAGGCAAGGTTCTGCACTGGGGCCTGTCGGAGATGGGGCTCAACACGCTGCGCCGGGCTCACGCCGAGCTGCCCGTCAGCGCCGTCCAGAACGAATACTCCATGCTGTGGCGCGGGCCAGAGAGCGAGGTCATTCCGCTCTGCGAGGAGCTGGGAATCGGCTTCGTCCCATGGAGCCCGCTGGGGGTCGGTTTCCTCACCGGTGCCATCGACGCAAATACACGGTTCGCTCCCGGTGACATTCGCGGCGTTGAGGCCCGATTCTCGCCAGACAACCTGCCCCACAACCTGGCGCTCGTGGACCTGGTGAAGAGTTGGGCTCAGCGGAAGCAGACCACCCCCGCGCAAATCGCGCTGGCGTGGCTGATGGCGCAGAAGCCCTGGATCGTGCCCATCCCCGGGACGACACAGATGGCGCATATGCTCGAGAACAACGGCGCGGCTGCAGTTCGATTCACGCCCTCCGAACTCGCTGACTTGAATTCGGCGGTTGCCGCGATCCAGATCCATGGGCAGCGTCTGCCAGACGCAGTGCTGGTCTTCTCGGGCGTGGAGGCGCCGCCGAAGCCATGAAACTGCTGACCCTGACCGCATTGGCGCTCCCGCTCGTTGCCGCGGCCTGTACCCACACGAACAAGGCTGGGACCGTCTCGGGTGCACAGGTGCCCGCGGCCGCCCCAGGCGACGGCGCGCAGGCGCTGCAGATAGCCCGTAGCGGCTCGCAGCCGCCGCGCCAGGGACCTGCCGAGAACTTCACGGGGGACGTGCGCGTCGACCCGCTGTTTCAGGCGAAGGCGCCGTCACGCACCTCGGGCGCCTCGGTCACGTTCGAGCCCGGCGCTCGGTCGGCCTGGCACGCGCATCCCCTGGGCCAGGTCCTCCTCGTCACCGAGGGCGTGGGGCGGGTGCAGCGCTGGGGGGACGCCGTCGAGGAGATCCGGCCTGGAGACGTGGTCTGGATTCCGCCCGGACAGAAGCACTGGCACGGAGCCTCCCCTGAGCGCCGGATGACGCACATCGCCGTGTTGGAGCACCTCGACGGCAAGAGCACCGAGTGGATGGAGAAGGTCAGTGATGCGCAGTACGGCGCCCCCACGACGGGTGGCCGGCCACCGTCCGCCGCACCGGTGCGCTCGGGCCCCGGTGGTGCTGGGCAGCCCACCCGGGCGCAGACCCTCATCGGCGACTTCTCGCCCAAGATGGTCGAGCTCACCGACGGCGTGCTCTTCGGGGACATCTGGGAGCGCCCGGAGCTCTCCAAGCGGGACCGCAGCCTGGTGACCGTCAGCGCCCTTATCGCGATGAACCGTCCGGACCAGCTCCGGTCCCACTTCGCCCGGGCGCGTGAGAACGGGGTGACGCGAGAGGAGTTGATCGAAACCATCACCCACCTGGCGTTCTACGCGGGCTGGCCGAGCGCGATGACGGCGCTCTCGGTGGCAAAGGACGTCTTCGAAGGAAAGTGACGCCACCCAAGGAGCGCTGAAGCCATGAACCGAAGAGCACTCATCCAACTCTTTCTTGTCGCTAGCTCGATGGCGATGTCGTGCGCCTCGCCCACTACAGTGGGCGCGCCCCACCGCCGATCGCCGGACGCAACCGTCGTGAGCGTCGTGAACTACACCCCCACCGACGTCGTCGTTGAGCGAGTCACGTTCCCCAGCAAGGGAATCACGGTGGTGGGCAACCTCTTCATCCCCAATCGCATCGACAGGTCGAGGAAGCACGCTGCCCTCGTGACCGTCCACCCGTTCGGAGGGGTGAAGGAACAAACGTCCGGACTGTATGCCGCGAAGCTCGCCGAGCAGGGCTTCATCACGCTGGCCTTCGACGCGTCGTATCAAGGGGAGAGCGGAGGCGAGCCTCGCTTGATGGAGGTCCCTGCCGCGCGCGTGGAAGACATCCGCGCCGCGGTCGACTACCTCAGCAACCACCCGCTCGTGGATGAGAACCGCATCGGCGCACTCGGTATTTGCGCGGGGGGCGGGTACGCCTTGAATGCGACGCAAACCGAGATGCGCATCAAGGCCGTCGCTGCGGTCAGCACGTTCAACCTCGGAGCAGCCCGGCGGGAGGGAGTCGGAGGAACCATCTCGTACGAGGAGCGTGTGAGGCGCCTGCAGGAGGTGGGCAGGCAGCGTGCCCGGGAGGCACGCGGTGAGCCACTCAAGCTCGTTCCCGTCGTGCCGGACACGGCCGCGGAGATTACCGAGACGACGCCGACGCTCTATCGGGAGGGTTACGAGTACTACCGCACGTCGCGAGCGCAGCACCCCAACTCGCCCAATCGGTACGTGTTCACCACGCTCGGTCTGCAGATGGCCTTCTTCCCGTTCGAACAGATCGAAACCATCTCGCCGCGCCCCATCCTGCTCATCGGTGGCTCCAAGGCCGACACCCTGTACTGGAGTCAGGAGGCTTACGCGATGGCGAGGGAGCCAAAGGAGCTCATCGTCATCGAAGGCGCGACGCACATTGACATGTACGACAAGGAGCAGTTCGTCACGCCCGCCGTGACGAAGCTGACGGACTTCTTCATGAGAGCTCTGAGAGGGTAACCCAGATGCGCGAACAGCTGCCAGGACGGTTCATTCAGTGGTCGCTCGTCGTGACGAGCGTGGCGTTGAGTTCATGTGTGGGGCCGACCAGGACTGGCGCGGCGGCGTCGCCAGGCCTCGTGCTCCGGGAGCAAGGGAGCTTCGCCGCTGGCGGGACCGTCGTGACCAGCCCGGGGACCTTTGACCCGCTCCGTCCCTCGTCGGAGGGCGCGACGCTTCACGGGGACCACGCGTACGTCTTCTACCAGGTCCCAGTCGACGCGCGCCGACTCCCGCTCGTGTTCTGGCACGGAGCCGGCCAGTCTTCGAAGACGTGGGAGACCACCGCGGACGGTCGGGAGGGGTTTCAGAATATCTTCTTGCGACGCCGGTTCTCGGTCTATCTGCTGGACCAGCCACGCCGCGGTGATGCGGGACGCAGCACCGTTCCGTTCACGCTCCCGGCGACGCCGGACGACCAGACCTGGTTCGGCATGTTCCGAATGGGCGTCTGGCCGGACTACTTCCCCGGGGTGCAGTTCTCTCGTGAACCGGAAGCGCTCAACCAGTTCTTCCGCGCGATGACGCCGAACACGGGGCCCTTCGATGCGGAGGTGAGCGCGAGCGCCGTCTCCGCCCTGTTCGGCCGGATCGGGCCAGGCATTCTCGTCACGCACTCGCAAGGAGGTGGCCCGGGCTGGCTGGTCGTGATGCGGAACCCGAACGTTCAGGCGGTAATCTCGTATGAGCCGGGCAGCGGCTTCGTCTTTCCAGAGGGGGAGGTGCCTCCGCCGATGCCCAGCCTCACGGGGCCGCTAGAGGCCGTCGGCGTTCCGCTGTCTCAGTTCATGCCGCTGACCAAGATCCCGATCGTCATCTACTTCGGGGACAACATCCCGGAGGAGCCATCGCCGAATCCGGGGCAGGACAACTGGCGCGTTCGGCTCGCGATGGCGCGGCTCTGGCGCGACACCGTCAACCGCCATGGCGGGGACGTCACGCTCGTCCATCTGCCGGAGCTCGGGATCCGAGGGAACACACACTTCCCGTTCTCGGACACCAACAATGTCCAGATCGCGGACCTGCTGTCGCGGTTCCTTGCCGACAAGAACCTGGACTGAGGGCCCCGCTCATACGTACAGATGGAGACGGACACACGCCTGGGAAGGTGTCCTGGGAAGGTGTCAGACGATTCGTAGGAGACGAGGTGTCAAATCGAGTCATTTGACACCTTCCCCGCTAGGGGCAATGCGCCGTTACGAGTTTCGACCTTACCCAGAATTTTTGGGCCCGAGGGAGCAGGCCCGTGCGGTGAATGAGAAGGACGAGCGTTCACGGCGAGAGCAGTACCCAACACCAGTAGCGCGACGCGGGGCTGACTTCGGCGACTTGGAGTTACCTCCCTTGAAAGGGGGCAACATCACCAGCACTTCTAGCGGGCCCAGGTCCATAAGACCTGAGCCCCAATGGTCGGAGCGTATTGCTGTTCGACTAGCGCCTGGAGTTACGGCTCATTGCCAGCAGAATCTCGGAAACCTGGGCAGACTCCTGCGCTCGGGGCTCTAGAGCATCTGCGAGTTGAGACCTCAACTCCATGTAATGCTGGGTTGTCGTTCTCAGCGTCTCGGAGATCTGGGCAGCAGCCTGTGCAACTCCCTCCGTCACATTCTTGGCCACTGCTGTGATGGAATGAGAAAGATCCTCGCTCCACCTCTGATGCATCGCCGAGATGGACTCCGAGATTTGGATTGCAGGGGTGAGTGCATCCGCTATCAGCGACTCCGTTACGTCCTTGGGAATCGCCGAGATGGAGTCCGTCCATTCCTGGGAAATCGCCACCACGGGGAACCGCATCTCCACCTTCAGCGACTCGCGCAGCCCCCTGGTCCAAGCCGAGAGCAACGGCTCCAGTTGGGATTTAAAGTCCGGCAAACTCCTGAGCGTCGTGCCCAGACGCTCAAGGTCTACCTGCCGCTTGGCAAAGGTCCGTTCACTGGGGGAGCGCTTCCAGAGGACATGCATCCGCGCAGTCGAATACGACTCACCAGTACGCTTCATTCGCTCACGAATCGCGAACTTCAGCTGCTTGTTACCGTTCATTTGGTACCTCTTCGGGCATAGCAAAGCCGCTTCGCCGTGCACCGAGCTTGCCGCCCGCCTGGAGGTACAAACATCCGAGGACGCAGTCCCCTTTGCCCCTCATGAGTGGCCCCGCACGGAGAGCCACGAGGGTTAGGCGTGGATGCACGCCAGTGGCATCGAAGATGCCCTGCCCTGGCGTTCAGGTCAAGAATCCCACCACACGAATCCGAGCGGGGGGTCTTCCCAAATGCGCCATCTGCTACGGTGGACCGGAGAGGTCATCCACCCTGGCACTACTATCACCCCTCGCCCCGCTCGTTTTCATCGCCCTGACCCTTGGGCTGCCCTCTGCAGCCCAGACCCAGTCCCCTGCCCGCGAGCAGCAGCAGCGGCAAGTCGTCGTCCCGAGTAGCTCGAGCGAGCCAGTGCCGGAGGTGCGCGTGGCGGCGAACGTCGCCACCACCCTCGTCTTCGACGCCCCCATCGACCGGGCCTCGGTGGAAGTGTCGGAGCGCGCGACGCGCTTCCGGCTGGTGGATCCGGGCGAGCGCACCCTCTTCCTTGAGCCACTCGTCGCGCCCGGGGATGGGGAGCGGTTGGTTGTGCGGGTGCGATACAAGGACGGGTCCACCCCGGCGTATGCCACCGTCGCCCTCGTCTCCCACCCCACGCTGGTGGACACCCGGGTGGATGTGATGCGGCGCCCGCGCACCCTGGAAGCGCTGGAGGCGGCTCTCGCCGAGAAGGACGCGCAGCTCGCGGCGCTTCGAGTTGCTGGCAAGCCTGCCGGGCTCGTGTTTTCCGGGCGGCTCAACCTGAATGGAGTGCAGGCCCGACGCATCGAGAATTTGCCCACAGGCATTCAGAGTGGGCTGAAGGTACTGGGCGGAGAGGGGTTCCGCGCCGGCCCATGGGCTCTCGCCGTCGTCCGTGTGCTCAACCTTCCGGGGCAGCAGCCATTTGAATCAGGGCAGGCGCGCCTCACCAGGAGGGACGGCACCCCGGTGAAGGTGCTCTCCGTAGACATGAACAAGGCGCAGCTCGCGCCTGGTGAGGAGGGCCTTGTGGCGGTGGAGACGGAGGCGCCCGTCTGGAGGGCGGATGACGTCCTCCGCTTGGATCTACTCGACAAGAGCGGCAGCCGACGCCTGTCCATCCCCGAAGTGAAGCTGTAGGAGCGCGGGCCCATGACTGAAGCTCTGCACCCGGACCACCTCCAACCCGGCCACGTGGTGGGGTCCTGGCACATCGTCCAGGTGCTGGGCCGTGGAGGCTCCTCCCGCGTCTTCAAGGTGGAGCGCGACGGCCACTCCTTTTCCATGAAGATGGGGCTGCGCCCCCTCACCCAGTCCAAGGAAGACCTCCCAGAGGAAGAGTACGTGGAGGAGAAGAGCGCCTACCGGCAACTGGCGCGCGAGGCAGCAGCCCTCTTCACTTACTCCTCCCACCCCAATCTCCTGCGCGTGTACGCGGTGGACTGCTGGCCCAACCCCACCAAGGGCTACCCCTTCCTCGTCACTGACTTCGTGGATGGGGACACCTGGCACCAGTGGCGCTGGCGTAAGCCCCCTCACGCCGCCAAGCTGGTGGACACCTTCAGCGCCGTCGTGCGCACCGTGGGCGCATTGCACGCACGCGGCGTGTACCACCGAGATTTGAAGGCGGAGAACCTCCTCATCCGCCGCGAGGACGGCCGGCCCTTCCTCATAGATTTCGGCACCGTGCGTCTGCCAGGGGCTCTCACGAAGACGCTGGGCCTGCCCGAAGGCGTGCTTCACCTATTGCCGCCCGAGCTCATCGCCTACACGCGCACCGAGGCGTGGAAGCGGAACGAGCCCTTCCAAGGGGGCGCGGCTGTGGACCTGTACGCACTGGGAGTGCTGCTCTACCAAGCCCTCACGGATTTGCATCCCTTCGACCCCGAGCTGCCGGACAAGGAACTGCTGGCCGCCATCGCCGCCGTGCCGCCAACACCACCCCACCTCCTCAACCCCCGGGCGCCGCGCTCCCTCAGCGACATCGCCATGCGGCTGCTGGAGAAGAAGCCCGAGGACCGCTACCCCAGCACCGAGTCGTTGCTGCAGGCACTGGAGAGGGCCGCCGAGCAGGAGAGGCAGTCGCCCGCCTGGAAGGTGCCGCTCTTCGCCGCCGAGGGCAACTCGTCGCTGCCCATGCCCAAGGAGGAGGCGGAACCGCCGACCCAGCCGCCGGAAGCCGCGCGCGAGGCCCCGGAGGAGTCACAGCCTCCCAAGGAAACCCAGGAGGAGGCGCAGTCGGCGGCGCCTGGCCGCCCGCGGCGCGCAAAGTGGTCCCTGGTCCTGTTCGCGAGCCTGACCACGCTCGGCCTTGCCTTGTGGCTGGTGCACTCCACACTCGCGCCCCCACCCGAGGCGCTGCTGCCTGGGGCTGGTTCCGAGAAAGGAAACCTACCTGTGTCCACCCCTTCCCGCTCCACTCCCTCGCATCTCCTCGCCGCATGGCTGTGCGCCGCCGTCGGCATCGGCTGCCCCGCCGTCCAGGTAAAGCCCCCGGAGCCCGCAGACTGCCCCAAGGAGGCGACCGAGGCCATGTTCCAGGAGTTGAAGGTTCAAACGGCCAGCCTGCTTCGGGCAGTTGTGGACATCAACCAGCCCGGAGACACGAGCGAGGCGGGCGTCTACCAGGACGGCCCCGTTATTGGACGCCTCACGGTGGGAGATGGCAACCTGCCCGAAGGGACGCTGCTCCACGGGCGTCTCTGGACAGGCCCCGGCATTTACGACATTGCCGGGGACGTGGAGCGTCCGGCCGTCATGGGCCGCTACACCCTGGCCGTACTGCCCGATGGGCGGAAGTACCCGGTGTGCATCGTGCTGGGCGACCCGAGCGACGGGCGTGTGCCCCTGCATGAAGGCTCCAAGGCCGGTGCCGGAGTGCTGAACCGGGAGTTGCCCGTGAGCGCTGTCTGGCGCTGGCCGTGAGAGACATGGCCCTTCGGGGCCGCCTGGATTGAGCAGCGAGGCGGCTCCTCGCCTTCCGGACCTCGTCTGAACAGGCGACTACAAGTCTACGAAAACGCAGTCCTTCACCAGGACGTTCATCATGAGTCCATCCACGCGCCCGCGGATGCCGACGGGCGTACCCTTGGAGAGCGACGCCGCTTTCTGAGCGTGGGCGTCGCTGAATGCGCACTGCACCACGGGAATCTCGAGCTGCTGGCCGGTGCCGACAGTCACAAAAATCTTGCCGAGGATGTCCCGCTTCACATCCCGGACGTAGCCGGCCGTCTGGATGACGCGGCCCTTGAAGTGGGAGTCCGCCCGGACCTCGTTGTCGCGGTACTCAGAGAGGATCTCGCGGAGGTGCACCATCTTCACGGCCTCGTCAGGCAGTGAGCTCATCTGGGATGCCGACGTGCCGCCGTTGTTGCGCGCCTTCACCACCGCGGAGACGCAGGTGCCGAAGAAGCACAGGCCGAAGAGTCCCGCGAGGGCGAAGGCCACCTTCTTGCCGACGGAGGCGCCCCGAGGCGGGGGTGCTCCGCACTTCGGGCAGGCTGCTGCATCGGACGCCACGTCACCGCCGCACTGCTTGCACTTCACCAGCGCCATTCGCGCTCTCCTGGGAGGGGTGTTGTCGCCACTCTCACGTCGCTAGAGACACGACGCTAGCGACGTGGCCTGTCCGTTGTAGGTGTTCCTACGGTCTGCCGCAAGATGCCGCTGCGGCCCCGCCAACGCCGACCCGAACGGGCGGAGCAGTACGAGAGCGCCGCCTACCGCGACCTACAGGCGCGGCTGGCTGCGGCCGTGCGGCGTCTGCGCGAGGAGAAGGGCTGGACGCAGGAGGAGGCGGCGCACCGCTGCGGCATGACGACGCGCCTCTTTCAGCGTGTTGAGGGCGAGGACGTGAACCTCACCTTCACGACGCTCGCCCGTCTCTGCGAGGGCCTTGGCGCGGACGTGGTGCAGTTCCTCAAGCCCCTCAAGTGAAGCCCCGCCAGATGGGCGCGTTTCTTCACCAAGCCCCAGTCACGAAGAACAGACAACTTGTTACTGCATCCTACCAGCTAAGGTCACTTGTGCTCTTGTGATGCCAACGGTTTGAGATCGATAAGCTCGTAGAGCCTGCGCTCTTCCTCAAGCAACTCCTGCGCTTCGAGGCTCTCCACCACAGTTGCGACATAGCGCTCGCTGATGGTCGCTCCAGATGCCACAGCAAGCGCCTGAAGCGAGATCTTGCCTACAATACTTCGCTTATCTTCTTCCACCCATAGTTCAAAAACTCTAGTTCGGCGATTCAAACCAACGAGCGTTGCAACCACAACCTCTTGCCTGCTCTCTTTCAGTTCCGAGCGCAAAATGAATGCGGCTGCGGCGCGTGCTTCTTCGGAATTCAGTCGAGCCGTTCGATATGATTTTGTTACCGGCGCAGCCCACTCAACTGCGAAGGACACCCCATCATGCGCCACAGTCGAAAGAAAGCGGCTATAACGTTGAGCAGCACGCGCCCCGATAGGTTTGAGGATTTCCCTGAGTCGGTCTTCGTCTGCCTTGGCATCCACCAGGGTAAAGAGATTCTCCAGCGCAATGGAGAGGGCTGAGTGGCCAAACAAGTCGCCATGGCTTGCCGCCGTAATTTGCACGCCGAATGAACCGTAAAAGGTTCCTTCGATCAGTAGTGCCGTTTCACTCGAGCGAACCTTCTTCTGTTGCTTCCACGTTGCGTCACCCTTCTGCATTGCAGGGATTGCGAGCGCATCGATGGAATGTTGAAAGTCAGAGAAGATATGCCCGACACTGTCCATCGGAGCCCGACCCGAACTTGAGAGATCCGGGAAAAAGAGCTTGAGGTCTAGTGCATCTCTGCCACTGGCTGCCGCGCGTTGCTTCGGCCTACTCACTTCGGGAACTGGGAAATGCTCACGACAGGTTAGCCGTTCGCCCTTTTCCGGCAACCAAGCCGCGTCGATCTCCTCGTTCGAAATATTGCGCAGTTCACTCGGATGTTGGCCTCTGAAATCGGTCAGCACCCATACGCGCCCACTCTCTGACCAACTGAACGCAGAGGCGAGATCTTCTTCACCAGCGCGGACATCCAACAAGCGTGCTCGCGAAACCGGGACCAAGAGCCACCGGTCTAACGCCGAAGCCTCCTCGATCAAGAGAACCAGGAAAAACTGCTCCGCGCCGTTTCGACAGGAGAAGAGGAGCGGCCTGTCGTAGAACTCGTACGTCTCGACCAAGTAGAGCGTGCCGAGTGCCGTATCTGAAGGGAGCAAATTCATGATTCGCTCTCGGCAACGACCTCAAAAAAGAGGCTTGGATCACAAGATGTGGGCTTCCACCAAGTGGTGTGAGTCGGCTCCCATCCTTGAGTGAGTTTCGTCACCCCCATGTGGGGATGCAAAGACCCCTTTGCGATCAAATCAGCTTTTTTTGCCTTGATGCGTTTTTTAAGGCGGACAGCATCTTGAATCGTTCTGTGAACGGAGAGTCCTCGAGCTCTACAAGCTACAGATCGATCCGGATCTTCTTCGTAGCTCGCTCGACGATGAGGATTCATCTCCCACATCGATACGAAGTCAGCGCTCGTTGGGGGCGAGGACTTGACCAAGCGAAAGACCTCGCCAGACGCAGCAGTAGCGTCAGCAGGAGGGCACCCGGTGGGGAAGTCGCTTGGCCAAGTCACGAGGGCAGCGTACAAGAGTGAAGATCGCAGGAAAATCCCCTTTGCAGGTGAATGTGACGGACCAATCGGTCCTCCCCTTGGTCCCTCCCCTCTGTTGCCCGCAGCTCTCGCCCTCTGCAGTCGGGGGATAGGGGTCGGTGAACTCGGGATGGCCACAGTCGTTCTTACGGCCCACCATCCATGGTGGCCCGCAGAAGTGTTCCGATGCCCTCGAGCAGCCGGTAGTACATGTACTCGGGCACCGGGCCGAACGCCTTGAAGCTGGAGGCTATCCGCTCCACCTGCCTGCGGGGCCCATGCACCAGCAGGGCGAGGAAGCCGTAGGCGAGGTGGACGAGCTGAACCATGCGCTTGAGCCCCGTCCACGTGAGGGCGCGCACGTCCTCCAGGTCGAAGCCCTGCTTGGTGAAGCGGTTGGCCTCCTCCACGCCCCATCGCTCCAGGTAGATGTCCACCACCCGGCCAGCGTCCTCCTTCGTCTGCACGTCCTCGGTGGTGAGGATGACGAGCGGCTTCAGTCCCATGCCGCGGGCGACGACGAGGGAGTAGCGCCTCTCGCCCACCTTCTTCTTGGATGGCCGGCCGCCCGAGGTGTACTCGGGCAGGTGTACGTCGCGGACGAAGCCGAGTTGGAGCTCCTTCTTCTTCCAGCCTGTGCCCTCGCGGCGGTGGAACTTGATGCGGTGGGTGTGAGGCTGCGGCAGCAGCTCCATCACCTCGCTCACCTTCATCTGCCCCTCGGGCGTGTGGAGGAGGCGGTCGTTGCTCACCTTGAGGCGCACCGCGTAGGAGATGGCGAGTTCGTCGAGGCGCCGCATGAAGATGTGCCCGTCGAAGCCGGAGTCGAAGACCCAGAAGGCGTCGTCCGGTACGTGCGGGCAGACGGTGGCGACAGCATCCAAGGCACTGGCGTTCTGGCTCCGGAAGTCGGGCGCCGCCTGCGAGAAGAGCCGGGAGAGGAGCGGCAGGCGCCGGCCGCGCACGCCCACGGCCTCCACGGAGACAATCTGGTAGCCGGTGACGATCTCGTCCCTGGAGCCGTCGTGGACCTTGTAGAGGTAGGGCATTTTCCGGGCACGCGACTTGGCGATGTCGGTGAGGTCCACCGCAATGACGGGCCGCGGGTAGCGCTCGTCCCGGAGGATGGGGGCGACCAGGCGCAGGTAGTCCGCCTCCACCGCCGCGTCGTCGTACCTCTCGCTACCCAGGTTGCGAGAGAGGCGCTTCTCGGTGTGGATGAGGCGGCGCGGCTCGTCCAGGGCCCGGCCGATTTGGGAGAGGAGGACGCTCCGGTTCTCCACCAGTCCGAAGAGGGCCTCACGCAGGAAGCGGCGGCACGGCTTGTAGAGCCGCCCGCCCACCGTCTCCACGTAAGCGTCGAAACGCTCGGCGATGGACTTCTCGCGAGGCACACCTCTCCCGACGCTGGACTCGTGCGCCGGTGGTGCCTACGTTTCCTGTGTCCCTAGCCGGACAGGATCGTGGCCCAACAGCCTCGTTCCAGCAGTGAAGGGAGTCAGGGCTGTTGGCGCAGCACTGTCTCCCGGATTGAGGGCTGGGCCTTGGCGGGCTCGGCCCTTTCTCTTTCCCGTCTCCTTCGGCAGCACCTCCTTCTCGGCTTCAGGCCCTCTGGCCCGGTTTGCCGTGCAGCAAACTCGTTACTCAGAGCGCTCCACCCCACTCATTCGGTAATGCGGTGCAGGCTGTCCCCGAAGATGGGATCGCCGCGCTCAACGTCAATGGCGGGTAGTGATCAGCCCCCGGTGCGGGAGCCGTGTTGCCGACACCACGCACCACGTTGCCTCGAGCAACTGCACGACGCTGCGCAGAAGAGCGCGCGCACGTGCCTGCGAGGAGGCCGGGGCGGACGCCCTTACGCGTAAGGGCTCGGGAAGGAGCAGCGTCCGGGCCTCGCAGCGACACAGCAGGTGTCGGGGCCACACGACGCAGGGGAGAAAACGGAAGGAGAAGCAAGCTCACCACGGTAACTGGAGAGCTTGCCCGAGAATGCCTCGCCCTTGCCGCAAGAAATGACACTCGGATTTCGAGTCAATCACTTACATTTCGGTGCTAAGAGGGTGTTGAACAGGGGCGGTCAGGCAAGCCGGCGTAGCATGAGCTTTATCATGCCCAGGTGGATGAAAGCTTCGGAAGACTCCTCCTTGCGCTCGTAGTCCTTGGACAGACGTCTCTCGCGATTGAGCCAGCCGAAGGTGCGCTCGCCAATCCAGCGCTTGGCCTGCACGACGAAGCCTCTGTCCTTGTCCGAGCGTTTCACCACCTCGAGGTTGATGCCACTCTCCTTGGCCACCTTCTCCACCTGTTCCCCCTGGTAGGCTCCGTCTGCCCACGTCTTCTGGAGCATGGGGTACTCCTGCGCAGCCATGGGGAGCACGGCTTGGACCGCATCCCTGTCCTGCACATCCGCCGTCGATATCCACGCCACCAGCACCAGGCCCAACGTGTCCACAAGCAGGTGGCGCTTGCGCCCCTTTACCTTCTTGCCTGCGTCGTAGCCCTTCGTTTCCGCCTCTTCCGTTGTCTTCACGCTCTGGCTGTCGAGGATGCTCGCGGTGGGTTGTGCCTTTCGGCCGGCCTTCTTGCGCACCTTGACTCTCAGCGCGTCGTGTATCCGTTTGAGGGTTCCGTTCTTCTTCCACAGGTCGAAGTAGTGGTAGACGAGCTGCCAGTCCGGCAGGTCGTGCGGCATGTAGCGCCACTGCGCCCCCGTGTGGGTGATGTAGAGGATGGCGTTCACCACCTCCCGACGCGGATGCAGCACCTCCTGGGGTCCGCACTCGCTGGCCCGGACAAAGGGCTCCACCAACGCCCACTGCTCGTCGTTGAGGTCGGTGGGGTACGGCTTCCTGGCGGGCATGGGAAGGTCGCTCATGCCTCTTGAGGTAAGGACGCCTCCCCGAGGGCACAACTTGCCCGGTCATATCCACGACCCTACCTTTCTGGACGGTAACCAGGAGGTGGTGCGGCAGCGGACGTGGCGGCAGCGGCAGAGCAGGAGTCGTCCACCAGCGTGGTGGTCGGTACGGGTGCGTGCGGCATCAGGCGCATGCACTTCGTGCCCCGACCGCGAACAGTGGGCCATTGTTCGGAGCGATCAGTCCGCCCAGTTCAACAGCCTCTAACAGTCATGCCGTATAGCTAGAGGGGCGGCCGGAGGCACCCCGGCGAGGAAAGAAACGTCCCGAGGCGCGACGCCGGGCTTCAGAATTCTGGGTAAGGTCGAAGTTACGAGTCCTTTGACACATTCCCGCAGGCATGATTGCCGAGAGAGCCGCCGCTCTACTCCTTGGCCGCGTGCCCACGAAGCCCGCTTCCTCCGCGCGGCTGCCCGTGGGCCAGGGGACCCATCATCGGGCGCAAGGAGGCCCCATTTCATGACGGGAATGGGCCCGGGTAACGTGTCTGCTCATCAACAGGGGGTTCTTGATGGCGCTACACGCGATCGGCTGCGGACTTCGTACCCAGGTGGTTTCAACCGGTGTTGCTTTGACGCTCCTCTTGACGGGGTGCGGTGGAAAGGAAAACCCGGGCGGCACCCCGGACGGTGGCACCACCCTCCCTCCGGGAGACAGCGCTCCGAAGCTGTCGGCGGACCTCACGGGCGAGTTCGCGGCCGGCAATTTCCGGCTCATCATCTACTTCGAACCGAAGAGCCAGGAGAACGAGCCGAGCCAGGCTGTGCTGGGTGATGGCGACATCAATGTGATCGCGCTCAGGGGCACCACCAACATTCCCCTCACCCGCGCCGAGGTTCTCGCGGACGGCGTGCCGGTTCCCATGGTGCCGGCGCATGACGGGCACGAGTCCGACTTCGCATCCGACGTGCCTCTCGCCTCGACCTATGAGTTCAACATCGAGGCCGGGGCGGGGAACTCGGTGAACCGGCTCGTGCTCAAGCCGCGCGACGTGATGGCCCCCCACGCCATCACGGCTCCTGCGACGGCCGCCGTGGGCAAGGACTTCACGGTCACCTGGTCGCCCAGCGGCCCTCGCTATGTCGCCGCGCGTGTCAGCATGTTCAGACAGGAATATGAGTCAAAAAACTTGAGCGACTCGGGCAGCCACACGATTCCGGGGGCGAGCATCACCCGCCCGACGGAAACCTTCATGGAGACCCTCATGATCGAACGCGAGAGCGTTCTGGGGATCGCCGGACTCGGCGGGGGCAGTGGAATCGATTACACCTACCAGTCCTACCTGCGATTTCCTGTCACCCCGTAGCGTGGGCTGCGATGAACTTTCAAGAGCGACTGAAAGCGCTCACCGACCTGCTCGGGCCGTGGTCTGAGCTCTGGTCACGTTCCATCCTCCAGAACTGGCCGCAATCCGGAGCCGATTATCCCGAGTCCTGGCTGCCCTACGCTGAATCACTCGACGAAGCGGGCGAAAGGATGCTGGATGATGGGGAGCTTCCAGGTGAGCCTCCCCGGTCGCTGCATTCGCTCGTGCTCGGCCTTCGTGAACTGACAGCGCTGCCCTGGCATGAAGGCGTTCAACCTCTGACGACCGCGGACGCGCAGGGACTCAATGCCAAGAAAGTCCATGAGATCGAAAGGGTCCTCTCCCTGCTCGGACCGAGAGCCAAGGCGATTCATCAGGCGGTCGACATCGGTGGCGGCATGGGACATCTCGCTCGTCTCTGTGTCAGGACGTTCGATTGGACCTTCCACAGCATCGATCGTGATGCTGCTTTGCAGGAGAAAGGCCGAGACTGGCTGCGAAGGGCCCGGACCCTGCCACGAGAAAAGCTGTCTTTCATCCACTCCTCCGTCGAAGACGGGCCGCAGGGTGAGATTGATCCGCTCTTCTCCGGTCAGGACCGGGTCTCGATTGGCCTACACACCTGCGGGTCGCTCGCGCTGACGCAGCTTCGCAAGAGCCAGAAGGCAGGGCTCCTCCTGAACTTTGGCTGCTGCTACGACCAGATGGATGCCGCACGGGACTACCCTGTCTCCCGCTTCGGGAAGGCCCAGGCGCTTCCCATCACCCGACGTGCCCTGTTCCTGGCGACGCGTGGACGACACCACAAGACCGAGGAAGAGTTCGCGCTGATGAAACGCGTCAACGCGCAACGGTTCGCGCTCCATCTCCTGCTGAGGCGAAAGTTTCCCGCGCTCGGCTTCGTGCGGGCGGGGGACGCACCCAAGACGCTCTATGCCGGGAGTTTCGCTGTCTATGCGCGTGATCGTCTGGAGCGCCTGCAACTCGATGTCGGTATGACGGAAGCCGAGCTGAATTCCTTTGAATCGTCCGCTCGCCCCGAGACGAGGCGCATCTTCCTCTGTCATCTGCTGAGGGATCGCTTCGCGAGGGCGCTGGAGCTCGTGATTCTGCTCGATCGCGCGCTCCTCCTCGAAGAGATGGGCTTTCAGGTCGAGCTCCTGCAGGTCTTCGAACCGCGCCTCTCCCCCCGCAACATCGCCCTCATCGCGTCAAGGGCAACCTGAGCGTTCAGTCCCGCATGTAATGGCAGGTGTAGCCGCCCGGGTTCTTCACCAGGTAGTCCTGGTGGTAGTCCTCGGCGGGGGTGAACCTACCCGCGGCGACGATCTGCGTGACCACCGGGCGCGGCCACTTGCCCGACGCGTTCACCCGGGCCTTCACCGCCTCGGCGGTCCGGCGTTGCTCGTCCGACAGGTAGAAGATGGCCGAGCGGTACTGCGTGCCCACGTCGTTGCCCTGGCGATTGAGCGTCGTCGGGTCGTGCATGCGGAAGAACCACTTCTCCAGCAGCGCCTCGTACGTCAGCAGCTTCGGGTTGAAGACGACGCGCACCGCCTCCGCGTTGCCCGTCTTGCCCGTGCTCACGTCCTCGTAGGTGGGGTTCGCGAACACCGACGAGCCGCCCGTGTAGCCCACGTCCGTGCTGATGACGCCCGGAATCTTGCGCAGCAGATCCTCCATCCCCCAGAAGCACCCGCCCGCCAGGTACGCCGTCTCCGTGGTGGCCTCCTCGACGCTCGCGGACTTTACCTGCGCGGCCTCGCTCCGGGAGGGTTTCGCGTCCGGCGGCGCCCCCCGGGCCTCGGTGCACGCCCCTGCCACCATGAGCAGAGCCAAGGCCACGGGCAGCAGCTGACGTGCCCCCCTCGCCGAAGCGGGACGGACACGGGGAGAGACAAGGGAAGAAGACATGGACTCGGGCCTCCAGGCGCGCCCAGCGCGGGCGCTCTTCCCTTGGATACGCAGCAGCCGCGCTCCGGTTTCAGCTTTTCGTTCGAGCCAGGTGCCCCCCCGGGCAGCCAGGGGGGCGGGAGGCGGCTACACCGCCCTCAGCGCTCCCCTGCCCTACAGCGCGGCCCGGACGGCCGTCTCCAGCTCCTCACGGGTGAACCACTCCACGAGGGTGCGGCTGATGGTCAATTCCAGCGTAGAGCCCGTGAGGAGAACCTGGGACTTGTCGCCCACGCGCAGGTGGATGTGCTGAACCTTCTCGTTCAGCGACGCCTGGCCCACCTTGTCCCGAGCCAGCGCCACCAACACCTCACGCGACCGGTCCGCCAGGAACCCGAGCGCCCGCATCTCCCCGGCCGTCGTCGGCGTCATGCCCGGAGCGAGCTCCACCGTGAGGGACGTCTCCAACACGCCGCTCAGCTCCGCTTCCAGCTCGACGAGCCGGCGCATGAATTGGAGCAGCGAGGGCGTCTCGCACTGATCGCGCGACACGACCCCGAACGAGGTCACGTCATGCACCGTCACGGTCTCGATGTGCCCCACGGGAACGAACGTCATGTTCCCCTCGGAACCGCCACGCTCCCGGCCATCCAGCAGCAGCACGACCCGGCCTTCCCGGCTCTCGGGAATGTCCCACAAGAAGCCGGAGACCTCCCGCCCGTTGCGCAAGAGGAGCGACATCCTCGGAACGAAGATGGGAATACCCGCCCGCTGCCGCAAGGTCATCCGCTGCATCAGTTGCAGCAGGGCCTCGACACCAAACGCCTTCCACGACAGGAAGGCCTCGAGAGGATTGCCTACCTCCTCCTCCTCCTGCGTGGCCGACAGGGCCTTCTTCATCGCCTCACGCCGGTCCCAGACCTCGTCCACGTTGGTGAGCGGCTCGTGGTCGAGCGTGAGCACCCCGTTGCGGAACTGGACCATCGTCTCGCCGTAGACCGCGCCAATGGTGTTGCGGATGACCACGCTCTTGAGCGTGCTCCGCAGCATCCGGCGGCCCAGCTCGTCCGAGGCGATGGCCTCCAACGCTCCGATGAGCGGCTCGAAGTACACCTTCGTCCAACACACCTCGTAATCGGAAGCGGCACCTTCCTGAGCGAGGGTGTTCCACTCGACCTCGACGGGCACCTCGAACCGTGCTGCCTGGTCGATCTGCTTCCGCAGCTCGCGGTAGTTGGTTTCCTGGAACCTGCTGATGGCCCTGCGCTCTTCGATCCCCATGACGGTCTCGGTCTCCTGTCGGACTCAAAAGAACCGAATCTGCCGCGTCATCCTCGCAACGGTGAAGCCCTAAACGGCTCGCGGCACGCGCTCATCCGAGATTCCCCAAAGATAAATCTTTGAGAAAACCGATACACGGCTCTCCCGTCTGCCCACGCAGGCGACCCATCATGGATTGGCGCAGCCGCCGCTTCAGCAACCGGGACATCAGGTGACGCCGGGGACGCGAACCTGGGCGAGCGAGGCGGGGACGACGGACACTCCGAGTCCGGCGGCGATGAGGGGTGCGATGGAGGAGCGTTGCGGTGCCTCGTGTCCGAGGATGGGCTCGAAGCCCGCGCTCCGGCAGGCCACGAGAACCTCGTCGTATTGGCGTACGTGACGGCACCCGGTGGGGTACGCGCCATTGTGGAGCACCTGGGACTGCCCACGTCGAGTCCGAGATTGGCTAAAGCGCAGGGGCTACCCCTGCCGCCCCCTGCTGGGTGGGCCGCTTGGGCCGGCGTGTGCCTGAAGCAGGCTGCACCTCCTCTCCACCGGCCCGGCGCGCAGCCCTGGCGCCACCCGTCAGCGGCCTTCCTCTCCCCCTCGGCGCCTCCCCGGGGACTTCAGGCCAACCGAAGAGGTCGGCGCGGGGCCCGCAAGCGGTCAGGGGCTGGGTGTGAGCTCGTTGAAGGTCAGGTGCTCGCCCGGCTCGAGGTGTCCGGCGTACCAACCGGGGTAGCCGACGTTCATCCAGTCCGCCGGCAGTTCGACGCCGCCGCCGTAGGCGGGGTCGTTCCAGGCCGGCTGGTTGCCCGGCAGGGGCCACACCACGAACTCGACCCGCGACCCGATGGCCCGGGCGCACATCCGCCACGGCAGCGGCACGAGCGCACCGTCGCGCACGAAGGTATCCGCCAGCTCGAGCTGGTAGAGGGTGGGGCGCACGCCGGGCGTCGCCGCAGTGTCCCACAGGTGCACGTTGAAGGTCCAATTGACGCCGGCGAACACGTTCTTCGTGACGGTGATGGCCCGGGTGCCGGTCTCGGTCACCTGGATGCGCAGGGCGGCGCCCTGCTGGTTGCGGCCGTCCGACTGCGACGTCCACGTGGCGCACGACTGATGGTCGAGCGACGGCGCCACGTTCGTGTGCCAGAAGACGACGCGCGTGTTGCCCCCGACATGGGTCGCCGGGCCGGTCACCGTGACCGTGCCCTCGGCGTTCGACAGGGCGAACGTCTCGTCGCCGTCGCGGGTGACGGCGGCGGCGGCGAACGGCGCGTCGATCGGGTTGCCCGGGTTGCCCGGGTTGCCCGGGTTGACCGGCGGCACGCAGGCGGCGGACACCCCCACAACGAGCAGCAACGAACCGGCGCGCGGCGCGCGCGCCCTGACCGACGTGTGCGATGACATCCCGCTCACCTTTCGCCCCCGCCAACCGACCACACCGACGGAGCCGGTCGTACCAACGGCTCGCACCGGGTGCCATCACCCAGCTTCAGAGAGAGTTAAGACGTCAGCCCGCCGGGTGCAAGGCCCTCAGAAAAGCAGTGTCTCCGAAGAAGCAGGGCCGGGAGTCATGGACGTGCCCGGAAGCCTGTTCTTGGGCATCCTCGTGTAAGTCACGAAAGTGGGGCTTTCATGTCGCAGCCGCGTCACGGGTCTCTTCCCGCTTCGGGTCCTTCACGGGAGGACAGGCCCCGCTCCTTCTGGCGGGACGGGCAGGCAGCCTTCTCGCTTGTCTTCCGCTCGCCACTCGCCCTCTTCATTCTTGGCGGCCTGACCTTCGTGACGGCGCACTTCACGCTGCAGAAGACCGGCCTCCAGGGTCTGGCCTACCTGCACTCGAGCCGCGCGCAGTTCTGGAACATGCTCGTCTCGCTCACGCCCACGATCTGGATCATCTCCATCTTCCTCCTGTACGGCGACTTGGAGCGCAACCGCTCCGCCTGGCCTCGCACGCGGAGTGGGTGGATGGCGCTCATGCTCTGCCTCGCCCCCCTCTTGCTCCTGCTCGCCCTCCCACTCCTGGCCCAGCTCCTCACCCTGCGGGAGGACTCGCTCGTAGCCGCGCTCCTCCTGCCCCTGGACCCGAACTTCTTCTCGAAGTGGCTCAGCATGAGCATCCTGGGGCTGTTGACCCCGGCACTGCTCTTCTCCGCCCTGGTGGGTATCCACCTCCAACTCCTCGGCCGCCTGCCGAAGTACCAGTACCTCGGAGAACCCCTCGGCTCGGAGAGCCTGGATGAAGAAGTGCTGTGGTATCAGCGCCAGCAATCTCAATTGAGACGGTTCCTGAACCTCGCCGCCGCCCACCTCGGCATCTCCATCCTGAGCGTGGGCGCATTCCGCAACCTCATCAACATGGCCATTGCCTTCTCCGCCGAGCCGCTCCCGACAGCGCCCATCATGAGCTACGGCCTCTACTACACCGCGCTCATCGCCAGCCTCTACATGCCGGCCCACAACACCCTGAAGGGCGTGGGCCAGGCGCTCGCGGACCGGCTCGTCTGGCAATCCCTCGGAGCGCACCCCACCTGGAAGCAGCGGCTGGAGGAGCAGCAGGCCGTCCGCAACCAGCTCGGCCTGCAAGGCTCCGCGCTCCAGGAGTTCCAGCAGGGTCTCGCCGTGTTCGCGCCCTTCATCGCGAGCATCTCCTCGCTGGCTCTTGGCACGGGCGGGTAGCAGAACTCGTTTCGAGCGCCCGCGCTCTCCGAGTCGCCCCACGAATCGTCTGACACCCTTCTGGCAGCCGAGGGTGGCCGGAGCGAGAGAACGAGACCGCCGTCACGCTCTCATCACGCATGCGCCCTAGGAGCTTGTCGGAGAATCGCCGAAAAACGACTCCTACATACCAACCATAGCGGTGTGTTTGAGTCGCACTACCCCTCATGTAGTGGGTAGCCGAGGTATTCCGACAGGCTCCTAGGGTGGCCGCCGCAGTCCCACCTTAAAACGGAGAACCCCGTGCGCATTTCCTCACTCCTCGCCTTCCTCCCCCGCTGGCTCGCCCTGGGCCTGAGCCTCTTCGGCGTTCAGGCCCTTGCCGACTATACGATCGTCCCCGACGGCTACGTCCTGCTCAGCATCGAGCATGGCCATCGCTATATGGTGGCGGGTGGCGCGAAGTTCTACATCCCTCCGTCCCAACTGAGCGCATTCCCTGGAGTCACCACGGTGGCGCTGCCGCAGGCCACCATCGACTCCGTCACGACGATTCCGCGGGACGGCACGCTGATCCGTCCCTATCACGAGAACAAGATCTACGTCGTGGTGGGCAACATGTTCTGGTGGATCCCAAACCCCACCGAGCTGGGCTACTGGGACGACTGGAGAACCATCACCGTCATCCCGTATGGCTGGGATCCCGCCTTCTACAACTACTCGAACACGATCCTGGTGCAGGAGCGATCCACCAGCCAAGTCTACCTCTGGATTGCCGGCGCCCGGTTCCCCATCACCAACGAGGCGGACCTCAACTACTTCGGCGGCTATGCGAACGTGAAGGCGATTCCCCTCGGAACGCTGGCCAGCATCACCTACCAGGCGTGGTGCGGAGTGAACCTCCGCGAGCGCTCAAGCAGCACCGTGTATACGGTGGGGTACGGCAGCAGCACCTCCGCCACGATGCGCAGGGGCGTCACCACCTCGCCCGCAGACGGTGTGGTTCCGGACGGCGCGCTCTCCGTCTTCCCGCTGAGTTCGGGTACCCCCGCCTGCATCTGGTAACACGCCTCCTGGAGGGCCATGACGGGTCTGCCCTTTGGCATCACCCGCATGCCTGCTCGGTGTATTGCCGACTTTGATTGAGCTGATTTTCGAGGGCTGCCAGCAGAGTCACAAACGGCGCCCACGCACTCAATCAAGATAGAAAGCGTTGTGTGTGTCCGGGCGGTGACCGTCCCCCATGGTCGCTCACCGCCCCCGCCCATGTGCCCGGCTCAGACTCACCGGGCAAACAGGGCCTTCCGCACCTTCTCGTCCCGTCTCAGCAACCTCTCAGGATGTTGAGCAGCGGCGTGCGTCATCTCGGGAGGGTGTTTCCGGGTGCGATGTCGTCGACGCTCTCCTTGGAGAGCTCGCGGCCCTATTCACCCTCTTTCATCCCTTGCTGCTGGCTTCGTGGATTGGCGGGGCTGGCAGCTCTCGATGATTTCATCTTTTGGGGAGAACAGCATGCGACAGGATGAGATCCGGCAACTCGACGAGCGGCTTCAGCATCACGACCCGTTCGGGGACTCGTCGAAGGTGGTGGGGCGCGTCATCGAACGCTACAAGTTTGCCCTGGAGGTGCTGGCGCGGCAGGACGATGGGCTCCGCGAGCTCTTGGGCCGCGTCGAAAGGCTGGACGCCGACTCGGTGGATGTCGTTTTCGGCGACCTGCTGGTACGCGCGGAGCTGGAGGCCGCGATCAGCCGTCTCGAGACGTCAGGACCGGTCGCTGCATCGAGTGAGTCGCTCCGCTGGATGCTCGGTGAAGCGCTCGCCTCGATCGCGAAAGACCGGGGCATGGGCATCGCACGGAGGGCGATGGGGCGCGACTTCGTCGTGGGGCCGGCCCGCAGGAGCTGGGTGTGGGATCTTCCGGACGAGCCAACGCGCGTGGGCGACAAGCTGCGCGAGAGCATTCGCACGGGGTTCATGCCGGGCGCCGAGAGCAGTGTCGAGATCATCCGCCCGACGCCGCGCATGGTCGAAGGGCTCGAGCGCGCGTGTGCCCTGCTTTACCGGCTCGTGCCGACGATGGCGGACAGCATCTTCCGGCACCTTCACTCCATCGCCGTCGCGAATATCCGCAGCCCGCGAGGCCGGCTGCTCACGGGCTCCGGGGGCGACGGCACCCCTTGCATGATTTTCATCGACCCCGACGAGCTGGAGAACCCCTGGGACACGGCCGGTCACATCCTGCACGAAGGGATCCACCTCAAGCTCTCTGACCTGATTCGCACAGTTGCCATCGTGACGGACGATGGACCTGTCGAGCTGCCGTGGAGGCGGAAGACGGCGCTCTCGAACTGCGTCTTCGCCTATCACGCGTACGCGCACATGCAGGTGTTTCGCGCCGCCGTGCAGCACCTCGGGCCCTCGTGCTACGCCGAGTTCGGCGCGCCTCACGACTATGACGCGCCAGCGCACGCGATGTCGGTGGTGAATAACGACTCCAGGTCGCCCTTCTCCCGGGCAGAGGCGCGGCTCCATTTCCTGCATGAGCAGCTGGCGGGGGCCTTGGCTCCGAGGGTGACGTCGTACGGGCGCAAGCTGGTCTCGTGGCTCTGGGAGACAATCCGTCCCCTCGAGGCAATCGGCGGTGACCGGTCCGAGGCCCGTGCCGAGCACGCCGCCGATGTGCCGACCGCTCCTGGCCGGGCACCTTCCTCCGCGCGATATCGGCAAGGTCAGGGCATCTCCCTGCGCCGCTCGCCGTCCTCCGAAGTGCTGTTCGCCCTGGAGCCGGGCTCGCAGAAGATCGTCACCTTGAATCTCCCGGCCTGGCTCGCGTTCGAGCTCTGCGACGGCAAGACGGAAGAAGAGCTGCTCTCAGCGTACGCCACCTCACTGGGGCTCGGAGCCGAGCACGCCTGGGCGCAGCTCGCCCCCACCCTCGAGGGGCTCACGTCGAGCGGAATGATCGACCGGGTCCCCGAAGGGGCCCATGTATCGAAAGGAGTGTCGCCATGATGAACCTTTCGGGCGCCGTGCACGCGGCGGATCGGGCGTTGTCGGAGCACCCCTTTTTCGGGGACTCGCCGAGGATTCTCGCGAAGGTGCTGGCTCGCTATCGCTTCGGTCTCGAGCTGTTCGCCGAGCGGCTGCCATCACTCGCGCGCGCCGTGGCCACCGTGGAGAAACTCGGCGATGCCGACGCGCGCCGCATCTTCTTCGACCCGCTGGTCCGGCTGATGCTCGAGCGGGGATTCTCCGAGCTCGAGGCCGGCCGTCTGATGGCGCCCCACCCGCTCGAAGAGCTGCTGCCCGGGGCGCTCGAGGTGCTTCCCCTGGGCCTGTGCGAATCGCGGATGCCGTCGCGGCTGCGCGTTGGCTCGAAGGTGCCGAAGTGGTTGTGGGACGTGGCCCGGCCCTCCGACCCCTACGCCCAGGCGCTCCATTCGGCGTTCGACGGCATCTTCGGGGAGAACCCCAAGAGCAGAGGGACGCTGCTGAGCCCGGAGGCTTCCGCCCAGCGGAAGATCGATGACTCCATCGAGCTGCTCTCGATGCTCCTGCCGCACTCGGGCGCGGCCGCGCTGACGCACATCGAGGCCATCGCGCTGCTCAGCGCTCGGCTCGAAGGGGGCACCGTGCTGTCGGCCGCCGGGGGAGATCTGACGCCTTCGACGATCTTCCTGTCGCTCGACGACCTCGGCAATCCCTGGGACATCGCCGGGAGCCTGTTGCACGAGGGGCTCCATATGAAGCTCTTCGATGCCACCCGCTCGGTCTCGGTCGCGGCCGCGCCGGCCGAGACGATCCAGGTCCCCTGGCGCAACATCCGCTGGTCCATCGTCCGCACGGTGTTCGCCTACCACGTGTACGTTCACCTCTCGCTCTTCAAGGCGGCCGCGCTCTCGGTGGATCGTGCTCTGACCGAGCGCTTCGGCGACCCGTCGGCATACGCCACGCGCCCGCACGCGATGTCGGTGGTGAACAATGGTGGCGGGTCTCGCTTCGGGCGATCGATCGATCGGGCGCGCTACCTCGGAGAGCAGCTTCAGACGACCTGGTCGCATCTTCTCACGCCGCAAGGGCGGGATTTCGTGCGTTGGCTGGGCGAGTCCCTCGCGCCCGTCGACCGCGAGGTCTTCGGCGAAGAGGCCGTGGGGAGCGCGGGCGATCCCGAGCGGGCCGCATACCAGAAGGTCCCCGGCCTGCGGGCGCGCCCCGCGACACAGGGCGAGTGCCTGATGGTGTTCTCACCGGGGGCGCCGAAGCTTCACTGGCTCGATCTGAACGCATGGTTGATCTTCGAGCTCAGCGACGGTCGCACGTTCCCCGAGATGGAGCGGGCGTATCTCGAGGTCATCGGCGGGCGCGTCGAGCCCGACGAAGCGCGCCGCCAATTGCGCTCGGGGCTCGAGAGTCTTGTACGCAGTACCCTCGTAGTGCCGACCCGGCAGAAAGGAGAAGCCGTATGAACAACGAATCGAACTGGCTTGATACCGTGAAGAACCTGGTGGCCGAGAAGCAGACGATGCAGACCCCGAGCGTGACGTGCGGGTCGAGCGCGGAGCGCAAGTGGTGGCCTCCGCACGTCGTCGAGACGAAGAACGAGAAGAAGAAGAAGTAGGGCTGATCCGGTCGGCCCGAGGGCCCGCCGTGCCCGCATGTTGGGTGCGGCGGGCCCTGTTTCGAGAGCCGACGCGTGGCTGACCTTTTCCAACCAGCGGAGCCAGAGACCAATGAACACCTATGACATCGTGGTGGCGGGCAACGGCGCGCTGGGCCTGGCGACCGCGCGTGCCCTCTCTCTCCAAGACCCGGAGCTGCGGATCGCCGTGGTAGGTCCGGCGGGGCGGCCCGGCGGGGCGTCCGTGGCCGCGGGGGCGATGCTCGGCTGCTACGGAGAGGTGACGGCGCCGCTGCTGCGCACGGCACCGGGCCGCGCCAAACTGGCGAAGGGCATGCTCGCCGCGCGCCTCTGGCCCACGTGGCTCGAGGAGCTGAACAGCACGCTGCCCTCCCACGAGCAGGTGCACATCCACCCCGGCACGATCGTGTTCAGCAATGCGAAATCCGGGACGATCGAGGACGAGAACTACGCAGCCATCCAGCAAGCGGTGAAGGAGGGGGACGAGCCCTGTGAGGAGCTCGAGCCGAACCAGGTCCCCGGCTTGAACCCCGCGGAGGACTGTCGGCCCAAGCGAGCGCTGTTCCTGCCTCGCGAGGGCTCGGTGGACGCCAGCCGCCTGGTGAGGGCGCTCACCCTGGTGCTCGAGCAGACCCCGAAGGTGTCGCTCGTGGACGGGACGGTCAAGACACTCGATATCCACGGCGGGCGCGTCACCGGGGTCCGGCTCGAGGACGGGCGTACGATCGCGACCCCACGGGCCGTGCTCGCCATGGGGGTAGGGACGCAGGCCGTGCTCGATGAGCATCCGGACCTCGCCCGCCGCATCCCGCGCATCTTCTGCGGAGGGGGCACGTCTCTTCTGCTGCAAGCGGCGAAGCCATCGCTCCAGCACGTCGTGCGGACACCGAACCGCGCGTTTGCTTGCGGCCTGCACGGCCTGCCCCGCGCGGGCAACCAGCTCTACTTCGGCGCGACGAACACCCTGTTGGCGCGGCCGATGCTGCATACCACGCCGGCCGATATGTTCTTCCTGCTCGAGTGCGTCCTCGAGCAGATCGATCAGGACCTCTGCGCGGCGCAGCTCGTCGCCTGGCAGGCGGGCAACAGGCCCGTCACCGTCGACACGTGCCCGCTGATCGGCCCGACGTCCGTGGACGGCTTGTGGTTGCTCACCGGCACGTACCGCGACGGCCTCTTCCTCTCGCCGCTGCTCGGCCAGCACCTGGCGCGGCGGTTGTGTGGCCAGCCCGGCCTCGTCCATGACGACTTCTTGCCGGAGCGAAAGCCCATCACCCTTTACACCCTGAAGGAGGCGTGCTCGGAGGCGCTCAAGCACTACCTGGCGATGGGCTGGGAGCACGGAATCCGGCTGCCGAAGGTCGGATGGCACCGCGCCTTCCCGCGCTTCTACCAGCAAATGCTGGACTCGCTCTATGAAGCCCTGGGGGAAGAAGAGTTCGTTCTCCCGCCAGAGCTCCTGGCGATTGTCGACAGCAACCGAGCGGCGATGGTTCCGTTCTTCCGGAACTATTACGCGGAGGTACGCAAGGCCTGGGCGTGACGAACGCGCCTGCCTTCAACGTCTCACCCCGAGACGGCCTTCCTCACCGCCGGACGTTGAGTGTGGCGCTTGACGTACTCCACCAGCCGCGGATGCCCGTCGAGCAGCTTCAGCGTGTTGGCCAGGTGGAGGATGGACGCCATCACCACATCGGCCGCGGTGAACGCCCCTCCAACGAGGAATTCACGGTCGCCGAGGCCCGCGGTGATGAAGTCGAGCACGGCCGTGAGGCGGGTCCTGTGCTTCGCGAGCTCTTCATTCGAGTGCGCGCTGGCGTAGAACGCCATCACCGCGGGATCGAGGCTCACCTCGGCGAAGGCCATCCATTGGTAATAGGGGCCGCGCTCGGCGGAACCCATTGGCGGCGCCAGGTGCTTCTCCGGGAACCGGTCGGCCAGATAGAGGCAGATGGCCAGGGACTCGAGCAGCGTGACTTCCCCATCCACCAGGGCGGGGAGTTCGCCCAGCGGATGCACCGCCAGGTAGGCGGGGGTGGTGTTCTCCTGTCGAGCGAGGTCGAGCTTGACCAGCTCGTAGGGGACCCCGAGTTCCTCCAGCAGCCATCGGGGACGGATCGCTCGGGTTCTGGGGGCAAAGTAGAGCTTCATGGGTGACGCTCCTTGAAGGCGGCGGGAGGCGGCAACATGCGGCAGCCGGGGGTCCCTGACAATGTGGCCACCAGCGAACTCATTGTCAGGCTAGGCTTGACGGTCATGATTTCACCAGCGGACATGATCCTCTTCGCCGCGGTCGTTCGCGAGGAGAGCTTCACCCGGGCGGCGCGCCAGCTCGGCATCACCAAGCAGACCATCAGCGAGCGCATCAGCAAGCTGGAGGAGCGGCTCGGGGTGCGGCTTCTCGAACGAACAACGCGACGCCTGCGGGTCACCGGGGCCGGAGCGACGTACTACGAGCGCTGCTCCGCCATCGCCGCACAGATCGACGAGGCGAACAGTGAGGTGCAACAGCGGCAGGCGGAGCCCACCGGCCTGCTGCGGGTCTCCTCGCCAATGCTCTACGGCCGGCGATACCTGACCCCCGTGGTTGCGAAATACCTCGCCCGCCATCCCCAGGTGAGGGTGGAGGTGGTGCTGGCAGACCGCCGTATCCACCTCATCGAAGAAGGGCTGGATGTCGCGATTCACATCGGCCCGCTCGACGACTCGTCGCTCGTGGCGCGAAAGCTCGGCGAGAGCCCGTTCCATTTCGTCGCGAGCCCCCGCTTCCTGTCGAAGTACGGCACGCCGAGCGCCAGGGAGCTCCGCTCCGCACGCTGCATTGGCTTCAGTGCGTTCGAGACGTGGGAGGCCGAGGGGGTGAAGTCTCGAATCGATCCGGTCCTGACCGTGAATGATCTCGAGCTCGCGTGCGAGGCAGCGATTGCCGGGGTGGGCATTGCGCGAGTCCCAGCCATCCTCTGCCGGGATGCAGTCCGTGACGGCCGGCTGAAGCTCCTCTTCGGCCCCAGGCCCGCGATGCAGCGGGCCATCCACGTCGTCTACCCGAGCCGGCTGAATCTTCCGGCAAAGGTCCGGCTCTTCGTGGATGCCCTGGCAACGCTGGCCGAGCCGCTGCACGGCGGTCCGCGGCGAAAGCGCTCGTGATGAGGCGACCGGGGACGCTGTTTCCGAGCCAGCGAGCGGCCCTGCCCTTGCCCTGGGCGTGTTGCTCCCCGGAGTGGCCGTGCACATTCGTCACTGGATGGGCAGGCGGCGGCTCCGTCGGCGAGGGGAGGGTCCGGAGTGAATGGCAATCCGCACGCTCCGGTGCCTGCTGGCAGTCGAGCGAATGACACGAGGCCAGGCAATGCAGGACAAAGGGAGTCACCCCTCCCAGGAGCAGTCCCAGCCGAAACCGCCGCAAGACGAATCGGATTTCGCGGACTCTTTCCTGGCGGAGGTCACGCGCACGGAGAGCTGGCTGCCCAACCCAGTGCCTGGGGAACGGCTGGGGGGGCCCGATGGTCAGCGGTTCGAGATTCAGCAGTCACTCGGCGGCGGTGCCATGGGCAAGGTGTACCGGGCCTGGGATTCGGCGCTGCAACGTATCGTGGCGCTCAAGTTTCTCCAGTCCCATGCCGGACCGCCCGACCGTGCTGCCTTCAGCCTGCTCCAGCAGGAGGCACGGGCCGTCGCTCGGCTGAACCATGAGAACATCGTCAAGCTCTTCGACGTGGCCGAGTGGAATGTCGAGCATGGCGGGCTCCAGGTGCCCTTCCTGGTGATGGAGTTCCTACAAGGCGAGTCGCTCGAGCAGTTGCTGAACCGGGGCCGGCCGGGAATGAAACGGGCAATGGAGATCATGGAGGCGGTGGCCGCCGGTCTGGCTCATGCGCACCGGCGGCACCTCGTCCACCGGGATCTCAAACCCGCCAATGTCTTCCTCACTCGTAAAGGCACGGTGAAGTTGCTGGACTTCGGTCTGGCCCATCAGGTGGTGAGCGCCTCGCCAGTGCCCAGCCTGCCCAGGGCCGGCACCCCCGCGTACATGGCGCCGGAGCAGTGGCGCGGCGAGCCGCAGGATCAGCGTGCGGACATCTGGGCCGCGGGGGTGGTGTTCTATGAGTTGCTGACCGGAGAACTGCCCCTTTCAGGCCTGAGCTTCGAGCAGCTCCACACTCGGGTGCTCTCGCCAGAGCCGATGCCCTCGGCACGTGAGCGCAACCCGGAGCTGGCACCGGAGGTGGAGCCGCTGCTCGCCTCGGCGTTGGCCAAGGACCCGGCCCGGCGCATCCCCTCCGGCCAGGAGTTGCTGGAGGAGCTGTTCGAGCTGGGGGAACACCTCGGGCTGCACCACAAGCCAGCGCGCCCCAGCACACCCCAGCGCCGGCAGGTGACGCTGGTGTGCTGCATGCCTGTCGGCCTCCCGGAACTGCCCGAGCCCGAGGACCGCGATGAGTTGGAGGCCGCCATCCACGGGGTCTGCGCCGAGCTCCTCGGCCGCTATGGCGGCTCGGTCACACCGACCATCGGGGCCCAGGTGTTGGCTTGCTTTGGCTACCCCCAGGCCCACGAGGATGATTCCAAACATGCCGTCCAGGCTGGAATGCTCCTGAGCAAGAGCTTCCCGCAGCTGCTTCAGCAGAAGCTGCGGCGCCGCCCCCCGCCAGGGCTCTCCGTGGCGGTGGGCATCCACACGGACACGGTGGCGCTGCACGAGAGCCCTCAGTCGCGGAGCGCAGGCGCTCCTGCCCTTGCAGGAGAAGCCCCCGAGGTGGCCGCGTGGCTGGCCCGGCAGGCCAGGCCAGGCACGGTGCTCCTCACCGAAGCCACCCGCACCTTGGTGCGCGGTGCCTTCGAGCTGGAAGAGCTCGGAACACAAGCCCCGGAGGGGCTGCCGGCCACCCGCTCGATGCGGGTCTACCGGGCGCTCAGCCAGCGCAAGGAGCAGTCCCGCTTCGAACGAACGCGTGCGGCCTTCGGGCTGACACCGCTGGTCGGGCGGGAACAGGAACTGAGGGAGGTGCTCCGCCTGTGGGAGCGCGCTCGACGGGGGCACGGCACCGCCATCCTTCTCTACGGAGAAGCGGGCCTGGGCAAGTCCCGCCTCATCCATGAAGTGCACGTCCGGGTGGCGTCCTCGGCGGACTGCCGCTTGAATGCCCAGTGCGACGCCCAGTTCACCTCCAGCCCCTTGCACCCCGTCATCGAGGTGCTCCGGCGCCTGCTCCAGGAAGCCCTTCCGGAGGGCCTCTCCCCCTCCGCGCTCTTCCGGTTGAAGCCGCAGCTGCATGGGTACGGCCTCTCGGAAGAGCAGTTGCAGGCGCTCTCCTCTCTTCTGTCCCTGCCGCCCGTGGAGGAGCTGCCCTTCCCCCAGCTCACGCCCGAGAGACAGAAGTCGCTGGTCTTCGAGGCGCTGACCGCGCTGCTGAGGGGCCTGACTCGCGAGCGGCCCATGCTGGCCATCGTGGAGAACCTGCACTGGGTTGATCCTTCCACCCTGGAATTCCTGGCCTGGCTGCTCGAGCCGGTGAAGAAGTCCCGAGTGCTCTTGCTGCTCAGCTCCCGCCCCGAGCTGCGTTACCCCTCGCTGCAGCAGTCTGGCTGCCACGTCCTGACGCTGCACCGGCTGTCGGAGAAGCACTCCAAAGCGCTGGTGCGGAAGATGGCCCAGGAGCATCCCCTTGCGCCGGAAATCGTTCAGCAGCTCGTGAAGCGGACGGAGGGCGTTCCGCTCTTCGCGGAAGAGTTGACGCGCATGGTGATGGAACAGCAAATCACTGAAGTGCTGCCTGCCTCCATTCCCCTGAGCCTGCACGAGCTGCTGCTCGCGCGCCTGGACGCGCTGCCTCCGCGGCAGAAGGGGTTGGCCCAGTTCTGCGCGGTGATAGGACGAAGCATCTCGAGCCCGCTGCTGGCGACCTTGATAGAGCAGTCCGAAGCAGCGAGGAGCCGTGACCTCGAGGGCCTGGTGGCGGCGGGCATCCTGCAGCACGAGGACCCGGACGCAGGGCCAGCGGAGTATCGGTTCCGGCACGCCCTCATCCAGGAGGCAGCCTGGCAATCGCTGCCGCGTAGCACCCGGCGCGAGTACCACCAGCGCATCGCCATGATGCTGGCGGAGCGATGTCCAGAGATAGCGGAGTCACAGCCCGAGCTGCTGGCGCATCACTACACCGAGGCTGGATGGCATATGGAGGCCATCACCTGGTGGGCCCGTGCGGGGGAGCATGCCAGCCAGCGCTCGGCTTATCAGGAGGCCATCGGCCATCTCACGAAGGCGCTGACGCTGCTGCGGGGTCTGCCAGACGCGGACCAACACAAGGGACAGGAGCTGCAGCTCCTGTTGATGCGAGGCCTTCCCCTGGTACAGCTGCAGGGCTATCAGTCCCCGGCGGCCGAACAATCCTACGCACGCGCGCATGTGCTGTTCGATGAGGTGGGCGAGGTGCTGCCGCGGCTGGAGCTGTCCTACTGGGGACCCTTCGCCTTCTACATGGCACGCGGAGAGCTGCACCTGGCCCAGCAACTGGCCGAGCGACTGGTGGGCCAGGGTCCGCGGCACCGCGAGCTGCTCGCCCTGGGGTACTGGATGGAATCCGTGGTGAGCCTCACCCGAGGGCAGGGCCGTGCCGCGCGGGACCAGGTCCAGAGAGCGCTCGATTGCTCGCGCTTCACTTATGACAAGCACCGGGCCCTCGCACGCCGGCACTGGGTGGACCCGCGGGTGGCGGCGCTGGCCCATGGCTCCATCATCCTCACCTTCGTAGGCGAGCTGGAGGGGGCCCGCTCCTGGGGTGAAGAGGCGCTGGAGCTGGCCGGACGGATTGGCCACTTCCACACCTCCGCCTTCGCCCTCCATTCCGTGGCCCTGGGTTGCCAGTACCGTGGGGATGTGGCCAACACGCTGGAGCTGTCGGAGCGCTGCCTGGCACTCTCGGGCGAGCACCGCTTCCGGTTATGGCAGAGCTGGTCGGTGCTCTTGCGGAGCTGGGCCTTGGCCGGGCTGGGGTGGTCCCTTCAGGGGCTGGCACTCATGCGGCAAGGGCTCGAGCATTGGCAGGCCTCCGGAATCCGGGCCGGTGCGAACCACCACAACCTCGGAATGCTGGCGGAGATCCACCTGTGGCGGCAGCAGCCCCAACAGGCGTTGGAAGTGGTCGACCAGGCCCTGGCCCGATTGGGGAGCGAGCGTTCCTACGAATCGGTGCTCCATCGGTTGCGGGGCGAGAGTCTGCATGCGCTCGGCCGCGAGCAAGAGGCGGAGGCCAGCTTTCTGAGCGCACTCGCGGTGGCTCACGAGCAGGGGGCAGTGACCTTCGAGCAACTCGCACGACAGTCAAGAGGGCGGCGAATGCGGTCGCGAAAACCCAGGGATATGTTTCAGGTTGAAGACTCGAGGAGGCCCTAGCCAGCAAAACCCTCTCCACACTGAGCATCCATGCCTCGTTTGCGCATCCATGCCAAGCTGCTGATGGCATTCACCATTGTCCTCTTGCCCGTCCTGGTCCTGCTGATCGCCAGCTTCCTGAGCGATCTGCGACGCACCCAGGACGCAATCCAGGAGGCGCAGTCGATGACAGCCCGGTCTGTGTCCGTGCAAATCGCCGAGACCTTCGACAATGCCATCGGCTTCGGCTGGGCCGTGGCTCAGGATCCGCTGATGCAGACCATGGAGCCCCGTGTGCTGGATCCGCACCTCCAAGAGATGGTCAAGCATTACCCCCTGTATGACTCCATTGCCGTCTACGATGTCAACGGCGACAACCGCGGGTGGGGGGATCCCAACCAGCCCGCGACCCCCAGGCTCCGGATCGGCGACCGCAAATACTTCCGGCAGGTGATGAAGACCAATGCTCCAGTCATCTCCGAGGCGCTGGAGCTCAAGCGCCTCGAACACACGGGAGTGGTGGCATGCATTCCCATCCGTGGGCCAAAGGGGCGCCCCATCGGGGTCGTCAACATCATGATCCGCTCCGACCAGCTCGCGCACCGGTTCGTCGACGCCAACCTCCAACCGATGCAGACGATCTTCCTGGCCGATTCGAACAGCCGACTGGCCTTTCATACCGGGGCTTCCCAGCTGACCTATCAGCAGAGCGGGACCTTCATGCATATCGACGCCATCAAGAAGGCGTTGACCGACCTCTCGCCCCAGGTGGCCCGTTTCACCAGCCCCCTCGCCGGTGACGAGCACCTGGGCGCTTTCGCCCCCGTCCCGCGCTACCCATGGGCTGTTGGCATATCCACGCCTCGAGACATCGCGCTGGCCCCCCTCTTCTCGCAGCTGCGCCTCCAGCTCGGCGCCTTCGCGGGCATCCTCCTGTTGAACAGCCTGTTGGCCCTGTGGCTGGCTCGCTCCTATGCCCGCCCGGTCCAGCAACTCCAGGCGGCCGCTCAGGCCCTGGCACATGGAGAGAGGGAGCCGCCCGTGGACATCCACACGGGTGATGAGCTGGAGGAGCTCGGCTCGACCTTCCGCAGGATGGCGGCCGAGGTGGCACGGCGCGAGGCGGAGGTGAAGGCCCTGTACAAGGAGGCCGAGCAACAGGCTCTCCAGCTCGCGGCCATCATCGCCAGTGTTCCGGATGCCATCTTCCTCGCCAGCTTGGATGGGCGGGTGGTCGGCACGAATCCCGCGGGACTCCGGCTGCTGGGAATCCGGGGCAACGCCGAGCTGAACATGTCCTTGCCCGAGTACCTCCAGCGCTACGACATCCGGCATCTGGCGGGCCAGCCGATGGAACCGGAAGAGCTGCCAATCGTCCGGGCGCTGGCGGGTGAGACCTTCACCGGCGAGACGATGCGCCTCCGCAGCCAGGATGGGAGACAGCTCCTGCTCAGCAGCAATGGGGCTCCCGTCAGGGATGCATCCGGGCAGATCATTCTCGGGCTGATTGTCATCCGTGACATCACCAGCCGCCGGCAGGAAGAAGCAGCGGCGCTTCAGGCGAGCAAGAAGCGCATGGCCCAGGAGCAGCGCACGGAGCACCCGGAGCCGGGGGTTGGCGAGTACCCGGTTCCACGAACCGGTTGACGCGTCAGGGCAGGGCTCTCCCAGTTTCCCAGGGGATGATGGCGCGCCTTCGCATCCGCGCGCGACACCTTCGGTGCGTCCTGTGAATGGGCGAGGCCCCGCCCCGTCGAATCGCGGGTTCGATGTCAGGAGTGCTTGGGATGCATAGGACCAACTCCGAGTCCTTCGAGTGGGTGTTGCAGTCCACCGGCGAGTCGTCCGCCGTCCGCCTTCGTGAGGCGCCTGGAGCCAGAGAGGCCGTGGAGCGCGCCGTCTCCCAGGCCGCGGCCCTCCGCGACGCCGCGCCCGAGCCGAGTGTCTTCGCGCGACACCTCGGGGCCCATCTCTCGCGGGCGGTGGACCCGATGCTCGCGCTGGAGCGACTGCATGCCAGGGATCTCGCGCTCGCACTCTCCTGCGCGCAGGGGCTGCCGGCGGCCCGTGCACTCCTGGAGCAGGAGGTCTTCCTCAAGCTGCGCGTTCCGCTGTCTCGCATCCATCCCTCGCCGGTGTTCGTGGACGAGGTGCTACAGGCGCTCCGCGCCAACCTCCTGATGCCACGCGCGGAGGCGCCCTCGCGGCTGCTCGGCTACGCGGGCGTGGGCCCACTGCTGCACTGGGTGAGCATCTCCGCGGTGCGGCTCGCGCTGAGGATGCGCAAGGCGCTCGGGGAAGAGTCGCAGGTCGAGGCCGAGGTGCTCGCCGAGCACCCCGCGCCGGGAGGACTGGAGCTGGGCTTCGTCCGGGAGGAAGCCCGGGGGTATGTGCGCGCGGCCTTCATCCGGGCGGTGGCTTCGCTGGACGACGAGGACCGGGAGCTGCTGCGACTGCACTTCGTCGAGCGCCTCTCCCTGGAGCGCATGGGCGACCTGTTCGGCCTGCACAAGTCCACCCTCTCCCGCCGGCTCTCCGCGGTGCAGGCACTGCTGGAGAAGCGGACGCGGCGCGCGCTCGCCGAACGCCTGTCGCTGCCCGAGCCGGAAGTGGACAGCCTGATGCGCGCCATCCATGGACGGCTGGACCTGAGCCTCTCCGGTCTGCTGGAGAGACGGGCTTGAGCTGCCCGGATGAGAACACGCTCACCGGTTATGTGAGTGGAGCATTGGACCCCGAGGGCACGGCGGCCGTGCGCCAGCATGTCGCCGGCTGCTCGGAGTGCCGGAGCGTGCTCGCCGCACTGAGCGGGCTGGAGATGCCTCCACCGCTGGTCGACACGGGGCTGCTCGTCTGCGGCGCGCGCGTGGGGCGTTACATGGTGCTCGGGCTGCTCGGCGAAGGAGGCATGGGGCGCGTCCATGCCGCCTATGACCCGGAGCTGGACCGCAAGGTGGCGCTCAAGCTGCTGAACCTCGCGAGGCTCGGGGAGGGCTCTCTGGCCCAGGCGCGTCAGCGACTGGAGCGCGAGGCCCGCACGATGGCCCGGCTGTCGCACCCCCATGTCGCCCAACTGCACGACGTGGGGGAGCTCCAGGGGCAGCTCTTCCTGGTGATGGAGCTCGTCGAGGGAGGCACGCTTCGGCAGTGGCTGGCGGAGAAGCCGCGCACGCGCCGGGAAATCCTCGCGCGCTTCATCCAGGCGGCGGATGGGCTGGCGGCCACCCACGCGCTGGGAGTCATCCATCGCGACTTCAAGCCCGACAACGTCCTGCTGACCCGCGACGGCCAGGTGCGCATCACCGACTTCGGCCTGGCCAACGCGGCGGGGGCACTGGAGCCTCCTCGGGAGGACGCGGCCTTCGTCTCCGGCGGAGAACCCCTCACCGTCACCGGGGCGTTCCTGGGGACCCCGGGCTATGCCGCGCCGGAGCAGCTCCGTGGAGAGCGGGGGGATGCCCGCTCGGACCAGTTCGCCTTCTGCGTCGCGCTCTACGAGGCGCTCAACGGGCAGCGCCCCTTCGCGGGAGCCACGCGCGAGGAGCTCCTGTCGTCCATGCGGCGACAGGAGGTGCGTCCCGAGAAGCGGGGCGTGCCCTCGTGGCTCAAGGCCGTGGTCCGACGAGGGCTCTCCGTGGACCCGTCGCGGCGCTTCGAGTCCATGGAGGTGCTGCGGGCTCGCCTCTCGCGAGAGGTAGGGGCCTGGAAGCGCAGCGCCGCCGCGGCGGTGCTCGCGGGAGGACTGGTGGGCCTGGGGTTCCTCGTGCTGGGGCCTTCATCGGCGACGCCGAGCGAGGCCTGCCAGGGCAGTGAGCGGCACCTCGTGGGCATCTGGGACGCGTCCGTGCGGGAGTCCACGCATCAGGCCTTCCTGAGAACGGAGGACCCCGCGGCCGAGGCCTCGTTCCAGGCCGTGGCCTCCACGCTGGAGCGGTGGACCCAGGACTGGACGCACGCGCATCAGTCCGCCTGCGAGGCGACACACGTCTTCGGCGAACAGTCGGAGGCGGCGCTGGAGCTTCGGATGACGTGTCTGGACCAGCGGCTGGGAGAGCTGTCGCGACTGACGGTGGCGCTCCAGGGCGCGGATGCGCGGACGGTGGAGCGGGGCTTCGGGCTGGGGGCCTCGCTCGGAGGCGTGGCCCGATGCGCGGACGTGCGCACGTTGCAGGAGGCCGTGTCTCCGCCGGAAGACCCGACGGTCCGCGCGGAGGTGGACGCGGTGCGTGTGGAGCTCGCGCGGGCGAACGCGGAATTGCTCGCGGGCCATACCCCCGAGGCGCTGCGAATCGCGCTGCCCGCCCGGGAGCGTGCGCTCGCCACCCGTCACCGGCCCCTGGAGGCGGAGGCGCATCAGCTCTGCGCGCGCTTGCAGGAGGACGCGGGCGCGTTCGAGGACGCTCGAAAGTCCCTGGCCCAGGCCTCGCTGGCAGCCGAAGCGGGGCGACATCTGGGAGTGCTCGCACGGGTGCTGATTTCCCAGGCGTGGGTTCACGGGTACGGCTTGGGGCGCACCCCGGAGGCGTGGCCCTTCCTCCAGCGCGCCCGGGCCGTGGCGGAGACGCTGCGAGACGCCGAGCTGGACACCCTGCTGGACCATGGGCAGGCGGAGCTCCTGGAGCAGGAGGGCCGCTTCTCCGAGGCGGAGCCGCTGCTGCGTGCCTCGCTGGAGACCGCCAGCGCGCGGGGCAAGAAGCACGCGCACGCGGAGCTGAGCGGTCGGCTGGGCCTGCTGGCCCGGAAACAGGGGCGGCTCCTGGAGGCGAAGCGTTGGCAGGAGGAGGCGCTGCGGCTCCATGAGGAGTACTTCGGTCCGACGCACCGGGACACGGGACGGGCCCTGGTGAACCTGGGCGCCACGCTGGCCCTCCTGGGCGAGCTGGCGAGCGCCGAGGCCGTCCTCCAGCGGGCGCTCGGAATCCTTCGCCAGACGCTGGGCGAGGAGGACCTGTCGGTGGCCCGGACGTTGTCCAACCTGGCCCTCGTCTACTTCGAGTGGGGACATGGGGCCCAGGCGCGGGAGGCCGCGGAGGAGAGCTGGGCCGTGGCACGCAAGAGCGTGGCCGCCGACAGCCCGGTGCTGATGGGGATGGCGTCGAACCGGCTCGGCGTCCTCGGAGAGCAAGGCGAGCGTGCGCAAGAGCTGGCGCACGTGCGGCGCGTCCTGGCGCATCGCGAGCGCGTCTATGGCGCCTCACACCCGGAGGTGGCTCTGGACGTACACGAAGTAGGGAGGCTGCTGCGCCTCCTGGGGCGTCCGGACGAAGCGCGAGGCTTCCACGCACGCGGCGTCTCGATCCAAGAGCCCCTGGTCTCCAAAGGCGAGGTGGATGGCGCGGGGCTGCGCGCCCTGGCGGATGCCCTCCTCTTCCTGGGGCGGGTGGACGACGCCCGGCGTCATGTGGAGCAGGCGCTCGCGAGCATGGAGAAAGACCTGGGGCCTTCGTCGTCCGAGCGCATCGAGGCGCTGCTCCTCTTGGGGGACGTCCAGCTCGCACGCGGCCAACCCGCCGAGGCCCTGGCGCCACTGAGGACCGCGCTGGAGGTGCTCACGGCGCGGCAGGTGGTCTCCGCGCGCGTCCCAAGGGTGCGTCGTCGGCTCGCGCGGGCGCTCCGACTGACGGGCGCGGTGGAAGAGGCCTGCGAGCAGGCGCGGCGCGCCTGGGGGGAGCTGACCCCTTGGAGCAAGGCCTATGCCCAGGAGACGACGGAGGCGCGGGCCGAGCTCGGGCGCTGTCGAGGGTAGCAGAGACGCGCGAGTGCCTGGTTGAAGCGCTGCTCAAGGTCACCCTGGTGCTTGGAGGGGCCGGCTCGACTCCTCCCACCCCCAGCTCAGACCTCGAGGAATTTGATACCGGTGATGCCCTCGGCCTCCATGGCTGACTTGACGTGCTCGGAGACGATGAGGACCACCAGCCATCCCCAGGGCCGGAAGACATGGGCCTTCCCTATCTTCGCCGGGTCCACCTTGAGCCCTCGAACGTTCTGGTATTCGCCTACTCTGTCTGGCTCCCCATCCTCTGGTCCCCAATAAAACACCTCGTCACACCGGGCATCGTCGACGCATCGGATGACCTGCAGGGCGTTGAGGATGAACCAGGGCTCCGTCTGCCCCTCCACTTCCACGGGGATGAACTGCACCTCCTTCTGGAGCCCCAGACGCTCGAAGAGCGAAACCACCCGCCGGTGGACGATGGGAATCCCCATGGTCTCTGTGTATTCGAGCGCAACGCCCTCCGGCTTCACAGGGAAGCGAATTGAACTCTTGATGTCCAAGACTCTTCCCTCCTTGAACTGCCAGGTGTCTATCCATGTTCCTTGTTCATCGACAGGCAATCGCAGATGCCAGCGCCCCGGAACATACACATCGTCATACATTTCATAATACTTCATCAGCGCGCTCATGGATTTCTCGTGGCCAGCTTGTTGAGCGTGGAGCCCGGCGTACAGACGTCCCCTGCAATCGACTCCCAGCGCCTTCCCAAACCTCTCCGCCACCGCCTCCAGCTCCTCCCTCGTCCTCGCCTCCTCCGCCTCCTGGTACAGCCTCAGGCACGCCTGCCCCACGTTGTAGAGCTCCGCCGCGCTGTACGTCAGCAGCAGCCCCACTGTCACCGCTCCCGCCAACGCCTTGGAGAACACTGGCTCCGGTACCGCCCACGCCAGCATGTACAGCACCATGGACGTCCCCACCGACAGCAGGACGGCGGGCGAGCTGAACAGCTCCAGCGCCGCCTCCCTCACTCCTTCCCCCATGTAGCGCGGCGAGAGCCTCAGCGCCTGAAACCACCTGGCACTCTCCAGTGTCCCCGGCAGTTCCACCAGCGCTGGCCCCAGCAGCTCCTCGTACTCCTCCCTCACCCTCCTCTCCAACGCCGAGGGCCTCGCATCCCCTGGCAGCATCCCCGTCAGGGCCAACATCACTGCCGGGTTCGGCTTCTCCTTCTTCCTCCTGCTCTCCTGCTGGAATTCCTCCTCCAGCGCCTCCACCACCTCCCTCGCCTCTTCCTCCCTCCACACCCCCAGCGCCGGGTTCGGCTTCAACCCCTTGAAGCTCAGCCTCAGCCCCTGCCCCTCGTCCCCCTGGTACCCGCTCACTCCCACCGGCTCCAGCACCGGCAGCTTGTCCTCGGCCCTTGCTCGAGTGCCCCCCAGCGCCATCGCCACCAGCAACACCAGGTAGATGGGTTGAAGGACTCTTGGCTGCACGTGTGGCTCCTCCGGCCCTTCGGAATGCAAGGCCGTGGCGGCCAGTGTCCCTCACCTCGGAGGTGGGGTGCCAGACACAACTCTGACCCGGGGCTCGCGGCCTCACCGCCGCAACGGCCCGGCTTTCACACCGTCGCTAGGTTTGCCCGAGGCGGACGCACCCGCGACGCTGCACGCCGTAACACCGAGTGCCCCATGGGGGTGCTCAGACCCCTACACCGGCGCCGCGCGGGCCTCGCTTTCCCCAGCCAGCTCGCGCGAGCGCCGCACTGTCACGTCGGCACCGAGCGTCACCGTAAACCCCGTCAGGTGCTTGCGGAGCGGGGCTTCAATCCCGGTCCGGCGCCCCGAGGGGAAAGAGTGGCCGGAACGGCCGCGCTTCCTCCACCGCCCGGGCGAAGGACGGGCGGGCAAGCAACCGCGCGCGGTAGGCACGCAACACGGGAAACGCCTCGGAAATCCGGTGCGTCCAGTCCGCGTAGAACAGCGAGGGCGCGGCCGCGCAGTCCGCCAGAGTGAAGTCAGCGCCAGCGGCCCAGGTCCTGCCAGCCAGCCGCCCTTCGAGCCACGCGTAGGCGCGTTCCAGCTTTTGCGTAGCAAGCGCCAGTCCTTCCTGGCGCTTCACCGGGTCACCTGTCAGCGCACCGTCTACCGCGTGCTGCGCCGCGTTCATGACGTGCAGGTCGAAGAAGCGGTCGAGGAAGCGCACGTCCAGCGCGGCCATTGGGTCCGCGGGCAACAGGCGCACCGGCCCGGGATGCACGAGCTGCAGGTACTCGATGATGATGCTGGTCTCGGCGATGTCGCGCTCGCCGTCCACGAGCAGCGGGAACTTGCGCAGCGGCCAGCGCCGCAGCCACTCCGCCGAGTGCTGCGGCGTCTCCGGCCCGATGCAGCGGAAATCGAAGGGAATGCCGTTCTCGTACAGCGCGATGAGCACTTTCTGCGTGTACGAGGAGAAGGGATGACCATAGAGCGCGAGTGACATTGTGTGACCTCCTAATCCAAACCGATTGCAGTTTGCAACCGGTTTATCTCTCTCCTCGCAGACCGGCCGAAGGGGCTGACCACGTCCGGCCTGCTGACGCGACGACGCGCTCCGGAACACCGGCAGACAGGAGCATTGCCGCTTTCTGGCGGGAGTACGGGTGCTCCTCGAGTAGAAGGGGTCGTATGCGAGTCTTCCTGGTGGTTCTCCATCTCGCGGTGGTCTTGCCGGGCTGCACTGAAAGCGGCCGAACTGCCGACTTGAAGACCCGGCTGACAGGACGATGGTTTCCGGGAAGCGCCGAGGAAGATGCCCATGAAATAGACGGCTGCTTCTGCGGAAGATGCCTGAACATCCAGTTCGATAAAACCGACGACAGCCTCTGCGTCGAGTCGAATCAGATCTCCGTCAGCGCCTATTACGAGCTGGATGAAGCCAACAAGAGGGTGGCCATCTACTTCAAGGAGCCCACCGATCTGGGGACCGGAGGAGCGTTGCTGCCATGGGATGAGTTCGATCGAAAGAAGCCCATCGCCATGATCGACGCGTCCGGCGTCGACAAGAACACCCTCCAGGTGAAATGGCTTGGCTTCACGAAGAAAGCTGGAAGCAAAGAAAAGCAGTCGTATGGAGACTTTGGCGGTGACTACGCGGGGGTCTATCACAAACGGGGAAACAAGTAGGAAGGCGGGCCGGGCCTGGTCAGGGCCTCACTGAAGAACCCCCCGCTCACCCTACGCGAGCGCTTCGAGCACCTTGGACCAGTGCTGGCGCATCGCCTCGCGGGCCTTCGCGTCTGGCAGCTTCTCCATATGGACGTGGAAGGAGACGCCTCGCGCCTTCGGTACCAGCGTGAGCTGCAGTGTCGCGGGTTTCTTCCATCCATCTGGCTGCCAGGTCATGCGGATGCGCTGCCCGGGCTTTACCACCCGGACCTCGCCGCGTACTCCGGGGACTCCACGGCGCTTGGGAACCTCGTAGCTCGCCCCCGGCTCGAGCGTCAGCGTCGCGCCGACACCGAGCCATCGCTCCGCCTGTGTTGCAACCCGCTCCCACATGTCATGGGCACTCACCGGCAGCGTGCGGACCACTCCCACCTGGAAGCCCGTCGCCGCCGTCTCGCCCACGATCCGCTTGCCGCGGGCCTGCTCGTACGCCACGGCAATGGACTGCTGCCACCACCCGGACTCCACCTCTCGGGCCAGGTGCGAGACGAGCTGCTTGTGGTTCAGCTCACCTGCCCCTGCCGCGTCCAGCACACGCATCCACCCCTTCCAGTCCCGCCCGGTCGCCTCCTTCACGGCGCTGTCGGTCACGCGTTCGGTGATGAGCGCCTTCTTCGTGGCCGCCTTCTTCGTGGCCGCCTTCTTCGTGGCCGCGGGCTTCTTCCCGCTCGCGGCAATCTCCTCGAGCCGCGCCTGCACCAGCGTCTTCACCAGCTTCGCCGGGAGCGGCTTGTCGGGCGGGAAGGTCACGCCGCTCTTCGACGTGGCATAGCCGTCCAGCTGCGCCTTCAGCGCCGGCACCACGCTGCCGCTGAAGGGGTAGTAGCCGCAGTGGGTCTTGAAGAAGGCGAAACCGGCCACGGCCTTCCCGTCCACCTTGAAGGTGGGCATCTGGTAGCTGATGGTTTCGACCGCCCCCGGAAGCAGCTTGCGGAGCTGTATGCGCAGCGCCCCCAGCGTCTTCTTCGCCGCCGGGTCCTTCAGTTCCGCCAGGTATGCATCGATGGGCTGCAACTCTCTCGGATTCGTCGCCATGCGCTTCGAGCCCCTTGGGTGTTCTCAGAACGAGGTGGGTTCGATTCCCACCGCCCGGACCACGTTCCTTTGTGTGGAACATAGAATGAGCCGCTCCCAGGCGGGAAGTCATGCCCCCGGAGGAGCCATCTACGCGCTCTGCTCTGGCGGTGATTGACATGCCAGCCCTCCTGCCTGACGCGTCAACCGTGGCTCGACATGTCAGCCGCCACGGTGTGACAGCGCCCGCTCCGAGGAAGGTGGCACGGACCGGACCTGGCTCATGAATTGCTATCAGTCCCTGCGCGGGTGCTCAGAAGGAAGCCAGGAATCCCACACCCGCCTCGTGCCCTCGAGTCGGTACGAGTCACCCGACAAGGACTACCATGCAACTCCCTACCCTCAATCTCTGTCAGCAGGCCTTCATCCTCTCTCATGAGGCCAACTACCTGGGTAACGCCAACGAGTCGGGCCTTCCCTTCGCGCTGGCCTTCGAGTTGGCGGAGCACCTCAACAAAGCCGTGTTTCCCAATCTGGGCGGTAAGTGGTCGCTCGCCTGGGGCCCCGTGGTCTACGCTCCCCTGGGCGTCCCAGCCAATGCCATGTACGTCGCGGCGAATCCCGACCGGTCCGCCTACTTCGTTGCCATCGCGGGGACCAACTTCAATGCCCTCCTGAGTGACGTCATCCTGGAGGACAACTGCGTCATCGGCGCGATCCCCTGGGCGCAGGCGTTCCCGTCGCTGGGTGGGTGCAATGGGCCCTCCGGCTTCGACACTCCGCACATCTCGCAAGGGACCCAGCTTGGCGTCAACACCCTGCTGAACATGGTCGACAACCTGACCCAGAAGAGCCTGGTGGATTTCCTGTGCTCGGTGGGCTCGAGCAGTTCGAAGACGCTGATCTTCACCGGCCACAGTCTCGGTGGCGCGCTTGCGCCGACGCTCGCCCTGGCCCTCGCGACTTCGAAGGGCACGAGGTTCAGCACCACGAACTGGGGCCAGGTGCACGTGCTCCCGACGGCCGGCCCCACTCCTGGCGACGAGAACTTCTCCAAGCTCTTCCAGCAGGTGTTCCCGCCGGTCAGCCTGGGCCTGGCACAGGACTATTTCGCCTGGAACCAGAACATCTGGAACAGCCTCGACGCCGTGCCGCACGCATGGGTCACCTCCATGATCAGCGAGATTCCCTCCCTCTATCCCGCGCCCTGGGTGACGGGAACGACCGGCGTTCCCCCGCAGCCGATGCCTTCGGGTCTCCAGAAGCAGCTCGAGGGAGCCACCATGTCCTCGCTGCTTTTCGGCATCAACGCCCTCAGCCCCTTCACGATGCTCCCAAACATCCAGGTGAAGGGCACCTTCAACGAGCAGTACCCCATCACCGGTAACGATTCCGATGCCCTCAGCGCCGCCTTCATGGCGCAGGTCGGTTACCAGCACGTCGATGCCTACGCGAAATTCTTCAGCGTCCACGAGCAGGTCACCTCGGTCGCGCAGGAGGGCATTCGCCAGAGGAGCGCGGGGATGATGGCCGCCATCAAGCGAATGGCCGAGAAGCCGAAGCGCCGCGCGGCCGTGGAGGACATGATTCAGCGCCTGGACAAGAAAGTCCGCAACGCGGGGTAAGCTCAGTCAGGAGTCGTAGTGGGCGGCATCGCGATGTCGGTGGTGCGGGGCCGGCTGGACGAGCAGGAGCCAGCCGCCTACGCCCGCGAGGGCCGGGCCTTCGCCGATCGCCTGACCCAGGCCCTCATGGCGGCTCCACCGTTCGGAGGACACGCGGTGGACGTGCCCTGGTCCATCCAGGCTCCGCTCAGCTTCCGGTGCGCGGAGACCGTTCAGTGCGGCCATCGTCGTACAGCTCGATCAGCCCGGTCACCTTGCCGGAGGCCTCCGTCTCCATGCGGAAGCGGAGGACGTCCCGACCATCGTCGAGTGTGAAGGTGTCCGCCGTCATCGGGACGGCGCGGAGCTTGCGCCCCGGCCAGAGGAACCAGAGCGAGCCGTTCTCGTAGCTCAAGGTGAGCTTCCCGTAGCTGCCCGCGAAGCTCTTCAGCACCTCGGCGCTCGGCGTCACCGGGTTGGCGAGCGCCTCCACCTTCTGGAGGGCCCAGGCGAACTTCTGCTTCCGTTCCGCGTCCTGGGCCTGGTCGTGGAGCTTCTTCAGCGCATCACGGTGGGCGGCCACGAGCGCCTTGTCCGCCGGGACCTGGAGGTCCGGCGTCACTCCGGTGCCTTCCCAGTTGGTGCCGGTGATGGGGCTCACCGCGCGGCCGAAGGGAATGAGCGCCAGCAGGTGCACATCGGCGAGGAAGTGGGGCCTGACCGGATGAGCACCGCCGCCGGTCGTCTCACCGACGATGGTGGCCCGCTTGATGGTGATGAGCTGGACCATCGACGGGGAGCCGCCGCCGTTCTGGCGCAGGTCGATGATCACCGCGTCGGAGTGGGCCAGGAGGTTCATGGCTGCGGTGGCGGTCTCCCCCGCCAGCTCCGCGCCGACGAAGCCGCGCAGGTCGAGGTAACCCACGTTCCCGGAGAGCTGCTCCACCTTCGCGAAGCCGAAGTTCATGGCCGCCAGCTCGCGGTTCATCTTCTCGCGAGCGGCCGCGGCACCGGGCGCGTTGGGCTCCAGGTCTGGGGGCTGTGCGGGCGCGTAGAGGATGCGCAGGTGCTTGTCCTTGCTCACCGCCTGGAGGTCGCTCGGAGTCCTCTCGGGTTGGGGGCGGGTATACCCCCGAGGTGAGTGAGCCAGCGAGCGGGGAAATGATGCACACGCTCCTCGGGCCAGGTCTCGAATCCAGCGCCCTCAATGCTTAGCAACAGCACCCCCACTCAGAGAGCAGCCAGGCGCGGGCCGCCTCCAGCCAGGCCCCTCCCGCCCCCAGCTCAGACCTCGAGGAATTTGATACCGGTGATGCCCTCGGCCTCCATGGCTGACTTGACGTGCTCGGAGACGATGAGGACGACCTTCCAACCCCAGGGGCGGAAGACGTGGGCGTCCCCTACCTTCTCCACGTCCACCTTCAGCCCCGCGACGTTACGGTACTGGCCCTCCTTGTCCGGGCGGTTGTCCTCCGGCAGCCAGTAGAGCACCTCCTCACACCGGGCATCGTCGATGCACCGGATGATTCGCAAGGCATTGAGGATGAACCAGGGCTGCGTCTGCCCCTCCACCTCCACGGGGATGAACTGCACCTCCTTCTGGAGCCCCAGGCGCTCGAAGAGCGAGACCACCCGCCGATGGACGATGGGTGTCCCCATAGCCTCACTGAATTCGAGCGCACTGCCCACCGGCTTCATGGACAAGCGGATGGGCCTCTCGACTTCCAGTACTCGTCCCTCCTTGAACCGGTAGGTGTCAAACAACTCGCGCTCGCTCTCAGGGAGGCCCTCACCCTCGCCATCTTCGAAGAGAGGCATCCTCAAATGCCAACGACCTGGGATGTATACGTCGTCGTATAATTCATAATACTTCATCAGTGCGGTCATGGATTTCTCGTGGCCAGCTCATGAAGTCTAGCGTGAACCGCAAAGCGCATCGGCTACTCGGTTCCTTCTTCGCTATGGACACGGAATTTAGAAGTCCGAGAAATCAAGAGTGACGAGCGACTTGCGCAGGTTGAGCCCCAGATCCTTAACATACTGGATGAACAGCAGATGAACGCCGTTCCCTCGGCCGGGGAAACGGACGCGCCAAAAATAGGCACCACCCGAATCGTGTGGCTCGTTGAAGTCGAGCAGGTCGGATTCCGAAAGAAGCGCCAGATCTCCGTCGAGATCGTCACCATGATAGATGCGGCGCAGCTTGGGATCGCTGATCCGAAAGTCCTCGCTGAAGCTCGTCAATTCCTCGTCCCGGCGTTCAATGAGGAGCTTGAATACCTCGCGCGTCAGCCGAGGCAGCGCTGCAAGCTTGGCGCTCAGCTCGACAATCGCCTTCTCCGCCTCGCCGCGATCTATCGGCTCTTTCTTGGCAGCAAAATGCGCCTCCATTTTAGAGGCATCCGAGAGCTGCGGCTTCGGAAGCGCTTCAATAAAATTGTCGATGCTGGTGGGGAAGCGACCTTCGTCGTCGGGTATCTCCAGCTCGATTCTAACCCGGCGCGTCTCGCTCGACACATAGCCGGCAAGGTCCCTTAGGGCGTCGATCGAAAGCGACATGATGTGGCTGCAGACGTCGTTGAAGTCCCAGACCATCTCTGGTTTGAAACCGAAGCGTTCATAGGGCTCACCCGTGAAGGTGTAGGTGCCCTGCTTCTCCCCGATAATCAGAATGCGAATGTTCGGATATCTCGCGCGCTGCTCCTCGTCGATGTTCTCCAGCGTCTCCTTTACCTTGGCACCGGACTTGTCGGCGGTGACTTGGAAGGCCCAGCCCTTGGTGGCGTCTCCGAGATCAAGACCGGGATTGTTGGAACGCTGGGCGTTGAGGTTGGACAGCCCGAGGGTGAGAACCCGATTGAGCACTTCCTTGGCGAAGCCTTCGACATGCGTGTGGATGTCGAACAGGTGTAGCCGCGCCCGCTGCTTGGCCTGCGCTGCAATGCCCGCCAAGTCATCAACGATCTGACCGATAAGATGACCTCGAGTAAGCATTTGTGGCTCCTGTGTAGTTGGCACGAACTTGAACTGTAAGCACTCCGCCCGGCGTCCCTTACATGTAAATCGCGAGCAGGCTAACACTACCTGATCAGATCTGTGATGGCCCTCGAGGAGGAGCGCGGGCGCCGATGGAGCGCAGGCAGAGCGGGCAGTGGCCGATGCGACGCAGCAGTAGGTGCTGAAGGCGGCGGCGCACCTCGGGCAGGGGCCACCGCGTTCTGCTCCGGGGAAAAAGCGCCCGACGCAGGGCGAGGAAGCCGTGGGCCACCATGCAGAGGGTGGCATGGAGGTGGAAGCCTCGCCACGTTCGCCCCTCGAAGTGGTCCAGTCCCACCTCGCCTTTCAACTCCTGGTAGCCACGCTCCACTCGCCAGCGTAGCTTGGACAAGCGCACCAACTCCTTGAGCGGCGTGTCCGCCGGAAGCGACGAGAGCGAGTACTTCGTCGGGGCCTTCTCCTGCTTGGGCCACTCGTGGAGCACACCGACTGGGCCAGGGCTCAGGACAGGCAGTCGGCGGAGTCGCTGATGCTCACGTTGGAGGGGGTGCTCGAGGAAGCGCGGCGCATGATCCACGCCGTGTCTGACCCCCACGAGCCCCGCTTCCGGTGGCGTCTGGGATGGGGCGTGGTGAGCGCCGTCACGGTATGCGCCCTGCTCCTCGCGCTGATGCGTCTGGCCCCTGTGTCCCAACCCCCGAGCACCCTACCAGCGCCCCCGAGCCACGAGGTGCTCACGGCAGTCGAGACGTCGGACTTCCGCTCATGGCTCGCGGACACCACCCCCCCGGGGCAACTCGTGCTCGCCCGACCTCTCCCGAAAGAGCCCTTCAAAGGACAGAAGCGCCCTCCCTGCACTCGCTACACCGAGGTCGAGCTCGTCGGCGGCTGCTGGGCACCTCACAAGCTCAAGGCCCCGTGCCCGGAGGACCTCTTCGAGTACCAAGGGGAGTGCTACCTACCCTCGTTCAGTGCCAAGCCACCGCCCTCGTCACTCGGGCAGTAAAGGGCGCGAGCAGGCTCTCGCTAGGGGCAATGCGCCGGTACGAGTCCTTCGACTCATTCCCGGAGCTCAGACCTCGAGGAATTTGATACCGGTGATGCCCTCGGCCTCCATGGCTGACTTGACGTGCTCGGAGACGATGAGGACCACCAGCCATCCCCAGGGCCGGAAGATATGGGCCCTCCCAATCTTCGCCGGGTCCACCTTCAGCCCTCGAACATTCCGGTATTCGCCTACTCTGTCTGGCTCCCCATCCTCTGGTCCCCAATAAAACACCTCGTCACACCGGGCATCGTCGACGCATCGGATGACCTGCAGGGCGTTGAGGATGAACCAGGGCTGCGTCTGCCCCTCCACCTCCACGGGGATGAACTGCACCTCCTTCTGGAGCCCCAGACGCTCGAAGAGTGAGACCACCCGCCGGTGGACGATAGGAATCCCCATGGCCTCGCTGAATTCGAGCGCGACGCCCGCCGGCTTCATGGACAAGCGAATCGGCCTCTCGATTTCCAGGACTCGCCCCTCGTTGAATCGCCAGGTGTCGAATAACTCGCGCTCGTCATCGTCCTCACGCGCGCCCGAGCCCCCTCCATCCTTGAAGAGAGGAAACCTCAGCAGCCAGCGCCCTGGGACGTACATGTCATCATATAATTTGAAATACCTTACTTGCTCCGTCATGGCGTCCTCGTGGCCAGCTTGTTGAGAATGGAGCCTGGCGTACAGACTTCCCTTGCGATCCTGTCAAGTTCATCCACGAGCTTCGCTCGACATTCAGCGTGAGTCCTGCAGGTGCCAAGCACGCCTCTCAATCCTTCGAAAATCTCACGGTGGTACGCCTCGGGGTGGGGCCCCTTGTGGTCTCGCAGGTAGACGATGTTCACCGGGTCATCCTGGGTCATCCCCGCTCGTTCGAAGAACTCCTCGAAACGAGGCGTCCAAGGGCCACCATTGCTCTCCGATATGTCATTCTTGTTGGTGCACAGGTGGTGGCGATGGTGGCCGTCCTGCCCCGACTCGGCACATGCCCCCGTCGTCCGTGCAGCGGACACCGCCGACGTCACCGCCGCAGCCGCCGTGCTCCCCGTCACCCCCATCAGCACCACCGTCCCATCCGCCACCTTCACCTGCGCCCTCGTCCCCGCCACCACCCTCACGATTCCCCTCGCCCCTCCTCCCGCCATGGCGAAGCGCGGCGGTGACAGGCTCGCCCATAGCCCTCCCTTCGGCACCTCTGGCAATCTCCTCGCCAGCTTCGCCCCCGCCATCGTCACCAGCACCCTCAGCCCCACTCCTCCCAGCGCCTTCCCAAACCTCTCGGCCACCGCCTCCAACTCCTCCCTCGTCCTCGCCGCCTCCGCCTCCTGGTACAGCCTCAGGCACGCCTGCCCCACGTTGTAGAGCTCCGCCGCGCTGTACGTCAGCAGCAGTCCCACCGTGACGGCTCCCGCCAACGCCTTGCTGAACACCGGCTCCGGTACCGCCCACGCCAGCATGTACAGCATCATGGACGTCCCCACGGACAGCAGGACGGCGGGCGAGCTGAACAGCTCCAGCGCCGCCTCCCTCACTCCGTCCCCCATGTAGCGCGGCGAGAGCTTCAGCGCCTGAAACCACCTGGCACTCTCCAGTGTCCCCGGCAGTTGCACCTGCGCCGGCCCCAGCAGCTCCTCGTACTCCTCCCTCACCCTCCTCTCCAACGCCGAGGGCCTCGCCTCCTCCGCTGGCACATGGCCCGCCAGGGCCAACATCGCCGCCGGGTGCGGCTTCTCCTTCTTCCTCCTGCTCGCCTGCTGGAATTCCTCCTCCAGCGCCTCCACCACCTCCCTCGCCTCTTCCTTCCTCCACAGCCCCAGCGCCGGGTTCGGCTTCAACCTCTTGAAGCTCAGCCTCAGCCCCTGCCCCTCGTCCCCCTGGTACCCGCTCACCCCCACCTCCTCCAGCACCGGCACCGGCAGCTCGTCCTTGGCCCTTGCTGGTGTGCCCCCCAGCGCCACCAGCAACGCCAGGCAGAAGGCGTGAGCAACTCTCGGCTCCATGTCCGGCTCCTCCGGCCCTTCGAAGCCAGGGCGGTGGAGGGGGATCAGACCCGGCCCAGCTCGGCCCCGTCAATTGCGCAGCGCTCGGCCTTGCTGGCCCCAGCCGCCGCCTCCTCCGCCGCCCTGCTCCAACCCGCCGCCCAGAATGAGTGAACGCCGCGAGTGGACCAGGCACGCAGCCTGACCGCACCTTCAGCGCGGGTTCTGCGCCGCGAGGCTCGGCGTGCGCGGACGCATCAGCCGCGCGGACAAACGCGCCACGAACTCGCGCGTGAACCAGCGACTCGACAGCGCGGTGAAGTAGTTGCCCAGGCCATGCACCACGTGTGACCGATTCGCGTCGAACGCCTCGAGCCCCACGCGCACCACATCCTCCGCCGACGCCTTCTTGCCGAACGCCGCCTCTTCACCCGCTCGCGCGAAGAACGGCGTGTCGGTCGCACCCGGGCACAGCGCCAGCACGCGCACGCCGCGCTCGCGGTATTCGGCCCAGAGCGCTTCGCTGAACGACAGCACGAAGGCCTTGCTCGCCGCGTAGACCGCCATGAACGGTACCGCCTGAAAGGCCGCCGTCGACGCCACCTGGATGACTCCTCCCTGGCGGCGCTCGAGGTCGGGCAGGAAGACATGCGTCAACTCGACCAGTGCGCCGATGTTGAGATCGATCTCTTCCCGCTGAGTCTCCAGGGAGACCGCCTCGAAGGGCCCGTAACTCGCGAAGCCCGCGTTGTTGATCAACACATCGACCGTGAGTCCCAGGCCGTGTACCGCGTCGCGAACCCGTTTCGCCGCGCCCGGCTTCGCCAGGTCCTCGGCCAGCACCTCCACCTTCACCCCGTGCGCCTTCGTCAGCGAGGCCGCCAGACTCCGAAGCCGCTCCTCACCTCGCGCCACCAACACCAGTCGCGCCCGGCGGCGTGCCAGTTCCGAAGCGAACGCCGCTCCGATGCCCGTGGAACCGCCCGTCACCACCACTGTCTTGTCAGCGAAATCGAACATGGGTATCTCCTTCTGCGCCCATGATGCGAGTCCGGTCGGTTCCCAGGAACGGGCATTGTTGGTAACCTGTTTTCCATCCATGCAAACCCTCGCGCCCACCTGGGATGATCTCCGCGTCCTGCTGGCCCTGCACCGGAACAACAGCTTCCTGGCGGCAGGGCGTGCGCTGGGCGTGTCCACCTCCACCGTGGCTCGGCGCATCGAGGCGCTGGAAGTAGCGCTGGGTCGCCCGCTCGTGCACCGCGGCAGCGCAGGCACCTCGGTGGAACCCGGCGCGCTCGAGCTGGTGTTCCTCGCCGAGCAGCTCGAGCACGGGCTGGAAGCCGCGCGGCGAGATGAAGGGAATGCGACCTCGAGTCTCACGGGCACGGTGCGCCTCTCGGTGGGTGAGGGCTTCGTACGCCCGCTGACGCAGCTGCTTTCGGAGCTGCGCCGCAAACACCCGGAGATGCACTTCGAGCTCATCTCCGAGTCGCGCATGAGCGACCTCTCGCGCCGCGAGGCCGACATCGGAATCCGTAAGACGCGTTCCTCGTCACCGGTGCTGGTGGAGAAGTCCGTGGGGCGGCTGCGCTTCGCGCTCTTCGCGTCACAGAGCTATGTCGAGCGGAGACTGCGCGGGGGTCAGCTCCGGGCGGGAGACTTCGAGCGTCACGACTTCATCGGCTACGACGGTCCGCTGCGCACGCTGCCGCAGGAGCAATGGTTGGTGGAGCAGGGTGCGACGCGGTTTCCGTTCCGCTCCAATTCCGACTTCGCCCTGCAGACGGCCACCGAGCGTGGTCAGGGCATCTGTCTGCTGGCCGAAGCGCTGGGGCGCGAGCTCGAAGGCCTCGTGAGACTCGACGTGGATGTGCCATTGCCCTCAGTGCCGGTGTTCCTCGTGTTTCATCGCGAGCTGCGGCAGGTGCCACGCATCCGCGTGGTGGCGAGCGCGCTCGAAGCGGCGCTGCGTCACGCGCTGAGCTGAGCACGCCCACCCCGGAGGGCGAGGGGTGATTGTGCTCAGTGGTCTGACCCGGGAGTGTCGAGGGAAGCCAGGTGCGCAGAAGTTCCCGACACAATCGTGTGGCCTCCGCACTGCGTCTGAAGCGACGGCAGGCCGACCTCCCGGTCGCGCGCTGCGCAAAGTTGTCCAACTGTTGGACAACTTTCTGAAGGCCGAGCCCGACAGAGCTGCCAGCCCTGCCCGACCTCCATCGGATGACGTGGGCTAGAAGCAGGCATTCCTGCGGACGGAGAGGTGTTTGCTGAAATCCGTCTGGAGATGCAGGGGGAGGGCGTGGCCGTGAAGCGGATGCTGCCACCGGTGGACACGTCCAAATCCGGGGCCTCCCTGACGCCCTTGTCGCGGTTCCGCGTCACGCCCCCTGGGACTCCCCCCGCGCGCGTGTGGTTCGCGCCTTGCACAGCCGCTCCGGCGCAATCCTTTCCACCGGGAGCTCCGATGCGCCTCAAGCCCTTCCTGTTCGTTGCCTGTCTGCTCCAATTGCCCCTGGTCCTCGCGGTGTCACTGCACGCGTCACCCGCCGAGGCCTGCGATCCGCTCGGGACACAGCATTCCTATTACACACTCACCGAGAGCTTCCCCGCGGACGGGGCCTCGAATGTGCCTCTCGACGCGGTGGTGCTGTTCACGTCGCAAACCTGGACACTCGGCACCTTGGCGACCGTCCCCGTCACCGTCCACGACGTCCTCTCCGTCACCGTGACGGACTCCGACACGGGTGAGCCCGCTCCCGGACGGGTGCGCTCCTGGTGGGGCTACCCCGCGGGTGAAGCCTGGCGGCCCGACGCCCCGTTGCTCCCGAACCGGCGCTACACGTTCGTCGCGGCCCTGCAACAGAGTGAGTCCCGTCCCGATTGGGCCCAGGGACCCACGGAGCTGCGCGGCTCTTTCACGACCGGAGCGCAGCTGTCTCCGCCACTCGAGCTGCTCGGCGGGCTGTACGTGGCGCTCGAGCCCTTCGAGACGGACAAGTTCGACTGCTCGCCCGGCCTCTGTTCCTGCGAGAGGATCGGCCGGGAGGTGAGCACCCGCGCCCGGGTCCGGGTCCCCGGCGTCCAGGGCGGAAGCTCCCTCGGCTCCTATGAATTCGAGCTCTGGGTGGCGGACAACACGCCCTACCGCTTCGGCGAGCCGGACCAGCAGCTGGAGCACAAGGTCCTCTGGGGCGTCTGGGGGGTGGAGACCTCGGGCGAGCCCACCGACTCCACCTTCGAGATGCCCCGGCATGACGCCAAATACACCCCGTGCTTCTCCTGGCGCGTGATCGATTCCGCGGGGAACGCACGCGAGGGCGAGCCGGTCTGTCTGAAGGAGGAAGTCGAGCCCCCGAGCTCCATCTTCGGATGCTCGGTGGCCCAGGATGCGCGGGGCTCCCGGGGCACGGCGTTCCTGGTACTCCTGGGCGCGATGCTCACCGTGTGGCGCGTCCGTCGCCGGCCCGTGGCCTGAACGCCTCGGACGACACGCAAGGGGGGGAGGAACGGTCTCCCCTACCCCGTGTCCGGACCAGGCGTCCGACGCTCAGCTCACCAGCGGAAGCCCTGCAGCGCGCTCACCCCGGTGCCGGTGATGTTGACGCTCGACGACATCGTCGGCCCGCCCCGCCCATCGGCGAAGTCGACCCCGACCACATAATGGCTCGGGCCTTCCGAGGTCGGTGCGAACGTCACGACCACCGTGCAGCTCGCACCCCGCGCGAGCTCGGTGCCACAGGTGCCGCCCGTACCGGGATACGCCCCGCCCTTGAAGGTAAAGGGTCCCCCGGGATTCCGTCCCGACATCTGGGTGGCGGCCACCCCTCCCTGGTTGGTGAGCGTGAAGGTGTGATCCACCCCCGTTCCGACGGCGGCGGCACCGAAGTCGAACGATCTGCCCTCGGCGAAGACGATCGACGCGGGGAGCAACCCCTCTCCCTGGAGGACGAGCGGGATGCTCCGGGAGGAGAGCCCATCCTCATAGGAGAGCGACACCGTGGTCTTATGCGTCCCCGCCTCGAAGGGCAGGAAGCCCAGGACGAGGGTGCAGCTCTCCCCGGCGGCCAGGGTGCTCCAGCACGTGCCCCCCGCCCCGGGCGGGTGGCCTCCCTTGAAGGAGAAGGGCGCGGGAGGGAGGCGAGCCGAGAGCTGGAGCGCATCCACGTCGCCGGTATTCGTCAGGGTCACGGTGTTCCAGGCGTTCACCGTCAGGAGCACGCCGCCGAAATCGACTGTCGCTGGCGCGACGAGCACCTGCGCGCGCGCGCGCCCCGTCCCGGAGAGCCTCCGGACGTGGGCCACCTGCAGCGGCCCACCGCCGAACCGAACCGAGAGCGTTCCACTCGCCGGCCCGCGCTCGGTGGGCGCGAAAGACACCGGGAACACGCACGAGGCCCCGGCGGCGAGCTCGCTCCCGCACGTGCCGCCCAGGCCCGGGAAGACGCCACCCGTGAACGAGAAGGCGGCGCCCTCCAGCGTCACCACGAGCTGCTGCGCCGCGCCCGTTCCCCGGTTGTGCAGGAAGAACCACTGCGTGGATGTGCTCCCGATGAAGGTCGCGTCCTCGCCGGCTCCGGAGGCCTCGGTGAGCTCGAGCAGCGCCAGCTCCGAAGTATCCGTCCCCCCATCCTCGAGGGAGTCCCCGCCCGTCCCCGTGCCGCCCCCGTCCTTCCCGGTGCCCGCATCCTGGAGGCTCTCTCCCCCCTCGTTTCCGTTGCCACCCGCACCAGGCAGCGCCCCCCCACACCCGGCCACCACCACGACGCACACGAGTCCCAGAAGCCAACGCTCCAAAAACACACTCTTCGACATCACACACCCTCTCCGCCCCATGAGCCGGCCCCCACGGGAGAACAGGTGGCGGGTTCTACCCGCCCTCGTGCGGAGGCCAAGCGCTTTCGGAGGTCCCGGGGCGAGGGGCTCGAGGCGCGTCACCCAAGCCGGGGCGGAGCCGGGGTGGAGGCAGTCGGCGTTGAGCTACCGGAGCTCGACGTCGAACCTGCCGAACGTTTCGTGTGGCACCTCCGCGCCGAGCTGCCGGTAGCTCCTCGTGTTCCCCCCGACGCAGCCCCCGTCCGCCGTCGAAATGAAGTAGAGCGGCCCGCTGCTGACTCCCGCGTCCTCGAGTTGCACCTCGTAGATATGCTCCGGGCCCGCCGGGCACACCGCACCAGGAGGAGCATGCTGGCCATGAAAAGCAGTGGAAGCAGGACGATGAGCACCTTGGGGCTGGCGGGTTTTCTCCTGGTGCTCGTGGCGGTCCTCGGTGCCCAGGCGCAGCCGCCCTCATCCAAGCTCCCTGGCCGTAAGCCAGACTCCAGGGAGCCCTGGGACGCGTTCCTTGGCCGAGCCGCACATTACGCCATTGGCAGGGAGTACAGCGTGCGGCACCCCTCCAGCGTCGTCTTCCTCGACAACGTCAACCTCTACAGCATTGTGAAGAGGGGCAAATTGGGGGACCCCGAGCGCCTTTCGGAGTTCGTGAGGCGCTTGCGTCCGGACATCACCGATACCCGTCTCCTCGTGCTGTTCGAGCTCAAGCCGGACGATGAAGAGTCGCGCAGTGAAGGGAGAGAGCAGGTGGAGCGCTATCTGGCGGCCCTGAATGAGGCTGTCGACCCTGGCAAGCAACTCGTAAGAGGCACCGGCTTCGAGGGGACCCTCTTCCTCGAATTCGAGAATGGGGGAGCACTCTGGAAGTTGTCCTGGCGCACGCCAGAGCCCGGAGTGACGCTGTACCGCTGGAGCTACCGGTGCAAGAAGCCCGGTGCCTCCTGGAAGGAGCGGGCGGCCCAGAAGGAAGAGGAGGTGCCCAGGGAAGAGGTAGAGCAGCGCGGCGAATTGGCCGAGCAGGCGATCCGGGCTGCCTATGAAGGATGCGAACGCCCCAAGGGTTTCCAGGGCCAGGTCTATTTGCCCGCGGAATGCCGCTGAGCGGGCGGGCGGCGTTTGCGCTCTTGGCGCGCGCGAAGTGCCTGGCGCTTGAGGCACATCTGACCGCTATGGTAGGGCGCAAGGCCATGAACCCTGAACACTCCCAGGTGCTCGAGTTTCCAGCGTGGCTCTACGGCACCAAAGCCGCCATCCTCCGCAAGGGGAGAGCCGAGGGACACTGGTGGGCTCGGGAGTATCTCAAGACTGGTGCTTTTCCCCAGCCCCGGCAGATGCGACAGGTGTCACCCGGCGAAGTGCTGGTGATGCACTCGGTGGCCGACTTCGACACGGGCGACCCCCGCTGGCGGATGCACATGTTCATCGAGGTCTTCATGGGCTTGGATGAAGGCGTCCCGAAGGAGGAGCGCCCGCGCATGAGTGACGCCTTCGAGTCCTTCTGTCTGAGCACCCCTTGGGGGGCTCTCGACCATGTCGTGTCTCCGCCCCCGCCGCATAGCGCTGAGCGCATGGCGAACCGGCTCGCCGCCTTGCTCCGCTTCTGGGAGGTGCTCCAGGGCCTTCGCTACGCGTTCTGGTCGTTCGATCAGAAGTACACGCTGGAGGAGCTCATGGATGACATCTACCGCAGGACCCTGGAGGCCTGGTGCCCCGGAGGCCCTGCCCCTGTGCGCGAGCATCTGGCCCTGACGGTGGAGCGCATGTCTCACGCGACCCGGGAGGATTGCATGGAGGCCGTACTCCGGGTGATTTCTGGCATCGTCGAGGTGGACACCGATCTCAAGAACCGCGAGGTGCTCAGCAATCCGGACTTTCTGCGTGAGCGCCTCTCCGCGCTTCCCCCGAAGAAGTTCGAGGATATCTCCAGCGCCTACAAATACGCGGTGTCCACGCAGTTGTCGGACTGGGACAGGGAGCTGGGGCGGTATTAGAGCGGCTCCCCCTACAGGAGAGGGCACGGCTCGAAGCGGCGGGCAGCCTCTAGTGGCAGCGGCGGGATTCGAACCCGCGTCCTTCCGGAACCCTCACCCCGTCCCGCTCCCGGAGGGCGAGGGGAGATTGGGCTCAGTGGTCTGACCCGAGGGGTGCTGTTCTCGTCGATGCAGGTCGTTTCGGCTCCAGCTCCTCTTGGATTCCGTCCGGCCTCGCCATCCGGATTCGTGTCATCGCCTCCAGCAGCGACACTCCCAGCAGCAAGCCCAGGAACAGCACTGAGATTGGCAGCACCACCCTCCTCGCCCCTCGCTGCTCCACCAGGTGCATGAAGAACATCGCCACCAGCACTGTCTTTACCACCGCGATTCCCAGCGACGTCGGCAGCGAGTACGGGCCTGGTTTCACCTTCGTCCCCAGCACCCACGTCAGCACTGTCAGCACTACCAGCACTATCCACACAGCCACGTAACCCCAGGTGGACTTCTTCTTCTCCGCCATGGTGCGCCCCCCTTCACTCCACCAGGTACAGCAGCGGGTAGATGAACAGCCAGAAGACATCCACCAGGTGCCAGTACAACCCTCCTACCTCGACTGGGATGTGGTACTCGGCCGTGTATTTCCCAGCCACCGCTCCCCAGACCAGCCATCCCAATAACCCCATCGCCACCAGCATGTGGACGGCGTGCACCCCCGTGAGCAGGAAATAGAGCGTGAAGAAGAGGCTCCCCCCTCTCACCGGCAGGTCCTCGAGCCGGTAGTACGCCCCGGGCAACGCTCCGTCCGTCCAGTGCTTCCAGTACTCCCAGCCCTTGATGACCAGGAAGCCCACTCCCATTCCTATCGCCACCAGCAGCACCAGCGCCGTCAGGAATTGCTTTCCCTGCCGGATGGAGTGCACCGCCAAGGCCACGAACAGGCTGCTCGTCACCAACAGCAGCGTCTGCACCGTCGCCCACCCCGTCTCCAGGTGCTTGCTCGCCTCGACGAACACCTCCGGGTAGTAGTACCGGTACACCGCGTACCCCACGAACAGGTTCGTGAAGAGCAGCACCTCCGAGCCCAGGAAGATCCACATCCCCAGCTGCGCCGCGTGGCTCTGGTTCTCCCTGCTCCCGAAGTGCTCTTCCCACGGCGACGTTTCAGTAGACACGGGGCGCCTCGGGCACGGTGTAGTCGTGGACCTCGCGCTCGAAGCGCGGGGCCTGTGTGAAGTTGTGCGGCGCCGGCGGCGAGCCGCTGTGCCACTCGTATCCCCTCGAGCCCCAGGGATTCGGTGTGCTCTCCGGGCCGTACCTCAGCGACCACAGCAGGTAGATGGCGATCAGCCCGAAGCCGAATGCCAGCAGCGACGCCCCCGCCGTGCTCAGCACGTGCAGCCACTGCATCTCCGCCGGGTACTGGTAGTAACGCCTCGGCATCCCCAGGTTCCCCAACAGGAACTGCGGCAGGAACGTCACGATGAAGCCGAAGATGATGGTGATGGCCGACAGGAACGACCAGCGCTCCGGGTACACCCTCCCGAACATCTTCGGCCACCAGTAGTGCAGCGCCGCCAGGAACGCCATCAGCACCGCCCCCACCATGATGTAGTGGAAGTGCGCCACGATGAAGTACGTGTCGTGCCAGTGCACGTCCAGTGACGTCGTCGCCACCGCCACCCCCGTCATCCCCCCGAAAATCAGCAGGAAGATGAACCCCAGCACGTAGAGCAGCGGCACTCGTAGGTCGATGCTTCCCCCGTACATCGTCGCCACCCAGTTGAAGATCTTGATGGCCGTGAAGATGGCCACCAGCATGCTCAACACCCCGAAGAACCCCGAGCCAAACGTCGACTGCCCCGACACGAACATGTGGTGCCCCCACGAGAAGAACCCCACGAAGGCAATCCCAAACGTCGACACCGCAATCATCTTGTAACCGAAGATGTTCTTCCGGCTGAACGCACACACCACTTCGGTGATGACCCCCATCGCCGGCAGCACCATGATGTAGACCGCCGGGTGCGAGTAGAACCAGAACATGTGCTGGAACAGCACCGGGTCTCCTCCCCTCGAGGGGTCGAAGATGCCCACTCCCAGCACCCGCTCGAAGAACACCAGCAGCAGCACCATCCCCAGCACCGGCGTCGCCACCACCTGGATGACCGAGGTGCCGTAGAGCGCCCAGACGAAGAGCGGAATGCGGCTCCAGTGCATCCCCGGCGCCCTCAGCGTGTGCACCGTGGTGATGAAGTTCAGTCCCGTGATGATGGTGGAGAACCCGATGACGAACACCCCCATCAGGATGGGGGTCACCGCCGTCGGCGAGGTCGTGCTGTACGGCGTGTAGAACGTCCACCCCGTGTCCGCTCCGCTCCACAACATGCCGAACAGCGTCAGTGCCGCTCCCGCCACGTAGATGTACACCGAGGCCAGGTTCAGCCTCGGGAACGCCACGTCCTTCGCCCCCAGCATGATGGGCAGCACGAAGTTGCCGAACGCCGAGGGAATCGCCGGAATCATGAACAGCCACACCATCGTCACCCCGTGCAGGGTGAACATCCGGTTGTACGTCATCGCGCTGATGATGGTCGGCCCCGGAGTGAGCAGTTCGATTCGCAGCACCATCGCGAAGACGCCCCCGAGCAGCAGCGCCAGGATGACCAGCACCAGGAACATCACCCCGATTCGCTTGTGGTCTCGCGTCAGCAGCCACGAGCCCACCGTCGTCTCGTGGTTGAGATAGGTGACCTCCGGCTGACTACTTCCCGCCGATGGGTTCATACACGGGCCCCTCCGACCGGATGGTCTCCAGCCGCGCGCTGCGCAGCGTCTTGATGTACTCGACCAGCGCCGCCACCTCCGCCGCCTCCAGCACTCCCAGGAACGCCGGCATCACCGGCTCGAACCCCGCCACCACCTGCTCCCGCGGATTCATCATCGACTCCGTCAGGTACGCCTCGTCCGCCACCACCGTCTCCCCGCTCGCCAGCCGCTCTCGTCTCCCGTACAGGTCCAGCCACGTGGGCCCGATGTGCGCCGTCCCATCCACCGTGTGGCACTTCAGGCAACCCCTCTCCGCCGCCACGCGCTCGCCCCGCGCCGCCAGCGTTCCCCTCTCGCCGTACATGACTTCGCCGTGCGGCTCCTGCGCGTCGTAACGCACCGCCTGCCGCGCGGGCTTCTGGGACTCCTCCCGCTCGGGGGCGCTCGGCGTCGCGTCCCGGCGCGACACCGGGCCTCTCCGCTGCTCCTGCATCCATGCCTCGTAGTCCTCCGGTGAGAGCGCCACGACCTCGGCCCACATCTCCGAGTGCTTCAGTCCGCAGAACTCCGCGCACATCACCCGGTAGCTGCCCGGCTTCGTCACCTCGAACCACGTCTGCGTATAGGCGCCCGGCAATGCGTCCTGCTTGATGCGGAACGCCGGCACGTAGAAGGAATGGATGACGTCCCGGCTCGTCAGCAGCAGCCTCACCGGTCTGCCCACCGGCACCCGGAGGACGCCGATGGCGTTGGGGCCCTCGGGATAGGTGAACTGCCACATCCACTGCTTGCCCACCACGTAGACGTCCATCGCGTCCGGCGGCGGCGTCTGCATCCGGATGAAGTCGTGGAAGCCAATGAAGAACCACGCCAGGAACGTGGTGAGCGGCACTCCCACGAACAGCACTTCCCACCCGAGCGTCGTCTGTATCTTGGGGGTGACGTCCGTCTCCGAACGCCTCCGGAACCGGATGATGAAGTATGCCGACAGGCCGAGGACGAGCGTGGCCACCACCATCGCCGTCGTGATGATGACGTAGTGCAGGGAGTCCACGTCCTTCGCGATGGTGGACGCCTGCTCCGGCAGGAAGAGTATTCGCCGGAACACCTCGTTCACCGTGCCCCCGAAGGAGTCTTCTCCCGGAGTCATCGCACGCCCCCGTCTCGTCGCTGCTGCTGCTCGCTCACGACGCGCTCGATGCCCCGCTCGATGGGGATGTGCACCACTCCCGCGTCCCGGTTCACCCAGCCGTAGCCGTGCAGTCTCTTCTGTTGCTCGGCCTTCTCGTCCTCCGCTCGGGTGTCCAACGGGAAGAGCCCCGTGTTGACGATGTTGAGCTCCGCCTTGCCCAGCTCCTGGGGCTCCGAGGGGCCCGCCGGGTTGAGGTTCTTCTCGCGCCGCTGGAGCTGCACCCAGGTGATCACCACGAAGACCGTGAAGACGATGAGCGCTCCGGCGAGCACCCCGCTCACCCACCTCCCGCTCACCGGCTGCGGGTCGCGCTCGGGCGTCTTCCACTCCACCTTGGGCCCCTCCTCGCCGCTCATTTGCTGTACCTCAGGGACTCGTGCAGGTAGGGGTCTCCCACCGGCACCGTGGCGTGTCCCCTCAGCCTCCACAGCGTGAAGGCCACCGCTGCTCCCCCCACTCCCAGGAAGGCCGACACGTCCGCCCAGTGCGGCCCTGGGCCCTTCGGGCTCACCACCGGCACCACCAGCCACCAGGTGTCCGCCGCGTGCGCCACCAGCAGCCACACCGCCGCCACCGTCAGCGTCCGCCGGTGCTGCTTGAAGGGCCTCGACAGCAACACGAAGAACGGGAGCAGGAAGCGCGCACTGACGATGAACAACGCCACCGGCTCCCAGGCCCCCCTCGCGCGCAGCACGTACCAGGGCACCTCGTGCGGCAGGTCCGCTATCCAGATGAGGAAGAACTGGCTGAAGGCCATGTAGGCCCAGAAGATGCTGAAGGCGAACAGGAACTTGCCCAGGCTCGCCCGGTGCGAGTCATTGACCAGCTCGCCATACAGGTTCGGCCCCCTCGCCAGGCTCGTCGCCAGCGTCAGCATCGCCAGCGCCCCCACGAACGCCCCCGAGAACCAATACAACCCATACACCGTCGAGACGAACAGCGGCTCCAGCGACATCAGCCAGTCCAGCGACGCGAACGACATCGCCAGCCCCATCACCGGCAGCGCCCCCGCCCCCAGCCACCACTGCCACCGTGTGAGCTTCAGCTCGCCCGTCTCGTCCTGTCGCCTCGACCAGCGCAGCAGCAGCTCTCCCACCGCAGTCCAGACGCCGAAGTACACGGCCGACCGTCCCACCCAGAACGGCAGGTTGAGCCACGCCCGCTTGTGCTCGAGCTTCTTCAGGTCCTTCTCGGACAACGGCGGCTCGCCCAGCCACGGGTAGAGGTGGCTCGCCCCCACGAGGATGGGCAGGAAGAGCAGCGCGAAGAGCGGCAACGTCGCAGCCATCGTCTCCAGCATGCGCCGCAGCACCACCGGCCAGCGCGCCTTCGACGCGTGCCACGCCCCCAGCAGCAGCAGGGACGCCACGGCGATTCCCGCCCAGTACGCGAAGGCGAACAGGTACCCGAAGAGTGTTCGCCGCGTGTCCACCGCGAAGCCGACTCCCGTCACCCCCAGCCCCACCGCGCCCACCGCCGCGGAGGCCAGCATGGGCCCTCGCCCTCCCGTGAAGCGCTCCATCACCTTCATGGAGGGCCCCCCTTCTCAAGCTGGGGCCGAGCCTCGGGCGGCACGTCTTCGAGCCTCGCTCGCTGGCTCTCTTGGAGCGCCCGCACGTACGCCACCACCGCCCACCGCTGCTCCGGCGTCAGTTTCTCCGCGTACGCCGGCATCAGCCCGAACCCCTGCGTGATGACGTCGTAGTAGTACCCGTCCGGGTACGGCGGCATGTCCACCAGCGACGGTGGCTCGCGCAGGCCCATGTTCTTCGCGACCTGCGACACCCCGTCCCCCAACACCCCGTGGCACGTCGCGCAGTAGATGTCGAAGGACCTACCCCCGCTCTCCACCAACTCTCGTGTCACCGTGAGAGGGATTGAGTCCACGTATCCGCCATCCGGCGCGTCCTTGCCCGTGAGGAGGAACCGGTCCTTTCCCCTCCTGTCCCTCGGCACCGTCCCCACCGGCGGCTGGCGCATCGCCCGCTCGTCCGCGAAGAAGGCACTCTCCCGGTAGGGCAGCGCCTTCGGCTGCTGCTTCATCCCTCCCCAGCCCTGGAAGTCCACGGAGCAGCCGGTCAGCACCCATGCCACCGGGATGAGGAGCAGGCACCTCATTCCTTCTCCTCCACCACCGCGGTGTTCCTCGCCGCCAGCTCGCGCAGGTGCCTCAGCACTGGCTCCGCTTCTTCTCGCTGCTTCGTGGTGACGCTCACCCAGAAGCTCCCCGTGGAGGCTGTGCGGAAGGACTCCAGCTCGAAGAGTGGATGGTGCGGCCTCGGGAAGCGGAACAGCCACATCAGCCCGAAGAAGAGCGACAGCGCGGCGAACAACACCATCGACTCGAAGGTGATGGGCACGAAGGTCGGCCCCGAATGTGGCGGGCGGTTGCCCACGTTGAGCGGGGAGTCCACCGCGCTCGTCCACCATTGCAGCCAGTATGCGAACGCAGCCCCTGTCAGCCCCGCCACCAAGGCAAAGCCACGCAGCGGCGAGGGCTTCAGCTCCAGCACCTCCTCGATTCCCTCCACCGGGTAGGGCGAGAAGGCATCCAGCGTCTCCTTCGCGTAGCCCAGCTCGCCCAGTCTCCGCAGGGCCTTCTTCGCCTCGTCCCCCGAGCCGAACTCTCCCACCACCCAGTAGCGCATGGCTCAGGCCTCCTTCTCCCGCAGAGGGTGGTCGAGCGCCTCGGTCAGCTCGTGGTGCAGCTCCTTCACCTCGCTGATGGGCACCGGCGGGATGAACCGCAGGAAGAGCAGGAACAGCATCCCGAAGAAGCCCACCGAGCCGAACAGCAGCCCGAAGTCCACCCACGTGGGCGAGTAGTGCTCCCAGCTCTTCGGCAGGTAGTCATGTGCCAGCGACGGCACGATGATGGTGAAGCGCTCCAGCCACATGCCCGCGTCCACCGCCAGCGCGGCGAACCACACCACCACGACGTTCGCGCGCAGCTTCGGGAACCAGAAGAGCTGCGGCACCAGGACGTTCGTGCACATCTGTAGCCAGAAGAGCCAGCCCCACGTCCCCGTACGCTTGAAGGCATACGCGGCCAGCTCGTACTCGTCGCCGCTGTACCAGGCGAAGAAGTGCTCCTGCAGATAGCCGTACGAGACCATCAGCCCCGTGGCCAGCAGCAGCTTCGTCAGGATGTCCACGTGCCTGGTCGTAATCACGTGGTGCAGGCCCAGCGGCCGGCGCACCGGCAACAGCAGCGTCAGCACCAGCGCCAGCCCCGAGAAGATGGCCCCCGCCACGAAGTACGGCGGGAAGATGGTCGAGTGCCACCCCGGCACCTGCGAGATGGCGAAGTCGAAACTGACGATGGTGTGCACGCTCAGCACCAGCGGCGTCGCCAGCCCCGCTAGCAGCAGGTACGCCGTGCGCCAGTGGTGCCAGTGTCTCGCCGAGCCCGTCCACCCCAGTGAGAACAGCCCGTACCAGAACTGTCTCCGCGGCGTGGCCGCCCTGTCCCTCGCCGCCGCCAGGTCCGGCAGCAGGCCCAGGTACCAGAACATCAGCGACACCAGGAAGTACGTGGTGATGGCCACCATGTCCCACGGCAGCGCGCTCTTGAATTGAGGCCATACGTCCATGGTGCTCGGGTACGGCACCAGCCAGTAGAAGAGCCATGGCCTCCCCAAGTGCAGCAGCGGGAACAGCGCCGCCTGCATCACCGCGAAGAGCGTCATCGCCTCGGCGAAGCGGTTCACCGACGCCCTCCACTTCTGCTGGAAGAGCACCAGGATGGCGGAGATCAGCGTCCCCGCGTGGCCAAAGCCAATCCACCACACGAAGTCGATGATTCCGAACGCCCACCCCACCGGGATGTTGTTGCCCCACGCCCCAATTCCCTTCACCAGCGTCACCGTGATGGCCAGCGCGAAGAGGCCTGTGCCTCCCAGCGTCAGCAGGAACAGTGCCCACCACACCCGGCCTGGTGCTCGCTCGATGGGCTTCAGCAGCGAGCCCGTCAGGCTCTCCGCGCTCTGCGCTCCCTCGATGAGCGGCACGGGCTCCAGAGGGTCCTGCGTCGGTGTCTCCGAAGCCCCGCGCTCAGCCATGCTCGAGCTCCGGGTTCGGGTTCTTGATGCGCGCCAGGTACGCCGTGCGCGGCTTCGTCCCCAGCTCGTGCAGCACCGCGTAGTGCCTCGGGTCCCCGTGGCGCTGCGCCACCTCCGAGTCCCTCTCGTGCAGCGAGCCGAAGGTAATGGCCTCCGTGGGGCATACCTGCTCGCACGCGGACTCGAGCGCCTCCGTGTCGATGGGCCTCCGCTCCTTGCGCGCCTCGATGCGGGCTCGCTCAATCCGTTGCACGCAGTACGTGCACTTCTCCATCACCCCCCGCATCCGCACCGTGACGTCCGGGTTGAAGCCCAGCTTCTCCAGCTCCGTCACCGTCCCCCGATAGTCGAGGTAGTTGAACCGGCGGACCTTGTACGGGCAGTTGTTGCTGCAGTACCTCGTACCGATGCACCGGTTGTAGACCATCTCATTGAGGCCCTCGTCCGAGTGCACCGTCGCATTCACCGGGCACACGTACTCGCATGGCGCCGCCTCGCAGTGCTGGCACATCATCGGCTGCGGAATCATCCGCGGCTCGTCCGGCGAACCCTCGAAGTACCGGTCCACCCGCAGCCAGTACATCTCCCGCCCTCGCTCCACCTGCTCGCGCCCCACCACCGGGATGTTGTTCTCCGCCTGGCACGCCACCACGCAGGCTCCACAGCCGATGCACCGGTTCAGGTCCACCGCCATCGCCCACTGGTTGGGTTTGTCGTACTTGAAGGGCTCGTACAGCGCCGCCTCCGGGCCCTTCAGGTGCTTCAGGTACTCGGGCTTCTTCTTCTCGAAGTCCTCCAGCGTGTCCTGGAGGGCGATCTCCCGGCCCTCCATCGCCCAGTGGTCCTGCGATGTCGCGTAGCTCCCTCGCCCCTCCACCTTCTCCACCTGGAGCCCCTCCGCGAACCACGGCGCGTCCGCGTGCCTCAGCAGGTATGCGTTGACTCCCAGTTCCACTGGCGGCTCCGGGCTTTCGTCCCACTCGCGCCCCCAGCCGAGCTCCAGTGACACCGTGTCGTCCGCGTGCCCCGGCAGCACGTACACCGGGGCCTCCAGCTCGCGCCCCCGGAGCGTCAGCTTCACCTTGTCCCGAGCCTTCAAGGACAGACGCTCGGCCGTGCGCGGGCTCAGCAGCGCCGCGTTGCTCCAGGAGAGCATCGTCAGCGGGTCCGGCATCTCCTGTAGCCACGCGTTGTGGAAGTACCGCCCGTCTCGCACCTTGTAGCCAGGCAGCAGGTTCAGCTCGAGGCCCTGTGCAGACTTGGGTGCGAAGGCTTGGAGGCTCGTATCCAGCGCTTTCGTGTCCAGCGTGGGCGTGACACCTGAGCTCTGGGTGCCGGGAATCGTCCCCACCGCCAGCCACTGGTCCCAGGTGTCGTTGAAGGCTGCTCCCGCGGCTCCCTCCCTCCGCTGCCAGTGAGCCTTCACCAGTTGGTAGGGGGTCTGCTCCGCCACTCCCGCGAACGGGGAGAGCACGTCCAGCTCCGTCAGCCCGTGGAAGAGCGGCTCGATGAGCGGCTGGATGATGCTCGCCGTCCCGTCCACCGCCCGCGTGTCCCCCCAGGACTCCAGCACGTGCGCCGCCGGGAGCACCCAGGCACTGTGCTTGGACGTCTCGTCCTCGCGGAAGGCCAGGTACACCGTGTTCGGCACCGCCATCAGTGCCGCCCCCAGTGTCACTCCCACTGGCGCCGTGTACGCAGGGTCGAAGGCCGTCACCACCAGCGTGTCCACCCGGCCCGCGCTCGCCGCCTCCGCCAGTTCGCGCAGCACCTCCGGCCCACTCCGCCCTGCTTCCACTCCGGGCTCGTGCAACGTGATGAGGCGCCGCTGGCTCCCGAGTGTCTCGTTGAGCAGGTGCGCCACCGCGTGCACCCTCGGCGGTTGTCTCTCGCCTACCACCACCACCGCTCGCGCCCCGTTCCTCGCCAGGTCCGCGGCGACTGCTCGCACCTCGCTCGCCCTCTCCGGCCAGCCGAGCTTCAGCTCTCCGTAGTGTTCAAGTCCGGCCAGGTGGTGCGTTGTCGACAGCTCGCCCAGCACCGCCAGGGCAAAGCGCTCCACCTCCGAGGGCTTCATCCGGAAGCGGTGGTCCGCGTTCATCCCTGTCACGCTGCAGTGGGACTCCGCCACGTACAGCCGGCTCATCTCCCCTCGCAGCGGCGTCCTCGAGCGGGAGAACTCGCGCGCCTCGCTCAGTGAGAAGGGGCCCTGGGTGAGGAAGTCCGCGTCCAGCGACAGCACTACGCGCGCCAGGTCGTAGCGCACCCGCGTCTCCAGCGGCCGGCCGTATGCGAGTCTCGCGCCCTCGTGCACGTTGTCCCGCGAGAGCGCGTGGTACGTCTCCACTCGCGCCCTCGGGAAACGCTGGCGGATGCGTTCGAGCAGCTCGCGTCTCGTTGGCGACGCCGAGGGCTCCAGCAGCAGCCACAGTCCCTCTCCTCCGTTCGTCTCCAGCCGCCTCGCTCGCTCCGTCTGTTCTTGGAGGTATTCCTTGAAGGAGCGGGACGTGCCTCGCAGCTTCACTCCTCGCACTCGCGATGTGTCGTAGAGGTCCACCAGCAGCGCCTGCGCTACGTGGTTCGTCGCCCCCAGGCTCGCCGGGTGGTCCGGGTTGCCCTCCACCTTCGTCGGCCGGCCCTCCCAGCTCGTCACCACCAGCCCCGCTGCGTAGCCCTCTGGCTCCCACGCCGTCGCGTAGGTGTTGGGCAGGCCCGGCTTCACGTCCGCCGGCTGGTGCGTGTACGGCATCACCTTCTCCGCCGGCTTCTTGCACGCGGCCAGTCCCGCAAGCGCCGCCGTCGTCCCCGCCAGTTGCAGGAAGCGGCGCCGGTCCAGGCCTCGAGGGGGCTCGGCCGCTCCCGGGGGGAACTCGCGATGAGCTGCCCTCTCCAGCTCCAGAGAGCCCTGGAGCTCCTCCAGGCTACGCCAGGCTCGCGGACGCTCCGCGCTTCCCGCCCTCGGCGAGTCCTGGAGCACGGGCAATGGGTAGCGGTCGGTCACCGGTGGCATGTCGTGCAGTTCGTTCGCGGTTGGACGTCGTAGCGGCTCGCCAGCTCCTCGGGCCTCGGGTCTTCCGGCCCCCTCTGCCAGCGCAGCGAGGTGATGGCTTCCCGCGGACGCAGGTTCGGCACCGGGTTGCGGTGGCAGTCGAGGCACCACCCCATGGACAGCGGTTGCACCTGCTCGATGGTGGGCATCAGGTCCACCCGCCCGTGGCACGTGACGCACCCCACCCCCTTGCTCACGTGGATGGAGTGGTTGAAGTAGACGAAGTCCGGCAGGTCGTGGACCCGGCCCCAGGGAATCGGCCGGTCCGCGAAGTAGGACTGGCGCACCGGCTCCAACAGCGGGCTCTGGTTCCAGATTTGTCCGTGGCACCCGAGGCACGTGGCCAGCGAGGGGTAGCCCGCACTGGAGGAGACCTCCACGGTGCTGTGGCAGTAGCGGCAGTCGATGGCCTCGTCCCCCGCGTGGTGCCGGTGGTCGAACTGCACCGGCTGAGGGACGGGCTGCCTCAGGTTCTGCGCCAGCGGGCTGCGCGCGTACCCCCAGAGCCCCAGTGCCCCGAGCACCGGTGTGGCCAGCAACCCCGCGGCAACGACTCGGGCCACGGTGTTCGCGCGAGGTGTGAAGATCCAGGCCATAGAGCGCCCTGGATGACCGCGCTCGAACGCCCGGTTCCCAGGGCTTTTGACCCTAGGAGAGCACCCGCCAGTGCAACAATCACCGCGTTTCGTGGCCTTCCAGTTGTGAACCCTGACTGCACGGCAACTGTCTGGAATCGCGCGGGGGCTCGCGAGGGTGGAACCCGGGGCCCGTGGCACCCTCACCCCGTCCCTCTCCCGAAGGGAGAGGGGTGTCTGGCGCGTTCTTCCCAAACTTGTCCAACTGTTGGACAACTTCGTGACGAGCGCCTCCGGGACGCTTCCCGTCAGAGCGTGCTCGCCTACCATGCCCCTTCCCCCCATACGGCCCTCGGGCCAGGAGTGTGGCCATGCGGATGGTGCTCTCGAATCGGTGCTCCCTGGTCGCGCTGTGTCTCGCCGTGCTCGCCTTGGGTGGGTGCGTGCATCCGCAGTTGGAGTCGGCGCGTCCTCAGGAGCCTTCGCTCACCCGGTGCTCCAACCCCGCAGGCCGGTACTCGATTGGTCATCCCTCCTCGTGGAAGACGAACGCGGGCAATGGCGTGGAGCCATGCCGCTTCTTCCACCCCACTCGCTTCGAGGTGCAGCCCCACAGCGAGGAGCCGCTCGTCGCCGTCTCCGTGAAGCGCGAGCCCATGACGCTCTCAACCTTCGTCCAGGGCAACACGGGCTCCAGCTATGAGATCCTCCAGCAGGAGCGGCTCACCCTCGCCGGCCGCCCCGCCGTGCGCCTGGAGCTGCGCGCCACCTCCGAGTCTCCGCTGCTGCCCCCAGGCACCCGCGAGTACCTCTACGTCATCGGCGATGGGGACTCCGTCATCCGCGCCAGCACCCTCGCCGTGCGCGGGCTCGACTACGCGGGCAACAAGGTCGTCCTCGATGAGATGGTGCGCACGCTGGAGCCTCGCTGAGCCCTCGCGGGCCCTGTCCACGAGCACTGACGGGCATCTCCGTATTCAGAGCTGGGAACGAACAAGGAGCCCGTGTTCGTTTCTGTCTCCGCGTGGAGCAGGTGCTAGAAGAAGCGGGAAGCGAGGAGTGAACCCGGGCAGCGGAGACGGGTCGAGCGGAGCACCACGATGCGATTGAAGAGTCTCACCTTCGAGGACAAGCGAACCGGCTGGAGGCTGGAAAATCTGCGCCTGGATCGCTTCAACCTCCTCGTGGGCGCTTCGGGAGTGGGCAAGACACGAATCCTGCGGGCGATTCAGACCGTCCGTAACCTCGGTCGTGGAGTTGACGAACCGTATCCCAAGCAAGGCGTCCGCTTCGATGTCCGGTTCGAACATGAGGAGCGAGACTACGCATGGCAATTCGACAGCGCGGCTCGCGACCTTGCTCCTGGCGAAGACGAGGAAGGAGACCCACTCGAGGACAGCAGTTCGGTTGTTCTCTCAGAGCGCCTGCACATCAGCGACGAGGGACTGCTCGTCGAGCGAAACCAGGACAGGTTCCTGTTCAGGAGTACCGAACTTCCGACGCTCAATCGCTCCTCAAGCGCCCTTCAACTCCTGGATGAGCCCTCCATCCACCATCTGCGCCAGGCGTTCGCGGAGTACTTTTCAAGCGCGATGGGGGCTCAAGGCTCGACGGAGATTGTCAACACGACGCCGGGCCCGGTCGCGAAGGGATTCCCTACGCTCGAATCGTTTCGCGGCCTTACTGGCCTGCATCCCGTCGTGAAGGCCTTCATTCTGCAGGAAGGTTCCGCTGAACGGTTCGAGCGTTTCAAGCAGCTCTTCATCGATATCTTTCCCACAGTGGAAGATGTGCGCGTGGATCGCCGGGCAACAATGGGACTGGGGAGGCGAATTCGCGAGTACCTCTCCTTCAAGCTCAAGGAGCGGGGTGTTCCCACCTGGATCGAGGCCAGGGACATCTCCTCCGGAATGGCGCGCACGCTCAACCACCTCGTGGACCTGATGCTCGCCCCCGCTGGGACCGTGTTCTTGATCGACGAGTTCGAGAACAGCCTCGGAGTGAACTGCATGGGCCCGCTGACCGACTTCATCCTGTCGCGCGCCGATGACCTGCAGTTCATCATCACCAGCCACCACCCCTACATCATCAACAACATTCCCAAGAGCTACTGGAAGCTCGTGCGTCGCAAGGGGAGCACCGTGCGCGTCACACCCGCCTCGGAGATTCCCGCCTTGCAGGGTCCCTCCGCCCAGGACGACTTCATCCGGCTCATCAACTCGCCCGAGTTCGAGGAGGGCATGGAGTGAGGCTCTACTTCCTCGTCGAGGGCCGGCGCACCGAGAAGAAGCTCTACAAGGCCTGGCTGGGCTACTGCTTCCCGCAGCTCCGTGAAGTCGCCAAGGCCGCGGACCTGGCAGAGGATTCCTTCTTCATCCTCGCCGGCTTGGGCTACCCCTCCTACCTCCAGCGCATTCCCGGCTCGCTCGAGGACTCCGCCCGGCAAGGCGTCGACCATCTCTTCATCTGCATCGACTCTGAGGAGCGCTCCTACAGCGAGAAGCGGGAGGAAGTGCTCAGCATCCTGGCGAGCGCCAACGCGGTCCTGCAGCACCAGGGACTCCAGTACCGGGGCCAGGTCCACGTCATCGTCGCGGACTGCTGCATCGAGAGCTGGTTGCTGGGACACCGCAGGCTCGTCCCCCGGCAACCCGCCGACGCCAAACTCGCCGAGCTCAAACGCTTCTACGACGTCTCCCAGAATGACCCGGAGCGGATGGGCTGCCCCTCGGGCCATCCGCTCGAGAGGGCGAGGTTCCACCACGAGTACCTGCGCCAGGTCTTCTGGCATCACGGCCAGTCGTACACGAAGGAGCGGCCAGGCATCGCCGTAGAGGCCAACTACCTCGCGGCCCTCCGCGACCGGTGCCTCGACCCGGCTCATGCTCCAGCCCATCTCGCGAGCTTCCGCCTGCTCTGGGACACGTGGAGCGCCCTGGGTGGCCGCTACGACGTGGAGGCTGGACTGTCAGCCTCCTGAAGCCCTCACGGGCCCGCCGCTCCTCTCACAGCACGACGATCGTGCTCAGCAGCGCCAGGCAGTACCAGTAGGTGAACAGCAGGTACGTCCGGTGGTCCTCCTGCTTCGTCCTCCACCCCACCACTCGCACTGCGATCACCCAGCTCACCAGCGCCAGCCCGGCGTCACATGCCGCCACCACCGGCGTCAGCCCCTGCGGCTTCATCAGCGCCTCGTGGATGATCAGCGGCAGCACCCCGAACAGCGTCCCCAGCACGTACCTCGTCCGCTTCTCCCCGAATACCAGCGGGAACGTCTTGCGACCGCTCGCCCTGTCTCCCTCCAGGTCCCGCAGGTCCTGCAACGACACCAGCAGGAACACCACGCTCGCCAGCACCGCGATCCACCGCCACGTCTCCGCCGTCAACGGCCCCACCAGCTGCCACGCCGCCGCCAGCTGCGTCACCACCCCCAAAGCAATCAGCAGGTTCTTCGCCCACCAGTGCTTCGCCGCTCCCGCCTCGTTGTGCACCACCAGCAGCACCTGCCACAGCAACGCCCACTCCCAGACTCCAAAGCCCCACCCCACCAGCGAGAGCAGCGCCATGCTCACCCACCAGCGCCGCCGCGTCCCTTTCACCGTCACCTCGCCCCTCACCAGCGGCCGGTGCGGCTTGTTCACCCGATCCTCCTCCACTCCCACCAGCTGGTTGGACAGGTTGAACGCATACGTGAACAGCCAGAAGTAGAGCAGCCCCCGACACAGCCCCCACGCCACCTCGAGTGCTCCCAATCCCTCATGGCCACTCGCCGCCACCAGGAACAACAGCGGTGGTATCACCGCCGACGACACGTCTCCCCCGATGAAGCGCCAGCTCACCCAGAGCTCTCGCATCATCAACCGGGGCCACGCCATCGGCTCGGCTAGGTGCATCCCCTCGATCGTGCTCCGCATCATGAGTCTGGGCTGCATCGTTGCCTCCCCCCGGCTCGCCCCCTGGCCGTGCGAGTCTTTGCCCAATCATAACTCAAGGTGCGACAAGGCTGTACTTCATGGCCAAACAGTCAGCCCCGCATCCAGCGACGCTGGGACTTTTCAGACATCCCGATGTCGCACTCGCAGTCCGCTCCCGCCTCGCTGCAAGTGCACACCCTGGCTGCCGCGTTTGGCTCCTCTCAGGGCCTCGTGCCTGACAGCAGGCCCTGGATGCGGACTCCATGCGTCGAGGTCGGATAGTGCGCTCGGAAACGCTCCGCTCGCGCCTCGGCCTCCGTGCGCCGGCCCAGTCTCACCAGGGCGTCGATGGCCAACACCTCGCGCTCCTGCGCCAGCGCCCCCTCCGGGAAACGCGTGGCGTGCCGCTCCGCCTCCGCCAGCGCCCCTCCCGCATCCCCTCGCCTCACCGCCTGGTACGCCGACTCGAGCAGCGCGAGCTCTTCGTCCATCGTCTCCCGCGCCTCCATCGCCGGCGCGGTTGCTGGAGCATCGGGTGCACGCGCGCGAGGGACTCGTGGCGCCGGTACGGCCTTCGTCTCGGGCGCGGGTGTCTCGGCGGCCACCGCTGGAGCTGGAGCCGGCGCGGCTTCCACTCGTGCCGGCGCTGGCGCGGGAGCCTCCACGGGCACGGGTGCCACCACCACCGTCTCCACCGGGCGCTCCACGGCGCGCTCGCGCTCGAAGACACGGCCCGCCTGGAAGCTGCCTCCCGCGATGGCCGCCACCGCCAGCCCGGCCAGGACCTTCGTCTTCAGCCCTCCCCCGGTTATCGGAGCGACGTCACTCGAGGGCTCCGATGCCGCGCTCGACGCAGGGGCCTCCGGCGCTTCCAGCAGCGGCCCCAGCTTCCCCGCCAGCGCGGCGAGCTGCTCGGGTGACGGCTCGTCCAGGCTCGCCGCCCCCAGCAGCGCCCGCAGCTCCGCCGACGCCTCCGAGCCCTCCTCCAGCAGTCGCACCGGCTCGCGCGGATTCATCGCTCGCCTCCTTCCGCCCGAGCCCGGGCCACCGCTCGCTGGACCCACTCGCGCGCCGCGTACAGCCGCGCATACGCCGTCTGCACCGGGCACCCCACCGCCTGCGCCACCTCCGCCATCGGCCACTGCTCGAGCTCGAAGAGCACGAACACCGCCCGCTTGTCCTCGTCCAGCTCGTCCAGCAGCCGGTCCAACAGCGCTCGCGCTTGCCTCCTCGCCACCACCTCCACCTGCTCCGGCGCCTGTGTCCCCTCCGGCAGCTCGGCCACCGTCGTCTCCCGCAGGACGTGCGCCTTCCTCCGGTAGTCCGACGCCACCCGCCGGCAGATGCCGAACAGCCACGTGCGCACCGCCGCGCCGCCGTCGAACTCCGCCAGCTTCCGGTGCACCACCACGAACGTCTCCTGGCTCACGTCCTCCAGGTCCGCGTCCCTCACGCCCAGCCGGCGCAGCGTGCGCCACACGAAGGCCGCACTCTCGGCGTACACCTGCTGGAAGCTCGGAAGGGTCGGCCGCGCGGAGGGGCGCGTCGCCAAGGGGGAAGGCGGCATCGGCGGGGAAACCTGCTCCCGTGACTCTATCCCATCCCCCTTCATGGGCCGAGGAACGACACTCCGACGTCCACGCTCCCCTGCACGGGCAGCCCCAACCCCAGGTCCTCCGCCGTCCCGTCCGGCTTCAACAGCCGCACCGTGGGCCGCAGCCAGCCATACCCCGCCCCCAGGCCCACCTGCAGCGCCGTGCCATGCGTCAGCCGCCTCTCCAGCCGGGCTCTCAAGCCGAGGTCCCCCCGAAGCAGCGGCTCCATCCGGCCCTGCTCGTATCCCTGGCTGTAGGCGAACACGAGCGAGAACCCCGCCGTCGCGCAGCCCGACACGGACCAGGCCCCCTCGCCCACCGACACCGGGCACACGCCTGTCTCCGCCCCCGTGCTCACCAGCAGCAGTCGCCCTCCGTCCTTCGTGTAGGACTCGTAGGGGTACAGGCTCATCCGAACGAGCCACGTCCACTCTCCAGGCACGAACCAGACCGTGCCCGCCAACCCCGGCACCACCCCAAAGCCCGCTCCCGCCGAAACCGTCGCCGCCAGCGTGTTCGCCCTCCCACCCATGCGTGGACCGGGTGCCTCGGGCCGTGGACGCGGTGACTCGGGTGGTGATGGCTCGGGTGGCGGCTCCTGCACCGGAGGGCTCGCAGGGGCTGGGCTCGTCGAAGCGGGGCCCGAGAGCGCCGCGGTGGGGTCGATCATCAGCGCCATCACCAGCAGCAGGCGCGGCTCGATGGCGGAGCAGGCCTCCTCCCGTGTGGACACCTCGCGACTGCCCAGCACGTTGCCGCGCACGTCCACGAGCGACAGCCTCGCCTTCCACCCCGAGGGCCCTCCCCGCTCGAGCACCCCGTCCACGAGGTACTCCGGCTCCGGCCCGAATACCGTGCGCCCCAGCCGCTCCTCCACCGCTCGGGCCAGCGGCGCGGCCTGGATGCACCCGGGCCCGGCGTTCCAGCGCAGTCCCCAGCGAGACTCGGAGCCAGGCCCTGCCAGCGCCGGGCCACTGGCCAACAGCAACACCACCCCACACCGCGACAGCACTCCCATGCGCGGCCTTAAACCACGCACCGGGCCTCAAGGCGACGCTGGCGGCGTCCTGCGCAGCACCATGCCCCTCTCTCCGCCAGCAGCAGGCCACGGCCCTCCTCACGGCATGGCACACCCCCGCGAACCCCTCCGCATTTCGTGTCTGGTTCCTTCCTGAATGGGGGCTCCCGTGTGTCTTTCTGAATCGATATTTCCTGCGTCGGATCGCGGGGTTGCACCACAGTCGGGGGGTCCGGCGGCGAGCGAACACTTCAACTGCCCTGAATCCCCTCATCCGGCAACGTCAGACACCCCGCGTATTGTGTTTCTCATCAAGCTGGTGGATCACGAGGTGCGGCATGAGCTGGATCATCTACCTGATGGGCGCAGCGGGCTTCGATTCGGTGAGGGATTTCCCCGAAGGTTGGTCGCCTCCGACCCTCGGCCCCCGCGAGGTCGTCATCCGCAAGCTGCGTGAGGTCCTCCCCGGCATCTTCTTCCCCCACCTCGCCGAGGGCTCCTTCCACGGCGACGGCTTCTCCATCACCTTCGAGCTCGGCCCCTGGGAGCCAACGCCTCGCGTGAAGCTCATCGTCCATGGCACCGGCGATGAAGTGCTCGATTTGATTGGCAAGGTGGCCGAAGCGTTGGATGCGCGTGCGCTCGACACCGGGCTGGGAGACTTCATGCGCTTCCACAAGGACCCGGACTCCGGCCGTCATGTCTGGCGCGACGCGCCCCAGCCCGGACAGTGGGTCGCTCCGGCCTGAGGTCCTCGGGTGCTCGGTGGGGGAAGACCCTCACCCCCGCCCTCTCCCAGAGGGAGAGGGAGTCAGCGGGCGAGCCCTCTCCTGCCTTGCTTGCGCTCCTCGCGGTCACTTCCCACTTCACCAGGGAATTGCTCGCACAATGACTTGAAGCACCCGGCGCCCGTCCCGCGAGACACCGGCTACTCGAGCGTCTTCACCTCGGACGTGCCCATCGTCGTGCAGCACACCCGGCTGGACTCCCGGCAGGCCGAGAACGCCCTCCTGTCCACCATGGCCTTCCCCGTGCCCTCCTAAGTGGCCCTCGGCCGACCGCGCACTCTCCGGGTGGACGGCCCCGGCCCGCGTTGCCCCTCGCCGGGATGCTCCCCACGGTTCTCCGGAGGAGACGGTGCCCGGCGCGCCCCGCGGCACCCCTACCGCGGCACCTACGTGCGGCAACCCAAAGGAGCGGCCATGGCCAAGATGATTCGTGAAGTGATGTCGGGCGACGTGGAGGTCATCAACCCCAATGACACCCTCCGCGATGCCGCCGAGAAGATGCGCAGCCTCAACGTCGGTCCCCTCCCCGTCTGCGACGGCCAGCGCATCCTGGGAATGATTACCGACCGCGACATCGTCGTGCGCGCCATTGCCCTCGGACGCGACCCCAACTCCACCCAGGTCGCTGACGCGATGAGCTCCGGCATCGAGTACTGCTTCGACGACGACAACACCGATGATGTGCTCCGCCGGATGAAGGCGAAGCAGATCCGCCGGATGATCGTCGTGGACCGCAGCAAGAAGCTGGTGGGCATCGTCTCGCTGGGCGACCTGTCCGGCGAGGTCAGCGAACAGAAGGTGGGCGAGACCCTCGAGGGCATCTCCGAGCCCTCCAGCCCCAACTTCTGACGGGCCTGGCCTCAGGGGCCGGCGTCCGCGTGGCGCTCCGGCCCCTGGCCCCCGTTCCACCGCGCGAGCCCCACCGGCCCGCCCGCCGTGCCTCGACGACGAGCCTCAACGACGAGCCTCCCATGAAGGACCCTCCGCGCTTGCTGGGCAGCCTCTTCCTCGCCTGGGCCGTGGCCCAGGTCATCGTCTTGGGGGTAGCCCTGACCGTCGCCCCGTACCAGGGAGCCGTTCCCCCCTTCTTCTGGGTCCCCCTCCTGCTGTCCGCCCTCGCCTACGGCGGCGTGGGGTACCTGCTGCGCCGTCACGCCCCCCAGGCCCGCGTTCCCGCCATCGTCCTCAGCGCGCTGGCCCTGCTCTCCTTCCCCGTCGGCACCGCCCTCGGCATCTACGGCCTGTGGACCCTGCTGGGCCGGCGCGAGGCCCGCGCTCGCACGTAAGGCCTGGCCCGGCCTCAGGAGTGGCCAGAGTAGCCTGTCGAGGCAAGCGCCCGTCCGCCTCCTCGGAGCCGGACCGGGAGACGGCCCGTCGTCCCCCCGCCGGATGGTTCTGTTCGTGACGGTCCCCACCTTTGCCCCAGCGAGGTGTCACCGTGCGCGGAGCCTTCAAAATCGCCACCCTGCGGGGCATTCCCATCCGGGTGCACTACTCCTTCCTGCTCGTGCTGCCCTTCCTGGCCTTCCTCTTCGGCCAGGCCTTCCGCAGCGCGGCCCTCGCCGCCGACATCCCCCCCGAACGCCTCATCGGCCACCCCATGCTGTGGGGCCTGGGCCTCGCCGTCGCCCTCTTCCTCTCCGTGCTCATCCACGAGCTGGCCCACTCCTTCTATGCCCTGCGCAAGGGCGGCGAGGTCTCCGACATCACCCTGTTGATGATCGGCGGTGTGTCGCGCATCACCCGCATGCCCGATGGGCCCCGCCACGAGGCCCTCATGGCCCTCGCCGGCCCCGTCACCAGCTTGCTGCTCGGCGGCCTCTTCCTGGGCATCTACGTGCTGCTGGAGGGCGCGCGCTCCTTCAACCTGCGCTTCGCCTTCTTCTACCTCGGCTCGCTCAATATCTTCCTCGGCCTCTTCAACCTGCTGCCCGCCTTCCCCATGGACGGCGGCCGCGTGCTGCGCGCGCTCCTCACCGGGAAGCTGGGCCGGGTGCGCGCCACCCAGACGGCTGGAGCCATCGGCAAGGGCTTCGCCCTGCTCTTCGGTCTGCTGGGCCTCTTCGGCGGCAACTTCATCCTGCTCATCATCGCCTTCTTCGTCTTCATGGGCGCCGAGGCCGAGTCGCGTGAGGTGCTCATGCAGTCGCTGCTCAACCGGGTGCTCGTGCGCGAGCTGATGGTGCCTCGCACTTCCTCCGTGTCGGCGGAGGACTCGCTGGAGGAGGTGGCCACGCGCATGCAATCCGAGCGACGGCGGGCCCTGCCCGTGCTGGACGGCGGACGCGTGGTGGGCGTGGTGACGCTGGCGGCCGTACGGCAAATGCCCGCGCCACGCCGCGGACAGGTACGGGTGCGAGAGGTGGCCCTCCCCGTGTCCGAGCTCACCCCCAGGACCACCGCCTGGGAGGCCCTGCGTCAAATGGGCCAGCGCCGGCTGCCGCAGCTCCCCGTGGTGGAGGACGGCCTGCTGGTGGGCACCGTCACCCAGGAGGACATCATGCGCGGCCTGGAGCTGCGCGAGCTGGAGGACTCCCAGCGCCACGGCCCGTGGGGGCTCGGCCCAGGCCAGCGCGAGTCGCCGACCTGAGCGGCCCGCTCAACCTCCCGGGCTCGAGTGCCCCAACGTCTCCGTGAGCGTCTCGAGCGCCAGCCGCTTCTCCGCGCGCACCCGGCCCACTCGCCCCAACCACCCGTTGGAGGCCCTCGCCACACGCCAGCCCACCTCCAGCAGGCACCCGTGGAAGCGCGCGGCCTCGCCCAGTCCCAGCCGCTCCGCCACTCGCGAGCCCAGTGGACGCAGCGGCTCCAGGTCCGGCGCCTCACTCAGGCGCTCCAGCCCCAGGGCGTCAAGCTGGCGCAAGGACTCGCCGCAGATGCGGCCCACCAGCGGGCTGCGCGAGAACCGGCCCGCCCCGAGCACCGCCCTGCACGCCTCGCGCTCGCGCTCGCGCACCGGGCCGTCCACCGTGGCCACCCACAGGAAGGCCCTCAGCGGCGCGTCCTCGAGGAGCCGCCACTCCTCCTGCGTGAAGCCGCACCGGTGGAAGGCGTGCACCACCGCCTGCGCTTCCTCGCTCGCCGCCTCCTGCTGGACGAGGAACGACAGCGCGTCCCCCGGTCGCGATCGGACTGGCCAGACCCCGTGGTCCATGTGCTCCCCCCTGGACATGTCTGGGTTTCCAGCCGCCCCCCCGCCCACGTCCATTCCGGGCAGGCATGGTAGGGACGCTGTCGAGCCCGACAAATCAGCCCTGCAGGCGCGTCGCCACAAAGCCGACACACGCGCGGCGCTCCTGTGCAATGTCTGGCATCCGCGCGCCCTCGGGTACGGCTGTCCTTCACCGTCAGCGTGCGCCTCCGGAATTCCTCTCGCATGCCAAGCCAGGAGAGCGCCTGGAAATGGACACAGCTCGGGTGAGGACGGCTGATAGGCTTCGCCTCCATGCGAAGGATTCTCTTCTCCGTCAGTGCAGCGCTGTGCCTGGGACTCGGCCCCGGTTGTGCCACCTCCTCAGCGCTCAAGCCCGACGCTCGGCAGCCCCCCGCCTCTACCGCCACCGGACGCGGAGGCGCCGCCGCCACCGTGGACGTGCGCGCCACCTCCGCAGCCATTCAGGTGCTGCGCTCCGGTGGCAATGCCGTCGACGCCGCCGTGGCCGCGGCCAGCGTGCTCGGCGTCACCGACCCGTACTCCTGTGGCATCGGCGGCGGTGGCTTCATGGTCGTCTACCTCGCCGCGGACCAGCGCGTCGTCACGCTCGACCACCGGGAGACCGCACCCCAGGCCCTGGAGCGCTCACGCCTCTACGAGAAGGGTGCGCCCCTGCCCTTCGGCGAGTTCGTCACCAGCGGCCTGTCCGTCGGCGTCCCCGGCTCCCTCATGGGCTGGAGCGAGGCCCTCCGCCTCTACGGCTCGCGCTCCCTCGCCGACGTCCTCCAGCCCGCCATCCACGTCGCCGAGCAGGGCTTCGAGGTGGACGCCACCTTCGTCGCGCAGACGCGTCACAACGTCGAGCGCTTCCGCGACTTCACCAGCTCCGCCGCCCTCTTCCTCGGCCCGGATGGGCAGCCCTGGCCCGTCGGCTCCACCTTCAAGAACCCCGGCCTCGCGAGGACCTACCGGCTCGTCTCCGAGGGCGGCGTCCCCGTCTTCTACCGGGGCGAGCTTGCCCAGGCCATCGTCGACACCGTCACCCGGCCTCCGCTCGTCCCCGGTGCCTGGCGCAAGGTGCGCCCCGGCGTGATGCGGCTGGACGACCTCGAGCGCTACGAGGCCCTCGTCCGCCCCCCCGTGACGAGCACCTACCGCGGCTACACCCTCTACGGTATGGGCGGGCCTGGCAGCGGCGGCGTCACGCTCGCCCTCACCTTGAATCTGCTCGAGGCCCAGGAGCCGGCGTCCGTGTCTCGCACCGCCTTCCTCCACCGCTACCTGGAGGCCTCGCGGCTCGCCTTCGCCGACCGCAATGCCTTCCTCGGCGACCCCGCCTTCGTCTCCGTCCCCGAGGCCGGACTGCTGTCGCGCGACTACGCCGCACAGCGCCGCTCCGCGCTCAGCGTGGCCCGGGCTTCCACCACCACCGCAGCCCCCGGCAATCCCCTTCCCTTTCAGGGTGAGGGCTCCACCGCCGCGCCCCTGTCCGAGGTGGCTCGGCCCTCCGCCGAGGAGACGGTGCCTGATAAGGAGACCACGCACATCACCACCTCGGATGCAGCCGGCAACCTCGTCGCGTACACGTGCACCATCGAGGGCGAGGGAGGCAACGGCATGGTCGTCCCCGGCTACGGCTTCCTGCTCAACAACGAGCTGACGGACTTTGACCTGCCTGCCTCCGTGGACGCGCCCCACCCCAACGCCCCCGCCCCGGGCAAGCGGCCCCGCAGCAGCATGAGCCCCCTGCTCGTCTTCAAGGACGGAGCCCCCGTGCTCGCGCTCGGCAGCCCCGGCGGCTCCACCATCATCACCACCGTGGGCCAGACGCTCGTGAATCACCTCGACTTCGGTATGCCCATTGACCAGGCCCTGGCCGCGCCTCGCGTGTCCCAGCGCAACTCGCCGGACAACAAGAGCCAGGCCGAGCCTGCGTTCATCGCCTCGCCCGAGGCCACCGCGCTCGCGGCCATGGGGCATGGGTTCACCAATGTGGGGCAGATTGGCGCACTCACCGCCATCCGATTCCACCCCGATGGCACCGTCACCGCCGCCGCCGAGCCCACCCGCCGCGGGGGTGGAAGCGCCATGGTCGTCGAGCCTGTGAAGTGACACGGCTGGAGTGGGGGCCCGAGAGCCTCACTCCCCACGGGACTTGAGCCGCTCCAGCTCGACCTGAAGTTCCGCGAGACGGCGCTCTGCCTCTTCGCGCCGGCGTACCTCCTCAGCGCGCTGCCGTGCTTCCTCGTCCGCTCGCCGCTGCGCCCCGTCCAGCATCCCTCGCAGCCGCTCGTTCATCTCCTCCGGCTCCAACAGGAGGGCGTTGCCCGCCCAGAAGCGCAGCCGCTCTTCGTCGAGTTGCAGCTCCAGCCCCAGCACCTCCGAGGGATACCGGCCGTGCCTGGGCTCTATCCGCACGTACTCCCTCGCCTCCGGTGAAGGCAGCCGATACGCCTCCAGCCTTTCCCTGGCGCGGTCGTAGATGAAGTATCCGGGGATTCCCAACCGGGCGTAGCGACGCACGTTGTACTCGGCGTCCTTCTTGCGGTCGCCGCCCACGTGCACCTCCATCACCCAGTCCAGCCCCTTGCCCTCGCGGCTCACCACCCACTTGCCGCGCAGGTGCGGGTCGGCGTCCAACACCACCAGCAGGTCCGGCGCGAAGCGCCTCTCCCCCGGATAGTAGATGGGCAACTCCGTCCCCACGTACACCCGGCGCCGCTGCTGCTTGAAGTAGCCCCGGAGTGCACCCAACGCCTGCCGCTTCCCCTCGGAGTGCAGGTCCCCCTCCGGCATCGCCATCTCATCCCACGTCACCTCCGCGGGAAGAGACTCCACCACCCGCTCCCTCTCCTCCATGCTCATCGCCTCCCACTCCTCCTGTGTGGGGGCTCGGGGAAAGGCATCCACGTCACTCCGCCGATCGTGCGCCATACCTTGGGAGCGTGAGGCGGGTGACCTCCCAGGTCAACCTCCTCGCGCCCTTCCCGTCACCCGCCCAACCTCGCTTCCCGAGGTCCTTCCGCCCGCGGCTCGCCGCTGGCGTTGGCACGACACACAGCAAGTCGCGGGCCGGACTCCGCACGACAGGTCTCCCGATTGAAGCGACCCGCCGCGCCCCTTCCTGTCCGCTCCAGGCATGGACTCGACGTCCGGCAGCGGAGATGCCGCTCCAGAGCAGGACGTTGGCCTTCATGGCGCCGGCTCGTAGCACAGCAGGACAACCCCATTGCCGAAGGCCCGCGTCTGGGTCCGCTTCAGGGGCAGCTTCTCCTCGAGGCCCTCGAACATCGTCCGCCCCTGGCCCAGCACGATGGGATTCACCACGAGCTGGTACTCGTCGATCAATCCCGCCTGCGCCAGTTGCGACACGATGGTGCCGCTTCCCAGAATCGTCATGTCCTTTCCGGGCTCACCCTTCATCCTCCGGATTTCATCCTCCAGGCCGCCCTTCACCAGCCTCGTGTTGCTCCACGTCGCCTTGTCCAGCGTCCTCGAGAACACGACCTTCGGCAGCTTGTTCATCCCCTCGGCCACGGCCGGATACTGCTGCGCCGCAAGCGGTGTCGGCCAGAAGCTCGCCATCATCTCGTACGTCTTCCTGCCGAACAGCAGCTCGCCTTCACCACTGGCATTCCCTGAGACGAACTCGTTCCACTCGTCATCCTGCGCGACGCCGTGGGCCCAGCTCATGTCGCCGTTCGCGTCCACGAAGTACCCGTCCAGCGACACATTGTTGAAGACGACCACTCGCCTCATGTCCCTCTCCCTGTCGTTGGATGATTCCGCGGGGCCCCTCTACCCCGTCCGCTTCTTCGGGCTCGCATAGGGTGCCAGCAGGTCCGGCCGGTCCACCAGGCAGCGGAGTGCCTTCCCCGCGAAGCCCTCCAGCCGATCGATGAAGGCGAAGTCGTGCTCGTCCCCCGCCTCGTGCGCCAGCTCGTGCAGGATGATGCCGAGCGTCCCCGGCTCCAGTGGCTCGTCCAGCCGCACCGCTCCCCGCATGTTCACCCGCAGCAGGCGGCGCTCGCTGTCGTACTCCGCATCCACGTGCGCGCTCGGGTCTCTCACCTTGCGCTCGAAGAACTCCACCCCCACCTCCCTCCCCGTCAGCTCCCGCGACAGGCAGCGCACCACGCCCACCAGGCGCTCCGCCCTCGCCCCCGGCTGCACCACCACGTCCTTCGGCGGGCCCTCCATCCGCTCCACGTACGCGTCCGCGCTCTCCACCACCGTCTCCAGCTGCTCCAGCGCCGTCAGCGGCATCCCCCTCAGGTCCACCACCTTCGCCCCGAGCTGCCTCGCCCGGTCATCCTCCCTCGGCCCCACCGACAGCACCGCCCTCGCCGGCAGCACCTTCTCCACGTACGCCCCCAGCGCCACCTCCCCCAGCGTGAAGTGCGCCAGCACCTCCGTCACCCACGCCCCCGTCAGCTCCTGCCGGCTCAGCTCCGGCGCCAGGGACTCGAGGATGATTCCCGCCAGCGTCCGCTTGTACCCGTCCCTCGCCGCGTCCCGCTCGGCCGCCAGCGGAATGCGCTGCTGCACGTCCACGTGCCACGGCAGGTGGTGCGGCTCCACCGGCAGCCCCAGCTCGAAGAGGTGCGGCGTCTCCCCCGGCCTCGGATGGTAGAGGTCCACCCGCGCTCCCCGCTCCACGTACCGCTCCACCCCGCGGTGCAGCTCCACCGTCTCCAGCGGGCAGCCCTCCAGCGAGTCCTTCGCCCTCGGCGGCCTCACCGCACGCCCGTTGAGGAGCAGCTCCACTCCCGGCGGAGGAATGGTGAGGCGCAGGAGCCGCACGGCCTCGTCGCGCTCGTGCTCGCTCGTACGGCGGAAGAGCCGCAGGCAGGTGCCCACCCGCCGCGTGTTGGCCTTCACGTGCCGCCCCGTGTCGTCGAAGACGAGCGTGCGCCCCACCGTCTCCACCTCGGCACGGTCGCTCGCGGCAATCATCTCCTTCAGGCCCCGGCCCTTGCGCCCCCGCCACGTGGGCGGCGTGTCCTTCTCTCCGAGGAACACCGTGAAGGCGAACTCGTCTCGCGCCAGGCCCGCGGGTGCATCGTCCTCGATGCGGACCTCGTCCGCCTCCAGGCGCACCTTCACCCGGCGCGCTCGCTGATCGAACGCGTTCTGCAGCGCTTCCCGCACGAGCTGACCGAGCGGCCGGGCACGGTTGGAGCGCCTCCAGCCTTCCTCCGACAACTCGAACCACTCCGAACGGCCGTTCCGGGCCTGTCCCATCGACACTCTCCCCGCTCCGGGCTCCCGCGTACTCATGAGCCGCCGCGGGGCAGCCGGGCAACACGGGAGAACACTTCTGGCCGCGCGTCTCTTCCCTCGTGTGTGCTCCCTCGGCTGCTGGCGGGCAGTCTGCGTCCGGGGTGCACAGTCTCGCGCGGACAGGGCTTCCGGTGCGGCTCACGCGAGCGCCAGCAGCCCCACCGCCAGCCAGGTCAGCCACGTCCGTGAGCACTGGGTTCTCGTGCTGCGCTCGACACCCTCGCACGGGCTCAACCCGGGGTCCTGGTAGCCTCACCCCGTCCCTCTCCCGGAGGGAGAGGGGTTGTAGTGCTCCCAACATCCCAAGTCCTCGGCGTACGGTGTCTCACGGGCGGCTCGCGCGCCAGGACGAGGGCACTCCCTCCACCGCCCCTCACTCCCTAACTTTGGAGGCACAATGCGCAGTCCCCTCGAGGCCCGCCGGGACGCGGGCCAGCAGGAGCCTCGTCCCTGGAAGGCCCGTGCTGTCACCGAGCTCACCGCCGCGCGCTCGCGCTTGCTGCGGATGCTCGAGGGCCTGCCCGAAGACGCCCTCACCCGCCAGCACTCGCCCCTCATGTCCCCCATCGTCTGGGACGTGGCCCATATGGCCAACTACGAGGAGCAATGGCTGCTGCGCGCCCTCGGCGCCCCCGCCTTCACCGACCCGGCCTTCGACGCCCTCTACGACGCCTTCCGCCACCCGCGCGCCTCTCGCGTCCAACTGCCCCTGCTCTCCCCCGAGCAGGCCCTCGCCTACGCCTCCCGCGTGCGCCAGGCCTCGCTCGAGTGGATGCAGCAGCTCCCCGAGGACGCTCCCGCACCGCTGCTCCGCGGCGGCTTCGTCTTCGGCATGGTGGCCCAGCACGAGCAACAGCACCTGGAGACGCTCGCCGCCACGCTGCAGCTCATGACGAGCCACGAGTACCGGCCCGCCGCGCTCCCCCGTCCCCGCCCCGCCCGCGCCGCCCAATACGAGGTCTTCCTCTCCGGCGGCCCCGTGCTCCTGGGCAGCGACGCACCCTGGGCCTACGACAACGAGCGCCCCGCCCACACCGTACACGTGCAGGACTTCCTCCTGGACTCGCACCCCGTCACCAACGGGGACTTCGTCGTCTTCGTCGAGTCCGGCGGCTACGAAGACAGTCGCTGGTGGGACCCGAAGGGCTTCGAGTGGATTCAGGCCCAGGGCATTCGCCACCCACTCTTCTGGCTGCCGCAGGAGGGCGGCGCCTGGCTGAGGCAGCGCTTCGGCTGGGTGGAGCCTCTGCCGCGGGACGAGCCCGTGCAACACGTGTGCTGGTACGAGGCGGACGCCTACGCGCGCTGGGCCGGCAAGCGGCTGCCCACCGAAGCCGAGTGGGAGAAGGCCGCGGCGGGCTCGGACGGGCGGCCCCGCGTTCACCCTTGGGGCGACGCGCCTGGGGACGCCAGCCACGCCAACCTCGGCGGTGACACCTGGGGCCCCTCGCCCGTGGGCAGCTACCCTGCGGGCCAGAGCGCTGACGGCGTCTGGGGACTGCTCGGAGATGTTTGGGAGTGGACCTCCAGCACCTTTGACGGTTACTTGGGGTTCAAATCTTTTCCCTACCGTGAATACTCGGAGGTGTTCTTCGGGACGGAGTACCGGGTGTTGAAGGGTGGGGCGTGGGCGAGCGCGCCGGTGGCGGTGCGCAACAGCTTCCGCAACTGGGACTACCCCATCCGGCGGCAAATCTTCGCCGGCTTCAGATGCGCGCGCGACGCGAGGTGACTCATGGAACGGAGGGGCGGGATGGGCGGGACGGGACTGGGTCGGCAGCGCGCGCCCGAGGTGACGGTGGAGGTGCACGTGCAGCCGGGGGACGCGCAGCGGGCGCTGCGCGCGGAGGTGCTGGCCGGGCTGTGCGGAGAGGGCAGGCCCCGAGAGCTGTCACCCAAGTGGCTCTATGACGAGCGCGGCAGCCAGCTCTTCGACGAGATTACGCGGCTGCCCGAGTACTACCCCACGCGGCGCGAGCGGGAAATCCTGGTAGCGCACGCGGGAGACATCGCCCGAGCGAGCGGGGCGGACACGTTGATTGAGCTGGGCAGCGGGAGCAGCGAGAAGACGCGGCTGCTGCTGGACGCGCTGCGGAGCACGGGGAGGCTGAGGCGCTTCGTCCCCTTCGACGTGAGCGAGTCCTTCCTGAGGCAGGCGGCGAGGGCGGTGGCGGGCGAGTACCCGGAGCTGAAGGTGCACGCGGTGGTGGGGGACTTCGAGCGGCACCTGGGGCGGCTGCCTCGTGGAGGGCGCAGGCTGGTGGCCTTCCTGGGAGGAACCATCGGCAACCTGAAGCCGGCCGAGCGCGCGCGCTTCTACGCCGAGCTGGCCTCGGGGATGGAGCCGGGAGAGGGGCTGCTGTTGGGGACGGACCTGCTCAAGTGCCGCAAGCGGCTCTTCGCGGCGTACAACGACGGGGCGGGGGTGACGGCGGCCTTCAACCGCAACGTGCTGCACGTGCTCAACCGCGAGCTGGGAGCGGACTTCGAGCCCGAGGCCTTCGAGCACCTGGCGCCCTTCGACGAGGAGAACGGCTGGATAGAGATGCGGCTCATCTCCACACGGGCGCAGGCGGTGAAGCTGCCGGCGGTGAAGCGCTATGTGAACTTCGCCCCGGGCGAGGTGCTGCGCACGGAGGTGAGCTGCAAGTTCCACCCGGAGCAGGTGGAGGCGGAGCTGTCGGTCGCGGGGCTGCGGTTGGCGGAGCGCTGGACGGACGCGGCGGGCGACTTCGCCCTCTCGCTGGCTCTCAAGCGCTGAGCGCACGCCAGGCCCAGGGGGGAGACCCGCCGGGCGCGTTCCCGCTCAACTGGTCCGACCATCGGACCAGTTGGCGCAGCTCGCGCCCGGAAGGGAGTCCTAGCCCCCAGGCCTCTGGCGTCCGGACGAACTGTCTCTCGCGCCGTATCTCAGCGGTGGATGGGCATCCGGTGAAGTCGACGGACATGGATGCCACCTCGACTGAGCAAGCGCCATCCCTGGAGCTCGTCCATGAGGAAGCGGCTCAGCACCAGGGCGGCTTCCACGCCCTCCCGCCTGACTGGCCCGCCTGCTGCACGGCCAGCCAGCAGGAGGAGGCGGCGATGGAGCATTGGGAGAGAATGAAGCGAGTCGTGTGCATCGAGGAGGACCTCGAGCGCATGATTTCGCAGGGAAGGCTCCCCGCGAGCGGGGGTCTTCCTTCAGAGCGGATGCTGGCGCGAAGCTATGGCGTGGAGAGGGGGACCATCCGAGAGGCGCTGCTGCGTCTCGCCGAGCGCGGGCTGATCGTCCGGAGACAGGGGCGCCAGGCTCGTGCGGTCGCCATCGAGCAAGCCGTGACGCTCGAGAGTGTGGGCGTGGCACTCCATGCATGGGGTAGCGCACGTCCCGAGAGACTCCGCCTGCTGGAGGGGTACTTCGCGCTCAAGCGGGAGACCGCTGTCGGGCTACTTGTGCACGCCTGCGCGCACGCCTCCGAGAATGAGCTCAGGCCACTCCAGGATGCCTGCTTCATGCTTCGGGAGAGCGCACGCTGGGACGATGGCTCCAAGCGCTGGGTGGAACAGGAGTTCGCGATGCTGCGGATGGCCGCAGGGGTGGCGAATCGTCCCGGGCACTTCCTCCTCGTCCAGTCGCTGGAACGGGCCTTCGAGGGAATGGCAGGAGTCGTGCGGCCCCTCCTCTCGTCCGAGGCTGTCCTCGACTGGTCCCAACAGACGCTAAGCTGGCTGTTTGACCGGGATGTGGAGGCACTGAGGCGAGACCTCTCTCCACTCCTGCTTGCCTGCGATGAGCACCTTCTCGCGAGCCTCAAGGCCGCTCCCGTGAGAGACGGCCACCGCTCGGACGCGGGTTGAACCCACCTCTTGTGGCAACGCGCTGCGCCAGGGCATCCGCACAGCACACCCGCGCCATGACCCCAGAGACCCGGAGACCCTCCGGGCGCGCAGTTCTCCAACTGGTCCGACCATCGGACCAGTTGCGCGATTTCGTGCCCGGAAGGTCCTGCTCCCTGAAGTGCCCAGGGCCCCAAGCTCCGGGGCGAAGGCATTCGCCAGGCTGGCAGGTGCCCGGGGCTGACCCGGCGACAACCTGCGACGCCAATGGCGGCACGCTCGTCGTCGACGATGAGCGCCACGCCGTCTACGTGAAGGTGTCTCACAGCTGAGCGCCATACCCGGACGGCATGCCGACTCCGGACGCCCTCATACGCGCGGTGCGGAATACGCCCGCCCGCTCGGCGTTGCGAGGGCGGAAGCGAAGGCCACCCGACATTCCAGGAGAGCCACCTCGCGGCGAGCGTCCGCGGGCGCACACACCTGTCGAAGTCAGCCCGAAGCGCGGAACCCGCGCGAGACACTCAGTCGTCCACCACCCGCAGTGGTCCGGAGTTCATGCATCCGCCAGAGTGCCGGCCGTCCGGGGGGAAGGGCCGGCTCCCTGGTGCGAGGGGGGAAGCATCGGGCGCGCACTCGGAGAACATGGGGCTCCGGGTGACTGCGCCCGATGTCTTTGCGGGGCCTCGCCTGCTCAGCGCGGCTGCTGGAACTCGATGCCGCGGCAGGCCTCGGTGGCCTGGAGCACTTCGTCAGTGCTGACGCCGGGAAAGGTGGCGCACAGGAAGAGGTCCTTCTCCACGCGCCGAGCGCCGAAAAGCGCCGGGTAGCGCGCCCCCAGGCCCCCATCCTCGAGCTTCGGCTCGAGCATCACCCGCACGAGCGAGTAGTCCGCGCCGCCCGACTGCTGCTCCAACGAGTGCACGGAGCCCCCGAAGGACTGCTCCACCGACTCGGCGAGCGCTTCCGGGGAAGGCAGCGTGGTGCCCTGGCCGGGGCGCAGGTCCACGCGCAACACCGGGCGGCCGGGAGGGCCAAACTGAAAGCTCCCATCCTGCGCCACCTGGGCCGTCCACCCCGGCGGCATGGGCACCTTCACTCCCACGCGGCGCTGCGGGGCGGACCGCTGCTCCGGGGCCTCGGCCTCCGGAGTCACAGGCGGCTCTTCCTGCTGCTGCTTGCAACCACCGCAGCCGGCCGCCAGCACGCACAGCGCCACCAGGGCGGCGTGCACGGGCTGGCGCTCGGCGCGGCGCACTACTTCTTGCCCTCACCACCCGGAGGCGGGGGCGTTCCACCCTTGCCGAGGTTCTCCATCTTGCTGGTGCCCTCGAAGATGACGCCGCGGTCCATGGTGAGCGCGGGGCTCTCCAGGTTGCCCTTCACGCGCGCGGGAGCGTGCAGCTCGATGAGCTGCGCGGCGCGCACGTTGCCTTCCACGGTGCCGTTGATGATGACGGTGCCGGCGTTGATTTCCGCCTGCACACGGGCCCCATCCCCAATGACGAGCACGTCCTTGGTGATGATCTGCCCGCTGAACTTCCCGTCGATACGAACCTGTCCCTCGAAGGTGAGCTTCCCCTCGAACTCACTGCCCTTACCGAGCAGCGTGTGAACCTCACCCGGACGCGTTGCCACGGATTCATCCTCCCGTCTGCCTAGAAGCGGTACGTTGGTCTTCTCTTCTTTTTTGCCGAGGAGCGCCACGAGCTACTCCTTCCTGAGTACCTTCAGGATGCGATCGAGGTCATCGTACGAGAAGTAGTCGACTTCGATGGTGCCTTTTCCACTGCTCTTCTCCACCAAACGCACTTTGGTGCCCAGAATGCGCTGGAGCTCCTCGGTCAGGGCCTTCACCTGCGGGCTCAGCTTGGCCGGTTTGCCCGAGTCCTTCGCCTTGTTGCCCTTGGCCTGCTGAACGAGCTTCTCGGTGTCGCGCACGCTCAGCTTGCGCGCCGCCACCTGCTGGGCCAGCTCGGTCATCTCCGGGATGCGGGGCACTCCGAGCAGCGCGCGAGCATGGCCGGCGCTCAGGTTGCCCTCGGCCACCATGCCCTTCACCTCCGGGGGCAGGCCGAGCAGACGCAGGGCATTGGCCACCGTGGAGCGCTCCTTGCCCACGCGCTGAGCCACCTGGTCCTGAGTGAGGCCGAACTCCTCGACGAGGCGGTGATAGCCCTCGGCCTCTTCCATGGGGTTGAGGTCCGCGCGCTGGAGGTTCTCCACCAGGGCGAGCTCGAAGGCCTCGACCTCGGAGACCTCGCGGACGATGGCGGGAATCTCATGGAGGCCCGCGAGCTGCGAGGCGCGCCAGCGACGCTCACCGGCGATGATTTTGAAGCCCTCACCGTCCTTGCGCACGAGGATGGGCATGAGGACGCCCTGAGCCTTGATGGACTCGGTGAGCTCGCGCAGCTTCTCCTCGTCGAAGTGGCGACGCGGCTGGAGGGTGTCGCGATGAATCGCCTCGATGGGAAGCTTGAAGACGCTGCCCTTGGGAGGAGCCGGGGGCTCGGGAGCCACCACCGCCACCGCGGCAGCAGCAGCGGGAGGAGGAGCGGCCTGGGGGATGAGGGCGGAGAGGCCACGGCCCAACGCCCGCTTCTGCTTGTCACCGTTCAGCACTGCGTCGTCTCCGCCGGGAGGGCCCGGCACAACCGCCCGGAGAGGGACCGGGTGGCCACGTCCCTGAACAGCACCACCTCGACCGGGGGGACGCGGGAGCCCGGCGGGGGCGAGCGGAACGGGGACCCCGCTCCAGCTCGGCTCAACACTTCGACAGCCCCTCGGCAGGTGGGAACCATGAGTCCCGGCCAGACGAGGGAGGGCTGCTCCGCGCCCCGCATATATAAGGATGCGGGCGGGAGGCGGCCCGGAGGCTAGGCCACCTTGCGAGCAGGGGGCGGGTTGGGCTCGCGCTGCATGATTTCGCGGCCGAGCGCCAGGTAGCTCTCACAGCCCTTGGACTTGATGTCGTAGAGCAGGATGGGCTTGCCGAAGGACGGGCACTCGGACAGGCGCACGTTGCGCGGGACGACGGACGTGAAGACCTGCTCCTTGAAGTAGCCGCGCACGTCCGCGACGACCTGGTTGGCGATGTTCGCGCGCGAGTCGAACATGGTGAGCAGGATGCCCTCCATCTTCAGCTCGGGGTTGAAGGCCTGCCGCACCAGATCGATGGTGTGGTTGAGCTGAGAGAGCCCCTCGAGCGCGTAGTACTCGCACTGCAGCGGGATGAGGACGGAGTCCGCGGCGATCAGCGAGTTGAGGGTGAGCAGCCCGAGCGAGGGCGGACAGTCGATGATGATGTAGTCGTACTGCTCGGCGAGCGGGCGGAGGGCATCGCGGAGGCGGTACTCGCGACGCTCCTGGCCTACGAGCTCGACCTCGGCGCCGGTGAGATCCGGGGTGGCGGGAACCACCTGGAGGAAGCGCAGCTCGGTGGGGTGGAGGAGCTCGCCCATGGGACGGCCGCCGAGGAGGGCATCATAGACGGTGCCCTGGAGCTGCTCGCGCTTGAGCCCGAGCCCGCTGCCGGCATTGCCCTGAGGGTCCATGTCGACGAGGAGCACCTTGCGCTCAGCGGCAGCGAGGCTCGCGGCGAGGTTGATAGCGGTGGTCGTCTTACCGACGCCGCCCTTCTGATTGGAGATGCAGATGATTCGACCCACGTGGCCCATCCTTGCGACGCCCCGGGAGTGCCCGGGGGCTCTGCGGGGGAGGCATGTACCGACTCCCGTATTGATCCATCAAATCGTCGGCTGATCCAGTCCGCGACCGGATCAGACTTCTAGCTCGCCTGCCTGACATCCGCCCGTCGAACGCCCCGCGCCCGACTCCCCTCGCCCCCCGGGAGAGGGACGGGGTGAGGGTGCCAGGCCCCCGGGTTGGAGCCGCGAGAAGCCCCCTCTCCCCCTGGGAGAGGGCTGGGGTGAGGGATTGGAGCAGCCAGCGGACACAGGACCCCGGACCCGAACGGGGCTGTTCCACGTGGAACAAGCCCTGGCCTACACGCCTCAAGTCCCGCGGCCAGAAAGCCATGGGAAGCCCCCTGCCCTGCGCATCCAACCAGGCGCGCTGTTCCACGTGGAACGCTCCACGCCCAGAAAGGCCTCTCACGCGGACCGGCCGCGCTCCCCAACGCAGACACGTTCCACGTGGAACATCTTCTGGCCCGCGAGCCGCTCCTCCCCCCCTTCGGAGCCTTCCCCGGAGCGACTCCGCCCGCCCCTATTGGCCGAGAGCCCGTTGTTCCACGTGGAACGCTCCACGCCCAGAAAGGCCTCTCACGGGGATCGGCCTCCTTCCCCCAAGCAGACACGTTCCACGTGGAACATCTTCTGGCCAGAGAGCCTGTCTTCCGGCCTCGGGTTGTCCTCGGATAGACCCTGCTCCACCTCGGCCCTGCCAGGGTCCGTTGTTCCACGTGGAACACCCCTCCCCAGAAAGGCCCCAAAGGGTCTGCTTTGGCCTTCCGGCCGAGCCGTCCGACTCAGTGCCGAGGACAGACACTTAGACCGGCACGTTCCACGTGGAACAGTCCTGGCCGGAAAGGCTCGCGTCCCATTCCCATCAGGCAGACCTGCGAAGGAGTGCCCCTCGGAACCTGTGCTGACACAGTTTCCCCTCTCCCCTCGGGAGAGGGGATGAGACCCCTTCAAGTACGTCTGTGACGGCTTGGCCCTGGGCGCATGTGGTCCCCCCTCCCTGGCACTAGCCCCATTCCCCTTCTGCCACGGCCCCGAAGGAGATTGGCTTCCAGCCTTCTGCCCGAAACACCCCCTAGTGGAGTGTCCACGGAGTTCGTGGACCTGGTCGTGTTGCGCATGCTCCCTCTCCTTCTGGGAGAGGGCGGGGGGTGAGGGTCGTCTCCCTCGTGTTCCTCGACCCGGCTCGCATTCGGCACGGAACCGTCGGAAAGACCCTCACCCTAGCCCTCTCCCAGCGGGAGAGGGGACATCCACGGGTTCGGACCATGTCCAAAGACTTCGTGGACCCTCCGCCCGCCCTGGAGTCGGGTCCACCGTTCCACGTGGAACATCCCCCGGCCCGAAAGCCTCTCCTCCCGCCAGAGGAACCCCGTCGACTCCCCTCCCCTGCTCCACCCGGCCGAGGACCGCGGTTCCATGAGGGCCCCCTCCATCCGGAGTCGCGCTCCGTGCAGCCCCCCGGCCTTCCATCCGTCCTCGGCCCACGCCGGGGCTTGCACCGGACTTGTGCCCAGAAGCGACTCTGCCTCCCCTCGCCCGCCGTTCGCGCTCGGACCTCGCATGAGCCGGTCTACCGGATGTTCCACGTGGAACACCCCCGAGCACCCGAGCAGCTCGCCCGTGCCCCCAAGTCGCGCCTCTCCCGTGAGCTTCCGGCCCGCCGGAAACTGCTGCATCCACAGCAGCCCCCCGTACTCCTCGCGGGGCAGCGCCACCGGAAAACGCCGAGCCGTCCGCCCTGCTACCGCGCTGACTCGGGGCGAGCCCGCTGCGAGCCGCCCCTCGACAGCTCGGGTCCGGACTCCGCGGAGCCCTCCTGCGCCAAGGCAACCTCCAGGCTCAGACGGAAGACGAACGAACCCGCTCCCAAGGAGACCAGAATGAGGAGCAGCACCTTCCACCCATCGATTCGCGCCGTGTTCAGCGGACCGGGTCCAACAGGAAGGCCAGGCCCGGCTGCAGATTCGGCTCGCCGTTCATCAGCAGCACCCACTGCCCCTGCACTCGCGGCTCCACTGGCATCACCACCACCACTCCCGACATGACGCGCAGGCCCGCGTTCACTCGAAAGGCGTAGCCCAGTGGAGAGCCCCAGGCTGAGCACGTTTCGGCGCTCCGGATCGCCCGCCTCATCGAAGCGCATCCACGCCGGGCACACCACGCATGGGAGAAGGCCATCACCCCGCCCTCCGCACCTTCACCGAGCCCTCCGCCCCCAGCATTGAGCCGAGACCCTCACCCCAGCCCGCTCCCAGCGGGAGAGGGGGCTTCGCGCGGGCTCAACCCGTGGGCCGGGAGACCCTCACCCCGTCCCTCTCCCGGCGGGAGAGGGGTGGTGACTCGCTCCTCTGCCGCGACCGGCAACCGCACCGTGAAGCACGTGCCCCTCCCGAGCGCTGACTCCACCTCGATGCGGCCCCCATGTCCCGTGATGATGCCGTACGCCACCGCCAACCCCAGCCCCGTCCCCTCCCCCACTGGCTTCGTCGTGAAGAACGGCTGGAAGAGCTGCCCCAGCACCTCCTTCGACATCCCCACCCCGTTGTCCCGCACCTCCACCACCACCTCTTCCTCCTCCGCTCGCGTCCTCACCTTCACCACGCCCCCCTGCCCCGGCACCGCCTGCACCGCGTTGACGAGCAGGTTCAGCACCACCTGCCCTATCTGTCTCGGCTGGCCCATCACCGGTGGCAGCTCGCCCAGCTCCAGCTCCACCTGGCAGCGCCCCCTCCGCTCCCCCTGTGACAGCCTCAGCGCCGAGGACACCTCCGCGTTCAGATCGAACTCCACCGGCTCCTCGGGGTCGTTCCGCGCGAAGCGCTTCAGGTCCGCGACAATCGCGTTCACCCGCCGGATTCCGTCCAGCGTCGCCGGCAACACGTCGTCCACGTACTCGCGCAGCTCCTCCGGCAGCTCCTCCTGTGCCGCCAGGTCACGACTCAGCGACCGCACGTTGCTCGTCACGAAGGCCATCGGGTTGTTGATTTCGTGCGCCACCCCCGCGGCCAGCAGCCCCAGGCTCGACAGCTTCTCGTGCGTCACCAGCTCGCGCTGCATCCGCTGCAGCCGTCGGTGACTCTCCCTCGAGGCCTCCAGCGCATCGCTCAGCAGCAGGCAGCGCGCCTCTCCCAGTCCGTAGAAGGCGCACGCCGCCAGGCAGAACAGGCCCACCGTCCCCGGCTCCACCCCAGCGCGCAGCCCCAGCCCCGCCGACACCGCCAGGTACAGGCCCAGCCCTACCCGTCTCTCCGTGAGCGCGTCCCTCGAGGGGAAGGCATTCAGAAAGACAGCCTGGAGCAGCACGGTGAGCCACCCCATCAGGTTCCACCGCATCAGCTGCGACTCCGCCGTGCTCGCGGCCATGTTGCCGAGCAACACCACGCACGTCTCCACCCGCCCCATGCGCCCCAGCCGTTTCGCTCGGGAGAAGATGAACGTGTTCAGCCCGAAGCGGAGCGCGAAGAGCGTGCACAGCGCCCCCACCGCGGCCCACCTGCCCCACGCATGGGCCACCAGCAGCACCTGGGCCACCACCAAGGTGATGCCGGACCAGAGCGCCAGGCCCCGGCTCGAGCCACCGCTGTTTCTGTCCCGCTCGGGACCCCCCATGGCCTCCTTCGCCGGCGCTGTGCTCATGTCGCGTTCCCCCCTGTGAACGCAACCGACGACTCACGGGCTGGCCCGGCTCCTGTCTCGAGCCTCCGGCCACTCCCATCGGTGCTTGAAAAGTCTAAGTCCTTGGGAGCGCACCGGCCTCCGTCACCGCGCAGTGACGGGCCTCTTCGCGACGCTTCCGTAAGGTGGAGGACAGGGTAGCGTCTCGCTCGGGTTCAACCCGGGGACCTCTATACCCTCACCCTGACCCTCTCCCAGAGGGAGAGGGGTTGATGCTCCGCGGCGCCCTCCTTCTCTACTGCTTCGCGAACGCGGCGACCTGACGCTCCGCTCCCGAGAACGGCAGCCGGTAGGCCCTCGCCGACACCAGCTTCAGGCCCCGCTTCTCGGCCTGCGCTCGCAGCTCGTCCTCGCTCAGCGCCTTGCCCAACATCGCCACCACCTGCCCGCCCTCCGCCAGGTACGTCGGCGCCAGGTCCAGCCAGTCCGGCAGGTCCATGAAGGCCCTCGCGATCACCCGGTCCGCCCTCGGCAGCCCCTCCGCCTCCGGCTTGCCCTCCGCTCGCGTGTGCACCGCCTTCGTCCCCGTCAGCCCCAACCCCGCCACCGCAATCACCGCCTTCAGGTACCCCACCTTCTTCCCCACCGCGTCCACCATCGTCACCGCCAACGACGGCCTCGCCATCTTCAGCGGCAACCCCGGGAAGCCCGCCCCCGCCCCCACGTCCAGCACGCTCCCCGCTCCCTCCACCTCCGGCAGCACCGCCAGCGAGTCCAGGAAGTGCTTCTCCACCACCTCCTCCTCCGCCGTTATCGCCGTCAGGTTCACCTTCGCGTTCCACTTCAACAGCTCGCCCATCAGCCGGTGCAGCCGCGGCGGCACGTCCTCCCCCAACGTCACCCCCAACGTCCTGCTCCCCTGCCCAATCAGATCGCCGAAGCGCGCGTTATCCACAGCCACCTCTCCCTACTCGGACTCCAAGTCCTTGAAATGTCTCGCACCTTTCGGTGCCTGAAACTTCTCCACACCTTGTCCACACCCCCCTTTGCGATCAGACCCCGCATCCTCCAGGGCCCTCGCCACTCCCCAACCCGCTGCGCTTCAGCGCCACCAGCACCAGGGAGAACGCCGCCGGCGTCAGCCCCGGTATCCGCTTCGCCTGCCCCACCGTCGCCGGCCTCACCTTCTCCAGCTTCTCCACCGCCTCCGCCGACAGGCCCCTCACCCCCGCGTACGCGAAGTCCCCCGGAATCCTCCACCCATCCCACGCCTCCGCCTCCCGCGCCGCCGCCCGCTCCGCCATCACGATGTAGCCCTCGTACTTCACCTCCACCTCCACCTCCTCCACCACCTCCCCGAGCAGCTCCGGCCAGCCCTCCGGCTTCTCCGCCGCCAGCGCCGCGTACGTCACCTCCGGCCTCTTCAGCCTCGCCGCCAGCCCCGTCCGTTTCAGCCGCGCCACCTCGTCCGCCACCGCTCGCCGCTTCTCCTCCACCCGCTCCAGCACCTCGCGCGACACCAGCCCCACCCGCGCCCCGTGCCTCGCCAACCGCAGCTCCGCGTTCCCCTCGCGCAGCTTCAGCCGATGCTCCGAGCGGCTCGTGAACATGCGGAAGGGCTCGTCCACCCCCTTCGTCACCAGCTCGTCCACCAGCACCGCTCCGTGCGCCTCGTCCCGGCCGAGCACCAGCGCCGGCTCGCCCTTCACCTTCAGCCCCGCCTGGATTCCCGCGAACAACCCCTGGAAGGCCGCCTCCTCGTACCCGCTCGTCCCGTTGAGCTGCCCCGCGAAGTACAGGCCCTCTACCTGCTTCGTCTCCAGCGTCTCCTTCAGCTGCGTGGGCGGCGCGTAGTCGTACTCCACCGCGTAGCCAAAGCGCGCCACCTCCACCTTCTCCAACCCCGGCAGCGTGCGCAGGAACTCGAGCTGCACCTCCGCCGGCATGCTCGTGCTCAGGCCCGCCGGATACACCAGCGGGGACTCGGGGCCCTCGGGCTCCAGGAACACCAGGTGCCGCTCGCGAGCCGAGAAGCGCACCACCTTGTCCTCTAGCGACGGGCAGTAGCGCGGGCCTCGCCCGACAATCTCCCCCTGGAAGAGCGGCGAGCGGTGGATGTTGTCACGCAGAATCCGGTGCGTCTCGGCCGTGGTGTACGTGAGCGCGCACGTCACCGCGGGCTGGTTCGGAAACGCTCCGCCCCCGAGCCCCCACCGCGTGCGCAGAGACAGCGGGCGCGGCGGGTAGTCTCCGGGCTGCGGCTCAATCGCGGCCCAGTGGATGCTGTCGCGTACCAGGCGCGCGGGCGTCCCCGTCTTGAAGCGTCCCAGCAAGAAGCCGAGCGAGCGCAGCGAGTCCGACAGCCCCTTCGCCGCCTCGTCGCCGAGCCGCCCGCCCACCTCCTTCTTCTCGCCCACGTGCATGAGGGCCTGGAGGAAGGTGCCAGTGGTGAGCAGCACCGCGCTCGCCGCCACCTGCGTGCCGTCCCCGAGCACCACGCCGGCCACACGTCCGCCCTCGGCCACCACGGCGGAGACCTCGGCCTCGTGCACGGTGAGGTTCGGCTGGGCCCAGAGCACGGACTGCATGGTGCGCGCGTAGGCCTCCCGGTCGCACAGCACACGGGTGGCCTGCACGGCCGGGCCCTTCGAGGCATTCAGCGTCTTGAAGTGCGTGCCCGCCTGGTCCGCCACGCGGCCCATCTCCCCGCCGAGCGCGTCCAGCTCGCGCACCAGGTGGCCCTTGGCGGTGCCACCGACGGCGGGGTTGCAGCTCATGACGGCGGCGCGCTCGCGCTTGAGGGTGAGGCCCAGGGTGGAGAGGCCCATGCGAGCACAGGCCAGGGCGGCCTCGCAGCCCGCGTGGCCCAGGCCCACCACGATGACGTCGTACTCGTGCTTCATGTCGGCAGGGGAGGGGAAGAGGGGAGCCCCACTTCTCACGCGGAGCACCCGGGAAGGCAAGCCAAGTGAGGCGCGGGCTCCCTTTCCGCGAGGGAGGGAGCAGAGGAGGGGAGACCCTCCGGGCCCGAGCTCGAGCAACTGGTCCGATGGTCGGACCAGTTGGCGACTCGCGCGCCCGGAAGGCCCCTCAACCCACAGCGTTCGAGCCGCTCGCCACGCCCGGGGCCTCACCCAGCGGCAGCACCACCGTGAAGGTGGAGCCCTCGCCCGGGTGGCTCTCGACGGAGATGCTTCCTCCGTGGGCCTCCACCAGTCGCCGCGCCAGGTAGAGCCCGAGCCCCAGCCCGCCATAGTGCCGCTCCGGCACCCCTCGGTCGAAGCGCTCGAAGATGCGCTCCGTCTCGCTCTCCGACATACCGAGGCCGTGGTCCCGCACCACCAGGAGCACCGAGCCCTCCCGCGACGTCACGCGCACGTCGATGGGGCGGCCCTGTCCGAACTTCAGCGCGTTGTGCAGCAGGCCCGTCACCACCTGCGCCAGTCGCCGCGCGTCCCACCAGCCCACGGCCGCCGTGCCCAGCTCGCGCCGTACCTCGGAGCCACTGGCTGCCACCTGTTGCTGCATCCCCTCCAGCACACCGGCCACCAGCTCGCCCAGGTCCACCCGCTGGCGGCGCAGCTCCAACGGGTAGCCCGCGCTGAGGTTGGACACGTCCAACAGCTGGTCCACCAACTGCCCCAACTGCCGCGTCTGCCGCTCGGCGGAGACCACCTCGTCCAAGAGCCGGGGCAGCTCCACGGAGGCCCCGCTCCGGGCGCGCCGCAGCAGGCTCTGCAGGCGCAGTTGCAGCGGCAGCAGGGGAGTGCGCAGCTCGTGCGCGGCCACAGCGAGGAAGACGTCACGCAGGCGGATGGCCTGCTCGGACTGCCGCCACAGCCGCGCGTTGTCGATGGCGATGGCGGCGCGGCGTGCCAGCTCCTGAGCCAGGGCGAGCTCGGCGGGCCCGTAGCGCTCCGGCGTGGCCGAGACGAGTGAGATGGCACCCAGCGGAGCGCCTCGGGCCACCAGCGGCACCACCAGCAGGCTCTGGATGCCGAGCGCCCGCGCCAGCCGGAAGTGCTCCTCATCCGCGCACATGGCGCGCAGCTTCTCCTCGGTGACGTGGGGCTCCAGACTCAACTGGCCCGTGCGCACAACGATGCCCGGAAGGGACCTCGAGCCGGGGCCGGGTGGGTAGCGACGCTGCAGCTCCTCGAGCAGGGGCCGCTTCGCCGCGTCCGCGTGCGCTCCGCTCACCCGACGCACCTCTCCGTCCTCATTCAGATCAATGATGCACCAGTCGCAGAGCTGGCCCACACACAGCGAGGCCACACGCGGCAGCACCTTCTCCAAATCCAGCGAGGCGAGGAGGACCTCGCCAGCCTGGGCCAGGAAGGCATTGGCGGCCTCGGAGCGCTGGCGCACGTCCAGCTCCTGGCGCAGCGACTCGCGCATCTCGTTGATGGCCGAGCACACCTCATCGAGCTCATCGTGGAGGGCGCCCTCGCGCTCCCCGCGGTGCAGCACCAGGGGCGAGCTCAGGTGCGCCGGATTGAGCCCGCGCGTGTAGGCCGCCATGGTGGCCAGGTGCTGCGTCACCATGCGCTGGACGATGAAGAGGACGAACAGGGCGATGAGGAACGTCTTGGCGGCCTGGGTGGCGAGGATGATGAGCACCCGGTCCCACAGGCGCGAGTAGATGTCATCCAGGGTGGCGCGCACCCGGAGCGTCCCCAGGAAGCGCTGCCCGTGGTGCAGCGGAATGGAGCGCTCCAGCGCCTTCCCCGGGGGAGGCGATTGACCCGCCACGTAGTGGGTGCCCAAGGAGCTGTCCACCTGGGCCTGGACGATGTCCGGCAGGGTCGTAATCCCCTCGAGCTGGATGCGCAGCGGCTCCTCGTCGAGCGACCAGAGGCTCTGCGCGAGGCCCTGGGCGTAGCTGGAGCGGATCTGCTCCAACCGCGCCTCCAGGGCGTGGACCTCGCTCTGGTAGTCGGCGACGAGCTGCACGGTGGTGCTGGCGAGGCTGACCACAGCACTGAAGAGCATGATGGCGACGAGCAGCCGGCGGCCGAGCCGGTTGTCGGGACTCAACCACCACCCCCGCGAGGAGCGCCTGGAGCGAGGAGGAGCCACGGCCTCAGGGTTTGCGCTCGGAGGGGACGGGGCGCGCGAATCCATACACATCCAGGAGGTGGTCCGGGAAGCGGAGGTGCCGCTGAGCGAACAGGGCTCGGAGGGAGAAGTCGTAGTGAGTCAGCGAGGGGTTGGCCACCTTGGAGAAGGCGCGGAAGTCGATGGACTCCCAGTCTCCCTCGCCGAGGAAGCGGAGGACGGCCTCCACGTTGTCGCGCGAGACGGGGGCCTGCGTCGTGCGCCAGTCGAGCCCCTCGGAGACGAAATCGCGTCCATGGTGGTGGTCGTGAAGCAGCACCAGGGCCCACGCGCCCTCGAGGAAGTGGCCACCGAGCGTCGTCACCATGCGGCCCTCGCGCACGGCCTGGAGGGCGCGGGGTGTCCAGTCGATGCCACCCACCAGGACGTCCTGGCCGGGGTGGCGGCCGACCTCCTCCACGGCGCGCAGGGCGGCCAGCGCCATGCTGTCGTTGGCGGACCAGATGACCCGGAGCTCCGGGTAGCGGCGCAGCAGCAGGCGCATCTTGCTCAGCGCCACGTCCTCCCGCCAGGAAGCCGAGACCTCCTGGAGGAGCACGGCGCCGTCCCACCCGACCACGGCCTGGCGCAGCCCCGCGGTGCGCCCCAGCGAGGAGCCATCTCCGAACTGCCCCTGGAGGGCGACGAGTCCCACGGGAGCCCCGGGAGGGCGGCCCCGGGTGGCGGCCTCGAGGAGGAGCCGGGCCAACACCTGGCCGGCGTGCTTCTCGTCCGGCAGCATCTGGCCGAGCCAGTGCGGGAAGTGCCCGCGAGGTCCGCCGAAGCGCACCACGTCCGCGGGCAGCAGCCCGGCGTTGATGACGAAGACGGGGACGCGCTTCTCCTCGGCGATCTCGAGGAGGCGGGGGCCAACGCCCCGGTGAATCGAGAGGAGGACGTAGTCCGGCTTGCCGGGCCCGGTCATCACCTCGCGCGCCCGCTCGAGGATATCCCCCGGCCAGTGGCCAACGGGCTGGTGGATGAAGTCGATGCCCAGGTCCCGCGCGGCGGCCCGCATGGCCGCCAGGACGTTCTGCCGCCAGGGATTGCCCGGCACCAGACTGTCGAGGAAGACCACCCGCATGGGCCTGTCCGCCGGAGTCCCCCGGGCCACCGCGTCTGGCGCGAGCAGCATCAATGAGAGGACGAGGACGACGAACCGCCAGACGACGGACATGAATCAGCCCCCCCTTCCGCGTGCGGTACCGAGAGTGGACGCTACACTGCGCCTCCCCCCACGCGTACAGGTCCCCCGCCGAGCCGCTGCCAGGACGTCACCCCAAACGTCTTCTTCCTTAAGGAGCACGCGCGCCGGCTCCAGGCGCGCTGTCACTGTCGAACCGCGAGCGACTGCTGACTGGAGCGGCGAACAGGGCCGCGAGGCTCAGCGCGGCCGAGCCACGTACAGACAGCACACGCCGAAGGTGAGCGGCGTGACGCGCAGAACCTCGAGACCCGAGTCGCGCATGATGCCGGCGAACACCTCGGGCTCGGGGAAGGTGGAGATGGACTGCTGGAGGTAGCGGTACTCGCGGGCGCCGGACAGCAGCCGGCCCAGGAAGGGCGCCACGGTGCGAATCTGGAAGCGAGCCAGGGGCCCGAGCAGACCCTTGCGAGGCTCGCCCAACTCGAGGATGGCGATGCGCCCATCGGGCCGGACCACGCGAGCCATCTCGCGGAGGGCGCGGGCGCGGTCCGGCACGTTGCGGATGCCGAAGCCCATGCACAGCCCGTCGAAGCTCTTGTCCTCGAAGGGGAGCTGCTGCGCGTCACCCACCTGCAGCTCGCACACGCGGGTGAGCCCCTTGGCGGCCACCTTGCTCCGGCCCACCTCGAGCATGCGCTCGGAGGGGTCCACGCCCACCACCTTCGTGTCCGGGTGACGCTGGAGCACCTTGAGGGCCAGGTCCGCGGTGCCGGTGGCCAGGTCGAGCACGCGGGCACCGGGCTTGAGCTCGAGCGCGTCCACCGTCTTGTTGCGCCAGCGCTGATCCACGCCGAAGGACATCAACCGGTTGAGCAGGTCATAGCGCGGGGCGATCATGTCGAACATGGCGCCCGAGCCCCCTCGCGGCGCGGAGGAATCGGAGGCGGGCGTGATGGAGGACTGGGGAGCGGTGCTCATGACTTCCTTCCCTGCGAGACGGAGGACGGAGCGGGCTATAGCACCCCCTGTTCCGGAAGGCCGCACCCGACGGGGGGTCCTGGGGGCTGGCCCTTATCCGTCGAATTCGAGCAAGTAGGGACTGGGAGCGCCAGGCCCAGCCTTGACGGTACGAGCCGGCCCGAAGAGAAGGGCGGACATGCGAAACAAACTTCTGCCGCTGCTCTGTCTGCTGTCCGTTGGCTGCACCACGGCGAGGGCCACCTATGGCTCGGTCTCGAGGGAGCGCGCCACCGAGTGCGCATCGCACTGCGAGGCGTTGGGGATGAAGCTCACGGCGATGGTCATCATCAGCAGCTCGGCCGGGTGCGTGTGCGAGCCGAAGGACGCGCAGACGAGAGCGTCGCTGCTCGGGGCGGCGACGGCGGCGAGTGGACAGCTGATTGAGGACGAGAAGGCCGCGGCGAACCAGACGCAGCAGTCGCGCTAGCCGCGCGCTCCAGACAAAGGTGTCCAACAGTCGGACACCTTTTGGAAGGCGTGGAGCGAGCTGAAGACAACCAGGCTGGAGGATCCGCCTGGGGGCGTCTGGTAGCGTCCCTCCTCGGAGAAGAGGGCATGCTCACGACGCACGACATCCTCCAGCAGATGGCCGTCCGCGAGGAACCCGGAGTCTACGTTCTCGGGTGCTTCGAGCGGCGCATCACGCTCTACACCCAGCAGGTCCGAGCCCTCAACCTCATCCACGCGCTCTTCGCCGAGGAGAAGCAGAAGGAAGGCTCGGCGCTGGCGGTCATCGGAGGGGGCGCTGCGGGGCTGACGGCCGCGGCGGGAGCCGCCATCCGTGGGAGCAAGGTCACTCTGTTCGAGGAGTCGCACGACCTGCTGCCCATGTTCCGCAACAACCGGCAGCGCTGGCTCCACCCCTACATCTATGACTGGCCCAAAGAGGGCTCGGAGGAGAAGCGCGCGAATCTACCGGTGCTCGATTGGGAGGCGGACGTCGCAGGGAGCGTGGCGGAGCGGCTCCTCGCGCAGTGGGCGCCACTGGAGCAGCGGTATGGCATCAAGGTCCACCGGGGGGTTCGGAGACTCCAGATTCCAGCCGGTACTGGTCCCAGGCGCAGGCTCACATGGAACACGAAGCACTTCGACGAGGGAGAGTTCGACGCCGTCATCCTGGCGGTGGGCTTCGGCTCGGAGAAGAAGCTGAAGGGAGCTCCCTACCGGGCGTACTGGGCCAACGACGACCTGGATCGTCTCCTGCAAGCGCCACACAAGCCCAAGCGGTATCTCATCTCGGGAACGGGAGACGGGGGGCTGATTGACCTGCTTCGCGTCCGCCTCCGGGACTTCCGTCACGAGCGAATCGTCGAGAAGTACCTCCAGGATGCCTCATTGGAAGAGGCGAGGAGGGAGTTGCTGAAGCTGGAGGACTCCTTCCTCAAGGGCCAGCTTCAGGAGCGGGATTTCTTCCGGCACTACAAGGGACTTCCGGTCCCCAAGGAGCTCGATGAGCGCCTCCGGAAGGACCTACGAGAGGACACCACGGCCGTCCTCAACGGCCGGGACGAGTTCCCCCTGAGCGCGGGAGCCAGCATTCTCAACCGGTTCCTGGCCTCGTGGCTGATACGGCAGGATGTGCGCTACGAGTCAGGTGCCCTCGCCGTGAAGCGCGTCAAGGACGCCTACGAGGTCGCCTTCCTCGACGCGAACAAGAAGAAGAAGCACGTCGAGGAGTTCGACGACATCGTCGTCCGCCACGGCCCGCAGCCCGCGATTGAGAGTGCCTTCGCGGCCATCTGGGAGAAGGCCGGTGCACGGATGAGGAGCCTCGCGGAGCTCGACCAGACGCGGAGGCCGCTCTTCAAACCCGAGGACTTCGCCAGCTCCCCACGGGGAACCACCACGAGCACTCCCGCTGCTCCTGCTCCTGTCAGCACAGCGGCACCGGCGGCCCCCCCGACGCGGAGGGACTGCTTCGGCCGCGAGGAGCTGACGCACCGGCTCGTCTCGGCGGTACTGGCCAACGAGCCACGCCCGACGATGGTGCTCGGACCTCCGGGCATCGGCAAGAGCACCCTGACGATCGAGGCGTACCACGACCCCGAGGTGGCCCAGCGGTACGGAAGCCGCCGCTACTTCGTCTGGCTCGATGGCGCCACCTCAAAGGACATGGTGGTCAGCGCCGTGGCAGCGGCCCTCGGCATCAAATCGGAGACCCACCTGTGGGAAGCAGTGAAACACGCTCTGCGAGGGGCTCCAGCGCTGCTCGTGCTCGACAACGTCGAGACCCCCTGGGAAGCGGATCGCACCGGAACGGAGGCCCTGCTGGCCGAACTGGGTGACATTCCAGGACTGGCGCTCATCTGTTCCGTACGAGGCCGGGAGCGGCCCTACCTGCCACGAAGCAGCACAACCATCGAGGTGACGCGACTCGATACAGAGGCGGCTCGCGAGCTCTTCTGCTCCATCGCCTGGCAGGTCGACCGGAATGCTCCGCTCCTCGTGCAGCTATTGAGCGAACAAGATGGACTCCCACTCGCCATCAAGCTGCTCGCCCTGACGGCGGAGGGCTCCTCGCTCGAGAACAGCTGGCAGCTCTGGAAACGTGAGCGAGCGGCGCTCTACGAACGGCAGGGCAGGCCCGATGCACAATCCAGCCTCGCCACCTCGCTCGAGGTCTCCGTCAAGGGCCCGCGCATGACAGAGGAAGCCAGACGGCTGCTGTCGATGCTGGCGTGGTTGCCTGGAGGGATGGCGCAGGAGGATTTGGATCGCCTCCTTCCGGGCCTGGGGCTCGGGGCTGCGCAGGTGCTCTCCAAAATCGGGCTCGCATCTTTCGAGCAGGAACGTCTGCGAATGCTGACGCCCATTCGCGAACGCGTACAGCGCTCGCGGCCTCCAAGGCCGGAGGACCTTGAGCGCATGAGCACCTACTACCTCGGGCTGCCTTCGGCGCACGGGAAGAAGGTGGGCCGCAGAGGAGGAGACGCGGCAGTGAACCTCCTCATCAACGAGATAACAAACATCGAGAGGTTTGTTGAAGCAGAGTTGGGTGGGCAGAAAACTGCGGTCTCTATCGATGCCGCGCTGGCCTTGTCCACCTTCATGCGATTCTCCGGGCATGGCTCTGCGCGAGTGCTTCAAGAAGCCCGCAGTTCAGCCCAACAAAAGGGGGATGTCATACGCGCAGCAAACTGTACCCTCAGCCTGGGCGACATTGCCCTGTCGCGCTCACAGTATGAAGAGGCGCGGCGCAGGTACGAGGAATCAGTTCTCCTCTACGACCAGGTGGGGGACGTGCATGGACGGGCCAACGCCATCAAGAGCCTGGGCGACATTGCCCTTTCACGCTCGCAGTATGAGGAGGCGCGGCGCAAACACGAGGAGGTGCTACCCCTCTATGAGCAGATGGGGGACGTGCTCGGGCGGGCCAACTGCATCAGAAGCCTGGGCAACATTGCCCTTTCACGCTCGCAGTATGAGGAGGCACGGCTCAGGTACGAGGAGGTGCTGCCTCTCTATGAGCAGGTGGGTGATGTGCTCGGGAGGGCCAACTGCATTAGGAGCCTGGGCGACATCGCATTTATGCGCTCGCAGCACGAGGAGGCGCGGCGCAGGTATGAGGAGGCATTGCGCCTCTACGAGCAGGTAGGGGACGTACTCGGGCAGGCCAACTGTATCCAGAGCCTGGGCGACGTCGCCCTTGCGCTCTCGCAGCCTGAGGAAGCTCAACGCAAGTGTGTGAAAGCACTGACCCTCTACGCTCAGGTAGGAGATGTACTCGGGAGAGCCAACTGCCTCCAGTGTCTGGGCGACATCGCCCTTGCACTCTCGCAGGCCAAGGAAGCCAAGCTCCTCTTTGAGCAATCGCTTTCCCTTTACGAACTCATCCCAGAGTCTTTTTCCATCGGGCAGACACATCGGAAACTCGCCCGACTAGCATTCGCCATCGAAGCGCGTCGTCATCACGTCGCCGCTGCACGACAAGCATGGGAGAGCATCAACCGCTCGGATCTTCTCCAAAAACTGCACGACGAGTTCGTTGACGACCCATGAATCCCCACGGTTGAAGCAACACCCAAGCCCACCAACGTGGCCTCAATCGAGAAACCGGCGCCACCACCGCCGGGTCTCCTCGGAGGTAGAGCCGTGGAAGGAGTGCTGCCTGGGGCACTCGGACAGCCAGGGCTCCAGCACGCGCGCGAGCTCACGGTAGGCGGGGAGGTTGTCGCCCCGAGACAAATCCCCGGCCTCGGGCCACAGTCCCAACGACACCAGCACCCGCTCCTGTTCCATCTCCTGAACAGTGATTCCAGGGGAATGCAGCCGGGCACGCAGGCCGGCGGCGGCGCCCAGTTCCCCCAGCACCGGCGGGCCCAGGAAGTTGAGCCAGTGCACGCCGTCCACGCGGGGCCCGAGAAACCTGCTGCCGTGAGTCACATCCATCCCCGGATAGCGGAAGGCCTCCTCGTGAATCCCCTCCAGGGATGCGCCGGAGAGGTTGGGAGAATAGAAGGCGAGCCCCGCGTGCCCGGAGGAGAAGGGCAGCAGCGAGGCCAGTTCCAGGGCCAACTCACGCATCCGCTGGGGGCCATGCTCGTCGAGGTACTCCGTGGGCCAGGAGAAGCTCACCAGGCTGACCTCGTCCTGCACGGGAGTACGCCAGGGCAAGCGGGCCCAGTAGAAGAAACCATGGCCGCTGACGCTCGCGTCGCCGCTCGACAGCTCGACGGTCCGCTGACACTGCGCTTTCACCCGCCGCTCGACGTACTCCTCGTCCTGCTCGTCATCGAGGAAACGTTCCCCACGAGGAGGGGCGAGCGCGGCACGGATCCGCTCCCAACTGTCTTCTCGCAACGGGTTGGGCTCGTAGCCCAGGGAGTACTCGGAGAAGATTCCCCGTCCCGTGCCGACAGCGCGTAGGTACACCTCGAACGCACGGCTCACCCGGTCCGCGAGGTCATGATGGTCGAAGGGCAGGTGCAGCACGAGCCTGACCACGTCTCGCTGGTACTGACGGATTCGGGGAGGGAGCCCGGTCATCGGCTGACTCCAAGCTGCGGGGTGACGAGCGCGGGCCGCTTCTGTCCCCGGAGGGACTCGTACTTATCCAACTTCTCACGCAGCGTCCGCCCCGCCGTCCCAAGAGGGTTGCTCTTCTTGTTCGAGGTACAGGGGAAGTAGAAGTCGTAGAGGAGCTGAATCCTGTTGGCGTCGCGGATGAAGTGCAGAACGACATCAGGGACGAGCGAGCTCTTCAGCTTGTCAGTGAGAGCGTACTCTCCCGTCGAGGGGTTCTTGCCGTAACGCGGTTCACGGGTGACGTGGCCCGAGAACTCCGGGCCGAGCGCTTGCTCGACGCAGGCGAAGGCCACCGCATGCTTCATCGTCCCGAGTTGCATGGCACGCGTCACCTCTTCGCCGTTCTTGTCATGGTCGACCACCCGGTCGCACTCGGCATCGCTGGGAGATTTGCCGCGGCCATATTCCCGCTCGTTGCCCTGGAAATCCGCCGTCTTGACGCAATCCACGAGGATCTGCTCGACACGGGCCACGTCCGCCTCATCGAGGAAGTCCTTGAGGGTGATGAGGCCCCGAACAACCTGCGTCACTTCCACCAACTTGTGCACCGTTGGAACGACGAGCTCTCCGCTAGCCGTGGGAGCCGCGCATGCGGGGCTGAGCGCACAGGACTGCTCGTAGCGCGAGGGGACGCCTTGGGGCCTTCCAACCCCACCCGGGCGAGGGCCCATGCCGGCCGGGAACGCGACCCAAGCCGAGTCGGTGGCGCATGCGAACTGGAGCAGGAGAACCGCCGGAATGAGCAGGAGAGACCACGAGCGATGCCGCGTGCCCGTCGAGTACGGGCCACTGAGACGAGGAGACAAGCTGCACCTTCTCCAATCATTCACTTGGACAACGGGGGACACATCACACGGAAGCACCCATGCGCCCGTCAAGCCGCCGGGTCGGGAGCCACGGCCTCGAACCATCTGGCAGGGAGACAGCCGACCACGAGCGCATAGGGTTCACGACACCAGAACGAGGCCAACGTTTCAGAACCCTCTGGACTACCTGATGTCAGAAGTAGGGTGTAGTCTTCTCGCATGCACCCTGAATCCAGCAGCGTCCCCTGGACTCCCCTTGAAGAAGCACGCCCGGCTGCCCATGCTCGGGACATGGGTGGAGGCCAGAGACGCAAAGCGACCTACGCGGACCTGGAGGCGGCCCCTCCACACCTCGTGGCGGAGCTGGTGGACGGCGAGCTGTACCTGAGCCCCCGGCCAGCCTCGCGCCATGCGCTCGCGCACGCAGCACTGCATGGAGAGCTCTACAACCCCTTCCACCAGGGGAGGGGAGGCCCGGGCGGCTGGCTGCTCCTCTTCGAGCCCGAGCTGCACCTCGGCGAGGACGTGCTCGTGCCGGACATCGCGGGCTGGCGCCGGGAGCGCATGCCGGAGATGCCCGACGTGGTGGGCTTCACACTCGCCCCCGACTGGCTCTGCGAGGTGCTCTCCCCGTCCACGGCGGCTCTGGACCGAGAGAAGAAGATGAAGCTCTACGGCCGAGCGGGCGTGCGCCACCTGTGGCTGGTGGACCCGCTGCGGCAGTCCCTGGAGGTCTACGCCCTGGAGGGCAACCGCTGGCAGCCGCTGGGCACGCACACCGGCCAGGCACAGGTACATGCCGAGCCCTTCACGCCCCTGCGGCTGGAGCTGGGCCTGCTCTGGCAGCGCTGACTCGGAAGCCCGGCCCCCGTCACGAATCCCGCGAGCCATCTCTGACTCGGCGTAACCCGCGGCGCCGCTCGTGGAGGACGCCGCCCAGCCAGGAGAGGCAGCCATATGGACCAGATGGAACCCATCGCGGAGCGCGGGGCCGTTTCTTCCGTTGCCCCCAACCAGTTCGAGCTGCGCGGGAAGGACATTCGCGTGAGCTTCTCGACAACCAGCATCACCGGTGACCCGCTCATGCACTACCGGGATCGCCGCCGCGAGGTGAACGCGCGCGGCGACGAGATTCGTCAGGTGGACGTGGGCATCGGAACGCTGGTGACCATCGTCCTCCAGTCGAACGCGGCGGACGCCGAGGGAATCCTCTTCAGCGTGTTGATTCCCAACGCCCTCATCACGGGCAAGGACCAGCGCGTGGCCATCAAGACCCTGGGCATCACCACCCGCACGCCGGGCTTCATTGTCCCCACCACCCGGCAGCTCGAGACGTACTCGGAGGTGAACCTGACGGGAGACGGCACCTTCGTGGTCTCCTGAAGCGGACCGCGCGGCGCGGGGAGCGGTGCGAAGGTGGCCGCCAAGGCCCTGCTCCCCGCCCGCGCTCCCACGGAAGGGAGCCGCTTCCGGGTGACGTGCAGGGGGATGGGGTAGGCTGTCCGCGCCGGAACCGCTCCGGCCCGCAGCCCAGGAGAATCCCGCATGTCGTCCGAACATGAGCGGCGCCAGTTCCGGCGCTACCCCCTGCGGCTCCGGGCCCGGCTGCGCCACGGCCTCGAGGAGGTGGAGGCCGAGGTCCTCAATGCCTCGGTGGGCGGCTGCCTGCTGATGGCCCACCTGCGGGTCGAGGCGGGCGCGCTGCTCGAGGTCAGCATCCCTGACCTGCAGGTGCCCCCCACCTCCATGGCCGTGGTGCGCTGCACCCCCACGGACTCGGGCTTCATGATTGCCACCTGCTTCGAGTCCCCGGTGGCGGATGAGCCCGCGCTCGTCCGGCAGGTCTCCGAGGGCGCGGGGCTCCACCCCAAGTCCGTGCTGCCCAACTGAGCCACGACGCAGCCCGTCATCCCGCCCGGTGGACTCCGCCCGGGTGGGTGCATAAGCCAGGGTCGTCCCATCTCCGGGCCCTATTCGGTCTCATGATTTGGGAATCACCCCAGGGAGTGCTGGAATGTGCCATCCCGTGTCACGGAGGGGCCGTTCTAGATGTGGACACCTGACAAGCTCGCGAAGGTCGATGTGCTGGGGGCAAACCTCCAAGCCATCATGGATGGATTTGGAAGCTTCAGCCTGATCGCCAGCCGAGTGCTGCTGGACTCGGGACTGGGGACCGAGAAGGACGGAGTGGCCCACTTCCAGAAGGACAAGTGGTATCCGCTCAATCCCTTCCTGAAGGCCTTCGAGCGCATCACCAAGGAGTTTGGCGCCTACACGCTGCGGCAGGTGGGCTCGGCCATCCCGAAGAACGCGCTCTTCCCGCCCAGCGTCATCAACATCGACACGGCCCTTCAGGCGGTGGACGTGGCGTACCACATGAACCACGCCATCGGGGGCAAGGCGCTCTTCTCTCCGCAGACGGGGCAGATGCTGGAGGGCATCGGCCACTACGGCTTCGAGCGCGTGGCGGGCAAGAAGCAGATTGTCAGCAAGTGCGACACCCCGTACCCGTGCGGCTTCGACGAGGGGATTCTGCTGGCCATGGCCCAGCGCTTCGAGCCCACGGCCACGCTGGTGCACTCGACCGCGGGGTGCCGCTCCCGGGGCGCCGATTACTGCACCTACACCATCAACTGGAGGTAGGGCGCACCCGGGGAGTGGCGGGGGTTGCGCCTAGGCGCTGAGCGGCTGCTGCGTGCGAGCGGGAACCTGCAGCGGGAGGTTCGAGGCGCGCACCTGCACCTGGGTGCCGCGCTGGGCGTAGGCCATCCACTCCTCGAACATGCTGGCGAAGAGCGCGAAGACCTTGTCCACGAGCGCCAGGGCCTGCTGCTCCAGCTCGGGGGAGAGGGCAATCTCCTCCAGCTTGGCTTCAATGTCCTCGGTGCCCATGGCGTGGCCCGTCTCCAGCTCCTTGTGGATGTGGCCGAAGTAGCAGAGCTCCTGGCCGGTGGACTCCTTGAACTCGTCGGCCAGCTGGCTGAAGTGGGTGAAGGCCACATCGCCGGTGGCCTCGATGGCCTCCACCACGGCCATGCGCACACCGGGGTGCGTGTCCTCGATGAGGGCCATCAGCCCGTAGACAGTCTGACGGGTCTTCTTGCGGTCCTCGCCCCAGAGCATCCGCAGCGCGCCGTTGAGGTCCAGGCTGGAGTTGAGCTCCAGGGTGCGCAGGTCCTTGAGGTACATGCCCCAGTGGTGGTCGTCCTCGCGGGTGTGCGCGTTGATGAGCTGCTGGACGGGGTCCTCGGAGGCGTCATCGCGCAGGCCGTACTTGTTCACGTCCGAGAAGCCCATCACGAACGGGGCCATACAGGGCACGAAGCTGAAGCGGCGGCGGGGATCGATGCTGCGGTCCTGGACGAAGAGCATCAACGCGGTCTGCGCCAGGCTCTGCTTGTTCTTTTCGATCCGCTCCGAAATGCGCTTCATGGCTTCCACTCCAACGGGTCGTTCCCGACACCGGTTCGATGAGGTTCAAGGTTCAGAAGACTGCGACTCTCCTGCTGCATCCCCCCGCCGAATCACCAGCCAACAGCAGTAATAGTGTATTTTTACGTGAAGGTCAAAATCCCCAGCCCACAATGTTCTCGGCTTCTCATCCGACATGTGTGCGGAAGCAGGTGCGTTCCACCCATATACCCTGGACCCGGAGTGTCCACTAGTGGCCACAAGAGGGGAGGGGGGAGGGACGGCGAAGCGCGGGGGCGGCGCGTAGCGGCCGAGGTGAGGGAGCGTCAAGAAACCGGCCGGAGGGGGGAGGGCAGCAGGCTTGCCCCGGAGCCGAGTGCCCCACAGTCTCGCGGCCCCCTGCAATGGAGCGGGGGCTCACCCAGAAGAACACATGCCCAAGGCGATTCCCGACGGATACAACACCCTGACGCCGTACCTGTCGCTGCGGGACGCGGCGAAGGCGATCGAGTTCTACAAGGCGGCGCTCGGCGCGACGGAGCTGTACCGGCTGCCGATGCCGGGAGGGAAGGTGGCGCACGCGGAGCTGCAGATTGGGGACTCGCGGCTGATGGTGGCGGACTCGATGCCGGAGTGGGGCAACAAGAGCGCGAAGGACTTTGGCGGCACGCCGGTGGGGCTGTGCATCTACACGGAGAACGTGGAGGCGCTGAACGAGCGCTTCCTGAAGGCGGGAGGCAAGCAGGTGAGGCCGCTGGAGAACCAGTTCTACGGGGACCGGACGGCGCAGGTGGAGGACCCCGAGGGGTACAAGTGGACGCTCGCGCAGCACGTGGAAGACGTGTCGCCCGAGGAGATGCAGCGGCGCATGGAGAAGATGGGCGGGTAGCGCGGACGTCCGCGGAAGAAGCACGGGAGTAAAGAGGCCCGGCTCACCGAGGAGGTGGCCGGGCCTTCGTGCGAGAGGGGCTCATCGAGCGAGGGCCGCTTCGAGGCGCGAGTGCCGTGGTACACCGGTCGCGTCTGGCGCCGAGGTGGACACCGTTCGAGGAGAGACATGGCCACGAAGACACGGGGAAGAGCGCAGCAGGCGAAGCGTGTGCGGGCCGGCTCGCGAAAGCAGACGCCCGCTCGGCCTCTGCCCGTGTACTTCCTTTCGTTGACCCTTGAGAACGTGCGCTGCTTCGGGCCCAAGCAGACGCTGAAGCTCTCGGATGAAAAGGGGCGCCCGGCGAGATGGACGGTGATTCTCGGCAACAACGGCCTGGGCAAGACGACCCTGCTCCAAGCACTCAGCTCCGTCGAGCCTGCCAGGGATGAGCTCTTCGGCGGCCCTGCCTTATTCCCCCGGGGATACCTCCAGAACGAGCGTTTGCCATGGTGGCCAGTCCGGCACCCTACGGAAAACGCTTGGTTTTTCGCCAAGCTCAATGCTGGGCAACTGCTGACTGCCGTTGAGCCCCATGGACGCCAAGTCCAGATAGACTATCAGTTGAGCCCCAAGGGCCCAACCGGTGCAAGGAGTACCGTCGAGCCCATTCACGCCTTTGTGTGTTATGGCTATGCGGCCACCCGCCGCATGGGCGCTGGCTCGTTATCCACTCCAAAGAAATCCCATCCCAGCGATAGCCTCTTCTTCGAGGATGTACCGCTGAGGAACGCGGAAGAGTGGCTCTTGCAGGCCGATTACGCCGCCAGCAAGGAGTCACCCAAACAGGGCGGAGCCTCACAGCGGCGCGATCGCATCAAGCAACTCCTGATCGACCTTCTCCCCGAGGTGACCGACCTGCGCTTCGCGCTTCCCGATGCGAGTAACCCGGCGGCCAGGGTGGAGGTCCAGACTCCGTACGGGTGGGTCGCGATGCGGAGCTTGAGCCTGGGATACCGCACGCTCATCGCCTGGATGGTAGACCTCGCGAGCCGCCTGTTCGAGCGCTACCCGGAGAGCCCCAACCCGTTGGCCGAACCGGCGGTGGTACTCGTCGATGAAATCGATCTCCACCTGCATCCGACGTGGCAGCGCCAGCTCATCGGCTACCTGACCGAGCGTTTCCCCAACACCCAGTTCATCGTGACGGCGCACAGTCCGCTCGTCGTCCAGAGCGCTACGGATGCGAACATCGTGATCCTGAAGCGGGAGGGCGATCACGTCGTCATCGACAACGATGTGGAATCCATCCGGGGCTGGCGGGTGGATCAGATCCTCACGAGCGATTTGTTCGGGCTGGAGACGGCCCGGCCTCCCCAGCTCGAGAAACTCCTCGAGGAGCGGACCGCGCTCCTCTCCAAACCCCGGCTGACGCCCAAGGACAAAGCCAGACTGCGGGAACTGGAATCCAAAATCGGTCCCTTGCCCACGGGAGAGACGAAGACCGAACGCGAAGCCCTCGACCTCATCCAGCGCGCCGCCGAGCGCATGAGGGATGGCCGGAAGTGATTCGCGTCCGCAAGCCAGCTGAGCCGCCCGAAATCCTCCGGACGAAAGGCGAGCGAGCCCGGCGGTCCATGAGCACGGCGTACTCGCGAGCCCCCCGGAGCTACGAGAAGGGCAAGCAGTCATTCGAGTTCGACCCGGGCATCTACGCCCATGAGAGCGTCAAGCAGGCGATCCTGCGAGCACAGCACGGCAAATGCGCCTTCTGCGAATCGAAGGTCGCTCATCTCTCCTACGGCGACGTCGAGCACTTCCGCCCCAAGGCGGGGTGGCGCCAGGAGGAAAGCGAGTCATTGAACCGGCCCGGTTACTACTGGCTCGCCTACGAGTGGGCAAACCTGTTCCTGGCCTGCACGCTCTGCAATCAGCAGTTCAAGAAGAACCTCTTCCCCTTACAGGCCCCCGCGCGGCGGGCTCGAAGCCACAAGGAGGATGTGACGGCGGAAGACCCGCTGCTGCTCGACCCCGCGGTGGACGACCCCGAGGCCTTCATCTCGTTCCGTGAAGAAGTGCCCTACGCGGTGGACGGCAACGCACGCGGGGAAGCAACGATTCGCAGCCGTGCCGAGCTTCAGGGAGTGGAGCGCCCGCCGATCTCTGGGAAGCGCGCATGAGCCCGATACTACGCCGGCTCGGCGGGGTCCTCGTGGGGGTCGGTTCCCCTCTGGAGCGGGGCCAGCGGCGCGTCCGTGGAGGTCCACCCGCGTCCGTATGAGCTGGCCGAGCAACGCAGGAGGCACCTGCGTCATGTGGAAGCACTCCGGCAACTCATCGAGCTGCACGCTCCGGAGGCCGAGGAGGCTCGGGAGTTGCTCCAGCGCATGCAGAACAGGCGGAGCGCTACCTGGCGGCGCTCAATGCGGTTGCCGGACCTGACAAGAAGCTCGTGGGAGGCACCGGCTTCGAGGGGTCTCTCTTCCTCGAATTCGAGAACGGGGGAGCACTCTGGCAGTTGTCCTGGCGCACGCCAGAGCCCGGAGTGACGCTGTACCGTTGGAGCTACCGGCGCAAGAAGCCCAATGCTTCCTGGAAGGAGCGGGCGGCCCAGAAGGCAGAGGAGTTGCCCAGGGAAGAAATTGAACAGCGCGGTGAGCTGGCCGAGCAGGCGATCCGGGCCGCCTATGAAGGGAGCGAACGCCCCAAGGGCTTCCAGGGCCAGGTCTACCTGCCTGTGGACTGCCGCTAAGCGGACGGGAGGCGTCCGCTGCCCTTGGTGCGCGCGAAGTGCCTGGCGCTTGAGGGGCATCTGACTGCTGTGGTAGCGCGAAAAGCCATGACCACGGACCAGTCCCCGGTGCTCGAGTTTCCAGCGTGGCTCCACGGCACCACCGCCGCCATCCTCCGCAAGGTGAGAGCCGAGGGCCACTGGTGGGCCCGGGAGTACCTCGAGACCGGTGCCTTTCCCCAGCCCCGGAAGATGCGCCAGGTGCTGCCCGGCGAGTTGCTGGTGGTGCGCTCGGGGGGCGAATTCGACTTGGGCCGCACCCGCTGGTGGTTGCACATGTTCGGCGAAGTCTTCATGGGCTTGAATGAAGGTGTCCCGGAGGAGGAGCGGCAACGCATGGAAGCGGCGTTCGAGTCCTTCTGCCTGAGCACTCCGTGGGGGGCTCTCTACCGTGCCGTCTCTCCGCTCCCGCCGCATAGCGCTGTGCACATGGCGAACCAGCTCGCCTCGGTGCTCCGCTTCTGGGAGGTGCTCCAGGGCCCTCGCTACGCGTTCTGGCCCGGTAGTAAGTACACGCTGGACGAGCTCATGGAGGAAATCTACGGCAAGACCCTGGAGGCATGGTGCCCCGGAGGCCCGGCCCCGGTCCGCGAGCACCTCGCCCTGACGGTGGAGCACATGGCTCGCGCTACCCGCGAAGAGTGCATGGAGGCCGTGCTCCGGGTGATGCCTGTCGTGGTGGAGAGGGACGCCGACTTGAAGCACCGCGAGGCGCTCCGCGACCCGGACTTCCTGCGCGAGCGCCTCCGCGCGCTTCCCCCGGAGGACTTCGAGGATGTTTCCAGCGCCTATCTATACGCGGTGGGCGGGCCCTTGTGGGCCTGGCACAGGGAGCTGGGACGGCATTAGCGGAGTGAAGGTGCACGGCTGCCGGGCGTGCGCAGGCGGAATGTCCCGAGCGGATTGGACTCAGCGGAACGAGTCCACCACGAAGACCGAGGCGCCTGAGTAATCGAGAATGGCAGTCCCGGGCTTTGACTCCGGGAGCTTCGCGAGTTGACCCTTGCCGAGCCGCGCCACCGCACAGATAGGCACGGTGTCTCCGTCCGGGGGTTTCGCCTCGTAATACCGGACGACCACCAGGGGCCCGCTCGTCCACACGCGTCCATACAGGCGCGTTCCTGGATCGAGCGTGCCAAGCGACCCGACCAGGAAGCTCTCCACGGGCCCGTCGTAGAGCGTGATGGGGCTCGCGTCGAACTGATTGGCGTCGAGCTCCACGTCCGCGGAGTCACTCACGTGCATGCGAAGAATCCGCATCGTCTTCAGGGCTTCTTCCGAGCACTTCTCCGAGCTGGGGCTACCGTCCGCCCGCAGGAGCACGCTCCCGGCAGGGCAACCGGCCGTCGAAAGAAGGAGAACCACACAAGGGAAGAGCGGTGCTCGGGTCGGTGGCATGTCAGGCGCTCTTACTCGCGGACAAGCCGGCGATCCAGGATGACGTGGGCATCCAGCAGGCCATCCTGGCGGTAGATCTCCAGAGCGAGGGTCTTCACGAGCCCGCTCTCCGTCTCGAACGCGTTCCGGTCCACGACGACCGCCAGGGTCCCGGTCTCGCCCGGGGCGAGCTCGTCGCGGTCGGCGCGCAAGGCAAACGGTCTCTCTTCGCCAAACAAGAAGGGGGGGCGCTGGTCCTCTCCCGGGCGCATGGTCCGCAGGCGGGCCTCTGCCAGACTCCAGGACTTGGAGGGGTCGCGGTTCGTCACGGTAAAGAGAACCGCTGCTTTCCTCTTGCCTCCGTAGACCCGAGCGATGATTCGCGCGGACCTCCCCTTGAGGACCCGCTGCTCCCATTGAACGAGCGAGGTCTGCTTGATGTCACCCGACACCAGGAGCTTCGCGATCGCGTGGTCTGCCGTGTCCTCCTGGTAGCGACGCCAGGCTGATTCCTCGAGCAATCGCTCCCGCTCGCGGGTTTCCTTGAGCTGCGCTTGGAGTGCTTCGCGGGTATCCGGTTGGATGAAGACGTTCACCTGCTGGTCTGGCCACTCTCCTGCTTTCCTTGTGGCACCCAAGAGGGTGAAGGGCACTTCAGTCCCATCCGCGAGCATCACCGCCAGAATGAAACGGTCCTCGGGCTCGAACCGCTGGAGCGGCACGATCAACACGCTCTTTCCGGCACACGCTACCGGCTCGAAACGGCCTTCCCACCCCACCATCTTCGTTCCCGCCGCGACGCAGGGTTGCTCGAACCGAAGCACGGTTGTCACATCGGGAGTCACGTACACCTGCTCGACCCGCTCGTTCTGGCTGCCGTGAAGGTAGATACTCCGCACATTGACGTCGCGCCCCTTGGCCACGGCCACGGACGCAATCAGGACGAGCAGCAGGGCAGACCGGAGAGGTAAGATGTTCCGCATGACGCGGGCCAACCTATCCGATAAGGTCAACGAACGTCCACCCCTCAACCCGGGGTCCGCTCTACCCTCACCCCGTCCCTCTCCCAGGGGGAGAGGGGAAATAGCCGCAGGAGAGATGGCCGCAAGGGAAATGCCCACGGTGGATGCGCCCACGGTGGATGTGCCCACCGTGGGCGAGACGACGACTACGGCGCGGGCGGCGTGGAGACGGGGGCCTTGGCCTTCTTCTCCGCTCCCGCGAAGTCGCCGGCCTTGACCACCGTCACCTTCTTCCAGTCCAGGTGCTTCGAGAGCGCCGTGCGCACGTCCTCGGCCTTGAGCTCGCTCATGCGCTTCTCGAAGGCCGCGTCGAACTCCAGCGTGCGCCCGTAATACAGATACGACGCCAGCGTGCGCGCCAGTCCTCCGTCATCCGCGCGGCCCGTGCGCCGGTACTCCAGCAGGCCCGCGCGCGCCTTCTCCAGCTCGTCCGCGGTGAAGCCCTTGCTCAGCACCTTCTCCAGCTCCTCGCGCACCGCCGTCTCCAGCTTCGCGGCGTTCTGCGGCGCGTAGATGGCGAACGTGGAGAACGAGCCCACGGGATCCAAGGAGCCCGCGCTCAGCGAGCTGCCCACGGAGTAGGAGAGACCGTCCTGCTGGCGCACGCGCGTGGCCAGTCGCGAGTTGAGGAAGCCACCGCCGAGCAGGAAGTTGCCGAGCACCAGCGCGGGATAGTCCGGGTTGTCGTCACGCACGCCGAGCCCCTGGCCCGCGAGGAACAGCGCATTGGCCTTGTCCGGCGTCTCCAGCATCAGCGCCTGGGTGCCCGCCTTGTACGGCTGCGCGGGGATGCGCGCATAGGGCGCGGGGCTCTTCCAGCCACCGAAGAGCTCGGAGACCTGCTGCTCGAGCTCCTTCGCGTCGAAGTCACCCACCGCGGCGAGCTCGCCCTGCGAGGCGCCATAGAACTCACGGTAGAAGGCCTGAGCCTGCTCCAGGGTGGTGTCCTTCACGCCAGTGAGCGACTCGTCCAGGGTCTCCGCGTAGTACGGGTGGCCCGAGGGGTAGGGCGAGAGCGCGCGAGAGAAGGCGATGCGGCCCTGGGTGTTGGGCTCGCTGCGCTGAGCCTCCAGCGCGGCCAACCGCTCCTCCCGGAGGAGCGCAAACTCCTTGGCGTCGAAGGCGGGCTCACGGAGCACCTCGGCCACCAGCTTCATCACCTCGGGGAGGTTCTTGCGAGGCGCCTCGATGAAGACGCTGGCGCCGGTGGCACCGCCATCCACGCCCACGCGGGCCTTGAGCTTGTCGAAGGTGTCGCGCAACTCCTGGCGGGTGTGCTTCTTCGTGCCGCGCATGAGCATCATGCCGGCGTAGTCGGCGGCGTCCGAGCGGCCCCAGACGGCCTTCTCGGTGCCCCAGCGCAGGTTGAGGGTGACGTTGACCATCTCGCCGCGCGTCTTCTTGGGCAGCAGGGCGAGCTTGAAGCCAGCGGCCTGCGAGCGCTGCACGCGCTTCTCGATGTTGGCGGGGGACGGGTCGAAGGCCTCGCCCACGGCGACCTCGCCACGGCCCTTATAGCCCTCGAGCATGGCGGAGATGTCCACGCGAGCGGGCATCTCGGAGCGTTCGGGCTTCGCGGTGGGGATGAACTGGCCGAGGGTGCGATTGGAGGACTTGAGGTAGCTCTCGGCCACGCGCGTGACATCGGCGGCGGTGACGGCCTCGATGCGGTCGCGGTGGAGGAAGAACAGACGCCAGTCGCCGATGGCGGCCCACTCGGAGAGCTGGATGGCGGCGCTCTCCGAGTTGTTGAGCATGAGCTCCACGTACTTGAGCAGGGCCGTCTTCGCGCGGTCCACCTCGTCCTGGGTGAAGGGAGTGCGGGCGGCCTCCTCGACCGTCTTCAGGAGGGTGTCGCGAGCGGTATCGAGGGACTGACCCTCGCGGACCTCGGCGGAGAAGGCGAGGACGCCGGGGTCGTGGAGCTGGAAGTTGGAGGCACTGGTGCTGGAGGCCTTCTTGGGCTCGACGAGGGCCTTGTAGAGGCGGCCGGAGGGAGCGTTGCCGAGGATGTGCGTGAGCACGTCGATGGCGGCGAAGTCGGGATGAGCACCCTCGGGCACGTGGTAGACGGCGGCGAGGGCGCTCACATCCCCCACGCGGCGCAGGGTGACGAGCCGCTCACCATCCTGGGTGGGCTCCTCGGTGTAGGTAGCGGGGAGGGGCTCGGAGGGCTTGCGCAGACGGCCGAAGGTCTTCTGCACCTCGGCGAGGGCCTTCTGGGGCTCGAAAGCACCGGCGATGACGAGCATGGCGTTATCGGGCCGGTAGTACTTCCGATAGAAGGCCTGGAGGCGCGCGATGGGGACGTTCTCGAGGTCCGCGCGGCTGCCGATGGTGGACTTGCCGTAGTTGTGCCAGGAGAAGGCGGCGCTCATGACGCGCTGGAAGAGGATGCGCGAGGGATCGTTCTCACCGCGCTCCAGCTCGTTGCGCACGACAGTCATCTCGCTGTCGAGGTCCTTCTTGGCGATGAAGCTGTTGACCATGCGGTCGGCCTCGAAGGAGAGGGCCCAGCGGAGGTTCTCGTCGGAGGAGGGGAGGGTCTCGAAGTAGTTGGTGCGGTCCAACCAGGTGGTGCCATTGGGGCGGGCGCCGCGCTGGGTGAGGGCCTGGGGCACGTTGGGGGTGGTGGGGGTGCCCTTGAAGAGGAGGTGCTCGAGGAGATGGGCCATGCCCGTCTCGCCATAGCCCTCGTGGCGCGAGCCGACGAAGTAGGTGACGTTGACGGTGACGGTGGGCTTGGAGGGGTCGGGGAAGAGGAGGACGCGCAGCCCGTTGTCGAGCCGGTACTCGGTGATGCCCTCGACGCTGGTGAAGGGAGAGCCGGCCTGGGCCTTGCCGCGAGGCTGGGAGGCAACCTTGGCGGGGGGCGAAGCGGGGGTGGGCCCCTTGGCGAGCGCGGGAGCGGAGGCGACGAGCAGGGCCGCGACGAGGAGGCGGAAGCGGGAGGGGAAGGTCATAGGCATCTGGAGGCTACCAACCGGGCATGCCTCGGCCATCTTCCCAATGGAGAAGCGTGGGGGAAGAAAGCCCAGGGCTGAACGAAGCGGGGAAGCGAGAGTGACCAGGGGAGCACTCGTGCCATCCCCTCTCCCTCTGGGAGAGGAGCCCCCCGTCGTTCAAAGGGGGGCAAGCCTCCCAGGGTGAGGGTGTTCGCTCGCCGGGCGAAGCCAGAGGAGACATGAGGCTTCGAGTGCCCCTCACACAGGATATCGCGCATGCTGCTGGGGTATGAAGAACGCTCCTGGCGTGCCTCGCGTGGTGCTCGCGCTGTGGTTCATCCTGTCCGCTTCATGTGCCACCTCTCCGGGCCGGAGCGCCCGAGGGCAGGCGCCAGCAGGTGGAACCGAAGCAGGTGCGGACGAGTCCACTGCCCGGAGGTGGCCTGAGGCTCTCCTTCGAGCCGGTGGCACCCGACCCGGCGCTGGAGCGGCTGCGGGTGGAGCAGGCCCGGGCGGTGCTCGCGGACGTGCACGCGTCCCCACTACTCAAGGACGGAGCCCGGCTCCAGCTCGTCCTGGCCTCGACGGCCCCGGGCGGTGCGCTCCCTGGCGGGTGGCAGTCGCGGCTGCGTGAGGAGTTGTTGTCCCGCTTCGGTCCGTCCCCACTACCCCTGCCCGAGTCCCTGGAGACGAGCCCTGTCTTCCAGGCCCTGAAGCTATCCCCTCGCTACATGGGCGCGGGCGTCCGCGAGGCGGCGCGCGAGCTGTTCACCTCACCCGTCTTCCTCACCAGTGTGGGCCTCTCGGTGATCCTCTACTTCTCCGCCTGGCTGGTGCCCGAGCCGGTGTTCACCAAGGCCTTCGCGGCGATGTTGACCCTGCGGCTGGCGCTGGTGGTGGGCGTGCTGGAGCTCACACGGGTGGCCCAGGCGTGCGTGCGGCTGTACCAGGAAGCCGAGGCCGCGAGGACTCCCGAGGAGCTCGAGGCAGTGGCCGAGCGCTTCGGCAAGGCGCTGGGCGGCACGGGGCTGCGGGTGCTGATGCTGGTGGCCAGCCTGGGCGTGGCCCGGGGGTTGCCCCAGGTGCCCGAGGGTGGGCTCGCCACGTTGCTGCGCGCTCCACGCTTCGCCCTGCCCGAGGGGGTGACACTGGAGGGCGCCTCCGCGGTGAAGATGGTGGCCGACGGCACCGTCGTCGTGGCGGGCGTGGCAGCGGGCACTGCGGCGGCCTCGGCGGGCAGCGCCTGCTCCGATGGCTCCGAGAAGATGGATGGCTACCGCTGGCACCATCTCGCCACCAACAAGAATGACATTTCAAACCTGAGAGGTGGCCCGTGGACTCCCCGATTCGAGGACTTCTTCGAGATGGCGGGGATGAGCCTGGATGCGAAGGAGAACCTCATCTACCTCAAGGGCCACAAGGGTCCTCATCCTGAGGAGTACCATGATGAGGTATATGACAGGCTCCAACGAGCAATGAGGAACTGCGGGTCCATCGCTCAATGCAGGAGCAAGCTGGTATCAGCCCTCAAGCAACTCGCGGATGAAATCTGCACTCCCGGCTCACACATCAACCGGCTGATTACGAAGTCACAGGATTGAGTTCGAAGCGAAGGACATGTCCAGGTACCATCAACTGAGAGACGACCTGCATCACCCCGGACGCTGGCACCTGAGAACTCCGGTAGATGAGCACGGGCAGAAGCTCAATCCCTGGCAGTTCACCGAGGGCCTGCGGCTCGAGCCCCTGGGAGTCATCCGCTTCCCCGTGAGACCTGACGGAGTGGAGCTCGACTTCAGTTGGGCCTCATTCTCCATCCCCGTGGTTAACAGCCCCTTCGTCCAACTCTTCGAGCGACTGGGTATCCAGGACGTTCAGTTCCTCCCCGCCGAGATAGAGGGTCATACAGGCTCCTGGTTCATCCTCAATGCGCTGCGCACCCTCCGCTGCATCGACGATGCCCGCAGCGCGGAGGTGCGGTACTTCACACCCGAGGACGGCCAGCCGGAGAAGGTAGGCGAGTACAAGTACGTGCGGGGAATGCGCATCGATCCGTCGAAAGCAGAAGGAGCCCACCTCTTCCGTCCCTGGGGATGGCCAGAGGCCCTCATCATCTCCGAGGACCTCAAGCAGGCCCTGGAGCGCGAGGGCATCACCGGCACGCGCTTCATCGAAGTATGAAGCCTCCCCCGCGCCCTACCAGCACCGGGCGGCGAAGGCGGCCAGCTCGCGGTTGAAGCGGCGCGAGTCCTCCCAGAAGGGCGAGTGGCCAGCGCCCGGGTACAGCGACACCAGGGCCCCCGGCACCATCGAGGCGATGTGGCGGCCGGACTCGGGCAGCACCATCCGGTCCTCCAGCCCGTGGGTGACGAGCACCGGCACGGTGAGCCGGTGCAGCACGTCGTCATAATCCTCGACTCGCGAGCCGAGTGCCCCGCGCACGTACGCCGGCACCAGCTCCGTGTACGCCAGCACCCTGCGGCGCGTCTCCTGCGACACCGGCTGGTGGTGCAGCAGCGACACGAAGGTCTCCAAGGTGGCGCGGCTCTCGCCGGACTCCTCGGTGAACAGCCCCGGCACGAGCGCGAGCAGCTCGGGCGACAGCAGGCTGAAGGCCTCCTCGGAGCCGCTCTTCACCATGGCCGACACGAAGTGCACGCCCGCCACCTGCTCCTGGCCGTAGTGGCGCAGGTAGTCCGCCACCACCATGCCGCCGTAGGACCAGCCCACCAGCAGGGGCCGCTCCAGGTCGAGCGCACGAATGACGGCCTGGATATCCCGGGCCCACACCCGGCCATCCCCGTACGCCCCATGCGGCTTGTCCGAGTTCCCATGCCCTCTCAGGTCCAGCGCCACCAGCCGGAAGCCCAGGCCCAGGGCGCTCTGGAACTGCCGCCGCCACGCCAGGTGGCACTGGGAGAAGCCGTGCACGAAGAGCAGCGGCGGCCCGTACTCATCCCCCGCGTCGTACACGCGCAGCGCCACGCCGCCCGCGCCCTCGACGGTATGGACGCGCACGGGGATGGGCTCGAAGAAGGGCGACTCGTTCTCCGGGTCTCTCCACGCATTGGGCGGCTCCAGCACCGTCGAAGCCGGACCCTGGCGGGGCCGCGCCATCGGAGAAGGCATCTGCACGGAGGGGGAGAGGAGTTCGTCCATCATGGGAGCGGTCCTGTGGGGGTCTGGTAGGTGACCTCCCTAGAAATAGGCATCCCCCGCACATGCGGGAGCCCCCCCATCCCCGGAATTCTCATTGAAAGTGAGTTTCGTCCGGATACCGGTCTAGCCGTGGACAATCCGCTTTCCTGGAAGGCCGAAGGGAAGCGCCTGCTTGCAGGAGGCGGGCCGAGAGAGTGAGCAGCAGCTGACGACTGGCCGCCTGGCTCACCGGGGGGCACGAGCGGCAAGCGTCGTCACGTGGAGCGGTTAGTAGTAAGCCCTCGTCGTACACGGACACGCAGGTGTCGGGAGCCTGGTACATGAAACGCTTCTTCATTGGCTCGCTCGCGGTGGTGGGCGGTCTGAGCATCTTCTTCTTCGGAGGCCTGATCGTGCTCCTCATCCTCGGGGCCTCCAGCAAGCCGGGGGTGCCAGAGCAGGTGGTGCTGGAGCTGGAGCTGGACGAGCGGCTGGTGGAGTACGTGCCGGAGGACTCGCTGGCGAGCGCGTTCGGCTCGGAGCAGCTGACGGTGAGGGACGTGGTGGACGCGCTGGAGAAGGCGGGGGGAGACGAGCGGGTGAAGGGGCTGGTGGTGAAGGTGAACGGGCCGCCGGGGAGCACGGCGGTGGTGCAGGAGCTGCGAGACGCGGTGAAGGCCTTCCGGGCGACGGGGAAGAAGGCGGTGGCGTACGCGGACACCTTCGGGGAGACGGGCAACGCCATGGGGGGGTACTACCTGGCCTCGGCGTTCGACGAGGTGTACGTGCAGCCCTCGGGCGAGCTGTCCATCACGGGCCTGGCGATCGAGACGCCGTTCGCGCGGGACGCTCTGGCGAAGCTCGGGGTGAAGCCGCGGATGAGCAAGCGCCACGAGTACAAGGCGGCGGTGAACACGTACCTGGAGCAGACGTACACGGAGCCGCACCGCGAGGAGACGGAGCGCTTCCTCACGAGCCTCTTCGGGCAGATGGTGAAGGGCGTGGCCGAGGGCCGGGGGTTGAGCGAGGAGCAGGTGAAGGCGGCGGTGGACGCGGCACCTCTGCAAGGCTCGGAGGCGTTGGAGGCGAAGCTGGTGGACGGGCTGCTGTACCGCGACGAGGTGTACGCGAAGGTGAAGGAGGCGGCGGGCGAGGGCGCGCACCTCTTGTACCTGGAGAAGTACCTGGAGCGGGCGGGGCGGCCGAACCAGGGAGGCCTGACGACGCCGACGGTGGCGCTCATCTACGGAGCGGGGGAGATTGCCCGAGGCCAGAGCCGAGCCAACCCCATGTCGGGTGACGTGACGGTGGGGAGCGACACGGTGGCGGCGGCGTTCCGCAAGGCGGTGGAGGACTCGCGAGTGAAGGCGATTGTCTTCCGGGTGGACAGCCCTGGAGGCAGCTACGTGGCGAGCGACACGGTGCGCCGCGAGGTGCAGCGGGCGCGGGAGAAGGGCAAGCCGGTCATCGTGACGATGGGGACGTACGCGGCGAGCGGTGGGTACTTCGTGGCGATGGACGCGGACAAGATTGTCGCGCAGCCGGGGACGCTGACGGGGAGCATCGGCGTCTACAACGGGAAGATGGTGACGGCGGAGTTCTGGGAGAAGCTGGGCGTCAACTGGGAGGCGCTGGGGGTGGGGAAGAACGCGACGATGTACAGCTCGGACGCGGAGTTCACGCCGGAGCAGCACGCGAAGAACGAGGCGTCGCTGGACCGGGTGTACGCGGACTTCACGTCGAGGGCGGCGGCGGGCCGGAAGATGCCGCTGGAGAAGATGCAGGAGGTAGCCAAGGGGCGGGTGTGGACGGGAGAGGACGCGAAGGAGCGCGGGCTGGTGGACGAGCTGGGCGGCTTCCCGATGGCGCTGAAGCTGGCGAAGGAGGCGGCGAAGCTGGAGGGCCCGGTGCGGGTGGAGGTGTTCCCGCGCAAGAAGGGGGCGGCGGAGGTGCTCTCGTCGATGCTGGGCGAGAAGCAGGGAGAGAACAGCGAGGACGAAGCGGCCGGCGTGCGGATGACGGCGCCGTGGCAGCCGGTGCTCGAGCAGACGCGGGCGCTGTACCGGCTGGGCACGCAGCTCGGCGTGGTGGGAGAGGAGCGCCGGCAGGTGCTGTCCGCCCCGGTGCCCGACACCACCTGGTAGTCCTCCGGCCCCGGGTCAGGAAAATCACGTATTGCGTGCTTTTCCTGACCGTGACAAAGACAGACAGCATGGTGGCCGGCGGGAGCCCGTCGGCCCTCACCCCCCAAGGAGAGACCCATGCTGAGCAACATGCCCAAGTCTGTCTTCAACGGCCTGGCGGCCCTGACGGTGGCCATTCCCGTGGTGGCGTGGAGCACCCTGCCCCGGGTGCACAACGTCCAGTCGCAGTCCGTCAACGGAGTGGAGGAGCACGTCGGGTCCCAGTTCACCTACCACACGGCGACGGGGGGCAACGCGACGTTCAGCTGGCAGGAGGGCACGCTCCACGGCTTCGGCAACCTGCAGGTGAAGACCCAGACCGACACCTTCGAGTTCAAGCTGGTGCGCCTCAGCTCCGCCACCGCCGATGAGGTCTACGGTGAGTGGGACGTGAACAAGAATGGCGGCGCCCTGTGCGCCGGGTGCAAGGGTTACCTCTACGTGAGCACCGCGGACCTGGGGTACGACTACTTCAAGGGCTACGTGCACACCAACGACAGCTCGGCCTCCTATCTCTTCGGTGGGCTTCTCACGAACCGCTTCGAGTACTGAGCGGCCCCCGCGCAGGAACCGGGGTCATGCACGCCATGCCCCCCTCGGCTCCCGAGGCCCGCTCCAGGAGTGTCCTCGAAGTTCTTGAACAGAGTCCCGCAGAGGAGAGAGGCGGCTTCCGGGCGCGAGTTCGCGCAACTGGTCCGATGGTCGGACCAGTTCGAGCCGCGTGCGACCGGAAGGTCCCCCGCATCCGGGTTTGTGGCCAGGGTGTCTTCCGAGGCCCTCCACCACCTGCCCCCCCCCCAGCGTCGGGCAGTGGACACGGGGCCTGTCGCGCGCCCTGGATAACCAGACAGCCCCTGAAGGCAGACAACGGGTGGCGCCCAGTTGCAACCAGATGACGCGAACTGACAAGACAGCCCGAATGGAAATGTTCTACTGAGCCGCGCACGCAGGGGGAGCGGCCAATGCAGACGAAGAAACGGCTGGGCGAAATCCTAGTGGAACTAGGGGTGATGGACGGGTTGCAGTTGCAGTCGGCCCTGGCGTACCAGCGCAAGTGGGGCGTGCCGCTGGGACAGGTGGTGGTGGACCTGCGCTTCTGCACGGCGGAGCAGGTGCTGGAGGCGCTGGCGCACCAGACGGGCGTGCCGGCGATGGACCTGGACGCCGAGCGGATGAATCCGGAGCTCGCGGACCTGGTGCCAAGGCGGCTCGCGGAGATGCACCGGGTGGTGCCGCTGCGGCTGGAAGGCCCTCGGGACATGGTGCTGGTGGTGGCCATTGCCGCGCCGGCGAGCCTGCACTCGCTGGATGCGGTGCGCAGCGTGGCGCGCAAGGCGCGGGTGGTGCCGAGGCTGGCGACGGACGCGGCGATTGGCCGGGCCATCGAGCGGCTCTACCAAGGAGAGGCGGAGGCGACCCCGAGGCGCGCGGAGGTGGAGGCCATCACGCTGCCCGAAGTGGAAGCGGACATGGCGCTGCACCAGGACTGCATGGCGGCGCTGACGGACGGAGGGAGCTTCGACACGGTGCGCGGCATCCTCCTGCCGGACCTGAGCCCGGAGCGCGAGACGCTGGAGATTCCCCTGCTGGAGCCGCTGGACGTCGAGGAGCTCGCGGGACTGCTGGAGCTCACGGAGCTGGCGGAGCCGGAGACGAGCCCAGTGCTCATCTATGGCTGGGGCGCGGCGGCGGCGGCGGGGCTGGTGAGGGTGCTCGGGGAGGCGGGCTTCCGGGCGAGCGTGGCGAGCACGGAGCAGGTGCTGGCGGCGGACGAGCGGGCGGTGGTGCTCTCACCTCTGCCGTCGCTGGAGGCGCTGCGGCGCAAGCCGGTGGCGCAGTTGCTGGTAGCGGGCAAGGTGCCGGAGCTGGACGTGGTGAGGGCACAGGCGCTGGGAGCACGCGGCTTCCTGGCGGCGCCGCTGGACACGGACCTGATGCTACGGGCGGTGAGGCGGCTGCTGCGCACGGCGGGCGAGACGTCCCCGCTCCTGACCTCGGCGAAGCGACTGCGAGCGACGGGCGAGACGCCCCAGCTCCGGGTTGCGGGCTGAGGCGCCTCGGACGTTACGCGCTCAGCGCACCAGCTCCAGGAGGCTCTCGGTGGGCATCCACAGCGAGGAGAGCTCGATCGGAAGCGAGGAGAAGGGCTCGGCGCGGACAATGGCCTCGCCCTCGAAGGTGTCCACGAGGAGCCAGCCGCGCTTGACGCGCTGGAAGATCTCGAGCGTGTGAGCGGCGGGGTCGATGAGCCACACGTGGGAGACACCGGCGCGAGCGTAGGCAGGCAGCTTGCGGGTGCGGTCGAGCGCGGCGGTGGACGGCGTGAGGACCTCGCAGATCCAATCCGGCGCGAGCGTGAGGAAGGGCTCCTCGGGCGTGGGAGCCTCGGCGAGCCTGTCGCGGCGCCAGCCGGCGAGGTCGGGGACGAGCACATCGCGGCCGAGCCGCAGCTCGGGGGCGCGCAGGAAGCACCACCGGCCGGACCCCCCGCGGCGGGGATCGAACCTTTCACCGAGTTCCACTCCCAACATGAAGGCGGCACGGGCCTGACCTGGCGCCGGCCGGGGCGAAGCCACCAGCTCCTCGTCGACAATCTCCCCAACCCATCCCAAGGGCAGCGCCTCGAGAGCCGAGTACGCAGCCTGGCTGTTGCACATCGGAATCACCCTGTCCTCCTCCGGCCCTGGTGAGTGGGGGCCGGGCAGGGGACGCATTCTAGGGAGGGGTCTGACATGCGCCGGGCGGCCGGGCAGGTGTCTACTTGCCGATACAGAAGCGCTGGAAGATGGCGTCGAGGAGGGCCTCGGAAGCGGAAGTGCCAGACACTTCGCCGAGGGACTCGAGGGCGAGCCCCACCTCACCGGAGACGACCTCGAGGGTGGAAAAACGGCAGGCGCTCTCAGCGCGCGAGAGTGCATCAGCCGTGCGACGAAGGGCATCGGCATGACGCTCGGAGACGAGGGCGACGGCGGAGGGAGCACCACCGCCCCACAAGCGCGAGAGCACCTGGGAGCGAAGCACCTCAACGCCCGCCCCGGTAAGCCCACTGACGAGCAGTGCCGACCCTCCAGAACCCTCTAAGCAAACACCACCGCCAACAACACCACCACCGCCAACACCACCCCTCTCCCCCCGGGAGAGGGACGGGGTGAGGGTATCCGCATCCCGGGTTGAGCCCGAGTCAATCCCCTCTCCCTCTGGGAGAGGGTCAGGGTGAGGGTCAACGCCGTCCCGAGAGCGCCGGACATCACACTTCCCGGCCACAAGGAGAACAGGAGTCCCGCCCGCGTCCCCCAGCCACCGCCGTGCCTCCCCATCACTGGCCTCCGGAGGAAGCACGAGCACAGCGAGGTCCACGGAGGAGAGCACCTCACGAGTCCGAGCAATGCCCAGCGCCTCCACCCGACCGGGAGACTCACGGAGCCCGGCGGTATCGAGCAAAGACACACCGAGCCCCTCCCACTCGACGCGAGCCTCCAACACATCGCGGGTGGTGCCGGGCTCCTCGTCGACGAGGGCGCGCGCTTCCCCCACGAGCCTGTTGAACAACGTGGACTTGCCCGCGTTCACAGGCCCATAGAGAGCAACCCGAGCACCGCGGCGCACGAGCCGTCCACGCCCCACCTCGGCGAGCAGAGAATCCGCGGCGGCGCGAAGCGAAGAGACACGAGCCTGCGCGCCCTCATCGGCGCCCTCGGCCTCCTCGGGAAAATTCAGCACGCCCTCCAAGTCCGCATGGAGGGAGCGAAGCGGCTCCTCCAGCTCCCGGACACGAGCAGACAACGCACCGGCGAGACCCGCGGCAGCGGCCCGGACAGCAGCCTCGGAGTCCGCGGCGACAAGGTCGGCAACAGCCTCGGCGCGGGTGAGGTCCATGCGACCATGAAGAAACGCGCGGCGGGTGAACTCACCGGGCCCGGCGGGACGCACAGCGGGGTGCTCGAGGGCGCGAGCGAGCAGCATGCGCAGGAGACGCGGGCTGCCGTGAGCCTGAAGCTCGACAACATCCTCGCCGGTGAAGGAGTGGGGTGCGCGGAAGAACAGAAACAACCCCTCATCGAGCACGGATCCGGAGGCATCGACAAAGGATGCGAGGTAGGCGTGCCGAGGCGTGGGCGCAGCCGGCACGCCGGGAGCGAGCAGGCGACCCACCTCGAGGGCCGAGGGGCCGGAGAGGCGGAGGATGCCGACGGCACCGGCGGCGGGAGCGGTGGCGAGCGCGGCGAGGGTGGCGGGAGGAGAGCTCATGCGTCGGAGGGCCTCGGCGCCCACCGCGCCCCGCCAGAGAGACGGAAGGGCTACGGGCAGGCGGGAGAGGCGGGGGAGTGGAAGTTCTCGTCGTAGGAACCGGTGCAGGACACGATGCCATTGCCATCGACCTGACCACCACGGAGTTGGGAGCCGCTGATGCGGATGGAATAACCCTCGGCGGCACGGACGGTCTGGGAGGCGCCGACGAGGGTCGAGCGCTGCACATCAACGAGCAGGGGGCCGGAGTCGGAACGAAGCACCTCGAGGGCGCGGGCCTGCTGGCCCGGATTGCCGGAGCCCGAGAGGGTGCTGTCCCGCACGGTGGCGGGGGTCGAGGCCAGGCGAACGCCCAGGGACAGTCCGCCCTCCACGCCGAAGACCTCGGCGCGCACGAGCGCGAGCCGGGAGGCCTCGGCCTGCACCCCCACGGCCTCCGAGCGACCCCCCTGACCGGTGGCGGAGGAGTCCCACAGCTCCACGGTGCCGTCTCGCACAGCGACGCTGACGGCCCGCTCCCCACCCTGGGCGAGGAACGTGGAGCCGGACACCTTCACGGAGCAGCCCTCGCACGAGAAGCCCACGGTGTCGCCCTGAGGAGAGGAGGCGCTGGCCTGGACGCGCTCGAAACCTCCAGGGCCGGGGCCGGCGGAGGACACGAGGGCAACGGTGCGCTGCGAACCATCACGGGCGGAGAACACCACATCTCGGGCACGGAACAGGGGGGAAGCGTTGGAGAGCGCCACGACTTCACCGGGACCCCCCACGTGCTCGACGGTCAGCGAGCGCAGCTCGGTGTGGTCCGCGGTCACCAGCGTCGGACCCGAAGCGTGGGAGCGCACGGTGGAGAGCTGCTGCCCCGAGCCCTGGAGATGAATGTAGGGCCGCAGCTGCAAGCCCTGGGAGCCGAGGTCATACACACCGGGCTCGAGGAAGAGGAGCCAGGGCTCCTCGGCGGAGACCTTGGTGATGGACTGGAGGGCGTTGCGCAGGTTCTCGCCGCCGAGGAGGGGGTTGTCCCCCGGGGGCACGACGCGGATGCGGGCGAAGTTGCCGGGAGGCCCCATCTGCCCGGGGTCTCCCTTGGGCCCGGGCTCGCCGCGAGGACCGGGGAGGGACTCGCCCCCGGGTCCGGGGTCTCCCTGCGGCCCGGGGTCTCCCTTGGTCCCCTCACAACCGGAGGCGGAGGCGAGCAGGATGCACATGGGGAGCACGACCAGGTGCCGCATGGAGAGGCCCTCCTGTGCCCGAGGGGCACGGTTCGCCGGACCTTTCCGGCGGAAGCCTCCAGGAACTACGCGTGCCCTCGCTCCGCGTCCAGCCGAGCGGAGAGCGGGCGCCGTCGGAACGTCCACCAGCGGCGCCCGCGGAAGGGACGAGCCCGCCAACCGACAGAGGCCCCCGACTCCAGGGCATCAGACCGGAAGGCACCGCCCCGGGGACCTCAGCTGCGCGAGCCCTGCGCGGGGATGGAGCCGCGGGCGGCGCGCTCGACGGTCTCGCGGTTCTCTGCGATGTACTTCTCGACCGCGGCGTCCTCCAGCTCCAGGTCCCTCAGCACACCGGGGTAGACGAACTTGAAGGCCGGGGACTCCTCGTCTCCACGCAGCCGGAAGCTCATCTTCATCACGGCCGCGCCGTATAGCTTGTCCTTGAGCGACTTGGCCTTGCCCATTGAATGCCCTTTCGTTGGTGAGCCTCGCGGGCGGCTCAGCCCTCGAGGTCATCCTCGTCATCGTCTTCCGGCAGCATGCTCCGCTTGGGGAGCGGGGCAGGCTTCTCCGGAGTGAACACCACGCGCCGGTTGCGGCCCTCGCCCTCGCAAGAGACCTTCACCCCCGGCACACCCTCTACTGCTTTCAGGACGCGCGCGCGGTCATCTTGCTTCAGTGTAACGAGTGCGTAGAAGCGGCCGAGCGAGGCCGACTTCTCGGCGAGCTTGCGGGCGATCTCGCGCAGGGCAGGGTCCTCGGCCACCTCCATCGTGCGCTCATCGGCCTCACCCGGACGGGCCGGGGCCGCGGGAGTCCGAGCCTGCTGCGGGGCGGCAGCCGACTGTCCCCGAGCGGGCTTGGCCTGGCGCGGTGCGGGGGCCGGAGCCGGCGCGGACGGCTGGGGCGCGGGAGCCTGGGCTGCGGCCTGGGCAGCGGCGGCCTGGGCAGCGGCCTGCTCGCGCTTCAACCGCTCGCTGCGGGGCTCCGGGTGGGTGCCGACACCCACCAGGAGGAAGCGCCGCTCGTTGCCCGGACGGTGGAGCATCTTGTTGAGGAGGAACTGCAGCGAGTCCACCACCTGGCTGCGCTTGCCGGGCTCCACGCCGGGAGGCGACTCGCCCTGGAAGTGCAGGGCGACGGAGAGGCTGCCATCGCTGGCGTCCTTGAAGTCGAGCCGGGCGGGGAAGCCCATCAGCCCGAGGATGTCGGTGAGCAGCCGCTCCGCGCGCGGGCGGATGTCCGCGCCGCCGCCGGGAGCCGGAGTGGACTCAGGTGCCTGCACGTCGCTCACTTGCGCTTGCCTCCCGCGGTGGCCGTGGCCGTGCCCGCCGGCAGTCCGCCGTCACCCCCGCCTTTCCGCTCCAGCCACTTCCTCAGGCCGTACTGCTGGGCGATGGAGAGGATGTTGTTGGTGAAGATGTAGAGCGCGAGCCCCGCCGGGTAGTTGAGCAGCGTGAGGGTGAAGATGATGGGGACGAACCAGGTCATGATTTTCGCCTGGGTCGGATCGCCCATCTGCGGCTGGAGCTTCTGGGTGATGATCATGCTCACGCCCAGCGCGAGCGGCAGGATGTAGGTCGGGTCCTTGAAGGTCAGGTCGCGCCACACCGGGCCGAAGAAGGGCTCCTGGTAGATGTCGTAGCTGTTGCGCAGGGCGGTGAAGAGCGCAATCCACACCGGCATCTGGATGAGCATCGGGAGGCAGCCGCCGAGCGGGTTCACCTTGGCCTCCTGATAGACCTTCATCATCTCCATGTTCTGGCGCTCGCGGTCGTCCGCGTACTTCTTGCGCAGCTCCTCGATGCGAGGCTGGAGCCTCTTCATGGCCTCCATGCTGACCATGGAGCGGTGGGTGAGCGGCAGGAGGATGAGCTTCACCAGCACGGTGAGCAGGATGATGGCCACGCCCCAGTTGCCGGCCAGGCCGTGGAAGAACTTCATGATGCTCACCAGCAGCTTGGCGATGACCGCCCACATGCCGTAGTCGATCGTCTCGGTGAGCTGCGGGTTGTAGGTGGTGGCGCCCAGGCCGGTGGCGTCGCGCAGGACCTGGCTGGGCACGGAGGCGAGCAGGTCATCCTCCTTGGGCCCGAAGTAGCCGCCGAAGCGCAGCGTCACCGTCTCGCCGGGGGCCGCGGTGAGCGGGAAGCTGGCGGTGACGGCGCGCGCCTTGTCGGTGGCCACGAACTCGCAGCGGCCCTGCATGGGGCCATCCAGCGGGTAGAGCGCCGAGAGGAAGTACTGCTGATCAATCCCGAAGTAGTGCACCAGGCCGCGCGTGTCCTCCGCGTCCGGCAGGCCCTGCTCGGGGGCCAGCTTGTGCTTCTCCTCACCCACGCGGCACGAGGCGTAGCTGAGGTTGCCCACGCCGCCGAAGAAGGACGGAGCGTGCTCGTTGTTGGGGTCGATGGCGCGGTTGTAGTGCAGCTGCAGCTCGCCGGTGGCCGCCTGCGCCGAGGTGTTCTTCACCTGGAGGGTGTAGATGAGCTCGAAGCCCTCCTTGGGCCACTGGAGGCTCTTGGTCACCTCCCACGGGCCCTGACGCGCGGTGAACGTGGCGCCATTCTCGGTGTTGCCCGTCTCGGCCACCGCGTAGCGCGCGTCGGCGGACAGGGGCGAGGGGCCCGCGATGGAGACGGACAGCGGCAGGGGCTGGCCCGGCACCGGCTGCGCCAGGTTCATCTGCGGCGGCGGCTTCACGTTGCCACCGAAGAGCAGCTTGTAGCCATCGGCGATGGAGACCTGCTGCTGCTCGCGCATCTTCTCGCCCTTGAGCTCGGCCGACGTCAGGCCCGCGCCCTGGGTGGAGAAGGCGTAGTGCGCCACCTGGCGCTCGAACTCCAGCGTGCGCACCGGCAGGGGCGGAGTGGCCTCGGAGGGGGTCCCGGAAACATCCGTGCCCGAGCCCGCGGGCGGCGGCGTCCCGGCCGTCTCCATCCCGGCGCCAGGCGCAGGGGTGCCGGCATCGGCCGTGGCCACCTGCCCCGCATCCGCGACCCCAGCTCCGGGCGGTGGCCCCTGCAGGGCGAAGAAGTAGGTGTAGGCGAAGGTGAGCGCCATCGCGAGGGCGAGCGCCATCATCAGTCGCCGCTGGGAGTCAGCCGAGTTGGGCGAGAGCGGATCCAGATCGTTCATAGGGGAGAGCCAGAGGCGGTCAAGGCACCGGGTCGAAGCCGCCAGGGTGGAAGGGTTGGCAGCGCAACAAGCGCCAGACGATGAGGCGCACGCCGCGCAGGGCTCCGTGCTTGTGGAGCGCCTCCAAGGCGTACGAGGAACAAGAAGGATGGAAGCGGCAGGCCGGAGGAAGCAGGGGCGAGAGGAACCGCTTGTAGAGGCGGATGGGCAGCGCGAGCAGGCGAGCGAGAGGGCTCATCGGGCGGACTCCCGGGGGCCGGACGGAAACAGCCTCTGCAGCTTGCGGGTGACACCATCGAAGGCGCGCGACAGCTCGGTCAACGACGCATCCTTGGCGGACTGGCGCACGACCAGGACTACGTCTACACCGGGAGGCCATTGCTCGCGACGCTTGCGGAACAGCTCCCTCAGGAGCCTTCGCAGGCGGGCACGCTCCACGGCATTGCCCACCTTGCTGGAGACGGTGAGGCCCACGCGGCTGTAGGGCCGGGCGTTGGGCCGGGCGAGTCCCAGGAGACACTCAGAAGGAAGCTTCTGACCCTTCTCCTGGACCTCGAGGAACTCGCGCCGCGTCAGCAGGCGCAAGGCCTTGGGGAAGCGCTCGTCGCGAGGTGGCGCCTGGCCCTCGGCCTTCACGCGAGCGTCCCGGCTGCTACTTCTTGTAGGCGGACACCACCAGGCGCTTACGGCCCTTGGCGCGGCGGCTCTTGAGCACGTCCTGACCGGCCTTGGTGGAGTTGCGCTTGCGGAAACCGTGGGTGCGGTTGCGCCGGATCTTCGAAGGTTGATAGGTGCGCTTGGACACGGCTGGACTCCTGGGACGACGAGACGCCCGCTCGAAAAGGGGGCGCCCTTATCCATGAGACTGAGGAAGGCGGCGCTCGTAACCCGATCTCCCACCCAAGTCAACGTCGGATCACTCCGGGCTGTCCGGTTCTGAGGGTCCGGCTCCCTTTTGCGCCCCACACCCGGGGTGAAACGGGCAGGGGGTGGGAGGACTCGCACCACAACCGGTAGGAGGGGGCCTGGGATTCCGCCCCGGGCGTGCGATCGCACCAGAGGCTCTAGGGGTGCGGAATGTCTGGGGTTGGGGCCGCAAACTTGATCGCCCAGGGGGGGCCTGTTAGCACGGTCGGCCCCCTCCCTGGCGGTCTCGCCGGGGCTTCGGAGGCTTACGTGACCGCGCTCGCCCGCTCCCTGCCCCCACAGCCAAGTGCCGAGAATCTCTGGGCCCGGATGCTGGACTGCCTCAAGCGGGAGGGCAAGGACTACGCCCTGAGCTGGATCGGCAAGATGCAGGCGCTGGACGTGCGCGAGGACGCGCTCGTGCTGGCGGTGCCGGACCGCTTCTACCAGGACTGGGTGGACGACCATTACCGGGGGCTGATGGAGTCCACGCTGACGAAGGTGACGGATCAGCTCTCCCGAGTGGCCTATGAGGTGGTGCCGGGCCTGGCGCCTCCGCCGGAGCTGCAACACGCACCGCCGGTCAAGTCCGACGGGGCCCGGCCGCCCCGGCTCAACGCCCGCTTCACGTTCCAGAGCTTCGTGGTGGCCGACAGCAACCAGCTCGCCGCCGCGGCGGCCCAGGCGGTGGCCGACAGCCCGGGCCGGGCCTACAACCCGCTCTACATCTATGGCGTCACGGGGCTGGGCAAGACGCACCTGCTGCACGCCATCGGCAACAAGATTTGGGACAAGGACCCGACGCAGCGCGTGGTGTACCTGTCGAGCGAGCAGTTCACCAACGAGTACATCGAGAGCGTACGCGAGCAGCGGATGCCGGAGTTCCGGAAGAAGTTCCGGGACGAGTGCGATGTGCTGATGATCGACGACGTGCAGTTCCTCGGACGGAAGGAAGAGACGCAGCGGGAGTTCTTCCACACGTTCAACACGCTGCACGAGCAGGGCAAGGCCATCATCCTGACGAGCGACATGGTGCCGGCGGAGGTGCCCGGGCTGGAGGAGCGGCTGCGCAGCCGGTTCAGCATGGGGCTGATTACGGACATCCAGGAGCCGAGCTTCGAGACGCGGGTGGCCATTCTGCAGAAGAAGGCGGTGATGGAGGGGCTGGAGCTGCCGGACGAGGTGGCGCACTTCATCGCGAGGGCCTTCCAGAAGAACGTGCGCGAGCTGGAGGGAGCGCTGGTGAAGGTGAGCGCCATCCACTCGCTGTCGAGGCACCCGGTGACGGTGGACTTCGCCTCGCACGTGCTCAAGGACGTGCTGCCCTCGCGGCAAGTGGTGGACGTGGAGAGCATCCAGAAGGAAGTGGCCCGGTACTACAAGGTGCCCGTGGAGGCGCTGAAGGAGGACCGTCGGCACAAGGCGCTCGCACATGCACGGCAGGTGGCCATGTACCTGAGCCGCAAGCTGACGAAGGGCTCGTTCCCGGAGATCGCCGCGCGCTTCAACAAGGACCACTCGACCGTCATCTCCGCGGTGCGCAAGGTGGAGAAGCTGCGCGAGACGGACACGGCAGTGAAGCGCGAGCTGGATGAGCTGGAAGCGAAGCTGATCGGCGAGTGAGCCGCCCTCTCAGGAGGGCAGACACCCGAGCACCTGACTTGAGCGGTGACTTGACGAGAGGTGACCTCATGGGTCAACCTACTCGGGAAGTCATCACAGGAGGAGTGCGTCGATGGAGCGGTCCACGTCGGTGCCCATGGGGATGGGCGAGCAGTCCCTCACGCCAGGCGAGCAGCGAATCCTCGCCTTGATGGAACAGGGTCAGCAGCGGCTGGAGCAGGGCCAGCAGCGGCTGGAGCAGCGTATGGATCGCATGGACCAGCGACTGCAATCGCTGGAAGAGGGTCAGCAGCGCACTGACCAGCGCCTGCAATCGCTGGAAGACGGTCAGAAGCGCACCGACCAGCGACTGCAATCGCTGGAAGAGGGTCAGCAGCGCACCGACCAGCGCCTGGACAGCATGGACCGGCAACTCACGGAGTTGACGCTCAAGGTGGACCAGGAAGCCGCCAACAGCAAGACACGAGACCGGCAGCTGGCCTCTGCCCTGCAGGAACTCCGAGAGGAAGGCCAGAAACAGAGCATCCAACTCCTGGCTCAAATCGACCGTTCACAGCAGCTGATGCTCGAGGCCATGCACCAGGAGACGAATAACCTCCGGTCCGAATTCTCCAAGCGGCTCGACCAGCACGACACGCATCTGGGTGTGGTGAAACAGACGTTCGAGCGCCACGAGGGGCACCTGCGTGAGCACGGCCAGGCCATCGCGGGTCTGCAGCAAGAGGTGCGGAAGCTGACGGCGGCGGTCGAGCACCTGGCCCGGGCCCCGGGGATGGCCGCGACGCGGTAACGGGCCACCCCCACCTCCGTGTGCCCCGTGCCGTAAACAGCTTGCGGACAAGCCGGTGCCGAGGGCGCTATACACCCGGGGCCGCGCTCGTTCGAGCCAGGGCCTGACGGGCCCGGCCCATGGACACGGGACGGGGCACGGAGGAGCAACACCCATGCGGTTGACGGTCTTCGGAGCGACGGGGCGCGTCGGGCACACACTGGTGCACGATGCGCTGGGGCAGGGGCATGAAGTCACGGCGTATGTGCGAGACCCGAAGCGACTGGGAATGAAGCACGGCCGGCTGTTCGTGAAGAAGGGCAGCCTGGAGGACGGCACCACCGTGGCCGAGGCCATCCGCGGAGCCGAGGTGGTCGTCAGTACCATCGGTGCTCGCGACGCAACGCATACGGTCACCGTGGTGACCGAGGCCACTCGCGCCATCGTGACGGCGATGAAGACCGAGGGCATCCAGCGGCTCGTCGTGGTGGGCGCCGCGGGACTGCTGCCCCACCCGGCGGGGGGCCTCACCGGAGAGCACGGCCTGCCTCCCTTCCTGCGCCATGCCTTCGAGGACCACCGGGGCGCACTCCATGTGCTGCAGGAGAGCGAGCTCGACTGGGTGGTGGTGTGCCCTCCCGTCATGCCCAGCGGCGTGAAGACAGGCAAGTACCGCACCGCCGTGGAGTCCCTGCCCACCGGCGGCCGTCAGGTGTATGCCGAGGACGTCGCGGACTTCACCCTCAAGGCCGCCACTGGCACCGAGCACCACCGCGTCCGCATCGGCATCGTGGGCGATTGAGCCCCGACTCCGGGCGCGCTCTTCCAAAAGTTGTCCAACCGTTGGACAACTTCGCGCGCCTCGCGGTCGGCAGGCGCTCCGCCTCCCTACCCTCGCCCTCCGGGAGAGGGGTCGGGGGTGAGGGTATCGCGTGCACTCGGGTTGGCTCGCGGCCTGGCAAACCGAGGACCCGGGCCTTACACAGTGCCCACCCGTCAGCCCCCGCGAGTCCCTCGTATGAAGCCGGCCCCGCTGTCCCTCTCCCTGTTCTGCCTCTGGCTCGCCCTGTCCGGCTGCGCGCTCCCCGCGCCCACCTCGGGCAAGCTGCTGCACACCACCCCCACTCCCGTCGCCGAAGCCTTCTTCGAGGTGCGCGCCCGTCACACGGACCTCGTGTCCGTGCGCGTGCTCTTCCCCTCGGACGCCGAGGGCCGCCCCGCCAGGCCCGCCGACGGCTCCCCCCTCCCGGCGCTCGTCCTCGTCCACGGCGGCTTCGTCCCCCCCGAGGACTACCTCTGGCTCGCCGAGTCCCTCGCCGCTCGCGGTTACGTCGTCGCGATGCCTTCGCACCCGCTCGACATGCCCCTGTCCGCCATCGACAACGGCCGCTTCGCCCATGAGCTCCTCACCTCGCCCCCGGAGGACTCGCTCCTCGAGGGCCTCGTCCACCCCACGCGCATCGCCGTCGCTGGCCACTCCCTCGGCGGCGTCGTGGCCACCAAGCTCGCCCTCGACGGTGGCTTCGCGGCCCTCGCCCTCCTCGCCAGCTACCCGGACCCGGCCGACCTCGACCGTCTCCCCTCGCTCGCCGTCCCCTCGCTCTCGCTCGCCGGTGAGCTGGACTGTCTCTCCGACCTCCCCCGCGTCCGCGCGGACGCCGCCCTGCTCCCCTCTCCCTCGGTGCTCGCCGTCCTCGAGGGCGTCACCCACTTCCAGTTCACCGCCAGCGACCAGCGGGACATCGAGGACGGCTGCGCTCCCGCCATCCCGCTCGACACCGCGCACGAGCGCATCGCCGAGGTCCTCACCCTCTTCCTCAACGCCGCGCTGACCGGACAGGGCACCGGCGCCGACGACATCCGCCAGGTGCCCGGCACGGAGGTCACCGCCCGATGAAGGCCCTCGTCTTCTCCAGTGTGCTGCTGCTCGCCCCGGTGGCCGCCGCCGAGGCTCCCATCCTCACCGCCCGCGGCCGCGTGGACGCCCCGCACCTCTCGCTGCTCGCGGGCCCCCAAGGCGTAGGCCTGGGCTTCCTCCTTCCCCGGCCTCCCGTGCCCGAGTCCCGGCCCATCGCCTTCGGCGGCGAGCTCTTCTTCCTCCCGTCCACCGGAGTGCTGGAGCTGCGCGGCGCCGGCCAGTGGCAGCTCACCTCGGGCGAGGGCGCCTTCCAGGCCTCGGCACAGCTCGGGCTCACCACCTACGGGGTGATGCGCGGCCCCGCTGACGTGGGCCTCGGGCCGCATGCGGGCCTCACCGCGAGCCTCGGTGGCCCCCGCCTCGAGGGCTTCCTCGGCGCCCAGGCCGGACTCGAGGCCTTCCTGCGCACTGGCGGCCCCCGCATTCCCCTGCGCGCCCTGCTCGGCGCGCGCGGACGGCTGGGACCCTGGGGCCTCACCCTCACCGCTCGCGGCGGGGTGGACCTGGAGCGCGGCCTCTCCCCCACCTGGCGCGGCGATGTGCTGCTCGCGCTCAGCTGGTACGGCCGCGCCTCTCAAGAGGAAACAACAGCCGCGCCTACGGAAGCTTCGGCGCCTCCACGTCCGTGACGATGAGCGTGTTGGTGCGCGCATCCACGCTCACGCGGCCCCTCGGCGACAGCACGCCCTGCACGTGCGGCAGCAGCTCCGACGCCTTCGCGTAGTTGACGGGAATCAGCCAGGTGCGCAGCGGCGCCGTCTGCTCCCTGGCCTGCTTCAGCCGCGCGAGCGTCTCGGCCTCCTCCTGCAGCGTCTTCAGCGACGCCACCCGCAGCACGCTGCCCCGCCGCTCCATCCCCAGCCCTCGCGACGCCAGCACCACGTCCAGCGCCTCCGTCCAGGCCACGTTGCGCAGCGACAGCGTCACCGTGCCCTGCACCTCCTCGGACACCACCAGGTTCAACCGGCCCACGTCCGCCAACATCCTCAGCACGTCGTGCACGTTGGCTCGTGTGACGTCCAACGAGATGCGCTTCGTCTCCTTCGGTGGCCTGGCCACCGCGGGCGTGGCGGCGAGCGTCAGCGCGAGGAACACGGCTCGGGCATGCCTCATGGGACTCCTCCAGCGGCTATTCGGAACGAGCCACTCTAACCCCCTGTCCCCACTCGCTTCATGTGCTCCCCCGCCTTTTGTCCTCCACGAACTTTCCGGGTGGGATATGCAGCGTCTCCGCCCCACACCCCGGCCAGCCTGTGGCCGGAGAATGACTTCGCGGGTCCTGAATTTCAGAAGGGTTCCCGAACCGGCACCCCTGACGCTCACGCGCCAGGACGCCGGTCCGCGCACGGTGGGTGCCTCCCACCTCGGCTCGGGACCGGACCCCCTCCAGGCCTCCACCCTGGAGGGGGTCGTGCGGCACCTTCACACGGCCCCCTGGAGCTACCCCGTGGCGAGCAGTTCGCCCAGCAGCTCCTGGAGGCGCGGCCCGAGGAAGCCCCCCCACAGCGCAAGAGAGCCCACACCCAGGGCCATCGCGGCCAGGGCCTGACCCCTGCGTCCAATGGGCGGCCGGGCCTCGGGATTCACGCGCCTCAAGGCCGCCAGCCCCAGCCCCAGGGCCACCGGCGCGAAGAGGGGGAAGAACACCCCGTACAGCCCCAGCTGCAGGCCCACCAGCGCCAGGGGATTGTTCTCGTAACGGTTCCACAGCCGCCGCAGGACGGGCTCCGGCAGGGGCAGCCGGAAGAAGAGCTTGTGCCTCGGGTCCTGGTGAATGGAGAAGGCCATGGGCAGCAGGAACAGGGTGGCGACGACGGGCAGGACCTGCTCCTGCACCAGCCCGGCCCCCCCCAGCCCCACGGGCAGGGCGAGCAGCCCCACGCGGGCCCACCGCTGACCCCAAAAGCACCCCACGCCCACCGCCGAGCAGGCAAGCAAGAGGGCCGCGGCGAGAGGGTCCCCGCTCGCCAGCAGCACGAGGCCGCGGACCCATGTCGCCAGGCCCAAGAAGCCGAGGAACCAGGCCCACGTGTCCCGCTTGCCCCATAACTTCAGCCGGAAGGTCTCCAGGTAGTTGACCTCGGGGAGCGCGCCGCAGGCGGTGCAGTAGACGGCGCCGAGCACCCAGGTGGCGCATCCCTCGCAGAAGAAGCCGCCGCAGCGCCCACAGATGCCCGCGGCCGGCACGTCTTGGTGCTCGGCACAGCGGGGAGCGGAGAGCATGGCCCAGTGTCTCACAAAGCCGCCCGCCTCTTCCTCGAAGGGCGGAGCAGGCGCCGCTTGTTGCCGCCACGCGCCACTCCCACCCTCGAAAGGGAGGGCCACCACCGACGAGGGAGAGAGGGAGACATCATGGCCGACAAGAATTGGGGCAACTGCAAGGGCTGCCGCTACTTCAACAGCCACAACGCCCAACCTGATGACACCGAGGTCGCCCAGTGCATGGAGCCGGAGCTGCGGGAGTTCGAGCTCCAGGTGACGGGCATGAGCGGCTGCAACGAATTCGAGGCCCGCACCGGCATCTCCGGCGGCGCCTACCAGGAGCCCGAATCCGCCCCGGTGCATTGAGTGCTCCTATCGACTCCCCGCGAGCGCTCGCCCGGAGAGGATGACCGGGCGGGCGGATGCTAGCGTCTCCCTCGTCCGGTTCCCCCGAGGGGCCGGCCCATCTCACACGAGGGACGCGCCATGCCGGAAGCACGCACGCTGGGAGAGGCCCCGGGTCCCCGGGGTCACTGGTTCTGGGGCAGCATCCAGGAGCGGCGCCACAACCCGCTCCAGCTCTTCCTCCGCGCCCACCAGGAGTACGGCGACTTCGTCCGCCTGCGCATGGGGCCCACCATCAGCCTGCTGTCCCTCACCAGCCCCGAGCTCATCAAACACGTCCTGCTCGACCACGCGGACAAGTACGGCAAGCCCGCCGGCCTCGTCCGAGATGCCTGGCCCCTGCTCGGCAATGGCCTCTTCACCAGCTCCGGTGACTTCTGGAAGCGCCAGCGCCGCCTCATGCAGCCCGCCTTCCACAAGGAGCGCCTCGCCGCGCTCGCCGGCTCCATGGTCGAGGCCACGCAGCAGATGCTCGCGCGCTGGCAGGCCCGCCCCAACCCCTCCGAGCCCCTCGACGTCTCCGCCGAGATGATGCACCTCACCCTGGGCATCGTCGGCCGCGCCCTCTTCTCCACGGACGTCAGCGGCACCGCCGACCGCGTCGGCCAGGCACTCACCGTCGCCCTCGCCGAGACGAACCACCGCATCCTCTCCCTGGGCCTCTACGCCCCTGACTTCATCCCCACCGCGCGCAACCGCGCCTTCCGCCAGGCCCTCGACTCCCTCGACTCCGTTGTCTTCGAGCTCATCGCCCGCCGCCGCGCCGGGCAGACGCAGGGGGACGACTTGCTCGCCACCCTCATGGCCGTCCAGGACGCCGACACCGGCGAGCGCATGACGGACGCCCAGCTGCGCGACGAGGCCATGACGATCTTCCTCGCCGGCCACGAGACCACCGCCAACGCGCTCGCCTGGATGTGGCACCTGCTGGCGCAACACCCCGAGGTGGAGGCCCGCGCCCGCGCCGAGGCCCAGGCCGTGCTCGGCGGCCGAGCCCCCACGGCGGAGGACCTTCCGCGGCTGCGCTACCTCACCCAGGTGTTCGAGGAGACGATGCGCCTCTACCCGCCGGCGTGGATCATGGCCCGCCAGCCGGTGAAGGAGGACGTGCTCGCCGGAGTGCGGCTCACCCCCACCCCGCGCACCATCGTCGCCATCAGCGCTTACGCCCTGCACCGCAACCCGAAGCTGTGGCCGGAGCCGGAGCGCTTCGACCCGGAGCGCTTCTCGCCCGAGCAGTCCGCCCAGCGCCCGCGCCTGGCGTACCTGCCCTTCGGCGGCGGCCAGCGGCTGTGCATCGGCAACAACTTCGCCCTCATGGAGGCCACCCTCATCACCGCCGCGGTGCTGCAACGCTTCCGGCTGCGCGCCGTGCCCGGCCACACCGTGGAGCCCGAGCCACTCGTCACCCTGCGGCCCAAGGGCGGCCTGCCCATGCTCGTCGAGCCTCTACAGGTGAGCGCCTAGCCCGCTGTGTCAGGAAGGCACGGGCCGCGAAGGCGTCCACCGTGGACGCCTCCCCGGTCATGCGGCCTCTACGAGAGAACCGGGCGGAGTAGTTCCTTGGATTCCAGCACCGCCTGGACTCTGCGACCCAATGAGGTGTGTGCCGTCGCGGGCTTGAGGCACTCTGTGTCCAAGGGTTCAAGTCCCGTACTCCTCGCCAATAGAAGGGCCCGGAATCACGAGGGAAACCTCAACGATTTCGGGCCCTTCGCCATTTCTCACCCACCGGTCTTTACCTTCGTCGCGGAGCCCGTCTCCAGCATGTCTCCAGAAAGCTGGGGGCCCGCTGTGTCTAGCAGGCTGATGGCCGCGTCCTTCACCGCCGGGGACAGGTGCATGTACCACTGCATGGTGGTGAGGCGCTCGTGGCCCGCCAGTTCCTGGATGGCCTTGGCGGGAGCCCACGCCTCGGCAGCCGCAATCGAAAGGCGCGCCGGAGGATGTGCAGCTCCCTGGTCACCATTGCCAGTCGGTGAACACCATGAGGACGGTGCTCACCGACATGGCGGACAGGAGCCGACTCTCCGCCGTGAGGAGGGAGATGCCTTCATTCTTCGTTCGTCGTGAGGCTCGCGCATAGCCGGAGCGACAGGGACCCCACTCGCCCCAGCAGGCTGCTCAACCCATACCCCGGCAACAGGAAGGGCGGAGTGAGCACCATGAGCAAGCAACACCACCGTCACTTTGACCGCTCGACAGGGTTTGCACTGGCCAAAACTGCGCACCACGGGTATTCGTCTGCTCGTTCGAGTAGCAGCCAGCCTGAAGTGCCAGTTCTCGAGGCCGTTTTGAACGAAGACTCTTTGCTGTAAGAGTGAATGCCAACGATTGCGCCTCCATGCGCATCAAAAATCCACACATCAAGAGAAACAAGAACACTTCATGATGAAAGCCTTCCGGAGTAGGACTTTGGTGGTCCACCTGCGCATGTCGTCCATGACCATCCGCTTGGGCGTACTGACCGGCCTGATAGCGGGACTGACGATCTCGGCACAGGCGCAGGCGCAGACGACCCAGAATCGGATGCACATCACGGACTTGGAGGTGGATTACGATCTGGACCAGATGACCATCCATGGCCGCAACTTCGTCACTTCCACCGGACTCGCGCCCAGCGTTTACCTCATGGATATCGGGGTGCAAGTCAAGACCTACACCCCTTACACTGTCGTCGTCGCCCTGCCTCCGGTACTCATGCGCTCCGGCTCCTACCGGCTAACGATGTCGACCGGCCCCAACGTGGAACAGAATGACTCCTTCGATGTGACCCTGGGCACGGTGGGACCCAAGGGTGAGAAGGGCGACGCGGGTCCACAGGGCGAGCAGGGCGTTCCTGGCCCGCCGGGTCCCAAGGGCGACACCGGTCCGCAGGGGGTGCAGGGCATTCCGGGCCCGCCGGGTCCCAAGGGCGACACCGGTCCGCAGGGGGTGCAAGGCATTCCGGGCCCGCAGGGTCCCAAGGGCGACACCGGTCCGCAGGGGGTGCAAGGCATTCCGGGCCCGCAGGGTCCCAAGGGCGACACCGGTCCTCAAGGGCCTCAGGGCATCCCCGGCCCTGGCGCGAGTGTAATCAATACGCATATCTCTACTCTCACAGCGGTGGTATCTAGTTGTACTCCAGCCGCAGTCCTGGCCCTGGCCTGTAGGTCAGCAGTCCACCGGTATTGCGCACGGAATGGATATGCGACGGGTTTCGGTCCTTTCGAACACGGCTCATCGACTGGAAACGTGTCGTTCGCCTGTGTGAAGTAAGACCGCGTCTGGTAAAAATGCGTCTGTTACGAATGTTCATCAACTGTTGAGGGGATTGATGACGTGAGTCGCATGGGGCGGTGAAGCCGCCTCCCGGCTCCAGCATGTCTCCAAGACCCGAGGGGACTCTGGAGAAACGGTGGGGCTGCCGGGACGTGTTGATGAACAACCCCCTCTTCACCGGAGATGGCCGCTATGCCCTCGGAATGTCCTTCGCCATCGAAGAGATCGTTCCTGAGATGATGCAGTCCTTCAAGGACATGGCCGACCCGGAGGTCATCAAGGCGTCGCTCTACTGCGACCGGCTGAGGGACGCGATGAAGGGCTGTCGTAGCCCGCAGCAGTGTAGAGAGGGACTGACGGAGGAACTCCGGCGGCTGGCCAGGGAGATCGCCACCGAGGGCACTCACCTCAACAAGCTGGTCACACGGACCGAGTGACCCGAAGGAGACCTTGATTCCCATGCGGTACTTCAGATTGTCCGATGACGTCCACGTCTCCGGGCGCTGGTATCTGGATGATCCCGTTGATCCACGGGGCTTCGAGGTAGACCGATGGCAGTTCGAGAGCGGGGCGCCCGTAGCCATGGACGGGCACCTTCGGGTCCCCCTTTACCGCGCTGGAAGGGCGCTGGACTTCAGCGTGACGGCCGTCGGCGGTGCCCCCGTCGTTCACGCAAGGGTGGCCCCCATCTTCGCGGAGCTGGCCGCTACGGACGTGCAGCTCGTTCCGGTGGACGTTGAAGGCCAGTCCGATGAGTTCTTCATCCTCAACGTCACGCGCGTTGTGAAGTGCATCGACGACCAGGCGTCTGCGGAGGTCCACTACTGGAAGCCCGAGGATGGACGCCCGGAGAAGACGGGCAACTATCGAGCCGTCCATGGCCTGCGCATCGACCCCTCCAAGGTCGGTGACGCCAAGGTGTTCCGCCCCTGGGGATGGCTCGTGGTACTGCTGGTCTCCGAGGAGCTCAAGAAGGCCCTGGAGCGCGTCGGGGCGACGGGGGCGAAGTTCAAGGAGGTGTAGCGAATATGTAAGCCTGCACCGATTTCGCGGACATCTCGACTGTCAGGCCGCTTCCGCCGTTTGATAGCGGCCCCTCCTCCTTCCCGGAGACCCCCCATGTTCCACCCCAAGGGACCGAGCTTCATGGAGCTCATGCAGCAGGGCCTCAGCTCGATGGAGCGGGGGTATGATCTGCTGGCGCCGAAGTTCGACTACACGCCGTTCCGCACGCCGGACGATGTGCTGAAGGCGAGCGTGGAATTAGCGGGGCCAGCCGCAAGCGTGGAGAGCGCGCTGGACGTGTGCTGCGGCACGGGGGCGGCGATGCGCCACCTGAGGCCGCTGTGCCACAAGCGCGTGGTAGGGGTGGACCTGAGCCAGGGGATGCTGGACGAGGCGCGCCGGAGGCTGACGGACGCGCCGGGGACGGCGGCGCTCGAATGGGTGCGAGGAGATGCACTGGAGCTGCCATGGCGCGAGGAGTTCGAGCTGGTGACGAGCTTCGGCGCCTTCGGCCACATCCCCGAGGAGGACGAGCCGCGGCTGGTGGAGGCCGTCCACCGGGTGCTGAAGCCGGGAGGCCGCTTCCTGTTCGTGACAGGGGAGGAGCCCTCGCGGCTACGGCCGGGCTACTGGCTGGCGAGGGCCTTCAACACGGCCATGCGGGTGCGCAACGCGGTGTGGAAGCCGCCCTTCGTCATGTACTACCTGACCTTCCTGCTGCCGCGCGCACGGGCGCTGCTGGAGGCGCAGGGCTTCCAGGTAGACGTACACGCGGACGCGCTGCCCGAGCCCTACGGGCGTCACGGGCTGTGCGTGGTGATCGCCACCCGGCGGTGAGGGGTGCCGGGCTGGGCAGCCCTACCCCAACGTCCTACAATGGGGGGAGCCTCTCGCCGGAGTACCGCCGCAACCATGTCCCAGCCGCCGCCCCCCCCGGAGGAAGGGCTGAGCCCACGCTACTTCTCCGAGCAGGAGAAGCGGCGGCAATGGAGGATGACGCGGGTGTTCTGCGCTACCCTCCTCGCGCTCTACGTGCTGGACGTGCTCATCCTGAAGCGCCCGAGCCTCGCGCCCCTGCTGGTCCGGCTGGCCTGGGTCACGGAGATGTCCGTCTACACCTGGCTGTTGGTGAGGACTCCCGAGCACCGGTTGCCGCTCCTCAGGAGCCTCCACGGCGTCCTCATCAGCACCTGCTTCCTGGGGCTCGTCTCCGTCACCGGGGGGAGCAACAGCCCGTACATGGCGATGGTGCCCTCCCTGCCGTTGTTGATGGCGCTCATCCAGCCCCAGGAGCCCAAGCTGGCCATCCTCTGCGGGGTGACGGGTGCACTGGGGATGCTCGTCATCCTGCCGCTGACGAACGGCCAGGCACTCAACACCCTGGCCTGGGTGGGCACGGTGGGGGCGGCGACATTCTTTGGAGTGTACGGCTCGGAGCAGTACCGCAAGGCGCAGGTGGCGGAGAACGAGGCGCGAGTCGAGCGCGCTCGCCGCGAGTCGATGGAGAAGCTGACGAAGGCCGAGCGCTACCGGGCGCAGACGGAGAAGCTGGCCACGGTGGGAAGGCTGGCGGCCAGCGTGATGCATGAAATCAACAACCCCCTGTCCTTCGTGGGCTCCAACCTGGCGTTCCTGCGCACCGAGGTGCTGGCGCAGCCGTTGCCGGAGAAGGAGCGACAGGAGTTCCAGGAGGCCTTCGACGAGACGCGCTCGGGGGTGGAGCGCATCAAGCAGATTGTGTTGGACCTGAAGGGCTTCTCGCGGATGGACGACGAGGAGCCGAGCGAGTGCGCGCTGGCGGACGTGGTAACGGACGCGGCGAGGCTCGCGGCGGTGCGGCTCAAGCACGTGGCGCGGCTGAAGGTGGAGATACCGGCGGAGCTGCCGGAGGTGTTCGCCACGAGGCGGAGGCTGGCACAGGTGCTGCTCAACCTGCTGGTGAACGCGGGGGACGCGCTGGAGGAGGCGAAGGTGCAGGGTGGCGAGGTGCGGGTGACGGGGGTGGCGGAGGAGGGGAGGGTGACGCTGCTGGTGGAGGACAACGGGCCGGGCTTCCCGCCGGAAGTGCTGCCCAGGCTGTTCGAGTCCTTCTTCACGACGAAGGGCCCGGAGAAGGGGACGGGGCTGGGGCTGAGCATCTCGCGCGAGTTGGTGGAGCGCTTCGGGGGAACGCTGAAGGCGGAGAACCGGCCCGAGGGAGGCGCGCGGCTGCGCCTGGAGCTGCCGGTGCACAAATCCGCCCCCTCGGGGACCCACGAGCAAGCATGAAGACACGCGAGGAGTGGCTCACTCCTCGGGAATATCGAGTTGTGCAATGAAGCCCAGCAGCTCACTGAACGCTTCGTCGAAGGGAATGAAGGTATCGCGCGTCGTTCCCTTGAGCGCCTCATAATCCACGCGGGCCCGACTCTCGACTTCTGGATTCCGGAAGGCCTCCCGTGACACGGGAACGCTCCGAGCCGCAGCTTTTCGACGCAGATACTCCGCGATGCGCGCGCGGTCGATGCTCACGTGGCGGAGCAACAGCACTGCAATGTCGAGCACGTCCTGCCGGCGGTTTCGATTCCGGATGGGCTGCTGCAGCAATGAGCGGAGCTTCTCGGCGATGATGTCTTCAATGGTGCTGACACGCAAGGGATTCGCAGCCTGAATGTTGATGGGGCGATCATCGCAGATGGGCTCATTCAAGCTGATGTCGAGTTGGACAATGCTCTTGGAGGGCTCACCTCGGGCCATTCGCTCCTGGTTACGACGATCGTCGGGGAGCGCGTATCCAACCTTCACCTCGTAGGTGACGAACGTCCTGTTCGGCCCCGGAGGCTGTCTATCGATTCGCTGCACGCGGAGGGCTACTCCCAACACCCGCTCCGTCTGAGCCAAGCTCTGGTCCATCAACGTCCGGAGCCTCTCCTCGTCCAAGGCCTCATCCGTTGAGGAAAAATCGAGGTCCAGGGTGCTGCGATTGGGCTGCCAGACAAAGTCGAGCGCATTACCCCCCTTGAACACCAGAATGCGACTCAGGGCCCGCGAACCAGCGATGGAGCGAAGGACCGCGTATTGCGCGAAGCGCATGCGAGCCTCGCTCGGTGCGATTCGCTGCTGTTTCGCCCAGGAGGATATCCCCTCAAACGTGGTCGGGTAGGTGGTGTCCAAGCCACCACCTCATACTTCACGGAGAACGTCGATGGGAGCATTAACGGATAGTTTCCATTTCTCGCTGTAGGTGGATGCGAAAGGCTCGCTCCCAACAAGCCGACTTGAGCCCCCACGTTTGGCTCGTGCTGGCCATAGCTCCACCTTCGGATGCTCCAGTTGGAGTTCATCCAGGATGAACCCCACACGCTGACGGAGCACAGCCACGCCAAACTGCTCGACAAGTTCCACCAGCTCATCCACATCCAGCGTGTCACGCACATGAACCCAGGCGCGTAGAACTTTCTCGAAGCCACCGCACCATTCCGGGTGCATCAATCCATCAAGCAGCGTCCGTTCCGGTGTCGTCACGCGGACGGGATAACCCCGAGGGCGATACTCCATAGTGCCAAACATGGACGAGCCTCTCGATAGCCAATGCCAACGAACAGGCTTGCCAAAAACCTCCTCCACCGTCCGCCCATAGGCATACTTGGCCCCTTCCTCGTCTTCCGAATGGATCCCAGGAGGAAGCAGGCCTCCTGTTCCGTCCGACGGAAGGACCACCTGGAGTTCCTGCGGGAAATCGTCGGTCATCCCATGAAAAACGAGCGCTGTGATGTGGCTGAGTGCCGCGTACGGGTGAACCTCCATGAGGATCTCGTCTTCGGAGAGCACCCCCGTGCGTGCATACGGTGCCCGGACTTCATAGAGAAACTGGAGACTGCTCGGGTGCTGGAACTCACCACTCGCGACCAGACGCCTCAGGATTCCCCGAATCTCCTCCAGACTGGTAGGGGCCTTCGCCCAGCGTCGCATCTCCGCAGGAATCCGATGCGTCGCTCGACGCAAGAGGACCAAGGCATGCCAGTCCGCTACGACCCGCCGCTGCTCGGCCGCCATCTCCTCAACCAAGCCTTGACCGAGAGTCTTCTTCTTCATGTCTCGACCAGGAACTGTCGACTCGTCCTTACATTCGTCCTAAGGACGAATGTAAGGACGATGGGACAGAATGTCAACGGGAAGGGCCCTTGCTCGTAACCAGGAACCTCCGGCCTTTGTGCGCTTGCTTGCTCAAGGATGCCGTACCTCCGGTACGTGGACGCATGACCACGTACAAGCCCTCCTCTGCTGAGTCGGCCATGGCGAGGACAAGACCGTCCTTATTCACTCGCGCTCCGCCGGGAACAGGGCACGTGCTAAGCGGTTGCCTCTGCACACCGAGGAGGCAACCGCTCCGCATGAAGAAAGCGCTCATCGCCGCCGCCGTCCTCGCCCTCGGCCTCCCGGCCTTCGCCCAGCAGCAGCAGCAAGAGGCGAAGCCACTGGCCCCGGGGCGTGAGGCGCTGACCATCCCCTACGAGACGTACAAGCTGCCCAACGGCCTGGAGGTCATCCTGGCCCAGGACAAGAAGCTGCCCGTGGTGGCGGTGAATGTCTGGTACCACGTGGGCGCCTACAACGAGCAGCCTGGCCGCACCGGCTTCGCGCACCTCTTCGAGCACATGATGTTCCAGGGCTCCAAGCACGTGCCGGATGACGTCCACATCGCGATGCTCGAGCAGGTGGGGGCGAACGATCTCAACGGAACGACGAACTACGACCGGACGAACTACTTCGAGACGGTGCCCACCAACCACCTGGCCACGGCGCTGTGGCTGGAGAGTGACCGGATGGGCTTCCTGCTGGACGCGCTGGACGAGAAGAAGCTGCACACCCAGCAGGAGGTGGTGAAGAACGAGCGGCGCCAGGGCGTGGAGACGCGCCCCTACGGCCTCGCGCAGGAGAAGCTCTGGCAGGCGCTCTTCCCCGCGCCGCACCCGTACCACGGCAAGGTCATCGGCTCGATGGCGGACCTGGACGCGGCCACGATGGAGGACGTGAAGGGCTTCTTCCGCAAGTGGTACGCGCCGTCCAATGCCACGCTCGCGGTGGTGGGAGACTTCGAGCCGAAGGAGGCGCGGGCCCTGATCGAGAAGTACTTCGGCACGCTGCCGAGCGGCCCCAAGCCGGAGAAGCCGCAGGTGGCCCCGGTGAAGCTCACGGGCGAGACGGTCATCCGCCACGACGAGAAGGTGGGCACGCTGCCGCAGGTGACGATGGCGTGGCTCACCCCGGCGTACCTCTCCGAGGGGGATGCCACGGCGGACGTGCTGGCCAACGCGCTGGGCACGGGCAAGTCCAGCCGCCTCTACAAGCGCCTGGTGCTAGAGAAGGGCCTGGCGCAGAACGTGAGCGCCACCCAGACGAGCCTCGGGGCCCAGTCTGTCTTCACCGTCGAGGCGGTGGCGCGGCCGGGGGTGTCCAGTGACGCGCTGGCCAAGGAGATGGACGCGGTGCTGGAGGAGGTGCGGCGCGGAGGAATGACGCAGCAGGAGCTGGACCGGGCGCGCACGCGCTTCGAGACGCAGATGCTGGCGGGGTTGCAGTCGGTGGGCGGCTTCGGCGGGAAGGCGGACGTGCTGCAGAGCTACAACCACTACCAGGGAGACCCGGGCTTCCTCGGCGAGGACCTGGCGCGCTACGACGCGGTGACGGCGGACAAGGTGCGGGACTTCGCTCGCGAGTACCTGAAGCCCGACGCCCGCGTGGTGGTGCACGCCGTGCCCGCCCAGAAGGGCCCCATCTCCTCCGCGAAGGAGCTCCACTGATGCGCCGCCTGTTCATCGCCCTGTCCGTGCTGGCGCTCGCCGCCGGCTGCAAGACGGCTCCCGAGCCCGTCCCCGAGACGCCCAAGCCGCCCGAGACGCCGGCCCCGCCGCCGGAGGACCCCAACGCCTTCCGCCGGCAGCCGCCGAAGCCGGACGTGCCACCCGAGCTGGTGCTGCCGAAGTTCGAGCAGGCGAAGCTGGACAACGGGCTCACCGTGCTGGTGAGCACGCGCAAGGAGTTGCCGCTCGCCTACGTGGGGGTGGCCTTCGCGGCGGGAGGCTCGCAGGACCCGAAGGGCAAGTGGGGCCTGGCGGACGTCACGTACAAGATGCTGCTGGAGGGCGCGGCCGGGAAGGACACGACAGCGCTGGACCAGGCCTTCCAGGACCTGGGGGTGTCGCCGTCGATCAGCGTCAACGCGGATGGGGCCTTCATCGGGACGCGAGTGCTGAAGCGGCACGCGGACACGGCGCTGTCGCTGCTGTCGGACGTGGTGCGCAAGCCGAACCTGGCGCACAAGGACTTCGAGCGGCGCAAGAAGCTGCAGCTGGCGGAGCTGGTGCGCGCCATGGGCAGCCCGGGCTTCCTGGCGCAGCAGGCGTACCTGGACGCGGTGTTCGGCCCGGAGCACCCGTATGGACACCCGGTGATCGGCCTGCCGGCCACGGTGGACACGCTGACGCTCAAGGACGTGAAGTCCTTCTATGAGAAGAGCGTGGGCCCGAAGGCGGCCGCACTGGTGGTGACGGGGGATGTCACCCTGGACGAGGCGATGGGGCTGGCGAAGAAGTACTTCGGCGATTGGAAGGGCACTGCCCAACCGCCGCCGGTGCCGCCCACGCCCGCCGCGCTGCCGCGGCAGCAGGTGGTGTTCGTGCCCAAGCCGGGGCTGGACCAGACGATGATTGTGGTGGGCCGACCGGGAATCGCGGTGGGACACCCGGACGAGTACGCGCTGGACCTGGCGACGACGGTGTTCGGCGGCTTCTTCGGGAGCCGGCTGAACATGAACCTGCGGGAGGACAAGGGCTACAGCTACGGGGCGGGGGCGAGCGCGGATGCGCGGCTGGGAGTGGGGCCGCTGACGGCCTCGTCGGCGGTGCGCAAGGACGTGACGGGCCCGGCGCTCAACGAGTTCTTCCAGGAGATGAAGGGGATACAGGAGCGCCCCATCACGCAGAAGGAGCTGGAGGCAGCGCGTGAGGGCCTCATCCGGGCGATTCCGGGCGAGTTCGAGACGGTGGAGGGACTGGGCTCGAGCGCGGCGTCGCTGTTCTTCCTGAGGAGGCCGATGGACGAGTACGCGCGGACGGTGACGGGGCTGGAGAAGGCGACGCCGGCCGAGGTGCAACGGGTGGCGGAGGCGTACCTGGGCCCGTCGGCGATGCAGGTGGTGCTGGTGGGAGACCCGGACACCATCCAGCAGCAGGTGGGCCCGCTGGAGCTCGGCAAGCTGGTGCCGAGGGACCCGGTAGCGCCACCGACGAAGCGGTGACAGGGGGGAAGACCCTCACCCTGACCCTCTCCCAAAGGGAGAGGGGATTCACACGAGGCAGCAAACACAGAGGAACGGGGGTCAGTCCCTCCGAGGCACAGAGAAACTGACACGGTGAGAACGGGGGTCAGTCCCTCTCCCTCTGGGAGAGGGTCGGGGTGAGGGTATACGTCCCCCGGGTTCCCCACCGAGCAGGGAGCCCGAGAGCCTCAGTCCTCTGGCGCGTACCGGTTCTTCTCCACCTCTTCCTCGCCGCGGGCGCGGCGGGCCTCCTCATCGGCCTCGTCGATGGGGCTGCGGATATCCGGGACGTAGCCACCGACCTCGGCGTCACTGTCGAGGGCGAACTTCTGCTCACGGGTGCCGTGGATGGAATCAGCGGCGTAGAGGGGCAGGGTGTCATCGGCCTCGAGCCCGCGCTCGACGCGGTCCTTGGCGAATGGGGGCTTGGTGTTCTCGCGCTCCTTGGGGTGCACGGGGTCGTACTTCCTCCGCTTCTCGTTGTCGGCCATGGTGAAGCCTCCTGGTGGAATGCGGACGCGCGGGGTTGCGCGACCCTCCGAGGTTCAATGTGGGGCGCACCGGGGGCGCTCCAAGCTTCCCAGGGAGGGACGAGGCCTCCCTCGCCCGGCCGGTGCACGAGGAGCCAGCGCATGAGAGATTGCGCGCATGAGTGCCCCCGCCACCTCGACGGCCCTGCAAGAGACTCCGTGCTGTGCGCACCACCCCGGCCAGGAAGCCGTGGGCACGTGCGCGCGCTGCGGAGCCTTCTACTGCGAGGCCGAGTCCATCCGGCACGGGGAGCACACGTACTGTGAATCCTGCGGCGGGCGGCCCGAGGTAGGGCACCTGGAGCGGCTGAGGCAGGAGCTCTGGGGGAAGAGGGACGGGTGGGCGTGGCTGATGCTGGCGAGCGCGCCGCTGCACCTGGTCTTCACGGTGGGAATGGGGATGGACGGGCTGTGGCACTGGTCGGTGCTGGGCGCGGCGAACACGGCGGTGGTGGTGGCGTGGTTCCTCGGGGTGCCGCTGGCTCGGCCGGCGCTGCTGTTGCTGCCGCCACTATGGCTGGTGGGCTTCACGCTGAAGGGGAGGGACCTGGGCGTGCTGGCGCTGCTGGCTCCGGCGATGGGGCTGGCGCTGTGGCTATACGCCAGTACACGCGTGCGACTCTTCTTCCGACAAGAGGTGGACCTGGAGCGCCTGGAGCGATTGTGGGACGCCCGCGAGAACAACCCACTCGCGCGCCACGCGCTGGTGTGCGGACTGGCCGGACTGGTGGTGCCAGTAGCCGCACCGCTGGCGATGGGACTCGGAGTGGCGGGCCTGCGCCGGGTGAACCTGGAGGCAACTCCCCCGATTGGCAAGCGGCAGCAGGCGCTTGCGGGACTGGTGCTCGGAGGACTGGGCCTGGTGGGCTGGACGGGCTTCGTGCTGTGGCGGCTGTCCCAGGGACTGCCGCTGCTGCCGTGACGGGCGAGCCTCGCTGAGAGCTGCCCGATATCGACCTTCCCCCAACAATGTGAGCAGCTTCAAGGAGGCTTGGAAGTTCACCCAATCCGGCCCCCATTCCGGGGAGCCGGGCGGCACGCTGTACACGAACCTCGGCTACTACCTGAACTACGGCCTGTCCCCGGATGGGGCGCGCCAGTGGGAGAAGGCTCTCCACACTGAGCTCGGCGAGAAGCTCTCGCCCACCCCGGCCAAGAGCCCTCACGCCAGGTAGGTCGCGAAAACACCACGCAATCTGCGCCTCCCCGGGAGTTGGCACAACCTCTCCTGGTGGAGGCTTTTTCGCGTCGTGCAGACCCGACTAATGGGCTTCAGGTAGTTCAGTTAAGAGAGAGGCGGCAGTGGCCCGAAGAAGGAGCGCAGGAACTGAGGGCGATGCTGGAGGCGCTCGAAGCTGCGGCGCATGGGCTTGCCCCGGTTACGTGGCTCTCCCTCACTTCGTGTGGTTCAGTGGCGGCGAGCAGGTGAAACTCACTCGCGCAAATCATCCGCATGCGTCCAGGTTTCACACAAACTGCGGGAGAGCCACAAAACCGGGGCAGGTTCACCCTGTGCCTTAGAGGGTGTTGAACTGGGGCAGGCAGGCGTCGTCTACCACAGCACCGTCAGTGCATCCGATGATGCGCAACGGTCGACCTCCTGGTGTGAGCATGCCGATGACGACCGTGGGCCTCGTCCGTTGCTAATGACGCCCCAATTCCCTGTCCCAGGCGTACAACTGCCCGTTCACCGCATATTTGTCGGCGCTGGAGATACTCTCGAATTTCTTCGGAGGAAGCGCGGAGAGGCGCTCGCGCAGGAAGTCCGGGTCGCTGAGCACCTCGCGGTGTTTGAGATCGGTGTTCGCCTCCACTACGACAGGCATCACCCGGAGCACGGCCTTCTCGCAATCCTCTCGGGTCGCGCGAGCCATGCGCTCCACCGTCAGGGCCAGGTGCTCGCGGACCGAGGCCGGGCCTCCGGGGCACCAGGCCTCCAGCGTCTTGCGGTAGATATCGTCCATGAGCTCTTCCAGCGTGTACTTCTTACCGGGCCAGAACGCGTAGCGAGGGCCCAGGAGCACGTCCCAGAAGCGGAGCAGCGAGGCGAGCCGGTTCGCCATGCGCTCCGCGCTCCACAGCGGCGGCGGAAACACGGCATGGTAGAGGGCGCCCCACGGGGTGCTCAGGCAGAAGGACTCGAAGGCCTCCCTCATGCGCTGATGCTCCTCCTCCGGGACGCCTTCATCCAAGTCCACGAAGATCTCGACGAACAGGTGCATCCGCCAGCGGGGGCGGTTCCAGTCGAAACCGTCGGCCCCCGAGTGTATCACCAGCACCTCGCCGGGCAGCACCTGGCGCATCTGCCGGGGCTGGGGAAAGGCACCGGTCTTGATGTACTCCCGGGCCCACCAGCGGCCCTCGGCTCCCACCTTGCGGCGGATGGCGGCGGTGGTGTCGTAGAGCCACGCCGGAAACTCGAGCACCGGGGAGGGTTCCGTGGTCATGGCTTTCGCCCTACCACGGCGTTCAGCAGCTCCTCAAGCGCCAGGCACTTCGCGCGCTCCGAGGGCGGCGGACACCTCCCGCCCGCTCAGCGGCAGTCCACAGGCAGGTAGACCTGGCCCTGGAAGCCCTTGGGGCGTTCGCCCCCTTCATAGGCAGCCCGGATCGCTTGCTCGGCCAACTCACCGCGCTGTTCTATTTCTTCCCTGGGCAACTCCTCTGCCTTCTGGGCCGCCCGCTCCTTCCAGGAAGCACCGGGCTGCTTGCGCCGGTAGCTCCAGCGGTACAGCGTCACTCCGGGCTCTGGCGTGCGCCAGGACAACTGCCAGAGTGCCCCCCCGTTCTCGAATTCGAGGAAGAGCGACCCCTCGAAGCCGGTGCCTCCCACGAGCTTCTTGTCAGGCTCGACAGCCTCATTCAGGGCCGCCAGGTAGCGCCCCGCCTGTTCTCTCCCTTCCACGCGCGACTCCTCATTGTCCGGCTTGAGCTCGAACAGCACGAGGGCGACGGTATCGGTGATGTCCGGGCGCAAGAGCCTCACGAACTCCGGAAGACGCTCCGGGTCCCCCAACTGCCCCTCCTTCACAATGGTGGAGAGACTGGTATCGACGAAGACGCGGTTGGTGGGCTGCTGCACACGGTACTCCAGGCCAATGACCTCATGCGCGGCCTTGCCAAGAAAAGCGCCCCAGGGCTCCTTGGAGTCCGGCTTACGGCCAGGGAGCTTGGAGGAGGGCGGCTCCGCCTGGGCACCGAGGGTCGCCACGAGCACCAGGAGAAAAGCCGCCAGCCCCAAGGTGCTCCTTGTCCTGGCTCCTCTGTTCTTCATGTCCAACATGCTCCTCCCCGGTGCGGTGTCGGCTCGCCTGACTGCTCCTGTTCAACACCCTCTCAGGAAGTGGCTTTCCTGGAGGTGACTCCAGGCACACAGGGGGCTGAGGACCCTCACGGCCAGTACCAGACCCCGTTGATCGCGGCGATTCGTAGGAGTTGGACGGTGCCGGATTTGGGGCCAGGCTGCCGGTCCAAGCGCCCGTGGGGGCCGCCCAGGGCGATGCAGACGGGGTACTCCTTGCCATCCGGCAGCACAGCGCGCGTGTAGCGCCCGATGACGGCTTCCCGGCCAAGGTCATCTTTCAGACCGGGGCCCGTCCACAGGTGCCCATACAGCAGAGTGCCCTCCGCCAGCAGCCCCTCCCCTTTCGTAACGCGGCCGACGATGGGGCCGTCCGAGTAGAGCCCGTAGTTGCCACCCTCTACCGGCTGGGTGACATCGATGAGGGCGTCGGTAAAGCCACCCGGGCTCATCTTGAGTTCCTTGAACATGGCCGCGATGGCGTCCGCCGGGCAGCTCATCGGCTCGGGCCTCACCTGGGCCCCGGGGCACCCCACGCCGGTGGCGGCGCATAGCCATGCGGCGAGAAGGCTGGAGAGCGAGGAGCTACGGGAGGCGGTGACAGGCTGGGTAGAGTCGGACACGGGTGGGGTTCCTCTCTGGGCAGTGGCGGACGCACCAGGCTCCGCCGATGAGGGCTCGATCAGGGCTCGTCCGATGATCAGACCGATGGCTCCCACGAGGAGAGCGCAGGCCAGTGCGGTGAGGAGCCATTTCCTCCGCGAGCTGCGCGCCGTGGGGCCAGCCCTCTCTCCTGGGGCCTCCGCCCACGGCTGCGCCTTCTCCACCTCGGGCACTGCCCGCGGGTGCTCGGCCCCCGGCTCTTGCTCGGGCGGCGCCGCTGCTGGGCTCCTCGGGGCGGTGAGGGGCACCTTCCAGTCGGAGGACGTCCTCTCCTTCTCGGCGGCCTCATCCAGCGCCCGCAGCAGCGCCTGGGTGCTGGGGTAGCGCTCCTCGGGCTGCTTCTCCAGCAGCTTCATGGCGATGTCACTCAGGGAGCGCGGCACCAGGGGATTGAGGAGGTGGGGCGCCGTTGGAGGTACGGCGGCGATGGCGGTCAGCAGTTCCTTGTCCGGTAGCTTGGGGTCGAAGGGGTGGAGGTCGGTGAGCCCCTCCCTGGTAGAGCAGCACCCCCAAGGCGTACAGGTCCGCCGCCACACCCCCTTGGAAGGGCTCGCCCCGCGTCACCGGCTCGGTGCGCAAGTAGGCCAGGAACTCGGGGGGCACCAGGTGCAGCGTTCCCTCGGGCAGGCCCATCGTCTGCGTGAGGGTGCCCGGCAGGCGCACAGTGCCGAAGTCAATGAGGAAGAGCCGGCCGTCCTTCCGGCGGATGAGGAGATTCTCCGCCTTCAAGTCGCGGTGGTGCACACCCCGTGCGTGCAGCTCGCTTACGGTGCGCACCACGTCGCCGAAGGTCTCCACCAGCCTGGCGGCGTGAGGGGACTTGCGCCAGCGCCATTCGTGCCAGTCATCCCCCTCCACGTAATCCATGACGAGGAAGGGGTAGCCCATGCTGGGATTGGGCCAGAAGTCCACCGCGTACACGCGCAGCAGGTTGGGGTGGGAGGAGTAGGTGAGGAGGGCCGCCGCCTCGCGCGCCATCTGCCGCCAAGCGCTCTTCTCCTCCACGTACTGCTCCTCGGTGAGCTCTTCCCGGGAGTCAGAGAGGGGGCGCAGCCCCATCTTCATGGTGTAGGAGCTGCCGTCCCGCTCCACCTTGAAGACGCGGGAGGAGCCGCCACGGCCCAGCACCTGGGTAATGCGCCAGGGGCCCACCCTGTCTCCAGGCTTGAAGTGGTCCGGGTGCAGGGCATCCGTCATGGCCGGCCTTCCTAGAGATTCACCGTGCCGATGACAAGGTGCCGCCCGCCGCCCTTCTCCCGCAGCTCGAGGTGGAATACCTCCCCGGCTGTCCAGTAGGGCACCTCCGTCTCCGCCACGACCAGGCCTACGTCTCCTGAGGCGAGCTGCGGCCTGTCCATGCGGACGGCGACAACCCGCACGGGCGTGCCGTCCGCCCTGGTGAGTCGCGCCTCCCCGGCCGTCCACGGCTGTTGTCCTGGCAGGTTGTGCACCCGGACCGCGGCCAGCGCCCAGGTGCCTGCCCGGTACCCAGTGCCTTCCTCCAGCTTCATGCCGGCTTGGACCTGGGAGTCCGGAGCGATGGCGATGGGTCGTGCTCGAACGCCCCGCCGGTCCAACCGACCCGAGAGCACGAGGTAGCCCGGCTCGCCCGCCTCACACTGGGCCAGCGCCGCCTCCAGCACCTCCGGCGAGCGTTGCATGCGTGCAACATCCACCCGGGTGTCCACCTCCGTGGGGTGGGAGACGAGCGCGAAGACGGCGAACGCCGGGGAGGCCCCGTCCTTGTAGCGTACCCGTACCGCCAGCCGCTCTCCGTCCCCGGGGGGAACGAGAGGCTCGAGGAAGAGGGTGCGCTCGCCCACGTCCACCAGACGGAAGCGCGTCGCTCGCCCTTCCACCTCCACCAAGGCCCTGTCGATGGCGGCGTTGAAGACGAAGGTCGTGGCGATGCCGGCCGCCACCCGTATCTCCGACACCGGCTCGGCAGGGCTGCTGGGGACGACGACTTGCCGCTCCTGACGCTCGCGGGCCGGGGATTGGGGCTGCTGCGCGGCCGCAGCGCTCCCCATCAGGACGAGAGCGAGTGGAAACCACGGTAGGAGTCGTGCCAGGGTACAATACCTCCGGGGTCCACCCTAGCAGACGTTGCCCCAGGGCGGTCAGCACCGGAAGTGCGGAGGCCCGCTACTGCGGGTGTCCGACCTCAGCGCCGCCGGGCGCCCTCGCTCCTTCTCGCTCACGGATTTTCCCCTCTCAGAGGGGCCTCAAGATTTTGGGTAAGCTCGAACCCAAGCAGGTGAGCAGAAGTTCCTGTACACAAGCGCCCACGCCGCCCGATGGAGGTCGGGCGTGGCGGACAGCCCTGCCGGGCTCGCTCTTCGGAAACTTGTCCAACTGTTGGACAAGTTTGTGCAGCGCGCGGCCGGAGGCCGGCTTGGCGTCGCTCCGGACGCAGTGCAGAGGCCACACGATTGTGTCGGGAACTTCTGCTCACCGCGCTAGAGCCGCTGGATGCGCGGCGCGCGGAAGCGGACCCGCGAGCCCTCGTGGTGGGCCTGGAGGCCGATGCGTCCGGCGCGCGGCTTGTACGAGGGCGCGAAGAAGGAGCACACCTCCACGCCGTTGAGCACGACGCGCAACTCCAACCCTCGGGCGAGGATGTCGAAGGAGTTCCACTCGCCCAGGGGCCGCGAGGCCATCAGCAGGGCAGGGGCGAGCGTGTAGAGGGAGCCGGTGAGGTGAAAGGGACTCCCCATCGTGCCGTGCTCGGGGTCCACGCCGCGGTCGTCGATCTGCACCTCGAAGCCGGCCTTCCAGTCGGGCTGATTGCGAGCGAGCTCGGCGGTGGGGAAGCGGAAGAAGACGCCGGAGTTGTCCTCGATGGAGTGGGCGAGCCAGTCCACCTGGAGACGGAAGTCGGAGAACTCGGCGGGGGTGTACCAGAGGAGGCCAGAGCCGCCCTCGGACTCGAGGAGCCCGGGGCCCACGGGGACGAAGCGGCCCTGGCCCGCCATGGCCCAGGCGCCAGGAGTGTCGAAGGAGAGCGTGACGAGGGAGTCCATGGTCCTCACGGGATGAACGGGAAGGGCCGCGGCGGCCCGCCTCAGGTGGACACCAGAACGCGCCCGGTGAGGCGCATCCAGGCGAGCACGATCGCGCCGTCGAGGAGGGCCGCGCAGAAGGCATTCGCGAAGGTGAGCGTGAAGAGCTGGCCCCATTCCACCCAGAGGGCAGCTACCGGCGCTGGAAGGAGGAGCCGAGAGAACGGGATGAGCTGCGTCAACAGCACCTGCAGGAGGAAGATGGAGCCGAAGACGACCAGCAGGCTCCAGCGATGTCCCACGGTGAGCAGGGAGGAGCGCTGGAGGGATTGCAGAGGGCCGAGCCCGTCCAGCACGACGAGGGCAGGGGCGAGGGACAGGCAGACGGCGAAGTAGATGCCGGGGAGGATGAGGAGCAGTGCGCCGCCGAAGATGGCGCCCATGTAGAGCAGGTTCATGAGGAAGAGGGTGGAGCAGCGGAGCAGCCCCACCCGGAGCGACGAGAGCAGGGAGCGGCCGGGCTGCTGGAGGAGCCCGCCAGCGGTCCAGGAGAAGAAGACGGCCGTCGAGAAGGCGGTGACACTGGTGGAGATCAGGAACGGCAGTAACCAGTGCTGCGCCACCGGGACCGGGAGGAATCGGAGGGGGAGCTCACCGAGCAGGGAGATGACCAGGACGATGCCCACGCCCGAGAGGTTGCGGCTCAGCAGGGAGAAGGAGTCCTGGAGCAGAGCGCCCGCGGTGAGGCTGCCTGAGGGCAGCACCCGTTGGGCACACCCCTGACAGAGGGTGGGCAGGGAGGGGCTCCGGCAGCCCTCACAGCCGAAGCTCCCGCAGCGTTGGCAGGTGAAGACCGCGCCGAGGAGTGGATGGTTCGAGCAGACGACCCGGTCCTCGGCCGGAGGTGGAATGGACTGCATGGAAGGCCCCCCATCTGCTGTTGCCCTACTCTGGAGGAACGACGGCCGGGGGTGACGACAAACGACACGAGGACTACCTAACGGACACTCCGCGAGTCAGATTCACGGCAGACAGGGAGGGATTCGTTAGAAAGACCAGCCAAGGGACAGCTGGGCACGAGGGGCCACGATCACAGTCCACGGGCGCACACCGGGGAGAGCGGCCCGGTAGAGCGCGCCCATGCCCAGCGCGGCCTGCACGGTGAAGCCCTCGTCGAGCCGGAAGCTGTAGCCCGAGAGCACCGCGCCTCCCACGTCCCACTCCTGCCGTGCCCACGACCCGGGCCCCGCTGCCGAACCGGGCTCCACCCACGCCTGCTCCAGCTCGAACCGCGCGCCCACCCACAAGCCATCCATCACCGGGCCCCTCAAATACAGACGTGCACCGGGCTCGACGCCCCATCGCAGGTAGGCCGGATCAGCATCCTCGAGGACGCGGAGCCACTTCCCCAGGTCGAAGGCCGCCCGCAGCCTCAGCGTCACGGAGAACCCGTCGTCCAGCTCGCGCTCGCCCTCCAGCGCGACACCGCCCGGCGCCAGCGGCACCGCCACCCCCACGTACGTCCGGCCGCCCCAGCTTCCGCTCGGCAACGGGCCCTCGAGGGCTTCCTCGCCAGCCGGAGCGGCCATCATCACCAGCGCCGTCATCACTCCCACCACGCCGTCCATGGCAGCACTCCCCCTCGGAACGCTCGCGAAGCTCGCCGAGGCCCGATGCAACCCCCATGCACGGTGGGAGATACACGAAAACCAGGGGCTCACGGGCACGACCCCACCGCACCCACGTCACGCCGCGTACGCACCGAGCGTCCTGCTGACACGCGCGGTACGCACCCCGCCCGCGCACAGCCCCACGGGGCGTGGCCCGCCCGCTGTGCCTTCGTTAGGGTGAAGCCATGCCCGCGAACAGCTCTGAGCCCGCGTCCCCCTTCGTCACCGCCACCACCTGGAACGCGCTCGGAGAGGGGCGCTACCAGGGCCCCATCCGCCCCGAGTGGTTCCAGGGCCGCGGCGCCTATGGCGGCATGCTCGGAGGCACGCTGCTGCGCTCGATGATGCGCGAGCTGAACGAGCCGGCCCGTGCACCGCGCTCATTCACGGTGCACTTCTGCGCGCCGGTGACGGAGGGCGAGGCCTCGCTGGTGGTGCGGGTGGAGCGCGCGGGGCGCCAGGTGACGCACCTGTCGGCGCGGATGGAGCAGGCGGGACAGGTGACGTGCCTGGCGAGCGCCACCTTCGCCACCTCGCGCGAGACGCCGCTCGTCTACACGGATGCGCGTCCGCCGAAGGTGCCGCCTCCGGACGACGTGCCGCCCGTGCCGCGCGAGATGCTGCCCACCTTCGGCGCGCAATTCGACTACCGCTGGTGCGTGGGAGCCGTGCCCTATTCAGGGGCCGCCGAGTCGCGCGTGGGTGGCTGGATTCGCCCGCGTGTCCCCTCGCCGCTGGATGCGCCGCTGGTGGTGGGGATGCTGGATGCCTTCCCACCGGCGGCGTTCGCCCGGGTCAACGGCTTCTGCAATGGCGCCACCATGGACTACACGGCGCACTTCTACGCGCCGCTGCCGCTCGAGGCCGCGCCGGACGCCTTCTACCTGCGCACGGGCCACTCGCGTCACGCCGCGCACGGCTACGCGGATGACCTCGCGGAGCTGTGGAGTCGAGACGGACAACTGCTCGCCCAGCTGCGCCAGATGGCAGCGGTATTTCCCGCAAACCGCTGAAAACTCTCAGGATTTTTCTCCTGTCTAGGGAAGTGTGCCGCTGTGATGAAATGATGCATGGCGTAAGCATTGGTTGTCGGGGTGGGAAGCTCGCCCGAATCGTCCCACAGTGCTAACAAGGCGCCGCTTTCCCCAAACCCCAAGGAGAAATCCCATGCGTAAGTTCTTCCTGATCAGCAGCGCCGCCCTGTCCATGCTCGCCGTGGGTTGCGTCACGCCGCAGTCGGTGTGCGAGACCAGCGTGCAGAATAGCTGCGCCAAGTTGTTCGAGTGCTCCTCGACGGAGGTGAAGGGCTCGGACACCTTCAAGAGCATCTACGGCACCAACGCGGCCGAGTGTGAGACCAAGCTGGGCGCGCTGACCAAGTGTGACTCGAAGAAGGACTTCGACGAGATGTGCACTGACGAGGACGCGGGCAAGACGTTCGATCTGGGCAAGGCGTCCGAGTGCTCGGATGGCATCAAGTCCCTGGCGTGCGCCGACTTCAACAGCGGGAAGCTCCCGGCCGCGTGCGCGCAGACCTGCAAGTGATTGAGCGGCACTGAAGCACGAAGGGCCGGTCTCCACTCGATGGAGACCGGCCCTTTCTTCATGCGGGAGCCCGAGGCGTCCGGCGGCTAGCCGTTGATCTGCGCGCGGTACGTCTCCATCCACTGAGCAATCTGGCGGGCGTAGGTCGTGCTGTCATTGCCATCGGAGGGAGGGGCGTACTTGTTGATCATCCCCTGCCAGTCCTTGTTGTCGATGAACTGGCGGTAGCCCTTGTCCATCAGGCGGAAGTAGGCCTCGATGCCCTGCTCCACGCTGGGGAACCTGGTGAAGCCGCCGTTGGGGACGCCGCCGAACTGCCGCTCCCACTCGGCGAAGCGGAGGTTGCCCGGGTTGTTGTTCTTCGGGGCGACGCCGGTGGTGTTCCACTGGGCCTCCTTCTGGAACATGGCGAGCGCCAGCTCGGGGGGCACGTTGTACTTCTTGGACATGGCGAGGATGTGCTCGCCCTGGCCGCGCAGCCCGCTGTTCTTCAGCATGTCATTGATGCGGGCCGCCTTGGCCGCGTCCGAGCCACCGGTGGGGGGAGTGGGGGTGGGGCCGGTGACGGGGCCAGGGGAAGGCTTGCCGCCGAGCGCATCGGTGAGGGCCTGGCGGGACTGGGGCCCGTAGACACCATCCACTTCAATCCCGCGCGAGGACTGGAAGGCCTTGAGGGCGGCCTCGGTCTTGGGGCCGAAGACGCCGGGGCCGGTGGCCACCTGCTCGGCCGACATGTGGCCCAGCCGCACGAGAGCGTCCTGGAGCTGCTTCACCTCGGGACCCTCGGAGCCGCGACGCAGGGTGGACTGGGGAACGGCGGGGCGGCTGAGCTTGTCGAGCTCGGCCGTCATCGCGGCGCGCGTCTTGGGCCCGAAGATGCCGGAGTTGGGGCTGATGCCGTGATCCGTCTGGAACTTCGCGACGGCGGACTGGGTCTTGGGGCCGAAGATGCCGGGGCCGGTGGCGACCTGCTCCGGCGTCATGTAGCCCAGCTTCACGAGGGCGCCCTGGAGTTTCTGGACCTCGGGGCCCCGAGCGTCGCGCTGGAGATCCACCTGGGGAACGCTGGCGGAGCCACCGGGAGTGGGGGTCGGCGTGGGAGTCGGAGTCGGAGTCGGAGCCGGCTGACCACCGCCGGTGGGCTTGCCCGAGTCATTGACCCAGTACTCGACGGGGCGGTTGCCGAAGGAGTCCTTCACGTGGCCGTTGTTGAAGTTCTTGGAGCCGGCCTGGGCGATGGCGGGGCCCTGGCTGGTGACTTCACCGGGGCGAACCATGGCGACGTGGCCGATGCCGCCGGGGTTCTTCCAGACGGCGGTGGCGGGGTGGCCCTGGTTGGCGAGGTTCTGGGCCTCCTCGGCGCTCACCTTGCGCCAGCCGTGACGCTCGCCGTGCTGGTGGAGCCAGTCGACGGTGGCATTGGCGTTGAGCTCGCGGCCCTTGCCCACGCCGGTGGAGTTGCCGTTGGCATCAACCCAGTGAGGAATCTCGGCGCCCATGGCGCGCGTGGCGTCCCACACGAAGATGTTGCAGTAGGTGTTGCCACCGCGAGGCGTGTACCGCGGGTTGTTGCCGACGGCGAACTGGTTGAGGACCTCGTTGTAGGTGGCGGCGTTGCGATTGGAGGGGTTGCCGCGGACGGGAGCATCCACGGGAATCCACGCCTGGGTGTTGTCGGTGCCGGGGGCGGGCTTGGAGCCGTCATAGCGCAGGGGCTGGGCCACGAAGGCATCGGTGTTGCGAGCGGTGGCGAGCGCGTTGCGCTGGGAGGGCTGCTCGGGGGCGGCGGTGGGGCGGGTATCGACCCGAGGCGCCTCGGTGCGGGAGGTAGCCGGCGAAGAGGTCGCGCGCTGGATGGAGGTCATGCGGAAAGGGCCTCGGAGGACAGGGGAGACGTACTCGGGGATTGTCGCGGAATGTGGGTTGGGAGTTGCGTGGGGGGCCACTTCCGCTCCAGGCGGGGCTCGGGTAGCTTGCGCCGCCCTGCGTTCGGCAGTTCCGCAGTACGCAGCAAACCGAGGACATCAACGATGGCACGGATTTCCCAGGATCAGGCGCAGGAGCGCCACACGTTCCTGCTCGACCTCTTCCGCAACCAGCCGGACATCAGCCGTAACGAGGCGATGGAGGCTTACAAGGACAAGTTCGGGGCCTCGCTGAACGCAAAGACGTTCAACGAGCTGCGCGAGCAGGCGCTGCGTGAGGTGGAGGTGGAGGAGAAGGCGGAGGAGAGCGTGAACGAGGTGGAGGAGACGCCGGTGGAGGAGACGAAGCAGCGGGTGGTGGCGGCGGCGCCGGAGCTGACGAACGGGGCGGGAGCACCTGCGGCGGCGAAGAAGCCGAAGGCGGCGAAGGGCCCGGGCGCGAAGAACGTGTTCGTGGACGCGACGCAGGAGCAGCTGCAGTTCCTGGAGAAGGTGCTGGTGCAGTTGCAGGATTCGGGCGCGAACAACGTGCGCATCGACCACGCCACGGACCGGTGGATGGTCCTGACGGTGGACGCGAAGTAATCGCGAGTCCCATCCCAAGCCCACACACAAAGCCAAATCCCAGAATCCCAGAATCCCTCCCTCTCCCCGCGGGAGAGGGTCGGGGTGAGGGTGCCAGTCCCCGTGTTCCACCTCGAGTGTCAGAGCGTGGGATATGGAGTTCCCGGCTGGGGGGGACACCGAATCACCCACACACCGAGGCCGTTCCATCCGGGTCATCGACGATGACCCGAGGGCCTCGCTGCACGCGAAGGAGAACAAACAAATGAAGGGAATGAAGGTAGCCACGGGACTGGCGCTGTTGCTGGGAGTGGCGGGGCAGAGGCGCAGGCGGCGGAGCCCTATGCCAAGCAGGTGCTCGATTCCCTGGTGCTGACGGGAAACGTGGGCAACAACAACGCGAACCCGTTGGATGTGCTGGGGGCACCGGATTCCAAATTCCTGGCCATGGGGGGTCCCGGCGCCTACGTGCTGCTGGACATGGGGGTCACCCCCATCGTGAACGGGAGCGGGCCGGACCTGGAGATCCGCGAGCAGGGCACGGCGGCGGGAGGAGTGGACGAGCAGTACCGCGTGCTCATCTCCGATAGCACCGACCCGGCGAGCTTCGTGCTGGTGGGTACGGGAACGGCGTTCAGCCTGCTGGACATCGCCGGGACGGGGCTGTCCTCGGCGCGGTATGTCCGCATCGAGGATCTGTCCACGGCGACCAGCAACTCCACCACGCCTGGCTCGGATATCGAGTCGGTGACCTCGTTGCACGCGTCGGGGAGCGGCTCGCTGCCTCCGGTCACCGGGTTGTCGTACACGCTCACGGGCAATGGCGTGCGGCTCACGTGGACGCGCATGACCGGCTCGGGAGTGACGGGCTACAACATCCGCAAGAGCACGGACGGCTTGCGCTTCGACAGCAACGCGAGCTGGACGGCGACGGACCTCGAGAGCGCCTTCCTGGATACCCAGACCAGTCAGAGCCATGTGGGGGATGTCTGGTACGCGGTGAGCGTGCAGTACACGGGAGGCGAGAGCGCCCTGCAGGTGGTGCACGTTCCGTCGGGCAAGCTGACCCTGCACGATCAGATCGTGCACCTGGGAGACAGCAGCACCCCGACCTGGGAGCAGCCGTCTCCGTCGAGCAACAAGCTCACGTTGACCTTCAACCTGCCCGAGGTGCCGCGCGGGCCCACCGTGAAGCTGAACTTCCAGCTGTTCGACGTGGACTACAGCAAGAACCGCCTGGTCATCAATGGCCACGGTCCGCGCTCGCTGCCCGTGCAGAGCGACGTGTCCTGGCTGGGAATGTCTCTCATCGTCGAGAGCGGTCAGTTCCTGCAGGGGACGAACACCATCGAGATCTACAGCCGCGACAGCAGCGGGGGCAACGCGGTCAACAGTCTGGATGATTTCCAGATTGGGAAGATCGAGCTGACCCGGATGAACCCGTAGCACGAGAAGAGGAGCGCGCGCCCGGTGGAGGGCGCGCCTCCTGACAAGGCCGGAACGCGCCCCATCAGGGAGCACCCAGGCGCCCCGCTCAGAAGTCGCCGGAGCCCTCGATGCGGACGGAGCTGCTGGGACTCACGGCCGGGACGAGCTTGGAGGGGGCCTCCGTGGCGTCGAAGGCATGGGGCCGGAGCAGGCGCAGGGACAGCACGAGGGCGACGAAGAGGACAGCGCAGCTCGCGGTGACGAAGCGGACGCCGACGCGGTCAGCCAGAGCCCCCTGAGCCCACACGCCCACGGCGTACCCGACGCCGAGCATCATGCTGTACAGACTGTGGATGCGGGCCTGGAGCTCGCGGGGGACGCGGAGCTGGCAGGAGGTGTTCAGGCCGGTGAGGGTGGCCATGTAGAACCAGCCCAGGCCCACCATGGCGAGCGCGGCGAGGTGGAGGGTCGGCGCCAGCCAGTACAGGGTGGCCGCGACGCCGATGAGGAGCAGACAGGCCTCGAGGACGCGCTGGCGGCCGAGCCGGGCGATGAGGGGCCCGAGCATGACGGCGGCGAGCACTGCGCCGACGCCCTGGCAGGTGACGAGGAGGGAGGTAGCGGCGGCGCCCTCGTGGAAGACGCGGATGGCGTAGACGGGCACCAGGCCGATGAAGGGGGCGATGAGGGCGGACACGGCGAGGGTGCCCATCATGGCGAGGAAGATGCCGGCGTCCTCGCGGGCGACGCGAGCGCCGCGGACGATGCCGGGCCACAGCTCCTCGCGGGAGAGGGCGTTGACCCTGGCCGCGGGACGCACGCGTGACACCGCGACGAGCACGGCCACGAAGGAGACGGTGTTGACGAGCAGGGCCCAGGCGATGCCATGGGTTCCGAGCACGATGGCGGCGAGGGCGGGGCCCATGATGCGGCCGAGGTTGAACTGAGCCGAGTTGAGGCTGACGGCGCTGTGAAGGTCCTCGGGGGGGACGAGCTCGGAGATGAGGGCGGAGAAGCCGGGGTTGGTGAGGGTGCTGGTGCAGCCGTTGAGGAAGGAGATGACGGCGACGGCGGGCACGGTGAGGTGGCCGGTGAAGGCGAGCACGGTGAGGATGCCAGCCAGCAGCGCGTGCACGAAGGTGCCCACGGCGACGTAGACGCGCCGGTCGAAGCGATCCGCGAGGGCGCCCGCGACAGGGGAGAGGATGAGGGCGGGGATATAGGTGAGGGCGGCGATGGCGCCGGTGGCCTCGGCGCGGCCGGTCACAGTGGTGACGAAGACGCCGAGGGCCAGGGTCTCCATCCAGGTGCCGATGTTGGAGACGAGCGCGCCGGACCAGACGTAGACGAAGTTCCGGTGCCCGAAGGCGCGGAGCGAGGAAAAGCGCGACAAGTGAAGGGCAGTCACGGCTCGTCCCTTGTAACGCACCCGGGTGACGCGTGCTCGGTGGGCACCTGCGCACACGAGCCCGAGTGCATGGCCGCTCACTGGCTGGGCAGACACCCGGGAAGCCTCCAGTGGCGGCGAACTCATATGAACACAAACAAGAACCGATACCCACGGGCCCACGTGGGCTGGTTCAGGAGAGAGGGACGGGCGAGGCTGCCGCGCCATGACACGCGCGCTGAAGCTGTTGCTGTTGCTGGGAGTGATGGCCGCTGACACGGCGGGAGCCACGGGGCCCTCGACACTGGAGGTGAAGCTCTCGCCACTGGCGGCGCGGAAGGGAGCGGTCCTCTTCCGAACCCGCTACACCGTCAATCGCGAGGGAGCGCACCGCTTCATGACGGTGGAGTTCGGCTGGCTGGTGGTGGACGCACGCGGGGGCTGGAAGGAGGTGCCCCACCGAACGGTGGCGGAGCCAGCGTCCCCCGGATCCGCCGAGGAGGACACGCGGGCCTGGGCCGAGCTCGGGCGGGCGGATGCGGAGTTCAAGGCACCGCTGGATTGGAAGGCGCCGCCGGAGAGCCTGGCCGGGCTGCTGCGCGAGTACGGCTTCACGAGGAAGGACGCGGTGGCGAAGAACGCGGGGGCGGGCACGGTGACGTGGAGCCCGAAGGCGCTGTGTGAGGGCAAGCGGTGTACATCGCCCTGCCGCCAGCGCACGGTCCGCGAGTGGCGGAGCGAGGACGTTGGAGAGGCCGAGGGGCCGAACAAACCCATCAAGGCGCACTTCGTCCACTCGGGGGTGGCCGTCTTCCGCAACCAGTACGACGACGAGCACCACGACGCCTTCTTCACCGAGCCCGTGGTGGGAGAGGAGGACAGGAACCCGGGCATCGAGATGCACGACGTGATGGCCATCTGCGTCGTGCCGCGCTGAGCCCTGGAAAAACGAAAGCGCCCGGGGGAAACAACCCCGGACGCTCGGAAGAACGCAGTAGCACAGCGCATCACTCCCTCTCCCCTCGGGAGAGGGTCGGGGTGAGGGTATCCGCCCCTGTTCTCCTACCCGGCGGACCCCACTCGAAAGCCCCTACTGCGCGCCCGTGGCGATGGGGCCCTTGCGAGGCGAGATGGAGCCATCCGCGCCGACAACAGCACCAGTCTCCGGGAAGTCCTCGGAGGTCAGACGGCGCACGAGGGGAATGACGTCGCCAGCGGAGTCAGGGACAGGAATGCCCTTCCCCTCCTGCCTGGTGGGGAGGATGCGGCCGGAGCGGAAGCGGCCGAGGGAGTCGAGCTCGACATCGACGACCATGCCGAGACCCTGGGGGCCCTTGAGGTTGAAGGAGCCGTAGGTGGCGAAGTTGCCCATGGAGTAGACGATGAGGCGGTCCTTGTAGAACTCCATGGCGCGAACGACGTGGGGCCCATGGCCGAGGACGAGGTCAGCGCCGGCGTCGATGACGGCGTGGGTGAAGAGACGCAGGTCGCCGCGGTCCTCGCCGAAGAAGAGCTCACGACCCTTGGGGATGTTGAGGGCCTTGGAGCCCTCGGCGCCGCCGTGGAAGGAGACGAGGACGAGGTCGTGGTTCTGCTTGGCCTGGCGGACGAGGGCGGTGGCGGTGGCGGTGTTGTTGAGGTGGTTGCAGGAAGCGGAGGTGTGGAAGGCGACCATGCCGATGCGCAGACCATTGCGCTCGACGGTGGCGACGGAGCCAGCGGGGCCGCTCCAGGGGATGCCGAGGGAGTCGAGGGTGGCCTCGGTCTCGCGGCGGCAGAGCTCGCCGAAGTCACCGGAGTGGTTGTTGGCGGTGGAGGCGATGTCGACGCCGGCCTCCTTCAGGAACTTGCCGTAGCGGGTGGGGGTGCGGAAGGCGTAGCAGTTGCCGCTCTTGCGGCACTTCTTGGTCTCGCCGTTGTCGCAGAGGGGGCCCTCGAGGTTGATGAAGGTGAGGTCCGCGTCGCGCAGGAGGCCGTAGACGGAGGAGAGGCTGGAGGCGCCGTCATCGGGGGGGAGGAGACCCTCGGGGAAGTCGGTGCCGAGCATCACATCGCCGACGGCGCGGATGCGGACGCGAGCGTCCTTGGGAGGAGCGGCGCGGGGAGCGGACTTGGAATCAGCGGAGGCGAGCTTCTGCTGGAGGGAGGACTGACCACGAGCCTGGGTGAGGGCGTCCTCGAGGTCGGGGTAGTTGGGGTCGAGCTTCTGGACGGAGGTCCACTCGGTGAGGGCATCGGACCAGCGGTTGAGGAGCGAGTAGGCCCAGCCGAGCTCCCAGTGGCAGTCGATGCGAGAGGGAGCGGCGCGGGTGCAGGCAGAGAACGCGGCGATGGCAGCGGGGGCGTCCTTGACCTTGAGGGCCTCGACACCGCGGGCATAGAGCGAGTCAGCCGAAACTCCCTCTCCCTCTGGGAGAGGGCTGGGGTGAGGGTCTTCGGCCGTGGCGGCGGGAGCCGGAGCAGCAGCCGCCGCCGGAGCAGCCGCCGCCGCTGGAGCCGGGGCCGCAGCGGGAGCGGAGGCCGGAGCACTCCCAGCGGAGCCCTCCTCGGAGGGCTGGGAGAGGGAGACGGTCTCGGACTCGGCGACGGCGGGGGCGCGAGCGGTCGCGCAGCCACCGAGAGCGGAGAGCGCGAGGACGGAGAGCACAAGAGAGCGGGAGCGCATGAGGGGGCGCATCTTAAGGGCGCCGGAGCCACATCCAGAGAAATGCGTGTCCAGGCGTCCAGCGCTCGACGGCGGAGCAGCCGGGCGGGCGCGAAGGAGTGAGGTAGAGGAAATCTGCGCTGCGAACCCTACCGCTTGAGTGGGCCGAGGGCAGCCTATACACTCCACTTTCGAGGTTCGGTGGTGTCGGGTGGAAGGGGCAGGGGAAGGGGATGGACATCAACCAGCGCAAGGAGAAGTTCGGCGAGGCCTACCTGCGCGCCGTGGCTGCGGTGGCGGGCTTTACGCTGTACAGACCCGAGGTCGATGACGACAGCGTGGACTGGGGCATCGCGGCGCGAGGAACGGAAGTGCTGCGCCGGAGGCCACGTGTCGAGGTGCAGCTCAAGTGCACTTCGGCCCAGGTGCTGCGGGAGGACGGCGTCTACTTCTCTCTGGGCCTGCGCAACTACGACCAACTCCGGGAGACGAACCTGCTGGTGCCACGGGTGCTCCTCGTCGTCCGCCTGTCCACCGGGCTGGATGACTGGCTCGCGCAGTCGGAGCAGGAGCTCGCGCTACGCCATTGCGCGTATTGGGTATCGCTGCGAGGACACGGACCCACCACCAATCTGGGGACAATCACCGTCGTGCTTCCACGCCTCCAGGTGCTGAGCCCGGGAGCACTGCAGAGGATGATGGAACGCATCGACCGGGGAGAGGCGCCATGAAGCCAGACAAGGAGAGCCTGAGGGCGCTGCGCCCGCTGGAACTGGCGGCCTATCTGCGGAGCAGGGGATGGTGGGAGGCCGAGCGTCTGGGCGAGCGCGCCTCTGTCTGGCTTGTAAAGAGGGGCCGGGAGGAGCTGGAGCTGCTCCTGCCGTTGGACCCCACCCTGGGTGACTACCTGCCGCGGATGGCGGAGGTGCTCTCGACCTTGGAGGCGGCCGAGGCCCGCCCGATCTCAGAGCTCCTCGACGACGTGGCGGCAGCCACGACGGACACCATCCGTTTCCGATTCGTGGGTCCCACCTTTGATCAGCACTCCGTGGCGGTGGAGCAGGGGGTGCACATCTACGAGAACGTGAGGGAGGTGCTGCTCGCCGCGGCGTGTGCGGCGGTGGGTCCACGCCCGGTCTTCTCCACCCGGAAACCCGCGCGAGCGCTCGAGTACCTCACCACCGTCCAACTCGCGCCTCCAGCACGAGGCAGCTACGTGGTGACGGTGCGCTCTCCGGTACCACCGGCGCTCACCCAGCCGGGCATTCCGCGCTCCGCACCCGATGAGCCCTTCGAGCGCCGGGTCATCTCGACACTGGCCGCCTCGCTCGCGAGTGCGCACCGTGCCGCCCTCCGAGCGGCCTCCAGCGCAACCCTCCAGCCCTTCGAGGAAGAAGTGGCCCTGGGGGTGAGCGCCAACCTGTGCGAGGCGCTCGCCGGGCTGGTGTCGCGCAGCGGGGCGCGCACGTGCGAGGTCACCGTGAGCGCGGCACCGAGCCGCCCCGGCTTCGAGGAGCGGCACGTGGCCTTCGCAGCGGACGAGGCCCCCGTGCTGCGCGAGGCCGCGCGCATGTTCCGGGCGAGCGCACCGCGCGAGGACTTCGAGCTGGAGGGGCTCGTCATCCGGCTCGAGCGGGACGAGAGAGCCAGCGCGGGTACCATCACCATCGCGGGGGTGGTGGACGCCAGTCTTCGTAAGGTACGACTGGAGCTGGAGGCCAATGACTACCCGGCGGCCGTCAGGGCCCACCTGGAGGGACGGCCCGTGCGATGCGAGGGCGAGCTCGTCCGCGAAGGGCGCACCTACGTCCTGCGCCATCCCCGCCAGTTCACCCTGAGGCCGGAAGAGCGGGAGGAGTGAGCCTGCCAGCCGAGGCACTCCGGCGGCCTGCGCCTATAATGGGCGCGGTATGTCCCATCCTGCTCCCGCACTCGCTCCCCCGGCGGCCCCCTCCGCATCGACCGTCCGCTTCGACGGCCTGTGGCTGTTCTCCCCGCGGGTGGACGTGAGCCTGCTGCTGGTGCCAGCGCTGCTGACGCTCTTCTCGGTGTGGCTGGCGGGCACCACGGGCGAGGGGGTGGACGGGTACTCGCGGGCCCTCGGGCGGTGGGCCTCACAGTACGTGCTCTTCAATGGCACGCACGTCATCCTCACCTTCCTGCTGGTGGGAGTACGGCGCGAGCTGCTGCACACCACGCCCACACAGGCGAGGCTGCTGGTGGGGGGCTCAGCGGCGGTGTTCGCGCTGTGCTTCGCGCTGCTCTGGTACGCGGGCGAGCAGGCGCCGCAGCTCAACCTGCTGCTGTCCGCGGGCATCCACCTGCTGGCGGCGCACCACACGCTGTCGCAGGTGAAGGGACTCTGGGCGCTGCACGGGCTGAAGGCGCGGGTGGCCGGAGTCCCCTCGCTCTCGGAGGCCGAGCGCCGGCTGCAGCGGGTATTCGTGCCACTGGCGCTGGTGTTGATGATGGTGCGCACGCTGGCGGTGCCAATGACAAGCAGGGCCGGAGACTTCCCGCTGGTGAACGTGGGGCAGGCGGAGGGAGGGGCGCTGCCGTACAGCACCACGTGGGTGCTGCTGGCGGTCTGGGCGGTGTTCGCGGGACTGCTGGTAGCGGCACTGCGAGGACAGTCAGGGACAAGCGGCCCGAGGCGGCTGTACGTGCTGGGTCACGCGGTGGTGGTAGCGGTGTACCTGGCGTGGCCGGCGTGGGGAGTGGTGCTGAGCGCGGGCATCCACGGACTGGAGTACTTCTTCCTGACGGGGCGGATGCTGGAGCCCACGGCGAGGGAGGCGGAGTCGAAGCTGCGAGGGGGAGCGGTATGGGCGGCGATGGTGGGGGTGATGCTGCCGCTCATCATTGTAGGCGTGGCACAGAGTCCCTTCGTGCCACTGGTGGACGCGGGCACGGGAGGGGCGGCGACGGACTTCCTGCTGCGCCAGGAGCCGTTGTGGACGCTGGGGGTGACGGTGACGAACGCGATCGTGCTGGCGCACTACTTCGCGGACGCATTTCTCTACCGCTTCCGTATCCAGAAGGTGCGCGAGGTGACGTTGGGAAGACTGGGCCTCGCCTAGAGTGACCGTGGCAATCCCCTCTCCCTTTGGGAGAGGGTTAGGGTGAGGGTCTGCCCCATCCACGAAGAGGAGCCCTCATGCGCATCGCCGCGATCCTCACCCTGTCCGCCGTGCTGTCCGCCTGTAGCAATCCCGACGAGACCTTCTGCACGCTGGAGGCACGCGCCTCGGTGCAGGTGAGTGTGGTGGACACGAAGGGCAATCCGCAGAGGGACGCCCGCGTCACCTTCACGCTGGACGGAGGCGCTGAGCAGCAGGCGCTGTGCAACGGCAGCGAGCAGGCGCAGGGCAACTGCGACACGTGGGTGACGGGCTACGAACAGCCGGGCGACTACGTCATCACTGCCACGAGCGCGGACGGCCAGCGCACCGCGCGGCAATCAGTCTCGGTGACCGAGGACGAGTGCCACGTGCAGACGCAGACCGTGACGCTCAAGCTGCCAGACTGAGCCGCCAACAAGGCAGCGTCACGAGAGGCTTCAATCCGTGTCCAGTAGGTAGAAGCGCTTTGCGCCACAGACGCCCGAGGGCGTGGCGAATGCCGAGCGGGGCCTGCGGCAGTTCGTGGTGGGGAGGGGAGGAATGAGTCTCTACGTCTTCGGTCCGACGCTGCCGAACAGCGAGGTGCGCAAGGCAGGCACGTTCGGGTTGATGAAGCTGACGCTGGAGGACGGCGCGTACACGTGGGAGTTCCTCCCGGTGGAAGGAGGAGTCCTGGACCAGGGCCGGGGCACCTGCCACTGACCTGGGGCTGCGGGAGCAGGGTCGGACGAAGTAGCCTGTGACACCGAGGTGACGCAGCGTGTCTCACGTCCGGTTGATCTGCATCCTGCGCGAGCCCGAGGGGCTCATGGCGCTCGCCCTGTCGGAGAAGGGGGAGGACGCCGGACTGCTGCGATTGCCCCTGCACACCCTCTCCGAGAACGAGGTACCCGGACGTACCGCCCTCCTGGGCGCATGGGAGAGCCTGGCCCGAGCCCGAGGGGCAACCGCCGAGACACTCACGCGCGTGCTCCAGGTGCTCCTGACCACCGAGCCTGGAGATGGAACACCGCCGCCGGGATTGGAGCACCCGTGGCTGGAGCCTCCGCCGGCCCCTCACCGGAGGACGGCGGCCCACCCGCGCGGCTACCGAGGCACCCTCCATCAGCCGCCGAAACGTCCGCAGCCCGAGGCGCTCGATGTCCGTCCCCACCTCCTTCACCGCCGGACCCTGGGAGCCCTGCTCGAGCCGCTGCGACCCCACGTGACGGAGGCCGTCCGTCAGCTCGAGGAGGAGGGGTACTCGCGGGAGCGGCTGGAACGAGTGGCCGTGGCGCTGGCCTCCCCCGCCCGGGCCGACGTGGCTTTGGCCTATCACCATGGCCTGCTCGACACCCGCGGAGCCGAGCTGCCCGCCAGCTTCATCCGGCTCGGAGCCCTCTTGAGCCGAGGCCCGGAGCGCGGCTTCAGCCGATTGCTGGCCCTGCGCGGGAGGCTGGCGATCGACACCGACCCGGCGGTGCTGACAGCGGCGGCACGGCTGCTGCTCCGCTGGGGCCCGGAGCAGGGGCTGCCTTGGTTGGAGGTAGCCGCACAACTTGGGCCGGAGACGCAGGTGGAGCTGCTCACGGAGCTGGTGAAGCCAGGCGTGACCCCGTTCAGCGCGGACCGGTATGACCTCCAGTTCGAGGCCTTTGCTACCCGGAGAGCCTCGTGGCGATGGGACTACCTGCGGGGCCTCGGGGCGGGCCTCCCCAGTGACTACCTGCTGAGCGGCTTCCGCCTGCTGGCCGCACACGGCCTGGATGCCTCGTTGAGCATGCATCTGCCCTCAGCGGCGGGCCCGGTGCCAGAGGAGTGCCTCGATGCACTCTTCGTCCACCTGTTGCCGGAGACCCGCGGGCACTGGGCGCTCCCCTCACTGTGGTCGCTGTGTGGGGAGCTGCCGGGCTTCGCCGAGCTCCTCACCTCCGTGCCCTGGATGAGCCTGACGCCAGAGGCCGCCTACGCGCTGGTGACGCTGCTGAGCACGCTGGGCTGGTACAGCCTGGAGGGGCGCCCGGAGCGCCTGCGCTGGTGGAGCATGGCGCGCCGCCTCCTGCCCGCGCTGCTCGAACAGCTGAGCCGCACGCCGGCCAGCCATCAGCGGCGGTGCGTCGAGATGATGTGCCGCCTGGTAGCGAATGGGGAGAGCCCATGGGAGGTGTCCTCGTACCTGGTGCCCACCAGCCTGGCCCTGGCGGGGCGCGTGTGCAGGCCGCCCTTCTCCGGGGACAACCGGCTGGCCTACGTGCTCGAAGCCCTGGTGAAACACCCGGACCCACGAGTCCGAGAGCGGCTCCTGGCGGCACCCGAGCGCAGCTTCCTGCGCTTCGACGAGTGCTGTGCTCGGGAAGACCTGGCCACCCTGGCGGGGAAGGGAATGGAGTGGCTGGTGGAGCACGACGTGGGCCTGGTGCTCGACGCCTTCGAGTCCTGTCCCGAGACGCTCGCGAGGACGGCGCGGCTGCTGGGAACACTGTGGAGACATGAGGCCCTGCCGCTGCTGGCGGAGTTCGCCCGGCACCCGCTGGTGCGCGAGGATCCCTTCCAACTGCCTCCCGAGCAGCTGGCCGTCCTGCTGCGAGAGCATTGCGTGGGGGGAGTGGAGAGCCCGCTGCCAAGAAAGGCGAGGCTCGCGCTGGAGGAGGGACGAGAGCTGCCTCCGGGACAGTGGGCGAGGGCACTGCGCGTCGCCTCGACACAACGGACACGGCTGCGGCTCCAGGTGCTCGCCCGGAGGGTGCTGGAGCGGCTGCGAGGCAGGATGCAGGCCGACACGAAGGATGAACGCGTCCGACACGCCTTGCAGATGGCGAACCTCGTCCACGACAACCGGCGAGCGCTGCGCCGGCTGTTGGCGCGCTACTTCGAAGGGGAGAGGGACTTCATCGAGCATCACCCTGTCTCAAGGGCCTGGTTCGCGCGGCACCCCCGGGTCGAGCGGGAGAGTTGGCTGAAGGGAGTAGTGCTGCGCCGCGAGGTGCCGGGACTGGGCGAGGTGACACTGTCACTCGAGCAGGACGCGCTGGAGGCGCTGCGGCTGGGGACGCACGTGGGAAGCTGCCTGGGCCTCAATGGCATCTGTGATTACTCAGCGGCGGCGGTGGTGCTCGACATCAACAAGCGAGTCCTCTACGCGAGGGATTCCCGGGGGCGAGTGGTTGCGCGGCAGTTGCTCGCCATCTCCGACGACGACAAGCTGGTGCCCTTCAAGGTGTACCCGGAGTCGTGCCCGCAGGCGCTGCAGTCGGTCTTCCTCGACTATGACCTGGCGTTCGCCGAGACGCTGGGGCTGCCACTGTCCGATGGGCCCGAGGAGCCGGAAGTAGAGAACGTGCTGTCCTCGTGCTTCTGGCACGACGGAGCGTGGGAGCTCGGAGCACCGGGCTGAGCCGGAACGAGCGTGCTAGACATGCAGGCATGGGTAGCGGTGGACGCCACGTGGGCGGCATCACGATTCCGCCCAGTGGAGGACTGACCCAATCATCCGTGGCCCCAATATCCCCCCAACATCCCCTCGCCCTGCGGGAGAGGGACGGGGTGAGGGTGTATCGGTTCCCAGGTTAAACCCTCTCCCTCCGGGAGAGGGACGGGGTGAGGGTATACGCCCCAAGAGTTGCAGCTACCATAATGGACGGTATGTTTAAAGCCGCCTCCGGGATGTCCAGGTTTTCATCCAAAACCTGGCATTTCACGTTCGGCGGATTCCAACGAACCGGGCGCAGGCCGGCGTGTCCTCTAGATGTCTGGGTGAGGTGCCTGGCGAGGGGGTGGGGTTGGAGCTTCGCTGACGATGACTACCCTGGCCTCCCCCCCTGATTCACACCGGGAGCCTCATCGTGAATGAAGCCTCGTCGCGCGCGCCCCAGGGAGGGCGCCTCCTCACCGTGCTGTTGCTGAGTACCCTGCTGTCCGCTCCATCGGCGCGCGCTGCGGAAGGCGCTACCACGCTAGAAGACAACCGCCGCATCACCGAGGGCTACATCCAGCTCGCGAATGCCTTCCAGGCGCTGCTGGACCCAGACTTCCAGCCTGGAGGTACGAGCGGAGTACGCCCCAACTGGTTCGCCTTCGCACCCCACGCCTCACAGGCTGCGGGCAAGGGCATGCTCAGCGCGGGGCTCGCAAGGCGTGTTCTCGACGCGGCCCGGGGACGGCCCTCGCTGTCCGTCCTGGAGGCACTCGAGCGGGTGGGCCTCACGGGGACGCTGCGGCTGTCGGTGGAACAGCTCTCCCTGGAGCTGCTGGTGCAGGGGCTGCCGACCGACGTGGCCGCGACGCTCGGCGCACTCACCACGGGGATGAATGGCGAGGCACTGGCGGATCCACGCACGCTCACCACCACCGCGTCGCGCCTCGCGGCGCTGTACTGGAGCGCACCGGGGATGCTGCCGCTGGACAAGGCGGAGGCGGTGGTGCGGACGCTGGAGCGCACGCTGCATGGGGGCAACGTGGCCATCTTCGCGGACATTGGCGGCGCTGCGAACGCGTACCTGGAGTGGCGCCAGGGAACCGGAGAGATGGAACCCGAGCGCGTGCTGACACAGTTCGCGCTGGCCGGGGCGAGGCCCGAGGAGACGCGACTCGCCTACGACTACGCGCGGGCGCACGCTCACGACACACCGAGGCCACACGCCTTCGACGAGCTCTTCCCGGGGATGGAGGGAAGGAGCTTGGTGGTGGCGGCCTTCGCGCTGTACGAGCGGGCGAGGCTCACAAACGGGAGCACGGAGCGCGAGGCACTCATCGCGATAGCCAACAACTACCTGGCCTGGAGGGAGCAGCACGACGCGGTGCAGGGAGCCTTCACATCGGCCGAAGCGCACGCGGACGAGGTGTCACGCCCGGAGGTGATGAGGACAATGACACCGATGCTGGTGGTGCACTTCGGTACGCTGAAGTGGTCGCTGGCGGATTACGCGTATGCCCATGAGGACCGGGACGGCAACCCCATCACCGCGCCGCCGACGGAGTACGGCTGGGCGACGTTCTGGGACCGGTGGCCGCCGATCCTCGACTCCTTCGAGAAGGGCTACGGAGAGCCCGCGGCGCTGTGGGTGATGCCGGAGCCGCTGGAGGATCCGACCCTGTTCTCCAACCCGTGAGCACGCCGGACGTTCAGACCTCGATGAACCTGGGGCCGATCAAACCCTCTTCCTCGATGGCCCGCTTGACGCGCTCGGAGACGATGAGGGGCACCAGCCAGCCCCAGGGGCGGAAGATGCTGGTATCCCCTATCTTCTCGGGGTCCACCTTCAGCCCGGAGACGTGTCGGTAGTGGCCCACTCTCTCGGGCTCTCCGTCCTCGGGACCCCAGAATGAGAACTCTTCGCATCGAGCCTCATCGACGCACTTGATGATGCGGAGGGTGTTGAGGACGAAGTAGGGCTCGGGGTGTTCTTCTACCCGTGCCGGGATGAACTGGACTTCGTCTTGGATGCCCAACCGCTCACAGAGGGAAACGAAACGCTCGTTGACGACAACGAAGTTGAGGCCAGTCTGGCTGAAGTCGAGTGCACGTCCCGGCCGGTACAAGGGGACGACGAGAGGCTTTTCCCATTTGAGAATCTTCGCCTGCAGGAATTGCCAGGGGAAGATATCCTCTCCCTGTCCATCCATCGGGCTTTCCAAATACCAGCGCCCTGCGATGTGCACGTTATCCGTCAGGCGGAAGTATCTGGCTTGAGGGCTCATGGTTTCTTTGTGAGGAGTTTGTAAAGCATCGATCCTGGCCTGCAAATGTCTCCTGCAAGCTTATCAAGCGCCTCGATGAGCTTGCGCTTGCATTCGGCCCTGGTCTGGCAGGTTGAAAACGCATCGCTCAGCCGATCATGGACCTCCTGGTGATAGGCCTCGGGATGTGGACCCTGATGACCAACGAGATAGACGATGTTCGCGGGCTCATCAAGGTGCATGCCGGCCCGCTTGAAGAACGTCTCGAACAGCGGAGTCCAGGGGCCGCCCCTGACTTCGGCTGTGTCGTTCTTGTTGGTGGCGATGTGGTGGCCCTTCGCGTCACCTTTATCTGACTCCTCGCGGCAAGCCCCTGTCGTCCGTGACACAGCTGCCGCCGCCGAGACCGCGGAGGCGGCCGTGTTCGCCGACACGCCCATGAGCAGCACCGTACCGTTCGCCACGCTCACCTGCGCGCGTGTCCCCGCCCCCACCGAGAAACCACCCCGGGCACCGCCTCCTCCTCCCGCGAAAGCAAAACGCGGAGGCGAGAGGCGCGCCCACATTCCTCCCTTGGGTACCTCCGGTAGCCCCTTGGCCAGTTTCGCCCCCGCCACCGTTATCAACACCCGAAATCCCACTCCCCCGATTGCCCTGCCAAAGCGCTGAGCCGCCGCCTCCAACTGCTCCGGGGTCCTCGCCGCTTCTGCCTCCCGGTACAGATTCAGGCAGGCCATCCCCACGTTGTAGAGTTCCGCCGCGCTGTAGGTCATCAACAGCCCAAGGGTCACTGCGGCGGCGAACGCCTTGGAGAAGACAGGCTCGGGCATCGCCCATGCCGTCATATAGAGCATCATGGACAGGGCCATGGAATACGCGACAGTGGGAGAGCTGAGCAGTTCCATGGCCGCGTCGCGTACGCCGTCATCCATGTAGCGGGGCGAGAGTTTGAGTGCTCTGAACCACCGGCTGTCCTCCAGCGTGGATGGCAGCGCCATCGAGGAAGGACCGTAGAGCTCCTCGTAGCCATCGCGCACCCATCGTTCCAGAGCCGAGCGCTGCGCGTTCGCCGGTAGCCCGCACGGAGCACCCGCCAGCACCGCGCCCACCGAGAGTCTTGCCAAGTAGCAGGGCTCCGAGTGGGGCGCCCGGAATTCCGTTTCCAGGGCCGCCACGAATGCTCGCGCGTGCTCCACGGAGAAACCCGCGAGGGAGGGGTCTGGCGGAAGACGCTTGAAGGCGAGCTCGAGTCCACGGTGGGGAGAGCTGTGGTGCTCACTCACCGTCACGGTTTCCAGCACCGCGACGCGCGGCTCCACGGTTTCAGGTGGAGCTGCCCGGATCGGGAGCGGCAACAACAACAGGCAGAGGATGAGAAAGACTTGTGAAGACATGAGCGGTTCCGATCCACCTCTCGGATTGGCCAGACACGGGGGCGCCGTGCACGCCCCTCGCATGAAGCCGCCCTACTTGCCGCGCTTCTTCACGGGCTTCTTGGCGCCGCGGCAGAGCGGATTCGGCTTCTTGTCCACGGCGTCGAGCTGGAACGAGCGGCGCCCGTTGCACGCAATGCGGAACTCGGGGTTCTCGTCCTTGGGGACGCGGAACGTCTTCGCCTTGGCGCCGCGCAGCAGCACGTGCTGCCACCACACCTTGGACTTGTCCTTCCCATACATGCCCGCGCCGCACTCCATGTAGGGTAGCCGGCCCAGCACCGGGGTGAAGGACGCGGCATGGACGCCCTCGACAAGCCGGGCGCCGAAGAAGATGCGGCCCTCGTAGCGGACGAAGCCGCAGCCGAGCTCCTCATACCCCTGCCCATCTCCGCGCGGCACGCCGACGAAGGCGGGCAGCTCGGAGCGCTCGGTGTGGTTGAGATAGAAGAAGCGCGCATCGCGCGGCCGGCAATCGGCGTCCACCTCGAAGGTCTCCGCGTCGGCCAGGTCCACGCGCGTGAGCACATCGGCGCGCTGGCCGGTGGGCTCGTTCACGTGGTCCTCCTCGCTCAGGGGCCGGCCCCAATAGACGCTGGTGGAGTAGCGGAAGAAGCCACAACCAATGGGGCGGAAGGAGTCCGGCGCGAAGGGCACCGGCGGGCGGTTCTTCAGGGGGCGTTGCAGCAGCAGGGTGCAGCCGCGGCGCACCCGGCGCCCATCGGCGTAGAAGCCCTGCCCGAGCGGCCGGAGCATGCCTTCGCCAGTGCCCACCTGCGTGTCACCACAGTGGGTGATCTCCGGCTCGACGGGCGCTGCGGGGGCAGGGGCGGACGTAGGCGCGGGAGCGGGAGTCGCGGCCTGGGTGGCGGGCTCCGGGGGGTGGGGGTCCGGGGTGCTCGCGTCCTGGGCGCGCGCGGCAGAGCCAGAGAGCAGCGCCCCGAGCAGGAACGCCAGGGGGGCCCCAAGCCGCTTCGATGAATGCCTCGTGCTTCCCATGGCGGCGCATCATGGCGCGTCTGGGGCCCGGGAGCGAAGAAACCCACTGTCCGGGAGATGCCGCCCGGGAGCCAGGAGGGGAGGCGAGCGGGAAGCCGGGAGCGGGCTCAGGGGGAGGCCTCCACCTCGGTGACGACGCGGCCGGGGGCGAAGAGGGCGAGCCCCAGGGCGGCGATGCCGGCGAGGGCGGCGATGAGGGCGAAGCGCACGGGGAAACCGCCGGGGACGAGCTCCAGGGCCGCGAGGGTAAAGGAGCCGCCGAGCATGCGGGTGGCGTAGATGGAGCTGGTGACCATGCCGCGGTGGTGCCAGGGGGCGCGCGTCTGGGGGCCGATCAGCGAGGTGGAGGCGGCGGGCCCGAGGCCCAGGCCCATCAACCCGAGGCTGACGAAGACGGCGGCGGTGCCCCAATCCAGAGAGACGCCGAGGGCGAGCAGGCAGGCGCCGAGCAGGGAGATGGCGAACCCGCCCCCGGCGCTGGCGCGGAGGCCGCCGCGCAGGAAGACGCGGACGCCGAAGGTGGAACCGAAGGCCCACCCGCCGAGCAGCGGCACCAGGGCGAGCCCAGACATGAGGGGGCTGTGGTCCCCGTGCTCGGTCATCCACAGGGGGACGAGGGCGATGGTGGTGTAGAGGAGGCCGCCGGCGAGCAGGCCGCCGAGCACGCCACAGAGGACGGTGCGGTCCCGCAGGAGGGGCAGGGGCATGAGGGGGGAGGGGGAGGAGCGCTGCTGGCGCACGACGGCGACGAGTCCCACGCAGGCGACAAGGGCGAAGGAGAGCCGGAGGCTGGAGGCACCACCGCGCTCGAGGGCGAAGAGGAGCAGTCCCAGGGAGGCACCGGTGAGGGCAGGCCCCCAGACGTCGACACGGGCGGAGGAGCGCGCGGGGTCGCGGTAGGAGGCGTGGAGCATGACGAGCGCGAGCAGGCCGACGGGGACGTTGACGAGGAAGGCCCAGCGCCAGGAGGCGTGCATGACGAGCCAGCCGCCGATGAGGGGGCCGATGACGTTGGCGGCGCCCCAGGCACCGGTGAAGAGGCCCTGGACGGCGGCGCGCTCGCGCAGGGTGTAGAGGTCGGCGCTGATGGTCATGGTGGTGGGCTGGAGCGCACCGGCGCCGAGCCCTTGCACCACGCGGAAGGCGATGAGGGCGGGGACGGAGTGGGCGACACCACAGAGGACGGAGCCGAGCAGGAAGAGGCCCATGCCGGCGGAGAAGACGGGCTTGCGGCCGAGGTGGTCGGCGAGCTTGCCGAAGAGGAGGACGCCGACAGTGGAGGCGAAGAGGTAGGAGGAGAAGACCCAGGAGTAGAGGTGCTGGCCGCCGAGCTCCCGGGTGAGGGTGGGCATGGCGCTGGTGACGACAGTGGCCTCGAAGGCGGAGACCACGAGGCCGAGCAGCACGGCGGTGGTGGCCAGGCGCCGGGCGGTGCCGGGGCGTGCGGCGGGCTGAAGCTCGGAGGAGACACTGGCGTCCATAACGCTAAGGAATAGCGGGCGGGGGGGCATGCGGAAACCGCATCCTGCGCATAGAGTGGATGCGGAAAGCGCATGAACACGGAACAGCTCAAGGCCTTCGTGCAGGTAGCGCGGGAGGGACGCCTCACGGTGGCGGCGAAGCAGTTGGGGGTGTCACAGCCCGGGCTGTCGAGACAGCTTCAAGCGCTGGAGACGGAGCTGGGGGTGCGGCTGCTGGTGAGGACCCCGGGAGGGGTGGTGCTGACGGACGCGGGGGAGCGGTTCCTGGCACACGCGAGGCGGGCGCTGGACGCACTGACGATAGGGACGGCGGAGCTGGGCGCGCTGACGACGACGCCGAGGGGCATGGCGTCGCTGGGGACACTGCACTCGGTGGGGACGTACCTGCTGCCGGAGCTGGTGCGGGCCTTCAAGGAGCGCTACCCGGAGGTGCTGCCGCGGCTGAGCGAGGGGACGCACGACATCCTGGAAGCACGGGTGGCGAGCGGCGAGTTGGACTTGTGCATCGTGAACCTGCCGATGAGGCGGGTGGACCTGGTGGCGCAGAAGCTGTGGGAGGAGGAGCTGGTGCTGGCGGTGCCACGGGGTCACCGGCTGACGAAGTTGAAGAGGCCGGTAGCGCTGACGGAGGTGGTGGAGGAGCCGTTGGTGGTGATTCCAGGCATGGCGGGCACGTACGCGCTGGAGGCGGCGTGCGAGGCGAGGGGAGTGAAGCCTCGGGTGGCGGTGGAGATGGACAACGCGGAGGGGCTGAGGCGGATGGTGGAGAAGGGCCTGGGCGTGGCGCTACTGCCGGGGCTGATGGCGCGAGACAACGCGTTGCGAGACTTCGACGTGGTGGAGGTGGCGAAGGGAGGCCCGAGGCGCCAGGTGGCACTGGTACACCGGGGCGAGGAGTACCTGACGGCGGCGGCGCGGGCGCTGAAGACGTTCATCGTGGACTCGCTGCGCCAGTCCAGCCCTTGATACAGACGAGAGCCCGAGCATGGACACGCCAACACCAGACACCCTCGAGAGCTTCCGGGAGCTGTACGAGCTGCTGACGGACTACGAGGGCTCCCACTGCTTCGAGGACGTGCTGCTGCCGGCCATCCCGCGCGCCGTGGAGCTACTCGAGCCACTCCAGCGCTACAGACACCGGCGGTCCGTGAAGGAACCGTCCGATGAGGAGCTCTGGACGCTCTTCGCGCTCTCGGTGGTGAATGATCACCTGCTGCTGCCGCTGCGTGTCTCTCGGCGGGAGTACCTGCGCTTCTTCGAGGCGCTCGGGTTCGAGCCCTTCGAGGGAGGACGGTTCAGCCCGGTACGGCATGAGATCGTCTCGGTGGGCAACTGGTTGAAGGCCACGGAAGGAATCCAGCTGGGGCAACGCTACTGGCCGGGGCTGCTGTTTGGAGAGCTGGTGTTCTCGCGCTCGGCGGTGGATGTGTTCTGCCATGCGGACTTTCGAATCCGGCAGGGAATCGCCGATCGCTCCCGGCTCTACTTCACCCACCAGCGAATGAGGCGGGACGTCGAGGACCTGTCACACGGATGGGGCTCGAACTCACGCTGGCGCACCTCGTTCCGGCTCGACTACGAGGAGCGCGAGCACGTCATCTTCAACGCGTTCGAGCGGTACGATCTGGCGGCTCCTTCCTGCCTGGAGAACGAGACGGGCGGGAGACAGGAATTGCCCATCGAGGCCCGGCGCGAGCTCCTCATGCATCGCTGCTTCGTGTCCTATGAGGGACCCTGGGACGACTGGCTTCCCTACCGCGACACGCTGGCCGTGCGCCGCTCGGACTCCCTCTGGCCGCTCGACGAGGGACAGCTCGTGCGCGTGAGCGACCTGGACACCACGCGGGAATGACCCACCACAAACCGCTGGGCCTGCCCGCTTACAAGACAGGTTCAACCGCCTAAGATGGAGCGTCATGAATTTCATCCTGCTCCATGCCGACATGGATGGCGGACTCGAAAACCCGCGCATCGCCATCGCCGCTGTCATCCTGGCCCTGGCCTTCCATGGCGCCTCGGTCCTCTGGCGTCGTGTCCGCCCCTCCGCGCCCCCCGCGTAACCAACGAGGCCGCCTCCGACGAGAGCAGCCCCTGCGATTCCCATGCCCAAGACAACCCTTCCTCCCGCGGTGACGCTGCCTCTCGATGAGGCACGCGCCTGGCTCGTCAGCCACCTCGGGCTCGCCACTCCCGCCTACCCCGAGGGCGCCAAGGGCGTGCGCGCGCTGCTGCGCCACCTGCGCCACATCCAATTGGATCCGCTCGACGTCATCGGCACCAACGCGGACCTGGTGGCGCTCGCGCGCGTGGACGGCATCTCCAAGGGGGACGTGTACCGCCACCTCTACCCCGGCCACGCCTTCGAGCACTGGGCCAAGGAGCGCTGCATCCTCCCCGCGAGCTCCTTTCCCCATTACCGCGAGCACTCGCTGGAGACTCCCTGGTGGCGCCTCGCCACGCGGCTGGAGCGCCTGCCCGAGAAGGTGCTGAGCGCTGTGCTGGAGGAGCTCGAGGCCCGTGGCCCTCTCACGGCCGCGGAGCTGACCGACCATGGCGCGGTGAAGCCGCTCGACTGGAGTGGGTGGAAGGGCACGAGCAAGGCCACGTCCATGGCACTCGAGGTGCTGTGGACGCGCTGTGAGATTGTCGTGTGCGGCCGTGGCCCCGGCGGTAAGCGCTACGACGTGCCGCACCGGGCCCTGCCGGATGTCGCGCGCGCCCACGCCGGCCACACAGGCGACGAGAGCTTCGCGCGTTGGGCCCTCGCCGAGCGAGTGGAGGCCGCGGGTCTGCTCTCCCGCGTAAGCGGCCCACATTGGTCCACGCTGTCGCCCGTGCGCACCTCCCCGCTGCCGGACACCCTGGTGCGCGAGGGCCTGCTAGAGGAAGTGGCGCTGCCCGGCTCTCCCCGGCGCTACCTGGCACCCACGGGCTTCCGCTCGCGGCCCGTGACGGCGCCGGACGAGCGCATGCGCATCCTGGGCCCGCTGGACCCGCTGCTATGGGACCGCGCGCTGGTGAATCAGCTCTTCGGCTTCGAGTACGTGTGGGAGGTGTACAAGCCCGAGGAGCAGCGCCGCTGGGGCTGGTACGTGTGCCCGCTGCTGCACCGGGGCCAGCTCGTGGGAAGGCTGGAAGCGCGGGTGCAGGAGGGCGTCCTGCGTGTGGAGAAGTTGTGGAGGGAGAAGGGCGTGAAGCTGGACGACGCGGCGCTCGACGAGGCCCTGGCGCGTCATGCCCGGGCATGCGGTGCGGTGAAGGTGCGCCGACCCCGAGCCCGGGTGGGCTGAGGCCCCTCGGGCTCCCGCGTCTACTGAGCGAGGTCGTCCAGGACTTCGGACAGGGTGGTGGCGTTCAGGGACCGGTCGAACCAGCGATCGAGCACGTCCAGGTCCGTGCAGGAGAGAATGCGCTGCCGGGCCTCCTGGTCGACCTGTACGCCCCGCGCAGTGAGGATCCGCAGGACATCCTCGGCACGCCCTCGGGTCAACCCCTCCTCCCGGCCCCGTTTCAGACCCTTTTCCAGCCCCATCTCCAGCCCTTGCTGGAGTCCGCGCTCGATGAGTTGCTCGCCATAGCTGCGCATCAGCTCCTCCGCTCGTTGCTTGCCCATCACCGAATGTAACACCCGTCTGGCCCCTTCATGGACGGCCTCGTTCCCCACCCACGTGAGGTAGCGGATGATCACCGCCAGATGCTCGGCCCCCTCGGGGCCCGCCTGCACCTGCGCGAGGAGCATGCCCCAGTCCGGCAGCCTCCGGGCCAGCTCCTCCGTCCGTCCATAGCGCAACACCAGCCAGGCCAGCCGGGCCAGGGGCGGACCCGAGCGCGCACTCAGCGCCTCTTCCCGCTCGGTCGTCAAGTCATCGAGCAGGTACTCGAAGCGCGGCACCAGCGCCCGCCACCGCTCCCGCTCCTCGCCCGGTAGCTCGAAGAGCTCCTCCACCCGGCGCGGTGCCGTCCAAGCCCCCTCCGGCCCGTGGTACATGACGAGCGGGATGATGAGCGGAAGCAGCTCTTGCTTCGGGTGCTCCTGGCGCCAGCGCTCCACCTGGCGCACCACGTAGCGCAGCATCCTCAGCGCCATCCACCGGTCCACATGGGACTGGTGCTCCAGCAACACATACAGCAGCAGCGACTGGCCCGAGCGCAGGCGCGCCGTGAAGAGCAAATCACTCTCGGTCTCCCTCAACTCCGGGTCCACCACACTGCCGGGCTCTCGCCGCAGAGACGTCCAGTCCACCTCGGAGACAACATGCGGGGGCAGGACAGCGCGTAATTCGGCGGCGGCCCGCTCGGGATGGCCAAAGGTGTAGCGGGCAAAGAGGTCATGCGGTCCAGACATGGTGAGCCGTGCCCAAGCATGGAGCGGGCCAGGGTGGGCCGGAGCCCCACTCACCTGCTAGGGTTGCCCGCCGCATGTGGCGCAAGATGGCTCCGAGGGGAGAGGTCCTGTTCGAGGTCGGAGAGCACCGGATTCGGCGGGTCTCCGAGGAGGACGCACCGCTCATCCGCGCGCTGGGCGAGCGCTGTCTGGAACACATCGAGCTCCACTACGGCTCGCCGCCCGACCCCGGGCAGATGATTCGTGAGCTGCTCACGGACCTGCCTCCGGGAAAGACGCTCGGCGACAAGTTCGGCATGGGTGTCTTCGATGGCGCGGACCGGCTGGTGGGAGCCATCGACGTCATCCGCGACTACCCGGAGCCGCGCGAGTGGTACCTGGGCCTGTTGGTGCTCGAGCCCAACCAGCGCAACCAGGGACTGGGCGCGAAGTTGATGGACGCGCTGACCTGGTGGCTGCTGCAGCGGGACGCGGCCTGGCTGCGCCTGGCGGTGTCCGAGCACAACGCCGCGGGCCAGCGCTTCTGGCGGCGCAGGGGCTTCCAGCCCGTGAAGCAGGTGCTCGCCGAGTTTGGCAACAAGAAGAGTGTCTTCCACGTCATGCGTCGCGCACTGGAGGTGCAATGAAGTGTCCGGAGTGCAAGGGGCAGATGGCCGAGCAGTCCTTCGAGGCCCGCGATGGACGGCAGGTGACGCTGGACGTGTGCCACACCTGCCGTGGTCTGTGGTTCGACACCCATGAGAGCCTTCAGCTCTCCCCGAGTGGAACCCTGCGGCTCTTCCGCGAGCTGTACGAACGGAGCGGCGAGCGCCGTCACCGAGACCACCGCCCACTGTCCTGCCCGCGCTGCGACTCGAAGCTGGAGATGGCGCATGACATGGCGCGCAACAACCGCTTCCAGTACTCGCGCTGTACGCAGCAGCACGGGCACTTCATCACCTTCTTCCAGTTCCTGCGTGAGAAGGGCATCGCCCGCGACCTCACGCCCCGGGAACTCACCGAGCTGCGCAAGCACGTGGACACGCTCCTGTGCTCCGACTGTGGTGAGCCCGTCCGGCTGGCGAACCTGACGGCCTGCGTGCGCTGCCAGGCGCCCCTCTCGCTCCTGGACCCAGAGTGCGTGGAGAACACGGTGCGCGGCGCGCAGAAGCCAGACGGCTCGCGCAGGGACGTGGCACCCGAGGTGGCCGCCCGGCTGCTGATGAGCGAGCTGAAGCTGAGTGGATTCAACCCCAGGCCCCAGCCCCGAGACAAACCCGAGCACCGCTCGAACGCCATTCCACCCGTCACCCTCAACACCTCGGATTCACGCATCACGGACAAGCTGAGGCATGCGGACGACGCCGTGGACCTGATCGAACTGGGCATCTGGGCGGTCGGCGGCAGCCTGAGAGCCCTGGCCAGATTCTTCTTCTGACGTTCCCCACCCACTGTACCCCCCACGAACATGGCGCACCCACACCCCACGCGGCTCCCGCTTCTCCTCCTGCTCACGCTGACGGCCCTGGCCGGCTGCGATCCCAAACCCCAGCCGCCTCCCGAACAGAACTACTCCGATGTGCAGTTCGACGTGACGGTGCCGCTGGAGACGCCAGTGGACGCCACGCTGCTGCTCATGGGCGAGGATCCGGCCTTCAAGGGCCCCACGGGGGAGGGCCTGGAGCTCACCTTCCAGGGAGGCACCACCTTCTCGGTCAAGGCGCGGATGCCCAAGAACCAGGAGCTCACCTACCGCATCCGGATGACGGCGCCGGATGCGCACGTGGCGCTCGACGCAGCGGGAGCGGCGGTGCCCGCGCAGACCCTCACAGCGCACGAGAACGAGGAGAACGCGAGCTTCAGCGTGGAGCGCTGGGGCCCCGAGGGTGGCACCACCCAACCGCAGACGGCCTTCGTGGTCGCGGTCCCGGAGACGACTCCGCCGGGCGACAGCATCTGGCTGTCCGGCAACCACGAGAAGCTGGGCAACTGGAACGGGGCGGGCGTGAAGCTCTACAAGGCGGTGAACAGCAGCTACGCCACGGTGCTCTCCTTTGACCCGAACACGTCGCTCGAGTTCAAGGCGACGCGCGGCTCCTGGGAGACGGTGGAGCAGACGGCTGGAGGCGTGGATGTCCCCAACCACACCCACAAGACCGGGAGCGGCTTCAGCCGCGTCACCATCACCGTGGGCGGGTGGAGGGTCTACGTGCCGCCCGTGCCGGTGCTCACCGGCAACATCAAGTACCTGCGCGACGTGACGCCCACCAACACGCTGCTGAAGAAGCGTGACGTCATCATCTGGCTGCCGCCGGACTACGACACGAACACCACGCGCCGCTACCCGGTGCTGTACATGCATGACGGGCAGAACCTGATGGACGCCACCACGGCCTTCGCTGGCGAGTGGGGCGTGGACGAGACGGCCCAGCAGCTCGTCGAGACCAACAAGGTGGAGCCGCTCATCATCGTGGGCATCTACAACACCTCGGACCGAGGCCCCGAGTACACGCAGGTGCCGGACGAGACTCAAACCGAGGTGGACGGGAAGAACGGCGGCCGGGCGGACCTGTACGGCCAGTTCATCTTCGAGGAGCTGAAGCCGCGCATCGACAGCGAGTACCGCACGAAGCCGGAGGCGGAGTTCACGGGCATGGCGGGCTCGTCGCTGGGCGGCCTGGTGACGATGTACCTGGGCACGAAGCACTCGGACAAGTTCACCCGGGCGGGAGTCATCTCTCCCTCGGTGTTCTGGGGCCAGAACGACATCCTCACGAAGGTGGACGCGCTGTCCGCGAAGCCGCCGCTGCGCATCTGGCTGGACATCGGCACCGAGGAGGGGGGCAGCGGCCAGGAGACGGTGGAGACCACGCGGCTGTTGCGCGACGAGCTGGTGGGCGAGGGATGGGTGCTCGACAACGACCTGAAGTACACCGAGGTGGCGGGCGGCGGGCATAACGAGGCCTCGTGGGCCGCGCGCTTCGGGGACATCCTCAAGTACCTGTATCCCCCCGTCTCACCGTGAGGAACTCCTCTCCCTCTCCCCCCGGGAGAGGGTCGGGGTGAGGGTATCCGTCCCCGTCCTCCCCTCCGTGACTCAGCCCTGGGGAGGGCGCTCGGCGAGGGGTGGCTCCATGAGAGAGGCCACCTCGGGCGAATAACCACCAGGGCCCTCGCCATGAGCAATGAGCGGCGGGCGCACAGCAAGCCCCCGCTGCCTGTCGCGCACCGCGTGCACCAGGAAGCGCGTGGCGGGAGCCTCCACCCGGGCGTGCACGAAGCGCAGGGCCACCGGGTACAGCTTCGCCGCCACGAGCAGACCGAGCACCTCGGCCACCCGTGCCGCCGGGTAGACGAGGCTCACCCGTCCCCCTGGAGACAGCGCGTGCCGGGCAGCCGCCACCACCGAAGGCGCATCACACGCCAGCTCCTGCTTGGACAGGGCGCGCTCCTCATCCGGGCTGCGCACGCCCGCCTGCACGGGGCGGAAGGGTGGGTTGGACACCACGTGCGCATAAGCGCCCGGGGCGAACAGCGAGCGCGCCTCGCGCAAGTCTCCGAGCAGAGGCCGCACCCGTCCCTCACAGGCGTTGAGCGCCACGGCGCGCACCAGCCGCGCATGCACCTCGGGCTGCAGCTCCAGCGCGTCCACCGGCCCGAGGCCGAACTGGCACGCCAACAAGAAGGACACCACGCCACTGCCCGCGCCGAGCTCCAGCAAGGGGCCTCCGGAGTCCCGGCCCTCGGTGGCCGCGAAGGCCGCGAGCAGCACCGCGTCCAGCGTGAAGCGGTAGCCGCTCCGGCGCTGCAACAACTTCACGCCCGCGGTACCAATGGAGTCGAGCGTCTCGTCCGAAGCGGGCGTCACCGGCGCACCATCACCTCGCGCAAGGGCTTCTTCTGGAGGTCCGGCACCTTGGCGCCCTCGGCGGGGTAGTCGAGGGGAACGAAGGAATGGCGCTTCTCGCTCAAAACGGGCTCCGGGAAGTGTCGGGCAGAGGGCCCTCACTCTATCCGGCTGTCCAGAAGCATGGGGTCAGGGCGCTCTTCCGGGGCACCTGGGGTGGCATCACGGGAGGAGATGCACAGCGTGCGTGCCTCATGAGACATGTCTCCCTTCCTGTCGTACTCCTGGCCCTGGCGTCCAGCGGCTGTGGCGCCGACCCGGAGCCGTGTATCGACGGCTGCCCCGACATCTCCGGGGTGTACTCCGTGAAGAGCGCCACTCCCATGGGACAGTGTCCCTTCAGCCCCTATCTGCTCGCACCCACCGTGCAGCTACAGCAGACGGATGAGGGGCGGAGAGCGCTCTTCCACGTCATCGACCCGACGACGCAGCTCGAGGTGCCCCTGGCGGGTGACGTCTACGCCCCGGGTCCCAAGGATGGCTCGGAGGTGCTCGGCTCGTTCCGGATCGACTCCTTCGTGGTGCGCTCCACCAACCAGTCGGACGAGCGGTCGCGACTGCTGAACCTGAGCGCCTCGGGCGCGGTGTCGCTGCACGAGGGCCGCCGGGTGCTGACGGCAACGCTGAGCACCACGGACATCACAGCCGAGTCCAACTCGGACAGGGGTTGCAGCATCACGCTCTCCATTACAGGTGAAGGAGACTGAGCCCCACTCCTCCTCCCCCTGGGAGAGGCTCCCCCCTCGCCAAGGGGGCAAGCTCCCCGGGGTGAGGGGAGGTGGTGGCGCCCCAGGTACCCAGCCGAGGAGCCGAGCGGACCTTCGTCCGCCTTGCCCACTCACAGAATGGTCGCCCCTGGTGGACCCGGGTAGACTGGCCCTGAGGACACCCCCATGGCGAACAGCAGCACCCCGCCGGCCCTACTTCCGTGGCAACCCACGCACCCCTTCTGGATGATTGGCTCTCAGGAGGGAGCGCACGGGCCAGGTGTCCGCTCATCCGCGCAGGGTGGGCTCAAGACGGACGGACAGGCGCCCCAGCGCATCCTGGTCGTCGACGATGATCCCGCCATCCTCAACGTCTGGCGCCGGGTGCTCGGACAGCGCTCACGCCCCTCGTCCCTGGACAACCTCGAGAAGAAGCTCTTCGGGGCCAACCCGCCCGCCTCGTCCCCCGACGTGGGCTTCTCCATCGACACCGCCTCGCAGGGGATGGAGGGCTACCAGAAGGTCATCAGCGCCCTGGAGGAGGGGCGGCCCTACACCTTCGCCATCGTGGACATGCGGATGCCGCCGGGCTGGGATGGGCTGGAAACCATTATCCACATGTTGGAAAAGGATCCCCGGTTGGAGGTGGCCATCTGCAGCGCCTTCTCGGACATCACCCGAGAGGAAGTGGCTCAGCGCGTTGGCCGGGCGGACCTGCAGTGGCTCCGCAAGCCCTTCGACCTCGAGGTCGCCCGGGAGATGGCGCGCAAGCTGAGCGATCACGGCATCCAGCGGCGCCACAGCCGCTGAACCCCCGCTGACCACGCCGTCACCAGGACGAGGACCCGCCCCCACTCGGGGAGCGGTGGCCCTCCTTTTCCCAAGAACCACGCAACTCCGGAGAAACAAAATAGATAATACGGGAAATGTTTCCCACCCCATTTCCCTTGAGGAGAGCGTCCATGAGGCCTGCACCCCACCACCCCCGAGTGCTCGGAGGCCTGTTGGCCGTCGCGCTGACGAGCTGGACGGCCTGTGGACCGCTGACGCCAGTGGAGGAGGAGTCCCCGCGGCAGGAGAGCCAATCCGCCCTGACGGCGTCGGACTGCTTCGACTGGCCCATGGCGGGCGTGCAGGGCTCGGAGACGGTGCCCGGCTACAACGTCCGGGTGATGCAGAACTACGCCAACCGGGGAGGGGCCAGTTGGTACAACAACCGGGCCCACTCGGGCGTGGACCTGGCACTCAACAGTGGCAGCACGGCGGGAGCGCCCGTGTACGCAGTGGCGGACGGGGTGGTGCGCTGCGTGGTGAACGCCAACTACCCGGGCTGGGTGGTGGTCATCGAGCACACGCTCGGCACCGGCGCCAAGGTGTACACACAGTACGGCCACATGAACGCGCCCACGGTGGCCACCGGCGCCACGGTGACGAGGGGCCAGCAGATTGCCACCATCCTCAACCAGTCGACCAACTCACACCTGCACTTCGAGGTGCGTGACTGGCTCTACTGGGGCGGCGTGACGAGCAACTGCTACGGGCCCGGATACGCCGAGGGCACCTACCAGCCGGAGCAGCAGGGCTGGAGGGATCCCATCGACTACTACTACCAGCACCGCCCCGCGTTCCCCGCGCTCGCCGTCTCCGACATCAGCCAGGCCGTGCGCAGCGCGCCCAACCGCTCCGCCTCCACCCTCACCACCATCCCGGCCGGGACGCGCCTCACGGTGGACTCGGTGATGCCGGCCCAGGACGGCCAGGATGACTGGTGGTACCGCGTGCAGTACGACGGGGTGAACTGGGGCTACATGGCCGGGTACTGGGATACGGGCTGGGGTGGGGATCTCTACATGACCGAGCCCCGCCGCTCCTGCACCAGCTCCTTCAACGGCTCCGAGGTGCAGGAGACCGCCAGCTCCGTGCCCGCCTCCCTCGCCCCGAGTGCCACCGCCAGCGTCACCGTGCGCGTGAAGAACACGGGCACCACCACCTGGAAGAAGTCCTCCCTCCACCGGCTGGGCGCACTGGCCTCCAACTCCATCTCCTGGGTCGCCTTCAGCTCCTGCGGCGGTTATGCCAACAGCGCCACCGATGCCCGCGTCGAGCTCTGCAATGACGTGGCCCCGGGTGCCACGCACGACTTCACCTTCTCGGTGCGCGCGCCCTCCAGCGGCTCCTCCACCACGCTCGCCGTCCAGATGGTCCAGGACGGCGTCCAGTGGTTCGGCGAGCAGCAGTCCTGGAACATCTCCGTCTCCGGTACCACCTCCGTCCCCGCCCAGGTCACCGGCATGTCCCCGGATGGCTACGCCAACATGGGCAGCGGCTCCGTGACCCTCTCCTGGAATCCTTCCTCCGGTGCCACCTCGTATGAGGTGTACATGCAGTATTGGACTGGCACTCAGTGGGTTTATTACAACACCTTCACTACCACCACGACGTCGCTCACGATGACGCCCACCGTCCGTAGCAGCACGTATACCTATACGGTGAAGGCCAAGAACTCCGCGGGTCAGGCTCCTCAGTCCGCCTGGGCCTACTTCCAGTACCAGTGAGCCGTACCTCTGGTTGGGGCGATGATACCTCCAAAAGTGGAGACGCATCACGCGCCTGGGGCGGGTCAGCGATGGAACTGACCCGACCCCAAGGCCTGTTTGTCACGGGTTATGTGAAACAGTCACAGGGAACTGGAGGAGCTGGGCGACAACCTGCGTCGGCGCGCCAACAGGCGCGAGGTCGACAGGCTCCTGGAGCTGGTAGACGCTGCCCTGCGGCGGATACGCGGTGAAGTGACTGTTGAGCAGCTTGCCCGTCTTCGTGTTCGACAGCACGAGGGGAGGGCCGCCGCCCGGCGGCTTTTCGATCGTCGCCTTGAAATCCCAAAAGATCGTATGCCTGAAGGTCGGCGGGAGATTTCCAGTAACCTCGAGCAGGCCGAGCGGCGTAACGTCGATATCGGCCAGACTCAGGGTGACCTTGCCAACCACGGGGCTGTCGGCCGACACCTCGAAGCCGAGCATCTTCAACTTGACGCCACCCAAACCGGCACCGAGGTTGGCCTCCACCCTCTCCTTGAATCCTCCCTTGAAGTCCAACGTGATGACCCCGAGAACGTTCACCATGAGCGGAACGTTGACCGCGTAGCAGCTCATCGGGATTTCCAAACCAATTGGCGGAATCAAACCACCCATCGACATCTGATACTCCTTTCACGCGTCGGAAGACCGCTTGTTGGACTCCCTTGTAGCAACACGGAATGTGAAAGGCGTATAAACTCTTTGTTGAATTGACAGCCGGACGGTTCTGTGAATTGGCAGGCGGGGCTCCCCACACGCCAGCCTGGATTCCATATCGGGTCATGATGGAATCGTGACGGAGGAATGAGCCCCTCATGCGGCTCGGCTCCGGGCAATCCCTCAGTGTGGAGCAACGGCCCGTCCATGGCTCGGGCCGGTCTGGATGCACTCCTGGAGGGTACTGCTCCCATGACCCTGTCACGACGCATGGCTGTCTCCGCCATTCTCCTGCTGGCAAGTCTCCTCTCTTGCGGAACTCCATCCACGCCGGAGCAGCTCCACACCGACTCCGTCAGCCTCGTCATCGGTGACAAGAGCTTCCAGGCACGCTTCGGTCGGCCCGCCACGGTGCACGATGATGAGGCGCTCCGGGTCCGCGTCCACCTGGAATACGTGCTGGAACTGCTGCGGCAGCGCCCCACCGAGCATCTCTCTCCGGATGCGCGCGCCGCCAGGACACGCAATCTCGATCGGCTGGAGGCCTATATCCGACGAGGCGAGTTCCCCCGGAACGACGACCATCCCGATGCGCGCCGCCCCACCTTCATCGACTCGCGGGGACGCATCTGCGCGGTGGGCTATCTCCTGGAACAAGAGCTCGGCCGGGAGGCCGCTGCGGCCATCGCGGCCGGGTTCAAATACGCCTTCGTCCGCGAGATCGACTCCCCCGTGCTCACCCAGTGGGCGGCCACCACGGGGCTCGAGCGGGAAGAGCTGGAGATGATTCAACCCACCTACTCGGTTGAAAGGGATTACGGTCCGTTCTTCTCCTTGCTGGAGCAGCACGATGGAAGAGGCCATCTGTCCCTCGCGCCAGGGTTCCTGTTCGACCGCAAGGGTGACGGTGTTCCCGTCCGGCTCGATCTCTCCATGGCCTTCATGGGGAGGTACGGCCTGGGCCCCTACGCGACTGTCTCCCTGACGAAGCTCACGGGAGCACCCAGATCGGCCTCGGCGCTGAGCAACATCGACCTGGGAATGGTCTGGGCCCGGTCTGTCTTTTCCGACGCCTGGCTCGTGCTCCGTGGAGGGCTGCTCCTTCCCACCGGAGACGAGGATGAGGTGGGTTCCTCCCTCAATGCCACCGTGGCGGCGAAGCGTCCGACCCAGGCCGTGCTGTTCCAGCCGGGAGCCCTGGGCGGAAGGGTGGGCGCTTCGATGCTCCTGGGCCGCGCCTTCTGCTCGTCCTGTTCCCTCCGGCTGGACGCGGGGCTGGATGCGTATTCTCCCTTCTACAAATCCTTGCAATTCTCTCCTCGGTGGGGGGCAGGGTTCGCCTATAGCGTTCACCCCTTCGTCGCCACGCTCGAGGTGGCCGGCGCCCGATACGCGGAGACACCCTCTTCGAAGAGTGAGCTCCATCACACCATCGGTGGCTCGTTCCGCTTCATCATCAGCCAGGACGATTCGTTGCAGCCAGGCATCTCCCTGTCGATACCGCTGGAGGATCGCATCAAGAGGTGTTTCCTGGGCCTCGACCTGACCATGCGGTACTGAATGGCGAGTTCGTGCACTGGAATGGCATGACCGACTTCCAGCTCTTGCGTCAGTTCACGCACCGCGTCAGGAGCAGTCTCCGGGTCTGACTGAATGACGGCGACGCGGCCCGACATCACCTCGTGCAGGCCGGAAACGGAGAAGTTCGAGGTGCAGACCTGAACCTGCTTCCAGTCGAAAACCGTTTCCGGTCCTCGTTGGCGCCGACTATCGTGCCGCGCCGAGTAGCCCGGCCCCTCTCATCCACCCGCGAGCCACTGGCCAGCCGCTCGCCAAGGAGACGACATGACGCGCGAGTACCCCCAGGATCAGTTGATGGCGTTCGTCCAGGCCATGGCCAACGTGGTGGCGAGCGACGGCCGCATCACGGAGGACGAGCGCCAGCACCTCGACAACGTGGTGGCCCACATCGGCCTGTCGCCCCGCGACGAGCAGGTGTCCGCGCTCATCGAGCAGGAATTCCAGAAGCCTGGCCGCCTCACCGACATCGTCGGCAAGATCCAGAACCGCGAGCTGCGCGCTGCCCTCCTGCGCATGATCGTCGAGGTGTCGTGCGCTGACGGCGAGATCGCGAACGAGGAGCGCGCCTCGGTGAAGGCGACCGCCAGCGCCTTCGGTTTCGACGCGTCGGTCGCCGACGAGCTCATCGACTGGGCGATCGACTCCATCAAGCTCGACCAGCGCGAGCGCGAGATCATGGCGAAGCTGTTCTAAGCCAGTGGGAGGTTCCGGCCGCGCGCGGGAGCAACTGGTCCGATGGTCGGACCAGTCGGCACGATGCGCGGCCGGAGGGTGCCCTGTTCTTGCGGCATGAGCACCCCTATAGGCACATCAGGAGACGGCGCGTGCCCGGGTACGCGGCGCTGGCTGGGCATCGAGGAAGGAGCGCAAGGCGACCGCGAAAGGCTCTGGCCGCTCGAAGAACGGGAAGTGTGCGCCCCCCCTCCTCGGCGGTGAAGGTACGCAGCTGGGCTCCAGGGATTCGCTCGGCGCTCCACTTCTGCGACGCCGGATTGACGTGACTGACCTCGCCAGCGATCACCAGCGTCGGCACGTCGATGCGTGGCAGCACATCGCGCCAGTCCTGCATGATGTGGTCCAGCAGCAGCCGTGAGCCGAAGCCGCCGTCGAGCTTGAGGTTCTCCTGATAGAGCCACTCCAGGTCCTCGCCGGAGATCTGCCGGGTGAGCATGGAGACGAGGAAGTCGTGCCGCACGCTCGCCGCGTCGGGACCGAGGAAGCTCTTGCAGAAGGCCTCGGCGCCGGGGAAGTCCACGATGGCACCCACCTTGGCCGCCTCGGCCGGATCGAGCCAGGGCAGGATGGTGCAGGCGCTGGGCTGGTCGATGATGATGAGCGAGCTCACCTTCGCGGAGCCGAACAGGTCGAGGTAGCTCCACAGCACTGACGCCCCCATGGAGTGGCCCGCGAAGTCCGCCTGCTCGATGTGGAGGTGCGTCAGGAGCTCGTCGAGGTCGCGCGCGAGCCGGGCGATGCGAGCGCCGTGCGTGGGGTGATCGGATTCCCCGTGGCCACGCTGGTCGTAGCTGACGACACGGTAATGCCTGGCGAGCATGGGAATCACCCGATCGAACATCGCGCGCGACTGTGACCAGCCGTGCAGCAGCACCAGGGTGCGCTCGCTCGAGCTCGAGCCCGCGAGATGGTAGTCCAGTTTGCATCCGTCGGCGGTCGTGAAGGTGCTCATCGTGTTCTCCTTGGGCTGAGCAGGGTAGAGCGTCAGGCTTTGTTGGAAATCACCCGAAAGCACCTGAAACGTTTCACCCGAAAGAGGGAGCGTGCCCCGCTCCGCCATCAGGGACATCCCGTAGCGGAGAATCCGCGCTTCGCAACGGAGGGCGCCCGAAGGGGAAAGGGAGACATCTTCAGTATTAAATAGAAATAGACGGAAGGCTTTCGAACCGCGAAATATGGCCCGGCCGCTCGCAGCACCCGAGTACCCCCGACAGGAGACAGAGAACGCATGCGAACCGTGAAGCTCGCCGCATCCCTTGCCGCCACCCTGCTGATGCAGGCCTGTGGCAGCCCCGCCGCAGAGGAGCCCTCCCCGCTCACCACGAGCACCGCCGCGCTGACGTCCGGCGTCTCTCGCGGGTGCACCTTCTCCGTCTCGTACCGGGAGATCATCACCCCCTACCACGCGTACGTGACCAGCGTCACCCGGCAGGCGTCCTCCACCTGCCCGTGGGGCGAGGCGACCGTGGATCTCGTGGAGTCGTACGAGATCCCCACGCTGTCGCTCGCCGCGAATGACCTCGGGGTCGCCGTGAGCTCCCCGAAGAGGAACACGTCGAGCTCGGGCATGTATCTGACGCTCTTCAACCTGGCCCCGGACACGCTGGCGGTGGTGCGCCAGACGGAGCTCCGCGCGTACTACTCCATCCGCACCGGCATCATCTGGAACGGGGACCTGTCCATCCAGACCGATGGCACCACGCTGAAGGTCCAGGGCGTCAAGGACGGCACCATCCCCGGCGAGGTCGGAACCGGCTCCTACTACACCGCGCTCTATCCGAACTTCTTCACCAGCACCACGGCGCCCACCGTCACGGCCTCGGCGACGGCGGAGCAGACGCAGACGGGCTCCTGGGCCGCGAGCGGCAACCTGACCACGGCGCGCTCGGGCCACACCGCCACCCTGCTCACCTCGGGCGAGGTGCTGGTGGTGAGTGACTCCACGGCCGAGCTGTTCAACCCCTACAGCAACACGTCGCGCGTTTCGAACGGGAGCCTCCTGGCGCGCACCCAGCACACCGCGACCCGGCTGTCCTCGGGGCAGGTGCTGGTGGCCGGCGGGTGGTCGGGCCTGGAGCCCCTCTACTGGCGCCGCACGGCGGAGCTGTACGACCCGGCTACGGACACCTTCACCGTGGCGGACGCCATGAGCACGCCGCGTGGCAACCACACGGCGACCCTGCTCGACTCGGGCAAGGTGCTGGTGACGGGCGGCAACACCACCAACGGGGACACGGACACCGCGGAGCTGTACGACCCGGCCACCAACACCTGGAGCAGCGCGGGCAGCGTAGGGGCTCGCGCCTTCCATACCGCCACGCTGCTCTACTCGGGCCAGGTGCTGGTGACGGGCGGCCGGACCTCCTCGGGAGCCGTGCTCACGGACGCGCGCCTGTACGACCCGGCCACCAACACCTGGACACCGGTGCCGAGCATGGGGCGCGCGCGCTCGGGACACATTGCCATCCGGCTCTACTCGGGCACCGTGATGCTGGTGGGCGGCGGCTACGACGAGGTGGACATGTATGACCCGTACAACAACCGCTGGTACTGGAACACCCTGCTCGGCAACGGCCGCAACGCCGTCAGCGCGACGCTGCTCTACTCGGGCGAAGTGCTGGTGACGTTCTCCAACGGGCTGGCGGCCATCTACTCCCCGTCGACGGAGTCGTGGCGGTACGCGGGCTCGCTGTCGGCGCCGCTCACGGGCCATGCCGCGACGCTGCTGGACTCGGGCAACGTGCTGGTAACGGGCGGTTCCGCGGGCAGCACCGCGGTCTCCACCGTGCAGCGCTACACGCGCTGAGCCGAAGACGGGCTCGCCCCACCGCAAGCCTCCACGGCGGTGGGGTGTTGCCATCAGGCGCGCGCGCGCGAACTCCCAGGGCACGCCCTGGACGTGGGGGGACTGATGGGCATTACAGTCCTCCGCATGCGAACGCGCATCGCTGCTCTCCTCCTTCTTCTCTGTCCGCAGCTCGCTCTCGCCGGGGACCTGCAACTCGCGGCCGAGCTACCCGACGTGAATTACACGAACGCCGCGAAAGTCAGCGCGCAGCGCTTCGTCCTCGTCGGCGTCACGTGGGACCGCGACGAGAAGAACCGCCCCAAGATGCCGCATTACGAGCTGTTCGATTTCCAGGAGCGCAAGGTCATCGACGTGCCCGTGCCGTTGCACCAACTCCCGAAGGCACACACCGACACGCTGGGCCGCACGAACCCGTCCGCGACCGTCGTCCACCACGACGGCCAGGTCACCTCGCTCACGTTCAACGCGACGAAGGGCTACGAGACGGTAGCCACCTACTTCTGCCAGTACGACCACCGCACCCGGCAGTTCTCCGACCTCGTGCTGCTCGGCCCCAAGGACAACACCCGCTACTTCCATGACATCGGGTTCGATCCGACGGACACGTACCTCTATTACGCGTCCGCCGTGAACCCCGCGGGCAACGTGCTCAAGGAAGGCTACACCTCGTTCGAGCTCGCCCGCATCGATCTCGAGACGCGCGCCATCGACTGGACGATGAAGGTCGACTTCCCCAAGCGCGACAAGCCGATCAAGCTGGTATCCGGTCCCAAGGTGTTCAGCCCTGACGGCAAGAAGCTCGCGCTCGTCGAGTACAACGACAAAGGCAACGAGCGCTCCCACCCCGCCAGGCCGCAACAACAAGTGCTCGTCATCGACATCCCGTCGAAGCAGGTGGACTCCTATCCCGTTCCGCTCACCACCTACGGCACGGCCTTCACACCCGACGGCCGCTACCTCCTCCTCGGCTCGAACGAGCTCGGCGATGTCATCCGCATCGACCTCGAGAAGAAAAAGATCGACGCGAAGACGCAGGGAATGAAGAAGGTCCACCGCTTCGTGCTCACGCCGTCGGGCAAGAGCTTCCTGGTGATCTCGAACACGCAGCAGATCTCTCCGAAGGTCGTCGAAGTGCGGCGCGTCTCTGACTTGAGCCTCCAGACGTCAATCCCCATGCGGATGCTCTTCCCCGGCAACGACGGCGTCGCGGCGGAAGTCATCGTCGGGCTCAACGGGCGGCTTCTCATGACCCCGTTCGTCGACGAGAAAGGTTGGCCCAGCAGGAAGGGAGTGCGGCTGTACGAAGTGCCCGACGACGTGAATTCGCCGGAGGTCGCCGGCGGCGCGGGCGGCGACTTGAAGATCGCCCAGGGCGTGGTCCTCGGCAAGCAGTACGCGGACAAACACGCTATCCGCTACGTGGACTACAAGGTCGATCCGACCGCGACGTTCGCGCAGTTCGTGGTCGCGCCGGACGGCGACGTCCTCCTCATCGGAACACTCAGCGGCAACACCGACTCCGATTACAAGCCGGGGAGGACGAAGCCGGTCGTCGCGCGGCTGGATCCGACCGGCAAGCCGCGTTGGCAGAAGGTGCTCGTGAAGAAGGGCTTCCTCGACTACGAGGGCGGCACCGTCGCGGCGACGCCGGACGGCGGCTGCGTGGCCCAAATCGTGTCATACGTCCACCCCGGCCGGCCTCCGGTCACCCGGCTCGTGAAGCTCAACGCGAAAGGGAGGGTCCTCTGGGACCACCAATTCCGCGGCGACGGCGGACCCGGGACACCGCTGGGCGACCATTTCGAGCTGCTGCCCGACGGTTCGGTCGTGATCACCGGCCGGTACTACGACGACGTGGAAAACAAGCAGAAGCACGACTGGAAGGCGGTCCTCGACCCGAACGGGAAAGTGGTGTCCGAAGAGGCCTCGCCGTAACGCTCACGCGTGGGTGATGAGGGTCGTGTAGCCCCATTCGGCCCCCAGGTTCGTCATGAAGCTCCCCCAAGAGGGGGAGCAGGAGGCAAGCGTGGCGCCTGAGGTAGCGGCGAGGGAGTCACGTGAGCCGGTTCCGCCAGGCTGGGGCCCATGAACTCTCCGGACCGCCCCAAGACTTCGTATGAGATGTACCGCGCCATGGCCGAGCACTACCACCAGGGTCCATCCCACGCGGCCCTCGTCACCTTGCTGTTCCGGATGACGATGGAGCTCGAAGCGCTGCGCGAGGCGCTGTCCAGTCCCCAGACGCCCGAGTCCGTGCGCGAGGCCTACCGCGAGGCCTACAAGCGCACCGCCGTCCTGTCCCACAACGCCGCGGGGCCAACCGGAGGCGCCGAGAAGATCCTCCGCGAGTTCTTCCCCTGGGAGGGCGCCAACGATCGCTTCGCCTCGGAGATGGCGATGATGAAGCGCCTGGGCACCACGCCGGAGGAGCAGCAGGCGCTCCGCGAGAAGATGGAAGAGGTCGAGATGTACACCTGACGCCCGATTCGCGGGCGTCGGCTCAGCCGAGCTCCAGCTCGAAGACCTGCATGGGCGCCTGATGTAGCGGAGAATCCCTGACCCGCAGCCGTTGGCCACCGTTCGCCACTTCCTCATCCAATTCCGAACCACCGCGCTCAAGCTCAAGGAGGACCTGCGCGTCTTCACCGGCGAGGATATGCAGCAGGAGGTCTTCTCCATCAAGGCCCGCAACATCCTCGACATCAGCGCCACCTATGACGTCACGGACTCGGCGTCCGGCCAGAAGGTGGGCGCGCTGCGCCGCAAGGGCCTCAAGTCCATGGCGTTGCCCTGCCGCGACTCGGTGGCGGCGATGCCGACCAGGTACGAGGTGCCTCCGTCACCGCTGAGCGTGAGCACATCGGCGCCACTGGCCAGGAACTCGCCCGTGTCGAACTCCGTGCGGGTGCTCAGCATGTACGTGCCTTCGGTGCCCGCGTTCGCGAGGCTGTTCTGGTCGCACGCCGAGAGGTCGAAGGTGTCGAAGTCACAGCCGCCCGTGTTGCTGGTGGCGAAGCCGCAGGGCGCGTACCGCTCCGGCTCGGGGCCCGGCCAGTTGCCTGCCTCCTCGAGCGGGACGTAGCCGCCATCCCACTCGTCACCGGTGGAGGCATCCGGGGTGGAGGCATCGGGGAAATCCGTATTGCCCGGCTTCGGGCAACCGGCGAGCGTGAGGAATCAGCCGAGCAGCGCCGCTCGGGTGAGTCGGTTCCAATTCATGGTGGGAAGCTCCCTGGAGAGGGCGCGCATCCTGCAGAGGCGGAAGCCCCCGCGCAAATCGAGCGCCCCATCCGGCAATCATTTCCCGCGAGGCGTAAAACCAGACGCGAAACCTTCAGTCTGGCTTTACCGGGAGGCGTCGGGACGGAAGCGCCGCTCGATGCGCGAGCGCAACAGCTCGAGGACTTCCTTCTCGGTGGTGCCGGCCTCGGGCTCGATCTTCAGCGTGAGGGCGCCCTTGCTCACGGGCGTCCTCCCTCAAGCTCATGGGCGTGGGCCATGTCGGCGGGGGATTGGTAGGTGCTCATGTCGTGCTTTCTCCTTGCAGGTACTCGCGCACCAGGGCGCGGGCGCGGTGGAGGCGGCTCTTGGCGGCCTCACGGCTCGTGCCCAGGCGCTGCGCCATTTCCCCGATGGTCAACTCCTCGAAGTCGCGCAGCAGCAGCGCCTCACGGTACAGGGGCGGCAGGGACTCGATTGCCCGCGCCAGGTCCATGCGCAGCTCATGGACCGGGCGCCGGGCCCAGGCGGGCGAGTCCTCCACCTGCTCCAGCGGCTCGCCCTTGAGCCAGACCTGGAGCGGCCGCATGCACAGGCGATGCACGATGCGCATCACCCACCCGCCAAAGGCGGCCACGTCGCGCAGGGCGCCCATGCGGCGGTACACGATGCTCAGGGTCTCCTGCACGACGTCATCGGCGGCCGTGGCCATGCAGTGCCGTTGTGCGTAGCGCCGGATATCGGGCTGCGCGTAGGCCAGGAGCCGCTCCATGGCCTCGCTGTCGCCGGCCTGGGCGGCCAGCAGCAATCGCCGATGAGCGGGGCCGTTCATGGAGGTGGCGCTCATGACAGGGGCTTGCGGCCCACCATGGCGCAAGCGGGGCAGTAGCCGAACAGCCCGGTTACGACACCCGTGGCCCCCACGGCCATCAGCGTCAGCCCCAGGGGCGTGAGGCCCAGCCCGATGAGGCCGGCGGCCAGGGTGAGCGCGCCCCCGGCCACGCGCAGACGGCTCTCGGTGCTTCCCAGATTCTTACGGTACAGCATGGTGTTCTCCTCGCGTGTGACGAGACCGGAAAAGGTCTCCGCGGGACAAGAGCGGGCGAGGGCCCAAAAGGATTCAGGACCGGAGAAAGAATTTTCGCGGGGCGCCCACGGGGTGTGCCTCCTTCTGCTTGGAGCCGCAAGGTATGGGGCCCCGGGACCCCCGCCTTTGCCAGCGTCCTGCCGGCGCTCGCGGACCGTTCGAGTCGTCTGACACCGGCCGAGAGACGCCCGCCGAGAGGGCAGTTGCACGTATGTCGCAGGAGCCTGCGGAACGGGGTGGGACAGGACAGGACGACAGGGGACGCGGCGGGACAACGACTCCAAGTCATTCCGGGCGGTTGCGAGGTAAGGGCGCGATTCTGCTGGGAGTTTCGCATCGCCCGGCGCGGCTTCGATTCCCGCCGCTTCCAATAGAGGTTGCCCGCCTCGCGCAGAGGGGCCGTGGAGTATGAGTCGTGGTGCCAGCCAGGCAGGCCGCGCTACTCGGCGCAGTTCTTCGCTTCCCACTTCGCGAGCAGCTTCTCCTCGGGGATGAAGGCCTTCCCGTTCCAGCGCACGGTGACCCGCCACCGCTCGCCCGGATCGGTGTCGCAGGCGCCCGAGGAGCCGTTACAGGTGCGCTCCAGCACGACCGTGTCCTTGCGCGCCGACTTCACCTCCGTCCTGCACCCCACGGCTCGGGAGCCGCCGACGTAGGAGGACTCGTCCTTGCGCGAATACACGCCGAGCAATGCTCCCGCTCCGTCGCGAGCCACCACGCTCAGCCACCGCACGGCAACGGGCGTGGACGTCAGATCCGAGGCCTCCGGCTCCTCGCGCCTGGCGAGCCCCACCACCGACAGCGTGAGTCCCTCGCCCTTCACCGTCTGCTGCGGTTTCACGGCCTTGCTCGTCCGCTCGACCCAGGTGGGGCACGCGGCCTGGACTCCCTTCACCGGCTTCTCGTAGGTGAAGGGGTAGAGGGCCTTGAGATAGGCGCGCTCGTCCCGTCCCTCGTCACGGGTGCAGAAGCCGAGCAGCACGATCTCGAAGCCCGGGTTGAGGCCCGGCACGCTGGCACTGGAGACGATCTTCGGGAAGCCCGGTGCGAAGGTGACGAGGTCTCCGAGCAGCCGCTTCTCCGCCTCCCACTGCGCGAGGGACTCGTACGCCGCGGTGGTGTCCTTCCCACCGCCCCAGACGATGGCGACGAGCTCGCCCGAGGACTCGGGTACCGGCGGGCTTCCCGCATCGGTGGGGGCCACGACCTGTTCCTTGCGCTCCTCCCCGGTGGGCTCCGCGCCAGCGCACTGGCAGACGGACATCTCGCCTTGGACCGTGGTCCACCATTCACCCGTCCAACCGCCCAGGGAAGCGCACACCTGTGGGCAGCGCTCCGCCGCGTGCTCCCGGTTCCAGAGGGGACCTGCCTCGACATTCTGGGGGCCAGCGAGCCCCACCGTGGTCCCCAGCCATGCCATGACGCCCAGAAGCCGGACTCCGTCGATTCGCCGCATTCATCACCCGTTTCGTGCCACGCGTTGAGACGTCGAGCAGGGCGCTCAGCACATCGGCGCGTACACCGGCCAGATGAGGAGCACGCCGTTCTCATCGTTGATGGGAACCCAGCCCACCGGGGCGAGTTCTTCATCCAGATTGATCAGCTCGCCCACCTGCATGAAGTTCCCGTGCGTCTTGATGATGCGCAGGTCACCCACCACGGCGCCCTCCCTGCGCGCGGGGCGGGACGGGGAAAGGGAATGCCAGCGGGCCTCGGGCCTGGGTGCGCCGTACAGCCGCGTCTCCGACTTCGGAGCCAGGTGATGGACGTCGATGCCCGACCAGGCCCACTCCCGTGAGGCGAACGTGGTGAAGCCCACCTGGGGCTTCTTGCCGTTGTCCTTGTTGAGGCGCAGCCACGCCCGCTCGTTCGTCCGAGCGTTGATGACGACGTGGACGTAATCGCCGCGCTGCTCGACGGCGGGGAACTTCCGCAGCGCGGTGAAGTCGTAGTCCCAGCCGCTGATGGGACGCGCCGCACTCAGCGAACGCGTCCCGTCGGGAGTGAAGCCGTCTTCGCCCGGCACGAAGACAGGAATCTCCCCATCGAACCCCCGAATGGGCAGGGGCTCCTGCCCGTCGAGCACCTGCTCCAGGCCGGTGAACACCGAGACGAAGCCAATGCCGATGACACCTCGGAGCGACTCGTCCGGGATCTCCGAGCGGGTCAGGTACATCGACTCGTGGGGCAGATCCGCTCGGGCCGGGGAGGCGGTGAGCAGCAGGAGGGCTGGCAGGGTGCACAGGAGGGCGCGAGGCAGTGCGTTCATGCCCCGGGTGCATTGCAGCCCGTGAGCCAGCCCCGGAGGGCTGTGTAACCCTCTGGAACTCCTCGGGTCGTAGGCCGGGTGTGTCCCCACAGCCACACGAGCTACCGGCTGAACGCAGCACTGCTACGAAGGAACCCGGCCAGAGGGATCGACTCCAATTCTCGCGAGCCACTTCCAGTAGGCCCTGGCCATTTCCCCCGCCGCTTCCACCAGCGCGACTTCGCCAATGCCCGTGGCCAGCCCAGGACAGAACAGCGAGACGATGGTGTTCTCGGCGATGGCGAGGATATCGCCCTCTCGGATGTGAACGCCGGGCAGTCCATCGAAGGCGACGGTCCATGCATCGACAAGCTCCCGCCGGTCGACGAGCCACAGCTCGAGCTCCGTAACGCCGTTCGAGATCATTCGGGTCTACCTCGGAAGCCAGGCTCGCTGACGTCTTGCATCGGAGCTCCTCCTCGCTGAGCATCGGTTCGTGTCTCCACGCCCCTCTGGTTCTCCACCGCCTCGCGTCCTGGCCGACGTCTTCGCCCGCACGCGCGTCCATGATGGGGCACTCGTGCTTGGCGCCGCGCTGTTCACCGCGTTGCTCGCGCAGGTCGCCATCCTGGTGCCGGGCTCCCCGGTGCCCATCACGGGCCAGACGCTCGCGGTCGTCCTCATGGCCGCCGCGCTCGGGCCCGTGCGTGGCATGGCCGGGCAGCTCGCCTACGTCCTGCTCGGGGCGGTGGGACTGCCGTTCTATTCCAAGGGGGCCAGCGGCTGGGCACAGGTGCTCGGGCCGACCGGCGGCTACCTGGTGGGCTTCATCCCCGCGGCCTTCCTCGTGGGCCTCGCGGCGCGGCACGGCTTCGACAGGGTGGCGTGGAAGGCGGTCCCGCTCTTCCTCGCTGGCCAGCTCGTCATCCTGGCCATCGGCGTGCCCTGGCTCTGTGTGGCGGCCCCGCTCGACCTCGCCACGGCCCTGCACAAGGGCTTCCTGCCCTTCCTCCCCGGAGGGTTGCTCAAGGCAACCCTCGCTGGCCTGTGGATGCCCCTCGCCTGGAGGCTCATACGGCCTCGCGAGCCATGAAGGTGCGCGTGCGCCTGCTCGAGAAGCGGCCCCGTTTCCCCTCCTCGTCCGAGTCAGCCACCGCGGCGGTGCCACAGAGCTCCCCCTACTTCCGCTGGCGGCACTTGAAGGAGAGGACCTCGAGCGTCTCAGAAGATTCCCAACGGTTTCAGCCCAGCTTGAGCAGGTTGAGCGTTGGCAGCGGACCTCCCGGGAACTGTTGCAACCTTCCGCCGCTCGCCAGGCCGCCGAGGTCCACGGTGGCGAAGCCCACCTGCCCGAAGAGGCCGCTCACCTCCGTCTTGGCGGCCGCATCGTCTCCCGACATGAACAACACGCGGCGACCTCCGGACTGCCGGGGCTCCGCCGCGAGCACGGCGGCGAGGAGCGTATTGGCCGTCTTCACCACCCGCGCGCCCGGTGCGAGCGACGCCACGATTTCACTCGACGTGCTCCCTCCCAGGTCGGCGAGGCGGAAGCCGGGCAGGAGGACGGGGTTGGTGGCATCCACGAGGATGCGGCCGTTCCACGCGGGCAGGCCCGACATCGCCTCGCGTACCTGCTCCCACGGCACCGAGAGCATCACCACGTCCGCCGCCGCGGCCTCCTGCCGTGTGCCCGCCCGGGCTCGGGGACCGAGCTGGCGCACCAGTCCCGCCAGTGTCTCCGGGCCCCGGCTGTTGCTGACAATCACTTCATGGCCGGCCTTCGCCATGTGGCCCGCCAGGGCCTGACCGATGCTGCCCGCGCCAATGATGCCAATCTTCATGAATCGCTCCTTCACTTCTCGGGGGGCGTGTTGAGCAGCTGCTGCTCCCACGTGAAGCTGGTGCCGACGACGCCCATGTGGTCCACGAGCAGCCGGGCGAGGCCGGGCACGGTGTCCGTCCGAGCCCAGTCGCGCTGGAGCTCGGAGGCGAAGACCGTCCAGGTGAGGGGAACGGCGCCGGCCTGGATCATCCGCTGGATGGCCATCTCGTGGGCTTCGACGGTGACGCCACCGGAGGCGTCGGTGACGATGTAGACCTCGTAGCCGTCACCGAGCGCGTGAATCACCGGCATCGCCAGGCAGATCTCCGTCCACAGCGCGGCCATGACGATCTTCTTCCTGCCGGTCTTCTTCACCCACTCGACGACGCGGGTGTCCTCCCAGGTGTTGATGAACGTGCGGTTGATGGGCTTCTGCTCGGGGAAGACGTCCTGCAACTGCTTGAAGAGGTAGCCGCCGCGCTCCTCGACCACCGTGGTCAGCAGCGTCGGGACGTTGAACAGCTTCGCGGACCGGGCCAGTCCCACGGTGTTATTGATGATGGTCTGGGTGTCGTGACTGCGCAGGCCGGCGAACTGGAAGGGCTGATGGTCGATGAGGATCAGCACGCAGTTGTCGGGCGTGAGCAGTGCATCGAGGCCGGCCTTCGGGTTGCGGGGGGTGGTCATGGTCGTTCTCCAGGGACAGCGGGAAATGGGACGGACGCTGCGGTCCGTGCCCGGTGGCTGATGGAGAGGATGATGGCCGCGCGGCTCCTCTTGCAGTAGAGGGGAATCCGCTGAATCACTTTAAACAGGATGTTGAAGGCATGGAGACGCTCATCACCCTGGAGTCGTTCGTGCGCAGTGCGCAGTCAGCGAGCTTCTCAGCGGCTGCGCGCCGGTTGGGACTGACGCCCGCGGCCGTCAGTCAGAATGTCGCGCGGCTTGAGGCCCGGCTGGGCGTGCGCCTGTTCCAGCGCAGCACCCGGGGACTGACGCTGACGGAGCCGGGGGAGCGCTTCCTGCGCGAGGTCAGCGGCGGCCTGGAGACGCTCCAGACGGCCATCGCCAACGTGTCACTCGCCGCGGAACGGCCGGCGGGGGTGCTGAAAGTCAGCATGGCTCCCGCCTTCGGGCTCGGCTACCTCGTGCCGATGCTCCAGGACTTCCTCGCGCGCTATCCCGATATCGTGCCGGACTGGCACCTCGACAACCGGCCGGTGGACCTCATCAACGAGGGCTTCGACGCGGCGATTGGCGGCGGCTTCGACCTGCCCTCGGGGCTGGCCGCGCGGGAGCTCGCCCGGGCCCACGTGATCGCGGTGGCCTCGCCGTCCTACGTGGCACGAATCTCACCGCCGAAGGATCCCGCGGACCTCCAGCGCCACGAAGGCATCCTGTTGCGCTCGCCGCTGACGGGGCGCATCCGTACCTGGCCGCTGCGCAACCGCGCGGGCGAGCAGGTGGCCGTCGACATGCGGGCGCGCATGATTCTCAATGACCCCGAGGCCGTCTGTCATTGCGCCCTGATGGGGCTGGGCATCGCCTTCGTCGCGACGATGAACGCGGTGCCGCACCTGCGCAGTGGCGCGCTGGTGCGGCTGCTGCCGGACTGGTACGCCGACATCGGCCCGATCGCGCTCTACTACGCCGGGCACCGGCAGCTCTCCGCGAAGACCCGCGTGTTCGTGGACTTCGTCGTGAGCGAGTTCAAACGCCAGGACCTGGCCGGGATGTTCGACGCGAGAGGCGCCGATGCCGGCCGGGCGCACAAGGGCACCAGGGCGAAGCGCTGAGCCACCCCGGTGCCGGAAGGGTGTCCCGGAAGGGTGTCAAAGAATTCGAGTGGATGTCTTTACCTGCGCCTGGTGTGGGGGCAGGCGCCATGTGTTGGCGTACCTGACGGCACCCAACGCCGTGCGCGCCATGATTGAAGGCGACGGGAATCGAACCCGCCGGAAGCTTCCTGCGAGAGCGCTCCGGAACGGGTGGCTCTGGTTCGCACTGGCGCAGGCTCGCCGAGTCGACCCAGCTCAGCGGAGGGTTTCGGGAACGCTGTCCCCATTGCAAGGCCACGGTTGAGGAACTCATGGCGACGTCGATCACCTTCGCCTCCACGTTCGTGTTGTCCAGCTTGTCGATCTCCACGATGCCGGTGGGGCTGGTGACATTGACCTCGGTCAGCCAGTCGCCGATGACGTCGATGCCCACCAGGTACAAGCCGCGCTCCTGGAGCGAGGGCTTGAGGCGGGCGCAGATCTCCAGCTCGCGCGCGGTGAGCTGCGTCTTCACGGGAGTGCCGCCAGCGGCCATGTTGCCGCGGTGATCATCGTGAGCCGGGACGCGGAGCACGGCGCCGCAGGGCTCGCCATCCACGAGGATGATGCGCTTGTCACCCTGGCGGCTCTCAGGGAGGTAGGCCTGGGCGACGATGGCCTTCCTGCCACCCAGGGTGCTGATCTCCAGGAGCGAGCGCATGTTGCGGTCGCCGGGCTGGAGGAAGACGATGCCCTGGCCGCCGAAGCCCTCGACGGGCTTGATGATGGTGCCCTGGGGATTGCGCGCGATGAACTGGGTGAGCGCGGTGAGATCCCGGGCGATGAGTGTCTCGGGCATGAGCTCGGGGAAGCGCAGGCCGAAGAGCTTCTCGTTGGCATCTCGGATGCCGGTGGGGTTGTTGAGGAAGACGGGCTCGCGGCCGTTGCACAGCTCGACGAGCTGGGTGGCCTGGAGGAAGTCGGCGTCGACGGGCGGATCCTTGCGCAGGAAGAGGACGTCGAGGCTGGAGAGGGGACGCACCTGCTCGTCGAGGATGTCGAAGTGGCGGCCGGGCCGCCGGGAAGGTGTCAGGCAACTCGTACGGGCACTGAGCGCTTTTTTCCCCGGAGGCGAACACCCTGGACGCTGCCCCAGGTACGTCGCTGCCTTCAGCACTTGTTGCTACGCCGTATCGGTCACTGCCCTCTCTGCCTGCGTAGCGTCGGCGCCCGTGCGCCTCCTCTCGGGCCTTCTCGCATCTGACCAGGTACTACTAATGCCGCCCCAACTCCCTGTCCCAGGCAGCCAACTGTACGGCCACCGAGTATTTCTCGGCGCTGGAGAGGTCGTCGAAGTCCTTCGGGGGAAGCGCGGAGAGGCGCTCGCGCAGGAAGTCCGGGTCGCTGAGCACCTCGTGGTGCTTCAAGTCGTTGTCCCCCTCCACCAGGACAGGCATCAACCGGAGCACGGCCTCCTCGCACTCCTCGCGGGTGGCGCGAGCCATGCGCTCCACCGCCAGGGCCATATGCTCGCGGACCGAGGCCGGGCCTCCGGGGCACCAGGCCTCCAGGGTCTTGCGGTAGATGTCCGCTATGAGCTCGTCCAGCGTGTACTTCTGATCGAACGACCAGAACGCATAGCGAGGGCCCTGGAGCACGTCCCAGAAGCGGAGCAGCGAGGCGAGCCGGTTCGCCATGCGTTCCGCGCTCCGCAGCGGGGGCGGAGACACGGTATAGTAGAGGGCCCCCCACGGAGTGCTCAGGCAGAAGGACTCGAAGGCGTTCCTCATGCGCTGGTGCGCCGCTTCCGGCACGCCTTCATCCAAGTCCATGAAGACGCTAAGGAACATGTGCACCCGCCAACGGGGGCGGTTCCAGTCGAACCCTTCGGCCCCCGAGTGCATCACCAGCACCTCGCCGGGCGGCACCTGGCGCATCTGCCGGGGCTGGGGAAAGGCACCGGTCTTGAGGTGCTCCCGGGCCCACCAGCGGCCCTCGGTTCTCGCCTTGCGGAGGATGGCGGCCGTGGTGTCGTAGAGCCACGCTGGAAACTCGAGCACCGGGGAGTGTTCCGGGGTCATGGATTTTCGCCCTACCACAGCGGTCGGATGCTCCTCAAGCGCCAAGCGCTTCGCGCGCTCCGAGGGCGGCGGAGGCCTCCCGCCCGCTCAGCGGCAGTCCCCAGGCAGGTAGACCTGGCCCTGGAAGCCCTTGGGGCGTTCGCCCCCTTCATAGGCAGCCCGGATCGCCTGCTCGGCCAACTCACCGCGCTGTTCTATTTCTTCCCTGGGCAACTCCTCTGCCTTCTGGGCCGCCCGCTCCTTCCAGGAAGCATTGGGCTTCTTGCTCCGGTAGCTCCAGCGGTACAGCGTCACTCCGGGTTCTGGCGTGCGCCAGGACAACTGCCAGAGTGCTCCCCCGTTCTCGAATTCGAGGAAGAGCGATCCCTCGAAGCCAGTGCCTCCCGTGAGCTTCTTGTCAGGCTCGACGGCCTCATTGAGCGCCGCCAGGTAGCGCCCCGCCTGTTCTCTCCCTTCCTGCTTCCACTGTCTTGCATGTCCAACAGGCTCCTCCCCGGTGCGGTTGGGGAGGGGACCATGAGGGGCTGACATCCGATAACGACCGCCGGCCTCATCCGTGTCTTCGCCATGGGGATCTGTGAAGCGGCGGGAATCGAACCCGCCGCCGGAGGCTTCCGGCGAGAGTGCTCCGGAACGGGTGGCTCTGGTTCGCACTGGCGCAGGCTCGCCGAGTCGACCCAGCTCAGCGGAGGGTTTCGGGAACGCTGTCTCTACTGCAAAGCCACGGTCGAGGAGCTCATCCGCTGGGCTCCGGTTACTCGAGCCGGCTCCGCCAGGCTGCGGCCCATGAACTCTCCGGACCACCCCAAGACTTCGTATGAGATGTACCGCGCCATGGCCGAGCACTACCACCAGGGTCCATCCCACGCGGCCCTCGTCACCTTGCTGTTCCGGATGACGATGGAGCTCGAAGCCCTGCGCGAGGCGCTGTCCTGTCCCCAGACGCCCGAGTCCGTGCGCGAGGCCTACAAGCGCACCGCCGTCCTGTCCCACAACGCCGCGGGGCCGACCGGAGGCGCCGAGAAGATCCTCCGCGAGTTCTTCCCCTGGGAGGGCTCCGACGATCGCTTCGCCTCGGAGATGGCGATGATGAAGCGCCTGGGCACCACGCCAGAGGAGCAGCAGGCGCTCCGCGAGAAGATGGAAGAGGTCGAGATGTACACCTGACGCCCGATTCGCGGGCGTCGGCTCAGCCGAGCTCCGGCTGGAAGGGGAGCCAGAGCCAGGGCAGGTGTGAAAGATTGCGCGCGATGAACTGGGCGAGCGCGGTGAGATCCCGGGCGATGAGTGTCTCGGGCATAAGCTCGGGGAAGCGCAGGCCGAAGAGCTTCTCGTTGGCATCGCGGATGCCGGTGGGGTTGTTGAGGAGGACGGGCTCGCGGCCGTTGCACAGCTCGACGAGCTGGGTGGCCTGGAGGAAGTCGGCGTCGACGGGCGGATCCTTGCGCAGGAAGAGGACGTCGAGGCCGGCGCGGACCCGAACGCGCGCGCCGCAGACACCGACCAGATGCCACACCACGGCGCCGTCGTCGGACACCACGCCGGCATGGTGCGGCGAGCATGAGGTAGTCTCCACGGCTCATGGGTCTTCCCTCCTCCCTATTGCGACTTGGCATGGTGGTAAGCCTCTCGCTGCTGACAACCACTTGTGCCACTCCGCCAAGGCAGCCCCCAGGAGGGGCGCAGATTTCACTGCCTGCAAGCTCCGCCCATGCCCAGGGCCCGGCCCGAGCGGCTGCTCCTCATCAGCCAGCGCGTGAGAGCCCCTCAGCGGTACGTGCTCGCAGCGCCCCTGCCTCCTATGCCTCCGCCCTTCCTGTTGGTATCCGAGAGTTGGAGGACGGGAGCATCAAGCTGTTTATCCCTTCGCGCCCTATGCCTCCGGAGTTTGATCCTCTGAGCGTTGCGGAAGCACGATCCCTGAGCAAAGCCCTGGCGGCAGTGCGGTCATCTCCCGAACCTCGCCTACACCTGCTGGAGGTGCCTGCGCCGAGGCACTCGCCGCGATCGGCCCCCCAGCAGTTCCAGTTACGGGTGCGCGAGGAGTTTCTCTCCGAGTTCGGACCTGGCGTGTTGCCGCTGCCGAATTCCCTTGAGGGGAGTCCTTTGTGGGCCGCCTTGAAGATGTCTCCCCGCTTCATGGGCGAGGGCGTCCGACAGGCTGCCAAGGAACTCTTCAACTCGCCGCTCTTCATCCACAGCGTGTACCTGTCCCTCATGCTGTACTTCTCCGCGTGGCTCATGCCCGAGCCCTTCTTCTCAAAGGCATTCGCGGCGACGTTGACGGTAAGGTTGGCGATGGTGGTGGGGCTGGTGGAGTTGACTCGAGTAGCACAAACGTGTCTGCGGCTTTACCAGGAGGCGCAGGCGGCGAGGACGCCAGAGCAAGTGGAGGCGGCCTCGGCGCGCTTCGGAGCGGCAATGGGGGGCGTGGGCTTCCGGGTGATGGTGTGCGACACAATACCAACTATGTCTCCACTGCGAAGGATCTGCAGCGTGAGCTGGATGCGTTTGAAGCCATGCGCCGGGCGGACCCGGATGCCATCCACGAACTCTACATGCTCAATGGAACGCTCGTCCGGCGGTATGTGCCTCCCGGAGTTCAGTATCCATAGCCTGGATTCTGGAGCGACGCATGGCATGGGAAATCGATTTGGAGCAGTGGCGGTCAAAGCTGGTTGATGCCTTCCACTGGGGAGATCAGGAGAGGGCACGCACCCTGGTGGCGGCATTGCGCGAGGCGCAGCCCAAAAGAGTCCAGAGTGTTCTGGAACAAATGCTCCAGTCTCCTGACGGGAAGGTGCGCCAGGCGGCCGCCTTTGGCCTGGGTGAGCTGGGTGGTCCTGCGAACGCCAGACGCTTGGAGCAGCAACTCCTCCTGGAGGAATCTCGAGGGGGCTACGACGCCTCGTCTGTCGTGCAGGTCATCACCCAGGCACTTGGTCAGCTCAAGAGCGCCAGAGCGAGGGCAACCCTCGTACGAAGGCTGAATCGATTGGCCGCTGGCGCGCCAAAGGGGTCCGATGTGGATGACTTGACCTATGCACTTTGGCGCAAGCGTCATCCAGAGTTGATCCCCGCTGTTCGCGGGGCCCTGGAGCGGATCGCTCCGCCTGCTTCCGAGGGCCTGCTGGCCCTCCTTCGCTTGCTGGAGAGCTCTTCAGGAGAGCTGCGAGTGTGGATTGAGGACGAGTCGGTGCCTGTCGAGCAGAAGACCAAGGTCCTGACCGTGCTGGATGAGGAGGTACCAGATGAACTGGTCCCTTTGCTCTCCTCATTCATCTTCCTGGCCCGGTCCATCATTGGAGTGGCATCCACACGTAAGGGGCAGGAAAGGCGTTTCTGTGATCGCCTGTTCACCCTGCTGCTCCTACACCGCGAGCGTCTTCTTCCCGCGCTCCCACCCAAGGCCCGCGCCGGATTGCGCGAGGTGGCCCGGAGAATGGTTGCGGCCCCGGAGACTGTACGCATCATCAAAGCTGCGACCATCCTCGAGTACGTGGGACATCGGGAGGACGCCGACCTGCTGACGGAATACAAGTCCCAAGACGACGTGCTTGGCAGGGTGTACGAGGAGGCTATCGAGGTACTGCGCAAGCTCCCCCATACTTGAAGTCAGGAGCCGGTGTTCCTTCGCCACCGCATCCGGCCAAAGCACCGACGCGGCGGAGGCCCTTCTAGCCCCCAGCAGCGACACCCCACTGCTATCCCCCAGCCGCCACACGCAAGTGGCTGCGTATTCGTCCATGCGTCGCTCTGTAGCCGCGGCTGAGGGATTTGTTTTGGAGGAGGCAGCGGGAATCGAACCCGCAGACAAGGTGATGGAAAACCACAGGCAGGACGCGCTGTTACCCGCTATCGCCTTGATCTCACGTCGGTTCGTTGTGCCGCCCCATCCCGTCTTGCCCCGTCTTGTCCCGTTCTCATCCCCGCTGGAGGGGCACACGGGGGGCACATGTGGCCCCATAGGGTCAACCCGCTCACGGACGCGAGCGGCCCGAGTTCCCCTTTCCCTACATCCGCCTTGTTGTTTCCGTGCGCCCTCGTCATGATGGCCGATGATTCAGCTTTTTCCTAGGAGGTCGAGCCATGTCGAAAGAGCGACACACAATAGACATCCAGAACAAGCTCGACCATGTCACGACCAGTAACACCGAGGGGGGGAAGTGTCTCAACCGGCATGAGGACCGCAAGCCGAACAACTCCTGCAGCCATATCTGGCAGGCAACGAAGAAGGCCGATTCGGATTCAGGGTTGTACAACTGGCCTCGTTACAAGAACATGCCCGCTGTCCGCCAGGCCTTCTTCCAGGGACGCGAGGATGATGCCGGGAAGCCCAAGAAGGGAGACTGGGACGTCAAGGCGGGGAACTTCGACACCCACTGTGACGTTCCCTACTTCCACGAGGCGCATCACATCATCCCGAACTCGACCCTGAGCACGACCCTCGCGGAGTATCTGGGCAATCCGGAGGAGGGCGGCTCACCGGAGCTGGTCGTCGTGGTGCGGGGTGGGCTGCTGACGGCCGGCTACAATCTCAATCACATGGACAACATGATCATGCTTCCTCTCGACGCGACCGTCGCGAGGGTCATCGGTCTGCCCAGACACCGGACCCTGCCCAAGATGTACCACGGGGTGTACAGCACTCATGTCAAGGATGAGCTCAAGTCCCTGCTGGCTGACAACCTCGCGGACCTCGTCGATCACGAAGCGCCCAAATACAAGGACTTCAAGGACAAGCTCATTGCCCTGTCCAAGCGTCTCTATGGCTCCATCAAGCAGGCGGGGACGGATGGGGTGGATGCGCTCGATCACATGACGAAGGAACTTTTCAAGTCGCCCGCCAACGGTTGATACGCCGTAGGGGCTCCATGGAGGAAGGTGGATGAAGTATTTTCTGCTGTCGACGACCGGCGACCTCAACGATCAGGACCTCGTCCTGATTGATGATCCTCCCAAGGGGATTGGTTTGCGCCGGTTCCTGATGACCAAGGGCAGGCCCGCCAAGGCGTTCTACCCCGCCGAGCCCAAGATCTTCCTGCGCGAAGAGCATCCAGGCCTCAAGCTGTCCTCGCTCCTCGGAAACACGGAGAGCTACCTCATCGTCTCTTCCGAGGTGAAAAAGGTGTTCGAGCAGCTCTGCGCGGGATGCGAGATCGAATATCTCCCCTTCGATCTGTACGATCACCGTGAGCGGCTCTACAGCAGGGACTACTTCATCATCAATCCCATCGGTGCGCTCGACTGCCTTGATGAGAAGGCCAGTGGCGTCAAATATGGTGAGGAGGGGAGTGTGGTCGACATCGCGGAGTTCGTGCTGGACCCCGCGAAGGTGCAAAACGCCCCCGCGCTGTTCCGGATTGACAAGAAGCCCAGCAAGTATGTCGTGGATGAGCGCTTCGTCCAGGCTGTCGAGGCGCAGGGCTTCACGAATGTCCTGCTGGCTCCGCTCCGTATGTTGGAGCGGGCCTGACGGCCTGGCTCCTGCCCGGACACGCGCATGGTTCTCTCCATCACCGGACTCGGAATGGTTTCGAGCGTGGGCCTGGACGTCGTCCAGTCCTGCGCGGCGCTGCGGGCGGGCATCACACGGCCTCGTCAGCTGGTCTATTTCCCGGTCATCGACGAGGAGCACCAGGAACTCGTGCCGCTGACGGGCCACCCCATCCACGGTTTCACAGATGGGTTCGCGCCCGTGGGCAGGTGGATCCGGCTCGCGCGTGGCTGTGTGGATGACTTGTTGTTGCTCGGACAGGTGCCGGGCCGATCGGCTCCGGAGTTCTGGCAGCGGACGGGGCTCATCTGGGTGGGGCCCGTCTTGGATGGGGCCCGCTTCATGGAGGCACGGCAGCTGGGCGTCGAGGGACTGAAGAGTGCCTTCCTCTCGCAGTTGAAGAAGATGCTCGAATTGCCGTTCGCTGGCGAGTGCCACGCTATCAATCAGGGGCACGCGGGCATGGCGGCTGCGCTCCAGTATGCCCAGCAAAGGCTCCCCCGCTCGGCGGTCGACCGCTTCCTCATCGTGGCCATGGACTCCTATCTGGATCAGCTCAGCCTGGAGTGGCTGCAGGCGCATCGGAGACTGAAGTCTCCAGACATTCCGGTCGGCCTGATGCCTGGCGAGGCCGCGGCATGCATCCTGGTGGAGGACCCCGCAGCCGCGCGCAGGAGGAATGTCGCTCCCCAGGCCTTCGTGAGTGCCGTCTCGGTGGGACAGGAGCATGACCGGTCCGTGGCCCGCAGGCCGAGTGTCGGACAGGCACTGGCGAACGTTATCGAGGATGCGCTCGCGAAGGTACTGGGCCCCGGGAAGGCCTTCCGGGGAGACATCGTCTGCGACCTGAATGGCGAGGTCTGGCGGGCCTCGGGATGGGGCACCACCCGGGTGCGGCTCGGGGCCCGTCTGGATGAGCCGGTTCGTCTGGTCATCCCCGGCGTCTCCCTGGGAGATACCGGCGCCGCGAGTGGGGCCGTGGCGCTCTGCGTGGCGGTACGGTCCTTTCGTCGCAAGTATGCATCCAGTTCTCGGAGCCTGGTTGTCTCCAGCTCGGAGCATGGCGCGATCGGTGCATTTGTCCTCGGCGCTGAGGCCTGAACCGCATGTCTTCCAAGTTCCTGCAGGTATTTGTCAGCAACGCCCGGTTTGATAACGCGGAACTGCTGAAGGCCATGGCGTCCAAGGCGAGCCTTCAGCAGGTCCTGACGTTCTGTGAGAACTATCGGATTCGTGGAATTGGCCAGTTCCTCCTGTATGGCGATGCCGAGGGGCTTCATGAGTGCCTCTACAAGAGTGGCCGCGCGTACCTGTCCCTCATGGGGAAGCTCTCGGAGTCCCAGTTGGTGACGAGCCGCATGGCGCCGTTCTTCGACGCCCTGGCCGCCCTGGATCTCGACGGCGCCGCGGAGATTGCCCGGCGCTCTCGGCGCACCTGGCATCAGGGGATGGAGTACAAGGAGGATTTCCTGTACGCCCATTTCCTGATGGGCCGTTTCTTCCTCGGGGAGACCGAGGCGCGGCTGCAGGTGCTCCTGGAGGAATACGAGCAGGTCCTCCAGGGCTCGGAGGACGTACGCCTCCCGCTCTGCCATGCCTTCTTGAAACAGGACGCGGAAGGTGTCGCGCAGGGATTGGAGCAATACCTGGCCGCGGAGAAGGCCCGGCAGGACCGCCTCCTGGAGCGGGAGAAGATTTCCCAGGAGCGCTGGGCCACAGTCGCGCAGGTCTCCGTCGAGGGACTGGGGCTGTTGACACTGGCCGCACAAGCCGGCCTTCCTCTCCAGCGGGAGTTCCCGTGCGTGCCTTCTCTGGCTCGTGCTCGTCGCAAGCCGGGCCTGGCGGATGACGCGTGGCGCGACCTCGATAAAGGCTAACCGGGGACCACCACGAAGGCCCAGGACGTTCTCGGCCGGCTCCGCTGCCTGGAGCTACGACGAGGCGCGGAGGACCGCCGCCATGCTCATCGGCCGCTGAGGTACGCCCACCTCGCACCGGAATCCCGGGAGAGCGCGGTGCAGCAGCTCGACCACCCCGCGCCCCAGCTTCACGCCGCACCGGCCAGAGACGCCGGAGGGGTACACTGAGGGCACATGAGGCACCGAGGGCAAAGAAAAAGCCCAGCAACCCGGTGAGATTGCTGGGCTTCTGAATGTGGAGGCGGCGGGAATCGAAGCCGCCGCCGGAAGCTTCCTGCGAGAGTGCTCCGGAATGGGTGGCTCTGGTTCGCACTGGCGCAGGCTCGCCGAGTCGACCCAGCTCAGCGGAGGGTTTCGGGAACGCTGTCCCCATTTCAAGGCAACGCTTGAGGAGCTCATCCGCCGGGCTCCGATCACGTGAGCCGGCTCCGATAGGCTGCGGCCCATGAACGCCCCCGACCGCCCCAAGACTTCGTATGAGATGTACCGTGCCATGGCCGAGCACTACCACCAGGGTCCATCCCACGCGGCCCTCGTCACCTTGCTGTTCCGGATGACGATGGAGCTCGAAGCGCTGCGCGAGGCGCTGTCCAGCCCCCAGACGCCCGAGTCCGTGCGCGAGGCCTACCGCGAGGCCTACAAGCGCACCGCTGTCCTGTCCCACAACGCCGCGGGGCCAACCGGAGGCGCCGAGAAGATCCTCCGCGAGTTCCTCCCCTGGGAGGGCTCCGACGACCGCTTCGCCTCGGAGATGGCGATGATGAAGCGCCTGGGCACCACGCCGGAGGAGCAGCAGGCGCTCCGCGAGAAGATGGAAGAGGTCGAGATGTACACCTGATGCGTGGAATCAACCCCTCATCGCCGCTGGCCCACGAGCCGCTCGGCGACGTCGATCACCTTCGCCTCCACGTTCGTGTTGTCCAACTTGTCGATCTCCACGATGCCGGTGGGGCTGGTGACGTTGACCTCGGTGAGCCAGTCGCCGATGACGTCGATGCCTACGAGGTACAGGCCGCGCTCCTGGAGCGAGGGCTTGAGGCGGGCGCAGATCTCCAGCTCACGCGCGGTGAGTTGCGTCTTCACGGGAGTGCCGCCGGCGGCCATGTTGCCGCGGTGATCATCCTGGGCGGGGACGCGGAGCACGGCACCGCAGGGCTCTCCATCCACGAGGATGATGCGCTTGTCACCCTGGCGGCTCTCGGGGAGGTAGGCCTGGGCGACGATGGCCTTCCTGCCACCCAGGGTGCTGATCTCCAGGAGCGAGCGGGTGTTGCGGTCTCCGGGCTGGAGGAAGACGATGCCCTGGCCGCCGAAGCCCTCGACGGGCTTGATGATGGTGCCCTGGGGATTGCGCGCGATGAACTGGGCGAGCGCGGTGAGATCCCGGGCGATGAGTGTCTCGGGCATGAGCTCGGGGAAGCGCAGGCCGAAGAGCTTCTCGTTGGCATCGCGGATGCCGGTGGGGTTGTTGAGGAAGATGGGCTCGCGGCCGTTGCACAGCTCGACGAGCTGGGTGGCCTGGAGGAAGTCGGCGTCGACGGGCGGATCCTTGCGCAGGAAGAGGACGTCGAGGCTGGAGAGGGGACGCACCTGCTCGTCGAGGATGTCGAAGTGGCGGCCGGGCTCGCGACGCACGGTGACGGTGCGCATGCGGGACTCGGCGCAGGAGCCGCTGAAGCGGAGCCAAGGCTGCTCGAAGTAGCGCACCTGGTGACCGCGGCGCTGGGCCTCGAGCATGAGGGCGAAGGTGGAGTCGTGGTCCACCCGGACCGTCTCGAGGGGATCCATGAGGAAGCCGAAGGTGAGCGCGGCCATGGGTGCGGAAGCCTCCTGGGGGGAGAGGGATGATACCCCGTGAGTAGACGCATGGAGGCGCTCGCGCGACAGAAAAAACACGCGGAGTGGAAAGCAGAGGCTACCGTGACGCGGGAGACACACGGTGGGTCTCAGGGGCGGCGGCAGAGGCCCTCGACACAGGAAGTGCCTGGGGGGCACTTGGACCCGCCGTCGGAGCAGGAGAGTAGGGAGCAGGCCATCTTCAGCTCCAGACGGGACTCCTTGTAGCGCGGGGGCCAGACGGAGCAGAGGCCGCCATCGGAGCAGGGCTCCTTCTGGCAGTTCTCCCCGCGCACCACCGCGCAGGCAGAGATGCCCTCGCCCAAGGCGATGCACTCCTGGCCTTCGGAGCAACCCGTCGCCTCGCAGGTGGGAAGGCAGGAGGGACCATCGAGCCCTTCCCGGCAGAAGAAGCCCTGTGGACAACTCGTGGGCTCATCCGGTTGGCAGGCGCGCCCGCACCATCCCGCGTTGCAGTGAAGTCCCTGATCGCAAGTGCTCTCGACAGGTCCCCTGGCCGAAACGCAGGCCTCGCCTTCCTTCCGCTCTCCTGGATGGACACACACACGCACGAACGGTCCATCACCCATCGTGGGCAGTGTCCGGCAGTTTCGTCCTTCCCTGCATTGCAGATCCGTGGTGCACCAGCTATCGGTGCAAAGACCCTCACTTTCGGACACTGAGAGCCTCAGGCATCCGAGTGGCGACTCGCAGTCTTGACCGCTCCAGCATCTCTGCGAATAGGTCTGGAGCTTCCACGTCTCCTCCAACTCCAGAATGGGAGTCGCTGCCACTGCCCTCGAACCGTTTTCGTTCCAGGGATTCCAAGCTGCCGCTCCCAGGATGAGCAGGAGCGGCACAGGAAGCAGCAACCCGGGCAGCAGACTGAGGAAGGTGCTCCGCTTCACTCGCATGACACCTCGCAGGGCAGAGACCAACAGTCTCGATACTCCACCGGAGCGTTACCTCAGGAGTAAGTGGAACCCCGGTATGGAGCAGTGCGCCATTTGTGCGGCGTGACGACTGCCGGACACAACCTTGGGGGAGGGCCCCTTGATGCCATGCCTCGACTTCATGGACGCTTATGTCCGTGCCCTCTGCCAGACCTCCTCCCCGGAGTGACACCTCGGTCCTCCAAGAGCTGGAGCGCCATCAGCGCCGGCGCGAGCAGGGCATCCCCAAGCTCACCGTGCTCGCCGGTCCCCCGGGCAGCGCCATGTCCCTCTGGCGCCGATGGCTCGAATCCCGCAGCCAATCCTCCTGCGTCTCGCTCGCTCCGGGCGAGGCCGAGGTGGTCCGCGATTGGATGGAGACGCTCTCCCGCACCCGGAACCTCGAAGCCGATGCGGCGGACTTCCTCGGTTCCGCCTCGGGCCTCGCCCCGGGTGAGCTCCGCTCGCGCCTGAGCGGAAAGACCGCGCATGAGCGCGACATCCTCCTCCAGGAGTTGTTCCCCGCCCTCACCGGGGAAGATGTCTCCGCCGCGTGCAGGTGCCTGCTCCAACCTCCACAAGTTGTCCACAAGTCCGGGCAACCGCTCGGCGCGGTGCTCGACGCTTGCGAGCGCAATCCCCTGCGAGCACTCACGGCCCTGCATGCGCTCATTCCCGCGGGCACGGCTCCAGCCCTCCTGCTCTCCGGCTTCGGCCCCGGGTGGCTCACGAGCGCGGCCCGGGTGGCTACTCGGTTGTGTGACGCCGTGCCTCCGCTCGTCGTGGCGCTCCACTCGGAGCGGCCCGCGCTCAACACCTATCTGCGAGGTCACGAGAGCCAGTCCTTGGCCCTGGTGCGCGAGGGACTGCTGGAGCTGGAGGCCCCCTCTCCCGAGGAGCTGAGACGGCGGCTGGAGAAGCTCGGCGTCCAGGCGACGGAGGTGCTCTCCAACTCCCTGGCCCGGCTGGCCGCCGATGGTGTCACGGAGGAGGTGCTGGCCCGTTACGGCGAGGCTGCCCGCGAGCTAGAGGCCTCCAAACACGAGCCCGAGGCCGCGGACCGGGCGCGCAGCAGCGCCGAGAGCTTCCTGCGCTCGTTGCTCGACTCGCTCCCCGCGACCCAGGGCCTCTTCGAGCTCAACAAACGAGCCGAGTTCCGCATCAACAACCGGCCCGTCGAGGTGGACTTCCTCTCGCACCGGCTGCGCGTGGCCATCGAGGTGGACGGCTACTACCACTTCCAGGATGACGAGGCCTACCGGCGCGACCGGCGCAAGGACCTGGCCCTCCAGCAGCACGGTTACCTGGTGCTCCGCTTCCTCGCCAAGGATGTGGTGGCGCGCCTGGAGGAAATCCGCGACACTATCTTGGAAGTAGTCTCACTCCGGCGTCACAGGGAGGATGCAGATGGAGGGGCATGAGGTGTCTCGCGTAGGCGAGCTGGTGCTCGTGTGGTTGCTGACGCGCGCCGAGGGCAAGGGCTCTCGCAGTGCACTGTCCAGTGCGCTCAAGTCCTTCGCCTCGCACCGGTGGAGCCCGGGCGAGTGGAGCACCCGGCTCGACGAGTCGCTGGCAACGCTCGAATCGGGTGGGCTCCTCCAGCAGACGGCGCGCAAGGGCGTGTCCCTCACCAAGGAGGGCCGCGCGCGGGCGCTGGAGTTCCTCGGGGTGAAGCAGCTGCCCAAGGGCCTCAGCTGGAAGAAGCTCCGGCTCACCCACCTGACGGCGCTCGCGCTGGGGCTGCCCTCTGCCAACGCGGGCAGGCTGGACAAGGCGGATAACCTCCGCGCGGTACTGGTGGAGAAGCAGCTCGGCCTCGAGGAGGTTGGCACCCGGAAGCTCAAGGACGTGCGGGACGAGCTGTGCTGGAAGCAGCTCGGCGTGGAGACGGACAAGCCCTTCACCCTGGCCAACGTGCAGTCCTTCCTGCTCGGCAAGGTGCTCCAGGCTTCACGCGAGGTGAAACCCTCTCAGGCCATGCAGCAGCTCGCGGCACGGAGCGTGGGGGCCCGGCGCATGGACGCGGAGAGCCTCCGGGTAGCAGCCCTCCAGTCCTGGCTCATTCCCACCTCGGAGCCTACGACGCCGGCTCGCGACTCCGAGGCTCCCGCGCCGGCACCGCGCCCCGCAGAGGACGGCCTGCCCGCCTTCGCCGAGCGCGTGCTGCAGACTGCCCGCACTTCCGAGACCGGGCGCTTCGGGGACGACCGGGTCTTCATCTCGCACGTCTGGCGCGCCATGCGCAGCCATGGCCTGGACGAGCAGTCCTTCAAGAACCGGCTCGTCGAGGCCAACCAGAAGCGCCTGCTGTCGCTGAGCCGCGCCGACATGGTGGAACTGATGGATCCAGCGGATGTCCAGGCTTCGGAAATCCACCACCTCGGTTCCACCTTCCACTTCATCGCCCTGTAGGACTCCACCTCGTACGGCACTCGGGGGACTGCCGATGACCCAGACCGATCTCCGCCTCTCTTCCTTCCTCTCCGATCGCACCGAGGTCTTCCACTCCATCCAGCACCGGCATGAGGTCTGGCGGGAGGATCCTTTCGACGTGGAGACTGTGCACCAGGAGGCGCGCGCCACCTTCGAGCGCCTCCTGTTGCGTGCCACCACGCCTCCTGGAGTGGACTCGGGGCGCATCCTGCTGCTGCTCGGCGACTCGGGCTGCGGCAAGACGCACCTCTTGCGTGCCTTCCGCGCCATGGCCCATGAGCGATCGCTCGGCTTCGTGGGCTACATGCAGATGACGACGTCCACGTCCAACTACGGGCGTTACGTCCTCTCCAACCTCATCGACTCGCTCGACCAGCCCTACCAGGAGCCCGCGGAGACGCGCTCCGGGTTGCAGAAGCTCTCCGACGCGCTGCTGTCCGAGTGTGGTCAGGTGGCCGCCATGCTGGCGGACCCCGAAGCGGACGCCGAGGAGGTTCCCAAGCTGGTGGAGTTCGCCGCGGACGATCTCCAGAAGCAGCCGCGCTTCAAGAAGCAGGACCTGGATCTGCTGCGTGCGCTGCTCTTCCTCCAGCGGGACGACACGCGCATCCGCAGCCGGGTACTCAAGTACCTGCGCTGCGAGGACCTGTCCGAGAGCGATCGCAAGGTGTTGGGTGGGCTGGTGCCTCGCACCTATGACAACCACCCGCAGGAAATGGTGGAGCACCTCGGCCGGCTCGCGGCGGCCCTCAATCACTCGCTCGTGCTGTGCGTGGATCAGCTCGAGGGCTTCGATCTCGACGCCGCGAATGCCCAGGCCTTCCGGCGGGCCATGCACATGCTCTGTGACTTCGCGGAGCGTGCGCCCTCATCGGTCATCGTCATCAGCTGCCTGCACACCTTCTGGACGGGTCTGCGCGGCCAGCTCACCCAGTCGCTCCTGGATCGCATCGAGCGGGATCCGGATCTCATCAAGCTGGAGAACCTGCGCACGGCCGAGGAGGCGCGGCTCATCACCGAGCGTCGACTGGAACACCTCTACTCGATAGAGGACGCGCCGTTCGATCCCGCGGAGCCCACCTATCCCTTCCCCCATGAGGGTTTCGAGCAGCTCTCGGGCAAGAGCACACGTGACGTGCTGGACGCGTGCCGCCGTTGGCGCGAGCAGGCCATCCGCGCAGGCGCACTGCCGGAGCGCTTCCCCCTGGAGAGCGTGCCGGGCGGCTCCCATCTCAAGAAGAAGGAAGAGAAGAAGACGCTGGAGTTGGACCAGGCGTGGAACGACTTCCGCTCGTCGCACTCCACCCCGCCACCCGAGGCAGACTCCCAGCTCGCCGAGCTGCTCGTCTGGGCACTCCGGGCCTGCGCGGACGAGGTGGACACGGGGCACCGCTTCGAGGCGCGCCTGTCTGGCGAGGTCATCCAGGTGGACGTATCGCCGGGAGACGGAAAGCTGCACGTGGCTCTGTGCAACCGGGGCACCCAGCGAGGGGCGCTCGCCAATCAGATCGAACAGACTCGGAAGGAGGCTGGCAAGGCACGCACTCCCATCGTCGTGCGCACCAGTGACTTCCCGAGCAATCCCAAGAGCACCACGGCCGAGCAGCTCGGCAAGCTCATCAGCAGGGGAGGCCGCCGCGCGGTGCTCGAGGACAGCGACAGCCGCACCCTGATCGCGCTGCGCGAGTTCCGCCAGCAGCATGAGTCGCGTCCCGACTTCGCACACTGGCTGCGCACCAACCAGCCCCTCACCCAGCTCAAGCCGCTGCGGGACATCCTCGGCCTGGAGCAGTTGCGCTCCTCGCATACGCCCACCGCTCCCAGTTCCCGGCCCACCCCCGCGGAGACACCTCCCTTCGGGACACAGGCCGTGACTCCCGCGCCCACGGTCTCCGCGCCTCAGGCCGTCCGGACCGAGCAACCCCCGGCTCCGAAGCCGGCCGCGGGCCCGGTGGCGCCTCCCGTCGTGAAGGTCGTGCAACCCCCGCCACCGCCCGCGCGTAAGCGGGAGCCCATCCGCATCGGCGAGACGGACAGCCTGCTGCGTGAGCCCGTCCTCGCCACCCCCGATGAGCTGACCCGGCATGCCGCCTTCCTGGGAGGCTCTGGCAGCGGCAAGACGACCCTGGCACTCAACCTGGTGGAGCAGCTGCTCCTGCAAGGCATTCCGGTCATCCTCGTGGACCGAAAGGGAGACCTCGCCGGCTACGCCTCCGAGTCCTTCTGGACGCGCCCCATCGAGGATGCTCGCCGCGCCGAGCGCCGGACACTGTTGCACGAGCGGCTCGACGTGGCCTTCTTCACTCCCGGCCATCCCCACGGCCGCCCCCTGGGCATTCCCATCGTCCCGGAGGGGCTCGCCGCGCTCTCGGACTACGAGCGGCAGCAGGCCACGCGCCATGCCGCCGAGGCGTTGTCCGGCATGCTGGACTACCGGCAGAACCCTCGCGACAAGTCCTGCAGGACCCTGTTGTCCCAGGCGATTGATCAGCTCGTTCAGCTCACTCCGGAGGGAGTGACCCTGGAGAAGCTGGTGAAGTTCATCGGCAACAAGGATCCCATCCTGGTGAGCGCCGCGGGCCGGTTGGATACGAAGCTCTTCGACAAGCTCGCCGATGACCTGGACCGGCTGCGCATCGACGCAAAGCACCTCATGGGCAGCGAGGCCGAGAGGCTTGATTTGGATCTGCTGCTCGGCCGGGGTGTGTATGCGAAACCCGGCAGGACGCGCCTGAGCATCATCAGCACCAAGTTCCTGGGCGACACCAACAGCGTCCTCTTCTGGGTGTCTCAGTTGCTCATCGAGACGACGCGCTGGCTCAACCGCAACCCGTCCACGACGCTGCAGGCCGTGCTCATGTTCGACGAGGCGGACCTGTACCTGCCCGCGATGCGCCAGCCGTCCACGAAGCAGCCGATGGAGAACCTGCTCAAGCGCGCGCGCTCGGCGGGGGTGGGGCTGATGCTGGCCACCCAGAGCCCTGGCGACTTCGACTACAAGTGCCGCGATACCATCCGCTCCTGGTTCATTGGCCGCGTGAAGGAGAAGGTCTCGTTGGACAAGATGAAGCCCATGCTCAGCGAGGCCCGGGTGGATGCGACGAAGATTCCCGGCCAGTCCACCGGCGAGTTCCACTTCGCACGCGACGGCAGGGTGGATCGCGTCAAGGTCGAGCCCTCCGCGTTGGCGACCGAGCAGCTCTCCGATGATGAGCTGCTGCAACTCGCCGCGAGGACCGCCTCGACGGCCTCCTGATGGCCCTTCGCCCACCCCACTCGAGGGCACTTGTGAGTAGGCCCCCACCTGACGAACCGGGTACCTCCTGGATGCCGGGCGCGGTTCATGCGAATACCCGCAGCTGGCCTCCCGCAGGCGGAGAGGCTCGCGAGGAGCACGCATGGACGAGGATAAGAAGCCCGAAGCGATCGAGGAGGAACCGGAGCGGGTGGGGCCGTACCTGATTCAGGAGCAGGTACAACAGTCCAATGACAGCCAGGAGGAACTCTATCTGGCCAAGCACGAGACGAGCGGGGCCACGGCCCTGGTGCGTAAGCACACCGCAGAGGAGGGAAGGGCACCGGGGAAGGACTGGCGGGTGGTCGTCGGCTCCTCGGCCTCACAGGGCTACTCCGTCATGGAGGTGATGCACACCGGCTGGGCCAGGGCCCAGGAGAGGCAGTCGGCGGAGTCGCTGCTGCTCACGTTGGAAGGTCTGTTCGATGAGGCGCGGCGCATGGTCCGCGCCATGTCCGACCCCCACGAGCCCCGCCTCCAGTGGCGTCTGGGATTGAGCGGGGTGATCGCCGCCACGGTGTGCGCCCTGCTCTTCTCGCTGGTGCGTCCGGCCTCCGTGTCCCCACCCATGAGCGCCCCGCCAGCCCCCATGAGCTACGAGGTGCCGATGGAGGCCGAGACGTCGGACTTCAACGCGTGGCTCGCGGACACCACTCCCCCCGGGCAAACCGTGCTCGCCCACCCTCTCCCGAAGGAGCCCCTCAAAGGACAGAAGCGCCCCCCTTGCACCCGCTACGTCGAGACTGAGCTCGTCGGCGCCTGCTGGGCGGAGCACGCGATCAAGGCTCCGTGCCCGCAGACCCTCTTCGAGTACCAGGGCAAGTGCTACCTGCCCTCCTTCAGTGCGAAGCCGCCGCCCTCGTCGCTCGGGCAGTGAGGCGCGCGGGGCCCCTCGTTCCCCCCTCCCTGCTCCTTGAAGGCCACTGCTCGAGCGTCACTAGAAAGTGCGAAACTCGAACTATGCTCCCCGGCGAAAGGGGAACGAATGCCTGCCTACGTGGTCGTCGAAGTCACGGTGAAGGACGCGGAGAACTACGAGCGGTACAAGCAGCTCGCGCCACCGGCGATTGGCCTCTATGGAGGCCGCTACCTGGCGCGCGGGGGCAGGACGGAGGTACTCGAGGGCACCTGGGACGTGCCGCGGTTCATCATCCTCGAGTTCCCCAGCTACGAGCGCGCCCAGGAGTGGTGGAACTCTCCCGAGTACGCTCAGGCCAAGGCGCTCCGTCAGGCGACCACCCATACGGACATGCTGCTGGTGGAGGGTCTGCCTCCGGGCGCGGATCCAGCGGCCAGGAAATAGGGGAAACCCAAGCAGCGGTGATTCGAGGCAACACCCTCACCCCGACCCTCTCCCAAAGGGAGAGGGAGTCTCAGGGAGGCTCAGCGCTCGGGGATGTCCGTCAGCTTGAGTTTGAACTGCGCTGTCTTGCCCGCCTGGATGGGCACCGACAGCTGCCGCCGCTTCCCGTCCGCACCTTTGATCCGCAGCAAGTGCCTGCCCACCGGCAGCGGCGTCTTGATGAGCGGCGTCTTCCCCAGCGAGCGCCCATTCAGGAACACCTCGGCCTCCGGCAGGACCACCAGCGTCAGCGCTCCCTGCCTCACGTTGCGCACGGGCTCGCCGTCATCGTCCTTCTTCGCCGCTGCCTCCCGAGTCTCCGGTGGCGCCTCGACTGAGGGCTGGGCCTGCGCGGAGGCCTGCTTGCTGGGGCCCGGGTCCGCCGTGTCCGCCTTCTTCTGACCCGGCGGCAGGATGGGCGTCATCGGGGACAGATCCGCCAACGGCAGGGGAATGGGTGTCCCCTCGGACTCTTGCGCCTTTATCGCCGCCACCAGCTTCACCGCGCCGAAGCCCAGGCCTCCTCCCACCACCAGCAGCGCGATGAGCGCCACCCAGAACTTCCCCGTTCCTCCGCGCGTGTGCCGCAGCGTGGCTCGGGTCTCCGTGGCCGCGGGCTGCTCTCGCGTGACCATCCTCCCCGTGGTGAGCACTCCCGTGGCCGGAGGCTCGCCCGTGTCCGCCCTCCGCACTCCCTGCTCCCGCGCCGGCCGCTTCGCCTCCGACCGCTCCACCAGCCGCGCCCCATCCCGCGCCATGGACCGATCCGCCGCCTTCTCCGCACGCGCACCCTGCAACGTGGGGCTTGGATCCGTGGGCACATCCCCCGGACCCTCGCCGCCTCCCAGCATCCGCGCCGTCTCCGAGTCCACCGGCTGCTGCACCGACTCCGCGCTCTCCAGCAGCCGGTGCGTCATCGCCATCCGGTCCTGGAAGTGCTCGCGCATGAAGGCCGCCCGCTGCTCCGCGTCGAAGAGCAGGCCGCCCGCCGCCGCCTCCAGCGCCCGCGCCATCTCCCGGCCGCTCACGTAGCGCTGCTCCCGATCTCTCGCCAGCGCCTTGAGCACCACCGCCGATACCTCCGGCGGCACCGTGGGCACCTTCTCCGTCGGCACCGGGATGGGCGCGTCCAGGATCATCTTCATCTCCTGGTGCTCGGTCTCCGCCGAGAAGAGGCGCTCGCCGGTGAGCAGCTCGTGGAGCATCACTCCCGCGGCGAACAGATCGCTCCGCCCATCCAGCGGCTCGCCCCGCACCTGCTCCGGAGACATGTACCCGGTGGTGCCCTTCACCGTGCCCGCCTGGGTGCGCACCGTGCCGTCCCGCGCCTTGGCGATGCCGAAGTCCAGCAGCTTCACCACCCCGTCGTACGTCACCATCACGTTCTTCTGCGCCACGTCCCGGTGGATGACGGGGTAGGGCTTGCCCCCGGGCGTCGTGAAGGTGTGCGCCGAGTGCAGCGCCAGGCACACGTCTCTCATCACGGACAGGACGAAGCCCGCCGGCGGCCACTGGCCCCTCCGCCGGCACACGTTGGCGATCTGGTTGAGGTTCTGCCCCGCGATGAACTCCATCGCCAGGAAGTAGCCCTCGGCGTCCTGGCCCAGCTCGAACACCTGGCCGATGTTGGGGTGGTTGAGTGCCGCGGTGATGCGCGCTTCATCCAGGAACATCTTCTCGAACTGCTCGTCGCCCCGCGCGTCCGGGAGGATTCGTTTGAGTGCTACATACTTGCGGAACCCACCCGGCCCCGAAGTGAAGCCGAGGAACAGCTCCGCCATGCCTCCCACCGATAGCTGGGTGAGCACCTGATACCTTCCGATGCGCTCGCCCCAATGCACGTCGAGATTGGCGGGATTCTGTGGCGGGGAGGCGCCCCGAACCGGTGCGGACATGGGTGTAACCATAGCCCACACCCCTTGTGGACAGCCTGTGGATGAAGGGGGGTGCCGCAGTGGAAAACCCTGGGGATGATCCAACCCCTGTGGGTGGCCGGGGATAAGCTCCAAGTTCCCCACATGTAGCAGATTCTGAATTCCTCAGTGGTTCCGGTAGGTTGCTGACTTTTCCACAAGCCCACAGCCCCTACGGTTACTCCTGATCAATCTAATACTCTATTCACTCAGTACAGAAACAGAGGGCCCTGGGGACATGTGGAACTGTGGAGAACGGGGCCGGGCTCCCGGGTGCCGCAGCGGGCTCGCCATCGGAGCCACCACCGGGCTCTCCACCCCCGTCCTCAGTGCCGGGCGCGGATGAGCGAGACGAGGGTGAGCCGGGCCCGGGGGGCATCCAGCTCGATGCCCACGTCGCAGCCGGCCAGGAGGAACTCGAGGGTGACGGGGCCGTGGCGGGGCAGCAGGCAGCGCTCCTGCCAGGCCTGGACGGCGAGGCGGAAGAGCTCGCCCAGCAGGGTGTGGCGGGTATCGGACGGCAGTTGGTCCATCCCCGGCTGGAGCTCGTACGGGATGCAGACCGTGAAGGCCTGCGCCAATTGCTCGGAAATGGCGGATTCGATGGAAGCCATGACTGGGGAAGGTGCGAGAAGCATACCGAGGGTGAAGCCCGTGTTTCCGAGGGTTTAGAAGCACTCTCCCCAAGGCAGACCGTAGAAACGCCAGTACGTCCGAGGGTGGGATGGTGAACGGGGCGGCGGCAAAGGTGGGCGGGGCCCACTCGTCGCTGGGAGGAGCGAGGGCTATAGCCGGAAGAGCGGGGACTCACGGCATGGCGCGCGAAACCAGAGTGGATGGGTGGGCGAGGGTACTGGCGGTGGTGCTGCTCTGGGGGCTGCTGGGGGCCTGCCGTGAGGAGAAGCCGCCGTTGGTGGGTTCCTCCAGCCAGGTGCGCTTCTCGCAGGAGGCAGTGGCCTTTCCGGCCACGTACGTGGGTGCCGCACGGGAGGCCTCGGTCCGGGTGGTGAGCGCGGGCCGCGCCGGGGTGCGAGTGGAGTGGAGCCGGCCGGAGGGGCCCTTCTCGGTGGAGGGGCTGCCGCAGCGGGTGAGGCCTACGGAGGAAACCACGGTGAAGGTGGGATTCACTCCCAGTGCGCCTGGAGCTTTCTCGGCCACGTTGGTGGGCACGGAGGAGGGAGGGCGCACGGTGACGCTGATGCTGTCGGGGGAGGCCCGGCTCGCGCCACCCTGTCCCACGCCGGTGGCCTGCCACCGCTTCACGTTCGATGTGGCACGCGAGGAGTGCGTAGAGGAGGTGCTGGAGGACGGCACGGGGTGTGATCCGGGCAACACGTGCGTACTGGACGCGGTGTGCCAGCAGGGCCGCTGCCGGGGCCGCGAGCGCGTGTGCGACGACGGCAACGCGTGCACCACGGACGTGTGCAGTCCGTTGGATGGGTGCAAGTCGGTGCCCGCGCCGCCATGTCCGGGGGATGGGGCGTGCCAGGAGGGGTGGTGCGATCCCCAGCGGGGCTGCCAGCTCAAGCCCGCCGTGAATGGCACCTTCTGTGGTGAGGCGCGTGGGTGCGATCTGGCGGACGTGTGCGTGGAGGGGGCGTGTGTGAAGCGCAACCCTCCGGACAACTTCGTGTGCGCGCCGGCCTCGCCGTGCCAGGGCGAGGGCCGATGCCAGGGCTCGGTGTGTGTGAGGCCGCCGGCGACAGCGCTGGTGCCGGACTGGACGTACGACGCGGCGGCCGAGGGCCGGAAGCTGCACGATCTGCTGGTGGGCCCCGAGGGGGACGTGACGCTGGCGGGCTTCTTCGAGAGGCCGATGCTGGACGCAGCGGGAGACGCGCCGGTGGATGCACAGGTGACGGGGCGGCGGTGCATGTTGTGGAACGAGCGGCTGCTGTGCATGGACCTGCCGCAGCAGGGGAAGGTGTCGCTGATGGAGCGGGCGACGGCGGCACCGCGGTGGAGCTTCGATTTGGGGAGGGCGAGGCCGGACATCGCACGCCAGGCCTCGACGCTCTTCATGGCGCGGCTGGCGGTGATGGCGCCGGACCGGCTGGCGGCGCTCTTCGAGGCGTATCCGGCGGGACTGGGCTCGAACACGCTGTGCCGGCTGTATTACCTGGTGGTGCTGGACGCGGCGGGAGGGCTGGTGTCAGCGCAGCTGCTGGAGGATCCGCTGCTGTCCGAGTGCAACCACCCGCACCCGTTCGGGCTGGCGTCGGATCCAGCGGGGGACCTGTACGTGACGTTCTCCCCGACGGTGAACTCAGGGGCGCCGCTGAAGGCCGGAGAGCCGACGCTGGTGATGGCATTCTCCTCGGATGGGGTGCCGCGCTGGAGGAGGACGCTGCCCTTCCCCGGAGGTGAGCTGGGGCTGGTGCGCGGACTGCTGATGCCGGAGGGAGGCACGCAGCCGCTGCGCACGTTGGATGGCGAGCCGGTGGGGACACTGCCGCTGAAGCTGGGGCGGGCGGTGGCGACGCACGAGGTGCTGGTGCCGAGCCCCGAGGGGGCCACGGTGAACCCAGACACGGTGCCGCCGGAGTCTCCGCGGTTGCAGGGGTACGCGGTGCCGGGGCTGGAGCCGGCGTGGACGTACCGGCTGCCGGGGGTGGGGTCGAGCTTCGTGTCGAAGGAGCTACGGCTGGGCACGTGGCCGGAGAGTGGAGTGAGGCGGACGATGGTGCTGGGCTTCGCGGCGGAGGGCCAGAGGCCGGTGCTGGTGGGGGTGAGGGCGGGGGATGGGAGCGAGGCCTTCCGGTGCGAGCTGGGCTACACGCCTCGGACGGTGCCGCAGCTCTTCGAGCTGGGGCCGGGATCGCTGACGCTGATGGACGGAGCGACGACGTGCGGCGAGTGCGATCCTCCCTTCTCGGACAGCAAGGCGCGCTTCCAGCGCTTCAAGCTGCCGGAGCTGAAGCCGGCCGAGGCGCCCTGGCCGGGCACGTTCGGCGGACCGGGGCATGATCACCACGAGGATCCGGTGCGCGCGGCGCCGTGAGCTTGTCACGGCCGCATTCCACCCCACGCGTTCTGTGCCCTGGATGCACGTGGAGCACTCAGGGGAGCACCCGTTCCTGCCCCGCGTCCGCGCCCCTAGCTTGAGGGGTGTCGATGAAAGGCAGGTGCACCGTGACACAGCCCTCGTTCCCGAGGCGCGGCGTCCTCGCTCCCCTGGCGCTGGTGCTGCTGCTGGGGCTCGGCCCGCCTGCCGCGGCCCAGGTCACCGTCTCTGCCCGGGAGTCCCTCCTGCTCCAGGTAGGCGAGCGCCGCCTCCAGCTCCGCGTCGAGTCTGACTCCATCTCCGGCGGTGGCTTCCAGTTGCGACGTGTCCCCAACGGGCTGCGCGGCACCTTCAAGGGCCAGCCGGTGGACCTGAAGTGGAACAAGAACGGCGACATCACCGGCCAGGCAGCCGGCGCCTCCGTGGAGCTCACCGTGCTTGCTCGCGCGCCCCAACCTGGGCTGTCCCTGCGGGGCTGGTTCGGCGCGGACACGGCCGAGCTGACGCTGACGCCCACGGGAATTTCCGGCAGCGTGGGAGGCTGCAGCTACTCGCTGGCCATGGCGGGCAACCGCTACTCGGGCTGGCGCACGTGCGACGTCACCCGCGGCCCTCCCGAGTCGGTGACTTTGCGGATTCCCGAGGACGTCGTGCCGCTTGGCCCCGCCGAGGAAGGCGCCCTCCTGGCCCTCCTGCTCTCGGGCGAGGCCCTCCCTCCGGCTCCCTCCGCGGGGGAGACACCGGGCGTGGGCGGCTCGGGGACCCCATCTCCATGAGGGAAACACAGACACAGGAGGCTCCCATGGCACGCAAGGTGTTGGCATGGCTCGCCGTGCTCGGGCTGGCGGCCCCGGCGGGTGCGCAGGAGGTGCTGGGCGGAGGACGCGGCGAGGTCGACACGCAGCGCCTGCCAGAGGACATCCCCGACAACATGGCTGACTTCCGCCAGACGCCCCACACGGATGACATCCCCGTCATGGAGGAAGGCGCGGACGAAGAGGCGGGAGTGGGGGGCTCGGGGATGGCAGGCCTTGACGAGGTGCGGCAAGGCGAGCTCCAGGGCAAGGTCGTCAACGTGCAGGGCAACCAACTCTGGCTGCGGCATGGCGGGGCCGTCTTTCCGCTCGAGCTGACGCAGGACACGCGCTTCACCCCGGACAAGCGCCAGGCGCTCCAGCCGGGGCAGGAGGTACGGGCGAGCTTCATCCTCAAGGGAGACGATTACGTGGTGAAGGCCCTGGAGCCGGCCGAGCCGGTGCCAGCACCGAAGCCGCCGACGGAACAGTGAGCGAGGCGAACGGATTACGTGCACCCGGGTCCGGTCTGGGGTAATCCCGCGCCTGGTGACGCAGAGTGGGAGAGCGATGGAAGACCGTCCGTACGTCCTCATGTCCAGGGACGAGCCGTCACAGCCTCTCGCGTCGAACACGAGGCCGATGCAGACCGAGTCCACCGCCATCTCCTTCTGCCGGGAGGTGTTGCCGGCGGTGTCGCGCACCTTCGCGCTGAACATTCCGGTGCTGCCGAGCCCGTTGGACACCGCGGTGATGGTGGCATACCTGCTGTGCCGGATCGCCGACACGCTGGAGGATGAGGCGCACGGCCCGGCGAGCGAGGTGTTGCTGGCGGAGCTGGCGAGGCTGAGCACGCTGCCAGAGGGGTGGGAGGCGGACGCGCGGCGCTTCTCGGAGGAGGGGGCGAGGGTGCTGCGGGCGCAGGCACCGGAGGCGGAAGTGCGGCTGGTGGAGGGGACGGCGCGAGTGCTGGAGGCGCTGGCGGTGCACGCGGCCCCGGTGCGCGAGCACGTGGCGGCCTGCGTGGCGACCATGACCCAGGGCATGGGGAAGATGGGGGACAAGGGTCGCGCCTCGGGAGGGGGGCTGGGGCTGGCGAGCCTCGAGGAGACGCTGGAGTACTGCTACTACGTGGCGGGGACGGTGGGGGAGATGCTGACGCGGCTCTTCCAGTGGTACTCGCCGGCCATCGCCGAGCGCGCGGCGGCGCTGGAGCCACGGGCGGTGGCGTTCGGTAACGCGCTGCAGCTCACCAACATCCTCAAGGACGTGCGCGAGGACTTGGAGCGTGGGAGCTGCTGGCTGCCGAAGACGCTGCTGGCCGAGAACGGAGTGACGCCCGAGACGCTGCTGGAGCCCGGCAAGCGAGGCGAGGCGATGAAGGCCCACGGGCAGATGGTGGCGGTGGCGCACCGGGAGCTGCGCAAGGCCTTCGAGTATGTGATGGCGCTGCCGAGACAGGAGCGGGGCATCCGCCTGTTCTGCCTGTGGCCGCTGTTCATGGCGGTGATGACGCTGCGCAAGCTGTATGGGAATGCAGCGGTGCTGGAGCGCCAGGCCGTGAAGATCTCCCGGCGCACGGTGAAGTGGGTGGTGGGCTTGACGAAGCTGCTGGTGTCTCAGGACATGGTGTTGAAGCTGATGTTCTCCATGCTGACGGCTCCGCTGCCCCGGTAGCCCCGCCGTTCGCGCTTCGCACAAAGTTGTCCAACTGTTGGACAACTTTGTGCGAAGCCTTCAGCCACGAGGCGAGGAAGGCCTCGGCACGGCCATAGGAGCGGGCAGCATCGGGCGGCCGAGCGCGGCGAGTCCAAGGCCCAAGGGAGACACGGCGGGCCCGGAGGCCCCGAGGGTGCGTGGCATGAGTCCCTGCCTACCTGAAGCGGCCTGTCACGGGGAGGCTCGCGTGCCGGCACTGCGGGAGAGTGGACGGCCGAATTGTGGAGAACTTGGGGACAGAGCAGGGAGGCCCACTTCCCGGGGAGAAGCCGGACCCGCGGCACCTATGTGTAACCGAAAGGGGCCGAGCGACTTATCCACAAGATATGAGCCAGGAGAGACGAAGCCGACGCGGGGTGCTGCTGCTCCTGCCACTGTTGTTACTCGGGGGAGCCGTAGCGGCTGGAGACCCGGAGCCCAGGCCTTCACACGAGGAGGGCACGAAGGTGTACGCCGTCCAGAAGACAGACGAGGAGTGGAAGCAACAGCTCACGCCCGAGCAGTACAACGTATTGCGCAAGCAGGGCACGGAGCGGGCCTTCACAGGGAAATATTGGGACCTGAAGGCCGCGGGCACCTACCACTGCGCCGCGTGTGGCCAGCCGCTGTTCAGCTCGGAGACCAAGTTCGATTCGGGCACGGGCTGGCCGAGCTTCTGGCAGCCCATTACCCCAGGCGCCGTGGACACCCACGAGGACAAGGGCTGGTTCATGGTGCGCACCGAGGTGGTGTGCAGCCGCTGCGGCTCGCACCTCGGGCACGTGTTCGATGACGGCCCGCCACCCACGGGGCTGCGCTACTGCATGAACTCGGTGGCCCTCGACTTCCGGCCGAAGTGAGCCTGAGTCTCACCTGCCTCCGCACGGGCGGAACACCACGGTGAAGTTGTTGCTGGGCATGTCGATGACCCGGTCGAGCTCGAGCCCGTGCGCCCGGGCCTCCTGCGTGACGGCACCCAGCTCGCGCACGCCCCAGGCCGGATTCCGCTCGCGCAGCGAGGCATCGAAGGCGAGGTTGCTCGGCGCGGTGGGCCGGCCCTCGATGAAATACGCCCCATAGAGGATGAGAGGCCCTCCTGGGGGCAGCACCCGGGCGGCGCCACGCATCAATCCCTGACACGCCTCCCACGGGGAGATGTGGACCATGTTGATGCACACGATGGCGTCCGTGGACTCCACTGGCCAGATGGAGGAACTGGCATCCAGCGAGAGCGGGGAGCGCACATTGGGCAGAGCCTCCTCCTGGCGCCACGCCTCGATGCTCTGATGCGCGTCGGGGTCGGCGTCGGTGGGCTGCCACGTGAGCTCGGGAAAGGCGCGGGCGAAGAAGACAGCGTGCTGACCGGTGCCGCTGGCCACCTCGAGCACGTTTCCTCGCGAGGGCAACAGCTCGCGGAGGACGGGAAGAAGAGGCTCGCGGTTGCGTTCGGCGGACGGGGCGTGGCGTTTCATGGGTTTCGCATGCTCCCTCTCCCTCTGGGAGAGGGCGGGGGGTGAGGGTATACGGCTCGTGTTCATCCCGTGAAGTGAGACTCCGCGTGCCTTGACCCTCCGAGTGACGGGGGAGCAGGCTCGCGGGGTGCTGCCCTTCCTGCAGAGCCATCTGTCGCTGATCATGGGAGTCCTCCTCACGCTGCTGGTGGTGGGCGTGCGGGCGGCGAGCTCGGATGCGCAGTTCCGCAAGGAGCTGGGCGGAGCGCTGGGCTTCCTGATGACGTTCCTGGCGCTGCGCGTGGTGGACAGTCAGTTCGGTGAGCTGCTGCACTCGAAGCTGCTGCCGCTGCTGCACGTGGCGTGGATGCTCACCTTCGCCTTTGGCTCCATCCGGGCGGCGATGTCGCTGGGCGTGCTGACGCTGACGCGCCTGGGGATCCGGACCCCGCCCCAGAAGATCCTCCGGGACGTGGTGGAGATCTCTCTCTACATCATCGCGGTTGTTCCCATCCTGCGGGCGGAGCTGGCCATCGATCTGACGAGCCTGCTGGCCACGTCGGCGATCGTCTCGGTGGTGCTGGGTCTCGCGATGCAGGACACGCTGGGCAACCTGTTCGCGGGACTGTCGTTGCAGCTCGAGCGCCCCTACCAGGTGGGCGACTGGGTGACCATCAAGGAGATTACCGGGCGAGTGGTGCAGGTGGCGTGGCGGGCCACGCGGCTGGAGACGTCGCGCAAGGAGATCATCACCCTGCCCAACAACGTCTGCTCCAAGGAGGCGGTGAAGAACTACTCGCGGGGCGGGCAGCCGGTGGGGGTGGACCTGTCCTTCCATGGCCCGTACGACCGAGCGCCCAACGAGGTGAAGGAGGCGGTGCTGGAGGTGCTGGAGCAGGTGCCGCTGGTGCTGAGCGTGCCGCCGCCGATGTGCCGCACGTTGGGCTTCGAGGAGCTCGGTATCCGCTACCAGGTGCGCTACTACGTGGAGGACTACTCGCAGGCGGACGGGGTGTCGGCGGAGTTCTACACGCGCATCTGGTACCGCTTCCGGCGCGAGGGCCTCGAGCTGCCCGCGCAGCGCAAGCTGAACATGGCGATGGGCGCGCCGGGGGCCGAGTTCTCCGCGGAGCTGGTCGCCGACATGCTGCGGCGGGTGGATCTCTTCAAGGTGCTGCAGGAGGAGGAGCGGACGCGGCTGCGGCAGGAGATGGTGCCTCGGCGCTTTGCCCGCGGCGAGCGCGTCATCGAGCAGGGCGAGAAGGGCAACACCTTCTACCTGGTGGGCCGGGGAGAGCTGAGCGTGCGCACGGGTGGGATGGAGGTGTCTCGGCTGTCGCGGGGCAACTACTTCGGGGAGATGTCGCTGCTGACGGGCGAGCCGCGCACGGCCACGGTGGTAGCGCTCACGGACGTGGTGCTGCTGGAGCTGGGCCGGCCGGCGTTCGCCCGCCTCTTCGAGGAGCACCCCGAGCTGGCGCCGAAGCTGTCGGGGATGCTGGCGCACCGGCGCATGCAACTCGACGCGGCGATGACGGCCTCGGGCGAGAGGCTGCCCATCACGGAGGAGGTGGACATCCTCGGCCGGCTGAAGAACATCTTCCGGCTGAGCTGAGCCCGGAAACGAGAAGGGTGGAGACATGGAGCCCCCCAGCCCCATGTCCCCACCCCGGTACCTCGTTATCGGGAGCGACTCCTACTCCAAGAGCTACTCGTACTGCACCTGAGAACCGCCCGAGCTGTTCACCTGTATGCTCGCGGGCTTCTTGGACGACTTCACCGTTGAGCCACCGGACAGTGCGCCCTGGATGCTGCGCTCGGGGGAGGCCTCGACGCGGGTACCGCCGCTAGCCGCCACGTGGAGCGACTCGGTCTGCACCTTGCCGGCCTCGATGATCGAGCCACCGCTGCCGGTGACCTTCAGCTCATTCGCACGGCCCTCGAGCGACAGCTCAGCGCCACCGCTGGCCGCCACCTCGAGCTTCTGCGAGTCCACCTTGGTGAGGTCCACCTCGGAGCCGCCGCTGGCCGCCACCTCGAAGGTGTCCACCCGGGTGGCCTCGGCGTCCACGTCGGAGCCACCGCTGGCCGCCACGCTCTCCACGCGCGGGTTGGTGACGTACAGCCGCACGTTCTTGAGCCCCTTGTTGAAGAACCCCGAGCTCTTCTCCACCTGCGTCGTCAGCACGCCGTCCTTCACCTCGAGCTTCACCCGGGCCAGGTCGTCCTTGTTGCCCTCCAGACGCACCGACTTGGGGCCCGGCTTCACCTCGGCGCGGATGCCATGGCTCACCGCCACACCGCGGAAGTCGGGGACGTCGATCGTGTTGCCCTTGGCGTCCTGCGCGAGGACGGGAGCGGACACCAGGAGGGCGGCGGGGAGGAGCAGGGAGCGCAGCTGCATGGCGGCATACCTCTGAGAAAAGGGGACGCGCGGAGCCTCGAGTCCTTCAGGGTACGCACCGCCGCACGCGCCATTGCACGCGGGCCGCCCGGCTGCTCACTCCCGGGCGAGCTTGTCGAGCGCCGTGCGGATGGAGGTGACCTCGCCCGCCTTGATCTCCACCTGGAGTTTCAGGGGTTTGGTGTTGGGGGCCACCAGGCGCAGGGTGTGCTTGCCCGGGGCGAAGGACATCCGGAAGAGGGGCGTCTCGCCCACCAGGCGGCTGCCCAGGTACACCTTGGCGTAAGGCTCGGTGACGAGCGTCAGGGAGCCCTTCTCGCCCGAGGGCTCGGCCGCGCCCGCCCGCTCGCGCTCCAAGGCCTGCCAGGCCCGGTCTGCTTCGTCGGCGGTCGTCACTTGCTCGGGCGAGCTCTCCACGCTGGAGGCGGTGGGGGTGCGCTGGGTGCGGCGCGAGGGCGCCACCTTGCCGCGCTTCGCCGGCTGTGCGGACTCCGAGGCCTTGGCCTGGGGTGCCTCGTCCTGGGGCTCTTCGTCCTGGGAGGCCTCGGTCGGCTCTCCACCCGTGGGGAGGGCCTCGGTCTTCGCCTCGGGCGAGCCCGCACCGGCGGCAGTGGCCACCTCCGTGGGCGAGGGCGTCAGGCCGGTATTCGGGGCGGTGGCTTCCGGTGTGGCGCTCGCGGAGGCAGCCTCTGGGGCAGCCGCTTCGGGCGTGGCAGCGGGCGTGGGGGCCCCTGCGGTCTCCCCCGAAGGGGCCTGAGCAGCCTGAGGTGCCGGCGTGGAGCCCTCGGTTCGAGGCTCGGTCGCTCTGGTGGCCTCGGGCGGGGGTGGGGGCGGGAACAGCCGTGAGGACAGCAGCCCTCCATCGAGCCTCAACACGACGAGGGTGGCGAGCCCGCCCACGAGGAGCAGGAGGAGCAGCGCGGCCCACAGCACTCCCCGGCGCGAGGGCGCGGGCGAGGGAGTGCTGGAAGCGGTGAGCTCCTCCCCCTCGTCGTCCTTGGGCTTCACCGGGACGTGCCGGCGGGAGACGGGCTGCGGATGAGCGGGCGTGAGGTCCTCCTCGTCCGGCTCCTGGCTCCGGGGCTGTGCCGGGAGGGGCCGTGCGGGTGCGGCCGGTGATGCGAGGTAGGGGGCGGTGAGGAACTCCGGACCGTCCTCGTCCTCGGGCTCCACCGGAGGCGAGGAGGACGCGGAGGGCGGTACGAGGTAGGGAGCGGTGAGGAACTCCGGACCGTCCTCGTCCTCGGGCTCTGTCGGTACCGGCCGGGCCAGCGGTGCGCGCATGACGGGCACGGTGGGGCCCTCGGGCGACAGGGCGCGGGCGGAGGGCGCCGCGGGAGCGGGAGGCCCGGGAAGGAGCGGGGACGTAGAGCCGGTGGGCTGGGTGACGGCGTCCAGGTGCGACAGCGAGGGCCGACGGGCCGCACGCGTGGCGTCGTACCGGGGCACGGTCTCGTCCGAGGTGACGGGCTGCTCGCTGGTGGACGGAGTGCGCGGCGGCCGGATGATGGCCGTCTTCAGGCCCGGCTCCTTCGTCTCCTGGACGGCGGGGACGGCCTCGGAGCGGCTCAGGCTGCGCGCGCGGGCGGGCGAGCCGGCCCGGGTCTGCTCTGGCGTCGCGGTCCGGCCCTGCTCCGGGGGCGTGGGAGCCCGGACCGGACGGGGCGGCTCCACCAGGACGGGCAGGGAGGGCAGGGTCGAGGGGTCCACCGAGGCGCGAGCCGGGCCAGCCACCGGCGCCCGAGGCGGCTCCACCAGGACGGGGAGAGAGGGCAGGGTGGAGGGGTCCACCGAAGCGCGGGGAGGGCGGACGCGGGAGGTGGCCTGTGCCGAAGGAGGGAGGACACCCGTCTCCTCGGGCGGAGGCGGAGGCGTGGCCGGGAGCTGAGAGGCGGAGCTGGTCCGCTTCCCCACGGGGGACGAGACGGGAGGCTTCGCGACGACGGGGTAGGAGACGAGCTCCGTCTCCTCGGGCCGTGCGGGGCCGGGCGCTGGGAGGTGAGGCGCGGAGATGGTGGGCAGGCGCGGCGCCGTGGTGGAGCGCGCGGGCGTGGGGGTCGGATTGCCCGGAGCGGCCACACCAGGCGGGGACGGCGGCGCGGGGGGCGGGGGAGGCGGAGTGCCGGAGGCCTCCTTGTCCGAGAAGAGCTGGGCGAGCTTCACCACGCCCGTGCTGTCCACGGCGGCCCGGCCGCTGGCCAGGAGCTGACGCGTCTGCTCACGCCGCTCGGCGAAGAGGCGCCGCAGCAGCTCGCCACTCTTCTCGGGCAGCCAGATGAGCGGGCCCACCGCGCGCTCCAGCTCGCGGGCGAACTCGAGCGTGGTCGCGTACCGGTCCTCGCGCTTGCGCGCCAGCGCCTTGAGCACGATGGCGTCCAGCTCGGGAGGAATGGCCTTGTTGGTGCGCGAGGGCTCGGGGATGGGGCCCTTGAGCACCGCGTTCACCACCGCCATGGGCGCCTTGCCCGGGAAGAGCCGCATGCCGGTGAGGCACTCGTGCAGCACCACGCCCAGGCTGAACAAGTCACTGCGGGTATCCAGCGGCTGGCCGAGGATCTGCTCCGGCGACATGTACCCGCTGGTGCCCTTCACCATGCCGGCGGCGGTGCGGCTCGCGCCCGTGAGGCTCTTGGCGATGCCGAAGTCCAGCAGCTTGGTGACGCCCTCGTACGTCACCATGATGTTCTTCTCGGCCACGTCGCGGTGGATGACGGGCGAGGACTGGCCGAGCGCATCCGTGAAGGTATGCGCGTAGTGCAGCGCCAGCGCGGTGTCGCGCACCGCGGCCAGCCCGAAGCCCACGGGCATGGGCTCGTTGACGGCGCGGCAGGCGCGGGCCACCTCAATCAGCGTGGCCCCCGGGACGAACTCCATGGCGAGGAAGAGCTCGTCGTCGTCCACGTCCAGGTCGAACACCTGGGCGATGTGCGGGTGGTTGAAGGCCGCGGTGACCTTGGCCTCGTCCAGGAACATCTGGACGAACTCCTCCTGGTCGTGGATGTCCGGGAGGATCTTCTTGAGCACCACGGGCTTGTGGAAGCCGGCCAGGCCCCGCTTGGTGGCGAGGAATATCTCCGCCATCCCACCGGTGCTGAGGCGGCAGAGCACCTCGTAGTTGCCCATCTGCCGGCCGCGCACATCACCCGGCGCGAAGGGGAGCTTCGACCCAGCCATTCGAGAAAACCAAGCTTATAGGACTCGTGGCCTCAACGTGAAAGCCGCCAGCGTGATTTTCGCGTGAGAGCGCAATGACAGCGGATTCCACCCACATCTCCGCCCCTCCCGAGTCGCTGCATCAGGCGCACCGCGAGCCAGAGCCGTGAGGCCTGCTGATACCCGCTCTTGAGAATTAAAAGAAAACTTCAAGAGGCACGGAATGCCTCTGCCCTGGGGGCGGGGAGCGGTTTGTGCAATTCCTACCGGTAGTGCGAGGGGGGTGTTCACTGTCCAGCGCGTCACAGAGGCGGGGTTGGTCCGCAACGCTTCCTTGGATCCGACCCCGGAGTGCCGCTGCAAGCCCCGAGGCGTGTGTCCACATTGGCGGAACCGAAATTCCATCCAGGTGGCCGGTACAACGGTGGGGCAAAAAACTTTCAGTGTTCACGTAAAGCGGCTCTCCAGGACAAACGGAGTTCCCATGGCGACGGAGAAGGCGGACCGCGTGCGAACGCGAGAGAGCGGCCTGGGTTACCGAATGGGACCGGGGCTGGCGGAGGTGGCGGAGGTGGAAGGGGAGCTGCACTCGGCGGGGAGGGTGGTGCAGCTGTCGCCGGAGAACCTGACGTTGAGCCTGACGAGTCCCACGGGGTTGAGGCCCGGGCAGAGGACGAACGTGGTGTTGGGGCAGGGGGGAGAGGCGAGGCTGCTGAAGGCGGAGGTGACGAATGTGTACGTGCCGGGGCCGGAGGAGCAGCCGGAGCTGAGCCTGCGCTTCGTGGCGCCACCGTTGGACCAGGGCCGGCACATCGTGACGATGCTGGAGGGCTGGAGGGACCGAGGCCAGCTCGAGGCGCCGAGCAGCCACCCCATCTGGAAGGAGCGGATTACGAGGGTGGACCGGATCGGCCGCATCTTCGAGGCGCTGACGGCGAGACGGTGCCGGGGCATGGCGAGAGCGGCGGGTGGGGACGTGGAGTTGGAGGCGGCGCTCTACGACAAGTACGACGGGCGGGTGTCGTGGGACGTGAGGGGGATGCTGCCGGCGGTGCCCTTCACGCTGGAAGTGTTTGGCTTCAGCTCGGTGCTGTACTTCCGGGTGGAGCAGGCGGTGTACGAGGACGGGCTGTGGGGAGTGCCGCTGCCGCGCGAGGTGGTGCGCTACCGGCACCGCAAGCTGAGGCGGGCGCCTGCGGGCGGGGGGTGCACGGCGCGCTTTGGCCATCCGTTGTGGCCGCAGGTGAGGGTGGAGCGGGAGCTGACGGACATCTCGTACGAGGGCCTGTCGTTCGCGACGCAGCCAGGGGAGGACTTGCTGTACCCGGGGCTGGTGCTGCCGGAGCTGGAGGTAGGGCTGCCGGGGAAGGAGCCGGTGAGGCTGCGAGCGGAGGTGCGCAACATCACGGGCACGGCGCTGGGGAGACGGTGCGGGATGAAGGTGGAGCCGGTGGGAGAGCGGGAGCTGGCGCGCTGGAGACAGCTGGTGGAGGAGCAGAGCCATCCGAACACGCGGGTGGCGGGGGATTGGAACCGGGGGACGTGGGAGCTGTTCGAGCGCTCGGGGTACTTCCGGCTGTCGGGGAAGAGCCCTGGGGACTTCGAGCGGCTGCAGGCGGAGTACCGGGAGGCGCACGAGCGGCTGGAGGGGTACCGGAGGCTGGGGTACCGGGTGGTGAGGCCGATGCCGGGGGGCGAGGCGGTGGAGGCGAGCCTGTCGTGGCTGAAGCCCTACTCGGGGAGCTGGCTGGCGCACCAGCTGGCGAGGTATCAGCCGCGCAACGAGAAGCTGAGGAGCACGGCGCGCGAGGCGTTGCGGGACGTGTATTTGAGAGGCTTTGAGCCGGCGCAGACGGACCCGGAGGTGAAGTGGTTCCTGGCGTACTGCGAGGCGAACGTGAGGTGGGTGAGGTTCACGGCGTTCGACTTCGCGGAGTGGTACCAGCACACGGGGCAGGCGTGCATGGTGCCGTTCCGGTTCATGGAGGCGGACGCGAGGCGGGAGTGGGAGATGCCGGAGGGCTTCAGCGTGGGGGCGCCGACGGAGGAGGAGAAGACGGCGCTCTTCGAGAGGCTGAAGGAGACGAGGCCGGAGGCGTACCGGGAGGCCTTGGACCTGGTGCCGGAGCGATTCAGCCTGGAGGCGCTCAAAGCGAAGTGGGCGGAGGCGGGGCTGAAGCGGGAGAGGGACGTGCTGGTGGCGCGCAAGGGAGGGCGAGCGCTGGCGGTGGGGGTGCTGGAGACGGCGCATGCGGGCCTCAACCTGTTCCACGTGCTGGACGGGCTGCGAGTCATCTCCCTGGTGGATGAGGCGTCGCAGGAGGGGCAGGAGGCGATGCTGGCGCTGCTGGCGGGGGCGGCGGAGTGGTACCGGGCGCGAGGGCTGAACGTCTTCGTGCACTACGTGGAGACGGAGCACACGGCGTACACGGAGAAGGCGAAGCTGGTGGACCTGGGAGAGGGACGAATCTGGATCCTCTCGGCGCAACTCCTGCCAGACTTCATCGAGCACCTGTGCGAGGCGACGACGCCGAGGGGAGACCTCTGACGCGGCGCGTGCTGTGACCACCGGGACATGACGGAATCACCTTCCATCATCTAACCTTCGACCTTCGTGCGGTCATGAGGGCCGAAGGAGATGGCACGTCATGCGGATTGAAGTGGGGGAACGTAGGCGGAAGAGTCTGGCAGGTGCGGCGCGGATGGCGGCCATCACGGTGGGATTGCTGGCCGTGTGTCTTCCCGCCGGTGCCCGTGCCGGTTCGTTCGAGCTGGAGATGCTCGAGCAGCCGGAGGATGCCCGGGAGGCCGTGGCCGTCCTGAAGAACACCTCCAACAAGCAGGTGATGGTGAAGCTCGTCTCCTACAGGGTTCCCTCGGGAACCGAGACGGCTCCGTTGTCATTGACGCTACTCGTCCCCGCCCCGTCCGGCGGTACCTCCCCCTTGCCCTCGAGGGAATTGCGGTTGTCGTTGGAGCCGAGGACGGTCTCCTACGTGAACATCGCTCCGAATGCGAAGGACCTTGAGATCCCGAAGCGCCGGACGGTGGTGGGCGCCCTCTACGCCTTCGAGGAGAGAGCGGCGGAGGCCCCACTCTACAAGGCGCTCAAGCTCACGCTCGGCCAGGTGGAGACGCAGCTCAGCCCGCTGATCACCACCTGGGCCCTGGACCATGTGTGCGACCTGTCCGGCACGTGCGCCTACAGCGCGTCGATTCCCCTCGCCACGATGAGCGAGGAAGTGCCGAAAACCCGGAGCCTGGTGGGTGGGCGCCTGTACAACGAGCACGGGATGATCACCGAGCTCGTCGAGGAGAAGCTGGCGAACCACACCCTGACACTGTCCTTCAACGGCCTCGAGGCTCCCGGCAAATATACCGGCAAGATCAAGGTGGGGGACAAGGATGTCGACGTCGACTTGAAGGTCTCCCGGCACTGGGGGTGGGCGCTGGCCGCGCTGTTGGCGGGTACCTTCGTCTTCGTCTTCCAGCGCTACCTCGGAATCCACCGGAGCGTGGCTGTCTTCCGCAAGCGCAAGAGGCTGTTGCTGAAGCAGCTCGAGCAGCAGCGGAAGGAATTTCAGGACAAACTCCAGAACACCCAGGGGCTCGCTGACTACGACATCCAGAGCTCCGTCCAGAAGCAACTCGAGGAGCTCGACCGCAAGGTGCTGGCCGAAGCGAGGAGCGCCGTCGAGCCCATCGACGAGCAGAAGAGCGAGGCTTTCAAGGCCCTCGTGGAGCTCGAGAAGCTCGTGCCCCAGTTCGCCTCGTTCGCCGAGCCGCTCCGCTCGCTGGCCACCGCCCATGAGTCCTTGAGCCAGAAGCTGTCACAGGAGGGCGCCGCCGACTTCCGCTACCAGTTGACGCCCCCCGTGGATGAGCCCCTCATCCTCGTCAAGGCAGGGGACCTGTTGAAGGGCGCTCCCATCGCGGTGGACACCTTCGTGCAACTCGGCAAGGATGCCGACGCGCAGGCGAAGGGATTGGGGGAGTGGGGGAGGCTGGCGGGTCGACTGAAGGAGATCGATGAGGGCTTCGAGGAGCTGAGCAAGAAGGTCGCGGCACGGGACGAGCTGAAGGTCGAGCTGGAGCCAAAGCTCGACGAGATCCGCACCAAACTCCAGAGCGCCAAGTCCATGCTCGGGAGGAACAAGAGCACGGCCGGGCTGAACGAACTCCTGACGACGGCGCAGGCCGATCTGGACCAGGTTGGCCTGGAGCTGGACAGGGACTCGAAGCTGGAGCCGAAGTCAAACGAGCTGACGCTGGGTCCGGCCAGGGGGATCGAGGCCGCGCCTTACCCAGGTTGGGCCCCCACCGAGAGCGGCCAGCGCGTGAATGAGACACCTCCGGGTGTGCGGGAGCACCTGGGTCTACGTTTCGGCATTATCGATCTCGATCTGCGGATGATCGACGTGGTCCTGATCCTCATCGCCTTGCTGCTGGCCGTGGCCTTCGAGATCGATCAGCTCTACTCGGGGCATGTCTGGGGTTACAAGCAGGACTTCGCCAAGGCCTTCCTGACCGGCTACTGCTCACAGGGTCTGGTCGCCATCGTCCATGTCATCACCGGGCGGCAGGCCAGCTCCTTGCTGCAGCAGTTGATTCAGGTCAAGCCCCGCTAGGAAAACCCGGCGTACCCGCGGCGGTCGAGGCAGGCGGGCTCGCCGCGCAGGAGAGCACATGGAACCGAAGCCGTATCAGGTCTTCTTCAGCTACGCGGAGGCCAATCTCGCCGCGGTGGAGACACTGGCCAGACGGCTGCGCGGGGACGTGCGCGTCCAGTTCTGGTTGAAACCCTGGCACGCCGTGCCCGGCATGCCGCTCCAGCCCCAGATGCTCGAGGCTTTCCAGTCCTCGGGCTCCTGCGCCATCTTTCTCGGAGGCGCCTCCCCGAAGGGCTTCCAGGACAAGCAGATCCAGCTCGCCATCTTGCGCCAGACGGAGGAGGACCCGGACTATCGCGTCATCCCCGTGCTGCTCCCGGGCATGGAGGCCGAGGACCCCGAGGGTTTCCTGGGGCTGTACACGCCGGTGCGCTTCTCCTCGCTGGATGATGAGCAGGCCTTCAAGATGCTGATGTGCGGCATCTTCGGCATCCCACCGATCCGCCTGGATGGATTCGTGCGGGAACGTGTGGAGAAGGAAGCGCTGCCCCGCGGGCTGGAGTCCTTCCCCCGGGGACACGCGTTGTCCATCGGGGTCGCCAACTATCCCCGCTTCAGGCCCCTGCGCGGCTACACGCTCAACGATGCGAGCGACATGGCGGCCCTGCTCACGGATCCCTCCCGCTGCGGTTATCCCGAGGCCCAGGTGAAGCGGCTGCTCGATGGTGAAGCGTCCATCACGGCCATTCGCACGGAGCTGAAGCAGCTCGCGGCCAGGACGGGGCCGGAGGACACGGCCGTCGTCTTCTTCTCCGGACATGGGGGCCGGACGCCCGACGGACGCAGGCAATACCTCCTCCCCTACGATGCCGAACCAGGGAGGCTGGACGCGACGGCGCTCTCCATGGAGGAGTTCCGGGAGCTGCTCGGAAACATCCGGGCCGGACGCCTGCTGGTGGTGCTCGACTGCTGCCACGCTGGGGGTGCAGCCGAGTCCAAGGCGGCGGAGGAGGGCCTGGACGGACTGGAGCCGGGTCTCGACGAGGAGCACGTCCAGCTGCTCCGGACGGGCCGGGGCCGGGTGGTGCTGGCCTCGTGCCGCCCGGAAGAGAAGTCCTTCGCGGAGCGCGGCAGCCGCAACAGCATCTTCACCCACTTCCTGCTCCAGGCGCTCCGCGGCGAGGCGAGGACGCTGGGGGATGGAGTGGTGCGGGTGTTCGACCTGTTCCGCCACGTCTCGGACAAGGTGCCCCCCTTCGTGTCCACGCTCGGAGAGAGACAGACGCCCTTGTTCAAGGCGGATGCCCTGGACAGCGATTTCGCCGTGGCGGTGTCCCGCAAGTAGGGCTGAGCCGGAGGCCTGATTCGAAGCGGGGCCGCTGGAGGACTATGCTGTCCCTCCATGGAGAACCCCTCGGCACCCGCGTCGCCCGCGCAGGCGCCCGCTTCTGCTGGCTGTGATGTCTTCCTGAGCTACAACCCGGCCGATCGGGCGGTCATCGCGCTCATCCGTCGCGGCCTGGGCGAGCGGGGCATCCGTGCCTTCTACGACCAGGACAGCCTCGTCCCCGGCCTGCCTCGGATGGAGGGGCTGGAGACGGCGCTGCTCGGGGCGCACGCGGTGACGGTCTTCCTGGGCCCGGAGGGGCTCGGTAGCTGGCAGAAGCGCGAGCGGGCCCTGGCACTGGAGCGTCAGCTCGCGGAGGAGAAGACGGGCCGCCGCTTCCCGGTCATCCCCGTGCTGCTCTCGGGCGCGGACCTGATGAAGGCCTCTGGGTTCCTGCTGCTCGGCACGTGGATCGACCTGCGGCGGCCAGAGGATCCCCGGCAACTGGAGGCGCTCGTCCGGGCCCTGCGCGGCGAACCGGCGCCCGCGGTGGAGGCCACCCTCGAAGCCCTCTGCCCGTACCGCTCGCTCCAGGCCTTCCAGGAGGAGGATGCGGACCTCTTCTTTGGACGCGAGGTCTTCATCGAGAGCCTGTGGAAGAAGCTCGAGGGCCACGGCCTGGTGGCGGTGGTGGGCGCCTCCGGGAGCGGGAAGTCCTCGGTGGTGCAGGCCGGCCTGCTGCCGCTGCTGCGACGGATGAAGCCTCCGGAGGCCGTCTGGGAAGCCGTGGTCCTCACGCCCGGCCGTCGGCCCTTCCACTCGCTCGCCGCGCAGCTCATCCCCCTGTGGGAGAAGGAGATGAGCCGGACGGATCAGCTCCGGGAGATGGAGAAGCTCGGGGAGGCGCTCGCCCGGGGAGAGGTGTCGCTCGGAGAGGCCCTGAAGCAGACGCTGAGGGACTCACGGAGCGCGGACCGGTTGCTCGTGGTGGTGGACCAGTTCGAGGAGCTGTTCACGCTCGCCGGGGAGCCCGAGGCCCACGCCTTCATCTCCCGGTTGCTCCAGGCCCCGAAGGACGCGCCGGTGAAGCTCGTGTTCACCCTGCGGGCGGACTTCTATGGCCGGGCCATCGCCGCCAACCGGGAGCTGAGCGATGCCATCCAGCAAGGCGTGGTGAACCTCTCGTCCATGACACGGGACGAGCTGCGGCGGGCCATCGAGGTGCCCGCGGCGAAGGGGGGCCTGCGCTTCGAGCCGGGGCTGCTGGAGCGAATTCTCGACCAGATGGAGGGCCAGCCCGGCAACCTGCCGCTGGTGGAGTTCGCCCTCACCACGCTCTGGAAGGAGCGCGAGAACGGAGTCCTGCTCAACGCGCGTTTCGACGCCATGGGGGGGGTGGCGGGAGCGCTCGGGACGGTGGCGGAGGCGACCTTCAAGGCGCTGCCCGGCGATCAGCAGGCGGCGGTGCTGCGCATGCTGCCGAGGCTGGTGCGGGTGGCCACCGCCGGGGAGGAGGGCACGGACACGCGCCAGCGGCTGCTCTTGCGCGAGCTGGACGAGCGCGGCCAGCAGGTGGCGCGGAAGTTCGTGGACGCGCGGCTGTTGGTGATGGACCGGGAGCCGGGCACGAACGAGGAGACGGTCGAGGTCAGCCACGAGGCGCTCATCCGGAGCTGGGAGCGGCTGAGGCGCGCGCTCGACGAGCAGCGGGACTTCCTGGTGTGGCGCCAGCACCTGCGGTTCCGGATCGCGGAGTGGCAGCGGGCGAAGGAGGACTCGGAGCTCCTGCTGCGAGGGCCGCTCCTGCTCGAGGCCCGGCAATGGCTCGAACAGCGCCGGGACGAGCTCAACCCGGCCGAGCTGGGCTTCATCCACGCCAGCGCGCTGGCGAAACGGATGAGCCGGGCGGCCATGGCACCGGCGGTGGCGTTGGGGGTGCTGGCGCTCGTGTTCTTCGCCTGGACGTTCACGGACCATTACCGCTTCCGCAATTCCATCCAGACGGTCGCGGATGAGAAGCTGCCATCCACGGTGGATGAGACGGACGCCGAGGCGTCCATCCAGTGGGTCGCCGCTCTGGTCCGGGCTGGCGAGGAAGCCGAGGCCCTCGACACCATTGCGCGGCTGTGGCCGGAGACGCGCGCCGAGGCCGTCGTGGCCATGGTGGAGCAGTTCGTGAAGCTGAATCGCCTGGAGAGGGCCAGCGCGGCCCTGAGCACGAGCTGGCCTCGCGATCATTTCGATTGGAGCTCTCGCCGGTGGAATACGCTCGTGAGCCTGGCAGAGGCCCTGGCCCGGGCGTCTCCCGGCACCGACTTTACGGGGATCCTGCGGTACATCGAGTCTCCGGAGAATCGGACGAAGGCGCTCGCCGCGCTCGCCGATGGTCTGCAGCGCGCGGGACAGAGCGACCGCTCACAACAGCTTCTCGAAGGATTCCTGCAGCAGGCCGAGCAGATCGATCCTAGTCGGCGGGGTGGCGTCCTCGAATTCATCATCGAGAATCTCTCGCCTGCGTTCAAAGCAAGTCCGTTGCGCGAGCCCCTGGCGATCCGACTGCAATCATTGCTCAAAGAAAATCCGGAGTCGTTGGCGAGAGCCCTCGTCAGTCTCGGGGATGTCCAGCGTGTGGTCAGTTTCATGGAACCCAAAGTACAGAAGGGCAAGTTCTTTCCTTTGGAGGCCTTCTATCTCTGCACGCTGCTGATCGAGGCGAAATCGCCCGAGACCGTGATGGAACTCGCGATCCGCCTTGCACAAGTGGATGATACGCGGAAGACAGAGACATGGGATACATTCAGTACTCTCGGAAACTGTCTCGCCGAGGCAGGTGAACTCCCGAGTGTGCTGACCCTGCTCTCCAGGTCGCTCAACGAGAAAGAGCTCCAAGTGTTTGCCCCAGCCCGGGATCTCTTCCCCGGTACGCAGGACCAGGGGGAACGGCGAAGCTCTCCCACAGCGACTGCGAGAACCCTTCCCTTCAGCAGGATCCTTCACCGGCCCTCAAAGAAACTCACTACTCTCCTAACCGAGCCTTCGATCATAAAGAAGCTCGATTCCATGACGAACGGCATGGAATTCGTCTCCCTGGCTGCAGCCCTCCTCGTGGAGGAGCTTGCTCGCTCGGACCGCTTCGAGGACGCCCATCTGCTGGGCCAGGTTTTCTGTGAAACGGAAGCAACCAATACCCAGAAAATATTGTTGGTGGCCGGCCTCGCTCGACTGCAGGCAGGTCAGCCTGTGAATACCCGAGAGCTGGTGGACCAGATGCTCAGCTGCGACGGTTATTCCTCATACGACATGATGGAGGTAAGGCCCTGGACTCAACTCACGGCCGAGCTCATCTTCGAACTGCTCAGCGTGCGCGATGCGGATGGCGCGGAGCGTCTGATCAATATGTACAGTGCTGCTCAGACCGAGAACAGAACACCCCTGCTGAAGTTCGTGATGCCCCGGCTGGTCCAGGCCCACATGATGGAGACGGCGCTCCAGTTGGTGGAGAAGGAGTTGGACAAATCGCCGCTAATGGCCGAGATCGTCATCGCACTGGCTCGGGAGAAGGACTTCGAGCAGGCCACCGCGCTGCTGCTCGCGAAGATCTCCTCGGAGCAGGAGAAGTCGAGAGCGGCGATGGTGCTCGCCACGGCCCAGGCGGAGAGCGGAGCACTGCGTGCCGCCCACGCCACGGCGGACTCCTGCTTCTTCGCGGATCGGCTGCGTGCCTACACCGCCATCGTGAACCAGTACGCGACGAAGCAGGGGGCACCCCAGTAGCAGCTATCCTCCCGTTCTTCCTCCGGACTCGGGGTGGGGAGGCGAGTCGGCCCGCGGACACTCGATGAGCGCGAGCGCTGAGTATCCCACCATGAGCTGGCCCCTTGCTTGACGGGGTGGAGCGCTCTGTCCACGCTCGGTGGCTGGATCGCGCTCCGCCATGGAAAAGGTAATCCAGACCTTCGAGGGATTGATCCGGAGAAGTCTCGCCCCTTCGGTGACCTTCTTCTTCGTCCTGGCCCTGGGCGAGCTCATTCGCGTCAAGCTGAACGGAGAACTGGCGCGGGACCATGTCGAGCGCTTCCTCAAGTTCATGACCTCCGAGCCCCTGGCGAAGTCGCCGGCGATCCTGCTCACCCTCGCCATTCTGGCGATCATCGGCTTGAGCTACGGACTCCAAGCCGTCCAGCAGGTCGCCTTCGACAACTGGCTGAAGGAGAACTTTCATCAGCCGCGGTGGCTCTCTCGGCTGGCGCGTTTCAAGTGGCTCGGCTGGCTCGAGACCAGCGATTCGAAAGCCCTGGTGGAGCTTCGGAACAGGGTGGTGCAGCGGATCAACGACCAGGAACAGCGGTTCACGGAATTATCCCCAGGATTGAAGGAGCTGAAAGACCTGAAGGAGGTCTCTGACTACATCCTCTACGAAATCATCGGGGGCATCGACCCGACGGACACACGCTCCTTCGTCGACTCGGCCAAGGCGGTGGGAATCTTCTTCGTCTCGGTCATCATCGTCTTGGTAGGCAATGCCTGGGTCTACCATCACTGGCTTTCCTGGCGGGGTACCCTGCTGCTCGTAGGGCTGGTGATATTCTTCTACTGTATGGGTTTGGAGGCGATCCGCACCCAGTACCGGGCGCGGGCCTTACGGCTCTACGTCAACTTCCTCGCCATGCCGCCACAGCGCATTCATCGTCTCCTGTCGCGTCCGGACGAGGGCAAGGCTCCCTCTTCCGAGGAAAAGAAGAAGGAATCGTGACCCGTCCCGCGCACCCGGCAGGCTCCTATGTTGGTCTCTTTGGAAGTGCGGGAGAGGACTGGCGCCGTCGCGCCAAGGTCCTTCTCGATGCGGCCAATGTACCCTGGCACGATCCCTCCGATCCTCGTTGGCAGGGCATCACTCACGAGAATGGAGATCAGCACCAGGTGCTGATCAACAAGCTGGTCGCCGAGGAGCACCAGGGTCTCCTCAGGGCAGGCTGTGTGGTCTACCAGCTCACCGGTGGCTCGGAGCCTCCGGCCTCGCTTGCGGCCCGCTTCGAGCTGGGCCTGCTCGCGGGCCGAGGCCTCATCACCTTCGTTCACGTCGAGCCGGAGGCACTGGGTCGCAATTACATCTGGGCGGTGCTGAAGCAGTATCCGCACCTCGTGCGCTGCGATTCCCTGGAGGATGCGGTGCAACGGGCCATCGAGAAGATGGGCCAGCTCGACCTTGGGAGTCATTGAGGCGGGTTCGAGGCGTGTGTCACACTTCTCGAATGGCTGACCCGCTGAAGCCCGACACGGTCGTTCCAGTGGTGATCGACCGTCGTCGATTCCTGACCTGGGTGGTGGCCTCGCCGGCGTTGATGGTGGCGGCGCGACTCGACTCCAGCTTCGCGCAGACCGGCCCGGTGGAGACGGATGAGGCCTCGATCAACCTCTACATCGCCATCCAGGCCGACGGGCGTGTCGTGGCGACCCTGCCGCGCACCGAGACCGGCCAGGGCATCACCACGGGCGCGGCGATGCTCGTCGCCGAGGAGCTCGACACCGTCCTCAGCTCGGTGGAGGTGCGCACCGCCGACGCGGATCCGCGCTGGCTCATCCAGCTCACCGGGTTGTCGTCGACGATGCGCTACCTCGCGGGCCCCCTGCGCGCCGCGGCCGCGAGTGCTCGGGCTCGCCTGGTGACCGCCGCCGCGCACCGCTGGCAGCTCCCCGCCTTCCGCCTCACCACCGCCCAGGGCGAGGTGCTCGCTCCCGATGGCCGCCGGGCCGGCTACGGCGAGCTGGCTCAGGATGCGGCGAGCGTGTTTCTGCCCGAGGTCTCCCCGCTGCCCAAGGAGGTCGACGCGTACACGCTTGTCGGTCAGCCCACCGGGCGCGTTGATGCTCGGGACATTGTCACCGGCAAGGCGCGCTACGCCCTCGACCTGGCCATTCCTGGAGCGCTGCCCACCGTGGTTGCCCGGCCTCCCACACTGCGCGGCTCGGTCCTGAGCCATGACGCGTCAGCGGCGCTGGCGATGCCAGGCGTGGTGGGCGTGGTGGCGCTGCCCACGGGTGTGGCGGTCTCCGCCCAGACTTTCGCCCAGGCGCTCGCGGCTCGTGAGGCCCTGCGCATCTCCTGGGCTCCGGGTCCTGCCAGCCACCTCTCGGACGCGGACATCCAAGCCCGCTTGCGCGAGGAGATGGGACCCCGGCCCCTCCCGCCGCTGTTCACGGCGCGCACTCTCGAGGCCCGCTTCGATTTCCCCTACCTCGCCCACGCGCCCATGGAGACGCAGAGCTGTGTCGCTCGCGTCACCGCGGACCGCGCCGAGCTCTGGCTGGGTGCTCAGGATCCAAAGTTCGCCCAGCGCGAGGTCGCTGAGGCGCTCGGCTGGACGCTCACCCCGCAACGGGTGACGGTGCACACCACCCGCGCGGGAGGCGGGTTCGGCCGGAGGTTCTTCAACGAGCCCGCGGTGGAGGCCGCGCTCGTGTCCCGGTCGCTCGGTCGGCCGGTAAAGTTGATGTGGACCCGCAACGACGACATGCGCCAGGGCCGCTACCGGCCGGTCAGCCACCACCGGCTCCTCGCCTGGCTGGGCCTGGGCGGCTCCATCCTCGGTTGGCACCACCGCTCCGTCATCCCCACCGTCGAGCTCCCCCACGGATTCGGAGACATTCTCACCTCCCTGCTCGGGACGGTCCTGCCCGAGGTGACGAGCCAGACGTTCTTCCACCTCACGCAGAAGGTGCCGTACCGCTTCGGGTTGGTGACACAGCAGTTGCGCGAGGTGCCGATTCCCATTCCCACGGCCTCGTTCCGCTCCGTGTACAGCAGCCAGGTGGTGGTGGCCAACGAGCTCTTCGTGGACCAGCTGGCCCGGGAGCTGGGACGTGACGCGGTGGAGCTGCGGCGCTCCTACCTCTCGTCGAGGCGGCTAGAGGCTGTCCTGGACAAGGTAGTGCTCGAGGGGCAGTGGGGCAGGGCGCTCCCTCCCGGGGTGGCCCAAGGCGTCGCCGTCCACGAGGAGTGGGACAGTGCCATTGCTCACCTCGTCGAGGTGGATGTGAGCGGCGCGGAGCCCAAGGTCCTGCGGGTCGTCATCGCCGCGGATGTCGGCCTGCCCATCAACCCCCGGAGCATCGAGGCTCAGCTGCAGGGCGCGACCCTCGACGCCATGTCGACAACCTTGAGCGCCGGCATCCACATCGACGCGGGAGCCGTGCGAGAGGGCAGCTTCGCCGACTACCGGTGGGCGCGGATGAAGCATGCGCCGGCGAGCATCGACGTCCACCTCGTCCGGTCGGATGACCGTGTCGGAGGGGTGGGGGAGCTCGGCTATCCCACCGCGGCCGCTGCCCTGGGCAATGCCATCGCTCGGGCGACCGGCACCCTGCCCACCCGCTTTCCGATCCTCGACGCAGGAGCCTGAACATGCCGGTCCACCACTTCAACCTCAACGACGACACGGTCTCGGTGGAGGCGCCCGAGGACACCCCCTTGCTCTGGGTGCTGAGAGACTTGCTGGGAGTGACGGGCCCGAAGTACGGCTGCGGGGTGGGCGTATGCGGCGCCTGCACCAGCCATCTGGATGGAGGCGCCTTCCGTCCCTGCATCCAACCCGTCGGAGGTGTGGCGGGCCGCCGGGTGACTACCATTGAGGGCCTGGGCGGCGAGGGGCTTCACCCCGTGCAGCAGGCGTGGATTGACGAGGACGTCGCGCAGTGCGGCTTCTGCCAGCCTGGGCAAATCATGGCCGCGGTGGCGCTGCTGCGGCGCAACCCAGATCCATCCGACGCAGACATCGACGCGGCCATGAGTGACAACGTATGCCGTTGCGGCACCTACGTTCGTATCCGAGCGGCGATCAAGCGTGCCGCCTGGCAGCTCCGGCGCGAGGGAATGGGGAAGTAGGTCCCCTCTCAACGGGCAAGGGAGAGGAGAGCGGGGCGAGGCGAAGGAAGCGTCCGCCGTGCTCTCGCGTTCGTCCTGTACGATGCAAGCCTCGATGATTGACTTCCGGCCCCTCCCGTCGCCCGCCCAACCCACTTCAGCGGAGCGCCTCGCGGAGGATGTCGCAGCCATTGGCCGCATCGAGGCTGTCAAAACGGTGCTACGGGTGCTCTTGCAGACCACGGGCCTGCGCATGGCAGTGGTGGCCCGCGTCACGTCCGAGTCCTGGATGTGCTGCGCCGTGCTGGATGAGCTCAACTTCGGACTGCGCCCGGGTGACTCGTTGGAGCTCGTCACGACCTTCTGCAACGTGGTTCGCAACCTGGCCTCGCCGCTGCTCATCACCCATGCGAGCAAAGATTCTCGGTTCACGCACCACCCGGCGCCGAAGCTCTACAACGTCGAGAGCTACATCGCCGTGCCCGTGCTGCGGCGGGATGGGAGCTTCTTCGGGGTGATGTGCGCGGTCGACTCGGAGCCGGCCGACATCTCCGAGGACAAGATCGAGATCTTCCGCCACCTCGCGGAGCTCATTGGCTACCAATTGGAGCTGGAGGACGAGCTGGACCGGCGAGAGGCCCTGCTGCTCAACGCCCGCGAGGCCGCCCAGTTGCGCGAGCAATTGATTGGCATCGTGAGCCATGATCTGCGCAATCCCCTCAATGCCATTGGCCTGTCGGCTGCGACACTGTTGCGCCGCGCGGACCTGGATGACCGGACGCGCCGAGGCATCTGCCGCATCCTGGACGCCGCGGACCGGGCCAACCGACTCATCCGGGATCTGCTCGACTTCACCCAGGCACGCATGGGTCAGGCGCTGCCGGTGAAGCGCCAGCTCGTGAACTTCCACACCCTCACCCATCAGGTGGTGGACGAGGTGCGGCTGGCCATTGAAGGACGGGAACTGGAGGTGGAGTGCGATGGAGACGGGCAGGGGGCATGGGATCCGGATCGAATCTCCCAAGTGCTCACCAACCTGCTCACCAATGCCTTGCAGTACAGCCCCGATGGTACACCCATCCGGGTGAGCACGCGGGGCGAGGGAAAGGCTGTCATTCTCACCGTGAGAAACCAGGGCTCGCCCATCCCGGCGGAGGTGCTGCCCACCCTCTTCGAGCCGATGAAGCGCGGCACCGAGGAGGGAGGCAGTGAGCGCCGCAGCATCGGCCTGGGCCTCTTCATCGTGGACCAGCTCGTCCGGGCCCACGGGGGCAGTATCGAGGTGTGCTCCACAGCGGAGGAGGGCACGGCCTTCAGTGTCCTGCTTCCCCGCAGCGTCTGAGCCTGCTGGCGCCGCTACTCGAACCAGACGAGAGCCAGCTCGAGCTCGATGGCCTCGAAAGGCTCGGCGCGCACCTGCTCCTCTCCGGCGAAGGAATGGACGAGGAGCCACTCGCCCTGCGTGAGCCGGAACACATCGAGCGTGCGGGCGAGCGGGTCCACATGCCACACGTGCCGCACCCCCTCCCGGGCATAGATGCGCATCTTCTGGCCCTTGTCCCTGCGCCGCGTGCGCTCGGAGAGGACCTCGCACACCCAGTCCGGCGCGAGATCGTAGTGCGCCGGGGTCTCGTCTCCACCCACGGCGTGCGGCAGTCGCTCGCGTCTCCATCCAGCGAGGTCTGGCACGAGCTTGTCCGGGCGGGGGCCGAGGTGGAGTTCTGGCTCGTAGATGATGACCCAACCGCCCGGTCCTCCCCTGCCAAACTTGAAGGGCGCGGTGAGGATGCCGCCAAGGTTCGACGCCACGTTGGCATGCGCGCGGGCCGGGCGCGGGCTGAGGTGTAGTGCACCGTCCAGGATCTGCGCCACCTTCTCTTCCGGCGCTGCCTGGAAGGCCGCCTCGACGGACGGGGCGTTTCGTTCAGCGGACTCGGACTCGGGAGGACGGCGAATGGCCATGAGAGAGGATTTCATCATGCCCCTCGCACGGTGCAATGCCGGGGCCGAGAGTCGTCTCGCTTCGAGACACTAGGTACGGGCGTCTTTCCACTGCAGCTCCGTCAGCTCCCGGCCGAGCTGCTCTCGTCGGCTCTCGGCCTGGGTGACGGCCTGTCCCAGCCGCTCGGGGTCATGCGTCTGGGCCCGGGCAGGCGAGAAGATCTCCGCCACCTTCCGCAGCAGGCCGCACAGGCGATCGACATCGGCGTGCGAGGTCTCGGTGGCCTGCTTCAACCGCTTCAACGAGTCCTCCAGCAGCGGCGCCGCCACCACGCGCTTCAACTCCTCCGTGGTGTTCACCCGGGTGCCCTTGCCCAGCAGCCCCGCGAGCACACCCCCGAGGAGCGCCGCTCCCATCACAGCCCATCCTCCATGCTTGCGCGCCACGCCCATCAGCATCGCCGCGCCCACTCCGGCCAGTCCTCCCGTGCGCGCGAAGCCCCAATCGAAGAAGAGCGAGCGCGGCTCGACGAGCCGGCCGAAGCGGTCCGCCAACACCAGGGAGGCCTTGCCCTCCACGTCCCGCGCCAGCTCGCGCGCCAGCACCGCGTCCAGTCTCTGGCGCAGCGCTCGCGACCGGGGCTCCACTCGGGCGTTCAGCTTCTCCCGGAAGGCCTGGGTCAGGGCGCGCTGGGTCTTGGGCAGTTGGGACTCCAGCTCGCGTACGCTGTCCTCCGCGAGCCGGGGCAGCTCCTCCTCCAGCCGTTGGCTCTCCTCCCGCAGCAACTCGTCCAGGCACAGCCGCAGGCGCTCGAGTGTCTCCGGCTGGAGCTTCGCCAGGTCGCGCATCTCCAGCAGCGCGTGCACGTCGGCGAGCAGGTTGCTCCAGTCCTTCAACGCCTCCTCGAGCAGCACCCGCTGCCGCCACGCCAGCTTCTCGGCCAGCGCTGCGCGCAGTGACTCCACTCCTTCACCCACCGAGCCGGAGACAGTGAAGACGGGCAGCGTCCGGTGGGGCACCACCTCTCGCAGCACCTGTTCGAGCTGCTCTCGCACACCGTCGGGAGACGTCCCCTCCGGGAGCGCATCACAGCGCGTGAGGACGATCTGGAGCGAGCCCTCGGGGAACTCCTCGGCGAGTTGCTGGAGCCAGGCCAGCACCTCCCGGGACAGCGCCTCCCCCGCCGCGAGCACCAGCAAGCAGTGCTCGGCCAGCTCTCCCACGCTCAGGCCTCCCTCCCCGGAGCCTCCGGACTCCACCTCCAACCACTTCCAGGGCACGTCCGTCCCCAGGGCCCGCAGCAGCGTGCTCTTGCCCACCGAGGCGGTACCCGCCACCGCCACCACGGGCCGGGCAATGCGCTCCAGGCCCGGCGCGCCGCGCTCCAGCTCTCGAGCGAACGGCACCTGCTCGAAGAGGTTGCTCCGCTCCGCGCCAAGCTGCCGAGCTAGACGCGCCTGCTCCCGGATGTGCTCGTCGTGCCTCATGGTCCTCTCCCGCTCGCACTCTCAGCGTAGCGCACCAGGATTCGGGAATTGTTCATTGCAGAACACTCGCGAGTCATGTCATCAGTGGTTGTTGTCACAAGCATTCGTGCCGCGACGGTTCTCACTCAGCGGGCGCTGCTCCCTCTCTGGGGCGCGGGGCTCGCCGCGGACAGGGGGGGACATGAGCGCGGCCGAATACGTCGAAGCTGGTTCGAGGCCATAGCACTCATGATGGACATTCCCGGTCACACCTTGCGCGGCGCGCTGCGAGCGACGGGCGCGAATCTTCTCTTCCACGCGGTCTGTGGCTCGGACAACCGGCCCGTCATCGTCAAGACGCCTGCGCAACCCTCGCCCGGTCCGCGCGAGTGGGAGCGCTACCGCCGCGAGCACGGCATCCTCCAGCGGCTGCGGGAAGTCGGAGGCGTGCCCCGGGTCCATTCCTGCGAGCTCGTCCAGGATCGCCCCCTGCTGCTGTTGGAAGAGGTGGACGGCGAGCCCCTGTCGCAACGGGTGGGCCAGCGGCTCGAGGTCACCGGTTTCCTGGGGCTCGCCATCTCCCTGGCCTCGACGCTCGGGGAGATCCACCGGCGCGGCGTCATTCACAAGGATCTCAAGCCCTCCAACCTCATCCTCACGCCGGAAGGGGAGGGGCGCATCATCGACTTCGGCACCGCCACGCTGCAGCGGGTGGAGCACGTGGAGTCGGCGGTGCCCCACCTCATCGAGGGGACGCTGGCGTACATGTCTCCCGAGCAGACCGGGCGGATGAACCGGGCGGTGGACTACCGCACGGACTTCTACTCCCTGGGCATGACGTTCTACGAGCTGCTGACGGGCACGTTGCCCTTCCAGGCGAGGGACGCGCTCGGGTGGTTTCACGCGCACCTGGCCAGCCATCCCCAGCCGCCGCACGAGCTCGTCGAGTCCGTGCCGCCGTCCCTGTCCGCCATCGTGATGAAGCTGTTGGCCAAGGTCGCCGACGAGCGCTACCAGGGGGCCGATGGGTTGAAGGCGGACCTCGAGCGGTGCCGGGAGCGGTTGCTCCGGGGTGAGCGCGAGCCCTTCCCACTGGGCGAGCACGACTTCCCCCACCACTTCCAGATGCCCCAGCGGCTCTACGGGCGAGAGGCGTGCGTCGCCACCCTGCTCGAGAGCTTCGAGCGGACGGCGCGAGGAGGGCGGCCGGAGCTGGTGCTCGTCAGCGGCTACTCCGGAATCGGCAAGTCGGCCGTCATCCACGAGCTGCACCGGCCGGTGGTGGAGCGGCACGGCTTCTTCCTGCAGGGCAAGTTCGATCAGTTCAAGCAAGACATCCCCTACGCCACGCTGGCGCAGGCCATCCTCGGGCTGGTGCAGCAGTTGCTCGCGGGCACCGACGAGGAGTTGGCGGCCTGGCGCGAGCGGCTGCGGGAGGCGTTGGGGGAACACGGCCAGCTGCTGGTGGACCTGGTGCCCCAGCTCGAGCTCGTCGTGGGCCGACAGCCGGCCGTCCCCGAGCTGCCACCCGCCGAGGCCCAGCACCGCTTCAACCGGGTCATCGAGAAGTTCCTCGGCGTCTTCTCCCCCCACGAGCACCCGCTCGTCGTGTTCCTCGATGACCTGCAGTGGGCGGACCTGGCGAGCCTGAGACTCATCCAGCACCTGATCGGCGGCCCGGTGGTGCCGCCCGTGTTGTGGGTGGGGGCCTATCGCGACAACGAGGTCAGCCCGTCCCACCCGCTGATGCTGACGCTGGAGGAGCTGCGCAAGACGGACGCGTGCATCACCAGCCTCCAGCTCGAGCCGCTGAGCCTCGCGCAGCTCCAGCAGCTCATCGCCGATGCACTCCCGGGGGCCGGGGAGGACGTGGTCGCGCCACTCTCGGCGCTCGTGCTGGAGAAGACCGGAGGCAATCCGTTCTTCCTCATCCAGCTCATGGTGACGCTGCACCAGGACGGGTTGCTGGCGCGCCTGCCGGAGGGACGGTGGCGGTGGGATGCCGAAGGCGTCCGGGCCAAGGGGTACTCCGACAACGTCGTCGACTTCATGGTGGGCAGGTTGCGCCAGTTGCCTGACCCGACCTGGTCCCTGCTGCGCCTGGCCGCGTGCGTGGGCAATGACTTCGCGCTGCGCAAGCTGGTCATCGTCTCCGGCCTGGAGCCGCTCGAGGTGGAGCGGACCCTGGAGCCGGCGCTCGAGGAGGGCATGCTGGCGCGCAGCTCACCAGAGGGCTTCCGCTTCCTGCATGATCGCATCCAGCAGGCGGCGCAGGAGCTCATCCCCGAGCAGGAGCGCAAGGCCGTCCACCTGCGCATCGGCCGTCTGTTATTGGCGAGCCTGACGCCCGAGGAGCTGCGCGAGAAGCTCTTCGACGTGGTGGGGCAGTTCAATGTTGGGGCGGAGCTGCTCGACACGCCCGAGGAGCGCCTGCGCGTGGCGCGGCTGAATGCCGAGGCGGGTTGGAAGGCTCGCGGCTCGGCGGCGCACCGCTCGGCCATCGCGTACTTCAAGATGGCCTTCGAGCTGCTTCCCGGAGATCCCTGGACGGCGGACCCGGCGCTCGCCTTCAAGCTGTGTCTGGATTGGGCGGCCAGCGAGCTGATGAATGGCAACGCCGCCGGGGCGCGCCGGCTGGTGGACGCGCTGCTCACCCGGAGGAGGAGCCCCGCGGACACCTCGGCCGTCTACCGCCTGAAGGCCCAGCTGTGCATGGGGGCTGGGCAGATCGACGAGGCCGTCTCATGTCTGCTGGAGGGCCTGGAGTCGCTGGGCATGCACCTGCCGCCCCACCCCTCGTGGGAGGAGGTGGTGGCCGCCCAAGAGGAGGTCGAGGCCCTCATGGGGGAGCGCTCTATCGAGAGCCTCCTGGAGCTGCCCCTGGTGAGCGACCCGGACATGCAGGCGGTCATCGGGGTGCTGGCCGCCCTGTTCACCCCGGCGTGCTGCACCGACAACAACCTGCTCATCCTTCAACTGTGCCGGGTGGTGTCCCTGAGCCTGCGGCATGGCAACAGCGAAGCGGCGGTGGTGGGCTACTCCTGGTACGGCCTGGTGCTGGGGCATGTCTTCAAGAAGTACCGGGAGGGCCACGCCTTCGGTGAGCTCGCCTGCGCGATCGCGGAGCGTCACGGCTTCTCCTCGGCCCGGGGCATGGCGCTCTACAGCCTGCAGATCATCAACCCGTGGACTCGGCCGATGGCCCGCTCCCTGGAGCTCATCCGGAGCGCCTTCCATCACGCGCTGCAGGCTGGGGATTTCCAGGTCGCCTGCTATTGCTGCAACCACATCGTCACGGACAGCCTCATGCTGGGGCATCCCCTGAATGATGTCCATGCGGAGTCGGTCGCCCGCTTCGACTTCGTCCGCAGGGCCGGCTACCAGGACGTGCTGGATGTCATCCGCAGCTCGCAGCGCTACGTCCAGCAGCTGCGCGGGCTCACGCGCTCATTCGACACGCTGAGTGGTGAGGACTTCGAGGAGGAGGTGTTCGAAGCCGGGCTCACTTCCGAGCGCATGAGCACCATGCGGTGCTGGTATTGGATCCTCAAGATGCAGGGGCGCTTCATGTGCGGCGCCTACGAAGAGGCACGCATCGCGGGAGACAAGGCCGCCGAGCTTCTCTGGGCCTCCGTTGGTCACATCCAGCTCCTGGACTTCCACCTCTACCGAGGACTGACGCTGGCCGCGTGTCTGCCGGAGGCGGCGCCCGAGGTGCGGGAGCGCTGGCTCGAGGAGCTGCGCCAGCACCATCAGCAGCTCGCGGAGTGGGCGAGCCATTGCGCCGGGAACTTCCTCGCGCCCGAGCGGATACTCTTCGCGGAGCTGGCGCGGGTGACGGGCCGGAGGGAGGAGGCCATGGGCGCGTATGAAGAGGCCATCCACTCGGCCCGGGAGCATGGCTTCATCCAGAACGCCGCACTGGCATGTGAGCTGGCGTCGAACTACTGGCGCGAGCGGCGCTTCCAGACCATCGCGGAGACGTATGCGCGCTCGGCCCGGGAGGCCTACCGGCGCTGGGGGGCCCTGGGCAAGGTGAAGCACCTGGAGGCCCGGTGGCCGGAGTTGGTGCTCGTGTCCTCCGGTGGCCGCCACACCTTTGACACGGACTCGACGCAGATTGACGCGCTCACCGTGGTGAAGGCGCAGCGGGCCATCTCCGGCGAGATCGTCCAGGAGCGGCTGGTGACCACGCTGATGCAGGTGGCCATCGAGAACGCGGGCGCCCAGCGCGGTGCCCTGCTGCTCGCGCGGGGTGACACGCTCCGGGTCATGGCCATCTCCGGCGCGTCACCGGAGGACCCCATCGTCCTGCCACCCGAGGACGCGCAGGCCGAGCTGCCGTGGACCCTCATCGCCTACGTCAAGCGCACGCGCGAGCATGTGCTCCTCGGGGATGCCACGCGGGCCCATCCCTTCCCGGCCGACGCGTACCTCCGGCGAGGCCGGGCTCGCTCGGTGCTCTGCCTTCCGCTGCTGCGCCAGGAGGCCCTCTACGGCGTGCTGTACCTGGAGAACAACCTGGCGGCCGACGCCTTCCCTCCGGATCGCCGCGCGCTGCTGGAGCACATCGCCTCGCAGGCCGTCATCTCCATGGAGAACGCGCGGCTGTACGCCGATGTCCAGCACGCCGAGGCAGCCCTGCGCCGCGCCAATGACGAGCTCGAGGCGCGCGTGGAGGAGCGGACCCGGGAGCTGAGGGAGGCCCAGATGCGACTGGTGGACACCGCGCGCGCGGTGGGCATGTCCGAGGTTGCCTCCAATGTGTTGCATAACGTGGGCAACGTCCTCACCAGCGCCGTCGTCAACCTCGAGGTGATGCGGGAGACGGTGGCCGCGTCACGCCTCGGCCGGCTGAAGCAGGTGTCGGCGTTGTTCGAGGACAACCGCGGGCGCCTGGGGGAGTTCTTCACCGATGACCCTCGCGGGCTCCAGATGCCGGACTACTTCTCCGCACTCACCGAGCAACTCCTCCAGGAGCAAGCGAAGGTACGCGACGGTCTGCTGGAGATGGGCTGGCATGTCGAGCACATTCGCACCATCGTCCAGGTACAGCAGAACTACGCCAAGACGGCCCTGCTCATCGACGAGTGCGAGCTGTCGGAGCTCGTCGAGGACGCGCTGCGCATCCAGATGTCGGCGCTCAAGCGCCACGGCGTCACCGTTACCCGCGAGCTGAAGGTCTCTCGCAAGGTGCGGGTGGACCGGCACAAGGTGCTTCAAATCCTCATCAACCTCATCAGCAATGCCAAATACTCCCTGGATGAGATGCCCCCGGGAGAGCGGCAGATGCTCGTGCGCCTCCAGCTCGAGGAGGGCAAGGCTCGCATCCAGGTGGTGGACAATGGTGTGGGAATCTCGAAAGAGATTCGCGAGCGGCTCTTCGCGCACGGCTTCACCACGCGCCGGGACGGACATGGTTTCGGCCTGCACTCGAGCGCGCTCGCCGCGAAGCTGCTGGGAGGCAACCTCCTGCTCGACAGCGAAGGCCCGGGAAAGGGCGCCACGGCCACGCTGGAGCTCCCGCTCCCGTAGGAGGCGGCCGGAGGTCCCCTCTCCCTTTGGGCGAGGGCTACGAGCCCCCTATACGCGTTGCCCCGCCCTGCTAGTCTCCGGGCGGTATGGCAACCCCATTACACAAGCAACTCCTGGCAGCCTCCGCGTTCGTGGTGCTTGCCCTGGGAGTCGCCGTGGTCTGGGGCGACCTTCCTGGCTCGAAGCCCGCGGTGCCGCCCCAGCGTTCCAGGCCCGTTCGTGAGGCGCCCACGCCGCCGCCTCGCGGTGACGGGGCCATCCAGGGAAAGGTCGTCGCCTGGGACGGCACCCCTGTCGCGGGTGTCGAGGTCTCCGCGACGCTGAGCCAGCCCGGGAAGTCCCTGTCCTCCCTCGCCTGTGAGGGGGAGTCTCCGAACATCCTTCTGTCCTCTCCCAACTGCGAGGGTGCGCCGAGATGGCAGCTCATCAGGCTCATCGAGCAAGGGCTGGGCGCCGCGCCCGTGGTGGCGAGGACCACGTCCTCCGCGGATGGGGCCTTCTCTCTCACGGGACTGCCGGATGGAGCCGTCGCGGTCTGGGCCCTGGATGCGCGAGGCGCGAGGGTGGAGCCTCGCGTGGAAGTGGGCGCCACCGGTGTGAAACTCGTGCTCGGAAGAAGCGCCACCCTCTCCGGCCGTGTCGTGGACGAGGCCAGGCGCCCCCTGCAAGGCGCGAGCGTGACGCTCTTTCTCGCGGAGCACTCGCGCTACTTCGAGGCGACCACCGATGCACAGGGCCGCTTCTCGCTCGGCCCGCTGCTCGATGGCCGCCCCCATGGACTCGTCGTCCACCATCCCGACCTGCTGCCCGCGTACGAGTTGCTGTCCTCTCTCCAGGACCTGGGTGATGTGACGCTCCATGCGCCCCTGCGCCTCGTCGGGCGGGTGCTCGACGGGGAGCACCCCGTCGCCGGCGCGGAGGTCGTGGCCACCGAGCTCGGGCAGTCCGCTCGAACGAGCGGGGACGGGCGCTTCATCCTCGAGGACATGCCCCCGGGTGAGCACAAGGTGACGGCAAGCACCTCGCGGAAGCGCGGCCACGCCAGCGTGACGTTGGAAGAAGGCTACCCGGAGGCCACGGTACGCATCGAACTCGGGTCACTCGTCTCGTTCAGCGGCACGGTGAAGGACTCGGAGGAACACCCCATCCCCGACGCCGTGGTCGAGGTCGAGGGGAGCGACAAAGAGAAGACTCTCTCGGACACGCAGGGACGCTTCACTTTCGAGGCCTTGTCTCCAGGAAACTACAAGGTCACGGTGAGGGCCGAAGGCTACTCGGACAGACGCTTCCCCCACGTCGCGCCGGCCACGACTCCGACACTGGACGTGGTTCTCAAGCCGACCGCCCTCGTCCGTGGCGTGCTCGTCGACACCGAGGGCCATCCCGTGCCGAAGGCCATCGTCCAGCTCGCGGAGAGTGCCGTGGATGAGGACTTCAACACCCAGCTTCCCCCGCCGGAGAAGGTAGCTGGGAACGATGAGCCTGGCCCCATGGGCGGTATCAACGATCCCCATGAGTCGCGAGTGCACCAGCTCCGCGCGGACGAGAACGGCCGCTTCGCGTTCGAGCGCGACTCGCCCGGCCGGTTCGCGCTCCGCGTCGATTCGGACCGATGCCTGCCCCTGCAGACCCTCGTGGCTGCGCCAGCCACCGACCTGCGCCTGGTCCTCCAACCGGGCGCACGGGTGGAGGGACGCGTCGTGGATGCCCAGGGCCTGCCCCTGGCGCAGGTCGAGCTCTCGCTCCATACAGGACTCGACGAGCCGGAGGTCATCGCGCCCATGGACTCGGACGAGCATGGCCGCTTCGTGCTCGGGGGGATCGCCCCGGGCCACTACATCCTCCTGGCCCGCTTCGACCAGGGAGCCCCCCACGGCACGACGCTCCCCATCGAGGTCATCGGCACGGAGACGCTCGAGGCCGTGGTACGGCTGGACACCGGACTGAGCGTCTCCGGCATCGTCGTGGACGAGTCGAACCGCCCCATTCCCCACGTCCAAATCGAGGCAAAGTCGGCCACGGGGCTCTATGGGCCCCAGGGGGGAGACTCCCCTTCCTCCTCAAAGGCCATCACGGATGAACAAGGCCGCTTCACGGTGAGGCACCTGCTCCCAGGCCCGTGTGAGCTCGACATCGACATCCCAGGCCACGAGCTGAGCAGGGTGCGCGCCGCGGGCACCGATTCGAGGGGCAAGCAGCTCGTGGTCCCCGCCGGCTCCACGGACGTGACGCTGACCTTCCGCTACCTCGGGGGAGTCCGCGGGCGTCTGGTTCACGAGGACGGCACGCCCATCACCTCCTTCTCCATCAACAGCTACTCACATCGGGACCCCCAGGGGGCTTTCCAACAGAACCTCCGCTGGCCAGGCCCCATCGAGTTGGCCATCTCCGCCCCCGAGCGAACTCCCATCCTGCTGAGCGAGATCGAGGTCGAGCCAGGGCAGCTCAAGGAGTTGGGCGACATCGTCATGAAGGCCAGACGGCTGCTGCGCGGCAGGGTGACCCACGCACTGACCGGGGAGCCCATCGAAGGGGCACGGGTCACACGCAAAAGCGCGGACTCGGAGGGAGAGTTGAGCGGCTTCGGGCGTGACCTCAAGTCCTCCACCGACACCCGTCACGACGGAAGCTTCGAGCTGGAGGGAGTGGAGGCCGATGGCCTCGTCCTGGAAGTCGAGCTCAACCATGATTCCCCAAAGCACCGCCAACCGATTGGCGCGGGAGACACCTGGGTGGACATCCGGATGACGCCTGGCGCGAGACTGCAGGGCACCGTGACGGATTCGGAGAGACACCCGGTCGAGACGTCTCTCCTGCTGCTCGCCGACTCATCCGAAGTGCGAGTGCATGACGACATCATCAGCCATGGGCGTTACGACCTCGATGGGCTCAGCCCGGGAACCTATCTGGTCGTTCCCACCCCGGTGGAAGCCCCAGGGAAGACGCCCATCCGGTTCAAGCCCCAGACCGTGGTGTTGGCTTTCGGCTCACGACACGTCCTGAACTTCCAGGCGCAGCGCGGGGACTCCCGGTTGACCCTGCTCCTGTCCGATGAGGAAGGCCCCGCTCCCGACGATGAGCGGGTCATCATCGATGACAGGGTGCTCGTCGCGGGTGACCTTCCCCTGCCTGAATTCGAAAGCATGCTGGCGGGAGTGCGCGAGGCTTTGGAAGTCCCTCTCGATGACGCCTCCGCCTCGAGGCTGTCCGCCGGGCGCTACACCTACTTCCTGTTGGGGACCCGGGGTAAGGATGGCAAGGTCGTCCATCGCGAGGTGGTGGACGTGGGCCCGGGAGAAGACATCGTCCGGCGAATCCGTCCCCGGTGGACGCCGATCCTGGCGCGTATACGCATCTACAGACACCCTTGTCTCCGCAACTGCTCCTACGACGGGTGGGAGTCGGACCCATGAGCCCACGGGGACAGTGACGGGGCCGCGCGGAACCGCCAACCCGCGCTGCTCGAACCCTTAGAGTGTCGAGATGACCGTGTCACGACTGCCGCCAATTGAATCGCTCGTCACCGACTTTCTTCAGACGGGCTACGTCCCAGCGAAGGACGGGAAGGGTCGGGTCGAGCAGGCGCTGACGCTGCCCCTGAGAGAGCAGCTGGTGCTGCTCACAGTGCGCCAGTCTCAGCGCCGTGCACTCCCGCTGGTCCAGGACTTGGGGCACCTGTGCCGAAAAGTCGTGCTGGGGCGAAAGGGCTTTGACCCTTTCGCGTAACCACCGAGAGTTGCCGCCCATCTGATTAATGACGCCCCAGCTCCCTGTCCCAGGCGTACAACTGCCCGTTCACGGCGTATTTGTAGGCGCTGGAGATATCCTCGAACTTCTTCAGGGGAAGCGCGGAGAGGCGCTCGCGCAGGAAGTCCGGGTCGCTGAGCACCTCGCGGTGTTTGAGATCGGTGTTCGCCTCCACGACGACAGGAATCACCCGGAGCACGGCCTCCTCGCAATCCTCTCGAGTCGCGCGAGCCATGCGCTCCACCGTCAGGGCCATGTGCTCGCGGACCGAGGCAGGGCCTCCGGGGCACCAGGCCTCCAGGGTCTTGCGGTAGATGTCATCCATGAGCTCTTCCAGCGTGTACTTCTGATCGAACGACCAGAACGCGTAGCGAAGGCCCTGGAGCACATCCCAGAAGCGGAGCACCGAGGCGAGCCGGTTCGCCATGCGCTCAGCGCTCTGCGGAGGGGGCGGAGACACGGCATGGTAGAGAGCCCCCCAGGGAGTATTCAGGCAAAAGGACTCGAAGGCGTCCCTCGTGTGCTGGCGCTCCTCCTTCTGGACGCCTTCATTCAAGCCCATGAAGACCTCGACGAACACGTGCATCCGCCAGCGGGGGTCGCCCGTGTCGAAGTCGGCCCCCGAGTGCATCACCAGCACTTCGCCGGGCGGCACGTGGCGCATCTGCCGGGGCTGGGGGAAGGCACCGGTCTTGAGGTACTGCCGGGCCCACCAGTGGCTCTCGGCACTCACGTTGCGGCGAGTGATGGCTTTAGTGCCGTAGAGCATCGCTGGAAACTCAAGCGCCGGGGAGTTTTCCATGGGCATGGCTTTCGGCCTAACATGGTGGTCAGCAGTTCCTCAAGTGCCAGGCACCTCGTGCGCTGCGCATGCAGTCGTAACGGCCCTCTCCAGCCTTTGTCTTCGCAACGGACGAAGTTCTTTGTGCAGCTTACCCGTTCTGTTAGGTTGACCAGTGTTATGCGAAACTTCTTACCTCCCCGGTCAACCCTGCTTCTCGCCCTCATGGCGTCCGTCGCCGTGGCGCGTGGACGCGATCCCAACGTTTGGAGCGCCTACGTTCAGGGTCCCCCGATTGAATCGGTTCGCCGACTGCACGTAACCCCCCATGTAGTGACTGTGCTCCGGTTCCAGCAGCCCTGTGATGCGGAGGGGACGAAAATGCTGGGGTGGGAAGGTCGCTTCGAGCCGGTGGCGTGTGCCGGAAAGAGGGTGCTGATAGAGCCGCTCCAGGTCCTTGGCCCCGAGGACCGATTCCTGTTGGTCGTGAGGCTCGCGGATGGGACTGAAGTGTCCTTCACCTTGATGGGGGCCACCAGGAAGGAAGGAGAGTGGCCAGACCAACAGGTGAACGTCTTCATCGAACCGGAAACCCGAGAAGCACTCCAATCACAGCTCAAAGAAATCCGCCAGAGGGAGCGGTTGCTCGAGGAGGCAACCTACCGTCACTACAAAGAGGACACGGCGGACCACGCGCTCGCCAAACTTCTAACGACGGGTGCCATCAATCAAACCTCGTTCATCGAGCGACGAAAGCGGATCGTCAAGACCGATGACGGGGCCGAAATGGTCGTCCGAATCTTCGCGGGCAAGGAGAAGGCGGCGGTCTTGCTGACTGTGACGAACCGCCACCCGTCGAAGCCTTGGAGTCTGGCAGAGGCTCGCCTCCGGACCACCCGCCCAGGAGAGGACCCACGCGCCCCCTTCCTGTTCGGTGAGGCGAGGCCGTTTGCATTGCGCACGGACCGGGACGAGATTGCTCCAGGCGAATCTGGGAATGTGGCCATCGTCGTGGACAGGAGTGCATTCAAGGCGGATGACGGGTTCGTCAAAACCCTCGCGCTGGAGATCTACCGCCAGGACGGGTTCTTGGACACCTACGTCCTCCTGGATCGTCGGCTTGTTCGTGAGTAAGACCGTTGCTCATGTCGTCGAATAGCGCGCCGCTACTTCCTTCCGTCGTTCTGCTCCTGGCAACAGCGGGGTGCCCACCGGGGGGCGTGCCTTTGCGCTCGGATGGCAGCCCCGGACCCGAGAAGTGCTCGGAAGAAGCCATCAAGACGATGCGGATTCTTCGGATGTACGTTGGAGACTCCGCGGACGTGGAACTTGATGCCAACCAGATCGACGCGAGGCCCATCACGCTTTATGACGGACCCGTGGAGAGCTTCCTCGACGGTTCGCTTGGCACGCTCGACCCCGGAACCCGCTTGTACGGGCGGGTCTGGACGAGTGGGCCACAAGTCGTCGTCCGGTACTATGAAGCAAGACCACCGCGCGCGGATACGGTGCCGATTTGTGCGGTGGCCCGGCTTGGTGCGAATCAACTCAAGAAGCACCCAGAATCAAAGCCTGGGACCGCCATTCTCGATTACTCGGGTGCCTCGGTCTTCGTGGTCGATTCGTTCCGGTGAGCCCCACCTGAGCGTTCCTGGTAGCCGTGTCATCTCGGATGGATGGAGTCCCTCAGTAGGTGTGGGTGACCATTTCTTGGCGCATCACGCCAGGGATTCCCTCCCAGTTGTTGTTGCCCGAGTGGCTGTAGGCTTCTTCATTCCGTTCGGCTCGGCGAGCTGCTCCGAGGCAGCCGGGTCTGCGGTCTGAGCATGGTGGGGAGAGGGGTCACCTGAGCTCGGCCTGGGTGTGCGGATCTGCGGCCAGCTGCGTGAGCCAGGAGGAAGCCGGGATGGAAGTTCGGGGCGCTGCTCGGACGCCGCAGGAGCGGCTCCGCCGTGTCCGATTCGCTCAGCAGCAGCTCGCCCTTCTCGAAGCGCGAGCGCACGGCGGCGAGCGGCAGCAGTTTCCTGGGCCTCAAGCCTTCCTTGACTCAGGGCCGGTAGTGCACTCCCTGCCGTGACAGCTCCACATCACCCCAGGGCACCCGGCCCCGTCGCTCCAACTCTTTCCGGAGGCGCTGGGCTATCAACGAGGGAATCCCATCCCGCACCTTCTCCACGTCCTTGTTGTCCTTACGGGTCTCGACGAGGAAGCGCACCGGCTTTCAGCGAATCAACCCCAGAGGCTGCTTGGAGCCAATGTGCCAGCCACCTACCGACTTCTTTCTGCCATGGGTGACCGTCGCGGAGCGCCTTCAACCAGGACAAGACATCGGGATTCTGCTCCCAGCGGGCAGTCCACGCCGAAGGGGGTGGGAAACCAGGCTCGGCAAGCCACTTAGCCACCTTCCAAATGGGGGCACCTTCAGGGATCAGTCCGGCGATAGGCCCTTTCCGTACCGGGTGTCCAGCCACCGTCGAGGCGAGCACCAGCAGTGCTGCCTTCTCGCTGGCGTGTTCCTCTCCAGCAGCTAGCAGTTCACGGCATGCACTCCAAGCTCGGTCACCGATGAACCCCAGCCCGAGCCATGCTGTTGCAGCCATTCCCACGCGCGGATGGCTGGACATGGAAAGGAGCGGCGCCAGCTCTACTTTCCTTCTTGCCTCTGGGTTGTGTACGAGATGTTCCACGAGGCCACGCAAAGCGCGATACCGGAGCTCGAGTGTATTGGGGTCGACTCCCGGAGCTTGGCCTACATAACGCAGGTAGGCTCGGCCTTCTCCTGGGGATTGGGCCAGCTTTCCCAGGAGCTCCGTCAACACGCCTGCGAGCTTGGGGATAGGCATGGGAACCAACAACTGGATGAGGTGCCGGTGAACCCGGAGGTCCACGTTGGCCGTCAACCCCTTGCCCAAGAACTCCAGCAGCGAATCCAGAATCTTGGGGGGCAGTGGCTTGAAGGTCTCCAGGGCCTTGGCAGCGGCAAGGGCTACATGGTGATCAACATTCCTATCCGAATCGCCGTAATGGCGGTTTCGTGAGTCGGAGAGCAGGGTGCAAAGCGCGTCAAGCCCCTCTGTCCACCGGCCTTCGCGGATGGCATCAACGCAAGCCTCACGAACGGGCGCGCTGCCATCTCGAGCCAGTCCAAGAATGGCCTGTCGCTCGGTTTCGTTCGCCCTGGGGGCGAGCCCGCGGATCGCGAGGAGCCGGCACTCGTAGTGCGCGTCTTCGAGTGACTTCCTCAAGTACGCACGTGCATCCGGATCACGGCTCCACCCGAGTGCGCTGATCGCGCTCATCCTGAGCGCCGTGTCCGAAGAGTGGATCGCCACCCGAGCTTGCTCCGTGATGTCCTCGCCCAATGCTGCCAGCACAACGAGCGCCGTGCGCCCGAGCCGTCCATCCAGGTCGCGGGACCATTCTCGCAGGATGTGCCGGTCCTCGACTCCAAGCCTGGCCAGTGCATCGGAGGAGGGTGCACCCTTCTCCTCTACTTGGAGACATGCAGTGAGTGCAGGCCTGTTAGAGCACGACAGCGTCTCGGAGATTGCTTCGTAGACGGCCCATGCCGCTTCGGAGTGGAGCATCCCATCCCACTCCTGCCGTTCAAACAGGAAGAGGATTGCGTCGCGGCGGGTGCTTGAGGCCAGCGGCATGACGGCAGCCAGTTGCTGGCGGAAATTATCTGGCACCGCTTGTTTGCAGAGCGTCTTGAGGCACTTGGCCATGTGTTGCGGCGGACCGGTCACCAGCGCATCAAGCAGATCCGGAACGAGCTTGGTGACATGGGACCGCTCAAGAAGATTCCAAAGAGCCCAGGTGTTGTCGGGCATGCAGCATTGGTAGAAGGCACGGAGTTCCTCTTCTGTTACGAGCTGCACCAGCGCTTGTTCCGTCTGCTCCTGCTCTGCATCTTCTTCCTGGTCCTCATCTGACTCCGAGAAGTGGAGGGGTGGAAGTTGCTCGGCGAGCGCTTGCTCCCAGGCCCACAGCAAATCCTCCCGTCGGGGGTGTTCCAACAACCAGCGGTAGCCCTGCTGCTTCCTGCGCTCCCTCACCGCAGCAGTGAGCGCATCTAGCATGTGGTATGTCTCGCTGCTGATCTCTCTCCAGTGCTCGGCATCCAGCTCGTTCAGCATCTGCTGTTGTGCCTTGTGACGGATAGAGGAGTGAACGGCTTCGTCTTCCTGCTCCACGACATCCCAGACCCGCAGCAGCTCGTCCAACCATTTTTCGTGCGCGGGCTCCCTGGTCATCAAGACGCCATGGATGGCTTCTCCCAACCCTCCATTTCCTCCATGGAACTCAAGCCCGGTCCAGACTGCGAGTTGGAAATCCTCCGTCAGGTCCCAACCGATACTCCAGAGCCACGAGGCCAATTCACCAGCGCACTTGTGGTGCGAGGAGAATGGGAGCAACCATATGATGTACTGCGACGCCACTTTCCGGGCTTCGACGGACGCCTGGACCTGGGCCTTCTGTGTTGGCGTCCAGACAGGTGGAATGAAGCTGCCCATCAGATACGAGCCATTCGCGCGGTCCATGGAACCGGCAATCCCAATCACGAGCAGGGACACTGCATCATCCGCCTCGGCGAGCTGCTGGCGAGCTTCCTCGAACAGGTACTCAAATTGCTCCGGGTTCCCCGTGACTAGTTGGGACAGGAGGCAGCCACGGAGCGCCGCGAGTACCTTGGGCGGAAGCTGAATGACTTCCGTTGGGAGTTGGCGAATCAACCTGAAGGCATCGTCCACGCGGTTCGCGGCGGCGAGGCTCGGCAGCAGCTCTTTCAATATGGCTTCGGCCTGATCGGACTCCGCACGGAGGATGCGCTGAAGCCCTTCCACCGTGGTGGAGTGGACACGGTAGTGACCCGCCTCGCGAATCAGCCATCGGCCTGCAAGCATCCACTCGAGGAGCTTGTTCCAGGGAACCGGGCGGTGCTCGTGCCGCTTCAGGAACTCTTTCCATTCGTTCGCCTCGTCTGTGTGGACGGTCGAACGCTGAGAGAGGGACAGCAGTCCCCACAGCCAGATGGCTGCTGGCACTGCTTTCCACTCCAGACTCAGTACCTCTTCGACGAAACGAGGGGCGAGCTGCCCGACGGAGCACGTTCTCAGCATTTCATCGAGATCGAAAGCCTTGTCCGTTTTGAGCCCCTTCATCCTGTCGGCGAAGTGATCGAGTGAAAGAGGGGCTTGGAGCTCCTTGAGGATCCGCTGCTCGAATGCGGCGACCAGCTCGACCTGCCAGGGGCGTGCCCCCACGAGCTTGTTCTCGAGGATGCGCCGCCGAGCCTCCTCGTCATAGTGCTCGTACGTCAGGGAGACTGCGAACCGTTGGAATGTTCCGGGTGGGTCCTCACCACTCTCGTGGAGGATGGCTTCTCGGGTCGTGACCACGATCTTCTTGTCGTCACTTGCGAGTTTCAAAAGCGAGGGGAGCTCGCTGTACCAGCGGGGTCCTCCTGGCTCCTGCCGGAACTTGCCCCAAGGATCTTCCAGCTCGATGAAGATGCGCCCCGGCTTGTGTACCGCCTCCCGAAGCTCTCTGGGCGTCTGCGGTGCACATACCGCGAACGGATCCTTCAGTATCCGGTACTCGTGCTTCAGCTTCTCCAGGACCTGGGTCTTACCGGCACCGGGTGGGCCCTGCAGAAGCACCGCATGGTCCTTGCCGAGCCGGTTCTGGATGTCCGCATAATTCAGCGGTGGGACGAAGGCCCGGAGTTCGCTGCTTCCCAAGGGGTTCCCACCGAACGATTCGGCGGTCCGGAGAATCTCCGCTCGAGTCCACTCTCGCGGTGCTCGGTTCAGGAGTCTGTCACGCGCGTGCTCCATGAGCTGCTTCACGCAAGCGTCTACTGCCGTGGACGGAACGAAAAGCCTCTGCGAGAGCAGCTTGTGGATCTGCGTGGATACCCACTCGTCCCTTTGTTGATCGAGGATGCCGATCCGTCGGGCAAGGGCAGTTCGGTCCACTCCCTCGGGTAGGTGCACCTTCTTCGAGAGCGAGGGATTTGAAGACTGCTCCATCGGACTTTCGATGCGGAATCCCTGAAGGCTTCGGGGAAGCTGTGCGTTGGTGATCAGGACGTAGTGGTGTTGTGGCTCGTCAATCAGGCGCTGCAGCGCGGATCGTCGGCTTCCCCCCGAGGAGGCGCTTCCTTTCAGCACCCGCTCGAATTCTGACACCGTCCATGGAGTGGAGTGGAGCTTGACCTGGAAGATCAGCCTTCGAGCGACCACGAGCGGCGATGAGGCCTCCTCCGATTTCACGAGGAGATCCGCCTCGATGTCTTCCTGTGAGGCGGGCTCGAGTTCGATGTGATTCGTTCCCTCTTGCTCGAACATGAGCACCAGGGCGACCCAGAGGCTGACGAGGATCTGGTACTCGTAGCCAGCATAGGCCCGTGTCGCTCCGGTTTCAGATGGAGCAGGGCTCTTCGAATCACGTTGTGTGCGTTTCCGTGAGGACGCCATTGTGTCTCCGCATTCTGGCCGTTCCCCCAAGGCGTGTGAACTGCAGGCAGTCAGGCGCAGGCCACATGAAGCTGGGTCTGATGCTTTGCTGCCGGGCGTACAACGCAGCCGCGGCAACGACGCAACCATGCCAGCTTCTACACCCCCGGAACTGTGCTCTGGGCGCGCTCCTGGCGACGACGGCGCACGGCGCGCCAGGTGAGCCACAGCCCGAACAGCAACACCAGCACCGCTGCCACGGTGAACATGATGCCCATGCGGCTGGCGCGCGGCCGATCGTCGTGCCACATGGTGAAGCCCGGCGTCCCGGGCCTCTTGAGGAATTGGTTGATGGAGATGACGGCGCGATTGGCCTCCCGCTCCTCCGCTACCCAGTGGTGCGACAGGGGAAACTCGCCTCGCGTGGTGACGAGCACCGGCCGGTAGATGTTCTGCTGCTCGCCCCGGGGACTGCGGTCCCGCTCGACGCGAGCGCTCTGCATCTCCTCCATCGTGAAGGTGATGGGCTCTTCCCGCGTGAGCAGGCCGATGCGGGTCAGGGAACAGGGCCCTCCCCGCTGGCACTGGAACTCGATGCGGGCCTTCACGTTCATGAACACCAGCCCGAAGATGAAGAAGGGCACGGACAGCGCCAGGACGCTGATGGCTCCGATGAACAGGGAGCGCGAGGGGGTGACGGAGGGCGCGGAATCGCTCACGGCCTCGTCATAGACCCGCTCCCGGGTGGGGAGCACGCGCAAACTCACGCCTGCCTCCGTTGACCGGTGCGCACCCGGCCCTCTCCGAGTGTCCACCACCGGGGCTCCGGGCTCCTCGGCGGGTGCACGCGGGGTGAATCCAGGGCATCGACAGGTCTCACAGGAGGTGGCGCGATGAAGGCGGTGGCGGTGTTCCCCAAGAGCCACGAGGTGAAGGTCATCGACGTGCCCGAGCCAAAGCTGCGCTCGCCCACGCAGGTTCGGGTGCGCACGCTGGAGGTGGGGGTGTGTGGCACCGACAAGGAGGTGGTGGAGGGCAAGCACGGCCAGCCGCCCGAGGGGGAGGACTACCTCATCGTCGGCCACGAGTGTCTGGGTGAGGTGGTGGAGGTGGGTGAGCAGGTAAAGAACCTCGCGCCCGGGGACCTGGTGGTGCCGCGGGTGCGCCGGCCGTGCCCTCGGGCGGAGTGCGCGCCGTGCCGCGCGGGGTACCCGGACTTCTGCGTCACGGGCGAGTACACGGAGCGGGGGATTCAAGCGGCGCACGGCTTCTGCGCGGAGAGCTTCGTGGAGGACGCACAGTACCTGCACAAGGTGCCGCGCGAGCTGCGGGGCGTGGCGGTGCTGACGGAGCCGCTCACCATCGCCGAGAAGTCGCTGCGCGAGGTGGTGCATGTGCAGACGCGCATGCCGTGGGAGCAGAAGGGCGGGGGCCGGGCGGTGGTGCTGGGCGCGGGGCCGGTGGGCCAACTGGGCGCCATGTTGCTGATGCGCGCGGGCTTCCAGACGACGATGTACTCGCGCTCGCCCAAACCCAACCCGAAGGCAGAGGTGTCCGAGTCGCTGGGCGTGCCCTACGTGTCCTCCAAGCAGCACCGGGTGGAGGAGCTGGTGAAGCAGCGGGGGCGGGCGGACGTGGTGTACGAGGCGGCGGGCGTGGCCAGCGCGGCCTTCGAGCTGATGAAGGCGCTGGCTCCCAACGGGGTGTATGTCTTCACCGGAGTGCCCAGCAGCGAGGAGGGGGAGCTGGACGAGGGCGGGCTGATGAAGCAGTGGGTGATGAACAACCAGGTGGTGCTCGGCACGGTGAACGCGGCGCCGGAGGACTTCGAGGCGGCGGTGGCGGACCTCGGGCGCTTCCGCACGAAGTGGCCAGGTGGGCTGGAGCGGCTCATCACCGCGAGGCACCCTCCGGAGGACTACGCCGAGGTGGTGGCGGGCCGGAAGGAGAGCCCCATCAAGGATGTCATCGTCTTTTCCCGAGGGTGAGAAACGGGTGACACTGCGTCTCTCCCCCTGAGAGGGTGACGACGAGTTCGAGCTCGTGTTCGACTCCACCTGAGCGGGCGCCCCGCCTGCCATCCGGGCTTGCTGGCGCAATTTCCCCTCGCCCCTGCGAGAGGGGTAGGGTGAGGGTCTCTCAACCCCAGCGGACACCCGTGTCCCGAAGAGGAGGAAGCACATGGAGGGAGCCTGGCTGGACATCTCGGTGCCATTCGGTGAGGAGCCGTCGGAGGGACAGGACGCGGCACTGAGGGCAGAGCTCCCGGAGAGCTCGGCGCAGCAGGCCGAGTGGCTCAAGCGCGCGGCGTGGATGGGGACGTACGTGACGGCGCCGCCGAGCACGGAGCTGGACCTGGAGGACATGGAGCGACTGCCGCTGAGCGCCACGGTGGGCCGGGCGCGGGTGCTGCACCTGGACGACGTGGACTGCATCCGGGCCGACTCGCTGGCCGATTACGAGCCGAGGCCGGGCGAGCGGTTGCTGCTGCGCACGCGCAACTCGCAGCGCGAGTGGTGGAAGCTGCCTCACGGGGAGGACTTCGTGCGGCTGTCGGAGGCGGCCGCGCGGCTGCTGGTGGAGCGCCAGGTGGCGTGCGTGGGCGTGGACTATGTGTCTCGCTCGGGCTTCCACGCGGACGGCGTGAGCGTGCACCAACTGCTGCGCGAGGCAGGAGTGTGGATCATCGAAGGGCTGGACCTGAGCGACGTGAAGGTGGGGGTGCACGAGCTGGTGTGCCTGCCGCTGAACGTGAAGGCGGAGTGGGGCTCGCCGGCCCGGGCGCTGGTGCGGGCGATGCGTGACCCGGCCGGGGAGTAGCCGGGCGGGCACGAGCTGTTCCCCAGGTCCAATCCGTCTCTCCCGTTCATACATCTCCTGAATGCCACGGGCCGCCACGCCGGGGCCCGTGTGCGCGGGAGGAGCCTGTATGAATGGGCAGAAGACGTCCCGAGCTCCGGCCATCGAGGACCATGGCGTCATCGGGGACCTGCGCACGGTCGCCCTGGTGGCGACGGACGGGACGATGGACTGGCTGTGCTTCCCCTTCTTCGACAGCCCAAGTGTCTTCGCGGCGCTGTTGGACCCGGAGAAGGGCGGGCACTTCAGCATTGCCCCGGAGGTGGACGTGGGGCGGGTGGTGCACAAGCAGTTCTACTGGCCGGACAGCAACGTGCTGGTGACGCGCTTCTACTCCTCGGACGGCGTGGGCGAGCTGGTGGACTTCATGCCAATGACTCGCGCGGGCCACGTGGGCCGGGTGCGCGAGGTGGTGCGGCGCATCCGCGTGGTGCGTGGGGAGATGTCCTTCCTCATGGAGTGCATGCCTGCCTTCAACTTCGGGCGGGACGCGCACCATGTGCGGATGATGCACGGCGGGGCGAGCTTCGTGTCGGAGACGCTGAAGCTGACGCTGGCCACCGCGGTGCCGCTGGAGACGGATGGGCGGCGCGTCAGCGGGCGCTTCACGCTGCGCGAGGGCCAATCGGCGGTGTTTGGCCTGCGCGAGGGCGCGCCGGACTCGTGCCATGACAAGGTGTTGGGGCACGAGGCCTCGGAGGTGTTGTTCCGGGGCACGGTGGACTACTGGCGGCATTGGGTCGCGGGGTGCTCCTACACGGGGCGGTGGCGCGAGGTGGTTCAGCGCTCGGCGCTGGCGCTCAAGCTGATGACGTTCGAGCCCTCGGGGGCCATCGTCGCCTCGCCCACGTGCAGCCTGCCGGAGTCACCAGGAGGCGTGCGCAACTGGGACTACCGCTATGTGTGGATTCGCGATGCGGCCTTCACGGTGTACGCGCTGCTGCGCATTGGCTTCAAGAAGGAGGCGGGTGCATTCATGCGCTGGCTGGAGGCGCGCATCGCGGAGCTGCCGGACGGTGCGCCGCTGCCTCTCATGTACGCGCTCGATGGTGGCGAGGTGCCGAAGGAGGAGGTGCTGCTGCACCTGTCGGGGTACGGGGGCGCGAGGCCCGTGCGTATTGGCAACGGGGCGGCGCACCAGCTCCAGCTGGACATCTATGGCGAGCTGATGGACTCGGTGTACCTGTACAACAAGCACGGAGCGCCCATCTCGTATGACTTCTGGAGGCACCTGCGGCGGCTGGTGGACTGGGTGTGCGACCACTGGCAGGACAAGGACGAGAGCATCTGGGAGGTGAGGGCAGGGTCGCAGAACTTCGTGTACTCGAAGATGATGTGCTGGGTGGCGTTGGACCGGGCCCTCCGGCTGGCGGACAAGCGCAGCTTCCCGGCGGACCGAGCGCGGTGGCTGCGGACGCGCGACGTCATGTTCGAGGAGATCATGCAGAAGGGCTGGAGCGCGAAGCGGGGCGCGTTCATCCAGTCCTATGAGACGAGCTCGCTGGACGCGGCGAACCTGCTGATGCCTCTGGTGTTCTTCCTGTCGCCGGTGGACCCGAGGATGCTGTCGACGCTGGACATGCTCCGCAAGCCGCCGGCGCAGGGAGGGCTGACCTCGGATGGGTTGGTGTTCCGCTACGACGCGGAGGCGACGGAGGACGGGGTGTCGAGGCAGCGAGAGGGCACGTTCAACCTGTGCACCTTCTGGCTGGTGGAGGCGATGACGCGGGCGAGCGTGACGAAGCCGGAGCTGCTGGACGAGGCGCGCCTGACGTTCGAGCGGATGCTGGGCTACGCGAACCACGTGGGGCTGTACGCGGAGCAGACGGGGCCCTCGGGAGAGGCGCTGGGCAACTTCCCGCAGGCGCTCACACACCTGTCGCTCATCAGCGCGGCGTACAACCTGGACAAGGCATTGGGCCACCGCGACTGAGACACATCCCCTCTCCCCTCGGGAGAGGGACGGGGTGAGGGTATCCGAGCCCCAGGTTGGCTCCCTGCGCAGGTCCTCGGATACCGTGCGGTTCTGAGAGCCACGAGTCACCGGTCCGCCCCACTCCGGTCACAGAGATGTCACAGGGGGAGCTGTTACCTCTGGCTGTCATTGCTTCAGAGGAAAGCGAAACCCAAGAAGGGCGAAGGCCCGGAGGAGGGAAGTCGTGAATCCCTTGGACTGGAGTGGTGGGGAGTTCCTGGCAGCTTACATTCCCTACGTGGTGGTGCTGCTGATCGCCGCGAAGGTGTGGCAGTCCACGTTGAACCAGCCCTCGGAGGAGCCGCAGAGCGCCGAGCTGAAGCTGGACCCCTACCAGGTGGCGGCGCTGCAGCACCGGGAGAGCGCGGTGACGACGGCGGTGGCGTCGCTGGTGCATGACGGGGTGCTGCGCTGGGAGGACGGAGGCGTGCTGAGGGCGGTAGGCCAGCCGCCCGCGAGCGCGGGGCCCTTCGAGCGCGCCGTGCACGCGGCGCTCTCCTCGCCGGTGGGAGAGGTCGCGACGCTGCACGAGAAGGTGGACAGGGAGCTGGACGGACTGGAGGAGGGGCTGCGCCGCCGAGGTTTCCTGATGAACCCCGAGGTGGCGGCCCGGTGCAGGCAGTACCCGATGGCGCTCTACTTCGGAGCGGGGCTGGGCCTGGGTCTGATGAAGCTGATGGTGGGCATCTCACGAGACAGGCCGGTGGGGTTCCTGCTGATGCTGCTCGTCCTCGGCGCGGTGCTCGGCTTCTGGGTGCTGGGGCGCAAGCCCCGGCGCTCGAGGAGGGGTGACAAGGCGCTGGCGAAGCTCCGGCAGGACAACGAGCCGCTGCGCACGACGGCGAAGGCCGATGGCGCGTGGGGGACGATGAACAGCGCGAGCGTGGCGATGTCGGTGGCGCTCTTCGGCACGGGACTGCTGGCGGCCGCGGGGATGGCGGACCTGCGGGCCTACCTGGTGCCACCGGGCAGCGGGGGCGGGAGCGTGGACGGGGGCGGGGGCGGGGGTGACAGCGGAGGAGGCGACGGGGGTGGTGGCTGCGGCGGAGGCTGCGGCGGTTGTGGCGGGGGCGGCGATTGAAGCTGCCAGCGGGGGTGGGGCTGGGGTGGAGGCGGCAACTGGCGCACTACCTCGACGAGGCGCAGGGCGTGGGTTTCGTGGAGGTGTTGGCCGAGCACCTGGACCCCAAGGGCACGCTGCCGGAGCCCCTGAAGCGGTTGAAGGAGCGGGGAGTTCCGGTGGTGTTGCACGGGGTGTCACTGGGGTTGGGGAGCGCGGAGCCGCCGGAGCGGAAGCGGCTGGACACCCTGGCGCGGCTGGCCGAGCGGCTGGGCGCGGTCTGTGTGAGCGAGCACCTGGCATTCGTGCGAGCGGGAGGCGTGGAGAGCGGACACCTGCTGCCGCTGCCGCGCACGGAGGAGATGCTGGAGGTGCTGGCGGAGAACGTGCGGTTGGCGGAGGCGGCGCTGCCGGTGCCGCTGGCACTGGAGAACGTGGCGAGCCTCTTCGAGTGGCCCGGCGCGGCCCTCTCCGAGGCACAGTGGTTGACGGGCGTACTGGAGCGCACGGGAGTGGGAGTACTGCTGGACGTGGCCAACCTGTATGCGAACGCGCTCAACCACGGGACGGACGCGGAGGCGGTGCTGGCGGCAGTGCCTCGCGAGCGGCTGGCGTACGTGCACGTGGCGGGAGGGGTGAAGCGAGGGGGCCTGTACCACGACACGCACGCGCACGCGGTGCCCGAGGGTCCGCTAGCGCTGCTGGAGACACTCGCGGCGAGGGTGGGGCCGGTGCCAGCGCTGCTCGAGTGGGATGACCACTTCCCACCGTCGGAGGTGTTGGGCGCGGAGCTGGAGGCGATGAGGGCGGCGTTGGCGCGAGGCGTGGCGCGCTGGGAGGGCGGGGCGCCATGAGCGCGCGAGAGAGATTGGCGAAGGCTCAGGCGGAATTGGCCCGTGCGCTGGGAATGGGAGAGCCGGTGCCAGCGGGCTTCGATGCGGAGCGGGTGGGGGCGGCGGCCGAGGCGCTGGGGATGAAGCGCCGGAGGCTGGTGCAGCGGACGTGGCCGGTGTTGGCGGCGGCGTTGGGTGAGGGCTTCGCGGCGCGCTTCGAGCGCTGGGCGCGGGAGAACCCGCTGTTGGGAGTGGAGCCGAATCCGCTGGCGGATGGACGGCGCTTCGCCGGGAGCCTGCGTGCCTCGGGCGCCTTCCCGGCGGAAGCAGAGGAGGAGTGGCTCGCCTTCGAGCTGCGCTGGAGGCTGACGGACGAGGGAGGAGTGTCGGCGCGGTGGGGCGTGGTGCTGAAGACAGCTCGGGTGGGCAGGGCGAGGCGGAGGGTGCTGGCAGTGCGCCTGCCCGGGGGCCGGGTCTTCCGGTGGCGTCTACCGGGCAGGGAGCGCTGAGGCCGCCTCAGCGAGCACGGACAGCGTAGAGGAAGCGTGCGTAGCCGAGCTCGGCGGCGTTCTTCGTGAGCTCGACATTGGCCCAGGCGACGACGTCGCCGAACGGACGATCCTGGAAGGGCCATCGTGTGCGCTGGGTCGAGCGCAGGTCTTCATCCGTGAGCTGCTCGAGCTTCGCTCGCCACTGTCCCTGAAGCCGGCCGAGCCACTCGCGGACGCCGTCGGCAGTGCCGGGCCACACCACGTTCTCGCGGGACAGCGTCGCGTCACCGAAGGAGTGGTCGAGCACCATGGACCACCAGAAGCCGAAGTGCCATGACAGCCACGCGATGCTCGACGGGCCGATGTCATAGCCCTCGCTCTCGGGCCAATCGGCGCGCCACCGACCCTCAGGCTCTTTGTGCACGTGCAATCCCTTATGCGCAGGGCGCCACAAGCACTCCTCGGTGGTGAGTCCTTCGAGGTGGTACTGGGTGAGCGCCCACGCTGTTTCGAACTGCCGGAGCAAGTAGTCACGAGCATCGTTGGCCATGCGCGGAGTGTACCTGCGCATCACCGCGCCTGCCCGCCCGCCACCCGGACAGCCAGAGGTCCCCTGCCAGGGGCCTGCGGCTGCTAGACTGCGGCCGTGCGGAACGAGCCCCTCGCGGCCAACCCAACCCCCCTCGACGCCCGGCCCTACCGGGGCCTGCTCGCCTTCGAGCCGGAGCACCGCCGCTTCTTCTTCGGGCGCGGTGAGCTGGAGCGCGAGCTGGTGCTGCGCGTGCGCGCGGCGATGGGGGGCTGGGGCTCGCGCTTCCAGGTGGTGGTGGGCGCCTCGGGCAGCGGTAAGTCCTCGCTGGTGCTGGCCGGGCTGGTGCCTCGGCTGCACGAGGACGCGCGTGAGCCCTGGGACGTCGTCGTGCTGCGCCCCGGCGAGGCTGGCGCACCCCGGATGCTCGAGGTGGAGGAGGGACCGGGCCGGTTCAGCTCGCTCGGCAGGCTGCGCGCGCTGCTGTCGGGGCTGCATCGCCAGAGCGGGGCACTCACGGCCCAGGGGGCCACGGTCGCCGAGGTCCTCTGGGAGGCGCGGCTGCTGCGCGAGGCCCGGCCGGACCGGTGGCTGCTGGTGGTGGTGGATCAGCTCGAGGAGCTCTTCACCCAGGTGCCCACCGTGGAGGAGCGCGAGGCCCTCATGCGGGCGCTGTGGAGGCTGACGCGGACCGAAGCGCTCCGGGTGCTCGTGGTGGCCACGCTGCGAGTGGATGCGCTCGGGCGCTGCGAGCACGTGCGGGTGGACCACCCGGGCCCGCAGCTGGAGTCGGTGGTGTACTCGGCGGCGCACCGGCTCTTCGTGGGCCCGCTGCGGGCCGAGCAGCTCGCGGACGTCATCGAGGGGCCCGCGCGTGTGGTGGGGCTGGAGCTGGAGCCGGGCCTGGTGGAGGCGCTGCGGCGGGACGTGGAGCAGGAGCCGGGGGCACTCCCGCTCTTGCAGCATGCGTTGGACCAGTTGTGGGAGCGGCGAGCGGGGAGCCGGCTGACGCGGGAAGCATACGAGGAGCTCGGTGGCGTGGTGGGGGCGATGGCGCGCACGGGGGACCGGCTCTACGAGTCGTTGTCCGAGGCCGAGCGGCACCAGGCTCGCCGGCTGCTGGTGCGGCTGGTGGACTTGCGCGAGGAGATGAGCCCGCACGCGCGGCGCGAGGGATTGAAGCTGCTGCGCCCAGAGCGGGAGGAGGACGCCGCGGCGTTCGACGCGGTGGTGGAGAAACTGGTGCGGCACCGGCTGGTGGTGCGGGGCGAGGAGGGGGGACAGCCGCCGGAGCCGTGGCTGCGGCTGGCGCACGAGACGTTGATCCGCCGGTGGGGCCGGTTGGTGGAGTGGGTGCGGGAGGATCGGAAGCGAGAGCCGCGAGCCAACGAGGGCGAGTCGCGGGAGCGCGAGCGGGCGCGGTATGCGCGGGACGTGGCGCGGGTGCTCCAGGCACGGCGGCTGATGGAGTGGGACCTGGCGCTGGCGGTGCTGGTGCTGCGCGAGGTGGCGGAGCCGGAGACGGCGCCGGAGTGGCACCAGAGCGCCCTCGAGGCGCTGCACCGGGGGGCGATGCAGCCGCTGGTGCTCGCGGGGCACGAGGGACGGGTAGAGCTCGCGGTGTTCAGCGCGGACGGCGAGCGGGTGCTCACCGGTGCGGAGGATGGGACGGCGCGGGTGTGGAGGGCGGACGGCACGGGAGAGCCGGTGGTGCTCGCGGGCCATGAAGGAGGCGTGTGGTCCGCGGAGCTGAGCGCGGACGGGCAGCGGGTGCTCACCACGTCGCAGGAGGGGCGGGTGCGGGTGTGGAGGGCGGACGGGAGCGGAGAGCCGGTGGTGCTCGCGGCGCACGAGGATCGGCTGTGGCCGACGGAGTTCAGCCCGGACGGGCAGCGGGTGCTCATCGTGTCCGAGGACGGCACGGTGCGGGTGGCCATGGCGGATGGCTCGGGCGAGCCCGTCATGCTCCGGGGCCATGGGAAACGGGTGACGAGCGCGGAGTTCAGCGCGGACGGGCAGTGGGTGCTGACGGCGTCGGAGGACGGGACGGCGCGGGTGTGGAGGGCAGACGGCGCGGGGAGGCCCGTGGTGCTGCGGGGCCACGGGGACGGGGTGCGGTCGGCGGCCTTCAGCGCGGATGGGCAGAAGGTGGTGACGGCGTCGGAGGACGGGACGGCGCGAGTGTGGCGAGCGGACGGCACGGGAGCGCCGGTGGTGCTCGCAGGGCACGTGGGAGCGGTGGCGAGCGCGGAGTTCAACGCGGACGGCGAGTGGGTGCTCACGGCATCAGAGGACTGGACGGCGCGAGTGTGGAGGGCGGACGGCACAGGAGAGCCCGTGGTGCTCGAGGGCCATGCGGGAGCGGTGGCGAGCGCGGTGTTCAGCTCGGACGGGCAGAGGGTTCTGACGGCGTCGGAGAATGGGACGGCGCGCGTGTGGCAGGCGGATGGCACGGGAGCGCCCGTGGTGCTGCGAGGCCACGCGGCGGGGGTGCGCTCGGCGGAGTTCAGTCCAGACGGGCAGCGGGTACTCACGGCGTCGGAGGACGGGACGGCGCGGGTGTGGAATGGCTTTGGAGAGCCCGTGGTGCTCGCGGGCCACGTAGGAAGGGTGACGCGCGCGGAGTTCAGCGCAGACGGGCAGCGGGTGCTGACGGCGTCGGAGGACGGGGCGGTACGGGTGTGGAGGGCGGATGGGGCGGGAGAGCCCGTGGTGCTCGCGGGCCCCGAGGGCGAGGTGGATGCTGGGGCCTTCAGTCCGGACGGCGAGCGGGTGGTCACCGCCTCACGGGCAGGGACGGTGCGGGTGTGGAGGGCGGATGGGATCGGAGAGCCCGTGGTGCTCCAGGGCTACCTGGCGGTGCTGTGGCCCGCGAAGCTCAGCGCGGACGGGCAGCGGGTGCTCACCCGGTCGCAGGAAGGGGCGGTGCGGGTGTGGCGAGTGGACGGCACCGGCGAGCCCGTGGTGCTGCGAGGCCATGAAGAAGAGGTGTGGTCCGCGGACTTCAGCGCGGACGGACAGTGGGTGCTCACCCGGTCGCAGGATGGGACGGCGCGGGTGTGGAGGGTGGAGGGAGCGGAGGCGCCCGTGGTGCTCGCGGGCCATTCGGGCGGGGTGAGGTCCGCGGAACTTGGCACGGACGGACAGCGGGTGGTCACCGTGGCGGAGGACGGGACGGTGCGGGTGTGGAGGACGGATGGCACCGGAGAGCCGCTGGTGCTCGCGGGCCCGGAGGCGGAGGTGGAGCTCGCGGCGTTCAGCGCAGACGGGCAGCGGGTGCTCACGGCGTCGCGGGATGGGACGGTGCGGGTGTGGCGGGCGGATGGCACTGGAGAGCCGCTCGCGCTCCGAGGCCATGCAGGACGGGTGGAGCGCGCGGTGTTCAGCGCGGACGGGCAGCGAGTGCTCACGGCCTCGGAGGATGGGACGGCCCGCGTGTGGCGGGCGGATGGCACCGGGGAGCCCGTGGTGCTCGGTGGTGGGCAGGAAGGAAAGGTTCGGTACTCATTCAGCGCGGACGGCGAGCGGGTGCTCTGCGTGTCGGAGGACGGGACGCTCCGCCTCTGGACGGTGGGAACCGCCCGGCTGCAGGCCCTGCTGCGCGAGGCGGTCACGGGCTGTCTGACGCCGGAGCAGCGCCAGCGCTACCTGCTCGAGACTCCCGAGGAGGCCCGGGCGGGTTACGAGCAGGACGAACGGGCGCATCGGGGCTAATCCCTTTCAGGTAGGTTCGCGAGAGTGCCCCTGGGGACACTGACACCTTTCCCGCGCCCATTTCCCCTCTCCCCTCGGGAGAGGGACGGGGTGAGGGTATCGGGTGAAACCGGGTTGAACCCCGTGCACACACTGAGTGCCACGGGTTGAAGAACGGGTTCGGACACCCTCACCCTTCCCCTCTCCCGAAGGGAGAGGGAGCATTCGGTCACTTCGCTGAAGGGGATTAGCATCCGGCACGAGATGACCGCACAGCCCGAGGCGCCCGGAACAGACATACCCACGCCGTCTCCCTTCGTGCCGCGCCCCGCGAGCGGCCCGTGGGACGTGACGACGCTCCTGCTCGACTTCGCCATCATCACGTACGCGGTGCCGCCCGAGGCGCTCGCGCGTCACCTGCCGCCGGACTTCGAGCCCGACACGTTCGTGTTGAAGGACGGCCGCCGGGTGGCCTTCGTCTCGGCCGTGCCCTTCCGGGACGAGGAGTTCCGTTTCGGCTTCGCTCCCTTCTTCCGGGCGCGAATGGGGCAGACCAACTACCGGGCCTATGTGCGCTACCGGGGCGAGCGCGCGGTGTGGTTCTTCGGGACATCGCTCGACTCGTTCTGGGTGGGAGTGCCGCGCTCCCTCTGGAAGCTCCCGTGGCACCCGGCGCGCATGCGCTTCCAGACGCGCTGGTCCGGCGAGGGCGGGCCCTGCGAGCACTACCGTCTGGACACCCAGGGCACGTGGGGCCGGGCGGAGCTGGAGCTCGTAGGAACCGAGACACCCATGGGGTGCCTGGATGGCTTCCGCGACGAGGAGGAGACCGCGGTGGTCCTCACCCACCCCTTGCGAGGCTTCTACACGCGGAGGGACGGCAGGCCCGGCACGTACTCCGTGTGGCACGAGCGCCTGCGGCTCCACCGTGCCCATGTCCACGTGGCCCGGTTCCAGGTGTTCGAGGAACTGGGGCTGACGACGCCAGAGAGTGTGCCGCACTCGGCGCTCGTTCAGCGCAGCACCGAGTTCATCATCTTCCTGCCGCCGCGGCCGCTGTGAGGCGCGCCCGCGTCACATCTGGAATAGCTGCGACCTACTCGTCTCGCAGGGCCGCTGCGAGGTCTTCCCAGAGCTCTTCGACATTCTCGATTCCGACGCTCAACCTGAGGAGCGATGGGGGCAGATGCTCCTGGCCGGGGATGCCTGCACGGCGTTCAATCGTCGACTCCACAGCCCCCAAGCTCGTGGCGTGATGAATGAGACTGACCCGCGAACACACCTTGTCGGCCGCCGCGGCCTCGCCACGAACATCGAACGAGATGATGGTGCCGAAACCTTTCAACTGGTCGCGCGCAACCGAGTGCGTCGGGTGGCTGCTCAGTCCCGGGTACCGGACAAGCGCGACACGAGGGTGCGCATGCAGGCGCTCAGCGAGGATCATCGCGTTGGCCTGGGCGCGTTCGAGCCTGAGCGCCATCGTGCGCGCACCACGCACCGCGAGGAATGACTCGAGTGCGCCGGGCGTGGCTCCGTTCAGCTCACGTGAGCGCCGCAAGGCCGCGCGGAGATCGTCACGTCTCACGGTGACCACCCCAGCGAGCAGGTCCGAGTGCCCACCGATGAACTTGGTTGCCGACTGGAAGGAGACGTCAGCGCCCAGGTCGAGCGGTCGCTGATTCAGGGAGGTCGCGAACGTATTGTCGATCGCCAAGAGGGCAGATGGCTTTCGGGTGGCCGAACAGATGGTGCGCACGTCGGCCACCGTCAGCAATGGGTTCGACGGAGATTCCAGCCAGATGAGATCTGCGTCCGTGCAAGCCCGCACCCACCCGGCTGTATCGTCAACGGCCAACCTGCGGAGACTCCAGAGGCCCTTCTGGTTCCCAAGTTCGGCGAGCCCGACCACGCCCTGGTAACAATCGTCTGGGAGCACGACCTGCGCCCCGACGCGCAGTTGATCGAAGACCGCGGCGACACCGGCCATGCCTGAGGAGAATGCGACGGTGTGGCCTCCCTCCAGGAGTCCGACGATCTCCTCCAGCGCTTCCCACGTTGGCGTGCCGTCGTCTCGCGAGTAGGCGCGCTCGGTGCCGAGGATGAAGTTCGAGGCGGGAACGGGCGGCCGGTTCAGCGGCGCCCCCGGGCGTCGGTCGCGTCCTGCCGCGACGAGCAATGACTCGGCGGACGAGATCTTCGCGAGAGGTAGGTCCGTGCTTGTGCTCGCATCTTTGTTCTTCATGCTGCCTTCTTTCCTTAGGGCCCGTGCCAGTCACCAGAGACAATGACGACGACCTTCTCGGGCGTGAGGAGGTAGGTCTTCGAGAAATTCACGCAGCCGCTACGTGGTCGATGTCAGTTTCAAGCCAACGATCGACGCCACGGCGTGCGTGCGGCTCGTGCGAGCAAGACCATGCTCGCGACGATGGCCGTCCCGGAGATGACGCTCGGAACCGGACGTGTGAAGCCCTGCGTGTACTTGAGCCCGAGCGACCAGACGACTTCGAGAACACCCGCGAGCATCAGGACGAACCAAGCCATGGAACACCTCCACGGCCCGTCGTTCCTTCCTGGTACGGGTCGCCCTCGTCAGGGCTCGAATGAGCAACGACGACCGTACCCGTCGAAGTCCGCCGGGTCAAATCAGGTTGCGACCTCGTTTGTGAAGAGCACGGCCGCGTCTTCCGCGCCGAGATGCGTGAGGCGAGCCCCAGGGGCCACCGTCACATCCACTCAGCCCCGCTTCGACTCACCCTTGCCCCGCGAGGCACGTGTCTTCTCGGCGGAGGCCGCGCCTTCCTGGGCCCCTGGCGCCACCCCGCGCCAGAAGATGTCCACCATGCGCTCCAACCAGGGGACCTCTGCCTCCGTCGGGACGCTCTCGTTCGTCACGTGCGCCAGGAAGTAGCGGTACTGCAGGCCCGCCACGAAGAGGCTGGCCATCACGCCGGGGTCTCCCTCGCGCAGCCGGCCCTGCTCCTGGGCCCGGCGGAACCAACCCGCGAGCGCCAGGTAGGTGCGCGCCGGGGCGGGCGCTTCCTTGTCATCACCCCGCAGCTCCTCGGGGGTGATGCCCGCCTCGCGCATCACCGCGAAGGCCGGCACCATCGCCCGGAAGAAGGTGTCGATGGCCCCGGCCACCTCGCGCAGCTGCACCGTCAGCTCGCGTGCATCCGGACCCACCTCCACCATGGGCAGCCACGGCGGCGCCTTCCCGATGGAGAACGCCGCCTTGAGCAGCTCCCGCTTGCTGCCGAACCGCTTGAGCAACGCCGGCCCAGACACCCCCAGACGCGCGGCGATCGTCTCCGTGCTCACCGAGACTCCGTGCTCGATGAAACACGCGCGTGCCGCTTCCAGAATCTCCTCGTCCAGGACCTGTCGGGGACGTGCCATGACTCCACTCGTTGATTGGTTAGCTAGTGCTAACTAACTAACTCTCCGAGGGGGGCAGAATCAAGTGGGAGTAGGAGCCAACCCCTCAGGGCGGGTGCCCAGCGCGGAATCGAGGAACCGGCCGATGCGGGCGGCCATTTCCTCTGGGAGCTCCAGCATGGGGAAGTGGCTGCGCCCGGGAAGCTTCTGCACCTGGTACCAGGGGTGCGAGGAGGCGAACGAGCGCTGGGCCTCCAGCCAGGCGCTGTCCTCCGGCTGGGAGTAGAGGTGCAGGGTGGGGACGGGGGGCGAGAGGGTGGCGAGCGCCTGCAGCGGGCTGCCGTACTGGGCGTACACCTTCTCAATCTCCCGCCCGGCGCGCTTCCACATGTCCTCGCCGAAGGAGCCCATGTCGTCGCGGACGAAGCGGATGACCTCCGGCGAGCTGACGCCCTGCAGCCACAAGGAGAAGAGGCCGTCGCGGGCCTGCTTCCACTGGGACGACTGGAGCGTTTTGACGGCCTGGAGGAAGGGCGGGGGCGGCTCCAGCACGAGCCAGTCCAGCAGCACGAGGGCGGGGATGCGCTGTCCGAGCTGACGCCGCAGCTCGATGGCCCACCAGCCGCCGTGGGAGAGGGCCACGGGTATCACCTGGCGCGCGCCACTGGCGTCGATGACGGCGCGCAGGGTGTCCACCACGGTGGTGTTGCCGAAGTCGGGGCCAGGCTTCTGGGACTCGCCGTGGCCGGGAAGGTCCACGACGAGCGCGCGGTGGAGGACGGAGCACCAGGGGGCGAGTTTGCGGAACACCTCGCGGCTGGTGCACCAACCTGGGATGAAGAGCAGGGCGGGCTCTCCCTGCCCCACGTCGTCGTAACGGATGCGAGCCCCACCCACGCGCGTCTCGGCCATGTGCGTCTTCCCCCCGGCGGCCAGGTCCAAGCCACGCCGCCATGGGCGCAGTCATGCTCCGGGTGGGCCGTGGGGGGACAGGGGACGGAGGTGCGGTACGGGTGTCCGCTGCTCGTCAGTTCACGCGGCCTGCCATGAGTCCTGCTCGGGGACGCCGAAGAGCTCGAGCTGCTGGAGCCGGCCCTTCACCCCATGGGCGCCGAGCGGCTCGAAGTCCTCGCCCTCGCCGAGGGCCTCGCGGCACTCGCGGGAGAGCAGCAGGGAGCGGCCGAGCACCTTGGTGAGATCCTGCACCCGCGAGGCGGTATTCACCGTGTCGCCGATGACGGTGTACTCCTGGCGCTGGGCGCCGCCCACGTTGCCCACCACGGCCTCGCCGCGGTGCAGGCCCACGCCGATGCGCAGGTCGGGGAACTCGCCCTGCTCGCGCATGCGAGAGGCCTCGGCGAGCATCTCGCGTGCGGCGGCCAGGGCCCGGCGCGCGTCGTCCGGCTGGTGCGTGGGCGCGCCGAAGACGATGAGCATCCCGTCCCCGAGGAACTTGTTCACCAGCCCGCCGTGGGAGGCGACGATTTCGCACATGCGCCCGAAGTAGAGGTTGAGCAGGCGCAGCGTCTCTTCTGGGGGCTGGGACTCGGAGAGGCGGGTGAAGCCGCGGATGTCCGTGAAGCAGACGGTGACGGCACGGCGCTCGCCGCCCTCGGGCATGCGGCCGGAGAGCAGGTGCTCCATGACCTGCTCGCTCACGTGCATGCCGAGCAGACCGCGCACGCGCTCGCGCTCGACGGCGCTCTCGGTGAGGCGCAGGAGCAGCGAGCGCATGGAGCCGCTGGCCACCATGCCGAGCGCGCCCATGGTGACGAGGAAGATGGCCTTGGCGAGGGTGACGTAGAAGTCGTAGGCGCCGGTGGCGAGCGCCTCGGGAGAGGCGGCGGGCCGGAGGATGAACTGGACGACGATGATGAGCTGGGAGGCGGCGGCGAGGCCGGAGAAGAGACACAGCCGGGGCTGGAGCCGCGGGGTGGCCATGGCGACGCCGATGGCGTAGAGGGCGGGCCCGCCGGCGGACAGGGCGAAGACGGGGCCGTTGACGTGCAAGTCCAACAGGGCGACGACGGTGCCCATGGACACGTCCACGAGCGAGGACGCATAGCGCATCCACGGGCGGAAGCGGCCGGTGCGCATGAGCAGCACGACGCACGTGTACCAGGCGAGGAACCCGAGAGTGGCGGCGAGGATGATGCGGGGGATGGAGGAGCCGGAGGCGATGGAGGCGAGCACCAGCGCGGTGGCGATGACGCCGGCGGTGGTGGCGACGTGGGCCACCCGGGACTCCATGTGCAGGACGGTCTCCCCGTAGAGGACGTCGAACCCGTTGGGGACGGGAGTGGAGCGGGGAGGGGCGCGCATGCGGATGGCGGGAGTGTGCCACGAGCAGGGCTCCAGCGGGATTTCAGCGTGGGAGGGCGGGAGCGCGCGAGCCTACAGCTGCATCTAGCTCGGCCTGGAAGGCACGGTGGCGGCGGAAGCTCTCCCGGAAGCCGGCGAGCAGCAGGTTGCCGCGCGCCTGCTCGCCGTGCAGCCAGAGGACCTCGGCCCCAGCAGCGAGCAGTTGAGCGGCCTTGGCGTAGCTGCGTCGGTGCTGGCGGCTGACGATGGTGCTCACGCGCTTGCGGGCGAGCTCCAGACACCATTCGCGCAGCCGCTCCCGCTCGGAGGGCTCCAGTGAGATGGCGGGGAGGGCCTCGGCGTAGGTGCGCGCCAGGCGGTCGCGGAGGGCCTCATTGTGACGTCTGTCGTCCGAGTACCAGGCTCCGGCCTGGGTGCCCGACTCCAGCGCCTGGTGCCAGAGCGCGTCCACGTTGCGCGGCAGCTTGTGCAGGGGCTGGCCCGAGAGGAGCACGAGGAAGGCCGGCACCACGAGACCCTGGGGGTTGTCGCCATACGTCCAGCCGAGCGCGCTCTCCTTCGCGGCGAGCGCATGGGCGGCTTCCCAGTCATGAGCGAGCAACCAGGCTTGAGCCAGCAGCCGGCGGTCGGCGTGAGCGAGGACCTCGAAGCTGTCTTCATCGCCGGGCGGCGCGGCCATGGAGCCTGAGAGCTGGCGTGGCTGCTGGAGGACGGCCTCGAGGTGGCGGGCGGCCTGGGCCATGAGGGGAGCGCGCTCGGGCTCGGAGGGGCGGGTGTCTCGAAGGTCGAGGAGACGCGGGAGGGTGGGTTGAGAGACGAAGGCCTCCCAGCGAGCGGAGCGCACGGTGTCGGGTTGGCCGAGCCGCTCGGCGGCGGAGGCGAGGACGCTGGCGACGGTGGCACGCAGGGGGAGGGCGGCGGGCAATGCCTCGAGGGCCTCACGGGCGGTGGTGAGCACGGCTTGCGTCTGGCCCTCGCGCTCCAGCGCGGCGAGGAGATCCACGAAGGCGCGAGGATGGCGAGAGGGCTCCGAGAAGGCGAGCTCGCGCAGCCCGCGTGTGCCCTGTGAGAGGCGGATGGCCTCGCGCAACCAGGCCTCGGCATCGGGGTCCTCCTGCTGTCGGAGGAGGGCGCTCCAGTCGCGCAGGAAGGCGTCGAAGTCAGGCAGAGGCTCGGAGGAGATGTCGAGCCACTCCTGCATGAGGGGCCGAGGCCCTCGGGGAAGCAGCTCGCGCATCCAGCGCATCTCCTTCAGGAGTTGGGAGGCCCGCTGCTCGTGAGGAGTGACGGCATAGACGGCGCGGAGGTAGCGGGCACGGGCCTCGGGGATGTCCACCTGAGAGAGGTGCTCGGCGCGGAGACCTCGGCCCTGGTCGTCCTCGAATTCGAGGAGGGAAAAGAGTGCCTGATAGGCATTGCGGGCGAGCGGGTACTGGCCGCGCTCGGAGGACTCCTGGGCGCGCTGGAAGAGGGCGGTGAGGGGCTCGAGGAACTCGGCGTAGGGGCCGAGGACATCGTCCTCGGTCCAGAAGTCCTCCCATTCCTTTGCTTTCTCTGGGAGCGCGTGGGCCAACTCGGTGATGTCATCGAGCAGCGCGTGTGGGAACGCGGCCTGGGCGTTGGGGTCCGAGGGAGCGCGGAGGGTTTGCAGGAAGGCGAGCCGCTCGGAGGGCCGGACGCGGCTGGCGAGGACGCGGAGGAGAACGCGCAGCTCCTCGGGGGAACAGTCTTCGAGCCGGGCCTCGACGGCCTCACGGAAGACGTGGAGGGGCAGCTTCTCCGCTGGGGGATGGGATGGGTGGACTTCAGCCATAGGTAGCCAGAATATGACCTCGGCGGTCACGTGCGGCCACCCGGGGCTGCTCGGCTGGCTCCTACCCGTCCCCTCGACGGGGTACAGGCCGATACCAGGAACGTTTACCGCTTTCACCTCCTCCGGGAGGGCGTGGGCGGGCGCGGCGGGGTCATGAGTGTCCAGCCCCTGGCCAGCCAATAGACGCGGCCGTCGCTGTCCAGGGCTCGCTCGAGGAAGTCGGAGAAGGACCAGGCGATCTGCGTGCAGCCGGAAGAGCCGGGCCGCGAATCCCGGGAGCAGTCAAAGAGGGAGTGGAGGTCGTGTTCGGCGCGGCGCACGTCGATGGCGGCGTAGTCCCCGTCCTGCACGGAGCAGAGGACGAACCAGGATGCCGCACCGTACGCGTCGCCATCCCCGGTGCCGCCGAAGAGGGCCACCCGCGCCCGGACGATCTCCGATAGAGAGAGAATGCGGTAGGGCGGGTCCGGCCGGCGGAACAGCGCGGCGCCATTGGAGCGCAGGTAGAAGGCGCGCAGCTCCTCATCCAGACGCCAGCCCATGCGCTTCTCGAAGTGCTGGAGCTGCTCTGGCGAGGCCGGGGGATTGGGGAAGTGGCTGCGACGAATCGCTTCGATGAACCGGTCGATGGTCATGGACATGGAACACAGTCTATGGGCCCGGAGGTGATTTCGCGAGTCACATGTGACGGAGTGACCGCCGAGGTCGAGCAGTCCTTGCCCGGGCAGGCGGGCTCCTCTACCCTGCGGCCCTCCCCATGGAGTCCGCGTGAGCCCACGTCCTTGGTCCGCCCTGCTCTGGGTCCTCCTCTTCTCCACTGCGGCCACCGGGCGGGAGACGAGGCAGGGGACCGTGCTCGTCGCGGGCACCCCGGAGGGAGAGCCGCCCGTGCTGTACGTGGCCGCGCGCCTGTCCACGTTGGTGGACTTCGAGGGGCTGCTCGAACCGCGAGCGACGCTGACGCCCGAGCTGAGCGGGCGCATCGGGGTGTTTCAGGTGGGAGCGCGCTCCCTGGTGGTGGTGCCCGTGCGCGACCTGGCGCGGGGCGAGCGCGTGCTGCTGCCGGTGACGGGGCGGACGGAGGCGGGCGAGCCCCGCACCGTGACACTGACGCTCGTCACCCGGGAGGACGAGGTGGACTTGCAGGCCCTGGTGTCCTTCCTGCCGCACGAGGCCCGAAGGCCCGAGGCCCCCGAGGAGGACGCGGTGGGCACGGTGGCGGAGATGTTGCTCGCCAGCCATGAGCGGGGCACGGGCCCGGGGCTGGCGCTCGTCATGCCTGACGAGAGTGAGACGCGCATGCACTCAGGCCCGGTCCGGGGGTGGATCGAATCCATTCTCCGGATGGATCGGGGACGCCTCTTCGTCACCGTGGCCATCGAGACCACAGGTCTAGCCACTCCTCCATGGCGACTCACCCGGGTTCGGTTGGAAGCAGGATGCTGGGCCGGTCGCACGGGGGAGGAAGTGCCTCTGCCCATCTTCAGCACCTCCTCCGTGCCTGGTTCAAAGGAGCAACGCCATACCTTCTCCACCCGACTCCCAGAAGGGGCGGGGTGTCTGTCCTTGATGTTGGAGGAGGACGGCCCGCGGACTTTGCAACTCCAGGACTGGAGACTTCCTCCATGACGAAGCCCTTCCACCCGGACCTGCTCCAATCCGGGGACATGGTGCGGCACTACAAGGTGGTGCGCCGTCTGGGCAGCGGTGGCTTCGCGAACGTCTTCCTGGTGGAGAGTGGAGGGCGGTCCTACACGATGAAGATCGCGGCGCGCCCGCCGGGTGATGAAGACGAGGCCCGGGAGGACGAGCGGGCCTTTCGCGAGGCGATCTCCCTGGGGCATTTCCGCCACCCCAACCTGCTGACCGTCCGCGAGCTGGGCCGCTGGCCGGAGCTGGAGGGAGGCCACTTCTTCTTCGTCACCGACTACGTTCCCGGCTCGACCTTCAACGTGTGGCGCTGGACGATGCGGGCCCCGCTGTGCCGGTTCATCCGCGTGGCGGGCGAGCTGGCCCTGGTGATGGCGGAGCTGCACGAGCGCGGCGTGTGCCACCGTGACATCAAGCCTGACAATGTCCTGGTGAGGGACGGGGACGACAAGCCGTTCCTCATCGACTTCGGCGCGGTGTTCCTGCCTGGGGCGTACACGCTGACGCGGGAGCTGCCCCCGGTGACGTTCCACAACATGCCGCCCGAGGTCGCCGCCTTCCTGCGAGGGGGCGAGTGGGAGCAGGGCGCGCACTTCCCCGCGAGCCCCGCGGCGGACCTGTACGCGTTCGGTGCCCTGCTCTATGAGGCCCTCACCGACTGCCACCCCTTCAACCCGCGCCTCCCGTTGGACAAGCTCTTGCTCGCCATCGAGCTCGTCCCGCCGGTGGACCCTGGCCGGTTGGAGCCGCGTGTACCGCCGGGACTGGGCGGGCTGGTGATGCGGCTGCTGGCCAAGGACCCCGCTCAACGGCCCCCGAGCGCCAGGGCCGCCCACGAGGAGCTGATGCGGCTGTTGGAAAGCGAGGCGGACACGGAGCCCTGGAAGGTGCCGTATGCCTTCGCCACGCACGAGGACGGTGTGCCAGCCGTGGAGGCCGGGCAGGAGGAAGCGGGTGGCGCCCGGGAGGCAGCGGAGCCGCCCTCATCACCCGAGAAGGGCACTCGGGTGTCCGGGTCTGGCGATGCGGAGAGGGAGGCCGGGCGGTCACGCGGGAAGTGGAAGTGGGTGCTCGGAGGGCTCGCCCTCTTCCTGCTGCTGCTCGGGATAGGGTGGGGACACGTCCGCACGGTGTCCGCGTCCGCCCTGGAGGCGGTGTGTTCCGGCGCGGCGCCCACCGCGCTGGTTCCGCCAGCGCCCTTCGAGAAAGGATGCGAAGCCTTGCACTTCTCCACGCCGAAGTCTTTTGGAGAAACCCTGACGCTGGTCTGTGCCGCCTCGGTGCATTTCCTGGCCTGCACGGGAGCGCCCGTGCGCCCCGACCCCGAGGGGTTTCTGGAACGGTGTCCTCCCGAGGCCCGCATGACGGCCGTGCAGCTGGGCTTCGAGAAGAAGCCCTTCACGGATGTCGAATTGGCGACTGGCATCCAGGTCGGTGCCGGGTCGATTGAAAACGTGATCAACTTCAGAAGCGGTCCCGTGGAGGGATGGATAGTGATTCCCGGCGGGAGGATCCACTGGGTGACCGGTGAGGCGAGGGTGTATCAGGGGCGCATCTACATGGAGTTCGACCGCATCTACCTCGATGCGCTCCACCCGACACCCGGTCGCGTTCCATCACCCCTCTGTGCCGTGGCCGTGGACAACAGGAACTGGAGGAAGCTCGGGGTGAAGAACTTCGAGCTCGGCATGCCCACGAACATCCAGTTCGCCGATCCGGCCAAGGTGGTGTACCGCGGCCCCGATGCCGCCATTCTCGATACACTCCTGGTGGACACGTACGTCCAGCTCCCCGGCCGCCGCTTCCCGGAGTAGAGAGTGGGCTCGAAGCAGGTGTCCTCTGGCCGCGAGGTGCACCAACTGGTCCGATGGTCGGACCAGTTGCGGAAGACCGCAGCCGGAGGGCACTCCCTCGCCACGCGACGAAGGCCCGGGGTGGAAGAGCGGACCCACGGGCGAGTCTCCTGTCCCGCTGGGGACCCGGGGGGTAGGTTGTGGAACGGGGACTGGCCCGTTAGCCTGGCCGGGCCTCGATGGTCCTCCCCACGGTCGATCCAGATTGGGAAATCCGCGCCGCCGCCTTCCAGGCCCTGGAGTGGCTGGTGGCGCGCCACGGGCCGACGTTGAGGTGGGACACCATCCAGGAGGGCTTCGAGTTCAAGGGCCAGCACCTCTACTTCGCCACCAAGGCGAAAGGCATCTTCCGGCCGAAGGAGATGCGAGGCGCCGCGCTCTCCATCAAGACCATCATCCCGCGGGGCAACCGCCCCGTGCCCTACGAGGACTCCGCGGGCGAGGACGGTGTCTTCACGTACAAGTTGCGAGGGGACGACCCGGACAATCACGACAACCGGCTGCTTCAGCAGGCGTGGAAGGCGTCCACGCCGCTGATCTACTTCCTCGCCGTCGAGCCGGGCATCTACCAACCCCTCTGGCCCATCTTCATCCGGGGCATCGATCGAGAGCGTTTGGAGTGCACGCTCTCCGTGGATGATGCCGCGCTGGCGGAGCGGGAGCAGCGTGTACCGATGGTGGCGGACGCGAGGGCCATTGAGATCCGCCGCGAGTACGTCACGGTGCAGACGAAGCGGAGGCTGCATCAGGCGCGCTTCCGGCTGGAGGTGCTGAGGGCGTACGAGAAGCGGTGCGCGGTGTGCAGATTGCCTCGGGAGGAGTTGCTGGATGCGGCGCACATCGTGGCGGACCGTGAGGAGACGGGGGCACCCGTGGTGCCCAATGGGCTGGCGCTCTGCCGGTTGCATCACGGAGTCTTCGACACGGACCTGATGGGCATCCGGCCCGATGGGGTCATCGAGCTGTCCAAGTCACTGCTCGACACGCGGGATGGCCCGACACTGGAGCACGCGGTGAAAGCCTTCCAAGGCCAGCACCTCCACCTGCCCCGGCGCATCGAGGACCAACCGGGACAGCGTTTCCTGGAAGAACGGTACGCGCGGTTCCGCCGGGCGGGGTGAGCTGAGGGGACGCAACCCTCTTGTCCCCGCTTCGGTCTGCCCCACAGAATAGACCTGTTCCAGCCTGGGAGAGAGCGAATGGTGGGCTTGCTGGCCGCACGGGTTCCTCGTCTGGTGGTACTCGTGGGCGTGATGCTGGGGGCTGGGGGGCTGACCGGCTGTGCCACTGGCCGCAACACCGTCACCGGCCGAATCACCCCGGCGCACTTCGAGTTCACCAGGGTGGTAGAGAAGTCGGGGCCGGAGGATGAACCGGGTGGGTGGTGGGCGGTCTGCATCCACGCTCGAATCACGGCGGGGGACTCGGGAGCCACTAGCGTCTGCCAGTTCGAGGTTGGCGTGCCGGTGCATAACAGATTTCAGGGAGAAATCTCTCTGGAGGTTGCCCAGGAGGCGGCAGCAGCCATGGCTAACCGGGCCATGTACAAGGTTCTGTCGCAAGCCCATCCGGGGGAAGTGCTTGGTATCCACTGCCGCAGATTCAAGGACCTCTACGTGCTGATGCTCGACGAGAAGCTCAAAGGTGCGCGGGTGAGGCAGTGCATGATGAAGGGCGTGAAGACCGTGCACTTCAACGAGCCCTATCATTGTGACTATGAGTGACGCGCCGACCGCCATCACGGACCGTGACTGAATGAAGAAGCCGAGTACGTACAAGGCCCTCACGCAACCTCTTCCCATCGACGCCGTCGGTCCCGATGGCAAGAAGCGGCCCATTCAGCTCTTTCCCAAGGTGGGTGCCCTCAAAGACCCTGGGCTGGGTGCGTTCAAGGTGCACCTTCCGTATTTTCTCGGGAATCGACGTGGTGACAGGCTCGAGGACCCTGATTTCGGCAGCTCGCTTCATGTGCTCCTCGATATGGAGGACGAACAGCAGCGTGCCGAGTTTGTCCGCCGAGTGGTGCATGAGGAAATCCCCGGGAGGTTTGGCAAGTACCTCGAGGCCATCCGGTCCTTTGATGTCACCGTGCACCCCGAGGCGCGCACGATGCAGGTGTTCCTGGAGCTGAAACCTCACGGGGCAGAGTGGGTCTCGTTGAGCTTCGAGCTGCATTTTCCTCTAGAAGAGCAGGGCGGGAGCCGGGAGCCGGCCAGGCCTCGTCCACGTCCCGAGGCCATGAGCGATCCCCGGACCGCGGAGTTCATCCGCGTTGCACGGCACTACTACCCGGCGGGCTATCCCCCCTGGGAGGACGACGAGGAGGAAGAACCCGCCTTCCGACGGACGCCCGAGTACCAGCGGTGGCGCGAACTCCGGGATAAGGCCTGGGATGATTGGAAGGAGTGGGTTGATTTCCTGCGGGCTGTGCGGTCCACGTTCCCCGGGCACCCTGTTTCTGATGTGACGTATCCCTCGGCGGATGCCTGCTCCCGCTGCTGCGTGTATCTGGAGCAGCCGTTGCCGGATGGAGGACGGGTGGTGACCCGGGTGGTGGGGGCTGTCTCCATCCTCGCGCCGCTGTACCTCGTCTACGTGACCACGGAAACGGTGCGGCCCGATGTCACCTCCCCCCGGCCGCCACCCGACTTCTCCCCCACCGGTGAGGCGAAGGCCGCAGCGGGCACGCTGGCCCGGCTCATCGAGCAGGTGTTCGGCTATCGGCCCTTCCCGCTGGAACTGGCCGACGTCCCCCTGCCGGAACTCCGGGTCGAGTCTCTGTACGAGCCTCCCACGCTCCTCGGGGCCTTCTTCGCGGACCGGGGCACGCTGGCGAACCTGCCCTGACCGGACACGCGGCGGCCGATGGCGTAGCCTGCGCGCGATGCCTCCGCTTGCTCTCAGGAAGGGGCCAGGTCCCTTCCGTAAATGGCTCTTCGTGGGCCTGGGTGTCTCCACCTTCGGCCTCTACGGCATGGCCTTCGTGGTGGACCGCTTTGGCCAGCACGAGCGCGCCGTCCCCTCCGATGTCCTGGTGGTGCTCGGGGCGCGTGTGCTTCCCGGCGGCGAGCCCTCTCCCTCTCTGCGCGCTCGCATCGAGAAGGCAGTCGAGCTCTACCACCAAGGACTCGCTCCCCGGCTCCTCTTCTCCGGCGGCGTGGGCGTCAACCCGCCCTCCGAGGCCCGTGTCATGCGCGACCTCGCGGTGCGGCTCGGCGTCCCCGCGGAGGCGTGTCTCCTGGAGGAGCAGAGCCACTCCACCGAGCAGAATGCGCGCTTCTCCACCGGCATGCTGCGCTCGCTCGGCGCCCGGCGCGTGGTGGTTGTCTCCGACCCGTACCACCTGCTGCGTGCTCGCCAGTACTTCCGGCTCCATGGCTTCGAGGTGGTCACCAGCCCCGCCTACCTCACCGAGCGCAACATGAATCTCGTCGACCGCATCTACTGGACGGTGCGCGAGGCCGCCGCGTTGCTCCTCCATCCCACCGTGCTGTTCGCGCGCCAACCCTCCTGAGCCTTCGCTCGAGGTACCCCCCCACCAATCCGGGCGAGCCGTGCTCCACGCCGCTGGTAGACTCCGGCGGCTATGTCCCGGAAGCCACCCAACGCCCTCGTCCGGCTCGCCTTCCACGTCGAGCACCATGTCGAATCCTGGGGCTGGCGCGTTCGGCGCAAGCTGGGGCTGGCTCGTCCGCCGCGCATCCTTCCCTATCGCGGCTATGGGACAGCTCGGCAGGCCGTCATCAAGGCGCGTGTGCTCGAGGACCGGCATGTGCGTCCGCCCTGGAAGCGCCACACGCTGCTGGGCAGCGCCATCGCCTCGTGGAAGCGCTACAACACCGTGGAGATTCCCCGGGCGCAGGTGGTGGTGCGCTGGGCGGACCACCGCTGGGAGGGCACCACTGACGAGGAGGGATTCCTCGAGCTGTGGGTGGAGCCTCCCGCCGGGACGACGGCGGGCTGGAACGACGTGGAGCTGGAGCTGCTGTCACCCGCTCCCCAGGGCGTGGCGCGGGTGCGTGCCCCCGTGCTCGTGGCCGGCTCCGAGGCCCAGTTCGGCGTCATCAGCGACATCGACGACACCGTCATCGTCACCAACGTCACCAACTTCCTCAAGCGCGCCTGGACGCTCTTCCTCACCGAGCACCGCACGCGTCTGCCCTTCGAGGGCGTGGACGCCTTCTACGAGGCCCTCCACCAGGGCAGCACCGGCTCGGCGGGCAATCCCATCTTCTATGTCTCCTCCAGCCCGTGGAACCTCTATGAGCACCTGGACGAGTTCCTCCAGCTGCACCGCATTCCCGCCGGGCCGCTGCTGTTGCGCGACTGGGGCCTGAGCCGCACCGGCTTCGCGCCAGGTGGCGGGCACGGGCACAAGCTGGAGAAGATTCGCGGGCTGCTGGGCACGCTGGAGTCGCTGCCCTTCATCCTCATTGGTGACAGCGGGCAGGAGGACGCCGAGCACTACCGCACCATCGTGCGCGAGTTCCCCGGTCGCATCCGCTGCGTCTACATCCGCAACGTGTGGCACCGCGCGGGGCGCGAGAAGGAGCTCGCCTTCATCGCCGCGGACATCCGCGCCGCCGGCAGCGAGATGCTCACCGTGGACGACACCGTGACGGCCGCGCGCCACGCCGCCAGTCAGGGGTGGATCCGCTGGCAAGAGGTGGCCGAGGTCCAGGCCCACCAGGCCGAGGACGTCCAGGCTCGCTCCCTGCTCGACAAGCTCGATCGCGAGCACGGATGAGCATAGGTTGATAGTTCTAGTATCATGGGTTTTGTCCAATGTTGCTTGAATTGCAGGATTGACCGTGCCACACCCGGGGCCCCCCCAACCCCGAGGTGGAAGATGATGGGTCGCAAGCTGATGGAGGCGTTGTTCGTGCTGCCGGTGGCCGTGCTGGCTGCCTGTGGTGGTGACGTGGCCGGGACGGAGCAGGCGATGGAGCTGGGCGAGAACACCCAGGGCGTGCTGTACGCGCCGCCCGCGCCGGCCAGCGGCAACATCTTGGACTCCACCACGCACCTGGGCTCGGTGAACCTGGGCAGCGCGGTGCAGACGTCCTTCACCACCAATCCCCAGTACTACTCGTTCAAGGTGCAGGTGCCGGCCAGCTCGTTGGTGAGCCTGGAGGTGACGCACCTGGGCAGCTCCATGTACCTGGACACGGGCCTCTTCGTGTACGGGCCGAAGAACGCGTCCGGCAGCTACGGCACCACGGTGCTGGCTCAGGACGACGACGCCGGTTACGGGCAGCTCAGCAAGCTGGCCTCGGTCCCGCTGACGCAGCCGGGCGAGTACCTGGTGGTGGTGAGCGCGGGCAGCGGCTCTGGCAAGCAGTTCCGGCTGCAGACGGGCTGCGTGGGCGGTGGGTGCTCGACGCTGGCTCCGGCTCCGGCGGGCTACCAGCTCACGCTGACGGAGCAGGCCATCACCTCGCAGCTCCAGTCCACGCTCGCCACCGGCGAGGCCGCGTACCATTACACGTCGGGCTCGCTGCGCCGGTTCGACTTCGCCTGGCCGTACTCGGGTGAGCCCACCCTGGCCCAGGCGGACGCGGCGGTGTTTGGCTTCCAGGAGTACCAGGAGTACGGCTACGACGCGGGCACCGCGCTCACCTATGCCCAGCTCTACGGCTACCTGTATTCGGAGTTCCAGCCGCTGCACGCGCAGATCCTCTCCACCTACGGCAATGGCGTGGAGAACGTGCAGGTGATGACGCACTACTACACTCGCCTGGTGGCTCCGGGTGCCTCCGGCTGGTTCCGGCTCAACGTCATCCTCTTCCCGCAGTCTCGGAAGGTCATCGTCTTCGAGCAGACGGCCTACGAGACCTGAGCGCGCATGCCCCTCTCCCGCTGGGAGAGGGGACGGCCTTCCCCGCCAGGCCCTGGGGGCACAACCTGGGGCGGCTCCCCTCGGAGCGGAAGGGTCCTCCGGGCCTGTATCTCCAGGTGGTGAACGGTGGGGCCTGCCCCCGAGCGCAGGCGCGTTGCCTGGTTTCCAACGTCCCATTGCCCGGCGGCCCTGATTCCTGCACGTGCGCCAGGGCGCCACTTTGTATGGGTGGATCTGGCTCGTGTGCGTGGGGGAGGGGAAGCTTGAGGCGTCCCTGGTCTTTCGCGAGGCGCATCGCGGTGGGACTGGCCGCCTCGTTGGTGGTCGCCTTGGCCATCGGGGCGATCACCGCGCTCGCCTTGCGCTCGGTGCTCACCGGCAGCGAGCAGCTCTCCGAGAGCTGTGTGCGGCACCGGGTGGCGGTGGAGCAATTGCACCGGGCCTTCAGTGACAAGCTGGCCAGCCAGCAGAGCTACGAGTTGACGGGGGCGGAGTCCTACCGGGAGGAGGAGCGGCAGGCCCGACTCCTGTTTCAGACGCTGCTGCAGGCTCTGCGCTCGCGCGAGGAGGGTCAGAAGGAGCATGGGCTGTTGGACGGGCTGGCCCAGGCCGAGCAGGAGCACGAGGACGCCACCTGGGCGCTGAGGGAGGCCCGGCAGCGGGGCGTCTCCGGGGAGGAGCTGGCGGCGCGCCGCGAGAGGATGGACGCGGCCCGCCACCAGACGTACGAGGTGTTGGACTGGCTGGTCTGGTACACGGAGGACGCGTTCTCCCAGCGGGCCCTGCAGGCCAACCGGGCCGAGCAGCGGGCCTTCTGGCTCATCATCCTCGTGGCCACGCTGGGGCTGCTGGTGGCGATGGGGTTGGCCTGGGTGCTCACCCGCGCGCTGAGGCCCCTGCACCACGAGGCCCAGGCCAGCCAGGCGCGCTTCCGGCTGTTGGTGGAGGGGGTGAAGGACTACGCCCTCTACATGTTGGACCCGGAGGGCCGGGTGGTGAGCTGGAATCCCGGCGCCGAGCGCATCCAGGGTTGGCGGGCCGAGGAGATCATCGGCCGCAGCGCGTCGGTCTTCTATACGCCGGAGGCGCGGGCGGAGGGCCAGCCACGCAAGGACTTGGAGTGGGCGGCGCGGGAGGGGCGGCTGGAGTGGGAGGGCCAGGGGCTGCGCAAGGACGGCTCGCGCTTCTGGGCCGAGTCACTCGTCACCGCGTTGCGTGGTGCGGACGGACGGCTCGAGGGCTTCGCGGCGCTCACGCGCGACAGCTCCGAGCGCAAGCGCCTGGAGCGGGCCCAGCACCTCTTCATCGAGGCAGATCGCCTCTTCCTCACGGAGAAGGATCCGGACCAGGCGGTGGTGTCGCTGGCGCAGCTGCTGGTGCCGGAGCTGGCGGATGGGTGCCTGCTCTTCTTGCTCTCACCCGCGGGCGAGCTGGAGCCTCATGCGATCATCCACGTCTCCGAGGAGAAGGAGCGCATCTTCTGGGAGCTCATTCGCCACTGTGGCGGGCCGAAGCCGGGTCGGCCGTATGGGGCGTGGAATACGCTGCACCTGGGGAAGACGGAGCGCATCTTCGAGGTGACGCCGGAGATCTGGAAGAAGGCGTCCAGCGATGCCGACGAGCTGGAGGCTTTCGAGAAGCTGGGGACCGTCTCGTACCTGTCGGTGCCATTGCGCGCGGGAGGGCGCGCGGTGGGCGTGATGATGCTGTTGTCCCATAGCGAGGATCGGCGCTTCACGGAGACGGACCAGGTGTTCGTCGAGGAGCTGGCGGGCCGGGCGGCGCTCTCGCTGGAGAACGCGCGGCTGCTGCGGGAGGCCCAGGCCGCGTTGGATCTCATCGGCGTGGCGGCGCACGACCTGGGCAATCCCTTGCAAGCGCTGCAGCTCATGCTGGGCAAGCTGAAGCGCTCGCCCCCGTCGGACCCGGAGAAGCGGCGCGAGGTGCTCACCTCGGCGGTGCGCCACACGCAGCGGTTGGGGCGGTTGCTGCACAACCTGTTGGACCTCTCGCGGCTGTCCTCGGGGAAGCTGGACCTGGAGGTGGGGGAGGTGGACCTGGCGGAGCTGGCGCACGAGGCGGTGGGGCGGCACGCCGAGCAGGCGGCGGAGATGGGGTGCCGGCTGGTGCTGAGCGTGGAGCTGGGGGTGGTGGGGCGGTGGGACCGGCTGCGGCTGGAGCGGGTGCTGACGAACCTGCTGTCCAATGCCTTCAAGTACGGCAGGGGCCGGCCCATCGAGCTGCGCGTGGAGCGCACGGATGACCACGGGAGGCTGATCGTGCGTGACCAGGGGCCGGGCATTCCCCCGGAGCAGCAGCGCACCATCTTCGAGCGCTTCAAGAAGGCTCCGGCCAAGGGCGAGAAGAAGGAGGGCTTCGGGCTGGGCCTCTACATTGTCCGGCAGTTGGTGGAGGCGCATGGGGGCAGCGTCCACGTGGAGAGCCGGGAGGGGGAGGGCGCGACGTTCACCGTCGAACTGCCCCTCGCCTCGGCGAGCAGGGAAGTGGATGCCAGCGTACAGCCCTCGGGGATGGTGCATTGAGCCGCCGGAACGAGGCGCTCACCGCCCTGGTGAAGCACGAGAACATCAAGCTGTAGCCCGAGGGCTCACACCGTCGGGATGTGCGGCACGGGCGGCTCGGGGAGCTCGGGCGTCCGTTCCACCGGGGCCGGGCCACTCGGGGCCAGGGTCTCCCGGATGCGCGACTCCTCCTCCAGGCGCTCGAACTCCACCGCGTCGTGCGCGCAGAAGACGCGCACGTCTGGGTCATGCAGGCGCACCAAATCCCTCAGCCGCTCCTGGTTGATTCTTCGCAGCCGGCCGTCCTTCTGCATGAACGCCTGGTAGGCCCTCAGGCCTGGAGTGCACCGCGGCTGGTGCGGGTCCAGCTCCTCGTGGAAGAAGTACGCGTCGCCCGCGTGCAGCAGCCACTTGTCGGCGAGCTGGACCGCCACGCCTGCGTGCCCCAGCGTGTGTCCTACCAGCGGCACGAGGAGGATTTCGGGCGGCAGGCCCGCCAGCTCGCGCACGCATTCGAAGCCGTACCAGCGCTCGCCCCCGCGCGGCATGGGGTACGTCATCCAGTGCGGCTGCGTGCTCCACTGCCTCGGCCGGAAGCGCCGCCGGTCCAGCCACGTTGCCTGCGCCACCGCGGCTTCCGCCTCGGCCGCCATCACGTGCACCCGCGCCGCCGGGAAGTCGTCCAGCCCTCCGGCATGATCGAAGTCCAGGTGCGTCAGCACGATGTGCCGCACGTCCCCGGCCTTGAAGCCCAGGCGCTCGAGTTGGCGCACCGCCGTCATCTCCTCGTTGAAGCGCGGGCGGTTCAGCTTCAGGAAGAAGGGGCTCAGCCGCGGCCTCGGGTTGCGCACGTCCTCCAGCCCGAAGCCCGTGTCCACCAGCACCAGCCCCTGCTCCGTCTCCACCAGCAGGGTGTGGCACACCAGCGCTGCGGGCACGCCCTTCGGCCGGCGACGCCCATCCATCAACCGCCCTCCCAGCGGGCACATGGTGACGCAATTCAAGTGGTGGACGCGCATCCCGCGGCTCCCTTCCGCCCTCGGCCAGCCCTGCCTGGCCCTGGCTCCGTTCGCCGCAAAGGTGGGGTGCGGCCCGGGGACAGGCCAGGGACTGTGGAACGGGGAGCAGGGGAGTGGTGGGCCGACTGGCTGCCTGCTGGGGAGTCGTGTCTACTTCTCCTGGCGCCCTGTCCGTCCTTCTTTTATTGGGTGGTACCACATGGATTCGAACCCCTTGCTCCAACGGGCGTTGATGCTCATTCCGCTCGTCCTGTCGCTCTCCGTGCACGAGTTCGCTCACGCCTGGAGTGCGTGGCGCCTCGGAGACGATACCGCCGAGCGTCAGGGGCGCCTCACCCTCAATCCGATGGCGCACATCGATCCGATCGGCACGCTGCTGCTGCCGCTGCTGGGCATCCCGTTTGGCTGGGCCCGTCCCGTGCCCGTGGACCCCACGCGCTTCCGCCGCGATGTCACCATGCGCACCGGCATGATGATCACCGCCGCGGCCGGGCCGATCTCCAACCTCATCCTGGCGGCGCTGAGTGCTCTGATCTACGGCATCACCTTCCGCATCAACCCGAGCTTCCTCCCCACCAACCCCGGGCTCGAGTTCTTCCTGCAGATCATGCTGGTGGCCAACGTGGGTCTGGCCATCTTCAACCTGCTGCCCGTGCCGCCGCTCGATGGCAGCCGCATCGTCGAGGGGCTCCTGCCCTACCGGCTGCAGGGCCACTGGCAGAAGGTGCTCGCGCTCGGGCCCCTGCTGCTGCTCGCCGTCGTCTTCTTCGGCCGCGGGCTCATCTCCGGGCCCACGCGGTACGTGGTCGGGCTGCTGCACCAGTTCATCGCCACCGTGGCCCTCATCGGGACGTAGGCATCCTCGCTCGCCCGTGGGCGGCGGAGTACAGTCCGCGCCCATGCGTCCCTGGTTGCTCCTCGCCGCCGCGCTCCTCCCCGGTGCCGCAGCCGCCGGACACGATGTGTCCCTCGGCGTCACCGCCGTCACCCTCACCAACGGCGGCGTCTACAACGTCACCGCTCCCCGGTTGGGTCTCGAGGCCGCCTACGCGTACGAGCTTGGCTCCTGGCGGCTCGGTGGCGGCCTGCGCTGGGCACCTTCCGGCCGAGGCAACCTCCCGGTCGAGGTCTATGCTCGCGCTCTGCTCTCCACGAAGCTGGGGCGGTGGCAGCCCGCCGTGGGCCCCGAGTTGGGGGTGAGCGGCCTGCCCGTCATCATCTCGCCCGTGGGCGGCTTCCCGGATGACCTCTCGCGCCAGCAGGCCATGCAGCTCGGGCCCGCCTACGTGGCCGTGCACGCCGCCCCCCTGCGCTTCGCGTTTCAGCGCTTCACCGTGAGCGCCCTGGAGGTGCAGTGGGGCACCGCGCTCAACCAGCCCGGCTCTACCCTGCGCCTGCAGTTCGGCCTCGTCCACCTGGGGGTGACGCTGTGAGGACCCTGTCCGCCGCGCTCCTGCTGCTCACCGTGAGCTCCTGTGCCTCGCGGCCCTCCGTCGAAGACGCTGCCGTCTCTCGCGCTGGGGACTTCTCCGCGGGTGTGGAGAAGGTCAGGCTGGGGACGGACGTGGAGGCGCTCGTCGAGGCCCATGACAGCGACACCCCGCTGGACTGCGCTCTCTTCGATACCTCGGTGATCGACACCACGCGCCGACCCGTGTGCCACGTCACCCGGGAGAAGGCCCGGCAGCTCGTCCGCGAGCGCTTCGAGGCGCTCGGCTACACCGTCAGCACGCACGAGACGGAGGATGAGCGCTTCCCCACCATCAACGTCATCGCCGAGTTGCCTGGTGCCGAGCACCCCGACGAGGTGGTGGTGGTGGGCGCCCACTACGACGCGTACTACTCGGGCGCGGACGACAACAGCTCGGGAGTGGCCGCGATGCTGGAGATGGCGCGGCTGGCCGCGGGCAAGCGCTTCGCGCGCACCGTGCGCTTCGTGGGCTTCGACCTGGAGGAGCTCGGGCTGGTGGGCAGCACGCGCTACGTGCAGGCCCGTCCGGGAGAGGAGATCGTCGCGTCGATCATCTTCGACTGCGTCGGCTACAGGGATGCACGCCCGGGAGCGCAGCAGGGCCTGCCGGGCCTGCCCATGCCCAACACGGGAGACTTCCTCGCCGCGGTGGCCAACGCCCAGTCCCGTCCTCGGCTGGAGGAGCTGTACGCCATCTCCTCGCGGCTGGGGTACGACGGCTTCCTGTTGGGCCTGGTGGCGCCGAAGGACGGCTCCGGCCCTGCCTCGGGCAACCTCATGCGCAGCGACCATGCACCTTTCTGGATGGCCGGCCACAGCGCGCTCTTCCTCACCGACACCGCCAACTTCCGCAACCCGAACTACCACCGAGACACCGACGTGCCTTCCACGCTCGACCTGGATTTCCTCACTGATGTCACCCGGCTGTCCGCCGCCGGGCTCTCCTTCTGGGCGGAGGGGCCGCTGCCATGAGCGTCTCCGCGCTGCTTGTGCTCTCGGCCCTGGCCACCTCGCCGGTTCCGCATGAGGAGGCCGAGCCCTCACGCCACCAGTTCTCGCTGTACGCGCGCTCGGGGGCGGCGCTGTACCTGTCGCCGGCGCGCACCCACGGTGGGGTGGGCGGCGGCTTCGGTCTGCGCGACACGGTGGATGGACGGTGGTTGTTGCAGGTGGACGCGAGTGCGCTCACGGGCCTGGGCACGGCGTACTCGGTGCGAGTGGGCGCGGGAGTGCAGCGCCAGGGGTGGTGGGCGCCCGCGGCGCTGGTGAGCCTCACGGGCCTGTTTGGAGACAGGATGGACTTCCTGACACCCGAGCACGCCGTGCCGGTGCCGGGACCCTCGGTGGGGCTCGGACTGACGCTGGCGCCCGCGCGCTTCACGTTGGGGCGAGCGCAGGTGTCCGCATTGGAGCTGGGCGTGGGCTTTGGCACCGATCGGCCCGGGCTCGGACTGCTCTACGGACTCACCCTGCTCGAGGTGGGCGTGGCGTTGTGACGTCTCCCTCTCCCTTCGGGAGAGGAATCCTCGTCGGGAGCCGGCGTCTATAGCACTCGAGCTGGTATGCAGCCTCAGCCCCTGGCCTGCTGGAGCAATCGTCGGGCGCAGGATGCGAGCTCCTCGCGCAAGGCGTCCGGCTGTTTGATCTCGAAGGCAAAGGGCAGCCGCGCCAGCTCCCGCGCGAACCAGCCGAGGTCATCACTCTGGCCGCGCAGCAGCACTCCCTCAGCCACCTGTTCGAGCACGCCGAACGAGGGAAACACTCCGCGCCGTGCGGTCTCGAGGTCTGTCTCGAGCAGCACCTCGATGGCGAACGCGCGTGGCAGCGTCGCAACCGACAGCGTCAGGTGTTCCAGTGCGTCGAAGCCCTCCGGGCGGGTGAAGCTCACGTCCAGCGGCTGCACGGACCGCACTCGGTCCAGCCGGAACGAGCGCAGCCCGTTGCGCAGGTGGCAGATTCCCACGGCGTACCAGCGCCCGCCTCGCCAGGCGAGGCCGTACGGGTCGAAGTCGCGCTCGGTCTCCTCATGTTCCGCCGCGCGATAGTGCAGGCGCACGCGTCGCTGGGCCTGGGATGCAGCGCTCAGCGCAACCAGTGCGGCGTTGTCTCCAGGTGCGGTGGAGCGAGAGAGGTCGAGCGTCACTGTCTCGTCCACCGCGCGCACGCGCCGCTTCACGCTGGCCGGCATCACCCGCTCGAGCTTGGCCTGTGCACTGGCCACGGCGGGCGCTGCTTCCGCGAGCCCCAGCCCTCGCGCCGCGAGTAGTCCGACCGATAGGGCCAGGGCCTCGTCCTCGGTGAACATCATCGGCGGCAGCTTGAAGCCCGCCACCAGCATGTATGCGCCATCGCGTCCGCGCTCGGCGGTGATGGGAATGCCGAGCTCCTCCAGCATCGCGATGTAGCGGCGCACCGTCCGGCGATCGACCTCCAGCCGCCGCGCCAGCTCCGCGCCGCTCATCCGGCCGTGGGTCTGCAGCAGCTCGAGCACGGTGAGCACGCGCGTCGTGGGGCGGGACATGAGGACAGGCTCGGTTCGAATGAGGGCTGATTCCGCCCTATTTACCCCCTAGCGTGCTTTCCGTCACCCCGCCTCGCGCGCCAGCGTGGCCACGGGTCATCTCTTTCTTCGGGAGTCCTCTTCATGGAGCAGACCGCTCATCTGTGGCTCTTCTTCGTCCTGGTGTTCGGGGTCATCATCCTTCCGGGCCTCGACATGGCGTTTGTCCTCGCCAGCTCTCTGACGGGTGGTCGCAGAGCGGGCTTCTCCGCCGTGGCGGGGATCATCGCCGGTGGCGTCTGTCACGTGGCTGCTGGGGCGACGGGCGTCGCCGTGCTGCTGAAGGTCGTGCCGTCCGCGTTCAACGTGTTGCTGTGGATCGGCGCCCTGTACGTGGCGTGGATTGGCGTTTCCCTGTTCAGGAGCGGCGCCGCCTTCTCGGCCACTCCCCTCGGGGAGAAGCACTCACCCGCGGCCACGTTCCGCCGCGGAGTGCTGACCTGCCTCCTCAATCCGAAGGCCTACCTCTTCATGCTCGCTGTGTTCCCGCAGTTCGTGCGGCCGGAGTACGGACCCATCTGGCTTCAGGCCATTGTGCTCGGCACCATTATCGCGGTGACGCAGTGTGTTGTTTATGGCGCCATCGCTCTGGTCGCTGACCGCGCTCGCGGCTGGCTCGAGTCCAATCCCGCCGCCAACGTCGCGGCTGCTCGGCTCGTCGGCGGGCTCATGATGTTCGCCGCCGTTCTCACGGTCTTCGAGGGCTGGCGCAGCGCTTGAGCCGCCGGCTCACGGGTTCAACTCTGGGCGCGTGGCACCCTCACCCCGTCCCTCTCCCGGAGGGCGAGGGGAAATTGGGCGGAGTCGGGGACTGGGGAACACCGAGGGGTTTGGTGGTGCCTCAGTCCGGGAAGAACATCGGCTCGCGTGAGACCACGAAGTCCGAGATGACCGAGGTCACTTCCGGCGGCAGGTAGGTGAACTTCACGCCCAGCCCTGGCATCAGCTCGGGCGTCTTGTCGTTTACCTCGCGCGTCCAGCGCACCACCCCCGTTACCTGCATCGCCCGCGTTCCCGGCAGCAGGACGTCCACGTCCACCGTTGTTCCTCGCGGCACCGACTGCACTGTTGCCACGAAGATGCCGCCCTCGTTGATGTTCGTGGTGAAGCCCGTGAAGAAGTTCGAGTCGCTGCCCTGGTCGATCGCCGCCACCATCCGCACCCGTGTCCGCGCGCCCTGCGGGTTTGGATCCACCTGCGTCGTGTTCCCCTTCGCCTGCGCCCTCTCCACCGGGCGCGCCGCCTTCGCCTGGGTGGCCTCGCGCTCGCGCTGACGCGCCGCAGCCTCCCTCTCCCGCTGGGCCCGCGCCGCTGCCTCCGTCGAGCGCTTCAACCCCGCTTCGGCCTCGGCCAGGTCCTGCTGCGCCCGGGTGTTGAGGTGTTGCAGCGACTGCAGCGCCCGCTGGGCTTCCTCCAGCCCCCGGCGCCGGGCCTCCAGCGCCTCGTGCCGGGCCGACAGCGCCCGCTCCCGCGCGTCCTCCGTGGAGCCCGTGTGCACCGAGGCCGATTCGAGCCGCGCGCCTGCTCCTCGCACATGCTCGTCTGCTGGGCGCTCGGCCAATCCCCGCTCCACCTGCTGCCGCAGCTCCATCAGCCGGTGAGAGTGGGTCTCGGCTTCCGCAGCCGCTCGGCTGAGCTGCTCACCGAGTCGTGCTTCCTGGCTGGCCAGCTCGGACTCGGCACGCGCGAGCTCGGTCTCGCGGGAGGGTGTGGGGGCGGCGGCGGTGGACGGCGCGTTCATCTCGGCTGTCCACTCTAGCGCGTCCTCCCGGGTGCCGACGAGCCCACCGGGCCTCCCTGCCTGCCCCGAGAGTGGGGGCGCTCCCGTACCCGGGGCGTAGAGGGCTCCGCCGCAGCGGCTCTCAAGGCACGGCCGAGGTGATACCTCGCGCGGCATGCTCCCTTTTCGCGCCGGCTCTTCGGCGCTCGGGTTTTGAGAGTGAAATAATTGGAAGACATGGAAAAAAGGTGAGCCTTATTTCCGGCTCTCGCTACTGTATCTGTTTGATACGAGCAAACCATACGTCTCTTCTGGCCAGAAACCCCACAAATCGACGGTCAGGGATATGGCTTTTCATAAGAAGCCTTTATCCTGTGTTCGTTGGGTGAGACGGACGGCTCCGGCCTGTCGCGCTGTCACCCCGCACGGGGGGGGAGGGGGTCTCATGGACGCGCAAGACGTGGGCAGTTCACTCCGCCAGGGAGGACAGATGGACGCTCGACAGTTCGCGGCAGGGATGCAGACCAATGAGGATCAGGCCGTGAGGGCGGGCCGGTTGCGCGGCGAGCGGCGTCGCAAGGCTCGCAGGCGTTTGGATTTCGCCGCCTATGAGACCGTCGCCGAGCGCAATGCGGAGTTCGCCGCCGCATGTGGCGCGTGCACCTGCTTCGGTGAGCCCCACTGTCTCGACTGTGGCGGAGAGGGCCGTCCCGGCTGGCAGGTGCCCGACGAGAACCTGTTCCGCCTATATGTGGCCCCTGTCCTCGAGCGCCTTGGCCTCCAGCTTCACGACGAAGAGGCCCACCACGCCCTGTCCTGGGCCGCGCACAGCGCGAGCTAAAGGGCTCACGGACACAGAAACAACCCAGGGTTCGGGTACCCTCACCCCGTCCCTCTCCCGAAGGGAGAGGGGTTGGGGCTCTGAAGGGGTATGGGGACAGCGGTTTGGGTTTCAGTCCGCGCCCTTGATGCAGGCGATGGGCTTGAGGCGCTTGTCTACCTTCGCCAGTCCCGCCATCTCCACCGTGTCCAGCACGTCGTCCAGGTTCTTGTAGCAGGGCCCGGACTCGTCCAGCGGCGTCGTCCGCGTGTTCAGCAGGATGCCCGCCTCCGCCATGCGCTGGTCTGTCTCGGACTGGTTCAGCACCCGCCTCGCCTCGCCTCGCGACATCCTCCGTCCCGAGCCGTGGTTCACCGAGTAGATGGACCGTTCCGCCCCCTCCTCCGCGAAGAGGATGGCGCTGCCCGTCTCCATCGAGCCCGGAATCAGAATCGGGTGTCCCGTCTTCTCCCACTGCGTCTTGCGCAGCGCCGGGTGCCCTCCCGGGAACGCTCGCGTGGCTCCCTTGCGCGCCACGAACTTCCCCGCCTCCTTCTGGATGAGGTTGTGGGAAATCTCGTAGTAGATGTCCGCCGTCCCGCCGAACACCTCTTCGAGCGCCGCGCACACCGCCTCGCCGATGATGAGCCGGTTGGCCACCGCGAAGTTGGCCGCCATGTTGTGCAGGTTCCAGTACTCGCGCCCCAGCCGGCTGTCCGCGTCCAGCCAGATGAAGTCCTCGCTGCGCTTGCTCAGCCCCAGCGCCGCCGCTCCCTCCACGAAGTAGTGCTTCGCGATGTTCCACCCGAAGCCTCGGCTCCCCGTGTGCAACATCACCCACACGCGGCCGTCCTCGTCCACCTGCATCTCCGTGAAGTGGTTGCCCCCGCCCAGGCTCCCCAGCTGGTCCCGCTTGTCGTAGGCCTTCTCCGGGATGTCCACCCGGTCATCCTCCACCGGGATGAAGTCGCGCTCCGTCGTGGACGCACTGCGGCCCAGTGCTTTCGCCCCGTGGCGCACCACCTCGGCGAACGTGCGCGCGCTGACGCTCCGCTGCTTCTGTACCCGTGACGCCCCCACGCCCACCGCAATCCGCTTCGTCACCTCGTCAATCCACTGGCGGCGCTTCGCCTTGTCCGCCACGTCCTCGGCCGTCAGCGTCGTCTTGAGCTGCACCATGCCACAGCCAATGTCGTACCCGGCCGCCGTGGGCAGCAGGATGCCGTCCGTCTCCACCACCGTGCCAATGGGCACCCCGTAGCCCAGGTGACAGTCCGGCGTCACCGCCACCCGCGTCACCCCTGGGAAGGACGCCGCGTTGACCACCTGGTCGAAGACGCCCTCTTCCAAGCCGGGCAGCTCGGGACCCTCGCCCCACAGCAGCTTGTCCGAGAGGAACAGGTGCGCATCCACCCGCATCGTCTTGGTCTTGGGCAGGACGAAGTGACCCTCCGCGACCTTCTCCAACCTTTGCGTCCAGCTCATGGCGATTTCTCCCGGAGTCATTCAACCGTTGGCAGCGACGGAACCGTCCATTGGAAGCTGACGGACAGAGCAAGCGGGCAGCCTTGCGAGCGATCCACGGCTGGCGTGTCGCAGGTGTCGTTCATAGTGCGCCCGCAGTTGCCCCTTCACTGAAGAATTCCCATTCCTATTCCGGAGCTTCAAGGGGGGTAGGGAGATGGGGATTCTCGGAGCGCTGTTGGTGGCTGTCACCGTGAACGCGGGACCCGTCGACGTGAAGACGGCCCCGGTGTTCAACCCCGCAGTGTGTAGCAAGAAGCGGGTGGATGCGTGCGGTTGCCACCACGTCTACGGTGTGCGCCACTGTCATCCCAAGCGCAAGAGCGACCACTGTGAGGCCATGGTGCAGGCCTTCGAGCCCACCGAGCAGAACGTCTCCACCGAGCAGGAGCTCTTCTCCCACGAGCCGGAGCCCACCACCGAGCAGGAGCCGGTGGACTTCGCCACCCTCTAGCCTGCCTGGTTCACGGCCAATTGGGTGGGGCGGATAGACTTCCGCCCCATGCGCATCCTCGTCGTGGCGTGTGGCACTCGTGGTGACTTCCAACCCATGCTGGCGCTCGCCCTGGCGCTGCGCCGGGCCGGGCACGAGGCGCTGCTGGCGGCCACGCCCACCTTTGCTTCCGAGGCCAGCGCCCTTGGGGTGCCCTTCGCGCCCGTGGGCATGGATTTCCAGCAGCTGATTACACGCCATCGCTCGGAGCTGCAGCCCCACCGGCCGTTGAGCGCCATCCGTTTGATGAACCGCCTCATCCCGGAGGGGGTCCGCGCCGAGTGGGAGTCGCTCCGTCCCCTGGCTCGCGGGTCCGACCTGGTCGTTGGCGCGGGGGCGACGCTCACCTCGCGCAGTGTCGCCGAGGCCGCCCACGTCCCTTACCGCTACGTCGCGTATACGCCGCAGATCCTGCCCTCGGTCTGGCACCCGCCGGTGATGCTTCCCCTCACCGGGACGCCGCGCTGGCTCAACCGGCTCTGCTGGGCGGGCATCCGTTCCATCTACAACCGCGTCCTGCTCCCCTCGCTCAACACGTGGCGCCAGAGCGAGGGGCTCCCTCCCGTCCCCTGTGCCATCCGCCACGTCTTCTCCCCTGACACCTCGCTGCTGGCCGCCGACCCGGAGGTGGCTCCGGCACCGCCGGATCTCCCCGTGCCTCAAGTCGGCGCCTTCCACCTCGAGGATCCCCGGCCCCTGCCCGCCGAGGTCGAGCGGTTCCTCGCCGACGGGGAGCGCCCCATCTACATCGGCTTTGGCAGCATGCCGGACTCGGACGCCGCGCGGACCAGTCTGACCCTCGCCGAGGCCGCTCGGCGCGCCGGGTGCCGCGCCCTGCTGTCCTCGGGCTGGGCTGGCCTGGGCGGTGAGAGTCTGGGCTCACACGTCCTGGTGGTGGGGCCGCTCTCCCACGGGCAGCTCTTCCCCCGGCTGGCCGGCATCGTCCACCACGGCGGCGCGGGCACCACCTCCGCCTCCACTCGGGCGGGTGTTCCCCAGGTCGTCGTTCCCCACATGGTGGATCAGTTCATGAATGCGCACTACGTGTGCACCGCCGGGATTGGGACCTCGCTCACCCGCGGGCAGCTCGGAGTGGAGCGACTGGTGCGCGCGCTCATCCACATCCGCGAGGACTCCGCCATGCGCGAGCGCGCCGCCCGGGTCGGCGAGCGGGTCCGTGAGAGGGATTCCCTGGCGGCGGCCGTGGAACTGCTCGAGCGGGCCGCCGGAGGGGCTCACTCCTCGGGTGTGACGGTCACCTCCAGCGTGAACTCCCGCGACATCACCCTTTCGAGGTCGTCCACCTCGTAGGCTGTCAGCGGCGTGCGCGAGGAGATCACCACCCAGCGCGTCCCCGGCGCCGCCCTCAGCGCGAGCGTGTTCCCCGACAGCCTCCGCACCTCGGCCGGAGACGGCAGGGGCTCCGAGGTCGAGGCTGGAGACGGTGGCAGGGCCAGCCGCCCCGGGACGTTCGCTTGCCGCGTGTGCAGCTCCACCATGTCTCGCTTGTGCTCGGGGATGCGCGAGGGCGGCGGCATCGGTGGGGGCACGTGCACTGCCTGGCGCTGCGCGTGTGCGGGAGATAGCTGCTCCAGGGCCCGCGCCACCTCGTTGTCCCTCGGGTCCAGCTCCAGCGCCACCTTCAACGCCGCTCGCGCTCGCGCCTCACACCCAAGCTGCAGCAACAGCTCCGCCGCCGTCCGGTAAGAGTTGAGTGCCTTCTGTTTGTCTCCCGCTCGCCTCCACGCCTCGGCGTGGCGCACGTAGAGGTGCGGGTCCCTCGGCTCCAGCTCCAACAGCTTCCCGTAGGTGCGCGCGCACTCGGCGAACTTCCGCCTCGAGTACAGGTCCAGCGCTCGCTCCTTCAACTCCCGCACACCCATCACCACCCCCGGCCCTGCCCCCGAGAACCACTTTCGCCAGCCCTGTCCGCCGGAGGTACAAGCATGGGCTGTGCCGGGGCCTGTCCGGGCAAGGGTGTTCCCCGGGACGAGAGCTCCGTCCTCACTCCAGCATTCCCGCTGTTCTCCTCCCGGCAGCCCGAAGGTCGGTCCGCGCCCTACCCGGAGGATTCCGGTGGCTCCCGGTTCAAACCGCCTTCCCGGACCCTGTAAGAAGGGAGGGCGGCCCCGCTCCAGCCTGTAATTCGCGGCCGGCTTCGCACTCCCCCCATGTCCCACTCGTCCTCGCTCGCCCGGTTGCTCATCCCCCACCTTCGGTCCGAGGCCCGCACCGCATACGCGGAGCTGCCCTCGCTGGAGTCGGTGCTCTCCGAGCTGCTCGCCTCGGCCCGCGCGGCGTGGCCCCGGGCGCGACTCGAGGACGCTGTCTTCCTCCGCTACCTCGCCGAGCGTCTCGCCCCAGCCTCCGAGCCCGAGCGCACCCTGCGCGCCCTCCCTGTTGCGGACCTCTTCCTCGCCTGTGCCTGCGTGCACGGGGATGCCGCCGCCCATGCCGCGCTGGACGCGCACTTCCTCCCCAAGGTGACCGCCGCCGTCGCACGCGTGCACCCGGGCGCCGATGCTGCCTCCGAGGTGTGCCAGGTGCTGCGCGAGAAGCTCCTCACCTCCGAAGCGGGCCAGCCGCCCCGCCTCGCCGGCTACCTGGGCCAGGGCCCTCTTGCCGCGTGGTTGCGCGCCGCCGCCGTCCGCACCGCCCTCAACCTGCGCCGCACCGCCCAACGCCAGGCCCGTGCCGAGGAGGAGGCCCTCGCCGACGCCACCCTCCCTGGGGGCACCCACCCCGAATTGGAGCACCTGCGCCAGCGCCACCGGGCTGACTTCCAGGCCGCCCTCGCCGAGGCCCTCGCCGCCTTGCCCTCGCGCGAGCGCACCGTCCTGCGTCTCCACCTCGTCGAGGGGCTGAGCCTGGAGCGCATTGGCACCGTGTACCGCACCCACAAGTCCACCGTCTCCCGGTGGCTGGCCCACGCCCGTGAGGAGGTGCTCGCTGGCACCCGCTCCCGGCTCGCCGAGCGCCTGCGCCTGTCCTCCGGCGAGCTGCACAGCCTGCTGCGTGACGTGCCCGCGCAGCTCGACCAGAGCCTCTCCTCGCTGCTGGCCAGCACCGGGCGCAACGAGGGCTCGTGATTTTTTTTCGCGCCGCCGTGCAACACCGCGCGGCCACCGGTGTCATCCGGGCAGAACGCAGGAACAACGGAGGACACCATGAACGTGAAGAAGATGATGGGAGTGCTGGCTGTGACGGCGGTGGCGGTGTTCGGCACGGTGGCGGGCGCGGAGGAGGCGGCTCCCCCGGCGGCCCAGGGCAGCGCCGAGGCCCCCGCTGAGACGATCAGCCTCAAGAAGGGCGGGGTGCACACCCTGGAGGTGAAGGAGCTCGTGCGCATCGCGGTGGGGGACTCGAGTACGGCCGACGTCTCCGTGGTGGGCGGCTCGCGCATCCGCATCTCCGGGCGCGCGAAGGGCTCGACGACCCTGCTGGTGTGGACGAAGGACGGGGAGCGCAAGGCGTACACGCTCATCGTCCAGGGCTGAGCCGGGCCCGGTGGCTTCCCGTGGCGGCGCGCGCCTGCGAGAATCGGGACCCGATGTCCCTGGAATCGAGGTTCCGCGCGCCGGACGGGTGCCCGGACGAGAACGTGCTCGCAGGTTTCGCCTCGGGCGCGCTGTCCCATGCGGATACGCCGCGCCTGGAGCAACACCTGGACGGGTGCGCCGCGTGCCGGGCGTTGGTGGCGGCGGTGGCAGCCGAGGTCTCGGGGCCGGGTGCTTCGAGCGCTCCCACGTGCCTGGACACGGGCGCGCCCACGCTGCCCATGCATCCCGGAGCGCATGCGCTGGTTCCGGGGGCCCAGGTGGGCCGCTACGTCGTCGAGGGGCCTCTCGGCGAGGGCGGCATGGGCGTGGTGTACGCGGCGAGGGACCCCGGGTTGGGGCGCACGGTGGCGCTGAAGCTGTTGCGTCCGGGTGGGGGCGGAGACGAGGGCCGGGCGCGGTTGGTGCGAGAGGCCCAGGCGATGGCGCGGTTGGCGCATCCCAACGTGCTGCCCCTGTTCGAGATGGGGACGGAGGGAGGGAGTGTCTTCCTCGCGATGGAGCGGGTGGAGGGCCCCACGCTGGCGGGCTGGCTGCGCGAGCGCGAGCGGCCGTGGCGCGAGGTGCTCTCCCTGTTCCTCCAGGCGGGCGAGGGGCTGGCGGCGGCGCACCGGGCGGGACTGGTGCACCGGGACTTCAAGCCAGCCAACGTGCTGGTGGGCACGGATGGGCGGCCACGCGTCACGGACTTCGGGCTGGTGCGGCACGGGGCCGGAGGGGACGAGGGATTCCCAGGAGACATCGCGTCTGGAGACACAGGTGAGTCGCTCACCCGCGCGGGAGCAGTGCCAGGAACACCCGCGTACATGTCCCCCGAGCAGCTCGCGGGCCGCGAGGTGGACGCTCGCGGAGACCAGTTCAGCTTCTGCGTGGCGCTCCACGAGGCGCTGTATGGCCTTCGCCCCTTCGACGTACGAGTGCGTGGAGAGGCTCGCTGGAGCCGGGTGCCGATGCCGCGAGGCCCTCGCCTGCCAGGGTATGTGCGGGCCGCGCTCGACCGGGGGCTGGCGCTGGAGCCGGAGGCACGCTTCCCCTCCATGGATGCGATGCTGGTGGCGCTATCCCGTCCATCCGGTCCACGCTGGCTTCCGGTGGTGACGGTGGTGGCGGGGCTGGGGCTGCTGCTCGCGGGGGCGGACGTCGTGGTGTGGCGGACGCGGGAGCCGGTGGCTTCGTCGAAGCAGGAGTCCCTGCCGCTCTCGCTGGTGAAGGGTACGCCCTCGGCGATCGTGCTCCCCGGGGTGACGCGCGTGGCGGTGGGCGCCATCGGCGTCGTGGATGCGACCGTGGTGGGCGACGACACGCTGCGGCTCGAGCCGCTCGAGGTGGGCACCACCAAGGTGCTGGTGTGGATGCGGAACGGTGAGCGCCGGGAGTACACCGTGTCGGTGGCCCCACACTGAGCCGAGGCTCCCCCCTTTACGGGCGCGTGGGCGAGGGGACTATCGTGGGAGTCCTCTCGCTGTGGAGGGCTGCTCGTTGCGCTCCATCAATCCCCTGGCGTCCTGGCGGTGGTGTCTCCTGGCGGTCCTCGCGGTGGGCTGCGCGCACTCGAGCACGGGCACGAGCGCTGCCCCGACGGCTGCTTCCTCCGAGGCCCCTCGCACCGATGCCAATCACGCCGAGGCCCGGGAGCTCGCCGACAAGATGTTTGGCCCCGAGGCCCAGGCCTCGAAGCGCAAACAGGAGAAGGTGCGCAGGCTGATGGCGCTCACGGGGGCGGAGGACACGGGCCAGCAGATGCTGGACATCATGACGAGCCACTTCGAGCAGATGTCGACGAGCGTGCCGCCGGGCTTCCTGGAGAAGTTCCGCGAGGTGGCGCGGCAGGAGTCCATCGTGGACATGCTGGTGCCCGTGTACATGAAGCACTTCACCGAGGAGGACCTGGACGCGGCCATCGCCTTCCACGAGTCGCCCGCGGGCAAGCGCTTCCTCGCGGCCCAGCCTCGGGTGATGGAGGAGGCGAAGGAGGTGGGTGAGAAGTGGGGCGTGCAGCTCGCGGAGAAGACGCTGCGGGCGCTCGCCGAGGAGGCGCGGCAGGCACAACCCGCGCGCCACGATGGACAGCAGCTGTAGCGCCATTCCCAGCGCCATTCCCTCTCCCTCTGGGAGAGGGTCAGGGTGAGGGTCTACACGCAGGGACTACCCTCACCCCCCGCCCTCTCCCAGAGGGAGAGGGAGTCACCGGTCCTCACGACAGCAGGAACAGGGCGTTGGCGCTGGCGATGGGTTTGCTCCGATCCTCCTGCCAGGCCTGTACCTGCAGGTTCGCCACGCGCCGGCCGAGCCGCGTAATCGTGGCCTTGGCCAGCGTGTCCTGCGGCCTTCCCGAGCGCAGGAAGTCCACGGTGATGCTGATGATCTTGGGCACGCGGTCCGTCTGGGTGCGCAGCAGCAGCTCGAAGATGGCGGCGGACTCCAGTAGCGCGCCGAGCGTGCCGCCATGCAGCGCGGGGATGGAGCTGTTGCCAATGAGCATGGGCGCGTAGCGCATGCGGCACAGCACTTCACCGGTGGTGTTCTCCACGCCGATGCCGAGGAAGCGCGTGTAGGGAATCGCCTCGGTGAGCAGGTGGTAGTCACCCGTGTGGCGCACCTGGCGCAGGAGGTTGGCGATGCGGGTGGGGGGGCTGGGGGGCGTGCTCTCCATGGCTCAGTCCTCCACGATGATGAAGGTGCCCTGCGCCGAGGCCACCGGGTTGTTGGGGTCACCGTGGTGCGCGAGCGCTCGCACGAAGGCCACCGCGCGCGTGAGCTTGTAGCACTCGGCGCGTGCGAGCAGATCCTTCCCCGGCGTGGCGGGATGCAGGTAGTCGATGCGCAGGTCCAACGTGGCGATGCGCGCCATCCGCGCCATCTTCATGAAGACGGAGATGCCACACGTGGCGTCGATGAGCGTCGTCACCGCACCGCCGTGCAGCACACCTGTCTCGGGGTTGCCCACCAGGTTCTCCGAGTAGGGCAGCCGCATGGTGGCCTCCGCGGCCCCCAGGTCCACCACGCTCAGGCCCAGCGTGTGGTTGTGCGGGACGGAGTCATTCATGAAGCGGTTGATGCTCTCCATCATCTGCTGCTTGTCTTCGGGGAACGCGTCGTCGCTCGCCATACGAGAAGGTGGATACCAGCTAGGGCGCTGGGACACCACCACGGTCGGAGCGAGCGCGGTTCAGAAGCGGGGATCCAACCGCACCGTCTCCAACTCCTGACGCACCATGCGCTGGAAGAGGGCGGGGCCCACCCAGGTGTACATGGCGAGCCCCAGCCAGACGAGCTGGATGATGGAGGCGAGCTGGGGCTGGCCCAGGTCCTTCGTGGCCTGGGTAGCGAAGCGGTAGACCACGAAGGCACCCAGCAGCACGAGGGTGCTCCGGGTGTCCCCCAGCGAGCCCATGAACATGGCATAGCGCCACCACAGGCCGAGCAGCGGGCTCTGCCTCGCCTTGATGCTGGCCAGCAGCCGCAGCGCGCCCTCGTCGGTGGCATTCTGGCGCAGGGCCCACAGGGCGTGCTCGCGCGCGTCCTCGATGCTGCCCTGGCGCAGGTGCACGTGCCCCATGAGCACCAGTCCGTCCTGGAACTCGGGCCGGGCGGTGAGGGCATCGCGGGCCCACTGCTCGGCGCGCTTCACCTCTCCTCGCTCCAGTGCGTCCTCGCCCAGCGCCACCATCGTGTCCGGATCGTCCGGAGCCAGGGCAATGGCCCGCTGCAGCACCTCGCGCTTGCGCTCCTTCTGGCCCGTCAGGTCGAAGAAGCGGGCCTGGAGGACGAGGTTGTCCGCATCGTCAGGCTCCAGCTCCAGCAGGTTGTGGAGGTGCTGCTCGGCGTCCTTGAAGCGGCGGCGCGCCATGGCCGCCGAGGCCGCGGCGGTATGGGCCAAGGGCAACAACGGCTCCAGCGACAGGGCGATGCCGGCCTCGTGCTCGGCGGCGTGCGGGCGCTTGAGGGCCAGCAGCACCAGCGACAACAGGGCATGCGCCTCCGGGTCTTCCGGATCCTCGCTGAGGGCACGGCGCAGCGTCTCCATGGCGCCGCGGTGGTCCCCGCGGTGGAGCTGCTGCAGCGCGTAGTGGCGCCACGAGTGAGAGGGAGAGTCAGTCATGAGGTCACCCGAGCAGCACCATCAGCAGCGGTGTGCCGCCGGTGAGCGCCATGAGAATCTGTGAGCCCAGGAAGATGCTGGCCACCAGGACGAGCGCCCCGTTGCGCACCACGCCGCCGTAGTACTCGTGCAGCGCGAAGCTGCGCTGCTGGAGGTTGTAGAGCGCGTAGCCCACGGCCAGCTTCCACACGATGACGCCCACCAGGGCATAGGGCATGGAGGACTTCGTCAGCACCTCCATCTTCAACAGTGTACCGAGCACCATGAACAGCAGCAGCGTCCCGGGCACCACCAGCACCGCGAGCACCGTCTCCTTGCGGCGCGTGGTGCTGCCCATGGCGAAGCTGTTGAAGACGAACCACGGCACTCCCAGCCAGGCCCCGGCCATCATGAGGGACAGCAGGGGGAACACCGGATTGACGACGAGGTGCCCCAGGGCTCCGGGGCGCGGCTCGTCCAGGATGCGGTAGGTGGCGCTCATGCTCAGGATTTCCCGTGGGCCTGGAGGAAGGCCAGGACCTCATCGTACTGGCCGGAGTCATTGGCGTAGCGCGCATAGTTGCGCGCGGTGGTGAGCCACTCCAGCGCGGTGGGCTTCACCTCCTTGAGGGCGCCCTTGAGGTCCGCCGAGGTGATGGGGGCCTCGGTGCCCTGCGCGAGCGAGCGCTCGATGGCGGAGTCGCTGGCCGTCTCCACCACGTTGGCCAGGTCCGCGCCGGAGAAGGCGCTGGTGTGCTTCACCACGAAGCCCAGGTCCAGGTTGGACTCCTGGGGCCGGTCCTTGATGAGGAGCTTGAGAATCTCCTCGCGCGCCACGGCGTCCGGCGGAGGAACGAAGAGGACGCGGTCGAAGCGGCCGGGACGGCGGAAGGCCGGGTCGATGGCCCAGGGCGTGTTGGTGGCTCCCAGAATCAGCACCCCCGCGTTGTTCTGCGCGAAGCCATCCATCTCCGCGAGGAACTGGCTGACGAGCTTGGCGCTGGTGCCCTCGCGGCTGAACTGGCGCTTGGCGGCGAGCGCCTCCAGCTCGTCGAAGAAGAGGACGGCGGGCGTCGTCTGACGGGCCTTCTCGAAGAGGGCGTGCAGCTTCCGCTCCGACTCGCCGATGTACATGTCGAGGATGTCGGAGATGGCGATGTTGTAGAAAGTGGCGCCGCACTCGCCGGCGGTGGCGCGCGCCAGCAGCGTCTTGCCGCAGCCCGGCGGACCGTAGAGGAGGATGCCGCCGCCGGCCTTCTTCTTGAAGCGCTCGAAGAGGCTGGGCTTCTGGAAGGGGAGGATGATGCGCTTGCGAATCTGCTGTTTGATCTCCTCCAGGCCGCCCACGTCGGCGAAGGTGAGGGGCGGCTGCGGAGGGGCGAGGACGCGGTCCACCTCGTTGGCGGCGGTGTCGTCGTTGGAGATGACGCGCAGACGGGGGCCGCCGGCCGCGGAGGGCTGCACGTCGCGCACGGAGGCGGTGAGCTGGGCGAGCAGGTCGCGGTCCTCCAGCGTGGGGTTGAGCGAGACGGCGCGCTGGTAGGCGGAGCGGGCCTCGTCCTTGCGGCCGAGCGCGGCGAGGGCGCGGGCGGACAGCAGGGCGGCCTCGGCGGAGGGGTGGTTGGCGCAGAAGAGCAGGGCGCGCTCGGGCTCGCCGGCCTGGACGAGCGTGCGGGCGGCGTGGAGCCGATCCGGCTCGGAGAAGAGGTCCGGGGCGCTGTCGCCGAGGATGGCGCGAGCCTCCTTCACTTCGTTGCGGTCCAGGTGGGCCTTGAGCACGAGCCCGCGCAGCGGCGCGTTGTCGGGGCTCGCGGCGAGCGCGGCCTTGAGGGAAGCGAGCGTGACGTCATCCATGGCGTGGCGGAACGTCTCACAGCACCGCGGGCCCCTTCAAATGCGAAGGCGGCCGAGCACAGGGGGGCGTCCATTTCCTCACGCGGAGTGCGGCCAGGAGCGAGGAGCCGGGTCTCGCGCCTGGACTGCCCCGTGGATGGAACTCCACACCCGGCTTCTCGAGGCGCTCGCACGTGTCGCACGGAGAGAGAGTGCGCAGGACTGCACGCCCCTCCTGCTCAGGCAGTTGCTCGAGACGGGCCTTCAGGACAGCCGCCAGATTCTCGAGTGGATTGTCCTCGATGCCGCGAGCGAGCTCTCCGACTCGCTGGAGGCCGTGCGTCCCTTCCTGGACCCGACCGTGTTCCCGGTGGGGAAGCCCACGAAGGGGTGTTGGCCCATTGGAATGTTCCTCCGGGGAGTATTCCTTAGGTCGTCAATCAAAGACAAGAGGTACACCCGGCGGAAACCACGTATGTGAAGTCTTTGCTTGAAGTGTGGATGTCTTCACCGTAGCGTGGTGGCCCCCCGAAGGAGGAACCATGAGCAAGCTTCTGAAGTCTTTGCTGGTTGCCGCCGCATTCCTCACCCTCGCCCCCAACACCGCGTCGGCCCTTCCGCCGGATTGCGAAGATGTCTGTGACGAGTGGGCGGGCTGCAGTGATACCTGTTATTACGGTCGCATCACGACCTGTGGGGTCTACGGTGTCTGCGGCGCTGGTCGCGCCGAGCCCACCGAGGTGACGGCCTCGGTGGCGCAGGACGATGCGTCGTCGCAGGTGTGCAGCGAGGAGCAGCCGTCCGCGGAGCAGTCCGCTTCTGCCGAGAGCTGAGTTGCCTCCCCGCCGGGCCAGGGGCTCATTCCCTGGCCCGGAGTATGGGGAAACACGTGCCTACAGTTACCCGGAGGTCCGAGCCCCAGGGAGGGTGAAGAAAAAGGTACTGCCCGCCTTCGGCTGGCTCTCGGCCCATATCCTTCCGCCGTGAGCCTCTACGATGCACTTGGAGATGTAGAGCCCAAGGCCGAGCCCGCGTCTGTCGCTCGCGAGGACTTGCGAGAAGCGCTCGAAGATTCGCCGCAGATCGTCCTCGGCGATACCCGAGCCCGTGTCAGTGACGGAGAACCGGACTTCTTCTTCCACGGGCTCGACGCGAATCGAAATCCTGCCTCCCTCGGGAGTGAACTTGATGGCGTTGCTCAGAAGATTCGCGAGCACCTGAAGGATCCGATCATGGTCGAAGCGGGCCAGCAGTGAGTCCCTGGCCACTTCCGAATCGAGCGAGATGCCCTTGGCCGACGCGGTGGGCTGGAAGGCTTCCACTGTTTCCCGGACGAGGAGGATCGCATCTTCTGGCCGAGGCTCCACCGTGAGCTTGCCTGCCTCGATGCTGACGATGTCCAGCAGGTCTCCGATGAGCCGGTTCATTCGAGCAGTGAAGTGTTGAATGCTCGCCGCGTCCTTGCGGGTTCTCTGCCCGACCTCATCGTCGGCCGCGTTCCTGAGGAGCATGGCCGCGCGCATGGCGATGCCCCCGAGCAGCGTCCTCAGATCGTGGCTCACCATCCCCAGGAAGTCGTCGCGCGCCGCCAGGGCTTCATCTGAGCGCCCCCGTTCGGTCAACAGGTGCTGGTCCGTCGTCTCTCGTTCTAGCTGGAGGAGGCTCGCCAGGGCGCGTTTACGCGCCTCGCGCTCCTCGCGGAGCTTTTCGTCCGAGATGGACCGCTCGTGCCGGAGGGCCGCGTCCTCGTGGACCCGCTCGCTGGCGACGCTCTGGCGCTCTTGTTGCGGTGCCTCGCTTTGCGCCAACCTCTCATCCGTTTTTGCCCGGGATACCTTCAACGATGAGTCCACGTGGGTCCTCGCCTTCTGGACGACCTCATCCGCATGCTCTTCGATGGAGTCCTGCTTCTTGCTGAACTCCTCGTCGGTCCTCTCCCTCTCCTGGCGAAGGCTCTGGTCCGTGCGGTCCTGATCCAGTCGCGGCTTCTTGTCCCTGGGCTTCATGCGCAGCAGTTCTACCAGGAACCCACATGACGTTCAGACCCCCGAGGCGTTCTTTCCAGGACCTCCAGCTGCTTGAAGACGACGCCGTCCAGCTCCAACTTCGGCTCCTTCCTGGCCGCTGCCTCAGGCGCCACGCTCGCCTCCTCCGTACCTGCTTGGGGGAGCCCCGCGGTCCGGTCGTAGAAGAGCAGGCTCAGGGCCTCGGCGAAGAGCGTGTAGAAGCCGGGGATGAGCCGGTCCCACGTGCTCTGCACTCTGCGCCGGGTACTCGCGAGCACGATGTTGCCCGGGTCGTTCTCGGGGGCTCGGTAGGTCTCGATCTCTCCGTTGGAGCTGACCCCGCATGTGGTAGTGGGGCACTTCATGAGCTTCGAGTTCATCATTCCTGGAGGGGGGCCCGACTCTCAGCTTCTTCGCGATGCAGGAGCGGAGTTCAAGGAGTTGGCGCCGGAAGAGGGTCCCGGTTGGCTCGCATGGCGTGGACGGCCTGCCAGGGGCGTCTTCGTGTTCGAGGAGGAGGGGACCGCGCACATCAAGCTGATGACCCTGTCGTCGGACGATGATGTGGCGCTTGCCCAGGAGCTCGCCGTGCGGTTGGCGCGGGCCCGGGGGATGCCCATCGATGTCGAGGAGCCGCCCGAGGGCATCGAGCCCGCGGAGGGCCTGGCACCTGCCGCACCGGAAGGGTTCGAGGGGCTCTTTCTGTTCGCGCCAGAGGAGGTCGAAAAGTGGCCGTCCGGGTGGTTCCACGACCAGAACATCGCTGGGTTTCTAGGCGTGTCCCAGATGGCGAAGATGGGTGGTGCCTCGCTGGTGTCGGGTCCGTTCCGGCGGACGTTCGTCGGACGTCAGGTGATGTCGAGACTCTCGGGAGCCCAGGCTCCGAAGGGGTTCCTGTCGAAGCTCTTTCGTAGGAACGAGCTCGATCCCGATGAAGCTGTTCCGAAATTGCTCGAAGTCCTGATGGGGGCGCAAGAACGCCTCATGAGTGAGCTGCCCTTGCGGCCTCGCCTCATGACCTCGGACGTCAAGCTCCCACGGACTGCGAAGTGGTCGGCGAGTGCCATGGACTCGTTGATGCCGCCCTCCTGTCACGAGAGAGACGTGATGATGTTCGGCAGGGAGCTCAGGGACGAGGCTCACTACACGATCGCTCTTCCAGGTCCGGCCTTGCTTCCGGTGTCGGATTACGTGGCGTTGAGAGAGTCGGAGACGGCCTGGGCTTGTGTGCCATTCCATCGCTTTCTCGAGCTCCTCGGGGCAGCGCGTGTTCGCTGGGTGGATGAGTGCACCGTCTGGGTGGACCCTCCTCGAGGCAATGACTGGACCGCCTTGATGGGCCTGTTGATTTGGGAGGTCACGGGCAAGGTCGCGCATCAGGACGAGCTCCTCCGAACGAGTCAGGAGCTTGTTGCCGCCGCGCTCGCCAATGAAAGGAGTTGCGCATGACGGTCTGGTCGAACTGGATGTAGAGGCGGTTTGGTGCCTGGCCCGGTGTTGCTCAGCGGGCCTCCAACTCCTTGAAGACGACGCCGTCCAGCTCCAGGCGGCGCACCGCGTCCACCAGGCGCTCGTTGGCGATGATTCGCGTCGAGGCATCGGCCAGCCGGAAGATGTCCACGTGTTGTGGGAGCGACGAGACGTCGAGCAGATACGGGTCCGGGACGCTGTGGCCCATGGCGACGCCACAGGTGGGGCACGGAGGATTCGGGGGCGGCAGGCAGTCCGGGTGGAAACGCCCATGGACTTCGAGCTGGATGTCCCGCAGGTCGGGTGCGTGTTTGGTGCGGATCCGCACCTGGGTGGGGCAGCCGGTGAGGCCCCGCACGCCCGCGCTCTGCAATTTCTCCAGGGCCTCGCGGCGCATGCAGAGGGACCAGGGGTTCTGCATGACGAGCTGGCCGAAGTAACCCAGGCCACTTCCTTGGAGCGGACCGAAGACCGCCCCCGATGTCAGCACGGCATAGGCAGGCGCCAGGGGCCGCACCAGCTCACGCAGCCGGATGAACTCCTCACGCGGAACGGGCCAGGAATCCAGCAGCTTCTTCTGGTCCTCGGGTGGCAGAGCCGACAGGTCCACGCAAGGGTATTGGCCCATCGTGTACTCCTCTGGCGGCAAATCGCAGACAGAGCAGCGCTCCACACCGGGCAGCCCCCACTTGTGGGCAGCGTTCAGGTTGCCCGTGTAGCGGGGCGACGGGTCTCTCTCCAGTTCGTAGAATTTCATGCGGTTGAGTCTCGAGCCCGTCGTTCAAGGAGCGAGAAGCCGAGGTGCAACGGCCGGATGGGGCATGACGAGTAAGAGGGAAGCGCCTGGGCTTCTCGTACCACGGCCGTTCACTCCGCCTGGAGCCGCTGTTAGCTTCTCCCCTGGGGAGAGTGCATGGCCACGGTCACGGAACGCGACATCCTCCAGCAGATGGCCGTACGCGAGGAGGCCGGCGTCTACGTCCTCGGATGCTTCGAGCGGCGCATCACGCTCTACACGCAGCAGGTTCGCGCGCTCAACCTCGTGCACTCCCTCTTCGTCGAGGAGCGGTTGAAGTCGGGCTCGAGGCTGGCGGTCATCGGTGGAGGCGCCGCCGGTCTCACGGCCGCCGCGGGGGCCGCCATCCGTGGGGCTCGGGTCACCGTGTTCGAACAGGCGAGCGATCTGCTGCCCATGTTCCGCAACAACCGGCAGCGCTGGCTCCACCCCCACCTCTACGACTGGCCCGAGGAGGGCTCGGAGGAGGAGCAGGCCAACCTTCCCGTGCTCGACTGGGAGGCGGACCTCGCGGGCAACGTGGCGGAGCGGCTCCTCGCGCAATGGCAACCGCTGAAACAGAAGTATGGCATCGAGGTCCACACGCGCGTTCAGCGGCTCCAGCTCCTCCCCGGGTCCAGCGCCCCACGCCGGCTCACGTGGAACACGGATTCCTTCGATGAGGGGGATTTCGAGGCCGTCCTCCTGGCGGTGGGCTTCGGTACGGAGCGGACGCTGAAGGGGGCTCCCTCCCGCTCGTACTGGGAGGACGACAACCTGGATCGCCTCCACGCGTCGAGCACGCCCAGGCGCTACCTCATCTCGGGCACGGGAGACGGGGGGTTGATCGATCTGCTCCGCGTCCGCCTTCGGGACTTCCGCCACGAGCGCATCATCCAGCGTTATCTCCGGGAGGACTCGCTGGGAGCGGTGAAGGCGAAGCTGCTCGAACTGGAGGAGGAGTTCCGCAAGGGCCGGCTCCCGGAGCGGAACTTCTTCAGTGAGTACAAGAAGCTTCCCGGCTGCGAGAAGCTCGATGAGCGCCTGCGTGAGGACCTGCGAGGCGACACCACGGCCGTGCTCAACGCCAGGGACGCGTTCCCGCTCAGCGCGCGAGCCAGCATCCTCAACCGTTTCCTGACTGCCCGGCTGATGAAGCTGGGCAGCGTGCGCTACGAGTCGGGAGGGCTCTCCGTGAAGCGCGTCAAGGACGGCGCCTACAAGGTCGCCTTCCTCGACGAGGAGAAGCACCCGAAGCATGAAGAGGAGTTCGACGACATCATCGTCCGCCATGGCCCTGAGCCCGCGATCGAGCGCTCCTTCAAGTCCATCTGGAAGAAGGCGGGCGCACGAATGCGCGAACTCGCGGAGCTGGACCAGACCCGGAGGCCGCTCTTCAGACCCGAGGACTTCGCCTCATCCCCGGGTGGAACCGGGGTGAGCACTCCCGCCGCCCCCGCTGTCGTGGGCACTCCCGCCTCGCCCGCCAGGGTGAGCGCGCCACCGGCGGCCCCCTCCCGAGGGGACTGTTTCGGCCGCGAGGAGCTGACGCGCCAGCTCGTGGCGGCGGTCCTGGAGGAGGAGCCCCGTCCGACGATGGTGCTCGGCCCACCGGGCATCGGCAAGAGCACCCTCACGATCCAGGCGTACCATCATCCCGAGGTGGCCAGGCGGTACGGCAACCGGCGCTACTTCGTCCGGCTCGATGGCGCCAACAGCAGGGATTTGATGGTGAGCGCCGTGGCCGCGGTTCTCGGCATCAAGTCGGAGACCGACCTCTGGGGAGCCGTGAAGCAGATGCTCCAATCGGCTCCAGCGTTGCTCGTCCTCGATAATGTCGAGACCCCCTGGCATGCGGATCGCTCGGGGACGGAGGCGTTGCTGGCCGAGCTGAGTGACCTTTCCGGGCTGGCGCTCGTCGGCTCGGTGCGAGGCGGGGAGCGACCCTATGTGCCACGCAGTCGTCCTCCCATCGAGGTGACGCGGCTCGACGACGAGGCCGCGCTCGATCTCTTCTGCTCCATCCGCCGAGGAGCGCCGTCGCCACATCACCGCTGCACGACAGGCGTGGGAAAGCATTGACCGCCCGGATCTCGTCAAACAACTGCACGACGAGTTCGGAGACGGCTCCGCGCACTGAGACGATGAATCGAGGCCTGCACCTGGACTTCATTATCTCCTGGTGTGAGCCGGCCCATCACCAAGCCTGGGATGCTCCCGTTTGGGCCGTCAGGAGCGTGCCAGGCAGGCCTCTTCGTAGTCCCACCGGTCCTGCTCGCGGCCCATATCCAGCACTCGCCGCAATTCATCCCAGGAAACGGAGGGAGGCACATCGATCGCAATCAGGCCACGCAGATGGCTCTGTTCCGTCGCACAGCCGAGTTGCTTGAAGAGTTCATGAACCCTGGGCACCTCTTCGTGGTTGTACACGGCGACACGGAGCGTGCTGTGCCCCGAGGGGTGGACGACATCCTTGTAGACGAGTTGGCCCGCTTCCAACTCCGCCGAGACGATGTCTTCCACGGCGACGCCCGTAGCGAAGAATGGGATGTTGTCGATCTTGTAGAGCCCCTCACCCACCGTGATGGCCCAGAGCGTTTCCGCGCTGGCGGGAGGATAACCATCCTCGTCCTGCTCGAGGTGGAAGAGAAGCTTGACGTGTTGAGCGGTGGATGACCCTGTCATGGCGCGTGCTGCTCACGGTGTCTTGTCACTCTTCCCCTCTCCAAGCCAGCCGAACCAGAGGTCCTTTCAGGGGGGAGGTTCCGGCGGCGCCCGGGAGCAACTGGTCCGATGGTCGGACCAGTCGGCGCGCCGCGCGGCCGGAAGGGGCTCCGTCCTTTCCTGCAAGGACCCCCCTGAAGGAATCTGCTTCAGATGGTTTGGAGCGGGAGCACGAGCGGCCCCGGGCCGGAACCTCAGAGCCAGTCGGGCGGGGCCGTGGTGAGGCGCGGCATCGGGTGGCCCTTGGGGTATTGCAGCACCGTCTCGAAGCGCGGGTCGTTGAGCACCACGTTGCCAGGGCTCTTGTCCACCTTCGCCGGGTCCACCACCGAGCCAGGAATGGGCTCCTTCGCGTGCGTCGGCACGCCGTAGGATGTGAAGTCATCCACCGCCACGCCGCAGATGGGCCACCACGTGCCGTCCGGCAACTGCATCTGGTCGAACTGGATGTAGAGGCGGTTCGGTGTCGTCACCGCCATGCCCGTGACCTTCGTCTCCACCTCCTTCCCCTTCACCTCCGCGAACATGGTGGCCGTGACGGGGCCGGGTTTGACGTTCATCGAGCCGCCCTCCTCGATCGGGTCGTTCGAGGCCGGAGTGCCCGTCTCCAGGAACGTGGCGTTCTCCCGCGAATCGAAGCCCAGCTTGACGGGAGTGGCGATGGCCTCGGGAGGGCACTGCGCGAGGTAGCTGGCGGGGTCGGGTCGCGTGGGCGTGGTGACGCACCCGGCGAGCTGTGCGGCGGCCACGCCTCCCAACAAGCGGGTGAGCACGGAGCACAGGCGCGAGGGTGTCGATTCGGAGGATGCGGGAGGCGTTTCGGAAGGGGAGGAGGGCACGGGCTGTGTTCCTTTCTCGGGAGGCGCCGGAGGAGCCGGCGCGGTGGCCTCCGCGCGAGGGCCGTCCTCCCGAGGAGGGGCCCGCGTCAAGCGGAGGAGTGCCCACCCTATCCCGAGGAGCCCCAGCCCGATGGCCAGCGTGACGAGGCGCACCGGCCACCGGCTCCTCATCCGTGCTGTCTCACCGGGGCGGAGCTCTCGTGCGGCCGAGAGCTCCAACTCGGGAGACTCCTCCAGCATGTCCACGTCCGGAAACCGTTCCCTCACCCATGCGCACTCCGAGGGCCGCTTCGCCGGAGCCTGCCAGGGGGTCGAGCGTCCCTCCTGCTCACGCAGCCGCTCCAGTTCCTCCCGTACGGCGCGGGCGTTCTGGGGCCGCTGCCCGGGGTCCTTCGCCAGCAGCCGCAGGGCCAATGCACCCAGCGAGGCGGGTATCTCGGGAGCGAGCTGCCCGGGCTCCACCGGAGGCGTGGAGGCGATGGTGGGCAGCAACTCGTCCAGCGGCAACCGGGTGCTGAAGGGGTGGCAGTTGGTGAGGGCTTCGTAGAGGAGCACGCCAAAGGCATACAGGTCGGCGGTGGGCCGAGCCTCCAGCCGTGAGCCCGGGGGCGGAGGCTTTTCTGAGAGCAGGGACGCGAGGAAGAGGATGGCCTCGGGTGGCTGGCAGTAGAGCGTTCCCGGTGCGAGCCCCTCCGTCAGCACTCGGGCCCAGGGCAGGTGCGCCGTGCCGAAGTCGATGAGGAACGGCGTGTCATCCCCCTGCCTCACCAACAGGTTGTCTGCCTTCACGTCACGATGGACGATTTTGTCTTCGTGCAGGGCCTCCAGCGTCTTCAATTGCTCACACAGCACGCCCACCACCCGGTCCAGTGGGGCGCGCTCCCGCCAACGCCAGACGTGGAAGGTGCTTCCGGAGATGTAGGGGGTGACGTAGTAGCCGTAGCCCGTCTCCGGCTCGGGCCACCGGCCCCACTCCAGTACGGGCAGCAGGTGGGGGTGGCGCAGGTGCTCCAGCGAGCTCACCTCGCGGCGCATCCAGGCATCCACCTGGTCCGGGTCCTTCTCCGAAGCGGGTCGGGCCGCCATCTTCATCGTGTAGCGCTGGCCCTCGCGCTCCATCAGGAAGACGAAGGCGAAGCCTCCCACCCCTAACCGACGCACGACGCGGAAGTCCCGCACGCGGTGGCCCGTGCGGAGCTGGTCCGGGCGACGCGGTCTCCTCATGGCTGCAGCTCCTGCTCTGGAAGCGGGCGAAATCCGCCCGGGGTGTCCTCTCCGTCCATCGCCACCTCCAGGTGCGTGGCGCTCTCGGGAAGCAGGCCGGTGAAGATGTAGCGCTGGCCCCTGGCTCCCGGTGCTCCGGAGACGAGGCGGGCGGGCCACTCCTGAAGCGAGCCGTCCGCAAGGGTGACCCGCAGCCGCACCTGCACCAGTCGCCACAGCGGGGCACGCTTCTGGCTGTCCCTCACGAACGCGGTGGAGAAGAAGCGCCGGTCCATCCAGAGCACGGACTCCACCCGCGCACGGATGCTCCCCTCATCGAGCGCCACCGCGCGAGGCGAGTCGAGCGCGACACGGGACGGCGGCGTGGCGAGCAGGTGGAGCGCCAGCGACTCCGCGGCTGCGTCCTCGGTGGAGGCTCCGGCGCGCACCACGCGCACCCTAACGTCCGCGACCTCGGGCCGGGTGACGAGCGTGAAGCGGAGGGGCTCCATACCGGGTCCGGCCTCCAGGGTGAGCGGCACTTGCTCGCCCTCGGGCAGGGAGGTGGCGAGCAAGAGGAGCCACGAGCCGGGGCCCAGCGCGACGAGCCGGATGCGGGCCTCGTCCACCGGTAGCCGCAGAGTCGACGGAGGTAGTGGCGCCTCGAGCTGAAGGAGCGTGGGCACGCCGGCCGCCACGTGCAGCACCAGGGGTGGCACCTCGCCGGGCCGGGCGGGGGCCACGAGCGTTCGTTGACGGAGCGAGGGCCCGCCGGAGGGTTGCCGGGCGGCGGCCGGGGTGGACAGCAGGAGGGACAGGCACAGGAGCCAGGAACCGGAGCGCACTCGCGGCCCACGCTAGGAGGGGCCGATTCCCCAGGGCAAGCACGAAACCACCTCAGCCGTCACCTCCGCATGAGTGACTCCGCAGGACACCTCCCGCAAGCCTCGTCATGTACGGGCGGGAAATACATTGGCCCCAATATGTAAATTCCAGGGAAATCGGGTACACTGGGAGTCCCCGCCCACTTCACCCAAGTGCGCAAGGAGCATGCGAATGGCCCTCAAAATCCAGTCCGGTACGCCCGTTCTCCAGCCTCGAACCGCGGAAACCCAGGCCAGGCCCTCCGCACCGCGGCCCCAGACACCTTCTGCCGCAACTGGTTTCAGCTCCTCCAGCGGCTTCTCGGCGGGGAACACCCGGCGGGCACTCTCCCTCGACGGCGCTCCGCAGCTCCCGGTCTCCCAGCAGGGGAACACGCTCAGTGCCTCCAGCCTCCTGCGGATGGGCTCGGCCCAGGTGCCCGTGACGGGCTCGGGCGCGGGGGCCGGTTCGGCGGGGGGCGCTGCCGAGGCCCGGAATCCCTACGATCCCACCCAGGAGTTCGAGTACGCGCTCCACTCGACCTTCGAGCAGTTCGGCCCCGAGGCGGCGGCTGCGCTGGAGAGCGTCATCGCTCAAATCCAGGCGGGGCAGACGCCTTCCGTCTCCACTGCCGTGCCCCAGGTGGGCGATGTCATGGTCTGGGGTCCCAACGCTGGGAGCATGAACTCAGCGGTCGGCCAGGCGGATCAGGCCGGGCACATGGGCGTCGTCCAGGGCGTCACGGACAACGGAGATGGAACGGTCACGGTCCGGGTCGCCGAGCAGAACTGGAACGACAACGACGGGACGCAGAACGGAGTCCCCTTCCGCGACATCCGGTTGTCCCGGAACCCTGACGGGACCCTGTCGCTCCCCAACGGAGTGGGGTTCGTTCCGCTGAACCCGAATGCACCGGTGGACTCGGGCGCACCGGCCCCCACGGGGACGCAGGGTCCCGCCCTGGGCCCCAACACCACCATCGACAATCCCAACTTCCAGATTCACAACACGCCCGCGCACAGCGCGACGGACCCCTATCGGGAGTGTGTCGGGTACATCCACGACATGCCTCAGTACAAGGGGCTCATCGAGAACCTGGCGATGGCGAACGCGCCCACCGACACGTTCCTCGAGGCCGAGGAGATTCCCACCAACACCCGCGTGCCGGCGGAGGGCTCGCTCATTGTCTGGGATTCCGGGGCGGGCGACGACATCGTCGGCAGCACGAACAGCTCCCTGGGACACGTCGGCTACGTGGAGGATGTGATTCCGAACTACGATCCTCCCGGAGATCCCAACGGCGACCTCCTCTCGTACACCGTCACCATCAGCGAGGCGAACGCGAGCGGGACGGGGAACAACGACCGTTCCCTGCGGACCTTCACCGTCGAGGCCGAGCCGGATGGAGAGGCGGCGCTCCCCTCGGGCGTCGGGTTCTACAATCCCTCGGTCGCCGCGGGCGGGACCCCGTCGACGAATCCGGTGGGCGGCTCCGCGCCGATCGCGGGTCAGCCCGTCACCCGGGGTCAGAACTACTCCGTCCAGTCCGGTGACACGTTGAGCTCCATCGCGGCCCGCGCGGGGGTGACCGTGCAGGACCTCATCAACGCCAATCAGTCGCTGCAAGCGAACCCGGACTTCCTGTCGATCGGCCAGAGCATCTACATTCCCTGACAGGAAAAGGGCGTCAGGGATTGAAGCGTCAAGCCAGCTCCTGAAGCCTGTTCCGCAAGTCATCTGCGAGCCCAGGCGGGTCTCCCTCGCGCAGCGCGGCGAGCCCCGCCTCGAAGTCCGCGCGAGCCCCTGCCGTGTCACCCAAGCGCGCGCGCAGCACGCCCCGGTCGCGCAGCAGCTCCGCGTCCACGGGCTCGCCCTCCCGTGCGGAGGCGGCGAGCGAGTCGGTGATGTCTCGCACCGCCTCCTCCAGCCGGCCCAGCCGGGCGCGTACCGAGGCCCGTTGGTGCAGCAACCAGGGATTGCCCGGCTCCTCCGCGAGCGCGAGCGTCCAGTCGCGCTCGGCCTCCGCGTGCCGGCAAAGCACCTCCAGGGACTCGGCGCGCTTCATGTGGAGGACGAGCGCCTTGCGGAAGCTCCCGGCCTCCAGCGCATTGAAGTCGGCCACGGCCTCGGCGTGACGGCCCAGCCGGGCCAGCGAGAGGGCGCGGTGAAGCTGCGCGGAGGCGTGGCCAGGCGCCAGCTCCAGGGCGCGCTCGTACCAGGGCAGGGCCTCGGCGGGAGCACTCCCCCAGATGCCGAGCGTCAACCCCATCTCCAGCAGCACGCGCACCTGCCGCGGGTACGTCTCGGTGAGCTGGCGCATGCGCGAGAGCGCCTCCGTGTGGCGCCCGCTGCGCCGCAGCTTGTCCACCTTGCGCAGCAGCTCGGTGAGCTCCGGCGGCCACGCCTCGCGCCCGTTGCGCTCCGTCATTGCTTCCACTCCCGGGGTGCAAGGAGGCCGCCTTGGTCGCCCGCACCCGATTCGCTATAGTTCCGCGCGACCGAGACGAGGCCAGGGCCGTGCGCTCCTCCTCCCTCCGCGCCTCCCATGCCGTCGACCTCCCGCGTCCCCCGCCCCTCGGAAGCCGAGGCCCCCACTCCCACGTCCAGCTCCGCTCCTCCCCGCCCGGGTCCCTCGCGCGTGGTGGTCTGGCTGCGCCGGCTGCGCCCGTTGCATCGCTGGGTGGGCGTCCCGCTCACGCTCCTCATCCTGAGCAGCAGCCTGACAGGCATCCTCCTGGGCTGGAAGAAGTACGTGGCCGTGCTCCAGCCACCCCTCCAGCGCGGGGCCTCGCTCGAGGCCCTGGACTGGCAGCCGCTCCACCTCATCTCCTCGGCCGCGGAGGCGGGGCTGCGCGACCACCTGGGCTCGGCTCCTGGTCCCATCGACCGGCTCGACGTGCGTCCCTCCAAGGGCGTGGCCAAGGTCCTCTTCCGCGAGGGCTTCTGGGAGGTGCAGGTGGACCTCACCACCGCCCGGGTCCTCTCGGTGGACCGCCGGGCCTCGGACTTCATCGAGACCCTTCATGATGGCTCCATCCTCGGCGAGGCCTCCCGCGCCACGGTGAGCACCGTGCTGGGACTTGGACTCCTGCTGCTCTCCTTCTCGGGCCTCTGGCTCTGGTGGGGCCCGAAGCTGGCCCGCCGTTCCTCCCCACCTCCACGCGACACCTGACCATGCGTCAACCTCCACGCGCCCGGCGCGCTCTCCTCTGGTCGTGCTCCCTCTCCCTGCTGTGCCACGCTCTCCCCGCGGGGGCGCAGGAGCAGCCCCCGGCAGAGGCTCCTCCTCCCGCTGAGGCCCCGCCCTCGCCCCCCGCGGAGGCCGCGAAGCCGGACGCGTCCGGTGAGTCCGCCGGGGAGACGTTGGTGCAGTCCACCAGCCTGCCCAAGCCGCTGATGCCCGCCTCGCGCGTGGGCTCGGAGGTGACGGCCGAGGAGCTGTCCCGCCGTCCCGCGCGCTCCACACCGGAGGCGCTGATGGAGGAGGAGGGCATCTTCCTCCAGCGCACCAACCACGCCGGTGGCCACCCCATCATCCGCGGTCTGCTCGGCCACCAGGTGCTCATCCTCGTGGACGGCGTGCGCCTCAACAACGCCGTCACGCGCGCGGGCCCCAACCAGTACCTCAACACGGTGGACCCCTTCCTCGTCGAGCGCCTGGAGGTGGTGCGCGGCCCGTCCTCGGTGCTCTACGGCTCGGATGCCATTGGTGGCGTCGTCAACGTGCTCACCCTCACGCCGCGCTTCGCCTCCGAGGGCGGCGGCAATCGCTTTCCGGCCGGCGTGCGGCTCATGGGGGGCAGCGCGGACCTGAGCCTCCAGGGCAGTCTGCGCCTGGGCGTGGAGCTGCAGAACACCGCGGCGCTCGGCGTGGTGACGGGGCGGGACTTCAATGACCTGCGAGGCGGGGCGGACATCGGCGTCCAGCACTACACCGGCTACACCGAGTACGACGCGGCGGTGAAGGTGCGCCAGCGGCTGTCCCCCGGCACCATCCTCCAGCTCCAGTACCAGGCCGCGCGCCAGAGCGACGCGCCGCGCACGGACCGCTCGGTGCCCGGCGACTTCCGCATCTTCTCGTTGCAGGAGCGCGACTTCCTCCACGGCCAGCTCGCGGTGAGCGGAGCGGGGCCCTTCCACCGCATTCGCGTGGACGCGAGCGCCCTGCGGCAGAGCGAGCGCACGGACCGCTACCGTGTCGCCCGCGACCGCATCGAGCGCGAGGACGCGAGTGTGTGGACGCTCGGCCTGCGCGCCGAGGGCGAGCGGTCGCTCTCGTTCAACAACGCGAGCCTGCGCGTGGGCGCGGATGTCTTCCACGACAAGGTGACGGGCGCGGCGAGCCGGAGCACCATCCTCGTGCCGGCGGAGTTCGAGCCGCGTCCGGAGCTGGCGCGCTACCCGGGCTCGCCCACCGCGCTGGCGGCGGGCCTCTTCGGCTTCTTCCAGATGGACCTGGGGACGAACGCGACGGGCCACGTGGGGGCGCGGGCGCAGCTCAACCGCACGCACCTGCCCGAGGACGACCGGCTGTCGCTGCAATTCCCGGGCAGCCCCGTGCTGCCGGCCACCACCGAGCAGGCGCTGGGCGTGGCGGGAGAGCTGGGCTTCCAGCAGCGGGCGAGTGAGGACGTGACGCTCTTCGCCAACCTGGGCTCCGGCTTCCGCGCGCCCAACGTGGATGACTACCTGCGCCTGGGTGTCGAGGGCCCGGGCTTCGTGCTGCCCGGCCGAGACCTGGTCCCCGAGTTCTCCTACACCGCCGAGGTGGGCGGGCGCTTCCAGCGTGGCGAGGTGGCGCGGGTGCAGGCCGTGTATGCCTATACCTTCATCGACAACATGGTGACGGCGGTGCCCACCCAGTTCAACGGTGAGACGCACACGCCGGACGGGCTGCCGTACCTGGCGCGGACGAACGCGGACAACGCGCAGGTGCACGCGGTGGAGCTCTCCGGGCAGGTGCGGCCGGTGCGCTCGCTGACGCTGCTGGCGCAGGCCGCGTGGGTCTTCTCCACGCAGAAGCGGTTGGATCCGCTCGAGCCCGCGGCGCCGCCGCAGACGGAGCCGTTCAGCAAGTCTCCGCCGCTCAACGGGCTGGTGCGCGCCACCTGGGAGCCGGTGGACTTCGCTTTCGTGGAGGGGGTGTTTCAGTGGGCGGCGAATCAGGAACGGTTGAGCGCGGCGGACCGTGAGGACATCCGCATGTGCCCCGAGTCGCCGGACTGCCAGGGGACGCCAGGCTGGGCAGCGGTGCACCTGCGGGCCGGGGCTCGCTGGCGCTGGTTCACCACCACACTGGAGCTGCGCAACCTCACGGACGCCTCGTACCGCTTCCACGCCTCGGGGGTGGATGCGCCGGGCCGCTCGGTGACGCTCGCGCTGGAGGGAAGCCTGTGAAGTCTGTGAAGACGTGGCTGCTGTGGGCGGTGATGCTCGGCGCCGTGGGGTGCAACGAGGGCGTGGGGGACCGGTGTGACGCGGACACGGCCTGCCCCGAGGGGCTGGAGTGTTCCTTCCCGCCGCCGCCCCGGAGTGGGCCGGTGGAGGATCCCCAGGGTGTCTGTGATTACCCGCTGAAGGCGGAGGGGGAGCCCTGCTCGCAGGCCGCCGAGTGCCAGACGGCGCTGACGTGCTCCAACCACTTCACGCCGAACACGCGCTATGGCCAGTGTGTGCCGAAGCACGGCCTGGGCGAGGCGTGCTTCCAGGACCGCGACTGCGCCGCCGGGACGTGTGAGGGCGCGGACGAGAACGGGCTCGGCGGCACCTGCGCGGAGTAGCGGCCCCGCAAAAGAGAAGGGGCCCGGGCGGTGTGGCCCGGACCCCTGTTACTTCAGCGCGAGGTGTTTCGAATTAAGGCGTGAGCTCCCACACGGAGCGGCCGAAGGTGGCGGCGCGCACGAGGCTCGAGTCCGGGAGGATCTCGAGGTCCGTCACGTTGACCAGCGGCATGCCGGTGCCGAAGCGCGTCCAGGAGGCGCCCGCGTCGGTGGAGCGGTACACGCCCAGGTGCGTGGCGGCGTACAGCGTGGTGTTGCTGCCCGGGTCCACGGTGAGGGCGTTGACGGGGACGCCAGCGGGCAGGCCGTTCTCGATGACCGTCCAGGTGGCGCCGAAGTCGGTGGACTTCCAGGTGTGGGCCTTGGTCCCGTCCGGCGCGACCGACGTCACGTAGACGGTGTTGGGGTCGGTCGGGTCGAACTCGATGTCGCTCGTGCTCAGGCCGTTGTTGGGCAGCGCGCTGGCCTGCGTCCAGCTCGTGCCACCGTTGTTGGTGAGGAACACGCGGCCCGCGTTGGCGACGACACCCACCACGCTGGCGTTGCTCTTCGCGTGCCGATGCCGCGGATGAAGATGTCCGTGGGGAAGCCAGTGGTGCCGAGCGCGGTCCACGAGGTGGCGTAGTTGGTGGACTTGTACACCTTGGCGTTCACGAAGGTGTAGACGGTGTTGCCCGTCGCGTCGCCCTTCCACGAGTGCAGCACGGTGTTGAACGGCGCGGTGCTGCTGTTGTTGCTCTCGGTGATGCCGGTGCTCGCCGAGGCGAAGTTCAGGCCGCCGTCGGTGCTGCGGTAGATGCGGGCGTAGTACAGCGTGCCGAGCATCTGCTTGGCGTTGGTGGCGTGGATGTCGCAGCCGAAGCCGTCGCCGCCGAGCTCCTGGTTGTAGACGGTGCCGCTGCCCACGCGCACGCGGGTGCCGTTGTCCTGCAGGCCCGCGATGACGGCGCTGCGGTTGTTGCCCGAGCTGCCGATGTCGTAGATGAGGTGCGAGGCGATGCCCACGTTGATGCTGTCGCTGAAGGTGGCGCCGCCGTCGGTCGTCGTGAAGACTCCGCCGTCGTTACCCACGAACAGCTTGGTGCCGGCCGGGTTGAAGGCCGCGGCGTGGAAGTCCGCGTGCACGTAGGGCAGCGAGAACTGGCCCAGCCAGTTGGACACCTGCGAGTACGAGGACCCGCCGTCGGTGGTCTTCGCCATGTGCAGCGCGCCGCCGAAGTACACCAGGTTCGGGTTGGTAGGGTGGACGATGAGCATCTGGTCGTACCAGCCCTGGGTGTTGAAGAGGGCGCTGACGTTGCGCGCCTCGGTGTTGCCATTGGAGTAGCGCTTCTTGGCCGCGCCGAGCGCCGTGAAGCTGGTGCCGCCGTTGGTGGACTTGAAGATGTCCGCCAGGTTGCCGCCGGGGTCGGAGGCCAGCACGTACACGGTGGTGGGGCTGGAGGGCGCGGTGGCCACCGTCATGCGCTCCAGGCCGACGGTCGCGGTGACTCCGGTGGCGCGCGTCCAGGTGGCGCCGCTGTCCGCCGTCACCCACACCTGGCCCTGCGTGTTGCCGCTGGCCGCGGAGGGCTGGGCCTCGAGGGTGATGACGAACTTCGTGCCGCCGGCGTGGGCGATGGACCAGCCCGAGGGGGTCTCGGTGTAGCCGGTGCTCAGGCTCACCTGAGTCCAGGTGGCGCCCGCGTCCACCGAGCGGAAGATGCCCGCGTTGGTGGTGGCCAGGACGATGTTGCTGTTGCCAGGCACCACCTGGAGGTCGGTGATGGAGGTGGCGTTGCCCAGGTACACCGGGTTCATCCACGTGGCGCCGCCGTCGGTGGACTTCACCAGGCCGATGCCGGTGCCGTCGAAGGGGTCACCCAGGCCCAGGTAGAGCGTCTGGCTGTTGTTGGGATCCAGCTCCAGCGAGCCCACGGACAGGCTGCCCAGCGTCTCGGTGATGGGAGCCCAGGTGGTGCCGCCATCGGTGGACTTCCACACGCCGCCGCCCGAGAAGGCGGCGTAGAGGGTGTTGGTGTTGGTCGGATCGATGATGATGTTGCGCACCCGGCCCGCGTCCGTCTTGGTCAGCTTGTAGCTGCCGTTCTCCAGGTAGTCGGCCTTGGTGGGGCCGATGTTCACCCAGGTGGTGCCCGTGGCGGCGACGGTCGCGTTCGGGTTGGTCACCGCGGTGATGGGGGTGGAAGTGCCCGGGAGCTGCGACGCATAGCGCTCACGCTCCTTGCGCGCCGCGTCGTTCATGAACTTGCGGAACTCGGCGGACCACGGCCCGCCCTTCTTGGCCTTCTTCGCGGACTTGCCGTAGGCCTCGTTGTACCACTGCTCCCGGAACTCACGCCGGGCGTTGGCGTCGTCACGGTCATGGTCCTCGGCCAGCGACGTCACGGGGGCGAGGGTCACGGCGAGCGCCGCGGCGAACCACTGATGCCAGTTCTTCTGAGAACGCATTGCATTGCTCCTTGGCTGGCCTGGGATTCCCCCCAAGCCGCGATTGGGATGCGGGGGAAGTGATGGAAAATCGACCCCTCGGAGAGGACCCGGCTGTTCACACGTCGCTCACATCTTCCGGGGAGTTCCACGGGTAGAGGAATTCCAGCTTCCTGAAGTGTGAACAACCCATCCATCCCCTGAGACGTGGGCAGGCCCCGACCGGGCTCTGGCTTGCCTTCCGGGGCTCGCTACCTGGCAGCGCGCGACATCCGCACCGTGGGGGAGGGGCGCGCTACCCGTGAGGCGGCCGGGCGGCGAGCCACGTCTGGACGCGGGTGCGCAGGGCCTCGGTGCCGGGCTGCTCCAGGACACTCGAGGCCTTCTGGGCGAGCTCACGGGCGCGCGCGGTGTCCTGGCGCGAGTCCCACAGCGCGCGGGCGAGGGCGAAGCGCGTCTCGGCCAGCTCCACCGGTGCCACTGCATGCGTCTCGCGCAGGGCCAGCGCCCGCTCCAGCGGCGCGAGCGCCTCGGTGGCGCGGCCCAGCTTCAGCAGCGCCTCGCCCCGGCCAGTGAGCGGCACGGCCAGCTCCGGGTGCTGCGCCCCCAGCGCCTGCTCGCGCAGGGCCAGTGCCCGCTCGAAGTGACGCAGCGCCTCGGTGGGACGCCCTGCATCCACCAGCACCAGGCCCAGCGTGCTGCTCGGCGCGGCCACGTCCGGGTGCTCCGGCCCGCGCGCCCGCTCCGCGCCCTCCACCGCCCGCGGTAGCACCGTCAGCGCCTCATCCGTCTTCCCGTCCCGCCACAGGGCACTGCCCAGCGCGTCCAGCGCCACGGCGCGGAAGGGGTGGCGCGGAGACAGTGAGCGCTCCACGATTTCCACACCCTGGCGCAGTGGCTGTAGCGCCTCGGCATTCCGGCCCAGCGCGCTGAGCGTGGTGCCCAGGTTCACCAGCGAGCTGCCCACGCGGGGGTGCTCGGCGCCGAGCGCCTGGCGGAAGGCCGCATGCGCACGCTGGTACGCGTCGAGAGCCTCGGCATGGCGTCCCTGGGCGCTCAGCGTGTTGCCCAGCCGGCGCAGCACCATGGCCACCTCGGGGCTCTCCGGCGGGGCCACCTTCTCCAGCGCGACGAGCGCATTGCGCTGCGAGGTCTCCGCGGCGGACGCGTCGCCCTGGGCGGCGTACACCAGGCCGTGCGCGCTCTCGAGCTCCGCCAGCAGGCGGCCCTGGCGGTGGGTGCGCACCAGCAGGGCGCGCGCCTGTCGGAACCAGTCATGGCCGTCCTGCACGCGCGCGGCGTCGTAGGCCACGTGCTGGGTGAGGGCCACCAGGGCCTCGGCGCGCACCTCGTCCAGCCGCACCTCGTCGGCCGTCCACATGGCCTCCTTGAGGGTGCGCTCGGCCTCGGCGTGGCCAAAGCCCACCTGCTGCTGGCCCAGCTCCAACAGGGCCTCGGCCTCCAGCGGGCGATAGCCCAGGGTGTGCGCCTCCGCGGCCACTGGGGCGGCCACGGCGAGCCCCGCCGCGTACTGACCGGAGATGCGCAGTGCTCGGGCGCGCGAGAGCGAGGCGCGCAGCCCCTCCACTCGGGCGGCCACCTGGGCATCCGCGGGCGCCGCCACGCTGGCGGCGAGCGGGTCCGCCGACTCACACGGGCCCAGCTCGGACAGGCCGCGCACGGCCTCCACGGCGCGCTCCACCACCAGGGCGTCGGCCTCGGCGAGCACTCCGGTGAGGGCCTTGAGCTCCGAGCGTCGGCGCTCCAGGCAGGAGGTGCGCGCGGCGAGCAGCTCTTCGGAGGCCTTACCGTGCAGCCGCGTGGCCTCGCACGCGCCACGCTGTTCCGCCACCCACTGGGAGGCGTAGGCATCGAGCGCGCCCTTCACCCCGTTCCACGCATCGGCCGCGTAGGGCGTGCCAGTGGCGAGGAAGGCCTTGCGCACAGCCTCCTGGCTCGGCGCGTCCCACACCCCATCCAGACGCGTGGCCACGCCTTGGCAGAGGCCCTGGCGCTGGTGCCACTCGCCCACGGCGCCGGCCACCACGGCCACGAGGAAGGCGGCGGCCACGGCGACGAAGGCCTGGCGCAGGCGGCGGGTGCGCGGGTCGTCATGGAGCGCATCCAGCAGTGCCTCCATGGAGACGTAGCGCTCCTGGGGGTGGAGGCTGAGGCCCTTGAGGACGATGCGCCGCAGCCAGCTTGGCACGCCCGCGTCGCGAGGCGGTGGGCGCAGGCGGCCCTCGAGCGTGCTGCGGGCGAGCGCGGCGGCTCCACTGCCCTCGAAGGCATGCTCGCGGTAGAGGGCGTAGTAGAGCGTGGCGCAGAAGGCGAACTGGTCGGCGCGGGAGGTGACAGCCTCCTGGCGGTACTGCTCCGGGGCCATGTAGCCCGGGGTGCCCATGATGAGGCCGTGGCGCGTGACGGGTGTCTCTCGCGGCTCGCGCGTGCGAAGGCCGGAGATGGAGCCGCTGTCGGCGCCCGCGGGCAGCTCGGCGCGCAGCAGCTCCGCCAGGTCCACAGGGGTGGGCGCGCCGGGGGCACCGGTGCCCTGTTCGCAGGCCAGGCCGAAGTCGAAGACGAGCACGCGCCCGTCGCGTCCCACCAGCACGTTGTCTGGCTTGAAGTCGCGGTGGACGAGCCCAGCGGCGTGAGCGGCGGCCAGTCCCCGGCCCGCCAGGGTGAGTGCCTCCACCACCTCACGCGGGCCGCGCGGCTGCTCCTTGAGCCACTGCCGCAGCGTGCTGCCCTCCACCAGCTCCAGGGCGATGAAGACCTGGTCCCCGTGCTCGCCGATGTCATAGACGGGCAGCACGTTGGGGTGGGACAGGCGGGCCATGGCCTGGGCCTCGCGCAGCAGCCGCAGGCGCGCCTCGCCTCCGTCCAGCCCCTCGCCCCCGGGCAGCAGCAGCTTGATGGCCACCCGGCGGTTGAGCTGCGGATCAAACGCCGCGTACACCTCGCCCATGCCGCCGGCACCCAGCCGCTCCAGCACCAGGTAGCGCCCCACCGAGGTACCCCGGGGCAGGGGCTGGGCCTCCTCGGGCGTGACGAGGGGCACGGGCGGGCCGACAACGCGGGTGGGCTCGGTTTCACCCTCGGTGATGCGCGCGTGGGCGCGCAGGAGCTCCTCTTCCAGCACGTCCGCGAAGTTGTCGGGCTCACCTGCGCGGTCGTCCGGCTGCCGCTCACCCGCCGTTTCCGGTAGGGCAGCCTGCTGCTCCGGCTGGGACCGCTTCAGGCTCTCCACTGCCATCCCCCTGACGACGTCAGGCCCTCGTTCTGTGACGAGAACAGAATATTACAACCTCGAAAAAACAGGAAGGTTGTTGATCCAGGTCCAAGAAGAACACTGTTCTGTACACCGCAATGCATCATGACCCAAAGAGCCATCTCCGTCTTGCAGCCGGGCTGCCGAGCCCCTGGACACATGTGAGGACATGTGGAGAGGGGAGGGGGCCTGAGCTGACCCTACTTCTAACGAGGGGCGGAGGTGTTCGCTTGGGAGCGCGAGTATCGAGGGCCCGTCATCCATCCGTGTGTGGGGACTGGGAGAACCGTGTCGCCGAGTCCCAATCCCGTGACACCGGGAGTACGGCCTCGGCCGCGAGCAGCGCGAGCAGGTTGCCCTGGATGGTGTCGCAGATTGCTCCGAGGGGCAGGTGGCTGAGGTTCCTCGGGGAGAAAGGGTTCTCCAGCTCGACGGCGATCTGGTCGATGGCCAGGAGCGGGTAGGCGACGAGGATCGTCACCAGCCCGGGGAACCACCATGTCCCCACGACAGCGATGGGAAGGGCCATCAGATAGAGGACGATGAAGCGCCGCAGCTTGGTGGTGTGGACCTGCGGCAGGGGAGTCCGGAGGATGCGCTCGCACCCGCCCACGTGGTCGATGAGCTGTACCCGCTCGCGGTCGACGGCGAGGAAGGCCACGCGGTCCATCTCCCCGTGCTCGACGGCCTCGCGCAGCAGACCGGCGAGGATCTGGGCGACGAAGGAGGGCATGTGCTGAGCGCGGGCAAGTCGGTCCACCGCGTCTGGGTCGCGCAGCAAGGGGAGCAGCTCGGACAGTTCCCGTTCGCCGCGCAGGCTGCGCCGAGCCACATGGCTGAAGGCCGCCGTCCAGCGCACGAAGCGCTCCCGCCACTCCGTGTCTCTCGGGCCGTAGGCCAGACCCGCGATGGCCAGGTTCCGCGACTGGTTGACGATGCCGCCCCACAGCTTGCGCGCCTCCCACCAGCGCTCGTAGCCCCCGTTGGTGCGCAGCACCAGCAGCAGCGCGAGGAATGCGGCGGTGAATTGCACGGGCCCGCTGCCCAAGGCGCGCCAGTCGAGCACCTCATGCACAAGCCCGACGAGCAGACCGTAGAGTCCGAACAGCAGCACCCGAGGCATCACGAGCGGTGTCACCGTGCCTTGCCAGGCGAGCGCGTCCAGCCAGAAGCGCTTTGCCCAGTGACGCTCGGCCCTATTCGCGCTCCATGGCATACAGAGAGGTAGATCCCCACCCGAGCGGCGACAAGGAAGGTGGCGGACCGGCGGCCGTCCGGTGCGAATCCCTCTGGACGGCACCACGCATGACGGAGAGGCTTTCAGCCATGACCATTGCTGGCATTCCCCCCGCCCCCCTGCCTGCCGAGCAAGCGCTCCAGCTCCTGCGCGAGGGCAACCGCCGTTTCGTCCAGCACGTGCGCACCCATGATTCGGAGGAAGAGCGGGCGGCGCTGGCCGAGGGGCAGCGGCCGCACGCCATCATCCTCTCGTGCGCGGACTCCCGGGTGCCGTCGGAGCTTGTCTTTGATCAGGGCCTGGGAGACCTCTTCGTCATCCGCGTGGCGGGCAATGTGGTGGCACCCTCGCTGGTGGGGAGCGTGGAGTTCGCGGCCGCCACCTTCGGGACGCGGCTGGCGGTGGTGATGGGCCACTCGCGCTGCGGAGCCATCAAGGCCACGCTGGACTTCATCCAACACGACGTGGACTCGCCGTCGGAGAACATCCACGACATCGTGGACCGGTGCCGGCCCGCGGTGGAGAGCGTGGTGCATGCCGCGGGCCCGGGTGTGGACAAGGCCCGGCTGATGCACGAGGCGGTGCGCGCCAACGTGCGCCAGTCGTGCGCCCACCTGCGCCATGGCAGCCGGCTGCTGGAGCGGCTCATCCAGGAGGAGGGGATGCTGATTGTCGGCGCCGACTACTCACTGGACACCGGTGAGGTCGAGTTCTTCGACGGCCTCGAGGGCTAACCGCTGTTCCGGCGGACGGCCTACATGCCTTGCCGGGCGGGTTGCGAAGAGCGCGCGCCCCTCCCAGGTCTCTTCCACTCGGCCGTATCGATGCGGGGACGTCTGCCTATGTCCGTTGCGCGACCGCTGTTCCTGGTTGTCGTCCTGTTCCTCTGGCTCCCGGCGGGGGCGAGGGCTCAGGCCCTCCCGCAGCAGGTTCTCCCGTCCCCGGTCTCGCCTCCAGCAGCGAGCGGGAAGATGCGGGTCGCCTTCCTCAACATGCTGGCGCCGTCCAATCCCATGCAGCGCAGCATCGCGGAGGTCATGGAGGCCGCGGCTCATGATTTGGGAATCCAGCTCGACCAGTACAACGCGGCGTACTGGCCGGGAGAGAACCTCGAGCTGCTACGCCGGCTGGTGAACGGCTCTCAGAAGCCGAACTACCTCATCATCTCGATGCACCGTGGCATTGGTGTCCAAATCCTCGAGATCGCCGAGCAGGCCCATGTCCCGGTGTTCGTCATCATCACCGGCCTGACCCCCGAGGAGCAGACTCGCTTCGGAGGGCCTCGTCAGCACTTCAAGTCCTGGCTCGGCCAGATGGTGCCGGACGATACGGCGGCCGGTCATCGGCTCGCCCACCTCCTGCGGGACGCGGCTCACGGCCTGCAACCCGGTCCGCCAGAGGGTCGGAAGGGACTCGTTGCGCTCAAGGGACGGAGTGATGACTACGCGGTGAAGCGCTCCGAGGGCCTCAACCAGGCGCTGGCCGAGCTGTCAGACGTCGAATTCCTCCAAGGGGTCTACGTCATCGTCTGGGACCCGGCGATGGCCCAGCGCCGGGTGTCTCTGCTGTTGCGCCGCTATCCCGAGCTCCAGCTCGTCTGGGCCTCCAACGATGTGATGGCCTTGGGGGCCGTGCAGGCACTGGAGGAGGCAGGCCGCCGTCCAGGAGTGGATGTCATGGTGGGCGGCATCGGGTGGACACCGCAGGCCCTCCAGGCCGTGCGTGAAGGAAAGCTGGTGACCAGTCTCGGGGGACAGCTCCTTCAGGGAGCATGGGCCCTGGTGCTCCTCTACGACTACCACCATGGCAAGGACTTCGCGGCCGAGCGGCTCGACTGGCGCACGGAGATGGTCGCCATCACGCGCGGCAACGTGGACGAACACCTTCGCCTTCTCGGTGACCCGAGCTGGAAGAAGATCGACTTTCGCGCCTTCTCGAAGGTGGCCAACCCCACCTTGAAGCACTACGACTTCTCCCTCCAGGCCCTGTTCAAGCAGCTCCACTCACCGGCAGCTCCACCGTGAACGTGGAGCCCTCTCCCGGCTGGCTCTCGACGGAGAGCGTCCCACCGTGGGCCTCCACCTGATGCTTCACGAGATAGAGGCCAATGCCCAACCCTCCGTAATGCCGGTCCGACACGCCACGTGAGAACCGCTCGAAGAGGCGGGCCATATTGCCCTCGGGCATCCCGAGGCCGTGGTCGCGCACCACCAGGCGCACCGACTTCGCTCCCGGCACCACGCTCACCTCGACGGGCTTCCTCTGGCCGAACTTCAGTGCGTTGTGCACCAGTTGGCTCACCGTCTGCTCGAGTCGGCGCGGGTCCCAATCACCCACGGCTGGACCTTGCAGCTTCCGGATGAGCTCGCTGCCACTGGCGTGGATCTGCTGCTGCATCGAATCGAGGACGCCCTCCACCACCGCGCACAGGTCCACCTGCTTGCGGTGCAGCTCCAACGGCTGGCCCGAGCTGAGACTGGAGGCGTCGATGAGCTGATCCACCAACTGTCCGAGCCGCCAGGTCTGGTGCTCCGCGACGGTGAGCTCCCGGACGAGCCAGTCCAGGTCCAGGGCGGAGGGAGCCCGGGCGGACTTGCGCAGGATGCTCTGCAGACGCAGCCGGAGCGGCAGCAGGGGCGTGCGCAGCTCGTGCGCGGCCACGGACACGAAGACGTCTCGCAGTCGGATGGCCCGCTCTGCCTGCTGGTAGAGCCGCGCGTTCTCGATGGCGATGGCTGCTCGACGCGCCAGCTCCTGGGCCAGCTCCAGGTCGGCGGGCCCATAGCTCCGTTCCGGTGAGGCCAGGCTGAGCGTGATGGCACCGAGCACCTGCCCTCGGGAGATGAGAGGAACCGACAGGCAGCTCGTGAGTCCGATCTCCAGGAGGAGCTGGAAGTGCGCATCGTCGACGCACAGCGCGCGCAGCTCGGTGGGTGAGACGTGGCTGACCAGGACTGGCTTTCCCGTCCTCATCGCCGTGGCGGGCAGGGCCTTTGAGTCGGGCAGGGGAGGGTAGCGCCGCTGGAGCTCATCCAGCAGGGGCAGCTTCGTCGCGTCGATGTGTGCACCCCCCACCCGGTGGAGCTTCTCTCCCTCGCGCAGGTCGATGACACACCAGTCGGCCAGGGTCTGGACGCTCAGCGCGGCGATGCGCGGAAGGATCTTCTCCTGGTCGAGCGACTCCATGAGGACCGCGCCGGCCTCGGAGAGAAAGAAGGAAGCCCGCTCGGCTCGCTGGCGCTCGTGGAGCTCACACTGGAGCGATTCGCGCATCTCATTGAAGGCCGCGCTGACGTCATCGAGCTCATCGCGGGAGTTCTCCTTGGGCGGCCTGCGCTCGAGCTTCAGGGGGATGTCCAGGCGCTCCACATGCAGGCCGCGCGCGTACGCGGCCATGGTCGCCAGGTGTCGCGTCACCAGCTGATGGAAGATGAACAGGGCGAAGAGGGCGACCAGGAAGGTCTTCACCGCCTGGGTCATCAGGATGATGAGCACTCGGCTCTGGAGGCGGACGTAGATGTCCTCCAGGCTGGCACCCACCTGGAGCAGCCCCAGGTACATGTTTCCGCGGAACAGCGGGATGGAGCGCGTCAGCTCGCGCTTTGCTCCGGGCGTGCTGCCGGCCAGGTAGTGGGTGCCAATCGCACTGTCCACCCGTGCGAACGCGATGCCGGGGAGCGTCGTGATGCCCTCGAGCTGGACCTGGAGCTGGGCCTCGTCGAGCAGCCAGATGCTCTCCTCGATGCCGGGGGCATAGCTGGTGTGGATTTCTTCGAGCCGGTCCTCCAGGGCCTGGACGTCGCGCTGGTAGTCCGTGAAGAGCTGCACCGCGGTGGCGATGCAACTGACCACGGCGCTGAAGAGCATGATGGAGGCGAGCAACTGTCGGCCCAGCGGGCTGCCACGTCCCAGCCAACCGATGCGGAGCCTCGACATGAGCCCCCTGGCTACCCGGGCGCGATGCGGAGAACCCAGCTCAGGGGGCGTGCTCTGGCGAGGGGTCATGGGCATGCTGCTGCTCGAACAAGGCCGCCGGGAGGAGGAGCGGTAGGGCGAGAGCCTCCCCTTCCACGCCGCTCGAATCAACAGGAGGGGCACTGGGGGCCTCCGGTGGGTGCCTGCTCGCCCGCTTCAACGGACTCCACATGCGTCCTCGCCGGGGTAGGCTGCGCACCCCATTCCGCCAGACGAGGAACCTCGGTGAATCGATTGAGCCTCCGTTGCCTCGCGCTCGTGCTGACGAGCGCGTTGCCCCTGTCCGCCCGCGCGCAGGCGCCGGCCCCCACGCCCCAGGCCCCGCAGCCGACGAAGGACGCAGGCAAGCCCGAGGAGAAGAAGCCCGAGGAGAAGTGGGACGTGAACGCGCCCGGCTTCCCGGCCACCCAGGTGGAGCTCGACGTCACCGAGGGCACGTGGATGAGCCTGGACGTGAGCCCCAAGGGCGACGAGCTCGTCTTCGACCTGCTGGGTGACCTCTACACGCTGCCCATCGGCGGTGGCGAGGCGAAGGTGCTCACCAGCGGCGTCGCCTGGGACATGCAGCCGCGCTACAGCCCGGATGGGAAGTCCATCGCCTTCACGAGCGATCGCGGTGGCGGCGACAACATCTGGGTGATGAAGCGCGACGGCAGCGAGCCCACGGCGGTGACGCAGGAGAAGTTCCGCCTGCTCAACAGCCCCGCGTGGTCGCCGGACGGGCAGTTCCTCATCGCGCGCAAGCACTTCACCTCGCGGCGCTCGCTGGGCGCGGGGGAAATCTGGATGTACCACCGCTCCGGCGGTGACGGAGTGCAGCTCACCGAGCGCCCCAATGATCAGAAGGACGTGGGCGAGCCGGCGTTCGCTCCGGACGGGCGGTATGTCTATTACAGCCAGGACATCACGCCGGGGAAGGTGTTCGAGTACAACAAGGACCCGAACGGGGAAATCTACGTCATCCAGCGGCTGGACCTGGACACGCGGGAGACGGAGCGCTTCCTGACGGGCCCGGGCGGCTCCATCCGGCCGACGCCGTCGCCGGACGGCAAGTCGCTGGCCTTCATCCGCCGGGTGCGCGGCAAGAGCACGCTGTACGTGACGGACCTGGCGAGCGGCGCCGAGCGGCCCCTGTATGACGGGCTCGAGCGGGACATGCAGGAGACGTGGGCCATCCACGGCGTGTACCCGGTGATGGCCTGGACGCCGGACAACAAGTCCCTGGTGTTCTGGGCGGGCGGCAAGCTGCACCGGATTGAGGTGGCGACGAAGAAGGTGACGCCAATTCCCTTCCGCGTGCGCGGCACCCGGACGATTCACGAGGCGGTGCGCTTCCCGCAGGCGGTGGCGCCCGAGAAGTTCCACGTGAAGATGCTGCGCTGGGTGCAGGTGTCTCCGAAGGGAGACAAGGTGGTGTACCAGGCGCTCGGGCATCTGTACGTGCGCGACTTGCCGAATGGCACGCCGAAGCGGCTGACGAAGCAGACGGAGCACACGGAGCTGTACCCGGCATTCTCGCGGGACGGAAAGAGCATCGTCTACACGACGTGGGACGACGAGAAGCTGGGCACGGTGCGGGTGGTGCCGGTGACGGGCGGCGAGGGCAAGGTGGTGAGCGCGAAGCCGGGGCACTACATCGAGCCGGCGCTGTCTCCGGACGGGCGCTTCATCGTGTACCGGGCGATGGGCGGAGGTTACCTGCGCACGGGGCTCTACAGCCGGGAGCAGGGGCTGTTCGTGATTCCGGCGGCGGGAGGCACGCCGATGCGGCTGGTGAAGGACGGCGAGCAGCCGCACTTCGGGGCGAGCGCGGAGCGGGTGTTCTTCCTGACGGTGGAGCAGCGGGAGAAGGACGACGAGCGGGCGCTGAAGAGCATCCGGCTGGACGGGAGCGAGCAGCGCACGCACCTGACGAGCGACGAGGCGACGGAGTACCGGGTGTCGCCGGACGAGAAGTGGCTGGCGTTCCGGGAGAACTTCAACGCGTTCCTCATGCCGCTGCCGCGCGGGGCGAAGGGGGCGGTGGCGAGCCCCGAGGGCAAGGCGTTGCCGGTGGCGAAGGTGTCGCGTGACGCGGGCGAGTGGCTGCACTGGTCGGGGGACGGGAAGAAGCTGCACTGGGCGCTGGGGCCGGAGCTGTACACGCGTGAGCTGAAGGACAGCTTCCGCTTCCAGGAGGGAGCGCCGGAGAAGCTGCCGGAGGTGCCGGAGAAGGGGCAGGACATCGGCTTCCAGACGAAGACGGACGTGCCGGAGGGGACGGTGGCGCTGGTGGGAGGCCGCGTCATCACGATGAAGGGGGACGAGGTCCTGGAGGATGGAGTGGTGGTGGTGAAGGGCAGCCGCATCGTGGCGGTGGGCCCGAGGGGGAAGGTGGCGGTGCCGGCGGGGGCGAAGGTGGTGGACGTCAAGGGCAAGACGCTGATGCCGGGCATCGTGGACGTGCACTGGCACGGGGCGATGGGGGACGAGGGCGTGCTGCCGGAGCAGAACTGGAAGCTGCTGTCGTCGCTGGCGTTCGGCGTGACGACGGTGCACGACCCGTCGAACGACACGGGATCCATCTTCGCGACGAGCGAGCTGGTGAAGACCGGGGCGATGGTGGGGCCGCGGGTGTACTCGACGGGCACCATCCTGTACGGCGCGGCGGGGGCCTTCCGTGCGCCCATCGAGACGCTGGAGGACGCGCGCTCGCACCTGAGGAGGATGAAGGCGGTGGGGGCGTTCAGCGTGAAGAGCTACAACCAGCCGCGGAGAGATCAGCGGCAGAAGGTGCTCCAGGCGGCGCGCGAGCTGCAGATGATGGTGGTGCCGGAGGGAGGCTCGCTCTACCAGCACAACATGACGATGGTGGTGGACGGGCACACGGGAGTGGAGCACTCGGTGCCGGTGTCGAAGGTGTACGCGGACGTGCAGCAGCTGTGGAGCCGGAGTGGGACGGGCTACACGCCGACGCTGATTGTCGCGTACGGGGGCGTGTGGGGTGAGAACTACTGGTACCAGAAGACGAACGTGTGGGACGACAAGCGGCTCTTGGCATTCGCGCCGAGGCGGGTGGTGGACGCACGGAGTCGGAGGCCGGTGATGGCGCCGGACGACGAGTTCAACCACCTGCAGATCGCTCGGGTGACGAAGGAGCTGAATGACAAGGGCGTGAGCGTGCAGCTGGGGGCGCACGGGCAGCGGGAGGGCCTGGGGGCGCACTGGGAGCTGTGGATGTTTGGGCAGGGCGGGATGAAGCCGCTGCAGGCGCTGAAGGCGGCGACGCTGTCGGGGGCGCAGTACCTGGGGTTGGACGGGGACATCGGCTCGCTGGAGGAGGGCAAGCTGGCGGACCTGCTGGTGCTGGAGAAGAACCCGCTGGAGGACCTGAAGAACAGCACGTCCATCCAGTACACGATGGTGGGCGGGCGGCTGTACGACGCGCTGTCGCTGAACGAGGTGGGAGGCGCGGCGCGCAAGCGGGAGCCGCTCTTCTTCGAGCGAGAGGGCCAGGAGGCGTGGGGCCCGACGACGACGGTGAGCACGCACGAGGACTGAGCAAGGTCCCCCATCCAGAAGCAAAGAAGAACAAGAAGCACCGAGGAAGAGAGGGGCGAAGCAATATCCCCTCTCCCCTCGGGAGAGGGACGGGGTGAGGGTATCCGGACCCCAGGTTGAGCCCGTGTAAGCCCCCTCTCCCTCTGGGAGAGGGCTGGGGTGAGGGTCTCCGTCCTCCGGGAGCATGTGACGCTCGCCTGCCTGGAGGGGGGCCAGCATGCGGTAATCACTCCCACCCCGCCAGACGATGGCGCTCGCTCCGAGTATGCACAAGCTCGCGAGGTCCGCAGACCGCGGGCATGACGGAGGGGGGCGGGCGTGAGGCGCGGCTGGGGAATGGGGATTGCCGTGTGTCTGGGATTGGGGTGTGGAGCGGTGGTGGAGACACCGGAGCCCGCGCGACCCCTGGGGCTCCACACGCAAGAGAAGCGAGTCGACCGCGGCGCCACACGTCAGGTGCGCGTGATGGAGGGCTCGGTCTTCGGGTGGACGGTGAGCGTGGACCGGACAGGGAACGCCTTCGCCTCGCTCACATACGAGCGGAGCGGGGTGGACCTGGGAGGCGGCGCGCTGCCGGGGGACGCGGGACTGGCGCTGGTGAAGTACGCGCCGGACGGCACGCACCTCTGGTCCACGGGTTTTTCCACCTACAACGGGGGGCGGCCCACGGTGTCCGCGATGGTGACGGACGGAGCGGGCAACCTCTACATCGCGGGGGAGCACCGGGAGCCCACGCTGAGCCTCGGTGGCGAGCCGTTACCCCCGGGGCCCTTCCTGGCAAAATACGCGCCGGATGGCACGCACCAGTGGTCGCGCACCTCGGGGCTGCCAGGCGTGGGCCTGTTGCCGGCCAAGGCCCTGGCAGTGGACGAGCACCGGGGGCAGCTCGTGGCGGCGGTGAACTTCCTGGACAAGGGCCAGCCGCTGGGCGCGGCGCTCGTGGGCCGGGTGGGCGTGGCGGATGGCGTGGTGCACTCGCTGAGCCCGGTGGTGCGCCGGGGCCGGCTGTCGGTGACGTCGCTGGCGCTGGAGTCCACCGGCCACATCTCGGTGGTGGGCTTCTTCGAGGGCGAGGTGGACCTGGGAGGAAGCCCCATCTCCACGACACTGCCGCGCAGCCCGTTCATCGCGCGCTTCACACCGGAGATGGGCCACGTGTGGTCGCGAGGGCTGACGGGAGCGGAGGGCACGGCGACGGGGGTGGCGGTGGAGCCGGGGCGAGTCCTCGTGGTGGGCGAGTACACAGGCGACATCACCTTCCGAGGACGGAAGCAGAGGACGGAGGGGAAGGACGGCTTCGTGGCGGTGTATAGCCCGACGGGTGGGGAGCTGTGGATGCGCCACTTTGGGGAGAGCGCCACGGGAGTGGCGGTGGACGAGGAGAACCGGGTGGTGGTGACAGGCCAGTACCGGCCGGGAGACAGCGTGGGAGGGCCCAGGCTGCCCTGGCGAGAGGGAGGCACGCCGGACAATCACCTCTTCGTGGTGAAGCTCTACCGAGGCTCGGGGGGGCACGAGTGGTCGCGAGGGCTCGTCTCGGAGGGAGAGCTGCGAGCGGGGTCGCTGGCGGTGACACGCGAGGGCGAAGCGGTGCTGCTCTCGAGAGTCGAGGGAGCGACGGACTTCGGCCACGGGCCGGTGACCGTGCCGCCGGACTCCTCCGTCTTCCTGCGTTTCATCCGCTGAATCCGCTCACCCCAGCATTTCCCCTCTCCCCTCGGGAGAGGGACAGGGTGAGGGTACCCGGGCCCCGAGTTCCCCCCTGTCAGCAGGTCAGAAACCAATCTCCTCGAGGCGCACGGCCAGCTCATCGGCCATCTTCGCGTGGGCCTCGTTGGTGGGGTGCCAGTCCTCGCCGTACGGGTCGCTGACGATGGGGGTATAGGCGAAGTATTGCACGTTGGATTTCCCCTCGGCCTGCAGGCCCTCGACCATCTCGCGGACGTACCTCTGCATCTTGGTCCAGTGTTCGGCCCCCTCCGGGTAGTTGTCGTTCATCATCGGCCCGACGGAGGCGATGATCTTCGTCGAGGGGTAGTACCCGACCAGATCCAGGACGAACTTCCTGTAGGCCGCCTTGAACTCCTCGGCGGGTGGGGCGGTGGGCGTCCCCTCGACCATGAAGTTGAAGTCGTTGTTGCCCAGGTTGATGACGATGACGTCGGGAACGAACCACTCGGGCTTCCACTCGGGCTTCTCGGAATCGGGGAAGATGCGCTTGTAGAGGTAGGGGTACGCCTTGCCCTCGGTGGTGCCGTCGAGGTTGCGGTAGACGCCGGTGCCGGAGATGCAGGTGGTGACCACCTCGGCGTTGAACCGGCGGCCGAGGATCGAGCCGTACGCCTGGGAGATGTCCTCGTTCTTGGAGTGGTAGCCGGTGTTGGGCTCGCTATAGGTGGGGGCGTAGATGTCCACCTCATTGCCGTAGCCGCAGGTGATGGAGTCGCCGATGAACTCCATCTTCTTCTCGGGCCAGGGGGGCGGATCCAACAGGACGCCCTGGAGGCTGAGGCCGAGGAACTTCACCCGGCCGGCGAAGGGCTCGGTGCGCTTGACGATCTCGATGGTGTGCTCGCCCCGGGGGAGGTTGCGAGCGCCGCGCAGGATGTTGCGTCCGGGGAGGATCTCCACCTTCGCCTGGGTCTTGCCGTCGACGATGATGTTGACCCAGTTGTTGTGCTCGACGCCGATGCCGTCGGGGTCCTCCTCGAAGGCCACGTCCACGCCGGTGCAGTTGCAGCGAAAGCGGATGGTGACCCCCGAGTGGGCATACGTGGGGCCAAGCTCCGTGCTCCAGTCCATGCGCCCGATGTGCTGCAGCTGCTTCTCATCGGGGGCGTAGTCGAACCAGGGCTCGAAGGGCTCGCAGCCAGCCATGAAGAGGACGGGCAGCAGCCAGGACAAGTGGTGGGAGAGGCGCATTCGTTTCTCCTCCTGGCGGCGAAGTATCGCGTAGCGGGCGGGGAGCGTCACGCGCGCGGGCTGGCCATCCGGAGGACAGGTGCAGGAATTGCGTGGGAGTGAATCGTGCGCAGCATTTGCGCCGCGCGAGGGGCGGCCTCCGAGTGAGCCCGGGTGGGAACGGCCATTGCACAGGGCGGGGAGACCCGATCTGGAGTAGAGCCATGAGCAAGATTCAGCGAATCCTCGTGCCGGTGGACTTCTCGGAGACCTCGAGGAAGGCCCTGGAGTACGCGTACCAGTTCGCCCAGCGCTTCGACGCGAAGCTGGACGTGCTGCACGTATGGCGTCCGTCCGAGTACGCGGGGGACGAGATGGTGGTGATGACGCGCAGCGAGCCGGAGCTGACGCTGTCCACCTTCCTGCGCAACCACGCGGACCAGCAGCTCACGGCCTTCCTGAAGGACGTGCCGCACTCGAAGCAGCTGTTGGAAGCGGGAGACCCGGCGCGTGTCATCGCGCGGGTGGCGGGTGAGGGCGGGTACGAGCTCCTCATCATGGGGACGCACGGGCGCACGGGCATGTCGCACCTGTTGCTGGGGAGTGTGGCGGAGAAGGTGGTGAGGCTGGCGCCGTGCCCGGTGCTCACCTTCCGCACTCCGGCGGAGAAGCAGTAGGAGCGGGCCCCGGGCGTCTGGGGGACCGTGGGGGGCCGTTCATGGCGTCCGGGGCCCGCTTGCAGTAGCCCATACCGGTGGTGAAGGCCCGGGAAGAAACGGGCTGTCTGGCCGGGGAGGAGCCGGGCGCGGGGGCTCACCCGTGCACCGTGGTGCTTGCGAGGAAGCGCTCGCGGAACGAGAGTGCAGGCCCCCCTCTCTTCCGGAGTCACGACGTGCCCACGGCCCTCCCTCTGTCCGCCGCGCTCCTGTCCCTGCTTACCGCCGCGCCGAAGGCCCCAGCACCTGCACCCGTGACGGGCCCTTCGCCCCAGGTGGCGGAGCGGCTCATCGGCGCAGCGCTCACCGAGGGCCACGCGTATGCGCGGCTCGCTGAGCTCACCGATGGCATCGGCCCGCGGTTGTCAGGCTCGGAGGGCGAGCAAGCCGCGGTGCAATGGGCGAAGCGGAGCTTCGAAGCGGATGGCGTGAAGGTGTGGTTGGAGCCGGTGAAGGTGCCGCGCTGGGTGCGAGGCGAAGAGAGCGCGCGAGTGGTGGGCTCGGAGCGTCACCGTGCGCACCCGCTGTCCATCATGGCGCTGGGCGGGAGCGTGGGCACGCCGGCCGAGGGGCTCACCGCGGAGGTCATCGAGGTGCGCTCGCTGGAGGAGGTGGCGGCGCTGGGGGAGAAGGTGAAGGGGAAGATTGTCCTCTTCAACCACTCGATGACGGTGGCAGCGGACTACGGCAAGGCGGCGGGGCTGCGGACGCGGGGCGCGTCGGTGGCGGCGAAGTCGGGGGCGGTGGGGATGCTGGTGCGCTCGTTGGCGACGGCGTCGCTGCGCTCGGCGCACACGGGGGCGATGCGCTACGACGAGGGCGTGGCGCAGATTCCGGCGGCGGCGGTGTCGGTGGAGGACGCGGAGCTGCTGCACCGGCTGCTGGCGGGAGGGCCGGTGAAGGTGGAGCTGAAGCTGGGCTGCCAGACGCTGCCGGACGCGGACTCGTTCAACGTGGTGGCGGAGGTGAAGGGGCGCGAGAAGCCGCAGGAGGTGGTGTTGCTGGGAGCGCACCTGGACTCGTGGGACGTGGGGACGGGGGCGCACGATGACGGCGCGGGGGTGGCGATGGTGATGGAGGCGGCGCGGCTGATTGGGAAGCTGAAGCCGGCGCCGAGGCGCACGGTGCGGGTGGTGCTCTTCGCGAACGAGGAGAACGGGCTGCGAGGAGGCAAGGCCTACGCCGAGGCGCATGCGGGAGAGCTGGCCAACCACGTGGCGGCGCTGGAGATGGACGCGGGAGGCTTCAAGCCGCTGGGGGTGACGCTGCGAGCGGGCCCTGGAGGAGCGGAGCTGGTGGCCCCGTGGCTGAAGCCGCTAGACGCGCTGGGAGCGGGGAGCGTCCTGCAAGGGGACGCGGGCGGAGCGGACATCTCGCCGCTGATTCCGGCGCGAGTTCCCTTCGTGGGGGTGAGGGTGGACAGCAGCCGATACTTCGACGTGCACCACTCGTGGGCGGACACGCTGGACAAGGTGGACCCGAAGGAACTGGCGCAGAGCACGGCAGCGGTGGCGTGGGTGGGCTACGTGCTGGCGGAGGTGCCGGGAGTGTTGCCGCGTCCCGAGGCCCCGCCGGCCGAGGCCCCGAAGCCGGCCGCGGCGCCGGTAGGTACCCCGAAGCCCGCGGCGCCGTAGAACGCCATCGCCAGGACGCATCGCCAGGACGCATTGCCAGGACACTCGATGTGCCTCCGTGCCCCCAATATCCCCTCGCCCTCCGGGAGAGGGACGGGGTGAGGGTATCGAGCGCCCCGGGTTCCCATCCCAGTACCGAAGAGAGTTCCATGAGCAACGAAGCGGACCCGGAGGATCGCCGGACGCCCCGAGAGAGCCGACTGAAGCAAGAGCACCGCGACGCCATCCTGAGCGCGCTGAAGGAGGTGCACGAGCGCGTGTACGCGGCGCAGCCAGAGGGCGCGAGCCCGAAGTTGTCACAGGGGTGGGTGGACCGGAGGAGGCTGCTGCTGGTGGATCTGGCGCTGCACCTGTGTGAGGAGGCGGTGAAGGGGGAGACGGTGGGGACGAGGGAGCTGGCGGAGAAGGTGCACTCGGTGCTGTTCGTGGCGAAGGAGCTGGCGCCGGGACACGCGTTGGAGAAGGCAGCGGAGCTGGTGCTCGAGGCTCTCGGGGAGGGCGACCCGGACGCGCACGTGGATTGAACCCGTGTATGTCCCCTCTCCCTTTGGGAGAGGGCTAGGGTGAGGGTAGTCCCCATTACGTAAACCCTCTTCACGTAAACCCTCACCCCGTCCCTCTCCCAGAGGGAGAGGGGAAATGGGGGGGAGAGAACCTCAGTACCCCCGGGGCTTGCGGAACGAGCCCGTCACATGGGCGAGGGACTCGGAGAGGGCGAGCAGCTCCTCGTCGAGCCACCGGCGGCCGACCACCTGGATGCCCAGGGGCAGGGGCGAGTCCACGAGCTGCGTGAGCGGCAGCACCACCACGGGATGGCCGGTGAGGTTGAACACGGACGTATATCCCGCGGTGCCGGCCATATAGGGCACTCGCTGCTCATCCACTTCAATCCACTCGCCGCTGGGCCGATGGGTAAACGCCTGGCCGACGGCGACGGGACACAGCCACGCATCCCAATCGGCCAAGAAGGACTCCACCTGCCCGGTGATGCGGTCGCGGATGGCGAGCGCTTCAATGTACTCGGGCATCTCAATCTGCATTCCGCGGATGACGCCGCGGTTGAGGGTGGCCTCGCCGCGCATGGCGTTGAAGCGCACGCTGATGGCGAAGCGGAACAGAAACGGCATCTCTGCACCAATCTCCGCGCCGAGCACGCGGCCCCACACCTCCCACAGCTCGTCGAAGTTGATGCCCTTGGGGGCAGCGCGCTCCACACGGCAGCCGAGTCCCTCGAGGGTGCGAGCGAGCTTCTCCAGGGCGGTGCGCGTCTCGCGGGTGACGGGCAGGCCGCCGAAGTCCTCCGTCCAGGCGATGCGGTAGTGGCGTGGCTCGCGCGGGGGCACCTCTCGGACGGGCAGGGGAGGCACATCGAAGTCCTCATCATCCGGGCCGGCGAGCAGCTTCAACCCGAGCTTCAGGTCCTCCACGCAGCGCGCGAGTGGCCCGGCGGCGCCCTCGTAGCGCACGCCGCGGGGGCGGCCGGGCAGCGGGGGGATGTGGCCGGAGATGGGGACGCGGTGCTCGGTGGGCTTGAAGCCGAAGACGCCGCAGTAGTGCGAGGGGACGCGGATGGAGCCGCCCAGGTCGCTGCCTACCTCGAAGGGGGACATGCCCGCGGCCACGGCGACGGCGCCACCGCCGGTGCTTCCTCCGGGGGTGCGAGACTCATCCCAGGGGTTGCTGGCCCGGCCGAAGAGGTGTCCACTCGTCTGCAAATCCAGTGTGAGCGTGGGCAGGTTCGACTTGCCCAGGAGGATGCCGCCGGCGGCCTTGAGCCGGGCCACCACGGTGGCGTCGTGCGAGGGGATGTGGTGGCGCAGCCGCTTGTAGCTGCTGGTGGTGCGCACCCCGGCCGTCATGAAGGAGTCCTTGATGGTGATGGGCACCCCGTGCAGGGGGCCCCAGGACTCGCCGCGGGCGGTGGCCTCGTCGGCCTGGCGGGCGCGCTCGCGGGCACGCTCCTCGTCCAAGGTGACGAGCGCGTTGAGGCGCGGGTTGTGCCGAGCCACTTGAGACAGGTGGGCCTCCAGCAACTCCCGGGCCGACACTTCACGCGCGCGGACCAAGGCCGCGAGCCGGTGGGCCGGAAGGAAGTTGAGCTCCTGCATAAGGCTCCGTCCTTCGCACGAACTGCGTTGCGTCGTGGACTCCGAAAGCTAGACACGGGCCACGACGACACCGTCCTCCACTGTCCGGAAGTCTCTTCCACCCGTTCACCATCTGGCGGAGCAGTTGGGGTTCCCTGTTGGCCGAGGACACTCGGCGAGGTCAGGGCACACCCGGCGCGGGTCGGCGCTGCACCCCCCTGTCAAACCGCTGCCGGTCACCCGCCGGGTCCACTATCCTCCGGCTCCTCAGGAGGAAGCATGGCGAGCCAGGAGGCCACGAAGTCCGAGCGTGCGCGCAACTTCATGGCGCTGATGAACCGCGTCCACATCATTGCTGACGAGGCGGCCGAGCAGGCGCTCCTCGACGAGCTCACCCGCCCCTCGCGTCCCTTCATCCTCTCCTTCCTCAACGCCCACGCGGTGAACCTGGGGTGGAATCAACCAGGCATGCTGGAAGGGCTGCTGCGCTCGGACCTGGTGCTGCGCGACGGCATTGGGGTGAAGCTGGGGCTGAAGGCGTTCCAGCGGCCTTACGGGCTGAACATGAACGGCACGGACTTCATCCCCAAGATTGCCCGTGCGTACAAGGGAAGGCGGGTGGCGCTCTTCGGGACGCGCTCGCCGTGGTTGGACAACGCGCGGAGCAAGCTGGAGGAGTGGGGGCTGAACATCGTGGCGTGCCATGACGGCTTTGAGCCGCCGGAGACGTACCTGCGGCTGGCGGAGGAGACGAAGCCGGAGCTCATCATCATGGCGATGGGCATGCCCAAGCAGGAGGAGGTGTCGGTGAAGCTGCGCGAGCTGCTCGCGCACCCGGTGCTCATCGTGAATGGGGGCGCGATTCTGGACTACATCGGCGGCAAGGTGCCGAGGGCGCCGGTGGTGATGCGCAAGGTGGGGATGGAGTGGCTGTTCCGGCTGGCGGTGGAGCCGAAGCGGCTCTTCAGCCGCTACGTACTGGGCATCCCCATCTACTTCGCGCACGTGGCGGAGGTGCGCCGGTCCGGTGAGACGGGCGAGCCGCCGGGCGGGCGAGCGGTGCGCTAGCCGTACGTCCGGAGCGCGCCTCCCGAGTGACCCTTGTGGCGCGTCGGGAATTCTGCGTTCCTAAAGGCGTCCATGGACTCCGCCCAGACCGCCCATCAGGCCTTCCTTCGCACCAAGACCTTCGGAGCCCTGGACGGGCTGCGAGCCCTCGCCATCTTCGCGGTGGTGCTCTACCACGTGCTGGAGGCTCGCGAGGGACTGGTGGGGCGCTTCTACCTGAGCGTCTCGCTCTTCTTCGCCATCAGCGGCTTCCTGATCACGACGCTGCTTTTGCGCGAGCGCGCCCAGACGGGGACCATCTCGCTCAAGGGCTTCTACGCGCGGCGCTCGCTGCGCATCTTCCCGCTCTACTACGCGGTGACGGCGCTCTACATCGTGCTCGTCTCTCTCTTCGAGACGGACATGGTGGTGCGCGGGGCCTTCTTCGACAACGTGAAGTACTACCTCACGTACACGTCGAACTGGTTCATCAACCTGGAAGAGGGCCGCATCATCTTCTACTTCGCGTGGTCCATGGCCACCGAGGAGCAGTTCTACCTGCTGTGGCCCTTCGTGGTGCGCTACTTCAAGAGCACGTGGGGGCCGGTGGTGTTCATGTCGGGGATGCTGGTGGTGGGCATCTTCATGGGCTGGGCGACGAAGACGGGCTACCTGGACACGAAGCACCTCTGGGTGCGGATGCTGGCGAGCATCTCCATCTCGGTGTGCATGGGCTGTCTGTCGGCGTACCTGGTGCACTACCCCAAGCCCTTCGAGTGGACGTGGAAGGTGCTGGGGCAGGTGTGGAGCGTGCCGTTGATGGTGGTGCTGGTGTTCTTCGCCATCTACAACTACGACACGCCGCTGTGGCTGTCCTCGCTGCTGCTCACGCTGATGGTCATCGCGATGTGCATCCGGCCCCACCACGTGCTGGCGCCGCTCATCGACCACAAGTGGCTGCGCTACGTGGGCTCCATCACGTACGGCATCTACCTGATGCACATGATTTCGCTGAACATCGTGCGCCGGGTGGTGCCGCACAACCTGCCGCTGTACTACGTGCTGACGCTGGCGCTGAGCATCGGCTTCGCGACGCTGAGCTACCGCTACTTCGAGAAGCCCTTCCTGAAGCTGAAGGACCGGTTCGACTGGCGCGGGAAGAAGCCGGCGGCGGAAGCGCAGCCGGTGGTGAGCACCCCGGTCAACCCGGGCTGAGAGACACGAGGAATCCGACATCATGACGACGCAGGCCCGTCCTCCCATCCTGCTGACGATGGCCGACTACTACGGCACGCTGGCTGCGGTGCGCAGCCTCGGCCGGCTGGGGATACCGGTCACCGTGGCCGAGTCCAAGCTGCTGGCGCCCGCGCGCTGGAGCCGCTACGTGACGAGGCGGGTGGAGTGCCCGGACGTCGGGGACTCGGACGCCTTCCTGGAGTGGCTGCGGCGCTTTGGCGAGGCCGAGCCCGGCCACGTGCTCTACCCGACGAGCGATGACATGGCGTGGTTGTTCGCCCTGCACCGCGAGGAGCTGAGCAAGCACTTCCGGATGTACCAGCCGGGCGTGGACGTCATCTACGGGCTGCTGAACAAGAAGCGGCTCCATGACTTGTGCAAGGACGTGGGGCTGGACGTGCCGGACACCTGGTTCCCCGAGGGCGAGGGGGACCTGGAGAAGGTGGCGGCCGAGGCGCGCTTCCCGGTGCTGCTCAAGCCGCAGACGCAGATTCTGTTCGAGAGCCACGTGAAGGGCTCGCAGGTGGAGCGCGCGAGCGAGCTGTTGCCGCGCTACCGCGAGTTCCTGGAGCGCAACAAGTACGGGCGGAAGCTGCTGGACTACGACAGCAAGGCGAACCGGCCGATGGTGCAGGCCTTCTACACGGAGGCGGCGCAGAACATCTTCAGCCTGAGCGGCTTCGTGGACCGGACGGGCGAGCTGTTCGTGGCCCGCGGGGCGCTGAAGGTGCTGCAGCGTCCGCGCAAGCTGGGCATTGGCCTGTGCTTCGAGGAGGTGCCGGTGGAGCCGGAGCTCGCGGAGAAGGTGCGAGCGCTGTGCCTGAAGCTGGGCTACCACGGCACGTTCGAGGTGGAGTTCATCCGGGCGGGTGGGAAGCAGCTGCTCATCGACTTCAATCCGCGCTTCTACAGCCAGATGGGGTTCGATATTGCCCGGGGGAGCCCGCTGCCGCTGTTCGTGTACGAGGCAGCGTGTGGGCACGAGGATCGGCTGGGGGAGGTGGCGAGGGAGGCGCTGGGGTGGAAGGGGGGAGGCCAGTACATCTACTGCCACCGTGGCATCTTCGAGCTGCTGTTGAGGGCACAGAGCCTGTCGGGGCGGCTGAAGCCGGACGAGGTGAAGCACTGGCGCGAGTGGTACGCGCGCAACCAGGAGCGGGCGGTGGACGCGGTCATCGACACGGGGGACTGGGTGCCGTGGATGGTGGACGTGGCCATGCACCTGCGCTCGTACGCGAGGCACCCGAGGGGCTTCATCCGGACGATGGTGCTGGACCGGTAGGCGCGAGCAGGGGCGGATGACCGCCGTTACCAGGTGGTGAAGGTGCGCTTGCCCGTAAGCTTGCGGGCTGCGCACATTCGTCTACGCTCCCTCTTTTAGAGAGCCCTGATGCCACCGCCTGAGAATCCCGGGCAGACCTCCCTCTTCCATGTGCCGGCGAAACGCGTCCCGTTCCTGACACGGGTACAGCTACGCAACTACCGCAGCATCGCCGCGTGTGACGTGCGGCTCGGACCCCTCACCTTTCTGGTGGGCCCGAACGGGTCCGGGAAGAGCAACTTCCTGGATGCACTGAGGCTCACCACGGATGCGCTGCGTACGTCGCTCGAGCACGCACTGCGCGATCGCGGAGGCGTACATGAGGTGCGCCGGAGATCGAGCGGTCATCCTACCCACTTCAGTATCCGGCTCGATTTCCAACTCCCCGAGGGCGCAGTAGGGCACTTCTCCTTCGAGGTCGGCGCACGCTCCCATGGCGACTATGTCGTCCAGAAAGAGGAGTGTGCGGTAGGGGACGCGAAGTACCTCGTGCGAGAAGGCGAGGTCATCGTCAAGCCTACGTCCGTTGCGCCACCAGGCTCGGATGACCGCCTGTATCTGGTCAACGCCGCGGGTCTGCAGGAGTTCCGTCCTGTGTTCGACGCGCTCTCGAACATGGGGTTCTACAACCTGAACCCGGACAAGATTCGAGCGCTTCAGTCACCCGACAAGGGCGAGCTGCTCGCACGTGATGGATTCAATCTGTCGAGCGTGCTCGAGCGCCTGGAAACGCTGGATGACGGCAGCACGAAGCGCCGCATCGAGGAGTACCTGAGCCGCATTGTGCCGGGGTTGGAAGGCGTGGAGCCCAAACGCGTCGGGCACATGGAGACGCTGGAGTTCCGTCAGCAGGTCGAGGGAGCCAAGGTTCCCTTGCGCTTCCCGGCGATCAACATGTCCGATGGGACGCTGCGCGCGTTGGGCGTTCTCGTCGCACTCCTGCAGGCGCGGGTCGTGGATCGCGTGCGGGTGGTCGGTATCGAGGAACCCGAGGTTGCCCTGCATCCCGCGGCGGCGGGTATTCTGCGCGATGCCCTCCGTGATGGTTCGAGACATGCTCAGGTAATCGTCACGAGCCATAGCCCGGATCTCCTCGATGCGTCCGATGTCTCCCCCGAGGAGATCATCTCGGTCATGGCCGAGCAGGGGAAGACCCTGATTGCGCCTCTGGATGAGGCCACGCGCTCCACACTCAAGGATCGGCTCTACACGGCTGGGGAGCTGCTGAAGACGAACCAGCTGTCGCCGGATCTCAATGAAGTTCCCGAACCCAAGCAGCTTCGCCTCTTCGAACTGGAGCCTGGATGAAGGTCGGGCTCATCGTCGAAGGTCATGGCGAGGTTCATTCGGCCCCCCTTCTCGTGAGGAGGATTTTGCAAGAGCTGGCGCCAGCATTGAGTCCTTCCATCCTGGCGCCGCATCGCGTTTCCCGGGGGCAACTCACCAAAAACGAGGGACTCCAGCACGCCATCGAGTTCATGGCGCGGAAGGTGGGGAACGATGGGCGCATCCTCCTCCTTCTGGATGCCGATGATGATCTCCCCTGTGTGCTGGGGCCAAGGCTCCTCGCTCTGGCGAGAGGTTTTCGACCGGATCGCGAGATCTCGGTGGTCGTCGCGAAGCGTGAGTACGAAGCCTGGTTCCTCACGGCAGCGGAATCGCTTCGTGGCCGCAGAGGACTTCCTGGAGATCTCGCTCCGCCTGCTGCTCCCGAGGCCATCCGCGACGCGAAGGGCTGGCTGAGCCAGCAGATGTCGGATGGCTATCGAGAGACGATCGACCAGCCTGCCTTGACGAGCTTTTTTGATCTGACCGCGGCGCGACGCTCGGATTCCTTCGACAAGCTCTTCCGCGAAGTCGGGCGGCTCTTCGGCCTCTCCGTTCCGCCCCGTCCGTAGGTCTGGACTTGAGGGCGCGGACCATCTCGGGCATGTGAGCGAGCATGGGACTGGGAGATGCGTTTCGCTCGTGGTGGCTCTCGCGTGAGGTGCGCCGGCTGCTGATCGCCGGGGAGCGGAAGAACGCGTTCATCCTCGTCTCCAGCGTGGGCGAGCAGCTCCGGGCCAGCGCCCTGGTGGACCTGGCGAGGGACTGCGACGAGGACGAGCCGGAGCTCGCGTGTGAGTTGCTCCAGCATGCGCTGGCACGCTCCCCCCAGGACGATGATGTCACGTGGCTGCTGGCTCGGATGGAGGCCCGGGCTGGTCGGGTGCGCTCGTCTGTCGAGCGGCTGCGCGCACTCCGGGTCCGTCATCCCCGCCGCGTCGACGTGCTGGCCGAGCTGGCGGATCAGCTCATCACGCTGGAGCGTGCCTCCGAGGCGGAGCAACTCCTGGCGGAATGGGAGGAGTCTCCGGAGCCGCGGCTCCTGTGTCTGCTCGGCAAGGCTCGCTTCGCCCAGGAGCGTCTGCAGGAGGCTCTGCCCCCGCTGGACCGGGCCATGGCGCTGTACGAGGAGATGATTCACAGAGATCCCTATGGCCAGGCCGTGCGCGATGACGCGTATGTGGAGCTCGAAGCGCTCCACTCAGAGGTGCTCGCCTCCCTGCATGGCCACGAGGCGTTGATCGTGGACGCGGCGCGCCGGCGAAAGCTGGATGCGCGCGCGGGAGTGAACTTCCTGTTGCTCGCGGCGCACCAGATGGTGGGGGCGCCGTGTCGGGCCCCCAGCCTCGCGCTGCTCCCGTTGGAGCGGATGCGGGCGCTGGCGGACGAGCGGCTACGCGGGGACGCCTCGGATACCGTGGGGCTCGTTCAGCGGGGCGGGGTGGCCCTGCGCGAGGGCCGGTTCAGCGACGCCGTGAAGCACTTCGAGCGGGCCCATGAGCTGGCTCCGGGCGACTTCGCTCCGCTCCTCGGCAAGGGCATGGCACTCGAGCTCGACCAACAGGATGTCCTCGGGGGCTTGAAACACCTGCCCGACGTAAGCCCGCTGGAGGGGCTCGAGCGCGTGTTTCCGGATTGGCCGGTGCTCACAGCGCGGGAGCGCCGCGTTGTGCATGCCTCGGTGCTTCCCCTGCGCCAGTTCCTCCCGGGACTGGCCGCGAGGGGCTTCCGCGCCCGGCTCCTCCCTCTGGACGTGCGTGTCTCGGACGTGCCCGAACTGGCCCCGCTGCGCGAGGAGCGCGCGGGGGAGGGGGACCATCGAACCTTCGAGGCGCTGGATGGGGTGACTTACGGGAACCTGGCCGTAGCGAAGGTAGAGGGGCTATTGAGCCTGGCGCCCGGGGCGAGCGGGTGGGTGCTCGCCCACGAGTTCGCGCACCTCGTTCTCATTGCTGGACCCGACACGCTCCGCTTCCGCGTCCAGCGGTTGCTCCGGCGGGCCGAGCGGGCCGGCTACGTTGGCTCCGAGTACCAGAAGCAGAACGAGGACGAGTTCTTCGCCTGTGCGTACACGGAGTACCTCGCACGGCGTTACGGGCTCGACGCGGAACAGCAATTGGATGACCGAGGGGTCTCCGCCGACGTCTTCTCCCTCTTCGAGGAGCTGGACACCCTCCCTGGGAGAAGCCTGTTTTCCGGGTAGCCATCCCGGGAAGCCGGTCTGTTCTGTATACTGGAGGACCTTCTGCCCCTCCGGCCCCTTTCTCAAAGCGCATGACCCTGTTCCGACATCCTGAGGATCGCATCCCCGTCCTGCTGTTCGCGTGCGTGTTCGCGCTCGACCTGACGGTGTATTTCCTGGCGAGCAACTGGTGGTTGCCCATCCTGTGGTTCGGCGTTTGGATCATTCCCAAGGGGTGGATCGGCGCGTGGAACCACCACCACCAGCACCTGACGATGTTCCGCTACGCGCTGCCCAACCGGCTGCTGGAGGTGGTGTTCGGCTTCCAGACGGGCGTCACGTCGCACGCCTGGTTCCTGCACCACGTGGTGGGCCACCACATCAACTACCTGGACCAGGAGAAGGACGAGTCGCGCTGGAAGCGGGCCGATGGCTCCACCATGGGCGAGTTCGAGTACTCACTCACCACGGCGCTCACGGCGTACCCGAGGGCGTTCAAGGTGGGGCTCAAGTAC
>NZ_JAPNKA010000002.1 GCF_026626635.1 Archangium lansingense
GAGGAGCGCCGCCCGCCTTCCCTCGAAGGCCACCACGCCACGCCCCGCGCAGCCCGCCACCATCACCAACGCCGCCACCACTGCCAACGTCCTCGTCATTCGTGTTTACCTCCACCGCACGTGATTACGTGCGCGCATGTGATAACATGCGCTTGCCCGCAAGCAAACCCCACGGGCCGCCGGCCGCACGAAACGCGAGCAGCTCCCCACCATGACCACCGCCCCGCCGTTTCCCCTCGCCAGCACGCCCGTCCGCCGCTTCTTCCGCCCCGAGGACCTGCACGAGCTCTTCACCTACGGCTTCGAGACGCTCAACGTCTTCGACCACGCTCGGGCCCACCTGCCTCCCGAGGAGTACGCCGCCCGGTGGAGCGCCCTCGAGGAGCAGTTCGGCGACGTGCAGAGTGTGCTCCGGGAGATCGCCTTCCCCTCTCATGGGCAGGTCCTCACCAGCATGGAGCCGGGCCACTACCGCACCAGCTTCAACTACGTCGCCCACCGTCAGCGCGAGGCCGCCTTCGCCGTGGAGTTGCTCTCCGCGCAGACCTTCGGAGGCTTCACGCACGAATGGCTCGTCCGCTCCGCCCCGGCCACCCTTGGCCCCGCGCCCTGGGAGCACCTCCTCGCGGAGGCCCACTTGGCGCTCGGCCTGGAGCCCCTCACCGACATGGCAGCCCCCTCCGACGAGGAAGACCCAGAGCTTGCCGCCGCCTTCCTAATTGGCCTCATGCGCCAGGCGCTCGACAACCTCGGCTGCCTCGCCTCCCAACCCCTCTTCGCCCACGTGCGAAAGGAGCGGCCCGGCGGCGAGCTGCGCGAGGACCTGCTCGTCTTCGTGCGGCGCTGCCTCGCCTACGCCACCACCTACCGCTCCTCTTCCTCGCAGCCTGCGCGCCTCCTGAGCGCGGCGGGGCCCGCCCGTCTCGCTCTGCGTCAGGCCCTGGAGTCATGGAGCCCCAGCGAGGACCTGGCCGGCACCGCGGCCGCCTCGCTCACCCCGCTCGCCCGCTCCTGCCTGGAAGCGCTCGAACTCCACGCCCCCAACGGCGATTGGGATGCCTTCCGCGGGCGGAGTCCCGCTCAGGCCGCTTGACGTTCGCGCCCTGGAGGCTGCCCTAGCCAGTGATGGGACTCTGCAGCACGAACACCTGATGCGGCCCCGTCCGCACTCCGCGGTGCGCCAACACGTTCAGGTAGCGTGTTCGCTGGTGCCCCTCGATCAGCAGGAAGCGATCTCCTCGCGCGGGGCCCTCTCGACGCCGAATCCCACTTGGGGTCTCCAGCACCACGATTGGGTAGTCCCAGGTGCCCCGTAGGAGCGCGGCGACGGTCGGGTGCTTCACGATCCACGCGGTCGGAGTCGTCCCGGTCTGCCCGATTTCGTCGCAATGGTCTCCGCGCTCAAGTTAGAGTCGGGCGAGGAGGGGGCATGTCGCGATATCAATTTTCCAACGCGCAACGATACGCGATATTCTTGGTGCATGGCATGAAATGCTACCTGTGTGGGGTCCCACTCGACCTCACCTCGATGCAAGTCGACCACGTCGTGCCCGAGCACCTGCTCGAGACCCCCTCACTATTTGAAGCTGCCAAGTCAGCGCTGGGCCTCCCCGCTTCGTTTGACCTGAACTCGTTCGAAAATTGGATGCCGGCATGTGGCTCATGCAACGGGAAGAAGGCAGCGCTCCAATTTCGGCCTTCCCTTCTTATCCAGGCGGTAGTGCAGCGTCTCGCAGAGAAAGCCGACGAGGCTCGCCGGCTTTGCGACGAGGTCGTTAGCACCAGACGGGTGTCCATCGCGCTCAGCGACTTGGAACGCGCACAGGAGAGCGGCCGGAATTTCGACGGGCCGACACGGGAGCGACTATTGGCTCTTCTGGGATTTGCCGCGGAACGCGCGCTCGTGCCCAGGGGACAACCACTTCGTTTGACGCAGTCATTTCGGCTCGTGGCGACCACGGTGGAGGACGCAAGGCGTTGGGGTGCCACCCACTGGTCTATGCCCCCACGTGAGCCAGGTGAGCCAGCGCTGGTCGTACTGTTTCGGGCGGAGCGAGGTGAGTGCGTTGAATGTGGTCTGACCCAACGGGTCTTTCAGCCGATTAATCAGGAAGGTGGTGGCGATCCGATTTGCGACGCGTGCCTGTCGGCCCTGGATTGGATGCCCCCTGTGACCTTGGGAGATTTGCCCACCCACGTCACCCAGGCCTAAAGGCAGGTATTCGAGAAGATGAAGATAATGAAGAGGGGGTCCAAGAGCTGCCAACACAGCCCGAGGCCCCCCGTTCGACCCTCCCTGCCAAAACTGCGCAGCCCGGCCCTACGTTCCGCGCCGCCGTAGTCGCCTATTCCTGTCCACCACCCTCGCCTTCAATAGGCACACGAATTCGGTCGGTTGCGACGACGACGCCATTCTTGACGGCGACGCATTCCACGATGTGGTCCCCGTAGAAAATGCTGCTTTCAGTTCGCTCTAGATGGCCAGCATCCTCCAGGATTTGCCCTCGTATATTGTCCCGACGAATCGCCTCAGTCCCCCGGTTAAGGACTTTCCAGTAGAGCTTGAAGGGCTCGGGCACGTCGTGCCATTTGACGAAGAACCGCAGTGACCGCTTGCGCTGAAGTCGCAGGCGTTTGGCGAGCCGCTCAGTAAGCAGGAATTCGCGGAAGCCGTTCTGAGACACTTCGCACTCGAGCTCGATGTTGTATCGGACGTCGTAGGGAAAGCGGTCCTCGAAGAACTGCTCGGTATTCGTCGCGCGGTGGACACCATCCATGACGAGGGCCGACTTCTTGAGGTCTGCGGCGTCGGCCGGAAACCCGCGTCCGTAGACCTTCCGCCACTTCGCGTTCTGCGTCGACTTCCCCTCTGCCTCAATTGCCTTCAGGCAGAGTTCGTGCGCCTTCTTTGCCTTCTTCTGGAACTTCTTCTTGACCTTGACCTGCTGCTTGCTCCCAAGCGCCAAGAAGAACGCTTGGTCGGGGAGCTCAGCGAGATAGGCAAAAAAGTCACGACTCATCCAGTCGTAATACAAGAAGCTCTTGTCGTCATAGGCCTCCGTCGACTCGAGGAAGTTGTGAGCAAGGGTGTCGATGAGCAATCCGCCCATGCCGACACCGTGCTTGTTCTTCCATGCTCGCGCCATTTTTGCGAGGCGCCTGAGATTCCCGTTCTTCCGCTCGTCGACCTGGGACATCGCGTCGATTTCGTCGCGCGGCTTGGTGTTCTTCCAGCTCCCGCCCCCATAGGTGTCCGGGTACTTGAAGCTGCCGTCTTTCTCTTTGAAGACAGGCTGAACCTCAACGTGGAAGCTCTCGTAGAGTACACTGACGACGAGCCGGTCCACGCGAATGTCTGTCTTGGGGTAGCGGTCCTTGATCGCATTGCTCGCGGCGGTGAGCAGTTTGGACTGCCCGCCCTCTTCCTTGTAGTCGTCCCAGGAAGTGTCCGGCATGATGTAGAGCATGTCGAGGTCCGAAACGCCCCTAATCGCCGTTCCCCGGCCATACGAACCGACCTGCAGTCTGTTGTCGGTCTTCGACTCGGTATCGCGGAACTTCTTGTTCAACGCCGCCGTGATCTCCCCGTACCGCAGTGAGATTGTTTCGGCATTGTCGATCTGAACATTCGACAGGAATTCACTAAACGTTTCGCCCAGTCCCACCACTGCCTCCTACGGCATTCGACCCTTGAACCCCGCCACCACCGCTACTTCAAACGTCTGCCCGTGAAGTCCCGCTTCGCGTAGCAGTCTGCAGCCCAGTGCGTCGTACTGCCGCACTTGAAGCACGCGTCTGGCTTGCCGCCATGAAGGCGGCCATGCACCGCCCGGCTGACAACGACCAGATTCTCCGGCCGGTTGTTGTCCTTGTTCTCGTCGAGGTGATGCACCACCTTTCCTCGTCCGATAGGGCCTCCGACCTTCTTCTCCGCCACGCGACGGTGCACGTACTTCTCGCGCCCGTCGCTGTCGATAAACGTCTTGTACCCGTTCCTTCGCCGAAACCTCATATTTCCCCCGCCCGTTCCTACAGGCCCAACAGTCGCGCCAAGAAACCCTTCTTCTTCCTCGTCGGCACGTCGACGCCGCGCGCACGGAGCTCCGCCTTGAAGGCCCTCGCGTTCCGACCGCCCTTCTCCTGGTTGCAAGCAACGCAGGCCGCCGCGAGGTTGTTCAGGTGGTCGGTGCCCTGGTTGCGCCTCGAGCGCGAGTGGTCGATCTGCCACGCGCCCCGGCTCCCCGTCTTCCCGTGGTTCTTGATGGACAGTCTCTTGCCGCAGTAGCGGCACTTGCCCTTGTCCTTCTCGTACACCTCGTGCTTCCGATGACTCACACTCCCTCCCATCTCCTTCGTCGCTCATGCGACCGCGCTACGCGCGGTACACACGCCTGGTTGGCCGCTCACTTCGAGCTGGCTTGACGAAGGACATGCCTGATGGTTAGACCATCAGTGTTCGCGCAGTCTTCGTCACGCCGCTCAGGCCGAGCAGCTGTGGCCTCGGGGGGTCGGAGTTGCCGCTCCGACCCCTCATTCTTCGCTCCCGCTACTTCGCTCCCCCCTTCGACGTCTTCCGCACCACTCTCCGGACAGGGGCTGGAGCTGGCGTCGCCCTCGGCACTACTGGTGCCTGTGCCGCCGAGCTTGGCGACGCGGTTCTAGTTACCCGCACCACCGGGGCAGGCGCCTTCGCTTCGGCCGCTGTGGAAGCGCCCGCGCCTGAAGCCGTCGTCGGCGCCTTGTCGTCGGAGAACAGGTACTCAAGCAATTTGAAGAGGGCGAACAGACCGCCTCCGATCAGCAGTGCGCCTCCAAGCGTCGTCTTCAATGCCTCGAGGCCCCCTGTCGCCCGCGCCTGCTGCATCGCCGCGAGAATCCGCGCCGCGTTGGGATCCACCTTCACCTCACCCTCACCTTCCGTCTCCCACCGATAGAGCGTCGAGGGGTTGACTCCGAGCAACGTGGCGAACGCACCCGAGGTCATCCCGAGCTCTGTGCGCAGTCCCTTAATTTCGTCGCCCGTCATCCCGTTGTCTCCAACCTCTCCTGTAGGCCCTTGCGCCAGCAGTTGCGGGCGCTCGTGCATATGCAAGGGCGCACACTATCAGGAACTGAACGGCCGTCAAGCGGTGGCGGGAGCCATTCCCCGTGAGGACTACGAGCCTCCTTCCCCGTCTGAGGACCGGCCGGACAGGCAGCAGCAGAAGAAAAAGCAGGAGGGGGGCACGAACCGTTTGCGCCAGCCCGGCACAGCCCGAGGCCCCCCGGTCGGACCGCAGGAGTCCCTCCGTCGCGGGCCCGCTGCCGCCAGCGGTCCCCCGCCCCATGGACACGGGCAAGCCCGTGAAGGAGAGGACGGGTCCCCCCCGCCCCGTCCTCGTCTCCATAGGCGCGGCCACACGCGACAGACCGCGTCAAGGCGCTGGTACTGCTCGGCCTTGACCCGGCCCGTCTACGTGCGGCTCGCGTAGAGCACCCCTTCCCCGCTGCTGCGGGGAATGGTTTTGGCACCATTCGCCCGGGGGGCTCTGTAACTGCTCCGGACCTCGCGCGGCCCTTCGCGGACTCCCGTTGGTCGTCTTGGCGCAACGGCGCACGCCTCCTCTAGACGCCCGCGTTGGTTGCGCTCCTCACGCGCACAACTTCCTGAGGCCCGCCTGGGATAACTGCGCCAGGCCCTCCTGGCAGGGGCCTCCAACCGATGCTCGCTTCTCCCCGACCGGCCGCCATAGCGTCTCTCGTCCTTCGTCACTTCTCTTCAACTCCCTGCCGGTCATGCGCGAGCGCACGCGCGACGGCGCGGGCGACGGCGCCGCGTACTTCCGGCCCGGTGTCGTCCTGGACCGGCGCGTCTCCCTGTCCGCTTGAGCCATCGCCGGTCGCCGCTTCGCCATTCCCCCATGCTGGGCGACAGCAGTCTCCTCGTACTGGAGGCCTCGGGCACTTACGAGGACGCCGCTGACGCCTTCTTCTTCTCCGAGCCCCGGACGCCCGCGATGGACTACGCCCGCGAGGGCGAACTCTTCATGCCCGACGTGGCGCAGCTCCTCGAGCTGGCACTCCGCCGCGCTGCCCTACCTGCCCCGCCACAGGGCGAGGCCCTCGCCCTCAGACTGACGTAGCTCTCCTCGGCGGGCCCGCCTCTTCGGGGGCTCGCACCGCAACCGGGCGGGCACCCTCTCCGGGTGGCGCACCGCCCTCTCTCTGCCCACCATTGAGCGTGGGGCGCACGTAATCACGTGCGCATGAGCCACGCCGTGCCCGGACGGCTGGCCGCCCCTGCAATAGCCCCGGGACTCACTCTCGTACCTGAAGAGGGCGGACTCTTATGGCTGGTGGCGTCAACAAGGTCATTCTCATTGGCAACCTCGGGGCGGACCCCGAAGTGCGCTTCACCCCGGGCGGACAGGCAGTAGCCAACTTCCGCATCGCAACGAGCGACACCTGGACGGACAAGAACGGCCAGAAGCAGGAGCGCACCGAGTGGCACCGAATTGTCGTGTGGGGCAAGCCCGCTGAGAACTGTGGGGAGTACCTCAAGAAGGGCCGTCAGGTATACGTCGAGGGACGGCTCCAGACGCGCGAGTGGACGGACAAGGAGAACCGGAAGAACTACACCACCGAGGTGGTGGCCCAAACCGTCACCTTTCTGGGGCCCAGGCCCGACGACGCCCACTCCGACGCTGGCGCTCCTCCGCAGGGCGCCGAGCCGCCCCCTCCGGAGGACGACATCCCCTTCTAACCCCTCCGCTCAGTCGGCCGCTGACTCCGTGGCGGCGATCTGCCAGCGTCTCCCGTGGGCCCCGGCACTCCTGGGGCCCGCCCCTCCCTCCCATGACTACACCTCCGCAAGAGGCCCCGCCGCAGCTCCTCACCGACGAACAGAAGGCCGAGCAGTACGCACGGCAGATCCGCGAGCACCTGGAAGCCGCCATGAGGCTCGCCACCGACGCGCAGCAGCTCGCTCTCCACCATCAGCACAACGAGGCCGCGCGCCGCTACGGCCAGGTCTTCAAACACGCCGACTTCGCCAAGACGAACCTCGGCCACGCAGAGACGGCTGACCTACGTGGCTACCGCAACACCGAAGAGTAGCGCAGCACCGCCGCCCCCTGGTCCCGGCTCCTCCCGCAGCATCACCGCCAGGCCTCCTGGTAGAGGCCACCCACCGCGCCCACCGCCTCTGCCGCGCCCTCCCCTCCCCCGCTCGTCCTGGAACTCGCCCCAGCGTGCCGACGCGGTGCCGGCCATGGCGAAGGTCGCGGGCAGGGCGAGCATGACCTCATCCGCTTCGTGCTCGAGGACCGCGCGAAGACCGAGGGCCGAGGGCCGGGTGGAGGGCGGACACCCCTGCTGTCCCTCCGACACCCCGCAGCGCCGCGGCGGACTTGCGTCGGCGCTGGCGAGGCCACCGCCCATGACGAAGGACGCACCGCTCGAAGAACTGAGGAACACCGCGACCACTGTCGCCCACGCGAAGGCCGCCATCGACGACAAGCGCGACGAACTGCTGGCGGAGACCGGCAATGCGCTCGAACTGGTGCTGGCCGCCGTCCGGATGGGGTAAGGCGACTGGACGCGGAGCTAGGAAACGTGCGCGCTTTCCTCCAGGTTCTCGGGCCCCTCCAGCCTGCTCGCGTGAGCAGTTGGCGCCTACTTCGAGGGCGCCACCGCACGCGAAAACCCGCACGCTTCGTGCGACCTGTCACGTCGGGCCCGAGTAGGGCAGGGCACCGACCGTAAACGCATGCTTGCCTCGTTGACCCCTCGGCGAGCGAAACCGTATAAGACTTGCACGCTCGCTACCCCTACAACTGCCTCGAAAGGGTGCCCAATGACTCGTAGGGCCCGTCGAATCTGCATCGCCAACAACAAGGGCGGTGTGGGTAAGAGTACCACTGCCATCAACCTTGCCGCCGTGCTTGCTCTTCGCGGCCTCCGCGTCCTCCTGGTGGACTTCGACCCGTCCGCGGGCGCCAGCATCTTCCTGGGCCTCGCCGAGGAGGTGCGTGAGGAGCACGCCCCGCTCTACACCGTGGTGGAGCTGCTGGAGGGAAAGCCCTTCACGCCTCACAAGTACCCCCACGTCCCGGGCCTGGAACTGCTGCCATCGAGCACGCGCCTGTCGCACTACGCCCAGAAGCTCGACCAAGACCCCCGCGGGCACTTCCGCCTGTCCGACGCGCTCGACACGCTCAGCGCTGACTACGACTACATCATCTGCGATAGCGCCCCCACGCTCGGTATCCTGATGATCGGCGCCGTCGTGGCCTGCCCCGAGGTGGTGGTGCCCGTGCAGCTCGACATTGGCACCCTGCCGATGACGGTGGAGTTCAACGACTTCGTGGTGCGACTCAAGCAGAATGCTCAGCCCACGCTGCGCGTTCTCGGGGTCCTGCCAACCTTCAATGAAACCAGCTCGTCCACCCCCCGAGCGATGCTCCAGGCCCTGCGGGGCCTGTTCCAGAGCCGGTTGTTCTCGACTTCTATTCCCCGCCTGCGCGCGATAGGGGACGCGCACGGCAACGGCCGCCCCGTGGTGCTTGCACAGCCCAAGAACAAGGGCGCGGTCCAGTACACCAGTTTCGCAGAGGAGGTCATCCGTCGTGCCTGACAATTCCCAGTTGCTTGCCCGCGTCACCGCGAAGGGCCCGCTCCCCACGGGGGAGGAGACCACCGAGGCCAAGCTCGTCAAGATTCCGGTCGAGAAAATCAAGGTCAGCCCCTTCCAGCCGCGCAAGCACTTCTCGGAGGAGCGGCGGGCCGAGATGCGCGAGAGCCTCCGCTCCCAGGGCCTCCTCGAGCCCGTCACCTTGGAGCCGCACCCGAAGGAGCCCGGCACCTTCATCCTCATCAGCGGCGAGAACCGCTGGCGCGGCCACAAGGACCTCTTGGCGGAGACGGGAGACCAGAAGTGGGCCTCCATTCTCTCCATCGTCCGCCCCGCGTCCCCTCCAGGCAAGGGCCGTGCTCAGGCCCTCGTGGCGAACCTCCAGCGGCAGGATCTCACGCCCCTGGAGGAGGGTGACGGCTACGTTGCGATGCGCGACGAGGACGGCCTCTCTGTGGAGCAGATCGCCAAGGAGGTGGGCCTCGGCGTGGACCGCATCGAGCGCTGCATCCGCATCGCCACCGGGCCGGACTCGCTGCGCGCGGCCATGGAGCAGGGCCTCCGCGTCCCGAAGCTCGACGCCGAGGGCAAGCCCGAGGTGAAGCGCAATCCGGGGGACGGGTCCGTGAAGATGCAGGCCATCCAGACGGCGAAGGGGGAGAAGGAGATTCCCGAGCCCGTTCTGGTTGTTCGCGTCATCCGCGAGCTCACCATCGCCGAGCTGCTGGCGGGCCTCTACAACCACATCCTCCGCGGCGCACCCAAGGGGCGCGACCCGAAGGTGTGGGCCGAGCGGGAGTTCCGTCCCCACCTGGAGCACGTCCTCATGCACGACATGGAGAAGCGTCGTGTGGCCGAGTACGTGAAGCGGGTGAAGACGGGAGGGAAGGGGGCCGCGAAGGCGGAGAAGGCGGCCGACGAGGCCAAGGCTCCAAAGGTCGCCGCGCTCCCGAAGGGGACGCCATTCGTCAGCAGCGAGCGGCAGCTCGTCATCCAGAAGGACGCGCTCGGCGACCTCAGCCCCGCGCAGCGCTCGGCACTTCGCTCCGAGCTGGAGGCTCTCCTGGCCACCCTGCGCGAGGACGCCGCGGCGGCCTGACCCCCCGCGGCGTCGGGCCCTGGGCCCGCCGCCCCGCGGCGCCCGGGCGGTCGAGGCTTAGATCCTCCCGCCACGTCCCACCGAAACTCCGAGCAGAGTCCGGACGGCGCCAAAATGGCGGAAGGGGAGGGAAGGGGAGACCTAGCAGAGCGGGGGCGACTCGTCGCCCCAAGCAAACGCTAGGGGAGGGCGCCGGAGGCGGCGCCCAGGGTGGAGGTGGCGGCACCCCCACGCGCCGCCCGAAGCTGTCTGGAAGAGGCATCAGTCGGGCAGGGTTTGGACTCCTTCGGTGCGCCGGATGGTGCAGAAGGAGTCACCGGCCCGCGGGCCTCCAAGTGTGTTAGAAGCCGCACGCCAGCGTCGGCATTAGGGGCGCAGGAAGCCGCGCCCCAAGGCGGAGGTGGTGCCACCTCCGCATCGCGCCACTGGCGGCCCAAGGGGGCCTTCCGGGCACGTTTTAGGCTCCTTTGGCGCACCGGTGCGGTGCGGAAGTCACCACCGGCTCTAAGCCTCCGACTTTACACGGGAAACCCGCGAACGCAGTGCGCTGACGCGGCACTTTGTGGGGCCCGCGAGCGGGCCCAACGAGGCTTCCAGACGGGGCGGTCCCCACGTGGAAGCCTCGAATGTGTGTAAGTTGCTGGAAATACTAGCCGTTTCCGGCGTCGTAGTTTGCCAGATGGCTGTGTGCATTACCGACAAAACCCCCTCTGTTCCCCCTTCCTACCTAGCACCGCAGCCATCTGACACACCTAGCAACTTACACACACACAACTAGAGCAGGCGGCTTCAGCGACTCCGTAGCACCGAAACCGCAGATTGACCGACCTGGCACCGCTCGATACGAGGCCAGTCCGAAGAAGGGTAGGGGGAAGGAAAAAAGGAATGAGCCAGCCCGCACAGCAGTCCGTCTCCACACCCAGCGCCACCAACACAGCAGGAACCTTCGGGCTCCTCCTGGCGACCCTGGGCGTTCTCATTGCGGCCGGCATTCAGCGACTCCCGGCAGGCACGCTGGACAAGGTCCTCGCGCGAAACATCCACGTCGTCTTCTATGCCGCTGGGCTCCTCGTGGTGCCCATCCTCGTCATGGGCCTGGGCGACTTCCTCCGCGTGAGCAAGCGCAGCTACCGGCCGCCCTCGCTCCGCGTCCAGGCAGCCCGAAGCGGCCTCTACGGGTGCCTCCTGGCCACCGCCCAGGCCCTCACCGCATTCGGGCTAAACCCGCGTCCGCTCGCCGACCTCGGGCGCCTCGGCTGGTGGGCCCTCACGCCGCTCGCGTTCGCCGGCGCCTACGCCGCCTGCTTCTGGCCACTCCTCTTCTGGCCCCGCGTCTTCAAGGTGCGAGAGCTGCCGCCCTTCGCGACCAAGGCCAAAGCGCTCCTCTTCACCAACGACTTCATCATTGGGAAGAGGGGAGGGGAGTGGAACACGCTCGAGGGGGACCCGGACTGGGAGATCATCCCGGAGCTCGCCATGTTCACCAACATCTACTGCCTCGGCGGCATCGGCTCCGGGAAGACGCACACCGTCGTCAAGCCGCTCTTGGAGCAGGCTCTCTTCAAATGGCCCGGGGACGGCGAGGTGGAGTACAGAACGCCGGAGGGTCGGACGACGAAGATGAGCGCCCGGCGGATGCGCAACGCCCTCTTCATCCTGGACGCCGCCAAGGGCAACATGGCGCAGGACCTCATCATCCCCCGGGCCCGGGCCGCGGGGCGCCTCGACGATGTGCTGATCATCTCGCCCGATGGAGTCCAGGCCGTTGGCCGCGAGCCCACCGAGGACGAGCGGGCCTTCCAGGAGCGCCTGGTCAGCTTCAACCCGCTGGCCAACGGCAGCCCCCAGGCTCTCGCCGTGCGGCTCGTCTCGGCGCTCACCGTCATGAGCAACCAAGAGCCCAACTCCTACTACCTCAAGATGCAGACGGAGTTCGCCTCCAACGCCTTCGCCATCCTCCACGAGACGCTCGGGGCAGGGCGCTACACCCTGCTCGACCTCTGGCGCTTCGTCTGCGAGGAGGACTTCCAGACGGAGCTGCTCGAGCAGGCCCGGCCCGGCAACTCCATCGCCTACAGGTGGTTCTCCCAGCAGTGGGCGAAGGAAGACCCGCGCGAGCGGATGATGCTCACCAAGGGCTTCCGGGCCGACTTGACGCAGTTCGTCAGCGACGAGATGCGCCCCACCTTCTGCCAGGCCGACGCCACGTTCCCCGGATGGAAGTGCCTCACCGAGGAGGGGAAGATCGTCATCTTCAACATGAACCCCAACCGCTGGGGGACGCTTGCCCGGGCCCTGGGCGTCTTCCTGATGATGGACTTCCAGGACTTCATGCTGGCCCGCTCAACGCCTGCCTTCAAGCTGGCGGGCGGCAACAACGACCGGCTCGTCCTGTGCCTCGCGGACGAGGCGTGGTTCTACATGAATGAGAAGTGGGCGGAGTTCACCAGCGTCAGCCGTGAGGCCCGCTGCTGCACCATCGCCCTGCACCAGGGCCTCGCACAGATTCCGGAGAAGTACCGGCCCACCATGCTCGGCAACCACCGCACCTGGGTGATGCTCGCCGTCAACGATAGTCTCACCACCCAAACCCTCTCCACGGAGCTCGGCACCTACCAGACGGTGCGAGCCTCCCGCTCCGAGGCTTCGGGCTACCAGGGCGTCGAGCGCGGGCTGCTGGTGGACGACATGACGGCCAAGGCCGGCGGCGAGTCGCGCAGCGTCTCCGTCTCCTACGCCGACGTGGAGCTGCCGCGCTTCACCCCTGACGCCGTGCAGAGCCTCCAGAAGTGGACGGCCGTTGTCCGCATCTTCGACGGCGACCAGCTCCGGCCGCCGCGCCTCGTCTCCTTGCTCCCCGGCCATCTCAACAAGCTGGGCTGAGCCATGGTGAAGCCCCCTCTCCCGACACCCACGTCCCCTCGCGAGCGAGCCGTCTTGGATTGGATTGCTCGCGCGGGCGTCGCCGACTTCGACCGGATTGTGGATAGGTTCTTCCGCGCCGAGCACGAGACGCTCTCGGACGCCTCCCCGCGCGCCGAGGCCGCGCTCAAGCGCCTGACGGCTAAAGGCTATCTCAATGCTCGCTCGCTTGTCTTGAATGGCGCGAAGGCGCCGACGACGGCCAAGCCAAACCCTCGCGCTCGGCACCACGTCCTGCGAGCCTACAGCCTCACAGCACGCGCGAGTGAGAGCCTGGAGCTGCCGCCGCCGCCCCGGCTGCGCGAGAGCTTTGGCGAGCACCACCTGAAGACTCTCGACGCACTCGACAATCTTGAAAGGCAGCACCGGGCAGCAGGCAACCAGGTGTTAGGCTTCAAAATGGAGACGCAGCTCATGAGTGAGCGCTTCGAGGGGAAGGACTTCCGCGCCCGAGCCGCCAGGACTCAGGAGGTCACCTCGAAACTGCCGGACGCCCAGCTCGCCATCCAGCGTCCCGATGGCAGCGTGCAGCAGGTGAATGTCGAGTACGTCTCCGCGAAATACTCCAACCAGATGATCCGCGAGAAAGCCACCGCTTGGACGGGGCAGCCCACGGTGTGGGCTGTGCCCAACCAGGCCACCGCGGAGCGCGTCCTCGCAGTGACAGGTCAACTCGCCGTCCTCGTCTAACCCCATGACCACCGCCCCCGTCCGCCGCCCTGGCCCCCGAGCCACCGTGCCCGAGGTTGCACCCGAGGAGCTGCGCCTCTTCCGGCGCCTGCAGCGCCTTCGCGTGGTGACGCCCTTTCAGGCCCACTGGCTCGTCGAGCACTTCAACGAGCTGAACCCCGACACTGGCAGGGGCCGCACCGAGCGCAACACGAGGATGCGCCTCCAGCGCCTCGAAAAGGAAGGCTTCCTCAAACAAGCCCTCACACACCCGGAGCGAGGCGGCTACTCGGGTGTCTACTACTGGCTCGGAGGTAAGGCCCTGCGCGTCCTCGGTTGTCCGGACGAGAAGAGCCTGCTCCGCCCGCCGCCCGTCCACGTCCTGCGCTACCTGCTGCTGCGCAATGACGTCTACGCCCGGGCCCGCTCCGAGGGATGGCACGTCATCAGCCCCACGCTCTCGTCGGAAGACCTTCATCCCAAGCTCCTCGAGCGCGTGAATGGCTATGTCACCCGGCACCTCGAGAAGCGGGTGAAGCAGTACCCGCGAGGCGGGTGGGCGGACACCCTGCGTGACTGGCAGCGCGCCATGCCGACGAGCCTCCGGTTCGACTGGCTCCTCAAGCAGGACCAGGTGAGCAACAACGAAACGCTCGTCCTCGTGGTTGTGGATGACCCGCGACGGGCCATCCTCGCCCCGAAGCCCGGCGCCAAGCCGAAGGCTCCCCTCAAGCTGCCCACGACGCCCTGCGCGAAGTGCGGCACGACTGCCTGGGCTTTGTGCCGGGACGGCCGCGCGGACTTCCAGTGCACAACCTCCGGTTGCGGCGCGGCCGCTCGCCGCCCACAGCCCGCTCCCGCCCAGTCCGAGGGCCTTCCGCGCTACCTCCCCGACGTGGAGCTCCTTCTACGCGACCCCACGAGTCGCTGGAACCCGGCCACCGGCGAGCTCGACCACGTGAGCCCGCGGCTCCGTCAGTGGCGGCGGTTCTTCGAGAAAAGGAATCAGAAGGACCTTCTTGCCACCGACACGCGCTTTCCGGACCTTTGGGCTGAGAAGACGCGGGTACCCACGTCCCCCAGCTCCGGCGCCTTAAGTCGTCCCGCTATTAAGAGCGCCTAGAGGGGGAGGGGAGGGTAGGGCGCCGCGTGGGCGAAAATAGGCTACGCTCGCTCGGTCGTCCCTTTGATTTTGAGGCGCGCGATGCTCTTCACCGTAGTGAGTTCCCTCGGTTCTTATGCGCCTGGCAACGAGCAGGCGATTCTGATCCGCAACGACTGGGACGACTGGTTCACGTTCGAAACCACCTTCGTGTTGGTGGTCGTCGACATCCACGGGAACCAGCATCACGCCGGCCGAGTGAAGATCGGGGAGTTCGCCCAAACGTCGCGTAGGCCGAGCGTGCTTACGCAGTTCGAAGCTCTCGACTCCGGCTTCTTTTCCTTAGGACAAGACGAGGACTACTACGAGACGCTTAACACCTTGGATTCGTCCCTTCGCGACCGCATCCTGAGCGGGCTACGGGATGTTGCTCTGGACCTATCGCTATTTGAACGTGCGAAGAACGAGCGTGTGATGACCGTCTCGTTGATGCGCTCCGTAGCAGAGGAGTCAGTGCGAGGCCGCTTCCATCGGCTGGCCCGAGGCGACGCGGAGCTCACGCCCTTCAACCTAGTCTACGCGTTCCCCAACTCTATAGGGGCCGAAGGGACCGAGGCCTCACCGCTCGAGCTGTCCTTCGACGTTGTGCCCGACTCCATGCCCCCGACGAACGTTCATGTTCTGATCGGCAGGAATGGAGTCGGAAAAACGAGTTGCTTGAATCGCATGACGCGCGCGCTCGTGGAGCAGGGCGCCGATCCAGGAGACGTCGGGTCGTTCTTGTCGGTGGATAAGGGCGGAGGTCTGCTTGCGAGCGTCGTGTCGGTCTCATTCAGCGCCTTCGATCCCTTCGACCCCTTGGTCGCGACGAGGGGGAGGCCCCATGTCGTCCCATACTGGTACATCGGGCTAAGGCCAAATCCCCCCGTACCTGCAGAGAGCCCTCCGACTCAATCTCCACGTCCCACACGACGCGTGCGCAGGCCTCATCCTCCCGTGTCCAAGCTTCCCCCCAAAGCTCCTGCCGACTTGGTGGAGGACTTCGTTAACAGCGTCGGCGTGTGCCGTGAAGGGATGCGGGCCATCCGCTGGCGCAGCGCCCTTGAAGCCCTCGAATCAGATCCGCTCTTCAAAGAGGCGGAAGTGGCGCAGCTCGCGGATGATGAGGAAGTGGCGCAGCTCGCGGATGATGATGATGGCCCGGACTGGAAAAGCCGTGCTAGGTCCCTCTACAAGAATCTGAGTTCCGGCCACAAGATCGTGCTTCTCACCATCACGCGCCTAGTCGAGACGGTGGTGGAGCGCACCCTGGTTTTGCTCGACGAGCCCGAGGCTCATTTGCACCCGCCTCTCCTTGCGGCTTTTGTGCGAAGCCTGTCGGACCTTCTCATTCAGCGGAATGGCGTTGCGATCATCGCTACCCATTCGCCAGTTGTGCTCCAGGAGGTACCCAAGACCTGCGTCTGGCTTCTTCGTCGATCCGGTCAGGAGGTCCGCGCTGAGAGGCCCGAAAACGAGACGTTCGGAGAGAACGTGGGCGTTCTCACGCGCGAGATCTTCTCCTTGGAGGTGACGCAGTCCGGCTTCCACAAGCTTCTGCGGGATGCTGTCGCAGACTCACCTGGCTACGAGTCCATTCTGGAGCGCTTCGGGAATCAACTGGGTGCCGAGGCGCGTGCCATCGCACGTGGGCTCATTGCTGCTCGCGACATGACCGACTCCTCGGATGAGGCGTGACCCGTGCGCAAGCTCGCAAAATTGACCGAAACCGCCGGTGATGTGTTTCTCCTCTGTGTTAGCGGCGAGACCGATCCAGGCCTGAAGGCTCGCTTGACGAGCGTGAAGCCAAGTATCGATGCCGCTGCTGCGCTATACGAGGCCGCCGCCACCGCTGGTTCCCTCCACACATTGCCTATGAGCGTCGGTGTCGCCGGCCTCGTCACAAAGGACGAGATGACGGCCCTCTACACCGACAGAATGTCGAAGCATAAGTCCCCTGGGCGGAGCATCTACAACAAGCTGATGCTCCTGCCAGCGCGCGGCGTATGCCCCTTGTGCGGTGCGCACAAGGTGTCGACCCTGGACCACCATCTTCCGAAGGCTAAGTTCTCGCCGTTGGCAGTAGCTCCGTCCAACCTGATCCCGGCCTGCCGCGACTGCAACACGACTAAGCGCACCGCGCGTCCGACAACAGCGGGCGAACAGACATTTCACCCTTACTTCGACGATTTCGGGCAGGACCGCTGGCTCTACGCCGATGTGATTCAGTCAGCTCAGCCTGCAGTTCGGTTCTATGTCCAGCCCCCTCCGGGTTGGACCCAACTCAAAGCCGACCGCACGCAGTCCCATTTTGATGCTTTCGGGCTTGGAGCGACCTACGCGACGCTCGCCGCTCAAGAGTTGGTGAACATGCGTTACCGCCTAATGACGCTGTACGGACACGCCAAGGAGCAGGCGGTCCGTTCTCACCTCACGGAGGAGGCAATCAGCCGGGAAGTGGCCGACCGGAACTCGTGGCAGACGGCGCTGTACCGCGCGCTCAGCGACAGCACTTGGTTCTGCACTCAGGGCTTCCCCTTGATTCCGATTTGAGTAGTGGCCCCTGGAGGCGCTACCCACCGGTTGCGTTCACCTCGGTACCCGGTGCTCGGTGAGAGTCGCCACTTCTGGCGCGTGACCATCCTTACGAGTGCAGACCTAAGCCTCCTCAGCGGATCGCCCGGTGAGGCGAGTTGACATAATCAGTATTAGCAGACCTTCTGTGTTGGTCGGTGATGATAACCGGAACTGCGACCCCCTGTCCAGCCGGCGCATTCTCAACCGGTGGTCTCGCTGCACCAGCGCGAAAATGAGGCAACTCAGGCCTACTGCGGAGAACGGAAGTCCTGCACCCCGTGCACTCGGTCACGCGAACCATCAGCGCTGGCCTGCCCTGGCCCTCGAATGAACGGGACCACATTCCCACCATGAGTTATTCTTCGCCTCGACTCATAACGGAGGTACGTCCGGTGACGACAGCGCCTGCGGGCAACATCCTCGGAGAGACAACCGCCGAAGCGGACCGGCGTATGCTGGATGTCGCGTTCTATGAGTCGCGGAACTACCTTGAGCTGATCCACGGGTCCGACTTTCGCTTCGTCGTTGGGAGACGCGGCGCCGGCAAGAGCGCTCTCTTCCGCAAGGTCACTCAGGCACTGGAGGCCGAAGGCGGAGCTATCCTCATCACCGAGAAGCCCGATGAAGTGAAGACGGCTGCGCTCCAAGAGGAATTGAAGCAGCTAACCGAGCGGTATGACGATGCCCGCTCGATCACAAGGCTCACCTGGAAGGTGCAGATCCTTACCAGCGCACTTGAGCACATCCTCAAGCACTACAAAGCCGAGAAGCTTGGTGAGACTCGCGTATTTTTGATTGAATTCAAGACTAAGCATCAGAGCCTATTTGAGCACGCGGGCTTGGCGCGAAGTCTTGAAGCACTGAGGCTAGTCAGACGCGCAAATCCGGGCGTTGGAGCCCGAGCGCTGCTTGAGAAGATCTCCGACTACTTCAGGTTGAGGCGCCTCCAAGATGCAATCATCGATGGGGTTCAGAACGCCATCGGCAAGCGCTTGGTCTTTCTCTACGACGGCTTGGACGAGGGATGGCTACCCAGCCCCCTCGCAACAGGGGTTCTCGGTGGCCTCGCCCGCGCCGCTGCCGACTTCCGTGAAGAGAGCCACGGACTTCACTGTCTGCTCTTCATCCGCGACAACATGCTGCGTGCTTTGGTCCAACTAGACCCCGACTACAGTCGGAACATCGAAGGCAGCACGTTGCGGCTTCAATGGGACGAGCGGTCGCTCTTGAGCTTCGTGTCGCTACGGCTCCGAGCCGCCTTTCGGTGGAGTCAAGAGAATGACACCCGAATCTGGACTCAGTTCGCGAAGGGGGAGCTGGAGGGTATCGACGGCTTCCGACGTTGCCTGAAACTGACGCTCTACCGTCCGCGCGACCTCATCAGCCTTCTGAATACGGCTTACAAGGCAGCAGCTGCCGCCAATCGTGATCGGATCATAGACGCCGACCTGCAGGGTGCCGCGACGGCTATCTCCGAACAGCGGCTCCAGGATCTTTACAAGGAGTACCAGGAGGTGCTGCCCGGGATGTCGCTGTTCGCCGAGCGGTTCCGCGGAGGGACAGCTAAGCGCAAGTCTGCGGATGTGAAGCAACTCCTTCAGGACGTTGTCGATGCCGGCGGTACTGGGATGGTGGCACGCGACTTTGCATTGATTTCGACGGGCGCAGACGCCTTCAACGCTCTTTACAGTGTTGGATTCCTGGGCATCCAAGATGACGTAGGTGATGCCGTGACGTTCTGCCACGACGGCTCGAACACGGACGTACAGGAGCTACCAGACAGCCGAGTCATCGTCGTTCATCCCTGCTTCTGGAGGGCACTGAGCCTTACTGGCGATGTACCACAAGAAGAGGTCCTCATTCGGGTTGACGACGAGGACGATGTGGCGAAGGGCGTCCCAGCGAAGACAGAGATGAAGGCGGATCGACTCCGCAAGCTCGGGCAGATCGCTGACGATCTTGAAAAGATCCCCCTCGGCAACGAGGGCGCCCATGCCTTCGAGAAGTGGGTTCACAAAACGGCTCAGTATCTCTTTGCGAAGGACCTGGGGAATATCGAGCTGCACCCGAACAAGAGCGGCCTCCAGCAACGCGATGTGGTCGGGTCAATTAATGCCGACAGAGGATTCTGGGGGAGGGTTGCGCGCGTCTACGGCGTGAGCCAGATCGTGTTCGAATGCAAGAACTTCGAGGAGATGGCTGCCCCCGAATTCCGCCAAGCCTGGGGCTATCTCAGCGGCCCTTATGGACGACTCCTCATCATGGTGACGCGTTCCTCTCAGGACAAGCAGATCACCAATAGAGAGCGGGCGCTGGTCAAGGAAGGATGGGACCTTCACGAGAAACTGATCGTGCTGATTCCGGCGATCTTGTTGCAGCGGGCAATCCGGAAGATGCGGACGAGCAAAGAACAGCGAGAAGACGCCATCCAAACCATATTGAACGAGCGTCTCGACAAGTACGAGAGGGGCTACATCAGCCAGAAGGCTCCCCGAGACGAGTAGACTCTGCAGGACTGCCTTGCAAAAAGGCACGGCGGAGCGCACGGCACCAGCAGTCCGTGCGCAGCCCTCGTGTCGAAAGTCCCGTGGGCCCGGCCGTGCGCATGGTTCCGACCCGCAAGTCTGAAGAATTAGGAGGACTTCGTCGCCGCCTTCGTAATCGCAAGAGCGTAGCGATCGGCGCGCTCCTTGTTCTCCTGCCATACCTCGAAGAAATAAGCTATGCTTTCCAGGAGCCGATTGGCGACAACTGCTGACTCCTCATCCGAGAGGCTGTGAAGTCCCTCGCTGAATGCGCTGTACATCACTTCTAGCGGGTTGTGACCGCCAGGCTTCAGGTGCGCGGGGGTGTGCTGGGCAGCGATTTTCAGCCGGTCGGTTGCGTAGAGGTTCTGACTTGCCGCCTTAATCTGCTCACTGGCTGCGGTGTCTCCCGCAGCGGCAGCGCTCTCCGCCACCATCCTGAGAATGTCGTCGATATGGTTCTCGATAATGCGGCGAAAATACGCGACCGCACCAATGCCGCGGCCAGCACGCAGCGAGGAAGAACCTTTGATGAACAGGCTTTTCCCATCTCTTCCGAGGGCCTTAACTAAGGTGCGAGAGAGAGGTGCCTCCCATGCCGGGTACTGCCCAACCTTTTCAATTGAGTAGTTGGTGAGGTGACGATCCAAGATGCCCCCTCCAGGACCACTTGGTACCTCCTTTATCCCCCCAGACGTCATGGCGAGCATGAACGTGGTGGTCGACGTTTCACAATTCATGCACTTATACGAATGCATCCCCAGCATGTTCGTCGTCACAAACTCGTAGGACCAAGTCGTCTGCTCAGCGTCGTCGCACAGAGCACAGTCGCGCTGGAGGCGCGGAGGAATCACTGCGGCCCAGTCGGACAAGCGAATGGGGCGGGGAGGGGTGAAATCTATCCTTTGATAGAGCCCCTTGTTGAGTAGCAAGTCCGCGACGTCGCGCCGAGCGACATCAAGCCAATTAGAGAGATCCTGGTCTAGCATCAAATTCCTCGTGGCCGAAACCCCACGCCTCCTCGATGGCGGGCGACCATATCCATGTCCGGGCACATGCGCGACCTTCGGCCGCCAAGGGATTGAGCTGAGGTGTGCTGTGCGCGCCTCGCCCTCGACTGCGGCCCCCACTCGCCCCGCACGACTGCTGCACAGCAACGCTCGTGTCCTTGCGCCCGGCAGCTGGCCAAGCAGGGACTCGTGCGAGGGTCTCCGCCGGGCATACCGCACGTAATTACGTGCGTTCTCCGTGGTGCGGCGGCCCTTGCTGCCGCCCCACCCTCTGCCCCTCACCCATGAACCGACTCAGCCGCTTCGCCGTCGTCGCCCTCTACACCCTGGTGCCCTCACTCGTCTTCGCCCAGGACAAAATCACCTCAGCCCTCAACCAGGGCTCCAAGTGGTTCAGCACCATCACCCTCGCCATCGGCGGCATCGGCCTGGCCGCCACCGGCTGGAAGTACTTCTTCGGCAAGCCGGACGCCCGACAGAGCCTCGAGAGCAATTTCCTGGGCTTTGGTGTTGGCGTTCACGAGGAAACGCGGAAATTTGGACTGGGACGCTGGAGGTGTGCCGGGGGTCCGGCATCCCGGTCCGAGGTGAGGCTCAGCGCTTGGACTTCGCCCTCCTGGTCGTCGCGGCCTCCTCGGCCTCGCGGCGGCGGTAGCTCTCGCCTTCGATAGCGAGGACGTCCGCGTGGTGGATGACGCGGTCAATCAGCGCGGTGGCGCACGCGGCGTTGGGAAAAATGGTCGGCCAGTCCGAAAACGCCAGATTCGTGGTCATCACCAATGAGCGTTGTTCATACCTGCGCGCCACGACTTGAAAGAGGAGGTCCGCGTTGCGCGCGTCGTAGGCGAGGTAGCCCATCTCGTCGATGACGAGCAGGCTGGTGCGGCTGGTGTAGTGGCGCAGGCGGCGGTCCAGTGCGCGGCTGGTGTCCTGGGCGCCCAGGTCGAGCAGCAACTGGGAGGCGGTGACGAAGAGAGCGGAGTGCCCCTTGAGGACGGCCTGGTGGGCGATGTTCTGCGCGATCATCGTCTTGCCCAGTCCCTGAGGGGCGACAATGACGACGTTGCGCGCGCGCTCCAGGAAATCCAGGCGCAAGGCGGACTCGACGGCCTCGCGGTCAATCTTCTTGGGCCATCCCCAGTCGTAGTCCGCCATGGGCTTGAAGCGGCCAAGGCGGCTGCGAGACAGGCGCCGCTCGAGACTTCTGCGGCCGCGTTCCTTCTGCTCCTCGTCGGCCAGGTGCTCCAGCAACTCGGTAGCGCCCCATCTGGCCTTCGTGGCGCGGGCGATGAGGTCCGCGAGGCCCTGGGAGGTGGCGTGCAGTCCGAGGGAGGCCAGGCGGTCAGCGAGTGGAGTCGTCATCGGCGGAGTCCTTGTCGAGGAGGCGGTCGTAGTCGGCGAGGGAGTGGGGGCGGGTGCGGGAGGCGGCGATGCGCGGGTCATCCGGCAGCACCACGGTGAGTGGTGGAGGCTGACGCTGGCGGCGAGCGCGCTGGTCCAGGAGGTGGGCCACGGCGGGGGCGCTCACCGCCCCCTTGCGCAGGGCCTCGGCGAGGGCCTCATCCAGGGCGCGTGCGCCGTGGAGCGTAAGTAACTTCAGCAATTGAGCAGTGTGGTGTGACAGCGAGAGGTCGCGCTGGGCGAGGGCCGCGAGGAAGCCCTCCGCCTGCTGGCAGGAGGCGCGCAGCAAGTCTCGGCCGCGCAGCTCGTGCGCGCGGGCCTTGGCGTCGGCGAGGGCGGCGAGGTGGCCGGGCTGCTCCAGGGTGCGGCCCTTCTCGAAGCAGCGCGGGTGGGAGGCCACCTCCTCGGAGCCGTCCAGTACGCGTACGCGTGTCTCGGAGGCCACCAGGGTGAGGGGCTTCTTCACCAGGGTGTGTGGAATGGAGTAGTCGTTGGAGTCGAAGCGCACGTAGGGCGTCTTGCCGGAGGCGACGGGGCGCACCACGTCCGTGGGAAACGGGTGTGCGGGCAGGGGCAGCAGCCGCGGGCGTTCCTCCTCGAGGGCCGTGGCGACGGTGCGCCCGGTGACGTCGCCGGGCAATTGGCGCGCGTGGGCCACCTCGGCCGCCCACCGCGCCGCTTGAGAGTTGAGGTCATCCACGCCGCTAAAGGTGCGCGCGGCGAAGAAGGAGTCGCGCAGGTAGCGGATGGTGCGCTCCACCTTGCCCTTCTCGTTGCCGCGGTAGGGGGCGCAGGGCTTGGGTGCGAAGTGGTAGTGGCCGGCCAATTCCAGCAGGCGCGGGTGGAAGCGGATGGCGTCGCCGGCGCGCTCGAGCACCACGGACTTCAAGTTGTCGTACAGCAGCGCGCGCGGCACGCCCCCCAGCGCCTGGAAGGCCAGCACGTGGCCCCTGAGGAAGCTCTCCAGCGTCATGTCGAGGAAGAAGCGCGCGTAGAGGGCGCGGCTGTGGCCCAGCACCATGACGAAGCAGCACAGAGGGCGGCGCGTGTTGCCCACGGACAGCGTGCCGAAGTGTCCCCAATCCACCTGGGCCTCCTCGCCCGCAAGCGTGCTGCGGCGCAGGAAGGCCTCGGCGCGAGAGGTGGGACGCACCGTGCGCACGTAGCGGCGCACCTGGAGCGGGCCACCCACGTAGCCGCGCGCCTTCACCATGTGGAAGAGGCGCATGGCGGTGAGGCGTGGGTGGGCCTCCAGGGTGGCTTGGATGAAGCCCTTGTAGGCATCCAGCAGCGTGGGCCTGACGGACTTCACCCCCGTGCCGCTGACGCGCTCGAGCGTCAGGGCGCGCCGGACGGTGTCGTGGTGCACGCTCAGCTCGGAGCAGATGGTGCCCACCTTCCAGTGCTCGGCGAAGTGCAGTCGGCGGATGCGGGCGGCGAGTTCGGGGGAAATCATGGGCCCACCTCACGGCGGACGGGCAGCCCTGAAGCGCCGGCCCACGTGGGTGCGCGCAAGCGTGGTGTGGCGCAGGAAGGGACTCTGACGCCCGCACGAGGTGCAGGCGGGGATGGAGGGCGGCGGTGCATGCGGCAGTGGCCTCGCTGCGCTCGGCTCCGCGGCCACCTGCGTGGCGGCCGGGGCCGGCGCGACGGGCACACTGGCTGTCCGCGCCACGGCAGCGGGAGACTGATGCGTCACTTTCTCTCGCCGCCGCTCCCGCCAGGCCGCCTGCCGCGCGGCATGTGCGTGCCGTCCGTCCCGGGTGCGCTGGTAGCGCGCACCAGCCGCGCGCATTGACTCCGCCCGCGCCCTTCGACTGCACGGCGGCCCGCAGTAGCGCTGGCCACGGTCGCACGCAGAGCAGAGGAAGAACACCTGCCGACACTCGGGCCGGCCGCACACCACGAAGCGCAGCGCCTCCACGACACTCCTGCGCGCGCCGGCTTCTGGCGCCGCGCCCCGGAGTGCGCTACCTCTTCCTCACCGGCTCGCCCCTCTCGCACACCAGGGCGCGCCTCCAAGGAGGGCCCTCCAGCCGCTACTGGTGGGCCTTCCGTCTTTTCAGGACGCGCGCGACCGTGGATTCCACCGGCGCACTCTCCCCCCCTCAACTTCTCGGCCACACCCATCTCAGGGAGTGGTCTTGAAGTCAGGCAACTCCCGGCGACCCATGACCAGGAACCTGCGCTTCCTGGTGACCATCAACAGCTTTGGCGTGTGCCTCGGCGCCGGCACCCTCATCGAGCTCTTCCGGCGGTGGATGGGGTAGCCCGTGGCGCCGCCCCGTGAGGAGCCCGGGCTCGAGCGCTCCCCCGTCTTCCGCCAGCTCAACGCCGCTGGCCGCTTCGCACGCTTCGGGAAGGAGGACGCCATCCTCCCCCTCCTCGTGCTCGCCGCCGTCGCCATCGCTGGCAACATCATCGGCTTCCACCCCGCCTATGCCCACGTGGCCTTTGCCGCCTCACTAGCCGCCAGTTGGGTCTTCCGCGTCCGGTTCCCCAATGGTGGCTTGGTGGGCCTCCTGCGCTTCCTGACAGAGCCTCGGCACCTGTCGGCCCACGCGCCCGACGCCTGCCCTCCGTACCCCGCCGCACCCAACCGGGAGTCTCCAGATGCCACCACCTCCCAGCTTGAATGAGTCTGCCTTCGCCTCCTACCTGCCTTACTGGTGGGTGGGAGACGGAGCCCTCGCCCTGGTGGACGGCACCCTCGTCCGCGGTTTCCGCCTCCGGCCTCTCTCCGTCCTCACCCTTCCGAATGCCGAGCGCAACGCGCTGGCCGCCTTCTGCCGCTCCGCCCTCAACGCGCTACCCATCGGCTACCAGCTCCAGGTCCTCCGCCAGTCCCGCCCGGTGAGCGAGGGCTACTTCCGCACCTACGCGGAGCTGTCGGCCGCCGAGAATCCCATCCTCCGCGAGCAGCGGGCCCAGTCCACAGCCTTCCTGCGCGGCCGGCAGCTGCGCGTCTTCGACTTCTACGTCTTCCTCTCGAAGCCGCGCGCCTTCGGCCCCCTCGGGCGTGGCAGCCTCTTCGACAGGCTCCTCGGCCGCCGCAATGCCTCCACCATTGCTCGGGAGCAGCACCTGGCCGCGCTCCAGGATCTCGACGCCAAGGCCCGTGCCTTCACCAGCGCGCTCGATGCGCGCGTCCCTCTCACGCCTCTGGGGGAGGAGGAACTCGTCGAACTCGTCTTCCGCTTCCTCAACCCATCGCGCGCCCGCTACTACACCCCGGAGCTGCCCGCGCGCGAGCCCCCTCCGGGCCTCGCCGCCGAGCAGCGCCACCTCCACCGCCCGCTCAGCCTGCGCCAGCAGCTCGTCCACGCGGGCCTCTCCTACAACCTCGACACCCTCTTCCTCGACGACCCGGTGCGTCCCTACCGGGTGATGGGCGTGAAGTCGCTTCCGCCCGCCACCGAGGCCGCCCACATCCTCCCGGCCAACCGGCTGCCCTTCGCGCACTGGCTGTCCGTGAGCCTCTCCGTCCCGGACTCCGAGGCCCGGTACGAGTCTATCGACCGCCGGCGCAAGCGGGCCCTCGCCGCGGCTTCTGGCTGGGGGCGCAACGTCCGAGCCGAGGAGCAGGCCGAGGAGCTCGAGGGCGCCATGCGCGCCATGGTGGCCCGCGACCAGCGGCTCTTCGAGCTGTCCGTCCAGGTCCTCTTCGGCGCCGACACGCTCGTGGAGCTCGACCGCTACACCGAGATGGCGGCCGAGCAGTTCATCCGTGCCATGCGGACGCCCTTCTCCACGCTGCAGATGGAGCAGCTCCCCGGTTACCTCGGGATGCTGCCCGGCAATGCCCACCAAGCGCTGCACCGGCAGACGGTACTCACCGACAACGCCGCCGACTTCCTGCCCCTCTACGCCTCCGCCCCAGGCGACAAGCGGCCGCTCTTCCTCGCTACCACCCGCACGGGTGAGCCCTACGCCATCGACGCCGCCAACGCGGCCGCGGAGGCCTGGAATTGGTGCATCTTCGGGAGGACCGGCTCCGGGAAGACGTTCTACGTCCTCTCGCTCGCCACCAGCAGCATGCTGGCTCTCGGAAGCCCCCTCATCGTCGTGGACGTGGGCGGCAAGGAGAAGGGCAGCTATTACCGGCTCGTGCAGTTGCTCGGCGGCGACTTCGTCTCCGTCTCGCTCGATGGCAGCATGGCCATCAACCCCTTCTTCTCGCGCGAGGACCTCTACACGGACGACGAGGGCAACCCCTCGCGCGAGCCCAACCCGGGCAAGGTGCTGTTTCTCGCGGGCCTCGCCAAGCTGCTCGTCACCGACCCGGGCCAGCCCGCCCCCGGCATCATCGCCTCCTCCATCCTCGAGCAGGCAATATTGGCCACCTACGAGCGCGTGGGCAGCGCGCGCCCGCCCATCTTCTCCGACCTTGCCGAGGAGCTGGAGGCCTTCGCCGGCGAGGACAAGGAGAGCACCGCCCTCGCGCGCCGCATGGCCAAGTCCCTGCGCGCGCAGCTCTCCACAGCCCGGGCCCGCGTCATCAACCAGCAGACGAAGGTGAACATCCGAAGCCCGTTCGTGGTCTTCGACCTCAAGGGGATTGAGGACCTGGGCGACTTCGGCACCATCGTCTTGCTGGTCATCTCCGCCTATGTCTGGTCGATGATCGGCCGCAAGCGCAGCGCCCCCGGGTGGCTCGCGTGGGTCATCTACGATGAAGTCTGGAAGCTCCTGAAGGACCCCACCGCCGCGCAGCTCATCGCCGAGCTGTACCGCACGGCGCGCAAGCTCAAGGCGGGCGTCGTCACCATCACCCAGGAGCTCGCCGACTTCCTCGCGGTGCCCCAGGCCTCGGCGATCCTCGCCAACGCCACCAACTTCGCCCTCCTGCGCCACTCCAAGGGGCATGAACAGGTGGGCGAGCTGCTGCAACTCAACTCGCGCGAGCTGGAGCTCTTCCGGAGCCTTACGCCCAAGAAGGGCCACTACAGCGAGGTATTCCTCCGCCGCGGCGACGAGAGCACCATCGTCCGCGTCACCCCGAGTCCGTGGGACTACTGGGTGAACACCACTGACGGCGTGGACAGGGACCTCGAGGCCGAGGTGGTGCGCCGCTTCGGTGGCAACCACCTCGCCGCGCTCCGCTACCTCGTCGAGCACCACCCGCACGGTGCTCCCCGCGAGGCCACCAGCGTCGAAGCCGCCTGACTGCCTGCTCGGCCCAAGCCCGCCGTCAGCCCGTCGCCGGAATCATGTGCGCGAAATCGCATGTTATTACGTGCGCTCAGGGGCGTGACGTCGGGTAGCCGCGCGAGTCGCCGCACCCCACACCGCCCCGGCGCCCTTGAGTCCTGTCCGACGTGTCCCCACGGGGATGCTGGTGCACGTGCGCCCGCGTCCCCTCACCGGAGCCCCGAGACGTGAAGCCGTCCCGCCTTACCCTTCCCCTCGCCGCCGCCGTGGTGCTGCTCGCCGGCAGCGCCCGAGCCCAGTTCGTGGACCCGGGGGCCAACGCGCTGCAGCTTCAAATTCTCATGGAGAACGTCCGGCAGACGCTCTCCATGGGAGACCAGCTCGCGCAGCTCCAGCAGACCGTCACCACCGCCCGCGAGAACCTGGCCCTCGTGCGCAGCGTCTACGCCGGCGTCAGCGAATTCACCTCGTACAAGCCCGAGGACCTGCTCAAGGAGGGGCGCCGCGCCTTCCTCTCCGCCAACCCGGAGCTGGCCGACGCGCTCTCCCTCGGCCAGGACCTCACGCGCCCGCTGGGGGAGGGTGGCCTTCGCCCTGCCCTCAACGTCAACCTGGGCGTGGACGCCTACGGTGACGCCGCCCGCCGCCGCGAGGCTGCTGGCGCGGGCCCAGCCCCCGCCTACGACGCGCGAGCCGCCTGGAGCGTCTCCCGTGAGGTGCAGGGCCTCCTCGACGACGCCTCCGTGCAGTCCTCCCTCGCGAGGCCACTCCCCGTGGCCACCGCCGCCGAAGGCCTCTTCCAGCTCGACATGGCCCGGGCAGACGCGGGCCTCGCCGAGCTTTACATGCGGCGCCAGGCCAGCGCGCTCTCCGCCCAGGAGGCGGCCCTGGCCGTCTTCAAGGAGTCCACCACTGCCGCCCCTGGCAAGGCGCAGCAGCTCGCCGCGCAGTCGGGCGCCATGACGGCCGTGGGCGTGGCCCGCCTCCAGGAGCTCGAGGCCAAGCAACTCTCCCTCCTCGAGCTTCAGCGCCAGGAGGAGGCCACCACGCGTGCCGCGGTGCAACAGGAGCGGGACGCCGCCTGGGAGCGGCTCGGCTCCAGCATGAAGGAGTCCTTCCGCCGCGCCGCCCCGCGTGAGGTGGACTTCCCAACCGGAGGCCCGCGATGACGCAGCTCGGGCAGTACGGCCTCTTCGACACGGTGCTTTCCGGGCCCCCGGCCACTGCCTACTGGCTTGCCTGGCCACTGCTCGCCCTGTGCACCGCCATCCGCATCGCCCTCGCGCACTGGAAGAAGGCCACCAATCAGGATCCGCAGTTCAGCATCATCATCTACGAGCTGGGCCTCGCCGCGGCCGCACTGGGCGCCTACTCCTACCTTGCGCAGTGGATATGGGCGGCCGGGCAAAATCTCGCCGTCGCCATCTACCCCGAGTCGAAGATGGAGGCCCTGGGCGAGCTACTCCTCCAGGTGTCCGCTAGCTTCCGGGACTACAGCTTCTCCTTCTTCGACGTGGCCAAGGGCGCGAAGGACGGCGCCGTCGTCGCCGTGGGTTTTTTCTCGTGGCTCTTCGCGCTGCTCGGCCACGCGCAGCTGCAGGGCGCGCAGGCCATCGTCTGGAATTGCCTCTACTGCTTCGGCCCGCTCCTCCTCGCCGCGAGCATGCTGGGCATTCCCTCCGGCCGCGTGTGGCTTAGCTGCCTCATTCAGGTGAGCTGCTGGAGCGTCGCCACCGCGGTGGTGTACCGCACCATCGGCGACAGCATGGCCGTGTACCTCCTCGAGGCGAAGAACCTGCCGCTGCTCGACACGCGATTCATCGACGTCATCACCAACCTCATTTTCCTCGCCGTGCTGCCCCTCATGGTGCCGGGGCTCGTCGCCTACTTCATCGGCCAGTCCGTCGCCCCCATCTTCTCGGCCGCGACGGCTCAGCAAGTCGCCACCGGCCTCGCTGGCGCCGTCGGCTCCTTCATCGGTGGCCGTCTCGGTGCCTCGACTCACCAGCAGCCCGGCGGCGTTGGCGGCAAGCACCAGGCCCCGGCCCACGAGGACAGCCACCCCCTCCGCCCCAAGGACGTTTGAAGCCTCCTAGCCCCTCCATGCCCATGCCTACTTCCTCCACGCATTTCGAGCTGTGGGACGACGTCGCCCGCTCGGCGCGCTTCCACAAGCGATTCAACCTGGTCCTCCTCGCCGCCGTCGTCCTCCTCGCTGGCGCTCTTGTCCTCCTCGCCACCCGCCCGCTGCTCGCCATCCGCGTGGACCAGCTCGGCCGCGCCGAGCTCGTGGGCAACGTGCTTCCCAGCGCCGCGCCCGGGCCCGAGGAGGCCGAGCACGTCTCCCGCCTCGTCTCCACCTACCTGCTCGAGGTGACGAGCGGCAGCGTCCAGAGGGACTTGGGCAAGGCCCTCGCCTTGATGACCCAGCGCTTTTCCCACGCCTACCGCGACGTGGTGAAGGATGACCCCACTCTCGCCAAGCTCGAGCAGGGCAACGTGCGCACCGCGCTCACCTTCGACCCGGCGCAGACCCAGGTGAAGGTTGCGCCCGACGAGCAGGGCCGCCCCGTGCGCTACTTCGTGCAACTCGGCGGCGTGCTGGAGGCCTTCCGGCAGGACGCCTATGGCGCCCCGCTGATGAAGCGCCCCGTGGTGGTGCGCGCCACGCTCGTCGTCGTCCCCCGAAGCCCCGCCACGCTCAACGGGCTGCTCGTGGAGCACCTGGAGAAGGAATTCCCCCAGACGCCGGTGGCGCCGCCCACCCTCTCCGCGAGCCCCGTGCCGCCCGGGCCCGCTCCGAAGGGGGCGCGATGAAGACCGCTGCCCTCCTCTGCCTCCTCCTCGCCCTGGCCGCGCCGGCGAAGTCGCCCCGCCCGCAGCCCGTGCCCTCTCCCGTCACGCCCGCCGAGGTGGCCGCGCCGGCTGCCGACGCGCTGGTGGCGCAGGAGGTCCGCGTGCTGGAGCTCGACGAAAAGCGCGCCAACAAGGTGTACCGGATTCGCACCGCGCCGGGCTTCCAGACGGTGGTGGAGTTTCCCGAGGGCTTCGCCTCGCCGCCCTCCTGTGGTGACTGCGTGGATGGCGCCTCCCCCAACCTCGACAAGAGCCCGGCGCTCTTCGTCCTCCAGGCATTCGACAATGACAACTACATCGCCGTGAAGCCTCTGCGCTTCTCGCGCGAGGAGGGCGGCGACGGCCCTCCAGCCGACGAGTTTCAGATGACGGTGACGGTGCGCCTCAAGTCACGCCTCACTGTCACCCTCCTGGTTGAGTACGCACACCGGGCCCAGGCTGACGCCCGTGTCGTCTTCACCCTCCCCAACCGGGGGGCCGAGTCCCAATTCGTTCGCGACCAGGTGGCCAAGGCCCGGGCCGAGCTGGAGGCGGATTTCACCCGGCGCCTCGCCGAGAGCAGCACCCGCGTCCTCCTCAGCGCCCTCCTCGACACGCCCAAGTGCCGCACCGTGGGCCGTCAGACGCGCCAGGGGGACGTGCGCCTCGAGGTTCTCCACCTGTGTCGCCTCGGCTCCAAGGTGTTCGTCCGCTTCGCCGTGGAGAACCGCGGCCGCGACGAGCTCGCCGTGGGGGAAGTCGCCCTCTACCAGCTACACGGCAAAGGTGAGAGCCAGCCCGTGGACGACACCCAGTTGCTCCTCTCCGACGACGAGCTGGCCTTCCGCGAGGTGGCCAAGGGCGTCATCGGCTTTGAGCTCCCCGAGGGCGCTGAGGCCGCCGCCTCCTACGCACTCCATCTCACCGAGAGAACCGGCGACGGCCGCCCCGTTGTTGTGGACGCCTTCCATTTCTAGAGGCCCTTCCGCGATGACTCCTCCTAAGCAACCCGCCCCCTACGACCCTGATCTCCCGCCCGAGCCCCTGACCGACGACATGCCGCCCGAGCCGGCCGAGCTGGCTGGCCCGCCGGAGCCCGAGGACCTAGCAGGCCCGCTTGAGCCCGAGGACCCGGAGGGCCCATCCGTGCCCCCGCCCCCTGTCTCGGCAGTGGCCGAGCCCTCAGCGGCTGTGCCGCCGCCCGCTGTGCCCCCCACGCCCGCGCCCGCCCCCGTGCCGGTGGTGCACGCACCAGTGGCCCAGGCCCCCGCGCGGCCCTCCATTCCTGCCTCCGTCCCAACGCCGCCCCCCAAGAAGCCGGACGCGCTGGAAAGGCAGCGGACGGCCTTGGCGGCCGAAATCCACAACCCACGGGGGGCGGACCCGCGGGCCGTCGTCGTCCCCCTGGTGGTGCTCCTCCTCCTTCTCGGGGGCGGCGCCCTCTTCGTCCACGTCTGGGCAGACACGGAGGACTCCTCACGCACGACGCGCCAGGAGGTGAAGACGGCGCACCAGGAGCGCCTTGAGCGCGAGCGGGCGCTCCAGGACCTGATGCCCAACGGCGACCCGCCCATCCTCGCCGACCTGCCTGCCGAGCCCTCTGCGTCCGGGGGGCCCTCCGTCGAGCAGACGGCCCCTCCTGCGCCCGCCACCGCGCCGCCCACCCGCCGCGCCCCCAGAGTGACGCAGCCTGCCGCCCCCAGAGTGACGCAGCTGCCGCCCCCGGAAGCGGACGCTCCCGAGGCCGAAGCGCCCGCCCGGCAACCCCGGCGCTCGCTCGCGACCTCGATGGCCACGAGCTTCGCGGATGCCCCGCCCACGTCCACCAGCTCCGCCTCCGTCGCCCGCGGCACCTTCCTCCCCGCCTGTCTCACCGCGGTTGCGGATCCGTCGCAGTCCGCCCCCTTCACCGCCGTGGTGTCCACCGACGTGAAGGCCGGTGACGTCGTCGCCGTGCCCCGCACCTCTACGCTCGTCTGCACTGGCCACGGCATCAGCGCCGCGCGCCTCACCGGCAGCTGCGACACGCTCACCATCCCTGGCCGCGGCTCCCCATCGTTCGCGGGCCTCCTCTACGGCAAGGACAGGCGCCCGGGCCTGCCCGTCATTCTCTCGGGTGGGCCGATCGCTGGCGATGACGCCCGCGACACCGCCCTCACCACCGCCGAGCGGGTGCTCGGCTCAGTCAGCCCGGGAGGCCTGGGCGGCGAGCTGCTGCAGGGTGCGGCGGGTGCTGGCGGCCGCGCCGTTCGCAACTCTGCGCGCCCCTCCGAGTCCTCCGCGCGCCCGGTGCCCAAGGGCACCTGCTTCCTCGTCTTCGTTGATCAACCCTTCTGAGGTAACCCGTGTTGCTCGTCGTCGTTGAGTCCCCCACCAAGGCCAAGAAGATTCAGCAGTTCCTCGGCGCTGGTTACCAGGTCCTCCCCAGTGGGGGGCACGTTCGTGACTTGCCCCTCAAGGACTTGGGCGTGGACCTGTCCACCTTCCGCGCCCAGTACGAGGTGCTCGAGCCGAAGGCCTCCTTCCTCGCACGCATCCGCGCCGCGGCGAAGGACGCCGAGCACGTCTTCCTCGCCTCGGACCCGGACAGGGAGGGAGAGGCGATTGCGTGGCACCTCGCCCAGGAGCTGCGCCTCAAACGCTACTCGCGCGCTCGCTTCGACCAGATAACGGCAAAGGCCGTGGAGGCAGCCCTCAAGGCAGCGGGCTCGCTGGACACCGCCCTCGTCGATGCGCAGCAGGCCCGCCGCATTCTGGACCGCATTGTCGGCTGGAAGGTGTCTCCGCTCCTCCAGCCCCTCGGGAAGAACCACAGCGCCGGCCGGGTGCAGAGCGCCGCCCTGCACCTGGTGGTGGAGCGTGAGAAGGCGCGCAAGGCCTTCAGGCCCCGTGACTACTGGACGCTCTCCGCGCGCTATGGCAACGAACTCGTCGGCCGCTACGCCACCCTCAACGACAAGGGTGAGGTGGAGGACACCCAGCTTTCCTCTCAGGCCGAGGCGGACGCGGTTGTCGCCAGGGCCCGAGGGCCGCACGTGGTGAAGCACGTGGAGCGCAAGCCCTCCGAGAGGAAGGCCCCCGCGCCCTTCACCACCATGGAGCTCCAGCAGGCGGCGGGGCGCCGTCTCAAGCTGAGCATCGACGCCACCATGCAGCTCGCCCAGGAGCTTTTCGAGGGCGGCCACATCACCTACCACCGCACGGACTCCCCCGCCCTCTCCGAGGAGGCGCTCGCCATAGCGCGCGCCTTCATCGCCCACGACTTCCCCGCGGGCCTACCCGACAAGCCCAACGTCGCCAAGGCGAAGGGCAACGCCCAGGAAGCCCATGAGGCCATCCGCCCCACCAGCCTTGAGGAGGACCTCCCCGAAGGCCTCGCCGGCGACGCGGCCGCCCTCTACAGGCTCATTCGCGCCCGCTTCCTGGCGAGCCAGTGCAAGCCCGCCGTCTACGACACCACCACCGTCGTCGTCGAGTCGGGCGACACCTCGTGGCGCGCCCGCGGCGCTGTCCGCGCCTTCGAGGGGTGGCAGCACTACGTCGATGACGCCGGCGCCGACGACGACAAGCAGGACGAGCTGCCCCGCGTGGAGGTGGGGCAGGCCCTGGAACTCGTCGCCATCGACTCCGCGAAGAAGCAGACGCAGCCGCCCCCGCGCTTCACCCTCCTCTCGCTCGCCAAGGAGATGGAGCGCACCGGCATCGGCCGCCCCTCCACCTACGCCCAAATCGCCGGCAAGGAGGGCGTCCTCCTCCGGCGCCAGTACATTGAAGAGGACTCGAAGGGCTTCATCACCCCCACCGTGCGTGGGCAGGCCGTGGACGAGGTCCTCTCCGAGGCCTTCGCCTCCCTCGTCGCCGTGGACTACACCGCCCAGCTCGAGGAGACGCTGGACACCATCGCCGAGGGGAAGGCCTCCCACGTGGAGCACCTGCGCACCTGGTGGGCCGACTTCGAGCGCCGCCTGGGGGCAGCCCCCTCCGCCGTCGAGCAGCTGCTGCGCAAGCGGCCCGAGCTCGCAGCGGCCGCGCCCGACGCTCCCAAGCCCACCGGGAAGCAGTGTCCCCGCTGTGGGGAGGGCGAGCTGCTGCTCTGCCCGGGCAAGCGGGGCGAATTCCTCGCCTGCAGCCGGTGGCGGGCCACGCCCAAGTGCGACTACACGGCCCCCCTGGACGTGAAGGCCGCCGCGCGCCCCTGCCCTCGCTGCACGAAGGCCATGGAGGAGGTGCAGGGCAAGAGTGGCCCCTACGTCCGCTGCCTCGACAAGGACGGCTGCGGCTACATGGGCGACGTGGACGCCCAACCCCACCCGGAGCCCTGCCCCAAGTGCCAGGGCGCACTGGAGCGGACCCGCGGCAAGCACGGGCCCTACGCACGCTGCCTCAAGAAGGACTGCGAGGGCACCCGCGACCTGGCCGAGACCGTGGACGAGAAGTGCCCCCAGTGCCTCACCGCGCCCATGAAGGACAAGGGGGACTTTCTCTCCTGCTCCACCTACCCCGCATGCAAGGGCACCTGGGACAAGAAGGAGCTCGCCCAGGCCCGGAAGCTCAATCGCACCTGCCCCAAGTGCAGCGTCCGCCGCCTGCGCCCGGGCAAGAATGCCCGGGGCCCTTTCGTAGGCTGCTCGGGCTACCCCACCTGCAAGCACATCGAGGAGAAGCCCAAGTGAGCTGTCGAACCTACCCACAGCGGTGGGCGCTTGTGTCAGAATCCCCCCGTGCCTGCGAAGAAGAAAAGCCCCTCCCCCGGGGGCGAGAAGATGAGTCGCAACTTCAAGCAGAAGACCGTGCGGGTCTACGCCGACGAGGCGCTCCTCATCGAGAAGCTCTGCGACGCCCTCTCCACGCCCGACACGAAGGTCGAGATGTCCACGCTCCTCGTGACGGCGGCCGTGGAGGAGGCCACGCTCCTGGGCTTCACCCCCGCCGTGCCGACTGGGGACCCAGCCGTCGCCACCCGCCCACCCGAGTGGAAGTACGACGCCCCGGAGCGCAAGGACGAAAGCTACGGGGAGCAGCTGTCCGTGACTGCCCACCCGCTGGAGCTGGCCGCCGTCGAGCAGGCCGCCGCCTGGGCCAACGTGAAGTTGCAGCGCTTCTTCATGGGCTCCGTCCTGCGCTTCGCCGCCAAGCGCAAGGCGGCCGACCCCAACAACCCCAAGCTCAAATCAATCAAGGTTCCACCGCGTTTCACCAAGTAGCCCGGGACACCTCGGGCTCTGCCCCGAGGTTTTCCCGCGCCATGCCGTCCCGCCGTACCGCGTCCCTCCTCCTCGCTGTCCTCCTCCTCGCGCTCTCGCCGGCCTGCTCCGGAGGGCGCCCCCCTCCCGAGGCCGACGGGACGGACGCGAGCACCGCCGGCGCCCTCTCCGGCGCCTCTCGCTTCTCCGGCTCCACCGTCACCGTCTACCGCGTCCTCCCGGCCGGCCAGCGCGGCGCCCAGGTGGCCCGCGGCACCACCGCGGAGGATGGCGCCTTCACCGTGCCTGTCGGCATCAGCGAGGGCCCCTTCCTGGTTGTCCTCACGGGCGGCTCCACCGTGGACGAGGCGACGGGCGCCACCGTGCAGCTCGGCAGCGACGAGCTGACGGCTCTCGTGCCCCGTTTCCAGGTGGGCACCCGGCTCGAGCGCCTCCTCCTCTCCCCCGTCAGCCACTTCGCCACGGGCCTCGCCCTTCGAGACGTACAGGCGGGCATGGCTGACGTGCTCACCGCCGACGAGAGCGCCTGGCGCCACCTCAACGCCCACTTCGGCGGCCTGGACTGGCGCACCACCCAGCCCACCGACGTGACGGCCACCACCTCCCCCCAGCTCGATGCCGCGGCGAGGGCTGGCCTCATTCTCGCGGGCCTCTCCCAGGAGGCCCTCACTCTCTCCAAGCAGACTGGACTCACCCCGGGCAGCACCGTCACCGGCCTCACCCTCACGGCGGCCCTCTACGAGGACCTGGTTGCGGACGGTGTCTTCGACGGCAAGGGCCTCGGCGGCCAGCGCCTCCTACTTCCCGCCGCTGGCGTCCTCACGCCCCACCATCTCGACGGCCAGGCCGTCCGCTTCAACCTCGCGGCCGCCGTCGGCTCCTTCCTCGCCAATGAGCGCAACACCCTGCGCATCACCACCGCCGACGTCCAGCCGCTCCTCACGGGTCTCAGCAGAAGCTCGAGCGCGAAGCTCTTCCGCGAGCCGGGCGTCGAATTCGATGCTGCCCCGCCGGTGGTGTCCGTCCGCATCTCGTACCAGGACAGCGCGGGTGAGTACGTCTTCGCGGCTTCCCCCGTCCGCCCTGCCGTCCGCGGCCGCATCATGCTGGAGGTGGACGCCCGGGACGAGGCGGGCGTCACCGCCCTTAGAGTGACGCAGCAGGGGGCGGAGTTGCTCCCCGCGCTCCGTGGCAACACCCCCACCCACTACCAGGGCACCTGGGACGCCTCCCTCGCCGCCGATGGCGAGCTCGTCTTCACGGTGGAAGCCACGGATGGCCGTGGCAACAAGGGCAGCACCCTCGTCCCCGTGCTCGTGGACAACACCCCGCCCGTCATCTCGCGCGTCCAGCCCGCCGCCTCCGTCTACGCCAACCAGGTGCGGATTGAGGTCTCCGCCGCCGACACCGGCAGCGGCGTGGCCTCCCTGGCGCCCACGGGCCTCCCGGGCTTCGTCGATGATGCTGACTCGCCCGCGGCGCTCGTCGGCCTGTGGACTGTCCCCACGCAGCTCGCCGACGGCCCGGTGCCCCTCACCCTCAAGGCCTGCGACGCCGTCTCCAACTGCTCCACCGAGGCCGTCACCTTCACCGTGGATCGCACCGCCCCCGCCGTCACGCTGGTGACTGCACCGCCGCGCTACACGGCTTCCGCAACCCTCAACTTCACCGTGGAGGCCTCCGACAGCGCCTCCTCGGTGACGGCTGTGCGTGCCTCGCGTGTCGGCGCCGCCGGCATCTCCAGCGCCACCGAGGTGCCGGGCTCGAACGGCCGCCGCTTCTCCTTCTCGGGCCTCGCGCTGCAGCCCGGCCTCAACACCTTCCAGGTGTGGGCCGAGGACGCGCTGCACTCCTCCCCTCCCTCTGAGCCCCTCGTCGTCACCGTCTCACGCGACAACTCCGGGCCCGTCCCCGGCCTCTCGCCCGTGGCCAGCTACCGCGACGAGAGCCTCATGGACGTGGAGCGCACCGCCAGCGGGCCGCCCAAGCTGCCCGTCGTCTACACCTGGCCCTCGTCCGTCTCGCGCGCCTCGGTGACTGGCAGCGTCTCCAAGGCCCTCACCCGCCTCTCCTGGGGCCCCACGACGCCCACCGGCGAGGAGCTGGAGGGCGCAAACCCTCAGAATGTCCCCTTCCTCTCCTACAGCGCCCCTCGCCAGCTGCCCGGGGTAGAGGCACCCATTACTGGCGCCTCCTACTCCATTCGCGTCTCCTGCCCGGGCTGCAGCTTCCCCGCGTACACGGGCAGCCTCATCCCCTCGCCGCGCAGCTCCGAGAGCCGCCCCACCTACCTCCTGCCCCTCACCCAGGAGACGGTGCCCGCCCTCACGCAGCTGCCCGCCGCGCCTGCCCAGCTCGCCATCACCGTCACCTTCACCGACGCCGTGGGCAACAGCGAGGCACTGACGCACTCGGTGGACTTCAACGTCCTCGCCCCTCCCGTGGTGGCCCTCAAGGACACCGCCTACCCCTCCCGGAAGGATCCCAACAGCGAGTACGTCTTCACCCTCGCCGGCGGCGCCTATGCCGGCATGTGGGGCGGAGGCTCTCCCGTCCGCATTGCCCGCTACGTCGTCCACAACCCCGCGCCCATCCCCGTCCGCGTGGCTGTCTCTGCCTCCGGCGACTGGACTCTCACCGAGCGCTCGCAGGAGGTAGTCGCGCCGCCCGTGGGTGACACCTTCCTCGCGGACGGCATCACCTTCAACCGCACCTACAGCTGGGCGACGCTCGCTGACGGGGCGCCCCCCGCCGGCGTGCCCTCCAGCCCCTACGCCATGAATCCCTGTGGCCCCGGGCTCAAGCCGCCCACTGCCCTGCACCTGGCTGGCTCCACCACCGCCTTCACCTGCCGCACCATGACGCCCCCCACCACGAGGGACCCGTCCTCCTCGGTGCAGGCGAGCGGTGGCCTTGCTCACGCCGTCTACCAGCCCGTCTCCGCCGGCTACGAAGCCTCGCCCGTGGCCTCCTCGGCCGACACCTACGAGATTCCCGCCCAGGGCCAGCTCGTCGTCTTCCTGGTGCGCCAGCGTGGCCCCGCCCGCGCCTTGCCCTACGCGGACCTCTCCACCGAGCGCGGCGCTCGCGTGCAGACGTGGAATTACGACTTCTGGCTCCCTACCTCCTCGCAGCCCAAGCGCTGCGGGTGGAATGGCTGGTGCCTGGAGGAGACGGCCTACCGCTACAGCACCGAGCTGCTCTCCGCGCAGCTCTACCTGCGCTCGAGCACACTGCGCATTTCCTCGGCGGCCCTGAGCGGGGGCGCCCGCCGCGTCGCCCTCGAGGACACCCTCTCCGGCCACACCCAGAACTACTGACACTCCACACCGGGCAGGAGGCTGCGCGCAACCCGCTGCCTCCTGCCCTTTGTCTGTCCGCCATGTCCCGAACCCTTCTCCTCCTTGCCCTCCTGCTGCTGCCCCTCTCCGCACGCGCGGACCGGGGCGAGCTCTATACCCTCCTCGAGCTTTCTCCCTCCGCCTCTCGCCTCACCGCCCCCTCCACCTCGGCCGCGCCCGCCTGGAAGCTGCTGCCCGCTGGCAAGGTGCTCGTCCTGCGCGGCCTCACGCACGAACTGCTCGTCGGCGGCGCCCTGGGCCTGACCTACGGCAAGGACCTCCTCTTCGAGAATGCCGCCCTGGAGCTCGCCGACGGCTCCCATCCCCGCGGTCGCCTCTACGAGGACCTCCTGGGCCTGTCCCTCGGCGCCGCCGCCGCCTACCGCTACGACACGGGCTACCCGGTGGCTCCCGTACTGCGCGCCGAGCTGGGCCTCGCTGGCCGCTTCTTCCACAACCGCACCTTCCTCCCCGCCAACACCACCGTGCAGCTCGCAGAACCGAGTCTCACGGAGTGGACTCCCTACAGCCATGTAGCGCTCGGCGCCGAGCTGCGGCTCGCCGATAAGTGGGTGGGAGCACTGGGCCTGGGCGCCACCAGGTACTTCCACGGCCGCGTACCCTGGCAGGTAGACGCGTTCCTAGTGATCGGCCGAATCTGGTGGTAACGATCCACCCAAGACGACAAAAGCAGAGCGGGGGGCTCGAAGGGCGGAGCCACCTCGAAACAGCCCGAGGCCCCCCACACGGAGCGCCGAGGGTCTTCCCGACAGCGGCACCTGTCGGGTATTGAGCGCATGTAATTACATGCGGTTTCGGGGTCCCCGTCATACTGCATGATGCTGGTTGGGGTAGCCATGCACACGACGCTGGACGAGCCGAAGACTGTAGCGACCATCGCCGCGGAGGCCCCGGCCTCCTCGCCGCTCGGGCAGCTCTCCCTGCAGATGGACACACCCGCGGCGCCGCCGGCCGCGGCGAAGCCCTCGCCGCCAGCAGCTCCCAAGCCGCGTATTTCCAAGCGCACTCGCAACGCCGGCGCCAAGGTTGTTGATGCCGTCGAGGCCCGCCGCGATGAGAAGCAAACCCTCGCCTTCACCCCCGAGGACTTCATCCGCTTCGGCCTGCCGTACAAAAGGCACCCCGGTATCGAGTACCAGCGCCGAAACGGTGGACTCCGCTACCGCATTCTCGCCGCCCCCGAGTTTGGCATCCCCTTTGGCCAGGACCGGTTGCTGCCAATCTGGCTCGCCACCGCCTACACCATCGTCGGCAAGCCGGAGGACGGCGTTATCCGCTTCCAATGCGTGAAGGACATCCTTCGCGCATTCGGACTCGGCACGGGCGGCTCCAAGCATGCCGCTCTCTCGGCCAGTATCGACAGGCTGATGCACGCCACCCTCTTCGTCTACGACGAACGCCAGCCGACCAGCGTTCCCGACGCTGAGCGCAAGGCCATCCGCCGCTACAATCTCATCGACGCCTACGTGCTCTGGGGCGACAAGAGCTCGAAGCAGCCGAACCAGCACACGCTCTGGCAGAACGAAATCACCCTCTCGCGCTCCTTCGCAGCCGCTCTTCGCGAGAAGATGATGCCTCTGGACTTGAATACCGTGCGAGCGCTCAAGGACAAGCCCATGGCGCTCGACTTGTACGTCTGGCAGGCCCATCGCTCCTGGGAACTGCACCAGCAGGGGCGCGACTCCGTGGGCGTCCCCGTCTTCGGAGAGAGGGGCCTCCTCGCCCAACTCGGCTCGAGGGCTGCCTCCGACAAGAAGGCCCGGGAGTTGCTGCGCGCGAACCAGAAGCTCGTACAAGCCGTTTGGCGGGGCTGCCCCAACCACCTCACCAAGGACGGCAATCGTCTCGTCCTCCGGCCATCTGAGCCCGTCAAGGATGCGCGCTTGGCGCTGCCTGGTGTCTCCACACGTCCCCCCGTCCCGAGGAACCTCGAGCTGCTGAAGTTGGACGAGGCCGCGGCTCCGCGTCGCGTCGCGCGTCGCAAGCCTGCTGACGAGGAGCCCGAGGCGTAGGACACGGCCACAACAGCCGCCCTCTGCTACTCGCCCCTGTCCGGTGGTGGATCTGCCGTGCCCGGCACCGGCGCGACTGAGCCTCGTACGTCCGCGGCTGTCCGAAGAAGCTCATGCCATAGCATGAGCCGCTGGATGCCCCACCGCCCTACCAGTCAGGTCCACCATTTACATCTAAGGACCATGGCGGGCTGTCAAGCGGGGTTCCCGATCGCAGGGCGCCGGATTTACACCTTAACAGCCCCCCAAAACCGGCCCCGGCATGAGCATGTGTATACATGCTCGAAAAAATGGGCATGGCACAACATGCTCTCCGCCTTGTGGATAACCTGGGGACTCGCTTAAGGAGTGCTGAGAAATCAGGTGCTTGTGCGATCGACTTTCTCACCGGAGCTGCGTCATTCTTGGGGCGCTTTCTTCCCTCTAAAGCTGCGTCACTCTCGGGGCAGAAGCTGCGTCGATCTCCGGGCTGAGCTGCGTCATTCTTGGGGCGGGGTTTGCCGAATTCCCCAGCAACATCATGGGCTTCCGCGATCCGCCTAGACGCCCCTTCCTAGACGCAGCTCCAGGACCCAAAATCCCTCGACGTGGGCCCTGTGGAAAACTCGCGGTGATCGCGTGGATCACCCGGCACCAGCCCGACCCGATCTGAGCGGTGGGCGCCTAACGGCGCCACTATCCGGGCCCTCCCGGGCCCTCAAGCCCCAAGGCTATCCGCGCCGGACTGGAGCTCCAGTTCTCCGCTCCTCTTCTGCACGGCGCCAAGCACCTCAGCGCTCCGAACCACCACTGTGCACTGGGGGCAACCGGCGGGGGCGAGTGGCGGGCGACCCTCCCCTGCGCCAGCTCCGGCGCGTGGGCGTCACGGCCGCCCCCCGCATTAGGGGGACTACTGCTGGAGTCCGGCGCCCAGGCTCCGCTGCAACCACCTGGTGATCGCCCTGGATCACCGACTCCACTCCGAGTGCTACCGCACCCGCCGAACGAGACCCGGAATTCCTGAGCGCACGTGATTACGTGCGCGCACGTGTTTACATGCGATAGCATGTGATTACGTGCGCAATCCAGGAGCCCGCAGTGCCTCCCCTTCCTGCCTCGCCTCTCGAAGACTCCTCCAGCCTCCTGCTGCTCGGCCCGGCTCGTCTTCCTGGTCCCGTGCTCTCCCTCGAGGCAGCTCTCCTCACGCCGACTGAGGTGCGCCTACTCGCCCACCACGCGGCCGCCTCCGCCATCCTTCAGGCCGACCTGATGGGCTCGCCCCTCCTGGATTTGCTCACCGGGCCCGCCCGTGAGCAGGTCCGCACGTACCTGGGGGAGCTCGCCCGAGCCCTCGCCTCGACGCGCCTTTCTCCGGAGGGCCCCTCGCGTGGGTAGACAGCGCGGGCCCAGGTGCCGCAACTGCGAGGATCGCACCCGGTATGACCGGCAGATCGCCCGCGACCTTCGCCGCGTCGTTGCGCAGCAGCGCACCACCTTCCGCGCGCTCCTGGCTGACGAGCCCTTCCCGACCGAGGAGGACCGAAGCACCGCGGTGGATGCCGTGGCCCTGGAGGGCGTGGAGCGCCTCCTGCTCCGGCTCGCCTACGAGCTGCGTGGCCTCTGCCCTCTCTGCGCCTACCTCCTCGAACAACGTGACCTCAACCGCCGACTGGCTCTCAACGAGCTGCCCTCCGAACCATGCTTACCCCCCTGCACTCTGCCTACTGCCTCGTCGGACTTCTCCTCTGCCTCTCAGGTGACGTCGCCCTCGGCCTGCTCACCCTCGGAGGGCTCGCCGGGTGCATCGCCTTCGACAGCTGGTGGCGGCGCCCGCCCTTCCACGTCCTCGCAGTCCTCGCCGCCCCTGTCGGAGCCCAGGCCCGCTACGCCGTAGAGAGCACGGTGGCCGACCTGGCACACCGCCACGGCCTCAGCTACGAGCAGCTGGGCTACCTCCTCGAGGACCTGGGCCGGACACTGCGCTCCTCGGAGGCCGAGCGATGATGCTGCCCACCTCCTTCCTCGGCCACCTGCTGCTCTACATGGACGCCCACGCCGAGCTGCTGCGCGCCAACCGCTGCATGCGGCTCTGCCGCGACGAGTGGCTGACCGCCGCTCGCTGCGACGGGCCTCACAGTCTGCCAGCGCGTGCCGCGCTCGCGGACCTCCAGGAGGCCCAGGAGGCTCGAGAGCGAGCCCTCTTCTCGGCGGCGGCAGCGGCCCTCGCTCTGCCCGGGTTGCCCTCTTTCACCGTGGGCGCCCGCGCATGAGGAAACCTCCTGAGTTGTCTCCGTACTTCGCTCCGCTCCTCGCTGACTTCTCCCAGGGCCTCGTCCAGTTCAGCCGCGCGTCCGTGCGCGAGCACATGAGCATCGCTGCCTGGATGGATGCCATGGAACAGGAGGGCTACGAGTCAGCTGCAGAGGCGGCCGCCCGTGCCGCCTGGGGCCAGGCTTACGAGGCTCGGGCAGAAGCGGGGCACGTCCTGATGGAGCGCGCACAGATTCTCCTCCTCCTCACCAACCTCAACCCGTCACCCGCCAGCGCCTGAGCCCCTCCATGAATCGCCGTGTCCCTGCCGTCAACCTCAAGCGCCTGGCGCCCCGCATCGGGGCCGCCTGCCGTGCTGCCCGCCAGAAGCTTCAGCTCACCCAGGAGGACGTTGCCGAGCGCGTTGGCCTCGCCACCGAAGTGTACGGGCGCCTCGAGCGCGGGAATATGACCCCGAGCGTGCCGACGCTCCGCAAGCTCTGCCTGTCCCTGAATCTCTCCGCGGATGTGGCCCTCGCCCTCGATGACACGGCCGAGCTGCCTCCCCGCCCTATGCTTGAGGAGGAGCAGTCCGCGGACGTGCGCCGACTGCTGCGCCGCGCCCGCGAGCTGCCGCCCGACAGACTGAAAATCCTCCTCCAGCTAGCCAACGTCTTCGCCAAGGACGCGGGTGCTCGCACCGAGCAGCCCCGTGCCGCCGAGGACGCCGCCTGAGCACCGAGGACGGAGCCCCACCCTGCACCTGCCCGCGGCGCACTTTCGGCCTCGGGCTCCGAAAGAAGAGTTACCGGCACTCACGCCGGCGAGGAGACTCACAATGACGACACCGAAGTGGTTGGAACCGGCCGCCGCTCGCAGTTCCCAGGAGACCTGGACGCTAGGCCACGTGCTGCTGCAGTACCGAACCAAGAGGAACCTCACCGAGGAGGACCTTGCCCGCGAGCTAGAGACCAGCGTGGACACGCTCCGCTACCTCTGCCTCTGCCGCCGCCCGGAGGGGCCCGAGCTCGCGCAGCAGCTCGCCACCATCACCGAACGCTTCCCCGTCCCTGCTGAGAAGCTCGAGGCGATTCTCCGGGAGATTGCTGGCTGAGCCGTCGCGGGTGGGTGCCCTTGGCACTCCCCCGCTGGCGGGGGAGGGACGGTCAACCAATGGCGAGCGGAACCGGACGGCTCAAGGCTGCCCAACGGGCACCGCGCAAGCGGCCCTCGGGCCTTGAACCGGCTGGGGCCGGTCGGCATGGAGCAGTCCCTCCTCTTCGCTTTTCGCCTTCCGATTCACCCATGAGAGGGTAAGGGGCTGTCGCAAAATAAGTGTAATTATTTCACCAGCTGAGCGCTCGCTTGCCGTCTCGGAGAGAGCGAGTAGTTCCATTCCCCGTGAAACCGCTTCTTTCGGATGTTCAGTTGCCCAAAGTCCGCTGCGCTGACGCGAACGCCAAGGGGGTACTCCCTCGTATCCAGGGCAGCCCGAACACACAGTCCCGTGCGTGTCGTGGTGCTGCCGATGAGATTGATGACAACTTGATAGCTCGTTAGCGGTCGGCCTCGCCAGTTGAGCGTGATCTGGGCAAAGAGTCGATGCTCGATCTTGTTCCATTTGCTCGTGCCCGGAGGGTAATGGCTGACGGAGACCTTCAACCCCGTGGCATCTGCAAATTCTTGCAGGCACTTCTTCCATACCCGCGACCGTGCCGAGTTCGAACCCCCAGCATCCGCTACCACCAGAAGCTCTCTTGCATGAGGATATGCATGCCTGCCCATCGTGAGCCACCAACGCCGAAGCGACTGGACTGCGAACTCAGGAGTGTCATGGTCCGTCCCAACGTTGACCCAGCCCTCGTCACGGGCCAAGTCATACACTCCATAGGGAATCGCTTTGCCCTCAGCCATATCCGGAAAATCGTAGGCGTTGACTCTGGGCGCTTGGCCTTGGAGCTGCCACTCCCGACCCGGGGTCTTGAAGTTTCCAATCAACTCCTTCTTCTTCGAGTCGACGGACACCACTGGTTGTCGGCGCCGCTGAAAGGCCTTCGCTTGTCGAGCGATGTAACGAAACTGTGCATTCCTATCTGGATGGCTGCCTCCCTCTTCCTCCTTACGCGGAGCCTGCAAGCTATACCCCGCTTCGTGCAGCATCCGCGCGACGGTGTCGCTACTCACCTCATGCCCTCGCTCTCTCAACTCCGACGCAAGGTGCCTCACGCTCTTCGTCGTCCATTGAAGCGGCGATTGCGGTTCGCCGCGCGTCACCGGCTCGAGCAGCGCCTGGAGGTCACCCAGCAACCTCGCGTCCTTTGCGCTCAGGCGCCTTCTTCCTCCTCCTGGCCGACGCACTCGCGACGTTGAAGCCCTTGAAGGCGGTTGCCGCCGAAGCTCCGCCAGCTCTTTCTTGCCCTTCCAGATGCGACGACCACTGATCCCCGTTGCCCGCTGGAGCGCTGCGGTTCCTCCGCGTCCAAGGCTTTCCACTTCAGCCGCAGCCCACAGGCGGCTGACCCTCTCGTCCATGATGGGGGCCAGGGCCTTGAACTTGGCGCGCAAGGCTTCGAGATCTACTTTCACGCATACAACATGCCCACGAAATGCCTCTTACGCAGCGACCAGCCCCATGGCTGCCTGCCTGGTGGGCTCATTATCACTTTCATTACACTTATTTTGCGACAGCCCCTAAGCACATGAAGCTCCACTCCTATGCCCGTGCCCGTGCGGCCTACACCGAGGCGGAAGAGATCCTCGTCCGCACGGAGGTGCCCGAAGCACTCTGGCCCCAGCATCAGCTCCGGCGGATCCTCGCCGAGCTGCTCGAGGACGCGGCCGCGGTGGACCGCGCGGCCGACTTGCTGTGGGGGACGTTGAAGGCGGGACGCATGGCCGAGCACTCCGGGGTGCGATTCCTCCTCGCGCAGGACGGCCGCCTCCTGCTCGAGAACGCCTCCCGCGCCCACGGCTCGCCCGAGGCGGCCACCCCCTCGTGCATTGCCTGTGGCGGCCTTACCGGGGACATCCTCTGTGAGGCTTGCGTGGACCTGCACCGTCCTGCCGGCTCGCCCGAGGAGCGCGCCCACCGCGAGCGCGTCCGCGCCTACCTCGCCAAGGAGACCGGAGCCAGCACCGAGCCCACGTGGGCCTTCCTCCTCAACGTGGTGGCCTCACACCGCCCTGACCTGGCGCAGCTGCTCTCCCGTGCCACGCCGCTTCGCCTACACCGCTCCGGGTACTTCTGCGCCACGGCCGACTCGGACGAGACGTGTCAGGCCCTCATGCGCGCCTCGCGCGAGGTGGAGTTGCTGCTCGTCGAGCACCGCGTCCCGGCCCTCGGCTACCGCATGGGGGTTGGCTGGGAGCCCGGCGTAGGGAAGCCGGTGCCCCTGCTCACCTGCGACATCCTCCACCTCCCGTGAGGCGTACCGGAGCATGGAGGAACCAAGCCGATTCAACCTCCTGAAGCACTGAGGTCTCAGGCGGCCTGGCTCAATCATTCTCCGGCCCCCTCACGGCTTCATGATGTAGTGCCTCTTGGTACCGACGTCCTTCTCCTTGCCGGTCCTCGTGGAGAAGAGCCGCACCTTGTCCTGCCAGTATCCGGCGGCCAGTTCCCAATTAACGGCAACTCCGCCTCGAACCACGGCCGTGACGTACGTCTCGAAGGTAAACTGGCCGTTGGGCAGGGGTCGCACCCGTACCCGATCTCCAACCTTCAGACCCTTCAGCCAGGAGAGATGCTCACAATCTCCAAGTGTCATTCACCACCTCCCCGACCCCAGCCCCTGGCTGGGAATCGAGTTAAAGGCCCCGCCTCGCGGCTCAGGCCTACGACGCTTCATTGCGTCCTCAATGGGGAGAAGGGGCGGGCGCGGTGCCGCTGCTGACGAGGACAAGTCGTGACGCGAAAAGGCCCAATGGGCGGTGATATGTCCTACATTAGAGCCAACCGCCTACACGGACAGCCAATGTGCGTGCGGGCTCGGCGCCACGCGCGATAATGGCGATTATCGTGCGTCGCTGCCTCCCAAACGGGGCCTAGCCCGCCTCCCTGCCCCGTGCTATCGCGCAACCATGACGCACGATAACGGCGCTCGCACTCTGTTATCCGCCGACGACTTGGTGGAGCAGTACCGGCTGGATCTGGAGAGGCAGCGCAAGCCCGCCCACACGGTGCGGGCCTACCTCGGCGACGTCCGCGCCTTCCTCGGGCACTTCGAGCGCGAGGGCGGCTCGCACTTCCCTGGCGGCGTGCGGACGGCCGACGTGCGCGGCTACCTGTCGGCTTTGAAGCGGGCCGAGGCCAAGCCCGCCACCATCCACCGCCGTCGGGCGGGGCTCGCCAGCTTCTTCCGGTGGGCCGTCGCCGCGCAGCACTGCCGCGAGTCCCCAGTGGCGGGCCTGGAGCTCCACCGCCTCGCCCCCCTGGAGCAGCCCCTCCGCCGGGCCCTGGACGTGCGCGACAAGCGCCGCTTCCTCCGCACCGTGCAGGAGCATGGCACCCTGCGCGACAGGGCCGTCTGCGAGCTGCTCGTCGCCACCGCCATCCGCGAGGACGAGCTCGTGCACGTGAAGCTCGAGGACCTGGAGTTGGGCGAGCGCCGCGGCTGGGTGAAGGTGAATGGCAAGGGCTCGCGCCAGCGCACCCTCCCCCTCCACCGCGACGTGCGCCGCGTCCTCACCACCTGGCTCGCCGCGCGCCCCGCCCTGGGCGACTACCTCTTCCCAGGCCGCTACGGGGATGCGCTCAACACCAGTTCCATCCGCCGCCTCGTTGACAAGTACGAGCGCCTCTCCGGTGTCGCCGGCGTCAGCCCCCACGTCCTGCGCCACACCACCCTCACCGAGTTGGTGCGCCGCAAGAAGCACGACATTGCACTCGTCGCCGCCGTGGCGGGCCACGCGAAGCTCGCCACCACGGCCATCTACGTGCAGCCCAACATGCAGGACCTTGAGGCCGCCGTGGACTCCCTCATGGAGGACTGAACCCCCGGCCGCGCTTGCTTCCTCCTGTTGGCGGCGCACTTCGGCCGGATGGGACGCGCGCACTCAGCCTCGCTGTGACATCTCCGGTTGGGCTGGCGAGCACGACCGCGGCAGGCACGTCGCCTGCATCATCCGCCACCATGACGACACGAACGGAGCAGGAGGCTCTCGCGGCTTGACTGGCGAGAGCGGAGGCGGAGTTGCAGCAGGCGCAACGCGGGCTGAACAGCAGTCTGGCGGCCCGGTCCAAATTTCCGCGCTTCCTCGTGAACGCCAACACCCGGGCGGAGCACCAGGCAGCGGAGGCTGTGGCGCGCGCGGCGCTTCTTGATGCGCCGGTGGTGCTTATGCCCTCGGTCGCGCCCGCCCCCTTGCCGTAGCGCTATGAAGAGCCCGGGCGCCATCTCCAACGCCGCACGCAGGTTCTCGACTGTCGTGTCCATGTTCTCGACGACGGTGGCGGTGTGCCAAGTCACCTCGCCTGAGCCCTCGGGCGACTCACACGCCACCTCGACGGTGACCCGCGCGAAGCGACCCGGCCAAGAGTGCTGCCGCAGCGTAAGCATCCGGTCCAGCCCAGGGTGCCGTCTATAACGTGGCTACCCTGCCACGCTTCGTGATGGCCGACACCCTGGGCTGGACCGAATGCTTACGGTAACACTGCAGAGGGCAATGCCGCCTTTGTGCGTGAAACTCAGCGCTATGTCTCGCAGTCGCCCGTGCTGCGCATTGGCGAGGAGCGGCGCACTGTGCCAACGATGAAAAGCACCACGCTGCTGGCATTAAGCAGCAACGATAGGATGGCGGTGAGCGCTGAAGCGTTCATCGAGAGAGTGAAGCCCTCTACGAGCACTGTCGCTCTCTGCTCAGGAGGGGATGAGGTTGCGGACCAATACGTCAGCAGCAAGCCGATGCTGCTCCCCACAATGCCGATGACTGTGAGCGCGAATGCGACCACCGGGCCCCTCGCCGCACGCATCCACCAGATACCTTCGCCTTGGCGGTGGCTGACCCAGTTGCCCCATGCCTGCAGTGCGAGCGTGAGCAGGGTTTGGAAGGCCAGAGGGATGAGAAGTGAAGTAACCACCAGCCCTACAGAGTGACTCATTCAGGAGGGCCTACCGAAAAATTCCCCCTTGCACAACCTGGCCTTGATGCGCGGTGGGCTCACCGCACCTCCCCCCGTCCACACGGGGCGCGGCGAGCTGTCACGAGAATCTAGTGCCCTCGCTCTGGCGCCGCCCTCATCGGGGAGGAGCAGTCCATCCCGAAACTGCCGTGGAGCACGGACTGAGTAGAAGCCCTGCGGCCTCGGCCCGCTGTCGGCTCGGGCGGGAAATCGCTCTGAATCCACCGGGTGGTCCTCTGGCCCTCGGTGATTCCGGTGGAAGTGGCTCACCCTGACCTCGGTGGCGACATGGTGGGGCATGGGACCCTCAACGAGGTCATCCCAGCACCTGTCATTCATTCCGAAACCACTCTGCCGGTATGCCCAACGCCGCGAGGATCCGCTCGGGCGAGGACTCGCCACTGACCTCGTTGGCAACCGGATAGGGCGGAAACTCTTCGGGCGGCCGTGCGAACTGCTCGATGCCCTCCCCTCCTTTCATCTTGGTCACAACAAATTTGTCTAGGCTTGGGGAGGCGCTCACAGCATACACAGTCGCAAGAGGGAGTCGTTCCGAAATGGTGATGTCAGCGAACCCTATATTGCCTGTGCCACTAGAAATGAGGAGCCCTCGCGGGGTGTTCTCGAAGCGATAGTGCCCCGGAGGAAACGGATCGTCGGCCTCCACCAGCACGCGGTGCGCCTCCTCCGCCCGGACTCCTTCTATCAACGCGACCGTCCGCAGCGGCTTCCTCCAGGGGGAGTCCGAAGTCTTCTCGCTTTCTGGCAGCGGACACCCGAGGGACTTCGCCAGAGAGTCCGGGTCCCTGTCCTCCAGGACATCTAGTGCACCGTTTCGCCACGACATGACGGTCCACGGGTCGTTGGCGCGCTCAATCGAGTACACGGGTTCATCACATTCGAGCGACAGGGCCTCGGCGATCTGCATCTCGGCGCCGATGTCAATGGGGTCCGTCCCCACGATGGCATGGTAGCGACCACTGCCCGCGATGAACTCGAAGGGCAGCTCTTCTCCGTCCTCTTCATCCCAGTCCGGCATCGCGATGGCCAGGGCGCGGCTCTCCAGCCGTGCGGGCTCGCCGGGAGCCAGGACCGCCCAGAGTGGCCACCGACTCATGGCGCACCTCCGGACAGATCCTCTGGTAGCCGGAGGGCCCCGCGCCATTGTTTCGTCGTCTCCAAAATCTTCGCCTCCTCTATCTGTATGAGCGGCGTGCCTCGTGCGTTATCGTTGAGGAATCTGAGCAGCTTAGCCTTGGTCGGCCCGCTCAGCTTGTCTGTACTGACCAGAAACGGCGGCCCTCGAGGTGCCTTCGCTGCGTCCGTGAGTTGGTCGAGCAGGCGTTGGAGTTGCCGTACGAGCGCCTCCTGTTGTTCGTTGAGCCTGGCGCCGCCCTCTCTGGCCAACCAAGTATCAAGTGCCTTGCGCCACCGGTTTTCGTTCCACCCCTTCACTTCCACCCCATGTTGAAGCTTCGGCCCCATCATGGCCGTCAGCACCTCGTCGATGATGTGCCCTCCTCCCATTTTTACCTGCCGCCCAGTTAACTGGAATCCCGGGAAGAGCTTACGCGCGTTGTCCTCTGTCAGCATCTCCGTCGCGAGGCCTCGGAGTTGCTCACGCACCCTCCGCTGTAGCTTCAAATTCCCCGGTTCCGCCGCTGCGCGCTGGAAGTCTTTCCAGGGCGTCATCTTGTTCCTGCCCATGGCATTGAGATCCTTCAGGGTCAGCGATGTGGATCGCAGCCAACTCAGGTCCACCTTGTTCCGGCAGGCCTTCCTCGCCAGTGTAGCCACTGCCTCGGCTTCCAGCTCCGGGTGACTGACGAGCCAATCGGCCTCCTTCAGGAAGGCAAGCGGGTCCTTCAGGCTCCGTGCTCCTGAGTACCGCAGCAATTCCGCGAGCGCCGGCTTCACCGCACCGCGCGTGGAGGCGCGCAGCTTGTCCACTGCGGCGAGGTAGGCCTGGGCCTTGTCGGCCGGCAGCGCCGCCGCACGCCGTGCCACCGCACCGTAGGCACGCGCCATCTCCTGGCTCTCCGCCGCCAGCAGCTTCAACGCTTCCAGCGTCTTCTCGGCCTCCTGGGCCGCAAGCCCCGCGCCGCGAATGCCACCGAGGGCCCGTGCGGCGGCGATTTCCCCGCGTATGGCGAAGAAGGTCTGCTTGAAAGCCTCGGCGCCGCCAGGAAAGGGAAACCGCAGTCCGTCCGGTGTCGCAAGGGCCTTGCCCTCGGCGAGCATCCGCTCCAACGTCTTGGCCAGGGCCTGTATGGACTCCACGGACTCGCGCAGTCCCGCAGAGGCCCGGGCGCCGGACTGACTCAGCAGCAGCCCACCCCGGTACGCCAGTTCGCGCCAGATGCCCGAGTTGATGAGCTTGGACACGTCCCGCGCGGCCAGCGCGAGCAGTGCCAGGTCATGCACCGCGAGGAAGTACCGTCCCTCCGCCGTCCGCGACAGCTCTGCGCGGTAGGTGTCTACCACCGCCAGAGTCGTCAGCAGGGCCGTGCGGCCCACGAACTGACGTACCGCCGTCCTTTGCGCCGCGGCGAGGGCGCCTCCTTCTGCGGCGGTAGCCGGCACAACTGGCAGCAGCGGTGCCTTCGTCAATGCATACAGGGCGCGGTAAAACGTGCGCATCTCGATGATGCGGATTACCGCCGCCCAGATAAGCGCTTTATCTGGCAGGGAGGCGTGCAGGGCCAACTCCATGGCCGTCATGAGTTGGGTGCGCGGCTGTGGCCCGTGGACTTCCACGCGCACCCACTCCAGCGGGTGAAAGGCGCGGCTACGTGTGCCCGCTTCCGTCGAAGAGCCGTAGCGGGCCTGGAAGTCGTGCTTCACCGGCTCGAAGTACAGGGCCATGCGCCGGGAGGCCCCTGGTGCCTCCTGGGGCAGCGCGGGCTCTGCTTCCAAGCTCACTCCCTTCTTCACGTCCCACGCCTCCGTTGCCACCAGCTTCGTGGGCACCAGCCCGGAGGACACGTTCACCAGGTATGCCGTCCCGCCTTCGTGCCCCAGCTCGAAGGTGGGCAGGTCGTCGAGCGAGCCGAGCACCAGTGGAAACGAGGCCAGCGCTTTCTGGGTAAAGGCCTGCCCCAGCAGCACCTTGTGCGGCGCGTTGCTGCCGAGCAGCTTGTCCAACGCTTCGCCCGAGGTGAGCCTGCGCTCCAGGGTGGGAAACTCCTCGGCGGGCATGGACAGCACCAACCGCCCGAGCAACTGGGCAGCGTCCTCCTCGAGAGCGTCGGAGGTGAGCGCTGAGCTGTTGAGGACGGTGTCGAAGATGCCCAGGCGCTCTTCCCGGGTGAGGAGGGAGAGCACGTCGTAGTCCAGCCCGTGGAGGGGCTCGGGCGCGTCCGGTGTGGCCCTGGCCAGGGCGGCAGTGAGAATCGCCCGCCGCAGGGCCGCCAGCTCGCCCGTGCCGCTTCCCACTCCCAGCCGCCAATCGTCCGGGCGGATGAAGACTGTCCCGGGGTAGTACCAGAAGAAGTCACCCGCGGGGTACTCCAGCGGTTCGGGGGCCCCCGCCGCGAGGCGGAAGTCAGCGCTGTAGCCACGCCAGCGCTCATCCTCCCCGGGGATGATGACGCGCGGGCCTCTGAGTGGAAGGTTGCGGAGCCGGATCTCCGCACGCTCCTGGGAGCGCTCTTCGGTGAGCAACTCCTGGAGGTAAACTTGAACGCTGGAGCCGTCCGGGAAGTAGAAGCGCCCCACCACGTCTCCAGGTGAGAGGACGGGTGAGCCATCCGTGACGGTGTAGCTCGTCGTCCAGCGCTGGGAGCGCAGGGCGATGGCCTTCTGCAGGGGCTCGGAGGACTCTCCGAGGAAGTGCCAGTCCTGGGCGAGCGTGTCTCCCAGCAGCCCGCGTGGCTTCGCCTCCCGCCAGGGCGCCAGTGTCTGGAGGTAGCTGTCGAAATAACTTTGGCCGGAGCCGTCTGGAATCTCCGAGCGCTGAGACCAGCGCAGGCCGCGCTCCACGAGCGCTTCGGCCCCGGGCCTGTCAAGGGACTCCGCCGAGAGCTGCGCGCGGCTCCATGTGCTATCCGCTTTCAGTCGCTCGTCCAGGGCGCCGCGCACCTGCGCGAGGAGCTCGGGCCGCAAGGCGGGTGGATGGCGCACGCGCACACACTGGCGTGGCTCGCCTTCCGCGTTGGGGGGCGCCGGGCGGGGCTCGAAGTCGAAGGCGCCCACCGCGGCCGCCTCCCCGAAGAGTCGCGAGGCGAGCTCCTCCCGAGAGGCGTACGCGGGAACCCAGAGCAACTCCGGACGCTCTGGGTCCACCTGGACGGGGAGCGGAGCCTGCTGGGGTGAGAGGAAGGCCAGCGCGCTGTCCGCCTCGTCCTCCGGCGTGCCCTCTTGCTCCGTCTCAACCAGCTCGTCCTCGAGCCACTCTGGCGGAATGTCCTCCATGGGGGGGAGGCGCCAGGTGCGCTCCAGGGCAGGCGTGTCTTTGTGGCCCCAATCATAGGTGAGGGTGAGCACCCCTCCGGCGCCCACTCCCTCCGGGACGTCCACCTCCACCTCTTCCCGGCCCGGCTCGGGACTCACCAGCCGGGGCAGCGGCGCGGGCGGGTAGCCCCTGCGTGGCTCCACCCGCAGCCGCGTGCCCTCGCCCCAGAGGAGCTCGCCAGCGGCGACAACCTCATCGCCTGCCTCCACCACGAGGGTGCCGGGATCCATAACCCGGAGGGAGAGCACGTCCCCCTTCCAATCTTCCACGCGGGGGCTAGGGGCTTTGGCTCGCGCATGCGCTTCGGCCGAGAGCGTCACCTGCTCTCGTCTCAGCTCTTCGCCGGACGCGCTGGTGCTGGCGACGAGGCAGCTTGCGAGCAGGAGGGCCTGGAGGCTCTTTGCATGGGCGGCTTCACGCACGTTCCCACCCCTGTGCTGTTTCGGCCACCTCCCACGCCTCCGCCGCGCACGCCGCCTGCTGACCGAGGACAAGTAGCGCCAGCGCACTGGCCTCCCGCCTCGGCCAGCCTCGCCGCAGTGCTGGCCGTGGCGCTCCTCGTGTCACCGCGCCCGCCCCCACCTCAGAACCGCGGTGCTTCTCCATGTGTCGCGCCTTTCCCCCAGGTGAAACAACCCTGAAGGATAGGATGCGGGCCGCCCAACCAGACAGGGGGGGAAGGTGCTCACGCGGGGACGGGAGATGACTCGCCCCTCTTGACGGCGCCCGCTCCGCACGCTTGCGGCGTAGCCTGTGGAGGGAGCCACCCTGCCAGACGCTTAGTTCAGAGCGCATGCAATTACGTGCGCTTTGGCCTTGCTCTCCTCTGCATGACAACTCAGAAACCGGTAGTCCTCTTTACCTACGCCCACTTGGAGGAGAGCGCCGACTCGGCCGCTCCTTCTACACCGACCCCGCCCACTTACCGCCCTGGGGAGCTGCTGCCCGATCCCCGCCACGAGCTCCACTTGGAGGCCGAGGGCGTCGAATTCGGACCCGGGGAGGAGGTGCGCTACCCACCTGTGCCCGAGCGTATCCGCCTGCTCACCGCCTGCGCGAAGGAGGGCCCGAGCCAGATGGCGGAACGTTGCCTCGCGCACCTGGCGGCGCTCGACCGGCCCACCGCAGTGGAGATCGCCCGCGCGTGGAGCACCATGGAGCTGCCGGACGGCGCCCAGTCGATTGTTGCCGCCCTGCTCAACTTCCCCGCCGCCGGCGCGCTCGAGACCTTCCTGGACAGCCTCGGGCTAACGGACCAACTCCACCTGGACTTGGCTGAGCACGAGGAGCGCCCGGCGACGCTGCAGGAGGTCCTGCTCCACCGAGGGCGGGCCCACCTCTTCTCCCTCAAGCGTCGCCAACACAGCGTCCGCCACGATGTGCTCATGCGCGAGCTCGCCTCCCTCGCCAGCGGTGCCCTTGACGGACTCCACCTGGAGCAGATGCCCCCGGCCGAGGAGCAGCTCGATGACGAGGACGTGGAGGGGGGCCTCGTCGGTGAGCAGGAGGACGAAGACGACTTCCGCGAATACGCAGCCGCCGAGCAGCTCGTCGCCCGTAGCGGTAGCAAACGCTACGAGGCGCCTGCGAAGGACGACGTGTCCGTCGATGAGGATGACGACTACATCGACGCCTACGCGCTCCTCGACTTCCTCAACGCCCTGGCCCAGGACAGGGGCCGCGGCGAGCGCTGGGTGCTCTTCGACACGGACGGAGAGGCCTGCGTCGTCGTGGCGGGCCCTGCCGCTGCCCTGGAGGCTCTCCAGGCCCGAGGCCTAATACCGGAGACCTCTCCCAAACGACTCGCCTCGCTGGCGGCGCGGTTTGGGCGCGAGCCCTCCGGAGCCTAGCCAGCTACTTGAAGGTGACGTTCTCCACGACGAACTCCCGGCTACGGGCCGAAAGGTTGCCCAATGAGCGCGAAACACCGTCCAGATCGCATCGCACTACTCAGTCGGTTCATGGTGAAAACCTACTGTGACCCCACGACTCGCTGCTGGGAGTGGACCGGCGCGAGCAACCAGACGACCGGCTACGGCTCAATCCACGTCGGAGAGAAGAATGTTACCGCTCACCGGCTCGCGATCATTCTATTCCGTCGCCGGCACCTCCGGCCGGGCGAAGTCGTGCGGCACCAGTGCAACAATCGCAGTTGCGTAAATCCGGATCATCTTCTGGTTGGGTCACATGCCGACAATATGCGCGACATGGCGTTGGCCGGGCGAACCCGAGCGCGCCTGTCCTCTCGACAAGTTCAAGAGCTCCGGGTCCGCCGCGCACAAGGAGAATCCGTCGTCAGCCTCGCTGCTCATTTTGGTCTGAGCCCCGGGGCTGCCAGTCAGATTGCAACCGGGCGAACGTACAAGCACGCTCCCGGACCGCTCACCCAGGCGAAGTTCAGCGCTTCTGGGCCACTACAAGACGATGATGGTCGCCGCGCATACATAAAAAGGCAAACCGCTGTTGACGCAGCCACCAGGTGCTGGGTCTGGCAGGGGCCCACATCTCCGTCTGGCTATGGCCGCTACGGCGACGAGGCTGCCCACCGAGTGAGCTTCCGGCTCTTCAAAGGACCCGCTTCGCCTGGGATGCACGTCCACCACATTTGCCGCAATCGAATGTGTGTCAACCCCGACCACCTTCGAACAGTGTCTCCACGGGAAAACCTCGCCTACAGAGTCCTCCCGCGCGGAGAGCGACATCACGGCGCCAAGCTTTCAGATGCGCAGGTGCGAGAAATCCGAGAGCGGTACGTTTTCGGCCGCGAAAGCGGCGTTGCCCTTGGGAAAGAGTTCGGTGTGAACTCGCCGGCGATTACTGCCTTGGTCCGAGGCGTCAGGCGGCTGGAGGCTGGCGGCCCAACGCTTCAACACACCCTCCCCAAGTGGACCAATCGAAGCCTGCGCGACGGGGATGCTCTCGCCATTAGGACTCGGTACGCGTCCGGCCAAGCCTCGATGGGTGAGCTTGCGAAGCAGTTCAGGACGACAGCCTCGGTCATTCAGAACATCGTCGACGGCAAGACCTACTTGTGGGCCGGCGGCCCTCGTGTTCCGCGTCCTGAGCGGAAGTGGCTCCGGATGCCCAGGGCGACGATTGTAGAGATGCGCGAGAGGGCTCACGCGAATCCACTGCTCACGCTTGAGCGACTCGGAGAGGAGTACTCTGTGTGTGTCGCAACTGTAATTAAGATCCTGCGGCATGACACGTACAAGGAAGCAGGAGGGCCGCGCGTCATCCGTTCCGCGCAGAGTCGTGGTCGCCCTAACCTTCTTCTACGTCGCCTCTCCGACTCCGACGCGAGAGCAATCCGTGCCGCATACGCACCCGGCCGTGTTTCCATGGCAGCGCTTGGGGCACGGTACGGAGTTACCCACAAGGCGGTGGCGGCGCTGCTTGCTGGGAAGACCTACCGCTCCATCACTTGAAGGTGGCGTTCTCCAGGACGAGTTCGCGGCCGCGTCCCCTCAGTTTGGGCGTGTATGCGCCCGGCACTGCCTGCATCTGGAGTGAGCGCCCGCACCACAGCCAGAGCCTCAACCGAATTGGAAACCAGCGTAGCCTCCTTCTTCTGGTCTGTCGCCCCCGCTGCTCACCACCTTGCCAGGCCTCCCCTCCCCCACAGTGGGCTCCTCGAGAAGCGCCCCGTCCTCGTCCCGCCCGCGAGGACCCCCCGGGCAGGCGGCCCAACTCGTCCGCCTTCAACATGTCCCCTCTTCGCCTTCTGTTCCATTCAACATCATACAAACCCACAACTCTTGAAGACGAAAATAAAACACGAATTTCCGGAAAGTATTTACGAGTGCGAAAGCACAGAGGAATATTGGCCGACCACCTGCGCCTGTCGTGCAGGTGATTCTGAGGAGAACTTTGTCATGCTCCGACTCCCTGTAGTGGCGGTGGGTTTGATGATGGCAGCGCTGTCCAGTCATTCAAACGCGAAAGGCATATCGGGCCCCAGCGGGGCCACTTTGCAAGACGAGTTTGCGGCACAACAGGCGACGCCTATGGCAGTGGCCCAAAAGGTCTGCGTCATCATTGGGGAAGGATCCATAGGGGATTCGGGCTACGTGAGCGTGACTCCCGTTCCTTCGACATGGACCATTGCTACGTGTCAAAGACTTGCCGCCGGCGGGAGACAACGGTGGATGCTGGGATGCTTCTTCGACAACAGCTTTTCATTTGGCGCTGGAGGAGCGTCTAGGCCCAGTCCGAACTGTGGTTGGAAATAGCATCGCAGAGCCGAGTTGCCGCACCGCGCGCTGGTACTCGGCCACCACAGCGGGCACCGACCGGGTGTTGCGTGCACCTGGGGTCTGTCACCAAAGACGATCCGGAGACCTCCTGCTGCCTGCGCCATGGGACGCGCTAGCGCGCGGCTGCCGCCACGCAGCGGGAAGTGCTGCGCTCGTCCCCCTGTTAAGCAGGAGGCGCCAATCGGCACCCGGAGCGAACCATGGCCCAGCACGGTACGGAGGCAAGCACTGCCGCTCGTCCCCCATGGTGGGCCTGGAGCTGCACCGCCTTGCGCCCCTGGAGCAGCCCCTCAGCCGGGCCCTGGACGTGCGGGACAAGCGCCGCTTCCTCCGCACGGTGAAGGAGCATGGCACCCTGCGCGACCAGGCCGTGTGCGAGCTGCTCATCGCCACCGCCATGCGCGAGGACGAGCTCGTCCACGTGAAGCTCGAGGACCTGGAGCTGGGCGAGCGCCGCGGCTGGGTGACGGTGAATGGCAAGGGCTCGCGCCAGCCCACCCTCCCCCTCCACCGCGACGTGCGCCGCATCCTCACCACCTGGCTCGCCGCCCGCCCCGCCCTGGGCGAATACCTCTTCTCCCAGGCCGCTACGGCGACGCGCTCGACACCAGCTCCATCCGCCGCCTCGTGGACAAGTACGAGCGCCTCTCCGGTGTCGCCGGCGTCAGCCCCCACGTCCTGCGCCACACCACCCTCACCGAGCTGGCTCGTCAGAAGAAGCAGGACCTCGCCCTCGTCGCCGCCCTGGCGGGCCACTCGAAGCTCGCCACCACCGCCATCTACGTGCAGCCCAACATGCAGGACCTGGAGGCCGCCGTGGACTCCCTCATGGAGGATTGAACGTCGCCCCACCCTGTCGGAGGCCCCTTTTACTGTCAGTGGGAGGGAACAGTCCGTTTCCCAGCAGACAACAAAGCGACCACCAACTATAATCCTTGCCGAGCAGGCGGCTTCGCTATAATTTTCCCCACGTTTCGGCTCCATTGCTGACACGACAGCGCGGCGCCGGAGAATGGGAGGTCGTACCGATGGCGGGAAGTCGCTGGGAGCAGAAGCCCATTGAGTACATGGCGGCGCACGTGACGGAAGCCTTTTTCAGGGACACGCTCCTGGCGCTCAGGGACGCCAATCGCATTGCGCTTGCGCACTGCCGTGACTTGGCCCCCGAGTGGCGGAAGGGGGCGCTCGCGCACCATCGGCGCGAGTTCTTCAACCAGTACTGGAGCGCGGTGGCCCGCCGCCACGGTGCCAAGGCGCGCCCCGTCCTCAACGGCAACAATGCCACCAGCCACTTGGAGGTGACGACGCACAACATCATCTTCACGCCGGTGGCCGCGCAGTCCCCCGGCGAGTTCCCCCGCGATGCCGACTACCGGAACACCCTCGCCGCCGGTAATCAGCTCGAAATGTTCGCGAAGCTGGGGCTCGAGGAAGAGAAGCCTCCCCCCGGCAGCCTGCTCTATGCCGTGTTCAGCTACTCCAGCGACATGGACGAAGAGACCGGGCTGCCGTTGTTCGCCCTGGTGGGCTTCCCGCACAAGCGGAAGAAGAGGTACGTCGCCACTCGCTCACTCTTCTCCTTGATCATCGAGCTGGGCAACGCCTCGGACGCCGCACAGAAACTGTCGCAGCCTCCCGACACGAGCGCGCCGCAGTCGCCGTTCGCCGCACCGCCGCCGCAAGAGACCGAACGCAAGCCGGAGCACACCGAGTACAAGGAGGAGCGCACCGACGAGGACGACCCGCCGCTGCGCCTCATCCCCAAGGACAAGAAGGATAAGGATTCAGAAAAAGAATGATTCTCGGTACCCCAGGCTTCATTGGCTCCCGCTTGGTTGAGGCTCGCCTTGAGCGCAGCGTCTCTGTACGTGCGCTTGTTGAGCGCGTGGGGGTCAGTGCGCCTGCCATCTACAGCTGGGAGAACGGCAACTCCAACCCGAAGCCCGAGCTCCTATGCAAGCTGTGCGAGGCACTCGACGTGCCTGAGCACTACTTCCTCATGCCCGTGGAGCAGGAGCCTGGCAGCGCAGTTTTCTACAGAGCTCAGCGCTCTACGTCCGTCGCCGCATGCAACGCGGCGGAGGCGAAACTCAGCTGGCTCCACCGCCTCGGCACCGTCGTTGGTCAGAACATCAGCCTCCCGCCGATGAATCTGCCCACGTTTTCTATCCCGAGCGACCCGCTTGCCCTCTCCGATGCGGAGGTGGAGGACTTGGCCGTCCAGACGCGCCGCCATTGGGGCCTGGGACTGGGCCCTATCAGCAACATCGTAGCGCTGCTCGAGAAGCACGGCGTGCTGCTTGCGCGCGCCCAAGTGGATGCGGAAGCGCTCGACGGCCTCTCGCGCTACTTCCCGGACCACGCGGCCGGCCTGCTGTCCGCCAACAAGGAATCTGGCCCACGCTCGCGCTTCGATGCTGCCCACGAGCTCGGGCACCTGGTGCTGCACCGGGATGTGGACCAGTCGCGCCTCAACAAGCCGGGCGAGTGGCGCGCCTTCGAGAACCAAGCGCACCGTTTCGCGGCCGCGTTTCTCTTCCCTCCCGAGGCCTTCCGTAGCGAGGTGAAGAGCTTCTCCTTGGACGGCTTCTTCGATGTGAAGATGCGATGGAAGGTGTCGGTCCGCATGATGATGATGCAGGCGCGGCGACTCGGCTTTCTCAGCGAGGAGGGCGTGACCCGCCTCCACATCAACTACGCGCGTCGGGGCTACAAGCGTAACGAACCGCTCGACGAGCAGCTCCCGCCGGAACAGCCCCGCTTGCTGCGGCGCGCCCTTGAGCTTTGGGTCGCAGAGCGAGGCCACGAGGAGGTCTGTGCACACCTTCCATTCGCCGTCCGCGACGTCGTGACGCTTGCGGGCGTCCCTCGCGGGCTCCTGACCGGGGAGACAGCCCAAGTCCTCAAGTTCGTACCCGCCCCTGCCGCTGACGAGGAAGGCCCAAGTCGCCAGGACCTGCCCGATGGTGGCGCGTCGGTGACGCCTCTTCGGCCGCGCTGAGCCGCATTACCGGAGCAAGCAGTTTGCTCCGTCTACACGCCCCTCGCGTCCGTCCGCCACGGCCATCTACGTGCAGCCCAACATGCAGGCACTGGAGGCCGCCGTGGACTCCCTAGAATGCAGCAGATGAAGCTGCTCCCCTTCGCCGAGTCGCGCACCATCTTCGGGAATTACACGCCATGAGCACATCGCCGCCTGCTGCCCTGCCACCCATTACCGCCCTGCTGGACGTCGTGCGCGACGAGTTCGGCCGCGTTGCCTACAGCCACAAAACCCACGAGAAAATGGCGGACCGTCTGAACTCGCGGGTCCTGTGGGAGAAGCGCATCAACGCCGCGCTCCTGGCACTGACGACGGGTAACACCATCACCGTACTCGTGACGGAGGCGCGCTGGGCGGAGATTACGACCGTCGTTCTCGCGGGGCTCTCACTCTACGTCACCGTCTACGGCTACAGCCGCAATCGAGACCGCCTGGTTGACCAGCACCGCCAGGCTGCCCTGAGCCTGCGTTTCCTGCGCGACAAGTACATCCACCTCATCGCCGACCTCATGGCTGGGTCCATTAGCGAGGAGCAAGGGCGCCGCCGCCGGGATGAGCTCGCACAACAGGTCAACCAGGCCTACTCCTCCGCTCCACCCACAGATTCGCCGGCCTACGGAGCAGCCCAGACGGCTCTCAAAACGAACGAGGAGCTGACGTTCTCGGTGCAGGAGATCAACGTGATGCTGCCCCCCGCTCTCCGGATCCTACCGCCGCCAGCTGCTCCTCCTCCGGCAGGCGCACCACCGCCGGCTGCTCCTCCTCCTCCAGGCGCGCCCCCATCTACCTGAACACGCCCTACCACTGAGGGCCCGCGAACCCTAACCGCACCGCCCGCCCCAGCAGGCCCGATGAGCTTGCAGTGGGGGCACCAGGCTCCTACTCTTCTCTCGTCGTCGTCCCCCGCCAGGGGGTCCACCGGAAGGTTCGGTTGTAGCTGCTACTTCCCCATTCCTGGGGTCCACCAAAGCAACCGAGGCCGCGTTGTCCTCCCCGTTCGCGCGGGGATCCACCGCCTAACCGCACTGCGACGACAGCCCCCGGCTCCGAGGTCTCCTCGGGCCGGGGTTTTTCTTTCTCACCGCCCAGAGCCCGCCCCTCGTCGCTCATCAGCGGCACCCCTCACCGCACGATGAAGTCGAAGCGTTCCACTGCCTCCCTGAACGCCTCGAGCGTAGCCCCCGAGCGCTTCGCCTCCGCCGGAGCGTAGATGGTCACCGCGGCCGTGTCCTCCCGCTCCCTGTTCACCCCCTCAAGGATGACCGGGAAGAAATCACCCGGCCAGGGCACGCTCACCAGCTCCGGTCCGTGCTTGAGCGGCTCCAAGATGGTGAAGCACGGCCACGTCGGGACTCGAATGGTCTTCATGTCGCAGCCGTGAAAGCTGCACTGGTCGAGCCGGGCCTCGGCGAAGTCGCAGTTCTCAATTCCTCCGTGCTCCCACCACCTGTCCACGCCGACTCGCTGACCAAACCCAACCCCCGAAAACCTGCCCTCGAATCGGCAGCCCTCGAACCGCATGGAGGTGAACCACCGGTTCACGATCTCCCGCTTCGCAATGATGGTGCAGTCGATGAATCGTCCCCACATCGGGACGAGCTGCCTGCCTCCAACACCAAGGACCACCGTGCAGCCACGAAAAGTGACGTTCGGCCCCAGCCAGTACATGGCCTCCTTGCCGGTGAGCTCCAGCCGCTCGTCCTCTAGCTCTCGGTCCTCGTAGTGGATGCTGGAGGTCACGCGGGCGCGTCTCCGGCCTTCTGCTTATAGCCTGGCTGAACCATCAACCTGAACAGCCCCTGCTCCTCGAGGACCGTCTGCGCCCGCCATGCGAGCGCCACGTGTTCCGGATTGCTTGGGGTGAGGCGCTCGGGGGTGAGCGTGATCAGCGTCCCCTTGTCACCCAGGGGCTCGCCTCGCACCGGCGCCGCCAGCAGCGGCACCTCGCCCCGCTCCCGCGAGAAGTACGTCATCCATCCCACGAAGCAACCGAGCCGACTGCCTCCCGAGAGCTCGTCCCAAAGCCCGTCCGCAGTCGCCACGGCCCACTCAGGGTCCCACGCCACCGCCACGGCGCGCATCGCGCCGGCGACAACGGGAGCCGTGAGCACGTGCTCCTCGCCCAGTGCCTCCCTGGGCAAGAAGAGCCACAGGTTGTTGGGTGCCACCTCCCCCTTCGAGCCGCACCTGAGCATGACCATGGCGCCCTGGTCGTCTGCCTCGCGGCCAGTCCATGCGCCGAACCTGAAGCCGTCCTTCCCGCTCTGGTACTTTTCCCGGCCGAAGAACCTAAGGAATGTTTCGCGGGTGGGCTCAAAGCCGAGCTGCAGCGCCGTCTGGTCCGAACTGCTCTTCTCGTACCACCGGGCGAAAGCGGGGTGGCACTCGGCGAGGAGCCGGAAGAACAGCTCCGCCCGGTCCGCGCACTGCTCAGCCGACTCCGGCCTGTGGCCCCAGTAGGCCTTTATTCCGTACGTCTCGCTCATGCGTCGTGGCCCTCACTACAGGGGCTGCGTGTAAACAACCTCTATGGCTTGGAGGCCGCTGGCGTCGAAGTGCTTCCGAAGCACCGCCACCATCCGCGGCTCCGCAACGTGCCAGCGGATCGGAACTCCCCCTGCCACTCGGAGCTGCCGTTCCGCCTGGTCAACCAAGCTCTCCAGGCCTTCGTACTTGAATCTAGGGTTGAGATCCTTGTCGAACCACTTCTGGTACTCGCGCGCCTTGCCCTCGAGCAGGGTGCCCGTCCTCGGATCGTACCCGTCGAAATTGACGCATTCCCCGTCCCGGCACACCTTGTAGGCCCACCGCCGGGGAGCCCCTGTTATCTGGGCTTGGTAGTCCCTCGCCTGCTCGGACATGCTGGAATTGTCCGCCACCCACTGCCCGGGCCCGCCGACCGGAGGCCACCCGCCACCGCCCTGGGCGCTCGTGGTGGCCATGTGCAGATGTTGATGGTCACCAGGAAGCGCAGGTTCCTGGTCATGGGTCGCCGGGAGTTGCCTGACTTCAAGACCACTCCCTGAGATGGGTGTGGCCGAGAAGTTGAGGGGGGGAGAGTGCGCCGGTGGAGTCCACGGTCGCGCGCGTCCTGAAAAGACGGAAGGCCCACCAGTAGCGGCTGGAGGGCCCTCCTTGGAGGCGCGCCCTGGTGTGCGAGAGGGGCGAGCCGGTGAGGAAGAGGTAGCGCACTCCGGGGCGCGGCGCCAGAAGCCGGCGCGCGCAGGAGTGTCGTGGAGGCGCTGCGCTTCGTGGTGTGCGGCCGGCCCGAGTGTCGGCAGGTGTTCTTCCTCTGCTCTGCGTGCGACCGTGGCCAGCGCTACTGCGGGCCGCCGTGCAGTCGAAGGGCGCGGGCGGAGTCAATGCGCGCGGCTGGTGCGCGCTACCAGCGCACCCGAGACGGACGGCACGCGCATGCCGCGCGGCAGGCGGCCTGGCGGGAGCGGCGGCGACAGAAAGTGACGCATCAGTCTCCCGCCGCTGCGGCACAGACGGCGAGTGTGCCTGTCGCGCCGGCCCCGGCCGCCACGCAGGTGGCCGCGGAGCCGAGCGCAGCGAGGCCACTGCCGCATGCACCGCCGCCATCCATCCCCGCCTGCACCTGGTGCGGGCGTCAGAGTCCCTTCCTGCGCCACACCACCCTTGCGCGCACCCACGTGGGCCGGCGCTTCAGGGCTGCCCGTCCGCCGTGAGGTGGGCCCATGATTTCCCCCGAGCTCGCCGCCCGCATCCGCCGGCTGCACTTCGCCGAGCACTGGAAGGTGGGCACCATCTGCTCCGAGCTGGGCGTGCACCACGACACCGTGCGGCGCGCCCTGGCGCTCGAGCGCGTCACCGGCTCGGGGGTGAAGTCCGTCAGGCCCACGCTGCTGGATGCCTACAAGGACTTCATCCAAGCCACCCTGGAGGCTCATCCACGCCTCACCGCCATGCGCCTCTTCCACATGGTGAAGGCGCGCGGCTATGTGGGTGGCCCGCTCCAGGTGCGCCGCTACGTGCGCACGGTGCGCCCCACCTCTCGCGCCGAGGCCTTCCTGCGCCGCAGCACGCTTGCGGGCGAGGAGGCCCAGGTGGATTGGGGGCACTTCGGCACGCTGCCCGTGGGTAACACGCGCCGCCCTCTGTGCTGCTTCGTCATGGTGCTGGGCCACAGCCGCGCCCTCTATGCGCGCTTCTTCCTCGACATGACGCTGGAGAGCTTCCTCAAGGGCCACGTGCTGGCCTTCCAGGCGCTGGGGGGCGTGCCGCGCGCGCTGCTGTACGACAACTTGAAGTCCGTGGTGCTCGAGCGCGCCGGCGACGCCATCCGCCTCCACCCGCGCCTGCTGGAATTGGCCGGCCACTACCACTTCGCACCCAAGCCCTGCGCCCCCTACCGCGGCAACGAGAAGGGCAAGGTGGAGCGCACCATCCGCTACCTGCGCGACTCCTTCTTCGCCGCGCGCACCTTCAGCGGCGTGGATGACCTCAACTCTCAAGCGGCGCGGTGGGCGGCCGAGGTGGCCCACGCGCGCCAATTGCCCGGCGACGTCACCGGGCGCACCGTCGCCACGGCCCTCGAGGAGGAACGCCCGCGGCTGCTGCCCCTGCCCGCACACCCGTTTCCCACGGACGTGGTGCGCCCCGTCGCCTCCGGCAAGACGCCCTACGTGCGCTTCGACTCCAACGACTACTCCATTCCACACACCCTGGTGAAGAAGCCCCTCACCCTCGTGGCCTCCGAGACACGCGTGCGCGTGCTGGACGGCTCCCAGGAGGTGGCCTCCCACCCGCGCTGCTTCGAGAAGGGCCGCACCCTGGAGCAGCCCGGCCACCTCGCCGCCCTCGCCGACGCCAAGGCCCGCGCGCACGAGCTGCGCGGCCGGGACTTGCTGCGCGCCTCCTGCCAGCAGGCGGAGGGCTTCCTCGCTGCCCTCGCTCAGCGCGATGTCTCGCTGTCACACCACACGGCGCAGTTGCTGAAGTTACTGGAGCTCCACGGCGCACGTGCCCTGGATGAGGCCCTCGCCGAGGCCCTGCGCAAGGGGGCGGTGAGCGCCCCCGCCGTGGCCCACCTCCTGGAGCAGCGCGCTCGCCGCCAGCGTCAGCCTCCACCACTCACCGTGGTGCTGCCGGATGACCCGCGCATCGCCGCCTCCCGCACCCGCCCCCACTCCCTCGCCGACTATGACCGCCTCCTTAACAAGGACTCCGCCGATGACGACTCCACTCGCTGACCGCCTGGCCTCCCTCGGGCTGCACGCCACCTCCCAGGGCCTCGCGGACCTCATCGCCCGCGCCACCAAGGCCAGGTGGGGCGCTACCGAGATGCTGGAGCACCTGGCCGACGAGGAGCAGAAGGAACGCGGCCGCAGAAGTCTCGAGCGGCGCCTGTCTCGCAGCCGCCTTGGCCGCTTCAAGCCCATGGCGGACTACGACTGGGGATGGCCCAAGAAGATTGACCGCGAGGCCGTCGAGTCCGCCTTGCGCCTGGATTTCCTGGAGCGCGCGCGCAACGTCGTAATAGTGGCCCCTCAGGGACTGGGCAAGACGATGATCGCGCAGAACATCGCCCACCAGGCCGTCCTCAAGGGGCACTCCGCTCTCTTCGTCACCGCCTCCCAGTTGCTGCTCGACCTGGGTGCCCAGGACACCAGCCGCGCATTGGACCGCCGCCTGCGCCACTACACCAGCCGCACCAGCCTGCTCGTCATCGACGAGATGGGCTACCTCGCCTACGACGCGCGCAACGCGGACCTCCTCTTTCAAGTCGTGGCGCGCAGGTATGAACAACGCTCATTGGTGATGACCACGAATCTGGCGTTTTCGGACTGGCCGACCATTTTTCCCAACGCCGCGTGCGCCACCGCGCTGATTGACCGCGTCATCCACCACGCGGACGTCCTCGCTATCGAAGGCGAGAGCTACCGCCGCCGCGAGGCCGAGGAGGCCGCGACGACCAGGAAGGCGAAGTCCAAGCGCTGAGCCTCTCCTCGGACCGGGATGCCGGACCCCCGGCACACCTCCGGCTTCCCGGTCCAAATTTCCGCGCTTCCTCGTGAACGCCAACACAGAACGTAGGTGGCACTCAACGCCGGCGCCGCCGCGGTGGCGATACTCCCAACGGGGACGGCCACCAGGCGCACCGCCAGTAGCCCGTCACCCGTGAGCGACAGCAGGGGCACCGTGAGGCTCCCCAGCTTCCCGCCCCAGGCGGCCGCCTTCGCAGCTCCCGCGCCCGCCGTGCCCACCGTCAGCACCGCGCCCGTAGCTAGCCGCGACACGGTGCGCACCTTCTCCGCGTAGGGCTTGTGCCGAAACTCGTCCCAGAGTTGCGGCGAGTTCTCGTAGAGCTGCCTCACCGCGCCCGGCAGCTGCGCGAGTCCCTCCAGCGTCTCGCCCGTGTAGAACACAAGCCGGTAGAGGCCTTCCACCATGTCCACCACAGCGAGCACCGCACCCTCTGCCACCGCCAGCGCCGGGTTGTCATCGGGCTCGTACAAGCCCGCCGGCCGCGCGCCTTTCGGAACCTCGAGCCGCTGGTCCACCGGAAAGAGGCGCGCGCCCTCGATGGCATAGAAAGGCCCTACCTCGAAGCGCCCCGCCCGGAGCGTGCCGTCCTCCGCGAGCACCACCTGTCCGGCCTTCTGGACCGCGATCCCTGTTGTGGCTCTCACGAGGTATCCGTCCGGCCGAAGCACGAGCAACCGCGAGAAGCGCCGCATTCGGGCGTGGAGCTCGTCCCGCGTCACAACCTCGCCACCGGCAGCAACCTCGAGGAGAAGGTGCGCCGCCATCCTCCGGAGCCCGAAGTTGCCCAGCGTCAGCGGCGTGGAGAGAAGATGGGGCACCAGCTCCATCGCCTGCTGAGGCCCGAGCGTGCGTCCGTCTGTCGGCAGCGCCGTGCTGGGTATGCCCGCCTGCGCGAGGAAGCCCTGGAAGTAGTCGAGCGTCATGGGCACCGCGAAGGGCCGTCCATCGCCTACTCCGTCGGGCCACCCGACGCCCTTCCCCTCCAGGTCCTCGTCGGCCTCGTCACTAGCGCGCTGCGCCCGATGGCGCCCCTGCCTAGGCGCCGCGCCGTCTTCTGCTGCCAACACTGCCTCCGGGCCACCGGTCTCGGCGTCTGCTCCGCCCACGTCCTCCTCGGCCGCGCTCGACTCTGTCGCGGCCGCAGCCCGTGCATCGCCCGCCAGCGCCTCCGGCTTGGGATGTACCCGCTGCACACGCCAGCGCTGCCGCACGCCCCCCAGGTTCCCTCCCATCGGATAGCCCGTCGCGCAGGCCGCCTGCAGCCCGAGAACCACCAGCACCCAGGCACGCGCGACAAGCCCGGGCCTGCCGCGCGCACTCCGCCGGGCCTCGAGCTGCGTTCCGCCGCCCTCCCCCACCGCCGGACTCGGGTGCTTCTCCGCCATGGTGCGCGCCTCCCCCTGAATGTCCTGGAGGATAGGATACGGGACGGCCAACCCTACAGGGGGGGCGCCTGGATCGCACCCGGAGTCCAGGTGGGGCCCGACGCCACCGATGTACGGGCTGTGCTCGCGCTCTCGCTGTCGAGCCGTGTGTCGGGCCCTAAGCCCCCATGGCAACAACTGCGTCCCGCACCGCGGGACTCGGGTGCTTCTTAAAGATGGCGTTGGCCGTTCCTCGAGGAGGAATCAGCCCTAGAAGGGCACTATGTCGGACGAACAACCCCACAGGGGCGACGGGCCCGCAAATGCCTGGATTATCAGCCTCTTCTGCTGTGCGCGCGGTCGGCGTGAGCCGAAAACGGCCTACCTGCTGGGGCGGTTTTTCCACCCAACGCAAAAAGTGATTAATGACACGTGCGCGCCGCGCCGGACGTGCATATTACCTAGCTGAACGCAGGTTCACTGGAGGGCAGCACAATGTCGGACGATCTGAAGAAGAAGGGCCCCGCGGACAAGTCGCGCATCAACGTCAACGAGTCCTGGGAGGTGGAGTGGTGGTGCAAGGAGCTCGGCTGCACCGAGAAGCAGCTGCGCGCGGCCGTCGAGGCCGTGGGCGTGATGGTGAAGGACGTGAGGAAGCACCTGGGCAAGTAGTACCGCGCCCCCTCCGGGCCTGGGGCGGCCCCCTCCTGGCGCCCCATGTCCGGACCTCACTCGAAGGTGACGTCCTCGCGGACGCACTCGCGGCGCTGACCTGCTCGGAGAGCCGGACAGCCAGCGCCTCACCACGTGGAAGGAGAACTCAAGATGGCTCGTATTGACCCCGACAACCAGGAGACCTGGCCCCCCGAGGTGGCTGAATTCGTGCGTCGCGCGGCTGGCGCCGTCAGAGGCACGGTGCGGCACACCTCTGACCTCTATGCTCATGAGGGCGAGGAGAGATTCCTGCAGGTGCTCCGCGGCTCGACCATTCGCGCGTATCACTGCACGCGCCTCCTCGAGCACGAGCTCGCCGGCATCCGAGCACACGGACTCAGACGCCTCACGGCCGAGTTGGTGCGGGAGCGAATCGACAAGGCGCTCGCGTGCAAGGCCATCACTCCGGCGGAGGCCGAGCAGTTCCGCAAAGGCCACGCCTTCGCCCTCGGCGAAGAAAGAGACCGAGAGGGGAGGGTATGTCTCTTCTCAAACCGGCAGACGATGGACGAGGCCCACTCCGTGGAGGACCTGCTCGGCATCTGGGGCGGCGAGGCCATTTACTCCCACGTCGGCACCGAGTGGGAGCCCCGGCTCAAAAAGCTCGGACGGCCGGCGGTGGTCGCGGTGGACCTGGACGTAAATCAACCGCCGCAGGGGGATAAGGAGCACTACGTCGCCCCGGGCGTGCTCGCGGGCTTCATCGGCGTGGAGCTGGGACTTGAGGACCCGGGGTTCGAGATTCACTTCATGGGGGACATTCCGGCCACCCAAGTCGCGGATATATGGACTCCGGGGCACCCCGAGTACGACCGCCACCGAGACCTTCCGCGGCGGTGAGCCGAGCTGCCTTACTTGGAGACGAGTTCTCAGCCGCTCCATTTGAGCTTGAGGGGAACGAGACGGGAGCGCCCCGCAGGGACCATGAAATCCCCACCGCCCACCCCACGACCCGTCCCCCCCAAGCCCGCAGCGCTTCAGCTCAGTTGCACACTGGCCGCCACTGGTAGCCGCCGCCCGAACACCACGCTGAGCACTGCGACGGGCTCATGCTACCGGAGCAGCACAACGGCTCGGGATATACGTCGCCAGGGTTTACGTAGCCGTAGCATCCGCACGCCTTCGCAGGCGTTCCCGACGCCTTGCACGACGGCTCCGCCGGCGGTGTCGACGGGGAAGCACACACGCAGGCGCCCCAGCTCTGGCCTCCAGGATTGCAACTCTGGGCGCCTGACGAACTAATGCTTCCGGGGCACGTGCACGATTGTGTCTCGCCCGGGACGCACTCGGGGCACCCGGAGGTAAACAACAGCACGAGCAACAACGCAGCGAGAGTAAACGGTGAGTAGCGCATGGCCAGCAACCTACTCTTAGCCGCTGAGGTTCCAAGAAAAACCGCCCCTCTCACGCACCGTCACTTGAAGGTGACGTTCTCGAGCACCAGCTCCCGGCCGCGTCCGCGCAGTTTCAGCGTATACGCCCCCGGAACCGCACGGGCCGTCGGCTCGCTCACCACGTAGAAGGGCACTGCGTCCCCGGGGGCGATGACAACCGGAGTCAGCGTCCGCACCCGCGCGAGCGCCTCCCCCGAGCTGGACACCAGCATCGCCTCCTCAATCTCCCATCCCTCAGAAGCCCGGTTTTGCACTTGGATTCGGACGGCCACCTCGGGCCTCCCGCCGTTCCGCGCAATGAGGAGCGTTCGGAGGAGCCCGTGAACCCCGCCGTCGAAGCCGGGCCTCACCACGTAGTCTCTCGCCGTACTCCACGCGAGCGAGTCCACTTGTTGCCGCTCCTGGGCGAGCAGCTCCGGCAGCACGCCCGCGGGCCCGTCTGCAGTCGGCGTGGCCCCTCGGCTCTCACACTGCGCACGGCGCCGCGTCAGGTCCTCTACCTCCTCGCGCAGAGAGGCGGCCGTCCGCGGCAGGCGCTCCACCTTCGCGACTCGCTTGTTGGAATCAGCCACGACTACCAGGGGGAATGTGGCGCTCGCTGGCTCGAAGCCATCACCGAAGTAGACGGTGACCCGTCTCGCCACCCCCACTGCCGCGCCGGCCGCCACGTCCACCAGCAGCTTCGTGCCGCCGACGCCGGTGAAGGGCTCAACGTCACCGCCCTCTACCACCGTGCGCTCGAAGACGATTGCACTCTCGAATTCAAGCACCGTCCTGCCGCCGGCACCGACGCACACCGGGGCCACCTCCACGCCCACCTTGACCTCGACGGAGCCCCCGTCCCCCACGCACTCGCCAGCGCCCAGCTCGGCTCCCCGGGCCTGCCCCGCCAGCGCCAGCAGCACAACAGAAACGGTCGGCTTCACCACGGCATCGGCTCCAAGTGCAGCACCTCACTCGGAGCTTTAGCACACCCGCACGCAGCTCCTCACCCAGGCTGTCCAGCGCAGCGCCGGCTAGGGATACACGCGGTCAGAAAGCTCGCACCCCTCGTAGAGGCGCGTCGTCGCCGCCATCTCCAGGTACTTCGGCACCGTGCTCCCCTCCTTCAGCGGCGCGATCGTGCACAGGCACACCGGCCCCTTCTTCCCGCCGGGAATCGTCGCGTAGGTGAGACGGATGAACGCCGCCGGTTGCCCCTGATAGCCGCCGAACACCACCTGGCCCGAGTAGACCGTGTGCGGCCTGTCCGCGAGCTGCGAGGTAAACGTGAGCTTCTGCCCGTCCCGCACCTCCGTCACGCCATCCATATCCCGGTAGTTACTTCCGGGGATCACAGGGAAGCTGCTGTGCGCCAGCGGATTAAGGTCGAGGTTGTCCCTCATCCAATCCGCTGACCCCGCCGGGCACGCCATCCCCTCTGGCTCCTTCCGCAGGTCGGGGCCGCCGACGCACCCAGTCTCACCCGCGAGCAGCATGGCCCACGTGCACACCACCGCAGCCTTGCCCGCGCTCCGCTTCTTCGTCTCCATTGCTGCCGTCTCCTGTCCCTTCGAGTTGTCCAGGGCCCGGGCCGCCACCTGCACCACCGTGGCGGCCGCCGTCTCCTGCCGAGCTGGAGCCACCTGGCCCGCGTCCAGCGCCTCCCCCCGTGTGCTCGCTGAAACTCCCGCGTCTGTCTCTGCCAGCGCGGCCGGAGCTCGCGCAGCCACCGCCGCCGGTGCCTCCTGCGCGCCACCTCGGCTCCCCGCCCATGTGACGCCGACGAGGCCAGCCACCACCAGCGCGCTCGCCGCCGCCCTCCTGCCCCACCGCCTCGGCAGCCCCTGTGCCACCCTGCCCTTCGCGCGTCGCGCGGGCCTCCCCTCCTCCACCGTGGGCTCCTCGAGGAGGGCCACGTCCCAGTCCGAGCCCCCGGCCGAGAGCAGCCCCTCGAGCACGCGCACCAGCTCCGCGCTCGCGTAGCGCCGCTCGGCCTCCTTCTCCAGCAGCCGCGCGCACACCTCACTCAGCGCGAGCGGCACCCGGGGGTTGAGCAGGTGCGGCGCCACCGCCGGGCGACTGATGACGGCCGCCTCCTCCTTCGTGTCCGGCGCGAAGGGCCGCGCTCCGGTGAGGAGCCTGTAGAGAACGACGCCCAGGGCGTAGAGGTCATCGCCGGGCCCGCCGCGGTAGTGCGCCTTGTCCGAGCCCTCGTGCTCCTGGGCGAAGCGCAGGGCCTCGGGGCTCACGTAGCCCATGGTGCCAGGCGGCAGCACGCCTCGGGTGACGGTGACTGCCTCCTCGTAAGTGCCGGCGCCGAAGTCCACCAGCACGGCCTCACCGTCCCGGGCCCGGACGACGACGTTGGCCTCCTTCACGTCCCGGTGCACCACGCCCTCGGCGTGCGCCACCGCGAGGCCCCGGGCCACCTCAAGCACTCGCCGAGCCACCTCTCGCGCGCTCAGGTTGCGAGTCCTGGCGTACCTGTCCAGCCGCTCGCCCTCGACAAAGCCCATCTGCAACCAGAGGAACTCCGGCGCCTCCTCCGGGTAGAGGCCCATGGCCACCACCTGGACGAGGTTGCGGTGGCGCAGCTTGAGAAGGATGGCGAACTCCCGCAGCACCCTGTCCACGTCGGCATCGAGGGGGATGAACTTCAGGGCGTACGCCGCACCGCCCGGGCGTCGCGCCCGGTACACCGTGGCGAAGCCACCGACGCCCACCAGTTCCTCCACCGCCAACCCACTCACCACCTCGCCGGCGGAGAGCTGGGGCTGTGCCCTCTCGTCCATGCCGTCAACGCTACCACCAGACACGCTGGGTTTGCTCACGTGCACCCTACCTCTCGGAAAACAAAAGGCCGGTGGCGTCTTCCGCCACCGGCCTCCTGCCTGACGCCCCGCCTTGCTGGCCGAGGCCGACTCTTGGTTACGGGCTCCTCCAAAGCACCGCTACCGCGAGCCTGCCTCGGCCAGCGCCCCCATCCGCTCCGCCCACCCCTCCGTCCACTCCGCCTGCCTCCAGCCAGCCCCTCCATCCCGGCCGTAGAGGTAGCCCACGGTGTACCCCTGGGCCTTCCCCAACCCGCCCACCACCTCGACCTTCCCCACCCACTCCGCCACCTCACCCGTGAGGGCCCAGCTCATGAAGCCCTCCGGTGTCAGTACCGCCAGCTTCTCGTACCGCTGGAGCCGGCGGGTCATCTCCTCGCGCGTCACAGACTCGCCCATGGTGAGCACCTCCATGAGCAGCACCTCGGCCACGCGCCGCGGTGCGTACGTCGTCATCGTCGGTGACTTGAGCTTCAACTCCGCCAGGAGCCGCTGCGCCTCCGCCGGCGTCACGTCTGCTACGGGCAGCTCCTGGGCTTCAACGCCACTGCCGAGCAGCAGCAGGTTGAAGTCGTCCAGGCCC